>NZ_JARGNB010000002.1 GCF_030167915.1 Aquabacterium humicola | reverse complement strand
GCGCTCCTGGTGGAGCTGCCCAAGGCCAAGACCGCCGACGACTTCGAAGCCCTGCTGCCCTGGCGGCTCACGCCTCCTAGCGCCAAATAGACACGTCCGCAAGGGACGTGTCTGGAGGAGCGCTTACGGTAGCTCACCCGCAGCAGCATCTTCAGCCGCCGGATCGCCGAAATGAGCTCCATGCCATCGATGGCATCGGGCATCAGCGTCACATCCCAGTGCGAGTAGGCGTTTCTGGCCTTCACCCACTTCCCGACCACGCCGAAATCGTGTCCGATGATCTTTCGCCTGATGTCATCAGGGATCACTTCAGCCAAGCTCAGCAGGCGCTCGCGCAGCGTGACCCTGACACCGGGCGCCGGCCTGTTCAGACCGCGATGGAAACCTTCGAGGGCCTGCATGACGCCGAGAAAGTCCAAGTGGGTGTTCCCCTCATCGTTCAGCACGTCAACAGCGAGGCGGCTCGGAAGGTCGATGTTGCTGTAGACGTCAAACCAACGCGTCAGCGCTTCGCTCAAGGAGGTACCCAAGGTTCGCTCGACGAGGAAGAACTGATCCTCTTCGGTGAACGTGCAAGTCTCGGAGTTCCTCAGGCTCAGAAGAACCGAACTGTCCAGACCACCGCCGGCGAGCGCAACCAGAATCTGGTCGGTCGAGATCGGCCCCCCGGACATCATCGTCAGCAGGGCCGCAACGCGACCGAAGATTTCGAGCAACGTGCCAAACGGCTGAGGCACGGTCGGGATGATCGTCACGCGGCCCATCGTTGACAGCACGAAGCCGCCCTGCCCCTTTTCCTCCGGGAGCACGTCAAGACTCAACTGAAGCTTGGCATCGGCGAGGTTGACGATGGCAACCTCGGGGTACTTCGCGACGATGGTCACGTGCGGCCTGCCGTCGTCGACCGGAGCCACCTCGGTCGTGTACCAGCGCCTGGAGAGCCAGTGCTGCAGTCCTGGCAGTCGGGCACTAAACTGAGTCAGAGGCGTACCTTCGTCAACATGGGAACCGACGACCACATGCAGCGCGGTGAGTTTCTGCACGCGTGACACGGCCCAGGGAAACGGTCGTGGGCCCGCATTAAGCGCATCGAGCATGCTCACCAGCTCGCCCGTGTAGAGGCGCCCGTGGATGACCGGGTATCGGTCCGCCGGCCTACTGTTGACCTCGCGTCGCTCAAGCTCATCATGGAGTTCCAGCCAAGCATCCCGGTCCTTCCAGGTGAACGTGCCGGGCACCGATCGCGCTGGATCGCTCGGAAGCCACCACGTTCCGAGCTCGCGAACTTCATCGGATATCGATCTGATCGGCATTGGTCACACCCGCAAAGGCTTCTGGACAGTCAGTTCTAAGCCGCGTGGCTCGTCGCCCAAGGCTACGCTGGTCGTTACGCCGGGGTCTGCTGCCCGCGCGATCACTTGACGGAATCGGTGTTTCCCCTCAACGGGATCACAGCTCGACGAGATTGAATCGTCTCGAACTGCGGACTTCTCACCCCACCAAGAGATTGCCAATGCGACCACGACACCGCACGAGATCACGAACCGACGCGGCTACGGCCGTATCCCAACACTCCTCCGCGCTACCGAAAGAAGCGCACTAGAATGGAGCAACGCAGATGGGATCTTGGGACGACGATGCCCTGGGACGCGAGGCGTACGCTGAATACCTCACGAAGTACCTTCGAAGTCGAGTCGTCGCCCCAAACGGAAACGCCACTCGGTCATTCACGTTGGCACTAGATGCTGGCTGGGGGACTGGGAAAAGCTTTTTCGTTCAGCGGTGGGCAGCCTCGCTCAAGAATCAACCAACACCTCACCCTGTTGTAGTCTTCGACGCTTGGGCAGCCGATTTCGCCGCGGACCCACTCATGGCATTCATGGCTGCCCTTAAGGACGCCCTGGATTCGGAGATTAGGAACGCAGGATTGCTAAAAGCCGCAAAGTTCAAGGCGTCGAAGGCGCTTGGCAAGGCCGTAAAGAACTTTAGGCAAGCCGCAGTCCCAACGATGCTTCACGTTGGCAAAGCTGTCGGCGGTAAGCTGTTGGGTGAATCGATCAACGACGTTGCCGACGCCATACGCATGGCCGCTGCCGGAGGGCTTGATGTCACTGCATTGAAGGACCTCGCGCTCAGCGACGACGGGCGCGAGCAAATTGGCGCCGCCCTTGACTTGTTCTTTGAGAAGGCCCTGGAAGAGCAAGGCGAACGAGCAACGGTCATCAGTGCATTTCGCCGGTCGTTGGAGGAGACCATCCATGCACTCACAAAGGATGGCAAAAGATCTCTCCCTCTATTTGTGTTCGTCGACGAGCTGGACCGCTGTAGGCCAACGTTTGCGATCTCTCTACTTGAGGGTATGAAGCATCTCTTTGGAGCGAACGGCGTTTGCTTTGTAATCTCCACGAATATTGAGCAACTGTCAGAGGCGACAAAGGCGGTGTACGGATCTGGTTTCGCCGCCAGGGAGTATTTGGATAGATTCTTTGATGTTACCTATGCGCTACCGCCTGCATCGCACTGGAAGTTCGCTGCGCTCCTGCTGAACCACCGACCTCTGCCAACCAGGCGATATGAGCTGGGACTGCCACAACGGGCTTTCAAAGATGACAACGTCGAAGCCAGTCCGCAAGCAGTGCTCGCCTGGGTCGCAAAGGTGTTCAATGTCGACCTCCGTTCGCAGGGAAGACTACTTGAGATGCTTTCCGCTGCGTGCGCAAATGCCGTGGGCCAACACGTTCAGCTGCTGTGGATGGCAGTCCTTTGCGCGTTCAGGCAAGGCCATCCACGGGCTTTCGATGAAATCGCTTCTGTCGGCACAACTCCTGAACGATTTCAGGAGTTGTTCGTCCAAGCGGTTGGAACACAACGGGACGCAAAGCGAAGCTATGACGACATGGTTCCAGTTAGCGGGCAGGGTCACCAACTCAAAACGATTGCCACCACGCTGAAGGAGGTGTCGCTCGAATACTTCCGCTACTCCCACCAGTTGGGGTCCGACGAGTTGATGGGAAGGTCGGCTGCGGAAAGGTTTCCGAAGTCGCTGCTGCATTCAATAGCCATGATCGCGCCCTCGGCCGCCGAGCGGCGCGGAAACTCCCCGTCGCCGATCTACCATTACTACGACCTCGTACGTACCGCCGGCTATCTTACGCAGGGGCCGCTCTGAAACGACCGGCGGCTTCACTGCCTCGATCAACAAAGAACGGCAAGCCGAACCGCAAAAGGGGCCCTAAGCCTCAAGTAGGTGCCGACCAAGTCGTGGAAAGGCGACCCGACCTCAGAACGCGTACAGTGGCTGTCGTGAGAAGCATCGACTCGCAACCTGACCCGACGGTTCCGCCGAAGCGCGAGCGCTCGACAGCAACATCAAGTCCCCTGCCTGAGCGAAACGAGACTGTCGTCGCGCCCGACGACTCTGTCACGTTCTTCTGCGGCGGAATTTGCACCGAGTACGATCCGAACGGCCCTCTTTCCGAGGACTGGATACCGCTGCTCGACCTCTCCGAGCTGACGGTTCCAGACCTGTCGGCGCCGGGGACGCGGGCGGACGACGCCAACACGACCTGACAGTTGGGGCTCGGGAGTCACCTTCGCCGAGCCCTGACAAGCCGAACTACACGACTGCTGCGCTGGGTCTCACGGGCCTGCTTCCGACCGCGAGTCTTGCGCTCAGCCAGCGCGGCGGTCGCCCTACGGCCGAGCGCCTGAAGCTCGGCCATCGTGTGCTTCGCCAACTGGTTCCGTCACGTGGCACGCCGTTCCGCCGCTGCTGCTCGATGCGCAGCCGCTCGGCTTCCACGATAGAAATCTCGTCCATCCACTCCTTCACGTCTTCCAGGCGCCACAGCAGCTTGCGCGTTCCGGGAATGATGTAGCGCGGTGGCAACGTCTCGGGTCGGCGAATGCTGTCGACCCTGACCGACTTTAAGCTTCGATGTACCAAAGACGCCAGTTCCGCGGCGTCGATCAGCGCAACGCTCGCGCGCATCGCCGCGATGGCGTCGCCGGAAACCATCTCACATACGAGGCGCTGCAGCTCGTCGAGGCCATCTACGAACGCACCGTCGTTTGCCTTTTGCGGGATGGCGCGGACTAGGCGTTTTGGGCCGCGAGGCCGTCCGGCGTATCATCGACCCCGCGCCCAAAAGCCACCTCCTGGCTCAGGCGCGCTATCTCAAACGTTAGAGCACGTGGCTGACATCACCCTTCCCCAGTGGGTTTCGCCGGTCGCTGACCTTCTCAGTCTGGTCGGCTTTGGAATCACTGTTTGGGTCCTTGTGGTCACACGCTCCCTAAAGCGTGCGTTCGCACTCAGGGCTCGAACTCCGGAACTGCGGAAGTCTCTCGCGGCATCTGCAAAGTCATTGCCCACGCTGATTCGGACTTGGCCCCTGAGCCGCAGCGACACTCTGGGCGAGCTTGCAAACGTTCGGGCGCTTCTTGAGAACCTTCGTATCAAGCTTCCAAGAAGCGAGCGGGCAACCATCGACCAACTCATACGTGCTCTTCGTGGGCGACGCAAAGCGCTTCTCCGTTGGATTCCAGCGTCCGAGTACGCAGAGGACGACCTTTGGAAGATCTTCGCTGATCTGCAGGGTGTTGTGACCGCGCTAGAGCAGCGCGAGAAGGATGCAAAGTGGGAGTGAGAGATGCCTTCTGAGATGCAGATCACGCGTTTGTTGTCCGAACTGACGAAGCTGACGTCAAAGGGCCAGTTGACCTGGCAAGTTTCTGATCCTCCGGAGTCCTTGACGCACGGAACGAACGACGTCTATCCGTTGTTTTTGCAGTCGGAGTACAAGGAGCAGCGCATTGGATTGGCTCAAAGACGCTATCAAGCCTTCGACGGCGACAACGAGCGTTTCTACTGGACCGAAGAACTAGTTTTTATGTTTATAGACTGGCGGGGCCGCGTCACCTGGGAGACGCGGTCATCATATGCAGCGCTGTACACACTCTTCGAAGCTGCACGTGAACAGGTCGCTGACGTCGATGGGATTCTGAAGAAGCTGCTTTCGGATAGCGACGACGAGCTCTAGCATGGCGTACGACATGGGGCGTCCTCACTACGCCTCGGGTTGCACGCTCGATTTCTACCTTCGTCTCCTCCATCCCTCCATCACATGAGCCCGAGCGAATGGCAAAGCGCGACGGGTGGCCGTCATATTGACTCGCCCCATGGAGGCAACCCGCCCGCCCCCCAAGGCGTGGGGTAAGCACGCTGCGCGCCGACGGGCATTTACCTCAGTCGGCGCGGCGGACCCTCTTGGGGAAACTTACCGCTTGCGACGGCGCCCCTTCAACGGGGGCGCATCCATCCGAATTGCGTCTTTGCTTACCCCGAGTCGGCGAGCGAGTTCCTCGCGTTCGCGTTCGCGCTCCTCTTGCACCCGAACGATCTCATCCATCCATCTCTTCACGTCGCTAACGCGCCATAGCATCTTCCGCGTGCCCGGGATCACGAACCGCGGGGGCAGCGTATGCGGACGGCGAAAGCAATCGACCTTGATCGACTTCTGCGTGCGGCCAATCAATTGCCCAAGCTCAGACGATCCGAGTGTTTGCATACCGTCAATGAGCGAATTCGACGGCTCCGGCGCCGCCACCACCGTTACCGTCGTTGTGTCTTTCGGAGGCCTGCCCGGCTTGCGTTTGCCGGCCAGGTGCGCAAATGGACAGCGACCGCACGGACCGCTGGAGTCACTGGTCGCCACCAGTTCTGATTGGTCGGAGTCCGAGTCCGCCACAAGCGAGTGAGTTTCGAGTACCTTGGAGGTCACAGCAGTTCTCCATAGTGAAAGTGCCCAGGAATGGGCAGCTGAACGCCGTGCGTGAGATGGCGCAGTTTTCTAAAGCGGAGTCGCACGCACGGCCCGAACGAGGATCCAGGACCCTCGATGGCGCCAAGCAAGACGCGGAGTCTGACTTGGACCATTCGGTAGGACCGGCAACTCAGGCCAGTCCTTTCTACGCGGCGTTGGTGGGGTAAACGGCGCTGCCGAAGCGCTCCCGAAGGCCACGAAATCGCGCCGAGACCTAGACGAGTTCGGTCCGCAAGCGGTCTATGCGCCGAGGTGACCTAGTTGCCCAGGGCCCCTGCACGCAGACTTCGTGGGTGCAGCGTTTACGCTGCCTGCCTTAGGTTTGTCATATACCCGTGCCGTGCGTGAATGCGACTAGTTGGAGAGGGTCGTCGTGACCCCGTTCGCGTCCTTCAAGGTGACGCGAACTCCACCGCCCAGGTTGCCCCGAGCATCAACGACCTGAACGCAGTCGCTCTCGGTCGTGGTGAAGAAATCGACGCGGCTCGTATGCAAGCAGGCATACGTACCGCCCTCGATCGAGTTGACACTCCACGTCTGCGTACGCGTACCGCTGGAGATCGGTCCACGGACGTTGTCGAGGGTCGAGCAGCCGGCGTACTCGGTTGCCGTCACATAGGGCCCGTTCTGGCCGACAGAAGCGCTCGTGGGCAGCTTGGTGCCGGAGCTGGTCACGGCGCAGGTGCCGTCCGACGTCGCGACGAACGCCTGATCGACGGTGCCGGCGAGGAACCATGGCGAAGCGGTGCCACTGCCAACGACCGCGCCGGAACTGTTCCGCAGCTGCATCGTCACGCTGGTTACGTCGTACGCTCGGCCGCGTGAAGATGTACTGAGCCCTTGCGCGATCGTGAGCGTAGCTGTCACGGCGACGCCGGTGTTCGTCGAGCCTGTCAACGCGTACGTGTGCGGCTGGCGCACGAAGCGCTCGAAAGCCGCGGCAACGTTCACCGATGTCGGCGCAGGCTGCGAGGCCGCAGGGGGCGTGCCATCCCCGCCCCCACCTCCGCCCCCGCATGCCGTCAGGAGAGCGACAGCAGACAGGGCCGCGCTGACCACACATCGTTCGGAAGTGTTCAACGTGTTCGGCTTCTGCATGTGAGGGTGACGATGCGGGCCCAGATTGAGACTCAAACGCGGCTGACTCAAAAGCATCATAACCGCAGACTTTGCGGATGCCGTCAACCGCCCGCAACACCGTGCCGCCCCCGTCGGCGCGCGAGTTGCTGGCGATCAACATGATCCGGTTGCGCCGCGCGAAAGGCTGGAGCCAGGAGGCGCTCGCCTTCGCCGCTGGACTGCACCGCACGTTCATCGGACACACGGAGCGCCAGGCGCGCAACGCATCCATCGACAGCGTGGAGCGGATTGCGAATGCACTGGAGGTGCCGATTCATGAGCTGTTTGTGCCGTCGTGTTCCTGAACTGCTCCGAAAGTGCGATCAACTGAGCGAGGTAAACCGGACCGCCCGCAGGAACAGTTTTGGGGGTACCCCGGGGGTCCGTTCGTCCCCCTCCGAATTGATCTCAATGCTTGGCATTTCCGTGCGCGCCCGCGGCCTTCGTTGCCGGCGAGCGACGGACGTGCCCTTCGACGCAGCTAGCATCGTCACGATCCATCCCGCTCGGAGGAGGAACGATGTCGCTGATTGGCTGCACCACCCCACTTCGCTTGCTCGCGGCGCTCGCCGCATCGACCTGCCCAGTGCTCTGCGCGGCTGCAGCAACAGCAGCCAGTTCCCCGCCGAGCGCAGCGGCACCAACCGCGTTGGAGGCTGAGTACTGGCGCTCAGCTGAGCGCGTCGGGACGGCAGACGCCTACCAGGCATACCTGGCAAGGTTTCCCGAAGGCTTCTTCGCCCCTCTCGCGCGAGCGGCGTTGGCCAAGACGAAGCAGGACGGCGCAGCCCCTGGGAATGCTCAGGCAACAGCAACCGACGGCTTACCGCCAGGTGCCGGGCCGGACGTGCAGCCTGCGCGCATAGCGGCTGCCGCTCCCAGCGGAGCCGTTTCGTTCGCGATCGGCGATGTGTTCCAAGGCCCGGGCTCAATCACCGTGGGTTGGCTGGGGGTCAAGAAGCAACTTGTCGTTCCACCGGGCAAGTGGGTGGTGCTCGCAGCGGAGGACAGCCGCAGCACGCACACCCGCCCTGTCCACTTGACGACCGTCGTGCTGGGACGGTTCGAAGGCTCCACGCTGCGCACGACGCTGGAGGCCATTTTCAACAGCCGCCCGGGCGGTGGCGGTACGTGGACCGACATGTTGAAGTGCGAAGCGAACGAGCCCGTTGCCGCGTTTCAACTGCGAAGAACCTTCGCAAATGTCAATGTGTGCTTGCAGCTCCGTGCCTCGAAGCCAAACCCGAGCGCCGGGTGGACCGGCGCGTGGGCCGCTGCACGCACGAACATTCATGCACTTGGTGCGAGGTTGAACGAAGCTGAGGGTTTGGCCACGCGGGTGATTCTGCAGGACAACGTCTTCAACTACATGCGGGTGAGCCGGTTCGATTGGGGGGGCTGGACAGACGCTGCTGCTGCTTCGAGCACGCCGCCTCTGAACGTGCTGCAGGATCGATCCGCGTGGGCCGTTACCTATGCGGGTTTCGCTTCCAAGGGTCTGGGGAAGAACCTCGCGACTGAAGACCTGGTGCCGGGCGGCGGGGGCGCGCCCTACGGGCTACCCATCCCTGACTGAAACGCGCCGTCGCGCGACGCCGTCGCACTGCGACCCTGTCTAGTCCTGTACGGAAACCCTGTCGCGAGAACGACGCGATCGTTCCCGGGGTGAGGGCTGCATCAATGCGTCCGTACCGAAACCAATTGCTTTCAGTACCCAACCACTACAGACTGTCACCCTGACAGAACCTTTGAACGGTGGGAGACAGCATGACCGGAAACGGGAAGAGCTCACGGCGGGTGGCCCTGTACGCGCGCGTCAGCACTGATCGGCAATCGACCGAGGCGCAACTCGTTGAGCTTCGTGAGGTCGCGCAGCGTTTGGGCTGGACGGTTGCCGAGGAGTTCGTGGACAAGGGTGTCAGCGGCGCAAAGGCTCCGCGCGAGCGCCCTCGCCTCACCGCGCTGCTGAAGGGCGTAGCGAGGCGCGAATTTGACCTGGTGGCCGCCTGGTCAGTCGATCGACTTGGCCGCTCGCTTATCGACCTCGTCGGCCTCCTGCAGGAGTTGCATGCGACGGGGATCGACCTCTATCTGCACCAGCAGGGGCTGAACACGACCACGCCCGCGGGCAAGGCGATGTTCGGGATGATGGGCGTGTTCGCCGAGTTCGAGCGCGGGATGATCCAGGAGCGCGTCAAGGCAGGCCTTGCTCGAGCGAGGTCAGCAGGGACGAAGTCCGGAAAACCCATTGGTCGGCCAACAGTTGCGCCAGACGTCGAGGCGAAGATCCGCCAGCTCCGTGCCGACGGCGTCGGCATCACAAGGACGGCCCGACTCATCGGCTGCGGCGTCTCAGTCGTTCAGCGTATCGACCTACAAGATCGAGCGCGCACCGATGGCTCTTGCTGAGAAGACTCATCTTACCACATTGTGAAATCTCGCCCGCGCGCCTTAACGCTCAGTCGCTGGAACCTAAAGCCGTCCTCTGGAACGCGGATCGAGACGAGCTGCGATGACGCGATGCGGCGCAAATCCTTCGCCGCATCGGCCCCGTCCCGGCTCGACTTACCCAGCGATGGCGTCAACGACGGTTCGTGCCAGTAGGATCAACGCATCGGGCGCGGCCTTCGCCAACAGGGTGGACGCGCACATCCGATGCGAGTACTACAGGCAGGCCGAGGGCTAGCCGTTCCCGATCGAAGACGGCCCCAACTTCGCCGGTGAGCTCGAGCTCAATCGCGGCGGCAATGAACGCCCGCTTGCGCGCGTCCGTTGAGAAGTGGACGCTTCGATTGCCACCGACGGATGTCAGCGCAGCGTCGCGCACCTCACGGCGAAGGTGAGGCAGCAGTTCGTTCAGATCGACGCCGCTGATCTTGTCGGGCGACAGTAGCCAGTTCGACCCACCGTAGACGACACGATCGTGCAACGTTCGCCGCTCCGCCGGAATGGCTTTGAACTCGCGAAGACGCTGCTGAAACAGGACGAGTTCCACCGGGGCCTGCCAGTCCTCGTCAGGTTCTGGGTAGGACGTCGCGTCTCCATATGAGGCGAAGAAGTTCAGAAAGGTAGAAGAATTCATGGCGAATCAATGGGTTAAAGCCCGACACCTTGCGGATCAGCACCGAGCGAAAAGGGGAAGTCGAACGCCCGCCACCATGCGGTAGCGGCCGCCGCAGAAACCGAACCGCGAAGTTCAGGGCGTGTCGATCACGTGTCGGCACCCGCGCTCAAGTCGGCCGGAGCGCCAAACGCGATGGAAATAGCCACCGATCAGAAAATCGATCGATCGCCACCGTTCACCGTCGGCGATCGGATGGAGCACCTCGACGCGTGGTATGCGTGAACAGTGGGTGACGCCATCGATCGCAAACTCCCCGACCTGCCGCCATGTCGGGCGGTCCACGAGGGCGTTGCTTCCCCGCCAAAGGTCAGTCGAGGCGACGCTGGACGCTTCGATGATGCGGAGCACCAGCCCTGACTCGGCGAAGGTACCTTCTTCAACGCGTTCTGTGCACACGCGATGCCGCAGCTCGAGCCCCGAACCGATGTAGATCTCGATGATCATGTCGCGGCCTCGGTGGACATCGAATCCATCAACGAGATCTGCTGCGGCAGACGAACTGCAGCGTAGGCGTTCACCGGAATCAGCATCCGCCCGGACACCGACCGGACCTGCCACAGTGCGCAATTGTCGTGACGATCCACCGATCGAGCCAACTGGAGGTCGCCAATAGAACACCCCTCGCGCGCCGCAAGAAGGCGACCGAGTGATCGTGCCGACGGCAACGGATTGCCGAGCGCCCTGCTCAGTTCCCCAGACGTGCGTGCGGTATGGAGGAGCGCAACAGCGCGAACCGGTTGATCACCGAAAGTCTGGACCCAGACAGCAAGCAGAGCGCTCACGTCGAAGGATGGGTACGGTCGGGTACGTGAAGGCTTGCTACAAGGCTCCCCGGATTTGCTAATCCCGGTGTTCTCTAAGGCAATGCAGCTGATTCCATTGATCCCATTCATGACTTCGACGCTCCGCCGTCGAGCTGCGCGACCCACTTCCGCACGCCTCCGCTTGCGCGCTGATCCAGCCGTATGAAGCGCCGGGTTCCGGCAACGACACGCCCACGCCGGTATCCGAGCTGCTTTCCAAGCTCGCGCGCCCGCTCGTTCCATCGAGTGTGTGACCCCGGCAGGAAGTCCTCAATGGCTTTACGAAGCCGGTTGGTGGCAGCCTCCTGCGACGGCAGCCCGGCGAGCGAGCCGGTTTCATATGCTGTATCGATCGCCTCGCCCGCCGTGGTCGGCTCTTCCCCGAACACGTCGTGCCAGGCGCGGTGCAGTTCGAGCAACGCCGCTAAGTCATCGTCGTCGTCCTCGCTCGCCGTCAACTTCGCCAACGGATCGCCGACGAGCAGGCCAGTGTCAAAAGTGTTGGCCAGCCACAGGATCGGGCGCACCACGGCGGCCGACCACTCTTCGAAGCTACCCAGAGAAATTGTTGAGGCGAAGCTCTTGCCGTTGAGCTGGTACCCGCGCACCATGGTCAGCACGTCGCGAACGATGTCCTGCCGTTCTCTTGTGCAAGTTTCACGAGGGCTGAGCGAGAAGCGCCGCAGATAGGGTCGCTCCATCTTGGCGTCCAGGCGGCACGTGAGGATCCGCCGGGTCAACTCCCCGCGCAGCATCATGTTGTTCCCGTTGAATAGTGCAAGCATGCGGTTGGGCAACGTGAGCAGCCGCGTCTCGCCGAGCAACCGGTCGTTGAACCGCTCGGTCGTCAGCAGCGAGGCCAAGGTGGGCGAGTCGAATGCGCCTTTGATGTTGTCCCAAATCATTGCCGGCGCGCCCTTGAACAGCAACGACACCACCCGCTTGCGCACTTCAGGTTCGTCGTCGTGCAGGTGCGGCAACGAGCTCGGCGCACTCCCAGTGCCTACGATGGCCACGCACTCCGACAGCAGCGACTTGCCCGTGCCTTGCGCCGGCGCGTCGAACGCGAAACCAGGCGCAGCTCGCAAGCCCGGCCGCAGGACCGCCGTGAACAGCGCCGCGAGGAACACAGCGAGATCGTTCGGCGTGTCGAAGGGGAACGTCTCGAACCGCGCTAGCAGGCGATGAAACGCCCTCTGTACTGCTTGAAGGTCTGTCGGCACTGCCGTTGAATGCGCATTGGCAGGCAGCACCAAGAGCAGGCCAGACGTCGCGTCAAATCCCGAGCGCAGTAGCAATCGATCGCCTACGATGATGGGCGCCGTGATAACCGCGCTGAGTCGCGGTAGCTTTCGGTTTTCCCCAAGTTCGTAGACCGAGCTGCAAATCGAAGGCGCAGGGTCTTCTTCGAACCGCAGCCAACGACCCCGCTTTGCGTCGAACTTGTTTCGGTAGAAGTTGATGCGCGAACTGAGGGTGTACTGCAGCAGCCCCTTCGTGATCGTCACCAACGCTCCGTCGGCAGATACCGTTGCGAGCGCGTCGCCATAGTCGTACAGGTCGCCCGCATCTCGAAGGCGATCAAGCGTGTCGTCAACGGCGCGATGTAGCGCACCGACTGCCACTTCAACGGCGCCGGTCTGGCCCACCAGCTTGTACGTGCTGCCGCCGTGCGCAAACGAGTGCAATGTCGGGACCGGTCCGGTGAGGAACAGCTTGCCGACGACGTGGCCACCGTTGTAGTCGGGCTCGATCGGATCCAAAGTCTTGAGACCGTTGAACTCGTCCTTGCGCTGCAGGATCGCGTCAACGCTAACCTCTTCCACCTGGCCGTTGCGCCGCACGACCTGAACCGCCACGTCGCCGTGCAGTTCGGGCCGATCTTGACGGAGCATCGCTTGCACGTCTGCTATCGCTCGCGAACGAGCGACCTCCGCCGGGCGGCCCAGTATCAACCCCGCCTTCTCGATCTTTGCGCCTTGTTCGAGGATGAACCGGGCGGCCGCCGCCTCGGCCTCGGCGGCTTTCGCGATGCGAGCACGGCCTTTGTGCTCGGCGACCTTTTCGACCTCGCTGTCGTTCAGCGACCGCGGAACGGGCTCGATCCGGCCATCGACTCGCGATGCAAGGCGCCGGTGAAGCCCCTCGTGCAGGATCGGCTCGCCGCGACGCTGCTCGAGCGGTGCTCGGCAGATGGCTCCGCCAGCGAAGTCGATGCGGCTCGGTTGCCACACGGCTGTATCGAACAAGCCCCGTTCCAGCAGTCGCCCCGCTTTCGAGACGGTGAACACGCCGTATCCCGCGGCCCACATCATCTCAACGATGTAGCCTCCCCATGCCGGGATCGCTTCCGCGTCTTCGACCAGGATGTAGACGCGGCTGCCTTTCAGCGGGTTGACCACCTCGCCCGTGTCGCGGTTGAAAATGAGGCTCGAAGCGGACGGCCACGTCAACATGTCCACGTCTGCCAGCTCCGGCACCTCTCGGCGCAGCAACTCGACCAGGTCCGCAGGGGGATGAGCCTGCATGCCCGGCTGCGGATCGTGATCCAGCATCAGCACGCCGACGTCACCACGCGCCCAACGAACGTTAGCTTCCGTTCGCGAGACGGCCGTAGCGGGTCGTCCAGCAGCAGTCCACGCGGCGTCGGTCATCAGGTTCAAACGATCACGCCCCGCGACCCCATACATCAGGCACTGGTTGCGCTGCAACCCGCTCAGGACGGTCGCGAACTCGCTCAGATCGCGACACGACAGCCGCTCCAGCGTGCCCTGCGAAATGTGCGCGCTGACCGATTTCGTCACGCGATCGTCTTCGAGCGCGAACACCTTCGAGACCTCGGCGGGGACGGACGAGGTGATCCGCGTGAACGAAGCCACGCGATCGGTCACACCACCCTCGCTCGGCGCGATCGGTAGGGCGCCCGAAACGCCCTCGGCCTCAAAGTTATCCATCGAGCCGGCGATCACGACACGGTCCCCTTGTCGGTAGCCTCTACGCCGGTAGCGCAAGCGAACGCGACAGAGGTGAAGCGATCGCGGTGAGCGACCCAGAAGCGCCGCTTCGCGAAGCGGATCGCGTCGTGGTCGATCAGCGCCTGCTTGAAGTGGCGGAGAAAATTGTGGAAGGCCCAGTGATCCCGGCGATAGCCGAGCTCGGGGTGGTTCGCGACGAACTCGGCCCAGGCCTCGAGGCCGGTCGTCCATTCAGTACACATGTTCAAAGTAGCTCCTCAATTGCTGCACGCTTGCGGCGTGAGGAGTACTGGACCATCTGCCACCTCTTGACGTCGGCAGTTGCGGTGCCGCCGAGAACTTGCGGTGCTACGTGCTCCTGCCGCCAGCTGCGCGGCCACCATGCAGGCCGATTGCATGACGACCCTCAGCGAATTTGTCTTGCATGTTTCGCCTGCTCAGCCCGGCGTAACCTTCCATCAAGGGACACACGATGTCGAAGAACTTTGCGTCACTTTCGTAGACGAAGTCCTTTGGCAGTCCCTGCAACGTTCCGTCGAGGACCCCCACCAAAGTCCCGATGATGTTGATGTTCGCGTTGTTGCTCTTCGTGGTTCCCTTGACGCGGGGGGCCGGCTCCAGCCCTCGCTGGATGTCGTCAAAGGCGGGTTGCTCATCAGACCGCCACCCGCACTCGTACCAGGGGTTGCCCAGCGGCTCGTCATCTGAAGGCTGCCACCCATCCTGTTGCGCTTCCTTGGAGTAGCGGGCTGCCAGCGCGTCGAGCGCTCGGACGACATGTTCAGCGTTCTTCTCGTTCGAGAACGTCCATCGGCCGTATCGATCTTGGCCGAGTAAGCCAACCTTTTCGATCGCTGTGGCCAGGGTCGCGATGCTGTACCCGCGGTTGTAGACCGCTTGCATCGACACGAAGTCCACCTCGTCATCCGGCATCAGTTTGTCGCCGCCCATGCCTGCTCCTGCGCCCGACGCAAAGCACCAGTTTCAAGGTGACCGTACCGACGCGCCAGTACGGCCGGATCGTGGCCCATCACCTGGGCCGCCACGGCAAGGGTTGTACCCGAGCGCAGCAACGCCGCAGCCACTGCGTGACGGACGTCATGCATGTGCAGATCCGGCCGACCGATGTCGGCCACCAGCGTCGCCCATGCCTTCTTGTAGTCGATGCGCTGCCCCGGCACCCTGCCCTCGAACAGCAATGCCTCGGGTTTGTGTGTCCTGTACACACGACGAATCAGATCGGCGGTGGCGGGGCGGAAGTGCAGGATGCGGGGAACCCCGGTCTTGGTCGTGGGGCACGTGATCTCGCAACGCTCCAAATCGACCTGAGCCCATGACCGGTCGAGCAACTCGCCTTTGCGTGCTCCGGTGTCCATTAACAGCGACACGAAGACCCCGAAGCGCCGGTCGCGAAAACCGAGGGCACGGTCGCGCAATGCCTGCAGTTCGGCGTCCGTGATCTCGACACGTCGGATGCCCTCGTCGTACCGCCGCACGTCCAGCGTCGGGCTACGAAAGCCGCGCGGGGACAACCGCCGGTCCCTCGCCCAGCGATACACCGAGCCGAGCGCGGACAGGTCGCGATTGACGCTGGAAGGCTTGTAGATCTCGAGCATGGCCTGCGCGGCCGTTTCGAGGTGCTCCGAGGTGATGCGCCACGCGGACTCATGCCCGAATGCGTCGGTCCACTTGCGAAGGCGCAGGTCGCTATCAGCAAGGCTCGCAACGGCGTAGGCCTTGACGAGCTCCTGGAGCGTTAGGTCGGCCGCCTGACGGTCGGCCATGGCGCGCACGGCGGCGGCCAGGTTGATGGTCTTTCGCACTTCGATCTCCTACAAAGATCACTGCCGTGATCCGTTGCTGAAAATCGCCGCAAGCGTGCGTCTTAGACCTTCAAAATCAACAACTTACCAAGAAAACTGGTGGGCGGTGCAGGGTTCGAACCTGCGACCCCTGCCGTGTGAAGGCAGTGCTCTACCGCTGAGCTAACCGCCCGGAATTCCGGGTGTTTCGCTGCCGTTGCCGGTCAGCGAAGCGCGGATTATGCCATAGCCGTTTCGGACTCCAGCTTCGCAGCGAACACCGCGCGCCAGATCGTCTTGCCGCCGCAAGCCTTGTCCAGGTCGGCCAGCACCGCCTCGTGGGCGGCCGCCTCGGCTTCCGAGGCCTCGATGACGGGCAGCACGAAGACCGACAGGTCGCGCGCCAGCTCGGCCTGCGGCGTCGACGCGTCGGCGTCGTCGTGGTGGATCACCAGCGAGTCCTGGCCGCGGGTCAGGCGGATGTAGACCTCGGCCAGCAGCCCGGCGTCCAGCAGCGCGCCGTGCAGCGTGCGGTGCGTGTTGTCGACCTCCAGCCGCCGGCACAGCGCGTCCAGCGAGTTCGCCTTGCCGGGGAACATCTCGCGCGCCATCGCCAGCGTGTCGGTCACCTTCGCGGCGATCGTGTGGAAGGGTTCGCGGCCCAGACGCTTCAACTCGGCGTTCAGGAAGCCGACGTCGAAGCCGGCGTTGTGGATGACGATGTCCGCACCGGCGAGGTACTCGAAGAGCTCGTCGGCCACCTCGGCGAACTTCGGCTTGTCGGCCAGGAACTCGTCGGTCAGGCCGTGCACAGCGATCGCCTCGGCATCACCCTTGCGCTCGGGGTTCAGGTAGAAATGCTTGTCCACGCCGGTCAGCCGGCGGTTGACCATCTCGATGCAGCCGATCTCGACGATGCGGTCGCCGCTCTCGGGATTCAGGCCGGTGGTTTCGGTGTCGAGGAAGATCTGGCGCATGGGGCGTGATCCTACCGGGCGCGAACCGGACGACCCTCGCGCCGGCCGGCCCAGGCCCACAGCAGCGCGCCGCCGGCGATCATCGGCACGCACAGCCACTGCCCCATGCTCATGCCCAGCGCCAGCAGGCCGAGGTGGCTGTCGGGCTGGCGGAAGTACTCGGCGGTGAAGCGGAACACGCCATAGCCGAAGAGGAACGCCCCCGAGACCTGGCCGGTCTTGCGTGGCGAGCGTGCGTACAGCCACAGCAGCACGAACAAGGTCAGCCCTTCCAGCCCCGCCTGGTACAGCTGCGACGGGTGGCGCGCGATGCCGTCGCCGGCCTGCGGGAACACCATCGCCCAGGGCAGCGACGGGTCCGCCGGCCGCCCCCACAGCTCGCCGTTGATGAAGTTGCCCAGGCGTACCGCGGCGATACCGGTGGGCACGCAGGGGGCGATGAAGTCGGTGACCTCCAGCCAGTCGCGGCCGCGCTTGCGGGCATACAGCACCATCGCGAGGATCACGCCGAGCATGCCGCCGTGGAAGGACATGCCGCCCTTCCACACCGCGAAGACCTCGAGCGGATTCGCCAGGTACTCGCCCGGCTTGTAGAACAGCACGTAGCCGATCCGGCCGCCGATGATGGTGCCGAGCACGCCCCAGAACAGCAGGTCCTCGATCTCGCGCCGGTTCCAGCCGGTTTCGGCGTACCAGGGCAGCTTCGCGCGCCGGTTGGCGAGGAAGAAGAACAGCCCGAAGGCGACCAGGTAGGTCAAGCCGTACCAGTGGATCTTCAGCGGGCCCAGCGAGAGGGCGATCGGATCGAATTCGGGATGCACGAGCATCGGGGAAGGCTCCACGTAGTCAGGGCGCGGCCCGTCCGCTCCGGGGTCGGACCGCGCCGGCCGCGGATTGTCGCTGCAGCGTCATCACCTGCGCGACGAAGCGTTCGACCACCGGCGGCGCGGGCTCGCGCCACAGCAGGCTGGTCTCGCAGCGCAGGTCCACCGCCCCGACGCGGCGGTAGACCACGCCCGGCCGCTGCAGCCGCGTCAGCGACTGCGGCACCCACGCCACGCCCATGCCGGCCGAGACCAGGTTGACGATGGTCTGCATCTGGATCGCCTCCTGCCCGATGTGCGGTGTCGCGTCATTCGCACGATAGGCCGCCAGCACGGCGTCGTACAGCGATGGCGCGATCTGGCGCGGGAAGATCACCAGCGGCTCGTCGGCGATGTCGGCGAACCGCAGGCTGCGCTGGCCCGCCGCGGGATGGCGCTCCGGCAGCGCCAGCACCAGCGGCTCGGCCAGCACGCGCCGCGCCGTGAAGCCGGGCGGCACGGCCGAGGGCGCATGCAGCACGAAACCGGCGTCGATCTCGTCGGCCTCGAAGGCGGCCAGCTGCACATCCAGCGTCGCTTCGCGCAACTGCAGCGCGACGTCCGGATGGGCCTCGCGGAAGCGGCGCAGCCACTCCGGCAGCGGGCCGTAGGCGATGCTCGACACGAAAGCCAGGCGCAGGGTGCCGGACAGGCCCGACGCCGCGGCCTGGGCGATGCGCGGCAGGTCGTCGGCGCCGGCCAGCAGGCGCCGCGCCGGCGCCATCAGCGCGACGCCCGCCGGCGTCAGCGCGACGCTGCGCCGCGTGCGTTCGAACAGCGCCGTGCCCAGCGTGCGCTCCAGCGACTGGATCGCCAGCGTCAGCGGCGGCTGCGTCATGTGCAGGCGCGCGGCGGCGCGGCCGAAGTGCAACTCCTCGGCCACCGCGAGGAACTGGCGCAGCAGGCGCAGCTCGATCATTCATTTGCTCCGTGAATCAGAATCACGGTACAAATATATTGGACGCGCGGCAAGCGCCGATCCGATACTGCCGGCTTCCACTGCTGAAGGGAGCTGCCGCCATGGCCTTCAACCGCCGCTCGAAGAACATCACCGAAGGCGTCGCGCGCGCGCCGAACCGCTCGATGTACTACGGCATGGGCTACACCGAGGGCGACTTCGGCAAGCCGATGATCGGCGTGGCCAACGGCCATTCGACGATCACGCCGTGCAACTCCGGCCTGCAGCGCCTGGCCGACGCCGCCGTCGAGGGCCTGAAGGCCGCCGGCGCCAACCCGCAGATCTTCGGCACGCCGACCATCAGCGACGGCATGGCGATGGGCACCGAGGGCATGAAGTACTCGCTGGTCTCGCGCGAGGTCATCTCCGACTGCGTCGAGACCTGCGTCGGCGGCCAGTGGATGGACGGCGTGCTGGTGATCGGCGGCTGCGACAAGAACATGCCCGGCGGCCTGATGGGCATGCTGCGCGCCAACGTGCCCTCGCTCTACGTCTACGGCGGCACCATCCTGCCGGGCCACTACAAGGGCCAGGACCTCAACATCGTCAGCGTGTTCGAGGCGGTCGGCCAGTTCTCCGCCGGCAACATGAGCGAGGAAGACTTCTGCCAGATCGAGCGCCGCGCCATCCCGGGCAGCGGCTCCTGCGGCGGCATGTACACCGCGAACACGATGTCCTCGGCCTTCGAGGCGCTGGGCGTCAGCCTGCCGTTCGCGTCGACGATGGCCAACGTCGAGGACGAGATCGTCGCGATGGTGCGCCGCGCGGCCGACGTGCTGGTCAACGCGGTGAAGGCGGACCTGAAGCCGCGCGACATCGTCACGAAGAAGTCGATCGAGAACGCGGTGGCGGTGATCATGGCCACCGGCGGCTCGACCAACGCGGTGCTGCACTTCCTGGCGATCGCGCACGCCGCCGAAGTGACATGGACCATCGACGACTTTGAACGCATGCGCAGGAAGATCCCGGTGCTGTGCGACCTGAAGCCCAGCGGCAGGTACCTGGCGGTCGACCTGCACCGCGCCGGCGGCATTCCGCAGGTGATGAAGATCCTGCTGAAGGCCGGCCTCCTTCACGGCGACTGCATCACGATCACCGGCAAGACGGTGGCCGAGAACCTGGCCGACGTGCCCGATTCGCCGCGCGCCGACCAGGACGTGATCCGCGACATCAGCGCGCCGATCTACGAACAAGGCCACCTCGCGATCCTGCGCGGCAACCTGGCCACCGACGGCTGCGTCGCCAAGATCACCGGCCTGAAGAACCCGGTGATCACCGGCCCGGCCCGGGTGTTCGACGACGAGCAGTCGGCGCTGGCCGCGATCATGGCCAAGCAGATCGTCGCCGGCGACGTGATGGTGCTGCGCTACCTCGGCCCCAAGGGCGGCCCGGGCATGCCCGAGATGCTGGCGCCGACCGGCGCGCTGATCGGACAGGGCCTGGGCGAATCAGTCGGCCTGATCACCGACGGCCGCTTCTCCGGCGGCACCTGGGGCATGGTGGTCGGCCACGTGGCACCGGAGGCCTACGAAGGCGGCACGATCGCGCTGGTGCAGGAAGGCGACTCGATCACCATCGACGCGCACCGGCTGCTGCTGCAGCTGAACGTCGACGATGCCGAGCTCGCGCGCCGCCGCGCCGCGTGGAAGGCTCCGGCGCCGCGCTACACCCGCGGCGTGCTGGCGAAGTTTGCGAAATGTGCGGCCAGCGCCAGCCACGGCGCGGTGCTCGACCGCTTCGAATGAACGAAGGGGCGCCGCTGGCGCCCCTTGCGACGATCAAGGGCCCGGCCTCAGCGCCGGTGCTCGTCCTCGGTCTGCACGCGCGGCTTGCCGGTGGTGGTTCCGCGCTTCTTGAAGTTCAGCCCCATGTTCTCCAGGTGCCGCTCGCGGCGCGCCGCGACGCGGCGGTCTTCCCGGTCGGCCTGGCGCTTCTTCGTGTAGCCGGTGAAGTCGGCGATCAGCCACCAGATCGCCGCGACGGCAAACGGCGACAGCACCCACAGCCAGGACCAGGTGGCCACGGCCGTGAAATCCGCCCACTTCAGCAGCACGAACAGACAACCGATGGCGACGAACCACATGCCAAGCCCCTTGGCGCCAGGATGCGGCGTCAACCGCCCCGGCTAGAATTCGTTGAGTCTTGAGCACTGTACTCCAGCCGGCCCACCGGGCCACGCCACGAAAGGACCCCATGAAACAAGCTGCCCTCTTCGTCACCTTGGCCGCCGTGTTCGCTGGCCCCGCGTTCGCGAACGCCGACCTGGCCCAGAAGAAGGCCTGCATGGCCTGCCACGCGCTCGACAAGAAGCTCGTCGGCCCCGCGTACAAGGACGTCGCCGCCAAGTACGCCGGCCAGAAGGACGCCGCCGCCAAGCTGGCGGACAAGATCCAGAAGGGCGGCTCGGGTGTCTGGGGCGCGGTGCCGATGCCGGCGAATCCCGGCGTCAGCGCCGACGAAGCCAAGCAGCTGGCCGCCTGGGTGCTGACGATCAAGTAAATCGTCCCCGCTCATCGACGAAGCCCCGCATGCGGGGCTTTGTCGTTTCTGCGCCGGTTCCGCCGTCCCCGACGGCGGGCCGGCGCCTCGTCACTTCTTCTGCTCGGTTGCGGTCAGCGTCACGCGCTCGGTGACGTTCTTGGCCGCCAGCGCATCGGCCACATAGCTGGTCGAACGCACCAGCAGGTCGCGCGCCACTTCCTCCAGCGGTGAACCGGTGATGCTGGCGTGGCTGCCGCCCAGGCCCACGCCGCCGCCCCAGCCCGCGCCGGACAACCCGAAGCCGCTGCGCTCGTTGTCGGCCTGGAAGGTGCGCGAGCCGACGATCTTCGCCTTATTGATGTCGACCACGCGCAGGTCCATGTTCATGTGGACCTTGGTCTTCTTGAAGTCGACGCTGCCGGCGACCACCGACAAAGGCCCCTTGATCAGGCCGCCGAGCGCACCGAGGCCGGTCGAGCTCTGCTCGAAGCCGAGCGAGGTGATCGAGCCGACGACCATGAAGTCGGCCGCCTCCACCTGCACCTTCTTGCCGACCAGCGCAAGTTCCTTGTTGATCTCCTCCAGCTGGGCGCGCTCCATGATCTCGAAGCAGCCGGTCTGGCTGAGCGCGGTCGCCAGCATGTCGGTCATGCCGGTGCCGACGCCGGTGTAGGTCGGTTGCTTCACCGTGTTGCCGGCGCCCATGTATTCCCACCAGCGGTAGCGCTTCGGGTCCTGCTGGCCGGCGCCGGCGCCGCAGTCGGCCGACTTGCACTTGATCTCGCTGACGATCACCTTGGCCACCGGCTGCGCGCACTTGGGCACGCTGATCTCGCGCTCGCGCACGTCGCTCGCCTGCGCGTGCGCCACCACGGCCGCCGCGGCCGCCGCCATTCCCACCACCATCTTCAGTCGCATGCCACTCACCTCGTTGGACGGCGGCACTGTAGCGGCGGAAATGGCGCGCGCCCGGGCGGACTCCCCACTTTGAGGGGCCGCGCGGGCGCACGGATGACCTTCGGCCGGGGCTCGCAGCCCGACCTGGGCGTTCCACCGCGACCGGCGGGCGCCCTTCGGCGGCGTCAGTTGTTCTCGGCCAGCTGCGCCAGGATCGCCGGGTTCTCCAGCGTCGAGGTGTCCTGCGTGATCTGCTCGCCCTTGGCGATCGAGCGCAGCAGGCGGCGCATGATCTTGCCGGAGCGGGTCTTCGGCAGGTTGTCGCCGAAACGGATGTCCTTGGGCTTGGCGATCGGTCCGATCTCCTTGCCGACCCAGTCGCGCAGTTCCTTGGCGATCTTCTTGGCTTCTTCGCCGGTGGGCCGCGGGCGCTTGAGCACGACGAAGGCGCAGATCGCCTCGCCGGTGGTCTCGTCCGGACGCCCGACGACCGCCGCCTCGGCCACCAGGTCGGTGTGCGAAACCAGCGCCGATTCGATCTCCATCGTGCCCATGCGGTGTCCCGAGACGTTCAGCACGTCGTCGATGCGGCCGGTGATGGTGAAGTAGCCGGTCTTCGCATCGCGGATCGCACCGTCGCCGGCGAGGTAGTAGCCCTTCAGCTCCGGCGGGTAGTAGCTCTTCTTGAAGCGCTCCGGGTCGCCGTAGATGGTGCGGATCATGCTCGGCCACGGCTTGCGCACGACCAGGATGCCGCCCTGCCCGTTCGGCACCTCGTTGCCGGTCTCGTCGACCACCGCCGCGTCGATGCCCGGGAACGGCAGCGTGCACGAGCCCGGCACCAGCGGCGTCGCGCCCGGCAGCGGCGTGATCATGTGGCCGCCGGTCTCGGTCTGCCAGAAGGTGTCGACGATCGGGCAGCGGCCGCCGCCGATGTGCTTGTGGTACCACTCCCAGGCGGCCGGGTTGATCGGCTCGCCCACGGTGCCCAGCAGCCGCAGGCTCGTCAGGTCGTAGCGGTCAGGATGCACGGCCGCATTGCCCTCCGCGGCCTTGATCAGCGAGCGGATCGCCGTCGGCGCGGTGTAGAAGATCGAGACCTTGTGGTCCTGGATCATCTTCCAGAAGCGGCCGGCGTCCGGGTAGGTCGGCACGCCCTCGAAGACGATCTCGGTGCCGCCGAGCGCCAGCGGCCCGTAGGCGATGTAGGTGTGGCCGGTGACCCAGCCGATGTCGGCGGTGCACCAGAAGACGTCCTCGGGCTTCAGGTCGAAAGTCCACTTCGTCGTCAGCGCCGCATGCAGCAGGTAGCCGCCGCTGGAATGCTGCACGCCCTTGGGCTTGCCGGTGGAGCCGGAGGTGTAGAGCAGGAACAGCGGGTGCTCGGCGCCGACCCACTCGGGCTCGCAGGTGTCGGGCTGGCCGGCCAGCGCATCGTGCAGCCAGACGTCCAGCGCGGCGTTCCAGGCGATGTTGCCGCCGGTGCGCTTGTAGACGATCACGTTCTTCAGGCTCTCGCAGCCGCCGAGCGCGATCGCCTCGTCGACGATGGCCTTCAGCGGCAGCGACTTGCCGCCGCGCGCCTGCTCGTCGGCGGTGATCAGCAACACCGCGCCGGCGTCCTGCACGCGGTCGCGCAGCGACTGGGCCGAGAAGCCGCCGAAGACCACCGAGTGCGTCGCGCCGATGCGCGCGCAGGCCTGCATCGCGACCACGCCCTCGATCGACATCGGCATGTAGATGACGACGCGGTCGCCCTTCTTCACGCCGCGCTCGCGCAGCGCGTTGGCCATGCGGCAGGTGCGCGCCAGCAGGTCGCTGTAGGTCGCGCGGGTGACGGTGCCGTCGTCGGCCTCGAAGATGATCGCCGTCTTGTCGCCGAGGCCGCGCTCGACGTTGCGATCGAGGCAGTTGTAGGACACGTTCAGCGTGCCGTCCTCGAACCACTTGAAGAACGGCGCCTCGCCGTCGTTGAGCACCTTCGTGAACGGGGTCTTCCAGGTCAGCGTCTCGCGTGCGAGGCGCCCCCAGTAGGCCTGGTGGTCGGCCTGCGCCTCCTTCACCAGCGCCTCGTAGGCCGCCATGCCGGAGACGTGCGCCGAACGCACGACGGCTTCGGAGGGGGCGTAGATCTTCGGCTCGTGCGTGCCGTTGGAAGCGCTCATGCAAGTCTCCTGAAATGGTGGAACCGGAAAATTGCCGCGACGCTATCCAGGGGCTCTTACGAACCGCTTACTCCCGAGGAACGCTCGCTCCGGCCGGACGACCGCAAATCGTCGCACAGGCGCCACCTAAAATCCTATTCGGTGCGACCCCACGCCCGTCCTTCCTCCGCTTCATGACCCCCGACCGCCCGAACCTCAACCGTCCCCTGCGTCCGCTTCCCAACCTGATCTTCGCCAGCCGCTGGCTGCAATTGCCGCTGTACCTGGGCCTGATCGTCGCGCAAGGTGTCTACGTCTTCCACTTCTGGGTCGAGCTGGTGCACCTCGTCGAGGCCGCCTTCGGCAACCAGCAGGCGCTGCAACAGCTGGTCAAGAGCGCCGGTTATGTCGCGGCCGACGGCACGATCGCCTTCAACGAGACGCTGATCATGCTGGTCGTGCTCGGCCTGATCGACGTGGTGATGATCAGCAACCTGCTGATCATGGTGATCGTCGGCGGCTACGAGACCTTCGTCTCGCGCATGGACCTCGAGGGCCATCCCGACCAGCCGGAGTGGCTGAGCCACGTCAACGCCTCGGTGCTGAAGGTCAAGCTCGGCACGGCGATCATCGGCATCAGCTCGATCCACCTGCTGAAGACCTTCATCAACGCGCCGAACCTCACCGAGAAGACGATGATGTGGCAGACGGCGATCCACATCGCCTTCCTGCTCTCGGCGATGGCCATCGCCGCGTCCGACCGCATCCTCGGCGGTGCCGGCGCGTCCAACGCCAAGCACTGATTCCTTCGTCGCCCGAAAGACTTCCGTCATGAGCACCACGATCCGCCAGTCCGACCTGATCGACAGCGTCGCCGCCGCGCTGCAGTACATCAGCTACTACCACCCGGCCGACTACATCACGCACCTGGCGCGCGCCTACGAGCGCGAGCAGAGCGCCGCGGCGAAGGACGCCATCGCGCAGATCCTGACCAACTCGAAGATGTGCGCCGAGGGCCGGCGCCCGATCTGCCAGGACACCGGCATCGTCAACGTGTTCCTGAAGATCGGCATGGACGTGAAGTGGGAAGGCTTCAGCGGCTCGATCGCCGACGCCATCAACGCCGGCGTGCGCCAGGGCTACCTGAACCCCGACAACGTGCTGCGTGCCTCGGTGCTGGCCGACCCGATCTTCGAGCGCAAGAACACCAAGGACAACACGCCCGCGGTCGTGCACATGGAGCTGGTGCCGGGCGACACGGTGGACGTGATCGTCGCCGCCAAGGGCGGTGGCAGCGAGAACAAGAGCAAGATGCAGATGCTCAACCCGAGCGACTCGATCGTCGACTGGGTGCTGAAGACGGTGCCGACGATGGGCGCCGGCTGGTGCCCGCCCGGCATGCTGGGCATCGGCGTCGGCGGCACCGCCGAGAAGGCCGTGCTGCTGGCCAAGGAAGCGCTGATGGACGACATCGACATGTACGAGCTGCTGCAGCGCGGCCCGTCGAGCAAGCTCGAGGAACTGCGCATCGAGCTCTACGAGAAGGTCAACGCGCTGGGCATCGGCGCGCAGGGCCTGGGCGGCCTGACGACCGTGCTCGACGTGAAGATCAAGACCTTCCCGACGCATGCCGCGAGCAAGCCGATCGCGGTGATCCCGAACTGCGCGGCAACGCGCCATGCGCACTTCGTGCTCGACGGCTCGGGCCCCGCGTACATCGACCCGCCGAGCCTGGACCTCTGGCCGGACGTGAAGTGGGCGCCGGACTACAACAAGAGCCGCAGCGTCAACCTCGACACGCTGACGCGCGAGGAAGTGGCGAGCTGGAAGCCCGGCGACACGCTGCTGCTGAGCGGCAAGATGCTCACCGGCCGCGATGCCGCGCACAAGCGCATCCAGGACATGCTGGCCAAGGGCGAGAAGCTGCCGGTGGACTTCACCAATCGCGTCATCTACTACGTCGGCCCGGTCGACCCGGTGCGCGACGAAGTGGTCGGCCCCGCCGGCCCGACGACCGCCACGCGCATGGACAAGTTCACCGAGATGATGCTCAGCGAAACCGGCCTGATCTCGATGATCGGCAAGTCCGAGCGCGGACCGGTCGCGATCGAGGCGATCCGCAAGCACAAGGTGGCGTACCTGATGGCCGTCGGCGGCGCCGCGTACCTCGTGGCGAAGGCCATCAAGGCCGCGAAGGTCGTCGGTTTCGCCGACCTCGGCATGGAAGCGATCTACGAGTTCGACGTCAAGGACATGCCGGTCACGGTGGCGGTCGACTCCCAGGGCACCAGCGTGCACGACACCGGCCCCAAGGAGTGGCAGGCGAAGATCGGCAAGATCCCGGTCGCCATCGCCTGACAGATCGCAGCGCGGCCATCGCCGCGCGCGCTCAGAGCCGGTAGCTCGCCTGCAGGTAGAACGAGCGGCGCGGCAGCGGGAAGTCGTTCGGCAGCGCGCCGGGCGCGAAGCTCGGCTCGCGGGCGTCCGCGTTGAACAGGTTGCGCACGCTCAGCGCGATCTCCCACTGCCGCGTGCCGCCGAGCGAACGCAGCGTCATGTCGACGGTGGTGTAGTCGGCCACCGGCGGACGGCTGTCGCCGGGCTCGCGCACGCGGCCCGCGATGCGGTTGAGTTGCAGGTTCGCCATCCAGCCCGCGCGCCAGCGCCAGTCGCCGCGCAGGTACAGGTGGTGGTGCGGCGCGATGCCGGCGTCGCGGCCGCTGCTGCCTTCGGTCGAGCGCTGCTTGCCGTAGTTGGCGGCCAGGCGCAGGTCGCGCGACGGGTCCCATTGCGCCTCGAGCTCGAGGCCGCGGCCTTCCTGGCTGCCGCTGTTCTGCGTCGTCGAGCCGGTGGTCGGATCGGCGTTCGGCACCGGCCGCAGGATGTCGGTCATCGCGTAGCGGAAGACGTTCAGCCCGAGGTGCAGGTTGCCGCTCGGCTGCCAGGCCAGCGCCGCCTCGGTGGTGCGGATGCGCTCCGGACGCACGCTCGGGTTGCCGAGGATCACCGGGTTGTTGATCGCGTAGAGCTCGACGTACGACGGCGCGCGGAAGGCGCGCCCGTACAGCAGCTTCGCGGTCAGGTTGTAGGCCGCATCCCAGACCAGCGCGAAGCGCGGGTTCGTCGTGTCGCCGAAGTCGGAGTAGTGGTCGCGGCGCAGGCCGGCCGTCAGTGTCCAGTCGCGTGCGATCGTCCACTCGTCCTGCAGGTAGGCGAAGCTCGAGTTGCGGCGCTGCGGCGCCAGGAACGGCGCGGTGGCGGTCACGTCCACCAGCGCGCCCAGCGGCGCCGGCACGTTGCCGATGCCGGGCACGTGCACCAGCGTGAAGTTCTTGCTTTCCTCGATGCGGTAGATGTCCTCGCGCGCATGACCGATGCCGACCCGCACCCGATGGCCCGCGAAGCCGGTGTAGAAGGCCGAGGCCGTCAGCCGCGCGTGGCGCTCCCACTTCGCCGGATTGCCGAGCATGCCCTCGGGGAACGGCCCGAGCAACACCGTGCCCGGCGGCAGCAGCACCAGCTGCGAACGCGTGGCCATGTCGAAGTAGCTGCCCTGCACCGTCACGTCCCAGCCGGGTGCGAGCTTCGGGTCGTGGTAGGTCAGGTCGGCGGTGAAGCGCTCGGTCTCGCTGCGGCCGTCGCGGTCGAGCGCACCGGCCACGCCGCCGCCGCTGCCGACGTCGTCGCGCCGCTTGTAGCTGCTGCGCAGCCGCCACTCGTTGCGCGCGATGTCCACCTGGGCATCCAGGCTGCGGCGCCCCAGGCTCACCGGACCGGGCGCCAGCGAGGCGCGCGTGCCGAAGATCGCATCGTTGACCGTCTGGCCGTCGACCTCGACGATGCGCTTGTGGCCCTCGGTGCGGCCGATGCCGAGATGGGCCGCGACCTCGAAGGCGCCGACCCGGCCGCCGTACTGCAGCCAGCCGTCGGTGGTGCTGAACGAGCCATGGCGCAGGCCGACCTGCGTGCCGGCGATGTCGGTCGCCGTCTTGGTCACGATGTTGATGACACCGGCGAAGGCGTCGGCGCCGTAGAGCGCGGAGCCGGGGCCACGGATGACCTCGACCCGCGCGATGTTCTCCACCGGCATGCCGCCCCAGACATCGCCGCGGTTGCCGAGGTAGATGCTGGTCATCGGGATGCCGTTGATCAGCAGCAGCACCTGCGGGTTGTACTGCGTCGCGATGCCGCGGACGATCCAGATCGGCTTGTTGTCATAAGGCAGCAGGTGAGCGACCGTCAGGCCGGGCACCATCTGCAGCACGTCGTCGATGTCGGTCGCGCCGACGGCCTGGATGTCGGCCGCCGTGATGACGGTGGCCACGGCCGGCGCGCGCGCCAGCGGCACCCGCGCGCCGGTGGCGATCGTCACGAAGGACTTGTCGCCGTAGGCCTGCGCGAGATCATCTTCTTCGACCGCCTGCGCAGCGCTGGAGCTGGCGGCGGCGAATACGGCCTGAGCGAGCAGCAGGCGCGACAGCGCCCGCTTCGAGCTTCGGTTTGTCCCCACCCCATCCCCTCATGGACATCGAGGTGAGGGTGATCCTCGCACGCGCTTCGGTGAACGGTCAACGCGGCGTTGGCCCCGGGCGACACGCCTCCCAGCTGCGCGGCGCCACGCCTTCGTAGGCCACGTCGCGGCAGCCCACCGGGAACAGCGTGCCGGCCGGCTTCTCGGCGGCCTCCGCATAACACGGCACCATGCCCGCCAGGAAGCACGGGAACAGGAACAGCGTGTACTCGCGGGTCGACATGCCGAGGTCGGCCGCGATCGCCGCGCTCATGCCGCCGTAGTTGAGCTTGAGGCGGTAGCGGCGCATCAGCGGCAGCTCCTGCAGCGCCAGCGCGAGCCGGATGTGCGGCAACTGGTCGAAGCCGAGGCGCTCGAGCAGCCGCATCATCGGCGGGATGCGTTCGTCGACCGAGGTCAGCGGCCGACCGTAGCCCGGCACGCCGCGCAGGCGTTCGATCTCTTCGGCGGCACAGACGGTGGCCGACTCGCCGGCGGCGACCCGGCGTTGCGCGCGCAGGAAGAAGTCGATCGACTTCGTCAGCACGCCGCTGCCGTAGATGGCGGCCTCGGACACCGCGAGCGCCGCCGACAGGCCCAGCGCGCCGGTGCTGCGCGTGCTGCCGGCCAGCGCCGCCTCGCGGTTGTTCCACAGCCGCGCATCGGGAAAGCTGGTGTAGGTCCAGATCGCGTGCATCAGCTCGACCTGCGCCGCGCTGTAGCGCTTGCCGGTGATGCCGAAGACGTACAGCGCCATCCAGTCGAGGTCCGCCAGGTCGGCGTGCAGGTCGTGCCCGCGGAACACCGCGCGCACGCCCGGAACAAAACCGCCGGCGCTCGACTTCAGCCGGCCCGCATGGGCCTGCAGCAGTTCAGGGCCCTTCATGCCGCCACCGCCTCTCGTTGCGCCGGCACGCGCGGGCCGGGGTCGTTCTCGATCTCGATCGCGTAGAACGGGAAGCGCTTGTGGCCGTAACCGGCCTGCTCCAGCGCATGCGCCGCCGCGCCCGGCAGGCGCAGCAGCAGGAACAGCATCTCGCCCTGCTGCGCATCGAAGCCGAGGTCGCAGAACGCCGCCGCGGCGACGCCGGCGATGTTCAGCGGAGCACCTGCCGCCTGCTCGAGCGCACTGCTCTGCTCGCGCAGCCAGGGCAGCACCCCACCGGGGCTGCGATCGGCCAGGTGCGTCAGCAGCTGCCGCACGATGGTCGGCGTGGACACGCCGTGCGGGTCGAAGCCCGGCGACCCTGCGCGGCGCGGCCAGGTGCTGGCCACGGCATCCGGCGCATCGAGCGACGCGCGCCAGCCGCGCCAGCGCTCGACGTCCGACCCGGCGGCCAACCAGCCTTGCATCGCCAGCCAGACTTCGCGTGCGCCGGTGTGCTGGCCGGCGCCCACGCCCAGCGCGGCGATCAGGCTCGACGCCGCCGTCGAGCCGCAGACGCCGCCGCACATCGCGGCATGCACCGACGCGTCGCGCGGGCCGGGATTGGCCAGCGCCACCGCCAGCGCCTCGAGCAGGTCCGCCTGCTGCGCGCCGGGGGCCTCGCCGCGCAGCAGCAGGTACAGCATGTCGACCCAGCGCGCCCGGCCGAGCATGGCGCCGAAGACGTCGTAGCCGTGGCAGCGCGCGACGCGGGTCGCGAACGGGTTGTCGGCTTCCGGCTCCTCGTGCCAGATGCGGGTGTGGATCGGTTGGGTCTTGTCGCTCATGCCCGCGCCCTCAGACCACGCTCATGCCGCCGTCGACGACGATCTCCTCGCCGACGACATACGACGCATCGTCCGACGCGAGGAACAGCGCGACCTTCGCGACCTCCTCGGGCTGGCCGAAGCGCTGCATCGGCGACTTGCCGGCGATCTGCGCCTTGATGCCCTGCGCCACCTCGTCGGGCAGGCCGAAGCGCTCGAAGATCGGCGTCGCGATCGGACCCGGGCTGATCGCGTTGACGCGGATGCCGCGGCCGATCAGCTCGAGCCCCAGCGTCTGCACCAGCGAGCGCAGCGCGGCCTTGCTGGCGCCGTAGATGCTCATCGCCGGCGTGCCGACCTGGTTGGCGATCGAGGTCGTGACGATGATCGACGCGCCCGGCCGCAGCAGCGGCAAGGCCTTCTGGATCGTGAAGTAGGTGCCCTTGACGTTGACCGCGAACATCTCGTCGAACTGCGCTTCGGTGGCGCCGTCGATCGGTGCCGCAAGCGCGACGCCGGCATTGAGCACCAGCGTGTCGAGCTGGCCGAAGCGGTCGGCGACGGTGGCCATCAGCGCGTCGATCTGCGCCAGGTCGCCGGCATCGCTGCGCAGCGCGATCACCGCGTCGCCCAGCGCCTGCTGGGCGTGCTCCAGGCCGGACTGGCTGCGTCCGGTGATGACCAGGCGTGCGCCATGGTCACGGAACAGCCGGGCCGTGGCCAGGCCGATGCCGCTGTTGCCGCCTGTTATCAGGACGGTCTTGCCGGCCAGACGTTGCATTCGAGACTCCATCGGTGGTTGCTGAAATTCGGTTCGCGGCTCACTTCGCGGTGCGCAGTGTCTTCATGCGCACGGACAGCGGCGGCACCTCGTCGGCATCGATGCGCACGTCGAGCAGGGTCGGGCCCTTGCGGCGCAGCATGGCCTCGAAGTCGACCAGCTCGAAGTCCTCCGGCGCGCCGATGACGTGGCCGGGGATGTTCATTGCGGCGGCCATCAGGCGGAAGTCGACCGCCGGCAGTTGGTGGCCGATCGACTCCGCGCCGGCCAGCCGCTGGCCGTGGCGCACCATGCCCAGCGATCGGTCGTTGAGCACGACGAAGATCACCGGCAGGCGCTCTTCGGCCGCGACGGTGATCTCCTGGCCGTTCATCAGGTAGCTGCCATCGCCGGTAATGCAGACGACCGGGCAGTTCGCCCGCGCGCGGGCGATGCCGATCGCGGCCCCGATGGCCCAGCCCATCGGCGCGAAGTCCATCGTCACGCGCAGCCAGCTCGCGCTGCCCGAGCGGCGCTCGTTGGCCGCCTCGGCGAGGTCGGCGCGCGGCCGCAGCAGGCGGCGGTCGTGCGGCTGCAGGTAGTGCACCGCCCACGCGGTGCTGTTGCCGGTGTCGGCGACGAAGCGCGTGTTCGCCGGGCAGCGTTCCGACAGCTCCTTCATCAGCCGCTGCGGCTTGACCGGCGCGGCATCGGAATGGAAGGCGTCCGGCGCATGCAGCAGGCTGTCCGCATCGCGAATCACCGGCGGTACCGGCAGCATCGGCAGCACCGGCGCTGCCGGCAGCGCACGCACCTCGTCGCGCTCGCGCAGCACCTGCAGCAGCCGCGTGCAGACGGCCTTGAGCCGGCCGCGCACGTGCAGCCGTGCCATCGGCGAGCGCATCAGGTTCTCGTCGCAGCCGTCGAGGTGCACCATGCGGCTGTTGAGCACGGCATCGCACCAGCCGGCGCTGTTCCATTCGCCCAGGCTCGTGCCGAAGGCCAGCACCAGCTCCGGCTCGCTGCGCAACAGGGCATCGGCGGCGGCATGGCCGCCGAAGCCGAACACGCCGCGGAAGCGCCGATGGCGCGGGTTGACGAAGCCCTTGCCGTCGGGCGTGGTGATGAACTGCGCATCGAGCCGTTCGGCCAGCGCCAGGATCTCCTCGATCGCCTCGCCGGCGCCGCCGCCGACCATGAACACCGGCTGGTGCGTCTGGCGCAGCTCGTCGGCCAGGCGCTGCACGCTGCCTTCGTCGACGAGGTCGGCCTTGCGCATCAGCAGCGAGTCGAGGTCATAGGCCTGCGCGCGGCGCGCCAGCGGGCTGCGCAGCACGTCGAGCGGAATCGACAGGTGGGCCGGGCCCTGCGGCGTCTGGTAGGCATGCATCAGCGCGCTGACCAGCTTGCTCTCGAGCTGCTCGGGATGCGAGACCAGCGAGTTGAAGCGCGTGCAGTGCCGGAACATGCCGACAGTGTTGATGCCGGTGCAGGCCGACTCCTGCAGCGCGCCCTTGCCGAAGGACGGCAGTGGTGGCTGGCCGGTGATCACCAGCAGCGGCACCTGGTTGTCGTAGGCCGTGGCCACGCCGGTGATCATGTTCGTCGCGCCGGGACCCGAGGTGGCGATGCAGACGCCGATGCGGCCGGTCTCGCGTGCATAGCCGTCGGCCATGAAGGCGGCGCCCGACTCGTGGCGCGCGGCGATGTGGCGCAGCCCGCCGCGGCGTTCGCTGCGTGCCAGGGCGTCGTACAGCGGCTCGACGGCGCCGCCCGGGATGCCGAAGACGTGCTCGACGCCGATCTGCTCGAGGTACGCGACGATCAGCGACGCCGCGTCGGCTGCGCTGTCGAACGGCGTGACGTCGGCCGGGCGCGCGACGGCAGCGGACCGCAGTCCGCTCAAGGCTGATGCTTCCAAATCCCCTCCCCAACTCGAAGCGCAGGTCCAGGTACGCTGCACTGCGGGCAAGGCAGGGTGCGGCGCGATGACAAGTGGCAAACCTCGAAAGGGGTCCGAGCGGCATGCTGTGGCCGCCAGGTACGAGACCCCGACCGAGGCAACCGGTGGCACGCGGCCCCCGGTCCCTCGTCACGCTGCGCCGCGGCGACGGCGTTCAATGCGCCATCGGCCGGTCGGCTTCGACCGTCTTCCCTTGGGATCGTGAGCCCCAAACGGCCCTAACAACCAAACGCCTCAGCCATGCGGGCGACGCGGTAACGAGTTGTTAGAAGCGACGCAGTATAGGGAGCAACCCGATGGCGGTATACGGGGGCCCCCCGGTTCGAGGGAAGCCCGGACCGTGCGGAAAGCCCGCTAGGACGCCTGCCGCATCACGCGCTGCGGATACGGGATCTCGACGCCGGCTTCATCCAGCGTGCGCAGCACCGCGAGGTTGACGTCGCTGCGCACGTTGCCCCCGCCGTTCTCCGGGTCGCCGATCCAGAAGCCGAGCGTGAGCTCCAGGCCGTCGGCGCCGAAGGCCGACAGCTGCACCGAGGGCGCCGGGTCGGGCAGCACGCGCGGCACGCCGGCCATCGCGGCGACCAGCCTGGGCATCAGCGCGTCGAGGTCGGTGCCGTAGGCCACCTGCACCACCGTCGTCAGCGAGATGCGGGTGTCGGCGAACGAGCTGTTCTCGACCCGCTGGGTGATCAGCAGCTCGTTGGGCACCAGCGACTCGCGGCCGTTGGACGCGCGGATCACGGTGTAGCGCGTCGTGATGTCGGTGATGCGGCCCTCGAAGTTGTCGACCTTGACGACATCGCCGATGCGCAGCGACCGTTCGGCCAGGATCACGAAGCCCGACACGTAGTTCGCCGCCAGCTTCTGCAGCCCGAAGCCCAGGCCGACGCCGATCGCGCCGCCCAGCACCGACAACGCGCCCAGCGGGATGCCGGCGGCCGACAGCGCGATCAGCAGGCCGATCAGCAGCAGGCCGGCGCGCGTGGCGTTGGCGGCGATCTTGCGCACCGACAGGTTGACGCTCTCGGCCTTCAGCAGCCGCGACTCGATGGTGGCGGACAGCCACAGCACCAGCATCAGCACGATCGCGGCGCTCAGTGCCCCCTCGATCAGGCTGCGCAGGCTCACGTCGGCGCCGCCGACCTTCCAGCGCACGCCCTCGAGCTCGGTCAGCAGCAGCGGCAGCAGGTCGGTCAGCCACAGCACCAGCACCGCCCAGACCAGCCACGAGATCGTGCGTTCGAGCGCACGCACCAGCAGCGACTGCGGGAAGGCCACCTGGAGCACGCGCACCGTCGTGCGGATCACGCCCAGGCTGATCAGCACCGGCACCGCGACCTTGAACAGCGCCAGCGGCAGCCAGGCCTTCAGCAGCAGGCGCGCCAGCAGCGCGAGCACCAGCGCGAGCCAGGGGAACAGCACGCCGTCGAAGCCGCGTTCGCCGAACCAGATGCTGCCGGGTGCGGTCCGGTGCGCGAAGCGCACGATGCCCCAGGCCAGCAGCAGGCAGACCGCGACGACCGCGGCCTCGATCAGCACGGTCGGCCGCTGCAGTGCCGCGAGCAGCGCAGCGAAGTCGATGCCGCCCACGGCTAAGCTACAGGTCCGCCAGCACGCGCAGGTGCGCGACGACGCTGCGGCCGAGCGCGCTCAGCGCGTAGCCGCCTTCGAGGCAGGACACGATGCGCCCGCCGGCGTGGCGGTCGGCGATGTCCTTGACGCGCTGCGTGATCCAGCTGTAGTCGGCCTCGACGAGCCCGAGCTGGCCGAGCTCGTCCTCGCGGTGCGCATCGAAACCGGCGGAGATGAACAGCATCTGCGGCTTGAAGGCATCGAGCCGCGGCATCCACATCGCCTCGATGATCTCCCGCACTTCCATGCCGCGGGTGTACGGCGGGATCGGCACGTTGATCATGTTCGTGCCCTTGGGCACCGCGCCGCTGCCGGGATAGAGCGGATGCTGGAAGAAGCTGCACATCAGCACGCGCTCGTCGCCGGCGATGATGTCCTCGGTGCCGTTGCCGTGGTGCACGTCGAAGTCGATGATGGCCACGCGCTTGAAGCCCAGCACGTCGAGCGCATGGCGTGCGCCGACGGCGACGTTGTTGAAGAAGCAGAAGCCCATCGCCTCTTCGCGCGTGGCATGGTGGCCGGGCGGACGCACTGCGCAGAACGCATTGCGCAGCTCGCCGCGGGCCACCGCCTCGGTCGCCGCCACGGCGGCGCCGGCGGCATGCAGCGCGGCCTGCCAGGTGTGCGGGCCGGCGATCGTATCGGGGTCGACCGCCCGCGGCTCGCCGCTGGCCTCGACCTGGCGCAGCAGGTCCTGGATGTGCAGCACGTAGGCGGTGCTGTGCGCCCGCTCGATCTGCGCCAGCGTGGCCGGTGGCGCCTCGCGGTGCTCCAGCGCGACGTCGATGCCGGAGGCGATCAGCTGGTCGGCGATCGCGTCGAGGCGCTGCGGGCACTCCGGGTGGCCCGCGCCCATGTCGTGCAAACGGCACTCGCGGTGGGTATAGATCGCAGTCGGCATTCGGGAGACGGGGTTTTTTGGGCTATGGTGCCGCGCATGGTCGATACCCCCCTCGCGCAGCGCCTTGCCCGGCTCACGGATCAGATTAGCACGATCATCGTCGGCAAGCGGTCGCAGATCGAGGACTGCATCGCCTGCCTGCTCGCCGGCGGCCACCTGCTGATCGAGGACGTGCCCGGCGTCGGCAAGACCACGCTGGCGCACGCGCTGGCGGTGTCGCTGGGGCTGCGGTTCTCGCGCGTGCAGTTCACCGCCGACCTGATGCCCTCGGACCTGGTCGGCGTCAGCGTCTACGAGCGCTCGAAGGAAAGCTTCGTCTTCCATCCCGGCCCGGTGTTCACGCAGGTGCTGCTGGCCGACGAGATCAACCGCGCCGGCCCGAAGACGCAGAGCGCGCTGCTGGAGGCGATGGAAGAGCACCAGGTCAGCGTCGAGAACGAGACCCGCGCGCTGCCCAAGCCCTTCTTCGTGATCGCGACGCAGAACCCGAGCGACCAGCTCGGCACCTATCCGCTGCCCGAGAGCCAGCTCGACCGCTTCCTGATGTGCATCACGCTCGGCTACCCGGACCGCCTGTCCGAGCGTGCACTGCTGGCCGGCGAGGACCGCCGCCACGTGATCGAGCGGCTGGGCCCGGTGATGTCGCCGGTCGACCTGGTGGAGGCGCAGGCCGCGGTGCAGCGCATCACCGTGTCCGACGCGCTGCTCGACTACCTGCAGGCGCTGGTCGCCGCGACCCGTTCGGGCCAGTGGTTCGTCGAGGGCCTGAGCCCGCGCGCCGCCATCGCGATCCTGCGCGCGGCGCGTGCCCGCGCGCTGCTGGCGCGGCGCGACTACGTGGCCCCCGACGACCTGCAGGCCATCCTGCCGCAGACCGCCGCGCACCGGCTGGTGCCGGTGGCCTCGGCCGGCCGCGGCCGCGTCGAGCAGGTGCGCGCGATGGTCGAAGCCATCCCCTTACCGTGATCGAGCGCCTCAGGACCTACCTCGAGAACCGGCTGCCGCGCAGCGACAGCTGGACGCTGGGCCAGGGCAACATCTACATCCTGCCGACGCGCGCCGGCTGGGCCTATGCGCTGACCCTGATCGTGATGCTGCTGGCCTCGATCAACTACCAGCTGAACCTGGGCTTCGCGCTGACCTTCCTGCTCGGTGGCGCCGGCCTCGTCGGGATGGTCCAGACGCATGCCAACCTGCGGGGGCTGACGCTGCGCGTGAAGAGCCCGCAGCCGGTGTTCGCCGGCGAACGCGCGCAGCTGGAGGTGGTGCTGAGCAACCCCGGGCGCGAGCGCAACGGGCTGGGCCTCGGCATCTACCGCGCCGGAGCGCAGGGCATGGCCTGGGTCGACGTGCCGATGCAGGGCTCGGGCAGCGCCCGCCTCGCCTTCGTGCCGTCCACCCGTGGCCTGCACGAGCTGCCGACGCTGATGGCGGAGACGCACTTTCCGCTCGGCCTGTTCCGCGCGTGGACGGTCTGGCGGCCCGCGGGCCAGGTGCTGGTCTATCCGCGACCGGAGCATCCGGCCCATGCGCTGCCGTCCTCGCAGGCGGCCCCGGGTGGGCCGCCGCAGGCGCAGGTGCGTTCCGGCGGCGAGTTCGACGGCGTGCGCGCCTACCGCCGCGGCGACACGCTGCGCCAGGTGGTGTGGAAGAAGACGGCCAAGAGCGGCGAGATGGTCAGCCGCGATACCAGCGCCAGCGCGAGCCGCGAGCTGTGGCTCGACTACCAGCTCGCCACGCTGCCCGAGAGCGAGGCCCGCCTGTCGCGGTTGGCCGCCTGGGTGCTGGCCGCCGAACAGCGCGGCACCAGCTTCGGGCTGCGCCTGCCGGGCCAGGAACTGGCGTGTGCCAGCGGCGAGGTGCAGCGGCGCGCGGCGCTCGAGGCGCTGGCGCTCTGGCAGGCGGCGTGATGAAGGCCGCGTCGGCGCTGCAGCCGATCGACAGCGCGCGGCGCTGGGCGAACTGGGGCCTGCTGCCGCGCGAGACGCGCGACACGCTGTTCCAGCTGGCGGTCATCGCCTGGACGGTGCTGCCGCACCTGTCGCACCTGCCGTGGTGGTGCAGCGCGTTGACCGCGGTGGTGCTGATCTGGCGCGGCCACCTCGCGCTGAACAACGCGCCGCTGCCCGGCCGCTGGCCGGTGATCGCGCTGCTGGTGATCGCGACGCTGCTGACGCTGTGGACCGAGCGCACACTGTTCGGCAAGGATGCCGGGGTCACGATGCTGGTCGTGCTGATGGCGCTGAAGACACTGGAGCTGCGGGCGCGACGCGATGCGCTGGTCGTCTTCTTCCTCGGCTTCTTCCTGGTGCTGACGCACTGCCTGTACTCGCAGTCGCTGCTGACCGCGCTGTCCATGATGGTGTCGACCTGGGGCCTGATGACGGCGCAGGTGCTGTCGAGCATGCCGGTGGGCCGGCCGTCGCTGAAACGCGCCGGCGGCATCGCCGCGCGCAGCGCGCTGCTCGGGCTGCCGCTGATGCTGGTGCTGTTCGTGCTGTTCCCGCGCTTCGGGCCGCTGTGGGGGCTGCCGCAGGACGGCCTGGGCAAGACCGGCCTGTCGGGCACCTTGCGCATGGGCGGCGTCGCCGAGATCGCCAACGACGACACCATCGCCTTCCGGGTGCGCTTCGAGGGCCGCCCGCCGCCGTCCGAGCTGCTGTACTTCCGCGGCCCGGTGCTGCCGATCTTCGACGGCGTCGAGTGGCACCAGGCGCGCCCGCGGCCGGGCCTGCGCCTGCAGGCGCCCGAGCTGCAGCTGCGTGGTGGTGCGCGCGCGTACGAGATGCTGATCGAGCCGATCCGCCTGCCGCTGCTGCCGCTGCTGGAAGCCACGCCCGGCGAGGCGGGCGCCGCGCCGGTGCTGCGCGGCTGGACGCTGACGCTGACGCCCGACCTGCAGTGGCAGACCGACCGGCTCGTCGCCGAGCGCCTGCAGCTCAGCGCACGCGCATGGTCGACCTACACCCTCGGTCCGACCCAGGACCTGCCGGGACGCTACGACCTGACGCGTCTTCCCGAAGGCAGCAATCCGCGCGCGGTCGCCTGGGCGCGCGCGCTGCGCGCAACGCCGGCGCTGGAGAACGCGAGCACGTTCACGCTGGCGCAGGCGCTGCTGGACCACATCCGCGGCGGCGGCTTCAGCTACACGCTGGCGCCGGGCGAGTACGGGCGCCAGGCCGTCGACGAGTTCTGGCTCGACCGCAAGCTCGGCTTCTGCGAGCACTACGCGGCCAGCTTCGTGCTGCTGATGCGGGCGATGGGCGTGCCCGCGCGCGTGGTCACCGGCTACCAGGGCGCCGAGCCGGCCGATGCCGACGGCTGGATGACGGTGCGGCAGAGCCACGCGCATGCGTGGGCCGAGTACTGGGAGGCCGGCGTCGGCTGGCGCCGCGCCGACCCGACCGCCGCCGTCGCGCCGAACCGCATCTTCGACAGCCGGCCGCTGGCGGGGCGCCAGGGGCTGGTCGCCGGTGCGCTCAGCACGATGAGCCCGGCGCTCGCCGAACGTCTGCGCCAGGCCTGGGAACTGCTGGACAACCGCTGGAACCAGTGGGTCATGAGCTACTCGCGCTCGCGCCAGTTCGACCTGCTGGAATCGCTGGGCGTCAGCGCCCCGAGCTGGCAGGACCTGGCCTTCGTGCTGATCGGCATCGCCAGCGCGGTGTCGCTCGGCGGGGCCGGCTGGGCCTGGTGGGACCGCCATCGCCAGGACCCATGGCTGCGCCTGCATGCGCGCATGCGCGGCCTGCTTGCGCCGCTGGGCGTCGAGGCCGGGCCGCAGGACGGGCCGGGCCTGCTGGCGCGGCGCGTGCGCCAGCGCTTCGGCGACGCCGGCGCAGCGCTGGCCGAGTCGCTCGACCGGCTCGAGCAACTGCGCTACGGGCCGGAGAACCGCCGCCTGCCGGGCCCGGGCTGGTGGTCCGGCTTCGCGCGCGCCGCCGCGCGCCTGCGCCGCGACGGCCGGCCGATCGCGCTGCAGCAGCCGGGATAATCGGCCGATGCCCCTGTTCCTCTGCCGGGTCCTGCTGCCCGGCCTGCTCGCGCTGGCCGTCGGCGCGAACGCCGCCGCCGCACCGAAGCCCTCCACCGCGAAACCGCGCAAGCCGGCCGTGCGCAGCGACCACGCGCCCGACGCGGTGACCTACGGCAGCCGGCCCGACGTGGTGGCCTTCGCCGACGACACCGCGCTGACCCTCGGCCTCGACCGCGAGCAGGTGCGCGCCGCGCTCGCCGAAGCGCGCTACCTGCCGTCGGTCGCGCGGCTGATCATGCCGCCGCCGGCCGGCACCGCGAAGAACTGGCGCGCCTACCGCGCGCGCTTCGTCGATGCCGAGCGCGTGCGCGCCGGCGCCGCCTTCTGGGATGCGCATCGGCGCTGGCTGGACGCTGCGAATGCGCGTTATGGCGTGCCGCCGGAGATCGTCGTCGGCATCATCGGCGTCGAGACCTACTACGGCCGCCTGATGGGCAACTTCCGCGTGCTCGATGCGCTGGCCACGCTGGCCTTCGACTTCCCGCCCGGGCGCAAGGACCGCAGCGAGTTCTTCCGCCGCGAGCTGCAGCAACTGCTGCTGCTGGCCGACCGCGACGGCGTGCCGGCCGCGGCGATCAGGGGTTCGTACGCCGGCGCGATCGGCCTCGGCCAGTTCATGCCGGGCAGCATCCTGCGCTTCGCGGTCGACGGCGACGGCGACCAGCGCATCGACCTGCGCGACGACCCCGCCGACGTGGTCGCGAGCATCGCGCACTTCCTGGCGGTGCACGGCTGGCAGCCCGGTTTGCCGACGCACTTCGCGGTCAAGCCGCCGGTCGACACCGCCGACCGCGCGACCCTGCTGGCGCCGGACATCGTGCCGAGCTTCAGCGCCGCGCAATTCGCCGAACGCGGCGCCGTGCTCGACGACGCCGGCCGCATGCACGCCGGAGCGCTGGCGCTGATCGAGCTGCAGAACGGCGACGCGGCGCCGAGCCACATCGCCGGCACGCGGAACTTCTACGCGCTGACGCGCTACAACTGGTCGAGCTACTACGCGCTGGCGGTGATCGAGCTGGGCCGCGCGGTGCGCGAGGCGCGCGAGCTGCGCGACGCCCGCGAAGCGCGGGCGCCCGCGGCGCCCGGCCCGGTCATGCCGCCGCCGGCCGAACCAGCAGCTTCTTCGCCGCGCTGAAGATCGCCAGCGCGATCGCGCCGGCGGCGACGCCGACCAGCGCGTCGGCCAGCATGCTCACCAGCCAGCCGATCGGCCCGGCGGCCTGCACCCAGCCTTCGACCGCGTGGTGCAGCGGCGCGATGCCGTGCATCAGGATGCTGCCGCCGACGAGGAACATCGCCGCGGTGCCGGCGACCGACAGGAACTTCATCAGCGCCGGCGCGGCGATCAGCAGCAGCTTGCCGAGCTGGCGTTGCGCGGCGCCGGCCTGGCGCGACAGCCACAGGCCCGCGTCGTCGAGCTTGACGATGCCGGCGACCAGGCCGTAGACGCCGACCGTCATCAGCAGCGCGATGCCCACCAGCACGCTGGCCTTGGTCAGCAGCGGCTTGTCGGCCACGGTGCCCAGCGCGATGACGATGATCTCGGCCGACAGGATGAAATCGGTGCGGATCGCGCCCTTGATCTTGTCGCGCTCGAACGCGACCATGTCGGCGTTCGGATCGAGCAGCGCCTGCTCGACCTCGCGCGCGTGCGCATCGTCCTCGGCCTGCGAATGCAGGAACTTGTGCGCCAGCTTCTCGACACCCTCGAAGCACAGGAACAAGCCACCCAGCATCAGCAGCGGCGTGATCGCCCACGGCGCGAAGACGCTGATCGCCAGCGCCGCCGGCACCAGGATCGCCTTGTTGACCATCGAGCCCAGCGCGACCTTGCCGACCACCGGCAGCTCTCGCTCCGCGCGCACGCCCGCGACCTGCTGCGCATTGAGTGCCAGGTCGTCGCCGAGCACGCCGGCCGTCTTCTTCGCGGCGACCTTGGTCATCACCGCGACGTCGTCGAGCACGAGCGTGATGTCGTCGAGCAGGGCAAGCAGGCTGGCACCGGCCATGGGGGTCTTCTTTCTCTGGGGCCCGAACCTGGGCGTGAAGGGCGGCTATGGTAGCGGCTCGACCGTGACGGCCACGGTCGGCGGCGTGGTGCCGCCACCGCGGATCACCCCGCGCAGCGGTGCGACATCGCCGTAGTCGCGGCCGAAGGCCAGCGTGACGTGGTCGAGGCCGACCGCCAGGTCGTTGGTCGGGTCCAGCGCGATCCAGCCGTTCAGCGGGCACCACACCGCCACCCAGGCATGCGACGCGTCGGCACCGAGCAGCCGCGGCTGCCCCGGCGGCGGCCGCGTCAGCAGGTAGCCGCTGACGTAGCGCGCTGCCAATCCGCGCGAACGCAGCGCGCCGATCATCAGGTGCGCGAAGTCCTGGCAGACACCGCGGCGATGCGCCAGCGCCTGCAGCGCGTCGGTCGCCACGTCCGTGCTGTTCGGTTGATAGGCCATGCGCTCATGCACGCGGGCCATCAGCGCCATCGCCACCGCCAGCAGCGGCCGCCCGGGCTCGAACAGGCCGTCGCCGAAGTCGACCAGCGCCGCATGCACCGGCGCGAAGGCCGAGCCCAGCGCGAACTCGATCGCCTCGGGCTGCGTCGCACCGGCGCGAAAGCGCAGCGCCTGCGCCACTTCCTGCCACGGCGGGCTCTCGTCGATCGCCGGCGGCGGCGGGGCCGTGAGGCGCACCTGGAAGCGCGAGACCACCGACAGCCGGTCGTGCACCGTCGCGTGGTTGAAACCGTGGCGCCAGTTGCCGAAGGCATCGCGGCTCTCCTGCAGCGCGCCCAGGCCGCCCTCGGGCTCGGGGTCGATCGCCAGGTCCCAGTCGACCACCTGCTGGCACTCGGTGTCGCGCGGGCGCAGGTGCGCGCTGTGGTGCGCGACCTCGACCGGCGTGTCGTAGTCGTAGAGCGTTTCATGGCGAACCGCGAGCACGCGGGACCCGTTGCCGGTCGTCACGCTCATACCCAGACGCTGCGCTCGGGCGACACGACGTGCACGAACAGGTGCCGGCCGATCTGGTCCGACAGCTCGCGCGCCGCGGCGCTGCAGCCGTCCAGCGCCTCGATCAGCGCACCGTGGCGACCCTCCGCATCCGGCGTGCCGAGCGCCCCGAGCGACCAGGTCTCCGGCGCCGGCAGCCCGTCGACGACCTCGGCCACCCAGGCCGCATCCTGGCGCGCGAGCTTGCGCAGCCGGTCGCGCATCGTGCGCGCGACCCAGGCCAGCGAGCGCGGGTTGTCGGTGTCGAAGACCAGCAGGTGCAGCAGCGGCAGCACCTCGCGCCGCGCCTGGAACTGCGCGCGGTAGGTGATGATGCTGTCGAACAGGCCCAGCAGCACCGCGAAGCCGTCGTCGGCTTCGTGCACGCCATGCTCGAAGGCCAGCGCCAGCGCGGCGGCCAGCGTGTCCAGGCGCTCGATCTGGCGGCCCACCGACAACAGGCGCCAGCCGTCGTCGCGCGTCATGCGGTCGGTCTGCGCGCCGGTGATCGCGGCCAGGTGCGTCGTGGCGCGGGCCAGCACGCCCAGCACGTCGGGCGGCGCGACCTGGCCCTCCGCATCGTCCAGCACCGCGGCCAGGTGGTGCTCGAAATGGTCGCCGACCTCGTGGATCAGCTTCCAGTGTTCGGGCGACAAGCGCTCGCGCAGCGCCTTCGCGCAGCCGCGCAAGGCGCGCAGGTTGTAGGCCACGCTGGTCAGGTCGCTGACGTCGCCCAGCCCGTGCACCAGCGCGCGCTCGAACAGCCGCAGCGACTGCTGCGGCGTCGGCACGCCGGCCGGCACGAGGCCGTGGCGCCGCGCGAGCGCATCGAGGAACCGCAGCACCGGTTCGCTGCTCTCGGGCAGCGCCTCGAGCATCACCCGCGCCATGCGGGCGTTGTTCTCGGCCCGCTCGCTGTAGCGGCCGAGCCAGAAGAGGTTCTCCGCGGCGCGGCTGCTCACGGTGCGGTGCCAGCCCTGCAGCTCGGCCACCGACAGCGCCTTCGGCAGCAGCGAGGTCGCATCGACGGCGCCGCGCGCGATGACCCAGGTGTCGACGCTCGCGGCGCCGTGCTGCATCGACAGCAGCGGATCGTGCTGCGCATCGTCGCGGCCGGCCACGCGCGTGAGCGCGCCTGGCAGCACGCGCCAGCCGCCGGTGCCGTCGGCCAGCGCATAGACGCGCATCACCGCGGCCCGCGGCCACAGCTGGCCGTCGGCCCACACCGGCGTCTCGGACGGGCGCTGCGGCTGCAGCAGCGTCCAGGCGGCCGGCTCGGCATCGATGGCCGCGACCAGCGCGGCGCGCTGCGCCTCGTCGAGCTGCGAGACGACCTGCGGCTTCTGCGCGCTGCCGGGAAAGGTGGGCACGACGATGAACTGCGCGAGCTTGTCGCGCTGCGCGGCCCACACGGCTTCTTCGCCGCACCACCAGGTGGTCGGCGCCGGCAGCAGCAGGTCTTCGCCCAGCAGCTCGCGCGCGACCGCCGGCCAGAATGCCGTGAGCCCCGGGCTTTCGAGGAAACCGGCGCCCGGCGCATTGGCCATCACCAGCTCGCCGGCGCGCATCGCCTGCAACAGCCCCGGCACGCCGAGCGCCGAATCGGGCCGCAGCTCCAGCGGATCGAGGAACTCGTCGTCGACGCGGCGCAGCAGCACGTGCACGCGCTCCAGCCCGTGCAGCGTCTTCAGGTACAGGCGCTTGCCGCGCACCGTCAGGTCCGAGCCCTCGACCAGCGTGACGCCGAGGTAGCGCGCGAGGAACACCTGCTCGAAGTAGGTCTCGTTGAGCGGACCGGGCGTCAGCAGCACGATGCGCGAGCGTTCGCCGGCCGGGCTGGCGCGCATCAGGCCGTCCAGCAGCGAACGGAAGGTGGCCGCGACCCGCTGCACGCGCAGCGCGTCGAAGGGGTCGTGCAGCTGCGGGCCGATGATCAGCCGGTTCTCCAGCAGGTAGCCCAGGCCCGATGGCGCCTGCAGCCGCTGCGCCAGCACGCTGAAGCCGCCGTCGGGCGTGCGCATCAGGTCGAAGGCGGCGATGTGCAGGTGCACGTCGCCGCGCGGCCACAGGCCGTGCACCGGACGCAGGTACTGCGGATGCGCGAACACCAGCGCCGGCGGCAGCAGCGCGTCGCGCAGCAGCGTCTGCGGGCCGTAGACGTCGGCCAGCGCCATCTCCAGCAGCTTCGCGCGCTGCTGCACGCCGTGCTCGATCACCGCCCAGTCGTCGGCCGAGACGATGAAGGGCAGCAGTTCCAGCGGCCAGGGCCGGTCGGCCTCGCCGCGTTCGGCATAGATGTTGTAGGTGGCGCCGTCCTCGCGCACCCGCTGCTGCACGCGCAGCTGGCGTGCGCGCAGGTCGGCCCAACCCTCGGCACCGAGCGTGCGGAAGAAGTCGCGCCACGGCGGCGCGAGCTCGGCCGGCGGGTGGCCCGCGACCGTCAGCTCGCCGCGCAGCTCGTCGAAGCGGCCGGCAGTGCCGCGGCGCGCGACCGCGGCGGCCACGGTCGCGGCATCGGGCAGGTCGTCTTCGGCGAGCAGGCTGCTTTGCATGGTCCGTCATCATGCCGTGCGGCGCGCGGGCGCCGCATCGGGCATGGCCCCTGAATCATCGCCCGGCGGTACGCAGATCCAGCGTGAACGGAAACTCGAGCGAACGCTCGGCCTCGCCCACCTGCATCCGTCCCGGCGTATGCCCGATCGTGAAGAAGCGCGCCAGGCGCCGGCTCTCGGCCTCGTAGGCATTGACCGGGAAGGTCGCGTAGTTGCGGCCGCCCGGATGCGCGACGTGGTACTGCGCGCCGCCCAGTGAACGCTGCATCCAGCGGTCGACGAGGTCGATCGTCAGCGGCGCGTTGACGCCGATCGTCGGGTGCAGCGCCGACGGCGGCTGCCACGCGCGGTAGCGCACGCCGCAGACGTATTCGCCGACGCGACCGGTCGGCTGCAGCGGCACGGCGACGCCGTTGACCGTCAGCACGTGGCGCGGATCGACGAGGCCGCTGGCCTTCAGCTCCAGCCGCTCGAGCGAGGAATCGACATAGCGTACCGTCGTGCCTTGAGCGCCCTCCTCGCCCATCACGTGCCACGGCTCCAGCGCCGTGCGCAGGCTCACCTGCACGCCCCGCGCCGCGAACTCGCCGACCTTCGGGAAGCGGAACTCGAAGTGCGGCGCGAACCAGTCGCGCTGGAACCCGAAGCCGGCCAGGCCCATGTCCTCGATCACGTCCTCGAAGTCCATCCACACGAAGGACGGCAGCAGGAAGCGGTCGTGCAGTTCGGTGCCCCAGCGCACGAGGGCGGCGCGGTACGGTTCGTTCCAGAAGCGCGCCACCAGCGCGCGCAGCAGCAGCTGCTGCACGATGCTCATGCGCGCATGCGGCGGCATCTCGAAGGCGCGCAGCTCCAGCAGGCCGAGGCGGCCGGTGGCCGAGTCGGGCGAATACAGCTTGTCGATGCAGAACTCGCTGCGGTGGGTATTGCCGGTGACGTCGACCAGCACGTTGCGCAGGCTGCGGTCGACCAGCCACGGCGGCATCGATTGCCCATAGACCGCCTTGCTGCGCTCGATCTCGCCGAGCGCGATCTCCAGCTCGTAGAGCTGGTCGTTGCGCGCTTCGTCGACGCGCGGCGCCTGGCTGGTCGGGCCGATGAACAGGCCCGAGAACAGGTAGCTCAAGCTGGGGTGGTTGTGCCAGTAGGCCAGCAGCGATCCCAGCACGTCGGGCCGTCGCAGGAAGGGCGAATCGGCCGGCCGCGCGCCACCCAGCACGAAGTGGTTGCCGCCGCCGGTGCCGGTGTGGCGGCCGTCGAGCATGAACTTCTCGGTCGACAGGCGCGATTGCCATGCGGCGTCGTAGAGGAACTCGGTGTGCTCGACCAGTTCCTTCCAGTCGTGCGCCGGATGGATGTTGACCTCGATGACACCGGGGTCCGGCGTCACCTGCAGCAGCTTCAGGCGCGGGTCGCGGGGTGGCGGGTAGCCTTCGAGCACGATCTTCACGCCCTGGGCCGCCGCCGTCGCTTCGACGGCCGCGAGCAGCGCGAGGTAGTCCTCCAGCCGCTGCAGCGGCGGCATGAAGACATAGAGCACGCCGCTGGGCGTGCCGACGCTTTCGGCCTTCGGGCCGTTGGCGCGGCGCGGGTCGCGCGCCTCGACGACCAGCGCGGTGCGGGTGATCCAGTGCGCGGACTCGAAGCGCTCGGGCGCGCGGGCGAGCTGCTCGGCGGTCAGCGGCTCGGCCTGGGCGGTGCCGCGGCCCGTCGCGGCGCCGGCGCCGCCCCGGCCACCGGCCCCACCCGGACTGCCGGCACGCCCCTCCGGCGCCACCACGGCGCCCTGCACGCCGACCATGCCGCCCTCGGCGAAGCCGCCGCCGACCTGGTGCGGCGCGACCTGCGCGCGCAGCGCCGCGGCCGCCGGCAGCGCATCGCGCGGCGCGAACGGATCGGTCTCGATGTGGAACGGGTACTCGGTGCCGCTGACCCAGGGCAGCGAATCCAGCGGCAGCCGGTAGCCCATCGGCGAATCGCCGGGGAACAGGTACATGCGCTCGTCGCGGAAGAACCAGGGGCCGGTGATCCATTTCGGGCCCTCAAGGCCAGGCCCTTCCGCCGGCTTGATCGGCAGCGCATAACCGACCTCGTGCGACAGCCCCTGCTCGAAGATGCGGCGCAGCCGCATGCGCTCGAGCTCGTCGTCGAGCCGTGCATCGAAGGGGTCGACGTTGACCGGCAGCCGGCGTTCGCGCCACAGGTAGTACCAGGTGTCCTCGTAGCCGGTCTGCACATGCTCGGCGGTGATGCCCAGCCGCTGCGTCAGCGCCCCCATGAACGCCTTCGCATCGGCCGAGGTGTAGGCATGCGGGTCGCGCTCGTCGGCGAACAGCGAAGGATCGTGCCAGCAGGGTTCGCCGTCGGCGCGCCAGACGATGCTCAGCGCCCAGCGCGGCAGCTGCTCGCCGGGGTACCACTTGCCCTGGCCGAAGTGCAGGAAACCGCCCTTGCCGTAGTGCGCGCGCAGCCGCTGCGTCAGGTCCTGCGCGACCATGCGCTTGGTGGGCCCCAGCGCATCGGTGTTCCATTCGGCGCCGTCGCGGTCGTCCACCGACACGAAGGTCGGCTCGCCGCCCATCGTCAGCCGCACGTCGCCGGCCACCAGCTGCTCGTCGACCGCGTCGCCGAGCGCGAGCACCGCCTGCCACTGCGCGTCGCTGTAGGGCTTCGTGACGCGCGGCGACTCCCAGATGCGGGTGATGGCCATCGAGTGGCCGAACTGAACCTCGCTTTCGTCGACTGCGCCGCTGACCGGCGCGGCGGACGAGGGCTGCGGCGTGCAGGCCAGCGGGATGTGGCCCTCGCCCGCCATCAGCCCGGAGGTCGGGTCGAGGCCGATCCAGCCGGCACCGGGCAGGTAGACCTCGCACCAGGCGTGCAGGTCGGTGAAGTCGACCTCGGTGCCGCTGGGACCGTCGAGCGCCTTGACGTCGGGCTTCAGCTGGATCAGGTAGCCGGAGACGAAGCGCGCCGCGAGCCCCAGGTGGCGCAGCGCCTGCACCAGCAGCCAGCCGGTGTCGCGGCAGGAGCCGCTGGCCTTGGTCAGCGTCTCCTCGGGCGTCTGCACGCCCGGCTCCATGCGGATCAGGTAGGCGATGTCGCGCTGCAGGCGCTGGTTGATGTCGACGAGGAAGTCGATCGTGCGCCGCTCGCCGCGGTCGATGGTCAGCAGGAAGGCCGCGAACGCCGGCGTGGCCGCGTCCTTCACGAGGTAGGGCGCCAGCTCCGCGCGCGTCGCGTCGTCGTAGGCGAACGGGAAATTCTCGGCGTAGGGCTCGAGGAAGAAGTCGAACGGGTTGTAGACCGACATCTCGGCGACGAGGTCGACCGTGACGCGGAACTCGGTCGTCTTCTCGGGGAAGACGAGCCGCGCGAGGTAGTTCGAGAACGGGTCCTGCTGCCAGTTGATGAAGTGACCCTCGGGCTCGACCTTCAGCGAGTACGACAGGATGTTGGTGCGGCAGTGCGGCGCCGGGCGCAGGCGCACGATCTGCGGCGACAGCGAGACCGGGCGGTCGTAGGTGTAGTGCGTGACGTGGTTCAGCGCGACGTGGATCGACACGTGCCCTCCTGGGTGTTCTTGTGGATCTGCGCGTCGCTCACGCGGGCACGAGGAAGTCGCGGCTGATGCCCGCGCCGAGGTCGTTCACGCGCTCGAGGAACTGGGTCAGGAACGCATGCAGGCCGGTCGCCAGGATCTCGTCGATGCGGCCGAACTGCAGGTCGCTGCGCAGGCGGCCGGCGCGGCGCTGGGTCTCGCTGCTTTGTTCGTTGGCGACCAGCCGCAGGTTGGCGACCACCTCGTTCATGCAGGCCGCCAGCGAACGCGGCATGTCCGGCCGCAGGATCAGCAGCTCGGCCACCTTGTCTGGCCGGATCACGTTGCGGTAGACGCGGCGGTAGATCTCGAAGCCGGACACCGAGCGCAGGATCGCCGACCAGTGGTAGAAGTCGACCTCCGGCGCCTCCTCGTGGCCCCAGGCGCCGAAGTAGTCGCCGGCCAGCGCATGGAACTTCACGTCGAGCAGCCGCGCGGTGTTGTCGGCGCGCTCGAGGAAGGTGCCGATGCGGATGAAGTGCAGCGCCTCGTCCTGCAGCATCGTGCCCACCGACACGCCGCGCGACAGGTGCGAGCGGAACTTGACCCACTCGAACATCGCCGACGGATCGCGGTCGTAGGCCGGGTCGCGCAGCATGCGGTTGAACTCCAGCCAGGTCTGGTTCGTCGTCTCCCACAGCTCGGTGGTCAGCGTGCCGCGCACCGCACGCGCGTTCTCGCGCGCCGCCGACAGGCAGGAGACGATCGACGACATGTTCTGCGGGTCGCGCACCATGAAGTGCATGACGTTCTTCGCGTCGACGCGCTCGTACTGGCGGCTGAAGGCCTGCGTCAGCTCCGAGATGCCCAGCACGCCCTGCCAGCCCTGCTCGGCGCCGTCGGCCGACTGCGGCAGCAGCGAGGTCTGGTAGTTGACGTCCAGCATGCGGGCGGTGTTCTCGGCCCGCTCCATGTAGCGGGCCATCCAGAACAAGTGGTCAGCGGTTCGAGACAGCATCACGCCCTCCCTTGGCGCTGAGACTGGAATCCTTGCGACTGTGACTGCGACTGCGACTGCGACTGGGACTGCGACTGGAACGACCCGAGCCCCCCCGGCACCGTGTCGCGACCCGGCTCGTCCTCCAGCACCCAGGTGTCCTTCGTACCCCCGCCTTGGCTGCTGTTGACGACCAGCGAGCCTTCCTTCAGCGCCACCCGGGTGAGCCCGCCGGGCACCATCTGCACCGTCTTGCCCGACAGCACGAAGGGCCGCAGGTCGATGTGGCGCGGCGCGATGCCGCGCTCGACGAAGGTCGGGCAGGTCGAGAGCGCCAGGGTCGGCTGCGCGATGTAGTTGCTGGGGTTGGCCAGCAGCGCGGCGCGGAACTCCTCCACCTCGGCCCTGCTCGCCGCCGGACCGACCAGCATGCCGTAGCCGCCGGCGCCATGCACTTCCTTGACCACCAGCTCGGCCAGGTGGTCGAGCACGTACTGCAGGTCCTTGGGCTCGCGGCACAGCCAGGTCGGCACGTTCTCCAGGATCGGCTTCTCGCCGAGGTAGAACTCGACCATCTTCGGCACGTACGGGTAGATCGACTTGTCGTCGGCCACCCCGGTGCCGATGGCATTGCACAGCGTGATGTTGCCCTTGCGGTAGACGTCGAGCAGCCCGGCGCAGCCGAGCGTCGAGTTGGGCCGGAAGGCCGAGGGGTCGAGAAAGTCGTCGTCGACGCGGCGGTAGATCACGTCGACCCGCTTCGGCCCCTGCGTGGTGCGCTGGTAGACGAAGCCGTCCTTGACGAACAGGTCCTGGCCTTCGACCAGCTCGACGCCCATCTGCTGCGCGAGGAAGGCATGCTCGAAGTAGGCGCTGTTGTACATGCCGGGCGTCAGCACCACCACGGTCGGCTCGTTGACCGACGCCGGCGCGACGTCGCGCAGCGTTTCCAGCAGCAGGTCCGGGTAGTGCGCCACCGGCGCGATGCGGTGCTGCGCGAAGAGCTCCGGGAAGAGCCGCATCATCATCTTGCGGTTCTCGAGCATGTAGCTCACGCCCGAGGGCACGCGCAGGTTGTCCTCCAGCACGTAGTAGGTGCCGCTGCCGTCGGCCTGCGCCGCGCGCACGATGTCGATGCCGGAGATGTGCGAGTAGATGCCGCCCGGCACGTCGACGCCGGCCATCTCGGGCCGGAACTGCGCGTTCTTCAGCACCTGCTCGGCGGGCACGACGCCGGCCTTCAGGATCTCCTGCCCGTGGTAGACGTCGTGGATGAAGCGGTTCAGCGCCGTCACGCGCTGCACCAGCCCGGCCTGCATGCGCTGCCACTCGTCGTGCGGAATGATGCGCGGGATCAGGTCGAAGGGGATCAGCCGCTCGGTGCCGGAGCCGTCCTCGTCCTTGGCGCCGTACACCGCGAAGGTGATGCCGACGCGGCGGAAGATCATTTCGGCCTCGTCGCGGCGCGCGGCCATCGCCTCCCTCGACTGCTGGTCCAGCCAGCGCTCGTATCCCCGGTAGTGCGGCCGCACCCCAGCGGCCGTGGCATGCATCTCGTCAAAACTCTTCGCGGTCATTGTGTGCTGACTCCTGCATCGGGATTAGCAACATCCGCACCACCGCCTGCACCAATTTCTGCCGCTTGCCAGTGCCAGTAGCGGCGGCGCACGTCTCGGGTGCACCGGGCCGCACCATCGTGCCACAGGAACGCACCACAACGATCCGTGCGAACCACGGGGTTCCCCAGGGCCTCATAACGCGCGATCACCGCGGGAACGGGGTGGGCGAAGCGGTTGCGGTAGCCGGCCTGCACGATGGCGAACCGCGGCTGCACCGCGCGCACGAAGGCCTCGCTCGACGAACTGCGGCTGCCGTGGTGCGGCACCAGCAGCAGCTCGCTGCTCAAGCGCTCGGCGCCATGGCGCCGCAGCAGCGCGGCTTCGTCGTCGATGCCGATGTCGCCGGCCAGCAGCGCCGCGCGGCCCTGCGCGTCGACGATGCGCAGCACGCAGGACAGCGCGTTCGGCGTCACCCCGGGCTTGCCACCGGCCATGACATCGCCCGGTTCGGGATGCAGCACCTCGAAGCGCACGCCGTCCCAGGTCCAGGACTGCCCGTCGGCGCAGGTCGCGTGCTGCGCCGCCAGCGCGCGCAGCGGGTGCGTCGGTTCGATCGAGCTGTCGAGCTGGACCACCGGCAGCGCCTGCATCAGCGACGCGGCGCCGCCGACATGGTCGACATCGCGGTGGCTCAGCACCAGCCGATCGATGCGGGTCTCGCCGCGCACGCGCAGCAGCGGCAGCAGCATGCGCTGGCCGGCATCGCTGTCGCGGCCCAGCGGCGGGCCGGTGTCGTAGACCAGCAGGTGGCCGCGCGTGCGCACCAGCACCGCACTGCCCTGGCCGACGTCGGCGGCCACCAGCTCGAAGGCCCCTGCGGCCGGCCGCTCGACCGGCGGGATGAGCATCGGCAGCAGCAGCGGCACGGCCAGCGCGCGCAGCCGCCACGGCAGCGGCAGCACCAGCAGCGTGGCCGCGAGCAGGCCGCTGGCCACGCACCATGCCGGCGCGGCGGCCACCGTCCACACCGCCCACGGGTGGCCGCCGAGCAGCGCCAGCAAGGCGCTCATCCCGCGCAGCATCGCCGCCGCCAGCAGCCACAGCGGCGGCAGCAGGCTGCCCAGCAGCGCCAGCGGCGTGATCAGCAGCGTGACCAACGGAATCGCGACCAGGTTGGCGACGAAGCCGACCAGCGACAGCTGCTGGAAGAACACCAGCGACAGCGGCGCGAGGCCGATCGTCGCCACCGCCTGGCCCCGCAGCAGCGCGCCGAGGCGGCCGGCGAGCGTCGCCGGCGGTGCCGGGCGCCGCGCCGCTTCCGAGGCCATCAGCAGCCCGACCGCCGCGAACGACAGCCAGAAGCCCGGCTGCAGCAGCGCCCAGGGATCGAGCGCGGTGACGATCACCGCCGCCAGCAGCAGCACCAACGGCCACGGCCAGCGCCAGCCCGCGCTGCGCCACAGCACCGCGACGGCCAGCATCAGCAGCGTGCGCTGGGCCGGCACGCCCCAGCCGGCCAGCAACGAATAGGCCGACGCCGCCGCCAGCCCGCCCCAGCCGCCGGCGATGGCCGCCGGCAGCGCGGTGACCGCGCGCGGCCAGCGTCGCCAGCCCGCGCCGATCACGGCGCCCGCGAGCCACGCGAACATCGTCACGTGCAGCCCGCTGATCGACATCAGGTGCGCGATGCCGGTCTGGCGGTAGAGGTCCCAGTCCTCGCGCTCGATGGCGGCCTGGTCGCCGATCGCCAAGGCGGCGAGCACGCCGGCGGCACGCGCATCGGCCACCTCGCGCTGGAGGGCATCGCGCAGCGCCTGGCGCAGGCGCTCGACGGGATGCGCCACGCCCTCGGCCAGCAGCACCGGCGCCGCCACGCCACGCACCGAGCCGCGCACGCTGCCGGTGGCCCGCACGCCGCGTTCCCACAACCACAGCTCGACGTCGAAGCCGCCCGGGTTCATCGCACCGTGCGGCTGCTTCAGCCGCACCGGCAGGCGCCAGCGCTGGCCGGCGCGCAAGGTCGCACGCGGTTCGGCCGCGGCCTCGTCCTCGGGCAGCGCGCTGTACCAGCCGAGCGACAGCAGCGCGGGGATCGCGACGGGCGTGGCGCCGGCCCGTGCGTCCTCGACCTCGAACAGGAAGCGCGTGCCGGTGGCGCCGGCGTCTGGCAGGGCGGCGATCACGCCCGTGACCACCAGGTCGCGGCTTTCGAGCGCAGGATCGAGCCGCTCGGCCATGCGCAGGTCGGCTCGCCATCCGGTGCCGCCGAAGCCCGCCAGGGCCAATCCGACGATCGCCGCTGCACCGACGTGCCGGCGCCAGGCGGCGACCAGCAGCAGGACCACGCCCGCCCCCAGCAGCCCGCCGTAGACGCTGCCCGTCCACAGCGCCGGCTGCTGCAGCTGCAGCGCAACGCCGCCGAGCCAGGCCCCTGCCCCTGCAGCGATGCGCCATCCCGGGTGGATCCCGTGTCCTGGCATCAGTGACTGCGCGGCCGCCCGAAAGTCACCGTGACCCTCGGGGGCCGCGAACGCAGTGAGCTGGGGGCCGTCATGCACCAGTGTAGGATTTCGGCCGCCCCGTTCGGGCCCATCCACCCCTGTCTCGCGAGACTCCCCCCATGTCCGTCTACGACAAGCTGCAGCAGCTCGGCATCACGCTGCCCCCGGTCGCCACGCCCGCCGCCGCCTACGTGCCGTTCGTGCGCACCGGCAACCTCGTGTTCCTGTCGGGCCACATCGCGAAGAAGGACGGCAAGCCCTGGGTCGGCCAGCTCGGCCTGACGCTGGGCACCGAAGAGGGCCAGGCCGCCGCGCGCGCGATCGCCATCGACCTGCTGGGCACACTGCACGCGGCCGTCGGCGACCTGAACAAGGTCACGCGCATCGTCAAGCTGATGAGCCTGGTGAACTCGACGCCGACGTTCACCGAGCAGCACCTGGTGACCAATGGCGCGTCGAACCTGATCGGCGAGGTCTTCGGCGCGACGATCGGCGCCCATGCGCGCAGCGCCTTCGGCGTCGCGCAGGTGCCGCTGGGCGCCTGCGTCGAGATCGAGATGATTGCCGAAGTCCAGGGGTGAGCCCGACGTCGTTGCGCACCGCGCCGGCCACCTTCGGGCTGATCGCGCTGCTGTCCTTCGCGGCGGTGGGCGTCGCGCTGTACTCGCAGCACGTGCGCGACATGCAGCCCTGCCCGTGGTGCGTGCTGCAGCGCCTGGTCTTCGTCGCCATCGGCGCGTGGTCGCTGTTCGGCCTGCTGCAGCGGCGCGCGTTCGGCCAGCGGCTGGTGGGCATCGGCGTGTCGGCGCTGGCCAGCGCCGGCATCGCCGCGGCGCTGTGGCAGCACTTCGTCGCCGCGGCTTCGGCGTCGTGCAACCTGACCTTCGCCGACCGCTTCATGTCGGCCACCGGCCTGGACAGCCTGCTGCCGCAGGTCTTCGCGGCCTACGCGTCCTGCGCCGACGCGAAGGTGAACCTCTTCGGCGTGCCCTACGAGTTCTACAGCCTCGTGCTGTTCACGCTGATCGACACGATCGCCGTGCTGGGCATCATCGCAAGGAAGCGTTGAGCTTCTCCAGCGCCTCGGGGCCCGGGCACAGCTCGGACTCGCGCAGCGTGTTCAGCGGCGTCGCCACCGTGTTCAGCGCCTGGTGCATGTCGCGCGGCTCGGGGTCGACGTAGAGCAGTCCGGTGGCGATCTCGCCGCGCGCGGCATAGGCCGCCACCTGGTTCATCGCCGCGATGCGGTCGGTCGGGTCGTAGTCGGCGTGCAGCTTGCGCAAGCGCATCGTGCCGCCGTCGGGCGACGGGATGTCCACCGCCTCGCCCGGCGCCGGCGCCGCGTTCACCTCGGCATCGAGGTCGATGAAGTCGATGCGGTTGACGGCCTCGTTGTGCTCGCGCACGTAGTCGTAGCTGCGCGTGCTGCCCGCATGGTTGTTGAACGCCACGCACGGGCTGATGACGTCGAGGAAGGCCGCGCCGCCATGCTCGATCGCACCCTTGATCAGCGGCACCAGCTGCGCCTTGTCGCCCGAGAAGCCGCGGCCGACGTAGGTGGCGCCGAGCTGCAGCGCGATGCCCACGAGGTCGATCGCCGCGTCGTTGTTCACCGCGCCCTTCTTGGCCTTCGAGCCGCGGTCGGCGGTGGCCGAGAACTGGCCCTTGGTCAGGCCGTAGACGCCGTTGTTCTCGACGATGTAGACCATGCGCACGCCGCGGCGCATCGCGTGCGCGAACTGGCCGATGCCGATCGACGCCGAGTCGCCGTCGCCGGAGACGCCCAGGTACAGCAGCTCGCGGTTCGCGAGGTTCGCGCCGGTCAGCACGCTGGGCATGCGGCCGTGCACGGTGTTGAAGCCGTGGCTCGCGCCGAGGAAGTAGTCCGGCGTCTTCGAGCTGCAGCCGATGCCCGAGAGCTTCGCGACGCGGTGCGGCGCGATGTCGAGCTCCCAGCAGGCCTGCACGATGGCCGCCGAGATCGAGTCGTGCCCGCAGCCGGCGCACAAGGTCGAGACCTTGCCCTCGTAGTCGCGGCGCGTATAGCCAACCTTGTTGCGGGTCAGCGTCGGGTGATGCAGCTTGGGTTTGGTGAGGTAGGTCATGGTCGCGTGCTCATTGGGGCGTCACACGTTCGCGGCGCGGCGCGACGGCCAGCGCATGCACGTGCTTGGTGATCGATTGCGTGATGAAGCGCGCGGTGATCGGCGTGCCGTCGTAATGCAGCACCGGGATCAGCCAGGCCGGGTCGATGTCCAGCTCGTTGATCAGCAAGGTGCGCATCTGCGCGTCGCGGTTCTGCTCGGCGACGAACACATGGTCGTGCATCGCGATGAACTCGCGCACGCTGGACGGGAACGGGAAGGCGCGCAGGCGCATCGCGTCGAGGTGGATGCCGTCGGCGGCCAGCGCCTCGAGCCCTTCGTCCATCGCCGGGGCGGTCGAGCCGAAGTACAGCACGCCCAGGCGCGTCTTCTTCGCCGCCGCGCGCAGCAGCGGCTGCGGCACCAGCGTCGCGGCGGTCGCGAACTTGCGCAGCAGGCGCTGCACGTTGTACAGATAGTGCGGGCCGGCCTCGGAATAACGCGCGTATTCGTCGCGCGTGGTGCCGCGCGTGAAGTACGCGCCCTTGGTCGGATGCGTGCCCGGCAAGGTTCGCCACGGGATGCCGTCGCCGTCGACGTCCTTGTAGCGCGCGAACTCCTTGCCGGCCTCCAGTTCCTCCGCGGTCATCACCTTGCCGCGGTCGAGCTGGCGCGACGGGTCCCACGCGAAAGGCTCGGACAGGCGCTGGTTCATGCCGATGTCGAGGTCGGTCATCACGAAGACCGGGGTCTGCAGCCGGTCCGCCAGGTCCAGCGCCGCGGCCGCGAACTCGAAACACTCGTGCGGGTCCTGCGGCAGCAGCATCACGTGCTTGGTATCGCCGTGCGACGCATAGGCGCTGCTGATGAGGTCGGCCTGCTGCGTGCGCGTGGGCATGCCGGTGGACGGGCCGCCGCGCTGCACGTCGATGATGGTCATCGGGATCTCGGCGAAGTAGGCGAGGCCGATGAACTCGGTCATCAGCGACACGCCGGGCCCCGAGGTCGCGGTGAAGGCGCGCGCGCCGTTCCAGCCGGCGCCGGTGACCATGCCGATCGAGGCGATCTCGTCCTCGGCCTGCACCACCGCGAAGCGGTGCTGGCCGGTGGCCGGGTCGACGCGGTACTTGCGGCAGTACTTCTCGAAGGCCTCGGCCAGCGACGACGACGGCGTGATCGGGTACCAGGCGCAGACCGTCGCGCCGCCGTAGACGCAGCCCAGCGCCGCGGCGGTATTGCCGTCGACGAAGATGCGGTCGCGCACCGCATCGGCGCGGCGCACCGTCAGCCCGATCGGCGACTTCAGGTGGTCCTTCGCGAAGCTGCGGCCCGAATTCAGCGCGCGCACGTTCGATTCGAGCAGCCGCTCCTTGCCCTTGTACTGCTCGGCCAGCAGCTTCTCGATGACCTGCGCGTCGACCTCCATCAGCACCGACAGCGCGCCCAGCACCATGATGTTCTTGAACAGCGTGCGCTGGCGCGGGTCCTCGTAGGTGGCGTTGCAGATCGCGGTGACCGGCATGCCGATCACGTTGATGTCGTCCCGGAAGGCCGTCGGCGGCAACGGCTTGGTGCTGTCGTAGAACAGGTAGCCGCCGACCTCCAGCTCGGCGACGTCCTGCGCCCAGGTCTGCGGGTTCATCGCCACCATCATGTCGATGCCGCCGCGCCGGCCCAGCCAGCCGCGTTCGGACACCCGCACCTCGTACCAGGTCGGCAGGCCCTGGATGTTGCTGGGGAAGATGTTGCGCGGACTCACCGGCACGCCCATGCGCAGGATCGCCTTCGCGAACAGCTCGTTGGCCGAGGCCGAGCCCGAGCCGTTGACGTTGGCGAACTTGATGACGAAATCGTTGACCGCTTCGATGCGCTTCATGCATGTGTCTCCGCGCGAACGGCCAGCGACGTCGTCTTCGCGTCGCGACAGGCCGGCCCCGCCTTCGTCGTCAGCAGCAGGAACTTCTGCATGTCCCACGCGCCGGTCGGGCAGCGCTCGGCGCACAGGCCGCAGTGCAGGCAGACGTCCTCGTCCTTGACCATCACCCGCTGCGTCTTCAGCGGCAAGCTGACGTAGAGCGCCTGATCGGTGTTCAGCGCCGGCGCCTTCAGCTGCTGGCGCAGCTCGGGCTCGTCGGCGTTGGCGGTGAAGCTGATGCAGTCGGTCGGGCAGATGTCGACGCAGGCATCGCATTCGATGCACAGCTTGTCGCTGAACACCGTCTGCACGTCGCAGTTGAGGCAGCGCTGCGCCTCCTTGAACGCGGTGGCCGCGTCGAAGCCGAGCTCGACCTCGATCTTGATGCTGGCCAGCGCCTTCTCCTTCTCGGTCCACGGCACCTTGAAGCGCAGGTCGTTCGACACCGCGTTGTCGTAGCTCCACTCGTGGATGCCCATCTTCTGCGACATCAGGTTCACGTGCGGCGGCGGCCGCTGCGCCACGGCTTCGCCGTGCAGCAGGCGGTCGATCGACACCGCCGCTTCATGGCCGTGGGCCACCGCGGTGATGATGTTCTTCGGGCCGAAAGCCGCATCGCCGCCGAAGAACACATTGGGGATGCTGGACTGGAAGGTCACCGGATCGACCACCGGCATGCCCCATTCGTCGAAGGCGAGCCCGCTGTCGCGCTCGATCCACGGGAAGGCGTTTTCCTGGCCCACGGCCACCAGCACCTCGTCGCAGGCGAAGTCGACGTCCGGCTGCCCGGTAGGCTTCAGCGTGCGGCGGCCGCGCTCGTCGTAGACCGACTCGACGACCTCGAAGCGCATGCCGACCAACTTGCCGTTGTCGTGCAGGAAGGCCTTCGGCGTGTGGCAGGGGATGATCGGGATGCCCTCGTGCATCGCGTCTTCCTTCTCCCACGGCGAGGCCTTCATGTCCTCGAAGGTCGAGCGCACGATCACCTTGACGTCGTCGGCGCCCAGGCGCCGCGCCGAGCGGCAGCAATCCATCGCGGTATTGCCGCCGCCGAGCACGATCACCCGCTTCTTCACCGCGGTGACGTGGCCGAAGTAGACCGAGGCCAGCCAGTCGATGCCGATGTGGATGTGTGCCGCCGCCTCGTCGCGACCTGGCACCTTCAGGTCGCGCCCACGCGGCGCGCCGCAACCGACGAAGACCGCGTCCCAGCCTTCGGCGAGCAGTTCCTTCATCGAGCCGATGTAGCGGCCGCCCTTGAACTCGACGCCGAGGTTCAGGATGTAGCCGCATTCCTCGTCGATAACTTCCTCGGGCAGCCGGAAGCGCGGCACCTGCGTGCGCATGAAGCCGCCCGCCTTCGCATCGCCCTCGAACACCGTGACCGCATACCCCTGCGACGCGAGGTCGCGCGCGACGGTCATCGACGCCGGCCCGGCGCCGACGCAGGCCACGCGCTTGCCGTTCTTCGGCAGCGGCCGCGGGATCATCGCCCGCATGCCCTCGCCCTTGAAGTCGGCGGCCACGCGCTTGAGGCGGCAGATCGCCACCGGCTCCGGCTTCTCGGCCTGCTTCTCCTCGACGCGGCCGCGCCGGCATGCCGGCTCGCACGGCCGGTCGCAGGTGCGGCCGAGGATGCCGGGGAAGACGTTGGACACCCAGTTGACCATGTAGGCGTCGTCGTAGCGACCCTGCGCGATCAGCCGGATGTACTCCGGCACGGGGGTGTGGGCCGGACATGCCCATTGGCAGTCGACGACCTTGTGGAAGTAGGCCGGATTGGCCACGTTGCTGGGCATCACGGGCGCGCGTCTCCTGCAGTCACGGAGCGCCCTGACCTCGTCGATCAGCCGACCGGCCCGACCCGAAACAACCACCCGGGCCGATCCCAAACGCCCCTTCGTTGTGCGGACCAGTCTACTCCCGCACCGGAAGGGCGCGTTTGCGCGTTCTCAGTCCGCGAGCAGGTCGCGGCGCGCGCTGGCGCTATCCGACGATGCCGGGGGGCGGGGGCGGCGCGGGCGATGCGGGCGGCGCAGGCGGCGGCACCGGCAGCGGCGGACGTGACGCCGCCGGGGCCCGAGGACGCACGCGGTCGAGCGGCTGCACCGGCCGTTCTTCGGTGGCCGGCGGCGCGGCCGGGGCCTCGGCTGCAGGCGGGGCCGCCGTCGGCGCAGGCTCGGGCGCGGCCGTCGCCGGCGTGGTCGCCGCGGGCGCCGGCGCGGGTGCAGGTGCCGGCGCGTCCTTGCGGCCGCAGGCGCCGAGCAGCGCGGCGGCCAACGCCAGCATCACGCTCGATCGCATGCGGAATCGGTCTTGCATTCGCAGTCTCCGTGCATCGGGTCCATTGTGCCGAGTCGCGCCGCCGCATGAGCCCGCCCGGCCGTTCCGAAGGGCTCATCCCGGAGCACGCAGTGCGGAGGGTAGTCCAGTGAGCCCGCTACGGCGCGCGTCCTTCGTCGCGGATGGGCCGATCCAGCGCGGCGGCCAGCGCCAGCAGCACCGACACGCTGCCGAACAGCCACAGCGCCGCCGTCGTGCCGCCGTGCTCGAGCACCAGCCCGCAGACCGCGGCGCCCACCGGGTGCAGCGCGAAGGCGATCAGCCGGAAGCTGGAGTTGACGCGGCCCTGCAGCCCATCGGGGATCTTCGCGATGCGGTGGCTGAACTGCACCACGTTGTAGATCGGCGCGACGAACTGGATGCCGCCGAGCACCAGGCCCAGCGTCAGCGCGCTGGCCGCCAGCCCGAACAGCGGAAACAGCAGCGCTTGCACCGCCAGCGTGCCGATGATCACCGTGCCGAAGCCGAAGCGGCGCTGGCACCAGGGCCCGAGCAGCGCGCCGAACATGCCGCCCAGCCCGGCGAGGCTGAAGATCACGCCGATCTGCGCCTCGGCGACGCCGCGCTGCTGCGCCAGCACGATCAGCAGCAGCGGCACCGCGGCATTGACGAAATGGCCGACGCCGGTCAGCAGCGCCATGTCCCGCACCAGCCGGTCGCGCCACAACCAGCGCAGGCCTTCGGCGATCTCCGAGCGCAGGTCGTGCCGGCCGGCATCGGACGCCGGCGCGAACGACGCACGCAGCCGGAAGATGTTGAACGCCGACAGCGCGAAGCACGTGGCGTTGACCACGAACGGCAGGCTGCGGCCGAGGCTGCCGTACAGCCAGGTGCCGAGCGCCGGCCCGGCGATGGCCGCCGCCGCGAAGCCGACCTGGTTCTGCGCCACCGCCTGCGGCAGCTGCTCGTTGGCGACGACGCGCGGCAGCGCCGCGGTCTCGGCGATGTTGAAGAACACCATCAGCGTGCCCTCGATCACCGCGACGATGTAGATGTGCGGCATCACCAGGGCATCGACCGCCATCGCCGCCGGCAGGCTGCCGACCGCGATCGCGCGGCCGACATCGCAGACCAGCATCACGCGGCGGCGGTTCCAGCGGTCGATCAGCGCGCCCACCGGAAGGCTCAGCAGCAGGTAGGGCACGATGCGCAGCGCCGAGACGAGGCCGACGATCGTCGGCGACTGCGTCATCGCCAGCACCAGCAGCGGGTAGATGATGCCGGTGGCGTAGGCGCCGAGGTTCGATACCAGCTGCGCGCTCCACAGCAGCAGGTAGTTGCGCTGGCGCCAGACCGGCGGCCGCGCGGCCGCCTGCTCCGGCATCGCAGGAGGACGTCCGGTCACGCCGGCAGCACGCGCAGCACCTTCTGCAGCCCTTCCACCTTGCGCCCCTTGCGCGCGCGCTTGCCGGCGTGCTCGGCCAGCGCGGCGCCCTTCAGGTCCTCGTCCTTGGGCTTGCCGCCGCGGCCGCTGCCGATCACGCGCAGTGCCGCCGCGCAGGTGGCCACCGAGACCAGCGGCGACTTGGGATCGACGTCCATCAAGGTCAGGCCCTTGCCGCCGTTGGGCTGCAGCTTGAGCTCGTCGAGCGGGAACAGCAGCAGCCGGCCGTCCATCGACAGGCACGCCACCTGCGCGTGGCCGGCGGCCACCGCCACCGGCGGCAGCAGGTGGTCCTGGTCTCCTAACGTCAGGAAGGCGCGGCCTGCGCGGTTGCGGCCCTGCATGTCGCCGGCCTTGGCCAGCAGTCCGAAGCCGGCGGTATTGGCCAGCAGCAGCGTGGTGTCGGCATGGCCGGCGAAGTAGTGGGCCGGGTGCGTGCCGACCTCGAGGTCGATCAGGCTGGTGATCGGCGCGCCGTCGCCGCGCCCGCCGGGCAGGCTGCTGACGGCCACCGAATAGACGCGGCCGGAGCCCTTCGCAGGCGTGCCGAAGACCAGCAGCGTCTCGACGCTGCGGCACGGGAAGGTGCCGTACAGCGCATCGCCGGCCTTGAACTGCAGCGTCTGCGGATCGACCTCGTGGCCCTTGAGCGCCCTCACCCAGCCCTTCATGCTGACGACCACCGTCACCGGTTCGTCGACCACCTTGATCTCGGCCACCGCGCGCTTGTCGGCCTGGATCAGCGTGCGGCGCTGATCGCCGTGGGCCTTCACGTCGGCCTCGATCTCCTTGATCACCGTGCGCCGCAGCACCGCGCCGCTGCCGAGGATCTCCTCGAGCTTGCCCTGATCCTCGCGCAGGCCCTTCAGCTCCTGCTCGATCTTGATCGCCTCCAGCCGGGCCAGCTGGCGCAGCCGGATGTCGAGGATGTCGTCGGCCTGGCGCTCGCTCAGCTTGAAGCGCTCGATCAGCGCCGGCTTCGGCTCGTCGGCGTGGCGGATGATGCGAATCACCTCGTCGATGTTCAGCAGCACCAGCTGCCGGCCTTCGAGCACGTGGATGCGTTCCTTGACGCGGCCCAGGCGATGCTCGGTGCGCCGGCGCACCGTGTCCTGGCGGAAGGCGATCCACTCGACCAGGATCTGGCGCAGGCTCTTCTGCGTCGGCCGGCCGTCGCGGCCGATCATCGTCAGGTTCAGCGGCGCGCTGGTCTCGAGGCTGGTGTGGGCAAGCAGCGTGGTGATCAGCGTGGACTGCTCGATCGTGCGGCTCTTCGGCTCGAACACCAGCCGCACCGCGGCCTCCTTGCCCGACTCGTCGCGCACCGCGTCGAGCACCGACAGCACGGTGCCCTTCAGCTGCACCTGCTCGGCGCTGAGCGCCTTCTTGCCGGCCTTGACCTTCGGGTTGGTCAGCTCCTCGATCTCCTCGAGCACCTTCTGCGCGCTGGTGCCGGGCGGCAGCTCGTCGACCACCAGCTGCCACTGGCCACGCGCGAGGTCCTCGATCTTCCAGCGCGCGCGCACCTTCAGCGAGCCCCGGCCGGTGGCGTAGGCCTCGCGGATCTCCTCGGGACTGCTGATGATCTGGCCGCCGCCGGGGAAGTCCGGGCCGGGCAGCAGCGCGTGCAGCACGTCGTCGGAGAGCGTCTCGTCCTTGATCAGCGCGACCGCCGCGGCGGCGACCTCGCGCAGGTTGTGGCTCGGGATCTCGGTGGCCAGGCCCACCGCGATGCCCGACGCGCCGTTCAGCAGCACGAAGGGCAGCCGCGCGGGCAGCAGGCGCGGCTCGGTCTCGGAGCCGTCGTAGTTCGGCACGTAGTCGACCGTGCCTTCGTCGATCTCGTCGAGCAGCAGCCGCGCGATGGGGGCCAGGCGCGCCTCGGTGTAGCGCATCGCCGCGGCGCCGTCGCCGTCGCGGCTGCCGAAGTTGCCCTGGCCGTCGATCAGCGGGTAGCGCAGGCTGAAGTCCTGCGCCATGCGCACCAGCGCGTCGTAGGCCGCGGTGTCGCCGTGCGGGTGGAACTTGCCGAGCACGTCGCCGACGACACGCGCGGCCTTCACCGGCTTGGGCGCACCGGCCGCACCATGGCCCAGCCCCATGCGCTGCATCGAGTACAGGATGCGGCGCTGCACCGGCTTGGCGCCGTCGCAGACATCGGGCAGCGCGCGGCCCTTGACGACCGACAGCGCGTATTCAAGGTAGGCCCGCTCGGCGTAGTGCGCCAGCGTGATCGCATCGCCGCCATCGCTGGGCGGCCCGGATTGGAAATCGAGGGTGGTCTGGTCCATCGGGAAACGGGAATCAGCGCGGGAACATCTCGCGCAGCTTCAGCTTCCAGAACTTGCCGGTCGATGTGCGGGGCACGGCATCGATCGGCTGGTAGCGGTCGGGAAGCTGCCAGCGTGCGAACCCGTGCTGCAGCAGGTGCGCGTTCAGCGCGTCGGGGGCCGCATTCTGCCCCGGCTTGAAGACGATGCAGGCGAGCGGCCGTTCGCTCCACTTCTCGTCCGCGATCGCGATCACCGCGGCCTCGGCGATCGCCGGATGCGCCATCAGCGCGTTCTCGAGGTCGACCGAGCTGATCCACTCGCCGCCGGACTTGATCAGGTCCTTGGTGCGGTCGGTGATGCGCAGGAAGCCCAGCTCGTCCATCGTCGCGACGTCGCCGGTGCGCAGCCACAGCCGGCCCTGCGCGTCGCCGACGAACTTGTCGGCGCTGCGCGGCACGTGGTGGTAGGCGCCGGTGATGAACGGGCCGCGCACCTGGATCTCGCCCATCGTGCGGCCGTCCCAGGGCGCGACCTCGCCATCGTCGGTGACCAGGCGCAGCTCGATCAACGGCGCCGGGATGCCGGCCATCGCGGCGCGGCGGAAGCGCTCGTCCTCGCCAGCTTCGCGCAGCTCGGCGCGCGGATAGGCGACGGTGGCCAGCGGCGAGGTCTCGGTCATGCCCCAGCCCTGCACGATGGTCACGCCATGGCGCGCGAAGGCGCGGATCAGCGACTCCGGCACCGCCGCGCCGCCGACCAGCGAGCGCAGGCCCTGCGGCAGGGTCCAGCGGCCGGGCGACTCGGTCAGCGCGCGCTCGTAGGCCTGGATCAGCCCGAGCCAGATCGTCGGCACGCCCAGGGTGAGCGTCGGCGGCTCGATCTGCATCAGGTCGAGCAGATCGTCGGGATGCAGATGCGGGCCGGGGAAGACCAGCGGCACGCCCAGCATCACCGCCCCATACGGCACGCCCCAGCTGTTGGCATGGAACATCGGCGTCACCGGCAGCACGACGTCGCTGCTGCGCAGGCCCCAGTGGTCGGGCAGCGCGGCGGCCAGCGTGTGCAGCAGGGTCGAGCGGTGCGAGTAGACGACGCCCTTCGGCCGCCCGGTGGTGCCGGACGTGTAGCACATCGCCACCGGGTCGTTCTCGCCGTGCTCGGCATAGGCGAAGCCGTCCGGGTCGGCGGCCTCGAGCAGAGCTTCGTAGTCGAGGAACTCCGGCGGCACGGGTGCACCGGAGAACGGGAAGACGATCACCTGCTCGAAGCGGTGCAGTGCCGCGAACTGCCGGTACAGCGGCAGCAGCACGTCGTCGACGATCAGGAAGCGGTCCTCGGCATCGGCCGCGATCCAGCCCAGCTCGTCGGGCGACAGGCGCAGGTTCAGCGTGTGCATCACGCCGCCGGCGGCCGGGATGCCAAAGTAGGCCTCGAGGTGCGCGTGGTGGTTCCAGCACAAGGTCGCGACGCGGTCGCCCGGACGCAGGCCCAGGCGCTGCAATGCCGAGCCCAGCGCCCGCGTGCGGCGATACCACTGGCCGTAGTCGTGGCGGCGCAGCGACTTGTCGGGCAGCCGCGAGACGATGCGGTTGTGTCGGAAGATCGTGCCGGCGCGGTCCAGCAGGTGGTTCAGCGACAGCGGCACGTCCATCATCGTGGTCTGCATCGACTCGTCCCCCGGGGTAGATGTGTGTTCGGCACGGCGGCCCGCGCCGTCGCAGGCGTCAGGCCGCGGCCTCGACGCCCATCGCCAGCCGCGCCTGGTACTCGCGGTCGAGCATGCTCATCACGATCAGCGAGTCGTAGCCGTCAGCGCCGTCGATGCTGATGCGCACGCTCTCGCGCAGCCGGCCTTCCTCGACGAAGCCCTCGCTGGCGTAGAGCTGCAGCGCGCGGATATTCAGCGACTTGACGTCGAGCCAGAAGCGGTGCGCATGCAGGTCGCGGAAGGCCATGCGCTTGAGCAGCTGCACGCAGGCGCGGCCCAGCCCGTGGCCCTTGGGCTGCAGCACGATGCGCTTGAGCTCGACGCTGCGCTGCGGATTGCGGCAGCCCTGCAGGATGACGAAGCCGGCGCGTTCGTACTCGGCGCCGGCCTCGACGATGAAGTGCCGGAAGTCGGGGATGCGCACCGCTGCTTCATGCTGCGTGCGCTCCCAGGGCGTGATGAACGGCAGGTTGCGCGCGTCGGTCTCGACCGAGATCACGAAGTCGAGGTCCGACAGCATCGTCGGCCGCAGGCGCAGGCGCAGGTCGGGCGAAGTCATGGCCCATTGTGCGACCGTGCGACCGTGCGACCGTGCGACCGTGCGACCGTGCGACCGTGCGACCGGCGCGCCCGTGCGGCCGCGCGCCCGCCGCCTACCGCCTGGCTACCGGCACTCGAAGCTCGCCGCGCTCTCCAGGCTGCCCGTGCCCTTGTAGCGGGCGACCTGCGGATACGGGCACAGCGGGCGCGTGCGGTCGGCCGCCCAGCCCGCGGGCACTTCGGGATTCACGCCGCCGGCGTTGCCGGCACCGCGGGCCGACGCGGTGACCTGGTCGGGCGCGCGGCCGTTCTCGACCCAGTCGACCAGCGACGCCAGCATGTCGAACTGATCGGTGGCCGGTCCGCCGCTGCAGTGGCCCATGCCGGGCACGCGGTAGAAGCGCGCGAAGTCGGCTGCGTTGCCGCTGTTGGCCGACTGCAGCCCGCGGTACCAGGTCTCGGTGTCGTTGACCGAGAAGATCGCGTCGCTGACGCCGTGGTAGACCATCAGCTTCGCGCCGCGGCCCTTGAGCGTGCCGAGCGCGGTCGGGTTCGGCGGCGTCATGAAGCTCATCGCCGATTCGGTGTAGGTCCCGTTGCTCGCGTTGATCGCCTGCACCAGTGCGTCGATGTTCGCGGTCAGCGAGAACTGCGGCGGGTTGAAGCCCGCCGGGTTCACCGGCGGCACCTGGAACACGAAGCCGACGGCGCCGGGGTCGAGCACCATCGACGCGGTGAACTCCCAGAACGCGACACCGGGGCTGCCGAGGCCGGCATCGAACGGGAAGCTGGCATACACCGGCGCGCCGGTGCTGGTGACCGCGCCGCTGAAGATCGGCGCGATCGCGCTCTTCTGCGCGGCGCTGAGGCAGCTGCCGTCGCGCTCGCCGCTGCAGGTGGGCACGTCGCTGGCGAGGCTGAAGGCCGCCTGGCAGGCGGCGACGTCCTGCACCAGGCCGTCGGTCGCGCCGTCGAGCGCATCGCACTTCGCGAGCACGCGCTGCGACACCAGCGTGCGCTCGGCGGCGGTGAAGGCGGTCGACAGGTCCGCCGGGTTCGTCGCGACGCCCGCATAGCGCTGCGCGCCGAAGATGTTGGCCACCGCGGCCTTCGGCAGGTTGTAGCCGGGTGCGCCGGCGAGGAAACCGTCGTACTGGTCGGCGTAGCGCGCCGCGGCCACCATCGTGTGCCGCCCGCCGTTCGAGCAGCCGCCGATGTACGAGCGGTCCGGCCCCTTGCCGTAGGCGGCCTGGATCACGCCCTTGGCCATCGGCGTGAGCTTGCCGACGGCCTGGTAGCCGTAGTCGAGCCGCGCCTGCGGGTCGAGGCCGAACGCCGGGATCTGCGCGGCCGTGTGGCCGGCATCGGAGCTGATCACCGCGAAGCCCTTGTGCAGCGCGTGCGTCAGCGGCCCGCCTCCGGTGGCGCCGGTGGCGGCGACGACGTTGCCGTCGAGCCCGCCGTTGGCCTGGTGGAAGAAGCGGCCGTTCCACGCCCGGGGCAGCCGCATCTCGAAGCCGATGGCGTAGGTCTGCCCGTCGACCGCGCTGACGCGCTGGTGCATGCGGCCGGTGACGAGGCAATGTTCGGGCACCGCCTGGCCACCGACCGACAGCGCGCCGGCAGCCACGGTGGACGTGGCGGTGATGCTGGTGTTCGCCAGCGTCGCCAGCCGGCCGGCCAGCGATTCGCAAGTGCCCGACAACGATGCCGGTGTCGCAGGCGACAGTTGCGGCAACGACGCATCGCTGCCGCCGCAGGCGCCCAGCGCCAGTGCGGACAGCGCGGCCAGCACCGGGCCGGCGGACGGGAAAGCTCTCATGGCAGGGTCTCCTTCGATCAGGCGCGCTCGGCCATCGATGCGCGCATTTGATTAACTTACTTAATCAAATGATCGGCTCACATCCGGTGATACCCTCTCACGCAAAGTGATGTTTTAGTTCACTGCATACATTATTTTGGTCAAGGGTCCGGTGCACGGACAATGTCCCCATGGCACGCAGGACCCCCTTCGCCTCGCCGAGCGCATCGGCCCCCGACGAGCTCCGCCAGGACACGCTGAACGAGGTCATCGGTTACCAGGTGGTGCAGGCCGGCATCACGACGCTGCAGGTCTTCGAGCGCTGCGCCGGCGAACCGCTGTCGCTGAGGCCGGTGGAATACAGCGTGCTCGCGCTGATCCGCGACAACCCCGGCATCGCGCCGGCACGGCTGGCGCGGGCGCTGAGCGTCACGCCGCCGAACATCACGATGTGGGTGGCCAAGCTCGAGGCGCGCGACCTGGTGCGGCGCGAGGCGAGCGTCGACGACCGGCGCGCGCAGCAGTTGTTCGCGACGCCGGCCGGTCAGAAGCTGGTGGACGATGCGACGCGACGCATCCTCGAGGGCGAGCGCCAGCGCCTGGGGGCACTGACACCCGGCGAACGCTCGATCCTCACCGAGCTGCTGCGCAAGCTGGCGAGGATCCGCTTCGATCAGGCATGACGGCCCCCGGGCGCCGTGGCCCGGGGCCGGATGGTCAGCAGCGGCCGGTTGCGCGCCGCTGCCGGGTTACTGGCCGCAGCCGAGCGCCGTGATGCGGTCGTGTGCGGCCTTGGCCTGCACCAGGCCGTGGCCGAACTCGGCGTCGCGGCCCGGCGCGCCGAGGTCCATCGCGCTCTTCGCCAGCGAGGCGCGGATCTGCTCGGCGCTGCAGCTGGTGTGCAGGCTCCACACCAGCGCGGCCACGGCCGACGCATGCGGCGTGGCCATCGACGTGCCGTTGTACGACGCGTAGAGGTCGGGCAGCCCGAACACCGCGACGCTGGTCGCTTCGCCGAGCTTGCCGGCGAGCAGTGCCTCGCCGTCGGCCTGCGTGATGCCCACGGAGGGGATCGCCGTCATCGTCTCGCCGAGCGTGCCGAACAACTCGCCGGCTGTGTTGTTGAAGATCACCGCGCCGGCGCCGCCGCTGGCCTGGCAGTTCACGACTTTCTGCGCGAAGCTGATGTTGCCGCGCTTGATCAGGCAGACCTTGCCGGCCATGCTGCCCGGCGTCGCCGTCTCGCCGAGCGCGAAGTCGGCCAGCGCGCCAGCACCCGACACCCGCGGCGAACCGTCCATCGATTGCGATGGCACCGCCATGCCGCCGACGTCCACCGAGCTGCCGGTCTGGCTGAAGGCCGGCACCGTCGACTGCACCGCGACGCCGGGCGCCGCGAGCTCCACGTCGGCATTGACCTGCGAGAAGCCGGCCCTTGCCTTGTTGGCGTCGATCGCGGCGACCGACACCACCTCGGGGAAGCCGGCCGGGAACGAGGTGGCGGTATTGCCGTCGTTGCCGGCGGCCGCGATCAGCAGCAGGCCCTTCTTCGCCAGCAGCGTGCTCACGCGCTGCTCGATCGGGCTGGCCGAATCGCCGCCGAGCGACATGCTGACGACGTTCGAGCCGGCCTGCCAGCAGCTGAGCATCGCGCGCGCGATCACCACGCTGCTGGCGCTGCCGGCGGCATCGAAGACCTTCGCGATGTGCAGCTTCAGCGTGCCCGAGGGCGCGACGCCGACCACGCCGACGCTGTTGTTCAACGCGGCGATCGTGCCGGCGACGTGCGTGCCGTGCGAGTTCTCGTCGGTATCCCAGCGGCCGGACTTGGTGAAGTTCTCGCCGGTCTTCGGGATGGCGGCGAGGTCCTCGTGCGTGCCGTCGATGCCGGAGTCGACGATGCACAGGTTGCGATTGCCGGCGGCGCTGTCCGAGACCTGGTCGGCCTGCACCATCGGGATGCCGTAGGGCACGGTCTGCGTCGACGTGAGGGCCGTCGAGCGCGGGCCCTTGCCGCCGAGGATGCGCCGCGGCACGCCGGCATCGACGAAGTCGACGTTCTTGTTCTTCGCGAGCGCGGCCAGCGCCTTCGCGGGCAGCTCGATCACCATCGCGTCGGCCGCGCTCATGTCGTGCAGCACGCGGCCGCCGGCCTTGGTGACGTCGTTGCGCACCGCCGCCGCGGCGCCGGCCTTGTGGCCGACCGCGACGCTGACACGGTCGTTGTTCTGCGCCTGTACGGAGACCGCGGTCAGGCTGAAAGCGGCGCCCAGCGCCGCGACGATCAGGGAGGGTTTGAACATGGAGGGCACCGATGAACTTCCGGTTGGGAAGCGGTGATGCTCGGCACCCCCTCTCGCAGCGTCAATCCCCGGAAGACGAGGCCCGGGCTAACCCTCGATCTCAGGAATCAGATGTCAACCTCGACTGCATCGCCATGTAACTCCATCAGCTCGCGCCGCGCCGCCGCTTCGCCCTTGCCCATCAGCTTGCCGAACGCCACCACGGTCGCATCGAAGCCGACCTGTCCGAAGGCCACCGGCAGCAGGCGCCGCGTCTCGGGGTTCAGCGTGGTCTCCCAGAGCTGCTCGGCGCTCATCTCGCCCAGGCCCTTGAAGCGGCTGATGCTCCACGCGGCTTCGCGCGCGCCTTCCTTGCGCAGCTTGTCGAGCGTGGCCTCGAGCTCGCCCTCGTCAAGCGCGTAGAGCTTGGCCGCCGGCTTCTTGCCGCGCGCCGGCGCGTCGACGCGGTACAGCGGCGGCTTGGCGACGTAGACGTGCCCGGCCTCGACCAGTTTCGGAAAGTGGCGGAAGAACAAGGTCAGCAACAGGACCTGGATGTGCGAGCCGTCGACGTCGGCGTCGCTGAGGATGCAGACCTTGCCGTAGCGCAGCCCCGACAGGTCGGGCGTATCGCTCGGCCCATGCGGATCGACACCCAGCGCGACCGCGATGTCATGGATCTCGTTGTTCGCGAACAGGCGGTCGCGCTCGACCTCCCACGAGTTCAGCACCTTGCCGCGCAGCGGCAGGATGGCCTGCGTCTCCTTGTCGCGGCCCATCTTCGCCGAGCCGCCGGCGGAGTCGCCCTCGACGAGGAAGACCTCGTTGAGCGTGATGTCGCGCGATTCGCAATCGGTCAGCTTGCCCGGCAGCACCGCGACGCCCGAGCCCTTGCGCTTCTCGACCTTCTGGCTGGCGCGCTGGCGCGCCTGGGCCTGGCGGATCACCAGCTCGGCGAGCTTGCGTCCGTACTCGACGTGCTGGTTCAGCCACAGCTCCAGCGGCGGCCGCACGAAGGCCGATACCAGCCGCAGCGCGTCGCGGCTGTTCAGCCGTTCCTTGGTCTGGCCCTGGAACTGCGGATCGAGCACCTTGGCCGAGAGCACGAAGCTGGCGCGCGAGAACACGTCCTCGGGCATCAGCTTGACGCCCTTGGGCAGCAGCGAGTGCAGCTCGATGAAGGCCTTGATCGCACCGAACAGGCCGTCCTTCAGGCCGGACTCGTGCGTGCCGCCGGCCACCGTCGGGATCAGGTTGACGTAGCTCTCGCGCAGCACGTTGCCTTCGTCGGTGAAGGCCAGCACCCAGGCCGCACCCTCGCCTTCGGCGAAGTTCTCGGTTTCGTTGCCCGAGGCGTAGGCCTCGCCGTCGAACAGCGGCACCAGCGGATCGGCCGGCAGCCCCTGCATCAGGTAGTCGCGCAGGCCACCCTTGTAGAGCCAGGTCTGCACGTCGTTGTCCTTGCCGCTCTTTTCGGTCGTTAGCGTGACGGTCACGCCCGGCATCAGCACCGCCTTGCTGCGCAACAGGTGCGTCAGCTCGGCTTTCGGCAGCTCGACGGCCTCGAAGTATTTCGGGTCCGGCCACACCCGCACGCTGGTGCCCTGCTTGCGCTCGCCGGCCGTCGCCTTGCGAATGACCAGCGGCTCGATCACGTCGCCGCCCGAGAAGGCGATCGTCGCCACCTGGCCTTCGCGCCACACGGTGACCTGCAGCCGCTTCGCCAGCGCGTTGGTCACGCTGACGCCGACGCCGTGCAGGCCGCCGGAGAAGCTGTAGGCGCCGCCGGCGCCCTTGTCGAACTTGCCGCCGGCATGCAGCCGGGTGTAGACGATCTCGACCACCGGCACGCGTTCTTCCGGGTGCAGGCCGAACGGGATGCCGCGGCCGTCGTCGTCGACGCTGACCGAGCCGTCGGCATGTTGCGTCACCGCGATGCGCTTGCCGAAGCCGGCCAGCGCCTCGTCGGCCGCGTTGTCGATCACCTCCTGGATGGTGTGCAGCGGGTTGTCGGTGCGGGTGTACATGCCCGGCCGCTGCTTCACCGGCTCCAGGCCCTTGAGCACGCGGATCGAGGCTTCGCCGTAGGTGCCCGGCGCTTGTGTCTTGGTTGCCATGGGCGCGCATTCTAGGAACGCGGGCCCCGGGGCGCCGTCGCGGCGGGGCAGCGTACGGCGGGGCGGCGTGCGGCGGTGCAGAGCCCGCATGCATCCGTGCAGGCACCCCGCACCGCGTGGGCCCATGCCGTTGTCTTTACATTGCGGGCCTATGACCACGAGTGCCGCCGCCACCGCTTCCGCGCCTACCCGCCTGTCGATGACCCAGGTGCTGCTGTGCGGCGCCGCGATCGTCACGCTGTCGATGGGCATCCGCCACGGCTTCGGCCTGTGGCTGGCGCCGATCACGATGGACCGCGGCTGGTCGCGCGAGACCTTTGCGTTCGCGATCGCGGTGCAGAACCTGGCCTGGGGCATGGCAGGGCCGCTGGCCGGCATGCTGGCCGATCGTTTCGGCGCCTACCGCGTGCTGCTCGCGGGCGGGCTGCTGTACGCGCTGGGCCTCGTGCTGATGGGGCTGTCGACCTCGGGCCTGGCCTTCACCGGCAGCGCGGGCCTGCTGATCGGCATCGCGCAGTCGGGCACCACCTACGCAGTGATCTACGGCGTGATCGGCCGCAACGTCGCGCCGGAGAAACGCTCGTGGGCGATGGGCGTGGCCGCCGCGGCGGGCTCGTTCGGACAGTTCCTGATGGTGCCGGTCGAGAGCTGGCTGATCAGCGCGTGGAACTGGCAGAACGCGCTCTTCGTGCTGGGCTGCGCGGCGCTGGCCATCCTGCCGCTGGCGCGCGGGCTGAAGGAGCCGCCGCTGCCGGCCGCCGCGCACCACCAGAGCATCGGCCAGGCGCTGCGCGAGGCCTTCGGCTACCGCAGCTTCCAGCTGCTGATGGCCGGCTACTTCGTCTGCGGCTTCCAGGTGGTGTTCATCGGCGTGCACATGCCGAGTTACCTGAAGGACAAGGGCCTGGGCCCCGAGGTGGCGACGACCGCGCTGGCGCTGATCGGCCTGTTCAACGTCTTCGGCACCTATGCGGCCGGCTCGCTCGGCCAGCGGCTGGCCAAGCGCCACATCCTGGCGGCCATCTACGCGCTGCGCGGCGTGGCCATCGTCGCCTTCCTGCTGCTGCCGCTGACGCCGCTGAGCGTCTACATCTTCGCGTCGGTGATGGGCACGCTCTGGCTGTCGACGGTGCCGCCGACCAACGCGGTGGTCGCGCAGATCTTCGGCGTGCAGTACATGTCGATGCTCGGCGGCTTCGTCTTTCTCAGCCACCAGGTCGGCTCCTTCCTCGGCGTCTGGCTCGGCGGGCGGCTGTACGACCTGTCGGGCAGCTACGACGTGGTGTGGTGGATGGCGGTGGCGCTCAGCGCGTTCGCCGTCCTGATGAACCTGCCGGTGCGCGAGACGGCGATCGCGCGCACGCCGCGGCCGGCGGTAGCCTGATGTCGCGCCCGCGGCGATGGCTCCTTTACGGCGCGGCCGCGACCGTGCTGGCGCTGGTGTTCGCGGCCTACCTGAACCCGCACCGTGCGGTCGAGCTGGCCGGGCGGGTCTGGGCCTGCTTCTGATGCACGACAGCCTGCCGCCGTCGCCGTGGATCGAGCGCTGGGCGCACCTGCTGCGGCCGGGCGCCACTGCGCTGGACCTGGCCTGCGGCAGCGGGCGGCACGTGCGTTTCCTGGCCGCGCGCGGCCTGGGCGTGACCGCGGTCGACCGCGATGCCGCGGCGCTCGTCGCGCTGCGCGGCGTCGCCGAGGTGATCGTCGCCGACCTCGAAGGCGCGCCGTGGCCGCTGTCGGGCCGGCGCTTCGATGTCGTGTTGGTGACGAACTACCTGTGGCGGCCGCTGTGGCCGCAGCTGCTGGCCAGCCTGGCGCCCGGCGGCCTGCTGCTGTACGAGACCTTCGCTGCCGGCAACGAGACCGTCGGCCGGCCCTCGCGCGCGGACTTCCTGCTGCAGCCGGGCGAGCTGCTGCAGGCCTGCGCCGGCCTGCGCATCGTCGGCTACGAGGATGGCTTCCTCGACGCGCCGCCGCGCTTCGTGCAGCGCGTGGCCGCGCTGGCGCCCGATCCGGCAGCGCCCTCGCCGCTGCGCGTGCCGCTGCCGTCGTAGACCGTCGGGTCCACCCGGCCCGGAGGCCTGCGGTCGCCCGGCTAAAATCGCCGGCTTGCAAGGAATGCGCATGAAACCCATTGTTGGCAGCATCGTCGCGCTGGTGACGCCGATGCACGAGGACGGCAGCGTCGACATCGCCGGCCTGAGGCGGTTGATCGACTGGCACATCGCCGAAGGCACCGATTGCATCGGCGTCGTCGGCACCACCGGCGAATCGCCCACCGTCTCGGTCGAGGAGCACTGCGAGATCATCCGCGTCGCCGTCGAGCATGCCGCCGGCCGCGTGCCGATCATGGCGGGCGCCGGCGCCAACTCCACGCGCGAGGCGATCGAGCTGACGCGCTTCTCGAAATCGGTCGGCGCCGACTGCACGCTGCAGGTCGTGCCCTACTACAACAAGCCGTCGCAGGAAGGCATCTACCAGCACTTCAAGGCGGTGGCCGAGGCGGTCGACCTGCCGGTGGTGCTGTACAACGTGCCCGGCCGCACGGTCGCGGACATGCTGCCCGAGACCACGCTGCGCCTGGCCGAGGTGCCCGGCATCGTCGGCATCAAGGAAGCCACCGGCAACATCGAGCGCGCCGCGCAGCTGATCAAGCACGCGCCCTCGGGCTTCAAGATCTATTCCGGCGACGACGGCACCGCCGTCGCGCTGATGCTGCTCGGCGGCCACGGCAACGTCAGCGTCACCGCCAACGTCGCGCCGAAGCTGATGCACCAGATGTGCATGGCGGCGATCGAAGGCCGCGTGCAGGCCGCGCGCGAGATCCACTTCCGCCTGTTGTCGCTGCACAAGCAGCTGTTCTGCGAGCCGAGCCCGGCGCCGGCGAAGTGGGCGATGTCGCGCCTGGGCCTGTGTCGGCCCGACGTGCGCCTGCCGATCCTGCCGCTGACCGACGCCGGCCAGGCGCTGGTCGATCGCGCACTGCGCGATGCGGGTCTGGTCTGAGCGTCCACCGCGACCGTCCGTCCGCCGTTGTCTGACTTCTTTTGCCCCGGCCGCCCGACTGAAGGCGGCGGCCGCGGCCCCGATCTGGAGATCCGCACCGTGAATCGTGTGTTCGTCGTCACCCCGGCCCGCGCTGCCGTTCTCGCCCTGGCGCTGCTCGCCGGCGGCTGCTCGACCGTCGAGAACTTCCTCGCCGGCGACAAGATCGACTACCGCTCGGCGGCGAACAAGACCTCGCCGCTGGAGGTGCCGCCGGACCTGACGCAGCTGGCGCGCGAAGGCCGCTACCAGCCGCAGGGCGGCACGGTCAGCGCCTCCGCGCTGCAGGCCGGTGCGCAGGCCGGCACAGCGCCCGCCGCTGGCGCAGCGGTGGCACCGAGCACGCTGGGCGATGTCCGCATCGTGCGCGAGGGCAACCAGCGCTACCTGGTCTCGACGCAGACGCCGGAGCAACTCTGGCCCCAGCTGCGCAGCTTCTGGCTCGAGCGCGGCTTCACGCTGGCGGTCGACAACGCCGACGCCGGCGTGATGGAGACCGAGTGGGCCGAGAACCGCGCGAAGCTGCCGCAGGACGGCATCCGCTCGCTGCTGGGCAAGGTGCTCGACTCGCTGTACTCGACCTCCGAGCGTGACCGCTACCGCACCCGCGTCGAGCGCGCGCCCGGCGGCGGCAGCGAGATCTACATCGCGCACCGCGGCCTCCAGGAGGTCTACACCAACCAGCAGCGCGACAGCACGATGTGGCAGCCGCGGCCGACCGATCCGCTGCTCGAAGGCGAGTTCCTGAGCCGGCTGATGGTCAAGCTCGGCGGCGCGAAGGACGACGCCTCGGCCCGCACGACCGTCGCCGCGGCGACGACCGCGCCCGCGGCCCCGGCACGCGCCCGTGTCGTTGCCGGCCAGGCCGGTGCGGCGATGGAAGTCGACGAGGCCTTCGACCGCGCCTGGCGCCGCGTCGGCCTGGCGCTGGACCGCGGCGGCTTCACCGTCGAGGACCGCGACCGCAGCGCCGGCCTCTACTACGTGCGCTACGTCGACCCCAAGCTCGCCGGCCAGGAAGAGCCGGGCTTCTTCTCGAAGCTGTTCGGCCTCGACAAGGACGGATCGAAGCTGCTGCAGCGCTACCGCCTGGCGGTGAAGGCCGACGGCCAGAAGACCCAGGTCGCGGTGCTGAACAACCAGGGCAGCGCCGACGGCGGCGATGCCGCGAAGCAGATCGTCGCGCGCCTGGTCGACGAGCTGAAGTAAGCCGGGTCGGCGCGCGCCAGGCGCGCGGCCGAGAAATGAAGAGAGCCGGTGCATGCACCGGCTCTTTGTTTTGGCGGCGAGCCCGCAGGGGCCCGCGACGGTCAGCCGAAGTTGGCTTCGGCGAACGACCAGTTGACCAGCGAGCTCAGGAAGGTCTCGACGAACTTCGGGCGCGCGTTGCGGTAGTCGATGTAGTAGGCGTGTTCCCACACGTCGATCGTCAGCAGCGGCTTGTCGGCACCGGTCAGCGGCGTGCCGGCGTTGCCGGTGTTGGCGATGTCGACCGTACCGTCGGCCTTCTTCACCAGCCAGGTCCAGCCCGAGCCGAAGTTGCCGACCGCGCTCTTCGTGAAGGCTTCCTTGAAGGCGGCGTAGCTGCCCCACTTGGCGTTGATCGCCGCGGCCAGCGCGCCCGACGGCTCGCCGCCGCCGCCCGGCTTCATGCTGTTCCAGAAGAAGGTGTGGTTCCAGACCTGCGCGGCGTTGTTGAAGATCGGGCCGCTGGACTTCTTGACGATGTCCTCGAGCGACTGGCCGGCGAACTCGGTGCCGGGCACCAGGTTGTTCAGGTTCGTGACGTAGGCCTGGTGGTGCTTGCCGTAATGGAACTCGAAGGTTTCCTTGGAGATGTGCGGCGCGAGCGCATCCGGGGCGTAAGGCAGGGGCGGCAGCGTGAAGGTCGACATGACGGTGTCCTCGGCGGGTGAACGGCGCTCACAGGCGCCGGGTTGGGGTTATCGAGAACATTGTAGGCAGCAAGCCCGGCGCCCACGGACCGCGAAGGGTCTGCCGCCTTTGGGGAACAAAGGCCATCAGTCGCCCGGCAGCCCGAGCTGCACCGAGGTGACCTGCAGTTCGGCCTGGCCGTCGGTCCACTGGGCCTGCAGCGGCTGGCCGGGTCGCAGCGCCTTGGCGGAGGTGACCGGCCGCCCGGCGCCGTCGCTGAGCCACGCATAACCGCGCGACAGCACGCGCCGCGGATCCGCCGCCTCGAGGCGTGCCGCGACGTGCACGAGATGGTCGTGCCGCGTGCCGACCGTGCGCCGCACCGCGGCGTGCAGCCGCTGCGACAGCTCGTCCACGCGCCGCCGCTGCAGCAGCGTCAGCGCACGCAGCGCCGAGCGCTTGCGCTGCTCCAGCATCAACAGCCGGCCGGCGTGCTGCGACACCAGCCGCGCGGGCCGCCCCAGGCGCAAGGCCAGCCGGTCGAGCCGCTGCGCCTGGGTGTCGAGCCGTCGTGCCGCCGCATCGCGCAACCTGCGTTCGAGCTGCACCAGCCGTTGCAGCTCGTCGTCGCGCACCGGCGTCGCCAGCTCGGCGGCGGCCGTGGGCGTGGGCGCCCGCAGATCGGCCGCCAGCTCGGCGAGGCAGACGTCGGTCTCGTGGCCGACGCCGCAGACCACCGGGATCGGGCTGGTCGCGACCGCCCGGACGACGAGCTCGTCGTTGAAGGCCCACAGGTCCTCCATCGAGCCGCCGCCGCGGCAGACGATCAGCGTGTCGACCTCGGCCCGCTCGCCCGCGCGACGGATGGCCTCGGCCAGCTGCGGTGGGGCGTCCGCGCCCTGCACCGGCGCGGGATAGACGATCACCTGCACGTGCGGCGCGCGTCGGCGGATCGCGGTCAGCACGTCGTGCAGCGCGGCGGCCGCCAGCGACGTGACGACCCCGATGCGCCGCGGATACGCCTCGAGCGGCCGCTTGCGCGCCGCGTCGAACAGGCCCGCGGCCTCCATGCGCGCCTTCTGGCGCAGGAACAGCTCGTACAGCGAACCGGCGCCCAGCCGCTGCATCGACTCGACGATGCACTGCAGCTCGCCGCGCGCTTCATAGACGCCGAGGCGGCCGCGCAGCTCGACCTGCTGGCCGTCACCGGGGCGGAAGTCCAGCAGCACCGCGGCGCGGCGGAACATCGCGCAGCGCAGCACCGCGGCCTGCCCGTCGTCGTCCTTCAACGTGAAGTAGCAATGGCCGCTGGCGGCGCGGGTGAAGCTCGCGAGCTCGCCGCGCACGGTCACCGCGCCGAGGCGCGCGGCCAGCGCGTCGCCCGCGGCCAGCAGCAGGCCGGCGACGCTCCAGGCGCGCGACGCGGCCGGCGCTTCGTTCAGCATCGGAGGGCCGTTCGGAGCGGCTTGAAAAGCATGGATTTCCCCAGGTGCGGCATCGGCGGTCGTCGTATCGAGCGGCCTGTCATCGAACCGTCGCAATGTCGCAAGTGGTTGATTTCAAACAAAAAAGCGCTGCTCAAAAATGTGGCAATCCGTTGCGGGGCGCGCCAATGCGTGCTTCGCGGGCCGCCGCCACCGGGTTGCCCACAAACTTGTCCACAGACTCGGTGGATTGTTCACAGGGTGGCGGGTGGACCCCTCGCGGCGGCCCGGATCGACCGCCATCGGCGTGACGCCATAATCGCGGCTCGCCGGCCGGGCGCGTCGCCCGGGCAAGCCCGGATCCCCGCCCCCACAAGCCCCGACAGCGTCTGACGAGGACCCCCCTTGCTTTCGATCATACAAGCGGCCGGATGGCCGATCTGGCCCCTGATCCTGTGTTCGGTGATCGGCCTGGCGCTGGTGGTCGAGCGCCTGATGAGCCTGCGCGATCGCCGCATCGTGCCGGCCAAGCTGCTCGACGAAGTGGTCGCGGTGACGCGGCAGAGCCTGCCGGCGCCGGACGTCATCGCCAAGCTGCACGACAACTCGGTGCTCGGCCAGGTGCTGGCCGCCGGGCTGCGCGCGATCAGCGCCGACCCGCGCCTGAACGAGGCGGCGCTGCGGCAGGTCTTCGAGAATGTCGGCCGCGTCGCCGTGCACCAGCTCGAGCGCTACCTGAATACGCTCGGGACCATCGCCGCCGCAGCGCCGCTGCTGGGGCTGTTCGGCACCGTGGTCGGCATGATCGAGATCTTCGGCTCGCAGGCGCCGACCGGCGCGACCAACCCGACGCAGCTGGCGCACGGCATCTCGGTGGCGCTGTACAACACCGCGTTCGGCCTGATCATCGCGATCCCGGCGCTGATGTTCTACCGCTACTTCCGCGGCAAGGTCGACTACTTCGCGCTCGAGCTCGAGCAGGCCGCCGAGCGCATGGTGCCGCACCTGATGCGCTTCGCGGTGCGCACCGCGCCGACGTCGGCGACCCCGCCCGCCGGCACCTGAGGCTCGGACGCCACCGCATGAACTTCCGCCACCGCCGCATGGAAGAACCGGAGATCAACCTGATCCCGTTCATCGACGTGCTGCTCGTCGTGCTGATCTTCCTGATGCTGTCGACGACCTACAGCAAGTACTCCGAGCTGCAGATCACGCTGCCGGTGGCCGATGCCGAGAAGCTGAAGGAGCGGCCGGGCGAGATCCTGGTGTCGGTGACCGCCGAGGGCCGCTACCTGATCAACCACAAGCCGATCGAGGGCCGCGCCGTCGAGCTGCTGGCCGCCGAGCTGCGCGCGGCTGCCGGCCCGGCCGGTGAGAACGCGGTGGTGATCGTCTCGGCCGATGCGCTGGCCGCGCACCAGTCGGTGATCAACGTGCTCGATGCCGCCCGCCGCGCGTCGCTGCCGCGCCTGACCTTCGCGACGCAGCTCAACGGCGGCCAGCGCTGACGGCCTCCGCCGCCGCGCCCTCCCCTTGTCCTGGCAGCAGCGGCTGGTCGAGCGGTGGCAGCAGCCGCGGGCCGGCCCGCTGCTGATCGCGCTGCGGCCGCTGAGCTGGCTGTACGGCTCGCTGGCGGCACTTCACCGCTCACTTTATTCGCTAGGACTGAGATCCACGCGCCGCGCGCCGCGCCCCGTCGTGGTGGTCGGCAACCTGGTCGCGGGCGGCGCCGGCAAGACGCCGGCGGTGATCGCGCTGGTCGGGCAGCTGCAGTCGCTCGGGCAGCGGCCGGGCGTCATCTCGCGCGGGCACGGGCGCGCGGATGACGCGGTCCGGCTGGTCGAGCGAACGAGCGCGGCCGACGCGGTCGGCGACGAGCCGCTGCTGATCCACCTGCGCACCGGCGTGCCGGTGGCGGTCGGGCGCGACCGCGTCGCCGCGGCCGAAGCCCTCTGCGCCGCGCATCCGGAGGTCGATCTGATCGTCGCCGACGACGGCCTGCAGCACCTGGGCCTCGCGCGCGAACTGCAGATCCTGGTCTTCGACGACCGCGGCGCGGGCAACGGGCGCCTGCTGCCTGCCGGCCCGCTGCGCCAGTCGATGCCGGCCAGCCTGCCCGAGCACACGCTGGTGCTCTACACGCACGGCCGGGCCAGCACGCCGCTGCCGGGCGCCGTCGGCGAGCGCAGCCTCGCCGGCTTCACGCCGCTGGCCGACTGGTGGCAAGGCGCGGCGCCTCGGCCCGAGGCGATAGGCGAGTTGCTCGGCAAGCCGCTGCTGGCGGCCGCCGGCCTGGCGCGGCCCGAGCCCTTCTTCCGCATGCTCGAGCGCCTGGGCCTGGTGATCGGCCGCGTCGCGCTGCCGGACCATGCGCGTTTCGACCCGCTGCCGTGGCCATCGCGCACGCCGGACGTGGTCGTGACCGAGAAGGACGCGGTCAAGCTGCGGCCCGATGCGATCGGCGCGACCCGCGTGTGGGTCGCGACGCTAGACTTCCGCCTCCCGCCCGATTTCGGCCGCCAGGTGCTGCATCGGCTCGAGCAAACCGCCGGCCGCGGCGACAACGACGCCAACGGCGCCAAGGGAACACCATGAGCCTGGACCACCGACTGATCGATCTGCTCGTCTGCCCGCTGTGCAAGGGGCCGCTGACCATGGGTCGCGACGACAACAACCAGCCGCGCGAGCTGCGCTGCGCGGCCGACCGCCTGGGCTTCCCGATCCGCGATGGCATCCCGGTGATGCTGGAGAACGAGGCCCGCGCGCTAGAGCCCGAAGGCGAACCCGCGCCGCCGGCGCTGGGCGCCGCGAAGTAGAACGCGGCGATGCGCTTCACGGTGCTGATCCCGGCGCGGCTGGCGAGCACGCGCCTGCCCGACAAGCCGCTGGCCGACATCGCCGGGCTGCCGATGGTGGTGCGTGTCGCCCTGGCGGCGCGCAGGAGCTCGGCCGAGCGGGTGGTGGTGGCCGCCGATACGCCGGTCATCGTCGACGCCTGCCGGCACCACGGCGTCGACGCGGTGCTGACACGCGCCGACCATCCCAGCGGCAGCGACCGCCTCGCCGAGGCATGCACGCTGCTCGGACTGGACGGCGACGCCCGCGTGGTCAACGTGCAGGGCGACGAGCCGTTGATCGCGCCGTCGATGATCGATGCCTGCGCCGCGCTGCTCGATGCGCGGCCGGACTGCGTGATGTCGACCGTCGCGCACGCGATCGACGATCCCGCCGAGTTCGCCAACCCGAACGTCGTCAAGGTGGTGCTCGACGCGGCCGCGCGCGCGCTGTACTTCTCGCGCGCGCCGATCCCCTGGTGGCGCGACGGCTTCGCGGCCGGCGGCCCGGGCCTCGGCGCCGGCGGCGTCACGGTCGCGCTGCCCGACCCGGCGCCGTTGCGCCATGTCGGCCTATACGGCTACCGTGCGCGCTTCCTGCGCAGCTTCCCGTCGCTGGCGTCGGCGCCGCTGGAGCGGCTCGAAGCGCTGGAGCAGTTGCGCGTGCTGTGGCATGGCGAACGCATCGCGGTGCATGTCAGCGACGAGCGCCCCGGGCCGGGTGTCGACACGCCCGAGGACCTCGAGCGCGTGCGCACCGTCTTCGCGGCCCTGACGGCCGGTGCCTGAGCCGGGCGGCGGCCGGCGTGCCGCCGTCAGGTTCGCGCAGGTCGCCCGGCGATAATCGCCCCCGGCACTTTCACGCCCTGCCTGCGCCGCGCACCGGTCGGCAGCCACATCACGAGACACCGAGGAACGGATGAGACTGATCCTGTTGGGCGCGCCCGGCGCGGGCAAAGGCACGCAAGCCGCCTTCATCTGCCAGAAGTACGGCATCCCGCAGATCTCCACCGGCGACATGCTGCGCGCGGCCGTCAAGGCCGGCACCGAGCTCGGCGTCGCGGCGAAGAAGGTGATGGACGCGGGTGGGCTGGTCAGCGACGACATCATCATCGGCCTCGTGAAGGAACGCATCACGCAGCCCGACTGCGCCAACGGTTTCCTGTTCGACGGCTTCCCGCGCACGATCCCGCAGGCCGATGCAATGAAGGCCGCCGGCGTCAAGCTCGACGTCGTGCTCGAGATCGACGTGCCCGACGAGGCGATCATCGAGCGCATGAGCGGGCGCCTCTTCCACACCGCGTCGGGCCGCAGCTACCACGTCAAGTTCAACCCGCCGAAGGTCGCCGGCAAGGACGACGTCACCGGCGAGGACCTGATCCAGCGCGACGACGACAAGGAAGCGACCGTGCGCAAGCGCCTGGACGTGTACCAGTCGCAGACGCGGCCGCTGGTCGACTACTACTCGAAGTGGGCGGCCACCGGGGACGCTCAGGCGCCGCGTTACGCGCGCATCTCGGGCCTCGGGTCGGTGGACGACATCAAGACGCGCGCCTTCGCGGCGCTGCAGGGCTGAAAGGACATCCGATGCAGATTTCCGGCAAGAGCTTCATCGTCACCGGCGGCGCCTCGGGCCTCGGCGAAGGCACGGTGCGCATGCTGGTGGCCAACGGCGCCAAGGTGGTCATCGCCGACGTGCAGGCCGACAAGGGCCAGGCCCTGGCCGCCGAGCTCGGCGCCGCGACCACCTTCGTGCGCTGCGACGTCAGCCAGGAGGCCGACGGCCGCGCGGCCGTCGCCGCCGCCCAGGGCCTGGGCAAGCTGTGCGGCCTGGTGAATTGCGCCGGCATCGCGCCGGCGATCAAGACCGTCGGCAAGGACGGCGCGCACCCGCTGGACGCCTTCACGAAGACGATCACCGTCAACCTGATCGGCAGCTTCAACATGATCCGCCTCGCCGCCGAGGCGATGAGCCGCAACGAACCCGAACCCACCGGCGAGCGCGGCGTGCTGATCAACACCGCCAGCGTCGCCGCCTACGACGGCCAGATCGGCCAGGCGGCGTATGCGGCGTCCAAGGGCGGCGTCGTCGGCATGACGCTGCCGATCGCGCGCGACCTGGCCCGCAGCGGCATCCGCGTGATGACGATCGCGCCGGGCATCTTCGGCACGCCGATGCTGTTCCAGATGCCCAAGGAGGTGCAGGACGCACTGGCTGCCAGCGTGCCCTTCCCCAGCCGCCTCGGCCGCCCCGAGGACTACGCGAAGCTGGTGCAGCAGATCGTCGAGAACGACATGCTCAATGGCGAGGTGATCCGGCTGGACGGGGCGATCCGGATGGCGCCGAAGTGAGGCTTCGACTCGTGCTGCGCATCTGACGCGGCCGCATGAAAAAGGGCCGGCTTTCGCCGGCCCTTTTGCCTTAGGCGGGCGCCTTGCAGCGCCCTTCCCGGGGATAGCGCGGACAGCGGCTCGCGCCGCCCGCGCATCCGACTCGATCAGAACTCGTAGCGGCCGCTGAACGAGAACGTCCGGCCGTACGGGCTGGCGTAGCGCGGGTCATAGCCCAGCTGGTGGCCGGCGCCATTGACGCGCAGCGACAGCGGCGGTTCCTTGTCCATCAAGTTCTCGATTGCCAGCACCAGCGTCAGGTTCTTCATCGGCTTCCACTGGGTGCGCCAGTCGAGCGTCGTGTGCTCGCGCACGTTGAGTGCCGCGCCAGCGCAATCGCCGCTCGCCGTGTTGTAGAAGACGCAGTCGTCCTCGCTCCAGAACTGGTCCTTGTAGCCGTTGCGGTACTTGACGGTCAGCGTGTGCTCCCAGTTGCCGTGGCCGACGGTGCCCATCGCGGTGATCACGTTGCGGAAGCTCACCGCGTCATTGACGCCGAACTGGTTCAGGCTGGTCGTCCACTCGTTGTCGGTGCCCGGCTTCGTGTAGCGCGACTTGATCAGGTGCGTGCCCATGATCTTGGCGTCGATGCGGCCGAAGCCCGTCTTGCCCTTCCAGCCCAGGTCCCAGTCGATGCCCTCGTTCTGCACCTTGCCGATGTTGACCGGCGCATCGAGGATGGCGACGTAGGTCTTGTTGTTCGACGCCTTGAACTTCGTCGTGAACAGGCTGAGGTACTTGGCCGGCTCGCTCATGATGAGCTGTTCGCTCACCGCGCTGACGGAGTCCCTGATCTCGACCGCCCAGTAGTTCAGGCCGACCGACAACTCGTTCGTCGGCTGGAACACCCAGCCCACGTTCCACTGCTTGGATTTCTCGGGCTTCAGGTTCGGATTGCCGCCCTGGTACACCTCGTACTGCAGGTCGTCCGCGCAGATGTAGCCGGCCTTGAAGTAACCCAGCGGGTCGTAGTTGGCGTTGAACGGGCAGTTGTAGGTGCCGCTGGTCACGCCGAAATCGATCTTCGGCTGTGCGATCTCGCGCATCGTCGCGGCGCGGAAGCCCGTGCCGTAGGACGCGCGCAGCAGCATGTTCGACGAGGCCTGCCACTTGCCGCCGAGCTTGAAGGTGGTGGCCTTCTCGGTGCCCCCGGACTTCACCTTGTTGCGCGAGTCGTCGACGCCACCGATGGAGTCGTAGCGCACCGCGGCGGTCATCTCCAGGCTCTTGGCGATCGGCATCAGCATCTCGCCGTAGACGCCGTAGGTCTTGCGCGAGAGGTCGAACTCCGGCTGGATATCGTCGAACAGGATCTCGGCGTTGGCGACCGCCGGGTTCGCGCTCAGCTTGTAGCCGGTCTCGCGGGCATCGAAGCCCATCGACAGCACGGCACCCCCGCCGGGCAGCTTGAACAGCTCGCGCTGGACGTTGCCGTCCACCGCCTTCATGTCGATCTTGGTCTTGTTGTAGTTGCCGACGAACTGCGTGGCGAGCAGTTCCTTCAGCTGCGCCGCCGGCATCTGGCCGACCGCGTACGGGAACGGATCGAACTTGCCGGCGTCGAGAGCGGCATTGAACTTGTCGGCGAGCGGGAAGCCGGCGAGGTAGTTCTGGTCCTGGTCCTGCTTCGAATAGGTGAAGCCCAGGGTCATGTCCCAGTCACCCATCGTGCCCTGCACACCCAGCACGTTGTGGAACGACTTCGTGTTGTAGTCGTACGTGCGGTTGCCCATGTCGTACAGGCGGTACTTGACGTTCGCGTCCGTGGCGACTGCGCGCTGCGCCGGCGTCAGGTAGGGACTGATGTACTTGACGAAGTACGGATGGTCCGTGCTCATGCCGAACTCGGCTGGGTACGGCGCGATGCGCGCGATCGTGCTGACGTCGGTGTACGCCAGATCCGCAAAGCCGGTCCAGCCCGACTTGCCCAGGTTCAGCTTGCCGGAGGCATAGACAGCCTTGCGCTCCTGCTCCGGCGCGATCTCGACGGTGCTGGTGTAGTCGAAGAAACACTGGCGGCCAAGCGCAACGTGCGCGGGCGGGCAGTTGCCATTGGCCTCCTTGTACGGGCTGAACGAGATCGAGTTGCGGCTGCCGCCGATGCCGGGGCCGAACACGTCGACGTTCGGCGGCACCGATCGCGACGAGCCGTTGAAGAAGTCGTACGAGAGGTCGCCGTAGGTGCCCGTCAACAGGCCTGTCTTGGCGAACTCGCGGTCCGCGGCCTTCAATTGCTTGCGCTTGTCGAAGCTGCCGGCGACGAACACCGAGAAGCCGTCGCGCTCGAGGTTGCCGAAGCCCTTGCTGATGTTGAAATTCTGCTCGTCGCCGCCACCGGCGTCGGTCTTGCTGACTCGCGCTTCGATCGCGAACGGCGCTTCGCCCTTCTTCAGGATGAAGTTGATCACGCCCGCGATGGCGTCTGCGCCATAGAGGGCCGAGGCGCCGTCGGTCAGGATCTCGACGCGCTCGATCGCGGCCAGCGGAATGGAGTTCAGGTCGATCGTCGTGCCGGAGTTCGTCGGCGCGACGCGCCGGCCGTTCAACAGCACCAGCGTGTACTGCTCGCCGACGTCGTGCAGCGACGCGGTCGTTGCGCCGCCACCGCTACCGCCGACGGTGTCCGCGATGCTGGTAAAACCTTGCATCACCGGCAGCGCTTGGATCAGGTCGGTCACCGAGGTGACGCCACTGCGACGGATGTCCTCCTGAGTGACGACCTGCACCGGCAGCGCGCCTTCGGCCGCCACGCGCTTGATCGAGGACCCGGTGATCTCCACCCTTTGCGGCTCCTGGGCATAAGCCGGCAGCGACAGCAATCCGCCCAGCGCCAGCGCCGCCGCGATGCTGACGTTTCTCTTCTTGAACATGAAACTTCTCCGTAGAAGGAAAGTTGATCGATAGACCCACGCCACAGGTCGCCGAGCCGGCCTCGTAGGCCGGGCGGTCCACCTATCTCGAGTATCGAAATTGTCATCACCGAGTTACGCAGCGGCCGATTGGGGTATGCCTTACGTGCTTGTCAAGCGGGCAGGCAATGGCGCGAGAACGCACCGCGCGGGCGCGAAACCCTCAGGGTTGCTCCGGATATTTCGCCGTGTCAGGGCACGGAACGCACCAATTCCTAGGGTCAAGTCCCTAGGATGGTGGCGCTTAGAACGTTGGTTGCTCGCCACACCCCTGCGCTCCGGGGGAGGACACCCTGCCTAGACAAGCATCGACAAAGAAAAGGGGCCCGTCCCGCGCACTGGCGCGGGACGGGCCCCATGGAGAGTCGCGACGAGCCGGCGCGAAGCCGGCTCGTTGCTCAGCCGATCAGAAGAACTTGTAGTTGACGCTCAGGTACCAGAAGCGGCCGCGCGGGCTGTACAGCTCGGCGAAGCCCATCTGGGTGTACTGGTTGTCGGTGGCGTTCGTGTTCGAGAACGGCGGCATCTTGTCGAGCAGGTTCTTCACGCCGCCGCTCAGCGTCAGGCCCTTGATGCCGGTGTAGGCCACCTGCACGTCGAGCTCCTCGTGGCCGCCCACCTTGCGGGAGTTGGCGGAGACGTTCTGCGGATCGTCCTCGTCGATGAAGCCGGCGACGCTGCGCACCGCGCCGGTGAAGGACCAGGGGCCCAGCTCCGACGACACCGAGAAGGTGTTGCGCCAGCGCGGCAGCGCATAGGTGCCGTTGTACTCGTCGAGCGGGTCGCTGGCCGAATCCCGGCGGCGCTGCTTGTTGTAGTACGTCAGCGACTCGCGGATCGTCACGGTGCCGATGGCGGTGTTCGGCATGCGGAAGCGCGCATCGACGTCCACGCCCTCGTTCTCGCGCTCGGCGATGTTCTGCAGGTTCGTGAAGATGTTGAAGCGGGCGCCTTCGCGGTTCCAGAAGCCCTGGCGGATCGCGCTCTCGACGGTAGGCGCGCCGATCTCGTTCTTCTTCTTGATGCGCCACCAGTCGACGCTGGCGTTGAACGGGCCGGCATCGACGATCACGCCGAGGTTGAAGGTCTTGCCGGTCTCGGGCTTCAGGTTCGGGTTCGCGCCGTTGACCTGGAAGGCGTTGACCTGGCACTCGCCGTTGGCGTCCAGCGGCACGCCGAGGATCTGGCACTCGGCCGGGCCGGTGACGTTGATCGCGCCCTGCTCCTGCGCACCGAACAGTTGCTTCAGCACCGGGGCGCGGAAGCTTTCCGTGTACGAGCCGCGCACCGCGAACGCCTGCACCGGCGTGTACTTGATGCCGACCTTCGGGCTGGTCTGCGAGACACCCGGGTACTTGTCGTAGCGCACCGCCAGCTGGCTTTCCAGCGTCTTCAGGATCGGCAGCGACAGCTCGGCGTAGGCCGCCTTGATGTTGCGCGACGCGTCCACCGGCGCCTGCTGGATGCTGCCGACCACGTCACCGGCCTGGGTCTTCGGATCCGGCGTGTCGTTCAGCGACTCGCGACGGTACTGCGCGCCGACGGCGTACTTGGCCATGCCGCCCGGCAGGTTGAAGGCGTCGCCGCCGAAGCGGAAGTTCGCCTCTTCGGTCACCGACTTGCCGGTGCGCAGCGGCCGCAGCTTCAGCGACTCGACGAAAGCCGGGTCGTTGGTGCCGACGGTCGGGTTCAGTTGGCCGCTGGTGGTGGCCGCGACCCACTTGTCCGCGTCGTAGTAGTTGCGGTCCTGGTTGCGGACCTTGCTTTCGCCGCGCGACAGATTGGCCATCACGTCGAAGTTGCCGATGGTGCCGTCGACTCCGACCGCGACCTGGCTGATCTCCGACTTGCGGTCGGTGATGCGCGGGCCGCCCTGCATGAAGCGGCCGGCCACGTAGACCTTGTCCGGGCCCAGGCCGTAGTCGGCCGGGATCTCGTACGGGCGCTGGCTCTCGTTGGTGATCGGCACCACGAAGAAGTCGGGCACCGGGTGCGCCTCGAAGTGGTCCTTGGTCTGGCCCAGCAGGACTTCGGCAAAGGCCTTGAGCTCCGGCGTGACCTGGAACGAGCCCATGACCAGGCCGCTGACGCGGTCGGCGCCGTTGTACGAGGTCAGCAGGCTGGCGTTGAAGTCGTAGCGGCAGCGGCCCACCGGGTTGGTGTTCTCGGCCGGGCACGGCGTGTAGGTCTGGTTGACGAAGCCGCCGGTCACCGGGTCGATGATGTTGCCCTGGGGCGCGAACGAGCTGCGGCCGTCGGACGAGCCGAAGCGGCGGAAGTCGACCGAGCGGGTCAGCTCGCGGTCCTTGCGCAGGATCGGGTCGCGCTTGAGCACGTCAAGACCGAGCATCACGTTGAAGCGGTCCTTCGACAGGTCGCCGAAGCCGAACAGCAGGCCGGCCTTCTTCTCCTTGCCGTCGCTGCGGCTGGACTGGCCGTAGCCGATCGTGGCTTCGCCGCCGCGGTAGTCGGTCTTGGTGATGATGTTGAGCACGCCCGCGACCGCGTCGGCACCGTAGAGCGCCGAGCCGCCGTCCTTCAGGATCTCGACGCGCTCGATCGCCGAGATCGGGATCGAGTTGATGTCGAAGGCCGCGCCGGCGCCGGACGAGTCGTACAGCGCGTTGATCGGCAGGCGGCGGCCGTTCAGCAGCACCAGCGTCTCGCTGGAGCTCAGGCCGCGCATGCCGACGTTGGCGGTGCCCGAACCGGCGGGCGAGTTGGACGCCAGCTCACCCTGGTCGAAGATGTCGATCGACGGGATCGAGCGGATCAGTTCGTTGACCGACGTCGCGCCGGTCTTCTCGATGTCCTTCTTGGTGATGACTTCGACGGGTGCCGGGCCTTCCGCATTGACGCGCTTGATCGCCGAACCGGTGATCTCGACGCGCTGCGGCTGGGCCTGCTGCGCCCATGCGGGCGATGCCGCCATGCCGCCGACGGCAAGCATCGCGGCAAGGCTCAGCGCATTTCTCTTGAACATGCAAAAACTCCTCGGAGTGAAATGACGGACGTGGGTGCGGCGAGCGTTTTGTTGCTGTCCGTTTCCGGACCGCGCGACCCAAGTCGCTCGATTCTCATGGAAGGGTTACGAGCGACTTCTAGGGAATCTCTTGAGCGTCCCCTTCAGGCCACAGTGCATGTTACGCAGCTGTAGGCTAGCTTCCCGGCGCCTGTTGCGTTGCAGCAACTGGCCGCTCATCTGACGCGTCAGTAAACCATGACGATGGCAGGGCTTGTCTGAACCTGTCCAGACAAGCCCTGTCCAGACAAGCGGGAGCGCGCCTCAGGCGGTGACCGGCGGTTCCTTGCCCGGTGGCATGCCCAGCGCTGCCTGCAGACCGTCGAGATGCCGCGCGTAGTGCCGCCAGCGGCCTGACGAGGCCGTGTAGAGCGGCCGGCGCACCTGCCACCCGCTCGGCGTCGCCACCACGCCGTCTCCCTCGTGGAAGCTCATGCAGCGCTCGCTCCACGCCAGGCCGCAGGCCTCGAGCAGCGCCGCGACCACCGGCTGCGGATCGGCCACCAGCGCGTCGTAGTCGACGTCGTGCATCGTGTCGCCGTGCAGCCGCTGCCAATGCGCCATCAGGCGCTCGTACTGCCGGTACCAGTGCGCCGTGTCGAGCAGGTCGAGCGCGTGCGGCATCGTGTGCGACAGATGCAGGAAGTGGATCGACAGGCAGTTGTCCAGCGGGTGGCGGCGCGTATGCACGATCACGGCGTCCGGAAACAGCCGGCGGATCAGGCCGATGTAAAGAAAGTTGTCCGGACGTTTGTCGGTAACGCAGCGCGCGCCGGGAAACATCGTGGCGATGCGCTCGAGGTAGTGCGTGCGCCAGCGCTGCAGCGTCGCCTCGTCGAGCGGCGAGACGACTTGCGGCATCGGGCCGAAGCGCTCGCGCATCAGGCCCGGCAGCAGGTCGATCTCGCCGCCGGCGGTCACGTCGGGATGACGCGCGAGGATGCGTTCGACCAGCGTCGAGCCCGAGCGGAACATGCCGCAGACGAAGATGAGCCTCGGACCGACGGCGGGTGGCGCCGGCATGCCGCGGGGGCGCGCATCCGGGAAGGCGGCGATCAGGCTGTCGATGCAGCGTTCGTGCGCCGCCGCGTCGTAGCGCACGCCACCGCCGGCGGCCCGGCTGGCCGCGTTCGCCGCCGCGTAGGCCGCGAAGGCGTCGTCGTAGGCCTGCGCATCGTCGAGCGCCTTGCCGAGCGCAAAGCCGAGGTCCGCCTGCTCGGCGGGCCCCGCTTGCGCGATGGCGCGGCGCAGGCGCCCGATCAACGGATCATCCGCGCGCTGCGGCGGCTTCAGATGCGGCAGGCGCGACAGCGCCAGCGCATGGCCCGGCTCGATGGCCAGCGCCGCCTCGTAGGCTTCGAGCGCGGCGGTTCGTTCGCCACGCTGCTCGCGCAGATTGCCGAGGTTGATCAGCGCGGGCAGGTAGCGCGGCTGCAGCGCGAGCGCCGCGTGCAGGGCCTGTTCCGCCTCGTCGTGCCGTGCCAGGTGGTCGGACAGGATGACGGCGCGGTTCAGGTGCACTTCCTCGGCGCCGGCGACCCCGTTGACGAGCGCCTGGCCGTAGGAGGCCAGCGCTTCGTCGAAGCGGCGGGCGCGATGCTGCAGGAAGGCCAGGTTGTACCAGGCGTCGGGCAGCCGGGCTTCGTGCCGCAGCAGCTGCTCGAAGGCTTCTATCGCCTGAAGGACGCGGCCCTGTTGCAGCAGGGTCTCGGCCACGGCCTGCAGCCGGCGCAGCTCAGGCGGCAGGTCCATGCCGCTCATCCAGATCTCGAAAACACGGTTCAGGCACGCCCGAATTCTAGGTGCCGCGCCGGAGGACCCCGGCCAGGAAAAAGGGCCGGCCGACCCTGCGGTCGACCGGCCCTCCGGAGCCTTTCGGCTTGGCTAGACGGCGATCAGAACTGGTACTTCGCCGACAGCTGGTACATGCGGCCACGCGGATCGTGGAAACGATCGTCGTAAGCGCGCGCCTGGAAGCGGCCGACCTGGTTGCTGAACGGCGGGTCCTTGTCCAGCAGGTTCAGCACCGCGGCATTCAGCGTCAGGCCCTTGATGCCCTTGTAGCTGACCGACAGGTCCCACACCGAGTAGTCGCCCACGCGGTGCGTGTTGAACGGCGCCGGCACGGCGTTCTGGTCCCAGTAGCCGCGCTGGAACTTGTTGTTCACCAGCACGCCCCAGGCGTCACGCTCCCAGCCGATCGTCGTCACCTGCTGGTAACGGATCACGGGGCCGGCGAACTGCGGGTTGTACTTGCCGTTCGGGTCGAACCAGCGGCCACCCGGCTCCACCTGGAACTTGTACTTGTCGACGTACGAGCCGCGCACCGACGCGTTGAAGCGGCCCATCGGCGTGGCGCCGCTGTTCCAGTCGACGCGCACGTCCACGCCCTTCGTCTCGACGTCACCCAGGTTCAGGTTGGTGTTGATGACGTAGGCCAGCGGATCGCCACCCGGGATCTGGCAGGCACCGATCGCATTGCGGCGGGCTTCCGGCGCCTGGCTGCAGCGCACGTACAGGTTCGCGTACTTGGCCGGGTCGGCGAAGATCGACTGCTCGCCGATGACGCTGATCGAGTCCTTGATGTAGTACGACCAGTAGTCCATCGCGAACGACACCTGCGGCGTCGCCTGCATCACGAAGCCAGCCGACCAGGCCCGCGATTCCTCGGCCGTCAGGCCGGTGTTGCCGCCCTGCAGCTGCTGGAACTGGATGCCGCAGTCGCGCGACGGCACGGCGTTGGCCGTCGGCACGCCGCCCGGGCACAGCACCGGATCGTTGTAGCGCGTGGCGGTGAACGTCGTGGAGTTCGGGGCGTACAGCTGCGTCAGCGTCGGGGCCGTGAAACCGGTGTTCGCCGAGGCGCGCACCAACAGCTCCTTGGTCGGCGACCAGCGCAGCGAGACCTTCGGGTTCGTCGTGTTGCCGAAGTCGCTGTACTTGTCGTAGCGCACCGAGAGGTTCAGCTCCAGGCTCTTCAGGAACGGCAGGTTCAGTTCCAGCGCCACGGCCTTGACGTCGCGGTCGCCTTCACGCAGCGCGCCGGCACCGGCCAGGCCCGAGCTCGCGGCCTGGCTGACCTTGCCCACATCGGTGCGGTAGACCATTTCCTCGGTGCGTGCTTCCGCGCCGACGGCCAGCGTGACCGCGCCACCGCCGAGCGAGCCGAACTGCGTGCTGGCGTTGCCGGAGATGCTCTGCAGCGTGCCTTCGCCGTCCTGGACCTTGCCCAGCACTTGGTTCTGCTGCAGGTAAGCCAGGCCGGCGGCGGACTGGTCGCCGAACGGGTTCAGGTGCGGTGCGCCGTTGGTGCCCGAGACGCCGTTGCGCAGCGGCTGGGTCATCGGGTAGCCGTTGAGGAAGTAGTTCTCGACGAACGAGTTCGACCACAGCGCGCTGGCGGAGTAGTCCCAGCTGCCCAGCGAGCCTTCGACGCCGGCGACGAAGCGCTGCGTGTCGTTCTCCTGCTGGCCGCGGCGCGGGCCCAGCGGCACCGTGCGCCACGACACCGAGATCGGGCGCGTCGAGTCGAGCTTGGGATCGGTGATCGGGTTGATGCCCTTGCCCGGGTAGTACGGGCTGCTCGGGTTCATCGTCAGGCCGCCTTCGGGCGACGGCGCGATCTGCGTCGTCACCTTGTTCAGCGCCTTGAAGTACTCGGCCGAGAAGGTGTGGTTGGAACCCAGCGCGAACGAGCCCTTGACGTAGAGCGAGGTCTGCTCCTGGTCGGGGATGGTGTGGGTGAAGGCCTGGGTGTCGGCGCCGCAGCGGTTGTTGCCGAGGCCGATCGGGGCCGGCTCGGTGGTGAACAGCGAGGTCGGCGGCGAGCAGTTCGGCAGCGTCGGGTTGGTATTGGTGATCGTGCCCGACTGGCTGTAGTTGGCCGGGTGGGTCGTCGGGCTGAGTGCGTTGAAGCCCATCGACGGGATGTACGAGGTCTTCGAGAACTCGCGCTCCGTGCCCTTCATCGGGTCCTGCTTGCGGAAGCTCAGCGTGCCGTAGACGTTCCAGCCCTGCTGCGCCATGTCGCCGATGCCGCCGAGCACCGCGCCCGACTGGGTGTCGGCACCACCATGTTCGGTCATCTGGGCCTGCAGACCGATTTCGCCACCCTTGTAGTTCTTCTTCGTGATGAAGTTGATCACGCCGGCGATCGCGTCGGTACCGTAGGTCGACGACGCGCCGTCAGGCAGCACCTCGACGCGGTCGATCGCCGCCATCGGCAGCGTGTTCAGGTCGACCGCGACGCTGGAGAACGGGTTCGGGACGACCCGCTTGCCGTTCAGCAGCACCAGCGTGCGCTGGGCGCCCAGCGAGCGCAGGTCCGCGTAGGCTGCCGCGCCGTTGGTCGAGCTCACCGAGCCGGAGGTGACGGTGCCGCCCTGCTGCTGCGTGATGAACTTGACCGCCTGCTCGGCGTTGGTCACGCCGGCCTGCTGCAGCGTTGCGCTGCTCAGCGTGACGGTCTGCAGCGAGCTCTCGCCGTCGATGCGGCGGATCAGCGAGCCAGTGACCTCGACGCGCTGCGTCTGGGCGATGACTTCCCCATAAGACATCAGCAGCGCGCTACCGCCGAAAGCCAGCAGCAGTGCCCTGCTGAGCTTCGTTTTCTTCATCATGTATCTGACTCCTTGCCTCGGAAGGACGGGTGATCGATGGACCCACACTGTTTGCAAGCCCCATGCCGGTTTTGTGAACCGTTGGTGACTCGCTGAAGGGCGTGTGTTTCTGAATTGTCACTGGGGGTGTTCGGCGGGCCGGACTAGGGATTGCCTTAGGACCACCCTAGACAAGTGCGGCGACCTCTCCCCCGGCCCCTGTCGCGGGCCCCGTTCTCCCTCGTGGCGCACCGCTTTGCGGCACGCGCTGCGGGCTGGTCCCTAAGGTGAACACCCTAGGCGGCGGAGACCTGTTTCGTTGGTTCGCCGCCACGACCTGAAACATGCCGGCGCGGCTAGAGCCGCGGCACCGCCGCCAGCAGCGTGCGCGTGTAGTCGTGCTGCGGCCGGTTGAGCACCTCGGCGGCGCGTCCGCGCTCGACGATGCGGCCGCTTTGCATCACCGCGACCTCGTCGGCGATGTACTCGACCACGCCGATGTTGTGGGTGATGAAGAGGTAGGACACCCCCAGCTCGCGCTGCAGATCGCGCAGCAGGTTCAGTATTTGCGCCTGGACGGATACATCCAGCGCCGAGGTCGGTTCGTCGCAGACGATCAGCTTGGGCTGCACCGCCAGCGCGCGGGCGATCGCGATGCGCTGGCGCTGGCCGCCCGAGAACTCGTGCGGGAAGCGCTCCAGCGCCTCCTGGCGCAGGCCGACCTGGTCGGCGATGCGGCGGATGCGCGTACGCCGCTCATCCGTGGCGATATCGGGCTGCAGCGCCTGCAGGCCCTCGTCGAGGATCTCCCCGACGCGCATGCGCGGGTTCAGCGACGCGAACGGGTCCTGGAAGATGATCTGCACGTCACGGCGCGCGCGCCGCAGCGCCTCGCCCTGCAGCTCGAACAGGTTCTGGCCGTCCAGACGGGCCTGGCCATCGATGATCGCGATGCGGCGCAGCAGCTGCACGATGGCCTTGCCGGTGGTCGTCTTGCCGCAGCCGGACTCGCCGACCAGCGCCAGCGTGCGCCCGGCCTGCACCTGGAAGGACACGCCGGCCACGGCGTCGAAATGCGCGCGCACGCGCTGCATCAGGCCGCCGCGGACCGGGAAGCGCACGCGCAGGTCCCGCACGTCGAGCAGCGGCGCGGCGCTGTCCCGGGCGGCGGCCGCCGGTGCCGGCACCGCCAGCGGCGCAGGCTCGGCCAGCCCCGGGCCACCCGGCTGCAGAAGCAGGCAGCGCACCTGGCGGCCGTTGACGGTCACCAGCTCGGGTGGCGTCGTGCGGCAGGCCTCGAGAGCATGGATGCAGCGGTCGGCGAAGCGGCAGCCGGCGAACTGCAGCGTCAGCGGCGGCACCGTGCCGGGAATCGCCGCCAGCGCCTCGCCGCGGCGGTCGGCATCGGGCAGCGCCTTTAGCAGCGCGCGCGCATACGGATGCTGGGGCGCGGCGAAGAACTGGTCGGCGTCTGCCACCTCGATGATCTGGCCGGCATACATCAGCGCGACGCGGTGCGCCATGCCTTTGACGACGGCGAGGTCGTGCGTGATCAGCAGCAGCCCCATGCCCTGTTCGCGCTGCAGGTCCTTCAGCAGGTCGAGGATCTGCTTCTGGATCGTCACGTCGAGCGCGGTCGTCGGCTCGTCGGCGACCAGGTAGTCGGGCTCGGACGCCAGCGTCATCGCGATCATCACGCGCTGCTTCTGGCCGCCGCTCATGCGGAACGGGTAGTCGTCGATGCGGCGCTCGGGCTCGGGGATGCCGACGCGGCGCAGCCATTCGACGGCCTTCGCGCGCGCGGCGTCGCCGCGCAGCGCGGTGTGGGTCTCGATCGCCTCGACGATCTGGTCGCCGACCTTCATCACCGGGTTCAGGCTGGTCGACGGCTCCTGGAAGATCATGCCGATGCGCCCGCCGCGCACGCCGCGCATCTGCGACTCCGGCAGTTCCAGCACGTCGGTCTGGTCGATCATCACGCGGCCGGCGGTGACCTGGCCGTTGTCGGGCAGCAGGCGCATCAGCGCCAGGGCGGTCATGCTCTTGCCGCAGCCGGACTCGCCGACCAGCGCGAAGGTCTCGCCACGGCGGATGGACAGGGCCAGCCCGTCGATGGCGCGCACGATGCCGGACTCGGCATCGAGCGCGACCTTGAGGTTGTCGATCGTCAGCATCGCTTCAGGTCTCGGGGATCAGGCAGGCTTGCCGTCCTGGACGGCGGTGACCGGTGCTTCGGGCTGCACGTCGGTGCTCTTGCGGCGCAGCGCCAGGCGCGGGCGCAGCGCGCGCGAGCGCGGGTCGAAGGCATCGCGCACGCCGTCGGCGAAGAGGTTGGCGGCCAGCACCAGCGCGACCATGAAGCCGAACGCGGCGACGAAGGACCACCACACCACCGGGTCGTTGCTCATCTCCGAGCGCGCCAGGTTGATCATGCCGCCGAAGCTGTTGGTCGACGGGTCGACGCCGACGCCGACGTAGGTCAGCACCGCTTCGTAGAGGATCAGGTCGCTGAAGTTCAGCACCGTCGTGATGAGCACCAGGTGCACCACGTTGGGCAGGATGTGCCGGCCCATGATGCGGGCATCGCCGACGCCGAAGGCGGTGGCGGCCTGCACGAAGTCGAGCTCGCGCAGCTTCAGCGTCTCGGCGCGCACCAGGCGGCACAGCGTCGCCCAGCCGGTCAGGCCGAGGATCGCGCAGAGCATGAAGACCTTCAGGTCCGAGCGCTCGGCCGAGGTCTCGAACCACTCCGGATGCTTGTCCAGGCCCACCTGCACCATCAGCACGCAGGCGGCGATCAGCAGCACGCTGGGCACCGACGACAGCGTGGTGTAGAGGTACTGCACCACCTCGTCGACCCAACCCCGGAAGTAGCCGGCCAGGATGCCCAGCGTCACCGCGATCGGCAGCGTTGCCAGCGTCGACAGCGTGCCGATGACGAAGGCAGTGCGCACGCTCTTGAGCGCCTGCACCAGCACGTCGTTGCCGGTGCGGTCGGTGCCGAACACGTGGTAGTGGCCCATCAGCGCACCGGCGGCGCCGGCGAGCACGCTGATGACGGCCAAGGTGAGCAGCAGCGCGCGCAGCGGCAGGTGCGTGCGGTCGGCCGCGAGGTCGCGCCACGCGGCCAGCGTGCCGCCGTGCGCGCGGCGCAGCAGCCAGGCGATACCCAGGCTCGCGAGCAGCGCGAAGACCAGCCCGCCGACCGCGCCGCCGATCGCGCGCGACGTGACGTCGCCGTGCCAATCGCGCGCCGGGTCCATCAGGTGCGCCCCACCGTGTTCGAGGCGCGGGTAGTCGCGCACCGGCTCGCCGTTGCGGGTGAAGGTCTGCTTGATGTGCGCGAGGTAGGCCAGCGGCGCGGAATAGGTGCTCTCGCGCATCGCGATCTGGCGCGACAGCGCGATGTCGAGCAGCGACTCGGCGCGCGGATCGTGGAACACCTTGCCGGCGGCCTGGCCGGCGCTGGCCGGCAGTGCGCGGCGGAAATGCACGCTGTCGAGCGCGGTGATGCCCAGGAACACCAGCAGCACCAGCGCCGAGCACAGCGCCGCCGGGTCGCGCAGCACCTTTTCCCAGGTGGTGCGCAGGTGCGGCGCCCGCGCGACGCGCACGCCATAGCCGATCAGCGCGACGAACAGCACCCACAGCGCCGCGTCGGTCCACAACAGGACGAACTTGAAATCCATCTCAGCTTTCCATGCCACCGAGGCGATAGATACGAGGCAAGCGCTGCGGCACCCAAGCGGCCGCCGCGGATCCGGCTCTGCCGGGCCGCTGGGGGCGCCCCCTTGAGGGGGAGGCGCCGAAGGCGCTACGGGGGTGGGCCATCACGCCAGGCGAACGCGCGGGTCGACCCAGGTGTAGGCGACGTCGAGCAGCACGTTGGTGGCGATGTAGAGCATCGAGCCGAGGAAGACCATCGTGCGCACGATGGCGAAGTCCTGGCCGGCGATGGCCTCGATCACGAAGGCGCCGAGGCCCGGGATGCCGAAGAAGCTTTCGAACACCAGGCTGCCGAGGAAGACGTACGGCAGGTACGAGCCGGCGCTGGTGATGATCGGAATCAGCGCGTTGCGCAGCACGTGGCGGAACAGCACCACCTGCTCCGAGAGGCCCTTGGCGCGCGCGGTGCGCACGTAGTCCTTGCCGATCTCCTCGAGGAACATCGCGCGGTACAGCCGCGCCTCGCCGCCCAGGCGCGACAGCAGCGACAGCATGATCGGCAGCGCGAGGAAACGCACCGCGTCCAGCCCCGGCGCGAAGCCCGAGATCGGCACCAGCCGCAGGATGCGCGAGAAGAAGAACTGGCCGACGATGATGTAGAAGAGGCTCGAGATCGACAGCATCAGCACGCACAGCACGACGCCCCAGAAGTCGATGCGCGAATGGCGGAAGAACACCAGCATCAGCGAGAAGACGACGCTGACGATCAGCTGCAGGATGAACAGCGGCACCGCCAGCTGCAGGCTCACGCCCATGCGCGTCGCGACCTCGTGGCCGATGTCGACCGAGCGCGCCGAGTCGCTGCGGCCGAAGTCCAGCGCCATCAGCGACACCGAGCGTTCCCACATCACGGTACGCGTGAGCTTGCGCGCGCCCTCCTCCTGGGCATTCCAGTACAGCGGCCGGTCGTAGCCGCGCTCGCCCTTCCACTTGTCGATCTGCTCCTGCGTCACGCGCTTGCCGCCGATGTTCAGGCGCGCCATGTCGTCGGGCGTGTTGACGGTGAAGAACAGGAAGAAGGTCAGCAGGTTCACGCCGACCAGGATCAGGAAGCCGTAACCGAGACGGCGCAGGATGTAGTTGCCCATGAGGTGCTCAGGTCGCGTCGGCGGCGGCCGTTGCGCTGCCATTTCCGGTGGCGGCGCTGCCACGTGCGGTGGCGGTCTCGCGCAGCCGGAAGCTGCGGCGTGCGATCCAGGCCAGCACGATCGCGGCCAGTGCGAACAGCGCCAGCGGCCAGCGCACCGGCGCATTCCACTCGGCCTGCTTCTGTGCCCGCGTCGCGGTGTCGATGCGGTAGTACTTGGCCATGTCGCGGATCATGATGCTCGGCTTGCCGTTGTGGATCCACTGCTGGAAGGCCATGCCGCCCCACGGGAAGTAGCCGAAGCACCAGGGCGAGTCGTCCTGCAGCATCGTGACCATCTTGTCGATCACCGCCTGCTTCTGCGGCCCGTCGTCGAGCGTCTGCAGCTGGCGGTAGAGCTTGTCGTACTCGACGTTGTCGTAGTTCGCGTAGTTGTCGCCCTGGCTCTTCGAGCGGCCGAGCGGGCCGTAGAGCAGGAACAGGAAGTTCTCGGCGTCCGGATAGTCCGCCAGCCAGCCGCCCCAGAAGATCTGGTGCTTGCCGCGCAGCGTCTTGTCCTGGTACTGGTTGAAGTCGGTGGCGCGAATCTCGAGCTGGATGCCGAGCTTCGCGAACTGCTTGACCATCCAGTCGTTCTCGCTCTTGAACTCGGGCGTGATCGCGCGCTGGAAGTCGTAGTTCAGCACCAGCGGCTTGCCGGTGGTCGCGTCGCGGCCGTCGGGGTAGCCGGCCTCGGCGAGCAGCTTCTTCGCGTCCTCGATCGGACGGCGCACCGATTTGCCGTCCTTCCAGACGTGCGTCACCGGGTTGTGGAACTCGCCCTGGCCCTCGCGCGAGCCGAACAGCCCCGGCGGGATCGGGCCGTGCGCGGCGACGCCGCCCTTGTACTTGAAGATGCGGCCATAGCCCTCTTCCCAGTCGATGGCGATCGCGATGGCCTGGCGCAGCTTGCGGTTCTTCGCCTGCTGCTGCGGCGTGTCGCCCTTGCCGATCACCGGGTCGAGCATGTTGAAGCCGAGGTACCAGTTGCTGATGTCGGTCATCAGCGGCAGCTTGAAGCCGCGAGCCTCGAACATGCGCTTGACGTCGTCGGAGTCGTCCGCGTCGCTGCGCAGCATCACGCCCCACTCCGGCCGCTCGATCTCCGGCACGTCGAGGAAGCCCTGGCGGAACTTCTCCTTGCGCGGCGTGCGCTCCTTCTCGATCGTCACGTACAGCTTGTCGATGAAGGGCATGGTCTTGCCGCAGTCGTCGAGCAGGCCGGCGGGCTTGTCCTCGGGCATGCCCTCGCAGGGGTAGGCCTCGCCGCGGAAGTTCGGGTTGCGCTTGAGCACGTGGCGGCGGTCGCGGATGAACTCGGTCACCATGTAGGGGCCGGTGCCCACCGGCCACTGGTGCAGCGACAGGCCGTTCTCGCTCATGCCGGGCTGCGCGTAGAAGGCCTCGGCCTCCCACGGCACCGGCGCGAGGAAGGGCATCGCCATCCAGTAGCTCCACTGCGGGTACTTGCCCTTCAGGCGGATGCGCCAGGTGTGCTTGTCCGGCGCGCTGGTGCCGGCCAGCGGGTAGCGGCGGAAGTCGAGGAAGGGCTTGTCGCGCGCGTCTTCCGGAACGTCCTTCAGCAGCTTGGCGTCCTCGCGCTTGATCAGCTCGATGTACTCCTTGAGCCCGATCACGTAGTCGGAGAAGACCGCCGACACCGGCGTCTCGATGCGCGTGCTGGCGTGGCGCTTGAGCGAATAGACGAAGTCCTCGGCCACCAGCTCGCGCGTGCCCTGGTGCTCGAAGTCCCACGGCGACAGCTTGCCCTGCAGCTGCTCCGGCTTCAGCGCGTGGTAGCGGTACTGGCCCTTCTCGTCCTTCGCGAAGGCCGGGTGCGGCGCGTAGAGGATGCCCGGCTTGATCTTGATGTCGTAGACGCTCTCGGCGATCTGGTCGGCCGGCGCGTCGTCGGGCAGCGGCTTGCCGTCCTTGTCGACGTAGTGCGGCTTGGCGACCTCGGCGGCGGCCTTCGGCGTCAGGATGTAGGGGCGCTTCAGGTAGTGGTAGCCGTAGGGCGGCTCGTAGACCTGGAAGGTGTAGGCCGACTCCGGATTCGAGTACGACTGCGTCGGGTCGAGCGAGCGCGGCGAGCGTTCGTCGAACGTGTAGAACAGCGTGTTCTCGCGCTCGGCGCCGGCCCAGTAGGGGCTGTTGTTGCAGCCGGCGGCGATCAGCGCCGCCGCTGCCGAGCAGATCAGGCCGAGTGTGCGAATGAGGGTTCCGCGCATGCGGGCACTCCTGGTGCGAATCGCCTGCAGGGAAGGGTCGTCCCCGCGGCAGGCTCAAAAAAAACGTCGCCTCGAACGGCGACCGGCTTGTGGCCGGCTGTCTTCCGAGGCGGAACGCGATTCTAGATGTCTATGCAAGTTGCATTCCTCGGGGTTTCCATCCAAAACGATGGCCGCGGGCGTCGGCCCGGCCCCCTGGACGCGGGGCCTGGCGCGTGCATGCAACGTCCGATGTTGCGCGACTGTTACCCGCCGGCGTGGTGCGTGTGCTCCCAGGCGACGAAGGCATCGCGCCCATCGACGAGCAGCTCGACCCGCCGGCCCACCGGCAGCGTCACCTTGGTCGGCACGTGGCCGAACGGCAGGCCGGTGAGGATCGGCGTGGCGCTGACGCCGCGCAGGTGCGCGACCGCGTGCTTCAGCGTGTAGCCGCGATCCAGGGGCGACTTGCGCCAGTCGGTCACCGCACCCACCAGCGCCGCCTTCTGCTGCGCCAGCACGCCGGCCTGGTGCAGCTGCAGCAGCATGCGCTCGATGCGGTACGGGTGTTCGTTGACGTCCTCGACGAACAGGATGCCGCCCTTCACCTTCGGCCAGTGCGGCGTGCCCAGCAGCGACATCAGCACCGTCAGGTTGCCGCCCCACAGCACGCCCTTGGCCTGCAGGCCGTCGAAGCCGGCCTCGGTGCGGAAGCCCACCGCTTCCAGCTCCCCGGACATCGCCTCGGCGAAGCAGTCGCGCGTGACTTCATCGATGCCGCCGGCCTCGTCGGTGCGCCCGAAGTCGTCGCAGGCCAGCGGGCCGTGCCACGACAGCGCCTTGGTGTGCGCCAGCAGGCCGAGCTGCAGCGCCGTCAGGTCGCTGTAGCCGACCCAGCGCGTGCCGCGCTCGACGCTGCGCGCGAGCAGCGCCCAGTCGATCGCGTCCAGCAGCCGCGTGATGCCGTAGCCGCCGCGGCAGGCGATCGCCACCGACGGCGCGGCGCGCGCGACGCGGTGGATCGTCTCCAGCCGCGTGGCATCGTCACCGGCGAAGCGCTGGTGGCGCGCACGCACGCTCGGGTCGACGGCCACGTCGAAGCCGAGCGCACCGAGGCGCTGCTTCGCCAGCTTCAGCGCCGGTGCGCGCAGTTCCACGCCGGCCGGCGCGAAGATGGTCAACGAGGTCATGAGGAAGGGGTCAGGTCGGTTTGAAATTGGGGGCCGGCGTGCCGAACTCGACGACGTCCCCGGTCGGGATCGGCGCCTGCTCGATCGCCTCGCCGGTGGGGATCGGGCCGCCGGACTCGCCGCTGCCGTCGTCCGCGCCCAGCGCGGCACGTTCGGCCTCGCGCTCGGCCCGCTGCAGCGCGCGCCGTTCGGCGAAGAAGCTGCGCAGCAGCTGCGACGACGCTTCGGCCAGCACGCCGCCTTCGATGGCGGTGTGGTGGTTGAGCCGGCTTTCGGCGAACAGGTCGATCACCGAGCCGGCGGCGCCGGTCTTCGGGTCCCAGGCGCCGAAGACCACGCGCTTGAAGCGCGCGTGCATCAGCGCCATCGCGCACATCGCGCAGGGCTCGAGCGTCACGTACAGCTCGCACTCGGGCAGGCGGTAGTTCTCCAGCAACTGCGCGGCATGGCGCAGCGCGACGACCTCGGCATGCGCGGTCGGGTCGTGCGTGGTGATCGGCCGGTTGTAGCCGGTGGCGATGACCTGGCCCTCGCGCATGATCACCGCGCCCACCGGCACCTCGCCTGCCAGCTGGGCATTGAGCGCCTGGTCGAGCGCGATGCGCATCGCGTACTCGTCGGCACGCCGAAGATCGGTGGTGGGCTCGTTCACTGGCTCGGCTCTGACGCGCGTTGCTGCATGCCCTGCTCGAAGGCCTTCTGCACGTCCTGCTTGTACTTCTGCGGCAGGTTCGTCGCGTCGGCGGGACCGGACGCGGCCGCGCCGGGCGCCGTCGGCTTCAGGGCCTCGGCCTGCTTCTTGCCAAGTTGCAGCAGCACGAAGGCCACCACCAGCAAGGCGGCGACGCTGAAGATCATGCGCATCGAATGCCCCTCCTCGTTCGTCGTGGGTCACGCGGCCAGCGGCCAGCGCGCCAGCGGCACATGCGCCGAGCGGCCGACGAGGCTGCGCATCAGCAGGAACTCGCGCACCGTCCAGGCCACCGGCTCGACCGCGCGCGCGGCGACGCGCTGGTCGTCGTACAGCAGCGTCAGGTGCGGGCGGTAGGGGCGATGCGCCTCGAAGGGCAGTCCGGCCGCCTGCAGGCGCGTGGCGAGCGCGTCGTGCAGCCGCGCGACCGGCCCCTCGGCCGGCGCGAGCAGCACGATCGGCCGGTTGGCCGGCCGACGATCGAAGCTCGTGACGCGGTCGAGGCACAGCTCGAAGGCATCGCAGCGCACGTCGTTGGCCGCTTCGACCAGGCGCTGCGACAGGCCGTCGGGCAGCGCCGGGAACGTGCCGACGAACAGCAGCGTCAGGTGGCGACGCTCGGCCGGGATGGCCTTGCCCTTCAAGGCCAGCTCGCGCTGCAGCGATTGCGTCAGCGCGGCGATGCGCGCCGACGCGTCGGCATCGGGCTGGGCGGCGAAGAACAGGCGGTCCATCGCGTCGACGCCGGCGCCGGCGCTCAGGCCCACCTGGTGCTCGACTCCCGGGAGCGATGCAGGGCTGAGCTGACCATGTGCCGTCCGATCTTCCGTGTGTGTTGGCGGCGGGTTCGTCCGGGACGTCCGGACGCTTCGCCGGCGACGACTATAGGGCCTCGCCGCTCCCGCCCGGTTCCCCGGCGTCACGCTGCCCACGTGCGATCCCGGAAGGCCTCGACCAGGAAGTCGATCAGCACCCGCACCTTCGGCGTCAGGTGCCTGCGGCTCGCGTACACCGCATACACACCCAGCTCGATCGAGCGGTAGTCCGGCAGCACCTCGACCAGCGCGCCCGCGCGAAGATGCTCGCCGACCATGAACGAAGGTTGCAGCACGAGGCCCTCGTGCTGGAGCGCCGCGGCGCAACAGGTGTCGCCGCTGTTGCTGCGCAGGCGCGGCGTCACCTTCACGCTGACCGGGCCCTGCGGGCCGTCGAAGTTCCACGTATCGCCCGACGCCAGCAGCGTGTAGCCGAACACGGTGTGCGACGTGATGTCTTCGGGGTGCGAGGGCGCCCCATGGCGACGCAGGTAGTCGGGCGAGGCGCACAACACGAGCCGGGTCGTGGTGAGCAGGCGGCTGACCAGCGACGACGCGGGAAGCCGCGCGATGCGCACGGCCATGTCGTAGCCCTCGTCCACCAGGTCGACGATGCGGTCGGCCAGCGTGACGTCCAGCGTGACCTTGGGATGTCGGTGCAGGAAGGCCGGCCACAGGGGCGCCAGGTGCAGCAGCCCGAAGCTCACCGGCACGTTCAGCCGCAGCAGCCCGACCGCCTCGTCGGCACGCGAAGTCACCTCTGCCTCGGCCTCGTCGACAGCGGCGAGCAGTTCCTTGCAGCGGACGTGGAAGACCTCGCCCTCGACCGTCAGCGACAGCCTGCGCGTCGTGCGATGCAACAGGCGCACCCCGAGGCGCGTTTCCAAGTCGCCGATCAGCCGGGACACGGCGGTCTTCGACACCTGGAGCGCGTCGGCCGCGCGAACGAAGCTGCCCGCATCGACCACCGCGGCAAAGGCCTGCATTTCTTCGAACCGGTCCATCAAGAGCCATTGTCCCTTTTGTCGGGACAAACAGGTTCTCATCTGAGCATTTATCTCCATGCGCGGGATACCTAGAGTTCGGGCATCGCAGCCACACCGTGCTGCATCACCCCAGGAGACCCCTCATGAAGATCACCGTCATCGGCGCCGGCAACATGGGTGCCGCGTTCGTCAAGCAACTCAGCCGCGCCGGCCATCAGGTCAGCGTCACGGCGCGCGACGCCGCCAAGGCCGCCCAGGTCGCCGCCGCGAATCCCGGCGCCCGGGCCGTGCCCGCGGCCGGGGCCGCCGAGGGCGCCGACGCCGTCGTGCTGGCAACCGGCTACGCCGACGCGGTCGCCGCGCTGCGCGGCGTGGGCAACCTGGCCGGCCAGGTCGTCGTCGACATCACCAACCCGCTGACGCCCGACTACATGGGCCTGACGATCGGCCACAGCACATCGGCGGCCGAAGAGATCGCCAAGACCGTTCCGGGCGCCAACGTCGTCAAGGCCTTCAACACCGTGTTCGCCCAGGTGCTCGGCGAAGGCGCCGACTTCGGTCACGGCCGCAAGGTCGAGGTGTTCGTCGCCAGCGACAGCGAGCGGGCCAAGCAGACCGCGGCGGCCATCGCCGAAAGCATGGGCTTCGTGGTGGTCGATGCCGGCGGCCTGAAGAACGCGCGCTACCTCGAGCCGCTGGCGGGCCTGAACATCTACCTCGCCTATGGCGCGGGTCGGGGCACGGGCATCGCGCCGGCCTGGATCCGCAAGGCCTGAACCCCCGCCCAACCATCAAGGAGCACTCACATGAGCGATCGTGCAATTCAACGCGTACTGGGCACCGATGCCGGTCTCGGCCCGCTGGCCCTGCGCATCCCCGTCGGCATCATCTTCGCGGCGCACGGCGCGCAGAAGCTCTTCGGAGCCTTCGGCGGCTACGGTCTCGAAGGCACGGGCCAGTTCATGGCCTCGCTGGGCCTGACGCCGGGCTTCCTGATGGCCCTGCTCGCGGGCAGTGCCGAGTTCTTCGGCGGCCTGGCGCTGCTGGTCGGCGTGCTGGTGCGGCCCGCGGCGGCGGCGCTGGCCTTCGCGATGCTGGTGGCGATCTTCTCGGTGCACATCGGCAACGGCCTGTTCATGGCCAAGAACGGCTACGAGTTCGGCCTCGCGCTGCTCGCGGCATCGGTGTCGCTGCTGATCAGCGGTGCCGGCAGGCTGTCGGTGGACGCGGCGCTGGCCAGCCGGGCCGCGCGCTGAACACGTCGCGGGAAGCGCTTGTGAAGCAGCGGGGGCGGGCGTACAACGAGTGCCCCCTTCATGCTTCCCGGGAGCCGCGCATGGCCACGTACAAGGTTGGATATTTCGTCGGCAGCCTCGCCTCGACGTCGATCAACCGCCTGCTTGCGAAGGCGCTCGTGAAGCTGGCGCCGCCCGAACTCGTGATGAGCGAGATCGCGATCAAGGACCTGCCGCTGTACAGCTCGGACTACGACGCCGACTACCCGCCGGTGGCCCGCGCCTTCAAGCAGGCCATCGCCGATGTCGACGCAGTGTTGTTCGTGACCCCGGAGTACAACCGCTCGATTCCGGGTGGCCTGAAGAACGCCATCGACTGGGCGAGCAGGCCCTGGGGCAAGAACGCCTTTGCACGCAAGCCTTCGGGCGTGATCGGCACCTCGCCGGGCGCCATCGGCACCGCCGTGGCGCAGCAGAGCCTGCGCGGCGTGCTGTGCTTCTGCAACTCGCCGCTGATGAACACGGTGGAGGCCTACATCCAGTTCAAGCCCGGGCTCATCACGCCCGACGGCGAGGTCACCGACGAGGGCACGAAGAAGTTCCTGCAGAACTACATGACCGAGTTGCACGCCTTCATCGTGCGTGTGCTGACGGTGCTCCCGCGCACGACCTGAGCGACGCGTCGGATCGCCCGGCTCGCCTGCAGCGAGACGCGGTCACGCCGGCCACGGCGTCGGCCGAGGACCAGTCACGGCCTGGCTTCATCACGGTGTTCGGCCGTCAGCCTCTCCCACAAGCATCGCCGCCGTGCATCGGCGTCGGACAGGGCATTGCCCTCGTCGTCGAACGGCTCTGACGCGGGCCGCCGCGGCGGGCGCGCTGGGGCAATGAGCCGTCTACGATCCGGACTTCAGCGTTTTCGGGGAACCCCACGATGGCCGGCGGCGCGCCCTGGGTCTTGAGTCAGGTTCAGGTGGTCGCCGAAGCCGCGGCCACCGTCGCATTCGCCTTGTCGGGCGTCATCGAGGGCGCGCGCAAGCGGCTCGACGCGGTCGGCATCTGCGTGGTCGCTGGCCTGGCCGCGTTCGGCGGCGGCACCGTGCGCGACCTGGTGCTGGACCGCCGCCCGCTGTTCTGGATCGAGCACGCGGGCTGGCTGTGGGCCCTGCTGGCCGGCTGCATCGCGGCGATGGTGTTCATGCGCGCCCGGCACCTCGAGCCGACGGAACGCGCGATGCAGTGGCCCGACGCCATCGGCCTCGGGCTCTTCTCGGCCAACGGCACCCAGATCGCGCTGGACAGCGGCATGCCCACCATCGTCGCCGTGCTCCTGGGCATGGTGACGGCCGTGTTCGGCGGCGTGCTGCGCGACGTCGTCTGCAACGAGATCCCGCGCGCCTTCAACGACCACCGGCCCTATGCGATCTGCTCGTTCGCCGGGGGCTGGGTCCTGGTCGCGGCGCAGGCGCTCGCGCTGCCCGGCTGGGTCTGCCTGACCATCGCGGCGCTGGTGGCGACCGGCCTGCGCGCGGCAGCGGTCGCATGGGACTGGCGCCTGCCCGCGTGGCAGGCCTCGGGCAAGCCCTGAAAGCCGACCTATCCGCCGCGTGACTTCGACGCTCGCCCCGGACGGCTGGCGTACCAGCGTGGCCGGACAGCGGAAGGTCTTGCGCCGAACGCCGCGCTGCACTTCGCCTCGACGGGACCCAGCAGGTCCGAGAGGAAGCCGACGAAGTCCTGGACCACGGCATCCCGCTTCGACTCGGGTCGAATCAGGGCGCTGAACGGCGGCGAGTCACTGCTCTCCCAGTCGACCAGCACTGGTTGCAGCAGCCCGTCGCGAACGAAGGGCCACACCGACAGGTCGGCGAAGCGCCCGACGCCCTGGCCCAGCAGCACGGCCTGCAGCACGTCATCCCGGTTGGCACAGGTGAGCCAGCCGCTGACGGCGACTTCCTCGACCACGCCATCGCGCATGTGGCGCCACAGGTCCAGCACGGTGCCTTCCGGGCTGCGCACGAGGGGGCAGGCATGGTTCGCCAGCTCGGCGGGTCGGGCCGGGATGCCGTGGCGCCGCCAGTACGCGGGGCTGGCGCAGACGATCAGCCGGCTCTGCACCAGCGGCCGCTGCACGAGGTCCACGCTGCCAGGCCAACCCAGAGCCACCAGGACGTCGACGCCGCGGGTCGCGGTGTCCGTGACGGTCAGGAAGTCCACGGTGCGCAGGTCGATGTGCACGTGGGGATGTCGCTCGTGCCATTCGGGCAGCGCCGGCACCAGCAGCGCGCGCGACAGCAGCGGCGGCGCGCCGACGACGAGCGTGCGCGTGCGCCGCAACTCCGGCGCCACCAGCGCCCGCTCGGCGTCGGCCAGCTGGGCCAGCAGCGGCGTGCAGCTCTCCAGGTACTGCGCACCGCGTGCGGTGAGCGCCAGCCCCTGCGTGCTGCGGTCGAGCAGCTTGACGCCCAGGTCGCGCTCCAGCGATGAGACCAGCTTGGTGACGGCCGGCACGCTGACGTCGAAGCGCCGCGCCGCCGCCGAGAAGCTGCCCTCCTCGACGGCGGCCACGAAGTAGTGCAGTGCGCGCAGCTTGTCCATCGCCGATGGGTCCGGGCAGTCCCTAACTTCTGGTTAAGGGCATTGTGCCCGGCGGATCCTTTCGCGCCGTCGGGGCGGCTCCTACATTGGCCCCATCGACACGCTGGAGCGCGCCCATGAACACCGCCACCCTGGCCACCAACTGCGTCGCGACACGCCGGCGTGGCCCGTCCTTGCTCGGTGGTGCGTTCGCGCTCTTCAACGGCCTGCGCATCGTCGCCTACCTGCCCACGCTGGCCGCCATCCAGACCAGTGGCCAGGCCGACCAGCACTCGATGTTCACCTGGCTGACCTTCCTGGGCGCCAACTTGACCATGGCGCTGTGGCTGCACGAGCAGAACGGGCGGCGCGTCAACCGCGCGGTGGCAGTCAATGCCTTCAATGCCTTCATGTGCGGCGCCATCGCCGCTTCCATCGCGTGGCTGCGCTGGGTGCAGCCGAACCCGGCCCTCACGAACCTTTTCTGACCGCGGAGGATTCCATGCGCCAGCTCCTGCTCTCGATCGCGGCCTCGATGGCCCTGCTCACTCCCGTCGCCGCATCGGCACAGACCGCCGCCGCGGACGGCTTTCCGACGCGGCCCCTGCGCATGCTGGTGCCCGTGCCGGCCGGCGGGCCCAGCGACTTCATCGCGCGCCAGGTGGCGCAGCAGCTCGCTGCGTCGCTCGGACAGGTGGTGACCGTGGAGAACAAGCCTGGCGCCAACGGGCTCGTCGCTGCCCGCGAGGTGCTGGTTGCGCCTGCCGACGGCCACACCTTGCTCTATGCCCCCGGCTCGATGATCGCGACACCGCTGATGGCCAAGGGTTCGGGCGTGGACTGGTCACGGGATCTGGCGCCGCTGGGCAAGGTCGGCCGGGTGCCCTTTGCCCTCGCCGTGCACCCCGGCGTGCAGGCCCAGACGCTCGCCGACCTGGTGCGGCAGGCGCGCCGGCAGCCTGGCGTGCTCAACGTGGCCACCAGCACGCCCAGCGAGGTACTGGCCGCGTCGCAGTTCATGAAGGCGGCCGGCATCCAGCTCACGCGGGTGCCGTACAAGGGCGGAACCCAGGCGCTGCCCGACCTGCTGGCGGGTCGCGTGCAGTTGATGTTCGGACCGCTGTCGCTGCTGCAGCCGCAGGCCAGGTCGGGTGCGCTGCGCATCCTGGCCACACTGGCGCCCGAGCGCAGCGCCGCGTTGCCCGACGTTCCGACCATGGACGAGTCCGGGATGGGCGGCGTAGACGTGCCCACGTGGCAGGCCGTCTACACGACAGCCATGGTGCCGCCGGCCACCCGTGCCCGGCTGGCCACCGACATCGCCGCCGCGGTGGCCCGGCCGGAGATGCGCGTCGAGTTCGAGCGTCGCATGCTCGCCGTCGAAGGCGCATCACCCCAGGCGCTGGCTGCGACGATCGCGCATGAACTGGCGGTGTGGTCTGCCCTGATCGACGAGTACAAGCTGACCGCCGATTGAACGCGCCCGGGCCGACGATGCGCGTCCTGTTCTGCACCACCGGCGGGCTGGGGCACCTGATGCCGCTGCGTCCACTGGCCTCGGCGTTGCGGTGCCGAGGCCACGAGGTGGCTTGGGTGACGGCCCCCGATGCCTTGCCGGTGCTGCGGGACGAGGGCTTCGACCTGTTCGCGGCCGGTCCCACCTTCGAGGCGAGCCGGCGTCAGTTCCGCGAGGCCCATGCCGATGCGGCGTTGTTGACCGGCGAGCGGCTGTCGGCATATGCCTTTCCGAGGCTGTTCGGGGCCGTGCTCGGGCCCGCGATGCTCGAAGGCGTGGACCAGGCGGTGCGGCACTGGCTGCCCGACCTCGTGGTGACCGAGCCAGCAGCGCTGGCCGTGCCGCTGGTCTGCGAGACCTTGGGCCTGCGCCACCTGACCCACGGCTACGGCCTGCGGCCACCGCGTGCGTACCTCGAGAACGCCCTGCGCTTCTTCGCGCCGCAATGGCGGGCGCGTGGCCTCGATGCCCCCGCCGGCGGCAGTCCCCATCGTCAGCTCGACCTGGACATCGCACCGCCGAGCCTGCAGCCTGCAGCCGCACGATCTCACGACGGCGTCTTTCGCTACAACGCCCATCGACCTGCTCCCCAGGTGCCGTTCGCGCTGCCCGGGGGGCTCCGGGCGGCGCTGCAGCGATCGAGCGCGCGGGGGCCCCGCCTGTATGTGACGTTCGGTACCGTGTTCAATCGCAGCGCCGCACTGATCGCTGCCGCCCGGGCCGCTGCCCGGCTCGGCGGGACGGTGGTCGTCACGGCAGGTGCCGATGGCGATCTGCAGGGTCTCGCGGGGCTCGGCGCCCACGTGCACGTTCATCGGTTCGTGGATCAGGCGGCCTTGTTGCCGCACTGCGACGTGGTGGTCTCGCACGGCGGTGCGGGGACGATGCTCGGGGCAGCGGCCCACGGCGTGCCGCATCTGGTCCTGCCGCAAGCGGCGGACCACTTTCGAAACGGGCGCGCCCTCTGCTCTGCAGGCGCGGGTCGCACCGTCGAACCGGAATGGCAGACCGAGGCCGCGGTGACCGCTTCCTTGTCGGCCGTGCTGACGTCAGCCGCGCTCGAGAGCGGCGCGAGCGCGCTGGCCCGGGAGATGGCGGCCATGCCGGATGCGCGCGCGGCAGCCATGGCGGTGGAGCGTTGGAACGCCAGCGCGCCCTGCCGGACCACGGACGCGAGGTGAGCGCGCTCCGATCCCGGTTCGCATCAGCGCGCGAGGAACTGCAGCGCCCTGGGCACGAAATCGGCGTGGTACTGGAACACGCCGCCGTGGCCGGCATCGGGATAGATGACCAGGCTGCTGTTCGGCAGGCGCCGGGCAAGATCGCGCGAGTTGGGTGTCGGCACCATCCGGTCGTCGTCACCGTTGACGACGAGCACCGGCTGCCGGATTACCGAGAGGTCGACGGGCTGCTTGCGGCCCCACGCGCCGAGCGCCTGAAGCTGCGCCACGTAGGCCCGCACGGCGATGTCCTTGTCGCGACCTTCGGAACGCTCCTTCAGTCGCGCCAGGAACGCCTTGCCGGCGTCGATCCCGGCCGGCGTGCGGGTGAAGAACAGGTACTGCTTCGGGTCCTGGCCGGTGACCAGGCCCCGCACCAGATCGACGTTAGCGACGCCGGCCACCGCGCTGATGCCTTCGCCCCCGGCCGGGCCGGTTCCGGCCAGGATCATCCTGCGAACGAGCCGGGGCTCCTTCAGCGCGATCTCCTGCGCGATCATGCCGCCCATCGAGAAGCCGAAGAGGTCGACCTGCGCGAAGCCCATGGCCGCGATGAAGGTGATGGCGTCGTCCGCCATCTGCTCGATCGACCTGGCCGGCGCGCCGGTGGACGCACCGACCCCCCGGTTGTCGAACACGATCACGTGGTGCCTGGCCGCGAGGCCGTCGACGACGCGGGGATCCCAGTTGTCCAGCACGGCCGCGAGGTGGTTCAGGAAGATCACCGGCGTGCCGCCATGCTGCCTGCCGAGCTCGCGGTAGGCGAAGTCGACGCCGCCCGCCGACAGGCTTTGTGTCGGCACGTCGGTCCACCTGACCCCCGCTGCCTGGGACACCGGCGCCGGGTGGGCCTGGGCACGGACCGGCGACGCGTCACGCGCCTGCGCAGGCACGGACGTGAGCAAGGAGGTCACGGCCCATGCCAGGGCGAGCCGAGGGATGAAGTGGCGCATGCCGTGCTCCGTTGAATCTGCTTCACGCCTGCTGGGGAAGGTAGCTGGGCCGCGCCGCGGTCAAGCCGCGCTTGACCTGCTCGGTGATTTCGTCGGCCAGCACCTCGTCGAGGCCCGCTTCGAGTCCGTCGAGTGCCCGCGCGACGATCGCTTCAGGGCTGGACTTCGGCACATCGAAGCCCCGCGTGAGATCGGTGTCGACGTAGCCCATGTGCAGCGCCAGCACCTGCGTCGCCTGCTGCGCCAGTTCGGCGCGCAGCGCATTGGTGAGCGACCAGGCGGCGGACTTGCTCGCCGAGTACGCCGCCAGCCCACCGCCGCTCACCCAGGAGGCGACCGACAAGACGTTGAGGAAGCCGCCTCCCCCGTGGCGCCTGAGGATCGGCGCAAACGCCTTGCTGATCCGCAACATGCCGAAGAAGTTGGTCTCGAAGATGCGCCGGGCGACGTCTTCGCTGTCATCGGCGAGAAATCCGCCGGGCTGGGCGATGCCGGCGTTGTTGATGACCAGCGTCACGTCCGATGCCAGCGCTGCGGCGGCGGCCACGTCTTCCGGCTTGTTGACGTCCAGCCGCAGGGCGTGAACCCCCGGCTGGGTGATGGTGGCGGGGTCGCGTGCCGCCGCGTAGACCTTGCGGGCACCGCGCGCGAGCAGTTCATCGGCGAATGCGCGGCCGATGCCACGGTTCGCGCCGGTGACGAGGGCCACGGCGTTCTCGATCTTCATGACGTTCTCCAAGAAAAGGGGCGGGAGGAAGTGGGTGGGCACCGGCGCGGGCGCGCCGCCCATGGGTGTGCCGATGGCCGCTATCGCATCTGCACGACGACCTTGCCCTTCGAGCGCCCGAGGGCGAGGTAGTCCAGGGCGTCCTTGGCCTGCTCGAAGGGAAACACCCGGTCGATCACCGGCCGGATGCGCTGCGTCTCGAGCAGCTGGCCGATCTGGGCGAGCTGGTCGCCGTCGGGTCGGGCAAACAGGAAGGCGTAGTCGACGTCGTGCTTCTTCGCGAGGTGCATGATCCGGCGGCTCATCAGCGCGAACACGACCCTCAGCACGACATTGAGCCGGCGGGCGCGAGCGAATGCGACGTCCAGCGGCCCGACCAGCGAGACGACCCGGCCGCCCGCCTTCAGGATGCCGATGGACTTCTCGATCGCGTCACCCCTGACGGTGCCCAGCACCGCGTCGTAGCCGCGCAGCACCGCCTCGAATTCCTGCTTCTTGTAGTCGACGATCTCGTCGGCGCCCAGTCGGCGCACCAGCTCGACGTTGCCGCTGCTCGTGGTCGTGCCGACGCGGGCCCCCAGGACCTTGGCGAGCTGGATGGCGAACGTGCCGATGCCGCCGGAGCCGGCCGGGATGAACACCTTCTGCCCCGCCCGCAGGCCGATGCGCTCCTTCAGCGCCTGCCAAGAGGTCAGCCCGACCATCGGGATCGAGGCCGCCTGGACGAAGTCGAGGTTCGCCGGCTTCAACGCGGCGGCGCTTTCGGGGACCACCGCGAATTCGGCGATCGACCCCGTGCCCTGGTCGAAGGTGCTGGCGTAGACCGCGTCGCCGACCTTGAACCGGGTCACCCGCGTGCCGACTTCCGTCACCACGCCCGCGAGGTCGCTGCCCAGCGTGGCCGGCAGCTCGAACTTCACGACGGCCTTGAAGAGCCCGGTCGGAATCATGTTGTCGATCGGGTTCACGCCCGCCGCGTGGACCTGGACCAGCAGTTCGTCGGGCTTGAGCGTGGGGCGCGGCACCTCGGCGAAGCCGATCTCGGGGGACTTGCCGTAGCGCTTGAAGGTGAGTGCTTTCATGGGGGGTGCTGCCGTGGCAAGTTCGATGAGTCAATTATGACGATCATCATCTTAAAAGTCAAGACTTTGATGATGGTCAGCATCAATGTATAGTCCAAGCGAAAGGACGCACCCCCGGCGCAGACAGCGATGAAAGTCACCAAGGCACAGGCGCAGGCCAATCGCACGCATGTCGTCGAGACGGCGTCGGAGCTGTTTCGCGAACGCGGCTTCGACGGGATCGGCGTTGCCGACCTGATGGCCGCGGCGGGTTTCACGCACGGCGGCTTCTACAAGCACTTCGGCTCCAAGGCCGACCTGATGGCCGAAGCGACGGCCTGCGGCATCGCGAAGACCATCGCCCTGTCCGATGGCGTGGATGCTCCGACGTTCGTCGAGCATTACCTGTCGCGCGCGCACCGGGACGCTCGCGCCACCGGCTGCACGCTGGCCGCGCTCGGCAGCGACGCGGCACGGCAGCCGGAGTCGGTGCGGGTCGCGCTGGAGGACGGCGTCGAGACGCTGGTGGCGACGCTGATGCGGTCAAACGGCGCGTCGGGTGCCGCTGATGATGCGCAGGCGCGATCCCGCATCCTCGACGCGCTGGCGCACGCGGTGGGTGCCCTCGTCCTGTCGCGGGCCTGCCCGGACGATTCGCCGCTCGCCGACGAAATCCTCGCCGTCGGCCGGGAGGCCATCCTCGAGTCGCTGCGGCCGAAGCAGGCCGTGAAGGCCGCGCCGCGCAGGCGAAACGCGGACTGAACCGTCAGCGCGCGTCGACCGACCCGCGCGCCGCGTGCGCGACCTGCGGACCGCAGGGCGCGATCGCGCTCACCACTTCATCTCGCCCTTGTTGACCTTCGCGCCGATGTCCAGCGCGATGCCCAGCCCCGCCTTCGGGTAGGCCTTCTGCATCGTGGCGATCAGCTCGGCGCCGCTCGGCGCCTTCGCCAGCTCGGACTCGAAGCGCTTCAGGTAATCGCGCGTGTAGGCGATCGTCGTCGCATCGGTCGCCGTGCCGGCGGCCATGTGGCCGGGCACCACGAGCGCGGGCTGCAGCGCCTGCATCTCGTCGAGCTGCGCGAGCCAGGCCTGCCGCTCGCTCGGCTTCTGCGTGTCGGCGGTCCACACATGCAGGTTGCCGAACACCGCGAGGTTGCCGACGATCGCCTTGATCGACGGGATCCACACGTAGGGGCGGTGCGCCAGTTCGCCGGTCGTGCCGCGCACCTCGATGACCTGCCCGTCCACGCTCAGCGTGGTGCCGCTGATCGCCTCCGGCAGCACCGGCTGCTTCGGCGCGTTGACGCCCATCTTCGGGCCCCAGAAGGCGAGCTTGCCGGCCATCTTGGCCTGGATCTTCTCGCGCACTGCCGGGGTGGTCAGCACCTGCGCCTGCGGGAAGAGGCCCTTGAGCGTCTCGGCGCCGAAGTAGAAGTCGGGATCGGCGTTGCTGATGAAGATCGTCTTCAGCGTCCTGCCGGAGTCGAGCACGTTGGCCGCGACGCGCAGCGCATCGGCACGCGTGAAGCCGCTGTCGATCACCATCGCCTCGCTCGGGCCGCTCACGACGATGGCATTGACGTGGAAGCTGTTCGCATCGGCGTTGTAGACCTTGACGGCCAGCGGTGCGGCGGCCTGCGCGGCAGCCTGGTCGGCCGCGACGACACCGAGGGCGAACACGGGCAGCAGGGCGCGGGCGATCTTGAAGCGGGGAAGCATGCGGGGTTTCCTTGGAGGTGAAAGTGGCGACGAGGTGGACTCTATAGACGCCACTTTGGTAGATAAACGCCCGATCGATAGAATGTTCTTTGCATCATTCGATCGAATCCTCACGCATGGACCGTCTCACCGCCACCCGTGTCTTCGTCACGGTTGCCGAGCACGGCAGCCTCACGCAGGCGGCGGAGCGCCTGGACATGTCCACCGCGATGGTGAGCAGGTATCTGGCGGCCGCCGAAGGCTGGCTGGGGGCGCGGCTGCTGCACCGCACGACGCGGCGCATCAGCCTCACCGAAGCGGGCCAGGCGGCGCTGCCGTCCTGCCGTCAGCTGCTGGACCTGGCGGAGGACGTCGTGCACCAGGCCGGCGAGATGAGCCGCGTGCCGTCCGGCCGGCTGCGCATCACGAGTTCACCGTCGTTCGCCGAGGCGCAGCTGGCCCCGGCGCTGGTCGAGTTCCAGCAGCGGCACCCGCAGGTGGATGTATCGCTGGTCGTGACCGACCGCAGCGTCGACCTCGCCGCCGAGCGCATCGACCTGGCGGTGCGCATCACCAATTCGCTCGAGCCGACGATGATCGCTCGGCCCCTGGCGGTCTGTCGCTCGGTGCTGTGCGCCGCACCGCGCTACCTGCGCGCGCACGGCACGCCGCAGACGGCAGACGCCATGCGCCAGCACGTCTGCCTGATGCACGCGATCGTCGGCGCAGCGCAGTTCCGCTTCCGCCGCCGCGGACAGTGGATCGAGCTGCCGGTGACCGAGCGGTTCTCCACCAACGACACCGCGGTGCTGCGCCGCGCCGTGATCGAAGGTGGCGGCATCGGCATCCTGCCGACCTACCTCGTGGCCGAGGACCTCCAGCGCGGCCGGCTCGTGCGCGTGCTGCCCGCGCTCGAACCCGAGACACTCGGCATCCACGCGATCTTCCTGTCGCGGCAGCACCAGCCATTGGCGCTGAGGCTGCTGGTCGACCACCTGGTTGAGCGTTTCGGCGGCGAGACGCCGCCGTGGGACCGGTGATGCGCAGCGTCAGGTCGAGGCGGCGCAGCGAGAAGCCGGCCCTACTCCCACTCGATCGTCGCCGGCGGTTTGCTCGACACGTCGTAGGTGACGCGGTTGATGCCGCGCACTTCGTTGATGATGCGGCCCGAGACCTTCTTCAACAGGCTGTACGGCAGCTCGGCCCAGTCGGCGGTCATGAAGTCCGAGGTCTGCACCGCGCGCAGCGCGACCACGTAGTCGTAGGTGCGGCCGTCGCCCATCACGCCGACGCTCTTGACCGGCAGGAACACCGTGAAGGCCTGGCTGGTCAGCTCGTACCAGCTCTTGCCGCTCGGGGGATCGATTGCCGCGCGCAGTTCCTCGATGAAGATCGCGTCGGCGCGGCGCAGCAGGTCGGCGTACTCGCGCTTGACTTCGCCGAGGATGCGCACGCCCAGGCCCGGTCCGGGGAAGGGATGGCGGTAGACCATGTCGTGCGGCAGGCCCAGCGCCACGCCGAGCTCGCGCACCTCGTCCTTGAACAGGTCGCGCAGCGGCTCCAGCAGCTTCAGCCCCAGCGTCTCGGGCAGCCCGCCGACGTTGTGGTGGCTCTTGATCGTGATCGCCTTCTTGGTCTTGGCGCCGCCGGACTCGATGACGTCCGGGTAGATCGTGCCCTGCGCGAGCCACTTCACGCCGCCGGACGCTGCGCCTGCGGCGGCCTTGAGCTTCGCGGCCTCGGCCTGGAACACCTCGACGAACTCGCGGCCGATGATCTTGCGCTTGGCCTCGGGGTCGCTCACGCCGGCGAGCTTGCCGAGGAACTGCGCGCTGGCATCGACATGCACCACCTTCGCATGCAGCCGGCCGGCGAACATCTCCATCACCGCCTGCCCTTCGTTCAGGCGCAGCAGGCCGTGGTCGACGAAGACGCAGGTCAGCTGGTCGCCGATCGCGCGGTGGATCAGCGCCGCGGCGACGCTGGAATCGACGCCGCCGGACAGGCCGAGGATCACCTCCTCTTCGCCGACCTGCGCGCGGATCGCGGCCACGGCTTCCTCGATGTGGTCGCGCATCACCCAGTCGGGCCGCGCGGCGCAGATCTGCAGCACGAAGCGTTCGAGCAGCGCGCGGCCCTGCAGCGTGTGCGTGACCTCGGGATGGAACTGCACCGCGTAATAACCCCGCGCTTCATCGGCCATGCCGGCGATCGGGCAGCTCGGCGTCGAGGCCATCAGCTTGAAGCCGGGCGGCATCGCGGTGACCTTGTCGCCGTGGCTCATCCACACCTTCAGCATGCCGTGGCCTTCCGGCGTGCGATGGTCCTCGATGCCGTCGAGAAGCTTCGTGTGGCCGTGCGCGCGCACTTCGGCATAACCGAACTCGCGGTGGGCCGAGGCCTCGACCTCGCCGCCGAGCTGCACAGTCATCGTGAACATGCCGTAGCAGATGCCGAGCACCGGCACGCCGAGCTGCCAGACCGCGGCAGGGGCCCGCAGGTCGTGCTCCTCGTAGGTGCTGGCATGGCTGCCCGAGAGGATCACGCCCTTCGGGTTGAAATGGCGGATGAACTCGTCCGAGACGTCATTCGGATGGATCTCGCAGTAGACGTGGGCCTCGCGCACGCGGCGCGCGATCAGCTGCGTGACCTGCGAGCCGAAGTCGAGGATCAGGATCTTGTCGTGGTTCATGGTCGGGCGGTGGCCACGGCGGGCGCGGCTTGACGGAATTTCCAGTGGGCGAGCAGCAGCGCGGCGAGCATCAGGGTCGCGCTGAAATAGAACGGCAGGCCGATCAGCCAGTCGCCCTTCGGCCGGTGCGACACGATGCCCAGCAGCGGCGTCGCGATCAGCGGTGCGCTGACCGCCATCAGGCTGTTCAGCGACGCCAGCGAGCCCATCGTCTCGCCCTGAACGCGGGCGTCGGCGGCGTTGGAGATGATGCTCTGCACGGCCGCGGTCCCGCCGGCGCTCAGCAGGTTGCCGACGATGATCACCGCGTACAGCATCCAGCCCTCGGTCGACAGGCCGAAGCCGAGGTAGGTCAGGAAGCCCGCGAACAGCGAGAACAGCGCCAGCCGCGGTGGCTCGAAGAGCTTGAGCGAATGCTTCAGCAGCACGCCCTGCGCGAAGGCCGACATCACGCCGACGCACAGCAGGCTGAAGCCGACCTCCTTCGGACCCCAGCCGAACTTGAACTTCGTGTACAGCACCCAGCTGGTGTGCAGCGTGAACTGCGCCAGCGACACCAGCGCGACCACGCCCACCAGCGCGCCGACGCCACGCAGGCGCGCCAGGCCCGACAGCGCCGCGAAGGGGTTCGCGCGCTTCCATTCGAAGGGTCGCCGGCGCTCCGGCGTCAGCGATTCCGGCAGCACGAACCAGCCGTACAGCCAGTTCAGGATCGCCATGCCGCCGGCGACGAAGAACGGCAGGCGCACGTCGGCCGAGCCGAGCAGGCCGCCCATCACCGGGCCCAGCGTGAAGCCGATGCCGAACATCGCGCCGAGCTGGCCGAAGCGCTGCGCGCGCTGCTCCGGCGGCGTGATGTCGGCGACGTAGGCATTGGCGATCGCGATGTTCGACTGCATCGCGCCGGAGAACAGGCGCACCACGATCAGCATCCACAGATGGGTGGCCAGCCCGGTGACGATGAAGCTCAGCGCCAGGCCCGAAAAGCCGATCAGCAGCACCGGGCGCCGCCCGTACTGGTCGGACAGCGCGCCGAGGATCGGCGAGCCGAAGAAGTTGGCGACCGAGAACGAGAAGGTCACGGCGCCGAACCACCAGGCCTGCGCGGCCGGCGAATCGGTGAAGGTGCCGACGATGTGCGGCAGCACCGGCACGATCAGGCCGATGGAGATCATGTCGATCATCACTGCGATGAGGATGAACGACATGGCCGCCTTCCTTTCGGAGAGGCGGCCATTCGTCTCGGCGGGAAGGCGTCCGCTCAAAGCGCTTACTCCATCCGGTAGTTGGGCGCCTCTTTGGTGATCTGCACGTCGTGCACGTGGCTCTCACGGATGCCCGACGACGTGATCTCGACGAACTGCGCCTTGCTCTGCATCTCGGCGACGGTGGAGCAGCCGCAGTAGTGCATCGACGCGCGCAGGCCGCCGGCGTACTGGAAGATGATGCCGACGACCGAGCCCTTGTACGGCACCTGGCCCTCGATGCCTTCGGGCACCAGCTTGGCGCTGGCGTTCGCCGTGGTCGTCGCCGCCGAGCTGTCCTGGAAGTAGCGGTCGGCCGAGCCCTGCTGCATCGCGCCGATCGAACCCATGCCGCGGTAGCTCTTGTAGCTGCGGCCCTGGTACAGGATCACCTCGCCCGGGGCTTCTTCGGTGCCGGCGAAGGCGCCGCCCATCATCACGGTGTCGGCGCCGGCGGCGATGGCCTTGGCCAGGTCGCCGGAAAAGCGGATGCCGCCATCGGCGATCAGCGGCACCCCCGTGCCGGCCAGCGCCTTGGCCACCGAGTCGATGGCCATGATCTGCGGCACGCCGACGCCGGTGACGATGCGCGTGGTGCAGATCGAGCCGGGGCCGATGCCGACCTTCACCGCATCGGCACCGGCTTCGACCAGCGCCAGCGCGGCCTCGCCGGTGGCGATGTTGCCGCCGATGACCTCGACCTGCGGGAAGTTCTTCTTGACCCAGCGCACGCGGTCGATCACGCCGGCCGAGTGGCCGTGGGCGGTGTCGACCACCAGCGCGTCGACGCCGGCCTTGACCAGCAGCTCGACGCGTTCTTCGGTGCCGTCGCCCACGCCCACCGCCGCGCCGACGCGCAGCTTGCCGTGCGCATCGCGTGCGGCACTGGGAAAGCTGGTCTGCTTGGTGATGTCCTTCACCGTCATCAGGCCGCGCAGCTCGTAGGCATCGTTGACGACCAGCACGCGCTCGAGCTTGTGCTTGTGCATCAGCGCCTTGCCGTCCTCGATGGTCGCGCCTTCGTTGACGACGATGAGCTTCTCGCGCGGCGTCATGATCTCGCGCACCGGCACGTCCAGCCGGGTCTCGAAGCGCAGGTCGCGGCCGGTGACGATGCCGACGACGCGGCCGTCCTCGATCACCGGGAAGCCGGAGATGCCGTGCTGCTTCGACAGGGTCATCACGTCGCGCACCGGCACGCCGGGCGAGATCGTGATCGGGTCGCGCAGCACGCCGGACTCGTAGCGCTTGACACGCGCCACCTCGGCCGCCTGCTGCTTCGGCGTCAGGTTCTTGTGCACGATGCCGATGCCGCCTTCCTGCGCGATGGCGATCGCGAGGCGGGCTTCGGTGACGGTGTCCATCGCGGCGGACACCAGGGGCAGGTTCAGGTTGATCCGGCGCGTGAAGCGCGTCGCGAGGCTGGTGTCGCGCGGCAGGACCTGCGAGAAGGCGGGCACCAACAACACATCGTCGAAGGTGAGCGCTTTGCCGAGAAGGCGCATGGGGAATGCTCCAGACGCAAAAGCGGATTATAGGGATGCCCCCAGGGCGGCCCGGGTCGTCGGGTTGCCGAACGCCTTGTATCCCCCGCCTGGAGGGGGCCCCGCTACACTGGCGCGCTGACGTTCGTTTGGGGACAAGACGATGCGATGGGACCGCGCTTTCTGGATCGCGGCGATCGGCCTGGTGGCCGTTCTGCCGGTCCAGGCCCAGTGGAAGTGGAAGGACGCCAAAGGCCAGGTGCACGCCAGCGACCTGCCGCCCCCGCGCGAAATCCCCGAGAAGGACGTTCTGCAGCGCCCCACGGAAGTCAAGCGCACGCCGGCCAATGCCGCGTCGGCGCCCACCGCTCTACAGCCATCCGCGCCCGCGCAGGCAGCCGCCAAACCCCGCGTCGACCCCGAGATCGAAGCACGCCGCGTGCGCGCCGAGCAGGAGCAGCAGGCGAAGGCCAAGGCGGCCGAGGACCGCAACGCCGCGACCCGGGCCGAGAACTGCGCCCGCGCGAAGCAGCAGCTCGCGACGATCGACAGCGGCATGCGCATGGCCCGCGTCAACGACAAGGGCGAGCGCGAGGTGCTCGACGACAAGGCGCGCGCCGAAGAGGCGCAGCGCGCGCGGCAGATCATCCAGTCGGAGTGCCGCTGAGGCGCCCGAAACCGGCAACAGGGGCCGTGCCTACCGTCGCGGTGCGCGCTTGATGCCGTCGCGCCGGTAGCGCTGCCGCCGCGCCTCCTTCGGATCCACCTGCAGCGGGCGGTAGAGCTCGATGCGGTCGCGCTCGCGCAGCGGTGCCGACAGCTCGCAGCGGCGTCCCCAGAGGCCCGGCAGCAGCGCGTCGAAGACCGCCGCGCCGAAACGTTCGCGCCATCCGCTGCGGGCCAGCGCGTCGGCCACCGTCGCGCCGGCGGGCAGGCGCAGCGCGAGCAGCTCGACGGCATGCGGCCCGGCCGCGTAGACCAGCTCGACGCCGATGGTCGCCGCGTCGCCGGGCACGTCAGCGGGCGCCATAGACCTGCTCTGCCCGTTGCACGAACGAATCGACGAAGGTGTTCGCCACCCGGTCGAACACGGGGCTCAGCACGACCTCGAGCGCGCTGCTGTTGAAGGCGTAGCGCAGGTCGAACTCGATGCGGCAGGCCGGCGCGCCGCTGCCGGGGCCGATGGGCTTGAACAGCCAGGTGCCGTCGAGCACCGAGAACGGGCCGTCGATCAGGTCCATCGAGACCGACTCGCCCGGCGCGTGCTGGTTGCGGGTGGTGAAGGCGTGGTGCAGGCCGGCGTAGACGAGGTGCAGCCGCACCGTCATGCCGCCCTCGTCTTCCTCCATCACCTCGGCGCGTTCGCACCAGGGCAGGAACGTCGGGTACGACCGACAGTCGGTCACCAGCTCGTACATCTCCCGCGGCGAGTACCAGAGCAGGACGGACTTCCGGACGTGCTTCATACAATGCGCCGGATTCTAGGGGCCGCCTCTCGGTCGCCATCCCTCTCACTTGGAGGACGGCCGAGCGGCCCCATCTCATTTGCACCCATGGCCAACGCCCCTGCCCCGATCGCCGAGAACCGCCGCGCGCGCTACGACTACCACCTCGAGGAGTTCTACGAGGCCGGTGTCGTGCTGGCCGGCTGGGAGATCAAGGCCATCCGCGCCGGCCAGGTGCAGCTGACCGACGGCTATGTGCTGGTCCGCGACGGCGAGCTGTTCCTGATCGGCTGCCGCATCAACGCGCTGCGCTCGGCCTCGACGCACGTCAACCCCGAGGCCGACCGCACCAAGAAGCTGCTGATGCACAAGGCCGAGATCAAGCGCCTCGTCGGCAAGGTCGAGCAGAAGGGCTTCACGCTGGTGCCGGTGAACCTGCACTACAAGGGTGGCCGGGTGAAGGCCGACATCGCGCTGGCGAAGGGCAAGGCCCAGCACGACAAGCGCGACACCGAGAAGAAGAAGGACTGGGAGCGTGAGAAGGGGCGGCTGATGCGGCACAAGGTGTCGTCGCCCGGCGCCAAGGACTAGCGCGGCGCCGCCGCGACGCTACAGCGGCTTCTTCAGCCAGTGCCCCAGTTCGCCGATGATGCCGCGGCGGAAGGCCAGCACGCAGATCACGAAGATCACGCCCTGCACCACCGTCACCCAGGCACCGAGCTGCGCCAGGTAGTTCTGCATCGTGATGATCACTGCGGCACCGACCACCGGCCCGAACAGCGTGCCCATGCCGCCCACCAGCGTCATCAGCACCACCTCGCCGGACATCGACCAGTGCACGTCGGTCAGCGAGGCCAGCTGGAAGACCAGCGACTTCGTCGCCCCCGCGAGGCCGGCCAGTCCGGCGGACAGCACGAAGGCGATCAGCTTGTAGCGGTCGGTGTCGTAGCCGAGGGACAGCGCGCGCTGCTCGTTCTCGCGGATCGCCTTCAGCACCTGGCCGAAGGGCGAATGCACCGTGCGCCAGATCAGGCCGAAGCCCGCGAGGAAGATCACGTACACCAGCCCGTACATGGCCCAGACGTTCTTCAGGTCGATGAACCCGAAGAGATGGCCGCGCGGCACGGCCTGGATGCCGTCCTCGCCGCCGGTGAACTTCGCCTGCAGGCAGAAAAAGAACACCATCTGCGCCAGCGCCAGCGTGATCATCGCGAAGTAGATGCCCTGGCGACGGATCGCCAGCAGCCCGGCGCCGAAGCCCAGCAGCACCGCGGTACCGGTGCCGCAGAGGATCGCGAGCTCCGGCGTCAGGCCCCAGACCTTGGCCGCATGCGCCGAGATATAGCCCGCGCTGCCGAGGAACATCGCGTGGCCGAAGGACAGCAGGCCGCCGAAGCCGATCAGCAGGTTGAATGCGCAGGCGAACAGCGCGAAGCACATCAGCTTCATCATGAACACCGGGTACACCACCAGCGGTGCGGCGAGCAGCACGAGCGCCATCACGGCGAAGGCGATCAGGTGCACGCGGCGGCCGCTGGCGGCGTCGGCAGCAGCGGTTCCCGAGGTCGACCCCGGCAGCACGGCGCTCATCGCGGCCTCCGCCGGGCCGCCCCAGGGAGGCCGCGCGTCCCCTCGGGGGACCACGAGCGAAGCGAGCTGAGGGGCCTCATTTCTGCGTCCCGAACAGGCCGGCCGGCTTCAGCAGCAGCACGATGGCCATGATGATGAAGATCACCGTGTTCGACGCCTCCGGGTAGAACACCTTCGTCAGTCCCTCGATCAGCCCGAGGCCGAAGCCGGTGACGATGGCGCCGCTGATCGAGCCCATGCCGCCGATCACGACGACCGCGAATACGACGATGATCAGGTCCGCCCCCATCTGCGGGCTGACCTGGTAGATCGGCGCGGCCATCACGCCGGCCAGCGCCGCCAGCCCGACCCCGAAGCCGTAGGTCAGCGTGATCATGCGCGGCACGTCGACGCCGAAGGCCTGCACCAGCTTCGGGTTCTCGGTGGCCGCGCGCAGGTAGGCACCGAGCTTGGTGCGCTCGATCACGAACCAGGTTCCGAAGCACACCACGCCCGAGGCCACCACCACCCAGGCGCGGTAGTTCGGCAGGAACATGAAGCCCAGGTTCTGCCCGCCCTGCAGCGACTCGGGGATCTGGTAGGGCTGGCCCGACGAGCCGTACTCGTTGCGGAACAGGCCCTGCACGATCAGCGCGAGGCCGAAGGTCAGCAGCAGGCCGTAGAGGTGGTCGAGCTGGTACAGCCGGCTCAGCATGAAGCGCTCGATCACGACGCCCGTGGCGCCCACCACCACCGGCACGATCGCCAGCGACCACCAGTAGCCCAGCCCCAACTTCTGCATCAGCAGCCAGGCGCAGAACGCGCCCATCATGTACTGCGCGCCGTGGGTGAAGTTGATGATGTTCAGCAGGCCGAAGATCACCGCCAGGCCGAGTGACAGCAGCGCATAGAACGAGCCGTTGATCAGCCCGATCAGCAACTGGCCGAACAGGGCCTGGCTGGGGATGCCAAAGATCTCCATGAACCTTCGACCTGCGCCGCGCTTACTTCACCAGAGGACAGCCGCCTTCGGCCAGCGGACGGAATGCCTGGTCGGCCGGAATCGTCGAGCGCACCTTGTACAGGTCCCACGGGCCCTTCGATTCGGACGGCTTCTTCACCTCGACCAGGTAGGCCGGGTGCAGCTTGCGGCCGTCGGCGCGGATCGAGCCCTTGCCGAACAGCGGGTCGTCGGTCGGCATCTTCTTCATCTGCTCGATCACCTTCGCGCCGTCGTCGGTCTTGATCGCCTCGATGGCCTTCAGGTAGTGCAGCACCGACGAGTAGACGCCGGCATGGATCATCGTCGGGTAGTTGTTGCGCGGCGCCTGCTCGGAGAAGCGCTTGGCGAAGGCGCGCGTCGCGTCGTTCAGATCCCAGTAGAAGGTCTCGGTGAAGATCAGGCCCTGCGCGGTCTGCAGGCCCAGCGCCTTCACGTCGGTCAGGAATACCAGCAGGCCGGCGAGGTTCTGCCCGCCCTTGCCGATGCCGAACTCGGCCGCCTGCTTGATCGAGTTGATCGTGTCGCCACCGGCGTTGGCCAGGCCGATGATCTTGGCCTTCGAGGTCTGCGCCTGCAGCAGGAAGGACGAGAAGTCGGTGCCCGGGAACGGGTGCCGCACCTTGCCCAGCACCTTGCCACCGTTCTTCAGCACCACCGCCTCGGTGTCGCGTTCGAGCGCATGGCCGAAGGCGTAGTCGGCGGTCAGGAAGAACCACGAGTCACCGCCGGTCTTGACGATCGCGCTGCCGGTGCCATTGGCCAGCATCCAGGTGTCGTAGGTCCAGTGGATGGTGTTCGGCGAACAGGCCTTGCCGGTCAGGTCCGACGTGGCCGGTCCGGAGCCGAGGAAGGCCTTGCCCTTCTCGCGCGTGATCTGGTTGACCGCCAGCGCGACCGACGACGTCGGCACGTCGACGATCACGTCGACCTTGTCGGTGTCGTACCAGGCGCGTGCGATCGTCGAGCCGACGTCGGGCTTGTTCTGGTGGTCGGCGCTGACGATCTCGACCTTCATGCCCTTCTTCGCGGCGCCGAAGTCCTCGACCGCCATCTTCGCGGCGACCACCGAGCCGGGCCCGGTCAGGTCGGCATAGAGGCCCGACATGTCGTTGAGCACGCCGATCTTGATCACGCCGTCGGAGATCTGCGCCGCGGCGCCGCCGGCCGCGGCCGCGGCCGCCAGGCCGATCACCGAACGGATCAGGACGGAGGAACGCTTGGTGTCTTGCATCTGTCACTCTCCTAAGTCAGTGGGAACAACGTGGGGCTATACGCCGAGCAGCTCGTGCAGCAGCCCCATCTTCGAGTCCAGTTCGGCCGCGGTGAATCCTTCGACGATGCGGCCGTGCTCCATCACGTAGAGGCGGTCGGCCAGCGGCGCGGCGAAGCGGAAGTTCTGCTCGACCATCACGATCGTCAGCCCCTTCTCGCGCAGCAGCCGGATCGCGCGGCCCAAGGCCTGCACGATCACCGGCGCCAGGCCCTCGGAAATCTCGTCCAGCAGCAGCAGCTTCGCGCCGGTGCGCAGGATGCGCGCCACCGACAGCATCTGCTGCTCGCCGCCCGACAGCCGCATGCCCGGGCTGGCGCGCCGCTCCTTCAGGTTCGGGAACAGCGTGTAGATCTCGTCGACCGTGAAACCGCCTTCGGCCACCGGCGGCGGCAGCAGCAGGTTCTCCTCGCAGTTCAGGCTGGCGAAGATGCCGCGTTCTTCCGGGCAATAGCCCAGCCCCAGGCGCGCGATCTTGTGCGGCGGCAGCGCGATGGCTTCGGTGCCGCCGATGCGGATCGACCCGGTGCGGCGGCCGACGAGGCCGAGGATGGCCTTCAGCGTGGTGGTGCGGCCGGCGCCGTTGCGGCCGAGCAAGGTGACGACCTCGCCGCGATGCACCTCGAGGTCGACACCATGCAGGATGTGCGACTCGCCGTAGAAGGCATGCACGTCCTTGAGCTGCAGCAGCGGGGTCCCCTCAGCCATGCGCGCCCTCCAGCTGCGCCTCGGCCGAGCCCATGTAGGCCTCCAGCACCTGCGGGTTCTTCGACACCACCGCGTACGGCCCCTCGGCGATCACCTGCCCGCGCTGCAGCACGCTGATGGTGTCGGCGATGCTGGCGACGACGTTCATGTTGTGCTCGACCATCAGCACCGTGCGGTTCGCGGCGACGCGCTTGATCAGCTGCGTCACGCGTTCGACGTCCTCGTGGCCCATGCCCTGCGTCGGCTCGTCCAGCAGCATCAGCTTCGGGTTCAGCGCCAGCGTCGTCGCGATCTCGAGCGCGCGCTTGCGGCCGTAGGGCAGCTCGGCGGTCACGGTGCCCGCGTGCTCGCGCAGGCCCACCGTCTCCAGCAGCTCGAGGGCGCGCCCGTTGAGCTGGTCGAGCGAACGCTCCGAGCGCCAGAAGTGCATCGAGGTGCCGAGCTCGCGCTGCAGGCCGATGCGCACGTTCTCCAGCACCGACAGGTGCGGGAAGGTGGCCGAGATCTGGAACGACCGGATGACGCCGCGCCGCGCGATCTGCGCCGGCTTCTCGGTCGTGATGTCCTGGCCCTCGAACAGGATGCGCCCGCGCGTCGGGATCAGGAACTTGGTCAGCAGGTTGAAGACGGTGGTCTTGCCCGCGCCGTTGGGCCCGATCAGCGCGTGGATCTGCCCGCGCTTCACGCGCAGGTTGACCCCGCTGACGGCGACGAAGCCCTTGAACTCCTTGACCAGGTCCCGGGTCTCGAGGATGACGTCGTCGCCGTTCATCGGTCCTTTCGGATATTCAGATCATCCAGATCACTCTGGTGCCCGCCGCAGTGTCTCCATGACCGGCCGCCTGAGCACTTCGCGCAAACCCCACCAGCCCGCCGTCAGGGCCAACACGGCCCCCACCAGTGTGCCGATCAGCGGCACCCACGGGCTCGGCGCCCAGGTGAACTCGAACACCTGCCGCGCCATCACGCCGCCGACCACCATCGCGGCCACCGACGCCAGCAGCCCCGCCAGCGCGCCGATGCCCAGCAGCTCGGCGCGCTGCATGTGGCGCAGCAACGCCGAGCCGGCCCCCACCGCGCGCATCACCGCGTACTCGCGCGAGCGGCTCTCGCGCGTGGCCGCTACCGCGGCGAACAGGACCACCAGCCCGGCCGCCAGCGTGAAGCCGAACAGGAACTCGACCGCGCGGATCACCTGGTCCAGCACCTGCTGCACCTGTGTCAGCTGCACCGAGACGTCGACGTTGGTGATGTTCGGGAACTGGCGCGACAGGCCCGAATCGAAGCCCGGCGTCACCGGCGCGCGGAAGGCGCTGATGTAGCTGACCGGCACGTCGCTCATCGCCGACTGCGGGAAGATCACGAAGAAGTTGACCCGCATCGACTGCCACTCGACCTTGCGCAGGCTGGTGATGCGGGCCTCCTTCTGGATGCCGCCGATGTCGAAGCGCAGGCGGTCGCCGAGCTTGAGCTTCAGCGTCTGCGCGAGGCCTTCCTCGACACTCAGGCCATCGGCCTGCTCCGCCACCCAGGTGCCGGCCGACACCGTGTTGTGCCCCGGCAGCACCGCGGAATGGCTGACGTTGAACTCGCGCTCGACCAGGCGCTTCGCCCGGTCCTCGGCGTACTGCGCCGGCCCCACCTCCTGCCCGTTCACCGCCACCAGCCGGGCGCGGATCATCGGGTACCAGTCGTAGCGCGCGATGCCGGCGGCCTTCAGCGTCGCCTGGAAGGCCTCGCCCTGCTCGGGCTGCAGGTTGATCACGAAGCGGTTCGGCGCGTCCTTCGGCGTCGCCTGGCGCCACGCGGCGATCAGGTCGGTGCGCAGCAGCACCAGCAGCACCAGCGCCAGCAGGCCGACCGCCAGCGCCGAGACCTGCAGCACTGCGAAGGCCGGCCGCGCGGCGAGCTGGCGCGTCGCCAGCACCAGCCAGCGCGGCGCGCGGCTCTCGGGCACGGTGCGCTTGAGCACCATCACGGCCACCCAGGCGAGGAAGGCGAAGAGCCCGATCGCCGCCGCGAAGCCGCCGACCGCGATCAGCCCGAGCAACAGGTCCGAGGACGCGGCGACCAGCAGCGCCGCGAAGCCGGCACCGCCGGCCAGCAGCACGCCGACCGACGCCGCCTTCAGCCCGCCGACGTCGCGACGGATCACCCGCAGCGGCGGCACGCGCGCCAGCTGCAGCACCGGCGGCAGCCCGAAGGCCACCAGCAGCGTCAGCCCGACGCCGATGCCGAAGAACGCCGGCGTCAAGGTCGCCGCCGGCAGCGCGGCGTCGAGCAGGTTGGCCAGCAGGCGCACGAAGATGAAGTGCACCGCGAAGCCGAGCGCGACGCCGAGCGCACTGGCCAGCAGCCCGACCGCGCCGAATTCCAGCGCGTAGGCGCCGGCGATCGCCCGCTGCGGCGCGCCCAGCACGCGCAGCATCGCGCAGTCGTCGAGGTGGCGCTGTGCAAAGTCACGCGCCGCGATGGCCACCGCCACCGCCGCCAGCAGCGCCGCCAGCAGCGCGACGAGGTTCAGGAAACGCTGCGCCCGGTCCAGCGTCTGCCGCATCTCGGGCCGGCCGGACTCGAGCGATTCGGTCCGCAGCCCGCGCAGCCTGGCCTCGGCGATGTGCGTTTCGGCCCAGCGCACGAATTCGCGCACCTGGGCATCCCGGCCCTCGGGCGCGGCCACCGCGAGGCGGTAGGTCACGCGGCTCGCCGGCTGGATCAACCCGGTGGCCGCGAGGTCGGCGGCATGCAGCATCACGCGCGGCGCGAAGCTCATGAAGCCGGCGCCGCGGTCGGGCTCCATCACGATGATGCGGTCGATAACCAGGCGCTGGTCGCCCAGCAGCAACGCATCGCCCACACGCAGTGCCAGCGATTCCAGCAGCGACGCATCGGCCCAGACACGTCCGCGCGGCGGGCCAGCGCTCACGTCCTGCGGCGCGCCGTCCGCGGCGGCCTGCACGCGCATTGCGCCGCGCAGCGGGTAACCGTCGCCGACCGCCTTCAGCGCGACCAGGCGGGTATCGCCGCCCTTGTCGTCGGGCGCGCGCGCCATGCTGGGAAAGCTGGCCGTCGCGACGCTGCGCAGCCCCAGCGCAGCCGCCTTCTCGGCGAACGCGGGCGGCGCCGGCTGGTCGCTGGCGATCACCGCATCGCCGCCGAGCAGCGCCCGCGCGTCGCGCGCCAGCGCCGCTTCGAGCCGGCTGGCGAAGAAGCCGACGGCCGTCAGCGCCGCCACCGCCAGCATCACCGCGACCATCAGCAGCCGCAGTTCGCCGGCCCGGAAGTCGCGCCAGCCCTGGCGCCAGGCCAGCGCCAGCATCGAGACCGGCAAGCTCGGCGCCGGCGACTGCACAGTTCGGTCCATGGGGCGCGACGGTACACCAAGGCCGGCGAGCGGCCGGGCTGAAGCGTGCGTGCAGTGGGGTCGAACGATGGTGGGCACGTCCGCTGCTCCAATGAGCGTCATGAACACCTCGCTGCTGCCCCCGGTCTTCGTCTCGCACGGCTCCCCGATGACGGCGCTCGAGCCCGGCGCCACCGGTCCGTTCTGGAGCCGGCTGGGGCCGGCACTGGACGCGCTGGCCGGCCGGCCGCGGGCGATCCTGGCGGTGTCGGCGCACTCGCTGGCGCGCGAGCCGGTGCTGCTGGCGGCGCCCGACCACGCGACGGTGCATGACTTCGGCGGATTCCCCGAGGCGCTGTACCGCCTGCGCTACGACACCGCCGGCGCGCCGGCGCTGGCGCGCGAGGTTGCCGAACTGCTGCGGAGCGCCGGCCTGCCGGCGCAGCGCGTCGACGAAGGCGGCCTGGACCACGGCATCTGGACGCCGCTGCGTTTCGTCTACCCGCAGGCCGACGTGCCGGTGCTGCCGCTGGCCTTCCCGCCCGACTGGGCGCCGGCCCGGCTGTTCGCCCTGGGCGAGGCCTTGCAGCCGCTGGCCGCCGACGGCGTGTGGATCCTGGCCACCGGCAGCATCACGCACAACCTGCGCATGCTGTTCGGCGCCGCGCAGCGCCCGCCGCTCGATGCGCCGGAGATCGCGCAGAGCGCCGCGTTCCGGCGGTGGTTCGTCGATCGCAGCGCGGCGCGCGACTGGGACGCGCTGCTGGACTACCGCGCGCAGGCGCCGCATGCCGCGCTGATGCATCCGAGCGACGAGCACCTGCTGCCGTGGTACGTGGCGGCCGGCGCCGGCGGCCGCGCGGCCCCGCCGCAGCGCCTGCACGATGCGCTGACCTACGGCTGCCTCGGCATGGACGCCTATGCGTTCGGCCCGGCTGCGCCAGCGCTCATGCAGGCGCTGCAGCCGGCAGCCGCCGCGGCGCCGGCGTAGGGCCGGCAGCCGCTGCTGTCACGCCGGCGGCTTGCTCCTACACTCGGCGGCATGTGTGCCGCCCCGCTGCAGATCACCACCGAGCGGCTCGAGCTCGTTGCCACGGAACCGTCGCTGGCCGAGCCCGTGGCCGCGTTCTACCAGCGCAATGCCGCTCACTTCGCGCGCTGGGACCCCCCGCTGCCGCCCGACCACGCCAGCCCGCCGCGGGTGCGCGAGTCGCTGGTCGAGGGCGAAGCGGCCTTCGAGCAGGGCCGCAGCCTGCGCTGGTGGCTGCAGCCGCGCGGCAAGCCGGGCTGGGTGATCGGCTCGGTGCACCTGTCGAATCTCGTGCGCGGCCCGATGCAGGGCTGCACGCTGGGTTACGCGCTCGACGTGCAGCACACCGGCCGCGGCTTGATGCACGAAGCGCTGGGCGCGGTGATCGGCGAGGCCTTCGCGCCGACCATCAACCTGCACCGCATCCAGGCCGCGGTGCGGCCGGAGAACGCGCCCAGCCTGCGCGTCGTGCAGCGCCTGGGCTTCGCCGAGGAAGGCCTGGCGCGCGACTACCTGTACATCGACGGCGCGTGGCGCGACCACCGCATCTTCGCGCTGCTGAACCCGCACTTCGTGCGACCGCAGAGCTGGCCGCGCGCGGTCGGCTGAGCGGCTAGGGCCTGTTAACGCTATGGGAGGGCCCTAGTCGGGCTGCGGCCACAAGGCCAGGCCGCCCTGCAGGCTCCACGCCTGTGCGTGCCCCAGGCGGCGCAGCGCCCGCGCGGCCTGCGCGCTGCGGTTGCCGGCCCGACAGACGAAGAGCAGCGGCCGCTGCGCCGGCAGCGCCAGCCAGTCCGGCAAGGCATCGAGCAGCGCCGACAGCGGCACCTGCCGGATGTCGGCCGAACGAAGCGCCCCCCGCTCGAGGACCGTCAGCGCGCCGACGCGCTGTTCGTAGGATTCGCGCACGTCGACCACCAGCGGCGCCAGCGGGCCGGCGAGCATCGCGTCCAGCTGCGCGCCGTCCAGTTCGACGCTCGCCAGCGAGGCGCGGGCCCCGACGCTCGTTCCACAGGCCATCGTCTGGCACGCGGTGGGCGGCACATGCCGCTCCAGGTCCGCCTTGGCCGCGGCGAAGGCTTCGGCGTGCAGCACGGCGTCGAGGGCCCCGGCCAGCAGCGGCTGCAGCAGGCGTTCGGAGGCCAGCGTGCAGGCGAAGTGGTCGTCGTAGTCGTGCCCCGGCAGCAGCAGCGCGCGCGGCCCGACGGCGTCCTGGAGCCGGCGCAGGGAGTCGGCGAACGACAGCGGCGCGCTCTGCGCGAAGTCGCTGCGCCCGAGCGCGCCGGGCATCACGGTATCGCCGACGAAGGCGAAACAGGCGCCCTCCGCGTCCTTCAGCAGGTAGGCGGTCGAGTCCGCCGTGTGCCCCGGCACCGCCAGCCGCGTCAGGCGGTGGCGGCCGAGCACGAGGGCGCTGGCACCATCGGGCCAGCCGAGCGCATCGCCGGCGTGCGTTTCGAGCAGCGATGGCGCCAGGGCCGCGCGCAGCGCCTGGGCGGACGACGCGTGGTCGCCGTGGCTGTGCGTGTCGAGCACCGCCGCGACGGTGAAGCCGCGGCAGCCCACCCATTGGACGATGCGCGCCGTCAGTTCCGGCAGGGGATCGATCACGACGCAGCGCCGGCTGGCGGCATCGGCGACGATGTAGCAGCAGGCGCCCGCCACGACGAAGCGCGTCAGCACGGGGGTCTGCGCACCGCCGGCGCCCGGCGCCGATGCGCTCAGGCAACTCTCGCGCAGCGATGCGCCGCAGGCGCCGATGCGGTCGCAGGCTTCCTCGATCAGCCCGGCCCCATCGGCCGGACCGAAGGACAGGCGCACAGCGGCCCGCGTCTGCCAGTCGGGCAGGCCCATCGCCTCGAGCACGTGACTGGGGCGGGCCGCCGCGGCGCTGCAGGCCGAGCCGCCGCTGACGCGCAGCCCGGCGGCATCGAACAGGTCGAGCAGCAGCTTGGAGCTCAGGCCCGGCACCGAGAAGTTCAGCGTCGTCGGCAGCGCCAGCGCGGCCGGCGCGTTGAAGACGATGCCCGGGAAGGCCTCGCGCAAGGCCGTGGCCAGGCGCTCGCGATGGCGGGCGAGCGTCGCCGCGTCGCAGAAGGTCTCGCCGTCCGCCAGCGCCCGCAGCACCGCGCCGAGCGCCGCGATGCCAGGCATGTTCTCGGTGCCGGCACGCAGCGCGCCTTCCTGTCCACCGCCGGCCTGCAGCGGCGTGAAGGGCGCACCGTCGCGCACGTACAGCAGGCCGACGCCCTTGGGCGCATAGAGCTTGTGTCCCGAGAACGGCGCGTAGTCGATGCGGCGCTCGACCAGCTTCAGCGGCAGCTTGCCCAGCGCCTGCACGCCGTCGACCAGCCACAGCGCCGGGCTGCCGGCCAGCGCGGCGGCGATGCCGTCCAGGTCGCTGATCACGCCGGTCTCGTTGTTGGCGGCCATCGTGCAGACCAGGCCGGCCTGCGGCGCGTGCTCGCGCAGCCAGCGCAGGTCATGCCGGCCATCCGGCCCCACCGGGATGGCCTGGATCGGCAGGTCCAGCGCCAGCACCGCGTTCCAGTGCTTCAGCGCTTCGGCGACGGCCTTGTGCTCGGTGGCACCGTACAGCAGGCTCAGCGCGCGGCCATCGCCGGCAGCGCGCCGCCGGCGCAGCTCGGTCAGCGCCGACAGCACCGCCGTCTGGATGCCTTCGGTCGCGCCGCTGGTGAAGAACAGCTCGCCGCCTTCGGCGCCGATCACGCGGCGCGCGGTCGTGCGCACCTCGTCGAGCAGGGCCCGGGCCTTCAGCCCCGAGCCATGCAGGCTGCTCGGGTTGCCGTAGACCTCGGCCATCACCGCCAGCGCGGCGGCCTGGGCCTGCGGCAGCACCGGGGTGGTGGCATTGGCGTCGAGGTAGATGTCCATGGGCCACCATTGTCGATAGTCAAGGCGGAATCCGCGTGCAAAATCGAGCTCGAAACCTGCAATTCATGGAAGCACATTCCCTTTGACATGCCAATCCAGAAACTCGATTCCATCGACCGCAAGCTGCTCGATATCCTGCAGCAAGCCGCCGACACGCCGATCGCCGAACTCGCCGCCCAGGTCGGCCTGTCGCAGACGCCCTGCTGGCGCCGGGTGCAGCGCCTGAAGGAATCGGGGGTCATCACGCGCAACGTGATGCTGGTCGACCGCGACAAGGTGAACGTCGGGGTGACGGTGTTCGTCTCGGTGCGCACGAGCACGCACAGCCAGGACTGGTTCGACCGCTTTCGCGCCGCGGTCGAGGCGATTCCGGAGGTCGTCGAGTTCTACCGCATGAGCGGCGACGTCGATTACCTGCTGCGCGTGGTGGTGCCGGACATCGCCGCGTACGACCGGGTCTACAAGCGGCTGATCGCCGGCACGCAGCTCTTCGACGTGTCGTCGAGCTTCGCGATGGAGGAGATCAAGTTCACCACCGCGCTGCCGCTGGGCTACGCGGCGTGAACCGGCCTCCAGCGGGCCGACGGGCCGACGGGCCAACAGGCCGACGGGCCAACGGGCCTGCGGGCCTGCGGGCCGACCTGCCGATGGGCCCGCGGCGCGTGGCCCTCAGCGGCTCAGCGCGCCGACGGCACGCTGCCCGTCACGCCCTGCACCAGCCAGTCCATGCCGGCGATCTGCGCGTCGTCCAGCGCGCCATGCGCCAGGCGTTCGCGGCCGGTGTTGTCGACCAGCCGGCCGCTGAAGGGCTTGAAGCGCCCGCTGACGATGGCCTGGCGGCGCGCTTCGAGATCGGCCTTCAGCGCCGGCGGCAGCGCCGGGTTCAGCGCCGACAGCTGCACGAAGCCGTCCTTCATGCCGCCCCACACCGGCTGCGGCTTCCAGCTGCCGGCGATCACCGACTTCGCCACCTGCGTGTAGTAGCCGCCCCAGTGGTGCGTCACCGCGGCCAGCTGCGCCTTCGGCGCGAACTTGCCCATGTCGCTCTGGTAGGCCAGCACCGCGACGCCCTTCTCCTCGGCGGTCTGCGGCACGACCGGCGAACCGCTGTGGTTGGTCAGCACGTCGGCGCCCTGGTTGATCAGCGCCAGCGCGGCCTCGCGCTCCCTGGCCGGGTCGAACCAGGTGTTGAGCCAGGTCAGCTTCAGCTGGGCGGAAGGGTTGGCCGCCTGCATGCCGAGCGCGAAGGCGTTGATGCCCTGCACCACCTCGGGCACCGGGAAGCCGGCGACATAACCCGCGATGCCCGACTTGCTGTGCTTGCCGGCCAGGTAGCCGGCGAGCCAGCGGGCCTCGTAATAACGCGCGTTGTACGTGTTGACGTTCGCGGCCGTCTTGTAGCCGCCGGCATGCTCGAACTTCACGTTCGGGAATTCGGACGCGACGCGCAGCGCCGGCTCCAGGTAGCCGAAGCTGGTGGCGACGATCAGGCCGCAACCGTCGCGGGCGAGGTCGCGCATCACGCGCTCGCTGTCCGGGCCTTCGGCCACCGCCTCGACGAAGCGCGAGCGGACCTCGGCGCCCAGCGCCTTGTCCATGGCCTGCCGACCCTGGTCGTGCTGGTAGCTCCAGCCGGCCTGGCCGACCGGGCTGACGTAGACGAAGCAGGCTTGCAGCGGGGGCGCGGCGCGGGGCCCGGTGCTGGCCAGCGCCAGCGAAACAAGCGCTAGGGCCGATGCGGCGGCGCGCTTGAGGTTTTTGTGCATGGTTGTCCTCGACATGGCCCCTTGAATGGACAACGCCGGCCGCGGGGGCACGCGGCCGGCGTCTTGAAGCACGAATTGTCGCAGATCGGGGTTTGCCCCTTGGGGGGAAGCCCGCACGGCCCGGGTCTTGCAGCACCGACCCCCGATTAGCATGGTGGCCACACCACACAAGGAGGACGCATGACCCATCGCACGCACCATCCTGGCCCGTCGCGCACCGCCGCCATCCTCGGCCTGGCGTTCGCGGGCACGCTGGCTATCCTGGCGGCACCGGCCGCGTCGGCAAAGACCTTCGTCTACTGCTCCGAAGGCTCGCCCGAGAACTTCACGCCCGCGCTGAACACCACCGGCACCAGCTTCGACGCGGCGCGCCCGGTCTACGACCGGCTGACGCACTTCACCCGCGGCTCGACGCAGGTCGAGCCCGGCCTCGCCGAGAGCTGGACGGTGTCGCCCGACGGCAAGGTCTTCACCTTCAAGCTGCGCAAGGGCGTGAAGTTCCATGCCGCCGGCGGCTTCAAGCCCACGCGCGACTTCAACGCCGACGACGTGCTGTTCTCGTTCGAGCGCCAGTGGAAGACCGAGCATCCGTACCACAAGGTCTCCGGCGGCAAGTACGACTACTTCGCCGACATGGGCCTGCCCGACGACCTGCAGGCGATCGAGAAGGTCGATGCCAACACCGTGCGCTTCACCTTGAAGCGCGCCAACGTCACGATGCTCGCCAACCTGGCGATGGACTTCGCGTCGATCCATTCGGCCGAGTACGCCGACTTCCTGGCCAAGCAGAACAAGAAGGAGCAGCTCGACCAGGTGCCGGTGGGCACCGGCCCGTTCTCCTTCGTCACCTACCAGAAGGACGCGGTGATCCGTTTCAAGGCCAACAAGGACTACTGGGGCCCGGCCGCCGAGAAGGCGCAGTTCGACGACCTGGTGTTCGCGATCACGCCCGATCCGACCGCGCGTTATTCGAAACTGAAGGCCGGCGAGTGCCACTTCGTCATCGCGCCGCGCCCGGCCGACCTGCCCGAGATGCAGAAGGACCCGAAGCTGCAGGTCATCAACCAGCCGGGCCTGAACATCGCGTACTGGGCCTTCAACACCCAGAAGGCGCCCTTCGACAAGAAGGAGGTGCGCCAGGCCTTCAGCATGGCGATCGATCGCGCGGCGATCATCAAGGACGTCTACCTCGGTGCCGGCCAGCCGGCGAAGAACCTGATCCCGCCGACGCTGTGGTCGTACAACGACAAGGTGCAGGCGCTGCCCCACGACGCGAACCAGGCGAAGGCGCTGCTGGCCAAGGCCGGCGTGAAGACGCCGCTGGACGTCGACCTCTGGTACATGCCGGTGCAGCGGCCCTATAACCCGAACGCCAAGCGCATCGCCGAGATGATGCAGGCGGATCTGGCGAAGATCGGCGTCAACGCCAAGCTCGTGACCTACGAGTGGGGCGAGTACCGCAAGCGCATGCAGCAGGGCGAGCACATGACCGGCCTGCTCGGCTGGACCGGCGACAACGGCGATCCCGACAACTTCTTCTTCCTGCACGGCTGTGAAGCGGCGCGCCCCGGTGGCCAGAACCTGTCGAAGTGGTGCGACAAGGCCTTCGACGAGCGCCTGCAGAAGGCACGCGCGATCGCCGACACGAAGGAGCGCACCAGGCTGTACCAGGAAATGCAGCAGATCGAGGCCGACGAGGTGCCGGACTTCAAGATCGCGCACTCGGTGGTCTACGAGGTGATGCGCAAGGAGGTGAGCGGTTTCAAGCAGAGCCCCTTCGGCTCCCACCAGTTCAACGGCGTGAGTCTCAAGTAACCCCCCGGAGCGGCCTGGCGGCCGCCTCCCCCCAGGGGGCCGCCCCAGCGGCCCGGCAAAGCCGGTTCCGCGGCACGAGACCTCGGCACCCCCCGGAGCGGCTGCGCCGGGCCCCCTCGGGCTAGCGCCCTCTCCCCCCGGGGGGCCACCCCAGCGGCCCGGCGGAGCCGGCTCCGCGGCGTGTGCTTGGGAAGACGCTCTGCTGCAAAACGACGATCGATGCTCCGCTTCCTATTGCGCCGCCTGGCGCTGACGCTGCCGACTTTCGTCGCGCTGATGTTCGTCACCTTCGTCGCGATCCGCCTGGTGCCGGGGGATCCGGTGGAGGTGCGTGTCGGCGAGCGCGGCATCAGCGCGGAGCGGCTGGCGATGTTCCGCAAGGAACTGGGTCTGGACCAGCCGGTGTGGAAGCAGTTCGTCGACTACATGGCGCAGTTGCTGCAGGGCGACTTCGGCACCTCGCTGGCGACGAACCAGAAGGTGCTGACCGAGTTCGCCGCGCTGTTCCCCGCGACGCTGGAGCTCGGCTTCGCCGGCATGCTGTTCGCGGTGCTGATCGGCATCCCCGCCGGCACCATCGCCGCCGCGAGACGCGGCACGATCTTCGACCAGGCGCTGATGGGCCTGTCGGTCACCGGCTACTCGATGCCGATCTTCTGGTGGGGCCTGCTGCTGATCATGTTCGTCGCCGAGGCCTGGGGGCTGACGCCGGTGTCGGGCCGCATCGACCTGATCAAGTACTACTTCGAGCCGGTGACCGGCTTCATGACCATCGACGCCTGGCTGTCGGGCCAGGACGGCGCGGTGCTCGACGCGCTGCACCACCTGGTGCTGCCGGCCATCGTGCTCGGCACCATCCCGCTGGCGGTGATCGCCCGCATGACGCGCTCGGCGATGCTGGAGGTGCTGAACGAGGACTACGTGCGCACCGCGCGCGCCAAGGGCCTGCCGCCGTGGCGCGTGATCGGCCTGCATGCGCTGCGCAACGCGCTGATCCCGGTGGTCACGATCATCGGCCTGCAGGTCGGCACGCTGATGGCCGGCGCGGTGCTCACCGAAACCATCTTCTCGTGGCCCGGCGTCGGCAAGTGGCTGATCGAATCGATCTCGCGCCGCGACTATCCCGCGCTGCAGGGCGGCGTGATGCTGATCTCGTCGATCGTCATCGTCGTGAACCTGGTGGTCGACCTGACCTACGGGCTGATCAACCCGCGCATCCGCCATGGCTGAGACCACCGAGCGGGGCCCGTCGAGCCAGCCCGGCCCCTTCCGCGAGCCCGGCCCGCTGCGCGCCTTCTGGCACGCCTTCCGCGAGAACCGGGGCGCGCTCGGCGGGCTGGTCGTCGTGCTGCTGGTGGTGGCGATCGCGTTGCTGGCCGACCTGATCGCGCCCTACTCGCCGACCGAGCAGTTCCGCGACGCGGTGCGCGCCGCGCCGATGTGGGCCGACGGCGGCTCGTCACGCTTCGTGCTTGGCACCGACAGCCTGGGCCGCGACATGCTGTCGCGCCTGATCCACGGCGCCCGCATCTCGCTGTTCATCGGCCTCGCGGTGATGGGCGTGTCCTTCATCCTCGGCGTGCTGATGGGGCTGGCCTGCGTCGCCTCGCCGGGGCCGATGGGCCAGGCGGTGGACGTGATGATCACGCGGCTGATGGACCTGATCATGGCGGTGCCGAGCCTGGTGCTGGCGATCCTGGTCGTCGCGGTGCTCGGGCCCAGCCTCACCAACACCATCGTCGCGGTGACCGTCGTCTACCTGCCGCGCTACGTGCGGCTGGTGCGCGCGTCGGCGCTGGCGGAGCTGGGCAAGGACTACGTCACCGCGGCGAGGGTCTCGGGTGTCGGCCGCGTGCGGCTGCTCTTCGCCACCGTGCTGCCGAACTGCCTGTCGCCGCTGATCGTGCAGGCCGCGCTCGGCGTGTCGGACGCGATCCTCGAGGCCGCCGCGCTCGGCTTCCTCGGCCTCGGTGCACAACCGCCGACCGCCGAGTGGGGCACGATGCTCGCCGACGCCCGCGAGTTCATCCGTTCGAACCCCTGGCTGGTGACGCTGCCGGGCATGGCGATCCTGGTGACAGTGGTGTCGATCAACCTCGCGGGCGACGGCCTGCGCGACGCGCTCGACCCCAAGATGAGGCGATCGTGAATCCCCTTCTCGAAGTCCGCGGCCTGACCGTGCGCTTCCCGACGCGCCACGGCGCCTTCACCGCGGTCGACGGCATCGACATCGTCGTCGAACGCGACGAGGTGCTGGGCATCGTCGGCGAGTCGGGCTCGGGCAAGTCGGTCGCGATGCTGGCGATCATGGGCCTGCTGCCGTGGTCCGCGCAGGTGCTGGCCGAGCGCATGGCCTTCGACGGGCGCGAGCTGCAGACGCTGGCGCCGAAACAGCGACGGCAGCTAGTCGGCAAGGACATCGCGATGGTCTTCCAGGAGCCGATGTCCTCGCTGAACCCCTGCTTCACGGTCGGCTGGCAGGTCGGCGAAGCGCTGGCCACGCACATGAAGCTCGACCGCGACGCCCGCCGCCGCCGCGTGATCGAGCTGCTCGAGCAGGTCGGCATCCCCGATGCCGCGCGCCGTGCCAGCGCCTTCCCGCACCAGCTGTCCGGCGGCATGTGCCAGCGGGTGATGATCGCGATGGCGCTGGCCTGCAAGCCGCGCCTGCTGATCGCCGACGAGCCGACCACCGCGCTCGACGTGACGATCCAGGCGCAGATCCTCGAGCTGCTGATGACGCTGCGGCGCGAGGCCGGCATGGCGCTGGTGCTGATCACGCACGACCTCGGCGTCGTCGCCGAGACCGCCGACCGCGTGATCGTGCAGTACGCCGGCCGCCAGGTCGAATCCGGGCCGGCCGAGACGCTGTTCAGCGATCCGCACCACCCCTACACCGCGGCCCTGCTCGATGCGCTGCCCGAGCGCGCCGACGGCCGCCGGCTGGACGCCATCCCCGGTCTCGTGCCCGGCGCGCACGACCGCCCGCCCGGCTGCCTGTTCGCGCCCCGCTGCCGCTTCGTTCAGCCGCGCTGCGCGATCGCCCCCGGCGCCGCGGACGATACGCTCGGCCGCGCGCTGTGCCACACGCCGCTGCTGCAGGGGCATCCGATGGAGCCTCGCTCGTGATCGCGCCGGCGGTGCTGCAGGCCGAGGACCTGAAGCGCGACTACGCCGTGCGCCGCGGTCCGTTCCGCGCCGCGGCCACGGTGCATGCGCTGGCCGGCGTGTCCTTCACGCTGGCCGCCGGCCGCACGCTGGCGATCGTCGGCGAATCGGGCTGCGGCAAGTCGACGCTGGCGCGGCTGCTGACGATGGTCGAGCCGCCGAGCGCCGGCCGGCTGCGGGTCGACGGCCACGACGTCGCGCAGACGCAGGCCTCGGGCAGCAACGCGGAACGGCGAGCGCTGCGCCGCGCGGTGCAGATCGTCTTCCAGAACCCCTACGGCTCGCTGAACCCGCGCCAGACCGTCGGCGCCGCACTCGCCGAGCCGCTGCAGGTCAACGGCATGCGCGATGCCGCCGAGCGCGAACACAGGGCCCGCACGATGCTCCAGCGCGTCGGCCTGCGCGACGAGCACTTCGGGCGCTATCCGCACATGTTCTCCGGCGGCCAGCGCCAGCGCATCGCGATCGCCCGCGCGCTGATGCTGCAGCCGCGCGTGCTGGTGCTCGACGAGCCGGTGTCGGCGCTCGACGTGTCGATCCGCGCGCAGGTGCTGAACCTGCTGGCCGAGCTGCAGGACGCCTTCGGCGTCGCCTACGCCTTCATCTCGCACGACCTCTCGGTGGTGCGGCACGTCGCCGACGAGGTGGCGGTGATGTACCTCGGCCGCATCGTCGAGCAGGCCCCGCGCGACGTGCTGTTCGAAGCGCCGCAGCACCCGTACACGCAGGCACTGCTGTCGGCGACGCCGACCGTCGACCGCGCGGCCCGCCGCCAGCGCATCGTGCTGAAGGGCGAGCTGCCGTCGCCGCTGCGACCGCCGGCGGGCTGTCCGTTCCACACCCGCTGCCCGGAGGCGGTCGAACGCTGCCGCGCCGAGCGACCGGCGCTGCGGCCGATACCCGACGAGCCGGCGCGCACGGTCGCCTGCTGGCTGCGCCCGGGTTGAGGGGCGCGAGGCCGCGCAGCATCACCGCGACCTTGCCCGCGGCGGCGCTTCACTCGATCGAATCGAGCCAGGCCGCCAGTTGCCCAAGCGCGTCGAACTGACGGAAGCGCGGATGCGCCTGCGGCGCGTCGGCCGCCTCGTGGGCCCAGACCAGCGGGTACGGGATCAGCGCCGCGTAGGCGCCGGCCTCCAGCGCCGGCAGGATGTCCGAGCGCACCGAATTGCCGGCCATCAGCGCTTCTTCGGGCGGGGTGCCGTGGCGGCGGAACGCACGGCGGTAGGTGTCGGGCGTCTTCTCGCTGACGATCTCGATGCCGGCGAAGAAGTCACCCAGGCCGGAGGCCGCGAGCTTGGACTCCTGGTGAAACAGGTCGCCCTTGGTGATCAGGACCAGTGGCGCGCGCTGCGCGAGTTGCTCGAGCGCCTCGTGCACGCCGGGCAGCGGCTCGATCGGGTGCGTCATCAGTTCGCGCCCGGACGCGAGGATCTCGCCCAGCACGCCGGCCGGCGCGTTGCCGCCGCTCAGCTCGATCGCGGTCTCCATCATCGACAGCGTGAAGCCCTTGGCGCCGTAGCCATAGACCAGCAGGTTGCGGCGCTCGACGCCGGCCAGGTGCGCTTCGACCTGCGGCGCATCGGCCCAGGGCGCGAGCAGTTCGTTGAAGCGCTGGTGCGTCAGCCGGAACAGCGTCTCGTTGTGCCAGAGGGTGTCGTCGGCATCGAGGGCGATCAGCGTGGGACGGGTCATCGTGCGGGCAGCATATCGAGGCCGCGCGACCACGCGGCCGGGTGAATCATTCGGCAGGCGTCGGGCGGTCGGGCGCCAAGTCCGAGGCGTCGCCGGTCGCGCCGGCCCCCTCGGCCGCTTCGGCCGTCTCGGCCGCCGCCGGCGGCAGCAGCCGGATGCGCGTGCCGGTCACGCTGATCACCTGACCGGCGCGCAGCTTGGCCGTCTTGCGCAGCTCGTCGCGGCCGTCGACCTGCACCTTGCCGTCGGCGACCAGCTGCTTGGCCTGCGCCCCGCTGCCCGCCAGGCCGGTGGCCTTCAGCAGCCGGTCCAGGGTGATGTGATCCCCGCGCAGCGGGAAGTCGATTTTTTGCATGGGATGATGGGCGCGATCGGGACCGGATTGTGCGGCGCCCGCTGCGCGTCAACTGGTACTAGCAATGGTCATCGAGCGGCGCCCCGTGCCGCCACCCCGCCCGCAGGCGCTCCCGTGCGCCAGCCATCTTCCCTGCGTGTCGGGCCTGCCAGGGCCTGCGCCCGGGTTTCCACCGAGCGCCCCGCCGGCGCCGACCGATTGACCATCTGGTCTTGTGTGGTACTATATTGGTATTATCCGTTCAGCCACCATGCGCCTGTCGACCCAGCCCTCCGCCCAGCCCCGCTTCTTCCTCGGTGTCGACGGCGGTGGCAGCGGCACGCGTGTGCGCCTGGTCGACGAAGCCGGCCAGGTGCTCGGCCGCGGCGAGGCCGGACCGTCCGGGCTGAGCCAGGGCATCGAGCAGGCCTGGGAACACATCGGCATGGCCATCGGGCGCGCCTTCGCGCAGGCCGGCCACGCGCTGCCGCCGCTGTCCGACTGTGCGCTGGGCCTGGGCCTCGCCGGCGCGCACAGCCCGGCGCAGTGCGACCGCTTCATGGCCCTCGCCCCGGCCTATGCGCGCGTCGCGCTCGACACCGATGCCGGCACCGCGCTGCGCGGTGCGCATGGCGGCGCGCCGGGTTCGATCGTCGCCGCCGGCACCGGCAGCGTCGGCGAAGCGCTGCGGCGCGACGGCCGGCGCGTCTCGGTCGGCGGCTGGGGCTTCGGCATCGGGGACGAAGGCTCCGGCGGCTGGCTCGGGCTGGCCGCGATGCGCATCGCGCACCGCGCGCTCGATGGCCGCGCCGCCGCCGGTCCGCTGGCGCGTGCGGTGTGGGGCATCGCCGGCGGCCAGCGCGATGCACTGCTCGACTGGTCGCGCCACGCCGGCCAGCATGGTTTTGCGCGGCTCGCGCCGCTGGTCTTTCACAGCGCCGATGCCGACCCGGCGGCACGCCGATTGCTCGACGAAGCGGCGCACGCGCTGGTCGAGATGGCCGCGGCGCTCGATCCGGACGGCGACCTGCCGCTGGTGCTCATCGGCAGCATCGCGAAACGCCTCGCGCCGCGGCTGCCGCCGCAATGGCTGGCGCTGGTGGTGGCGCCGCAAGGTGATGCGATAGACGGCGCGCTGCAGCTGGCGCGCGAAGCACGGATCCTGGCCTAAATGCTCCCTCCCCTGAACCGACCTTCCGCCGCCAGCGAGCCGTCGCTGCAGCGTCTCGAAGGCCACATCCTGACCCCGCGCGGTTTCGTGCGCGGGCACCTCGCGATCGGCGCCGATGGCCGTATCGAGCAGGTCCACGGCGAACCGCGCGACGAGTACGCGGTGCGGCACGAGGGGTTGCCGATCATCGTGCCCGGCTTCATCGACCTCCATGTGCACGGCGGCGGTGGCAGCGACACGATGGAGGGCGGCGATTCGGTCGCGCGCATCGCGCGGCTGCATGCGCAGTACGGCACCACCTCGCTGCTGGCGACGACGATGACCGCGCCGCACGCGGAGCTGGTGACCGCGATGGCGGCCATGGGCACGATCTGCCGCAACCGGGCCACCGGCGGCGCGCGCGTGCTGGGCGTGCACCTCGAAGGGCCGTACATCAACTCCGGCAAGCTCGGCGCGCAGCCCGACTTCGTGCGCGCGGTGTCGATCGAGGAGCTCCAGGAGCTGCATGCGCTGGCGCCGATCCGCCTGATCACGCTGGCCCCGGAGCTGCCGCACAACCTCGAGGTCATCGAACCGCTAATCGCCGCGGGCTTCCGGGTGCAGCTGGGCCACTCGGCCGGCAGCTACGAGGACGGCGTCGCCGCGCTGCAGCGCGGCGCCGGCGGCTTCACGCATCTGTTCAACGCGATGACCGGCCTGCACCACCGCGCGCCGGGCATGGTCGGCGCGGCGCTGGCGCATGCACGCTACGCCGAGATCATCCCCGACCTGCTGCACGTGCATCCCGGCGCGATCCGCGCGGCGCTGCGCGCGATCCCGTGCCTGTACTGCGTCACCGATTCCACCGCCGCCGCCGGCATGCCCGACGGTGACTACAAGCTGGGCAGTCACACCGTCACCAAGTGCCTGGGCGGCGTGCGGCTCGAGGACGGCACGCTCGCCGGCAGCACGCTGACGATGGACCAGGCCTTGCGCAACCTCGTCGGCCTGGGCCTCGAGATCGAAGAGGCGTCGCGCCGCACGTCCACCCACGCCGCCGACTACATGGGCCTGCACGATCGCGGCCGGCTCGAGCCGGGCGCCTGGGCCGACCTCGTCGTGCTGGACCGTGCGCTCCAGCTGCAGCAGGTGATCATCGAAGGAGAAGTGATTGAGCTCGAGCATGTGCAATGACGCGCCGGAGCCGGCGCGGTCGTGCAATGACACGCCGATGACCGACGGCGCGCCGACGGACGCGCCCGTCTCGCGCATGCTGGCCGAGGCGCGCGAGGCGCCCGCCGCCATCGCCCGCGCGCTGGCGGCCGACGGCGAGACGCTGGCCGCGCTGGGCCGCGTGCTGCGCGCCGAGCCGCCATCGGCGGTGCTGACGGTCGCCCGCGGCAGTTCCGATCATGCCGCTCACTTCATGGCCTATCTGGTGATGGCCAGGCTGGGCCGGCTGGTGACCTCGCTGCCGATGTCGCTGGTCACGCTGTACTCGTCGAGGCTGCAGTGCGATGGCCTGCTGTCGCTGGCCTTCTCGCAGTCGGGCCAGAGCCCGGACCTGGTCGCGCCGCAGCGCTTCTTCCGCTCGGGCGGCGCGCGCACGGTAGCGGTCGTCAACGACCCCGCGTCGCCGCTGGCCGAAGCCGCGCAATGGGTGCTGCCGCTGCATGCCGGGCCTGAGCGCAGCGTCGCGGCGACCAAGAGCTACATCGCGCAGCTGGTGGCCGGCGCGCGCTTCGTCGCGCAGTGGCAAGGCGATGCCACGCTGCAGTCGGCGCTGCAGGTGCTGCCCGAGGCGCTGGAGCGCGCCGCGTGGGCCGACTGGTCGCCGCTTGCCGAGACGCTCGTCGATGCCGATCGCCTGTTCGTGATCGGCCGGGGCCTGGGCCTGGCGATCGCGATGGAGGCGGCGCTGAAGTTCAAGGAGGTCTGCGGCATCCAGGCCGAGGCCTTCTCCGGCGCCGAGGTCAAGCACGGCCCGATGGCGCTGATCGACGAGGGCTATCCGCTGCTGGTCTTCGCGCCGCGCGGCCCGGCGCAAGCCGGCCTGCTGGCGCTGGCCGACGAGATGCGCCAGCGCGGCGCGCGCGTGCTGCTGGCGGCCCCCGCCGGCACGCCGGGTGCCCAGCTGCCGCTGATCCCGAGCGCGAGCGACGACCTCGATGCGATCACCGCGATCCAGAGCTTCTACCCGGCGGTCGAAGCGCTCGCGCGCGCCCGCGGGCTCGACCCCGACGCCCCGCGCCACCTCAGCAAGGTCACCCGGACGCACTGATGTCGCCGACCGACTTCCACCCCGGCCATCTGGTGATGGTCGACCTGCCCGGCCAGGTCCTCGATGCCGGCACCGCGGCCTTCCTGCGCCGCCACCACGTCCGCGCGGTGTGCCTGTTCCGCAAGAACCTCGGAACCGAAGACGAGGTGCGCCGCCTCGTCGCGCAGCTGCGCGACGTGCTGGGCCCCGAGGCGCTGATCGGCATGGACCAGGAAGGCGGCTCGGTCGTGCGCGCGACCTTCCTGCCGCAGGCGCCCGCCGCGATGGCGCTGGGCGCGGCCGACGACGAGGCCCTGGCCGAGGCGGTGGGGGCGGCCGTGGGGCGCGGCCTGAAGTCGCTGGGCATCAACTGGAATTTCGCGCCGGTGCTCGACCTCAACAACAACCCGGCGAACCCGGTGATCGCCGAGCGCAGCTTCGGCGCCGACCCGCATCGCGCGACGCGCCTGGCCGCCGCGTGGATGCGCGGCTCGCTGCGCGAAGGCGTGGCTTGCTGCGTCAAGCACTTCCCCGGCCATGGCGATACGCACGTCGATTCGCACCATGCGCTGCCGACGGTCGACAAGTCGCTGGCCGAGCTCGAAGCGCTGGAGCTGATCCCGTTCCGCGCGCTCGCGCACGGCCCCGACGCCGCGCCGGCGATGATGACCGCGCACATCGTCTACCCGCAGATCGATCCGGCCCATCCGGCCACGCTGTCGCGCCCGGTGCTCACCGGCCTGCTGCGCGAGACCATCGGCTACGACGGCGTGGTGATCACCGACGCGCTGTTCATGAAGGCCGTGCACGAGCGTTATGGCCACGCGCGCGGCGCGGTGCTGGCGCTGCAGGCCGGCGCCGACATGCCGCTGGCGCAGGGCAGCGCGCAGGAGCAGTCCGACGCGGTGCAGGCCATCGAGGAGGCGCTGCGCGAGGGCGAGCTGCTGCCGGCGCAGGTGCAGCGCTCGGCGCAGCGCCTGGCCGCGCTGGCCCGCGCCTACCCGGCCGATGCGCGCGTGTACGACGAAGCGCAGCGCGCGCACGACGACGCGCTGATGCACCGGGCCTGGGCCCGCGGACTGACCGCGCTCGGCGGTGCGACGCCGCCGCCGCGCGGCCAGGCGCTGCGCGTGCTGACGCAGGCGGCGGTGGCCAGCGACGGCGTCTCCGAAGCCGGCCTGCCCGCCGAACAGGTGCGCGCGCTCTTCGCCGGCTTTGCCGACGTGCAGTTCATCGCCGTGCCCGATCTCGGCACGATCGATGGCGCAAGCTTCCCGCGCGATGGCCGCGTCAATGTGCTGGTATCGAACCAGCGCGCCCGCTACCCGGCCAGCGCCGCCGCGGCGCGGCCCGACCTGCACCTGGCGCTGTGGAACCCGTTCCAGGTGCTCGACATCGCCGCGCCGGCGCTGGTCAGCTGGGGTTATGCCGACGGCGCGCTGGCCGCCGTGCGCGCATGGCTGGAAGGCCATGCCGACGCGCCCGGCCGCTCGCCGGTGCCGCTGCAGCCGCTGACCGCCTGATCCCCCGACGTCCTGAAGTCCCGGAAGGCCTCGCCGATGACGATGACCACCACCGCCGAGGCCGCCGCGCCGGCCGATGCCGACGCGGCGCCCAAGCGTTCGCCGATCACCTGGGTGCCCAGCCTGTACTTCGTGCAGGGGCTGCAGTTCTTCGTCGTGATGCTGATCGCCGGGCTGATGTTCAAGAACATGGGCATCGCCAACGACCAGATCGCGCGCTGGACCGGCGTGCTGGGCCTGGCCTGGGCCTTCAAGCCGCTGTGGAGCCCGTTCCTCGAGATGGCGCGCAGCAAGAAGATCCTGGTCGTCGTCTTCCAGTTCACCGGCGCGTTGAGCCTGGCGCTGCTGGCGCTGGCGATCCAGCTGCCGATGTTCTTCGCCGCCAGCATCGCGGTGCTGTTCCTGCTGGCGTACTCGTCGGCGACGCACGACATCGCCTGCGACGGCCTGTACATGGCGTCGTTGAGCCCGAAGCAGCAGGCGGCCTACGCCGGCTGGCAGGGCGCGTTCTTCAACGCATCGAAGTTCCTCACGCTGGGCGGGCTGCTGGTGGTTGCCGGCCACCTCGAGAAGAGCATCGGCGTGCACCATGCGTGGTCGCTGATCTTCGCGCTGCTCGCCGTGCTGCTGGCCGCGCTCGCCGCTTACAACGCGTGGGTCCTGCCCGGCATGCTGCGCGCGGACGCGCTGCCGATCAGCGCCACCAGCGTCGCGAACACCTTGCGCGAGGTGTTGAAGGACTTCTTCGCCAAGCCCGGCATCGGCCTCGCGTTCCTCTTCATCATCCTGTTCCGCCTTGCCGAGGGGCAGGTGCAGACCATCGGCCCGCTGTTCCTGATCGAGGCGCGCGACAAGGGCGGCCTGGGGCTGACCACCGAGCAGGTGGGCGGCATCTACGGCACCGCCGGCACCGCGGCCTTCCTCGTCGGCAGCATCCTCGGCGGCTACTTCACCTCGTGGCTCGGCCTGAAGCGCGCGATGCCGGTGCTGATCATCGCGATGGCGGTGCCCAACGTCGTGTTCTGGTACCTCAGCGTCGCGCTGCCGGCCAGCCTGCTGCACACCGGCGTCGCGGTCAGCATCGAGATGGCCGGCTACGGCTTCGGCTTCGTCGGCATGATCCTGTACATCATGCAGGCGGTGGCGCCGGGCAAGTTCCAGACCGCGCACTACGCCCTGGGCACCGGCGTGATGCAGCTGGGCTTCATCCTGTCGAAGACCATCAGCGGCGACATCCAGGTGGCGATGGGCTACCAGAGCTTCTTCCTGTGGACCATCGCCTGCGGCGTGCCGGCCTTCGTGCTGCTGTTCTTCGTGCGCATCCCGGCGCCCGAGCGTTCCGACCGATGAATCGCCATCACGCATTCGGCGCGGCCCTGCTGCTCGCGCCGCTGGCCGCTGCCGCGGCGCCGAAGCCCGCCCCGCCGCTCTTCTTCGACGACTTCGCCGATGCCGATGCCAGCACCCTGCCCGCCGGCGGCTGGCAGCTGCGCAGCGCCGCCGGCCACCCGGGCGTGCCCGGCGCCCAGTGGCGCCCCGATGCGATCAGCCTCGTCGACGACCCCGCACGCCGCGGCAACCGCCTGCTGCGCCTGACCGCCCGCACCGACGGCAGCGGCGAGGGCACCGTGCAGGCGCAGCTGTGCCACCAGCGCAAGGTGCTGCACGGCACCTACGCCGCGCGCATCCGCTTTTCCGACGCGCCCGTCTCGGGCATCGACGGCGACCCGGTGATCCAGACCTTCTACGCCGTCGCACCGCTGAAGCATGCGTTCGATCCGCAGTTCAGCGAGGTCGACTGGGAGTACCTGCCCAACGGCGGCTGGAGCTCGGACAAGCAGCGCCTGTACGGCATCTCGTGGCAGACCGTGCAGGTCGAACCCTGGGAAGCGCACAACAGCGCGCACGAGGAATTCCACTCCTTCGACGGCTGGCACGTGCTGCTGATGCAGGTGGAGCCGCAGCAGGTGCGCCTCTTCGTCGACGGCCGGCCGATCGCCCGCCATGCCGGCCGCAACGTGCCGGTGGCGCCGATGGCCATCAGCTTCAACCTGTGGTTCTCGCCGGGCGGGCTGCTGCCGAAGAGCACCGAGCCGCGTGTCTACACGCAGGACGTCGACTGGGTGTTCCATGCCGCCGGCCGCACGCTGAGCTCCGCGCAGGTCGATGCCGAGGTGAAGCGCCTGCGCCGTGCGGGCACTGCCCGAATCGACACGGTGCCCGCACCCCAGCCGCCGCTCGAAAGTCGCTGCGACTTCTGACCCGCAGGCCGCCAAGCCAGCCGCGAAGTCGGGGGCCGGGGCCCGGCGGGCGATTTAGGGACGCATGAGCCCGTCGGGCCCCGGCCCCCGGCTTCGCTCGCGGACATCTCCGCAAGCGAACGCCGGCTACCTAGATCGCATTCAGCTCGGCCACGAAGTCGTAGGTGTCGCCGCGGTAGATCGACTGCGACAACTCGATCGCCCGCCCGTCGCGCAGGTAGCCCAGCCGCTCGACCAGCAGCCCCGCGTCGCGCGGCTTGGCTTCCAGCAGCTTGGCCTGCTCGTCGTTGAGCAGCAGCGCGTGCAGCCGCTGCAGCGCGCGCACCGGGCGATGGCCGGCCCGGTCCAACGCCTCGTACAGCGAAGTGTCCACCGCCTCCAGCGACGGCAGCGCGAAGGCCGCGATCGTCGCCGTCTCGATCGACATCGGCGCGTCGTCGGCATAACGCAGGCGGTGGAAGCGGTAGACCGTGGTGCCCGGGCTCATCGCCAGCTTCAGCGCCTCTTCCGGCGTCACCGTGCCCTCGGCCTTCTTCAGCCACACGCTGCGCGGATTGCGGCCGCGTGCGCGCATGTCCTCGGAGAACGAGGTCAGCTTCGAGAAGTTCTTGTCGATGCGCGTGCAGACGAAGTTGCCCGCGCCCTGGCGGCGCTCGAGCAGGCCCTCGTCGGCCAGGCCGTCGATCGCCTTGCGCACGGTGATGCGCGAAACGTTGAGGTCGGCGGCGAGCTGGCGCTCCGACGGCAACGCGTCGTCCGGGCCGAGGATTCGCTTCTCGATCGCCTCGCGCAGCGCCTGCTGCAACTGCAGGTACAGCGGCTGGTTGTTGCTCGGATCGAGCGTGCGCAGGATCTGCGTCAGCGCCGCCGGGTGGTGGGTGTCACTCCTCATCGGCGGTCTCTGCCCTTGCCGTTGCTTCAGTACCACTATCGTACCAGAAGCGATTGACGTGGTTCCTCACGCTTGTACTAGGCCGCACGCCCCTCACTGGTCCCCGTTCGGACGGCCCAATCCTTGCTGCAGCGGGCCCATTCGCACCCCCGGAACGAGGGGCTCGGACCAGACATGTAAGAGCCGGATACGGGTAAACGGCTAGACCGATTTACCAAAGTGGTAGTACAGTGGTACGCATCCACTTAGAACCAAGCGGTCGTCCGGCGGCCCGCCCCCTTTCACCACGCCACCCATCCCCGGAGAGGAGCTCATGAAGGCAACTTTGACCCCCATCGCATCGGCCGTCGCATTCGCACTGATCGGCTCGGTCGCGTACGCGCAGCAGCCCGCAGCCCAGCAGGACGACAAGAAGCCGCAGGCGCAGCAACAGGTGGCCAAGGAGCCCGCCGTGCAGGTGGCCCAGGCCACCACCCCACAGGCCCCGGCGGCCTCCGGCGGCAGCACTGAAACCGTCGTGATCACCGGCATCCGCGGTTCGCTGCAGCAGTCGCTGAACCAGAAGCGCAACGCCGAGTCGATGGTCGAGGTGATCACCGCGGAAGACGTGGGCAAGATGCCCGACAAGAACGTCGCCGACTCGCTGCAGCGCGTGCCGGGTGTCGGCGTCGCGACGGCCGGCGGCACCGAAGGCGGCTTCGGCGAGAACGACCGCGTCAGCATGCGCGGCACGCCGTCCTTCATGACGCTGACCACGCTGAACGGCCACACCGTCTCCAGCGGCGACTGGTATGTCGACAACATCACCGGCGGCGGCCGCAGCGTCAGCTACTCGCTGTTCCCGTCCGAGCTGATTGGCCGCGTCACCGTCTACAAGACCTCGCAGGCCAACCTCGTCGAAGGCGGCGGCGTCGGCACCGTCGACATCGAGACCCGCAAGCCGCTCGGCTTCAAGGACCGCCTGACGGGCATGGCCTCGCTGTCGGGCGCCTACACCGAAGCGGCGAAGAAGACCGACCTGCAGGCCAGCGGCCTGATCAACTGGAAGAACGACGACAACACCGTCGGCGTGCTGGTGCAGGTGTTCGACGAGAAACGCCACCTGCGCCGCTTCGGCCAGGAGTTCCTGTGGTGGGACAAGGTCGACACCTGGTTCGCGCCGGCCTGGGTGGCCGCGAACCCCGAGGTCAAGGGCAAGAACATCTCGCTGCTGACCGGCTCGGTGCTGTTCCAGCAGGAACGCCAGCGCCGCGGCGGCCTGGTCGACCTGCAGCTCAAGCCCACCAAGGACCTGACGCTGGACCTGAGCGGCTTCTACAGCAAGCTGAGCGCCGACAACATCAACGCCAACTTCATGCTGTCGCCGTACCAGGTGCTGTCGAACAACTGGTCGGGTGATTCGAACAGCGCGGTGCCGAGCTCGTACAAGATCACCGGCGACACGATCTCGCAGATCACCTTCCCCGCGAGCTGCCCGGTGGCCAACTGCTCGGCGATGGGCGCCTCGGTGCAGGACGTGATCTCGCGCCCGGGCTCGTACAGCGACTCGAAGTTCCTCAACCTCGATGCCGAGTACAAGGTCAGCGACAGCCTGCGCCTGAAGGGCAAGATCGGCTCGACGCGCGGCACCGGCCATGCGCGCGACTACGGCTACGAAGTCTGGAACGCGTATTCGGGCAGCAGCCTGACGATGCACGGCCTCGATGCACCGGCCACGGTGACGATCGACAACGCGGGCACCTTCTCGCCGCGCACCGGCGCCGACTTCTTCGGCGGCTGGGCGTCCGACATCACCTCGAAGGACAAGGAAGACTACGTCCAGGTCGACGCCACCTGGAAGCTCGACTCCGAGATGTTCCCGGCGGTGCACTTCGGCATCCGCTCGGCCACGCACAAGCGTTCGCTGGAATGGCTGGGCGGCACGCTCGCCGCCGGCGCCGGCTCGCTGGCCAACGCGCCCACCGGCGGCCTGACGCACTTCCCGTCGAGCCCGCTGCCGAACATGCTCAGCGGCGCCTGGACCTTCAGCGCCGATTCGGTCAACGCCTGGGGCAACCGCTTCGTCTCGTTCACCAACCACGCCTACCAGAGCGAGTTCCAGATCAAGGAACGCGCCGATGCCGGCTACGTCATGGCCGACTTCGCCGCCGGCGCTTTGAGCGGCAACGTCGGCGTGCGCGTGGTGGGCACCGACGTGCATGTCGAGAACGCGTCGCCGAACAACATCTGGCGTCCGGTGGTCACCGACAACAGCTACACCGACGTGCTGCCGAGCGCCAACTTCCGCATGGAGCTCGCGAAGAACCTGCTCGGCCGCGCGGCGATCAGCCGCACGCTGGCCCGTCCGGAGATCGGCTCGCTCGGCGCGCTGAACCTGCTCGACATCCAGCGCACCGGCACCGGCGGCAACCCGAACCTGAAGCCGGTCCGCTCGACCAACCTCGACTTCGGCGTCGAGTGGTACTTCATGCCCAAGTCGCTGCTGTCGGCGAGCGTGTTCGCGATGAACATGAGCTCGTACGTCACCTATGGCTCGTACCAGCAGACCTACTTCAACACCGCCGTCGGCGCGCCGACCGTCTACCAGATGAGCGCGGCGCTGAACACCAAGGCCGAGGTGCGCGGCATCGAGCTGAACTACGTCCAGGACCTGGGCAACAACTTCGGCTTCAACGCCAACTACACCTATGCCGACGGCAAGGAAACCGGCAAGGCGCCGGGCTCGGCCTGCGCGACGAGCAACAACTGCGACATGATCGGCAACTCGAAGAACTCCTACAACGTGGGCGCCTTCTTCGAGAACGACTTCTTCAACGCCCGCGTCGCCTACAACTACCGCTCGGCCTTCCTCAACGGCCTGAACCGCAACAGCGCGATCTACCAGGACGCCGTCGGCACGGTGTCGGCATCGCTGGGCTACAAGTTCGGCAAGAACCTGACCATCACGCTGGAAGGCAAGGACCTCAACGATCCGCTGCTGAAGTCCTACGCCACCAACAAGGACCAGCCGCGCGCGTTCTACAAGAACGGCCGCCAGATCTACCTCGGCTTGCGCGCGCAGATCTGATCATCACCTGAGCTCCGTGGGCCGGTGCGAGCAAGCCGGCCCGCTTCGTCAGTCGGCCGCCTTGTGAAACCGGGGCGGCTGCGCGAGTCTCCTCGGAGTCTTCGACGGGCGGTCCGGCCTCCAAGCCGGCCGCCCGATTTTTTTGCCCCTATGCTCGGCGCCCGATGGATCACCAGATGCTCGTGCTGCCGCTCGATCGGCGCGTCGCGGTCGGCGCCGACCAGACCCTGCTGCAGGCGGCGCTCGCCGCCGGCGTTGTCCTGCCCAGCTCGTGCCGCAACGGCAGCTGCCGCACCTGCATGTGCCGGCTGGTGGACGGCCGCATCGGCTACCGCATCGCCTGGCCCGGGCTGCTGGCCGAGGAAAAGGCAGAAGGCTGGATCCTTCCGTGCGTCGCCTACCCGGCCGGCGACGTGGTCATCGAGTCGCCGCACGCCGTGCACGTCGGCTGACGAGCAATCATTCTTTGCATCGGACCGGGCCGCGATCTGGCACGATCGAGTCGCGTCCCCCGCCAACCCCAAGGAGGTTGCCATGCGAGCCCCAACGTTGCGCCCTCAAGTCGGCAAGATGGCCGCGGCACTCGTTGCCGCGGGCTGCCTCGCCGCACCGGCGCTGCAGGCCGGCACCGCCGACGTGCAGTTCGTCGAGCCCGAGAAGTACGCCGATGCGCGCGACAACCTGCATCGCCGCGAAGACGTGCTGAAGGAACTCGCCACGCGATTGCAGCAGCTGGCCGAGAAGCGCCTGCCGGCCTCGCAGAGCCTGCGCATCGAGGTGCTCGATGTCGACCTCGCCGGCGATGCCTTCCCGCGCATCGCGCTGCGCGACACCCGCGTGATGCGCGGCCGCGCCGACTGGCCGCGCATGCACCTGCGCTACACGCTGCGCGAAGGCGACAAGGTGATCAAGAGCGGCGAGGACCACATCGCCGACATGAACTACCTGATGAACAACACCCGCCACTGGCAGGACGAGCCCTTCCCGTACGAGAAGCGCATGCTCGACCGCTGGTTCAACGAAACCTTCAGCGTCGCCAGCGCGCGTTAGGCGCACCGGCGCGCGCGCCGATCGGGATCAGGCGCGCCGGCGCGCCTTGGACGGCTGCGCCGACGCGGCCAGCGCGTCGTGCAGCTCGACGTATTCCTGCGTCAGCTTGTGGCGCGGATCCAGGTGCACCAGCGGCGTCGCCAGGTCGTGCGATTCCTTCACCCGCACGCTCGCGCTGAGGTAGGGCGACAGCACGGGCAGGCCTTCGTCGATCAGCTCCTGCACCAGGCGCTGCGGCAGCTTCGCGCGCGGCTGGAACTGGTTGACGACGATGCCGGCCACCGCGAGGTCACGATTGTGGTCGGCCTGGATCTCCTGCACGCTTTCCAGCAGGCCGTAGAGCGCGCGGCGGGAGAAATCGTCGCAGTCGAACGGGATCAGGCAGCCCTGGGCGGCGATCAGCGCCGAGCGGGTGTAGAAGTTCAGCGCCGGCGGGGTGTCGATGTAGATCCGGTCGTAGGCGCCGTCGAGCTCGGCCAGCGCGTCGCGCAGCTTGTAGATCTTGTAGCGCGACTCGAGCTTCGAATGCATCTCGTCGAGCAGCGGGCTCGACGGCAGCACATGCAGGTTGTCGAAGCGCGTCTCGGCGACGAACTCCGACGCCGCCTTGTTGCGCAGGCTGAACTTCAGCGTCTGATCGAAGAACTCGGCCAGCGTGTCGCGCGGTGCGTCGGCCGCGTCGCCCAGCAGGTAGCGCGTCGAGTTGCCTTGCGCGTCGAGGTCGATGACCAGCGTACGCAGGCCCTGGTCGGCGCTGATCGCCGCGAGGTTGCAGGTGATCGTCGACTTGCCGACGCCGCCCTTCTGGTTGAACACGACGATGCGCATGACGGGCCTTCGATCCTTGTGTGCCGGGAACTGCCCGCGATTATGCTGCGGCGCAACACGAGTCTCGATGGCGTATGCTGCGCGGCAGGCAGCGGCACGCGAACGGCGCGAACCGGCCAACCAGGAGGACGACCAACTTGGCGACCCCCAATTACTCGTACGAGAAGCGCCAGCGCGAGCTGGCCAAGAAGCGCAAGGCTGAAGAGAAGCGCCAGAAGAAGGCCCACAAGGCTGGTGATGCACCCGCCGATGGCGCGGACGATCCTGGCACCGCGCCGGGGCCTGCCCCGGCGAATCCCCCTGCGCCTCCCGGCGAGTAGCCAGGCAGTCAGCCAAAAAAAACCGCGGCCCGAGGGCCGCGGTTCTGTTCTTGGGCGCGCCGTCTTCGGGCGCCCGGGTGCACGTTTCAGAGCACCTTGATGTTCGCGGCCTGCAGGCCCTTCGGGCCCTGCTTGACTTCGAACTCGACGCGCTGGTTTTCCTGCAGGCTGCGGAAACCGCCGCCGTTGCGAATTTCGCTGAAGTGGGCGAACAGGTCGCCGCCGCCGTTTTCAGGCGTGATGAAGCCGAAGCCCTTGCCGTCGTTGAACCATTTGACGACGCCGGTCTGCGTGTTGCTCATGTACAGAATGCCCTTGGTATGACTTGAAAAAACATCGCGGCCGGCGCGAAGCCGGCCGCATGATGTCTGCCCCGAATGTAGCAGCAACTGAACGAGCGCCGTTTCACCTGCCTCAGAGCGGCGCCTGCGCCATGCGGTCTTACCCGCAACTGCGCTAGAGGTGTGCCTCGATTCCAGGCGCAGCCACGGACCTCGTCGGCGCCGGCCCGGTCGATATGATGAATCGAGACCCCACGTGGCAGGCAACAAGGCCGACGGAGACTTCAAGCATGTTCGACTACATCGTGATTGGCGGCGGCTCGGCGGGCTCGGTGCTGGCCTCTCGGCTCAGCGAAGACCCCGAGGTCAAGGTCTGCCTGCTCGAGGCCGGCGGCCCCGACAAGAGCGTGTTGATCCACTGCCCGGCCGGCCTCGCGCTATTGGCGCAGAACGGGCAGCACAACTGGGCCTTCTCCACGGTGCCGCAGGCCGGCCTCAACGGCCGGCGCGGCTACCAGCCGCGCGGCAAGGTGCTGGGCGGCTCGAGTTCGGTCAACGCGATGGTCTACATCCGCGGCCAGCGCGAGGACTACGACGCCTGGGCCGCCGAAGGCAACGCCGGCTGGTCCTACGACGACCTGCTGCCCTACTTCAAGCGCTCCGAGCACAACGAGCGTGGCGCCGATGCGTTCCACGGCACCGGCGGTCCGCTGAACGTGATGGATCTGCGCAGCCCGAACCGGCACGGTCCTGACTTCATCCGCGCCTGCGTCGAGGCCGGCCTGCCGCTGAATCCCGACTTCAACGGGGCGACGCAGGAAGGGGCTGGCCCCTACCAGGTCACCCACCGCAACGGCGAGCGCTGCAGCGCCGCGAAGGCCTACCTGACGCCGCACATCGGTCGCCCCAACCTGCAGGTGATCACCGAGGCCCACACCACGCGCCTGCTGTTCGAGGGCCGGCGCGCGGTCGGCGTCGAGTACCGCCACGGTGGCGCGCTGCGCCAAGTGCATGCGCGGCGCGAGGTGCTGCTGTGCGCCGGCGCGCTGCAGTCGCCGCAGATCCTGATGTTGAGCGGCATCGGCCCGGGCGAACACCTGCAGCAGGTCGGCATCCGCACGCTGCTGGACCTGCCGGGTGTGGGCGCGCAGCTCCACGACCACGTCGACGTGGTGCTCGGCGTCGATGCACCGCACCTGAAGGACCTGTTCGGTCTGTCGCTGGGCGCGGCCTGGCGCACGCTCGGTGCCATCCGCGAATGGCGCCGCCATCGCACCGGCCCGCTGACCACCAACTTCGCCGAAGCCGGTGCCTTCATGAAGAGCAGCCCGGCGCTGGCGACGCCCGACCTGCAGGTGCACTTCGTGATCGGCAAGCTGGTCGACCACGGCCGCAAGACGGTGTTCGGCCACGGCTATTCGTGCCACATCTGCCTGCTGCAGCCGAAGAGCCGCGGCACGCTGCGCCTGGCCAGCGCCGACCCCTACGCTGCGCCGCTGATCGACCCGAACTTCTTCGGTCACCCGGACGACCTGCCGCGCCTGGTGCGTGGCGTCAAGCTGATGCGCCACATCATTGCCCAGCCTGCGCTGGCCACGCTGGGCGGCCGCGAGATGGCGACCTCGGCCGGCGCGCAGAGCGACGAGCAGATCGAGGCCTTCCTGCGCCAGTACGCCGACACGATCTACCACCCGGTCGGCTCGTGCCGCATGGGCTCGGGTCCGCTGGACGTGCTCGACACCGAGCTGCGGGTGCGCGGGCTGCAGGGTCTGCGTGTGGTCGACGCGTCGATGATGCCGAGCATCGTCAGCGGCAATACCAACGCGCCGGTGATCGCGGTGGCCGAAAAGGCCGCCGACCTGATCAAGGCGGCAGCGCGCCGCCCGGCGGAAGCGCCCGCCGCCGCGGTGGTCGCCTGAGCGGCGCGGCCGCGTCTGCTGCAGGCCCGGGCGCGGACGCTTCCAGCCCGCGCCCCTGCAGCACCGGTACGGCCCGCAGGCGCTCGGCGGCGAAGCCGACGAAGGCGCGCACCTTCGCCGCGGCCATGCGGCCGGCCGGGTACACCAGGTGCACCGGCACCGGTGGCGGTTCGTGCTCGGGCAGCACGATGCGCAGCCGGCCGTCGCGCACCTCGTCGGTCACCTGGTAGGCCAGCGCGCGCGCCAGGCCGAACCCGGCGACGGCCGCGGCCACCTTCATCTCGACCGAGTTGATCACCAGCCGCTGCCGCGGCGTCGCGGCTTCGCGCGTGGCGCCGAAGTGCCAGGGCTGGCTGCCCTGCCCGTCGAAGTTGAAACCGATCGCCTCGTGCCGCGCCAGATCGGACAGGTCGCGCGGCTCGCCGCGGGTCGCGAGGTAGGCCGGCGAGGCGACGACCACGCGCCGCAGGCTGCCCACCGGCACCGCGGTGAGGCTCGAATCCGGCAGTGGCGCGATGCGCAGCGCGACGTCGAAGCCCTCGTCGATCAGGTGCACGACGCGGTCGACGAAGAACGCACGCGCGCCGAGCGCGGGTTGCGCGGCGAGGAAGTCCAGCAGCAGCGGCCCGATGTGCCGGCGCCCGAACATCGTCGGCGCGGTGACGGCCAGCACGCCACGCGGCTCGTCGCGCTGGCCGCTGACCGCCGCTTCGGCGTCGTCGAGTTCGCCCAAGATGCGCCGGCAGTCGGCGACGAAGGCTTCACCCGCCTCGGTCAGCCGCAGGCTGCGGGTGCTGCGATGGAACAGCGGCGTGCCCAGCCGCTTCTCCAGTGCGGCCACCGCGCGCGTTGCCGCGGGCGGCGACAAGCCCCGCTGGCGCGCCGCGCGCGCGAAGCCGCCGGCGTCGGCGACGGCGACGAAGGTGCGCAGGCTGTCGAGGTGGTCCATGGCGCCGCCGTTACGTGAAGTGGAATTCTCAAATGCTATCGGAGCAGATTCCTGTCGCAGCACGCAATGAATACGCTGGCGATCTCCACCATGAACTCGAAGGACCACCGCCATGCCCCGTCCCGCCCAGCCGATCACGCTGTACCGCTTCGCCCTGTCCGGCCACGCGCACCGCGTGCAACTGATGCTGTCGCTGCTCGGCCTGCCGCACCGGCTGGTCGAAGTCGACCTGATGAAGGGCGAGCAGAAGGCGCCGGACTTCATCGCGCGCAACCTCTTCGGCCAGGTGCCGGTGATCGAGGACGGCGACTTCACGCTGGCCGACAGCAACGCGATCCTCGTCTACCTGGCGCTCACCTACGACGCCGACCGCCGCTGGCTGCCGGCCGACGTGCGCACGCAGGCCGAGATCCAGCGCTGGCTCGGCGCGGCCGCCGGGCCGCTGGTGCGCGGGCCGGCGGTGGCGCGCTGGCAGCGCATCTCGAAGCAGGGAGACGGTGTCGCGCTGCATGCGCAGAGCCACCAGTTCTTCGCCCGCGTCGAGCAGCACCTGGCTGCGCGCGACTGGCTGGTGGGCGACGCGCCGACGATCGCCGACATCGCGCTCTACAGCTACACCGCGCGCGCGCCGGAAGGTGGCATCGGCCTCGACGACTACCCGCACCTGCGCGCCTGGCTGGCGCGCATCGAGGCGCTGCCGGGCTTCGTGCCGATGCCGGTGGCCGCAGCGACATCGTGAGGGCCGCGATCGACTTCGCCGATGAGCACGCTTCCACGCCGGTGAGGTCGCGCTGCAGGCGCGGCATGGCCTGCAAGCTTCGGGGGAAACCCGTGCAAGCTTGAGAACCTTGTGCCACAATCGCGGGCTTCGCCGATCGGGTGCACCGATGCCCCCCATCGATACACGTTCGGCGATTCTTCGTTCATCTCCCTGACCCTCATCGAGCCGGGCCCTGCCTCCAAGCCGAGAAATGCTCGGCGCAGGGAACTCAAGCCGCGTCTCGAGGCCTGGTTGGCGGCGATGCCGTCGCTCCAGACATTCGGGCCCGCCGGCACTGCGTTCTGCAGTCCGTCATTCCCTTGCTTGGCGACTTCACCTGCGGTGGACGCAACTCGCGCCGCCGCGGCTGTGCCTTGTCGTGGCTTCCTGAAGCTGCCGGGCATGGCTTGCTCGATGAAAGCAGTTCCATGAGTTTCGAACCCCAGATCGACCCGACCCCGATGGTCGACACCGTCGAGAACAACATCACCACCGGCGCCTTCGACGTGCTCGGCCTCGCGCCCGAGATCCTGAAGGCCATCACCCACGCCGGCTACCCGTCGCCGACCGAAGTGCAATCCCGCGCCGTGCCGGTCGCGCTGACCGGCGTCGACCTGCTGGTGTCCTCGCAGACCGGCAGCGGCAAGACCGCCGCCTTCGTCTGGCCGGCGCTGCAGCGCATCCTGCTGGCGCGCCAGGACCCGGCGAAGAAGCGCGTGAAGGGCCAACCGCAAGGTCCGCGCATCCTCGTGCTGGCGCCGACGCGTGAACTGGCGATGCAGGTGTCGCGCGCCTGCATGGAGTACGGCCACGGCGTGCAGGGCCTGCGCATTGCGCACGTCGTCGGCGGCGTGCCCTACCACGCGCAGCTGAAGGCGCTGCGGGGTCCGCTGGACATCCTGATCGCGACCCCCGGCCGCCTGCTCGACCTGATGAACTCGGGCGCGGCGATCATGTCGCAGGTCGAGATGCTGGTGCTCGACGAAGCCGATCGCATGCTCGACATGGGCTTCATCGACGACATCACCACCGTCGCCGAAGCGCTGCCGAAGACCCGCCAGACGCTGATGTTCAGCGCCACCTTCGCCGGCAACGTCGGCCAGCTGGCGCAGCAGCTGACGCGCGAGCCGCAGCGCATCAGCGTGCAGTCGCACACCGACACGCATGCGCAGATCGAGCAGCGCCTGCACTGGGCCGACAGCCCGTTCCACAAGCATGCGCTGCTGGAGCAGCTGCTGACCGACCGCGAGCTCGACCAGGCCCTGGTCTTTACCAGCACCCAGCGCGATGCCGACGACCTGGCCTACAAGCTCGCCGAGATCGGCCATGCCGTCGCCGCGCTGCACGGCGGCATGCCCCAGGGCCGCCGCAACCGCGTGCTGCAGGGCCTGCGCCAGGGCCAGCTGCGCGTGCTGGTGGCCACCGACGTCGCCGCGCGCGGCATCGACGTGCCCACGATCAGCCACGTCATCAACTTCGGCCTGCCGATGAAGGCCGAGGACTACGTGCACCGCATCGGCCGTACCGGCCGTGCCGGCCGCACGGGCCTCGCGATCACGCTGGCCGAGCGCCGCGACATCGGCATGATCCGCCGCATCGAGCGCTTCACGACCCAGCGCATCAGCGCCACCGTCGTGCCGGGCCTCGAGCCGAAGGCTCCGCCGCCGTCGGACAAGCCGCCGATGAAGGACCGCTCGTTCGGCAAGCCGCTCGGCCGCGGCTTTGCCGGCAAGCCGTTCCCGCCGAAGGGTGGGCACGGTGGCAACCGCGGCGGCTTCGGCAACCGCGACGGCTTTGCCCCGCGTGAAGGGTTCGGCAACCGCGACGGTGTCGCCCCGCGTGAAGGTTTTGCCAACCGCGACGGCTTCGCCCCGCGTGAAGGCTTCGGCGGCCAGGGTGGTCGTCCGGCGCACGGCGGCAACCGCGGCGGCTTCGGCGGTTCCGGTGGCGGATTCAACGGCGGATTCAACGGCGGAGGCTTCGGCGGTGGCGCCGGCGGCCGCGGCTTCGGCGGCAAGCCGCGCGGCCCGGCGCGCTGACGCGACGGTCCCGCGGCGCGGAACCTGACCGCCCCGGGACCTAACAACCCAACTGCACGGCCTGCAGCGGCAGGCCGCTGCGGGCATCGCTGACGACCACCAGCAGCCGTACCGGCCGGCCGCCTTCGCCGTGGCGCGGCGCCGTGATCTCGAAGCGCGCTGGCGCCGCCGACGCCCAACTCGCGCGTTGCCCATAGGCCCGCACGACATGATCGTGCTGCAGCGCGACGCCGCGGTTCTCGCCGGCCTTCACCGCGCTGGCATGGCCGTCCTCCAGCAGCACCCACCACGCAGCGATCGTGCCCGGCGCGCCCGTCAGCGGCGCGACGTCGACGATCACGCGCGTGTCCTCGCGCCGCAACTGGATCGCCACCGGCGCCGGACCACCGGCCGGCGGCAGCTGCGGCCAGCGCCGCCAGTCGCGGCCGTCGACCAGCACCTGCGGTGTGTACGCAAAACGCGAGGCGCCGGCTGCGACCCGCTGCGCCTGGCGCTCGGTGTGCGCCGCCGCGCCGAAGCGGTCCTTCCAGCCGAGGTGGTCCCAGTAGTCGACATGGAAGGCCGCAGCGAGCACGTCGTCGCGGCCCTTCAGCGTCGACAGCCAGCGATCGGCCGGCGGGCACGAGTTGCAGCCTTCGGAGGTGTACAGCTCGACGAGGCGCGCCTGCTGCGGCGCCGAGCGAGCTTCGCAGCGGCCGGCATCGGCAACCACGCCGGTCGACGTGGCCAGGCCCAGCGCCAGCGTGGCGGCGCACCAGGGAGAACGGGCATCCATGCGGGATCGTCGCGCCAACCCCCTCGCCGCTTACATCGCGCGCCACAATGACCCGCATGCAGACGCTGCCGCTGAGACTGCCGCCCGGCGCGGACCTGCGCCTCGCGCTTCAAATGGCCGCACCGGCGGCCTTCGTGCTGGCCGGCATCGGCAGCCTGTCGACACTGGCGCTGCGCCTGGCCGGGGCCGACGAGCCGACCTTGCTTCAAGGCGACTTCGAGCTGCTGACGCTGTCGGGCTCGTTGTCGCCCGACGGCGCGCACCTGCATGCCAGCGTCGCCGACGCGCAGGGCCGCGTGCTCGGGGGGCCACGTCGCGCCGGGCTGCATCGTGCGCACGACGGCCGAAGTGCTGGTGGCCGTGCTGCCGGACTGGCAGTTCGGGCGCCAGCCCGATGCCGCCACCGGCTACGCCGAGTTGGTGGTTCGACGGAAGGTTTGAGCGGTCATCCGACCGCGGGCCCGAGCGGTTTCCAACCGCGGGCCTGAGCGGTCACCTGCCACGCGGCCGGCCTCTGCAGCCGCGCTATGCTTGCCGCCCCTTCGCCGGACGCCCGACCGTTCACGACCCGCCCCCCCTGCCCATGGCCGGCATCCACATCACCGACATCGAAGCGGCCATCAACTGGTGGCGCGAGCGTTCGCCCTCGCCCGACGGCATCACCGCCTGCAAGCAGGTGCGCGCGCTGGCCGAGGTCTACGCGCTGATGGTCTATTACCGCGAGCCGCTGGCCGACGAGGACACGATGCCCGCCGCCGCGCGCGAGGCCTGGCTGGACTGGTACGCCCACACGCCGGACGCGCCCTGCATCGCGATCTGCTCGACCGCGCAAGGTGATGCGGTGTGCAAGGGCTGCGGCCGCACCGAAGACGAGGTGCAGCACTGGCCGGTGCTGACGCCGGCCGAAAAACGCCTGGTGTGGCGCCGCATCACCAAGGAAGGCACGGCGTGGCGCTTCAACCGCTATGCCGAGCGTGCACGCAGCGCCAGCGGCATCGACCATCCGGCGCCGGACAGCTTCGACACCCCCCTTTCCACCAGGCCGACGGGCACCGGCGCACGATGAACCCCGCGGGCTTCGTCGCCAGCGTGAGGCGCATCGTGCCCTTGGCGTGGCCGGTCTTCATCGGCCAGCTCGCGGTGCTGGGTTTCTCCACCGTCGACACCGTGCTGGTCGCGCGTCATTCGTCGACCGACCTCGCCGCGCTCGCGGTCGGCTCGGCGGCCTTCGTCACGGTCTTCATCGGCCTGATGGGCGTGGTGCTGGCGATCAGCCCGATCGTCGGCCAGCTGTTCGGCGCCGGGCGCGAGGCCGAGGCCGGCGCGCAGCTGCACCAGGCGATGTGGCTGGCGCTCGGGCTGGCGCTGGTGGGCAGCACGCTGCTGCTCTTCCCGGCGCCCTTCCTGGCGCTGTCGCAGGCGGGGCCCGAAGTAGCGTCCAAGATACGCGGCTACCTGCTGGCGCTGGCCTTCTCGCTGCCGGCCTCGCTGCTGTTCACGATCTACCGCGGCTTCAACACCGCGGTGTCGCGGCCGAAGGCGGTGATGGCGCTGCAGATCGGCGGGCTGGCGCTCAAGGTGCCGCTGTCGATCGCGCTGGTCGGCGGCGTGCCGGCGCTGGACGTGCCGGCCCTCGGCGTGCAGGGCTGCGGCATCGCGACGCTGGTCGCGATGTGGGCCCAGGTGATCGTGGCCTGGGTCGTGCTGCGGCGCGACCCGTTCTATGCGCGCTTCGCGCTGCGCGGCCGCGGCCTCGACCGGCCGCAGCCGGCGTCGCTGAAGGCCTTGCTGAAGCTCGGCGTGCCGATGGGGTTGTCGATCCTGATCGAGGTCACCGGCTTCGCCTTCATGGCGATCTTCATCGCGCGCCTCGGCGAGACGCCGGTGGCCGGCCACCAGATCGCGGCCAACCTCGTCGCGCTGCTGTTCATGATGCCGCTCGGGCTGGCGAATGCCACCGGCACGCTGGTCGCGCAACGCATCGGCGCGGCCGATCTCGCCGACGCCTGCCGCCTGGGCCGCCACGGCGTGCTGCTGGCGCTGGTGGTCGCGCTGGTGGTCGGCGGCGCGGTGTTCGCGCTGCGCGGAGCGATCGTCGGCCTGTACACCACCGACGCGGCGGTGATCGCCGCGGCGCTGCCGCTGGTGGCATGGGTCACGCTGTTCCACGCCGCCGACGCGGTGCAGACCGCCGCGGCCTTCGTGCTGCGCGCCTGGCATGTCGCGACCGCGCCGCTGGTGATCTACGCGGTCGCGCTATGGGGCGTGGGGCTGGCCGGCGGCTACGTGCTGGCGTTCAACATCGGCGGCGGCATGCCGGCCGCGTGGCACGGTGCGCCGGGCTTCTGGATGGCATCGACCGCCGGCCTCGCGGTCGCGGCGGCGGGCCTGAGCGCCTTCATGGGTGCGGTGCACCGCGCGAAGAGGCGTGAAGCGCTCGAGATCGCGAGCGCGCGCTGAGCCCGCGAGGTCAGCGGGCAGGCGATTCAGCCGGCGGGCAGCGCCAGCACGAAGCAGCTGCCGCCGCCGTCGCGTGGCTCGCAGCGCACACTGCCGCCGTGGTGCTCGGCGATCTGGCGCACCAGGCTCAGGCCGAGGCCCACGCCGCCTTCGCGCTCGGCATGGCCGGGCAGCCGGAAGAAGGGTTCGAAGATGCGTTCGCGGAAGGCTGCCGGCACGCCGGGGCCGCGGTCGCTGACCCGCGCCTCCGCGCCGCCGTCGGGCCGTTGGACGATCTGGGCCTCGACTTCGGCACCGCCATAACGGTGGGCGTTCTCCAGCAGGTTGCGCAGTGCGCGGCGCAGCAGGCGTTCGCTGCCCTGCACCGTGACCGCCGAGCCGGCGGCCTGCGCGCCGACCCGCGCGGCTTCCTCCGCGGCGAGGCCCAGCAGCTCGACCGGCTCGCGGCGCTCGAGCACGCCCGCCGCGTCGAGGCGGCTGGCGAGCAGCACTTCCTCAACCAGCGCGTCGAGCTCGGCGACGTCGGTTTCGATCTCCTGGCGCAGCGCCGCACGCTGCGCATCGGCGGCGTCGCCGTACATCGCCACCGCCATCTTCAAACGCGCGAGCGGCGAGCGCAGCTCGTGACTGGCGTTGGCCAGCAGGCTCTGGTGCGAGCGCACCAGCGCCTCGATGCGCTCGGCCGTGCGATTGAAAGTGCCAGCGAGCGCGGCGACCTCGTCGCGGCCGGACTCGTCGACCCGTTGGCCGAGCTTGCCCGCGCCGAAGGCCTCGACGCCTTGCTTCAGCGACTCCAGGCGCCGCGTCAGCCGCCGCACCACCGGGTAGGCACCGGCCGCGACCGCGACCAGCAGCAGGCCGAGCAGCAGCACCGGACCGGCCGCAGCGATCACGCCGTCACCCGGCAGCAGCAGCGGCGAGGGCACCCTCAAAGGACCCATCGGGCGCTCGGGCGGCGGACCTTCGTCGCGCTGCGCCGCGGGACCTCCGCGATCGCGCCAGGCGCCTGGCGCCGGCGCCATGCCCGCCCGCGGGCCCTCGGCCCAAGGCCGGTCCGGCGGCGCAGTGGCGGGGCCGCCAAAGCCACGCGGCCCGTCGCCCTGCATCGCGCGCCGCAACGGCCGTCGCGCGATCCACAAGGTGCGGCCGTCGTCGAGCTTGACCGAGATCGCCGGCAGACCGCCTTCGGCTTCGCGCCGCAGGAAACTGTCGGACGCGCCGATGCGGCGCCCGCGCGAGTCGTCCAGCGCCATCGGCAGGCGCAGGCGCATCGACCACTCCGCGAGCGCCTCCGACTGTGCCGCGGGCGGCGCATCGGCCGCCGGCAGCGAGCGCTGCACCAGCTCGGCCCAGGCGGCGACCCGTTCGTTGACCACCTGCTCGAAGCGCACCCGTTCCTGCGCGACTTGGCGCTGCCACAGCCAGCCCGACACCAGCGCGAACAGCGCCAGCGCGGCCACCACCGTGAGCCAGATGCGCAGGTAGAGCGATTTCATGCCGCCCCCTCGCGCCGCGGCGCCGCAGCGAGCCTCACTCGTCGGCGTCCTGCTTGCGCGCGAAGACGTAGCCCGAGCCGCGCACCGTCAGAACGCGCTTCGGGCACTTCGGGTCGTCCTCGATGCAGGCGCGGATGCGCGAGACATGCACGTCGATGCTGCGGTCGAAGGCCTCGATCGGGTGGCCCTTCAGCGCGTCCATGATCTGGTCGCGCGACAGCACGCGGCCGGCGCTCTGCGCCAGCACGCACAGCAGGTCGAACTGGTGGCCCGTGAGGTCGCAGGCCTTGCCCTCGATGCGCGCCTGGCGCGCGCCCATGTCGATTTCCAGCCGGCCGAAACGCAGCACGTCGTCGCCCGCGGTGTCGGGTTCGGCGCGGCGCAGCAACGCCTTGACGCGGGCCAGCAGCTCGCGCGGCTCGAAGGGCTTGGGCAGGTAGTCGTCGGCACCGAGCTCCAGCCCGACGACCCGGTCCAGCGGTTCTCCACGGGCGGTCAGCATCAGCAGCGGCAGGCGCTTGGTGCGGGCGTCGGCCCGCAGCTCGCGCGTCAGGTCCAGGCCGTCGCCGTCCGGCAGCATCAGGTCGAGCACCAGCGCGTCGTAGGGTCCGCCGCGCAGGCGTTCGCGCCCCCCGGCCAGCGAGCCAGCGGTGTCCACCTGGTAGCCGTGGCCACGCAGGTAGTCGCCGACCATCGAGGTCAGGCGGGCGTCGTCGTCGATCAACAGCAATCGTGCGCTCATGGACTGATTAAAAAACAAAAACGCCCCGGCGCACGGGGCGCCGGAGCGAAGCTCCTGGAAGGAAGGGAATCGGAACCATCGGCCGGGGGCCGCGCAGCCTTCAGCTGCGCTTGGGCGCGCCATCGAGCGAATCGCGCTCGCGGCGGTGACGTTCCATCATGTCGCGGCGCTTGCCGATCTGTTCGGCGAGCTTCGCACGCTGCTCCGGCGTCAGCACCGCGGCGGCCTCGATCGTCGCCTGGAGCATTCGCTTGCTGGCGGCCTCGTGCAGCGCGGCCTGCTTCTGGCGCAGCGCCTCGGCGGCGCGCGCGTCCACCGTCGGCGCGGTGAAGATCTGCACCCACTGCGCACGCAGGTCGCCGGCGGCCTGGTGCTGCGCACGCAATTCCTCGTGCGCGGCGCGGTAGATCTGCTGCACGCGGGCCTGCTGGTCGGCACTGGCGCCGACGGCTTGCAGCACCCGCTCGGACATCATCATCATCGGGCCGCCGTGGCCGCCCGCACCATGGCCGCGGTGCATGGCGTGCTGCCCTTCGCCGCCGGGCATCGCCTGCGCCATCTGCGCAGCCCCGCCGGCCAGCGCCAGCACCAGCATGCCGGCCGCCAGCGTCCACGGACCCTTCGAGCGCATCATCGTGACCATTGCTTGATTACCTCATCGATCGGTTGACGATGAGGGCATTCTGGGAACCTGGCTTGAAGCCCCCTTGTTCAGGGGGTAAAGCTAGGTAAAGGGGTCGACGAAGCGGCCGCCTCGGGCAGGAGCGAAGCGACGTGGGGGTCCACTCAGCCGCCGCCGGCCTCGACGCGCACGAGGCGGCGCCGCAGCGCGTAGCGCGCGTTGTCGCTGCTGCGCAGTTCCAGGCGCAGCAGCACGCCGCTGCGGCGGTCGACCGACATCACGCCGTCCAGGCGGGTGCTGCCGCCGGCGGCGGTCGGCACGTCGCCGAAGAGCTCGATCACCGCGACGTCGAATTCCCTCCCGCCGATCTGCTGCGGGCCGATCGCGACCACCTGCCCGCGCACGCGCGCACGCCCCGGCAGCGCATCGCCCGCCGTCAGCTCGCCCGCCAGCACCTGCCCGAGCGCAAGGTCGCGTTGCAGCAGCCGCTGCAGGCCGACCGGCTGCGCCCGCTGCGGCGACGACACCGCGTTGCCGGCCAGATCCTGGTACCAGCGCTGCGCGAGCGCCTGGCCGTCGAGGTCGAGCGTGAACTCCAGCTGGTCGTGCTGCAGCGACGCGACGCGCATGCCGAGCTCGTGGGCCGCACCGCGAGGGCCGGTGCGCTGCTCGTAGACCAGGCGATCACCCAGGCCCACCGGCAGCGCTTCGTCGCGTTCGGCCGCCGACGCGGTGAGCGACGCACCGCAGCGATGGCGTGCGGCCGCGGTCTGCATCGCTTCGAAGCGGCCCTTCAATGCGGCCAGTTCCGCCGCTTCCGCCCCGTCGGGCCGCATCGCCAGCAGCGCGGGCCAGAACACGGTGACGCCGATGCCCAGCGCGATCATGTTGTGGCCCGCTCGGGTATCGACGGCGTAGGCGACGTCCGCGGCGCGCTGCTGCACGGCATCGATCTGCTCGGCGAGGCGCTCGCACGCCCAGCCGGCATAGGCGGCCGGGTCCGCCGGTGCGGGTTTCACGTCGACGGCCCGCGATGCGCAGCCCACGACCAGCGCGAGCGCGGCGATCGCCAGGCAGGAGCGGGCGAAATGCATGGCGGCGGATTGTGCATCCGCTGGCGGTCGCGCCGCCAGTGCGGAGATCGCTGGGTTCGTGGGCGTCAGCGGTCGGGGGAGGACGAAGACGGCGTTACGGCGGGGACCGGGGCGGTCTGGGCGGTCGTTGCAGCCGGCGACGACTCCGCGGTCGGCGTCGTCGGCGCCGTCAGCGCGATCGGCGCGGCCGGCGTGGTCTGCGCGGTCTGCGTCACCTGCGCGCCACCCGGCAGCTGCAGCTCGTTGCGCACGTCGACCACGCCCCGCGGCGCGCGCGCCAGCACGGTCGCGCGGTCGCGCGCCTCGACGCTCGGGGCCGGGCCGCGCAGGGTCACCACACCCTGGTGCGTGTCGACGTCGATCTTCAGCGCGCTCAGGCTCGGATCGGCGGCGAGCGCCGTCTTGATGCCGGCCGTGATGCCGGCGTCGCCCACCGCGCCGGCCGCACGCGCCATCGTTTCGGCACCGCGTTCGACGACCCCATCGGCCGAGCGCTGAACGTCGCTGCCGAGGCCGCGCACGGCGGTTTCGCCGCGTTCGATCGTGGCGTCGACACGTTGGCCGAGCGTCTCGGTCTCGTAGTAGTCGGACACCAGCAGCCCGGCAATGGCCGCGCCGATGACGGCGGGAAACAGCCAGGCAAACCAGCGGATGCGCCGGCGCGGGGCAGGCGCGGCGCGCGTCGGCTTGGGCGGCGGTTCCGTCGCCACGGCCGATTGCAGCGGGGTGCGATGGGGAAGCATGAGGGCAAGCCTAGGGCCGCCCGGGAACCTGGCTTGTCGGCGGCGCGCCGATTTCGCTGTGCGCGCTGTCCTACGGCGTCTCAGCGGGTTCCGTCTCCCGCTCCAGCGCGATCGAGACCCGTTCCTGCAACTGCAGCAGCGCAGGATGCGAGATGTCGTTCAGTCCGTCGAGCTGCAGCAGGATCTTCTTCAGCACGTGCGCCGGCGTCTCCGGGATCGCACGCGCCCCCTGGCGGGCCAGCGCCGACTCGAGGTAACGCAGGTGCGGCAACGCATGGCGGGTATCGGGGTTGGCATCGAGCAGCGCCTTCAGCGCCAGGCGCTGGGCGGCCGCTTCAGCGTCGGTCGGCGGTGCGCTCACCGGCGCCAGCGTCGGCGGCGCGTCTTGGGCGGCCGCAGGGGCATCGCGGTCCTGCAGCAACAGGCGCCAGCGACCGTCCGTGCGAACGAGGCGCAGGTGACCGAACAGCAACTTGCGCACGAAGCCGACGAGGCCGCCGCGCGGCTTGCTCGACCTGGGGGGACGGGACGACGGGCGGGACATGGACATCACGGCAGGCAGGAGTACGCCCACGGGATATCGGCAGCGCAGCGCGTCGTCTTGAGGTCCGCCGGCGGTCGCCGGCGGTCGGCGCGCAAAGCAAAAGGCCGTCGCTGTCGCGACGGCCTTCGTGCTGGCGTGATGCCTGGCGGAGAGGGTGGGATTCGAACCCACGATACGGGGTTACCGTATACCGGATTTCGAGTCCGGCGCATTCGACCACTCTGCCACCTCTCCCGATCTGTTCTTCACCGGTGGTCGGCCGGGTGAAGCCCGCGATTCTAGCGCATCAATTCCGCAGTTCTTCGAGGCCGCCAAGATAAGGACGCAGTGCGGCCGGGATGCGGATGCTGCCGTCGGCCTGCTGGTGGTTCTCCAGCACCGCGACCAGCGTGCGGCCCACCGCCAGCCCCGAGCCGTTGAGCGTGTGCACGAGCTCGGGCTTGCCCTGGGCGTTGCGGTAGCGGGCCTGCATGCGCCGCGCCTGGAAGGCGCCGCAGTCCGAGCACGAGCTGATCTCGCGGTAGGTGTTCTGCGCCGGCAGCCAGACCTCCAGGTCGTAGGTCTTGGTGGCACCGAAGCCCATGTCGCCGGTCGACAGCAGCATCACGCGGTACGGCAGCTCCAGCTTCTGCAGGATGGCCTCGGCATGGCCGACCATCTCCTCGAGCGCGCGCGGGCTGTCCTCCGGCTTCGTGACCTGCACCATCTCGACCTTGTCGAACTGGTGCTGGCGGATCATGCCGCGGGTATCGCGGCCGGCCGAGCCGGCCTCCGAGCGGAAGCAGGGGCTGTGCGCGGTCAGCTTCACCGGCAGGTCCTCGGCCTTCAGGATCTGATCGCGCACCGTGTTCGTCAGCGAGATCTCCGAGGTCGAGATCAGGTACTGCTCGGTCGGGGCTTCGTCGCCCGCCTCGGCACCGCGGTATACCCAAAACATGTCCTGCTTGAACTTCGGCAGCTGGCCGGTGCCCTCCAGGATCTCGCGGTTGACGATGTACGGCGTGTAGCACTCGGTGTAGCCGTGCTCGGTGGTCTGCACGTCGAGCATGAACTGCGCCAGCGCACGGTGCAGCCGCGCGACCGGGCCCTTCATGAAGGTGAAGCGCGAGCCGGCGAGCTTGGCGCCGGTCTCGGGGTCGAGCCCCAGCGGCGCGCCCAGGTCGACATGGTCCTTGACCGGGAAGTCGAACGTGCGCGGCGTGCCCCAGCGGCGCTGCTCGACGTTGGCGTGCTCGTCGGGACCGACCGGCACGCTCTCGTGCGGCAGGTTGGCCACGCCCATCAGCATCAGCGACAGCTCGGCCTGCAGCGCTTCCAGCCGCTCGGCACCGGCCTTCATCTCGTCGGCGATGCCGCTCACTTCGGCCATCAGCGCCGAGGTGTCCTCGCCCTTGCCCTTCATCTGTCCGATCTGCTTCGACAGCGCGTTGCGCTTGGCCTGCAGCTCCTCGGTGCGGGTCTGCAGCGACTTGCGCTCGCCCTCGAGCGCGCGGAAGCGCTCGACGTCGAGATAGGGCTGCGGGGTCTTGCGGGTCTCGAGCCGCGCAACGACCGAGTCGAGGTCGCGGCGCAGCAGGGTGATGTCCAGCATGGTGGTTCTCTTTCGAAATCGGGGGCGATTGTAGGAACGGCACCCGAGGGTGCCGTTCCGATGCATGTGCAAGCGAACGGCGGATCAGGATCGCGAGGACGAGAACTCGCGCATCGACTTGTCGCCCAGCCCCACCGGCAGCGGGAAACGCACCGTCTCCTCGACGCCGGCCATGCGGCGCACGCTGACGGCGCCGAGCTCGCGCAGCCGGGCGATGACCTGCTGCACCAGCACGTCGGGCGCCGAGGCGCCGGCGGTCAGGCCCACGCGCGGGCGGCCGTCGAACCAGGCCGGCTGCAGGTCCTCGGTCGAGTCGACCATGTAGGCGGGCGTGCCCAGTCGCTCGGCCAGCTCGCGCAGGCGGTTGCTGTTGCTGCTGGTCGGGCTGCCGACGACGATCACAACGTCGACCTGCGGCGCCATCAGCTTCACCGCGTCCTGGCGGTTCTGCGTCGCGTAGCAGATGTCCTGCTGCTTGGGCTCGCGCACGGCCGGAAAGCGCGCCTTCACCGCGGCGAGGATCGCGGCGGCGTCGTCGACCGACAGCGTGGTCTGCGTGACGACCGCCAGCTTGTCGCCCTTCGGGTTGACGCGCGCGACGTCGGCGACGTCCTCGACGAGGTAGATGCCCTCCGAGAGCTGGCCCATCGTGCCCTCGACCTCGGGGTGCCCCTTGTGGCCGATCATCACGAACTCGTAGCCTTCGCGGGCGAGCTTGGCGACCTCGACGTGCACCTTGGTCACCAGCGGGCAGGTGGCGTCGAAGACCTGGAAGCCGCGGTGCCTGGCCTCGTCGCGCACGCTGCGCGGCACGCCGTGCGCGCTGAAGACCAGCGTGGCGCCGGGCGGCACGTCGGCCAGGTCTTCGATGAAGATCGCGCCCTTGGCCTTCAGGTCGTTGACGACATAGGTGTTGTGGACGATCTCGTGGCGCACGTAGATCGGCGCGCCGAAGCGCTCCAGCGCGCGCTCGACGATCTCGATCGCGCGGTCGACGCCGGCGCAGAAGCCGCGCGGCTCGGCCAGCAGCACGTCGTCGACGCGGGGCTCGGCCGTCGCCGCCATCACAGCACCCCGATCACCCGGACCTCGAAGGTCACGGGCTGCCCGGCCAGCGGGTGGTTGAAGTCGAACAGCAGCCAGTCGGGCCCCAGCTCGCGCACGACGCCGGCATAGGCGCCCTGCCCGTCCGGCGTCGGGAACTGCACGACGTCGCCGACGTGGTACTCGGCGTCCGGGTCGCCCAGCTCGGCCAGCAGCGCGCGCTTGACCCGCTGCAGCAGCTCGGGGTTGCGCTGGCCGAAGGCCGTGCCAGCATCGAGACGGAACGTCTCGTGCGCACCTTCGCTCAGGCCGAGCAGTTTCTGCTCGATGGCCGGGGCCAGCTGGCCCTGGCCGAGCGACAGCGTCGCCGGTTGCCCGTCGAAGGTATTGACGACGTCGCTGCCGTCGGGTCCGGCGAGCCGGTAATGCAGGGTCAGGAACGACCCCTCCTGAATGGTGATCACGCCAAGGGGGGAGAAGTGGCGTCGCGCGTGGCGACTAGACTGGCCGCATTTTACGAGGGGGGCGGCGCCGGCCGTCGATGATGTCGATCAAGCACCTGCCGAGCGGCGCCCGGCCGCGCGAAAAACTGCTGGCGCTGGGGCCCGCGGCGCTGGCCGATGCCGAGCTGCTGGCGCTGCTGCTGCGCACCGGCGTGCGCGGCCAGGGCGTGCTGCAACTGGCGGAACACGTGCTGCAGCGCTTCGGCGGCTTCGCCGGGCTGCTGCAGGCCAGGCCCGACGAGCTGGCGGTCAAGGGCCTGGGCCCGGCCAAGCGCGCCGAGCTGGCGGCGGTGGTCGAGATGGCGCGCCGCTCGCTCGTGCAGCAGATGCGCGAGACACCGGTCTTCGACTCGCCGCAGGCGGTGAAGGACTTCGTGCAGCTGAAGCTCGCCGGGCTGCACCAGGAGGTCTTCGCGGTGCTGTTCCTCGACAGCCAGCACCGCCTCGTGCAGTGGGACGAGATGTTCCGCGGCACGCTGAACCAGACCAGCGTCTACCCGCGCGAGGTGGTCAAGCGCGCGCTGGCGCTGAATGCCGGCGCGGCGATCCTGGCGCACAACCATCCTTCGGGGCTCGCGGAACCTTCGCGGGCCGATGAATTCCTCACGCAGTCGCTGAAGAGCGCATTGCAACTCGTCGACGTGCGGCTGCTCGATCACCTCGTCGTCGGCCGCGGGGCTGTCGTATCGTTCGCCGAGCGCGGCCTGTTGTGATGCCGCTGAACAGCGTTGGGAATGTCATGAAGATCAGGAGCCTGGCCGAGCTCGGCGCCCTGCGCGAGGCGATGGCCCGCGCGCAGCGCGACGCGGCCGAGCGCGCCGCGCGCGAGCGCGCATTGCAGCGCCGCCAGCAGGTCCAGCACGACCTGTTCGCCCGTGCGGTCGGCCCGGTGCACAAGCTGCGCGACCGTGGCCTGGCCGAGATCGTGCGGCCGCTGCCGCCGCCGCACCCGCGCCAGCGCGAGCTCGACGAGCAGGCGGCGGTGCGCGAGTCGCTGTCCGACGAGGTCAACCTCGAGTCGCTGCTGCTGACCGACGACGGCCTGAGCTTTCGCCGTCCCGGCATCGGCCCCGAGGTGGTGACCAAGCTGCGCCGGGGCCAGTGGGCGCTGCAGGGCCAGATCGACCTGCACGGGCTGAACCGCGACGAGGCGCGCCGTGCGCTCGCCGACTACCTGCATGAATGCCAGCGCCGCGGCATGCGCTGCCTGCGCGTCGTGCATGGCAAGGGACACGGCTCGCCGGGCCGGCAGCCGGTGCTGAAGGCCAAGGTGCAACGCTGGCTGGCGCAGAGCGCGGAGGTGATCGCCTTCGCGCAGGCCAGTGGCCCGCAGGGGGGTGCCGGGGCGCTGGTGGTGCTGCTGGCCGGCAGCTGATCGGGACGATGATGCCAGTCTTCCTTCGAGCCCTCGGCGTGCTGCTGCTGTTCGCCGTCAGCGCGGCGTTCGCCCAGCCACAACCCTCCCCGCACGCGATCGAGATCCCGCGCTGGTTCTCCAACAGCCTGCTCGACTTCAAGGACGAGGTGCCCGAGGCCGCGCGCGAGGGCAAGCGGGTGATGGTCTATTTCGGCCAGGACGGCTGTCCGTACTGCAAGGCGCTGATGAAGGCCAACTTCGGGCCGGGGCCGATCACCGACAAGACACGCCAGCACTTCGTCGCCATCGCGGTGAACATCTGGGGCGGCAGCGACGTCACCTGGCTCGACGGCACGCAGACCACCGAAAAAGGCCTCGCGCAGCTGCTGAAGGTGCAGTTCACGCCGACCCTGCTGTTCCTGGAGAGCGACGGCCGCGTCGCACTGCGGCTGAACGGCTACCAGCCGCCCGAGCGCTTCACGCATGTGCTGGACTACGTCATCCAGCGCCGCGACCGCGAGCAGTCGCTGGCCGAGTACCTCGCCGCGCAGTTGAAGGAACCCGAGGTGGCGATCGCGGGCCCGCGGCCCTACCTGATGCGCGACGCGGGCAACCTGGCGCGCGGCGGCCGCGCAAGGCCGCTGGCGGTGCTGTTCGAATCGGCGTCATGCAAGGCCTGCGCCGAGATGCACGGCGAGGCTTTCGCCCGCGATGCGATGAAGCCGCTGCTCGCCCGCTTCGACATCGCGCGGCTGGCGCCGGCGACGTCAAGCCCGCTGGTGACGCCCGACGGCCGGCGCAGCGACGTGCGCCGCTTCGCGCGCGACCTCGGCATCCAGCTGTACCCCACGGTGGTGTTCTTCGACGCGCAAGGCCGCGAGGCCTTCCGCTTCGACGGCTACATGCGGCCCTTCCACATCGAGAGCGCGTTCGAGTACGTGGCCGACGGCGCCTACCGCCAGCAGCCGCATTTCCAGCGCTTCGTGCAGGCGAAGGCGGACAGGCTGCGCGAGCAGGGCAAGCCGGTCGATCTCTGGAAGTGAAGCGGGGCGGCGCCGGCCGCCTCGACCTGGCCCGGCTCAGCCGCCCTGGTTGCGCATCCAGTCGGCGGTGCCGAAGAAGCTCTCGGCCAGGCGCTCGGCCATGGCCGGGTCGATGCCCTCGTCCTGCATGGCCTGCAGCATGCAGGCCATCCACTGGTTGCGCTCGCGGATGCCGATCGCATACGGCAGGTGGCGCGCGCGCAGCCGCGGGTGGCCGAAGCGCTCGATGTAGTGGTTCGGGCCGCCGAGCCAGCCGCAGAGGAACCAGAAGAGCTTGTCGCGCGAACCGTCGAGCGACTGCGGATGCAGCGCGCGCAGCTCGGTGAAGACCGGCTCGAGGTCCATCAGGTCGTAGAAGCGGTCGACCAGCGCGCGCACGCCGGTTTCGCCGCCCAGGCGTTCGAACGGGGTGATCGCCGCCGCAGCGCTCGCCGCGTCGTCGTCGATGTCCGCCATGGCCTTCAGCCTGCCAGCTTGGCGGCGGCGGCGACCAGCGCCTGCGCGGCCGGGCTGCCGGGCAGCGACTCCAGCAGCAGCTGGCGCCGCTGCACCGTCTCGCGCACCGCGCTGTCCTGCGGGATGTCGCCGATGTGGTCCAGCTTGATCGGCTGCGCGAGGTTGCCGTTGACGAAGCGGTCAACGACTTGCTGCAGCTGCGCCCGCACCGCACGGCCTTCGCCGCTGCGCTGCGTCTGGTTGACCAGCAGCTTCATCGGCCGCGGCGCCTGCGTCGAGGCCAGCACCTTGACGGTGGCGTAGGCATCGGCGAGCGAGGTCGGTTCCGGCGTCGCGACGATCAGCACCTCGTCGGCCAGCGACACCGTGAACAGCACGACGTCGGAGATGCCGGCCCCGGTGTCGAGCAGCACGTGGTCGTAGCGCGGACGCACGCGCTGGATCACGTCGAGCAGCTTGTCGCGTACCTCGGGCGTCATGCGCGAATACTCGATCAGGCCCGAGCCCGCCAGCAGCACCGAGAAGCCGCCGGGCGCCGGCAGGATCGCGTCGTCCAGCGGCGTGCGGCCGGTGAAGACATCGTGCAGCGTCAGGCGCGAGTACAGGTTCAGCACGACGTCCAGGTTCGCGAGGCCGAGGTCGGCATCGAGCACCAACACGCGCGCCCCTCGGCGGGCGAGCGCGGCGGCGAGGTTCGCGGTGCTGAAGGTCTTGCCGACACCGCCCTTGCCGCTGGTGATCGCGGTGATGCGCGCGCCCTTGGGCGGCGGCGCAGTCGACGCGGGCGCGGCCGTGGGGGCCGACGGGGTGACGGGAGTCATTCGAAGTCCTGAAACTGGGAGGTGCCGAACAGCATGCCCTTCTCTTCGGCGCTGACCGAGGGCACTTCGGAAGGTTCGATGCAGACGCGGTCGCGGCCTTCGGCCTTCGCGCGGTACAGCTGACGATCCGCGCGCTCCATCCAGAGTTCCGCGGACGAGCGCACCCATTGCTGCGCGAAGGCGCCGCCGACGCTGACGGTGACGCCGATCGTGCGGCCGTCGAGCAGCGGCAGCACGGTGCGGGCGACACGATGACGGATGCGGGCGGCTACCTGCGGCCCGAAAGCGGCCGCGCAGTTCGGCAGCACGATCGCGAATTCCTCGCCGCCGATGCGCGCGACGAGGTCCATCGGCCGCACGGTGACGGCCAGCGCCTCGCCGACCGCGCGGATGACCTGGTCACCGACCGCGTGGCCGTGGGTGTCGTTGATGCGCTTGAAATGGTCGATGTCGACGACCAGCAGCAGCGCCGATTCGCCGGACCGGGCCACCCGATCGACCTCGCGCGCCAGCGCCAGCTCGAAGTGGCGGCGGTTCGCCAGGCCCGTCAGCGGATCGCGGCTCGACAGGTCGACCAGCCGGTCGATCAGCTGCTGCATCCAGGCCTGCGAGCCCGGGATGCCGCCGGGAATCTCCTGCCCTGCGTGCCGCAGCAGCGCCAGCGCCATGTCCAGCCGCAGTACGTCGGCATCGGGGTGCAGCAGTTGCGGTCGGTGGTGGGCGTCCACTGAAGGGTTGACGAGGTACAGCGTGCGGCCAGTCTAGCAGTGGCCCTTCCTGCGACAGGGGCGGGAATAGCGGTCCAAACCGGGCTTTCTTCGCCCGCTCGGACCTCAAGCGCTCGGTCAGACTGCCGAACAAATGCCGTGATGCCGCGGCATCGCGCCCCTGGACCGTCCTCGAATACGAACCATGTCCGACCTCATTGCACCGACACGGCCTGCCGCAACGACCGGCAGTGCCGCCGTCGAGCAGGAATTCACGTTCTCGAAGGCCGACTTCGACAAGGTGCGCGAGCTGATCTACCAGCGCGCGGGCATCAGCCTGCACGCGGGCAAGCAGGCGATGGTCTACAGCCGGCTGTCGCGCCGGCTGCGCGAGACCAGCCACCGCTCGTTCGCCGACTACCTGCAGTGGCTGCAGTCGCACACCGGCGCGTCGGGTGACGCCGAGTGGCAGGAGTTCATCAACTGCCTGACCACCAACCTGACCTCCTTCTTCCGCGAGGACCACCACTTCCACGCGCTGGCCGACGACCTGAAGGCCCGCGCCGGACAGAACCTGCGCATCTGGTGCAGCGCGGCCTCGACCGGCGAGGAACCGTACTCGATCGCGATGACCGTCGCCGAGGCGCTGGGCCCGAGCGCAGCGGTGCGCATCCTGGCCAGCGACATCGACACCAAGGTGCTGGCCACCGCGCAGCGCGGTGTCTACGACGCCGATTCGCGCGGCCTGTCGCCGCAGCGCCTGCAGAAGCACTTCCTGCGCGGCAAGGGCGCGAACGCCGGCTTCATCCGCGTCAAGCCCGAGCTGGCACGCATGATCGAGTTCCGGCCGTTCAACCTGATGGCCCGCGACTGGGCCCTGGGCGAGCCCTTCGACATCATCTTCTGCCGCAACGTGATGATCTATTTCGATGCGCAGACGCAGCGCCAGGTGCTGCAGCAGATGCATCGCATCACGCGGCCCGGCGGCCTGCTGTACGTGGGCCACTCCGAGAACTTCACCGACTCGCGCGACCTGTACAAGCTTCGCGGCAAGACGATCTACCAGAAGGCCTGAGCCGACCCCGCTCGCCCGAGACAGGACCGCTTCACATGATTCCGATGTCTGCCACCGCCACGATGGCGCCGCGCATGCCGACGATCAACAACACGATCAACAGCTCGCCGCGGCTGGAGAAGCTCAAGGCCGCGTCGCGCAAGCCGGGCGAGGCCTCGTTCTTCTTCTGGGACGCGCACTTCAAGAACGACTCGGTCAAGGTGCTGCCGGGCGAGTACTTCGTGCACGACGAGGACCTGCTGATCACCACCACGCTGGGCTCGTGCATCGCCGCCTGCCTGTGGGACCGCGAGCGCAAGATCGGCGGCATGAACCATTTCATGCTGCCCGAAGGCGCCGGCGACTCCGGCCGCTACGGCTCGTACGCGATGGAACTGCTGATCAACGAGATGATGAAGCGCGGCGCCTCGCGCATCACGATGGAGGCCAAGGTCTTCGGCGGCGGCGCGGTGATCAGCGGCATGAACAGCCTCAACGTCGGCGAGCGCAACACCAAGTTCGTCATCGACTACCTGCAGACCGAGCGCATTCCCATCGTCAGCAAGGATGTGATGGACGTCTACCCGCGCAAGGTGTGCTTCCTGCCCGGCAGCGGCAAGGCGATGGTCAAGCGCCTGGCGCCGACCAACACCGACGCGCTGCTGGCCCAGGACCGCGCCGCGGCGCAGAAGGCCGTGCCGGTGTCCACCGGCGGCGGCTCGGTCGACCTGTTCTGATCAACCGACGACAAGACGGAGTTCAAGATGTCCAAAACCCGTGTCGTGGTGGTCGACGATTCCGCGCTGGTACGTGGCCTGCTCGCCGAGATCATCAACAAGCAGCCGGACATGGAGTGTGTCGGCGCCGCGAGCGATCCCTACGTCGCGCGCGAGATGATCCGCAACCTCAATCCCGACGTCATCACGCTGGACGTCGAGATGCCGCGCATGGACGGCATCGACTTCCTGTCCAAGCTGATGCGCCTGCGGCCGATGCCGGTGGTGATGGTCAGCACGCTGACCGAACGCGGCGCCGAGGTGACGCTGCGCGCGCTGGAGCTCGGCGCCATCGATTTCGTCGCCAAGCCGAAGATCGGCGTCGCCGACGGGCTGCGCCAACTCGCCGAGGACATCACCGAGAAGGTCCGCACCGCGTCGAAGGCCCACGTGCGGCGCCTGCCGCCGGCGGTCGCGCCGGCCGGGGCCGCCCCCGGCTCGCCGGCACCCGCGGGTGTGCGACCGGCCGCCCCGGCCGCGTCGCTGGGTCGCCTGTCGACGGAGAAGATCATCTTCATCGGCGCCTCCACCGGCGGCACCGAAGCGACCAAGGAAGTGCTGATGAACCTGCCGGCCGACGCGCCGGCGGTGGTCATCACGCAGCACATGCCGGCGGGTTTCACCCGCAGTTATGCCGCGCGGCTGGACGGCCTGTGCCGCATCCGCGTCAAGGAAGCCGTGGACGGCGACCGCATCATCCCGGGCCATGCCTACATCGCGCCGGGCGGGCTGCACCTGTCGGTCGAGCGTTCCGGTGCGAACTACATCGCCCGCGTGCGCGACGGTGACCCGGTGAACCGCCACAAGCCGTCGGTCGAGGTGCTGTTCGAATCGGCGGCACGCGTGGTCGGCCAGAACGCGCTCGGCGTGATGCTGACCGGCATGGGCGCCGATGGCGCACGCGCGATGAAGACGATGCGCGACGCCGGCAGCTACAACTTCTGCCAGGACGAGTCGAGCTGCGTCGTCTTCGGCATGCCGCGCGAAGCCATCGCCCACGGCGCGGCCGACGAGGTGCTGCCGCTGCAGCGCATCGCACCGGCGCTGCTCGAGCGCCTGCGCTCGACGGTCGGCGCGGCGATCCACCGCGTCTGAGCGAACCGCGCCGTCGGCGCGGTCCGCCCGTCGTTCACTGCCAGCGCAGGCCGCCGCCCGCGAGGTCCACACGCGCGGCGCGCAGCGCCAGCGAGTCCGCTCCCCGGCGGGCCGCCGCCTCGGCCTGCAGCCACTCGGGCGCGCCGATGTCGCGCAGCGTCGCGTCGTTGAGCTCGATCGCCAGCTGCAGGTCCATCTCGCCCTCGGGAACGACGCGCGCGCGGCGCCAATTCGTCAGACTGTCCAGCGCCGCATCCTTGATGCGCTGCCACAGCGGACGGTGCAGCGGGATCGGGGCGGGCATCGTGCAGGTGTTGGCGTTCATAAACACTCCGGTGGTCATGGATTCGACGTGCTGGTAAGCATAAACATAGCTTCCTGGCAAGAAAATCGATAAGTTCCGGCCAAATTGGTCAGCGATACTTACCAACATGCGCCTTCCCCTGCAAACGCTGCCCACCTTCCGCGCCGTCGCGAAGCGCCAGAACCTGCGTGCCGCCGCCGAGGTGCTGCACCTGACGCACAGCGCGGTCAGCCAGCAGATCAAGCTGCTCGAGGAACAGCTGGGCTTCGTGCTCTTCGAGCGCAGCGGCCGCCGCATCGTGCTCAACCCCGCCGGCGCGGCGCTGCTGGCGGCCGTGGAAAGCGCGCTGGACCAGCTCGACGAAGGCCTGCGCGCCGCTGCCGCCACCGCGGCCGGCGATACGCAGCGCGTGCGCGTGACGCTGCTGCCCTCCTTCGCGCAGCGCTGGCTGCTGCCCCGCATGGGGCGGTGGCGCGCCCGCCACCCCTGCATCGCGCTGGAGCTCGAGGCGTCGCCGCGGGTCATCGACCTGCAGAAGGAAGGCTTCCACGTCGCGCTGCGCCAGGGCGCCGGTCCGTGGCGCGGATTGCAGTGCGAGCCCTTGATCGCCTCGTCGCGCATCGCGCTCGCCGCGCCCGACATCGCGCGCCGGCTGCGCGGCGCCTCCCCCGCGGCGCTGGCCGACGAGCCGCTGCTCGGCGATGCAGACCTCTGGCAGCAGTGGTTCGCGCAGCAGGGCCACACGACGCGCGTCAACCCGGTCGCCAGCTTCAACGATGCGGGCCTGATGCTGCAGGCGGCCGAACAAGGTCTGGGGCTGGCACTCACGCGCGAGCTGCTGGCTGCCGATGCGCTGCGCGACGGCCGGCTGGTGCGACTGGCGCAGCAGGCGGTGGCCGGCGACGGCTACGACACCTTCTGGATCGTCTACCCGCCGGCACTGGCCGACTGGCCACCGTTGCAGGCCTTCCACGCCTGGCTGCGCGAGGAACTGGCGCAGTCGGCGGCCGAGCTGCGCGTGAGCCCCGCGCCGGCCGGCTGAAGCCTCGGCGGATCAGCGCGTCAAGGCGCCAGGAACAGCGACTGCAGGTCCGACAGGAAGTCGAAGCCGCGCACGGTCGGCTTCACGCGCACGAAGTCGCGCTCGACCAGCCCGCGCGCTTCGGCCTGCTGCAGCGGCGCTTCGATGGCCGTCAGCGGCAGCCCGGTGCGGGCGCTGAAGTCGGCCAGCGCGAAGCCCTCGCGCAGTCGCAGTGCGTTGAGCATGAACTCGAAAGGCAGCTGCTTGCGCGCCACCTCGTCGTCGTTGCTCATTGCGCTGCCGGCGAGCGCCTGCTCGATGTAGCTCATCGGCTCGCGCCAGCGCACCTGGCGCACGACGCGATGCGGGTAGCTCAGCTTGCCGTGGGCGCCGGCGCCGATGCCGAGGTAGTCGCCGAACTGCCAGTAGTTCAGGTTGTGCCTGCAGCGGTGGCCGGGCTGGGCGAATGCCGAGACCTCGTAGCGCTGCAGGCCCGTGGCGGCCGTGCGTTCGACCAGCAGGTCCAGCATGTCGCTGGCGAGGTCGTCGTCCGGCAGGCCCACCGGCCGCTGCACCGCGAAGCGGGTGTTCGGCTCGATCGTCAGGTGGTAGATCGACAGGTGCGGCGGCGCGAACGACAGCGCGGTGTCGAGGTCGGCCTGCAGCTGCGCGAGGGTCTGCCCCGGCAGCGCGTACATCAGGTCGAGGTTGAAGGTGTCGAACGCGTCCTTCGCTTCTTCGAGCGCGGCGCGCGCCTGCGCGCCGTTGTGCACGCGGCCCAGGCGCTTGAGCATGCCGTCGTCGAAGCTCTGCACGCCGACCGACAGCCGCGTGACGCCGGCGGCCCGGAAGGCCTTGAAGCGCTCGCGTTCGAAGGTGCCGGGGTTCGCTTCCAGCGTGATCTCGCAGCCCGGCTCGAGTGGCAGGCGGGCACGGATATCGGCCAGCAGCCGGTCGATGGCCTCCGGCGAGAACAGGCTCGGCGTGCCGCCGCCGATGAACACGCTGATCACCGGCCGGCCCCAGACCTGCGGCAGCGCCGCGTCGAGGTCGGCGCGCAGCGCGTCGAGGTAGCGCTGCTCGGGCGGTTTCCCGTCCGGCAGCGCGTGGGAATTGAAGTCGCAGTACGGACACTTCGCCAGGCACCACGGCAGGTGCACGTACAGCGACAGCGGCGGCTGCTCGCTCAGGGTGAGCGTGCCCGGGCGCAGGTAGCGCGCAACGACATCGGCACCGTCGACCATGGCCGCTTCCCTTGAACGCTAGGCCAGGCGCCAGACCTGCACCAGCTGCTCGCGCAGCGCGGCGGCCGAGCGTGCACGGTGGCTGAAGCGGTTCTTGCGATCGGCATCGAGCTCGGCGACCGTCGCGCCCAGCTCGGGGATCATCATCAGGGGGTCGTAGCCGAAGCCGCCGTTGCCGCGCGGGCTGTCGAGCACCTCGCCCGGCCAACGGCCGACGGCGATCAGCGGCTCCGGATCGTCGGCATGGCGCAGCGCCACCAGCGTGCTGATGAAGTGCGCACGGCGGTCGGCGGCGCCCTGAAGCCGTTCGAGCAGCAGGGCATTGTTCAGCGCATCCTGGCGGCGGCGGCGCGCCTCGCGGTCCTCGCCGGCGATGACGTCGACTTCGCCCGCGTAGTGCGCCGAGATCACGCCCGGCGACCCGCCGAGCGCGTTGACGCACAGCCCCGAGTCGTCGGCGATCGCCGCGCCGCCGCAGGCCCGCGCCGCATGGCGCGCCTTGGCCAGCGCGTTCTCGACGAAGGTGTGGTGCGGCTCCTCGGCCTCGACGATGCCCAGCTCGCCCTGCGTGACGATCTCCAGCGGCAGGCCGGCGAGCAGCGCGCGCAGCTCGGCGAGCTTCTTCGCGTTGTTGGAGGCGAGCACGAGGCGCATCGGATTCACCGTGAACGTCAGCGGGGCAAAGGCAGTGCCAGCGCCGCCGCCTGGGCCTGCACCAGCTCGCGGATGCCCTTGTCGGCCAGCGCCAGCAGCGCGTCCATCTCGGTGCGGGTGAAGGACGCACCTTCGGCCGTGCCCTGCACCTCGACGAAGCCGCCGGCCCCGGTCATCACGACGTTCATGTCGGTGTCGCAGGCCGCGTCCTCGGTGTATTCCAGGTCCAGCAGCGGCGTGCCGTCGACGATGCCGACCGAGATCGCCGCCACCGCGCTCTTGATCGGGCTCTTCGGGATCGCGCCCTTGGCCAGCAGCCAGCTCACCGCGTCCTGCGCGGCGACCCAGGCCCCGGTGATCGCGGCGGTGCGCGTGCCGCCGTCGGCCTGCAGCACGTCGCAATCGATCAGGATGCTGCGCTCACCGAGCGCCGCGAGGTCGAACACGCAGCGCAGCGAACGGCCGATCAGGCGCTGGATCTCCTGCGTGCGGCCGCTCTGCTTGCCGCGCGCGGCCTCGCGGTCGCCGCGGGTGTGCGTGGCGCGCGGCAGCATGCCGTACTCGGCCGTCACCCAGCCTTCGCCGGAGCCGCGCTTGTGCGGCGGCACCTTCTCCTCGACCGACGCGGTGCACAGCACGCGCGTCTCGCCGAAGCACACCAGCACCGACCCCTCGGCATGGCGGGTGAAGCCGCGCTGGATGACCACCGGACGCAAGGCGTCCGCTGCGCGGCCGCTGGCGCGCTGGAATTCACTCATGGAAGGACCTCAGTGTTTTTTCTGGGACGAGCGCCGGATGGCCTCGTTGATCTCGCGGATCGAGCGTTCGATCTCCGCGTCGTCGAGCTCGTCGGGCGGGGCTTCGCCGGCGCCGAGGCTGGCCTGGATGGTCGATGCGAAGACCTCGTCGCCGAGGTTCTGCGTCGACACCGCGACGGTCGATTCATGGTCCTCGGCGGCTTCCCACTCGACCGCCAGGATGGTCACGTTGTCGCTCTTCGCGCCGGCATTGCGCAGCGCCTGCTCGGCGAGCTCGGGCACGGCATCGGAGATGGGGCGCAACGACAGCTGCTCGGTGATCACCGCGTCGGTCACGCTGCCCCACAGGCCGTCCGAGCACAGCAGCACCTTGTCACCCGGCTGCATCAGCAGGGGCCCGGCGGTGTCGACCACCGGCTTGCCGGGCGAGCCGAGGCAGGTGAACAGCACGTTGCGGTTGAAGCGCTGCGCGATCGGCACCACCTGCGCCATCGTGTCCTGCAGCTCGGTGTACGAATGGTCGCGCGTGCGGGCGATCAGCTTGTCGCCGCGAACGAGGTACAGGCGCGAATCGCCGCAGTGCGCCCAGTACGCCGCGTTCCCCTGCAGCACGCAGGCGACGATGGTGGTGCGCGGCGTGTCGAGCAGCGCCTTGTCGGTGGCGTAGCGCAGCAGCTGGTGGTGACCGGCGAGGATGGCGTCGTGCAGGAAGCGCAGCGGGTCCTTCAGGCCCGGCTTGGCATCGCGCTGGTAGAGCGCGGCCATCGTCTGCAGCGCCAGCTGCGAGGCGACCTCGCCCTCCGGATGTCCGCCCATGCCGTCGGCCAGCGCAAAGAGGCCAGAACTGCGGGTATAGCAATACCCCATCCGGTCTTCGTTCTTCTCGCGGCCGCCCTTGCGGCTGACCTGGTAGACGGAGAACCTCATCGCGCGCTCCGGATCACGGCTTGGCGCCGGACTTCAGGTTCTCGATCTGCAGTTTCAGCCGCTCGCTGAAGCTGAGCTTGGTGTAGCGGCGTTCGGTCTCGCGCGACAGCTCCTTCTGCAGCGCGAACACGCTCTGCGGCCGCGACAGCGGATCGAGCGACATGCACCACTCGGTGACCTCGATCAGGTTGTCCGAGTAGACATTGCGCAGCCGCGACAGCGACAGCGCGAGGCGATCCTTCTCGAGCCGCTGCGGCGCGTCGTTCGGCGGATAGCCCTGCATGCAGGCATAGATGCAGGCGCCGATTGCGTAGATGTCGGTCCACGGGCCCAGCGTGCCGTCGCGGCGGTACATCTCGGGCGCGGCGAAGCCGGGCGTGTACATCGGCCGGATGAAATTGCCTTCCTTGCTCAGCACTTCGCGCGCAGCGCCGAAGTCGAGCATCACCGCCTTGTTGTCGTTGGTGATGAAGATGTTCGCCGGCTTGATGTCCAGGTGCAGCATCTTGTGCTGGTGCACGATGCGCAGGCCGCGCAGGATCTCGTCGAAGAGGCTGCGGATCGTCGACTCGCGGAACACCTTGTCGCGCTTGAGGTCGCGCGCGGTGACGATGAAATCCTGCAGGGTATCGCCCTGCAGGTAGTTCATCACCATGTAGACGGTTTCGTTCTCGCGGAAGAAATTCAGCACCGAGACGACGCTGGAATGCGAGATCTGCGCGAGCGACCGGCCTTCTTCGAAGAAGCTCTTCAGGCCCAACCGGTACAGCGGCTGCTTCTCGGGCTTGACGCGTGGCGTCAGTTCACCGGGCGAACGTTCGGCCAGCGACGCCGGCAGGTATTCCTTCACCGCCACCAGGTGCCGGTCGGCATCCTCGGCGAGGTAGACCACCCCAAAGCCACCGGCCGCCAGTTTCTTGACGATCGAGTACCCCCCGACCACCGTGCCCGCAGGCAAAGGGGCGGGTTTTGGCTTTGACATAATTGGTGATTTCGCTCGAACGAATAGTCGATGGCAGTCTACAGCATGACCGGTTTCGGCAGCGCCAGCGCAGCGGCTGCAGCACCTGCCGAAACGGCGCCGGCTTCCCCAGGTGCGGGGTCGGCCGCGACGGTCGAGCTCAGGTCCGTCAACGGCCGCTTCCTCGACCTGTCGCTGCGGCTGCCCGATGAGCTGCGCGGCCTCGAACCGGCGCTGCGCGAGCTCGTCGGCCAGGTGTTCAAGCGCGGCAAGATCGAATTGCGGGTCGCGACGCAGCGCGAGTCCGACAACGCCTGGCCGCAGCCGCAACCGGAACAGCTGATGCGGCTTGCTCAGCTGGAATCCACCGTGCAGTCCTTCCTGCCCAACGCCCGCTCGTTCAGCACCAGCGAGGCGCTGAACTGGTGCCGCGGCGCGGCCGCCACCGAACGGCTGGACGATGCGGTGCTTCAAGCCGCCCGCGCAGCCGTCGAGGCGATGCGCGAGGCGCGGGCCCGCGAAGGCGCCCGCCTCGTCGCGATCCTGAGCGAACGCATCGGCCGCCTGCGCGAACTGGCCGCGCAGGCCGAGCCGCTGGTGCCGCAGGTCGTGCAGCGCCAGCAGCAGCGCTTCCTCGAGCGCTGGCACGAGGCGCTGGCCAATGCCGGCGCGGCGAGCACCGTCAAGCCCGAGGCGCTGCAGGAGCGCGCCCTCAACGAAGCCGCCGCCTACGCGCTGCGCATCGACGTCGCCGAGGAACTGTCGCGCCTCAAGGCCCACCTCGACGAGATCACGCGGCTGCTGAAGGCCGGCGGCGAGCTCGGCAAGCGGCTGGACTTCCTGATCCAGGAACTGCACCGCGAGGCGAATACGCTGGGTTCGAAGTCGTCGGCGCTGGAGCTGACCAACGTCTCGGTCGAGATGAAGGTGGCGATCGAGCAGATGCGCGAGCAGGTGCAGAACATCGAGTGAGGCCGATCAGATGAGCGACACCCCCGCGCCCGCCGGGCCCCTTGCAGCCGCCGGCTCTGCATCGCCGATCGAGACGCCCGGCAACCTCTTCGTCGTCGCCGCGCCGTCGGGCGCCGGCAAGTCCAGCCTGGTCAAGGCGCTGCTGGAGCTGGATTCGCACCTCGCGGTGTCGGTCTCGCACACCACGCGTCAGCCGCGGGGCCAGGAGCAGCACGGCCGCGAGTACTGGTTCATCGACGAGCCGACGTTTCGCGCGATGGTCGCGCATGGCGACTTCTTCGAGTGGGCCGAGGTGCACGGCAACCTCTACGGCACCTCGCGCTCGGCGGTCGAGAAGCGCCTGGCCGAAGGCGAGGACGTGGTGCTGGAGATCGACTTCCAGGGCGCGCTGCAGATCAAGAAGCTCTTCCCGCACGCGGTGCTGATCTTCATCCTGCCGCCGAGCTGGCAGGAGCTGAAGCAGCGCCTGCAGCGCCGCGGCGAGGACCATCCCGAGGTCATCGAGGAGCGCATGGCCAACGCCCGCGAGGAAGTCGCACAGGCCCGGCACTTCGACTTCGTTATAATCAATTCTTTGTTCGAAACGGCGCTTTTCGACCTGAAGACCGTCGTGCACTCGCAGCGCCTGAAGTACGCCGCTCAACTGCGCAACAAGTCGCAGGTCTTCGCCGCGCTGAATCTGATCTGAACCGAGCTTCGAACAGACTTCGAAATCCACCAGGACGCCCATGGCCCGCATCACCGTCGAAGACTGCCTGCAGAAGATCCCGAATCGCTTCCAGCTCGTGCTCGCCGCGACCTACCGCGCCCGCATGCTGAGCCAGGGCCACGCGCCCAAGATCGAGACCAAGAACAAGCCCGGCGTCACCGCGCTGCGCGAAATTGCCGCGGGCGAAGTCGGCATCGAGATGCTGCGCCGCGTGCCGATCTGAGGCACGGCGTTTCCAGATCATTGCAAATGGGCACCCTCGGGTGCCCTTTTTGCTTTCCCGCGCGCCACGGCGCGCCCGTCAAAGCAGGCTAAATTCGGGCCATGGGGATCCGATCGTTCGCCGCTGAACTGCTTTTGCCTGCCGCGCTGCAGCCGAAGCATCGGGCGCCCGCGATCGAAACCGCGCCGAAGCCCGAAGCCGCCTCCTTCGCCGCACTCTCGGACAAGCTCGGCTACCTGTCGAAAGGCGAGATCAAGCAGATCCGCGAGGCCTACAAGTTCGCCGACGAGGCCCACCTGGGCCAGTTCCGCGCCAGCGGCGAGCCCTACATCACGCATCCGATCGCCGTCGCCGGCATGGTGGCCGACTGGCGCCTCGACGCGCAGGCCGTGATGGCCGCGCTGATGCACGACGCCATGGAGGACTGCGGTGTCACCAAGGTCGAGCTGATCGAACGCTTCGGCGCGCCGACCGCCGAGCTGGTCGACGGGCTGACGAAGCTGGACAAGCTGCAGTTCCCGACGCGCGAGGAAGGCCAGGCCGAGTCCTTCCGCAAGATGCTGCTGGCGATGGCGCGCGACGTGCGCGTCATCCTCGTGAAGCTGGCCGACCGGCTGCACAACATGCGCACGATGGCCGCGATGCAGCCGGCCAAGCGAAAACGCATCGCTCGCGAGACGCTGGACATCTTCGCGCCCATCGCCCACCGGCTGGGCCTGAACCAGATCTACCGCGAGCTGCAGGAACTGTCGTTCGCGCACCTGTTTCCCTGGCGCCACGGCGCGCTCGACAAGGCGGTCAAGCGTTCACGCGGCTACCGGCGCGACATCGTCGACCGCGTGCACAAGGACGTCGAGAAGGCCTTCGCCGCATCGAAGATGAAGGTGCTGGTCTCGGGTCGCGAAAAGACCGTCTACTCCATCTACCGCAAGATGCGCGAAAAGCACACCAGCTTCGCGCAGGTCAACGACATCTTCGGCTTCCGCATCGTCGTGCAGACGCTGCCCGACTGCTACCTGGCGCTCGGCGTGCTGCACCAGCTGTACAAGCCGGTGCCGGGCCGCTTCAAGGACTACATCGCGATCCCCAAGCCCAACGGCTACCAGTCGCTGCACACCACGCTGGTCAGCCCGCTCGGCACCGCGGTGGAGTTCCAGATCCGCACCGAGCAGATGCACGCGGTGGCCGAAAGCGGCATCGCGGCGCACTGGCTCTACAAGAACGACCGCCGCGCCGGCGGCTCGGGCGATGCGCATCCGCTGGGCGCGATGTGGCTGCAGTCGCTGCTGGACATCCAGGACGAGACGCGCGACGCGGCCGAGTTCCTCGAGCACGTGAAGATCGACCTCGTGCCCGAGGCGGTCTACGTCTTCACGCCGATGAGCAAGATCATGGCGCTGCCGCGTGGCGCGACGGCGGTGGACTTCGCCTACGCGATCCACTCCGACGTCGGCGACCACTGCGTCGCGGCCAAGGTCAACGGCGAGCCGGTCGCGCTGCGCACGGAGCTCAAGAGCGGCGACGTCGTCGAGATCGTCACCGCACCCGGCGCACGGCCGAACCCGGCCTGGCTGAACTTCGTGCGCACCGGGCGTGCGCGCTCGAAGATCCGGCACTTCCTGAAGACGATGGAGCAGGAAGAGTCGCGCAGCCTGGGCGAAAAGCTGCTGCAGCAGGCGCTGCGGGCCGAAGGCCTCGGCCTGCCGTCGACCGACCCGACCGACACCGAAGCCAATGCGCTGTGGCACCAGCTGACGCGCTGGAGCGGCAATCGCGGCCGCGGTGAGCTGCTGACCGACATCGGCCTGGGCCGCAAGATCGCCACCATCGTCGCCAAGCGGCTGGCGCAGCTGATGGCCGAGCGCGGCACGCGGCCCGATGCGGTGACGCTGACGCTGGGCCGCTATGCCGCGGACGACGCGGCGCCGAGCCAGGGCGGCGTGGCAATCGACGGCAGCGAAGGCGCGTCGGTGCAGTTGGCCACCTGCTGCCGACCGATCCCGGGCGACGCGATCGTCGGCTACCTGGGCCGCGGCGAAGGGCTGCTGGTGCACACCGCCGACTGCCACAACGGCAAGCGGCTGAAGGAACGCGATCCCGAGCGCTGGATGGCCGTGGAATGGGCCGAGCAGCCGGTGCGGGCCTTCGAGACGATGATCGCCGTGCAGGTGCGCAACGGCAAGGGTGCGCTGGCCCAGGTGGCCGCGTCGGTCAGCGCCGCCGAAGCCGACATCACGCACATCGACATGGACAACGAACGGGATGCCGACATCGCCGAGCTGCGCCTGTCGCTGGCCGTGCGCGACCGCCATCACCTGGCCGACGTGCTGCGCACGCTGAAACGCTCGCCGCCGGTGGTGCGCGCGTCGCGCGTGAAGCCCTGACGGCCGTCGCGGCGGCCGCTTAGCAATCTCTTCGCATCCCCGTAGGCGCGAGTTAGCAACGCGCGCCGGGCGCGCTTCCTAGACTGGGGCCAACCCTCGACGACCACGTCGAATCACCCAGGAACCGCGCCATGAAACTGCCCCGCCTCTCCCCGATCGTGTGGATGTGCCTGCCCGTGATGCTGCTGCTCGGCGGCAGCGTGCTGCTGCTGGCACCGTCGCAGGCCGCGGCCGCCGACAAGCCGGCCGCCGACAGCGGTTGCCGCGCCGCGGCGCCGCAGGTCATCGTCGACGATCCGACGAAGCCCCTGGACCCCAACGACCCGCATTTCGCCGCCAAGCTGGCCGCGCGCTACGAGGCCATCGGCAAGCGCTGAGCGTGCTCACTGCGCCGGCGCGATGTCGCCGGCGTCAGCGCTTGTCGCGCGGGGGTGAATATGTCACTCCGGGACGGCTGCATTGTTCATCGGGGATTCGAGGGCGGCTCCTTACAGTGCCCATCAAGCCCTCCCGACGGACACCGCGATGATGAGCACCACCCTCCTGCAGTCCACCGCCCCGGCGGTGCATGCACCGGCTGCCTGCCGCATCACCGCCGACGCCGGCACGCAATGGCGGCTGGCGAACGGCACGCCGGTGCGCGTGCGGCCGGTGAGCCCGCGTGACCGTGCCGCGCTGGGCCGCTTCATCGCCGCGCTCGGCCCCGCGAGCCGCCAGGCGCGCTACGGCACGACCGCCGCCGGCCTGTCGGACGCGCGCCTCGCGGCGCTGACCGACATCGACCCCGACCACGAGGTCGGCTTCGTGATCACGGTGCCCGACGAGGGCGGCGAGCGCATCGTCGGCGAGCTGCGCTTCGTGATCGACGGCAGCACCGGCAGCGCCGACATCGCGCTGGTGGTCGCCGAGGGCTGGCAGCGCCTGGGGCTCGGCACGCGGGCGCTGCTGGCGCTGGTGCGCGCCGCGTCGCGCCGCCGGCTGCAATGGCTGCGCGCCGACGTGCACTGCGGCGACGAATCCACCTTGCGCATGCTGCAGCACTGCGGATTCACCGCGACGCCGCATCCGGACGACGCGGTGCTGACGCGGCTGCACCTGCTGCTGCTGCCGCCCTTCCCCGGCCAGTGAGGTCGCAACGACGGCCTCGTCAGGGGCTGGCGTAGCCGACGATCTCCGACAACGCGGGCACGCCGCCGATCGCGTTGGCGGTCAGCAGCCCCGAGATCACCGTGCCCTCGACGCAGCCGGCATTGACGCCGGTGTAGATCCAGTCGCCGGTGATGAACAGGTTCTCGAAGTCGCGCCGGTCGGCCCGCAGCCGCACCGCCGTCGACCCCGGCACCGACAGCACGTAGCGCTCCGACGGATCGATGTTCGCGCGCCAGTACTGCGCGTCGAAGCGCGCGCGGCCCTGCCGATCGGCCGGCGCCATGAGCAAAGACCAGTCGAAGCCGCGGCCCGGCGTGGCCGGATCGCCGGCCTGCGGCCACATCACCGTCGCCCACTGCTCCAGCCACTGCAGCGCGTTGGCCCGGACCTGCGCGTCCTCGCGCGCGGGGGCGGCGCGGTCGTCCAGCGGCGGGATGCCGCCGGGCATCGGCGCGCAGAAGTAGGTCAGCGTGCCCGGCGTCGCGTCGTCCGCCCAGTCCTCGCGCGGCAGCAGGTGGGTCATGTCGGCCCAGGTGTCCAGCGGTTCGGGGTAGGCATCGGTCACCGCGCTGGGCAAGGTCCAGCCGAGCGCCTGCTGCGTGGGTTGAAGCCACAGCTGTGCGGCCTGCGTGCGCACGGTCTCGACGCCGGCCACGCTCGCCTGCCACGCCGGGCTGGCCGCCAGCAGCTCGCCGGCGACGTACGGGATGCTGGCGATCGAGATGCCGAAGACAACGAGGTCGAAATCGCGCCCGCGTTCGAGGATCACCGGCACCTCGCGCTCGACCCACGGCGACCACATCGACTCCAGGTCGATGCCCTGCGCCTTCAATTCGTCGCCTTCGACCAGTTGCGCGTACAGCGGCGTATTGGGCCAGCACGGCAGGCCCTTGACGTCCACATAGGGGCGGTAGGTGTCGCCCTCGCGCAGCGTCGCCTGCCGGCCGACGTGGATGCGTTCGACGGCGGTCTTGTCGGCGTTCAGTTCGAGGTTGTGCACACGATGGAAGAACTCGAAGCGAACGCCGCGCTTCTCGAGAACCTGGTGCATCGGCGTGAACACGGTGTCCCCCATGCCCGCCTGCATCTTCCAGAAGATGGCTCCCTTGTAGGTCAGCACCATGCGGAAGATGAACCGCAGCGCGACCCCGGCTGCGACGCGCTGGTCGTCCGGGTTGCCGTCGCGGTAGGCGAACAGCAGGTCGTAGAACGCGCGCACCAGCGAGGACTCGACGCTCGAATCGAGCGCCCCGCTCTCGCGCAGGAAGGCGCGGAAGTCCAGGTGGTCGATCGCGTCGAGAGCGTGCGCGCCCTGCTCCAGCCCGCGTTCCAGCACGCCCGCGGTGCAGGCGAGCCCGATGTCGACGATGATGAACAGCCGGCGCGCCTCGGTGTCGCCCTCGAGATGGGCTTCGATGTGCGCGAGCAGCCGGCGCCGGACCTCGCGCAGCAGCGCCACCAGCGGGCCGCGCACCTCGTCCGGATCCGCACCCTGGCGCAGCCGCGCGCTGTGGCCGCGCGCGGCATGCAGCAGCAGCTCGGCGGCGGCGATGTCGGCGACGTCCTCGACCAGGCGCAGCACGTGCTCGACCGACTGCAGCAGCTTGTCGATCAACCCGTGCGCGGGTGCCGTCGACGACGTGGGCGCCGTGAACAGCGTGCCGTCGAGCAGCCGGTGCAGCGACTGCAGCGTCTCGTCGATGTAGTCGGCCAGCGTGCCGAATTCGCCGCCCAAGCCCGGCGCATCGTCGGTGATCGGGAATTCGAGCGGCCAGTCGATCCAGCGCCCCTTCACCTGTTCGCCGAGGTCGATGAAGCCGTGGCGCTTGAACGCGTCGTCCCAGTTCGCCAGCGGCGCGCCGGCGGCCCGGCCGAGCTCGGCATAGGCCTCGCGCATGATGCGGAAGGCGTTCTGGTACCAGCCCATCCAGACGTGCAGCCCGTGCTCCTCGATGCGGCCGTCGGGGCCACGGCCGCTGGCGCCCTTGCCGCCGAGGCGCCAGCCCTGCTGGTAGACCGTGATCGAGGCGTAGCGCTGGCGCCAGTCGGGCTGGCTGGTCAGCGCCCACGCGACCGTCAGCGCCGACGCGCCGCCGCCCAGGATCGCAACCTTCTTCGGTGTGGCATCCATCGACCTGCCGCTCCTTTTGGACGTCAGCCGAACAAACGCGCCAGGCGCTTGCCGAGGTCGAGCTCGCCGTCCCACGGCATGCCGGCGTCGTAGCGCGTCTGGTCGTTCGCACGCCAGGGCGCGAAGAGCTCCGGCTCGTGCAGCTTCCACAGCTGGCACAGCGGCGCCGAGCTGCCGCTGGCGTCGATGATCGAATTCACCGCGCGGCGCGCCGCCTCGTTGGCCCCTTCCATCGTCGCCAGGTCGGTGTAGGTGCGCACGTAGTCGGCCGCCAGGAACAGGTTCGGGATGCGGGTGTAGGCATCGGGCCGCTTGTCCCAGCTGTTGATGTAGTTGACCAGCAGCGGCTCGGAGTCGCGCTCGCGCGAACGTCCCGCGGGGTCGGCCGGATCGAGGCGCGGAATGATGTCCGGGTCGAGGAACCACGAGTGCAGCATGTCGTCCGTCAGCAGCTCGGCGCCGGGCCGGTTCAGCGACTGCTTCAGCTGGTACCAGGTCTCGGCGGCGATCTCCTCGTGCGTGCACTGCTTCGCGGTGCGGCCGCCGGTGTGCGCTTCGGAGCCGGCGACTTCCCACTCGGAGATGTCGACCGACAGGATGCCCCGCACCGTGCCGTCGCCGGCGCGCGCGAAGTCGAAGCGCGGCCAGAACTGCGCCTGCGACACCGAGGTCAGCGCCCAGGCGCTGTCGACGTACAGCGCGTGGCCGTGCACGATCGGCACATCCTGCTTCAGGTAGAACTGGATGCCGTTCATCCACTGCACGTTGCGGCGGATGTCGACGATGCCCTGCAGCGTCGAGTCGGCGGCCAGCAGTTCCGGCGTGATGTGCCGCGCCATGACTTCGAGCGGCACGCAGCACAGGTAGTGGTCGGCCTGCACGTCGAAGGTGCGGCCGTCCTGCGTCACCGTCGCGCTGGCGATGCGGCCGTCGGCGACGTTCAGGCGCTCGAAGTGCGCGCCGAACTGGTAGTCCACGCCCTGCTCGCGCAGGTAGGCCAGCCAGGGGTCGATCCACACGTCGTTGGTCGGCCCGTTCAGCAGCCGGTCCGAGCTGGTGCCCGGCGTCAGGATGTCGAACAGCAACTGCACCAGCACGTCGCCGATGGTGCGCGTGCTGGCCAGCTGCGCCTTCGCGGCGTTCAGCGAACGCGTCAGCCCGCCGGCGAGAAATTTCTGGTAGGCCGGCGAGCGCGTCGCCGCGCCGACGAACTCCCACCAGCCCAGGCGCTCGTACTCGTCGACGCGGCGGTCCTCGCAGCTGGTGATGATCTGCCAGATGCGTTCGGCGAAGAACTCCTGCTCGCCGGGCTGAAAGCCGTAGTCGCCGGTCATGTCCTTGAAGACCAGCTTCCAGTCGGCGAGGCTGCGCGGGAAGCGGTCGACCGCGACGATCGGCGCCTGCCCCACCAACGGGTACTCCAGCCGCGTGGTCTCGACCAGGTTGTCCTCGACACCGTGCCGGTTGTCGCCGTACGGGATGCGCCGCATCGTGTCCGGCAGGTGGCGGTAGAAGCGCGGGAAGAAGCGGAAGCCGTGTTCCCCCGGCAGGTCGCGCCGGCCCTCGGTGCCCGAGCCCGGCACCGGCACGCTGCGCGCCTTGCCGCCGGCGATGCGGCGCTTCTCGAACACCTGCACGACGAAGCCGCGCTCGACGAGCTCGTGTGCCGCCGACATGCCGGCCACACCGCCGCCCAGGATCACCACACGATCGCCCATCGTCCGACTCCCTCGCGCGCCCTCGCGCAGATGGCCCCGTGATCGGGACCGGTTGGTCTCCGGTTCAGGCCGCGGGCAGCGACGCCTTGTCGAGCCGCTGCAGGCTGGCCGCGGCCCGCCCGGCCCACAGGCCGGCGCTCTGCGCCTGCGCCAGCTCGATCGCCCGCAACAGGTCCGCCCGCGATGCGGCCTCCGCCGCCGCACCTTCGCGCTTCAACCGTATCTCGGCCCGCAGCCGCAGCAGCTCGGCCAGTGCCAGGCGCTCCTCGCCCTGCGCCTGCTGCTGCACGGCGCCATCGACCAGCGACAGCGCGGCCTCGGTCTCGCCGTGCGCGGCCAGCGCCTCGGCCAGCAGCCCGGCCCAGTACGGCGCATACAGCGTGGTGCCGGTCGCGCGCCACCGGGCGATGCCCTCGCGCATGCGCGCCAGGCCGTCGCACTCGGCGTCGCCCCCGGCGATGGCGGCCCAGCCGCCCATCAGCTCGCTGGCCGCTTCCCAGATCGGGAAACCCTGCTCGTGCGCCAACGCGCCGCAGCGCCGGGCCAGCTCGGCCAGCGGCGCCGCTTCGCCGGCGAGCAGGTGCACGACCATCTGGTAGGTCATGCAGAAGCACGAGGTGTGCGCATGCGCGGTGGCCTCGGCGATCGCCGCCGCCTCGCGCGCATGCGCCGCCGCGCCGTCGGCATCGCCCATCACGGCCAGCGTCTTCGCGAGGTAGACATGCAGCGCCATGCCCGGCTCCTGACCGAAGACCTGCGCGTGGCCGCGGTGCTCGTCGGGCCGGTAGAGGTGGATGCCGGCGCGCAGCGTGTCGCGCGCGGCCGGGAACTCGCCGAGGAAGTACTGCGTGACGCCGCGCACCACGTGGGCCTCGAGCAGCAGCCCCGAGTCGCCGCTGCCCTGCACCAGGCGCAGCAACTGGTCGGCCAGCTCCAGCGCGGCGCGCAGGTCGCCGCGCACGACGTGGAAGGCCCACAGCCCGAACAGCACCGGCACGATCTGCGGCGCATCGCCGAGCTCATCGCAGATCTCGCGCGCCTCGCGGTAGGTGCGCGCAACGCTCGGATCGGCATAACCGCAGGTGGCCATCTGCAGCGGCCCCAGCGTCATCAGCAGCGCCAGTTCGTCCTGCACGCGTGCGGGGCCGGGCGGGCGCTTGCGCACCAGCGCCAGCGCCTGGCGGAAGTGCACCGCGGCCTCGACCTGCGCCGAGCGCGCCAGCGCCCGCTCGCCGGTCTTGCGCCACAGCGCGATGGCCTCGTCGTCCATGCCGGCTTCGGTGTAGTGGCGCGCCGCGAGCTCGGGCTGCGCCTCGCAGGTCTGCGGGAAGCGCTCGACCAGCGTGCGTGCGATGGTGGCGTGGATCTCGCGCCGGCGCGAGCGCAGCAGCGACTGGTAGGCCGCATCCTGCAGCAGCGCGTGCTTGAAGCTGTAGGCGGCCTCGGGCGGCGTGCCGTCCTGCACCAGCAGGTTCTCGTGCACCAGGTGGCCCAGCACGTCCTGCAGGCCGTCCGGCGGCAGCTCGGACATCGCGCGCAGCAGCTCGAAGCTGAACTGGCGGCCGAGCGCGGCCGCCAGCTGCGCGACCGGTTTCGCCGGACCCAGCCGGTCGATGCGCGCGGCCAGCGATTCCTGCACCGTCGCCGGAATCATCGGCTCGCTTTGTGCCGACGCCTGGAACGCCGCGCCGGTGTCGATCACCACGCGGGTGATCTCCTCCAGGTACAGCGGATTGCCTTCGGCGCGCGCCAGCACTGCGCGCATCACGCCGGCGGGCAGCGGCTGGCCGCCGTTGACGTTGGCGACGATGGCCGCGGCGGCATCGGCGTCGACCGCGCCGAGCACGACGCGATGCACGCCCCGCTGCTGGGCCCACGCGGGCAGGAACTCGGGCCGGTGGGTCATCACGATCATCAGCGGCGCATCGGCGGCGCGCCCGACCAGCTCGTCCAGCAGTTCCAGCGTCGACGGGTCGACCCAGTGCAGGTCCTCGATCACCATCAGCAGCGGCTGGCGCCGCGCGCGCTCGACCAGCAGCGTGGCCAGGAGCTCGATCGTGCGGCGGCGCTGTCGCTGCGGCGTCATCGACAGCTCGGCGTGGCCGGCGGGCCGGTCGACGGACATCAGGTCGGCCAGCAAGGTCAGCGTCTCGGCGGGGTCGTCGCTGTGCAGCGCCGGCAGCGCGGCGGCCAGCAGCGCGCTGCGCTCGGCCGGCGTCTGCTCGCGGTGCATGCCGAACTCGTTCTCCAGCCACTCGATGACCGGCGCGAAGGCGCTGTTCTGCTGGTAGGGCGAACACTGCACCTCGATCACCGCCGGCGGCACCAGCGCCAGCCGATCGCGCAGCGTGCGCAGCAGCCGCGACTTGCCCATGCCGGGATCGCCCTGCACCAGCACACAGCCGCCACGGCCGTGCTGCGCGTCGGCCCAGCGCTGCTGCAGCGGCTCGACCAGCCGCTCGCGGCCGACGAAGGGCAGCAGACCCTCGTCGCCCAGCGCGGCCAGGCGCGACAGCGCACCGGTCTTGCCGATCACCCGGAACAGCGACAACGGCTGCTCGATGCCGCTGACGGTGCGCTCGAGCAGCGGCTCGAGCCGGAAATAACCGCGCACCAGCCCTTGCGTCGCGCCGCTGATGACGATGCTGTCCGGCTCCGCCAGGCCCTGGATGCGCGCGGCGATGTTCGGCGTCTCGCCGGTGGCCAGCGTCTGGCTGGCGCCGGCGGCGCCCATCTCGCCGACCACGGTCTGCCCGCTGTGCACGCCGATGCGCACCCGCAGCGTCACGCCGCGCTCGCGCAGCCATTTCGCAGCCAGCGGCGCCAGCCCGTCCAGCGTGTCCAGCGCGGCGAGCACGGCGCGGCGCGCATCGTCCTCGTGGGCGGTGGGATAACCGAAGTAGGCCAGCACGCCGTCGCCCAGCACCTGCGCGACGTGGCCGTCGAAGTGCGCGATCGCGGCCGCGCACACCTGCTGGTAGGCGCGCATCAGGTCGCGCAGGTCCTCGGCGTCGAGCGTCGTCGACAGCGCGACGGAGCCGACGACGTCGCAGAACATCACGGTCAGGTTGCGGCGCTCGGCCTCGCCCTTCGGGCCCGCGCCCGGCATCGGCGCGACGCCGGCCAGCGGCTTGCCGCAACCCTTGCAGAAGCGGTCGCCGGCCTGGTTGCCGGTGCCGCAATGGCCGCAGCTGCGCAATTGCGGCGCGCCGCAGGACGGGCAGAACCGCGCGTCCGCAGGCACATCGGCGCGACAGCGCAGGCACTGCATTCAGCGACTCCCGCGGTCGTGGCGCGCCATGCTCGTCACCAGGCGTGGGGCAGCTTCTTGCGGATGACGAGCAGCTTGCTGTTCTCGTCGGTCACGACGTACTCGCCGATCGCCAGCTCCTTCATCACCCGATGCACCATCTCGCGCGACGAGCCGACGCGGTCGGCGATGTCCTGCTGCGTCAGGCGCTGGCGCACCAGGCGCTGCTCGGGATGGTCGTCGACCGGATCGGACAGTTCCATCAGCACGCGCGTGACGCGGCCGTAGACGTCCTGCAGCGCCAGGCTCTTCACCTGCTCGGTGAGGCGCCGCACCATGCGGATCAGCTTGCGCGTCAGGTGGCCGGCGAACTCCGGATGCTCGAGCAGGAAGGCGTCGAGCCCGTCGCGCTGCACGACGCAGCAGGTGGTCGCCTCCAGCGTCTTGATCGACACCGAGCGCTTGTCGCCGTCGAGCGCGAGCTCGCCGACATAGTGGCCGGGTCCGAACTCCTCGAGCACGATCTCGCGCCCCTGCGGGCCGGCCGAGTAGGCCTTCACGCGACCGCTGAGCACGATGAAGATCGAGTCGCTGACGTCGCCTTCGTGGATCAGCACGGTATTGGCTGCGAAGTTGCGTGTGCCGCCGTGCCGGGAGATCGCTGCCAGCAGGCCGTGCGGCAGCCTGTCGTCTTCGTTGTCGGGAAGCTCCATCATTGGCATGGATTATGGCGGCGCGACCGGCGGCAGATGGGAATATGTCACAGGGTGCTTGTGACTTCCGCCGAGCCCGGCGGGTCCCTGCACTGCCTACAGTGACGCCACACCGTCACAAGACGGCATCGGCTCAGGGAACAAGGCCGCGCGACACGCATCGCGACGCGCCGGACGGCAGGGCGGGCAGCGCAGCAGCGCGGCTCGCCCTGTGTCCTTCTGGCGACGACTTCCATGGCGTGGCGGCCCGGGCGCTTGAGCGCCGGCTCAGGCTTCGCCAGGCGCCGGGTACTGCACTTCCAGGACCTCCAGCGTCTCGGGCCCGCCCGGCGTCTGCAGGCGCACCTCGTCGCCGATGCGCGCCTTCAGCAGCGCCCGCGCGATCGGCGCCACCCAGCTGACCTGGCCCTGCAGGTTGTCGGCCTCGTCGATGCCCTTGATGGTGATCGTGCGTTCCTCGCCCTTGTGGTTCGCATAGGTCACCGTCGCGCCGAAGAACACCTGGTCACTGCCATGGTGCAGCGACGGGTCGGCCACCTCGGCGATGTCCAGGCGCTTGGTCAGGAAGCGGATGCGGCGATCGATCTCGCGCAGGCGCTTCTTGCCGTAGAGGTAGTCGCCGTTCTCCGAGCGGTCGCCGTTGCTCGCCGCCCAGTGCACCACCTCGACCATCTTCGGCCGCTCGACGTCGATCAGCCCGAGCAGCTCCGCGCGCAGGCGCTGGTAGCCCTGCGGGGTGATGTAGTTCTTGCCGCCGGCGGGCAGCGGGGCCGAGCCGGCGCCGTCCTCGTCGTCGTCGAGGTCGCCGTCGGGTTCGCGGGTGAAGGCCTTGTTCATCTCGAAGCGAAGTCTAGGCAAGGCGCGCGCGCATCACAGCAACGACGCGCCGGGCAGGGTCAAGCGCGATGCGCGCTCAGCCGGCGCGATAGGCCCCCGGCGCTGCGCCGGTCCACTTGCGGAATGCGCGGTGGAAGGAGCTGGCGTCGGTGAAGCCGAGCTGCGCGGCCACCTGTTCGATGCTCAGGCGCGGGTCGGCGAGGTGGTGGATCGCGAGGTCGCGCCGCACCTCGTCCTTCAGGGCCTGCCAGCCGGCGCCTTCGTCGTCCAGGCGCCGCCGCAGGGTCGCCGGCGACAGGCCGAACTGCTGCGCCAGGGCTTCCAGCGTCGGGCCCTCGGCGCCGTCCGTGCCGTCGGCGGCAAAGCGCCGGCGCAGCTGGCGCCGCACGCGTTCGGCCCAGCCGCCCTGGTGCACCTGCTTCAGGAACACCGATTGCGGCGCGTCGCGCAGGAAGGCGCTCAATGCCGCCGGGCTGATGCACAGCTCGGCGCGCAGCACCCGGGCATCGAAGCTGATGGCCGTTGCCGGCTGCTCGAAGCGCAGCACCGGCGAGAACATGCGGCGGTACTCGTCGGCATGCGCCGGCCGCGGATGCGCCCAGTCCAGCCCCGACAGCGGCACGCGCCGGCCGGCCAGCCAGCACAAGAGGCCGTGCACCATCACCAGCAGCGTTTCGTCGGCGAAGCGGCGCGCGTCCGGCGCGGCGATCCGGTTGGCCAGGCGGATGCGCGCCTGCCCGCCCTGCACCGCCAGCGTCGCCTCGATGTCGTCGAGGAACAGCGCCAGCCCGCGCAACGCCAGCTTCAGCGCGCGTTCGACCGTGCGCTGGCCCGCCAGCCCATGGCACAGCAGCGCGAAGCTGCCGACCTTCATGCGCCGCGCGTCGAGGCCGAAGAACTCGTCGTCCAGCGCCTCGCCGACGGCCAGCCACAACGCGGCGAAGGCCGACGCCGGCACCCGGGCCGCGTCGCTGGCCAGCAGCTCTTCGGCGATGCCCGCGCGCTGCAGCACCGCCTGGCGCTGCACGTCGTCCAGCGCCCCGACCGCGCTGCGCACGAAGGCGATCGACACGGTGTGCTGGGGCGCAGGCGGCATCCGGGGATTCTGGCAAAACCGCTCAGGCGCCTGAGCGCTTAGACCATCGCGCGCCGGCCGCGACCGGCCTAGACTGCCCGGTCGAGAGACCACCGCGTGCCGGAGACAACATGACCAACCTGTCCGCCGAATACAAGGCGCTGGCCGAGTACCGCCCGACCCACAAGGTGCGCTTCGTCACCGCCGCGAGCCTGTTCGACGGCCACGACGCGGCGATCAACATCATGCGGCGTATCCTGCAGGGCATGGGCGCCGAGGTGATCCACCTGGGCCACAACCGCTCGGTCGACGAGGTCGTCACCGCCGCGCTGCAGGAGGACGTGCAGGGCATCGCGGTCTCCAGCTACCAGGGCGGCCACAACGAGTACTTCGCCTACATGGTCGAGCTGCTCAAGGCCCGCGGCGGCGAGCACATCCAGGTCTTCGGCGGCGGTGGCGGCGTGATCGTGCCGGCCGAGATCCGCGCGCTGGCCGACCAGGGCGTGCGCATCTACAGCCCCGAGGACGGCCAGCGCATGGGCCTGGCCGGCATGATCGGCGAGATGGTCATGCGCGCCGACCAGGACCTGACGGTGCACGCGCCGGCCTCGCTGGAGGCGATCCAGGGCCATGGCGAAGCCGCGTGGCGCGCGCTGGCCCAGCTGATCACCGCGCTCGAGAACGGCAAGGTTTCTCCCGAGCTCGTGCAGCAGCTGCACGCGGCCGCGAAGGCGGCGAAGGCCCCGGTGCTCGGCATCACCGGCACCGGCGGCGCCGGCAAGTCCAGCCTGACCGACGAGCTGATCCGCCGCATCCGCCTCGACCAGGGCGACGCGCTGCGCATCGCGGTGATCTCGATCGACCCGTCGCGGCGCAAGAGTGGCGGCGCGCTGCTGGGCGACCGCATCCGCATGAACGCGATCGGGCCGTGGCCCAAGCCGGCCGGTCAGACGACGCCCGGCGATTCTGGTCATCGCGTCTACATGCGCTCGCTCGCCACCCGCGACACCGGCAGCGAGATCTCCGCTGCGCTGCCCGACGTGCTGGCGGCCGCCAAGGTGGCCGGCTTCGACCTGATCATCGTCGAGACTTCCGGCATCGGCCAGGGCGACGCGGCGATCGTGCCGCTGGTCGACGTGCCGATGTACGTGATGACGCCCGAGTACGGTGCCGCGAGCCAGCTCGAGAAGATCGACATGCTCGACTTCGCCGAGTTCGTGGCCATCAACAAGTTCGACCGCAAGGGCGCGGCCGACGCGCTGCGCGACGTCGCCAAGCAGGTGCAGCGCAACCGCGGCGCCTTCAACGTGATGCCGGACCAGATGCCGGTCTTCGGCACGATGGCCAGCCGCTTCAACGACGACGGCGTCACCGCGCTGTACCAGGCGCTGAAGCCCCGGCTCGCGGCGCTGGGCCTGCCGCTGCCGGACAGCCGCCTGCCGGCGGTCAACACCCGCCACAGCACCAACCAGACGCCGGTGGTGCCGGGCGCGCGCGTACGGTACCTCGCCGAGATCAGCGACACCGTGCGCGGCTACAAGGGCCGCGCGCGTGCGCAGGCGCGGCTGGCGCGGGAACTGCAGCAACTGCGCGCGAGCGCGCGCATGCTGCAGGACGTGAACGGCGATCCGGCGACGCTGTGGTCGCTGGCCGAGGAACGCGATGGCCGCCTCGATCCTGCCGCGCGCAAGCTGCTGGCGATGTGGCCCGAGATGCAGAAGGCCTACGCCGGCGACGAGTACGTCGTGAAGATCCGCGACAAGGAGATCCGCACGTCGCTGGTGCACACCACGCTGTCGGGCAACAAGATCCGCAAGGTCGCGCTGCCGCAGTACGAGTGCCACGGCGAGCTGCTGAAGTGGCTGATGCTCGACAACGTGCCGGGCAGCTACCCCTACACCGCCGGTACCTTCGCGTTCAAGCGCGAAGGCGAGGACCCGACGCGCATGTTCGCCGGCGAGGGCGATGCCTTCCGCACCAACCGGCGCTTCAAGCTGGTGTCCGAAGGCATGCCGGCCAAGCGGCTGTCGACCGCCTTCGACTCGGTCACGCTGTACGGCAACGATCCGGACCTGCGCCCCGACATCTACGGCAAGGTCGGCAACTCGGGCGTGTCGATCGCCACGCTGGACGACATGAAGGTGCTGTACGACGGCTTCGACCTGTGCGCGCCCAACACCTCGGTGTCGATGACGATCAACGGCCCGGCGCCGACGATCCTGGCGATGTTCATGAACACCGCGATCGACCAGCAGCTGGCCAAGTTCGAGGCCGACAACGGCCGCCCGCCGACGGACACCGAAGCGCAGAAGATCCGCGAATGGGCCCAGGCCAACGTGCGCGGCACGGTGCAGGCCGACATCCTGAAGGAGGACCAGGGCCAGAACACCTGCATCTTCTCGACCGAGTTCAGCCTGAAGGTGATGGGCGACATCGCCGAGTACTTCGTGCACCACCAGGTGCGGAACTTCTACTCGGTGTCGATCTCCGGCTACCACATCGCCGAGGCGGGCGCGAACCCGATCTCTCAGCTGGCGTTCACGCTGAGCAACGGCTTCACCTTCGTCGAAGCCTACCTCGCGCGCGGCATGCACATCGACGACTTCGCGCCCAACCTGTCGTTCTTCTTCTCGAACGGCATGGACCCGGAGTACACCGTGCTCGGCCGCGTCGCGCGCCGCATCTGGGCGGTGGCGATGAAGGAGAAGTACGGTGCCAACGAACGCAGCCAGAAGCTGAAGTACCACGTGCAGACCTCGGGCCGCTCGCTGCACGCGCAGGAGATCGCCTTCAACGACATCCGCACCACGCTGCAGGCGCTGATCGCGATCTACGACAACTGCAACTCGCTGCACACCAACGCCTACGACGAGGCGATCACCACGCCGACCGAGGAGAGCGTGCGCCGCGCGATGGCCATCCAGCTCATCATCAACCGCGAGTGGGGCCTGGCGAAGAACGAGAACCCGAACCAGGGCGCCTTCATCATCGACGAGCTGACCGAACTGGTCGAGGAGGCGGTGCTGGCCGAGTTCGAGAAGATCGCCGAGCGCGGCGGCGTGCTGGGCGCGATGGAGACGGGCTACCAGCGCGGCAAGATCCAGGAAGAGTCGATGCACTACGAGATGCAGAAGCACACCGGCGAATACCCGATCATCGGCGTCAATACCTTCCGCAACCCGCACGGCGACCCGGTGCCCGACCACATCGAGCTCGCGCGCTCCACCGACGAGGAGAAGCAGAGCCAGCTCACGCGGCTGGCCGACTTCCATGCCCGCCACGCCGCCGAGACCCCGGCGATGCTGGAGCGGCTGAAGCAGGCGGTGATCGACAACCGCAACGTCTTCGACGTGCTGATGGACGCGGTGCGCTGCTGCTCGCTGGGGCAGATCACCAACGCGCTGTTCGAGGTCGGCGGGCAGTACCGGCGCAGCATGTGAGGCCCGTCCCGTTCGTGCGCAAGCGCACGCCCGGGCCCCTTTGCATGCGCTGCACCTCGTAACACCTGACTTTCGGCACTGCGCCATGGCGGCGCAGTGCGGTCGCGGGCTCCTAGAATTTTCGACGTTCCCACGCGTCGCCTGGAAGGAAGCCCCATGTCACGGTTTGTCCGCCCGATGCTGCCGGTGCTGTTCGGACTGGTGGCCGTGATGCTCGGTTCCTGCGGTGGCGGCGGCGGAGGCGATGCGCCCCCGCCGCCACCGCCACCGCCCGCCTGCGCGCCCATCCCTGACAGCACGGGGGGCTCGCTGGCCTGCGACGATCCCTTCTGGGGCACGGCGCCCGGTGGCGGCCCGGGCGGCGCCGACGGCGACTCTGCCGGCGCCGACGGCACGGCCGGCGACGGCCGCGCGATTCCCAACGCCGCCGTCACGCTGACCGACGCCGGCGGCCAGACCCGCAGCGCGACCACCGACGCCCAGGGTTACTACCGCATCAACATCACGCGGTTCACGCCGCCCTTCGTGCTGAAGCTGGTCACCGCCGACGGCGAGGAGCGCCACCATGCGTTCAGCACGCAGGCCGTCAAGAAGCGCGGCTTCATCACGATCAACATCACCGGCCTGACCGACAAGCTGGCATCGGACCTCGCCATCGCCGGCGGCCAGAGCGGCGCGCGCAACCTGACGCCGGCGATCGTCACGGCGCAGTCCGGACAGATCCCGACGGTGCGCACCAACCTCACGCAGACCATCCGCAACCAGATCACCGCGGCCGGCCTCAACCCCGACACCTTCGATCCGATCACGCAGTTCTTCCGCCCCAACCTCCAGGGCCATGACCTGGTGCTCGAGACGGTCGCGGTGTACATCGACAACAACGGCGCCACGCAGGTCGTGCCGAAGGTGCAGAGCGCCTGCACCGCGCCGCGGCGCTGGGTGGCCGGCGGCAACGTCTGCACCACGTCCAACAGCCCGGGCTTCATCCCCAGCGGCACCACCGGCCGCTTCAACGACAGCAGCGCACCGCTGGTCGGCAGCGCCGACTTCTCGTGCAGCAACGGCACGCTGACACCGGTCGGCACGCCGACATGCGCGGCGCCGGTGAACCAGCCGTGCAACGCACCCACCGCATCGTGGACGGTCGGCGCCAGCTCCTGCACGTCCGATGCAGCACCGGGCGGCCTGGCGTCGGGCCAGTCGCTGACGCTCACCGACAGCCAGTCGCCGACCACCGGCTCCATCACCTATGCCTGCTCCAACGGCAGCCTGAGCCAGACCGGCACGGCCACCTGCAGCACGTCCAGCACCACCGCCTGCGCGGCGCCATCGGCGACGTGGAGCGTCGGCGGAACGTCGTGCCAGTCGGCCAACACCCCGACGGCGATGAGCTCCGGCACCCAGCAGACGCTGACCGACAGCACGGCGCCGAGCTCGGGATCCATCACCTACGCCTGCACCGGCGGCAACCTCAGTGTGCAAGGCACCCCCAGCTGCGCCCTGACCTCCGGCAGCTGCGCCGCGCCGCCCGGAACCTGGACCACGGGCAGCGCGACCTGCACGGCGGACCAGACGCCGCAACCGCTGGCCAACCAGCAGGCCGTCGAGCTGGCCGACACCACCGGCCCCGACACCGGCAACGCCGGCTGGATCTGCCGCGACGGCCGGCTGAGCCCGCAGAGCATCCCCTTCTGCCAGACCACGGTGCCGAGCGCCTGCAACGCCCCGTCGCGCGACTGGCAGGTCGAAGGGCGCACCTGCAGCGCCGATGTCGCGCCCACCGGCATCGCGTCGGGCAGCACCGCGACGTTGACGGACAACACGTCCCCCAATGTCGGCGCGATCAGCTACGCGTGCAGCAACGGCACGCTGACGCTGACCGGCTCGCCCAGCTGCGCGGCGGTCACCACCTCCACCTGCAGCACCGCGGGCCTGGCGAACAGCGGCTGGACCGTCGGCAACAACACCTGCACGCCCGACTCGGTGCCGACCAGCGTCGCCTCCGGTTCGACGATCGTGCTGACGGACAGCAATGCGCCGTCCACCGGCAAGCTCACGCTGCAGTGCATGGACGGCGCACTGATCACCGTCGGCGAAACCACCTGCACCGCACCGCCGGTGGCGCAGGCCTGCACGGCCAACGTCAAGAACTGGAACGACAGCACCTTCGTCTGTTCGGCCGACGAAGACCTGGGCGACGTGCTGATCCCGTCCGGCTCCAGCTTCACCTGGATCGACTCGCTCGGCCCGTTCGTCGGCAGCCGCACGCTGGCCTGCAGCAACGGCACGCTGAACGTGGTGAACAGCAACTGCAGCTTCTTCACCGGCGGCCCGTCTTCGGCGCCGAAAGCCACCGCGCCCGCTGCGAAGGCGCGCGCGCCCCGCGCGCCATGACGGACCGCCGCGGCTTCCGCTCCCGCGCGGTCGCCCGCGCCGCGGCAGCAGCGCTGGCGCTGCTGCCGGCGCTCGGGCCGTCGGCGTCGACCTCGACGGAGCGGCTGGCGCTCGTCATCGGCAACGCCACCTACCCCGGCAACGAGCTGATCAACCCTAAGAACGACGCGCGTGCGGTGGCCGAGCTGCTGCAGCGCGCGGGTTTCCAGGTCGACGTGCGCTACGACACCTCGCGCGGCGACCTGGTGCAGGCGATGCAGCGCTTCGGCAGCCGCGTGCGCGACCCGCAGGTGCGCTTCGCCGTCTTCTACTACGCCGGCCACGGCCTGCAGCAGGACTGGCGCAACTACCTCGTGCCGGTCGACGCGAAGGTCAAGACCGCCACCGACGTGCAGCGCCAGACGGTCGACGTCGGCGAGCTGATGCGCCACATGAACGAGGCGCGCGGCCGCAGCTACCTGGTGATCCTCGACGCCTGCCGCGAGGATCCCTTCGTCGGCGCCTACCGCCCGCCCGCCAAGGGCCTGAGCCCGTTCGACGCGCCGGCCGGCAGCCTGCTGGCCTATGCCACCGCACCCGGCCAGCTCGCCTACGACGGCCGCGGCAGCAATGGCCTGTACACCAAGCACCTGGTGCGCGAGCTGGCGACGCCCGACACCTCCCTCGAAGACGCCTTCAAGCGCGTGCGCCTGAACGTGCGCATGGAGTCCGAAGGCCGGCAGGTGCCCTGGGAAAGCACCTCGCTCGAGCAGGACGTGATGCTGTTCCCGCAGCGCAAGGGCACGCTGTCGGTGGCCGAGCTGGAACAGCGCTTCGAACGCGAGATGGCCGACTGGCAGCGCGTGCGCGGCAGCACCAACGTCGCGCAGCTGACCGAGTTCATCCGCACCTACCCCAGCGGCAACGCCAGCGAGCTGGCGCAGGCGCGGCTGAACCGCCTGCTCGAGGAAGAGCTGAAGAAGAACGAGGTCGCGCGTCGCGAGGAGGCCCGGCGCAAGGCCGCCGAGGCCGAAGCCGAGCGCCTGAAGGCCGAGGCGGTGCTGCGCGAGAAGCTCGAAGCCGCCGAGCGCGAGGAAAAGCGCCTGGCCGCCGAGCGCGAGGCGGCCCGCGTCGCCGCGGAACGCGAGGCCCAGCGCATCGCCGCCGATCGCGAGGCCGCGCGCAAGGAAGCCGAGCGGGCCGAGGCCGCGCGCATCGCGGCCGAACGCGCCGAGGCACAGCGCGTCGCGGCCGCCGAGAGCGCGGCGCGCCAGCGCGCCGCCGAGGAAGTCGAGACCCGCCGCCGCCAGGAGGCCGAAGCACGGCAGCGCGAACGCGAGCGGCAGGAGGCCGTGCGCGTCGCCGAGGCGCGGGCCGCCGAGATCGAGGCCCGGCGCCGCCAGGCCGAAGCCGCCGACCGCCAGGCCGCCGAGGCCCGCGCCCGCGATGCCGATGTGGCGCGCCGCGAGCTGCAACGCCTGGCCGAAGCCGCCGACCGCCACCGCGTCGTCGCCGCGCAGCCGCCGCTGGCCGTCGTCGCGCAACTGCCGCCGACGCCCTTCTTCCAGGGCCGGCTGCAGCACCGGCGCGACTTCCGCGTCGGCGACCACTACGAGTTCCGCATCGTCGACCAGTTCAACCGCAGCGAGAAACCGCTGAGCCTGCGCGTCACCGCGGTCGACGAGAATCTCGACCGGGTCGAGTACAACGGTGGCGAATACGCTTCGGACATGATGGGCAACACCACGGCGAATCCGCGCGGCAGCATGGGCACGCCGCGCCAGTTCTACCCGGCCGAGCTGGTCGTCGGGCACAAGTGGCGCACGATGTTCAAGCAGGCGCGCACCAGCGGGCTCAACTACACCTTCCAGTACGACGTGAAGGTCGCCGCCAAGGAAACCATCCAGGTGCCCGCCGGCCGCTACGAGGCCTACCGGATCGAGGCCCGCGGCTTCAACGTCGACCTCGGCGCATCGATCACGCGCACGATCTGGGTCGCGCCCGGCGTGAATGCCGACCTGGCGCACGAGACCCTGGTGCGGCTGCGCGACGGCCGCATCGAGCAGCACGACCGGCAGGAGCTGGTGTCGCTGGCGCGCCGCTGATGACGCCCCGACGCTCGCTTCGCTCGCTGCCCCACGGGATCCGAGAGATTCCCTGCGGGATCCGTGGGACGCATCAGCCCCTACGGGCGGCCGGGCGCCGCTGATGGTCGACGACGCCCTGCCGGCCGGAAGCGTCGTCGGCGAGTTCGAGATCCGCCGCGTGCTCGGCTACGGCGGCTTCGGCATCGTCTACGAAGCCTACGAGCCGATGCTCGACCGCCGCGTGGCGCTGAAGGAGTACTTCCTGCGCGGCTACTCGCGCCGCGACGGCCTGGAGGTGCGGCCGTCGAACGAGGACGCGGCGGAGATGTTCAACTCCGGCGCCGCGCGCTTCGTGCGCGAGGCGCGGCTGCTGTCGATGCTCAACGAGCGCACGCGCAGCGATGGCTCGCTGGTCGCCGTCTATCGCGTGTTCCAGGCCAACGGCACCGCCTTCATGGCGATGAAGCTGTACGAGGGCCAGACGATGCGCAATGCCGTGCATCTGGACCCCGACATGGTCACCGAGCCGTGGCTGATCCGGCTGATGGAACGCCTGCTCGATGCGCTGCACGGGCTGCACTCGCTGCCCGGCGAGAACCTGGTGCACCGCGACGTCTCGCCCGACAACATCATCCTGCAGCCCGACGGCTCGCCGGTGCTGCTGGACTTCGGCGCCACGCGCAAGGCCAACGACGCGCAGACCTCGCTGATCTTCAAGCCCGGCTACTCGCCGATCGAGCAGTACACCGACAGCTTCCCGCTCGGGCCGTGGACCGACCTCTACGCGCTCTGCGGTGTCGCCTACTTCGCGGTCACCGGCCAGTCGCCGCTGCCGGCCATCGACCGCTACGCCGGCGCGATCTTCAAGACCGCCACGGCCCTGGGCGGCGAACGTTTCTCGCGCGGCTTCCTGGCGCTGATCGACCGCGGCATGGCGGTGCAGCCGGAGAACCGCTTCCGCAGCTGCGACGAGCTGCGCGCGGCGCTCGAGCAGGTCAAGGCCGGCACCTACGACGTGCCGCCGCCGCCGCAACCGGCGAGGCCGAAGCTCTACGACGACGAGACGACGCAGGTGATGTCGGGCCGCGACGGGACGACGCGCAGCTGGCAGGGGCCGGCGGTGTCGGCGCCGGTGTCGGCCCCCGTATCGGCACCGGCATCGGAACCGGTATCGGCTCCCCGCTCCGCGCCCGCATCGGCGCCCCTGTCCGTCCCCGTGACCCGGGAGCGCACGGCCCCCCCGGTGGCCGTCACCTCGACCGCAACCGCGCCGCCGTCGCGCCGGCCGCTGCTGCTGATGCTCGGCGGTGGCCTCCTGATCGCCGCGATCGCCGGCGTCGGCTGGCAGAAGCTGCGTCCGCGGCCCGACGTGAGCACGGTGTCGTCGAGCAGCAACCCGACGGTGCTCGGCCAGGTGGCGTCGGCCGTGCCGGTCGACCCGTCGGCCGCCGCGTCGGCACCGGCCGGCACGACCGCCGCGGCCTCCTCGCCGGTCGGCTCGACCACGGCCACGGCCGCCAGCGCGACCGTGCCCGGCCTGGCCTGCACTGCCGAGGCCGCCGACTGGCCCTGCGTGCTCGACGGCCTGGCGAAGCTCTCGACCGCGCAGGAGCTGCAGCTGAAGGTGGTGCCGGCGCGCATGAAGGTCGGCCAGCGCATCACGCTGGACGTGGCACCGAAGAGCGACGGCCGGCTGATGATCCTGGGCGTCAACGACGTGCCGGGCGGCAAGCTCGTCCTGGTGTTCCCGAACGATGCCGACGCCAACGACCGCGCCCACGCCGGCCAGGCGCTGCAGCTGCCGCGGCGCCAGTTCTGGGACCTGGTCGCACAGCCGCCGCTCGGCCGCAGCTACATGGTCGCGGTGCTGACGCCGCAGCCGCTGGCCGTGCCCGCCGATCTGCGCCAGGGCGTGTCGCTGCAGCAGGCGGTGAAGGCCTTCGCCAGCGGGCGGCCGCTGTCGCTGCTGGGTGTGGCCGATTGCACGGCCGGCGCGGCCGGCGCGGCCGCGGAATGCCCTAAGTCACTGTCACTTCGCGCCGCCGACTTCATCATTGACTGATGTCGTTGTTGGCCGCGCCGGAAGAGCGCGGCGTGATGGAGAAACCCATGTCTGCCAACCGCTTCCGCATCCTGATCGCCCCGGTCGCCCTCGCCTCGCTGCTGGCCGGCGCCGGCCTTGCGCAGGCCACCGACTTCGGCAAGCGCACGCCCGAGGTCAAGGAGCTGGTCGATGCGCTGAAGCCCTCGGCGCAGCCGGCCGAGCGCACCCGCGGCTTCGCCGTCGTCGGCGCCGCGGCCACCGCGGCGAAGCCCAGTGCGTCGATGCAGGTCGGCTTCGACTTCGGCTCGGCCGACGTGATGCAGCGCGACCTGGTGAAGATCGACCGCCTCGCCGAGGCGCTGAAGAGCGAATCGTTGCGCGAGTACAAGTACCAGGTGATCGGCCACACCGACGCGGTCGGCCCGCTGGCGTTGAACATGCGCCTGTCCAAGGACCGCGCGGCCTCGGTCGTCGAGCACCTGAAGCGCCACGGCGTCGCCGCCGATCGCATCGTCTTCGAAGGCCGCGGCCCGAACGAGCTGCTCAATGCGCGCCAGCCGGACGCCGCCGAGAACCGGCGCGTCGAGGTGCGGCTGATGCAGTGACGAGAGCGACGACGCGGGCCCTCGCGCAGGCGCGCCGCGCGTGGCAGCTGCTGCATGCCGACGCACCCGCCGCCGGGCGCATCGCCGAGCAGGCGCTCGCGCTGGCGCTGAAGAACGACGACCACCCTGCCGAGGCCTGGGCCCGGCTGGTGCGCGGCTACCACCGCCTGAACTTCGGCACCCTCGTCGAGGCCGCCGACGAACTGCGCCGCGCCCGCAACCGCTTCGACGCACTCGGCGACCGGGCCGGCCACATCCTGGCCGAAGCCGGTTTCGCGCGCAGCCTGTGGCGCGGCGGCCGCTACCGCGAAGCCATCGACACCGTGCTGCCGCTGCGCGACGAAGGCCTGCGCGTGCTGCGCCATGCGCAGCGCGGCGTGCTGCTGAACACCATCGCCGGCTGCTATTCGGTCATCGGCGACTCCGAGCGCGCCTTCGCCTACATGTACCAGGCGCTGCGCGATGCCGGGCCGGCGCACGGCCACGGCATCGATGCGGTGCTGCACTGCAACCTCTCGAACGAGCTGCTGCAGCTCGGCGACTTCGAGGAAGCCTTGCGCCACGTCGAGCAGGGCCGCGAGCGCGCGGCGCGCATGAACAACCCGTTCCTGCGCAGCGTGCTGCTGATCAACCGCATCATCTGCCTGACCGAGATGGGCCGGGCCGCCGAGGCGCTGGACGACGTGCGCGCCGTGCGCGACCTGCCGGCCGATGCGCAGGGCCGCGGCGGCAATGCCAAGCACTTCGAGACGCTGGCCATCGCTGCGCTGGCCGCCGGTGATCCGACGCTGGGCGAGGAGCTGCTCGCGCTGGCCGATGCGCTGCCCGGCGCCGGCCTGCCCGACGAACGCCTGGAGCGCGTGATCGCGCAGGCGCTGCTGGACCACCAGCGCGACCGCCTGGGCGAGGCGCTCGATACGCTGGCGACGCAGCGGGCCCTGGCCGCGGACGATCGCGTCGCCGGCCTCAGCCTGCGCGTGCGCTGCCAGTTCTTCCACTGCGCGTCGGTGCTGCACGAAGCCCGCGGCGACAGTGCCCAGGCGCTGGCCGACCTGCGCCAGTGGCAGTCGCTGCACCTGCAGCAGGCGCAGCGGGCCTCGCGCGCGCGCTACCAGGCCGCCGCGCTGCAGACCGAGCTGCTGCGGCTGCAGCACCGGCTCGAGGAGAACGACGCGCAGCGCCGCGACTCCGAGCGCGCGCGCGAGGCGCTGGCGGCCGCCAACAGCCGGCTGTCCCGGCGGGTCGACGAGGCGCAGGCGCTGCATGAATCGCTGCGCCAGCAGGCCACCCGCGACGCGCTGACCGGCCTCTTCAACCGGCGCCACCTCGACGACACGCTGCCGGCGCTGCTGGCGCAGGCCCGGCGCGCGGCCGAGCCGCTGGCGATCGCGCTGATCGACCTCGACCACTTCAAGTCGGTCAACGACCGCTTCGGCCACGACGTCGGCGACCGCCTGCTGGAAGCCTTCGGCCGCCTGCTGCAGCGCAGCCTGCGCGCCGGCGACACCGCCTGCCGCTACGGCGGCGAGGAGTTCTGCCTGCTGCTGCCCGCCACCGGCGGCCTGGCGGCCCAGCGCCTCGTCGACCAGCTGCTGCAGCGCTGGCGCCGCGAGGCCTTCGAGCTCGACGGGCTGACGCTGCAGGGCCTGAGCTTCTCGGCCGGCGTCGTCGACAGCGACGGCCCGCTGCTCGACCCGCCGGCCGTGCTGCGTGCCGCCGACCAGGCCCTGTTGATGGCCAAGCAGCTCGGCCGCAACCGCGTGCTGGCCACCGCGCTGCCCGCCGCCGCGTGAGCCGAACGCGCCCTTGCAGCAATTGACGCAAGGCTTAACAACTACCCCCCTAACTTGGTGCCGGGCGCATGCGACGCCAGGGCGCACAAAGCGGCGTACACGGCAGGACGAATGGCGACATCGGGTCGCCAAGGGTCCACGGAATTCAACAAGGGGTAGCGATGGCCTTCCATCTGTACGACATCAACGAGCTGTTCAGCAATGCGAGCGGCAGCATCCAGTTCATCGAGCTGCGCGTGGGCGGCTCCAACGGCGAATCGTTCTGGTCCGGCCAGACGATCACGGTGACGCAGGCCGGCGAGACGCACACGTTCACCTTCGGCACCAACCTGCCGAGCACGCAGACCGCCAATACGTCCGTGCTGCTGGCGACCCAGGGCTTCGCGAACCTGGGGCTCGTGACGCCGAACTACATCATCCCGGACGGCTTCCTCTTCACCAGCGGCGGCGCAACGGTGAATTTCGGCGGCGGCGCCGACACGGTGAACTACCTCGCGCTGCCGACCGACGGCCGCAACTCGGTCGACCGCGCCGGCACCCAGCAGGTCAACTCCCCGACCAACTTCGGCGGCCAGACCGGCTCGGTGACGCTGCCGGCGCTGAACCCGATCGTCGGCACCGCCGGCGCCGACACGCTCAATGGCACCGCGGGGGCCGACGACATCGACGGCCTGGCGGGCCGCGACACGCTCAAGGGCAACGGCGGCGACGACCTGCTCGACGGCGGCAGCGACATCGACGTCGCGCTCTACTCGGGCAACCGCGCGGGCTACACGGTCGGCGCGGGCGGCGCGACCGTCTCCGGCGGCAGCGACGGCAGCGACACGCTCGCCAACATCGAGCGCGTGCGCTTTGACGACTCGGCGCTGGCCTTCGATCTCAACAGCAGCGGCGCCGCGGCGAGCACCGCCAAGCTGCTGGGCGCGGTGTTCGGCGCCGCGAGCGTCGGCAACAAGGTCTACGCCGGCATCGGCATCGCGCTGTTCGACAGCGGCGAGACCTATGCGGAAGTGGCGGACCTGGCGATCCATGCCGCGCTCGGCCAGACCATCGACAACGCGGCGCTGGTGCGGCTGCTGTACACCAATGTCGTCGGCAGCGCGCCGAGCGACACCCAGGTGAACGAGTTCGTCACGCTGCTCAACGTCGGCGTGTTCACCCAGGTGTCGCTGACCACGTTCGCCGCCGACTACGAGCTCAACGTGGCCAACGTCAACCTGACCGGCCTGGCCCAGACCGGGCTGGAATACCTGCCCTTCCCGGGCTAGCGGGTCAAGCGCAAATTGCACTGGGGCGCACCGGCTATTGGCGCCCGGCACGCCGAGGTCGGACGTTAGAGTCCTCGACAGGGTCCGCCGCATCGGCGGACCCTCGCATCGAGGAGGACCCCATGCCCAATCCGAAGGCCCAGCTGCTCGCCACCATCGTCAACGCCGTCGACTTCAAGCCCCTGGTCGCCGGCCAGGCGTTCCAGTGCAGCACCGCGACGCTGTCGATGAATCCCAATCCGCAGAACGGCGTGACGCTGAGCGGGACGGTGCCGGACCAGTGCGTCACGGTCACGGCCGCGGTGGACCTCGTCTTCACCTTCGCCGCCGGACCGACCAACCGCGAGGTCTACTACCCGGTCGGCCTGACGCTGGAGAGCCTGATCGACGGCGGCGAGGTGCTGCCCGAGCAGCGCGCGCTGTTCCCGACGCTGGTCATCGACAGCACCGGCATCAGCCAGGGCCTGCCGTCGATGACCCTGACGGACCTCGACAACGACCCGAGCGACAACAACTACGACTTCTACCTGATGATCCAGCGCGGCAGCGACGGCGCGATCGGCATCATCGATCCGAAGATCACGAACCAGTGACGGCGCCGGCCGGAGCGCTCTGGCGCGCGAGCCAGGCCGACCGGATCTGCCGGTGGAAGGGCACGGCCTCGAGGAACGACAGGCGCCGCGGTCCCTCGGCGATGCGGGCGGCGCGGGCACTCAGCTCGGACCAGGTCTGCGCCAGCTGGTCGGCTGCCCGCGGGTCCGCCAGCCGCTCCAGCACCTGCCAGCAGACCAGCCGGATGCGCAGCGGCTCGTCGGTGCCCTCCAGGCTCAGTCCGGTCGCCAGGCGCGCCAGGATGACCTCGACCTCGGCGCCCGCGGCCGCCACGTCGCCGCGCTCCAGCGCGGCCTGCGCCAGCGCGGCGATCGCCTCGATCGCGAGGTGCGGCATCTCCAGCTGGTCGAACAGGTCGCGTGAGCCGCGCAGCAGCTGCAGCGCGGCTTCGGCATCGCCGAGGGCCTGCGTGGCCTGACCCTCGACGCGCAGCGCCGCCGCCTCGCCCCAGCGGTTGCGCGCCGAACGCAGCAGCTGCACCGCCTGGCGGGCCTGGGCCTGTGCGGCGGCCGCCCGGCCCTGGTTCAGCAGCACGAGGCCGAGGTTGGTGCGGATCAGGCCTTCGTTCTTGTGCTGGCCGATCGAGGCGCTCAGCGCCATCGCCTGCTCGAACTGGGTCTGGGCCAGGCCGTACTCGCCCAGCGTCATCGCGACGAAGGCCAGGTTCGCCAGCGTTCCGCCCTCGTTGAGCCGGTCGCCGGCCGCCTTGTGCAGCGCGAGCGCACGTTCCAGGTACTCGAGCGCCTGTCCGAACTCCCCGGCCTCGACGAAATAGTTGCCCATCTCGTTGAGCAGCATGGCCTCGATGCGCGGCACGCCGCCCGCCCGCGCGCGCGCCAGCGCCTCGGCCGCCGCGGCGCGCGCCTCGACGTAGCGGCCCAGCCGCCCGAGGGCGAACACGACCATCGCGTGCGCGGCGATGGCACAGTCCGCGTCGCGGCGATCGGCCAGGGCCAGCGCGCGCTGCGCGCACGCCAGCGCCATCGCGGCGTCGCCGCACTCGAAGTGATAGCGCCCGCGACGTTCCAGCACGCGGGCGCGGCGGCCGTCGTCGCCGAGCTGCTCGGCCAGTGCGTCGAGCGCGTCGAGCGTGGCCGGCAGCGCGTCGTGCGCGCTGAGGTGGTCGAGCACGCGCGCGCGCAGGTGCGTCAGCGTCCAGCGTCGCGCCAGGTCGGTCTCGGCGGCCAGCGCCAGCGCACGATCGCAGTGCTGCAGGGCCCCGGCGAGCGCGAAGCGCTCGTGCGCCGTCTCGGCGGCGCGCTGCCAGCCGTCGAGCGCCCGCGCCGGCTCGCCCCCCCGCTCGTAGTGATCCGCCACCAGCTCCGGCGCCGCGCCGGGCTGAGCCGCCAGCCAGGCCGCGACCCGCGCATGGGCGCCGCGTCTGAACCGCTTCAGCAGCCGCTCGTAGACCGCTTGGTGCAGCGCCTGGTGACGGAAGCGGTACTCGCGCTGGCCCTGCAGCGTGCTGCGCCCGGCCTCGACGACCAGGTCGCGGCCGACCAGGGACCGCAGCGGTGCGAGCGATGGCACGCCCAGCGCCCGCAGCGCGTCGTCCCAGAACGCGACGCCGACCACCGCAGCGGCCTCCAGCAGCTGCCGCTCCTGCGCCGGCAGCGCGTCCAGGCGCGCATGCAGCACGCCGGCCAGCGTCGTCGGCACCGCGAGCTCGGGCAGGCGTGCGGCATGCACCTGCCAGCCCTGCGCCGAGGTGGCGATCACGCCCTGGTCGACCAGCATGTTGACCAGCTCTTCCATGAAGAACGGATTGCCCTCCGCGCCGGCGGTCAGCAGCGCATGCAGCGCCGGCGGCACGTCGGGCAGCCGGTGCAGCAGTGCACCGGCCAGCGTCGTCGACGCGGCATGGTCCAGCGGTTGCAGGTCGATGCGGCAGGCGTTCGCCGCCGCGGCCAGCCAGTGCGGCCGCCGCTCGTGCAGCGATGGCCGCGTGAAGCCCACCAGCAGCAGGCGCATGCCCGCCTGCTTCGCCAGCACCTGCTCGACGAAATCGAGCGAACCCTCGTCGGCCCAATGCAGGTCGTCGAGCAGCACCACCAGCGGAGCATCGCCGCCGGCGAGCGCGCGCAGCGCCTGCGCGGCATGGAAGAACGCGCGGTCGCGCAGCTGCCGCGCGTCGGCGAGCAGGCCGCGCAGGTCGGGCTCGTCGGCAAAGTCCAGCCCGAGCAGGTGCCCCAGCACGGCGGCATCGCCGCGGCTGCGCAGCAGCGGCGCCATGCCGTCGAGCCACTGCGCGCGCGCGGCGGCCGCCGCATCGCTGTCGTAGATGCCGAGCCAGCGCAGGAACATCACCCGCAGCAGGCCGTACGGGCGGCCGCCGTCGCGTTCGAAGGCATTGGCCTGCAGGCGGCGCAGGCCCTCCGGCCGACGCGCCAGCCACTGATCGAACTCGAGCGCCAGTCGCGACTTGCCGAGCCCCGCGTCGCCGATCACGGTGACGAAGGCCGGCCCCTGCGCGCCGCTGCGCACCGATTCGTAGGCCGACTCCAGCGCGCCGAGCTCGGCGCCGCGCCCGACCAGCGGCGTCTGCAGCCCGTCGACGCCCCGCAGCAGCCGGCGTTCGGCGGCCGGCCGCGCGCCGAGCACGAGCCAGGTGTCGACCGGCTCCTCGAGGCCCTTGACCTCGAGCGGCGGCTGCCGCTGCACCTCGAACAGGCCACGCACCACGCGCGCGGTGTCGCGGCTGATGCGCAGGCCCCCCGCGGGCGCCGTCTGCTCCATGCGCGCGGCGATGTGCACCGTCATGCCGCGGATCGATTGCGCCCCGTCGACGCCGCCCCCCAGCAGCACCGGCCCGGTGTGCACGCCCACGCGCAGGCCGAAGCCTTCGCGGCCGAAGCGCGCCCGCACCGCGGCGGCCTGCGCACGCCCTTCGTCCAGGATCGCCAGCCCCGCCAGCAGCGCGCGCTCGGCATCGTCCTCGCGGGCCAACGGCGTGCCGAACACCGCGAGCATGCTGTCGCCGGCGTACTGCAGCACCACGCCCTGGTGCTCGCGCACGATGGCCGTGAAGCGCGCGAGCGCGCCGTCGAGCAGCTGGTGCAGGTCTTCCGGGTCCAGCTGGCGGCCGAAGGCCGTGGAGCCGACGACATCGCAGAACAGCACGCTGACGAGCCGCAGCTGCTGTTCGGCCGCACCGTCCACGCCCTCCGCGCCGCTCGCGGCCACGCGCTGGGCGTGCAGCGCGGCCAGCGCCGTGTCGACCACGGCATCGCCCAGCAGCGCACGCTGCGCCTGCAGCGCCGCGATCGCCGCGTCGATGGGCCCGGTGGCGTCGCGGGTCACGTCAGCTCAGGGCGCCGCGCGGTAGTTCAGCGGCACGAAGGCATAACCGCTGCCTTCGCTGCGCAGGCGGCCGACGCCCGGGAACGACAGGTGCGCAGCGCCCACCAGGTAGCCCTGCGCCGCGGCCTCGGCGTAGGCCTTCGCGCGCTGCTGCGCGGCGGCGGCGGAATCGCTGTCGAACTGGATCGTCACCGGCGGCGTCGCGAACTGCACCGCGGCCACGTGCATCAGGTCGCCCCACAGCATCAGCTTCTGGCCCTTGCTCTCGATCAGGTAGGTCGTGTGGCCGGGGGTGTGGCCGTGACTGGCGACGGCGCTGACGCCGGGCACCAGCTCGGTGCTGCCGTCGAAGGCCTTGAAGCGGCCGGCCGCGAGGTACGGGTTGAGCATCGCCATCGCGCCGCGGAAGCCGCCGCGCGCGGCCTCCGGCGCCTTCTCCATCTGCTCCTTGCTGAGCCAGAACTCCGCATCGCGCTTGTCGGCGCGCACGACGGCGTTGGGGAACGCGGGCTTGTCGCCGGCACTCAGGCCACCGACGTGGTCGCCGTGCATGTGGGTGATGTAGATCTCGTCGACCTGCTCGGGCGTGTAGCCCGCCGCGCGCAGGCTCGCCTGCAGCTTGCCGAGCGTCGGCCCGAACAGGCCGCCGGCACCGCTGTCGATCAGCACCAGCTTGGCTCCGGTGTTGATCAGGAAGGCGTTCACCGAGGTCTCGATCGGATCGCTCAGGAAGCTGCGCTTGATGTCGGCCTGGTACTTCTCGGCCGTGATGTTGGTCAGGAGCTGGCTCATCGGCAGGTTCACCGTGCCATCGTTGAGCACGGTGACCTCGATGTCGCCCAGCATGACGCGGTGGAAACCCGGCGCCTGCGTCTTCTGCATCGGACCGGCGGCCTGCGCGGCAGGCGCCAGCAGCGCGATCCCGAGGGCCAGGGCCGTCAGCGTGTTCGTCAACGTCTTCATTCGATTCCTTCGTCGGTGGCCGCCCCGTTTCGCCCGATTGGCCGGGGCCGCGGCAGCATAGCGTGCGCCGCCGGTGCCCGCTGCGGCGGCGGGGAACCAAAGCGCGAGGGGCGTCATGAGGCCCCCACGTCGCTTCGCTCCTGCCCCGGAGGGCGCGAGCCGCCTTGGGGCGGCCCGGCGGCGGCTCAGGCCGCCTGCGCCTGAGCCGCGAGCACCTCGGTGCGCACCGCCTCGGTCAGCTCGGCTTTCAGCTCGGCGAAAGGCGCCGTGGTCTTCACCGAGTAGTGGCGCGGATGCACCAGCGGCACGGTGCGGTCGAGCTTGATGCGGCCCGGCCGCGCGCTCATCACGACGACACGGCTGCCCATGAAGACCGCCTCGTCGATGTCGTGGGTGACGAAGAGCACCGTCGTGCGCTCGGCCTCCCAGATGCCCAGCAGCAGTTCCTGCATCAGCTCGCGGGTCTGGTGGTCGAGCGCGCCGAAGGGTTCGTCCATCAGCAGCATGCGCGGCTTGTTGGCCAGCGCACGCGCCAGCGCGGTGCGCTGCTGCATGCCCCCGGACAGCTGCTTCGGAAAATGGTTCTCGAAGCCCTTCAAGCCGACCTTCGCAATGAAGCCCGACGCGATCGCCAGCTGCTCGTCCCGCGGCAGGCCGCGCTCACGCAGCCCGAAGCAGACGTTGTCCCGGACCGTCAGCCACGGGAACAGCGTGTAGCTCTGGAACACCATGCCGCGGTCGGCGCCCGGACCGTCGATGCGCCGGCCATCGAGCAGCACCTCGCCGGTGGACTGCCGGTCCAGTCCGGCGACGATGCGCAGCAGCGTGCTCTTGCCGCAGCCCGAGGGCCCGAGGATCGTGATGAAGTCGTTCTCGGCGACATCGAGGTCGGTGGCCTGCAGCGCCAGCGTCTCGCCGTGGTTCGAGGTGAAGCGGCGCGAGACGCCGCGCACGCTGAGAAGAGGGGACGGGGTCACTTGACGAATCCTTTGGAGGCGGCTGACGGCCCGGTGCGGTCATGCATGCAAGCACCGAGCGCGCCAAGGCCACTGGGTGCCCGGCTCCGCTCATGTCCCCCGGGCCGTGCGCCGCTGATACGCACCAGGCTGGATCCCGGCCGGCCCTCCTCCTTGACTTCGCTACGCCGGGCACCCAGCGGCCTTGGCTCAAGCGACACCGTGGCATGCGACGGCCTGCCAGGGCGGTGCGGATCAGGACGGCGGGGCGCTCTGTGGAGCGAAGTCAAGGAGGAGGGCCGGCCGAAACTCAGCCTGGGCGTCACAGCGCAGCCCGGCCCGGGGGACATGAGCGGAACAGAGCGCCCCGCCGGACTGATCTTGTGCAGACCTCGGCACGCGACGGCGACCACCCGCACAGGGCCGAACGCCGCCCCTCGGCCAGCGCTCACCGCCCCAGCTGCGCCCATGGGAACAGCCGCCGGTTCGCGGCCTTGAACAGCAGGTCGCTGGCCAGGCCGATCAGGCCGATCACGATGATGCCGAAGATGATCTGGTCGGTCGCCAGCAGCGCCTGGCTGTCGGTGATCATGTGGCCGATGCCGCTGGACGCGCCGATCAGCTCGGCGACGATCACGTAGGTCCAGGCCCAGCCGAGCACCATGCGCAGGATCTCGGCGATCTCCGGCGCGGCGCCGGGAATCAGCACGCGGCGGATCAGGCTGCGGTCGCGCACCCCCAGCGTATAGGCCGCCTCGACCAGGTCGCGCCGGGTATTGCCCACCGTCACCGCGATCATCAGCACCAGGTTGAAGAAGCTGCCGATGAAGATCACCGCCAGCTTCTGCGCCTCGCCGATGCCGGCCCACAGGATCAGCAGCGGGATGAAGGCCGACGCCGGCAGATAACGTGCAAAGGAGATGAAGGGCTCGAAGAAGGCCTCGACCGGCTTGTACGCGCCCATCGCGACGCCGAGCGGCAGCGCGAGCGCGGCGGCGATGACGAAGCCGCCGACGACCCGCCACACCGTCATGCCGATGTCGCCGATAAACCCCATCTCGGCCAGCAGCGTGTAGCCGCTCTTCAGCATCGTCAGCGGGTCGGCCAGGAAGGTCTTCTGCACGAAGCCGCCGAAGGTGGCGAGGCTCCAGGCGGCGACGAAAACGACGAAGAATCCCACGCCGAGCGCGATGCGCGCGCCCGGCGCGACAGGGACAAGAGGCTTCATGCCAGTGACGCTCCGAAGTCGGAGACCGCCGCAGATTGCGGTGCAACCAAGCACACGCCGCGGAACCGGCTCTGCCGGGCCGCTGGCGTGGCCCCCTGGGGGGAGGCGGCCGAAGGCCGCTTAGGGGGGGTCACTTGAGGAAGCGCGTGTCCGCGAGCTTCGACAGGTCCGGCGCCGCCTTGATGATCCCCACTTCGAGCAGCAGGTCCGCGGCTTCCTTGCTGAAGGCCGCATGCTCGCCGGCGAAGAACTTCTGGTTCGCCTCGCGGTCCTGCCAGCGCAGGTAGGCCTGGCTCTTCTCGAAGGCTTCGCCGGTCTGCTTGACGTCGGCGCCCATGATCTCGAAGCTCTTCTTCGGATCGGCCTTGATCATCGCCACCGCGTCGAAGTAGCCGTCGGCCAGTGCCTTGGCGGCCTTCGGGTTCTCGGCCAGGAACTTCGGCGTGCAGCCGAAGGTGTCCATCACCATCGGGTAGTCGAGCGTCGTCGCGATGATCTTGCCGGCCTCGGGCTTCGCGCGCACCGCGCCGAGGTAGGGCTCGTAGGTCATCGCCGCGTCGATGCCGTCGGTGCCGGCGATCATCGCGTTGGCCGCGGCCTGCGGCTCCAGGTTCACGACCTTCACGTCCTTCACGCTCAGGCCGTTCTTCTTCAGCATCCAGGCCAGCGTGAAATACGGCGCCGTGCCGGGCGCGCTGGCGGCCACGGTCTTGCCCTTCAGGTCGGCGATCTTCGTGATGTGCGGCTTCACCACCATGCCGTCGGCGCCGTAGCTCTTGTCGAGCTGGAAGATCTGCGTCGTGGCGACGCCGTTGGCATTCCACACCACCCAGGTCTCGACCGTCGTCGCCGCGCACTGGATGTCGCCCGAGGCGACCGCCAGATGGCGGTCCTTCTGCGGGATCTTCTTGATCGTCACGTCCAGGCCGTGCTTCTTGAAAAGGCCCGCTTCCTTCGCCAAGGTCAGCGGCGCGAAGCCGGTCCAGCCCGAGATGCCGATGGCGACCTTGGTCTCCTGGGCGAATGCGCCGGCGGCGAAGAGCGACGCGGCGGCGAAAGCGATCAACGACTTCATGGGTTCTCCGGTGGTGGATGAATTGATGTTCGCACGAAGGCCACCGCCAATTGCGACCGGGTGCGACCGGGTGCGGACGGTGGCTGGACTGGCGTGGCCGGGCGAGCGCGGGCTAGGATGCCCGCTCACGCGAAACGGAGGCCCCGCATCATGATCCGACGCCGCGTCCTCGTTGCGCTCGTCGCCCTCGGCGCCGGCCTGGGCCACGGGGCAGCCACGGCCCAGCCGCTGGTCATCGGCACCCATGCCCAGGAGGACACGGTGCAGGGCCGCCTGGTGCGCAACATCCACCGCGAGGCCTTTCGCCGCATCGGCGTCGAGGTGCGCGTCGACGTCTTTCCGCTGCAGCGCCTGACCATGCTCAGCCGCAGCGGCGAGATCGACGGCGATGTCGCGCGCGTGCATGGCTACGGCGCCGCCCACCCGGACCTGGTCCGCGTCGAGGAGCCGATGTACGCGCTGCAGTTCGGCCTCTTCGCGGTGAAGGAAGGCCTGCAGGTCCGGCAGTTGCAGGAACTGGCCGGCCAACCCTGGCGTGTCGTGTACCTGCGCGGCGTCGCGCTGTGCCGGGATGGGCTGGAAGCCACGCTGAAGCCGGCGCAGATCCAGGCGCTGAACGACGAGGACCAGGGCCTCGACATGCTGCTGGCCGACCGGGCCGACCTGTACTGCGCCTCCGACGCCGTTTTGGAAGATCGCCTGAGCCGGCCGCGGTACCGCGACGCGCCGAAGTTCCGGCTGCAGGTGCCGCTGGGGCCGCCGCTGCCGCTGTACGCGTACCTGCACCGGCGCCATGCCGAGCTGGCGCCCCGGCTGGCCGCCGCGTTGCGCCAGATGAAGGCCGAGGGCCTGATCGACCGGTACCGCCAGGAATCCCTGCTGCATCAGACCGCTCGTTGAACCGGCCGGCGCGCTCAGGCCGGAATCCACAGCGCCGGCAGGCCCGGCAGCGTGCGGAACACGCGCGACAGCGCCCCGTCGGTGACCAGCGTGGTCGCGTGCTCGATGTCGGGTGCGAGGTAGCGGTCGCGCTCGACCGACGGGCACTGCGCGCGCAGCAGGGCATGGGCCTGCTCCAGCGCCGTCGAGCTGGCCAGCGGCCGCAGGAACTCAATGCCCTGCGACGCCGCGAGCAGCTCGATGCCGAGGATGTGCGCGGTGTTGTCGATCATCGGCTGCAGCCGGCGCGCGGCGAAGGTGGCCATCGAGACGTGGTCCTCCTGGTTCGCCGAGGTGGGCAGCGAATCGACGCTGGCCGGGTGCGCGAGCGACTTGTTCTCAGAGGCCAGTGCAGCCGCGGTGACGTGCGCGATCATGAAGCCGGAGTTGAGCCCCGCGTCCTGCGTCAGGAAGGGCGGCAGGCGCGACACGCCGGCGTCGATCAGCATCGCGATGCGGCGCTCGGCGATCGCACCGACCTCGGCAATGGCCACCGCCATCGCATCGGCCGCCAGCGCCACCGGCTCGGCGTGGAAGTTGCCGCCGCTGATCAGGCCGCCCTCGCCTTCGCTGAACACCAGCGGGTTGTCGGTCACCGCGTTCGCTTCGCGCAGCAGCACGAGGGCCGCGTGGCGCAGCTGGTCGAGGCACGCGCCGACCACCTGCGGCTGGCAGCGCAGGCAGTACGGGTCCTGCACACGGTCGTCGCCGGTCTCGTGCGAGCGGCGGATCGCACTGCCGGCGAGCAGCGCGCGGTAGTACTGCGCCACGTCGATCTGGCCCGGCTGCCCGCGCAGCGCGTGGATGCGCGGATCGAAGGGGCCGTCGCTGCCGCGCGCGGCGTCGACCGTCAGCGCCCCCACCACCAGCGCCGATTCGAGCACCGGCTCGAACGCCAGGAAGGCATGCAGCGCGAGCGCGGTCGAGGTCTGCGTGCCGTTGATCAGCGCCAGGCCTTCCTTGGCCGCCAGTTGCAGCGGTGCGAGGCCGTGCTCGGCGAGCACAGCCTTCGACGGCTTGCGCTTGCCGTCCACCAGGAACTCGCCCTCGCCGATCAGCGCCAGCGTCATGTGCGACAGCGGCGCGAGGTCGCCCGACGCACCGACCGAGCCCTGGCTCGGCACGAAGGGCACGAGGCCGGCATTGAAGACGTTGAGCAGGCTGTCGATGACCGCCGGCCGCACGCCGGAGGCCCCGCGCGCGAGCGACGCGGCCTTCATCGCCAGCATCAGCCGCACCACTTCGGGCTGCAGCGGCGCGCCGACGCCGACCGAGTGCGAGCGGATCAGGTTCAGCTGCAGCAGCGCCAGGTCGGCTTCGCTGATGCGCTTGTTCGCCAGCTTGCCGAAGCCCGTGTTGACGCCATACACCGGCGCGTCGCCGGCCGCCGCGCGCTGCACGACGGCCGCGCTGGCCTCGATCACGCGCGCCGCCGACGGGTCCAGCGCCAGTTGCACGCCGCCGCGGTGGATGGCCTGCAGGTCTTCCAGCGTCAGCGCGCCGGGTTTCAGGACGAGCGTCATCGGTCAGGCTCCGAGCATCGGCATCTTCAGGCCCTGCGCCTTCGCGCAGGCGATCGCCTCGTCGTAGCCCGCATCGGCATGGCGCATCACGCCGGTGCCGGGGTCGTTCCACAACACGCGCTCGAGCCGCTTGGCCGCCGCCTCGGTGCCGTCGCAGACGATCACCACGCCCGCATGCTGCGAGTAGCCCATGCCGACGCCGCCGCCATGGTGCAGGCTGACCCAGGTCGCGCCGCCGGCGGTGTTCAGCAGCGCATTGAGCAGCGGCCAGTCGGAGACGGCGTCCGAGCCGTCCTTCATCGCTTCGGTCTCGCGGTTCGGCGAAGCGACCGAGCCCGAATCGAGGTGGTCGCGGCCGATGACGATCGGCGCCTTCAGCTCGCCCGACCTGACCATCTCGTTGAAGGCCAGGCCGGCGCGGTGGCGCTCGCCGAGGCCGATCCAGCAGATGCGCGCCGGCAGGCCCTGGAACGCGATGCGCTCGCCGGCCATGTCGAGCCAGCGGTGCAGGTGCGTGTCCTCGGGGAACAGCTCCTTCATCTTCGCGTCGGTCTTGCGGATGTCCTCGGGGTCGCCCGACAGCGCCACCCAGCGGAACGGCCCCTTGCCGCGGCAGAACAGCGGCCGGATGTAGGCCGGGACGAAGCCGGGGAAATCGAACGCGTTCTTCACGCCTTCGTCGAAGGCGACCTGGCGGATGTTGTTGCCGTAGTCGACCGTCGGCACGCCCATCTGCTGGAAGGCGAGCATCGCCAGCACGTGCTGCGCGCAACTCGTCGCGGCGGCGGCGCGCAGCGCCTCGTGCTGCGACGCATCGGCCTGCGCGGCACGCCAGCGCTCGACGCTCCAGCCGATCGGCAGGTAGCCGTTGACGAGGTCGTGCGCGGAGGTCTGGTCGGTGACGAGGTCCGGCTTCACACCCCGCCTGACCAGTTCCGGCAGCACCTCCGCCGCGTTGCCGAGCAGGCCGATCGAGACCGCCTTGCCCTCGGCGGTGTAGCGCGCGATGCGGGCCAGCGCGTCGTCCAGGTCGCTCGCCTGCTCGTCGAGGTAGCGCGAGCGCAGCCGGAAGTCGATGCGGCTCTGCTGGCACTCGATGTTCAGCGAGCAGGCGCCTGCGAAGCTCGCGGCCAGCGGCTGCGCGCCGCCCATGCCGCCGAGGCCGGCGGTCAGGATCCAGCGGCCGGTCAACGAGCCGCCGTAGTGCTGGTGCGCCGCTTCGGCGAAGGTCTCGTAGGTGCCCTGCACGATGCCCTGGCTGCCGATGTAGATCCAGCTGCCAGCCGTCATCTGGCCGTACATCATCAGGCCCGCCCGGTCCAGCTGATCGAAGTGCTCCCAGGTCGCCCACTTCGGCACCAGGTTCGAGTTCGCCAGCAGCACCCGCGGCGCATCGACGTGCGTGCGGAATACGCCCACGGGTTTGCCCGACTGGATCAGCAGCGTCTCGTCCTCTTCGAGCTTCTCCAGCGACTTCAGGATCGCCTCGTAGCAGTCCCAGTTGCGGGCGGCCTTGCCGATACCACCATAGACAACCAGGGCGTCCGGGTTCTCGGCCACCGCAGGGTCGAGGTTGTTCTGGATCATGCGCCAGGCCGCTTCGATCAGCCAGTTGCGGCAATGCAGCGTGGCGCCGGTGGGCGCCTTCACCGGGTGCGCTCCCTTGTGAACTTCGGCGACGTGACGCACGGCGGACAGATCGGTCATCAGGGGAACTCCGGAGGTGGCTTGCGGCGGACGCAACGGCCGGGGGCGGGAAAACGACGGGTCGGACTCTACTTGTCTATACAAGTTGGTGCAAGTAGTATTCGCGCCGATGTCCCGGACCAATACCACCGCGCCCCAGCTCGCGCCGTATGCGCAGGTCAAGCAGCACTTGAAGGGGGAGCTCGCCCGCGGCCGCTACCCGCCCGGTGCGCTGATGCCCTCCGAGGCGGAGCTGGTCGCGCAATTCGGCGTCAGCCGCATGACCGTCAATCGCGCGCTGCGCGAGCTGCAGAGCGAGGGCCTGGTCGATCGCGTGCAGGGCGTCGGCACCTTCGCCGCGCAGCTGCACCGCGTGGCGTCGACGCTGACGATCCACGACCTGCACGATGAGATCGCGCAGCGCGGCCATGTGCACCAGGCCGTCGTGCACGTCTCGCGCAAGGAGAAGGCGCCGGCTGCGCTGGCCGCGCGTCTGGGGCTCGAGGCCGGCGCGCCGGTGTTCCACACGCTGATCGTGCACCACGAGAACGGCATCGCGATCCAGTGCGAAGACCGCTACGTGAACCCGTCCTGCGCGCCCGGCTACCTCGACGTCGACTTCACGCAGACCACGCCGACGCACTACCTGCTGGAAGTGGCGCCGTACTGGAAGGCGCAGTACTCGATCGAGGCCGACCTGCCGAGCGCCGAAGAAGCGAAGCTGCTGGGCATCCGCCGCAGCGACCCCTGCCTGATCGTCGTGCGCCGCACCGAGCACCGCGACTCGCCGATCACCATCGCCCGGCTGGTGCATCCGGGTTCGCGCTATCTGCTCGAAGGCGCGTTCGCACCGTGACCCTGCAGGTGATCGACGTCAACCGCGTCGCGGCCGTGCCGTGGCGCAACGGCGGTGGTCTCACGCGCGAGCTGCTCGCCTGGCCGGACGCGACGAACTGGCATTGCCGCATCAGCGTCGCCGACATCAGCGCCGACGGTGCGTTCTCGTCCTTCCCTGGCATCGATCGCTGGTTCGCGGTGCTCGAGGGCGACGGCGTCGTACTGCATTTCGCCACGCACCGCGAGGCGCTGGACTGCCGCAGCCCGCCCCTGCACTTCGACGGTGCCGCGACACCGCAATGCAGCCTGCAGGGCGGCGCGACGCGCGACCTGAACCTGATGCTGCGGCGCGGCACCGGCAACGGAGTGATGCAGCGCGTGCACGGCGACGCGGAATGGTTCAGCATCGCCCCCATGCGTGCGGTGCTCACCCTCGAACCGGCGCGGCTGCAGATCAACGATGCCGACGCGGCGATGCTGCCGGCGTGGTCGCTGGCGCTCAGCCAGCACGCGTCGCGCCAGCGCTGGCGCCTGCAGGGCGACGCCGCGCCGAACGCGCTGTGGCTGGCCTTCGAGCCGCGAGCGATGCCATGAGCGCGCCGCTCACGCTCTGGCGCGGCGCCCGCCTCGCGACGATGTGCCCCGGGGCCCCCTGGGGCCTGGTCGAGGACGGCGCGCTGCTGATCGAGGGCTCGACGCTGCGCTGGGTCGGCGCCGAACATGCGCTGCCCGCGGCGCTGGCCCGCCAGGCCGAACAGGACATCGACCTCGGCGGTGCGCTGGTCACGCCGGGCCTGATCGACTGCCACACCCACCTCGTCTACGGCGGCCACCGCGCCACCGAGTTCGAGCTGCGGCTGCAAGGCGCCAGCTACGACGATCTCGCGCGCGCCGGCGGCGGCATCCGCTCGACCGTCACCGCCACGCGCGTGGCCACCGATGCGCAGCTGTACAAGCTCGCCGCGCAGCGCGCCCGCACCCTGATGGCCGAAGGCGTGACGACCATCGAGGTGAAGTCCGGCTACGGCCTGTCCGCCGAACACGAGGCGCGCTGCCTGCGCGTCGCGCGCCGGCTGGGCCGCGAGCTGCCGCTGACGGTGCGCTGCACCAGCCTCGGCGCGCACGCGCTGCCGCATGAATTCACCGGCCGGCCCGACGACTACATCGACGCGGTGTGCGGCTGGCTCGCCGAGCAGCACGCCGAGGGCCTGGTCGACGCGGTCGACGCCTTCTGCGAGCACATCGGCTTCACGCCACAGCAGGTGCGGCGCCTGTTCGAGACCGCGCGCCGCCTCGGCCTGCCGGTCAAGCTGCATGCCGAGCAGCTGAGCAACCTGCACGGCGCCGCGCTGGCCGCGGAGTTCGGCGCGCTGTCGGCTGACCACCTCGAGTACACCGACGACGCCGGCGTCGCCGCGATGGCGCGCGCCGGCACGGTCGCGGTGCTGCTGCCGGGTGCCTACTACTTCCTGCGCGAAACGCGGCTGCCGCCGATCACCGGGCTGCGCACGCAAGGCGTGCCGATGGCCATCGCCAGCGACCACAACCCGGGCTCCTCGCCCGGGCTGTCGCTGCTGCTGATGCTGAACATGGCCTGCACGCTGTTCCGCATGACGCCGGAAGAGGCGCTCGCCGGTGTCACCGTGCACGCCGCGCAGGCGCTGGGCCTGGGGGCCACGCACGGCCGCCTGCAGGCCGGACGCCAGGCCGACTTCGTCGTCTGGGACCTCGCCGCGCCGAACGAGCTGGCCTACTGGTTCGGCCGCAATCCGTGCCGCCGCGTGGTGCAGGCCGGCATCGAAGTGGGAGGACCGGACTGATGGACCCCGTCTTCACGCTGCATCGCGGCAGCACCCCGCTGCTGGTCAGCCTGCCGCATGTCGGCACCGGGCTGCCGGACGATCAGAAGGCGCGTTATGTCGATCGGGCGCTGGCGCTCGAAGACACCGACTGGCACCTCGCGCAGCTGTACGGCTTCGCCGCGTCGATGGGCGCGTCGATGATCGTGCCCCGCTTCAGCCGCTACCTGATCGACCTGAACCGGCCGCCGGAGAACGCACCGATGTACCCCGGCGCGAACAACACCGAGCTGTGCCCGACGCGATTCTTCACCGGCGAGAAGCTGTATCGCGCCGGCGCGGCGCCGGACGATGCCGAGATCGCGCGCCGCATCGAGTTGTACTGGCGCCCCTACCACGACGCGCTCACGTCCGAGCTGCAGCGGCTGCACACCGAGCATGGCTACGCGCTGCTGTTCGACGGCCACAGCATCAAGTCGCACCTGCCGTGGCTGTTCGAGGGCAAGCTGACCGACCTGAACCTCGGCACGGCCGAAGGCCACAGCTGCGCGCCGGCGCTGCGCAGCGTGCTGGCCGAGGTGCTGGCCTCGCAGGACCGCTTCAGCCACGTCGTCGACGGCCGCTTCAAGGGCGGCCACATCACCCGCCACTACGGCCGGCCGGCCGAGAACGTGCATGCGGTGCAGCTCGAGATGTGCTGGTCCTGCTACATGGACGAAGCGCCGCCGTACGCCTGGGACCCGGCACGCGCCGCGCCGGTGCAGCCGCTGCTGCGCCGGCTGCTGCAGGCGATGCTCGACTGGAGGCCGGCGTGATTCGCTTCGAGCCGGTCGACCCGCGCCATCCCGACGCACTGGCGCTGCTGCACGAAGCGGCGCTCGAAGCGCGCGCGCTGTACCCCGAGCTGTTCGCCGCCGACACGCCGCTGCCGAGCAATCCGCCGGCCGAACCACGCAGCCTGTACCTGCTGGCGCGCGATGCCGACGGCCGGGCGCTGGCCTGCGGTGCGCTGCGTCCGATCGACGAGCACACCGCCGAACTGCGTCGCATGTTCGTGACCCGCGGCGAGCGCCGCCGCGGCCTCGCCCGGGCCGTGCTGCAGCAGCTCGAAGCGGCCGCGCCGGCACTGGGCTATCGCACGCTGCGCCTGGAGACCGGCTTCCGCCAGCGACCGGCGATGGCGCTGTACCAGGCCTGCGGCTGGCGGCCGATCGAGCCCTTCGGCGCCCACGCCGACGATCCGGCGAGCCGCTGCTTCGAGAAGGTCCTTTCCGTTTCTGCATCCATCACATGAGCCCGGATCCCTCCCTGCTGTGGGCGCCCCGCGCCTGGGTCGCCGGCGGCTGGCGCGAGCGGGTGGTGCTGCGCATCGGCGCCGACGGCTGCTTCGCCGACGTGCAGGCCGACCAGCCGCCGCCGCCCGATGCCACGCGGCTGGCCGGCCCGGTGCTGCCGGGCCTCGTCAACGCGCACAGCCACGCCTTCCAGCGCGCCTTCGCCGGCCTGGCCGAACGCCGCAGCGGCGAACACGACGACTTCTGGAGCTGGCGCGACCGCATGTACGGCGTGGCGCTGCGCATCTCTCCGGCGGCGCTCGAAGCCGTCGCCGCGCAGCTGTACGCCGAGCTGCTGCAGGGCGGCTATACGCAGGTCTGCGAGTTCCACTACCTGCATCACGCGCCCGACGGCCGGCCCTACGACGATGCGCTGACGATGTGCCGCGCACTGCAGCGCGCCGCCAGCCGCACCGGCATCGGCCTGACCCTGCTGCCGGTGCTGTACGAACGCGCCGGTTTCGCCGCGCCCGCGCTGCGCGAGGACCAGCGCCGCTTCGCCACCGACGTGCAGCGGGTGCTGGCGCTGCGCGACGGCGTGCGTGACGCGCGCTGGCCGCTGGTGACGGCCGGCGTCGCGATCCACTCGCTGCGCGCCGCGGCGCCGCAGTCGATCACGCAGCTCGAGGCCGCGCTGGCCGACGACGCCGGCCCGATCCACATCCACATCGCCGAGCAGACCGGCGAGGTGGACGACTGCCTCGCCGCGACGGGCCAGCGCCCGATCGAATGGCTCGCGCGCCATGTGCGGCTCGATGCGCGCTGGCAGCTGGTGCACGCGACGCACGCGACCGACGTGGAGATCGACGCGGTGGCCGCCAGCGGCGCCGGCGTCGTGATCTGCCCGAGCACCGAAGCCAACCTCGGCGACGGCCTGACCGATGTGCCGCGCTGGCTGCGGCAGGGCACGACCTTGTCGATCGGGTCGGACAGCCACGTGTCGCGTTCGGCGATCGGCGAGCTGAAGCTGCTGGAAGAAGGCCAGCGCCTCGGGCTGCGCCGGCGCAACGTCGCCGCGGCGCCGCAGGCCGGCTGCCCGTCGACGGCCGCGCACCTGTTCGAGCGCATGCTGGCCGGCGGCGCGGCGGCCGCGTCTTTCGGACGTTGGGGATTGTCGGCCGGCGCGCGCGCCGACTTGCTGGTGCTCGATGTCGACGCGCCCGGCTTGCTCGGCGTGCCGGCCACGCACGTGCTCGACGCGCTGGTCTTCGCGACCGATGCGCCGGCCTTCGCCGAAGTGCGCGTCGCCGGACGGGTCGTGCTGTCCGGCGGCCGCCGTCACGACCAGCAGGCGCTGCAGCGCGCCTTTGGCGACGCGATGGCGGCGCTGTGGTCCGAAGGCGGTTGAGCGGGGCGCATCGCGCCGCAGCGCCTGCCGCCGCCCGGCGCTTCTTCCGGCAATCCTGCCGGCGATCCTGCGGGCGTCCTTCGGGCAATCGCTTGCAAGCCTTACCGGCCGCGACCGGGGCCCTGCGCTAAGCTCGCCGGCCCTGTCGCCGCCCGTCAAGCCGATGCCCGTTGTCCGCCGCCTGCTCGCCGCCCTCGCGCTGATGTTGACCGTCGGCAGTGCCGGCGCGCAGGTGTCGTCGAGCCCGGCCGGCTGCGAGGTGCTGTGGCAGCTGACGCCGCACTGGGCCGCTGGTGGCCAGCCGACGCGCATCGAGCTGCAGCTGGCGATCGACGGCGCGGCGCCGGTGAAGCAGGTGCCGGCCGACGACGCACCGGGCCTGCTGATCGGCCCGCGGCAACTGGCGTTCGCAGGGCGCGCGCTGCTCGCGCTGCCGCCGGCGCTCGCCGGCCGGGCCTCGCTGCAGATGTGCCTGCAGGTCGACGGGCTGGACAAGGACCAGCGCATCGCCAGCAGCCTGCATCCGAGGCTCGGCGACGAGCGCCTGCTGCGCTGGCAGGGGCCGCCGGCGCTCGCGCGCGAGATCGTGGTGGCGATCGGCGCGTGGTCGACGCTCGAGCGCGGCGCCGGGGACCACGCGCTGGAGGTGCTGGTGCCGGCCGGGCTGCGCGCCGAGACCGCCCAGGCGCTGGCCGATGCGGCGGGGCGTGCCGTCGGCCAGCCGCGGCAGTTCTGGGGCCTGGCCGCCCCGGAACGCGGGGCCTGGCTCGTCGTGCTGGCCGGCAACGACGGCACCGGCCCACCGCTCGCGATGGGCCAGCACGATGCGCTGCTGCTGCGCCTGCCGCCCGCCTCGGCCGCCTCGACCGATGCGGTCGCCGTGACCGCGGCGACAGAGCTGCTGATGGCCCAGGCCATGCAGCGCGGCGTGTTCCGCGAGCGCTTCGGCCCGGTCGCCTTCGCGCCGCGCGGCGACGACGCACCGAGCGCGTGGTTCAGCGACGGGTTCAGCCTGTTCTACGCACTGCGCCTGCGTGCGGCCGGCGGCCCGTGGTCGGTGGACGAGCTGGCCGACGCGTGGACGATGTTGTGGCAGCAGGGCGGGTCGCCGGCGGCGTTGCCCTGGCTGGCGGCGCACTGGCACAGTGCGCTGATCGCCGGCGGCCGCGCCGGGGGTCTCGATGCCGTGCTGCACCGCCTGCTGCTGCCGGCGAAGGCACGCGGCGGCGCCCTGCCCTTCGGGCCGCTGAGCCAGCCGCTGGCGCCCCACCGGCTGCAGGCCGCGCTGCGACCGCTGTTCGGCGAGCAGATGCGGGCCGACCTGCAGCGTTTCGCCGAAGCCGGCGCAGCGCCGGGCGCGGCGTCGCTCGGCCCCTGCTTCGAGGTCGACGCCGCGGCGCGGCGCATCAGCGCAGCTCGCGGCGCCGCTTCCGCCGGCGATTGCCAGGCCTGGCTCGGCACCGGCCGCCACGCGGCGGCCGCGGCCGCCGCCGATGCGCAGGCCCCGAGGGCCGCGGCCGGCAAGGCGACGAAGACCGCGCGATCGGCCAGGGCGACGAGCTCGGCCAAGGCCGCGCCGGCCGCCAGGCCGGCCAAGGCGGCGCCGAAACGCCGCAAGCGCTAGCGCACAAACGGTGCGGCAGCCCGCGCCGCGCAGCAGCGGCTCAGTGCACCCAGCGCAGGTCGGTGACGACGATCGGGCCGTGGCGCCCGACGACGAGCGTGTGTTCGTACTGCGCCGTCAGCGCGCCGGCCGGGCCGACCAACGTCCAGCCATCGCCGGTCTCGACCGCGGCCCGCGCCTTCGTCGACAGGAAGGGTTCGATCGTGAACACCTGGCCGGCCTGCATCGTGCGGCGGTCGCGCGGCTCGTGGTAGCCGGTGATCTCGGTGGGCTCCTCGTGCAGCGCGCCGCCGACGCCATGGCTGCACAGGTTGCGCACGATGCGCAGGCCGCTGGCGCGCGCCACGCGCTCGATCGCCGCGCCGATGCGGTTGAATTTCGCGCCCGGCTTCACTTCGGCCAGCGCCGCGTCCAGCGCCGCGCGTGTCGCGAAGCGCACCCGCTTCTTCGCCGGGCTGTCCGGTGGCACGACGGTGCTGGCACCGGTGTCGGCAAAGAAACCCTCCAGCCGGGCGGAGACGTCGATGTTCACCATGTCGCCCGCGCGCAGCACCCGCGCGCCGGGAATGCCGTGCGCGATCTCCTCGTTGACGCTGATGCAGGTGGCGCCGGGAAAGCCGTAGGCCAGGCGCGGGGCCGGTTCGGCGCCCGCGTCGGCGAGCCAGCGCTCGCCCAGCGCGTCGAGCTCGTCGGTGCGCATGCCCGGCTCGATCGCCGCGGCCATGCGGCGCAGCACATCGGCCACCGTGCGGCCCGCGCGCTGCAGGCCCTCGAGTTCTTCTTGGGTGTGGATCGTCATCGCCGTGGGGTTCCTCAGGTGCGCAGCAGCGCGGGCAGTTGCTTCATGTGGTCGAACAGGGTCTCGGCACCGGCGTCGCGCAGGCGCTCGGCCGGCGTCATCGCGGCATAGCCCAGCACGCGCATGCCGGCGGCGCGCGCGGCCTTCACGCCGGTCGGGCTGTCCTCGATCACGATGCACTCGGCAGGCGCCGCGCCCATCGTGCGCGCGGCATGCAGGAACAGGTCGGGCGCCGGCTTCGGACGGGACACGTCGTCGGCGCTGAACAGGCGGTCCTCGAAGTGCGGCAGCAGCCCGGTGTGGCCGAGCGTGAAGCGCATCTTTTCCTTCGGGCCGTTCGACGCCACGCAGTAGCGCGCGCCCAGGCCGCGGATCACGTCGTGCACGCCGTCGACGGCCTGCAGGTCGCTGCGGAAGGCGTCGAACGAGCGGGCGCCGAAGCGGGCGATGAAGTCGCCGGGCACCGGCCGCTCGATCAGCCGCTCGACGATGTCCAGCAGCACCGCTTCCGAGGTGCCCATGAAATGCGCGAAGGCCTGTTCCAGCGTTAGTTCGACACCTTCGTCGGCCAGCGTCTGCCGCAGGGCTTCATGACAGAGCCGCTCGCTGTCGACCAGCACGCCGTCGCAGTCGAAGATCACCAGCGCGGCGGACGGGGAATTGACCAATGACATGGGCGGCATTGTCGCCGCACCGATCCGGGGCTAACGCGCCTTCATCACCTTGACCACCGGATCGTCCCAGGCCGTCGCCACCACCGGCCGGCCCCAGAGCTCGATCGCCACCGGCGTGCCGGCATGCACCGCCTGCGCGGCCTCCCCGCGCACGTAGCCCAGGCCGACGCAGCGGCCGGCCGCGAGGCTCCAGCCGGCCGACGACAGCTCGCCGACCGGACGGCCGTCGATGAGGATGGACTCACCGCCCCAGGCCCAGGCCTCGCGGTCGTCGAGGATGAAGGACAGCAGCTTCTTCGCCGGCGGCTTGCCGTGCAGGGCGAGCAGCGCGTCACGGCCGGTGAAGCCCGGCTTGTCCAGCGCGACGCCGGCCCACAGCCCCGCTTCGTGCGGCGTGTCGTCCGGCCCCAGCTCGGCGCCCCAGGCGCGCCGACCCGCCTCGATGCGCAGCGCATCCAGCGCGTAGTAGCCGGCATCGACCAGGCCGCTGACGCGACCGTGCACGTGGTCCAGGCCGATCTGCAGCCCGGCCTCGTGCAGCACCGCGTCGACATGGCGCGCCATCTCCACCGGCACGTACAGCTCGTAGCCCGGCCCGCCGACGTAGCTCATGCGCGCCGCGCGCACCCGCGCCAGGCCGACGTCGACCAGCTTCGTCGTCGAGAACTTCAGCGCCGCCGGGGACAGGTCGTCGGGGCAGACCTGCGCCAGCAGCTCGGCCGCGCGCGGCCCCATCAGCGACAGCACGCACCACAACGCGCTGACATCGTCGAGCACCGCATGCTCGTGCGGGTGCACCTGGCGGCCGATCCATTCGAGGTCGCGGGTCACCTGCGCAGAGCCGGTGACGATCAGGAAACGCTCGCCGAAGCGGTCAGGTTCCAGCCGCATCACCGTCAGGTCGCTCTCGAAGCCGCCGCGGGCATTGAGCACCGCGCTGTAGACCATGCGGCCGGGCTCGACATCGGCATTCGCCGCGCAGGTGCGCTGCAGCACCGCCAGCGCATCGCGGCCGCGCAGCAGCAGCTTGCCGAAGCTGCTCTGGTCGTACAGCGCGACGCCTTCCCGCGTGGCGCGCATCTCGGCCTGCACCCACGGCAGCCAGCCGGGCATGCCCAACGTCGGCGCCGGCGTGCCTTCGCCCGCGGGCCGGACATAGTTGACCCGCTCCCAGCCGAACTTCGAGCCGAACTCGGCGCCGCGCGCGGCCAGCGCGTCGTACAGCGGCGAGGTGCGCAGCGGCCGCGCGGTGACCAGCTCCTGGCGCGGCCAGCGCATCGCGTAATGCAGCCCCAGCGTCTCGGCGGTGCGTTCGGCCAGCAGCCGCCGGTTGCCCATGAACGGGCCGAAGCGGCGGATGTCGACGTCCCAGAAGTCGCCCGGCGCTTCGCCCTCGGCAATCCAGTCGGCGATCAGCCGGCCCGCGCCGCCGCTGTTGGCGATGCCGGCGGAGTTGAAGCCGGCGCAGACGAAGTAGCCGTCCAGCCCGGGCGCGGCACCGAGGATGAAGTTGCCGTCCGGCGTGAAGCTCTCGGGGCCGTTCAGCAGCAGCTTGATCTCCGCGGTCTCCAGGCCCGGCGTGCGGTGCAGCGCGTTGTTCATCAGGATCTCGAACTGGTCCCAGTCCTCGCCCAGCAGCTGGAACTGGAAGGTCGACGGGATCGGGTCGACGCGCCACGGCTTGGCCTCGGGCTCGAAGCCGCCCATCACCAGGCCGCCGACCTCTTCCTTGTAGTAGATGAAGCCGTCGGGGTCGCGCATCACCGGCAGCATCGGGTGCACGCCGTCGACGCGGCCGGTGACGATGTAGAAATGCTCGGCCGAATACAGCGGCACGTTGACGCCGGCCAGCACGCCGAACTGCCGCGCCCACTGGCCGGCGCAGTTGACGAGGGTCTCGCAACCGATCTCCTGCTCGACCGCATCGGCCCCGCTGCCGCGGCGCACGCGCACGCCGGTCACCCGCCGGCCGCCCTCGCCCCTCGTGCTGCGCACCGCCAGCACCTCGACGTCCTCGATGAGCTTCGCGCCGCCCATGCGCGCGCCCTTGGCCAGCGACATCGTCAGGTCCGCCGGGTTGGCCTTGCCGTCGCCGGGTATCCACAGCGCGCCCTGCAGGTCGTCGGTGCGCATCGGCGGCCACAGCTCGCCGGCGCGCTGCGGCGTGATCACCTCGACCTCGACGCCGAAGCTGCGCGCCAGCGCGGCCTGCTTGTGCAGCGTCTGCATGCGCTCGGGCGTGCGCGCGACGTTGACGCTGCCGCAGGGCTTCCAGCCGGTCGCCAGGCCCGTCTCGGCCTCCAGCGACGCGTACAGCGCGATGCCGTACTGGCTCATGCGCGTCATCGCGCGGTTGGGCCGCATCTGCCCGACCAGCCCCGCGGCATGCCAGGTGGTGCCGCAGGTCAGCTTGCCCTGCTCCAGCAGCAGCACGTCGCGGAAGCCGCGCTTCGTCAGGTGGTAGGCGGTCGAGCAGCCGGCGATGCCGCCGCCGACGACGATGACCTGGGCAAACGAGGGCAGGTCCATGAAGCGCGCCTCCGGGCGATTCGGGATGGCCTGCATCCTAGGGGGTGTTGAAGCACGTGTTCGGCGCGCCCGTCCCGCTTGGGACGCTTTTGCAACGCCCGCTTCGAACAATCGCGGCCACGACCTCCACCCCTCGAAAGGCCCACGCCATGAACGCCCTGCCGTCCCTCGTCCGTCGCCTCGGCCCCGTGCTCGCGGCGACCGCCCTCGCCACGCCGTTCGCCGCGCCGATGAACGCCATTGCCGGGCCCTCGCTGCTCGTCAACGGCAGCTTCGAGGCCGACGTCATCGCCAACAACACCTGGCAGGTGCAAGCCTCGTGGACCGGCTGGCAGGGCGAGCCGACCATCGAGCTGCGCCACCAGAACTTCGGGCTCGCGCAGGACGGGCTGCAGTTCGTCGAGCTCGACACCTTCGGCAACAGCGGCATGCACCAGGACGTCGCGACGGCCGCCGGCGAGCACTACACGCTGAGCTGGTGGTACTCGCCGCGCCCCACGGTGGCCGCGCCGTCGAACCCGATCGAGGTCTACTGGAACGACCAGCTGCTGATGACCAATGGCGGCAGCGGCGTGGGCATCGGCGCGCACCAGTGGCAGCTGTTCACCTTCGACGTGATCGGCACCGGCGGCCTGGACCGCGTGCGCTTCCTGGCCACCGGCACGTCCGACTCGATCGGCGGCTCGCTCGACAACGTCGCGCTGGTCGGCGCCCCCGCCGCGGTGCCCGAGCCGGCCGCGCCGGCGCTGGTGCTGGCCGCGCTCACCGCGCTCGGCTTCGCGTCGCGCAACCGTCGCGACCGCCGCGACCGCTGACCCTCCCGCCTGCCCGCCCGGCGCACTTCGGGGTCGCGCCGGGCCTTCCGCTTGCTCCACAATCGCCGCTCCACGACCCCAACCCCCATTGCGCGATGAAGCAGGCCTTGTTGGTGATCGACGTCCAGGCGGGACTCTTCGACGGTGAACGCCAGCCCGGCGACGGCACCGCGGTGGTCGAACGCATCAACGCGCTGGCCGACCGCGCCCGCGCCGCCGGCGTGCCGGTGATCTACGTGCAGCACGAGCGAGAAGGGTCGCCGCTGGAATACGGCGCGCCCGGCTGGGCGCTGGCCAAGGGGCTGACAGCCCGGCCCGGCGACCCGCGGCTGCGCAAGACCACGCCCGACACCTTCCACCACACCCGGCTGGAGCCGCTGCTGCAGGAGCAGGACATCCGCCACTTGGTGATCTGCGGTTATGCCAGCGAGTTCTGCGTCGACACCACCACCCGCCGCGCCGCCGCGCTGGGTTACACGGTGACGCTGGCCGCCGATGCCCACACCACGCACGACAAGGACCACGCCAGCGCCGCGCAGATCCGCGCCCACGAGAACGCCACCTTGCCGAACCTGACGAGCTTCGGCCCGGTGATCCGCGCCGTGCCTGGCGCCGACATCCGCTTCGACTGACGTCGTGCCGGGCGAGGTCGCCGCACGCGCGGAATACGCGCGCCGCATGCAGCGCGTGCTCGAGCACATCGACGCCCACCTGGCCGAGCCGCTGGACCTGAAGGCGCTGGCAACGGTCGCTCACTTCTCGCCCTATCACTTCCACCGCCTGTTCGGCGCCTGGATGGGCCTGACCCTGGGCGACTACCTGCGCCACCGCCGCCTGGAAACCGCCGCGGCGCGCCTGCAGGCCGACCCGGCGCTGCCGGTGCTGACGGCCGCGCTCGACGTCGGCTTCGGTTCGGGCGAAGCCTTCAGCCGCGCCTTCCGCCAGCACTTCGGCAGCCCGCCCAGCACCTGGCGGCACCAGCACCCCGCGACGCAGGCGCCGCGCAAGGCCGATCAGGCGGTCGGCAATCCGGATCAGGCCGAAGGCAAGCCCGATCAGGCGCGGCCGCATGCCTGCCGCGACGATGGGCTTCCCTTCTACACCCTGGAGCTCACGAACATGGACGTACGCCTGATCGACCTGCCGCCCACCCGCATCGCCTACCTGCGCTACACCGGCCCCTACGGCCCGGCGCTGGGCGAATTTTTCGGCCGCGTCTTCATGCCCTGGGTGCACGCCCAAGGCCTGGGCGGCCGTACCACCTACGGCATTTCGCTGGACGACCCGTCAGTCACGCCGCCGTCCGAATGCCGCTGCGATTGCGCCGTCGAGGTCGACGACGGCTACCTGCCGCCCGGCGACGCGCACGTCACCACGCTGCCCGGCGGCCGGTATGCCGCGCTGCACTTCGAAGGCAGCGGGGCCGAGATCGGCGCCGCGTGGAAGGCGATCTTCGGCCAGTGGCTGCCGGCCAGCGGCTACCAGGTCGACCAGCGGCCGTGCTTCGAGCGCTACCTGCCGGAGCAACTGGCCCGGATGCAGGGCCAGGGCTTCGTGTGCGACATCTGCATCCCGGTGGTACCGCTGTAGCCGTCGACGGATCGCCCCGGGCTTCGGGGGCTTCCCCGCTGTCAGCGCCCGCTAACCGGACGTTACAGTGCCGGATGGCCAGCCCGTTCGGGCATTGAATGCATCGCGACTCCATCTTCCGCGACGGACAGCAGCGGCAACCCTACCAGGACGAGCTGCTGAGCCGCCTGCTGCGCTCGTGCTTCGGCGACATCGACGAGACCGCCATCGCGCTGCTGCGCCAGCACCTGGAGTGGGTGGAGATCGCCGGCGGGCAGACCCTGATCGAGCAGGGCGAGCCCGGGGATTCGATGTACCTGCTGGTCAGCGGCCGGCTGCGGGCCTACGTGCGCAACGACGACAACGGCAACGGCCATGGCCGCAGCGGCGCATCGTCCACCTCGCCCGGCGGCCAGCGCATGCTCGGCGAGATCACCCGCGGCCAGATCGTCGGCGAGATGAGCCTCTACACCGACGAGCCGCGCATGGCCACGGTCGTCGCGATCCGCGACTCGGTGCTGGTCAAGCTGGGCAAGGAAGCCTTCGACCGCCTGCTGGCCAGCAGCGCGCAGGTGTCGGTGGCGCTGACGCGGCAGATCATCCAGCGGCTGAAGCAGGCGCATCAGAACGCGCCCACCGTGTTCGTGCGGCCGATCACCATCGGTCTGCTGCCGATCAGCCCCGGCATCGACCTCGCCGAGCTCGGCGCGCAGCTGGCCGCGCAGCTGCAGCGCCTGGGTCGCGTCGAGGTCATCGACGCGCTGCGCATCGACGAGGAGCTCAATGCGCCCGAGGCCACGCTGGGCCCCGGCGCGATGGTCGACCTGCAGCGCCGCATGACACTGTTCCTCGACCGCGTCGAGGCCGACGCCGACTTCGTGCTGCTGCTCGGCGATGCGCTGCCCACCGCGTGGACCGAACGCTGCTGCCGCGATGCCGACGAGCTGCTGCTGCTGGCCGACGCGTCGCAGCCGCCGGCGATCCATTCGAACGAGAAGGCCTGCCTGCTGAACCGGCCGGCCCGCACCGAGGTGGCCGAGGTGCTGGTGCTGCTGCATGCCGCCGATGCGCCGGTGCCGGTGAATACGCGCGCGTGGCTGGACCGCCGGCCCGTCGCCGACCACTGGCACATCCGCCCGGCGCTGGAGCGCGACCTCGCCCGGCTGGCGCGCCTGCTGAGCCGCACCGCCACCGGCCTGGTGCTGGCCGGCGGCGGCGCCCGGGGCCTGGCGCACCTGGGCGTCTACCGCGCGCTGCAGGAGCAGGGCATCGAGGTCGATTGCGTCGGCGGCACCAGCATCGGCGCGGTGATGGCCACCTACGTGGCGTCCGACCGTCCCTGGGCGCAGGTGATGGCCAACGCGCGCCGCGCCTTCAGCACCAACCCCACCGGCGACTGGAATCCGCTGCCCTGGCTGTCGCTGTTCCGCGGCCGGCGGCTGAAACAGATCCTCGAGGTCGCGGTGCGCGACCTGCTGGGCGGCGATGCCGACGTCGAGGACCTGTGGAAGACCTGGTTCTGCGTCACGACGAACTACACCCATGCGCGCGAGCAGGTGCTGCGCCGCGGCCGGCTGGTCAAGGCGCTGCTGGCGAGCACCGCGATCCCCGGCGCGCTGCCGCCGGTGCTGCACGAAGGCGAGCTGCTGTGCGACGGCGGCAGCTTCAACAACTTCCCGGTCGACGTGATGCGCGCGCAGCGCGGCATTGGCCGCGTGATCGGCATCGACCTCGACTTCCGCCAGCCGCTGCGCGTCGACCTCGACGACGTGCCGGGCGGCTGGGCGCTGTTCGTCGACAGCTTCCGCCCGCTGCGCCAGCGCCGCTACCGGCTGCCCTCGCTGGCCGCCTACCTGATGACGGTGATGGTGCTGTACAGCATCTCGCGCAGCCGCCGTTCGCGTGCGCTGACTGACCTGTACTTCAACCCGCCGCTGGACCGCGTCGGCCTGCTGCAGTGGCACCGCTTCGACCGCATCGTGCAGCGCGGCTACGACCACGCGATCAACGTGCTGGGCGAGCAGGCCAAGGCCGCGGCAGCGATGCCCAGACCACCCGACGCGAACGACCTGAGCTGAAGAGCAGCGCCGAATCGGGGCACACTGCGCCCAACGCGGCGCCGTCGACGTGCACCGCAGGGGAGATTCGCCATGATCATCGCCATCTGGATCATCACGCTCGTGCTGCTGGCACTGTGGTCGGTGGCCGGCTGGGGGCTCTACGCCTTGCTCGCCAGCGGCACGCAGTGGATCGGAGACCTGAAGCCGCTGCTCGAGCAGATCCCGAACGCCGCCATCGTCGAGCGCTGGATTCCCGGCTGGATCGACGCGCTGAGGCTGATGCTCGACACGATGCAGGCGCTGTTCGCCTGGCTCGGCGGCGCCGCGCCCGTGCTGGTGTGGCTGATCTGGGGCGTCGGCACCAGCGTGCTGCTGCTGCTGGCGCTGGTCCTGACCATGGTCGTCGCGCTGATCCGCAAGAGCACGCCGCCGCCGACACCGCCGCAGCAGCCGAGCGCCGCCTGAAAGTCAAGCGCCGCTGTTCAGCCCGCGGCCGCTCGTCGACAGCACATGGCGGAAGGCCTTGCGCAGCCGGTACAGCTGCGCGGGCCGGTGCGCCCCGCCGGCGGTGAAGGCCCCGTCGATCGGCTCGACGATGCCCAGCTCGTCGATCTTGCGGCGGAAGCTCACCTTGTTGACCGGCTCGCCGAGCACCGCTTCGTAGGCCGCCTGCAGCTGCGGCAGGGTGAAGCGCTCGCCGCACAGATGCACCGGCAGCGACGAGTACTGGGCCTTGGCGCGCACGCGGGCGACCGCATGATCGACGATCTGGCGGTGGTCGAAGGGCAGCGCAGGCAGCCGCTCGACCGGCTTCCACGTCGCGGCCTCGGCCGGCGGGGGCAGCGCGGCCTCGGGCACCAGCGCGACGTAGGCGATCGAGACCGACCAGCCGCGCGGGTCGCGCGCCGCGCCGGAGAAGGTGGCCAGCTGCTCGAGGTACGGACTGCGGACGCCGGCCTTGTCGCGCAGCACACGGGCGGCGGCATCGGCCGCATCGAGGTCGGCCTGCGCATGGATGTAGCCGCCGGGCAGCGCCAGCGCGCCGGCAAAAGGCTCCGCGGCGCGGCGGTGCAGCAGCACCTGCAGGTCGCCGTCGCGCAGCGTGAGCAGCACGACGTCGACGGTGCACAGCACGTTGGGGTGTTCACGCGCCACGCTGGCGTTTCCTTTGTTCAGCTACGTTTGCAACGAAGCGACTATACCGCTCGACAAGGAAATCACGGTTACTTAGTTGCATTATTGATCTAACAAGCCTAGAGTCCGGCCAACGAACCGAGGAATCCGACCATGAGCCGCCTCCCCCGCACCCACCTGCTGATCATCGACCCGCAGAACGATTTCTGCGACCTGCCCGCCGAGGGCGCGAACCAGCCCGCGCTGCCGGTGGCCGGCGCGAACGCCGACATGCAGCGCCTGGCGCGCTTCATCGATGCCGCCGCGGCGCGGCTCGACGCGATCACCGTGACGCTGGACTCGCACCACCGCCTCGACATCGCCCACCCCGGCTTCTGGCGCACCGGGGACGGCGGGCCGGTGATGCCCTTCACCCCGATCACCGCCGCTGACGTGCGCAGCGGCCGCTTCCAACCGCGTGACGCCACGGCGCTGCCGCGCACCCTGGCCTACCTCGACGAGCTGGAAGCCCGCGGCCGCTACACGCTGATGGTGTGGCCTGTTCACTGCGAAATCGGCAGTTGGGGCCACAACGTGCACGACGCCGTGCGGGCCGCCTACAACCGCTGGGAGCTGCAGCACCAGGCCATCGTCGGCAAGGTGATGAAGGGCAGCAACCCGTGGACCGAGCACTACAGCGCCGTGCAGGCCGAAGTGCCCGAGCCCGGCGACGACCACACGCAGCTGAACCGCGCGCTGCTGGCCGAGCTGGACCGCGCCGAGACCATCCTGATCGCCGGCGAGGCCAGCAGCCACTGCGTGAAGGCCACCACCGAGCACATCGTCGAACACCTGCCCGGCGGCCGGCCCGAGCGCTTGGTGCTGCTGACCGACTGCATGAGCCCCGTCGGCGGCTTCGAGGCGCAGGCCGAGGGCTTCCTCGCCGCGATGCGCGCGCGCGGCGTGCGCACCGCGACCAGCGCCGAGGCGGCGGCGCTGACCGGTACCTGACGGTTCATGAAGCCTAACACCCGAAAGACACGAATGCCCTCCCCGATCACCAGCCTGCTCGAGACCGACCTCTACAAGTTCACGATGTGGCAGACCATGCTGCATCGCAACCCGCAGGCCCATGCCCGCTACCGCTTTGTCTGCCGCAACCAGCCCGCCTACCCGCTGGCGGAGCTGGTGCCCGACGTGAAGGCCGCGATCGACGAACTCTGCACGCTGCGCTTCCGTCGCGACGAGCTCGACTATCTGCGCGGCCTGCGCTTCATCAAGAGCGACTTCGTCGACTTCCTGCGCATCTTCCAGTTCCAGCGCGACTTCATCGACGTGCACGCCGACGGCGAGCGCCTGGTGGTCGAGGCCGCCGGCCCGCAGGTTCACGTGATGGGCTTCGAGATCTACGTGCTGGCGATCGTCAACGAGCTGTACTTCCGCCGCTTCGACACCGCCGCCGCGCTCGCCGAAGGCCGTCAGCGCCTGCAGGCGAAGATCGCGCAGCTGAAGGCCTTCAACCACGAGCCCGCGCGCCGCCACCCGTTCGAGTTCTTCGACTTCGGCCTGCGCCGGCGCTTCTCCGGCGCCTGGCACCGCGAGGTCGTGGCCACGCTGAAGGAACAGGTGCCCGAGACCTTCAAGGGCAGCTCCAACGTGCTGCTGGCGCGCGACCTCGGCCTGGTGCCCATCGGCACGATGGCCCACGAGTACCTGCAGAGCTATCAGGGCCTGGGCGTGCGCCTGCGCGACCACCAGAAGGCCGCGCTGGAGGACTGGGTGCAGGAATACCGCGGCGACCTGGGCGTCGCGCTGACCGACGTGGTCGGCATGGACGCCTTTCTCGCCGACTTCGACCTCTACTTCGCCAAGCTCTTCGACGGCCTGCGCCACGACTCCGGCGACCCGGTCGCGTGGGGCGAGAAGGCCCTCGCGCACTATGCGAAGCTGCGCATCGATGCCCACACCAAGCGCCTCGTCTTCAGCGACGGTCTCGACGTGCCGCGCGCCCTGGCGCTGTACCGCCACTTCGCCGACCGCGTGATGACCGGCTTCGGCATCGGCACCTCCTTGAGCAACGACGTGGGCCTGACCCCGCTGAACATCGTGATGAAGCTGATCGAATGCAACGGGCAGCCGGTGGCCAAGCTGTCGGACAGCCCGGGCAAGACGCTGTGCGAGGACGAGACCTTCCTGGCGTACCTGCGGCAGGTGTTCGGGGTGGCGCGATGAACATCACCCTCGCCCAGCTCAACCCCACCATCGGCGACATCGAAGGCAACGTCGCGAAGATCATAGTGGCCGCTCACGATGCGCGTCAGCACGGCGCCGAGCTGCTGGTCTGCCCCGAGCTGTCGCTGACCGGCTACTACCCGGGCGACCTGCTCGACGAGCCCGGCTTCATGCCGCGCGTGGCCGCCGGGCTCGATGCGCTGCTGCAGGCCTCGCGCGAACTGCCGGCGCTGTGCTGGGTGGTCGGCGCCCCGCGCCACCGGCCCGGCCCCGGCAAGCGGCTGCACAACGCGCTGCTGGTGCTGCAGGCCGGCGAGATCAAGCTCGAATACGCGAAGCAGCTGCTGCCGACCTACGACATCTTCGACGAGCGCCGCCACTTCGAACCCGGCCCGGATGTCGCGCGCGTGCTGCGCATCGGCGCCACGCAGGTCGGGCTGATGATCTGCGAGGACGGCTGGAACGACGAGGGCGAGGACTACATGGTCAACCCGTTCCAGCGCCTGGCCGACGCGGCGCCGGACCTCGTGGTGTCGATCAACGCCAGCCCGTCGAACGTCGGCAAGCGCGAGCAGCGCCACCGCATCTTCGGCGATGCCAGCCGGCGCCACGGGCTGCCGATCGTCTACGTCAACCAGATCGGCGGCCACGACCAGCTGGTGTACGACGGCGCCTCGTTCGCCGTCGAGCCGCGCGCGGGCGTGGTCTACGAGGCGAAGCGCTTCGTCGAGGACGTGACGACGCTGCGCTTCGACGCCGCCTCGGGCCGCTTCGCGCAGCTGGACGGCAGCCCCTTGCCGCCGGTGCCGGCCGCGGGCCTGCCGACGATGGCCTTCTACCAGGCGCAGATCCAGCTCGGGCTGGCGGACTACGCGCGGCGCTGCGGCTTCTCGCGCGTGGTGGTCGGCTCGTCCGGCGGCATCGACAGCGCGCTGACGCTGGCGCTGGCCGCGCAGGCGCTGGGGCCTGAGAACGTCGCGGCGGTGACGATGCCCTCGCGCTTCTCGTCGGCCGGCTCGGTCGACGATTCGGTGACCTTGTGCCGCAACCTCGGCATCGAGCTGCACACCCATCCGATCGCCGAGCTGGTGGCGGGTTATTCCGCCGGCTTCGACGCTGCGTTCGCGACGCCGCTCGAAGGCCTGCCGCTGGAGAACCTGCAGGCGCGCATCCGCGGCACGATCCTGATGGCCTACTCGAACCGCTTCGGGCACCTGCTGCTGACCACCGGCAACAAGAGCGAGGTGGCGGTGGGCTACTGCACCCTGTACGGCGACACCAACGGCGGCCTCGGGCTGCTGGGCGACCTGTACAAGACGGAGGTCTTCGCGCTGTCGCGCCATGTCAACGAGGCCGCGGGCCGCGAGCTGATCCCGGAGCCGATCCTCGTCAAGCCGCCGTCGGCCGAGCTGGCGCCCGGCCAGCGCGACACCGACAGCCTGCCGCCGTACGAGGTGCTCGACGAGATCCTGAAGGTGCTGGTCGAAGGCGAGCGCCTGGCCGCGCATGAACGCGCTTCAGCCGAGGCCTTCGTCGCCAGGCTGCGCGCGACGCCCGACGGCGCGGCGCTGGTCGACCGCATCCGCGGCATGATCGCGCGCAACGAATACAAGCGCCGGCAGTCGCCGCCGATCATCCGCGTGCGCTCTCGCGCCTTCGGCTTCGGCCGGCAGATGCCGATCGCCGCCAAGCACCACTGAGCCTTTCTCTGCCCGAACCCCGAAAGCCCTTCGTGACCACCGGACAACACCACGACGCCGCCGTCTTCATCGGCCGCTTCCAGCCCTTCCATTCCGGCCATGCGGCGCTGCTGCGCGCGGCGCTCGATGCGGCGCCGCTGTGCGTCGTGGTCATCGGCTCGGCCTTCCAGGCCCGCACGCCGAAGAACCCGTTCAGCTGGCAGGAGCGCGCCGAGATGTTCCGGCTGGCGCTGCCCGAAGAGCAGCGCGAGCGCCTGCGCTTCCTGCCGGTGCGCGACTACTACAACGAGGAGCGCTGGACGCAGCGCGTGCGCACCGGCGTGCATGCACTGCTGGCGCTGGCGGGCATCGAGAACCCGCGGGTGACGCTGGTCGGCCACTTCAAGGACGCCACCAGCGACTACCTGCGCGCCTTCCCCGGCTGGACGCTGCACAGCATCGACCGCAGCGGCCCGGTCGATGCCACCGGGCTGCGCGACGCCTACTTCGGCTGCGCGGGCGAGAACCTCGATGCGACGCTGGCCGCGCTGGTCGACCAGGCGCCGCCGTCGACCCTGGCGATGCTGCGCGCGTGGGCCGCGCTGCCGCAGTACCGGCTGCTGACCGCCGAGTGGCGCTTCATCCAGGCCTACCGCGAAGCGTGGTCCCAGGTGCCCTACCCGCCGGTCTTCGTCACCGTCGACGCGCTGGTGCGCTGCGGCGCCGAGGTGCTGCTGATCCGCCGCGGCGAAGCGCCGGGCAAGGGCCTCTACGCGCTGCCCGGCGGCTTCATCGACCCGCGCGAGACGGCCTGGCAATCGGCGCTGCGCGAGCTGAAGGAAGAGACCAAGCTGTCGCTGCTGGACGGCTCGATGCGCATGGCCCTGAAGGCCAACGTCGTCTTCGACCACCCCGACCGCAGCCAGCGCGGCCGCACGATCACCCACGCGTTCTACTTCGACCTCGGCGAGCGCGAGCGGCCCGAAGTGCTGGCCGGCGACGACGCGGCGCGGGTGGAATGGGTGCCGATCGAGCGCCTGGCCGGCCTGGAGGACCAGTTCCACGACGACCATTTCCACATGCTCGACCACTTCCTCGGGCTGACGGACGGTTGAGCCGCCGCCGGGCCGCCCCAAGGCGGCTCGCGCCCCCTCGGGAAGCCGGCGCATGTGACGAACTGCGGATTCCTGGGCACAGACGGCGGAAGTCCGAATTGACGGAGCGTGGGCTGCCGGCAACAGTCGCAGGCTTCATCCCATCCGCACGCCTGTTGCGGTGCGCCGCTACCCGCGGTGTGCCGGATTCGGGCGGCCCGTCGACGCCGTTCCCATGTTGCCCCTTCACGACCCGCACACCCCGTCCGCTGATTCCCGGCCCAATACCCCCCCGATCCCCCGCCCGCCGGCCGCGCTGCGACTGAGCGTGCTGGCCGCCGCCGCGCTGCTGCTCGGCGCCTGCGCGACGACACAGTCCGGCGCACCTGCCGCCGCGGCCACGCCGGCGTCGCCGGTCGCCCCGGCCACCGCCGGCGCCGCACCGTCGGCCCCCGCGCAGGCCGCCGCCGGCCCGGCCTCGGCCGCCTCCGGTCCGACCGCCACCGCCGCCGCGCGGCCGACGCCGCCGGACCCGAGCGCGCTGAAGCCCTTCGCCGAGATCTCCAAGGGCGCGACGCGCCAGGACGGCCTGTTCCCGATCTGGCGCAAGGACGAGAAGGTCTGGCTCGAGATCCCGCGCAGCGCGTTGAACAAGCCCTTCATGTTCGACGTCAACATCGCCAGCTCGATCGGCGAGCGCGGCCTGTACGCCAGCCAGATGGGCCCGTCGGCGCTGGTCGAATGGCGCCGCATCGGCAACCAGGTGCAGCTGATTGCGCTGAACACCGCGTTCCGCGCCGAAGGCGGCAACCAGCGCGCCGTCGAGCAGGCCTTCTCGCCCAGCCTGCTCGGCTCGATCAGCGCCGCGAGCGCCGACGATCCCGAACGCAAGGCCTTCCTGGTCGACGCCAGCTTCCTGCTCAGCGACATCCCCGGCTACTCCACCCGCATCGAGGCGGCGTTCCGCCTGCCCTACGGCCCGGACCGCGCGAACTCCTACTTCGAGGCGACGCGCGCCGAGGCGACGCTGACGACGCTGTCGGCCCGCATGCACTTCGCGACGCCGCGCATCCCCGCGCCGCCGCTGACGCCGACCCCCTTCCCGGTGCCGCCGCCACCGCAGGCCGTGCCCGATCCGCGCAGCTTCTTCGTCACCTACGTCTACAACTTCCAGGCCCTGCCCGAGGCGCCGATGCGGGCCCGGCTGATCGATCCGCGTGTCGGCCACTTCCCGCAGTCGCACACCGACCTGTCGTCGGACCTGAAGGCGAACCCGCGCGTGCACTACGTCAAGCGCTGGCGCCTCGAGAAGAAGGACCCGGCCGCCGAGTTGTCGGAGGCGGTGACGCCGATCACCTACTGGATCGACAAGAACGTGCCGCCGCGCTACCGCGGCGCGGTCGAGGCCGGCATCGTCGAGTGGAACAAGGCCTTCGAGCGCATCGGCTTCAAGAACGCCGTGGTCGCGAAGCAGCAGCCCGACGACGCGACCTGGGACAACATGGACGGCAACCATGCGTCGATCCGCTGGTTCGTCGGCGCCGACGTCGGCTTCGCGATCGGCCCCAGCCGCGCCGACCCGCGCACCGGCGAGATCCTGGATGCCGACATCGGCATGAGCGACGTCTTCGCGCGCGGCTCGCGCCGGCAGTTCGTCGAGGACGTCGGCCGCACCGCGCTCGCCGCGACGTTGCCCCACGCCCATGGCGCGCCGGGGGCGTTGCCGTCGTTCGGCGGCTACGGCTCTGACGCGCACTTCTGCAGTTATGCCCACGAAGCCGCGCAGGAGATGAGCTTCGCGCTCGACATCCTCGAGGCCCGCGGCGACATCGCGCCCGACAGCCCCGAGGCCGAGGCCTTCGTGCAGCAGGTGATCAAGGACACGATCATGCACGAGGTCGGGCACACGCTCGGCCTGAAGCACAACTTCAAGGCGTCGACGACGATCACGCGCGCGCAGCTGAAGGACAAGGCCTTCACCGACGCCAACGCGATCTCCGGCTCGGTGATGGACTACAACGCCCCCAACCTCGCGCTCAAGGGCGAGCCTCAGGCGGCCTATCACATGACGACGCTCGGCCCCTACGACTACTGGGCGATCGAGTACGCGTACAAGCCGATCGCGCCCGCCGACGAGGCCGCCGAGCTGGGCCGCATCGCCGCGCGCAGCACCGAGCCGGCGCTGGCCTTCGCCGACGACACCGACGCCGGTGGCTTCGGCCCCTACGACGGCATGGACCCGCTGGCCAACCGCTTCGACCTCGGCGACGACCCGCTGGCCTACTACAAGCGCCGGCTCCAGCTGAGCCAGGAGCTGTGGACCCGCGTGCAGGAACGCCCGCCGCAGGCCGGCGAGGACCCGCTGCGTCGCCCGCGCTCGTTGATGTCCGGCTTCCGCCAGCTCTACAACGCCGCCGAGCTCGTCGGCAAGTACGTCGGCGGCATGCACGCGGTACGCGACCTGCCCGGCACCACCGGCCGCGCCAGCCTGAAGCCGGTCGATCCGGCGAAGCAGCGCGAGGCGCTGCAGTTCCTGGCCACGGGTCTCTTCAGCATCGACAGCTTCCGCTTCAAGCCCGAGTTCCTGAGCTCGCTGACGGTCGATTACAGCGAATGGGAGCGTCCGGCGGTGAACGTGCCGGCGGCCGTCGCACGCGTGCAGCTCGTCGCGCTGGACCGCCTGCTCGGCGCGCCGACCGCGCAGCGCCTGCTCGACCTGCCGGGCTACGTGCCGGAAGGCCAGCGCAAGGGCCTGATCTCGCTGGCCGAGGTCTACGGCACGGTGCAGTCGTCGATCTGGAGCGAGTTGAAGACCGGCAGCAACATCGACCGCCTGCGCCGCAACCTGCAGCGCGAGCACCTGAAGCGCGTGCAGACGCTGCTGACCCGCGCGCCGGCCACGCTGCCGCCGGATGCGCTGAGCCTGGCGCGCCTGCATGCCGCGCAATTGCAGGCCGACCTGCGCAAGGCCGCCGCGAAACCGGGCCTGTCGATCGAGACGCAGGCCCACCTGAACGACAGCCTGGGCACGCTGACCGAAGCCTTGCGCGCGACGATGCAACGCAGCTAGCCCGCTTCCAAAAAGTGCTGCTATACTGCGAGGCTTCGCGGCTGTAGCTCAGTTGGATAGAGTACTTGGCTACGAACCAAGGGGTCGTGGGTTCGAATCCTGCCAGCCGCGCCAGAAAAACAAGAAACGGATCAACGGGTTAGATGCTTGAAGCGTCTAGCCCGTTTTTTTTTGCTGGGGGACTTTGGGGTCTTGGGGGACTCTCGACTTCCGCGTGACACGAACCGCCTGCGGCGGCACGCCACTTCGGCGCCGCACCCGGGGCGCCGCGCACGAGACGAGCGAGACGCCCGGCCATGCCTGCGAGACGCCGGGCCACCTCCGACGCGGCCGCGATTCCTACATTGACGGGCATGCCGCGACCGACGCGGCCCAACCCCCGCAAGAAAGGACCCTCCGTGAACCCGACCCCCGTCCGCGCCCGCCGGCTGGCCATCGCCGCCCTCATCGGCGCTGCCGCGACCCTGATGCCGCTGACCGGTCATGCGTACGACGAGAACTCCACCGCCGCCGTCAACGTCGACGCCAAGGGCATCGGCCTGAAGGGCCACGACCCGGTGGCCTACTTCACCGTCGGCGCGCCGACCGCCGGCAAGACCGAGTTCACGGCCACGCACGACGGCGTCACCTATCAGTTCGCCAGTGCGGCCAACCGCGACGCGTTCAAGGCCAACCCGGCGAAGTACGCGCCGCAGTTCGGGGGCTTCTGCGCGATGGGCGTGGCGCTGGACAGGAAGCTCGACGGCGACCCGACGGCCTGGACGATCGCCAACGACAAGCTCTACCTCAACGTCAACAAGGACGTGCAGAAGAAGTACCTGGAAGACGTCAGCGGCAACAACAAGAAGGCCGACGCCAACTGGCCGAAGATCCGCACCAGGACGCCGAAGTCGCTGGCTTGACGGTTCCGCGGCCCGCGCCCCGGCCATTGCGAGCCACACAACGCACTCTTGCCGCAGCCGGCGATTCCCCCGCCAGCGCCGGGGCGCCAACATCCACTCATGGATGACCGACTCTCGCCGCTGCTGCGGCGTTTCGAACTCAAGGCCCGTGTGTTCCACGCGGGCAACCTGTGCAGCCTGGTCGACTTCGACGCCGCCGACGGCGTGGGGCACTTCCACCTGCTCCATGCCGGACGGCTGCGCCTGGTGGCGCCGGATGCCCGGGTGACCGATCTGGACCAGCCGAGCCTGATCTTCCTGCCGCGCCCGAGCCGGCACCGCCTGGACGCCGGCGGAGGTGACGGCGCCGACCTGGTCTGCGCGTCGGTCGAACTGGGCGCTTCGGTAGGCCATCCGCTGCTGCACGGCCTGCCGCCGGTGCTGTTGCTGCCCCTGAGCGAAGTGCCCTCGATGGCGCGCGTGCTGGAGGTCCTGTTCGCCGAGGCCTTTGCCGAACACAGCGGCCGTGACGCGGCGCTGAACCGGCTGACCGAGGTGGTGCTCATCCACCTGCTGCGCCACGTGGTCGAGCGCGGGCTGCTGAAGGCGGGGGTGATGGCCGGACTGGCCGACACGCGCCTGGCGAGGGCACTGACCGCGATGCACGCCGAACCCGCCGCACCGTGGACGCTGCGCGAGCTCGCCGAGCTGGCGGGCATGTCGCGCGCCCGCTTTGCCGCGCACTTCGCCGGGGTGGTCGGCCAGCCCGCGATCGAGTACCTCGCCGGCTGGCGCCTGGCCATGGCGCAGCGGCTGCTGGCGCAGGGTCGGCAGCTCAAGACCATCGCCGACGAAGTGGGCTACGGCAGCCCGAACGCGCTCACGCGGGCGTTCACCCAACGCCTGGGCGTGTCGCCCATGCAGTGGCTGGCCCGCCGGGACGATCTCCCGGCCTGACCTGCGCCGGGCCGCGCGGCGCTCGCTGCGTAACCTCCGTGCTGCGCACTGCGGTGCGAGCCCGCTTCGGAACGGCAGGGCGGGGGCTCACGCGCCCGGACCGCAGTCCAGGCAGCGCTCGACCGGCACCGGTCCCATGTGCAGCGTGCGCTGCAACTGGCGCAGCGCGGTGCGCAGCCCCTCCTCCACCACCGGGTGGTAGAACGGGCTGTCGAGCATCTGCTGCACCGTGTCGCCGCGCTGCGCCGACCAGGCCAGCAGGTGCCCGATGTGCTCCGCGGCCGGGCCCAGCACCTCGGCGCCGAGGAAGCGCCCCGTGCCGCGTTCGCCGTAGACGTGGATTGCACCCTGGTTGCGGCCCATCACGCGGCTGCGGCCCTGGTCCTCGAACGAGGCGTGGCCGGTGTCGAAGGCCACGCCCGCGGCCTGCAGCTCGGCATGACTGGCGCCTGCCAGCGCGATCTGCGGCGCGCTGAACACCACCGCCAGCGGCGCGCGGCGCGGGCGCACGCGCACGTCCGGAAAGCGCCCGGCGTTGTCGCCGGCGATGCGGCCTTCGTCGGCGGCCTCATGAAGCAGCGGCCGGTCCGCGCTGGCGTCGCCGGCCAGGAAGACCGGGCGGTCGGCCACCTGCAGCGTGGCACGGTCGTGCACCGGAATGCCGGCGATGTCCAGCGGCAGCGTCGTGCGCTCGAGGCCGAGGTCATCGACGTTGGGCCGGCGCCCGGTGGCGGCGAGCAGCCAGTCGAACCGCTCCTCGTGCACGCGGCCGTCGCGGCCCGTGGCGCGCACGACGACGCTGTCGCCCTCGCGCCGCGGCTCCATGTGCGTGAGGTCCAGGCTCATCGGCAGTTCGGCCTCGAAGACCTGCCTGGCCAGTCGCTGCAGCGCCGGATCGGTCAGCGGGCCGACGCGTTCGCTGCGGCCGTACACGCGCACGCGCACGCCCAGGCGGTGCAGCGCCTGGGCCAGTTCGAGGCCGATCACGCCGGCGCCGGCCACCGCGACCGATCGCGGCAGGTCGGTCCAGTCGAAGAGGTCGTCGTTGACGATCAGCCGGTCGCCGAGCGCGCTGCGCCAGGCCTGCGGAACCGCCGGCCGCGAGCCGGTGGCGATGACGATGCGCCGGGCACGAACGCGTGTCGTGCCCACCTGCAGCAGGTGGTCGTCGAGGAAGCGGGCCTCGCCGTGCAGGCGGCGCTCGGCCGGCCAGCCCTGCACCGCATCGACGACGAAGCCGACGAAGCGGTCGCGCTCGCTGCGCACCCTGGCCATCACCGCCCGACCGTCGATCGCCGCGGCGCCGGCGGTCACGCCGAACCGCCCCGCGTCGGCCACGCCATGCGCGGCCTCGGCCGCGGCGATCAGCAGCTTGCTGGGCATGCAGCCCACGCGCGCGCAGGTGGTGCCGTACACGCCGCGTTCGATCAGCAGCACGTCCGGCGTGTGGGCCAGCGCTGCGCGGTAGGCGGACATGCCGGCGGTGCCGGCACCGATGACGGCGACGTCGGTCTCGATGAGCGAAGACGGGTTCATGCGGCCCTCCCGCTCACAGGCCCAGCGCGCTCAGGCCCGGATGGTCGTCCGGCCGGCGCCCTTGCGGCCAGTGGAACTTGCGGTCGGCGGCGGCGATGGGCTTGTCGTTGATGCTCGCGAAGCGGCGGTGCATGTAGCCGTGCTCGTCGAACTCCCAGTTCTCGTTGCCGTAGGACCTGAACCAGTTGCCGGCGTCGTCGTGCCATTCGTAGGCAAAGCGCACGGCGATGCGGCGGCCGTCGTGGGCCCAGAGTTCCTTGATCAGGCGGTAGTCGAGCTCGCGCGCCCACTTGCGTTCGAGGAAGGCCTGCACCTGGGCACGCCCGACCGGGAACTCGGCGCGGTTGCGCCAGACGGTGTCCACCGTGTAGGCCTGCGCCACCCGCGCGGGGTCACGCGTGTTCCAGGCATCCTCGGCAAGGCGCACCTTCTGCACCGCGGTCTCGAGGGTGAACGGCGGCAGCGGCGGGCGGGGCGAGGTCGTCTCGGGCATGGGGAGTTCCTGGTTGGTCATCGGCGGGCTGGTGTCGCAGCAGGCCCATCAAAGCCTGCATCACGTCGCGGCCCAGCCAGGCCGCCTCGTAGCCGAGGTCGTCGGGGACTTCACCGTAGAAGGGGGCGTTGAGCATGGTGGCGGTTTCGCAGGGACGCGACACCCGGACTGTCGGCCCTGCGGGCCGCGGCGAGAATCCCCGCGCCCGCCAACACAGCCTTTCTGAAAGGGAAACAGCGTGGACCGTCTGCAAGCCATGGCCACCTTCGTCGCCGTCGTCGACTGCGGCGGCTTCGCCAGCGCGGCCCGCAAGCTCAACCTCTCGCCGCCGGTCGTCACGCGCGCGATCGCCGAGCTCGAGGAGCGGCTCGGCCTGCGCCTGCTGGTCCGGACCACACGCGTCGTGCGCGTCACCGATGCCGGCGCCCGGTACTCGGAAGACTGCCGCCGCATCCTCGCCGAGATCGAGGAAGCCGAAAGTGCCGCCACCGGCGCCCACGCCGCGCCCCGCGGCACCCTCACGCTGACCGCGCCGGTGCTGTTCGGCCAGCTCCACGTGACGCCGATCGTCGTCGACTACCTGCGTGAATTTCCCGAAGTCGACGTGCAGTGCCTGTTCCTCGACCGCGTCGTCAACCTCGTCGAGGAAGGCATCGACGTCGCGGTGCGCATCGGCGAGCTGCCGGATTCCTCCCTGCAGGCCACCCGCGTGGGACGCGTCCGGCGCGTGCTGGTGGCCGCACCCGCGTACCTGGCGGCGCACGGCATGCCGCAGCGGCCCGAAGAGCTGGCCGGGCATGCCATCGTCTCGGCCGCCGGCGTGACCCCGGTGTCGGAGTGGCGCTTCAACGACGCCGGCAAGCCGCTGTCGCAGCGCGTGCTGCCGCGCCTGCGCACCACCACCAACGACTCCGCCATCGCCGCGGCGGTGGGCGGCCTGGGCATCACGCGGCTGCTGAGCTACCAGGTGGCCGAACACGTGCGCAGCGGTGCGCTGCAGTTGCTGCTGCAGGACTTCGAGACGGCGCCGCTGCCGGTGCACGTGGTGCACCACGAGGGCCGGCGCGCGACCCAGAAGGTGCGCGCCTTCATCGACCTGGTGGTGCAGCGGTTGCGCGGCGACCCCCGGCTGCACTGACGCCGCCGAAGACGCGCATCGTCAGAGGTCCAGTTCGATGCGCTCGCCGCCGCCCGCGGCCGGCACCGCGCAGCACAGCAGGACCTCGCCGTCGGCGGGCCGCCAGGCCGTGGGCTCCGGGTAGGTCACGCGGCCCGCAGTCATGCGGGTGGCGCAGGAGCCGCAGTGCCCGGCGCGGCAGGAGAACGGCGGACTGAGGCCCTTGCCCTCGGCGAACTCGAGCAGCGTGCCCCGTGCCGGCGTCCACTCGGCGGCCTCGCCCGCGCGCGTGAAGCTCACCGTCGCCTGCCGCGCCGGCGGCAGCACCGGTGCCGGCGCCGCGTCGGGGCTGTCCGGGCGCCGCTTCAGCGACGAGGGCCCGAAGGCTTCGGCGCGGATGCGGGCATCGCGCACGCCGAGGTCGCGCAGCCCTTCGTACAGCGACTGCATGAAGCCCGGCGGTCCGCAGAGCAGGAACTCGTGGTCGTCGAACGGCAGCAACGACTTCAGCAGGTCGATCGTCAGCGGCCCCTGGAGCGCGCCCGCGGGCGCGCCGTCGAGGCTGCCGAGCACCACGTGCAGCCTCATCGCGCCCTGGGCGCGCCGGACCAGTTCGTCCAGTTCGTCGCCGAAGGCGCGCACCGACGCGTCGTGCGCCACCTGGATGACATGCAAAGGACGCGTGCGACGGTGGCGAAACCCTTCGGCGACCAGGTGGCGCGCGAAGGCCACCATCGGCGTGATGCCCACGCCCGCGCCGATCAGCACCGCCGGCCGCCGCAGCGCGGCATCGATCGTGAACTGGCCGCGCGGGCCCAGCGCCTCGATCACGTCGCCCTCGCGCACGTGGTCGTGCAGGTGGCTCGACGCGGCGCCTTCGCGCTTGACGCTCAGTCGCAGGCCCTCGTCGCCGGGCGCCTGAGAGAGGGTGTAGGTGCGGCGCAGCTCGTCTCCCGCCGCGGTCTTGAGGCGGATCGGCAGATGCTGGCCGGCCTGGAACGGCGGCACCGCGCGGCCGTCGGCCGGCACCAGGTGGAAGGAGCGGATCACGGCGCTCTCGTCGACCACGCGGTTCACGCGCCACGGCCGCCAGGACTGCGCCAGTTGCGCGGCTTCGCGCCTGGCCTCGGCCTCGTGCCAGGTGCCGGTGATGAGCGAGTTGGCCGACCAGTCGCGGAACGCCCAGCGCAGCGGCAGCGCGTCGCGCAGGCGCCAGCCCGACTCGATGCGGAAGCGCCACGCACGCTCGGCGCCCTCGAAGGCCTTCAGGTCCTCCCCGTCCCAGACGACCTCCGCGCTGCCGGTCAGCGTGAGCAGGTCGCCGCTGTCGAAGTCGATGAAGAGCACGCCGGCGCGCGGGTCGAGCTGCAGGTTGCCCAGCGTCATGAAGAAGAAGTTGCCGGTGAAGTCGGGCACGAGCAAGGTCCGCTCGTCCTCGATCTTCACGAAGCCCGCGCGGCCGCCGCGGTGCGAGACGTCGGCGCCGCGGCTGCCGCGGGCACCGGCGATGCCATCGGCCGCGGGTGCATGGGTGGCGACGAACAGGGTGTCGGCGCGCGCGACCAGCGCCTGCGCCTGGGCATCCAGCGCTTCCAGCGCGTCGACGGCACGCGGGCGCTGGTCGCCGGCGTCGCGCACCCAGCGGAACTCACGCCCCTGGATGTACTGCGGGCAGTTGCCCACCGATTGATCGACGTCGACGGCGAAGCCGTGCTCGTCGGCGGCCACGACGTGGCCGTTGACCCGGTTGCGGCGGCGCGTGTGCAGCTCGATGCCCAGGAAGCCCAGCGACGCGCCGGGCGCCAGCCCCTGGGCGAGCGGGTCGCCGGGGATCGGGCGGGCGCGCAAGTCCAGCCGCGTCGGGCCCGGAGCCCGCACGAAGCCCGGCCGGCCCACCAGCGCGGAGGCCCAGGGCCGGCCCGCCGCATCGACCGAGCCGACCAGCATGAACGGCAGCTGCTCGAAGAAGCGCTGGTGCTGCTCGGGCATGAAGGGGCGGATCACCCGCTGCCCGACGCCGAGCATGCGCTCCCGGATGCCCAGCCGATCGTGCACGGCCTGCTCGCCGGGGTGAAACGGGTTGTCCTGGCGGGCGACGGTGGCGTCCATGGTCGGCTTTCGGTGGCAGGTGGAGTCGTGACGTCGCGTCAGGCCGCCAGGCCGACGGCCGTCTTCTGGAAAGGCACGAAGCCGGGCAGCGCCTCGACGCGGGCGAGCCAGGCGCGCACGCTCGGGTACGCCGAGAGGTCGACGTTGCCTTCGGGCGCGGCGGCGATGTAGCTGTAGGCCGCGACATCGGCCAGCGTGGCAGCGTCGCCGACGAGAAAGCCGCGCGAGGCCAGCACGCCCTCCATCACCTTCAGCAGGCCATGCGCGCGGCCGATGACGTCGTCGGGGTTGTACTTGGCGCCGAACACGGTGATCAGGCGCGCCGCCGCCGGACCGAAGGCGATCTGCCCGGCCGCCACCGACAGCCATGCCTGCACGTCGGCCTGCCCCTTGGGGTCGCGCGGCAGCCAGCGGCGATCGGCGTCGTACTTCGTCGCCAGGTACACGAGGATCGCGTTGGAGTCGAAGATCACGGTGCCGTCGTCGTCGAGCACCGGCACCTGGCCGAAGGGATTGAGCCTGAGGAACTCGGGCGCCTTGTGCGCGCCCTTCATCAGGTCGACGTCGACGAGCTCGTGCGGGACGCCGAGCAGCGACAGCGCAAGCTGCGCGCGGTGCGAGTGGCCGGACAGGGGATGGCGGTACAGCGTGACGGACATGGGGTTCTCCTTGTGGGGGTGGTGAAGAGCGGTCGTTCGCGGGAAAAGGCATGCCGGCGCCCCTGCGCGAACGAACCGAGGGGCGGACCGGGGTCGGGGTCGCGCGGCGGCGGCCGCGCCGCGTCAGGCCGGTGCGGGCGGACCGTCGGCGGGGCCGGCGCGTCCGTCGAGCGCCGCGAGCCTGCGCTCCAGCGCGGCGATGCGCTGGTCGCGTTCGTCGAGGGCGCGCTGCACATCCTCGGCGTCGAAGCGCACCGGGATGTGCTGCGGGCAGTTCCAGTCGAAGCCCTCGACGGTGACGCGCATCTGCCGCTGCGGCCGTGCGCGGTACGCGGGGTCGACGAGGACCGCGGCCGACGCATCGCCGGGCGCCAGGTCCCGCACGGACAGGCGGCCGAGGATCTTGAGCCGCACGCGCTGCGCGTAGTCGACCAGGATCAGCGCGACGCGGTCGTTCGCCGCCAGGTTGCCCACGCTGATCAGCTGGCGGTTGCCGGCGTAGTCGGCGAAGGCCAGGGTCCTGTCGTCCAGCACCTTCAGCAGGCCACGCGGTCCGCCGCGGTGCTGCACGTAGGGCCAGCCCGTCTCCGAGACGGTGGCCATGTAGAAGCTGCGCTGCGCGGCGATGAACTCGCGCTCGGCCTCGCCCAGGCGATCGTTGAACACCTCGGCATCGCCCTCGAAGCTGCGCGCGTAGCCGGCGCGGCTGCCGTCGCGCTGCTGCGCGGCCTTGACCGAGGGGGTGAATGCGATGTCGGCGAACGCGTGGGACACGAGGGGCTCCGGACGGTGCGGCGCCCGAGCGGCGCCGCATGACCGTGACTGTGTCCGACAGCGCGCCGCGGCGGAATACTCGCCGGCGCCAAGTCAGTATTCCCGGTCTCGCAAGAGTCGGCCGCCCGGGTGTGCCGCGCTCGCCGTGCTCACGCCTGCTGGAACGCGACCTCGCGCCTGGCACGCAGCGCCGGCAGGGTCGCGACCACGAGCAGGGCTCGACACCGCCGGCGGCATGCTGCCGGCATCCCTTTCGCGCGGCATCGCCGGCTTCAAAGCTGCCCTGGCCGCTGCCGCCCAAACGGAGCGGCGGAGCGTGGTTTCCATGCTGGAGGTGATGGTGCCGAGCTACTGCGGCGCGTGATGGGTCCAGCGAGCCGCCCGGCTCGACGTCTCGAGCGGGCGCGGACGCTGCTTCGGTGACATTGTCGGTTCGAGTGTTCCGTCCGACGACACGGCACCGTCAAACGGCCTGGAGCGCCACGGCGATCGGCTGGCGGCTTGCCGTTCGCGCCGGCATCCAGGCGGCGAGCGCCGCCAGCGTGGCATTGAGCGCGAGCCACACGACCACGCCCACCGTGTCGACGGCAAACGGCAGCGGCGCCACGAAGCCGAGGCGGCCGATCATCACGTCGAGCGCAGCGGTCACCGGCAAGGCCAGCAGCAGCGCCAGTGCCGCGCTGACCCAGGCGACCACCTGCGCCTCGCCCATCACCATCCGGACCAGCCGCGCCGGGCCGGCGCCGAGGGTCTTCATCACCGCGAGCTCGCGTTGCCGCTCGACGACGCTGACGCTCATGCTCGCCGCCAGCCCGAGTCCGCCGACGACGGCCATCACGCCCGCCATCGCCACCAGCGCGCGGATCAGGATCACGATGTGGTCGCCCATGGCCGTGCGCAGCTCCGACAGCGGCCGGGCGCTCTGCACCGCGACGCCGGCACGGGTCAGCGCCTCGTCGATCTCGTGGATGTGCCGCTGGCGCCGCTGCGCATCGCCGGCATCGGTCGAGATGCGCAGCACGCGGGCGTCGGTGGCCTCACCCGCCACCGCGGCCAGGGCGTCGCGACCGACATAGGCGATGCCCGCCGCGCCGATCTCCTCGACGACGCCGACGAGCCGCCACGGGCTGACCCGGCCACCGAACGACAGCCGCACCGGATCGCCCAGCCGCAGGTGCGGCTGCTGCGCGAGCGCGGCATGGTTCAGCACCACGCCATCGGCGTTGTCGCCGGCACGCAGCCAGCGTCCCTGCAGCACCGGGAAGGACACCATCGCCGCCGCCGGCGGTACGCCCATCACCGCGAAGCTGCCGTGGCCGCGATCGGGATAGGCATGCGACACGTCGATGCCTTGCGGCCGCGCGAACGCCGCTTCGGCGAAGCCCCAGGTCTCGACCGTGCGGATGCCTGGCATCGTCGCGATCCGAGCCGCCTCGGCCGACGGGATGGCGCGCGCGGCGCGCAGCTCCACGTCGTAGTGGCGCGTCGCGTAGACCTTGTCGATCGTGAGCTCCCAGCTGCTCGATACGTTGAGCGCCGTCATGAACATCGCGCCCGCGGCAGCGAGAAGTCCGACCGTCAGCGCGAGTCGTACCGGCCGGCGGGCGACGTTGCGCCACACGGCGGGCCACCGCGCCGAGAGCCGCCGGATGCGCTCACCGGCCACCCCGCGCTGATCGATCGCCTCGCGGATGCGGGTGCGGCAGGCGCGGCCGATCGGCCCCGTCGCCAGCGCGAGCGGCACGACGACCGCCGCCAGGCCTTGCGCCCCGAACACCCAGGGCGCCGGGTGATCGCTGGCGAGCGACAGGTTCAGCAAGTTGCCGACCGCGCCGGCAAACCCGCCGGCGGCCAGCCGGGCCAGCGGCATGGCGACGAGCCAGGCCACGAGGCCCAGCGCACCGACGAGGGCCGCGTACAGCCACGCCAGCTGGCCGGCGCGCGCGCCCAGGGTCTTCAACACCGCGATCTCGCGGGTCTGTCGCGCCAGCAGTGCGGCCAGCGCATTCGCCACCAGCACGGCGCTCAGCACCAGGGCCAGCGCGGCGAAGGCCAGCAGCATGAAGAGCACGGTCTCCATCTGCCGCTGGTGCGGATGCTGCCGTGGCGGCGGCACGCGCACCTCGTCCACCGGATGCCCGGCCGCGTGCAGCCGCGCCGCCAGCTGTTCGGCCTTCGCCTGGATGCGGTCCATCGTCTCGGGCGTGTCGCGCCAGCGCACGCGCAATTCGTGCAGCCCGGTGCCCGGCCATGCGCCGCGCAGCGTGGCGGCGTCGACGTAGGCGTAGCCGGCCCGTTCCTGCCAGGCCGGCGCCAGGCTGGGGTCGTGCACGAGGCCGGCAACGGTGAGCTGCCGCGGCGCCGAGCCCGGCAACAGCACGTCGATCCGACCGCCGGCGGCGGCGACGCCCAGCATGCCGGTCGCCGTGCGCTCGATCAGCGCCTGGCCCTCAGCGCCCGGCAGGGGGCCGTCCTGCGAGACGAAGCGGTTCAGGCGAAACGTTCGCAAGTCCTCGACCACGAACAGCAGCAGCGGACGCCACTCGCCTTCGACCCGTGTACGCGCCTGCAGCACATCGCCGGCTTCGGCCGTCTCGACATCGGGATCCAGGCGCGCCAGGGCCAGCGCCGCCGCATCAACGCCACCCGGCAGCTCCAGCGTCGCATGCGCCGGTGACGTGCCGAGGTAGTTGCGCGCCATCTCGCGCCGCAGCACGTCGCGCACGCCCAGCACCGTTCCGAAGGCCGCGACGCTGACGACGATCGCCAGCAGCATCAGCGCATAACGCCAGCGTTCGGCGGCCACGTCGCGCGCGAGCTTCGACCAGCGCGGGCTCATTGCAGCCCCGCATGCCGGTGCTCGGCGGCGCGTCCGTGGGGCCCGGTGGCGGGCGCGGCCGGCGGCGCGGCCGCGGGCGATCGGGTGTCGGCCACGACACGGCCGTCGGCCATCGTCACGACCCGATCGGCGCGCGCGCCGACATCGCGTTCGTGCGTCACCATCAGCACCGTCTTGCCCTGGCGGGCCAGGGCCACCAGCAGGTCGACCACGAGCCGCGCCGTGTGGCTGTCGAGGTTGCCGGTCGGCTCGTCGGCCACCAGCAGCGGCGGATCGTTGGCCAGCGCCCGGGCGATCGCCGCCCGCTGCTGCTGGCCGCCCGACAGCTCGGCCGGCAGCTTCGCTGCCTGGTCGGCGATGCCCATCGATTCGAGCAGCGCCGCGGCATGCCGCCGGGCATCGGCGCCGCGCCGCGTGCCGCACAGGTCCATCGGCAGCATGACGTTCTCCAGCACTGTCAGGGTCGGCAGCAGCTGGAAGAACTGGAACACGACGCCGACATGGCGGCCGCGCCAGGCCGCCAGCGCACTCTCGTCGAGGCGATGCACTGCCCTGCCGGCGACGAGCACATCGCCCGTCGTCGGGCGGTCGATGCCGGCCACCAGGTTCAGCAGCGTGGACTTGCCGCTGCCGGACTTGCCGACCAGCGCGACGAAGCGCCCCGGCTCGAAGGCGAGGGTCACGTCCACGAGCGCGGCGGTGCCGCCCGCGGGTCCGGGGAACACCTTGCCGACATGTCGCAGCTCTATCATCTTGGGCACCCGTTCGAAAATGGACACGTGCCCATGTTGTGTGGCCGGCGGCGGCGGCACCAATACGCCGGCCATCACGGCGTCCGCTACTGAACAAGACCGCACCCGATGTCCAGGAGTTCGAAGATGCCAGCCGAACGAGCCGGAACGAGCACAGGGGACCGGCGCACGGCCCGCACCCGGGCCGCGTTGCGCCACGCATTGCTCGCGCTGATGAGCGAGCGCGGCTGGGATGCGATCGGCGTGCAGGAGATCTGCGAACGCGCCAATGTCGGGCGCTCGACCTTCTACACGCACTTCCGCAACAAGGACGAGCTGCTCAGCGGCGGCTTCGACGACCTGCGGCAGGCCCTGCGCGGAACGCCCGCTGGCGGCGCGGCGCGTTCCTCCGCCACCGGCGGCGGCGTGACCGACATGCCCTTCGTGCTCGGTCTCATCGAGCATGCCTGCGAGAACCGCAAGCTCTTCCGCACGCTGATCGGACGGCGCAGCGGCTACGTCGTGCACCAGCGCTTCAAGCAGATGCTGGTGGCGCTGGTGGAGGAAGAGCTCCAGGCCGTCCCGCCGGACGTGCCACGCGCGGCCGCTGCACGATGGACGGCCGGCGCGCTGTTCGAGCTGCTGAGCTGGTGGGTGGAGTCGCGCAGCCCGGCCACGCCGAAGGACCTGCTCGAGATGGCGCGGCGCCTCTCGACGCTGTAGCCCGTCGAGTTCATCGACGACGCCACCGGCCGAATTGACACCGCCGCAGCCCAAGCGGCGGCCGAGTGGGTTGGCGCGTAGCAGTTCGATCCAGACTTGACGCCTTGCAAGAGATCATCAGGGCAGGCGATGGCATGTTCATTGCCCAGGGTTTGACGCCCGCCCAGCACACCCAGCATGCCCATGCCGATCAAGCTCAGCATCCCTCACCAGCTCGGACGCGTCGAAGCCCATCGCCGCATCGAGTCCGGCTTCGCGGACCTGATACGCCAGATGCCGGGCAGCGCCGGCGCCGTCAGTCAGCGCTGGGAGGGCGACCGCCTGAGCTTCAGCGTCGCCGTGATGGGCCAGGCGGTCAGCGGGGTGCTGGAGGTGCTGGAGTCGGAAGTGACGATGGAGATCGAGCTGCCGGGCCTGCTGGGCACGCTGGCCGGCCGGCTGCGTGGCCCCTTGCAGAAGGCGGGCCAGTTGCTGCTGACCCGCAAATGACGCGGCAAGCCCGTTGCCGGCCGGCAGACCGGCCGCCGCGCGTTCAGACCGTCTCGCTCCACTCGACGAGTGCCACGTCGTTGGCCGAGCGCAGCGTGTTGTGCACCTCGGCCACGGCGTCGGTTTCGCGCAGCAGCTGGACGACGCGTTCATGCGGCTCGTCGGTATCGATCCTGGCCTTGTAGCGGATGCTCGTCGCCGCGAGTCCGCGGCCGGCGAAGTCCGCGCTGGCCTGCACTTCGACCGCGCGCAGCACCATGCCGAGGCGGGTCGCCTCGCGGTAGAGGTCGTTGCAGTAGCAGGTGGCCAGGGCCAGCATCAGCAGCTCGCCGCCGTTCACCGCCGACCCGCCTTCGCTGCCCCGGGCCGGCAGCGTGAGCCGCTTGCTCACGCCGGCGGCGCTGACCTCGACGTCATGCTGCAGACCTGCGTTGCGCACGCGCGCGGTGATGTCCATGCCGGCTCCTGCCAAGTCGATGTGCCGGCTGATCGTGCGTCGCGCGCTCGCGGCTTGTCAACGCGGATCGCTCGGCCGTTCTGTTCCGAGACCGCGGCGATGGCCCCTCGCCGGTCGCGGCCGCCCGCTTCTAAGCCTGCGCTAAGCCGCGGCACCGATAGTGTGGCCAGGCCGTTCGTCGACCGGCCGTCACGCCAACGGGAATACACCATGAAGACTCCGATTCGCACGCTCCTCATCACCGCCGGGCTGAGCGCCCTGACCAGCCTGGCCATGGCGGCCGGAACCGCGGCCGCCGGCACCGAGGCGCCCACCGCCAAGACCGCCCAGGAAACCGGCGCGCAGCCGCCGGCATCGCCGGCCGCCCACAAGAAGGTCAAGAAGCACGCCGCGAAGGCGAAGTCGAAGAAGACGTCGGCGGACAGCCCGAAGAAGGCCTCCCAGCCCTCGTGAACCGCTGCCCGCCCGACCGCCGGCACGCCAGGCCGTGAGAGTCCTGCTCGTCGAGGACGATGACATGCTGGCCAGCGCCGTGTGCGTCGGCCTTGCGCGCGCGGGCATCACGGTCGATCGGGTGGCCGACGGCGCTTCGGGCATCGCCGCCGCGCGCAGCGAGCCCTTCGCAGCCGTGCTGCTCGACCTCGGCCTGCCGCGCCGCGATGGCCTGGACGTTCTGCGCGAGCTGCGCGACCGTGCATGCCGGGTGCCGGTCATCATCATCACCGCGCGCGACGGCGTCGAGGACCGCATCGCAGGTCTCGATGCCGGCGCCGACGACTACGTGGCCAAGCCCTTCGACATCGACGAGCTGGCCGCGCGCCTGCGCGCGGTGGTGCGGCGCCAGGAAGGGCCCGCAGCGCCGGTGCTGCAGGCCGCGGGCATGCGCCTCGATCCGGCGCGGCGCGAGGTCTTCGTCGACGGCCGCCAGATCGCGCTGTCGGCGCGCGAGTTCGCGCTGCTGGAGCTGCTGCTGAGGCGACCCGGCGTGCCGCTGTCACGCGCCCAGATCGAGGACCAGCTGCTCGGCTGGGGTGAAGAGGTGGTCAGCAACGCGATCGAGGTGCAGATCCACCACCTGCGCCGCAAGGTCGGCGCCGAGCGCATCCACAACATCCGCGGCGTGGGCTACTTCGTGCCGCGGTCCTGATGCGCTCGATCGAGTCGCGCATCAAGTGGCGGCTGCTGCTGGGCAGCCTGGGCCTCAGCGCGGTGCTCGGGCTGACCGCCTGGTGGTGGGTCGGGCGCCAGGTGCGGGACCTGCTGGACTACCAGCTCGAGCAGGTCGCCCGCACGCTGGTCGACCACGATTTCGCCCGCGCGGGCATGGCGTCGCAGGAAGACCCCGCCATGCACCTGGCCGTCGTCGCCTGGGACGACACGGGACGGCTGCTGTACCGCTCCAGCCCGGAGCTCGAGCTGCGCTTCGATGCGCCGCCGGGCTTTTCCCGCATGGACAGCGGCAGCCAGCCCGACGCCGTGACGCTGCGCGTCTTCACGCTGCGCAGCGGTGGCCGCGTGATCCAGGTCGCGCAGCCGCTGTCGCTGCGCCAGGAGCTGGCCCGCGAGGCCGGGCTCGAGATCCTCGCGCCCGCCCTCGCCGGCCTGGCGGCGCTGTCGCTGCTGATCGTCGTGACGGTGCGGCGCTCGCTGGCGCCGCTGCGCGACCTGGGCGAGGAGCTCACCCGCCGCGACGCCCAGTCGCTGGCGCCGATCGAACTGCCGCAGGCGCCGGGTGAACTGCAAGGCGCGTTGACGACGCTGAATGCGCTGCTGGAGCGCCTGCAGGCGAGCCTGACGCTGCACCGGCAGTTCATCGCCGACGCCGCCCACGAGCTGCGCACGCCGCTGGCCGCCGTGCGCGTGCAGGCCGACAACGTCGCGCACGCGGCCGATGCGCAGCAACGCGAGGCGGCGATGACGCAGCTGCGGGGCGGCATCGAACGCCTTCAGCGCCTGGTGGAGCAGTTGCTCGAGCTGGCGCGCATCGAATCCTCGTCCATGCAGCGGCGCACGCGCGTGGAACTGGTGCAGCTGGCACGCGACTGCCTGGTCGACCTGGCGGCACAGGCCGCGGTGCGGCGCATGGAGTTGGCGCTCGACAGCCGCGGCGAACACTGGATCGACGCCGACCCGCGCGCGATCCGATCACTGCTGGACAACCTGGTGGGCAACGCCCTGAAGCACGCGCCGGCGGGCACCGGCATCGTCGTCACCATCTCGGGCGGGCCCGGCGGTGTCGCGCTCTCGGTGCGCGATCACGGGCCCGGCATCGACCCCGGCCTGCGCGAGCGCATGCTGGAGCGCTTCCATCGCGGCGAGGGCGCTGCGCCCGGTAGCGGCCTGGGCCTGGCCATCGCCGCCGAGGCCGCCCGCCGCCACGGCGCGCGGCTCGAGCTGCGGGCGCCGGAGAACGGCCCGGGCCTCGAGGCGCGCGTGCTGTTCGCCGCCGGCCGTTGATCCGCAGGGGCGGTGGCCGCCCGCATCAACACCGGGCTGGCGCAGCGTCACCCGCCGCAGCCGCAGCAGCTGCCCTTCTTCGCGGGCTCATTCCCGGCCGGCGCCGCCTCGATGGCCACCGGCGTGTAACCCGCTTCGGTGATGGCATCGGCCACCTCGCGGGCATCGGCTTCGGTCGTCTCGACGGCGACGACGTGCTGCGCGAGATCGATCTGCACGCGGGCCCCGCGGTCGACCGCCCGCACGGCGCTGGTGATGGTGCTGGCGCAATGGCCGCAGGTCATGTCGTCGACTCGGTAGGTCAGCATCGCAGGCTCCTTGGTGGATGGATGCGCCCAGTCTCGGGCTTGACGCCGTGGCAAGGTCAAGCGGTCGCGCGTCGAGCCGAAGGCGGCCCCCGATGCGCGCGCAACATCCGGCCGGCGCCAAACGCGCACGCCGGACGCTCTGCTACGCTGCTCGCCGTGAAAGCGTTGCGCGTGTGGTTCGTGGTCCTGCTGGCCTGTCTGCTGCCCTTCAAGGGCGCCATGGCCGTGACGATGCCGCGCGTCTCGGCAGGCGACGTGCACGCCGTGGACCTGCAGGGGTCGAACAGTCACCAGCCGCACGCTGATCCAGCCACCGGACACGGGCATCCCTGCCTGGCCGAGACGCAGCGCGCGCCCGCGCACGACGACGGCGCGGACCCCGCATACAACCCCGCCGGCCCCGGCCAGCACACCCCCTGTTCCGCATCCTGCGCCGTGCCGCCGCTGCCGAGCGCGGCGGTGGCGGTGGCCGAGCCGCCGGCGCGACGCGCCGCGACCTTCCCGCGCCTGCGCGCACCGGCACCGACCTTCCAGTCGGACGGGCCGGAGCGTCCACCGAAATCACGCTGACTCCGCGCGGCCTCCGCCGAGAGGCCGATGGAGCTCGTGCGTCCGCTGCGCGGTCGTCGCGAGCGTCTCCAGGCTGCGGCATCGCCGCACCGATGAATCACGGGGTCCCGAACCATGACCATGTCCTTCCGCCAGCGCGCGCTGCGCTGCGCTCGTCCCCACCGCCGGGTGGATGGCTTTCCGACACGCAGCTGCTTCCTATGAAGATGCTCTCCATCCGTGCCGCCGCGACCGTCGCGGCCACCTGCGCCATCGTGGTGAGTGCGATGCCGGGCCACAGCGTCGCCCAGCATGCGGCACATCCGGCTGCGGCACATCCGGCCGCGGCGCATCCAGCATCGGCCCAACAAAGCGGCTATGCCGGCATGCAGTCGCGCGAGATCAAGGCGCTGTCGCCCGAGCAGGTCGCCGACCTGCGTGAAGGGCGCGGCATGGGCGCCTCCTTGCCGGCCGAGCTGAACGGCGTGCCCGGACCGCTGCATGTGCTGCAGCTGGCGCAGCAGCTCGAGGTCACGCCGCCGCAGCGCGACGCGCTCGAACGCCTCACCGCCGAGATGAAGGTCCAGGCACAGCACCTGGGCGCGCAGCTGATCGTCGCGGAAGAGACGCTGGACAGGGCGTTCCGGACCCGTTCGATCGACGAACGCGGGGTGCAGGAGGCGACGCGTCACATCGCATCGCTGCAGGGCCAGCTGCGCGCGGTCCACCTCGTCGCCCACCTGAAGACACGCGGGCTGCTGTCCGACGAGCAGGTGGCGGCCTACAACCGCGCGCGTGGCTACGCGGCCAGCACGGAATCTGTCCACCGGCATTGACCTGCCCGGCCGGCGCTCGCGGGGCGTAGTCCCGCGCGGGCAGCGACCGCGCTGACGCCCCGCCGCAGCGGCCGCGGGACGGGTCGCTCGCGGGCGTCCCGCATGCGGACCTTGACCTTCCCGTCAGGTCAACGATGAACCTGCAGGGCCTCGCCAACCACTGGCCGTCCGCAGGTCATCACCGCCATGCTGCTCATGCACCTGATCGATGCCACCGGCATCGCCGCGCTGTCGCTGAACATCAGCGGCCTCGTCCGACCGGGTGACGGTCGCCTGCTCAGGACGTCGGGCTGGGCGTCGGCCCTGTGGGCGCTGAACAGCCTGATGCTCGGCGCACCGACGGCCGCCGCGTTGAACGCGCTCAGCGTCGGACGCCAGGCCAGCGCCGCCGCGCTGCTGAACCGCCCCGGCCGGCTGAAGGCCGCGGCCTTCGCGGCCTTCGTGGCGGTCACGCTGGCGCTCGCCACGATCCTGTGGAGCGGCGCCCTCGGCCTCTTCGCCGTGGCCGGCTCGCTGCTCGGCACCTACGCGATGTTCTACCTGCGCGGGGCCTCGCTGCGCTGGGCGCTGGCGCTCGTCAATGCGCTGTGGCTGAGCAACGCCCTCGTCTACGACGCGTTCTGGCAGGTGGCCGCCAACCTGGTTTGCGGCATCGCGGCCGCGATCGGCGCGTGGAAGACGCGCGGCCACTGAACACACCGCCGCGCTTGACCTTGCCACCGCAGCAATGTCGAGCATCGCGCCACTTCGACCAACCACCCCAGGGCACCCCATGACGACGCCTCACGATCTTCCCCCGACGCCCGCCGCCGCGGCCTATCGCGTCGGTCTCGTCGCCGCCGCCTCGCTGCTCGCCGCAGCGGTGCTGGTGGCCTGCCAGCCGGCGATCGCGCCGGCGTCGGCGGCACCGGCCAGGGCCGCGCCGGCCGCACCCGCCGTGATGGTTGCGCCGGTGCTCGAGCGCACGATCGAGCAGCCGGTCACGCAGGTGGGCCGCGTCGAGGCCTCCCGGCGCGTCGAGCTGCGGCCGCGCGTGGCCGGTCACGTCGACGCGGTGCTCTTCACCGAAGGCGAACGCGTGCGCGCGGGTCAGCCGCTGTTCCGCATCGATCCGCGACCCTTCGAAGCCGCCGTGTCGCGTGCACGCGCCGACCTGGCCATGGCCCAGTCGCGCGAGATGCTCGCCCGCAACGAGTTCGAACGCGCGCAACGCCTGGCCGCCGACAACGCGATCGCCGCCGAGGAGCTCGAGCGCCGCCGTGCCGCGTTCGCCGAGTCGCGTGCGCGCACCGAAGCCGCGGACGCCGCGTTGCGCACGGCGGCGCTGGACCTCGAGTTCAGCGTGGTGCGGGCGCCGATCGACGGCCGCATCGGCCGCGCGCTGGTGACCGCCGGCAACGTCGTCGCGGCCGGCGCCGCGCAGCCGCCGCTGGCGACGCTGGTGGCCACCGCGCCGCTGCACGTGCACTTCGACGTCGCCGACCCGTCGACGCTCGAACGGCTGGGTGCCGGTCGTGGCAAGGGCGACTGGCGTGCGCGCGTGCTCGATGCGCGCAGCGGCCGGGAGCTCGCGGTCGCCCCGGTCGATTTCAGCGACAACGAGATGGCCCCCGGTTCGGGCACGCTGCGCCTGCGCGCGCGCATCGACCAGCCGGGCGCGCACCTGGTGCCCGGCCAGTTCGTGCGCACCCAGCTCACGACGGGCGACGCGACGTCGGCGCTGCTGGTGCAGGACAAGGCCGTCGGCACCGACCAGGGCCGGCGCTTCGTGCTCGTCGTCGACGACGGCGGCGCCGTCGAGTACCGCCCCGTGACGCTGGGCGCGCTGCACGGCGGCCTGCGCATCGTGACGTCCGGCCTGAAGGCCGGCGAACGCATCGTCGTCTCGGGCCAGATGCGCGCCCGTCCCGGCATGACGGTGCAGCCGCAGATGACCGACATGACCGCGGCGCCCGCCGCGCAGGCCGCGCGTGCCGAACCCGCCGCGCCAGGCGCGGCGTCGAAGCCGGCCCACTCCTGAAAGGCACCCCATGAAGTTCGCACGCCTGTTCATCGACCGGCCGATCATCGCGATCGTGCTGTCGCTGATGATGCTGCTCGCCGGACTGGCCAGCCTCGGCCGGCTGCCGCTGACCGAATACCCGAACGTGATGCCGCCGACGGTGACCGTGCGCGCGGCCTACCCCGGCGCCAACCCGCAGGTCATCGCCGACACCGTGGCCACGCCGCTGGAAGCCGAGCTCACCGGACTCGCCGGCCTGCAGTACATGGGCTCGCAGTCGACCGGCGACGGCCGCTACAGCCTGCGGCTGACCTTCGCGCAGGGCATCGATCCCGCGCGCGCCGAGACCGAGGTGCAGAACCGCGTCGCCCGGGCGCTGCCGCGGCTGCCTGCCGAGGTGCAGCGGCTGGGCGTGGTCAGCGAGCACGTGGCGCCCGACATGCTGATGGTGGTGCACCTGGTCTCGCCCGGCGAGCGGTACGACATGCTGCACCTGTCGAACTTCGCGCAGCTGAACGTGCGCGATGCGCTGCTGCGCGTGCCTGGCGTGCAGCGCGTCACCGTGTGGGGCGCCGGCGACTACAGCCTGCGCGTCTGGCTCGACCCGGACCGCATGGCCGCGCTCGGGCTCACCGCCGGTGATGTGATCGCTGCGATCCGCGCGCAGAACATGCAGGTGGCGGCCGGCTCGGTCGGCGCGCCGCCGGACGTGCGCACGGCGCAGCAGCTGCCGCTGACGGTGAGCGGCCGCCTCGGCTCGGTCGAGGCCTTCGGCGACATCGTGGTGCGCACCGGGCCGCAGGGCGAGCAGCTGCCGCTGAAGCGTGTCGCGCGCATCGAGCTCGGCGCCAGCCAGTACGCGCTGCGCAGCCTGCTCGACAACCAGCCGGCCGTCGCGCTGCAGATCGTGCAGGACCCGTCGGCCAGCGCGATCGAGGTGGCGCAGGCCGTGCGCGCGGCGATGGCCACGCTGCAGCAGGACTTCCCCGCCGGCATCGAGCACCGCGTCGCCTACGACCCGACGATCTTCGTCAAGGCCTCGATCGCCAACGTGCTGCAGACGCTGGGCGAGGCGGTGGTGCTGGTGGTGCTCGTCGTGCTGCTGTTCCTGCAGCGCTGGCGCGCGTCGCTGATCCCGATCGCCGCGGTGCCGGTGTCGCTGATCGGCACGCTGGCCGTGATGCAGCTGCTGGGCTTCTCGCTGAACACGCTGAGCCTCTTCGGCCTGGTGCTGTCGATCGGCATCGTCGTCGACGACGCGATCGTGGTCGTCGAGAACGTCGAGCGCCACCTGCGCACGGGCCGTTCGCCGCGCGACGCGGCACTCGCCGCGATGCGCGAGGTCACCGGCCCGATCCTGGCGATCACCGCGGTGCTGGCGGCCGTCTTCGTGCCCACCGCGTTCATGGGCGGGCTGACCGGCCAGTTCTACCGGCAGTTCGCGCTGACGATCGCCATCTCGACCCTGCTGTCGGCGGTGAATTCGCTGACCTTGAGCCCGGCACTCGCCGCGCTGCTGCTGCAAGCCCATCACGACGGCGCGCCGCGCGGGCTGGCGCGCTGGCTCGGCGGCTTCAACCGCGCCTTCGATGCGGCCGCGGCGCGCTACGGCCTGCTCGCGCGGGCCGGCGTGCGCCGCACGGGGCGCCTGCTGGTGCTGTACGCCGCGCTCGTCGCCGGGGCCGCGTGGAGCTTCCATGCGATGCCCACCGGCTTCGTGCCGGCGCAGGACAAGTACTTCCTGGTCGGCATCGTGCAGCTGCCGCCCGGCGCGTCGCTCGACCGCACCGAGGCGGTGACGCGCGAGATGACGCGCATCGCGCTGAAGCATCCGGGGGTCGAGAGCGTCGTCGCCTTCCCGGGCCTGTCGATCAACGGCTTCGTCAACAGCCCGAGCGCCGCGGTGCTGTTCGCGATGCTCGATCCGTTCGAGCGGCGCCGGGACAAGTCGCTCGCGGCCGGCGCGATCGCCGGTGCGCTCAATACCAAGTTCGGCGCCATCGACGAAGGCTTCGTCGCCATCTTCCCGCCACCACCGGTGCCGGGCCTCGGCATGACCGGCGGCTTCAAGCTGCAGGTGCAGGACCGCGCGCAGCGTGGGCCCGAGGCGCTGAACGAGGCGCTGCAGAAGGTGATGGCCGCCGCGGGCCAGGACCCGCGCATCGCCGGCCTGTACTCGGGCTACCAGGCCAACGTGCCGCAGCTCGCCGTCGACATCGACCGCGAGAAGGCGCAGGCGCTCGGCGTGCCGCTGCCCGCGGTGGCCGAAGCGCTGCAGGCCTACCTGGGCTCGGTCTACGTCAACGACTTCAACCACCTCGGCCGCGCCTGGCAGGTCAACGTGCAGGCCGATGCCGCCTACCGCGCCGACGGCGATGCGCTGTCGCGGCTGTGGACGCGCAACACCACCGGCGACATGGTGCCGCTCGCTTCGCTCGTCAGCACGCGGCCGGCGGTGGGGCCCGATCCGGTCAGCCGCCACAACGCCCATGCGTCGGCCGACCTCTCCGGCGGGCCGGCGCCGGGCGTCAGCGCGGGGGTTGCGCTCGATGCGATGCGCGAGATCCTGGCGCGCGAGCTGCCGCCGGGTTTCGGCTACGAATGGACCGACCTGAGCTACCAGCAGCAGCGCGAGGGCTCGAGCGGCCTGCTCGTCTTCCCGCTCGCCGTGGGCCTGGCGTTCCTGATCCTGGCGGCGCTCTACGGCAGCTGGAGCCTGCCGTTCGCGGTGCTCGCCGTCATGCCCACCGTCGTGCTCGGCGCGCTGGGCGGGGTGTGGCTCGCCCGGGGCGACAACAACCTGTTCACGCAGATCGCCTTCGTCGTGCTGGTCGGGCTGGCGACGAAGAACTCGATCCTGATGATCGAGTTCGCGCGCACGCTGCAGCGCGAGGGCCTCAGCGCGCTGGAGGCCATCGTGCAGGCGGCAAGGTTGCGGCTGAGGCCGATCCTGATGACCTCGCTGGCCTTCGTGATGGGCGTGCTGCCGCTGGTCTTCGCGACGGGCGCGGGCGCCGAGATGCGCCAGGCGGTCGGTATCGCGGTCTTCGCCGGCATGCTGGCGGTGACGCTGGCGGGCCTCGTCTTCACCCCGATGTTCTACGTGCTGCTGCAGCGGCGGCGTGCGGTTTCCGCGGCCGCGCCGGCGGCGACGGCCGCCTGAAGGAGCGTGTCATGCGTGCACTGAGACTCACCCTGGTCGCGGCTGCGGCCGCCTTGATGGGCGCCTGCGCGGCGGTGCCCGATCCGTCGGCCCCGGCGCCCTCCCTGCCGCCCGCCTTCAGCCAGGCGCAAGGCCTGCCGCAGGCGGCGACAGCCGACCGGGCGTGGTGGCTGGCGCTGCCCGACCCGGTGCTGGCGCAGCTGATCGAGCGCGGCCTGCAGGTCAACCTGGACCTCGTGCAGGCCGGCGAGCGCGTGCAGCGTTCGCGCGCACTGGCAGCCGGCAGCCGCGCCGCGCTGGCCCCCGCCGGCGGCGCGTCGATGCGCATGCAGGCCGCCCAGGCCAGCGCGCACGAGGCGCCCGGGCTGAGCAGCGACCGGCGCCGCGTCGAGACCACGAGCGTCGGCATCGAGCTGCAATGGGAGCTCGACCTGTTCGGCCGCCTGCGGGCGCAGGCCGCCGCCGCCGGCGCACGCCTGCAGGCCACCGAGGCCCAGGCGGCCGCGATGCGCCTGGCCGTCAGCGCCGAGATCGCCCAGGCCTACTTCACGCTGATCGGCGCGCGCGAGCAGCTGCAGCTGGCGCGCACGCTGATCGACAACCGGCGCAGCACCGTCGACCTGGTGCAACGGCGCGCCCGCGCCGGCCTGGTGGCGCCGATCGACGATGCGCGCGCGCGCGCCGATCTCGCCGCTGCCGAGGCGCAGGCGCCGGTGCACGAGACCGAGGCCACGGTGGCGACGCACCGGCTCGCGGTGCTGCTCGGCAGCGCGCCGTCGGACTTCGAGCTGCCGCCGCTGCAGGGCATCGATGCGTCGCAGGTCGCCGTCGACGTGCCGGCGCCGGCGCAGTGGCTGTCGCGGCGTGCCGACGTCGCCGAGGCCGAAGCCGCGCTGCGTGCCCAGGCGCTCGACGTCGCCGCGGTGCGCGCGGAGTTCATGCCGCGCGTATCGGTCACCGGCCTGCTCGCCTTCGTCGCGGGCTCGGCCAGCGGACTGGGCGCCGCGGGCAGCGCATCCTGGCTCGCCGCGCCGGCGCTGACGGTGCCCTTGTTCGACCACGCCCGCATCGACGCGCGGCTGGCCGCGGCCCGGGCGCAGCAGCGCGAGGCGCTGGCCGCGTACCGCCAGCGCATCCTGCTGGCGCTGGAAGAGGTCGAGAGCGCCCTCGCGCGCTACCGCCAGGCACAGCTGCAGCTTGCGGCGCTGCATGAGCGCAGCCGCCAGGCGACGGCCGCCGAGCGGCTCGCCCGCGTGCGCTACGACGCGGGGGCCTCCGACCTGCTGGAGCTGCTCGATGCCCAGCGCGGCGCGCAGCAGGCGCAGATGGCCCTGGCACAGGGGCTCGCGCAGCAGCGGCTCCAGGTGGTCGCGGTGCTGCGCGCGCTCGGTACGAGCGCATGACGGCGTGCCGTCGTCGCCAGGCGCCGGGCGCAGGCCCGGCAGCTCGGCGAGCCCCTGGCCGGTGCGTGGCAAATCGCTTGACCTTGACATGATGGCAAGGTCGAGACTGCCGGTACCGCTGACCCACAGGAGACGCACCATGGCCTACCCGATGAACATTGGCGAGGCAGCCCAGGCCGCCGGCGTGACGGCCAAGATGATCCGTCACTACGAAAGCCTGGGGCTGATTGCGCAGGCCAGCCGCAGCGACGGCGGCTACCGCCAGTACGGCCCGCGCGACGTGAGCGTGCTGCGCTTCATCCGCCAGGCCCGCTCGATGGGGTTCTCGATCAAGCAGATCGAACAGCTGCTCGGCCTGTGGGCCGATACGCAGCGCGAGAGCCGCGAGGTGATGGCGCTGGCGCGCGAGCACATCGCCGAGCTCGATCGCAAGATGGCCGAAATGGCCGAGATGAAGGCCGCGCTGCAGCAGCTGTCGCAGCACTGCCATGGCGACGACCGGCCGGATTGCCCCATCCTGGGCCAGCTCGCCGGCGAATCGGCCGCCCCGGCGGCCCGGCCGCCGGCTGCGCCGGCGCCGAAGTCGGCCCGCCCGGCACGTGCCGCGCGGGCAGCCGGCCTGCGCGACGAGAGCACGGCGCACGGCGGCCTGATGGCCTGGATGCAGGGCCTGCACCGCACCACGGCGGCCGGACATCCCTGATTGCGCTTGACCTTGCCCTGGCGGCAAGGACGAACCTGCGGCCTGTCGCGCTGTTGCGACCGCACTTCAGGACTCACGCCATGACCATCGCCCTCATCGCAGGCCTCGCCAGGATCTTCTGGCGCATGCTCGAAAGCCGCCGCCTTCGCGCGAAGGCGCGGAAGTCGGATCCGGCGGCCGGCGCCCGCGGGTGACGCCCGACGCAGCGCGGGCTCGGCATGCTTTCAAGCGCCGCCCCTGGCGCCGAGCTTGCGCAGGATGATCTCCAGCGGGCACCAGCGCGTGAACGCGCTCTGCAGCAGGTTCGCGCCGACGAAGGCGGTCAGCGCGAGCCACCAGGGGCTGACGAACAGCGGGCTGCCCGGGATGCCGAGCGCGAGCGAGACGAGGATGAAGGTGCCGGCGAACATGCGAACGATCTGCCAGGACGTCATGGGGGTGCTCATGCGGAAACTCCTTGCGGGGTGGACGAAATCGGGGCGGGCTGCGCACGCCGTCGCCAGGCGACGAAGTACAGCAGCGGAATCACGACCAGCGTCAGCACCGTGCTGACGAGGATGCCGAAGATCAGAGAGACGGCCAGGCCGTTGAAGATCGGGTCGTCGAGGATGAAGAAGGCGCCCAGCATCGCGGCCAGGCCGGTCAGCAGGATCGGCTGCGCGCGCGTGGCGGCCGAGCGCATCACCGCGTCCTTCAAGGCGACGCCGCGGTTGATCTCGAGCTCGATGAAATCGACCAGCAGGATCGAGTTGCGCACGATGATGCCGGCCAGCGCGATCATGCCGATCATGCTGGTGGCGGTGAACTGCGCGCCCAGCAGCGCGTGGCCGGGCATCACGCCGACGATGGTCAGCGGGATCGGCGCCATGATGATCAGCGGCGTCAGATAACTCTTGAACTGCGCGACCACGAGCAGGTAGATCAGCACCAGCCCCACCGCGTAGGCCAGGCCCATGTCGCGGAAGGTCTCGTAGGTGATCTGCCACTCGCCGTCCCACTTGACGGCATAGCCGCGCCAGGCGTCGTCGGGCTGGCGGATGAAGTACTCGGCCAGCGGGGCGCCGTCCGGCGCGACGATGCCGGCGAGCGCCGCGCGCATGCCGAACATGCCGTACAGCGGGCTGTCGACCCGGCCGGCCATGTCGCCGACGACGTAGCTCACCGGCAGCAGGTCCTTGTGATGCACCGGCTGCTCGCGCATGGTGTCGCTCACCGTCACCAGCTCGCGGATCGGCACCAGCTGCCCGGCCGCGCCGCGCACGGCCAGCTGCAGCAGCGCATCGAGCTCGCCGTGCCGCTCGGCCGGCAGCTGCACCACCGCCGCCGCGGGGTACTTGCTCTCGTCGTGCAGGTACGCGGCGGCGTCGCCCGCCAGCCCGGTGCGCAGCGTGGCGACGATCGCCTGCTGCGGCACGCCCAGCAGCGCCGCCTTGCGGCGATCCACCAGCAGCAGCTTGCGCGGCGCGGCGGCGATGCTGCTGTCGTCGACGTCGACGACGCCCGTCGTGCGTTCGAACACCGCGCGCACGGCCTTGGCGACCTGGCGCCGGCCCTCGGCCTCCGGCCCGTAGACCTCGGCCACGATCGGGGCGAGCACCGGCGGACCGGGCGGCACCTCGACCAGCTTGACGTTGGCGCCGAAGCGCGCGCCGATGCGCTGCAGCTCGGGGCGCAGCCGCGTCGCGATGGCATGGCTCTGCGCGGCACGCTGGTGCTTGTCGACCAGGTTGACCTGCAGGTCGCCGACCTCGCCGCCGGCGCGCAGGTAGTACTGGCGCACGAGGCCGTTGAAGTTGATCGGCGACGCAGTGCCGGCATAGGCCTGGTACGTCGTGACCTCGGGCTGGCGCGCGATGTGCGCGCCCAGTTCGCGCAGCACCGCGGCGGTGCGCTCCACCGGCGTGCCGGCGGGCATGTCGACGATCACCTGCAGTTCCGACTTGTTGTCGAAAGGCAGCATCTTCAGCACCACGAGCCCGAGCACCGGCAGCGCCAGCGACAGCGCGATCAGGCCGGCCACCGCCAGCCCCAGCAGACGGCGCCGGCGGGCGCCGCGCTGCTCGTCCAGCAGCGGGCCGAAGACCGCGGCGGAGGCCTTCGCGAAGCGGCCGGCCAGGCCCGAACCCTCGGCATGGCCCGCGTGCGGCGCCTGCTTCATCCACAGCCGCGCCAGCCACGGCGTCACGACGAAGGCGATCGCCAGCGACAGCAGCATGCCCATGCTCGCGTTGATGGGGATCGGGCTCATGTACGGGCCCATCAGCCCGCTGACGAAGGCCATCGGCAGCAGCGCCGCGATGACGGTCAGCGTCGCCAGGATCGTCGGCCCGCCGACCTCGTCGACCGCGCCGGGGATCAGCTCGACCAGGCGCTTGTCCGGATGCAGCGCCATGTGGCGATGGATGTTCTCGACGACGACGATCGCGTCGTCGACCAGGATGCCGATCGAGAAGATCAGCGCAAACAGCGACACGCGGTTGAGCGTGAAGCCCCAGGCCCAGGACGCGAACAAGGTCACCGTCAGCGTCAGCACGACCGCGGCGCCGACGATCGCCGCCTCGCGCCGTCCGAGCGCGAAGAAGACCAGCGCGACGACCGAGGCGGTCGCGAACAGCAGCTTCTGGATCAGCTTGGTGGCCTTGTCGTTCGCCGTCTCGCCGTAGTTGCGCGTCACCGAGACCTCGACGTCGTGCGGGATCACCGCGTTGTGCAGCGACTGCACGCGCCGGATCACGGCGTCGGCGACGTCGATGGCGTTCTCGCCGGGCTTCTTGGTCACGGCCAGCGTCACCGCGGGGTACTCGCCGCCCTGAACGCCATCTTGAGCGCCATCGTGGGCGCCCGCGATGCCGTGCCAGACGTGGCGCTGCGCCGGCAGCGGGCCGTCGCGCACCGCGGCCACCTCGTGCAGGAACACCGGCTTGCCCGCGCGCACGCCGACCACCAGGTCCGCGACGTCGCGCGCATCGCGCAGGAAGGGGCCGGCTTCGATCGCGACGGCGCGGTTGCCGCCCAGCAGCTCGCCCACCGGCAGGCCCAGGTTCGCCGACTGCAGCGCCTGGCGCAGGTCGGTGACCGTGACGCCGGCACCGGCCAGGCGCGCCGGATCGATCTCGACCAGCACCGCGCGTCCCGGGCCGCCGATGGTGATGACCTCGCGCGTGCCCGGCACGCGCTTGAGGTCGGCCTCGACGCTGTGGGCCACGCGTTCGAGGTCGAAGGCGCCGCGGGCGGCATCGCGCGTGAAGAGCGTCAGCGCAACGATGGGCACGTCGTCGATGCCCTTGGGCTTGACCAGCGGCGCGCCGACGCCGAGCCCGGCCGGAAGCCAGTCGGCATTGGCATTGACCGTGTCGTACAGGCGCACCAGCGCCTCGGTGCGCGGCACGCCGACCTTGAACTGCACGGTGACGATCGCCAGCCCCGGGCGCGAGACCGACATCACGTGCTCGATGCCGGCAATCTGCGACAGCACCTGCTCGGCCGGCGTGGCGACCATCTGCTCGACGTCGCGCACCGAGGCCCCGGGGAACGGGATCAGCACGTTGGCCATCGTGACGTTGATCTGCGGCTCTTCCTCGCGGGGCGTCACCAGCACGGCGAAGGCGCCGAGCAGCAGCGCCACCAGCGCCAGCAGCGGCGTCAGCTGGGCCGCCTGGAAATAACCCGCGATGCGGCCGGAGATCCCGAGCTTCATGGCCGGACCTCGCGCTGGCTGCGGCCGGCGGCCTGCGGCTCGATCGCGACGCGCTCGCCGGCGGACAGGCCGGTCAGCACTTCGACGTCGCCGCCGCTGGTGCGCCCGAGGCGCACCTGCCGCAGCATCGGGCGGCCATCGGCCCCGACGACATAAACCGCGCTCAGCTCGGCACGGCGCACCACCGCCGCCGCCGGCACGTACAGCCGCGTATCGGCCGAATCCGCCGGCAGCCAGGCGCGCGCGAACATGCCCGGCGCGAGCCCGGCGAGGCCGGGCGGCAGGTCGAGCCGCAGCTCCTGCGTATGGCTGGCCGCATCGACCATCGGCAGCACCTGCACGCGCAGCGGCGCCAGGCGGCCGGCGATGACCCCCGGAACGTCGGCCGTCACCGCGGCGGACTGGCTCAGGCGGGCGACGGCGGTCCGGGGCACGGCGACGCTGATGCGCAGCACCGACGGGTCGTACAGCGTCAGCAGCGGGCGGCCGGGCATCGCCATGTCGCCCTGCACGACGGCGACGTCGGCCACCACCGCCGCGTACGGCGCACGCACGACGTAGAAGCCGGACTCGGTGCGCGCGGCGCCGGCGCTGGCCAGCTGCGCCGCGGCCTGCGCCTGGGCGGCCTTGTGCTGCGCTTCGGCGCGCTCCAGCGCGGAGCGGCTGATGAACTGCTTCTCGTAGAGCTGCTGCTGCCGTTCGAACTCGCGCGTCGCGGCGTCCTGCGCCGCCTTCGCCGCCAGCACCTGGGCGGCACCAGCCGCCGCCACCTGATCGGCCGCCCGCGCGTCCAGGCGCAGCAGCACCTGGCCGGCCTTGACCGCATCGCCGGCCCGCACTTCGATCGCCACCACCGCGCCGGGAACCTGCGCGCCGACCGTCGTCTGGCGCACGGCCTGCACCACGCCGTCGTAGCTGGCACCGTCGACGGACCCGGCACTGCGCACGGCCACCGTCGCCAGCGGCGCGCGGACCGGGCCGTCCGGCGCGGCGGGCGTGCCGCCCGCCGCCGCGTCGGCCAGCAGCGCGGCTGCGCACAGGGCCGTCGCGGCAATCACGGCGGCCGATCGGCGGGGGGCTTGCAGGATTCGATTCATATCGATAGTATTTAACTAGATACGCAAATAGTCAAGTAGGCAGTTTGACCTTGAACTCACTGAGCAACAACGCGTTGGGGCATCATCGCGATCCCGTTCCCGCACCCTGCCCGCTCATGGAAGGCCTGCCGCCCGAGGCGCTGCAACGCGTCGCGACCTACTTCCAGGCGCTGTCCGATCCGACGCGCCTGCAGATCCTCAACCTGCTGCGCAGCGGCGAGCGCAACGTGGGCGATCTGGCGCAGCTGTGCGGCTACACCTCGGCCAACATCTCGCGCCACCTCTCGTTCCTGATGCAGAACGGCCTGGTGCAGCGTGAAGGCCGCGGCACGTCGGTGTACTACCGCATCGCCGACGAGTCGGTCTACGCGCTGTGCGACCTGGTCTGCGGCAACATCGCCCGGGCCTTCGAACGTGCGGCCGACGGCCACAAGGCGTTCGCACAGGGCGCCAGGCAGCCGCCCAAGGCGCCACGCGCAGGGCGCCGCTGAACCGGCTCGGCGTCGCCGTCCCGACAGTCGCATGGGCGGTTTATGCGGCGCCACCCCCACCGCGGCATTGCGAAGCGTCAATCGGATGCGCGCCGTCGCCCCGGCCCGGGGCGATCGCGCCGCACGAATTCAGGCCGAATTCAGGCCGCGCTAAGGACGCTTCAGCACCCCCCTCTCGACACTGGCCCTACCGCCAACGTCGACCCAGGAGGTGCCGCGTGAACATGACCGCTGAAGTGATGGCCTGCGTCAAGCGTCATCCGACCCTGCATCGATGGGCGCTGAAGGCGTACGCGGTGAAGCATCCGCCGCCGTACCGGCGGGCGAACATGGAGTTCGAGTACGACGCGTGGGCCGGCATCTCGTCGCTGCATAACCGGGTCGGGCGCCAGATCGGCGAGGACAACGCCGGCCCCTACCCCTACGGGCAGGTCACGCAGAACCGGTACGAGACGTGCAAGTTCGCGGATTCGCGCCGCGGGATGCCGATGAACATCACCAGCCTGCGGCTGATCATGCCGCACGCCAAGGACGCCTACCGGCTGACGACGGCGCTGCGGGACCGGTACATCGCGCACCGGGGCCTGCCCGGCCCGCGTTTCAACCTCATCCAGGCCTACCTGTTCTCGAAGTTCTCGGTGGGCCTGCCGGCCTACCTGACGCGGCGCCGCGAGCGTCCGGTCCAGGAAGGCGAGCTCGGGCCGCTCGAGACGGCGTTCTACATGCTGGCGACGGCGCCCTTCATGCTCGTGCGGCAGACGATGGCCCGTGGCGATGCGATCAGCCTCGACCCGGCGCCGATGAGCGGGCAGCGCTTCTACGAGCTGGCCGATGCATCCGGCGTGCTGATCTCGCCGCGGGACTGCGTCTGCCCGGCGAGCACGCGGCTGATCGGCGAGTTCTTCGACGTCATCATGAACGGCGGCTACGAGGGCGAGGTGAATTCGCCCGAGGTGCAGCGCGTGCTCGAGCTGATCGGCGACTGGGATCGCTTCTACGCCTACATGCAGGCCTCGTCGCGGGTCGAGCTGCTGGTCAAGCTCGGCCAGGCCTGGACGGCCTCGGCCCTGCTCGCCCTGCACCGCGGCCGTGTCGCCGAAGGCAGCGCGATCGAGCCGGCGCTGCAGTCGGTGCTGGCTGTCGCGCTGCGCCGCAGCTACGTGAAAGCCTCGCCGGAGCGCGACGAAGCGACCGTCCTGCGCTGCATCCGGAAAGTGCTCGCCGCGCTGCTGCGCGACCATGGCGACGAGCAGACGCTGCAGGCGCTGCCACCGATCGACGGCCCCGGGTCGGCGCTCGCGTCGTCGCCGCCCACCCCGGTCGCCACCGCCGAGCGCATCCGCCGCAGCACCGGGGTGATCCTGAACGCGTGCCGGCGCGACCTGCTGGCCGTTCAGCAGGCGCTCGGCCAGCCGTGCCGGCACAGCCTGTCCGAAGCCGACATGCTCGAACGCACCGGCGGGCCCGATCTGGCCGCGCTGATCGACCGCCTGCGTGCCATCGACTGCCGAGGACGGCGCCCGCGCGAGGTCCTGGTGCCCCGCCCCTGCTGACCGGCCGCCTGCGATCGCGATCGCGGGCGCGGGTGCCGCGTGCACCCGGCGCCCGCTCATGCGCGATCAGCGCGTGTTCCGCCCAGGCCTGACTTGTGCCGGCAATGCCGCCACGCCCGTCAACGCCGTCACCGCCGCCGCCGCCGCAAGCGCGTCGCGCACGCCGTCGTCGAGCCGCGCATTGCAGCCCTGGCGCTGCGCCGCCTGGAAGTCGGCGTCGGCCAGCGCGCCCGCTGCCCGCGCCAGTGCGCCGTGCAGCCGGCGCTCGGCGCGCGGCGTGCGCATCAGGCTCAGCCGCTCGCGCGCCGCGGAGGCCGTGGCATACAGGCGCACGGCGTGCCCGGGGTCGCCGCAGGCCTGCGCCAGCGCGGCGAAGTCCTCCAGGCACGCGACCATCTCGGGCTTCATCCCCAGGCCCTGGAACACACGCATCGAGGTCTCGAGCTGGCCACGCGCCTGCGCGGTGTCGCCGGCGGCGAGGTCGGCGCGCGCCATGCAGCACAGCGAGATCGCCTCGTTGCGCCGATCGCCCGCCTCCCGGCATGCCGCCAGCGAGGAGCCGAAGCGCAGGCGCGCGCCGGCGACGTCGCCGTGCTCGAGCGCCAGCTCGCCCAGCATGCGCTCGCACTCGCTGCGCACTTCGGCGTGGCCGAGCTCGCGGGCGATCGCCAGGCAGGCCTCCAGGCGCTCCTGCGCCCGGCCGTCGTCGTCGACGAACATCTCGATCTGGCCGAGGTGCAGCAGGCCGATCGCTTCGCCGATGCGGTCGCCGAGCTCGCGGAAGATCGCCAGCGCCGCCTCCTCGCCTTCGCGTGCGCGCACCGCGTCGCCCTCCTGCAGCCGGAGCAGCGCCAGCGTCGACAGCGTCGCCGCGGTGTCGACGGGGTTGCCGATGCCGCGGCGCAGCGCCAGGCAGGCCTGCAGCAGCCGCGCCGCCTCCGCGCAGTCGCCCTGGTTGGCCGCCAGTCCGGCGGCCACGTACAACGCGTGGGCATGGGCCACGTCGGCGGCGCGCACCGCGGGCAGCTCGAGTGCGGCATGGATGAGCTTGCGGCCCTCGCCGACATGGCCGCGCACCAGACGGAACTTCAGCAGCGCGACCTCGAACTTCACCGCCACGATCGGATCGACGCCGCCCGACAGCGCCAGGTCGATGGCCGCGCGCAGGTTGTCGAGCTCGGCCTCGATGCGCTCGGTCCAGGCCCCCTGCTGCGGGCCCCGCACGCCCTGGTTGGCCGCCTTGGCGACGGCCAGGAAGTGATGGCAGTGGCGCTGCGACGTCGCTTCGACCTCGCCGCGCGCCGCGAGCTTGTCGCGCGCGTAGTCGCGCATCGTCTCGAGCATGCGGTAGCGCGTGACGTCGCGCGAGGGCACGGCCAGCACCAGCGACTTGTCGGCGAGCGACGACAGCAGGTCGGCGATGCCCTCGGGCGCCAGCGGCGCATCGCCGCAGACCGCCTCGGCGGCGGCCCCGTCGAAACCGCCGCAGAACACGCTCAGGCGCTCGCACAGCACGCGCTCCTCGGGCGACAGCAGCTCCCAGGACCAGTCGAGCAGCGCGCGCAGCGTGCGCTGGCGCTCGACCAGCACGCGACCGCCATCGGCGAGCAGCCTGAAGCGGTCGCGCAGGCGGCGGTTGATGTCGCCGATCGACAGCGTGCGCATGCGCGCCGCGGCGAGCTCCAGCGCCAGCGGGATGCCCTCCAGGCGGGTGCAGACCTCGGCCAGCAGCGGCAGCTCGCCCGCGCCGGGCATGAAGCCGGGCTGGTGCAGCCGCGCGCGATCGACGAACAGCCGCACGGCGTCGCCCGACTCGGCCGCGTCCGCGCCGCCCTGCGGCTCCACGCCCATCGGCAGCAGGGCATAGAGCTGCTCGCCGGGCACGCGCAGCGGTTCGCGGCTGGTGGCCAGGATGCGCAGGGCCGGCGCGGCGCGCAGCAGCCCATCGCACAGCGCGGCGCAGGCGTCGATCAGGTGCTCGCAGTTGTCGAGCACGATCAAGGCGCGGCTTGCCTGCAGGTGCGCGCACAGCGTGTCCATCACCGCGCGCCCGGCCTCCTCCTGCACACCGAGCGCCTGCGCGACCTGGTTCGCGACCAGCGACGGATCGCGCAGCGGCGCGAGATCGACGAAGCACGCGCCTTCCGGGCCGGCGTGCTCGGCATCGGCGGCCAGCCGCAGCGACAGGCGCGTCTTGCCGATGCCCCCCATGCCGACCAAAGTGAGCAGCCGCGATGCGGCGAGCAGCCGCGCGGTCTCGGCGATCTCGCGTTCGCGGCCGATGAACGAGGTCAGCTGCACCGGCAGCCGCCCCGGCGCCGACGGCGGCGCGCGGCGCTCCGGCAGCCGCTGCGGCTGCAGCTCGAAGCGGTAGCCGCGACCGGTGACCGTGCTGATCGCGTCGGCGCCGACCAGGCGGCGCAGCACCGCGATCTGCTGCTGCAGGTTGTTGTCCTCGACGATCAGCCCGGGCCACACCCGCTCGTGCAGCTCGTCCTTGGTCACGAGGTGGTTCGCGCGCTCGACGAGGGCCAGCAGCACGTCGAACGCCCGCGGCGTGAGCACGGCCGGCTCGCCCCCGGCCAGCAACCGGCGCTCGGCCGGCTGCAGCTCGAACTGGGCGAATCGATAGACGCAGGCGCCAGCGTGCTCGGGCATGGGGGCGGCGCACAACGATCACGCCGGTTCGCGGCAGTGTAGTCCCCGACTCAGGCGTCGGCCGGCGCCGTGCGGCGCAGCGCCGACGGCGGCACGCCGAGCAGGCGCAGGAAGCTGCGCCGCATGCGCTCGACGTCACCGAAGCCGCAGTCGAGCGCCACGCGCTGCACCGAGGCCGCGCCTTCTTCCAGCGCGGTGCGCGCCGCCTCGACGCGCAGGCGCTCGACCGCCTTGGCCGGCGTGACGCCGGTGCGGGCGCCGAACTCGCGCGCGAAGTGGCGCGGGCTCATGCAGGCGCGCTGCGCCAGGTCCTCGACGCTGTGGCGGTCGGCCAGGTGGCGCCGCACGTGGTCGAGCAGCGCATCGAAGCGGCTCTCGCCGCCCTGCAGCGCCAGCAGCGACGAGAACTGCGACTGCCCGCCCGGCCGGCGGTAGTAGACGACCAGTTCCTGCGCCACCGCGCGCGCCAGCGCCTGGCCATGGTCCTCGGCGATCATCGCCACCGCCAGGTCGATGCCGGCGCTGATGCCGGCACTGGTCCACACCGACCCCTGCTTCACGAAGATGCGGTCGGCGTCGAGCCGGATCTGCGGGAACAGCTGCTGGAACTGATCGCTGCGCGACCAGTGGGTGGTGGCGCTGCGGCCGTCGAGCACGCCGGCCGCGCCCAGCAGCAGGCTGCCCGAGCAGACGCTGGCCACACGCGCGCGCTCACGCGCGGCGACGCGGCGCACGAAGCGCAGCAGCCGGTCGTCCTGCAGCGCCTCGTCCACGCCCTGGCCGCCGGACACCAGCAGCGTATCGATCTCGCTGGCGCGCGGCAGCGCATCCGTGATCCAGGTGATGCCCGACGAGCTGCGCACCGGCCCGCCGTCGCGCGAGACCACGCGCAGGCCATAACGCCCGGCCACCTCGAAGGCCGCGATCGGCCCGGCCGCATCCAGCAGCTGGAAGCGCGGGAACACCAGCATCGCGATCCGGTGCGGCATGGCAGAAAAGGAGGCTTCCTCGCTGTGGCTGCCAGCACGATAGGCAGCGCGACCGGGGCTGTCAAACATCGCGGCGCACGCTCAGGCGAGGTCCAGCCGCGCGGCCGCGCGCGCGATGCGCTCTTCCACCGCGGCGATGCGCGCCGCCTGCAGCGCACGCAGGTGGGCGACACGCGCCGCGCCGGCCTTCTCCGGCGAACCGCAATCGAAGGGCGGCGCGGGGTCGTATTCGAAGGCCAGCTGCAGCGTCCGGGCGAGCTCGTCGCCGGCCAGTTCCGCGGCCAGCGCCAGGCCGAAGTCGATGCCTGCGGTGACGCCGCCGCCGGACAGGCGGTTGCGGTCGCGCACGACGCGCTCGGCCACCGGATGGGCGCCGAAGCGGGCGAGGTACGGCCGCCAGAGCCAGTGGCAGGCGGATCGATAGCCCTTGAGCAGGCCCGCGGCGCCGAGCACCAGCGCACCGTTGCAGACCGACGTGACGTAGCGCGCGCCTTCGGCCTGGCGGCGCAGGAAGTCGAGCGTCTGCGCGTCCTCCAACTGCTCGCCGATGCCGAAGCCGCCGGGCACGCACAGCACCGTCAGCGGCGGGCAGTCCGCGAAGGTCGTCGTCGGGTTGATGGTGAAGCCGACGTCGGTGGGCACCGGGTCGAGGTTCTTCCACAGCAGGTGGACCTTGGCGTCCGGCACCCGGCTCAGCACCTGGGCCGGGCCGGTCAGGTCGAGCTGGGTGACCATCGGAAAGAGCAGGAAGCCGATGTGCAGCGGTGGGTTCATGGCGGCGATGTCGAAGGTGGTCGGACCCCTCAGCATCGCTGCCCGCCGCCGTGGCGGCAATGTCGTTCCGGCCTCGTTTCCTGCCAAGCCCCCGGGTACGCCCGGCTTGAGCCCGGCTCAGCCCGGCTCAACCCGGTTCGCCCCGGCTCAGGCCACCGGCCGCTTCAGCACCAGCGTCAGGATGTCGTAGCTCGCGACCAGCTCGCCGTGCTGGTTGGTGACCTGCACGTCCCAGGCGACGACCCCCTGCGGCGCGGTGCCGGGCTTGGCCGGCTTGTCGATCTTGCGCTTGCAGGTCAGGCGCGCCTGGATCGTGTCGCCGATGCCCACCGGCTTCACGAAGCGCAGCGTGTCGAGCCCGTAGTTGGCGAGCACCGGTCCGACCTGCGGCCAGACGAACAGCCCCGCGGCCGCTGACAATACGAAATAGCCGTGCGCGATGCGCTTGCCGAACTGCGAGTCCTTCGCGGCGATCTCGTCGAAGTGCATGTAGAAATAGTCGCCCGAGATGCCGCCGAAGTTGACGATGTCGGCTTCGCTGACCGTGCGGCGGTGCGTCAGCAGCGAGTCGCCGATCTGCAGCTCGTCGAAGTGGCGGCGGAACGGATGCAGCTCGGACTCGTTGAGCGCCGCGCCGCGCACGTATTCGCCGCTCGCCGCGGCCAGCATCGTCGGCGAGCCCTGCACCGCCGCACGCTGCAGGTAGTGGTGCACCGCGCGCACGCCGCCCAGTTCCTCGCCGCCGCCGGCGCGCCCCGGGCCGCCGTGCTTGAGCATCGGCAGCGGCGAGCCGTGGCCGGTGGACTCCGGCGCCGCTTCGCGCTCGAGGATGTGCACCCGGCCATGCCAGGCCGCGAGCTGCGGCACCACGTGCGCCGCGGTGCGCGGGTCCTTCGTCACCAGCGAGCAGACCAGGCTGCCGCGGCCGCGCGCGGCCAGCGTGACCGCCTCGTCGATCTCGTCATAGGGCATCAGCGTGCTGACCGGACCGAAGGCCTCGACCTCGTGCACCGCCGCGTTGGCCAGCGGCTGCTCGCACAGCAGCAAGGTCGGCGCGAAGAAGGCGCCCTCGCCCACCCCGTCGCCACGCGGCGCGAAGCCTTCGGCGCCATGCAGCACCGTGTTGCCGCGCGCCAGCTGCTCGACGCGCTCGGCGACGTCGCGCTGCTGCGCCTTCGAGGCCAGCGCCCCCATCTTCACGCCCTCCAGCGCCGGGTCGCCGACCACCGTCTTCGCCAGGCGCTCGCGCAGGCGCGCCGCCACCGCATCGAGGTGCCGCCGCGGCACGATCGCGCGGCGGATCGCGGTGCACTTCTGCCCGGCCTTGACCGTCATCTCGCGGTGCACCTCGCGCACGAAGAGATCGAACTCCTCGTCGTCGGGCGTCACGTCGGGCGCGAGGATCGCGCAGTTCAGCGAATCGGCCTCGGCATTGAACGGGATGCCGTTCCTCAGCAGGTTCGCATGCGCGCGCAGTTTCGCCGCGGTGTCGGCGCTGCCGGTGAAGGTGACGACGTCCTGGCCGTCGAGGCGGTTTAGCAGGTCGCCGGTGCCGCCGATCACCAGCTGCAGGCTGCCCGCGGGCAGCAGGCCGGAGTCGAGCATCAGCCGCACCGTGGCTTCGGTCAGGTAGCTGGTGGCGCTGGCCGGCTTCGCGATGCAGGGCATGCCGGCCAGGAAGCTCGGCGCGAACTTCTCCAGCAGGCCCCAGACCGGGAAGTTGAAGGCGTTGATGTGCACCGCGACGCCGCGCCGCGGTACCAGCAGGTGCGTGCCGGCGAAGCGGCCCTGCTTGCCCAGCGGCAGCGCCGGGCCTTCGTGCACCACGTTGCCCGACGGCAGCTCGTTGGCACCGATGCCGGCGTACGCGATGAGCGTGCCCGCGCCGCCTTCGATGTCGATCCAGCTGTCGCTGCGCGTCGCGCCGGTGTGCGCGGAGACCGCGTACAGCGCCTCCTTGTGCTCGGTGAGGTGCTTGGCCAGCGCGCGCAGCCGCTGCGCGCGTTCCTGGAAGTCCAGCGCCAGCAAGGCCGGCACGCCGGTGCGGCGCGCGTGGTCCACCGCCTCGCCGAAGTCGATCGCCTCGGCATGCGTGTGGTAGACGGTGCGGCCGTCGATCGCGCTGGTCAAGGCGCTGGCCGGCGCCGCGCCGAGCCAGCGGCCGGCGATCAGGCTCTGCACGGTGGGAATGGTCGTCGTCATGTCGGTCTCCTGGTGCGGATTCTGCGACGGCGGCGGTCATGCCGCCGCTGCGGCCGCACGGCAGGTCGATCCGAAGGGCGGCTGGGCGCGGCGCGGGGCGCCGCGCGCGCCGAAGGCTACTTCAGCACCAGCACCGGGATCTTCGACAGCGCCAGCACCTTGGTCGTGACGCTGCCCAGCACCAGGTGCTCCAGGCCGCTGCGCCCGTGCGAGCCCATCGCGATCAGGTCGGCGCCGCAGGCCTGCGCCGCGTCGACGATGCCGGCGGCGGTGTGGTGGTTCTCGACCACCACGGTGTCGACCGGCACGCCGGCCTCGCGCGCGGCCTCGGCGATCTTCTGCGTCGCGGCCAGCCCCTGCGCGCGGGCCGCGGTCGTGTAGGCCAGCACGCCGGCGGCGTTGGCCTCGCCGATGCCGCCGTAGGCATAGACGTCCTGCACGTACACCACCGTGGCGGCGGCACCGGCCAGCCGGGCCAGGCTGACGGCGCGCACGCCGGCCTCGTTGGCGATGTCGGAGCCGTCGGTCGGGATCAGAACCTTCTTGAACATGGGCGTTCTCCTTGTCTGGACACCCGAGTGTGCGGCAGCTTGGCGGCGCCGCCTGGACCGGCGTCAAGGAATGACTTCGACGGCAACTGGCCTGGCTGGCATGGAGCCCTCCATCGATGCCGTTCTTCGACACCGAGCGTGGCTCGCCGACATCGCCGCGGACGGTGCACTGATGGCGCCGCGGCGGATCGCCACGACCGGTCATGGCCGCGCCCATCGCGAGCTATTGGATCACCGCAGCGTGAGCGCCTCCGCGGGGAGATCTCAAGGCGGTGGCGCAGCCCCCCGGCCTCCGGGTGCGCCTGGACGAATTCCGAGGCCGCATCGAGCGGGCCGGACGCCAATCGACCTGCGGCGCGCTACTTCAGCCGGCCCGGGGGAACCGCAGTGCCGACCCTGGGTAGCATCCCTGCGCGCGCCATCCGAGGCATCGGCTTGCACACTTCGATGAACTGCGCGCGAACATCCGGCGGCAGCTTGCCGCTGCGCGTGGCCACCCCCCGGAGTCGGTCGACCAGGCGTTCGATCCTGTCCAGGCTGCCGACACCGCCAGCGCCGGAAGTCGCTCCCTGCCCTGGGGTCACGCCGCCGCCGGCCGGCGCTCGGCCGCCGACCGCTGCGGCTGCCTCGCCGACCAGCCTCGCGGCCCGCCTGAGGTGTTCGAGCATCGCTTCGCGCTCGGGACGCCGGGCATCGATGCGGTCGGCGTCATCTCTGCGGGCCCGGAGTCTGCCAATCTCGGCTTCGAGGTTGGCCACCGCCGTCCGGATCGAAGCCGATTCACCGCGCAGGCGTTTCCCGACTTCCCGGCCCTCCGCGACGGTACGCGCCACTGCAAACGCCGCCACTGCAACGCCGACACGGATGACGCCAGTCGCGACGCGCTCCGCTGCCTGACTCGTCGTCTTGTAGCCGGCCACGACGATCCCGATGATCGTGACCAACACGGCCACGCTGACCATGATCACGGCGCCTGTCACATCGACCACGCTCGTCACGCCCTCGTCGACGCGTGCCACGAGGCGACCGCGAGCTTCTTCCTGGGCGGCCATCGCCAGCAGCAGGCTCGCTTTGAGCACCTTCAATGCCTCTTCGGCGTTCTCCGGCGACACCTCCCCAGCGGCACCGATCAACGCCTCGAACACCTGCTCCGCGGCATCGCCGACCTGACCGGCCGCCTGCTCGAGGGCATCGGTGACGGGATTGGAGGGTGGAGATGGAAGCTTCATCGCGATACCCCCGCGGCACGCTGGAACGATGCAGTATCGCAGCGACGCACATGGCCAGCAATCCGGCGGAAGCGCGACCGGCTCCGTTCGCCGCGGCCTGCCAGCATCTGCGAGCGGTGTTCAGCGCTTAGGCCCGGCTGCGCCGCAAATCTGCCATCCCGCGTCCAGCCACGCGCCTGACCCACCTCACCCCGTCACCGCGACCGCAATGCGCACCAGATGCGACAGCGACTGCGCCTGCATCTTCTCCATGATGTGCGCGCGGTGGCTCTCGACGGTGCGGATCGACACGCCCAGGTCGTCGGCGATCAGCTTGTTCGGCCGGCCGACCACCACCTTGGCCATCACTTCCTTCTCGCGCTCGGTCAGGCGTTGATAACGCTGGATCAGCTCGGCCTGCTCGCCGGCATCGTCCTGGGCGCGCATCGAGCGCTCGATGGCCTCGTGCACGCGGTCGAGCAGCGCCTGGTCGTGGAAGGGCTTCTCGATGAAGTCGAGCGCGCCGGCGCGCATCGCGCGCACGGCCATCTGGATGTCGCCGTGGCCGGTCATCACGATCACCGGCAGCGCGAAGCCGGACTTCGCGAGGCGGTCCTGCAGCTCCAGGCCGCTCATGCCGGGCAGGCGCACGTCGAGCAGCAGGCAGCCCGGTCCGCCGGGCCTGTAGTCGGCGAGGAACTGCTGCGCCGAGCCGTACTGCACGCAGGCGAGGCCGACCGAGCCGAGCAGCATCGCCACCGCGTCGCGCACCGCGGCCTCGTCGTCGACGACATGCACCAGCGGCTTCACGGCTGGCTCCCGGCGCGGACCGCGGGCTGCCACGTCGGCAGCGCGAGGTGGAACAGCGCGCCCGGCGCTGACTCGGCGTCCAGCCACAAGCGGCCGCGGTGTGCCTCGGCGATCGAACGGCTGATCGCCAGGCCGATGCCCATGCCCGAGGGCTTGTCGGACACGAAGGGCTCGAAGATCGAATCGCGCGCGTCGGCCGCGACGCCCGGCCCGCTGTCCCGCACCGACAGCCGGACCTCGCCGTCGCACAGCGCGCTGGTCAGCACCAGCCGGCGCTCCACGCTGCCCGCCTGCTGCATCGCCTCGATGCCGTTGCGCACCAGGTTCAGCAGCACCTGCTCGATCTGGATGCAATCGACGTCGACCTGCGGCAGGGCATCGGCCAGGCGCGTCGTCAGCTGCACGCCGCACTGCGCCGCCTCGGCCCGCGCCAGGCCCAGCACCTCGCGCACGATGTAGTTCGGCTCGACCGGCACGGTGCGCATTTCCTCGCGGCGCAGGAAGCCGCGCAGGCGCCGCACGATCTCGCTGGCGCGTTCGGCCTGCGACGCGATGCCCTGCAGCGCTTCGGTCAGGGCCTGCGGATCGGTGCCCGCGGCCAGCCGGCGCTGGCTGGCCTGGGCATAGGTGCGCAGCGCCGTCAGCGGCTGGTTCAGCTCGTGCGCGATCGCGGTGGCCATCTCGCCCATCGCGCTGATGCGGCCGACATGCGCCAGCTGCTGCAGGTGGCGGCGGCCCTGTTCCTCGGCGCGCAGCCGTTCGGTCACGTCGCGCCCCACCGCGACGACGGCGGTGATGTGCCCGCGCTCGTCGAGCATCGCCTTCTGCGACCACGCCAGGCAGCGCCAGCCCTGCATCGTCGACACCCGCTCCTCGAAGCGGCTCTCGTGCGGCGGCGCGGCCAGCGCGTCCCAGGCCTGCTCGAAGCGCGCGCGGTCGTCCTCGGCCACCGGCGGCCGGAAGCTGCAGCCGACCAGCGCCGGCTCCGACACGCCGAACAGCCGGCAGAACGACGGGCTGGCGAACAGCAGCCGTCGCTCGCCGTCGTACTTGACGATCACCTCGCTCTGGTGCTCCACCAGCAGGCGGTAGCTCTCCTCGCTGGCACGCAGCACGTCCTCGGCGCGCTTGCGCCGCAGCTCGGCGGCGGTGCGCGAGACGAAGATCTGGAACAGCGGGCTGTCGAGCACCGCGCGGTCCATCGGCCCGGTGGTCATGAAGGCGACGTGGCCGATCAGGTGCAGGCCGGCGGTGTCGAGGATAGGCGCGCCGAGGTAGCTGTCGAAGCCGTTCTGCCGCGGCCAGGCGTAGAGGTCGCCCAGGCCTTCGGTGACGCAGTAGATCTGGCCGTCGCGGTGCGTGCGCTCGCAGGGCGTGCCGGCCAGCCGCAGCTCGAAGTTGGGCCGGAAGTCGCCGTCCTGCCAGACCGCCAGCGTGCGCACGCGCGTCGTCGGTTCGTCGATGCACTCGGCGACGAAGGCGCGGCGGAAGCCGAAGGCCGTCGCCAGGTTGCGCATCAGCGTGCGGAAGAAGTCGTCGCCGGTCAGCGGCGCGGTGGCACGCGCCAGCCAGCGCAGCGTCTCGTTGTCCTCGCCCGGCTGCTGCGCCGGCTCGCGCAGCGACAGCAGCAGGCACGCCGGGGCGCCGGCGTCGTCGATGCGCTGCAGCCGGATGTCCACCGCATGCGCGGCGCCATCGTCGTCGCACACCGAGACCGCGCAGGCCGCGGGCACGCCGCGCAGCGCGTCGGCCAGCGCGCCGTCCCAGGCCGGGAGGCCTTCTCCCGTGATGCGCTCGCGCCAGGACGAACCCGCCAGCGCCCGCTTCAGCAGGCTGCGAAGCCCTTCGTTCGCCAGCATCACGCGACCCTCGGCGTCGATCAGCGCGGCCGCATGGTCGAGCGCATCGATCAGCGCCGCCGCGCCGGGTGCATTCACCGCGGCGCGGGCCGGCTCGAAGGCATGCAGGGACATCGGATGGGGACCAGGGAAGAACGGCGGCATTGTGGTGCAGCGGCCGCCGACCGCGATATCCGTAGTGGCCGCGAACGGCCGTCGGGCGGCACGGATTGGCGCGGGCCGGCGCGCTGCCTACAGTGGTTCCACGATGAGCACGTCATCCGCCCCCTCCGGCATCGGCCTGCGCTCGCCGCACTACGCCGACTTCGCGCCCCGTGCGCGCGAGATCGCGCTGATCGAGATGCACAGCGAGAACTGCTTCGGCGGCGGCCGCCACCTGCAGGCGCTGCTCGCCGCGCGGCGCGACTGCGCGGTCAGCCTGCATGGCGTCGGGCTGTCGCTGGGCTCCACCGACGCGCTGGACCGCGGCCACCTCGCGGCGCTGAAGCGGCTGGCCGACCGTGTCGAGCCGATGCTGGTGTCGGACCACCTGTGCTGGTCCTCGGTCGGCGGCGTCTACGTCAACGACCTGCTGCCACTGCCCTACACCACCGAGGCCCTGCGGCACGTCGCCCGGCGCATCGACCAGGTGCAGCAGGCGCTCGGCCGCCGGCTGCTGGTGGAGAACGTCTCGAGCTACCTCGAGTTCGGCGCGGCCGAGCACAGCGAGTGGGATTTCCTGGCGGAGCTGGTGCGGCGCAGCGGCTGCGCGCTGCTGCTCGACATCAACAACGTGCACGTCAGCGCGCACAACCACGGCTTCGATGCGCTGGCCTACCTCGACGCGCTACCGGTCGACGCGGTGGCCCAGTTCCACCTCGGCGGGCACAGCATCAACCCGGTCACGCTCGACGACGGCCGCGCCTGCGAGATCCTGATCGACACCCACGGCACGCCGGTGTGCGAGGCGGTGTGGGCGCTGTACGAGCACGCGCTGCGCCGCTTCGGCGCGCGGCCGACGATCGTCGAACGCGACAACGACCTGCCGCCGCTGCAGCAGCTGCTGGACGAAGCCGCCCGCGCCGCGCGGCTGATGGCCGCGCCCGCGGACCGGGCGCCGGCGCACGAGGGCCGCCGCGATGCCTGCGCTGCGTGAGCTGCAGCGCGAGGTGCTGGCCGACCTGTTCGGCGGCGACGGCCTCGCCGCGCAGCATGTGCGGCCGACGGCGCTGTCCGCCCGGCGCCGGCTCGAGATCTACCGCCACAACATGCAGGCCAGCCTGACCGAGGCGCTGCGCGCGGTCTACCCGACGGTGGCCGAGCTCGTCGGGCGGGGCTTCTTCCGCTTCGCGGCGCAGCAGTACATCAACCGCCATCCGTCTCGCTCGGGCAACCTGCACGACTTCGGCGGCGAGCTCGCGGGCTTCCTCGAAGGCTTCGAGCCGGCCGCCACCCTGCCCTACCTGGCCGACGTCGCGCGCTTCGAGTGGCTGTGGCACGCGGTCTTCCACGCCGAGGCCGCCGCTGCCGACGCCCGCGCGACGCTGTCGACGCTGGCCGCCCTGCCCGACGAGCGGCGCGGCGACGCGGTGCTGCGCTGGCAACCCGCGGCCGCGCTGCTGCACTCGCCCTACCCGGTGCTGGCGCTGTGGCGCTGGCACCAGCTGCCCCCGCACGAGCGGCCGGAGATCGACCTCGACGCGGGTGCCGAGGCGGTGCTGCTGCGCCAGGTGGAGGGGGACGTGCGCGTGCATGCGCTCACCCCCGCCGAGCACGCGCTGCTGGCGGCGTTGCAGGCACGACAGCCGCTGGCGCAGGCCGCCGCGGCGGCGCTGGCGCTGGACGCGGGCTTCGACCTGGCCGCGGCGCTCGGCCGCTATGCGGCGCTGGGCGTGCTGCTCGCCGCCTGACCCGCATCGAGCACGGCGAGGTCCAGCGGCGCCGCGACACCGCCGACGGTGCGCGCCTCGCGCAGCGGCTTCACGCCGGCGTAGCCCTGCGCGCGCGCCTGCTCGTAGGCCGCGCGCGTCGCCAGCGCCCGCGTGCGTTCGGCCTTGTTGTGCTTCTCGAGCTTGGCCGCGAGGTTCACCGCATCCCCGATCACCGTGTACTCCAGGCGCTGGCCGTCGCCGATGATGCCGAACAGCACCCGGCCGGTCGCGACGCCGGCGCCGACGTCGGGCGCGACCGCCCCGCCGGCCGCACGCTGCGCACGCCAGCCGTCCACCGCCCGCAGCACCGCGTCGACCGCGGCCAGCGCATTGGCGGCAGGGGCCGCGTCCGCGGCCACCGCGCCGAAGCTCGCGAGGATGCCGTCGCCCATGAACTTGTCGATGCTGCCACCGTGCGCATGCACGCGCGGCACCACCAGGCGCTGGTACTCGCCCAGCAGCGCCAGCAGCTCGGCGGGCGTCAGGCGCGCGGCTGCCTGCGTGAAGCCGCGCAGGTCGAAGAAGACGATCGCCGCATCGCGCAGCTCGCCCTGGCCGGGCATCGCTTCGGCTTCCGAGCCGGTGATGCGCCGCGCCACCGGGCCGTCGAAGAACTGCGACAGGTCGGCCACCGCGCGCTGCTGCGCGACCGCATGGCGCAGCAGGTGGCGGGCGCGGGCCAGCGCCAGCGCCAGCGTGCCGGTGATCACCACCAGCGCCAGCACCTTGTCGAGCTCGGCGCCCAGGTGCAGCTGCGTCGAGCGCATCGAGGTCACGACATCCCAGGTCAGCGGGTTGGACTCGGCCGCGTGCAGCGTCCAGCCCAGCAGCGCCAGCCAGCCCAGCGCCGCACTGCCGCCGGACAGCAGCACCCAGGCCGGCTCGAAGCGCAGCGCGCGCAGCGCCACCAGCACGAACAGGTAGACGAACTCGCTGCTCTTCAGCGAGAACTGCGGCGGCTGCTCGTACTGCAGGTGGTAGGCCCAGATCACGAACAGCAGCACGGCCGTCTCGGCGATCACCCCCGCGGCCAGCACCGGCCGGCTGAGCTGGCCGGTCCAGGCCGCATACAGCCGCAGCAGCGCCAGCAGCGCGAACAGGCTCAGGCCCAGCGGCGCGGCCTCGATCGGTGCGCCGGGCGAGAAGCCCTGCGGCACCGCGCGGTACAGCAACGCCAGCAGGCCCACCAGCAGCAGCTGCACCACGGTCACCAGCAGCTCGGCGCGGAACTGCTCGCGCTCGACCTCCTGCTGCACGCGCCGCGGCAGCGCGGCGGCCGGCGCGGCGCCCGGCAGCAGCCAGCGCCGCAGCGCGTCGTGGACGCTCATCATCGATGTCAGCCCTCCGGGCGTCGCCGCCTTCAGCCCTTCAACCGGCCGCCGGCGATCTTCAGGCAGGTGCCGGCCGGCAGGCTGATCCATTCGTCCTCGGCGCGATCGGTGGTCGACTGCGCCGCGCAGGCATGCGTCGAGGTGCCGCAGTCGTTCGCGCCGGCGCGCGCGACGCCGTGGCAGCGCTCGCGCGGCAGCGCGAAGCGCTCGCCCGAACCCGGCAGCAGGTGGGTGTAGCGCTGCACCGCGGCCAGCGCCGCCAGCACGGCCCCCCCGAGCACCAGCGCATTGCCGACGCGGCGCTTCATCGCGACGCTCCGGCCGGCAGCTCGCGGCAGCGGCGCGCGAGGTGCATCGCCGCGGCGATCGAGACGCACATCGCCGCGAACGCCAGCCAGGCATACGGCCACAGCAGCGGCATGCCCACCAGGATCAGGCCATCGTTGGCGCCGGGGATCAGCAGGCTGCCCCAGCCCATCAGCACGCCGCCGGCGAAGCAGCGCAGCAGCCCGGCGGCGGTCGCTCTTTTCGGGCGATAGCGATCGGCCAGCCGGCCGCCGACGACGGCACCGGCGAGCAGGCAGCCGAACAGCGCGAGCCGCGCGGGCACGCCGGCCGCCATGCCGCGCGCGAACTCGGCGAGCACGTCGGTGTAGGCCCAGGTGCCGCCGGCGGCGAGCAGCGCGACCAGGAAGGTCAGGCCGATCACCGCGGTGGCCGCGTGCGGCGTCCAGCCGCGCACGGCGGCCTCGCGCAGGTTGCCGCGCCCGCGCAGCAGGCGCACCGCGCCGGGCACGGTGCGCCACAGCGCGAAGGCCAGGAACGGCAGCGCCACCGCCCACGGCGCCTGCAGCAAGGGCGAGACACGATCGAGCCGCGCGGCGGGCGACAGGCCGGCCAGGCCGGCCAGGCCGATCGTCGCGCAGCCGGCGAAGAACCCGGCGGGCGTCGCCGCGTAGGCCCACTCGCCGTTGCCGAAACGCGCAATCGCGCCGAAGACGCAGGCCCCGCCCAGCCAGGCGCCCAGCCCGAGCAGCACACCGCCGAGCACGGTGGCCGCCGACGTGGCGTAGGGCCGCGGCGCCGCGGGCAGCACGCCCAGCAGCGACGCCAGCGCGAGCCCGCCCGCCACCCACACCGACGCCTCGAGCATCGCCCGCAGCCGCGCGGTGCCGCGCCGGTCGACCCACTCGTCGACCGCGGCCACGGTGCAGGTCGCGCCGCGCTGGATCGCGAAGCCCATCACCAGCACCGCCGCGGCGGCGACTGCCAGCGCCAGGCCGGCCGGCATCGCCGTCACAGGAACTCCGCGCGCACGTCGACGCTGGAGCGCACGCCGATCGCGTCGACATGCGCCTTCAGCCAGCGCTCGGCGTGGGCGCGGCCCTTGTCGCGCAGGTGCGTCAGGAAGCCCCAGTCTGAATTCAGCTTGCTGGAGACGCCGTAGTGCGTCATCTCCTCGTCCGCGCGGATCGAGTGGATCAACATCTGCTTGGCCTCGCCCGGCGAGAGCTTGCCGCGTTCGATCAGCGAGGTGACGAAGGCGATCGCCCGCATCTCGCGCATCAGCGACGAGTTGAAGCTGACCTCGTTGAGGCGGTTCATGATCTCGGCCGCGCTGCGTGGGCAGCCGCGGCGCACGATCGGGTTCAGGTGCACGATCAGCACGTCGCGCGACTCGCAGTCGTAGATCAGCGGGTAGATCGCCGGGTTGCCGACATAGCCGCCGTCCCAGTAGAACTCGCCGTCGACCTGGACGGCCTGGAACATGAACGGCAGGCAGGCCGACGCGAGCACCGCGTCGGCGGTGATGTCCTGGCAGTGGAAGACACGGACCTTGCAGGTCTCGACGTTGGTCGCGGCGAGGAACAGCTTGATCGCCGAATGCCGGCGCAGCGCGGCGAAGTCGACGTGGCGCTCCAGCACCTCGCGCAGCGGGTTGAAGTTCAGCGGATTGAGCTGGTAGGGCGAGAACACGCGCATCGCCATGTCCATCCACAGGTAGCCCGGCGACTGGTCGAGCGACCAGTTGCCCAGCGCCGAGGCCCACGGCAGCGGCTTGTACGGGCTGTACAGCGCGCCCGCCTCGGACACCGCCTGCCAGAACCCGGCCAGCGCCTGCCGCGCGCCCTCGGGTCCGCCCTGGGTCCAGCCATAGGCCAGCACCGCGGCGTTCATCGCGCCGGCACTGGTGGCGCTGATGCCTTCGAACGCGAGCCGGCCGTCCTCGATCAGGCGATCGAGCACGCCCCAGGCGAAGGCACCGTGCGCGCCGCCGCCCTGCAGCGCGAGGTTGACGGGTTTGACGGCCGCGGCGCTGGCCGCGGCGGAGGCGCCGGCCGCGGCCGTCGTCGACTTGCGCGCCCGGCGCGGCTTCACGGACATGTCCATCGTGTCGCCCCGTTCAGTGCTGCGTCCAGCCGCCGTCCATCGCCAGCGCGGTGGCGGTCATCGAGGCCGCCGCGTCCGACGCCAGGAAGACCGCCAGCGCCGCGAGCTCGTCGACCCTGACGAACTCCTTGCGCGCCTGGTGCGCGAGCATCACGTCGCGCACCACCGCCTCGGGCGAGATGCCGTGGGCCTTGGCCTGGTCGGCGATCTGCGCCTCGACCAGCGGCGTCTTCACGTAGCCCGGGCAGATGGTGTTCGCGGTGATGCCGAACTCGGCCAGCTCGATGGCCACCGTCTTCGTCAGCCCGACCATGCCGTGCTTGGCGGCGACGTAGGCCGACTTGAACGGCGACGCGGTGAGCCCGTGCGCCGACGCGATGTTGACGATGCGGCCGAAGCGGCGCGCCCTCATCTGCGGCACCACGGCCTTGATCAGGTGGAAGGCCGACGAGAGGTTGATCGCGACGATGCGGTCCCACTGCTCGTCCGGGAACTGATCGACCGGCGCGACATGCTGGATGCCGGCGTTGTTGACGACGATGTCGACGTGGCCGAAGGCCTCGGCGGCCTCGGCGGCCATCGCGCGGATCTGCTCCGGCCGGCTCATGTCGGCGCCGCTGTGCAGCACCTTCACGCCGTACTGCCGCTGCAGCATCGCGCGCGTGGCCTCGATCTCGCCGGGCTGGCCGAAACCGTTGAGCATCACGTCGGCGCCGGCCGCGGCGAACGCGCGCGCGATGCCCAGGCCGATGCCGCTGGTGGAACCGGTGACGATGGCGGACTTGCCGTCGAGCATGGGGAAATCTCCGTTCAGTGAAGGTCGAATCAAGGTGGGGTCGCGTCGGCATCGGCCTCGGCGGTGCGCGTGAAGCGCAGGTGCGTGATGTCGGCCGCGAAGGCCATCGCCCAGGTCCATTCGACCCAGATGCGCAGCTTGCGGCCGGCGGTGGGCATGCGCAGCAGGTAGTAGGCGCGCCACAGCAGCCAGGCCGGCAGGCCGCTGAAGCGCAGCCGTCCGATCTGCGCGACCCCCTTCAGGTGGCCGGTGGTGGCCATCATTCCGCGCGAGCGGTGGCTGAAGGCCACGGTCGGCCGCTGTTCGATCGCTGCGAGCAGGTTGCGCGCGAGCACCTGCGCCTCGGCCACCGCGAACTGCGCGGTCGGCGGCGCCAGCGTATCGCCGTTGTGCACCAGCGCGCAGTCGCCGAGCGCCCAGACGCCGGGCCGGCCGGTCACCAAGAGGTCGCGCTCGGTGACGATGCGCCCGCGCTGCAGCGGCAGGTCGAGCTGCTCGACGAAGGGGTTGGCCCGCGTGCCGATGGTGCAGACGACGGTCGAGGCGTCCAGCCGGGCGCCGTCGGCCAGCATCACGCCGTCGGCCTCCACCCGCACCGCACGCGCACCCAGCCGCACGTCGACGCCGCGGGCGGCGAGCGAGCGCGCGGCCGACACGCCGAGCGACGCCGGCAGCTCCGGCAGCAGCCGCTCGCCGTCCTGCAGCAGCGTGACCTTCAGCTCGTCGCGGGCGACGCGCGGGTAGAAGCGCAGCGCGCCGCGCAGGAAGTCCGACAGGCTGCCCGCGACCTCGACGCCCGAGAAGCCGCCGCCGATGACGATCAGATGCCCGAGCCGGCGCCGCGCCATCGGATCGTGCTCGAGCTCGATGCGGGCCAGGCGCTGCAGCACGCGGTTGCGGATGTGCAGCGCATCGCCCACCAGCTTCAGCGGCAACGCATGTTCGGCCAGGCCCGGCACCAGCGTGGTATTGGCGCGCGTGCCGACCGCCAGCACCAGGTGCTCGAACGGGATCTCCTGCAGGCCGGCGAGCGTCGAGGCACGCAGGCACCGGCGTGCGAAGTCCACCTCCAGCGCACGGCCCATCACGAACTGCGTGCGCGGCGCGTCGATCATCTGGCGGATCGGCGCGACGACGTGCTCGGGGAACACCGCCGCGCCGACCACCTCGGCCAGCATCGGGTTGAAGGTGGTGTAGCTCTCCTCGCTGAGCAGCAGCAGGCGCCAGCCTTCAGGCAGCCGGCGCTGCAGCGACTGCACCAGCGTCGTGCCGGCGAAGCCGCCGCCGACGATCACGATGTTGCGCACGGCCGTCCGACCTCAGGCGCGGCGCGCGCCGAAGCGGCGGCCGATCAGGTGGTCGAGCGACAGCGCGCCCGGCCCGTGCAGCAGGCTCACCAGCAGCAGCAGGCCCCAGTGCTGGTGGTCCTTCAGGCCGACCTCGCCGATCTCCGGGTACGAGATCACCGCGACGGCATTCAGCACGAACAGGCCCAGCGCAGCGATGCGGGTGCCCAGGCCCAGCACCAGCATCACCGGGAACGCCAGCTCCGCCGCGGTGGCCAGGAAGGCGGCGAGCGCCACCGGCAGCAGCGGCACCGCGTACTCGTTCTCGAACAGCGCGAGCGTGGTCTCCCAGCTCGCGATCTTGGTCAGGCCGGCCTTGAAGAACACGCTGGCGACGAACACCCGCACCAGCAGGTCCAGGGCCGGCGTGCCCCATTCGAGGCGCGAGATCGAGCTCTGCACGAGCGCGATCGGGTTGGCGATGCGGGTGGCAAGCACGGCGCGCTCCTTCAGCCCTTCTTGGCCTTCAGCGCCTCGGCGCCGCCGTGCACGTTCTCGGGCTTGTCGGTCAGCTTGCCGCCGGCGATCTTGGCGCAGGTGCCCTTGGGCACCAGCACCCAGGCCTCGGGATCGCGGTCGACCTTGGCGGTGCCGGCGCAGGCGCTCTTGCTGGTGCCGCAGTCGTTGCCGCCGGCTCGGGCGATGCCGGCGCACTTCTCGCTGTCGCCCTTGGCGGCGACGGCCAGATCGGCGGTGGCGCCGAGGCCCAGCAGCACGAGGCCGGCGAGCGCATGGCGGACGAGGGGTTGGTGGGCATTCATGGAGACTCTCCTTGGTTCAACAGGGGTGGTGGGGGAAGGCACGGAAGAAGCATCGGCGCGCCGGTTCACGCGCCGATGGCATGGAGATCACGTTTCGGTCACGTCGCGCTGCAGCAGGTAGGCGTTGAAGCCCGAGTGCTCGTCGGAGAACACGCGCAGCGTCGACCAGCCGGCGATACGCGCGATCGCCTGCACCCGCAGCGCGCCGACCTTGTACGAACTCTCGGTGTGGATCGATTCGCCGGCGGCGAACCAGAAGCTGCGGCCCAGCACCTCCACCGTCTGCGCGCAGCGGCTCACCAGGTGCATCTCGACGCAGCGATCGTGGGTGTCCCAGCGGGCCTCGTGCTTGAAGGTCTCGGGCTCGAAGTCGCCGCCGAGCTCGGCATTGATGCGCGACAGCAGGTTCAGGTTGAACTGCGCGGTGACCCCCTCGCGGTCGTCGTAGGCCGGCAGCAGCCGTCCCGGGTCCTGCGTGCCGTCCAGGCCCAGCCACAGCAAGGCGCCGGGGCCGAGGATGCGGCCCAGCCGTGCCAGCAGCACCGCGGCGTCCTCGGGGGCGAAGTTGCCGATCGTCGAACCGGGGAAGAAGCCGATCCGCCGGCCGGGGCCGGTGTCGGGGTCCCAGGGCCAGTCCAGCGGCGGCAGCGGCAGCGAGGTCAGCGTGCGCAGGTCGCCGATCGCCGGCTGCACCAGCAGCCGCGGGAACGTGCGCTTGAGCGCATGCGCCGACTCGACCATGAACTGCGCGGCGATGTCCACCGGCACGTACAGCCCCGGCCGGTCCAGGCCGGCGAGCAGCAGCGGCGTCTTTCGGCTGGAGCCGCTGCCGAACTCGACCACCGTCGCCCGCGGCCCGGCCAGCGCACCGACCTCCGGCGCGTGGCGCTCGAGCAGCGCGATCTCGGCGCGCGTCAGGTAGTACTCGTCGAGCCGCGTGATGTCCTCGAAGAGCTTCGAGCCGCGGTCGTCGTAGAGCCAGGTGCTGCTGATGTGCTTGCCGCGTGCGCTGAGGCCCGCGACCACGTCGCGCGCGAAGGGTGTGTCGGTCCGCGCCACCCGGGGGGTGGCGAAAGCAATGGCGCTCATGGTGCCTCCTGGAAGTCGGTGGGGGTCAGTCGGGGGTCAGTTCGGTCAGGCTGCCGAGCAGGGTCGGAATCAGCTCGCTGACCGTCGGATGGATGTGCACGCAGCGCTGCACGACGGTGTACGGCGCGTCGGCCGCCATCACGTCCAGCAGCGAATGCACGATCTCGTCGGCGTCGATGCACAGCAGCGTCGCGCCGAGGATGCGTTGCGTCCGGGCGTCGACCCAGACCTTCATGTAGCCCTGGGTCTCGCCGCGCTCGCGGGCGCGGCCCACGCGGGTCATCGGCAGCGTGCCGACGAGCGCGCGGCGGCCGCTGGCGCGGACCTGCGCCTCGTCCATGCCGATGCGCGCCAGCGGCGGATCGGTGAACAGCGCGTAAGCCGGGATGCGCTCGCGCACGCTGCGCTGTTCGCCGTCGAGCAGGTTCGCGGCGACGATCTGGTGGTCGTGGTACGCGGTGTGGGTGAACGCACCGCGGCCGTTGACGTCGCCCAGCGCCCAGATGCCCGGCACGTTGGTGCGCAGCTGGTCGTCGACGGTGATGAAGCCGCGCGCATCGGTCCGGATGCCGGCGGCGGCAAGGCCGAGGTCGTCGGTGTTCGGCCGCCGGCCGATCGCCGACAGCAGGTGGCTGCCGACGATCTCGTGCGCGACGCCGCGGCTCTGCAGCGATACGCGCACCTGGCCGTCCGCGGTGCGCTCGACGCGCGCCGCACCGACGCCGGTGATCAGCTCGATGCCCTCGCCGCCGAGGATCGCCGCCAGCTCGCGCGAGACCTGCTCGTCCTCGCGGGCGACGATGCGATCGGCCGCCTCGAGCACCGTGACCCGCGCGCCGAAGCGGCGGTGGATCTGTGCGAACTCCAGCCCGATGTAGCTGCCGCCGATCACGATCAGGTGCTCCGGCACCGCATCGAGCGCGAGCAGGCCGACGTTGTCGAGCACCGGCGTGCTGTCGATGCCCGGCCAGTCCGGCAGCACGGCCCGGCAGCCGACGTTGACGAAGACCTGCGGCGCCTGCAGCCGCCGGCCGTTCACCTCGATCTCGTGCGGGCCGGCGAAGCGCGCATGGCCGCGCAGCAGGCTCAGGTTCGGCATGCCCTCGAGCCAGCGCGTCAGGTTGCCGACCGACTGCTGCACGACGCGGTCCATGCGCGCCTTCACCGCCGGCATGTCGATCTGCACCGGCCCGCCGATGCGCACGCCGTAGTCCGCCGCGCGCCGCGCGATGTGCGCCGCGCGGGCGCTCGCCACCAGCGTCTTCGTCGGCATGCAGCCGTGGTTGACGCAGGTGCCGCCGAGCTGCGCGCGCTCGACCAGCGCGACACGGCGGCCGGCCGCGGTCAGGCGCGACGCGAGGAACGGGCCGGCCTGGCCGCTGCCGATGACGATGGCGTCCAAATCCGTGCGCATGGTGGTCGGTCTCCCGGTGGGCTCGTCGGGCTTGGTCGTTCGGGCCGCTACTTCCTGACAGTCGAAGTGATCGACTCGACGACGCGCGAGGCCATCTCGAACTGCGGCATGCGGTTCGTGATGCCGTGGCGGCGCGCGATCCATCCGAAGTCGGTGTAGGTCGCCCACACCGTGCCGTCGGCGTCCTGCGTCACCAGCACGCGCACCGGCCAGTCGAGCCCGGCGTTGGCATTGGCCGTCAGGAACTGCGCGCCCAGCGGCGGGTTGCCGAACTGGATCAGCGTCGACGGCCGCAGCGCGATGCCGGCGTCGGCCGCCAGCTGCGCCTGGTCGATCGCGCTGAAGAAGCGGATGCCCTTGGCGGCGACGTCGGCCTTCAGGCGCGACACGGTCTCGTCGACGCCGTAGGCGCTGCGAACGCGCACGATGCCGTCGCCCTGCAGCACGACGGCTTCGGCGGCGGCCGGCGCGGCGGCGGTCGTCAGCGCCAGACCCAGCGCCGCGGCGCCGAGCACGGGGAGGATTCGATGGTGCATGGTCCGCTCCCCGTCACATCATGTGCTGCTCGTGCTTCATCGCGGTCGGGAACAGGTCGACCGAGATCAGCACCGCCGGCGCGCCGCCGAGGTTCTTCCACCAGTGCGAGGTGCCGCTCTTCTCGGGCGCTATGTCGCCGGCGCGGTGCACGATCGGCACCGCGCAGCTGCTGGCGTACTCGACCACCTCGCCGGAGACGATGTAGATCATCGCCGGCCGGTCGTCGTGGCTGTGCCAGGGCACCACGCCGCCGGGCTGGATCTCGAGCTGGCGCAGGCGGAACTGGCGGCCGTCGATGTGCGCCGGCTCGCGGGAGAGATCGGTCGACGCGCGCACGACGTCGGTGACGCCGACCGGGGCCGTCGCGCCCGGCTTCTGGCCCTGGCCGTCCGGCACGCGCTTGTCGGCCGGGCATTCGCCGGCGAAGGCGGTGCCGCACACGGCCAGCGCGGCGGCGATGAAGAGGTTCCTGGATTGCATGATCTGACGCTCCTTTTGGTGGGTGGCCGGGCTCGATGCGAAGCCCGTGATGCAAGGTTCGTCGTCCGGGCTCACGGGGCGGTCCGGGGCCGGTCACGTTTGTGTCACGTCGGCGGCCGCGTCTCCGTAGTGCCCGCAACCGGCTGCGCAGCGGCACGCATTCCGCCCCGCGGCAACGCTGCCTATGCTGGCGGCCGTACAGGGGGCGACCGGCCATGAACGACGACAAGCGCATCCTCGTGATCGAGGACAACGACGAGATCGGCGAGCTCGTGCAGATGCACCTCGCGACGCTGGGCTGCCGCGTGAAGCGCGTGGCCGACGGCGTCACGGGCCTGCACGAGGCGCAGCACGGCGGCCACGACCTGGTGGTGCTCGACCTGATGCTGCCCGGCCTCGACGGCCTGGAGATCTGCCGCCGGCTGCGCGGCGCGCAATGCCGCGTGGCCATCCTGATGCTGAGCGCGAAGAGCGCCGAGCTCGAACGTGTGCTCGGTCTGGAGCTCGGCGCCGACGACTACCTCGGCAAGCCTTTCTCGGTGCTGGAACTGCTGGCGCGCGCGAAGGCGCTGCTGCGCCGGGTGGCCACGCCGGCCGCGCCGGCCGCCGCCGCGGCGCCCGCCGCCCGGGCGATCGAGGTCGGGCCGCTGCGCATCGACGTCGACCGCCGCGACGTGCGCATCGACGGCCAGCGCATCGATCTGACCGCCAAGGAGTTCGACCTGCTGACCTGCTTCGCCCGCAGCCCGGGCCGCGTGATGACGCGCATGCAGCTGCTGCAGCAGGTCTGGGGCTACAGCCACAGCGGCTACGAGCACACGGTCAACACCCACATCAACCGGCTGCGCGCGAAGATCGAGCGCGATCCGAACCGGCCCGAGATCATCGAGACGGTGTGGGGCGTGGGCTACCGCTGCCACGACCCGCGCGAGCTGCGCGCCACCTCGCCGGCCTGAGCTGCGCGGGCGATGCCATGCTGAACACCCTGTCCGGCCGGCTCGCGACGATGCTCGCGGCCATGTTCGCGGTGGTCGCGGCGCTGCTGGTCGGCGTCTCGCAGCGCATGCCGGACCTGCACCAGGTGATCGAGCTCGGCTCGATGCTGCTGGCCGCGGCGATCGCCTTCGCGCTGCTGGCCGCGTTGCTGGTGTTCAGCCTGCTGACGCGCCGCCTGCACCGGCTGGCGCTGGCGATGGATCATTTCCGCGACAGCCGCTTCGCCCGGTCGCCGCGGCTGGACTGGGCGCGTGCCGACGGCGACGAGATCGACCGCCTCGCCGTGGCCTTCGCCGACCTGTCGGCACGCATCAGCAGCCAGCTGGCCGAGATCGAGCGCCACGACGTGCAGCGGCGCGAGCTTCTCGCCAACGTGTCGCATGACCTGCGCACGCCGCTGACGCTGATGCAGGGTTACCTCGAGACGCTGCTGCTGCGGCACGGCGAGCTCGGGCCGGCGGAGGCGCGCGGCTGCATCGAGGTGGCGACACGCCATGCCGAGCGGCTGGGCCGGCTGGTCGCGGACCTGTTCGAATTGAGCAAGCTGGACGGACCGGCGGCGGCCATTGCCGGCGAGCGCTTCTCGCTCGGCGAGCTGGCCCAGGACGTCGCGCAGAAGTTCGAGCTGCACGCGCAGGCCCGCGACGTCGGCGTGCGCGCGCTGCTGCGCGGCGAGGCCGACGTCGCCGTGCATGGCGACATCGGGCTGATCGAGCGCGCGCTGGAGAACCTGGTCGAGAACGCGCTGCGCCACACGCCGGGCGGCGGCGAGGTCTGCATCGAGGTGGCCAGCGACGCCGGACGCGCACGGGTCAACGTGCGCGACTCCGGCAGCGGCATTCCCAGCGAACACCTGCCGCACGTCTTCGAGCGTTATTTCCAGGCGCCGCGCGTCGACGAGCGGCCCGGCCGCACCAACGCGGGCCTCGGCCTGGCGATCACCAAGCGCATCGTCGCGCTGCACGGCGGCGAGATCCGCGTCGCCAGCGCGCTCGGCGTCGGCACGGTGTTCAGCCTCGAGCTGCCGCTGTGCGCCCCACCGCCGGCCGAACACCCCGAGGAGCGTCCTCCATGTCCATCCGCTTCAAGCTGCGCCTTCCCGGCCTGAGCTCGCCCGCGGCCGCCCGCCACCGCGACACCGAGGCGCGGCAGGCGTTGCAGCGCGAGCTCGAGGCGCTGCAGTCGAGCGCCGCGCAGCAGGCCCAGGCGTTGGCCGCCGCCGAGCAGCAAGCGCGCGCAGCCCAGGCCGCCTTGAGCGCGAGCGAGGAGCGTTATGCGCTGGCGCTGCGCGGCTCGACCGACGGGCTGTGGGAATGGGACCTCGAGCGCGAGCGCGTGAGCCTGTCGCCGCGCTGGCAGCACATGTTCGGCCTCGGGCCGGACCCGGACACGATGAGCGTCGCCGAGTGGAGCGAACGCCTGCACCCCGACGACCGCGATGGCGCGCTGCAGGCGCTGCGCGCGCACCTGGCCGGTGCCAGCGAACGCTACGAACACGCGCACCGCGTGCTGCATGCCGACGGGCGCCACCGCTGGGTGCTGTCGCGGGCCAGCGCGATCCGCCGCGCCGCCGGCAGCCCCTACCGGGTGATCGGCATCGACACCGACATCACGCGCATCAAGCGCGCCGAGACCATCATCGAGGCCATCGCCGAAGGCACCGCCGCGCGCTCCGGCGCGCCCTTCTTCCAGGCGCTGGTGATGCACTTCGCGCGGGCGCTGCATGTCGACGTGGCCTTCATCACCGAATGCGCCGACCGGCCGCCGACGCGCGTGCGCACGCTGGCCCACTGGCGCGACGGCGACTTCGATGCCAACTTCGAGTACGAGCTCGCCGGCACGCCGTGCGAGCGCGTGATCCGCGAGGGCCGCACCTGCTTCCACCCCAGCGGCCTCGGCCGCGCCTTCGAGCGCGAAGCCGGCCAGGAGGGTTACCTCGGCCTGCCGATCGTCGGCCGCGAGGGCCGCGTCATCGGCCACCTCGCGTTCGTGCACGGCCGGCCGCTGGCCGGCGACGACGTGCTGCTGGAGTCGGTCTACCGCATCTTCACCGCCCGCGCCGGCGTCGAGATCGAGCTGGACCAGGCGCTGAAGCGCCTCGACGCAGCGGCGCTGGCCGCCTGAACCTGGCGGCGCCGCTGTAAGTCCGCGCGCCATTGCGGCGACTGAAGCGCCAGGCGTCGAGCCGGTCGTCGGGCCGGCGGCGCCCGAGTTCGTCGGCGGGAACGCGGACCGTCCCGCCCGATGCGCTGTCGGTCCGCAACCGATCAGGAAAGGGAACCGGACTATGGACGAGGCCAAGCTGAACGACTTCATGGGACGACTGGTGGCCGACATGGGCGGCGCCGCCGTGATGGCCAACGTGATCCTCGGCGAGGAACTGGGCCTGTACCGGGCGATGGCCGACGGCGCGCTCCTGACCCCGGAGCAACTGGCCGAGCGCACCGGCTGCCATGCCCGGCTGCTGCGCGAGTGGCTGAGCGCGCAGGCGGCCAGCGGCTACGTCGAGCACGAGGACGGGCGATTCCGCCTGCCGCCCGAGCAGGCGATGGCGCTGGCCGACGAGAACTCGCCGGTCTACGTCGCGGGCGGCGCCGTGGTGCTGGCCAGCATGTACCTCGACAAGGACAAGATCGCCACCGCGATGCGCGGCGACGGCGCGCTGTCCTGGGGCGACCACCATCCCTGCCTGTTCTCGGGCACCGAGCGCTTCTTCCGGCCCGGCTACCGGGCCCACCTCGTCAGCGAGTGGCTGCCGGCGCTGGAGGGCGTGACGGAACAGTTGCAGGCCGGCGCGAAGGTGGCGGACGTGGGCTGCGGGCATGGCGCCTCGTCGGTCATCCTCGCGCAGGCCTTCCCGCGCTCGACGATCCACGGCTTCGACTTCCATGGCGCGTCGATCGAGCAGGCGCGGCAGCGGGCGGCGCAGGCGGGCGTCTCGGACCGCGCCGTCTTCACGCAGGCACGCGCCGCAGAGTTCCCGGGCAGCGACTTCGACCTCGTCTGCTTCTTCGACTGCCTGCACGACATGGGCGACCCGGTCGGTGCCGCGCGGCGGGCGCACGCGGCGCTGAAGCCCGGGGGCACCGTGCTGCTGGTGGAACCCTTCGCGAACGACCGCCTGGAAGACAACCTCAACCCGGTCGGGCGGCTGTTCTATGCCGCGTCCACCTGCATCTGCACGCCCAACTCGCTGTCCCAGGAAGTGGGGCTGGGGCTGGGCGCGCAGGCCGGCGAGAAGCGCCTGCGCGATGTCTTCATGAAGGCCGGCTTCGCGCACTTCCGGCGCGCCACCGAGACGCCGTTCAACCTGATCCTCGAAGCCCGCAAGTAGCGCCCGGCGTCGCCGGCGGGCGCCGCTGCGCCCGCCGGCCCTGACCTCAGGTTCCGGCGAGCCCCTGCAGGCCCAGGCGCGACGCGGTGCCCACCGCGTCGTCGTCGATCTTGCTCAAGGACCCGTCGGCGGCGATGGCATAGGTCACCACCTTGTCCGCGCCGAGGTAGGTGCTGTAGAGGTAGCGGCCGTCGCCGCTGACCCACGAATCGCCGGCGACGCTGTTCACGCCCATCAGCACCGAGGGCTCTTCCGCGGCGATCGCGCGCAGCAGCGTCAGCGTGCCGTCGGCGCCGATCGCGTACGACGAGATCGAGCCGCTGCCATTGCCGACGTAGGCGTAGCGGCCGTCCGGCGTCACCACCAGCCAGCACGGCGCGCCGACGCCGGTGGCCGCGGCCTGGCTGCGCTGGCTGAGGCGCCCGGTCGACGACAGGTCGTAGGCCGTCAGCGAGACGCCGCTGATGCCGGTCGACAGGTACACGGTGCTGCCGCCGGTGGTGCGCACGAACTGCCCGGCGAAGGGCGTCGTCAGGTCGGTGGTGTTGGCCACCGGGTTGCCCAGCGTGCCGTCGGCATTGATCGGGAAGCTCAGCACCGCGTTGCTCGCGGTGCCGGGGCTGACCATCAGGAAGCGCCGGTCCGGCGACAGCAGGATCTGCGTGGGCGCCACCTGCGCGGGGTTCAGGCCGCTCATCTGCGCGACGTTGTACAGGCCGATCTGCGCCAGCGAGCCATCGGCCGCCATGCGGTAGGCGCCCAGCTGCAGCGTGCCGCCCAGGAAGCTCGAATAGACGACGGGGCCGTTGACCGCCAGGCTGTTCGGCCGCAGGCCCGCGGTTCGGGTGTTGCGCAGCAGCGTGGGCCGGCCGGTCGCCGTGTCCAGCGAGAACACCGACAGCGAGTTGTCGCCGCCATTGGCGGCGATCAGCAGACGCTCCGAAGCGACCGCGACGACGCTGAACTGGCTGCCCAGCGTGTTCGGACCGGACGAGCCGTTGATGCGGATGCCGTTGGTGCCGGTGCCGCCGGTGGGCACGCTCGCCGCGCGCGTCAGCCGGCCGTCGGCGCCGCGGTTGAACTGCACGATCGCGTTCGTGCTGTCGTTGGTCTGGGTGTAGAGCTGGTTGGCCGCGGCGACCATCGGCGTGGGCGAAGCCGGGGCGGCGGTGTCGTCGTCACCGCCACCGCCGCAGGCGGCGAGCAGCGCCGCGACGGCCAGCGCGCTGAGGGTCGGACGGGTGGCACGGCGGAAGAAGGCGGTGTTCATGGCGAGGGCAGGCAGGGGTTGGACAGGCCTGTCACTCTCGGCGCGCCACTTCACGCGCCGATCCGCCAACGATCACATCTTCCTCACGAAGTGCGCGCGTGAGTCGGCGCGCAGGTGCGCGGCGCCGCGGACGGGATCAACCGGGCCGTGCGCCCGCCTGCAGTTCGTCGAACGACACCAGCCGGCCGGCGATCGCACTGGCCGCCACCGTCGGCGGACTGGCCAGCCACACCTGGCCGGGGCCGGATCGGCCGGGGAAGTTGCGGTTGATCGCGCTGACGGTCACCTGGGCCGCGTCGGTCGACGAGCCCGGGCCGCAGTTCGCGCAGGCGCCGCACGAAGGCTGCAGCAAACGCGCGCCGACGGCCTCGAAGGCCGCGAGGTAACCGCGCGCTATGCAGTGGTCGCGCACGGCCGTCGTGCCGAACTGCAGGTAGAGCTCGACACCCGGCGCGGTGCGCAGGCCCCGCTGCGCGGCCCAGGCCAGCACCGCGTGATAGTGGTCGAAGTCCTCGCGCTTGCCGGCGGTGCACGAGCCGCCGTAGGCGATGTGAATGCGCGGACGCTCGGCCACGTCGACGAGCGGCAGGCCGTTGCCCGGGTCGCCGGGGCGGGCCACCATCGGCGTCAGCGTGCGGCAGTCGACGCGCAGGGTGTCCGCATAGGCCGCGCCCGCGTCGCTGCGCATCCACGGCTCGAGCGTGAAGTCCACGCCGCGGCGCTGCTTCAGGAAGCGCACGGTCTCGTCGTCCGGCTCCACCAGGCCGGTGAAGCCGCCCAGCTCGGCGCTCATGTTGGTCAGCGTCGCGCGTTCGTCGGTGGCCAGCGAGCGCACCACGTCACCGCCGAACTCGAACACCTTGCCGACACCGGCGCCGGCGCGGATCGCCGGCAGCGCCAGCAGGTGCAGCACGACGTCCTTCGCGGTGACGCCGGGCGCCAGCACGCCGTCGAGCTGCACGCGCAGGGTCTGCGGCACCGTCAGCCGCACCGCGCCGGTGACGAAGGCATTGGCCATGTCGGTGGTGCCGACGCCGAAGGCGACGCAGCCGAGCGCGCCGCTGTGCGGCGTGTGCGAATCGGTGCCGACGACCACCTGGCCCGGCAGCGCGTAGTGCTCCGCGACCATCGCATGCGAGATGCCGGCCACGTTGCGGCCGTCGTCGTGCGCGGCCTCGTGCTCGGTCAGCGTGCGGTGCGCGCGCAGGCCGTAGGCGTCGACGAAGTCGCGCTGCGCGCGGCACATCGCCGCGACGTTGGCCACCAGGCCGCCGCGCAGGTGCACCGGGCTCTGTTCGACGTAGGACGTGTGGTCCTCGAAGACGACGATGGACGCGGGCGCGTGCAACGCCAGCGGCCGCCCGAAGGTGGCATGCAGCATGTGCGCGCACATGCCGGTGTAGTACTCGTGGATGAAGCGCAGGTCGGCGCGCACGAAGGCGCCGTCGCCGGGCCGCGGCGAGGCGCTGGTGAGGGCTGTCGACAGCGCACGGCGCGCGACGATCTTCTCGAACAGCGTGCGCGGGCCGTGATCCGACACGCTGCCGGCCGGCCGCACGTCGCGCATGAAACGCCGGCCGAAGTGCAGCAGCCCGCCTTCGCGCAGGATCGCGGCGGCGAGTGCATCGCGGCCGGCCACCAGGTCGTCGATGTCGATCGCCTCGCCGCGCTGGATGCGGTCGACGAGCCCGAAGTCGGTCGAGGTGAAGAGGCCGATGTTGTCGGCGTTCTGGCGGTAGATGCGTTCGAAGCTCTCGGCGATCACCAGGCGGATGCCGGCCAGCTTCTCGGCGGTGGGACTGTGCTCGCGCGACGAGCCCTTGCCGTAGCGCCGGCCGGCCACGGTGACGCAGAAGCCGCCCGCGCGCACGTCGCCGGCGCCGATGGGTCGTCGGTCGCCGGCCTTGAAGCCGGTGTACGGGAAGCGGCCGAGCGTCTCGTCGTAGTGCGTGAGGATCGGGACCGGCGTAATCTCGTCGGTCGACACGTCGTCGCGCAGGCGGCCGGCCTCGTCGCGCGACAGGCGCTCGCCCGCCAGCTGCGCCTGCACCTTCGCGGGGTCCTCGCAGAGGAAGAGGATGCGGCCGGAAAGGTCGAGCTTCGCCATGCGCCCAATCTAGGCGCCGCGCCGCGTCGGCGCCAGTGCCCGCTCGGCACGGGGGGCATCGCGGCCGGCGATGCCCCGCACCTGGCGCGGCGTCGCGCCGAACGATCGCTTCATCAAGCGGCGCAGCGCGGTCGCGTCGCCATAACCGACGCGGTGAGCGACCTCCTCGACCGACAAGCCGCTGCCCTCCAGCATCGCCCGCGCATGGGCCACGCGCACCGACTGGATCAGCGCCAGCGGCGAACGGCCGCTGGCCGCGCGCACCTGGCGCGCCAGCGTGCGCGGCGTCATCGCCAGCGCCTCGGCCAGCGCCTGCACGCTGGTCGGCTGGGGCAGGCGCGCGCGCACCTCGGCCTCGATGCGCGCCAGCAGCGCATGGCCGGCGTGCAGGATCGCGGGCTCGATGTACGGGCTCTGGTGCTGGCGGCCGTCGATCAGCATCACGCGCGCCAGCGCCTCGGCCAGCGGCTGGCCGAAGCGGCGGCGCAGCAGCCACAGCATCAGGTCGACCTGCGCCAGCGCCGCGCCGGCGGTCAGCAGGTTGCCGTCCTCGATCACCATGCGCGCCTCGTCGACGCTGCACGCCGGCGCCAGTTCACGCAGCAGCGACGCCAGCCACCAGGCGGTCGTCGCGCGGCGGCCGGCCAGCAGCCCGGCGCCGGCCAGCAGCAGCACGCCCGAGCACGACGCCGCGACGCAGGCGCCCTGCGCCTCGGCCCGCCGCAGCCACTGCATCGCCGCCTGCGCCGGCGGCTCGGCCAGCAGCGCCCGGCCGCGGCGGCCGTTCGTCACGCCGATGCCGGGCACGATCCAGGTCGGCCGGCCGGCGGGCAGGCGCCGCGGCAGCGGCAAGGCCTCGAGCACCAGGCCGCTGCTCAGGCGCACCGGACCCGGCACCGGCGACACCACCCGCCAGCGCGGCGCCGGCAGGCCGTGGCGCGGCGCCAGCAGCGCGGCGGCGGACAGCAGGTCCAGCGTCGCGGCCGCGCTGATCGCCTGGGTGCCGGGCAGCACCAGCACGATGAAGTCGTCCATGTCCGATATCGCCTGAAAGATGACGGAACGGACACTTTAGCGCGGCGGCGCCAGACCTTCCAATGGTGCATCGTCCACGCCCGTCGCCCGCGCCATGTCCGATCCTGTCGTCATCGTCTCCGCCGCCCGCACGCCCGTGGGCGCCCTGCTCGGCGAGCTGTCCGCGCTGCCCGCCTGGCAGCTGGGCGCCACCGCCATTGCCGCCGCGGTGCAGCGCGCCGGCGTGCCGCGCGACGCGATCGACGAGGTGCTGATGGGCAATGTGCTGACCGCCGGCCAGGGCCAGGCGCCGGCGCGCCAGGCGGCACGCCATGCCGGGCTGCCCGACGCCACCGGCGCCGTCACGCTGAACAAGGTCTGCGGCAGCGGCATGCGCGCGGTGATGCTGGCGCACGACATGCTGGCCGCCGGCAGCGCCGAGCTGCTGGTGGCCGGCGGCATGGAAAGCATGAGCCGTGCGCCGCACCTGGCCGCGGTGCGCGCAGGCGTGAAGGCCGGCGCGACGACGCTGTTCGACCACATGACCCTCGACGGGCTGGAGGACGCCTACGAGCCCGGCAAACCGATGGGCCTGTTCGGCGAACAGTGCGCGGCGAAGTACGGGCTGCGGCGCGAGGTGCTGGACCGCTTCGCGATCGCCTCGATCGAACGGGCCCGCGCGGCTGCCGACGACGGTCGCTTCGATTGGGAGCTGGCGCCGGTCGCCACGCCGGCGGCGACGCTGTCGCGCGACGAGCGCCCGCCGAAGTTGAAGCCCGAGAAGGTGACGTCGCTGAAGCCGGCGTTCAAGGCCGACGGTGTGATCACCGCGGCCAGTTCGTCGGCCAATGCCGATGGCGCGGCCGCGCTGGTGCTGATGCGCGAATCGGCGGCGCGGCGCCTGGGCGTGACGCCGCTGGCGCGCATCGCCGGGCATGCGGTGCACGCGCAGGACCCGGCCTGGTTCACCACCGCGCCCGTCGGCGCGGTGCGCAAGCTGCTGGCGCGCACCGGCTGGCGCACCGCGGACGTCGACCTGTGGGAGGTCAACGAAGCGTTCGCGGCGGTGCCGATGGCGCTGATGGAAGAACACGGCCTGCCGCACGAGCGGGTCAACGTGCACGGCGGGGCGTGTGCGATCGGCCACCCGATCGGCGCCTCGGGTGCGCGCATCCTCGTCACGCTGCTCGGTGCGCTGCGCGCGCACGGCGGCCGCCGCGGCATCGCGACCCTGTGCATCGGCGGCGGCGAAGCGACCGCGGTGGCGATCGAGCGGATGTAGCACCCGCGGCGCGCGCGCTGCCGTTCAGCCCGCGGTGCGGGCGGTGCAATTCAGCCCGCCGGCCGCAACGCGCGCAGCGCCGCGCACAACGCGTCGACATCGACCGGCTTGACCAGGTGCAGGTCGAAGCCGGCGGCGAGCGCCTGTTCGCGGTCCTGCGCCTGGCCCCAGCCGGTCAGCGCGATCAGCAGCGGGCCGTCCGGCGCCTCGGCGCGCATGCGGCGCGCAACCTCGTAGCCGTCCATGTGCGGCATGCCGATGTCGAGCAGCACCGCATCGGGCGCGAAGCCGCGGCTCGCCTCGAGCGCGGCCGGGCCGTCGTGAACCACCTGCGCCACGGCGCCCATCAGGCCCAGCAGTGCCGCCAGGCTGTCGGCCGCGTCGACGTTGTCGTCGGCGATCAGCACGCGCAGCCGGTCCAGCGGCGCCGGCTTCGCATGACCCGGGACCGCGGAGACGACCTTCGGCGCGGCCGGCCCCGCCGGTGCGGCCGACGAGGGTGCACCCCGGGGCAGGCGCACGACGAACTCGCTGCCGCGGCCGGGGCCGGGGCTGGAGGCCTCGATGCGGCCGCCGTGCAGCGCGGCCAGGCGCTGCGCCAGCGCCAGGCCCACGCCGAGGCCCCACGGCGCGCGGTCGCCCGCCTGTGCGCCGCGGCGGAACATCTCGAAGATCGCCGCCAGGTCCGGTGCCGCGATGCCGTCGCCGTTGTCGCGCACATGGAACGCGGCCTCGTCACCCGTCAGCTCGAGCGTCAGCTCGATGCGGCCGCCCGGCGGCGTGTAGTGCGCGGCGTTGATCAGCAGGTTCGACAGCACCTGCGCCAGCCGCACGGCGTCGCCGTTCATCCACACCGGCTCGGGCGGCAGCTGCATCTCGACCGCGTGACCGCGCGCATCGATCACGCCGGCGCTGGCCTCGAGCGCACTGCGCGCGACCTGGCCCAGCTCGATGCGGTCCTGGCGCAGCTCCAGCGTGCCGCGCGTCACGCGCGACACGTCGAGCAAGTCGTCGACCAGCCGCACGAGGTGGCGCACCTGGCGGTCCATCATCTCGATCAGCGGCCGCGCGCCGAGGTCCTCGCGTCCGGCCAGCAGTTGCACGCCCTGGCTCAGCGGCGCCAGCGGGTTGCGCAGCTCGTGCGACAGCATCGCGAGGAACTCGTCGCGCCGGCGCTGGTTCTCGCGGTACTCGGTGACGTCGCGCGTGGTGCCGGCGACGGCCTCGATGCTGCCGTCCGGCGCGATCACCGGCACGAAGATGTAGTCGTAGGTGCGCAGGCCGTAGGTGCCGTGGAACGGCACTTCGCCGCGGATCGGCAGGCGCGTTGCCACCACCTGCTCGATCTCGCGGTCGTGCATCTCGGCATGCCAGGGCTCGTAGCCCAGCTCGAGGCAGTTGCGGCCGATCGCCTCGTCCCAGGTCTTGCCCCACATGCCCAGCAGCGCAGCGTTCGCGTAGACGAAGCGGTGGTCGAGGTCGAACACGTAAGCCAGGTCGGGCGTGTTGTCCAGGATGGCCGCGTACAGCCGCTGCTGGCGCTGCTGTTCGGCGAGGCTGCGGCTCAGCGCTGCTTCGAGCGCCTGGCGATGCCGCGCCTCCACCGATTCCCCTGCTCCATCGCCATCGAAGGTCTCACGCACGCGAAGCCTCCTGGGTCCGGAACGTGCCGCATTGTGGCCCTACATCGGGCGAACCGTGGCAGTGGCAATCGGCATGCCCGCCCGCGCCCGCGGCGCGCGCGGCAGCACCAGCACGTCGGCCGGCACCTCGGCGAGCAGCGTGCGGGCCGTGCTGCCGAGCAGGAATTCGCCGAGCCGCGAACGGCCCTGCCGGCCGACGACGACGAGGTCCGCCGCGACCTGCTGCGCCTTCTGCAGCGTCAGCCAGCCCGCGCGGCCGTCGCCGACCGTCGCGAACACGCGCTGGCGCGGCAGCGAGGCGGCCAGGCCCCACAGCCGGTGCAGGCAGGCCGCGCGGTGGCGGTTGCGCGCGGCCTGCAGCACATCCGCCGGCGTGCCGGCGAGACGCAGCGGCGATGGCAGCGACTCGTTCATCGCGTGCAGCAGGTGCAGGGCCGCGTCCGGTGCGACCCGCGCCGCGAGGCGCAACGCCGGCAGCGCGCCGTCGTCGAGGTCGACCGGCACCAGCGCGCGGCGGTACGGCGCGCCCGGCAGCGGCGGCGCCTGCTTGACCACCAGCACCGGCCGCGCGGCGATCCGCAGCACGCGCTCCGCCGGCGACCCCAGCAGCCAGGCGCGCAGCGGGTTCGCGCGGCCGGCGGCCAGCACCAGCAGGTCGGCGCGCCCGGCGGCCTCGCCGATCCGCATTAGCGCGTCGGCCTCGCCACCCCCGGCCATCAGGCGCAGCTCGCACGGGTCGCTCACTTCGCGTGACAGGCGCCGCAGCAACCGCCGCGTGCGCTGCAGCGCGAACTCGCCGGCGCCGAAGGCGTCGCGGCCGGTGCGCCAGGGATGCACGGGCCCGGCGGCGGGCGCGGTGAGCACCGTGAGGCCGGCCTGCTGCTCGGACGCCAGCTGCACCGCACGCTGCAGGGCCGGCAGCGCGTCGTCGCCGAGGTCGGTGACGAGCAGGATCGAGTGAAGGTTCGGCATGGCGCTACAGCGTGAAGTCGCCGCTGGCTTCGGGCTGGAACAGCAGCGCGCGCACCTGCGCCTGCGCCGCCCGGCCGCCCGGCGTGTGCCACTGCGCCTGCATGCCCACGCGCAGGCCGAGCAGGCCGGCGCCCACCGGCGACAGCACCGAGACGAAGCCGGCCGCCGGCTCGGCGTCCTCCGGGTAGCAGACGGTCAGCACCTGGCGGCGGCCGGTGCCCGGGTCCTCGAGCTCGGCGCGCGAGTACATCGTGACGACGTCGGGCGCCACCGCACGCGAGGGCACGATGTCGGCCGCATCGAGCGCCGCGCTCAGCGCGGCGATGCCGGCTTCCTGCGGCGACGCGCCGTTGCCGCGCAGCAGGTGGGTCAGTCGGGTGTGGTCCAGCTCGGTGAGCGTGCGCTCGAGCGGGACGAGGGTCTGCATCGACATCGTGCATGCCTTTCGATCGGTCGGCGGGCGCCGCGATGACGCGGGCACGCCGGATGCGCGGGCAGCGAGGGCCCGGCGATCGAATGGTTGCGCGAAGGGGTCAGGGTCGGATCGCCGGGCTCAGGGAAGTGCGGCCCGGTGTGGCCATGGATGCAGCAAGCGGTTCATGGCTCGGCATGCTAAGGGTGCACGGCCGAAGTCGTGCGGCCCGCGCGCAGAGGCCATGCATGCGTTGCCGGATTGGCTTGACGCCGTGCGCGCCGCGTGCCCTCAGGCCGCCGCGAGCGCCGGCCGCTTCAGCGGCGCCTCGCGGATCGGCAGGTTCACCAGCGCCGCGAGCAGCGCCAGCGCGGCGTCGGCCCACCACATCCACGTGTAGTTGCCGGTGTTGACCACCGCCAGCCCGCCGAGCCACGCGCCGAAGAAGCCGCCGATCTGGTGGCTCAACAAGGTCAGGCCGAACAGCGTCGCGAGGTAGCGTGTGCCGAAGAGCTTGGCGGTCAGCCCGGCCGTCGGCGGCACGGTGGCCAGCCAGGTCGCGCCGAGCACCGCGGCGAAGACGTAGAAGGTCATCGGCGTCTTCGGCGCGGCCAGGTAGACCAGCACCGCGATGGCGCGCGTGAAGTACATCCAGAACAGCAGCCACTTCATGCGGTAGATGTTGCCCAGGTGGCCGACCGTCAGGCTGCCCGCGATGTTGGCCAGGCCGATGATCGCCAGCGAGGTCGACGCGACGCCGGCACTCAGCCCGCACAGCCCCACTTCGCCCGGCAGGTGGGTGACGAGGAAGGCGATGTGGAAGCCGCAGGTGAAGAAGCCCGCATGCAGGCACCAGTAGCTGCGGTCGCGCAGCGCGATGCGCACCTGCTCGCGCAGGCCCGTCTCGGCCGGCGCGGCGGCGCCGGCGGCGGTCGCGGCAGGCGCGGGCTTCTTCGTGCCGCCCAGCCACAGCCCGAGTGGTGCGGTGGCCAGCGCGGCGACGGCCATCATCCACATCGCCTGCATCCAGCCGAAGGCCTGCAGCACCGCCTGGTTCAGCGGTGCGAACACGAACTGCCCGAAGCTGCCGCCGGCGTTGATGAAGCCGCTGGCGAAGGCACGGCGTTCCGGCGGCAGATGTTGGGCCGTCGCGCCGATCAGGATCGAGAAGCTGCCGGCCCCGGCGCCGGCGGCGCTCAGCACGCCGAGCGCGAGGATCAGGCCCCACTCGCTTTTCACCATCGTCGTCAGCACCGTGCCCAGCGCCAGCAGCACGGCGCCGACCACGATGACGCGGCCGGGGCCGTAGCGGTCGGCCACCGCGCCGAAGACCGGCTGCGAGGCGCCCCAGACGAACTGGCCGATGGCCATCGCGAAGCTGATCGTCGCGATGCCCAGGCCGGTGCTGGTGTTCAGCGGCGACACGAACAGGCCGAGCGACTGGCGCGCGCCCATCGTGATCATCAGGATGGCCGCGGCGACGAGCATGAAGAGCCAGACCTGGCCGCCCGTCTGGGCAGCGGCGGGCGGGGCGGTGGCAGCGGTGGCGGCGGTGGCGGAAGCGGTCGGCTGGGCAGGCTGGGCGGACATGCGCGGCTTTCTGAATCGGATGTCGGAACGGCAGGCGTGGACGCGTCTTTCGCGCGTCATCAGGAGCCGGAGGCGTCAGCCGCTGTCGGCCGGCGCCGGACGGAACAGCGGCGTCACCTGGTCCAGCCAGGCATGCAGGCCGGCGACGGTGGTGTCGCCCAGCGTGCGGTTGACCTCGAGCTGCGCTCGCTTCCAGTGCGGGCGTGCGGCCTGCCAGGCGGCCGCGCCGTCGGCGGTGACACGCGCCAGCCGCACGCGGGTATCGGCGGGCGACGGCGCCAGCGCCACCCAGCCCTGCGCGATCAGCGGCTTCAGGTTGCGCGTCAGCGTCGTGCGGTCCATGTCGAGCCGGTCGGCCAGCACGGTCAGCGGCAGACCGTCGGCGCCGCCCTCGCGCTGCATCACCGACAGCATCGAGTACTGCGTGACGCGCAGCCCGGCCGCGGCCAGCGAGCGGTCGTACACCGCGGTGACGCGGCGCGACAGCCGGCGCAGCTTGGCGCAGGTGCACCCCCCGGGGGGCGTCGTCGGCGCGGCACCGGATGCGGGTATCGCGCGGGTGGGGTCGGCAGGCATCGGGCGAATATAGTGCATATGCACGTATCGGCCCGGACCATGGCCACCCTGTCGGCGGCACGGTCTTCCAGCGGGATCGGCGGCTCGCCGCCGGGCGCGGCGGTCGTCAGCCGGCCGCGGCGATCACCAGCCAGCCGCGGCAGTCATCAGCCGCCGCAGCGAACTTCAGCCGGCTGCGGTGCTCATCAGCCGCCCTCGGCGGCGCGCACCAGCAGCACCGGCACCGGCGCGAGGCGCAGCACCTGTTCCGCGTCGCTGCCCATCAGCAGCCGGCCGACGCCGCGGCGGCCGTGCGTGCCGATGACCACCAGCTCCGCGGGCCAGGCGGCCGCCTGCTCGACGACGCGGTCGCAGACGCGGCCGCCCAGCGTGTCGTCGAGCACCGTGTCCACGGCCACGCCCGCCGCGGCGGCGCGCGCCTGGCCGGCGGCGAGGATCTGCTCGCCGCCGTCGCGAAGCAGCTTGAAGGTATCCGGCGAGGCGCCCGCGAACGCGCTCGCGCCGCCGAGGGCGACCGACAGCTCGTCGACCACGTGCAGCAGGCGCAGCGAGCCGCCGGTGAGTTTCGCGAGGCGGATCGCCTCGTCGAGGCCGCGGTTCGACGGCGCGCTGCCGTCCACCGGCACCAGGATGCGTTGGTACATGAGTCCTCCTTGTCGAGATGCGACCCAGTCTCGCCGCGCGCCGGCGGAGGGCGCTTGCGGCGCGTCAAGCGCACCCGCGCGGGTCAGCGCAGGGCCACCGACACCGCGCCGAAGTAGACCAGCAGCGTCAGCACGTCCTGGATCACCGTGGCCAGCGGCCCGCTGCCGTAGGCGGGGTCGAGCCCCACGCGGCCGAGCAGCCAGGGCAGCCCGATGCCGATGCCGGTGGCCAGCGCGCTCGCGGCGCCCAGGGCGCCGGCCACCGCCGTCGCGAGCGACCAGTCGCCGAAGGTGAAGCCGACCAGCGGCCAGGTGATGGCCGCCAGCGTCGCCCCGATCAGCGCGCCGGTGCGGATCTCGCCGCCGAGCAGCCGGGCGAGCCCGGCGTGGCTGAGCGACAGGCCGCGCACCGCCACCGCTTCGCTCTGCGTGCCGATCGCGTCGGCCAGGTAGACCAGCGCCGGCACGAAGAAGCCGATCGCCGGCCGGTGCGCCAGCTCGGCCTCGAAGCGCGACATCACCCAGGTGGCGACGATGCTGCCGAGCAGCCCGACGATCAGCCACGGCAGCCGGTGGCGCGCGCGGCGCAGCGGCGGCGCATCGATCGCCTCGCGGGCGCGGCGTGTCTCGCGGCTGATGCCCGCCAGCCGGTGCAGATCTTCGACATGCTCTTCGCGCAGGATGCGCAAGAGCTCGGGCGTGCCGACCACGCCGAGCAGGCGGCCGTCGGCGCCGGTCACCGGCAACGCCGGGAGGTCGTGGTGCAAGGCCAGCGACGCGACACGCTCCTGGTCGGTGTGCGGATGGATCCGAGGCAGGTCGCGGATCGCCGCGTCGCCGACGGGCTGCCCGTCGTCCAGGCGCAGCAGCGCCGCGGCGGTGACGATGCCCAGCGGACGCAGCGCGTCGTCGACCAGGCAGACGAACTCGGCGGCCGTGCCGTGGCGGTCGCCAACAGGGGCACCCCGCAGGCGCGCGCGCACGGCGCCGGCCAGTTCTCCGGCCCGCGCCAGCGGCACATCGCGGCGCATGTGCGCGCCGGCGCTGTCGTCGTGCGGTGGCGCCGGCGCGGCACCCGCGCGCAGCCAGGCGGGCCGTGCTGCATCCATCGCCGGGAGTCTAGGAAGCGATGTGAGCGACCGGCTTGCGCGCCGTCAAGGCCGCCGGCGGCACCGACCGGCCCAATGCGGTCCATCCGACGCCGACCTGCCAACGAATGATCGACGCTTCGCTCGCCCTGCTCGCCGCCCTCGCCGTCGGCCTGATCATCGGCCTCGAACGCGGCTGGCGCGGCCGCGAGCTCGCCGCCGGTGGCCGAGTCGCGGGGCTGCGCACCTTCGCGCTGGTCGGCCTGCTCGGCGGCGTGCTGGGGGCGCTGGTCGGCCCCGCGGGCGCCTGGCCGCTGGCCGCCGGGGTGCTGGCGCTGGCGGCGCTGAACGTGGCGGCCTACCGCGAGTCGGTGCGCGCCAGCGGCAGCCTCAGCGCGACGACGGCGGTGGCCCAGATGCTGACCCTCGCGCTGGGCGCGCTGGCCACGCTGGGCCAGCCGGTGGCGGCGGTGGCCTGCGCGGTGGTGGCAGCGGCACTGCTGGACCTGCGCTCGACGCTGCACCGCTGGCTGCGGCAGATCGAGCAACGCGAGCTCAATGCGGCGCTGCAGATGCTGGTGCTGTCGCTGGTGGTGCTGCCGCTGCTGCCGGACCGCAGCTTCGGGCCGATCGAGGGGCTCAATCCCTACCGCCTGTGGTGGGCCGTCGTGCTGGTGGCGGGACTGTCGCTGTGCGGCCACGTGGCGATGCGGGCGACCGGCGCGCAGCATGGCCTGCTGTGGACCGGGCTGCTCGGCGGCCTGGCCTCGTCGACGGCCGCGACGCTGGCACTGGCGCGACGCCAGCGCGCCGATCCGGCGCTGCGCGAGGCCGCCAGCGCGGGCGCGCTGTGCGCCTGCGCCGTGATGTTCGTGCGCGTCGCGCTCCTGCTGCTGTCGGTGGCACCGGCCCTGGCGGCGCAACTGATCGGCCCGCTGCTGGCCGCTGCAGCGCTGCTGCTGGTGGCCGGCCTGCGGCGCTGGCGCCGCCGGGGCGACGCCCCCGAGGACCATGGCAGCGACCTGCCCCCGTTCGAGCTCGGCACCGCGCTCGGCTTCGGCGCCTACCTGGCGCTGGTCACGGTGCTGGTGGCGCTGGCGCGCGACCACCTCGGCAGCGCCGGCCTCGTCGGCTCGGCGCTGGTCGCCGGGCTGGCCGACGTCGACGCCATCACGATCTCGCTGGCGCGGCTGCAGGCCGCGGGCGGCACGCCGGCCTCGACGGCGCTGCTGGCGATCGGCGCGGCGCTGCTGTCGAACCTCGTCGCCAAGGCGGCGATGGCGCGTGCGGCCGGCGGCCCGGCATTCGGCCGGGCGATCGCCGCAGGGTATGCCGGCGCGGGCGCCGCAGCCGCCGGCATCGCGCTGCTGGCCTGGCGCTGACCGCGGCGGTTGACGTTGCGCAATCCGGTGCGGCGCGGCATGCCTAGCATCGCATCGACAGGGCCGCGCGGCGGCCCGCCACCGCCTGAAGGAGCTCCCATGACCACCACCGCCGATGGCCTGAAGGCCGAACTCGAGCACGACCTGCGCAGCCTCGTGCACGACACCGAGCAGCTGCTGAAGTCGGCCGCCCGCAGCGGCGACGACGGCCTGGCCGAGTTGCGGCTGCGCCTGGAGACGCAGCTGCGCCACCTGCGCAACCGCCTCGGTGACCTCGAGGCCGGCGCGGCCGACCGCGCACGCGAGGCGGCCCGCGCCACCGACCAGGCCGTGCGCGCGCATCCCTACGGCGCGATCGGCCTGGCCGCGGCCGCCGGGCTGCTGATCGGCTTCCTGGTGGCGCGGCGCTGATGGACGGCTGGGCGTCGTCCGCGCGCGGCGTCGCCGCCACGCTGCTGGACATCGGGCAGACCCGGCTGGCGCTGGCCGCGACCGAGCTCGAGGAGGCGCGGCTGCTGCTCGCGCAGCAGGCCCTGGCCCTCGCCGGCGCGCTGTTCTTCGCGGCGCTGGGCGTGGTGTGCGGGGCGCTGGCCTGGGTGCTGCTGGCGCCACCCCCCGAGCGGCCGCTGCGGCTGGCCTGCGTGGCCGCCGGCAGCCTGGCCGTGGCGGCGCTGTGCGCGCTGGCCTGGCACCGCCGTGCGACCCGCCGGCCGGCGCTGCTGGGAGCGACGATCGACGAGCTGCGCAAGGACTGCGCCGTGCTGCGGCCGCGCGCGCCGGCATGAACACCGGCATGAGGCCCGGCATGAGGCCCGGCGCCCGTCAGCTGGCGCAGCGGCGCGAACTGCTCGTCGCCACCGCGCAGCTGCAGCGCGCCGAGCTGCGGCTGGCCTGGCGCCAGGCGCCGTGGTACGCCCCGCTGCACGGCGCCTTCACGCTGGCACCGGCGCTGCTGGCGTTGTGGCGGCGGCTGCGGCGCGGCGCGCCCCGCTGACCGGCCGGCCGGCCACCGGACGTGCACCGGGCGTTCATCCGCCCGGTGATCAGTGCAGCGCCGCGGGCCGCACCGCCGGCACCGCGAATTCGCGACCGATGGCCTTGCGGGCGAAGAAGTAGTTCAGGCGCGCGCGTTCGCTCAGCGCATCCAGCGGCACGTGGCCTTCGCGGTCGCAGGGGAAGGCCAGGCCGCGGCCCTCGACGAACAGCGACGTGAAACGAAGCTCGTAGGCAGCGGTCGCGGGCAGCGGGTTCATGGCGGCTCCTTGTTCGTTGGCCACAGCTTCGGCCGGCCATGTCAACCGCCGAACACCGGCGGGCAACCGGTCGAACGCGATCGGCAACACTGCGTGAACGCACGCAACACGTCGGTAAGCGCCCGGAAACGGCACTGCAACGCCCGCGGCGGACCATGCCGTGGTCGTCGCCCTGCCCCGTTTGCCGCCATGCGCCTGCCGACCCTCGCCTGCCTCCGCCACGCCGCCGTCGCGGCCGCCCTGCTCGCGTCGGCGCTCGCTGCACCCGCGCAAACAGCCGCCACCGAAACCTGGCGGCTGCAGGCCGCGCTGCCGTCGCCCTGGGGTGCGCCGCTCGGCACCGGCCTGCCAGCCGGCGCGCGCCTGCACCTCGCGGCCCGGTCGGTCGACGGCCCCGCGCCGCTGCGCTGCACCGGCGCGCGCCACCAGTTCATCCGCCAGCCGGCCGAAGGCCTGTTCGAGGGCCGCCTGCCGGCCCCGGCCGCGGCAGCGGCGGCCGGCCTGGGCCTGCCCGCGGGCGGCGGCATCACGCAGCGCATCACCTGCGCCAACGGCAGCTTCGACCTGCACCACGACGGCGCCGGCCGCGCCTGGCTGGGCCTCGACGGCCGCGTGCTGGTGTGGCAGCGCGACACCGTCGCGGCGACGCCCGAAGCCAGCGTGCAGGCGCTGCTGCTGCAGCACTTCGCCGGCAACATGGCCTGGACGCCGGCGGCGATCGACGCTCGCTCGCCGTGGCTGGCCCGCGCCTTCACGGACCGGCTGCGACTGTGGCTGGACGAGGCCGGCCGTGCCGACGAGCCGCCGGCGTTCGACGGCGATCCGTTCACCGACAGCCAGGAAGCGCCCGAGGCCTTCACGCTGCTGCCGGCTCAGGTGCGCGGCGACCGCGCCGAGGTGCCGGTGCGCTACAGCGGCCCCGGCCCCGCGCGCTGGCAGGTCACGCTGCTGCTGCGGCGCATCGACGGCCGCTGGCTGGTCGACGGCACGCGGCTGCGCGACGGCACGCCGCTGGCGTCGCTGCTGCCGACGCGCTGAAACCGCGCGCCCGCGCGGCGCGGCCAGTCGCCGCGAGCGTGATCAGCCCTTCTGCTTGAACGCCGGCAGCTGCTGGCCCAGCCGCGCGCCCATCGCGGCGCCCAGCGCCTGCAGCGCGTTGAACGGGCGGATCATCACCTCGAACTCGACGATGCGGCCCTGCTCGTCGAAGCGGATCAGGTCGATGCCCTTGAGCTGCTTGTCCTCGACCCGGGCGCTGAACTCCAGCACCACGTTCAGGCCGTCGTCGCTGGCGAGCTGCCGGTGGTAGGTGAAGTCCTGGAAGATCGTGATCACCGTGCGCAGCGCCAGCAGCAGTGCCGGCGCCGGGCCGTAGGCATTGAAGGCCATCGGTGAACGGAACGTCGCCTCGGGATGCACGATGGCCTCGAGCGCGGCGAAGTCCTTGCGCTCGACCAGTTCATGCCAGGCGGCGAGCGACTTCGCGACTGCGGGGTGCAGGTGGGAGGGGGCGGGCATCATCGCGAGCTTCCTTCGAACATGAATGGGTGGGGGGTCAGATCGTCGCGGCCAGGCGCGTGCCCTGGTCGATCGCGCGCTTGGCATCGAGCTCCGCGGCCTCGTGCGCGCCGCCGATCAGGTGCACCGTGCGCCCGGCGGCCTGCAGCGGCGCGACCAGGTCGCGCAGCGGCTCCTGGCCGGCGCAGATGACCACGTTGTCTACGGCCAAGGTCTGCGGCACGCCATCGATGGTCACGTGCAGGCCGGCATCGTCGATGCGCTGGTAGTCCACCGACGCGCTCATGCCGACGCCGCGCGCCTTCAGCGCGGTGCGGTGGATCCAGCCGGTGGTCTTGCCGAGGCCGTCGCCGACCTTGCTCATCCTGCGCTGCAGCAGGTGCACGCGGCGCGGCGGCTTCTCCACCGCCGGCGGCACCAGCCCGCCGGCTTCGGCATACGCGGGGTCGATGCCCCATTCGGCATAGAACTTACCGGGATTCACGCTCGCGCTGTCGCCGTGGTGCGTCAGGTACTCGGCGACGTCGAAGCCGATGCCGCCGGCGCCGACGATGGCCACCGTGCCGCCGACCGGCTTGCCGTCGCGCAGCACGTCGAGGTAACCCAGCGCCTTCGGATGGTTCACGCCCTCGATCGCCGGCGTGCGCGGCACGATGCCGGTGGCCAGCACGATCTCGTCGAAGCCGCCGTCGAGCAGCGCCGGCGCATTCACCCGCGTATTCAGCCGCAGCGTGACGCCGTGCAGCTCGAGCTGGCGGCGGAAGTAGCGCAGCGTCTCGTGGAACTCTTCCTTGCCGGGGATGCGCTTGGCGATGTTGAACTGGCCGCCGATCTCGGCGCCGGCATCGAACAAGGTCACCGCATGGCCGCGTTCGGCCGCCGTCACCGCGCAGCTCAGCCCCGCCGGGCCGGCCCCGACGACCGCGATGCGCTTCTTCGCCGCGGCCGGCTCGATCACCAGCTCGGTCTCGTGGCAGGCGCGCGGATTGACCAGGCAGGAGGTGACCTTGCCGGCGAAGGTGTGGTCCAGGCAGGCCTGGTTGCAGCCGATGCAGGTGTTGATCTGATCGGCACGGCCCTCGCGGGCCTTGCGCACGAAGTGAGCGTCCGCCAGGAAGGGCCGGGCCATCGACACCATGTCGCAGGCGCCGTCGGCCAGCAGCCGTTCGGCGACGTCGGGCGTGTTGATGCGGTTGGTCGCCACCAGCGGGATGCCCACCTGCCCCATCAGCCGCTGCGTCACCCACGCGTAGGCACCGCGCGGCACCTTGGTGGCGATGGTCGGGATGCGCGCCTCGTGCCAGCCGATGCCGGTGTTGATGATCGTCGCGCCGGCGCGCTCGACGGCCTGCGCCAGCTGGATCACCTCGGCCAGCGTCGAGCCGCCTTCGACGAGGTCGAGCATCGACAGGCGGTAGATCAGGATGAAGTCGCGGCCGACGCGCTCGCGCACGCGGCGCACGATCTCCACAGGGAAGCGCATGCGATTCTCGTAGGCCCCGCCCCAGCGGTCGTCGCGCTGGTTGGTGCGCGCGGCGATGAACTCGTTGATCAGGTAGCCCTCGGAGCCCATGATCTCGACGCCGTCGTAACCCGCGAACTTCGCGAGTGCCGCGCAGTGGACGAAGTCCTCGATCGTCTGCTCGACCTCCTCGTCCGACAGCGCATGCGGCACGAAGGGGTTGATCGGCGCCTGCAGCGCGCTGGGCGCGACCAGCTTCGGCTGGTACGAGTAGCGGCCGAAGTGCAGGATCTGCATCGCGATCCTGCCGCCTTCGGCATGCACGGCCTGCGTCACCTCGCGGTGGTGCTCGGCTTCGTCCTCGGTGGTCAGCATCGCGCCGCCCTTCAGCGGCCGGCCGCGCTCGTTCGGGGCGATGCCGCCGGTGACGATCAACCCGACCTCGCCGCGGGCGCGCTCCGCATAGAACGCGGCCATGCGGTGGAAGCCGTTCGGCACTTCTTCGAGGCCGACGTGCATCGAGCCCATCAGCACGCGGTTCGGCAGCGTCGTGAAGCCCAGGTCGAGCGGGCGCAGCAGGTTCGGGTAGGCGGACATCGTGGGGTGCTGCTCAGGGTTGTGCTGCTTTAGTGCAACTGGTTGCAGAAAGGGATGACCCGAACTGTGCAACCAGTTGCATAGACGACAGAATCGGGGCAAACCCTCGGCCGCCGCGGCCGCCGGCACCCTTTAACCTCGCGCGCCATGTCCCTGCCCCACGCCCTGCTCACCTCGCTGGTCGAACGTCCCTGCTCCGGCTCGGAGCTGGCCGCGCGCTTCGACAAGTCCATCGGCTACTTCTGGCAGGCGACGCACCAGCAGATCTACCGCGAGCTCGCGCGGCTGGAAGAAGGCGGGCTGATCGAGTCACTGCCCGAGGAATCCACCCGCGGCCGCAAACGCGCCTACCGCATCCTGCCGGCGGGCCGCAAGGAGCTCAAGCGCTGGGTCGCGCAGGGCGACGAGCCGACGCCGCTGCGCGACGAGCTGATGGTGCGGCTGCGCGCCGAAGCGGTGATCGGCCCGACCGGGCTGGACCGCGAGATCCGGCGCCGCCAGGCGCAGCACGAGGAGAAGCTGGCGCTCTACCGGCAGATCGAGGCGCGCGACTTTCCCGAGCCGCCCGCCGACCGCGAGGCCGCGCTGCAGCACCTGGTGCTGCAGGCCGGCATCCGCTTCGAGCGGCACTGGGTCGAGTTCCTCGCCGAGGCGCTCGCCATCCTCGAGCGCCCTGCCCGCGCGCCGAAGTGACCGGCGGCCTCATCAACTTCGCCGATGACCGGCGGCCGGCCGCGCGGCCGCGCATGGTGGGCGACGGCGAAGCGCCTCAGGCACCCCACCCGGCAGCACCGGAACGCTAACTTCCGATCGGAGCGGCTACGGTGAGCGGACCCCGCCGCGCCGGCGCCACGAACTCCGGCCGCAGCAGCCCGAACTGCAGCAGGTCGTGATGCCGGCCCTGCCAGAAGCCGCAGTCGCGCAGGTGGCCTTCCTGCACGAAGCCCAGGCTGCGCGCGAGGCGGATCGACGCCGCGTTCTGTGGATGGATCTGCGCCTCGACGCGGTGCAGCGCCATCTGCTCGAAGCCCCAGGCCAGCGCCGCGGCCAGTGCCTCGCCCATCAGGCCGCGTCCCCAGGCCTCGCGGCCCAGCTCGTAGCCCAGCGTGCAGCTGCGCCAGCCGCGGTTCCACTTGAAGAGGCCGCAGGTGCCGACGAGGCGGCCGTCGTCGCGGGTCTGCAGGCCCCAGCGCACCCCGGGGTTCGCCAGCTGACGCCAGCCGGCGAAGGTCTCGACCAGCTTCTCGGCCTGCGCCAGCTCGGTCAGCGGATCGGTGCCGAACCACTTCATCGCCTCGGCATCGCCGTGGATCGCGAACAGCGCCGGCGCGTCGGAGGCGACGATCTCGCGCAGCAGCAGGCGATCGGTCTCGAGGATCGGGAAGTCGCTCATCGCTTCAGCCTTCCACCGCCTCGATCTGCAAGCGCACCCGCGCGGCGCCGGACACCCGGGTCAGCGCGCGCACGCGCAGCGGCGCGCCGGCGGGCACGTCGATGCGCACGTGGTAGTCCAGGCCGTCGGTCTGGCCGGGGTTGCTGGTATCAATGCGGCGCGTCCACTGGCGGCGGCCGTCCAGCTCGACGGCCAGCTCGTGCCAGGCGCTGAGGCCCTCGGCGGGCCGGCGCACGACGAAGGCCACGTCGATGTCGAAGCGCCGCGTGCGGCCCAGCGCCGGCGGCACGTCGAGCACCGCGATGTCGGCCGGGCCGGCGTCGATGTGCCAGCGTTCAGGGATGGAGTCGGACATGCGCAGGGAGCGGGCAAATCTGGAAAGCGGCGAGCTTGCCACAGCGTGCGGGGCGCACCGCCGCCGCGCGCGATAACCTCGGTGCCGCACCCTCGCCTGACGCCGCCGCCATGCCCCGCTTCGCCGCCAACCTCACGCTGCTCTACAACGAGCACCCCTTCCTCGACCGCTTCGCCGCTGCCGCGCGCGACGGCTTCCGCGCGGTCGAGATCCTGTTCCCCTACGCCTACCCGGCCGCCGAGCTGGCGGCGCGCCTGCGCGACCACGGCCTGCAGGCGGTGCTGTTCAACGCACCGCCGGGCGACTTCGAGGCCGGCGAGCGCGGCCTTGCGGGCCTGCCCGGCCGCGAGGCGGACTTCCGCGCAGCCTTCGAACGGGCGCTGGCCTATGCCGAGCGCCTGGGCTGCCCGCGCATCCACGTGATGGCGGGCCTCGCCCCCGCGGCGACAGATCGCGCCCCGCTGATGGCGGCCTACGAAACGAACCTGGCCTGGGCGGCGGCGCAGGCAGCCAGCGCCGGGCGCGAGGTGCTGATCGAGCCGATCAACCCGCGCGACATGCCCGGCTACCTGCTGAACCGCCAGGCCGATGCGCATGCGATCGTGCAGCGCATCAGCGCCCCGAACCTGAAGGTGCAGATGGACCTGTACCACTGCCAGATCGTCGAGGGCGACGTCGCGACGAAGCTGCGCCAGTACCTGCCGACCGGCCGGGTCGGCCACCTGCAGATCGCCGGCGTGCCCGAGCGCCACGAGCCCGACACCGGCGAGCTGAACTACGCGTACCTCTTCGGCGTGATCGACGAACTCTCCGCGGCACACGGCTGGACCGGCTGGCTGGGCTGCGAGTACCGCCCCGCGCGCGGCGCGGCGGCAGGCGCCACCAGCGACGGGCTGGGCTGGATGTCGGCGCTGTCGGCGCGGTCGACCTGATCGGCACGGGCGGTCGGGTCACCCCCGGTCGGCGCACAGGGCCGCTGGAAGTCGAACGCCACCGGCGTCGGCCCGTGGGCCTGCAGGTGGGCCAGGCGCTGCACCGCGTCGGCCACCGTCGGCAGCGTGCCGGCGGGGATCCACCACAGCGCATAGTGGGCGCGGCCCAGCGCCTCGAACCACGGCTTGCGGTCGCGGATCAGCTCCACGTGGCGGCTGCGGTAGACGTAGTCGTGCAGCACCTTCACCGAGGTCCAGACCGACAGGTTCACGAGCAGGCGATCGTCGTCGAACACGCGCAGCGCGGTCGCGTCGCCGGCCTCGGTCTGCAGCCGCCAGACGAAGCCGGGACTGCCGTCGGCGAGTGCGTTGATCTCGTCGAGCCGGGCGACGAAACCGGCGAGTTGCGGACTGTCCAGCGGCGCCCGCAGCTGGGCGACGTTGACCTGGGCGAGGAGGAAGCGGGTGGGGTCGTTCATGGGCGGCAGCGTAGGTCGACCATGCCGCGCGGTCTTGTACGCGCGTGACATCATCGCGGCCCATGTCGCGCCGGTCGCCCCCGCCCGCCCCTGCCTCGCGCATCCACACGCTCGCGCTGCCCGGCCGGGTCGGCACGGGCGCGGACGCGAGCATGGGCACGAGCACGGCCGACATCTTCATCGCCCGCGAGCCCGATCGCCGCTTCGCGATGCACTGGCACGACGCGTGGAGCGTCGGCACGATCGTGGCCGGCCACTGCGGCTTCGTGTGCGACGGCGCGCGCCTGCTGGCCGAGGCCGGCGACCTGATCGTGATGGCGCCGGGCAGCATGCACGCGGCCGGCGTCAGCCTGCATCGCTTCGGCATGACCATGCTGTACCTGCCGCCGGACTGGGTGGCCTCGGCCTGCGCCTGGCCGGCAGGGCAGCGGCCGGCCCGGGTGCAGGTGGTGCGGCACGATCCGGAGCTCGGCGACGCCCTGTCCCGGGCCGCACTGCTGGCCGATGCCCCGGCGCTGGCCGAAGCCGCCGCCCAGGCGCTGCGCCGCGCGGCCGACGGACCGATGATGGCGCTGCAGCCACCCGAAGCGCGCGACCCCCGTGTCCAGGCCCTGGCCAACGCGCTCGGCGACCCCGATGCCGAGCGGCTGGACATGGCGGCGATGGCTGCACGGCTGCAGGTGTCGCGCGAGCACCTGCAACGCCTGTTCCGCAAGGAGGTCGGCCTGACGCCCGGGGAGTACGCGCGCTGCGCGCGGCTGCACGCGGCCAGGCACCTGCTGCGCGACGGCGCATCGCTGGCCGAGGCGGCCGCGGCCAGCGGCTTCGCGGATCAGGCGCACTTCGCGCGCTGGTTCCGCCGCATCTTCGGCGTCACGCCGACGAATCACGACGGCTGCCGCGCGAACGACGCGGCCAGACGCGTCGCCGCCTGAGTGCGCCTGAGTGCGCCTGAGTGCAGGTCGTCGCGAAAGCCCTCCGGAGCAATCACCGCGCCCGCTGATCGTGGGAATGTGGCTTGCTGCATAGCTCTTGCGCCGCAAGTACACGTCGGCGAGGGCCGCTGCAGGCGGTCAGATTCAGTTCAAGGAGCACAGCATGAACAGACGGACCTCCGGCCTCACGGCCATCACCGCCGCTTGCATCGCATCGTTGGCGATGCTGGGCTGCGCGCAGAAGCGCACCACCGCGGAAGTCGACACCTCGGCGTCGACCACCACCCCCACCACCAGCTCGACCACCTCGACGATGCCGAGCGACACGACGACGGCCAGCAGCAGCACGACCGCGCCGGCGAGCACGACCTACGGCACGACCTCGTCGTCGACGATGCCCTCGACCTCGAGCTCGACCACCGTCGACAGCAGCACGTCGACGGCGCCGAGCACCGCGGCGAGCCCGTCGACCTCGTCGAGCACCTACAGCAGCCCGTCGACCACGTCGAGCACCACGGACACCAGCCCGTCGACGTCGTCGAGCACCTACAGCAGCCCGTCGCCCTCGACGAGCAGCAGCAGCACCGACACGACGACGAGCACCGACAGCTCGATGCCGGCGCCGCGCGCGGACCGCAACTGACGCCGCCCGGGGCCGCGGCGGCGGCTCATCAGGACTGCCAGCCGCCGCCGAGCGCCTTGTACAGCGTGACCTGGTTCGACAGGCGCGTGAAGCGTGCGCCGATCAGCGCCTGCTTGGCTGCCACCATCTCGCGCTGCGCATCCAGCACCTCCAGGTAGCCGTGCGCGCCCTGGCGGAAGCGCACGTCCGACAACCGGTGCGCATCGCTGGTCGCCGCCACCAGCGAGAGCTGCGCATCGAGCTGCTCGCCCAGCGTGCCGCGCTGCGCCAGCACGTCCGCCACCTCGCGGAAGGCGCGCTGGATCGCGCCTTCGTACTCGGCCACCGCGATGTCGCGCTCCGCCTGCGCGGCCTCGAGCCCGGCGCGCCGGCGTCCGCCGTCGAAGATCGGCAGCACGATCTGCGGCACGAAGGTCCACGCGCCCGCGCCGCCCTGGAACAGATCCGACAGCGCACGGCTCGCCAGGCCGCCACCCGCCGTCAAGGTGACGCTCGGGAAGAAGGCCGCGCGCGCCGCCCCGATGTGCGCGTTCGCCGCCTGCAGCCGGTGCTCGGCCTGCAGGATGTCGGGCCGGCGCTGCAGCACGTCGGACGGCAGGCCGGCCGGCAGCATGTCGAGCGTCGCCACCGGCACCAGCGCGTCGGGCATCAGCTCGGGCGCGAGCCGCGTGCCGACCAGCAGCGCCAGCGCGTGTTCGTCCTGCGCCACCTGCGTCGAATAGCGCGCGAGGTCGGCGCGCGCCGCGTCGACCGTGGTCTGCGCGCGGTGCAGGTCAATCTGCGACGCGACGCCGGCATCGACGCGCGCGCGGATCAGGCCGAACGCGCTGCGCTGCGTGTCCAGCGTCTCCTGGGCGAGCAGCAGGCGCTCGCGGTCGGCCGCCAGCGCGAGCCAGGCGTTCGCGACCTCGGCCACCAGGCTGATCTGCGCGCTGCGCCGGGCCTGCTCGGTGGCCAGGTACAGCTGCAGCGACGCGTCGTCCATGCTGCGCACGCGGCCGAAGAAGTCGATCTCGTAACTGGCGATGCCGATGGCCAGGTCGTGGCGGCGGCTCGTCTCGGCGCGGCCGCTGCCGGACAGGCCGGCCGGCGTGCGCTGGACCGTCGAGGTCGCGCCGGCGTTGAGCGTCGGCCAGCGGTCCGCCTGCTGCACGCGGTAGATCGCCCGCGCGCGGTCGATGTTCAACGCGGCCACGCGCAGGTCGCGGTTGTGCGCCAGCGCCTGGCCGATCAGCGTGCGCAGCCGTTCGTCGGTGAAGAACTGCTGCCACGGGCGATCGGCGGCGGCGCTGGCGGCCCGCGCGATCGGCTGCGCACCCAGCGCCGGCCAGGCGCCGGGCACCGGCGCATCGGGACGCCGGTAGTCCGGCGCCAGGCTGGTGCAGCCGGCCATCACCAGGGCAGCGACCAGCAAGGTCAGGGTCTTCATGAGGGATTCCTTTCTCAGGCCGGCAGCGCGACGGCTTCCGGTGCCGCATCGGCGGAGGCGTCGGCATGGCCGCGCCGCTCCTTCGCGATCAACATGTAGAACACCGGCACCACCACCAGCGTGAACACCGTGCCGATGACCATGCCGGACACCAGCACCGTGCCGATGCTGTTGCGAGCCTCGGCGCCCGGGCCGGACACCAGCACCAGCGGCAGGTGGCCGAACACGGTGGCGGCCGAGGTCATCAGCACCGGGCGCAGCCGCGTCAGTGCCGCTTCCTTCAGCGCCGCCAGCTTCTGAAGCCCGCGCTCCTGCAGCGTGTTGGCGAACTCGACGATCAGGATGCCGTTCTTCGCGATCAGCCCGACCAGCGTGATCAGCCCGACCTGCGAGTAGATGTTGATCGTCGTCAGGTCGAGAAAGCTGAAGACCAGCGCACCCGAGATCGCCAGCGGCACCGAGCCCAGCAGCACGATCAGCGGATCGCGGAAGCTCCTGAACTGCGCGGCCAGCACCAGGTAGATCAGCACCAGGCTGAAACCCAGCGTGACCGCCAGCGCCGAGCCTTCGTGGCGGATCTGGCGCGATTCGCCCGCATGGTCCAGCACCACGCGGTTGCCGCCGGCCGTGCGCGCCGCATCCTCCAGCACGCGCAGGCCCTCTTCCTTCGTGACGCCGGGCGCCACGCCGCCGAACACCCGCAGCGCATTGCGCTGCTGGAAGCGGTTCAGCGTGCGCGGTGCGGTGCTGGTCTCGACGCGCGCGAAGGTCGACACCGGCACCAGCGCGCCGCCGGGCGTGCGGATCTTGAGATCCAGCAGCGGCGCGATCGACGCGCGGCCGTCGTCGCCGATCTGCGGGATCACCTTGTAGCTGCGGTCGAACCAGTTGAAGCGGTTGACGTGGTTGCCGCCGAGCAGCGTGCCGAGTTCGCGGCCGACGCTGGCCAGGTCCAGCCCCAGGTCGGCGATGCGCTCGCGGTCGAGCACGACACGCGCTTCGGGCAGGTCCAGCTTCAGGTCGGTGTCGACGTAGAGGAACTTGCCGCTCTTCATGCCCGCTTCGATCACCTGTCCGACGATCGCCAGCTGCTGTTCCAGCGCTTCGTCGCTCTGCAGCACCAGCTCGACGTCGTACTGGCCCGGCGTCGGCAGCGGCGGATCGAGGCGCGGGAAGACGCGCAGCCCCGGCACCTGCGACAGCGCGCCGTAGACCTCGCCGTACATCTGCTCGGTCGAACGATCGCGCTGCGTCCAGTCCTTGACGACGATGCCGCCGAAGCCGCCCCAGTTGGCCGTCAGCGACCAGGTGAACTCGGTTTCCGGGAAGGCGCGCACCGCCTTCACGACATCGAGGTGATCGCGGGTGGTCGCGGCGAGCGACGAGTCCGGCGAGGCCAGGTAGAACAGGCTGATGTGGCGCTGGTCCTCGACCGGCGCCAGCTCCTGGCGCGAGAACACATAAAGCGGATAAGCCGCGGCCGTGACCAGCAGCGCGCCGATGACGATGGCGCCGCGCAGGCCCAGTGCCACGTCCAGCACGCGGGCGTAGGCATTGCGCACGTGGTCGAACTGCTTGTTGACCCAGCGCGTCAGCCGCGTCTGCTTGCCGCCTTCATGCACGAAGTGCGCGCTCATCACCGGCGACAGGGTCACCGCGACGATGCCCGAGACGACGACCGCGGCCGCCAAGGTGATCGCGAACTCGAGGAACAAGGCGCCGGTCAGCCCGCTCTGCACGCCGATCGGCGCATACACCGCGGCCAGCGTGATGGTCATCGCGACGATCGGGCCGAACAGCTCGCGGGCGCCGGTCAGCGCGGCGTCGAGCCGGGTCTTGCCCTCGCGCACATGGCGCTCGATGTTCTCGACGACGACGATCGCATCGTCGACCACGAGGCCCACCGACAGCACGATCGCCAGGATCGTCAGCAGGTTGAGGCTGAAGCCGAAGGCGAACATCACCGCGCCGGCGCCGATCAGCGACACCGGCATCGCCACCAGCGGCACGAGCGCGGTGCGCGCCGAGCCGAGGAACAGGAACACCACCAGCGCGACGATGCCCACCGTCTCGGCCAGCGTCTTGCTGATCTCCTTCAGCGCATCGCGCATGAACATCGTGCCGTCCCAGACCAGGCGCATCTGGATGTCCTTCGGCAGGCTCGGTGCGATCTCGGCCATCTTGGCGCGCAGGCCATCGGCGACATCGAGCTCGTTGGCACCGGGCACCGGCCAGATGCCGAGGTAGACGGCTTCCTGCGCGTTGTACTTCGCGGCGAGCTGCGCTTCTTCGGCGCCGAGCTCGACGCGCGCGACGTCAGCCAGGCGCACGACCGCGCCGCGCCGCTCGGCGACGATCAGCTGCTTGAACTCGTCGACCGAACGCAGGTCGGTGTTCGCGAGCACGTTGACCTGCACCTGGTCGTTGCGTGTCTGGCCGACGGCGGCCAGGTAGTTGTTGCGCTGCAGGGCGGCCTGCACGTCGCCCGGAGTCAGGTTCAGCGCGGCGAGGCGATCGGGGTCGATCCACACGCGCATCGCGAGGTTGCGGCCGCCCTCGTTGTTGGTGACGCGCTGCACGCCGGCGATCGTCGCCAGCCGCGGCTGCACGTTGCGCAACAGGTAGTCGGTGATCGCCGAGACGGTGCGCTCTTCCGAGCTGAAGCTCAGGTAGAAGGTGCCGTAGGGGCGGTCGGCGCGTTGCACTTCCACGGCGGGTGGCTCGGCGTCGCCGGGCAGCTCGGAGCGCACCTGCTGCAGCCGCGCTGTCACCTCGGCCAGCGCGGCGGTCGAGCTGTGGTTCAGCTTCAGCCGCACCGTGACCGTGCTGACGCCGGCGCGGCTGCTCGACTCGACATGGTCGACGCCGCCGATCGCCGACACCGCGCGTTCGATCGGCGTCGTCAGGAAGCCGCGCACGGTCTCGGCGCCGGCGCCGGTGTAGACGGTGGTGATGACGATCGACGAGCTCTCGAGGTTCGGATACTGCTGCACCGGCAGCGTCGACAGCGCGCGCCAGCCGACCAGCGCGATCACCAGGTTCACCACCACGGCGAGCACGGGGTGGCGGATGAAGAGATCGGTGATGGATTTCATCGTCGACTCCCGATCAGCCGCCGGTGGCCGCGGTGGCGCGCGCCGACGTGGCCGTGGCCGTGTTCTTGCTGACCGCCACCAGCGCCGCGTCGCGCAGCTTGAACGAGCCCGACGTCGCCACCTGCTCGCCGGCCTTCAGGCCCTTGACGATCAGCACCTCGTCGCCGAGCGCGGTGCCGACCTGCACGCTGCGCAGTTGTGCGCGCAGCTTGTTGTCGGGCGCCGACGCGAGCACGAAGACGTGGTCGCCGGCCGGACCCTTGCGCACCGCGGTCGCAGGGATGGCGACCGCCGGCGTGGTGCTGCCGACGCCGACGCTGACGCGCACGGATGAACCCGGCGCCAGCGTGGCCACGTCGCCGGCCGCGTCCTTCGGCAGTTGGAGACGGGCGCGCACAGTGCTGTTGCGGGTGGCCGGATCGACGCGGGCGTCGACCGCCGCGACCTTGGCCGCCAGCGCCGCGGCATGGCCGTCGGCGCCCGTGAAGACATCGATCCGGTCGCCCGCCTTCAGCGCCGCGGCCACCGCCTGCGGCACCGCGAAATCGACATGCAGCGCGTCATCGACGCTCTGCAGCGTGGTGATCGCCGTGCCTTCGTTGAGGTACTGGCCCGGGTGCACGTCGGCCAAGCCGATGCGCGCGCGGAAGGGCACGCGGATGGTCTTGCGGGCGATCACTGCCTGCGTGCGCGCGATCTGCGCCGCGGCGACGTCGCGCTCGGCGCGCGCCCTGTCGACCTCGATCTCCGAGGTGGCGTTGTGCTCGCGCAGGCGCTCCTGCCGCTGCAGGATGGTATTGGCCAGCGCCAGCTGCGCCTGCTGCGCCTGCAGGTCCGCCTGCTCGACCGACACGTCCAGCGCCACCAGCACGGTGCCGGCCTCGACGATCGCGCCCGGCTGCAGATTGGCCTGACGCACGGTGCCCGCCAGCTCGTTGCGCAGCGTCACCGAGCGCAGCGCGAGCACGGTGCCGATCGCGGTGGTCGCGGTGCGGTGTTCGCGCGCGGCCGCGGTGGCGGCGGTGACGCTTTCCGCCGGTTCCGGGTAGCCCGCGGCCGCCGCCTGCGAAGCTTCCATCGCGTTGAGTTTCCAGGCGGCCAGCGCGCCGCCGATGCCTGTCAGGGCCGTGAGCAGCACGGCCGACTTGATGACGCCATTCACGGGTTGTTCCTTGTTGTTGGGAGGGATGGGACGGAACAATACCGTCCAGCCGGTCGGTCGTCAACCGACCAGACGGTCTGTTTTTAGCGATTCGATGAAGACTGCTGACAGAAGCTGTCAGCAGACAAGAAAAAGCGCCGCGCTGGAAGGCGCGGCGCTGGCACGGTGTCAGCAGTGGGCAGCAGGTCCGGCAGCAGGTCCGCCGGCGACCGACCCGCTCACATCGGACGTCAGCCGATGCGGGTGATCTTCGTGCCCTCGACCGAGAGGTTGGCCATCAGGCCCATGTTGGTCAGCGCGAAGGCCACCACCGGCGCACGCGCGGAGTTGACGTCGATCTCGCCGTTGGCACCGATCTTCAGCAGCGCCACCGACGCGTCGGCGCCGACCGACCAGCCCTTGCTGTCCTGGAAGCGGCGCAGCGCGTCGTCGCTCATGAACAGGAAGATCAGCGCCTTCGACTGCGCACCGGCCTGCAGGCCGACCGACAGGCTGGTCGTGCGGTAGTAGCCCGCGTGCTTGCCGTTGGCGCGCAGCTCACCGTTGCCGATCTCGCCGCCGACCATCAGGCCGGCCGACATCGCGCGCGGGAAGATCAGCACGCCGGCGGCGTCCTTCACCAGCTCGCGGCTGCTCGGCGCCGTGGCGTACAGGCGGCGCAGCGTGTCGCTGTAGCCCTCGGCGAGGTCACGCCGCTGTTCGGCAGACAGCGGTGCCAGCCCGACCGCTGCACTCGGCGTCGAAGCCGTCGTCACATTGGCCGTCGTCGTGCAACCGGCCGCCAGCGCACCCAGCGCGACGGCGACGGCAGTCAGCCCAGTCTTTGCATTCATCACAAGCTCCTTGGGTGGGGGCTTGCAACGCGGCAATCGTGATTCCCGAGTGCGGCACCGCATCGCCTCTCGCGCGGCGGTCCTACATGCGCGTGCGGCAGCGGCCTACGCGGGCACGGCGCGTCAGCGACTCTTCCGTGCGCCGCTGTGGCGCATCAGCGACGCCGGGCGGCCGGTGCCTTCTTCGCGGGCGCGGTCTTGCGGGACGCCGCCGTCGCCTTCGCGCGGGCTGCCGGCGCCTTCGCCGACGCCCCAGGCGACGCCTTCGCGCGGCCGGCAGGTGCGGCCTTCGCATCCTCGAGGATCTTCTCCAGCGCGGTGCGTACGCGCACGATCATGGCCTGGTCGACCGGCACCAGGCCGAGCACCCAGTACAGCCACAGCCCGTCGACCGCGGCGACGACGACATCGCCGATGCCTTCGGGCAGGCCGTCCTCGGCGACGCGGCGGTGCAACTCGGCATAAGCCTCGCGCATCGGCCCCAGCAGTTCGGGCTTGTGCGCCAGCGCCGAGAAGGTTGCCGCCGAGCCGCGCTGGCAACTGGCGCACCATTCGTCCATGTCGCGCAGGTTGGCGGCCAGCAGCCCGCGCGCCATGCGGCCCGGACCATCGGGCACCTGGTCGAAGGCCTCGGCGTTGTGCTGGCGGATGTTGCCCGCGGTGCGCTTGACCAGCGACTCGACCAGCCGGTCCTTGCTCGGGAAGTGGTGCAGCAGCCCGCCCTTGCTGACCTTGGCTTCTGCCGCGACCGCGTCCAGCGTCAGGCTGGCGATGCCGTCGCGCACGATCACCGCCTCGGCGGCATCGAGCAGCACGTCGACGCGCGAGGCGCCGGCTTCGGGACTGGCCGGTGCGACGAGCGGGCCGGCGAAGGTGGTCGGTGCGGACATGGTCGGCAGACTAACCGTCCAGCCGGTCGGTTGTCAACCGAGGCCTGCCCTCTGTTCGCGGCGATCTGCGCACGATGGGGACGGGGCGCATGCTGGCACCGAGCACGCCAAGGCCACTGGGTGCCCGGCTCCGCTCATGTCCCCCGGGCCGTGCGCCGCTGATACGCCTCAGGCTGAATCTCGGCCGGCCCTTCTCCTTGACTTCGCTACGCCGGGCACCCAGCGCCCTTGGCTCACGCGACACCGTGGCGTGCGATCCCTTGCCAGGGCGGTGCGATCAGGACGGCGGGGCGCTCTGTGGAGCGAAGTCAAGGAGGAGGGCCGGCCGGAATTCCGCCTTTGCGTCACAGCGCAGCCCGGCCCGGGGGACATGAGCGGAACAGAGCGCCCCGCCGGCCTGATCTTGCGCAGACCTTCGCACGCGACGACGAACATCCGCAACGAGCCGCCAGCCGTCACGAGCAACGCGCCCTGCCGAAATCAACTCGCCGGCTCCGACAGCTCGATCAGGTTGAGGTCCGGATCGCGCACATAAACCGAGCGGATGCGGCCGGTCGCACCGGTGCGCAGCACCGGGCCTTCGACGATGCGCACGTTGGCGGCGACCAGGCGATCGATCACCTGCTGCAGCGGCACGGCGGCGATGAAGCACAGGTCCAGCGCACCGGGCACCGGCGTGTGGGCCTTGGGGTCGAACTCGCGGCCCTTGACGTGCAGGTTGATCTTCTGCGCGCCGAAGACGAAGGCGCGGCGCTCCACCGGCGGCGTGCCGCCGACGAAGGTCTCGAGCTTCATGCCGAGCACCTCGGTGTAGAAGCGGATGCAGTCGGCCTCGTGCGCGGTGGTCAGCACGAGGTGGTCGAGGTGATCGATCATCGGCGGTCTTCCGGTGGACGTGAACGCGCGAGCGTACGCCGCGCCTGCAGCACGACCGGCAGGTCGACCATGCGGCCGTCGAGTTGCACCGCGGCGCCGCCCGACGCCGCGTCGGCGGCCAGCACGCGTTCGGCCCAGGCCCGTTCGTCGGCACTCGGTGCCAGCGCGTCGTGCACGACCGCCACCTGACGCGGGTGGATGCACAGCTTGGCGCCGAAGCCGAAGCGCAGCGCGCGCTGCGTGTCGGCGCGCAACCGCGCATCGTCGTCGAAGGCGGCGGTGACGCCGTCGATCGCCGGCGCCAGCTGCTGCAGCCGCGTGTGCATCGCCACCGCGAAACGCAACGGCACCAGCTCGCGCTCGTCGTCGCTGCACAGCAGGCCGGTGTCGGCGACGAAGTCGATGTGGCCGATCACGAGGCGCAGCACGCCGGGCGTCGACGCGATCACCGGCAGCGCGTCCCAGCCGGCAGCGCTCTCGATCAGCGGCAGCAGTGGCACGCCGGGCGCGGCCTGCACGACGGCCTGCAAGGCGTCGACGCCATCGGCTTTCGGCACCATCACGGCATCGGGCGCGGGCTGCAGACGGGCGAGCCAGGCGAGGTCGGCGATGCCGGCCTCGCTGGCCGGCGCGCTGATGCGCACGACCAGCGGCAGCCCCGCCCTGCGAACCTCCTGCCACGCGGCGGCGATCGCCTCGCGCGCCGCGACCTTGGCATCGGCGGGCACCGCATCCTCCAGGTCCAGCACCACCGCATCGGCGCCACTGGCCAGCGCCTTCATGAAGCGCTCGGGCCGGTTGCCCGGCACGAACAGCAGCGTGCGCGCGCGCGCGAGCGGCGCGTCGAGGTCAGGCGTCGTCGTCATCGTCGGCCCCGGTGGCGATGGTCAGTCGGCGAACTGGCCCGCGGCCTTGATCACCGGTGCGTAGCGCTGCGTTTCCGCCTGCAGCCAGGTCTGCAGGCCGGCCGGCGTCAGCTTGTCGTCGGAGACCGTGATCGCGCCCAGCTCGGCGAGCTTCGGCCCGACGGCCGGGTCCTTCAGGGCGGCCTTGATCGCCGCACCGAACTTGTCGAGCGCCTCCTTCGGCGTGCCCTTGGGCGCGTAGATGCCGTGCCAGACGACGACCTGGAAGCCGGGCAGGCCCTGCTCGGCCAAGGTCGGCGCATCGGGCAGCGTCTTCAGCCGCTGCAGCGTCGTCACGCCGTACAGCTTCACCGAGCCGGCCTTGATGTGCTGCGTTGTCTGCGTGGTCTGGTCGCACAGCAGGTCGACCTGGCCGGCCAGCAGCGCGTTCATCGCCGGGCCGGTGCCCTGGTAGGGCACGGTCGTCAGCTCGACGCCGATGGCCTGGCGGAACAGCATGCCGCACAGGTGCGAGACGGCACCGAGGCCGGCATGGGCAAGGTTCACCTTGGCCGCGTTGGCCTTGAGGTAGGCCAGCAGTTCCTTGAAGTCCTTCGCCGGCAGGTCCTTGCGGCCCAGCAGGGTCATCGGCACGTCGACGACCTGCGTGACGTACTCGAAGTCGGTCAGCGGGTTGTAGGTCAGCTTGCGGTACAGCGATGGCGCGGTGCCCATGCCGTTGTGGTGGATCAGGAAGGTGTAGCCGTCCGGCGCCGCGCGCGCCACGGCGCCCGCGGCGATGGTGCCGCCGGCACCGGTCTTGTTCTCGATCACCACCGTCTGCTTCAGCGACGTCGTCATCGCGCCGCCGAGCAGACGCGCGACGACATCCGTCGGGCCGCCGGCCGCAAAGGGCACGACCAGCGTGATCGGCTTGCTGGGCCAGCCCTGCGCGCCGGCCAGCGTCGTGAACAGCGCGGCGCCGAGCGCGGTCAATGTGCGCAGCGGGGAACGGTGGAACGGCATGCGATGTCTCCTTTGTCGTCGTCGTGGAATCTCAGAGGGCGCCGTCGCGACGCATCGCGGCGATGCGCTCGACGCTGAAGCCGAGCTCGCCGAGGATCGCGTCGGTGTGCTGCCCCAGGCCGGGCACCGCGTCCATCCGCGGCGTGTAGGCGTCGTTGCGGCCCGGCGGCAGCAGCGCGGGAATCGCGCCGCGGGGCGTGGCCACCTCGGTCCAGCGCTGGCGCGCCTGCAGCTGTGGGTGCTGCCAGACGTCGTGCATGTCGTTGACGCGGGCGTTGGCGATCTGCGCCTCGTCCAGGCGCTGCATCACCTGCTCGGCGGTCAAGGCGCCGAAGGCCTCGATGATGAGGGCGCGCAAGGCATCGCGGTTGGCCGCGCGCTTCGAGTTGGCCGAGAAGCGCTCGTCGCTCTCCAGCGCCGGCTGCTTCAGCACCTGGCGGCAGAACACCCCCCATTCGCGCTCGTTCTGCAGGCCCAGCATCACGGTACGGCCATCACCGGCCGGAAACGGCCCGTAGGGATAGATCGTCGCGTGCGCGGCACCGGCGCGCGACGGCGGCGTCGCGCCATCGAACGCGTAGTACAGCGGGTAGTTCATCCACTCGACCATGCTCTCGAGCATCGAGACGTCGATGCGTGAGCCCTTCCCCGTCTTCCCGCGCTGCAGCAGGGCGGCCAGGATGCTGGAGTAGGCGTACATGCCGGCCGAGATGTCGGCGATCGAGCAGCCGGCCTTGGCCGGTTCGTCCGGCGTGCCGGTGACCGACAGGAAACCCGACTCGCTCTGGATCAGCAGGTCGTAGGCCTTCTTGTCGCGGTAGGGGCCGGGTTGTGTCGGGTCATCGCCATAACCCGAGATGTCGCAGACGATCAGCCGCGGATGTTTCTCGTGCAGTGCCTCGAACGACAGCCCGAGCCGCGCCGCGGCGCCGGGCGCGAGGTTCTGCACCAGCACGTCGGCACTTTCGAGCAGCTTCGCGAGCACGGCCTGCGCGTCGGGATGCTTGACGTCCAGCGTCACGCTCTCCTTCGAACGGTTGGTCCACACGAAGTGCGAGGCCAGGCCCTTGACACGCTCATCGTAGGCGCGCGCGAAGTCACCGCTGCCGGGGCGCTCGACCTTGATCACCCGCGCGCCCAGGTCGGCGAGCTGGCGGGTGCAGAACGGCGCGGCGATCGCGTGTTCCAGCGTGACGACGGTGATGCCATCCAAAGGACGCGTCATGTCAATGGCTCCATCTTGTGTTGAGCGCCCTGTGACGCATCCAACGGGCAACGGCCGTTGCGTGCTTCGGTCTGCAATAGATCAGGCCGGCGGGGCGCTCTGTTCCGCTCATGTCCCCCGGGCCGGGCTGCGCTGTGACGCCCCGGGTGGCGCTCGGCCGGCCCTCCTCCTTGACTTCGCTCCACAGAGCGCCCCGCCGTCCTGATCCGCACCGCCCTGGCAGGGGAGCGCATGCCACGGTGTCGCCACAGCCAAGGGCGCTGGGTGCCCGGCGTAGCGAAGTCAAGGAGGAGGGCCGGCCGGTATCCAGCCTGGGACGTATCAGCGGCGCACGGCCCGGGGGACATGAGCGGAGCCGGGCACCCAGTGGCCTTGGCGCGCTCGGTGCCGGCATGCACAGTCCCCGCGTGCGCCCTGCCGGCCTGATCTTGTGCGGTGTGGGCATGCAGCGCAGAACCGCGACCGTCCGCAACGGGCCGATCACCGTCGTCGAGCCTGCAGATCGCACGTCAGAAGCTCCGCGGCAGTCCGAGGACGTGCTCGGCGACGTACGCGTAGATCAGGTTCGTCGAGATCGGCGCCACCTGGTACAGCCGGGTCTCGCGGAACTTGCGCTCGATGTCGTACTCGTTCGCGAAGCCGAAGCCGCCGTGCGTCTGCATGCAGACATTGGCCGCCTCCCACGAGGCCTTGGCCGCGAGGTACTTGGCCATGTTGGCCTGCGCACCGCAGGCTTCGTGGGCATCGAAGCGGCGCGCCGCCTCGAAGCGCATCAGGTTCGCGGCCTCGACCTCGATGAAGGCATCGGCGATCGGGAACTGCACGCCCTGGTTCTGGCCGATCGGCCGGTCGAAGACGATGCGCTCGTTCGCGTACTTGCGCGCGCGCTCGATGAACCAGTAGCCGTCGCCGATGCACTCGGCGGCGATCAGCGTGCGCTCGGCGTTGAGCCCGTCGAGGATGTACTTGAAGCCCTGGCCCTCGACGCCGATCAGGTTCTCCTCGGGGATCTCGAGCTTGTCGAAGAACAGCTCGTTGGTCTCGTGGTTCACCAGGTTCGGGATCGGGCGCACCGTCAGTCCGTTGCCGATCGCGTCGTGCAGGTCGACGATGAAGATGGACATGCCCTCGGACTTCTTCTTCACCTCGGCCAGCGGCGTCGTGCGCGCCAGCAGGATCATCAGGTCCGAGTGCTGCACGCGCGAGATCCACACCTTCTGGCCGTTGACGACGTAGCGGTCACCCCGCTTCACCGCGGTGGTCTTGATCTTGGTGGTGTCGGTGCCGGTGGTCGGCTCGGTCACCGCCATCGACTGGATGCGCAGCTCGCCGGCGGCGATGCGCGGCAGGTACTTGTCCTTCTGCGCCGGGCTGCCGTTGCGCAGCAAGGTGCCCATGTTGTACATCTGGCCATGCACCGCGCCGGCATTGCCGCCGGAGCGGTTGATCTCCTCCATGATCACCGTCGCGGCAGTCAGGCCGAGGCCGGTGCCACCATATTCCTCGGGGATCATCGCGGCCAGCCAGCCGGCCTTCATCAGCGCATCGACGAATTCCTCGGGATAGGCGCGCTTCTCGTCGACGCGCCGGAAGTACTCGTCCGGAAACTGCCGGCACAGCTGGCGCACCGCGTCGCGGATTTCCTGGTGCTCGTCGGGTTCGTTGAACATGGTGTCGGTGTCCTCTTTCAGGCGAGCGTCGCGCTCGCTTCCATGGCCAGGTGGCCTTCGGGCGTGCGGGCCCACAGCTTGACGGCGTGCTCGCCATCCAGCCGGCCGCAGACCTCGAAGGGCGCGATGTCGAACAGCGGCTTCATCGCCCGGAACTGGAAGCCGGTGACGCGGCGCGCCGGCAGCTCGCGGCGCAGCAGGTCCAGCAGCAGCGTGGCGATCAGCGGGCCGTGCACGATCAGGCCGGGGTAGCCCTCGACCTCGGTGACGTACTTGCGGTCGTAGTGGATGCGGTGGCCGTTGAAGGTCAGCGCGGAATAGCGGAACAGCAGCACGTCGTCGGGCACGATGTGGCGGGTCCAGGCGGCATCGGTTGGTGCGGGCGTGCCCGCAGGCGCCGGTTCGCCGGGCTGCGACATCCCGCGGTAGACGATGTCATGGCGCTCGTCGATCACCAGCACGCCGTCGGCGCTCACCTCGTGCTGCACCTTGACGAAGACCAGCGGCCCGGTGCGGCCGTCCTTCAACGCCACGTCCTCGATGCGCGAGCGCCGGGTGATCGACTGCCCCACCTTCAGCGGCGCGGCGAACTGGATGCGGCTGCCGGCCCACATGCGGCGCGGCAGCGGCACCGGTGGCAGAAAGCCGCCGCGCTGCGGGTGACCGTCGGGCCCGATGCTCGATTGCCGGTGCAGCGGCAGGAAGTACAGCCAGTGCCAGCACGGCGGAATCGCCTCGCCGGGACCGGGGGCATCGTCGCGGTCCAGGGTCGCGCTCAAGGCGCGCACCGGCACCGGCGTCACGACGTCGTCCGACACGTCGGTGCGGCCGATCCAGCTGCGCAGGTGGTCGATGTCGAGGCTCATGCAGGCTCCTGGGATCGGCCGATTCTGGGCAGTCCCGGGCTATCCGTAAAATACTTATTCGACCTACACGATAGACACCGGACGTATAGCCACCGACCCCCCATGGAACTGCGGCAACTGCGCTATTTCGCCGGCGTCGCCGAGGCCGGCAGCCTGCTGAAGGCCTCGACGCGCCTGCATGTCGCGCAGCCGGCGCTCGGTGCGCAGATCGCCGGGCTGGAGCACGAAGTCGGCGCGAAGCTCTTCGAACGCTCCAGCCGCGGCATGGCGCTGACCGAGGCCGGCAAGATCTTCCTGGAACATGCCAAGGTGGTGCTCGCCGACGTCGAGCGCGCGCGGCTCGCGGTGCGCGAATCCACCGCCGTGCCGTCCGGCGAGGTCGTGGTCGGACTGCCCACCACCGTGGCGCTGGCGGCCACGGTGCCGATCCTGCAGGCCTGCCACGAACACGTGCCGCAGGTGCGGCTGAAGGTGGTCGAGGCCTACAGCGGCTTCCTGCGCGAGTGGCTGCATTCGGGCCGGCTCGACTTCGCGCTGCTGTTCGGCGGCGCGCCGGAACCGGGGCTCGCGACCCAACCCCTGCTCGAGGAGCAACTGGCCTTCGTCGCGGGCCCGCAGCCGCGCCGGCTGCCCCGGCGGGTGTCGCTGGCCGCCGTCGCGCGGCACCCGCTGATCCTGCCGGGCCGCGAGCACGGGCTGCGCCGCATCATCGACGAAGCCTGCGCCGCGCACGGCCTCGTGCTGAACGTCGTCACCGAGGTCGAATCGCTGACCAGCGTGAAGCGCGCGGTCGAGCAGGGGCTGGGCAGCACCATCCTGTCGCTCGGCTCGGTGAAGCCCGAGGTCGCCGCCGGGCAGTTGCGTGCGGCGGTCATCGCCAGCGAGGGCATGTCGCGGCGCGTCGTCTGCGCGACCAACCTGACGCGCCCGCTGACCGCCGCCAGCGCGGCCGTCATCACGCTGGTGACCGGCGTGCTGCGCGAGATGGTTCAGCGCGGCGACTGGCCGGCGCGCTGGATCGGCGAGGCGGCCGCGGCACCGGCCGCGTCCAGGGGCATCGGCTCCGGCCGTGCGATGCCGTAACCCTGCGCATAGTCCACGCCCAGCGTGCGCAGCAGCGCGAGGATGCGCTCGTCCTCGACGAACTCGGCCACCGTGCTCAGGCGCAGCCGGTGGCCCAGCGTATTGATGGCCTCGACCATCGCGAGGTCGGCGGTGTCGTCGGCGATGTCGCGCACGAAGCGGCCGTCGATCTTCAGGTAGTCGACCGGCAGCTTCTGCAGGTAGGCGAAGGAGGACATGCCGGCGCCGAAGTCGTCCAGCGCGAACTGGCAGCCGCGCTCGCGCAGCGCGCCCATCATCGTGATGGCGACGTCGAGGTTGGCGACCGCCGCGGTCTCGGTGACCTCGAAGCACAGGCGCCGCGGCGCGATGCCGTGGCGTTGAATCGCCTCGAGGATGAAGGGCAGCATCGCCGGATCGTTCAGCGAGGCGCCGGAAAGGTTGATCGCGTAGTGCGCGTCGTCGCCGCCGGCGCGCATCGCCGCCAGCGCGCGGTCGACGACCCACTGGTCGATCGAGGCCATCAGCCCGTAGCGCTCGGCCGCCGGAACGAAGGCCATCGGCGGCACCAGTTCGCCGGCCTCGTCGCGCAGCCGCAGCAGCAGCTCGTAGCGCGGCGGCTCGCGGCCGTCGCTGGCCACCGGCGCGATGCGCTGCCGGTACAGCACGAAGCGGTCCTGCGCCAGCGCCGACTGCAGCCGCGCGACCCAGTTCATCTCGCCGGCCCGGCGCACCAGGTCGGCATCGTCGGGGTGCCAGAGGTGCACGCGGTTGCGACCGCGCTCCTTCGCGACGTAGCAGGCCGAGTCGGCGCAGCGCAGCAGCTCGTGGCGGTCGAGCTGGCCCGCCGCGAACGGCACCGCGCCGATGCTCACGCCGATGCGGAACGCGCGCTCCTGCCAGACGAACTGGAAGTCGCGCACGCGCGCGCGCAGCGCCTCGGCGATGCGCATCGCCGCCTCGGCATCGCAACCGGCCAGCACGACGGCGAACTCGTCGCCGCCGATGCGCGCCAGCAGGTCGCTCGCGCGCAGCGCGCCGCGCAGCACGGTGGCCAGCCGGCGCAGCAGCTCGTCGCCGGCGGCATGGCCGCTGGTGTCGTTGACCAGCTTGAACTGGTCGAGGTCCATGAACAGCAGCGTGTGCTGCGCACCGGCGCCGCTCTCGGCCAGCAGCGCGTCCAGGCGCTGTTCCAGCGCCGTGCGGTTGGCCAGCCCGGTCAGCGCGTCATGCATCGCCTGGTGGCTCATCTGCTCGGCCATGCCCACCAGCCGGCGCTGCGCTTCCTTGCGCTCGCTGATGTCGCGCAGCACCGCCACCAGCACGCGGCCGTCGGCGGTGGTGGTCTCGGTGACGCGCAGCTCGAGCGGAAACTCGCGGCCCGGCCCGCGCAGGCCCACCAGTTCGACCGTGCCGTGGCCGACGATGCGCGAGATGCCCGGCAGCAGCTTGTCGGCGCTGTGCGCGTCGCGGTAGCGCATCGGCATCAGCGAGGTGATCGACGTACCGACGATCTGCCCGGCGGGCCGGTCGAAGATCGCGCAGGCGGCGGCGTTGCAGCTCAGCACGGTGCCGCGCTCGTCCATCGACAGGATGCCGTCGCCGACGTTGTCGACCACCGCGCTGACGCGCGCTTCCTGCTCGGCCACATGGCGCAGCGTATCGCCCAGGCTGCGCACCATCGGCCTGAGGTGCCAGCGCAGCGCGTAGACGCCGACGGCCACCAGCACCAGCAGCCACGGCAGCGCGGCAACCAGCGCGCGCCGCACCGGCTGGAACAGCTCGGCGGCGTCCTGCTTCAGCACCACGCCGAGCCCCGGCGCCAGCGGCGCGTGTGCGGCCAGCACATGCTGGCCACGGTAGTCGCGCATGCGCACCACGCCGCGCTGGCCGGCCAGCGCGCGCGACACCGGCAGCGCGCGTCCGTCCTGCGTGTGGCTGTCGATCGTGAACGGCTGCGCGCGTGCCGGCCCGGGGAAACATTCGTTGCGGGCGATCGCGGCGCGGCACAGCAGCACCTCGCCGGTGCTGCCGTAGCCGCGGGTGTCGAAGAAGTCCTCGTCGAAGCGGCCGAGGTCCGTCTCGAGCAGCAGCGTGCCGAGCGGCACGTCGCTGTCGACCAGCGGCACGTGCAGGCGCAGCAGCAGTTGCTCGCGCCAGACCAGCTCGGCCGGCAGCGCGGAGCGCAGCGGCGCGGCGAAGGCGGCCGAGCCGGCGAGCCGCCCCGCACTGCCCAGCAGCCGGCCATCGGCATCGTCGATGCGCACGCCGGTGTACCCGGTGGCCACCAGCCGGCGCAGCGCGCGGTCCAGCGCGTCGACGGCCGGGCGCGTCGGCGGCGCGGCCGCGTGCAGCGCCACCAGCCGCAGCAGCTCCGGTTCGCGCGCCGTGGCCTCGGCGCGCTGCAGCGCCGTGCGCAGCATCGTGTCGAACAGCGCGATGCGGCTGTCCAGCGCGGCCTGCACGCCGCTCTCGAGCATCGCGGCGAGCGTGCGCTGCTGCGACGCGATGCCGGCGAGGCCCGCGCTCATCGCCGCCAGCGCCACCAGCGCGCCGCCGGCCAGCAGGATCTGGCGCTCGCTGTCGCGCGCATCGGGATCGGCGCGCTGCGCATGCACCGACCACTCGAGGCCGCAGCACAGCGCGACGACGACGAAGCCCGCAGCCGTCGGCAACGACATGCGCACCACCGCGAAATCGGGGTCGAGCAGGTGCAGGTCGAGCCCATGGCCGACGATGCCGGCCAGGCCCACTCCGAGCAGCCCGAAGATCAGCGCCAGCACCGCCCGCCGCGCCGCCGCACCGGCCTGCGGGCGGTTCAGCAGCACGATCAGCGCGGCCAGCGCGAAGCCCAGCGCCTGGTTCAGTCCGAGCCGGCCCGGATGCGGATCGCCGTCGCCGAGCCAGGCATGCAGCGCCGGCAGGTCGATGCCCAGCGACGGCCCGCCCAGCAGCGGCGTGGCGCCGGCCACCGCGATCGCCAGGACCGCCAGCGCACCGCCGCGCCGGGTGCGCCCGCGTGCGTCGGCCAGCAGCGCGATGCCCAGCAGCGCGAAGCCGAGGGCGGCGGCCATCACGATCGGCACGACGCCCTCCTGCAGCCGCACCAGGATCGGCACGTGCATCAACCAGCCGGCGCTCGCCAGCAGGCCCAGCGCCAGCAGCGCCAGGGCACCCAGGCGCTGCAGGCACCACGAGCGCGCGGCAAGGCCGCCGGCCGGCGACTGCAGGCAGGCGGCCGCGTAGCGAAGCGCCGCCAGCTTCAGCTCGAGGCCTCCACCGGTGCCGAGGGGCCGGAGACCGCGCCGGCCAGACGGAACACCGCCACCGCCTGCACCAGCCGCTCGGCCTGCAGCTTCAGGCTCTCGGCCGCGGCGGCGGACTGCTCGACGAGCGCGGCGTTCTGCTGCGTCGCCTGGTCCATCTGGCCGACCGCCTCGCCGACCTGCGCGACGCCGGTGCTCTGCTCGTGCGAGGCCGCGCTGATCTCTCCCATCAGGTCGGTGACGCGGCGGATCGCCGCCGCCACCTCGTCCATCGTCGAGCGGGCCTGGCCGACCAGCGCCATGCCCTGCTCGACGCGCTCGACGCTGCCGCCGATCAGCGACTTGATGTCGCGTGCGGCCTCGGCCGAGCGCTGCGCCAGCGAGCGCACCTCGGCGGCCACCACCGCGAAGCCGCGGCCGGCCTCGCCGGCGCGCGCGGCCTCGACGGCCGCATTGAGCGCCAGGATGTTGGTCTGGAACGCGATGCCGTCGATCACACCGATGATGTCGGCGATGCGGCGCGCGCTCTCGTCGATGCCGGTCATCGTCTCGACGACGCGCGCCACCACCGCCCCGCCCTCGCCGGCGACCTGTGTCGCGCCGATCGCCAGCTCATTGGCCTGGCGTGCGTTGTCGGCGGTCTGCCTGACGGTGCCCGACAGCTGCTCCATCGACGCGGCAGTTTCTTCGAGCGCGCTGGCCTGCTCCTCGGTGCGTGCGCTCAGGTCGAGGTTGCCCTGCGCGATCTGCGCGCTGGCCGTCGCCACGGCCTCGGCGTTCTGGCGCACGCCTTGCACCACCTCGGCGAGCCGGCGCCGCATCGCGCCCAGCGCCCGCAGCAGCTGCGCGACCTCGTCCTGGCCGGACGGGTTCAGCTCGCGCGTCAGGTCGCCGGCGGCGACCGTCTCGGCGAACTCGATCGCCTGGCGCAACGAGCGCGTGATGCCGCGCACCAGCGCCAGGCCCAGCCACAGCGCAAAACCGACGCCGGCCACGATGGCGCCGACCTCGACCGCGCGCATCGTGCGGTAGCGCTCGGCCGCCCCGGTGTACGCCGCCTCCGCCTCGCGCAGCTGCAGCGCCTGCAACTGCTCGATGCCGGTCGCCACCGGCTGGTACAGCGGGCGCACCTTCTCGGTGACGATCCGGCGCGCGCCCTCGATATCGCCGCCGCGCAGCGCGCGCACGGCCGGCATCAGCCCGTCCTCGACGAAGCGCCGGCGGTCGTCGGTGAACTGCCGCGCGAGCGCGGCCTCCTCGGGCGTCATCGCCGTCGCCATGAAGGCCTGCCAGGCCTTGCCGACGGCCTCGATGTTGGCCTCGACCTCGGCGGTGTTGCGACGGATCTCCTCCTCGCTCGGCGTGACCAGCGTGACCGCGATGGCCAGCCGGTTGCGCAGCAGGCGCTCCTGCACGTCGGCGAGCTGCTGCATCGGCAGCACGCGGTCCTGGTACACCGAGCGCAGCGCCTCGTTGCTGCGGGCGGTCGCGGACAGGCCCAGCGCGCCGATGCCCATCAGCAGCAGCGACAGCACGGCCAGCAGGATCAGCAGTCGGGTGGTGATCTTCAGGTTGCTCATGGTCCTTCGTGGTCAGGGAAGATCGGACAGTCCGCCGTCGGCGGACGCGGACGCCGCGGCGCCGCTGCGCTTGGCGGCGTACATCGCGCGATCGGCGCTCGCCATCAGCGCGGCGGGAAGACGCCCATCGGCGCCCCAGATCGCCATGCCGACGCTGGCACCGACGTGCAGGGCATGGCCGCCGACTTCCAGCGGCAGCCCGATGGCGGCGGCCAGACGCGCGGCGATGCGCGCCGCGGTGTCGCGTTCGCGCACGCCGGACAGCAGCACGACGAACTCGTCGCCGCCGAAACGGGCGACGGCATCGTCGCGCTGCACCGCGTTGCGCAGGCGCGCGGCCACCGCACGCAGCACGAGGTCGCCGACACCGTGCCCGTGCAGGTCGTTGATCGGCTTGAAGCGGTCGAGGTCGACGAACAGCAGCGCGAACGGCGGGCCGTCCTGCGCCGCCGCGCAGGCCGCCTCGAGGCGGGCCAGAAAGTGCGCGCGGTTCGGCAGGCCGGTCAGCGGATCGTGCAACGCGGCATGCTCGAACGCACGCTCGCGCTCTTCGCCGCTCAGGTCGCTGAGCAGGCCGACGAACACCGGATCGTCCGGCCCCGTCGCGACCGACACCGACAGTCGGATCGGGAAGACGCTGCCGTCCTTGCGCACGGCCGTCAGCCGGCGCCCGATGCCGATCACCTTCGGCTCGCGCGTGCGCAGGTAGTCGTTGATGTAGCGATCATGGGCCTCGCGGTGCGGCGAGGGCATCAGCATCGAGACGTTGCGCCCGATCACCTCGTGCGCCGCGTAGCCGAACATCGCGCAGGCCGCCTTGTTGAACGATTCGACCCGGCCGCGGCCGTCGATCGTCACGATGCCGTCGCTGACGTTGTCGATCACGCCGGCCAGGCGGCGCAGTGCGTCGGCCAGCGCGGCACGGCCGGCGTCCGGACCGTCCGGCGGCGGTTCGCCGGCGGCCGGCACGCCGGCCGGCAGGATGGCGGACGATGGCGTCATGAGCGCGTTCGGCGAGATGCGTTCTGCACGATCGATCGGTTTTAGCGTACATCGTAGCGTACGCCGTAAACTCAAGGGGTCTTTGGCGCACCGGCGACACCTGCGACGCGACAATGCGTCGCAATGCACGACCCGGCTTCGTTCCGTTGAGCGATCTCCATACGCCCCGCCGCCGCCCCGGCCCCGAGCAGGATGCGCTGCGCCGCGACATCCTGTCCGCCGTGCGCACGCTGCACCTCGAGGGCGGCAACGACGCGGTGACGATGCGCGCGGTGGCCGACACGGTCGGCCTCTCGGCGATGGGGCTCTACCGCTACTTCTCGAACAAGAGCGCGCTGGTGATGGGCGCGTGGGACGAAGCGCTCGCCGACGCGCTGGCGGCGTCACTGGCCCGTCTTCGCCCGCGCGATGCCGCGCCGGCCCGGTTGCGCGCGTTCTACGCCGGCTACATCGACTACTGGCTCGAGCACCCGCACGCCTGGCGCATGATGTTCGACGTGCAGCGCGGCGCGGCCGAAGGCGAGGTGTTCGCCGGCGGCCCGGCGGCGGCGTTCCGGGCGCATGCACAAGCGCTGGTCGACGCGTGTTTGCCGTCGGCCGGTGCGGCCGCCAGCCGAAGCGCGCACGACCTGTGTCGCTGCAAGGTGCTGGGTTACCTGTTCCTGGCGGTCGGCATCGGCTTGCCGACGGGCGATCCGCGCACGCTGCGCGACGCCATGCTCGACGACATCGTGCGTCAGCTCGATGGGGCCGATGCGGCGCCGGTGCGCCGCCCGGGCGCGGTCAGTCGAGTGAAATCCTCGCGCGGCTGACGTAGGCCCGCAGCAGCGGCAGCTCGCGCGCGACACGCGCGTCGAAGGCGCTGCCGGGCTGGAACTGCAGGTCCATGCCGGCCTGCTCCAGCGCCGAACGCGCGGCCGGCTCGGCCACCACCTGGGCCAGTGTCGACGACAGCTTCTGCTGCACCGACGCCGGCAGCCCGCGCGGCGCGACGACGGTGATCCACGCGACCATCTCGTAGTCCGGGTAGCCCGCCTCGGCGATCGTCGGGACGTCCGGCAGCTGCGGCGAGCGCCTGGGCGACGTGATCGCCAGCGCCTTGACCTTGCCGCCCTTCAGCATCGGGATCGCCGCCACCAGCGTATCGACGCTCAGGTCGACCTGGCCGCCGACCAGGTCGGCCATCGCCGGCGAGCTGCCCTTGTACGGCACGTGCAGGATGTCGATGCCGGCCATCACCTTCAGCATCTCGCCAGCGAGGTGCGAGGTCGTGCCGGCGCCGAAGGATGCGTAGCTGATCTTGCCCGGCCGTGCCTTGGCCTGCGCGACCAGGCCCTTGATGTCGCCGGCCGCGAAGCCCGGGTTCGCCAGCAGCATCAGCGGCGACGAGCCGATGATGCCGATCGACTCGAAGCTCTTCTCCGGCGAGTACGGCAGCCTGGGCTTCAGCGCCGGGTTGACGGTGAAGGTGGTGTTCGACGAGATCAGCAGCGTGTAGCCGTCGGCCGGCGCCCGGGCGACCAGCGTGGCCCCGATCTCGGTGCCGGCGCCGGGCTTGTTGTCGACCAGCATCGGCTGGCGCAGCTTCTCGGCCATGTGCCTGGCGAGGATGCGGGCGATGGTGTCGGTGGCGCCGCCCGGGCTGTACGGCACCACCAGCGTGATCGGCTTGGCGGGCCAGGCTTCGGCGGCGAAGACCGGCGCGGCGCCGGCGATCAGGACCGCGGCGGCGGCAAGGGCAAGGCGGCGCATCATGCAGGTTCTCCTCGGTCAGACGACGGACGTGGCGGCGGTGTGCAGCGGGCGACCGTCGGGCAGCGGCGGCGCGGTGACGATCGAATGCAGCGCCGGTTCGGCATGGCGCAGCGCGTGGAGGTCGGGCCGCGGCCGCCGCAGCGCCGCAACCTGGGCGAAGGCCCGCTCCAGCGCCAGCGCGGCCGACAGCAGCGCCGCATCGCCGCGGAAGCCGCCGACCACCTGCAGCCCGAACGGCAGGCCGAGCGCATCGGTACCGCAGGGCAGCGTGATCGCCGGGTGCGTGGTCAGCGTGGTGACGTAGGTCAGCGCCAGCCAGCGGTAGTAGTTGGCCTGCGGCCGGCCGTCGACCAGCAGCGCATGCGGCTCGGTCCAGCGGAAGGGCGACACCGGCGTCGTCGGCGCGAGCACCAGATCGACCTCCGCCGTCTGGCGCTGCCAGCGCTGCAGGATGCGCGTCTGCTCGGCCTGCGCCCAGGCGCAGTCGCGCAGGCTCATGCGCGCGCCTATCTCGTAATTGGCGCGGGGGTTGGGGCCCAGGCTGTCCGGATCGCGCTCGTAGGCCTCGCGCGTGCCGGCGACGAAGGCCTCCGCCCGCAGCACGTCGAACGTGCCGTGCACGTCGCCGAGCTCGAAGTGCAGCTCGTCGCAGGAAGCGAACAGGTGCCGCATCGCGGCGACCTTGCCGGCGAACGCGGCGCGAATGTCGGGATCGACGTCGCAGCAGCCGAAGTCGGTGGTCCAGCCGACGCGCAGGCGGCCGAGCTCCGCCGGCGGCAGGGACAGGAACGATGCCGCGTCCACCGGATAACTCAGCGGATCGCCGGCACACACGCCGGCGGTGGCGGCCAGCTGCAGGCAGGTGTCCTCGACCGTGCGGCCCATCGGCCCGACCACCGAGATCGGCGACCAGCCGAGCAGCCGCCGCGCATTCGGCACCAGCCCGGGCGACGGCCGGAAGCCGACGACGCCGCACTTCGATGCCGGGATGCGCAGCGAGCCGCCAGTGTCGGAGCCGGTGCACACCGGCAGCAGGTCCAGCGCCAGCGCCGCGGCCGAACCACCCGAGGACCCGCCCGCGTTCAGGTTGGGATCGAACGGATTGCCGGTCGCCCCCCACACCGGGTTGCGCGTATTCGCGCCGGCGCCGAGCTCGGGCACGTTGGTCTTCGCGGCGACGATGCCGCCGGCGCGGCGCAGGCGCGCGACGAGCTCGACGTCCTCGCTCGGCACATGGCCGCGGAAGTTCGGCGAGCCGAAGGTGGTCAGCAGCCCGGCGGTCGGCTCCAGGTCCTTCACGCCCACCGGCAGGCCGTGCAGCAGGCCGAGCGGCTCGCCGCGCCGCGCCGCGCGTTCGGCGTCACGGGCTTCGACGCGGGCGCGCTCGAAGCAGGTCGCGGTGACCGCGTTGACGTACGGGTTCAGCGTCTCGATGCGCGCGATGCAGGCCTCGAGCAGGTCGACCGGCGAGATCTCGCGCCGGCCGATCAGGCGGCGCAGGTCGACCGCGGAGAACTCGGCCAGGGAAGTGGGCGCAGCGGATGCGGTCATGCCATCGGTCCTCTCGTCCGGCGCCAGGAACGGCCCCTCGACGACGCCGATGCTAGGGAAGCCCTAGCACCGTCATCAACGGCCGTCTCTAGAATCCATCGTTGCTGTTCGCGCAATCCTCTTCCACCACCACCCTGCCGACGCGCCATGCCCCGCAAGATCGACCAGCGCATCCTGCAGGAACCGGTGCTGCGCCACTTCCTGGAAGTGGTGCAGACCGGCTCGGTGACCGCCGCCGCCGAACGGCTGCATGTCGCGCCGTCGGCGGTCAGCCGCAGCATCGCGCGGCTGGAGCAGTCGCTGGACACGCTGCTGTTCGAGCGCCGTGCGCGCGGCATGCGGCTGAACTCCGCCGGCGAGCTGCTGGCGGTGCATGCCAAGCGCGCGTGGCAGGACGTCGAGCGTGTCGCCGCCGAGATCGAGTCGCTGCGCGGCCTGCGCACCGGCACCGTGCGGCTGGCCAGCACCGATGGTTTTGCGTCCGAGTTCCTGCCGGCGCTGGTGGCCGAGTTCCAGCGCGAGTACCGCGGCATCCGCTTCCAGCTCGACGTGCGGCTGCAGGCCGAGATTCCGCAGGCGCTGCGCCATGGCGACGTCGACATCGGCATCACCTTCGGCATGAGCTCCGAGCGCGACATCGACGTCGCGCTGCGCCATCCGGCGCCTATCCTCGCGATGATGGCGCCGGACCACGCGCTGGCGTCGCGACGGCAGCTCGCGCTGTCGCAGGTGGTGGCGCATCCGCTGGCGCTGCCGCCGCCGCACTCCACGCTGCGCCAGCTGCTCGAGATCAGCTGCGCGCGCCAGGGCTTGAAGGTCGATGCGGTGCTGGAGACCAACCGGCTCGAGCCGATCGTCGCCTTCGTCAGCGCCGGCGGCGGGCTGTCGCTGTGCGGCGAGGCGGCGATCCGCTCGCGGCTGAAGGCCGGCACGCTGGTGGCCGTGCCGCTGCGCGACCGCGAGATGAACGAGCGCCACTTCGAGGTGCAGACGCTGGCCGGCCGCACGCTGCCGGCGGCGGCGCAGGCTTTCCTGGACCACCTGCGCGGCGTGCTGGAACGCGACTGGTGAGCCCGTGTTGCGTTGCGATCGACGCAACGACAGTTTGTGAAAGTTGTCACGTGCGCGGCGGCGCGCGGCTCGACAATCCGTTCCACCCAAGGTTTCAAGCAGTACCCAACCATGGCGTCCGGGCGCTTTCACATCCTGGTGCTCGGGGCCGGCATCGTCGGCGTCGCCACCGCCCTGCAACTGGCCCGGCGCGGCCACGCGGTCGCACTGGTCGACCGCCGCGCGCCCGGCCGCGAAACCTCGCACGGCAATGCCGGCATCATCCAGCGCGAAGCGGTGGTGCCGTATGCCTTTCCGCGGCAATGGCCGGCGCTGATCGACGCCGCGCTGCGCCGCGGTGCGGCGGTGAACTGGCACCTGCGCGCGCTGCCCGGCCTGGCCGCGCCTTTGGCACGCTATTGGTGGCACTCCGCACCGGCCCGCCACCGCCGCATCGCCGACGACTACGCCCGCCTGATCGCCCATTGCCAGGACGAGCATGCCGCGCTGCTGCACGACAGCGAGGCCGAGCCGCTGCTGCGGCGCGACGGTTTTCGCATCGTCTTCCGCACGCCTGCGGCGCTGGCGGAGGCGGTCGCCCACGCGGACGACGTCGCCCGCCGCTACGGCGTGCGCCATGCGGTGCTGGACGGCGCGGCGCTCGCATCCGCAGAACCGGCGCTGCGGCCGGGCCTCGCCGGCGCACTGCACTGGCTGGACCCGTGGACCGTCAGCGATCCCGGCGAGCTGGTGAGGCGTTATGCGCAGCGCTTCCGGCGCCTGGGCGGCGAGCTGCACCTGGGCGACGCGACGAGCCTGCAGCCCGACGGGGCGGGCTGGCGCGTGCGCACCGCGCACGGCGCGCTGAAGGCCCGCCATGCGGTGATCGCGCTCGGGCCCTGGTCCGCCGCGCTGACGCAGCGCCTGGGCTACCGGCTGCCGTTGTTCGTCAAGCGCGGCTATCACCGCCACTTCGGTGCCGCGGCCGACCGGCCGTCGCTGCAGCTGCCGCTGCTGGACGCCGAGCGCGGCTACGTGCTGGCGCCGATGGCCCGCGGCATCCGCCTGAGCACCGGTGCGGAGTTCGCGCGCCTGGGCGCCCCGCCCTCGCCGGTGCAGCTGCAGAGGGCGCTGCAGGCCGCCCGCGGGCTGCTGCCGCTGGGCGAGCCGGTCGACGACGAGATCTGGCTCGGCAACCGCCCCTGCACGCCGGACATGAAGCCGGTGATCGGGTCGGCACCGAAGCACCCGGGCCTGTGGTTCAACTTCGGCCATGCGCACCAGGGCTTCACGCTGGGCCCGGTCAGCGGCCGGCTGATCGCCGACATGATCGACGGCGTGCCGCCCCTGGTCGACGCCGGGGCGTTCTCGCCAGCGCGCTTCGCCGCGTGATCGGACGGGCGCGCCGGCACGCCGGGCGCGCGCCGCGCTAGCGGTCCGGCCCGAGCTTCCAGAACTGCTCCATCGCCAGGTAGGTGAACGAGGCCGACCAGCCGATCAGCAGCAGCCCGTTCAGCGCCTCGACGCCCGCGAGCAGCCGGATCGGGCCGGTGGGCGTCAGGTCGCCGAAACCCAGCGAGGTGTAGGTCTCGGCCGAGAAGTAGATGTAGGACCAGATCGACGGCTCGGCCGCGCCGGACAGCGTGCCCGCGCCGAGACCGTTGACCAATGCGCCGAGCACGAGTCCGTACAACCCGATCTCCGCCGCGTGCGCGACGAAGGCCGCGAGGATCACGACGACCAGCTTGGCGCGGCCCGGCATGCGCAATGCGGGCAGCCGCGCGTTGACCAGGCGCAGCACCTCGTAGTGCAGCACCGTGGTCGCGACGACGAGCAGGCAGCAGGCGGCGATGACGGAGGGCATGCGGGTCAGCCCGCTCGCGGGCGCAGCTCGGTGGCCTGCGACCATACCGCCCGCCATGTGCCGGACTGTTGCTGGTAGATGTCGGTGTGCCAGCACTGCACTTCGCGGCCAGACGGGTCTTCGGATGCGGTTCCGAGGTCGTCGGCGCTGTTCATGCGGCGTCCCCGAGGTCATCGATCCACTCGAGCAGTTCGGCGGCGCTGCGGCCGCGCGCATCGTCGGCGTCGGCCAGCGGTGCGACACGAGGACGCAGCGAACGTACGAAGTCGCGCACCGCGTCCTGCACCGCGTCGCCGAGGTACGTCTCGTGCCCGGGTTCGGGCACGAAGGTGCTGCCCAGGTCGATCAGGGCCTCAAGGACCGCGCGCTGCGTCCAGGGGCTGCCGTCGACGAGCAACTGCTCCAGCATCGGCAGCGCCGCCAGCACGACCGGATGGAAGGTGCCGGCGTGGTTGTTGCCGATCGCCCACAGGAAGCGGTCGGTGGCGTCGTCGGCGGCCGCTTCTTCATGGGCGTCGCGCAGTGCGTCGAGCGCGCCGGCGACGCTGTCCTCGTCGTTCCATTCCGGCTGGGGAAAGTGCTCGAAGGTATTGTTGGTCATGGCCTCGCCATCATCGCACCGGCCACCATCGGAGGCCTCGATGCGTCGCGGCTGGCCGCTGGCGGTGGCCGCTGAATTCGCCCGCTAGGAGCGCGCGGCGGTCGACCGACCTGCCCGCTTCAGAACCACAACCACAGCCGGCGCACCCAGCGCGGCGTGGGGTCCTTGCGCGGCTGGTAATGCTGGCGCCAGTGCAGCGCGGCCAGGCGGGTCGGGGCGTCGGTGCGGATGCAGGGGGTCATGGGGCGCTTTCGGAAAGGTGGGGGAGATCGGTCCGGGCGGTTCGCAGGGGTCGGGCATCAGCCGCGGTCTTCGTCGCGGCGCAGCGTCTCGGCCACCGGCTCGACACGCTGGCCGTTGACGTACGCCGCGCCGTCGTGCACCTCGATCAGCATCTCGCCGAAACGGCTCTGCCACACGTAGCACTGCACGCCCTCGGTGGACAGCGGCAGCTCGGGTTCTCGATCGGCGGGGCGCAGCAGGATCTGGGGCAACAGCGGGGCGTTCATGGCGGACAACGGGTCGACAGGCGCAGCCGGGAATGGCAACTGGTGGATACTGTATGCCCATCCAGCTGTTTCGTCACCTTGTCCCTGCTCGCCGCGTCACCTTCCGACGACCCGCCGCGTGCGACCGTCGCCGTGCGCGCGTTGTGCGAGTTCGCGGCCCGGCAGGGCGACCTGGACCACCGCTTCACGCCCGTGCCGAGCGCCGATGAAGGGATCGCTGGCCACCAGGTGATCGCGCGCCGGCGCGGCGACGGCTGGCGCGCCGAGGTGCCGCTGGAAGGCCGCCACCGCCACCTGCGGGTGCGCGGCCGTGCCGACGGGGTCGACGAGGCGCGTGCGCTGATCGAGGAGGTGAAGACCTGCCGCGGCAACGCGGCCGCCATTCCCCCGAACCAGCGCGCCCTGCACCGCGCGCAGGCGATGGTCTATGCCGCGCTGTGGTGCGCCGACCACGGCGCGCCGGCGTGCAACGTCGCGGTGGTCTATGTCGACATCGACCGCGACCACGAGGAATCGTCCGACGTCACGCGCCACAGCGCCGCCGAGCTGCAGCAGTTCTTCGAGGCGCTGTGCGAACGCTACCTGGCCTGGGCCGACCGCGAGCTGGCGCACCGCGCCCGGCGCGACGCTGCGCTGAGGCCGCTGGCGTTCGTGCATGCCTTCCGCGACGGCCAGCGCCAGCTCGCCGAGAGCGTGTTCGTCGCTGTGCGCCGCGGCCGCCTGCTGCTGGCGCAGGCGCCGACCGGCATCGGCAAGACGCTGGGCACGCTGTTCCCGGCGCTGAAGGCGATGCCCGAGCAGGCGGTGGACAAGCTCTTCTTTCTGACCGCCAAGGGCTCGGGGCGCGCGGCGGCGCTGCACGCGCTGCAGACCCTGCGCGGCGGTGGCGACGACGGCGCGCTGCCGCTGCGCATCGTCGAGCTGACCGCGCGCGACAAGGCCTGCGAGCATCCGGACAAGGCCTGCCACGGCGACGCCTGCCCGCTGGCGCGCGGCTTCTTCGATCGCCTGCCCGCGGCGCGCGACGAGGCTGTCGCACACGATGCCCCGCTGACGCGCGATGCGCTGCGCGAGCTCGCGCGCCACCACGCGGTGTGCCCCTACTACCTCTCGCAGGAGCTCGCGCGCTGGGCCGACGTGGTGGTCGGCGACTACAACCATGTCTTCGACCACGGCGCGCTGCTGCACGGGCTGACGCTGGCCGACGGGCTGCGCAGCGTCGTGCTGGTGGACGAGGCGCACAACCTGATCGAGCGCTCGCGCGACAACTTCAGCGCCCGCCTCGATCCCGCCGAGCTGCGCGCCGCGCGGGCCGCCGCGCCGGTGTCGCTGCACAAGCCGCTGGACCGCCTGCGGCGCGCCTGGAGCGCACTGGCGCAGGAAGACGTCGCGCCCTACCGCGTGCTGCCCGCGCTGCCGGCGCGCCTGGACAAGGCGATGCGGGCGCTGATCGAGGCCATCGGCGGGCACCTGGCCGAAGCGCCGCGCGCACCGCCGGAACCGGCGCTGATGGCGCTGTACTTCGTGCTGCTGCACTTCGCGCGGCTGCTGGAGGCCTACGACGCGTCCCACTCGTTGATCGACCTGGTTCGCGACGTGGTTCGCGACCCGGTCCGCGACCCGGTTCCTGACACCGGGCGTGAAGCCCCGCCCCGCCGCCGCCGGCCCGCGCTGCCGGTGCTGACCTTGCGCAACGTGATCCCCGCGCCCTTCCTGAAGCCGCGTTTCGCCGCGATGCATGCGACGGTGCTGTTCTCCGCGACGCTGGCGCCGATGCCCTACTACGCCGACACGCTGGGCCTGCCGGACGAGGCCGCGTGGCTGGAGGTCGACTCGCCGTTCTCGCCCGCGCAGCTCGCGGTGCGAGTGGTGCCGTCGCTGTCGACGCGCTGGCGCGACCGCGCCGCCAGCGTCGCGCCGATCGTGCGGCTGATCGGCGAGCAGTTCACCCGCCAACCCGGCAACTACCTGGCCTTCTTCGCCAGCCACGACTACCTGGCGCAGGTGGCGGACGCGTTCATCGAACGTTATCCCGACGTGCCCGCCTGGCGCCAGGCCCGCCGCATGGACGAGGCCGAACGCGCCGCCTTCACTGCGCGCTTCGTGCCCGGCGGCGCCGGCATCGGCTTCGCGGTGCTCGGCGGGCTGTTCGCCGAAGGCGTCGACCTGCCCGGCACGCGCCTGATCGGGGCGTTCATCGCGACCCTCGGGCTGCCGCAGCTGAACCCGGTGAACGAGGCGCTGCGCGAGCGGCTGCAACAGCGCTTCGGCCAGGGCTTCGAATACGCCTACCTCTACCCCGGCCTGCGCAAGGTGGTGCAGGCCGCCGGCCGGGTCGTGCGCACGCCCGAGGACACCGGCACGCTGCACCTGATCGACGACCGCTTCGGCCGCGCCGACGTGCGCCGGCTGCTGCCGGGCTGGTGGCAGTGCGAGGTGCTGCGTCCCGCGTGATCAACGCCGCCGCGTCAGCCACACGCCGATGCCCGCCAGCACCAGCCCGGCCAGCGCGAGCCCCGACAGGCGCTCGTCGAACAGCGCCCATGCGATCAGCGCGGTCGACGGCGGCACGAGGTAGAACAGGCTCGCCGCATCGACGGCGCTGCCCGAGCGGATCAGGTGGTTCAGCAGGCTCACCGCGCCCAGCGACAGCACGAACACCAGCCAGCCGAGCGCGAAGGCGAACTCGCCGGTCCACTCGATGCGCAGCGGCTCGGTCAGCAGCGCGGCGATCGCGGTGGCGATGGTCGCCGGGATGAACTGCACCACCAGCCCGGTGCGCCAGTCGAAGGACGGGCACCAGCGCTTCTGGAACAGCGTGCCCGCGGTGATCGCCAGCAGCGCCAGCACCGCCGCCGGCAGGCCACGCGGGCCAAAGCCCGTTTCGTCAGGCCCGCCGAATCCGGCGCCGAAGCGCTGCACGACGACCAGGCCGACACCGGCGAAGCCCAGCACCAGGCCGAGCCAGCGCCGGCCGTCGAGCTTCTCGTCCATCCAGCCCGCCGCGACCACCGCGGTCAGCAGCGGCTGCAGGCCGACCACCAGGCTGGTGACGCCCGCCGGTAGGCCCTGGCCGATGGCGATGAAGACGCCGCCCAGGTACAGGCCGTGCACCAGCAGCCCGGCGATGCCGATCGCGGCCCAGGCGCGCAGGCCCTGCGGCCACGGCGCACGCATCGCGAGCGCCACGCCGGTCATCACCGCGATCACGATCGCATAGCGCAGCACCAGGAAGAGCAGCGGCGGCGCGTGCGGCAGGCCGAGCCGCGCGCCGATGAACCCGGTGGACCAGAGCAGGACGAACAGCAGGGGAATCGCGCGGCGCATCGGCCGCATCATGCCGCCTCCCCCGCGGCCATCGCGCCGGCCAGCTCGCCCAGCTGCCGCAGCGCCCGGTCGACGCGCGCATCGCCCGGGTGCCCGAGGTTCAGGCGCAGGTGGTGGTCGAAGCGGCCGTCGACCGAGAACAGCGCGCCAGGCGCGGTGCTGATGCCCTGCGCCATCGCGCGGTGGTGCAGCGCCAGCGCATCGACCTGCGGCGGCAGTTCCAGCCAGACGAAATAGCCGCCCGATGGCCGCGTCATTCGCGTGCCAGCGGGAAAGTGCCGTTCGATCAGCCGCGAGGCGCGCTGGCGCTCGCCGGCCAGCGCGGCGCGCAGCCGGCGCAGGTGGCGGTCGTAGCCGCCCTGCGCCAGGTAGTCGGCCAGCGCGCGCTGCGGCGGCAGCGAGGTGGCCAGCGTGCTCATCGTCTTCAGCCGCTGCACCGCCTGCGCCTGCCGGCCCGCCGCGGCCCAGCCGATGCGGTAACCCGGCGCCAGGCACTTCGAGAACGACGAGCAGTGCAGCACGCGCCCGGCGCGGTCGAAGGCCTTGGCCGGCAACGGGCGGCGGCCCTCGTCGTGCAGCTCGGCATAGACGTCGTCCTCGATCAGCGGCACGTCATGGCGGGCCAGCAGGTCGACGAGCGCCTGCTTGCGGGCATCGGGCATCAGCGCGCCCAGCGGGTTCTGGAAGCTGGTCATGAACCAGCAGGCGGCGATGCGCTGCGTCTGCAGCAGCGCGGCCAGCGCGTCGAGGTCGACACCCGTGCGCGGATCGGTGCGCACCTCCACCGCGCGCAGCTGCAGCCGCTCCAGCGCCTGCAGCGCCGCGTAGAAGGTCGGCGACTCGATCGCCACGACGTCGCCGGGCCGGGTCACCGCCTGCAGGCACAGGTTCAGCGCCTCCATCGCGCCGTTGGTGATCACCAGCTCGTCGTCGGCCAGTGCCACGCCGTGCAGCGCATAGCGCCGGCGCAGCGCCAGCAGCAGCGCGGGGTCGCCGGCGAGCAGCGCGCCGGTGACCTGGTCCGGATCGAGCTTGCGCATCGCGCGCGCGCCGCTGCGCGCCAGCTCGGCCAGCGGGAACAGCCGCGCCGACGGGAAGGCCGAGCCCAGCGGCACCCGTGCCGGATCGGCCGCCGAGCCGACGAGCCCGAACACCAGCTCGCTGACGGCCACCGGCGTCGCGTCGCCGCGGGCGTCGGCGGCCGCCGGCGCGGCGCGGGGCGGCCGGCGCAGCGCGCGCACGAAATAACCCGAGCGTTCGCGCGGCTCGACGAGGCCCTGCGTCTCCAGCAGCGCATAGGCCTGGAACACGGTCGACGGGCTGACGCCGCGCGCGCGGCAGGTCTCGCGCACCGAGGGCAGCCGGTCGCCCGGCCGCAGCACGCCGGCGCGGATCGCCTCGCCCAGCTCGTCGGCCAGGCGGCGGTAGCGCGGACCCGCGTCGCGGGACATCTGATCGGCCTCGGTCTGCATGGCACCGATTCTTGCGTAGCAGCGGCCGGCTCAACGGCTGTTCGGCGCATTTCCCGCCCATCTGATCCGGTTGGTCCGATGGATTTCTGCTCCTGTTCAAACCAGATGGCTCGGCGCAGACTGCCGGACGTCCGCCGACCCGCCCTTGCCGCCTGCTGAGTCCATGCCGCTGCGCCCCCTGTCCTGCCTGATGGCGCTGCTCGCCGCCACGCTGCCGGCGATCGCGCAGCCGGCGCGCGATGCGCGCGTGCCGGACACGGCGGCCCAGCGCGCGCTGGCCTGCACCGCCTGCCACCGCCTGACCGACGTGCCGACGCGCGAGGGCTACATCCCGCGCATCGCCGGCAAGCCTGCCGGCTACCTGCACGAGCAGCTGCAGGCCTTCCGCGACGGCCGGCGCCGCAACGACGCGATGGCGCGGCTGCTGGAGAACCAGAGCGAGGCGTCGATGCGGGCGCTGGCCGCTCACTTCGCGGATCAGCATGCCCCGTACCCGCCGCCGGCCGCGGCCCCCGCCGGTGCGGCCGCGCAGCGCGGCGCCGCCTGGGTGCGCCAGGGCGACGCCGCGCGCGGCGTGCCGGCCTGCGTGCGCTGCCACGGCGAGGCGCTGACCGGCATCGCGCCGATGGTGCCCGGCCTCGTCGGCCTGCCGGCCGGCTACCTGACCGCGCAACTCGGCGCGTGGCGCAGCGGCGTGCGCCAGGGCCGCGCACCCGACTGCATGGCGCAGATCGCCAGGCGCCTGCCGGCCGACGCGGTCAGCGAGATCGCGCAATGGCTGGCCGCGCAGCCGGTGCCGGTGCCCGCGACGCCGGCGGCCTCGGCGCCGCCCGCGCCCTGGCCGCCGATGGACTGCGGGATCCTTGCGAAATGAGCCGCGCCCTGCGCGCCCTGCTCGCCGCGCTGCTGGCGTCGCTGCTCGCCGCCTGCGGCGGTGGCCGAAGCGCCGACGATCCGACCCAGGCCACGCCGCCCGCCGCAACCCCGCAACAGATCGCGCACGGCGCCTACCTCGCGACGCTGGGCAACTGTGCCGGCTGCCACACCATGCCCGGCGGCGCGGCCTATGCCGGCGGCCGCGGGCTGGCGACGCCCTTCGGCATGGTCTACGCCGGCAACCTGACGCCCGATGCGGCGACCGGCCTCGGCCGCTGGAGCGCCGAGGACTTCTGGCGGGCGCTGCACCACGGCCGCTCGCGCGACGGCCGCCGCCTGCTGCCGGCCTTCCCGTACACCGCGTTCACCCAGGTGCGGCGCGAGGACAGCGACGCGCTGTTCGCCTACCTGCGCAGCCTGCCGCCGGTGAACCGGACGAACACCGCGCATGCGCTGCGCTTTCCCTACGACACGCCGGCGGCGATCGCCGTCTGGCAATGGCTGTTCTTCACGCCGGGCACGCCGCCGCCCGCCGCTGCCGACGCCGATCCGGTCGCGCGCGGCGCCTACCTCGTGAACGGCCTCGGGCACTGCGCCGCCTGCCATGCGCCGCGCAACGTGCTGGGCGCCTCGTCCGCTGCGCCGGCCGGCGGCGACATCCTGGGCCAGCCCTGGTACGCGCCGTCGCTGCACCCGTCCGCCGGCCGCCGCGCCTCGGCCGACGAGCTGGTGCAGCTCCTGCGCAGCGGCCGCAATGCGCTCGACAGCGCGACCGGCCCGATGGCCGCCGTGATCTTCCGCAGCACGCAGCATTGGAAGGACGCCGACCTGCAGGCCGTGGCCGCGTACTTGACGCGCTTGCAGCCGCAGCCGGCGGACGACCCGCCCGAGCCCGCCTCCCCGGCCCAGCTGCTGCGCGGCGGCGAGCTCTACGGCCGCCATTGCGCCGACTGCCACGGCCAGCGGGGCGAAGGCCGCGCCGGCGCCTACCCGCCGTTGGCCGGCAATGCGACGGTGCAGCAGCCCGGCGCGCGCAACCTCGTGCAGCTGATGCGCCACGGCAGCTTCGCGCCGGCCACCGCCGCGAATCCGCAGCCCTACAGCATGCCGCACGCCGGGCTCGACACGCGCGACATGGCCGCGGTGGCCAGCTACGTGCGCCAGAGCTGGGGCAACCGCGCATCGGCGGTGGACGAGATCGACGTGCTGAAGCTGCAGTGAACGCTCAGCCCCCGGTGCGGGACTGCGCGGCCGTCGCGCGGTCGGCGTGGAAGTCGACGAAGGCACTGATCGCCTGCGACCGGAAGTCCTGCGCCAGCGCATGCACGTGCTGCGCGAAGGCCGCCAGGCCGGGATCGGCCTGCTGCAGCTGCTGCGAGTATTCGCGCAGCTGGCGCATGTCGCCCATGCGCGCCAGGCGCTGCAGCTCGCGCAGCTGAGGCAGCGCGGGCAGCGGCAACGGCTCGTCGGTCGGAACGGCCGCGCCATGGCCAGCGGCCGCCGCGACGGCCGGGGCCGGGGCCGGCGCCGTGCCCAGGGCAGGATCCGCCATCGCAACCGAGGCCGGCGCGGGCGGCGCCGCCGACGCTTCGGGCGCTGCGCAGGGCGCGAGCACCAGCTCGAACCAGAAGCGGCTGCCGGCACCCGGTGCGCTGTCGACCTGGATGTCGCCGCCCATCAGGCGCACCAGCTGACGGCTGATCGCCAGTCCGAGGCCGGTGCCGCCCTGCCGGCGCGCGCCGTCGGCGGCCACCTGCTCGAAGGGCTGGAACAGCTTCGACAGCTGCTGCGGCGTCATGCCGATGCCGCTGTCCTCGACCTCGAAGCGCAGCGCTTCGCCGGGCCGCGACGCCGCGCCGGGCGCGGCGGCGCGGCCGACGCGCAGCGTCACCTGGCCGGCGTCGCAGAACTTCACCGCGTTCGACAACAGGTTCAGCAGCACCTGGCGCAGCCGCAGGTCGTCCAGGCGCACCGCCTCGGGCAGGCCCGGCGCGAGCTCGACCGCGACCCGCAGCCCTTTCTGCTCGGCCTTGACGGCCACGATGTCGCCGACCGCGTGCACGAAGCCAGCCAGCCGCACCGGTGTCGGATGCAGCTCCAGCCGTCCGGCATCGATGCGCGACATGTCCAGCAGGTCGTTGATCAGGTTCAGCAGGTGCTGCCCGCTCTGCTGGATGATGCGCACGCAGCGTTCCTGGCGCTCGCCCAGCGGGGCCTCCGTGCGCAGCAGTTCGGCGAAGCCCAGGATGCCCGACAGCGGCGTGCGCAGCTCGTGGCTCATGCGCGCGAGAAAGTCGCTGCGCAGCTGCGCGAGGCGTTCGGCCTCCGCCAGCGCCGATTCGCGCGCCGCCTCGGCGGCCTTCTGCGCACTGATGTCGCGCGCGACGCCGACGGTGCCCAGCAACGTGCCGTCCTCGTCGCTGACCGGCGCCTTGAACACCTCCATCCAGCGCGTCGCGTCGCCCTCGCCCACCGCCTGCTCGACGGTCATGCGCCTGCCCGAGGCCATCACCTCGGCATCGTCGGCCAGCGAAGCCTGCGCCGCGCCGTCGGCCTGGAGCTCGGCGTCGGTGCGGCCGATCACCTCGTCGACCTCGCGCCGGTGGGCCTGGGCGTGGGCGCGGTTGGTCACCAGGTAGCGGCTGCCGGTGTCCTTGAACCAGGTCCACATCGGCAGCATGTCGATCAGCGTGCGCAGGTAGCGGGCCTGGCGGCGCAGCGCATCGGTGCGCTGGTTCACGCGCTGCTCGAGCTCGGTGTTGAGCGCACGCACGGCGTTCTCCGACGCCTGCAGCTGCTCGTTCAGCGCCTGCAGCGCGCGCTGCGCCTGGCGCGACCGGCGCACGTGCAGCGCGGCGCCCGCCAGCGCCATCGCCACCGCGGCCAGCAGCGTCCACAGCCAGCGCTGCTGCAGCTCGCGCTGCCGGAGCTGCGCCTGCTGCTGTTCGGTCTGCCGCCGCAGCTCGTCGATCGCGCGCTGCTTGCTTTCGCTCTCGTAGCGCTGGGTCAGCTGCAGCATGCGGGCGCCGGCCTTGTCGCGCACCGCCTTGCTCGTCATCTGCGCGGCCTCCACCGCCAGCTCGTAGGCGCGCTTGAAGTCGCCCGCCTTCGCGGCAAGCGCGGACAGCCGGCTCGCGCTGCCGCTGAGATAGACCGGGTGCCCCAGCTGCTGCGCCAGACCATAACCGCGTTGTGCATCGGCCAGCGCGCGCGCCGGGTCGCCCAGCGCCTGGTACGTCGCGCTGCGCGCGTTCAGCGAGAACCACTGGCCGATCGGATTGGGGTGGCGATCGTAGATGCCCACCGATTCGTCGAGCAGCTGCAGCGCCTCCTGCGGGCGGCCGCGGGCCGACAGCACGTCCGCCAGGCCGTACAGGCCGAAGCTGATCGCGAACGGCGCGCCGACCTCGCGGTGCATCGCCAGCGCCTCGCGGGCCAGCTGCTCGGCGCGCTCGAGGTCGCCGCGGTTGCGCAGGTCGCCCGCCATGCCGGCGGTGGCGAAGGCCTCGAGCATGCGCGTGGGCACCTTGCGCGCCTGCAGCCGCGCCTGCTCCAGGTGGTCCAACGATTCACCCTGCCGGCCGCTCTGCCCGTACGCCAGCGCCAGCCCCTGGTGCGCAAGCACCAGGGCCATCGGATGCCCGGAGCGGCGGGCGATCTCCATCGTCTGCATCGCCACCTGGACCGACTCGTCGATCTGCTCGAAGCGGCGGTACATCACGGCCAGCCGCAGCATCGCCTCCGCCAGCAGGTCGGGCCGGTCGGTCACGCCCTCCAGCGTGACGACGGCACGCTGCGTGGCTTTCACCAGCTCGTCGAGCCGGCCCTGGTTGATCGAGTTCAGCACCACCACGAGGTCCGACTCGGCCTGGCCCACACGGTCGTGGGCCTGGCTCGCCAGCGCGAAGGCCTCGCCCGCATGCCGGGCCGCCGCCTCGGTCATCCCCAGGTAGGTCTCTGTGCGCGCGCGCACGTTCAGCGCCTTCGCGCGATCGGCCAGCGTGGCATCGGGCGGCAGCGCCTGCTGCAGGCCCAGCGCCTCGGCATGGGCGCGCGGCACGTCGTTGTCGGCCAGCGCGCGCACCCGCTCGGCCTGCGCGCGCCAGTCTTCCAGCGGACCGGCGCCGGCCGCGACGGCGGCCAGGCCCAGCAGCGCGCTCGCGCAGGCGCGGTGCAGGTGCCGGGGCATCAGAGCTGCACCGTCAGGCGCGCGCCGAGCTGCCGATCATTGAGCAGGTTGCTCTGCGGCCGCAGCGGCGAGCCGAAGTTGGCGCCGCGGCGCGTGCGCGTCAGGTTCGTGCCTTCGAACGCGACGGTGATGCGCTCCGACAGCTTCATCGCGAGCGAGGCATCGAGCCAGCCGTAGGCCTCGGTGTAGCTCGGCAGCACCCCCACGCCGACGACGCTCGTGGCACCGCTGAGGAAGCGGCTGCGCCAGTTCCAGGCCAGCCGCGCCGACCAGGGGCCGTGCTCGTACAGGCCGATCAGGTTCGCGCTGCGGCGCGAGAGGTTCTGCAGCGGCACGCCGGCGCCGAGCAGGCGGTCGTCGGTGCGGCTGTGCAGCCAGGTGATGTTGGCCTGCACGCCGAGCCCGCGCCAGGCGCCCGGCAGCGTGTCGAGGAAGTGCTGCCCGCCGAGCTCCAGGCCGTCGATGCGCGCGGCCCCGCTGTTGTAGGGCCGGGTGACGAGGTAGACCACGCCGTCGTGCGTCTCCGACGCACTGGCGTTCGCCGGGAAGCCGTCGACACGCTTGGCGAACGCGGTGGCATGCAGCGCGCTGCCGCTGCGCGGCATGAACTCCAGCGCGAGGTCGAGGTTGTCCGAACGCACCGGCCGCAGGTCCGGGTTGCCGGCGGCCCCCTGGTTCAGCGACGGGTTCACCGGATTGCGCAGCAGCGACAGCGACGGCGACAGCTGGTCGAAGTTCGCCCGCGCCAGGGTCTTCGACAGGGCCAGCCGCGCCAGCAGCGTCGGGCGCAGCGTCCAGCGCAGGTTCAGGCTCGGCAGCCAGTCGGTCTTGGCCCGCTCCACCGCCAGCGGCTCGACGCCGCCGCTGGCCGGCACCGATCGCCAGCCGGACACGCCGAGGCGCGTGTGCACGACGCGCAGGCCGGCATTGCCGTCGACCGCGCCGGTGTCGAAGCGGCCCATCAGGTAGGCCGCGTCGGTGCGCTCGTCGATCTGCCACAGGCTCAGCGGATTGGCCGACAGCGGCACCGGCGTCGCGACGCCGAAGGCATCGCGCAGCGCCTGCGCGTCGCGTGCGTCGTCGAGGCGGCCGGTCAGGAAGCGGCCGATGCTGGTCGAGCCGGGCAGGAAGTCGGCATACGGGTTGGGCTGCACGCGGTCGGGCGTCTGCGCCGCCGACGGGCCGGTCAGCGCCGCGTCGGCGAAGATCAGGCCGGGGGCATTGCCCGCTGCGCGCCGCGCGCTGCGCAGGCCGGCGGCGACCGTGTGCAGCCAGCCCGTGCGCTGCCACTGCACGTCGGCGCGCGCCGCATCGAGCGTGCCCTCGAAGACGCGCGTGCGCAGCGCGAGCAGCGTGTAGCGCAGGTTCGACGGATCGAGCAGGTCGGTGCCGGCGACGGCCGTGGCCGGCACCGGGCCCGACAGGTCGTGGGTGAAGCTCGCGACGCGGCCGCCGAACACCGGGCCGCTGAAGTACAGGCTGTTGAAGCTGCGGGTGTGGCTCAGGTCGGCGCTCCAGCGCACGCCGTCGGCCTCGCGCTGCACGGCCAGGGCGGCCTGCTGCAGCCGGTCGACCGTGTCGCGCGCGAAGCTCAGCACCGACACCGGGGCGTCCAGCCAGGTGATGCGGCGCACGTCGCTGCTGCCGTCGAAGAGCTGCACGCTGCCGGGCTCGACGGACCGGCCGCTGCCGAGGTTGATCTGCTGCGAATCCTGGCGCGTGCGAAACTCCGCCAGGTGCGCCTCGCCCTGCAGCAGCCAGCCGGCCGCCGGCCGCCACTGCGCGATCAGCGAGCCGGTGCCGCGGCGCCGTGTGCCGGCACTGCTGGTCTCGCTGGTCGACGAGGCGACGGTGACGGTGCGGCCGGGCACGAGGTCGTCGCGCCGCTGCGGGTTGCCGGTGCCCTTGAGGTCCTCGCGGAAGGCGCGCTGCTGCAGCGACGCGTTCAGCAGCACGCCGAACTCGCCGCCGCCGGCCTGCCAGCGCCCGCTCCACAGCGCCGAGGCCTGGCCCTCGGTGCGGCGGGCCAGGTCGCCGTGCACCGCGCGCAGCGACAGCACGCCCGCCTGGCCGGGAAAGTCGAAGGGCCGGCGCGTGCGCAGGTCGACCAGCCCGCCGACACCGCCCTCGAGCTGTTCGGCCGAGGCCGACTTGAACACCGTCGCGGTGGCGATCATTTCCGACGGCAGGTCGGCGAAGTCGAGCGTGCGGCCGGTGCCGGCGGTAAAGATCTCGCGGCCGTTGAGTGTCGCCTCCACCTGCGTCAGCCCGCGCACGGTGAGGCCGGCGCCCTCGCCGCGGTCGCGCGCGGCCTGCACGCCGGTGATGCGCTGCAGCGCCTCGGTGAGGTTGAAGTCGGGCAACTTGCCGATCTCGTCGGCGACCACCGCGTCGCTGATCTCCTCGCGGTGGCGCTTCAGGGCCAGGCCCGCGGCCAGGCTCTCGCGCCGGCCGACCACCACCACGCTGCCGGCCGGCTCGACAGGCACGGGCTGCGCTGGCGCCTCGGGCACCGCCGCCGCCAGTGCCAGCGCGGGCACCAGCGCACACCGGGCCGCCATCACGCCTCCGCAGGCTCGAGGTCCACTTCGAAGGCGAAGCGGTTGCCGCCGCCCTCGCGCGGGCTCGCCCGCAGCTCGCCGCCCATCAGGCGCACCAGCTGGCGCGAGATCGCCAGGCCCAGCCCCGTGCCCTGCCGCCGCTGGCTGCCGTCGCCGACCTGCTCGTAGGGCTGGAACAGCCGCGCGCGCTGCTCGTCGGTGAGGCCGACGCCGGTGTCCTCGACCTCGCAGGCGATGCGGGCGGGGCCGGCGGCGCGCAGGCGCAGCGTCACCGCGCCGGCATCGGTGAACTTGACCGCGTTGTCCAGCAGGTTCAGCAGCACCTGGCGCAGGCGCTGCTCGTCGCCCTGCACCTGGCGCGGCAGCTCGGGCGCGAGGTCCACGCCCAGCACCAGCTGCGGCTTCTGCATCGCCTTGACGCGGGCGATGCCGGCCACCAGCTGCACCAGCGACGGCAGCTCGAAGGCATGGCGATCGAGCTCCAGGCGGCCCGCCTCGGCCTTGGCGAGGTCGAGGATGTCGTTGATCAGCGCGAGCAGGTGCTCGCCGCTGGACTGGATCATGCGGGCGGCATGGCGGTGGCGATCGGGCAGCGCCTCGTCGAGCTGCATCAGCTGCGCGAAGCCGAGGATGCCCGACAAGGGCGTGCGCAGCTCGTGGCTGATGCCGGCGAGGAAGGTGCGCCGGTCGCGTTCGGACTGGGCGCGGCCGAGCGCGCGGCGGATCGCGCGCGCCAGCACCGGTGCGTCGATCTGGCCCTTGACGAGGTAGTCCTGGGCGCCGGCCTGCAGCGCCTGCAGCGCGAGCTCCTCGTCGCCCACGCCGGTGCACACCAGCAGCGCGGGCCGGCAGCGGCCGCCTTCGAGCAGCCGCCGCAGCGTCGGCAGGCCGCTGGAGCCGGGCAGGCCCAGGTCGAGCAGCACCACGTCGACCGGGTGATCGTCCTCCAGCCGGCGTCGGCCGGCTTCCAGCGTCTGCGACCAGGCCAGCTCGCAGTCCAGGCCCTCGGCACCGAGCTCCACGAGCATCTCGGCCAGCAGCCGCGCATCGGCCGGGTTGTCCTCGATCAGCAGCACATGGATCGGCTTGGACATGGACGCTCCTTTCGACAGCTAGGGAGGCGACAGGGGCAGGCGCACGACGGTGAGCCAGAAATCCTCGATGGCCTGCACGATGCGGATGAACTGCTCCAGGTCGACCGGCTTGGTGACGTAGCAGTTGGCGTTCAGGTGGTAGGCGCGCAGCACGTCTTCCTCGGCCTGCGAGGTGGTCAGCACGACGACCGGGATGATGCGCAGCGCGGGGTCGGACTTGATCGCCGCGAGCACCTCGCGGCCGTCCATGCGCGGCAGGTTGAGGTCGAGCAGGATGATGTCGGGCCGCGGCGCTTCTTCGAAGGGCGGCCGGCGGTACAGGAAGTCCATTGCCAGCAGGCCGTCCTCGACCACGTGCAGGCGGTTCCACACGCGGCCGTCCTTGAAGGCCTCGCGCGTCAGGCGCACGTCGCCGGGGTTGTCCTCGACCATCAGGATCTCGATGGCACGCAGGCTCTCGAAGTCGGCCATCTCGCGGCTCCCGGGCGCAGGCAGCGCCTCGAACCGACTATAGGCAGGATGCCCTGCTGCGGGTAAGGGCATGGACCCGGAGTGCACGACCGGATGGTGCCTCGCTGCGCTGACCGCCGGTGGCTTCCGCTTTCGAAGCATGATCCAAATGAGCCGAGATTGTCAGACTATTCTAGTCTTTGATCAGTTCTGATTCAACTGATCATTTGCTGCCGCGCCGGAAATTCCTCCGGCCGGGCAGCCACCGTGGGCAGCGACCGCCGCGGCGGCCGCACAGCCAACTGATGGCGCACTGCTGCGCAATGACGCAAGGAGATCTCTGATGGTTAGGGCACTCGAAGCAGGCGGCCGCGCGGCCGGGGGCGAGGCAACGGTAACGGCGGCCGACCGGGCACGCGGACGCACGCCGATGACGGTGCGCATGCAGCTGGGGCTGGCATTCGCCGCGCTGACGCTGCTGCTGGTGCTGGTGGCGCTGCTGAGCCTGCGTTCGCTGCGGGACTCGAACGACGACTTCCGCAGCTTCGTGCACGAGGAGCTGGCGCAGGAACACCTCGCGGTGGAGGTGCGCGCGGCGGCCAACCGGCGAGCCATCGCCCTGCGCGACGTGATGCTGGCCGACGAGCCGGCCCAGCGCGCCGCCGCGCAGAAGGCGATCGACTCGGCCCAGGACGATTTGGGCAAGGCGCTGGCCGACTTGTCAGCGCGCGTGCGCGGCGCACACACCGTCGACCCGAAGGACATCGAGCATGTGGCCGAGATGGAACGCATCGAGACCGCCTACGTGCCGATCGCACGGGCGATCGTCGATCAGGCGATGGCCGGCCAGCGCGAGGCCGCGTACGCCGAGCTGCGCCGGCGCGCCCTGCCGCTGCTGGAGACGCTGCGCAAGGCTTCGACCGGCTTCGCCGAGCATGGCCGCGCGCAAGCCCAGCAGGCGGTGAAGGACGCGGAGTCCCACTACGAGACCAACCGCGCGCTGCTGGCGGTCGCCTGCGGCCTGGCCGTGCTGGTGTCGTCGGTGCTCGGGCTGCTGATCACGCGGCGCCTGGTCGGCGCGCTGGGCGCCGAGCCCGCCGAGCTGGGCGAGGCCGCGCAGCGCGTGGCCGCCGGCGACCTGCGCCCGGTGCCCGGTGCCGACGCCGCGCGCGCCGGGTGCGTGCTGGCGTCGATGGGCCAGATGCAGCGCAACCTGGTTGCGCTGATCGGCCAGGTGCGCCTCAGCGCCGAGTGCATCGCGACCGCGTCGGCGCAGATCGCCACCGGCAACGCCGACCTGTCCGGCCGCACCGAGCAGCAGGCGAGCGCGCTGCAGCAGACCGCGGCGTCGATGCAGCAGATGACCGAGACCGTGCGCACGAATGCCGACAGCGCACGCCAGGCCAACCAGCTCGCCACCGCGGCCGCCGCGGTGGCCGGCCGCGGCGGGGACGTGGTGCAGCAGGTCGTCGCGACGATGAAGCAGATCAGCGAGTCCAGCGCGCAGATCGCCGACATCATCGGCGTCATCGACGGCATCGCCTTCCAGACCAACATCCTGGCGCTGAACGCGGCCGTCGAGGCGGCGCGCGCCGGCGAGGCCGGCCGCGGCTTCGCGGTGGTGGCCGGCGAGGTGCGCACGCTCGCCCAGCGCAGCGCGCAGGCCGCGCGGGAAATCAAGGCGCTGATCGGCAACTCGGTCGACCGCGTGCACGGCGGCAGCGCGCTGGTGGACCAGGCCGGCGCGACGATGGCGGAGGTGGTGCAGCAGGTGTCGCGGGTGACCGAGCTGATCGCCGAGATCGACGCCGCGACGACCGAGCAGAGCGCCGGCATCGTGCAGGTCAACCAGGCCGTCACGTCGCTGGACAACGGCACGCAGCAGAACGCCGCGCTGGTCGAGGAAAGCGCCGCCGCCGCCGAGAGCCTGCGCCAGCAGGCCGAGGGCCTCACCCGCGTGATCGGCAGCTTCCGGCTGCAGGAGGCGCCCCGTGCAGCGGCCTGACGGCGTGCCGGCCCGCGACCCGCGCGCCGCCCGGCAGATGGTGGCACGCCTGGCGATGGTCGCGGTCCAGGGCGAGCAGCTGCAGATGTTGTGCAACGAGCTCGAGACGGTGCTCGCGCTGGTCCGGCGCGACCCGCGCCTGCAGGCGCCGGCCGCCACCTTGGCGGCGGTGCTGGCCGAGGTCTCGGGCGTCGCGCGCGACATCGCGGTGGTCACCGAGACGCTCGGCCACGGGCTGCAGCAGCCGGGGCCGGTCGAGCACGGCGCCGGCGCCGCGGCTCAGACGGCCGTCAGCGTGCCCCGGAAGGCATAACCGACGCGCGGCTCGACCTGCAGCGGCACGCTGGCCGGCGTCGCGCGCTCGATGCGCCGGCGCAGGCGGTAGATGGCCGCGTGCAGCAGGTTGTCGGCCTCCTGGGCCGGGTCGCGGCCGAGGCGCTCGCACAGCATGCCGTGCGTCACGGTCTCGCCCTGCGCGTCGACGAAGCACTCGATGACAGCGAGGTTGTTGTCGCTCAGGTCGATGCGCGTGCCCTCGGGCGCGATCAGCTGCCGCGCCTTGCGGTCCAGCCGCCAGGCGCCGGCCTGCGCGCGGCCGGCCTCGATGCGCCGCTGCACCGCTTCGATCGCCAGCGCCACCTGCTCCATGCGCACCGGCTTCATCAGGTGCATGTCGGCGCCGTTGCGCATCACCGAGTCGAACACGTCCGCATCCATGCGGCCGGAGACGACGACGATGCCGGCGTTGCCGCGGCGGCGCACCAGGCGGATCAGGTCGACGCCGTCGATGCCCGGCAGCATCAGGTCGATGACGTAGAACTCGAACTCGAAGGCCTGCGGCGAGGTCAGGAACTCGTCGCTGTCGTGGAACACCATGACCTCGACGCCGCGCTGGCCGAGGTGCTCCGCCAGGTAGGCGGCATGGTCGCGGTCGTCGTCGATGATGGCGAGCTTGTGCGGAAGGGTCATCCTTCGCCCTGCGGAATCCACATGCGCACGATCGTACCGTGGGGCAGGTTGGGCTCGATCACGATGCTGCCGCGGTGCATGTCGGTCACCTGCCGCACGATGTACAGGCCCAGCCCGGCCCCGGTGCCGGGGCGCGCATCCGGGCCGCGGGTGCCGCGATCGAACACGGTGGGCAGCAGCGCGGCATCGATGCCGCTGCCGAGATCGCTGACCTCGAAGCCGAGCGCCGGCGGATCGTCGCGGTCGACGATGCGCAGCTGCACCGGTGCCGGCGCCGGCGAGTACTTCAGCGCGTTCACCAGCAGGTTGCACAGCGCCAGCCGCATCAGCGTCGGCTGCAGCTGCGCGGTGCGCAGCCCGCTGTCGATCGACAGCGCGACGCGGCCGCGGTCCTCGGGCCCGATGTCGCCGAGCACCAGCGCGACCAGCGTATCGAGGTCCGTGTCGACCGGCACGCCGTGCCCCCCGGCGGTCAGCAGCAGCGCAGCGGCCAGCGCGTTGTTCAGCGTGCCGATGACATGCGCCATCACCTGCTGCGCATGCTGAAGCGGTGGCTGCACGCCCGGCGGCGCGGCCGTGCCGGCCCCGGCGATGGCGTCGAGCGCGCTCTGCAGCGCGGCGCCGGCGTTGTGCAGCGGCTGGCGCACCTCGTGCGCGAGCAGGCGCAGCAGCTGGTCGCGCTCGTCGAGCAGCCGGCGCAGGCTTTCGGACTCACCTTCGACGCGCGCGCGGGCCGCGCGTTCGGTGGCCAGCTCGCGCGAGCGCTCGAGCTCGTTCTTCAGCGCCTGCTCGGCCTGGTGGCGACCGAGCGCGTAGCGGATCGCCCGCGCCAGGGCGCTGGGTTCGACACGGCCCTTGACGAGGTAGTCCTGCGCGCCCGCCTGCAACGCCTGCACGGCGACGTCCTCGTCGTTCAGGCCGCTCAGCACCACCAGCGGCGGCAGCCGTGGCACCGCGGTGCGCAGGCGCTGCACGGTCTCCAGGCCACTGCTCTCGGGCAGCCCGAGGTCCAGCAGCACCAGCTCGAAGCCGCCGGGGCGCAGGCGCTCGATGCCGGCGGCCAGCGTGTCGACGGTGACCAGCGTGGTCGCCAGCCCGAAGGCCGCGGCGTCCTCGAGCAGCGCGGCGATGAGGCGCGCATCGCCCGGGTTGTCCTCGATCAGCAGCAGCGAGGCGCTCATTCGACGCCCCTGCGCACTGCGTGCTTCGGGATGAGCCCTTCGGAACGGCCGGGCGGGCTCATGGCGCCGTGGCCATGCGCGGCAGCGTGAAGCGGAACACCGAGCCGCCGCCGTCGGCGGGCTCGACCCACAGCCGGCCGCCGTGGCGCTCGACGATGCGCTTGCACAGCGCGAGGCCGATACCGGTGCCCGGGTAGGCGCTGCGCGCGTGCAGGCGCTGGAACATGGCGAAGATGCGCTCGGCGTGCTCGGGCGCGATGCCGATGCCGTTGTCGCGCACCGAGAAGCACCAGCCCTGCGCATCGGTGCTGCACTCCACGCGGATGCGCGGCGGCGCCGGGCCGCGGAACTTCAACGCATTGGAGACCAGGTTCTGCAGCAGCTGGACCAGCTGGGCGCCATCGCCGTGCACCCGCGGCAGCTCGCCGAGCTCGATCTCGGCGCCGGCCTCCTCGATCGCCAGCCGCAGGTGCTCGCGCACGATCTTCATGATCGTCGCCGACTCCACCGGCGCGGGGGCGCGGCCCTTGGTGCCCACGCGAGAGTAGGCCAGCATGTCGTTGATCAGCGCCTGCATGCGCTTGGCGCCGTCGACCGCGTAGCCGATGAACTCGTGGCCGTCGGCATCCAGGCGGTCGGCGTAGCGCCGCTCGATCAGCTGCAGGTAGCTGGCGATCATGCGCAGCGGCTCCTGCATGTCGTGCGACGCGACGTACGCCAGCTGCTCGAGCTCGGCGTTGGAGCGCTGCAGCGCCGCCTGCGCCTCTTCGCGCGACGCGATCTCGCGCTGCAGCAGCACGTTCTGCGCCGCCAGCTGGCGCCGCAGCGCGGCCATGGCCAGGTGCGTGTCCACGCGCGCCAGCAGCTCGGCGCTGTCGACCGGCTTGGTCACGTAGTCGACCGCGCCGGTCGCGAAGCCGGACAGCTTGTCGCTGATCTCGGCGCGTGCGCTCATGAAGATCACCGGGACGTCGCGCAGCTCGTCGCGCGCCTTGAGCCGGCGGCATGTCTCGAAGCCGTCGATGCCCGGCATCATCACGTCCAGCAGCACCAGGGCCGGCCGCACCAGCAGCGCGCGCTCCAGCGCCTCGTCGCCGCCCTGTGCGACGACCACCCGGTAGCCGCTCTGCTCGAGGTGGCCGGCGACCAGCTCGAGGTTGCCCGGCAGGTCATCGACGACGAGGATCGTCGAGTCGGACGCGCTGGCGGGGGCCGTCGCCATGTCGACGTCGGCGGCGGCGGCCGGGGTGGGGATGTTCATGGTCGCTGCGGCAAGTCCGGTGCGCTCACCTAGCGGTACAGCGCCGGGTCGCCCGAATCGGTCGGCTTGTCGACCACCCGCCGCATCGACGGGTGCATCGGCAGGCCGAGGTTGATGCCGCCGGGGATGGTCGACTGGAACCAGCGCCGGTACAGCTTGTGGATCTCGCCGCTCCTGAACAGGCCGACGATGGTGTCGTCGACGAGGCGCTTGAACTCGGGATCGTCGCGGTTGAGCATGATCCCGTAGGGCTCGACCGACAGCGCTTCCTCCGACACCTGGTAGGCCTCGGGTGTGCGTGCGGCGGCGATGGTGCCGCGCAGCAGCACGTCGTCCATCGCATAGGCGGTGGCGCGGCCGGTCTCGACGAGGCGGAAGGCCTCGGCATCGTCCTTCGCCGCGATGATGCGCATGTCCAGCCCGCGTTCGTCGGCCAGCTCCTGCAGGTAGCGCAGCGAGGTGGTGCCGACGGTCGAGGTGACGACCTTGCCGCGCAGGTCGTCGATGCGGACCACCGGCTGCGACTTCTTCGACAGCAGCTTGCTCGCGGCGACGAAGGTGGTGACGCTGAAGGCCACCTTGCGCTGGCGCTCGACGTTGTTGGTCGTCACGCCGCATTCCAGGTCGACGCTGCCGTTGGCCACCAGCGGAATGCGCGTGGCCGAGCTGACCGGCAGGTAGCGGACCTCGAGCTCGCGCAGGTTCAGCTTGGCCTTCACCGCCTGCACCACGTGGTCGCAGATCGACATCGAATAGCCGATCGGCCGCTGCTGCTCGTCGAGGTAGGAGAACGGCACCGACGCGTCGCGGTAGCCGATCGAGATCACGCCGACCTCGCGGATCTTGCGCAGCGTGAACGAATCGGTCGAGGCCTGCGCGAGCGACACCAGGCCCGCCAGCAGGCCGGCCGCCAGCGCCACCGGCACACAGCGCCGCATGCGTTCCAGCGTCCGGCGCCGCAGCGGCGCGGCGTGCGTGCGCATCGACAGGCGAACCGGGGCGGCAGGCATGCCCGCATTGTGCGGGATGTGCCCTGCGGCGGGCGGGCGGGCCGGCGGCGGGCGGGGCGGCCGGCGGCAGGCCCCGCATCACCGCCACGACACCTCAGGGCTGGTACTTGTTGCCGTTGGCCTTGAACTTGGCGACCGCCTTCTTCAGGTCGGTGTATTCCTCGCACGGCAGGAAGCAGGCCTTGTCCAGCGCGGCCAGGCGCTCCTCGGCCTTGGCGAGGTCGCCCAGCATCAGGTAGAGCTCGCCGGAATACTCCAGCGCGCCGCGATGCTTGGGGTCGATGCGCAGCGCCTCGTTGTAGTAGCGCTCGGCGGCCTGGTAGTCGGGCTGCTTGGCCTTGCGCCAGCTGTAGCCCATCAGGTTGTTCCAGTCGGCGCTGCCGGTGTCGTTGACCTTCACCAGCTCGTCGATCGCCGCCTTCCAGCGCTCGGCCTTGATCTCGGCGCGCGCGGCGGAGAGCTTGTCGGGGGCGTTCGACGGCGCCGGCGTGGTGTCGGCGGCGAAGGCGCTGGTGCTCGCGGCCAGCGCGGCCACGGCGACGAAGCGGGTCAGCAGGGCGATGGTGGTCTTCATGGCTTGTCCTCTTCAGGTGACGGCCGCCGGGCTTGGCGGTCCTGGGCGCACTTACGAGCCGACTCCACGGATGGACGCATCGGTCGCGGCGGCCACCGTCCGGATCATGCCGCGACGATCTGGACTCGCATCAAGGATTCTTGATCCGACGCCAAGAACGCTGCGCCGGCGATGGAGCGACACGGCAAGAGCGCCGCCCGAACTCTGTGACATGCGAGTCGCCCTCGAGCCAGGCCGCGCTCAAGTTTGGACGCTCCGGCGTCGAAGGCCAGGAGTACCCCGAACTGCCCTGAAAAATGCGACTCCGACAATCGATGCTGAGGGCGGCCGCTTCGTGCGCTTGGCTGGCGGCCTCCTTCGCGCTGCCATTGAACGCAAGAGCCGAGCCCACGTTCACGTGCGCAACGCCCACGCACCGCATCGAGATCGACGCCGCCGGGGGCGACGCATTCGAGTACCGCTCATGGCGGATCGGCCAACCCGGGGCGCAGCCTGCCTTGACACTGCGCGGAACCATGCGCGTCGAAGGTACCGGCGCCTGCCGCGCACGCTGGTGGTCGTTCAGGAATGGCCAATACGAATACCTGGTGACGGACTCCGCCGACTGCGGTGAACGCGCGCCACCGGCCGACGCCCATGGGCAGCTCACGATCCGCTTCGCGGGCGAGGTGAAGGCCGAGGCCTGGTGCCTCGGCGGGAACAACCGTCCTGCGGGTTCGGCGGTTCCGAACCCGGCCACGGTCGTCGCCGGCGCTGCGTCGTCGGCCAGCACCTCGAACCCGCCCGGAGCGCCCGGAGCGCCCGAGCGCGGCGCGAGCGAGCCCGCCGCGGCGTCCGTCGGTGCCGTGACACCCGAGCCTTCTGCCGCGGTCACGCCGGCCGCGGTCACGCCGGCCGCGGCGACCCGCCAGGCGGGCCAACCCGTGCCGGTCGCGACTCGGCAAGAGCCTGGCCGGGGAGCAGTCAGCGCCACGTTCGCGGTCCTCGCGATCCTGCTGCCGATTCCGGCGGGCTGGGTCGCCTACCGAAGCTTGAGGCGCAGGAAGGGGCTCATCGCTGCCCTCGTGCTCTGTCCGCTCGCCGTCGTTCTCACCCTCGCAATCCTCGGCGGGGTGTCGGAGTCGACGGCCACGGACGAACACAAGCGCTGGTCGGCAACGGAGAGGGAGCGGCAAGCCCTCGAGCGAGTTCAGGCGCAGATCGTGGCCGGCAGAGAAGCGAAGTCGATGCCGGGCACGAACTCAGGCCCGCCCGCTGAAGCGGCGCCGCCCCAGCCTGCGCCGGCACGCGTCCAGAACAGGAAGCGGCCATCGCTGAGAAGCCTGTTCGACACCTCGATCTCCCAGGCCGAACGGGAGGCGCTCGCGCACGACTATGTCGTCGGCAGCTACCACTTCGTCGATCGGTCGCTGGTCGACATGCCGAGTTTCTCCAACCACACGTTCGAGCCGGATGGCACCCATGTCAGCTCGCACTGCGTCGCGTATGGCGAGGTCTCGGAACGCAAGTTCATCGACGGGACACGCGGCGGGTGGTCGGTGAGAGAAAAGCGCTATGCAGACACCGGAAAGATCTACTTCGGGATCTATCTGAACGGCATCGACCGCGCGTCCTTGCTGCTCGACAGGGATGACGGTCTTCAGTGGAACTTCAACGAGACCAGAGTGGACATGCGCTCGGGCCTCACCAGCAAGTGCGACTGAGGGTGCCGGCTACCAGAGCTTCACGCAGGGCCCGGACAGCACGAACTCGCCGCTCGGCGACGCACCCGGCGCCGCCGCAGCGGCCTCGAAGCTGACGCCCAGCCGCGGCACGGTGAAGAAGAGCTTCTCCGAGGTGTCGCTCAACGGCAGTACCACCGACTTGCCCTGCGCCACGCCCGCCGGCACCACGCCGATGGGGAACGGCGCGCCCTCCTTCGGCAGCGCCCACAGCTGCGCGACGCGGCCCGCGGGGATGACCAGCGGCTGCAGCAGCTTCACGCTGAGCTGCCGGCCCTGGCGGCGCGAGCTCGCCAACACCGACGGCACGCCCTGGGCATTGCTCAAGAGGCCCACGTAGCTCTGCGGCAGCGCTTCCTCGCGCACCTCGACGCCCAGCCACTCCGGCTGCTGGCGCACGACCACGAGGCACAGCGCCAGCCCGGCCAGCACGCCACCGGCCGCGCCGCGCCAGGTGTTGGCGCCGAACCAGGCGCGCCACCACGGTTGCTGCGCTTCGTGAGCGCGCGCGGCCTCGCCCGGGAACAGCCGCTGCTGCAGCCCGGCCCATACCGCGTCGCTCGGCGGCGACGGCGGGATCGAATTCGCCAGGTGTGCGAGCCGGCCGGACCACTGCATCACCGCGCCGCGCGCGGCGGCGTGGTCGCGCATCACGCGCTCGAAACGGCGGCGCGCGGCGCCGGTCATCGTGCCGAGCGCGTAGTCGCGCGCCAGCGCGTCCAGCCGGGGCGGATGCAGGTAGTTCATGCGGCCTGCACCCCAGCCGCCTCGAGGCAGCTCTTCAGCCTGTCGACGCCACGCCGCACCCAGGCCTTCACGGTGCCCAGCGGCGCGTGCAGCGCCTCGGCGATCTCGGTGTGCACGAGGCCGCGGTAGTAGGCCAGCGCGATGGCCTGGCGCTGCTGCGCGGTGAGCTCGCCCATGCAGGCCTCGATGTGGAGCTTCTTGATGCTGTCGTCGAACAGCGCCTGCGGCTGCGACGACGCGTCGGCCGGCACGGCCATCGCTTCGTCGTCGAGCTCGACGGTCGACGCGCGCTCCGTCTTGCCGCTGCGCAGCTTGTCGATCGCCTTGTTGCGCACGATGTTGATGAGCCAGGTCATCGGCGTCGCGATCGCCGGGTTGAAGCCGGCCGCGCCGTACCAGACGTTCATGAACGCCTCCTGCAGCACGTCCTCGGCGCGGTCGCGGCGACCCAGCACGCCTTCGGCCAGGCCCAGCAGATGGGCCGAGGTGAGCCGGTAGACGGCCTCGAACGCGCGCCGGTCCTGCAGCGCGACGCGGCCGAGCAGGCGGGCGAGTTCCTCGTTGGTGCGGGCGGGAGCGGCGACATTCGTCATCGGGCGGCAGGGTACAGGATCACGGCGGCGAAGCGGAAGCCTCGCGCCGTGGCTGTCCCTACCTACGATGCCGGCTGTCGCGCGGACGCAGCATCGGCAGCGCCGCCCTCCCCCTCAGCCGCGGGCTGCCCCCGCCGCCCCGGCGCACCGGGTTCGTCCGGCGCTTCGTCGCGCGCCACCTGGGCGATCTGCGCGTACTGCCTGCGCAGGTCCTCCAGCGCCTCCTCGCCGAGCTCCTCGACGTCGAGCAGCACGTTGTGCGCGCCCTTGGTCGCGCGGATCAGCTCGTCGAGCTTGAGCTGGATGGCCTCGGTGTCGCGGCTCTGCGCGTTGTGGATCAGGAAGACCATCAGGAAGGTCACGATGGTCGTGCCGGTGTTGATCACCAGCTGCCAGGTGTCGCTGAAGCCGAACAGCGGCCCGGTCAGCAGCCAGACGATGACCACCGCGAACGCCAGCACGAAGGTCACCGGCTTCGCGCACCAGCGCGACGCGAAGCGGGAGAAGGTCGAGTAGCCGCCGCCGTTCTGGTGCAGCGGTGGCGGCGGCACCGGGCCGTGCGGCGTCGCGGCCACCGGCGCCGGCGCTGCCGCGGCGGCCCGACCCGCGGGCTCAGGCATCGCAGGCCTCCGCGCCCCAGCGCTGCCATTCGCCTTCGGGCTGCGACAGCCGGTCGGCGACGATGCGCAGCACCTCGGCATTCCAGCCCAGGCCGATGTGGCTGCCGTCGACTTCGATGTTCTCGGCCTCGCCCTCGGTCTCGTCGAGCAGGCAGGCCTGCCACGCGACGACGCCGTCGGAGCGGCTGTAGACCGAGGTGGTCGGCACCGGCGGGTTGCTGCGCAGGCGCGCGGCGAGCGCCTCGTCGACGATCGGCTTCTCGCCGGCGAGCAGCCGGTAGACCCACGCGACGTTGTTCTCGCGGCCGGTGCCGGCGAAAGGCGAGCCCAGCGTGATGACGTGGCGCGTGGCCTGCGGCACACGCTTGGCCACCTCGCGCGCGTAGATGCCGCCCAGGCTCCAGCCGAGCACGCTGGCGCGGCGGCCATGCCGGCGGGCGATCGAGCCGACGTGCGCGGCCAGCCCGTCGAGCCAGGGCTCGTAGGCCGGCGGTGGGCCGGTGTTGAAGCCCTGGGCCCAGTCGTAGACCACGTAGCCCAGGGATTCGCAGCAGTCGCGCAAAGGGATCAGCGCATGCCGGTCCGACGCCAGGCCCGGAAACATCACGACCGGGTGGCCGTCGCCCGGCGGCAGCGCCTGGGCGTTGAGGAAACGCGAGCCGACGAACTCGCACAGGGCCCGCAGCGGCTCGATGCCGAGCAGGCCGATCGAGGGTGGCGCGACGGTGGGCGCCGCTTGGTTCTGATCCATGAGGTGTCCCGATGTCCCGACTGGCGGACATCGAGCAACCGGCGTGCCTTCAGGTCGCCGCGGCCTTCGTGTCGGCAAAATCCGGCGGGGTGCGAAGCGGCCCGGTCAGCGCTCCTGGAACGCCTCGCGCGCCTTCATCATCGGGCGCAGCAGGTAGCTCAGCACCGTGCGTTCGCCGACGTTGACCTCGGCGGTGCCGGTCATGCCGGGGATCGCCGCCAGCGGCTTGCCGCCGGCCTGCAGGGTCGAGCGGTCCGCCTCGACGAACGCGCGGTACCAGGTGGCGTCCGGCGCCGCGGCGCGTTCGGGGTCGCCCAGCGCATCGGGGCTGATCGACACCACCTTGCCGGTCAGGCTGCCGTAGACGGTGAAGTCGTAGGCGGCAAGCTTGACCTCGGCGGTCTGGCCGACCTTCAGGAAGCCGATCTCGCCGGGCTTGACCCGCATCTCGACCAGCACCTTCTCGCCCACCGGCACGATCTCCAGCAGCGCCGCACCGGGACCGACGATGCCGCCGACCGTGTGGTTGCGGATCTGCTTGACGAGGCCGTTCACCGGCGACACCAGCGTCGTGCGCCTGACCGCGTCGTCGCGCACGACGAGGTTCTCCTCCAGCTGCGTCAGCTCGGTCTGCAGCCGCGCGAGCTCGGCGCTGGCCTCCTGGCGGAAGCGGTTCACGCGCTCCTGCGTCTGCAGGTTCAGGTCGTTGACCTGGCGCCGCACGCGCATCACCTCGACCTCGCTCATCAGGCCCTTGGCGGACATCGACTCGGCGACCGCCAGCTCCTTCTCCAGCAGCGCCAGGTTGCGCTGGTTCATCACCAGCGCTTCCTGCAGCCCGCGCTGGCGCGCCTGGTAGGACGCGGTCTCGGCGGCCACCGGCGACTTCGCAGCCTTCAGCTCGGGGCCGAAGCGCAGCGGCTGGCCGCTGGTCTCGGCCTGCGCGCGGGCGATCGCCGCGCGCAGCGCCAGGCGCTTGACCTGGCCTTCGGCCTGCACCGACTCCACGCGCGTCGGGTCCAGCAGCGCCAGCGGCTGGCCGGCCTTCACCGCATCACCTTCGCGCACGAGAAGCTCACGCAGGATGCCGCCTTCGAGGCTGGCGATGACCTGCTCGCGGCCCTCGGGGATCACGCGGGCATCGCCGCGGGTGATCATGTCGACCCGCGCCAGGGTCGACCAGCCGACGCCGGCGGCCAGCGCCGCCGTCATCAGCCACAGCGCCCAGCTGGCGGCACGCGCCGGCTCGGCGATCTGCGCCGCGTCCTGCAGCGAGACATAGGCCAGCTCGTCGGCGCGCAGCTCGACCGCGCCGTTCGACGACCGTGCACCGAACCAGCCCATCAGCCGTTCCCCTTGCCGGCCAGCGCCGCCAGCACCTGGGCCTTCGGCCCGTCGAGCACCACGCGGCCGCCGTCGACGACGATCACGCGGTTCACCAGTTCCAGCACCGCCGGGCGGTGCGTGACGACCAGCAGCGTGCAGTCGCCGGCCGTCGCGCAGGTGGCCTCATGCAGCTGCTTCAGGAACGCGGCTTCGGACTGCGCGTCCATCGAGCTCGTCGGCTCGTCCATCAGCAGCATCTTCGGCCGCGTGATCAGGCAGCGGGCCAGCGCGACCAGCTGGCGCTGGCCGCCCGACAGCAGCGAGCCCGCCTGGCCGACCGGCAGTTCCCAACCCTGAGGATGAGCGGCCACCAGGCGCGCGAGGCCCGTCAGCTGCGCCACCTCGGCCAGCCGCGCCGGATCGGCCGCGGGGCGGTCGAGCAGCACGTTGTCGCGCAGCGTGCCGTTGAACAGGCGCGGATCCTGCGCGACGAAGCCGACCTGCGCGCGGTAGTCCGCGGGGTCGACCTGGCGCAGGTCGATGCCGTCGACCTCGACCTGGCCTTCGCTCGGCTGGTACAGCCCGGCGAGCAGGCGCAGGATGGTCGACTTGCCGCTGCCGATGCGGCCGAGGATCGCGACGCGTTCGCCGGGCGCGAACTGCAGCGTGACGTTCTTCAGCACGCGTGGCGTCGGCGCGCCGGGGTCGTCCGCCGGCGGCGGGTAGGCGAAGCTCGCGTCGTGCAGGCCGAGGCGGCCGGTGAAGGTGCGCGGCGGCAGGTAGGTCTTGCCGGCATCGCGCTCGGTGGGCTGCTGCATCACGCGGTCGAGCGCGCGCATCGCCGCCAGCGCGCCCTGGAAGCGCGTGGCCAGCATCACGATGGAGGTCAGCGGCGCGATGCCGCGCATCGCGAACATCACCGCGCCGATCAGCGCGCCGCCGGTGATCACCTTGTCCTGGATCAGATGCACGCCCCAGACCAGCATCACCAGCGTCACCACCTGCTGCGCGACCGAGGTCAGGTTGATGGTCCACGCACTGATGCGGCGCGAGCGCAGCATCGATTCGGCGGCCGCGGCGTTCGAGGCCTCGAAGCGCTGCAGGAAGCGCCCTTGCGCGCCGGCGGCCTTCAGGTCTTCCATGCCGTCGACGGCTTCGACCAGCACGCCGTGCAGGTCGGCGAGCTGCTCCATGTTCGCCGACATCGCACGCCGCAGCCGGCCCTGGATCATCAGCGCGATGCCCAGGATGATGGGGATCGTGATCAGCAGCACCCAGCCGAGCGGGCCGCCGATCAGGAAGGTCATCGCGACGAAGATCACGATGAACGGCAGGTCCGAGATCGCCGACAAGGTGGCCGACGAGAAGAACTCGCGCACGGTCTCGATCTGGCCGAGGATGTGGGCATAGGCACCGGACGAGTTGGGCCGCTGCTCCATGCGCACCGCGAGGCTCTGGCGGAAGAGCGCGGAGCCCACCAGCAGGTCGGTCTTGCGGCCGGCGAGGTCGATCAGGTAGGCGCGCAGCTGCCGCGCCGCCAGGTCGAAGACGAGCGCGATGCCGCCCGCCGCCGCCAAGGCCCACAGCGTCACCAGCGCCTTGTTCGGGATGACCTTGTCGTAGACCACCGAGGTCACGAGCCCGGTGACCAGCATCAGCGCGTTCGACAGCAGCGCCGCGAGCAGCGCCGAGCGGTAGTACGGCAGGAAGCGGCGCAGCGTGCCCCACAGCCAGTGGCGGCCGGGCTCGGCGAGCGAGGCATCGAGCCGGGTCGCGCGGGCGTCGATCCGCGGCGTCGCGACCAGCGCGCGGCCGGTGTAGTCGCGCGCCAGGTCGGCCTCGATCACCGAGCGCTGCAGCCAGGGCTTGCCGGGCACGACGACGTCGCACCGGCCACTGGCGGCATCCCGGCGGATCAGGATCAGCGCCGAGCCGTCGCGGCACAGCAGCACCGCCGGCAGCAGCAGCTCGTGCAGCTCGGCCAGGCGCCGCTCGATCACGCCGGCGTTGTAGCCGGCGTCGTCGAGCACGCGCAGCGCGAGGCCGGGCGTGAGGGCCCCGGACACCGGCTGGTCGGCGAGCAGCGACTCGACCGAGCGTTCGCGGCCATGGTGCCTCGTCAGCCAGGCGATCGCCTGCGCCAGCGCATCGGTTTCGTAGCGCCAGCCGGCGGCTTCGGCGGCCGGCAAGGGCTCCTGCAGCGCGGCTTCCATCAACGCTGCGCGAGCGCCAGGCGCTCGAATTGTGTCTCGATGTCGCGCACCAGGCGCGGCAGGTCGAACAGCGGCGACTGCCGGCCGTGCTCGGCGAGATAACGCTTGTACGACGCGGCCCGCGCCGGCGTGCGGCCGATGGCCACGGCCAGGCGCTCGTAGTCGGCGAGTGTCTCGGTGATGAGGTCCGGCAGGCCGACGGCGGTCAGCAGGCTGCCGGCCATGCGCGAGATGTAGCTGCGCCCGGCCAGCGTCAGGATCGGCGTGCCCATCCACAGCGCGTCGCTGGCGGTGGTGCCGGCGTTGTACGGGAAGGTGTCGAGCACCAGGTCGGCCAGCTGGAAGCGCGCCAGGTATTCCGGCGGCGCGACGCGCGGCGCGAAGATCAGGCGCTCCCGCGCGATGGCGTGGGCGTCGGCCTCGCGCAGCATGTTGTCGCGCGCGGTCTCGTTGTCGGCCAGCAGCCACAGCACGCTGTCCGGTACCTGCTGCAGGATGCGCATCCAGCAGCGGAACATGTCCTGCGTGAACTTGAAGTTGTTGTTGAACGAGCAGAAGACGAAGCGGTCGTCGGGAAGCCCGTAGCTCGAACGCTGCGGCGTCGGCGCCACCTCGCGATGGCGATCGGACACCTGGTAGCAATGCGGCAGGTAGATCGGCTTCTCGCTGTAGAAGCGCTGCATGTGCTCGGGGATCACGAAGCGGTCGGCCAGGATCCAGTCGACGCCCGGCAGCGCCGACGTCCCGGGCAGGCCGAGGTAGCTGACCTGCACCGGCGCCGCGCGGTGGCCGAGGATGCCGGGCCGCGCGCCGCTGGTCAGGCCCTGCAGGTCGACCAGCACGTCGATGCCGGCCTCGGCGATCAGCTTCGCGGCGGTGGCATCGTCGACGCCGGCCAGCCGCACATGCTGGTCCAGCGCGCGCAGCAGGCGCTGGCGCTGCGGCATCTGCGACTCGGGCGTCCAGCAAAAGCCGAAGACCTCGAACTTCGAGCGGTCGTGCAGTTCCAGGAGCTCGGGGATCAGCAGGCCGACCGCATGCATGTGCAGGTCGCCCGACAGGTAGCCGATGCGGATGCGGCCGCTGCGCTTCGGGCCCGCGGCGTGCAAGGCCGCGGCGGGCGGCTTCGGGCAGCGCTCGTGCACGAAGCGCTGCGCGGTCAGCAGCTGCAGCGCCGGGTCGTCGCTCTCGCTCATCATCGCCAGCAGCGAGGTGCCGATCATCAGCATGTACGGCGTCACCTCGCCGACCGGCAAGGCCGCAGGCCACTTGCACTGCTTCTGGCGCAGGTGCACGTAGTGCTGGATGGCGTCGAACTGCTTCGGCTCGAGCTGCAGGCTGGCGGCGAGCTCGGCTTCGGCTTCCGGGAAGCGGCGCAGCAGCTCGAGCAGCCGGCCGCGGTTGTTGTGCGCATGCAGGCGCAGCTCGGGCACGGCCTGCGTATCGACGACACGCTGCCAGGTCGCCAGCGCCTCGTCGTGCGCGCCGCGGCGCTCGAGCACGTGGCCGAGGTTCAGCAGCGCATGCGCGAAGTCGGGCTGGCGCCGCAGCGCGTCGCGGTAGGCGACTTCGGCGTCGGCATCGCGCTGCAGCGTCGACAGCAGCGTGCCGAGGTTGAACAGCACGACATGGCGCAGCGGCGCGTCCTGCGTCGCCAGCCAGCCTTCGTACAGCGCCGCCGCGGCGGCCGGCTGGCCGGCCTGCTGCAGCACGCTGGCCTGCGTCAGCAGCTCGGGCACGCTCAGGGCGCCGGTGGCGGGAGGCACTGCAGTGGTCGTGGGCATGGCAGGGGCTGTCGCGGACGGACGAAGGGCTGCTGCGATCGTAGGAGCGCCCCGCCGGGCGCGATGGGCGTATAAGCGCGGGAATCCGGCGCCTTTCCCCCGCGGCGGGCCTCATCGGTTCTGACGATTACTCGCCGGGGCCACCTCCCCAGAATCCTTCGCACCATCGCTGGAGGAAGTCCATGACCCGCCTCACCGTTCCCGCCGCGGCCCTGTTCGCGCTGGCATGCATCCCCTGCCCGGCCGAGGTGATCAACTTCGATGCCGCGACCGGCGTGGTGACCATCCCCTCGGTCAGCGTCGGCACCAGCACCTACGTGAACGTGCGGCTGCAGGCCGACGCGAACTTCGTCTTCTCGGTCGCCGCGGCCACGCCGCAGCAGCCGGCGACGCCCGGCGTCGCGACCTTCGCCGACGGCCTGCTGACGCTGCCCGCGGTGCAGGTCGGCAGCCAGACCTACCTCGACGTCACGCTGCGCGACGCCGGCAACCTGAGCTTCACGCTGCAGTCGGCAACGCCGCTGCCGGCGGCGACGCTGGACGCGGTGAACGCGCTGTTCACCGCCGCCGACGCGATGTTCGCCACCGCGGTGCCGGCCACCGGCGCGCTGCGCATGTCGCTGAACGACGGCTGCTGGCGCGACGACGGCCGCACCAAGGCCAACTTCATCGCCGACTGGGACGCCAATGCCGCGAAGTACGCGCAGCGCGACGCCTACCAGGTCGGCCGCACGCGCAGCAACGTGCAGGTGCTGGCGGTACGCAACCGCAGCAATCCGGACGGCAGCCAGCGCCAGGAGATCGACGTGCAGTACGACCTCGTCTTCAAGGACGGCACGCGCGCCGCGGGCCAGACCACAACGCTGATCAGCGGCAGTTCCGCGGGCACGCCGGGCTGCACGACGCCGCAGTCGGCGACGACGCTGCGCGGCTTCGGCAACCAGCAGCTGGTGCGCGCCGAAGTGCGCTCGCGCAACGTGCGCGACCAGCGCCATGCCCTGGCCGGCGGCGCCGCGCTGTCGCCCGCGGTGAACTACCGGCGCTCGGTGCAGTGGGGCATCGAGGACCCGATGGGCAACGCGAGCTACGTGATCGTGACCGGCCCGGGACCCGCCGCGACGGTCGGCGGCGTCGCGACGCAGTTCTCGCTGAAATTCATCTCCCCGCGCCTGCTGCGCAGCGCGCCCGAGCTGCTGGGCAAGCCCGGCAACTTCCTGAACTGGCTCGATGAAGACGGCTTCCGCTATTGCCGTGCGGCGACGAACCCGGCCGTGGCGGCCATCGCCGACTGCACCGGCCTGGGCGCGACCGCCTTCGACTACGGCCACACCACCGCCACGCCCAACGCCGCCAACGACGCCACCTTCGATGGCCAGGGCTGGGTGGCCGGCAGCGTCTTCCGCTTCGATGTCTACAGCGACGATGGCTGGAAGACCGTCAACGGCCATGCCGGCCGCACGCCGATCGCCACCTACTACGAAACCCTCACCACGCTGCCCGTCCGCTTCGTCGACATGGCCGGCAGCGGCCCGAGTGCCGACCGCTTCCCGCGCCTGAACTTCGGCGCCTTGTCGACGGCCCAGGTGGCGAGCAACCTCGTCAGCGCGACGCCCGCGCCGATGAGCGTGACCTGGAACGCACCGCCGGCGCTGCCGGGCGGCCGCGGGCTGGCGCTGTTCCAGGGCTGGGAATTCAACCAGGGCCCGAAGGTCGGCAATGCCGGCGGCGCCACGAACCCGGCCTACCGCAACATCTTCTACAACTACCCCGGCCCGACGGCGACCGCCAACCCCGCCTGGAGCGTGACGGCCAAGCCGGCCGACCAGTCCGCCAAGACCTACGGCGAGTTCACGATCTTCTACAGCGATCGCGGCGACAACAGCATCCTCAGCATCGTGTCGTTCCAGTAGCGCGCGCTGCGCCGGCACGCCGGCCCGGGCGTAGCATCGGCGGCACGGCGGCCATCGCGGGCCGTCGCCGCCCGATGCCCCTCGCCCGCCTGCTCCGCTCGCTCGGTCTGCTGCTCGCCGTCGGCGCGATGGCGCCGGCCGGTTCGCAGCCGGCCTCGCTGCGGCTGTGCTACGACCAGGCCCCGCTGTACCCCTGGCGCACCGGCGTCGACGCCAAGGGGCTGGACTTCGCGCTGCTGGACCTGGCGGTCAAGCGCAGCGGGCTGTCGGTGCAGTTGTCCGCCCAGCCGTGGAAGCGCTGCCTCGCCGAGGTCGAGCAAGGCAAGCAGGACGGCGCGGTCGCCGCGAGCTTCCGCAGCGAGCGGCTGGAGTTCGCCGTCTACCCGATGGCCGGCGACAAGCCCGACGTCGAACGCCGCATGCGCACCGAGAGCTACAGCCTGTTCCGGCTCCGCGGCAGCGGCGTGCAGTGGGACGGCAAGCGCATCCACGGCACAGACAAGCCGATCGGCGCGCAGCTGGGCTACTCGATCGTGGACCAGCTGAAGAGCTCCGGCGTCGCGGTCGACGAAGCCACCGCGAATGCCGCCGACCTGTTCCGCAAGATGCTGGCCGGCCGCCTGGAGGCCGCCGCGCTGCTGACGCAGGAAGGCGACTACCTGCTGCGCGAGCCGGCCTTCCGCGCCCGCATCGAGCGCCTGCCGCAGCCGCTGGCCGAGAAGCCCTACTACCTGGTCTTCTCGAAGCCCTTCCACGCCGAACATCCGGCGCTGGCCGCGAAGTTCTGGGCTGCGCTGGCCGCGGCGCGCGAATCGGCGGCGTTCCGCAAGATCGAGTCGAACTTCGACTGATCCGGACGCGGTGCCTTCAGGCCCGCACGCGACCAGAAATGCCAACGGCGGCCCGCAGGCCGCCAGAAATGCGAACGGCGGCCCGCAGGCCGCCAGAAATGCGAACGGCGGCCCGCAGGCCGCCGTGTTCCAAGGACGCCCTTTGGCGTCAGAACCCGAGGCTCGCCAGCAGGTCGTCGACCTCGCCCTGGTTGGCCACCACGTCGGTGCGACCCTCGTGGTTGACGACCGGGCCCTGCAGGATGTTCGGGTCGACCTTCTCGCGCTGCTCGGGCGGCACCACCTGCACCAGCAGCTTGACGAGGCTGTCTTCCAGGTCGTTGGCCAGCGTCACGACCTTGGCCACCACCTGGCCGGTCAGGTCGTGGAAGTCCTGGGCCATCATGATGTCGGTCAGGTGCGCATCGATCTTCTGCGTGCGCGCCTCGACGTCGTTGACGAAGTTCATCACCGCGCCCGAGGCCACCGCCTTGACCGGATCGGCCACCAGCGCATCGGCCAGCCGGCGGGTCTCGGCCGAGATGCTCGCGTGTTCGCTCTTCGCCTGGTCGACCGAGTTCAGCACCTTCTCGGCCGCCGCGGCGGTCTTGGTGGCGATGTAGCTCAGGCGGCTGCGCGCGTCGGGCAGGCCGTCGGTGGCGATCTGCAGCTTGGGCATCACGCCCAGCTGCTGCATCGTGTCGTGCAGCAGGCGCGTGATCGTGCCGATCTGCTGGAACACCTCGGGCGAGGCGACGATCGGCTGATTCGGCACCATCGCGGTCAAGTCTTCCATCTTCATGTTCGTGGACTCCGGTGGTGTCAGGGTCAGGCCGTGGCGGCCAGCTTCTGCATGATCTTCTGCACCTTCTCTTCCAAGGTGGCCTTGGTGAAGGGCTTGACGATGTAGCCGGCCGCGCCGCTCTGCGCCGCCAGCACGATGTCTTCCTTGCGCGCTTCCGCGGTCACCATCAGCACCGGCAGGTGCTTCAGCGTCTCGTCGGCCTTGATGGCCTTGAGCAGCTCGAAGCCGTTCATGTTCGGCATGTTGATGTCGCTGACGACGAAGTCGAAGCGCGAGGTCTTCAGCATCGACAGCGCCACGGCGCCGTCCTCGGCCTCGTCGGCGTTGTTGCAGCCCATCTCCTTGAGCAGGCCGCGCACGATGCGGCGCATGGTGGAGAAATCATCGACGATCAGGAACTTCAGATCGGAGGGGTTGCTCATGACTGTCCTCGGGGATGGTGCTTTTGGGGAGCGGCGGTGAAAGAAGGTGCTGGGGGTCTTATCGGCCGACGATCGGCTGACTTGACACCACCATCGGTCGTTCGGGACGGATCGACGGCTCGGATTGCGCAGCCGGTTCCGGGGCGGCGGACTCGAGCTGCGGGCGGAAGAAACGGTCCTCGGCGTCGCGGTTCATCACGATGATGCTGATGCGGCGGTTCTGCGGGTCGAGCGGGTCGTCGGCGATGAAGGGCGCGCTCGACGCGAGCCCCTGCACGCGCAGCACGCGGTCCTCGGCCAGGCCGCCGGCCATCAGCTCGCGGCGCGAGGCGTTGGCGCGGTCGGACGACAGCTCCCAGTTGCTGTAACCGCGGTCGTTGCTGCCGAAGGGCGTCGCGTCGGTGTGGCCTTCCAGCGTCAGCCGGTTCGGCACCTCGACGAGGATGGCGCCGATCGCGCGCAGCAGTTCGCGCATGTAGGGTTTCACGCTCGCGCTGCCGACGTCGAACATCGGCCGCTGGTGCTCGTCGACGATCTGGATGCGCAGGCCGTCCTTGGTCATGTCGAGCTTGATCTGCGACGAGAACTGCGCGAACTTGGCGTTGTTGCGCAGGTCGTTCTCGATCTGGTCCTTCAGCTGCTCCAGGCGCGAGGCCTCGGCCTTGCGCTGCTGTTCCTTCAGCACGTGCAGGTTGATCGTCGAGCGCGTGGCCTCGACGTCGCCGCGGCGCACCTGGCCGTTCGAGCGCGACAGGTCCTGGCCGCCGCCCTTGACGACGTGAGACGAATCGCCGGAGCCGGAGCCGCCGCCGAGCAGCGCCACCTTCAGCGGCGACGCGAAATAGTCCGCGATGCCCTTCTTGTCGCCTTCGGTGGTCGAGCCCAGCAGCCACATCAGCAGGAAGAAGGCCATCATCGCGGTCACGAAGTCCGCGTAGGCGATCTTCCACGCGCCGCCATGGTGGCCGTGGCCGCCCTTCTTGACGCGCTTGATGATGATCGGCTGAAGTTTCTTGGCGTCGCCGGCCATGGTCTTTGTCCGTTAGCCGCGAGGGCTTACTTCTTGCCCTTCACGTGGGACTCGAGCTCGATGAAGGTCGGGCGCTCGGTGGAGTACAGCACCTTGCGGCCGAACTCGATCGCCACCTGCGGCGCGTAGCCCTGCATCGACGCCAGCAGCGTCGTCTTGATGCACTGCAGTTCCTTGCCGTCCTCGTCGATCTTCTGCTCGAGCAGGCCGGCGAGCGGTTCGGCGAAGCCGTAGGCCAGCAGGATGCCGAGGAAGGTGCCGACCAGCGCCGAGCCGATCATCGCGCCCAGCACCGCCGGCGGCTGGCCGACCGAGCCCATCGTGTTCACGACGCCCAGCACCGCGGCGACGATGCCGAAGGCCGGCAGCGCGCCGGCCAGGCGCTGGATCGCGGCGGCGGCGGCGTGGGCCTCGTGGTGGTGCGTCTCGATCTCGCTGTCCATCAGCGACTCGATCTCGTGGGCGTTCAAGTTGCCCGAGACCATCATGCGCAGGTAGTCGGTGATGAACTCGCTGACGTGGTGGTCCGAGCCGACGGTGCCGTACTTCTGGAACAGCGGCGAGTTGTGCGGGTCCTCGACGTCCTTCTCGATCGACATCAGGCCCTCCTTGCGGGCCTTCTGCAGGATGTCGTACAGCAGCGCCAGCAGCTCCATCGCGCGCGCCTTGCTGTACTTCGAGCCCTTGAAGCAGGCGCCCAGGCCCTTGGCGGTGGCCTTGAGCACCTTGGGCTGGTTGTTGGCGACGAAGGCGCCGAGCGCGCCGCCGAGGATGGTCACCATCTCGAAGGGCAGCGCCTTCAGCACGACGCCGATGTTGCCCCCGTGGGCGATGAACACCCCGAAGATGCAGCCGATGGCGACGAGCCAGCCGATGATGACGAACATAGTGCGACGGTTATCGGCCGCGCGCGGCGGCGGTTGAGCGATCCGAAAGGTCGAAAAGACCGGCGACGTGCCGGGCCTGGTACAGCCAGACCGGCTTGCCGGCGACGTTGCGCAGCACGGCACCAGCCTTCACGCCGGGCACCTCGAACTCCAGGCTTGCCAGCCAGGCGTCGGGCCGCAGCTCGCGCGCGGCCTTCTCGGCGGCGCGGGCCATCGTGTCGGGACGCTGGAACAGGTAGACCAGGTCGTAGCCGGACCAGTCCAGGCGCCACATGTCGCCGCGCAGGACCTGCGCGAAGCCGCAGCGCCGGCGCGCGGCGAAGGCGATCGGGCGGCTGAATTCGATGCCCTCGAGGCGCGCCTGCGGCAGCGCCGCCTTCAGCGCCTCGAGCCCGTGGCCGAGGCCGCAGCCGGCATCGAGCACGCGGGCATCGGCGGGCAGCCCGGTCGCGGCCTGCAGGCCGGCGAGCGCATCGGGCGGGGTCGGGAACAGCGGCGCATCGCCCCAGGTGCGCAGCGGGTAGGCCGCCAGCAGCAGCGCGACCGGCACCAGCCAGGCCCAGGGCGGCAGGCTGCCGGTGGCGATGGACTGCAGCACGATCGCGACGGGGAAGCCGACGGCCATCAGCACACGCCGCCAGCGGCCGAGCGCGGGCCAGGCCAGCGCGATCCCGGTGCCGGCGACGGTGGCCGCGGCCGCGGCGGTGCCCTCGCCCAGCCCGCCCAGGCTGCGCCAGGCCAGCGCCGCCGCCAGCCACGCCAGCAAAGCGGGCAGCGGCCACGGCAGCGCGAGCGCGAGCGGACGCGACGAGGGCAGGACCTTCATCGCCCGCCCGGCCGCCCGTAGGGCGATGAGCCCCCCTCGGGGGGAGCGAACGAAGTGAGCAGGGGGCTGTACACCCGGCCAGTGTCCCGGGCCGGGGTGTTTCGCGATCGGTGGAAAAGGGGCGCGTTTCAGGACGGACGATGGCCGCCCGCCGGCGTGCCGCCGTCAGCGCATCATCATCAGCCGCTCGTGCGGCGGGATGACCTTGACGGCGTCGACACTCACCGCGCGCTTGACGGCGTAGCGCCGGTCCAGCGTGTCGCGCAGCGCCGGCGTGCCCATCGGCGCACCCGACGGGGCGACGAGCGTGGCCACCAGCGGCAGGTTCGCGCGGCGGCCGCGGCCGATGACGATGGCGGTCTCGCCGCTCATCAGCTCGACGAAGCTGCCGGGGGGATAGAGACCCACGGACTTCAGCAGCGCGCCGCCGATCTCGTCGGGCACGCCGTCGGCGCCGAGGCAGGCCTCGCGCGCCGCCTGCACCGGCGTGGACGGGATGCGCGTCGCGCGCCGGCTCAGCTTGGCCGTGAAGATGTCGACGCGGCGCAGCAGTCGCGCCGCCTGCTGCTCGGGCGTCAGGCTGTCCAGCGGCCGGTGGCCCAGGCTGTCGTCGTGGTGGTGCTGCACGATCGCCAGCCACGCGGCATCGGTGACGCCGGCGGCGGCCAGCATGTCGGCCGACTTGCGCGGATGCGCATCGAGCTCGGCGCGCATCGCCGGGGTCATGGTCGGCGCGTGCGCGGCCAGCATGTCCTGCAGGCGGCGCACCGAGACGTTCATCGTCAGCGCCGCATGCTCCAGGCTGGCGGTGAGCTCGGGCTCCCAGCGCAGCATGCGCGCGACCTCCTGCGCCACCAGCATGCACAGCAGCGCATGGTGGCTGCTGTACGACTCGGTGCTGTGGCCGGCGGTGTAGATCAGGTGGTAGAGCGAATCGTCGAAGCGGCGGCTGCCGAGCGTGCGCACGCGCTCGGCGAGCGCGAGCAGGCGCTGCAGCCACACGCGCTCGGCCACCGGCTCGCGAAGCAGCGCATCGAGCGACGACGTCAGCTCGTCCCACTGCTCGCCGAAGCGCAGCGTGAAGCCGCGCACGGTGTTCGGATCGTCCTGGCTCAGGTCGGGCCGCGCTTCGGCGATGCGGCCCAGCGGCGCATTGCGCAGCAGCATCGCGTCGATCGCGCCGCCCAGGCGGCGGCGCCAGTCGCTGGACTCGCCTTCGTCGGCATAGAGCTCGGCGCTGCGCAGTTCGTCCAGCCGATCGGCGTTGTCCACGCGCGCCCCGGCAGCCAGCAGCAGTCGCCCGGCGGCGTCGCGCAGCCCGAAGGGCAGCGCCTCGTTGAGGCGCAGGTACTGCTTGGAGAACGGGACGAGGTTCACGATGCGGTTATCGACGCGGGGCGCGCCGGCTTGAGCGCGGCGGGCTCGACAGGGTTCGACGCAAAGAAAAAGGGCGGACTCCACGAGGGAACCCGCCCGGAAAGTCACAGGGGATGTGACTTAGGAGGAGACAGCAATTCAGGAAACTCTGGCCTGTTCTTCGGCACCGGGGAACAGAACTTGAGCAGGCCGGAACGGATTCGGCGGCGAGGCGTGACGGAGTAGACGCTTGTCACGCCCGGATTCAATGGTGGTGCTCGACGCGCTCTTCGCTTTGCCCCAGCCGCAGGCCACCGGCGGCGCGGCCCTTGCCGGCGCGCGCGGGCGGATTGCACAGGCCGCAGACATAGTGGCGGGCGATCTCGTGCGGATGGGTCACGAAGTGGCCGCCGCACTTGCTGCACTTGGTCATCGACAGCATGCCGTTGTCGATGAACTTCACCAGGCGCCAGGCGCGGGTGACCGACAGCTGCGGCTCGATCTCCTGCGCGTTCACCTGCTCCAGGTACAGCTTGTAGGCCTTGATCACGGTGTCGATCTCGTCGAGCTCGGCCACCTTGTTCAGGTACTCGTGGATGTTCAGGAACAGGCTGGCATGGATGTTCGGCTGCCAGGTCATGAACCAGTCGGTCGAGAACGGCAGCTGGCCCTTGCTCGGGCTCTTGCCGGCGACTTCCTTGTACAGGCGCAGCAGGCGCTCGTAGCTCAGGTCGGTCTCGCTCTCCAGCACTTGCAGGCGGGCGCCCAGGCGGATCAGCTCGACGGCGGTCTCGATCTGCTTGGCTTCGGTGAGGATGCTCTTGGCGCCCATGGTGTTCTCTCCTAAGTCTGCTTGTGCTGGATCGCGGTGTTCAGGCTCGCCGGGTCAGGCGGCTTCTTGATGGCGGCCGGCCATCAGGATCGAGGCGTGCAGGCGGGAGACACCGTCGTTGGCGGCCGACTTGCCGTGGCTGGTCAGCAGGCTCCAGACCAGGTCGTCCTCGCAGCGCATGCGGCACAGCAGCGTATTGCTGGAGGCGATCTTCATCATCTGCGCCGGGGTCAGGGTCGCCAGCAGCGTCGCGGTGTCCTCGCTCACTCCCAGGCGGAACAGGGCCTGCTCGCGGTCGGCGCGGATCAGGCTTTGCGCCAGCATCAGGTAGGACAGGTTGGCTTCGCGGATTTCGGCGAGGATCTGGTCGGCGTTCATGTGTCGTCTGCTCCGGTGTTGGTGAGAGTGCGTCTGCGGTGAAACGAACTGTAGACGCCGGAACTGGGCGGCAACATCAGGCCAATTCGTCATCTGGAGTCCCGCTTCTTCCGTGCGGCCTGTAAGGCAAATTCCTACAAGGCCGCTGCACGCCGTCCGGCGCGTGGGGAGTCCGGGATCGGCGCACGTCGCGACACACGGCGGCCGGCCTGTGGGGAAAGGCGGCGATCGGCGCCCGTGGCGGCACCACCGTCCGGAAGTTGAATGCGCAAAACGTGCGGGGCATCACGAATTTGCCAGCATCGCGCATTGACAGCGCCTCAAAAAGCCGGGCCAAACACCCTCAAGTTGTGCGAACGGCGGGCCGATACCCAAACCAACGGGCGGTCGAAAGGCCCCCGCGGTCCGGTTAGCCGGCCGAGGGACGAAACCAACAAGTCCCAAGGCGACTAGCGCGGGCGGACCGGAAGAGGCGATGAGCCCGATCCGGTCAGCAACGGTGGGGCGGCTTGCAGTACCGCCGCATCACCTGAGTAAACGTCGGCGCTTCCCGCCGGGATATTGGCAACCTAAGGAGTTCATCGTGCCTTTGACCATCAACACCAACATTCAGTCCATGAATGCGCAGCGCAATGTGACCTCGTCGCAAGCGTCGCTGTCCACCTCCATGCAGCGCCTGTCGTCGGGCCTGCGCGTCAACAGCGCCAAGGACGACGCCGCCGGCATGGCGATCGCCGAGCGCATGAGCGCCCAGGTTCGCGGCATGAACGTCGCGGTCCGCAACGCCAACGACGGCATCTCGCTGGCGCAGACGTCCGAAGGCGCGCTCGGCAAGGTGGCCGACTCGCTGCAGCGCATGCGTGAACTGGCGGTGCAGGCCGCCAACGCCTCGAACAGCGACGACGACAAGGACTCGCTCGACGAAGAATTCGGCCAGCTGTCGCAGGAAATCCAGCGCGTGCTCGGCGGCACCACGTTCAACGGCCAGGCCATCCTGGGTGCCGACGCCGGCGCGCAGACCTTCAAGATCGGCGCCAACACGACGACCAACGACGAGATCACGGTCACGACGACCAACATGACGACCGATGCCACGATCACCGTCGTCGCCGGCACGGACAACACGGGCGCCGGCCGCGCCGTGATCGACAACACCGCCAACGCCGCGGCGATCAACACGGTCATCGACAACATCGACACCGCGCTGGACACGGTCAACAGCGAACGCGCCACCTTCGGTGCCACGCAGTCGCGCTTCGACGCGGTGATCTCGAACCTGCAGGTCTCGGTCGAGAACCAGTCGGCCGCCCGTGCCCGCATCATGGACGCCGACTTCGCCGCGGAAACCGCGAACCTGAGCCGCGCGCAGATCCTGCAGCAGGCCGGCAACGCGATGATCGCGCAGGCCAACCAGCTGCCGCAGGGCGTGCTCAGCCTGCTGCGCTGATCGCCAGCCCTGCTCCGGCCGCTCCCGCGGCCGCAGCCTGGTCGCACTCGACGCGCCGCTTCCCGCAAGGGAGCGGCGCGTTGCCGTTTCTGGCGCGAACTGGCGGGTTGGAAGGCCGCATTTCAGCCGATTGCTTCACGGTCAGGGTCCTTAGCATTTCCCTACGCCGACATTCGGCTGATCTGTAGTCCGGAAGCACTGCCACCTGCCTGACAAGAAAGGGCACGGCACGTACGCCGGGAGTCTTTGATTCTTCAGGAGTGCTGACCATGCCCCAGACCATCAATACGAACATCGCTTCGCTCAACGCGCAGCGCAACATGAACGCCTCGCAGTCGTCGCTGTCGAGCGCGATGCAGCGCCTGTCCTCGGGCCTGCGCGTCAACAGCGCGAAGGACGATGCCGCCGGCATGGCGATCGCCGAGCGCATGAACGCCCAGGTGCGCGGCATGAACGTCGCGATCCGCAATGCCAACGACGGCATCTCGCTGGCGCAGACCGCCGAAGGCGCGCTGGGCAAGACGGCCGACGCGCTGCAGCGCATGCGCGAACTGGCGGTGCAGTCGGCCAACGCGTCGAACAGCGACGACGACAAGGATTCGCTGGACCAGGAGTTCGGCCAGCTCGCGCAGGAAGTGCAGCGCGTGCTCAACGGCACGACCTTCAACAGCAAGAACATCATGGCCGCCGACGCCGGCCCGCAGACCTTCCAGATCGGCGCCAATACCTCGACCAACGACTCGATCACCGTGACCACCGTCGACATGACGGTCGACGCGACGATCACCGCCGTCGCCGGCACCGACAACGCCGGCACCGGCCGCGCGGTGATCGACAACACGGCGAACGCCGCGGCGATCAACACGGTGATCGACAACATCGACACCGCGCTGGACACGATCAACAGCCAGCGCGCGATCTTCGGCGCCACCCAGTCGCGCTTCGACGCGGTGATCTCGAACCTGCAGATCTCGGTCGAGAACCAGTCCGCCGCACGGGCCCGCATCATGGACGCCGACTTCGCCGCGGAAACCGCCGCGCTGTCGCGCGCGCAGATCCTGCAGCAGGCCGGCAACGCGATGATCGCGCAGGCCAACCAGCTGCCGCAGCAAGTCCTGAAGTTGCTTCAAGGGTGATGAGGCCCCGCAAGGGGTGAGACGTGTTCGGGCCGGTCCGCAGGGGCTGGCCCTTTTTTCTTCGCGGTACCCCTCAAGTACCGCGCCCCCGCGTCCGATAAACCGTACGCGAAGGAAGATCATCCATGGCCACATCCATCAGCGGCGTCGGCAGCCTCAGCTCGGCAGGGTTGGGCAGCGGGCTGGACGTCAACTCCATCGTCGCCTCGCTGATGGCCGTCGAGGCGCGTCCGCTGGACATGCTGAAGTCCCAGGCCAAGGACCTCGACAGCCAGATCTCCACCTTCGGCAAGCTGCAGAGCTTCTTCTCGGTGCTGCGCGACAAGAGCAACGCGCTCACCTCGACCAGCCTGTGGAACGGCACCACCGCCACCTCGGGCGACGCCACCGCGGTGAAGGTCACCTCGGGCGCGGCCGCCGCGGCGGGCAGCTACCAGGTCAACGTGTCGACGCTGGCGAAGGCGCAGACGCTCACCGCGTCGGCCGCCGCGTCGAGCACCTTCAATGAAGGCAGCATCACGATCGAACTCGGCGCGTGGACCGGTGACCCGATCGACACCTTCACCGCCAAGGCCAGCTCGGTGCCGGTGACCATCGACATCGGCGCCGGCGAGACCAGCATCGAGGCGGTGCGCGACAAGATCAACGGCGCCGGCGCCGGCGTCATCGCCAGCATCGTCAACGATGCCAGCGGCGCGCGGCTGTCGATCCGCTCCAAGGACACCGGCCTCGAGAACGGCTTCCGCATCACCACGGTGGAGACGGTCGGCGATGCCGACGCCACCGCCGGCCTGTCGGCGCTCGACTACGACCCCGCCGGCGGCCTGACGCAGATGACCGCGGCGCAGCAGGCGTCCAACGCGACGCTGACGGTCAACGGCATCGCCATCAGCTCGGCCAGCAATACGCTGGTCGACGTCGTCGACGGGCTGACGCTGAACCTGATGAAGACGACGGCCAGCCCGGTCGACGTCTCGGTGGCGGTCGACACCGAGACCGTGAAGACCAAGGTCACCGAGTTCGTCACCGCGTTCAACGACCTGGCCAACTTCATGCGCACGCAGATGGCCTACAACGCCGACAGCAAGACCGGCGGCGCGCTGCAGGGCGACCGGGCGGCGGTGTCGCTGCTGAACCAGCTGCGCGGCGTCATCAACGTCGAGAGCAGCGCCTCGGGCACCTGGACGCGGCTGTCGGAAGTCGGCATCTCGATGAAGGGCGACGGCACGCTGGCGATCGATTCGACCAAGCTCGGCAACGGCCTGGCGAACCTGCCGGAGCTGAAGAAGCTGCTGGCCACCGACGGCGCCGACACCGCGAGCTCCGGCTTCATCCGCCGCTTCAAGGAGCTGGCCGATGCCGCACTGGGCTCGGAAGGCACCTTCGAGAACCGCAACGCGAGTCTGAAGGAAATGCTCAGCCGCAACGGCAAGAACCAGGACGCCTACGAGGTGCGTCTGGCGCAGACCGAGGCGCGGCTGCGCCGGCAGTACACCGCGCTCGACGCGACGATGTCGCAGCTCAACGGCCTGTCGAGCTACCTCGGCCAGCAGCTGAAGTCGCTGAACATCAATACACAGGCGTGATCGGCAGGACTGATGCGCGGGCCTGACCCGCAGGCCTGATGCCCAGGCCTGGAGCGCAGCGCCCGGGCGCACTTTTGCCGATTCTCCAGACGCCGCCTTCGGGCGGCGTTCGCGTTTTGCGGGATCGAATCCCGGCCCTTTCCGATCACAGCTGCAAGCGCGGGAAACGCCCGTTTTCCCCGGCTCAAGTGCCTCCCGCCGGCACCGATAACAGGTCAACGCCATCGCCCTGACGACAAGACCTCCCACCATGTTCAGCGCCACGATCGCCTCCCCTTCGAGCCGCGCACGCCAGTTCGCCGGCGCCTACCAGCAGGTGGGCGTGCAGACGATGGTGCACGGCGCCTCGCCGCACCAGCTGGTCACCCTGCTGTTCGACGGCTTCTTCGCCGCCGTGGCGCGCGGCCGCGGCGCGATGCGCGCGGGCGATGCCGCCTCCAAGGGCGCCGCGCTGACGCAGGCCGTGCGCATCGTCGACGAGGGCCTGAAGGCGAGCCTGAACCTGAGTGCCGGCGGCAAGCTCGCGGCCGACCTGTCGGACCTGTACGCCTATGTCTGCCTGCGCCTGACGCAGGCCAACCTGCGCAACGACGAGAAGGCGCTCGACGAGTGCCTGGGCCTGATGAGCCCGCTGCGCGACGCCTGGAACGCGATCGGCGAGTCGGCCGATGCCCGCGCCCGCAACTGATCAATGGCCTCCACGTCTCCAGTCCACACCATGAACAGCAGCCTCCTGAGCTACTACGAAGCCATCGAAAAGGCCAGCGCCGACATGCTCGACGCCGCCCGCGCCGGCAACTGGGACCACGTCATCAAGCTCGAAGGGGCTTGCGTGCTGCTCATCAGCCAGCTGAAGAACGCCGCCAAGGGCGGTGCGCTGTCGAACGAAGAAAGCCAGCTGAAGTCGCGCATCATGAAGCGCATCCTGGTCAACGACGCCGAGATCCGCCACCTGGCCGAACCGTGGCTCGAAGACCTCGACCACATGATGGCCGGCAAGCCGAAGACGCTGCACTGATCCGACGCCGCGAGGAGCCGCCATGGCCTTCATGGACACCCAACCGGCGCCGATGGATGACCTGGACGGCATCGATCCGTACGCCGCGTTCCGCATCGAATCGCCGCGCGAGGTGCTGTCGCTGATGCGTCAGCTGATGGAAGGCGCCACGCCGATCCACCTCAACGCGCCCGGGGGCGTGAGCTTCGCCACCGCGCTGTGGACCGTCGATTCGGCCAGCCAGCGCCTGGCCTTCCAGGCCGAGCTGACGAACCCGCACCTGCAATCGCTGGTCGAGAGCGACGAGGTCACCGCCGTCAGCTACCTCGACGCGGTGAAGCTGCAGTTCGACCTGCAGCACCTGATGCTGGTGCGCGGCGTCAAGTCCTGCGCGCTGCAGACCGAGCTGCCGCGCCGGCTCTACCGCTTCCAGCGCCGCCAGGCCTACCGCGTGCGCACGCTCGAGCGCAGCTCGCCGGTGGCGCTGCTGCGCCATCCGTCGCTGCCCGACATGCAGCTGTCGCTGCGCGTGCTCGACGTCAGCATCGGCGGCTGCGCGCTCTGGCTGCCCGAGGACACGCCGCCGCTGGCCGCCGGCCTGACGCTGCACAACGTGCGCTTCGAGCTCGACCCGGACACGCGCTTCAACGCGACGCTGCATGTGCACCACATCAGCTCAATCCAGCCGAATGCCCGCGGCATGCGCCTGGGCTGCGAGCTGGTGGAGCTGGACGGCCACGCCGAGCGGGCGCTGCAGCGCTACATCGACCTGACCCAGAAGCGGCGCCGGCTGCTGTCGGTCGGCTGACGAGGCCGCCCGATGATTCGCGCGACGCACCGCAGCCGCGGCCTGACCCTGGTCGAGACCCTGGTGGCCGTGGCCGTCACCGGCGTGCTGGCCTCGGTGGCCCTGCCCAGCTACCGCGGTGCGCAGCTGCGCGGCCAGCGCGTCGACGCGACCAGCTCGCTGCAGGAGCTGCAGCGCGAGCAGGAAACCTACCGCGAGCGCCACGGCGGCTATGCCGACAAGCTCGAGCAGCTGCCCGGCTTCGCCGCCGGCCGCAGCCTGCAGGGCCGCTACCGCCTGGTGCTGCAAGGCAGCGCCGACGGCCTGGCCTACACCGCGACCGCGATCGCCGACGGCGCGCAGGCCGCCGACACCGATTGCAGCGAAGTGACGCTGCGCATCGACGGCGCGCTGAGCTTCCAGGGACCGGACGCCCGGTGCTGGCAGTCATGAAGCGGACCTTCCAGCCCGCGCGCGGCCTCACCCTCGTCGAGCTGATGATCGCGCTGGCGATCCTCGCCGTGCTCGGCACGCTGGCCGCCGGGCCGATGGGCGCCTTCTTCGCGCGCCAGCGCGTGCAGGCGGCCGCCCAGCACCTCGTCGCCGACCTGTCGGAGGCGCGCCACGAAGCCGCCCGCCGCGGCCAGGTGCTGCGCGTGAACTTCACGCAGGGCAGCGAGTGGTGCTATGCCATCACCGTCGACTCCGCGGCGCGCTGCGACAACATCGGCCACCCGGCGGTGCTCAAGCGCGTCGGCAGCAAGGACCATCCCGGCGTGACCATCACGATGGCCCAGACCTTCGAGCTCGACGGCCGCACCGGCGCCGCGCTGCAGGCGCCCGCCGCCGTGCAGCTGCTGTCCACCGCCGGCGACCTGCTGCAGGTGCGCATGAGCCGGCTCGGCCGCCCGAGCGTCTGCTCGCCGGACGGCGCGATCAAGGACGTCGCGCACTGCTAGTCGCTGCTAACCTGCCGCCGCGATGCGCGCGGGCGATTCCAGACAGCTGCTGAAGGTCCTCTGGGCCGGCCCCTGCTCGCTTGTCGGCCTGCTGCTGGTCGCACTGCTGCGGACCTTCGGCGCCCGCCTGCACCGCTCGGACGGCGTGCTGCTGGCGATCTGGCGCACGGGCGACGCCGACTGCGGACCGCTCGCGAAGCGCCTGCCCTACCGCGCGATCACCCTCGGCCATGTCATCGTCGGCGTCACCTGGCGCGACCTGCGGCATTCGCTCGCGCACGAACTGGTGCACGTGCGGCAGTACGAGCGCTGGGGGCTGCTGTTCTTCCCGGCCTATGCGCTGTCCAGCCTGTGGCAGCTGCTGCGCGGGCGGCGGCCCTACTGGGACAACGCGTTCGAGGTCCAGGCGCGGCGCGTGGCCGAGGGAGAGGCTGCCGCGCCGCGGCCGGGCCGCCGCGCGACGCCGGTCCATCCCCCCGGGTAGCCCGGGTCCCGCGCGCTCAGCGCTCGTTCAACGAGGTGCGCACCTGCTCGGCCAGCGCTTCCACGGCGTCGACCGTGCTCGGCCGGCACCTGACCAGCGACAGCTGCGTCGACGGCAGCGCCGGCAGGCCCAGGCGGGCGCCCGCATCGGCGACGTCGCGCGCGGCGCCCAGGTCCATGCGCGCCGTGACGCCCGTGCCGGCCTGCACGGCCGCCCACATCGCCGGCACGCTGCCGGTCGTGAACGCGATCTCGTGGCGCACGCCGGCGCGCTGCAGCGCCTTCAGCGCGTCGTCGCGGTAGATGCAGGGTTCCTCCAGCATCACCAGCGGCAGCGGCGCGGCGCCTTTCCACTGCAGCCCCGGGGCCGCGTACCAGCGGGTCGGCCGCGCGCAGGCCGTCACCGCCAGCGCATGGCGCCGGCGCCCGATCAGCAGCGCGAGGTCGAGCGCGCGCTCGCTGACCTGGCGCGCGATGACGTTGTTGCGTTCGATGACCGCGTGCACCCGGACGCCGGCATGCGTGCGGCGAAAGCGTTGCAGCGTCGCGGCCAGGCGCGACGACGCGAAGTCCTGCGGCATGCCGAAGGTGACGTCGCCGGCCACCGACAGCCCGCGCACCGCCGCGTGCGCAGCGGCCTCCACCGCCACCATCTCGCGCGCGTAGCGCAGCAGCACCTCGCCGGCGGGTGACAGCGCCATGCCGCGCGCGCCGCGGGTGAACAGGCGGCGGCCGATGCGCTGCTCCAGCGCCGAGATCTGCAGGCTCAGCGCCGACGGCGTGCGCCCCAGGCTGTTGCCGGCGGCCGCCAGCGAGCCTTCCTCGGCCAGCACGAGGAACGCCCGCAGGCTGCGATGAACAAGACCTTCCACGCGCGCTCCCCGGGGCAACGGCCCCCGGGCGGCGATTCTAGGATTGAGTTTTTCCAAACGGCCGCTTCAGCACTTCTCGCTGGTCGCCTGCAGCCCGGCGCCCTAACCTGGGCGCCAGGAGAGACGCGACATGCTGCTGCTGCAATACGAGTTCGACCTGCCGCCGTCGTTCGACATGCAGGCGATCCGCCGGCGCATCGAGGCCAAGCGCCATCTGTTCGACCGCCACGACGGCCTGCTGTGGAAGGCCTGGCTGCTGGCCGATGCGTCGCGGCTGCCGGCGCACGGCAACCGCTACGCGCCGCTGTATCTCTTCGAGCATGCGACCGCCGCGCGCGACTTCCTGCTCGGTCCGCTGTACGCAGGCGTCACGCAGACGTTCGGCTGGGTGCAGCCGAGCACCGGCCCGCTGCTCGGCGCGGCGGCGCCGGCGCTGCACGGGGCCCGCAGCTGCACGCGGCACGTGATCGAGCTGCGCAGCCATGCCGCGCTGCTCGCGCACAGCGGGCACCCGCCGGCCGCGCGCGCAGGCCTGCTCGGGCAGGCCTCGATGCTCGACATCGGCCGGATGCAGCTGCGGCTGTTCCGGTTCTGGGACCACGCGCCCGCCGCGGCGGCCGACGCGGCCGAAGGCGGCGTGGTGTTCGAGGTCGGCGCGGTGTCGGCACCGGCACCTGCACCGGCACCGGCACCGGCACCGGAGCCGGCCCGGCCATGATGCCGCTGCGCCAGGCGCTCCCCCGCCTCGTCGCCCGCATCGACGCCGTGACGCTGCGCGCCGGCGAAACGGCGCGCTGGCTGACGCTCGCCATACCGGTCGTCTGCGTGTCCTACGCGCTCGTGCGCAAGCTGTTCCGCTGGGGCCACAACGGCTTCAGCGAACTGCAGTGGTACCTGTTCGCCTGCGTCTACCTGGTCGCCGCCGGCTACACGCTGCTGCGCCAGGGGCACGTCCGCGTCGACGTGCTGTGGCGGCGGTTCCCGCAGCGCACGCGCTGGATCATCGACCTCGTGGGCCTGTCGTTGCTGGCGCCGATCTGCGGCTACCTGGCCTGGGCGTACTGGACCTTCTGGACCGTCTCGCTGCGCCAGCGCGAGGGGCCGGAGGACGTGCTGGTGGGACTGGAGCGCTGGCCGGTCAAGCTGGCGCTCTTCGCCGGCTTCACGCTGCTGGCGCTGCAGTGCCTGGCCGAGGCGCTGCGGCTGGTGGGCGCGCTGCGCGGCTGGCCGGCGGCCGCGCCGCCCGCAACGGCAGGCGATGCGCCGCTTGGCCGCTGCGATCCGGGGTCAGCGCCATGAACCACGGCCTCGCGGCGCTGATGTTCCTCAGCATGGCCGGCGCGCTGATGCTCGGCTTTCCCGTCGGCCTGACGCTCATCGTGCACGGCTTCGCCTTCACGCTGCTCGGTGCAGCGCTCGACCTCTTCCCGCTGGCGATGGCGCAGGCGCACATGCTGCGGGTGTACGGCCTGCTCTTCAGCGAGGTGCTGCTCGCCATCCCGTTCTTCACGCTGATGGGGCTGGTGCTCGAACGCAGCGGCATCGCCGAGCAGATGCTGCAGGCCGTGTCGACGTTGCTGCAGGGCGCCCGCGGCGGGCTGGCGATGGCGGTCATCATCGTCGGCACGGTGCTCGCGGCGACCACCGGCGTGGTGCAGGCCAGCATCATCCCAATGGGGCTGATCGCGTTGCCGGCGATGCTGCGCGCGGGCTATGCGCCGGGGCTGGCGGCGGGCAGCATCGCCGCGGCGGGCACGCTCGCGCAGCTGATCCCGCCGAGCCTGGTGCTCATCGTCATCGCCGATGCCACCGGCGTGCCGATCTTCCGCATGTACGAGAAGGCGCTGGTCCCCGGCCTGTTCCTCGCCGGGCTGTACCTGGCCTACATCGCGGTGCTGACGCGGCTGCGGCCCGGCGCCGCACCGTCCGGCGCCGGCGCGCCGTCGTGGCGGTCGGTACTCGCGGCGCTGCGCTCGCTGGCGCCGCCGGCGCTGATCGTCGCGGCCACGATCGGATCGGTGCTGGCCGGCGTCGCGACGCCCACCGAGAGCGGCGGTTTCGGCGCCACCGCGTCGCTGGCGCTGGCCGCCAGCCGCCGCCGGCTGGACCTGGCGGCGCTTCGGTCGATCGTCGACGGCACCACGCTGATCAGCTGCAGTGCGCTGTTCGTGATGATCGGCGCGCTGTTCTTCACGCTGCCGTTCAATGCGATGGACGGCAAGGTGTGGGTCGGCGAGGTCTTCTCGCACCTGCCCGGCGGGCCGACCGGATTCCTCGTCGCGGCGACGCTGCTGGTGTTCGTGCTGGCCTTCTTCCTCGACTTCTTCGAGATCGCCTTCCTCGCGCTGCCGCTGCTGGTGCCGGCCGCGGTGGCCCTGGGCATCGATGCCGCGTGGTTCGGCGTGCTGGTGTGCATCGCGCTGCAGACCTCGTTCATGCACCCGCCCTTCGGCGTCGCGCTGTACACGCTGCGCTCGGTCGCGCCGGCGTCGCTCGAGAGCCGCCACCTCTACCGGGGCGCGCTGCCGTTCATCGCGATGCAGTTGCTGGCCGCCGCGCTGGTCATCGGCTTCCCGGAGCTGGCCGTCGACCTCGGCGCGCGGCGGCCGCCGCCGCTGCCGGACGACCAGGTCGAGCAGATCCTGTCCGACTTCCTGGCGGCGCCGGCATCCGCCCCGGGCGGGCCGCCCCGCCCCTGAAGCGCGCGCCGGGCCGGCCCACGCCGCGAGCAGCGCTCGGGCGGCGCCACCCCGGCCGGAGGCCTCACACCTGCATGTTCATGATGTCCGAATAGGCCTGCACCAGCCGGTTGCGCACCGACACGGCGGCCGTGAACCCCAGCCGAGCCTTCTCGGCCGCGACCATGGTCTCTTCCAGGCTGACCGACGAGTTGCCGAGCTGGAATTCCTTCTGCAGCGTGCTGGCCTCGTTCTGCATCTCGCTGACCTGCTTCAGCGCCTGGCTCATCGCGTTCTGGAAGCTGACGCCGCCGGCGGCCTCGGTCTTCCCGGGCGCTGCCACGCCGCCGACACCGCCGGCGAGCGGGGTGCCGTCCGGACGCAGTCCGGCGCGCGCCACGGCCTGGGCGAAATCAAAGGGCTTCAGCTTGAGATCCATAGGTCACCGTCGCGGGTTTTCCACGGAGATGGACTGTACGGACACCCCTCGGCCGCGATGGCGGGAACTGAAGCCCGAAATGCGGGCTGTTTGCGCCTTGGTCCGGCAGCGCGCTGTCGAACAATCTGCGGCAACCGTCAGACCGACCGCACCCACCCTCCATGGACGCCGCCATCACGCCGATCACCCCGCAGAATGCCGCCGCGGTTGCCGCCGAGGATTCCAACGGCGCCCTCGCCCGCCTGGCCCGCATGCCGGCCCGCGCGAAGATGCTGCTGGGCGCCGGCCTGGCCGGCATCGTCGCGGTGCTGATCGCGCTGTTCATGTGGAAGGATTCCGGCAACCTGGCGCCGCTGTATCCCAGCCTGTCGGACAAGGACGCCGCCGCGGTGATGACGCAGCTGGTGGCGCTGAAGGTGCCCTACAAGTCGGCCGGTGACGGCACGACGCTGCTGGTGCCGATCGAGATGGTGCCCGAGCTGCGCCTGAAGCTCGCGCAGGCCGGCCTGCCCAAGGGCACGACCACCGGCTTCGAGCTGATGGACAACGCCCGCTTCGGCCAGTCGCAGCTGCAGGAGCGCACCAACCTGCAGCGCGCGCTCGAAGGCGAGCTGGTGCGCTCGATCGGCTCGATCACCGCGGTGCAGTCGGCCCGCGTGCACCTGGCGCTGCCGGTGCAGAACGGCTTCTTCCGCGAGCAGCAGAAGCCCAGCGCCTCGGTGCTGCTGACGCTGCACCCCGGCCGCACGCTCGACCGCTCGCAGGTCGCCGGCATCGTGCACCTGGTGTCCTCGTCGGTGCCGGAGCTGTCGCCGAAGGCGGTGTCGATCGTCGACCAGAACTCCGCGCTGCTGTCGGCGCCGCCCGACGCCGCCGCCCAGCAGGGCCTGGACACGCAGCAGCTGCAGTACCTGCAGCAGGTCGAGGCGACCTACCTGAAGCGCGTGATCGAGATCCTCGAGCCCGCGCTCGGCCGCGACAACCTGCGCGCCACCGTCACCGCCGAGCTCGACTTCAACCAGATCGAATCGACCTCGGAAGAGTTCAAGCCCAACCAGGCCGGCGAAGCGACCATCCGCAGCCAGCGCACCAACGAGGCGAACACGCCCGGCACGCCGGTGCCCTCGGGCATCCCCGGCGCCGCCAGCAACCAGCCGCCGCAGGCCGCCGCCGCACCGATCGTCGGCGCCTCGGCGCCGCTGCAGGCCGCGCAAATGGGCTCGACCGGCGCCGCCGGCCGCAAGGAAGCGACGACGAACTACGAGGTCGACAAGACCGTCAGCATGCAGCGCAAGGCGGTCGGCACGGTCAAGCGCATCAATGCCGCCGTGCTGGTCAATCACCGCACGACCACCGACGCCAAGGGCAAGACGACGACCACCGCGCTGACGCCGGAAGAGCTCGAGAAGCTGACCGCGCTGGTGCAGGAAAGCGTCGGCTTCAACAAGCAGCGCGGCGATTCGGTGAAGGTGGTCAACATCCCGTTCCGCGCCGTGCCGGTGCCCAAGGCCGAGGACCTGCCGCTGTGGCAGCAGCCATGGCTGATCGACCTGGTGCGCGCCAGCGCCGTGCCCGCCGGCCTGACCGTCGTCGCGCTGCTGCTGGTCTTCGCGGTCGTGCGCCCGGCCATGCGCCAGATCGAGCCGCCGCCGGCGCCGAAGGTGGAGGTCGTCGTCGACGACAAGCCGCAGCTGCCGGAGCCGGAAGAGCTCGTGCCGGTGGCGCCGGCGAAGGCCACGCTGCAACTGGCGAGCGCCCGCTCCCTGGCCAAGGAAAACCCGGCGGCCGTGGCGAACATCGTGCGCGGCTGGGTCAGCGGCGAAGTAAGCTGATCGCCGTCCGGAACCCCACATGAATTCGAGCATGGACGACAAGGGCCTGGAGAACGCGGCGATCCTGCTGATGTCCCTCGGCGAGGAAGAAGCCGCCGAGGTCTTCAAGCACCTGGCGCCGAAGGAAGTGCAGCGCCTGGGCGAGACCATCGCCAAGCTGAAGATCGTGCCCAAGGAGAAGCTCGAGGGCGTGCTCGACAAGTTCAACGTCATGGCCGCGGAGCAGCACACGCTGGTGGCCGATACCGACGAGTACGTCAAGGCGGTGCTGAAGAAGGCGCTCGGCGACGACAAGGCCAACCTGCTGATCGACCGCATCCTGCAGGGCAGCGACGTCACCGGCATCGAGAGCCTGAAGTGGATGGACGCCGGCTCGGTGGCCGAGCTGCTGCGCAACGAACATCCGCAGATCGTCGCGGCCATCCTCGTGCACCTGGACTACGACCAGAGCTCGTCGGTGATCAAGGCCTTCGGCGAACGCCAGCGCAACGAGGTGCTGGTGCGCATCGCCACGCTCGACGGCATCCAGCCCTCGGCGCTGAAGGACCTCAACGAGGTGATGAGCAAGGTGCTGGCCGGCGGCGAGAAGCTGCGCAAGGCATCGCTCGGCGGCGTGAAGACCGCGGCCGAGATCATCAACCTGCTGGGCACCTCGATCGAGACCACGGTGCTCGACTTCATCCGCGAGGCCGACAACGACCTGGCCCAGCGGATCATGGACAACATGTTCACCTTCGACGACCTCGCGAAGCTGGACGACAAGGGCGTGCAGGCCCTGCTGAAGGAAGTGCAGAGCGAATCGCTGGTCATCGCGCTGAAGGGCGCGACGCCGGAGATGCGCGAGAAGGTGTTCCGCAACATGTCCACGCGCGCCGCCGAGACGCTGCGCGAAGACCTCGAGTCGCGCGGCCCGGTGCGGGTCAGCGAGGTCGAGGCGGAGCAGAAGGAAATGCTGAAGACCGTCCGCCGCCTGGTCGACGAAGGTCAGATCGTGCTCGCCAGCGGAGGCGCGGATGAGTTCCTCTAAATCGAACACCGGCCCGCGGCAGGTGCCGCCGCCGCCCAACTCGCGCGCCGGCCAGTCCTACACGCGCTTCATCCCGCGCGAGGAGCTGCAGGGCTTCGAGAACTGGATGCCCGACACCTTCGGCGACAGCGCGGCCGCGCAGGCGACGGTGCGTGCCGCGGTGCCGCCCGAGCCGGAGCCGAGCGCCGAGGCCGCCGCGCAGATCATCCAGGCGCAGCTGCATGCCGCGCGCCAGGAAGGCTACCGCGACGGCTATCGCGACGGCCTGGTCGCGCTGGAGAGCTTCAAGCAGAGCTTCGCGCAGCAGCTGGCCGGCCAGTTCGGCCTGGTGCTGACCAACTTCGACCATGAGCTCGGCGCGCTCGAGCAGCACATCGCCACCAGCGTCTCGCGCATCGCGACGCAGCTGGCGCGCCAGGTCGTGCGCAGCGAACTCGAGACGCGCCCCGAGCTGGTGGTGCAGGTCGCCATCGACGCGGTCAACGCGGTGCTGATGAGCGCCCGCCAGATCACCGTCTACGTGCACCCCGACGACCAGGCGATGATCGCCGCCGGCGCCGGCGAGGTGCTCGCCGCCCGCGGTGCGCGGCTGGTCGGCCAGCCGAACGTCGAGCGCGGCGGCGTGCTGATCGAAAGCGACGCCGGCACCGTCGACGCACGCATCGGCGCGCGCTGGAGCCAGGCCGTGCAGGCGCTGGGCACCGGCGTGGACTGGGCGCCCGACGCCGACTGATCGCGCCGCGCGCCCGCGTGGCGCTTCGTGCGGTGGCAGACGGTCGGGGCGCCGCGCCCCGTCCACACTGCCGGCATGGCACCCGCCGAGAACCATCTGCTGGCCAGACTGCAGCCGCGCGACCGCGCGTGCGTCATCGCCGCCGGCGAGCCGGTGCAGCTGGCCCAGGGGGACCTGCTCGGCGAGGCCGGCGAGCCGACGCGCCATGTGTATTTCCCCGCAGACTGCTTCGTCTCGCTGGTGACGGCGGGCACCGGCCGGCCCGGCCTCGAGGTCGGCCTGATCGGCCGCGAGGGCATGCTCGGTGCGCAACTGGTGCTGGGCGTCAGCGCCATCCCGCTGCAGGCGCAGGTCCAGGGCGCGGGCAGCGCGCTGCGCATCGCGGCGGCCCCGTTCCGGCGCGAGCTGTCGCGCAACGCCGGGCTGCAGCAGTCGCTGAGCCGCTACGTCTACGTGCTGATGGCCCAGCTGGCGACGGCGACGGCCTGCACACGGTTCCACCAGGTCGGACCGCGGCTCGCCCGCTGGCTGCTGATGACCCAGGATCGCGCGCATTCGGACAACTTCCACCTGACGCACGAGTTGCTGGCGCACATGCTGGGCGTGCGCCGCGTCGGCATCACCGCCGCCGCCGGCGCGCTGCAGCGGCGGGGCCTGATCCGCTACCACCGCGGCGACATCACCGTGCTCGATCGCGCCGGCCTGGAGTCGACGGCCTGCAGCTGTTATGCCGACGATCGGCGGGTCTACCGCATGACGGTGGGCTGAGATGGGTGCGCCGGGCGCGGGGCGCCGTCGGTTCGCCAGCGAACAGACCGGCGCCCGGCCGCAACGGAAGCTGCAGGCACGGGCGTTGGCCATGCCTCCAATGAAGCGCCTGCGCATGCGCAGGCGTGTGATCGAACAGCCCCAGTGACTACACCTTCTTTTGATGTGCCCCCCCCCGACAGCGCCGCCGCGCCCCTGACCCGCCGGGTCGGGTCCGGCGCCGGCGCCGCGGAGGTGGCCGAGGCGCTGGTCGCGACCTGGCAGCAGGTCGGCGCGGCCCTCGCCCCCATCATCGGGCGCCGCGGCGTCGCCGCGCTGCTGCGGCGCAGCCTCCACCTCGCGGCCGCGACGCACCCCTGCCTGTCGAAGGTGGACGATGACGCCGACGGCCTGACCGACCTCGCGGCACTGCGCGCCATCGTCTCCGCGCAAGGCCGCACCGAGGCCCTGCAGGTCGGCAATGCCCTGCTGGCGACGCTCCAGGAGTTGCTCGGCAGCCTGATCGGACCGTCGCTCACCGATCGCCTGCTGGGCGCGGTGTGGGCAGCCCCTTCGAGCGACCCGCCCGCGCAGGACAGCACCCCATGAGCACCTCCGTCACGATCAACCGCCTGGCCACAGGCGTGCCGGGCCTGGACGCCGTGCTCGGCGGCGGCCTGCCCGAGTTCTCGTTCAACCTGATCGCCGGGCCGCCCGGCAGCGGCAAGACCACGCTGGCGCACCAGATGATGTTCGCGCTGGCGACGCCGCAGCGCCCGGCGCTGTATTTCACCGTGCTCGGCGAACCGCCGCTGAAGATGCTGCGCTACCAGCAGCAGTTCGGGTTCTTCGACAACGAGGCCATCAACCGCTCGGTGCACTTCGTCAACCTGGGCGAGGAGACCCGCGACGGCGACCTCGACAAGGTGCTGCGCCGCATCGTCGCCGAGGTCCAGGCGCGCGGACCGGGCCTGGTCTTCGTCGATTCCTTCCGCTCCGTCGTGCTGGCAGGCGCCGACGGCGGCCATCCGCACAACGAGCTGCAGCACTTCGTGCAGCAGCTGGGCATGCTGATGACCAGCTGGCAGGCCACGACCTTCCTGATCGGCGAGTACTGCAGCGAGACCGACGCCAATGCGAACCCGGTGTTCACCTTGGCCGACGGCCTGATCTGGCTGCGCCAGAGCGTGCAGCGCAACTCGATGGTCCGCAAGATGGAGATCATGAAGATGCGCGGCCAGCCGACGCTGCCGGGGCTGCACACCTTCCGCATCGGCGCCGCGGGCCTCGAGGTCTTCGCGCCGGCGGGACTGACCGGGGCCGTCGCGGCGGCCCCGTCCGCCGGCGGGCGCGTCCTGACCGGCGTGCCGCAGCTGGACGAGATGCTGGGCGGCGGCGTGCCGGCGGGCTACTCGGTGCTGGTGGCCGGGCCGTCGGGCTCGGGCAAGAGCATCCTGGCCGCATCGTTCCTCGCCGAAGGCGTGCGCCGCGGCGAGAAAGGCGTCGTCGCGGTCTTCGAGCCGCAGCCGCGCCGGCTGCGCAACCGGCTGCTCGCCGAGCTGATCGATGGCGGCCACGTCGCGCTGATCGACAGCCGCGCGCCCGACCTGTCGATCGACGAGATCGTCGGCCTGCTGCTGGGCGAGATCCGGCGCCTGCAGGCGCGGCGCGTGGTGATCGACTCGCTGTCGGGCTTCGAGCTGGCGCTCGCGCCGACCTTCCGCGAGGACTTCCGCGAATCGCTGGCGCGCCTGGTCACCGCGCTGGCGGGCGCCGGCGTCACGGTGTTGATGACCTCCGAGCTGGAGGACCGCTACAACGACCTGCGCTTCAGCCCCTACGGCACCGCCTTCCTGACCGACGCGATCATCGTGCAGCGCTATGTCGAGGTCGACAGCCGGCTGCTGCGCGTGATGGCGGTGGTCAAGGTGCGCGCGAGCGCGCACTCGAACGAGCTGCGCCTGTTCAGCATCGACGGCAGCGGCATCCGGGTCGGCGAGCGGCTCACCGACCACGTGGGCCTGCTCGGCGGGCGGCCGGTCCGCGTGGCGGCGGACGGCGCGCTGCCGGTGCCCGCGGCCGAAGGGAGCGGCTGACGCCGGCGAGCGATGAACACGGCCGATCACTCCGACGACCCCGCGCGCGAGCTGGCCACGGTGAGGCTGGCCATCGCGCAGGCGCACGCCACGCTGGCGGCCCTGCGTGCCGACGTGGTCGCGGCCGAGCGGCATTTCGGCAGCCACGCAGCGGCGCAGTTGCTCGAGGCCAACGAGCAGCTGGTGCTGTCGGCGCTGCGCGTGCAGACGCAGGCCGACACCGCGGCCCAGGAAGCCGCGGTGGCGTTGCGGGAGGCGTCGCGCTCGGCGGAGCTCGACGCCCTGACGGGGCTGCCGAACCGCCTGCTGCTGCGCGACCGGCTGGCCCGGGCCATCGCCAGCGCGAAGCGGCATCGCTGCCGCGCCGCGGTGCTGTTCATGGACCTGAACAACTTCAAGCAGATCAACGACACGCTCGGCCACGCGGTGGGCGACCAGGTGCTGCGGCTGGCGGCGGGCCGCCTGGCCGCGTCGGTGCGCGAGGTCGACACCGTCAGCCGCCTCGGCGGCGACGAGTTCGTGATCCTGCTCGGTGACGTGGGCCACGCGGGCGACGCGCAGGGCATCGCCGAGAAGATCGGCGCGGCGCTCGGCGCCCCCGGGCGCATCGGCGACCACGTGATCCGGTTGAGCGCCAGCATCGGCATCAGCCTGTATCCCGACGACGGCGACGAGGCCGACACGCTGATCGCGCGGGCCGACGACGCGATGTACGCCGCCAAGCGGCGCGGGCTGCGCAGCTTCGTCTTCCGGCACGTCGAAGAGGCCGTGCAAGGCACGGGTCCGTCGCCGGCGACGCTGCGCGCGCTGCAGCGGCCGCTGACCGCCTACGAACAGGCCCACGCCGATCACGAGCAGCAGCGCGCGCTGCTGCAGGAGGCCAACGAGCACCTGGTGATGGCCGCCCTCACCGCGCAGCAGCTGCAGGCGGCTGCCGAGCAGGCGCAGGTGCGGCAGACCGAGATCCTCGCGGTGGTGGCGCACGAGCTGCGCTCGCCGCTGGCGCCGATCCGTGCCGCGGCCGCGTTGCTGAACCAGGGTCGCGCGGATGCGCCGCTGCTGCAGTACGTGCAGGCGGTCATCGAGCGCCAGGTCGTGCACATGACGCGGCTGGTGGGTGACCTGCTCGACGTCTCGCGCAGTTCCACCGGCAAGCTGCGGCTGCAGCGCCAGCCCGTCGACCTGAGCGAGCTGATCGACGCCGCCGTGCAGGCCTGCCGGCCGGCAATGGACGCCCGCCTGCAGCACTTCCTCGCCTTCGTGCCCGAAGGCGCGATGGTGGTCGACGGCGACCCGGTGCGCCTGACGCAGGTGCTGTGCAACCTGCTCGACAACGCCTCCAAGTACACGCAGGTCGGCGGCGAGATCGGCCTGTCGGCCACCGCCGCCGACGACACGCTGGCCATCGCGGTGTCGGACAACGGCATCGGCATCACGGCGGAGGCCCTGCAGAAGGTCTTCGAGCCCTTCGCGCAGGACCGCCATGCGATCGGCTTCAACGGCAGCGGGCTGGGCATCGGGCTCACCGTGGTGCGCGAGCTGGTCGAGGCGCACGGCGGCAGCGTCGTCGCCAGCAGCGCGGGCATCGGCTTCGGCAGCCGCTTCGTCGTCACGCTGCCGCTGTACGCTCCTCCAGCCAGGCCTTGAGCAGCGTGTAGGCCACGGCCAGCACCACCGGCCCGACGAAGATCCCGACGAGGCCGAAGCCCAGCAGCCCGCCGATGACGCCGGCGAAGATCAGCAGCAGCGGCAGGTCGGCGCCGCGGCGGATCAACATCGGCCGCAGCACGTTGTCCATCGTCACCACGGCCACCGACCACGCGAGCAGCGCGGTGCCCCAGGCCGACTCGCCGCTCCAGTAGAGCCAGATGACCGCCGGAACCAGCACCGGCGACGGTCCGATCTGCGCAATGCACAGCAGCAGCATCACCGCCGCCAGCAGGCCCGTGTACGGCACGCCGGCGACCGCCAGGCCGAGTGCCCCGAGCCCGGACTGCGCCACCGCGGTGAGCACCACGCCGAGCGCGACGCTGCGGATCGCCTGCGCCGCCAGCAGCACCGCGTTCTCGCCGCGTTCCCCGGCCAGCCGGTGGCCGAAGCGCTGAATCGTGGCCGCGGCGGTTTCGCCGTGCGCGTACATCAGCGCGGCGAGGATCAGCGTCAAGAGGAACTGCAGGAACAGGAAGCCGAGGTTGCCGGCTTCGGCGACGATCCAGCGGGTCACGCTGCCCGCGTAGGGCATCGAACGCGCCAGCAGGCCGTCCATGCCGGCGGCCACGGCCTGCTGCCAGGCCTGCGCGAGCGGCGCGCCGATGACCGGCAGGCCGGCCAGCCAGTCCGGCGCCGCCGGCATCCGGAAGGCGGCGATCGCCTTGAGCCCGGCGCCGATCTCCTCGGCATTCGTGACGATCGTGCCGATGGCCAGCGCCAGCGGGACGATGAACACCAGCAGCAGCAGCACGGTCATCGCGACCACGGCCCAGGCCCGGCGTTGCCACAGCCGCGCCTGCAGCCAGAGCATCGCCGGCCAGGTCGCGACGACGATCATCGCCGCCCAGATCCCCGGCGCGAGGAACGGGCGCAGGGTCCAGAACGAAGCGACGATCAGCGCGCCGAGACTGAGCAGCCCCAGCAGCGGGCGTGTCAGCTCGCGCTCGGGCGCCGCCACGGCGCCGGCGCGCTGCGGCGCTACTTCCTCGTGAACCGCGGCGGCACCGTCGCCGCTGCCGGTGGCGTCGCCGGCGGCGCGGGGCCGGCAGGCGGCTGCGCCTGCGGCGCTTTCTTCGGCTTCTTCGCTTCCTTGTTGCCGCGTTGTCCCTTGGACATGGTCGTTCTCCTTCATTGCCGCGAACGGCGCCTTAGACGACCAGCAGCGCGGCGCAGGCCCTCGCCACCGCGGTCACGCGATCGGGGGCACTGGTGCCGGGAATGGCCGCCCAGCCGCCCTTCTCGACGAATTCGCCCTGCGCCCAGCTGTCGGCCTTCTTCAGGGCCGCCAGGTTGGCTGCCGCGTCACCCGCGCGCTGGAAGCGCTCGACGCACACCGGCGCCAGCGCACCCACGACGGCGTCGTTGGCGCGCATCGACGCGGCCGCCTCGGCTTTGCCACCCGTGGTCCAGCCGCCCCAGCTGAAGCCGATGATCGCGGCCGCGACCGCGCCGCCGAAGGCGCCCCACAGCGCCGGCTTGGTTTCGATGGGAATGTTCATGGTCAACCTTTCTTCCGGGTGCGCAGCACCCGCAGCGGACGCGCGAGCGACGTGCAGACATGCACCGTATCGAGTTCCGCTGGACAGCATGACTTCGCCTCGGCGGCCCGTCTGTCCGCTGGAGCACATTGAGCGTGCCGCGCGCGGCGCGCGGCGTGCCGCGCGCGGCGCCGGGTGCGCACACGACGCAGGGCAAACCGCCGGCAATGTGCCATGACCCCCTTGGCCTAGACCGGCGGCGGCAGCAGGCGGTCGTACTCCTTCTTGACGACCGAGTAGCACTCGCAGGTGCGGCGTTCGAGCCCCTCGCGGTCCAGCACCGTGATGTGGCCGCGCCGGTAGCGGATCAGGCCCGTGCGCTGCAGGTTGGAGGCGGCCTCGGTCACACCCTCGCGGCGCACGCCCAGCATGTTGGCGATCAGCTCCTGCGTCATCACCAGCTCGGGCGAACGCAGGCGATCGAGGCTCAGCAGCAGCCAGCGGCACAGTTGCTGGTCCAGCGAATGGTGGCGGTTGCAGACCGCCGTCTGCGCCATCTGCGTGATCAGCGCCTGCGTGTAGCGCAGCAGCAGGTGCAGCACCGGCCCGGAGCGGTTGAACTCGTCCTTGAGCAGCTGGCCGCGCATGCGAAACCCCATGCCGGCGCTTTGCACGACCGATCGGCTGGGCGTGGTCTCGCCGCCCATGAACAGCGCGATGCCGACAATGCCCTCGTTGCCGACCACCGCGATCTCGGCCGACGCGCCGTCTTCCATCACGTACAGCAGCGACACGATCGACGAGGTCGGGAAATAGACGTGGCCCATCGGCATGCCCGACTCGTAGAGCACCGCGCCCAGCGGCATCTCGACGGGTTCGAGCGCCGGGAACCAGCGCGCCCACTCGTCGGCGGGCAGCGCGGCGAGCAGGCGGTTTGCGCGCGGATCGGTGGCGGTCGCCTGTTCAGCCATGCTGCCCGAGTATAGGCAGCCCACGCGGGAGCCTCGTGCGCCCCCCCTTTGCGCCCCCTTGCGCCCGGTGCGCCCGCGAGCGGACTCAGGCGCGGTCGCCGATCGGTCGCGTCAGCTTCGCGTAGCTCACCGCGTCGGCGAGGTTGTCGTAGCGAAAGCCGTCGAAGTGGTAGGCACGGCCGTCGAACCCGATCGACAGCGCCGCCATCAGGCTGCGCTGTGCGTCGCTCGGGGCGTCGGACCGGACGCCGAGCGTGAACGAGCCGCCGGCATCCAGCTGGGTCGGCCGCGAGCGGATCAGTCCGGCGTACGCGGCGGCGTCCGCGAGGCGGTCGTAGCGGTAGCCGTTGTACACGTACTGCCGGCCGTCGAAGCCGATGCCGAACTCGCTCATCGTCAGTTCCGGCGGGAGGGCCGAGGGCCGGCCGCCTTCCGCCGTGAGCGTGTCTTCGGCCGCGGCGTACGAGCGCTCGTCGGTGGTCCTGCGATGCTTGCGTGTCATGGTGGGCTCCGGTTTCGCTGCACTCTGCACCGGCGCGCGCGCGCCGTCTGTGCGCGCGCGAACCCAGCTGCGCGCAGGGCCGGCATTCCGGCTGGTACAGGCGCGGGCGCGAGCAGCGAGGCGCGCGCTGCGTGCGCTATCGAACAGACCCGGCCGCGCGAGCTGCCTACCTTGGGCCGATGCCTTCGACCGATCCCACATCGCCTGCCGCCCACCTGGAGGCCGCGCCGGAGATCGACGCGCCGAACGAGCGGCCACGTTCCGTGCCACCGAACGAACGGCCCGGTCCCGTGCCACCGGACAAACGGCCCCATGCCGTGCCGTGGCCCGTGAAGGCCCTGGCGGCCTGCGCGCTGGCCACCATCGGCACGGTGGCGCTGCTGCACGGCGTGCCTGCGGGCGATGCGGTGCTGGCGGCCCTCGCGGTGCCGGCCCTGCTGGGACTGGCCTTCGTGGTCATCGACTTCGCGTGGACGCCGTGGCGCTCGGCGCAGGCCGAGCGGCGCGATGACCCCGCCGAGACGACGGAGCCCCCGCCGGCGTTCGTCGACACGCAGGCGACGTGGCGACAGCCCCGTCCCAGCGACGCGATCGCCAAGACGCCGATCACGCCCTGAACAGCGCCAGGAAGCGCTCGGTGGCGCGGCGCGCACGCGCGCGGATCGCCGCGTCGTCCGGCGGCGCGGCGATGCCCCAGAGCAGCCGCACCTGCAGGTCGCCCAGCAGCAGCCCGATGAAGGCCTCGATCGCCTCGGGCAGCGGCACGTCGGCGCGCAAGCGCCCCGCGGCCACTTGCCTTGCGAGATAGCGCGCCAGCAGCGGCGCGGTGTTGTCGCGCCCGTTGGCCGCCAGCGCCTGCGCCAGCTCGGGCGCGAGCTTCGCCTCGGCGATTGCCGCGCGGTTGATCGCCAGCGACTGCGGGCCGCTCAGCAGCCGCAGCAGGTGCTCGCCGAAGGTCTGCAGCGTCGGCGCCAGCGGCTCATCGGCGGTCAAGGCCTCGACGATGTCGGCGTTCATCGCCGCCGCGGCGCGCGCCACCAGCGCGGCGAAGAGGGCCTGCTTGGTCGGGAAGTGCTGGTACAGCGTGTTCTTCGAGGCCCGCGCGCGCGTCGCCACCTTCAGCATCGAGGTGTCGCGGTAGCCGTGCTCCTCCAGCAGCGCGAGCGCGGCGTCCAGGATCTCGTCGCGCCGGCGGGCGGCGCCGTCGTCGTCGGTCGGTGGGGGCGGCTGCATGGCCTGTTCGCGAAACAAAACGAGACGCAGCGAGACACCGCGCCAGTACCGCATGGTACTAGCATCACGTGGCCAGTACCGATCGGTACTCAAGGAGCCACCGTGAGCCCATCCCCCAGTCCCTGGACCCCGATCCACTTCAAGCTGAACGGTCGCGCCGCGCGGCTGGACGCCGACCCCGCGATGCCGCTGCTGTGGGCCTTGCGCGACCGCCTGCAGCTGCGCGGCACCAAGCCTGGCTGCCTGCAGGGCGCCTGCGGCGCCTGCACCGTGCACCTGGACGGCGCACCGGCGCGCGCCTGCCAGCTGCCGCTGTCGGCGGTCGCCGGCCGCGCGGTGACGACGATCGAGGGCCTGGACACCTCGCTGCGCACGCGCCTCGAGGCGGGCTGGACCGCGCACCAGGCGCTGCAGTGCGGCTACTGCCAGCCCGGCCAGGCCATGACCTGCGCGGCCCTGCTCGCGGCGCCCGAGCCGCCCTCGCCCGCGGCCCTCGAAGCCGCGCTGGCCGGCCACCTGTGCCGCTGCGGCACCGGGCCGCGCGTCGTGAAAGCCGCGCAGGCTGCCCTCGCCGCGGCGCCGCGGAGCGCGCGATGAACGGCGCCCTGCGCCTCAGCCGCCGCGCGCTGCTCGTCGGCGGCGCCGCCGGCAGCGCCGCGGTGCTGTTCGGCGCCGCCGCCGTGCGCGCCGATGCCGCGCCGCGCCGCGTCAACGCCTTCGTGCGCTTCGAGGGCGACGGCCGCATCGTGCTGGTCAACCCGGCCGTCGAGATGGGCCAGGGCAGCACGACGGCGCTGGCGCAGGTGCTGGCCGATGCGCTGGATGCCGACTGGCACGCCCTGCGCGTCGAGCCGGCCCCCTACGACGAGGCCTACGGCAACCCGCACTTCGGCCTGCGCCTGGTCACCGCCGACAGCGCCGCGACGCGTGCGTTCTGGCCGGTGCTGCGCGCGGCCGGCGCGCAGGCCCGCGCGGTGCTGGTGTGGAACGCGATGCAGCGCTGGCGCTGCGCGGCGGCGGACGTGCGCACCGAGTCCGGCTGGCTGCTGCACCGCGACGGCCGCCGCCTGGCCTATGCCGAGCTCGGCCCGCGCGCCGAACTGCCCGGCCTGCTCGACCGCCTGCCCGCGCTGCCGCCGCCGCCGTCGCGGCTGGTCGGCCGCGCGCTGCCGCGGCTGGACCTGATCGACAAGCTCGCCGGCCGCGCCGTCTACGGCGTCGATGCCCGCGGCGCGGACGCGCTGGTCGCGGTGCTGCTGCCGCCGGATCGCCTCGGCGCGACGCTGGTCGACGCCGGGGCGGGCGCGGCGCGCGCGCTGCCGGGCGTGATCGACGTGCGCCCGCTGCCCGGCGCTTCGGCGCCGATCGCGGTGATCGCGCAGGACACCTGGTCGGCGCTGCAGGCCCGCGCCGCGCTGCGGCCGCGCTGGCAGCCTCCCGCCGAGCCCTACGACAGCGAAGCGGCGCTGCAGCGCTTCGCCGCCATCGCGCGCGAAGGCGCCGCCGATGCCCATGTCGTGCGCGATGCCCGGCCGGCGTCCGGCGGCGCGCCGGTCGTGCAGACGCTGCAGGCGCTGGTGCTCAGCCGGCACGTCACCCACGCCGCGCTGGAGCCGCTGAACGCGCAGGCCACGCCGGCGTGGTTCAACCAGGGCGCGGACCTGGTCGCCTCGACGCAGGCCCCCAGCCTGGACATGCGCCGCGCGGCGCAGACCGCCAAGCGCCCGCCGCCGGCGTTCTCGGTGCAGTCCACGCTGGTCGGCGGCGCCTTCGGCCGCCGCGTCGACAACGATGCCGCCGGCGCTGCCGCCTGGCTCGCGCTGCAGCTGCAACGCCCGGTGCACGTGCTGCAGTTCGTCGGTGACGACATTCCGAACGGCCAGGTGCGCACGATCGCCGCGCAGCAGCTCGAGGCCGGCCTCGACGAGCGCGGGCGCATCGTGCGCTGGCTGCACCGCAGCGTCGGCAGCGCGACCACCGCGCGCTTGTTCCCCGAGCGCTTCGCGAAGGAGGGCTTCGACCAGACCCTGGTCGACGGCTCGGAGCACGGCTACGCCATCGCGCAGCAGCGCATCGAGTCGATCCACCGCCCGCTGCCGGTGGCCTGCGGCTTCCTGCGCGGCGTCGGCGCGGGCTTCAACGTCTTCGCGATCGAGACGCTGGTCGACGAGTGCGCGTTGGCCGCCCGGGCCGACCCGCTGGCCTACCGGCTGGCGATGCTGGACGACGCCCGCGCGCGGCGCGTGGTCGAGGCGCTGGGCGACCCGCCGGTCCCGCCCGGTCTCGCCGCCGGCCATGCCTTCATGAGCCTGCGCGGCTCGCACATCGCGCTGCGGGCGCTGGTCGGCCGCGACGACGCCGGCCGGCCGCGGCTGCACCGGCTGCAGTTCGCGGTCGACGCCGGCCGCATCGTCAACCCGGCGCTGGCGCAGGCGCAGATCGAAGGCGCGGCGCTGATGGGCTGGTCGATCGCCCGCGCCGAGGTGCTGGACTTCGCCGACGGCCGCGCGCGCCAGCGCTCGCTGGCCGACTACGCCGTCGCCCGCCTGACCGAGCTGCCGCCGGCGATCGACTGCCGCTTCGTCGACGCCGGCGATGCCGAGCCGCGCGGCGTCGGCGAGATCGCGCTGCCGCTGGTCGCGCCGGCGGTGGCCAACGCCTGGGCGCGCCTGACCGGAGAACGCCTGCGCGCGCTGCCCCTGCTGGGCGCCGGATCGTCCGGCGGCTGAGCGCGCGCGGCGGGCGAAGGCCCGGAGTCAGCCGGCTTTTCCGCCACTTATCCGCCGCTTCGGGCGCCAGCCGACCGGCAACATCCGGACATTCACCGTCGCCGGGCCTGCGCGCCCGGCCCGAACGCCCGGCCCCAACGCCCGACCCGCATGTCCGCCACGCCGCCAGCCGCCGCCCCCGACGCCGATGTCGACATCGACACCGGCGTGCCGGCCCGCGTGCAACGCTGGCACCACTATCTGAAGGACCTCGAGAACTACGCCGCGCTGCGCACGCCGCTGCAGAACCAGGGCACGCTGGTGCGCGTGACCGGCCTGGTGCTGGAAGCCGCGGGCGTGCGCGCGCCGGTCGGCTCGGTGTGCGAGGTGCACGGCGATGCCAAGGACCCGGTGCTGGCCGAGGTGGTCGGCTTCAACGGCGACCGCGCCTTCCTGATGCCCACCGGCGAGGTGCACGGCCTGACCAGCGGCGCGCGCGTCTCGGCGCGCTCGACGCCGCAGGCGCCGCCGCTGCTGGGCAAGGACAACCAGCTCTGGCGCCGGACGGAAGACCGCGGCCTGCACCTGCCGATGGGCGACGGCCTGCTCGGCCGCGTCGTCGACGCGCACGGCCACCCGATGGACCGCAACGGACCGCTGCAGTACGTGCGGCCCGAGCCGATGGTGCGCCGCCCGATCAACGCGATGGACCGCGACCCGGTGCGCACGCCGCTGGACACCGGCGTGCGGGCGATCAATTCGATGCTGACGATCGGCCGCGGTCAGCGCATCGGCCTGTTCGCCGGCACCGGCGTCGGCAAGTCGGTGCTGCTGGGCATGATGGCCCGCTACACCGCGGCCGACGTGATCGTCGTCGGGCTGATCGGCGAACGCGGCCGCGAGGTCAAGGAATTCATCGAGGACATCCTCGGCGAGGAAGGGCTGCAGCGGTCCGTGGTCGTTGCGGCGCCCGCCGATGCGCCGCCGCTGGTGCGCATGCAGGGGGCGACCTACGCCACCGCCATCGCCGAGCACTTCCGCGACGAGGGCCGCCACGTGCTGCTGTTGATGGATTCGCTCACTCGCTACGCGATGGCCCAGCGTGAGATTGCGCTGGCCATCGGCGAGCCGCCGGCCACCAAGGGCTACCCGCCGTCGTGCTTCGCGAAGCTGCCGCAGCTGGTCGAGCGCTCGGGCAACGGCCTCAACGGCGTCGGCTCGATCACCGCCTTCTACACCGTGCTGTCCGAAGGCGACGACCAGCAGGACCCGATCGCCGACGCCGCGCGAGGCATCCTCGACGGCCACATCGTGCTGTCGCGCGAGCTCGCCGAATCCGGCCATTTCCCGGCGATCGACGTCGAGCGCTCGATCTCCCGCGTGATGACCAGCGTCGCGCCGCGCGAGCAGCTCGACGCCGCGCGCCGCGCCCGTGCGCTGCTGTCGAAGCTGACGCGCGCGCGCGACCTGATCCAGCTCGGCGCCTACCAGCCGGGCCACGACCACGAGCTCGACCTCGCGGTGCGCCTGCAGCCGCAGCTGGTCGCGCTGCTGCAGCAGGACATGCATGACCGTGCCCCGCTCGACATGAGCCGCAGCCAGCTGTGCCGGCTGGTCGGCGTCTGACCGAACCCCACCAGGCCTGACCGATGAACACCTCGCTCCATACGCTGCTCGAACACGCCGAAGCCGAGCGCGACGCCGCGCTGACGGCGTTGCGCAACGCCGAGGCCGCCGCCGCGAGCGCGCAGGCCCAGGCCGAGCAGCTGAACACCTACCGCACGCAGTACCAGCAGCGCTGGTCGATGCAGTTCCGGCAGACCGGCACGATCGAGCTGCTGCAGTGCTACCAGGGCTTCGGCCAGCGGCTGGACCAGGCGATCACCCAGCAGGGCCATGTCGCCGCGCAGGCGCAGAACCGCGTCGCGCAGGCGCGGGCGCTGCTGCTCGAGCGTGAACAGCGCGTCGCCGCGGTCAAGAAGCTGATCGAACGCCGCGAGCAGGAACAGCGCCGCGTCGCCGACCGCCGCGAGCAGCGCAGCACCGACGAAGCCGCCTCCCGCGCCGGCAGCGCCAGTGGCGGCCGCGAGCACGGCGTCGCGCGCCTGGCCGCGTCCTTCATGTAACCCTCGAAGGCACCGCGCATGTTGAGCCTGCTGAACCCCTCGGCTTCACCCGCCCGCCCGGCGATCGCCGCCGACCCGCTCGGCGGCGGCCTGCGCGCCGATGGGCCCGGTGACAGCGACGGCGCCGGACCCGGTGGTTTTGCCGGCGCGCTGCAGCGCAGCGCCGACGCGCTGCAGGACGACGCCGCCGCTGCGGCACCCGGCCTCGCCGTGGCCCGCCGGGCCGTCGCAGCCGCCGACGCCCGCCGCGCGGCCGCCGGCCGCGCGCCGGCGCAGGACGTGGAACCGCCGCCGGTGGACGACGACGGCACCGAGCCGACCCTCGCGGGCGACTGCGGCCTGGCCGACCCCGCCGAGCCGGGTCTGTCCGACACCCTGCCCGCCACCGCCCTGCCGGCGCCGCTGCCGGCGATCGATCCCGACATCAGCCGCGCCGCCGGCCTGCTGCCCGCGCCGGCGACGCCGATCGCGACGGACGCCCCCGACGGCGATCCGGCGACCGCGACGCTGCCCCCGGCGGGCGCCGTGCCGGCGTCCCCGACGAGCGCCCGGGCCGGCGCTCCGGCGCCGGCCGTCGCCACCGCGCCACCCGTCGCCACCGCGCCCGCTGTCGCCGCCCGCGCCGCCGAACGCATCGCCGCCGCCGCGCGGCCGCTGCCCGACGCGGCCACGCCGAAGGCCCTGCCCGCGCCGATCGATCCGTTGCCGGGCGCGCCGGCACACGACGCCGCGTCCGCCGAACCCGCGGCGCCGGTCGCCGTCCGGCCCTCGACAACGGCCGAGCCCACCGCGCCCGCACCCACGGATTTGTCCACACAGACCGTCGAGCCGCGCGCGGCGACGGCGGCCGTGGCAGCCGGCGCCGACCCGGCCCCGACCGCACTACCCCCTGGCGCCGAAGCGGCGTCCGCCGCCCAGGCGCCGGTGCCCGCCGTCCTGGCAGCGCCGGTCCCCGCGACACCCCCCGCCGCCACGGCGCCGACGTCGGCGGCCGAGGCTGCCCCCTCCACCGCCGCCCTCGCCGCCACATCGCCGCCCGCCCGTCCGCTGCCGGCCGGCATCGGCGCCGTGCGCGCTGCCGAGCCGTCGGCGGCGGCGCCCGGTGGCGCGACGACCCGCCCGGGCCGCAGCGCCGATGACCGTGCCGGCGAACCGGCCGCGACGCGCGGCCCGTCCCGCGCATCGCGCACGGATGCCGCCACCGAACGCTTTACCGCCGACGCCACCGGCCGCAACCCGGGCGACGTCGCACCCCTGGCCGGCCGTGGCGCTGCGCAGGACGGCCGCGACGGCGCCGGCGGCAGCGACCGCTTCGCCGCGGCCGCTTCCACGCCGGCCGCCGGCCCGGCGCCCGCCGCATCGCCCGCCGCGCTGCCGCGCTTCGCAGACCAGCTGCAATCGCTGCTCGCGCCCGCGCCGGCCACTCCGGCCAGCCCCGCGCCGAGCTTCGCCGACGCGCCGACCTACACCCTGCCCACCTCGCCGCAAAGCCCCGAGTTCGCGCCGGCGATGGGCGCGCAGATCTCGCTGATGGCCAAGGAGGGCGTGCAGCAGGCGCGCATCGAGCTCAACCCGCTCGACCTGGGGCCGGTGCTGGTGCAGATCTCGCTGGACGGCAACGCCGCGCGGGTCGATTTCCATGCCGAGGTGGCCTCGACGCGCCAGGCCATCGAATCCTCGCTGCCGACCCTGGCCGGCTCGCTGCGCGATGCCGGCATGACGCTGGCCGGCGGCGGCGTGTTCCAGCAGCCGCAGCAGCAATCGTCGCCGGGCCGCCACGGCGACGACGGCCACCGCCGCGGCAGCGGCCCGCGCGGGCGCGACGACGACGCTTCGGCCGGCCCTGCCGGCGTGAGCACCGTCAGCGCCGCGCCGCGCCGCGGGCTGGTCGACCTGGTCGCCTGACCCCCCGGCGTCGGGGCGCCTGCCGGCCGCAGCGGCCCGGCGGGCACCCGGTCGTTCACCGCGTCAAGCCGTCCCCGGCCGCAAATCGCGGCCGCTTTCCCCCGCTATTCGCGACTTCGCCGATCCCCCCGCGGCCGAACAATGGCCGGCAACACCCGTGATGGGTCTGATCTGCCGGAGCTTGCATGTCCACCGCCACCGCCGATGTCGCCGATGCCACCCCGCCGAAGGCCGCCGGCAAGAAGAAGCTGATCATCATCGTCGCCGCCGCGCTGCTGCTGGTGCTGGCCGGCGGCGGCACCGGGCTGTTCCTGCTGAAGAAGTCGCGCGCCGCTGCGGAAGCGGAGGCCGAGGAGACCGACGGCAAGGCCGTCGCGAAGGCCAAGCTCGAAGAGGAGAAGGTCGAGGAGAAGCGCGTGCCGCCGATCTTCGTGCCGCTGGACCCCTTCACCGTCAACCTCGCCGACCGCGATGCCGAGCGCTATGCGCAGATCGGCGTGACGCTGCAGATCGAGGACGCCAAGGTCGGCGAGGAGCTCAAGCTCTACATGCCGGCGATCCGCAACAACATCCTGATGCTGCTGGCGCACAAGACCGCCGGCGAGCTGCTGACCCGAGAAGGCAAGCTGCGCCTGGCGCAGGAGATCCGCCGCGAGGCCATGCGCCCGCTGGGCATCACGCTGCAGCTGGACGACGAGGATCCGCCGGCCGCCGGCACGAAGAAAAAGAAGAAGAAGGCGCCGGTGGACTACCCGGTCAAGGCCGTGCAGTTCAGCAACATCATCATTCAATAACTCCGCAGTGACGCGGCCCACTCCTTCGTTCGAGCCGAGCGCATGAATCAGCAGATCCTGTCGCAAGACGAAGTCGATGCGCTGCTGCAAGGCATCACCGGCGAGAGCCAGAAGCTCGAGCAGGAAGACACGCCCACCGGCGGCATACGCGACTACGACCTCGCCAGCCAGGAACGCATCGTTCGTGGGCGCATGCCCACGATGGAGATCATCAACGAGCGGTTCGCGCGGAACATCCGCATCGGCTTGTTCAATCTCATCCGCAAGAGCCCCGAGGTCGCGATCGGCGGCATCAAGGTGCAGAAGTACAGCGCCTTCCTGCGCGAGATCGTCGTGCCGACGAACTTCAACATCGTCTCGGTGCGCCCGCTGCGCGGCTCGGGCCTGATCGTCTGCGACCCGACGCTGGTCTTCGCGGTGATCGACGCGCTGTTCGGCGGCGCCGGCAAGTTCCACACACGCATCGAGGGCCGCGACTTCTCGCCCACCGAGCAGCGCGTGATCCTGCGCCTGGTCGAGACCATCATCGCCGAGTACAAGAAGGCCTGGTCGGGCATCTACCCGGTGGAGATGGAGTACCAGCGCTCGGAGATGCAGCCGCAGTTCGCGAACATCGCGACGCCCTCCGAGATCGTCGTCGCCACCAGCTTCACGCTGGAGATCGGCGAGACCACCGGCACGGTGCACTTCTGCATTCCCTACTCGACGCTCGAGCCGATCCGCGACGTGCTGTACAGCACGATGCAGGGCGACTCGAGCGAGCCCGACCGGCGCTGGGTCAAGCTGCTGAAGCAGCAGATCCAGTCCGCCGACGTCAAGCTGGTCGCGGAGCTCGCGCACGCCTCCGCGACGGTCGAGCAGCTGCTCGCGTTCAAGCCCGGCGACTTCATCGAGCTGGACCTGAATCCGATGATCCAGGCCAAGGTGGACGGCGTGCCCGTCTTCGACTGCCACTACGGCACCTCCAACGGCCGCTACGCCATCAAGATCGACAAACTGTTGACCAGCACCCCCGCGGGCTGGCTCGGAGAGAGCAATGAGTGAACCGCAGATGTCCGAAGAGGACCGCATGGCCGCCGAGTGGGCGGCCGCGCTGGCCGAGGCCAAGCCCGCGGACAGCGGGATGTCGACGGCGGTCGAGAGCGTCGCGGCCGCTTCGTTCGCGAACTTCGCGCCGACCGGCGTGGCGCCGAATGCCGCCGGCAACGACCTCAACATGATCCTGGACATCCCCGTCCAGCTGACCGTGGAGCTCGGCCGCACCAAGATCCCCATCAAGCACATCCTGCAGCTCGCGCAGGGCTCGGTCGTCGAGCTCGAGGCGCTGGCCGGCGAGCCGATGGACGTGCTGGTCAACGGCTACCTGATCGCGCAGGGCGAGGTGGTGGTCGTCAACGACAAGTTCGGCATCCGGCTGACGGACATCGTCACCCCGAGCGAACGCATGCGCCGCCTGTCGCGCGCCTGACGCCAAGGAACGCCGCCGAATGAACTCCGTTCTCGGGCCGGTCGCCGCCTTCGTCGCGGTGCTGGTGCTGATTCCCGTCGCGCTGTGGCTGCTCAAGCGCACGCCGATCGGCGCCGCCGCGTCGCAGGGGCCGATGAAGCTCGTGGCGGCGCTGCCGCTGGGGCCGAACCAGAAGCTGCTGACCGTCGAGGTCGGCTCGGGCGACGAGCGCCGCTGGCTGGTGCTGGGCGTGACGCCCGGCGGCATCAATGCGCTGCACACGATGGCGCCGCAGGCCGAGCTGCCCGCCGCCGGCCAGGCCGCGCTGCCGTTCGCGCAGCTGCTGTCGCGTGCGCGTGGCGCCGCTCCCGCCGCTCCCGCCGCTCCCAAGGGGGACGACGGTGCGCACTGAATCGATCTTCTTTTCGCGCGTCGCTCGCCGCATCGGCCAATGCCTGGCCGTATCGGTGATTTCGGCACTGCCTGCAGCGGCTTTAGCGCAGCAGGCCACCGGCGGCGCCAACCTGCCGCTGCTGATCGGCCAGGGCGCCGGCGGCACCAGCTACTCGGTGCCGATCCAGACGCTGCTGTTCTTCACCGCGCTGTCCTTCCTGCCCGCGGTGCTGCTGCTGATGACCGGCTTCACCCGCATCGTGATCGTGCTGTCGCTGCTGCGCCAGGCGCTGGGCACGCAGGCCGCGCCGCCGAACCAGGTGATCGTCGGCATGAGCCTGTTCCTGACCTTCTTCGTGATGTCGCCGACGATCGACAAGGTCTACACCCAGGCCTGGGCCCCCTACCAGGCGCAGCAGATCGACTTCAGCGAAGCCCTGAAGCGCGGCGAGCTGCCGATGCGCGAGTTCATGCTGAAGCAGACGCGCCAGAGCGACATGCAGCTCTTCGCCAAGCTGGCCAAGGTGGACCCGGCGGTCAAGGGCGAGCAGATGCCGTTCTCGGTGCTGGTGCCGGCCTTCGTGACCAGCGAGCTGAAAAGCGCCTTCCAGATCGGCTTCCTCATCTTCATCCCGTTCCTGATCATCGACATGATCGTGGCCAGCGTGCTGATGAGCCTGGGCATGATGATGTTGAGCCCGGTGCTGGTCGCGCTGCCGTTCAAGCTGATGCTCTTCGTGCTGGCCGACGGCTGGAACCTCCTCCTCGGCTCGTTGGCCGCCTCCTTCGCGACTTAGGTAGAACATGGACTCGTCCCACGTCTTCACGCTCGGCCAGCAGGGCCTGTACATGCTGCTGATGATCTCGGCGCCGGTGCTGCTGTCGGTGCTGGTGGTCGGCCTCGTGGTCAGCATCTTCCAGGCCGCGACGCAGATCAACGAGCAGACGCTGAGCTTCGTGCCGAAGGTGCTCGCCGCCGTCGCCGTGCTGGCGATCGCCGGGCCGTGGATGATCACGATGCTGGTGGACTACATCCAGCGCACGCTGCAGTCGATTCCTTCGATGGTCGGCTGACGCCGCCGCCCTCGCCCGCCGCGCCGTGATCAGCTTCACCGAAGCCCAGCTCACCGGCTGGCTCACGCCGCTGCTGTGGCCCTTCCTGCGCGCGCTGGCGCTGTTCACCGCGCTGCCGGTGTTCAGCCAGCGCTCGGTGCCGATGCGGGTGAAGGTGTCGCTGGCCTTCTTCATCGCGCTGGCCTCGCAGGCCTCGCTGCCGCCGATGCCGGTGGTGCCGCTGGATTCGGCGGCCGCCTTCATGCTGGTGATCCAGCAGGTGCTGATCGGCGTGACGCTGGGCTTCGCGGTGCGCGTGGTGTTCGCCGCGGTGGAGTTCGCCGGCGAGCTGATCGGCCTGCAGATGGGCCTGAACTTCGCCGGCTTCTTCGATCCCGCCACGGCATCGCAGGGCACCGCGTCGGGCCGCTTCTTCGGCACCATCGTCGGCTTCCTGTTCATCATCGTCAACGGCCACCTGGCCATCATCATGGCGCTGGCGAAGAGCTTCGTGATCTTCCCGGTCGGCCCCGAGCCCTTCGCCTTCCTGCGCGCGGTGAACGTGCCGGCCTGGGGCGCCGAGGTGTTCTCGATGGGTCTGTGGATCGCGCTGCCGCTGGTGGGCATGCTGCTGTTCGTCAACCTCGTGCTCGGCGTCATCTCGCGCGTCGCGCCGCAGATCAACATCTTCGCGATCGGCTTTCCGGTCACGCTGGGCGTCGGGCTGGTGGGCATGCTGCTGACGCTGCCGCTGCTGGAGCAACCGTTCACGATGGCGCTGGAACGCATGCTCGGACACTTTCAATAGCGTTTCGCGTTCAAGCCGGACCCGCTGGGTGTCGAAATGGAATCGGGGTCGCTGCCGTACACAGCTGTGGTGCGCACCGGACCGCCAGGGAGACCGTCATGTCCAGGATCGATCGCTTCTTCGTCCATGCCAACTCGCTGCCGGCGCTGCCCGAGGTGGCGCACCGGCTGCTGGAGACCTTCCGCCGCGAGGATGTCTCGCTGGTGGAGCTGTCGGAGCTGATCGCCCAGGACACCGCGCTCGCCGCGCGTGTGCTGCGCCTGGCCAACAGCGCGCGCTACGGCGCGCGCCGTCGCGTCGCCCACCTGCCCGATGCCGCCGCGCTGATCGGCCTGAACGGCCTGCGCGGACTGGCGCTGACGGCGTGCCTCGTGGACACCTTCCCGCGTCCGCGCGGCTTCGACCGCCAGCGCTTCTGGCGCCAGAACCTGGCCACCGCCGGCTACGCGCGCGCGATCGCGTCGCTGATCGACGAGGACGCCGCGATGGCCGAGGTCGCCGGCCTGCTGCTGCGCAGCGGCCAGCTGCTGATGCTGATGGCCGAGCCCGGCGCGGTGGCGCTGGTCGAATCGGTGGCCGGCGCGCCGGACAGCATCTTCAGCGCCGAGCGCGAGCACTTCGGCTGCAGCCATGCCGAGGTGTCCGCCGAGCTCGCCGCGCGCTGGCACCTGCCGCTGGAACTGGTCGATGCGCTCTTCACGGCCGCCAATCCGCTGGGTGCCGAGCCCTTCTCGCCGATGGGCGCGATCCTGCGCGTGGCCAGCGTGCTGACCGACGCCGGCGAGGACAACCTCGACCGCATCGACGCGGTGCGGCTGTGGCAGGCGCCGGTGCTCGCGAAGCTGAGGCTGACGCCGGAGGTGCTGGTGGTGCGCCTGCCCACGCACGACGCGCTGACCGCCGCGGCGGCTGAAATCACGGCCTGAGCATTCCTTCACGGTCCGGCGCCGGCGCGTCTTGCGCCGGCTCAAGCGTTCGCCATTCGTGCCGATCTGGCGGCCATGCTCATCGCCGCTGCGCTGCTGGCGGGCCTGGTCGCCGGCATCCTGCTCGCCCGCGGGTGGGGGCGGCTGCGTGCGTGGCGCGCGCGCCGCTGGCGGCATACGTCATCCTTCGCCGATTCGCGCGAGGCGCCGACCATCGCCGCGCGCGAAGCGCTGAGCGACCAGGGCCGCATCCTCGAGATGATCGCCACCCGGGCGCCGATGCCGGAGGTGCTCGACAGCCTGGTGCAGCTTGCCGAATCGCAGGTGCGTGACGTCACCGCGACGATCCATCTGCTCGACAACCCCGACCCGAGTCCGCTGCCCGCGCCCGGCCAGGGCTGGTCGACGCCGATCCTGTCGCACACCAACGTCGTGCTCGGCAGCTTCGTGCTGCATGCGAAACCCGGCTGGACCCCGACCGCGCAGCAGCGCCAGGGCATCGAATCGGCCGCCCGCCTGGCCGGCATCGCGATCGAACGCCAGCGCTCGGAGCAGCGCATCCGCCACATGGCGCACCACGACGAGCTGACCGGCCTGCCGAACCGCGCGCTGCTGCACGACCGCATGACGCAGGCGCTCGGCCAAGCGCGGCGCACCGGGCGCCCGCTGGCCCTGCTGTTCCTGGACCTCGACGGCTTCAAGTACATCAACGACAGCCTCGGCCACGAGGTCGGCGACCGCCTGCTGCGCGCCGTCGCCGGCCGGCTGCAGTCGCTGGTGCGCCAGGGCGACACGGTGGCGCGCCTGGGCGGCGACGAGTTCGTCGTGATGCTGGTCGACCTGCCGCGCGCCGAGGAGGCCGCGCTGGTCGCGCACGAGATCGTGCAGGCGCTCGCCCGACCGCTGCGCTTCGACGATCGCCTGCTGCACGTCACCGCGAGCCTGGGCCTGGCGACCTTCCCGGCCGACGGCGACAGCGCCGAGCTGCTGCTGAAGCAGGCCGATGCGGCGATGTACCGGGCCAAGGCCGAGGGCCGCAACGGCTTCCAGTGCTACACGCGCGACATGGGGCTGCAGGCACTGCAGCGCGTCGAGCTGCACAGCGCGCTGCGCCTGGCGGTCGAGCAGGAGCAGTTCGAGCTGCACTACCAGCCGCAGTTCGAGCCGGCGTCGGGCCGCATCGTCGCGGTCGAGGCGCTGCTGCGCTGGCGCCATCCGGTGCTCGGCAACGTGAGTCCCGAGCGCTTCATCCCGCTGGCCGAGGAAACCGGCCTGATCGCGCCGCTCGGTCGCTGGGTGCTGCGCGCCGCGGGCCGCCAGCTGCAAGCCTGGCATGCCGCCGGCCACACCCGGCTGGTGATGGCGGTGAACCTGTCGGCGCGGCAGTTCATGGCCCACGACATCCCGCAGCTGGTGCGCGAGACGCTGGAGCTGTGCGGCCTGCCGCCACGCGCGCTGGAGCTGGAGCTGACCGAGACCGCGCTGATGCACAACACCGAGTCGGTGCACGCGACCCTGCGCGCGCTGAAGGCCATCGGCGTGCTGCTGGCGCTGGACGACTTCGGCACCGGTTATTCCAGCCTCAACCACCTGCGCCGCTTCCCGATCGACACGATCAAGATCGACAAGAGCTTCACCGCCGAGATCACCACCTGCGACGACACCGCGGCGATCGTCCGCGCGATCGTCGGCATGGCCGGCTCGCTGGGCGTCGAGATCGTCGCCGAAGGCGTCGAGCACGAGCACCAGCTGCGCCTGCTCGCCGGACTGGGCTGCCACCGCGTGCAGGGTTATCACATCGGCCGCCCGCTGGCCGCGCCCGAACTGACGCCGCTGCTCGGTCCGCCGGACGAAGCGCCGTCGTGCGACCTGCTGCTCGACGAGTCGGCGGAGACCACGACCTGACCACGCGTGGCCCCACGAGCCGGCGTCGAACTGACTGGAGCCTTCCCCCCGGTGGGGGGCTAGCCCCCCACCAGCCCGTTGCGGATCGCGTAGACCGTCAGCTCCGAGTTGTTCTGCAGGTTGAGCTTCTCGAGCACGCGCGCCCGGTACACCGACACCGTCTTCGGCGACAGCATCAGCTCCTCGGCGATGTCGGACAGGCGCTTGCCGCTGGCGATCATCACCAGCGTCTGCAGCTCGCGGTCGGACAGCTTGTCGTGCGCGTTCTCCGGCACCGGCGTCGTCAGGCTCTCGACGAGCATCTGCGCGATCTCGGGCGTCACGTACTTGCGGCCCTGCGCCACCGTGCGCACGGCCTGCACGATCAGCTGCGGGTCGCCGCCCTTGTTGACGTAGCCGAAGGCGCCGGCGCGCAGCGCGCGGATCGCGTACTGGTCTTCCGGGTACATGCTGACCACCAGCACCTTGATCTGCGAGCCTTCGTCCTTCAGCGTGTGCAGCACGTCCAGGCCCGAGCGGCCCGGCAGGTTGATGTCCAGCACCAGCACGTCGCAGCGCGGGCCGCGCAGCAGCGCGCGCAGCTCGCCGTAGTCGCCGGCCTCGCCGACCACCTCGATGTCGGGTGCGTCGGCCAGCGTGTCGCGGATGCCGCGCCGGATCAGCGCATGGTCGTCGCAGAGCATCACCTTGATCATTCGAAGTCCTCCATCGCGACCTCGCGACACGTCATGGCGCACCCCACGTCGAAGGATCGTGGTCCTCGTCCTCGTCGAAACGCCGCGCGTGCTCGTCGTCGTCGTCCGCGCCGGGCAGCGACAGCGGCACCGACAGCATCAGGATCGTGCCGGCCGAGCTGCTCGACACGTCGACCCAGCCGCCGACGGTGCCGGCGCGCTCGTGCAGCCCGCGCAGGCCGAAGCTGCGCGCCTTGGCGAGGTCGGCGGCGGACAGGCCGCGGCCGTTGTCGGCCACTTCCAGCGACAGCACGCCGCGCGTCAGCGACAGGTCGATCGTCACCTTGGTGGCCTGTGCATGCTTGCTGACGTTGGTCAGCGCCTCCTGCGCGAAACGGTAGGCCACCAGCGGCACGCCGGCCGGCAGCTGCATCACCTCGTGGCTGGTGCGGAAGCCGCAGGGAATGCCGTTGCGCTTCTCGAAGCGCGAGGCCATCCACTGCAGCGCGGCCACCAGGCCCTGCTCCAGGATCGCCGGGCGCAGGTTGTGCATGATGCGCTTGCTGGCCTCGATCGCCAGGTCGACCGTCTCCAACGCCGAGGCCACGCGCTGCTGCACCTCGGGCGACGCGACATGGCGGCCGATCCAGGCCAGGTCGAACTTGATCGCGGTCAGCCCGCCGCCGACGTCGTCGTGGATCTCGCGGGCGATCGCGGCGCGCTCCATCTCGACGCTGGTCTGCAGGTGCTGCGCCAGCTCGGACAGGCGCTGGCGGGACGCTGCAAGCTCCCGCTCGAAATCGATGCGCGCCAGGCGTTCGCGGTTGGCCTCGATGGCGTGTTCCACCGCCGGCGCCAGCCGCGCGAGGTTGTTCTTCAGCAGGTAGTCCGATGCCCCGCTGCGCATCGCGGCGACCGCCGTGTCCTCGCCGATCTCCCCGGAGACCAGGATGAACGGCAGCGCCAGCCCGCTGTCCTGCAGGATTTCCTGCGCCTTCAGGCCGGTGAAGCCCGGCAGGTTGAAGTCCGACAGGATGATGTCCCACTCCTGCTCGGCGAGCGCGCGGCGGTAGTCGGCCTCGGAATCCACCCGCAGCGGCTGCACCCGCAGCCCGGCGCGCCGCAGGTGCGCCAGCGCCAGGTCGTGGTCGAGCGGCGAATCCTCGATGTGCAGCAGCCGCAACGGGCGGGCGTCGGGCGTCTCTCGCATGGGGGGAGTATGGCAAAGCCGGCTTCTTCCTCGTCCAAGGGGGTGTCCTTGACGCTCCGGCGTGGAAATGGCCCGCCTTTTCCGCCGTCTTCGGCTCAATGCCGATGGGGTCGCTGCCGAAAAATCCTGTCACCAGAGCCGAAAGCAGACGGCCCGGTCTCGACCCCAACGCGGAGTGACGATGTTGAACAACGAACCGACGGCAGAGTCGTCCATGACACAGATGCCGCTGCTCACCGCGGCGGATGTGCAGGACAACTTGATGGTCGCGAACAACGACCTGGAGCGCCTGGCCGGCCTGCTGACCGATGCCACGGAGACCCTGATGGGTCATTTCTACGGCGCCTCGGCCCAGATCGGGCAACTGATGGAACTCGCCGAGCGTCTGCCAACGCTCGACAAGGGGCCCCTCCAGCAGGCCATGCAGCACATGGGCGGCGCAGTGACCGCGCTGCAGTTCCAGGACATGTCGACCCAGCTGATCGCGCACCTGCAGCGCCGGCTGCGCAACTGCGCCGACCGCCTCGCCCGCGACGTGATGGGCGACGACGAGGACGGCGAGGCGGTGATCGAAGAAGCGCCGCTGCGTCCGAACCCCGTCACGCAGGACGAAATGGACGCAGGCTCGATCGAGCTGTTCTAAATCTTTCACTGTTACGCCCGATAACCCCCTGATCCCTGGAGTACGCAATGCACTCAATCCTCGCCGTCGACGACTCGGCCTCCATGCGCCAGATGGTCTCCTTCACGCTCAAGAACGCCGGCTTCAACGTCGTCGAGGCCGTGGACGGCCAGGACGCGTGGGAGAAGGCCGGCCAGCGTGACTTCAACCTCGTGCTGACCGACCAGAACATGCCGCGCATGGACGGCATCAGCCTGACGAAGAAGCTGCGCGAGAACCCGAAGTTCAAGGGCACGCCGATCCTGATCCTGACCACCGAGTCGAGCGACCAGATGAAGCAGGCCGGCCGCGCCGCGGGCGCCACCGGCTGGCTGGTCAAGCCCTTCGACCCGGCCAAGCTGATCGAGGTGATCGGCAAGGTCATCCGCTGAGCGCAGCGGACAAGCACCCTCTTCGCAGTACCCAGAACATTCCGGAGGCTTCTGCCATGGCAGAGACGAGCAACGACGGCGCCCACATGTCCGCCGGCATCGACCTGAGCCAGTTCTTCCAGGTCTTCTTCGAGGAAGCCGGCGAGAACCTCGGCACGATGGAGCAGATGCTGCTCGAGCTGGACGTCTCGGCCGCAGACGACGAGGAACTGAACGCCATCTTCCGCTGCGCACACTCCGTCAAGGGCGGCGCCGCGACCTTCGGCTTCACCGATGTGGCGGAGCTGACGCACCAGATGGAAGCGCTGCTGGACAAGCTGCGCCGGCATGAGCTGCAGCCGACCGCGCAGATGGTCGACGTGCTGCTCGCCTCGGGCGATGCCCTGAAGGCCCAGCTCGCGCGCCACCAGGGATCGGGCGGCGGCGAGATCGACACCACCGAGCTGCTGTTCTCCATCAAGACGCTGTGCGCCGGCGGCACGGTCGACACGCAGGCGCTCGCCGCCCCCGTGGTCGCGACCCCCGTCGCAGCCGCCGCACCGGCCACGCCGCGCGCGCCGCTGAAGAACGACGTGCGCGTGATCGAGCTGACGATCGGCGAGCTGCCGGACATGACGCAGGCCGACTCGATCGTCGACCTGTTCAAGGAAATCACGGGCCTGGGCACCATCGAGCCGCTGGACGGCGGTGCCGGCCAGGACGGCATGCGCCGCTTCAAGGTCACGACGGCCTCGAGCGACAGCGACCTGCTGGACCTCTTCACCTTCCACGTGCCGCGCGAATCCGTGCGCCTGGCGCCGATCGGCCCCGGCTACGGCTTCCATGAAGGCGCGCCCGGCGCACCGCCGCCGGAAGCGCCGAGCACCGACCCCGGCTACGGCTTCTTCGACGACGCGCCCGGCGCGCCGGTCGAAGGCGCCGCCGCCGCGCCGGCCGCGGCCGACGTAGCGCCGGTCGGCGATGCCGCGCCCAAGGCCGCCGCCCCGAAGGCCGCCGCGCCCAAGGCCGAGGCCAAGGCCGGCGCCGGTCTCGACTCGGCAACGCTGCGCGTCTCGATCGAGAAGGTCGACCAGCTGATCAACCTGGTCGGCGAGCTCGTCATCACGCAGGCCATGCTGGCGCAGAACAGCAAGGGCATCGACCCGGGCCTGCACCAGCAGCTGACCTCGGGCCTCGCCGACCTGGAGCGCAATACCCGCGACCTGCAGGAAGCGGTGATGTCGATCCGGATGATTCCGATGTCGATGGTCTTCAACCGCTTCCCGCGCATGCTGCGCGACCTGGCCGCCAAGCTCGGCAAGAAGGTCGACCTGGTGACGGTGGGCGAAGCGACCGAGCTCGACAAGGGCATGGTCGAGAAGATCACCGACCCGCTGACCCACCTGGTGCGCAACAGCTGCGACCACGGCATCGAATCGCCGGCCGACCGCGTCGCCAAGGGCAAGCCCGAGACCGGCACGATCACGCTGGTCGCTTCGCACCAGGGCGGCTCGATCGTCATCGAGGTGCGCGACGACGGCCGCGGCCTGAACCGCGAGAAGCTGATCAAGAAGGCGCGCGAGAAAGGCATCGACGCGCCGGATTCGATGACCGACCAGGAATGCTGGAACCTGATCTTCGCGCCGGGCTTCTCGACGGCCGACCAGGTGACGGACGTCTCGGGACGCGGCGTCGGCATGGACGTCGTCAAGAAGAACATCCTGTCGCTCGGCGGCACGGTCGACATCGACTCGGCCGAGGGCTACGGCATGAGCGTCAAGGTGCGGCTGCCGCTGACCCTGGCGATCATGGACGGCATGAGCGTAGGCGTCGGCGACGAGTGCTACATCCTGCCGCTGGGCTCGGTGGTCGAATCGTTCCAGGTGCAGCCGAACATGATCAAGACGATCGGCACCACCGGCCGCGTGGTCGAGGTGCGCGACGAGTACATGCCGGTGATCGACCTCGAGAAGGTCTTCGAGGTGCCGCGCTTCGACTTCGAGCACGTCAGCAACATCATGGTGGTGGTCGAGGCCGAAGGTGCGCGCGTCGCGCTGCTGGTCGACGAGCTGCTCGGCCAGCAGCAGGTGGTGGTCAAGAACCTCGAGGCCAACTACCGCAAGGTGCCGGACGTCTCGGGCGCCACGATCATGGGCGACGGCCGCGTCGCGCTGATCCTCGACATCGGCACGCTGGTGCGCCGTTCACGGCACTGAGCCAACGATCCTTCCTTCCAAGCAGTACCCGACGACGGCGGGACCCGGACTTCCCCTCGGGCCCGCCGTCTTCCGTTTCGACAGAGCTTCAGGAGACACCCCATGGCCTTCGTGCACGCACTGATGCGCAACTTCACGATCCGCCTGCGCATGATCGGCGCCATCCTGATGGTCGTCGCGCTGCTGGTGATGGTCGGCGGTGCGGGCCTGTTCGGCATGTTCCGCATCCAGGATCTCAGCGAGCAGGTCACCGAGCAGAACCTGACGGTCAATACGCACGTCGCGTCGCTGACCGAGCAGCTCGGCTACCTGCGCCGCCACGAGAAGGACCTGATCATCAACTACGAGAAGCCCGAGGCGATCACCGCGCTGAAGGCCAAGTGGCACGAGTCGCTGAAGCTGACGCAGGCCGAGCTGAAGAGCCTGGCCGCGGCCAACCACCAGCTCGACCGCAAGACGATCGAGGCCGTCGGCACGCGGGTCACCGCCTACGCCACCGCGTTCGAGCCGATCCTCAAGCAGATCGAGGCCTCGGGCTACGACTCGGCGACCACGATCAACAAGATCTCCGGCCGCGCCACCGAACAGATCGTCGCCGCCGAGGAAGCCATCGGCGCGATCCGCATGGCCAACGCGAAGAGCGCCGAGACCGCGCGCGACCACATGAAGCAGGCCGTGCAGCGCACGCTGATCGGCTTCGCCGCGGCGCTGGCCGTCGCGGTGCTGCTGGTGGTGCCGCTGACGCTGGCGAACTCCGCGTCGATCCTGCGTCCGATCAGCCAGGCCAACGAGCTCGCCCGCGCCATCGCCAGCGGCGACCTGACCCGCCCGGTGACCGACGCCGGCCGCGACGAGAGCGCGCAGCTGCTGAAGAGCCTGGACGCGATGCAGCAGCAGCTGCGCTCGCTGGTCGGCCAGATCCGCTCGTCCGCTGATTCGATCCAGACCGCCAGCGTCGAGGTGGCCACCGGCAACCAGGACCTGAGCCAGCGCACCGAACAGGCCGCGTCGAACCTGCAGCAGACCGCCAGCTCGATCGAGCAGCTCACCGGCGCCGTGCGCCAGAGCGCCGATGCCGCGAGCCAGGCCAACCAGCTCGCGAGCTCGGCCTCGGCCGTCGCGCAGCGCGGCGGCGAGGTGGTGAGCCAGGTGGTCTCGACGATGGACGAGATCAATGCCAGCTCGAAGAAGATCGCCGACATCATCGGCACGATCGACGGCATCGCGTTCCAGACCAACATCCTGGCGCTGAACGCCGCGGTCGAGGCCGCGCGTGCCGGTGAACAAGGCCGCGGCTTCGCGGTCGTCGCCGGCGAGGTGCGCTCGCTGGCCCAGCGTTCGGCCGAGGCCGCACGCGAGATCAAGTCGCTGATCGGCAGCTCGGTCGAGAAGGTCGAGACCGGCGCGAAGCTGGTGCAGCACGCCGGCAGCACGATGGACGAGATCGTCTCCAGCGTGCGCCGTGTCTCCGACATCATCGGCGAGATCACCGCCTCGTCGGCCGAACAGTCCGCCGGCATCGGCTCGGTCAACGGCTCGGTCGTGCAGCTCGACCAGATGACGCAGCAGAACGCCGCGCTGGTCGAAGAATCGGCCGCCGCTGCCGAGAGCCTGAAGGACCAGGCGCAGAAGCTCGCCGGCGCGGTCGGCGTGTTCCGCCTGACCGCCTGACCGCCTGACCGCCTGAACCAGGCGGTCTGATCACCGCCTCCCCTTTCCAAAACACCGAGAGTCCTTCCCCTTCATGCTGTCGTTCCTGTCTTCCCAGCAGCGCGCCGCGCTGCTGCTCGCCCTCATGCTCGCGGGCCAAGCCTGCGTGGTCGCCGGCCTGTCGCTCGGCTGGTCGCCGGCCGCCACCATCGGCGCCAGCGCCACCTTCACCGTGCTGGCGGCCCTCGCTTTCATCGACGGCGCCGCCGTGCTGCGCCGGTTCCTCGTGCAGTTCTCGGCCCATGCCGAACGCATCGCCGCGGGCGACCTGTCGGCCGACATCCACATCCACGGCAACAGCGACGCCGCCAAGGTGCTGGGCTCGCTGCAGACGCTGCAGGCCGAGCTGCGCCGCTCGATCGCCGCGATCCGCGGCGGTGCCGACGGTGTATCGACCGCCGCCAACGAGATCGCCAGCGGCAATGCCGACCTGAGCCAGCGCACCGAGCAGACCGCGTCGAACCTGCAGCAGGCCGCGAGCTCGATGGCGCAGATCAACGCCACCGTGCGCCAGAGCGCCGATTCGGCCGCCCAGGCCAACCAGCTCGCGAGCTCGGCCGCCGTGGTGGCCCAGCGCGGCGGCGAGGTCGTCAGCCAGGTGGTCTCGACGATGGACGAGATCAACACCAGCTCGAAGAAGATCGCCGACATCATCGGCGTGATCGACGGCATCGCGTTCCAGACCAACATCCTGGCGCTGAACGCCGCGGTCGAGGCCGCGCGCGCCGGCGAACAGGGCCGCGGCTTCGCAGTGGTGGCCGGCGAAGTGCGCTCGCTGGCCCAGCGCTCGGCCGAAGCCGCGCGCGAGATCAAGACGCTGATCGGCAGCTCGGTCGACAAGGTCGAGACCGGTGCCCGCCTGGTGCAGGACGCCGGCAGCACGATGGGCGAGATCGTCGCCAGCGTGCAGCGCGTGTCGGACATCATCGGCGAGATCAGCGCCGCGGCCACCGAACAGTCGGCCGGCATCGGCTCGGTCAACGGCGCCGTCGTGCAGCTGGACCAGATGACGCAGCAGAACGCCGCGCTGGTCGAAGAATCGGCCGCCGCCGCCGAGAGCCTGAAGGACCAGGCGCAGCGCCTGGCCGGCGTGGTGTCGATGTTCCGCCTCGACGGCGCTGCCGTGGTGCACCACGCGCCGCCGCCGGTCGTGAAGACGGTCGCGACGCCGGTCGCCGCGAAGCCCGCTACCAGCCCGGCCGCCCCTGCGGTCGCCAAACCCCCGCCGCCGGCGAAGGCCGCCCCGGCGCCCGTCGCGGCCGCGAAGCCCGTGGCCGCGCCCGTCGCCAAACCAGCCACCAGGCCCGCCGCCAAAGCCACACCGGCCGCGGTTGTCAAGCCGGCGCCGGTGGCCACGGCCACCGCCAAGGGCGGCGACGACGGCGACTGGGAAACCTTCTGAGCGGGCGCAATCCTGCACGCGGCGCCTTCAAGTTCCGGGCGCAGCAGCCGATACAACTCGCAGGTGCCGGTCGGTGCCTCAACACTCCACCAAGGACCCAGCCACCATGGAAATGATTCAAGAAGGCACCCGCATCGCGCAGCACGAGGCCGTGCGTCGTGCGGTCGTGCATGCCCGCAACGGCGAGTACCTGACCTTCCGGCTCGGTGCCGAGGAGTACGGCATCGACATCCTGCGCGTGCAGGAGATCCGCTCGTACGAGCAGCCGACGCGCATCGCCAACGCGCCGTCCTTCCTGAAGGGCGTCGTCAACCTGCGCGGCGTGATCGTGCCGATCGTCGACCTGCGCCTGAAGCTGGGTTGCGAGAGCGCCGAGTACAACCACTTCACCGTGGTGATCGTGCTGAACGTCAAGGGCCGCGTCGTCGGCGCGGTGGTCGATTCGGTGTCCGACGTGCTCGAGCTCGGCGGCGACCAGATCCGCCCGGCCCCGGCCACCAACGCGACCATCGACACCTCCTACATCACGGGCATCGGCAGCGTCGCCGAGCGCATGCTGATCCTGATGGACATCGAAGCGCTGATGAGCAGCGCCGACATGGGCCTGATGGAAGCGGAAGCGGCCGAAGCCGCCTGACCCCCCGCGTTCGCCGGACCCCGGTTCCCCGAACCCGACGGGGCGGCTGACGGCCGCCCCTTTTCTTTGCCCGACGTTTTCCAGCAGGACGAGACTGACATGAAAGAACGTGGCCTGACGATCGCGCAGCGGCTGTGGCTGCCGACGGTGGTCCTCGCGGTGATGGTCGTGATGATGACCACCGCTTCCAGCATCCGCACGACGCGCTCGCAGGCGCAGAGCGCCCAGGCGCAGCAGGAGCAGCAGCAGAAGCTGGAAGACTCGCTGACCTGGGCCGGCCTGACCGAGGCGAACGTGGTGCGCACCGTCGCCGGCCTGAGCACAGCCGACGAAGCGCTCGACGCGATGCTGAAGGCCGACGCCGAGGCGACCACCCGGCGCATCTCGGAGCTGCAGCAGGGCATCGACAAGCTGGCGACCAGCGACGAAGAGAAGGCCGTGCTCGCCAAGGTGGCCGAGACCCGCAAGGCCTACATCGGCTTGCGCGACGAGGCCCGCAAGCTGAAGACCGACGGCAATGCCGACGGCGCCAAGGCGCTGCTGAAGGACAAGCTGCAGCCGGCGCTGGCGGCCTACACCGCGCGGCAGCGCGAGTTCGTCAAGCTGCAGGAGACGCGGGCCGCCGCGCTGCGCGACGCGATGGGGGCCGAGCGCATGCGCACGGTGTTCATGGTCGCCGTCGTGATGGGCTTCATCGTCATCGGCATGGCCGTCAGCACCGTCTTCCTCGTGCGCTCGATCCGTCATCCGCTGTCCGACCTGGCTCGGGCCGCCGAACGCATCGGCCACGGCGACCTGACCGTCGAGCTCGACGTGCACCGCAACGACGAGATCGGCCAGGTCACGCGCTCGCTGACCGAGATGCGCGACGCGCTGCGCGGCATCGTCAGCCAGGTGCGTGAATCGACCGGCTCGATCCAGATCGCCAGCGCCGAAGTGGCCTCGGGCAACCAGGACCTGAGCCAGCGCACCGAAGAAACCGCGAGCAACCTGCAGCAGACCGCCGGCGCGATCCAGCAGCTGGCCGGCACCGTGCGCCAGAGCGCCGATGCCGCGCAGCAGGCCAACCAGCTGGCGAGCTCGGCCTCCAGCGTCGCCCAGCGTGGCGGCGCGGTCGTCAGCCAGGTGGTCGCGACGATGGACGAGATCCATGCCGCGTCGAAGAAGATCGCCGACATCATCGGCACCATCGACGGTATCGCGTTCCAGACCAACATCCTGGCGCTGAACGCCGCGGTGGAAGCCGCGCGGGCCGGCGAACAGGGCCGCGGCTTCGCGGTGGTCGCCGGTGAAGTGCGTTCGCTGGCGCAGCGTTCGGCCGAAGCCGCGCGCGAGATCAAGACGCTGATCGGCAGCTCGGTCGACAAGGTCGAGACCGGTGCCAAGCTGGTGCAGGACGCCGGCAGCACGATGGGCGAGATCGTCGCCAGCGTGCAGCGCGTCACCGACATCATCGGCGAGATCAGCGCCGCGGCCACCGAGCAGTCGGCCGGCATCAGCCAGGTCAACGGCGCGGTCGGCCAGCTCGACCAGATGACGCAGCAGAATGCGGCGCTGGTCGAGGAATCGGCCGCCGCCGCCGAGAGCCTGCGCGACCAGGCGCAGAAGCTCGCCGGCGTGGTGTCGACCTTCCAGGTCGGCGGCGAAGCGGCGACGGCCCCGGCACCCGTGGTGCCGGTCGCGCCGCTGGCGCCGAAGCGGCCTGCCGAGGTCGCGAAGGCGGCGATCGCGCAGGCGAAGGCGCAGTCGAAGCCGGCGCTGGCCGCACCGGCCCGACCCACATCCCGCAGCGACGACGCCGGCGACTGGGAGTCGTTCTGATCCCTGCGCGCTGACGCGCGCTGTTGCATGCCGCCGCTTGGCGCCGTCACCCCGACGACGACAATCGGCGGCATGTCTCGTTCTGCCTCGACGCGCCGCCTGCGGGCCTTGGCCGCACTCGGCGCCGCCGCCCTCGCGGCCTGCGGCACGCCACCGGCCGCCCCCTCCCCGCCATCAGCGCCCACGCCGACGATCCCGACCCCCGCGTCGCCCCCGCCCGTCGTCGCTGTGCCGCCGACTTCAGACGCTAGCAAACCGACGCCGGCCGCAGCGGCCGCCGAGGTCGACGCGTCGCTGCCAGCCCGCTTCGCCGCCTGGATCGACCGCTTCCGCGCCAGCGCCCGCGCCGCCGGCATCGACGAGGCCACGCTGCAGTCGGCGCTCGCCGACGTGCGCTACCTGCCGCGGATCGTCGAGCTCGACCGCGCGCAGCCCGAGTTCATCCGGGCGATCTGGGACTACCTGGACCGCGCGGTCTCGCCGCAGCGCATCGCCAACGGCCGCGAGAAGCTCAAGGCCGTGCGGCCCGAGGCCGAGGCCGCCGCGGCGAAGCACGGCGTGCCGGCGACCGTGCTCGCCGCGATCTGGGGCATCGAGAGCAACTTCGGCGGCGACACCGGCAGCCTGCCGGTCATCGACGCGCTGGCGACGCTGGCCTTCGACGGCCGCCGCGAGGCCTGGGCCCGCGACGAGCTGTTGAAGGCGCTGAAGATCCTGCAGAACGGGGACATCGACCGAACGCACATGACCGGCTCCTGGGCCGGCGCGATGGGCCAGACGCAGTTCATGCCGTCGGTGTTCCTCGCGCATGCCGTCGACGCCGACGGCGACGGCCGGCGCGACATCTGGGGCAGCATGGCCGACGTGTTCGCCTCGACCGCGAACTTCGTCGCCCGCTCGGGCTGGCGCGCCGACGAACCCTGGGGCGTGGAGGTGGCGCTGCCGCCGGGCTTCGACGTCGCGCGCGCCGACGAGGCGCTGCGCCAGCCGAGCGCCCGCTGGGCCGACGAAGGCCTGCGCACGATCGACGGCGGCCGGCTGCCGGCCATCGCGAACGCCGCCGTCCTGCTGCCTGCCGGCGCACGCGGCCCGGCCTTCCTGGTGGGCGCGAACTACCGCGCGCTGCTGCGCTACAACAACTCGACCAGCTACGCGCTCGCCGTCGCGCTGCTCGCGCAACGCCTGGCCGACGGGCCGGGCGTGATCGCCGCGTGGCCGCGCGAGCTGGTGATGCTGACGCGCAGCCAGACCAGCGCGCTGCAGACGGCGCTGAACGAACGCGGCTTCGACGCCGGCACGGTCGACGGCCTGCTGGGGCCCGCCACGCGCGCCGCGGTGCGCCGCTTCCAGCGCAGCCTGGGGCTGCCGCCGGACGGCTACCCGACCGTCGAGCTGCTGCAGCGGCTGCAGCCGGCTTAGTCAGGACCCGGATCTCCCCAAGGGGCGGGACGCCGCGCCTTGCCGCGCAGGCCCGCGCGGGATCAGAATCGCCGGGCGATCTGCCTGTGCGGAGGTCCCATGCGTCATGCTGCCCTGCTTGCCGCGCTGCTCGGCGCGACGGTTCTGCCGGCCACGGCAGAGGTCACCACCTTCGACGCGACGAGCAACATCGTCACGATCCCTTCGGTGAGCTACGCCGGGCAGACGCTGCGCGTGACGCTGAAGCACCAGGGCAACTACTTCTTCACGCTGGATTCGTATGCCCCCGTGACGGTCGCGGGGGCCGCCGTCGCGAGCTACGACCATTCGACCGATACGCTGAACATCCCCGCGGTGAAGGTGGGCAGCGACACCTACGTCGACATCGTGCTGAAGCACGACGGCCTGGGCGGCTTCACGGTGACGGCGGCGACACCGGTGCCGGTCGAGACGATCCAGCAGATCGAGGTGCTGATGCATAACCGCGACGCGCTGTACGGCATCGCGGTGCCCACCGGCGCGGCCGCCACCCAGTTCCTGGACCGCTGCTGGCGCCACAACGGCGTCGACAGCGATGCGATCGGCGCCGGCCACCCGACAGGCGACTACGACGACATCGGTCGCAGCACCGAGAAGATCACGGTCACCGCCACGCGCCACCGCGTCAACGCCAACGGCAGCACGCGGCGCGAAATCGACATCGAATACGACCAGCGGCACGCCGACGGCAGCGTCACGCCCGGCGTGAAGAACACGCTGATCACCGGCAGCTCGGCCGGCAGCGACCGCTGCCCGAGCGACCAGAACGATGCAACGCTGCGCATCTACGGCAACCAGCGCCTCGCCGGCGTATTCACCGGCTGGCGCACGGCGCGTGCATCGGGCTATTCGATCCAGACCGGCTTCGTGCTGACGCCGCCCACGGCCTGGCGGCGCGACATGCAGTTCCAGGTCGTCGACACGGCGTGCAACGCCAAGTACGCGATCGTCAGCGGCCCGGCGATCGGCTCGCGCAAGCTGCTGTGCCCCTCGCTGTTGCGCGCAGCGGCGGAGCTCGCCGGCAAGCGCGGCAACTACCTCAACCTGGCCATCGACCATCCCTTCCTGCAATGCCGCAGCGCCAGCGGCGGCGTCGCGCAGGCCGACGTCGCGAACTGCGCGGTCGACGGCGCCAGCGGCTACGACCACGGCCTGTCCACCGTGTCGCCGAACGCCACCGCCGACGCCAACTTCGCCGCGCTGGGCTGGGTCGAACAAGGCGTCTATTCGTTCCAGCTCTACGACGACGACGGCTGGAAGACCGTCAACGGCCAGGCCGGCCGCACGCCGATCGCGACCTACTACACCCTGCTGCCGTACATCGACAGCGTCTCGTTCCTGAAGGCCGCCGCCATCCCGGCCCTCAGCCCGACGACGCTGTCCGGCCCGCAGCTGGCGGCCAACGTCAACAGCGCGACGCCGAGCCCGGTGGACCTGAGCTGGGGCAAGAGCTTCCTGGGCTCGCCCGAGTGGACCGAGTACGTGCTGCGCGGCGGCTGGAACGTGCACCAGGGTCCGAAGAGCGGCAACGTCGGCGGTGCCGCGTGGCCCGCCTACCGCTCGATCATCCACCTCACGATGGACGACGGGGGCGGTCGCCAAGTCAACTGGCCGGTCGCGCCGCAGCCCGCCCAGCAGGCGAACAAGACCTACACCGACTTCACGTTGCGCTACCTGAACCGGCGAACCCGCAGCGAGGCGCTGAGTGCGCTGGTGATGCAGTGACAGCGTTGAGCCGCCTCACCACTTCGGCGGCCGCTTCTCGATGAAGGCCTGCACGCCTTCGAGCGCGCTGTGGTCCATCATGTTGCAGGCCATCGTCTCGGTGGCGTCGGCATAGGCCGCCTCGATGCCGACCTCGAGCTGGCGGTAGAAGAGCTGCTTGCCCATGCCGATCGCGACCTTGGGCTTCGCGACGATGGAGGCCACCAGCGATTCGACCTCGGCATCGAGCTCCGCCGCAGCGACGACGCGGTTGACGAGGCCCTTGGCCTGCGCCTCGTCGGCCGAGATGAAGCCGCCGGTCACCAGCATCTCGAAGGCCGCCTTGCGGCCGAGGTTGCGCGACAGCGCGACGCTCGGCGTCGAGCAGAACAGGCCCAGGTTCACGCCGCTGACCGCGAAGCGCGCCTCACGCGCCGCGACCGCGAGGTCGCACATCGCCACCAGCTGGCAGCCGGCGGCGGTGGCGATGCCGTGCACGCGCGCGATCACCGGCACGTCGAGCCGCTGGATGCCCATCATCATGCGGCCGCACTGCGCGAAGAGCTTCTCGTAATAACGCTGCGACGGCGCGGCCCGCATCTCGCGCAGGTCGTGGCCGGCGCAGAACGCCTTGCCGGTGCCGGCCAGCACGACGACGCGCGCCGTATCGTCGCGCGCGATCAGGTCGAGCTCGGTCTGCAGCGCCTCCAGCAGGTCTTCCGACAGCGAATTGAAGGCCTGCGGGCGGTTCATCGTCAGTGTGATGACGCCGCGGGCATCGGCGCTGCGCAGCAGCAGGGGGTCTTGCGTGGTCAACATGGCCGTCTCCTCATTCGATCGCGGAAGCGGACTTCGCCCGCTCGCGCAGCTGGAACTTCTGGATCTTGCCGGTCGAGGTCTTCGGGATGTCCTCGAAGCGCACCTCGCGCGGCACCTTGTAGCCGGCCAGCAGCGCCCGGCAGTGGCCGATCAGCTCGGCCTCGCTCGCCTGCGCGCCGGGCCGCAACTCGACGTAGGCCAGCGGCGTCTCGCCCCACTTCGCATCGGGCTTGGCGACCACCGCGCAGGCCAGCACCGCCGGGTGGCGGTACAGCGCATCCTCGACCTCGATCGAGCTGATGTTCTCGCCGCCGGAGATGATGACGTCCTTGCTGCGGTCCTTGATCTTCACGTAGCGCTCGGCATCCATCACCGCGAGGTCCCCGGTGTGGAACCAGCCGCCGCGCAGCGCCAGCCGCGTGGCCGCGTCGTTCTTGAGGTAGCCCTTCATCACGATGTTGCCGCGGAACATCAGCTCGCCGATGGTCTCGCCGTCGGCCGGCACCTCGTGCAGGGTGGCCGGGTCGCGCAGCGACAGGCCTTCCTGCAGCGGGTAGCGCACGCCCTGGCGGCCGTTCAGCCGCGCCTGCTCGCCGATCGGCTGCGCCGACCACTCGGGCCGCTGCACCGCGACCGACGCCGGGCCGTAGACCTCGGTCAGCCCGTAGACATGGGTCAGGTGGATGCCGATGCGCGCCATGCCCTCGATCATCGCGGCGGGCGGCGCGGCGCCGGCCACCATCGCGCGGATGCCGGCGGGCAGGCCTTCGCGCATCGCTTCTGGCGCGGCGATCAGCAGGTTGTGCACGATCGGTGCCGCGCAGTAGTGGTCGACGCGGTGCTCGCGCATCGCGTCGAAGATCACCTGCGCCTCGACGCGCCGCAGGCACACGTGCACGCCGCCCTGCAGCGCGACGGTCCATGGGAAGCACCAGCCGTTGCAGTGGAACATCGGCAAGGTCCACAGGTAGCGCGGGAACTGGGGCATCGTCCAGGTCACCGCGTTGCACACCGCGTTGAGGTAGGCGCCGCGGTGGTGGGTGACGACACCCTTCGGATCGCCGGTGGTGCCCGAGGTGTAGCTGACGGCGATCGCATCCCACTCGTCGGCGGGGCCGCCGAGCTGCGCCAGCGGCTCGTGCGCGGCCAGCAGGGCTTCGTACTCGTGCTCGCCGAGGCGGTCCCCCGGGCCGCGGTACTCGCTGTCGTCGACCGTGATCACCACCGGCCGCCGGCCGTGCTCGTCGCGCAGGATCTGCAGCGCCCTGGCGATCACCGGCGCGAACTCGCGGTCGGTGATCAGCACCGCGGCCTCGCAGTGGTTCATCTGCCAGGCCAGCAGCGGCGCATCGAGCCGCGTATTCAGCGTATTGATCACCGCGTTCAGCGCCGGCACCGCGTAGTGCGCCTCGACCATCTCCGGCGTGTTCGGAAGCATCGTGCTGACGGTGTGGCCGCGCCCGACGCCCAGCGCGCGCAGCGCCGCCGCCAGCCGGGCGCTGCGCTCGCGCGTCTCGCGCCAGGTGTAGCGGCGCGCACCGTGGATCACCGCCGGCAGGTCGCCGAAGACCTCGGCACTGCGCTCGACGAAGCTGACCGGCGACAGCGCGACGAAGTTGGCCGGCGTGCGGTCGAGGTGCTGCTCGTAGATGTTGCTGCCGCTCATGCGCTGATGCTCCATCCGGGTCCGAGCCCGGGATGGTCGCACGAAGGCGGCGCGAGAGGTCGATTCAGCGCAAGCGCTTGTAGAGCCCGTCGAAGGCCGTCTTCCAGGACTGCCCGCCGTCGGCGGTCTGCTCCCAGAGCTGCCGCACCGTGCCGTCGGCATTCGGCGTCCAGCTGATGCGGTCGGTCGGCGACGCGAGCAGCATGCGCCGGCCATCCCAGCCGCCGGCGATCACCAGCCGGGCGCCGCTGGAATCGACCCAGTGCTGGTGCCACTGCTTCGTCGTCGCGTCGTAGCTGTTGAGGCTCGACCCACTGAAGCCGCCCTTGCCCTGCCAGCTTTCGAGCAGCGCGCAGCCGTTGGCGACGGCCTCGATGCGGTTCTCGCCGGCGAGCTTGCCGTCGGGCGTGAAGACTTCCCAGCGGCCGAGCCAGAAATCGAACTGGTGGTGTTCGGCGGCGGGACAGGCGGCGTGGGCGGTGGCGGTGACGGCACCGAGGGCGAGGGACATCGCGGCGAGGGCACGAAGCAGGGTCGGCATCGCGGCAGCGTAGATCCGCTGCGTCGGCCGCGGGGTGCAGGAATTGCGCGGTTTCAGTCGGCCGCCGGCGCCGGGAAGCGCGCCAGGGCCCGCCGCATCGACCAGCGGCTGCCGAAACCGGCCGCCTGCGCGATGCGCTCGGCGTCGGCCTCGCCGGTGGCGATCGCGCGGCGCGCCAGGGCCGCGCGCTTGGCGCACAGCGCGTCGTGCGGGGTGCGGCCGAACAGGCGGCCGAACTCGCGCACGAAGTGGCAGCGCGACAGGCAGGCCGCATCGGCCATCTGCTGCAGCGTGATCGGCTCGGTGGCGCAGGACTCGATGAAGTCGGCGCCGCGGCGCAGGCGGCGCAGCAGCTCGTCGCGGGTGGCGCGCGCCGGGCGCTCGTCCGACGTGCCGCGCTCGTACGCCTCGGCATCCAGCAGCGCCTCGGCCAGCGCGCCGAGCTGGATCTCGAGCCAGTCCTCGTCGCGCTCGCCGGCCAGCACCGCGTCGCGCAGCGCACGCAGCCGCGGCGTCAGCCGCCGGTCATGGCGGCGCAGGTGCTGCGAGAACGGCCGCGGCGGCACGGCCGGCATCGCCTGCTCGAGCGCCTGGCCGGCGGCGGCGCGGCGCAGCGACCGCAGCTCGTCGACGAGCCCGGGCCGGAAGAACACCGCGAAGGACCACGCCGGCCGCGGTGCGCGCAGCACGCTGCCGTAGCGCGCGCCCGCGTTGAGCACCAGCCAGTTGTCGTCGTCGACCACCACCTCGCGGTCGGCCAGCACGTAGCGCTCGCGCCCGCCCCAGGCCAGCTTGATCGACAGCGGCTGCGCGAGCGTCGCGTACTCGGCCTCGCGGGCCGTGCCGCAGACGATCGCGTTCTCGCGGCCCCAGCGTTCGTAGAAGGCGCGGCGGAACGCGGCATTGGCAGCGGTCTCGGGCCGCGGCGGCAGGTCGGGCAGCGAGGTCAGGATCATCGGTGGGCTCGGATTCAGCCGACCGCCGCCGCCAGCGCCTGGTCGATGTCCCACAGGATGTCGTCGACGTGCTCCAGCCCGACCGAGATGCGCACCATGTCCGGCGTCACGCCGGCCGCCCGCTGCTGGGCCTCGTCGAGCTGCCGGTGCGTCGTCGACGCCGGATGGATGATCAGCGTGCGGGTGTCGCCGATGTTCGCGAGGTGGCTCATGAATTGCGCGGCCTCGATGAAGCGCATGCCGGCGTCCAGGCCACCCTTCACGCCGAAGGCCAGCAGCCCCGACGCGCCCGGCCGGCCGTCGACCGACCGCACCTGGCGCGCCAGCAGCGCATGCTGCGGATGGTCCTCGAGCCCGGGGTAGTTGACCCAGCCGACGCGGGCATCCGCGCGCAGGAACTCGGCCACCGCCCGCGCATTGCGGCAGTGCCGCTCCATGCGCAGCGGCAGCGTCTCGATGCCCTGCAGGATCTGCCACGCGGCCAGCGGCGCCAGCGCCGCGCCGTAGACGCGCAAGGTCTCCATGCGCGCGCGCATCGAGAAGCCGAAGTCGCCGAAGGTCTCGTAGAAGCGCACGCCGTGGTAGCCGGACGACGGCTCGGTCATGCCGGGGAACCGGCCGTTGTCCCACGGGAAGCGGCCGCCTTCGACCATCACGCCGCCCAGCGTCGTGCCATGGCCGCCGAGGTATTTGGTCGCCGAGTGCACGACGATGTCGGCGCCCAGCGCCAGCGGGTTGCAGAGGTACGGGCTGGGCACCGTGTTGTCGATGAGCAGCGGCACGCCGTGGGCATGGGCGACCTCGGCGACCGCGGCGATGTCCAGCACCACGAGGCTGGGATTGCCCAGGCTCTCGGCGAAGACCGCGCGGGTGGTCGGCCGCATCGCCGCGGCGAAGGCCTCGGGCGTCGTCGCGTCGACGAAGCTCGTCTCGATGCCGAACTTCGCGAGGTTGACCGCCAGCATCGTCACCGTGCCGCCGTACAGCGCGCCGGCGGCGACCACGTGGTCACCCGCCTGCAGGATGGTCATCAGCGCCATCGCCTCGGCCGCCATGCCGCTGGCCGAGGCCACCGCGGCGCGCCCGCCCTCGAGCGCGGCCACGCGCTCTTCCAGCGCCGCGACGGTGGGGTTCGACAGCCGCGAATAGACGTTGCCGAAGGTCTGCAGGTTGAACAGGCTGGCCGCGTGGTCGGCCGAGTCGAAGACGAAGCTGGTCGTCTGGTAGATCGGCAACGCGCGGGCGCCGGTGGCCTCGTCGGGGATCTGGCCGGCGTGGATCGCCAGCGTCTCGGGCTTGAACTGTCGACCGCTCATGCCGGGCCCCTCATCCGCGCCGGCGCGCCGACACCACGCCGGTGTTCACGCCCGCCCAGTGCAGGCCGCCGAAGAGCCGCGCATGCTCGATCTTCACGCAGCGGTTCATCACCGTGGCCAGGCCCGCGGCGCGCGCCTTCGCAGCGGCGTCGTGGTTGAGCACACCGATCTGCTGCCACAGCACCTTGGCGCCGATGGCGATCGCCGCGTCGGCGATCGGACCCACCTCCTCGGTGCGGCGGAAGACGTCGACGATGTCGACCGGACCATCGACCTCGGCCAGCGAGGCCACGCAGGGCTCGCCCAGCACCGTCGCGCCGGCATAGCGCGGGTTCACCGGGCGGATGCGGTAACCGCGCTGCTGCATGTACTTCGCGGCGAAGAAGCTCGGCCGGTGCCAGTCGGCCGACAGGCCGACGACGGCGATGGTTCGCGCCGCGCGCAGCAGGCCGCGCAGCGTCGCGTCGTCGGGCGCCTCGGGGGCTTGTTGCGGATCGTCGGCCATCGGAGTCCGGGATCATCGCCCGGGCGTCGGCCGGGCCGGCCCCTGATTCGTCCCAGGGCCGCGGCCGCGCACCTTGGATTACACTGCCCGCGGTCAGGAGAGAGCTTCACCCGAAGCCGCCGAAGGCGCAGAGGTTGCCACCTCGAACGCTCAGGCAAAAGGACTGGCAAGCGCTTCTTCGCGGAAGCGTTCCTCACTGGAGAGAGGCGGGTCAATCGGTCGCAAGACCGAGGGAGCCCGTCCACCGAAGGGGCAAGCGGCACCGGTATCCCCGGCGTCGCCAATCTCTCAGGTAAAGCGGACAGCGAGGGCAGCCCCCACCTCCGGGTGGGGCCGGTATGCCCTCGGGAGAAGACAAATGTCCGCCGATCTGCTCAAGACTCCGCTGCACGACCTGCACCTCGAACTCGGCGCCAAGATGGTCGAGTTCGCCGGCTATGCGATGCCGGTCAACTACCCCACCGGCATCCTCGCCGAGCACCGGCATTGCCGCGACTTCGCGTCCTTGTTCGACGTCTCGCACATGGGCCAGCTGCAGCTGCGCGGCGACGACGCCGCGAAGGCGCTGGAAACCCTGATGCCGATGGACGTGATCGACCTGGGCATGGGCAAACAGCGTTACGCCTTCTTCACGAATGCGAACGGCGGCCTGCTCGACGATCTGATGATGACGCGGCGCGCCGACCACCTGTTCCTGATCGTCAACGCGGCCTGCAAGGCCGCCGATATCCGACATCTGCAGACCCACATCGGCCACCGCTGCAGCGTCGTGCCGCTGCCCGACCGCGCGCTGCTCGCGCTGCAGGGCCCGCAGGCGGTGACCGCGCTGTCGCGGCTGAACGCCGACGTCGCCGGGCTGACCTTCATGACCGGCGGCGACTTCCGCCTGAACGGCAGCGACTGTTTCGTCACCCGCTCGGGCTACACCGGCGAAGACGGCTTCGAGATCTCGGTGCCGGCCGAACATGCGGTGTCGCTGGCCAAGCAGCTGCTGTCGCAGCCCGAGGTCAAGCCTGCCGGCCTCGGCGCGCGCGACACGCTGCGCCTCGAAGCGGGTCTGTGCCTCTACGGCCACGACATCAACGAGACGACCACGCCGGTCGAGGCCGGCCTGACCTGGGCGATCCAGAAGGTGCGGCGCCCCGGTGGTGCGCGCGCCGGCGGTTATCCCGGCGCCGCGGCGATCGAGAGCCAGCTGGCCACCGGCCCGACGATCAAGCGCGTGGGCCTGACCGGCCTCGAGCGCATCCCGGTGCGCGAGGGCGCGATCATCTACGACAGCCACGACCGCAAGCTCGGCCACGTGACCAGCGGCACGCTGGGGCCGACGGTGTTCGAGCCGGTGGCAATGGCCTACCTGGCCGCGAACCACGCGATCGCGCACCACGAGGTCTACGCCGACGTGCGCGGCAAGCGCCTGCCGATGCGCGTCGCGCCGATGCCGTTCACGCCGCACCGCTACCACCGCTAGACCATCCGCTGATCACGCCGCTGATCCGCCGCCGCCTTTCCCGCCGCCAGCTCGCCCAACCAGGAGGATTCGTCCGATGACTACCATGTTCACGCCCGACCACGAGTGGATCAACATCGAGGACCACGAGGCCGCCGTCGTCGGCATCACGCTGCATGCGCAGGACGCGCTGGGCGACGTGGTCTTCGTCGATCTGCCCCAGGTCGGCAAGACCTACAAGAAGGGCGAGGTCGCCGGCGTCGTCGAATCGGTCAAGGCCGCGGCGGACCTCTACATGCCGGTCGACGGCGAGGTGGTGGAGGTCAACGAGGAACTGCGCGCCGATCCGTCGCTCGCCAACCGCGACCCGATGGGCAACGGCTGGTTCTTCAAGGTCCACGTCAACAACATGGGCCAGTTCGACCAGCTGATGGACCCGCCGGCGTACGACGCGCTGCTGAAGACCCTCTGATCGCCTCCTGACCTTCCCGCTGTTCGTATCGCCGGGCGCCATGAGCGTTCGGCGGCCTGCTGTTCTCCGGCACCCCCGGTTTCGCTTCACCCCACCATGTCCGAGTCCCCTGCCCTGTCGCCGCTCGCCGCGCTCGAACCTGCCGGCGAATTCGCCGCCCGCCACATCGGCCCCGATGCCGCCGACGAGCAGCAGATGCTGTCGGCCATCGGCGTGGCCTCCCGCGCCGCGCTGATCGACGCGCTCGTGCCGCGCAACATCCGCCGCGCCGCGGCGATGGCGCTGCCGCCGGCGGCCTCGGAAGCCGAGGCCCTGGCGGAGCTCAAGCGCATCGCCGGCAAGAACCGCGTGCTGAGGAGCTTCATCGGCCAGGGGTACCACGGCACGCTGACGCCCGGCGTCATCCTGCGCAACGTGCTCGAGAACCCGGCCTGGTACACCGCCTACACCCCCTACCAGGCCGAGATCTCGCAGGGCCGCATGGAGGCGCTGGTCAACTTCCAGACGATGGTCACCGACCTCACCGGCATGGCCATCGCCAACGCGTCGATGCTCGACGAGGCGACCGCCGCGGCGGAGGCGATGACGCTGGCGCATCGCGTGGGCAAGTCGAAGTCCGAGGTGTTCTACGTCGCCGAGGACGTGCTGCCGCAGACGCTGGACGTGGTGCGCACGCGGGCCAAGCCGCTGGGCATCACTGTGCAGGTCGGACCCGCATCGCAGGCCGGCGCGCAGCCCTGCTTTGCCGCGCTGCTGCAGTACCCCGGCGTCAACGGCCACATCCAGGCGCTGCAGCCGATCAGCGACGCGGTGCATGCCCAGGGCGGCCTGGTGATCGCCGCCGCCGACCTGCTGGCGCTGACGCTGCTCATGCCGCCCGGCGAACAGGGCGCCGACATCGCCTGCGGCACGACGCAGCGCTTCGGCATGCCGATGGGCGCCGGCGGCCCGCACGCGGCCTACCTGGCGACGAAGGACGAGTTCAAGCGCTCGCTGCCCGGGCGGCTGGTCGGCGTCAGCGTCGACGCGCACGGCGCGCCGGCCTACCGCCTCGCGCTGCAGACGCGCGAGCAGCACATCCGCCGCGAGAAGGCGACCTCGAACATCTGCACCGCGCAGGTGCTTCCGGCGGTGGTGGCCAGCATGTACGCGGTCTACCACGGGCCCGAGGGCCTGAAGCGCATCGCGCAGCGCGTGGCGGCGTACACCGCGGCGCTGGCCGCGGGCCTGGCGGAGCTGGGCTGGGCGCTGGCGCACGAGACCGCCTTCGACACGCTGGTCGTGCGCGCCGGCGAGCAGGCCGAGCCGCTGGTGCTTGCCGCCGAAGCCGCCGGCATGAACCTGCGCCGCGCGAAGCCAGGGCTGATCGGCATCACGCTCGACGAGACGGCGACGCGCGCCGACATCGAGGCGCTGTGGCGCGTCTTCGCGAAGGACGGCAAGCCGCTGCCCGCCTTCGAGCGCTGCGCCGCCCGCGCGGTGCCGATGCTGCCGGCCGCGCTGCTGCGTCGCAGCGCATTCATGACGCACCCGGTCTTCAATACGCACCACAGCGAGACCGAGATGCTGCGCTACATCCGCAGCCTGTCCGACAAGGACCTCGCGCTCGACCGCTCGATGATCCCGCTCGGCTCCTGCACGATGAAGCTGAACGCGACCAGCGAGATGATCCCGATCACCTGGCCGGAGTTCGCGCAGGTGCATCCGTTCGCGCCGGCCGCTCAGCTCGCGGGTTATGCGGAGCTGAACCAGCAGCTGTGCGCGTGGCTCGCGCAGGCCACCGGCTACGCCGGCATCAGCCTGCAGCCGAATGCCGGTTCGCAGGGCGAATACGCCGGCCTGCTGGCGATCCGCGCCTGGCACGCGTCGCGCGGCGACGCGAAGCGCGACATCTGCCTGATCCCCGAATCGGCGCACGGCACCAACCCGGCCAGCGCGCAGATGGTGGGGCTGAAGGTCGTCGTCGTGAAGTGCGACGCCCTGGGCCATGTCGACATGGCCGACCTGGAAGCCAAGTGCCGGGCCCATGCCGCGGACCTGGCGGCGATGATGATCACCTACCCGTCGACCTACGGCGTGTTCGAGACCGGCGTGAAGGACCTGTGCGCGCTGGTGCACCGCCACGGCGGCCGTGTCTACGTCGACGGCGCGAACATGAACGCGCTGGTCGGCGTCGCGGCGCCGGGGCAGTTCGGCGGCGACGTCAGCCACCTGAACCTGCACAAGACCTTCTGCATCCCGCACGGCGGCGGCGGCCCGGGCGTCGGCCCGGTGTGCGTGGTCGAGGACCTGGTGCCCTTCCTGCCGGCGCTGCCGGGCCAGGGCAGCGACGCCGCCGTCGGCGCCGTCTCCGCGGCACCGCTGGGCAATGCCGCGGTGCTGCCGATCAGCTGGATGTACATCCGCATGATGGGCGCCGACGGCCTGCAGGCCGCGACCGAGACGGCGATCCTGTCGGCCAACTACGTCGCCGCGCGGCTGGCCGACCACTACGACATCCACTTCTCGAGCGAGCTGCCGCAGATCGCCGGCGGCGGCGTCGCGCACGAGTGCATCCTGGACCTGCGGCCGCTGAAGGACTCGAGCGGCGTCAGCGCCGAGGATGTCGCGAAGCGCCTGATCGACTACGGCTTCCACGCGCCGACCTTGAGCTTCCCGGTCGCCGGCACGCTGATGGTCGAGCCGACCGAGAGCGAGCCGCGCATCGAGCTCGACCGCTTCTGCGACGCGATGATCCAGATCCGCGACGAGATCCGCCGGGTCGAGCAGGGCCAGTGGCCGAAGGACGACAACCCGCTGCGCAACGCCCCGCACACCGCCGAGGCGCTGCTGAAGGCCGACTGGTCGCATGCCTACAGCCGCGAGGACGCGGCCTTCCCGTTGCCGGCGCTGCGGCGCCAGAAGTACTGGTCGCCGGTCGGCCGCGTCGACAACGTCTACGGCGACCGCAACCTGTTCTGTTCCTGCGTGCCGCTGAGCGCCTACGAGGACTGAATGGCCGCGGCGCCGCTCGATGTCCTGATCGTCGGCGCCGGCTTCAGCGGCCTCGGGCTCGGCATGCGGCTGAAGCAGGCCGGGCGCCACGGCTTTCAGGTGATAGAGCGCCATGCCGGCGTCGGCGGCACCTGGTGGGCCAACCGCTATCCCGGCGCCGCCTGCGACATTCCATCGCTGCTGTATTCGTATTCGTTCGCGCCGAATCCGCGCTGGAGCCGGCTCTTCCCGCAGCAACCGGAGATCCAGGCCTACCTGGCCGACTGCGTCGAGCGCTTCGGATTGGCGCCGCACCTGCGGCTGTCGACCGAGCTGGCCGCGCTGCGCTGGGACGAGTCCACGCAACAGTGGCATGCCACATTGCGCGGCGCCGATGGCACGGCGCATGAACAACGCGCACGCAGCGTGGTGATCGCCACCGGCGCGCTCAGCAAGCCACGCTGGCCGGAGATCGACGGCCTGCATGACTTCGGCGGCCGCCTGCTGCATACGGCGGCCTGGGACCCCTCGCTGCCGCTCGCCGGGCAGCGCATCGGCGTCATCGGCACCGGCGCCAGCGCGGTGCAGCTGGTGCCGGAACTGAGCGCCACAGCGGCCGAAGTACGCGTCTTCCAGCGCACACCGTCGTGGATCATGCCGCGCCACGACCGGCCGCTGGCGCGCTGGCAGCGCACGCTGTGCACCCACCTGCCCGGCTTCGCGCGCACGTGGCGCACGGCGCTGTACTGGCAGCACGAGGCCCGCGTGCCCGGCTTCACGACGCGGCCGCAATGGCTGGCGGCGGCCGAGTCGATCGCGCTGCGTCACATGAAGCGCCAGGTGCGCGAGCCGGCGTTGCGCGACGCGCTGACGCCGCGCTACCGCATGGGCTGCAAGCGCATCCTGATCAGCGACGATTTCTACCCGGCGCTGACGCGGCCCCACGTCGCGCTGGAGACCACGCCGATCGCGCGCATCGAACCTGCCGGCGTGCGCACCGCCGACGGCCGGCTGCATGCGCTGGACGTGCTGGTCGCCGCCACCGGCTTCGACGCCGCCGACGCCGGGCCGCCCTGCCCGGTGGTCGGCCCGGGCGGCCACACGCTGGCCGAGGCTTGGGGCCTCGGCGCCAGCGCCTACCTCGGCACGCTGGTCGCCGGTTTTCCGAACCTGTTCTTCCTGGTCGGCCCCAACACCGGGCTGGGCCACAACTCGATGCTGCAGATCATCGAGTCGCAGCTGGCGCTGGTGCTCGACGCGCTGCGACGGCTCGATCACCATGCTGCGCTGACGGTCACGAACGAGGCGCACCATCGCTTCGACGACGAAGTCCAGCACCGACTGAAATCCACGATCTGGTCCACCGGCGGCTGCCACAGCTGGTACCAGTCCCGAGACGGCCGCATCACCACGCTCTGGCCGGGCTCGACGATCGAGTTCCGCCGCCGCACCCGGCGGCTGGCACTCGCCGACATCCACCTGCGCTGAACAAGAGAGCACGCCATGGCCGTCTCCGTCTTCGACCTCTTCAAGATCGGCATCGGGCCGAGCAGCTCGCACACCGTCGGGCCGATGCGCGCCGCACGCATGTTCATGCAGCGCCTCGCGCACGACGGGCTGATCGACGACGCGATGCGCCTGCAATGCGACCTCTACGGCTCGCTGGGCGCCACCGGCAAGGGCCACGGCAGCGACAAGGCGGTGCTGCTGGGGATGATGGGCCACGAGCCCGACACGGTCGACGTCGACCAGATTCCCGCGCTGCTGGAGGCCGTGCGCAGCCACCAGCAGCTGATGCTGCCGGGCGGCCTGTGCCTGGCGTTCAACGAGGCGACCGACCTGATCTTCCACCGCCGCGAGACCCTGCCCTTCCACGCCAACGCGCTGCGCTTCACCGCCTTCGACGGCGCTGGCGCCGAGATCGCCAACCGCGTCTACTACTCGGTGGGCGGCGGCTTCGTCGTCAGCGACGAGGTCGCGGCCGACGGCTCGCGGCACAAGGTGGTCGCGCCGGACACCACGGCACTGCCGCATCCCTTCCACAGCGGCGATGAACTGCTGAAGCTGACCCAGACGCTCGGCTGCAGCATCGCCGAGGTGATGCGGCGCAACGAACGCCACTGGCGCACCGACGAGCAGATCGATGCCGGCCTGCTTGGCATCTGGCGCACGATGCAGGACTGCGTCAGCCGCGGCTGCCGCGCCGAGGGCGTGCTGCCCGGCGGCTTCAAGGTCAAGCGCCGCGCCGCCGCGCTGTACCGCTCGCTGACCGCCAACCCCGAGGCCGCGCTGCGCGACCCGCTGCAGGTGCTGGACTGGGTGAACCTCTACGCGCTGGCGGTCAACGAGGAGAACGCGGCCGGCGGCCGCGTCGTCACCGCGCCGACCAACGGCGCGGCCGGCATCATTCCGGCGGTGCTGCACTACTACCACCGCTTCGTGCACGGCTCCTCCGAGCGCGGCGTGGTCGACTTCCTGCTGACCGCCGCGGCGATCGGCATCCTCTACAAGGAGAACGCGTCGATCTCCGGCGCCGAGGTCGGCTGCCAGGGCGAGGTCGGCGTCGCCTGCTCGATGGCCGCCGGCGCGCTGTGCGCGGTGCTCGGCGGCACGCCCGAGCAGGTGGAGAACGCCGCCGAGATCGGCATGGAACACCACCTGGGGCTGACCTGCGACCCGGTGGGCGGCCTGGTGCAGATCCCGTGCATCGAGCGCAACGCGATCGCCTCGGTCAAGGCGGTGAACGCCGCGCGCATGGCGCTGCGCGGCGACGGCACGCACTACGTCAGTCTCGACAAGGTGATCAAGACGATGCGCGAGACCGGCGCGGACATGATGACCAAGTACAAGGAAACCGCCCGCGGTGGCCTGGCGGTGAATATCGTGGAATGCTGAACGAAGCCGCCCGGGGCATCGACGAAATGATTTGAGAGGTCTCAAGACGGCAATTCCGGTGACCGATGACAGACGAACGGCGCGAACATCCCTCCGCGCTCAAAGTTGCAAAACCCGCAGCTTGTCTGTTCAACGGTCCGGGAGTTGCCGATGTCTGGCTCGAAGTTCAACCCGCTGTCCCTTGGCGTGCGCCTCATGCAGCGTGTCCGGCTGCCGGCCAAGCTCACGCTGGTCGCGACGCCGCTGCTCGTCTCCCAGGGTGTCGGCTTTGCGGCGCTGGCCGGCGCGTTCGGTCCAGGCGCCTCGGGTGGCGCGCTCGCCGTCGCCGGCAGTGCGTTCGCGCTCGCCGGCTACTTCGCCATCGCCTTCGCCGCCAGCATCGGCCGCAGCCTCGACGCCCTGCACACCGGCGTGAAAGCCGTCTCGGGCGGCGACCTCTCGCACAAGATCGACCTGCCCGGCAGCGACGAACTGCACGTCATCGGCACCCTGGTCGAAGGCATGAACGTGCGGCTGTCGTCGCTGGTCGCCGAGATCCGCTCGAGCGCGGTGCGCGTCGGCATGTCGGGCCAGCTGGTCGCCTCCAGCAGCGAATCGCTCGCCCAGCGCACCGAGGAACAGGCCGCCAGCCTGCGCCAGACGGTGGAGACCGTGCACCAGCTGACCGAAGCGGTCAGCGCCAACGCCACTGCCGCCAGCCAGCTCGACCAGCTGACCGAGCGCCTGAAGACCGAAGCCGAACAGGGCGGCGCCGCGATGCGCTCGTCGGTCGAGGCGATGGCCGGCCTCGAGGACAGCTCCAAGCGCGTCGGCGAGATCATCGGCGTGATCGACGGCATCGCGTTCCAGACCAACATCCTCGCGCTGAACGCCGCGGTGGAAGCCGCGCGCGCCGGCGAGGCCGGCCGCGGCTTCGCGGTCGTCGCCGCCGAGGTGCGCCAGCTCGCGCAGCGCTCGGCCGCCGCGTCCAGCGAGATCCGCACCCTCATCGCCCGCTCCGGCGAGCAGGTCGAGAGCTCGGTGCGCCAGACCCGTGCGGTCGGCCAGGTGCTCGACGCGCTGGTCGGCGGCGTGCGCAACGTCTCGACCTCGCTGCGCCGCATCGCCGAGGCCAGCGCCCGCCAGAGCGGCGAGCTGACCCAGGTGTCGCAGAGCGTCGGCCAGCTCGACGAGATCACGCGCCAGAACGCCGCGATGGTCGAGGAATCGGCCGGCGCGTCGCAGGACCTCGTCGGCCGCGCGAAGACGCTGTCGAGCGCCGTCGCCTCGATCCGCCTGCGCCAGGGCTCGGCCGACGAAGCGCGTGCGCTGGTCGCCAAGGCCGAAGCGCTGATCAAGCAGCGCGGCCTGGCCGCCGCCGCGCAGGTCTTCCGCGACAAGGCCAGCGGCTTCGTCGACCGCGACCTCTACATCTTCGTCGTCGACCGCGGCGGCCACTACCGCGTGCATGCCGCGAAGCCGGCCTCCGAAGGCAAGCGCGTGCACGAGATCCCCGGCATCGACGGCGACCGCTTCGTGCGCGACGCCTTCGCCACCCCCGCCACCGGCGGCTGGATCGAGTACGACATCATCAATCCCGAGTCCGGCGCGGTGCAGCCCAAGGCCTCGTTCGTCGTGCAGATCGACGCGCAGCAGGTGGTCGGCTGCGGGGTCTACCGCCAGACCGCCCAGGCGGCTTTCGCCAAGGCCTGAGCGGCATACCGCCGCCCAGCCAAGAAAAACGCCGCCCGAGGGCGGCGTTCTTCATGGCGGCGGTGAATGCTCAGTCGCGATCCGCGGGCGCATGCTGCGGCAGCGGGCCGCCGGCGAGCGCCGCCGGCGCTTCCTCCGGCGCGGCCTGCGGCTTCCGCTCGCGCACCAGGTAGCTGTAGAGCACCGGCACGACCACCAGCGTCAGTAAGGTGGAGGTGATGACGCCGCCGATGATGGCGCGGCCCATCGGCGCCTGGATCTCGCCGCCGTCGTTCAGTGCCAGCGCCAGCGGCAGCATGCCGAAGACCATCGCCGCGGTCGTCATCATGATCGGGCGCATGCGGATCAGGCCGGCTTCCAGCAACGCTTCGGCCACCGTCGCGCCGCGTGCCCGCGCATGGTTCGCGAAGTCGACCAGCAGGATCGCGTTCTTCGTCACCAGGCCCATCAGCATGACGAGGCCGATCATCGAGAACACGTTCAAGGTCGAGCGCCAGAACAGCAGCGCCAGCATCACGCCGATCAGCGCCAGCGGCAGCGAGGCCATGATGGCGATCGGCTGCAGGAAGCTGCCGAACTGCGAGGCCAGCACGATGTAGATGAAGATCGCCGCCAGGCCCATCGCAGCCAGCATGCCGGCGAAGGCTTCCTGCTGTTCCTGGGTCTCGCCGCCGACGTCGAAGCTGAAGCCCGGTGGCAGGTTGGTCTCCTTGATCAGCTTCTGCACGTCGGCGCCGGCGTCACCCGACGGACGGCCCTGCGTGCCGGCGAAGATCGCCTCGCGGCGCTGCAGGTTCTGGCGGCGGATCACGTCCGGGTTGACGACCGACTCGATCGTCGCGATCGACTCCAGCGTGATCGGCGTGCCGTCCTTGGCGAAGGCCACCGGCAGGCTGCGCATCTGGTCGATGCGCTCGCGCTGCTCTTCCGGCAGGCGCAGCAGCACTTCCACCTGCTGGCCGTCGGGCGTGGTCCAGTAGGTCGCGACCTCGCCGTTGACGTAGGCGCGCAGGCTCGACGCCAGCTGCGGCGCGGTGAGACCCAGCTCGCGCACCGCCCCGGGCTTCAGCCGCACGGCGTAGGCCGGCAGGCCGGGCTTCAACGACAGGTCGACGTCGGCGATGCCGGGGATCTTCTTGATCTTCTCGGCGAACTCGGTCGCCACGCGCGACAGGCCCACCGGATCGCTGCCGAGGATCGCGACGTAGATCGGCCGGTTGAAGCCGACCGAGGCCTCGATGCCCGGGATCTTGGCGATCGCCGAGCGGATCGCGCCTTCGATCTCCTTCTGCGAGCGCTGGCGCTCCTTGCGGTCGGTGAGCGTGATGTTCAGCGTCGCCTGGCCGCGGCCGACCGCGAAGCCCTGGCCCTGGCCGCCCACATTGGTCGATACGGTCTTGACCTCGGGGAAGGTGGCGACGATCTCCTCGACCTGGCGCACCTTCTGGTCGCTGCGCTCGAGGCTGGAGCCGGTGGGCATGCGCAGCGACAGCTGCGTGAAGCCCTGGTCGGTCTGCGGCACGAACTCGGTGCCCACCAGCGGCGCCAGCCCCAGCGCGCCGACGAAGCTCAGCGCGCCGACGCCCATCACGACGCCGCGCGGCGTGATCGTCGCCCAGCGCCACACCCGTGCGCGGGTCTTGTCGCGGCGCTTGTGCGCATCGAAGGGTCGGCCGTAGGTGATCAGCGGCAGTAGCTTCCAGCGCCGCTCGGAGAAGGCCCAGCGGATCAGGCGCTCGTAGATGCCATGCGCGAGGTCCATGCCGTGGTCGACCGCGCGGATCGACCAGCCGATCAGCGGCACCTTGCGCAGGTGCGCCGACGGCGGGTCCTTCCAGATGCTCGACAGCATCGGGTCGAGCGTGAAGCTGACGAACAGGCTCACCAGCACCGCCACCGCGACCGTGATGCCGAACGGGTAGAAGAACTTGCCGATGATGCCGCCCATGAAGGCCACCGGCACGAACACCGCGCAGATCGCGAAGGTGGTGGCCATCACCGCGAGGCCGATCTCGTTGGTGCCATCGAAGGCCGCGGTGTGGTGGTCCTTGCCCATCGCGACGTGGCGCACGATGTTCTCGCGCACGACGATCGCGTCGTCGATCAACAGGCCGATGCACAGGCTCAGCGCCATCATCGTCATGAAGTTCAGCGTGAAGCCGAAGGCATAGACGGCGATGAAGCTGGAGATGACCGCGATCGGCAGGGTCAGGCCGGTGATGATCGTCGAGCGCCACGAGTGCAGGAACAGGAAGACGATCAGTACCGTCAGGATCGCGCCTTCGATCAGCGTGTGCTTCAGGCCCTCGAGCGAGCCCTTGACGAAATCGCTCGACGCGTAGATCAGCCGCAGCTCGACGTCCGAGGGCAGCGTCTTGCGCAGTTCGTCCATCGCGCCCTTCACCGCTTCGCCGGTGGCGACGATGTTGGCGTCCTGCTGCTTGAAGACGTTGAAGGTCACCGCGCGCTGGCCGTTGATGCGGGCCAGCGACTCGAACTCGCGCTCGCGCTCGACGAGCTGGCCGAGGTCGCCCAAGGTCAGCGCCAGGCCGTTGCGGCGCGCGACGACGAAGTCGGTGAACTGGCGCGGATCGCGCGCGCGGCCCTCGACGCGCAGGATCGCGTCGGAGGTGGCGTCGCTCAGCAGGCCGACCGGCTGGTCGACGTTGGCCTCGCGCAGCGCGGTGGCGATCTCCGCCGGCGTGATGCCGTAGGCGCGCAGCCGCGCCGGGTCGAGGTTGATGCGCACCTCGCGGATCGCCATGCCGCTGATGTCGACACGCGCGACGCCGTCGATGCGCGCGAGCCGCTTGCTGACGTTCTGGTCGGCCAGCAGCGACAGTTCACGCCCCGAGCGCGACTTGCTCATCAGCGCCATCACGACCACCGGCTGAGCGTTGTCGTTGTTGAAGCGCACGATGGTCGGCGTCTTCGCGTCCTTCGGCAGCGCGGCCTGCACCTGCGACATGCGGTCGCGCACGTCCTGCATCGCGCGCGTCATGTCGGTGTTCAGGTTGAACTCGATGCTGGTCTGGCTGCGGCCCTCGAAGCTGCGCGAGTTGATGCGCTTGACGCCGCCGATGCTGTTCAGCGATTCCTCGATGACCTTGGCGACCTCGCGCTCGGCTGCCTCCGGCGAGGCGCCGGGGTAGGCGACGTCGATGAAGGCGCCGGGGAACTGGATGTCGGGCATCTGCTCGACGCCAAGGCGGTTGTAGGCGAACAGGCCCAGCACGAGCAGCGCGACCATCACCATCGTCGCGAAGACGGGGTTCTTGATCGATACGCGGGTGATCCACATGGTGAGGCTCCCGGTGCGATCAGCGCGTGGCGTGCGTGCTGGACGCGGCGGCCGACGCGACCGCCGGCTGCTTGCCGGCGACCACCGAGGCCTTCGCACCTTCGCGCAGGTTGTCGAAGCGCATCGCCAGCACACGGCTCGCGGGAGACACGCCGGTCAGCACCTCGACGCGGCCGGCGGCCTCGTCGCGGCGGCCCAGTGTCACCGCGCGGCGCATCAGCGCGCCGTCCTCGATCAGCCAGACATGGTCCTGGCCGGAGGTGCTGCCGACCGCCGGGATCGGCACCGACAGGCGCTGCTGCGCGTCCTGCAGTTCGACACGGGCGATGGCGTACTGGCCGGCGCGCAGCGTCTCCTTCGGGTTGTCGAGCGCGATCGTCACGCCGATCGAGCGCGTACCCGGTTCGGCGGCCGGCGCGATGCGCGCGAGCTTGGCCATCACCGGCTTTTCGACGCCCTCGACCTTCACCTGCACCGTCATGCCCGGCGCCAGCGCGCCGACCTCGTGCGTGCCGACGCTGCCGGCCAGCTCCAGCTTCTGCAGATCGACCAGCGTCAGCATCTGCTGCTCGATGCTCACCTTCTCGCCGGGCAGCACATGGCGCTTGGCGACGATGCCGCCGATCGGCGCCACCAGCGCCGCCTCGCGCAGGCCCACGCGCGTGGTGTCCAGCGAAGCCTGCGCGGCATTCAGCGCGGCACGGGCGGTCTCGACGGATGCGCGGGAGTTCTCGAGCGCGTTCGGCGAGATGAAGTTCTGCTGCGCGAGCCGCTCGTTTGAGGCGTGCGTGCGTTCGGCCTGGGCGAGGGTCGCGCGCGCCGATTCGACGTTGGCGTTGCGTTCGGCGACCCGGTTGGAAAGTTCAGCCAGGTCGATGCGGCCCAGCGCCTGGCCGGCGGTGACGCGCTGACCTTCGGCGACCTGCAGCGCCAGCAGCGTGCCCGAGGCCTTTGCGCGCACGATGGCGGTGTTCGGCGCGACCAGCGGACCCGAGAACTCGATCAGCTTCGGCATCGTGGCCATCGTCGGCTGCACGACCTCGGTGGTGCGGAACTCCAGCGGCGGCGCCGACGCGGCGTCCTTCGGCCCCTTGGCGCTCTTGGCGGTGGCCGCGCTGTCGGGGGCCTTCGCGCCCGCGTTGCGTTGCATCATCACCACGCCCACCGCGACCGCCACCGCAGCGACGGCCGCAATACCACCCCCGATCACACGACTCTTGCGCATGTCTTCATCCTTCCGTCGCAATGCAACGATCTTGTAAAGCGGCGCGAGTCTAGGACTGGGGTTCCGGGCCGCAGCGCAGTGTGCGACGAAGCGCGGGTTCGTGGCGACGAACCGCATGCGCGGCCGATGGCCGCGTCCGGCGGAAGGATGAAATGCGCCGCCGGCCGACGAACGGCGGGAACCGGAAGGGGCCGGGCGGATCAGCCCGCCGAAGCGGGAATCGGCGGAATCGGCAACGTGACGTCGCCGCATTGCGCGCGGTGGCGCAGCGCATGGTCCATCAGCACCAGCGCCAGCATGGCCTCGGCGATCGGCGTCGCGCGGATGCCCACGCAGGGGTCGTGGCGGCCAAAGGTCTCGACGACGCTGGGTTGGCCGGCGCGGTCGATCGATGCGCGAGGCTGGCGGATCGAGCTGGTCGGCTTGATCGCGATCGACACGACGAGGTCCTGGCCGGTGGAAATGCCGCCGAGCACGCCGCCGGCGTTGTTGCCGCGGAAGCCGGCCGGCGTCAGCTCGTCGCCGTGTTCACTGCCGCGTTGACTGACGGCGCCGAAGCCGGCGCCGATCTCCACGCCCTTGACCGCGTTGATGCCCATCATCGCGTAGGCGATGTCGGCATCGAGCTTGTCGAACAGCGGCTCGCCCAGGCCCACCGGCACGCCGCGCGCGCGCACCTCGATGCGGGCGCCGACCGAATCGCCCGCCTTGCGCAGCGCGTCCATCGCTTCTTCCAGCCGCGGCACGATGCCCGCGTTCGGCGCGAAGAAGGGGTTCAGCGGGATCTGCGCCTCGTCCTCGAACGGGATGGCGATATCGCCGAGCTGGCTCATCCAGCCGAGGAAGGTGGTGCCGTGCTGGGCCGCCAGCCACTTCTTGGCCACCGCGCCGGCGGCGACCATCGGCGCCGTCAGTCGTGCCGACGAGCGGCCGCCGCCGCGCGGATCGCGCAGGCCGTACTTGCGCCAGTAGGTGTAGTCGGCATGGCCGGGGCGGAAGGTGTCGAGGATGTTGCCGTAGTCCTTGCTGCGCTGGTCGGTGTTGCGGATCAGCAGGCAGATCGGCGTGCCGGTGGTGCGGCCCTCGTAGACGCCGGACAGGATCTCGACCGCGTCCGGCTCGTTGCGCTGCGTCACGTGGCGGCTGGTGCCGGGGCGGCGGCGGTCGAGGTCGGGCTGGATGTCGGCCTCGGACAGTTCCATCCCGGGCGGGCAGCCGTCGATCACGCAGCCGATCGCCGGGCCGTGGCTCTCGCCGAAGTTGGTGACGCGGAACAGTTCGCCGAAAGTGCTGCCGGACATCGATCGAGGGCCTTGGATGGACGAAGGGCCCGGTGCTCGCGAACGAGCGCCGGGCCCCGGATTGTCGCAGCCCTGCTGCACCGCGGCATCGCTGCCGCGGGCCACGGGGTCCGCATGGCCTCCTAGAGCTTCGGCTCGGCCGCGCCTTCCTCCTCGACCGGCCAGTCGCGGATGTAGGCCTTGAGCATGCGGTTCTCGAAGTCCTGGCTGTCGACGACGGCCTTGGCCACGTCGTAGAACGAGATCACGCCCATCAGCGTGCGGCCGTTGAGCACCGGCATGTAGCGCGCGTGGCGGCCCAGCATCATGCGGCGCACCTCGTCGATCTCGGTCTCGGGCGTGCAGGTCAGCGGCGCGTCGTCCATCACCGTGCGCACGACCAGCGAGCCGACCGAACCGCCGTTCTTCACCACGGCGGCGATCACCTCCCGGAAGGTCAGCATGCCGACCAGTTCACCGTGGTTCATCACCACCAGCGAGCCGATGTCGAACTCGGCCATGGTCTGCACCGCCTCGGCCAGGGGCTGCTCGGGCGGTACCGTGTACAGCGTATTGCCCTTGACCCGAAGGATGTCGCTGACCTTCATGGGGAAGTCTCCTCTTGCCTTGCGCGAATGACCGGCAGCGTCGCCGGGGGTCGAAAAAACATAGCACACAATGCCCTGACACAACACCCCAGCGTTGCACCATGCCCGGCCCCTCCGACCCCGGTTTCGACACCCTCGCGCTGCATGCCGGCGCCGCGCCCGACCCGGCGACCGGCGCGCGCGCGGTGCCGATCCACCTGTCCACGTCCTTCGTCTTCGAGAGCAGCGAGCATGCGGCGTCGCTGTTCAACATGGAGCGTTCGGGCCATGTCTACAGCCGCATCAGCAACCCGACCAACGCGGTGCTGGAGGAGCGCATCGCGGCGCTGGAAGGCGGCGTCGGCGCGATCGCCACGGCCAGCGGCCAGGCGGCGCTGCACCTGGCCATCGCCACGCTCGCCGGCGCGGGCAGCCATGTCGTCGCCAGCGCGGCGCTCTACGGCGGCTCGCACAACCTGCTGGACTACACGCTGCGCCGCTTCGGCATCGACACGACATTCGTCAAGCCGGGCGACATCGACGGCTGGCGCGAGGCGATCCGTCCGAATACGCGGCTGGTCTTCGGCGAGACGCTCGGCAACCCCGGCCTCGACGTGCTGGACATCCCGACCGTCGCGCAGATCGCGCACGACGCGAAGCTGCCGCTGCTGGTCGATTCGACCTTCACGCCACCCTGGCTGCTGAAGCCCTTCGACCACGGCGCCGACCTGATCTTCCATTCGGCGACCAAGTTCCTGTCCGGCCATGGCACGGTGGTGGGCGGGCTGCTGGTGGACTCCGGTGCCTTCGACTGGGCCGCGTCCGGCCGCTTTCCCGAGCTCAGCGCGCCCTATGACGGCTTCCACGGCATGGTCTTCGCCGAGGAAAGCAGCGTCGGCGCCTTCCTGCTGCGCGCACGCCGCGAAGGCCTGCGCGACTTCGGCGCCTGCATGAGCCCGCACACCGCGTGGCTGATCCTGCAGGGCATCGAGACCTTGCCGCTGCGCATGGAGCGGCACATCGCCAATACGCGCAAGGTGGTGGACTTCCTCGCGGCGCAGCCGATGGTGGCGCGTGTGGGCTACCCGGAACTGCCGGACCATCCCGACCACGCGCTGGCGAAGAAGCTGCTGCCGCGCGGCTGCGGCGCCGTCTTCAGCTTCGACCTGAAGGGCTCCCGCAACCAGGGCAAGGCCTTCATCGAGGCGCTGAAGATCTTCTCGCACCTCGCCAACGTCGGCGACTGCCGATCGCTGGTGATCCACCCGGCGACGACGACGCACTTCCGCATGGACGACGCGGCACTGGCGCGCGCCGGCATCGGGCCCGGCACGATCCGGCTGTCGATCGGCCTGGAGGATGCCGACGACCTGATCGACGACCTGAAGCGGGCGCTGCGCGCGGCCGAGAAGGCGGGGGCCTGAGATGGAGCTCACCGTGCAAGGCCGCAGGGCCTACGCCTACACCGGCGGCAAGGCGTTCGACCCGGCGTTGCCGACGCTGGTCTTCCTTCATGGCGCGCTGCACGACCACAGCATCTGGACGCTGCTGTCGCGCTGGTTCGCGCACCACGGCTGGAGCGTGCTGGCCGTCGACGAGCCCGGCCACGCCCGCAGCGAGGGCCCACCGCTGCCCGACGTCGAGGCGCTGGCCGACTGGACGCTGGCGCTGCTGGACGCCGCCGGCGTGCAGCAGGCCGCGCTGGTCGGCCACAGCATGGGTTCGTTGATCGCGCTGGAAGCCGCGGGCCGCGCGCCCGAGCGCATCACGCGCCTGGTGATGATCGCCACCGCCTACCCGATGAAGGTGTCGGAGGCGCTGCTGAGCACCGCGCGCGACGCGCCGCTGAAGGCCATCGAGATGGTCAACAACTTCTCGATCTCCAGCCATGCCAGCAAGCCCGGCTACCCGGCCCCGGGCACCTGGCAGCACGGTGCGAACCGCGCGCTGATGCGGCGCGTGCACGGTGCGCAGAAGGACGTCAACCTGTTCCACCACGACTTCAGCGTCTGCGACCGCTATGCGAACGGCCTGCAGGCGGCGGCGAAGGTGGCCTGCCCGGTGCACTTCATCCTCGGCAGCGCCGACCAGATGACGAACCCGAAGGCCACGCGCGAGCTCGCGGCGGCGCTGAAGGCCCGTGTGCACACGCTGCCCAGCGGCCACAGCCTGATGCAGGAGCAACCCGACGGGGTGTTGAACGCGCTGCGGGGCGCGCTCGCCTGACAGGCGCCTAACCGGCGTTCTGCGCGGCCACGAGCGGCCGCAGCGCTTCCAGCATCTCGTCGACCATCGCCTGCAGGTCGTACCGCGGGCGCCAGCCCCAGTCGCGCTGCGCGGCGTCGTCGACAATGGCCTGGGGCCAGCTGTCGGCGATGGCCTGGCGGAAGTCAGGCGCGCAGTCGAGCCTGAAGCCGGGAATGCGCCTGGCGATGGCCGCGCCGATCTCGCTCGGCGTGAAGCTGAAGGCGGCCAGGTTGTACGAGCCGCGCTCGCGGATGGCGGCCGGCGGCGCTTCCATCAGCTCGATGGTGGCGCGGATCGCATCGGGCATGTACATCATCGGCAGCCGCGTCTCGGGGCCGAGGAACGCCGTGTAGCGGCCGGTCTTCAGCGCGTGGTGGAAGATGTCCACCGCGTAGTCGGTGGTGCCGCCGCCGGGCGGGGTCTTCCAGCTGATCAGGCCCGGGTAGCGCAGGCTGCGCACGTCGACGCCGTGGTTGCGGTGGTACCAGTCGCACCAGCGCTCGCCGGCGAGCTTGCTGATGCCGTAGACCGTGCTCGGGTCCATCACCGTTTCCTGCGGCGCGGTGCGCGGCGTGTGCGGCCCGAAGGCGGCGATCGAGCTCGGCCAGAACACGCGCTCGAGCTTCACCTGCCGAGCCAGCTCCAGCACGTTCAGCAGGCCGTTCATGTTCAGGTTCCAGGCCCACTGGGGGTGCTTCTCGCCGTTGGCCGACAGCGCGGCGGCCAGCAAGTAGACCTGGTTGATGCCATGGCGCTTGACGACGGTGGCCAGCGCGGCCGCGTCGGTGACATCCAGCGCCTCGTGCCGCACCTGCTTCAGCCGGCCCTCGGGCGCGAGGTCGCTGGTGATCACCGCGTCGGCGCCGTGGCGCGCGATCAGCGCCTCGCCGAGCTCGGTGCCGATCTGGCCGTTGGCGCCGATGATCAGGATGCGGGGCGTGCTCACTTGACCAGCCCCAGTTCAAGGCCGGCCTGCCGGAACGCCGCGACGGCCTTCTCCAGGTGCGCGCGCTCGTGCGCCGCGCTCAGCTGCACGCGGATGCGCGCCTGGCCCTTCGGCACCACCGGGAAGAAGAAGCCGACGACGTAGATGCCCAGCTCGAGCAGCCGCGCCGCGAGCGCCTGCGCCTTCACCGCGTCGTAGACCATGATCGGCACGATCGGGTGCTCGCCCGGCTTGATGTCGAAGCCGGCCTCGGTGATCGCCTGGCGGAAGTAGCGTGTGTTCTCGTGCAGCTTGTCGCGCAGCGCGGTCGAGCCTTCCAGCAGGTCGAGCACCGCGATCGAACCGCCCGCGATCATCGGCGCCAGCGTGTTCGAGAACAGGTAGGGCCGCGAACGCTGGCGCAGCAGCTCGATCACCTCCTTCGGACCCGCGGTGAAACCACCGCTGGCGCCGCCCAGCGCCTTGCCGAAGGTGCCGGTGATGATGTCGACCTTCGAGCGGCCGTTCACCAGGAGCCCGCGGTGCTCGTGCGTGCCGCGGCCGGTCGCGCCCATGAAGCCGGAGGCGTGGCACTCGTCGATCGCCAGCAGCGCGCCGTGCGCGTCGCAGAGCTTTCGCATCACGTCGAGCTGCGCGATCGTGCCGTCCATCGAGAACACGCCGTCGGTGAAGACCATGATGAAGCGCGCACCGGCCGCGCGCGCCTCGCGCAGCTTCGCCTCCAGGTCGGCCATGTCGTTGTGCTTGTAGCGGTGGCGCTGGGCCTTGCACAGCCGGATGCCGTCGATGATCGACGCGTGGTTGAGCTCGTCGCTGATCACCGCGTCGGCCTCGCCGAGCAGCGGCTCGAACAGGCCGCCGTTGGCGTCGAAGGCGGCGGCGTAGAGGATGGCGTCCTCGGTGCCGACGAAGCGCGCGATGCGCTGCTCCAGCGTCTTGTGGATGTCCTGCGTGCCGCAGATGAAGCGCACCGAGCTCAGGCCGTAGCCATGCGTGCGCAGCGCCTCGTGCGCGGCCTCGATGACCTGCGGGTGCGCCGACAGGCCGAGGTAGTTGTTGGCGCACAGGTTGATGACGTCGCGGCCGTCGGCGGTATGCACCTGGGCGCCCTGCGGCGTCGTGATGATGCGTTCGCCCTTGAAGAGGCCCGCATCGCGAAGCCCCTGCAGCTCGGCGCGCACGTGGGTGAGGAAGGCGGTGGTGTCGGTCATGATGCGGATCGATCGAACGTGTTCGACTTAGCGAACGATTCGTGCACTATACTGAACAACATTCCTTGCGACAAGCCGGACTGCACCCGCCCGATGAACGCCCGCACGCCCCGCCCTGCCCTGCCGGAACCGCCGCAACCGCCCCGCGTGGGCGAAGCGCTCGCCGCGCTGCGCGAGCAGCAGTCGCTGTCGCTGGACGAACTGTCGCGCCGCGCCGGCGTGTCGAAGTCGATGCTCTCGCAGATCGAGCGCGCACAGGCCAACCCCACGGTCGCCGTGGTCTGGCGCCTGGCCAATGCGCTCGGCGTGCCGCTGGCCGACCTGCTGGCGGACGCGCCGCGCATCGATGCGCCGGTGATCACCACCGTCGCCGCGCAGGACACGCCGACGCTCGGCGCCCCAGACGCGCGCTGCCGGCTGCGCATCCTGGGCCCGATCGAGCTCGCCGGCCGCTTCGAGTGGTACGAGCTGACCTTGCAGCCGGGTGCCGCGCTGGAGTCCGCGCCGCACGAGCCCGGCTCGCGCGAGCACCTGAGCGTGTTGTCGGGCCAGATCGACGTCGAGGCGGGCGAGGCCAGCACGCGGCTGAAGCCCGGCGAGACCGCGCGCTACCCGGTCGACCGGCCGCATGCGATCCGCAATGCCGGCCGCACGGTGGCGCAGGCGCTGCTGGTCGTGCTGCACGCGCCCTGATCGACGACCCCGCTGTGCGCCAGACGAGGAGGCCGCCCTCGCTGCGGGGCACAATCCGGCCCAAATGAGCCTGGTCTTCCCGCACACCTTCGTCCCCTGGTTCCGCGCCGTCGCGCCGTACATCCACAAGTACCGCGGCAATACCTTCGTCGTCGGCATGACCGGCGAGCTGATCGCCGCGGGCAAGCTCAATGCCTTCGTGCAGGACCTCGCGATCCTGCACGCGATGGGCATCAAGGTGGTGCTGGTGCACGGCTTCCGGCCGCAGGTGAACGAACAGCTGGCCGCGAAGGGCCAGACCTCACGCTACCACCGGGGCACCCGCATCACCGACGCCGTGACGCTCGATTGCGCACAGGAGGCCGCGGGCCAGTTGCGCTTCGAGATCGAGGCGGCCTTTTCGCAGGGCCTGCCGAACACGCCGATGGCCAACGCGACGGTGCGTGTGGTCTCGGGCAACTTCCTCACCGCGCGGCCGGTGGGCATCGTCGACGGCGTCGACTACATGCACTCCGGCCTCGTCCGGCGCGTCGACGCCGCGGCGATCCGCCGTGCGATCGACATCGGCGCGATGGTGCTGCTGAGCCCCTTCGGCTTCTCGCCGACCGGCGAAGCCTTCAACCTGACGATGGAAGACGTGGCCACCGCCACCGCGATCGCGCTGCAGGCCGACAAGCTGCTGTTCATGACCGAGATCGCCGGCATCCGCGAGGACCAGAACGATCCGGACAGCGCGATCGACACCGAGCTGGCGCTGGCCGACGCCAAGCGGCTGCTGGCGCAGCTGCCGCCGCCGAACCAGCCGACCGACCTCGCGTTCTACCTGCAGCAGTGCGTGAAGGCCTGCGAAGGCGGCGTCGAGCGCTCGCACATCCTGCCGCTGGCCGACGACGGCGCCATCCTGCAGGAGGTGTTCACCCACGACGGCATCGGCACGATGATCGTCGACGAGAAGCTCGAGACCGTGCACGAGGCCACCGCCGACGACGTCGGCGGCATCCTGCAGCTGATCGAGCCCTTCGAACGCGACGGCACGCTGGTGCGCCGCGAGCGCACCGAGATCGAACGCGACATCGCCAACTACACCGTCATCGAGCACGATGGCGTGATATTCGGTTGCGCCGCGCTGTACCCTTATCCGGAAGCGCGCACCGCCGAAATGGCCGCGCTCACCGTATCGCCGCAGGTCCAGGGCCAAGGCGACGGCGAACGCCTGCTCAAGCGCATCGAGCAACGCGCCAGGTCGCTCGGCCTCGACAGTATCTTCGTGCTGACCACGCGCACGATGCACTGGTTCATCAAGCGCGGTTTCCAGCAGGTCGACCCCGACTGGTTGCCCGAAGCCCGCAAGCGCAAGTACAACTGGGACCGGCGCTCGCAGGTGCTGGTCAAGAAACTCGGCTGAACGGCCGCGCGCGTTCAGCGATCCGACAAACATACATACCGTCCTCCGGAGAGCCGACATGCCCCGCACCATTCAATGCGTCTATCTGAAGAAGGAAGCCGAAGGCCTGGACTTCCCGATGTATCCCGGCGAGCTGGGCAAACGCATCTACGACAACGTCAGCAAGGAAGCCTGGCAGCTGTGGATGAAGCACCAGACCATGCTGGTCAATGAAAACCGCCTGAATCTGGCCGACCAGCGGGCGCGCCAATACCTCGCGCGCCAGATGGAGCGATTCTTCTTCGGCGAAGGCGCCGACCAGCCGGCCGGGTATGTGCCGCCCAATCCCTGATATTCGACGCGCCACGTAGAAACCTGGGATCGCCGCCGCGCGCGCGGCCCCTATACTGCCGCGCGTCCATTCCACGGAGATTTTCCAGATGCCCTCGCTGCAGGAACTGCTGGCCCAGCGCGCCGAAATCGAACGCAAGATTGCCGAGGCGCAGCGCGAGGAGCGTGCCGCGGCCATCGCGAAGATCAAGTCGCTGATGGCCGAATATGGTCTGACCGCGGCCGATATTGCCGGCAAGACCACCGCGCCGAAACCCGTCAAGGCCGCCGGCAGCAAGGTGGCGCCGAAATACCGCAACGCGGCGACCGGCGAAACCTGGTCGGGCCGCGGCCTGCAGCCGAAGTGGCTGAAGTCGGCGATCGAAGCCGGTCGCAGGATCGAGGACTTCGTGATCTGACCGAGACGCCGGGCCCCTCGGCCCGCGCCCGGTGCAGCGGCGGCTGACCCCGATTCAAGGGCCACCGGGTCGCGGGTCCCCGGGCCGGCGCGCAGCGCGGCGCCCCTAGCATCCCCCTCGGCCAGCACAACGCGCGTCCGCTCCCGAACCTTGCCCTCGCTCTCCGCTCTTGCCCGATCTCCCGGCGCCGCCCTGCTGGCGCGCTGGGGCGGTCGTTCGGCCATCGTGCTGGCGCTGGCACTCGCCGCCGGCGTGCTCGGCCGGGCGTTCCCGGCCACGCCGTCGCAGCTGCCGGTGCTGTGGCCGATGGCCGGCGTCGCGCTGGCCATGCTGCTGCGCTGGGGGGCCGGCCAGCTGCCCGCGGTGGCGCTGGCGCACGCGCTCGTCGCCTGGAGCGCCGGCGCGAGCCCGCTGCTCGCGCTGGCGCTCACGGTCGGCAGCACCGCCGCGCCCTGGCTCGCGACGCGCTGGCTGATGCGCGCGAACTTCAACGGCCGCCTCGAGCAATACCGCGACCTGTCGTTGCTGATCGGCGCCGGCGTGCTCGGCGCCAGCGTGCTGAGCGCGGCGAACACGGTGGTGTGGCTGGCGGTCATCGGCGCCATCGGCGCCATCGACCTGCCGATCGCCTGGCTGCAACGCTGGATCGCGGAGGCGCTCGGTGTGCTCGTTGCCGGCCTGCCGCTGCTGGCCGCGAACGGCCGCGGCTGGTCGCGCGCGCTGCGCGACGACAACCGGCTGCTCGCGCCGATGCTCCTGGCCGGCGCGCTGGCGGCCACCGCCTTCGCGCTGCTGCCCGGCCGCGCCGGCGCGACCGCCTTCGCGTGGCTGATGCTGCCCCCCGTGCTGCTGTGCCTGCTGGTGCTGCGGGGTGGACTGCTGCCGGCCGCGATCGGCGTGCTGCTCGCCGCAAGCGGCCTGCTGCTCGGCACGGCGGTCGGGGCCGGCCCCTTCGCGGCGCTGGTCGGCGCCGGCGCGCCGGTGCTGCTGTGGGCCTGGATCGCCGCACTGGTCGCGGTGGTGCTGCTGCCGCATGTCGCGATCGGCGAGCTGACCCGGCTGGAAGAACGTTCGCAGCTGGCGCTGGAGGGCTCGGACCTCGGCGTCGCGGACTGGAACCTGCCGTCGGGCGACGGCTTCACGTCGCCGCGCTGGCGCGCGCTGATGGACGACCCCAGCGGCGTGCAGACCGCGACCATCGAGCGCTTCCTCGCCCGCGTGCATCCCGACGAACGCGCCGCGCTGCGCAGCGCGCTGGCACCGGTCGACGGCAGCCCGCTCGGCGCCGGACTGCGCCACGAAGCGCGCCTGCGCGTGCGCGACGCCTGGTGCTGGTTCGACGTGCATGTGGCCGTCGTCGAGCGGGACGAGGCCGGCGAGCCGGCGCGTGTCGTCGCGTCGCTGGCCGACATCGGCGCCCGCCGCAGCGCCGAGGACCGGCAGCGCCTGTCGTCGAACCTCTTCATGCACCTGCATGAGGGCCTGCTGATCACCGACGCCGAGTTCCGGGTGCTCGACGCCAACCCCACCTACTCGCGCATCACCGGCGTGCCGCGCGAGGAGCTGCTGGGCAGCGTGCCGAGCCTGCTGCGGCCGGTCGCGCCCGACCCGATCACGCGGCAGCAGCAGGCCAGCCTGTGGGCCGCGCTGCGCTCCAGCGGCAACTGGGTCGGCGAGATCGTCGAACGCCGGCGCTCGGGCGATCCGTGCGCGCTGCACGTCACGGTGTCGGCGGTGCATGGTCCCGACGGCGCGCTGCGCTACCACGTGCTGGTGGTCAGCGACGTCACCGAGCAGCGCCTGCAGCACGAACGCATGGAGCGCCAGGCCAACTTCGACGAGCTCACCCGCCTGCCGAACCGCGCGCGCCTGAGCCAGCTGCTGGTCGAGGCGATGGCCTCGACCGACCGCGAAGGCTTCCTGATGGCGGTCTGCTACCTCGACCTCGACCACTTCAAGGCCATCAACGACCGCTTCGGCCACCAGGCCGGCGACCGCCTGCTGGCCGAGCTGGCGACGCGGCTGCGCACCGCGTTACGCGCGCGCGGCACGGCCTGGGCCGACGTCGTCGCGCGGTTGGGCGGCGACGAGTTCGCGCTGCTGCTGCGCGCCGGCACGGTCGACGAGGCGCGCGCCGCCGTCGAGCGCGTGCTGCGCGTCGTTGCCCAGCCCTTCGTGCTGACGGCCGGCGGCGATGCGATCGTGATCACCGCCAGCGTCGGCGCGACGCTCTACCCGCTGGACGGCAGCGATGCCGACACGCTGCTGCGCCACGCCGACCACGCGATGTACGGCGCCAAGCAGTCGGGCCGCAACGGCTACCTGTTCTTCGACCCGGAGCACAGCCGCCGCACCGAGGAACGCGTCGTCGCGATCGGCCGCGTGCAGGAAGCGCTCGACCGCGACGAGCTGACGCTGTACTACCAGCCCAAGGTCGACCTGCGGCGCGGCGTCGTGCTCGGCGTCGAGGCGCTGCTGCGCTGGAACCATCCGGAACACGGCCTCGTGCCGCCGGCACAGTTCCTGCCGCTGATCGAGCACACCGGGCTGTCGGCGCGGGTCGGCGACCATGTGCTCGCGCGCGCGCTGGACCAGCTCGAGGCCTGGTCCGCGGAAGGTCTCGACCTGTCGGTCAGCGTCAACATCTCCGCCCGTCACCTGCAGGAGCCGGACTTTGCCCAGCGCCTGGCCGAGCTGCTCGCCCGCCACGCGCAGCCGCTCGGGCCGCGGCTGGAGCTCGAAGTGCTGGAAACCGCAGCGCTGCAGGACATCGGCTTCACCTCGGCACTGCTCGAACGCTGCGCCCGGCTCGGCGTGAGCTGGGCGCTCGACGACTTCGGCACCGGCTACTCGACGCTGACCTACCTGAAGCGCCTGCCGCTGCAGGTGCTGAAGATCGACCGCTCGTTCGTCGCCAACATGCTGGGCGACGCGCAGGACCGGGCGATCGTCGAAGGTGTGATCAGCCTGGCACGCACCTTCGGCTGCATCGCGGTCGCCGAAGGCGTCGAGACGCCGGCGCAGGCCCGGCTGCTGCTGGACATGGGCTGCGAGATCGGCCAGGGTGCCGGCATCGCGCCGCCGATGCCGGCGGCCGACGTCGCGCAGTGGGTGCGCGAGTGGCGCGGGCTGTTCTCGCTCGCCGCCGCGCCGACGGCCCCGCTGCCGGCGGCGGGACCGACCGCCGAACGTGCACAAGGCAACGCGCCCGGCGGCGACATCGGCTGAGCGCGCCGGGCGGCCGCGCCGCCTCGCCTAGACTTCCCGCCGTGCTGCCCCAGGGATTCATCCAGGACCTCGTCTCGCGCGTCGACATCGTCGAGGTCGTCGGCCGCCATGTCGAGCTGAAGAAGGCCGGCATCAACCACAAGGGCCTGTGCCCGTTCCACGGCGAGAAGACGCCGAGCTTCATCGTCAGCCCGTCGCGCCAGACCTACCATTGCTTCGGCTGCGGTGCGCACGGCGACGCGATCCGCTTCCTCACCGAGCAGGGCGGCCTCGGCTTCATGGACGCGGTGCGCGAGCTCGCGCAGCAGGTCGGCCTGCAGGTGCCCGAGAACTCGGCCAGCCCCGAGGACCGCGCGCGTGCCGCGCAGGAACGCGAGCAGCGCGCGACGCTGAGCGAGCTGCTGACGCGCGCATCGGACCATTACCGCCGTGCGCTGAAGGCCAGCCCGCGCGCGATCGACTACCTGAAGCGGCGAGGGCTCACCGGGGCCATCGCCGCGCGCTTCGGCCTGGGTTACGCGCCCGACGGCTGGCGCACGCTGGCCAGCGTCTTCCCTCGTTATGACGATCCGCAGCTCGCCGAATGCGGCCTGGTGATCGTGCAGGGAGAGGATGAAGCGGAACAGAAGCGCTACGACCGCTTCCGCGACCGCATCATGTTCCCGATCCGCTCGGTGCGCGGCGACGTCATCGGTTTCGGCGGGCGGGTGATCGACCAGGGCGAGCCGAAATACCTCAACTCCCCGGAAACGCCGGTCTTCCACAAGGGCCAGGAGCTCTACGGCCTGTTCGAGGCGCGCCAGGCGCTGCGCGAACGCGGCTACGCGCTGGTCGTCGAGGGCTACATGGACGTCGTGGCACTGGCGCAGTCCGGCTTCGGCAACGCGGTGGCGACCCTGGGTACCGCCTGCACCGCCGATCATGTCGCGAAGCTGTTCCGCTTCACCGAGTCGGTGGTCTTCAGCTTCGACGGCGATGCAGCCGGCCGGCGCGCTGCCGCCCGCGCGCTCGAAGCCGCGCTGCCGCACGCCACCGACCTGCGCAGCATCCGCTTCCTCTTCCTGCCGCCGGAGCACGATCCGGACAGCTACGTGCGCGAGCACGGGGCTCAGGCCTTCGACGACGCCGTCGCCGCCGCGGTGCCGCTGTCGGCCCAGTTGCTCGTCCAGGCGGCGGTCGACTGCGACCTGGCGACCGCAGAGGGCCGTTCGCGCATGCTGGGCCAGGCCCGGCCACTGATCGAACAGCTGCCGGACGGGCTGCTGCGCGAGCAGCTGATGAGCGAGCTGGCGCAGCGCGGCGGCGTGGACCTGGCGACGCTGACAGCCCATTGGTCACGCACCGGCGGCCGGCGCGACCGCGCCGCGGCGGCCGCCGAACCGGGCGAGCGCAGGCCCGCCGCGTTCCGGCCCCGCGCGATGGGCGGCCTGCGGGCGCCGCCGCAGACGGCGACCCTGCTCGATCGAAGCGCCTGGCTGCTGGCCCGCCATGCCGCGCTCTGGCAGGCGCTGCCCGCCGACGACCACGACCTGCTCGCCAGCCAGCCCTCGCCCTACGGCGGCTTCTTCGCGGCGCTGGAGCGCGTCTGCCACGACCACGGACCGATGACGATGGCGGCGCTGCTCGACGAGCTCGAGCGGGATGCCGAGGCGGACACGCTGCGCCCCTTGCTGGCGCGGGTGCGCGGCTTCCACGAATTCGAGCACGACGAGCCGAAGGCGGAAATCGATGCCGTGCTGCACCGCCTGCGCCAGCGCGCCGTCGACGACGAACTGCAGTGGCTGATCGAGTCGGGTGAGTTGTCGGACGCGGCCACCGAACGCCGCAATGCGCTTCTGGCGCTTCGGGCCGAGCTCAAGGCGCCCACCCCGCCGGCCGAAACGGGCGGCCCGCGGCGCTGAATCCCCCTCGCGCTTTGACGCATTCGGCAATCTCGCCGATAATGCTGGATTGGTTGCACTCGGCAAGAGTGACGGCAGCACCTCCGGGCCCCGGCCACCCGCGACACGGGTACGCACAGCGATAAGGCCACCCTTTCCCGCAAGGGCTGCACAGTAAAGACGTCCACGCGAACTTGCCCGGCCGATCCGAATCCACCACAGCCTGGGGGCTCCCGGGGGCGTCCGCGCCGCATGCATCATCATGCGCGCCGTACGCGGTGCCGCGCATTCAGCCGGCCCTGAGGATTCTCCCGGTCGTCTGGCAACTGCCCCGTTGACCGCGCAAGGAACTGCATGAACGCCAAGAAGACCGACGTCGCCGCCAAGACCCCCGCGCCCGCCGAGGCCGCCAAGCACAAGGCCGCCGCCAAGCCGGCCGCCGACGAGACGAAGGTGAAGGCCGCCGCCGCACCGGCCAAGGCCGCCAAGGCCGAGGTCAAGGCGCCGGCGAAAGCCGAGGCGAAGACGGCAGCCAAGCCGGCCGCGAAGGCGCCGGCGGCCAAGGGTGGCAAGGCCCCCGCGAAGGGCAAGGAAGCGCCGAAGAAGCCCGAGGAAGAGGACCTGGGCGACATCGAGGCCGACCTCGAGGGCGAACCCGAGGTCGAGGCCGCGGTCGAGGACAGCGCCGGCGAGGCCACCGAGAAGGCCAAGCCGCTGCGCATGAAGGTCTCGCGCGCCAAGGAGCGCGCGCTGATGCGCGAGTTCGGCCTCGACGAGACGACGCTCACCGAAGAAGAGGTCGCGAAGCGCCGCCTGGAGCTGAAGACGCTCATCAAGATGGGCAAGACGCGTGGTTTCCTGACGCACCAGGAAATCAACGACCACCTGCCCGAGAAGCTGGTCGAGAACGAGATCCTCGAGGCCATCGTCTCGATGCTCAACGACATGGGCATCGCGGTGTACGAGCAGGCGCCCGATGCCGCGACGCTGCTGATCGCCGGCGGCAACACCACCACCGCGACCGAAGAAGAGGCCGAAGAAGCCGCCGAGGCGGCGCTGTCGACCGTCGATTCCGAGTTCGGCCGCACCACCGACCCGGTGCGCATGTACATGCGCGAGATGGGCTCGGTCGAGCTGCTGACGCGCGAGGGCGAGATCGAGATCGCCAAGCGCATCGAAGGCGGCCTGCAGTCGATGATGCAGGCGATCTCGGCGTCGCCGAAGACCATCGCCGAGATCCTCGCGATGGCCGACCGCATCGCCGCGGGCGACATGCAGATCTCCGAGGTCGTCGACGGCTTCGTCAGCGACGACGAGGCCGACGACTACGTGGCGGAGGAAGACTTCGACGAGTTCGACGAAGAGGAAGACGACGACGGCCAGGGCGGCAGCAAGGCGCTGACCAAGAAGCTCGAGGAACTGAAGGCGCAGGCGCTGGACCGCTTCGGCACCGTGCGGGCCCACTTCGAGAAGATGCGCAAGGCCTTCGAGAAGGAAGGCTACAACTCGGCCGGCTACAACAAGGCCCAGCACATGCTGACCGAGGATCTGATGACGATCCGCTTCACGGTCAAGACGATCGAGAAGCTCTGCGACGTGCTGCGCTCGCAGGTCGACGACGTGCGCCGCTTCGAGCGCGAGATCCGCAAGATCGTGGTCGACCGCTGCGGCATGCCGCAGGACCACTTCATCAAGACCTTCCCGCCCAACATCCTGAACCTGAAGTGGGCGGAGAAGGAAGTGCACGCGAACAAGGCCTACAGCGCCGTGCTCGGCCGCAACCTGCCGGCGATCCAGGAACTGCAGCAGAAGCTGATCGACCTGCAGCAGCACGCGGTGGTGCCGCTGGACGACCTGAAGGAGATCAACCGCGAGATGAACGCGGGCGAGAAGGCCTCGCGCGACGCGAAGAAGGAAATGATCGAGGCCAACCTGCGCCTCGTGATCTCGATCGCCAAGAAGTACACCAACCGCGGCCTGCAGTTCCTCGACCTGATCCAGGAAGGCAACATCGGCCTGATGAAGGCGGTGGACAAGTTCGAATACCGCCGCGGCTACAAGTTCTCGACCTACGCGACGTGGTGGATCCGCCAGGCGATCACTCGGTCTATCGCGGACCAAGCGAGAACGATCCGCATCCCGGTTCACATGATCGAGACGATCAACAAGATGAACCGCATCTCGCGCCAGCACCTGCAGGAGTTCGGCTTCGAGCCGGACGCGCCGACCTTGGCCGAGAAGATGGAGATCCCCGAGGACAAGATCCGCAAGATCATGAAGATCGCCAAGGAGCCGATCTCCATGGAAACGCCGATCGGCGACGACGACGATTCGCACCTGGGCGACTTCATCGAGGACACCAACAACACCGCGCCGATCGAGGCCGCGATGCAGGCCGGCCTGCGCGATGTGGTCAAGGACATCCTCGACTCGCTGACGCCGCGCGAAGCCAAGGTGCTGCGCATGCGCTTCGGCATCGAGATGTCGACCGACCACACGCTGGAAGAAGTGGGCAAGCAGTTCGACGTCACGCGCGAGCGCATTCGCCAGATCGAGGCCAAGGCGATCCGCAAGCTCAAGCACCCGAGCCGCTCGGACAAGCTGCGCACGTATCTGGACAACCTGTAAGGTTGGCCTGATGCGTGGCTCGCGCAAGCGAGCCGCCGCGTAGCGGCGACACAGCCTGCGGCGAAGCCACAAGCTGCGCACGTATCTGGACAACCTGTAAGGTTGGCCTGATGCGTGGCTCGCGCAAGCGAGCCGCCGCGTAGCGGCGACACAGCCTGCGGCGAAGCCACAAGCTGCGCACGTATCTGGACAACCTGTAAGAGCTGATCGGGTCTCGGGCCCGCGAAGGCGGGCCGGGTGACGTTCGGAAGCCCGCAACGGCCTTCGACGAGGGATGCCGGCTCCCGCCTGAAACGCGGCCGGCGGTTCGAACGTTTAAACTTGCCCGCCATGACGCGCATTTCCGAGCGCACCGTGCTGTTCGCCGACCTGCGTGGCAGCACCTCGCTGTACGAGGTCCTCGGCAATGCCGAGGCGACCTCGGTCGTCACCCACACGGTGACGACGGTGGCGCGCGCGGTGCCGGCTTGCGGGGGCCAGGTCATCAAGACGCTGGGCGATGGCCTGATGGCCGTCTTCGACGACTCGGCGCAAGGCCTGCTGGCGGCGCAGCAGATGCATGAAGACCTCGACCAGCTTGTCACGCGCGGCCGCGAACGCGGCGCGTCGGCCGGCCTGCGCGGCCTGCGGCTGCAGGTCGCTCTGGCCCGCGGCGAGATCGTCGAGATGGCCGGCGATTGTTATGGCGATGCCGTCAACGTCGCCGCCCGCCTGCTCGACCATGCCGGCGACAACGAGACGCTGATCACCGCCGAGGTGATGCGCGGGCTGCCGCTGGCCGCGCAGAAGCGCTTCCGCAACCTCGACTGGATGCACCTGCGCGGCCGCGCCGAGCCGGTGCAGGTGCACGTGCTCGGGGGCCGTCGCGGCATCAGCGACACCGCCGCGACGCAGTTCGGCATGGTGGCGCCGACCATGGAGCCCGAGGCCGTGCGGCTGATGTGGCTCGACAGCAATGAGGTCTACGACGGCGAGCACATGCCCGTCGTGCTGGGCCGCAGCCCGCAGGCGCACTTTCGTGTCGACGACTCGCGCGTCTCGCGCTCGCACGCGCGGCTCGACTGGCATGGCGGTGTCTTCCAGATCACCGACCTCAGCTACAACGGCACCTACGTGCGCTTCGCGAACGCGGAGGAAGTGGTCAGCCTGCGTCGCGGCAGCTGCACGCTGCACGGCAGCGGCGTGATCGGACTCGGCGGCTCGCCGACCGACCCGATGGCGCCGACGGTGCGCTTCGAGGTGCTGTCCTTCCTCGACACCGTGCCGCATCCGTCCTGAAGTGAGCGCCGTTTCCGCCCCGCCGCGGCGCGTGCTCTACGCCGAGGACGACCGCGTCGCCGCGCTGCTGTTCGCCGAAGCGCTGCGCGAACGGACCGACTACGAAGTGCAGATCGCCGAGGACGGCGCCGAGGCGCTGGCCATCGTGCGCGGCTGGTGCCCCCACGTGCTGGTGCTCGATGCCCACCTGCCCGATACCACCGGCGTCGAGCTGCTCGCGCAGCTGCGGGCCCTGGGCGGTCTGGCCGAGGTGCCGGCCTTCGTCTGCTCGGCCGACGATCAGCTCGACGACCAGCGGCGGCACCTCGCCGCCGGCTTCTGCGGTTACTGGGTCAAGCCGATCGACCGCCTGCGCCTGCTGGCCGATCTGGACCGGCTGGTCTCGGCCGCATGAGATTCGCTGCTGAACCGCCGCACGAGCACGGCCGCGCGGAACGCACGGCCGTACTGCTGGTGAACCTGGGTTCGCCCGCTGCGCCGACAGCCGCAGCGCTGCGCCGCTACCTGGCCGAGTTCCTGTCCGACCGGCGCGTCGTCGAGATCCCGAAGCCGCTCTGGTGGCTGCTGCTGCACGGCGTGCTGCTGCGCGTGCGGCCGAAGCAGTCGGCCGCCAAGTACGCGACGATCTGGACACCCGAGGGTTCGCCGCTGCTGAGCTGGTCGGCGCGCCAGGCCAAGCGGCTGCAGGGGGACCTGGGCGAACGTGGCCACCAGCTGCTGATCCGGTTCGCGATGCGCTATGGCGACCCGGCGATCCCGTCCGTGCTCGACGAGCTGAAGGCCGAGGGCGCCACCCGCATCCTGGTTCTGCCGCTGTACCCGCAGTACGCGGCGGCCACGACGGCCAGCACCTTCGACGCGGTCGCCGACTGGGCCCGCCGCGTCCGCCGCCTGCCCGAGTTGCGCTTCGTGAACCACTACCACGACGACGCCGGCTACCTCGATGCGCTGGCCGAGAGCGTGCGTGCGCACTGGCAGCGCGAAGGCCGCGCCGACAAGCTGGTGATGAGCTTCCACGGCCTGCCGGCGCGCACCCTGGCACTCGGCGATCCGTACCACTGCGAATGCCTCGCCACCGCGCGGCTGCTGGCCGAGCGCCTGCACCTGAAGCGGGACGACTATGTCGTCAGCTTCCAGAGCCGGCTCGGACGGGCGAAGTGGCTGCAGCCCTACACCGAGCCGACGCTGAAGAAGCTGGCTGCCGACGGCGTGCGCAGCATCGATGCGATCTGCCCCGGTTTCCCGGCCGACAACCTGGAGACGCTGGAGGAGATCGGCGTCGAGGGCAAGGCGGCGTTCCTAGGCGCCGGCGGCCGCGAGTTCCGGTTGATCCCGTGCCTCAACGACCGCGACGCCTGGATCCGCTCGCTGGCCGACCTGGTCGAACGGCATCTGCACGGCTGGCCCACGCGCCCGGCCGACGCCGCGGCGCTCGAGGCGCAGGCCCGCCGCGCCGTGGCCGCTGGCGCGGCGCGTTAGGCCCCGGCCTCAGGCACCCACCTCGCCGGCGTCCTCGGCGCGCGCCCGGCGCCGCGCGTGCCAGCCGACGACGCGGGGCAGCACCAGCACCGCCAGCACGACGACGATCAGCGTCGCCGACATCGGCCGCTCCAGGAACACGGTCCACTTGCCCTCGCCGATCGACAGCGCGTTGCGCATCTGCGCCTCGGCCAGCGGCCCGAGGATCATGCCGACGACCACCGGTGCCGCGGGGAACCCGAAGCGCCGCATCACGACGCCGAGCAGGCCGATGGCGTACAGCAGCACCAGGTCGAAGGCCGATTGCCGCATGCCGTAGACGCCGACGGTGGCGAAGATCAGGATGCCCGCGTACAGCGGCGCCTTGGGGATCTTCAGCAGCTTCACCCACAGGCCCACCAGCGGCAGGTTCAGGATCAGCAGCATCACGTTGCCGATGTACAGCGACGCGATCAGCGCCCACACCAGCGCGGCATTCTTGTCGAAGAGCTGCGGCCCCGGCTGGATGCCGTAGTTCTGGAAGGCACCGAGCAGGATCGCCGTGGTGTTCGAGGTCGGGATGCCCAGCGTCAGCAAGGGGATCAGCGTCGCGGTGATCGCCGCATTGTTCGCCGCCTCCGGACCTGCGACGCCCTCGATCGCGCCGGTGGTGCCGAACTCTTCCTTGTGCTTGGACAGCTTCTTCTCCGTCGCGTAGCTGAGGAAGGTCGGGATCTCGCTGCCGCCGGCGGGAATGGTGCCGAACGGGAAGCCGATGAAGGTCGCGCGCAGCCAGGCCGGCCACGAGCGGCGCCATTCGGCCGCCGTCATGTGCACCTTGCTCATGCGGTTCTGCGTCTCGACCTCGCGGCCCTGGTACAGCACCGCATACAGCGCCTCGGCGACGGCGAACAGGCCCACCGCGATCAGCACCACTTCGAGCCCGTCCATCAGCTCGGGCACGCCGCCGGTGTAGCGCGCCTGGCCGGTGATCTGGTCGATGCCCACCAGGCCCATCGCCAGGCCGACGAACAGCGCCGTCAGACCGCGCAGCGTGCTGCCGCCGAGCACGGCGCTGACCGTGCAGAAGGCCAGCACCATCAGCATGAAGTACTCGGGCGGCCCGAGCTTGACCGCGAACTCGGCGACCACCGGGGCGAACAAGGTGACCAGCACCGTGGCGATGGTGCCGGCGACGAAGGAGCCGATGGCGGCCGTGGCCAGCGCAGCGCCGGCACGGCCGCTCTTGGCCATCTTGTTGCCTTCCATCGCGGTGACCATCGAGCCGGCCTCGCCGGGCGTGTTCAGCAGGATCGAGGTCGTCGAGCCGCCGTACATCGCGCCGTAGTAGATGCCGGCGAAGAAGATCATCGACGCCGTCGGGTCGACCTTCAGCGTGATCGGCAGCAGCATCGCGACCGCCGTGGCCGGCCCGATGCCGGGCAGCACGCCGACCGCCGTGCCGATGGTGCAGCCGACGAGCGCCCACAGCAGGTTCACCGGCGTGCCGGCGGTCATGAAGCCCTGCAGCAACTGATTCCAGATTTCCATGTCCGTGCCGTCGGTGTCAGAGCCAGCCCGTGGCGGTGAGGCCCGGCAGGTTGATCGCCAGTGCCTTGGTGAACATCCAGTAGACCGGCGCCGAGATCGCGGCGCCGATCGCCGCGTCGGCCAGCCAGGCGCGCAAGCTCAGGTCGAGCCGGCCCTCGGCCGTCTTGAAGCCGCGCACCGCCAGCACGAAGCACAGCACGCAGCTGAGGATGAAGCCGATCGTCGTGATCAGCGCCGCGTTGGCCAGGATGCCGGCCGAGACCCAGACGAAGGCCGGCCAGTCGCCGCGTTCGGCGCCCTCCACCTCGTCGAGCTGGCGGAAGCCGCCGCTCAGCGCCTCGCGCAGCAGCAGACAGCCGCACAGCAGCATGCAGGCGGCCACGAGCCAAGGCAGGAAGTTGGGACCGACGCCGGCATAACCGGCGTCGCTCGAGATGCCGACGGCGCCGGCGGCGAGCAGCGCGCCGAGACCGAGCACGCCGGCGCCGACCAGCACCTGGGTCTTCATCAGATCATCCCGGACTTGACCATCACGGCGCGCAGGCTCGCGAATTCGTCGTCGACGAACTTGTCGAACTCCGGTCCCGTCATCAGCGCGGCGGTCCAGGCGTTCTTCTCCATCGCCTCGGACCAGGCCTTGCTCTTCGTGGCCTTGACGATCATCTCGGTCAGTGCCTTGCGCTGCTCGGCATTGATGCCGGGGGCGCCATAGACGCCGCGCCAGTTGCCGATGACGACGTTGATGCCCTGCTCCTTCAGCGTCGGCACGTCGATGCCCTTCAGCCGCTTGTCGGAGGTGACCGCCACCGCGCGCATCTTGCCGGCGCTGATGTACTCGGCGAACTCGCTGTAGCCGCTGCCGCCGATCGACACGTTGCCGCCCAGGATGGCCGCGGTCGCCTCACCGCCCCCCCGGAACGCGACGTAATTGATCTTCGACGGATCGACGCCCACTTCGCGCGCAATCATCGCTGCGGCGATGTGCTCGGTGGAACCCCGCGAGCCGCCGCCCCACTTGATGCTGCCGGGGTCCTTCTTCATCTGCTCGACGACGTCCTTCATCGTCTTGTACGGCGAGTTCGCCGGCAGCACGAAGACGTTGTACTCGCTGGTCAGGCGCGCCAGCGGCGTGGCCTGCGACAGCGTCACCGGCGGCTTGCCGGTGATGATGCCGCCGAGCATCACCGCACCCATCACCATCAGCGCGTTCGGATCGCCCTTGCTGCCGTTGACGAACTGCGCCAGGCCGATCGCGCCCGCGGCGCCGCCCTTGTTGTCGTAGTTCACCGACGACGCGACGCCCGCGTCCTGCAGCGCCTTGCCCAGCGCACGGCCGGTGGTGTCCCAGCCGCCGCCCGGGTTGGCCGGGATCATCATCTTCAGGTTCGCCGATGCGCGGGCGGACAACGGCAGCATGCCGGCCGCGGCCAGTGCAGCCATCGACTTCAAGAACATGTCGCGACGCATGGATGTCTCCTTGTCGGTTGGAAAGCAGCATGCATCGTGACCAGCCAGCCTGTCGATCGGCTGTCGACCGGGTTAGGGGAAGTCCTAACGTGTTAAGGCTCGTTACGACACCAAAACGCCCCCTCGGGCATCATCCGCCGCGACAAGAAGCAGCAAGAGCGGGCGTTGGGGCGGACCCCGCGATCACATCCAGCTCGGGGGAACCTTCATGAAGTCAGTACTCGGCGCCATCGCCTGCGCCATCGGCTTTGCCTTGACCGCGCCCGCCTGGGGCCAGCTGTCGGCGGTCGTCGCCATCGAACCCACGGCCCGCAAGAACGGGCTGCTGCTGTCGCGGCACGGCATGGAGGAGCAGCTGGGCAAGCTGCTGAACCAGCCGGTCAACGTGACGACCACAGAAGACCTGACCGACGCGATGCGCGCCACGCGCAGCGGCGGCTACGATGTCTTCATCGCGCCGGCGCAGGTGGTCGCGTCGGCGCTGGCGCACGGCTACGAACTGGTCGGCTCGACCGACCCGTCCGAACACTATCTGCTGGTCGGGCGCGAACGCCTGGCGTCGACCGCCGACATGCGCAAGGGCCGCATCTACCTGCCGCAGCAGGACTCGATCTACACCTACATGGCGCGCGGCATGCTGACCTCCAGCGGCCTGTCCTTCAAGGACCTCCGCACCGTGGAGTTCGCGCGTTATCCGCAGGCCGGCCTCACCGCGGTGAGTCTCGGGCTGAGCGACGCGACGGTGATCCGCCGCAGCGAATGGGATGCCTTCGCGCGCGAGAACCCGGGCGTCGCGAAGGTGCTGGCGAGCTCGGGCGCGGTGCCGGGCGGCTTCTCGGTCGCGGTCAGGAAGGACCTGCCGCCGGAGGTTCGCGCGAAGGTCAGCAAGTGGTTCGCCACGTCGGCCGGCGGCGTCGGCCTGAAGCCGGTGGCCATGCACTCGGAGCTGTCGCAGTACAAGGCGGTCGCGCAGCTGGGCACCTTCACGCCGACGCACCTGCCCGGCGCGACGGTGGTCAGCGCGGCCGACGTGCAGCAGCTGGTCGCCAAGGGCGCGGTGGTCGTCGACACGCGCAACGAGAAGGAGTACCGCGCCAAGCAGATCCCGGGCGCGGTCTTCGTGCCGTACCACGAGAAGAGCCTGAAGGACGTCGCGTACGACGCCAAGGCCGACGACTTCGCCGGCCTCGACAAGCTCGATGCCGCGAAGCCGACGGTCTTCCACTGCAATGGCGCCGAGTGCTGGAAGTCGTACAAGGCCAGCCGCGCCGCGATCGAGCGCGGCTTCAAGCAGGTCTACTGGTTCCGCGGCGGCCTGCCAGAATGGGAAGCCGCCGGGCTGCAGGTGCTCAAGCCCGACGTCGTGGCCAAACGCTGACCCCCGGACGCGGGGCGGAGCCCCGCGACGAACCTGCGATCATCCGCAGCCGATGAAGCTGCTGCTGATCGAGGACAACCCGACGATGCAGGCCACGCTGCAGCGTTCGTTCGAACGCCGCGGCATCCAGGTCGTCACCTGCGCGGACGGCGCGCGTGCCGTGGACCGGTGGCTCGCCAGCGTGCCCGATGTCGTGCTGCTGGACCTGAACCTGCCGGGGCTGGACGGGCTCGAGGTGCTGGCGCGCGCGCGCGGCGCCGGTCTGGCGACGCCGGTGATCATCCTGACCGCGCGCGGCGCGGTCGGCGACCGCATCCTCGGCCTCAACACCGGCGCCGACGACTACCTGCCCAAGCCTTTCGACCTGGACGAGCTCGAGGCCCGCGTGCGCGCGCTGGCGCGCCGCGGCGCGTCGAGCGGCAGCACCGAAGGCCCGGCGCGCACCGAAGCTCCCGAGTACTGCGGCCTGCGCGTCGATGCGGCCAGCGGCGCGATCTACCAGCGCGGCACCCCGCTGGAGCTGGCGCCGCGCGAGGCGGCTCTGCTGCGCGCGCTGCTCGCACGCCCGGGCCAGGCGGTGGCCAAGGAACGCCTCACCGAGCTGGTCTTCGCCGACGAGGCCGACGTGCAGCCGGACGCGATCGAGGTCGTCGCTTACCGGCTGCGCAAGAAGCTCGCGGCCACCGATCTGAAGCTCGTCACCTTGCGCGGGCTCGGCTACCTCGTCGCGCCGCAGTGATCACCGCAGCCGCCATCCGGAGGCCGGCGTGAAGCGCTGGCTCGCGTCGCGCCTGGCGCACCTGTCGATGCGCAGCCGGCTGCTGCTGGGCATCCTGCTGCCGGTGCTCGCACTGGTCGCCTTCAATGCCTTCAGCCTCTACCGCCAGGCGCTGCGCGCCGCGGACACCGCGTACGACCGCACCCTGCTGGCCTCGGCCAAGGCCATCGGCGAACTGCTCGAAGTGACCGGCGAACGCGGGGCACCGCGGCTGCGCGCGGCGGTGCCCTACTCCGCGCTGGAGGCCTTCGAGGCCGACAACCGCAGCCGCACGTACTTCAAGGTCACCGGCTTCGACGGCGAGATGGTCTCCGGCTTCGAGGACCTGCCGGTCTGGCGCGGCCGACTGCCGGACCGCGGCATCTACGCCGCGCTGGTCGACTTCTACGACGACCGCTACCAGGGCGAGCCGGTGCGCGTCGCGGTGCTGCTGCAGCCGGTGGCAGGCCTGTCCGGCCAGGGCATGGCGACGATCCAGGTGGCCGAGACGCTGGAGCTGCGCAAGACGCTGGCGCGGCAGCTGCTCGTCGACACGCTGTGGCGGCAGGCCGCGCTGGTGGCCGTGATCGCGACGGTGGTGGTGTGGGTCGTGCGGCGCGCGACTCGGCCGGTGCATGCGCTGTCGGCGGCGATCAAGGCGCGAGACCCGGACGACGTGTCGCCGATCGAGGCGCCGCAGGCACCGCGCGAGCTGATGCCACTGGTCGACGCCACCAACGACGCGATGGCCCGCGTCGCCGACCTCGTCGCGCACCAGAAGCGTTTCGTGCGCGACGCCTCGCACCAGCTGCGCACGCCTCTGGCCGTGCTGAAGACGCAGCTGCAGTCGGCGCAGCGCGGCGACGTGCCGCCCGAGCAGGCGCTGCGCGAGATCGCGCAGACGGTCGACGGCGCCACCCAGCTGGCCAACCAGATGCTCGCGCTGGCGAAGGTCGAACAGCTGCGCCAGCAGGGCGACGCCGGCCCGCAGGACTGGTCGGAGGTGGTGCGCGGCGTCGCGCTCGACCTGGCGCCGCTGATCGCCGACGCCGAGCTCGACTTCGAGCTCGACCTCGCACCGGGCCTGCAGGTGCGCGGCCACGAGTGGGCGCTGCGCGAGTTGGTGCGCAACCTGCTGCACAACGCGATCAAGCACCTGCCGCACGGGGGCCGGCTCGTCGTGCGGCTGTCCGCAGAGGGTCCGGACGCGCAGTTGGGCATCGTCGACAGCGGTCCCGGCCTGCCCCCGGGCCTGCAGGAGCGCCTGTTCCAGCCCTTCGCCGCCGGACCGGCGAGTTCGGGGTCCGGCCTCGGGCTCGCGATTTGCCGCGAGATCGTGCAGTCGCTCGACGGCAGCCTGGTCGTGCAGAACCGGACCGGCGACGACGGCGGCGTGGACGGACTCGAAGCGCGGGTCCGCCTGCCGCTGGCGGCGCCCCCGACCGCAACGACCGGCTGAGCCGGCGGCCGGGCGGCGGCAAAATTGCAGCCCATGGATTCCCCGACGACGACGCTGCGCCTGGACAAGTGGCTCTGGGCCGCGCGCTTCTACAAGACCCGATCGTTGGCCGCCGACGAGATCGGCAAGGGCCGGGTCAGCGTCAACGGCCAGGTGGCCAAGCCTTCGCGTGAGCTGCGCATCGACGATCTGGTCGAACTGCGCCAGCCGCAGGGCGTGCGTACAGTCGCCGTGCGCGGCATCAGCGCTGTGCGCGGTCCGGCGCCGGTGGCGCAGGCGCTGTACGAGGAGACGCCCGACAGCATCGCCGCCCGCGCCAAGGCCGCCGAGGCGCGGCGCCTGGCCGCCGAGCCGGCCCTGAGCATCGAGCAGGGCCGCCCGACCAAGCGCGACCGCCGCGAGCTGCAGCGCACCCAGGTCGAGTGGCAGCGCTGGAGCGCCTCGGTCGACGACGAGCCCTGACCGTTCGCAACATCCCGCAAGAACCCCTCTTGAAGCTGCGGGCATCTGCCCCATATCGCCAGCGACCGCCTGAAAGACGAGCCTCACCATGACAACGAACTTCCCGGAGAACGATTCCCGCGTTCCGCCCTCGGCCGAAGGTGCCACCGGTGCCTCGGCCAACCCCGCCGGCCCGTCGCCGGCGGCCAACCCCGGCGCCGCGCCGGCCCAGCCGACGGCCGAGCAGCGCCTGGCGGAGCTGGAAACGAAGCACAACGAGCTGTCCGACGCCTTCCTGCGCGCCAAGGCCGAGGCCGAGAACGCGCGCCGCCGTGCCGACGAGGAAGTCAGCAAGGCGCGCAAGTTCTCGATCGAGTCCTTCGCCGAGAGCCTGCTGCCCGTCAAGGACAGCCTGGAAGCCGCGATCGCCATGCCCGACGCCAGCACCGAGAAGGTGCTCGAGGGCGTGCACGCGACGCTGCGCCAGCTGGTCGCAGCGCTGGAGCGCAACAAGGTGATGCAGATCGCGCCGCCGCCCGGCACGAAGTTCGACCCGCACCAGCACCAGGCGATCAGCATGGTGCCGGCCGAGCAGGAAGCGAACACCGTGGTCGCGGTGCTGCAGAAGGGCTACCTGATCGCCGACCGCGTGCTGCGGCCGGCGCTGGTCACGGTGGCGGCGCCCAAGTGAGCATTCTCCGGCCGGGCCCTTGAAAGCCGCGCACTGGACCACAACTCGACGACAACCAGATACCAAACTCAGGAGTAACCCATGGGCAAGATCATCGGCATCGACCTCGGCACCACCAATTCGTGCGTGGCGGTGATGGAAGGCAATACGACGCGCGTCATCGAGAACAGCGAAGGCGCCCGCACGACGCCGTCGATCATCGCCTACCAGGAAGACGGTGAAGTGCTGGTCGGCGCGTCGGCCAAGCGCCAGGCCGTCACCAATCCGAAGCACACCTTCTATGCGGTCAAGCGCCTGATCGGCCGCAAGTTCACCGAGAAGGAAGTGCAGAAGGACATCAACCTGATGCCCTACAAGATCGTCGCCGCCGACAACGGCGACGCGTGGATCGAGGAGCGCGGCAAGAAGCTGGCGCCGCCGCAGATCAGCGCCGAAGTGCTGCGCAAGATGAAGAAGACCGCCGAGGACTACCTCGGCGAAGAGGTCACCGAGGCCGTGATCACGGTGCCCGCCTACTTCAACGACAGCCAGCGCCAAGCCACCAAGGACGCCGGCCGCATCGCCGGCCTGGACGTCAAGCGCATCATCAACGAGCCGACCGCGGCGGCGCTGGCCTTCGGCCTCGACAAGCACGGCAAGGGCGATCGCAAGATCGCGGTGTTCGACCTCGGCGGCGGCACCTTCGACATCTCGATCATCGAGATCGCCGATGTCGACGGCGAGAAGCAGTTCGAGGTGCTGTCGACCAACGGCGACACCTTCCTCGGCGGCGAGGACTTCGACCAGCGCATCATCGACTACATCGTCACCGAGTTCCGCAAGGAGCAGGGCGTCGACCTGACGAAGGACGTGCTCGCGCTGCAGCGCCTGAAGGAAGCGGCCGAGAAGGCCAAGATCGAGCTGTCCAACAGCACGCAGACCGACGTCAACCTGCCCTACATCACGGCCGACGCGTCGGGTCCGAAGCACCTGAACATCAAGCTCACGCGCGCGAAGCTCGAGAGCCTGGTCGACGAGCTGGTCGAGCGCACGATCGAGCCCTGCCGCATCGCGGTGAAGGACGCCGGCGTCAAGCTGTCGGACATCGACGACGTGATCCTGGTCGGCGGCATGACCCGCATGCCGAAGGTGCAGGAGAAGGTCAAGGAGTTCTTCGGCAAGGAGCCGCGCAAGGACGTCAATCCGGATGAAGCGGTGGCCGTCGGCGCCGCGATCCAGGGCCAGGTGCTGTCGGGCGACCGCAAGGACGTGCTGCTGCTGGACGTCACGCCGCTGTCGCTGGGCATCGAGACCCTGGGCGGCGTGATGACCAAGATGATCAAGAAGAACACCACGATCCCGACCAAGTTCAGCCAGGTGTTCTCGACCGCTGACGACAACCAGCCGGCGGTGACGATCAAGGTGTTCCAGGGCGAGCGCGAGATGGCCTCCGGCAACAAGAGCCTGGGCGAGTTCAACCTCGAGGGCATCCCGCCGGCGCCGCGCGGCCTGCCGCAGATCGAGGTCACCTTCGACATCGACGCCAACGGCATCCTGCACGTCAACGCCAAGGACAAGGGCACCGGCAAGGAAAACAAGATCACGATCAAGGCCAACTCCGGCCTGTCGGAAGACGAGATCCAGAAGATGGTCAAGGACGCGGAGCTCAACGCCGCCGAGGACCACAAGAAGCTGGAGCTGGTGCAGGCCCGCAACCAGGCCGACGCGATGCTGCACTCGGTGAAGAAGAGCCTCGGCGAGCACGGCGACAAGCTCGACGGCGGCGAGAAGGAGAAGATCGAGGCCGCGCTGAAGGACGTCGAGGAAGCGCTGAAGGGCGACGACAAGGCGGACATCGAGGCCAAGACCGAAGCGCTGATGACCGCCAGCCAGAAGCTGGGCGAGAAGATGTACGCCGAGCAGGCCGCGGCTGCCGGGGCCGCCGCCGGGTCCGCGGGTGCGGCGCCGGGTGCCGGCGCCGAAGCGCCGAAGGCCGACAGCAAGCCGGCCGACGACAACGTGGTCGACGCGGAGTTCAAGGAAGTCAAGAAGTGACATCGGTCGCAGCCCGAACGGGCTGCGCCGCTGGCTCGCCGCGTTCGAGGCGTCAGACTCCGTCTGCGCTTCCACGCGGCGCGTTCATTTCCGACAGCTGAAGGTTTTCCATGGCGAAGCGCGACTACTACGACGTGCTCGGCGTTCCGAAGAACGCCACAGACGACGACATCAAGAAGGCCTACCGCAAGCTGGCCATGAAGTACCACCCTGACCGCAACCAGGGTGAGGACGCGAAGAAGGCGGAGGAGAAGTTCAAGGAGGCCAAGGAGGCCTACGAGATGCTCTCCGAGCCGCCCAAGCGCGCGGCCTACGATCAGTACGGCCATGCCGGCGTCGACCCCAACGCCGCCGGCATGGGCGGCGGTTTCCGCGGCGGCCCCGAAGGCTTCGGCGGCTTCGCCGAGGCCTTCGGCGACATCTTCGGCGACATCTTCAACGGCGGCGGCCGGCGCGGCGGCGGCGGACCGCAGGTCTACCGCGGCTCCGACCTGTCGTACGCGATGGAGATCACGCTGGAGGAAGCGGCCGGCGGCAAGGACGCGCAGATCCGCATCCCCAGCTGGGACACCTGCGACACCTGCCACGGCACCGGCGCCAAGCCCGGCACCAGCGCGAAGACCTGCACCAGCTGCAACGGCGCCGGCACGGTGCACATGCGCCAGGGCTTCTTCAGCATCCAGCAGACCTGCCCCCACTGCCATGGCTCGGGCAAGGTGATCCCCGAGCCCTGCACCACCTGCAACGGCGCCGGCAAGCTCAAGCGCCAGAAGACGCTGGAGGTGAAGATCCCCGCCGGCATCAACGAAGGCATGCGCATCCGCTCGGCCGGCAACGGCGAGCCGGGCACCAACGGCGGCCCGGCGGGCGACCTGTACATCGAGATCCGCATCAAGGAACACGAGATCTTCGAGCGCGACGGCGACGACCTGCACTGCACGGTGCCGGTGACGCTGATCACCGCCGCGCTCGGCGGCACGATGGAGGTGCCCACGCTCGGTGGCAAGGCGGAGATCGAGCTGCCCGAGGGCACGCAGCACGGCAAGACCTTCCGGCTGCGCGGCAAGGGCATCAAGGGCCTGCGCTCGAGCTATCCCGGCGACCTGTACTGCCACGTCGCGGTCGAGACGCCGGTCAAGCTGACCGAGCACCAGAAGAAGCTGCTGCGCGAGCTCGACGAATCGCTGAAGAAGGGCGGCGACAAACATTCGCCGAACGCCAAGAGCTGGACCGACCGGGTCAAGGACCTGTTCAAGTAAGCGGATGGGCGTGGCCACCGGCCCGCCCCCACCCGTCCTGATCGCCCGCGCGGCCGGCAAGCCGGCCGAATTGCGCCGGTAAACGCGCGCAATTGGTGCATTCCAGCCGCGGCCGCAGGCTCAAGGCCGCGGCCGCGGCCGCCGATATCGCAGACAGCAACCGCTCCAGGCGTACTCCATGCTGTCCCTGACCGCTTCCCTCTCCGCTGCACCCCGGCGCGCCGCCGACCCCACCAGGTGGGTCCCGGCGTGCTGATCGACCGCGACATCGACCAGGCGCACGCGCTGGTCATCGACAGCAACGTCACCTCCCGCAGCGTGATGGCCGCGCAGCTGCGCGACCTGGGCGTCGGCCACGTCAAGCAGACCGGCCGCGTCACCGAAGCGCGCCTGGCCCTCGAGCAGCGCCCGTACGACATCGTGCTGTGCGACTACCACTTCGAGGGCACCGACATGTCGGGCCAGGACCTGCTGGACGAGCTGCGGCGCGAGAACCAGCTGCCGTACTCGACCGTGTTCATCATGGTCACCGGCGACGCCACCTACTCGAAGGTGGTCGAGGCGGCCGAATCCGCGCTCGACAGCTACCTGCTCAAGCCCTACACCGCGCAGGCGCTCGGCGAACGCCTGATCGAGGCGCGCCGCCGCAAGCGCGTGCTGTGCGACATCTTCGACGCGATGGAACGCGGCCAGCTGGACGTTGCCGTGAAGATCTGCCTGCGCCGCTACCAGGGCCGCGAGTCGTACTGGCTGTTCTGCGCACGCCTGGCCGCCGAGCTGCTGCTGAAGCTGGACCGCCACGACGACGCACGCCAGGTCTACGACACGGTTGCCAAGGAAAAGAACATCCCGTGGGCCCGCCTCGGCGTGTCGCGGGCCCAGTTCGCCGCCGGCGAAGTGAACCCGGCGCGACGCAGCGTCGAGGCGCTGCTGCGCGAATGCCCCGAGCATGCCGACGCCTACGACGTGCTGGGCAGCCTGCAGGTCGACCAGGGAGAACTGGCGCAGGCGCTGGTCACCTACCGTACCGCGTCGCAGCTGACGCCGGGCTGCCTGCTGCGGCTGCAGCACTGCGGCACGCTGGCTTTCTACCAGGGTGAGCGCGAGGAAGCGCTGCGGCTGCTGGAGCGTACCGCCGGCATGGGCATCAAGAGCAAGCTGTTCGATGCGCTGACGCTGCTGCTGATCGCCTTCCTGCGCTACGACACCGCCGATCCGAAGGGCCTGGTCGTCGCGCACGACCAGATCAAGCGCTTCTGCGAACGGCATCCGGAATCGAAGCGCCTGCAGCGGCTCGAGAAGGCCGCCAGTGCGCTGCGCCTGCTGATGACGCGCAACGTCGACGAGGCGATCGCCGTCGCCCGCGATCTGGCCGATGGCATCAACAGCGACGCGTTCGATGTCGAGGCCTCGAACATCGTGCTCGCGCTGTGGACCCGCCTGCCCGAGAAGGACGTGCCGGCCGGCGAGCTCGACCAGCTGGCGCGCACGATCGCGATGCGCTTCTGCGTCTCGAAGGCGGTCACCGAGGTGCTGGTCGCGTCGGCGCAGCGCAAGGAGCCGCTGCTGTCGACGATCCGCAGCTGCCAGGCCGAGATCACAGCGATCGCCGAGGAGGCGATGGCGCATTCGGTGCGCGGCAAGCCGCGTTCGGCGGTCGAATCGCTGCTCAGCAAGGGCACCGATACGCGCAACGCGAAGCTGATCGAGATGGCCGGCCTCGTCGCCCGGCGCCACGCCGAGGCGATCGAAGACCGCGACTCGCTGCTCGCCGAAGCGGCCACCCTGCAGAAGCGCTTCTGCCAGCCGATCACGCACCTGGCCGGCGTGCGCCGCACCGGCCGTTCGCCGGGCGGCCTGGTGCTGCGGACCTGAGACGCCGGCGATCCGCGCCTAGAACAGCGACGCCTGGCGCGGCGTGCCGTCGTCCTCGAGCGGACCCGGACGTCGGAACTGCGTCAGGTCGAGCTCGACGCGCTGGCGGTTGTAGCCGAGCCGCGCACACGCCTTCTCGAAACGCTGCCGCAGCAGCTGCGCCCACAGCCCCTGCCCGGTCATGCGGCTGCCGAAGCGCGCGTCGTTGTCCTTGCCGCCCCGCATCTCGCGCAGCCGGGCCATCACGCGAAGCGCCTTGTCCGGAAAGTGCTGCTGCAGCCAATCCTGGAACAGCGGATTCACTTCCCACGGCAGGCGCAGCACGATGCTGAAGGCGGAGGTCGCGCCGGCTTCGCGTGCCGCTTCGAGGATGCGCTCGAGCTCGGGTTCGTTGAGGAACGGGATCACCGGCGACACGCTGACGCCCACCGGCACGCCGGCCTTGGCCAGCGTCTCGATCGCCCTCAACCGCCGGTGCGGCGCCGCCGCGCGCGGCTCCATCACCCGTGCCAGCGCCGGGTCGAGCGAAGTGATCGACAGGTATACCGCGGCCAGCCGCCGCTCGGCCATCGGGGCGATCAGGTCGAGGTCGCGCTCGACGCCGGCGGACTTGGTGATCAGCGAGAAGGCATGGTTGAAGTCCTTCAGCACCTCGATCACCGAACGGGTGATCCCCAGCCGGCGCTCGACCGGCTGGTAGCAGTCGGTCGCCGAGCCGATGTTGAGTGCCAGCGGCGTGTAGGCGCGCGCGGACAGCGCCTGGCGCAGGCGCTCCGCGGCATTGACCTTCGCGATGATGCGGGTCTCGAAGTCGATGCCCGGTGACAGGTTCAGGTAGCTGTGCGTCGGCCGGGCGTAGCAGTAGATGCAGCCGTGCTCGCAGCCGCGGTACGGGTTGATCGACAGGTCGAAGCCGATGTCCGGCGAATCGTTGCCGGCAAGGATGGTCTTGACGTGTTCTTCGAGCACCTGTGTGCCCACGGGCAACACTTCTTCCGAAGCCGCCTGCTCCAGCGTGCCCCAGCCGTCGTCGAAGGCTTCGCGCTGGTCGCGGTTGAAGCGATGCGCGAGCGCCCACGCGGTGCCGCGCCCCTTGACCGGCGCGTGGCCGGGCGTGGCCGGCGCTTCGCCGGCCGCCGGGACGATGGGGATCCGACGCATGCTGTGAATATATACAGCACCTGTGGATCCGTCCAGGACCCAGACCCCGCCGCTTCGATCCACCGGACCGAGCGGCAAGGCCGCTTCAGTATTCGCCGCTGCCGAACGAGCCCGGGGCGAGGTTGTCGAACTTCGTGTGGTGCTTGATGAAGGCCAGCTTCACCGTGCCCACCGGTCCGTTGCGCTGCTTGCCGATGATGATCTCGGCGACGCCCGGCTCCTTCGTCGGCGTCGGGCCGTCGGGCTTGTTGTAGTACTCGTCGCGGTAGATGAACATGATCACGTCCGCGTCCTGCTCGATGGCGCCGGATTCGCGCAGGTCGCTCATCATCGGCCGCTTGTCGGTGCGGGTCTCGACCGAGCGGTTCAGCTGCGACAGCGCGATCACCGGGCACTGCAGCTCCTTGGCCAGCGCCTTCAGGCCGCGCGAGATCTCCGACAGTTCGGTCGCGCGGTTCTCGCCGTCGGACTTCGACGTGCCGCTCATCAGCTGCAGGTAGTCGATGACGATCAGGCCGACGGTGCCGTGCTGGCGCGCCATGCGGCGCGCGCGGGCGCGCAGTTCCGCGGGGTTCAGGCCCGGCGTCTCGTCGATGTACATCGGCGCCTTGGCGAGCTTGTCGACCGCCTCGGTCAGGCGCCCCCACTCGTCGTCCTTGATGCGGCCGGTGCGCAGCCCGCTCTGGTCGATGCGGCCGAGCGAGCCGACCATGCGCAGCGCCAGCTGCGACGCGCCCATTTCCATCGAGAACACCAGCACCGGCAGGCCTTCCTGCACGGCGACGTTCTCGGCAATGTTCAGCGCGAACGCGGTCTTGCCCATCGAGGGACGCGCCGCAAGGATCACGAGGTCGCCCTTCTGCAGGCCGGCCGTCATGCGGTCCATGTCGTAGAAGCCGGTGCGCACGCCGGTGACGTCCTCGGCCCCGTTCTCGGCGAGCTCGGTGACGCGGTCGATCAGCTCGACCGCCAGCTGGCTGATGCTGAGGAAGCCCTGCTTGCCGCGCGAGCCTTCCTCGCCGATCTTGAAGATCCGGCCCTCGGCCTCGTCGAGGATCTGCGAGACCGCGCGGCCCTGCGGGTTGAAGGCGTTGGTGGCGATCTCGTCGGACGCCGAGATCAGCTTGCGCAGGATCGCGCGCTCGCGCACGATCTCGGCATAACGCCTCAAGTTGGCGGCACTGGGCACGCTCTGCGCCAGCGCGTTGAGGTACGCGAGGCCACCGCAGGCGTCGGCCTTGCCGTTGCTCTGCAGGCGCTCGTACACCGTGATCACGTCGGCCGGCTTGCTGGCATTGATCAGCGCGGCGATGGCGTTGAAGATCTCGCGGTGCTCGTAGCGGTAGAAGTCGCTGTCGGTGATCAGGTCGCCGGCGCGGTCCCAGGCCAGGTTGTCCAGCAGCAGGCCGCCGAGCACGCTCTGCTCGGCCTCGTTCGAATGCGGCGGGATGCGCAGCCGCGCGACCTCGTCGTCGGCGGGTGGGGAATCAGCGGAGCGGAAGACGGCGGACATGGGCGCTGGCGATGATACGGCCGCCCTTCGCGCCAGCCTGTGGACAGTGCTGTGGATGAGCGGGGGAGCTTCGGTGCACAGCGGTGGAAAACCGCACACCCATGAAAAAGGGCCGGCGGTGCCGGCCCTTCGAACGCGGAGCGGAAGCCTTATTCGGCTTCGGGCACCACGTGAACGGCGATCTCGACGACCACGTCGGTGTGCGCGGCCACCGACACCGGGTGCTCGCCGACGGTCTTCAGCGGACCGGTGGGCAGGCGCACCTGGGCCTTGGCGATGTCGAAACCGGCCTTCTTCAGCGCGTCGGCGATGTCGGCGTTGGTCACCGAGCCGAACAGGCGGCCGTCGACGCCGGCCTTCTGCGCGATCGTCACGGTCTTGCCGGCGAGCTTCTCGCCCAGCGACTGCGCACCGGCGAGCTTGTCGGCGGCGGCCTTCTCGAGCTCGGCGCGGCGGGCCTCGAATTCCTTGATCGCGGTTTCCGTCGCACGGCGGGCGCGCTTGGTCGGAATCAGGAAATTGCGGGCGTAGCCGTCCTTGACCTTGACCACGTCACCCAGGTTGCCCAGGTTGGCGACCTTGTCGAGCAGGATCACTTGCATGTTGTTCTCTCCTCGCTCAGACGCGGTGCTGGTCGCTGTACGGCAGCAGCGCCAGGAAGCGGGCGCGCTTGATCGCGGTGGTCAGCTGGCGCTGGTAGAACGCGCGCGTGCCGGTCAGGCGGGCCGGCGTGATCTTGCCGTTCTCGCCGACGAAATCGCGCAGCACGTCGACGTCCTTGTAGTCGATCTCTTCGACACCGGCGACGGTGAAGCGGCAGAAGCGCTTGCGCTTGAACAGCAGCGACTGCTGGTTGCGCTTGGGCTTGCGGTCCTTGGAAAACTTGCCTTTACCACGGGGCGGGGGCATGGTGCACCTCTTTCAAACTTGAGATTCGTTGGTCGAGTGGTCCAGTGCGGTGACATGGAACAGCAGGCCGCGTCCGTTGCGTGCGGTGGCCAGGAAGCCGGCGAAGGTGCCGGAACTGCCCAGGGCCAACGCCGACAGGTGCTGCGTGATCGCTCCGATCCCCAGGGCCTTGATCTCCATCGAGACCTGGCGGGGGGAACCGTCCTCGGTGACCGTCGACTCGTGCTGGAGCTTCAGGTCGAGGGCCGGCAGTCCGGCGGGCGTGTAGCGCATCGCACCTCGTTCGACCAGCTGCGCCGAGAGAACCAGTCGGTTCATCGCGGGCGCGGCCGGCACGGCGGTCGCGGCGGGTGCCGTCGTCAGGCGCTGGTCTCCTGGGCGGCCTTGCGGGCCTCTTCCTTCTCGACGGCCTTCATCATCACCGACGGGGTCGTCTCGGCCTTGGCCTTGGCCACGGTCAGGTGACGCAGCACGGCGTCGTTGTAGCGGAAGCCGGTCTCCAGCTCGTTCAGGACCTCTTGCGAGATCTCGATGTTCAGGCACACGTAGTGCGCCTTCGCGAGCTTCTGGATCATGTAGGCCAGCTGGCGGCGGCCCCAGTCCTCGACCCGGTGCACCTTGCCGCCGGCGGCGGTCACGATGCCCTTGTATCGTTCCAGCATGGCCGGAACCTGCTCGCTTTGATCCGGGTGGATCACGAGCACGATCTCGTAATGACGCATGAACACTCCTTGTGGGTTCCGTGGATCGGAAGCCGCCCGGCGGCGTCGAACGCCGGTGCGGCAAGTCGGATTCGGCCCCTTTCGCCCCATTTGGACGAGGGTCGAGCCCGGAAAAGCCGGCGATTATAGCCCGCGCGTGCCGTCTCGCGCGAGCGGCGGCCGGTCGACCACGGCAGGGCCCACCGCAGGCCCGTGCAACTGCTCGACCAGCGAGGCTTCGGCCCCGCTCGGCCGCCGGCTCAGCAGGCTGACGATCACCAGCGCCGCGGCGCCGGCCGGCACGCCGAACACGCCCGCCGAGACCGGGTCGATGCCGAACCAGCGCAGCGGCTGCGGCGACAGGCCCAGCCAGAGACGCGCCGCCGGCAGCCCGGCGATCATGTAGCCCGCGCACACGGCCAGACCGGCCAGCATGCCGGCCGTCGCGCCGGCGCGGGTTGCGCCGCGCCAGAAGATGCCGAGCACCAGCGCGGGAAAGAAGGCGGCTGCCGCCAGCGAGAACGCGGCGCTGACGAAGGGCAGGATGCCGGCGATGCGCAGCGATGCCACCCACGCGGCGGCGACCGCGGCGACCAGCACCATCATTTTCGACAGCATCACGCGCTTGACCGCCGATGCGCGCGGATTCAGCACCCGGTAGTACAGGTCGTGCGAGAGCGCGTTGGAGATCGTCAGCAGCAGGCCGTCCGCGGTGGAAAGCGCCGCGGCCAGCCCGCCTGCGGCGACGAGGTAGGTCACGACCAGCGGCAGCCCGCCGAGCTCCGGCGCCGCGAGCACGATCGTGTCGCCGGCCAGCCGCAGCTCGGCGAGCTGCAGGATGCCGTCGCCGTTGATGTCCTGCACCGATACCAGCCCCGAGTCGAGCTTGGACCAGCGCCGGATCCAGTCGGGCAGCGATCCGAACGAACTTCCGACCAGCTCGGTGAAGACCTGGTACTTCACCAGCACCGCGAGCACCGGCGCGCACAGGTAGAGCAGCACGATGAACGACAGCGACCAGCCGACCGAGCGCCGGGCCGACGCGACCCCGGGTGTCGTGTAGTAGCGCGTCAGGACGTGGGGCATCGCCGCCGTGCCCAGCATGAGGCAGAACACCAGCGCGAGGAAGTTGCGCCGAGGCTCCTCGCCCGTTTGCGTGCTGCCGGGCGCGACCGCGAAGGGTTCGGTCTGCGAGGCGAGTCCGGCCATCGGCCGGCCCTGGGATTCGGCCAGCGCCAGCTCGCGCTGGTAGCCCGTTCGTGCATCGGCCACCGTGCGGGGCAGGCGCTGCAAGGCCCGCTCGGCGCGCTGGATGTCGGCCAGCGGCGCGTTCTCGGCGCGCAGCCGACCTGCTTCGCGCGCCAGCCGTTCGGCATCGGCGACCATCGCCGCCGGCACGTCGGCCAGCTTCAGGCGCGCCTCGCCGGCACGCTGCGACCACAGGCGCTGCACCTCGAGCTCGCGCGGATCGGCGCGCAGTTCGCCCTCGCGCTGCGTGATCACCGCCAGCTGCTGCCCGTAGCTCAACCAGGGCAGCCAGGATCCGGTCTGGTTGACGCTGAGCCACAGCACCGGCACGACGTAGGCAATGATCAGCACGATGTACTGCGCGACCTGCGTCCAGGTGACCGCGCGCATGCCGCCCAGGAACGAGCACACCAGCACGCCGCCGAGGCCGACGAAGATCCCGATCTCGAAGTTGAAGCCGGTCAGGTGCGAGGTGATCAGCCCGACGCCGTAGACCTGCACGACGACGTAGACGAAGGACACCAGCACCGTCGCGCCGACGCCGATCAGCCGCGGCATCCGGCCGCCGTAGCGTGCGCCGAGGAAGTCGGGCACCGTGTACTGGCCGAAGCGGCGCAGGTAAGGTGCGAGCAGCAGCGCGACGAGGCAGAAGCCCCCGGTCCAGCCCAGGATGTAGGCGAGCCCGGCGAAGCCCTGCAGGTACAGCACGCCGGCCGTGCCGATGAAGGACGCGGCCGACATCCAGTCCGCCCCGGTGGCCATGCCGTTGTACATCGCCGGCACGCGGCGGCCGGCGACGTAGTACTCGGCCTCGTCGGTGGTGCGGCTGAGCAGCCCGATCGCCGCGTAGATCAGCACCGTCGCGATCAGGAAGCTCGCGCCGATGCCGTGGCGCGGCCAGCCGCTGCGCTCGCCGAGCGCGAGCACGACCACGAACACCACCACGCCGACCGTGAACAGCGCGTAGCGCCGATGCAGGCTGCGGGCGAAGCTGCGGGTGGTCTGCGGCGCGGGCGGCTGGCCGGTGTCGTCCGAGAGGCCCAAGCGCCGCCCTCGCCTCGCCTCAGCGGGCCGCGAGCCGGACCCAGGTGTCGACCACCGAGTCCGGGTTCAGCGAGATCGACACGATGCCCTCCGACGCGAGCCAGTCGGCGAAGTCGGGATGGTCGCTGGGCCCCTGGCCGCAGATGCCGACGTACTTGCCGGTGGCGCGGCAGGCCGCGATCGCGCGCGAGATCATCGCCTTGACCGCCGGATCGCGCTCGTCGAAGTCCTCGGCCAGCTGCTCGAGGCCCGAATCGCGGTCCAGGCCCAGGGTCAGCTGCGTCAGGTCGTTCGAGCCGATCGACATGCCGTCGAAGTGCTCGAGGAACTGCTCGGCGAGGATCGCGTTGCTCGGCACCTCGCACATCATGATCAGCTTCAGGCCGTCCTTGCCGCGTTCGAGCCCGCGGTCGGCCAGCAGCTTCGCGACGCGCTCGGCCTGGCGAACGGTGCGCACGAAGGGCACCATGATCTCCACGTTCGTCAGGCCCATGTCCTTGCGCACGCGCTTGATCGCCTCGCACTCCATGCCGAAGGCGTCGGCGAACTCGCCGCTGATGTAGCGCGACGCGCCGCGGAAGCCGAGCATCGGGTTCTCTTCGTCCGGTTCGTAGCGCGAGCCGCCGATGAGCTTCTTGTACTCGTTGCTCTTGAAGTCCGACAGCCGCACGATCACCGGCTTGGGCCAGAAGGCGGCGGCAATGGTGGCGACGCCTTCGGCGAGCTTGTCGACGTAGAACGCACGCGGCGACGCGTGACCGCGGGCCACCGACTCGACCGCCTTCTTCAGGTCCGGATCGACGTTCGGATAGTCGAGGATGGCCTTCGGGTGCACGCCGATGTTGTTGTTGATGATGAACTCGAGCCGCGCCAGGCCGACGCCGGAGTTCGGGATGCGCGCGAAGTCGAACGCCAGCTGCGGGTTGCCGACGTTCATCATGATCTTGATCGGGCAGTACGGCAGCTCGCCGCGGCGCACCTCGCTGACCTCGGTTTCGAGCAGGCCGTCGTAGATGAAGCCGGTGTCGCCCTCGGAGCAGACCACGGTCACCAGCGCGCCGTCGGCGAGCTTGTCGGTGGCGTCCCCGCAACCGACGACCGCCGGGATGCCGAGCTCGCGCGCGATGATCGCCGCGTGGCAGGTGCGGCCGCCGCGGTTGGTGACGATCGCCGACGCACGCTTCATCACCGGCTCCCAGTTCGGGTCGGTCATGTCGGTGACCAGCACGTCGCCGGGCTGCACGCGGTCCATCTCGGCGATCGACTGCACCAGGCGCACCGGGCCGGTGCCGATCTTCTGGCCGATCGCGCGGCCCTCGGCGAGCACCGTGCTGTGGCCCTTGAGCTTGTAGCGCAACTCGACCTGGCCGGCGGCCTGGCTCTTCACCGTCTCCGGGCGGGCCTGCAGGATGTAGAGCTTGCCGTCGACACCGTCCTTGCCCCACTCGATGTCCATCGGGCGGTTGTAGTGCTGCTCGATGACCAGCGCGTACTTCGCCAGCTCGGTCACGTCCGCGTCATTCAGCGAATAGCGGTTGCGCTGCTCGGGCGGCGTGTCGATCGTGCGCACCAGCCTGCCGCTGGCCGCGCGCTCGGCATCGGAGGCGAACTCCATGCGGATCAGCTTCGAGCCGAGCGAGCGGCGGATGATCGGCTGCTTGCCGGCCTTCAGCCCCGGCTTGTGCACGTAGAACTCGTCCGGGTTCACGGCGCCCTGCACCACCGTCTCGCCGAGGCCGTAGCTCGAGGTGATGAAGACCACGTCCTCGAAGCCAGACTCGGTGTCGATCGTGAACATCACGCCGGCGGCGCCGAGGTCCGAGCGCACCATGCGCTGCACGCCGGCCGACAAGGCGACATCGGCATGCGCGAAGCCCTTGTGCACGCGGTAGCTGATCGCGCGGTCGTTGTAGAGCGACGCGAAGACCTCCTTCATCTTGTGCAGCACGTCCTCGATGCCATGCACATTGAGGAAGGTCTCCTGCTGGCCGGCGAACGAGGCGTCGGGCAGGTCCTCGGCGGTGGCCGACGAGCGCACCGCGAAGCTGCCCGCCGGGCCGTCGCCCTCGAGCCTGGCGAAGGCTTCGCGCACCGCGGCCTCGAAATCGGCCGGGAACGGCGCGTCGATCACCCAGCCGCGGATCTCGGCGCCGGCTTCGGCGAGCGCCTTGACGTCGTCGGCGTTCAGCGCGTCCAGGCACGCGTTGATCTTCGCGGTCAGCCCGCCGTGCTCGAGGAAACGCCGGAACGCCAGCGCGGTGGTCGCGAACCCGCCGGGCACGCGCACGCCGGAAGCGCTCAACTGGCTGATCATTTCGCCGAGGCTGGCGTTCTTGCCGCCGACCACCTCGACATCGGTCATCCTCAGATGTTCAAACGGGACGACCAGGGCGGTCGCCAGGGACGTTGCAGACATGGGAAAGCTCCGTGATGGTGAGAAACCGGTGCCGTCCAGGCTGCGCCACGGGCCCACGCTCCTGCGTTTGTCGATTCTTGTCGGTGGCGGGAGGGGCTCATCGGCGGGCAGTCCACTGCGTATCGCGAGACGCTGGCTGGACGCCGGTTGACCGGCGCCCGATCCCGCGATTCTAGGGAAACAAACCCCTATCATCCTGAACCGCTGCTGAAATCGACGCCCGCCGGCGCCTCCGCCATGCCTCAACGTAGTGTGTTCTTCGTCTCGGACGGCACCGGCATCACCGCCGAAACCTTCGGCAATTCGATCCTCGCGCAGTTCGCTGCCAAGCCGCGCCACGTGCGGCGGCCCTTCATCGACACCGTCGACAAGGCGCGCGCGGTGGTCGACGAGATCAACCGGGTGGCCGATTCCGAGGGCAAGCGGCCGATCGTGTTCATCACGCTGGTCAACGACGAGGTGCGCGACATCGTGACCTCCCCGGAGTGCCGCGGCCTCGCGCTCGACATGTTCCGCGCCTTCGTCGAACCGCTGGAGCACGAGTTCGGCATCAAGTCGAACCATCGCGTCGGCCGCTTCTCCGACGCCGCGAAGAGTTCGGAGTACAACGAACGCATCGAGGCGATCAACTTCTCGCTGGCGCACGACGACGGGCAGTCGGCGCGCAACCTCGCGCAGGCCGACGTGATCCTGCTCGGCGTCAGCCGCTGCGGCAAGACGCCGACCTCGCTGTACCTGGCGATGCAGCATGGCATCAAGGCGGCGAACTATCCGCTGATCCCCGAGGACTTCGAGCGCGGCAAGCTGCCGGGTTCGCTGGCGCCGCACCTGGCCAAGTGTTTCGGCCTGACCATCGACCCCGAGCGCCTCTCGCAGATCCGCAACGAACGCCGGCCGGACAGCAAGTACGCGTCGCTCGAGAACTGCCGCTACGAGGTGCACGAGGCGGAGTCGATGATGCGGCGCAACGGCGTGTCGTGGCTCAGTTCGACGCACAAGTCGATCGAGGAGATCGCGACGACGATCCTGCGCGACATCCGCCCGGACCGCTTGATCTACTGATCCCGCGGCCGGTCCGCGTCCGCCTGCCGCATCGATTCGTGCAGGCAGATCGCCGCCGCAGCGGCGACGTTGAGCGATTCTTCGCCACCCGGCTGCGCGATGCGCACGAGCTGCGCGCAGCGCGCCTGCAGCGCCGCATCGACGCCCTGCCCTTCATGGCCGAAGAGCCATGCGCAGGGGAACGGCAGCACCGTGCGGTGCAGCGGCGTCGACGCCTGCAGGCTGCTGCCGATCCAAGGCACGGCGAGCGTGTCGAGATCGGCCGGCTGCAAGCCTTCGATCAACCGCAACGCGAAGTGCGCGCCCATGCCGGCGCGCAGCACCTTGGGCGACCACAGCGACGCGGTGCCGCGCAGCGCCAGCACCTGCGTGAAACCGAACGCCGATGCGCTGCGCAGGATGCTGCCGACGTTGCCGGCGTCCTGCACGCGGTCGAGCACGATGCTGGCGAGCGCGCCGTCGATCGGCGCCCTGGCCGGCAGCGGCCACAGGAAGCCGAGGCGGCTCGGCGATTCGAGCGTGCTGAGGCTGTCGAACAAGGCGTCGGGCAACAGCGCGATGCGCGGCGCCCAGTGCGCGAGCTCGCGCAGCGGCGGCTTCGCCCAGGCCGATTCGGCGACCACCGCCTGCGCCGGCCGCCAGCCGCGCTGGCGCAGCGCGCTGCACAGGTGCTCGCCCTCGAGCCAGACCTCGCCGTCCTTGCGGTAGCCGGCACCGTCGCGCAGCAGCTTGCGCAGGCGCACCAGCAGCGGGTTGTCGCGCGAGGTGATCGGCTGCGCGACAGGGGCGGTCACAGGCCGTCCTCGTCGTTGATGACATCCGCGACGGCCTGCGCCGCGGCGAGCGCGTCGACCGGCAGGCCCAGCGCCTCGCGCACCGGCGCGTAGCTGCGGCGGTGGATGTCGCAGGCGCCATGCGCGCGCAGCGCCTCGAGGTGCTCGGCGGTCGCGTAGCCCTTGTGGGTCGCGAAGCCGTAGGCCGGGAACCGCTCGTGCAGCGCAACGCACAAGCGGTCGCGGTGCACCTTGGCGAGGATCGACGCGGCCGAGATCGACGCCACCAGCGCATCGCCCTTGACGATGGCTTCGGCCGGCACGCGCAGCACCGGCAGCCGGTTGCCATCGACCAGCACCTTGTGCGGCACCAGGCGCAGGCCCTCCACCGCGCGGCGCATCGCCAGCATCGTCGCCTGCAGGATGTTCAGGCGGTCGATCTCCTCGACGTCGGCCTCGGCGATGCAGCAGGCCAGCGCCTTGGCGCGGATCTCGTCGAAGAGCTTCTCGCGTCTGGCCGGCGTCAGCACTTTCGAGTCGGCGAGGCCCTTGATCGGCTGCAGCTCGTCGAGGATCACCGCGGCGGCGACAACCGGCCCGGCCAGCGGCCCGCGTCCGGCCTCGTCGACACCGGCGACCAGGCCGCCCGGGATGTCCCAGGACAGCCCGAGCTGCTGCGGCGCGCGCGAGCGCTTCGCGCGGCGCTTGGGATCAGCGGCGGGTGTCGTCGAGGACTTGCGCGATCGCATCGGCGGCTCGTTGGGCGGTGTCCTGGCGCAGCAGGTGGTGCAGATCGGCGAAACGGCGCTTCGCCGCCTCGGCCTTCGCCGGATTGTCGAGCCAGGCGAACGCTTCGCGGGCCAGCGCGTCGGGCGTCGCATCGTCCTGGATCAGCTCGGGCACGACGAAGTCACGGCAGAGGATGTTCGGCAGGCCGACCCAGGGCTGGTAGCGCATGCGCTTCATGCGCTGCCAGTTCAGCCAGGCCAGCCGGTAGCAGATGACCATCGGCCGCTTGAACAGCGCCGCTTCCAGCGTCGCGGTGCCGCTGGCGACCAGCGTGACATCGCAGGCCGCGAGCGCTTCGTGCGATTGGCCGTCGAGCAGCGTCAGCGGCACGCCATGCGCATGCTGCGCGACCATCGGTTCCACCAGCGCGCGCAGCCCCGGGACCACCGGCATCACGTAGCGCAGGCCCGGCCGTTCGCGGTGCATGCGCGCGGCGGCCGCGAGGATCAGCGGCGCGATGTGGTTGATCTCGCTGCGGCGGCTGCCCGGCAGCAGCGCGACGACGCTGTCGCCGCCAGCAAGGCCCAGCGCGGCTCGCGCGGCGTCGCGTGGCGGTTCCATCGGGATCACGTCGGCCAGCGGATGGCCGACATAGCTAGCGCCGATGCCGTGACGCTGCAGCAGTTCGGGCTCGAACGGGAACAGACACAGCACATGGTCGGCCGATGCGGCGAGCTTCTGCACCCGTTCGCCGCGCCAGGCCCAGATCGACGGGCAGACGAAGTGCAGCGTCTTGATGCCGCCCTCGCGCAGCCGGCGCTCGAGGCCGAAGTTGAAGTCCGGCGCATCGACGCCGATGAAGGCCGCCGGCCGTTCGGCCAGCAGGCGCTCGGCCAGCTGGCGGCGGATGCGCAGCAGCTCGGGCAGCCGGCTCAAGGCGTCGACATAACCGAACACCGACAGACGCTCGTGCGGCCACCACGCGTCGAAGCCCTGCGCCGCCATGCGCGGCCCGCCGATGCCGGCGGCCTGCAGGTCGGGCCAGCGGCGGCGCACGCCGGCCAGCAGCAGCGAGGCCAGCAGGTCGCCCGACGCTTCGCCGGCGACGAGCGCCAGCCGCAAGGGGTCCGGAGCCGCCACCGCGCTTCAGCGCACGATGCCGCGCGTGGCCGCCGCGAGGAAGCCGAGCATCAGGTCGATCTCGGCCGCCGATTCCGGCGCCTCGGCTTTCATCGCGCCGATCTCGGCGACCGCGGCATCGAGGGTCAGGCCCTTGCGGTACAGCGTGCGGTGCATCTGCTTGACCTGCGCGATGCGCTCGGCGCTGAAGCCGCGGCGGCGCAGGCCCTCGGCATTGATGCCCTGGGCCTCGGCCGGGTTGCCGGCGCAGGTGACGAAGGGTGGCAGGTCCTGCGACAGCCGGGTCTGGAAGCCGGTCATCGCATGCGCGCCCACGCGCACGTACTGGTGCACGCCCGACAGGCCGCCCAGGTAGGCCCAGTCGCCCAGGTGCACATGGCCGGCCAGCTGTACCGCGTTGGCGATGATCGTGTGGTTGGCGATGTGGCAGTCGTGCGCGATGTGCACGTAGGCCATGATCCAGTTGTCGTCGCCGAGCGTGGTCACGCCGCCGTCCTGCATGGTGCCGGTGTTGATCGTGACGAACTCGCGGATCGTATTGCCATCCCCGATGGTCAGGCGCGTCGGCTCGCCGGCGTACTTCTTGTCCTGCGGGGCGGCGCCGACCGAGGCGAACTGGAAGATGGTGTTGTTGCGGCCGATGGTCGTGTGGCCTTCGATCACCGTGTGCGGACCGATCGACGAGCCGGCGCCGATGCGCACGTTCGGGCCGATCACCGCGTAGGGCCCGACGGTGACGTCGTCGGCCAGTTCGGCCTGCACGTCGACGATCGCGGTGGCGTGGATGCGGGACATCGCTGCGCTCCGTTCGACGTTCACGACACCTTGCGCATCGTGCACATCAGCTCGGCCTCGACGGCGAGCTCGCCGTCGACGGTCGCGCGCACCTTGTACTTGTAGATGCCGGCCTTCGCGCGATCGAGGGTCGCTTCGAGCATCAGCTGGTCGCCCGGCTCGACGACGCGCTTGAAGCGCGCCCCGTCGATGCCGACGAAGTAGACCACCGTGTCCTCGCCCGGCTCTTCGCCCATCGACTCGAAGGACAGCAGCGCCGCGGTCTGCGCCAGCGCTTCGAGCATCAGCACGCCCGGCATCACCGGCCGGTGCGGGAAATGGCCCATGAAGAAGGGCTCGTTGATGGTGACGTTCTTCAGCGCCTTGATGCGCTTGTTGGCCTCGAACTCGACGACGCGGTCGACCAGCAGGATCGGATAGCGGTGCGGCAGCTTCTTGAGGATCTTGTGGATGTCGAGCACGGGGGCGGTCATGATTTCTTCTCCAGCGCGCGCAGACGCTCGCGAAGCGTGTGCAGCTGGCGCAGCGTGGCGGCGTTCTTTTCCCAGGACGCATTGTCATCGAAGGGGAACAGGCCGCTGTACTGTCCCGGCTTCAGGATCGAGCGCGTGATCACCGTCGCCGCGGTCACGTGCACGTGGTCGACCAGCTCGAGGTGGCCGAGGATGATCGCGCCGCCGCCCGCCGTGCAGTAGCGGCCGATCTTCGCCGAGCCGGCGATGCCGACGCAGCCGGCCATCGCGCTGTGCGCGCCGATGCGCACGTTGTGGCCGACCTGGATCAGGTTGTCGAGCTTGACCCCGTCATCGATCACCGTGTCGTCGAGCGCACCGCGGTCGATGCAGGTGTTGGCACCGATCTCGACGTCGTCGCCGATGCGCACCGCGCCGAGCTGCTCGATCTTTTCCCAGCGGCTGCCCCCTTCGTCCAGCTTCTGCGGCGCGAAGCCGAAGCCGTCGGCGCCGATCACGACACCCGGATGCACGATGCCCCGCGCGCCGATGGCACAGGCCTCGCCCAGGGTCACGCGGGCGGCGAGCCGGGTGGTATCGCCGACCACGGCATCGGCACCGATGTGCGCATGGGCGCCGATCACCGCGCCGGCGCCGATCACAGCGCCGTCGTCGATCACGGCGAAGGCACCCACCGAGGCGCTGGCATGCAGGCGCACGCCGCTGCCGATCACCGCGCTGGCATGCACGCCCGGCACGGGCCTGCGCCGCGTGCGCGCCGCCCACCACTGCGTCAGGCGTGCGAAGTAGAGGTAAGGGTCGGCCGTGACGATCGCCGCGCCACGGGCGACGGCGGCGTCGCGCAGCACGGGCGCGACGACCACGGCCGCGGCCTGCGTCGTCGCCAGCTGCGATGCGTAACGGGGGTTGGCGACGAAGCTCAGCGAACGATCGTCGGCGCTGTCCAGCGGCGCGAGGCGGGCGATCGGCCGGTCGGCGTCGCCAAGAAGCTCGCCCCCGAGTGCGGCGACGATCTCGGCCAGCGTGACCGGTGCCATCACCGCGGGGCCACCGAGGGCTGCGTCAGCGACCGGCCGGCGCGGTGTTCAGCGCCTTGATCACCTTCTCGGTGATGTCGACCCGCGGACCGGCGAAGACCACGTCCTGCAGGATCAGGTCGTACTTCTCGTTGTCGAAGATCTGCTTGATCACCTTGTTGGCGCGTTCGACGATGCCGGCGGTCTCTTCGTTGCGGCGCTGGTTCAGGTCTTCCTGGAACTCGCGGCGCTTGCGCTGCAGATCGCGGTCCTGCTCGACCAGTTCGCGCTGGCGGCGGTTGCGTTCGGCTTCGGACAGCGTCGGGGCATCCTTCTCGAGCTTGTCGGCCGCGGCCTTGAGCTTCGCGCCCTGGTCGTTGAGGTCCTTGTCGCGCTTGCTGAAGTCGGATTCCATGCGCGCCAGCGCCGCCTTGGCCGGCGCCGCCTCGCGCAGCACACGCTCGCTGTTGACGTAGCCGATCTTGAGTTCCTGAGCCTGCGCGGTGCCCAGCGCCGCGGCGGCCGCGGCGGCCACGAGCAGGGACTTCAAAAGCTTGGTGATCATCAGAACGCAGTCCCGATCTGGAATTGGAAACGTTGAATTCTATCCGTCGGCTTGCTGCGCACCGGCGTGCCCCAGCTGAGCTTCAGCGGGCCGACCGGCGAGATCCACGACAGGCCGAGGCCGACCGACGCGCGCAGGCTGTTGGCATCGATGCGCTCGCCTTCGCGCCAGACGTTGCCGGCATCGGCGAACGCGAAGATGCGCAGCGACTTGTCGTTGCCGGTGCCCGGCACAGGGAAGTACAGCTCGGCGTTGACGTTGAGCTTGCTCGCGCCGCCGACGTAGGCGCCGGTCGGGTCGATCACGCCCAGCGAGCTCTGCTCGAACACCCGCACCGAGCCGAGGCCGCCGCCGTAGAAGTTCTTGAACACCGGGAACGGCCGGCCACCCAGGCCCTTGCCGTAGCCGAGCTCGGCGTTCAGGCCGAGGCTGAGCTTGTTGTTCCAGAACGGGAAGTACTGCTGCCACTGCAGGTTCGAGCGCAGGTAGCGCACGTCGCCGGCCACGCTCCACTCGACGTTGACGCGCTGGTACTTGCCCGCCGTCGGCGTGATCACGCTGTCGCGGCTGTCGCGGGCCCAGCCCAGGGTCAGCGGCACCGAGGTCGAGCGCGGGCCGTAGCGGAAGCGGTAATCGAAGTAGCTGTTCGGGATGCCGGCGGTCGCGCCGATGTTCGTCTGCTCCAGGCCGATGCCGAAGAACACAGTGTCGTACTCGGTGAACGGCACGCCGAAGCGCACGGTCGCGCCCGGGTTGCTGATCTGGTACTCGTCGCCCAGGCTGTTGAGCGGGCGCGACGTGCGGTAGAACAGGTCGAGCGAACGCGAGATGCCGTCGACGGTGAAGTACGGATCGACCGTGCTGAACACCAGGCTGCGCTGGCTCTTGCTGGTATTGACCTCGAAGCCGAGGTAGTTGCCCGAGCCGAACACGTTGTCCTGGCGGATCGACGCGTTCAGCGCCAGACGGTCGGCACTCGAGAAGCTGACGCCGAACAGCAGGTTGCCGGTGGGCCGCTCGGTGACGTTGACGACGAGGTCGACCTGGTCCGGCGCGCTGGCGACCTCGTTGGTGTCGACGTTGACGTCCTTGAAGTAGCCCAGGCGTTCGACGCGGTCGCGCGACAGCTTGATCTTGCCGCCGTCGTACCACGACGACTCGAGCTGGCGGAACTCACGCCGCACCACCTCGTCGCGCGTGCGCGTATTGCCGGCGACGTCGATGCGCCGCACGTAGACGCGGCGCTGCGGATCGGCCGCCAGCGTCAGGCCGACCTGGCCGGTCGCGCGGTCGATCTCCGGGCGTGCGTCGATGCGGGCGAAGGCATAGCCATAGACGCCAAAGCGCTCGGCCATGGCCTTGGTGGTCTCGGCGACGGCGGCGGCCCGGTACGGCTCGCCGGGCTTGATCGTCACGAGTTCCTTGAACTCCTCGTCCTTGCCGAGGTACTCGCCCTGCAGCTTCACCGACGTGACGGTGTAGGGCTGCCCTTCCCTGACCGTGACGGTGATCGAGATGTCCTGCTTGTCCGGCGAGATCGTGACCTGCGTCGACTCGATCTCGAACTCGAGGTAGCCGCGGTTCAGGTAGTACGAGCGGATCGTCTCGAGGTCGGCGTTGAGCTTGGCGCGCGAGTAGCGATCGTTCTTCGTGTACCAGGTCAGCCAGCCGCCGACGGTCAGGTCCATCAGGCCGGTCAGCGTCGATTCGCTGAAGGCCTTGGTGCCGACGATGCGGATCTCCTTGATCTTCGCGGCATCGCCTTCGGTCATCGTGAAGGTCACGTTGACCCGGTTGCGCTCGGCCGGCGAGATCGTCGTCACCACCTCGGCGCCGTAGAGGCTGCGCGACAGGTACTGGCGCTTGATCTCCTGTTCGGCGCGCTCGACCAGCGCGCGGTCGAAGGGCAGGCCTTCGCCGATGCCCGCGTCCTTCAGCGACTTGATCAGCGTGTCCTTGTCGAACTCCTTCAGGCCGACGAAGTTCACCGTCTGGATGACCGGGCGCTCCTCGACGACGATGACCGCGACCTTGCCGTCGATCTCGATGCGCACGTCCTTGAAGAGGCCCGTGGCGAACAGCGCGCGCAGCGCGGCGGCACCCTTGTCATCGGTGTAGGTGTCGCCGACGCGGAACGGCAGCGCGGCGAACACGGTGCCGGGGTCGGTGCGCTGCAGGCCTTCGACGCGGATGTCGGCCAGCGTGAACGGCTCGACCGCACGCGCAGCCGGTGCCGCGAGCGTCGCGATGGCAGCCACGGCAATGGCCGCAGGGCGATTCAGACTCGACGGGAAAATCGAAAGCATTCGGTGGGTTCAGTGCAGGCCCAGGAGGCGGGCCACGTCGTTGAAGAGGGCTACCGACATCATCGCCAGCAGGACTGCGATGCCGCCGCGCTGCAGACGCGCGAGCCACTGGTCGGAGACCGGGCGCCCGGTCAGGCCCTCGAAAAGATAATACATGAGGTGTCCGCCATCGAGCATCGGCAGCGGCAGCAGGTTCAGCACCCCGAGGCTGACGCTCACCAGCGCCAGGAAGCCGAGGTAGTACGCCAGGCCCTGGTTCACGGACTGGCCCGCGTAGTCGGCGATGGTCAGCGGGCCGCTCAGGTTGCGGATCGAGGCCTGGCCGATCAGCATGCGGCCCAGCATGCGCAAGGTCAGCGCGGAGACCTCCCAGGTGCGCACCACGCCGCGCTGCAGGCCTTCGACGAGGCCGAGCTGCACCGTCACCATCGCCGGCGGCTGACCCGGCACGACGTCGACGCGGCCGACCCGACGCTCGCCGTCGCGCGCGACACGCGGCGTCACGACGAGCTCGAGGACCTGCCCCTGGCGCTCGATGCGCCAGCGCATCGGCCGGCCCGCATCGCCGTCGATCGCCGCACCGATGCGCTCGCGCAGCATGTAGGCGTCGCTGACGGGCTGGTCGTCCACGCGCAGCACGCGGTCGCCGGAGCGCAGGCCCGCGGTTGCGCCGGGCCCGGGCTTCACCTCGCCCAGCACCGGTTCGCTGAACGGCAGGCCGAGGCCGATGCGCTTCATCAGCGCCGGATCGACCTCGCGCGATTCCAGCTGGTCCAGCGGCAGCCGGATGTCGCGGCGCTGCTCGCCGCGCGCGTCGGTGACCTGCAGCCGCAGCGGCTCGCCGTGCAGCACGTGCTGCGTCACCTGCCAACGCAGTTCGCCGAGCGAACGCAGTTCGGTCCAGCGGCCGTCGTCGTCGGCGAAGGCCTGCACCCAGTCGCCCGATCGCATGCCGGCGCGTTCGGCCAATCCACCGGCCACCGGCGTGCCGAGCAGGGCCTTGGGCTCCTCGACACCGATCCAGTGCGACGCCGCGTGCAGCACGACGGCCAGCAGCAGGTTGGCGATCGGCCCGGCCGCCACGACGGCGGTGCGCTGCCACAGCGACTTGCGGTTGAACGCGCGGTGCAGGTCCTGCGGCGGGACCGGCCCTTCACGTTCGTCGAGCATGCGCACGTAGCCGCCCAGCGGCAGCGCCGACAGCACGAACTCGGTGCTGTCGGGCGTGGCCTGGCGACGCCACAGCACGCGGCCGAAGCCGACCGAAAAACGCAGCACCTTGACGTCGCAGGCGACGGCGACGCGGTAGTGGCCGTACTCGTGCACGACGATCAGCACGCCGAGCGTGAGCAGGAAGGCGAGCACCGTGGTGATCATCGGCGGCTCCTTTCGATGGCCTCGAGCGCCGCGGCACGGGCGCGGGCGTCCAGCGCCAGCAGCGCATCGAGGCTGTCTGCATCGCCGGCGCGCGGCACCAGGGCCTCGACCACGCCGGCATTGATGCGGTGGATGTCGGTGAAGCGGATGCGGCGCTCGAGGAACGCGGCCACCGCCACTTCGTTGGCCGCGTTCAGCACCGTCGTGCTGCCTTCGGCGGCGTGGAGCGCGGCATAGGCCAGCGCCAGCGCGGGATAACGTTCATGGTCAGCGGCCTCGAAGCTTAAGGCCTGCAGCGCCAGGAAGTCGAGCCGGCTGGCACCGGATTCGATGCGCGCCGGATGCGCGAGGCCGACGGCGATCGGCACCTTCATGTCCGGCGTGCCGAGCTGCGCCAGCACCGAGCCGTCGCGGCAGACTACCATCGAGTGGATGATGCTCTGCGGGTGCAGCACCACGCGCACGCGTTCGGGCGCGAGGTCGAACAGCCAGCGTGCCTCGATGACCTCGAGCGCCTTGTTCATCATCGTCGCCGAGTCGACCGAGATCTTGCGGCCCATCACCCAGTTCGGATGCGCGCAGGCCTCCTCGGGCGTCACGCCGTCGAGCGTGCGCGCATCGCGCGTGCGGAACGGGCCGCCCGAGGCGGTGAGCACCAGGTGGTCGATGCGCTCGGGCCACTGGCGGCGGTCGTCGGGCAGGCACTGGAAGATCGCCGAGTGCTCGCTGTCGATCGGCAGCAAGGTCGCGCCGCCCTGCTGCACCGCCTGCATGAACCAGCGGCCGCCGACGACCAGCGCCTCCTTGTTCGCCAGCATCAGGCGCTTGCCGGCGCACGCGGCGGCGATGCAGGGTGCCAGGCCGGCCGCGCCGACGATCGCGGCCATCACGCTGTCGACCTCGGGGTGGGCGGCCAGCTCGCACAGCGCCTGCGGGCCGCTGAGCACCTCGGTGGGCACGCCGTCGGCCTGCAGCACCGCGCGCATCTCGCGGGCCTGCGCTTCGGTGGCCACCGCGGCGAAGCGCGGACGCCAGCGGCGGCACAGCGCGACCAGTTCGTCGACGCGCTGCTGCGCGGTGAGCGCGAAGACCTCGAAACGATCGGGGTGCAGCGCGATCACGTCGAGCGTGCTGAGGCCGACCGACCCGGTGGCGCCGAGGATGCAAACCCGCTGGATCATCGAACAACCGTTCTCAACAACCTTCGGCCTTCAGGCGTCACTTCACGGACGGCAGATGAATCAGCGCCAGCACCGCCGGCAGCACCGGCAGCAAGGCATCGACCCGATCGAGCACACCGCCGTGGCCGGGCAGCAGGTTGCTCGAATCCTTGGCGCCGGCCGCACGCTTGACCAGCGACTCGAACAGGTCGCCGACGACGCTCAGGCCCGCCAGCGCCAGCGCGGCAAGCCCCATGCCGATCAGCCCGATGCGTTCGGCGAGCACGGTGAACACGCTCATCGAGTCGAAGTCCCAGCGCCGGTCGGCGGCGATCCACAGTGCCGCCAGTAGCAGCACGCCGGCCATGCCGGAGTACACGCCTTCCCAGCTCTTGCCGGGGCTGATGGCGGGTGCGAGCTTGCGCTTGCCGAAGGCCCGGCCGCCGAAGTAGGCGGCGATGTCCGCGGCCCAGACGATGCACAGCACCGACAGCAGGAAGTTGATGCCGATGACCCGTGCCTGCGTCAGCGCCCACCAGGCGAGCCACAGCAGCGCCAGGCCGATCAGCACGCGCAGCGCCGCCGGCACCGCGGGCCAGCCGGCGGGCCCTCCGCGCAGCACGACGAGGCCGCCCAGCACCCAGACCGCGACGCCGATCCACCACGGCCAGGTCGGACCGACGGCCAGCGGCAGCAGCACGGCGGCCAAGCCACAGGCCGCGGCGAGCAGCAGCCCGCAAGCGATCGCCAGCGGCGGCGACGTCAGCCCGTTCAGGCGCGCCCATTCCCAGCCCGCGGCGCTGATCAGCACCAGCGTGAACAGCACGAAGGGCATCGGATGCGGCGCGAAGAGGGCCGGCAGCAGCACGGCCATCAGGATCACGGCGGTGATGATGCGCTGGCGCAGCATGCCGGGCCGTCCTCAGGCCGGGTGGGCCGCGGCCGCCGCGCTGACCGCACCGAACCGGCGCTCGCGGCCGGCGTAGGACGCCAGGGCGGCATCGAGCTCGGCCTCGCCGAAGTCGGGCCACAGGCAATCGGTGAATACGAACTCGGAGTACGCGACCTGCCACAGCAGGAAGTTGCTGATGCGCACCTCGCCGCCGGTGCGGATGAAGAGGTCGGGATCGGGCGCGTGGCCCATCGCCATGTAGCGCGACAGCGCCTCCTCGTCGATCTGCTCGGCCTTCAGGCCGTCGGCGACGGCGCGGCGGCAGGCCTGCACCATGTCCCAGCGGCCGCCGTAGTTGAAGGCCACGGTCAGCGTCAGGCGCTGGTTGTGCCGGGTCGCTTCCTCGACGTCGTTCCACGCCTTGCGCAGCCGGTCGGACACCGCGTTGCGGTCGCCGGCGATGACGACGCGCACGCCGTTGCCGACCATCTTCTGCATGTACTTGGCCTGCGCGACCAGCACCAGGCCCATCAGTCCGGACACCTCGTCGGCGGGACGCTTCCAGTTCTCGGAGGAGAACGCGAACACGGTCAGGTAGCGGATGCCGCGGTCGGCGCAGGCATCGATGATGCGGATCAGCGCATCGACGCCGGCCTTGTGGCCGAAGAAACGCGGCAGGAAGCGTTTCTTCGCCCACCGGCCGTTGCCATCCATCACGATGGCCACGTGCTGCGGGATCGACAGGTCGCGGTGCACGGCGGGTTGTCGGCGCGGCGGCCTCAGACCGCCATGATCTCGGCTTCTTTCGAATGCACGAGCTTGTCGATCTCGGCGACGGTGCGGTCGGTCATCTTCTGGACCTCGTCCTGCGCGCGGCGCTCGTCGTCCTCGGTCGCCAGCTTGTCCTTCAGCAGCTTCTTCAGGTGCTCGTTGGCATCGCGGCGCAGGTTGCGCACGGCGATCTTGGCCTCTTCGCCTTCATGGCGGGCGACCTTGGTGAGCTCCTTGCGGCGCTCCTCGGTCAGGGCCGGCATCGGCACGCGCAGCAGGTCGCCCTGGGACGACGGATTCAGGCCGAGGTCGCTCTCGCGGATGGCCTTCTCGATCTTCGCGCCCATGCCCTTCTCCCAGGGCTGCACGCTGATCGTGCGCGCATCGAGCAGCGACACGTTGGCGACCTGGCTGATCGGCACCATCGAGCCGTAGTAGTCGACATGCACCTGGTCGAGGATGCCCGGGTGCGCCCGGCCGGTGCGGATCTTCTGCAGTTCGCTCTTCAGCGCCTCGACGGACTTGTGCATCTTCGTCTCGGCGTTCTTCTTGATGTCGGCGATCGTCATGGTGATGACTCCTGGGTCAGACGTGGACCAGCGTGCCCTCGTCCTCGCCGAGCACGACGCGCTTGAGCGCACCGGGCTTGAAGATCGAGAACACCTTGATCGGCAGCTTCTGGTCGCGGCACAGCGCGAACGCGGTCGCGTCCAGCACCTGCAGGTTGCGCGTGATCGCTTCGTCGAAGCTCACGCTGCTGTAGCGCGTGGCCGAGGGATCCTTCTTCGGGTCGGCGGTGTAGACGCCGTCGACCTTGGTGGCCTTCAGCACGATCTCGGCGCCGACCTCGGCACCGCGCAGCGCGGCCGCCGTGTCGGTGGTGAAGAAGGGGTTGCCGGTACCGGCGGCGAAGATGACGACCTTGCCTTCCTCCAGGTACTGCAGCGCCTTGGGCCGCACGTAGGACTCGACGACCTGCTCGATGGCGATCGCCGACATCACGCGTGCGACCAGGCCTTCCTGGCGCATCGTGTCGGCCAGCGCGAGTGCGTTCATCACCGTCGCCAGCATGCCCATGTAGTCGGCGGTGGCGCGGTCCATGCCGACCGAGCCGCCAGCGACACCGCGGAAGATGTTGCCGCCGCCGATCACGACCGCGACCTCGCAGCCCAGCGCGGTGACCTCCTGCACCTCGCGCACCATGCGCACGATGGTGGCGCGGTTGATGCCGTAGGCGTCGTCGCCCATCAGGGCTTCACCCGAGAGTTTCAGCAGGATGCGCTTGTAGGCGGGCATGCGTTCGATTTCTCCGCTCGGGATCGGGCAACAAAGGGGGGAGTTTAAGGGGCGCTGCGCACTGCAAGCCGCGCGGCGCCCGGGCCGCCGGGTGCTTTACCCGGCGGCAACGAAGGGCTTACTGGCCCTTCGCGGCGGCGACCTGCGCGGCCACCTCGGCAGCGAAGTCGTCGACCTTCTTCTCGATGCCTTCGCCGACGACGTAGAGGGTGAAGCCCTTCACCGTCGTCGCCTTGTCCTTCAGCATCGCGCCGACGGTCTGCTTGCCGTCGGCGGCCTTGACGAAGACCTGGTCGAGCAGCGAGACCTCCTTGAGGTACTTCTGCACCGAGCCTTCGACCATCTTGGCGACGATCTCGGCCGGCTTGCCCGACTCGGCGGCCTTCTCGGCGGCGATCTTGCGCTCGAGCTCGATCTTGTCGGCCGGCACGTCGGCGGTCGACAGCGCCACCGGCTTCATCGCGGCGACGTGCATCGCGACGTCCTTGGCCGCGACGTCGTCGCCGGTGAACTCCACCACCACGCCGATGCGCGTGCCGTGCAGGTAGCTGGCGAGCTTCTGGTCGCCGGCATAGCGCTTGAAGCGGCGGATCGACATGTTCTCGCCGATCTTGCCGATCAGGCCCTTGCGCACGTCCTCGACCGTCGGGCCGAAGCCGTCCTGGGCCAGCGCCAGCGCCGACAGCGCGGCGACGTCGGCCGGGTTGTGCTGCGCGACCAGGTCGGCGCAGGACTTGGCGAAGGCCAGGAACGAATCGTTCTTCGAGACGAAGTCGGTCTCGCAGTTGACCTCGATCATCGCGCCGGTCGTGCCGTTGACGACCGCCGACACCACGCCCTCGGCGGTGATGCGCGAGGCGGCCTTGCCGGCCTTGCTGCCCAGCTTGACGCGCAGGATCTCTTCGGCGCGGGCCATGTCGCCATCGGCCTCGGTCAGCGCCTTCTTGCACTCCATCATCGGCGCGTCGGTCTTCGCACGCAGCTCGCCGACCATGCTTGCAGTGATTGCAGCCATGAAACTCTCCAAACAACGTTTGCGAAAAAGGGGCTGAATCAGCCCCTCTCGTACAGGCTTTCCCGGGCGGGAATCAGGCGTCTTCGCTGACTTCCACGAACTCGTCGCCACCGGCGACGGCCTGGGTGACTTCGTTGATCGCGTTGGCCTTGCCGTCGGTGACCGCATCGGCGACCGCGCGGGCATACAGCGCGACGGCCTTGGCCGAGTCGTCGTTGCCCGGGATCACGTAGTCGATGCCGTCCGGCGAGTGGTTGGTGTCGACGACGCCGATCACCGGGATGCCGAGCTTCTTGGCTTCGGCGACGGCGATCTTGTGGTAGCCGACGTCGATGACGAACAGCGCGTCGGGCAGCGCGTTCATGTCCTGGATGCCGCCGATGTCCTTCTCGAGCTTCGCCAGCTCGCGTTCGAACATCAGCGCTTCCTTCTTGGTCAGCTGCTCGAGGCCGGTTTCCTTCTGGGCCTGCATGTCCTTGAGCTTCTTCAGCGAGCCCTTGACCGTCTTGAAGTTGGTCAGCATGCCGCCGAGCCAGCGCTGGTCGACGAAGGGCATGCCGGCGCGCTGCGCTTCCATGCTGATGACTTCGCGCGCCTGGCGCTTGGTGCCCACCATCAGGATCGTGCCGCGCTTGCCCGCGAGTTGGCGCACGAACTTCATCGCTTCCTCGAACTTCGGCAGCGTCTTTTCGAGGTTGATGATGTGGATCTTGTTGCGATGGCCGTAGATGAAGGGGGCCATCTTGGGGTTCCAGAAGCGGGTCTGGTGTCCGAAATGGACACCCGCTTCCAGCATTTCACGCATCGTGACGGACATGGAGTAGCTCCAAAGGTTGGGTCTAGAATCCGGCGCGAATCGCAGGGCCCGACCACGAGGTTTTCTCCTCGTAGCCATGAGCTCCGCGACACCTTCTTGAAGCCGGTTCGCGATTGGTTCGTCCGGATCGGCCGGACGCCAGGTATCCGCCCGGCGTCTGTCCAGAGCGAACGGTGCCTGCCTTGCGGCGGGCCGGCGCTGCGGTTGCGAACGCCCCGAATGCAGATCCAGATAAACCCAAAGAGTATAGCAGCCGGCACCACCACCGCTCGTGACGCGCTGCGCGCGGCACAGGCCGCGGCCGATGCCCCCGCCTGCCGACACACCTTCATCCGCCGCTTCGATGCCGCCGCCGAAGTGACCGCGCAGACGGTCGACCGGGCGCGCGAGGCCGGCCTGCCTCTGCCGGCGCTGGCCGGCCTGCCGGTCTCCGTGAAGGACCTGTTCGACGTCGCCGGCCAGCCGACGACCGCCGGCTCCCGCTCCCTGGCCGATGCCGAGCCCGCGGCCCGCGACAGCACGGCCGTCGCGCGCCTGCGCGCCGCGGGCGCGGTGCTCGTCGGCCACACCAACCTGAGCGAGTTCGCTTTCTCCGGCGTCGGCATCAATCCGCACCATGGCACGCCGCGCAACCCGTGCTCGCAAGGCCAGACCTTGATCCCCGGCGGCTCGAGCTCGGGGGCCGCGGTGTCGGTGGCCACCGGGGCGAGCTGGGGCGCACTCGGCTCGGACACCGGCGGTTCGATCCGCATTCCGGCCGCGCTGCAGGGCCTGGTGGGCTTCAAGAACACGCAGCGCCTGACGCCGCTCCAGGGGTGCATCCCGCTGTCGCCGACATTGGACACCGCCTGCGCCATCACGCGCAGCGTCGCCGACGCGGTGCTCCTGCACGGCATCCTGTCCGCCCGCCTGCCGCAACCGCTGCGCCGGCCGCTGCGCGCCTTGCGCCTGGCGGTGCCATCGACCCTGATGCTCGACGCCCTGTCGCCCGAGGTGGCGGCGGCTTTCGACGCGGCCCTGCGCCGGCTCAGCGCCGCGGGCGCGCAGATCGAGACGATCGAGCTGCCCGCGCTCGCCGAGCTCGCGAACCTGCAGGCGCAGGGCGGTTTCGCGGCGGCCGAGAGCTGGGCCTGGCATCGCCAGCGGCTCGCCACGCGTGAAGCAGACTACGACCCGCGCGTCGCAGCCCGCATCAAGCGGGGCGCGGCCATCAGCGCCGCCGACTACCTCGACCTTCAGCAGGCGCGCGCCCGCTGGATCGAACGCATCACAGCGGCGATCGACGGCTTCGATGCACTGCTGTCGCCGACGGTGCCGATCACCGCGCCGCCGCTGCAACCGCTGCTCGACGATGACGACACCTTCTTCGCGCTGAACGCGCTGCTGCTGCGCAACCCCTCGGCGGTCAACCTGCTCGACGGCTGCGCACTGTCGCTGCCCTGCCAGGTGCCGGGAACGCTGCCGGTGGGGCTGATGGTCTGGGGCCCGGCGCTCGCCGACGACGCGGTGCTCGGCGCCAGCCTGGCGATCGAAGCCGTGCTCGGCGAGGTCTGACGTGAATCGGCCCCCACGCTCACTTCGTTCGCTACCCCCGGGGATCCGCAGCCTCCCATGCGGGATCCCGGGGTCGTGTCAGCGCCTTCGGGCGACCGGGCGGCGCTGACATGCGCATCGCCGTGATCGGCGCCGGCATCATCGGCGTCACGACCGCGTACGAGCTCGCCGCCGACGGCCACGCGGTCACCGTGTTCGAGCGCCGCAGCAGCGTCGCCGAAGAGACCAGTTTCGCGAACGCCGGTGTGATCGCGCCGGGTTATGTCACGCCCTGGGCAGCACCCGGCATGCCGGCGAAGGTGCTCAGGCACCTGATGAGCCGGCACGCGCCGGTGCGGCTGGCCAGGCCGCTCGCCCGTGGCCAGCTGCGCTGGATGTGGCGCTGGTGGCGGGCCTGCACGAACGCCAGCTTCCAGGCCAACCGCGAACGAATGCACCGTCTCGCGCGCTTCAGCCAGCAACGGCTCGCGACGCTGGCGCACGACCTGCATCTCGACTACGAGCAGAGCAACGGCTACATGGTGCTGCTGCGCACGCCGAAGGACCTGGCGCTCGCGCGTGGCAGCCTGAAGCTGCTGGCCGAACTCGGCGTCAGCTTCCACCTGATCGACGCTACGAAGGCACGCACGCTGGAGCCGGGCCTGAACCCGCAGACGCCGCTGCACGCCGCGGTGCACCTGCCCGCCGACCAAGTCGGCAACTGCCGACAGTTCGCGCACCTGCTGCGCGCCGAGGCCCAGCGCCTGGGCGCCGACTTCCGCTTCCAGCGCGAGGTGGTGGCGCTTCGGGGCGGCAGCGCGCCCACGGTGCAGCACCGCGCGCTCGACGGCGATCGCGCACCGTCCGAGGATCGCTTCGACGCGATCGTGGTCTGCGCGGCGATGGGGGCACCTGCGCTGCTGCGGCCGCTCGGCCTGAAGCTGCCGCTGGTGGCGGTGCACGGCTACTCGATCACCGCGCCGCTGCGCTCGATCGACGGCCATCCGTTGCCCGGGCCACGCTCCGCGGTGATGGACGAGCACTTCAAGGTGGCCATCTCCCGGCTCGGCCAGCGCGTGCGCGTTGCCGGCAGTGCCGAGCTCGGCGGCCGCCTCGACCAGCACAGCACCGCCGCCGTCCAGACCCTCTACAAGCTGCTCGACGACTGGTTTCCCGGTTGTGCGCAGCTGTCGCAGGTGCAGGCCTGGAAAGGGGCGCGCCCGATGCTGCCCGATGGTCCACCGGTGCTCGGCCGCAGCGGCATCGACGGCGTCTGGCTGAACCTCGGCCACGGTTCGAGCGGCTGGGCGCTGAGTTGCGGCTCGGCCCGCGCGCTGGCCGACCTGCTCAACGGCCGCGCCGCGCCGATCGACCTCGACGGCCTCGGCATCGAACGGCTGAAGCACTGACCCCGCGACCGTCATGATCCACCGCGTGCTGCCCTCCAACCGCGCCTGGCCGCTGCACGATGCGGCCGCCACGCGGGCGATCGAAGAAGCGGCACAGCGCGCGCTGCCACCGCACACGCTGATGGCGCGCGCCGGGCTCGCGGTCGCCCGGCTGGCGCTGGCCGTCGCACCGCATGCGCGCCACGCGTGGGTGGTGGCAGGCGGCGGCAACAACGGGGGCGATGGCCTGGTCGCGGCCCGGCATCTCGCGGCCGCCGGCCGGCCTGTGACGGTTAGCCTGTTCGGCGACGTCGACCGGCTGCCCGCCGACGCGCGGCAGGCGCATGAAGCAGCGGTCGCCGCCGGTGTGCCGTTCAGCACCGAGATGCCCGCGCACACCGACCTCGTCATCGACGGCCTGCTCGGGCTGGGCGTGCGGCATCCGCTGCGTGACGAGACCGCGCGAACCATCGAGCGCATCAACGCGACCGGCCTCGACGTGCTGTCCATCGACCTGCCGTCGGGCCTGCCGGCCGACACCGGCGCGGCGCCGGGTCAGCCCGTCGTGCGTGCGCGGCACACGTTGTCGCTGCTGAGCCTGAAGCCCGGCCTCTTCACGGCGGACGGCCGCGACCAGACCGGCGAGCTGTGGTTCGACGACCTCGGCGTCACCGTCGACCGGCCGCCGGACGCGCTGCTGTCGGGCCCTCCTCGCCTGGCCGATCGGCGCCATGCGCAGCACAAGGGCAGCTTCGGTGACCTGATCGTGATCGGTGGCGCGGCCGGCATGGGCGGCGCCGCGACGCTGGCCGCCCGCGCCGCATTGGCCGCGGGCGCCGGGCGCGTCTTCGTCGCGCGGCTCGGTGTCGACGGGCGAACGATGGACGAACTGCGCCCGGAGTCGATGCTGCGCGAGGCCGCCGAACTGGTGCAGCCCGATCGCCTGCGTCACTCGACGGTGGTCTGCGGCTGCGGCGGTGGCCGCGCGATCGCGCGCTGGTTGCCGGCGGTGCTGGCCGACGCGATGAAGCTGGTGCTCGACGCCGACGCGCTGAACGCCATCGCGGCCTCGGCAGCGCTGCGCGCCCTGCTGACCAACCGCGCCGATCGGGGCCTGCCGACGGTGCTGACCCCGCACCCGCTGGAAGCGGCGCGGCTGGCCGGCAGCACGGCCGCCGACGTGCAGGCCGATCGATTGGCGGTCGCCGGCCGCCTGGCCCGGGCCCTGGCGTGCACCGTGCTGCTCAAGGGCTCCGGCACGGTCATCGCGTCGCCCGGCGCGACGCCGCTCGTGAATCCGACCGGCAATGCGCGGCTCGGCAGCGCGGGCAGCGGCGACGTGCTCGCCGGCTGGCTCGGCGGCCTGTGGTCCGCGCAGCGCGACTGGACCGGCGTCGAAGCCGCGAGCGCTGCCGCGTGGCTGCACGGGCGCGCCGCCGAAAGCGGCGATCAGCGACTGCCGCTGCCGGCGTCGGACCTGATCGGGTTTCTGGCCGCCGCGCTGCGTTGATCGCACCCGCGGCGGCGCCCCGTCACGGCGTCTTGCGAACGCGCCCGGCGCTCTTCGCGCGGTCGCGCACCGACTTGCCGGCGGTGACCGCCCGCCCGGCCGCCACCTTCGCACGCGCCGCCTTGGCCTTGCGGTCCTTGGCCTGCACTTCCTTCAGCGCCTGCGCAGCGCTCGTCGCCGGCTTGCGGCCGCGCGCCAGCAGCTGGTCGGTATCGCCTTCGCGCACCATGCGGAAGTCGATCTTGCGGCCGTCGAGGTCGACCCGGCTGACCTGCACGCGCACGCGCGAACCGACGCTGTAGCGCAGCCCGCTGCGTTCACCGCGCAGTTCCTGGCGCGCCTCGTCGAAGCGGAAGTACTCGCCGCCGAGCTCGGTGATGTGCACGAGGCCTTCGACGTAGAGGTCGTCGAGCGTGACGAAGACGCCGAAGCTGGTGACCGCGCTGACCGTGCCGGAGTACTCCTCGCCGAGGTGGTCGCGCATGAAGCGGCACTTCAGCCACGCCTCGACATCGCGCGAGGCTTCGTCGGCGCGCCGCTCGTTCGCGCTGCAATGGTTGCCGGCGGCCTCCCACAGCTCGGCCTCGTGCATGTCCAGGGGCGGCTTGTGCATCACCTTGCCGCCCTTGCGCGCGGGCTTGGCCGGCGGCAGGTCTTCCATCACGCCGCCCGCCAGGTGGTAGCGCTTGGCATGCAGCAGCGCCTTGATCACGCGGTGCACCAGCAGATCGGGATAACGCCGGATCGGACTGGTGAAGTGCGCGTAGGCCTCGTAGGCCAGGCCGAAGTGGCCGCTGTTGGTCGCCGTGTAGATCGCCTGCTGCATCGAGCGCAGCAGCATCGAGTGGATCTGCGCGGCATCGACGCGGTCCTTGGTCGCCTGGGCGATGGCCTGCAGCTCGCCGGGCGTCGGGTCGTCGCTGATGCTCAGGCCCACGCCCAGCGTGCGCAGGTAGTTCTGCAGCACGACGCGCTTCTCCGGCGTCGGACCTTCGTGCACGCGGTACAGCGCCGGGTGCTTGTGGCGCTGGATGAAGTCGGCCGCACAGACGTTGGCGGCCAGCATCGATTCCTCGATCAGCCGGTGCGCCTCGTTGCGCACGCGCGGCACGATCTTCTCGATGCGGCCGTTGTCGTCGCAGACGATCTGCGTCTCGGTGGTCTCGAAGTCGACCGCGCCACGCGTGCCGCGGTGCTTCAGCAGCGCGCGGTAGACCTCGTGCAGGTGCAGCAGGTGCGGCACGAGGTCCTTGCGCCGCTGCGCCTCGGCACCGCGCGTATTGCCGAGGATCGCGGCGACCTCGGTGTAGGTGAAGCGCGCATGCGACCGCATCACCGCCGGGTAGAACTGGTAGGCCTCGATCTCGCCCTGCGCGCCGACGAGCATGTCGCAGACCATGCACAGCCGCTCTTCGTCCGGGTTCAGCGAGCACAGGCCGTTCGACAGCTTCTCCGGCAGCATCGGGATCACGCGGCGCGGGAAGTACACCGAGGTCGCGCGCTCGTAGGCATCCTCGTCGAGTGGCTCGCCGGGTTTCACGTAGTGGCTGACGTCGGCGATCGCGACGATCAGGCGCCAGCCGTCGAACGCGCTCTTGCCGCGACCGCGCTTGAGCGGCTCGCAGTACACCGCGTCGTCGAAGTCGCGTGCGTCCTCGCCGTCGATGGTCACCAGCGGCACGTCGGTCAGGTCGATTCGGTGGCGCTTGTCGGCCGCCCGCAGCCGGTCCGGCAGCGCCGCGGCCTGCGCCAGCGTCTCGGACGAGAAGCGGTGCGGCACCTCGTACTTGCGCACCGCGATCTCGATCTCCATGCCGGGGTCGTCGATCTCGCCTAACACCTCGGTGATGCGGCCAACCGGCTGCGAGTACATCGACGGCGTCTCGGTCAGCTCGAGCGCGACGACCTGCCCCACCGTCGCGTTGGCGGTGGCGTTCTTGGGGATCAGGATGTCCTGGCCGTAGCGGCGGTCCTCGGGCGCGACGAGCCAGATGCCGTTCTCGTGCAGCAGGCGGCCGATGATCGGCGTCTTGCGGCGCTCGACGATCTCCAGCACACGGCCCTCGGGCCGGCCCTTGCGGTCATAACGCACGACACGCACGCGTACGCGGTCGCGGTGCAGCACCGCGCGCATCTCCTGCGGCGAGAGGTAGATGTCGGGTTCGTTGTCGTCGCGGCGCACGAAGCCGTGGCCGTCGCGATGACCGAGCACGGTGCCCTCGATCTCGCTCATCAATGCAGCGCCCAGCGGGGCTGCGCTTGTTTTCTGATTTGTCTTTATGCTAGACTCCTAGCTTCAGTACCTGCCCAGGTGGCGGAATTGGTAGACGCACTAGTTTCAGGTACTAGCGCTTAGCGGCGTGGAGGTTCGAGTCCTCTCCTGGGCACCAAACAAAGCAATGGCCGACACAACAGTGTCGGCCATTTTGCTTTGTGCGGTCCGGAAATGGAACGCCGCGGGATTGCAATGGAAAGCCGAATGGGAAGCGCCGGCATCGATGATGTCGGCGGTGGGGGCGTGCCGGCATCCGTGAATGCCGGCCGCGTCGATCGCGTGCTTCGGATCAGACGGCAAATTTCTTCGCCAGACCGTCGGGACGCAGGTTGTCGTACTCCTCGAACGGCTGGTGGATCCACGGGCTCGTGGGCAGCATCTCGACGTAGTACTCGGGCGTGTAGTTCGAGACGCCCTTGACCCAGATGACCGCGCTGCGCAGCTCGCTGATCTGCGGCAGCCCGCGCAGGCGCTCGACCACCGCCTTCAGCGTGACGCCCGAGTCGGCGAGGTCGTCGACCAGCAGCACGCGCCCGGCGAGTTCGCCCTTGGGCATCGTGATGTACTTGGCCATGTCGAGGCGGCCCTGGATCGTGCCGCCCTCGGCGCGGTACGAGCTCGTCGACATGATCGCCAGCGGCTTGTCGAATACACGCGACAGCACGTCGCCGGGGCGCATGCCGCCGCGTGCGAGGCACAGGATCTGATCGAACTCCCAGCCCGAGGCCGCGACCTTCAGCGCGAGCCGCTCGGTCAGCAGGTGGTACTCGTCCCAGGACACATACAGGTGCTTGCCGTCGTCGGTCAGCATGAAGGAGTCTCCTCGTCTCAGGTCTTGTACGGGTGGCGCAGCACGATCGTGTGCTCGCGGTCGGGGCCGGTGGAGATCATGTCGATCGGCGCGCCGATCAGGGCCTGCACGCGCTCCAGGTACGCGCGTGCATTGGCCGGCAGCCGGTCGTAGGACGTGACACCGAAGGTCGACTCCTGCCAGCCCGGGAAGGTCTCGAACACCGGCTCGCAGGCGGCGATCTCGTCGGCGTCCAGCGGCAGGATGTCGATGTCGCGGCCGTCGAGCTTGTAGCCGATGCAGACCTTGATCTCCTGCAGCTTGTCGAGCACGTCGAGCTTCGTGATGCACAGCCCCGAGATGCCGTTGATGATCATCGAGCGCTTCATCGCCGCGGCATCCAGCCAGCCGCAGCGGCGCGCGCGGCCGGTGACGACGCCCTTCTCCTGGCCGACGGTCGACAGGTGGTGGCCGATGGTGCCCGGCTGGTCGATCGGCAGCTCGGTCGGGAACGGCCCGCCGCCGACGCGCGTCGTGTAGGCCTTCGTGATGCCGAGGATGTAGTGCAGCATGCCCGGCCCGACCCCCGCGCCGGCGGCGGCATTGCCCGCCACGCAGTTGCTCGAGGTGACGTACGGGTAGGTGCCGTGGTCGATGTCCAGCAGCGTGCCCTGCGCCCCTTCGAACAGCAGGTTGGCGCCCTCACGGTTCGCGTTGTGGATGCGGTAGCCGACGTCGGCCAGCATCGGCTTCAGCGCCTCGGCGACCTTCATCGACTGGTCGAAGATCGGCTGGAACGCGAGCGCCTGGCCCTGCAGATAGCCGGACAGCGCGGCGTTGTGGATCTCGAGCAGTTCGCGCAGCTTCTTCGCGAAGCGCTCGGGGTGCTTCAGGTCCTGCACGCGCAGCGCGCGGCGCGCCACCTTGTCCTCATAGGCCGGGCCGATGCCCTTGCCCGTGGTGCCGATCTTGCCGATGCCGCTGGACTCGCGCCGCGCTTCGCGCGCACGGTCGACCTCGACGTGGAAAGGCAGGATGAGCGGGCACGATTCGCTGATGAACAGGCGCGAGCGCACCTCGACGCCGATGGCTTCCAGCCGCTCGATCTCGCCGAGCAGGTGGATCGGATCGACGACGACGCCGTTGCCGATGTAGCACGGCACGCCCTCGCGCATGATGCCCGACGGGATCAGCTGCAGCGCCGTCTTGACGCCCTTGATGACCAGCGTGTGGCCGGCGTTGTGGCCGCCCTGGAAGCGCACGACGCCGTGCGCGTGGTCGGTCAGCCAGTCGACGACCTTGCCCTTGCCTTCGTCGCCCCACTGGGTGCCGACGACCACGACGTTGCGGCCGTGGCGAGTCTGATTGCCTTGTTGCATGTTCGGATGGTCCGGTTGAATCAGTGCGGTGCCGCAGCCGCGCTCAGAGCGCGCGCAGCACCCAGCGGCCGTCGACGGCCGCCAGTTCGCGATCGCAGTCGAATTCCTCGCCCTCGTGCTCGTGGCCGGGCAGGATGCAGACGACGGTCTCGCCTTGTTCGCGCAGGCTGCGGATCGCGCTGCGCAGCCCCGGATCTTCGCCCCACGGGGCGCGGATCGCCATGCGCCGCGGCTGCGGCGCGGCGACCGCCACCAGCATCTTCAGGTCGGTGCTGAAGCCGACCGCAGGCCGGTTGCGGCCGAAGACGGCGCCGACCTCGTCATAACGACCGCCGCGCAGCACCGCGTCGCTGGCGCCATCGACGTACACCGCGAAGCGCACGCCACTGTAGTAGCCGTGGCCGCCGATGTCGGCAAGGTCGAAGCCGATGCGAAGTCCCGAGTGGGCGCGGCGCACATGACTTGCGAGCCAGGCCATGTCGTCGAGCGCGGCCTGGATCAGCGGACGCTGCGGCAGGACCTGGCGCGCGGCGGCCAGCACTTCTTCGTCGCCGTACAGGTCCGGCAGCGCCAGCAGGCCACGCCGTGCGTCCTCGGGGAAGTCCTTGGACAGGCGCTGCAGCGTGCCGCGGTCCTTGATCGCCATCGCCGCGACGACATCGGCGAGCAGGCCCGCATCGACCGCCACGCCGGCGAGGATGCCGCGCATGATGCGCGCATCGGCCAGATCCAGCACCATGCGCTCGAGGCCGGCGATGCGCAGGCCGTCGAGCGCCAGGTCCTGCACCTCGAGGTCGGCCTCGAGGCCGGCATGGCCGTAGATCTCGGCGCCCAGCTGCAGCGGCTCGCGCGTGCTGTGCGCGGCTTGCGGCCGCGCGTGCAGCACCGGGCCGCAGTAGCACAGGCGGGTGACGCCGGCGCGGTTCAGGAGGTGCGCATCGATGCGCGCGACCTGCGTCGTGCTGTCGGCCCGCACACCGAGCGTGCGGCCGCTCAGCTGGTCGACCAGCTTGAAGGTGCGCAGGTCGAGCTCGCGGCCCGTGCCGGTGAGCAGCGAGTCCAGGTGCTCCAGCAGCGGCGGCATCACCAGCTCGAAGCCGTAGCTGCGCGCCATGTCGAGCAGGCTGCGCCTCAGCTCCTCGATGCGTCGGGCCTCGGCAGGCAGGACATCGGCAATGTGCTCGGGCAACAGCCAAGCAGACGACATGAGGAAATCCGGGGGGATTAAAAGCGGCATTGTACTGGCCGCGCTTTGTGCGGCTGCGGCGCCGCCAGGCTCAGCGCAGCAACGCCAGCAGCAGCAGGCCGACGATCATGCTCGACAGGCCGAGGAAGCGGATCTGGCCGTCGCTCATGCGCAATGCGCGCTCGAAGACCTGGCGCCAGGTCCCGGGACTCAGGAACGGCAGCAGGCCTTCGACGACGAGCATCAGCGCCAGCGCGCCCAGCAGCAGGTCACCCATGCGCGCGATGCGGCGCGCCGGCTCAGCGGCGCGGTGCGGCCGGGGCCGCCGGCGCAGCGCCGCCGCTGCCCGAACCGCGCATCGCCTTGAAGAAGTCGCTCGACGGGTCGACGATCATCACGTCGCTGCGATTGCGGAAGCTCGCGCGATAGGCCTCGAGGCTACGGTAGAACTGCGCGAACTGCGGGTCACGGCCGAAGGCATCGGCGTACAGCAGCGACGCCTTCGCATCGCCTTCGCCGCGCACCTTCTGCGCGTCGCGGTAGGCCTCGGCGATGATGATCTCGCGCTGCTTCTCGGCATCGGCGCGGATCTTCTCGGCATCGGCCTGGCCTTGCGAGCGCAGTTCGTTGGCGACCTGCTTGCGCTCGGACTCCATGCGGCGGTAGACGGAGTCGGTGATGTCGGCGACGAAGTCGACGCGCTTGATCCGCACGTCGACGATCTCGATGCCGAACGATTTCGCCTCGTCGACCAGGCGGTTGCGCACGTCCAGCATCACCTTGTCGCGCTCGGCGGCGAGCACGCCGCGCACGGTGCGGCGGGTGATCTCCTCGTTGAACGCGGCCTGCACCACCGGGCTCAGCCGGCTCTCGAGGTTGCGGATGTCGGAGCCGTTGTTGCGGATGAACTGGCGCGGTTCGACGATGCGCCACTTGACGAGCCAGTCGATGACCAGGCTCTTCTTCTCGGCGGTGAAGATCGGGCGCGTCTCCGGGCTGTCCAGCGTCTGCACCCGCTTGTCGAGGAAGACGACGTTCTGGAACGGCGGGGGCAGCTTGGCCTTCAGGCCCGGGTCGGTGATCACTTCCTTGATCTCGCCGAGCGCGTAGACCACCGCCACCTGGCGCTGGTCGACGACGAACAGGATCGACGAGGCCAGCATCAGCACGATGAGGATGCTGGCGATGATGAGTCCGATGCGGTTCATGTTCTTGTCTCGTCCCGTGCTCAACGGCCGTCGCGGTCGCGGCTGCGGCCGCCGTCGCGCGCGCGCGCGTCCGCGCTGCTGGTCGAGTCGACGGCCTGCGCGGCCGGCAGCGCCGGTGCGGTCGGCGTGGCGACGGTCGCGGCCCCTTGCTGCAGCAGCTTGTCCAGCGGCAGGTTCAGCAGGTTCGTGCCGTTGCGGCTGTCGATCAGCACCTTGCTGACGTTCGAGTAGACCTGCTGCATCGTGTCGATGTACATGCGGTCGCGCGTGACGACGGGCGCCTTCTGGTACTCGGTGAGCACCGAGCGGAAGCGCTGCGCATCACCCTCGGCCTGCGCGATCACGCGCTGGCGGTAGCCCTCGGCCTCTTCCTTCAGCCGCGCGGCGGTGCCGCGGGCCTTCGGGATCACGTCGCTCGCGTAGGCCTGGCCTTCGTTCTTGAAGCGGTCGCGGTCGGCGCCGGCCTTCACCGCGTCGTTGAACGCGGCCTGCACCTGCTCGGGCACCTGAACGTTCTGCACGTTGACGTTGACGATCAGGACGCCGGCCTTCAGCCGGTCGAGCTGCGCCTGGATCGACTTCACGAGGTCGGCGGCAATCGCGTCGCGCTGCTCGTAGAGCACCGAGTCGACCTTGCTGCGGCCGACGATCTCGCGCACGGCCGACTCGCTGGCCTGCTCGACCGCCTTGTCGGGATCGCGGTTCTCGAACAGGTAGTCCTTCGCATCCTTCAGCCGGTACTGCACGGTGAACCGGATGTCGATGATGTTCTCGTCCTGCGTCAGCATCGACGAATCGCGCAGGCCGGTGGTCTGGCCGATGTTGCTGCGGCCGACGTCGATCGAGCGCAGCTGGGTCACCGCCACCGTGTCATGGGCCTGGAACGGATACGGGAAGCGCCACTGGAAGCCGGCGTCGACCGTCGAGCTGTAGCGCCCGAAGGTCGTGATGATCGACTGCTGGCCTTCCTGCACGATGAAGAAGCCGCTGCCGGCCCAGATCACGAGCACGACAAAGCCGATCAGGCCGACGCCCACACCGGCGTTCTTCATGTCGGGCTGGAACGACGGACCGTCCTCGCGCGGCTCGGGCGGCTGCTTGCCACCGCGGCCGAACAGGCCGCCGAGCTTGCGATTGAAGTCGCGCCACAGCTCGTCGAGGTCGGGCGGACCTTCGTTGCGGCCGTTGCTCATCCACAGACCGGCGAAACGCCGACGCAGCGAGGCGCCGAAGCCGCGACGGTGGCCGGCGGGGTCAGCGGAGTGGGGTGAAGGCATGCTCATTGGGCGGCGATGGTAACCCGGGGTCCTGCGCCGAAGCGCTGGTCAATCCGGCCGCAGCTGGGGTCATCGCGGGCGGTTTCAAGCCTTCCGTCGACGCGGCCAGGGCCAGCAGCGCACGCAGCTCGTCGAGGCCACGGCCTTCCAGTGCACTGACGAAGACACGTGGCACCCACAGTCCCGGCTGGCGCTCGACCCAGTCGGCGAGCGCACGCGGCGGCGCATCGACGAGATCGAGCTTGTTGTAGACGAGGATCTGCGGAATGTCCTCGGCGCCGATCTCGGCCAGCACGCGCTCGACCTCGTCGCGCTGCTCCTGCAGCAGCGGGCTCGACGCGTCGACGACGTGCAGCAGCAGGTCGGCATCGGCAGCCTCCTGCAGCGTCGCCTGGAAGGCCTCGACCAGCTTGTGCGGCAGGTCGCGGATGAAGCCGACGGTGTCCGACAGCGCCACCGTGCCGCCGAGGGCTTCGAGGTAGAGCGAACGCGTGGTGGTGTCGAGCGTCGCGAAGAGCTGGTCGGCCGCGTAGGCGCGCGCCTTGACCAGCGCATTGAACAAGGTCGACTTGCCGGCGTTGGTGTAGCCGACGAGCGAGATGCGGAAGCTGCCGCTCTTCTGGCGCGCGCGGCGCTGCGTGCTGCGCTGTCGCTTGACCTTCTCGAGCCGCGCCTTCACCGACTTGATGCGCTCGCCGATCATGCGGCGGTCGAGCTCGATCTGCGCCTCGCCCGGGCCGCCGCGGTGACCGACGCCGCCGCGCTGGCGCTCCAGGTGGGACCAGCGCCGCACCAGGCGCGTGGCGACGTACTGCAGCCGCGCCAGTTCAACCTGCAGCTTGCCTTCGTGGCTCTTCGCGCGCTGCGCGAAGATCTCGAGGATCAGCGCGGTGCGGTCGGCCACCGGCACGCCGAGGTGGCGCTCGAGGTTGCGCTGCTGCGCCGGCGACAGCGCCTGGTCGAAGATCACGCCGTCGGCGCGGTGGGCTTCGACGAGGGCCTTGATCTCGTCGGCCTTGCCGCTGCCGACGAAGAGCGCCGCATCGGGCGCGCTGCGGCGCGCGACGATGCGCGCGACCGTCTCATCGCCGGCCGATTCGGCCAGCAGGGCCAGCTCGTCGAGCGTCGGATCGAAGGAATGGCCGGTTCCGAAGTCGACACCGACGAGCACCGCGCGGGCCGGTCCGTCCGGCCGGTCTGCGGGCGACGCGGCGTCGACCCTCTCGTCGAGGTTCAAGGTGGGGTAGTGGGAAGCGGACCGGCCAGGACCGGCAGGTGGGCTGATGCTCAGCCCTGGTCGGCCTGGTCGTTGGCGTGGAAGTTGACCGGACGGCCCGGCACGACGGTGGAGATCGCGTGCTTGTAGACCATCTGGGTCACGGTGTTGCGCAGGAGGACGACGTACTGGTCAAAAGACTCGATGTGCCCCTGCAGCTTGATGCCGTTGACGAGGTAGATCGAGACCGGTACATGCTCCTTGCGCAGCAGGTTCAGGAAGGGGTCTTGTAGAAGTTGCCCTTTGTTCGACACGATATGCTCCGTGTTAAGAGTCGAGACGAGCCGCACCTTAACACATCAGGGTATTCATGGGGCCTCGCATGAGAAGCCCCCGCCGCTAGCGGTCCTTGTCCTCGTCGAACGGGTTGTGCGAGGACTTCAACTCGATGCGCAGCGGCGTGCCGACCAGCTTGAAGTGGTCGCGCACGCGGCCCTCCAGGTAGCGCTTGTAGGCATCGGTCACGTGCTCCAGCGCGTTGCCGTGCACGACCACGATCGGCGGGTTCATGCCGCCCTGGTGCGCGTAGCGCAGCTTCGGACGGAACATGCCGGCGCGCTTGGGCGCCTGGTGCTGCACCGCTTCCTGCAGCAGCCGGGTCAGCACCGGCGTCGGCAGCTTGCGGGTGGCGGAAGCGTGTGCATCGCCGATCGCCTTCCACAGCGGACCGAGCCCCTGGCGCTTCAGCGCCGAGATCGGCAGCACCGGCGCGAACTTCAGGAACGGCAGGCGCTGTTCGACCGAACGCTCGAACATCTGGCGCTGGTAGCTGTCGACCGCGTCCCACTTGTTGACGGCGATGACCACCGCGCGGCCCGATTCGAGGATGTAGCCGGCGATGTGCGCATCCTGCTCGCTGACGCCCTGCGTCGCGTCGACCAGCAGCACGACGACGTTGGCATCGGCGATCGCCTGCAGCGTCTTGACCACCGAGAACTTCTCGATCGCCTCGAAGACCTTGCCCTTGCGGCGCAGGCCGGCGGTGTCGATCAGCTCGAAGCGCTGGCCGTTGCGCTCGAAGGGCACGTGGATCGCGTCGCGCGTCGTGCCGGGCAGGTCGAAGGCGATCAGCCGCTCCTCGCCGAGCCAGGTGTTGATCAGCGTCGACTTGCCGACGTTCGGACGCCCGGCAACGGCGAGGCGGATCGGCGCGCCCTCCTCGCTTTCAGCCTCGTCCTCGTCTTCCGGAAAATCTTCGAGCGCCGCCTCGACGAGGCTGCGGATCCCCTGGCCATGTGCCGCCGAGATCGGGTGCGGCTCGCCGATGCCGAGCTCGTGGAACTCCGCGAGCGACGGCGATTCGCTCATGCCTTCGGCCTTGTTGACCGCCAGCAGCACGCGCTTGTTGGCGCCGCGCAGGTAGCGCGCGATGTCGTGGTCCTGGCCGGAGACGCCGCTGCGCGCATCGACGACGAAGATCACCGCGTCGGCCTCGGCCACCGCGGCCTGCGTCTGCTTGGCCATCTGCGCGACGATGCCGGTGGGCTTCTCGGGCTCGAAGCCGCCGGTGTCGATGACGATGAACTCGCGCCCACCCTGCTTCGCGTCGCCGTAGTGGCGGTCGCGCGTCAGACCGGCGAAGTCGGCGACGATCGCGTCGCGCGACTTGGTCAGCCGGTTGAACAGCGTCGACTTGCCGACGTTCGGCCGGCCGACGAGCGCGATGACGGGTTTCATGTCGCTGCCGCGCCGGTTACTCGGGCCGGAAGGCGAACAGCCCGCCGTTGCGCGTGACCACCAGCACCGTGGTGCCGGACAGCACCGGCGCAGCGACCACCGCCGAGCCGTCGGTCGGCAGGCGCAGCAGCGTCTTGCCGTCGTCGCGCGACAGGAAGTGCACCTGGCCTTCCGCGTCGCCGAAGACGACCGTGCGGCCGGTGCTCAGCGGCGCGGACAGGCCGCGATGCAGCAGGCGCTCGTTGTTCCAGGCGGTGTCGCCACTCGCGGCCTTCCAGGCCGTGACGCGGTCGGACGCGTCGGCGCCGAACACCAGGTCGGCATCGCCGCCGATGCCCTGCTGCCCGCCGCCGAGGCGGCTCCAGCGCAGCGACGTGGTGTTCGCCGCGACGCAGCCGACGGCATTCTGGAAGGCGCGCGCGCAAACCATGTCGCCGACGCGCAGCAGCGGCGCGACGAGGTCGTTCAGGCGCTCGACTTCGTTGGTGCCGCGCGGCGAGGTGATCGGCACATCCCAGCGCAGCGTGCCCTTCAGCGGATCGAGCCCGACCAGCGACGCGCCCTGGCCCACCAGCAGCGTGTCCTTGTAGACGCCGAGCACGCCGGGCTGCGCGAGCGTCAGCGGCTCGCCGGCGCGGCGGTAGGTCCACAGCCGGCGCCCATCGAGCGCGTCGAAGGCGTGCACGACCCGGTCGACCCCCATGACGAAGACACGTTCGCCGGCCACCAGCGGGGAGGTGGTCGTGCGCGACGACAACTGCGCGGTCCACGACTTCCTGCCGCGCTCCAGCACGACGAGATCGTTGTTCTGCGTGACGACGGCAGCGAAGCGGCCATCGCTGCCCACGCCAGCGGACAGGCGGCTGCCGGCCTCACCGCGCCAGGCCTCGCGGCCGCTCTGGGCGTCGAACGCGGCAACGGTGCCGCCGGTCGAAGCGACGACGAACGTGCCCTCGCGCGCGACGACCTGCAGCGGGAACTGCACGCCATCGAGCCGCGCGCTCCACACCTGGCGGCCGGCGATCTGCGGCGTCACCGACTCCAGCGGTGTCGGCTTCGGCTTGTCGGTGCTCGAACACGCGCCCAGCAACGCGAGACCGGCCAGCAGCAGCGGCACCAGGCCGCTCATCGTGCGACTCATCGTGAGGCCCCCGAAGCGGCAGCCGACGCTGCCGCGGCAGCGGGCGCGGCGCCCAGTGCCGTCAGCTTGGCATCGACGAGCCGGCGGTAGTCCAGTTTCTCGTCCATGCCCTTGTAGGCGGCCTCGTAGGCGGCCTTGGCCTCGTCCTTCTTGCCCTGCGCGAGCAGCACGTCGCCCCGGCGGTCGGCGACCAGCGCGGCGAAGTCCGGTGCGGTCGCGCCGGCCAGCTGCTTCAGCCCCTCGTCGTACTGCTTCGCTTCCATCAGCACGCCGGCGAGCCGCAGGCGCGCGATCGTCTTGTACTCGTCCTCGGGCGCGTTGTCGGCGACCCAGGTCAGCGCGACGCGGGCCTGGTCGGCCTGGCCTTTCTCGGCCAGCAGCTTGGCCGCGATCAAGCCGCCCTGCTGCGCGTACGTGGTGCGCGGATAGCGCTCCTGCAGGTCCTTCAGCACCTGGGCGCCACGCGCGGCATCACCCGCGGCCGCCGCCTGTTCCAGCGCCTCGAACATCGCGCCCGCCTTCTTGGCCTGATCGCGCTGGTACCAGTTCCAGCCGTTCCACGCCGCGAAGGCCAGCAGCGCCAGCGTCAGCACGCCGGTGATGAGGTTGCCGTACTGCTTCCAGAAGGCCTTCAGTTCGTCGAGTTGTTCCTGCTCCTGCAGGTCGAGTTGTTTCGCCATGCGCGCCGCTCCTTGTTGCAGAAGCCGGTCTCGAAAAGGGGGGGATTATGCGTTGCGGAGTTCTTGCGCCCAGGCGGCCGCATCGGCGAGCGGCCGCAGCGACTGCGCGCCACCGCCGTCGCGCAGCGGCTTCAGGGCGACCATGCCCTGCGCCAGCTCGTCGCCGCCGAACACCAGCGCAAAGCGGGCGCCAGAGGCATCGGCCTTCTTGAACTGCGCCTTCATGCTGCCGCCGCCCGCGTGCATCTGCACCGCGAGTCCCTGCGCCCGCAGCGCCTCGATCGTCAGCAGCGCCCGCGGCAGCGCCTGCGGCTCTGCGATCACCGCGTAGGCGTCGGGCGCCGCATCGGGGACGGGCAGGCCGAGTTCCTGGATCAGCAGCAGCAGCCGTTCGATGCCCAGGCCGAAGCCCACCGCCGGCGCCGGCTTGCCGCCGAGCTGCTCGAACAGGCCGTCGTAACGCCCGCCGCCGCAGACCGTGCCCTGCGAGCCGAGCTGGTCGGTGACCCACTCGAAGACCGTCAGGTTGTAGTAGTCCATGCCGCGCACCAGGCGCGTATTGACGCGGTACTCGAGCCCGGCGGCGTCGAGCACGGCCTTCACCGCGTCGAAGTGCGCGAGCGACTGCCCGCCGAGGAAGTCCATCAGCGTCGGCGCGGCCTCGACCAGCGCCTGCATCGCGGGGTTCTTGGTGTCGAGGATGCGCAGCGGGTTGCTGTGGAGCCGGCGCTTCGCGTCCTCGTCGAGCTGATCGGCATGCGCCTCGAAGTAGGCGATCAGCGCCTCGCGGTGCGTCTGGCGCTCGGCCGGCTGGCCCAGGCTGTTGAGCTCCAGCCGCACGTGCTGGCCGACGACGAGGCCGAGTTCCTGCCACAGCCGCCGCACCATCAGGATCAGCTCGGCATCGACGTCCGGCCCGGCGAAGCCCAGCGCTTCGACGTCGAGCTGGTGGAACTGGCGGTAGCGGCCCTTCTGCGGCCGCTCGTGGCGGAACATCGCGCCGATGGTCCACAGCCGCAGCGGGCCGTTGTACAGCGCGTTGTGCTCGACCATCGCGCGCACGATGCCGGCGGTGGCCTCGGGGCGCAGCGTCAGCCGGTCGCCGTTCATCTCGTCGGTCCAGGAGTACATCTCCTTCTCGACGATGTCGGTCACCTCGCCGAGGCCCCGCACGAACAGCGCCGTCGGCTCGACGGTGGGGGTCAGCAGGTACTGGTAGCCGTAGCGCGAGAGCACCGAGCGCACGGTGTTCTCGAACCACAGCCACAGCCCGCTGTCGGGCAGCTTGTCCTTGCGCGGGACACTGCCCGGCAGGATGTCGTTCATGCCCTTGATGGCTCGCAGGACGTTGTTGCTCATGTTCGGGGGGAGTGGCGAGCCGGAGTCGTGCGGCACGCGGGGATGCGGTCTGCGCGCCTTCACGGCGCGCGGGGCTAACGGAAGAAGCGAGCGGCCATCAATGCGCCGCGGTCACCGAGCCGAAGCGGCGCTCGATGTAGTCCTCGACGATGCGGTGGAACTCCTGCGCGATGCCCTCGCCGCGCAGGGTCATCGCCTTCGCGCCGTCGATGAACACCGGCGCGGCCGGCGCTTCGCCGGTGCCGGGCAGGCTGATGCCGATGTCGGCATGTTTGCTCTCGCCGGGGCCGTTGACGATGCAGCCCATCACCGCGACCTTCAGGTTCTCGACGCCGGGATAGCGCGATTTCCACACCGGCATCATCGCGCGCAGGTGGTCGTCGATCTGCTTGGCGAGCTCCTGGAAGGTGGTGCTCGTCGTGCGGCCGCAACCCGGGCAGGCGGTGACGCTGGGGTTGAAGTGGCGCAGGCCCAGCGCCTGCAGGATCTCCAGCGCGACGACCACTTCCTGCGTGCGGGCCTCGCCCGGCTGCGGCGTCAGCGAGACGCGGATCGTGTCGCCGATGCCCTGCTGCAGCAGCTGCCCGAGCGCCACCGACGAGGCCACCGTGCCCTTGGTGCCCATGCCGGCTTCGGTCAGGCCCAGGTGCAGCGCGTAGTCGCAGCGCCGGCTGAGCGCCTGGTAGACGGTGACCAGGTCCTGCACGCCGCTGACCTTGCAGCTGATGATGATCTGGTTCGGGTCGAGGCCGAGCTCGGCCGCCCAGTCGGCCGACTGCAGCGCCGACTGCACCAGCGCCTGGTACATCACCTGCTTCGCGTCCCAGGGCGTCGCGCGGCGCGCATTGGCATCCATCAGCGACGCCAGCAGCTCCTGGTCGAGCGAGCCCCAGTTGACGCCGATGCGCACCGCCTTGTCGTGGCGGATCGCGGCTTCGATCATCTGCGCGAACTGCCGGTCGCGCTTGGCGCCCTTGCCGACGTTGCCGGGGTTGATGCGGTACTTCGACAGCGCGGCGGCGCAGTCGGGGTACTCGGTCAGCAGCGTATGGCCGTTGTAGTGGAAGTCGCCGATCAGCGGCACGTCGATGCCCATGCGGTCGAGCTGCTCGCGGATCGCCGGCACGGCCTTGGCCGCCTCGGGCGTATTGACGGTGATGCGCACCAGCTCCGAGCCGGCGATCGCCAGTTCCTTGACCTGGATCGCGGTCTCGATGACGTCGACCGTGTCGGTGTTGGTCATCGACTGCACGCGAACCGGCGCGTCGCCGCCGATGGTCACCAGGCGATCGCCCCAGCGCACGCGCGCCTGGCGCGTGCGACGCGGCGGGATGGCCGCCGGCAGGATCGGCTGTTCGTCGTCGCGCAGCTCGTCGCTCGTCACATCGGCGGAAGGTTCGGGGGGATTCATGGCAGCTCGACGTTGACGACGTTGTCCCGCGTGCGCGAAGCGAGGTCGATCGCCTGTCCGCGGTCCAGCAGCTCGGTGCCGCGCACATTGCCGATGCGCACGCGGTAGGGGCGCGGACCGACGAGGTCGAAGGTCTCGCCGGCCTGCAGGGTGCGCGCGATCACGGTCTGGCCGCGGCCATCGACCGCCTGGACCCAGGTGGCCTGCACTGCGCGCACCTGGGCGGCGCCCGCGGGTGCAGGCGCGACCGGCGCCGGAGCCGGCACGCTGGCCGCTGCCATCACCGGCGCTGCCGCGCCGCTGGCCGCGGCCGGTGCGTCGGGGGACGGCGCGGCGCCCGAGGCTTCGACCGCCGGCGCGGTGGCGACCGGCACGGCGATGACCGTGGGCGCCGCAGCGGGCGGCGTCTCGGTCACCGTCGACGGCGTGGCGGCGGTGTCGGTGCCGCTGCGCCAGTTCGACCACCACGCGTTCGGCGCCAGCATGAACGCCGCGGCGGCCACGAGCAGCAGCAACGCGACCCACAACGCCGGCTGGCGCGGCACCAGCCACTCGTTCGGCGTCAGCCGTGCCGGCCGCTCCCGGAACGGGGTGTTCAGGCCGTTGTCGACGCGATCGAGCGCCGCGGGCCCGCTCGAGGGCAGCTGCGCCAGCACCGGCGCGGCATCGATCTTCAGCACGCGGCAAACGCTCTGCGCCAGCGCACGGGTGAAGGTGGCATCCGGCAGCTCGTCGTAGCGGCCGGCTTCCAGGGCCTCCAGCTTCGAGGGCGCGACCTTGATCGACGCGGCCAGCGCGGCGATGTGCAGGCCCTGGCGCTGGCGCGCCGCGCGCAGCACCGCGCCGGCGCCGCTGGCCGGGGCCTCCGTCCGGTCGGTCATCGGCTCACTCATCGAAGCGGCCCCGGTCGAACAGCAACAGCTCGGCTGCCTGCGGGAAGCGGGCGCGGATGCGCTCGCCGAAGTCGCGCGCCCCGACCGCATTGCCCAGCTTGTGCTCGATGCGCGCGGCCAGCCACAGGGTCTGCGGATTGGCGTTGTCGGGCACCGCGTTGACACGCGCGATGTAGAAGCGCGCACGCGTCAGCTCGCCGCGGCGCACCAGCACGTCGCTCAGGTTCAGGGCGGTGACCGGGTTCGACGGGTCGAGCTCGTAGGCCCGCATCAGCGACGCCTCGGCCTCCGGCCATTGCCCCGCACGGGCCTGGCAGACGCCGCGCGCCGTCAGCGTCCGGGCGGCGCCACGCTGGATCGCCAGCACCTGGTCGAACTGCGCCATCGCGTCCGGGTAGCGCTGGCGCATGCACAGGAACCAGCCGTAGTTGTGCATCGCGTCGACATCGCGGGCATTGATCTGCAGCGCGCGGCGGAAACTCTCCTCGGCCTGGCCCTCGTCCCCCTGGGCCGCCAGGATCAACGCGCGCAGGTTGTACGCCGGGCCGAAAGACGGGTTCGCGGCCAGAGACCGGCGAACCTCCTCGAGCGCGGTGTCGTACTGGCCCTGGCCGAAATAGGCCTCGGCCAGCTGCAGCCGAACCTGGGCGCGGCGCTCGAGCTCCTGCGGATCGTTGGACGGCACGCGCCGCTCCGGTGGCGGCGGACTCGGGGCCGGCGCAGGGGACGACGACGCGCAGGCGCCGAGCAGGCTTGCACCGGCGACCAGGCCGGCCAGCCAGGCGGCGGCACGCAACGAACCTCGGATCATGTCGGCGAACTCCGTTTGTTCGAAGCGATCGGCGCGTCGGACGGCGCGATGCGGATCACCGGCCGCGTCATCCGCTCACCGGCGCGCGTGCGGTCCTGCACCTCGCCGGCAAGCTGCCCGCAGGCGGCGTCGATGTCGTCGCCGCGCGTCTTGCGCACGGTGGTCACCACGCCGGCGTCCTGCAACACCTTGGCGAAGGCCGTCACCCGGTCGCGCGGCGAACGCTTCAGCCCGGAGGCCGGGAACGGGTTGAACGGGATCAGGTTGAACTTGCAGGGCACCGGATGCGCGGCCCGCGGCCCGGCCACCAGCGCCAGCAGCTCGCGCGCATGCTCGGGCGTGTCATTGACGCCGTCGAGCATGCAGTACTCGAAGGTGATGAAGTCCCGCGGCGCGGCGTCGAGGTAACGATTGCACGCCGCCAGCAGTTCGGTGAGCGGGTACTTCTTGTTCAGCGGCACGAGCTGGTCGCGCAGCGGGTCGTTCGGCGCGTGCAGCGACACGGCCAGCGCGACGGGGCAGTCCTCGCGCAGGCGGTCGATCATCGGCACGACGCCGGAGGTCGACACCGTCACGCGGCGACGCGACAGGCCGTAGCCATGGTCGTCGAGCATCGTGCGCAGCGCGGGCACCAGCGCGGCGTAGTTCTGCAGCGGCTCGCCCATGCCCATCATCACGACGTTGTCGATCGCCCGCACATTGGGCGCGAGCTTCAGGCGCTGCCGCAGGTGGTGCTCGGCGTGCCACAGCTGTGCGACGATCTCGCCGGTGGCGAGGTTGCGGCTGAAGCCCTGGTGCCCGGTGGAGCAGAAGCGGCAGCCCACCGCGCAGCCGGCCTGCGACGAGATGCACAGCGTGCCGCGGTCTTCCTCGGGGATGAAGACGGTCTCGACCGCGTCACCGTTGCCGACGTCGAACAGCCACTTGATCGTGCCGTCGGCCGAGGCCTGCTCGCTGAGGATGGGCAGCGGCCGGATGACCGCGGCGCCGGCGAGCTTGTCGCGCAGCGACCTGGCGAGGTCCGACATCTGCGAGAAGTCGGCCGCGCCCTTCTGGTGGATCCAGCGAAAGAGCTGGACGGCGCGGAAGCGCTTCTCGCCCAGCCCTTCGCAGTACGCGGCGAGTCCTTCGAGATCGAAATCGAGCAGATTGACCGGATTCACGTTCCGCTTGACCGCCGCGGGAGCGCTGAAGTTCAGCGGCTGTAGACGTTCATGCCCGGGAAGAAGAACGCCACTTCGACAGCGGCGGTCTCCGGCGCGTCCGAGCCGTGCACGGCATTGGCGTCGATGCTCTCGGCGAAGTCGGCGCGGATGGTGCCCTTCTCGGCCTTCTTCGGGTCGGTGGCGCCCATCAGCTCGCGGTTCTTGGCGATCGCGTTCTCGCCTTCGAGCGCCTGGATCATCACCGGGCCGGAGATCATGAAGTCGACCAGGTCCTTGAAGAACGGACGCGCCTTGTGCACCGCGTAGAAGGCTTCGGCTTCGCCGCGCGACAGGTGCGCCATCTTGGCCGCGACGATCTTCAGGCCGGCGCCTTCGAAGCGGGCGTAGATCTGGCCGATCACGTTCTTCGCCACGGCGTCGGGCTTGATGATCGAGAGCGTGCGTTCGATGGCCATAAAGTTCTCCTGAATCAAAGACTTAAAAGTTAACCCGCTATTCTAGCCAGGGACGATGACCATCCCATGCACCACGGTCGGTCAGCGTCCGCCGCGGCGCTTGCCGCCGCGCCCGCCGCCCTGCTGCTGGAACTTGCGCACGAAGGCATCGGCGCCGATGTAGCCGACCGAGGTCTTCATCGGATCGGGCTGGCCGCCACCGTCGCCACCCTGCTTGTTGCGGCCACCGCCACCACCGCCGCCGAAGCCACGCTGCTTCTGCACGAAGCGCTTGTCGTAGGTCTGCTCGAGCGGGTTCGGGATCGGGCCGTCCTCGGAGTACTCGCGGCGCGGCTGGCGCGCCTCCTTGATCGCACGCTTGTCGAAGGTCTGCTGCAGCGGGTTCGGGATCGGGCCGCCCTCGCCCGGTTCACGGCGCTCGAAGCGGTCGCCCCGGTCAACACCGCGGTCCACGCGGTCGCCGCGATCGTTGCGGTCATTGCGGTCGTTGCGATCCCCGCCGCGACCGCGCCGGTTGCGGCGCGCCTTGCCGCCACCATCGTTCTGGCGCGGCCCTTGCGAAGCCTGCGGCTGGCCACCGTCGCGGACACCGGACAGGCGGCGCAGTTCGCGCACCTCGGCTTCGTTCAGGTCCACCCACACGCCCCGCTTCAGGCCGCGCGGCAGCACGACGCAGCCGTAGCGGATGCGGATCAGCCGGCTCACGGTGAGGTCGACGCTGTCGAAGAGCTTGCGCACCTCGCGGTTGCGGCCTTCGCTGATGACCACGCGGTACCAGTGGTTCGCGCCTTCGCCGCCGCCGTCGGCGATCGACTTGAACGCGGCACGCTGGCCGTCGATCTCGACGCCTTCGAGCAGGCTCTCGCGGCTGTCTTCGTCCAGCGTGCCCAGCACGCGCACCGCGTACTCGCGCTCGACGCCGAAGCGCGGATGCATCAGCTGGTTCGCGAGCTCGCCGGAGTTGGTGAACAGCAGCAGGCCCTCGGTGTTGATGTCGAGGCGGCCGACCGACTGCCACTTGCCTTGCGGCAGCCTCGGCAGGCGGCGGAACACGGTGGGACGGCGCTCCGGGTCATCGTGCGTGACGACCTCGCCGACCGGCTTGTGGTACGCGATCACACGCGGCAGCGGCGGCACGATGCGCACCTTGACCGGCTTGCCGGCCACCTTGATCTGGTCGCCGAACGAGATGCGCTGGCCGACATGCGCCGGCTGGCCGTTGACCGTGACGCGGCCCTCGACGATCAGTTGCTCCATGTCGCGGCGCGAGCCGACTCCGGCCTGCGCCAGCACCTTGTGCAGCTTCGGTGCGTCCGGCTCGGCAGCCAGCACGCGGCGCTCGGGAATGGCCTCGATATCCTCGGACGGCAGCGCGTCGTAGGCACCAGACAGCACGTCGGCGAAGGTTTCGCCGGCATCGACCGGCGGCAGCGGCGCGGCGGGCGCAGCGGCCGGCTCGTCGTCTTCGTCGTCCTCGTCATCGGCCTCGTCGACACCGCCCGCGGCGACCACGGGTTCGGCCGCGGGCGCGCCCTCGGCGGCTGCGCGATCGGCGCCCCCACGCCGACCGCGACGGCGCCTGTTGCGGCGGCGCTGGCCATCACCGGCCTCGCCTTCCTCGGCGCCTTCGGCGCTCTCGGCGCCCTCGGCGTTTTCGCGGCCATCACCGGCTTCGCCACCTGCAGCACCACCTTCCGCGCCACCAGTAGGCCCTGCACCGCCCGAACCTTCGGCGCTTTCGGCATCGGCAGCGGCCGTGCGCTTCTGTCCCACCGGCTCGCCCGCGGCGATCACCGACGCAGGGGCCGGCGCCATCGGCGCGGCCGGCGCGATCGGCGCGACCGGCATCGGCTCCGCCACCCCGGGCGCCACGGCGCCGACATACGGGGCCTCGGTCGGCCCCGCCGCTTCGGCCGGAACCTCCGCTTCGGCTGCCGCGACGGCCTTGCGGCGCGTGCGCTTGGGCTTGACCGGCGCGGCCTCAGCGGCCTCGGCGGCTTCCACCGGCGGCAGGTCGGCCGCCGGCACCGCGACGGCGGCCTCGGTCGGGGCGTCCGGCGCCGTGGACTCGACTGCGGCGGACTCGGCTGCGGCAGCCTTGCTCGTCGTGCGACGGCGGCGCGGCTTGGGCGCCGTCTCGGCGGCGGCTGCGCCGGTGTCCTCGGGCTGAAGCGGATCGGTGTCTTGCGGGTTCATGCGTGCGAGGCGGGGGAAGAGTCGTCGGGGGTGGGAACGGACGTCGGATCGGGGAGCGTGGCGGCTGCGTCGAGCGGCGCGGCGTCGGCCGCAGCGGGCGCGTCCGTGGGCGCGGCATCGGCGGCCGGCACCGGTTCGAGGGGCGCGGCGTCGGCCGCTGCGGCCGGGTCGGGCGCAGGCGCTTCGGCCGCGGGGACTGCGTCGGGTGCCGCGGCCTCGGCCGCAGGCGTCGCATCGAGCGGCAGCGCGCCCTGGCCGTCGGCGGGCAGCAGCAGCGCTTGTCCGTCGGCGGCCGCATCCAGCGCGGCCGCGGTCGGCGGCCCTTCGATGGCCGGCAACTGGTCGAGGCTGGCAAGGCCCAGGTCATCGAGGAACTGCCGCGTCGTCGCGTAAAGCGCCGGACGGCCCGGCGCTTCGCGATAACCGATGGCCTCGATCCAGCCGCGATCCTCCAGCTGCTTGACGATCTGGCTGGAGACGGTGACACCGCGGATGTCCTCGATGTCGCCACGCGTCACCGGCTGGCGGTACGCGATGATCGCCAGCGTCTCCATCGTCGCGCGCGAGTAGCGCGGCGGTTTCTCGGGGTGCAGCCGGTCGAGGAAGACGCGCATCTCGGGCCGGCTCTGGAAACGCCAGCCGGTGGACAGCGCGACGAGCTCGACGCCGCGGTCTTCCCAGTCGCGCACCAGCTCATCGAGCAGCGTGCGAATGGTGTCGGCGCCGACCTGCTCGTCGAACAGGCTGCGCATCTCGCGCAGCGGCATCGGCTGCTGCGCGCAGATCAGCGCGGTCTCGAGGACACGCTTGGCCTCGTGGGTATTCATGAACCTCTGTTCATCGGTGCCTGCGCTCACGCGCGGCGGTCATCAACGCCAAGTTGCGGATCGACTGGTGCAGGCCAAGACTGCGAAGCGCTGCACGACGGCAATATCTGGGACGCTGAAGGGATGGCAGCTTCGCTGCGGGTCCCGGGGCCCTCGACGCCAATCCTGGCGTGTTCCTGGGTGGCCTGGCTCGAAGGACCGGAACTTCCGGTTCCGATCGGGGAGCGCATCAGCTCGTCGGCGGCATTGTAGCCTCAGGCGCCGCGCGCTCACGCATCGACGATGCGATGCCACGCATCGGCGAGGTCCGCGGGCAACGGCGCCGTGAAGGCCAGCACGCCGCCGCCGCAGGGATGGTCGAACGACAGCTCGGTCGCATGCAGCGCCTGCCGCTGCAGGCCAAGCGCGACCCGCCCGCCGTAGGTGACATCGGCCACCAGCGGCAGGCCGCGATGCGCGAGGTGCACGCGGATCTGGTGCGTGCGCCCGGTGTGCAGCCGGCAGCGCAAGGCACTGAAGCCGTCGCGCACGGCGATGCGTTCCACATCGGTGCGCGCCGGCTTGCCACCCGCGACTACTGCCATGCGCACCCGCGACACCGGGTCGCGGCCAATCGGCGCCTCGATGGTCAGCTGCGCCCAGGGCGCCTCTCCGTGCGCGAGCGCCAGGTACAGCCGCCGGACGTCGCGCGCCGCGATGCTGCGCACCAGGCCGGTCATTGCCGGCAGCGTCTTGGCCACGACCATCAGCCCGCTGGTGTCCTTGTCGAGGCGGTGCACGATGCCGGCCCGCGGCAGCAGCGCGGCGCCGGGGTGGTGAGCCAGCAGGCCGTTCAGCAGCGTGCCCGACCAGTTGCCCGCCGCCGGATGCACGACCAGTCCGGCCGGCTTGTTCACCACCATCAGGTGCTCGTCCTCGTGCACGATCGCCAGCGCCATCGCCTCGGGCCGGAAGGCCAGGCTCTGCGCGGTCGGCACCAGTTCGACGCGCAACCGCTGCCCCGCGCGCAACTTGCGGGCGGCCACCGACTGCACGGCGCCGTCGAGCTGCACATGGCCGCCGGCGATCAGCTGCTGCAGGTAGCTGCGCGAGAACTCCGGCGCCAGCGCGACCAGGCCCTTGTCGAGCCGCTGGCCGTGCAGCGCCGGGTCGACGACGCCATCGCGCCACTCGCCGGCGGCCTCGTCGGCCGCGGCATCGTCGGGCTCGTCGGCCTCGGGCTGCGCCGGGTCGGGCGCTTCGGTATCGGACATTAGAATCCCGTGCTTTGCTTCCTGCCAGAAAGGCGGCGCCCCTTCACGGCGCGCCGCGCCTGCCGACGATGAGCATCTTCCAGCTTGTGCGCCTGAAGGCGCTGCTCGCCCCGCTGCTGGTGGCCGCGATGGCCCTGATGGCGGGCTGCGGCTCCGATCCGAAGGGGAACGACCGCGAGAACGTCGAGAAATTGTATGCAGACGCGCGCGACGACCTGAACACCGGCAGCTACGAGCGCGCCATCAAGACGCTCGAGCGCATCGAAGGCCGCGCCGCCGGCACCCTGCTGGCGCAGCAGGCCATGCTCGACATGGCCTATGCGCAGTGGAAGACCGCCGAACGGGTGCAGGCCATCGCGACGCTGGACCGCTTCATCAAGCTGCATCCGTCGAGCCCGGCGCTGGACTACGCGCTGTACCTGAAGGGCGTGGTCAACTTCATCGACAACATGGGCATCCTGGGTTCGCTGGCGCGGCAGAACCTGTCCGAGCGCGACCAGCAGGCCTCGCGCGACGCCTACCAGGCCTTCCAGCAGCTGGTCGAGCAGTTCCCGGCGTCGAAGTACAGCGCCGATGCGCGCCTGCGCATGGACTACATCGTCAATGCGCTGGCCGAGCACGAGGTGCATGTCGCGCGCTACTACTACCGCCGCGGCGCCTACCTGGCCGCCGCCAACCGCGCGCAGCAGACGCTGCGCGACTACCAGCAGGCCCCGGCCGTCGAGGAAGCGCTGTACATCATGGCTGCCAGCTACGAGAAGCTGGGCCTGACCGCGCTGCGCGACGACGCCGACCGCGTGCTGAAGAAGAACTTCCCGAGCAGCAGGTTCATCGAAGGCGGCGTGCGGACGCCCGAGCGCCGCTGGTGGCAGTTCTGGTGATCGGCGCCCGACGCGCCCTGCATCACCGCTAAGCCACGTGTGACGCGGCCAGCTGATCGAGCCAGGCCAGCGCGTCGTCCTCGGTATCCAGCGTGCCCATCGGTGGCAGCGCCGCGCGCAGCTTGCGTCCGTAGCCCATCTGCCGAAGCCGCGGGTCGGTGATCACCAGCAGCCCGCGATCGGTCTCGCTGCGGATCAGCCGGCCGGCGCCCTGCTTCAGCGAGATCGCCGCTTCCGACAGGAAGTACTCGTCGAACGGCGAGCGGCCCTGGCGCTCGAGATCGCGCGTGCGCGCCTGCACCAGCGGATCGGTCGGCGGCGGGAACGGCAGCTTGTCGATGATCACGCATTGCAGCGCGTCGCCGGGCACGTCGATGCCTTCCCAGAAGCTCTGCGAGCCGACCAACACGCTGCGCGGCGTGTCGAGGAAGCGCTGCAGCAGCGTGCGCTTGGGATGGCTGCCCTGCACCAGCACCTGCAGACCGTCGCCGGCGGCGGCGCTGGCGGCTTGCAGCGCCTCGGCGATCAGCGGCAGCACGCGCAAGGTCGTCGTCAGCACGAAACTGCGGCCGCCCAGGCGCCCCGCGAGCCGCGCCGCCAGCGCACCGACCGCCGCCGGATGGCCGGCTTCGTTGGGCTTCGGGAAACGCGGCGGCACCCAGGTTCGCGCATGCGCGGCGTAGTCGAAGGGGCTGCCGACGCGCAGCTTGCGCGCGTCCTCCAGCGCCGCCGCCTCGCAGAACCACCCGAGCTCGTCGTCGGTGCCCAGCGTCGCGGACGTGAAGATCCACGCGCGCGGCGCCGCGCTGCGCTGCTCGGTGAACAGGTCGCGGATGTGCAGCGGCGATTCGACGAGGCGGGCATCACGCGGGCCGAGGTCGATCCAGCGCACGCGGTCCGACGCCGCCTCGCCGACGAAGCGCTCGGCCAGCCGCTGCATCGCCTGTGCGCGCTCGAGCAGTCGCGTGAAGTCGGGTCCGACGGCTTCGACCTCGGCCAGCGCCGCGGCCGCCGCACCGGCGGCTTCCGCCAGCGCCTGCAGCGCGAGGGCGAAGCCCGGCGCCCGCGCGCGCTCGTCCCAGCGCAGCTTGACGATGCCGCGCAGCTCGCGCAACGGCCCGGCGCAGGCCAGCCGGAGGTCGCGGATCGCCCGGTCGAGCGCACCGGCCAGGTCCTGCCACGGTGCCAGCCCGCGCGCCTGCGCCAGGCCGGCGGCGACGATGTCACGCGTCAGGTCCAGCGCCTGGCCGGTCGCCAGCGTCGTGCCGAGGAACTGCAGCCCGGTCTCGACGAGCTGGTGCGCCTCGTCGAAGACCACCGCGTCGACGGTCGGCAGCAGTTCGGCGACCCCGCTGTCGCGCAGCGAGACATCGGCAAAGAACAGGTGGTGGTTGACGACCACCAGGTCGGCGGCCATCGCCTCGCGGCGCGCCTTGACGACATGGCAGCGCTGGTACGACGGGCAGTCGGTGCCGAGGCAGTTGTCGCGCGTCGAGGTGACCAGCGGAATCACCGGCGAGCGGTCGTCGAGGCCGTCGATCTCGGCAAGATCGCCACTGGCCGTGCCGGCGGCCCAGGTCTCGATGCGGGCGAGCGCGCGCACCGCGAAGCGGTCGGGCAGGGTTGCGGTCGTGCGCGCCTGCTCCAGGCGGTGCAGGCACAGGTAGCTCGAGCGGCCCTTCAGCAGCGCGATGCGAACCGGCACCCGCAGCGCATCGCGCAGGCGCGGCAGGTCGCGCAGGAAAAGCTGGTCCTGCAGGCTCTTGGTGGCAGTGCTCACCAGCGCCCGGCGCTGCGACAGCAGCAGCGGCACCAGGTAGGCGAAGGTCTTGCCGACCCCGGTGCCGGCTTCGGCGACCAGCGCCGCCCGGTCGTCGATCGCCTCCGCCATCGCGGTGGCCAGGTGCTGCTGCATCGAGCGTTCGACGAAGCCCGCATCGGACTGCGCCAGCGCGCCGCCGGGCCCGAGGGCTTCCAGCGTGGCGTCGACGAGGGGCGAACGATCGGTCGGGGGGGCCGCAGTCGGTTCGCTCACGCGGGCTCCGGCGGATCGACCTCGTTCTCCAGCCGCGCGATCAGGTCGCGCAGCGCGAGCCGCCGCTTCTTCAGGCGCCGCAGCGCGAGCTCGTCGACGGGGCTCTGCTCCGCCGCCCGATCGATCAGGCTGTCGAGATCGGCATGCTCCATGCGCAGCTCGATCAGCCGCCGCTGCGGCGAATGCAGGTTGTCCTCGTCGGTCGCATCCGGTGCCATGGTCGCGCGAGTTTATAGTCCCGCGTCATGAGCGCCGCCGCCACTGCCACTGCCCACCGCCTGACCGCCGCCACCGCCCTGCACCGCGGCGACCGCGCCTACCAGCAGGACCAGGTCGAGATCCTGGCGCACGGCAAGGTGCCCGGCTGCGTGCTGGCGGTGCTGGCCGACGGCATGGGCGGCAAGAGCGGCGGCCGCAAGGCTTCCGACCAGGTGGTGATGACCGCGCGCCAGATCTTCGAGCGCTACCTGCCGGCCAAGGACGACCCCGCCGAGACGCTGAAACAGCTGGTGATGGAATCGCACCTGATGATCAAGCTGACGGCAATCACCGCCGAGGAAGAGCCGCACAGCACGATCGCGGCCTTCCTGCTTGGGCCGACGCTGGACTGCACCATCGCCCATGCCGGCGATTCGCGCGTGTACCACTTCCGCGGCACCGAGATGGTCAGCCGCACCACGGACCATTCGTACGTGCAACGGCTGATCGACGAAGGCAAGCTCAGCGAGGAACAGGCCAATGCGCATCCGCAGGCCAACCTGCTGACCGGCTGCCTCGGCACGCAGGCCGACCCGCCGCTGACGGTGACGCATGTCGAGCGCGTGCAGCACGGCGATTCGCTGCTGGCCTGCAGCGACGGCCTGTGGCACTACTTCACGCCGCGCGAGCTCGGCGCCATCGTGCACGGCCTGCCGCCGCGCGAGGCCAGCGAGATGCTGGTGACGAAAGCGCGCCAGCGGGCGCGCGGCGGCGGCGACAACCTGTCGCTGGCGCTGGTGCGCATCGATCCGATCGCCTGAGCTGACGCCTGAAGTCAGCGGCTGCTCGCCGGTGCTTCGGTGCTAGCGGTTGCTCGCGGGTGCTTCGGTGTCAGCGGCTGCTCGCCGCCGGGGGCACCGGCAGCGCGGCCGCCGGCGCCTTGCGTGCATCGCGTTCGCTGTTGCGCCGCTCGACCGCCTCGCGGTGCGCCTGCGCTTCCTGCTCGCGCTGGGTGCGCTCGTTGCGGCGCTGCGCGGCTTCCTCGGCGCTCACCGCCGGCTTGGGTGGCGCGGCCGCCGACGCGGGCTGGCGTGCGGCGATGCTCGCCCGCGGGGGCCGGGCGGCGGCCGAGGCCGCCGGCGCCACGCCGCGTTCGTCGGCCTGGCGCGACTTCTCGCGGATGCCGGCCAGCCGCTCCGCGGCGCGCCGGCGGCGCTCGGCCTCGTCGATCACCGCCTGCTGGCTGGCCAGCTGCTCGAGGGCGCGGCGGCGATCGCGCCGTGCCTCCTCGACGCAGGGCGTGACCGCGAAGCGGTCCTCGCAGAGCTTGCGCGCAGCGTCGAAGCGCGCCTCGGCCGCACGCCGGTCAGCGGCGATGCGTGCCCGCTGCGCGGCGTGGTTGCCCGCCGCAGGCGTCGAGGCTGCAGACACCGAGGCCGCAGCCGCAGGTGCCGAAGTCGCAGCGGCAGGTGCCGTTGCCGCCTGCGCATGCACGCCCGTCGCCACGCCGCCGCCGAACGCCACGACCACGCCGAGCAGCCCCGCGCGCAGCGCCTGTTCAAGCGATGCGCGTATCGACATCGCGTCGCTCCAGCGCCAGGTACTCGGCCGACTGCATCTCCTGCAACCGGGACACCGTGCGCGGAAATTCATGCGCCAACGGCCCCTCGAGGTAGAGCCGGTCCGCCGGCACCGCGGCGGAAACGATCAGCTTGACACGGCGGTCGTACAGCACGTCGACCAGCAGCGTGAAGCGCCGCGCCTCGCTGGCCAGCCGCGGCGGCATCTGCGGCACCTTCGACAGGATCACCGTGTGGAACTGCTGCGCGATCTCGAGGTAGTCGTTCTGCGAGCGCGGACCGCCGCACAGCGTCGCGAAGTCGAACCACACGACGCCGCCGGCGCGGCGCAGCGCGCGCAGCTCGCGGTGCTCGATGTGCAGCAGCGGGTCCTCGTCGCGGGCCTCGGCGAGCTCGTCGAAGGCCTTCTTCAGCGCGGCATCGGCCTTGTCGTCGAGCGGCCAGTGGTAGAGCTCGACATGCTCCAGCGTGCGGCGACGGTAGTCGACGCCGTGGTCGACGCCGATCACTTCCAGCTTCTCCTTCAGCAACGCGATCGCCGGCAGGATGCGGTCGCGGTGCAGGCCGTGCGGATAGAGGGCGTCGGGATGGAAGTTGGAGGTCGTGACGATCGAGACGCGGTTGGCGAACATGGCATCGAGCAGCCGGTGCAGGATCATCGCATCGGTGACGTCCGAGACGTGGAACTCGTCGAAACAGATGAGACGGAAACGCCGCGCGATGCGCCTGCCGAGCTCGTCGAGCGGGTTCTGCTGGCCCTTGAGCTCCTGAAGCTCGCGGTGCACCTCGCGCATGAACTCGTGGAAGTGCAGCCGCGTCTTGCGCGTCAACGGCACGGACTGGAAGAAGCAGTCCATCAGGAAGCTTTTGCCCCGCCCGACGCCGCCGTGCATGTAGACGCCGCGCGGAATCGGCGGGCGCATCAGGATCTTGGTCAGCGCATTGCCGCGCCGCGCCTTGTAGTCCGCCCACTCGTTCTCGCAGCGCTCGAGCGCATCGATCGCCTTCAGCTGCGCCGGGTCCGCGGTGTAGCCGCGTTCGGCGAGCGTCGCCTGGAAGAGTTGGCGGACCCCCACGACGTCAGGTCGATCGCGATCAGAAGTTCAGCGTGCGCTTGTCGACCGCCAGCGCGGCTTCCTTCGTCGCTTCGCTCAAGCTCGGGTGCGCATGGCAGATGCGCGCGATGTCCTCGGCCGAGGCCTTGAACTCCATCGCGACGACGGCTTCCGAGATCAGCTCCGACGCGAACGGCCCGACGATGTGCACGCCGAGGATCTCGTCGGTCTTCGCATCGGCGATGAACTTGACGAAGCCGGTCGTATCGCCCAGCGCCCGCGCGCGGCCGTTGGCCATGAACGGGAAGCTGCCGGTCTTGTAGGCCCGGCCCTCGGCCTTCAGCTGCGCCTCGGTCTGGCCGACCCAGGCGATCTCCGGCGAGGTGTAGATCACCCACGGCACGGTGTTGAAGTTGACGTGGCCATGCTGGCCGGCGATGCGCTCGGCCACCGCGACGCCCTCTTCCTCGGCCTTGTGCGCGAGCATCGGGCCGCGCACCACGTCGCCCACCGCCCAGACGTTCGGCAGGTTGGTGCGGCAGTCGCCGTCGACGACGATCGCGCCACGCTCGTCGAGCTTCAGGCCCACCGCATCCGGGTTGAGGCCGATCGTGTTCGGCACGCGGCCGATCGAGACGATCAGGCGCTCGACCGCCAACGACGCGGCCTCGCCTTTGGCGTTGGTGTAGGCCACCTTGACACCGTCCTTGGCCTGCTCGACGCCGGTGATCTTGACGCCGAACTCGAACTTCAGGCCCTGCTTGACGAAGGCCTTCTGCGCCTCCTTGGCGACCTGTTCGTCGGCGGCACCGAGGAAGCCCGGCAGCGCCTCGAGGATCGTCACCTGCGCGCCGAGGCGGCGCCACACCGACCCCATCTCGAGGCCGATCACGCCGGAGCCGACGACGCCCAGCGTCTTCGGCACCGACGGGATGCGCAGCGCGCCGTCGTTCGACAGGATGCGGTCCTCGTCGAAGGCCGCGCCGGGCAGTGCACGCGCATTCGAGCCGGTGGCGACGATGACGTGCTTGCCGACGAGCGTCTCGTTCGCCGCGCCGGCAACGGCCACTTCATAGCCGCCGTCGGCAGCCTTCACGAACGAGCCGCGGCCGTGGAAGAAGCTGACCTTGTTCTTCTTGAACAGGTACAGGATGCCGTCGTTGTTCTGCTTGACGACCGAGTCCTTGCGGGCGGTCATCTTCGCGATGTCGATCGACAGGTTCGACAGGCCGATGCCGTGGTCGGCGAAGTGCTTGCCGGCATGCTCGAAGTGCTCGGACGACTGCAGCAGCGCCTTCGACGGGATGCAGCCGACGTTGGTGCAGGTGCCGCCGGGCGCGGGACCGCCCTTGTCGTTCTTCCACTCGTCGATGCAGGCGACCTTGAAGCCGAGCTGCGCGGCGCGGATCGCCGCGATGTAGCCGCCGGGGCCGCCGCCGATGACGACGACGTCGAATGATTGGCTCACGGATGGGTCCTCAGATGTCGAACAGCAGGCGGGCCGGATCTTCCAGCGCGTCCTTCATGGCCACCAGGCCCAGCACCGCCTCGCGGCCGTCGATGATGCGGTGGTCGTAGCTCATCGCCAGGTAGTTGATCGGGCGGATCACGATCTGGCCGTTCTCGACGACGGCCCGGTCCTTGGTGGCGTGCACGCCGAGGATCGCCGACTGCGGCGGGTTGATGATCGGCGTCGAGAGCATCGAGCCGAAGGTGCCGCCGTTGCTGATCGAGAAGGTGCCGCCGGTCAGCTCCTCGATGCCGAGCTTGCCGTCCTTGGCCTTCTGGCCGTACTCGGCGATCTTCTTCTCGATCTCGGCGAAGGTCATCTGGTCGGCGTTGCGCAGGATCGGCACCACCAGGCCGCGCGGCGAACCGACGGCGATGCCGATGTCGAAGTAGCCGTGGTAGACGATGTCGTTGCCGTCGACCGAGGCGTTGAGCACCGGGTACTTCTTCAGCGCGGCCACCGCGGCCTTCACGAAGAAGCTCATGAAGCCCAGCTTGACGCCATGCTCCTTCTCGAACTTCTCCTGGAACTTCTTGCGCATCTCCATCAGCGGGGCCATGTTGACCTCGTTGAAGGTGGTCAGGATGGCGTTCGACGACTGCGACTGCAGCAGGCGCTCGGCGACGCGGGCGCGCAGGCGCGACATCGGCACGCGCTGCTCGGGACGGTCGCCGAGGTTCGGCGCGACCGGCGCGGCGACGGCCGGCAGCGGCTTCGCGGCGGCCACCGGCGCGGGCGCGGCCACGGGCTTCGCGGCGGCGGCACCTCCGGCAACTCCGGCAATGGCGCCGAGCACGTCGCCCTTCGTGACGCGGCCGTCCTTGCCGGTGCCCGGCACCGAGCCGGCGGCGAGGTTGTTGTCGGCCATCAGCTTGGCGGCCGCCGGCATCGCGACGTCGGCCTTGCTGCCACCGGCGACCGTCGCCGTGGCGGCGGGCGCGGCCGCCGCGGCAGCGGGTGCCGGCGCGGCGGCTGCGGGCTGGGCGCCCGCCGCGGCTTCGGTATCGATCTTCGCGATCAGCTGGTCGCTGACCACCGTGCCGCCACCGGCGACCACGTGTTCGGCCAGCACGCCGGCGGCGGGCGCCGGCACCTCGAGCACGACCTTGTCGGTCTCGATCTCGATGAGGATCTCGTCCATCGCCACGGCTTCGCCGGGCTGCTTCTTCCATTGCAGCAGGGTGGCTTCGGCCACCGATTCGGACAGCTGCGGAACCTTGACTTCGATGATTGCCATGTCGGGTCTCTGCGTTGTTCGTTGCGCGCGCGAGCACGTCGCGGCGCCTGCAGGCGCCCGCGACGTCCAGGCGTCAGATCACTTGGTGAGGACGAAGCCCTTCAGCTTGCCGAAGGCCTGGTCGAGCAGCGCCTTCTGCTGCTCCTGGTGCAGGTGCGCGTACCCCACGGCCGGCGAGGCCGACGCGGGACGGCCGGCATAACCGAGCTTCTGGCCGTCGGTCATGTTCTCGTGGATGTAGTGCTGCACGAAGAACCAGGCACCCTGGTTCTGCGGCTCGTCCTGGCACCAGACGACCTCGGTGCAGTTCGGGAAGCGCTTCATCTCGGCTGCGAAGGCCTTGTGCGGGAACGGGTAGAGCTGCTCGACGCGCACGATGGCGACGTCCCAGGCCTTCTTCTCGTCGCGCTTCTTGATCAGGTCGTAGGCGACCTTGCCCGAGCAGGCGATCACGCGCTTGACCTTCTCCGGCTCGATCTCGGTGCGCGTCGGGCCGATCACGGTCTTGAACTCGCCCTTGGTGAACTCGGACAGCGGCGAGGTCGCGTCCTTCGCGCGCAGCAGCGACTTCGGCGTCAGGATCACCAGCGGCTTGCGGAACATGCGCACCATCTGCCGGCGCAGCACATGGAAGATCTGGCTCGCCGAGGTCGGCTGCACGATCTGCATGTTGTTGTCCGCGGCCAGCTGCATGAAGCGCTCGAGGCGCGCCGACGAGTGCTCGGGACCCTGGCCTTCGTAGCCGTGCGGCAGCATCAGCGTGATGCCGTTGGCGCGGCCCCACTTCACTTCGCCCGAGGCGATGAACTGGTCGATGACGACCTGCGCGCCGTTGACGAAATCGCCGAACTGCGCTTCCCAGATCGTCAGCGTGTTCGGCTCGGCCGACGAGTAGCCGTACTCGAAGCCCAGCACCGCCTCTTCCGACAGGATCGAGTCGATGACGACGAACGGCGCCTGGTTGTCGGCGACGTTCTCCAGCGGCGTGTAGATGCCGGTGTCCCACTTCTCGCGGTTCTGGTCGTGCAGCACCGCGTGGCGGTGCGTGAACGTGCCGCGGCCGCAGTCTTCGCCCGACAGGCGCACGCCGTAGCCGGAGGCCACCAGCGACGCGAAGGCCAGGTGCTCGCCCATGCCCCAGTCGACGTTGAGCTCGCCGCGGCCCATGGCCGCGCGATCGGCCAGCACCTTCTCGACCAGCGGATGCACCTTGAAGTTGGCCGGCACCGTGGTGATGCGCTCGGCCAGGCGCTTGATCTCGACCATCGGCAGCGCGGTGTCGGCCGCGTCGGTCCACTTCTTGCCGAGGAAGGGTGCCCAGTCGACAGCGTACTTGCTCTTGAAGTTGGTGAGCACCGGATCGACGGTGTGCTTGCCGGCGTCGAAGGCGGCGCGCAGGTCCTTGACCATCTGGTCGGGGCCTTCGGGCGGCAGCACGCCCTGCGCCACCAGCTTGTCGCCGTAGAGGCGGCGCGTGCCGGGGTGCTTGCCGATCACCTTGTACATCAGCGGCTGCGTCAGGCTCGGCGTGTCCTGCTCGTTGTGGCCGAGCTTGCGGAAGCAGATGATGTCGACGACGACGTCCTTGTTGAACTCCTGACGGTAGTCCAGCGCCAGCTGCGTGCACAGCACGACCGCCTCGGGATCGTCGCCGTTCACGTGCAGCACCGGCGCCTCGATCATCTTGACGACGTCCGAGCAGTACAGCGTCGAGCGCGAATCGCGCGGGTCGCTGGTGGTGAAGCCGATCTGGTTGTTGATGACCAGGTGCAGCGTGCCCCCGGTGTAGTAGCCGCGCGTCTGCGCCAGCGCCAGCGTCTCCATCACGACGCCCTGGCCGGCGAAGGCGGCGTCGCCGTGCACCAGCACCGGCAGCACCTGGTCGCCTTCCTTGTCGCCGCGGCGGTCCATGCGCGCCTTCACCGAACCTTCGACGACCGGGTTGACGATCTCGAGATGCGAGGGGTTGAAGGCCAGGCTGATGTGCACCGGGCCGCCGGCGGTCGAGATGTCGCTCGAGAAGCCCTGGTGGTACTTGACGTCGCCAGCCGGCAGGTGCTCGGGCGCGGTGTGCTCGAACTCGGCGAACAGGTCCTTCGGCATCTTGCCGAGGGTGTTGACCAGCACGTTCAGGCGGCCGCGGTGGGCCATGCCGATGACGATCTCCTGCACGCCCTTGGCGCCGCCGCGCTGCACGACCTCGTCCATCGCCGCGATGAAGCTCTCGCCGCCTTCGAGCGAGAAGCGCTTCTGGCCGACGTACTTGGTGTGCAGGAAGCGCTCGAGGCCCTCGGCGGCGGTCAGCCGGTCGAGGATCTGCTTCTTCTTCTCGGCGCTGAAGCTGGGCTTGCTGCGGATCGACTCCAGGCGCTCCTGCCACCAGCGCTTCTCGGTCGGATCGGTCACGTGCATGAACTCGGGACCGATGGTGCCGCAGTACGTTTCACGCAAGGCCTGCACGATCTCGCGCAGGGTCATGTTCTCGGCCTTCGTGAAGTAGGTGTTCGCCGCACTGAAAGTGATGTCCATGTCACTTTCGGTGAGGTCGTAGAACGCCGGCTCCAGCTCGGGGATCTTCGGGCGCTCGGTGCGCTTGAGCGGATCGAGGTCGGCCCAGCGCGAGCCGAGGAAGCGGTAGGCGGCGATCAGCGACTGGACGTGGACCTGCTTGCGCGCGACGGCGAGGTCGGCGGAGCTGGTCTTCAGCGCGAAGGCATTGGCCTTGGCCCGCTGCGCGAACGATTCGACGACGGGGGCGTGCGCGACGTCGCGGCTGTCCGAGCCGTCGGTGGCCGGCACGTTCTGCAGGTTGTCGAAGTACGTGCGCCAGTTGTCGGGCACGCTGCCGGGGTTGTCGAGGTAGGCCTCGTAGAGTTCCTCGACATAGGGGGCGTTGCCGCCGAACAGATACGAGTTGCCCCGGTACTGCTGCATCATCGTTCGCTCACCTTTACCCCGGTTTCCGAGGCTCATGATGGGTTGGAAAACCTTCCGCGTTCCCGGCTCGACCGGTTGGCGGATTGCGACCCGCCTTGACTGGCTGATACCAGCAAGGGGACGGGAAGGACCTGAAAGTCTCGGGCGCGACTGTACCACCGTAGTAACCCGAGGCGGCATGCGTAGTCCCACGCACCCACGGCTGCGATGGGCCCTTCGCACCGGATGTCGTGAACGGCTGACACCTGCGCGACATCTTCGCAACAGCGCGCCCGCGGGCTTCTCCGGTGACGCCATGTCTAGACGAGCGACTAGCATTCCCGCTTTCTCGTCTCCACAGGAGCTGTCTCACATGAATCCGAAGGTCATGCTGGCCGCGGCCGCCGTGCTCGGAAGCCTCGCGCTGACGCCGGTGCAGGCCACGACGCTGCGCTGGGCAGCGCAGAACGACATCCTCACGCTCGACCCGCATTCGCAGAACCACGCGACGACCAACGCGATCCTGATGCACGCGTACGAGGGCCTGACCCGCTACTCGGCCAAGTACGAGGTGGAGCCGGCCCTGGCCACGAAGTGGACCTACATCTCGCCGACGCAGGTGCGCTTCGAGCTGCGCCGCAACGTGAAATTCCACGACGGCTCGCCCTTCACGGCCGACGACGTCGTCTTCACCTTCGGCCGCATCAAGCAGCCGCAGGGCACGATGCAGATCTACGTGACCGGCATCAACGAGGTCAAGAAGGTCGACGACTACACCGTCGACCTGATCCTCGCCGCGCCGAACCCGATCCTGCTGCGCAACATCATCGACTTCCGGATGATGAGCAAGATCTGGTCGGAGAAGAACCGCACGACCAACGTGCAGGACTACCGCGCGAAGGAAGAGAACTTCGCGTCGCGCAACGTCAACGGCACCGGCCCGTACCAGATCCTCGGCTGGGTGCCCGATCAACGCATCACGATGAAGGTCAACCCGAACTGGTGGGACAAGGCCAACCTCGGCAACGTGACCGAGGTGGTCTACACGCCGATCAAGTCCGACTCCACCCGCGTGGCCGCGCTGCTGGCCGGCGACGTCGACATGCTGACCGACCTGCCGACGCAGGACGTCGCCAAGCTGCGCCAGGATCCGAAGCTCAAGGTCGTCGACGGCCCCGAGGTGCGCACGATCTACATCGCGCTCGACCAGGGCAGCGACGAGCTGAAGTACTCGAACGTCAAGGGCAAGAACCCGTTCAAGGACAAGCGCGTGCGCGAGGCGCTGTCGATCGCCATCGACCGCGAAGCGATCAAGCGCAACATCATGCGCGGGCTGTCGATCCCGGCCGGCGTGATGGTGGCCCCGGGCGTCAATGGCAATTCGCCGGACATCGACGTGGCGCCGAAGCCCGATCCCGACCGCGCGAAGAAGCTGCTGGCTGAAGCCGGCTACCCCGACGGCTTCGAGTTCCAGCTCAACTGCCCGAACAACCGCTACGTCAACGACGAGGAGATCTGCCAGGCACTGCTGTCGATGTGGGCCAAGATCGGCATCAAGAACAAGCTGATCGCCGAGCCGATGGCGCAGCACAGCTTGAAGTTCCAGAACTTCGACACCTCGGCCTACATGCTCGGCTGGGGCGTGGCGACCTACGACGCGCAGTACATGCTGCAGTCGCTGATCCGCACGAAGACCACCGGTGCCGACGGCAACTTCAACTTCAACAAGATCAGCGACGCCAAGATCGACCAGCTGGTGGATGCGATGAAGACCGAGATCGACATCCCGAAGCGCAATGCGCTGATCAAGGAAGCGCTGATCCGCACGCGCGACGAGCACCTGCTGCTGCAACTGCACCACCAGATGCGCCCGTGGGCGATGAAGACCGGCGTGACCACGGTGCACCGTTCGGACGACCGGCCCGAAGCGCGCTTCACCTCGATCAAGTGATGCACTGAACCGGCATCGCCATGAAGAAGGGGCCCTGCGGGGCCCCTTTGTCTTGCCGGGGTGGGACGGTCCTACCCCCCTCTGCTACGCGGTCGTGAGGCTGCTGCGGACCGTACGTCCGCCCTGCATCACGAGGTGGATCCCTTGCTCGGGCTTCGTCAGCATCGAGAGACCCTGCGTCGGATCGCCGTCGACGATCAGCAGGTCGGCCCAGGCCCCCGCACGCAGCTCGCCGATGCGGCCCTCCTGGCGCAGCAGGCGCGCGGCGACGATGGTGGCGCTCTGCAGCGCCTCGACCGGGCTCATGGCCTGCAGGCGCAGGTCGAACTCGCCGTTCTGGCGCTGGTGCATGTGGCCGAGCAGGTCGGTGCCGAAGACCACCGGCACGCCTTCGGCGCGCGCGATGCGCACCGCGTCGATGCCGCGCGACTTCACCCGTTCGAGCTTCTCCAGCATCTCCGCCGACCAGCCCAGGCGATCGCCTTCGTCGGCCAGCGCGGCATAGGTCGACAGCGTCGGCACGAGGAAGGCGCCGTGTTCCTTCATCACCCGCGCGGTGGCCTCGTCGATCAGGTTGCCGTGCTCGATCGAGCGCACGCCGGCCTGCACTGCCCGCGTCACCGCGCGCGGCGAATAGGCATGGGCCATCGCGTAGAGATTCGCCGCTTCGGCTTCCTCGCAGGCCGCGCGCAGCTCGTCCATCGAGAACTGCGTGCCTTCGAGCGGATCGGTCGGGCTGGAGATGCCGCCGCCGGCCATGATCTTGATCTGGTTGGCACCGTTGCGCACCTGCTCGCGCACCGCGCGCCGCACCTCGCCGACACCGTCGGCGATCGCCCCGACGAGCCCGAGGCCGGCGCAGGCGCAGAACATCTCGCGGTTGCGCACGCCCTTGGGCCGCATGTCGGCGTGGCCGCCGGTCTGCGAGATCGGGAAGCCGGCGATCGACAGCCGCGGCCCCTCGAACAACCCGCGCTGCACCGCTTCCTGCAGGCCGAAGTCGGCGCCGGCCGCATCGCGCACCGACGTGAAGCCGCGGTGCAGCATCTCGCGCAGGATGCGCGTGCTTTCGGCCACCAGCAGCGAAGGGACCTGGTTCGTCAGGCCGACGAGGTCGTGCGACGACGCGACCACGTGCACGTGCGCGTCGATCAGCCCCGGCAGCACCACGCGGCCGCCGGCGTCGATCACCGTCGCGTCATCGACCTGGATCGGTTCGGCGCTGACCGCGGCAATCGTGTTGCCTTCGATGACGATGCGCGACACGGGGCCGACGATGCCTTTCGCGGCATCGAAGGGACGGGCATTGACGATGACTTGGCGGAGCTTGGGCATCCGCCGATTGTCATCCAGCGCAGAGGCTCGCTCAGGCCAGCGACAGGCGGCGCCGCGCTTCGTCGTACTCGCGCTTCAGGCGCGCGACCAGCTCGCGCGCCGGCACCACCTGGTTCACCGCGCCGATGCCCTGGCCGCAGCCCCAGATGTCCTTCCAGGCCTTCTTCGCGCTGATCTCGCCGTCCGTGCCGCCGCCGAAGCTCATCTTGCTGGGGTCGCTCTCCGGCAGCTTGTCCGGATCGAGCCCGGCGTTGACGATCGAGCCGCGCAGATAGTTGCCGTGCACGCCGGTGAAGAGGCTGCTGTAGACGATGTCGTCGCTGCTGGACTCGACGATCATCTGCTTGTAGCCCTCGCTCGCGCGCGCTTCTTCGGTGGCGATGAAGGCCGAGCCGATGTACGCGAAGTCCGCGCCCATCGCCTGCGCTGCCAGCACCGCGCCGCCGGTGGCGATGCTGCCCGACAAAGCGAGCGGCCCGTCGAACCACTGGCGGATCTCCTGCACCAGCGCGAACGGGCTGCGCGTGCCCGCATGGCCGCCGGCACCGGCGGCCACCGCGATCAGCCCGTCGGCGCCCTTCTCGATCGCCTTCTTCGCGAACTTGTTGTTGATGATGTCGTGCAGCACGACGCCGCCCCAGGAGTGCACCGCGTCGTTGATGTCGGTGCGCGCGCCCAGGCTGGTGATCACGATGGGCACCTTGTAGCGGGCGCAGGCCGCCATGTCGTGCTCGAGCCGCTCGTTGGTCTTGTGCACGATCTGGTTGATCGCGAACGGCGCCGCCTTCTGCTCGGGATGGTCCCGGTCCCAGGCGGCCAGCGTCTCGGTGATCTCGGCCAGCCATTCGTCCACCTGCGACGCCGGCCGCGCATTCAGCGCCGGCATCGAGCCGACGATGCCGGCCTTGCACTGCTCGATCACGAGCTTCGGGTTGCTGACGATGAACAGCGGCGAACCGATGATCGGCAGCGGCAGGTTCGCAAGGACGGGGGGCAGCGGCATGCGTCGGCTCCGGTGACGGTTCGCGGAAGGGCTTGGGGCGATCAGAAGGCTTCGACGGCCATCTCGGTGACACCGGCGGCGCCGTCGACGATGCTGTCGCGCAGGCCCGGCGCCTTGCTGAGCACGTGGTCGGCGTAGAAGCGCGCGGTGGTGATCTTGGCACGCATGAAGTCGGCATCCTCGCCCTGGGCGAGGCGGTCCTCCGCGGCGAGCAGCGCACGCGCCATCTGCCAGCCGGCGACGAGGTTGCCGGCCAGCAGCAGGTAGGGCACGCTGCCGGCGAACGCCGCATTCGGATTGCCCTTGGTCTGGGCGGCGATGAAGTCGACGACGTCGAGGAAGGCCTGGCGGGCCGCGGCGAGCCGCTTGACCATCGCGCGCGCGGCGACGCTGTCGCGCCTGGCCAGTTCACGTTCGGTCGTTTCGATCTGCCCGGCCAGCGAGCGCGCCATCGCGCCGCCGTCGCGCGCGGTCTTGCGGCCGACGAGGTCGTTGGCCTGGATCGCGGTGGTGCCTTCGTAGATCGTCAGGATCTTCGCGTCGCGCAGGTGCTGCGCGGCGCCGGTCTCCTCGATGAAGCCCATGCCGCCATGCACCTGCACGCCGAGCGACGCGACGTCGAGCGACATCTCGGTCGAGAAGCCCTTCACCAGCGGCACCATGAACTCGTAGAAGGCCTGGTTCTCGGCGCGCACCTCCTTGTCCGGATGCGCGTGGGCCGCGTCGAACGCGGCCGCAGCCACCAGCGCCATCGCGCGGCAGCCTTCGACATGCGCGCGCATTGTCATCAGCATGCGCTTCACGTCGGGGTGGTGAATGATCGCCGCGGCGGCCGGCTTCGAGCCGTCGACCGGGCGGCTCTGCACGCGGTCGCGCGCATAGGCCACGGCCTGCTGGTAGGCCCGCTCGGCCACCGCGATGCCCTGCATGCCGACGCCGAAGCGCGCGGCATTCATCATCACGAACATGTACTCGAGGCCGCGGTTCTCCTGGCCGATCAGGTAACCGATCGCGCCGCCATGGTCACCGTATTGCAGCACCGCGGTCGGCGACGCCTTGATGCCCAGCTTGTGCTCGATCGACACGCAGTGCACGTCGTTGCGGGCGCCCAGCGAGCCGTCGGCGTTGACCAGGAACTTCGGCACGATGAACAGCGAGATGCCCTTCACGCCTTCCGGCGCACCGGCCACGCGCGCGAGCACGAGGTGCACGATGTTCTCGGCCATGTCGTGCTCGCCGTAGGTGATGAAGATCTTCGTGCCGAAGATCTTGTAGGTGCCGTCGGGTTGCGGCTCGGCGCGCGTGCGCACCATCGACAGGTCCGAGCCGGCCTGCGGTTCGGTCAGGTTCATCGAACCGGTCCACGTGCCGTCTACCATCTTCGGGATGTAGGTCTGCTGCTGCTCGTCGCTGCCGGCGGTCAGCAGCGCCTCGATCGCGCCATCGGTCAGCAGCGGACAGAGCGCGAAGCTCAGGTTCGCGCTGTTGACCATCTCGCTGCAGGCCGCGTGGATCAGCTTCGGCAGGCCCTGGCCGCCGAGCTCGACCGGATGCTGCAGGCCCTGCCAGCCGCCTTCGACGAACTGGCGGAACGCCTGCCTGAAGCCGGGCGTCGTCGTGACCTTGCCCTCCGCGAAGCTCGACGGATTCAGGTCGCCGGCGCGGTTCAGCGGCGCGATGACGTTCTCGTTGAGCTTCGCGCATTCCTCGAGCACCGCCGCGGCAGTGTCGAGGCCGGCCTCCTCGTGGCCCGGCAGCTGCGCGACGGCCTCGATGCCGGCGAGCTCCTTCATCACGAACAGCATGTCCCTGACCGGGGCGCGATAGCTCATGGGAATCTCCGCTTCAAAAGAAAAAGGGCGCCATGCTCGGCGCCCCGGACTGCCTGCGCGTCAGAGCGCCTTGACCAGCTCGGGCACGGCGGCGAACAGGTCCGCCTCCAGCCCGTAGTCGGCGACGCTGAAGATCGGCGCCTCGGGATCCTTGTTGATCGCGACGATCACCTTCGAATCCTTCATGCCGGCCAGGTGCTGGATCGCCCCGCTGATGCCGCAGGCGATGTACAGGGTCGGCGCGACGATCTTGCCGGTCTGCCCGACCTGCCAGTCGTTCGGCGCGTACCCCGCGTCGACCGCGGCCCGGCTCGCGCCCAGCGCGGCGCCGAGCTTGTCGGCCAGCGGCGTCAGCACCTCGTTGAACTTGTCGCTCGAGCCCATCGCGCGGCCGCCCGAGACGATGATCTTCGCGGCGGTGAGCTCGGGGCGGTCGCTCTTGGCGATCTCGCTGCCGACGAACGCGCTCTTGCCGCTGTCGGCGACCGCGGCGATCGACTCGATCGCGGCACTGCCACCGGAAGCGGCCGCGGCGTCGAAGCCCGTCGTGCGCACGGTCAGCACCTTGATCGCGTCGGCCGACTGCACCGTCGCGATCGCATTGCCGGCGTAGATCGGGCGCTCGAAGGTATCGGCGCTGATCACCTTGGTGACGTCGCTCAGCTGCGCGACATCGAGCTTCGCGGCGACGCGCGGCGCGACGTTCTTGCCGTGCGCCGTGGCCGGGAACAGCAGGTGCGAGTAGTTCGAGGCGATCGCCAGCACCTGCGCCGCGACGTTCTCGGCCAGCTGCTCGCCCAGGCTCGCGCCATCGGCGTGCAGCACCTTCGCGACGCCGGCGATCTGCGCGGCGGCCTGCGCGGCACCGGCGGCGTTGTGGCCGGCGATGAGCACATGCACATCGCCGCCGCAGGCAGCGGCGGCGGTCACCGTGTTCAGCGTCGCGCCCTTGAGCGTGCCGTGGTCGTGTTCGGCAATGACGAGTGCAGCCATCTCAGATCACCTTCGCTTCGTTCTTCAGCTTGGCGACCAGCGTCGCCACGTCCGGCACCTTCACGCCCGCGCCGCGCTTGGGCGGCTCGGACACCTTCAGCGTCTTGATGCGCGGCGTCACGTCCACGCCCAGGTCCGCCGGCTTGACGGTCTCGAGCGGCTTCTTCTTCGCCTTCATGATGTTCGGCAGCGTCACGTAGCGCGGCTCGTTCAGGCGCAGGTCGGTCGTGATGACCGCCGGCGTGCTCATGCTGAGCGTCTCGAGGCCGCCATCGATTTCACGCGTTACCTTGACCGTCGCGCCGTCGAGCTCGACCTTGCTCGCGAAGGTCGCCTGCGGCAGGTCGGCCAGCGCGGCCAGCATCTGGCCGGTCTGGTTGCAATCGTCGTCGATCGCCTGCTTGCCCAGGATCACGAGGCCCGGCTGCTCCTTGTCGACCAGCGCCTTCAGCAGCTTGGCGACCGCCAGCGGCTGCAGTTCCAGATCAGCAGGGGTCTCGACCAGGATCGCACGGTCCGCGCCGATGGCCATCGCGGTGCGCAGGGTTTCCTGGCATTGCGACACGCCGCAGGAGACGGCGATGACTTCGGTGACAACGCCCTTCTCCTTCAGCCGCACGGCCTCTTCGACGGCAATCTCGTCGAAGGGGTTCATGCTCATCTTGACGTTGGCAATGTCGACTCCCGTGCCGTCGGACTTCACGCGAACTTTCACGTTGTAGTCGACGACGCGCTTGACGGGCACCAGTACCTTCATGTCGCGTGGCTCCTGCAGGTTGAATTGACGTTTACGTAAACCGGAAGAATTCTAAGCCGCGGGTCAGCCGCTGCGCCCGACAAAATCGAACGATCGTTCTATTTTAGGCGGCCATGCCCGCAAGGCTGTCATCCAGGTGACCGTTTGGACGCGGCACTCCAGGCGCACCTCTACACTGCGCGCCGATGAACGCCGGCCCGTCGACTCCACCGCACATCGGCGTGTTCGATTCCGGCATCGGCGGGTTGTCGGTGCTGCGGCGCCTGCGGCGCGAGATGCCGCAGTGCGCGGTCAGCTACATCGCGGACAACCGCCACCTGCCCTACGGCGCAAAGACGCCGGCGTGGCTGGTCGAGCGCTGCAGCGCACTGACGCAGCACCTGCTGGAACGACGCGGCGCGATCCTGGTGCTCGTCGCGTGCAACACCGCCACCACGCACACGATCGGCGCCCTGCGCGCACGCTGGCCCGGCGTGCCGTTCGTGGGCGTCGAGCCGGGGGTCAAACCAGCGATCGCGACGAGCCGCCGAGGCCGGGTCGCGGTGATCGCCACCGAGGCCACGCTGCAGAGCGCCCGCCTGCGGTCGTTGATCGACGAACACGGGCGGCGCGCCGAGCTTCGGCTGCAGCCCTGCCCGGGACTGGCCGACGCCGTCGATGCCGGCGATGACGCGGCGATCGATGCGCTGGTCGACGAGGCCTGCGCCGAACTCGTCGCGGCGGAAGTCGACACCGTCGTGCTCGGCTGCACGCACTACCCACTGGTCGCCGAGCGCTTCGCACGCCGGCTCGGGCCGGATGTCGTGCTGATCGATACCGCCGACGCGGTGTGCCGCCGGGTGCGCGCGCTGCTGCCCGTGGCGAGCGATGCGCCCGCACTCGGTCGCGGTGCGCTGTCGATCGAAGCCACGGGGCCGGTGGAGGGGGTGCAGCGCGCGGTCGAACGCTGGCTTGGTGAAGCGGTGCAGGTCGTTCAGAGCGATCTCTGACCTTGGTGCCCGGAGCGGGGATCGAACCCGCATGCCCCGATCAGGGGGCGGCGGATTTTAAGTCCGCTGCGTCTGCCGATTTCGCCATCCGGGCAGGCCGCGCAGTGCGCGCGAGCGGCGCATTATCGAGGCCAAACAAAAAAGGGCCTCACCCATCGGCGAGGCCCTTCGAGATGTTCTGGAGGCGCGACCCGGAGTCGAACCGGGCTGAACGGATTTGCAATCCGGTGCATAACCGCTTTGCTATCGCGCCACGGACCTGGGTCACAGAGCACCCGGTGTCGTGGCCGGGCATTCTGACAAAAAAGGGAAGCTGCTAGCTTCCCTTTTCGATGAATCTGGAGCGGGAGACGAGTCTCGAACTCGCGACCTCAACCTTGGCAAGGTTGCGCTCTACCAACTGAGCTACTCCCGCTTTGTTTCGCCGTTCATTGCTGTTCAGCGAAGCTCGCAGTATAGATCGAAATTTCGCCGTCCCGCAAGCGGGACGGCAAATTTCTTCCCGGGTCAGTGCGGCAGTGCGTCGCCGGCGGCAGCCGGTGCAGCGACTTCCGCCTTCGGTGCTTCGACCTTCGCGGCGGCCTCTTCTTCCGGCAGTTCCGCAGGCATCGATTCGAGCGCGCGCTCGAGCACACGTTCGATCCAGCGCACCGGAACGATCTCGAGGCTGTTCTTCACGTTCTCGGGAATGTCCTGCAGGTCCTTGACGTTCTCTTCCGGGATCAGCACCGTCTTGATGCCGCCGCGGTGGGCCGCGAGCAGCTTCTCCTTCAGGCCGCCGATTGCGGTGACCTCGCCCCGCAGCGTGATCTCGCCGGTCATCGCGACGTCGGCCTTCACCGGGATGCCGGTCAGCGCCGAGACGAAGGCCGTCGTCATCGCGATGCCCGCGCTCGGACCGTCCTTCGGCGTCGCGCCGTCGGGCACGTGGATGTGCACGTCGCGCTTCTCGAAGAGCTCGTCCTTGATGCCCAGGCGCCGCGCGCGGCTGCGCACGACCGAACGTGCGGCCTCGACCGATTCCTTCATCACGTCACCGAGCGAGCCGGTGCGGATGGTGCCGCCCTTGCCCGGCATCGTCGCCGCTTCGATCGTCAGCAGGTCGCCCCCGACCTCGGTCCACGCGAGGCCGACCACCTGGCCGACCTGGTTCTTCTTCTCGGCGCGGCCGAAGTCGAACTTGCGCACACCGAGGTAGTCATTGAGGTTCTCCTCGGTGACGACCACCTTGCCCTCGGTCTGCTTGAGCTGGATGCCCTTGACCGTCTTGCGGCAGATCTTCGAGATCTCGCGCTCGAGCGAACGCACGCCGGCTTCACGCGTGTAGTAGCGGATGATCCCGCGGATCGCGGACTCGGTGACTTCCATCTCCTCGTCCTTGACGCCGTTGTTCTTCTGCTGCTTGGGCAACAGGTAGCGCTGGGCGATGCTGACCTTCTCGTCTTCCGTGTAGCCAGACAGGCGAATCACCTCCATCCGGTCCAGCAACGCCGGCGGGATGTTCATCGAGTTCGACGTGGCGACGAACATCACGTCCGACAGGTCGAAGTCGACCTCGACGTAGTGGTCGCTGAAGGTGTGGTTCTGCTCGGGGTCGAGCACTTCCAGCAGCGCCGACGACGGGTCGCCGCGGAAGTCCATGCCGAGCTTGTCGATCTCGTCGAGCAGGAACAGCGGGTTGCGCACGCCGACCTTGGTCAGGCTCTGCAGCACCTTGCCCGGCATCGAGCCGATGTAGGTGCGGCGGTGGCCGCGGATCTCGGCCTCGTCACGCACGCCGCCGAGCGCCATGCGCACGAACTTGCGCCCGGTCGCGCGGGCGACCGACTGGCCGAGCGAGGTCTTGCCGACGCCCGGAGGGCCGACCAGGCACAGGATCGGGGCCTTGACCTTGTCGACGCGCTGCTGCACCGCGAGGTACTCGAGGATGCGTTCCTTGACCTTCTCGAGGCCGTAGTGGTCCTCGTTGAGCACCTGCTCGGCCAGCGGCAGGTCGTGCTTGATCTTGCTCTTCTTGCTCCACGGCAAGCCGATCAGCGTGTCGATGAAGTTGCGCACGACGGTCGCCTCGGCCGACATCGGCGACATCAGCTTCAGCTTCTTCAGCTCGTTGTCGGCCTTCTTGCGCGCTTCCTTGCTCATGCGCGCGGCCTTGATCTTCTTCTCGAGCTCCTCGAGGTCGGCACCTTCTTCGCCGTCGCCGAGCTCCTTCTGGATCGCCTTGACCTGCTCGTTGAGGTAGTACTCGCGCTGGCTCTTCTCCATCTGCCGCTTCACGCGGCCGCGGATGCGCTTCTCGACCTGCAGGATGTCGACCTCGTGCTCGAGCAGCTCGAGCAGCTTCTCCAGCCGCTTGGCGACGTCGAAGAGGTCGAGCACCGACTGCTTGGCTTCAAGCTTCAGCGGCAGGTGCGCGGCGATGGTGTCGGCCAGGCGGCCCGGATCGTCGATGCCGGCGATCGAGGTCAGGATCTCGGGCGGGATCTTCTTGTTGAGCTTGACGTACTGGTCGAACTGCTGCGTGACGGCACGGCGCAGCGCCTCGACTTCGGGCGACGCGACGCCAGCCGGCTGCACCGGCGCGACTTCGGCGGTGAAGTGCTCGCCGTTGTCGTGGATCTCGCGCGTTTCGGCGCGCTGCACGCCTTCGACCAGCACCTTCACGGTGCCGTCGGGCAGCTTCAGCATCTGCAGGATGCTCGAGACACAGCCGATCTCGAACATGTCCTCGGGCTTGGGCTCGTCCTTGCCGGCGGCCTTCTGCGCCACCAGCATGATCTGGCGGCCGGCTTCCATCGCGGCTTCCAGCGCCTTGATGGACTTCGGGCGGCCGACGAACAACGGGATGACCATGTGCGGAAACACGACCACGTCACGCAGCGGCAGCAGCGGCAGCGTGATCGGATCGGGCGGGAGAATGGGATGTCCAGACATGGAGGAACCTCTCTTTCTCGGACCGACATGGGGCCCGAGCGGGCGAATGCAAGGACGGTGCGGCGGGGGGCGCTGCCCGCCGGACCCTCAGTCGGTCAGGCGCTGGCCTTGGCCTGCTCCCGGTACACCAGCAGGGGCTTGGCGCCCTCTTCGACGATGTGGTCGTCGATCACGACCTTCGCCACGCCGTCGAGCGTCGGCAGGTCGAACATCGTGTCGATCAAAGCGTGTTCCATGATCGAGCGCAGGCCGCGCGCGCCGGTCTTGCGCTGCAGCGCCTTGCGGGCGATCGCGGCCAGGGCGGAGGGTCGGATCTCGAGTTCGACGCCATCCATGCCGAAGAGCTTCTGGTACTGCTTGACCAGCGCGTTGCGCGGCTCGGTGAGGATGCGCACCAGCGCGTCCTCGGTCAGTTCGCCCAGCGTCGCGACCACCGGCAGGCGACCCACCAGCTCGGGAATCAGGCCGAACTTGATCAGATCCTCGGGCTCGGCTTCGCGGAACAGGTCGGCCGCGCGCTTCTCGCTCTTGCTGTGCACCGAGGCGGCGAAGCCGATGCCCGACTTCTCGGTGCGGTTCTGGATGACCTTCTCGAGGCCGTCGAACGCGCCGCCGCAGATGAACAGGATGTTGGTCGTGTCGATCTGCAGGAAGTCCTGGTTAGGATGCTTGCGCCCGCCCTGCGGCGGCACCGAAGCCATCGTGCCTTCGACCAGCTTCAGCAGCGCCTGCTGCACGCCTTCGCCCGAGACGTCGCGGGTGATCGACGGGTTGTCGGCCTTGCGGCTGATCTTGTCGATCTCGTCGATGTAGACGATGCCGCGCTGCGCGCGCTCGACGTCGTAGTTGCAGTTCTGCAGCAGCTTCTGGATGATGTTCTCGACGTCCTCGCCGACGTAGCCGGCTTCGGTCAGCGTCGTCGCGTCGGCGATCACGAACGGCACGTTCAGCAGCCGCGCCAGCGTCTGCGCGAGCAGCGTCTTGCCGGAGCCCGTCGGCCCGATCAGCAGGATGTTGCTCTTCGTCAGCTCGACCTCTTCCTTGCCGCCCGCGCCCATGTGCTTCAGGCGCTTGTAGTGGTTGTAGACAGCCACCGCCAGCGTGCGCTTGGCGGGGTCCTGTCCGATCACGTACTGGTCGAGGATGGTCTTGATCTCGGCCGGCGCGGGCAGGTCTGAGCGCGCGGTCTTCGCGGCGGCGCCTTCAGCGGGCGCCTCGTCGCGGATGATGTCGTTGCACAGCTCGATGCATTCGTCGCAGATGAAGACCGACGGACCGGCGATGAGCTTCTTGACCTCGTGCTGGCTCTTGCCGCAGAAGCTGCAGTACAGGACTTTTTCGCCGGAGGCGCCCTTCTTGTCGGCCATGTGTAACGCGCTTAGGTACGGTAGGTGCTAATCAATGATAGTCCAAGCAGCCGGAGCGGGATTCCCTGGAAAGGATCCCGGTCTTCCCCGCCTGCGCGTCGCCAGCTCAGGGCCGCGAGTGCAGCACCTGGTCGATCAGGCCGTAGGCCTTGGCCTCGTCGGGCGACATGTAGAAGTCGCGCTCCATGTCGGCGGTGATCTTCTCCAGCGTCTGGCCGGTGCGTTCGGCATAGATCTTGTTCAGCTGCTCGCGCGTCTTCAGGATCTCGCGGGCATGGATCTCGATGTCGGTCGCCTGGCCCTGCGCACCACCGGAGGGCTGGTGGATCATGATGCGGGAGTTCGGCAGCGCGGCGCGCTTGCCCTTGGCACCGGCCATCAGCAGGAACGAACCCATGCTGGCGGCCATGCCCATGCACAGCGTCGAGACGTCCGGCTTGATGAACTGCATCGTGTCGTAGATCGACAGGCCGGCCGACACGCTGCCGCCGGGCGAGTTGATGTACAGGAAGATGTCCTTGTCGGGGTTCTCGCTCTCGAGGAACAGCAGCTGGGCCACGACCAGGTTTGCCGTCGCGTCGTTCACCGGGCCGACCAGGAAGACGATGCGCTCGCGCAGCAGTCGGCTGTAGATGTCGTAGGCACGCTCGCCGCGGCCGGACTGCTCGATGACGATGGGCACCATGCCCAGGGCTTGCGTCTCCAATGCGCTCATGAAGGTCCTCGGACGTTCTCGTAGGTGGTTGTGCCGATTATGTCCCGCGGCCCCTTGGGCCCACGGGACGTCGGGCCGAAGAAAAAGGGCGCCTTTGGCGCCCTTCTCGCTCCATGCCGCCTCCAGGTGAGGCGGTGCGGCGGAAGATCAAGCCGTCATCAGCTCGTCGAACGGCAGCGCCTTGTCGTTCACCTTGACGCGCTCCAGCACGTACTGCGTGACGTTGTTCTCGATCACCACGGCCTCGACCTCGGCCATGCGCTGGCGGTCCGACAGGTACCAGCGCATCACCTCGGCGGGCTTCTCGTAGCTCTGCGACATCTCCTCGATGTGCGACTGCAGTTGGTCGGGCTTCGCCTGCAGGTTGTTCGAGCGCACCAGCTCGGCCACCACCAGGCCGAGGCGCACGCGGCGTTCGGCCTGCGGGCGGAACAGCTGCAGCATGTCGTTGGGGATCGGTGCCTTGTCGGCGTCCTTGACGCCGCGCTGCTTCAGGTCCTCGCGGGCAGCCTCGCCCATGCGTTCGACCTCGGCATCGACCAGGGCCTTCGGCACGTCGAGCTCGGCGGCCTTGACCAGCGCTTCCATCGCCGCGGCCTTGTTGCGGGCCAGCACGCGGAACTTGATCTCGCGCTCGAGGTTCTTCTTGACGTCGGCGCGCATCGCCTCGACCGTGCCGTCGGCGATCCCGAGCGACTTGACGAAGGCCTCGTCGATCGCCGGCAGGTGCTGCGCCTCGATCTTCTTCATCGTGACCAGGAAGTCGGCTTCCTTGCCGGCCACGTCCTTGCCGTGATAGTCCTCGGGGAACTGCAGCGGGAAGGTCTTCGACTCGCCGACCTTCATGCCGCGCACGGCCTTGTCGAACTGCTCCAGCATCTGGCCTTCGCCGATCAGGAACTGGAAGCCGTCGGCCTTGCCGCCGGAGAAGGGCTCGCCGTCGATCTTGCCTTCGAAGTCGATGGTCACGCGGTCGCCTTCGGCGGCGCCTTCTGCGGCCGGGCGCTGCGCGAAGGTGCGGCGCTGCTTGCGCAGGATGTCCACGGTGCGGTCGATCGCCTCGTCGCTGACCTCGCTGGTCACGCGCTCGACCTCGATCGCCGACAGGTCGCCGATCTTGACCTCGGGGTAGATCTCGAAGGTGGCGTCGAAGGCCAGCTGACCCTCGGGCGCTTCTTCCTTCTGCGTGATCTTCGGCGTGCCGGCGACGCGCAACTGGGCCTCGTTGGCGGCGCTGGCGAAGGCCTCGCCGACCTTGTCGTTCATGACCTCGTACTGCACCGAGTAGCCGTAGCGCTGGGCGACGAAGGACATCGGCACCTTGCCGGGGCGGAAGCCATCGGCCTTGACGGTGCGCGACAGCTTCTTCAGCCGGTTCTCGACTTCGGCATTGATGTCGGTCGCCGGAATCGTCAGGGTGATTCGGCGTTCGAGCTTCTCGAGGGTTTCAACGGTCACGGCCATGTTGGACTCTGCTGCTTGGCAATTGAGGATCTGGTGCGCGGGGCCGGACTCGAACCGGCACGCCCGTGAAGGCGTCAGGACCTAAACCTGGTGCGTCTACCAATTTCGCCACCCGCGCTGGTGCGCACTCTCGTGTGCTTCAAAAGGCTAGGGGGCGCCGGACTTCCGGCGCCCCCTCGGCGATCCGGTAAACCCGCGATTCTAGCCGTGCACCGCCGGTGCGGCGCCTGGGTCGCCCCGCTTGACGCGGAACCATGCGGCGTACATGGCGGGCAGCGCCAGCAGCGTCAGCGCCGTCGCGACGATCAGGCCGCCCATGATGGCCACCGCCATCGGACCCCAGAACACGCTGCGCGACAGCGGGATCATCGCCAGCACCGCGGCCGCGGCGGTCAGCACGATCGGGCGGAAGCGGCGCACCGCGGCTTCGACGATCGACTCCCAGGCCGGCCGGCCGGCCGCCCGGTCCTGCTCGATCTGGTCGATCAGGATCACCGAGTTGCGCATGATCATGCCCATCAGCGCGATCACGCCCAGCAGCGCGACGAAGCCGAACGGCCGGTCGAGCAGCAGCAGCGCCGCGGCGATGCCGGCCAGGCCCAGCGGGCCGGTCAGGAAGACGAGCATCGCGCGCGAGAAGCTCTGCAGTTGCAGCATCAGCAGCGTGAAGATGATGAACAGCATCATGGGCACGCCCGCGGCGATCGAGCCGGTGCCCTTGCTGCTTTCCTCCTGCGCGCCGGCCACCTGGATGCCGTACTCGGCCGGCATGCGCTTGTGCAGTTCCTGCAGCTTCGGCCACAGCTCCTTGGTGACGGTGGGGCCTTGCACGCCGTCGACCACATCGCCCTGCACCGTCACCGCGTACTTGCGCCCTTCGCGCCACAGCACGCCCGGCTCCCAGACGAAATCGACCTTGGCCACCTGCATCAGCGGGATCGAACGGCCGCTGGCGGTCGGCAGGTAGGCGTCGCCGACGTCGGTGATGGCGTTGCGTTCCTCCTGCGGCTGGCGCAGCACGATGTCGACCAGCTTGTCGCCTTCGCGGTACTGGCCGACGGTGGTGCCGGTGAGGATGGTGCGCGAAGCCTGCGCGACCGACTGGCTGCTGACGCCGAGCGCACGCGCCTTGTCCTGGTCGACGTCCAGGCGCAGCACCTTGACCTGCTCGTTCCAGTTGTCGTTGACGCCGCGCATCTTCGGGTTCGCGCGCACGATCTCCTTCGCCTGGTCGGCCCACAGGCGCACCTGCTTCGGATCGGGACCCACGACACGGAACTGCACCGGGTACGGCACCGGCGGGCCGTTGGGCAGCAACTTGACCCGGCCGCGCGCCTCCGGGAACTCGCTGGCCAGCAGCGCCGGCAGCGACTTGCGCAGGCGCTCCCGCGTCGCGAGGTCCTTCGGCAGCAGGATGGCCTGGCTGACGTTGGTCTGCTGGAAGATCTGGTCCAGCGGCAGATAGAAGCGGGGCACGCCGGAGCCGATCCAGGTGCTGACCGTCTCGATGCCGGGCTCCTTCATCATGCGCGCCTCGAAGCGCTTGGCGACGGCTTCGCTCTCGCGCACCGTCGAGCCTTCGGGCAACCACAGGTCGACGAGGATCTCCGGCCGGCTGGAGTCCGGGAAGAACTGCTGCTGCACCTTGCCCATGCCGGCGACGCCGAGGCCGAACAGCAGCAGCGTCGCGCCGATCGTCACCCAGCGGTGGTCCACGCACCAGCCGACGACGCGGCGGAAGCGCTCGTAGAACGGCGTGTCGAAGAGCTCGTGGGTGCCGTGGGCATCCGCGCCGGCGCGCACGCGCGTGTGCAGCAGCTTCGCACCGAGGAAGGGCACGAAGTACACCGACACCAGCCACGAGATCACCAGCGCCGCCGAGGTCACCGCGAAGATCGCGAAGGTGTACTCGCCGACGGTCGATTTCGCGAGGCCGATCGGCAGGAATCCCGCGGCGGTGATCAGCGTGCCGGTGAGCATCGGCATCGATGTCACGTCATACGCAAAGGTCGCGGCGCGCATCTTGTCGTAGCCCTCCTCGAGCTTGCGCACCATCATCTCGACCGCGATGATCGCGTCGTCGACCAGCAGGCCGAGCGCAATGATCAGCGAGCCGAGCGAGATCTTGTGCAGGCCGACGCCCCAGTAGTACATCGTCACGAAGGTGATCGCGAGCACCAGCGGGATGGTGATCGCCACCACCAGGCCGGGCCAGATGTCGATGCGCAGCGGCCGCGTGTGCAGGCCCAGGCTGATGAAGCTGACCGCCAACACGACGATGATGGCCTCGACCAGCACGCGCACGAACTCGCCCACCGATCGCGACACCGCCTGCGGCTGGTCCTGCACTTGCGACAGCGTGATGCCGGCCGGAAGATGCTTGCGGATGGCTTCCGTCTTCGTCTTCAGCGCTTCGCCGAGCGCGATGATGTCGCCGCCCTTGGCCATCGAAATGCCGAGCGCGAGGACCGGCTTGCCCTGGTGCCGCACCTTGACGGCCGGGGGATCGACGAAGCCGCGCCGGACCTCGGCGATGTCGGCCAGCTGCAGCGTGCCGGCGGTCGAGGTGGCTGCATTGAAGCCGCGGATCGGGAAGCGCTTGAGGTCCTCGACGGAGCTGAAGGCGCCACCGACGCGCACCTGCAGGTTCTGCGCGCCCGCTTCCATCACGCCGGCGCTCTCGACCGCGTTCTGCGCCGCCAGTTGGCCCAGCACCTGGTTCATGTCGAGGCCCAGCTGCGCCAGGCGCTTCTGCGAGATCTCGACGAAGATCTTCTCCGGCTGGGCGCCGAAGACCTCCACCTTCGCGACGTCCGGCACCCGCAGCAGCTGCGAACGCACGTCCTCGGCGAAGACGCGCAGTTCCTCGTCGCTGAAGCCGTCGGCCGACAGCGCATAGATCGAGCCGTAGACGTCGCCGAAGTCGTCGTTGAAGGTGGGACCCAGCACGCCCGGCGGCAGGGTATTGCGCATGTCGCCGATGCGCTTGCGCACCTGGTACCAGACGTTGGCCACTTCCTTCGGCGGCGAACTGTCGCGGATCTGCAGGATGGTGACCGACTCGCCCGGCTTGGTGTAGCTGCGGATCACGTCGGCGTACGGCACTTCCTGCACCGTGCGCTCGATCTTGTCGGTGACCTGGTCGGCCATCTGCTGCGCCGTGGCGCCGGGCCAGCGGGCCTGCACCACCATCGCGCGGAAGGTGAAGGGCGGATCCTCGTCCTGGCCGAGCTGGAAGTAGGCGGCGAAGCCCAGCACCAGCATCACCACCATCAGGTAGCGCGTCAGCGCGGGGTGTTCGAGGGCCCAGCGCGAGATATTGAAGCGCGAGGTCGGGCCACCCGGGCTCGGGTTGTTGCTCATGGGAACGGCTCCGGGGGACGGGTTCAGCGCTTGGCGATGGCGGTCGTCGAGACCTGCACGGCCTCGGCCGACGCGATGGCGCGCGGCGTCGACGCCGAGCCCGGCTCGTCGTACAGGCGCACGCGCTGCCCCGGCGTCAGCGTGTGCACGCCCGCGGTGATCACGCGTTCGCCGGCCTGCAGGCCGCCGCCGATCAGCACCTGGTTGCCGTCGGCGCCCGCCACCCGAACCGGGCGCGGCTTGACCGTCATCGATTCGCGGTCGAGCGTCCAGACGGTCGACTTGCCCTGCTGCTCGAACACCGCGGCGATCGGCAGGCGCACCAGGCCGTCGACGGCCGGCAACTCGATCATCACGCTGGCGGTCTGGCCCAGCCGCACCGGCGCTGCGCCGATGTCGGCCTTGACCAGGAAGGTGCGCGTGGTCGGATCGGCGGCGGCGGCCAGCTCGCGCACCGTGGCGCCGAACGAGCCGTCCTGGCCCCACAACCTGACCTTCAGCGCATCACGCTTGCCCAGCAGCGCGCGCATCGCGGCGACGCGGTCCTCGGGCACGGAGAAGACGACGTCGCGCGGCCCGTCGTGGGCCAGGCGCAGCACCGGCGTTCCCGCCGAGACCACCGCCCCGGGTTCGGCATCGACCCCGGTGATCACGCCGGCGGTGTCCGCCGTCAGCAGCGAGTAGCTGGCCTGGTTGGCCTGTACGCCGGCCTGGGCACGGATCTGGTCGGCCTGCGCGCGGGCCGACTTCAGCGCGGCCTCGCGGCGGTCGAGCTCGGCCCCGCTGATGAACCCCTGGTCGCGCAGTTCCTTGTAGCGCTTGAATTCGACTTCGCTCCAGTCGAGGTTGGCGCGCGCGGCCGTCAACGACGCCTGCGCAGCCTCCTGGTTCAGGCGCAGGTCCTGCGCATCCACCTGCGCGAGCGGCTGGCCGGCCTTGACCGTATCGCCGGCATTCACCAGTCGCTTGACCAGCTTGCCGTTGACGCGGAACGCCAGGCGCGACTCGGTGCGCGCCCGCACCTCAGCGGCGTATTCATGGCTGCCGGCCACACTGGCCGTCTGCACGGTCAGCGTGCGCACCGCGCGCAGCGGCTCCTCGGGCGGCGGCGTCTTCGAACACGCCGCCAACACGGCGGCCGTCAGGAGGACGAGGGAAAGGCTCGGAAGGCGGGACGTGCGCATGGACGGCGGCTCCGTTGACCCGCGACGGACACAGCGCCGCGGGTGCAAGATTTGTTGCTACTGACTGACTGGTCAGTAATATAGGTGCGGCGCCGACGCTTGTCAATTTGCCCGCGTGGACAATGCCGCAGTGAGCGTCGATCACTACGAGAACTTCCCCGTCGCCTCCCTGCTCTGCCCCGCCCGGCTGCGGCCGGCGGTGCGGGCGATCTACGCCTTCGCGCGCACCGCCGACGACATTGCGGACGAAGGCGACGCCGCCGCCGACCAGCGCCGCGCCGAACTGGCGCGCTTCCGGTCGGCACTGCATGCCGCGCTGGAGGGCTCGCCGTCGCCGGAATGGCCCCAAGTCTTCGGTCCGCTGGCCAAGGCGATCGACCGGCACCGCTTGCCCACGCAGCTCTTCGATGACCTGCTCGATGCCTTCGTTCAGGACTGCAGCCAGCCGCAGTACCGCGACCGCAGCCAGCTGCTCGACTACTGCCGCCGTTCGGCGAACCCGATCGGCCGGCTGCTGCTGGCGCTGTACGAGGTGCGCGACGCCGAGTCGCTGGCGCAGTCGGATGCCATCTGCAGCGCGCTGCAGCTGATCAACTTCTGGCAGGACCCGAGCGTCGATCTCGCGCGCGGCCGCAACTATTTCCCGGCCGCCGACGCAAGGCGGCACGGGCTGACGCTCGACGGGCTGAAAAGCGGCCGCGACGATGCCGCAACGCAGGCCCTGCTGCGCGACCTCGTCGGCTGGGCCGAAGGGCTGATGCTGCGCGGTGCACCGCTGGCGCTGCGGCTGCCGGGCCGCATCGGCTGGGAACTCCGGCTCGTGATCCAGGGCGGCCTGCGCATCCTGGAGAAAATCGCGGCCATGCAATTCCGCACCTTGAGCCAGCGGCCGACGCTGGGCCGGCGCGACTGGGCGCTGCTGCTGTGGCGCGCCGCGCGCATGCGTTCGCACCAGGCACCGCCGGGCTGGGCGCCGCGATGACGACGCCTGAACGCTACGTCCAGGAGAAGGCGGCCGCGAGCGGCTCATCCTTCTATTACGCGTTCCTGTTCCTGCCACCGGAGCGGCGTGCCGCGATCACCGCGTTCTACGCGTTCTGCCGCGAGGTCGACGATGTCGTCGACGAGGTGCACGACCCCGGCGTCGCGGCGACCAAGCTGGCGTGGTGGCGCAAGGAGGTCGCGTCGAGCTTCGCCGGTTCGCCGACGCATCCGGTGATGAAGGCGCTGATGCCCTGCACCGCGCCCTTCGGCATCCACGCGCAGCACCTGCAGTCGGTGATCGACGGCTGCCAGATGGACCTGGACCAGACGCGTTACCTCGACTTCGCGGGGCTGCAGCGCTATTGCCACCTCGTGGCCGGTGTCGTCGGCGAGGTCGCGGCCAGCATCTTCGGCCGCACCCAGCCGCAGACCATCGACTACGCGCACAAGCTCGGCCTCGCGCTGCAGCTGACCAACATCATCCGCGACGTGGGCGACGACGCACGCCGCGGGCGCGTCTACCTGCCGGTGGCGGAACTGCAGCGCTTCGACGTCAAGGCGCACGAGATCCTGAAGCGCGACGCGCCCTGGGGCTACAGCGAGCGCTTCACCGCGCTGATGCGCTTCCAGGCCGAACGCGCGCACCGCTGCTACGACGAGGCGCTGGCGCTGCTGCCCGAAGCCGACCGCGCCGCCCAGAAGCCCGGGCTGATGATGGCCAACATCTACCGCACGCTGCTGCGCGAAATCGAAGCCGACGGTTTCCAGGTGCTGCACCAGCGCACCTCGCTGACGCCGGTGCGCAAGCTGTGGATCGCGCTGCGCACGAACTGGCGGGGCCGTTGAGCGGGCGCTCGGTCGCCGTCGTCGGTGCGGGCTGGGCCGGCCTGGCGGCGGCGGTACGTGCCGTCGAGCAGGGACACCGCGTGACCCTGCTCGAGATGGCGCGGCAGCCGGGCGGCCGGGCGCGCGGCGTGATGACCGCTGCCGGCGAGCTCGACAACGGCCAGCACATCCTGATCGGCGCCTACCGCCACACGCTGGCGCTGATGCGCACGGTCGGCGCCGATCCGGCGCAGCGCCTGCATCGCCTGCCGCTGGTGCTGCGCTACCCGGACGGCCGAGGCCTCGCGCTGCCGCCGGGCCCGGCGATAACGTCCTTTGTACGCGGCGTGGCGGGCGCGCAGGGCTGGTCGGTGCGCGACCGCCTCGCCTTGCTGGCGGCCGCCGGCGGCTGGCTCGCGCGCGGTTTTCGCTGCGCGCCCGAGCTCACCGTCGCCACGCTGTGCCGCCGGCTGCCGGCCGCGGTGATCGCCGACCTGGTCGAACCGCTCTGCGTCGCAGCGCTGAACACCCCGATGGCCGCCGCCAGCGCGACGGTCTTCCTGCGGGTGCTGAAGGACGCGCTCTTCAGCGGCGCCGGCAGCGCCGACCTGCTGCTGCCGCGCGCTTCGCTGTCCGACCTGCTGCCGCGCCCGGCACTCGCCTGGCTGGCTTCTCGGGGCGCGACGCTGCAGGTCGGTCGCCGCGCGATGGCGTTGCAGGCCGACGGCGCGGCCTGGTCGCTCGATGGCATGTCCTGCGACGCGGTCGTGCTGGCCTGCAGCGCGGTCGAGGCCGCGCGGCTCACCGCATCGGTGGCGCCGGCCTGGAGCGCAGCGGCGGCGGCGCTGCGCTACGAACCCATCGTCACCGCCTACCTGCACGACCCGGCGCTGCGGCTGCCGTCACCGATGATGGCGCTGGCGGCCGGTCCGCAGGCGCCCGCGCAGTTCGTTTTCGACCTCGGGGCGCTTGGACGGGGTGCCGCCTGCTTCGCCTTCGTCGTCAGCGGTGCGGCGCCCTGGGTGGCGCGCGGGCTGGACGCCACGGCGGCCAGCGTGGTGCAGCAGGCGCGCGCCAGCTTTCCGGGCAGCTTCCGGGCCGCGGACGACACCGTGCTGCGGCACATCGCCGCCGAACAGCGTGCGACCTTCGCGTGCACGCCGGGCCTGCGCCGCCCGCCGATCGCCATCGCGCCGGGACTGGCGGCGGCCGGTGACTATGTCGAAGGACCCTACCCCGCGACCCTGGAAGGCGCCGTGCGGGCCGGCGAACAGGCGGTGGACGCGGTGTTGTAAACCACATCGCCGCATGGCGTTTCGCCATGCAAAAATAGGCCGGAACAGGAAACCGCCATGTCCACCAGGAAAGAAGCACACCAGCCGGCGATCCAGGTGATCGAGCGGATGTTTTCGCTGCTCGATGCGCTGGCCGCGCACCAGGACCCGGTCTCGCTGAAGGAGCTCAGCGAGCGCACCGGCCTGCACCCGTCCACTGCTCACCGCATCCTCAACGACCTCGCGCTCGGGCGCTTCGTCGATCGACCGGAAGCCGGCAGCTATCGGCTGGGCATGCGGCTGCTGGAGCTCGGCAACCTGGTGAAGGCGCGCCTGGACGTGCGCGATGCCGCGCTGGCACCGATGCGCGAGTTGCACAAGCTGACGCACCAGCCGGTGAACCTGTCGGTACGCCAGGGCGACGAGATCGTCTACATCGAGCGCACCTACAGCGAACGCTCAGGCATGCAGGTCGTGCGCGCGGTGGGCGGCCGGGCGCCGCTGCACCTGACGTCGGTCGGCAAGCTGTTCCTCGCCCATGACGACGCGCAGCGTGTGCGCGCCTACGCGACGCGCACGGGCCTGTCCGGCCACACGCGCAACAGCATCACCGAACTACCGCGGCTCGAGCGTGAGCTGGCGCAGGTGCGCCAGTCGCACATCGCGCGCGACGACGAGGAACTGGAGCTCGGCGTGCGCTGCATGGCCGCCGGCATCTTCGACGACCAGGGCAAGCTGGTCGCGGGGCTGTCGATCTCGGCACCGGCGGACCGGCTCGAGGAATCGTGGACCGAGCGGGTGAAGTCGACGGCGGCGCAGATCTCGGCCGCGCTCGGTCACCGCGGCTAGGCGCCGCGGCGCAAAGGATCAGGACCCGGTGCGGGTGCTGCCGTGCGCCGGCGCATCGCCGACGCTGCTGAGCCACTTGCGGATGCGCTCGGCATCGCCGATGCGCGAATACGCGCCGGCCGAATCCAGCAACACCATGATCAGCTTGCGACCGGCCAGCTGCGCCTGCATCACCAGGCAGCGGCCGGCCTCGGAGATGTAGCCGGTCTTCTGCAGACCGATCTCCCACGAGGGGTTGCGCACCAGGCCGTTGGTGGTGCGGAACTGCATCAGGCGCTTACCGACCGCAACCTTGGTTTCCTGCGAGGTCGACAGTTCGCGCAGCAACGGGACCTGGTAGGCCTCCTTCACGAGCACTGCGAGATCGCGCGCGCTCGACTGGTTCTTGCTCGACAGCCCGGTCGGCTCGACATAGTGCGTGTCGCGCATGCCGAGTGCCACCGCCTTGCGGTTCATCGCGGCCACGGCGGCTTCGAGCCCACCCGGATAGTTGCGGCCCAGCGCATTCGCCGCACGGTTCTCCGACGACATCAGTGCCAGGTGCAGCATCTCGCCGCGCGTCAACTGCGTGCCGACGGCCAGGCGCGAGCGGCTGCCCTTCTCGGTGTCGATGTCGTCCTGGGTGATCGTCAGCACCTCGTCGAGCGACTGGTTCGCCTCGCTGACCACGAGGCTGGTCATCAGCTTGGTGATCGAGGCGATCGGCAGCACCGCCTGCGGGTTCTTGCTGAACAGGACCTCGTCGGTCTCCTGGTCGATCACCAGCGCGACGCTCGACTTCAGGTCGAGCGCGTCATCGCCATCGTGCAGGCCGAGCAGGTGGCCGGTGGACAAACGCACCGGCTCGGAGGCCAGGCGGCGCACCACGGGCGTCTTGACCGCCGGCTTGCGCACGACGAACTTGACCGATGCGGTCGGCTTGCGAGTGACCTTGCGCGAACTCTCGGCCGCGACGGCGGGCGCAGCGCCCAGCCAGGCGAGGCTCAATCCCAACATCAGCGCAGAGAGCGATTTTTTCATTGTGACACCACGCGGACAGCCGGATTCGAACGGGCGCCAGTGTAGGGCCACCAAAAAACCTACGCAATATCAAAAACTTGCGTGGGGTTTCTGAAGCGCTGACTGAACCGGTTCTCAACCCTGTGCTGCGACCCGTTCCTGCTTCGCATGCAGCTTGTTCAACGCCGCCAAGTAGGCCTTGGCCGACGCCACCACGATATCGGGATCAGCCCCGACGCCGTTGACGACACGACCGCCATGCTGCAAGCGGACGGTCACCTCGCCTTGCGATTCTGTCGAGCCGCTGGTGATCGCATTGACCGAATAGAGCACCAGTTCGGCCCCACTTTGCACCTTGGACTCGATGGCCTTCAGGCTCGCGTCGACCGGTCCGTTGCCGTCGCTCTCGGCGCGGTACTCGATGTCGCCGGCGGAGAAGACCACCGCCGCCTGCGGCCGCTCGCCGGTCTCGCTGTGCTGCGCCAGCGACAGCAGCCGGTAGTGCTCCCGTTCCGCGGTGACGCTCTCGTCGCTGACCAGCGCGAGGATGTCCTCGTCGAAGATCTCGCTCTTGCGGTCGGCCAGGTCCTTGAAGCGGGCGAAGGCGGCATTGATCTCGCCCTCGGACTCCAGCTCGATGCCCAGTTCCTGCAGCCGCTGCTTGAACGCGTTGCGGCCGGACAGCTTGCCGAGCACGATCTTGTTGGCCGTCCAGCCGACATCCTCGGCGCGCATGATCTCGTAGGTGTCGCGGGCCTTCAGCACGCCGTCCTGGTGGATGCCGGAGGCGTGTGCGAAGGCATTGGCGCCGACCACCGCCTTGTTCGGCTGCACGACGAAGCCGGTCGTCTGGCTGACCATGCGCGAGGCGGCGACGATCTGCGAGGTATCGATGCCGAGTTCCAGGCCGAAGTAGTCGCGGCGCGTCTTCACCGCCATCACCACCTCTTCCAGCGAGCAGTTGCCCGCGCGCTCGCCGAGGCCGTTGATCGTGCACTCGACCTGGCGCGCACCGCCGATCTTCACGCCGGCCAGCGAGTTCGCGACCGCCATGCCGAGGTCGTTGTGGCAATGCACCGACCACACCGCCTTGTCGGCGTTCGGGATGCGCCCGCGCAGGTTGCGGATGAACTCGCCGTAGAGCTCGGGGATCGCGTAGCCCACCGTGTCCGGGATGTTCAGCGTCGTCGCCCCTTCATTGATCACGGCTTCCAGCACGCGGCACAGGAAGTCCGGATCCGAGCGGTAGCCGTCTTCCGGCGAGAACTCGATGTCGCCACAGAGATTGCGCGCAAAGCGCACGGCCAGCTTCGCCTGCTCGAACACCTGCTCGGGCGACATGCGCAGCTTCTTCTCCATGTGCAGCGCACTGGTGGCGATGAAGGTGTGGATGCGCGCCCGGGGGGCGTTCTTCAGCGCCTCGGCCGCGCGCGAGATGTCGCGGTCGTTGGCGCGCGCCAGCGAACACACCGTCGACTCCTTGATGTGATCGGCGATCGACTTCACCGCCTCGAAGTCGCCGTTCGACGAGGCCGCGAAGCCGGCCTCGATGACGTCGACGCGCAGCCGCTCGAGCTGGCGCGCGATGCGCAGCTTCTCCTCGCGCGTCATCGACGCGCCGGGCGACTGTTCGCCATCGCGCAAGGTGGTGTCGAAGATGATCAGCCGATCGGCCATGTGCTCGCTCCTGTTGTCGTGTGCGCGTTCGGGGCGCGGATCAGGCGGTCGCCGTCGTCGCGAACCAGGCGACGCCGCAGCGCTGCAGGCCCGACAGCACCGCCTTGATCGACGCAGTGACGATATTGGCGTCGACACCGACACCGAACAGCGTTCGAGTGTCGCCGATGCGCAGCTCGAGGTAGGCCGCCGCGCGCGCCTGTGCACCGGCGCCGATCGCATGCTCGTGGTAGTCGAGCACGGCGATCGCGTGGCCGGTGGCGCGCTGCAGGCCGTCCACGAAGGCCTCGACCGGTCCGGCGCCCTCGCCCGCGACACGCAGCGCCCGGTGGCCCTGGCGCAGCGTCGCCTGCAGCGCGATGCGGCCGTCGTCGCGTTCGTTGATGGCCAGGTGGTCGACGCTCACGCTCTCGGCGCCGAGGCGGTACTCGCGTTCGAAGATGCCCCAGATGTCGCCGGCGCTCAGCTCGCGGCCCTGCGCATCCATCACCGCCTGCACGGACGACGAGAACTCGATCTGCAGTCGGCGCGGAAGCTCGAGGCCGTACTCGGCCTCCAGAAGGTACGAGATGCCGCCCTTGCCCGACTGGCTGTTGACGCGGATCACCGCGTCGTAGCTGCGGCCGAGGTCCTTCGGATCGATCGGCAGGTAAGGCATGTCCCAGATGTCGTGCTCGCGCCGCGCGGCGAAGGCTTTCTTGATCGCGTCCTGGTGCGAGCCGGAGAACGAGGTGTAGACGAGGTCGCCGACGTACGGATGGCGCGGGTGCACCGGCAACTGGTTGCAGTGCTCGACGCAGCGGCGGATCTCGTCGATGTCGGAAAAGTCGAGCCCCGGGTGCACACCTTGCGTGTAGAGGTTCAGCGCAATGTTGACGACGTCGACGTTGCCGGTGCGCTCGCCATTGCCGAAGAGGCAGCCCTCGATGCGGTCGGCGCCGGCCATCAGCGCGAATTCGCCGGCCGCGGTGCCGGTGCCGCGGTCGTTGTGCGGATGCACCGACAGCACGATGCTGTCGCGCCGGTCGAGGTGGCGGTGCATCCACTCGATCATGTCGGCGAAGATGTTGGGCGTCGAGTGCTCGACCGTCGACGGCAGGTTGACGATGCACTTGCGCGCCGGCGACGGCTGCCAGACCGCGGTCACCGCATCGACGACGCGCTTGCTGAAGGCGAGCTCGGTGCCGGAGAACATCTCGGGCGAGTACTGGAAGGTCCACTGCGTGCCGGGCCGCTGTTCGGCAAGGTCCTTCACCAGGCGCGCATGCGTCGTCGCCAGCTCGACGATGCCATCCTCGTCGAGGCCCAGCACCACCTTGCGCATCACCGGCGCGGTGGCGTTGTACAGGTGCACGATCGCGCGCGGCACGCCCTGCAGCGCCTCGAAGGTGCGCTGGATCAGGTGGTCGCGGGCCTGCGTCAGCACCTGCACCGTGACGTCGTCCGGAATGAGCTTCTGCTCGATCAGCAGGCGCACGAAATCGAAGTCCGCCTGCGAGGCCGACGGGAAGCCGACCTCGATCTCCTTGAAGCCGATGCGCACCAGCGTCTCGAACATGCGCAGCTTGCGCGCGGGGTCCATCGGTTCGATCAGGGCCTGGTTGCCGTCGCGCAGGTCGACGCTGCACCAGACGGGCGGCTTGTCCAGCACCGCGTCCGGCCAGGTGCGGTCGGTCAGCCGCACCGGCGCGAAGGCACGGTACTTGGAAGCGGGGTTGGCGAGCATCGGCATGGGGTTCTCCGTGGTAATCCGTGAGGGGTGCCACGCAGCGTTCATGCAAATGCAAACGGCCCGCTGCGTTGCGCTGGCGGGCCGTTCGATCCGGGGAAAGTGAAGTCGTGGACGAGTCAGCGCGCCTGGAGCACGCCTAGTAGCAGAAGAGTCGTCGCAAACGTCATGGGCGCGATATTACACGAGCTTCGCGCTGTCAACGATGAAGGCCCTGTTCATCGGGCTCATCGGTCGAGGTCGCGATAACGCTGACCGGCTTGCCCTTCATGCGGCGATAGGCGTACAGCACGTAGCCGGAGATGCCGTAGGCCACGAAGAGCAGGAACAGCATCAGCGGCACGTGCAGGTTGATCAGCGCGATGAACAGCACGATGGCGACGATGGCGATGAAGGGCACCGAGCGCTTCAGGCTCAGGTCCTTGAAGCTGTAGAACGGCGCGTTGGTCACCATCGTCAGGCCGGCGTAGAGCGTGATCGCGAAGGTCAGCCACACCAGCCAGGGGATGTCGCGCACGCCTTCGCGGAAGCCCATGTCGTCCATGATCCAGATGAAGCCGGTGACCAGCGCCGCGGCCGCGGGGCTCGGCAGGCCCTGGAAGAAGCGCTTGTCGACGACGGCGATGTTGGTGTTGAAACGCGCAAGGCGCAGCGCTGCGCAGGCGCAATAGACGAAGGCCGCGATCCAGCCCGGCTTGCCCAGCCCCTTGAGCGCCCATTCGTAGACGATCAGCGCCGGCGCCGCGCCGAAGCTGACCATGTCCGACAGGCTGTCCATCTCGGCCCCGAAGGCGCTCTGCGTGTGCGTCAGCCGCGCGACCCGTCCGTCCAGGCTGTCCAGCACCATCGCGCAGAACACGCCGATCGCTGCCTGCTCGAAGCGGCCGTTCATCGCCATCACGATCGCGTAGAAACCGCCGAAGAGCGCCGCCAGCGTGAACAGGTTCGGCAGGATGTAGATGCCCTTGCGGCGCGGACGCGGTGGCGGCTCCGGCGCGTCGGCGTCCTGGGCACTGTCGGGGGCTTCGTTCATGGGCGGCGAGGATAGCGCAGCAAACCAAAGAAAAAGGCCGCCTCGCGGCGGCCTGCGGGAGAACACCGGCGGTGCTCAGTTGCGGCTCTTGTCGACCAGCTTGTTGGCCTTGATCCACGGCATCATCGCGCGCAGCTTCTCGCCGACGACCTCGATCTGGTGATCGGCGGTCAGGCGGCGGCGCGACAGCAGCGTCGGCGCGCCGGCGCGGTTCTCCAGGATGAAGCTCTTCGCGTACTCGCCGGTCTGGATGTCGGTCAGGCACTGCTTCATGGCCTTCTTGGTCTCCTCGGTGACGACCTTCGGACCGGTCACGTACTCGCCGTACTCCGCGTTGTTGGAGATCGAGTAGTTCATGTTCGCGATGCCGCCTTCATAGATCAGGTCGACGATCAGCTTCAGCTCGTGCAGGCACTCGAAGTAGGCCATCTCGGGCGCGTAGCCGGCCTCGACCAGCGTCTCGAAGCCCGCCTTGATCAGCTCGACGGTGCCGCCGCACAGCACGGCCTGCTCGCCGAACAGGTCGGTCTCGGTCTCCTCGCGGAAGTTGGTCTCGATGATGCCGGCCTTGCCGCCGCCGTTGGCCGCGGCGTACGACAGCGCGAGGTCGCGCGCCTTGCCGGTCTTGTCGGCATGCACGGCGATCAGGTGCGGCACGCCGCCGCCTTGCGTGTAGGTGTTGCGCACGGTGTGGCCCGGGGCCTTCGGCGCGACCATCCAGACGTCGACGTCCTCGCGCGGCACGACCTGGCCGTAGTGCACGTTGAAGCCGTGCGCAAAGGCGAGCGAGGCGCCCGGCTTCAGGTTCGGCGCCACGTCGGCGTTGTAGACCGCGGCGATCTGCTCGTCCGGCAGCAGGATCATCACGACATCGGCTTCCTTCACCGCGGTGGCGATCTCGGCGACCTTCAGGCCCGCCTTCTCGGCCTTGGTCCACGAGGCGCCGCCCTTGCGCAGGCCGACCGTGACGCGCACGCCGGAGTCGTTCAGGTTCTGCGCGTGCGCATGGCCCTGCGAGCCGTAGCCGATGATCGTGACGTTCTTGCCCTTGATCAGGCTCAGATCCGCGTCCTTGTCGTAATAGACCTTCATGGGGTGCTCCTAAAGATGATGCTTTGCGGGATGGGGTTCAGACGCGGAGGATCCGCTCGCCGCGACCGATCCCGCTGGTGCCGGTGCGCACGGTTTCGAGGATCGCGGTGCGATCGACGCCCTGGATGAAGGCGTCGAGCTTGCCCGCGTCCCCGGTCAATTCGATGGTGTAGCTCTTCTCGGTGACGTCGATGATGCGGCCGCGGAAGATGTCGGCCATGCGCTTCATCTCCTCGCGTTCCTTGCCCACCGCGCGCACCTTGATCAGCATGAGCTCGCGCTCGGTGTAGTGGCCCTCGGTGAGGTCCACCACCTTGACGACTTCGATCAGCCGGTTCAGGTGCTTGGTGATCTGCTCGATCACGTCGTCGGAGCCGGTCGTCACGATCGTCATGCGCGACAGCGACGCGTCTTCGGTCGGGGCGACCGTCAGGCTCTCGATGTTGTAGCCGCGGGCGGAAAACAGGGCCACCACGCGGGACAGGGCGCCGGGCTCGTTCTCGAGCAGCACGGCAATGATGTGTTTCATGGTCGTTCGTCCTGGCGCGCTCTTCAGCCCGGCGGCGGTAACCGACGGCCCTTGGCCACGCCCTCAGAAGCGTTTCAACGAATGGTCCGAAGCGTGCTCGTGCTCCGGCTGCCGGCGCCCGCCGCCGCGGTAACGGCGGCGAGCCCGCGCAGCCTTCGCGCGATCACAGGTCTTCGGACCCCAGCAGCATCTCGGTGATGCCCTTGCCCGCCTGCACCATCGGCCAGACGTTCTCGGTCGGGTCGGTGCGCACGTCGAGGAAGACGGTGCGGTCCTTCAGCGCGATCATCTCGCGCAGCGCCGGCAGGACCTCGGACGGCTTCTCGATCTTGATGCCGACATGGCCATAGGCCTCCGCCAGCTTCACGAAGTCGGGCAGCGCGTCCATGTAGCTGTGCGAGTAGCGGCCGCCGTAGTCCAGCTGCTGCCACTGCCGCACCATGCCCAGGTAGCGGTTGTTCAGCGAGATCACCTTGACCGGCGTCTTGTACTGGGCGCATGTCGAGAGCTCCTGGATGCACATCTGGATCGAGCCCTCGCCGGTGATGCAGAAGACGTCCGAATCCGGCTTCGCCAGCTTGATGCCCATCGCATACGGCAGGCCGACGCCCATCGTGCCCAGGCCGCCGGAGTTGATCCAGCGCCGCGGCTCCTCGAAGCGGAAGAACTGCGCCGCCCACATCTGGTGCTGGCCGACGTCGGACGTCACGTAGACGTCCTTGCCGCGCGTCAGCTCGCACAGCGTCTCGACCACGTACTGCGGCTTGATCACGTCGTCGCTGCGCTTGTAGGCCAGGCACTCGCGCTTGCGCCACTCGTTGATCTGGCTCCACCAGGCCGACAGCGCTGTGACGTCGGGCTTGGCCTGCGTCTCGCGCAGGTGGGCAATCATTTCCTGCAGCACGTCCTTGGTGTCGCCGACGATCGGGATGTCGACCTTCACCCGCTTCGAGATCGACGACGGGTCGATGTCGACGTGGATGATCTTGCGCTCGACCGACGCGAAGTGCTTCGGGTTGCCGATCACCCGGTCGTCGAAGCGCGCGCCGACGGCCAGCAGCACGTCGCAGTGCTGCATCGTCATGTTCGCTTCGTAGGTGCCGTGCATGCCGAGCATGCCGAGGAACTTCGGGTCCGACGCCGCCGTCGCGCCCAGGCCCATCAGCGTGTTGGTGCAGGGGAACCCGAGCGCATCGCAGAGCTCGCGCAGCTCGGGCGCCGCGTTGCCCAGGATCACGCCGCCGCCGGTGTAGATGTACGGCCGCTTGGCCGCCAGCAGCAGCTGCATCGCCTTGCGGATCTGACCGCCGTGGCCCTTCTTGACCGGATTGTACGAGCGCATCTCGATGCGCTCGGGGTAGCTGAAGGCGCAGGTCTTCAGCGAGACGTCCTTCGGCACGTCGACAACCACCGGGCCCGGGCGGCCGGTGCGGGCGATGTGGAAGGCCTTCTTGATCGTCGTCGCCAGGTCGCGCACGTCCTTGACCAGGAAGTTGTGCTTGACGATCGGGCGGGTGATGCCGACGGTGTCGCATTCCTGGAAGGCATCGAGGCCGATCGCCGGCGTCGGCACCTGGCCGGTGATGATGACCATCGGGATCGAGTCCATGTAGGCGGTCGCGATGCCGGTGACGGCATTCGTGACGCCGGGACCCGAGGTCACCAGCGCGACGCCCACTTCGCCCGTGGCCCGGGCGTAGCCGTCGGCCGCATGGATGGCCGCCTGCTCGTGGCGCACCAGCACGTGCTCGATGGTGTCCTGCTTGTAGAGCGCGTCGTAGATGTAGAGCACGGCCCCGCCGGGGTAGCCCCACATGAACTTGACGTTCTCCGCCTGAAGGCAGCGGACGATGATTTCGGAGCCGTTGAGCTCCGGGGAGGGAGAGTTGGGATGCGGTTGCGCCGTTGCGGCGCGTTTGACTTCCGCGGCAGACATGTCCATTTCGAACCTCTGGGTTGATCTCTGACGAAAAACCATCGGTGCCCCTCTTCGCGCCCTTGTGAGGCGGATTCAGAACCTGCGCGATCAAAAACTTGAGGCTTCCGGGGTCGGCAAGCCAGCTTCAGACCAGTGTCGCTTTGTGCGAAGCAGCATTATTGCATCAGAACGCCACCAAGCGGCCTGCGCGGCCAGACAGCCGGACCCGGATGACATAATCCGGCCCGTTTTTTTCCCCCGGCCGCACCGGCCTGCAGCGGTGCCGGGCATGCCTTGGCCACCGACAAAGAACTCACCGATTTCCTGAAGTCCGTCGAGAAGCGGGCGTTCAAGCGCACGGCGTATGCCGTGCGCGACGACGACTCGGCGCTCGACATCGTCCAGGACGCGATGATCCGGCTGGCCGACAAGTACGCCGACCGGCCGCCGGCCGAGTTGCCGCTGCTGTTCCAGCGCATCCTGTCGAACGCGACGATGGACTGGTTCCGTCGCCAGCGCGTGCGCAACGCGGTGATCCAGAACCTGTCGGACTTCGAGCCCGACAACGACGACGGCGGCGACTTCGACCTGCTGGAAAGCCTGGAGTCGGCCGAGGGCCTGCTCGGCGCCGAAAGTGCGGCCGACACCGTCGCACGGGCACAGATCCTGCAATTGATAGATTCCGAGGTCGGCCAGCTGCCGACACGTCAACGGGAGGCGTTCTTACTTCGTTACTGGGAAGAGCTCGATGTTGCCGAAACCGCGGCAGTGATGGGCTGCTCGGAGGGCAGCGTCAAGACCCATTGCTCCCGCGCAGTGCATGCGCTGGCCAAGGCGCTTCGAGGCAAGGGAATCGCACGATGAAGAACATGTCGCCGTTTACCGTCGCCCGCGCCAGCCAGCGGGAAGCCATTGAAGCGCGCGTCGCCATGCGCCTGGCCGGGCGGCTGGCCGAGTCCACGCAGCAACTGCCGCACGACATCAGCGAACGCCTGCGCGTCGCGCGCGAACGCGCGGTCGAGCACGCTCGCCACGCACGCCATGCGGTAGCGGCGGCATCTTCACCGGTGATCGTCGGCCACGCCGGCGGCGCCGCCATCTTCGGCGCCACGCCGATCTGGTTGCGCCTGGCGTCGCTGATGCCGCTGATCGTGCTGATCGTCGGCCTGGTACTGATCCAGCAGTACCATGACTATGAACAGATTGCCGTCGCCGCCGAGATCGATGCGGCGCTGCTGAGCGACGAACTTCCCCCGACGGCTTATGGCGACCCCGGCTTCGCGGAGTACCTGCGTTCGGCGCCCTGAGATGCCGGTGCAGCCCAGGAATTCCCCTGCCCGAGTCGCGGCCGCGTTCATCGCGGCCGCTGCCGTTTACGCGGTCGTCCCGAACGTCAGCGCGCAAGGCACTGCCCGCGCCCAATCCGCCGGCACGCCCGCCAAGGTCGCGGCCGATCCGGGTCCGACGTGGGCCAGCCTGACGCCCGCGCAGCGACGCTCGCTGGCGCCGCTGGAACGCGATTGGTCGACGATCGACGCGCCGCGCAAGGCCAAGTGGCTCGAGATCGCCACCAAGCTGCCGACGATGCCCCCCGATGAACAGCGCCGGATGCAGGAACGCATGACCGAGTGGGCGCGCATGACGCCTTCGGAGCGTGGCCAGGCCCGCCTGTCGTTCCAGGAGGCCAAGCAGTTGAGCCCGCAGGAGCGGCAGGCCCGCTGGGAAGCCTACCAGGCGCTGCCCGCTGAGGATCGCCAAGCGCTGGCGGATCGCGCGCGGCCGCGGGCCGAGGCGGCGAAGCCTCCCGCGAGCGCGGCGATGATTGCCGTGCCCAAGCAAAGCGCTGCCGCCAGCGGCCCGCGGCCCACCGGCGTGAAGCCGATCGCGCCGACCATGGTGCAGGCGCAGCCCGGCGCGACGACGACGATGATCAACAAGACGGCGCCTTCGCCGGTCGCCCCGCGACCGGGGCCGGCGAAGATCGAGGCGCAGCCGAACCAGGTCAACCGCACGACGCTGCTGCCGCAGCCGGCGCGCGCCACGCCACCGGCGGCACCGCCGCGGGCCAGTGCACCGCCCCCCACCGCGGCGCAGGCCAGCGCCGCGGCGCCCGCATCCGCACCCGCGAGCCAGCCGTGAGCGCCGGCAGCGACGCCGGCACCGGTCCGCGGGCTGGTGCGGTCGAACATGCCACGCCCGGCCTCGCGCGGCGCCTGGCCTGCTTCGTCTACGAAGGCGTGCTGCTGTTCGGCGTCGTGATGATCGCCGGCTACCTGTACAGCAGCCTCACGCAGCAGCGCCACGCCCTGGAGGGCAAGGCTGGCCTGCAGGCCTTCCTGTTCGTGATCCTCGCGATCTACTTCACCTGGTTCTGGTCGCACGGCGGCCAGACCGTCGCGATGAAGGCCTGGCACATCCGCCTCGTCGACGCGGCGGGGCGGCCGGTCGGGCAACTGCGGGCCTTCGCGCGCTATGTCGCCAGCTGGCTGTGGTTCCTGCCGTCGCTGGCGCTGGTGTACCAGGCCGGACTGAAGGGCAGCGCGGTCTTCGGCGTGATGGCCTTCGGCGTCCTGGCCTATGCCGCGCTCGCCTGGCTGCGGCCCGACCGCCAGTTCTGGCATGACGCGCTCTGCGGCACGCGGCTGATCACGTGGCGCCCTGCCCGGCCGGCACAATCGGCCGGATGAGCGTCACCCGCGATCCTTCGTTTTCTCTCTGCGTCTATTGCGGCTCGAAGGCCGGCAACCGGCCCGCCTATGCCGAACAGGCGCGGCGCATCGGTGCCTCGATCGGCCGGCGCGGCTGGCAGCTGGTCTATGGCGGCGGCCGTGCCGGTCTGATGGGTGAAGTCGCCGACGCGGCGCTGGCGGCCGGGGCGCGCGTGGTCGGCGTGATCCCCGAGAGCCTGATGCGCCTGGAGGTCGGTCACGCCGGGCTCACCGAACTGCACGTCGTGCACAGCATGCACGAGCGCAAGCAATTGATGGCCGAGCGCGCCGATGCCTTCATCGCACTGCCCGGCGGCATCGGCACCTTCGAGGAACTGTTCGAGGTCTGGACCTGGCGACACCTCGGCTACCACGAGCGCCCGATCGGGTTGCTCGATGTCGACGGCTACTACCGCTCGCTGGTCGAGTTTCTCGACCACGGCGTCGCCGCCGGCTTCATGAGCGAATCGCAGATGGCGATGGTGAGCGTGGGCGACGAGGTGGACGCGCTGCTCGACGCCCTCTACGCGCAGCGCCGGCCGCCCGTCACCGAGCGGCCGCTCGACCGCATCTGATGGGCCGGCGGGGATCGGTAGGTCGGCGGCTCAGACCGCCGATTCGTCGGTCTCGCCGGTGCGGATGCGCACCACCTGGTCGACCGCGGTGACGAAGATCTTGCCGTCGCCGATCTTGCCGGTCTTCGCGGCCTTGACCACCGCTTCGATGCAACGGTCGACGTCGGCGTCCTTCACGACGACCTCGATCTTCACCTTCGGCAGGAAGTCGACGACGTACTCCGCGCCGCGGTAGAGCTCGGTGTGGCCCTTCTGCCGGCCGAAGCCCTTGACCTCGGTCACCGTCAGGCCCGAGACGCCGACGTCCGCCAGCGCCTCGCGCACCTCCTCGAGCTTGAAGGGCTTGATGATGGCGGTGATCTGCTTCATTGCGCGGGCTCCGGGGACGGGTCGATTGGCGAGGATTTAAGCACGGAACTTCGACGTGATGGGGTAGCGCCAGTCGCGCCCGAAGGCCCGGTGCGTGATGCGGATGCCCACCGGCGCCTGGCGCCGCTTGTACTCGTTGATCTTGATGAGCCGCGTGACGCGCTCGACATCGGCCGGCGCGAAGCCCGCAGCCACGATCTCGGCAATGCCCTGGTCCTCTTCCATGTAGCGCGCGAGGATCTCGTCGAGCACCTCGTAGGGCGGCAGGCTGTCCTGGTCCTTCTGGTCGGGCCGCAGTTCGGCCGACGGCGGCCGCGTGATGATGCGTTCTGGGATCACCGGGCCGATGCTGCCGTCGGCCCGCGTCGTCGGCTGGCGGTTCTTCCATTCGGCGAGCCGGTAGACCAGCGTCTTCGCGACGTCCTTGATCACCGCGAAACCGCCGGCCATGTCGCCATACAGCGTGCAGTAGCCGGTGGCCATCTCGCTCTTGTTGCCGGTGGTCAGCACGATCGAGCCGAACTTGTTCGACAGCGCCATCAGCAGCGTGCCGCGCACGCGGGCCTGGATGTTCTCCTCGGTCGCGTCCTCGGGCCGGCCGGCGAACTCGGCCGCCAGGCTGGCGCGGAAGGCATCGAACATCGGGCCGATCGGAATCTCGTCGTAGCGCACGCCCAGGCGCTCGGCCATGTCGCGCGCATCGAGCCAGGAGATGTCCGCCGTGTAGCGCGAGGGCATCATCACCGCGCGCACCCGATCCGCGCCGAGCGCGTCGACCGCCACCGCCAGCACCAGCGCCGAGTCGATGCCGCCGGACAGGCCGATGATCGCGCCCGGAAAGCCGTTCTTGTCGATGTAGTCGCGCACGCCGGTCACCAGCGCGGCCCACGCCTGAGCCTCGATCTCGGGCACCGGGTGCAGTTCACCGTCGATGCGGCCGTCGGCGTGCAGGTCGACAACCAGCAGCGCCGCCTGGAACGTCGGCGCCCGTGCGGCGACGCGGGCGGACGCATCGACCGCGAAGGACGCGCCGTCGAACACCACCTCGTCCTGGCCGCCCGCCAGGTGGGAGAACAGCAGCGGCAGCCCGGTCTCCTGCACACGCTCGACCATTCGCGCCTCGCGCTCTTCGCTCTTGCCGAGGTGGAACGGCGAGGCATTGACGACGCACAGCACCTCGGCCCCCGCGGATTTCGCCAGCCGAGCCGGTTCGTCGAACCACGCGTCCTCGCAGACCAGCAGCCCGAAGCGCCGGCCGCCGGCGTCGAAGACCACCGGGCCCCCTCCGGCATCGCGACCTGAGGCAAAGTAGCGGCGCTCGTCGAACACCTGGTAGTTCGGCAGGTCGCGCTTGCAGTAGGTCGCGAGCACACGGCCGCCGCCGAGCACCGACGCCGCGTTGAAGCGCCTCGGCACGGCAACCGATCGCGAGCGCACATCGCCCTTGTCACCGAACTGATGCGGATGACCGACCACCACCTGCAGCCCATCGAACGCGGAGAGCCGCTGCGCCAGTTCGGCCAGCGTCTGCGCGCAGGCCTGCATGAAGGCCGGGCGCAGCAGCAGGTCCTCGGGCGGGTAGCCCGTCAGGGCGAGTTCCGGGGCGATCATCAGGCAGGCACCGGCGGCATGCGCTTCGGCGGCCGCATCGACGATGCGCTGGGCGTTGCCGGCCAGATCGCCGACCGTCGCGTTGATCTGCGCCAGGGCGACCCTGACCGTGGAAGGAGATGACATACGGTGAGCGACGCGACGACGCAGCGAATCGGAGCGGAGGATGTTATCCGCGTGCACGACGACCCCGGCGCGATCGACGGCGCGGCCTGGGACGCGCTGCTCGAGCGCCAAGCGCAGCCGACCCCGTTCATGCGGCACCGCTACCTGGCGGCCTTGCACGATTCCGGCAGCGCGGTGCCCGACACCGGTTGGTGGCCGCAGTTCATCACGCTGCATCGCGGCGATCGCCTGATCGCCGCCGCGCCGGCGTACCTGAAGCAGCATTCGTACGGCGAGTACGTCTTCGACTGGGCCTGGGCCGACGCCTACCAGCGCCACGGCCTGAACTACTACCCGAAGCTTCTGGTTGCGGTGCCGTTCACGCCGGTGCCGGGCTCGCGCCTGCTGGCGATCGACGACCCTTCGCGCGCGCAGCTCGCATCGGCGCTGCGCGCGCTGGCGCAGGAGGTCGACGCCTCGTCGGTGCACCTGCTGTTCCACGATCAGGCCGACGGCCGCGCCGCGACGGCCGCGGGATGGCTGTCACGCCACGGCGTCCAGTTCCACTGGACCGCGCCCGAGGTCGATCCACCGCGGACTTTCGAGGCCCTGCTCGCCACGATGCAGCGCGACAAGCGCAAGAAGATCCAGCAGGAGCGACGAAAGGTCGCCGCCGCCGGCATCCGCTTCACGGTCCACGAAGGCGAGGCGATCGATCCCGGCCTGTGGGACTTCTTCATGCGCTGCTACCGGCTGACCTACCGCGCGCATCATTCGTCGCCCTACCTCACGCGCGACTTCTTTGCCCGCATGGCGGCGACGATGGCCGGGCACTGGGTGATGTTCGTCGCCCGCCTCGGCGACGAGCCGATCGCGGTGTCGCTGATCGCGGTGGACCGCGCGAGCGGCCAGGCCTTCGGGCGCTACTGGGGCTGCATCGAAAGCGTGCCGTGCCTGCATTTCGAGGCCTGCTACTACCAGCCGCTGCAGTGGTGCATCGAGAACGGCCTGCAGCGCTTCGAGGGCGGCGCGCAGGGCGAGCACAAGATGGCCCGCGGCCTGCTGCCGGTGGGCACGTGCTCGTCGCACTGGCTCGCGCATCCGCAGTTCGCGCAGGCGGTCGATGACTTCCTGCGCCGCGAGTCGCGCGGCATCGCCGCTTACGTCGACGAGCTGGCCGAGCACAGCCCGTTCAAGGCGCGCCCGGCCGAAGACCGGGAACCGACCTGACTACGACGCGTCGCCGGTGGGTTGTTGCACGCGATGGACTTCGGCCCAGCGTGCCATGCCGCCGCTGACTTCCTCGCGCGCGCTTTCCGGCCCGGTCCAGCCTTCGACCTTGACCCACTTGCCGGGCTCGAGGTCCTTGTAGTGCTCGAAGAAGTGCTGGATGGTCTTCAGGCGCAGCGGGTTCAGGTCCTCGGGCTTCTGCCACTGGGTGTAGATCGACAGGATCTTGTCGATCGGCACCGCCAGCAGCTTGTTGTCGCCGCCGGCTTCGTCGGTCATCTTCAACATGCCCAGCGGCCGGCAGGTGACGACCACGCCCGGGATCAGCGGCACCGGGGTGATCACCAGCACGTCCACCGGATCCCCGTCGTCGGCCAGGGTCTGCGGGATGTAGCCGTAGTTGCACGGGTAGTGCATCGCCGTCCCCATGAAGCGGTCGACGAACAACGCGCCCGACTCCTCGTCGACCTCGTACTTGATCGGGTCGGCGTTCATCGGAATCTCGATGATCACGTTGAACTCGTTCGGCGCCTTGGCGCCCGGGGTCACGTTGTGCAGGCTCATGTTGTGAAAAGCTCTCCAGGGGAAACCCGGATTCTAAGGACCGCGCTTGCCACCGCCTGACACGGTGCGCCGGCGTCGGGCATTGATGCAAGTCGTGCCCACCGCCTGTTACCGCAGGAAAACACGGTGCCGCGCCGCAGCATCCTCTCGTAGCATGGTTTTGCGACCGCCGCCCCGGCCACTGCTGCTGGCAGGTGAAGACGACTGCGCATCTCCCCACAGGGCTTGTTCGAGGAAGGAGTTACCTTGATTTCGATCGACATGGCGCTCTACGTGGCGCTGGCCTGCGGCTTGGCCGCCGTTCTCTACGGCTTCGTCCAGCGAAGCTGGATCCTGAGACAGGACGCGGGCAATGCCCGCATGCAGGAGATTGCGGGCGCCGTGCAGCAGGGCGCCGCCGCTTACTTGGCGCGTCAGTACAAGACCATCGCCATCGTTGGTGTCGTGCTGGCGATCCTGATCTTCATCACTCCGGGCCTCGGCAAGCTGACGGCGGCAGGCTTCGTGCTCGGCGCCGTGCTGTCCGGCGCCTGCGGCTTCATCGGCATGAACGTCTCGGTGCGCGCCAACGTGCGCACCGCGCAGGCGGCGACGCACGGCATCGGCCCGGCGCTGAACATCGCGTTCAAGGGCGGCGCGATCACCGGCATGCTGGTCGTCGGCCTCGGCTTGCTGGGCGTCGGCCTGTTCTTCATGTTCATCGGCGGGTTGGCCAAGCCGGACTCGGCGACGCTGAAGCCGCTGCTCGGCCTGGCCTTCGGTTCCAGCCTGATCTCGATCTTCGCGCGCCTGGGCGGCGGCATCTTCACCAAGGGCGCCGATGTCGGTGCCGACCTGGTGGGCAAGGTCGAGGCCGGCATTCCCGAGGACGATCCGCGCAACCCCGCGGTGATCGCCGACAACGTCGGCGACAACGTGGGCGACTGCGCCGGCATGGCCGCCGACCTGTTCGAGACCTACGCCGTGACGCTGATCGCGACGATGGCCCTCGGCGCGCTGATGGCCGTGGGCAACGGCGCGGCGGTGGTCTACCCGCTGATCCTCGGCGGCGTGTCGATCATCGCGTCGATCATCGGCTGCGCCTTCGTCAAGGCCTCGCCCGGCATGAAGAACGTGATGCCGGCGCTCTACAAGGGCCTGATCGTCGCCGGCGTGATCTCGCTGATCGCGTTCTACTTCGTGACGACCGCGATGTTCGGCCAGGGCCTGAAGCTCGGCGACGGCACGCAGGTCAGCGCGATGGCGCTGTTCGGCACCTGCGTCGTCGGCCTCGTGCTGACGGCGGCGATGGTGTGGATCACCGAGTACTACACCGGCACCGACTACAAGCCGGTGAAGCACGTCGCGCAGGCCTCGACCACCGGCCACGCGACGAACATCATCGCGGGCATCGGCGTCAGCATGAAGTCGACCGCCTGGCCGGTGATCTTCGTCTGCATCGCGATCCTGACGTCGTACACGCTGGCCGGCCTCTACGGCATCGCGATCGCCGCCACCTCGATGCTCAGCATGGCGGGCATCATCGTCGCGCTCGACGCCTACGGCCCGATCACCGACAACGCCGGCGGCATCGCCGAGATGGCCGACCTGCCCGACAGCGTGCGCGACATCACCGATCCGCTCGACGCCGTCGGCAATACCACGAAGGCCGTGACCAAGGGCTACGCGATCGGCTCGGCCGGTCTCGCCGCGCTGGTGCTGTTCGCCGACTACACCCACTCGCTGGAAGCGCGCGGCATCATCGCCAGCTTCGACCTCAGCAACCCGAAGGTGATCATCGGCCTCTTCATCGGCGGCCTGATCCCGTACCTGTTCGGCGCGATGGCGATGGAAGCGGTGGGCCGGGCCGCGGGCGCGGTGGTCGAGGAAGTGCGGCGCCAGTTCCGCGAGATCAAGGGCATCATGGAAGGCACGGCCAAGCCCGAGTACGGCAAGGCGGTCGACATGCTGACCAGCGCGGCGATCAAGGAAATGATGATCCCGTCGCTCCTGCCGGTGGTCGTGCCGATCCTGGTCGGCCTGCTGCTCGGCGCCGAGGCGCTCGGCGGCCTGCTGATGGGCACCATCGTCACCGGCCTGTTCGTCGCGATCTCGATGTGCACCGGCGGCGGCGCCTGGGACAACGCGAAGAAGTACATCGAGGACGGCCACCACGGCGGCAAGGGCAGCGATGCCCACAAGGCCGCGGTGACGGGCGACACGGTGGGCGATCCCTACAAGGACACCGCCGGCCCCGCCGTCAACCCGCTGATCAAGATCATCAACATCGTCGCGCTGCTGATCGTGCCGCTGCTGCCGATGACGGCCGCCTCGACCAAGCCGGCCGCGCACGGTGCGCCGATGGCCGCGAGCGCGCCCGCCGAAGCGAGCGCCCCGGCGATGCCGGCGCCGGCGGCTGCGCCGCCTTCCGCCGCGTCGAACTGACCCGCCTCTGCCTCAATGACGAAGGGCCAGCGCAAGCTGGCCCTTTTTCGTTGGCGCGTTCTGCGCGTCAGGCCCGGATGTCGAGCAGGCTGCCGAGCATCTCCTGCGCGGTCTTGAAGGTCTGCATGTTGGCCTTGAACTCGTAGAGCGCGATGCGCTGCGCGACCACGTCCTCGGCCAGCGATGCGCCGGCATCGGCGGCTTGCGACAGCGTCACCTGCACGCCGCCGCCCTCCTGCGATTGCGACGAGGCCAGCTCGCGCTTGAAGCCGTCGGTGCTCGCGTTCGCGAGGTTGTGCGCGGCACTGCCCATGCGCTGCTGCGCAGCCTGCATGCCGGACAGCGCGATGACACTGGTCGATGAGAGCCCCATACGACGTCTATCGGACGATCCGTTCCGGACTTGAGGGGCCGATGCCAAAAAAGACAAACGGGCCGGCTCCTTGTGGAAGCCGGCCCGTTGCCGAATCAATGGTCGGGGTGGCGGGATTCGAACTCGCGACCCCTTGCACCCCATGCAAGTGCGCTACCAGGCTGCGCTACACCCCGACGAAGCTGGTCATTATGCCAGCCAAATCGAGCGGTTCAGACGACAAGCAGTTCGCGGATCGACAAGAGTTCGGCGCGCAGCTGCGATGGTGCGAGTTCGCGCACCTCGGGCAACGGCAGTGCGATCACCGCCTCGACCGCGACGGCCGCGGCCATCGCGTCCGGATCGGCCGCCAGCGTCGCTTCGATGTCTTCCGCTGCCCCCGCCGTCCCGGCGATCCGGGCCGGCAGGCCGCTGTCGGTCAGCTGGTTGCGCGCACCGCTGATCGTGAAGCCCTGGTCGTAAAGCAGTTCGCGGATTCGCCGGATCAGCAGCACCTCATGGTGCTGGTAGTAGCGCCGGTTGCCGCGACGCTTCATCGGCTTGAGCTGGGTGAACTCCTGCTCCCAATAGCGCAGAACGTACGGCTTCACGCCGCACAAGTCGCTGACCTCACCGATCGTGAAGTAACGCTTGGCCGGGATGGCGGGAAGCGGTTTCTCCATTGAAATCAACGGGGTGGGCGAGCAAAACTAGACTTTACTCGAACTCTTCCCCGACCGGCGCGTCGCCTTGCACGATCGCCTTGAGCTTGTGACTGGCGTGGAAGGTCACGACGTTGCGCGCCTTGATCGGAATCGCCTCTCCGGTGCGTGGATTGCGGCCGGGGCGCGGCGCCTTGCGCCGGATGTTGAAGTTGCCGAAGCCCGAAAGCTTCACGTCGTCGCCGTTGACCAGGGTCTGGTGCACCAGCTCGAAGAAGGCCTCGACCATGTCCTTGGACTCGCGCTTGTTCAGCCCGAGCCGCTCGAAGAGCAGTTCCGCGAGCTCGGCCTTGGTCAAGGTCGGCGTCTCCAGCGAAGGCAGGATCACGCGGTCGGGGGTCGGCTCCTCGTTGCTGCTCATGCGCTTGTCGATCTCGTGATGCGTCGGTTGGATTCGTGGGAGGGATCGGTCAGGCCCGCAGCCGCGCACCGACCGCCTGGCGGGCGCGCGCAAGCGCGGCGGCGACGGTGGCATCGATGCGCTCGTCGGTCCAGTTCGCGTCCGGGTCCAGCAGCTCCAGGCGCACCGCCATGCTGCGCTCACCGGCGGCGATGTCGGCGCTGCCCGCGCCCGGCTTGTAGACGTCGAACAGCGTCGCCTCGCGCACATGACCGGCCGGGTCGGCCCGCAGTGCGCCCAACAGCGCGTCGTGGCTGGCCTGGTCGGGCACCACCAGCGCGAGGTCGCGCCACGCCGGTTGATGACGCGGGATGGGTTCAACCGCAGGCAGCGGGCGCTCGAGCACCGCGTCCAGGTCCAGTTCGAACAGCACGGGGGCATGCGGCAGTTCGTAGCCCTGTCGCCAGCGCGGGTGCAGTTCACCGACGATGCCGATGTCGCGGCCGTCGTCCAGCAGCACGCGCGCGCTGCGGCCGGGGTGCAGCGCCGGATGGCTGGCCGCCTCGAAGCGCAGCTTGCGCGGCGCCAGCAGCGCCTCGACATCGCCCTTGATGTCGAAGAAATCGACGGGCCGTTCCTTCGTGCCCCACTGGATCTCGTCAGCCGGGCCGTAGGCCAGGCCACCCACCTTCATCGGTTGCGCGATGCCGGCGACCGTGCGGTCGCCCGCGGCCACCGAAGCGTCGCGGCGCGATACCCGACCGAGCTCGAAGATCCGGACCCGGTTCGTCTTGCGCGCAAGGTTGTGGCGCAGCACGTTGACCAGGCTGCCGATCAGGCTCGACCGCATCACCGCCAGCGGTGCGGCGATCGGGTTCAGCACGCGGATCGGATCGGTGTTGCCGGCGAGCTCGGTTTCCCAGCGCTGCTCGACGAAGCTGAAGTTGATCGTCTCCTGGTAGTCCAGCGCGGCCAGAACGCGACGCACCGCGTGGCCGCTGCGGCGCGACTCGTCCAGCGGCCGAGCGACGACCGGCGCCAGCGGCGGCGTCGAGGGCAGCTTGTCGTAGCCGAGGACGCGAATCACCTCTTCGATCAGGTCTTCCTCGATCGTCAGGTCGAAGCGCCAGCTCGGCGGCGTCACGCTCAGCACACCGGGCGCCGTCACCGCGAAGGGCAGCCCCAGCCGCGTGAACACCGCTTCGCAATCGGCCTGCGTGATCGGCATGCCGACCACCTTCGCGGCGCGCGCGACACGCAGCGCTACCGGCTTCGCTTCCGGCAGCCGGATGCGCTGGTCGTCCATCGGACCGCACACCGTCTCGGGCGTGCCGCAGATGTCGACGATCAACTGCGTGATGCGCTCGATGTGCTCGACGGTCAGCGCCGGGTCGACACCCCGCTCGAAGCGGTGGCCGGCATCGGTGGAGAAGTTGAAGCGGCGCGATCGGCCGGCGACCGCGTCCGGCCACCAGAAGGCCGCCTCGACATAGACGTTGCGCGTGTCGTCGGACACGGCCGTCTTGTCGCCACCCATGATGCCGGCCAGCGACTCCACCGCCTGCTCGTCAGCGATCACACCGACGGCACCGTCGACTTCAATGGTGTTGCCGTTGAGCAGCTTCAGCGGCTCCCCGGCCTTGCCCCAGCGCACGACGAGGCCGCCGTGGATCTTGTCGAGGTCGAAGATGTGCGACGGGCGGCCGTACTCGAACATCACGTAGTTCGAGATGTCGACCAGCGCGGTGACCGAACGCTGCCCGCAGCGTGCGAGACGATCGACCATCCAGGCCGGCGTCCTGGCCTTCGTATCGACGCCGCGCACGATGCGACCGGAGAAGCGGCCACACAGGTCGGGTGCCTCGACCCGCACCGGCAGCCTGGCGTCGATGCGCGGCGTCACCGGCGAGATCGTGGGGGTCTTCAGCGGCGTGCCGGTCAGCGCCGACACCTCGCGCGCGATGCCGTACACCGACAGCGCGTGGCCCAGGTTGGGCGTGAGCTTCAGCGTGAACAGCGTGTCGTCCAGCGCCAGCACCTGGCGCACGTCGGCACCGAGCGGTGTATCGGCAGGCAGCTCCAGCAGGCCGCCATGGTCGTCGCTCAGCTTCAGCTCACGCGCCGAGCACAGCATGCCGAAGCTCTCGACGCCGCGCAGCTTGCCGGTCTTGATCTCGAAGGCCGCACCGTCGTCACCCGGCGGCAGCACCGCACCGACGAGCGCCAGCGGCACCTTGATGCCGACACGGGCGTTCGGCGCGCCGCAGACGATCTGCAGCGGACCATCCTTCGAGTGCACGCCGGCGTCGACGCGGCACACCCGAAGGCGGTCGGCATTCGGATGCTGCTCGGCCTCGACGATCTCGGCGACGACGACGTTCGAGAACGGCGGCGCGACCGGGCGCAGCTCCTCGACCTCCATGCCGGACATCGTCAGCAGGTCGGCCAGGGCCTGGGTGGACAGCGGCGGGTTGCAGAACTCGCGCAGCCAGGATTCGGGGAATTGCATGGTCGAGGGAAGCTCAGCGGAACTGGGACAGGAAACGCAGGTCGCCGTCGAAGAACAGGCGCAGGTCGTTGACGCCGTAGCGCAGCATCGTCAGGCGATCGGGGCCCATGCCGAAGGCGAAGCCGATGTAGCGCTCGGGGTCGAGGCCGTAGTTGCGCACCACGTTCGGGTGCACCTGGCCGGAACCGGCCACCTCGAGCCAGCGGCCCTTCAGCGGACCGCTGCCGAACGCGATGTCGATCTCGGCCGATGGTTCGGTGAACGGGAAGAACGACGGGCGGAAACGCAGCTGCAGGTCGTCGCTCTCGAAGAAGCGGCGGCAGAAATCGGTGAACACCGACTTCAGGTCCTTGAAGCTGACGTTCTCGCCGATCCACAGGCCTTCGCACTGGTGGAACATCGGCGAATGCGTGGCGTCGCTGTCGACGCGGTAGGTGCGGCCCGGCGCGATCACGCGGATCTCCGGCATCGTGCCGCCCTGCGCCATCAGCGCCGCGTGGCGCGCGGCATGCGCACGGGCGTAGCGCACCTGCATTGGCGAGGTGTGCGGGCGCAGGTTGAGCCAGCGGCCTTCGTCGTCCTTCATGTCGACGTAGAAGGTGTCCTGCATCGACCGCGCGGGGTGGTTCTCGGGGTTGTTCAGCGCGGTGAAGCTCATCCAGTCGGTCTCGATCTCGGGACCGTCGGCGACGTCGAAGCCCATCGAGCCGAAGATCTGCTCGATGCGCTCCATCGTGCGCGAGACCGGGTGCAGGCCACCGGTGCCGCGACGGCGGCCGGGCAGCGTGACGTCCAGCGCCTCGGCCTGCAGCTGCGCCTCGAGCTCGGCGTCGGCCAGCGCCTGGCGGCACGATTGAAGCGCCGCCTCGATGCGCTGCTTGGCCTGGTTGATGTCCGCGCCGCGCGCCTTCTTCTCTTCCGGCGTCAGCGCGGCCAGGCCCTTGAGCAGCTCGGTCACGCGACCCGACTTGCCGAGGTAGCGGGCCTTGGCGTTTTCCAGTTCGGCCGGGGTCGGCGCGGCCGCGAATTCGGCGCTGGCACCGGCCACCAGTTGATCGAGATCGTTCATCGTCGGTGTGACGTCAATCGGACAAATGAAAAAGGCCGCCCCGAGGTGACGGCCTTGAATGCTTGCATGTCCGGGACCCGCGTCTGTTGCCAGACACGACCCCGGCTCAGGATCAAGCGAGCTGGGCCTTCACCTTCGCGACGATGCTGCCAAAAGCAGCCGGGTCGTTGACGGCCAGATCGGCGAGGACCTTGCGGTCGATGTCGATCGAGGCCTTCTTCAGGCCGGCCATGAACTTGCTGTAGGACAGCCCCAGGCTGCGGGACGCCGCGTTGATACGGGCGATCCACAGCTGACGGAACACCCGCTTGCGGGTGCGGCGGTCACGATAGGCGTATTGACCCGCCTTCATCACCGCCTGCTTGGCGACGCGGAAGACGTTCTTGCGGCGGCCACGGTAACCCTTGGCCAGGGCCAGGATCTTCTTGTGGCGGGCGCGTGCGGTTACACCACGTTTGACGCGAGGCATGTTGGTTTCCTTTCAGTCCGTCGTCAGATCACAGACCAGCGAACGGCAGCATCTGCGCCATGTGGCCCATGTTGGTCTCGTGCACGTTGGCGGCACCACGGAGGTGGCGCTTGCGCGTGGTGGACTTCTTCGTGAGGATGTGGCGCTTGAACGCCTGACCGCGCTTGACGGTACCCCCCGGACGGACGCGGAAACGTTTGGCCGCGCTCTTCTTGGTCTTCATCTTGGGCATGACTGCTCCTTCTAAGTGACCCCTGCAGGCGGCCCCGACAGCCTTCGTCGTTGCACTTGCACAGCCTGCAGCGGCTTCTTCCAGTCGCCGCGGTGACCAGACCGCGGCGCGGATTCTTCAAACCTTCAAACGCTCACTGCTTCTTCTTCGGCGCCAGCACCATGATCATCTGGCGCCCTTCGAGCTTGGGCATGTGCTCGACGACCGCCACATCGGCCAGCTCGTCGCGGATGCGCTCCAGCAGCCGCATGCCGATGTCCTGGTGCGTGATCTCGCGGCCCCGGAAGCGCAGCGTGACCTTGCCCTTGTCGCCGTCCTCGCCGATGAATCGGCGCAGGTTGCGCATCTTGATGTTGTAGTCGCCTTCGTCGGTACCGGGCCGGAACTTGACTTCCTTGACCTCGATGACCTTCTGCTTCGACTTGGCTTCTGCGGCCTTCTTCTGTTCCAGGTACTTGAACTTGCCGTAGTCCATCAGCCGGCAGACCGGCGGATCGGCCGTGGCCGCGATCTCGACCAGATCGACATCCGCTTCGCCGGACAGCCGCAGCGCTTCCTGGATGCTCACGATGCCCAAGGGCTCGTTGTTCACCCCGTTCAAGCGAACCATGGGCGCCATGATTTCGCGGTTCAGTCGATGCTTGCGCTCGACATTGGGCATCCGGCGATCGAGAAAAGTAGCGATGGTGCTAACCCCTACACAGCCCCAAGGCAAGCAACGGGCTCAGAAAAAGCGAATGCGCGCGCCGGAGATCCGCGTCAGACCTTGCGGTTGATGTCGTCGGCGAGCTTGCGAGCGAAGTCGTCGAGGGGCATCACACCGAGGTCCTGGTTGCCTCGAGCGCGCACGGCAACGGCCCCACTTGCCTTCTCCTTGTCGCCAGCGACGAGGATGTACGGGACCTTCTGCAATGAATGCTCGCGGATTTTATACGTGATCTTTTCGTTCCGCAAATCGGCCGCCACTCTAACTCCTTGTTTTTGCAGCGTTTTCGCGATTTCAGCAACGTATTCGGCCTGCGCCTCCGTGATGCAGCAGATCACCGCCTGCACCGGCGCCAGCCAGGCGGGCAGCGCGCCGGCGTGCTGCTCGATCAGGATGCCGATGAAACGCTCGAGGCTGCCGACGATCGCCCGGTGCAGCATCACCGGCGTCTTGCGCTCGCCGGACTCGGCGACGTACTCGGCGCCCAGCCGCTCGGCCATGAAGAAGTCCACCTGCATCGTGCCGCATTGCCACTCGCGGCCGAGCGCGTCCTTCAGCGTGTACTCGATCTTCGGGCCGTAGAACGCGCCGTCGCCGGGCGAGATCACGAACTCGCAGCCCGAGCGACGCAGCGACTCCATCAGCGCGTGCTCGGCCTTGTCCCAGCTGTCGTCGGAGCCGATGCGGGCCTCGGGCCGCGTCGCCACCTTGTAGAGGATGTTCGTGAAGCCGAAGTCGGCGTAGACCCGCTGCAGCAGCGCCGTGTACTCGACGCACTCCTGCAGGATCATGTCCTCCGTGCAGAAGATGTGGCCGTCGTCCTGCGTGAAGGCGCGCACGCGCATGATGCCGTGCAGGCCGCCCGTCGGTTCGTTGCGGTGGCACTGGCCGAACTCGCCGAAGCGCAGCGGCAGGTCGCGGTAGCTCTTGATGCCCTGCTTGAAGATCAGGATGTGGCCGGGGCAGTTCATCGGCTTCAGCGCGTACTCGCGCTTCTCCGACTCCGTCGTGAACATGTTCTCGCGGTACTTCTGCCAGTGCCCCGTCTTCTCCCACAGCCCCTGGTCGAGGATCTGCGGGCCCTTGACCTCCTGGTAGCCGTTCTCGCGGTACACGCGGCGCATGTACTGCTCGACCTCCTGCCACACCGCCCAGCCCTTGGGATGCCAGAACACCGTGCCCGGCGAGTGCTCGTCCATGTGGAACAGGTCGAGTTCGCGGCCGAGCTTGCGATGGTCGCGCTTCTCGGCTTCCTCGAGCATGCGCAGGTAGTTCTGCAGATCGTCCTTCGTCGCCCAGGCCGTGCCGTAGATGCGCTGCAGCATCTCGTTGCGGTGGTCGCCGCGCCAGTAGGCGCCGGCCACCTTCATCAGCTTGAAGTGCTTCAGCTTGCCCGTGCTCGGCACGTGCGGGCCGCGGCACAGGTCCTCGAAGCCGCCTTCGCGGTAGAGCGAGACGTCCTCGTTGCTCGGGATGCTGGCGATGATCTCCGCCTTGTAGTGCTCGCCGAGACCCTTGAAGTAGGCCACTGCCTCGTCGCGCGGCAGAACGCGGCGCACCACCGGCTCGTCCTTCTTGGACAGCTCCAGCATGCGGGCCTCGATCGCCGCCAGGTCGTCGGGCGTGAAGGGCCGCGTGTACGAGAAGTCGTAGTAGAAGCCGTTGTCGATGACCGGGCCGATCGTCACCTGGGCCTCGGGGAACAGCTCCTTGACGGCGTAGGCCAGCAGGTGCGCCGTCGAGTGGCGGATCATCTCGAGGCCGGCCGCGTCCTTCTCCGTGACGATCGCCAGCTTCGCATCGGCATCGATGCGGTGGCTCGTATCGACGAGCCTGGCGCCGGCCCCTTCGCCGACCCGGCCGCCGAGCGCGGCCTTCGCCAGTCCGGCGCCGATCGACGCGGCCACTTCGGCCACCGTCACCGGCTGCGGGTACTCGCGTTGGGAACCATCGGGCAACGTGATCTTGATCATGGGAATCCCTCTCGCCCGGCAGGAAACGGGCAACAAAAACGGGCAACAAAAAAGCGCGGTGAGGACCGCGCTTTCAGGTGTTCGGGGAAAGGTGTGCGAACAGGCGTGACGGCGCGGCCGACGGTCAGTCAGCGGTGGCGAACGACGTAGTTCGCGGTGTCACAACCATGATGCCTTTCTCGCCCTTGTTGATCGATGAAGGCGCCGATTCTAGTTCACGAGCACCTCAGAAGGGCAAGAGGCTGACGTCGGCCGTGCGCTCGACCAGCCAGACTGCCGCCAGCATCATCGCCGCGACGGAACCCGCGCCCATCACCCCCGGCACGTACAGCCGCCGTTGGCGCAGCACATACAGCAGCGGCACCACCGCCAGCACCATCGCCAGCTGGCCCAGCTCGAGCCCCAGGTTGAACTGGAACAGCGCCCACCCGAAGGCGGCCGGCGGCAGCTGCAGCTCGCCGAGCACGCCGGCGAAGCCGAAGCCGTGGACCAGGCCGAAGGCGAAGGTGATCGCACCACGATGGCGGCCGATCAGCGGCTTCAGGTTGTCGAGCGCGGCGACGATGATGGTCGCAGCGATCGCCGGTTCGACGATGGACGGTGGCAGCCGCACCCACCCGAGCGTCGCGAGTGCCAGCGTCACCGAGTGCGCCAGCGTGAACAGCGTGACGACCTTGGCCACCGGCCACAACGCGGCCTGCCAGCCCTGAACGGCCTGCCAGCGGCCGCCGTCGCGCCGCAGCACCGCCGGCAGCAGCAGGCACAGCAGGAACAAAAGGTGGTCGTAGCCGGTGACGATGTGGTGCACGCCTTCGCGCAGGAAGGCGCCGGCGGTCGGCGCGGCGGAAGCCTCGCCGGACGTCGCGGGCGCAGGGCCCGTCGCCGCCACGGCCGCCGGCTGCTGCGGATCGAGCAGGCGCGCGACCGAGCTGCCGTCGGCGCGCACGATCTTGGCGATGCCGCGGTGCGTCGGGTCGACCTCGGCGAACAACGTGTAGCGCAGCGGCGTGCGCTCGTCGACCACGCAGGGCGCGCGCAGTTGCAGAACCGCGTAGGTGCCATCGCTGCGGCGTTCGAGGGCATGGCCCAACAACTCGAACCGGCAACCGGGCACCGACCAGGCGGCCAGCGCCAATGCGTCGATCGCCGGCCAGGCGGCCTTGACCTCGCCCCAGGTCAGTTGCCGGTCGCCGTCCGCATCGATCGGCAGCGCCGCATCGAGGTCGCGCAGCGCGATGTCCCAGCGCAGCTGGGTCGCGCCGTCGCGCGACTCGATGACCAGGTAGGCATCGCTTGCCTTGTGCGCCGCGGCCGGCAGGCCGAGCAGCAGCGCAGCGAACAGCATAAACATCGATCGAAGCATGGCGCGTCCTCCCCTGCTCACAGCGCGGCCAGCCGCACGTCGCGCAGCCCGATGCGTTCGGCCAGCGCCTTCGCCTCGGCCAGCGCGGCGGCATCGCCGGCCGCCGTGGCGCAGCGCGCCAGCAACAGCAGATCGAGCGGCTCCCGCTGCTGCTCGACGTTCTGGCGCGCAGCGCGCAAGGCCGCTGCCGGATCACGCTCGATCTCGAGCGCCATCAGCGCACGCTCGCGCTCGTGGCCGCTGGGGCCGCTGCGCTGGTCGGCCTGCGCGAAGCGCTCGCGCAGCTCGTCGCGCAGCGCGCTGGCCTCGGGCAGCCTGGCACGCTGCGCCGCGATCGCCAGCCGCAGCAGCGCCGCATCGCTGCGTTGCTCGGCCTGCAGCACACGCCAGGCGTCGCGAGGACGCTGCTGGTCGAGCAGGAAATCGGCGTAGGCGATCGCCGCGTAGGCATCGCGTCCACTGGCCAGGGACTGTCGCCAAGCGGCATCCGACGCGGCCGCGCGGCCGGCGCGCTGCTCGAGCTCGGCCAGCGAAGTCGTCAACCACGCGCGCGTGCCGGCGTCGGTCGACAGCGCGATCAGCGCCTGCAGCTGGCGCCGCGCCGGCTCATGCTCGCCGCGCAACGCGCGGTTCTCGGCGACGCACGCGTCCGCGTACGGCTGCGCGCGCAGGCCACGCAGCGCATCGCAGGCCCTGTCAGAGGCGTCGTAGCGGCCCTGCACGCGGTGCAGCGTCGCCAGCATCAACCAGGCCTGAGGCTGACGAGCATCTCGCCGCACCAGTGCCTCGAGGCGGCGGTTCGCCGGCTCGAAGCGGTGCAGGTACTGCTCGGTGTCGGCCAGCAGCAGCACGATGTCGGCCGGCGCGCGCGCATCGGACTGCCAGCGCGCGAGCCGCGCGAGCGCCCGCCCGGCGAGGCGCGGATCGCCTTGCTCGCGGCCGGCCTCGAGCAGGCTGCGCGCTTCGTTCAGCGCGAGCGCCGGATCGGCACTGGTGCCCGCCCGTGCCACGGCAGGCAGGCGCTCGATCACCTCGTCATCGGCCTGCGGCACGATCGGTGCCGCCTGCACGATCAACGAAGCGACCGTCGAAGCGACCAGCGAGGCGGCCAGCAGGAGCTTGCGCATGCGTTCCCTCCAAACGATGGGTGTGCCGCGCATGGGGTCGCGCGGCACGGTCGGCTTCAGATCGCGCTCGGCTCGGCGGTGTCGCTGGCGGGCAGGGTCACGCCGTCGATCGCGACCGGTTCGCGGGTGTCGCTCACATTGAGTGTCAGCGCCTTCAGGTAGCTCGCGAGCCCCTCGATCGACTGCTTCGCCGCGTCGGGCACCGCGGCCAGCGGATCCGGTGGCGGCGGCGCGGGGGTCGGCGGGGGTGGCGGCGGCGCGCTGTAGTCGTCCCCGCCGCCGCAGCCGGCGAGCAGGGCCACGGCGGTGAACAGCAGCGCCAGCGGGCGATGTGCATTCGTCATGGCGTGCTCCTCAGCGCGAACCCGGCATCGGCGTCGACAGGTACGGGAAGCCCGGCAGCAGCGGCACGACGGCCTGGTCGACCGCATCGTGCAGCTTCAGCGAGGTCATGCCCAGCGGCACGTTCGACGGCTTGCACTCGGTGCCCAGGTTGAGCGCATTCGTCGTGCCGTTGAGCATGCACAGCCCGCCCATCACCGCGACCAGCGAGATGTCGACGACGTCGTCCTTCGGCCGGCGGCCGTTCGGGAAGCCGGCGGCATCACCGCCGGCGAGACCCAGGCGATGCTGCGCGGCTTCCGCCGTCGGTGCCGTCGCGGTGTTCAGCCGCAGCATCTCCGACGCGACGACGTTCGCCGGCTGGTTGACGTTCTTGATGCCGGTGAGGAAGGTCGTCACGAGGTCCGTGCGCGGCAGGTTCTTCGGGGCGGTGCCCGGGAGGTTCAGCGCGATCTCCAGCAGCGCCGGCAGCGTCGGGTTGGTGACGTAGTCGGCGAACTGGCCGTCGTCCTTCGGCTTGCTCGAATTGAAGCGGTCCTTGTCGGGCAGGCCGATCACCACCTCGTTGACCAGCGGCATGCCCAGGCGCGACACCTGCACCCAGGCGCCGCCCGGTACGCCGGTGGTCTGGTGGCCCTTCGCGGGCGTCGGGTTCAGCAGGCTGCCCTGGCGCAGGCTGGCGGTGGTCCAGCCGCCGATCACCGTCTCGCTGCCCTGCGTCAGGCAGCTGCGGTGCACCTCCATCGCCAGCGAGGTGATGTTGGCATCGTCGATGGTGTTCGGCACCGCGTTGATCAGCGCCGGATCGGTGATCACCGCGACGGGTGCATTCACCAGGTCGAAGATCGTGCCGAGGTTGACCGCGAAGGCTTCCTTGCGCTGGCCGACGAACAGCTTCGCCGGCTGGCTGCACCCCGGGATGTTGACGCTGTAGACATGCTTGGCCGCATAGGCCGCGTAGTCGGGGATCGTCTTCATGCCGATGTTGTCGACCGGCTTGTTGAAGGTGGCGCTGCCGCCGGTGGCATTGGTGATCGCCGACTTCATGCCGCCGCGCCGGTCGCCGCGCACGACGTCGACGGTGAAGGTTTCGTTGACATTCAGCGCCGCGGCGTTCGGCTCGGTGACGCCGCCGGCCTGGATCAGCGGGATCGCGACGTTCTTGCCGCCGATCGGCAGCGTGATGCCCTTCAGCGCGTTCTTGAAGCGGAACTGGAAGCTGATGTCTTCCTTCGCGTCGCCGTTGTTGTCGACGTGGATCTCGTACAGCGCGTTCGGATCCATCGAGAAGTAGTTCGGGCCGCCGTACGGCGCCTGCAGCGGCTGGTAGTTGGCGATCAGCGTCACGAAGCCGGTGCGGCCGGGTTCGTAGCTGGAGAACATGTAGAAGTCGGTGCCGTCGACCTTCGGCGCCGTCGTGATGAACGGCGCCTCGCGGTGGCTGGAGGCGTGCGCGGCCGGCAGCGCGGCAGCGATCGTGGCCAGCGCGGCCGCGGCGACGGGCAGCAGGCGCTGCACCGGGGGCAATGAGAGCGTCATGATGGGGGTCCTCGAGCGCATGAAAGTCCATGCCGTCGGCGCATCGAATGCGGCCGAAGGCGCTGGACACCTCCGGCTTGTGTTGTTGCGCCAGCGGGTGTCTGCCGGGCTGATACGCGGCGGGCTCGAAAACGGATGCGGCGGCCGGATGCAGGCCGCGAAACGCGTCGTGGCGACGCGGACTTCAAGTCAGCGGCAAGGCGTCGATCGACGATCGCGCGGCGAGCTGCTCGAACTCGTCGGCCAGCTGCCGGCTCATCGCCAGCGCCTGCCGCCACGCGGCGGCACGGCCGGCATGATCGAGGCCATAGGCCTTGAAGTCGCTGCGGTCGGGCAGCTTGGCGTTCGGCAGCGTCTTCACCCACTCGGGGTTCGGCGACAGCACGACCACGTTGGCCAGGCGCTCGCTCGCCCGGTGGCGGTGGCGCAGGCCCTTGTCGAGCCAGCCCGGCACCAGCTGGCGCTGGAAGTGCGGATAGAGCACGAGGCCCTCGTGCATCGACGCGTAGTCGAGGTGCAGGTGGTAGTCGGTGATGCCGCCGTCCCAGTATGCGCCGGCGGGACCCCCCGGAATGTCGTGCACGGCGGCCAGCACGAAGGGGATCGAGCAGCTCGCCAGCACCGACGCGCTCAGGTTCTGCGCCGACAGCGCCACCTGTTGCGTGCGGTAGTCGTGCAGGTGGAAGGGCAGCGCTTCGCGCGGGTCCGAGAAGATCACGCGCTGCAGCCAGCCGCCCATCGCGCGCCGGTTGACGAGGTTGGTCGCGAACGCGCCCAGGTAACCCAGCGGCGTGCGCACGCGGCCCTCGCGGCGCAGCAGCCCGCGGCCGAGACTGGTGAAGACATGCAGCCGGTAGCGCGCATGGTTCAGCGCTTCGGCCTCGCGGCCCTCGAAGTGCTCGCGCAGGCGCGCGCCGAACACGTCCGACATCTGCTGCGCAACCCTGCCCGCGTCGGGGCGAACCGGGTACTCCTGCGCGATGTAGTCGTCGGCCAGGCGCTGCAGCGAGCGCGCCGGCTCGTCGAGCGTCGCGGCGGCCAGGCGCCAGGCGCCGATCGACGCGCCGACGAGGTGCACGGTGTGGCTGCTGGCCGGCAGCCAGCGGTCGAACAGCACCTGGTCGAGCGGATTCAGCACCAGGCCCTTCGGCCCGCCGGCCGCACCGGCGATCACCCGCACGTCGGCCGGCTTCAGCCCGCGCTCGCGCAGCACCGCGCGGGCGCGGGCGCCGGCGTGGATATGCAGTGCCTGCATCGTGGCCGCCGTCTTTGGACGCTAGCGCTTGCCCTGCAGCTTGGCGAAGGCCGCCGCCATCGCACCCTGCCCGGCGGGTGCCGGCGCACTGCGCCCGGCCGGCAGGCGCTCGTTGCGGCCCGGCGCCCGGTAGCCGTTGTCGCCGCGACCGGCCCCGCCGCCGCCCTTGCCCGGCTGCGCATCGAGCTTCATCGTCAGCGAGATGCGCTTGCGCGCCAGGTCGACCTCGAGCACCTTGACCTTGACGATGTCGCCGGTCTTGACGACCTCGCGCGCATCGTTGACGAACTTGTTCGACAGCTGGCTCACGTGCACCAGCCCGTCCTGGTGCACGCCCAGGTCGACGAAGGCGCCGAACTGCGCGACGTTGCTGACGGTGCCCTCGAGCACCATGCCTTCCGTCAGGTCCTTGAGGTCCTCGACGCCGTCGTTGAAGCGCGCGACCTTGAAGTCCGGGCGCGGGTCGCGGCCCGGCTTCTCGAGCTCGGCGAAGATGTCCCTGACCGTGATCGCGCCGAAACGCTCGTCGGCGAAGGCCTCGGGCTTCAGCGTGCGGATCACGTCGGCCTTGCCGATGAGCTCGTGGATCGGGCGCTGCAGCTTGTCCAGCACCTTCTGCACCACCGGGTAGGTCTCGGGGTGCACGCCGGACAGGTCCAGCGGGTTGTCGCCGTCGCGGATGCGCAGGAAGCCCGCGGCCTGCTCGAAGGTCTTCGGCCCCAGGCCACTGACCTCGAGCAGCTGCTGGCGGTTGCGGAACGCGCCATGCGCGTCGCGCCAACGCACGATCGACGCGGCCACTGCCGGCGACAGCCCCGACACCCGCGACAGCAGCGGCGCCGACGCGGTGTTCAGGTCGACGCCGACCTTGTTCACGCAGTCCTCGACCACCGCGCCCAGCGTGCGCGCGAGCTCGCTCTGGTTCACGTCGTGCTGGTACTGGCCGACGCCGATGCTCTTCGGCTCGATCTTCACCAGTTCCGCGAGCGGGTCCTGCAGGCGGCGCGCGATCGACACCGCGCCGCGCAGGGTGACGTCGAGCTCGGGTAGCTCCTTGCTGGCAAATTCGGATGCCGAGTAGACAGACGCGCCGGCCTCGCTGACGACGACCTTGTCGATCTTCGCGTCGGGGGCGATGGCCGAGATGCGCTTGATCAGGTCGGCCGCCAGCTTGTCGGTCTCGCGGCTCGCCGTGCCGTTGCCGATCGCGATCAGGTTCACGCCGTGCGTGGCCACCAGCTTGCCCAACGCATGCAGCGAACCTTCCCAGTCGTTGCGCGGCTCGTGCGGGTAGACGGTCGACGTGGCGAGCACCTTGCCGGTGTCCGACACCACCGCCACCTTGACGCCGGTGCGGATGCCGGGGTCCAGCCCCATCACGACACGCTTGCCGGCCGGCGCGGCGAGCAGCAGGTCACGCAGGTTCTCGGCGAAGACCTTGATCGCGGTCGCTTCGGCCGCTTCGCGCAGCCGGGTGAAGAGGTCGCGCTCCAGGCTCAGGCTGAGCTTGACCTTCCAGGTCCAGGCGATGGTCTTGCGGATCAGCTCGTCGGCCGGCCGCTTCGCATGGCGCCAGCCCAGGTGCACGGCGATGCGGCCTTCGGCCAGCGTCGGTTGACCGGGCACCACTTCCTCGTCGAGCGCCAGCTTCGCTTCGAGGAACTCCAGCGTGCGGCCGCGGAACACGGCCAGCGCGCGGTGCGAGGGCACGCGGTGGATCGGCTCGTCGTAGTCGAAGTAGTCGCGGAACTTCGCGACATCGGCGTTGTTCGGGTCCTTGCCCTCGACGAGCTTCGACTTGAAGAGGCCTTCTTCCCAGAGCCACTCGCGCAGCTTGCCGACCAGCGCGGCATCCTCGGCCCAGCGTTCGGACAGCAGGTCGCGCACGCCGTCGAGCACCGCGTGCGCATCGGCGAAGCCGCCATCGGCGTTGATGAAGGCGGCTGCTTCGCCCAGGGGGTCCAGCGAGGGATCGGCGAACAGCTTGTCGGCCAGCGGCTCCAGGCCCGCCTCGCGGGCGATCATGCCCTTGGTGCGGCGCTTGGGCTTGTACGGCAGGTACAGGTCCTCGAGCTCCTGCTTGGTCGGCGCGGCTTCGATCGCGCCACGAAGGTCCGGCGTCAGCTTGCCCTGCTCGTCGATGCTCCTGAGCACCGCGGCGCGGCGCTCCTCAAGCTCGCGCAGGTAGGCCAGGCGCGCTTCGAGGTCCCGCAGCTGCGTATCGTCGAGGCCATCGGTGGCCTCCTTGCGGTAGCGGGCGATGAAGGGAACGGTGGCGCCGCCATCGAGCAGCTCGACCGCGGCCTGGACCTGGCGCGGCGCGACCTTCAGTTCGGCCGCGATTTGCAGAAGGATCTTGTCCAATGAAACGAGGCCCGGATGCGGCCACAAAACGACAAAGCGCGCGAGTGTGCCATAGCGTATTTGATCTTCGTGAAACCCTTGACAGGGGTTACTTCCTAGGGGGCGCCGCCAAGCCGGCCGCAGAGGTCGATTCGGCATAATCCCGGCGGATCGGCAGCGCGGCTTTCGATCCGGCCCGGGGCTGGGGAGGCCCGCGCCGCACCAAGCTTCAAAGAGATCCGATGGACATCACGCTGCTGGGCCCGTCACGGGGCCCGCTGGTCGAGCTGTTGCCTGCGCCCGGTCGACGGGCGATCCAAGACCGATGAACCGGTCATCGACCTCCGAACCGCCGATGCTGCACGCGCGCCGTCGCGATGCCGGCGAACCGGCCGACGCCGGCACCTTGCTCGGCGAACTGCATTTCGGCCCGGCCCCCGCCGACGACCGCGCCGCCCCGCTGCTGCTGCCGCTCGATGGCAGCCGCGCGGTGGCCGACGGCTGGTCCGGCACCGGCCCGATGAGCGAAGGCCGCCACGGCCTGGTGCACTGGCGCCACGACGCCCACTGGCTCTACGGTTCGCTGGCCTTCGATGCACCAGTCGGCGAGCTGGCTCCCGCCGTCGAACGCGGCTACCTCGATCTCTTCGAAGCGCTGCGTGCGACCGGCTTCGTGCACCCGCTGCGGCTGTGGAACTACGTGCCGCGCATCAATGCCGACGAAGGTGGACTCGAGCGCTACCGCCACTTCAACCTCGGTCGCCAGCAGGCGTTCATCGCGGCGGGCCAGGCGGCGTTCGAAGGTTCGCCGGCCGCGTGCGCGCTCGGGCCGCACGACGGACCGCTGGTGATCCGCGTGCTCGCCGGCCGCCGGCCCGCGCTGCCGATCGAGAACCCGCGCCAGGTCTCGGCCTACCACTACCCGAACCAGTACGGCCCGCGCTCGCCCACCTTCTCGCGCGCCGCGCTGGTGGATGCCGGCGGCGGACGCGTGATGCTGCTGATTTCCGGCACCGCGAGCATCGTCGGCCACCAGACGATGCACGTCGGCGACCTGGCCGGCCAGGTGCGCGAGACGCTGGCCAACCTCGAGGCGGTGATCGGCGCCTCGCACCGCCACACCGGCGCGCGCTTCAGCCTGCGCGACCTGCAGTTCACCGTCTACGTGCGCCACGCGGAAGACGCGGCCACCGTGCGCGCGCTGCTGGTCGACGCGCTCGGCGCCGATGCGCCCGCCGTTCGCGACGCGGTGCTGCTGCGCGCGGACATCTGCCGCCGCGACCTGCTGGTCGAGATCGAGGCGCAGGCCGAGGCCCGCGGCGAGGTGTTGACATGACCTGGCGTTGCGTTCCCGCCATCGCGCTGGCCGCGCTCGGCGCCACTCTCGCGCTGCCGGCGGCCGCCGTGCAGCGCCCGCTGTGGGAGCTGGGCCTCGGGGTCGGGGCCTTGAGCCTGCCGCACTACCGCGGATCGGACCAGTCCACCACGTGGCTGCTGCCGGTGCCGTACGTCGCCTACCGCGGCGAGATCTTCAAGGCCGACCGCGACGGCGCCCGCGCGGTGCTGTTCGATTCCCAGAGCTTCGATGTCGACGTCAGCGCATCGGCCAGCGCGCCCACGCGCAGCCGCGACAACCGCGCCCGCGAAGGCATGCCGGACCTGAAGCCGACGGTCGAGGTGGGCCCGAACGTCAACTGGACGCTGGGCCGCGGCCGCGGTCGGGGTGCTGCCGTCGCCGAGTGGAAGCTCGACCTGCGGCTGCCGGTGCGCGCGGCGATCAGCGTCGGCTCCGATCCCCGCGTCGTCGGCCTGATCGCGACCCCGAACCTGAACCTCGATCTGCGCACCGCCGGCGGCTGGAACGTCGGCCTGCAGGCCGGGCCGGTGTTCGGCGACCGCAAGCTGCACAGCTACTTCTACGAGGTGGCACCGGCCTACGCGACCGCATGGCGCCCCGCCTACGCGGCCCGTGCCGGCTACGCGGGCGCCACGGCGCTGGCCGGCGTGTCCCGCCGCGACGGCGCGCGCTGGCTCGGCTTCTTCATCAAGGCCGACAGCCTCGCCGGCGCGCGCTTCGAGGCCAGCCCGCTGGTGCGGCAGCGCTCGCACTGGTCGGCCGGCATCGCGATGTCGTGGGTGCTGTCCGGCTCGTCGCGCACGGTGGACGTCGAGGAATGAAGCCGACCCCCAGCACGCCCACGCTGGCCGGCTCGTCGCCGCCGCCGCGCCGCATGGCGTGGCCGGTGGCGCTGCCGATGACCTTGCTGCTGTACCTGCTGCTGCTGCTGCTGGGCCTGCTGTCGCTGGGCTGGAACCTGATCGCGATGCTGCTGTACCCGGTGCTGCCGCTGCGCACCGGCCGGGCCCTCGGCCGCGGCGCCATCGCCTACGTCTACCGGATGTACTGGGCCATCGCCGCGGCCACCGGCATGCTGCGCCTGGAGGCCGGCGTGCTGGACGCGCTGCGCGACGAGCGGGGCCTGATCATCGCCGCCAACCATCCCAGCATGCTCGATGCCCTGATGCTGGTCGCACGCCTGCCTCGTGCCACCTGCATCATGAAGGCCAGCCTGCTGCGCAACGTCTTCCTCAGCGCCGGCGCGCGGCTGGCGCGCTACGTCAGCAACGAGTCGCCGCTGTCGATGGTGCGCCAGGCGGTCGATGCGCTGAAGCAGGGCGGCCAGCTGGTGATGTTCCCGGAGGGCACGCGCACGACGCAGCCGCCGCTGAATCCGTTCATGCCGGGCATCACGCTGATCGCCAAGCTCGCCAAGGCGCCGATCCAGACCGTCTTCATCGACACCGATTCGCCCTACCTCGGCAAGGGCTGGCCGTTGTGGCGGCTGCCGCCTTTGCCGATCGTCTTCAGCGTGCGCATGGGCGAGCGCTTCGAGCCTCAGCGCGATGCCGACGCGCTGCTGCGCGAGCTCGAGGCCTACTTCGCATCCGGCGTGAAGCCCAACCGGTCGATGCCGAAGAACCCGCCCGCCGGAGGCAGCAACTGAGCGCGCCTGCCACTGTCCGTCCACCGGCCGCCACCGCGCCAGCGGCCCGCAGCGGCAGCCACCTCGTGTTGATCCCGAGCTACAACACCGGCCGGCTGCTGCTGGAGACGGTGGCCGCGGCGCGCGCGCAGTGGAACCCGGTGTGGGTGGTGATCGACGGCAGCACCGACGGCTCCGAGCTGCCGCTGATCGCCAAGGCCGCGGCCGACCCCGGCCTGCAGGTCTTCGTGCTGCCGCGCAACCGCGGCAAGGGCAGCGCCGTGCTGCACGGCCTGGAGCTGGCGCTGAAGTCCGGCTTCACCCACGTACTGACGATGGATGCCGACGGTCAGCACCCTGCCGCGCTGATCCCGCGCTTCATGCAGGCCTCGATCGCCCGGCCCGAGACCATGGTGCTCGGCAAGCCGGTGTTCGATGCCAGCGCGCCGCTGCTGCGCGTGCGCGGCCGGCGGGTGTCGAACGGCTGGACCGACCTCGAGACCCTGGGTGCGGGCATCGGCGATTCGCTGTTCGGCTTCCGCGTCTACCCGGCGGCGGACCTCGCGGCGGTGATGCGCCGCCAGCCCTGGATGCGGCGCTTCGACTTCGACACCGAAGCCGTCGTGCGCCTGGCCTGGCGCGGCATCAAGCCGGTCAACCTGGATGCGCCGGTGAAGTACCCGCGGCCCGAGGACGGCGGCGTCTCGCACTTCAAGTACGGCCGTGATAACGCGCTATTGACGTGGATGCACGCGCGGCTGATGCTGGAGTTCGTGCTGCGCCTGCCGTTCCTGCTGGTCAGGCGGCTGCTGAGGCAGCCGCCCTTCCAGCGCTAGCCCCGCGCGGCCGGATTCACCCGGCCCTTCTTCGGTTCGCCGAAGTGCGGAGCGGATGGCGCATCAGCTCATGCCGCCGTCGATCGAGATCACCTGGCCGCTGATGTACGCGGCCATCGGGCTGGCGAGGAACGCCACCAGCTCGGCGACCTCCTCCGGCGTGCCGGCCCGCTTCGCCGGCACCAGCTGCGCGATCAACGCGGTGTCGAACACCGCGTCGGCCATCGGCGAGGCGATGATGCCCGGCGCCACCGCGTTGACGGTGACACCGCGGCTCGCGACCTCCAGCGACAGCGCCTTGGTCGCGCTGTTCAGGCCGCCCTTGGCCGCCGCGTAGTTCACCTGCCCGCGGTTGCCGCGCAAGGCGGCGATCGACGAGACATTGACGATGCGGCCCCAGCGTGTGCGCAGCATCGGCAGCAGCAGCGGCTGCGTGACGTGGAAGAAGCCGTTCAGCGACACGTCGATCACGCGGTGCCATTGTTCGGCCCGCATGCCGGGGAACACCGCGTCGTCGTGCACGCCGGCGTTGTTGACGATCACCTGCACCGGGCCGGTCTCCAGCATCGCAGCGGTGGCCGCCTGCGCGGCCGCCGCGTCGGCGACGTCGAAGACATGGCAGCTCGCGTTGCCGCCGGCGGCGCGCAGGTCGTCGGCCAGGGCCTCGATCGCCGCGGCGTTGGTGTTCGCATGCAGCAGCAGCGTGGCGCCGTCGGCGGCGAGGCGGCGGGCGATCGCGCCGCCCAGCGCGCCGCTGGCGCCGGTGACCAGCGCGCGCTTGGCGGCCAGGCGGGGGGTGTTGCACACGGCGTCGTTCATGCAGCGGGCAGCGCGTTGAGCACGACGGTCGCACGGCCGGACGCGACGGCAGCGCCGGCCTCGTCGCGCACGTCGAAGCGGTAGAGGATCTGACGCTCGTCGCCGGCCAGGCGTTCGGCGTCGACGATCAGCGCGCCGGGCACCGCATCGAGCGCCGGCACCGCCAGCTGCACGTCGCGCACGCTGGCCAGGTAGCCCGGCGTCGGCGGGCTGCCGACCGGCGCGATCAGCGCCCCATGCAGCGCCATCGCCTGCGCCGCGTATTCGATCGCCGCCGGCGCCAGCAGGCCGCTCGCGCTGCGCAGCGGGTGATCGGTGGCGCGATGGCTGTCCGCACGGCAGCGGATGCGTTCGGGCGACCAGCCGAGCAGCGCGTCGAGCAGGCACATGCGGCCCGCGTGCGGGATGCGCGCGGCGATGCCCGCATGGTCCAGCGTCTGCGGTCCGTTCATCGCCGGCCGATCTGCACGCGCAAGGCCAGGCCGTCGAGGTAGTCGATGTCGACGCAGCCGCCGGCACCGCCGGCCAGGCACGCCAGCAGCGGCAGCCCGCGCGCCGCCGGAATCGAGCGGCGCAACGACTCGAGGCCCTCGTGCGCGCAGGCGGTCGGCGAGGCGCCGTCGGCTTGCAGGCCGATGCGCAGGCTCGCGATCCCGGCCGACGCATCCGGGTCCAGCAGCAGCGCGATGCCGAAGGCGTCCGGCAACGGCCGCTTGCCGTTCAGCGGCTCCGGATAGGGCACATCGGCCGCCACCAGCAGCACCGGCCGCTTCAGCGACTGCACCTGCGCCACCGCTTCGAGCAGGCCGGCGGCGAAGCTGCCGTCGTAGGCGCACAGGCTGGTCGACGGCGCGCGCGACTGCGTCGCGATGTGCCAGTAGCCGGCCGCCGCGTTGTGCACCGAGTTCGTGAAGCGTGTCGGCGACACCAGGCGCTCGGCCTGGGCCAGCGCCTCGCACATCGCGTGGCAGTTGGCGGAGTCGGCGCCGGTCGAGCTGAACACGGTGGCCAGCGTGTGCACGTCGGCACCGGCCTGCGCGCAGGCCTGGTCGGCCACCGCGAACGACAGCTTGACGACGGCGCCCGCGCGGCGCCGTTCGGTCGGCGCCAGACGCGCCGGTGCGGCCAGCACCGTCGGCGCCGAGGTCCAGCCCGGCGGCTGGCTCAGCAGAACCTGGCCCTGCGTCCAGTCGGTGAAGCCCGGGCCGCACAGACCGATGCCTCGCACGCTCACTTCGGGCAACAGGCCGTCCATCACGCCGCCTCCTTGCCGAAGATGAGGCAGGCGTTGCTGCCGCCGAAGCCGAAGGAATTGCTGGCGATGCGCTGCAATGCCGTGCTGCGGTTCTCGCTCAGGTAGTTGCAGCGCAGCGCCGGGTCGGGCGTCTGCAGGTTCAGCCCGCCCGGCAGCAGCCCGTGCTGCAGCGCCAGCATCGAGATCACCGCCTCCAGCCCGCCGGCGGCACCCAGCGTGTGGCCGGTCGCGCCCTTGGTCGAGCTGCACGGCAGTTGCGCACCGAAGACGGTGCGCACCGCGAGGTCCTCGACGCTGTCGTTGTTCGGCGTCGCGGTGCCGTGCAGGTTGATGTAGTCGATCTGCGCCGGCGTCAGCCCGGCACTGGCCAGTGCACCGCGCATCGCGGCCGCGGCGCCCGCGCCTTCGGGGTGCGGGCTGCTCATGTGGTGGCCGTCGCTGCTCTCGCCGCAGCCCAGCAGCCACGCGGCGGCGTCGCCGTCGCGTTCCAGCAGCGCGAAGGCCGCGGCTTCGCCGAGCGACAGGCCACGCCGGTTGGCATCCCAGGGCCGGCAGATCTCGGGCGACTGCAGCTCCAGCGAACCGAAGCCGTAGAGCGTGGTCAGGCACAGGCTGTCGACGCCGCCGACGACGGCCGCATCGACCAGCCCCAGCGCCAGCCAGCGCGAGGCCTGCGCGAAGACCTTGGCGCTGGACGAGCAGGCGGTGGACACCACCATCGCCGGCCCCTGCAGCTCGAGCGCCGCGCGGACGAACTCGGCCAGCGAGTTGGTGTTGTGGGTCTGGCGGTAGTGGAAGTCCGGCGGCAGCGCGCCGCTGGCCGCGTCACGTCGGCGATAGGCTTGTTCGGTCTGCAGGATGCCCGAGGTGCTGGTGCCCAGCAGCACCGCGACGCGGTGCGCGCCGTGCCGCGCGCGGGCCGCCGCGACACGCTGCGCGAAGCCGTCGGCCTGCAGGCCCTGCCAGGCCAGGCGGTTGTTGCGGCAGTCGTAGGCCGCCAGCGCGGCGGGCAGCCGTTCTTCGTCGACGCCCGGCGCCTCGCCGATCCACATCGGCTGCTCCACCGTCTCGAAGGCGCGGTGCGCGAGGCCGCTGCGCTGCGCGCGCAGCGCAACCAGCGTTTCGGACTGGCCGATGCCCAGCGCGCTGCTGGCGGTGAACGCGGTCACGGGAACTGCACGCATGACGGTCATGCCCCTGCTCCCGGCTTGTCCGCCACCAGCAGCACGTTGGCGAACGGCGTGCCGCGGCTCATCGGCACCGGCTGCACGACGAAGCCCTGCGCTCGCAGCACCTCGACCCAGGCCACGAGCGTGCGGCCCCAGGTCGGCGGCACACGGTGGCCGCGCACCCAGGTCACGAGGCGGTCGACCCACTGGCTGATCACGAAGCCGCGGGTGCTGGCCGCGTCGCCGACGCGCAGCAGCAGCCGGCCGCCGGGCTGCACCGCGGCGAAGATGCGGCCCAGCAGCGCGGCCTGCGCCGCATGGTCGACGTAGTGCAGCACGTCGAGGATCACCACCAGCTCGCAGTCGTGCAGCGCCACCTCGCGCATGTCGCCGCAGACGAAGCCCGGGCGGTTCGGCAGGTCGCCGACCGCGGCCTGGGCGCGTTCGACGTCGCGCGGCATCAGCTCGATACCGGTGTAGGTGCAGCCGGTCGGCGCCGCCGGCCAGCCCGCGGGCCACGCGCCGCGGCGCGCCATCTCGTCGATCGCCGCGAACAGGCTGGCCAGCAGCCCCTGCCCGCAGCCGATGTCGATCACGCGGGCATTCGCACGCAGGTCGCCGCGCTCGAGCAGGCCGCGGAACACCGGGTCGCGGCCGAGCTTGCCGCGCGCGAAGTGCCAGGCGAAGCGGCCGGCACGGCGGTACGGCGCACAGGCCGCCTCGTGCAGCGCGCGCCAGGCCGCGTCGGTCGCCGGGGTGCGCGGCGGCTCGGCGGTGGAAGTCAGGGCAACGGAACTCATGCGTCTTTCGAAGGTTGGGGCCGCGTCATGCCGCGTCATGCCGCTTCATGCCGCGTCGGCCGCGAAGGCCGCCGGCAGCGTCACCGGCTTCAGGCCCGCCGCGCGCAGCCGCTCCAGCAGCGCCGGCAGCACCTCGAGCACCACCGGCGTGCCGCTCGCGCCGCGGGCGGCATGGCCGTCGTGCAGCAGCAGGATGTCGCCGGCGGCGAGGCCGTCGACGAGCCGCGCCAGCACGCGCTGCGCATCGGTTTCACGGGTGTCGAAGCCGCGCCGCGTCCAACTGGTCAGCCGCAGGCCCAGGCGCTGCAGCACCGGCTGCAGGAAGGGATTGCGCAGGCCGGCCGGCGCACGGAAGAAGCGCGGGCGCTCGTCGGTCAGGGCCTGCAGCTGCGCCTGCGCGGCTTCGAGCTCGCGGCGGAAACCGGCGGGGCCCAGCAGCGAGAAGTGATGGCGATGGCGCTGGCTATGGTTCTGCACGCTGTGGCCCCGCGCGAGCATCTGCGCCACCAGCGCCGGATGCTGCGCGGCACGTTCGCCGATGACGAAGAAGCTGGCGCGCGCGCCGAAGCGGTCGAGCAGGTCCAGCACCTGCGGCGTCACCTCGGGATCGGGGCCGTCGTCGATCGTCAGCGCCACCTCGCCGCGGGCGGCCGATGCCGCCGGCAGCCGCGTGATGTTGGGTCCCAGCAGCGACGAGCGCGGCCACAGGCCGGCGGCCGTCAGCACCGCATGGTTGGCCACCAGCGCACCGACCGCCCACGGCCAGGCGCCGGCGACGAACCAGGGCAGCACCAGCGCGGCCGCATGCAGCCCGAAGCTGGCCTGCAGCAGCGGGCTGAAGCGCGGCTCGTCGGTGGGGGGCGCCAGGGTGGCGGCAGGGGTCAGGGTGGTACGCACGGGGACCGGGGGAATGAGCCGCGGATTTTCCCATTCCGCCTGTGGCGCCCGGCCCACGCCGGCCCTCGGGACATCCCCGAGGCGGGGGACGCTGGGTCAGCGCGAGCCGGTATCCGTTCGTGACCGAATGCACGCCGCCGACAGCAGCAGCGCCAGCAGCGCGCCCGGCGCCACCACCTGCCCGATCGCGGCCAGCGCGGGGATCTTCGACATGGCAATCAGCCCGAAGGAGATCACCGTCGTCGCATTCGCCAGCAGCAGCGAGGCCAGCGTGTCGGCATCGGCCGGGCCGCCCTGCGTGAGCTGGTCGAAGAACAGCGCGTAGTTGGAACCGACCGCGATCACCAGCAGCAGGCCGACGAGGTGCAGGATGCCCAGCGGCACGCCGGCGGCCGCCAGGCCGGCCAGCGTCAGCAGCACCGCCAGCGCCAGCGGCACGCACAGCCCGACGAGCCGCCGCGCCGACCGCAGCGCCACCGCCAGCAGCACCACCAGCGCCGCGGCGCCGAGCAGCGACTGCCACAGCGCCTCGCGCAGGTAGCGCTGGTACAGGTCGCCGAGCGCCTGGCCGATGTCGACCACCTGCACCGCCGGCAGCGCCTGCAGCGCGCCTTGCACCGCCGCGGCATCCAGCGGCTGCGGGCCCGGCTGCAGCGGCAGCAGCGCGACCCAGCCGCGCTCGGCCGCCGTGCCGCTGCGCTGGAACAGCAGCGCGTCCAGCAGCGGCGCCAGCGGCGTCGTCGCGAAGGCCGCAGGGTTGACCAGCGGCAGCCCGCGCGCGGCCTGCACCTCGGCGATGAAGGGCTGCAGGCGCTCGGCCTTCAGCGGGCCGCCGGCCGTGGCCTCGGCCAGGCGCGTGGACAGGGTCTGCGCGTCGGGCAGGCTGTCGATGCGCGCGCGCTGCGTCGCCAGGCTCGGCAACCAGCGCGCGGCGCTGTCGTAGCCGCCGAGGCGACCGTCGGCGACCAGCGCATCCAGCCGCGCGCCGGCCGCCTCGGCCGCCTGCAGCGCGGCCTCGGCGCTGTCGGCCTGCACGACGACCAGCGTGCCGGCATCGCTGGCCGACAGGTCCGCGCGCAGCTCGGCATCCAGCGCCAGCGCCGCCTTGGGCACCGGGCTCAGCGACGAGAGGTCGCCGTGCCACAGCGGACCGCGCGGCCAGGCCAGCACGGCGATGGCGAGCGCGGCGAGCAGCCACGCGGCCCGGCGCAGGCGCTGCAGCCGGACGATGCCGACGGCCGCGACCGCGCCGAGCCGACGCCGCAGCCCCTGCCCCGCCGCCCCGTCGGGCCGCAGCGCCGGCAGCAGCCAGCGCGTCGCCGCCGCCGCGCCGCAAAGGCCGGCGATCGAGAACAGCCCCAGCTGCGCGAGCCCCGGAAAGCCCGACATCAGCAACGCCGCGAAACCGCAGATCGAGGTCAGCAGCCCGAGCCGCACCGTCGGCCACTGCTGCGCGAGCCAGCTGCGCCAGCCCGCGCCGGCCAGCGCAGGCCCGGCCGCGGCACGCGCCTGGATCAGGTAATAGATCGCATAGTCCACGGACTCGCCGATCAGCGTGCTGCCGAAGCCCAGCGTCATGCCGTGCACCGAGCCGAAGCCCAGCGCCACCGCCGCGATGCCGGCCACCACGCCGGTGGCCACCGGCACGAAGGCGATGGCCACCGCCGGCAGCGAGCCGAAGGCCAGCAGCAGCAGCAGGCCGATCACCAGCGTGCCGACCAGCGCGAGCTCGACCACCTCGCCCTCGATGCGTTCGCGGCTGTCGACGGCGAACAGCGGTGCGCCGGTGAGCTTCAGCTGCAGCGGTGCGAGACCCGGCTCGCGCTGCACCGCGGCGAAGCTGTCGCGCACGAACCGGATCAGCGCCGCCTGCGCGTTGAGGTCGCCGCCGGAGGCGCGGCCCTGCAGCAGCAGCACCGCGCGGGGCGCCCGGCGCGAGGCCCACACGCCGTCGTCGCTGCGCGGCGCCTGCGCCGGCAGCAGCGCCTCGGCGATGCGCTGCGCCTCGCCGGTCGGGTCGCGCTCGAGCAGGGGCTTGAACGGCGCGCCGGCCGGCGTGCCGAGCAGCGACAGCGTGTCGTCGATCGCGGCGCGCAGGCCCTCGACGCTGAAGTGCTCGGCCGTCACCGCGGGGCTCAGGTGGTAGCGGTGGCGGAAGACCCATTCGCCGGCCGCCGCCCAGGCCTGCTGCTCGCCGTTGTGCACCTGCTCGAAGCGGCCGCTGGCGCGCAGCGTCGCGGCGAGGCGCCGCGAGGCCTCGGCGCGCTGGGGCGCGGTGCCGCCTTCGATGCCCAGCAGCAGCGTGCGTGCCGCGACGCCGCTGTGCAGCTGCTCGAGCAGCACACGCTGCGCCGGTTCGGGCGACCGCGGCAGGAAGGCCGACAGGTCGGCGCTGAACGGCGTGCGGGCGATCAGCCACAGCGCGGCGGCCATCGCCAGCGCCCAGACGGCGAGCACCGTGGCGCGGCGCAACGGCCGCGCGTCCGCGGCACTCACTGCTTCGCGGCCGCGACGGGCTCGATCTGCATCACCGAGCGGTCACCGTCGGCCATGCGCATCTCGATGCTGCGCAGCTCGCCGCGCTGGCCGGCGATGCGCACGGCCGCGAGCATCACCTGCAGGCGCGGCGTCAGCGGCTTCAGCTCCATCGTCCACTGCTCGGCGCTGCCCTGCACCGCGACCTGGAAGTGCTGCTGCAGGCTGGCGAGGTTGCCGGTGAGCGTGCCGCGCACCGATTCGACGATGGCCTCGGTCTCCGGCGCGGCATCCAGCGCCATGCTGCGCGACCGGCCGTTGCGGGTCAGCGTGACGATGTTGCCGACCACCTCCATGCTTTCGGCGCGCGGCGCCAGCGTCCTGCGGCTGAAGCGGTCGGGTGCCGCGAAGCTCAAGGTGCCGCTGCTCTTCAGCGGTGCATCGAGGCCTTTGACCTCGCGCTGTTCGGTGAAGCGCGCTTCGCCGCTGCGCTTGGCCGCCAGCAGGGTCATCAGCTCGGGCGCGTCCAGCGCAAACGCGGCCGGAGCGGCCGTCAGCAGCGCCGCCAGCAGCAGTTCAGCGCGGATCTTCACGCCAGAAGTCATGGAAATTGAACCAGTTGTAGGGCTGTTCGCGGCACAGCGATTCTAGGTGGGCGACGTAGGCGGCCTGCGCCGCGGCGATGCGGGCTTCGCGCTCGGCGGCGTTCGCCGGCCGCGCGCGGAAATCGGCCAGCGGCGCGAAGCGCACCTCGTAGCGGTCGCCGCCGAGGTAGAGGCCCACCATCGTCACGATGCGCTGGCGCAGCAGGTCGGCGAGGCGGAACGGACCGTCGGACCATTCGGCCTCGCGGCCGAGGAAGGCGATGCGGCGCGTCTGCGCACGCGCCGAGGCGTCGTCGTGCAGCACGCGGTCGCCGAGCATGCCGACCAGCGTGCCCTCGGCCAGGCGGTCCCGGATCTGCAGCATGGCCTCGGGCCGGCCGAGCGCGATGATGTCCGGCACCGCATCGGGCGCGATCGCCGCCAGCGCGGCGTTGATCAGGCGCGCGTTGTCGGGGTACATGACCATCGCGAGGCGCAGGTCCGGCCGCTCGGTCGCCGCCGTGGCGCGCAGCACCTCGAAGCTGCCGAGGTGCGCGCCGATCAGGAAGGCGCCGTGGCCTTCGGCCAGCACGTCCGCGATCACCTCGTGCCCGCGCACCTCGAGCCGCAGCCAGCGGGTCTGGCGGCGCAGCAGGTAGACGCGGTCGAGGATGGTCGCGGCGAAGCAGTACACATGGGCGTAGAGCTCGCGCCAGCGCGCCGGCCGGCCGAAGACACGCTGCAGGTAGGCCGCGCTGGCGCGGCGCGCGCGTGGCGCGAACAGCACGAAGTACGCGGCGATGCCGTGCAGCACGCCGCGCGCGATCCGCCGGCCGAGCCTCAGCGCGATCCATGTCATCACCCGCAGCGCCAGCGCATTGCTGCGCTCGCGCTCGGCCGCCCAGCCGGCCTTCATGCGCCGCCTGCCGGGTCGGCGCTGCCGGGCCCGACGCTGCCGCTGGCGGCGAGCACGCCGTCGGCCTGCACCTCGAAGCGCCAGCCGCCGCGTGCGCTGACGTGCAAAGTGATCGTCAGCTCGGCGCCCGGTCCGACCGGCGCGAGAAACTTCGCGGCCTGCACCGTGACCGCCCCCTCGCCGCCGGCCCCGTGCGCGCGCAGCGTCTCGATCACCTCGGCCAGCAGCGCGACGCCCGGCAGGATCGGCCGGCCCGGAAAGTGGCCGGCGAAGGCCGGATGGTCGGGCGGCACGCGCAGCTGCCGCCGCAGCGCCTCAGTGCCGGCCATCGCGCGGAAGCTGCGCCAGCGCGAATTCGCGCAGCGCGCGCTGCGTCAGCTTGCCGGTCGCCTCGCGCGGCAGCGCATCCACATGCACGATGCGCCGCGGCACGAACACCGCTTCGAGCCGCGCCCGCAGGCCGGCCATGATCGCGGCGGCCGTCAGCTCCGGCGCGACGACGAAGGCCACCGGCCGCACGACACCGTCGGGCACGTCGTCGGGCAGCCAGAACGCGCCGTCCTGCACGCCTTCGATGCTGTTGAGGTGGAAGTTCAGGTGGCCCAGCGAGCTGCGCCGACCCGCGACGTGGATCAGGTCGTTGGCGCGGCCGAGCAGCAGGAAGCGGCGCGCATCGTCGAGCTTCAGCACGTCGGCCAGCGGCGTCGGCTCGAGCACATGGCCGCCGCGCACGACGAAGCGCTCGTCGGCATCGCCCGTCGCCGGCTCGTGCGTCAGCCGCAGCTCGCCGAAGGTGGTCCAGTGCTCGCTGGCCGCGGTGCGGCGCGTCGCGACCTGGCCGGCCTCGGTGCAGCCGTAGATCTCGATCAACGCGCCGCCGGAGCGCGCCTCGGCCTCGCGCGCGAGCTGCGGCGACAGCGGGGCGGTGGCGCTGAGCAGCACGTCGATGGCGGGCAGTTCGATCCCGGCCCCGAGCAGCGCCTTCAGGTGGAAGGGCGTCGTCACCAGCGCGCGCGGCCGCGGCACCTCGGCCAGCGCCTGCACGATGTCGGCCGGGTAGAACGGACGCCCCGAGTGGAAGGCCGCGCCGCCGTGCAGCGCCAGCAGCAGCGCCGACTCGAAGCCGTAGCTGTGCTGGGTCGGCACCGTCGAGACGATGCCCAGGCCGGCCATCGAGGGCCGCTGCAGCAGTTCGGCCAGGCGCTCGCGCGCACCGGCGGAGTTGGCATGCAGCTGGGCCCAGGTCTTGGCGTGCGGCTGCGGCACGCCGGTGGAGCCGGACGTCAGCAGGCAGGCCGCGCTCAGGTCGCCCTCGGCGTTCACCGGCTCGAAGCCGCCGGCCGGGTCGGTGCCGAGCGTCGGCACCAGCGTGTCGCAGCCGGGCACCCGCTGCCCGGGATCGTCGCTGGCGACGAACAGCGCACCCTGCGCCGCGTGCAGCGAGGCCAGCGTCTCGGGCCGCGCGTTCGGCGGCAGCAGGCTGGTCCGTCCGCGCAGCAGCGCGGCCCCGAAGGCCACCGCGAAGGCATAACGGTCAGTGCACAGGTTGACGGCCGCACCGGCGGCCGGCAGCCGCGCGGCGAAGGCCCGCACGTCGGCCAGGTACTGCGCGGCGCTGATCGCGCGGCCGTCGCGCCAGGCGACCACCGAACCGGCATCGTGGCCGGCCAGCAAGGGCAGCAGGTTCGTCGACATCATGCGGTCACGGCTGCTGCCGGAATGCCCGCACCGCGTCGGCGATCGAGACGCGCTCGAACTCCGGGTGCAGGCGGTAGCGCAGCCAGTGCTCGCCGACGAACAGCAGCGCGATCGTCGCCGGCGTCAGCAGGTTCGCCAGCAGCGACCAGGCATCCCACGATCCCCAAACGAAGACGATCGCCGACAGACCCGCCATGCCGAAGAAGTAGCCGGTCCACAGCCGGGTCACGGCCGTCGTGTAGGCCAGCAGTTCGGGCCCCATGCGGCCGCCGTGCACGCGCCGCGCGACCTGGCTGATCAGCGGCAGCCCGGGTCCGCGCAGGCTGGCCGCGAAGCCCAGGCCCAGCGCCGCATGCACGCCCGCATGCTGCGCGAGGTACAGGCGCTTGACGTCGCCCAGGCCGCCGGCCGCGACGATGAAGACCAGCGCCGTCAGCGCGGCGAGAGTCAGCCCGGCGACCAGCACGTTGCCGCGCCGCCAGGCGAAGGCCAGGCACGGCAGCAGCAGCGGACCGAAGATCGCGGCCACCGCCCACGGCGCATCGGCCGCGTGCAGCATCGACCAGTGCGACAGCGCGGCATAGGCCAGCAGCGCGCCGAAGCCCAGCAGCAGGCGCAGCGTCACGGCGCACTCCGCAGCTCGGCCCTCTCTAGACCGTGCGGTGCGTGGCGACGTGGCCGGCCAGGCTGCGCAGCGACTGGAAGATCAGGTGGTTGTTCTGGTCGTCCGAGCGCAGCTGGAAGCCGTAGCGGCGCGACACCTCGAGCGCGAGCTCGAGGATGTCGATCGAATCCAGGCCCAGCCCGTCGCCGTACAGCGGCGCGGTGGGATCGATGTCGGCCGGCTGGACCTCGAGGTTCAGCGCTTCGACCAGCAGCGCCGCCAGCTCCGCTTCGAGCGCGTTCGGCGCGGACATCGACGGGTTGGACGAGACGGGTGCGGACATGGTGGAGGACGCGAGCGGGACTGCGAGGGAAGCCGGCGATTGTAGCGGCGGGGTCCAGGCCGCTCAGTGGGCCAGGGACCCGGCACGCGCGATCGCCTCCAGCGTGTCCGCCAGGCCGGCCCGGTGGAAGAAGAAGCGCTTCACGGCCATCGCGATCGCGTCGCGCATGCCGCGCGGCGTCGCCTGCTCGAAGGTCATCGACGGCACCAGCAGATCCGGGTTCAGCGAGGACAGGTGCAGCAGGCGCCAGCCTTCGATGTCGACCGGCAGGCCGGTGGCGTCCCGCACCGCCGGCAGCGCACCCTTGGCGCGGCCGAACTGTCCTTGCACGTCGGCGTCGAGCAGCGCGCGCGCGACCATCGCCAGGCCGCCGCGGTCCAGGGTCTGCCCGGGCACCACGATCGGTGTCAGGTAGTCGACGTTGTACAGGTAGCAGTTCTCGGTGCCGGGCATGAGCCACTTGGCCGCTGTCGACTCGGACTTCGGCGGGTCGCCGTCGAACTCGTTGCGCAGCCAGTCGCCCATGACCACCGCGGCGCAGCGGCCGGCCTGCACGTCGCGCGCGAGCACGTGCCACGAGTGGTTCACGCAGTCGTCCGCGACGAATCGACGCAGGCTGCCGAGCACGACCAGCGCCTGCCGCATGCACGGTGCCGACAGCGCTTCCGCGACGCCCATGCCGAAGGCCTGGCGATGGAAGTCCACGCCGCACAGTCCGAGCACCAGCGCTTCGAACAGCAGGCACACCTGCCACGGTTCGCGCCCCAGTCCGAGCGGATGCGGCACCAGCGCGCTCGCGCGGTCGAGCCAGTCGATCCACTCGACGATGCTCTCGGGCCGCGCGCCCAGGCGCTGCGCCAGCCCGGCATGCACCCACACGCAGTTGCTGCGGAACACGCCGATCGGCACGCCGTACAGCGACAGCTGCGACGGCGCCATCACCGCCATGAAGTGCGGGAAAACGCGGGACTCGATGTCGTAGGGCGTCAGGAATCGACCGAGGTCGACCGGACGCGGGCCCCTGCCGGTGACGCCGGCCCACACGCCCTGGGCCGGCAGCTTGGCCAGCACGACCGAGGCGGCGTGGACCGTGTCGACCCAGCGCAAGCCCGCGGACTCCAGCGCCCCGCGCACGACCCGAACCCCCGCTCGCTCCGAAGGCGATGTCCAGTGGTGGCGCAGGAACACGCGGCTCATGGCCGGCCCGAACGGCGCTCCGGGTTCACCGGCGCGCGCGCTGCCGGCTCGGCGACGAAGCGGATGAAGTACTCGCGCGGAATCGCCCGGAACGCCGGGGTCTGCAGCGGGTTGTCGATGTCGATGATCGTGCGGCGGGCCATGGCGGCGCGCGCGAGGCTCGCCTTCACCAGCGCGTTGTTCTCCAGCATGGACTGGAAGCTGCCGTCGGCGAATGCCTTCTGCAGCCCGGCGGCCAGCGCGTCGTGCAGGCGATCGTCGGCGCTGTTCACGAAGAACAGCCGCGCGAACGGATAGTGCAGCGCCAGCGTGCCCTCGACGATCGAGTTGGGCGCCTCGGACCGATGCCGTTCGAGCAGGCCGTGCGCCTCCTCCAGCCCGAGCGGGTAGAAATCGAAGCGCTGCGCATCGACCATGCGGAACAGCTGGCGGAACTCGGCCGACACGACGCGGATGCCCGCGGCCTCCAGCACGCGGGCGTCGGCCCAGCCCGGTCCCTGGCCCGCCACCCGCTGCCGCAGATCGTCGAGGCTGCGGATGCGCGCGAACTGCGGCGCCTGCGCACGATGGATGATCGGCAGCCGATAGCCGCTGAGGCCGCGGTCGATCGGAAAGTACACCGCCTTGAAGCGCTGCTCGAATTCGGGCGCGGCGCCGAAGTCGATGACCGACACCCGCCCGCCGGCCAGCTCGGTGCGCGCGCGCTCCTGGTTCATCGGCGCGTCCGACATCCGCAGCCGGTAGGGCACCCCCGATTTGATCAACGCCAGCTCGAGCAGCGCGTAGCCGTAGTCGCCGGGCGGGCGTTCCTCGACCTGCGGATACACCACGTCGAGCGGTTCGGCCGCGAGCACCGGCAGCACCAGCGCCCACCAGCACAACAGCACCAGCTTCTTTGCCGACATCGGAGTTCCTCCGGTTCGAACTACTCCCGCGCCGCGTGCAGCAGTGCCGCCATCGTGTCGTCCACGCTCGTCGCATCGTGGTTCCAGAACCGCGACACCACGTCGCGCAGCCGGGCGGCCGTGCGTTCGGGCAGCGCCATCTTGTGCGCCACCGACGGCACGAGCGTGCCGATCATCGAAGAGGCGACGAAATAGGCGCTCGACTCCTGCGCGCAGTGGTCGAAGCGCCCCATCTCCACGCCCAGGCCGGCGGGGATCGACCCCTTGTTGAGGTTGAAGGTCTCCTGGAAGCGCGGATCCATGATCGTTCGCGCCAGCGCCGTCTGCGCCTGCACCGCGACGGCGTCGTTCAGCCTGAACATCGCGAAGCTGTCCACCGTGAAACTGTAGGCTCGATCGCTGCCGGGCGCGGAGGCGCAGATGAAGTCGCGTACCGGCTGCTTGCCCGCCGCGATGAACTCGCCCTTGGCCCAGTCGCCCATCAGCTGCATGCCGGCCTCGCCGCGCACGACCATGCCGGTGGCGGCGCTCCAGTCGCGGCCCGGCGCCTTGGCGTCGGTGTAGGCCTTGAGCCGGCGGAAGGTGGCCAGCACGCGGGCCATCGTGTCGCTCTTCAGCGCCGCGGGCTCCAGCCGCACCAGCGCGCGGCGGTAGAACTCTGCCCCGCCCACGCCCAGCGCCACCGTCTCGAAGGTGGTGAAGTCCTGCCACGGCTGGCCGCCGTGCGCCAGCGCGATGAAGCCGGCCTTCTGCAGCCTGTCGGCCAGCGCGAAGAACTGGTCCCAGGTCTGCGGCGTGCGGCCGCCGACGCGATCGAGCAGCGCGCGGTTGATCCACAGCCAGTTGATGCGATGCACGTTGACCGGTGCGGCGACATAGTGGCCGTCGACCTTCATCGCCTGCGCGATCAGCGGCACCAGCCGCACGTCCCACTGCTGCTCGCGCGCCACGTCATCCAGATTGGCCAGCACCTTCATGCGGCCCCACTCCTGCAGTGCCGTGCCGTTGATCTGCGCGGCCGCGGGCGCCCGGCCGGCGAGCACGCGCGAGCGCAGCGCGGCCATCGCCTCGCCGCCGGCACCGCCGGCCACCGCGAAGTCGCGCCACTGGTGCCCCTGCCCGGCCAGCATGTCCTTCAGGGACTGGACCGAGCGGGCCTCGCCGCCGGAGGTCCACCAGTGCAGGACCTCGACCTCGCCCGCCGATGCGTGCGGCACAGCCGCCAGGGCTGCAGCCGCCGCGAACGCCAACATCGAACGCATCGCACGCCTTTCGTTCGAAAAGGGAGCACGGGCCGCGGCCGCTGCGAGGGCAGCGACCCGTGCGGAACGCCGTCGGACGACGGCCTGCCCTGGCTCGCCGGGGTTCAAGCGATCAGAACCACCACTCCACCTGCGCGCCGTAGCTGGTGCCGGACGTGCGGTTGGCAAACGCGTCCTGCCCGGTCACGTTGCCGGCCGCGCGGTTCCACTTCGCGCTGGTCGCGTAGAGCCGGAACTCCGGGCGGCTCCAGAAGTCCGGGCCGATCGACAGCGTCGGCGCGATCGTCAGCTTGGTCAGCTTCGCCGTCTGCCCACCCTGCGGCTTGAACTGCGAGTACCCGAGCTCGGCCACCATCTTGAAGTTGCGCGACAAGGCATACGACACGCGGCCGCCGAGGCTGCTGGAGTCGGTCTTCTTGCCGCTGCGGTCCTTCTCGCTCGCCAGCAGCAGCATCGCCTGGCCGCCGAGCGCGCCGCTCTGGCCGTTGAAGGACTCGACGATGCGCCAGCTCTTCGCCGCCGAACCCGCCGTGAGATCGCCGAAGTTGGAGTTGAGCCCGGCCGAGCCCTGCGCGAACTGCAGCCACAGCGTGTTCGACAGGCCGGTGCCGAAGAGCTTGCCCTGGTCGTGCCGCAGCGTCAGCCCGAAGCCGCTCTTGCCGTCGGCGAAATCGCCCTTGGTGGCGGTGACGAAGAAGTTCAGCTGGCCATCGGCATTGGCCGGCAGGCCGACGTACTCCAGGTTGACGCGGTTGCCCGGCCTGGCCGCGTCGCTGTCGGTGCGGTAGTAGGCGACGCCGAACTTGCCCGCGCCCAGCGGCTGGCCCTTGAAGCCGGCGCCGACGCCGGTCATCTCGGTGAAGAAGGTGTCGACGATGTGCACGTCCACGCGCCGGCCGCGTTCCTTGCCGATCCAGAAGGTCGCCTGCGGCGCGATGTCGAAGCCCTTGGCCTCGGCGAACATCTGCTCGACGTGCAGGTTCTGGTCGAAGCCCTTGCCGCCGGCCGGCTCGGTCGCCGGCGTCCAGTGGTTGACCATCAGCGTCGCGCGGTATTCGATGCCGTCCTTGGAGAACGGCTGGCTCAGCACGAACTCGCCGTAGAAGTCGCACTCGTTGCCGAGCCGGTACTTCATGCCGCTGCTGCCGCCGTTCAATCCATAACAGGCCCGTGACGCGTCCTGCGACGCGAGGCCGGGACCGGCGCGGAAGTAGCCGCTGTAGTCCAGCGCATGCGCCGCGCCGGCGCCGATCAATCCCAACGCTGCCGCTGCGGCCGTTCGTGCTGCCAGGGCTCGGTTGCGGTTCTTCATCTCTTCTCCTCTCGGGTGGGTCGTGGCCTCGCGGCCGGGGTGGATGGCGGTGCCTCCTGCACCGACGGGGGAACGGGTTCTACGATGGAACGTTCCAATTCGCGAACAAGTCGCAGGCGCTGCACGCTTGGCGCATGGGTTTCAGGACAGGTGACGGGCTACCGCCGCCAGGGCGGCGGCGGTGTCGCGCGACGCGCGGCGATCGACGAAGTGCTCGGCCAGCACGGCGAGCAACGCAGCGGCCTTGGCCGCGGGCTGGCACTGCTCGAGCGCCAGCGATGGCAGCACCTGCGCCTGGCCGGGCAGGCCGGCCACGCCGGTCGTGCCGTCGACGAAGGCCGGCAGGCACCCTTTGGCCTGCGCGAAGCGGCGCTGCTGCAGCGGCGCGCTGAGCGCACGCGCCGCCGCGGCGGCGAGCTGCGGATCGCTGCCGTACCACGGCACGATGAAGTCCACCACCGCGACGAAGTCGCCGGCGCGGCCGGGCATGGGCCACTCGAGGAGCGGCTCGTCGGACAGCGCGCTGCTCCAGTCGCCCATCACCTGCAGGGCACACTCGCCGCGGACCACGCGCGCGCGCTGCTCCTGCCAGGGACCGTCGAGCGCCTCGTCGGCTGTGAAGTCGCGCAGCGCGCTCATGGCGTCCAACGCGCGGGTGATCGCCGGCCCCTGCCAGGCCGCCGCATCGAGCCGACACAGGGCCTGGAAATAGGCCAGCGGGCCGCTCACTGCCAGCAGGACGGATTCGAACAGGAGGCCGACCTGCCACGGTTCGCGCCCGACCGCCAGCGGTGCTGCCGTCGTCCACGCGCGGGCCGCGCCCAGCCAGCGCAGCAGGGCCTCGAAGTCCTCCGGCGGTTCAGCGCCGATGCCGCCGGCGATGCGCGACGACACCCACACGGCATTGCTGCGGTGAATGCCCAGCGGAATCCCGTGCCACCGACCCGCGGGCGAGACCATGAAGCGCTGCACGCAGGCCGGCAGCCGAGAGGCCCAGTCCCCGGTGCACGCGACCTCGTCCAGTTCGAGCGGCCGGCGTCCGGTCCCCTGCACCGCCTCGAGCAACGCGGCGCCATGCAGCTTCGTCGCATCGGCGGTCGCCGCCAGCTGCGCGTCGACGAGATCGATGCCGCAGGCCTGCAGCCGTGCCCGCGACAGGGCCAGCGCGCCCCGGTCGGCGGCGCCGTGCCAGGCATGCTGCAGGCGCCACGGATGGCCTGCCGATCGACGGGCCGGCGCGCCCAGGTCGGCCGGCGCGCTCATCTCGGCGCCTCGATGAACACGGCCCGGAAGTCGTTCACGTTCGTCAACGTCGGACCGGTCGACAGCAGACACCCCATCGCTCCCAGCAGCGTGGCGCTGTCGTTGCGGTCGAGGCTCGCGCGGGCATCCAGGCCCGCCCGCCGCGCCGCATCCAGCAAGCCCGGCACGATCCAGGCCCCCGCGGCGCCGGCCCGGCCATCGATGCCATCGGTGCCGGCCGACAGCGCGTGGATGCGCGCCGTGCCGGGCCGGCGATCGAGCGCCATCGCCAGCGCCAGCGCGAACTCCGTGTTGCGGCCACCGCTTCCGGCCGCCTCGGCATCGCGCAGCGTCACCGTCGCTTCGCCGCCGGACAACAGCACGCAGGGGGCCTGGAACGGCTCGCCGCGCGTGGCCACCGACAGCGCCAGCGCGGCGTGGGCCCGCGCCAGGTCCTTCGCTTCGCCCTCCATCGCGTCCGACAGCACGTGCGCGCGCACGCCGCGGCGGCGCGCGAGCTCGGCCGCCGCCTGCAGGCCACGCCAGGCATCGGCCACCAGGGTCATGCGCGTCTTCTGCAGCCGCGGATCACCCGTCTTCGGCGTCTCCCACCGTCCCCGCTGCAGGCCCTCGTGCACCGCGGCCGGGATCTCGATGCGGTAGCGCCGCAGCAGCGCCAGCGCGTCGGCGCAGGTCGTGTCGTCGGCGGCCGTCGGGCCGGACGCCACCAGCGTCGCGTCGTCGCCCGGAATGTCCGAGATGACGAGCGAGACGACTGTCGCCGGCCAGGCCTGCAGCGCCAGCCGCCCGCCCTTGAAGGCCGAGAGGTGCCGGCGCACCGTGTTGATCTCGTCGATCGTGGCGCCGCAGGCCAGCAGCTCGCGCGTGATGCGCTGCTTATGTTGCAGCGTGAGGCCGGCCGCGGGCAATGCGCACACCGCCGACCCGCCGCCGGAAATCAACGCGATGACCAGGTCGTCGGGCCCGAGCCCGCTCACGGCATCGAGCAGGGCCTGCGCCGCGACCACGCTGCGTTCATCGGGCACCGGATGGCTGCCCTCGATGACGCGCAATCGACGCAGCGGCACGGCGCAGCCGGTGGGCACCGCGACGACCCCTTCGAGCGGTGCGGGCCAGTGCGCTTCGAGCGCCCGCGCCATCGATGCGGCGGCTTTGCCCAGGCCGACGACCACGGTGCGTCCGGCAGCCGGCGGCGGCGGCAGGTGCGCCGGCACAACCCGCGCCGGATCGGCCTCGTCCACCATCGCGCGGTACAGGTCGATCAGGCACTGCACGGCCGGCGGCATGTCGAGCGGCTTCGGGTTCATGGCAGCGTGTCCGGCCGGTAGTCGATCACCAGCACGTCGCCCAGCACCGGCCGCAGCGCGTCGACGAAGGCCTGGTGCGCCGGATGCGGCAGGTAGGCGTCGCGCGCCGCGTCGTCGCGAAAGTGCATCACGAAGGCATGCGTGAATCCGCGGTCGAGGCCCTCGGGGCTGACGTTGCGCCCCGCTTCGGCCGCGCTGATGCCCTCGATCTCCCGCCTCAACCCGACGAAGTGCGCCTGCAGGCGGGCCACCGCGTCGGCATCGGTGCCGTCGGCGAAGCGCAGCAGCACGACGTGGCGCAGGTCCATGAGCGGCACCTTCAGGCCTCGATGCCCGCGCCGACCGCCAGCAGCTGGCGCATGCGATGGCAGGCGAGCGCCGGATCGCGCAGCACGCCGCAGGCATCGGCAAGCTCGAACACGCGCGCGCAATGCACGATGCCGCGCGCGGATTGCACGCCGCCGGCCATCGAGAAGTGGCGCTGGTGGCCGTTCAGCCACGCGAGCAGCACCACGCCGACCTTGTAGTGCCGCGTCGGCGCGCGGAAGATCTCGCGCGACAGCGCCACGGTGGGATCGAGCAGCGCCCGAAACCGTGCCGCATCGCCGACGGCCAGCGCCGACAGCGCCGCCGACGCCGCGGGCGCGATCGGGTCGAAGATGCCCAGCAGCGCGTGCGAGAAGCCCGTGGCATCGCCCTCGATCAGCTCGGCGTAGTTGAAGTCGTCGCCGGTGTACATGCGCACGCCCGGCGGCAGACGCCGGCGCAGCGCCAGCTCCCAGCGCGCGTCGAGCAGCGAGACCTTGATGCCGTCGATCTTGTCGGCATGCCGCGCGATCAGGTCGGCCACGGTGTCCAGCGCCTGCGCGATGTCGCCCGAGCCCCAGTAGCCGGCCAGCGCCGGGTCGAACATCTCGCCCAGCCAGTGCAGGATCACCGGCTGCTTCACCCGCCGCAACAATCGTCCGTACAGCTCGGTGTAGTCCGACGCGCTTCGCGCAACCGCGGCGAGCGCGCGGCTGCACATCAGGATCACTCGGCCGCCCTCGCCCTCGACGACGTCGAGCTGCTCGTGGTACGCACGTTCGACATCGCCGATCGTGCGCGCGGCGGCCGGCGCCAGCTGGTCGGTGCCGACGCCGCAGGCCAGCTCGGCACCCGAGCTGCGCGCATGGCGCAGCGAGCGGCGGATCAGCTCGCGCGCGGTCGGCCAGCCCAGGCCCATGCCGCGCTGCGCGGTGTCCATCGCCTCGGCGATGCGGAAACCCAGCCCGTGCAGGTGGTCGCGGAAGGCGAGCGTCGCCTCCCAGTCGATCGCTGCCTCGGCGTCCCAGGGATCGGCGGTGGCGACCGGGTCGATCACCACGTGCGCCGCCGCGTAGGCGATGCGGTTGAACGGCGGCCGCTGCGCCGGCACGGCGACCGGCGCGGCCTTCATCACGTGCGTGGCCAGGCTGCCGTCGGCCTGCGGAAGCAGGATCTTCATGTGGGGGAACCTTCTGCGGCAACTTCCGCGACAACGTCTGGGATGCGGCCGAGGATCAGGTCGGCGGCCCGCTCGGCCACCATGATCGTCGGCGCGTTGGTATTGCACGAGGGCACGCGCGGCATCACCGACGCGTCGACCACCCGCAGCCCGTCCATGCCGAGGACCTTCAACGCCGGCGTCACGACGGCGGCGGGGTCGTGCTCCGCGCCGATGCGGCAGGTGCCCACAGGATGGTGGTCGGTCTTGGCGTGCGCACAGGCATAACGGAACAGATCCTCGTCCGTGATCATGCCCGGCCCGGGCAGCAGCTCGCTGCGCACGTAGCGCGCCAGCGGCGCCTGGCGCAGCAGCTCGCGCGCGAGCTTCAGCCCCTTGAGCGCCTGCACCCGGTCCTCCGGCACCGCCCAGTAGTTCGGATCGATCAGCGGCGCGGCCTTCGGGTCGGCGCTGGCCAGGCGCACGGTGCCGCGCGAACGCGGGCGCAGGTAGGCGGAGTTCAGCGTCACGCCGGCGTGGCGCATCTTCGCGACGCCGGCCTCGATGCCCGAGCCCAGGCCGAGGTGGAACTGGATGTCCGGCGCCGCGCCCGGCGCGCCCGCCTGGCCGTCGGCATGCCAGAAGCCGCCGGTCTCGAACAGGCTCGACGCCACCGGCCCCTTGCGCCACAGCAGGTACTGCAGGCCCGCCCAGGCGGCGTGGTGCGGCTTGTTGTACTTGTCGTAGGTGTGGTCGCCGGTGCACTCGGCGATGACGAAGAGGTCGAGGTGGTCCTGCAGGTTGCCGCCGACGCCGGGCAGCGCGTGCACGACATCGATGCCCACGGTGCGCAGGTGGTCCGCAGGCCCGATGCCCGACAGCATCAGCAGCCGCGGCGAACCGATCGCACCGGACGCGACGATCACCTCGCGCCGGGCGCGCACCTGCTGCAGCTGCGAGCCGCGGTCGGCGAACTCGACGCCGACAGCACGGCCGCGCTCGACCAGCACGCGCGTGGCCTGCGCCTGCAGCGTCACCGCCAGGTTGGCGCGCGCGCGCACCGGATGCAGGTAGGCGGTGGCGGTCGACGACCGGCGCGCCTGCCGCTGCGTGAGCTGGTAGTAGCCGAGCCCGGCCTGCCGTTCGCCGTTGAAGTCCGGGTTGAACGGGATGCCCATGACCTGGCCGGCGCGGAAGAAGGCTTCGCAGATCGGCAGCGGGCTGATCGGGTTGGACACGCCGAGCGGTCCGCCTTCGCCGTGGTAACGGTTGGCATAACGCTCGTTGTCCTCGGCACGGCGGAAGTAAGGCAGCACGTCCTCGTAGCCCCAGCCGCGCGCGCCGTCCTCGTCCGCCCAGGTGTCGTAGTCGCTCGGATGGCCGCGCGTATAGATCTGCGCGTTGATCGAGGAGCCGCCGCCGATCACCTTGGCCTGCGTGAAGCGCAGCGCGCGGCCCCCGAGGTGGCGCTGCGGCACGGTGCTCCAGCCCCAGGAGCCGATGCCCTTGGTCATCTTCGCGAAACCCGCGGGCCAGTGGAAGAACGGATGCCGGTCGCCGGCGCCGGCCTCCAGCAGCAGCACGCTCGCGGCCGGGTCGGCGCTGAGCCGATGGGCCAGCACGCAGCCGGCCGAGCCGCCGCCGACGATGATGTAGTCGTAGGTCTTGTGATTCATAGCCTGGGCAGGGACAGCGCCCCGTCCACGTGCACCACCGATCCGGTGGCGAATGCGAGGTCCTGGGTCGCCAACGCCGCGACCGCGCGCGCCACGTCCTCCGGCTGGCCCCAGCGGCCGGCCGGCACCAGCCCCTGCGCGATGCGCTCGTCGTAGCGCGCGGCCACGCCCTCGGTCATCGGCGTGCGGATGATCCCGGGCCGCACCTCGAAGACGCCGATGCCGTGCGCCGCCAGCCGCAGCGCGAACAGCCGCGTCAGCATGCCGAGACCGGCCTTGGACAGGCAGTACTCGCCGCGCTCGACCGAGGCCAGCTCGGCGCTGACCGACGAGATCGTCACGATGGTGGCGCGTGCCGAGGCCGGCAGGCGCAGCATGCGCCGTGCGACCGCCTGCGTCAGGAAGAAGGTGCCGCGCAGGTTGACGTCCAGCACCACGTCGAAGGCCTCGGGCGCCACGTCGAGCAGGTCGCCGCGCCGCGGCGAGCCGATGCCGGCGTTGTTGACCAGGCAGGCGGGCTTGCCGCCCCACGCGTCGATCGCGTCCAGCGTCGCCTCGTGGGCCTCGATCTCGGCCAGGTCGAAGGCGAACAGCCGGCCGCGCGCGCCGTGGGCCTGCACTTTTGCCAGCACCGCGTCGCCGTTGCCGGTGTCGCGATCGGCCAGCGCGAGGTCGAAGCCGCGCGCGGCGAGCTCCACCGCGATCGCCGCGCCGATGCCGCGGCACGCGCCGGTGACCAGCGCCACGGGCCTCATTGCAGCTCCTCGCCGCGCAGGTGATGCCCGACGCGCAGCGCCTGCGCGGCCACCGTCAGCGCGGGATTCACGGCACCCGAGGACGGGAAGAAGCTGGCGTCGACCACGTGCAGGTTGTCGTGGTCCCAGGCCCGGCACCAGGGGTCGAGCGCGGACTGCGCCGGATCGTTGCCGAAGCGCACCGTGCCGCACTGGTGCGACGGGCTCTCCAGGCCGAAGGGCTTGCCGAAGACCAGCGGGTAGCCGATGCGGCGCATCAGGCCGCAGGCCTTCGCGACCAGGCGCCGGTGCGTGCGCTGGTTGGTGCGCCGCCACTGCAGGTCGATGCTGCCGTCGCTGTTCAGGCCGACCCGGCTGTCGGCATGCGGCAGGTCCTCGGACATCGCGTACCAGTCGACGCTGTGCGCCGCCAGCCATTCGCGCGCGGCGCGCGGCACCCAGCGCGGCATCGCGCCGCGCAGCATCGGCTCGCCGACCTTGCCCAGCAACTGCAGGTGGCCCAGCGGCGGCTCGCCGCGCGCCGCATCGCCGAAGTACCAGTCGTTCAGCGCCAGGGTCTTCGGCAGCCGCGTCTCGTTGCGCCGCGCCGGATCGATCGCCATCAGCGCAGTGCAGTTGTGGTTCATGAAGTGGCGCCCGACCGTGCCGCTGCGATTGGCCAGCCCCTGCGGAAATGCGCCGGTGGCCGAGCGCAGCAGCAGCGCCGCGGAGTTGATCGCGCCGGCGGCCAGCACGAAGTGGCGCCCGCGCACTTTCTGCCGCTCGCCGTGGCGCACCACTTCGGCGGCGACGATGCGCCGGCCGCTGCTGTCGGTGACCAGCCGCGTGACCAGCGCCTGCGTACGCAGCGTCACGTTGGCTTGGCGCAGCGCCGGCGCCAGCAGGCGCGTGCGCGCATCGCCCTTGGCATCGACCAGGCACGGAAACGCATCGCAGGTGCTGCAGCGCTCGCAGCGGCCGCCCTCGTGCAGGTCGATGGCGATGGGCATCGGGAACGGCTGCAGGCCGCGACGACGCAGGCGCTGCTCGATCTCGGCGATCACCGGCTCATGCGGCACCGGGCCGTGCGGATACGGCGCCGAACGCCAGGGCTCGCACGGATCGAGGCCGGCAGCCCCATGCACGCCGAACAGGCGCTCGGCGACCGCATACCAGGGCTCGAGCGCCGCATAGTCGATCGGCCAGGCGGGCGACAGGCCGTCCTCGTGCTCGGTGGCCTCGAAGTCGCGCTCGCGCAGGCGGAACATCGCCGCGCCGTAGAAGCTGGTGTGGCCGCCGACGAAATAGAACTGGCCGGGCCGGAAGCGCCGCGCGCCGCTGGTCCAGGTCTCGGTCGTCCGGTAGCGGTGCTCGCAGAACACCGCCTCCGCATCGCGGTTCTGCGGCTCGTGCGGCAGCTCGGTGCCGCGCTCGAGCACCAGCACGCGCGCGGCGCTGCCGGCGAGCTGGTGCGCGACCGCGCCACCGCCCACGCCCGAGCCGATGATGACCACGTCGTACTCCTCGCTGGCCATCGCGCGTTCAGGCGATCAGCGCTTCGGTCTGCGGGTCGAAGCAGACCAGCTTGGTGAGGTCGACCGCGAAGCGCGCCGACTGCCCCGGCGCGAGCTGAACGTCGGGGTCGAGCCGGGCCGTGAACTCGTGGCCGCCGAGGTTCAGCACCACCAGCGTGTCGGCGCCGGTCGGCTCGATGACCTCGACCTGCGCATCGACGAATCGCGTGTTCGGGCCCACCTCGGCGCCGTTGGCCACGCTGATCGCCTCGGCCCGGATGCCGGCGACGACCTCGCGGCCGGCGAATGCGTGCAGGGCCTGGGGCACCGAGGCGGGCAGCGGGATCAGTGCGCGCGGCCGGTCGCCGATCTGGATGTCCAGCGCCAGCGCGCCGTCGGCCGCCTGCAGCCGCGCGCGGGCCAGGTTCATGCGCGGCGAGCCCATGAAGCCGGCGACGAAGGTATTGGCCGGCCGGTTGTAGACCTCGTGCGGTGTGCCCAGCTGCTGCAACACCCCGCCCTTCATCACCGCGATGCGCGTGGCCAGCGTCATCGCCTCGATCTGGTCGTGCGTGACGTAGACGATGCTCGCGTTCAGGCGCTGGTGCAGCTTCTTGATCTCGGTGCGCATGTCCAGGCGCAGCTGGGCGTCCAGGTTCGACAGCGGTTCGTCGAACAGGTACAGCTGCGGATCGCGCGCCAGCGCACGGCCGATCGCCACGCGCTGGCGCTGCCCGCCGGACAGCTGGCGAGGCTTGCGCTCGAGCAGGTGCTCGATCTGCAGCAGCTTCGCGACGCTGTTGACACGCTCCGAACGGACGTTACGCGGCACCTTGCGCATCTGCAGCGGGAACTCGATGTTCTTGGCCACCGTCATGTTCGGGTAGAGCGCGTAGCTCTGGAACACCATCGAGATGTTGCGGTCGGCGGGACCGGCCTGCGTGATGTCGCGCCCGCCCAGGCGCACCAGGCCGCCGGAGGGCTCCTCGAGGCCGGCGATGATGTTCATCAGCGTGCTCTTGCCGCAGCCGGACGGGCCGACGAGCACCAGGAACTCGCCGTCGGCCAGGCCGATGGAAATGTCGTGCAGCACGTGCGTGCCGCCGAAGCTCTTGTGGATGTTGATGAGGTCGAGCGATGCCATCGCTTTATCCCTTGACCGACCCGGCCATCAGGCCGCGGACGAAGTACTTGCCGGAGACCAGGTACACCACGAGCGTAGGTATGGCCGCGATGAACGCACCGGCGAAATGGACGTTGTATTCCTTGACCCCGGTGGAACTGTTGACCAGGTTGTTCAGCGCCACCGTCAGCGGGTAGGAGGCGTAGTCGCTGAAGCTCGCGCCGAAGAGGAACTCGTTCCAGATGTTGGTGAACTGCCAGATGACGGTGACGACGATCATCGGCCCGCTGCTGGGCAGCAGGATGTGCCACAGCACGCCGAAGAAGCCGGCGCCGTCCATGCGCGCCGAGCGCACCAGCTCGGGCGGGAAGGCCGCGTAGTAGTTGCGGAAGAACAGCGTCGTGAAGCCGATGCCGTACACCACGTTGACCAGCACCAGCCCGGCGATCGTGCCGGCCAGGCCCAGCGTGCCCAGCGTCTTGGCCATCGGGATCAGCACCACCTGGTAGGGGATGAAGACCGAGAACAGCATCGCCGCGAACAGCAGGTTGGCGCCGCGGAAACGGAACTGCGTGAGGATGTAGCCGTTGAGCGCGCCGATCAGCGCCGAGATCACCACCGCCGGCACGACGATCAGGAACGAGTTGACGAAGTACGGCTTCAGGCCCACCGGCTGCACGCCGATCTGGGCCGTGCTCCAGGCGGTGAACCAGGGCTCGGCGGTCCACGCGATCGGCAGTGCCAGCAGGTTGCCGCCGCGGATCTCGTCCAGCGGCTTCAGCGAGTTGACGACCATCACGTACACCGGCAGCAGGAACAGCGCGGCCAGCAGGCACAGCACGGCGTACAGCGCGAAGCGCTGCAGCGACAGGGGCTTGCGATCGGAGTCAGCCACGGCGCACCTTCCTGTACTCGCCCACCAGGTAGGGCAGCACGACGATGCCGATGGCCAGCAGCATCAGCATCGCGCTGGCGGCGCCGACGGCCATCTCGTTGCGGGTGAAGGTGTACTGGTACATGAAGACCGAGGGCAGCCAGGTCGAGCGGCCGGGGCCGCCGTTGGTCAGCGCGATGACGAGGTCGTAGGACTTGATCGCCATGTGCGCCAGGATCACGAAGGCCGACAGGAACACCGGGCCCAGCTGCGGGATGATGATCCGCAGGTAGATCTGCCAGGTGCGCGCGCCGTCCACGCGCGCCGCGTTGACCACCTCGGCGTCGACGCCGCGCAGGCCGGCGAGGAACAGCGCCATCACGAAGCCCGCCGTCTGCCACACCGCGGCGATGACGATGCAGTAGATCGCCATGTCGCTGTCCTTGATCCAGTTGAACGAGAAGTCCTGCCAGCCCCAGGACCGCACCGTGCGCTCGATGCCGACGCCCGGATCGAGCAGCCACTTCCAGGCGGTGCCGGTGACGATGAAGCTCAGCGCCATCGGGTACAGGAAGATCGACCGGAACAGTCCTTCGGCCTTCAGGCGCTGGTCGATCAGGATCGCCAGGCCCAGGCCCATGACGATCGCCACGCCGATGTACAGCCCGGCGAAGAGGCCGAGGTTGCCGACCGACACCGACCAGTTCTCCAGTCCGAACAGGCGCCGGTAGCTGCCGGCACCGGCGAGGTCGTACACCGGCATCAGCGTCGACGACGTGAACGACAGGTACAGCGTGAACATGATGTAGCCGTAGACGCACACCAGCACCAGCAGCACGCTGGGGCTGATGAGCAGCCGCGGCAATAGGCCTGCGCGCATGGCAAGGCTCCGCCTTGGCCGGCGCCCCCTCCCTTCGGGTGAGCCGGCGGTTTGAGACACGTGGGGCCGCTGGCGGGCCCTTACGTCGCTGCTGTCACTGCTTCGCCGCCGCGACCATGCCCGCTACGGCCTTCTTGTCGTCGATCTGGCCGTTGAAGTGGCGCGTGATCACGTCGTAGAACGCATTCTTGATCGACGCGGGCACCGCGTGGCCATGGGCGATCGAGCCGACGAGCGTGTTCTTCTTCGCCGCCTCGGCCAGGTCCTTGATGCCCCTCTTGCCGCAGTCGTCGAAGTCCTTGTCGGACACGTCGGTGCGCGCGGGCACCGAGCCCTTGACGACGTTGAACGCGGACTGGAAGCCCTTGTCCATGATCGCCGCGGCGAGCTTCTGCTGCGCCGCCACCTTGTCGGCGCCCTTGACCAGGAACATCGCGAACTGGTCGGAGTTGAAGGACACGGTGCCCTGGCTGCCCGGCACGCGGAAGCACAGGAAGTCCTTGCCCGGCACCTTCTTCGCGTTGACGAACTCGCCCTTGGCCCAGTCGCCCATGATCTGGAAGCCGGCCTTGCCGCTGATGACCATGCCGGAGGCGACGTTCCAGTCGCGGCCCGAGAAGTCCTTGTCGACCAGCTTGCGCAGCTGGCTCATGCGCTGGAACACCTTGTCCATCGTCGCCGAGCCGAGCGCCGCGCTGTCGAGGTCGACGAAGGCCTTGCGGTAGAAGTCGGTGCCGCCGGTGGCGAGCACGACGCCGTCGAACACGGTTGCCTCCTGCCACGGCTGGCCGCCGTGCGCGATGGCGACGAAGCCGGCCGCCTGCACCTTCTCGGCCGCGGCGATGAACTCGTCCCAGGTCTTGGGCTCGGCGGTGACGCCGGCCTTGGCGAGCACCTCCTTGTTGGCCCACACCCAGTTGGTCGAATGGATGTTCACCGGCACCGACACCCACTTGCCGTTGAACTTGGAGAACTTCTGCAGCGCGGGCGGCACGCTGGTGTCCCAGCCTTCCTTGGCCGCCAGGTCGTTGAGGTTCGCCAGGCGGCCGTCCTTGGCCCAGTCGTGGATGTCGAAGCCGAGCATCTGCACGGCCGTGGGCGGGATGCCGGCGCTGACGCGCGCGCGCAGCGCGGTCATCGCCTGCTCGCCGCCGCCGCCGGCGATCGGGCTGTCCTTCCAGCCCACGCCGTCCTTCTCGAGGTTGCTCTTGAGCACCTTCAGTGCCGCGGCCTCGCCGCCGGAGGTCCACCAGTGCAGCACTTCCACCTGCTGCGCGGTCTGCGCGAGGGCCGGTGCCGCCAGCACCGCGGCGATCGCGAGGGTCATCGAATTCCGCAACATCGTCGTCTCCTGTCCTGTATCCGGGGGGTTACTGCTTCGCAGCGGAAAGCAGCGCCGCGACGGCCTTCTTGTCGTCGAGCTGGCCGTTGAAGTGGCGCGTGATCACGTCGTAGAACGCGTTCTTGATCGAGGCCGGCACCGCGTGGCCGTGGGCGATCGAGCCGACCAGCGTGTCGTTCTTCGTCGCCGCGGCCAGCTCCTTCATGTCGCGCTTGCCGCAGGCGTCGAAGGCCTTGTCGGCCACGTCGCTGCGTGCGGGCACCGAGCCCTTGAGCACGTTGAAGGCCGACTGCACCTCGGGATTCATGATCTCGGCGGCCAGCCGGGCCTGCGCGGCGGCCTTGTCGCCCTTGACCTTGAACATCGCGAACTGGTTCGAGAGGTAGGACACCATGCCCGCGGTGCCCGGCAGCGGGAAGCACAGGAAGTCCTTGCCCGGCACCTTGTTGGCGTTGACGAACTCGCCCTTGGCCCAGTCGCCCATGATCTGGAAGCCGGCCTTGCCGCTGATGACCATGCTCGACGCGATGTTCCAGTCGCGGCCCGAGAAGTCCTTGTCGACCAGCTTGCGCAACTGGCCCATGCGATGGAACACCTGCTCCGTCGTCGCCGAGCCGAGCGCCTTCGCATCGAGCTCGATGAAGGCCTTGCGGTAGTAGTCGACGCCGCCGGTGGCGAGCACCACGCCGTCGAAGATCGTCGCTTCCTGCCACGGCTGGCCGCCATGGGCGAGCGCGACGAAGCCCGCCTTCTGCACCTTCTCGGCCGCGGCGATGAACTCGTCCCAGCTCTTCGGCTCGGCGGTGACACCGGCCTTGGCGAGCACGTCCTTGTTGGCCCAGACCCAGTTGATCGCGTGCACGTTGATCGGCGCCGCGACCCAGGTGCCGTTGAACTTCGAAAACTTCTGCACCGCCGGCGGGACCGACTTGTCCCAGCCTTCGGCCTTGGCCTGCGCATTGAGGTCGGCGAGCACGCCCTGCCTGGCCCAGTCGGTGAGGTCATGGCCCATCAGCAGCACCGCGGTCGGCGGCACGCCGGCGCTGAGGCGGGTGCGCAGCGTGGTCATCGCCTGCTCGCCACCGCCGCCGGCCACCGGCATGTCCTTCCAGGCGAAGCCGGAGGCTTCGACACGGTCCTTCAGCACCTTCAGCGCGGCGGCCTCGCCGCCGGAGGTCCAGAAGTGCAGCACCTCGATCTGCTGCGGCTGCTGTGCACGCGCGCTGCCGGCGGCCAGCCCGGCCACCAGGCCCAGCGCCACGGTCACGGGAATCTTCTTGCTCATCGAAACGGTCTCCATCCTCATGCTTGGGGGGAACGAACGGTCAGCGCGGCAGCCACCAGTCGGTGCGCCGGCCCAGGTGAAGGTGCAGGGTCTTGGTCTCGGTGTAGTCCTCGGCGGCCTGGCGGCCGAGCTCGCGGCCGAGGCCGCTTTCGCGGTAGCCGCCGAACGGCAGCTCGGCGTGGCCTTCGAGGAAGGTGTTGACCCACACGGTGCCGGCCTTGATGCGGCGCGCGGCCGTCACGCAGGTGTCGAAGTCCTTGCTCCACACCGCGGCCGACAGCCCGTACAAGGTGCCGTTGGCGAGCGCCACCGCGTCGTCCAGGTCGCGGAACGGCAGCACCGCGAGCACGGGGCCGAAGACCTCCTCGTGCGCGATCGCCATCTCGCGCGAGACGCCGCTGACCACCGTCGGCTCGAAGAACATGCCGGGGCCGGCGAGCGTCGAGCCGCCCAGCTCGACGCGCGCGCCGGCTTCGCGCGCGGCGCGCACGTGGGCATCGATCGTCTGCAGCTGGCGCTCGGTGGTGATGGCGCCGACCTGCGTATCGGGCAGCAGCGGATCGCCGACGCGCACCTGGCGCGAACGCTCGATCAGCGCGCGGCCGAAGTCCGCGGCGATGGCTTCGTGCACCAGCAGGCGGCTGCCGCTGTTGCAGCACTGTCCGGCGTTGAAATAGACACCGAAGACCGCGGCATCGAGGGCGGCATCGAGGTCCGCGTCCGGGAAGACGATCTGCGGGTTCTTGCCGCCGAGCTCCATCGACACCTTCTTCAAGGTGCGCGCGGCTTTCGCGACCGCTCCCTTGCCGATCGTCGTGGAGCCGGTGAAGGACACCATGTCGATCCGCGGATCGGTGACCAGCTCCTCGCCGACGACACTGCCCGGCCCGACGAGGATGTTGACGACCCCCGGCGGCATGCCGGCGTCGAGCAGGATCTCGCCCAGCATCACCGTCGTGCCCGAGGTCACCTCGGCCGGCTTGACCACCGTGGTACAGCCGGCGGCCAGCGCGAACGGCAGTTTCTGGCTGACGATCAGGAACGGGAAGTTCCACGGCGTGATCACGCTGACGACGCCGATCGGCTCGCGCAGCACGACGCCGAGCGTGGCCTCGCCGAGCGTGTCGTAGCTGTCGCCATGCAGCTGGCGCGCGAGCGCCGCGGCGTAGTGCCAGAGCTCGGCGGCGGCATCGATCTCCTGGCGCGCCTGCGCCAGCGGCTTGCCGTTCTCCAGCGTTTCCAGCAGCGCCAGGGACTCGCGGCGCGCGGCGATGCCGTCGGCCACGCGGCGCAGGATCGCAGCGCGCTCGGCGCCCTTCATCCGCGGCCACGGGCCGCTGTCGAAGGCGCGGCGCGCGGCGGCGATCGCGTCCCGCGCGTCGGCCGCGCCGGCCTGGGCATAACAGGCAACAAGCGCGTCATGCGCGGGAGAACGGCGCTCGAGACGGGCACCGTCGCGGGCATCGGTCCAGCGGCCGTCGATCAGCAGCCGGCCCTCGAACGGCGGGCGGGCCAGGATCTCTTGCGGGGCGGCGGTGGCAGACAGGGCAGACATCGGGTCGTTTGAGAAGTCAGAGGTGGATCGGATCTCGGCGGCCGGCGGTTCGGCGGTCAGCGGCCGGCACTCATTGGCCGGCACTCATCGGCCGGAATACCGCGGCGGCCGCCGCTCCTTGAAGCTCGCGAGGCCTTCGGCCGCGTCCGCCGTGGTGGCCGACAGCGCGCCGGCCAGTCCTTCCAGCACGGCGGCCGCGCCTTCGCCGGCCGCGGCATTGATCAGCTGCTTGGTCAGCTGCAGCGACACCGGCGCCTGCGCCGCCATCGTTTCGGCCAGCGCGCGGGCCGCGGCGCCCAGGTCGGCGGCCGCATGCACCTCGTGCACCAGGCCGATCGAGCGCGCCGCGACAGCGTCGATGCGCCGCCCGGCGAGCGCCAGGTACTTGGCCTGCGCCGGGCCGACCAGGCCGACCAGCCGCTGCGAGCCGGACCAGCCGGGGCAGGTGCCGATCGAGGCCTCGGGCAGCGCGAACTGCGCGGTCTCGGCGGCCAGCCGGATGTCCGCGGTGATCGCCAGTTCGAGACCGCCGCCGAAGGCATGGCCGTTGAGCGCGGCGATCACCGGTTGGCGCAGCCGCGCCCACTGGTCGAAGACCTGGTGGCCGCGCCGCGTCCAGCGGCGCCACATGTCCAGCGGCGCGAGCGCGGACCACTCGCCGATGTCGGCGCCGACGCAGAAGGCCTTGTCGCCGTCGGCGCCGAGGATCACGACGCGGATCGCCGCATCGGCGTCGATCGCCCGCGCCGCGGATTCCAGCTCGTCGAGCATCGACGGCGTCAGCGCATGCAGTTTCGCGGCGCGCGCGAGCGTCACCGTCGCCAGCGTGCCGTCGCGTTCGATGCGCACCATCGGCTCAGCCATGGCCCACCTCCTTCGACGCCAGCCGCAGGCCGAACGGCTCCGGCCGGAACAGCACCGCATCCATCGTCTTCAGGTCCGACGCCACCTGCAGCGGCACCTCGGACTGGCCCAGCACGTCGCGGTCCAGGTCGACGCCGGGCGCGATCTCGCGCACCACCAGCGCGTCGGCCTCCAGGTCGATCACGCAGCGTTCGGTGACGTAGGTGACGCGCTGGCCGCGCTGGCGCGCGACACGGCCGCTGAAGGTGATGTGCTCGCTGGTGCGCACGAACTTGCGCGAGCGCCCCTCGCGCACGATCGTCAGGCGGCCGTCGCCGACCTCGAGCTGCGCGCCGGCGGTGAAGAAGCCGGAGAACACGATGCGGCGCGCGTGCGCGGTGATGTCGACGAAGCCGCCGCAGCCCGCGGTCAGGTAGGGCCTGGCGCCGAGCTTGGAGACGTTGACGCTGCCGTCGCCGTCGACCTGCAGGAAGGACAGCAGCGTCGCGTCGAAGCCGCCGCCCTGGAAGTAGGTGAACTGGTTCGGCGACGAGACGATGGCATCGGCATTGGCCGCGCAGCCGAACGCGAAGCCGAGCAGCGGCATGCCGCCCACGGCGCCCTGCTCGATGGCCCAGGTCACCTCGTCGTGCAGGCCTTCCTCGAGCAGGATGCGCGGCACGTTGGCCGAGATGCCGAAGCCGAGGTTCACGCAGGAACCGGCGGCGAGCGCCATCGCCGCACGACGGGCGATCACCTTCTCAGGCCCCCAGGGCTGCAGCTCGAAGGCCGCGGCCGGCTGCACGATCTCGCCGCTGATCGCCGGGTCGTACGGCGTCTGCGTGGTCTGCCACTGGTCGGGATCGATCACGATGTGGTCGACCAGGTTGCAGGGCACGTGCACATCGTGCGGCCGCAGCGTGCCGGCCTTGACCATGCGCTTGACCTGCGCGATGACGATGCCGCCGTTGTTGCGCGCGGCCAGCGCCTGCTCCAGCCCGCCGAGCAGCGCGCCCTCGTGCTCGTAGCTCAGGTTGCCGCGTTCGTCGGCGGTGGTGGCGCGGATGATCGCCACGCGCGGCACGACGGCCGGGAAGTACAGCCACGAGCGGCCGTCGAACTCCACCTTGCGCACCACCGGCTCGCCCTGCGCGGCGGCGGCGTTCATCGCGCAGCCCTGCAGCTCGGGATCGACGAAGGTGCCCAGGCCCACCTGCGTCAGCACGCCGGGGCGGCGCGCGGCCGCATCGCGGTGCATGTCGAACATCAGGCCGCTGGGCACGTTGTAGGCCTCGACCTGGTTGTCGATCACCATGCGCCAGATCTCGGGCATCGGCAGCGACGACGGCCCGCTGGGATACGAACCGGCCAGCACGCGCGACAGCAGCCCCGGGCGGGCCAGGTGGTCGATGCCGCGGATGCCGTACATGTCGCCGGCGGCGATCGGGTGCAGCGTGGTCAACCGGCGCGGCGCGCCCTCGCGCTCGAAGCGCGCGCCGATCGCGGCGAGCACCTTGTCGGGGCAGCCCAGGCCGCTGGACGAGCTGACGCTGATCACGTCGCCGTCGCGCAGCAGTGCGGCGGCCTGGTCGGCGGTGATGAGCTTCATGCGCCGGCTCCGTCGGTGGACGCCGAGGGCGCAATGGCCACGCGCTGGCCGCCGCGGCAGGCCTGCTGAACCGCCAGCGCAGCGGCCAGCGAACGCACGCCGTCCTCGCCGCTCGCCGAGGGCACGCCTTCGCCCGCCATCGCGGCGCAGAACGCCGCGACGCCGCGGATGTAGAGGTTCTCGTGCACGACGTCCACCGGCCGCTCGCCGCGGTCGTCACGCAGCGTCAGCGTGCCGGTGGCGCGCTGCGTCATCACGTCGCGGCCGAACAGCGAGCCGCGTTCGCCGTGGATCTCGATGCCGGTGCCGGCATGCGCGATCGTGAACGCGTCGTGCAACTGGGCCGTCACGCCGTTGTCGAAGCGCAGCACGGCCATCACGCCGTCCTCGAGCCCGCCCTGCCCCATGCCGGCCTGCTGGCCCAGCGCGACCGCCTCGACCGGCTCCGCATCGAGGATGAAGCGCAGCGTGTCGACGTCATGCACGGTGATGTCGAGCACCACGCCACCACCGGCCTGCGGGTTGTCGATGCGCCAGCCCTGCAGCTGCGGCGGCAGGTAGACCGCGTGGAAGACGCGCGCAGCGATCGGCCGGCCGATCGCGCCCTCGCGGACCAGTTCGCGCAGGCGGCGGTGCGTCGCGGCATTGCGCAGGTGGTGGTTGGTCGCGAGCACCACGCCGGCCTCGCGGCAGGCGCGCACCATGCGGTGCGCCGCTTCGAGATCGAGCGCCAGCGGCTTCTCGCACAGCACGTGCTTGCCGGCGGCGGCCGCGGCGAGCGCCTGCGCCTCGTGCCGCTCGTTGGTGCTGCTGATGTAGACCGCCTGCACCGCCGGATCGGCCAGCAGCGCCGCGACGTCATCGCAGGCACGCGCGATGCCGAACTCGCCGGCGAAGGCGCGGGCGCGCGCCAGGTCGCCGCTGGCGACGGCCACCACGTCGTGGCCTGACTGGGCGCGAATGGCATCGACCATGAACTGCCGCGCCACGTTGCTGGCGCCGACCAGTCCCCAGCCGACAGGGGGCTTCGTACGGATCATGAAGGGGAGTCCGCTAGACTTGTTTGGAACGGTTGAGTGGAATGATTAGAACGTTCCAATTCCGCCAGGTCAAGGGCCACATGAACCAACGCGGGAAAACCCCGAATCCCATGCGCAAACCAGAGTCCACCACCCGACCGCCGACGATCATCGACGTCGCGCAAGCCGCCGGCGTGTCCAAGTCGACGGTCTCGCTCGTGCTGCAGGGCAGCCCGCTGATCCGCGAGGAGACCGCCGATCGGGTGCGCGCCGAGGCGCAGCGCATCGGCTATGTCTACAACCGTCGCGCCGCGGAGCTGCGCAGCAAGTCCACCAACGTGATCGGCGTCGTCATCAACGACCTGATGAACCCGTTCTTCGCCGAGGTGCTGGTGGGCATCGAGCGGCGACTGGTGGATGCCGGCTACATCGTCTTCATGGCGCACACGCACGACCAGGTCGACCGCCAGCGCCGGGTGCTGCTGTCGATGCGCGAGCAGAACGTCGCCGGCATCGCGCTGTGCCCGGCGCTCGGCACGCCGAAGTCGCTGCCCAAGGAGATCCAGCAATGGGGGCTGCCGCTGGTCATCATGGTGCGTTCGCTCGGCCCCGGCGCCTACGACTTCGTCGGCCCGCAGAACGAGGCGGGCATGGCCGCCGCCACGCGCCACCTGATCGCCGCGGGCCACCGGCGCATCGCATTCCTGGGCGGCCAATCGGGCATCGTCTACGAGCAGCGACTGGCCGGCTACCGCAGTGCATTGAGCGCGGCCGGACTCGAGCACGACGACGCGCTGCTCGCGCCCGCGCCCGCCACGCGCGCCGGCGGCCATGAAGCGATGATGGCGCTGCTGGACCGCTCGCCGCGCAGCACGGCGGCCGTCTGCTACAACGACATCACCGCCTTCGGCGCGATGGCCGCGCTCGGAGAGCGCGGGCTGCGCGCGGGCACCGACTTCGCGCTGATCGGCTTCGACAACGTGCTGGATGCCGCGCACTCCAACCCGCCGCTGAGCACGATGGACATCCGTCCCGGCGAACTCGGCGAGCAAGCCGCCACGCTGCTGATGGCCCGCATCGGCGACCCGGCGACCAAGCGCCAGACCTACCTGGCCGAGCCCCGGCTGCAGCTTCGCCAGTCCGCTTGAACGCGCCCTGCAGGTCCAGCACCCGCCAGCAAGGGGTCAGGCCGATGCCGAAGCCGGCGACCGGGGGTCAATGCCCAGTTCCCGCGGCAAGGCGATGCGCTAGCCTGCCGGCCATGTTGCGAAGGCTGTTCCATCGCCTGCTTGGGCGTCCACCGGCGCCCCCGCCGCCCTCACCGCCCCGGGGCCAGCGGCGCGAACCCGGTGCCCCGTCGCTGCCGCCGGCGGTGTTGCCGGTCGCGGTCGGCGCACACCGGCCGCTGGTGTCGACGAAGGGCGCGATCGTCGGCTTCGAGTTCCGCATCGCCGATGCGGCGCTGCAGCGCCTGCGCGAGCGCGCCGATCCGGCCGCCGCGGCGGCCGGCACGACGGCGGTGCTGGCCGCGATGCGGCTGACCGCGCAGCGCGGCCAGGTGGCGTTCAGCGAGCTGCCCGCCGGCTGGCTGGCGCGCGCCGGCCACGAGGCCTTGCAGCCGGGCATGCACATCGCGCTGGCGGCCCGTGGCACCGACGATCCGCCCGCGGCCGAGCTGCCGGGGCTGCTCGCCGCCTGGCGCGGTGCCGGTGCATCGATCGGCTGGCGTCCCGGGGCCACGCCGGACGGCCTGCCGCCGGAGGCGCGTCCCGACTTCCTGCTGTTCCACGCGATCGACGGGGCGATCGCCGCGCTGATCGACGTGCTGCGCTCGCAGCGCACGGCGGACCCGGCGCTGCCGCTGGTCGTGCTGGACCTGCCGGGCATCGACGCGCTGGAGGCCGCGCTCTTCGTCGGCGTGAACCTCGCCGCCTGCAGCCTGGACGGGAGCCTCGAGCCGAAGGAAGCCCGCGCGCTGCCGGCGCAGGTGCAACAACTGCTGCGGCTGATGAGCCGGCTGGCGCGGGATGCGGACACCGCCGAGGTCGTCGCGGCCATCAAGGCCGACGTCGGCCTGAGCTACCGGCTGCTGCGCCAGCTCAACAGCGCGGCGCTGAATCCGAACGGCGACGAGCTCGGCTCGATCGAGCAGGCGGTTGCGCTGCTCGGCCGCAACGAGCTCTACCGCTGGGTGTCGGTGCTGCTGGTGCGGCAGGCGCCGGCGCGACCCGCGTCGTCGGCGCTGCAATCGATGGCGCTGGCGCGCGCGCGCTTCTTCGAGCTGCTGGCCGAAGCGCGTGGCGAGGCGGCCGCCGGCGCGCTGTTCACGATGGGGCTGGCCTCGATGCTGCCGCAGCTGCTGCAGGCGCGGCTGGACGATGCGCTCGCGTCGCTGCAGCTGCATCCGCAGGCTGCCGCCGCACTGCTGGACCGCGAGGGCCCGTGGACCGCGTACCTGACCCTCGCCGAGGTGCTGGACGAAGGCGACCTCGTCGAAGGCGCCGCGCTCGCCGAGGCTTTCGGCGGCCTGCCGCAGGTGCTGTCGCTGTCGGCGAAGGCCTGGCTGTTCGCGAGCCAGGCAACCAAGGCGTAGCCGGCCGGCCGCGTCAGCCCTTCAGGGCATCCTTCAGCAGCTGCCGCAGCTCCGGCCGGTCCTTGAACGGATCGCTCGGGTTGCGCAGGGCCACGATGTCGTCCAGGCGGGCCTGGATCGGCAGCAGCGCCTTCGCGTTCGGATGGCTGAAGACGTAGAAGCGGTTCGCCTCGATCGCGTCGAACACGAACTGCGCGACGTCGGCGGCAGAGACGCGGCCGCTGGACACCGCCTTCTCACCCAGCAGCTTGGCCGCGCGCTGGCTGGGGGTCAGCGTCGCGCCGGCATCCTGCAGCTCGGCCGGCCGCGCGCGGTCGCTGCGGGCGATGCCGGTGGGCACGAAGTACGGGCACAGCACGTGCGCGTGCACCTGCTCCGTGACCAGCGACAGGTCCTGGTACAGCGTCTCGCTGATCGACACCACCGCGTGCTTGGTGACGTTGTAGGCGCCCATGTTCGGCATGTTGACCATGCCGGCCATCGACGCGGTGTTGATCACATGGCCTTGATAACCCGGATCGGACGCGGCCGCTTCGAGCATCATCGGCGTGAATACGCGCACGCCGTGCGCGACGCCCATCAGGTTGACGCCGACGGTCCACTCCCAGTCCTTCAGCGAGTGTTCCCAGATCAGCCCGCCGCAGGAGATGCCGGCGTTGTTGAAGACGATGTGCGGCGCGCCGAAGCGCGCCTTCGCCGCCGCGCCGAGCGCCTCGACTTCTGCGGCCTTCGAGACGTCGACGCGGAACGGCAGCACCGCGGCGCCCAGCGCCTCGATCTCGGCCGCGGCCTGTGCCAACGGCTCGGCCATCACGTCGGCCATCACGACGTTCATGCCGCGCCGCGCGGCGATGCGCGAGGCCTCGAGGCCGAAGCCGGACGCGGCGCCGGTGATGACGGCGGTGCGGCCCTTGAAATCCTTCATGAGAGCTTTTCCTTCTTGATCTGGAAGCCGGCGCGCGGGAAGTGCACGTGCACGGTGCCGGCGCGTTCGTCGGTGCGGCGGATGACCACCTCGCCGGCCGACAGGCCGACCAGCGTGCCGGCGATCGGGTCGCAGCCGTAGTCGGTGGCGTAGACGTTCACGGGCTGCCCGGCTTCGAAGCCGAGCGACGGCTCGACCGTCGTCGCTGCATGACCCGGCGCGCTGGCCGCGATGGCGATCGCCTCGGTGCTGGTCAGGTCGTCGTGCGTCGCATGGCCGAAGGCCTGCATGCGGTCCGACCAGGCGAGCAAGGCCGGATGGGGATTCAGGACGTGCGCGACCGGCGCCGCCTTGCGGATGAACCACACGCAGTGGGCGACCGCGAAGTCGGCGATCGACAGCGCAGCGCCGAAGAGGTACGGCCCGCCCTGCGCCAGCTGCGCGTCGAGCGCCGCCAGGTGCGTCTTCAGCTGCACGGCTGCATCAGCCAGCGTCATGCGCTTCATGCCCGAGGTCATCGCCGCGCGGTCGGCGGCGAAGTGCTGCAGCAGCTCGGGGCCGGCGTCGCCCAGCATCGCGACGGCGCCTGCCGGCTGCATCGCCCAGGCCGCCGCGCACCAGAACAGGTGGAAGTCGGCCCATTGCGCGAACTGCGGCGCCAGCGGCAGCGACGCGGGATAGAGCGTCGGCGACGGCTGGCGCTGCTCGAGCAGGCGCGCGATCAGCGCGGAGTCGCAGTAGATGTCGGCACCAACCTGCAGGAACGGCGTCTTGCGGTAGCCGCCGGTCAGCGCAACGACATCGGGCTTGGGCATCACGACCGGGATGTGCACCGAGCGCCAGGCCAGGCCCTTGGCGCCAAGGATCAGGCGCACCTTCTCGGAGAACGGCGAGTTCGGGTAGTGGTGCAGGATCAGGTCGCTGGTGGCCATGCTCGTGTCTCGTTGTCCGGTGCCTCAGTGCAGCTGAGCGCGGCTGATGATCGCGTCGAGCCCGCAGCCCGAGGGCAGCGCGCCGAACACGTCCGAGCCCTGCTGCAGCCGCGCGGCGCAGAAGGCGCCGAAGACCGCCGACGGCGCATGCTGCTTCAGCAGCGCCGCCTGGATCACCAGCGCAGTGTCGCGCGCGAGGCGACGCGCCTCGGTCTCCTCGGTGACACCGTCGAGCCCCTCGAGCACATGGTCGAGCATCGCGTCGAAGGCCGGGTGCGCACCGCGCGCCGGTGCCACCTCGTCGCGCAGCGCCTCGCCGACCGGCCCGCCGCGCAGCGCGCGCAGCAGGTCCAGCGCCATGATGTTGCCGGCGCCCTCCCAGATCGAGTTCAGCGGCATCTCGCGGTAGATGCGCGCCATCACGCCTTCGCCGTTCTCCTCGACGTAACCGTTGCCGCCGAGGCATTCCATCGCCTCCTGCGCGAAGTGGCTGCCGCGCTTGCAGATCCAGAACTTGGCGATCGGCGTCAGCACGCGGCGCATGACGGCCTCGTGCTCGTCGCTGCCGTTCTCGGTGCGGTCGATGGTCCGTGCCAGACGCAGTGCCAGCGCGGTGGCGGCTTCGCTCTCGAGCGCCAGGTCGGCCAGCACGTTCTTCATCAGCGGTTGCTCGATCAGCCGCTTGCCGAAGGCGCGCCGCTCTTCGCAGTGGTGCAGCGCGATGCTCAAGGCCTGGCGCATCAGTCCGGCGGTGCCGAGCGCGCAGTCCAGCCGCGTCAGCGCGCCCATCGCCAGGATCTGCGGCACGCCCCGGCCCTCCTCGCCGACGCGCCACGCGGTGGCGTCGCTGAACTCGACCTCCGAGCTGGCGTTGGCGTGGTTGCCGAGCTTGTGCTTCAGGCGCTGGACCCGGATCGCGTTGACGGACCCATCGGGCAAAAGACGCGGCAGGAAGAAGCAGCTGAGGCCGCCCGCGGTCTGCGCCAGCACCAGGAAGGCATCGCACATCGGCGCCGACATGAACCACTTGTGGCCGGTGATGCGGTAGCGCGCGCCCCAGCGGTCGCTGCCATCGGGCTCGGCCCGCGTGGTGTTCGCGCGCACGTCCGAACCGCCCTGCTTCTCGGTCATGCCCATGCCCAGCGTCACCGCGCTCTTCGCATGCCAGGGCGCGAATCGCGGGTCGTACTGCGTCGACGTGATCTTGGGCCCCCAGTCCGCGTAGAGCGCTTCCTCGACGCGCAGTGCCGGCGTCACCGCGTAGCTCATCGATACCGGGCACAGCACCGACGGTTCGCCCTCGGTGAACAGCATGAAGCCGGCGGCGCGCTCCAGGTGCCCGCCGGCGCCCAGCGACCACGGCGTGCCATGCAGGCCATGCCGCAGCGCGGCGCCCAGCAGCACGTGGTAGCTGGGATGGAACTCCACCTGGTCGATGCGCCGGCCGAAGCGGTCGTGCGAATGCAGCACCGGCGAATGCAGGTTCGCCAGCCGCGCATGCTGCTGCATCGCCGACGAGCCCATCTCGGCGCCGAGCGCGACGAGACGCGCCGTGTCCAGCGACGGCGCGTTGAAGCGCAGCGCATCCTGCAGCGCGCGGTTGCCGGTGAAGAGGTTCACGTCGGCGAGCGGCGTGCTCTGGTTCAGGACCTCGTGCGTCATGTCTGCCCCTCGAGTGATCATCGCGGTGCCCTCCACATGTCGACGTGCGCAATGCCGTCCTCGTCGTACGGATCGCCGGCGGTGACGAAGCCATGCCGGCCATAGAAGCGCTGCAGGTGCGCCTGCGCGCCGATGCGGTTGCCGCGGCCGGGCCAGACCTCGTCGCAACGTTGCAGTGCCACGCGCAGCAACTCGTCGGCGGCGCCGCTGCCGCGCATCGCCGCATCGAGCACCACGCGGCCGATCGACGGTTCGGCGAACTTCAGCCCCGGATCGACGACGCGCAGGTAGGCGCGCAGCACGCCGGCGTCGTCGCGGCCGAGCAGGTGCCAGCTGTCGCGGTCCAGGCCGTCGGGATCGAGGTAGGCACAGTTCTGCTCGACGACGAAGATGCGGTTGCGCAGCGCGAGCATGTCGTAGACGCTGTCGGCGTCCAGGTCGCCGAAGCGGCACCAGGTCCAGCGCAGCGTCATCGTGCCCCCACGCGGTCCGCCCTCAGACCAGCTTCACCAGTTGCTTGCCGAAGTTGCGGCCTTTCAGCAGGCCCAGGAAGGCCTCCGGCGCCGCGGCCAGACCCTGCGCCACCGTCTCGCGGTACTTCAGCTTCTTCGTCGCCACCAGCGTGCCGAGCTCCTTCAGCGCCTCGGGCCAGACGTCCATGTGCTCGCTGACGATGAAGCCTTCGAGCTTCATGCGGTTGGTCAGCAGCAGCTGCGGGGCGGCCATCGGGATCGGCTGGCCGTCGTAGCCGCTGATCATGCCGCACAGCGCGATGCGCGAGAACGCGTTCGCGCGCTGCATCACCGCATCGAGCACGACACCGCCGACGTTCTCGAAGTAGCCGTCGATGCCTGCCGGGCAGGCGTCCTTCAGCGCAGCGGACAGCGCCTTCACATCGCGGTGCGCCTTGTAGTCGACGCAGGCGTCGAAGCCGAGCTCGTCGACGACGTAGCGGCACTTGTCCGCGCCGCCGGCGATGCCGACCGCGCGGCAGCCGCGCACCTTCGCCAGCTGCCCCACGGCGCTGCCGACCGCCCCCGACGCCGCGCTGACGACGACGGTCTCGCCGGCCTTCGGCGCGATGATCTTCACCAGGCCGTACCACGCGGTCACGCCGGGCATGCCGACCGCGCCGAGGTAGGCCGACAGCGGGATGTGCGTGGTGTCGACCGTGCGCAGCAGGCCGCGCTGCGACGCGTCGACGATCACGTAGTCCTGCCAGCCGCCCATGCCGACGACGGTGTCGCCGACCTTGAAGGCCTCGTTGTTCGACGCCACCACCTCGCCGGCGGTGCCGCCGATCATCACCGTGTCCAGCGGCTGCGGCTGCGCGTAGCTCTTGCTGTCGTTCATGCGGCCGCGCATGTACGGGTCGAGGCTGAGGTAGTGGTTGCGCACCAGCACCTGGCCGTCCTGCAGCGCGGGCACCGGCGTCTGCACCAGCCGGAAGTTGTCGACCGTGGCCTCGCCCGTAGGGCGCGAGGCGAGCAGGATCTGCTGGTTGACGAGGCTCATGGGCTGTCCTTGGAAGGCGGGTTCGGGGGGGTCGGGGTCTGCGTGGTCACGCGGCCGCGGGCCGGCAGCCCACGCAGGTACTTGAAGGTGCCGGTGGCCTGCGCGCACAGCGCGCCGTGCTCGTCGTAGAGCGAGCCTTCGCAGAAGGCCATCGTCGTTGTCCTGTGCAGCAGCTTGCCGATGGCACGCAGCTCGCCTTCGGCAGGCCGCATGAAGCTGGTCTTCATCTCGATCGTCGCGACGCCCTGGCCCGAGGCGTGCGCGCTGCGCGCGGCATGGGCCATCGCGACGTCGAGCATCGTCATCACGACACCGCCGTGCGCGACCTCCCACGAGTTCAGCAGCGCCTCGTGCAGGTCACAGCGCAGCTCGGCATGGCCGTCGCGAAAGCCGTGCAGCTCGAGGCCGAGCTTCTCCACGAAGGGAATGCGCACCGGGAAGGGCAGCGGCGGCGGCTTCTTGCTCATGTCGGCCCCTCGTCCGATGAGTACATCGGCCGGCCCTGCAGGCCGCGCCGAGCCTTGCAGCTCGGCCCTTCGCCAGGCGTGGACAGTCCACTGGACTGTCCACGTCCGGGCTCAGCCCCCGAGGGGATCGCGGGCCGGCTTGGGGCGGCCCGGCGCTCGGCCCGCGCGCTTCGTTTCATCATCCGCCCGAGACGCACGACACGCCGCCGTCCACCGCCAGGATCTGCCCGGTGATGTGCTTGCCCGCCTGGGACGCGAACAGCACGGCGGCGCCCTTCAGGTCGTCGTCGTCGCCCAGGCGGCGCAGCGGCGCGTGCGCGGCGAGCTTGTCCTCGCCCATGCGCTCCAGCGTGCCGCGGGTCATCTTGCTCGGGAAGAAGCCCGGCGCCAGCGCGTTGACGGTGATGCCGTGCTCGCCCCACTCGGCGGCCAGCACGCGGGTGAAGTTCACCACCGCGCCCTTGCTGGTGTTGTAGGCCACCGTCTCCATGCCGGCCGGGTTGCCGCCGAGTCCGGCGATCGACGCGACGTTGATGATGCGGCCGGAGCGGCGCGGGATCATCGACGACTTGGCGATGGCCTGGCTGAAGACGAACAGGCTGCGGATGTTCAGGTTCATCACCTTGTCCCAGGCCTCGAGCGGATGGTCCTCGGCCGGCGCACCCCACGCGGCGCCGGCGTTGTTGACCAGGATGTCGACGTGACCCAGGCGCTCCAGCGTCTCGGCGCAGACGCGGCGCGCGTCGTCGGGATCGCTGGCGTCAGCGGCGATCCAGCGCGCGTCGATGCCCTTGGCCGACAGCTGCGCGGCGGCCTCTTCCAGGTCGCCGGCCTTGCGCGACGTCAGCATGACCTTGGCGCCGGCTTCGCCGAGCGCCTCGGCGATCTGCAGGCCGAGGCCGCGCGAGCCGCCGGTGACCAGCGCGATGCGGCCGGAGAGGTCGAAGAGTTTCGAGATCGGGGTGCTCATGACGTGTCTTTCGCAGGTTATGGAGTGTCGCCCGGCAAGCGCGAGCGCAGGTAGATCAGCAGCACGCCGGCGCCGGCGACCAGCGCGCCGGCGACCACCATCGTCCAGCCGAGCGGAAAGTCGATGGCCTCGACCGCCAGGCCGAAGCACAGCAGCAGCAGGCCGCCGTACAGCAGGATCCAGGTCCACGCCTCGAGCCGGCGGATGGTGCGTGCGACATCGGGGGCGGCGCTCATCAGAACCACTCCTCGCGCATCTCGCGGCAGGTCGGGTTGCGGCTGGCGACGACCGCCAGCCAGGCGTCGACCTTCGGCAGCTCGTAGTCGAAGAAGTAGCGGCCCGCCTGCAGCTTGCCGCGGAAGAAGGCTTCCTCCTTCGCGAGGTGCTCGCGCGCGGTCAGCGAAACGTCCAGCCAGATCCACGCCAGCACCACGTGCCCGAAGGCCTGCAGGTAGGGCGTGGCATTGGCCAGCGCCTCTTCGGGAACGCCGCTCGCCCAGGCCGACTTGGTGGCAGCGCCCAGGCGTTGCAGCGCACCGGCCAGCGCATTGGCCTGCTCGCTCAGCGCATCGACCTGCAGCGCCCGTTCTATCGTGCGATTGACGCGTCCGGCCAGCAGCTTCAGCCCGGCGCCGCCGTCCATGATGACCTTGCGGCCGAGCAGGTCCAGCGCCTGGATGCCGTGCGTGCCCTCGTGGATCATGTTCAGGCGGTTGTCGCGCCAGTACTGCTCGACCGGGAAGTCGCGGGTGTAGCCGTAGCCGCCGAGCACCTGGATCGCGAGGCTGTTGGCCTCCAGGCACCACTCGCTGGGCCAGCTCTTGGCGATCGGCGTCAGCACCTCCAGCAGCAGCCCGGCCTCGCGCGAGGCGTCGGGCGCGCCGGTGTGCTGCTCGTCGACGAGGCGCGCGCAGTAAAGCTCCAGCGCCAGCGCGCCTTCGGCATACGACTTCTGCGCCAGCAGCATGCGCTTGACGTCGGCGTGCTGGATGATCGGCACCTGCGGCTGCGCACTCTGCTTGCCGCCGCCCTCGGTGATCGGCCGGCCCTGCGGGCGCTGCTTCGCGTACTCGAGCGACGCTTCGTAGCCAGCCATGCCGAGCATCGTCGCCGCCATGCCGACGCCGATGCGCGCCTCGTTCATCATGTGGAACATGCAGCGAAGGCCCTCGCCCGGCCGGCCGACGAGGTAGCCGACCGCGCCGCGCCGGCCGCCCGGCGTGAACTTGCCTTCGCCGAAGTTCAGCAGCGTGTTCGTCGTGCCGCGCCAGCCGCACTTGTGGTTCAGGCCCGCCAGCGCAACGTCGTTGCGCTCGCCCGTGAGCTCGCCGTCGGTGTTCACCAGCTTCTTCGGCACGATGAACAGCGAGATGCCCTTGGTGCCCGGGATCGGCTTGCCGTCCGGCCCGGGGATCTTCGCCAGCACGAGGTGGATGATGTTCTCGGTCAGCTCGTGTTCGCCGGCCGAGATCCACATCTTGTTGCCCGTCAGCCGGAAACGCGGGCCCAGCGGGTCGGCCTCGAAGTCGGCACCATCGGGCTCGGCCCGCGTCGCGACGTCGGACAGGCTGGAGCCGGCCTGCGGCTCGGACAGGCACATCGTGCCGGACCAGCGCCCGCTGAACTCGTTGAGCGCGAACACCTGCTTCTGCATTGCGGTGCCGTGGGCCATCAGCAGGTTCGCGTTGCCCACCGTCAGCAGGCCGCCGCCGATGCTGACCGACGCCTTGCCGAAGAAGCCGTTGGCCGCGGACTCGACGGTATAGGGCAGCTGCATGCCGCCGATCTCGTGGTCCTGCGCGGCGCTCAGCATGCCGGACTCGCCGTAGGCCTTCCACGCGTCGTGCGTGGCCTGCGGCAGGATCACCCGCTCGCCGTCGAATTTCGGCTCCTCGGTGTCGACGAGGCGATTGAACGGCGCGTACTTCTCGCGCGCGATGCGCTCGCAGGTGTCGAGCACCTGGGTGAAGGTCTCGTGCGAATGTTCGGCGAAGCGCGGGCGCTGCAACAGCTCGCCGACCTGCAGCCAGTCGTCGAGCAGGAAATCGATGGTCTGTCGCATGGGGCTCTCGGTAAGGACGGGATCTAGGCCGGCGGCACCACCGCCATCGTGCCACTCAGCTTGGCCACCAGTTGCTCGCGCTGGCCGTCGTCGCACCAGACCTCGGATTCGGTGAAGACGATCTGCCGGCCGGTCTTCAGCACGCGCGCGACGCAGCGCAGCCGGCCGCCCTTGGCCGCGCGCAGCAGGCTCACCTTCAGCTCGGCGGTGACGACGTAGCCGGAACGGCCGGGGTTGCCGGCGTCGCCATCGGTGCCGGCCAGCGGATCGCCGAGGCTGGATTGCGCCGCGGCGCCGGCCGAGTGGTCGGCCAGCGTGGTGATGACGCCGGCATGCACGAAGCCGGTGTGCTGCAGGTGGTGCGGCTGCACGACGAGCGAGGTGTGCAACTCGCCGGGGCTTGCCGCGTCGATGCGCACGCCCAGGTGCTTGACGAAGGGCGCGCGATCGAAGATGGCCTGCCAGCGTTCGAGGTTCATCGGTCGAGCTCGAAGTGCGCCAGTGCCGCACGCGCGATCGGCGCGCCCCACTCCTGGACGAAGTGGCCACCTTCAGCGACTTCCAGCGGGGGCGGGCAGTCCCGGATGGTGGCGTGCAGCGCCTGCATCGCCGCCGGACCGAGCACCGGATCCTGCATGCCGATGGCCATGAAGCTGGCGCCGCGCCACTCGTCGCGCCACCAGCGGGCGGCCGCGCGCGACGACGCCGCACCCGGCGCGTCGTCGCCGTCGGGCACGAGGTTCGGGAACGCACGCAGCGCGGCCTTGTAGGCGGGGTCGGGGAACGGCGCGTCGTAGGCCGCGATCTCGGCCGGCGTCATGTCCGGCTTGCCGCGCGCCAGCAGGCGGCCTACGGCCAGGTCCGGCTGGGCGTTGGAATACGCCCGCCACTGGCGGAAGCCCTCGGTGACGCGCCCGGTGCCCAGCGCGGTGTTCATCACCAGGAGCCGGGTGAAGCGCATCGGCTGCGACGGCGGCAGCGTCAGGCCGAACAGGCCGCCCCAATCCTGGCACACCAGCATCACGTCCTGCAGGTCGAGCTGGTCGACGAACTCCAGCAGGATCTGCCGATGGTGGTCGAAGCGGTGCCAGGCCGCATCGACCGGCTTGTCCGATCGCCCGAAGCCGATCAGGTCGGGCGCCACCACCCGCAGGCCGGCCGCGGTGAAGACCGGGATCATGCGTCGGTAGAGGTAGCTCCAGCTCGGGTTGCCGTGCAGGCACAGCGCGGTCGCCTTCGCATCGCGCGGACCTTCGTCGATGTAGTGCAGGCGCAGACCCTCCAGCGCCGGCAGGTCGTCGCGGTAGCGCGGCGCATAGGGGAAATCCGGCAACGCGGCGAAGCGTTCGTCCGGCGTGCGCAGCGCGGCGGTCACGTCGTACGCCCCTGCCCGATCGTCACAGCACCTCGAAGACGCCCGCGGCGCCCATGCCGCCGCCGATGCACATCGTCACGCAGACGCGCTTGGCGCCGCGGCGCTTGCCTTCGATCAGCGCATGGCCGGTCAGGCGCTGGCCGCTGACGCCGTACGGATGGCCGACGGCGATCGCGCCGCCGTTGACGTTCAGCCGGTCCATCGGGATGCCGAGCTTGTCGGCGCAGTACAGCACCTGCACCGCGAAGGCCTCGTTGAGCTCCCACAGGTCGATGTCGCTCACCTTGAGGCCCAGGCGGCCGAGCACCTTGGGCACCGCGAACACCGGGCCGATGCCCATCTCGTCGGGCTCGCAGCCGGCCACCGCGAAGCCGAGGAAGCGGCCGATCGGCTTCAGGCCCTTCTGCTGCGCGTAGGTGTCGCTGACGATCACGCAGGCGCCGCCGCCGTCGCTGAACTGGCTGGCATTGCCCGCCGTCACCACGCCGCCGGGCATCGCCGAGCGGATGCCCTGGATGCCTTCGACGGTGGTGCCCGGCCGCAGCCCTTCATCGGCGCTGACGGTCACTTCCTTCGAGCGCAGCCCCATCACCGGGTCGGCGACGCCGGCGGTCACGATGATCGGCGCGATCTCGTCCTTGAACTTGCCCGCCTCCTGCGCCGCGCAGGCCTTCTGCTGGCTGGCCGCGCCGTACTCGTCCATGCGCTGCTTCGGGATCGAGTAGCGCTTGGCGACGTTCTCGGCCGTCTGCAGCATGTTCCAGTAGATCTCGGGCTTGTGCTGCTTCAACCACGAGTCCTGCAGCATGTGCGTGTTCATCTCCTGCTGCACGCAGGAGATGCTCTCGACGCCGCCGGCGACGTAGACATCGCCCTCGCCGGCGATGATGCGCTGCGACGCCATCGCGATGGTCTGCAGGCCGCTGGAGCAGAAGCGGTTGACGGTGACGCCGCCCACGGTGATCGGCAGGCCGGCGCGCAAGGCGATCTGGCGCGCGATGTTGGCGCCCGTCGCGCCCTCGGGATTCGCGCAGCCCATCAGCACGTCCTCCACCGCGCCGGGATCGATGCCCGCGCGCTGGACGGCGTGCTGCACCGCATGGCCGCCCAGCGTCGCGCCGTGCGTCATGTTGAAGGCGCCCTTCCAGCTCTTCGTCAGCGGTGTGCGGGCGGTGGAAACGATGACGGCGTTGCTCATGGAGAGGCTCCTTCGGTGGATCGGGAATGGGGGGTCACTGGCTCGCAGCGCGTGCGTTGCCGCTCGCTGCCGGACCGGCGGTCTGCTGGATCAGTCGGTGGTAGAAGCGCACCAGCTCGGCCAGGTTGGCCAGCGAGATGCGTTCGTTGGTGCCGTGGAAGCGGGCCAGGTCCTCGGGCTTCGCGCGGATCGGCGAGAAGCGGAACACCTGCTCGGTGAAGGGTTCGAAATGCCGCGCATCGGTGGCGCCGAGCATCAGGCCCGGCGCGACCAGCGTGCCGGGGAACAGCTCGCGCACCGTGCGGTTGATCGCCTGGTACGAGCGCGAATCGGACGAGGACACGCGCGACGGCGGGAAGTCGCCCGGCAGCACCGAGACCTCGATCGCCGGATCGTCTATCACGCGGTTGACGTGGCGCACCACGTCGTCCTTCGTATCGCCGGGCAGCAGGCGGAAGTTGACGGTGGCTTCGGCGCGGCCGGGCAGCACGTTCTCCTTGTTGCCGGCGCTGGCCAGCGTCAGCGCGGTGGTCGTGCGCAGCATCGCGTTGGTGCCCTGCCCCTGCTGCAGCTGCTTCATCAGCAGCGGCTCGAACAACCAGCGGTTGGTCAGCGCGACGCGGCCGATGCCGCTCATCTCGGGCCCCACCGCGTCGAACATCTGCCCGGCGACGCCAACCAGCGCGGCCGGCATCGGCGCCGCATCGACACGCTGCAGCGCGCGGCTCAGCTGCGCGATCGCCGAGCGCCCCGGCGGCGGCGGCATCGACGAGTGGCCCGGCGTCGCCTTGGACTTCAGCAGCAGCGACACCGAGCCCTTCTCCGCCAGCCCGATCAACGCCGCCGGCGCCTTCAGGCCGGGCATGATGCCCTCGGTGATCAGCAGGCCCTCGTCGATCGCGAACTCCAGCTTGACGCCGCGCTGCTGCAGCAGCTTCGCGATCTGCAGCGCGCCGCGCTGGCCGCCGACCTCCTCGTCGGCGCCGAAGACGAGGTAGATCGTGCGCTCGGGCCGGAAGCCGGCGGCCACCAGCGCCTCCACCGCTTCCATCTGCGAGATCAGGTTGGCCTTGTCGTCCCACGAGCCGCGGCCCCAGACGTAGCCTTCCATGATCTCGCCGCCGAAGGGCGCGGCCTGCCAGTCGTCCTCGGTGCCCGGGGCGATGGGCACCACGTCCTGGTGGGCCATCAGCGCGATCGGCTTGGCCGCGGCGTCGCTGCCGGGCCAGGTGTAGAGCAGGCTCAGGTCCCCCACCACCTCGCGCTTCAGCGTGGCATGCAGCTTCGGATAACGCGCCTGCAGGTGCGCGTGCAGCGCCCGGAACTGGTCGGCGTTCAAGGCCGCATCGTCGACCGACGACACGGTCTTCGCGCGGATGGCCACCGCCAGCGACGCGGCCACCGAGCCCTCGTCGACGGCCAGGCCCTTGACCGGCGGCACGTCGAGCTGGCGCGAGCCCTGGCGCCAGGTATTCACCGCCAGCACCGCGGCCAGCAGCGCGACCAGCGCGACCAGGCCGAGCAGGAGACGCTTCAACATGGTGGTGGCCGCGGCTGTGGAGGTGTCAGCTGAAGGTCTTGCCTTCGGCCGCCAGCTTCGCCAGCAGCGGCGCCGGCTGCCAGAAGGAGGCGTCGTCGTGCGGGTTGGCGGCGAAACGCTTCATCGCCGCGACGACGTTGAACAGGCCCACCTGGTCCGCGTAGCACAGCGGCCCGCCGCGGTGCAGCGGGAAGCCGTAGCCGGTCAGGTAGACCATGTCGATGTCGCTGGCCTTGTTGGCGATGCCTTCCTCGAGGATCTTGGCGGCCTCGTTGACCAGCGCGAAGACCAGGCGCTGCACGATTTCCTCGTCGGAGATCAAGCGCTTAGTGATGCCCTGCTCCTTGCGGTAGTCGGCGATCATCTGCTCGACCAGCGGCGACGGGATCGCGTCGCGCTTGCCGGCCTGGTAGTCGTACCAGCCGGCGCCGGTCTTCTGGCCGAAGCGGCCCAGCTCGCAGAGCAGGTCGGCGGTCTTGCTGTAGCGCATGCCCGGCCGCTCCTGCGCGCGGCGCTTGCGGATCGCCCAGCCGATGTCGTTGCCCGCGAGGTCGCCCATGCGGAACGGGCCCATCGCGAAGCCGAACTTCTCGACCGCCTTGTCCACCTGTTGCGGCGTGCAGCCTTCGTCCAGCAGGTAGCCGGCCTGGCGGCTGTACTGCTCGATCATGCGGTTGCCGATGAAGCCGTCGCAGACACCGGAGACCACCGCCGTCTTGCGGATCTTCTTCCCGATGGCCATCACCGTGGCCAGCACGTCCTTCGCGGTGGCCTTGCCACGCACCACCTCCAGCAGCTTCATCACGTTGGCCGGGCTGAAGAAGTGCATGCCGACGACGTCCTGCGGGCGCTTCGTGAAGGCCGCGATCTTGTCGACGTCCAGGGTCGAGGTGTTCGACGCCAGGATGGCGCCGGGCTTGGCGACTTCGTCGAGCTTCTTGAACACCGCTTCCTTGACGCCCATCTCCTCGAAGACGGCCTCGATGATCAGGTCGCAGTCCTTCAGGTCGTCGTAGCTCAGCGTGGTCGACAGCAGCGCCATGCGCTGCTCGTACTTGTCCGACTTCAGCTTGCCCTTCTTGACCTGGGCCTCGTAGTTCTTGCGGATCGTGCCGATGCCGCGGTCCAGCGCCTCCTGCTTCATCTCGAGGATGGTCACCGGAATGCCGGCGTTGAGGAAGTTCATGCTGATGCCGCCGCCCATCGTGCCGGCGCCGATGACGCCGACCTTCCTGATCTCGCGCTGCGGCGTGTCCTCGGGCACGTCGGGGATCTTGCTGGCCGCTCGCTCGCCGAAGAAGGCATGGCGCAGCGCCTTGCACTCGGGCGTGAACATCAGCGCCGTGAAGATCTCGCGCTCGCCCTGCATGCCCTCGTCGAACTTCTTCTTGATCGACATCTCCACTGCATCGACGCACTTGGCCGGCGCGGGGAAGTTCTTGCTCATCGCCTTGACGGTGTTGCGCGCGAACTGGATGTAGCCGTCGGCGTTCTCGTGCGAGACCTTCAGGTCGCGCACCAGCGGCAGCGGCGCGCCGCCGGCATGCTTGGCGGCCACTTCCTTCGCGAAGGCGATCGCGCCGGCCATCAGGTCGCCATCGATCACCTTGTCGAAGAGCTTCTGGCCCGGCAGCGAGGCCAGCAGCTCGCTCTTCACCGGCTCGCCGCTGACGATGATGTTCAGCGCGGTCTCCAGCCCCAGCACGCGCGGCAGGCGCTGCGTGCCGCCGGCGCCGGGGATCAGGCCGATCTTGACCTCGGGCAGCGCGATCTGCGCGCCGGGCGCGGTGACGCGGTAATGGCAGCCGAGCGAGAGCTCCAGCCCGCCGCCCATGCAGACGGAGTGGATCGCCGCGACGATCGGCTTGGTGCTCAGCTCGAGCGCGCGGATCACGCTCAGCAGGTTGGGCTCGGCGGTGGCCTTGGGCGACCCGAACTCGCGGATGTCCGCGCCACCCGAGAAGGCCTTGCCGGCGCCGGTGATGACGATGGCCTGCACCGCGGCATCGGCCTGCGCGCGGTCGAGCCCGTCGACGATCGCGCGGCGGGTGTCGTAGCCGAGGCCGTTGACCGGCGGGTTGTTCAGCGTGATGACAGCGATGCCGTCGCGGATCTCGTAGCTGGCGCTCATGAAGGCCCCCTTCAACGCGGTGGAAGTGAATGGGTAAGGTGCTGGAAAAGCACGATCGTTCGATTCTAGGTATGGGTCATCGTCGGACGATGTCCCTGGAGCGACAAGGCTTGCGGGCTTGGTGGAAACCCTCGTCTTGGCGCGCAACGCAGCGGGAGACACCCAGGCGAGCCGGCGCCCGCCCGGTACTAGCAGGCCAAGGAAGCGTCCCGCATCCCGCGGGAAGCCGGCTCTAGACCTCCAGCCACTCCTTGCGCACGTAGGCATTGGCCTTCAGCTCGGCCGGCGTGCCCTCGAACACGATCTGGCCGTGACCCATCACCAGGCAGCGCTGGCTGACCTCCAGCGCGATCGTCAGCTTCTGCTCGACCAGCAGCACCGAGACGCCGCGGCGCTTCAGTTCGCGCAGGTACTCGGCGACCAGCTCGACGATCTTCGGCGCCAGGCCCTCGGTGGGTTCGTCGATCATGATCAGGTCGGGGTCGCCCATCAGCGTGCGGCACAGCGTCAGCATCTGCTGCTCGCCGCCGGACAGCACGCCGGCCTCCGTGTGCTGGCGTTCCTTCAGGCGCGGGAACATGCCGTACATGTCGTCGAAGCTCCAGCGCGGCTGCTTCTTGCCGCGCTTCTCGCCAAGCATCAGGTTCTGGTGCACGGTGAGCTTCGGGAAGATGTCGCGGTTCTCCGGCACGTAGCCGATGCCGAGGTGCGCGATCTCGTAGGCCTGGCGGCCGAGGATGGCCTCGTCGCGCCAGCTCACCGCGCCCTGGCCTTCGACCAGGCCCATGATGGTCTTGACGGTGGTCGAGCGGCCCGAGCCGTTGCGGCCGAGCAGCGCGACGATCTCGCCGGGGCCGACATCGAAGCTGACCCCGTGCAGCACGTGGCTCTTGCCGTAGAACGCGTGCAGGTCGTGCAGTTTGAGCATCGTGGTTCCCGCGGTGATCAATGGCCCGCCGAAGCGGGCGCGTGCGCCTGGTCGGCCGCCTGCTGCTCGGCGGCCTGGGCATCGGCCAGCACGGAACCGAGGTAGGCCTCCTGCACGCGCGCATTGGCGCGCACCGCATCGGGCACGTCGAAGGCGATGACCTCGCCGTAGACCAGCACTGCGATCTTGTCGGCCAGGCCGAACACCACGCCCATGTCGTGCTCCACCGTCAGCAGCGTCTTGCCGGCGGTGACCTCGCGGATCAGCTGGATGAAGCGCTTGGTCTCGCTCTTGCTCATGCCGGCGGTCGGCTCGTCGAGCAGGATGACGTTCGAGCCGCCGGCGATCGTGATGCCGATCTCCAGCGCACGCTGCTCGGCGTAGGTCAGGTTCATCGCGAGGTGGTCGCGCCGGCGCTCGAGCTTGATCATCGCCAGCACTTCCTCGGCGCGGTCGTTCGCGTCGTGCGCGCCGGCCAGGAACTTCCAGAACGCGTAGCGGTAGCCCTGCGACCACAGCACCGCGCAGCGCAGGTTCTCGAACACCGACAGGCGCACGAACAGGTTCGAGACCTGGAAGCTGCGCGACAGCCCGCGGCGGTTGATCTGGAACGGCGTCAGCCCGTCGATGCGCTCGCCGTTGAGCAGGATCTCGCCGCTGGTGGAACCGAAGCGGCCGCTGATCAGGTTGAACAGCGTCGACTTGCCGGCGCCGTTGGGCCCGATGATCGCCACCCGCTCGCCCGGCTTCACCGCCAGGTTCGCGCCGCGGATGATCTCGGTCTTGCCGAAGCTCTTGCGCACGTCGCGCAGCTCGACCGCATAGGCACTCATAGAGCCTCCCGGCGCTTGATCTCTTTCTCGATCTCTTCCTGGATCACGCCCCACTCGCGGCTGAAGCTGCGGCGGGTGAACTCGAACATCAGCACGCCGGTCAGCATCACGAAGGCCGCGCCGAACCAGCTGTCGAGGCCGTTGGCGTTCAGCGTGGCGCCCATGAAGTCCATCTGCGGACCGAGCGCGGTGTTCAGCTGCAGGTGGTAGACCATCTCGATCATCGCGGCGGCGCCGATCAGCGCGACCAGCGCCGAGCCGCCGAGCGCGAGGTACGAGGTCCACACCCGCTTCAGCTTGCCGAAGGCCGCAAGCCGCAGGTTCATCATGATCAGGCTGGCGATGCCGCCGGGCGCGTACATCACCATGAACAGGAACACGATGCCCAGGTACAGCAGCCAGGCCTTGGTCAGCTCCGACAGCAGCACGCCGGCAATGACCATCAGCACCGCGCCGATGATCGGTCCGAAGAAGAACGTGGCGCCGCCGAGGAACACGAACAGCAGGTAGGCGCCCGAGCGGGCCGCGCCGACGACCTCGGCCGTGACGATCTCGAAGTTCAGCGCCGACAGCCCGCCCGAGATGCCGGCGAAGAAGCCGGAGATCATGAACGCGAGGTAGCGCACGTTCTGGGTGCTGTAGCCGATGAACTCGACCCGCTCCGGGTTGTCGCGCACGGCGTTGAGGATGCGGCCCAGCGGGGTGCGCGTCAGCGCGTACATCGCGGCGGTGGAGACGAAGCAGTAGATCGCGATCAGGTAGTAGACCTGGATCTGCGGCCCGAAGCTGATGCCCATCACCGGCTTGCCGATCACGCGGTTGCCCGAGACGCCGCCTTCGCCGCCGAAGAACTCGGGGATCATCAGCGACATCGACCACACCAGCTCGCCGATGCCCAGCGTGATCATCGCGAAGGTGGTGCCGGACTTCTTCGTCGTCACATAGCCCAGCAGCGCCGCGAAGAACAGCCCCGACAGGCCGCCCACCAGCGGCACCAGGCTGACCGGCAGGCTCAGCGTGCCCGCCGTCACCATGTTCAGCGTGTGGATCGCGAGGAACGCGCCCAGGCCGCTGTACACCGCATGGCCGAAGCTCAGCATGCCGCCCTGGCCCAGCAGCAGGTTGTAGGCCAGGCAGGCGATGATCGCGATGCCCATCTGCGACAGCAGGGTCTGCGCGAAGCCGCTGGTCCACAGCAGCGGCGCCACGGCGAGGACCAGCGCGAAGCCGCCCCAGATGATCCAGCGGCCGACGTTGAACGGGCGGAAGTGGACGTGCGGTCGGGATTCGTGAACGTGGCTCATCTCGTGTTCACCCTTCCCGCGTGCCCAGCAGGCCTTTGGGCCGGAAGACCAGGATCAGCACCAGCAGCAGGTACGGCAGGATCGGCGCCGCCTGCGCCAGCGTGATGCGCAGCAGCGGCCAGCCGGGCGAGCTCGGGCCCACCTGGCCGCCCATCGCGTTGATCGCGTCGGCGAAGGACTTGTCGACCGTCAGCGGCAGCGTCTGAAGCAGGCCGATCAGCAGCGACGCGACGAACGCGCCCGCCAGCGAGCCCATGCCGCCCACCACGACGACGACGAAGATGATGGAACCCACCACCGCGGCCATCGCCGGTTCGGTGACGAAGGTAATGCCGCCGATCACGCCGGCCAGGCCCGCCAGCGCGCAGCCCGAGCCGAAGACCAGCATGAACACGCGCGGCACGTTGTGGCCCAGCGACTCGACCGCTTCCGGATGCGTCAGCGCCGCCTGGATCACCAGGCCGATGCGGGTGCGCGTCAGCAGCAGCCACAGCGACAGCAGCATCAGCAGCGCGACGATCATCATGAACGCACGCGTCATCGGGAAGCGCGAGCACTGCGCGGTCTTGCACACCGCGTCCGACGCCGCGCCGAGCGCGATCGACAGCCCGTCGGCGCCCTGCACCACGGTGAACGCCGCGCCCTGCAGCAGCGCCGGCGGATCGAAGTTCACCGGCGTGCGGCCCCAGATCAGCTGCACGACCTCCAGCACGACATACGACAGCCCGAAGGTGATCAGCAGCTCCGGCACGTGGCCGAACTTGTGCACGCGGCGCAGCGCGGTGCGCTCGAAGAACGCGCCGGCCATGCCGACCACCAGCGGCGCGACGAACAGCGCCGGCCAGAAGCCCACCAGCCGCGTCAGCGAGTACGCGAAGTAGGCGCCGATCATGTAGAAGCTGGCGTGCGCGAAGTTCAGCACGCCCATCATGCTGAAGATCAGCGTCAGCCCGGAGCTGAGCATGAACAGCAGCAGCCCGGAGCTGACGCCGTTCAAGACATTGATGAGAACCTGGTCCACGGTGGCTTCCCGGCGCGGCAGCGAAAAAAAGGCCCGTCGGAGCGGTCTCCGCCGGGCCGGCGCGTCATCGGCCGATCAGGGCCGCTTCATCTGGCACGACGTCGGCGTGCTGGCGACATAGGCCTCGTACGCCTTGACCGGCTGAAAGTTGTAGCCGGTGTTCTCGACGCTGTACGGCGCCTTCGCATCGGCCTTCTTCCACACGGTGACGAACAGCGCCTGCTGCAGCTGGTGGTCGGTCTTGCGCATCTCGACGTCGCCGTTGAAGCCCTTGAACTTGATGCCTTCCATCGCTGCGGCGACCTTGGCCGGATCGGTGGTCTTGGCCTGCGCCATCGCGCTCGACAGCAACGCGAAGGCGTTGTAGGTGGCCATCGTGTAGTAGTCGTCGTTGAACTTGGCCTTGAAGGCGTCGCCGAGCTTGCCGACTTCGCCCGGCATGTTCGAGTGCGCATAGGCGACGACATAGACGCGGCCGGCCGCGGCGGGCCCTAGCGCCGTGGGCGTGCCGGTGACGCCGGCGTAGTAGGTCAGGAACTTGACGTTGAGGCCGGCATCGTTGGCCGCCTTGATCAGCAGCGTCAGGTCCGAGCCCCAGTTGCCGGTCAGGATGGTGTCGGCACCGGCGGCCTTGATCTTCGCGATGTACGGCGCGAAGTCGCGCACCTGCGCCAGCGGGTGCAGGTCGTCGCCGACGATCTTGATGTCGGGCCGCTTGCGCGCGAGGATTTCCTTCGCATAGCGCGACACCTGGTGGCCGTGCGCGTAGTTCTGGTTGATCAGGTAGACGTTCTTGATGTCCGCCTGGTCCTTCACCCAGGTGGTCAGCGCCTCCATCTTCATCGACGTGTCCGCGTCGAGGCGGAAGTGCCAGTAGCTGCACTTGCTGTTCGTCAGGTCGGGATCGACCGCCGCGTAGTTCAGGTAGACGACTTCCTTGCCCGGGTTGCGCTCGTTGTGCTTCTGCACCGCATCCATGATCGCCAGCGCCGCGCCGGAGCCGTTGCCCTGCACGATGTAGCGCACGCCCTGGTCGATCAGCGACTTGACGGCGTTGATGCTTTCCTGCGGGCTGAGCTTGTTGTCGATGGGCACCATCTCGAACTTCACGCCCGCCGGGTTGCTCTTGCTGAAGTGCTCGGCGACGAACTGGAAGCTCTTGATCTGGTTCTGGCCGACCGGCGCCATCAGGCCGGACAGCGGATCGACCCAGCCGACCTTGACCGTCTCACCCTTTTGCGCGTGAGCCGCCGCTGCGCCCAACGCCAGCACCGCAGCCATCGCGACACTCGAGAAACCCTTCGAAATCCGCATGTTCGTCTCCGAAATTTGATGCACCGCAACCAGCGCAAGACGGTACCGGAAGGGGCCCGGCTCGCGCTTCAGGGACTACCCCACGCAGGGGTGTCGCGGCAGAGACAGCCCTTATGTCCCTGCTGTCATCCCTGCTGTCATCCCTGCTGTGGTCCCCGATGTCGCCAGGGCGGCCCTCCCGCCGTCACGCGGGTGTCAGGCCGCCGGCAGGCGGTGGTCCTTGAACTGCTCGCGCAGCTTGAGCTTCTGGATCTTGCCGGTGGCCGTGTGCGGCAGCTCCGGCACGAAGGCGACGTCGTCCGGGATCTGCCACTTCGCGATGCGGCCCTCGTAGAACTGCAGCAGCTCGTCGCGCGTGACCTCGGCACCGGGCTTCTTCACCACCACCAGCAGCGGACGCTCGTCCCACTTCGGATGCTTCGCGGCGATCACCGCGGCCTCGTGCAGCGCGGGGTGGGCCATCGCGATGTTCTCCAGCTCGATCGAGCTGATCCATTCGCCGCCGGACTTGATCACGTCCTTCGAGCGGTCGGTGATCTGCATGAAGCCGTCGGCGTCGATGGTCGCGACGTCGCCGGTCGGGAACCAGCCGGCCTCGCCGTCGACCGTGATCAGCGGCGACTGCCCGGCCTGGCCGTAGTAGCTCGAGATCACCCAGGGCCCGCGCACGACGAGGTTGCCCGAGGCCGCGCCGTCCCACGGCAGCGCATGGCCGTCGTCGTCGACGATCGCCATGTCGATGCCGCAGATCGCGCGACCCTGCTTCTCAAGCAGCTTCTGCTGCTGCTCGCGCGGCAGCGTCGCATGCTTGGACTTCAGCTTCGACAGCGTGCCCAGCGGCGACAGCTCGGTCATGCCCCAGGCATGGATCACCTCGACGCCGAAGTCGTCCTGCAGCGTCTTCATCATCGCCGGCGGGCAGGCCGAGCCGCCGATCACCGTGCGCTTGAAGGTCGAGAACCTCAGGTTGTTCGACTTCACATAGGTCAAGAGGCCCAGCCACACCGTCGGCACGCCGGCGGAGAAGGTCACCTTCTCCTCCTCGAAGAGCTCGTAGAGCGACTTGCCGTCCAGGTGCGGGCCGGGCATCACCAGCTTGCAGCCCACCAGCGCGCAGGCATACGGCAGGCCCCAGGCATTGACGTGGAACATCGGCACCACCGGCAGCACGACGTCGGCGCTGGAGCAGTCCATCGCGTCGGGCAGCGCGGCGGCGTAGGCATGCAGCACGCTGGAACGGTGGCTGTAGACGGCGCCCTTCGGGTTGCCCGTGGTGCCCGAGGTGTAGCAGATGCTCGACGCGGTGTTTTCGTCGAAGCTCGGCCAGCTGTAGGCGCCGTCCTCGGCCTCGACCAGCTCCTCGTAGCACAGCAGGTTCGGGATCGCGCTCTGCGCCGGCATGTGCGCGCGATCGGTCATCAGCACGAAGTGCTTCACCGTCGGCATCTGCGCGGCGAGCTTCTCGATCAGCGGCAGGAAGTTCAGCTCGAAGAACAGCGCCGCGTCGGCCGCGTCGTTGGCGATCCAGGCGATCTGCTCGGGGAACAGGCGCGGGTTGATGGTGTGGCACACCAGCTGGGAGCCAGAGGTGCCGTAGTAGATCTCCAGGTGCCGGTAGCCGTTCCAGGCCAGGGTGGCGGCGCGGTCGCCGGCCCGCAGGCCCAGCCGCGCCAGCGCCTGCGCGAGCTTGCGCGAGCGCAATTCCACCTCGGCCCAGCTCGTGCGGTGGATGTCGCCCTCGACGCGCTTGGACACGATAGTCGTGTCGCCGGCATGGCGCGCCGCGTGCCGCACGAGCGACGAGATCAACAGCGGCATCTGCATCATCTGGCCCATCAAGGCTGACATGGTCGTGGTCTCCGTGGTCGTCAGGAATACGCCATCCGGCGCGGGCCGGATGCTGTCACGGGCGATGCTGTCCCCTTGTCATGCGAACGACAATCGGGTTGTGCCTACACTGGCTCGAAGGAACGCCGTTTGCTGAAAGGTCCGACGCCGGTCGCGCGACGAACCGCCGGGCCGCGCCGGATGCACGGCCCGCCGGCCACGCCGGCCCATCGCTGGAGCCCCCTGGAGCAATCGCCCGCCATGAAGTTCTTGAACCGTTCCGAACCCGTGCACGACCACGACGACCCGCGCTACCCGGTGCGCAAGTCCGACGACGAATGGCGCGCACAGCTCGACCCGATGCAGTACCAGGTCGCCCGCCACGCGGCCACCGAGCGGGCCTTCACCGGCCGGTACTGGGACCACTGGGAGAACGGCGCCTACCGCTGCATCGGCTGCGGACAGGTGCTGTTCGAGAGCGAGCACAAGTTCGACGCCGGCTGCGGGTGGCCGAGCTGGTGGAAGGAGATCGAGCCCGGCCGCATCGAGCGGGTGATCGACCAGAGCCACGGCATGACGCGCATCGAGGTGCGCTGCGCCAAGTGCGGCACCCACCTGGGCCATGTCTTCGACGACGGCCCGGAGCCGAGCGGCGAGCGTTACTGCATCAACTCGGCGGCGATCGATTTTGTTCCGGAGCCCAAGCCTGCCGAGGGCTGATTCCGGCGCCCGGCCGACCCCGGCGCGCCTGCCGCCTACACTGCGCCCCGCATGAAGCTGCTGTTCGACTTCCTTCCCATCCTCCTGTTCTTCGCGGCGTACAAGCTGGCGGGCGCGTATCCCGATGCCGCGGCGGCCTTCGCCACTCAGCACCTGGGCTTCCTGGTCGCCGGCGGCAGGGTCGGCACCGAAGAAGCGCCGGTGATGCTGGCCACCGTCGTCGTCATCGTCGCGACGCTCGGCCAGGTGGCCTGGCTGAAGCTGCGCGGGCGCAAGGTCGACTTCATGCTGTGGGTCAGCCTGGCGCTGGTCGTGGTGCTGGGGGGCCTGACGATCTGGTTCCACAACGACACCTTCATCAAGTGGAAGCCGAGCGGCCTGTACTGGGCGATGGGCCTGTCGTTCTGGATCAGCCAGGCGGTGTTCGGCCGCAACCTGCTGCGCCTGATGCTGGGCGAGCAGATCAAGCTGCCCGACGGCGTCTGGCGGCGGCTGAACTTCGCCTGGATCGCGTTCTTCGGCCTGATGGGCCTGCTGAACCTGTGGGTGGCCTACAGCTTCAGCCGCGACGCGTGGGTCAACTTCAAGCTCTTCGGCGGCATCGGCCTGATGCTGGCCTTCACGCTGGCGCAGGGCTTCTACCTCGCGAAGTACATCGAGGACGAGCCCGCCGCGCCGGAAGGTGCGGCCGCGAAGAGCCCCGAAGGGTCGTGATGAAGCCGCACGTCACCGCCGCCGAGGTCGACCGCGTGCTGCGCGAGGCGCTGGCGCCGCTGCTGAGCCTCGAAGTGATCGACGACAGCCACCTGCATGCCGGGCATGCCGGCGCCCGCGAGGGGTCGCACCTGCGGGTGATCATCGTCAGCGAGCGCATGGCCGGGCTGAGCCGGATTGCCCGACATCGCCTCGTGTATGATGCCCTGCGCCGGGTGATCCCCCAGGGCATCCACGCGCTGGCCATCGAGGCACGCTCGCCGGAAGAAGCCTGAGCAGCCTCCCCGCCCCCTCGCTTCACGCTTCCTCTTGATCCGAGAAGTCCTCCGAGCGCAGCCGCTTTGCGTTGCTGCAGCAAACCCCCGAAAGACATCCACGCCATGATTCGCAAGCCTTTTGCCGTGCGCGCAGTGCTCGCTGCCGCTGCCGCCGCCCTGCTGCTGCCGCTGGCCGCCCAGGCCCAGAACATCGCCGTCGTCAACGGCAAGACCGTGCCCAAGGCGCGGCTGGACATGCTGGTGCAGCAGGCGCAGCGCGCCGGCCAGCAGGTGACGCCGGAACTGCAGGCGCAGGCCAAGGACCAGGTCGTGCTGCGCGAGATCTTCGCGCAGGAAGCCGAGCGCAAGGGCATCCCCGCGAACGCCGACTACAAGGCGCAGATGGAGCTGGCCCGCCAGAGCATCATGATTCGCGAGCTGTTCGAGGACTTCAAGAAGAAGAACCCCGTCAGCGACCAGGAAGCCAAGGCCGAGTACGACAAGTTCAAGGCCCAGGCCAGCGGCACCGAGTACCGCGCCCGCCACATCCTCGTCGAGAAGGAAGACGAGGCGAAGGACCTGATCGCCAAGATCAAGGGCGGCGCCAAGTTCGAGGACCTGGCGAAGGAGAAGTCCAAGGACCCGGGCTCCGGCCAGAACGGCGGCGACCTGGACTTCGCGAAGCCCGACAACTACGTGCCCGAGTTCAGCAAGGCGATGACCTCGCTGAAGAAGGGCGAGATGACCGAGACGCCGGTGAAGAGCCAGTTCGGCTTCCACATCATCCGCCTCGAGGACACGCGCGAAGCCCAGTTCCCGGACTTCGAGCAGGTCAAGCCGCAGATCCAGCAGCGCATCGCCCAGGTCAAGCTGCAGAAGTACCAGGACGACCTGCGCAAGGCCGCGAAGACGGACTACAAGTTCACGGCGCAGTAAGCCGGCCTCGGTCGCGCGACCGGGGATGAAACAAGGGGCGCCGCGGCGCCCCTTTTCCTTTTCCTGGGGCGGCGCCAGCCGCTCAGGCCACCAGCCGCCCGGCCTCGATGTGCAGCTGGCGGTCGCAGCGCGTGGCGATGCCGCGGTCGTGCGTGACCAGTACCAGCGTCGTGCCCGATTCGCGGTTCATCTCGAACATCAGTTCCATCACCCGCTCGCCGGTCGCGAAGTCGAGGCTGCCGGTCGGCTCATCGGCCAGCAGCACCTTGGGCTCGACGACGAAGGCGCGCGCCAGCGCGACGCGCTGCTGCTCGCCGCCGGACAGCGTGCGCGGGTAGTGCGACAGCCGCTCGCCGAGGCCGACACGCTTGAGCATCTCGGAGGCCTTCGCCCGCGCGTCGTTGCGGCCGAGCAGTTCGAGCGGCAGCATCACGTTCTCCAGCGCGGTCAGGTGACCCAGCAGCTGGAAGCTCTGGAAGACGAAGCCCAGCTCGCGGGCGCGCAGTGCGGCGCGGGCGTCCTCGTCGAGCGAGAAGAGGTCGTTGCCGGCCAGGCGCACCGTGCCGCTCGTCGGCAGGTCCAGTCCGGCGATGATCGCCAGCAGCGTGCTCTTGCCCGAGCCCGAGGCGCCGACGATGGCCGTCGACTCCCGCGGCCGCAAGGTGAAATCGATGTCGTGGAGAATCGTCAGCGTGCCGGTGGAATCGGTCACCTGGCGGGTGACGTGATCGACGGCGATGATGGGATCGCTCATGAAGGACGGTTTCGCGCGAGGCGACTCGCGGCGCGGATTTTTGCGGCACTGTAGCGTGCTCGCGCTGGCGCCTGCTGCGGCCGGGGTGCGGGCCGCCGCGCCGGCGCGCCGGATCGTCGTGCTCGGCGACAGCCTGTCGGCCGAATACGGCCTGGCGCGCGGCAGCGGCTGGGTCGCGCTGCTCGAGCGCAAGCTGGCCGACGAGAAGCTCGGCGCCGCCGTGATCAATGCCAGCATCAGCGGCGACACCACCTCCGGCGGCCGCTCCCGGTTGCCCGCGCTGCTGAAGGCGCATCAGCCCAGCCACGTGGTGATCGAGCTCGGCGGCAACGATGCGCTGCGCGGCCTGCCGCTGGCGATGACGCGCGACAACCTGCAGGCGATGGCGCGCTCGGCCAAGGCCGCCGGCGCGAAGGTGATGCTGGTCGGCATGCAGGTGCCGCCGAACTACGGCGCGCGCTACACGCAGGACTTCGCGGCGCTGTTCGAGTCGGTCGCGAAGGACGAAGGCGCCGCGCTGGTGCCCTTCCTGCTGGCCGGCATCGCCGACGGGCCGCAGGCAGAGCGCCTGTTCCAGCCCGACCGCATCCACCCGACCGCCGAGGCGCATCCGCGCATGCTGGCCAACGTGTGGCCGGTGATGAAGCCCTGGCTGCGCTGAGGCCGCCGCCCGCGGGCGGCCGGCCTCGTCACTGCGTCTGCTGCGTGCGCTCGCGGTTGTTGCCGCGCTGTTCGGGCGCCCGCTGACGGCGATCGTCGTCGCGCGACGGCTCGCCGCGCGGCGCTTCGCGCACCGGCGACGGCGGTGCCGCGCGCTGCGGCGCCGGCGTCGGCACCGCGGCCGCAGGCGGCGGCTGCACGGCCGGCGCCGGCGCAGCGGGTTGCGCCGCCTGGGGCACCGGCCGCGGCGCACTCATCGGCTGCGGCTGCGGCACGGCCTGCGGCACCGGCTGCGTCGGCGCGACCGCGCGGTGGCCGGGCGACGGCTGCGGCGGCGGACCGTCGCGGCGCGTGAAGGGCGACCGGCCGGGCGCCGGCTCGCCGTCGCCACGCGCGCGGGCATCGCGCCCATCTCGGGCCTCGTCGCGCTGTCCCGGCACCGGCATCGCCGGTGATCGCGGCTGCGGCGCGGCCGCGCCATCCGGCACCACCGGCGCGATCGGCGCCATCGCCGGGCGCACCGGCGCGGTCGGCGCGCGGGTCGGCGGCGGTGCCGCGGGCGCGGTCTCGCCCCCCCGCACCGGCGCGGCCGGCGGCGCCACCGCCAGGATCGGCCCGGTCGGGCTGCGCGTCGGCAGCGGCCGGCCCACGTCATTCGGCGGCGTCACCGGCACGATGCGCCGGCGCTGCGTGAACGCATCGGCGCCGACCGTCGTCACCGCGCCCGGCACGGCCTGGTTCGCGTAGAGGATCGGCCCGGTCGGCTGGCGCTCCTGGCCGCGGTCGCGGCGATCATCGCGGCGGTCGTCGCGACGCCCGTCGCGCCAGCCCCGGTGGTCCCAGCGGTAGTAGACATCGCGCGGCCCCAGCGGAATCCAGCCGATGTTGACGCCGACCGACACGTGCGAGCCGCCGACCCAGGCCACCAGCGCCGGCGCGAAGACCGGCCGCGCGACCCGGTGCCCCGGCACCCAGCACCAGCTGCGGCCCCAGTGCACCCAGCGGCCGTAGTGGAAAGGCGCGAAGCCCCAGCGCATCGAGTCGACCCAGGTCCAGCCCCAGGGCGACACCCAGACCCACTGGCCGCTGCGGTACGGCGCCCAGCCGACCGGCACGGCCGTCGGAATCCAGACGCCGCCGTATTCGAGATGGGTCTGCCAGCGACCATGGCGGTCGAGGTCTTCCCAGCCGGTCATTTCCGGCGACACGTAGCGCGCGGTCTCGCTGCGCTCGTAGGCGCGTTCGTCCTGCGCCACCCAGTCGGAGAAGGCATCGCGCTCGCTCTCCAGCCAGCGCTGGTTCAAGCGCTGCGCGGGGCCCTGCAGCCACAGCTCGGCATGCTGGCCGCGGCCGACGACGATCGTGTGCTCGGGCCCGCCGGCGACCTCGACCCCCTCGAAACGCAGCGTGCCGCGCCAGGCGGTGGCGTGGCTGGCCTCGTTGAGCCGGTCGATGCGGTAGTGGCCGGGCTCGCGCGGGCGGAAGCGGCCTTCGGGCGTCAGCACCTCGATCTGCGAGGCCCATTCGGGCGACGACACGCGCAGCGCCACGCTGCCCTGGTCGAGCTGCAGCACCACCGCCTGGTCGTCGATGCGCACCAGCTTCAGCTCGGTGCCACCGTCGAGGCGGACCTGCGTCGAGCCGATGCTCAGCTCGAGCCGGCTGCCGCGGTCGGTGACGAGGTGGTCGCCGCTGGTCAGCGGGTAGTTCGGCGTGGCGGCGATCCACTGGCGGTCGTTGCGGTCGAGCAGGTGCGCGGTGCCCTGGATCTCGACCAGCCGGCCGACGCGGCCGGGCCAATCCGGCTCTTCGCTGGCCGGCTGTGCGGCAACGCACCAGGACGCCAGGCCGAGCAGCGTCGTGAACAGGACCGTGCCGAGGCGGCGGAACCAGGCAGCGTTCATCGTGGGACTCCCAGTCTCATGTTCTGAAAACGTCCCGGCCGCGATGGCCGCTGACGCCACGATGCGCGGCTCGCACTTCTTTACACGGCGACGGCCGTGTGCATCAGTCGTCGCCGGCCTGGGGATCGAGCTCGGGGAACAGCACGCTGGTGAAGCCGAGCTTGCGCAGGTCGGTCATGCGCGTCGGGTAAAGGCGGCCGATCAGGTGATCGCACTCGTGTTGCACCACGCGGGCATGGAAGCCCTCGGCCTCGCGCTCGATGCGCCGACCCTGCGCGTCCAGCCCCTCGTAGCGGATGCGCGCGAAACGCGGCACCACGCCGCGCAGCCCGGGCACCGACAGGCAGCCTTCCCAGCCTTCTTCCATCGCCTCGGACAGCGGCGTGATCACCGGGTTGATCAGCACCGTCTGCGGCACCGGCGGCGCGTCCGGATAACGCTGGTTGCGCTCGAAACCGAAGATCACCAGCTGCAGGTCGACGCCGATCTGCGGCGCGGCAAGGCCGGCGCCGTTGGCGGCGGCCATCGTGTCGAACATGTCGGCGACCAGCTCGTCGAGCTCGCGCGTGCCGAACTCACGCACCGGCTGCGCGATGCGCAGCAGGCGCTCGTCGCCCATCTTCAGGATTTCACGCACAGCCATCGCGGCATCACCTCTGTGGTTGGATTCATGGAGCCGGCAACCATCGCACCCGGCCCCCCGGGTCCGGACCCCCAGGGCCGGACGCTCACGTCGCCAGCAAGGCCTTGAGGCCCGCCTCGTCGAGCACCTCGATGCCGAGCTCGCGCGCCTTGTCGAGCTTGCTGCCGGCTTCCTCGCCGGCGACCACCCAGTGCGTCTTCTTCGACACCGAACCCGACACCTTGCCGCCCGCCGCCTCGATCAGCGCCTTGGCCTCGTCGCGGCTCAAGGAGGGCAGCGTGCCGGTCAGCACCAGCGTCTTGCCGGCCAGCGGCTTCGGGCCGGTCTCGGCGGCGGCGCCGTCGTGTTCGTCCCAGGTGATGCCGGCGGCGCGCAGTTGCTCGACCACCTCGCGGTTGTGCGGCTGCGCGAAGAAGGTGTGGATGCTCTCGGCGACGATCGGTCCGACATCGGGCACCTCGAGCAGTTGCTCGACGCTGGCGTCCATCAGCCGGTCGATGCCGCCGAAGTGGCGCGCGAGGTCGCGCGCGGTGGATTCGCCGACCTGGCGGATGCCCAGCGCGTAGAGGAAGCGCTGCAGCGTGGTCTTCTTGCTGCGCTCGAGGTTGGCGACGAGGTTAAGCGCGCTCTTCTCGCCCATGCGTTCCAGCGCGGTGAGCTTGGCGACGCCCAGCTTGTACAGCTCCGGCAGCGTGCGGATCAGCCCGCCGTCGACGAGCTGGTCGACCAGCTTGTCGCCCAGGCCCTCGATGTCCATCGCGCGCCGGCCGGCGAAGTGCAGCAGCGCCTGCTTGCGCTGCGCGGCGCAGAACAGGCCCCCGGAGCAGCGGTGGTCGATGCCGCCCTTCTCGCGCGTCACTTCCGAGCCGCAGACCGGGCAGGCCCTGGGCATGCGGAAGTTCGGCACGTAGCCCGCGCGCTCGCCCGGCACCCGGCCGACGACCTCCGGAATCACGTCGCCCGCGCGCCGCACGATCACCGTGTCGCCGATGCGCACGCCCTTGCGGCGCAGCTCGAAGACGTTGTGCAAGGTCGCGTTGCTGACCGTCGTGCCGCCGACGAACACCGGCTCCAGCTTGGCCACCGGCGTCAGCTTGCCGGTGCGGCCGACCTGCACCTCGATGCCGCGCAGCAAGGTCACCTGCTCCTGCGCCGGGTACTTGTGGGCCAGCGCCCAGCGCGGCTCGCGCGTCTTGAAGCCCAGCCGTTCCTGCAGCGCCCGATCGTCGACCTTGTAGACGACGCCGTCGATGTCGAAAGGCAGCGCATCGCGCTTCGCACCGATGCGCGCGTGAAAGGCCACCAGCCCGTCGGCGCCGTGCACGACGTCGCGCTCGGCATTGACCGGCACGCCGAAGGCGGCCAGCGCCGCCAGCGTCGCGCTGTGCGTCGGCGGCAGCGCCCAGCCCTTCACCTCACCGAGGCCATAGGCGAAGAACGACAGCGGCCGCGTCGCCGCGATGCGCGCATCGAGCTGGCGCACGACGCCGGCGGCGGCATTGCGCGGATTCACGAAGGTCTTCTCGCCTTTCGCGCGCTGCGCTTCGTTGAGCTTCTCGAAGCCGTCGCGCCGCATGTAGACCTCGCCACGCACCTCGATCACCCCGGTGCTGGCCGCGCCCTTCAGCCGTTTGGGGATCTCGCGGATGGTGTGGATGGTGTGCGTGACGTCCTCGCCGGTCTCGCCGTCGCCGCGGGTCGCGGCCTGCACCAGCACGCCGGCCTCGTAGCGCAGGTTGATCGCCAGGCCGTCGAATTTCAGCTCCGCCGAGTAGGCCACCGGCGGTGCATCGTCGGGCAGTTCGAGCCCGCGGCGCACTCGCGCGTCGAAGCGGTGCGCGGCGGCTTCGGTGGTGTCGCGCTCGGTCTCGATCGACAGCATCGGCACCGCATGGCGCACCGGCTGCAGGCCCTCGAGCACCGCGCCGATGATGCGCTGCGTCGGCGAGTCCGGCGTCGCCAGCTCGGGGTGCGCGGCTTCGATCGCCTGCAGTTCCTGGAACAGCTTGTCGTACTCGGCGTCCGGAATCTCCGGCTCGTCGTGCACGTAGTAGCGCTGGGCGTGGTAGTCGATCAGCGCACGCAGCTCGGCGGCGCGGGCGGCGGGGTCCTTGGTGGGCATCAGTGCCCGCCCGGCCGCCCGAAGGGCACTGAGCGCCCCTCGGGGGCCGCGAACGGAGTGAGCTGGGGGCTGTCCATTTCAACAGTGTAGAGTGGCCCTGAGCCGTTCCCCCCTGCGCCGACGATGGCCGACCTGTTCCGAACCTTCGCCGCCGCCTGCCTGCTGCTGTGCGCATACGCCGCGCAGGCTGCGACGTCCAACCCGATCCGATTGTCCGACGCGGTACGGCCGCTGGCCGTGCAGCTGTCGCTGACGCTCGACCCGGCCAGGCCCACGCACAGCGGCGAGATCGAGATCGAAGTCGCGCTGCAGCAGCCGCAACGCCACATCGTGCTGCATGCGCGCGAGCTGCAGCTGAAGCAGGCCTGGGTGGAGCTCGGTGCGCGCCGCCATGCGGCGCGCGTGCAGGTGCTGCCGGGCGACCGCATCGAGCTGCGTTTCCCGATGGCGGTGCCGGCCGGCCGCTCGCGCCTGGGCCTGCAGTTCACCGGCCGGCTGCAGGACAAGGAGTTCATGGGCCTGTTCCGCCGCCTCGACAACGGCGACTGGACCGCCTTCACGCAGTTCCAGCCGACCGGCGCGCGGCTCGCGTTTCCGCTCTTCGACGAGCCCGGCTGGAAGCTGCCGTGGACCCTGACGCTGACCGTGCCGCAGGCGCTGCAGGCCGTCTCGAACATGCCGGTGCAGCGCGAAGAGGCCGCGCAGCCCGGCTTCAAGCGGGTGGTCTTCGAGCCCACGCCGCCGCTGCCGAGCTACCTGCTGGCGTTCGCCGTCGGGCCGTTCGACGTGCTCGACGCGCCCCCTGCCGGCCGCGTGCCGGTGCGGGTGATCGCACCGCGCGGCCGTGCCGCCGAAGGGGCCTTCGCCGCCGGCATCACCGCGCGCATCGTCGAGCGGCTGGAGGCCTACTTCGGCCAGCCCTACCCGTTCACCAAGCTCGACCTGCTGGCCCTGCCGGTGCCGGCGGGCTTCGGCGCGATGGAGCATCCGGGCCTGATCACCTACGCCGCGCCGGTGCTGCTGGGCCACGCGGACGACGCGGCCTTCCAGCGCGACCACGTGCCGCTGTCGGCCCACGAGCTCGCGCACCAGTGGTTCGGCAACCTGGTGACGATGCGCTGGTGGGACGACCTCTGGCTCAACGAATCCTTCGCGTCGTGGCTGGGCGACCGCATCACCGCCGAGCTGATGCCGGCGTGGCGCTGGCCGCTGCAGCTGCAGGCGGCCCGTTCGCGCGCCATGCGCAGCGACCGGCTGGCATCGGCGCGGCAGGTGCAGCAACCGGTGACCAGCGACGAGCACTTCGCGCACCTGTGGGACGCGATCACCTACGAGAAGGGCCAGGTCGTGCTGGCGATGTTCGAGCAGTGGCTGGGGCCCGAGCGCTTCCGCGACGGCGTGCGTCGCTACATCGATCGCCACGCCTGGGGCAGCGCCAGCGGCGACGACTTCTTCGCCGCGCTCGGCCGCCTGGATGCCGCGCTGCCCGCCGCGCTGCGCAGCTTCGTCGGCCAGCCCGGCATCCCGCGCATCGCCGTGCAGCTGCAGTGCGACGGCGGCGAGCGGCCGCGCCTGCTGCTGCGCCAGTCGCGCTGGACGTCGCTGGGTGCCGGTGCGGCGGCCGCCGCACGCTGGCAGGTGCCGATGACGATCCGCACGCCGGGCGGCTTGACGCGTCATCTGCTGCGCGAAGGCGCGGAGACGGTCGCGCTGCCCGATGCCGGCTGCCCGGACTGGGTGCAGGCCAATGCGGGCGGCACCGGCTACTACCGGGTCGCGCTGGCGCCCGAGCCGCTGCGCCGGCTGCTCGCGCTGCCGCAGTTGCCGGCGGCCGAGGTGCTGGCCGGCCTCGACGATGCCGCCGCGCTCAGTCAAGCCGGCGAGCTGCCGCTGGCCGACCTGCTGGCCATGGCCGAGTCCTTTGCGCGTCATCCGGAACGCCTGGTGGTCGAGCAGGCCGCGCAGGTGCTGCTGCGCGCGCAGCCGGTGGCGGCGGCGCTCGACGCATCGGCCACCGCGGCGCGCTGGCAGCGCGCGTTCGGCGAACGCGCACGTGCGCTCGGCTGGCTGGAGTCCCCCACCGACAGCGAAGACCAGCGCCTGCTGCGCCCGCTGCTGGTGCCGCTGGTGGCGAACCTCGGCGCCGACGGCGCGCTGCGGGCCGCCGCGGCCGTCCCGGTGCAGGCCTGGCTGCGCGGCGAGCGGCCCCCGGGCGAACGGCCCGGCGCGGCGCTGCTGGCGACCGCCGCCATCGATGGCGATGCCGCGCTGTTCGACGCGCTGCTCGCCGAAGCGCGGCGCACCCGCGATGCCCAGGAGCGCGCCGAGCTCTTCTCGGCGCTCGGCCGCTTCCGCGCACCGGCGCTGGCGCAGCGCGCGCGCGAGCTGCTGCTCGACCCGACGATCGACTTCCAGGAGGTCGGCCCCGCCGTGCTGGCCGCCCACAACGAGACGCCGGTGCTGCGCGACGGCCTGCTGCCCTTCCTGAGCCAGCGCCACGAGCAGCTGGCGCGCCGCATGGGCCGCGACGATCCGGGCTGGCTGCCGACCTACCTGGACCGCGCGTGCAGCAGCGGCGATGCCGAACGCATCGAACGTGTCTTCGCGCGGCACGCGCCGCGGTATGCCGGCGGAACGCACACGCTGGCGCAGACGCTGGAAGCGGTGCGGCAGTGCGTCGCGTGGCGCGCGCACCAGGCCGGCGGGCCGGCCTGACGGCCGCTCGACCGGGCGGCCTGACGCCGCAGCGCGGCGTCAGCGCGGCATCGCCGCCCGCTCGTAGCGGGCATCGATCGCCGCCGCCAACCCCTCGCGCCACAGCGCGGCGACATGCCGGCCGAGCTCGGCCACCAGCGCATCCGGCAGGGCGCGGTTGCAGGCCAGGTAGAGCTCGGTGCGCTGGAAGGACAGCAGCGCCTTCACGCTGCCGGTGAGGCCGGCCTCGGCGATCAGCACCGGACCGTCGTAGCGCCCCGAGACCCACAGGTCGATGCGGCCCATCGCCAGCTTGCGCGGATTCTGCGCATCGCTGGGCACTGCCTCGACGCGGAAGCCGCGGCTCTTCAGGTAGTCCTCGCGCGCATCGCCGATGTAGGCCCCGATCAGGTAGGGCCGCGCATCCTCCAGCGTGCCCAGGCGGATCGCGCCGTCGCTGCGGCCGAACAGCACCCACTCGTTGAAGGCGATCGGCCCGATCCACTTGAACAGGCCCTCGCGCTCGCTGGTCCGCGTGGTCGAGTAGACGCAGGTGTGCGGCTGCTCCAGCGCCAGCTCGTAGGCCCGCTTCCACGGCATCAGCTCGATGCGGTAGGCCTGGCGCGCGCGCTTCATCACCTCGCGCAGCTTGTCGGTGCTGCTGCCGCCGACCTCGGCGCCGTCGCGCAGGTTGTAGGGCGGCGATTCCTCGGTGGTCAGCAGCAGGGTCTGCGCGCCGGCCAACCCAGCGGTCGACAGCAGCAGGCCGGCCACGGCCCTGCGCAGGAGGCGGACAACAAAACGCGCCATCGCACGATTGGAGACCGCCGCGCGCCGGCTGGCAACACCCGAAACAGGTCAGACGGGTTCGGCGCCCGGCGTGGCCGCGAACAGCCGCCGCGCCGACTTCAGCAGCAGCGCCTGCAGCGGCGCCGCCAGCGCCGGTGCATGCACCAGCGCGATGTCCAGCGTGATGCGTTCGCGCAGCGGCCGCCGCACGACGCCGGCATAGCGGTGCACCGCCATCGGCACCGGCATGCAGGTGCAGCCGCGGCCGGCGCCGATCTTCGCCAGCACGCCCATCACCTCCGGCGCCGGCGCTTCCTCGCGCGGCGCGAAGCCGTGGGCGCGGTACTGGCGCGCGAAGTGGTCGTAGAGCGCCGGGTTCACCGAGCGCCGGAAGCGGTAGAAGGGCGGCACGTCGTTCAACTCGGCCAGAGACAGGCGGCGCCGCCGCGCCAGCGCCGATGCGGCCGGCACATAAGCGGCCATCGGCAGCGTCGCGACGGTGGTGGCGACGAGGCCGGTGGGCTCGATCGGCGCGGCGGCGATCGCGGCGTCGAGCCGGCCGGCGCGCACTGCCGCCACCGCCTCGTGCCCGGCCAGCGCGCTGGTCTCCAGCGCCGACGCATGGCCCTGTCGCGCGAGCGCGCGCTCGAGCTCGCTCAAGGCCTCCAGGTCGACCCAGCCCGGCACGCCCAGGCGCAGCGCCGGCGCCGCGCCGGCCTGCGCCACCAGGCGCCCGACCGCCGCTTCGCAGTCGGCCAGCAGCGTGCGGAACTCCTGCAGCGCCAGCGTGCCGGCGGGCGTCAGCCGCACGCTGCGCGTATCACGCAAAAGAAGCGGCAGTCCGAGTGCGGCTTCGAGCTCGGCGACAGAACGCGACAGGGGCGGCTGCGTGATGTGCAGCCGCTCCGCGGCGCGACGGAAGCTCAGTTCCTCGGCCACCGCGACGAAGCAGCGCATCTGGCGCAGGCTGATCGATGGATTCATGCCCAAAAGGTATTGCCGAATTCGAACTTCCGCAAGCGCCGCCGCCTTCCTAGAGTGCCGCGGTCACGACCCTTCGATGCCCGACCGATGCAACGCCGCACCCTGCTCCCGCTGTTTCCACTGGCCGCCCTCGCCGCCCTCACCGCTTGTGGTGGTGGCGGCGGCGACGCCTCCGCACCCTCGCCCGCCCCGGCGCCGCTGCCGCCACCGAACGGCAGCCTGCGCCGGCTGGACACCAGCGCCGCGCGCGCCGAACACGCGAGCGTCGTGATGCCCGACGGCGAGGTGCTGGCCATCGGCGGCAGCGCTGCCGGCGAGTCGAGCCCGTCGCAGCAGGTGATCGGCTTCCGGCGCGCATCCGAACGCTTCGTCGAGCGCGGCGAGCTGCTGACCGGCCGCTTCCTGCACACCGCGACCGCGGTGTCGGCGCACCAGGTGCTGGTCGCCGGCGGCCAGCGCAGCGTCAGCAACACCCCGCTGGCGGAGCTGTTCGACCTGCGCAGCGGCCGCTCCGCGCCGACGCCGCAGGCTCCCGACGGTCCGCGCCACGACCACAGCGCCACCGCGCTGGGCGATGGCCGCGTGCTGCTGATCGGCGGCCGCCGCTCGTTCGGCACGCCGCCGCGCGACGATGCCGAGCTGTTCGACCTGGCCACCGGCCGCTTCACGCCGCTGCCGGGCCGCCTGCTGCAGGGCCGCCACGGTCACGGCGTGGTCGCGCTCGACGCGCAGCGGCTGCTGGTCTTCGGCGGCCGCACGAGCGGCGGTGCGCCGGCGCTGCCGGAGGTGCTGGACCTGGCGACGATGCGCTTCGACGCCGCGCCGCTGTCGTGGATCGAGCCGGCGCCGCGCAGCGGCATGGTGGCGCTGCGCAGCGCCGGTGGTCACGCGCTGCTGATCGGCGGCGTCGGCGGCGACGACGCGCCGCTGCCCGGCCTCGTCAGCGTGCAGCCCGCGACCACGCCGCTGCGCAGCGAGGCCTTCGCGCTGCGCCAGCCGCGCGCACGGCTGGCCGCGGCGGCGCTGGTCGACGGCCGCGTGCTGATCACCGGCGGCATGGTGGACATGGGCACCCAGGGCAGCGCGAGCACCGAGCTGTTCGACCCCACGACCGGCCGCTCGGCGGCCGGCCCGACGATGGCCAGCGCCCGCTGGGCCCACAGCGCCGAGCGCCTGCCCGACGGTTCGGTGCTGATCTTCGGCGGATACGACGGCGCGGGTTACGCGACCAGCGTCGAGCTCTTCAGCTGAACAGGCGGCGCGCGGCGGTGGAGCCGGCCGCGAGGTCGCGCTCCTCGAGCTTGCGGTACAGCGCCTTCAGGTCCTCGCCGATCGCGGCGAAGGCGTGCAGCGTGATCGGCCGGCCCTGGTCGTCGACCATCGCCGCGTCCATGTCGGCCGCGAGGTTGCGCGCGGCTTCGTGCCAGGCCGGGAAAGGCTCGGCGGCTTCCGGCGTCTGCAGCACGTCCAGCGACAGCGTGACCTGGCGCACCGCGGCGATGTTCGGGTCCTCGGCCAGCGCGGCCTGCGCGTCGAAGCCCAGCACCAGCAGCGGCGGCGCGCCCTCCTCGGCCGACGGCAGCACGAGGCGCCCCGGCAGCACCCCGGGCACGAAGCCGCGGCGGCCGGCGCACTGCTGCACGTAACCCACCGACCACGCGGCGCCGTTGGCGCGCAGCGTGACGGCCAGCTGCGCGTCGTGCTCGCTGGCGAAGCCGTCGAGCTCGCGCGCGCGGCCGACGACATCGAACATGTCCGGCACCTCGACCATGCCGCCGACGCCATCGGCGAAACCCTGCAGCTTCTGCACGAACTCGCTGAACTCGATCTGGTTCAGCGCGCCGCTGCGGTTGGCCATCTGCACACCGGCCTGGAACTCGCCGTAGCGCTGGCCCGAGGCCGGCAGTTCCCATTCGCCGGTCTCGGCGTTGAGGCCTTCGATCAGAAAAGGCTTGGTGCCGGCGCGCCGCGACGGCGGCAGGTGCGTCAGCGCGAGTTCGCCGCTGACCGGCGCCTCCAGCGTGATCGGCGCGATGGCATCGATCAGCGGATCGAGCCGCGCGCTGCTGCGGCGCGGCACCGGCTTCAGCTCGGCCAGCCCGGCCGTGCCGTCGAGCGTGATGACCGGCTCGTCGGCCGCCGCGGGATGGTGGTGCAGCACGGGCTCCACGCGCGGCGCGTCGACCTGCACGTCCGGCCGCCGCGGGCTCGCCTTGCGCGCGCTCCACGCGCCATGCGCGATCACCGCCGCGAGCACCAGCGCGCCGACGATCGCCAACGCGGCCATCAAGCTCATGTTCAGGCGGCCTCCGCCATGGTCACGGCCGCTTCCATGTCGACCGCGACGATGCGCGAGACACCCTGCTCCTGCATCGTCACGCCGATCAGCTGCTCGGCCATCTCCATCGCGATCTTGTTGTGGCTGATGAACAGGAACTGCGTGCCCTTCAGCGACATCTCGGTCACCAGCTTCGAATAACGCTCGGTGTTGGCGTCGTCCAGCGGCGCGTCGACCTCGTCGAGCAGGCAGAACGGCGCCGGGTTCAGCATGAAGATCGCGAACACCAGCGCGATCGCGGTCAGTGCCTTCTCGCCGCCGGACAGCAGGTGGATGGTGGAGTTCTTCTTGCCCGGCGGCTGCGCCATGACCTGCACGCCGGCATCGAGGATCTCGTCGCCGGTCATCTGCAGCTTCGCGGTGCCGCCGCCGAACAGCGACGGGAACATGCGGCCGAACTGCTCGTTGACCTGGTTGAAGGTCTTGGCCAGCAGGTCGCGCGTCTCGAGGTCGATCTTGTGGATCGCGTCCTCCAGCGTGCCGATGGCGTCGTTGAGGTCGGCGTTCTGCGCGTCGAGGAAGGTCTTGCGCTCGCGCGCGGCGGTCAGCTCGTCGAGCGCCGCGAGGTTCACCGCGCCCAGCGACGCGATGTCGCGGTTGATGCGGTCGATCTCGCCCTGCAGGCCCCAGAGCTTGACGTTGTTCGCGGCGACATCAGCCGCCAGCACGTCGAGGTCGACGCCGGCGGCGGTCAGCTGTTCCAGGTATTGCGCGCCGCCCAGCTGCGCGGCCTGCGCTTCCAGCTGCAGCTTGGTGATCTTCTCGCGCAGCGGTTCCAGGCTGCGTTCGAATCCCAGGCGCTGCTCGTCGGCGTGGCGCAGCTTGGCCGACAGGTCGTCGTACTCGCTGCGCTGCGCGGCGAGCGCCTGCTCCTTGTCGCTCTTCAGCGCCAGCGCATCCTGCAGGCCGGCCTGCGCGGCGCTGTCGTTCAGCGAGCCGAGCTCGAGCTCCAGCTGCTCGCCGGTCTGCGCGTTGCTCGCGGCCTGCTGGTCCGCCGTCTCGATCGAGCGCTGCAGCTCGCCGCGGCGCGCGGCCAGCGCGCGCGCCTGGAACTGCGATTCCTGCGCCTGGCGTTCGAGCGCGCGCAGCTGTTCGCGCGCATCGGACAACCGGCGCTCCGCGGCGATCACCGCTTCGTCGAGCTCGGCATGGCGCTCCTGCGTGTTCGCCAGCTGCAGGTCGAGCTCCTCGAAGCGCGCCTCGCCGGTCATGCGGCGTTCTTCCAGCGACTCGAGCGCGGCGTCGACCTCGGCGAGCTCCTCGTCGAGCTGGCCGCGCCGTGTGCTCGTGGCCTCGGCCTGCTGCTGCAGGCGCAGCAGCTCGACATGCAGCTGGTGCGCGCGCGTCTGCGCCTCGGTGGCCTCGCGGCGCGCCGCCACCAGGCGCTGCGCGGCCTCGGTGTACGCCGCTTCCAGCCGCACCAGCGCCGAACGCGCCTCGTCGGTGATCAACGCCTGCGCGCGGGTCTGGCGCTCCAGGTTCTCGATCTCCTGCGCGCGGGCCAGCATGCCGGCCTGCTCGGAATCGGGCGCGTAGAACGAGACCGAGAACTGCCCGACCGCGTGGCCCTCGCGGGTCATGATGACCTCGCCGTGGGTGAGCTTGCCGCGGTTGGCCAGCGCCTCGTCGATGTTCGCCGCGGTGTAGACCCCTTCGAGCCAGTCGTTGAGCAGCGCCTTGAGCCCTGCATCGCCCAGCCGCAGCAGCGAGGACAGCGGCGTCAGCGTCTGGTGCGTATTGGCGATGGCGGCCTGCGGCGGCGTGTAGAACGCGAGCTTCGCGGGCGGCGCATCGTCGGCGAAGGCGCGCACGGTCTCGACACGGCCGACTTCCAGCGCATTGAGGCGCTCGCGCAGCGCACTTTCCAGCGCCGTCTCCCAGCCGGCCTCGATGTGCACCTTGGTCCACAGCCCCTGCAGGCTCTCGAGCCCGTGCTTCGCGAGCCAGGGCTTCAGCTTGCCCTCGGTCTGCACCTTCTCCTGCAGCGCGCGCAGCGCGGCCAGGCGGGCGGCGGTGTCGGCCTGGCGATGCGCCTCGGTGTTGACCAGGTCCTGCTGCGCCTTGCGCTGCTCGTCGAGCGCCGGCGTCTGTTCCTGCAGCTCGTGCAGGCGGGCCTCGGCGGTTTCGCTGGCCTCGGCGGCCGCGGCTTCCTGCGTGCGCAGCTCGGCCAGGCGGTTCATGTCCGGCGTCGCCAGCGTCTTGGTCTCGGCGGCCAGGCGGTCGCGGCGCACGCGCAGGCCACGCGCCTGCTCGTCGATGTTGCGGCTGTCGGCGGCCAGCACCTGGATCTGCTGCTGCACCTCGGCCACCTTGCCGCGCTGCTCGTTGGCGCGGGCCTGCGCGGTGCGCACGGCGTCCTCGGCATCGGGCAGGCGCAGCGATTCTTCCTCGGCCTGCGCGGCCAGCGTGCCGGCCTGCTCCTCGGCGGCCTCGATCTGCGCGGCGATGTCCTCGAGCTCGGCTTCGGCCGACGCCTTGCGCTCGTCCCACTGCGCGGCCTGGGCCTTCAGCTCGGCCAGGCGCTGCGCGACGCGCTGGCGGCTGTCGACGACATAGCGGATGCGCTCCTCGAGCCGCGAGACCTCCAGCGCGGCCTGCGCCAGGTCGCCTTGCGCGACGTGCAGCTTGTCGCTGGCGCCGTAGTGCGCCTGGCGGATCGTCTCGAGGTCGGCCTCGACATGGCGCAGCTCGGCCAGGCGCGCTTCGAGCGCGTTGGTGGCCTCGGACACCGCCTGCTTGACGCGCTCTTCCTCGGTGGCCGCGTCGCGCTGCTTCAGGAACCACAGGTAGTGCAGCTTCTTCGTGCCCTCGTCCTGCAGGCTGCGGTAGCGGCCGGCGACCTCGGCCTGCTTCTCCAGCTTGTCGAGGTTGTTGTTCAGCTCGCGCAGGATGTCCTCGACGCGCGTCAGGTTCTCGCGCGTGTCCTTGAGCCGGTGCTCGGTCTCGCGGCGGCGTTCCTTGTACTTCGAGACGCCGGCCGCTTCCTCGAGGAACATGCGCAGCTCTTCGGGGCGCGACTCGATGATGCGGCTGATCGTGCCCTGGCCGATGATGGCGTAGGCGCGCGGCCCGAGGCCGGTGCCGAGGAACACGTCCTGCACGTCGCGCCGGCGCACCGGCTGGTTGTTGATGAAGTAGCTCGAAGTGCCGTCGCGCGTCAGCACGCGCTTCACCGCGATCTCGGCGAACTGGTTCCACTGGCCGCCGGCGCGCGCGTCCTCGTTGCTGAAGACGAGCTCGACGCTGGAGCGGCTGGCCGGCTTGCGGTTGCCGGAGCCGTTGAAGATCACGTCCTGCATCGACTCGCCGCGCAGCTCGCTGGCCTTGGACTCGCCGAGCACCCAGCGCACCGCGTCCATGATGTTGGACTTGCCGCAGCCGTTGGGGCCGACGACGCCGACACGCTGGCCGGGCAGCTGGAAGGTCGTGGGTTCGGCGAAGGACTTGAAGCCGGAGAGCTTGATCTGGTTCAGGCGCATGCGCGTTCGGATTCCGGCCGGGAATGCTGAGGGCAGGCGGCGCCTGCGCGGCGCCGTCAATCGTCAGTAAGTGATTGATCCGTATGGATTTATTGCGCCCGCACCGGGCCGCAAAGCGGGCCGGATGATACCATCGCGCCCCTCTCGAAAGACCCCCTGCCATGGCGAAGAAGTCCGTCAAGCCCGCGCCCGACAAGGCGCCGAAGCCCGCGCCGAAGCCCGCGCTGAACGAGCGCCCGATGCCGCCCAATCCGCCGAGCGCGCCGAGCAAGGACCTGCACGTCTTTCCGAACCCCTCGCCGGGGCGCGACTACGTGATCCAGTTCCAGGTGCCCGAGTTCACCTGCCACTGCCCGCTGACCGGCCAGCCCGACTTCGCGCATTTCACGATCGACATGATCTGCGACCAGCTGTGCGTCGAGCTGAAGTCGCTGAAGATGTACTTCTGGTCGTACCGCAACGAAGGCGCGTTCCACGAGAAGGTGACCAACACCATCCTCGACGACATCGTGAAGGCGACCGATCCGCGCTTCATCCGCATAACGGCCAAGTGGTACGTCCGCGGCGGCATCTACACGAACGTGATCGCGGAGCACCGCAAGAAGGGCTGGAAGCCGCTGCCGGCGGTGGACCTGCCGTCGATGCCGATGGAGCGCGGGCTGCTCTGATCGGGCAGCGGCGGCAGGCCGCCGCCACGGCACGGACGTCAGGCGCCGGCGAGGTCGGGCGTCGCGACCGGGCCGACCTGGCCCATTGCCCGGCACAACTTGGCCCAGGCAACGTCGTCCAGCAGCGACCGCGCCGACGCCAGCACCGGCGCCTGGGCGGCGGGCGGCAGGCCGGCGATCAGCTGCGCGCGCTCGCCGGGCATCAGCGCCGGGATCAACCAGCGCAGCCACTGGCTCATTTCCTGCGGGCCGATGCTGGCGAGGATGCGGCCCTCGATGGCCTGCAGCTCGTCGTCGCGGCAGGCCGCCCACAGCGCCTGGTTGTGGCGGGTTTCCTCGATGTCCATGTGCTCGAAGTTCTCGGCGACGAAGGCGGCCAGCTGGCGGTACAGCCGGTGCGCTGCGGCCGCCTCGGGCTGCAAGCGCAGCGCGGCGGCCTGGGCGCGCAGCGCGGCGATGGCTTCCAGGTGATCGCGGTGTTCGGCTGCGATGCGGGTGCTGGTGCCGCTGCTGCGGGCTTCGATCACCGGGTGGATGAAGTCGTTCTCGTGCTGCAGGTGGCTGCCGGCGGCGTCCAGCAGCGCATCGAGCCGGGCCAGCCCGGCCTCGAAGTCCTGCGGATCGTCGAGGTCCAGCCGGCCCAGAGCCTGCAGCGTGTCGGTCATGAACAGGCGCAAGGCCTTGTGGATGGGGGCGTAGAGGTCGAAGCGGGCGGGCAGGCTCATGGTGGGGGTGGGTCGTGGTGGGAAGGAAGCCTCAGTGTTCCGGTTCGCCGCGGCGCCGGCATCGCTCCGACGAGCCATGGCCCCAGCCGACCGGGCCTGGCTCTTGCGGCGCGTGCGCTGGCCGGCCCGGCCCGATGACGCACCACGCCCCTTCCTGGCCCCTTCCTAGAATCCCGCGACCTCGACACCCCGCGCATGGACAGCCGCTCGATCACCGCCGCGCTCGGCAAGTACCGCATCCCGCGTGCACGGCGCGACGTGGTGGCGCGGCCCGCGCTGCTCGAGCGTGCGCTCGCACAGGCAGACGAGGCCCGGCTGGTGCTGGTCCAGGCCCCGGCCGGCTTCGGCAAGACGACGCTGCTCGCGCAACTCGCCAACGCGCTGGCGGCCGCGCCGGGCACGGCGGTGGTCTGGGTGTCCGTCGACGCCGGCGACAACGACGCCAACCGCTTCTTTGCCGCGCTCTTCGGCGCGCTGGCAGTGCTCGACCTGCCGTGGCAGGTGCCGCCCGATGCGGTCCTCGCCCAGCTGCGCGACGACAGCCCCGCGGCGCGCACCGCGCTGGGTCCGCTGATCGACGCGCTCGGCGCGCGGCCGCATGCGCGCATCGCGCTGGTGCTGGACGATCTGCACCACGTCACCGACACGGCGGCGCTCGCGCTGCTGGACACCCTGGTCGCCCGTGCGCCGCCCGAGCTCTGCGTCTTCATCGGCAGCCGCACCACGCCGCCGCTGTCGCTCGCGCGCTGGCGCGCCGGCGGCGAGCTGCTGGAGCTGGGCTTCGAGGACCTGCGATTCGACCTCGATGCCGCGCAGGCCCTGTGCCGGGCGCGCGGGCTGGACATCCTGCCCGACGAGGCGCTGCGCGCCGCGCTGGACCGCACCCATGGCTGGGCGGCGGGCCTGCAGCTGATGCTGGCCAGCGTGCAGGGCGGCGCGCGGCGCGAGGGCGATGCGCCGGCGGAGCCGATGGGCCCGGCCGCCCGCCGCCACCTGTTCGACTACTTTGCGCAGGAAGTGCTGGCGGAACTGCCGCCGCCGCTGCAGGACTTCCTGCTGCGCAGCAGCGTGCTGCCCGAGCTCGAGCCGGCGCTGTGCCAGGCCGTCACCGGCCGCCAGGATGCGGCGGCCGTGCTCGATGCGCTGTACGGGCGCCAGCTGTTCCTGAGCGCGCTGGACGAGACCGTGCCCGTGCTGCGGCTGCACGACCTGTTCCGCGACTTCCTGCGCGGCGAGCTCGACCGGCGCCAGCCCGGCATCGCGCCCGAACTGCATGCACGCGCCGCCGCCGCGGAGGCCCAGCCGGAACGCGCCGTGCAGCACTGGCTGGCCGCCGCGCGCTGGCCCGAGGCCCTGGCCGGCCTGCGCCGGATCGCCGAACAACTGCTGGCCGTGGGCGGCACTCAACGGCTGGAGCGCTGGCTCGACCAGTTGCCGCCGCACTGGCGCGAGCAGCAGGCCGACGCCAGCCTGCTGCGCGGCCTGTGCGCCTGGTCGCGCTGGGACTGGCTGCGCGCCCGCGACGAGTTCCAGCGCAGCCACGACGCCTTCGAGCAGCAGGGCCGCGCGCGCGACCGCTTCATGGCGCTGGGCATGCTCGGCGCCTGCCACAACGCGATGGGCGACCTGGACGGCGCCCGCCGCGCGCTCGACCTCGCCGCCAGCGCCGGGCTGCCACCCGCGCTGCAGGTGCCGTTCGACTCCCTGGGCGCCTGGAACGGCCTGGCGCGGGGCGACACCGCCGGCGCGCTGCGATCGCTCGCCGCGATGGCCGACAACGCCGCCCTCGCGCCCACGACGCGTTACCCGAACATCGTCGACATGGGGTACGGCCACTTCGCCGGCCTGCCCGGCGCCGCGCCCGTGATGGCGCGGCTGCAGCGCCTGTGCCGCGGCCGCGGGCCGGACGAAGGCGAGGTGCCCGTGCCGGCCCTCGACGCCTGGCTCGCCTTCTGGCATGGCGAGCCGGAGCCGGCCCGCGCCGCGCTGCAGGCCCTGCTGCAGCGCTGGCGCCACCTGCCCGGCGACGTGATGCTGGGCATCGGCGCGCTGCACCTGCACAGCCTGCACCTCGCTGCCCAGGGCCTGACCGCGCAGGCCCTGGCCGCCGTCGCGCAGGTGCAGCACACGATGACGCCCGGCCACAGCAGCGGCTGGCGTCGAAGTTACCTGCACGTGCAGGCGCGCATCCACTGGCGCGCGGAGGACGCCGACGGCCTCGGCGCCTTGCTGCCGGAACTGAGCGCGCCGCGATCGGTGCGCGAATGGCCCGTGCTGGACACCGGCGCAGCCCTGGTGCGGGGCCAGCACGCGCTGCTGACCGGCGACCTGGCGACCGCGCGCGCGCAGCTGGAGCGCGCCGTCGAACTGCAGCGCGCGGGCCGGCTGCCGGCGTTCATCGGCGACGCCCGCCTCAGCCTCGCCCTCTGCTGCGCGAGCCAGGGCGAGGGGGCGACCGCGGCCGCCCTGCTGGACGACGTGCTCGCCGAGGCCGCGCTCGACGACAGCCTCGGGGCGCTGCTGCTCGAGCCGCGGCGCCGGCTGCAGGCGCTGTGGCAGGCCAGCGAGGGCCGGCTGCGCGCGCCCGCAGCCGTGCGGAACGCCCTGCTGCGGCGGCTGGCCGCGTGGACAGCCGACGACGAGCAAGCGGCCGGCGCGCCGCACGCCAGGCCGGCCGACGATCCGCTGACCGAGCGCGAGCGCGAGGTGCTGGCGCTGCTGGCCGAAGGCCAGAGCAACAAGCTCATCGCCCGCTCGCTCGAGCTCAGCATGCACACCGTCAAGCGGCATGTCGCGAACATCCTGACCAAGCTGGCCCTCGACGGCCGCACCCAGGCGGCGGCCTGGTGGCACCGGCGCTGAAGCTGGTTACAACAGCTCTTCCGGCGCCAGCGGCGCGAGGATGTTCAGCCAGAACCGCGTCCAGAAGTCCGCCTCCGGCTCGTTCGTCAGCACGATCTCCTTCTCGTCGTCCTGCGCCAGCCAGCGCAGGCGCCCGTGTTCGTCCAGCACCACGCGCCACGAGGCCTGCAGCTTGTCCAGGTCCATCAGCCGCAGCACCTCGCGCGCCAGCTGCGGGCTGTTGATGAAGATGCCCATCTCGGTGTTGTGCTTCTCCGAGCGCGGGTCGAAGTTCATCGAGCCGATGAAGACCTGGCGGCGGTCGATGACCGCGGTCTTCGCATGCAGGCGGCCCTGCGTCGAATCGAACATGCCCAGCCGGGACGTGCGCTTGACGCGCAGCGGGCTCAGCTCGTGCAGCTCGACGCCGAGCTTCAGCATCGCCGGGCGGTAGCGGCGGTAGCCGCTGTGGGCCAGCGGCTCGTCGGTGGCGGCGAGCGAATTGGTCAGTACGCGCAGCTTCACGCCGCGCTCGCGCATCGACGCCATCAGCTCGATCCCGCGCTGGCCGGGGATCAGGTAGGGCGAGGTCAGCACCACCTCGCTGCGCGCGCGCCGCATCAGCTCGACGACGTTCGAACGCACCGAGTCGATGTCCTCCAGCGGCACCAGGCCGTAACTCGCGCCCAGGCCCTTGTCGCGCGCAGGCGGGTCGGCATAGGCCGCGGCGTCGGCCCACACCAGGCCGAGGCGGCCGGCATCGAGGTCGTCGGCGATCGGGCCGTAACCGAGCACGTCGTTGATCGGCGGTGGCTCCGGCGGCGGCGTGCCGTCGGGGCCGGTCATCGCGTCGAACTGCGCGCGCAATTCGGCCGGCGGCTGGGTGGTCGGGATCACCGCGCGCACGGGGTAGACCACGTCGCTGTTCCAGTAGCTGTCGAACAGCTCCTGCAGCAGCGGCACCAGCGCGCCGGTGATGAACGTGTCCAGGTCGACGAAGTTCGCCTGCTCGTGGCGCATGAAGTACTCGTTGGCGATGTTGCGCCCGCCGGCCACCGCCATCGCGCCGTCGGCGATCAGCAGCTTGTTGTGCATGCGCCGGTTGACGCGGCTGAACTCGTTGAGCGCGAACAGGAACCGCGACGTGAACGAGCGCCGGCCGATGGTGAACGGATTGAACAGTCGCAGCTCGACGTTCGGATGGGCGTTCAGCCCCAGCAGCAGCGGATCGGCGCCCGCCGTGTAGAGGTCGTCGATCAGCAGGCGCACGCGCACGCCGCGCTGGGCGGCGTCGCGCAGCGCGCGCAGCAGGTAGCGGCCGGTTTCGTCGTCCTGGATCAGGTAGTACTGCACGTCGATCGAGCGCTCGGCGCGGCGGATCAGCTGCAGGCGCGTATCGAGCGCGAAGGCGCCGATCGGCAACAGGCGGAAGCCCGTCAGCGCGGGATCGGGCGAGGACAACGCGGCGATGCGGCCGAGCGTCGAGGCCGTCGTGCTGGGCATCGCCGTGCTGACCGGCCGCTCGACGTCGCGCGGCAGCGACGAGCAGGCACCCAGCAGCACCAGCACCAGGGCCCATGCCAGCAGCCTCGGCAGCGCCAATGCCCGTGCGCGAAACCGGCCACCGACCGGCTGCGTATCATTCGTCCACTGCGCTGTAATCCCCGTCATCCGTTCCCGACCAAGCGTCGTCGCCCGTTCCAAAGCGCGCCAAGGATACGCAATGAAGCCCCTGCTGATCGCCGCTGCCGTCATCGCCTCGCTCGCCCTGCCCGCCCATGCGGCGCTGGACATCGGCGACAAGGCCCCGGATTTCACGATCGACTCGTCGCTGGCCGGCCAGGTCTCGAAGTTCCACCTCACCGAGATGTTGAAGAAGGGCCCGGTGGTGCTGTACTTCTTCCCGGCCGCGTTCTCGGTGGGCTGCACGATCGAGGCCAACAAGTTCGCCGAGGCCACCGACGAGTACAAGGGCCTGGGCGCGACGGTGATCGGCGTGTCGCACGACGACATCGAGACGCTGAAGAAGTTCTCGACCACCGAGTGCCGCAACAAGTTCGCGGTCGGCGCCGACGTCGACCAGAGCGTGATGAAGTCCTACGACGCGGTGCTGGCATTGAAGCCCGACTACGCGAACCGCACCTCCTACGTCATCTCGCCCGACGGCAAGATCGTCTACCAGTTCACCAGCCTGAACCCGCTGCGCCACGTGGCGAACACGATGGCCGCGCTGAAGGGCTGGGCGGCGCAGAAGAAGCAGTGAGAGTGAGCGGCGCGCAGCGCCGTAGGGGGCGCCATCGGTGAATCCGGTCCGCCCGGCCTACCAGAAGTTCGAGGTCGCGGTCCGCAAGAGCGCGATCGACGGCTTCGGCGTCTTCGCCGCCGAGGACATCCCGGCACAGAAGAAGATCGGCGAGATCCGCGGCGAATCGATCAGCGTCTCCGAAGGCCGCCGCCGCGCCGAGGGACGGCAGCGCATCATGATCGTCGAGGTATCGCCGCGCAAGGCGATCGACGCGTCGCAGTCGCAGGACCCGATGCGCTTCACCAACCACTGCTGCCGGCCGAACGCCCGCCTCGCGATCCGCGACGGCCGCATCGAGTTCTACGCGCTGCGCGCGATCACCCCCGGCGAGGAGATCACGGTGAACTACGGCGAGACGCACCACAACGGCACGCTCGCCTGCCGCTGCGGCGCGCCGGGCTGCATCGGCTGGCTGTAGCCACTGCACACCGCGCCACGCCGGCTGGCCCGCTAGCATCGCGGGCCATCGAATCAACGCCAGGGAGACTGCGCTTGGTCCCGCGACGCCTTTACGCGGCCGGCTTGCTGCTGGCCGCTGCCCTCCCCGCCTTCGCCAGCGATCTGCTCGGCCCCGCCGAGCTCGCGCACGCGCAGCGGCTGCGCGAGGCCGCCTCGAGATCAGCGCTGGCCTACGAGCTCGTCGCCTCGCTGACCACCGAGGTCGGCCCGCGCCCCGCCGGCTCGGCCGGTGATGCGCGTGCGGTGGCCTGGGCCGTCGAACGGCTGACGACGCTCGGCTTCGCCAACGTGCGCGCCGAACCGGTGCCGATGAAGGCCTGGCAGCGCGGGCCGGCGCACGCGCACATCACGCAGCCCTTCCCGCAGCCGGTGATGATGGCCGCGCTCGGCAACTCGGTGGCCACGCCGCCCGAAGGCCTGCATGCGGAGATCGCCTACTACCCCGACCTCGCCGCGCTGCGCGCCGATGCCGGCGGCGAACGCGCCCGCGGCCGCATCGTCTTCATCGACGAGAAGACCGAGCGCACGCGCGACGGCGCGGGTTACGGCAAGGCCGTCGCCGCGCGCTCGATCGGCGCGATCGAAGCGGCCAGGCGCGGCGCGCTGGCGGTGGCGATCCGCTCGATCGGCACCGACCGCGACCGGCTGCCGCACACCGGCGCGATGCGCTACGACCCGGCGGTGCCGGCGATCCCCGCCGTCGCCGTCTCGGTGCCCGATGCCGAGCTGATCGCGCGCCTCGCGGCCCATCCGATGAGCGCGTCGCGGCCGCTGAAGATGCACCTGACGCTGCAGGCCGAAGGCGGCGTGCCGGTGACCACGCACAACGTGATCGCCGAAGTGCCCGGCACCGACCTCGCCGACGAGGTGGTGCTGATCGGCGCGCACCTCGACTCCTGGGACCTGGGCACCGGCGCGATCGACGACGGCGCCGGCGTCGGCATCGTGGTGGCCGCGGCGAAGGCGATCCTCGACGGCGGCGTGAAGCCGCGGCGCACGATCCGCGTCGTGCTGTTCGCCAACGAGGAGAACGGCTTCGACGGCGCGCTGGCCTACGCCGAGCGCTACAAGAACCAGCCGCACCAGCTGGTCGGCGAAAGCGACTTCGGCGCCGGCCCCGTGTGGCGGCTGCGCAGCCGCGTGCGGCCCGAAGCGCTGCCGGTGTGGCAGCAGATCGGCGCCGCGCTGGCGCCGCTGGGCATCGCCGCGGCCGACAACAACGGCTCGCCCGGCCCCGATGCCGGCGTGCTGCTGCGCCGCCGCGGCTGGCCGGCCATCGAGCTGACGCAGGACGGCAACGACTACTTCGACTGGCACCACACCGCCAACGACACCTTGGACAAGATCGATCCGAAGGCGCTGCCGCAGAACACCGCGGCGTGGGCGGTGGCGGCGTGGCTGGCCGCCCAGAGCCCGGTGCGCTTCGGCCCGCTGCCGCCCCCGCCGGCCCCACCCGCCGTCCTGGCGCCCGCGGCCCCCGCTTCCGCCGGGATAATCACCCGATGAACCCGCTGCTGCACCGGCTGCATCCCTACCCGTTCGAACGCCTGCGCGAGCTGACGCGCGACATCACGCCGGCCGCGCACCTGCCGCACATCGGCCTGGGCATCGGCGAACCGCGCCACCCGGCGCCCGAGCTGGTGAAGCAGGCGCTGATCGACGGCATGGCCGGCCTGTCGATCTACCCGCCGACGATCGGCGAGCCCGCGTTGCGCGAAGCGATCGTGCACTGGCTGCAGCGCCGCTACCGGCTGAGCCTCGACCCGGCGACGCAGATCCTGCCGTGCTCCGGTTCGCGCGAGGCGCTGTTCGCGCTGGCGCAGACGGTGGTCGATGCCTCCAAGCCCGGCGCGACCGTCGTCTGCCCCAATCCCTTCTACCAGATCTACGAGGGCGCCGCGCTGCTCGCCGGCGCCGACACCGCCTTCGCCAACAGCGACCCGGCGCGCAACTTCGCGGCCGACTGGAGCCAGATCGACGAGGCCACCTGGGCCCGCACGCAACTGCTCTACGTCTGCTCGCCCGGCAACCCGTCCGGCGCGGTGATGCCGCTGGCCGAGTGGCGGCGGCTGTTCGAACTGTCGGACCGCCACGGCTTCGTCATCGCCAGCGACGAGTGCTACTCGGAGATCTACTTCCGCGAAGAAGCGCCGCTGGGTGGGCTGGAAGCCGCCGCCGCGCTCGGCCGCGACGACTTCCGCAACCTGATCGCCTTCACCTCGCTGTCCAAGCGCTCGAACGTGCCGGGCATGCGCTCGGGCTTCGTCGCCGGCGATGCGCGGGTGATCAAGGCCTTCCTGCTCTACCGCACCTACCACGGCGCGGCGATGAGCCCGATGGTGCAGCGCGCGAGCATCGCCGCGTGGTCGGACGAAGCCCACGTGGTCGAGAACCGCGCGCTCTACCGGCAGAAATTCGCCGAGACGACGCCGGTGCTGGCCGACGCGCTCGACGTGCGCCTGCCCGATGCCGGCTTCTACCTGTGGGCGGGCGTTCCCGGCGGCAACGACATCGACTTCGCCCGCCGCCTGCTCGCTCAATACAATGTGACCGTCCTGCCCGGCAGCCTGCTGGCGCGCGATGCCCACGGCAGCAACCCCGGCCGCGGACGCATCCGGATGGCGCTGGTCGCCGGCACCGCCGAGTGCCTGGAAGCCGCGCATCGCATCGCCGAGTTCACCCGCAACTACGAGCCGCCGCACGCCCCCTCTTCCCCTTCGAGCACCTGCGCATGAGCCAACAACTGCAATCCATCATCGACCTGGCGTGGGAAGGCCGCGCCAGCCTGGGACCCGACACGCTGTCGCCGGAGATCCGCGAGGCGGTCAACACGGTCATCGCCGACCTCAACGCCGGCCGCCTGCGCGTGGCCGAACGCACCGGCGTCGGCCAGTGGGTCGTGCACCAGTGGATCAAGAAGGCGGTGCTGCTGAGCTTCCGGCTGGCCGACAACGTGCCGGTCAATGCCGGCGACCTGCACTTCTACGACAAGGTGCCGACCAAGTTCTCGCACGTCGAGCCGGCCGACCTGAAGGCCTCGGGCGTGCGCGTGGTGCCGCCGGCGGTCGCCCGTCGCGGCAGCTACCTCGGCAAAGGCGTCGTGCTGATGCCCAGCTACGTGAACATCGGCGCCTACGTCGACGACGGCACGATGGTCGACACCTGGGCCACCGTCGGCTCCTGCGCGCAGATCGGCAAGAACGTGCACCTGTCCGGCGGCGTGGGCATCGGCGGCGTGCTGGAGCCGCTGCAGGCCAACCCGACGATCATCGAGGACAACTGCTTCATCGGCGCGCGCTCCGAGGTCGTCGAGGGCGTGATCGTCGAGGAGAACTCGGTGCTCGGCATGGGCGTGTACCTCGGCCAGAGCACGCCGATCTTCAACCGCGAGACCGGCGAGTTCAGCTACGGCCGCGTGCCTTCGGGCAGCGTCGTCGTCAGCGGCAACCTGCCCAAGACCACCGCCGACGGCACGCCGTACAGCCTGTACGCGGCGATCATCGTCAAGCGCGTGGACGCGCAGACGCGCTCCAAGACCAGCATCAACGAGCTGCTGCGTCCGTAAGCACGGCGACGAACGGCGAGAACGGCAAAGGGGGATTCGGCATGAGCGGAAACATGGAGCGCGTGCTGCGCCTGATGAGCGAGCGCAACGCTTCGGACGTGTACCTCTCGGCCAACATGCCGATCCTCATCAAGATCCACGGCCAAGTGCTGCAGCTGTCCGACCAGATCCTGACGCCGCAGCAGCCGAAGGCACTGCTCAGCGAGCTGCTGACGCCCAAGCAGATGGAGGAGCTCGACGAAACCGGCGAGCTCAACATGGCGATCGGCCTCGAGAAGGTCGGCAGCTTCCGGATCTCGGCCTTCAAGCAGCGCGGCACGATCGCCGCGGTGTTCCGGCACATCCCGCACAACATCCCGTCGCTGGAGTCGCTGAACGTGCCGGAGCTGCTGTCGCAGCTGGTGATGGACAAGCGCGGGCTGATCCTGATGGTCGGCGCCACCGGCACCGGCAAGAGCTCGACGCTGGCCTCGATGCTCGAGATGCGCAACAAGGCGATGCCGGGGCACATCCTGACCATCGAGGACCCGATCGAGTTCCTGTTCAGCAGCAAGAAGTCGGTGGTCAACCAGCGCGAGGTCGGCCGCGACACCAGCTCGATGCAGGTCGCGCTGAAGAACGCGCTGCGCCAGGCCCCCGACGTGATCATGATCGGCGAGATCCGCGACCGCGAGACGATGACGCTGGCGCTGAGCTATGCGCTGTCGGGCCACCTGGTGCTGGCGACGCTGCATGCCAACAACAGCTACCACGCGCTGGGCCGGATCCTGTCGTTCTACACGCCGGAGGCGCGGCCGGTGCTGCTGTCCGACCTGTCGGCCGGCCTGCGCGCGATCTGCTCGCAGCGCCTGCTGCGTGCGGTGGCCGGCGGCCGGCTGCCGGCGGTGGAGATCATGCTGAACACCAAGCTGGTCGCCGAGATGATCGAGAAGGGCGACTTCCCCGGCGTCAAGGAAGCGATGGAGAAGTCGATGGCCGAAGGCTCGCAGACCTTCGAGCAGGACATCGCCCGCATGATCACCGAGGGCCTCGTCACGCGCGATGAAGGCCTGGCCTTCGCCGATTCGCCGACCAACCTGATGTGGCGGCTGCAGAACGATACGCAGCCCGTGTCACGCGCCGCGCCGAAGAAGGACGAGCCCGACACCGCCACCTACACCGAGTACACGATCGACGTGTACCCCGAAGGCGCACCGCCGCCGCGCAAGGTCGTGTTCGGCCCGGCCGGCGCCGCGCGTTGATTCCTATCTCCTGACATGAGCGACACCCTCCGCCTGCTCGAGGCGCTGATCGCGCGCCGCTCGGTCACGCCCGACGATGCGGGCTGCCAGGCACTGGTGCGCGAGCGCATCGAGCCGCTCGGCTTTCACTGCGAGACGCTGGCCTGCGGCCCCGATGATTTCCGCGTCACGAACCTCTGGGCCACGCACCGCGGCGCGCGGCCGGGCCCGACCGTCGTGTTCGCCGGCCACACCGACGTCGTGCCGACCGGCCCGCTGTCGCAATGGACCAGCGACCCCTTCGTGCCGACCCACCGCGACGGCAGGCTCTACGGCCGCGGCGCGGCGGACATGAAGACCTCGATCGCTGCGATGACCATCGCCGCCGAGCAGTTCGTGCGCGCCCATCCGCAGCATGCCGGCACGCTGGCGCTGCTGTTCACCAGCGACGAGGAAGGTCCGTCGGTCGACGGAACGGTGCGCGTGGTCGAGGCGCTGCAGCAGCGCGGCGTGAAGCTGGACTGCTGCATCGTCGGCGAACCGACCTCGGTCGAGACGCTGGGCGACACGATCAAGAACGGCCGCCGCGGCTCGCTGTCGGCCAGGCTCACCGTGCGCGGCGTGCAGGGCCATGTCGCCTACCCGCAGCTCGCACGCAATCCCATCCACCTGCTGGCGCCCGCGCTGGCCGAGCTGGCCGCGACCACCTGGGATGCCGGCAACGAACACTTCCCGCCGACCACCTGGCAGGTGTCGAACATCCATGGCGGCACCGGCGCGCTGAACGTGATCCCGGGCGACGTGGTGGTCGACTGCAACTGGCGCTTCTCGACCGAGTCGACGCCCGAATCGCTGAAGGCGCGCTTCGAGGCGATCCTGCAGCAGCACGGCCTCGACGTCGACATCGCCTGGACGCTCGGCGGCTCGCCCTTCCTGACGCGTCCGGGCACGCTCAGCGCCGCGCTGACGGCCGCGATCCTGGCCGAGACCGGCGTCACCACCACGCTGTCGACCACCGGCGGCACCAGCGACGGCCGCTTCATCGCGCGTCTCTGCGAGCAGGTGGTCGAGTTCGGCCCCATCAACGCGACGATCCACAAGATCGACGAGCACGTGCTGGTCGACGACGTCGAACGGCTGACGGCCATCTACCGCCGCACGCTCGAGGCGCTGATGACATGACGCTGATCGAGGTCATCGAAGCGATGAGCGCCCGCCTCGAATCGGCGGGCGTTTGTTTTGGGCATGGCACGACGAATGCCTTCGACGAAGCCGCGTGGCTGGTGCTGTGGCAGCTGAAGCTGCCGCTCGATGCGCTGGACGAGTTCGCCGAGCGCGGGCTGAGCGCAGACGAACTGCGCGACGTCGAAGCGCTGGTCGAACAGCGCATCGCGACGCGCCGCCCGGCCGCGTACCTCACCGGCGAAGCCTGGCTGCACGGCGTGCCGTTCACCGTCGACGAGCGGGTCATCGTGCCGCGCTCGCTGATCGCCGAAGTGATCGTGGACGGCACGGTCGACGCGTGGCTGAGCGACCGGACCACCCGGGTGCTGGATCTGTGCACCGGCAACGGCAGCCTCGCGGTGCTGGCCGCGATGGCCTGGCCGGACGTGGTGATCGATGCCGCCGACCTCAGCGCCGACGCGCTCGCTGTCGCGCGGCTCAACGTCGACCGCCATGATCTCGCCGCGCGCATCACGCTGCACCGCGGCGACGGCCTCGCCGCGGTCGCCGGCCGCCGCTACGACCTGATCCTGTGCAACCCGCCCTACGTCAACCGGCAGTCGATGAACGATCTGCCCGCCGAGTACCGCGCCGAGCCGGCGCTGGCGCTCGACGGTGGCGATGACGGCATGGACTTCATCCGCACGCTGCTGCACGATGCACCGGCCGCGATGACCGGCGACGACGCGGTGCTGGTGCTGGAGATCGGCCACGAGCGCGCCCATTTCGAACACGCGTTCCCGACGCTGGCCCCGGTGTGGCTGCCCACCAGCGCCGGCGACGACCAGGTGCTGCTGCTGACCCGCGCAGCCCTCGCTACTCTGAAGACACCATGATTTCGATCCGGAACGTGACCCTGCGCCGTGGCGCCAAGGTCGTGCTGCAGGACGCCAGCGTCACGCTGAATCCCGGCGAGAAGGTCGGCCTGATCGGCCGCAACGGCGCCGGCAAGTCCTCCCTCTTCTCGCTGCTCGCGAACCGCCTGCATGCCGACCTCGGCGACGTCGAGATGCCGCCGCGCTGGCGCATCGGCGAGGTCGCGCAGTCGATGCCGGAGACCGACCAGGCGGCGACCGACTTCGTGCTCGACGGCGACCTGCCGCTGGTCGAGGCGCGCGCGGTGCTCGCCGAGGCCGAAGCCTCGGGCGACGGCCATGCGATCGCCGACGCGCACATGCACCTCGAGCACGCCGGCGCCTTCGATGCCCGCTCACGCGCGCAGTCGCTGCTGCTGGGCCTGGGCTTCCGCGTCGACCAGCTCGACGCGCCGGTCGACAGCTTCTCCGGCGGCTGGCGCATGCGCCTGCAGCTGGCGCGCGCGCTGATGTGCCCGGCCGACCTGCTGCTGCTGGACGAGCCGACCAACCACCTGGACCTCGACGCGCTGGTCTGGCTGGAAGGCTGGCTCAAGCGCTACGCCGGGCTGCTGGTGATCATCAGCCACGACCGCGAGTTCCTCGACGCGGTGACCGGCGTCACGGTGCACCTCGATAACGCGTCGTTGACGCGGTACGGCGGCAACTACACCACCTTCGAGGAGATGCGCGCCGAGCGCCTCACGCAGCAGCAGGCCGCCTACGCGAAGCAGCAGGAGAAGATCGCCCACCTGCAGCACTTCATCGACCGCTTCAAGGCCAAGGCCACCAAGGCCAAGCAGGCGCAAAGCCGGGTCAAGGCGCTGGCCCGCATGGAGAAGCTGGCGCCGGTGCTCACCGCGAGCGACTTCGATTTCGAGTTCCGCGAGCCCGGCAACCTGCCGAACCCGATGCTGTCGATGCGCGACCTCGTCTGCGGCTACGGCAGTACCGCGATCGTGCGCAACGTCGAGCGCACCGTGCTCGCCGGCCAGCGCATCGGCATCCTCGGCGCCAACGGCCAGGGCAAGTCGACACTGGTGAAGACCATCGCCCACGCGCTGCCCCCGCTGGGCGGCACGCTGACCGAGGGAAAGGGCCTGGCGATCGGCTACTTCGCGCAGCAGGAACTCGACCTGCTGAGCGAAGACGACACGCCGCTGCAGCGCATGGTGCGGCTGGCGCGCGATGTGTCGCCCCCCAATGCCCAGGAAGCGCGAGAACAGGCGCTGCGCGACTTCCTCGGCCAGTTCCGCTTCACCGGCGACATGGTGCACCAGAAGGTCGGCACGCTCTCGGGCGGCGAACGCGCGCGGCTGGTGATGGCGACCATCGTCTGGCAGCGGCCGAACCTCTTGCTGCTGGACGAGCCGACCAACCACCTCGACCTGACGACGCGCGAGGCGCTGTCGATCGCGCTGAACGAGTTCGAGGGCACGGTGATGCTGGTGAGCCACGACCGCGCGCTGCTGCGCGAAGTGTGCGACGAGTTCTGGCTGGTCACCGCCGGCGGCGTCAAGCCCTTCGACGGTGACCTCGACGACTACCAGCGCTGGCTGCTGGACGTTTCACGCGCCGCGGCCAAGGGCCAGCCGGCGCCGCCGCTGCCGGGCACACCGAGCGCCGCGCCGGCGCCAGCGCCGGCCGGCGCTGCACCCAAGGCCACGTCCGCCACCGCTGCGCCGAAAGCCGCGCCCGCCGCCGACAGCAACCGCCGCGACGACCGCAAGCAGGCCGCGCAGAACCGCGCCGCGATCGCCAACCGCACGCGGCCGCTGCGGCTGGAAGTGCAGCAGATCGACGAGCGGCTCGAGAAGCTCGGCGCCGAGCGCGCCGAGCTCGAGGCGGCGCTGGCCACCGGCTCGCTGGCGGGCGCCGAGATCGCCGAGCACGGCCGGCGCCTGAACCACATCGCCGCCGAGACCGCGATGCTCGAAGAGCGCTGGCTCGAGCTGCAGAGCGAGATCGAGGCGATCAACGCGGCCGGCTGAATCTGCCGCGACGCGTCTTCGGCGCCCTGGCTGAGCGACACCTTCGACTGAACGGCTGATGCCTTGCGACAGTCGTGTCGCTACGATCGCGGCGATGAAGATCTTCTTGTCTTCCACGGCGCTGGACCTTGCCGAACACCGGCGAGTCGCGGACGACACCATGCTGCGACTACAGCAACAGTCGGTGGTGATGGAGCGCTTCGGGCCGCAGCCGGGTAGGCCGGTCGACGAGTGCGAACGGCTGGCGGCGGCGTGCGACGTGCTGGTGTGCATCGTCGCGCATCGCAACGGTTTCGAGCCCGAGGCCGGCCGCGGCAGCATCACGCGGCGGGAAGTCGAAGCAGCGCATGCAGCCGGCAAGGCGGTACTGGCCTGGATCGTCGACGACAAGCATCCGTGGACCGCGGCGAAGGAAACAGATCGCCTCAACGATCCGGCGACGCTGGCTGACCCGGCCAAGATCCAGGAAGTCGTCAAGGCGGTCAAGGCGCTCGGCGAGTTTAAAGAGTGGCTGCAGCAGCACGTCGTGTGCGAGTCCTTCACGACGCCCGACGACCTGGGCCGCAAGATCGCGACAGCGTTGCGCACGGCAGGCCCGAGCAGTGCGAGTGCTTCAGCGCCTCGTGTCGCGGAGATTCGCATCGTGCACGCGCTTCAGCCGGCGCCGCACTTCACCGGCCGTGATGCGCTGGTCGAGCGGCTGACAGCGTGGGCCGCGGACCTGGCCTCGCCGGACCGCGTGCATGCGCTGGTCGCCGCTGGTGGTACCGGGAAAACGGCGGTCATCGAACAGGTGGTGCGCCGCCTGCAGCCCGGGCTGGCTGGCGTGCTGGTCTGGTCGTTCTACGAGCGGCCGGACAGCGACGCCTTCCTGCGCGAGTGCGCGCACCTCTTTCTCGGCGAAGAGGACGGCCAGCCCGTCGGCGGCCGCCTCGAACGGCTGCAACGCGGCCTACGTGACGGTCGCCCGCACCTGATCGTGCTGGATGGGCTAGAGCGCGTGCAGGCCGAGGCGGGTGCCGGGCGCGTGCGCGGCGAACTGGAGGACCATCAAGTCAAGCTGCTGCTGCAATCGTTGGCTGCGGGGCTGGGTCGTGCGCGGGCGTTGGTGACTTCGCGATTCCCGCTCGTCGACCTGCAGGACTGGCAACGCAACGGATTTGCCAGCACGGCGCTGGACGACCTCGATGTCACGGCCGGACGCGCGCTACTGCGGAGTTGGAACGCGACCGGGACGGACGAACAACTCGACGCGGTGGTACGCCAGGTCGGCGGCCATGCGCTGTCGGTGGCAGTGATCGGCTCGTACCTGCAATCCTTCATCGCCGACGGGCGTGTGGAAGCAGTCACCGAATTCAATCTCGACGAGGTCACCGGCGACGATCCGAGGGCCGGCAAGCTCGCCCGCGTCCTCGCCTACTACGCCGAACGCCTTCCAGCTGAAGAACGGGACCTGCTCGTGCGCCTGTCGGTATTTCCGCGCGGCATCACGCTGGAGTTGCTGGGTACCCTGGTCGATGCCGGCGGTGCGGCGGCCGGCGTCCTGGTGAACGCGCGGACGCGCCTGTTGGCGCTGCTGCAGCGTCTGAAGCAGCGCGGGCTGGTGTTCAGCTACGACGGTGCGGACAACACGCTGACCTGGACCGCCCATCCGTTCCTGCGTGAGCGCTTCGCGACGCTGTTGGGCTGCTCGCCGGCGGAGGTGTTCGGAGTCGTCGCCAGCACGTTAGGCCGCGGTCTCGACAAGCGCCCTCACGTGAAGCCACGGGAGACCGCGATGCTCGATCGCTACGAGCAATTGATCGAGGCCATCCGCCTATCCGGTCGGGTAAGAGAAGCGTTCGATTTGTACTGGTTTGGTTTGGAGGGCTATGACCATCTTGGCAAGGTTCTCGGCGAGTTCGCCCGCGGCTACCGCATAGTGTCAGCGTTTGCTAGCCCGAACCATCCACAGCGTGTCGGCGACGAACGCCTTACCGAACGTGATCGGTTCGTTTGCGTCGCCGACCTGGCGCTCTGGTCGAGAAGGTTGGGACGGTTGAATGAGTCTTGGACTCTGCGTCAAGCCGACGATGAATACTGCGCACGCCAACGGGATGCAAAGGAAGCGTCGATCGGACTGCGCAACTCCAACGAAGTGGCGACCGCACTCGGCCTGCTGCCGGAGGCTGCGCTGCTGGCCGCAGAAGCGCTTGATCGAGCCGAACTTGCAGGGAACGTTGAACTCCGATTGAATTCGCTGTCTGCGCGCGCGACAACGTTCCATGCACTCGGCGACATTGACGCTGCAGAGAACAGTTTCGCAGCGGCCACTGAGCTTCAACACGGCGGTTTGATGCTGTATTCGCTGCGCGGGGCCCAACAAGCTCGGCATCGGCTCGACCTTGGGGACCTGCCACAAGCAAGGGCGTTGATCGACAGAGGCCGTCAGCGTGCAAGAAGCGGCGGCTGGAACATCGAGCTGCCCATGTGGGACAGCCTCCTGGCCAGACTCGCGCTGGCAGAACGCACCGACCCCCATGCCCACCTGACCGATGTCCGTGCATGGACGGCACGCACTGGTGACATGGAATTGATCATCACTGCCCACCAACTCGCCGCGCAGGATGCACTGAACCGCGGTGACCTCACCGGCGCGCTGGCCGAGGTCGAGGCCGGCATCCTGCAAGCGCGCACCTGCGGCTTCCGCCTGCTACTGATTGAGTTGCTGGTGCTCCTAGCCCGCATCCGCCTCGCATGGCCCGACGCGGCGGCCGCCGTCTCCGCCGCCCGCGAAGCACTCGACCTTGCGACGGCAAAGGAGTGCCAATACGCCTGGGGAGAAGCCGATGCCGCGCAGGTCTGGGGCGAGGCCTTCCACGCGCTGCGTCAGCCTGAACTCGCGCAGCGCGCGTTCCAGCAAGCACTGGCAGTGCGCGAACGCATCCGCCATCCTGACGCCCACGACACGCGTCGCTGGCTGGCCGGTGCCGAGTGAAGCGCCTTCAGTCCAGCCGCGTGCAGTCCACAACCAAGCCAGTAAGACGCTTCCATTCCTATCGTTTTAAATGAGCGTCTTCAGCGCCAAGCCGAGCGCGGCGTCGCGCGCAGGTGCAGCGTGATCGGCAGGTCGCGCAGCCAGCGATCCAGCAGCCCGCCGACGTCGAGCACCGGCCACGGCTTGTCGTCGCGCACCGAGGCCAGCCAAACCAGCACCTGCTCGCCTTCGCGCACCGGCAGGCGCGGGAAGGTGTTGGTCGCGGGCTCGGTCTCCAGCACCGCCAGCGGGGTCGCGCCGGCCGCGGCCACCTGCGGCAGCACGCCGTCGCGAAGGCGCGCCCGCAGCGCCTCGTCGGGCGGCGCGCGCAGCGGACAGATCGTGCAGACCACGCGGCCGCTGCCGAGCTTCGCCGGCGTCGGCACCGGCAGCGCGGGCTTCAGCAGCAGCACGTTGTCGGAATCGATCATCGTCGCGTTCGCCGCGCTGCGGTGCGCGTGCCACACCGGGCCGCCGTAGAAATCGGCGAGTGCCTGCGCGCGCTGCGGCATGCCGGCGAAGCCGCGCAGCCAGACGAAGCGGTCCGGATCGCCGAGGTCCTGGAACTGGCCAAGCAGCCGCATGCCGCAGTCCTGCTGCGGCATCAGCAGTTCACGCTCGAAGAGCTCGATCAGTTCGTCGCGCCGGCCCGGGTGCAGCGTGTACTGGCGCAGCTCGATCACCGGCGGCAGCACGGTCGTGGAAGTCAGCATGTCACTCTCCTGTGCAGGTTCATGGCCGGCGATGCTGCGCCGCCAAGCCTGCCACCGCATGTCAGTATTTGCGGCGACACTGGCGCCCGTTCCACGCCATACCGCACCCCGAATGCGCGCCAGCCGCCTGCTGACCCTCCTGATGCTGCTGCAGACCCGCGGCCGGCAGAGCGCGCCCGCGCTGGCGCGGCAGATGGAGGTGTCGGTGCGCACCGTCTACCGCGACATCGACCAGCTCAGTGCCGCCGGCGTGCCGGTGTGGGGCGAGCCCGGCCGCTCGGGCGGCTTCCAGCTGCGCGAAGGCTGGCGCACCCAGCTCACCGGGCTGACGGTGCCCGAAGCCCGCGCGATCTTCATGGCCGGCCTGCCGGGGCCGGCAGCCGAGCTCGGCCTCGGCGAAGCGATGGCCACCGCCCAGCTGAAGCTGCTGGCCGCGCTGCCGTCGGACTGGCAGGCCGATGCGCAGCAGGTGGCCGCGCGCTTCCACCTCGACCCGATCGACTGGTTCCGCAGCGCCGTGCCGCCGCTGCACCTGCAGGCGGTGGCCGAAGCCGTCTGGCATGCGCAGCGGCTGGCGATGCGCTACGAGAGCTGGAACGGCGTCAGCGAACGCGTGATCGAACCGCTCGGCGTGGTGCTGAAGGCCGGCACCTGGTACATGGCCGCGCGCAGCGCCCCCGATCCGGCCCGCGACGCCACGCGCGGCCGCGAGCCGCACGTCTACCGCCTGTCGGCGATCCTGTCGCTGCAAGCGCTGGATCAATTGTTCGAACGCCCGCGCGGCTTCGACCTCGCCGCGTGGTGGGCGCGCGAGACTGCCCGCTTCGAAGCCGGCGTCTACAGCGGCACCGCGCGTCTGCGGATCAACGAGGCCGGCTTCAAGACCGTGCAGGGCTTCAGCCCGGTGATCGCCGCTGCGGCGCTGGACAGCGCCGAGCCGAGCGCCACCCACGAAGGGTGCATCGAGGTCACGCTGCCGATCGAGTCGGTCGCGCACGCATCGCGCCAGCTGCTGCGCCTGGGCAACGATGGCGAGGTGCTCGCGCCGCCCGCGTTGCGCGAGGCGCTGGCGCAGACCTACCGCACGCTGGCGCTGCGCTACGCGGACTGATCGCCCGCATCGGCCACGCGCCACTGCAGGTTCAGCAGCGCCCCCACCTGCTCCAACAGCCGCCGGTGGTCGATCGGCTTCGGCAGGAAGACGTTGGCACCGGCGGCCAGGCTCGCGCGCTGGTGTTCGTTCGATGCGCTGGCCGACGCGGCGATGATCGGCACGCCCTGCGTATCGGGTCGTGCGCGCAGCAGGCGCGTCGCGGTCAGGCCGTCCATCACCGGCATCACGTTGTCCAGCACGATCAGGTCGGGCCGGCAGGCCTGCGCCCGCTCCAGGCCCTCCTGCCCGTTGCCGGCCTCGTCGACCTCGAAACCGAGCTGGCCGAGCAGGTCGGCGAGCACGATGCGGTTCACCGGCACGTCGTCGACGATCAGCACGCGCCGGCGCGGGCCGTCGTAGCCGATGATCGCCGGCGCCGGCGGCTCCGCCGGCTGCAGGTCCTCGAACACCGGCAGCTCCAGCTCGAAGGCGAAGCGGCTGCCCTGCCCCGGCACGCTGTGCACGTCGATCTCGCTGCCCATCAGCCGCACCAGTTGCCGGCTGATCGACAGGCCCAGGCCCGAGCCGCCGGCCCGGCGGTCGACATCGCCGGCCTGCTCGAAGGGCTGGAACAGGCGCTGCAGCTGGGCAGGCTCGATGCCCACGCCGGTATCGGCGATCTGAAAGCGCAGCCGAGCCTGGTCGCCGATGCGCTGCAGCACCTGCACCGCCAGGCTCACCTCGCCCTGGTCGGTGAACTTCACCGCATTGCCCAGCAGGTTCAACAGCACCTGGCGCAGGCGCTTGTCGTCGGCCACCGCGCCGCCCGGCAGGTCCGGTGCCGGCCGGAAGTGGAACAGCAGGCTCTTCTCCTCGGCCTTGACGCGGATGACGTCGGTGACGACCTTCAGCAGCTTTGGCAGGCTGAAGCGTTGCGGGTGCAGGTCGAGCTTGCCGGCCTCGATGCGCGACAGGTCGAGCACGTCGTTGATCAGCGTCAGCAGGTGCTCGCCGCTGCTCTGGATGATGCCGATGCCCTTGCGCTGCCGTTCGGTGGTGTCGGGGTCCAGCCGCAGCAGCTGCGCGAAGCCGAGGATGCCGTTGAGCGGCGTGCGCAGCTCGTGGCTCATCGAGGCGAGGAAGGCGCTCTTCGCGCGGTTCGCCACCTCGGCCTTGTCGCGCGCGGCCTCCAGCGCCGCGGTGCGCTCGCGCACCAGCTCCTCCAGGTGCTCGCGGTAGCGCGCCAGCTCCATCTCGCGCCGCCGCCGCTCGATCGCGATGCCGGCGATGTGCGTGGCCACGCTCAGCAGATGGATGTCGCGCGCGGCCGGGCTGCGCGGCTCGCGCTGGTACATCGCGAAGGTGCCGAGCACGGCCTCGCCGTGGAAGATCGGCGCCGACCAGCAGGCGCGGAAGCCGTGGTGCGCGATCAGCGGCAGGAACGGCTGCCAGCCGGGGTCGACGAGGATGTCGGGCACGATCACCGTCTCGCGACGGAACAGCGCCGTGCCGCAGGAGCCGACCAGCGGACCGATCTCGACCCCTTCGTGCGCCTTCAGGTACTCGGGCGGCATGTGCGGCCCGATCGCACCGGCGATGTGGCGGCCGTCGACGTCCAGCAGCACCAGCGTGCAGGTCAGGCCCGCCACCTGCGATTCCATCAGCAGCGCCAGCTCTTCCAGCGTCTGCAGCAGCGGCACGCCGCGCGCCATCATCTCCAACAGCCGCGTCTCGCCGTCGCGCAGCGCCTCGGCCTGCTTGCGCTCGCTGATGTCCACCAGGCTGATGCGCAGCACGCGCGGCTCCGGTCCGGGCACCGGCGCCATGCGCACTTCGCAGGGCAGCGTCGTGCCGTCGGCGCGGCGGCAGGTCCAGTCGATCGCCCCGCCCTCGCCGCGCGCCGCAGCCGCAAAGTGAGCGGCCGCGGCTTCGGCGGAGTCGCGGCCGTCGGGTTGCCGCGGCGGGCTCAGGTCGAGCAGCGACGCGGCCAGCAGCGTGTCCCGGTCCCGCCCGAACAGCGTGCAGGCGCTGCGGTTGGCATCGAGCACCCGGCCAGCGGCCGGATCGATCAGCAGGATGCCGTCGGGCGCATGCTCGACCAGCGCGTGGTACAGCGCATCCGGTGGCAGCGGCGCCGCCGGTGCTGCGGCGGGCGGTGGGGTGTGCATGGCGACAGTCTGCGCCTGACCGTCCGGCTTCGACCCTGCGCGCCGCAGGGTCTCGGAATTTAAATTGCACACAATTGAATTGCTCGCTACATTAACGGCCATGGCACGCAGGCATACCCCTTCAGAGCACGTCGGTCCGGATGACTGGCTGGCGCTCGACCGCCAGCTGTGCTTCGCGCTGTACTCGGCCTCGCTGGCGATGACCAAGACCTACAAGCCGCTGCTCGAACCGCTGGGCCTGACTTATCCGCAGTACCTCGTGATGCTGGTGCTGTGGGAAGGTGACGGCATCACCGTGTCGCAGCTCGGCGAACGCCTGACGCTCGATTCCGGCACGCTGACGCCGCTGCTCAAGCGCCTCGAAGCGCTCGGCCTGGTGCAGCGCCTGCGCGACACGGCCGACGAACGCCGCGTGCTGCTGCAGCTCACTGCCGCAGGCCGCAAGCTGAAGGCGCGCGCCGTCGCGGTGCCGCAAGGCATCGCCAGCGCCACCGCCTGCGACCTCACCGAGATCGGCGAGCTCGCGCAACGGCTGCGCGCGCTGCGCGAGCAGCTCGCCGCCGCCACCGCTTCCTCCACCCGGGCCGCCTGATCCGCGCGGTCCGACCTGTTCACCCCAGCCCAGAAAGGCACACCATGGCTCTCGACAAGGTCCTCTACACCGCCACCGCCACCGCCACCGGGGGCCGCACCGGCACCGCGAAGTCCTCGGACAACAAGCTCGAAGTCAACCTGTCGACGCCGCGCGAGCTCGGCGGCGCCGGCGGCGACGGCACGAACCCGGAGCAGCTGTTCGCGGCGGGCTACTCGGCCTGCTTCATCGGTGCGATGAAGGCCGTCGGCGCGGCGCAGAAGCTCAAGGTGCCGGACGACGTGTCGATCACCTCGGACGTCGGCATCGGCCCGATCCCCGGCGGCTTCGGCATCCAGGTCGCGATGAAGATCAGCCTGCCCGGCTTCGAGCGCTCGGCCGCCGAGGCGCTGGTCGCCGCCGCGCACAAGGTCTGCCCGTACTCGAACGCGACGCGCGGCAACATCGACGTCACGCTGACCGTCGTCTGACCGGCGCCGGCCGCTGACGCCCGAAAGGCGCGGCGGCCCGCCAGATCATCCCGGCGTCGCCAGCAGGCTCAGCATCAGGTCGATGCGCGCCTGCCACGGCGACGCCGTCGGCGCTGCCGGCAGCTTGTCGTCGAAGCTGCCCACCAGCGAACCGCCGGCGCAGCGCGAGCAGCGCCACACCGGCACGCCGGCGGTGACCGCGCGCCGCAGCGCCGGCTCCAGCGCCCGGTGCAGGCTGCCGTTGCCCGGCGCCGCCACCACGATGCCGTGCACGCCGGCGCCGACCAGCGCATCGACGATGAAGCCGTCCGAGGCGGCATGGCCGGAGATCACCTCCACCCGCGGCCACGAGCCGGGGTCGAAATTGATGCGCGCCAGCCCCAGCGCGCTGCCGACCGGCCACAGCCGGTGCCGCCGCAGCCGGCCTTCCTCGATGCGCGCGATCGGCCCGGCATCGCCGGACGAGAACGCATCGAGCCGATAGGTGTGCACCTTGCGCACGTCGTGCGCGCTGTGCACCAGGCCGCCGAACGCGACGACGACGCCGCAGGCGCCGGGTTCGCGCGCGACGGCCACCGCATCCAGCAGGTTCTGCGGCCCGTCGGCCTGCAGTGCGGTCGACGGCCGCATCGCGCCGGTCAGCACCACCGGCTTGGCCGGCGCCAGCACACGCTGCAGGAACCAGGCGGTCTCCTCCATCGTGTCGGTGCCGTGGGTGACGACGATGCCCACCACCTCCGGCCGCGCCAGGTGCAGCTCGATGCGCTGCGCCAGCCGCTGCCAGGTGGCGTAGTCCATGTCCTTGCTGTCGAGCTGCGCCACCTGCTCCAGCTCCAGCGGCGCCTCGCCCAGCTGCGGCACCGCGGCCACCAGCTCGTCGATGCCGCGCTGCGCGGCGGTGTAGCCGACGTTGTCGGCCGCGTTCTTCGCGGTGCCGGCGATCGTGCCGCCGGTACCCAGGATCACAACGGTGCTTGGCATCCCGCCCTCATCTGGATAAAAATACAGCCACTGGATGGATAAGCAGGTGGCCACCCTGCCGGCCCGCCGCCAGCGGCCAGCCGTCCACCCGCCGCAGCTTTCGGAGAACAACGCATGGAAGAAGGCCCGAAACTCACCCCGCGCCAGCAGCAGATTCTCGATCTCGTGCAGAGCGCGATCGAACGAAGCGGCGCCCCGCCCACCCGCGCCGAGATCGCTGCCGAGCTCGGCTTCCGCTCCGCCAACGCCGCCGAGGAACACCTGCAGGCCCTGGCCCGCAAGGGCGTCATCGAGCTCGTCGGCGGCACCTCGCGGGGCATCCGGCTGCGGTCGGACACCCTGCGGGCGCTGAACGAAGCGCGCGGCAAGCAATTCTCGCTGCCGTTGCCGAGCCTGGCGCAGCTGACGCTGCCGCTGGTCGGCCGCGTCGCCGCCGGCAGCCCGATCCTGGCGCAGGAACACGTCGACCAGACCTACGTCGTCGAGGCCAGCATGTTCCCGCGCCGGCCCGACTACCTGCTGAAGGTGCGCGGCATGAGCATGCGCGACGCCGGCATCCTCGACGGCGACCTGCTCGCGGTGCAGCGCACGCAGGAGGCGAAGAACGGCCAGATCGTCGTCGCGCGCCTGGGCGACGACGTCACCGTCAAGCGCCTGCGCCGCACCAAGACCGGCATCGAACTGCTGGCCGAGAACCCCGATTACGCCACCATCGTCGTGCCGCCGGGCGCCGAGTTCCAGCTCGAGGGCGTGGCCGTCGGGCTGATCCGCAACACGATGCTGATGTGATGGCCAGCGCCGCCCCGGACACCCTCGCGCGCCGGCCGCTGGTGAAGTCTCCGAAGGCCGCCAGCGCGGCCGAATGCCAGCAGCTCGAGCAGTTGCCGAACATCGGCCCGTCGATGGCCGCCGACCTGCGCGCCCTGGGCATCGTGCACCCGCGCGAGCTGGCGCACCGCGATGCCTTCGTGCTGTACCAGGCGCTGTGCGCACACACCGGCAAGCGCCAGGACCCCTGCGTGCTCGACACCTTCATGGCCGCCACCGACTTCATGCGCGGCGCCGAGCCCGCGCCGTGGTGGGCCTACACCGCGCAGCGCAAGCTGCTGTACGGAGCGGTCTAGCGCCTGCACCGGCGCCTTCCCCGGCGCTTCGCCGGCCCCTGCCGCCCATTCGTCGAACAGGCGCCCTTTGCGGCGCCTGTTTGTCTTTTTTGCAGTCGGTGCGGCACCGAACAATTGGCTACAGACCCTCGCTTCGCTGGTCGATATCAAGCCCATGAACACGCTGCACCGCCTCCTGCCCCGCTGGGCGACCCGTCCCGGGTCGGCTCGCGACAGCCGGCTGTCCAGCACGCTGCAAAGCCGCGTCGAGGTCTGCCCGCCCGCGTTGTGGCCCTCGTCGCTGACGCTGTGGGGCCGCGCGAAGCGCTGGCTCGACCGCTCGCCCTGGACGCCGGCCGAACATCGCCCCGTCAACCGGCTGGCGCTGGTGAAGGACGAGTTCCGGGCCAGCCTGGGCGATCTGCCGTTCGCTGACGGCCAGGCGCTGGCCGAGCGCATCGAACGTGCCCGCTCGCTGCGCGAGCTGTGGCACCTGCGCTCGACGCTCTACGGCCTGCTGGCCCAGGCGCTCAGCCAGGCGGAAGCCGAAGCGCGCATGCTGCGCCTGAACCGCCACTTCCCGGTGCGTGCGCCGCGCCAGGGGACGGCGAGCCAGATCGTCTGAACAGGACGGACGGATGTCCCGCCTGTCGACCTCCCCGTGGATGGCGCCGACGGCGCCGATCGCACCACGCCACTTCACCGCGATGCCCGCCGCGGACACCTCGCCGGTGTCGGCCGCCTCGTTGCCCGGACAGCGCCGCGCGCGCATCGCGGCGCGCCGCGCCTTCGTCGAGCTGAAGCAGCGCTTCATCGACGCGGTCGCCGGCATCGACGGCAGCCGCGGCCGCTGGCTGCGCCACCAGGTGCGGCAGAGCGAAGCGCCGGTCGACCTCTGGCTGCTGCGCGGCGCGGTGTTCGACGCGCTGCGTGCGGCCGATCCCGACCCCACCACCCGCCATGCGCTGCACCAGGCGCTGGACAGCAGCTTCCCGGCGATGGCCTTCCCGGGCCACTGATCGCCGGCGCCGCGGCGTGCGGCGATCATTGGCCCCCACGTCGCTTCGCTCCTGCCCCCCAAGGGGGCGCGAGCCGCCTTGGGGCGGCCCGGCGGCCGTCATGAGGCCCCCACGTCGCTTCGCTCCTGCCCCCCAAGGGGGCGCGAGCCGCCTTGGGGCGGCCCGGCGGCGGCTCAGCCGTCGCCGAGTGCCAGGAAATCCTTCTTGCCGAGCTCGACGCCGTTGTGGCGCAGCAGTGCGTAGGCCGTGGTCACGTGGAAGAAGAAGTTCGGCAGCGCCCAGTGCTTCAGGTAGAACTCGCCCTTGAACTGGATCGGGTCGCGATTGCGCATCGGGATCGTGATCTCGCGCTCCTCGCTGCCGTCGATCTTGTCGCGCCCGACGCTGTCGATGAACTCCAGCGTCTTGCGGATGCGCTGGCGCAGTTCGTCAATCGTGGCCTCGTTGTCCTCGAACTTCGGGATCTCGATGCCGGCCAGCCGTGCGACGCAGCCCTTGGCGCCGTCGCTGGCGATGCGGATCTGCGCAATGAAGGGCAGCATGTCCGGCGCGAGCCGCGTCTGCAGGTAGTTGTTGGGGTCGAACTTGCGCGCCTGCGCATGGGCCTCGGCCTTGTCCAGCCAGCCGAGCATGCCGGTCAGCTGGCGCTTGAAAACCGGCACGCTGGCCGAGTACATCGAGAGGGACATTTGAAGTGCTCCAGAAGGGGTGACGTGCAGCGAGCCGCAGCCGAAATTATGCGCGGCCGGTCCCATCAAGCCTGATGCGGCTCTGACGCCTTGTCACGCGTCGGGGGCGGCACAATGGCCGCGCCCCGCCATGAACATCATCATCCTCGACGACTACCAGGATGCCGTGCGCAAGCTGCGCTGCGCGGCGAAGCTCGACAACCTCAATGCCAAGGTCTTCACCAACACCGTGAAAGGCATCGGCCAGCTGTCGGTGCGCCTGCGCGATGCCGACATCCTGGTGCTGATCCGCGAACGCACGCACTTCCCGCGCGCGCTGCTGGAAAAGCTGCCCAAGCTCAAGCTGATCGCGCAGACCGGCCGCGTCGGTCCGCACATCGACGTCGCGACCTGCACCCGCATGGGCATCGCGGTGGCCGAAGGTATCGGCTCGCCGGTGGCGCCGGCCGAGTTGACCTGGGCGCTGATCATGGCCGCGATGCGCAGGCTGCCGCACTACATCGGCACGCTCAAGCACGGCGCGTGGCAGCAGTCGGGGCTGAAGTCGGCGTCGATGCCGCCGAACTTCGGCCTGGGGCTCGTGCTGCGCGGCCGCACGCTCGGCGTCTGGGGCTACGGCAAGATCGGCCAGCTGGTTGCCGGCTACGGCAAGGCCTTCGGCATGCAGGTCATCGTCTGGGGCAGCGACGCGTCGCGCCTGAAGGCTGCGGCCGACGGCTACACGCCGGCCGACAGCCGCGAGCAGTTCTTCGAGCAGGCCGACGTGCTGAGCCTGCACCTGCGGCTGACCGAGCAGACCCGCGGCATCGTCACGCTGGACGACCTGGCGCGCATGAAGCCGACCTCGATCTTCGTGAACACCTCGCGTGCCGAGCTGGTGCAGGAGAACGCGCTGGTCACGGGCCTGAACCGCGGCCGGCCCGGCATGGCGGCGGTGGACGTCTTCGAGACCGAGCCGATCCTGCAGGGCCACCCGCTGCTGCGGCTGGAGAACGCGGTGTGCACGCCGCACATCGGCTACGTCGAGCAGGACAGCTACGAGCTGTACTTCGGCGCCGCGTTCGACAACGTCGTCAATTTCATCCGCAACGAACCGACGAACCTGGTGAATCCCGAGGCCCTGAAGGTCCTCCGGTGATTGAAGCCCGCCTAGACTGGCGCCCTCCCCGAGGAGGACGACCGGTGCGCGGGCAACCGGCGCTCGGGACGCGAGCGCGATGACCCCCACCCCCAACGATCCGCGCGGCGCCCGCTGGGCGCTGCTGTACGGCAACTTCTCGATCGGCTGCGGCGTGATGGTGCCCACCGGGGCGCTGAACGACCTGGTCTCGTCGCTGAAGATCAGCGTCGCGGTCGGCGGCCAGCTGATCGCCGTCGCCGCGGTGGTGATGGCCGTCGGCGCGCCGCTGCTCGCGGCCTTCGTCGCCGGCATCGACCGGCGCCGGCTGCTGACCTTCGCGCTCGGCTGGTTCGCGCTGGGTCATGCGCTGTCGGCGCTGGCGCCGAACTACGCCGCGCTGCTGCCGGTGCGCGCGCTGACGGTGCTGGGCGCCGCGGTGTTCACGCCGCAGGCCGCCGCGGCCATCGGCATGATGGTGCCGCCCGAACGGCGCGGCCGCGCGATCACCTTCGTCTTCCTCGGCTGGTCGGTGTCGTCGGTGCTGGGCATGCCGCTGCATGCCTACATCGGCGAAGCCTTCGGCTGGCGCTACGCCTTCGGTCTCGTCGCGGTGCTCGGTCTCATCGGCACCGCGTGGGTCTGGCGCGCGATGCCCGACGGCGTGCGGCCGCCGGCGCTGTCGCTGCAGAGCTGGCGCGAGGTGTTCACGCACCCGGCGCTGATGGCGACGATCGGCGTCACCGCGTTAAGCGCCGCCGGCCAGTTCACGCTGTTCTCGTACTTCGCGCCCTATTACCGCCAGGTGCTGGGCGCCGATGCGGCGCAGATCAGCACCATCTTCATGTGGTTCGGCGCGATCGGCGTGATCGGCAACGTGCTGCTGTCCAGGTACATCGACCGCATCGGCGCCGCGCGCGCGGTGGCCTGGCTGCTGGGCGCGATGGGCTTGAGCCTGCTGCTGTGGCCGCTGGGCACCAGCTTCGGATCGATGGCGCTGGTGATCATGCCGTGGGCGCTGGGCTGCTTCGCGTCGAACTCGGCGCAGCAGGCGCGGCTGAGCATGGCCGCGCCGGCGCTGACGGCCGCGCTGGTGGCGCTGAACAGCTCGGCGATGTACGCCGGCCAGGCGCTGGGCGCCTCGAGCGGCGGGCTGGTGGTCGCGCAGGCCGGCTTCGGGCCGCTGCACTGGATCGGCCTGGCCTGGATGTTGTGCGCGATCGCCTTGAGCGTGTGGGCTGCGCGCCGCATGGCGGCGGCACCGCGCGTCGCCGCGGCGCATGGCTGAGGCCGCGCCCGCCACCGAGCCGCCGCTGCGCCGGCCGCAGTCGGCGGCCGAGCTCTTCCGCGTCTTCAACCGCCTCGCGCTGCAGGGCTTCGGCGGCGTGCTGCCGATCGCGCACCGCGAGCTGGTCGAGCGCGAGCACTGGTTGAGCCCATCGCAGTTCGTCGAGCTGCTGGCGCTGGGCCAGGTGCTGCCGGGGCCGAACATCATCAACATGGCGATCATCTTCGGCGACCGGGCGTGCGGTTGGCGCGGCGCGCTGGCCGCCTCGGCCGGGCTGCTGACGGTGCCGATGGTGATCGTGCTGGCGATCGCGACGCTCTACACCCAGGTCGCCGAACACCCGCTGGCCATCGGGGCGCTGCGCGGCATGGGCGTGGTCTCGGCCGGGCTGGTGATCGCGATGGCCTTCAAGCTGCGCTCGACGCTGAAGACGAACCCGCTCGGCCAGCCGGCGAGCTGGTTCATCGCCGCGCTGACGCTGGCGCTGATCGGCGGGTTGCGCTGGCCGCTGGTGGGCGTGGTCCTGGGGCTGGGCAGCGTGTCGATGGCGCTGGCTTGGTGGCGCATCCGCGCGCAGCAGAGAACGGCGTGAGCTGGCCGGACGCAAGCACCCTGGCGGCTGCGGCCGAGCTGTGGGGCCTGCACGGCCTCGGCTGGGACGACCTGCTGCAGCTGATGCTGCACTTCATGCTGCTGTCGATGATCGCCGTCGGCGGCGCGATCACCGCGGCGCCGGACATGCACCGCTACCTCGTGCAGCAGCAGCTGTGGCTGGGCGACGCGCAGTTCACCGCGTCGGTGGCCATCGCGCAGGCCGCGCCGGGGCCGAACATCCTGTTCGTCGGCCTGCTGGGGCTGCATGTCGCCGGCTTCGCGGGCCTGGTCGCGACGATGGTCGGCATCATGCTGCCCTCGTCGCTGACCGCATGGGTGGTCGGGCGCCTCGGCCACCGCCGCGCCGATTCGATCGTGCTGCGCGCCTTCACCGCCGGCATGGTGCCGCTGACGCTGGGGCTCCTGCTGGCCACCGGCTGGGTGCTGACGGCGCCGACGCGCGGCCACTGGGGCACCTGGGCCGTCATCGCCGCGACGGCGGCGACGATGACCTGGACCAGGCTCAGCCCGCTGTGGCTGATCGCCGCCGGCGCGCTTGCCGGCATGGCCGGGCTGACCGGCTGAACGAAGAAGGACCCCCATGCTGCTCGACGGCATCCACGACCTGCCGCTGTTCATCGCCGCCGGCCTGCTGCTGAACCTCACGCCCGGCGCGGACGTCGCGCTGATCGCCGCACGCGCCGGTGCACACGGCTTCCGTGCCGGCGCCGCCGCGGCGCTGGGCGTCGGCGCCGGCTGCACGCTGCATGCGGTGGCGGCGGCGCTGGGGCTGTCGGCGCTGCTGGCCGGCTCGGCGCTGGCCTTCGACGTGATCCGCTGGATCGGTGCCGCCTACCTGGTGTGGCTGGGCCTCTCGATGCTGCGCACGCGCATGCCGCCGCGGGATTCGATCGGCGCCGGCGCCACGCCCGCCGCGGGCGAACCGGCCGCCGCGCCGGCCGCGGCCACCGGACGGCCTGCGGCCGCCGGCTTCGGCCGTGTCTTCCTGCAGGGTTTCCTGACCAACGCGCTGAACCCGAAGGTGGCGCTGTTCTTCCTCGCCTTCGTGCCGCAGTTCATCGACGCCGGCACGGCGCACAAGGCGCAGGCCTTCCTGGTGCTGGGCGCGGTCTTCAACATCAACGGCACGCTGGTGAACCTGGGCTTCGCGTGGGTCATCGCCGCGCTGCGCGCGAAGCTGGCGCGCGAAGGCGCCGGGCCACGGCGCTGGACCACGTGGCTGACGCGCGGCGTCGGCGCGCTCTTCATCGCGCTGGGGGTGCGGCTGGGCCTGGCCGAGTCTTCTGTTCGTTAGCCGAAGCGCCCCTGCAGAAACCACACCGCGTCGTCTTCGACCGGTGCCACCCGCGGCCGGAACAGCCACACCAGGGTGCCGTCGGCGCAGCCGGCGACGTAGTAGTCGCGCAGCACGAGGCCCTCGTCCCACCAGCCGGTCTCGATGCGCTCGGGGCCGGCCAGCAGCAGCAGCGGGCGGCCGTCGAGCAGCGGACGGCCGTCGCGCTGGGCGAGCGGCATCGGTTCGGGCAGCAGCCACGCGGGGCGGTCGAGCACGTCGGCGGCGGCATTCGCGGCGGACTGAACCATGCGCTGTTCGATCGCGGGTTCCGACGGCGGCGCGGCTCCGGCACGCGCGGCGTCGACCGGACGCGTCACCGTGCCGCGTTCGGGGCGGTGATCGCGCGCGAGCGCCAGCGACTGCACCGCTTCGCGACCCAGGCGCGCCTGCAGCCGTTCGATCAGGCGCGTCAGGCCGGCGCGTTCGCTGGCCCGGGTGGGGAACAGCTCGGCATTCGGCGCGGCGCCGGGCACCAGCGCGTCGCAATGCACGCTGAGCTCCAGCGCCGGCGCGGCCAGCGGCAGGCGGCCGATGCGCTCGGCGAGCAGCATCTGCAGGTGCGCGACATCGGCCGACGCGGCGGCCGGCTCGATGTGAAGCATCGTCATCGGCGGCGTGCGGTCGTCCGCGCGGTGGCGGCGTTCATGGTGCATCACCAGCGTGAAGCGGCCGATGCGGCCGTGCTGGGCTTGCGCCCAGGCCACCAGCCGCGCCAGCAGCACACGCGCGCCGGCGATCACCTGCTCGCTGCGGTCGGCACGGGTGAAGAGCTCGATGCGGGCATGGAAGCGCGGCGGCGCGACGATCCAGCGCTGCGGCTCGGGCGCGCGGCCGCGGGCCTGGTCGAGCTCGTCGAGCAGCTCGGGGCTGAAGCGCCGCGCAACCCCCGAACGCGGCAGCGCGCGCAGGTCGGCCAGCGTGTGCAGGCCCATGCCCTGCAGAGCGTCCCAGTGTTCCCGGCCCGGGCCGAGCAGCCAGACCGGTGCGTCATCGAGCAGGCGGCACAGTTGCGCGAGCTCGCTGCTGTGCGGTCCGATCTCGAAGCCCGGGCGCCAGCGCGCCAGCAGCGCGGCGCCGCGCGCGGTCGGCGCGGTGGCCAGCTGCAGCCGATGGCCCAGCGGTGCCATCGCCTGCCGCAGGCGGTCGAGCAGCTTCTGCAGGCCGCCGAAGTAGCGCAAGGTCGATTGCACCTCCAGCTGCACCGTCGTGCCGTGGTCACCCAGGGTGACTGCCGGCGTGAAGGCCAGCGCCGCCTGCGCCACCGATTGCAGCGCGATCGCGTCGCGGTGCGCATCGGCCTGGCCGAGCAGCAGCTCGGCCGACAGCGCGAGCGCGGTGGCACGCTTGAAGCCCGGGCGGATGCCGAGCGCGCGCGCGGGCTCGTCTGCCTGCACGATGCGGCCGTCGGCGACCAGGGCGATCGGACGCGGCGGGCCATCGGTGGCCACGAGCGTCGCGCGAAAGGTCTCGAGCGAGAGCCAGGGCAGGTGCAGACCGATCCACAACATGGGATGACGTTCAAGAGCAGCGGCCTGTCCGGCAGGGGGATCGGGCCACCGTGGATCAGGCGGATTCGGACGGGCGCGCCAGGCGCTGCGGGCGCAGCAGCTGCGCCGGCGTGCGGCCGCGCAGCTCGGGCTCGAGCACCGGCGGCAGCTGCAGCTGCAGCGTCTGCAGCAGCGGCGGCCCGCGACGCTTCAGCAGCTTGAGCGCGAGGCGGTCGAAGCCCGCCGGCTGCAGTGACAGCCGCAACGGCGCCGCGCTGGGACGGTGGCGCGCTTCGGGCTCGCGGAACAGGAACACCGGCCCGTCGTGCGCCTGCGCGGCCAGCTGCAGCCGGCGCAGCACGTCGACCGACAGCCGCGCCGGCAGCCACGCCAGCGCGGCGCCCAGGTGGCCGCTGCGCAGCGACTGCTCGAGCGCCCACAGCACGTCGGCACTGGGCAGGAGATGCCGCAGGTAGGTTGCGCCGCGCGTGCCTTCGCGGCCATGCACGACCACCAGCCGGCGCGCATCCAGGCCCAGCTGTGCCAGCGCCCAGCCGCACAACGCGGCCGGCGGATCGAACAGCATCACGCAGCGGCCGTCATCGGCGGCGGCTTCGCCCACCGGGGGCCGTGGCGCCAGCAGTGTCTTCAACACCGGCGACAGCAGGCGCAATTCGCCGACGCCGGGATGCGGCAGCAGCAGCTCGGTCAGCATGCGGTGCGGCCAGCCGCCGCCGGGCAGCTCGGCATCGAGCGCCGCGAAGCCGCTGGCGGTGGTGACGATGCGGCCGCCGCCGAGCTGGTGCGCCCGCCACAGCGCGGCGTGCAGGGTTTCGGGGGCCGGCGACCGGTGCGGCGCCCGGGGCGCCGTCGGCAGGCGCTCGCCGGCCGGCATCGTCAAAGGCGCTGCGTCGAACGAAGACTCATCGCGCGTCGGCGTGGACCGCGGTTCGATGCTCTGCGCCGGCGGTGGGTCGGCGCTCTGCGCCGGTGGCGGGTCGACGAGGGAACCCGGCGCCACTCGCGCGACCTGCCCGTCCGCCGGGGCGACGGCCGTTGCAGGCTCGTCGTCGAACAGCGACAGGTTCTTCGTCAGCGGCGGCGACAGGTTCACGAACATACTGTAGTTTTATACAGTCATCGTGGCAAGCGAGCCCCCGCGGCGCCAGGTCCTCCGGGCCGTCCTTTTGCACGGATCACGCCCCGATAATGCCCGTCGCGCTGCGCTGTCTCCCCTCGCCGGCGTTGCCCCCCACGCCGAGATGCCATCCCTGCTGCAGCGCCTGAGCCGCCTCCTGCCCTACTTCCGCCAAGCCCGGCTGGGCCTGGCGCTGGCGCTGATCGGCTCGCTGATCGGCGCTGCGACCGAGCCGATGGTCGGCCAGCTGCTGAAGACGCTGCTCGATTCCGGCTTCCAGGACCGCACGCTGCCGATGTGGGCGGTGCCGGTGGCCATCGTCGGGCTGTTCACCGTGCGCGGCGTCGCCGGCTTCGTCGCGCAGCTGGGGCTGTCGTGGTCGGCGCAGCGCGCGCTGCAGCAGTTGCGCCAGCAGCTCTTCGACCGCGTGCTCACCGCCGAGCCCGCGATGTTCGGGCTGCGCTCGACCAGCCAGCTGACCAACACCCTCGTCTACGAAGCGCAGACGGGCGCGACGCTGCTGGTCAGCGCGCTGTTGACCACCGTGCGCGATTCGTTCGCGCTGGTCGCGCTGCTGGGCTACCTGTTCTGGCTGAACTGGAAGCTGACTCTCTTCGTCGCGGTGCTGTTCCCGGCCGTCGCGTGGGTGATGCGCGTGGTCGGCAAGCGGCTGCACCGGCTGACGCGCGAGGGCCAGACCGCCGTCGACGAGCTGGCCTACGTGGTCGAGGAGAACGCGCTGGCCTGGCGCATCGTGCGCATGCACGGCGCGCAGCCGGCACAGGCCGGCCGCTTCGAGCGCCACGCGGTGCAGTTGCGCCGCGTGCTGCTGAAGATCGCCGCCGCCGGCGGCGCGATCACGCCGCTGACGCAGGTCTTCGCCGCGCTGGCGCTGTCGGCCGTCGTCACGCTGGCGCTGTGGCAGAGCCAGGCCAGCGGCTCCAGCGTCGGCAGTTTCGTCGCCTTCGTCACGACGATGCTGATGCTGGTGGCGCCGATCAAGCACCTGTCGGACGTCTCGGCGCAGCTGACGCGCGGGCTGGTGGCGATCGAGCGCGGCCTGGAGCTGATGGACCAGAGCCCGCCCGAGCGCGGCGGCACGCACGACCCCGGGCGCGCGGCGGGCGACATCTCGCTGCAGGGCATCGGTCTGCGCTATCGCGACGACCAGAGCCCCGCGCTGGACGGCCTGGACCTCGCGATCCATCGCGGCGAGACGGTGGCGCTGGTCGGCCCGTCCGGCGCCGGCAAGACGACGCTGATCAACCTGCTGCCGCGTTTCGTCGAGCCGACCGCCGGCCGCATCCTGCTCGACGGCGTGCCGCTGCCGGACTGGCAGGTCGATGCGCTGCGGCGGCAATTTGCGCTGGTCAGCCAGGACGTGGTGCTGTTCAACGACAGCGTGCTGCACAACATCGCGCTCGGCCAGGACGTCGACCGGGCGAAGGCCCGCGCGGCGCTGAAAGGCGCCAACCTGCTCGACTTCGTCGATGGCCTGCCGCAGGGGCTGGACAGCCTGGTCGGCCACAACGGCAGCCAGCTCTCCGGCGGCCAGCGCCAGCGCCTGGCGATCGCGCGTGCGCTGTACAAGGACGCGCCGATCCTGATCCTCGACGAAGCCACCTCGGCGCTCGACAGCGAGAGCGAACGCGCGGTGCAGGAGGCGCTGGACCAGCTGATGCGCGGGCGCACCACCATCGTCATCGCGCACCGGCTGTCGACCATCGAACATGCCGACCGCATCGTCGTGCTCGACGCCGGCCGCGTCGTCGAGCAGGGGCCGCATGCCGAGCTGCTGGCGCGCGGCGGCATCTATGCGCGGCTGCACGCGCTGCAATTCCGTAGCTGATCGAAGAAGCGGCCGCGCACGGCCGCACCCCGTCGCCGAGATGAACCGAATCTGCCGACTCCTGTCCCTCGCCTGCCTGGTGAGCCTGCTGTGTGCCTGCGCGGGCCTGCCGCCGCGTGGCCCGGTCCAGACCAGCCACGCCTACCGCGACACCGGCGCCACCGCGCTGGCGCGCATCGCCGAGGCCAGCCGGCCGGCGGACGCCGCAGCGCCCTCGGGCTTCCGCCTGCTGCCGACCGGCGAATTCGCCTTCGACGCGCGCATCGCGCTGGTCCGCCGCGCCGAACGGTCGCTCGACCTGCAGTGCTACCACCTGCAGCGTGACCAGTCCGGCCGCATGCTGCTGCGCGAGTTGCGCGACGCGGCGCTGCGCGGCGTGCGCGTGCGTCTGCTGCTCGACGACTTCTACGCGGCCGAGATCGACGACCTGCTGCTCGGCCTGGCCGCGTTCCCAAACGTCGAGCTGCGGCTGTTCAACCCGCTGCCGCTGCGCCACGGCAGCCCGCTGGTGCGGCTGCTGCTGTCGCCCGGCAGCTTCCAGCAGTTCAACCACCGCATGCACAACAAGCTGTTCATCGCCGACAACGCGGCGGCGATCTACGGCGGGCGCAACATCGGCGACGAGTACTTCATGAGCAGCCGCGAGGCGAACTTCGTCGACATGGACCTGCTGTCGACCGGGCGCATCGTCGACGAGCTCTCCACGGTCTTCGATCGTTACTGGAACAGCGAGGTCGTGTGGCCGCTGCACGCGCTGCTGCCGCGCGCGGACGATGCGGCCCGGGCGCGCAGCGCCTTCGACGCCGCGGTGCAGGACGCGCAGCCGGCGCCGCCGCGCTACCGCAGCGACCCGCTCGGCCACACGGCCGTCGGCGAGCAGTTGGCCGAGGGCCGCCTCGCGCTGACCTGGGCCCATGCCCAGGTGCACGCCGATCCGCCCGAGAAGGCCGCCGACGCCGGCCTGCTGAGCAAGCCGACCGCGGCGATGCAGGGCCTGATCGACGCGATGCAGACCGCGCGCCGGCAGATCACGATGATGTCGCCGTACTTCCTGCCCAACGACGCGGCGCTCGACCGCATGCGCCACGGCATCGCCCACGGCGTGAAGTTCCTGGTGGTCACCAACTCGCTCGGCTCGACCGACGAGCCGCTGGTGCACGACCACTACAGCCGGCGCCGCATCGAGATGCTGGCGATGGGCATCGAGCTCTACGAGTTCAGCCCGGTGCTGGCGCGGCGCTCGCAGCGCTTCGGCGGCTTCGGTCAATCGGTGCCGCGGCTGCATGCGAAGGTGACGACGGTCGACGGCCGGCTGCTGCTGGTCGGGTCGGTCAACCTCGACGGCCGCTCGGCGATCGGCAATACCGAGCTCGGCGTGGTGATCGAGAGCCCGGCGCTGGCCGGCGGGCTCGCCGGGCTGGTCAGCGGCCAGGGCCTGGCGCCGATGCTCAAGCTGCGCCTGGCCGAGGACCGCAGCGTCGAGTGGATCGGCCGTGACGGCGACGGCCGCATCACCGTGACCCGCGACGAGCCCGACGGCAGCACCTGGCTGCGCTTCAAGCTCTGGTGGCAGTCGCTGTTCGTCTCCGAACGCCTGCTGTAGCCCGCGCGCGCTATGCTGCGGGCCCCTCCGGCCCTCGAGCGATGCCCCCCATGCCTGCGATCAGCCGCTACCCCGTGCCCGACCTGGCCGACCTGCCCGAGGACATGCGCACCCGCATCCTCGAGGTGCAGGACAAGGCCGGCTTCGTGCCCAACGTCTTCCTCGCGCTCGCGCACCGGCCTGCCGAGTGGCGCGCCTTCATGGCCTACCACGACGCGCTGCTGCTGAAGGAGACCGGCTCGCTGAGCAAGGGCGAGCGCGAGATGATCATCGTCGCCACCTCGGCGCACAACCAGTGCCTGTACTGCGTGGTGGCGCACGGCGCGATCCTGCGCATCTACGAGAAGCAGCCGCTGATCGCCGACCAGCTGGCGGTGAACTACCGCAAGGCCGACATCACGCCGCGCCAGCGCGCGATGCTGGACTTCGCGATGAAGGTCTGCACCGCGTCGCACACCGTCGAGCAGGCCGACTTCGATGCGCTGCGCCCGCACGGCTTCGACGACGAGGACGTCTGGGACATCGCGGCGATCACCGCGTTCTTCGGCCTGTCCAACCGCATGGCCAACCTGACCGGCATGCGGCCGAACGACCAGTTCTACCTGATGGGCCGCCTGCCGCGCGAGAAGAAGCCCGACGCGAAATGAACCACCTGCTCTCGAACATCGTCGCCGGCGCCTGGCGCATGGCAGACTGGCAGCTCGATCCGCAGCAGCGCCTGCGCTGGATCGAGCAGAACGTCGAGCTCGGCATCACCAGCTTCGACCATGCCGACATCTACGGCGGCTACCAGGTCGAGACGCTGTTCGGCGAGGCGCTGGCCCTGCAGCCCTCGCTGCGCCACCAGATCCAGATCGTCACCAAGTGCGGCATCCGGCTGCGCTCGGACGCCCGGCCCGAGAACGGCTTCCATTGTTACGACACCTCGGCGGCGCATGTGCGCGCCTCGGTCGAACACTCGTTGCGCGCGCTGCGCACCGACCACGTCGACCTGCTGCTGATCCACCGCCCGGATGCGCTGATGGACGCGTCGGAGCTCGCCGACACCTTCCACGCGCTGCGCCGCGAAGGCAAGGTGCACCACTTCGGCGTCTCGAACTTCATGCCGTGGCAGCTCGAGCTGCTGCATGCGCGCTGTCCGCTGGTGACCAACCAGGTCGAGCTGTCGCCGCTGAAGCTCGACGTGCTGCACGACGGCACGCTGGACCAGTGCCAGCGCCTGGGTCTGCGGCCGATGATCTGGTCGCCGCTGGCGCAGGGCCGGATCTTCACCGGCGACGACGATGCGGCGCGCCGCGTGCGCGTCGAGCTGCAGCGCCAGGCCGACGAGCTGGGCACGACGATCACGACGCTGGTGTTCGCGTGGCTGCTGCGCCACCCGAGCCGGCCGCTGCCGATCCTCGGGTCGCGGCGCCTCGAGGCCGCGCGCGAAGCGGTCGCGGCGCTGGACCTGCGGCTCGACAACCAGCGCTGGTATCGCATCTGGACCGCGGCGGCCGGGCACGAGGTTCCCTGACCTCCGAAGTGAGCGGCCAGTACGCCGCTCGAGGCGCCGTCAATCGCGCCGGCGCGCGACGATGAACAGGCGCGGAAACGCCAGCAGACGCTGGCCGTCGGCGCGCGCCGGGTAGGCGCTGTCGATGCGCCGCTGGTAGTCGGCGAGGTACTCGGCCTGCAGCGTCGGCGGCAGCGGATCGACGAAGGGCTTCAGCCCGGTCGCGCGCACCCACTGCACGATGGCCGCGGCATCTGCCATCGGGTGCTGGTAGGCGGTGCGCCAGACATCGACGTCGGCCCGCGGCGCCAGCAGGTCGTAGTAGCCGGCGACCGGCAGCACGCGGGCGCGCAGCTTGTCGGCATCGCCGATCACCGCGGCGAAGCGTGCATCGGCGGCGGTCTGGCGCATCGCCACATGCGAGGGCTCGTCGAGGTTGTCCGGCATCTGCAGCGCGAGCACGCCGCCCGGCGCCAGCAGCGACAGCAGGCGCGGCAGCAGCGTCGCATGGTCGGGCAGCCACTGCAGCACCGCGTTGGCGTAGATCAGGTCGGGCGGCGTGGCGGGCTGCCAGCAGGCGATGTCGCTCAGCTCGAAGTCGACCGCGGGCAGGCGCTCGCGGGCGCTGGCGATCATCGCCGGCGAGTTGTCGGTGCCCAGCAGCCGGGCCTGCGGAAAGCGCCTGGCCAGCAGCTCGGTGGAGTTGCCGGGACCGCAGCCGAGGTCGACGACGAAGCGCGGTGCTTCGAGCGGCACGCGGGCCAGCAGCTCGGCGGCGGGCCGCGTGCGCTCGTCCTCGAAGCGGCGGTACAGCGCAGGGTTCCAGTCACTCATCATCGGACTCCGGCGTGGTGAAGTCTTATATCTTATACAAGACTTCAAGGTTTTCAACCAAGCTGACAACTCGATGCAGCGCGCGAAGCGGCGTTGAAACACACTGCGGCGAGCATCACGCCCATGCCTGCCCCGCCCTCCACCTGGCTCGAATGAACACCCTGCACCGACGCTCGTTGCTCGCTGCGGCCGCCCTCGCGCTAGCGCAGGCGGCCACCGGCGCGCGGGCCGATGCCGGCGCCGATGCCTTGACCTCGGCGCGGGCGCGTGCGGTCTTCGGCGCGCTCGAGACCACCGACGATGGCAGCACGATGCTCGAGCCGAGGCGACTGCGCCTGCCCGGCACCAGCCGCGAGCGCGCGATGCTACCGATCGGCACGCGGCTGCGGCTGCAGGCGACGCACCGCGTGCACGAGGCCGGCCGCGCCCACGACCTGCTGATGTGGCACGGCGAGCGCCCTGGGGCGGGCCTGCCGGGCGGCTTCGATGTCGACGTCACCGTGCTCGCGGTCTTCCGCGCCGGCGAGTCGGCGCCGATCGACGTCGCGGAGGTGCAGACCGACCGCCAGACCTACTTCGCCGATCCGGCGGTGCTGGCGCTGTCGCCGACCGACGACGCCTTCGAACTGGTCAACCACCATGCCAACGCCGGCCAACCCTATGCGCTGAACGCGCTCTACCACCTGCGCGGCGGCCGCCTGCGGCGCATCGCCGAGATCGACCTGCTCGGCAGCTTCGCCGGCTGCGCGAAGGCCTTCGAGCAGACGCTGCGCTGGCGCAGCGTGCCCGACGAGGGCCGCGCGCTGCCGCGCCTCGTCGCCGAGGTGCAGGTGGTGCATGCGCCGCTGGTGCACACCGAAGCCTGCCGCCCGCGTCCAGCCGTGCGGCGCACGCTCTACCAGGCCGCATGGCGCTGGGATGCCGCCGGCGACCGCTACCGCGCCGAGCCCGGCGGCACGCTGGAGAAGCTGGCGCGCTGGAACGAGCGCCGGCGCTGACTCAGGATCCGCAGGGCGCCGCAAGGCGGCGTCACGACAGGCGGCTCAGGTCGACGGCGGCAGGCCCATCAGGGCCGAGGCCAGCGCTTCGGCGACCTCGATGCCGTCGACCCCGGCCGACATGATGCCGCCGGCGTAGCCCGCGCCCTCGCCGGCCGGGTACAGCCCGCGCACGTTCAGGCTCTGGTAGTCGCGGCCGCGGGTGATGCGCAGCGGCGACGAGGTGCGCGTCTCGACGCCGGTCAGCACCGCGTCGGGCATCGAGAAGCCCTTGATCTGGCGCTCGAACGCCGGCAGCGCCTCGCGGATCGCATCCAGCGCGTAGTCCGGCAGGCTGCCGCGGTCCGGCTGCTGCAGGTCGGTCAGCAACACGCCGGGCTTGTACGACGGCATCACGTCGCCCAGCGCGCTGGAGCGCTGGCGCTTGACGAAGTCGCCGACGAGTGCCGCCGGCGCGATGTAGCCGCCGCCGCCGAGCTCGTAGGCGCGCGACTCCCAGAAGCGCTGGAAGGTGATGCCGTCGAGCGGGTTCACCGGGCCCTCATACTCGCCCTGGCGGTAGTCGTCCGGCGTCAGGCCGACGACGATGCCCGCGTTCGCATTGCGCTCGTTGCGCGAGTACTGGCTCATGCCGTTGGTGACGACACGCCCCGGCTCCGAGGTCGCGGCGACGACCGTGCCGCCCGGGCACATGCAGAAGCTGTAGACCGAGCGGCCGTTGCGCGCGTGGTGCACCAGCTTGTAGTCGGCCGCGCCGAGGATCGGATGGCCGGCGCTCGGGCCGAAACGGGCGCGGTCGATCAGGCTTTGCGGATGCTCGATGCGGTAGCCGATCGAGAAGGGCTTGGCTTCCATCTGCACGCCGCGGCCATGCAGCATCGCGAAGGTGTCGCGCGCGCTGTGGCCGAGCGCCAGCACCGCGTGGTCGGTGCGCAGCGTGCTGCCGTCGGCCAGCACCACGCCCCGCAGGTGACCCTGCTCGATCACGAGGTCGGTCACCTGTTGCCGGAACCGGATCTCGCCGCCCAGCGCCTCGATCTCGGCGCGCATCTTCTCGATCATCGACACCAGCCGGAAGGTGCCGATGTGCGGCTTGCTGACGAAGAGGATCTCGTCCGGCGCGCCGGCCTTGACGAACTCCGCCAGCACCTTGCGCGTCAGGTGCCGCTTGTCGCTGATCTGGCTGTAGAGCTTGCCGTCGGAGAAGGTGCCGGCCCCGCCTTCGCCGAACTGCACGTTCGACTCGGGATTGAGCTCCTGGCGGCGCCACAGGCCCCAGGTGTCCTGCGTGCGCTCGCGCACCGCCTTGCCGCGTTCGAGCACGATCGGCCGCAGGCCCATCTGCGCGAGGATCAGCGCGGCAAAGAGGCCGCAGGGGCCGAAGCCGATGACCACCGGCCGCGCGCGCCCTTCCGCGTAGAAGTCGGCCGGCGCGTGGGCCAGGAAGCGATAACGCGTATCGGGCGCGGGCCGCACCTGCGGGTCGGCCGCGCAGCGCGCGGCCACCGCGGCCTCGTCGGCTAGCGTGACGTCGACCGTGTAGATGAGCACGATCGCGCCCTTCTTGCGCGCGTCGTAACCGCGGCGGAAGACGTGCACGTCCAGCAACTCGGCATCGGCGATGCCAAGCCGCTCGACGATCGCGGCGCGCAGCGCGGATTCGGGATGATCGAGCGGCAGCCGCAGTTCGGTGATGCGCAGCAAAGGGAACTCCGACAAGGACGAACGGGGCCTCGCGGCCCCGTCGATGGGATCAGGCGTTCAGCCGCCCGAATCTGCCCCCCGAATCAGCCACCCTTGTGCGGACGCTTGCCCGGGTTCTTCTTGCTGCGGGTGTGCGAGCCGCGTTCCTGGCTGCTCTTCTGGCCGCGGTGCGTCGTCAGCGTGACGCCCGGCAGGGGGGCGGGACGCGGCGTGGCGCGGCGGTCGGCTTCGGTGATGATCTTGTTGCCCATGAGAGGAGCTCCGGAAGGGGTGGCGGTGAAACGAACCGGCGATTATCGCCGAGCCGCAGAACACCCGCCACACGGTCGGCCCACCGGCCCTGAAGCCGCGCTCAGCCCTTCGCCAGCCGCCAGCGCCCGCCGGCCTGCTCGACGCGCCAGCGTTCGCCGTCGCCGGGTTCGATGCGCACCGGCGTGGCCTGGTCCGGCAGCTGCAGCGCCAGCACCGTGGACGCGCCGCACTGCTCGTGCGTCAGCGTCATGCGCGGCTGCAGCTCGAAGACCCGCTCGTCGAGCGTGTAGCGCACCGTCGCCGATCCGCGGTTGGCGATCTCGAAGCGGATGCGCAGCGCCTGCGGCCGCGCGAACAGCTGCACCGCGTAGTAGCGGCCGCTCTTCGCGCTGCGCGCGATGCCGACGCCGGTCTCGGTGAGGGCCGGGTTCATCAGGTTGGCGTGGTGCGGCGGCGAGTCGCGCCAGCCCTTGACGAAGTCCGCCGCCATCTCCGCGGTGCGCACGCCGGCCGAATTGAACAGGAAGGCGATGTTCTCGGCCACCATGCAATGGGCGTAGCCCTGCGCCTGGGTGCGCTGCACCGGCTGGCGGCCATCGGCCCGGTGCCCGTACTGGTCGGTGCGGGCCATGAAGTCGGCGAAGCCCTGCGCGGCGGCGTCGAGCTGCGCGTTGCGCGCGACCAGTTGCAGGCTGGCACCCCGGCGCAGGCGGTTGATGCCGTCGAGGATGCGCTTCTCGGCCTCTGGCAGCGCCGGCACCAGCGGGGCGCCGGCGGCCGAAGCGGCGACGGGCAGCACCAGCAGCACGGGCAGCGTGCACCTCAGCAGGCGGATCAGGCAGGTCATGGCCGGCATCATCCGGCAGCCGCCGTGCCCGTTGCACGCGGAAGGGTCTTCAGGGCCAGCAACGCACGGATCGCCTCGGCCAGCGGCCGCTGCAGGCGCTTGTCGCGCCGCACGACCACCGCCATGCGGCGCGCCAGCTTCGGCGCCAGCGGCTGCGTGACGAAGCGGCCCCCGGCGGGTTCATCGGCCATCGCCATCTGCGGCAGCACGGCGCAGCCGAGCCCGGCGTCCACCATCGCCTTGATCGCCTCGACGCTGCCGAGCGACATCACCGGCGTCGGCACGACGCCGGCGCGCGCGAACCAGCCGTCGACGACGCGCCGCGTCTGGCCCCCCGGCTCGAACAGCAGCAGCGGCAGGCGCGCCAGGGCCGCGGCCGTCGCCCGCGGCGGCAGCGGCAGCCCGCGCGGCGCGATCACCACGAACGGGTCGTCGAGCACCGGCGTGATCTCCAGGGAACGGCCGGTCGCCGGCAGCGTCACGAAGCCGACGTCGAGCCGGTTGTCATCGATCGCCTGCACGATGTCCGCGGTATTGCCGGTGGCCACGGTGATCTCCAGCCCGGGGAAGCGGCGGCGCAACTCGCGCAGCAGCGGCGGCAGCAGGTGGATGCAGGCGGTGGCGCCGGTGCCCAGGCGCACGCGGCCGAGCACGCCGCTCGCATGGCGGCCGACCGCCGCCAGCGCCGCGTCCACCGCTTCGTCGATGCGCGCGGCGTGCGCCAGCAATTCGGCCCCGGCAGCGGTCGGCAGCGCGCGGCGGCCGCTGCGTTCGATCAGCGGCGTGCCCAGGCGCCGCTCCAGCTGCTTCAACTGCAGGCTGACCGCCGGCTGCGTCAGGCCCAGGCGCTCGGCCGCGGCCGAAAAGCTGCCGTGCTCGACGACGCTCGAGAAGGTGTGCAGCTGGTCGAGGTTGAGGCGCTGGTGCATGTCAAAGAATCCCTGATGATTTGCATAAGCCGGATGAGCTTCACTTATACGCCAGCGAACGGCAGACTGCCGCCATGTCCGCCCTGCCCCTGATCGATTCGTCGCCTCACGCCCCGGTTGTCGTGCGCGATGCCGCCGACGCCGACCTGCCCACGATCGCCGCGATCTATGCCCATCACGTGCTGCACGGCCGCGCCAGCTTCGAGGAAGCGCCACCCGATGTGAACGAGCTGCGCCGACGCCTCGCCGCGGTGCAGACCTCGGGGCTGCCGTGGCTGGTCGCGGAGCTCGACGGGCGCCACGGCGGCGTCGCCGGCTACGCCTACGCGACCCCGTACCGCCCGCGCCCGGCCTACCGGCACACGATCGAGGACTCGGTCTACGTCGCCCCCGAGCTCGCCGGCCGCGGCATCGGCCGGGCGCTGCTGCGCGCGCTGATCGCGCGGTGCGAACGCGGGCCCTGGCGGCAGATGCTGGCCACCGTCGGCCACAGCGGCAATGCCGGCTCGATCGGCCTGCACCGCAGCGCCGGCTTCGAGCTGGTCGGCACGCTGCGGTCGGTCGGCTTCAAGCTCGGCGAGTGGACCGACACGGTGCTGATGCAGCGCAGCCTGGGCCCCGGCGACACGCAGCCGCCATCTCAGCCCGGCTGACCGCGGGCACGGGCCAGCACCGCGTCGAGCGGTCGCGGCACGCGGTCGAGGTCCAGCGTCTCGACGAGTCGCGCGCCATAGCGGATCTTGCGGCCGGCGCGGGTGCCGATGAAACGGCGCAGCTGCGACGCCGCATCGCGACCGCGCTGCGCCGGCTGGGCCTGGAAGCTGCGGAAACCGGCGTGCTCGCCTTCGGCTTCGATCACGCGCTCGACGGCAGCGACGCCGAGCGCGCGGATCAATTCGTCCTCGAGGTCGACGTCGCAGACGAAGAAGCCGATCGCAGCCAGGTCGGCCGGCGCGTTGTCGCCGTCCAGACCACGTCGCTGCAGCGCGCGCAGCAGATACGCCGCTTCGCCGCGGTCGCACAGGCCTGCGAGCCGCAGGCCCAGGCCACCGGGGCCGAGCGCGCGCACGAAGTGCGCGATGTTGGTGACGCCGCCGGTGGGCACGATCGCGATGCGCTCGGCCGCCAGGTCGATGCCGCGGCGCCGCGCCAGCGCCTGCAGCGCGGCCTGATCGCTCCAGCCTTCGACGAGGATCGCCGCGGCCATGCCCGCGGCCCGCAGGTCGTCGCGCACCGCATCGGCGCCGGGCGGTGGCAGCGGGCCGACGGCAGCTTCCATCGGCGCGCGCCGCGGATCAGAGCAGCACGATGTCGTACTGCTCCGGATTCATCGACGGCTCGGCGCTCAGCGAGATCGGCTTGCCGATGAAGTCCGACAGGCCGGCCAGGTGCTGGCTCTCCTCGTCGAGCAGCATCTCGACGACCGTGGCGCTGGCGACGACGCGGAATTCCTTCGGGTTGAACTGGCGCGCCTCGCGCAGGATCTCGCGCAGGATGTCGTAGCAGACGCTGCGCGCGGTCTTCACCTGGCCGCGCCCCTGGCACGTGGGGCAGGCCTCGCACAGCATGTGGGCCAGCGACTCGCGGGTGCGCTTGCGCGTCATCTCGACCAGGCCCAGCTGCGTGAAGCCGGAGACGGTGATCTTCGTGCGGTCCTTGCTGAGCTGCTTGCGGAACTCGGCCAGCACCGACTGCTGGTGCTCCTCGCGCGTCATGTCGATGAAGTCGACGATGATGATGCCGCCGAGGTTGCGCAGCCGCAGCTGGCGTGCGATGGCGCCGGCCGCCTCGAGGTTGGTCTTGAAGATCGTGTCGTCGAAATTGCGCGCGCCGACGAAGCCGCCGGTGTTGACGTCGATCGTCGTCAGCGCCTCGGTCTGGTCGATGATGAGATAACCGCCGGACTTCAGGTCCACGCGCCGCGCCAGCGCCCGCGCGATCTCCTCCTCGATGCCGAAGAGGTCGAAGATCGGCCGCTCGCCCTTGTAGTGCTCGAGCTTGGCCGCGGACGACGGCGTGTAGGCCGCGCCGAAGGCCTTCAGCGCATCGAACTGCAGCAGCGAGTCGATGCGGATCGACTGCGTGCCATCGTTGGCCAGGTCGCGCAGCACGCGCTCGGCGAGGTTCAGGTCCTGGTGCAGCAGCGTGCCCGGCGGCTGCGATAGGCCCTGTGCCTTGATCGCGGCCCAGGCCTTGCGCAGGTAGGCGATGTCGTCGGCCAGCTCCTCGTCGCTGGCTTCCTCGGCATTGGTGCGCAGGATGAAGCCGCCGGTGGGCGAATCGTCCGCCGTCGCGACCAGGCGCTGCATGCGCGCGCGCAGCTGCTCGCGCAGCTCGGCGGAGCCGATCTTCTGCGAGATGCCGATGTGCGTGTCCTGCGGCAGGAAGACCAGCATGCGGCCGGCGATCGAGATCTGCGTCGACAGCCGCGCGCCCTTGGTGCCGATCGGGTCCTTGATGACCTGCACCATCAGCGTCTGGCCCTCGAAGACCTGGCGCTCGATCGGCACCGGCACGACGACGTCGCCACGCGGTGCGCCGTGATGGCCGGCGCCGTGCAGGTCGGCCACGTGCAGGAAGGCCGCGCGCTCGAGGCCGACGTCGATGAACGCGCTCTGCATGCCGGGCAGCACGCGCGCGACCTTGCCGAGGTAGACGTTGCCGACCAGCCCGCGCTCGAGCGCGCGCTCGATGTGCAGCTCCTGCACCGCGCCGTTCTCGATGAGGGCGACGCGGGTTTCCTGCGGGGCCCAGTTGATCAGGATGTCGTGCATCGCGGCGCTTTGGTCTTTTCGATCGCGCCGCGAACCGTCAGAAGCTCACGTGCGCTTGTCTCAGGATCGTGGCCGTCTCGTGGAGAGGCAAACCCATGATACCGGAGTGACTTCCGGCGATGTGCGTGATCCAGCCGGCGAAGGCGCCCTGGATCGCATAGGCGCCGGCCTTGCCGAATGGCTCGCCGCCGGCCACATAACGATCGATCGCAGCGGCCGGCAGCTCGGCGACGTGCACGCGCGAATCGGACAGCGCCGCCAGCGTGCGGCGGCCGGTCCACAGGGCCACGGCCGTCAGCACGCGGTGCGTGCGGCCGGACAGCGAAGCGAGCATCGCGCGCGCCTCGTCGGCATCGGCCGGTTTGCCGAGGATGCGGCGGCCGAGCGCAACGGTGGTGTCGGCCGCCAGCACCGGCCGCTCGGGCAGGCCGCGCCGGCGCAGGCGCTCGCGCGCGGCCTTCAGCTTCAGCGCGGTGACGCGCTGCACGTAGGCCGCCGGCAGTTCGCCGGGCCGCACCGCTTCCAGCGCCTCGGCTTCGTCGGCCTCCTCGCCGGCGGCCGGCAGCAGCAGTTCATGGGATACGCCCAGCTGGTCCAGCAGCTGGCGGCGACGCGGGCTTTGCGAAGCGAGGTAGAGGGTGTCAGGCATCCGGCGGGCGGCGGTCAGGGTCGGGGTCGCCATCCTGCCCCAGTCCTTCGCGCTCCAGCAACCGGTCGATCTGGTCGAGCACCGCGCGCAGCGACAGCTCGACACGATCGAGCGCCGCGCCGAGCGCGGCGTCGGGACCGTCGGCGAACGCCGCGTCGTCGGCCAGCGCCGCGTGCAGCGCCTGCACCTCGGCGGCCAGAACGCGGGCGCCGATCGTCGCCGCGAGCCCGCGCAGGTCGTGCGCACGCCGGCGCAGCTCGTCGGGCCGACCGCCGGCCAGCGCGCCGCGGGCCTGCTCGGCGAAGCCGCGCTGGGTCTCGCGGAAGCCTCCGAGCAGCCGGCGGTACAGCGCCTCGTTGCGAACGCAGCGCTCGAAGCCGTCGGTGGTGTCGATCGGCCCGCCCGGCGGCGGCCAGGCCGGCCCGACCGCCGGCACATCGGCGTCGGCGGCGTCGCGGCCGGCGATCCACTGCGTCAGGGTCGCGAGCAGCACCTGCACGTTGATCGGCTTGCTGATGTGCGCGTTCATGCCGCTGGCGAAGGCACGCTCGCGGTCCTCGGCGAGCGCGCTGGCGGTCATCGCGATCACCGGCAGCGTGCGCCAGCGCGCATCGCCGCGCAGCGCACGCGTCGCGCTGTAGCCGTCCATCACCGGCATCTGGCAGTCCATCAGCACGGCATCGAACGGGCCCTCGTCGGCCAGGCGCTCGAGCGCTTCCTGGCCATGCCCGGCGACCACCACGTCCAGCCCGGCGCGGCGCAGCAGCTCGCAGGCCAGCTCCTGGTTCAGCGGATGGTCCTCGACCAGCAGCACGCGCGCGCCCCGCAGCCCGTCCGCAAGGCCCATGGCCCGCGGCGCGGCGATCGGCTCCGGCGCCGCAGCGGACAGGCCGCGCAGGCGCAGCGGCCGCGCCGCAGCGTCCGGCCGGGCCTGCACCAGGCAGTCGAACAGGCTCGACGGCGTCACCGGCTTCTGCAGCACGCCGGCCAGCGGCAGCCCGGCGCTCGCGCGGGCCGCATCGTCGCGGTTGAACGCGGTGACGATCAGGATGCAGGCCGCCTTGTCCGGATGCCGCCCGGCGATGCGACGCGCGCATTCGACGCCGTCGACGCCCGGCATCTTCCAGTCGAGCAGGATCCAGTGGTGGCGCTGCGGGTCGGCCTCGACCTGCTTCAGCACATCCTCTCCGCTCTTCACGCGGTCGACCCGCACGCCCAGGCCTTCGAGCATGCGCGACAGCACTTCCAGCGCCGCGTCGTTGTCGTCGGCAACCAGTGCGCGGCGGCCGCCGAGCACCGCGATGCGCTGGGCCAGCGGCGTCCCTTCGACGCGGCCGAAGCGCGCGGTGAAGTGGAAGGTCGCGCCCTGCCCCGGCTGGCTCTCGACCCAGATGCGGCCGCCCATCTTCTCGACCAGCTGGCGGCAGATCGCCAGTCCGAGGCCGGTGCCGCCGAAGCGCCGCGTCGTCGAGCTGTCGGCCTGCACGAAGGGCTGGAAGAGCCGGGCCTGCGCCTCGTCGTCGAGGCCGACGCCGGTGTCGCGCACCCAGCCGTGCAGCACGACCTGCGCGCCGTCGATGCGATCGAGCGCCATGCCGACGGTGATCTCGCCGCGGTCGGTGAACTTGACCGCGTTGCTGCCCAGGTTCACGAGGATCTGGCGCAATCGGGTCGGATCGCCGACCAGGCGCCGCGGCAGGTCGGCCGACGCGCTGTACAGCAGCTCCAGCCCCTTCTCGTCGGCCTTCAGGCCGAGCACGTCGGCCATCTGGTCGATCACCGACTCGAGCTCGAACTCGATCTGCTCGAGCTCGATGTGGCCGGCCTCGATCTTCGAGACGTCGAGGATGTCGTTGAGGATCTGCAGCAGGTTGCGCGCCGCGCCGTGCGCCTTCTCGATGTAGTCGCGCTGCTTCGCCGGCAGCCCGTCCTCGAGCGCGAGGTGGGTCATGCCGATGATCGCGTTCATCGGCGTGCGCAGCTCGTGCGACATGTTGGCGAGGAAGCTCGACTTGGTCTGGCTCGCGGCCTCGGCGGCTTCGCGCGCCTGCTGCATCGCCTGCTCGACCAGCTTGCGCTGCGTGATGTCCTCGACCATCGCGCAGTACTGCGGCTCGCCGCCGGAGTCGATCGCGATCACGCTGGCCTCGGCGTCGAAGCAGCGGCCGTCGAGGCTGCAGAAGCGCCATTCGGTGGTCTGCACGCGCTGGCCGCCGCCGCGGTGGCGGCGCATGTCGGCGAGCGCCTTGTCGCGGCTGGACTGGCCATCGGGCTGCAGCTCCGGCGACAGCGGCGGGAACCAGATGATGCGGCCGAGCAGCTGCTCGACCTGCTCGGCGCCGAACATCGCCAGCGCAGCCGGGTTGCAGTGCGTGACGCCGCGGCGGCGGTCGAAGAACAGGTAGCCGTTGGGCGCGTGCTCGTAGACCGCGGCGAAGCGCGCCTCGGTCTCGCGGTGGCTGGAGATGTCGAGCCAGTAGCCGCTGTAGGTCACGGTGCCGTCGACGTCGATCGTCGGCGTGCTGTGCACGCGGATGCGCCGCGTCGTGCCGGCGCGCGTCAGGCCGAATTCCTGCGGCTGCACCGGCGGGCGCAGCTCGCTGCTGCCGGCCAGCCGCCACGGCAGGTCGGGGTCGTGCGTCAGCGCGCCGGGACTGATGCCCAGCAGGTCCTCGACGCCGTGACCGACGAAGGCGAAGTGGCCGCCGCCGTCCGGCGGCTGCACGTAGCGGAACACCGTCAGCGGCAGCGCGCCGGTGAGCTCGAACATCTCGCGGCGCGCACGCAGCGCGGCCTGCAGCGCCTGGTAGCGGCGCCAGCCCGCCCACAGCAGCGTGCCGCCGGCCAGCCACAGCGCGAATGCCCCGAGGCCGGTGTTCAGCAGGATCGCCTCCTCCTCCGGCAGCGTGCCCAGCACCCACAGCCGGAAGGGCCGTCCCTCCAGCGGCGCATCCAGCGCGAGGTAGCGGCGGCCGCCGAGCTGGGCGCTGGCCAGCCGCCGCTCGCCGATGCGCAGCTCGCCGAAGCGCCAGCCGACGGTCTCGGGCTCCTGCCGATATCGCGCGATGCGCGCGGCCGAGGCCTGCGGGGCCGCCTGCGGCAGCCGGCGATGCAGCGCCTCGGGCAGGCTGCCGAGGATCAGCACGCCGAGGTCGTCGGCGATGAAGGTCTCGTTGCTGCCGGCATCGCCGAGCAGGCGGTTCAGCCGGTCGGCATCGAGCTTGATGATCACCGCGCCGAGCAGGCGACCATCCTGCTCGACGCGATGGGCGAAGAACAGCCCCGGCACCTGCGTCACCCGGCCGGTGACGAACTGCATCGCCTGGCCGGACTCCAGCGCATCGACGAAGTAGCTGCGCTCGCGCAGGCTGATCGCCAGCCAGGGCGCCATCGGGCCGCGCGCCGCCACCGCGACCGCCGCGGTGCGGCCCTCGACGTCGACGAGCGCGACCACCGGCAGCCCGAAGTCGCGCCGCGGCAGGTCCAGCCAGCGGGTGACCGCCTGCACCGGCGGTCGCGCCAGGTAGGCATCGACCGTCGCCGGCGGAGGCGGCTCGACCGTGAACCGGGTGCCGGCGAGCGGATCGGACGCCAGGAACTCGCGCGCGGGGGGCTGACGCGCAAGGTACGCGGCCAGCGACGTGAAATCCTGCAGCGTGACGCCGAGCACGTTCTTCACCGCACCCAGCCGGGCTTCGGCGCGCGCCAGCGTCTGCTGGCGTTCGCCCTGCACCCGCAGGTTCACCAGCCACCAGCCGCCGGCGGCCACCAGCGCGGTCCACAGCACCGCCAGGACGGCCAGCAGGCGCAGGCGCTGCCGCGAGCGCGCGTCGGGGGTCGTGCCTTGCAGGGGCGCCATGAGCACTGCATCTTGCCACCGACCTCGTGCGCGCGGCGAGCCAACGCGCGGCACGAAGGCTCGCGCCGCCCTATTCGCGGTGGTAGGGGTGGCCGGTGCTGACCGACCAGGCGCGGTACAGGCCTTCGGCCAGCAGCACGCGCACGAAGGCGTGCGGCAGCGTCAGGTCGGACAGGCGCAGCGTCTCGTCGGCGCCGGCCTTCAGCGCCGGGTCGAGGCCGTCCGGGCCGCCGACCAGGAAGGCGACGTCGCGTCCGTCCTGGCGCCAGGCCTGCATGCGCTCGGCGAGCTGCAGCGTCGTCAGCCGGCTGCCGCGCTCGTCGAGCACGACACGGCGCGCGCCCTTCGGAATCGCCGCATCGAGGCGCTGGGCCTCGGCGGCCATCATCTGCTCCGCCGTCCTGCCGCCGCTGCGCGGCTCGGCCTTCACGGCCTTCAGCTCCAGCCGCATCTCGGGCGGGAAACGCTTCGCGAAGTCCTCGTACGCGGTGTCGACCCAGCCCGGCATGCGCTGGCCGACCACCGCGAGCACCAGGCGCATCAGCCGCGCGCGGAGGTCTTGCGAGCGGCGGTCTTCGCGGGCGCCTTCTTCGCCGGTGCCCTGGCGGGCGCCCGGGACGGTGCCTTGGCCGCGGTCTTGGCCGGTGCCTTGCGGGCGGGCGTCTTCGCGGCGGTCTTCGCCGGGGCCCGGCCGGTCGAGGTCTTGGCCGCCGCCTTCTTCGCTGCCGGAGCCTTCTTCGCGGCCGGCGCGGCCTTCCTGGCGGGCGCGACCTCCTTGGCCCGGGCGGGCGCGGCCTTCTTCGCCGCGCTGGCCTTCTTCGACGGCGTGGCCTTGCGGGGCGGCGGCAGGTCCTCGTCGTCGTCGTCGAAGCCTTCGGACGCCTTCGGCAGGCCCTTGGGCGCGGCACCGTCGCCCAGCTTGAGCTTCACCGGCTTGCCGCCCCAGATCTCCTCGAGGCGGTAGTACTCGCGGATCGACGGCTGCATGATGTGCGCGACCGCGGCACCGCAGTCGACGATGATCCACTCGCCGTTGTCGCCCCCTTCCATGCCGAGCACCGGCATGCCCTGCGACCGCACCGCATCGCGCACGCTCGACGCGAGGGCCTTGGTCTGCCGGTTGCTCGCGCCCGACGCGATGATCACGCGCTCGAACAGCGGTGACAGGTGCTCGGTGTTGAAGACCAGGATGTCCTGCGCCTTCACGTCCTCGAGGCCATCGACGATGGCGCGTTGCAGCTTGCGAATGTCCATTCAGCTCCTGGGATCGCCTGCGAATAGGCGGTTTGTGGAAGTGGGTCGAAATATGCCGCTACGGGCGGCGGGGTTCAAGCCAGCGGTCAGCCGAGCCAATCGCGCGGAACCAGGAAGTGGCTCGCGAGCAACGCTTCCGGGCTGCCGGGCTCGGGCTGCCAGTCGTAGCGCCACTTCACCAGCGGAGGCATCGACATCAGGATGCTCTCGGTGCGGCCGCCCGACTGCAGGCCGAACAGCGTGCCGCGGTCGAACACCAGGTTGAACTCGACGTAGCGGCCGCGACGCCAGGCCTGGAAGTCGCGTTCGCGCTCGCCGTAGGGCATGTCGCGCCGGCGCGCGACGATCGGCGCGTAGGCGCCGAGGAAGGCGTCGCCCACCGCGCGCAGCATTCCGAAGCTGCGCTCGAAGCCGAGCGCATTGAAGTCGTCGAAGAAGATGCCGCCGATGCCACGCGGCTCGTTGCGGTGCTTCAGGAAGAAGTACTCGTCGCACCACTGCTTGAAGCGCGGATGCAGCTCGTCGCCGAAGGGGGCCAGCGCGTCGCGGCAGGCGCGGTGGAAATGGCGCGCGTCGTCGTCGAAGCCGTAGTAAGGCGTCAGGTCCATGCCGCCGCCGAACCACACCACCGGCTCGCGGCCGGCGGGCAGCGCGGCGAACATGCGCACGTTCATGTGCACCGTCGGCACGTACGGGTTGCGCGGGTGGAAGACCAGCGAGACGCCCAGCGCCTCGAAGGGGGCGCCGGCGAGCTCGGGCCGGTGCTGTGTCGCCGACGGCGGCAGCGTCGCACCCTTCACATGGCTGAAGTTGCAGCCGCCGCGTTCGAGCAGCGCGCCGTCCTCGATCACCTGCGTCTTGCCGTCACCTTCCAGCCTGCCGCCGGCGGGCCGGGTCCATGCATCGGTGCGGAAGCTGCCGCCATCGGCCGCCTGCATCGCATCGACGATGCGCTGCTGCAGGTCGAGCAGGTACGCGCGGACCGCGGCGATGTCCATCGGGTTCAGCGCTTCAGTGCGCGGTGGCCGATGTCGCGGCGGTATTGCGCACCGTCGAACTGGATCGTGCGCAGCGTGTCGTAGGCGCGCTGCTGCGCGAGCTTGGCCGAATCACCGAGCGCGGTCACGCACAGCACGCGGCCGCCGCTGGTGCGCAGCGTGCCGTCGTCCAGCGAGGTGCCGGCGTGGAAGACCATCGCGTCCTCGGCATCCTCGGGCAGGCCGACGATCGCATCGCCCTTGCGCGGCGACTGCGGGTAGCCGGGCGCGGCCATCACGACGCCGAGCGCGAAGCGGCGGTCCCACTGCAGCTCGACCTCGCCCAGGCGGCCTTCGGTGGCATGCATCAGCACGTCGACGAGGTCGCTCTTCAGGCGCATCAGGATCGGCTGCGTCTCGGGGTCGCCCAGGCGGGTGTTGAACTCGATCGTCTTCGGATGGCCGTTGGCGTCGATCATCAGCCCGGCATAGAGGAAGCCGCTGAACGGCGTGCCGTCCTTGGCCATGCCGTCGACGGTGGGCTGGATGATCTCGTGCATCACCCGCGCATGCACGTTGGGCGTCACGACCGGCGCGGGCGAGTAGGCGCCCATGCCGCCGGTGTTCGGGCCTTCGTCGCCGTCGAGCAGGCGCTTGTGGTCCTGGCTGGAGGCGAGCGGCAGCACGTCGTGGCCGTCGACCAGCACGATGAAGCTGGCTTCCTCGCCTTCGAGGAATTCCTCGATGACCACGCGCGCGCCGTCGGCGTTGTGCTGCACGCCCAGCGTATTGGCGACCAGGATGTCGTCGATCGCGCGATGCGCCTCGTCCAGCGTCATCGCGACGACGACACCCTTGCCCGCGGCGAGGCCGTCGGCCTTGATGACCACCGGCGCGCCGACCTTGTCGACGTGGGCATGCGCCTCGGCCGGTTCGGTGAACGTGGCATAGAGCGCGGTCGGGATGCCGTGGCGCTGCATGAAGTCCTTCGCGAAGGCCTTCGAGCTTTCCAGCCGCGCGGCGGCCCTGGTCGGGCCGAAGATGCGCAGGCCGCGGGCGCGAAAGACGTCGACGACGCCGGCCGACAGCGGCGCCTCGGGGCCGACGACCGTCAGGCCGATCTTCTCGCTCTCGGCGAAGTCGGCCAGCGCCTGCGGGTCGCTGATCGGCACGTTCTGCAGGTGCGCATCGCGCGCCGTGCCGCCGTTGCCGGGCGCCACGTAGACGCGCTGCACGCGCGGGCTCTGCGCCAGCTTCCAGGCCAGCGCGTGTTCGCGGCCGCCGCCGCCGATCACCAGGACTTTCATGCGCGCCGCGCCTCTTATTCCGCCAGCTCGGCGTTGTGGTAGACGTCCTGCACGTCGTCCAGGTCCTCGATCACGTCGAGCAGCTTCTGCATGCGCTGCGCGTCCTCGCCGGCGAGCTCGATGGTGTTCTCGGCGCGCATCGTCACCTCGGCGATCTCGGCCTTCAGGCCCGCGGCCTCCAGCGCGTTCTTCACCGCCTCAAAGTCGGCCGGCGGGGTCAGCACCTCGATCGAGCCGTCGTCGCCGGCGATCACGTCCTCGGCGCCGGCTTCGAGCGCGACTTCCATCACCTTGTCTTCGCTGGTGCCCGGCGCGAACACCAGCTGGCCGCAGTGCTTGAACTGGAAGGCCACCGAGCCTTCGGTGCCCAGGTTGCCGCCGTACTTGCTGAAGGCATGCCGCACCTCGGCCACCGTGCGCACGCGGTTGTCGGTCATGCAGTCGACGATGATCGCCGCGCCGCCGATGCCGTAGCCCTCGTAGCGGATCTCCTCGTAGCTGACGCCCTCGAGGTTGCCGGTGGCCTTGTCGATGTTGCGCTTGATCGTGTCGGCCGGCATGTTCGCGGCCTTGGCCTTGTCGACCGCCAGCCGCAGGCGCGGATTGGCGGTCATGTCGCCGCCGCCCTGGCGTGCAGCGACCATGATTTCACGGATCACGCGGGTCCAGACCTTGCCGCGCTTCTCGTCCTGGCGGCCCTTGCGGTGCTGGATGTTGGCCCATTTGGAATGTCCGGCCATGCAGTCTTCTCCTGGCGTCGCCTTTTTGGTCGTCCCGGGAAGTCCGAGGGATCGGGCGTGCATCCGATGGCGTGGATCACGCGGGGCGGCGATTAAAGCAACCGGGCATTCTAGCCGTCGGGGTTTCCCGGACGCTCCCTCAAGCGTGGTGCCTCACGTGATCCGCCAGCGCCGCGAGCATCGCATCGAGCGCGGCCTGCACGCGGGGGAAGTCCTCGTGCGGCTGGATGCGCTGGCGGTCCATGTAGCAGCTCTTCTTGACCTCGATCTGCAGCGCGCGCCGGCCTTCGGCCGGCCGGCCCGAGCGGCGGATGATCTCGACACCCTTGAACGGGTCGTTGCGCACGACGCCGAAGCCGTGGTCGCGCAGCACGGTCTCGACCAGCAGCATGGTCGGCTCGTCGGCCGTCGTGCCGTCGAGGTCGCCCAGCACGAAGTCCGCCAGCGGCTTCTCGGGCAGGCCGAGCGTGCGGTAGGCGTCGTCGCCCATCGAGTGCACGTTCAGGTGCCACAGGACGCCATGGCGCGCATGCGTGTCGTCCAGCAGTTGCCGCAGTGCATCGTGGTAGGGCTGCCAGCAGGTGTCGATGCGCCGCTGCACCTCGGCCACCGTCAGCCGCCGCGCGTAGATCGGCTGCTGCTTCATCAGGCGGAACACGAGGCCGAAGCCGAGGGCGGTCTTGGGCGATGCGGTCACCGGGCCGGGCCACGGCGCATCGAGCAGGTCTTCGTCGATCTCGGTCAGCGCGCGGTTCGGATCGATGTACAGCCGCGGGAAGCGCGCGGCCAGCAGGCTCGCGCCATGTGCGGGTGCATGCGCGTAGAGCTGGTCGACGAAGCAGTCCTCGGCGTCGCGGCGGGCGCGTTCGTCGAGCAGCAGGCCGTGCACATCGGCCGGCCATTCGGTCCCGCTGTGCGGCGAGTCGAGCACGATCGGCAGGTCGGCGGTGCCGGCGGCGGGACGACGCAGCGTGAATGCGGGATGGTCGACGTGAAGGTCCATCGGTCGATGATGCCAGCGCCGGCGCGATCGTCCGCGCGCCGCCTTGGCACTAGACTGCGCCGCAGTCCCTCACCACCAAAGTCTCCACCATGGCCGACCCCCTGCCGATCGCCCGCCACGGCGACATCGTCTGCGAACTGCTGCCCGCGCTGGCCAACCGCCACGGCCTGATCACCGGCGCCACCGGCACCGGCAAGACGATCTCGCTGCAGACGCTGGCCGAGAACTTCAGCCGCATCGGCGTGCCGGTGTTCATGGCCGACGTGAAGGGCGACCTGACCGGCATCAGCCAGGTCGGCGCGCTGAGCCCGAAGCTCGCGGCGGTGATCAAGGAGCGCGGCCTGCCAGAACCCGAGCCGCGCGCCTGCCCGGCCACCCTGTGGGACGTGTTCGGCAAGGACGGCCACCCGGTGCGCGCGACCATCACCGACATGGGCCCGCTGCTGCTGGCGCGCATGCTGGCGCTCAACGAGACGCAGGCCGGCGTGCTGAACCTGGTGTTCAAGATCGCCGACGACCATGGCCTCGCGCTGCTCGACCTGAAGGACCTGCGCGCGATGCTGCAGCACGTGGGCGACAACGCGAGCGAGTTCACCACCGAGTACGGCAACGTCAGCGCGGCCTCGATCGGCGCGATCCAGCGCGGCCTGCTGCAGATCGAGCAGCAGGGCGGCGACAGCTTCTTCGGCGAGCCGATGCTCGACCTCGCCGACTTCATGCAGACCGTCGACGGCCAGGGCGTCATCAACATCCTGGCGGCCGACCAGCTGATGAACGCGCCGCGCCTGTATGCCACCTTCCTGCTGTGGATGCTGTCGGAGCTGTTCGAGATGCTGCCGGAGGTCGGCGACCTCGAGAAGCCGAAGCTGGTGTTCTTCTTCGACGAGGCGCACCTGCTGTTCAAGGACGCGCCGGCGGCGCTGATCGAGCGCATCGAGCTCGTCGTGCGGCTGGTGCGCAGCAAGGGCGTGGGCGTGTACTTCGTGACGCAGAACCCGCTCGACGTGCCCGACACCGTGCTCGCGCAACTGGGCAACCGCGTGCAGCACGCGCTGCGCGCATTCACGCCGCGCGACCAGAAGGCAGTGAAGGCGGCGGCCGAGACGATGCGGCCGAACCCGAAGATTCCCGACCTCGCCGCCGCGATCACCGAGCTGGCGGTCGGCGAGGCGCTGGTGAGCTTCCTGGATGCCAAGGGCCGGCCCTGCGTCACCGAGCGCGTGTTCGTGATGCCGCCGGGCAGCCAGATCGGCCCGATCACGCCCGAGCAGCGCCAGGCGCTGCGCGCAAGCTCGCTGGTGGCCGGCGTCTACGAGCAGGTGGTCGACCGCGACTCGGCCTACGAGAAGCTGCGCGGCCACGTGGCGCGTGGCATGGCCGGGGCCGAGGCCCGCGCACCGGCCGGCGCGGGCGCCCCGGCGGGCGGCGCGGGCGGCGGCCGCAGCATGGCCGACGAAGCGGCGGACGCCGCGCGGCGTCCGCTGCCCGGCACGGTGCCGCCCGCGCAGGCGCCGGCCGGCGGCGGCGTGATGGACGATCTGAAAGGCGTGCTGTTCGGCCGCACCGGCCCGCGCGGCGGGCGCACCGAGGGCATCGCCGAATCGGCGGCGCGCTCGGCGATGCGCTCGATCGGCTCGGCGGTCGGCCGCGAGATCATCCGCGGCGTGCTCGGCTCGATCCTCGGCGGCGGCCGCCGCCGCTGATGTCGTTCGACGGCGGGCCGCCGCGGCTGATGTCCTTCGGCGGCGCCGGCGCGGCTGATCCCGAGGGCGTTCAGCGCACCGTGTAGCCGCGGCCCTCGAGGCAGGCGGCGCGGGCGCGCGCGTAGTCGCTGCGTCGCGCTGCATCGCCGGTGGACTGGCCCATCGCGCTGGCGCTCGGATCGAAACCGGTCTGGCCGGCCGCCCAGCGATGGCATTCGTAGTCGTCGCTCGCCTGCTGCGCGGGCGTCTGGCCGTCGCGCGGGTAGGTGTACTGGCGCGCGGGCGCGGGCACTGGCGCCGGAGCCTGGTCCGGCGGCGGCACGACGTCGTAGTAGCCGTCGGGCCGCGCCCGGTAGTACAGGCCGTCGGCGATGTAGTACGTCAATCCGCCGATCACCACCGCGGTGGTGACGGCTGGCAGCGTGTGCACGTACCAGCCGTAGCGGTACGGCCAGCCGACGTCGAAGTACACGCCGCCGCGGGGGCCGCGGTAGCCGTGGCCGTAGTGGTGGCCGTAGTTGTGGTCGTAGTTGTGGCCGCGGTCGTTGTAGTAACCGCCCCCGTGGCCGCGCCACTGGGTCTGTCCGCCCGGCGGGCCGGGCACGCGCCACGGGCTGGGCTGCGCGACGGCCGCCGTGGCCGCCAGGAATGCGGCCGCGAGGCCGATGGCGGCACGCCGCCAGGAGGGGGTGTTCATCGTCGATTCCTCATGCGACGCGGTAGCCGCGCCCCTGCATGCAGGCCGACATCGCGCGGCGGAAGTTGTCGTGCGGCGCCTGCGCGGCATTCAGCGCGTTCTGGTAGCTGGACTGCTGGCGGGCCTGGTGGCGCTCGACCGCCTGCGCGCGCGATTCCTGCGCGATGGCGCCGAGGATCAGCCCGAAGACCGCGCCAATCGCGGCGTTCTCGCCCGCGTAGCGCGGCCGCGACACCGCGGCGCCGACCATCGCGCCGGTCAGCGCGCCGCCGACGACGTCGGCGCCGTCGCGCTGCGGCGGCAGCGGCTCCGGCGCGCGCGGCACGCGCAGCGGTGTCATGCCGGGATCGGTGCCGGTCTGCGCCGAGGCCCAGCGGTAGCACTCGTAGCGGTCGCGGTCCTGGATGGCCTCGGGCTGGTTCTGCTCGGGGTAGAAGTACAGCGGCGCCGAGGCCACCGGCACCGTGGCCGGCGGCTGCGCCGGATAGCCGTGGTAGCCCCGGTGCGGGGCGACGACGCAGCCGGTCAGCGAGACACCGAGTGCCAGCAGCAGCACGGCGGAAACCGACCGGCGGATGGCCGGCACGGCAAAGAGGGGGCGGGAGCGCATGGCAGCCATGCTGCACCAACGCGGTCAACCCGGGTTGGCGTTGACGTGAAACATTGCAAAGCTGGCGCGACCAGGCGCAACTGGGGTCACGCGGGCTCGGTCTGCGCCAGGTAGGCCGCCACCGCCGCGGTGGCCCGTTCGTGCTCCGCGCGCAGGCGGGCCGACAGACCAGGCCAGCGCGCGGTTTCGCCGCCGATGATCGCCGCCTCCAGCTCGCGCGCCAGGTCCGACAGCGTCTGCGCCCCGACGGTCGCGGCAGTCGAGATCAACGAATGGGCGACCAGCGCGGCGGCCGCGGTGTCGCCCGCGGCCAGCGCGGCCTCCAGGCGCTGCGGCGGGCCTTCGGCGATCTCGGAGAACCGGCGCAGCACACGTTCGTACAGCGGCGGGCGGCCGAGACAGTGCGTCAGCCCGAGCGCGAAGTCGACGCCGCCGGCGGCCACTTGCGCCGTCGCGGCCGACGGTGCGGCGCCCGCCTCGCCACCGGGCTCCAGCCAGCGGCCCAGCAGCCGCAGCAGCGCCGCCGGTTCGAAGGGCTTGGTCAGGAAGTCGTTCATGCCGGCGGCCAGGCACAGCTCGCGGTCGGCGACCGATGCATGCGCCGTCAGCGCGATGATCGGCAGCCCGGCGTGGTCCGTGCCGGCGCGCACGCGGCGCGCCACCTCGTAGCCGTCCATGCCCGGCATCTGCACGTCCAGCAGCATTGCGTCGAAGCGCTTCTGGCCGAGCTGGCGCAGCGCCTCGGGGCCATCGCCGGCCACCGTCACGTCGACGCCGGCCACCTCGCGCAGCAGCTCGCCGGCGACGATCTGGTTGAACTCGTTGTCCTCGACCAACAGCACGCGGCGCCCGGCCAGCGCGCCGGTCGGCAGCGTCGCGGCCGCCGTCGCGGCGGCACCGTTGGCGAGGCCGAGCGCGACGGTGAAGCTGAAGGTGCTGCCCCGGCCCGGCGTGCTGTCGACCGCGATGTGCCCGCCCATCAGCTCGACCAGCTGCTTGCTGATCGCCAGCCCGAGGCCGCTGCCGCCGAAGCGGCGCGCGGTGGACGCATCGGCCTGCGCGAAGGGCCGGAACAGGCGGTCGAGCGTCGCCGCATCCATGCCGATCCCGGTATCGCTCACCGCGAAGCGCAGGCGCACGCGGTCGCCTTCGATGCCGGCGCCGGACACCGCCAGCGCCACCTCGCCCTGTTCGGTGAACTTCGCGGCGTTGCCGCCGAGGTTGATCAGCACCTGGGCCAGCCGCTGCGAATCGCCGACCACGTGCGCGGGCACGTCCGATGCGACGTCGACGCGGAACTGCAGCCCCCGCTGCCGCACGCGTTCGCCGACGATGACGCGCACGACCTCCAGCACCTCGTCGAGCGCGAAGGCGCGCGACTCCAGTTCGAGACGGCCGGCCTCGATCTTCGAGAAGTCGAGGATCTGGTCGATCAGCCCCAGCAGCGCCTGCGCCGCGAGCCGCGACTTGCCGACATAGTCCGCCTGGCGTGGCGTCAGCGGCGTGCGCAGCACCAGGTCGGTGAGGCCGAGGATCGCGTTCATCGGCGTGCGGATCTCGTGGCTCATGTTGGCCAGGAACTCGCTCTTCGCCCGGTTCGCCGACTCGGCGGCGGCCTGCGCGGCCCGCGCATGCTCGGCCTGCCGCCGCTCGGTGACGTCGCGCACGAACGCGGTCATCAGCACCTCGTCGCCACCGGCGTGGCGGGCGATCGAGGCCTCGACGGGAAACGCCGTGCCGTCGGCGCGCAGCGCGGTGACGGCGCGCACGCCGCCACCCATGTGGGCCGCCTGGCTGCCGTCGCGCGCGAAGTCGTGCACCAGCCGCGCATGGACCGCGCGCGAGGCTTCGGGAATGAAGCGGTCCAGCGTCAGGCCGATCGCAGCCGACGGCTCGATGCCGAACACCCGGCCCGCCGCGGCATTGAAGACCTTGATGCGCTGCTGATCGTCGATGGTGATCACCGCGTCCATCGCCGAATCGACGATGCCGGCGAGCCGCTGCTCGCGCTCGCGCAGTGCGCGTTCGGCCTGCTGGCGGGCGCGCTCGCGCTGCTCGTTGTCGAGTGCGAACGACACCTCGCCGGCCATCTCGTCGAGCAACTGCACCAGCGCGTCGTCGAAGAAGTCCGCCTCGCCGGCGAACAGCGACAGCGTCGCCACGGGCGTGCCGGCGCGGCGCAGCACGAAGGCCGCGGCGGCGCCGATGCCGTACTCGCGCACCCGGTCGCGCCAGCGCACCGAGTAGCGGCTGTCGAGGTAGTCGTTGGAGATCGTGTGCCGGTCGTTCTGCAGCGCCTCGCCGACCAGCGTCGCCCGGTACTCGGGCTGGCGGTCGAAGTCGAAGCGGTCCGGGAAGCCGTCGAACAACGCGACCTGAGAACCCTGCAGTTCGCGCCGGTACACGACCTGGCCTTCCTGCTCGTGCACGCAGGCCAGCCGCGCATGGCCGGTCTCGACGCAGATGCGGGTGAGCTCGGCGAACAGCGTGCGCTGATCGGGCGTGCGCACGATCAGCTGGTTGGTGCGCTGCAACGCGCGGTAGAAGGACTGCAGCCGGCGCTCGCGGGCCTCGACCTCGGCGCGTTCCTTCAGGTGGCGCGACACGACGGCCCAGGCGACCAGCATGCCGCCGAACAGCGCGAGGGCGCCGAGCGCCGCGGCCGCCCACAGGGCCTGCCGCGACGACGCCACCGCGGCGGCGCTCTGGGTGCGCGCCTCGACCAGCTGCAACTGGATCAGCCGCTGCAGCACGTCGTCCAGCGGCCTCAGCACCTCCGCCAGCTCGCGCATGTCGGCAGCCGAGGGGGCCGGGCGCCCGGGCGTCGCCAGCCGGGCGATGGCGGCATCGGCCGCCGCCAGTCGCTGCTCCGCATCGCCCAGCAAAGCCTGCTCCTGCGGGACCATGAACGTGCCCAGGTAGGCCTGCCAGTCGACCCGGATGGCACCGGTCGTCGTCGCGATGCGGTGCGCGGCGTCGGCCGGCGCCACCGAGCCGTCGCGCCAGTGCTGCAGGTCGGTCACGATGCCGCCGCGGTAGGCGGTGACGATGCCGTTGAGCAGCTGCACCGGCACCAGTCGGTCGCGGTAGACGCTGTCCAGCGTCGAGACGGCGCGTTCCAGCCGCAGCAGCGCCAGCCCGCCGGCCGTGCCCAGCAGGGCCAGCAGCAGGAGCAGCAGGGTCGCGACACGCGCCTTCACGCTCCATCCCTTCATGAGGGCGATGCTAACCGGGCACCACGCGATCTCCGGGCGCCCTGCTCCGCTCGTCAGCGGATCGTCGCCGGCGGCGCCAGCTGCCGCAGCCGCGCGCGGTTCGCGCGCAGCCACGGCAGCAGCTCGGCCGCCGGCATCGGCCGCGCGATGAAGTAGCCCTGCGCGAGGTCGCAGCGCAGCGTGCGCAGCAGCTGCCAGTCGGCCTCGGTTTCGACGCCTTCGGCGACGGTGCTGATGCCCAGCTGGCGGCCGAGCGCCAGCGCGCTGTCGAGGATCGCGCGGCGGTTGGCGCGTTCGCTGGCGCCGTCGACGAAGCTGCGGTCGATCTTCAGCTCGGTGAACGGGCTGCGCGACAGCGTCTGCATCGACGAGTAGCCGGTGCCGAAGTCGTCGATCGACAACCCGCAGCCCTTCAGCCCCAGCCGCGCCAGGCTGCCCATCGCTGGCGGGCGCATCAGCATCGATTCGGTGACCTCCCAGATCAGCGCGGCCGGCGGCACGCCGTGCTGGTGCACGCGGTCCATCAGCTGGCCGACGAACGTGGGGTCGACGAGGTCGTCGGCCGACAGGTTGATCGACAGCTTGAGCCCGGGCAGCGCCCGCGCCCAGTTTCGCCAATGGGCCAGCGCGCGCTCGACGATCTGCAGCGTGAAGCGCGCCATCAGCGGCGTGCCCTCGATGGCGTCGATGAAGTGCGCCGGCCCGAGCACGCCGCGCTCGGGATGGCGCCAGCGCGCCAGCGCTTCGACGCCGTGCAGCAGGCCGGTGGCCAGCGCCACCTTGGGCTGCACGAAGGGCTCGAACTGGCGGGCGTCGAGCGCCGCCTCGATCTCCGGCAGCCCGGCCGCGACGGTGGCGCCGGCCGGGGCGCGACCGCGGCCCGCCCGGATGCCTTCGAGCAACTGCGCCAGGCGTTCGCGCGACACCGGCTTGGTCACCGCGCCCAGCAGCGGCATCGCCGGATGGGCGCCGGCCAGGCACTCGACGGTCTCCAGCAGCCGCGGGTCGCGCGCGCTGGTGACGATCAGGTGGCCGACGTCGCGCCGCTGCGCGAGCCGGCCGATCAGCTCGATGCCGTCCATGCCCGGCATGTCGATGTCGGTGACCACCAGCTCGATCGACGGCTGCGCGGCCGCGTCGATCGTCTGCAAGGCCTCGTGGCCGTTGGCCGCCTGCAGCACCTGCTCGTAGCCCAGGTCGACCAGCAGCCCGACCATGTGCCGGCGCTGCACGCCGCTGTCCTCGACGACGAGCGCGATGGTCATGCCAGCCCCTGCCCGGCCTGCAGGGCCATGATCTCGCGGTCGATCGCGTCCAGCGCCACGCAGCGCTCGGCCGCGCCGCGGCGGATGGCCTCGCGCGGCATGCCGAAGACGACGCAACTCGCCTCGTCCTGCGCCACGGTGCGCGCGCCGGCCCCGCGCATCTCGAGCAGGCCAGCCGCGCCGTCGTCGCCCATGCCGGTCATGATGATGCCCAGCGCGTTGGCGCCGGCGCTGCGCGCGACCGAGCGGAACAGCACGTCGACCGACGGGCGGTGGCGGCTCACCGGCGGGCCGTCGACGATGTCGACGTGGTACTGCGCGCCGGCGCGGCGCAGCAGCATGTGGCGGCCGCCGGGGGCGATCAGCGCCAGGCCGGGCCGCACGCGGTCGCCGTTGGCGGCTTCGCGGACCTCGATCGCGCACAACGCATGCAGCCGCTGCGCGAACGCGGCGGTGAACTTCTCCGGCATGTGCTGCACGATCACCAGCCCCGGGCTGACGCGCGGCAGCGCGGTCAGCACGCGTTCCAGCGCCTGCGTGCCGCCGGTGGAGGTGCCGATCGCCACCACCTGGTCGGTGGTGCGCGCCAGCGCCCGGGCCGGCGCGGCGGGCAGCACCGCGTCGGCGCTGTAGCGCGGCGGCGCTGGCGGCGCGCACGCCCGCGCCGCCAGCCGCAGCGGGTTCGCCCGCGCGGCGGCCTTGACGGTGGCGACCAGCTCGGCCGCGCTGCCCTGCAGGAAACGCTTCAGGTCCAGCCGCGGCTTGGCGACCACGGCCACCGCACCGGCGGCCAGCGCCTCCACCGAGGTCGCCGTGCCCTTGTCCGTCAGCGTCGAGCAGATCACCACCGGCGTCGGCCGTTCGCTCATCAGCTTGCGCAGGAAGGTCAGCCCGTCCATGCGCGGCATCTCGATGTCGAGCACGATCACGTCCGGCCACGCGGACTTCATGCGCTCCATCGCCAGCAGCGGATCGGCGGCCACGTGCAGCAGCTCGAGGCCCGGATCGGCGGCCACCAGCCCGCCCAGCACCTGGCGCACCACGGCCGAGTCGTCGACGATCATCACCTTGATGCCCATGGACGCTCAGATCCTGCGGTAGACCGACGGCGCGACGGCGCGCAGCGACGGATGCATGTCGGCCAGCGTCTCGGAGTGGCCCACCAGCAGGTGGCCGCCCGGCTCGATCGCCGGCACCAGGCGCGCAACCACGTCGCGCTTGGTCGCGAGGTCGAAATAGATCATCACGTTGCGCAGGAACACCACGTCGAAGCGGCCGATGGCCGGCAGCGCGCGGTTCAGGTTGACGGACTCGAAACGCACCCGCTCGCGCAGGGACCGTTCGACCAGCAGCGTGCCCTGCTGCGCACCGGTGCCGCGCCGGCAGTAGCGCCGGCGGTACTCGTCCGGCAGGCCCTCGGTGCGCGCCTCCGGGTAGTGGCCGCTGCGGGCGCGCGCGAGCATGCGCTCGGAGATGTCCGACGCCAGCAGCTGCCACGGCAGATCGCCCTGCACGTCGGCCAGGACCATCGCGATGCTGTACGCCTCTTCGCCGCTGGAGCAGGCGGCGCTCCACACGCGCAGCGGCGCACCGGCCTGGCGCGCGGCCAGCGCCCAGCCGCGCAGGCGCTCGAAGTGGCTCGACTCGCGGAAGAAGTAGGTCTCGTTGGTCGTCAGCAGGTCGATCGCGCACTGGCGCTCGGCCGCCTCGGAGGGCTGGAGCAGTAGTTCGAAGTAGGCGGTGTAGCTGTCCATCCGCCGCGCACGCAGGCGCTTGTCGAGCCGGCCGCTGACCAGCGCCTGCTTGCCCGACCCCAGCGTGATGCCGGCGGCGTCGAGGATGAAGCGCTGGGCGAGGCGGAACTCGCGTTCGGTGAGCTCGGACATCGGTCGGCTCGCGTGATCGGCTGCGTTGCGGCGGGGGCGTTGCGGCCTCAGGCCGGCAGCGCCGCCTCGTCCTCGACGCCGGCCGCGATGCCCAGGCCCTCGATCGCCAGCACCTGGTCGATGTCGAGCAGGATCACGAAGCGGCCGTCGACCTTCCCCATGCCGGCGATGAACGGCGTCGCGATCGCCGTGCCGAAGGCCGGCGGCGGCTCGATGTCGGCCGGCGCGATCTCCTGCACGGCGTTGACCGCGTCGACGACGAGGCCGACGACGCTGTGCACGCCGCCCAGCGCCAGCTCGACGATGACGATGCACGTGCGCTTGGTCGGCTCGGCCGCCGGCTTGCCGAAGCGCAGCGCCAGGTCCAGCACCGGCACCACCGCGCCGCGCAGGTTGATCACGCCGCGGATCGCCGGCGGCATCATCGGCACCGCGGTCAGGCCGCCGTACTCGATGATCTCCTTGATCGCGAGGATGCCGATCGCGTAGACCTCGCCGCGCAGCACGAAGCTCAGGTACTGCGCGGGGTCCTGCGCCGCGGGGGCCGCGGCATGAACGGGGGCTGTCATGTGAGGGTGTCCTTCACGCGGCCGTGCTCAGTACTTGACGAAGAGCGACTCGTCGACCGGCGCGCCGTCGGCGCCCACCTTCTGCTCGCCGGCGCGCGGGGCCGGCCGGCCGGCGCCGCGCGCGGCCCGGCGCAGCGCGCTGCGGGCGATCTCCGGCGCGCTGGTCGCCGGCGCGGCCGCATCCGACGCGGTCTTGAAGAAGCCGATGATGTTCTGCAGTTCCTCGGCCTGGCCGCTCATCTCCTCGGCGGTGGCGGCGAGCTGCTCGCTGCCGGCGGCGTTCTGCTGCGTCGTCTGGCTCAGCTGCGCGACCGCGGCATTGATCTGCGCGACGCCCGAGCTCTGCTCCTGCGACGCGGCGGTGATCTCCTGCACCAGGTCCGAGGTGCGCTGGATGTTGGGCACCATCTCGCCGAGCAGATGGCCGGCGCGCTCGGCCAGCTCGACGCTGGAGCCGGCGACCTCGCCGATCTCCTGCGCCGCGACCTGGCTGCGCTCGGCGAGCTTGCGCACCTCGGCCGCGACGACCGCGAAGCCCTTGCCGTGCTCGCCGGCGCGGGCCGCTTCGATCGCCGCGTTCAGCGCCAGCAGGTTGGTCTGGTAGGCGATGTCGTCGATGATCACGATCTTCTTGGCGATCTGCTTCATCGCCGCGACGGTGGCCTTGACCGCCTCGCCGCCCTCGGTGGCTTCGCCGGCGGCCTTGCTGGCCATCGCGTCGGTGGCCTTGGCGTTGTCGGTGTTCTGCGCGATCGACGCGGTCATCTGCTCGACCGACGCGCTGGTTTCCTCGACGCCCGACGCCTGCTCGGTGGCCGCCTGCGACAGCGACTGCGCGGTGGAGCTGACCTGCTCGGCGGCGCTGGCCAGGCCGTTGGCGCTGCCGGCGACCTCGGCGACGACATGCGACAGCTTGTCGACCATGCGCTTCATCGCGGCCAGCAGGCTGCTCGTATCGCCGGGCTTCAGCGCGATGGCCACCGTGAGGTCGCCGGCGGCGACCCGCTCGACCATCTGCTGCGCGTAGGCCGGGTCGCCGCCGAGCTGGCGCATCACCGCGCGCAGGATGAACAGCCCCAGCGCAACCAGCAGGGCCAGCGCGATGCCCGAGGCGGTGTACATCAGCCATTGGGCCCGCGCGGAGGACTCGCTGGCGGACTTGACCGCGCTGTCGGCGTATTGCGTGTTCAGCTCGACGAGCTTGCCCAGGCTGGCCTCGGCCTTGCCGAAGTCCTCGCGCGCGCCGACCAGCTGGGCGTGGAACTGCTCGAAGAGCTCCTTGCGCCGGGCCGGCTGCTCGTTGCGGCCGATTTCCTTGGCGAGCGTGGTCAGGCGCGCATCGCCGGCCTTCCAGGTCTCCCACTGCTGCACGAACTGCTTCCAGACCTGGGCCTCCTCGGCCTCCTGCGGCAGCGGCTCGTAGACCTTCCAGGCCTTGTCGACACGCTGCCAGGCCTCGCCCTTGCGCTGCAGCTGACGGTCCAGGTCCTTCAGGTCCGCCGGGTAGGCGACCATGCTGTCGATGTACCGGTTGGCCGAGCGGATCGCCGTCTGCGCCTCGTTGATCGTCTGCAGCGCATTGACCGAGGGCAGCCGGTTGCGGCCGACCTCGTCGAGCATCTCGGCATCGCGCCGCAGGCCCAGGAATGCGATCACGATCACGGCCGCGAGCGCGAGGATGCCCACTCCCAGCAGCGCCAGGATCTTGGACTTCAGGGAAACGTTGTTGAACATGGGGTGCCTTTCGAAGGAAACCGGGGCGCCTCAGAGCGCGACGCGTTGACGCGCCAGCACGTCGGCCAGCAGCGCGGGAACATCCAGGATCAGCGCGACTTCGCCGCTGCCGAGAATGGTGGAGCCGCTGATGCTCTTGACCTGCGCGAAGACGCGCGACAGCGGCTTGATGACGGTCTGGAATTCGCCCATCAGCTGGTCGACGACCAGGCCGAAGCGCTCGCCGCCGTGCCGGATCACGACGACGCTCTCGCGCCGCGGCGCCGGGGCGTCGATCTCGAAGTGCTCGCGCAGGCGCACCTGCGGCAGCACCTGGCCGCGCAGGTTGCACCACGAATGGCCGGGCTCGGCGGCATGCTCGATGCATTCCTCGACCGCCTCCAGCGGCACGACGAAGACGGAACCCCCGACGCCGACCAGGAAGCCGTCGATGATGGCCAGCGTGAGCGGCAGCCGCACGACCACCGTCGTGCCCTGCCCGTCGACGCTGCGGATGCCGACGCTGCCGCGCAGCGCGGCGATGTTGCGCTTGACCACATCCATGCCGACGCCGCGGCCGGACAGGTTGGTCACCGCCTCGGCGGTCGAGAAGCCGGGCTCGAAGATCAGCGCATGCACCTCGTCGTCGCTCAGGCGCTGCTCGGGCTGCACCAGGCCACGCTCGATGGCCTTGGCCAGGATGCGCTCGCGCTTCAACCCGCCGCCGTCGTCGCCGACTTCGATGACGATGCTGCCGGAGTCGTGGAAGGCGTTCAGCCGGACGGTGCCGCGCTCGGGCTTGCCGCGCGCCTCGCGCTCGTCGGGCGATTCGATGCCGTGGTCGACCGCGTTGCGCACCAGGTGCAGCAGCGGGTCGCCGATCTTCTCGACCACCGTCTTGTCCAGCTCGGTGTCCTCGCCGCTGACCTCGAGCACGATGTCCTTGCCGATCTCGCGCGCGACGTCGTGCACCACGCGCTGGAAGCGGCCGAAGGTGGCGCCGATCTTCACCATGCGCAGCTGCAGCGCGCTGTCGCGCACCTGCTGCACCAGCGTATCCAGCCGTGCCGTGGCCTCGACCAGCTCGGCGTGGCCGTGCCGGCGCGCCAGCAGGCCGGCACCGGCGCCGGCGATGATCAGCTCGCCGACCAGCGTGATCAGCTGGTCGAGCTTGTCGGCATCGACGCGCAGCGAGCGGCTCTCGCGCGCCTTCGCCTCTCCGCCGCCCTGGCGCTGCTGGCGCTGCTTGGTCAGCGCCGCCTCGACGACCTCGGCCTCGACGATGCGCTGCTCGACCAGGATGGCGCCCAGCTTCGGCGCCGCGCCCGCCGCGGCGGCCTGCGCCTGCAGCGCGGCCTGCAGCTCGCGTTCGGTGACGCTGCCGCAGCGCACCAGGATCTCGCCCAGCCGCGGCGCGTTCTCCGGCAGCTCGTCGATCAGGCGCAGGTAGTCGGCGATGCGGCTGCGCGGCGGCACGATGCGCAGCGTGCAGTCGTCGCGCACGAATTCGAAGACACCTTCGATCGTCGCCTTGTCGGCGGCGGTGGCGAAGTTGATCTCGAAGCCGAGGTAGCAGCACTCGGGGTCCAGCTGCGCCGCCGGCGGCAGCGCGTCGGTCAGCGTGACGATGCGCACGATGCGGCCGAGCGTCGACAGGTAGCGGATGAAGGACGCGGGATCGAAGCCGTTGCGCATCACGTCGGGCGAGAAGCGCAGCGACAGGTGCCACTGGTCGGCGGCGCCGGCTTCGGCCGCGCCGGCGCCGGCCTCGTCCGGCGTGTCCGGCGTGTGCGGCGTGTGCGGCGGCTCCGCGGCCGGAGCCGGCGTTCCATAGCGCCCGATCTGCGCCAGCAGCGCCGCGCCCTGGGCCGCGGTGTCGGCGGCATCCGTCGTCACGCCGGCCTCGACCGCCGCCACCTGCACGGTCATGTGGTCGCAGCACGACAGCAGCAGCACGACCAGCTCGTCGTCGATCGCCACGCGGCCGTCGCGTACCGCGTCCAGCAGCGTCTCGACGGCGTGCGTGAAGCCGACCACGTCGTCCAGGCCGAACAGCCCGGCCGAGCCCTTGATGGTGTGCGCGGCGCGGAAGACGGCGTTCACCGCCTCGGCCTGCTGGCCGTCGGCGCCGATCGACAGCAGCGCCGATTCCATGTCGGCCAGCAGCTCGCGGCTCTCGGCGATGAAGGTCTGCAATGCGGCATCGATGTCCATGCGGTCCTCCGCTTCAGCTCAGCACCAGCGCCGGCGGACCGAAGTGGTCCACCAGCTCCAGCAACGACAGCAGCTCGTGCACCGGCACGCTGACGCACACCAGCTGCAGCGTGCGGGCGGACTGCGCGGCCTCGGCCTTCAGCATCTGCAGCAGCTGCAGCCCGGCGATGTCGATCTCGGTGACGCCGGACAGGTCCAGCTCCAGCACCGGGCCCGCGCGCTCGAGCGCCTGCAGCAGCTGGGCCTTGAGCTCGGCGGCGCGGTAGATCGTCATCTCGCCGTCGACGGCGGTGGCGGTGGGTACCAGGCCGGCATTCATGGCAGCACCAGCTTCTGCACCGCGTTCAGCAGCGCCTCGGGGCGGAAGGGCTTGACCATCCAGGCCTTCGCGCCGGCGGCCTGGCCTTCGGCCTTCTTCGCCTCGGCCGATTCGGTGGTCAGCATCAACACCGGGGTGAAGCGGTAGGCCGGCATCGCCTTCACCGCCTTCAGGAAGCCGATGCCGTCGAGGTTCGGCATGTTGACGTCGCTGATGATCAGGTGGACCTTCTGCCCGGTCAGCTTGCCGAGCGCGTCCTTGCCGTCCTTGCCCTCGAGCACCGAATATCCGGCGCCTTCGAGCGCGATGCCGACGACCTGCCGCAGCGATGCGGAGTCGTCCACCACCATGATGGTCTTGGCCATGGGCGTGTCCTCTTTGTCGTTCAAAAGAAGGTGATCTCGTCGGCCGCGCTCGGCGCCGCGGCCACGGTTTCGCCGCGGTGCGCGCTGCGCTCCTCGGCCATCGCATAACTGCGCTCCAGCTCGGCCAGCAGCGCGGCGGCATCGAGCGGCACCAGGCGGCCCTCGCTCGTCCAGCGCTCGGGGCCCTGGCCCAGCAGCGGCGGCAGCCGCGCCATGTTCTCGGTGACGTGGCTCATCACCTGGCTGATGCGGTCCTGGAATTGCAGGTGCACCAGCGCCTCGGCGATCTCGTGCTGCATCAGCGCGCGGCTGGCCTGCAGCTCCTGCGACCGCGCGGCCAGCGCCTCGGCGGAGCCGCGCAGCCGGTCCAGCACGTCGCCGATCGCGGCGCCGGAGGCTTCGGTCGACGCCTGCTCCGCGGCCAGCGACTGCTCGGCCGCCGCGCAGGCCGCGCGGATCGCGCTGCCCACCGCATCGACCTTCTGGCGGATGTGCCGGCCCGACTCGGCCGAGCGGTTCGACAGCGCGCGCACCTCCTGCGCGACGACCGCGAAGCTGCGGCCGTGTTCGCCGGCGCGCGCCGCTTCGATCGCCGCGTTCAGCGCCAGCAGGTTGGTCTGCTGCGCGATGCGCGCGACGTCGTCGGCCATCGCCTGCAACTCGCCGATGAAGCCGCTCAGGGCGCCGACCTGCGCCAGCATCGCCGCCTGGCCCTGCTGCGACGCCCGCAGCGACTGCGCGACGCGACCCAGCGCGTCCCGGCTGCCACTGAAATCGACGTCCGCGCCTGGCCGGCCGTTGCCGGCGCCGCCGGACGGCGGCTCGCCGCCCTGCGCCCGCAGCTGGGCGACGATGCCCGAGAAACGCTCGGCCAGCGCCGAGACCGCCACTTCCATCTGCGAGCGCGACGATTCGATGTGCTGCGCCCACACCGGCACCAGCGCGTCGCCCAGGCCCTGCTGGCCGGCGAGCAGCGCGGCAATGTCGGCCTGCAGGCCGCGGCGCCCGCGACGGCCGTGGGCATCGGCGGCCATGGCCAGGGCCAGGAGCACGGCGGCGGCGCCGAGCGGCAGCCACGCCAGGCCGGCGGCGGTGATCAGCGCGAGCGCGGCCGCGGCGGCGACGAGGGTCGCGGCGTGATCGGACAAGGTTCGAGCGAGGGCTGGGTTCACAGGTCTCTCGGATTGGCGACGCCCTGGAGCGCCGGGTTGACCAACACCTTATCGGCCATCATCCCCTTCTATTTAAGAGAAATGAGAGTTTTATTTGTTTTTAATCGTCGGTATGCCATAGTTCGATAGACATTCAGATGACGCACCGGCATGCGCGGCCCTTGCGCCCGGCCAGGAGATCACCGATGAGCAGTACCGTCCCCGCACCGGCCCCCCGCGTCCAGACCCACGCCGGCCGGCGCAGCTACTTCCTGGGCAAGCTGCTGCTGACGGTCTGCGCGGCCGCCGCCCCGCTGCTGGTGCTGCACGGCGTGCTGCTGCTGCGGCAGAAGGCCGCCGACGAGGACGCCGCGGTCCTGACGCTGCGTACGCGGGTCGCCCGCGCGCGCCTGTCGCTCGACACCGCCTTCACGCGCATCGATGGCATGCTGCAGTTCCTGGCCGCGCGGCCGGAACTGCAGGCGCTGGACGGCCCCGGCTGCGGCCAGCTGATCGCCGGCATCGCCACGGTCGACCCCCTGCTCGCGAACATCGGCGCGGTCGACCTGGACGGCAACCTGCTGTGCCTGTCCGCGCGCCCCCAGGCGCCGAAGCGCAACTACCGCGACGCGCCCTGGTTCGCTGGCGCCGAGGCGGCCACCGCGCAGGGCCGCCATCACCTGAGCCGGCCGTACATGGGCGATGTGTCGCGCAAGCTGATGATCAACGTCGTCGCGCCGCTGCGCGACCCCGCCGGCCGCCGCATCGGCATGCTCGCCGCCGCCATCGATCTGCAGCGGCTGGCGCTCGGGCCGCTGGGCACCGAGGGCATGCCCGAGGGCAGCGTCGTCGCGCTGCTCGACGGCGAAGGCCGCGTGCTCGGGCGCGACCCGCTGCTGCCGGACCTCGGCGAGCGCCGCCTTCCGGCCCGGGTGCAGGAGGCGTCGCTTCAAGCGCGCGACGGGACGTTCCGGCAGGTGTCGAACGCGGGCGTCGCCTCGACCTACGCCTTCACCGACCTGGCCCACCATGGCCTGCGCGTTGGCGCGCTCACGCCGGACCACGAGGTTGCCGCGCGCAGCGAGCAGGCCTTCCGCCGCAGCGCCCTCGCGCTGCTGCTGGTGGCCGGCTGCGGCCTGGCCGCGGCGGTGTGGGCGGCGCGGCGCCTCAGTGCGCCGCTGCAGAGCCTGGCCGCCAGCGCGCGCGCGCAGGCCGGCGGCGCCACCGACGTGCGCGCCGACGAGGGCCTGCCGGGCGAATTCGGCACGCTGGCGGCCGAGTTCAACGCGATGCTCGACGCGCGCAACGCCGGCGAGGCCTCGCGCCGCGCCCAGGCCGCCGCGGAAGCCGCGAGCCAGGCCAAGAGCACCTTCCTGGCGCACATGAGCCACGAGATCCGCACGCCGATGAACGCCATCCTCGGCCTGGCGGACCTGACGCTGCGCACCGAGCTGTCGCCGCGCCAGCGCGGTTACCTGGACAAGCTGAAGATTGCCGCCGACACGCTGCTCGAGCTGATCGACCGCGTGCTCGACTTCTCGCGCCTCGAGGCCGGCAAGCTGGAACTGGTGCCGGCGCCCTTCGTGCTCTACGAGCTGCTGGGCCGCATCGGCGCGATGGTCGGCGAGGCCGCGCAGCGACAGGGCCTGGCGCTGCAGTTCGTGGTCGCCCCGGAGGTGCCGCAGCGCCTGGTCGGCGACGGGCCGCGGCTCGGCCAGGTGCTGCTGAACCTGTGCAGCAACGCGATCAAGTTCACCGAGGCCGGCGCGGTGGTGGTGCGCGTCGACTGCGTGCGCGCCGAGCCGTCGTCGGCGCAGCTGCGCTTCTCGGTGACCGACAGCGGCATCGGGCTGTCGGCAGACGAGATCGCGCGCCTGTTCCAGCCCTTCGTGCAGGCCGACGCGTCGACCGCGCGGCGCTACGGCGGCACCGGCCTCGGGCTGGTGATCAGCCGCCAGCTGGTCGAGGCGATGGGCGGCACGATCGAGGTCGCCAGCACGCCGGGGCGCGGCAGCACCTTCTGCTTCAGCCTGCGACTGGAGCGCGAACACGTCGAGCCGTCGTCGACGCCCGAGGCGTCCGGTGCCAGCGGTGACGCCGGCGCCGGGGCCGCGGCGGTCGCCGCGCTGCGCGGGCGCCGCGTGCTGCTGGTGGAAGACAACGACGTCAGCCGGCTCGTCGCCGCCGAGCTGCTGGTCGAAGTCGCCGGCATGCAGGTGACGATGGCCGCCACCGGCGAAGAGGCGCTGCAGGCGCTGGACGCCGGCGGCATCGACGTCGTGCTGATGGACGTACAGCTGGCGACGATGGATGGCTGCGAAACGGCGCGCCGCATCCGCGCCCAGGCCCGCCATGCCCGGCTGCCGATCATCGCGGTCACCGCGCACACCCTCGCGCTGGACCGCGAGCGCTGCCTCGCCGCCGGCATGGACGACTGCCTCGGCAAGCCCTTCGAGCCGGCGCGGCTGCTGCAGACGCTGGCCCGCCAACTCGCGCGCGGGCCAGTGCGTACACTGGATTCGTGACCTCGTCCAAGCCCTCCGCGGCCGTGCGGCCCGCGCCCGCCTCGTACTCGCCCGCGGAGCTCGCCCGCCGGCTCGGCGTCTCGGCACCGACCATCCAGCGCTGGGTCGACCAGGGCCATCTGAAGGCCTGGAAGACGCTCGGCGGCCACCGCCGCATCGACGCCGAGAGTGCCGAGCGCTTCATCGCCGGCCAGGGGCTGCCGGCGGACCTGCCGGCCGAGGCGCCGCCGCCGCTGACGGTGATGATCGTCGACGACAACGAGGACGATCGCGACGTGCTCTGCGCGCTGGTCGAGGAGGCGCTGCCCGGCGCCACGATCCTGCTGGCGGACAACGGCTTCCAGGCGCTGACCTCGATCGGCCAGGCGATGCCGCAGCTGCTGATCACCGACATCGTGATGCCGCACATGAACGGCATCGAGATGCTGCGGCACGTCTGCGGCGGCAGCACGGTGCGGCCGCACGCGGTGTTCGCGGTGTCCAGCCACACGCCGCAGCAGGTCGCGGGCCTGGGCGGACTGCCCGAGGGCGTGACGCTGGTCGCCAAGCCGGTGCAGCCGGCCCCGTTCATCGAGGCCTTGCGGGCCGCCGCCCGATAGCTCAGGCGGCCCGCAGCACCGGCAACGGGTAGCCGCGCTGCTCGAGGTCGTGCTTGTCCTCGGCGGTGGCGGCGGTCAGCTCCTTGCGGATCTGCTTTTCCAGCAGCGGGCGCAGCAGCCCGCCGATCACCGGCGGCAGCGGCAGGCGCACCGTGACGGTCACCAGCGTGCCGGGCCGGCCGTCGCGCGACTCGTCGCGAAAGTGCGCGGTGATCGAGCCGCCCTGGTTGAAGCCCTCGACCGATGTGTCGACCATCGAGCCGTCGGCATGCAGCTGGCGCTCGAAGACGTCGCGCTGCGTGATGCCCAGCAGCTTCACATGCTGCACGTAGCGGGCGCTGCGCGGACCCGCCGCCAGCACCTCGAAGCGCAGCTTCGGATGCACGTTGGCGCGGATGTGGTGTTGCAGATCGGCGAACTGCGACTGCACCGTCGCGCGCGGCGCGGCGATCCATTCGGGGTGGCTGACTTCGACGAAGCGGGGCATCGCGGACTCCTGCGGTGGCCTGGGGGGATGTCCGCGTCTACGCAGCAGCCCGCCGGCCGGATGCGGCGGTCGCCGCCGCGGCAAACCCGCACCGGCAACGTCGCCGCGAATCCGGCGGACGGTTCGCGCCGTAGTCATCACACCACCGTGTTGTTCCCGCCGCCGATGACCTCGCTCGCCATCGCTTCCCCCGGCTTCGATGCTGGGCGCGCCCGGCCCCGTCTGGCAAGATGCCTGCCGGCCGTCCTGGCGCTCGCCTGGTGGGTCGGCCGCGCGACGATGCACCCTGCCCGCTCCGAACCGCTGCCCTTCGCGATCACCGCCGATGCCCCTGGCGCCGATGATCGCTGTGCCGCGCGCGCGGCGCGTGATGCCCGGCTGGCGGGCTGCCTGCAGGCCGCGGCCCAGGGCGATGCGCAGGCCTTCGAAGCCTTCTACGACGCGACCATCGGTTTTGCGCATGCCTTCGCGCGACGCCTGCTGCGCGAGGGCGACATCGACGACGTGGTCGCCGAGGCCTATTTCCAGGCCTGGCGCGAGGCGCCGCGCTTCGATGCCACGAAGGGCAGCCCGGTGACCTGGCTGCTGACCCGCGTGCACAGCCGCGCGATCGACCTGCGCCGCCAGCAGCGCCACGACGCCGCGCCGCCGCCGGCCGGCTCCGGCGGGGACGACGAGTTGCAGCAGCCGTCCGACCTGCCCGGTCCCGAGGACCTGCTGGCGCTGGCCGAAGCCGGCTCGCGGCTGTACCGCGCGCTGGCCACGCTGTCGCCGCAGGAGCGCTGGGTGCTGGGGCTGGCGTACTTCCGCGAGCTGTCGCACAGCGCCACCGCGCAGGCCACCGGCCTGCCGCTGGGCACCGTGAAATCGCTGCTGCTGCGGGCGCAGCAGAAGCTGCGCGCGCTGATGGGCGTGGCCAGCGAAACCGCGGGACAAGGATGATGGACGCGCACCGCTCGGTTCCCGACGACGACCTGCCGGCCGTGCTCGACGCCGAGCTCGTCGCGCTGCTGAACGACGCCGCATCGACGCCGCCCTCGCCGCTCGACCAGCTGAGCCTGCAGCGGGTGAAGCGCCGCGTGCTCGCGCGCATCGCCGACGAGCAGGCCGGGCGCCACCTGACGGTGCGCGCCGACGAGGGCGCCTGGCAGCCCTTCGGTCCCGGGCTGACGATCAAGGTGCTGCACGAGTCGGGCGGCGTCATGTCGTACCTCGTGCGGCTGGCGCCGGGCGCCGCGCTGCCGCCGCACCGGCACCCGGTCGACGAGGAATGCCTGGTGCTCGAAGGCACGCTGCGCATCGGCGACCTCGTCGTCGGCCCCGGCGGCTTCCACCTCGGCCGCCGCGACGTGCTGCACCGGCGGGTCGACAGCGAGACCGGCGCGCTGATCTACCTGCGCGGCGCGGTCCCGGACAGCACGCTGCTGATCTGAGGGGTCGGCGACCGCAAGCCGGCCCGCTGGATTTCTCGCCGTCGCGCCGCCGCATCTCGCGCCGCCCCGGCCCCTTTCGCGACATTCCCCGGCGTTTCGTCGCCGCCTTGCGGCGGCCGGCGCCGGCGCTTCGCAGACTGCGCGCACCTTCCACCGCCTCGACGAGGTTCGCGATGAACAACACCCGCCCTGCCCGCCCCCTGCGAAACCTGCCGGCGCTTGCCGCCACCCTGCTGATCGGCGCCGCGCTGCTCGGCCCCACCGCACCGGCCCAGGCCGCCGACACCGCCGCCTATGCCGCGGCGCTCACCGAGTTCCTGCGCGGCGCCGCCGACGGCGGTGACGCCGCGATCGATTCGGCCGCCGACCAGTTCGGCAGGCTGTCGGCGGCCGAACCGGGCGACCCGGTGCTGCGCGCCTATGCCGGCGCCTCGCTCGCGATGCGTGCGCGCACGACGATGCTGCCGTGGAAGAAGATGGGCTACGCCGAGGACGGCCTGGCGCAGATCGACAAGGCGCTGGCGCTGCTGACGCCCGCGCACGACGCGCCCGGCTACCGCGGCGTGCCGGCCAGCCTGGAGACGCGCTTCACCGCCGCCGGCACCTTCCTCGCGCTGCCGTCGATGTTCAACCGCAACGCGCGCGGCGCGAAGCTGCTCGACGAGGTCGCGAAGAGCCCGCTGCTCGACGGCGCGCCGCTGCCCTTCAAGGCCGCGGTGTGGCTGCGCGCCGGCCAGGAGGCGGCGAAGTCGCAGAACGCGGCCGAAGCGCGGCAGTGGCTCGAGAAGGTGGTCGCCAGCGGCGCGCCGCAGGCCGCGGCGGCGCAAGCCAAGCTGAAGGAGCTGTGATGGTCGCGGCGCTCACACTGCGCGGGGTCCACAAGACCTACCGCCTCGGCGCGCACGTGGTGCCGGCGCTGCAAGGCGTCGACCTCGACCTGCAGCCCGGCGAGATGCTCGCGCTGACCGGCCCGTCCGGCAGCGGCAAGAGCACGATCCTGAACCTCGCCGGGCTGATCGACACGCCCGACGACGGCCAGATCTGGCTGCGCGGCGAACCGGTGACGGCGCTGTCGACCACCGACGCGACGCTGCTGCGCCGCGACGCGATCGGCTTCGTCTTCCAGAGCTTCAACCTGGTGCCGGTGATGACGGTGGCCGAGAACGTCGACTACCCGCTGTTCATCGCCGGCGTGCCGGCGGCCGAGCGGCGCGAGCGCGTCGCGGCGATGCTGCGCGCGGTCGGCCTGCACGAGCACGCCCATCACCGTCCCGACGCACTGTCCGGCGGCCAGCGCCAGCGCGTGGCGATCGCCCGCGCGCTGGTCAAGCGCCCGGCGCTGGTGATCGCCGACGAGCCGACCGCCAGCCTCGATTCGCACACCGCCGACCAGGTGCTCGACCTGATGCGCGAGCAGGGCCATGCGCACGGCGCGGCCTTCCTCGTCGCGACGCACGACGCGCGGCTGCTCGGCCGCTGCGATCGCGCGATAGCCCTTCTGGACGGGAGGATCCAATGAGCTCTCAACGCATGGCGGCTGCACTGCCGCTCGGCACGGCGCACGGCAGCACGTTCTCCCTCTGGCCGTGGCTGAAGTTCGCGTGGCTCAATACGCTGCGCAACCGCCGCCGCTCGGCCGTCACGGTGACCATCGCCGCGCTCGGCACCGCGGCGATCCTGCTCGCCGGCGGCTTCGCGCTCTACACCTACGAGGGCCTTGCGCAGTCGTCGGCGCGCTCGACCGGCCACCTGGTGATCGCCAAACCCGAGCAGTTCACGAAGGACGAGGACACGCCGCTGCAGCACGGCCTCGACAACTTCGCCGCGATGAAGGCCAAGCTGCTGGTCGACGACCGCGTGCGCCAGGTGCTGCCGAAGATCGAGTTCTCCGGGCTGATCAGCAACGGCGACAAGTCCACCGTGATGATGGCCACCGGCATCGACCCGGACGCCGAGTTCGCGGTCAAGGGCCCGTTCCTGAAGGTGCTGCAGGGGCAGGTGCTGGCCAGCGGCGAGACCCTGCGCGTGATGCTGGGCGAAGGCCTGGCGCGCAGCCTGAAGGCCACGCCCGGCAGCAGCCTCACACTCTTGGCCAGCACCACCGACGGCGCGCTGAACGCGCTCGACGTCACCGTGGCCGGCATCTTCGCTACCGGCATCGCCGACGTCGACAAGCGCCTCGTCTACACCGACATCGCCACGGCGCAGAAGCTGCTGGTGACGCAGCGCGTGTCCAGCCTCGGCGTGTTCCTCGACCGCATGGAATCGACCGACCCGACGCAGTCGCGGTTGCGTGCGGTGCTGCCGGCGCTGCAGGTGCGCACCTGGATCGACGAGGCCAGCTTCTACCGCAGCGTCAAGGCGCTCTACAACCGCATCTTCGGTGCGCTCGGGCTGATCATCGGCGTGATCGTCGTCTTCGTCGTCACCAACGCGATGGCGATGGCGATCATCGAGCGCACGCGCGAGATCGGCACCTTGCGCGCGCTCGGCACGCTGCCGTCGCAGCTGGTGCGCAGCTTCGCGCTCGAAGGGCTGCTGCTCGGCGGCGCCGGCGCGCTGGTGGGCACCGCGATCGCGCTGGCCGTGGCGGTGGGTCTGCTGGTCTTCCCGGTGCAGATGCCGCCGCCGCCCGGCCGCAACGTCGGCTACCCGCTGCAGGTGGCGATCGACGCGCCGCTGTACCTCGGCACGCTGGCCGCGATGCTGCTGCTGGCCACGATCGCCTCGGCCCTGGTCGCGCGGCGCACGGTGAACAAGCCGGTCGTCGATGCGCTGGCGCATGTCTGAAGGAATTGCCATGAAGAAGCTGTTCACCGCGCTGGCGCTGGGTGTCGCGGCGCTCGCCGCGCAGGCGACGACCGACGTCACCGCGCTCCTGAAGTCCGCCGACCGGTATCGCGCCGGCAGCAACGACAACCTGCAGGTCGAGACCCAGGTCACCACCTTCAACCGCGACGGATCGCCCGACAAGGAGCGCCGCTACACGGTGTTCGCGCAGGCCGACCACAAGTCGCTGGTGCTGATGCGCTCGCCGGCCGAGGCCGGCCAGAAGGTGCTGATGCTCGGCGACGACTTCTGGCTGCTGCTGCCCGGCAGCCAGCGGCCGCTGCGCATCACGCCGTCGCAGAAGCTGCTGGGCGACGCCTCCACCGGCGACATCGCGACGCTCAGTTGGGCCGAGGACTACACCGGCACGCTGGTCGGCGAGGAGCAGTGCGAAAAGGAGAAGTGCACCCACCTCTCGCTGCAGGCCGCGCGCAAGGGCCTGACCTATGCCCGCATCGAGCTGTGGGTCGGCAGGGCGCGCGGCGAGCCGCTGAAGGCCGAGCTCTACGTGCAGTCCGACAAGCTCGCGAAGCTGGCCAGCTTCGTGATGGACAAACCCGGCGGCCAGGTCAGCGAGATGGTGCTGTCGGACAAGTTGAGCTCGCACAAGGAGACGCGCGTGCGCTACCTGTCGCGGCAGGCGAAGCAGGTGCCCGAGGCCTGGCTGAACCCGATGTTCCTGGCGCGCAATCCGGCGCTGGAGCAGTGATGCGTGCCACCCGGTTCAAGCGCCTCGTGCTCGGGGTGCTGGCGGCGGCCTGCGTCTCGCTCGGCGCGCAGGCGGCCGAAGGCGACGCGCCGACCGGCGAGCTGCGCCTGTCCTGGACCGATCGCGGCGCCGCCTCGCATGGCCCGCTGGCCGCGGCGAACGCGCTGCAGCCCGGCATCGCAGCGCCGGCGCCGTCGAGCCTGCTGCTGGAGGCCGAGCTGCGCCACACGCTGCGTGCCAGGCTCGGCAGCACGCCGCTGGCGCTCGCCGGCAACGCGTGGCTCGGCTACAGCCAAGCCGAAGGCCGGGCGTCCGACGGCAACGCGCGGGTCAACGAGCTGCACCTGTCGGCCGATTTCGGCGCCTGGCAGGCCAGTGCCGGCAAGAAGGTCATCGGCTGGGACGTCGGCCACGGCTTCCGGCCGAACGACGTCGTGCAGCAGGAGGCCCGCCGCACGCTGCTGTCCACCACGCCCGAGGGCCGGCCGCTGCTGCAGCTGGAGCACTTCGACGCCGACAGCGCGTGGACGCTGGTGTGGGTCAACCCGCAGCGCTGGAACGCCGACGACGCTGCGAGCCGCGGCGCCGCCGAGAGTGCGTTCGCGCTGCGCGCCTACCGCCGTCTCGGCGGCCTCGACGCCTTCGGCTTCGCGCGCCACGGCGCGCACACCGGCGCCAGTGCCGGCGCCGCGCTGGCCTGGGTCGCCACCGACGAGCTCGAGCTGCATGGCTCGGTAAGGGGGCTCGAGCGCCACGACGGCTGGCGCCTCGCGCCCGGCAGCGGTGGCGCGCTGGTCGGTGCGAACCCGTGGCAGCAAGCGACGCTGGGCCGCGCGTCGCAGTGGCTGCTCGGCGCCAGCTGGACCGGGGCGCAGCAGCAGGGGCTGCTGCTCGAGTACTGGCACGACGGCACGACGCTGTCCGATGCCGACTGGGACCGCTGGAACGGCCGCAGCGCCGCGCTGCGCCGCCTGCCCAGCCCGCCGGTGCCGACGGCCGCGAAGGCGGGCAACCTGGCCTGGCAGGCGGCGCCGCTCGATTCGCCGAACCTGCGCCGCGACAACCTGTTCGTGCGCCTGTCCTGGCAGCCGACGCCCTGGCAGTGGGCGCTCGATGCGCTGATCACGCCGGCCGATCGCGGCCGCCTGCTCACCGCCAGCCTGCAATGGCAGGGCGACCGCTGGCGCACCTACGCCGCGCTGCGTTTCGCCGGCGGGCCGCCGGACTCGCTGATCGCGCAGCTGCCGGTGCGGCGCAGCGTCGTGATCGCGGCCACGCGCGCGTTCTAGCGCGCGCACGGCCAGCCGCGCGTTCTAGCGCGCGCACGGCCAGCCGCGCGTTCCAGCGCGTGCACGGCCGGCCCGAGCGTTCTGACGTTTCGCGACACCAGCAGGCGTTTCGTCGCCGTGCGCTGGAGGCAGCGCCGTCCGGACCGCACCATGCCGCTCATCGAACTTCCACGGAGCCCCGCATGACCGCCTACCTCGTCGCCATCGTCAGCCGCACGCCGCTGTGGGTGTGGTTCCTGCTCGCCGCGCTGATCGCGCTGGGCCTGACGCAGATGCGCCAGCGCAGCGTGCCGCGGCAGCGGGTGATCCTGCTGCCGGTGGTGCTGACGGTGCTGTCGCTGGCCGGTGTCGCCAGCACCTTCGGGTTGCGCGCGGCGGTCGAAGGGCCGTGGCTCGCCGGCGGCCTGCTCGGCTTCGTGATCGCCCGCTTCGCGCTGCCGGCGCCGCGCGCGCAGGCCCAGGCCGACGGCCGCTTCCTCGTCGCCGGCAGCGCCTGGCCGCTGGCAATGATGATGGCGGTGTTCTTCGTGCGCTATGCGGTCAACGTGATGCTGGCGATCGCGCCGGCGCGGGCGCAGGACCTCGGCTTCGCGGCGATCGTCGCGCTGCTGTACGCGCTGCCGGCCGGGCTGATGGCCGGGCGCGCGCAGCGCATCCTCGCCACCGCCCGCAGCGGCGGCCCGGCGCTGGCCTGAGCGCCCGCTGGCCGACAATGCTGCCGATGTCGACGCCGCCGCTGCCGCCCCTGTCGCCGCCCTCGCCGGTCCGGCCGCCCCCGGCGGCACCCGATGGCGCGGCCGCGGTGGAGTGCTCCGAAGCGAAGCCCCGCTGGCGCGACCTGCTGCGCCACGGGCTGACGGTGGCGGCCATCAACCTCGTCGTCGGCCTGGTGCTCGGCTTCGTCGCCGGCGGCGACTACCTGCGGCAGATCCTCTTCTCCGAGTGCATCGGCCTGTCGTGCTGGCTGTGCATCGACTTCGGCCGCTTCCTGCTGCGGCCCGACACCGAGACCGGCTGGCCGCTGGGCTGGCGGCTGGTGCTCTTGATCACCGCCGGCACGATGGGCGGCTTCATCATCGGCCACGCGATCGGCGAGCTGCTGAACGGCGGCTCGCCCTTCGACACCTACCTGATGGGCCGCCGCAGCCTGGCTCGCGACATGGCGATCACCGCGACCATCGGCGCGCTGATCTCCGGCTTCTACTACCACCGCGGCAAGACGCAGTGGCAGCAGGCGCAGCTGCTGCGCGCCGAGCAGGACGCGACGCTGGCGCGGCTGGACATGCTGCGCTCGCAGCTCGAGCCGCACATGCTGTTCAATACGCTGGCCAACCTGCGCGTGCTGATCGGCATCGACCCGCCCGCGGCGCAGGCCATGCTCGACCGGCTGATCGCCTTCCTGCGCGCCTCGCTGAACGGCTCGCGCACCACCCAGCATGCGCTGTCCGCCGAGTTCGCGCGCCTGGCCGACTACCTCGCGCTGATGGCGATCCGCATGGGCCCGCGGCTGGAAACGCGCTTCGAGCTGCCGGACGAGCTGCGCGACGTGCCGGTGCCGGCGATGCTGCTGCAGCCGCTGGTCGAGAACGCCATCCGGCACGGGCTGGAACCGAAGGTCGGCGCCGGGCAGCTGGTGGTGTCGGCCCGCCGCGACGGCGACCGGCTGCTGCTGGCGGTGCGCGACACCGGCGTCGGCTTCAATGGCGGCGCGCCATCGCCCGGCGGCGGCTTCGGCACCGCGCATGTGCGCGAGCGCCTGGCCGCGCTGCACGGCGCCGCCGCGTCCTTCACGCTGGGCGCCGCCCCCGACGACGCGGGCGGCACGCTGGCCACCGTGTCGCTGCCGCTGAACCCTTGACACCATGACGACCTCCCTCACCGCGCTGATCGCCGAAGACGAACCGCTGCTGGCCGCCGGGCTGAAGGCCGAGCTGCAGCGCCTGTGGCCGGAGCTCGGCGTCGCCGGCATCGCCGGCGACGGCGTCAGCGCCGTCACGCAGGCGCTGGCGCTGCAGCCGACGGTCTGCTTCTTCGACATCCGCATGCCCGGCCAGACCGGCCTGGAAGCCGCGCAGGCGCTGGCCGAGGACTGGCCCGAGGGCGATGCGCCCTTCCCGCTGCTTGTCTTCGTCACCGCCTACGACCAGTACGCGCTGCAGGCCTTCGACGCGCAGGCGGTCGACTACCTGGTGAAGCCGGTGGAGCCGGCGCGGCTCGCGGCCTGCGTCGCGCGGCTGAAGAAGCGGCTGGACGACCGGGCGCCGGTGGTCGCGCGCGGCAACGGCAACGGCTTGGGCCAGCCGGGCGGCAACGGGTCCTCGCCGCTGGACCAGACCATGGAGCAGCTGCGCGCGCTGCTGTGCGCGCATGCCGCACCGGCCGCGCCGCGCCTGGACGTGATCCAGGCCAGCGTTGGCAACCTGGTGCACATGGTGCCGGTCGACGAGGTGCTTTACTTCGAGGCCGCCGACAAGTACATCCGCGTGATCACCGCCGACCGCGAGCACCTGATCCGGCTGTCGCTGCGCGAGCTGCTGCCGCAGCTGGACGCGCAGAAGTTCTGGCAGGTGCACCGCAGCCTCGTCGTGCGCGCGTCGGCGATCACCACCGCGCTGCGCGACGAGTCGGGCAAGGTCTTCCTGACCCTGCGCGGCCGGCCCGAGAAGCTGACCGCGAGCCGGCTCTACGCGCACCTGTTCAAGGGCATGTGAGCCGCGGCGCGGGCCACCACCCGGCCGCGCCTTTCGCGCGTCAGCTGTCCGCGGTCATCGCGCTGCCCAGGTAGGCGCGGATGTCGTCCAGCACCCGGCGCTCCTCGGCGCGGTAGGTCTCGAGCAGCTGCGCGCGGCGCGCGCCGGTCGCGAGGTCCGGCGCCAGCTCGATGCGGCGCGCGGCCGCCGCCATGGCTTCGGCGCCGATGGTGGTGGCGGTGGACACCTGCGAGTGCGCGATGGCCACCGCCGTCGCCAGGTCGCCCTGCGTCAGCGCGTGGGCCATCGCCGCGGCCGGCTCGGCATGGCCCTCGACATAACGGCCGAGGATGCGCTCGTACAGCTCGCGCCGTCCCATGCAGCGCCGCAGGCCGAGCTCGAAGGACACGCCGGCGGCCGGCGGCGGACCGTCGTGCGCGCCCGCGTCCGGCGCCGGTGCCGGCGCCGGCCCGTCCGGCAGCCAGCGCTGCAGCGTCGCGAACAAGGCTGCCGGGTCGAAGGGCTTGCTGAGGTGGTCGTTCATGCCGGCGGCCAGGCACTTCTCCCGGTCGCCCTGCATGGCGTGCGCGGTCATCGCGATGACGGGCAACCGGGCCCAGGCCGGTTTCTCGCGGATCAGGCGCGTCGCGCGGTAGCCGTCCATCACCGGCATCTGCACGTCCATCAGCACCAGGTCGACCGGCACCTCGGCCAGGCGCTGCAGCGCCTGCTCCCCGTTGGTGGCGAGCACCACCTGCATGCCGGCGACGTCGCCGAGCAGCTCGGCGGCGACGATCTGGTTGAACTCGTTGTCCTCGACCAGCAGCACGCGCCGGCCCCGCAGTGCCGCCGGCGCTTCGGCCGGCGCGCTGGTGGCGGCTGGGGCCAGCGCGGCCTGACGCCCGAGCGCGATGCTCATCGCGTCCTGCAGGGTGGACGCGCTGAGCGGCTTGGTCAGGCAGCCGGCCAGCTGCTGGTCGGCGGCCCAGCGCACCAGGTCCTCGTCGCCGTAGGCCGTCACCAGGATCACCGCAGGCGCCTGCAGCGAGCGGTCCGAGCGCATCTGCCGCACCACCTCGCGGCCGTCGATGCCGGGCATCTTCCAGTCCAGCAGCAGCAGGTCGTAGGGCGGGCGCGCGCGGCGCAGCTCGGCCAGTGCCGCCTCGCCGCCGGACACCAGCACCGGCCTGTGGCCCAGGCCGGTCAGCAGGCCCTGGAACACCTCGCGGGCGTTGGCGCTGTCGTCGCAGACCAGGATGCGCAGGTCGACCGCCGGCGGCGGCGTGCCGGCGGCGGGCGCCTCGACGGCCGGCTCCGCCACGCGGCCGAACGGCAGCGTGAAGTGGAAGTCGCTGCCCTTGCCGGGCTGGCTGCGCACGCCGATCTCGCCGCCCATCAGGGTGACCAGCTGCCGGCAGATCGCCAGCCCGAGGCCGGTGCCGCCGTGGCGCCGCGTCACCGACGCATCCAGCTGGTTGAAGGGCTGGAACAGCGCCGCGACCTGGGCCTCGGTCATGCCGACGCCGCTGTCGCGCACCGAGAAGCGCAGCACCACGCGATCGCCGTCGTCGCGCAGCGCGCGCACCGTGACGACCACGATCTCGCCGTCGTCGGTGAACTTCACCGCGTTGCTGCACAGGTTCACCAGCACCTGCTCCAGCCGCAGCGCATCGCCGACCAGCCGCGCCGGCACGTCGGGCGCGGTGTTCATCAGCAGTTCCAGGCCGCGCTCGTGGGCGCGCAGCCCGACGACGGCGGTGACGCGGTCGAACACCGACTGCAGCGGGAACTCCAGCGCCTCGACCTGCAGCTTGCCGGCCTCGATCTTGGAAAAGTCGAGGATGTCGTTGATCAGGCTCAGCAGCGACAGCGCGGCCTGCCGCGTCTTCGTCAGGTAGCCGTGCTGCCGCGGGCTCAGCTCGGTGCGCAGCGCGAGGTCGGTCATGCCCAGCACCGCGTTCATCGGCGTGCGGATCTCGTGGCTCATGTTGGCCAGGAAGTCCGCCTTCGCGCGCGCGGCGGCCTGCGCGGCGTCGCGCGCCTCGGCCAGCTCGCGCGTTCGCTCGGCCACCTTCGCCTCGAGCGAGTCGTTGGCCTGCGCCAGCCGCTGCGTGGCCGCCAGCAGCTCGACGCGCATCGCCTCCTGCGCGCGGGCCAGCGTGTCGATCTCGAGCCACGGCGCCCGCACGGCGACCGGCTCGTCGAGCTCGAGCCGGCCGAAACGCTCGCTCTGGCGCGCGAGCTGCGCCAGCGGATCGGCAAAGCGCCGCGCCAGCCGCACCGCGACACCCCAGGCGAGCAGCAGCGTCGAGGCGACGATGGCCGCCAGCACCAGCAGCGTCGTGGTGCCGCCGGGCGTGAAGTCGCTCGCCGGGGCCATCGTCGCCAGCCAGAAGACCTGGCCGCCGAAGCGGGCGGGTTCGATGCGCCCCAGCCAGCGGTCGCCGGCCGCGTCGAAACGCAGCAGTTCGCCCTCGCGGGCGCCGCCGTCGCGCCAGCGTTTCAGGCCTTCGCTCAAGGGCGCCAGGTTCAGCGCCTCGGCGGGTTTCAGCACCGCCTGCCGCACGGCCGCCTCGTCGGCCAGCGCGGCCGTGCGCGGCAGGCCCAGCACCTGGCCGTCGCGCGTCAGCACCGCGACGAAGCCGTGGCTGCCAGCGACGATCTCGCGCGTCGCGCGCGACAGGTCGCGCAGCTTCATGTCGCTGGTCATCACCCGGCGCTCGCCGTCGGCGCCGGTCCAGCGCACGACGACCGACAGCCCCGGCTCGCCGGAGGAGCGGAAGACGTAGGGCGCGCTCCAGAACACCGCGTCGTCGTCGGCCAGCGCCATGCCGCCCTGGAACCACGGGCGGCCGCGGGCGTCGTAGTCGGACGCGCGCCATTCGTCCTTCAACAGCTGCTGGCGGTCGTCCCAGGTGAAGAAGCGCGCGCGGCCCGCATGCTGGCCCGGATCGGTCAGGCGGTTAAGCCAGGTGCCGTCGTCCTGCCGCAGCAGCAGCATCTCGCGGCCGGATTCACGGGCCACCACCATCGACGACAGGTGGGGACCGTGCCGCAGCAGCGGTGCCAGCAGGGCGTTCAGCGCACGCGCATCGGTTTCGTCGATCAGGCCGCGGCGGCCCCAGTCGCGGTTCTGGCGCACGACCGCCTCGACCCGCTGCACCAGCGTGCGCAGGTCGGCCTCGACACGCCCGGAGGCGATGCGCAGCTGCGCGGTGGCCAGGTCGTCCGCATACGGCAGGACGATGAAGACATGGACGGCGGCGAGGAAGGCCACGAGCGTGGCGAGCACCGCCAGGAACGCCGCTGCGACAAGACTGCGGCGAAGCGGGCGCTTGGCCGCCGCAAGGGTGCTGTCCATTGTCGGTCTGTGCCTCCCTGATGCACGCGCGATGATGCCACGCGAGACGCCGCGCACGGGCCGCGCATCTGACGCGCATCAAGCGCGGGTGCGATGCCGGATGGAGGCGGCGGCCGACCCGCCGCACCCGGGCCTCGAAACCGTGCCGCACCGCTGGCGGCGACCCGACTCCTAGAATCCTCTCCTTTGCCTGCCGCGGCCGGATCGACTGGCCGCCAAGCCACGATGTCCGCTCCGAAGCCCACCGACGCGCCCAAGCCCAGCAACTTCCTGCGCCAGATCATCGAGCGCGAGCTCGCCGAGGGCGCCTACGCGGGCCGACAGTGGGGCGGCACGCCGGGCGATGCGGCGCACCATGCGGCCGGCAGCGCCGACCCGGCCAAGGTGCGGCTGCGCTTCCCGCCCGAGCCCAACGGCTACCTGCACGTCGGCCACGCGAAGAGCATCTGCCTGAACTTCGGCCTCGCGCGCGACTACGGCGGCGTCTGCCACCTGCGCTTCGACGACACCAACCCGGAGAAGGAAGAGCAGGAGTACGTCGACGCCATCGTCGAGATGGTGCACTGGCTGGGCTGGAGCTGGGACGTCAACAACACCAGCCACCTCTACTACGCCAGCAACTACTTCGACTTCATGTACCGCGCCGCCGAGGCGCTGATCGGCGCCGGCCTCGCCTACGTCGACGAGCAGAGCGCCGAGGAGATGCGCGCGAACCGCGGCGACTTCACGACGCCCGGCCGGAACAGCCCGTGGCGCGATCGCAGCCGCGAAGACAACCTCGCGCGTTTTCGCGAGATGCGCGACGGCAAGCACCCCGACGGCGCGATGGTGCTGCGCGCGAGGATCGACATGGCCTCGCCGAACATCAACCTGCGCGACCCGGCGCTCTACCGCATCAAGCGCGCGCACCACCACAACACCGGCGACAAGTGGTGCATCTACCCGATGTACACCTACGCGCACCCGATCGAGGACGCGCTCGAGAACATCACGCACAGCATCTGCACGCTGGAGTTCGAGGACCAGCGCCCGTTCTACGACTGGCTGCTGAACGCGCTGGCCGACCAGGGCCTGCTGCAGCGCCCGCTGCCGAAGCAGCACGAGTTCGGGCGGCTCAACCTGACCTACGTGATCACCAGCAAGCGCAAGCTGAAGGCGCTGGTCGACGAGAAGATCGTCGAGGGCTGGGACGACCCGCGCATGCCCACGCTCGCCGGCATGCGCCGCCGCGGCTACACGCCGGCGTCGATCCGCAGGATGGCCGAGGACACCGGCGCGTCGAAGACCAACATCTGGGTCGACTACAGCGTGCTCGACATCGCGCTGCGCGACGACCTCGAAGGCCAGGCGCCGCGGGCGATGGCCGTCATCGATCCGCTGAAGCTGAAGCTGACCAACTGGGCCGAGCTCTTCGGCGCCGACCATCGCGAGCCCTGCCACGCGCCGGCGCATCCGCAACGGCCCGATCTCGGCGAGCGCCGCTTCTCGCTCGGCCCCGAGGTGTGGATCGAGCGCGACGACTTCGCCGAGGTGCCGCCCAAGGGCTTCTTCCGGCTCTATCCGCCGCAGGCGCAGCCTGACGGCAGCGCGTCCCCGGGCAACAAGGTGCGCCTGAAATACGGCATGGTCGTCGAGTGCACCGGCTGCGAGAAGGACGCCGACGGCCGCATCACCGCGGTGCTGGCGACGGTGGTGCCCGACACCAAGAGCGGCACGCCGGGCGCCGATGCGGTGAAGGTCAAGGGCACGATCACCTGGATCGGCGTGCACGACGCGGTGCCGGCGACGATCAACCTCTACGACCGCCTGTTCAGCGAAGCCCAGCCCGATGCCGGTGACCGCGATTTCCGCGACGCGCTGAACCCGCAGAGCAAGACCGTCGTGTCCGGCTTCGTCGAACCGTCGCTGGCCGCCGTGCCGCCCGAGCAGCGCTACCAGTTCGAGCGCCACGGCTACTTCATCGCCGACCGCAAGCAGCACCAGCCGGACGCGCCGGTGTTCAACCGCATCACCGGCCTGAAGGACAGCTGGGGCAAATAGGCGCCGCGGCGGCGGACACCGAAGCGCGGGACGACCGGCTCAGCGCGCGGATTCGTCCAGCAGCAACTGCAGGATCGCCTGCTCGCGGCGCCGCAGCAGCAGGCATTCACGAACCGCGACGGCGGCGAGCGCCAGGGCCGCGCAGGCGGCGGCGGACACCGCGATCGGCGCGGCGCCGCCGAACCCGGCGGCCCAGCCAACCACCGCGCCCGACGCGAAACAGCCGAGCGAGCCCCACGCCGCGCCATGACCGCTGCTGGCACGCAGGCGGGCGATGGCTTCCGATCGATCCTTCGCGCGTCGCGCGGGCACCTCGCGGTGTGCAGCGCCGGCGGTGAGCGAGGAATGGTTCATGGCGACCCTTGTGGCCCGGCGGCGGCCCGCCGTGGCCTGCGAAGTGGTGAGTGCCGCCAGACTAGGACGCGCCGGGCCGGTCGTCATCCCCCGACATGCAGGCCGTCCGGAAACGCCTGCTTGCAGTCCGCGGGCACGCCGGCGCGTCAGCCGCGCGCGCGCCACCAGTCGCGGGTCTCGAACCAGCTGTAGGTGGCCTGCGCAGCGGCCAGGCCGAGTGGCCCCCAGGTGCGCGCGAGGCCATAACGGCCGAAAGACTCGGGGATGGGCCGGCCTTCGGCGATCGCCGCGGCGAGCAGCTCGCCGGCCACCGTGGTCGGCGCGACGCCGTGGCCGCCGAAGCTGATCGCGTGCCAGGCGCCGGCGCAGGGGCCGTCGGCGAGGCGCCCGATCTGCGGCATCTTGTGGCGCGCGTAGCTCATCAGCCCGCTCCACGCGAAGTCGACCTTCAGGCCAGCCAGCGACGGGTAGACACGCAGCAGGTCGGCCTTCAGGAAACGCGCGACATCGCCAGGCCGGCGGTCGCGGATGTTGATGCGGCCGCCCCACAGCAGCCGGGTGTCGGGCAGCACGCGGTAGTAGTCGAAGGCGAAGCGCGTGTCGTAGATCGCCGCCGGGCTCGGGATCAGCCGATCGCGGCGCGCGCCCAGCGGCTCGGTGACCATCACGTAGGTGGCGATCGGCAGCATCGCCGCCTCGAGCGCCGGCACCAGCCCGCGCAGGTAGCCGCCGCCGGCGATCACCAGCTCGCGCGCATGCACCTCGCCGGCGCCGGTGCGCACAACCCAGCCCGCACCGCGGCGCTCGACCGAGCGCACCGCCGACTGCTCGTGCACGCGCCCGCCGCCGGCGACTATCGCCTGCGCCAGTCCGAGCGCGTACTTCAGCGGATGGAAGTGGAACGCATCGGGCTCCAGCAGCGCGCCGAAATAGCGGTCCGAGCGCACGTGCGTGGCCTCGAGCTCGGACTTGCCGATCAGCCGCCATTCGACGCCGAAGGCCTCGTGCATCAGCCGCTGCAGCCGGGTCAGCATCGCGGGCTCGTCGAACCAGTTGACGAGCAGCGCGCCGCCTTCGACCTTGTCGCAGGCGATGCCGTGCGCATCGATGCGGCGCCGGATGGTGCCGAGCGCATCGCGCGTCAGCGCATACGCGGCGCGCGCGCGCTCGGGGCCCAGCTGCGCCAGCAGGTCGGCGTTGTCCAGGCTGTAGCCGCCGAAGACGAAGCCGCCGTTGCGGCCGGATGCGCCGTGGCCGACGCGCTCGCCTTCGAGCACCACGACGTCGCGCTGGCCGCGTTCGATCAGGCCGATCGCGGTGCCCAGGCCGGCGAAGCCGGCGCCGACGATGCAGGTGTGGGTGTCGATGCGGCCGGCCAGCGGCTGCGGCGTCGCCCGCTCGCCGGCGGTCGCCTCGTAGTAGCTGAGGTTCGGCAGGGTGCTCATCCCTGCAACCACTCGCGGAAGGCCCGCGCCCGCTCCTGGCTGACGAGCACCTCGCCGTCGGCGGCGGGCTGCAGTTCCAGCTTCAGCTGGCCCTTGCCGTGCGGCCGGAAGCTCTTCACCGCGTCCAGCTGCACCAGCGTCTGGCGGTTGGCGCGGAAGAAGCGGCGCGGGTCGAGCGCGGCTTCGAGCTCGGCGAGGGTCTCGTCGGCCAGCAGCCGCTCGCCGGCGTGCGTCAGCACGAAGCTCAGCTTGTCGACCGACGTGCACCACGCGATGTCCTCGCAGCGCACGCTGGCGAAGGCCGCGCCCTTGCGCAGCACCAGGCGCTGGCGATGCGCCGTGCGCGGCTGCAACGCATCGCGCAGGCCCGCGAGATTGCCGGCGAAGTGCCGGCCCAGCGATTCGTAACGCGCCATCGACGCGGCCAGCGCGGCATCGGCGACGGGCTTGAGCAGGTAGTCGATCGCGTTGCAGCGAAAGGCCTCGAGCACGAAGGCGTCGTGCGCCGTCGTGAAGATCACCGGCGCGGCCGGCGCGCTCTCGGGCTCGTCGAACAGCGCCAGCGACAGGCCGTCGCCGAGCTGGATGTCCAGCAGCAGCAGGTCCGGCGCCGGATGCTCGGCCAGCCAGCGACGCGCCGCCTGCACGGTGCCCACCGCGCCCACCACCTCGGCCTGCGGCGCGACCCGCTGCAGGGCCTCGACCAGCCGCGCCAGCGCGGGCGGTTCGTCCTCGGCGATGACGATGCGCAACGGTCTCATGTCAGAAGTGGTACCTCGACCGCGAAGGCCTGCACGCCGTCGTCGATGCGCAGCCCGCGTCCGGCGACCAGCTTGCAGCGCTCGTCGAGGTTGGCGAGCCCCACGCCCGCCGACGGCAGGCCGCCCTCGCGCGGCCGGCGCGCATTGTGCACGCGCAGGGCCGGCTCATCGGCGGCACCGCACGGCGCCATCGTGATGCGCAGCGGCGCGTCGGCGGCCACCGCGTTGTGCTTGACCGCGTTCTCGACCAGCACCTGCAGCGCCAGCGGCACGACGGCGAGTCGTTCGGTGCCGAGCGCCGCCGGCGCGTCCAGCTGCACCGCGCCGGCGCCGAAGCGCAGCTCGAGCAGCCGCACGTACTGGCGCACGAAGGCCAGCTCGTCGGCCAGCGGCACCAGCGTGCGGCGGCCGTTGGCCAGCACGTAGCGGTAGACCTCGGCCAGGCAGTCGCAGAACTCGCGCGCGGCGCGCGCGTCGTGGCCGATCAGGTGGCCCAGCGTGTTCAGCCCGTTGAACAGGAAGTGCGGGTCGACCTGCGCCTTCAGCGCCGCCAGCTCGGCTTCGCTGCGCGCACGCGCCAGCCGCGCGAGCTGCAGCGCATCGGATTCGCGCTCGCGGATCAGGAACAGCGTCTCGTATGCGTGCGTCACGAAGATCACGCAGATCACGTTGGTCAGCGCGACGATGCGCACGACCGGCCAGTCCACCGGCGCTCCGATCGCCGTGTACCAGCCGGCCAGCCAGGCGACGGTCAGCGGCGCGGTGTACAGCGTGCAGGCCGCCACCAGCATCGACAGCTTGGCGAAGGGCTGCGAGAACCAGTCCCAGTGCTCGCGCTGCTTGAACAGCAGCCAGCGGTTGCCCCACCAGATGCAGAACGCGAGGCCGACGAAGCCCGCCGTGCCGGCCCAGAAGCGCCCCTGGTCCGGCGTGATGCCCGGGCCCTCGAGCTGCAGCAGCCCGGAGAACAGCGGGATCGTCAGGCCGAAGGCGGGGATGCCGACGGCCATCAGCGGGCGGTCGTCGAAGCGGGCCCCCCGCGCCGGCTTAGGCGCATCGGCCTCCGTCACCGGTTTCGGCGCGCCGGCCTCCGTCACCGGCTTCGGCGCCGCGATCTCCGGGTTCAGCGCCATGCGGTCCGGTTTCGGTGAAGCGGCGCTGGCGGCTTGGCCCCGCCGGCGGCACGCTGCGCGGCACTCACGATCCTCGAGGAGACCATCGCATGGAACCGCTGCACCTGAACCCCCTGGCCATCGCCGCCGCCGCGGCGCTGTCCTTCCTGATCGGCGGCGTCTGGTATTCGCCGATCCTGTTCGCCAAGCGCTGGCAGCGCGAGTCCGGCCTGTCCGACGACCAGCTGAAGAACGCCAACATGGCGAAGATCTTCGGCCTCGCGTTCCTGTGCTCGCTGGTGATGGCGGCCAACCTCGCGGCCTTCCTCGGCGCGAAGGCGACCGTCGGCTTCGGCCTGGCCGCCGGTGCGGCCACCGGCATCGGCTGGGTCGCGATGTGCTTCGCGATCAACGACCTCTTCGAGCGCCGCTCGGGCACGCTGTGGCTGATCAACAGCGGCTACCACGTGCTCTCGCTGACGCTGATGGGCGGGCTGCTGGCCTGGTGGAAGTAGGGCGCAGCGGCCGGCTCGACGGTCTCGGCCGCGTCGGCCACGCCCTCGCGCAGCAACGCGAACAGGCCGGCCTCGAACAGCGGGGCCTCGTTGACCGTGCGCAGCGCGTCGTAGATCGCCTGCGCCTGCGGGTAGCGCCGGCGCAGCAGGTTCAGCCACTGCTTCACGCGGCCGGCCCGGTGCCGCGGGCTGACATGGCCGGCGATCACCCGCCAGTAGTGCTGCAGCAGCGGCCGCACCACGTCCCATCCCAGCGGCGGCTCGTCCGGCGCACGGATCGCCAGCGCCAGCCCCGGGTCGGCCACGATGCCGCGGCCGAGCATCAGCGCCTCGCAGCCGGATTCGGCGCGGCAGCGGCGCGCGTCGGCCACGGTCCAGATCTCGCCGTTGGCGATCACCGGCACGGCCACCGCCTCGCGGATGCGCGCGATCGAATCCCAGAACGCCGGCGGCTTGTAGCCCTGCAGCTTGGTGCGCCCGTGCACCACGATCTCCTCGGCGCCGCCATCGGCCAGCGCCTGCGCGCATTCGAGCATCCGCCCGTCGGTGACATTGCCCAGGCGCATCTTGGCCGACACCGGCATGCCGGCCGGCACCGCGCGGCGCACCGCGGCGACGATGTGATGCACCAGCTCCGGCTCGTCCAGCAGCACCGCGCCGCCGCGGTGACGGTTCACCGTCTTCGCCGGGCAGCCGAAGTTCAGGTCGATGCCCGCCGGGCCCAGCGCCGCCAGCGCCGCGGCGTTGTCGGCCAGGCAGGCCGGGTCGGAACCCAGCAGTTGCCCGCGCACCGGCACGCCCGCCGGCGTGCGGCCACCGTTCAGCAGCTCGGGCATCACGCGGATGAAGACGCGGTCCGGCAGCAGCTGGTCGGTGACACGGATGAACTCCGAGACGCAGCGGTCGATGCCGCCGGCGCGCGTCAGCACGTCGCGCAGGCTGAAGTCGAGCAGCCCTTCCATCGGGGCGAGTAAAAGCATGCGTGGATTGTCGCGGCAGACAATCTCGCCCATGAAGACGAACGCCCTCCCCCCCGACGACGCCGTGATCGCCGCCACGCGCGCCTGGCTCGAACAGGCGGTGATCGGCCTCAACCTGTGCCCGTTCGCGAAGGCGGTGCACGTGAAGGGCCAGGTGCGCTACGTCGTCAGCGCGGCCGAGGACGTCGAGACCTTGCAGGCCGAGCTGATCGAGCAGCTGCGGGCGCTGGCGCTGGCCGACCCGGCCGAGGTCGACACGACCTTGCTGATCCACCCGCTGCTGCTGCAGGACTTCGAGGACTTCAACCAGTTCCTCGGCCTCGCGGAAGAGACGGTCGACGCGCTGGGCCTCGAGGGCGTGCTGCAGGTCGCGAGCTTCCACCCGCGCTTCCAGTTCGCCGACACGGAGCCGGACGACATCACGAACGCGACCAACCGCGCGCCCTACCCGATCCTGCACCTGCTGCGTGAAGAGAGCATCGACCGCGCGGTCGAGGCCTTCCCCGAGGCCGAATCGATCTACGAGGCCAACATCGAGACCATGCGGCGGCTGGGGCCCGAGGGCTGGGCAGCGCTGGAGAAGCGCTGGACCGATCCGGACGCGATCAGCGGCGCGGATGCAGCCGCAGCGGCACCTCGCTCGGGTTCATCGTGAAGGTGAAGACCTCGCGCACGCGCTCGATCGCCGGCAGCGCCTCGAGGCGGAAGTTGCGCGCGACCATGCTGGTGATCATCTTCGCCTCGACCAGCGCCAGGTAGCGGCCCGGGCAGAAGCGCGGGCCGCCGCCGAAGGGCAGCATCTTGCGGTTCGGCTCGCTGGTGACGTCGGTCTGGCCGGCCCAGCGCTCGGGGCGGAACTCGAACGGCTCGGGAAAGCGCGCCGGGTCCAGCGCGGCCAGGCGCGTCAGCATGAAGATGCGGGTGCCGGGCGGCACGCGCACGCCGCCGACCTCGCGTTCGACCGGCGTTTCCACCGCCTGCACCGGTGCCGCCGGCTTCAGGCGCAGCGTCTCGTGGATCACCGCCTCGGTCAGCGGCAATTGATCCAGCAGCGCCGCATCGGACAGCACCATCTCGTCGCGCAGCACCGCGTCGCACTCGTCGGCCAGCGCCTGGGCGACCTCCGGGTGCTGCGCCAGCAGCAGCAGCAGCCAGGACAGCGTATTCGACGTGGTGTCCTCGCCGGCGAAGACCATCGTCAGCGCATTGCCGATCACCGCCTCGTCGTCGACGCCGCTGTCGGGCTCGTCGCGCGCCACCAGCATCGCCTGCAGCAGGTTGGCCGGCCGCGCGCGCAGCGACGGGTCGGCCTCGAGCTCGGCGCGGGCGCGCGCGATCAGGCCCTGCATCGTCGCGCGCACGCGCGCGGTCGCGGCATCGGCCTCGCGGTCGACCGGCAGCTTGAACACCGTCCAGTAGTCGACCAGCGCACGCAGCCGCGCGCCGACGCGCTGGAACAGGAAGTGGATGTCGCGCTGCAGCGGGTTGTCCAGGTGCTCCAGCGTATTGATGTCCTCGCCCATCGCCAGCGCGACGGTGACGTCCAGCGTCAGCGCCTTCAGGTCGCGCGCGATGTCGACCTCCACGCCGTTCGCCGCGGCGGCCTGCCAGCGCTGAGCGAGGCGAAGCACCAGCCGGTGCAGCGTCGGGTGGAACTTGCGGATCACCTCCGGCGTCAGCGCCCGCGTCACCAGCTTGCGCTGCGCACGCCAGGCCTCGCCTTCGGCGGTGAACAGGCCGCTGGAGCCGTTCGCGCCGTCGAGCAGCCTCGACAGGCGCGAGCTGCGGCGCAGCGCACCCGGCCGGTCGCGCATCAGGCCCGGCATCAGCGCCGGATCGGCGATCACCAGGCCAGGGGTGCGGCCGAACTGGAAGCGGTACATCGGGCCCCAGGTCGCGACGCCATGCTCCAGCGTGCGGTGGAAGGCGGTCTTGTCGACCTGGTGCAGGTTGCCGATCACCGGCAGCGGGCGGGGACCCGGCAGTTCGCGCCAGGCAAGCAGCGTGGTCGGGCTGGCGATCGATTCCATGGCGGGCCCCTCCTCGTCGGGCAGACGGTCATCGCGCTTTGTGCCGCGCCGGCCGCCGCTGCGCATCGTCCGTATTGCGGAGCCCGGACACCACTGACGTCAACCCGGGTGGACGCCGCCCGGTCGGCGCGCGACAGTCGGCGCAACCGACCAAGCCCCGGGGAGCGCGCATGAAGGACCTGAAGCACCTGAGCATCGTCGACGGCGCGTTCCTGCACCTGGAATCGCCGGAGATGCCGATGCACGTCGGCAGCGTGCACCTGTTCGAGCTGCCGGCGGGCTACCAGGGCAGCTGGTACGAGGACGTCAAGGCCCATGTCACCAGCCGCATGCACCTGGCGCCGGTGTTCACCCGCAAGCTGGCGCTGATGCCCTTCGACCTGGCGAACCCGGTGTGGATCGACGACGACGACATCGACCTCGACTACCACATGCGCTACCTGGTGCTGCCCAAGCCCGGCACGCTGGAGCAGCTGTGGACACTGGTGTCGCGGCTGCACTCGATGCTGCTCGACCGCAGCCGGCCGCTGTGGGAGTTCTACGTGATCGAGGGCCTGCAGGGCGGCCAGGTCGCCTTCTACGGCAAGGTGCACCATGCGGCGATCGACGGCCAGGCCGGCGTGATGCTGGGCCAGAGCGTCTTCGACCTGACGCCCGAGCCGCGCAAGGTGCGCCCGCCGCGCCCGCGCCGCAGCAGCCGCTACCAGCTGGGCGTGGCCGAGATGCTGGCCGCCGGGCTGGAGAACCAGCTGCACCAGCTGCTGCGCCTGGGCAAGCTGCTGCCGGGGCTGGCGAAGTCGGCCGCCGCGACGATCGGCCAGACGATGCGCGAACTGCGCACGCCGGCCGCCGGCGATGCGAAGGCGCCGTCGAAGCTCAAGCTCGCGCCGCCGACGCCGTTCAACCACTCGATCACCAACCAGCGGTCCTTCACCGCGGTGTCGCTGCCGCTGGACGAGACCAAGCGCATCGGCAAGGCGCTGGGGGCGTCGGTCAACGACATGGTGCTGTGGCTGTGCGCGACCGCGCTGCGCGGCTACCTGGCGGATTCACGCGAGCTGCCGGACAAGTCGCTGGTGGCGATGGTGCCGATCTCGCTGCGCGAGGCCGGCGACGCGACGATGAACAACCAGGTCGCCGGCACCGTGATCGACCTCGGCACCCAGCAGGCCGATCCGCTGCAGCGGCTGGCGCTGATCAGGGCCGGCACCGCGGCGATGAAGCAGCAGATGGGAACCTGGAGCGGCGTGGTGCCGACCGACTTCCCGTCGCTCGGCTCGCCGTGGCTGGTCAGCGGGCTGGCCTCGCTGTACGGCCGCTCGCGCCTGGCCGACCGGCTGCGCTTCGCGAACGTGACGATCTCCAACGTGCCGGGCGTGCCGGTGCCGGTGTACCTGGCCGGCGCGAAGATGCTGAACCATTACCCGGTGTCGATCGTCGTGCACGGCGTCGCGCTGAACATCACCGTGCAGAGCTACATGGGCCAGCTGTGCTTCGGCCTGATCGCCTGCCGGCGCGCGGTGCCGGACGTCGACGAGCTCGGCCGCCAGCTGCAGCGGGCCTTCGACACGATGCAGCGGCTGCCGCTGCCGGCGCCGGAGGCGGCACCGGCGCCCGTTCCGGAGGCGGCGGCGGAGGCGCCGGCAAAGGCCCCGGCAAAGGCACCGGCAAAAAAACGGCGCCCTGCGGCGCCGAAGCATCGTCCCGCCGCCACGGTCGTGCCCTTGCAGGCGAAGACCGCGGCGAAGCGGACGCGGGTCAGCGCGGCCGGCGGCGGCTGACGCCGGCCAGGCCCAGCAGCGCCAGACCGGCCAGCGCGAAGCTGCCCGGCTCGGGCACGGCCTGCGCGGCGTGCTGGCCATCGATCAGCACCAGGCCGCCGGCGGCGTTCATCGTGCCCAGATCGAGCTCGAACTGCCCGCCCTGCTCCCAGCTGATCGCCTCGAAGGCGTAGACGCCGGCGGCCAGCGTGAACAGCGCCGAGGTGCTCAGCGTCGGCGAGGTGTCGCTGTCGAAGGTGATGACCTGCTCGCCGCCGATCGTCAGCCGCAGGCCGTCGTCGTGCCAGCCGGCGAAGGTGTAGTCGCCGGCGGCCAGCGTGATGTAGCCGCTGACGCGCACCGCGAACATGTCGGCGCCGGGGAACGGCACCGTCGCGTCGTCGATGCCGACGGTCGTGCGGTATTCGGTGTGGGTGTCGACGATGTTGAAGCCGCCGGTGCCGGCGAGCGCGTTCAGCGCGTCGGCGATGTTGTGCGGGCTGCTGTCGACCTGCACCCACTCGACCTTGAAGCCGTCGGCCAGCGGCGGCGGCGAACCGACCGGCACGGGCGCGGCCGAGGCCGACACGGCCGCCGCGGTCAGCGCCAGCGCGACCGCGCTTCGCGTAAACAAATGGCTTGTAGTGTTACCAAACATCTCTGACTCCTCCGGCAGGTTTGCCGACGGCGGGCGAATGCAAGACCCGTGCACATTGCACGTCAGCATCGCCAAGTGCTTGATTTTCAACAAGGATTCTCGCCGCCCACGGCGCGGCGCCGCGCGGCGGCGGCGACCCCCTGTCCGGCGCTGTCAAGCCCGCCGACGTCGCATCAACGCAACCCCAGCGTGCGTGCCGCGTCGGCCAGGCGCTCGGCGAAGCGCCGGTAGCCGGCGCCGTTGGCATGGATCTGGTCCGAGCGCAACGCCGCGTCGGCCAGCACCTCGGACCAGCCTCCGCCGTGCAGCGGCAGCTTCAGCGCATCGGCAGTCTCGGCGTACAGCGGGTGGTCGCTCAAGCGGCCGCTCAAGCCCGCCGTCAGCGTCGGCTGCGGCACGCCGAGCAGCAGCACCTGCGCGCCGGCGGCGCGTGCGGTCTCGCAGATGCGGCGCAGGTTCGCGCGCGTGCCCTCGTCGGGCAGGCGGCGCAGGAAGTCGTTGCCGCCGAGGCCGACGATCACCAGCGCCGGCGCATGCTCGGCCAGCAGCGCGGGCAGCCGTTCGAGCGCCTGCGCCGAGGTGTCGCCCGGCACGCCGGCATTCACCACCTGCCAGCCGGTCAGCCGCGCGAGCTGCGCCGGGTAACTCTCCTCCGGAGCGGCCCCCGTGCCGAAGGTCAGCGAATCGCCGAGGGCCAGCACGACCGCGCCGGCCGGCACGACGGCGGCCGCCGGCTTGCGGCGCCGGCCGCATGCCACCAGCGGCGCGAGCACCGCGGCGGCCAGCAGCGCACGGCGCGGTGGCGGCATGGGTGCCAGCGACCCGCGTGCGTCAGCCGCCGCCGGGCCGCCCCAAGGCGGCTGCCGCCCCCTCGGGGGGCAGGAGCGAAGCGACGTGGGGGTCCACTCAGCGGCCGATGGCGTCGGGCAGCTCGATCTTCACCTCGAGCACCTCCAGGTTGTCCTGCTTCTCCAGGTGCACCTTGATGTCGCCGGGCTTGATCGACACGTACTTCGAGATCACCGCGACGAGCTCCTGCTGCAGCTGCGGCAGGTAGTCGGCACGCGAGCCGCCGCGGCCGGAGCGCTCGTGCGCCAGGATGATCTGCAGCCGCTCCTTGGCGACCGTGGCGGTCTTCTTCTTCTCGCCGAGCAGGAAGGACAACAGCGACATCGCGCTCACCTCCCGCCGAACAGGCGCTTGAAGAAGCCGGGCTTCTCGGCATCGGTGAAGCGCATCGGGATGCTCTCGCCGCAGAAGCGGCCGACCACGTCCTTGTAGGCCTCGCTGACGTCGCTGCCCTTCAGGTGGATCGCCGGCACGCCCTGGTTCGACGCGTCGAGCACCGTCTCGCTCTCGGGGATCACGCCGATCAGCGGGATTCGCAGGATCTCCTCGATGTCCTTCAGGCTCAGCATCTGCCCGCCTTCCACCCGGCTCGGGTTGTAGCGGGTGACCAGCAGGTGTTCCTTGATGGGCTCCTTGCCGTCGATCGCGCGCTTGGTCTTCGAGCCCAGGATGCCGAGGATGCGGTCGGAGTCGCGCACCGACGAGACCTCGGGATTGGTCACCACCAGCGCCTCGTCGGCGAAGTGCATCGCCATCAGCGCGCCGGTCTCGATGCCGGCCGGCGAATCGCAGACGATGTACTCGAAGCCCATGCCGGCGAGGTCGGTCAGCACCTTCTCGACGCCGTCCTGCGTCAGCGCGTCCTTGTCGCGGGTCTGCGAGGCGGCCAGCACGAACAGGTTCTCGCACTGCTTGTCCTTGATCAGCGCCTGGTTCAGGTTCGCTTCGCCGTGGATCACGTTGATCAGGTCGTACACGACGCGGCGCTCGCAGCCCATGATCAGGTCGAGGTTGCGCAGGCCGACGTCGAAGTCGATCACCGCGGTCTTGTGGCCGCGCAGCGCGAGGCCGGCGGAGAAGCTGGCGCTGGTGGTCGTCTTGCCGACACCGCCCTTGCCGGAGGTGACGACGATGATCTTGGCCATCGGAGGGGTCCTTTCAAACAACAAGTGATGCGGGGTGCAGCACGCGGACCGTTCAGGCCGTCAGCGGCTCCACCCGGATGCGTTCGCCGTCCAGCCGGACGACGGCTGGCTTGCCCAGCACCTCGGCCGGCAGCGCGGTCTCGGTGGTGCGGTAGATGCCGGCGATCGCGACGAGCTGCGGCTCGAGGCAGGTGCTGAAGATGCGCGCCGAGGTGTCGCCGCGCGCGCCGGCGATCGCGCGGCCGCGCAGCGGCGCGTAGACGTGCACGTTGCCGTCGGCGATCACCTCGGCGCCGAAGCTGACGACCGCGGTGACGATCAGGTCCCCGCCCTTGGCGTAGACGCGCTGGCCCGAGCGCAGCGGCTTGTCGACCACCATCGTCGGCACGGGGGTGCCGGGCACCTCGCGCAGCACCTCGACTTCCTTGACCACTTCCTTGATCACCTCGACCTCGCGCACCACTTCGGTCAGCGGCGCGGGGCTGCGCTGCGGCGCCGCGGCGTCGAGCGCCTCGGCGAGGCCGACGGCGCGCGCCGCGGCGGTCTGCGCTTCATTGCCGCCCTGCACCGCGATCGGCACCAGGCGATGGCGACGCAGGCAGGCGAGCAGGGCGTCGAAGTCGATCACCGCCGACGCGTCGTCGCGCAGCGGGCTCAGGTCCAGTACCACCGGGTCGTCGTCGAACAGGCCCGGCGCATCGGCGACCCTGGCAGCCAGCGCGTCGGCGAAAACGGCGAGGTCGGTGGTCTGCAGGCGCAGCGCCGTCAGCGTCCAGGCCGTGCTCTTGAGATCGAAGGGAGGCGGAGCCGAGATGACAGGGGCCATTGAGACGCGGGACAGGGCGCTTGCAGCGCGGGACAGCAGGACGGACGCGGCGGTGGACGCCACCGGTCAGGCCGGTGAACCCCTCCCCTGCAGCGCGCAGGCCGAAGTGTATCCGCCGCACCCTGCGCGACCGGCGGCCGGGCCCCGGGGAATCCCCCGAAAACGCAACGCGATGCGATGATCGCGCCCCGTTGATCAACACCCCCGGAGACACGACTTGAAGCACCTTCCTGCCCTGCTCGCGGCGGCGACGCTGGCCGCGCTGCTGCCCGCGCTGGTGAACGCCCAAGCGGGTGCCCAAGCCGGCGCCCAGGCCAGCGCACCGGCCGCGGCCAAGCCCGCCAACGAAGTGGCCGCGAAGGCCGCCAAGGAGCCCGGCGCGGTGATGACCGACTCCGGCCTCGTCTTCCGCTCGCTGGTCGAAGGCAAGGGCGCGAGCCCGAAGGCCACCGACACCGTCAAGGTGCACTACCGCGGCACCTTCCCCGACGGCAAGGAATTCGACAGCTCGTTCTCGCGCAACGCGCCGGCCGAGTTCCCGCTGAACCGCGTGATCAGGTGCTGGACCGAAGGCGTGCAGCGCATCAAGGTCGGCGGCAAGGCCAAGCTGACCTGCCCGCCCGCTATCGCCTACGGTGAGCGGGGCACGCCGGGCGGCCCGATTCCGCCGAACGCGACGCTGCAGTTCGAGGTGGAGCTGCTCGAGGTCAAGTGAACGGGCGGCTCGCGGCCAGCCGCTGACCGACGTTCCGGACACGGCGTGTCGGGAGTTCTCGTCGGTTCGTTTCAGTGCGCGGCCCGAGCGCACTATTCCCATCAAGCCGCTACCCGCCCCGGCCGACATGGCCTGGAACGGGCGGCGGCGGTCGCTGCCCGGCATCGACACGGCAGGAGGCCCCGCCTCCGCTGCACAACGGGACGCGAACGATGACACGCTGGCTGGCCAACCTGCGCTTGCGCAACAAGTTCCTGCTCGTCGCCGCGCTGGCGATGGCGATGTCGGTATTGCCGGCGACGATGGCGGTGCGCGCCCGGCTGGCCGCGCTGGACACGGCGCAGGCCGAGGCCAGCGGCATCGCGCCGTCCGGTGAGCTGCTGAAGCTGGTGCGGCTGACGCAGCAGCACCGCGGCCTGTCGGCCAAGCTGCTGGCCGGCGATGCCAGCGCCGCGGCCGCCCGCGAGAAGACGGCGGCCGACGTGGTGCAGGCCTTCGAGACCACGACGAAGGCCATCGCCGCATTCGGGTTCCAGGCCCGTGACGAGGACCTGCGCCGCCTGCAGCAGCAGTGGCAGGCGCTCGCGCAGGCCGTCACCGGTCCGGGTGCCGACGGCCGGGCGATCTTCGATCGCCATGGCGCGCTGGTCGATGGCCAGCTCGACCTGCTGCGCGAGATCGTCGACGACTCGACGATGGCGCTCGACCCCGAGGCCGCCACCTACTACAGCATCGCCGCGTCGCTGGACCACCTGCCCCGGCTCACCGAGGCCCTGGCGCAGCTGCGCGGCCTCGGCAGCGCCGCGCTGCAGCGCCGGGCGCTGGACGCCGGCGAACGCCTGCGGGTTGACAACCTCGTGAGCCTGGCGCGCCTGCACCAGCGCAATGCGCTGCATGCGTTCGAGCGCATGGCGATGAGCGACCCCGCGCTCGGCAGCGTGATGGCCGCGCCGCTGGCCGCCGCCCGCGCGCAGACCGACGAGGCCGTCTCTCTGGCCGAACGCGCGCTGCTGCGCGCCGACACCCTCGACCATGCCCCGGCCGCGTACTTCGCGAGCCAGACCAAGGCGATCGACGCCCAGTTCTCGCTCATCGCGCTGTCGTTCGACGAGCTGGGCAAGGCGCTGAACGCACGGGCGGACGCCGATGCGCGCGCGCTGTGGTGGCTCGGCGGCAGCCTCGCCGCGCTCGCCGCCATCGCGCTCGCGCTGATCGGCGCGGTAACAGCGGCCGCCAGCCGCGGGCTGGCATCCGCGCTGCAGGTCGCGCGCACCGTCGCCGCGGGCGACCTGCGCTCGCGCATCGCCATCCACTCCCGCGACGAGGTCGGCGAGCTCCTGGCCGCGCTGCAGACGATGAACGACAACCTCGTGCGCGTCGTCGGCGACGTGCGCCGCGGCAGCGAGCAGATCGCCACCGGCGCCGGCCAGATCGCCGGCGGCAATGCCGACCTCAGCCAGCGCACCGAGGAACAGGCGGCGAACCTGGAGCAGACCGCCGCGTCGATGGAACAGCTCGGCGCGTCGGTGCGGCACAACGCCGAATCGGCGCGTCAGGCGGCATCGGTCGCACAGGCCGCCAGCGCGGTCGCGCAGCGCGGCGGCAGCGCGATGGCCACGCTGGTGCAGACGATGCAGCGCATCGCCGCGGACAGCCGGCGCATCGCCGACATCAACGGCGTGATCGACGGCATCGCGTTCCAGACCAACATCCTCGCGCTGAACGCGGCCGTCGAGGCCGCGCGGGCCGGCGAGCAGGGTCGCGGCTTCGCGGTTGTCGCTGCCGAAGTGCGCAACCTCGCGCAGCGCAGCGCGCAGGCCGCGCGCGAGATCAAGTCGCTGATCGACGCCAGCGTCGAGCAGGTCGATGCCGGCCTGTCGCAGGTCGATGACGCCGGCACGACGATCGCCGACATCGTCGCGCAGGTGCAGCGCGTCGACACGCTGATCGGCGAGATCGGCGATGCGACGCAGCAGCAGGCCGCCGGCATCGGCCAGGTCGGCGACGCGATGCACCAGCTCGACCAGGTCACGCAGCAGAACGCCGCGCTCGTCGAGGAAAGCGCCGCGGCCGCCGGCTCGCTCGACCAGCAGGCCGCGCGGCTGCTGCAGGCGGTCGATACGTTCAAGCTCTGATCGGGGGCCTGCCGCCCGCTTCAGAACAGCGTCGGCTGGTCGTCCGGCGGCCGCGCGCCTTCGATCTGCAGCATCTTCAGCTTCGTCGCGGCGCCGCCGTGCGCGGAGAAGCCGCCGTGGTGGCCGCCGGCGGCCAGCACGCGGTGGCAGGGAACGACCGGCGCGAACGGGTTGGCGCCCAGCGCCTGCCCGACCGCCCGGGCGCCGCCCGGCTCGCCGATCTGCTGGGCGATATCGCCGTAAGTGAGCGTGCAGCCGGGCGGGATCGCCAGCGCGGCGCGGTAGACGCGCTGGTGGAACTCGGTCACGCCGCGCCAGTCCAGCCGCGTGCCGGACAGGTCGCGCGGCTCGCCGCGCAGCAGCGCCTGCAGGTCGGCGACCAGGGCCCGCCATTCGGGCGGCGGCTCGCACTCGGGCAGGCGCGGGAAGCGACGTTGCATGCGCGCGCGCGTCGCCGCCTCGTCGGCCTGCGGCAGTTGCGCGCCGCGCAGGCCGGCATCGCCCCAGGCGATGCCGCACCAGCCGATCGCCGTGTCGAACAGGGCCCAGCCGCCGGCCGGGATGTTCATGGTGCGGTGCTCGCCCCAGGCTAGCGCGACAGCGCCAGCTTGACGCCGAAGCCGACCAGCAGCGTGCCGGCGGCGCGGTTCATCCAGCGCGTGACGCGCGGGCTGCCCTGCAGCGCGAGGGCGAAGCGCCGCGTCAGCAGCACGATGGTCACGCAATAGGCGAGCGTCAGCACGGCGATGGTCAGCGCCATCACCGCGAAGGTCAGCAGCCCGCGGTGACGTGCCGGGTCGACGAACAGCGGGAAGAAGGCCATGTAGAAGACGATCGCCTTCGGGTTCAGCAGCGTGATGACGAACGCCTGGCGCACGTAGCGGCCGGCATGCATGCGGATCACCGGCCGGTCGCCGGGCTTCGCGGTGAGCATGCGCAGGCCCATCCACGCCAGGTAGGCCGCGCCGATCCACTGCACCGCGCCGAAGACCACCGGCCAGGCGGTGAGCAGCGCGGCGACGCCGGCCACCGCGAGCCACATCAGCACCTGGTCGCCGAGGATCAGGCCGAGGGTCGCCGCCAGGCCGGCGCGCACGCCGCCCTGGCCGGTCGAGGTGATCAGCGCGAGGTTGCCCGGGCCGGGGATCGCGAGGAAGACGATCACCGCGACGACGAAGGCGCCGTAGTCAGCCACTCCGAACATGCTTCGATCCTCTCCACGCACCCGACGAGCGGTCGATGATGCCACCGGGGGCATTCACCCGGATGACGAAGGTTGATAGGGCCGCACCAGGCGCAGCCACTTGCGCGCCGGCAGGCCGGTGCGGGCCTCGATGGCCTCGGCGCGCGCGGTCAGCGCCTCCCGGTCGGGCACCTCGACACCGCGCGCCGCGACCAGCACCGCGTTGCCCTCGCGCGTCGGCGCCAGCTGCCACACCTGGTCCGGGCCGAAGGATGCGGCGACCGCGGCCGCGCTGCGCTCGAAGCTGGCATCGCGGCCGAACAGGTTGACCGTCATCAGCCCGCCGTCGGCCAGCACGCCGCGGCAGCCGGCGTAGAACGCGGCATCGTCGAGCACCGGCGCCGCGGCCTCGTGGTCGTAGAGGTCTACGCACAGCACGTCGGCGCTCTGCAGGTTCGCCGCATCGGCGACCCAGGCGCCGGCATCCCCTTCCAGCACCGTCAGCCGCGCATCGTCCGGCGGCAGCTGGAACCACAGCCGGCAGGCGGCGATGACGGTCGGGTTCAGCTCGACCACCGTCGTCTTCATGCGCAGCACCTGGTGCGTGAAGCGGGTGATCGCCGCGCCGCCCAGGCCCAGCTGCACCGCATGGCCGCGCGCCAGGGCCGGCGTGGGCCGCCACAGCATCCAGGCCATCATGCGCTGCACGTACTCCAGCTCGATCTGCCGCGGCTTGCGGATGCGCATCGCGCCCTGCACCCAGGGCGTGCCCAGGTGCAGGTAGCGCACGCCGTCGTGCTCGGAGATGGTCGCGCCGGCGAGCTCGGTCTGCTGTCGTCGATTCATGCAATCCCATGTTGGAGGAAGACCTCGCGCCAGGCCGCGAGCTTGCGTTCGAACGACCAGCTGGCGTTCGCCGGGCTGGTCGACGGCAGGCGGTAGACCGGCAGGCCGAGCGCGCCGGTCAGGCGCATGAAGCGCGCCGACTCGCCGCCGTTGTGCGCGATGGCCTGCAGCTGCGGGCAGCGGCGCGCGAGGCCGGCGAGGTCGTTCGGCACCGCGTCCTCGATCGCGCTGTCGAGGCTGCCTTCGCGGCGGCAGGTGGCGTAGACATCCCACACCGCGAGGCCGCGACGGCGCAGCTCGGCGATGCGCCGCGCATAGGGCAGCGCGACCACGTCGAGGCCCCAGATCGCGCCGAGGACCGGCCAGAAGTGGTTGCGCGGGTGCCCGTAGTACTGCTGCGCGGCCAGCGACGCCGCACCGGGAAAGCTGCCGAGCACCAGCAGCCGGCTGTTGCGCGCAAACACCGGCGCAAGGCCGACGAGCGGCGATGCGTTGTCGCCGCCCACATCGTCTGCAATGATCGATTCGCCGCGCGGCGGCACCGATCGCACCGGTCGCGTCACAGGGGGAGCCTTCATGAACGTCGAAGCCATCGTCCATTTTCTCAGCACCGAGGGCGCCGAGTTCGGGCTGAAGATCCTCGGCGCGCTGGTGGCCTGGATCATCGGCCGCTGGATCATCGGGTTGGTGCTGCGCGCCTTCAACATCGCGGTCGCGCGCGGCAAGCGCATCGACGCGACGCTGGCGAAGTACCTCACGTCGATCATCAACGTGGTGCTGAACCTCGTCCTGGTGCTCGCGATCCTGGACATCTTCGGCGTGCGCACGACGTCCTTCGCCGCGCTGCTGGCCGGCGCCGGCCTGGCGATCGGCACCGCGTGGGGCGGCCTGCTGGCGCACTTCGCGGCCGGCGTCTTCATGCAGGTGCTGCGGCCCTTCAAGGTGGGCGACTTCGTGCAGGCCGGCGGCGTCACCGGCACGGTGGCCGAGATCGGGCTGTTCGGCACGACGATCGTCACGCCGGACAACGTGCTGACCATCGTCGGCAACAACAAGGTCTTCTCCGAGAGCATCCAGAACTTCACGACGCTGCCGCACCGCCGCGTCGACTGCACGGCGAAGATCGCCAACGGCGTCGACCCGGCCGACGCGATCGCGCGGCTGAAGGCGGCGGTGGCCAAGATCGCCAATGTGATGACGACGCCGGCGCCGGACGTCGAGATCCTGCAGTTCACGCCCGAAGGGCCGCTGCTGTGCGTGCGGCCGTACACCCACACCGACCACTACTGGCAGGTCTACTTCGACACCCACCGCGCGATCGCCGAGACCTTCGGCGCCGCCGGCTACCCGGTGCCCGAGACGCCGTTGGCGCCGCGCACCCGTTGAGCGCGCGATGACGATGCGTCCCCTGCCCGCCGTCGTGCTGGCGCCGCTGGCGCTGGCCGCGGCCCTCGCCGCCGCGCAGCCGGCCCCGCCGGCGCAGACCGTCGTGGTCACCGGCTCGGCGCGCGCGCAGGCCCTGGTCGACGCGCCGTATGCGATCAGCGTGATCGATGCCGACACGCTGCGCGAGGCCGGTCCGCTGATCAACCTCTCGGAGGCGATGGCGCGTGTGCCGGGGCTGGTGGTCAACAACCGCAACAACTATGCGCAGGACCTGCAGATCAGCGCCCGCGGCTTCGGCGCCCGTGCAGCCTTCGGTGTGCGCGGCCTGCGCATCTATGCCGACGGCATCCCCGCGACGATGCCCGACGGCCAGGGCCAGGTCGCGCACCTCGACCTTGCCGGCGCCGAGCGCATCGAGGTGCTACGCGGGCCGTTCTCGGCGCTCTACGGCAACAGCTCCGGCGGCGTCATCGCGCTGTTCACGGCGCGGGTGTTGCGCAACGAGGCCGAAGCCGCGTTCGACGCCGGCAGCTTCGGGCTACGGCAGGCGCGCGTGGGCGTCGCGGCGAAGCTCGGCGGCGAACTGGACGTGCGCGCCAACGCGGCGGTGGTCGACAGCGAGGGCTTCCGGCCGCAGAGCGCCGCGCACCGCACGCTGGGCAACCTGCGCCTGGGCTGGCAGGGCGCCAGCGACAGCCTGGTGCTGCTGGCATCGGACCACCGTCAGCGCGCGCAGGACCCGCTGGGGCTGTCGCGCGTGCAGTTCGATGCCGATGCGCGCTCGACCGCACCGCAGGCACTGCAGTTCGACACGCGCAAGGCGATCGAGCAGTCGCAGCTCGGGCTGCAATGGCGGCACCGCTTCGGCAGCGGCGACGCCGATGGCCTGCGCGAGAGCACGCTGACGGCCTATGAAGGCCGGCGCGCGGTGACGCAATGGCTGGCGATCGCGCCGGCGACGCAGGGTTCGCCGCGCCATGGCGGCGGCATCGTCGACTTCGATCGCGACTACCGCGGCATCGAAGGCCGGCTCGCGTGGCGATTCGGTCGAGCCCATGCGGTGATCGGCCTCAATGCCGAATCGCAGGACGACGACCGCCGCGGCTACGAGAACTACCTGCGCGACGGCAAGGGCCAGCCGCTCGGATTCGGTCTGCTGCGCCGCGCCGAGCGCAACCGCGCCGACACGCGCGAAGGCTTCGCGCAGGCCGACTGGCCGTTCGCGGCGCACTGGGCGATCAGCACTGGCGTGCGCAGCGGCCGGGTCGTGCTTCGCGCCGATGACCGCTACCTCTCGAACGGCAACGATTCCGGTCGGCTCGAGTACCGCTACACCAACCCGGTGCTCGGCCTGCGCTGGACCGTGCGGCCCGGCTGGACCGTGCATGCCGGCGCGGCCCGCGGCTTCGAGTCGCCAACCCTCGGCGAGCTGGCCTACCGGCCCGACAGCGCCGGCGGCTTCAACGACCGGCTGAAGGGCCAGTCGAGCCGGCAGGTCGAGCTCGGCAGCAAGTGGCGCGCGCGCGGGTTCGAGCTCGACGCGGTGCTGTTCGCGATCGAGACGACGGACGAGATCGGCGTGCTGACCAATGCCGGCGGCCGTTCGAGCTTCCAGAACACCGGCCGCACGCGCCGCCATGGCGCGGAGCTGGCGGTCGGCTGGCAGATCGATCCGACGCTGCACCTGCAACTGGCTGCGCAGGCGCTGCACGCCACCTACCGCGACGGCTTCCTCACCTGCGCCGGCATTCCATGCACCGCGCCGACGCAGCCGGTACCGGCCGGCAACCGCATCGCCGGCGCGCCAGCGGCGGGCGCCTACGCCGAGCTCGCCTGGCGGCCCGGTGTCGTGCCCGGTGCCTTCGCGCTCGAATGGCGCGCGATGGGCCGCACGCCGGTCAACGATGCCAACAGCGAGTTCGCGAGCGGCTACGCGCTGGTCAACCTGCGCTGGAGCCACCGCCTCGAGCTCGGCGCGGCCGATGCGCTGGAACTGCTGGCGCGCATCGACAACGCCACCGACCGCCGCCACGCCGGCAGCGTCATCGTCAACGATGCGAACGGCCGCTTCTACGAGCCGGGCGCGCCGCGCAGCGGACTGCTGTCGGTCCGCTGGCGCCACGCCTTCTAGCCGTTAGGCGCTCCGGTCACTTGGGCCGGATCGCATCGGCCGTGCCCTGGATGAAGGCCTTCAGCTTGTCGACGTCCTCGGCCGCGAGCTTGCCGGTGAAGTCCGGCATGCCGTTGTTCGTGAACGGGCCCTTGAAGACGAACTTGTCGAGGTTCGAGATCGTCTCGGTCGACGAGTAGCCCAGGTTCGGGATGTTGCCGCCGCGGTCGACGCCCGGCACGCCGTGGCAGAACACGCAGTTGCTGACGTACACCGCGGTGCCTTCCTTGTAGTGGTCCGGGTTGTACTTGACGCCCTGCAGCAGCGCGCCCAGCTTGTACTGCACGAAGTCCGGCGCCTTCGCGGTGCCGCCGACCGCGAAGGTGTAGACGGTGCCCGGCCCCTGCCGCTCGGTGGCGCGCGCGGCCAGCCCGTAGACGCCGCCCCAGCCGACGGCGATCGACACGTACTGCTTGCCGTCGACGAGGTAGGTGACCGGCGCGGCGACGACCCCGGTGCCGGTGGGCGTCTCCCACAGCTTGGCGCCGGTGGCCGCGTGGTAGGCGACGAAGCGGCCGTCGGCGGTGCCCTGGAACACCAGGTCGCCGGCGGTCGTCAGCGTGCCGCCGTTCCACGGCGAGACATGCTCGTGGCGCCAGGCCTCCTTCTGCTGCACCGGGTCCCAGGCGACGAGGCGGCCGTACGGCGTGCTCTTCGGCGGCTCGACGTTGGCGAACATCGCGACGTTCCAGCCGATGCCGCTGTGCGGTTCGCCGGGGCGCACGCCGTTGTGCTTCCAGTCCTTGTTGTCCATCAGGTTGACCGGCACGCCCTGCACCGGCAGGTAGACGAGCCCGGTCTTCGGGCTGAAGGACATCGAGTGCCAGTTGTGCGCACCATACGCGCTGGGGATGATCTCGCGCGGGCGGTCGGCCACGCGCGCGATCTCGGTCTCGATCGGCCGGCCCTTGGCGTCGTAGCCGCTGGCCCAGTTGACGTCGGCGAAGGGCTTGGCCGATATGAACTGGCCGCTGCGGCGGTCGATCACGAAGAAGAAGCCGTTCTTCGGCGCATGCAGGATCACCTTGCGCGGCTTGCCGTCGATCTTCAGGTCGGCCAGGATCATCGGCTGCGTCGAGGTGAAGTCCCAGTTGTCGCCCGGCGTCTGCTGGTAGTGCCAGACGTACTTCCCGGTGTCCGGGTTCAACGCGACGATCGACGCCAGGTACAGGTTGTCGCCGCCGGCCGGGCTGCGCTTGGCGCGTGCCCACGGGCTGCCGTTGCCGGTGCCGATGTACATCAGGTTCAGCTCGGGATCGAAGGCCATCGTGTCCCACGCGGTGCCGCCGCCGCCGGCTTCCCAGTACCGGCCCGACGGGTCCCAGGTCTTCGCGGCCTTGGCCATCGCCTCGTTCTCGAACGGCTTGCCCGGGTCGCCCGGCACGGTGAACCAGCGCCAGGCCTGCTTGCCGGTGGCCGCGTCGTAGGCGGTGATGTAGCCGCGCACGCCGTACTCGGCGCCGCCGTTGCCGATGATCACCTTGCCCTTGAAGACGCGCGGCGCGCCGGTGATGGTGTAGGGCCGGCTGCGGTCGATCAGCGTGTCCTGCTCCCACACCTTCTCGCCGGTGGCGGCATCCAGCGCGATCAGGCGGCCGTCGAAGGCGGCGACGAAGACCTTGCCCTGGTACAGCGCGACGCCGCGGTTGACGACGTCGCAGCAGCCCTTGAAGCCCTGCGAGCGGTCGACCTTCGGATCGAAGCTCCACAGCCGCTGGCCGGTGCGCGCGTCGATCGCATGCACGATGCTCCACGACGCGGTGGCATACATGATGCCGTCGACCACCAGCGGCGTGGCTTCGACGCCCCGCGTCGATTCGAGGTTATACGACCACACCAGCCCGAGCTGCTTCACGTTCTCGGCATTGACCTGCGCGAGCTTGGAGAAGCGGGTCTCGGCGTAGTCCAGGCCGTGGCTCGGCCAGTCGGCGCCGCTGCCGGCGTTGCTGCGGATCTTCGCGCCGTCGACGGCTTTCGTGACGGCGCGAATGTGCTCGGTGCTGCCTTTCCTGGACGGCGCCTGCGCGCCGGTGGAAGGCTGCGCGAGCGCGGCGGTGGTGATGATCGCGGCCAGCAGGGCACCGATGGCGGCGGCGCCGGTCTGGCCGTAGGATCGGGCCCGGCCTCGGGATTGCGGATCAGGCTTCACGGTGTCTCCTCTCGAGCACAAGCGATGCGCGGGTCTGCCGCCCGCATCACGAAGCTTCGGCGCAGCGACCCTCGGCCACCAATCTCGGGAAACCCCGTAGCGAAACTGTTCTGTCTCGACACATGAACGACCGCGCCGCCGCCCTGCACACCCTGCATGCCCTGCCCTGGCATGCCGCGCTGCCCGACGAGCCGCAGCGCCTGGCGCTCGCGCGCCAGCGCTTCTTCGCCGACGGCGTGCACCCGGCCGGCCAGGTGGCCGAGCCGATCTGGCGTTCGTGGCAGCGCTGCCTGCAGAAGGGCCTGCAGCCCGAACGCGTGCCGGCGCTGGAACCCGTCAGCCGCAGCCGCATCAGCTACCTCGCGACGCGCGACCACCTGCTGCTGAAGGCCGCGCAGCAACCCTTCGACGAACTGCAGGCCGCGGTCGCCCGCAGCGGTTGCAAGGTGTTGCTGACCGACCGCGACGGCGTGCTGCTGCGCGTGACGCCGGCGCGGCGCGAAGAAAGCGCAGTGATGCACGCGGCCTGCCGCATCGGCGTCGACCTGCGCGAAGGCGCGATCGGCACGACGGCGCCGTCGCTGGCCGCGCACGGCGGGCGCGGCTGCGTGGTGCGCGGCGGCGAACACTTCCACGAGCTCTTCGGCCGTGTCTTCTGCGCCGCCGCGCCGATCCGCAACCGGCACGGCACGGTGGTGGCGGTGCTCGACCTGTCGATCGACGGCCAGCCCTTCGGCTTCGATGCGCGCTGGCTGGTGCAGACCTACGCCGGCTCCATCGAGGATCGCCTGCGCATCGCGCAGACCCGCCAGCAGGTGCTGCTGCGGCTGCACGCCGCACCCGGCGCGCTGCAGGCGCCGGGCGCGGGGCTCGCGGCCGTCGACGAAGCCGGCCGCATCGGTTGGCTCAATGTCGCGGCGGCCGGGCTGATCGGCGTCGACGGTGCCGACGCGCGGCAGTTCCGCGTCGAGGCGCTGCTCGGCTGCGATGTCGAGCACCTGCTGCAGATGACGCGTTGCCGCGAGCCGCAGGCGCTGCTGCTGCCGAACGGCCTGACGGTGTGGCTGCAGGCCGAGTTCCGGCCGCTCGGCGACGCGGACAGCGATGCCGACGACACGGCGGCGTTCACGCCCTCGCGCCCGGCCGGTCCCGTGCCGGCGCCGGCGCCGGCCACGGCCGACGAGTCGGCGCCGCAGGGGCCGGCGACCCTCGCGCAGCTGAGCCGCCAGCTGATCGAGCAGACGCTCGCCGCCTGCCGCGGCAATGTCTCGCTGGCGGCACGCCGGCTCGGCGTGTCGCGCGGGCTGCTGTACCGGCGGCTGCGCGGCGACTGATCAGGCCTCAGGCCTCGGGTTTCAGGCCGCGCCGGGCCCGGCCGCCACCGCGTCCAGCAGCGCGGCGAGCCGCGGCAAGGCCGCGCGCGCGTTCGCGCTGGTGATCGCCGCGGTCTGCTCCGGCGTCCAGCCGCGCAGCGAGGCCAGCGTTGCGGCGATTCGGGGCAACTCGGCCGGCTCGTTGCGACCGGTCGCGGCACCGCCGGCGCGTTGATCGGCCGTGCGGTAGAGCCAGTGCGGCGGGATGTCCGGTGCGTCGGTCTCCAGCACCGGCACCTGCTCCGGCAGCGTCGCGGCATGGTGGCGGATCTGCAACGCGCGCTCGAAGGTCATCGCGCCGCCGAAGCCCAGCCGGAAGCCGCGCTCGGCGAACCCCTTGGCCTGCACGTCGCTGCCGTTGAACGCATGCGCGATGCCGCCGGCGACCTCGATGCGCCGCAAGCCCTTCAGCAGCCCGTCGGCCGAGCGCCGCACGTGCAGCAGCACCGGCAGGCCGGCGTCGCGCGCGAGCTTCAACTGCGCGAGGTAGAAGCGCTCCTGGCGCGGGCGGTCGAGGCCGGGCACGAACCAGTCGAGCCCGATCTCGCCCACCGCCACCAGCCGGGGATCGTCGCGCCAGCGCCGCAGCGCGTCGGCCAGCCGGTCGAGATCGTCGTCGGCGGCCCGGTCCACGCACAGCGGGTGCACGCCGAGCGCATAAGCCAGGCCGTGCGCGTGCGCGATGCGCCGCGTCGCCTCGAAGTGCGCCGCCGCCACGGCCGGCAGCACCTGCATGCCGACGCCGGCGGCGCGGGCGCGCGCGACCACCGCGTCGCGGTCGGCATCGAACTCGGGCGCATCGAGGTGGCAGTGGGTGTCGATCCAGGGCAGGCTCATCGACTGCCGATGATGCCCGCCGATCGCGCTTCGGTCCGCAAAGCCCGCCGGCCATCTCACCGCGGCGTGCACAGGTCGGGGCCGTCGTGGTACTGTCATCGCAACTTTTTCAGCCCGTTGGGGGCTGACGGAGGCCGGCAACATGGCCCGCACGCCGCTTTACAGTCGTACCCCGCCACGCGCGACGCCCGTCGCGGTGCCCGCCGGAGGACCGGCGACGGGCGACGGGCCGCCCGGCCCGGCGGCGAAAGCCGGGGCCCCGGTGACGGCGGTGCCGCTGCCGCTGCCGCCGCCGCGCCACCAGGCCCCTTCCCCCCCGATCGAAGCCGGCACGGCCAGCGGCGAGGGCCCGGCCCACCCGGTGACCGCCAGGCGTCAAGGCTGGCTGCGGCGCCATGAACGCTGGGCCTGGGCGCTCGGCGTGCTGGCGCTGGTGATCGCCGCCGGCTGGCCGGCGTGGACCGCCAAGGTCAAGCCGCCGCTGTCGATCGAGCAGATCGACGCCGCGATGCGCGACTCGATCGCCAAGGAACCGCTGCCGGCCGCCGCCGCCGCGGCCTATGCGGCGGTGATCCCGTCGGTGGTGCGGGTGGTCGGCGAGCACAAGTCGCCGCCGCCGGCGGAAGCGCCGAAGCCCGGCCCCGCGAAGGGCAAGCCCACGGCGAAGGCCGACAAGGCGATCGACGAGGACGGCCGCTCGGTCGGCACCGGCGTCGTCATCGTCGACAAGGGCCTGATCCTGACCAACCTGCACGTCGTCGCCGGCGCCGACCGCATCACCGTCAATTTCTTCGACGGCAGCGAGTCCGAAGCGGTGATCGTCAACCTGCAGCCGGAGAACGACCTCGCGGTGCTGCGCGCGAAGACGATCCCCGACGACCTGCACGCGGCCACGCTGCGTTCCACCGCCGGCCTGGCGCCGGGCGACGAGGTGATCGCGATCGGCTTCCCGTTCGGCATCGGGCCATCGGCCTCGCAGGGCGTCATCTCGGGCTTGAAGCGCGAGTTCCGCTCGCCCGAAGGCCAGCGCAGCTTGAGCAACCTGATCCAGTTCGATGCCGCGGCCAACCCGGGCAACTCCGGCGGCCCGCTGGTCACCATGGACGGCCATGTCGTCGGCATCGTCACCGCGATCATGAATCCGAACGCGCAGCGCACCTTCATCGGCATCGGCTTTGCCGTGCCGATCGAGAACGCCGCCGCGGCGGTCGGCATGCCGCCGTTCTGACACCCTTCCCTCGTCCGCGACAGGAGAGCCCACCGCATGGCGAACTTGAACGACACCGCGCCCGAAGCAGCGACGCTGATGGAGCGCATCCTCTACGAGGTCAAGCGCGTCGTCGTCGGCCAGGACCACTTCCTCGAGCGCGTGATGGTGGCGCTGCTGGCCCAGGGGCACCTGCTGGTCGAGGGGGTGCCGGGCCTGGCGAAGACGCTGACGGTGCGCACGCTGGCCGCCACCTTGCGCGGCAGCTACAAGCGCATCCAGTTCACGCCCGACCTCGTGCCGGCCGACCTCGTCGGCACGCGCATCTACAACCAGAAGACCGGCGAGTTCGGCACCACGCTGGGCCCGGTGTTCACCAACCTGCTGCTGGCCGACGAGATCAACCGCGCGCCGGCCAAGGTGCAGAGCGCCTTGCTCGAGGTGATGCAGGAGCGCCAGGTGACGATCGCCGGCGAATCGCACAAGGTGCCGTCGCCCTTCGTCGTGATGGCGACGCAGAACCCGATCGAAACCGAAGGCACGTACCCGTTGCCGGAGGCGCAGGTCGACCGCTTCATGATGAAGGTGCTGGTCGACTATCCCGCGGATACCGAGGAGTTCGTGATCGTCGAGCGGGTGATCGGCCCGCCGGTCGAGGTGCTGCCGGCGGCGACGATGTCGCAGCTGGTCGAGTTGCAGCAGGAATGCCGCAAGGTCTACGTCGATCCGAGCCTGATCACCTACGCGGTCAAGCTGGTCGGCGCGACGCGCCGGCCCGACCAGCACGGCCTGCCCGAACTCGGCCGCTACTTCAGCTTCGGCGCCAGCCCGCGCGCGAGCATCTCGCTGGTCGAGGCGGCGCGCGCGCTGGCCTACCTGCGCGGCCGCAGCTACGTGCTGCCCGAGGACCTGACCGCGCTGGCCGCCGACACGATGCGCCACCGCCTCGTGCTGTCGTACGAGGCGCTGGCCGAAGGCCTGACCGCGGACGCGCTGATCGAGAAGGTGATGGCGAAGATCCCGCTGCCGGCCAAACCCATGCAGCACCCCCAGTAGATGGCCCACCCCCGAAGCGCCTTCGGCGCCTCCCCCTCGAGGGGGCGCCCCCAGCGGCCCGGCGGAGCCGGTTCCGCGGCGGCCGCCTGGACACCCCCGCCATGAGCGACCAGCAGCAGTCGTCGCCGGAAGCCCTGCTGCGCCGCCTCGAATGGACGGTGCTGCGCCGTCTCGACGGGCTGCTGCAGGGCGACTACCGCACGCTGTGGCGCGGCGCGGGGCTGGACCTCGCGGATCTGCGCGAGTACCAGCACGGCGACGACGTGCGCCACATCGACTGGAACGTCACCGCGCGGCTGCAGCAGCCGCACGTGCGCCAGTTCACCGAGGACCGCGAGCTCACCGCGTGGTTCCTGCTCGACCTGACCGGCAGCGTCGACTTCGGCTCCAACGACCGCACCAAGCTCGCGGTGTCCGAAGGGTTCGTCGCGGTGCTCGCGCGGCTGCTGACGCGCCACGGCAACCGCGTCGGCGCGCTGCTGTACGGCCAGCACGGGCCGCAGCGGCCGATCGCGCTGCTGCCCGCGGGTGTCGGCCGGCGCCATGTGCTGGGCCTGATCGCCTCGATGCGTCAGCGTCCGGCGCCGCAGGCCGGCCGCGGCACCGTGCTGGCCGACCTGCTGCGCGCCGGCGAGACCATCATCAAGCGCCGCTCGCTGGTCTTCGTCGTCTCCGACTTCATCAGCGCACCCGGCTGGGAGGACGCGCTCGGCCGCCTGGCCCGCCGGCACGAGGTGCTGGCGGTGCGCCTGTACGACCCGCTGGAGCTGAAGCTGCCCGACGTCGGCCTGGTGACGATCGAGGATGCCGAGAGCGGCGAGCAGGTGCTGGTCGATACGCAGGAGCCGGGCTTCCGCGAACGCTTCGAGAAACTCGCCGCCGGCCACGAGGACGCGCTGCGCCAGAGCCTGGCACGCGCCGGCGTCGATGCCCTGGAGCTGGCGACCGACGACGATCTGATGGCCGCGCTGCTGCGCTTCGTCGCGCTGCGGCGGCAGCGGCTGCGCGCACCGGCCGGCCACCGCATGCCGGCCTCGCTGCGGCATGCGGCGACGTCGGTGGCCCCCTGACGAGGATGCTGAGATGACATTCCAATGGCAAGAGCTGTTGTGGCTGCTGCTGTTGCTGCCGGCCCTGGTGCTGCTCTACCTCTGGCTGCTGCACAAGCGCAAGAAGACGGCGGTGCGCTTTGCCAGCGTCGCGCTCGTGAAGCAGGCGCTGGGCAAGGGGCCGGGCTGGCGCCGGCACGTGCCGCCGCTGCTGCTGCTGCTGTCGCTGGGCACCCTGCTGCTGGCCGTCGCGCGGCCGATGGCGGTGCTGAAGCTGCCGTCGAACCAGGAAACCATCATCCTGGCGATGGACGTCTCCGGCAGCATGCGTGCGGCCGATGTGCAGCCCAACCGCCTCGTCGCGGCCCAGGAAGCGGCCAAGACCTTCGTCGCCGCGCTGCCGCGCAGCGTGCGCATCGGCGTCGTCTCGTTCGCCGGCACCGCGGCGGTGGTGCAGGCGCCGACGTTCAGCCGCGAGGACGTCGTCGCCGCGATCGACCGCTTCCAGCTGCAGCGCGGCACGGCGATCGGCTCGGGCATCGTGCTGTCGCTGGCGACGTTGTTCCCGGAGGACGGCATCGACCTGTCGCAGATCACCGGCGCGCGCGCGATGCCGCCGTCGCCCGGTGACAAGCCGAAGAAGGTCATCACGCCGGTCGAGCCGGGCTCGTACTCGTCGGCGGCGATCATCCTGCTGACCGACGGCCAGCGCACCACCGGGCCGGACCCGATGGAAGCCGCGAAGATGGCCGCCGAGCGTGGTGTGCGCGTCTACACGGTGGGCATCGGCACCAAGAACGGCGAGATCATCGGCTTCGAAGGCTGGAGCATGCGCGTGCGGCTGGACGAGGAGACGCTGAAGTCGATCGCCGCCTTCACGCGCGCGAACTACTTCTATGCCGGCACCGCCGAGGACCTGAAGCAGGTCTACCACGGCCTGTCGAGCCGGCTGGTCGTCGAGACCAAGGAGACCGAGGTCACGTCGCTGTTCGCGGCCGCCGGCGCGCTGCTGGCGTTCCTCGCGGCGGCCCTCAGCGTCTGGTGGTTCGGCCGCGTGATGTAGCGCCCGGCCGCAACACGCACAACAAGCGCTCAACAAACGATACGCAGCCGCCCCCGCGGCTGCAACGCTTCTGCGACGGCGGGGCGGAAGACTTGCGGGCATACCAACACACCAGGCCCGCACCATGCTCCACGCTGTCATCAAGAGAACCCTTCGTCCGCTGCTGCTCGACGCCGCCGTGCTCGCCGGCATCTGCGGCGCGCTGCTGCTGCCCTCGGCCAGCCGCGCCGCGACGATCAGCCAGACGATCAACTTCGAGACCATCGCGCCCTTCGGCACCTACACCGACGGCACCTTCGTCACCGGCGGCTGGAACATGGCGTTCCCGGTGAACAACATCGCCAATGTCGAGCGCTTCTGGTTCGAGTTCTCGTCGACCGACCCGGACTACCTCGACCAGCTGGGCCCGCTCGGCGGCAACCCGCGGATCGAGTTCGGCTACCGCGACGACGCGTCGACCTACCACGCATTCGCGTCGATGGGCCTGTTCAACGACACGGTCTCCTTCGGCGAGGAGAACCCCGCGCACTTCGCGATGCTGAAGACGCTGCTGGCCGACGGCGAACTGGTCATCGCGCTCGGCGGCTACGAGAATTTCCCCGGCAGCCACACCGACAGCTTCACCTTCGGCCCGATGTCGACGATGACGCTGAGCTTCGAGATGCCCGACGGCGGCGGCTCGAGCACCGTTCCCGGCACCGTGCCGGAGCCGGCGACCTACGCCCTCGCGCTGGTCGCGATGGCGGCGGCGACGGCGGCCTCGCGCCGCGGCCGCGGCCGCGGCTGAAGCCGCCTGACCCCCAGCCCGCCGCCGGATCGTCCTGCGGCGGCGTCGCGCTGAGCTGGCGCACCAGTTCGTTCCGCCGCGACAGGCGAGTCTTCGCGAACACCGAGCGCAGCTGCGGGCGCACCTGGCGACAGGCTGACGCCGTTTGCCATGGGCTCCCGGGCAAACCAGGATGAAAATGAATTTTCATGAATGTACATTCATGAAAATCAATTTTCATCCACCATGAGCCCTCTTCGCCCGCTGGACCGCATCCGCGAGTGTTCGCCGAACGTCGCGCCCGCACTGGCGGCCGTCGCGCAGTGGATCCTCAGGCACAGCGCGCAGGCAGCGACGCTGGGCATCGAGGACATCGCACGCGCGGCCGGCAGTTCACCGGCCAGCGTCAACCGCCTGGCGCGGGCCGCTGGCTACGAAGGCTTCGCCGAACTGAAGGCGGAGTTGTCCGCCGTGATGCGCGCCGCGATCGACCCGGTGCAGAAGCTGCGCGACGAGCAGCATCGCGGCCAGGTCGCGCCCACCGCGCACTACGTGGCCATGGGGCGCGCGAACCTCGAGCAGCTGATGCGCGACAACAGCGAGGGCGCACTGGTCGACGCCGCGCAACTGCTCACCGGCGCCAAGCGCATCTTCGTGCTGGGCTTCGGGCTGACGTCCCATGTGTGCGGCTGGCTGGCCGACGCGCTGACGCCTTACAGCCGCGCGGTGCTGCCCTTGAGCGGCAGCGGCGGCACCGAGCAGAGCGCCAGCCGCATGAGCACCATCACCAGCGGCGACGTGCTGGTGGCGATCAGCCTGCCGCGCTATTCGCGCGATACCACGCTGCTGGCGCGCTTCGCACGCGAGCGCGGCGCGAAGGTGCTGGCGATCGTCGATTCCCACGCGGCGCCGCTGGCCGGCGAGGCCGACCAGCGCCTGTTCGCCCCCTCGTCGCACCCGGTGCTGCCCTCGAGCTACGTCGCGACGCAACTGCTGTGCGAGTCGCTCGTCGCCGAAGTGATCCGGCGCAATCCCAAGGCGGTGGCCATGGCCGCCGAGCTGACGGAGTCCATCGCCGCCCACCTTTCCCCGGCGCCCGACGCCTGAAGGCATCGCGCCCGGTTTCTGCACGCATCCGCTGCCCCACCTCTGGAGTTCCCGATGAAAGCCTTCACCCCCCTGCGCGCGCTGGCGCTGACCCTGTCCACCGTGGCCTGCGCCGTGCCGGCCCATGCCGGCAAGGTGCTGGACAGCGTCAAGCAGAAGGGCACGCTCACCTGCGGCGTGCACACCGGACGCGCCGGCTTCGCGCTGGCCGACGGCAACGGCAACTGGTCGGGCCTGGACGTGGACTTCTGCCGTGCGCTGGCCGCGGCCGTGCTGGGCGATGCGGACAAGGTGAAATTCGTGCCCACCAGCGCGCAGACGCGCATCACCGCGCTGCAGGGCGGCGAGATCGACGTGCTGTCGCGCAACACCACCTGGACCTTCAGCCGCGATGCATCGCTCGGCCTGGTCTGGGCCGGCGTCAACTTCTACGACGGGCAGGCCTTCATCGCCCGCAAGCGGCCCAACCTCGCGAGCGTGAAGGATCTCGGCGGCGCAACCATCTGCGTCGACTCGGGCACCACGACCGAGCGCACGCTCGCCGAGTACTTCCGAGCCCACAAGCTGCAGTACAAGGCGGTGAGCTTCGACCAGCCCGAGGCGGCCCAGCAGGCCTTCGAGAGCGGCCGCTGCCAGGCCTACACCGCGGACAACAGTGCGCTGGTGGTGCTCAAGGCCAAGCAGCTGAAGAATCCCGACGACTACGCGATCCTGCCTGAGCTGATCTCCAAGGAACCGTTGGGGCCGGCCGTGCGGCGCGGCGACGAGGAGTGGTTCGCGATCGTCAAGTGGACGCTCAACGCGATGGTCGAGGCCGAGGAGCTCGGCATCTCGCAGGCCAACATCGACCAGCTCAAGGCCAGCAGCAGCGAGGTGCCGATCCGCCGCTTCGTCGGCACCGGCGAGGACACCGGCAAGCACATCGGGCTGGACAAGGACTGGAGCTACCGCATCGTCAAGGCCGTCGGCAACTACGGCGACAGCTTCGAGCGCAACCTCGGCGCGAAGTCGGTCATCAAGCTGCCGCGCGGGCGCATGAACCTGTGGAACCACGGCGGCCTGCTGATGTCGCCGCCGTTGCGCTGAGCAGCGCCCCGCACTGATCCCCCTTTGAATCGGCACGGCCGGGCAGGCGCCCGGCCGGGCTGCCGCATGGCCAGGTGCCCGCAACCATGACTTCGCCATCCCTCTCCGCTCCCCCACGATCGGCTCGCCTGCGGTCGCTCGCCCTGCAGGCGCTGGCACTCGCTGCGGTCGCCGCCACGCTCGGCTGGCTGGCCCGGAACGCCGCAGAGAACCTGGCGGCGCGGCAGATCGCCGGCGGCTTCGGCTTCCTGGCCGACGCCGCGGGCTTCGCGATCGCCGAAGGGCCGGTGCCCTACGACATCGGCGACAGCTACCTGCTGGCCTTTGCCGCCGGCATCGCCAATACGCTGCGTGCGGCGATTCCGGCGGTGGCGCTGGCCAGCGTGCTGGGCCTGCTGATCGGCATCGCGCAAATCAGCCGTCACCCGCTGATCAGCCGTGTCGCGCGGGTGTACGTCGATCTCGTGCGCAACGTGCCGCTGCTGGTGCAGGTGCTGATGTGGTACTTCCTGCTCACCGAAACCCTGCCCGACGCCGGCCAGCCGCTGAGCTGGGGCGGCGTATTCCTCAGCAAAGGCGGCCTGGCGTTGCCTGCGCCGGAGTCCGGCCTGCTGGGCGGCATCGCGGCGGCGGCCGCCGGTGCGGCCGCGGTGCTGGGCGTCGGCCGCGTCGCGCGCCGGCGCGGCCAGGGGCCGGCCGCTCGCGCCGGCTGGCGCTGGGGCGCCGGGATCGTGGCCGTGGCCGCGCTGTGGTGGTGGCTGCCGCTGCAGTGGCAGGTACCGCGGCGCGGCAGCTTCGGCGTCGAGGGCGGCGCCGTGCTCAGCCCGGAGTGGCTGGCGCTGGTGGCGGCGCTGTCGCTCTACGGCGCGGCCTACGCCGCCGAGATCGTTCGCGCCGGCCTGCAGGCCGTGCCGCGCGGCCAGTGGGAAGCCGCGCATGCCCTCGGCCTGCGCTGGTCCCAGGCGCTTGTCCGCGTGGTGCTGCCGCAAGGCCTGCGGGTGATGGCGCCGCCCTACACCAGCCTGGTGATGAACACCGTCAAGAACTCATCGCTGGCGGTCGCCGTCGGCTACCCCGACGTGGTGTCGGTGGCCACCACCGCGCTCAACCAGAACGGCCAGGCCATCGAATGCATCGGCATCATCGCGGCGGTCTACCTGCTGCTGAACCTGTTGACGGCGGCGGTCATGGCCCTGGTCAACGCCCGCGTGCAGATCCCGGAGCGCTGACCATGAACACCACCCTCGCGCTCACCTCTGCGCCGCCGTTGCCGCGCTGGTCGCGGTTCAAGCAGGTGTTCCTGCCCGACCCGGCCTCGGCCGTGGTGTCCGCGCTGCTGGGGGTCGCGCTGCTGGCCGCGCTGGGCTGGCTGCTGCGCTGGGCCGTGCTCGATGCCGAGTGGCGGCCCGATGCCGCGGCGTGCCAGCGCGCCGCGGGCGCCTGCTGGGGCGTCGTCGCGGACAAGCACCGGCTCGTGCTGCTGGGCCGTTTCCCGTCGTCCGAGCTCTGGCGTCCGGTGCTGGCCAGCGTGCTGCTGCTGCTGTCGCTGGGTTGTGCCGCCCATCCCCGCTTCTTCGGTCGCCGCGGCCTGCTGCTGCTGGTCGCCGGCGTGGCCGGATTCGGCGCGCTGATGGCCGGCGGCGTCGCTGGCCTCGCGCCGGTGTCCACCGAGCTCTGGGGTGGGCTGCCGTTGACGCTCTTCCTGTCCGTCAGCGCATGCCTGGTCGGCATGCCGCTGGGCATCGTGCTGGCCCTCGGGCGGCGGTCCCCGCTGCCGGTGCTGCGTGCGCTGTGCACCGGCTACATCGAGGGCGTTCGCGGCGTGCCGCTGATCACGCTGCTGTTCTTCGGCGCCTTCGTGCTGCCGCTGGTGCTGCCGCCGCAATGGCGCATGGACATGATGCTGCGCATCGGCATCTGCCTGACGATGTTCTCGGCGGCCTACCTGGCCGAGGTCGTCCGCGGCGGTCTGCAGGCCGTGCCGCGCGGCCAGTACGAAGCCGCGCACGCGCTCGGGCTGACGCGCTGGCAGGCGCTGTCGCGCGTGGTGCTGCCGCAGGCGCTGCGCGTGACGATCGCGCCCACCGCCAACAACTTCATCGGCGCCGTCAAGGACACCTCGCTGGTGGCCGTCGTCAACGTCTACGACCTCACCGGCGCCTTGAAGCTGGCGATGAGCGACCCCGTCTGGCGCCCGTACTTCGTCGAGATGTACGTGGTCGTCGGCGGCGTCTATCTGCTGATCGGTCTGGGCATCGCCCGCTACGGCCGGACCCTCGAACGCACCTACCGGCTCGCCTGACGGCGAGCCCGCCCGCAACAACTTCCCCGCACACCCCATGCCCGCCAACGACGCCCTGCTCAGCATCCATGGCCTGAACAAGTGGTTCGGCCCCTTCCAGGCGCTGACCGATTGCCATCTCCAAGTCCACCAGGGCGAGCGCATCGTGGTCTGCGGACCCTCGGGGTCGGGCAAGTCGACGCTGATCCGCTGCGTCAACCGAATCGAGCGTCACGACGCCGGCAGCGTGCGCTTCCGGGGCGTGGAGCTCGACGACTCGCGGCCGGCGGTGCAGGCCCGCAAGGGCATCGGCATGGTCTTCCAGCAGTTCAACCTGTTCCCGCACCTGACGGTGCTGGACAACCTCATGCTGGCGCCCACGCTGGTACAGGGCAAGTCCCCCGCGCAGGCCCGTGCGGCGGCACTGGCACTGCTGGAGCGCGTTCGCATCGCCGAGCAGGCGCCGAAGTACCCGGGGCAGCTGTCCGGCGGCCAGCAGCAGCGCGTGGCCATCGCGCGGGCGCTGGCGATGTCGCCGGAGTTGATGCTGTTCGACGAGCCGACCTCGGCGCTGGACCCCGAGATGGTCGGCGAAGTGCTCGAGGTCATGCTCGACCTCGCCCGCCAGGGCATGACGATGATCGTCGTGACGCACGAGATGGGCTTCGCGCGCCAGGTGGCCGATCGCGTGGTGTTCATGGAAGCCGGCCGCATCGTCGAGGACCAGCCGCCGGCGCTGTTCTTCGACCAGCCGCGCAGCGAACGCACCCGCGCGTTCCTCGGCAAGATCCTCTCGCATTGAGGGCGGCCATGCGATACGTGCTTGCCGTTCACGGCGGTGCCGGAACCATCCTGCCGGGCCAGCAGGACGAGGCGCGCTACCACGCCGGCCTGCGCGAGGCGCTCGCCGCTGGCGAGGCGGTGCTGCGCGCCGGCGGATCGGCGGTGCAGGCGGTGGTGGCCAGCGTCGTCGCGCTGGAGGACTGCCCGCTGTTCAACGCCGGCCACGGTGCGGTGCTGACTTCGGCCGGCACCCATGAACTCGATGCCGGCGTGATGGACGGCCTCGGCCTGTGCGCCGGCGCGGTGGCGGGCGTGCGCCACGTGCGCAACCCGGTGCGGGCCGCGCATGCGCTGCTGGCCGAAGGCCGCTGCGTGCTGCTCGGCGCCGAAGCCGCCGATCGTTTCGCGGCCGCCGTGGGGCTGGCCACGGTGCCCAACCACTACTTCACGACGCCGCACCGGCTGGCCCAGTTGCGCGCGCTGCAGGCGGCGGCGCCGACGGCGACTGCGCTGGACCATGCGGACGACGACGAGCGGATGCGGCGTGCCCCGCTGCACGCCGCGAGCGACGATTCGGCTCGCTTCGGCACCGTCGGCGCCGTGGCGCTGGACGCGCACGGCAACCTGGCCGCCGCCACGTCCACCGGCGGCATGAGCAACAAGCGCCCGGGTCGCATCGGCGACACGCCGCTGGTGGGCGCCGGGGTGTACGCGAACAACGCGACCTGCGCGGTGTCGGCCACCGGCACCGGCGAGCACTTCATCCGCGCCTGCGTGGGCCATGACATCCACGCCCGCATCGCGCACGGCGGTGCATCGCTGGCCTCGGCCGCGCATGCCGTCGTGCACCAGAGCCTGCCGGCGCTGGGCGGCAGCGGCGGCGTGATCGCGCTCGCGCGGGACGGTTCGCTGGCCATGCCGTTCAACGTGTGCGGCATGTACCACGGCTGGGTGCGCAGCGGCGAGCCGCCCGGCACCGCGATCTTTCCCTGAACCCACGCTGGCCTTCTTCAACCCGTGGTGGCCCGAACGGGCCCCGGCACCGCGCGGCCGACGCGCGCTTCAAGGAGACATCGCATGCCGCTGAGTCCGCCTCTTCACGCCACGCCCGCCCGCCGCTGCAAGCGCACGCTGGTCGCTGGCGCTGCCGCCGCGCTGTCGGTCACCGCCGGGGCCGCCGGCGACGTGCTGCTCGAAGGCAGCACGGTGGCCAAGCAGATCATGGCCGACATGCCCGGCATCGCCAACGTCGTGATCGGCGGCGGCCTGAAGAACTGCTCCAGCTTCAACGGCGCCACCAACGGTGCCAACTGCGCGAAGGACTGGGCGGACATCCTGGCGCAGGACCCGGCGTTCGCGGGGCTGACGATGAGCAAGGTGGTGTTCGACCCCACCTACACGCTGCCGACCTTCACCTACACGATCAACGCCAAGCGGATCGCGACGCTGAACGCGCTGCCGTCCCACCTGATGAGCGCGGCCACCAAGGCCGTGCTCACCGGCAAGCTCAACGCCCGGCTGGCCGATGCCGGCAAGCCGGCGCCGGTGGCGCTGAGCTTCGCCGATTTCGACGGCGGCAAGCCGCTGTACGCCGACGGGCTGGCCTTCTGGAGCAACGGCAACCATGCCGACTGGCTGTTCGTCGTGGGGTCCATGTGCGGCGGTGTCAATGGCGACGCGGTGCCCAACGGCACGCTGTGCACGCTGTCGGACGCAAACATCGACGCGGTGGCGGCGGGCAGTTTCGTCGTGGCGGCCGACCGCGAGAAGGTGACGCTCGTCTTGCGGTACATGCAGCAGCAGCTGGGTCCGGTCAGCCTGGTGTACCGCCGCAGCCTCGCCGGCGCCGAGCTCAGCCCGAACTTCCGCGCCTACTTCCGCACCGTCAAGCTGGCGGCCGACGGCACGCCACCCACCGTGGGCATCACCGGCGGGCTGACGACGACCGAGGTGGCCGCCCTGCGGCACACGTTCGTCGACCGCAAACTGGCCGCCACCGCGGCCAGCCGCAAGGTCGAGACGCGCAGCGTCATGTTCAACACCGACCCCTCGTCGGTCGACCTGTACAACGCATTCGTCGGTGCGGCGACAAAGGTCGCCGGCGGCCAGCGGCCGACGATCGGCATCGTCACCGCCTCCGCCGAGAACCCCTTCTTCGACCGCGACATCAACTACTACGCGTTGAAGTCGGCCGGTGCCAACGTCGTCTGGCTGCCCGTCGACGGGGGTCTGCGCCGCGCCATCGACGCCGCGGACTGCTTCAACGCACCCATCTACTACACGAGTTATGCCAATACCGCGGCGGCGGGCAGCCACTACCACATGGACCAGGCCTTTCCCGACCTGGCCGACCAGCAGCAGGTGTTCTGCGCCAACGGCGCCGCGCGGTTCAACACCACGCTGCAGCAGCTGCACGGCATCTGGTTCAGCGGCGGCGACCAGGCGCGCCACCTGGAGAGCTTCGTCACCCGCGATGCCGGCGGCGCCTACAGCAAGGTCAGCGCCCAGCTGCAGGTGCTGCGCAACCGCTTCAACGCCGGCCAGCTGGTGGTGGCCGGCGCCAGCGCCGGCGATGCAGTCCAGGCCGGCGGCCAATGGAAGGGCAAGACCGTGCCCATGATCGCCGGCGGCGATTCGTGGCAGGCGCTGGCCAACGGCTTCGTCGACGGCAGCGGTCCGACGATCGAGGGCACCGGCAGCAACGGCATCCGCTACCCGGGCGGCGGCCTGGGCTTCTTCTCCTACGGTGCGCTGGATTCGCACTTCTCGATCCGCGCCCGCGAAGGCCGCCTCGTGCGGCTGGTCAAGGAAAGCGGGCTGGACTACGGCTTCGGCGTCGACGAGAACACCGGCCTGGTGGTCGGCCGGACCGGCGCCGACGGCCGCACCACGATGACCGTGCTCGGTGCCGGTGGCGTGCTGGTGATCGATGCGCGCGGCAGCATCGCCAGCGGCGCGATCAACGGCAACTACCAGGTGCAGGGCATCAGGCTGCACTACCTGTCCGCGGGCGACCGGCTGGACATCGACGCCAATGGCTCGCTCAGCGTGGCACTGTCGATCGTCGCCCCGGCGGTCCCCGTCGTGCCGGGAGCGGCCGTGGTGCGCGTCAAGCGCGTGCAGGAAAGCGGCACCGGCAACTTCGTCTCGATGGCGCGCACGATGGCGCTCAGCGGCGCCGCCACGGCCTACGGCACCACCGAGGGCACCGGCGGCCAGTCGGCGCCCTACTACGGCTTCACGCTGCGGCGTGGTTCGGGCACCGAGTTCCGGGTGCGTGACGACCGTCTGTCGTACACCAACGTGCTGCTGGACGTCGCACCCTGCCCCGGCAACGTCTGCACTGCGCCGGTCCAATGACCCCGGGCCCGTCCGCCGCCCGCCCACCCTTGCATGGAGAACCCACCCTCATGAGCACCTCCCTCATCCGGCGCGGCGTGGCCGCGCTGGCAACGCTGCTCGCCTGCCACGCCGGCGCCACGGTCGTCACCTTCGACGAGCGCTCGCACGACGCCGACTTCGCCACCTTCAATCCGGTGACCTCGGCAGGCTTCAGCTTTTCCAACGACTGCGACAGCAGCACCGATTGCCTGGCCGCCTGGGGCCGCGACCACGAGTACCAGGGCGACCCCGGACAGGCCGCGCTGTTCACGAACTACTGGGGCACCACGACGACGATGAGCCGCGTCGGGGGCGGCGCGTTCGACCTGGTCTCGATCGACTTCGGCGACGTGCTCAACGCCGGCGCCTCCGTCCAGCTCAGCCTGGGCTTCCTGTTCGTCGACGGCCACTCGCAAGTCCTCCAGACCTGGCTGGACTTCGAGCCGGGACTGCAGACGCTGGTGTTCGACCTGCGCGGCCTGCAAAGCGTGTCCTGGAGCACCGTGGACGGCGCCAACGGCTACAACCAATTCGACAACATCGTCGCCAGCGCGGTGCTGCCCGAGCCGTCAGCCCCGCTGCTCGTGCTGACCGCGCTGGCCGCGGCAGGCGGACTTTCGCGGCGGCGCCACGGATCGCCGCGGCAGGGGGCCGGCCGCCGCGGCAGCGCCTGCGGCCGCGGCTGACGGACCGCCCAGGCGGACAGCACATCGGCGCCGCCCGCGTGCGGCGCCCCGGTCCATACGCCCGCAACCGCAGCGCGACCACGGAACCTCCCTGCTGGCGCAGACCACCTGGGCGTCAACCGGCCAGCCGCCCCTTGTCCAGCTGCAGCGCGCGGTCGCAGCGCGCCGCCAGCCCGGGGTCGTGCGTGACCAGCACGAAGGCGGTGCCGCGTTCGCGCGCCAGCGACAGCATCAGCGCGAACACCGCGTCGGCGCTGCCGCGGTCGAGGTTGCCGGTGGGTTCGTCGGCCAGCACGCAGGCCGGCTGCGAGACCAGCGCGCGGGCGATCGCCACGCGCTGGCGCTCGCCGCCGGACAGCTCCGCCGGCCGGTGCTCGACGCGCGCGCCGAGCCCCACGCGGTCCAGCATGCGGCGCGCGGCCTCGCGGGCGGCCGGCACCGGCTCGCGCCGGATGCGCAGCGGCATCGCGACGTTGTCCAGCGCACTGAACTCCGGCAGCAGGTGATGGAACTGGTAGACGAAGCCGAGGTGGCGGTTGCGCCACTGGCCGATCGTGGCCGCGTCCATCGTGTGCAAGGATTTCCCCATCAGCTCGACGCGGCCGGCGGTCGGCACGTCGAGCCCGCCCAGCAGGTGCAGCAGCGTGCTCTTGCCCGAGCCCGACGCGCCGACGATGGCCAGCGTCTCGCCGGCATGCACGTGCAGGTCCACGCCCTGCAGCACCGCGACGTCGAGGCCGCCTTCGGTGAATCGTTTGGTCAGGCCCTCGCCGGCCAGCACGGTCGCCCGGACCTCATTCATAACGCAGCGCCTCCGCGGGGTTGACCCGGCTGGCGCGCCAGCTCGGGTACAGCGTCGCGAGGAACGCGAGGATCAGCGAGCCGACGGCGATCGGCACGATGTCGCCCATCTGCGGATCGCTGGGCATGCGGCTGATCAGGTAGATGCTGCCGGGCAGGAAGGTGACGCCGAGCAGGCGTTCGATGGCCGGCACGATGACATCGACATTGAAGGCCACCAGCAGCCCGATCCCGACACCGACGACCGTGCCGATGACGCCGGCCGTCGCACCCTGCACGACGAAGATGCCCATCACCGAGCGCGGACTCGCGCCCAGCGTGCGCAGGATCGCGATGTCGGCGCGCTTGTCGGTCACCGTCATCACCAGCGTCGACACCAGGTTGAACGCGCCGACGACGACAAGCAGCGTCAGGATGATCGTGATCATGCGCTTCTCGATCTGCACCGCGTCGTACCAGTTGCGGTTCACGCGCGTCCAGTCGCGCACGACGAGGCCCGGCCCCATCGTGCCGGCGAGCTCGTAGCCCACCGTGCGCGCGGCGTTGACGTCGTCGAGCTTGAGCTGCACGCCGCTCGGGCCTTCCAACCGATAGAGCTTCGCCGCGTCGTCGACGTGGATCAGCGCGAGGCCGCTGTCGTACTCGTAGTGGCCGGCCTCGAAGGTGCCGGCGACGGTGAAGCTCTTCATGCGCGGCATCACGCCGGCCGGCGTGACCTGCCCGCCCGGCGCAAGGATGGTCACCTGATCGCCGGCACTGACGCGCAGCTGCCGCGCCAGCTCGATGCCCAGCACGATGCGCCAGGCGCCGGGCTCCAGCTTCGCCAGCACCGTGTCGCGCAGCTTCGCGGCGATGTCGGTGACCTTGGCCTCCTCGGCCGGCAGGATGCCGCGCACGATCGCGCCGCGCATCTCGTCGCCGCGCGCGATCAGCGACTGCGCGGCGATGAAGGGCGCCGCGCCGACCACGTGCCTGTTCTGCGAGGCCTTCTGCGCCGTCGTGCGCCAGTCGGCCAGCGCGGCGCCTTCGCGGTCGAAGACCTCGACGTGCGAGATCACCGCCAGCATCTTGGCGCGCACTTCCTTCTGGAATCCGTTCATCACGCTGAGCACGATGATCAGCGCCGCCACGCCGATGGCGATGCCGGCCACCGAGATGAACGAGATGAAGGAGATGAAACCGTTGCGGCGGCCCGCGCGGCCGCTGCGCGTATAGCGCCAGCCGATCTGCCACTCGTAGGGCCAGTTCATGCGGTACCGATAATCCAGGTCTTCATGCACCTCATCGTACCGTTTGCCGCCGCCACCTCCGAGGCGGGCCGCCACGCGCTGCACGACCTGCCGCTGCCGCAGCTCGAGCGCCTGCTGGCCCGGCTGCAGCCGCAGCCGGCCGATGCAGCCGACGAATCCACGCTGTCGCCACCGCACGAACGGGCGCTGGCGCGCGCCCTCGGCTGGACGGTCGACGACGGCCTGCTGCCGTGGGCCGCGCGGCTCGCGCGCCGCAGCGGTGCGCCCGAGTCCGGCGACGCCTGGGGCCTGCTGACGCCGCTGCACCTGCATGTGGGGACCCACCAGGTGTCGATGATCGACCCCGCCGCGCTGCAGCTCGACGACGCCGCCTCGCGCGAGCTGCTGGCGGCGGTGCGGCCGCTGCTCGACAGCGAAGGCTTCACGCTGCACTACGCCGGCCCGCTGCAGTGGCTGGCCACGCATGCGGGCTTCGACGGCCTCGCCACCGCGTCGCTGGACCGCGTGATCGGCCGCAACATCGACCCCTGGCTGCCCGGCCAGCCCGCGGCCCGGCTCGTCCGCCGCATCCAGAACGAAGTGCAGATGCTGCTGTACACGCACCCGATTAACGACCGCCGCGAAGCCGCGTGCCTGCCGACGGTGAACTCGTTCTGGCTCAGCGGCTGCGGCCGGGCCCGGCCCGAAGCTGCAGAAACCGATGAGGCGCCGATCGTCGACGACCGCCTGCGCACCGCGGCGCTCGGCGAGGACTGGGTCGCCTGGCGCGAGGCCTGGCAGCAGCTCGACGCCGGCCCGGTCGCCGCGCTGGCCAAGCACGACGGCCCGGTGACGCTGACGCTGTGCGGCGAACGCGCCGCGCAATCGTTCTCGACCGGCAGCACGAGCCTGTGGCAACGTGTCGCGTCGACCTGGCGCCGCCCCGCGGCGCACACGATCCTGGAAACCCTGTGAGCGCTCCCACCCTGCACTGCCGCGACGTCCCGCCGCGCCTGGCCTTCGCGCTCGAGCAGGCCGGCGTGCACCCGCTGCTCGCGCGGCTGTTCGCCGCGCGCGGCGTGCGCACGCCCGACGACCTCGACGACGGCCTGGGCCGCCTGCTGCCGCCCGATGCGCTGAAGGGCGCGGACGCCGCCGCGAGCCTGCTTGCCGACGCGATCGACGCGCGGCAGCGCATCTGCATCGTCGCCGACTACGACTGCGACGGGGCCACCGCCTGCGCGGTCGCGCTGCGCGGCCTGGCGCTGCTCGGCGCCTCCCGGGATCTGCTGCGTTATGTCGTGCCGGACCGCCAGCTGCACGGCTACGGGCTGACGCCGGCGATCGTCGAGCTCGCGCGGGCGCACGAGCCGGCGCTGCTGGTGACGGTGGACAACGGCATCGCCAGCGACGCCGGCGTGGCGCATGCCCGGGCGCTCGGCATCCAGGTGCTGATCACCGACCACCACCTGCCGGCGCTGGTCGACGGCCAGGTGCGGCTGCCCGAGGCCGACGTGATCGTCAACCCGAACCAGCCGGACTGCGGCTTCCCCAGCAAGGCGCTGGCCGGCGTCGGCGTGATGTTCTACGTGCTGCTCGCCGCGCGCGCCGAACTGCGCCGCCGCGGCCGCTTCGACGCCGCCACGCAGCCCCGGCTCGATGCGCTGCTCGACCTCGTCGCGCTGGGCACCGTCGCCGACGTCGTCAAGCTCGACGACAACAATCGCCGCCTCGTCGCGCAGGGCTTGAAGCGCGTGCGCGCCGGCCGCATGCAGCCGGGGCTCGCGGCGCTGTTCACCGCCGCCGGCCGCTTCCCGCAGCGCGCGTCGGCCTTCGACTTCGGCTATGCGCTCGGGCCGCGCATCAACGCCGCGGGACGCCTGGCCGACATGACGCTGGGCATCGAGTGCCTGGTCACCGACGACGCGGCGCGGGCGGCCGCGCTCGCCGCGCAGCTCGACGGCATCAACCGCGAACGCCGCGAGCTCGAGGCCGGCATGCGCGAGCAGGCCGAGGCGCTGCTGGAGCGGCGCGTGCCGGCCGACGATGGCGCCCCGGGCGCACCGCCGGCGCTGGTGCTGTTCGACCCCGAGTTCCACGAAGGCGTGGTCGGCATCGTCGCCGGCCGCATGAAGGACCGGCTGCACCGGCCGACCTTCGTCTTCGCGCGCGGCAGCGACGGGCTGCTGAAGGGCTCGGGCCGCTCGATCGCCGGCTTCCACCTGCGCGATGCGCTGGACTTGGTCAGCAAGCGCCATCCGGGCGTGCTGCGCCGCTTCGGCGGCCATGCGATGGCCGCCGGCTGCACGATAGGCGCCGAAGACCTCGCCACCTTCGACGCCGCGCTGCAGCAGGTGGCGCGCGAGGTGCTGCAGCCGGAAGCGCTGAACCGCACGCTGGCGCACGACGGCTCGCTGCCGGTCGAGTACTTCTGCGTCGACACCGTCGAGCGCATCGACGCACAGGTGTGGGGCCAGGGCTTCGAGGCGCCGGTCTTCTGCGACGAGGTCGACGTGCTGCAGCAGCGCCTCGTCGGCGAGAAGCACCTGAAGCTGCGCGTGCGTCACGCCGCGCTCGCCGGCGGCCCGGTGCGCGACGCGATCTGGTTCGGCCGCACCGAGCCGCTGCCGCCGCGCGTGCGGCTGGCCTACCGGCTGAGCCTCGACGAGTTCCAGGGCCAGCAGCGCCTCCAGATGGTGATCGAGGCGGCCGGCTGAACCGGCAACGGCGGGGCCTGCCATCCATGCACCTGCGAATCGACGAGCGTGAAGTCGAATGGACCGCGATGCGCGCGCAGGGCGCCGGCGGCCAGAACGTCAACAAGGTGTCCAGCGCGGTCCAGCTGCGCTTCGACATTCACGCCTCGTCGCTGCCGGGGCCGGTGAAGCTGCGCCTGGCCGCGCTGCGCGATGCGCGCATCGGCGCCGATGGCGTGGTGCTGATCAAGGCGCAATCGCACCGCGACCAGCCGCGCAACAAGGCCGACGCGCTGGCGCGGCTGCAGGCGCTGGTGGACAGCGTCGCGTCACCGCCGCGCAAGCGCATCCCGACCAAGCCGACGGCGGGATCGCAGCGGCGGCGCATCGAAGCGAAGCAGCAGCGCGGCGCACTGAAGGCGGCGCGCTCGAAGCTGCCGGAGTGAAGAGCCCGCGCAAACGGACGAAGTGAGCGGCCGGCGCGAACCGTCCGGCTCGGATCAGTAGCGCGTGGCCAGCGCCTCGCCGGCGATGCCGGCGGCGCAGGCACGGCCGCGGCCGAGGCGCTTGGCCTCGTAGAGCTGCTCGTCGGCACGGCGCAGCAGCTCGGCCGGCTCGTCGCCCGGCGTCGGCGTGATCGCGGCGACGCCGAGGCTGATCGTCAGCACGCCATCGATCGCCGAGTGCACATGCTCGATGCCGAGATCGTGCACCGCGCGGCCCAGGCGCTGCGCGACCTCCAGCGCACCGGCGGTGTCGGTGTCCGGCAGGATGCAGGCGAACTCCTCGCCGCCATAGCGCGCCAGCCGGTCGCCGGGGCGCGCGAGGCCAGCCCCGACGCTGCGCGCAACCCGCTGCAGCGCATGGTCCCCGGCCTGGTGGCCGTAGTGGTCGTTGTAGCGCTTGAAGACATCGACATCGATCATCACCAGCGCGATCGAATGCCCGTCGCGCAGCGCGCGGCGCCAGTCGGCGGCGAGCTGCTCGTCGAAGAAGCGGCGGTTCGGCACGCCGGTCAAGGCATCGACCAGCGCCAGCGTGCGCAGCAGGTCGGATTGCTGCTTCAGCACGAGGTGCGTGCGCACGCGGGCCCGCACGACCGCCGGGTGGATCGGCTTGGTGATGAAGTCGACCGCGCCGATCTCCAGCCCGTGCGCCTCGTCCGCTTCGCCGCTCAGACCGGTGACGAAGATCACCGGGATCGCCTGCGTCGCCTCGTCCGCCTTCAGGCGCCGGCAGACCTCGAGGCCGTCGAGGCCCTCCATCACGATGTCCAGCAGGATCAGGTCGGGGCGCTTGTCGCGGGCCAGCGCCAGCGCCTGCTCGCCGCTGGTCGCCACGAGGATCTGGTGTTCGTCGGACAGCGCCTGGTAGAGCGCCTGGACGTTGGCCGGCTGGTCGTCGACGACGAGCAGCCGGGGCCGATGCGGTACTGCTTGCATCTGCACAGTGTCGGCGAAGTGAAAGCTCATGCGCGCAGTGTCGCCGCGAGATCGTCGCAGGCGCGCAGCGCGGCGTCGAAGTCGAGGCGGGCCATCGCGTCGCCGAGCGGCTGAAGCGCACGCTGCCAGCCGGGCTGCGCCGCCTGCTGCAGCTCGGCGAAGGCATCGGTGGCGGCCATGTCCGATTCACGCAGCAGCGCCGCCAGCGGCCCCATGCGGGCGAGCAGTGCGGCGGCATCCTTGGGCGGCGCGCTGGCGGGTGCCGCCGCGGCGGCGGCGGCCAGGCGCTCGGCGACGCGGCGCAGCTCGCGCGCCGCGAGCACCGTCGCCTCGTGCAGGCGGTCGGCGACATCGGCCGGCACCGGCGCCTGGGCCATCGCCTGCTCGGCCGCCAGCGCGGCCTCGGACAGCCGCTGCGCGCCCAGCGTCGCCGCCAGGCCCTTCAGCGAATGCGCGACCCGGCGCGCATCGTCGCGCCGCCCCGCGCCGAGCGCCACGCGCAGTTGCTCGATGCGGCGCGGCAGGTCGTCGCTGAAGGGCTGCGTCGAGCGCAGCCAGACGTCGCTGCGGCCGCCCAGCCGCGCGACGGCGCCCGCGAGATCGATGCCGCACTGCAGCGCGTCGGCCACCACCTCGGCGGGCAGCGGGGCGGGCTTGCGCACCGCGGGCCTGGCGGCGGCATCGGGCGACACAGGCGATGCGGGCGGTGCGGGCGGTGCGGGCGGTGCCGACGATGCGATCGGCGCCGGCGGCGCTGCCTGCGGCGGCAACGCCTCCACCGGCGCGACCTGCGCGGGCGGCGGCGGCATCGCGTCGCGCGCCGCCTCCGACAGCAGCCGCCGCAGCTTGTCGACCAGTTCGTCGAGGTCGAAGGGTTTGCCCACGTGGTCGTTCATGCCGGCCTCCAGACACGCTTCGCGGTCGCCGCTCATCGTATTGGCGGTCATCGCGATGATCGGCAGCGTCGTCTGGGCGAGCCGGCCGCGGATCGCGCGCGCCGCGCCGAAGCCGTCCATCACCGGCATCTGCAGGTCCATCAGCACGGCGTCGAAGGGCAGCTTCGCGCCGGCCACCGCGGCGACGCCCTGCGCGCCGTCGCCCGTCACCGTGACCTGCGCGCCCTCGGCTTCGAGCAGCTCCTGCGCGATCTGCTGGTTGTACGGGTTGTCCTCCACGAGCAGCAGCCGCAGCCCGGCCAGCCGCCCGTCGTCCCTGCCGGCGGGCGGCGCGGTCAGCGCGGGCAGCTTCTGCGGCGCCGGTGGCGGCGGCGCGGCCACGGCCAGCGTCAGCACGAAGCTGAAGCGGCTGCCTTCGCCGAGGCGGCTCTGCAGCGCGATGGTCCCGCCCATCATCTCGACCAGGCGCTGGCAGATCGACAGGCCCAGGCCGGTGCCGCCGAAGCGGCGCGTCGTCGAGGCCTCGGCCTGCGAGAACACGCTGAAGATGTGCTGCTGCTGTTCGGGCGCGATGCCGATGCCGGTGTCGCGCACCGCGAACTCCAGGCGCGCCTGCGCGGCCGTGCGCTCGATCAGCCTTACCGAGACGACCACCTCGCCTTCGCCGGTGAACTTCACCGCGTTGCCGGCCAGGTTCACCAGGATCTGCTGCAGCCGCAGGTCGTCGCCGACCAGCATCGGCGGCGCCGCCGGGTCGATCTGGAAGTGCAGGGCCACCGGCTTGTCCTGCAGGTTGCCCGACAGGATCACCGACAGGTCGTCGAACAGCTCGGTCAGCAGGAACGGGCGCGGGTCGAGCTCGAGCTTGCCGGCCTCGACCTTCGAGAAGTCGAGGATGTCGTTGAGCAGCCCGAGCAGCGCCCGCGCGGCGCGCTCGGCCTTGCCCGCGTAGTCGAGCTGGCGCTCGGTCAGGCCGGTGTTGCGCAGCAGGCTCAGCATGCCGAGGATCGCGTTCATCGGCGTGCGGATCTCGTGGCTCATGTTGGCCAGGAAGCGGCTCTTCGCCAGGCTGGCGTGCTCGGCCTGGTCGCGCGCGATCGTCAGCGCATGGTTGGCCTCGCGCAGCTGGGCCTCGGCCTCCTTGACGAAGCTGATGTCCAGCGTCAGCGCGTAGAAGCCGCGCACGACGCCGTCGCGGACATCCGGGATCATGTGCGTCAGCACGTGGCGGCGGCGGCCGTCCGCGGCGGTCTCGTCGCGCTCGAAGCTGCGCGGCTCGCCGTGCAGCACCGCGGCGACGATCGGCGCGCTCGACCGCGCGATCTCGGCGCCCAGCACCTCGGCCGCGGTGCAGCCCGCGCGCTCGGCCAGCGTGCCGCCGAAGCGCTCGAAGAACGCGCGGTTGCCGAAGACCAGCCGCCGATGGTGATCCCAGTAGGCGATGCGCCCCGGCATGTTGTCGGTGACCAGGCGCATCAGGTGCTCGCTGTCGCGCAGCCGCGCCTCGGCGCGGCGGCGCTCCTGGATGTCGGTGTAGGTGGTCACGAAGCCGCCGCCGGGCATCGGCGCGCGGCGCACTTCCAGCGGCAGGCCGTTGGGACGCAGGCGTTCGTACTGCTGGGGCCGGTTGCTGCGCGCGCGGGCGACACGCGCGGTGACCTCCGCATCGACGTCCGCCAGCGCACCGTACTCGCCGCGTTCGGCACTGAAGCGGATGATCTCCTCGAAGCTCGTCTCCGGCCGGTGGAACAGGTGCTCCGGCAGGTCGAGCAGCTTGCGCACCTGCGTGTTGTGCGCGACCAGGCGCAGCTGCGCATCGAAGACGCTCAGCCCGCAGGGCAGGTTCTCGAGGATGGCCTTCATCAGCGTCACGTTGCTGCGCAGCTCGGCTTCGGCCAGCTTGCGCGCGGTGATGTCCATGTGCGTGCCGGCCAGCCATTCGGGCCGGCCGTCGGCGGTGCGCGTCGACACCCGCCCGCGCGTCTCGACCCACACCCAGTGCCCGTCGCGATGCCGCATGCGCAGCGCGCAGTCGTAGACCTCGGTCTCGCCGGCGAGGTGGCGGTCGCGCGCGCGCATCGCGTTCGGCAGGTCCTCGGGATGCACCAGTTCGGCCCAGGTCGTGTGCTCGATCGGCGTCAGCTCGGCCAGCGAGTACCCCAGCATGCCGGCCCAGCGTTCGTTGAGCAGCGTCTCGCCGGTCTGCGCGTTCCATTCCCAGGTGCCGGCATCGGTGCCGCGCAGGATCGCGTCCAGGCGCTGGCGCTCGCGCACCAGCGCCTGCGTGGCCGCGGCCAGCTGCTCGGTGGCGCGGCGCTTGTCGGTGATGTCGCTGCCGATCTCCATGAAGCCGGTCAGCCGGCCCTCGGCATCGTGCAGCGGCTGCACCTCGGTGTCGATCCAGTACTCGCGGCCGTCGGCGGCGCGGTTGAGGATCTCGACGCGGCAGGCGCGGCCTTCGGCGGCGGCCTGCGCCAGCTCGTCGAGCACCGCCGGGTCGGCCTTGCCGCTGGACAGCAGCTCGCCGGGGGTCTTGCCGCGCGCGGCCGCGAGGTCGTGGCCGCTGATGCGGGTGAAGCCCTCGTTGATCCACTGGATGCGCAGGTCGCGGTCGGTGATGATCACGGCGTTCTGCGTGTGGCGCACCACCTGAGCCAGGCGGTCGAGGTCGGCCGTCATGCGCTCGGCCAGCGTCTGCGCGCGCAGCCGCGCGGCCGACAGCGACCACACCGCCAGCGCCGCCATCATGCTCAGCAGCGCGCCGCCGAAGGCCGCGTAGGCGGCGGGGCGGCGGTCGATCGTCGCCTCGAAGGCCGGCGTCGTGCTGACGCGCATCGTCATCAGCCGTCCGCCGATCACCAGCTGGCGCGCGCCGGCCATCCAGCGCCCCGCGTAGCTCGCCTCGTCGACGCGGCTGCCGGGGTGCTGGCCCGCCTGCGCGATGTGGCCGTCGGCGTCGAAGACCAGCTGCGCCAGCTCGCTGCCGTCGCCGTTGTAGAGCTCGAAGTCCAGTGCGCCTTCGGCGGCCTGGGCGACGCCGCTGAGCAGGTCGGCCGCGACCAGCGGCGCGTAGAGCAGGCCGACCAGCGCGGCGCGGCGCTGCTCGGTGCCGGCCGGCTCGGCGCCGCCGCGGTAGACCGGCAGCACGTGCCAGAAGCCGGGCACCGGGCGCTGCAGCAGCGTCAGCGGGCCGGTGAGCGTCGGCTCGCCGGTGTCGATCGCCCGCTCGATGGCCTGGCGCCGCACCGGCTCGCCGGCGAAGTCCACGCCCCACGCGCGGAAGTTGTCGGCCAGCGGCTCCACGTACTTCACGACATAGAGCTCGGGCCCGCTGCCGCCGCCGTGCACCTCGAACTTCGGCGCGCCGTCCGCGCGTTCGGCGGCGATGAAGTGCTGGAGCCGCTCGCGCGGCACGCGCTCGACGAAGCCGATGCCGGCCACGCCGGCCGCGAGGCCTTCGGCCACGCCGCTGGCCTCGGCATAGGCCCGGAACGCCGCCCGCCCCGGCACGCCGGTGGCGGCGATCATCGCCCGCGCCCCGCGCAGGGCGTTCAGCGGCTGCCGGAAGCGCCGCTGCACCTCGGCTTCCAGGCGTTCGAGGTAACGGTCGAAACGGCCTCGCGCCTCTTCGTCGATGCGCGCGTTCATCCACAGCACCAGCGTCGCCGTCAGCGCGAGTCCGCCGAGCTGCACGACCGCGGTCAGCCCGATCGCCCGCAGCCGGCGGCGTTCGCGCTCGGCCGGCAGCGGCGCGGGGCTGGTGCCGGCCGCGGGCGCTTGCGCCTCGGCCGCACGCCGCACGATCTGCATGCTGCGCCAATAGACGGCCGGGGCCGCCAGCACGACCAGCGCGAGAGCGTTGGCCAGGCCCGCCTGCCACGCCGGCAGCGGCGGCAGCAGCGGCGCGCCGACGAGCACGACCAGCAGTTCCGCCAGCGCGGCGATGCCCAGCATTTCCGCGAACAGGCGGATCGGCAGGTGGCCCGGCTTGGTGTTCACGTCAGCGCCCATGAAGCCCCCGATTGTTCGGCGAGCGCCCCGTCGGCAACCGCCCGAACACCAGGACTATTTTGCGCTTTATGGCATTTATGCTGAATGAAAGCTCAGCGCGCCACTGCGGACGGTGCCAGCCGGGCCAGCAAGCGCGCATCGACGAAGCGGGCCGGGCTGAGCACGGCGGCCTCGGCCGGCAGCAGGCCTTCGCGCACCGCCCAGCGCGCCTGCGCGCTCATCGTCGGCAGCAGCGTGGCGTCCAGGCGCAGCCGGTAATCGTGGTCGTTGACGAAGCGGGCCGCATCGGCCGGCTGCATGCCCAGCCGCGTCGCCAGGATCTGGGCGGCCTTGGCCGGCTCGTCGGCGACGTACTGCTGCGCGCGCAGCAGCGCCCGCATCAGCCGCTGCAGCGCCTCCTCCTTGTCGCGCAGCACACGCTGCGCCCCGGCGAGCACGAAATGCTGGGTGTAGACGCCGGCGCCCGGCAGCTCGACCGCGTCGCCGCGCAGCTCGCGCTGCGCCAGCGTGGCGATCGGCTCCCAGATCGCGATGGCATCGACGACGCCGGCATGCAGCGCGGCAGACAGCTGCTCCGGCGCCATGAACTGCAGGCGTGCGCCGGCGATGCCGTGGTGCTGCAGCCAGGACACCAGGAAGTACTGCGCCGACGTGCCACCGACCGTGCCGATGCGCTTGTCCGCCAGGTCCGCCGCCTGCGTGATGCCGGCGCTGCGCCGCGCGATCAGCTTCAGCTGGTTCGGCGAGGTGCTGATCGAGCCGACGATCGCCAGGTCGGGACGCGCCCCTGCGACACCGCCGCCGGCCAGCACGACGGCCAGCTCGGCCGCGGTGCCGAGGTCGGCCAGACCATCGCCGACCAGGCCCAGGCAGGCGCGGCCGCTGGTGCAATTGACGGTGCGCAAGTCGACGCCCTCGTCGGCGAAGTAGCGCCGCGCCTCCGCCACGTAGACCAGCATCGACACCGAGCCGCGCGAGACGGCCAGCGTCAGCGGGGGGACGTCGGCGGCTGCGGCGCGGCCGGTCAAGCCGGCCAGCAGCAGCAGCAGGACGGGCAGCGAACGAAGGAACGACGGCATCGAGGCTGGCCGGGCAGCGGCGCGGACGAAGGACGGCATCAAGCCGTCATTCTGGACCCGCCGCGGGTGTCAGAGGTCCGGCGTGTAGCGCCGGACCATCTCCGCCCGGGTCTCGGGCGCCGTCGTCATGCCGCTCTGGTCGGCGATCATCTGGCCGATGGTCGGCATGCTCTCGCGGTCGACCAGCGAAGCCGGGTCCCACAGCTTCGAGCGCATGAAGGCCTTCGCGCAATGCAGGTAGGCGGCCTCGACGCGCACCTGCACCACCAGCTTCGGCGCCCGGCGTTCGCTGGTGCAGGCGGCGACGTGCGCCGGGTCGCACGACAGCCGCGCCCGGCCGTTGACGCGCAGCGTCTCGTCGAAGCCGGGGATGAAGAACAGCAGGCCGACGCTGCCGGTGGCCAGGATGTTGTCGAACGAATCGAGCCGGTTGTTGCCCGGCGCGTCGGGGATCAGCAGCTCGCGCTCGCCGCTGACCTTCACGAAACCGGGATCGCCGCCGCGCGGCGACGCGTCGAGGCGGTGTTCGCTGTCGCTGGTGGCCAGCACCAGGAACGGCGACAGCGCGATGAAGCGGCGGCAGTGCGGATCGAGGTGGTCGATCTGCTTGCGCACCGCGCGTTCGCCGGGCGCGGCGTAGAGCGCTCGAAGCGCGGCCGGGGTGTCGATGATCATCGGCGGCCCGTCAGATCGTCGCCAGCGCCTGCGCGAGGTCCTCGCGCAGGTCCTCGACGTCCTCGATGCCGACCGACAGCCGCACCAGCGCGTCGCCGATGCCCAGCGTCGCGCGCGTTTCGGGCGGGATGGTCGCGTGGGTCATGATCGCCGGGTGCTCGATCAGGCTCTCGACGCCGCCCAGGCTCTCGGCGAGCGTGAAGATTTGCACCGTCTCGAGGAAGCGCTTCGCGCCGGCGAGATCGGTCTTCAGGTCCATCGAGATCATGCCGCCATAACCGCCACCGACAGCGGCCATCTGCGCCTTCGCCAGCGCATGCTGCGGATGCGATTCGAGCCCCGGGTAATGCACGCGCGAAACCTTCGGCTGGCGCTCGAGCCATTGCGCGAGGTCGAGCGCATTGCGGTTGTGGCGCTCGATGCGGATCGCCAGCGTCTTCAGGCCGCGCAGCGCGAGGAAGCTGTCGAAGGGCGAGGCGATCGCGCCGACGGCGTTCTGCAGGAAGCCCAGGCGCTCGCGGATCGGCGTCAGGCGATCGGCCGCGCCGACGATCGCGACGCCGCCGATGACGTCCGAATGGCCGTTGAGGTACTTGGTCGCCGAGTGCACGACGATGTCGAAACCGAGCTCCAGCGGCCGCTGGTTGAAGGGGCTCGCGAAGGTGTTGTCGGCCACCGCGATCAGGTCGTGCGCGCGGGCGATCTCGGCCAGTGCGCGCAGGTCGGCCAGCTTCAGCAGCGGATTGGTCGGCGTCTCGACCCACAGCAGCTTCGTCTGCGGCGTGATCGCCGCGGTGAGGTTCTCCGGCCGCGCGAGGTCGACGAAGCTGAAGCGGTGGCCGGCGCTGTGGCGGCGCACCTTGTCGAACAGGCGGAAGCTGCCGCCGTAGAGGTCGTCGCCGCAGACGATGTGCGAGCCGGCGGGCAGCAGCTCCAGCACCGTCGCGCTGGCCGCCAGGCCGGAGGCGAAGGCGAAGGCCGCGGCGCCGCCTTCGAGGTCGGCGACGTTGCGCTCCCAGGCCCAGCGCGTCGGGTTGTGGCTGCGGCCGTAGTCCAGGCCCTGGTGCACGCCGGGGCTGGACTGGCGGTAGGTCGAGGTGGCGTAGATCGGCGGCATCACCGCGCCGGTCGACGGGTCGGGCGACTGGCCGGCGTGGATCGCGCGGGTCGCGAAACGCTGATGCTTGTCGGTGTTCATGGCGGATCAATCCTAACGTTGAAAGTCAGCGCAACGAGCGCCGCAGGTGGTTCAGCAGGTCGAAGCGGGTGATCAGGCCGTGGAAGCCGCGCTCGTCGGCGACGATGGCCACGAGCCCGCGGTCGAGCACGGCTTCGAGATCGCGCAGCGAGGCCGAAGGCTTCAGGGTCTGCAGGTCGGTGGACATCGCGCTCTTCACCGCGTCGCGAAAATGCGCCGCGCCGTCGTGCAGGTTCATCAGCAGGTCGCTCTCGTCGAGCACGCCGGCGAGCCGGCCGCCCTCGAGCACCGGCAGCTGCGAGATGTCCGCCTGCCGCATGCGTTGGAAGGCTGTCAGCAGCGTGTCGTCGGGCCCGACGCTGACGACGCTGCCATCCTCGGCGCGTCGCGCGATGATGTCGCGCAGGTCGCCGTAGGCCTTGCGCGCGAGCAGGCCCTGGTCGACCATCCAGCCGTCGTTGTAGACCTTGCTCAGGTAGCGCGTGCCGGTGTCGACGACAAAGCTGACGACCCGCTTCGGCGTGGTCTGCTCGCGGCAGTAGCGCAGCGCCGCGGCCAGCAGCGTGCCGGTGGAGGAACCGCCGAGCAGGCCCTCGCGCTTGAGCAGCTGGCGTGCGGTGTCGAAGCTCTCGGCATCGTCGATCGAGTACGCCTGCCTGACGCCGCCGAGGTCGGCGATCGAGGGCACGAAGTCCTCGCCGATGCCTTCGACGGCCCACGAGCCGGCCTCGCCGTGGCGGCCGGTCTTGACGAGGTCGCAGAGGATCGAGCCGGCCGGGTCGGCCAGCACGAACTCCAGCTTCGGCTGCACCTGGCGGAAGAAGCGCGTCAGCCCGGTCAGCGTGCCGCCGGAGCCGACGCCGACCGCGATCGCGTCGACGTCGTGGCCCATCTGCGCCCACAGCTCGGGCGCGGTGCCGGTCTCGTGCGCCAGCGGGTTCGCGGGATTGTTGAACTGGTCGGCGAAGAAGGCCCCGGGGATCTCGCGCGTCAGGCGGGCGGCCAGGTCCTGGTAGTACTCGGGGTGGCCCTTGCCGACGTCGCTGCGCGTGGTGTGCACCTCGGCCCCCAGCGCCTTCAGGTGCAGCACCTTCTCGGCCGACATCTTGTCCGGCACCACCAGCACCACGCGGTAGCCCTTCGCGCGCGCCACCAGCGCCAGCCCCAGGCCGGTATTGCCGGCGGTCGCCTCGACGACGGTGCCGCCTTCCTGCAGGCGGCCGTCGCGCTCGGCAGCCTCGATCATCGCGACGCCGATACGGTCCTTGATCGAGCCGCCGGGGTTCTGCGATTCGAGCTTCAGGTACAGCTCGCAGCAGCCGGTGTCGTAGCGCGTGATGCGGACCAGCGGCGTATTGCCGATCAGGTCGAGCACGGCCGGTCGGTTGGTGGCCATGGCGTCCCCTTGACGTTCCTTGTCGAACGATCCGGCGCCGGCGGGATCGCCGCGGGCACCGGAGCTTGCGCACGACGGTATCACGCGGCCTGCTGACGACGCCGTGCGCGGACCGCGCCCGCCTTCGGCGGCAGGCCGCGGACCGCGGAACGCGCATGGAACGCGCGGGCCTGCACAGTCCCGCCGCTCGCGCCGCGGCCGCCGGTCCCGCGGCGAGGGCGTCTGCCCCCGTCACCGCCGGGCGCGGGCCGCGCGCCCCGCCCCTTCCCAGAAGATGCTCAAACACGATCCCCTGGTCCGTTTTCCGCCGGCACACGTGCTGCTCGTCGTCGATGAAAGTGCGCTGGTGCGCGAAGGGGTGCGGCGCATCGTCGAAGGCCTCGTCGGCCCGGTCTGCTGCCTCGAAGCCGGCGACGGCGATGCGCTGGCGCAGGCACTGCAGCGCACGCCGGCGGTCAGTCTCGTCGTGCTCGACCCGCGCGTGCCGGGCATGGCCGGCGGCGCCCGGCTGGTACAGCTGGCCGAGCAGCACCCGTCGTTGCGATTCGTCGTGATCTGCGACCTGACGCCGCACGAGGCCGGTGTCCTGATGGCGCGGGTGCCGGCCGTGATGGCCTGCCTGCCGCGCCTGGCGCCGTTGTCGCGCCTGCGGGCCGGCATCGAGGCGGCGTTTGCCGGCCGCACGCTCGACCCGGCCCATGCGCGCGGCGTGCGCCCGCGTGGCGCCGAGGTGCTGACGGCGCGGCAGGCCGAGGTGCTCGCGCTGCTGCGCGAAGGCCTCAGCAACAAGGTGATCGCCGTGCGCCTCGGCATCGGCGAAGGCACGGTGAAGAACCACGTGTCGGCGCTGCTGCGGGTGCTGAAGGTGAAGAACCGCACGCAGGCCGCGCGGCAGCGCGATGGCCGCTGAGGCCGCGGCTGCCGACGGCTCGTGCGCACCACGCACGCCGGCACCGGTGCGTTGCCGTCGTCGCGCTGTCCTCGGCGCGTTGCATCCGGAAACGGTCGTTACCGCGACGCCCCATCTGCGCGGGCTGCCCATGACCATCTGCACCCGGAGCCGTCGAGCGCGCCCCCCTAACGTGCGCGGGCCACAACCCAACGAGTGAGGGACCATGACAAGGCCGAACCAGCGACGCGCTTCGCTGTTCCTGTTCACCGTGCTCGCCGGTGCATGCCAGACCGCGCTGGGCGCCGTGGCGGCGACCGCCGCCGGCGACGAGGTGCTGCTGCGGCACGGGCTCAACGGCTACACCGCGGCCGTCGATGCCAGCGTCAGCACGCAATACCTGCAATACAACGGGGGCCAGGGCGTGGTCACCCGCACGGGTCGCCACGGCGCCTACCGCATCGACGGCAACGGCGGCTACGAGATGCGCTCGTACCTGCGCTTCGGCTCGCTCGAAGCGCTGCGCGGGCGCCACGTGCTGAAGGCCCAGCTGCTGCTGAACTTCGACTTCGGTGCCACCGGCCACCGGCTCGAGGGGCGCTACCTCGCACGGGCCTGGAACGACGCGTCGAGCCGCTTCGGCTGGAAGCAGCGCAACGATGCGCAGCTGTGGGCGTCGCCCGGCAGCGGCGGCACCGACTGGGTCGGCGGCAAGGCGTTCGTCGTCAGCGGGTTCACCGGTGCGCAGTACGACGCGCGCACGATCGACCTCGACGTGCCGGTCGTGCAGGGCTGGATCGACAACCCGGCGAGCAACCACGGGGTCGTGCTGCTGCCGACGACCAGCGGCCGCGTGTCGTGGTTCCGGGGCAGCGACGACCCAGGGCCGCAATGGCGGCCGACGCTGAAGCTGGTGCTGGAGCCGGCGGATGGAACACCGCCGCCTCCTCCTCCGCCGCCGCCGCCGCCACCGCCGCCGCCGCCGCCGCCTCCTCCTCCTCCGCCGCCGCCGCCTCCGCCTCCGCCTCCGCCTCCGCCTCCGCCTCCGCCTCCACCTCCGCCTCCGCCGCCTCCGCCGCCGCCGCCACCCGGCGCCGCGATGCCGAACCCGATCCTGTTCGTCACGCAGGTCCCGGCGCTCGGCGACTTCACCGGTCGCGCGTCGACCTTCGGCAACCACCTGACCGGCGTCGGCCAGGTGCCGCGTGGGGGCGACCTGATGATTCGCTACCCCGACGGCTCGCTGCGCAACCTGACGCGCGAGGCCGGCTTCGGCAGCGACGGCTTCCAGGGCGCGAACGCGATTGCCGTGCGCGAGCCGAGCGTGCACTGGAGCGGCACGAAGGCGCTGTTCAGCATGCTGGTGGGCAGTCCGACCGCGCAGACCTCGCAGGCCCCGTTCTTCTGGCAGCTCTATGAGGTCTCGGGCCTCGGCATCGGCCAGGCGGTGTCGATCAGCAAGGTGCCGCACCAGCCGGCGAACTACAACAACGTCTCGCCGCTGTACACCACGGACGATCACATCCTGTTCACCAGCGACCGCCCGCGCAGCGGCCTGGCGCATCTGTACCCGACGCTCGACGAGTACGAGAGCGCGCCGACCGTCACCGGCATCTGGCGCCTGAATCCGGCAACCGGGGCGCTGAACATCCTCAACCACTCGCCGAGCGGCGCGTTCTCGCCCACCATCGACAGCTTCGGCCGCGTCGTCTTCACCCGCTGGGATCACCTGCAGCGGGACCAGCAGAACGATGCCGGCGACAAGGGGGCGTTCAACTACACCGGCGAGGACACCGGCGCCGGCTCGGCCGGCAGCAATGCCGAGGTGTTTCCCGAGCCGCGCGACGTCGGCCCGAACCGCGGCATCGTGCAGACGCCGTACGGGCCGGTGGTTGGCCATCGCTACAACGTCTTCTCGCCGTGGCAGATGAACCAGGACGGCACCGAGGAGGAGACGCTGAACCACGTCGGCCGCCACGAGTTGAACTTCGGCTACCTGCAGCGCAGCTTCCTCGACGACCCGTCGCTGAACGACCTGACCGACGACAGCCAGCACGCCAACCGCAAGCAGGTCAATACCGACGGCGGGCTGTTCCACCTGCGCGAGGACCCGACGCGGCCCGGCACCTACCTGGCCATCCTGTCGCGGGAGTTCGGCTCGCTGAGCACGAACCAGATCGTGCAGCTGACCGGCGCACCGACGGTCAACGGCGACCAGATGGTCGTCACCGACGTCACCGCGCCGCTGGGCGGCACATCACCGGGCGGGCGCTACCGCAACCCGCTGCCGCTGGTCTCCGGCGCCGTGGTGGCCACGCACACGACGGCGACCTCGGCGACGCCGAGCCTGATGAAGGACTTCCGGCTGCGGCTGCTGAGCAAGAACGCGGCCACCGGGCTCTACGAGGCGGGCACCCAGTCGCTGCCGCTGACCCCCGGCATCGTCAAGTCGGTGAGCTGGTTCAACCCCGGCAACTTCAGCGACACGCCGTCGTTCAGCGGGCCGCTGTGGGAGATGGAGGCCGTCGAGGTCGTCGCGCGCGCCCGGCCGGCGCGGCCGGCGCCGCAGCTCGAGGCGCCGGAGGCCGGTGTCTTCGCCCAGCAGGGCATCGACGTCGCCGCCTTCAGGCAGTGGATGGCGCAGAACAACCTCGCGCTGATCGTGTCGCGCAACGTCACGAGCCGCGACGACGCCGACATCCAGCAGCCCTTCAACCTGCAGGTGCCCGGCGGCGTGAAGACGCTGTCGAGCCAACGGCCCGGGCCGGTCTACCCGATATCGAACCTGCAGATCTTCCAGGCCGACCAGATCCGCGCGTACAGCGCCGGCGCGCGTGGCCGGCGCCACATCGCGCAGGTGCTGCACGAAGCGGTGCCGAACCCGCCGAACCCGGGCGGGCCGGCCGGCAGCGTGAAGATCGGCGCCGACGGCTCGACCGCCGCCTTCGTGCCTACGCGCCGTGCCCTCGGCTGGCAGACCACCGATGCCGGCGGCGTGCCGATCGTGCGCGAGCGGGTGTGGGTCACGTTCCAGCCCGGCGAGGTGCGCGTCTGCGCGAGCTGCCACGGTGCCAACCACAAGGACCAGGCCGGGCGCGGCACGCCGCAGAACGAGCCCGAAGCGCTGCGGCAGCTGCTGCACCACTGGAAGACCACGGTGGGGCCGGCGGCCGCGCTGGGCCCGAAGAACGCCACCGGCAAGCGCTGACGAGCAGGCCGCTCAGGCCGCCAGCGCCGACCGCAGCGGCTGGCGCGCGCGGAAGGCCCACTTCGGCCCGAGGCGCAGCGCCTCCAGCGTCATCGCGGTCGCTTCGGCGAAGAACATGCTGTCGTCGAGGCCCAGGCGCTCGAAGGCGCGGCGCTGGCGTGCCGAACGGCGGCGCAGGTCGCCCTCGGCGCTGCGCGCATCGCCGCGCGCCTGCCCGAAGAAGGACGCGGCCTGGCGCGCGGCCTCCATCGCGGCGGCCGACAGCGCGGGGATCGCGCGCGGTGCGGCGAGCCGGCTCTGCGAGACGAACGGGTTGCGGCCGACGACCAGGCCCCAGGGGCGCAGGCCCTCGGCCGGATCGACCGACAGCGCCTCCAGCTTCGTGAGCCCGAACACACGCGCCAGCTGCAGCCGGATCGCCAGCCACGGGTCGCTGCGGCGCAGTTCTTCGATCGCCTGCTGCGCATCGTCGTCATCGTCATCGGCCACCGGCAGCACCAGCGAATCGAGCAGCTCGCGCGCCGGCGCATCGCCCTGGCCCGCGGCCTGGTGCAGCCAGTGGATCGCCTGCTCGGATTCGGCCAGCGCGGTGGCCTCGCGCAGCAGCAGCGCGCCGAGCTTGCGCTGCGCTTCGGCCAGGCCGCGCGTGGCCGCCTTCTCGAGGAAGAAGCGCGCCATCTGCGGGTTGGCCACCGACAGCCGGTGGTCCGCATGCAGGCGGTACAGGTGCAGCCACGCGTCGTCCTGTCCCGCATCGGCCGCGCGCAGCAGGAAGGCGGCGCCGCGGCGCATGTTCTGGTGCTCGGCGAAGAGCTCGGGCGCGAAGGCCGGATTGGTGATGCCGCACAGCGCCCGGCCGAGCGCGTAGGCGGCGATGCGGTCGCCCTGCATCGCGCGCTGGTCGAGGATCGTCGCCAGCGCGTCGGCCGACAGGCCCTGCAGCGGCGTCTGCTCGGTCTCGGCGCGCTGCACCGCGTCGACGACCAGAGCGGCCAGGTCGGCCGTCGCGCCGTCGCCGCTGCCGCGGTCGGCGAGCGCCAGCGCGTGGCGCAGGCAGCGCGACAGCTGCGGCAGCGGCGCGCCGGCCAGCGCCTGTTGCGCCGCGACCCGCGCGACCGCGGGCAGCTGCAGGTCCGCGTCGTCGCGCGGCAGCGCGGCGATGTCGCCGCCGTCGCGCAGCACGCGCCACGCCGCGAGCTTGCGCTGCGCGGCGGCGCTGCCGGCCTGCGCGGCGCGCTCCAGCGCGGGCAACTGGTCCAGCGCCAGCAGCTCGGCCAGCGGCAGCGCCTCGGCGACGATGCGCGCGGCCGCCGGGTCGTCGTCGCGCGCGAGGTAGTCGAGCCCGCTCGCGACGTGGTGCGGGAAGCCGTCGCTGCCCAGCAGGTAGCGGCGGCCCACTTCGCGCCGCGCGGCGGCATCGCCCTGGCGGGCCAGTGCAAGCAGTTGGATGTCCTGACGGCGCATGCTGTCGAATTCCTCGGAACGTTCGTGTGGTGGCTGCGGCACGCGGGCGGTGCGCTTCGGCGCTGTCGCGCTGGCACCGGGTCCCCGAAAGACCGCCTGGGACGAACGATAGAAACCGAGGGTTTTCACGAGCATGGCCGCCGGATGACGTGCCTGTCATGCGCCCGTCAGCCGGCCGCAAGACCACCTGCACGCGGGGCCTCGCGCACGCTCTCCTCCAAATGAAGGAATCCCGCGCGACACGACGCGCATACCCTTCGGCGGCCCGACCGAACCGGGCATCGACGATGACGCCACGGCTTTCCGACATGAGCCTTGCCCGCCGGCTGTGGCATGCGCTGCGCTTGCTGGCGCTCGCCGGCGTGGCTGCCTGCTCGGGCGAGGCGCCGCCCGGCGGCGCTGCGGCGGCGCAAGCGTCCGCCGGCCAGGTGGCACCGGCCGCGCCGGCGCCGAAGGTCAGCCGCTATGCCGCGGCCCGCTTCCTCGAGCAGGCGAGCTTCGGGCCGACCGAGCAGGACATCGATCGCGTCCGCACGCTCGGCTTCGCAGCATGGATCGACGAGCAGCTGGCGCTGCCGCCGAGCCTGCTGGATGGCCGCGATGCGCGCCACTACGACGACTTCACCAACCCGAAGCTGCGGCAGACGCATTTCTGGGACCTCGTCGACCGCTGGCACGTCGCCGCGCTGACCGGCCCCGACCAGTTGCGCCAGCGCGTGAGCTGGTCGCTGTCGCAGTTCATCGTCGTCTCGCTGGTCAACAACCAGCCCAATGGCTTGTTCGAGTACCACAACATGCTCCAGCGGCATGGCCTGGGACGCTACGAGACCCTGCTGAAGCAGGTGTCGCTGCACGCGGCGATGGGCGAGTTCCTCGACAACGTCGGCAACCGGCCGCCGAGCTTCTGCGCCGGCTGCGCCGCGAACGAGAACTACGCGCGCGAACTGATGCAGCTGTTCAGCATCGGCCTGGTTCAGCTGCGGCCCGACGGCAGCGTGGTGCGCGATGCCCATGGCCGCCCGGTCGAGAGCTACTCGCAGCAGGACGTCGCCGACATGGCGCGCGCGCTCACGGGCTGGTCCTTCGACCAGCGCAGCCCGAACGAGAAGTACGCCTATTACGGTTATCCGCTGGTCGCCGCCGATCCGCTGGCGCACGACGGCGGCTCGAAGACGGTGCTTGGCACCGTGTTCCCGGCCGGCCAGAGCGCGGCCCAGGACCTCGACCAGGCGATGCGCGTGCTGGTCGACCATGCCAATACGCCGCCGTTCGTCAGCCTGCGCCTGATCCAGCACCTCGTGGCCAGCCAGCCCACGCCGGCCTACGTCAGCCGCGTGGCGGCGGTCTTCCGCGACAACGGCCACGGGCAGCGCGGCGACCTGGCGGCGGTGGTCAAGGCCGTGCTGCTCGACCCCGAAGCTCGGCGCGGCGACGGCGGCACCGACCTGCGCGGCTCCGGCAAGCTGCGCGAGCCGTTGCTGTTCCACACCGCGCTGCTGCGCGGCGTCGGCTGCCGGACGGTGCCCCGGCTGGCGGCCACCGGCCAGCCGATGGTGCCGGGCCAGCACCCGTACGTCGCGCCGTCCGTGTTCGGCTTCTATGCGCCGACCGACACCGCGCCGGGCAGCAACCTGCTCGCGCCGGAGCAGCGGCTGCTGATCGGCGAGGAGTTCGTCGGACGCCTGGGCAACCTGCGCAACGTGCACGTGAACTGGACTGGCTCGACGACGAAGGCCGGCTGCGACTTCGCGCCGCTGCGCCAGGCGGCCGCGCAGTCGACCGCGGCGCTGGTCGAGCTGATCAGCCAGCGCTGGTTCCGCGGCGCGATGCCGGCCGCGCTGCGCCGCTCGGCCGAGTCGTACTGGGCGCTGGTGCGCTACTTTCCGCGGGACGAGGCGATCCTCGCGCTGCTGCTGTTCGCGCTGGCCAGCCCGCACTACGGAGCCATCACATGACGCTGCGCCGGCGCACGCTGCTGTCGCGGCTGGGCCTCGGCGCCGCCGCCGCTGCGGGCCTGATCGGCAGCCGGCAGGCGCAGGCCGGCGACTACCGCGCGCTGGTGGTCGTGTTCCTCAACGGCGGCAACGACGGCCACAACTGCCTGGTGCCGATGGACGCGGCCTATGGCGACTATCAGAAGGCGCGCACGAACCTGGCGCTGGCCCAGTCCAGCCTGGCGAAGCTGCGCGGCAGCAGCGCCGGCCACAGCTTCGGACTGCATCCGGCGCTGGCGCCGCTGGCGCCGCTGTACGACGCCGGGCGCCTGGCGTGGATCGCCAACGTCGGCCCGCTCGTCGTGCCGACGACCGCCGCGCAGGCGATGGACCATGCGGTGCCGCTGCCGCCGTTCCTGCTGTCGCACTACGAGCAGGTGGCGATCCAGCAGGGCTGGGGCGCGGATGCGGACGGCAGCGGCTGGGGCGGGCGCGGGCTCGAGGCGCTGCCGGCGTCGCTGCGCCATCCGATGGCCGCGGCTTCCTTCGACACGCAGCGCACGCTGGTGCAGGGTCGCCACGCGCCCGTGTCCTGGATCGGCACCGAACCGGCGGTCCAGCGCTACTGGGGCTTCGCCGACCTGGCCCGGCCCGACAGCGACAGCTCGCGGCCGCTGTCGCTGCTGGCCGCGGGCGGCTTCGCCAACGCCTACCAGCAGGTCTACGCGCGTTCGCTCGAGGCGGGCATGGCCGACGCAACGGCCGTCGTCGAGGCCATGGCCCGCGGCGTGCCGCCGACCGCGGACTTCGGCAGCGGCCGGCTGGCCGATACGCTGCGCACGCTGGCCCAGCTGCTGCCGGTCTTCCAGCAGACCGGGCGGCGGCGTCAGATCTTCCTGCTGAACTGGGGCAACTTCGACACCCACGGCGTGCAGCGCGGCACGCTGGAGCGCACGCAGGACTACCAGCTCGCGCAACTCGGCCGCGCGCTCGCCGGCTTCGACGCCGCCAACCGCGCGTCGGGCGTCGACCCCGGCGTCGTCACGCTGGTGATGAGCGACTTCGGCCGCACGCTGCGGCCGGCGTCAGGCGGCGGCTCCGACCATGCCTGGGGCAACCACTGGTGGCTGTTCGGCGGACCCGTCGCCGGCGGCCAGGTCTACGGCACGTTCCCGAGCCTGGTCCTGAAGGGCCCCGAGGACTTCGATCGCGACGGCGGCGGCCGCTTCGTGCCGACCACGGCGACCGACCAGGTCGCCGCGACGCTGCTCGCCTGGCTGGGCGTCGAGCCCGCCGCGCTGCACGAGGTGCTGCCCAAGCTCTCGAACTTCACGCGCACCGACCTCGGCTTCCTGCACCGCTGAACGATGGCCGACCCCACCTACCGCGGCAGCTCCGGTGACGACCGCATCGACCAGGACCAGCTGGGCCCGCTGACCTACACCGACTTCGACCTCGGCGCCGGCAACGACGTGCTGCGCCTGCGGCTCGGTTCGGTGCTGGGCGGCGCCGGCGACGACCGGATCGAACTGCTCGGCGGCCTGTCGTGCGCGCTGTTCTACTACTCGTCGCCCTCGGGCATCACGGTCGACCTGCAGCAGGGCTTCGCGCTCGATGGCTTCGGCACGCGCGACACCCTGGTCGGCGACTTCTTCCAGGTCAACGGCAGCGGGTACGCGGACCGGATCACCGGCAACGCGCTCGACAACCTGATCGCGCCCGACCACGGCAAGCTGGAGAACGATGTCGTCGACGGCCGCGGCGGCTACGACACCGTCGTGCTCAACCAGTCGTCGGCCCACCTGCGCATCACCGTGTCGGTCGACGGCCGCCGCGCCGTGATCACCGACCCCGACCAGCCGGACCGCCGCGTCGAGCTGGTCGACGTCGAGGCGCTGCGCTTCGACCCGTCCGATGGCACGCCCGGACACAGCGTGCAGCTGGCCGACCTGATCGACCCGTTCGACTACGGCCGCGTCGGCCTCGTCGGGCGCGACACGCAGCGCTGGAACGCCGGGGCGCCGCTCGGCACGACGATCGAGCTGACCTACAGCTTCGTGACGACCGCGCCGGCGAGCGGTCCCGGCAGCAGCGGCTTCCGCGCGTTCGACCCCGCCGAACGCGCCGTCGTCCAGGCGCTGCTGGCCCAGACCGCCGCCTTCAGCGGCATCCGTTTCCGCGAAGTGCCCGACGGCAGCGGCGTGCAGCTGCGCCTGGGCGTCAGCGAGCAGGCCGCGACCCGCGGCGTCGCGTATGCGCCCGACCAGCCCGGCGACAGCGCCGGCGACGTCTGGATGGACCGCGACACGATGCGCGACCTGTCCGCCGGCAGCGAGGGCCGCGCCGCGCTGCTGCACGAGCTCGGCCATGCGCTGGGACTGCGCCATCCGCGCAACGTCGATGCCGGCGATGCCTATGCCGAGCAGTGGCGCGGCATCGACGACGTGGTGACCTTCAGTGCGATGGCTGCGGGCGCCAACCCGTCCGGGCTGTTCCGCGCCGACTGGGGCCCGCACGACGTGATCGCGCTGCGCACCCTGTACGGCAGCGTGCCGATGCACGCCGGCGACGATGTCTATCGCCTGGATGACGCGGCCGGCCGCACGCTGAGCACGCTGGTCGACGACGGCGGCCGCGACGTGCTGGACGCCTCGGCGGTCACGATCGGCGCGAGCATCGACCTGCGCGCCGGCCGGGCCAGCTCGATCGGCCGCCATGCCGAGGGCGGCGCCGCGCTCGACAACGTCGCGCTGGTGCCGGGCAGCGAGATCGAGTCGGCCATCGGCAGCGCGTTCGACGACGCGCTGACCGGCAATGCGCTGGACAACCGGCTCGACGGCGGCGCCGGCAACGACCTGATCGACGGACAGGGCGGGCGGGACGTCGCGGTCTACGCCGGCCGGCGCGCGGACCATGCCGTGCAGCGGGTCGGCACCGAGTGGCGCGTGCAGCAGCCGGATGCGGGCGGCACCGACATGCTGCAGGGCATCGAGCGCCTGGCCTTCGACGACCAGTGGCTCGCGCTCGACATCGCCGGCGCCCCCACCGAGACGGTGCGCCTGGTCGGCGCGCTGTTCGGCCGGTCGCTGATCGGCGACGCGACGATCGTCGGCATCGGCATCCGGCTGTTCGAGTCCGGGCTGTCGATGCAGCAGGTGGCCGAGCTCGCTCTGGCGACCGATCTGTTCGTGCAGCTGGCCGGCTCGCGCGGTCATGCCGACCTCGTGCGCCAGCTCTACCGCAACGTGATCGGCGTCGCGCCGACGGCGGCCGAGCAGGCGCCCTTCGTCGCGCTGCTCGACAGCGGGGCGATGAGCCCCGCCGCGCTCGCGGCGCTGGCCGCAAGCCATGCGCTGAACGACGTGGCGATCGACCTGGTCGGGCTCGCCGACCAGGGCATCGCCTACGTGCCGTCCTGACACGCTTTCGGGGCGGCCGCGCAGCGGGCCCCGGTTCGTCCGATCAGAAGCTGTGGCGCAGCCCGAAATCGACGCCGGTCGAGTCCTTGCCGGTGTTCGGCGAGGGCAGCGCGACGCCGCCGGGGATCACGAAGCTCGCGGCGCCCTTGTTGTTGACGCGCGCGACCGTCGTGTACAGCGCGGTGCGCTTCGACAGGTTGTAGACGTAGCCGACGGCGAACTGGTTCGCATCGTTCTTCTCGACGCTGGCGCCGGCGTTGTTGCGGCCCGAGGCATCGGCGCGCACGTAGGACGCGCGCAGGATGCCCTGGCCCAGCGGCACCTGCACGCCGATGTTGGCGAGGTCCAGTTCCTGGTTCGCGAACTCGTTGCGCTGCAGGTAGCCGGTGAGCTTGACGACGCCGAAGTCGTACGAAGCGCCGAGCACCACGGACTTCAGCTTGTCCTCGCCGAGCGCCGGCGTGACGGTGGTCTGGCCGTAGGCCAGCGACACGTCGAGCGGGCCCGCGCCGTAGGCCACGCGGCCACCGATGTACTTCTTGCCGGCGACGTTCTCGCTCGGCGCGAACGACACCTGGCCGCGGAAGCCGCCGAGGTTGCCGGGCAGGAAGTAGGTCACTTCGTTGTCCGAGCGCGTCGCGGTGTCGGCATTGGTGCCGAGCATCGAGTTGAACTTGCTCGCGTCGCCGACGCCGTTGGTGCCGAAGACGTCGTAGTCGGCGAAGCCGCTGAAGGTGGGCGTGAAGTCGCGGCCAAGGCGGATCTCGCCGAAGTTGCCCGACAGGCTGACGGTCGACCGGCGGTTCCAGAAACGGGCGGCGTCGGATTGCGTGCCGCTGTCGGCGTTGAAGCCGTGCTCGAGCCAGAAGCCGGCCTTCAGGCCGCCGCCGAGGTCTTCGACGCCGCGGAAGCCCAGGCGGCTGCTGTTGAGGCCGTTGCCGGTGAGCGAGCGCAGGCTGTCGTCGCCGTTCTTGACGTGACGCGCGGCGACGTCGACCACGCCGAACAGCGTGACGTTGGACTGGGCGCTGGCCGAAGCCGCGGCGACGGCGAGCAGAGCGAATGCTGCGATGTGCTTCATGTGGTTCCTGTGTGGAGTTGATGCTGTCCATCTCCGGACAGGACGCAGCGTAGAAACCCTGAATCGCGCTGTCGCCGGGTTCGACGCAAGCGCCGAGGCGGTGCTCGCATCCCTCCCCCGGTTCAGGCACACGGCGTGTCGCCGATGCACCAGCGTCTGCGGTCAAAGACCGAGTGACTGCTCCACTTCGCGGCTGCGCGGCACCGCCTCGCCCACCGGCGAATCGGCGCCGCGCGGCCCGGGGAACCACAGCCCGAACACCGTGCGCTGGCCGGTGCCGCTGGTCACCGTCGCCCGGCCGCCGTGCAGGTCCATGATCGACTTGACGATCGCCAGGCCCAGGCCCGAGCCGGTGGCCGAGCCTTCGCGCGAGGGGTCGATGCGGTACAGGCGCTCGAAGATGCGCGCCTGCTCGTCCGCTTCGATCGCCGGCCCTTCGTTCGACACCTCGATCAGGCACGCGCCATCGTCGTAGGGCGTGGCCGCCAGCCGCACGTCGCTGCCCGGCGTCGCATGCCGCAGCGCGTTGGTCACCAGGTTGCCGATCGCGCGCACCAGCAGCGTCTTGTCGGCCCACACGCGGGTGGCCGCCTGCGGCTTGCAGTGCAGCTCGCAGGCCAGCGTGATGCCGCGCTCGTCGGCCAGCGGCTCGAAGTAGTCGCGCACGCGCTCGGCGGCCTGGCGCATCTCGATCCATTCGCATTGCAGCGACGCGCGCGCATCCTCGGCGCGGGCGATGAACAGCATCGCCTCGATCAGCCGCGAGATGCGCTCATAGTCCTCGACCGCCGACTCGAGCACCGCGCGGTATTCCTCGGCCGTGCGCGGCTTCGACAGCGTGACCTGCGCCTCGCCGAGCAGGTTGTTGATCGGCGTGCGCAGGTCGTGCGCGAGGTCCGACGAAAATTCCGACAGGCGCTTGAACGCGCTCTCCAGCCGGTCCAGCATTCGGTTGAACGCGAGCCCCGATTCCTGCAGCTCGCGCGGCGCATCGGCGAGCGCCAGGCGCTCGTGCAGCGCACGTGCGCTGATGCGGCTGGCCGCGGTGCCCAGGCGCCGCGCGGCGATCACGATGCGCCGCGCGATCAGCATGCCCAGCACGCTGGCCGCGACCACGCTGGCCACCAGCGCGCCGAAGAACACCTTCCAGCCGTGCAGCACTGCGTCGCGCGTCTGCGTGACCTCCAGCGCCAGCGCCACCGCCAGCGGCCCGCGCGCCGCGCGCGGCTGGCCCTCGGGCACCGGGATCTCGGCCACCAGCAGGCGGTACATGCGGCCGTCGGGCGTCGTCCACACCTCCGTCAGCGGACCGTACAGCTGCTGCAGCCAGCGCAGCTTGCGGTGCGTGATGCCGGGCGGGATCTCGTTGGTCGACAGCGCGCTCTTCGGCAGCACCTCCAGCGGCACGTCGAACCAGTCGGACGCGGCAAGCAGCCGGCGCTGGTCGTCCAGCAGCGCCACATGCAGGCTGCCCAGCTGCGTCTCGATGCGGTTGACCAGGCGCTGGCCGATGCGCTCGACGTCGTACTGCGCGACCGCGAGGTCCTCGTGCAGGAACGCGAGGTTCGCCAGCATCAGCACCTCACCGCCCTCGCGCAGCTGCTCGCGCGTCATGCGCATCACCGCGTAGCCGCAGCCGGCGACCAGCATCACCGAGATCAGCGTGATCGAGACGCCGATCTGCGCGGTCATCGAGCTGCGCAGCGCGGCGGCGGCGCGGCGCATCCAGGCGATCAGCATCATTGGCTTGTCAGTCGCGCTTTGTGGACGTCCTTGCCACTGCCACGGTGCCGGGTCTCGGCCCGGCGGCCGACTTCTTTCTTTGCTGGTGCAAAGAAAGAAGCAAAGAAAGCACCTAAAACCAAACGTTCATCAGGTCGTCCAGATGAGCAGTTGGGCAGGACGCTGTCACTCACTGCCCTGGCATTCTTAATACCCCGAACCGAGGTCGAATTGCCCATACGCCTGTGGCATTCGTCGCGACTCGGCGCACTCGCAGCGGTCCGGGTCGCGACGGAGGGCGCTGATGTATGGGCAAGAGAGCCCGGTTCGGGGTATTGAGGACGCCGGAGCGGTGAGTGACAGCGTCCTGCCCAACTGCTCATCTGGACGACCTGATGAACGTTAGGCCCTCTTCTTTGGTTACCTTCTTCTGGGCCAACAGAAGCTCGCGAAGCGGGGGGCCGCTCACTTCGCGAAGCGAAGTTATGCGGACACCAAAGTGACTCGCCTGCCGGGGCGAGACCCGGCCGGATGGCAGGACGGAAACCTCCCGCTAGAGCGTCGCAGCGACACGCATCGCCCAACGAAGGCACTGGGCCGCATCCGGACATGCGCGACGCGCTCACGCGCCATCCCCATCGGCGCCCGACGCCTCGAAGCGATACCCCACGCCGCGCACGGTGTGGATCAGCTTCTGCTCGAACGGATCGTCCAGCTTCGCACGCAGCCGCCGCACCGCGACGTCGACGACATTGGTATCGCTGTCGAAGTGCATGTCCCACACATGCTCGGCGATCAGCGTGCGCGAGACCACCTCGCCCGCATGCCGCACGAAGTAGTCGAGCAGCGCGTATTCCTTGGCCGTCAGCTCGATGCGCTGGCCGCCGCGGGTGACGCGCCGGCGCACGACGTCGATGCGCAGGTCGGCGACCTGCACCGTCGGGTCGACCTTGGCCGCGCCGCGGCGCAGGATGGTGCGCACGCGCGCCAGCAGCTCGGAGAACGCGAAGGGCTTGACGAGGTAGTCGTCGGCACCGAGCTCCAGGCCCTTGACGCGGTCGGCCACCTCGTCGCGCGCGCTGATGAAGAACACCGGCGTGTCCTTCTGCCGCCGCAGCGCCTGCAGCACCGTCCAGCCGTCGGCGCCGGGCAGCATCACGTCGAGCAGCACCAGGTCGTAGTGCCCGGTGGTCGCCAGGTGCAGCCCGTCGAGCCCGTTGCCGGCGACGTCGACGACGAAGGCATGCTCCATCAGCCCCTTGCGGATGTAGGCGGCGGTCTTCGGTTCGTCCTCGACGATCAGTACGCGCATCAGTGCCCGCCCGGCCGCCCGAAGGGCACTGAGCGCCCCTCGGGGGCCGCGAACGAAGTGAGCTGGGGGCTGACCATTTCCTGGAATGGTAAGTGTCCGGGAAATCCCGGATGACGAACTTGTAATCCGGCCGACAGCCTGGTGCACGCACGCGGCTTTCATCATTCGCCCCATCACACGAAAGGAGCGACAGATGAAGACGTTCACCACCCCCACCCGCACTGTGCTGGCCGTGCTGGCCCTCGCCGCCGCCGCGACCGTGCAGGCCCAGGATGCCAACGGCGAAAAGACGCGTCAGCAGGTGCTGGCCGAGCTGGCGCAGGCCCAGCGCAACGGCGAGCTGATCGCCGCCGGCGAACGCGGCCAGCCGACGAAGGACTTGCTGGGCAGCGCGGTCTCGCGCGGCCAGGTGCAGGCCGACGTCGCCCGCGCGCAGCGCAGCGGCACGCTGGTGGCCGCCGGCGAGCGCGGCCAGCTGCTCGACGAGACGGTCGCGCCGGCCGTGTCCACCGCCGTCGCCAAGACGCGCGCGCAGGTCAAGGCCGAGTTCGCCGACGCGGCGAAGTCGGGTGACCTGCTGGTCGCCGGCGAAGCGGGCGTGACGCGCCGCGAAGCCGCGCCGCTGGCCTACCGCGGCGTGGTCGAGCCGTCGACGACGCTCGCCAAGCGCGCGAACTGACCCTGGGCGCCCTGTGCGCGCTCGGCCGGCACGGTGAAGACCGTGCCGGCCGTTCGTCCATTCGGCGGGTCGGCCCTCGCGCACCGGCAGCTCCGTGATACTGCGGGGCCTGTCATCCCGGAGCACCGCACGATGTCCCGCTGGACCTTCTACACCTGCCCCGCCACCTGCGCGCTGGCCACGCACATCGCGCTGCACGAGGCCGGCGCCGACTTCACGCTGGTGAAGCTGGACTTCGCCGCGCAGCAGCAGCAAAGCGCCGAGTACCTGAAGGTCAATCCGAAAGGCCGCGTGCCCGCGCTGGTGACCAAACACGGCGTGCTGACCGAGACACCGGCGCTGCTGGCCTTCATCGCGCAGCGCTTCCCGCAGATGAATCTGGCGCCGCTGGACGACCCGTTCCGCTTCGCCCAGATGCAGGAATTCAACAGCTACCTGGCGTCGACGATGCATGTCGCCCATGCGCACAAGCGCCGCGGCGCGCGCTGGGCCGACGATCCGGCCGCGCAGGAGGCGATGAAGCGCAAGGTGCCGCAGACGATGCGGGCCTGCGCCGAGCTGATCGAGCAGCGTCTGGACGGCCCGTGGGTGATGGGCGAGCAGTACACGGTGGCCGACGGCTACCTCTACACGATCGCCGGCTGGCTCGAGGGCGACGACGTCGACACCTCGACGCTGCCGCGGCTGCTGGCGCACCGCGCGCGCATGAACCAGCGCCCGGCGGTGCAGAAGGCGGTGGCCGAAGCCGGCTAGGTGGGCATGAAGGCGGCCGGCGATCCGCACCCGGTGCGGCCAGGTCGGCCCCATCGACCGCGGTGGCCGCTGTGGCCGCTGCCGCTGCTGGCCGGGCTGCTGCCGCTTCTCGGCACGCTGGTCGCGTGGCGGCTGTCGATCGCCCAGGGCCTGGCGCCCGACTGCAATCCCTTCATCGACGGCTGCACCTCGATCAGCCGCGCCGCCCGCCACGGCCTGCCGAACATCCTGTTCCGTGCATTGCTGCTGCCGGCGGCGGTGCTGCAGGCGCTGGCATGGCTGCTGTGCCCGGCGTGGCTGCGCGGCTTGGGCGACGGGCCGGAGCGCGCGCTGCGCCTGCTGCCGACGCTGGGCGTGCTGGCCGCCGCGTTCCTCGTGCTCTACGGCAGCTTCCTCGGCACCGAAGGCGACGGCTACCGCTGGATGCGGCGCTACGGCATCGTGTTGTACTTCGGCTTCACCTGCATCGGCATGCTGGTGGTCGCCGACCAGGCGCACCGCCGCCTGCAGCAGCATCCCGAAGCCGCCGGCCGCGCGCGCCACCTGAGCGGCGCGCTGCTCGCGCTGTGCGCGGCGCTGCCGCTGCTGGGCCTGGCCCACGTGCTGCTGCCGCTGGCGCTGGGCCCCGGCGATGCGGCCAAGGACATGCTGGAGAACATCACCGAGTGGTGGGCCGGCGCCATCTTCACCACCTTCTTCCTGGTGCTCGCGTGGGCGTGGCGCGGCACCGGCTTCGGCGCGCGCTTCAGCGGGCGGCGATGATCGCCTTGCGCATGAACACGCTGTTCGGATCGTCGACGTAGTCGCCGAACGGACCGCAGCGCTCGTAGCCCGCGCGTTCGTACAGCCCCAGCGCCTCGGGCTGCAGGAAGCCGGTCTCCAGCGTGAACAGGCGGCAGCCGCGTGCGGCCGCCTGCGCCTCGAGGAACTGAAGCAGCGACTTCGCCAGGCCCTGCCCGCGCCGCGCCGGGTCGACGTACATGCGCTTGAGTTCGCCGAAGTCCGCGCCGATCACGATCGCGCCGCAGCCGACCGCACGTTGCGCGTCATCGCGCACGACGGCGAACAGCACGTTCGGCTCGCTCAGCGCGGCGAGGTCGATGCCGTGGTGCGACTCGGCCGGGTACAGCGGCTTCTGGTAGGCGTCGAGCGCGTCGATCAGCGCCAGCACGTCGGGCTGGGCGGGGGATTCGAGCTGGATGGGCATGGGGCGCGATTGTCGCCGCGACGTAAGCTCGCGGGCTTCCGAACGCCCCGGGGACCCGCCTTGCGCCGCACGACACTCGCCCTGCTCGCCACCCCGCTCGCCGCTCTGCTCGCCCCTCTGCTCGTCGCCCTGCTCGCCGCGCCGTTGGCCGCTCCCGCGCTCGCGCAGACGAGCGCAGCACCGTCCGCCGCGCTCGCCCGCAGCCCGGCCTCGCAGACGCTGCATGCCTTCTTCGCCGAAGAATGGGAGCGCAGCCTGCGCGAGAGCCCGGAGAACGCCACCTTCCAGGGCGATGCCCGCTACAACGACCGCTGGACCGACCTGCGCCCCGAGGCCATCGCCTCGCGCGAGGCCGCCGACCGCGCCGCGCTCGCGCGCCTGCGCGCGATCGACCGCAATGCATTGAGCCCCGCCGACCAGCTGCACTACGACAGCTTCGACTGGCTGCTGCGCCATGCGGTCGAGCGCCAGGCCTTCCGCGAACACCTGCAGCCGATCAGCCACCGCCGCAGCGTGCAGACCGCCGACACCCTCGCCGAGCTGATGCCCTTCAGCCAGGCCACGCACTACCGCCAGTGGCTCGCGCGCATGGCGGCGATCCCCGCGGCGGTCGATCAGACCCTCGTGCTGATGCGCGCCGGGCTGGCCGCCGGCCAGACACCGCCGCGCGTGCTGATGAACCGCGTGCCGGCGCAGATCGCCGCGCAGATCGTCGACGACCCGGCGAAGAGCCCGTTCTACCGGCCCTTCCTGCGCATGCCGGCATCGATCGATGCGGCCGAGCGCAGCGCGCTGCAGGCCGAGGCGCAGGCGGTGGTGCGAGAGAAGCTGGTGCCCGCCTACCGCCGCCTCGCGCAGGTGTTCAACGACGAATACCTGCCGCGCACGCGCACGACCGTCGCCGCCTCGGCGCTGCCCGGCGGCCGCGCCTACTACGACTTCCTGGCGCGCTACTACACCAGCACCGCGATGGGCGCCGACGACATCCACGCAATCGGCCTGCGCGAGGTCGCGCGGCTGCGCGTCGCACTGGAAGCGCTGAAGACCGAGACCGGCTTCCAGGGCACGCTGGCCGAGTTCTTCACCTTCCTGCGCACCGACCCCCGCTTCTTCCACCGCACGCCGCAGGCGCTGCTCGACGGCTACCGCGCGGTCGCCAAGCGCATCGACCCCGAGCTGCCGAAGATCTCGCGCCTGCTGCCGCGCCTGCCCTACGGCGTGCGCGCGATACCCGCGAACCTGGCGCCGGACACGACGACCGCCTACTACATGCCCGGCGCGATCGACGGCTCGCGCCCCGGCTGGTACGCGGTGAACCTGTACAAGCCGGAGACGCGGCCGACCTGGGAGATGCTGCCGCTGTCGCTGCACGAAGCGGTGCCCGGCCACCACTTCCAGTTCGCGCGCGGGCTCGAGCTGCCCGATGCGCCGGCCTTCCGCCGCACCGCGTACTTCGTCGCCTATGGCGAGGGCTGGGGGCTGTACGCCGAACAGCTCGGCCACGAGATGGGCCTGTACGACGACCCCTACGACCGCTTCGGCGCGCTGACCTACGAGATGTGGCGCGCGGTGCGGCTGGTCGTCGACACCGGCCTGCATGCGCGCGGCTGGACGCGCGAGCAGGCGCTGGCCTACTTCCGCGACAACGTCGCGAAGACCGAGCAGGACATCGTCAACGAGGTCGACCGCTACATCGACAACCCCGGCCAGGCGCTGGCCTACAAGATCGGCGAGCTGAAGATCCTGGAGCTGCGCCGGCGCGCGCAGGCGGCGCTCGGCAGCCGCTACGACCTGCGCGACTTCAACGACGCGGTGCTGGCCACCGGCTCGGTGCCGCTGCCGGCGCTGGAAGCCCACATCGAGCGCTGGATCGCGGCGCAGCAGCGACACTGAAGGCGCACGGAACCCGCGGCGGCGGCCGCGGTCCATCAGGACATCGTTGGACATGCGCACAACACCACCATGACCCTGCCCGACTACGCCGACAAGGAACCCGCCCGCGACGAGGTGAATGCGCTGCCCGGCGCGACGCTGCTCGAGTTCGGCGCGCCATGGTGCGGCATCTGCCGCGGCATGCAACCGGCGCTGGCCACCGCGCTGAAGGCCTTTCCGGGCCTGCGCCACCTGAAGGTCGAGGACGGCCCGGGCCACCCGCTCGGCCGCTCGTTCGGCATCAAGCTGTGGCCGACGCTGGTGCTGCTGAAGGATGGCCAGGAGCAGGAACGCCTGGTGCGCCCGCGCGACCTGGCGTCGATCGCGCAGGCGCTCGAGCGGCTGCAGACCGCGACCGCCTGACGGGAACGGCGCTTGCCGCCGGCGCGGGATACTCATCACCGTGAGCGGTCGAGGGAGCGGGCAATGGATGGTCCGGAACTTCAGCGCAGGTTCGATGACGCCGGCAAGCTGCTGCTGCGGGTATCGGTGGGCGCGATGGTGCTGCTGCACGGCATCGCCAAGGTCCGTTACGGCCTCGGCAGCCTGCCCGGCATGCTCGAGCAGCACGGCCTGCCCGGGGCGCTGGCCTACGGTGCCTACGTCGGCGAGGTGCTGGGGCCGCTGCTGATGATCGCCGGCGCATGGACGCGCGTCGGCGCGCTGCTGGTGGTGGTGAACATGCTGTTCGCGATCGGGCTCGTGCATGCGCACGAGGTCTTCGCGCTCGGCAAGCAGGGCGGCTGGGCGATCGAGCTGCAGGGCCTGATGCTGTTCGGCGCCGCGGCGGTGGCGCTGCTCGGCGCCGGGCGCTTCAGCGTCGGCCGTGTGCTGCGCGGCAGCGGGCCGCCCGCGGCCTGAGTCGCCGCCGGGCCGCCCCAAGGCGGCTCGCGCCCCCTCGGGGGGCAGGCGCGAAGCGACGCGGGGCCTCATGACGCTCAGGCCAGCCAGCGTGGCAGGCCCTGCACCCAGCCGATGATCACGACGCCCTGCGCGGCCGTGTAGAGCCACAGCAGCGCGACGCTGTCGCGCGTGCCGACCGGCACCGGCGACGAGGCGCCCCGCCACCACCGCGCCAGCAGGTACGCGGCGAGCAGCCCCAGCAGCACGAGGTGCAGGGCCTGCCAGCCGAGCAAGGCCGCGGCGGTCGCGCTCCAGGCATTCAGGCGCGGCTCGAGGCCGGCCGCGCGGTGCCCCAGCATGTCGACGGCGAACGCGGCCGCGGCGCTGGCCAGCGCCGCGAGCAGCCACCCGCTCGGTGCGAGCAGGCTGCGCCGGCGCGCGGCGTCGATCGGCCCTCGCCAGGCCAGCACCATCGCGGCGGCCGAGACCAGCCACAGCGCGACCGCCAGCAGCGCCCGGTCGCCGTCCGGCAGCCGCGCGCCCGGCGGTGGACAGACCTCGGCGCGCATCGCGACGTGCAGGTGCGAGAAGGCGAACGAGGCCAGGATCGTCGCATCGACGAGCAGCAGCAGGCCCAACGCCCACCAGACGTGGGAGTCGCGGCGCCGGCGCGCGCCGACCGGCAGCATCACGTCGCGCGCGACGCGCACCATCGCGCCGGCCGGCGCGCGGTCGGTCTGCCACAACCAGCGCCAGATCGCCACGACGGCGACGACGCCGCACAGCCCGGCGGGCACGCTCCATTTGACCGTCAGCAGCAGGAAGAAGCCGGCCGTGCCCGCGGCCGCGATCAGCGGCCACCAGGTGTCGCCGCCCAGCACCAGCAGGTGCCGCGGCTCGGCGCGGCGCCAGTGGGTGACGAGGGTCTCGCGCGCCCCGGTCGCGCTGCCCGGCAGCCAGTGCCAGCCCGCCGCCACCTCCTGCGCCAGCGCCGGGCGTTGCCACAGCGGCTCGCGCGCCGCCACCTGCGGGATGCTGCGCATGCCGTGGTCTTCGGTCGCCAGCCATTCCAGCGTGCCGGCGCGCCACGGATCGCCATGCGGCTGCGCCGGCCGGCGCCAGGTGCGCCAGGCCTCGAGCCCGAACAGCGCGACCCCCGCGGCGAAGACGAAGGCCCCGACCGTCGACAGCGCGTTCCACAGCGTCCAGCCCAGGCCCGCGTCGTAGGTGTAGATGCGCCGCGGCATGCCGTTCAGGCCGGCGATGTGCAGCGGGAAGAAGGCGGCATGGAAGCCGAAGAACATCAGCCCGCAGCTCCACCGCAGCACCGCCTCGCGCAGGCGGTGCCCGTTGACCAGCGGCCCCCAGTGCACCAGCGCCGCGAACACCGGGAACAGCATGCCGCCGATCAGCACGTAGTGCAGGTGCGCGACGACAAAATGGGTGTCGTGCGCCTGGCCGTCGAAGGGCAGCACCGCGAGCATCACGCCGGTCAGCCCGCCCGGCACGAAGATCAGCAGGAAGCCGGCGAGGTAGAGCATCGTGCCGTCGATGGGCGGCCGACCGCGGCGCAGCGTCGCGAGCCACGCGAAGACCTGCACGCCGGTGGGCACCGCGATGGCCAGGCTCGCTGCCGACACCCAGCGCAGCGCGTTCGCGCTGAGGCCCGCGGTGAACATGTGGTGCGCCCACAGCGCGAAGCTCAGCACGGCCACCGCGGCCAGCGCCCACACCACCGCGCGGTGGCCGACCAGCGGCACCTGCGCCTTGGCCGGGATCATCATCGACACCAGTCCCGCGGCCGGCAGGAAGATGATGTAGACCTCCGGGTGGCCGAAGAACCAGAACAGGTGCTGCCACAGCAGCGGGTCGCCGCCGCGGTCCGCCGTGAAGATCGGCCAGCCGAAGGCGCGCTCCAGCTCCAGCAGCATCGTGCCGGCGATCACCGCCGGGAAGGCCAGCAGCACCATCACCGAGACCACCGCCATCGCCCAGGCGAACACCGGGATGCGCGCCGGCGTCATGCCCGGCGCGCGTGTCAAGGCGATGCCGACGATCAGCTCGATCGCGCCGGCGATCGCCGAGATCTCGATGAAGCCGATACCCAGCAGCCAGAAGTCGGCGCCGAGGCCGGGGGACTGCTCGCCGTTGCTCAGCGGCGGGTACAGGAACCAGCCGCCGTCGGGCGCGACGCCGAAGAACAGCGTGGCGAAGAAGCCGAGCCCGCCGATCGCGTAGGCCCAGAAGGCATACGCCGACAGGCGCGGAAACGGCAGGTCGCGCGCGCCCAGCATGCCCGGCAGCAGGTAGACCGCGATCGCCTCGACCACCGGCACGGCGAACAGGAACATCATCACCGTGCCGTGCATCGTGAACAGCTGGTTGTACAGCTGCGGGCTCACCAGCCGCTGCCCCGGCCACGCGAGCTGCGTGCGCATCAGGAGCGCCAGCACGCCGGCGAGCACGAAGAACAGCAGCGCGGTGGCGATGTAGTACAGCCCGATCTGCGTGTTGTTCACAGCGGCCAGGCGGCGCCAGCCGCGCGGGCGCTGCCAGGCGCGTTCGAGCGCCGGCAGCTCGTCGGGCGGGCGCGGCAGGTCGTTCGGCAGCGAGGTCCCGGTCGTGTCGTCCTGACGCCGCGGATCCACGTCCAGGCCCGGCGGCCGCTGGGGCGCGTTCACCGCAGCTGCTCCAGGAACGCAGCCAGCGCATCGAGCTCGTCGCGCGTCAGCCGGTCCTGGTACGAGGGCATGCGCACGCCCGGCTTCCAGGCCTGCGGGTCGGCGATCCACGCGGCCAGGGCCGCGCGGTTCAGGGGTCGCGCGCCGGCGCCGATCGCCGGCCGGGAGCCGACGTGCGTCAGGTCCGGCGCCGTGATCGCTGCCGGCGCCGTGAGTCCACGCACCGCGTGGCAGGCGCTGCAGCGCTGCTGCGTGAAGAGCCGCCAGCCGCGCTGCGCCAGCGGATCCTGCGGCAGCAGCGCGGGCGCGGCCTGCGCCGCGAGCCAACGCGCATAGTCCTCGGGGGCATGGGCCACCAGCACCAACCCCATGCGCGCATGCTGCTCGCCGCAGAACTCGGCGCAGCGGCCGGCGTAGCGGCCGGGCCGGTCGGCCTGCAGCCGCAGCTGCTGCACGCGGCCGGGGATCGCGTCGAGCTTGCCGGCGAGCGCCGGGAACCACAGTGCATGGATCACGTCCGCGCTCGCCAGGCCGATGGTCACCGGCCGCCCGGCCGGCACGTGCAGCTCGTTGGCCAGCGTCGCGTGCAGCCCGCGCGCAGGGTCGCTCACCTGCACCTGCCACCACCAGGCATGCGCGGTGACGGTGATCACCGGCTCGCCGGCCGTGCGGCGCGGCGCCCAGAAGTCCTCGCGGGCGCTGGCGTAGGCAAACAGCGCCAGCATCGTCAGCGCCGGGAAGACGAAGCCGCCGCCGAGAACCCAGCGGTGCATCAGCCGGCGTTCGTCGAGCGGCGCGGCCCCGGGCCGGCGCCACAGCGCCCAGCCCAGCAGCGACGCCACGAGCACCAGCACCGCCACGGCGCCGGCGATCATCACCCAGCCGGTGTCGGCGCCGGCCGCGGCGGCCGGTCCCGCGGGCCACAGCACGGACTCGGGGTTCATCGCAGCGTCGCGAGGTAGGCCACGATGTCGCGTGCATCGCCGGCGGACACGCCGAGGTCGGGCATCGGCGTGTCCGCGGCCAGCGCCTGCGGCTCGGCGATCCACAGCGCCAGCCGCACCGGATCGTTGGGCCAGCGGCCGGCGATATAGCTGCGGCGCCCATAGGCGTCGAGCGCGGGGCCGAGGCGGCCGCCCGCCGCCGGCACGCCGGGCACCGCATGGCACTGCCCGCAGTGGTAGCGCGCGACGAGCACGCGGCCGCGCTCGGCATCGCCGCGCGCACCGTCGAGCGTGCCGCGTTCGCCGCAGGCGCCCAGCAGCAGCGCGGCGGACAGCAGCCCGAGTGGCCCGAGCGCGCGGATGAGCGCGAGTCGACGCATCGCGAGGCCCTTCACCGGTTGTCGCGCCGCAGCACCGGCAAGCGGCGGGCCGGCGGTTTGCTTCGCAGCCGGCGAACCCGCTTTCCGTCGCCCCTCGCATGCCACTCGGACGCCCTGCCGTCGTGCTGATCACCGTCGCCGCGCTGCTGGCGACCGGTGCGGTCGCCGCTGCGCTGGTGGTCTGGCTCGGGCTCTACGACATCGCGGCGAACGTGCCGCACACGCAGCCGGTGCACACACTGCTCGAAACCACGATGCACCGCAGCGTCAAGCGCCGCGCGGCCGCCATCGACGTGCCGCCGCTCGCCGGGCCGGCGCGCGTGCTGCGCGGGGCCGCGTGCTTCCGCGACCATTGCGTGCAGTGCCACGGCGCGCCGGGCCGGGCGCAGTCGGCGATCGGCCGCAGCATGCAGCCGCTGCCGGGTCCGCTGGTCGATGCGCCGCTGCGCTGGAACGCGGCCGAGCTGTACTGGATCACCCGCAACGGCATCCGCATGAGCGGCATGCCGGCCTGGCAGTACCGGCTCGATGAGGCCGAGTTGTGGGCGGTGGTGGCCTTCCTGCAGCGTTTGCCGGGCCTGTCGGCGGCCGAGTTCACGGCGCTGGCCGGCAGCGCCGACGCCAGCTGCCCGGCGCCGCGCCGCGACGGCCTGCCCCCCGGCTTCGTCGCCAGCACCGAACGCGGCCGCATCGCGCTGACGCAGTACGCCTGTTCGTCCTGCCACCGCATTCCCGGGGTCACCGGCTCGGACGTGCACGTCGGCCCGCCGCTGGCGGGGCTGGCGCGCCGGCAGACCATCGCCGGCCGGCTGCCGAACACGCCCGGGTCGATGCGGCGCTGGATCGCCGATCCCCGGCATGCCGATGCGCAGACGACCATGCCGGCGCTGGAGCCGCGCGAAACCGACCTGCACGACATGATCGCCTACCTGTCGACACTGCAGTGAGCCCGCACCGCGCGGGCACGCGACGTGCCGCGACGTTCATCGACCCCCGTCGATGATTCCGGAGTCCGCGATGAACCTGCGTCCCACCCTGCTTGCCACCGCCGCGGTGGCCACGGTCTTCGCCGCCTGTGGCGGCATCGCGAAGCTGCCCGACAGTGCCGGCGTCGGCCCGGACCCGACCCTGCCGGCGCCGGAGAAATCGCTGATCCCGACCGTCAAGATCGCCGAGGCCACCGGCTGGCCGGCCGGCGCCGCGCCCACCGCCGCCGGCGGCACGCAGGTCAAGGCCTTTGCCAGCGGCCTGTCGCATCCGCGCTGGGTGCACGTGCTGCCCAACGGCGACGTGCTGGTGGCCGAATCGGCCGCGCCGCCGAAGGGCGAAGGTGCGCCCAAGGGCGGCATCAAGGGCTGGTTCATGAAGCAGGCGATGAAGAAGGCCGGCTCGTCGGTGCCGAGCGCGAACCGCATCACGCTGCTGCGCGATGCCGACGGCGACGGCGTCGCCGAGACCCGCTCGGTGCTGATCGCCAACCTGTTCTCGCCGATCGGCATGGCCCTGGTGGGCGACCAGCTCTACGTCGCGAATGCCGACGGCATCGTGCGCTTCCCCTACACGCCGGGCGCGACGACCATCGCCGCGGCCGGCACGAAGCTCACCGAGCTGCCCGGCGGCCCGCACAACCACCACTGGACCAAGAACATCCTCGCCAGCCGCGACGGCAGCAAGCTCTATGCGACCGTCGGCTCGAACAGCAACGTCGCCGAGCACGGCATGGCGATCGAGGAAGGCCGCGCGGCGATCTGGGAGGTCGACGCGAAGACCGGCCAGAAGCGCCTGTATGCCACCGGCCTGCGCAACCCCAACGGCCTGGCCTGGGACCCGACCACCGGCGCGCTGTGGACCGTCGTCAACGAGCGCGACGAGCTCGGCAACGACCTCGTGCCCGACTACCTCACCTCGGTGAAGGACGGCGGCTTCTACGGCTGGCCGTACAGCTACTTCGGCGCGATCGTCGATCAACGTGCGAAGCCGCCGCGGCCGGACATGGTGGCCAAGGCGATCAAGCCCGACTACGCGCTCGGCTCGCACGTCGCGCCGCTCGGCCTCGTCGCCGGCACCGACGCGGCCGCTCTGCCCGCGCCATGGCGCAACGGCATGTTCGTCGGCCTGCACGGCTCGTGGAACCGCAAGCCGCCGTCGGGCTACAAGGTGATCTTCGTGCCCTTCGAGGCCGGCAAGCCGAGCGGCCCGCCGCAGGACGTGCTGACCGGCTTCCTCGGCGCGGACGGCGAGGCGCGCGGCCGGCCGGTCGGCGTGGCCATCGACAAGCGCGGTGCGCTGCTGGTGGTCGACGACGTCGGCAATACGATCTGGCGGGTCAGCGCGACGGGGTGACGGCAACGCGGGCGGCCTGGGCATGGGCCTTGCCGCCGGATCGCATCACCGATCGAATGGGGAGCATCCCATGCGTGAATCGAACCGCCCCTCCGGGCCGGCCAAGCCGACCAGCGAACGCCGCGCCGCGGCCACCGAACAGGAAGGCAAGGACCAAGCCGGCCGCCGCTACGACGCCGAGACCGCCGAAGACCCCACGGCCGACGCCATCGCCGCGGACGAAGCCGACCGGCGCCGCGCGCGCCAGGCCGAACGCGACGCGACCGAGCGCACACGGGGCCCGGGTCAGTCGCCCGGCCGCGAACCCGGCCGCGGAGGGTCGTGAGATGGGCGTGCCGCAGAAAGCCAAGCCCGACTTCCGCAGCGCCGACGACCGCGCGCGCGACCCGATCGCCGAGCCGCCCGCGCCCGGCAAGCTCTGGGTGCTGACCGCCGACGAGGCCTTCGCGCGCGTGCTGGCGCTGCCCGGCCGCGGCCAGGACCTGGTCGAGGTCGAGATGCTGACCGACGCCGCGGCGCGCGCCGACGACGCCGACCTGCGGCGCGATGCCTATGGCCGTCGCGCAGGCGGCGGCATGCTGCCCGGCGGCAACGTCACCGCGTCGGCCGGCGAGACCGAGCTGCACCAGGAGGCGCAGCTGTTCGCGCACCGCGTCGCGCAATGGCTGGCCGAACAGCACCAGAAAGGCCGCTTCACCACGCTGCGCATCGCCGCCGCGCCGCGTTTCCTCGGCCTGCTGCGCAAGGCCTTGAGCACGCCGGTGGCGCAGGCGGTGATCGACGACTGCCCGCTGGACCTGGTGAAGCTGAACCGCCGCGACCTGACGCTGAAGCTCTTCCCGCCGCAGCCGGCGGTGGAGCTGCCGGTGCGGCGCAGCGCCTGACCGAGCGCGCCGAGCGCCGGCCGCTCGACGACCCGTCGGGCGAGCGGCCGGCATCTGAGAGACTGCGCGTCGTCACCACCGGCGCGCGAGTCTCCAGCCATGCCAACAGCCGAAGTCACCGGCATCGACCACCTGTACCTGACGGTCTCGGCGCTCGCCCGCTCCGAGGCCTTCTACGACCGCGTGCTGCAGGACACGCTGGGGTTCCGCAAGAACCGCTTCGCGCTCGGCGGCGATCCGCACGTGCAGTACTTCAACCGCCACTTCGGCATCGTGCTGCGCCCCGCGCGTGAAGCCACGCCTCACCAGCCTTACGCGCCCGGCCTGCACCACCTGTGCCTGCGCGTCGACTCGATCGGCGACGTGCAGGCGGTGGCCACCGCGCTGCAGGCGGCCGGCATCGCCGCGAGCGATGCGGCGACCTATCCCGACTACGCGAGCGACTACACCGCCACCTTCTTCGAGGACCCCGACGGCATCCGGCTGGAGGTGACGAACTACCGGCAGGAGCGGCGCGAGCGGCACGACCACTGGGACAAACACTCGCACGGCTAGATCCGGCGTGTCCGGGCACTCATCCAAATCCGCCCAGCGTCCGTCGCCACTGCCGTCTTCAACCCGGCCCCGTCGCCGTGCAAGGCTTGACGTATCCGATGTCCTGCGAGACCAGTTGCGACCACTCCTCGGCACTGAGATCGGGGTCGACCTTGCTGCAGAGCAGGCCCAACCACCGCGGGAAGACGGGCCAGAGGCGCACCGTGCGATCCCGTCCGGCTGATGCAATGACGCCGTCCTTGCCGAAGGCGAGCGACAAGCTGACGTGACCCTTCAGCGGTATGCCGACGCTTTCACCGCTCCTGGAATTCCACAGCCGCACAGTGGAATCCTCGCCACCCGAAGCCAGCATCAGGCCGTCGGGGCTGAAGGCCAGCGCATTGACCCGGCCGACATGTCCGGCGAGCGGCAAGCTCGGCTGTGTCGGGCCACGCACTGTCCGGATCAGCACGTTGCCGCGCGAGTCGGCCGAGGCCAGCCGCTCTTCATGAAATGCCAGTGCCGATACCGCGGCTGAATGACCGCTGAGCGGCCGGCCGATGCGCGCCGCCGTCCTGCTGTCGTAAAGAAGCAGGTCACCATCCTGGAGCCCGACCGCGATGCGGTAGCCCGTCGCGCTGAACGCGAGACGCGTCGCTTGCGCGGGCAACTGGACCGACTGCGCCAGCAACTCGCCCGAGCGGCCATCCCATACCTTCAGCACGTTGTCGCTGCCGATCGAAGCGATGCGGTCACCGTCCGGCGAGTAGGCGACGGACCTGGCACGCGCAGCGTGGGCCGGGATTGACAATGCGGGCGCGCGCTTCTCGAAGTCCCAAACGATCAGCGATCCTCGACTGTCCGAACCGACCACGCGCTTGCCAGGCCCAAAGGCCACTGGAGTCCACGGGCCGCCGTCCATGCGCGTCGTGGGCCTGTTCATGCGCGATCCCGTGATGTCCCACGTCAGGCTGGTGAGATCGTCCTGCACCACGCTCACCGCGATGCCATCCTCATCGAAACGGACCAGCGAGACTGGTCTGAACGCACGGAACAAGGACTCCCCCGGGATCCACGTCCTTGCCAGCCAGACGCGACCCGTTCCATCGTCGCCCGTCGACAGCAGCCGTGCTCCGTCGGGGCTGAACGCGACGTGACGCACCGCGCTGTCATGGCCTCTCAGTTCGGCGACTCGCCGCTCCCCCTGCCACACCCGGACCAGCTTGTCGTCACTTGCGGAAGCGACACGGCCATCCGAGTTGAAAGCCACGCTGGTGATGGCGTCCTCGTGGGCCGTGACGGAATGCAGGCGCTTGCCGCTCGCGACATCCCAGATGCGCAGCGCCTTGTCGTCGCCGCCGGATGCGAGCCGTTGGCCGTCGAAGCTGAACGCCAACGCGCGCACCGCCCCTTCGCCGTGAACCAGCGCGCCGAGGCCGGGCGCAGCGCGCCCCGGTGCGTCATAGAACCTGATCTGACCCTCGTCGGCACCCGATGCCAGCAGCTTGCCGTCTGGACTGAAAGCCACTGAATAGATACTCGTCGCCTTCGGATCCGACCAAGTACCAGTCTCGCGACCATCTTCGGTCCGCCACCAGCGCAGAGTGCCATCTTCGTCGCCCGAGACGAGCAAAGCGCCATCCGGGCTGAATGCCAGGGCGTGCACCGTGTTCTCATGGCCCTCCATGCGAGCGATCAGCTTTCCCGACTGCGCATCCCAAAGGCCGACGACGTTGAAGTCATCGCTCACCGCGACACGACGTCCATCGCGACTGATGGCGATCACCTGCGACGTAGCGGATGACCCGTCGCCGGCCGCCGCAGCGGGTGCCGCATCGAGCGCACCGGCGTACAACCCGCGCCACGCACCCTTGGCAAGATCCAACATGCCGATCCGCCCTGCCGAATCCACGCGCACCATTCCTCTTCCGTCTGGCGTGAAGATGGCCGTGCGACTGCCGGTCTCGATCAAGCGCTCCATCCGGGCGGTGCTCTTGATGGTTTCCAACAGTTGGCCCTTCACCGCAGGCAACTCGGGTGCTATCCGATGCGCCGCGACCAGCATGAGCAAGGCCTGACGATCGCTGCCGGGCCGCACACCTGCCAACGTGGCCTGCCCCTCCGTGGCAACCCTGAGTGCAACAGCCTGCCGCATGACCGCAGCAGACTTTCTTTCCGCGGCCTCCGCGCGATCTCGCTGCTCATCGGCCGTCGCGCGCAGGCGACGCTCGTTCTCCTGCTGCTCGACGGCCTTCTGCGCCAGCGCTTGCGCAAGTGCGGTCTGCTGGTGCGCGATATTCCGTTGCACCTGCGCCTCCGCGGCAGCCGCCTGCGCCTGGGACGCGGCCCGCGTTGCTGTCGCTGCCGCGGCGTCCGCCTCTTCGGTTCTGCCTTGCAGGCGAACGCTCTGCACAACGGCGAACAGGGCAAATGCCGATGTCAGCCCGAGCGCAACGATCAGCCGGTTTCGATCTTTCTTGAGGCGAAGCGCTTCGGCCCTTCGGCGCACGCCTTCTGCGGCCGCTTCCGCCACTTCACGGTCGCGCTGCCGCTGTGCCTCTGCCGCCTCTGCCGCCGCCTCGCTCATCCGGAGGTCGCGCGCCGCGACCACCACGCCAACCAGCCGGTCGTGGATCAACTCGACACGGTCGACGCCCGATTGCGGGTCCACGCGCAGCAACCGGCGCTTGTCAGTCAGCAGCGCGAGTTCGTCTCGGTGCAGGTGTCCGTCCTGCACCGCCAGATCGACCGGGTAGCTCGCGCGGTAGCGCTTGCCCTGGACCAAGTGGCCCTCGATGAAGCGCGGCACCCTGTCCGGCATGCCCGCCAGGGCGCATCGGTAGAAGTCCTGCAGGATGTCGGCGCCAGACGACATGAGCAGATCGGCGTCGATCAGCCTGCCCGCCGCACGGCGCGTATTGAGCTGCGTGCAGCACAGGCTCAGCAGTACCGGCTCGATGGCGACCTCCGCGTCGACGGCCTGCGTGTCGTTGTCGAGGTTGCCGACGAACTCGACGATGTCATGCTCGATGCCGGGCGCCAGTACGCGCTCGCCAGGCTCTTTGACCGCCTCGGTGGCTTGGCTGCGCGACATCGGCCGCAGGGCGAGGAAGTTTCGCAGCAGACTCGGAATGCCGCGTTCCCAATTCTTCAGGATCGGAAGGTAGTCCTCGCGGAACGAGATCAGCGTCCGATAGCGCTGGGTCTGAAGGTCCAAGGCGGACAGCCGGCTGCGCTCGACCGTGACCCCCGAAAGCTCCTCGGGCAGACGCGACTCGATCAGGTCGCCGAGAGCGTTCATGACGCTCGCCGCATCGAAGAATCCGCCCTGCCGTGGAGCGAAAAGCTCTTCGAACTGGTCGAATACCAGCACCGGAGTCAACGGATAGTTGTCGACGCTCCAAAGTTCGAGGTCTCGACGATGCAAGTAGTGCCAGATCGACTCGCCCTTTGCGGGCTCGGTGAATTCGGCGCCGCTCGAGCACAGCGCGTCCTGGAGTGCCTGCATCGCCTGCGCCATCGGCGGCAGTGGCGAGTCGGCATGGAGGTTCAGCCGCACGTAGACCGGCAAGTACGTCTTCTTCTCGCGCAGCAACGGAAAGAGCCCGGCTTGCAGCAAGGAGCTCTTGCCCAAGCCTGACTTGCCATAGAGCGCGACGTGAGGAAATTGGGTCACCAACCGCAGGAGTTCGAGCTTCTCTGAACGACGCCCCTTGAAGTAGCTACTCGAGTCCTCGTCGTAAGCAGCCAGTCCCGGCCAAGGGTTGTCGCTCGTCAGTCGCACGCCACTCGGTGCCGCGGGCAGGACGGCTGCGGCGGCGACGGCGCTCATTGCCCTGTCTCGCGAAAGGCACGCACCAGCTTCTTCAGATGCGCAGCGGTATCCGTGGTCGGCACGCCGCCAGGGCAATGGCCGAAGTGAAGACCGTTGATCCACTCCGGTGGGACGTTGCGATAGCCGTTCGGAACGAAGTCCGCGTCGACGATTTGCGGCACGATGAAGGTCTTGCCCATGATCGCCTGTTCACGATCGATCGCGGCCTTCCACTCCCGCCGGAAGTAGGTTTCCGTCAGAGCATCCGATTCACGGGAGATGAGCGGGATGAAGTATTCGCAACTGGCGATGCCGGCCTGAATGCTTCGTGCGAAGCGGTCGCCAGGCTCGATGGCGTTCCTGTCATACCAGACTTCCTGCGCGGACAGCCGCAGGTCGTTGCGCAAATAGGAGACAAGGGCCTCGGCCGCCACCTTGTCCCTGGTCCGGCTGTAGCTGATGAAGAACAGGGCCTGCTGCGCCGCTGCCTCCGACTCGCTGGCTCGCGCGAGGGCACGTTGCTCTTCGCGGACGGCATGGGCGGCGGTCCAGCGCCTGTGCAGTTCGGCGACAAACGCACGTGGCGACTGATTGGTGAGTACTTCCGTGTCGTGACTGAAGCTGCGCAGAAAGAGCGTGAGCCCGCCATCCCCCTGCGGCTCGTCGACCAGCCAGTCGCGCTTGTTGTTGTCCGCCAGCAGCCGCTGTTTGTTGGTGGCCCGCAGAAAGAACCGGCCGAGCCAGTCCGGAAAGTTCGAACCCAGCAGTAGAAGGTTGCGATCGCGAAGTTCGCCGAAGAACCGCTCGCGAGAATGACTACCTCTCGCTATGACGTTGTGCGCGTACTCGAGAACGTCCTCGTCGTGAATGGCGAACTGCGGCGCTTGGCTGGCCTTGCCGAACAGGTACAGCAAGTGGACCTCGGCCTGGCGCTCCCGCCAATCGGCAGGCAGGTCCGCATCCTTCATGCTGGTGGGCAGGTACGGTGAATGAACGATCTCCCGGACCGCAATCCGGCGCCGCAACGCACGCGCAAGCAGGTCGTCGGGCGTCAGGGTGACGAGCAGATCGAAGTCGGCGATCTCGGCGATCTGCCGAACCGGTTCGGGGATGACGAGGCCGGGGTTCGAAAGGATCTCCTGAATCAGATCACAGACATCACCGTACACGTCCTGCAGTTTCGTGTGCGGATTCTTCTGCCGAATCTCGCTGACGACGGCATTGAGCTCGCGGTATCGAGGCAGGGGTTCAGCGGTGTCCAGGTCATGCAGCACGCGAAGGCGTTGCGCGAGATCGTGCTGGAGGTTCCGCTCGCTGTCATCGCTCACCATCAGCTGCGGGCCGATGACAGGAACGACGAGGCGTTCGCTGATCTGGCTCAGCAGCCTGCGCCAGCCACTTTCGCTCATCACTCGCACGTTCCCCATGGCACCACGGCGAGTAGCGTACGCGCCAAGAACGCGAGCGGCCTCCACACAATCAATGAAGACGAGCACCCGGTAAAGGACGAGACCCGATACCCCTAGCTTGAAGTGCACTCTGTCATTTGATTCACGCAATAGGACGTCGTGGCAACACGCCGCTCACATGACGTCGCTCGAATGAACCCCATTCGAACGAGGGGAGCGTGGACATGGGGCATCCGATCCGGGGCGGCAGCCTGGTGCTGCTGGCCGCCCTGCTCGCCGCCTGCGGCGGCAGCGGCAGCAGCGAAGACAGCGAAGCCACCCGCACCGCCGAGCGCATCGCCCACGGCGGCGCGCTGGCCGCGCGCGTCGCGCAGACCCATCCGGCCTGCCAGGCGATCCGCCCGTTCTACTGGGAAGTGGGCGACACCCGCGGCGTGCTGGCCGGCGGCAGCGTCGGCAGCGGCGCGCCGGGCGCGACCACCGCGATGCCGATCGCCTCGGCGTCGAAGTGGGTGTGGAGCGCCTACGTCGTGCAGCGGCGTGGCGGCGTGTTGAGCGATGCCGACGTCAAGTTCCTGACCTTCCGCAGCGGCTACCACAGCATGGGCGCGCTGTCGTGCGACGACGCGCAGACGGTCGACGCCTGCCTGGACACCGGCTCGAACGGCCGCTACACCCGCCTGCACGACGGCAAGTTCTTCTACAACGGCGGCCACATGCAGCGCCAGGCCCACGAGCTGGGCCTGGGCGCCTACGGCCCGGCGGCGCTGACGGCCGAAGTGAGCGGCAAGATCGGCCAGTTCGGCTTCATCTACACGGCGCCGCAGCCGCCCGGCGGGCTGATCGCCAGCGCGACGCAGTACGGCGCCTTCCTGCGCCGCCTGCTCGACGGCAGCCTGCTGCTCGGCCGGCGCCTGGGCGACGAAGCGGTCTGCACCAACCCGCTGACCTGCGCCGACGCCGTCGACACGCCGGTGCCGCCGTCGTTGAGCTGGCACTACGCGCTCGGGCACTGGGTCGAGGACGACCCGCAGGCCGGCGACGGTGCGTTCAGCAGCCCCGGCGCATTCGGCTTCTACCCGTGGATCGATCCGTGGACGCGCAGCTACGGCGTCATCGCGCGGCAGCGCTTGAGCGGCGAGCAGGAAGGCTTCGCGTCGGCGCAGTGCGGCTACCAGATTCGCCGGGCCTGGCGCAGCGGCGGGGCGCTGAGCTGAGGCCGGGCGCCCGGCTCACTTCGCGATCCGGGCTTCCTGCATCGCCTCCTGCATCGCCGCCTGCATCTTCGGCATCAGCGTCTGCATCAGCGTCTGGGTCATCGCCATCGACTTCTGCACCACCACCGGCATCTTGTTGATGAAGGCCTGGCCTGCGGGGCTGCGGTAGAAGGCGATCAGGCCGTCGATCTCGGCCTGGTCGAAGGTCTCGGCGTAGAGCTTCACGAAGTGCGGCTTCAGCTTCGCCCAGCTCATCTCCTCGCGCATCACCGCGGTGAACTTCGCGGGGGCGGCGTCGAGCACGCGCTGCTGCTCGGCCGTAAGCGGCTTGCCCTGCGTGATGCCGCTCATCGACGTGCGCATCAGCTGCTCGACACCGGCGTAGGACGCCTCCATCGAGGCCTCGGCCCGCGACAGCTGCAGCAGGGTCTCGACCGACTCGACGCTCGCGGGTGCGGCATGCAGGCAGGCGCTGGCCAGCAGCGCGATGGCGAAGGTGGAGAGGCGGCGCATGACGTGGATCCGGTGGTGGTGATGGAGGCGATTGTCATGCGACACCCGGCCGGCACCCTCAACCCTCGTGCACCGCGTGAAGAACCGCCCCGATCACCAGCAGCGCCAGCGCCAGCACGTCGACCCACGCCACCCGCTGCAACGCCGCGTTGGCGCCCCCGACCGACCAGGCGAGCCAGACGAACGACCCGACGCTGACGACGCCCGCCGCGAGGGCCGCGGTGCGCAGGTCCGGACGGAAGGCGGCCCACAGCAGCCCTGCGGCGAGCAGGCCGAACAGCACCGCCCGGTGGCGCATCAGGATCTCGAGGTTGGACTCGGCGACCGGGATGCCGTACAGGTCCTGCAGCTGCGAGGCGCCGAGCACGCCGGCCAGCGGCAGCAGGTGGACGAGGGCGACGAGGACCAGGATCAGCGGGATGACGTAGCGCATGGACCGCGTTTCTAGCGGCTCCACGCGCCGCGCGCGATGACCTGCGAGGTAATGACCGGCCGGGACCATCGTCTACGATTCGTCCCGTGAGCCCGCACGGCCGCCCGAAGGGCGAACACCGGAGGGCGCAGCCCGAAGGTACTTCCGATGACCGCTTCGACCCTCCGCGACCAGACCCTCGGCGAGGAGATCGCCAACGCCATCAGCCACGGCATCGGCTGCCTGCTGGCAATCGCGTCGCTGCCGATCCTGGTGCACCACGCGGCCGTGCGCGGCAGCGCCGCCAACGTGATCGCCGCCAGCCTCTTCGCCGGCACCGCCATCGTGCTGTACCTGGTGTCCACGCTGTACCACGCGTTGCCGGCCGGCGCGGCGAAGCGCTGGTTCAACCGGCTCGACCACGCGTCGATCTACCTGTTCATCGCCGGCAGCTACATGCCCTTCGTGCTCGGCGTGCTGCGGGGCGCCTGGGGCTGGACGCTGTTCGGCATCGTCTGGGCCGCGGCGGGGCTGGGCATCGCGGCCAAGCTGTTCGACCGGCTGAAGCATCCGCTGTGGTCGACCGGGCTCTACGTCGCGATGGGCTGGGTGGCGCTGATCGCCGCGCAGCCGCTGGTGGAGCGCATGGCGCCCGCGGGCATCGCCTGGCTGGTGGCCGGCGGCCTGTCGTACACCGTCGGCGCGGTGCTGTTCCTGCTGGACTCGAAGCTGCGCTACGCGCACTTCGCCTGGCACCTGTTCGTCATCGGCGGCAGCACCTGCCACTTCTTCGCGGCGCTCTGGCATGCGTGACGCGGCCCGCGCGAGGCGGCAGGCCTGATGCCGCAGTTCACCCAACAATCCGAGCTGCCGATTCCGCCCGAAGCCTTCTGGGCCGGCATGTCGATGCGCGCGGTCAATGCCGAGCTGAACCCGCTGGTGCACATGACCGCGCCGCCCGGCTGGCGCGATGGCCCGCTCGACGCATGGCAGACGGGCCGCGTGCTGTTCCGCAGCTGGATCCTGCTGTTCGGGTTGCTGCCGGTCGACCGCCATGCGCTGCAGCTGCAGTCGGTGAACCCGGCTGGAGGCTTCGTCGAGGAATCCACCTCGTGGACCAACCGCCGCTGGCGGCATGAACGCAGCACCCGCGCCAGTCCGCGCGGCTGCGTGCTGACCGACCGGGTCACCGTCGAGAGCCGGCTGCCGGGGCTGGCCTGGCTGCTGCTGCCGGTGTATCGCGCGGTGTTCGCGCACCGCCACCGGCGGCTGCGCCGCCGTTACGGATGATCCGCGGCTGCGCCGCCGTTACGGATGATCTGCGGCTGCGCCGCCGTTACGGATGATCCGCGGCTGCGCCGCCGTTACGGATGACCCGCAGCTGCGCCGCCTGATGCGGCAGGCGTTCAGCCCGGCGCCGCCTGCCAGCGCGCATCGGCGGCGGCGCGCAGCACTTCCAGCAACTGCTCGGCGCCCACCGGCTTGGTCAGGTGCGCCTGGAAGCCGGCCTCGCCGGTGTTGCGGCGATCGCCGGCCTGGCCATATCCGGTCATCGCGGCGATGTACACCGCGGCGCCGCCCCTCTCGCGCAGCCTGCGAAGCACGGCGAACCCGTCGCTGCCGGGCATGTTCAGGTCCAGCAGCACCAGCTCCGGCGCGAACGTCTCGGCCGCGGCGAGGGCCTCGTCGCCGTCGTAGGCGCCGCGCGCCGGGTGGCCCAGCAATTGAAGGAAGCGCAGCATCGTGTCGGTGGCATCGCGGTTGTCGTCCACCACCAGCACGCGGCGGGTCGCCGTGGCAGGCGCCGGTGCGGCGGTGTCCACGGCGTCCACGGCGGTCGCCGGCAGGTCGGCCGCGGGCTCGCGCAGCGGCAGCACCATCGTGAAGCTGCTGCCCCGGCCGAGGCCCTCGCTGTGCGCGCTGAGCATGCCGCCGTGCTGCTCGACCAGCGACCGCGCCAGGCTCAGTCCGATGCCCAGGCCGCTCTGCGAGGGCTGACGCTCGGCGCCAGGCTCCTGGTGAAAGAGGTCGAAGATGCGTTCCAGCGCGGGTGCGGCGATGCCGACGCCGTTGTCGGTGACCGTGGTGACGCAACTGGCGCCCTCGACGCGCACGATCACGCGGACCTCGCCGCCTTCGGGCGTGTAGCGCACCGCGTTGTGCAGCAGGTTCTGCAGCGCCTGCGCCAGCCGTGTCGGATCGCCCCGCATCGGCAGCGCCGGCGGCAGCGCGCCCAGCAGCAGCAACTGGCGGCGTTCGTCGGCCAGCGGCCGGATCACGTCGACCGACGCCAGCACGACGTCGCGGTAGTCCAGCGGCACTTGCTCGACGGCGATCTTGCCGTTGACGATGCGTCCGACGTCGAGCAGGTCGTCGACCAGCCGCGTCAGGTGACCCACCTGGCGCTCGATGATGCGGCACATCGGCAGCGCCGCGGCCGGCAGCGCCGGCTGCAGCTGCAGCACGTTGGCCGCATTGCGGATCGGCGCCAGCGGGTTGCGCAGCTCGTGCGCCAGCATCGCGATGAACTCGTTGGTGCGCTGGCTGGCGTGTTCCAGCTCCAGCAGCCGGCGCTGTGCCGTCAGGTCGCGCGTGACCTTGGCGAAGCCGCGCAGCCGGCCGTCCTCGGAGCGCACCGGCGTGATCATCACGCTGGCCCAGAACAGCGTGCCGTCGCGCCGCACCCGCCAGCCCTGGGTTTCCGCGCGGCCGTCGCGCAGCGCGGTCCGCAGCTCCTGCTGCGGCTTGCCAGCGGCGATGTCGGCGGCAGTGAAGAACATCGAGAAGTCGCGCAGCAGCACCTCGTCGGCGGCATAGCCCTTGATTGCCGCGGCGCCGGCGTTCCAGGTCAGCACATGGCCGTCGGGGTCGAGCATGAAGATCGCGTAGTCGCGCACCGACTCGACCATCAGCCGCAGCTGTTCCTCGCTCTGCTGCAGCGCCTGCTCGTGCAGGCGGCGCTCGGTCAGGTCGCGCGTGACCTTGGAGAAGCCCTGCAGCGCGCCTTGCGCATCGCGCAGCGCGGTGATCACCACGCTGGCCCAGAAACGCGTGCCGTCCTTGCGCACGCGCCAGCCTTCGTCCTCGAAGCGGCCCTCGGCGCTGGCGCGTCGCAACTCTTCCCGGGGCCAGCCGCTGGCGGCCACGTCGGGCGGGTAGAAGGTCTCGAAGCTGCGGCCGATGATCTCGTCGGCGCGCCAGCCCTTGATGCGCTCGGCGCCCAGGTTCCAGGTCGCCACGCGGCCGTCGGTGTCCAGCAGGAAGATGGCGTAGTCGACCACGCTCTCCACCAACTGCCGGTAGCGCTCGTCGGTGGCCTGCAGCGCGACGCCCGCGCGGCCGCCCGCGCCCTGGCCGTCATCGATCGACGACTGCAGCGCGAGGGGATCGGTACCGGACGTGGGCATTCAGCGCAGCATAGGGCAATTGCCGCGCCGGCCAGGTCAGTGGCGGCTCACCAGCGCAGCACGTCGCCCAGTTCCAGCCGTTGCGCGGCCAGCGTTTCCAGCCAGGCGGTGGTGCGGTTGCGCATGCTGGCGTACAGCGCCTCGGCGCCGCGCACGTGCACGGCCCCGGGCCGCGTCAGCACCGCGACGATCGAGATGCCGCCATGCCGGTCGACCACCGACGCGAAACTCGCGCGCGCCCAGCAGTGGCCGCCATCCTTGCAGGCGAGCTTGAACGGCGCGACCCAGGCCGCGCCGTGCTCCAGCGACGTCCACAGCTCGCGCATCACCCGCATCGGCATGTCGGCGTGACGCAGGCGCAGCCACGATTCGCCGACCAGTTCGTGCGGGGCGAAGCCGGTGGCCCGGGTGATCGCCGGGCTGCAGTAGCGGATGCGCTGCCGCAGGTCCAGCGTCAGGACGAGGATGGAGCCACGCTCGATGTGGTGGGCCGCGGGGGCCAGCGAGACAGGAGGGATCACGGGGCGCGGCGGGTCGGGTTGTTCGGGTCCATGACTTCTGCTTTCGGCAGCAGCCGCCCGGACTGAACCCACCGTGCGTGGGGAGTTCTCGTTTTCCCGCGTCGGGAGCGTTCAGAGGGGTCCGCGCCGGAGCGCGGCCTGCGCCGCTTGCCGCAAGACTTGCCGCCGGCCGCTAGGGCGCCGGGGCGTCACCGCTGGGCTCGGCGCGCGCCGCGGCGCCGCGCGGTCGCTCGCCCGCCGCCTTGGCGTCGATGAGCTCGCGGCAACGCGCCTCGTTCGAGCGCAGCCCGGCCTCGAGGATCACCGGCACGCCCTCGGGCCAGCGCCATCCGCCGGCGGCGTCGTGCGCGATCGCCCGCTGGTAGGCCTCGGCGGCCTGCCGGTCCTCGGCGATGCAGGCGTCGAGCAGCGCATCGATGCCGTGGTCGCCGGCGGGGAAGCCCGGGCCGGCCGGATCGGAGGCCAGGGTGTCCGTCAGGCCCGACGGTGGCGTGCCGCACAGCAGCACCACCGCATCGCTGAGGCGCTGCGCGTTGCCGCGGTGCGCGGCAGAGTGCAGCAGCAGCAGCGCGTTCATCGGCCCCGAGTCGATCCGTGCCGCGCTGGCATCGCAGCGCCGCTGCGCCGCGGTCTCGAGCGCGAACAGGTGGTCCAGCATCGCCTGCGCGGCGGGATGCGGATCGCTCATGGCGTCGCTCCTTCGGCCGATCGAAGGATGCGCCGGGCGACCGGTCGGCCGCCGCGGCGCATCGGCTGCGTCAATGACGCGTTAGCAAGGCCTCATCGGCCCGCCGCTTCACTCGCGGCCGCGCTGCCCCTGGCCGCTGCGGTCGCCTTGCTTGCCGGACTGGTTGCCCGACTGGCTGTCGGACTGGTTGCCAGCCTGGTTGCCCGACTGGTTTCCGGACTTGCGGCCGGCCTGGTCGCCCTGCTGGCTGTTGCGGCCCTGGTCCTCGTCACGCGCCATGCCGCGGTCCTCGTCGTCGCGCTGCTGCTGGCGCCCGCCCTGGTTCTGGCCGGCCTCGTTCTGGCCGCCCTGGCCCGCCTGGTTGCCCTGGCGCTGGTTCTGGTCCTGCTGTTGATCTCGCTTCTGGTCAGGCATCTCTATCTCCTGGAGTGATGTGGATAGCCGGCTCCACTGCCGACGCCAACGGCGAGGCAAGTGCGGTGCCCGCCGCCGCCGCGCCCACCGTGCCACCCTGCGCCGGGGGAAGCGGGCACCGGGCTTGCTGCGACGCGGGATGGAGTCGCTGCTGCAAAGGGCCGAATGCGAGCACTTGCGCATCGGCGACACGCCGGTCACCGCCGGCGCGCTGATCCAGGTCGGCGTGTCGGCATGCTCATCGACCCCAGGAGGTGATGCGATGAAGCCCACTTCTCCCACGACGCCCACTGCTCCCTCTTCGCCGTCTTCGTCCGAACGTCCTGCGGGCGCCCCCGCGCCATCGCCCAAGCCCCCGCCGCCGCTCACCGGGGAGGTGGTGCATGACATGCCGGATGAGCGGCCACGGGACGACTACGAGCGGGATGACCCGGACGAGCGCGCGGGGCTGCGGCGGCCGCGCGGAGGCACCCCGAACGTGCCTCGCGGCTGATTCAGGCCGCCGCCGCCGCGCGCTGCAAACGGGCGAAGTACTCGGACTTGCCGGTCTTGTGCAGCTGGGTCCAGGCCTGCAGCACCTCGTCCTCGTACAACCCGAGCTGCAGAAAGATCTCCCGCGCGAAGTCGACGGACGCCGTGCCAGCCGCGGTGATCAGACCGCGGTCGTTGACCACCGCCTCGTCGCGGTAGGCGTCGGCCCCCGCATAGCCGGTGCCGGCGAGGTACGACGCCGCATTGCTCGTGTGCGGGCGGCGGTCCAGCCAGCCGCGCCGCGCGAGGCCGGCCGTGGCACCGCAGATCGCCGCGACCGGGATGCCGCGCTCGATGAACTCGCCGGCGCGATCCAGCGCCTCGACATGGCCGTCGGCGTCTTCCCAGTTCGGGCCGCCCGGCAGGATCAGCAGCGCGCTGTCCGCGTCCTTCAGCTGCGACAGCGCGAGGTCCGGCAGCACCGACACCCCGCCCATCGATTGCACCAGGCCACCGCCGGCGGCGACGGTGCGCACCTGGTAGCGGCCGGGCTCGCGTTGCCAGTCCGGCGAATGGATGCCGGCGATCGCGTGGGCGGGTTCCCAGTCCGCATAGCCGGGAAAGACGTAGAGGTGCACGAAACGCAGCATGGCGGCCAGCCTTCGTCGAGCGGTGTAAGCGATGCGCGGCGGCGGCAAGCGACGTTCCCGCGCCGCGTGCCGCGGCCGGCCCTTCGGCGCGGCGGGCACGCCCCTTGCCAGACGCCGTGGAACATCGCCTCACCGCAGGACATCACCACCATGGACAAGCAGTCCCCTCCGACCAGTTTCGGCGTCTTCAAACCGGTTGGACATGTGCTGATCCAGTTCGCCAATCTGCGCGATCTCGAGGCCGCCGCCGAATCGATCGAGCGGCTGGGCGTGGCGCTGGCCGACATGGCGATGTACACGCCGCGACAGATGATCGAGCAGATCGACAAGGAGATGCAGGCCGCGAGCGGCGTCTCGGCGATCGGCCAGGAGATCAACCTGAGCAAGGCGCACCGCGCCGCCGCCGAGAAGGGGCGCCACTTCCTGGTGGTTGCGGCACCGACGGACGAGCAGGCGCAGCGCATCGCCGACGCCGCGCGGCCCTGGCGGGCCGAGCGCGCCCAGCACTACGGCCGCTTCATCATCGAGGAACTGATCGAGCCGGCGCAGCCGCAGCCGCAGGTGGCCGAGTCGCCCGACCGCGGGCTCGACGCGCAGAGCCCCTCCGGCACCGAGGAGGAGCGCATGGTCCGCGACGAAGCCGCGCACGCCCGGCGCTGAACCACGGTGTCCGCCTACCCGACTTCCCAGACCTCGCTGAGCGAACAGGGCGCCGGCGCCCTCGCCAAAGGCGATCCGCTGCCGCGCATCGTGCCGCAGCCTCTGCCGCCGCAGAGCTCCGACGACGACGAGCTCGAGGCCCTGCGCCAGGCGCGCCGTCGCCGCGACGGCCCCCGCCTGCCCGAGCGGCTGGCGCCGCAGCTCGCGCTGGCGAGCACGCGGCTGCCGGTCGGCGGCGACTGGCGCGCGGAAATCAAGTTCGACGGCTACCGGCTGCTCGCCCGCGTCGAGGCGAGCGGCGCGGTGCGCCTGTTCACCCGCAACGGCCAGGACTGGACGGCGCGCCTGGGGCGACTGGCGCAGGCGGTCGGCGCGATCGCCCCGCCGAACAGCTGGCTCGACGGCGAGATCGTCGTGCCCGGTGACGATGGCCGCGCCGACTTCAACCGGCTGCAGAACGCGCTCGACGGCGCGACCGGCGAGGTGCCGGGCTTGACCGGCGATCGCACAGGCGACCACGCCGCAGGCCAGCGCAGCGATGCGGTGGTCTTCTGGCTCTTCGACGCCCCCTTCCTCGACGGGCGGGACCTGCGCGAGCTGCCGCTGCGCGAGCGCCGCGCGCGCCTGCAACGGCTGTTCGGCGATCGGGCCGAGGGCGACGGCCCCGCCGCCCGCGTGCGCTTCAGCGCCGACCTGGGCGGCGACCTCGCGTCGGCCTTGCGCCGCGCCTGCGCCGACCGGCTCGAAGGCGTGGTCGCCAAGCGCCAGGACGCGCCCTACGTCAGCCGGCGCAGCGACAGCTGGCTGAAGCTGAAGTGCCAGCTGCGGCAGGAATTCGTCATCGGCGGCTTCACCGACCGCGCCGATTCCGCGCAGGCGGTCGGCAGCCTGCTGCTGGGCCACTACGACCACAACGGCCGGCTGCTCAGCGCCGGCCGTGTCGGCACCGGCTTCGACGTGACAACCGCGATCGAGCTGCGGCGCCGCCTGGCGGCCCTGCAGACCGGCCACTCGCCGTTCGAAGGCGACGAGGCCCGCCACCACTCCCGCGGCGCGGCCAGCGGCCGGCCGCACTGGGTGCGACCCCGCGTGGTGGCCGAGGTCAGCTTCAGCGAATGGACACCCGAAGGCCAGGTGCGCCACGCGGTGTTCCAGGGCCTGCGGCGCGACAAGCCGCCGCGCCAGGTGCACCGCGAGGCGACGCTCGGGGAACCTGGGCCGGCGCTCGCCGCGGCCGCCGGCGAAGGCCCCAGGGCGGTGGCGGCCGCGCACGAGACCCTGCTGCCGCCGCCGGCGTCGGCCGGCGCGCCACCCTCGGGCGGCGGCAACCGCGGCGGCGACCGCAGCGACGACGGCACGCCGGTGGTCGCCGGCATCGTCGTCAGCCATCCCGAGCGGGTGATCGATGCCCGCAGCGGCGCCCGCAAGCTCGACCTGGTGCGCTACTACGAGGCGATCGCCGAGCACCTGCTGCCGCACCTGCGCGGCCGGCCCGTCGCGCTGCTGCGCGCGCCCGGCGGCGTCGACGGCGAAACCTTCTTCCAGCGCCATGCCGGCCAGCTGCGCATCCCGGGGCTGCGTGTGCTGGACCCGGTGCTGTGGCCCGGCCACGAGCCGCTGATCGAGATCACCAGCGTCGAGGCGCTGGTCGGCGCGGCGCAGATGAACGTGGTCGAGTTCCACGGCTGGAATGCCGCGAGCCGGCGTGTCGACCTGCCCAACCGCATGGTGCTGGACCTCGATCCCGGCGAAGGCGTGGCGTGGGAAACGGTGCGCGAGTCCGCCGCGCTGGTGCGCGACGCGCTGGACGAGCTGGGCCTGCGCTCCTGGCTGAAGACCAGCGGCGGCAAGGGCCTGCACGTGGTGGTGCCGATCGCCGCGCGCTGGCCGGCCGACGTGGTGCGCGGCTTCTCGCGCCTGCTGGTGCGCCACCTGGCGCGCGGCTTCCCGGAGCGCTTCGTCGCCACCAGCGGCGCCTCGAACCGGATCGGCCGCATCTTCGTCGACTACCTGCGCAACGGGCTCGGCGCGACCACCGCGGTGGCCTTCTCGGCCCGCGCGCGGCCCGGGCTGGGCGTGTCGATGCCGGTGCCCTGGGAGCGGCTGGACATGGTGGAGTCGGGCGCGCACTGGACCATCGCCGACGCCGCGCAGCATGTGCGGCGCTGGTCCCGCGATCCGTGGACCGGCTTCTTCGCCAGCCGCCAGGGACTGACCGCGGCGATGAAGCGGCTGGGCTTCGACGCGGCGGCCTCGGCGAACGAGGAAGTGGCGTGAACCGCACCGCTGCCCCTGGTGGCCTGGGCGGCGCCGGCATACAGTCGTCGTTCCCCCATCAGGAGGTCACGCCATGCCGATTCGTACTTCCTCGCTGACCAAGCGCATCTCGCAGAACGGACAGCAACTGCACCGGGCGCGCGAGAAGCGCCTCGAGGCCCAGGGCGCGGGCGACGCCCCCTCGGCCGAGGAGGACGCGCTGCTGGCCGAACGCGCACAGCTGAAGCAGGAGCGCGCGCAACGCGAGGCCCGCGCGGCCGGGCCGCGGCCCACCGCCGTCGAGCGCCTCGCGCGCACGCACCATCCCGAAGCCAAGGGCGGGCCGAAGGCGACGAAGGCCGCCAAGGACGGCAACGGCGCCGGCAAGTCCGCCAAGCCGCATCGCACGCGCGCCGAGAAGGCCGCCGCGAAGGCGGCCGCGCTCGACGAGGCGCGCCGCCGGCCGAAGGCCGCGGCGAAGCACTGAGTCGGCGCGGTCAGGCGCGGCGCGGCGCCCGGGCGCGGCGGGCGGCCTTCGCAGCCGCCTTCTCGCCGCGCGGCTCGGCCGGCGAATGTGCCTTCTCGGCGCGCCTGGCCGAGGCCTTTGCCGGCCGCTCGCCGGCCGCTGACGACGACTTCGCCGGCGCCTTGCGCTCGCCCAGGCTGCGCTTGAGCAGGTCCGCCAGGTCGATGACCGTCGCGCTGGTCTCCGGCGCCGGCTCGCGCGCCTCGATGCGATGCGTCTTGCCCGCCTCGCTGCGTTCCTTCACCAGGGCACGGATCTGCTCGGCGAAGCGGTCGTGGTAGCGGTCGACCTGGAACGGCGAGACCATCTCGCGCACCAGCTTCGAGGCCATCTCCAGCTCCGCTGCCTTGAGCTTCGCGCTGCCGCGTCCTTCGGGCGGCAGCGACAGTTCCTCCCAGGTGCGGATCTCCTCCGACCAGCGCAGGGTGTTCAACATCAGCGCAGGCCCCGCCGGCACCAGCGCGGCGAGGTGTTCCTTCAGATGCATCACGACCCGCGCGATGCCGATCACCTGCTCCTGCTGCATCGCCTCGCGCAGCAGCGCATAGACCTTGTCGGCGCCCCGGCCCGACGGCTCCAGGTAGCACGGCTTCTCCAGGTGCACGAACGGCACCTCGCCCGCCTGCACGAAATGCTCGATGGCGATGGTCTGCATCGTCTTCGGGTAGGCCTCGGCAATCTCCTCGTCGGATAGCAGCACGTAGTCGTCGCTGCCCGCGAGCTTCACGCCGCGCACGATCTGTTCCTTGTCGATCTCGCGGCCGGTGCGCTTGTTGACGCGCTTGTAGCCCACCGGGTCGAGGTTGCGCTTGTCGAGCCAGTCGAAGTCGATGCCCGATTCGCTCGAGGCCGGATACATCGCCACCGGCACGTGCACCAGGCCGAAGCTGATCGCGCCTTTCCAGATCGCACGCGGCATGCCGTTCTCCCGTCTCGACAAGGATCGATGCCGCCGATCGGCAAGCGCCATGCCGCGTGACCGGCACGCGGTTTGCCACGGCGTGCCATGGCGCGGGTCCATGAAATCCGCGCGAGGAGACCTGAAGATGATGGGATCGCACTACCGCACGCTGCGTCGCAGCCGCCGGCCCGGCCTGGCCGGCCTGGCCCTCGCCGGGCTGCTGGCCTTCATGTGGCTGGACCTGCGCACCTGCCACCAGCGCCGGCTCCGGGAGAAGACCCGCGCGAAGCCGGAACCCCTGCAGACCTGGGAAGGCGAAGGCGGGGGCATCCCCGCGGTGCGCGGGCAGAACACGCCGCGGCCGGTCGCCAGCACGTCCTGAGGCGCCGCACGCCGCGAGCGCCCGCGCGCGCTCAGGGCCGCGCGGCCGACCCGCAGCACCTGGCGCTCACAACTTGCAAAGTACGCGGCCATTGCGGGTCGCGACGAGGCATGACGATTGCCGAGGTGCTGGCTCGAGTGCCAGCGGCCTCCCCGAACAAGGTATCGGCCGCGCACCGCCGGCAGTCCGATCCGTCACCGCAGCGACGCCGGTGTCGGATCGGCTGCCGGCGGGCGCGCGGATCGTTCGGCGCGGCGGTCGGCGGCGCCTTGGCACCCTCCGCCGCCGCCCGGCCGCGCGGGTGCTCAGGCAGGCATCTGCCAGGGGGCGGTGCCGAAGCCCACCCGCAGCAGCGCATGCAGCGGGTCGGCGTCGCCGGGGCGGATGACCAGCGACACCGGTCCCTGCTGCGCGGCACCGGGCATCGAGTGGCGCACGTTGGCGCGCAGCCCGTTGTGCCCGTCGATGCGCAGCTGCACCTGCAGCAGCATCTGGTGGCCCTCGCCATCCGGGTCGCTCTGCAGCGACATCGTGGCGCTGGTCCAGTCCGGCTCGCCGATGATGCGCGGCAGCAGGCCCGTCGGGCCGAAGTACAGCGCCGCCAACCCGCGCAGGGCGGTGACCGTCGGCGAACGCTTGCCGTCGTGCGTCAGCGGCAGCAGGCGGGTCTCGCAGTCCAGCTCGCTCGGCCCGCGGCTGTGCGCCATCAGCTGCTGCTGATCGCCCCAGAACCGCAGCTCGACCATCCGCTGTTCCTCGGGCGCGCCCGCGTACTGCACCGTGATGTCGGCCCGCACGGCCGGTGGCGGCCGCACGATCGACGGCCGCGGCGACACCCTCGCGACGGTTCGTGAGGGCGGCTTCTTCGGCGGCGCGATGATGCCGGGCACCGCCGGGTCCAGCACGCTCAGCGGGTGGGCGGTGACCGCAGGGGCGACGGTCACGGGTTGTGCAGCGGACAGGGTCATGGGCGCTCCTTTGTCGAAGCCTCGCCATGGCAATCCGCATGCCTGCGAAACGTAAACGGCGCATCCGGGCATGTCGGTTCCGTTCGTGCGGGACGGCGGCCCAGCCGGTCCCCGCGATGGCACATCGATTGCCGAAGACGCAGGCCACCGAACGAGGACACCATGACACCGTTGGTCGTGTATTCGCACCTGCGCTGGTCGTTCGTGCGCCAGCGTCCGCAGCACCTGATGACGCGCCTGGCCGCGCACTACGACATCCACTTCATCGAGCAACCCCAAGAGTGCACCGGCAGCCCGCGGCTGGCGGTGCGCCATGTCGCGCCCGGGGTCACCGTGCTGACGCCGCAGATGGCCGGAGCGGCCGGCTTCGCGGAGCCCGACGACGGCGGCAAACCGCGGCTGCCGGCGCTGCTGGCTGGTGCCGCGCGCGAGCACGGCCTGCGCGACGCGCTAGCCTGGCTGACGACGCCGCTGGCGCTGCCGCTGGCCGAGTCGCTGGCCCCGCGCTTCGTGATCTACGACTGCATGGACGAGCTCGCTGCCTTCGACGGCGCGCCCCCCGGGCTGTCCGAGCTGGAGTCGCGCCTGCTGCAGCGCGCCGACCTCGTCTTCACCGGCGGTCCGGCGCTCTTCGAAGCGCGCCGCCGCCGCCACCCGCAGGTGCACTGCCTGCCGGACGCGGTCGACGCCGCGCACTTCGCGCCGTCGAGCCTCGACGCTTCCGACCCGCCGTGGGCCCAGGCCGAGGCGCTGCAGCGCGACCTGCCGCGGCCGCGGCTGGGCTTCTTCGGCGTCATCGACGAACGCCTGGATCTCGCGCTGATCGCCGCCGTGGCCGACGCCCGGCCGCACTGGCAGATCGTGATGGCCGGCCCGGTGCTGGGCATCGAGGCGTCGCTGCTGCCGCAGCGGCCCAACATCCACTGGCTGGGGCTGCAGCCCTACGCACGGCTGCCCTACCTGATGGCCGGCTGGGACATCTGCCTCTTGCCCTACGCGCTGAACGACGCGACGCGCTTCACCAGCCCGACCAAGACGCTGGAGTACCTGGCCGGCGAGAAGCCGGTGGTCAGCACGCCGCTGCCCGACGTGGTGCTGCTCTACGGCAGCGTCGTGCGGCTGGCGCAGGGCTGCATCGACTTCGTCGCTGCCTGCGAGGCGACGCTGGCCGAATCACGGCGCGAGCGCAGCCGCCGCGTGATGGACATGCTGCAGACCGTCTCCATGCATTCGTGGGACCGGACCGCGCAGACGGTGCACGAACTGATCGCCGAGGCGTTGCAGCGCCAGGACGCCGGCGGCGGCCGGCCGGCGCTGCCGCCGCCGCACCTGCACGCTACGCCGGCTCGTTCCGGTGGTGATGCCGCAAGGACTCGTTGACCAGCTCGTCCTCGTCCTCGGGCATCGCCGGCGCCGGCCCATGCTCGAGCCGCTCGCCCGGATCGGGCACCGGCGGCGGCTGCGGACCGGGGTCCGGATCGACCGGCCCCGGGCGGTGCGGCAGCTTGCTCATCATGCTCTCCAGGGTCGCTAGCGATCGTCGCGCGACGGCGCGCTGATCCGGCCGAGCAGCAGCCCGACCGCCAGCGCCGCGCCGAGGCAGGCCAGCGGGTTCTCGCGCACCCGGGTGCGCAGCGTGTCGGCCCACTCCTGCTCCAGCGAGCTGAGCTGCTTCACGCTGTTGCGCAGCTTGTCGGCCGCCTGTTCGACCGAACCGGCCGCACGATCGACGGCCTCGTGCGTGGCCTTGACCGCGCGGTCCAGGGTGCGCTCGGCGGCCTGCGCGGCGGCATCGGTGGTCGTGGTCGTGACGTCCGCACCGATCGGCCGGCCCGTCGTGGACGAGCCCGGCAGCGTGCTGCCCGCCGAGCCGCTGGGCGACGACGTCGACGATGGCGCGCTGCCGAAGGCGCCGGTGCTGCGGCTGGCGCCGCTGCCGGCGTTGCCGACCGCGCTGCCGACCGCGCTGCCGACCGGGCTGGTGCCGGCCGCCGTGCTGGTGCCGGTGGGGGACCCGGTGGTGGTGCCCCCGGTGGTCGGGTTGGAGGTCTGGGTCGGGAATTCGTTGGCCATGGTGTCGTTCTCCCATGCGGGTGGAGGGATCACGGGACGTGGCAATCGTCGTGCCCTCGATCGTGCGCCGCCGGTCCGGCGCCGTCAACGGCGGTTCGGCGTCAACGCGCGTCGAGCCGCGGCTCGGCCGCAACCGGCAGGCGGCGCGCGGCCGGCGCCTGTTGCAGCAGCAGCAGTTCGAGCGCGGCCGCCGAGGCCTGCTCCGGCGCCACGCCGAGCAGGCACAGGTGGTGCATCAGCGGGCAGCGGCTGCGCAGGCAGTTGCGGCACGGCACGTCCTGGAACAGCACGCGCGAGGGCACCTGCCACGGCGTGCGCTGCGGATGGGTCAGCGCGTACAGCACGACCACCGGCCGCTGCAGCGCCGCGGCGATGTGCGCCGGCCCGCTGTTGTTGCAGACGACGAGCGCCGCGCCCTCGATCAGCGCCAGCAGTTCGCCCAGCGGCAGCTCGTCGCCGATCAAGGCCAGCGGCGGCGGCGCGCCGCTGCCGCGCTGCGCTGCACGCGCGGCCAGCAGCACCTCGCGCACCAGCGGCGCCTCGGAGGCCGCGCCGACGACCACCGGCACCAGCCCGCTGGCCGCGGCGATCTGCGCCGCCGAGGTGCCGAAGCGTTCGGCCGGCCATCGCCGCGACGCCGCGCCGGCGCCCGGATGCACGACGAAATAACCCGCGAAGACCTCGTTGACGATCGACAGCCCGACAGCGAAGCGCGCCCGGCGCAGCCGCCGCTGCAGCGCCTGGCGGTGCACGTCGAACACCACGACCTGCAGCTTCGGCGGCGCAGGCGCCGCCTGATCGGCCAGCCCGACCTGCGCCAGCAGCGCCAGCTGGCGCTGCACCTCGTGCCGCGCGTTCGCCGGATCGAGGTCGGGATCGGCGACCCGGTCGCTGATCAGCCGGTACGGGTTCTCGCGGCTGTAGGCCAGCACACGCGGGATCGCCGCCAGCCGGCACAACATCGCCGCGGGCAGCGCACTCTGCGTGCAGGCGGTGAAGACGATCGCGGCGTCGAACTGGCGCTTGACCAGCCGCGACGCCAGCTCCGCCATCGCGGCGGCCTCGCCGCCGATGCCGCCCGCCGGCGCGGCGGACTGCACCCACGGCGCGTCGAAGCTGATCACGTCGTCGACCATCGGCAGGTGCGGCGCCAGCGCGGCGCCGGCCGGCGAGCACAGCAGCGTCAGCTCGGCATCGGGCAGCGCGCGGCGCAGCGCGGCCAGCGCCGGCGTCGTCATCAGCAGGTCGCCCAGGTTCTCCAGCCGCACCAGCAGCAGCCGCCGCAGCTCGCCCCAGCCGGTGCCTGGACGCACATCATCTAAGTTATCAGCCATCACCGCTCCAGGCCGGCAGGATCAGGCGCGGGGGGCGAGGCCTGGGGCGAGGCCTGCGATTCCGCGGGCCGAGGCGCGCGATCGGCCTGCGCGCCGTAGTGCGCGATCCGCTTCAGCGCGTAACGCGCCGCCTCCGCGCGGATGCGCGAGCGGTCGCCCTCGAAGCGCCGGGTCTCGCTGTAGACCGCGTCCTGCCCGACCCCGCCCAAGCGGAACACCCACGCGAAGCATTGCGTGCCGGCGGGGATGCGTGGATCGACGTCGTCGGTGACGCCGGTGTTGGCGATCGCGAGGTTCACCCCGCCGATGCGCAGCGCGCCCAGGGCCATCTCGCGCGCCACCGGCTCGCTCGTCAGGTTGAAGCTGTCGATCGTGCGGCGCTGCACGCCCAGCACCGTCTGCTTGGCCTGCGGCGAATAGACGACGAAGGCACTGTCCAGGATCTCGCCGGCACCGGGCAGGTCGGCGAGCATCGCGGCCATCAGGCCGCCGGTGCAGGACTCGGCCGTCGCCAGGCGCAGCGAGCGCTCGCGCAGGAAGCGGGCGACCCCGCGGATCTCTTCGTCGTGGTCGGCATCGGCATCGTGTTCGGTGGCAGTGGCGCGCATCGCGGTTCTCCGTGGAGCCCGCGCAGTGCAGGCGGCGTGCCCGCGCCGCGGGCCCCTGCCCCGGCGCAAGCCCGGCATGGGCACGGGGCTTGCCCGGAGCGCATGTGCCGGCTTCCCGGCCTCGACCACCATCCTCCGACGGACCGCACACCGACGCCGCCCGACAGCCTAGCCCGGTCGACTCGTGGCCTCGCTGCTGTGCTTGCAATGTCCGAACGAGCGCATGGATCCCGCGTCGAGGCACCGCGAAGCCGGCACCCTTTCGTGCCGCGGCATCGCGGCCGCTCAGAGCGCGCGCGCCGCGGCATCGCCGGCGTTCGTCGTCAGCGGCGCGCTGGCGTCGCGCTCGTGCAGGTACAGCAGCACCAGGATCGCGAGGATCGGCAGATTCTTCAGCAAGGGGCCGAAGGGATGCAGCCAGAACTCCGGCAGCCGCCAGGCGATGACCAGCGTGTAGACGGCGATCAGCGCGATCTGCGCCAGCCACAGCCGCGCGCGCCAGCGGGCGCTGGCCGGGGGCAGCAGCGTCGCGACGCCGAGGCCGAGGTCCAGCGCCGCCCCGCCGTAGAGCATCAGCGGCTGCAGCGCCGGCGTGATGCCGGTGACGGCCAGCAGCGCATAACTGTCGTCGCGCGGGAACAGGCCGAAGGACAGCAGGCCGGTGACGATCCACACCAGCGCCAGCGCGAAGCGCAGCAGCGGCAGCAGCCAGCCCAGCCGCGCCTGCAGCCGCAGCGCGGCCAGGGGCTCGCCGAGCAGGAAGTCGCCGACCTCGCGCGGCGGCTGCCCGAGCAGCCAGCTGATCGCCACCGCCGGACCCACGCTGCCCTGCTGCAGCATGGTCCACGCGCCGCGGTCGAGCAGCGCCTGGCCGCGGACCTCGCCCCAGCTGGCGGCCAGCGCCACCAGCGCGGCCGGCACGCGCAGCGCGAGCGTCGGCTTCAGCCCCAGCGCGCCGCGCAGCATCATCAGGTATCGCCGCAGGCTCAGCGGCCTCGGGCCCACCAGCGGCACCGTGCGCCCGGCGCCCGGCACCGGCGGCGCATCGACCAGCGCGCACAAGGCCTCGACCACGTCGTCCACATGCACCGGCTGCACCTGGCCACCGCCGGACGGCAGCGGCAGCAGCGGCATCGCCGCCAGGATCAGGAAGCGCGCCGCGCTCCGGCCGTCGGCCCCGAAGACCAGCGAGGGCTGCACGACGATGCCGTCCAGCGGCAGCGCCAGCAGGTAGGCGTCGGCGGTGTGCTTGCTGCGCTGGTACTCGGTGCGCCGCCGCTCGACGCCGAGCGCCGACAACTGCACCACGCGCATCACGCCGGCATCGACGCAGGCGTCGAACAGCGCACGCGGCGCCTGCTCGTGCAGGCGTTCGAAAGTCTGCGTGCCGTGCTCGCGGAAGATGCCGACGGTATTGACCACGCAGTCGATGTCGTCGAGCAGCGGCAGCCAGTCCTCTTTCGTCAGCGCGTGGGCGAAGTCGATCGGAAGCCAGCCGATCGCGTGCGGCGGCGGCCGCCGGCCGGCGCACCACACCTCGTGCCCGCGCAGTTGCAACGCGGCCAGCAGCCGGCTGCCGATGAAGCCGGTGGCCCCCGTCAGCAGGATCCTCACGATGAGCGGCCGCGCAGCGCGCGCGGCGAATGTTCCGGACGTCGATTCATCACTGCCCTCCCGCAGCCGGCGGAGTTCGTGGCAATCGGCGTGCCCGCGGCACAGGTCGATCCCCGCGCGCAGCCCCGCCCGCATCCCACGCACATCCCGCGCGGCATCCGCGTGCGGCATCGGCCGAAGCACGGCGCCGGTGTCGTCCTACACCGCACGCGCGCCCCGCCGGCCAGCATCGGCGCTTCGACGCTGTCGTCGTCCATCCCCTTTGGAGAATAGTCATGCCGCAGTCCCATGCCACCCCCTCGACCACGACACGCCGCGCCCCGGCGCGCGCCCGCAGCACGTCGACGAAGACGCGTGCGAAGCCCGCCGACGCGATCGCGCTGCTGAAGGCCGACCATGCCGAAGTGAAGAAGCTGTTCGAGGCCTACGACCGCCTGCACAAGGACGAGGCGTCCGCCGGCCAGCGCCAGGAGCTCGCACAGCAGATCTGCCGCATGCTCGAAGTGCACGCGACGATCGAGGAAGAGCTGCTCTATCCGGCCGCGCGCGAGGCGCTCGGGGAGCCCGACCTGATCGACGAGGCCGAGGTCGAGCACGCCAGCGCGAAGGCGCTGATCGCCGAGCTGAAGTCGATGCAGCCGGACGAGCCGATGTACGACGCGAAGGTGAAGGTGCTCGGCGAGTACGTCACCCACCACGTCAAGGAAGAAGAGAAGGAAATGTTCCCGAAGCTGCGCAAGCAGAAGATGGACCTGAAGGCCGTCGGCCTGATGCTGGCGCAGCGCAAGGACGAGCTCGAGTCCCCGATGGAGTGATCCACCGGCGCGGTTCCCGCGTCACGCGGCGCGGCCGCCGGGCCCCACGGGGTCCGGCGGCCGCCCCGCCTTTCGGGAGGCCTCCCGAGGCCCTCTCGCAGGGGCTTCAGCGCCGCCGGCGCCGCAGTCCGCCCAGCATCAGCCCGAGTCCGAAGCTGGCGTAGACCATCACCACGCCCGGCATCGACAGCCGTTTCTGGAAGCCCGGTGACAGCCGCTTGGGCACGAGGGCCAGGTCGACCACCGCGGCGACCGCGGTGACCGCCGCGGCGTCGATCAGCGCATCGCCCGGCGTCGAGCGCCACCGGCGCGCCTGCAGCCATTCGTAGATCCCGGCCCACAGCAGCGAGGACGCTCCGTGGACCAGGCCGCCGAGCGCGGTGTGGCGCAGGCTGGCGCCGTCGCGGTGCAGCGCGGCCGGGCCGTGCACCCACTGGCTCGGCGCGTTGATCGGTGCGGCCGCGCTGCCGAGCTCGGCGCGCCCGCGCCAGGCCAGCGTCGCCGCGGACAGCACGGCCGACAGCAACCCGTCGACCAGTACCGCGTCCTGCCTCGTCATTGCCATCGTTCGCTCCTGGAAAGTGCGCGCCCCACGCGGGCAAGGTCGCTTGCCGGCCGGCGCAGGCCGACGACGGCAAGAAGCAATCCCGCGCAGGGGACTGCCTGCACTCGAACGTGAACCCAGGCCCGCCGAATGCTCCTGCATCGCTCGAGGCGCAGGACCGCCCCAGGAGCTCCCATGATGCGCGTCGACATCCGCGAGACGCTGAACGGCCTGATCGGCCTGTGCAAGGACAGCGAAGCGACGTTCGCGTACTGCGCGCGGCGCTCGCGCAGTTTCGCGTTGCACGTGATGCTGCAGCGCCGGGCACTGGACTGCCGCCGTGCCGGCATGCACCTGCAGCAGCTGATGGCCCAGCACGGCGGCATGCCGCGCGAATCCGGCACCGCGGCCGGCGACCTGCGGCTGAGCTGGGTCGCGGTGCGCGGCGCGCTGTCGGCGCAGCCCGACCTCGTGCTGATCGACGCCTGCGAGCGCACCGACACCCTCGCCGAGCTGCACTACGACCACCTGCTGCGCGCGACGCTGCCGGACAGCGTGCGCCAGCTGGTCGAGGGCCAGCGCGACACCATCCGCCACGACCGCGCCCGGCTGCAGGACCTGCGCGAGCGCCTGCGCACCACAGTCTGATACCCCCCGCAGCGACTTCGGCGATGCCCCTCGGGCTTCGCCGCTGCCCGGCCGCGCTCAGGGGTGCGTCAGGTCGCCTTCGGCGACTTGCCGCCCGGCGCGCGGCCAGTGCCACCGGGGCTGCCGGTGCCGCCGGGGCTGGCGGCGCGGGCGGCCTCGCCGCCACCGCCCGCGCCGCCGCTGCCGCTGGCGCCCATGCCGCTCATGCCGCCGGCGGTCGTGCCGCCGGCCGTGCTGGTCGTGCCGCCGGTCGGGCTGCCGCCACTCGGCCCGGTGGCGCCCTGCGTGGTGCCGGTGCCGCCGGCACCCAGGCCGCTGTTCGGGCTGCCGCGGCCGCCGCCGGCGCGGCCTTCGTGCCACGTCTGACCCTGGTCGCCGGCGTCCGGGCCTTGCGCATGGTCCTGGCCCGGGTCCTGGCCGCCCTGCCCGTGGCCGCCGTGGCGCGCCGGCTGGCCATAACCGTAGGTGCTGCCGCCCTGCTCGCCCCAGCCGCCGCCATCGTCGCCGCGATCGCCGGCATGACGTCCATGGTCCCCGGAGCCGCCTGGTGGGCGACCGTCGTTGTCCCGCTGTTGCATGGTCTGCTCCTGTGAACTCGATGCGGACATCCGCGGCGGCCGGCGGCAATCCCCATACCCGGGTCGGGCGGCGGACGGGCACGCGGACTGCCCATCGCCGGCGTGCCGGCACCCTGCGCCGGCGCACCTCCCGCACTGCCGCGAAAGGCGAAAGGAACACCATGGACAACGACGACGTGGTCGACGTTCTGAACGACCTGATCGAGACCAGCAAGGACGGCGAATACGGCTTCCGGACCTCGGCCGAACACGCCCGCACCGATGCGCTGCGCACGCTGCTGCTGCGCCGCGCCGATGAATGCAAGCAGGCGATCGACGAACTGCAGGCGCAGGTCGCGCGCTACGGCGGCAAGCCGCAGCAGTCCGGCAGCGTCGGCGGCGCACTGCACCGCGGCTGGGTGGCGATGCGCACCAAGCTGACCGACTACGACAACGTGGCCATCCTCGAGGAATGCGAGCGCGGCGAAGACCTGGCCGTCAACCGCTACCGCAAGGCGCTGCAGGAAGACCTGCCGGAAGACCTGCGTGCGCTGGTCACGCGCCAGGCCGAGGGCGTGCAGCGCAACCACGAGCAGATCAAGCGGCTGCGCGAGGAAGCGCGCGCGGCGCACTGAGCGTCAGCGGGCATCGCGCGCGACGGCGGCATCGCGCGCCGCGGCCATGCGCACAGCCGCACAGCATTTCCGGGCACGCGGTTTGCCAGCGAGACCAGCTGAAAATTCCCGAGCCCCCATGCAAGCCGATGACGCCCCCTCCGCCATGCGGCCGCGCATCCTGGTGGTCGACGACCAGCTCGACGCCGCCGACTCGCTGGCCGGCCTGCTGGAGCTTTGCGGCGCCAAGGCCGCGGTCGCCTACGGCGCCGAGACCGGGCTGCGGCTGATGCAGCTGTTCCGGCCGGCTGCCGCGGTGATCGACCTGCGCATGCCCGGCAAGGACGGCTGCGAGGCGCTGATCGAGGCCCGCCGCGCCGAGATGGTCCATCCGGCGACGCTGCTGGTGTGCTGCACCGGTTCGCACGACCCCGACGACGAGGCGCGCTGCCGCGCAGCGGGCTTCGACCTCTTCCTGCACAAGCCGATCGAGCCCGCGGAGCTGGCCACCGTGGTGGCGTGGGCCACCGAGCGCATGCACGCGATCGACTTCATGGAGACCCCGCCCGAGACCGGCTTCGAGGTGCATCAGCGGACCCTGTGACGGTGACGGAGGTCGCCCGCCGCAGCGACACCATGCGCGTGAATTCCGCGCCCAGCAGGAAGATCTGCGCCGAGTAGTACACCCACAGCAGCAGCACGACCAGCGAGCCGGCCGCGCCGAAGCCCGAGGCGATGCCGCTGCGGCCGATGTACAGCCCGATCAGCGCCTTGCCGATCACGAACAGCGCCGCAGTGAACGCCGCGCCCACCCAGACGTCGCGCCAGCGCACACGCACCCGCGGCATGATCTTGTAGATCATCGCGAACATCAGCGTCACCATGCCGTAGCCGATGCCGAAGTTCAGCGCCTCGGCCACCACCAGCCAGCCGCCGAGGTGCGCGCCCCAGAAGCGGCCGAGCGCCGCGACCACGGCCGACAGCACCAGCGAGACGGTGAGCAGGAAGCCGAAGCCCATCACCATGCCGAAGGACAGCAGGCGCGAGCGCAGCAGGCTCAGCAGGCCCTCGCCGCGGCGCACCGGCGCGCGCCAGATGCGGTCGAGCGCACTCTGCAGCTCGACGAACACCGTCGTCGCGCCCACCAGCAGCAGCAGCGCGGCGAGCACCGTCGCGGCCAGGCCCTCGGCCGGCTTCGCCGCGCTCTTGACCAGCGCCTCGATCGCCTGCGCGCCTTCGGTGCCGAGCAGTCCGCTCAGCTGCGCGACGATCTCGCCACGCGCCGCATCGACGCCGAAGACGATGCCGGCGACGCCGATGACGATCAGCAGCATCGGCGCGACCGAGAACACGGTGTAGTAGGCCAGCGCCGCGCCCATGCTCGGCACATGGTCCTCGATCCACGCATGCACCGCGTCGCGCAGCAGGTCGGTGAACTCCGCGACACGCATCGGGCAGAAGCGCCGCGTCGGGCCGGCGCCTGCGGGCGTCAGCGCGCGTAGCGCGGGTAGCGCACCGGGATCAGCGGCGCGGGGTCCGGCTCGCGCTCGAAGCGCCGCGGCAGCGACAGCGCCTCGAGGAAGGCGCTGATCTGGCGCCGCAGCGCGATGGTCGCGGCGGCCTCGGCGGCGTCGCCGCGAGGCCGCGTCACCAGCGCCGGATCGACGCGGCCATCCGGCAGCGCCCGCGAGATGCCCAGCCGCGCCAGCAGGTTGTTGTCCGGCCCGAGCTGCAGGATCGGCTTGCCGTGCCGGTACTGCGCGAGGATGAATCGCCGCGCCTCGTCGGAATGCGCGAGCGCGGATTGCGCCCGCGCGCCCTCGGGCAGCACGACGGCATCCCACAGCGCCGAGGGCGCGAGCTCGATGCTGAGCTCGACCGCGGTGAAGTCGCCGGCGGCGGACCACAGCGCGCCGGCGCGCGTGCCGACGCAGTGCACCTGGGCACCGGCCGCGCTGAGGGCACGCTGCACCGCGCGCAGGCTGCGGCTCTCGAAGCCGTCGGCCAGCAGCAGCGCGATGCGGCGCATGCGCACGCTGCGTTCGCCCGGCCGCGCCAGCAACGACAGGCTCGACGACGGCTCGACGCTGGCCGGATGGCCCGCGGCGCCGGGCTCGCCGCGCAGCTGCGCGCCGGAACGCCGCGTCGCGCCGGCGCTGATCGTCGCCGCCAGCGCCGGGTCGACGTCGGCCAGCCGCGCCAGCAGCCGGGCGCGCGGCGGTGCCGGCGGCAGCGGCCCGATCGACGCGCGGCAGGCGGCGATCAGGTGGTTCTGCTCGACGCGGCTCTGGCTGCGCCAGAACATGCGCGCCTGCTGCAGGTCCTGGCGCGCCCGCTCGGCCGGGCTGGCGGCGCGGCCGTGGCACGGCACGATGCCGTTGGCCGCCGACAGATCCTCCGGCGCGGCCGCGTCGCGGCCCTCGTGCGCCGCCGCGAGCCCGGCGTCCTCATCAAGCTCGGCATCCGCCTCATGGCGATCGGCCATCCGGTTCAGCACCAGCCAGCCGATCGAGCGCAGCGGCACACGATCCTCGGGCAGCAGCCGGTGCGGATCGAAGGGGTCGAAGTCGAAGCTGCTGGCCTGGCGGTCGCCGAACACCTGCAGCGCGAGCTGCCAGCGCGGAAAGGCGCCGGCGCCGATCGCCTCGGCGAGGTCATGGCGCAGGAACAGCGGATCGACGCGGGCGAGCTGCTCGGCCTCGTCGGCCGCCAGCGCATGCGTGCCGGCGGCCGGCAGCCAGTGGAAGCGCGCGTAGACCGCCTCGCCGCTGGCGTGCATGAGCCCGCCGGGCCGCCCCAAGGGCGAATCCCGGAGGGCGAAGCCCGGAGGCCTCTCGAGCAGGCGGAAGGTCTGCGTGCCGAAGCCCTGCATCATGCGGTAGCTGCGCGGCAGCGCGCGGTCGCTCATCAGCCACAGCCAGGGCGCGAGCGGCGCGTCGTCGACCGGCGGTGTCAGCGACACTGCGCTGTCCGGCGGCACCGGCAGGCTGCAGCCGGCCAGCGGCCAGCCCGGCATGCCCGCGGCATCGGCGCCGAAGCGCACGACGAAGCGCCGCGCACCGCGCGCGGTGTCGGCCGCCGCGGGTTCGCCGCAGCGGGCGAATCGCACCTGCACCGGCGTGCGCTGCCCGGCATGGCGAAACGGTGCCGCCAGCGTCAGCGCCTGCAGCGAGGCACGGCATTCGAAATGACCGTAGGCGGTCACGCCCTCGGGCACCTGCATCCCGAACCAGGACGGCGACGCGGGCCCGTCGGCCAGCGGGCCCGGACCGCTGTCGAGCGCGTCCCACGCGCTGTCCGGCGCCAGCGGCGCACCGTCGGCGCCCATCCTAAGCGCCGGCGGCGCCGGCAACGTCAGGCCCGTGGGCAGGCGCGGCAGGCCCGCGCGGGGCAGCGGAGGGTAGGACATGAGGGCTCGCCTCCCGGGAATTCGTTGATCCGCACTCCACGGCAAGCGAGGTGCCCGGCGATCACGACCGTTGCGAAACCATTCCTGGGTTTACAAACTGCAAAGTACGCGGCCGGCCGGGCCGCGGCGCAGGCTTTGCAGCAGGCTTTGCAAACCCCGTTGCGCGAACCGGGCACATGGCCTGCCGCGACCGCCGACCGCCCCACCAGGAGCCGCCATGGGCACCGCGTTCGTCGCTCGCCGGCGTTGCATCACGCTGGCGCTGTTGTGGCTCGCCGCCTGCGAGCGCCCCGCCGGCCTGCCGCCGGCCCCGTCGCCAGCCCCGGAGAACGCGCCGCTGGGCATCCGGCCGCCGGCGCTGCCGAGCTCGGCGGCGTCGCGACCGGTTTGACGACGCGGCGAACGCGCCGGGATCAGTTGGCGCGCGGCGGGCCCTGGCGCAGTTCCCACAGCCGCGCGCACACCCGCTGCGCATGGCAGCCGACCTCGTCGACCACCCGGCGCAGCTCCTGCTCGTCGCTGTCGAGCACCCGAAGCCAGTACGCCAGCCGCGCCGGAGGCTCGAACTGCACCTGGGGACGGTAGGGATTGGCCGACGACGGGCCGTGCTGCGGAGTGCTCATCGGGGTCCTTCCGGGACGGGTGGTTGGCGAATCGCCCGACGCTGCGGGCACTTGGCGGCGGGCACTTGGCGGCGGCATGGGCAAGCGGCGTACCCGGCCGCGGGCATGCGCCTTGCCTCATCGCTGCCTAAAGCACATTCCCGATTCGAAGGAGGACATCCGTGGATCCCCGAGTACTGCAAGCGGCCGAGCGCGTGCTGGCCTTTGCCCGCGCCCAGGTCATCGCCGCCGTCAACGCGCGCCTGGTCGAGGACAGCGCGCTGCCATCGATCGAAGGCGACGACGACCTGGCCGGCGACGACAACGACGCGTCCAGCACGGACGCGTCTTTCGAACACTAGGGAATCAGCCGCGCAGGCGCTCCCGCGCGAGACGCTTGGCATTGGCCACCGCACGCCGATGCACCGGCTTCAGGCCGTGCTCGGCGATCCGCGCGGGCCACCACCACCAGCCCATCAGCGACATCCCGAACTGCATCGGCGCGCGCCAGGCCTGCAGCCACATTGCGGTCCAGGACTCGTGGAAGGCCGCGACCTTCTCGCTGCCCATGCGATGAAATTCGCGCCGGTCCCGGGCGCCGGGCCACGGACCCGCGGTGGCCAGGCGCGTCAGCCGATGGGCGACCACCTGGGGGACGGCGATCGCGAGCTCGGTGGCCCGCACACCAGGCAGCGGGCGGCGACGGATGGACGGCATGGCGAGGCTCGGGCAGTGGCTGAGCTTGACGTCTGGCAAGACGCGTGCCGCCCAGGCCGGCCCTGCCCCGATAGCCGACGCAACAATTGTTGCAGCGACAGGGGCATCGCCGCCGACGGCGTGGCAAGCGCGTAGGCTCGGCACCTTCCGATCGCCTCGCTTCCGATCGCCTCTTCGCCTCTTCGCCTCTTCGCCTTTTGCGCTTCTGCGCTTCTGCGCTTCATCGCCCTTCGAAACCGCCCGATCGCCTTGACCTCCACTACCTCCTCCCGATCGCCTGCCAAGGCGGCACCGCCGGCCGCCGCGACCCGCCACGCGCTGATCGTCGACGACGATGCCGACGCCGCCGCGATGCTGGCCGCGCTGGTCGCCGGCCGCAACTTCAGCGTCGCGACGGCGCGCAGCCTGAACGAGGCGCGGCGCCAGATCCTGATGCATCCGCCGGACATCGTGCTGCTCGACCTGAAGCTGCCCGACGGCAGCGGCATGGAGCTGCTGTCGGATACGCAGCTCACCGCACGCTCGGAGATCGTGCTGGTCACCGGCCACGCCAGCCTCGAGACGTCGATCCAGGCGCTGCGCATGGGCGCGGCCGACTACCTGGTCAAGCCCGTGCACCTGAAGCAGCTCGAAGGCGTGCTGTCGCGGGTGACGCCGCCGTCGGCGCTGCTGGCCGAGGTCGAGGGCCTGAACGCCGAGGTCGGCCAGCGCGGCCATTTCGGCGCGCTGTGGGGGCGTTCGGCGCCGATGCGCCGCGTCTACCAGCAGATCTCGCGCGTGGCCGGTACCGGGGTGACGGTGTTCATCACCGGGGAAAGCGGCACCGGCAAGGAAGTGGTCGCGCAGACCGTGCACGAGCTCAGCCGCCGCCGCAAGCGCCCGTTCCTGGCGGTCAACTGCGGCGCGATCTCGCCGAATCTCATCGAGAGCGAGATCTTCGGCCACGAGAAGGGCAGCTTCACCGGCGCGGAGCGCCAGCACCAGGGCTTCTTCGAGCGTGCGCACGGCGGCACGCTGTTCCTCGACGAGATCACCGAGATGCCGCTGGAGCTGCAGGTCAAGCTGCTGCGCGTGCTGGAAACCGGCACCTACCTGCGCGTGGGCTCCACGGTGACGCAGGAGGCGGACGTGCGCATCATCGCCGCGAGCAACCGGCCGCCGCAGCAGGCGGTGGCCTCGGGCAAGCTGCGCGAGGACCTGTTCTACCGGCTCAACGTGTTCCCGATCGAGCTGCCGCCGCTGATGCAGCGGTCCGAGGACGTGCCGCTGCTGGCCGAGCATTTCCTGCAGCAGGTGATCGAGCGCGAGGGCGAGGCCAAGCGCTTCACGCCGGCGGCGCTGACCAAGCTGCAGGCCTACCGCTGGCCGGGCAACGTGCGCGAGCTGCGCAACGTGGTGCAGCGCGCCTACGTGATGGCCGAGGGCGGCGCCATCGACGACGACTGGCTGCCGACGAATCCGCCCGGCGTCGAGCCGGTGCGGGTCGTGCCCGCGGCGCCCGACGATGCCGCGCTGCCGGCGGCCGAGCCGGACCCGGCAGCGCCGGGGGCCGCCGCCGCGGCCTTCGCCGACGACGCCACGCCGTCGCCGGCGGTCGCGCGGGTGACGGCCGATGCATCGGCGGTCATCGTGCCGATCGGCACCTCGCTGGCCGAGACCGAGCGGCTGCTGATCACCGCGACGCTGCAGCACTTCCGCCAGCACAAGGAGCGCACGGCCGCGGCGCTGGGCATCAGCCTGAAGACGCTCTACAACCGGTTGAAGGAATACGCCGCGCTCGACGGCGAGGACACCCAACGGCCCTGAGGCGTGCGCGGCGGCCCGCCGCGCCACGCGCTTGCCCGCGCCTAACGCCCTTCGGGCATGTCCATTGCCGGCTCTACGGGACCGGCACGCGGCCCTTGCCACGTGCGGGATTGTCCGTTACCTCACTCACCGGAGTTCACACATGAGCAAGCGTTTCACCTGGATCAGCGTCGCTGCCGCCGCCGCCTGCCTGACCGGCGCCGCCGCCGTCTACTCGCAGTCCTCGACCTCGTCGTCGTCCACCTCGACGACCGGCCAGGGCACCACCGCCACCGCGCCCGGCAGTTCGTCGAGCACGACGACGGCGCCGGGCAATGCGTCGACGACGACGCCGAGCGGCTCGACCTCGGGCAGCACGATGGGCAGCACCGGCTCGACCACGAGCACGGACTCGTCGGCGACCGGTTCGTCGACCACGACCGCGCCGGGCTCGTCGTCCACGACCAGCACGACCGGCTCGCCCAGCACCAGCTCGGACATGAGCACCGGTTCGAGTTCGTCGTCGACGATGGAGCCGCGCGCCGACCGGAACTGACGTCCGCGATGACGCGTTGTTGCGGGGCGCCCCTCGGTCACGGGGCGCCCCGCAGCATTTGGGCGTCAGGATCGCCGGGCGAGCTGCAGCCGCGCCGCGCTGCGTGCATCGATCGCGGCAGCGCCACTCCCGGCCCGCGGCGTCTCGAAGAGCGCGGCGAACTGCGCCTGCAGCGGCCGCGTCTCCGGCAGCACATAGACCACGCCGCCCGGCTGCCCACCGCGGGTGAACAGCGGCCTCAGCACGTGGTCGAAAAAGGCCGGCGGCAGGTTGATGCAGCCGAACGAGATCCGGTTGTCGGCCGGCGATGGCGTGGCCAGGCGCTGCGGTCGGTGTTCGGTCGGGTCGATCGCGCGCATGCGGTGCATCGACACCGCCGCGTCGTAGTCGACCCAGACCACATCCTCGCCGTTGGCATTGCGGCCCGGCTTGGCGTCGAAGCGTCCCGCCGGCGTCGTGCGTTCGAACGGCCGCACCTTCGCGATCGGGCGCTCGCCGATGCCGGGCACCGAGTCGTCGCCGCGCGCCAGGCCCAGCAGCACCGGCGCGGCACCCTGCAGCCGGCCGTTCGGGTCATAGACGTACAGCCGCGCCTGCGCCTTGTCGAGGATGGCGAAGGGGCGGCCGCCGTTGTCGCTGCGCTCGCGCACGCGCGCATCCAGCGCGCGCACCGCGGGCGACGCCTTGGCGAGCACGCGTTGCGCCTCGCTGTCGTGCGGCGGCAGCGGCGCCGCGAGTGCGGCGAGCGGCACCCCCAGGCCGACGGCCAGGGCCAGGGCCACGACGGAACGACTGCGGCGAAGCTTCATCTGACGGCTGAAGTGAACGGGCGATGCACGCAGGCGGCAAGCGCCATGCCCAGGTGACGGCAGCGGTTACAAGCCGGCGCCGGCGGCCCCCACGGGGCGGGCACCCGCCGTGCCACGATGACGCACCGATGAAATCCCCCACGCTGCGCGCCCAGTTCTCGCGCGTCTCGATGCTGACGACGACCGTCGCGCTGCTGCTCAGCGCGGCGGTGCTGCTGCTGTACGAGATGACGACCTACCGCCGCGCCTTCATCGAGGACCTGCAGACCCAGGCCGACCTCGTGGCCAACGCCACGGCCACCGCGCTGGAGTTCGACGATGCGCGCGTGGCGCAGCAGAACCTCGAGCGGCTGAAGCAGCAGCCGCGCATCCGCGCCGCCGCCGTCTTCACCGCCGACGGCCGCCCCTTCGCGACCTGGACCGTGGCGCCCGGCGAGCCGCCGCCGCTGCCGCCCGGGCAGGCGCCGCGGATGACCGAGCTGCGCCGCCTGCTCGGTCCGACGATCGAGGTGGTCCATCCGATCGAGCACGAGCGCGAGCGGGTGGGCAGCGTCTACCTGCGCGCGACCCACGATGTCTGGACCAAGGCGCTGAACCTGGGCGCGCTGCTGGCCGGCGTGATGGCCGTCAGCCTGCTGGTCGCCCAGGGGGTCTTCCGCCGGCTGCAGCGCGGCGTCACCGAGCCGCTCAAGCGCGTGGCCGAAGTCGCGCAGCAGGTGATCGAGCGCCGCGACTGGACGCTGCGTGCCCCCGATGCGCCGGTGCGCGATGTCGCGCAGCTGGTGCAGGCCTTCAACGCGATGCTCGACGAAGTGGCCGCGCGCACCGGCGAGCTCGAGCGCGAGATGGGCGAGCGCCAGGCCGCCGAGGCCGGGCTGCGGCTGGCCGACCGCCGCAAGGACGAGTTCCTCGCGACGCTGGCGCACGAGCTGCGCAACCCGCTGGCGCCGATCGCCAATGCCGCGACGCTGCTGCGCAGCCCGGCCGCCGACCCCGCCACGCGCGAGCTCGCCCATTCGATCCTCGAACGCCAGCTGCGCCAGATGGTGCGCCTGATCGACGACCTGCTCGACGTCTCGCGCGTGACCACCGGCAAGCTCTCGCTGCATGCCGAGCGCATCGACCTCGTCGCCGTGCTGCGCCATGCGATCGAGCTGGCCGAGCCGGTCGCGCGGCAGCAGCGGCTCACGCTGACGGCCACGCTGCCGCCGCATCCCTGCACGATGCAGGGCGACGCCGCCCGGCTGCTGCAGGTGTTCTCGAACCTGCTGAACAACGCCTGCCGCTACACCCCGGCCGGCGGCGCGATCGAGGTCGCGCTGCACGAACGCGGCGACGAGGTGGCGGTGACGGTGCGCGACAACGGCATCGGCATCGAGCCGGCGATGCAGCAGCGCATCTTCGATCTGTTCGAGCAGGCCGACAAGCGGCTCGAGCGCGGCAATGCGGGCCTGGGCATCGGGCTGACGCTGGCGCGGCAGTTGGCGCAGCTGCATGGCGGCGACATCACGGTCGAGAGCGCAGGCCTGGGCGCGGGGGCCACCTTCCGCGTGCGCCTGCCGCTGCAGCGCGCCAATGCCGCGGCGCGGTCCGTGCCGCCGCCCGCGTCGCCGCCCGAGGTCCGCACGGGCCGGCCGCTGCGGCTGCTGCTGGCCGACGACAACGTCGACTTCGCCGACAGCCTGCAGCACTGGCTGCAGGGCCTCGGACACCAGGTGAAGGTGGTGCACGACGGCAAAGCCGCGCTCGACACCGCGCTGGCCACGCGGCCCGACGTCGCGATCCTCGACATCGGCATGCCGGGCCTCAACGGCTACGAGCTCGCGCGCCGGCTGCGCGCCGATGCCGCGACCGCCGGCATGCTGCTGGTCGCGGCCACCGGCTGGGGCCAGCGCGCCGACAAGGAGACCGCGCTGCAGGCCGGCTTCGACCACCACCTCGTCAAGCCGATCGACACCGACGCGCTGCAGCGCATCCTGGCGCGGCGGTCTCAGGCCGCGTCGACCAGCGTGTAGTGAAAGACCTTGGCGACGATCTGCCAGCGGCCGTCCAGCTTCACCAGCGTCAGGAAATCCGTGAAGGCCTTCGGCGCGATCGTGCACTCGGCCTCGACGAAGGCGGTGACCGGGCCGGCGAACTTGATGGCCCGGATGCGGTCGCGGCGCGCCTCGCCGCGGCTGGCGGGCGACGGGCGGGCCTGGACCACCGGAAAGTAAGCGGCCATGTCCAGGTGCAGCAGCGTGCCGTCGGTGGCGCAGAAGTAATGCGCCTGCGGGTGGAAGACGCGTCGCAGGCGTTCGCTGTCGCTGTGGTGCAGGCCGTCGAAGTAGTCCTGCAGCAGCGCCGATACCGCTGCGAAGTCGGCGGCGTCGCTCACGCCAGGGCCTCGGCCGGCTGGGGCGCCAGGCCGCGCACCACCTCGGCGATGCGCTCGCCGAAGCGGCGCGCCGTCGCCAGGTCGCCGGCCACCATCTCGTCCACCGAGGCATCGGCGGGCGTCGCGGTCATCAGGCCCGAGAACGCGGCCAGGTAGTTCAGGTCGTCGCGCTGCGCGGCCTTCGCATTGCTCGGCAACATCCCGGTGCCGACCCAGAGCATGCCCTGCTGCTGCGACAGCGTGAACAGGGTGTAGAGCGTCGACAGCTTGTCGCCGTTGAGGCCGGCGCTGTTGGTGAAGCCGGCGGCGAGCTTGTCCTTCCAGCCCTGCTTCATCCATACCGCCGACGTCGCGTCGATGAACTTCTTGAACTGCCAGCTGACGTTGCCCATGTAGGTCGGCGAGCCAAAGACGATGGCCCGGGACGCCGCCAGCCGCTGCCAGCCGCCGTCGGGCAGGCTGCCGTCGTCGGCGACCGCCAGCAGCGCGCCGCCGCTGCCGGCGGCGATGGCCTCGGCCACCTTGCGGGTGTGGCCGTGGCCGCTGTGGAAGACGATGGTGATGTCGGTGCTCATCGCGGGGTTCCTGCGCTGTTGATCGATGGTCGGCAGCTTATTTGTGACGGACGCATCGATAAACTCCCACGATCGATCGACAGTCATTACACGACATCAACCATGACCCGCCAGTTCAGCGACGTGATGCTCGGCAGCATCGAGCTCTTCTGCCTCGCGGCCGAGGCGCAGAGCTTCACCGTCGCGGCCCAGCGCGCGGGGCTGACACCGGCCGCGGTGAGCCGCGCGATGGCCCGTCTGGAAGAGCGGCTGCAGGCCCGGCTCTTCGTGCGCAGCACGCGCCAGGTGCGGCTGACCGACGGCGGCGCGGCCTACTTCGCGCACTGCCGCCAGGCGCTGGCGCAGCTGCAGGAGGCCGAGCGCGAGCTGAGCGGCAACCAGGTCGAACCCGCCGGCCGCCTGCGCATCAGCCTGCCGACGAGCTTCGGCCACCACTGCGTGCTGCCGCTGCTGCCGGCCTTCCGCCAGCGCCACCCGAAGGTCGAGATCGAGGTGCAGCTGAGCAACCGCAACGTCGACTTCACCGCCGAAGGCCTGGACCTCGCGATCCGCGCGCGGCCGCAGCCGGACTCGGGCCTGGTCGCCCGCAAGCTGGTCGACGCCGAGCTGGTGGTCGCCGCGAGCCCCGGCTACCTGCGCCGGCACGGCCGGCCCAAGGCGCCCGAAGACCTGCTGCAGCACGAGTGCCTGCAGTTCCTGCTGCCGAGTTCCGGGCAGCCGGTGCCCTGGGTCTTCCACCGCGACGGCGCCGAGCTCGAGCTGGCGACCCGCGGCGGGATCACCTGCACCGATGACATCCTCGGCCCGGCCACGCTCGCGCGTGCCGGCGCCGGCATCGTGCAGACCTACCGCTACATGGTCGACGACGACCTGAAGCAGGGCCGCCTGATCGAGCTGCTGACCCGCTTCGGCGGCCGCAGCCGGCCGTTCTCGATCATCCTGCCGGGCGCGCGCCACATGCCGCTGCGGCTGCGGGTGTTCGTCGACTTCCTCGTCGACCGTCTCGGTCGCGCACCGGCCATCGCGCGGGGGTGATGGACGCCGTCGGCGGCGGCGGCAGGCAGGCCACCGCGGCAAGCGCCATGCCGCGGCGCCGCGCCGGGCCCGGTGCTTGCCTGCGAAGCGCCGGTGGACCTGCTCGACACCATCGGCGCGACGCTCGCGGCCGAGTTCTCCGACCTGCCCGATGCCGCGCTGGCGACGCAGCTGCTGGTGCGGCTGCTGCTGGCCGCGCTGCTGGGCGGCGCGCTCGGCTACGAGCGCGAGCGCCAGGGCAAGGCGGCCGGCGTGCGCACGCACATGCTGGTGGCCGTCGGTTCGGCGCTGCTGGTGCTGGTGCCCGTGCAGGCCGGCATGCCCGTGGCCGACATGAGCCGGGTGATCCAGGGCATCGTCACCGGCATCGGCTTCATCGGTGCCGGCGCGATCATCAAGCACGAGCGACCGTCCCTGCCCGCACCCCCGCCCGCGCGAGCCGATGATGCCGATGCGGAACAGGAGCCCGTGCATGGCCTGACCACCGCGGCCGGCGTGTGGATGACCGGCGCCATCGGCATCGCCTGCGGCCTCGGCCGCGACCTCACCGCGATCGTCGCGACGCTGATCGCGCTCGCGGTGCTCGCCTTGATCCCGCGCCTCGTCGATCCGCGCAGCAAGCGCTGAGCAGCACCCCCGGACTGCGCTACGCTGGCCGCCTCGATGTCGAGGACGAGGAGAACCGGCCATGGCTGCAGCAGACCCTTCGGCAACGCGCCGCGACACGGTGCTGGTGACCGGCGCCTCCGCCGGCATCGGCGAAGCGCTGGCCCATTGCGCGGCGGCCGACGGCTGCGCGCTGGTGCTGGTGGCGCGCAGCGCCGACAAGCTCGAGGCGCTGGCCGCGGCGCTGAAGGCCCGGCACGGCGTGCCGGTGCGGGTGCTGCCGGCCGACCTCGGCCGGCCCGGCGCCGCCGCCGCGCTGGCCGCCGAGCTCAAGCGCCGTCGCATCACGGTCGACGTGCTGGTCAACAACGCCGGCATCCTGGAGAACGCGGCCTTCGTCGACACCGCGCCGGCGCGACACCAGGCGCTGATCGACCTCAACATCGGCGCGCTGACCGGGCTGCTGGCCGAGTTGCTGCCGGGCATGGTCAGGCGCGGCCACGGCCGCGTGCTGAACGTCGCGTCGATCGCCGCGTTCCAGCCGGTGCCGACGCTCGCCACCTACGCGGCGACCAAGGCCTTCGTGCTGTCGCTCACCGAGTCGCTGGCCGAGGAGCTGTCGGGATCGGGCGTCACCGTCACGGCCCTGTGCCCGGGCATCACGGCGACCGGCATGCTCAGCGGTGCAGTGGCGTCCAACCCGGCGCTGGCGCGACTGCCGTCGTTCGTCGTCGGCGACGTGGAACAGGTCGCCCGCGACGGCTGGCGGGCTTGCCAGCGCGGGCAGGTGATCAAGGTGCCGGGCGCGGCGAACCTGGTGGCGACCATCGGCGGGCGGGTGACGCCGAAGTGGCTGCTGCGGCGGGTCGCCGGTGCCGTGACGCGGCGCGCCGGCTGACGCGTCCTTCGTGCGTCAGCCTTCCTGCGGCGAACGTGCCAGCCGCTGGAAGTAGCCGATCGTGCGCATGAGCCCTTCGCGCAAGGCGATCTGCGGCCGCCATCCCAGCTCGGCGCCGGCCCGCGTGATGTCCGGACAGCGCTGGTGCGGGTCGTCCACCGCGGCTTCTCGACGCTCGATCGTGGAACGGGAACCGGTCAGCTCGATGACCAGCTCGGCCAGGTCGATCACCCGCAGCTCGTTCGGGCTGCCGATGTTCACCGGCCCGGGCGGGTCGCGCTCGAGGAACATCAGCCGCAGCAAGGCCTCGACGGTGTCGTCGACGTAGCACAGCGAGCGCGTCTGCAGGCCGTCGCCGAACACGGTCAGCGGCCGGTTCTCGAGGGCCTGCACGATGAAGGTCGAGACCACGCGGCCGTCGTCCGGGTGCATGCGCGGACCGTAGGTGTTGAAGATACGCGCGATGCGGGCATCGACGCCGTGCTGGCGCCGGTAGTCGGCGAACAGCGACTCGGCGCAGCGCTGGCCCTCGTCGTAGCAGGCGCGCGGGCCGATCGGGTTGACGTGGCCCCAGTAGCCCTCCGGCTGCGGATGCTGCGCCGGATCGCCGTAGACCTCGCTGGTCGAGGCCTGCACGATGCGGGCCTGCAGCCTGTGCGCGAGCTCCAGCAGGTGCAGCGCGCCCAGCACGCTGGCGCGGGTGGTGCGCACCGGGTCGGCCTGGTAGTGCACCGGCGAGGCCGGACAGGCCAGGTTGAAGACCATGTCGCACTCGACCTGCAGCGGTTGCGTCACGTCGTGGCGCAGCAGCTCGAAGCGCGGGTGCCGCTGCAGATGGGCGATATTGCGCCGCGACCCGGTGTGGAAGTTGTCGAGGCACAGCACCTCGTAGCCGCGGTGAAGCAGCTGCGTGCACAGGTGCGAGCCGATGAAGCCGGCACCGCCGGTCACGAGCACCCGATGATCGTAGAGCTTGGCCATGATTCGCCGCAGGTCGAAGGCCACAGCGGGCGGCAAGCCCCGTGCCGCTCGGGCGGCAAAGCATTGCCAGATGAAGCGGGCCGGCGGGTCGTGCAGCCGACGCTGCGCGGCCCGCCGGCCCGTGCCGGGCTCGCCCCGGCCTTCAACGCGGGTGCGCGCTCTCCCGCACCGCGCGCCGCAGCGGGCCTTGCGGATGGCGCTCGCCCGGTCCCTTGTCGGGGTGGCGCTTGGGCGGATCGGGCCGGTGGCCCGGGTCGGTCGGCGGCTGCGGGTGCGGGTCGTGACCCGGCTCGACGTGATGCGGGTGGCGGACGATGGTGTTGACTTCAAGCATGCTTGCGGCGCCGCTCCACGGCATCGATGCGCAGGAGCTGGCGGTATTTGGTGACGGTTCGGCGCGCGACCTTCAGGCCCTGGCGGGCGAGCTGGCGCGCGATCTCGGCATCGGACAGCGGGTCGAGCGGCGACTCGTCGGCGATCATGTCCTTGATCAAGCCGCGGATCGCGGTGCCCGAGCAGGCGTGGCCGCTCGGACAGACCAGCGCCCGCGAGAAGAAGTACTTCAGCTCGAACACGCCCATCGGCGTGGTCATGAACTTGTTGTTGGTGACGCGCGAGACGGTGGATTCGTGCAGGCCCACCTCGTCGGCGATCTCGCGCAGGCCCAGCGGCTTCATCGCCATCGCGCCGAACTCGAGGAAGTGCTGCTGCCGGCGCACGATGGCCTGCGCGACGAGCACGATGGTGGCGAAGCGCTGCTCGACGTTGCGCAGCGTCCAGCGCGCTTCCTGCAGATGCGCGGCGAGCTCGCCGTGGTCCGAGCAGCGGTGGCGCTGGAACAGCTCGGCATAAGCCTCGTTCAGGCGCACCTTCGGCACGATGGCCGGGTTCAGCTGCACGGTCCATTCGCCGCGCACCTTCTTGACGATGACGTCGGGCACCACGTACTGCACCTGCGACGCGCCGCAGCGCCAGCCGGGCCGCGGGTCGAGGCGGCGGATGCGCTCGCACACCGCCTCCACCTCGGCCACCGGCCGGTTCAGCGCACGTGCCAGGCCGTTGACATCGCGCGAAGCGAGCTGGTTCAGATGCTCGGTGACGATGGCCTCGGCGAGCTGCCGCGTGTCCTCGCACTCGATCAGCGGCAGTTGCAGCCTCAGGCACTCGCCGACATCGCGCGCGGCGACACCCGCCGGCTCCAGCGCCTGCACGTGGCGCAGCGCGATCTGCATCTCGGCGACGGTGGCCGGCGGATCGAGCTCGACGAGCCGGGCCAGCTCGTCCAGCGGCGTGCGCAGGTAGCCGTCGTCGTCGAGCGACTCGATCAGCGTCTTGACCAGGGTCCTGTCGCGCGAAGTGAGCGGCAGCAGGTCGACCTGCCCATGCAGCGCCTCCTGAAGCGACGGTTCGGACGCCAGCATCTCCATCGCACTCATCTCGCCGTCGTCGGCGCGGCGCAGGCGGCTGGTGCCGTCGCCCTGCCAGGATTCGCGCTCATCTTCGCCGGCGGCGCCCACGGGCATCTCGAGCGCGGCGTCGGCGGCGCTCACCGGCATCGGCTCGTCGTTCGCGGCCACCCCGTCGGCGACCCCGTCGGCCGGCGTACCGGCCGGAGCGAGCTCGTCGGAGCCGAGGGCTTCGTCTTCGAGGAAGGGGTTGCGGCCGAGCACTTCATGCACGACCTGCGCGAAATCGAGCGACGACATCTGCAACAGCCGCACCGCATGCTGCAGGCGCGGCGACAGCGTCTGCTGCTGCCGGTGTTCGACGCGAAAGTCCAGGGCGGCCATGGGTTCTCCGATCTGCGGTCCGGCAGCGCCCGAGGGACCGCCGGTCGACTTGATGAAGCGCCGAATGCAATGCCCGTGCCGCGCACGGGAAGCGATTCAGCGCGTAACCTTTGCAATCGCTCGCGGCGTTCGACGCAACCTGCGGACACATCGGCCCGTCGATTGCTCCTCGCCGGAGGTCGAATCTCAGCGAAAGCGCGACCGTCCCGCAGGGAGACCGTCGCGCCGGTGGTGCGATGCCCGGCCCGGGACGGCAGTTCTTGCCGCAAGCCGTGCCAGGGCAGCGCGGCAGCCGTCAGCGACGGTAATCGCGCGGAATGCTGGGGTCTTCCTCGCGGGCGTGCGAGCGGCCCTCGCGTTCGGCATCGGCCATCGAGCGTTCTTCGTCGGTATTGCGCGGCGCGGCCTGGCGCGCGGCGTCCTCGACGCGGCCCTCGGCCACGAACTCGCGCTGGTCCTCGTTGTAGTTCCGGGCGGCGGTGATGTTGCCCTCGCCCTGGTTGCGGTCCGGCTTCGCATCCGGCTTGGAGCCCGACTTCGCGTCCGGCTTCGTGTCCGGCTTCGAGCCCGGCTTCACGTCCGACTTCGCATCGGGCTTCGCGCGTTCGCCGGCGGCGCGCTTCGAGGCCTGGTTGGACGACGCGCCCGGGCGCTTGTGCGGGTTGGTGCGGTGACTCATTCGGAGCCCTCCTTGCATGTGCTGTGGTCTCTGGACGTGAACCTTAGGGCGCTGCCCGCGCCGCCCGCGCCGGAGCCGTCGCCTTTCGCGTGTCAGCGCTGTCCGACATCCCCGTAGGGAGGGGGTCGCGCCGGGCATACCGCTTGCCGGCGCCGGGTTCCCACCGGCCGATCCGGCCCCGCATCCGAGGACGCAAGTCATGCCGCAGAACTCGTGGAGCGCCAAGCGCGAGCGCCAGTACGAACACATCAAGTCGGGCCTGAAGAAGGAAGGTCGCAGCGAGAAGCTGGCCGAGGAAATCGCCGCCCGCACCGTCAACAAGGAACGCGCCCGCCACGGCGAGGCCAAGGAAGTCAGCCGCTCGTCGATCGACGACATCTCGTCGTCGCGCCGCGGCGGCCTGCACTCGCACAGCGGCCCCGCCGGCCGCACGCGCGACCAGCTCTACAACGAAGCGAAGGACAAGGGCATCAAGGGCCGCTCGAAGATGAGCAAGGCCGAGCTCGAAAAGGCCGTCGGGCGCTGACGCTGGACTTCACGATGCCCGTCCCGTCCACGCCGAATCCCGAGCTCCCGCCGCCGCCGCCGGCACCGCCGCCGATCGTCGATCCGCTGCATGCGCCGGTCGACGATCCGTCGGAGGTCCAACCGCCGTCGCCGGTGAAGGAGCCGCCCTTCACGCCGCCGATGCTGCAGATCATCTACATCGCCTGATCAGTTGCACCGCATCGGGTTTCGATGGGGCGCCAACGAGGTTGTCCGGACTGCGGGTGCTCCCGCAACGACTGCTTTCAAGTCACGTATGACTTTGGCCAACCTCTTCGCTTCATGGGCACCGGTAGAACGGTACTGGAGTCGCTGTTGGCCTGCGATGTCAAAGGGCACGTCCGACGTATCCATCGACTTGTGACGATTCAGCAGGATGACCGGCTTCTCCCAGGCATGCGCGATGCCGAGTTCATACAGCACGTTCGGCTTCATCAGATCCACCACCGCTACAGCGTAATCGCAGTGCCGCAAACCACTGCGGATCTGGTCTAACACGTCGCCAGCCCTGGCCAGGAGATCGGTTCGCACCGGCACGTCGCCACACGCCTTCACGGCGACCTCGATCACGCCTTTGTAGAGACTGTCGAAGTCCTCGTCGAAGGGCATGATCACGAAGCACTGCTTCGGCAAGCTCGCCATGAAGGTCTCGACCATCTCGCCCGCGAGCTCGCGCGCATCTTCAGCCTTGGTGCACAGTCTTTCCCATTCGCGCGCTCTCGTATCGGTCAGGCGGAGTTGAGGCAGTAGGTCCTTGCGATAGGCGTTCCAGTGCTCAGCCGACGCGTCGCCGAATGAAGGCACGGGCAGGATCGGTATGCCAAGTTCGCTGGCCAGCGACAGTTCCTCGCTGGTACCACGTCGTCCGGCGATGGCGATCAACGCGTCGAGGGCACGAACGAACGAGAACCGGCGCGCTTGGCCCGTGCGACCGCGGGATTCGCACGAACGCCCCCACGGGAACGAAGCATCCCTTTCGGCACCGGGGCTGTGGAACGTCAGTATGCGAGCTTCGTGCTCTTCACTCGGAATGACGGCCTGCGCTGCATTGACGATGTGCCACTCTGCGGTATGCGCGCTGCCGCTCAACATGGGCAACACGCTGCGGCGCTTGGTAGCACCGCTGGCGATGACAACGTTGGGCTGGACCGCCAACGACCGTCCCAGGGACACGCAGAATGCAACGGCTGGCGCACTCAATCCCATCGAACTGCCGCAAACACCCACTCGACGCGGTTGGAGCAGGGAGGAATGGTCGGGCATGGGTAGTCTCCGCAGAGGATGTGCCGCCTCGCGATCTTCCGTTGATGCCGGGAACTGTCAATCGACCCATCAACCGAACCCCGGCCCCTCCACCAGCAGGCGCCGAAGCCGCTCGGCATCCAGCGGCTTCACCAGGTGCGCGTCGAAGCCCGCCTTCAGCGCGCGCTTGATGTCGCTGCCGGCACCGTAGCCGGTCAGCGCGACCAGCAGTCCCGCATAACCCGCGCCGCGGCTTTCGCGCGCCAAGTCGAAGCCGTTGAGGCCCGGCAGGCCGATGTCGACCACCGCGGCATCGGGCCGCTGGGCGAGCAGCGCCTGCAGGCCGCCAGGCCCGTCGGCGGCCACCTCGACTTGGTGGCCGTCCAGCTCCAGCAGCGCCCGCAGCGAGCTCGCGGCGTCGGCGTTGTCCTCGATGATCAGCACGCGGCGGCGCTGCGGCGCTGGCAGCGCCCCACCGGCCGCGGGCTGCTCGGCATGCGCCGGCACGGCGTCGAGCCAGACGCTGAAGGTGCTGCCCTGCGGCGACGATTCGGCCGTCACGCGGCCACCGTGCTGCTCGACGAGGCGGCGCACCAGCGTCAGCCCGATCCCCAGGCCGCCGGCACGGCGGTCGAGCGTGCGCTCGCCCTGCACGAAGAGGTCGAAGATGTGCGGCAGCAGTTCCGGCGCGATGCCGTCGCCCTCGTCGCGCACCTGCAGCAGCGCCTGCCCCGGGCCGCCGTCCGCGCCCGGCAGCGCCTTCACGCGGACCTCGATGCCGCGTCCGGGCGGCGTGTACTTCAGCGCGTTGGTCAGCAGGTTGCTCGCGACCTGCGCGATGCGCGTCGAGTCGGCCTTGACCCACACCGGTTCCAGCGTGGTCGTCAGCGCATGGCCCGCCGCCTCGCCGGTGACCTTCAGCCCGTCCACCAGGCGCTGCACCAGCGCCGACAGCTCGAAGGGCTTGCGCGTCAGCAGCACCTTGCCGGAAACGACGCGGCCGACGTCGAGCAGGTCGTCCATCAGGTGCGTCAGGTGGCGCGTCTGCCGCGCGATCACCTCGCGCGCGCTGGCTGCCAGCGGCGAGCCGGCCGGCGCCTGGTTCAGCACCTCGATCGCCGACGCGATGCCGGACAGCGGGTTGCGCAGCTCGTGGCCGAACATCGCGAGGAACTCGTCCTTCGCGCGGCTGGCGGCCTCGGCCGCCTGGCGGGCGCGCTGCTCGCGTTCGTTGATCGCGGCGGCCGCCTGCTCGGCGGCCTTCTGTTCGCTGATGTCGACCGAGACGCCGACGATCTGCAGCGGCCGGCCCTCGGCGTCGTAGGTGGCCTGCAGGCGCGCCGACAGCCAGCGCGGCGGCCCGGCGTCGAAGGCGACGCGGAACTCGATCGTCTGCTGCGCCTGCGCCTCGTCGAGCATGCGGCGCAGCGTGTGCTCGAGCGCGACGCGGTCGTCCGGGTGCACACGCGCGAGCCAGTCGTCCAGCGTCGTATCGGGCGCGCCGCCGGTGGCGCCGTCGAGCGCGAACAGGCGCGCATGCCCCGGCGTCCAGGAGGCCTGCCCGGAGTCGAAGCGGTAGACGAAGAAGCCCACGTTGCCGGCCTCCTGCGCCAGTTCCATCAGCCGCAGGCTCTCGCGCAGGCGGCGGTCGGCATCGGCGATCAGCGCCTCGCTGGCCTTGCGCTCGGTGATGTCGGTGAAGGCGGCGATGGCACCGCGCGGCTGGCCGGCGGCATCGAACAGCGGCACCGCCTGCGCCAGCACGTGGCGCGACGGCGCGCCGTCCTCGGCCAGCAGTTCCAGCTCCATCGGCGCCACCGGCTCGCCGCCGGCCGCCGCGCGCTGCAGCGGCCCGTCGGCGCGCGACAGCCGCGTGCCCTGGTGCAGCACGCGCACGGCGCCGATGCTGCTGTCGTGCGGCGGACCGATCAGCCGCGTCATTTCGGCGTTATGCAGCACCGCGTCGCAGCGCGGGTCCTGCGCCAGCGCCAGGCCGATCGGGCTGCTGGCGAAAAGCGTCTGGAACTCGTCGGCCTGCCGCTGCAGCCGTTCGCGCGACTGGCGCTGCGCTGCTTCAGCGCGCTGCATCGCCTCGGTCAGCAGCGCGATCTCGCGCACCGGCATGCGCTGCGGCGTGCCGTCGATCGCGTCCTGCGCCTCGTCCGGCGGCAGCGCGCCGCGGTGCGCCAGGCGCTCCAGCGGCCGCGTGATGTGCCGCGCGACGCCCAACGCCAGCGCGACGCCCAGCAGCAGGCAGCCGGCGGCCGTGGCCAGCGACGCGAGGATCGCGTTGCGCTGGGCGGCTTCGGCCGCCGCGGTGCCCTGGCCCACCGCGATGCCCCAGTCGGCCAGCGGCAGGCGCTGCCAGGCCGCCAGCGCCGGGCCGTCGGGCTGCTCGTTGCGCTGCACGCCCGACGCCTGCTCCGCCCAGCCGACCAGCGGCGCGCGGGCCGCCTCGGCCTTTCCGCTGCCGGCGATCAGCTGCTGGCGGCCGTCGTAGAGCGCGCTGTAGCCGTCCGGCGGCGCGCCGGCGCGCTGCAGCAGCTGTTGCCACTGCCGCACGTCGATCCACGCGATCAGCACCTGGCGCACCTCGCCGTCGACCAGCACCGGCACCAGCACCTGTGTCGACGGCCGGCCGGAACGCGGCTCGGTGAGCAGCGACGAGACCCGCGGCGTGCGCAGCGTACGCACCTCGGCGAAGCCCGTCGGGTCGGCCGGCAGGCTGCCGTTCGGGCCGGCACTGTCGTAGATCGTGTGGCCGTCGGGCGTGCGCACGACCAGCCGGCTCCACGACGAACGCACCCGCGCCCAGCCGGCGCCATCGGCCGGCAGCGGCTGCGCTTCGGCGTGGCGCAGCGCCTCGGCCTGGGCCAATGCCTGCAGCGCCTCGATCGACGATTCGAGCTCGCGTTCGATGGCCAGCGCCAGGGCGCCGGCATGGCGTTCCAGGTCCTGCTGCAGGCGGCGCTCGGCGGCGCGCACGTCGTCGAGGATCAGCATCGACATCAGCGTGGCGATCGGCACCGTCGCCAGCAGCATCAGCCCGACGAGGTAGCTGCGCAGCGAGACCGAGGGCCCATGCCAGCTGCGCGCGGGATCGCGGGAGGAGAAGAGGCGGGCGAGCAGTCCTTGCACGGGCGCAAGGCTGGCGGGGGCTCCGCGGCGTGTCAAGCCGGGGCGGCGTTCAGGCATCGGGTGGTGGGTCGGTGGGTGCGGCCGCCGGCGGCGGCACGGGGTGGACCATCGGCTGCTGGTCGTCGGCGGCGCCGGGGTCCTCTTCGCCGGCGACCGAGGCGTCGTCCTCGTCCGGCGCCATCGGCGCCGGCGGCGGCACACGGCTTGCCGCCGCCGCGCCATGGACATGCTGATCGACCTGTTTCGCATCGAGATCAACCCGCTGGAGCTGATCGTGCGCGGCACGGCGATCTACTGGTTCCTGTTCCTGCTGTTCCGCATCGTGCTGCGCCGCGACGTCGGCTCGATCGCCATCGCCGACGTGCTGCTGCTGGTGCTGATCGCCGACGCGGCGCAGAACGCGATGGCCGGCAGCTACCAGACGATCAGCGAGGGCATCGTGCTCGTCGCGACGATCGCCGCGTGGAACTACGCGCTCGACTGGGCCAGCTACCACTCGGCCTTCCTGCGCCGGCTGGTCGAGCCGCGGCCGGTGCCGCTGGTGCGCGACGGCAAGCTGCTGCGCCACAACCTGCGCCGCGAGCTGATCACCCGCGACGAGCTCGACGCGAAGCTGCGCGCGCACGACATCGAGCGGCTCGAGGACGTCAAGCTCGCGCAGCTGGAGAGCGATGGCGAGATCACGGTGCTCCCGCGCGATGCCGCCGACGCCGCGCACGCATCGGGCAAGCAGCGGCGCCAGCCGCAGGGCGGTGGTGGCTGAGCGGGCCGGGCGGGCCATCAGATCGCGCCCACGCTGCCGGTGATCGGCAGCACGATGCCGGTGATGTAGGCGGCGCAGCTCGGCGCGGCGAGGAACACGTAGGCCGGCGAGATCTCGTCGGGCTGCGCGGCGCGCTTGAAGTCGGTGTTGCTGCCGAACTGGTCGATCTTGTCGGCCGGCTTGTCCGCCGGGTTCAGCGGTGTCCACACCGGGCCCGGCGCCACCGCGTTGACGCGGATGCCCTGCTCGATCAGGTTGCTCGCCAGGCTCTTGGTCAGCGCATGGATCGCGCCCTTGGTGGCCGCGTAGTCGAGCAGGTGCTTGCTGCCCTGCAGCCCGACCACCGAACCGGTGTTGATGATGGCCGCGCCGCGCTTCAGGTGCGGCAGCGCCGCCTGCGCCATGTGGAAGTAGCCGTAGACGTTGGTGCGCATCGTCTCGTCGAGCCGGTCGTCGTCGAGCTGGTCGATCGACTCGGCGTGCTCCTGGAAGGCGGCGTTGTTGACGAGGATGTCGAGCCGGCCGAAGGCCTTCACCGTCTGCGCCACCGCCTGCTCGCAGAAGCGCCGGTCCTTCACGTCGCCCGGCAGCAGCAGGCAGCGCCGGCCCTCGGCCTCGACGCAGCGCTTGGTCTCCTCGGCATCCACGTGCTCCTCGAGGTAGACGATGGCCACGTCCGCGCCCTCGCGCGCATAGAGCACGGCCACCGCGCGGCCGATGCCGGAATCGCCGCCGGTGATCAGCGCGACGCGGTCCTGCAGCTTGCGGCTGCCTTCGTAGCCGGGCGCATCGAAGCGCGGCTTGCGCGCCATGTCGGCCTCCAGGCCCGGCTTGTCGAGCGCGGCCTCCTGGCCGTCGGCGCGCTCCTGGCGCTGCTGGATCGCGCGCTGGCGGTCGGCGGTGCGTTCGGCGGTGCGGTCGGCGGTGCGGTCGGCGTCGGCGGCGGCGCCGGGCGTGCCGGCGGTTCGGGTGGTCATGACGGGCGATCCTGGCGTGGCTGCCCGCCATGAAGGCAAGCGCTATGCCCGCGCGGAAGGATCGTCGACGTCGGCCGCCGCGTACTCCTTGAGCCGGTTGTACAGGGTCTTCAGGCTGACCCCCAGCGCGGCCGCGGTGCGCTCCTTGTGGTTGTGGTGGCGCTGAAGGGTGGCCAGGATCAGCCGGCGCTCGGCCTCGGCCAGCGTCGTGCCGATCGGCAGCACCAGCGCATCCGCCGGCAGCGCGGGCTCGGCCGGCGCGAGGGGGGGCGGCTCTTCGGCAGCGAGGGCCGCCGGCACCGGCAGCGGCTCGACGCCGGGCGGATTCGTCGGCAGCCAGTCGTCGTCGATGGCGCCCCCCTCGGCCATCACGTAGGCGCGCTGCACCACGTTGCGCAGCTCGCGCACGTTGCCCGGCCAGCGGTAGGCCTGCAGCTTGGCCAGCGCCGCCGGCGTGAAGCGCTTGGCCTCGCCCTCGCGCTCGATCACCTGCTGCAGGAAATGCTCGGCCAGCAGCGGCACGTCCTCGGCCCGCTGCATCAGCGGCGGCAGCTCGATCGGGAACACGTTGAGCCGGTAGAACAGGTCCTCGCGCAGCTTGCCCGAGGCCACCGCCTGCTGCGGCGGCCGGTTGCTCGCGGCGATGATGCGCACGTCCGCCTCCTGCGTCACCGTGGAGCCCACGCGCAGGTAGGTGCCCGTCTCCAGCACGCGCAGCAGCTTGACCTGCAGCTCCAGCGGCATCTCGGTGATCTCGTCGAGGAACAGCGTGCCCCCGTGCGCCCGCTCGAAGAAGCCCTGGTGCTGGCGCTCCGCGCCGGTGAAGCTGCCCTTCTCGTGGCCGAAGATCTCGCTCTCGATCAGGTTGGGCGAGATGGCCCCGCAGTTGACGGCCAGGAACGGCCGCTTGCGGCGGCGGCTGAGCTCGTGCACCGTCTGCGCCACCACTTCCTTGCCGGTGCCGCTCTCGCCCGTGATGAACACCGTCACCCCGGTGCCGGCCACGCGCGAGATCTGCTGGTAGACGCGGCGCATCGGCGCCGAGCGCCCCCACAGCCCGCCGAAATGGCCGCTTTCGGCGAGCCCGGCGGTGAGGTCGTCGACCTCCGCGCGCAGCTTCTGCGGCGAGGTCACCCGCGACAGCACGCCGCGCAGGTGCTTCAGCGTGATCGGCTTGATCAGGTAGTCGGCCGCGCCGAGCCGCAGCGCCTGGATCGACGACTCCAGGCTCGCGTGGCCGGTGATCAGCACGATTTCCGAGCGCGCGATGAGCTGCGCGTCGTCGAACAGCGCCATGCCGCTGCCGTCGGGCAGCTGCAGGTCGAGCAGCACGATGTCCGGCGGGTGCAGCAGCACCTGCTTGCGCGCTTCGGCCAGCGAGTGGGCGATGGCCACCGTGAAGCGTTCGCCCTCCACCAGTGCCGCGAGCATGTCCGCGGCGTCCACATCGTCATCGACGATCAGCGCGTGCTGGGCCATGGTCCCTGTGGCGAGTGCCGGAATTGCAGACTCTGCAACAGCCGCTGACAAATGACCACTCCGTGGCGATCCGGATGGCGTCGGGTCGCGCAGGCGTTCTCGTCGGGCACGGACCTTGCCGACCAGTGAGGCCATGGCGAACGATCTGCCCGGCGGCCTGGTGTGGGTGACCGATCAGATGCCGGGCATCCGACGCCGGCGCCGCGGCCAGGGTTTCGTCTACATCGATCCGCAGGGTTCGCCGGTGCGCGACAGCGCCACGCTGCAGCGCATCCGGCGGCTTGCGGTGCCGCCGGCCTATGCCGCCGTGTGGATCTGCCCGCTGCCCGAGGGCCACCTGCAGGCCACCGGCCGCGATGCACGCGGCCGCAAGCAGTACCGCTATCACCCGCTGTGGCAGGCCGAGCGGGGCGCGACGAAGTTCGACCAGCTGCGCCGCTTCGGGCCGGCGCTGTCGCGCATCCGGCGGCGCGTGCAGCAGGACCTGCGCGCGCCGGCGCCGTTGTCGCCCGGAGGAGGACCCCACCGACCAGGAGACCCGCCGCGGCTGGCCACGCCGACGCGTGACGTCGTGATGGCCACGCTGGTGCGCCTGCTCGACACCACCTGGATGCGCATCGGCAACGAGGCATACGCGCGCCACAACCGCTCGTACGGTCTGACGACGCTGCGCTGCAACCACGCCGGCATCGACGGCAGCGCGCTGATCCTTCGCTTCCGCGGCAAGGGCGGCGTGCTGCACGAGCTGCAGCTCGACGACGCCCGCGTCGCGCGCGTCGTGCGCCGCTGCCGCGAGCTGCCCGGGCAGGAGCTGTTCCAGTACGTCGACGAGCACGGCCAGCTGCACCGCGCCGGCTCGGCCGAGGTCAACGCCTGGCTCGCCGAAGCCGCCGGCGAGCGCGTGACCGCCAAGGACTTCCGCACCTGGCATGCCAGCGTGCTGGCGCTGCAGCTGCTGCTGGAGGCCTGCGCGGCCGAACCGGGAACGCCGGGCGTGCCCCGGAGCGCGGTGGACATCGTCGCCGCGGTGGCGCGGCGGCTGGGCAACACCCCCGCGGTGTGCCGCAAGGCCTACATCCACCCGCGGGTGCTGGAGCTCGCCGCCGCGGTGCTCGGCGGCGCGCCCGAGCGGCGGGCAGCGCTGCTCGCCGAACCCTGGGTCCGCGCGCCGGGCCGTGCGCCGCCGCGCCTGCGGCGGGCCGAGGCCCAGCTGCTCGCGCTGCTGCGCCGCCGGGCGGGCATGCCGCTTGCCGCATCGCAGCATCGAGCGGCCGCACGAACGCAGCTGACAGGACACCCGGCGGCCTGAAGGACTTGCCATGGACAAGGAAGAGCTGGTCGACGTGCTGAACACGTTGATCGAGACGAGCAAGGACGGCGAGCTGGGTTTTCGGACGTGCGCCGAACAATCGCATTCGCCGGCATTGCGGCTGCTGCTGCAGCGACGGGCCACCGAATGCCAGCAGGCCGCCACCGAGCTGCAGATGCTGGTGCGGCAGCATGGCGGCGAGCCGGAGACGCAGGGCACGATCAGCGGTGCGGTGCACCGCGGCTGGGTGGCCGCGCGCGCGCGCATGGCCGCCGTTGAGGACGAGGCGATCCTGGAGGAGGCCGAGCGCGGCGAGGACCTCGCGCTGCGCCGCTACGCCGACGCCATCGCCGAGCCGTTGCCGCCGGACGTGCACGGGGCGGTGCGCCGCCACCTCGAAGGGGTCACGCGCAACCATGACCAGATCCGCCGCCTGCGCGAACAGCTGATCGCCGGGGCCTGAACGCGCGGGCGGCGAGCCCGGACGGACCTCGCCCGTCAGCGGCTCCGGCCGCGTCCTACAGCGCCGCGCGCCGGATGCCGATGGCGGGCGACGGCGCTCGGACGTGCAATCGACGGCGAACGTCCTCCACCGCACGATGTCCGCCCTGCCCCCTCCGCTGACCCCGGTGCCGACGGCCACCCCGCTGCCGCGCGTCGTCACGACCGCCCTGACGCTGCTGGCGCTGGCGCTGGTGATCGCCGGCCTCTACTTCGGCGCGACGATCCTGGTGCCGCTGGCACTGGCGGTGCTGCTGGGCTTCCTGCTCGACCCGCTGGTCACGCGGCTGCGCCGCTGGCGCTGGCCGCGCGTGCTGGCGGTCACGGCGGTGATGTTGTGCACGGTGGGCGTGCTCGGCGCCGCCTCGGTCTTCGTCGGCTCGCAGCTGCTGCAGATCGGCAAGGACCTGCCGACCTACCAGACGACCATCCAGTCCAAGCTGCGCACGCTGCGCCAGAAGGTCACCGGGCGCGACCTGCTCGACGTGTCGCGGGTGATCGCCGTGGTCGAGAACGAGCTCGACGCGACGCGACGCGCGCTGGAACAACCGGCCGCGCGCGGCCGCGAGAAGCCGATGCGGGTGCAGGTGGAGCCGGCGCCGCCGTCGCCGGTGCGCACGATCGGCACGCTGATCGGGCCGGTGCTGGAGCCGGCGGCCAATGCCGGCATCGTGCTGGTGCTGACGATCTTCATCCTGCTCGGGCGGCACGACCTGCGCGACCGCGTGCTGCGCCTGGTCGGCGGCGAGCTGCCGCGCATGACCGACGCGATGGGCGAGGCCGCCGAGCGCGTCAGCCGCTACCTGGCGATGCAGCTGCTGGTCAACGTCGGTTATGGCATCCCGCTGGCGGTCGGGCTGGCGCTGATCGGAGTGCCGGGCGCGGCGCTGTGGGGCCTGCTGGCCGCGGCGCTGCGCTTCGTGCCCTACATCGGCCCGGTGATCGCGGCCGTGTTCCCGCTGACGATGGCCTTCGCCGTCGATCCCGGCTGGAGCATGCTGCTGATGACGCTGGGCCTGGTAATAACGCTCGAACTGATCGTCAACAACCTGGCCGAGCCCTGGCTCTACGGCGCCAGCACCGGGCTGGCGCCGGTGGCGGTGCTGGTCTCGGCGGTGTTCTGGACCGTGCTGTGGGGCCCGATCGGCCTGCTGCTGGCGACGCCCCTGACGGTGTGCCTGGTGGTGATGGGCCGCCACCTGCCGCACCTGCAGTTCCTGGACGTGCTGTTCGGCGCGCAGCCGGTGTTCGACCCGCCGACGCGGCTCTACCAGCGCCTGCTCGCCGGCGAGCACGACGAGGCGATCGAGCTGGCGCTGCGCGCGCTGAAGCGCTGCACGCTGGCCGAGTTCTACGAGCAGACCGCGTTGCCGGCGCTGCGCCTGGCCGCGACCGACCGGTCGCTGGTCAGCGTGGAGCACCGCCAGCGCGTGACCACCGGCATGACCGCGGTGCTCGAAGCGCTGCGCGATGCCGTGCCGCCGCCGGTGGCCCGCGGCGGCCCGACCATCTGGTGCGTCGGCGCCCGCTGGCAGACCGACCTGCTGGCCGCCGAGATGATGGCCCACCTGCTCGCCTGCGAGGGCACCGCCGCGCGGGCGCTGCCGGCGTCGATGCTGACGCCGGAGCGGCTGTCGCCGCAGGCCCTCGCCGGGCTGCAGGTCGTCTGCCTGTCGAGCTTCAGCGCGCGGCCGCTGGCGCCGGCGCGGGCGCTGTGCCGGCGCCTGCAGATGCTGGCGCCCGACGCGCGCATCGTGCTGGCCTGGTGGAACGCCCCGGGCGACCTGCTGAAGCCGGGCATCGCCGAGCCGCTCGGGGCCGACGCGGTGGCGCATTCGCTGCCGGAGGCGCTGCTGCTGCTGGGCGAAGCGCAGGCCGCGACGGAGGGGCCGGCCGACCGCGCGGGCCAGCCCGCCTGACAGCCGCCGAAAAAGGAACGCCGCGGCCCGAAGGCCGCGGCGTCACGGTGGGGTGACGGATCGAAGGATGGCCGCTTCAGCGCACCGTCGTCGTTGCCGGCTGCGGCTCGACCGTGCGCGTGACCAGTTGCTTGATCACGCCGCCGCCTTCCACGCTGCCGTCCTGCGTGCCTTCGCCGAGCGCGAGGCGTTCGCAGGCCTCACGCTCGGAAGCCGGCTGGCGCTCGCAGCGCGCGGTGGTATTGCGGCGCAGCGTCGCCTCGTCGACCGGATTGGACAGCCTGCCGGCGCGCGCCTCGGCCAGCGCGGCGTGCGCCTCGCGCAGGCAGGTCGCGCGGTCCTGGTGCGAGCGACCGGACAGGCACTTGTCGCGTTCGGCGCGGAAGGTCTGTTCGATCTGCGAGCCGGCGGCTCTCTTCATCGGGCCGGCGGCCATCGTCGGCGCGGCGGCGAGGGCGCCGAGCAGCGCCAGCATCAGCGGGGTGGTGGGGATCTTCATCAGGACTCCTTTGCGGGGTTGGATGCGGGCCTCGAGCTCGGTGTGGATGGGCCCGGACGGGCCCGCTCCCGGGCCAAGCCCGGGCGTGAGCGCGGCTGTGCTCCACCTTAGGCCGCCGTCGTGCGAACGGCCTGTGGCCCTCCGCCGCGATGGCCCGTCGGCTGCCGTGCCGCGGCGGTGTCGGCGCGCTCCGACAGCGTGCCCGTGCGCGCGCCGCGCCGCAGCGGACTCGGATTGGTCCTACACCGGGAAGTGCGTCAGGCCGATGCAGCGCGCGCGCGTCGCCTTCTAGAGTGGCCGCGAAGGCGCGTGGAGCCGCGCCCATCGGCGCCGCACGCGCCACGGCACGCGCCAGGAAAGGACCCACGATGCTGACGAAGACCCAACCCTCGAATGACGCGGCCGCCGCGGTGCGGCTGGCGCTCGACGAAGCGGCCATCGACCGCGCCCGCGGACAGCTCGACGACTAGGCGCGGCGACTCCATGGATGGACGCTTCGTCCGCTTCAAGCGTCGGCCGCGGCCGCCGCACATCGTGCATGCGCACCCGCCCTATGCGGGCATCGCCGCGGGCGCCCTGGCCGCCAGCCTCGGCGCCTGCGCCATCGCGCCGCCGCTGCCGCGGGCCGACGTGCCGGTGCTGCTCGATGACCGGCCGCAGGGCATCCACGCGATTTCCCACGACGTCTCGGTGATCGGCCATCGCGGCCGGCTGGCGCCGCAGGAGCGCGAGCAGCTGCTGCGCCGCGTCACCGAACAGGGCAGCGGCTCGCTGGTCAAGCGCCATCTGGCCGCGATGTCGACCTTCGGCGAGGTCGACCTCTTCGCCGGCAACGACGTCAAGCTGCTGATCGACGGCCCCGAGACCTTCGAGGCGATGTTCGCGGCGATCGAGGCGGCGAAGCAGACCATCCTGCTCGAGAGCTACATCATCGAGGACGCGGCCATCGCGCAGCGCCTGGCCGCGCTGCTCGGGCGCAAGGCCGCCGAGGGCGTCAAGGTGGCGCTGATCTACGACGCGGTCGGCTCGATCCGCACCGACGCGCGCTACTTCGACAACCTGCGCCAGGCCGGCGTCGCGGTGTGCGAGTTCAACCCGGTGAACCCGGCGAAGCGCCGCATGGGCTACTGGGACATCACGCACCGCGACCACCGCAAGATCCTGGTGGTCGACCGCGAGGTGGCCTTCACCGGCGGCATCAACATCAGCGCCGTCTATTCGTCGGGCTCCTTCGGCCGCCAGCGCACACGCGACAAGGTGCACGAGGACGGCTGGCGCGACACCACGGTGCAGGTGCGCGGTCCGGCGGCGCTGGCCTTCGACGACCTGGTGCGCGAGACCTGGGCGCACCAGCGCTGCCGGGACACGCTGCCAAGCTCGATGAATGAGGCGCTGCAGCCGCTGCCGCCGAAGGCGAAGCCGCCGCAGCAGGCGGCCGGCGGCCAGGTCATCCGCGTGGTGCCCGCGAGCCCCACCGACGAGTTCAACCGCATCTACGCGCTGCTGTTGACGGCGATCGACGCGTCGCAGAAGAGCGTGTACCTGACGATGGCGTACTTCGCGCCCGGCCGCGACATGATCGACGCGCTGTGCGAGGCGGCCGAACGCGGCGTCGACGTGCAGCTGGTGCTGCCATCGGTCAGCGACTTCACGCCGGTGCTGCATGCCGGCCGCAGCTACTACGACCGCCTGCTGCGCTCGGGCGTCAAGCTCTACGAACTGCAGGACGCGGTGCTGCACGCGAAGACCGCGGTGATCGACGGCGTCGTGTCGACGGTCGGCTCCAGCAACATGGACTGGCGCAGCTTCGTCGGCAACAGCGAGGTCAACGCGGTCATCATCGGCGAGGACTTCGGCGACGCGATGACCCGCATGTTCCGGCGCGACCTCGAGGCCTCGCAGAGGATCACCAAGGAGCAGTGGGCGCAGCGATCGCCGCTGCAGCGCGCCAAGGAGAGCCTGGCGCGGCTGTTCGAGAACTGGTGGTAAATGTCTGCCCCTCGTCCGATGAGTACATCGACCGATCCCCCAAGGCCCCCAAAGGGATCGCGTGCCGGCTTGGGGCGGCCCGGCGCTCGGCCCGCGGCGGTCTTGCGATGCGCTGCAGTCCTACAAGAAGCCGCTCGCTTCTCCGATGCCCCCGGGATGACCCTGCTTCCTAGACTGATTCCATCGGCAGCGAGCGCCGAAGTGAATGAAAGCGCCCGCCGCCGAGCTATCAACCCAAAGGAGCCGACCATGTTTGCACGTACCCTGCTTGTCGCCGCCGCGACCTCGCTCGCCGCCGTTCTCGTCCTGCCGGGTTGCGCGGTGACGCGCGGCCAGGAAACCGTTGGTGAATACATCGACGACGCCTCGATCACCACGCAGGTGAAGGCCAAGTTCGTCGAAGCGAAGACCGTCGACGCGGCGTCGATCAAGGTCGAGACGCTCAACGGCGAGGTGATGCTGTCCGGCTTCGCGAAGAACGCCACCGAGAAGGCCGATGCCGAGCGCATTGCACGCGATGTACGCGGCGTCAAGCGCGTGAAGAACGAGATCGCGGTGCGTCCGTGATGCGCTGACCGCTGACGCGCCAAGAGAGCCGACGCCATGAACCGGGCGCGCATCGAGGGCCACTGGAAGCAGCTCAAGGGCCGCCTGCGCGAGCGCTGGGGCCGGTGGACCGACGACGAGCTCGCGATGATCGAAGGCCGGCGCGAACAGCTGAGCGGACGCATCCAGGAGCGTTACGGCATCGCGCGCGACGAGGCCGAACGCCAGTTGGCGCGTTGGCGCCACGGCGCGCAACCCGGCACGCACGACCTGCACGGCTGAACGCCCGCCGCGTCCGCCCGCACCCGACCCGCCGTGCGGTCCCGCCGTGGACCGCACGGCGGTGTCGCTGCGGCCCGCAGCAATGCGCTGGGGCCTGCCGCTCGAACGACGCGGCGCACGAACGATGACGCACTGCAGCGTAGGAACCGGCCCACAGTCGCCAACGTCCCCCGCCGATGGTCCGGCGTCGCGATCGACGGCAGCATGACCCCATGCACCGCCTGCACCTCCAACACCCGCTGCGCTGGCTGCTGATCGGCTTGCCGATCCTGCTGCTCGCGGTGCTGGCCGTGTGCGAATGGCTGGGCTGGCCGTTCCTGCAGAAGCCGGCGGAACGCTGGCTGTCGCGGCGACTGGATCGCCCGGTGAGCTTCGCCGCGGGCACCGACGGCGCCGCCACGACGCAGACCGATCCCTTCCGCCTGCACCTGCTGGGCGGCGTGCGCTTCGATGCGAAGCGCCTGCAGATCGACAACCCGCCCTGGAGCCGCCGCCAGCCGATGATGGTGGCCCACGACACGAGGTTGCGCCTGCGCTGGCGCGACCTGCTGGACAGGCGCGACGGCGCGCCGCTGCAGGTGTCCTCGTTGACCGCTGAGCGCCTGCGACTGCAACTGGAACGGCGCGCCGACGGGGCCGCGAGCTGGCAGTTCGGTGACGCGGCCCGGCGCGCGCAGGGTGGCGCGGCCAAGTTCGAAGGCGTGCAATTCGGGCGCCTGACCGTTCGCCAGGGCGACCTGCACGTCGAGGACGCGCCGCTGCAATTGCTGCTGGACGGCCAGGCCTCGCTCGACGAAGGCACCCAGGCGTCCGAGCCGGCCTTCGTCGGCCGGGCCGAGGGTCGCTACCACGGGCACCCGCTGAAGGCCAGCCTGCGCGCCGGCTCGGCCCTGGCCGGCTTGTCCGGCGCGCCCGACGCGCCGCCCGTGCCGGTGCAGCTGAAGCTGCAGGCCGGGCCGAGCCGCCTGAATTTCGACGGCCATACCAGCCATCTGCTCGGCGACCTGCGGCTGTCGGGCAGCTACGAGGTGGCCGGCCCCTCGCTGGCCGAAGTGGGCCGGCCGCTGGGCTTGACCCTGCCGACCACCGGGGCCTTCTCGATGCAGGGCGACGTGCGGCACCAGGGCACCCAGTGGCACACCGTGGTTCACCGCGCGCAGATCGGGCGCAGCCTGCTCGCCGGCGAGTTCGATTTCGAGCGAGCGCCGAACGCGGTTCCCCGGCTCGTCGGCCGCCTGCGGGGCCCGCTGCTGTGGCTGAGCGACCTGGGGCCCGCCGTCGGCGTCCAGCCCGGCGGCAAGGCCGCGGTCAAGGCCAAGGGTCGCGTGCTGCCCGATCGCAGTTTCGACCTGCCCTCGCTGAAGGCGATGAATGCGGACGTGCGCATCGACCTGGAGCGGCTGGAGACCGGCACCGACAAGCTGGCCGCGTTGCGTCCGCTGCGCGGCCATTTGCGGCTGAATGACGGCGTGCTGCGCATCGAGGACCTCGACGCCCAATGGGCCGCCGGCCGCGTGCGCGGGCTGCTGCAGGTCGACGGCCGCCAGCCCCGCGCCGACTGGCAGGCCCGGCTGACCGGCAGCGGCCTGGTGATGGAACGCTGGCTGCGGCTGGCGCGCAAGCCGGGCCAGCCACCCTACGTCACCGGCTTGCTCGGCGGTCAGGTCGAGCTGCGCGGCCAGGGGCGGTCGACGGCCGAGTTCCTGGCCACCGCCGACGGCAGCGCACGGCTGCACTGGACCCGCGGCACGATCTCGCACCTGGTGGTCGAAGCCGCCGGCATCGACATCGCGCAGGCGCTGGGGCTGCTGATCCGCGGCGACAAGCCGCTGCCGGTGCAATGCGGCGCGGCGGACCTGAAGATCGCCGACGGCATCGTGCGGCCGCAGGTGCTGCTGGTCGACACCTCCGACTCGACGATCTATGCCGAAGGCGCGATGTCGCTGGCCACCGAGCGCCTGGCGCTGGTGGCCAAGGTCGAACCGAAGGACTTCAGCCCGCTGGCGCTGCGCACGCCGCTGCACATCGACGGCACGTTCTCCGACCCGGACGTGAACCTCGAGAAGGGGCCGCTGGCGCGGCGCCTCGTGCCGTCGGCGCTGCTGGCGATGCTCAATCCGCTGGCCGCGCTGCTGCCGCTGATCGACGCCGGCGACGACGACGCGCAGAAGGCGCTGGCCGGTTGCCATGCGCTGAACGAGCGCCTTGCGGCGCAGCCACGTCCGGCACCGCGCAGCAGCGGTGCCGGCCCGAACGCCAGGAGGGGCTGACCATGCACGACATGCACCAACCGATGGGCTCGACAATGAGCGGCCTGCAGCATCCCGTCGAGCCGCCTGGCACGCCTGGCACGCCGGGCACGGCGCGCGCGGGGCCCGCATCCGACAGCGACGCGCCGCTGCGCTGCTTCCTCGTCGAGGACAACCCGGTGATTCGCCAGAACCTCATCGCCACGCTCGAGGAGATGCTGGCGGTCGAAGTGATCGGCACCGCCGAGGACGAACCGGCCGCGGTGCAGTGGATGCGCACGCCCGGCGAGACCGCCGACCTGATGATCGTCGACATCTTCCTCAAGTCCGGCACCGGCCTGGGCGTGCTGGCCCGTGCCCGCGAGCTCTGCCCCGATACCCGGCTGGTCGTGCTGAGCAACTACGCCACTCCCGACATGCGCCGCCGCTGCCTGGCCATGGGCGCCGAGCGGGTGTTCGACAAGTCGGAAGAGCTGGAAGAGATGCTGGATTACTGCGCGGAGCTGGCGGAGCACTGAAGCGCGCGGCGCCGGGGATCAACGCGGCGCTTCACCTTCCCAGTACCAGACGACGGCGCCGTAGCCGGTCCGTTCGAGCGTGGGCAGGCGCTCACCCACTGCGAGAGTCACCCGTCCGGCTTCCCCCGCGATGGCGGGTGTCCACCACACACCTTCTCGTGAGACGGCTTCGCCCGGCAGGGCCTTCAGTCGTTCATCCGGGGCAGATTCGTCGCCACTTCCGCCCGCCGGCGGCCGGCGCTGCGCGTCCGGCCAATCGCTGTCGTCATCAAAGCGCCGCATCCAGCGCAGCGAACTGTCGTGATCGAAGCGGGGGTTGGGGTCGTCGTCCCAAGGATCGAGCGTCAGCAACTGCAGGTGGTCGCAGCGGATCGGGCGAATCAGGCGGTTGGCCTTGACCAGCAGCTCGGGCAGGCCCTTGTCCACCGGATGCAGGTCCAGCTCGCCCAGCCGGATCCAGAGGCCGTTGCCGCCTTGCGGATAGATCGCATTGGGCTCGTAGGGGATCGACGTGATCTCGATGCGGGGATCGTCCAGCTCGGCACGAATCTGCGCTTCGGTCTTGCCCAGCCTGGCCTGCCAGTAGGGGGACAGCATGAAGCACCAGGTCGGTGTGCGAATGCCGGCGCCCAGTGCGACGTGGTTCACATAGTCGCTGGTGCGATTGAAATTGTGGAACCGCATCCTTGCCGGATGATCGATATCCATGCCGTAGAAGTGATCGGCACAAATTCGTTCAAGCACATCGCATTCGTAGGCGCCGAGAATGTTGAAGCCGCCATTGCCGACCTCGAAACCACTGTAGCAATGGTCGGGTTGCAGGCGTTGTAGGCATCGAATGACGAATGCGTGCCACGTCGACGGATTGCGGCGGTACCAACGCTCCCTGAACGTGATCTTGAGGCGGGTGTAGTCGGCCCCTATTCCGTCATTGACGATCCCGGCAAAAGACCATCGCGCCGTCGCGGCATCGCTGTCTCTGTCCGTCGCCATGATCCAGAAGTCCTGTGCGTTGCGTTGCGCCGCGAGAATCGATGGACGGAGGTCAGTCGGCAACCGGCGATCGCCAGCAGGAAGCCAATCCTGAGTGTCGTCGCGCCAGATGAGCCGAAAGGGTTCGTCGATGATCCGATCTTCCAACTCTCGAAATAGCGCAACCACTTGATCGGCAATCGACAGAAACTGGCCAGACGTGTTGTAGATGTAGAAGGATATGAACGGACATATGCCGATCTCCCGGCCTTCGTCACCCACGCGATACAACATGTCGTCAGCGAGGGTTTCCTTGACGAAGTCTTTGATCTCGTCAGGTTCCAGGAACAGCTCTGCAGTGCTCATTCGTACTCCGGTCAATCCTTGCCGCCCGGCTTCTTGGAAGTCTTCTTCTGCCCGTGCTTGCCAGCCGGTTCGGCCGCCTTGTCCTCCGGATACCGGAACAAGGACAGGCGTCCACCATAGGCCACCGGCTTGTTGTCGAACCGAATCCGCGCCATCGCGGTCTTCACTTCTGCTGCCCGCTCCAGCAGTCGGTGATAGCTATCGAACTGCTTTGTCTCGATCCGATCCCCCGCGAACTTCACCTCCACGATCGCGAAGATGTTGCCCTTGTCGCAGCGCTTCTTGCGGTAGTCCGGTATCACCAGGTCCGCCGCGATGCTGCCGGTCTTTCGATGCGGCGCCGGATAGAACGGATTGATGTCGCCCAGGCGCACGAGCTTCGTTCCACCCTCGACCGGATGATCGGCAAAGTCAGGCCGCGGCCCGAAGCTCACCTCGCACTTCAGCGGCGACTTCCAGTCGATGCAGTGATCGATGAACTCGAACATCAGGTTCGCCGCCAGTTGTTTCAGACGGACGACGATGAGCCCTTGCAGGTCCGCGTCGGTCATCGCCTCGATGCCCCTCTCCAGGATCTTCTCGAGCACGATGCGCTTCGTCTTCGGCAGGTCCTTGATCGTCACGCCCTTCTTGCGCCGAAGGTTCAGAACCGGCAGCGCATCGGCCTTCTCGCAGACGAGCGACACCACCTGTCGGAACGGGATGTTCTGCTTGATCGCCGCGTCGATGGCAGCCACGCCGCTCCCACGTCCTTCGGCCTTGCGCGTCACCGGGTTCTGGGGGTCGGCACCCGTGGCCGCCAGCAGCACGGCCATCTCCTCCTTCTCGTCGATCTTGCGGTCGATCTCGTCCTTGAGCTTGTCGATGGCTTCCTTGAGCTCTTCCTTGGCCTTGTCGATGGCCTTCTTGTACTGGTCCAGCCCTTCGTAGACGTCCTTCATCACGTCGACGGCTTCGTAGACAGCGATGGCCGCGACGACGAACTCGAATATCGCCCAGGCAACGGCTGGCAATGGCATGGGTGACGGACCTCCCGGCGTTCAGCTCTGGCCTGTCGCGCGCGCGGCGGCGGCATCCAGCTTCGACTGCCAGTCCTCGGTGATGCGTTCGGACTCGCGCATGATCGACTTGTAGGCCCGCACGGCTGTCGGACGCTCGGTCTGCACCCACTCGCAGAAGCCCGCTTCGTCGGTCAGGCCCTGGGCCAGCACGCGCCGGCCGAGATCTCGGACTTCGTACGCATAACCCTCGAAGGGGCGGTTGTCGAGCTTGAAGAGCTCGTGACGTCCGACATACGGTCCTGCCGGCGGCAACACCACCTTCGGCAGCCTCGGCAACGTGTACGCCACCCGGCTCGCCCCGAGGAAGCTCTTGTGTCCCGCCAGCACCGTGATCGTGCCCGGGCACTGCACGACGATGTTGCCGCCTTCGATCGTGATGTTCGCGCCGCCGGCCACCGACAGGCTGATCTTCTTCGCCGCGGCGACATCGACGTGCGCGCGCTCGGACTCGACCAGCACGTCCTTCTGCGCCGCGAGCTGCATGCGGTCGCTCTGCGCCTGGACCTCGAGATCCTTCTTCGCGGCGATCAGCGTCAGTCCCTTGCCCGCCGCTTCGTCCCCGGGGCCGACCGCGCCGGCCAACACGCCGATCGCCTGGCCGGTGTGCAGGCGCGCGTCGCCGCCGACGGCGAACTGCGTGTCCTGCCCGCTCATCGTCGTGATCGTCTCGCCGGCGCTCCACTGCAGGTCCTGGCCGGCGGTGACCGCGAGGCCGGCCTTCGCCGCGAGCGCGATCACCGGGTCGGTGAGCTGCGGCACCTTCGTTGCGCCGGCGGCGTTGCACTTGGCCGCGGCGTCGGCAGCGGCGCGCTCGGGGGCCGTCTCGTCGACCATGCCGGACACCACGGTGCGCAGCGCCTTCAGCGGCGCGGCCTGCGCATCGATCAGGCTCTGGTTCGCCTGATGACTGCCGATGTGAGCGGCCAGCGGCACGGTCTGGTGCAGCGTCGCGGCGCGGCTCATCGCCTGGCCGCACTGTTCCAGCTGCTTCGCCAGCGCGATCGCCGCGGCCAGGTCACCGGCGGCCTGCGGCAGCGCCTCGCCGTAGCTGCTCAGCACCAGGCCGGCGCCGGCGCGCAAGGAGCCGTAGGCGTCGCTGCGCAGCTCGAAGCCCAGGCCCCGGAAGCTGCCGCGGTGGTTGTCGGCCTGGTGGATCAGGTGGCCGAGGTTCAGCTGCGTGCCGTGCTGGGTGCTCATCAGCTGCAGCCGCAGCTGGTTGTTGCTGTCGTCGAAGACCAGCTGGTTGTAGCCCGGACCCGAGAACTCCTGTGTCTTCCAGCCGCTCAACGCGGCGGCGTTGCGCTGGCCACCGCCGGGCGTGGCATCGCCGGCGCTCGCGCCGTGCCAGGCCGGGCTGTGACCGCCGCCGGCCAGGTTGCCTTGCGCGCTCGGCCGATGGTCGCTGGATTGCGCGAAGACGCTGGTGTCGGATTCGCCGGGCTGGCCGCCCGGCGTCGTCGCGATGCCACCCTCTCCCCGCCCGTCGTACAGCGCGCCGACCACCAGCGGCCGGTCGATGTCGCCGTCGACGAAGTCGACCAGCACCTGCTGGCCGATGCGCGGGATGAACTGCAGGCCCATGCCCGCGCCGGCGTGGCGCTGCAGCACGCGCACCCAGGTGCTCGAATCGCTGGTGTCGGGGCCGGCACCCGGCTGCGTCTGGAAGTCGTGGCGGATGCGGATGCGGCCCAGCGCATCCATGTGGATCTCCTGGCCGGCGGGGCCGACGACGGTGGCCACCTGCGGCCCGTCGACCGTCGGCTTGGGGTTCAGGCGCCGGCCGTGCTCGTCGACCAGTACCGGGCGCCACGGCACGCTGGCGCGGATGGCTTCGAAGGCATTGCCGTAGCCGGAGGCCGCGGCCTGGCGCTTCACCTCGTCGGGCACCCAGGCGGGCAGCAGGTCGGCACCGCCCTCGCCGAGCGCCCGCACGATGGTCTGGTTGTCATGCTTCGGCAGGTTGTTGATGCCGGCGTGGACCACGCTGGTCAGCAGGAAGCGCCGCTCACCCCCGCCGGAGGCGCCCTGCAGCGCCGCGCCCAGCGCCGCCAGCACGTCCAGCGTCGACTCCGTCAGCGTGAACTGCGTGCCGGCGCTGAACGAACGCACGGTGCCGCGGCCCAGCCAGGTCTTGTGGCGCGCTTCGTGGGCCTGCTGGGCCAGCACCAGCGCACGCTCGGCCTGCGCCGGCGACGGGAAGGCATAGGCGCCGGCCGCGTCGTACGCCTCGAGCCGCGGAGTGTTGTCGCCGCCCACGCTGCCAAGCGTCGCCACGTCGGCCGCGATGGCCCGCTTGCCCTTGTAGTCCCAGGCCAGTGCGCTCGCGCGGGCGATCGGCAAGTGGCGCAGCGCGCCGAGCGCCAGCACCACGTCCTGCTCCTCGACCTGCGCATCGCGGTGGAAGCGGATGCCGGCGCCGCCCGGCGCACTGCTGCTGCAGCGGTCTTCGGGACACGAGGCCGGGTCGACCGTGTCGGCCAGGATCACCAGCGTCTGGCCGTCCGGCGCGCCGTCGTCGGGCTCGAAGCGCAGTACCAGGCCTTCCTCGGCCAGCAGGCGCTGCACGAAGCGCAGGTCGGTCTCGCGGTACTGCACCGTGTAGCTGCGCTGGCCGCCGCTGCCGCTGAAGGCGCTTTGCAGCAGGTGCTCGTCGACACCCTCGGCCCAGCGCCAGGACGCCCGCGCGGCGTAACGCGCGAAGACGCTGTCGACGATCTCGACCAGCGTCTTCTCCTGCCACACCTGGCTGCGCCGCGTATGCGCCAGCAGCGCGAGCCAGGGTTCGACCACCAGCCGGTAGCGCGCGAAGCCGCCGTCGGATTCTTCCGCCGCCGCCTCGGTGACGAGGCCCGAACGCAGCCAGTCGCTGCCGTCGGACAGGATCGTGCGCAGGTCGAGCCGCCGTCCCAGCAGGGCGTCGAGGTCCAGATCGGGCCGCAGCGACAGGGCGCTGAGTTCCAGCCGCCACGGTTCGTTCAGCGCCTCGCGCTGGCACCAGGTCTCGACGAGCAACCCGCCGCGCGCGGCGTCGCCGCCGAGGTGGTAGAGCCGAGCGGCCGACGTGAGACCACCGGACAGCAGGTCCATCACGGCTGCGGTGGCCTGGCTCATGCGAACGGACGCTCCCTCGTGGTGTGATGCGCCGGACTTCGACCGGCCCGTGGCGCGCGGAAGGCGGATTCTAGAAACACGCGAAGCACGCGGCCGGCCACGACGGGCTTACAGCTTGGGGGTTGCGCCGCGCCGTCTGCGCGCTCGCGGGAGCGGCACTCGTGACAACTTGTTCGGCCCCGGTCGAGACGCACCGCAGCAAACGTCGAGAACTCCGCACGCGCCGCATCGACGGCGCCGCCGGACCCGCTGTGCGGCGTCCTCGATGGGCCGGTGCATTTTCAGCGCCGAAGCAACGCGACCTGCAACCTGCGGTATCCGCGTCGACGAATGGTTAGCGCGTCCTCAGCCCGCCGGCCTAGCTGCCGAAATCAGCGTCACACGCCGAACTGGCGTTGATCTTCAACAGGGAGGTGCGACATGCACCGCAGGCAATTCGGGCTCGCCACGCTGGCCGGCCTCTCGACCGGCCTCACCGGTCTCACCGCCCTCGGCATCGCCGGCGTCGCCGCCGCGGCGCCGGACGCCAGGACCCTGAAGTTCGGCCAGTCGGCGTCGCTGTCCGGCGGCCAGGCCAGCTACGGCAAGGACGTGCGCGACGGCATCGCCGCCGCCTTCGCCGCCGCGAACGCCCAGGCCGCCAGCAGCGGCGTGCGCTTCGAGCTGCAGACGCTGGACGACGGCGGCGTGCGCAGCCGCTGCCTTCAGAACGTGCTGAACCTCACCGAGTCGGGCGTCGCCGCGATCGTCGGCCTGACCAGTGGCGCCGGCGCCGAGGCCTGCCTGCCGGTGATCGAGGACGCGCAGATCGCGCTGCTGGGCACCGCCAGCGGCAACATGGGCATCCGCTCGGCGGCCGCCGGCGGCGCGTACCACGTGCGCGCCGGCTACGACGCCGAGTACCTGCGCATGGTCGGCTACGCGAAGGACTTCGGGCTGACGAAGGTGGCGGTGGTCACGCTGGCCGACACGTCGCCCGCCAACCTGCAGGCGATGACCCGGGCGCTGGGCACGCTGAACGTCGAGCCGAAGCTGTCGCTGACGATCGATCGCAATGCCACGTCGTTCGAGGCACCGGCCAACGAACTGCTCGCCGCACGTCCCGACTGCGTGCTGTTCACCGCCAATGCCGCGCCGATCGCGAAGATCATCGACCATCTGCATCGCGCGAAATTCCCGGGCCTGTTCTATGCCACGTCTTTTGCGGGTCAGGACCTCGTCGACACGCTGACCGCGCGGCGCCAGAGCTGCGTGATGAGCATGGTCGTGCCGCGGCCGACGGCGATGGGCGTCAGCGTCGTCTCGCAATGCCAGCGCGACCTCTCGCTGGTGCCGGGCGCGCGCATGGGCATGACCACGCTCGAGGGCTACATCGCCGGCCGCACCGCGGTGCAGGCGGCGCTGGCGGCGCAGAAGAGCGGCAGCACCAGCCGCGCCCGCATCCGCGAAGCGCTGGCCGGCCTGCGGGCCGACCTGGGCGGCTACCGCGTCGAGTTCGCCGGCACGCCGCACGGCTCGCGCTACGTCGACCTGATCGCGGTCGACCGCTACGGCCGGCTGGTGGGCTGAAGGGGATCACGATGACGCTCCATCGACGCACGCTGCTCGGCGGCCTGGCCACCCTCGGCGCCGCCGGCCCGCTGTTCGCCGCACCAGCGCCTGCACCCGCGGCCGGCGCCAACCTCGTGCGCTTCGGCCAGACCGCCTCGCTCAGCGGCGGCCAGCAGCGCTACGGCAACGACGTGCGCGCCGGCATCGTCGCCGCGCTGCAGGCAGCCAACCGCATCGAGCTGCAGCGCGACGGCGCACGGGCGCTGCAGTTCGAGCTGCAGACGCTGGACGACGGCGGCGTGAAGGACCGCGGCCTCGGCAACGTCAGGCAGCTGATCGAGGGCGGCGCCACCGCGCTCGTCGGCCTGACCAGCGGCGCGATCGCCGAAGCCTCGCTGCCGCTGGTGGCCAGCGCGCAGATCGCGCTGCTCGGCACCGCCAGCGGCAACATGGGCATCCGCGGCGGCGGTACCGCCGGCGCGGCGGGCATCGCGGGCATCGCGCATGTGCGCGCCGGCTACGACGCCGAATACCGCCGCATGGTCGGCTACGTGCGCGACTTCGGCATGAAGCGCCTGGGGTACGTGCACCTGCAGGACACCTCGGCCGCCAACCTCGAGGCCATGCAGCTGGCGCTGCAGGCCGCGCGCGTGCAGCCGGCGGCCACGATCGCGGTCGACCGCAACGCGAAGAGCTTCGCGCCGCAGGTGAAGCAGCTGCTCGCCGCGAAGCTCGACGGCGTGATGTTCACCACCAACGCCGGCCCGATCCTGCGCATGGTCGAGGAAATGGCCACCGGCGGCTACAGCGGCATGGTCTTCGCGTCGTCCTTCGCCGGCCAGGAACTGGTCGACGGCATCGCGCTGGCCGGCCGCAGCGTCGTGATGAGCCTGGTGGTGCCGCGGCCGACGGCGCTGGGCCTGGCCGTCGTCAACCAGTGCCGGCAGGACCTCGCGGCCTTCGGCGACGGCGCGAAGCTCGGCCTGACGACGCTGGAGGGCTACATCGCCGGCCGCGTCGCGGTGGAGGCCGCGCGCGCGGCCGCGCAGCGCGGCACCAAGCCCAGCCGGGCCTCGATGCGCGAGGCGCTGGCGCGGCTGCAGACCGATCTCGGCGGCTACCGCGTCAACTTCGGCGCCGAACACGGCATGCACGGTTCGCAGTACGTCGACATGGTGGTGATCAACCGCCACGGTCACATCGTCGGTTAGACCCACAGCGCCCGAACCACGGGAGGGAGGACCATTTCATGAACGCATGTCACCTGCGTGGCGCGGCCACGCTGCCCGCGAAGCTTCGCACCACCGCCGCGCTGGCGCTGGCCGCCGCCGCCTTCAGCCCGGCGCCCGCACCGGCCAGCCCGCCTGTCGCAACGGCCACGACCGCCACCGCCGCGACGCCCGCGCCCCCCGAGGCCGCGACGACGCAGCGCGTGCAGGCCATCGCGCAGCGCCTGGCCGACGAGTTCGCCGCGCGCTGCCCGCTGGCCGAGCCCGGCGACGAAGCGGCGCTGAACCAGTGCCGGCAGGCGCTGTACGCCGACGATTCGGCGCTGCGCGCGCAGCTCACCGGCGCCAGCCCCGAGGCCCGGGTGCTGTGGGGCCGCCAGCGCGACCCGCAGGCGCGGCTGAAGGAGACCTCGCTGACGCAGTTCGCGCCCGACGTGCTGACCAACATGTACCTGCCGCTGTTCATGTTCAACGGCGAGCACCGCGTCGAGTGGGTGGCCGACGAGAAGATGTACCGCATCCGCCTGCGCACCGCGTTCCGCAACCGGCTGCAACCCGGCCTGTTCCCCTACCCGTTCTGGCACGACGCCGAGAAGTGGGCCATGTACCAGGGCGCGAACGAGGTGCTGCTGTGGTGGCAGCCGGAGAAGTCGCGCATCACCGCCGCGCAGTTCACCGTGCACGGCACGATGCCGGCCCTGGCGAAGAACCCGGTGCTGCCGGCGCCGACGAACTTCGACGGCCGCTGGATGTGGGCCGACGCGCAGGGCCGCACGCAGCCGAAGATGACCTTGTTCGACGGCCTCTTCGCCGCCGACAACCCGCACCTGGCCAAGCTCGACGGCGCCTATCGCCAGTTCGCGCTGCGGCTGCGCGAAGGCCAGTGCGACAGCTGCCACGTGCCGGACAACCCGCACAAGAGCAAGCGCCTCGTGCTGCTGCAGACGCCGGCGCATGCCGCGGCGGAGATCGAGCGCGTGATCAAGTCGCTGCGCATCGACCGCATGCCGCTGGACGAGACCGGCATCGAGGCGCCGCTGGACAAGCACTTGAAGCAGGCGCTGCTCGACGATGGCGCGGCCTTCGCGAAGCTGGTGGAGGCGGCGAAGGCCTGGGAGGCGCGCAGCCGCAGCGCCGCGGCGAAGCCGGCGGCCGGCGGGCAGCGACCGGGCGGAATCCGCTGACGCGTCTTTCGGACGCTACTGGATCAGCCCGTTCTTCAGCGCGTAGTAGGTCAGGTCGCTGTTCGAGGAGAGCTTGAGCTTTTCCATCACCCGCGTGCGGTAGGTGCTCACGGTCTTGATCGACAGCGACATGCTGTCGGCCATGTGGCCGATGGTCTCGCCCTTCGCGAGGCGCAGGAAGACCTGCAGCTCGCGCTCGGACAGCAGCTCGTGCGGCAGCTTGTCCTTGTCACCGGCCAGGCTGTCCGCCAGCAGCTCGGCGACCGCCGGCGTGATGTAGCGCCGGCCGCGGTACACGGTGCGGATCGCGGTGACGATCTCCTCCGGATCGCACTCCTTGTTCAGGTAGCCGCTCGCGCCCTGCTTCAGCAGCGTCGTCGCGTAGTGCGCCTCGGGGAAGCCCGACAGGATCAGCACCGGCAGATCGGGCTCGCGCGCCTTGATCGCCGCCAGCGCATCGACGCCGCCGTGGTCCGGCATCGAGAGGTCCATCACGATCACGTCGACCTCGCCCTGGCGCACCAGGTCCAGCGCTTCGCGGCCGTTCGAAGCTTCGCCGGTGACGCGAAGGTCGACCTGCTCGGACAGGTACTGGCGCAGGCCGGCGCGAACGATCGCGTGGTCGTCGACGATGGCGATCCGGATCATCGATGGTTCTCCTCGGTTCGAAGCTGGCGAAAAGTCTAGGCCAGCGCCCGCGCGCCGAGCGTAGGCTGCTTCCTACAACGGCCCCCTTTTTGCGCTGCTGGCGCGCTTGTAGGCGATTTCCTACAGCGCCGCGCCGATGCCGCCGACATCATCAAGCGGTGCCTGCCGGCCGGGTGATCAACGGCGGGCTGCCTACAGTCGGTTCCATCGCGGCAGCCCCCGCTGCCCGCAACCCAGGAGACCGTGATGCTGCACTACGCCATCGTCTTTTTCGTCATCGCGCTGATCGCGGCGCTGTTCGGCTTCGGTGGCATCGCCGCCGGCGCCGCCGGCATCGCCAAGATCCTGTTCTTCGTCTTCGTGATCATGGCCGTCGCGGCATTCGTGATGGGCCTGGTGCGCAAGACCTGACGTGGCTGGTTGAAGGCGGCGGTCCTGCCAGGCCGGGGGACCCGCCGGCCGATACCGGCCTTCCCGACCTCCACCCTTCAAGGACACAACCGTCATGAGCAAGACCCTCGCCACCACCGGCACGATGGACGACCTGGGCTCGAGCGCCGAGCAGGCGATCGGCAGCACCCGCCGCGTCGCCAATGAGGCGCTCGACACGCTGCAGTCCAGTGTCGACCGCATGCGCGAAGCGGTGCCCTCGGCCTTCCACCGCGCCGCCTCGCAGGTCGAGGAGCTGACCCGCCGCGGCATGGAACGCGCGAAGGAAGCGACCACCGACGTGCGCGACCAGGTCCACAAGGCCAGCGACCGCACCGTCGGCTACATCAAGGACGAGCCGGTCAAGTCGGTGCTGATCGCCGCCGCCACCGGCGCCGCCGTCGCGCTGCTGGTCGGCTGGGCGATGCGCCACCGCAGCCAGCGCTGAGCGTCTGTCGGTCCCGCGGTCGTGCACCGTCGCGGGACCCTGGTTTGCCCAGGTGCACTTGCACGAACGCGCGGCCGGCCACGGTCGCGCGTTCTGCACGTCCAACTTCCCGACAAGGGGACAGCATGGTCCACCCGATGTTGAAGTTGCTGGCGACGCAGCCGGAGCTGCTGGCCGAGCATGTGGCTGCTTATGCCGCGCTGGCATCGGCCGAGGCGGCGCAGGCGAGCGAGGCGCTGAAGCGCCGGGCGCTGCTCGGCGCCGCCGCCGCGCTGCTGGGGCTGCTGGGGCTGGTCTTCACCGGCACCGCGCTGCTGCTGCTGGCGGTGGTGCCGCTGGCCAGCATGCCGCTTCCCTGGCTGCTGCTGGTGGTGCCGCTCGTGCCGCTCGCCGCGGCCGCCGCCTGCGCCTGGTCGCTGCGCAGCGGGCCGTCCACGAAGTCGTTCGTGCACCTGCGCGAGCAGGTCGCCGCCGACACGGCGCTGCTGCGCGAAGCGCTTCAATCGTGACGCGCACGCCTGCCTGGACTGCCTAGGGGCCACCATGGACGAGCTCAACGATCCCCAGACCCAGGCCTCGTCGGCACTGCTGCGGCTGAGCGCCTCGCGCGCACGGCTGCGCCAGGCCCTGCTGCCGCCCGAGGACGACAGCCCTGGCGTGTTCGACCACGAGGCCTGGCTGCCGCGACGGCTGCGCGCGCTGTGGCGCGCGCTGCGTCGCAAGCTGCACGGCGCACCGCTGGCCGGCATGACGATGAGCGCCGTCGAATCGTGGTGGCAGAGGCAACCCTGGCGCGAGCCGACGGTGCTGGTGGCCGACGAGCTGCGCCATGCCGCGCTGCCGCTGGTGCGCCGCCATCCGATCACCAGCGTGCTGGTGGCCGCCGGCATCGGCGCCGCGCTGGCCGCCTTCCCGCCGTGGCGCTGGCACTTCCTGCGCCGCCGCGTCAGGGCGCTGCCGGGCTGGGCCGGCCGCTCGCTGCTGGCGCAGCTGATGCAGCCGTCGGTGCAGGCGATGATCGCCGGCCTGGTAATGGCCGGGCTCGGCCGCGCGAGCGCCCGCGCCGGGCAGGAGGAGGCCGCCGCACCGGCGCCTCGCGCGGCACCTGCCGACGAGCGGGGTGGCGCCGCGGCTTCCACGCCGGAGGCGACGTCTGCAGCGCCGCAGGCGACCCCCGCACCGCCACAGCCGACCCCCGCACCGCCGCCGCGCGAGGCGGCGCAGCCCGAGGCCGTCGACCCGGCGCTGTCGGCCTCGTCCGACACCCGAACCCGTCCGGCACCGATACGGGCCGCCGATCACGCCACCTAGGCTGTGCTTGGGTGCGGTGCGCGCGTCGCGCCGCCTCCCCCTTCCCGTGCCAAGAGGCGCACCACACGACTTCAAGAGAGCACTGACGATGACACACCTTCTCCCCATCCACGCCAAACTGCTGGCGGTTGCGGCCGCCTCCCTCGCCCTGATGGCCTGCGGCCGTCAGGAAGACCGCACGGTCGGCCAGCAGATCGACACCACCATCGCCAAGGCCGAGCAGAAGGCCGACCAGGCCAAGGCCGAGGTGAAGCAGGAAAGCGCCGAAGCCAAGGCCAACATCGAAGCCGCCGCCGACAAGGCCGCGCAGAAGGTCGAGAACGCCGGCGCGGCGATTTCCGACAAGGTGGCCGACGCCAGCATCACCGCGAGCGTCAACGCCGCGCTGGCGCGCGACCCCTCGCTGAGCGCGCTGCGCATCGACGTCGACACCGCCAACGGCGCCGTCTCGCTCAAGGGCACCGCGCCGACCGCCGAGGCCCGTGAACGCGCGACGCAGCTGGCCTCGGCCGTCAAGGGCGTGACCAGCGTCGACAACCGCCTCGAAGTGCGCGGCTGATCGGGGCCACCGCCTTGCCGCCAGCGCCGGCCGGACTGCTGTACCGGACTGGCGTCTGGTTCTCGTCGCATTTCGCCGGCGCACTGCAGAGCACGCAGTTCGTCGGCGAACTGGTGCAGGCCGCCGGCCGATGGTTTGCCGGCAGCGCGCCGCGCCACCTGCGCTGGCGCGACCTCGTCTGGCAGCTCGACCAGTCCGGCCCGCGCAGCGTGCCCATCGTCTCGCTGGTCAGCGGGCTGATCGGCGTGATCCTCGCGTACATGGGCGCGGTGCAGCTGCAGCGCTTCGGCGCCCAGGCCTTCATCGCCGACCTCGTCACGATCGGCGCCGTGCGCGAAGTCGCCGCGCTGATGACCGGCGTGATCCTGTCCGGACGCATCGGCGCGGCATTTGCTGCGCAGCTGGGCAGCATGCAGGCCAATGAAGAGATCGATGCGTTGCGCGCCCTCGGCGTCGACCCGATGCAGCACTTGGTGCTGCCGCGGGTGCTGGCGCTGGCGCTGGTCGCGCCCCTGCTGACGGCGTATGCCGCGGTGGTGGCGATGGTGGCCGGCTGGGCGGTGGCCGTCGGCATCTTCGATGTCTCGCCGGCCGACTACCTGCATCGCAGCCTGCGTGCGCTGGAGCTGCGGCATGTCGCGGTGGGCCTGGGCAAGGGCACGGTCTACGCGGTGCTGGTCGCGCTGGCCGGCTGCCGCCAGGGGCTCCACGCCGGGCGCAGCGCGCAGGCGGTCGGCCAGGCGGTGACCGCCTCGGTGGTGCAGGCCATCGTGTGGATCGTGGTCGCGGCCTCGCTGCTGACGGTCGCCCTGCAGCGGGTGGGCTGGTGATGCACGCCGCGGACCATCCGTCGCCGGTGCCGCCGCTGGTCCGCGTCGAGGGCCTGGCGATGGCCTACGGCGACAAGCTGGTGCAGCGCGACCTGACGTTCGACGTGCGGCGCGGCGAGGTGCTGGCCATCGTCGGCGGCAGCGGCTGCGGCAAGAGCACGCTGCTGCGCCACCTGATCGGCCTGCTGGAGCCGGCCGCTGGTGTCGTGCGTTATGTCGATGCCGACGGCAGCGCCCACGAGCTGGTCGACGCGTCGCCGTCGATGGAGGCGTTGCTGCGGCGGCGCTTCGGCGTGATGTTCCAGGCCGGCGCGCTGTGGAGCTCGATGACGGTCGGCGAGAACGTGATGCTGCCGCTGGAGCTGTTCGGCCCGAAGCGCTCGACCGCCGCGCAGCGCGCCGAACGCGCCCGCGCGTGCCTGGCGATGGTCGGGCTGGAGCCGCAGTTCGACGCCGAGCCGTCGTCGCTGTCGGGCGGCCAGCGCAAGCGCGCATCGATCGCGCGTGCGCTGGCGCTCGATCCGCCGCTGCTGTACCTGGACGAGCCGTCCGCCGGCCTCGACCCGATCACCTCGGCCCAGCTCGACGAGTTGATCATCACGCTGCGCGACGCGAACCAGCGCAGCGTCGTGCTCGTCAGCCACGAGCTCGAGAGCATCTTCGCGGTCGCCGACCGCGTGCTGTTCCTCGACGCCGAGCGCAAGACGATGACCGCGCTCGATGCGCCGCTGGTGCTGCTCGAATCCGGGCCGCCGGAGGTGCGTCGTTTCCTGAAGCGCACGCTGCCGGCCGCGCATCGCGACGAGGTGCCGGCATGAAGCGCGGCAGCCCGGTCCTGATCGGCGCCTTCGTGATCGGCGGCCTGCTGCTGGTCATCGCGGCGATCATCGCCGTCGGTGGCGGCGGCTTCTTCACGCGCAAGGAACGCGCGGTGATGCACTTCAGCGGCTCGATCTACGGGCTGCAGGTCGGCGCGCCGGTGGTCTTCCGCGGCGTGCGGCTGGGCCAGGTGACGGCGATCGGCCTCGACTACGACGCGCAGGCCGACAACTTCTGGATCCCTGTGGTCGCCGAGATCGAGCCGGCGCTGATCCGCGGCCTCGGCGACGGCAGCACGCCGGCCGCCGCCAGCGTCCCGGCGCCGGCGCCCCTGCCGCGCGGCGGCCAGACCGTCGGCGTGCTGGTCGCGCGCGGCTTGAAGGCGCAGCTGGCGATGCAGAGCCTCCTGACCGGCCAGCTCTACGTCGACCTCGACCTCAAGCCGCAACGGGTCGGCAGCCTGCGCGGCGGCCTGCGCCACGTCGTCGAGATCCCGACCGTGCCCACCGCGATCCAGGCGCTGAAGGGCCAGATCGAAGGGCTGGACCTGCGCCAGCTGCTCGACGACGTGTCGGCGATCGCCGCCTCGGCGCGCTCGGTGGTCGCCGGGCCGCAGCTGAAGGAAGCGCTGGACAACGTCGTCGACATCACGGCCAGCGTCAAGCGCATCGCCGGCCGGCTCGACAAGCGCATCGGGCCGATGGCCGAATCGGCCGAAGCCGCGCTCGCCGACGCGCGGCGCGCGATCGGCCAGGTCGGCAGCGCAGCGGACCGTGTCGGCACCACCGCCGACCGCATCCGCGGCACCTCGGACCGCGTCGGCGCGCTGGTCGCGCCCGAGGCCCCGCTGGTGCGCGACCTGCAGCGCGCCGCCGCCGAACTGGCGCGCACTGCCGCCGCGCTGCGCCAGCATGCCGGCGAAGACGGCACGCTGGTGCAGGACGCGGGCCGCGCGCTGCACGACCTGTCGCGGGCGATGCGTGCGGTGCGCGAACTGGCCGAGATGCTCGAACGCAATCCGCAATCGATATTGCGCGGCCGTCGCAGCGAGACCGGCCAGGCGGCCGGCCGGGCCGCAGCGGCCATCGACGACGTCCGGCAGCGTCGAAGCGAACGCCCCGAAGCAGCAGGCATCGCGGAGGGCAGTCCAGCGCAAGCGCCCGGCACATCGCCGCCGGCGCGGGAAGAGGTGTCCAGCCGATGAAGAACGTCCGCCCGCTCCTGCTGTCTGCCGCGGCCGCGGCCACCGTCGCCGCCCTGCTCGGCTGCGCCAGCCCGCCGGCCCCGCCGAGCATGATGTACCGGCTGCCGATCTCGCCGCCGGTGAACACCGGACCGGTGCACGTGCCGTCGGGCTGGACCTGGCAGCTGCAGGGCCCGGTGCGCCTGCCCGACTACCTCGACCGCGACGCGCTGCTGCTGCCGCAGGGCAACGCCGGCCTGCGCCCGCTGCCCGGCCACCGCTGGGCCGAACCGCTGCACGAGGCGGTGCCGCGCATCCTGCGCCAGGACCTGTCGACGCTGCTCGGTGCCGACCGCGTCTGGATGCAGCCGATCCCGGCCGGCGTCACGATCACGCGCCAGGTGCGGGTCGAGCTGCTGGCGCTGGAGGCTGCGCCGGACCGGCGCAGCGTGCGGCTGCGCGCGCGCTGGACCATCGTCGATCCGCGCGGCCAGGCGGCGCCGGCCGTCGAGCAGGCCGACATCGCGGTGGCCAGCGCCGGACCCGAACCGGAACAGCTGGTCGAGGCGCACCGCCTCGCGCTGTGGCGCCTGGCCGAGCGGGTGGCCGGCGTGCCGGCCAGCTGAAGACACCCCTTGCAAACCTGCAGCACCCTTGCGGGCGCGCCGTTTGCCGCAGGGTGTAGGAAAGCGCTGACCGGGCCTCGCGCCAGCGTCCGAACGACGTGCCCGGCCCCGCTCCGTAGAGTGGTTGCAGACCACCACAGCGCACCGGAACACGACCATGAAACGACTGCCTCTCGTGCTGTACGCAGTGATCGCCACAGCCTCGATGGCCTTCGCCGGCCTGCAGCCGCCGCAGCATGCGGCCGCCCTGGAGACCAGCAGCGTCGCGCTGGCCGCCGATGCGGCCGGGGCGCTGGATGCCGTGACCCGCTGACCGCGTCCTGCGCTTTCCTCGCCGGCGGCGCACCTTCGGGCGCGCCGCCCCTGCCTGTCCTGCCGTCCCCATCCGCCCCACACCGTGAACAACAATCTTTTTTCCCGCCCGCTCGCCTCGCCGAACCGCATGCTGCGCGAGCAGGCCACCGACTTGCGCCGGCACCTTCAGCATTGCCACGCGGCGCAGGGCCGCTGGTTTCCCGCCGCGGTGATGGCCGAGCGCCTGCACAGCCTGGTCGCCCCGCGCTTCGTGACCACCGTGGCTGCTGCCGTGCTCCTGCTGTACGCGGCCTGCGGCTGGATCTGATGCCGGCAAAGTGAGCGGCTCCCCAGCGCCGCCGGCCCTGCCCGCGGGTTTCGACGATCTCGGCCTGCTGTCGCCCCAGGCCGGACGGCTCGAAGCGCCGATCCGCTCGGTGCTGTTCGGCCCGGCGCGCTTCGAACAGCACGGCCGCAGCCTCGCCCGCACGCACGAGGTCGTGCAGGGCGCCGCCGCCGGCTTCTTCCCGCGGCTGCAGGACAACGTCGCGATGCTGCGGCGCGCGCGCGCGCTGCTCGAGCGCCACGCGCGCGAAGGCCACCACCTCGGGCCGGCCGCGCTCTGGCTGCTGGACAACGCCGCGCTGATCGACGAGCAGCTGCACCAGGTGCGGCGCGGCCTGCCGCGCAACTTCTTCCGCCTGCTGCCGCGGCTGCGCGACCAGCCGCTGGCGGGCCTGCCGCGCATCTACGGCGTCGCCTGGGCCTGGGTCGCGCACACCGACGCCGGTTTCGATCCGGTGCTGCTCGAGGCCTACCTGCGCGCCTACCAGGCCGAACGCGCGCTGACGCTGGCCGAGCTGTGGGCGCTGCCCACCACGCTGCGCGTCGTGCTGATCGAGAACCTGCGCCGGCTGGCCGAGCGCAGCGCGACGGTGCAGGCCGCGCGGGATGCCGCGCACCAGTGGTTCGACCAACCCGAGGCCCAGCGCAACAACACCCAGCTGGAGCGGCTGGAGCGCCAGGCGTCGGCCCGCGGCGTCCCCCACGCCTTCCTGCTGGTGATCGAGCAGCGGCGCGACGAGCTGCCCGCGGCGCGCTGCCGCGAGCTGGGGGCATGGCTCGCGCTGCGGCTGCAGGACCCGGCGGGCGCACTGTCGCGCCAGCAGAACGAGGCCACCGAGGACCAGCAGAGCATCCGCAACGCGATCACCACCTTGCGCCAGATCGATCGGCTCGACTGGCGCGGGCTGTTCGGCCGCACCAGCACGGTGATGCAGCTGCTCGCGCAATCGCCGGTGCATGCGGCCGAGCGCGAGGACACGCAGGACGAGACGCTGCATGCGATCGAACGCCTGGCGCGCGAGTCGGCGCGGCCGGAAATCGAGGTCGCGCAGGCGCTGCTCGCGCTGACCCAGCGGGCGACCCACGCCGACGAGCGCGGCGCCGCGCCGATGCACTGGTGGGGCGGCGACGGCGAGACGGCGCTGCGCGAGTCGCTCGGCTTGGCCGCGCGACGCTGGCCGCGCCGCGGCAGCCGGGCCTTCGGCCGCGCCGCGACCGCCGTCTACCTGCCGGGCCTGGCGCTGCTGGCGATCGCCACGACCATCGGCCTGCTGGTGCAGCTGGCACCGGCCGGCACCCCGGCGCTGCTGCTGGTGCTGACCGGGCTGCTGCTGCTGGGCCCGGTCGGCGAGGCCGTGGTCGCGCTGACGAACCGGCTGATCAGCGAATCGGTGCGCCCGCGGCCGCTGCCGCGCCTGGCCTTCGCCGGCGGCATTCCGCCGGAAGAGCGGGTGCTGGTGGTGATGCCGGCGATGCTGACGAGCGAAGCCGCGGCGCGTGCGCTGGCGGCGCAGCTGGAGCAGCATTTCCTCGCCAACCAGGAGCGCGAGGCGCAGTTCGCGCTGCTGACGGACTGGGCCGATGCCGATGCAGCGTCGCTGCCGACCGACGCGGCGCAGCTGGAAGCCGCGCGCCAGGCCGTGGCCGCGCTGAATGAACGTTATCCGTCCGCCGACGGCGCGCCGACCCGCTTCCTGCTGCTGCACCGCGAGCGCCGCTGGAGCGATTGCGAGCAGCGCTACATCGGCTGGGAACGCAAGCGCGGCAAGCTCGAGCAGCTGGTGGGAGTGCTCGCCGGGGCGGGCGACGAGGCGACCGCGCCTTTCATGGATCTCGGCCCGCTGTCGGCGATCGCGCCGCACGTGCAGCACGTGCTGACGCTGGACAGCGACACCGTGCTGCCGCCGGGCCGGCTGCGTGCGCTGGTCGGCGTCGCCGCCCATCCGCTGAACCGCCCACGCATCGACGGCGCGACCGGGCGCATCAGCGCCGGCTACGGCATCCTGCAGCCGCGCATCGTCACGCCGCTGCCGGCGCCGGGCAGCGTGACCCCGTACCACACGATCTTCGCGGGGCAGTGCGGCATCGATCCCTACAGCGCGGCGAGCTCCGAGGTCTACCAGGACGCCTTCGGCGAAGGCAGCTTCACCGGCAAGGGGCTGCTCAACGTGCAGGCGCTGCGCCGCACGCTGCTGGGCCGGCTGCCCGAGGGCCAGGTGCTGAGCCACGACCTGCTCGAAGGCAACGTCGCGCGCTGCGCGTCCCTCAGCGACGTCACCGTCGTCGAGGACGCGCCGGGGCATGCCGACGTCGCCGCCGCGCGCCTGCACCGCTGGACCCGCGGCGACTGGCAGCTGCTGCCCTTCCTGAAGGCCTTCGGCGAGCTGCCGATGCCGCTGATCAACCGGTGGAAGATGCTCGACAACCTGCGCCGCTCGCTGGTCGCGCCGCAGTCGCTGGCGCTGGTGCTGCTGGTGCTGGCCACCGGCGTGCTGCCGCTGGGCTGGACGCTGGGCATCGTCGGCGCGGCCTTCGGCGCCGGGCCGCTGCTGGGTGCGCTGGCCGGGCTGGCGCCGAGCCGCGACGACATCGCGCTGAAGCTGTTCTACCGGCGCGCCGGCGGCGAGCTCGCGCGCGTGGCCGGCACCATCGCCTGGCACCTCGGGCAACTGCTGCAACTGGCGCTGCTGTACGGCGACGCGATCGCGCGCGCACTGTGGCGGCAGTTGATCAGCCGGCGCCACCTGCTGCAGTGGACGACCGCCGCCGACGCACAGGCCAGCGCCCGCACCCGCCTGGCCGCGCTGCTGCAGGCGCATGCGCGCGAACCGCTGGCCGCGGCGCTGCTGCTGCTGGGCTTCGGCCTGCTGGCACTGGCCGGTGCGCCGGTGCAGTGGCCCGCCGCCTGCACGCTGCTGGCGCTGTGGGCCGCTTCGCCGCTGTGGACCTGGCTCGCCAGCCGGCCGAAGCCGCGGCACGAGGCGCTGGCTTCCGCCGACCGCCACTGGCTGCACGCGCTGGCCCGCGACACCTGGCGCTTCTACGAGCGCCATGTCGGTCCGCAGGACCACCACCTGCCGCCCGACAACGTGCAGATGGTGCCGGCCGAGATGGTCGCCCACCGCACCTCGCCGACCAACATCGGCCTGTACCTGCTGAGCACCGCCTGCGCGCGCGCGCTCGGCTTCATCGGAACCGTCGAGATGGCCGAGCGCCTCGACGCGACCCTGGGCACGCTCGAAGGGCTGCCGCGCCACCGCGGCCATTTCTTCAACTGGATCGATACCCGCAGTCTCGTGGTGCTGCCGCCGGCCTACGTGTCGGCGGTCGACAGCGGCAACTGCTCGGCGCACCTGCTGGCGGTGGCGCGGGCCTGCGAGGAAGCGGCCGCCGAGCCCGACAGCAGCACGGCGCTGCGGCAGGCGCTGCGGCAATCGGCACATCGCTGCAGCGCGCTGCAGCCGGTGCTGTCGGGCACGCCGATGCTGCGCGCCGTCGCCGCGCTGGGCGGCGATGCCCGCGACTGGCCGACCGACGCCGCCGGCGCCGCCGCGCTCCATGCGCAGGTGCGCCAGGCGCGCACCGAGCTCGACGCGCTGCGGCTGGGCCAGCCCGACGGCGAGGCCAACGATTCGGTGTGGCGCCTGCACGACCACGTCGTGACGCTGGAGTCCGCGCTGCGCGACCTGCTGCTGACCGCGCACGACGCTCTGCACGACAAGCTGCTGGAGCTCGCCGCGCGGGCGCGCCGGCTCGCGTTGGCGCCGGACTTCGCGATGCTCTTCGATGCGCAGCGCCGCATGCTGCACATCGGCTACCGCGCGGACGCCGGGCAGCTCGACGACAACCACTACGACCTGCTGGCCAGCGAGGCACGCCTGACCAGCCTGGTGGCGATCGCCAAGGGCGACCTGCCGGCCGACCACTGGGCCGCGCTCGGCCGGCCGTTCTTCGCGCATGGCACCGAAGTCGGGCTGAAGTCGTGGTCGGGCTCGATGTTCGAGTACCTGATGCCCTCGCTGGTGCTCGACGAACCGGTGGGCAGCGTGCTGCACCAGGTCACGCGCAGCGCGGTCGCCGAGCAGCAGGCCGAGGCGCGGCAGCGCGGCACCCCCTGGGGCATCTCCGAATCGGCCTACGCCGGGCAGGACCACACGCTGGCCTACCAGTACGGCCCGCAGGGCGTGCCGCGGCTCGCGCTGCGCCGCACGCCGCACGACGAGCGCGTGATCGCGCCCTACGCGGCCGCGCTTGCCCTGCTGGTCGCGCCGCAGGCGGCCATCGCCAACCTGCAGGCGCTGCAGCAGCTGGGCGCGCGACGCACCTTCGGCTTCATCGAGGCGCTGGACTACACGTCGCAGCGGCAGTCGGCGGGCAGTGCCTTCGTCGAGGTCGATACCTTCATGGCCCACCACCAGGCGATGAGCCTGATCGCCATCGCCGACGTGCTGACGCGCGGCATCGCGCGCCGCTGGGCGATGAGCGAGCCGCACCTGCGTGCGGTGGCGCCGCTGCTGCACGAGCGCGCGCCGCGCGAGGTGGCGGTGCTGGCCGATCCGCCGCCGGTGCCGCCGCCGCGGCGCCCGCGCAGCGCGCACCTGGTGCAGGACAGCCAGCCGCTGGACGATGCGCTGCCGGCGACGCAGCTGCTGACCAACGGCCGCCACGCGGTGGTGCTGCGCAGCCATGGCGGCGGCTGGAGCAGCTGGCGCGGCATCGGCCTGACGCGCTGGCGCGACGACCTGCTGCGGCCCTCGCACGGCAGCTTCTTCTACCTGCAGCGCCGCGGCGGGCCGCTGCACTCGCTCACCGCCCACCCGGCCCCCGATCGCGACGCGCGTTATCACTGCCGCATGCAGCCCGACCGCGTGGTCTTCGACGCGCTGTGGCCGGACCTCGCCTCACGCTGCACCGCGTGGGTCAGCCCCGAGGACGACTGCGAGATGCGGCAGGTGGAGCTCACCAACACCGGCGAGCAGCCGATCACGCTGACGCTGGCATGGGCCTCGGAGCCGACGCTCGCGCCGTTGCGCGCCGACGAGGCGCACCCGGCGTTCTCCAACCTGTTCCTGCAGGCGCGCTGGGACGCGAGCGAACACGCGCTGTACCTGCGCCGGCGACCCCGCCTGCCGGACGAGCCGGTGGTGCAGGCGGTGTTCTTCCTCGCCGCCGTCGAAGGCCGGGTGACGGCCGTCGAGGCGGCGGCCGACCGCGCCGGCTGGCTCGGCCGCTACGGGCAGGTCGCCGCGCCGAAAGCGGCCGCGCCGGGGCGCGTGCTCGACGAACCGCCGGCGCCCGCGGCGCCAGCCGCATCCGGCGACCAGGCGCCAGCCGCATCCGGCGACCAGGCGCCCGCCGCGTCCGGCGACGAGACCGCCGCCGATCCCGCGCCGCCGCTGCCCGGCGTGCCGCTGGACACCGGGCTCGATCCGCTGGCGCTGATCTCGGTGCGGCTGACCCTGCAGCCCGGCATGGCCACACGCCTGACCTTCTGCGCCGCCGCGTCGCACGACCTCGATCAGCTCGGCGCGCTGGTCGACAAGTACCGCCAGGCCAGCCACCTGCAGCGCGCATCGAGCATGTCGCACACGATGGCCGGCATCCGGCTGCGCGAGCTGCAGTTCGATGCCGACACGTGGATCGCCGTGCTGCGGCTGAACACGCTGCTGACGGCCCAGGCCACCCGCGACCTGCCGGCGGCCCACCGCGTCGCCACCTCCGCCGCCCCGCGCTGCGATCGCCGCGTACTTTGGCGCCTGGGCATCTCGGGCGACCGGCCGATCCTGCTGGTGACGATCATCGGCGAAGCGGGCGTGGGCCTGGTGCAGCGCCTGAAGAAGGCGACGCGCGTGTGGACCGCGGCCGGCCTCGGCGTCGACCTCGTCGTCATCAACGCCGAGCCGCCGTCCTACCTGTCCCCGGTGCAGCAGCAGCTGCAGCAGCTGCGCGAGCGCCATCTCGCACTGCAGGACGAAGCGATCCCCGCGGAGCGCCGCGCGACGATGCACGTGCTGAAGGACCAGGAGCTCAGCGCCGACGAGCGCCACACGCTGGTGACGCTGGCACGGCTGCGGCTGCAGGCCGACGGCCGAACGCTGGCGCAGCAGCTCGAGCGGGTGCAGGACGAGCACCGGCGCGACCGCCAGCAGCGCGCGACGATCCCGCGCTGGCCGGTGCAGCCGCTGCTGCCGGCGCCGCGCACGGACAGCGCGCCGGCCGCTGCGGCCGGTCCGACCGCACCCGAAGGCCGCTTCGACGCCGAGCATGGCGACTTCGCCTTCACCGTCGACACCGCGCGCCACCCGGCGCGGCCCTGGGTGAACGTGCTGGCGAATCCGCAGTTCGGCTGCCAGGTCACCGAAGCCGGCGGCGGCTATACCTGGGCCGGCAACAGCCGCATGCACCAGGTGACCGCCTGGAGCAACGATCCGCTGTGCGACCCGGCCGGCGAATGGCTGCTGCTGCACGACCTGGAACGCGGCCAGGTCTGGCCGCTGGGCCGCACGCTGGCGGCCGGCAGTGCGCGCCAGGTCACGCACGGCATCGGCTTCACGCGCATGCAGCAGACCATCGACGGCCTGGAGATCACGCTGACCTGGTGCGTCGACGTCGAGCAGCCGCTGAAGCAGCTGCAGGTGCAGGTGCGCGCCAGCGCCGGCAAGCCGCGCCGCCTGCGGCTGGTGGCGATGACCGAATGGCAGCTCGGCGGCGCGCGCGCCGAGCGCCTGTCGGTGGTCACGCGCAGCGATGCGATGCCGCTGGGCCCGCAGGGCGCCGGCCTGCCCGAACCCGAGCCGATGACCACGCTGCAGGCGACGCAGCTCGATCACCTGGGCGGCTTCGGCAATGCCACCGCGTTCCTCGCCTGGCGCCCGACCCAGCCCGAGGATGCAGACCATGCGCGCAGCGCCGGCGGCCCGCCGGTGCGCGCGCTGCCCGAGGACTGGACCTGCGACCGGCGCGAGTTCTTCGACGCCGCCGGCCGCCTGCAGCTGCCCGCGCGCCTGGGCCGCCGCGCCGGCACCGGGCTCGACCCCTGTGCGGCGCTCGGCGTGCTGCTGACGCCGCCCGGCGGCGGCGAGGCGCGCCTGACGCTGCTGACGGGCCATGCCGCGCATCCGATGGCCGCGCGCACGCTGCTCGAGGAAGCCATCGCGGTCGATCCGGCCGAGCGCCTCGCGCGCCAGCGCGCGTCGTGGCCGCAGCTGCTGGGCGGCATCCGCGTGCGCACGCCGGACCATCGCTTCGATGCGCTGGTCAACCACTGGCTCGGCTACCAGACGCTGGCCTGCCGCCTCTGGGCACGCGCCGGTTACTACCAGGCCAGCGGCGCCTTCGGCTTCCGCGACCAGTTGCAGGACGCGATGGCGCTGGTCACGCGCGCGCCGTCGCTGCTGGCGCAGCAGATCCGCGCCGGCGCGGCGCGGCAGTTTGCCGCCGGCGACGTGCAGCACTGGTGGCACGAACCCGGCGGCGCCGGCGTGCGCACGCACTTTTCGGACGACAGGCTGTGGTTGCCGTGGGCGCTGGCGCTGTACCTCGAGCGCACCGGCGACGCCTCGCTGCTGGAGGCGCGCGCGCCCTTCCTGGTCGGCGGCCAAGTGCCCGAAGGCGCCGAGGACCTCTACGAGACGCCGCAGGTCAGCGCGGAGACCGCGACGCTGTACGAGCACGCCGCCCGCGCGATCGACCGCAGCCTGCAGAGCGGCGCCCACGGCCTGCCGCTGTTCGGCACCGGCGACTGGAACGACGGCATGAACCGCGTCGGCCACCACGGCCGCGGCGAGTCGGTGTGGATGGGCTGGTTCCTGTGCGTGGTGATCGAGGCCTTCATGCCGCTGGCCGCCGCCCGCGGCGACGAAACGCGCGTGCAGGCGTGGCGCAGCGCGCGCGAGGGCTGGCAGCGTGCACTCGACGACGCCGGCTGGGACGGCCGCTGGTACCGCCGCGGCTTCTTCGACGACGGCAGCCCGCTCGGCTCGGCCGCCAACGAGGAATGCCGCATCGACCTGATCGCGCAGGCCTGGGCCGTGCTGAGCGAAGCCGGCGATCCGGCCCGCGCGCGGCAGGCGATGGCCTCCGCGCAGGCGCTGCTGTTCGACGAACACGCCGGCCTCGCGCGGCTGCTCGACCCGCCGCTGCAGCATGCGGTGCCGGTGGCCGGCTACATCCAGTCCTACCCGCCGGGCGTGCGCGAGAACGGCGGCCAGTACAACCACGGCGCGGTCTGGTACCTGATGGCGCTGGCCAAGCTGGGGCAGGCCGATGCGGCCTGGCAGGCCTTCCAGGGCCTGAGCCCCGCGCACCGCAGCGCCGACCCCGGCCGCGCCGCGGCCTATGCGATCGAGCCCTACGTGATGGCCGGCGACATCTACAGCCAGCCGCCCTATCGCGGCCGCGGCGGCTGGAGCTGGTACACCGGTTCGGCCGGCTGGCTGCTGCGCGCGGCGGTGGAATCGATCTGCGGCGTCATCGTCGCCAACGGCCGCGTGCGTCTGGCGCCATGCCTTCCGCCGCACTGGCCTGAGGCCGCGGTCGCGGTGCGCGACGAGGCCGGGCGCTGGCACCAGTTCATCGTCTGCAACGGCGACGCGGCACTGGCGGCCGCGCTGGCGCGCGAGCCGCAGGCACGCCGCATCGCCGTCGGCGACACGGTCGAGCTGGCCGCGCTGCCCGCAGCCAGCGTGCACGTGCTGCTGGCGCCGCCCGCCGTAGGTGCGGGCCTACAGCCGGAAGCGGCCGCTGCCGCTTCTGCGCGCTGACGAACGGGCCGAACACTGGAGCCGTTGTTCTCGCAAAGGAGTGGCGCGATGAACCGATGGCATTCCCTGTCCGGCCTCGCCGCGTCCGCGCTGATCGGCCTCGCCGCTGCCGCGGTGAGCAGCCCCGCCGTCGCCGCCCAAGCGACCAATTTCTCCCGCGGCGCCTACGATGGCGCGAAGGCCGACATCCGCGCCGGCTACAAGGCCGAGCGCGAGAAGTGCGACGCGCAATCGGGCAATGCGCGCGACATCTGCCGCGAGCAGGCCAAGGGCCGCGAGCAGATCGCGCTGGCCCAGCTGGACTACAACTACACCGGCAGCGCCCGCGACGAGGCCAAGCTGCTCGAGGCGCAGTACAAGGCGCGCTACGCGCTGGCGAAGGAACGCTGCGACGACCTGTCCGGCGACTCGAAGGCCCTGTGCCTGCGCGAAGCCAAGACCGCGCGCGACAAGGCGCAGGCCGACGTCAAGCTGGCCCGGCGCGTGACCATCGCGACCGAGGACGCCGAGATCGCGCGCGCCAAGGCCGACTACAAGCTCGAGATGGAAAAGTGCAGCCAGATGTCGGGCGACGCGAAAGACGGTTGCGTCGCGTCGGCCAAGGCGCGCTACGGCGAGAAGTGGTGATCGGGGCGTCGCCCGACCTCGTGATGACGCACCCGGTGAGCGGCCACGGCACGGCGTGCGCAGACAATGCGCGGCTGAGCATTCCCTGATTCTCCCCATGCAAGACACCCCGCCGCCCGCCGCCGGGCGGCCGGACCGCCTCGACGAGGTCGACGCGCTGCGCGGCTTCGCGCTGGCCGGCATCCTCGCCGTCAACGTCTGGGCCTTCGCCGACCCCTACCTCGGCACGCTGACGCCGAACCCGTCGTACGGTGCGCTCGACCACGCGCTGCGCTTCGTCATCGCGCTGTTCTTCGAGGGCAAGTTCTACCTGCTGTTCTCCTTCCTCTTCGGCCTCAGCGTGCAGCTGCAGGCCGAAGCCGCCGAACGCGCCGGCGCCGACGACCGCCAGCGCATGAAGCGGCGCCATCGTGCGCTGCTGGCCCTGGGGCTGCTGCATGCGCTGCTGCTCTTCGAGGGCGACATCCTGATGCTCTATGCGTTGCTCGGCGGCGCGCTGATGCGGCGGCATCACTGGACCGTGCGCCGCAGCGTGCGCGTCGCGGTGGGGCTGGTCGTGGTCAGCGGCCTGGCGTGGCTGCTGGCCGGGCTGCTGGTGCCGGCCACGCCCGCCAACGCCGCGGCGGCGACCAGCCCCGAGGCGCTGCGGCTGCGCGCGGCCTACGGCGGCTCGGCGCTCGAGACGCTGCGGATGCGCTGCTCGCAGCTGCCGATGGTGCTGACCGGCGAGCTGCTGTTGCAGGGTCCCAGCGCGTTCGCGATGTTCCTGCTCGGCCGCAGCGCGGGCCGGCGCGGGCTCTTCGCCGACCTCGCGTTGCTGCGCACGCGCCTGCGCCGCGCCCTGCCGTTCGCGCTGCCGCTGGGTCTCGGCGGCGCCGTCTTCTACGCCGTCACCACGGCGCCCGGCCATGGCTTCGGCGTCGAGCTGGTGTCGCTGGGCACGATGATCCTCGCCGGTCCCCTGCTGAGCGCGTGTTACCTCGCCGGCATGCTCGCGCTGTTTGCGCGGCCGGGCGGCGAGCGCCTCGTCGCGGCGCTGGCGCCGCTGGGCCGCATGGCGTTGACGAACTATCTCTCGCAGTCGCTGCTGCTGGGGCTGATCTTCACCGGCTACGGCCTGGCGCTGATCGACCGGCTGCCGGTGGCGGGCGTGATCGCGCTGCTGCCGCCCATCATCGGCGGCCAGATGGTCTTCAGCCGCTGGTGGCTCGCGCGGCATCCGTACGGGCCGGTGGAATGGATGCTGCGCGCCGCGACGATCGGCCGCCGCCCGCCCTGGCGGCACGCGCCTCAGAACCGCAGGTCGGCCTTGACGTAGGCCTCGCGCTCGATCACCGAGCGCGTGGCCGCGGCGCCGTACTCGACGTGGCCGCCGGAGGCGAGTTCGCGCACGCCGACCGACAGCTCGACTGCCGGCGTCAGCTGCCAGCCCACGCGCACGCCGAGCGCGTGGTAGGCCGGCACCGGGCCGGTGCGCATCGCGCCGACGGCACGCCAGCCGATGTCCAGCTCGAGCCGCTCCGACAGGTCGTGCGACGAACGCAGCATCCACGCATGGCGCGGGTTGCCGCCGACGAGGCTGTCGACACCGCGCGGATCGTTGAAGCCTGCGATCAGCGCGGCACGCTGGCGCAGCAGCATGCCGCCGGCATGCAGGCGCCAGCCCGGCCGCACCTGCAGGCTGCCCCAGGCCTCGAGGCCGTGGCTGCGCGCGTCGATGCCGTTGCCGATCACGCCGGCGGTGCGGCTGGCGTCGAGCAGCAGCGCGCGCAGGCCGCGGTACTCGGTGCGGAAGGCGGTGGCCGACGCGGATGCCCGCTCGCCGAACTGGCCGCGCCAGCCGATCGACAGCTCGTTCGCGATCTCGGACTGGAAGCCCGGGCCACCGCGCAGCTGGTACGGGGGCAGGCCGGGAATGTAGAAGTCGCGGTCCAGCCGAGCGGGGGCCCGTGCGGCGCGCGACGCGGCGGCCCACAGCAGGTGCTGCGGCGCCGGCTTCCAGGCCAGCCGCAGCGTCGGCAGCGTGTCGGTACCGCTGTAGTCGTTGCGCTCGACGCGCAGGCCGGCGGTGAGCTGCAGGTCCGGCGCCAGCGCGACCTCGTCCTGCAGGTGCAGCGCGGTCCAGGTCTGCGCCAGCAGAGGCGGCAGGAACGCCAGCGTCGGGCCGTTGGCGCTGTGGTCGCGGCCGCGCCGGACCTCGGCGCCCCAGCTCAGCACATGGTCGCCGAGCGCGAGGCCGCTGTGCTGCAGCTGCAGGTCGACGAGGTCCTGCGTGTCGTCGTAGACCGGCACCGAGGTGCGCCGCGTGTGCTCGGCATAGGCCTGCAGCAGCAGCGTGCCGCCGATCGCCAGCGGTCGCTGCCAGCGTGCCAGCAGGTCGGCACCGGACTTCTCGGTGCCCTGCACGCCGATCAGCCCGGGCGGCTGGTCGAAGCGGCCGCGCGAGAGGTTGCCGATCAGCGTGAAGCTGCCGGCGGCCAGCGGCAGATCGATGCGCAGCCCGGCCTGGCTGTGGCGGGTCTCGTCGCGCGCCGGCGCGCCGGTGGCGAGCCGGTTGCCGCGGCGCTCGACCTGCAGGCCGTACACGGTGTAGTGGCCGTCGTTGCCGACCGCGCCGCCGGTGCGCGCCGATGCGCGCCGCAGGTCCTCGCCGAGGCTCACCACGCCCAGCGCGCCGGCGCGCTGCTCGGCGCTGCGGGTGACGATGTTGATGACGCCGTTGACCGCGTTGACCCCCCACAGGGTGCCGCCCGCGCCGCTGACGACCTCGATGCGCTCGATGTCCTCCAGCATCACCGCCTGCGCGTCCCAGAACACGCCCGAGTACAACGGCGTGTAGATCGAGCGCCCGTCGATCAGCACCAGCAGCTTGTTCGACAGCGCGCTGTCGAGGCCGCGCGCGCTGATCGAGTAGCCGGCATTGCCCGAACGCGCGACCTGCAGGTTCGGTGCCAGGCGCAGCGCCTCGGCCAGCGTGCCGGCGCCGCTGCGGCGGATGTCTTCGGCCGTGATGACGAAGACCGATGCAGGCGCCTCCGACAGCAGCTGCCCGCGCGGTGACGCCGAGGTGACGCGGATGCTGCCCAGCTGCTCCAGCGACAGCTCGCCGAGCGAAGCGCTGGCGACCAGGTGGGAGGTGGCGCCCGCGTTCCCGGGCAGCACGGCCCCTGCGGCGAGCGCGGCCAGCGCCATGGTGACTGCATACGAGCGCCTTGCGCCGAAGGTCAATGCTCCCCCTGCCGCGTGCCGCGACGGCGCACGCACCGATTCGATGTTAAGCCCGGGCCGGCGGCAGCGTCCAGCCGCGCGCGCCCTGTGGGGACTACCAGCGGCTGGTCAGCGTGAAGCCGACGCGGCCCTGGCGCGGCTTCAGCGACACGGTGGTGTCGCGGCTCAGCTCGAACTTCATCAGCGCGCCGCGCCGCAGGTCCGCATAGGGATCGCGCTTGCGGAACTCGAGGCCGAAGCGCATCTCGCGCTCGGGCGCGCGGTCGAGGCCGGTCCAGGCCAGGCCCTCCGGTTGGCGCGAGGACCCCAGCGGCGCGGCCCAGGTGAGCTGCGACGACTCGCCGGTGGCCCAGGACACGCCGACCAGCAGCCCGGCCTCCCGCGCGGCGGGCGTGGCCGCACCGGCGCCGGTCGTGGCCACCGGCACGCCGCGCTGCTCGACGCCGAGGCCGAGCCCCAGGCGCTCACGGCGCGCCCACAGCATGGTCTGCATCACGGTGGCCGACGGCTGCCAGCTCGGTGCGGCTGCTGCGCTGGTGGGGGGCCGCCAGGCCGGCGCCAGCGCCAGGGTCTGCGAGCGTTCGACGGTCCAGCCCGCGGGGGCGGCGCCGTCGCTCGCCAGCTCGGGCAAGCTCATCACGTCGCGACCGAGCAGGTCGACCTGCAGCTGCGCCGACGCGGCCGCCGGCAGCAGCATCGCCGCCAGGGTCAGCAGACTCGCGGCCCGGCGGCCGGGGGCCACGACGGAAGACGCAAGCGCTGGCATGAGGGACCTCGTGATGCTGCGGTGTTGGACGTTGCAGCCATCGTAGGCAGATGCGTTGTGGCCGTGTGTCGGTGCGCGGCGGGCTTGTGTGTCGGAATTCACCCACGCGCCGGGCGCGTCGCAACCGCTGGTGACAAGCGGGCCGCGATCTGGCAGGGGCGCGCGGGAAAAGCGCGTGAGGGAGTGCGGATCAGGAGGGGCGTCAGCTTGCGCGTGACGTGCGTGCGCCGCGGCGTCGGCGCCGCCGGTGGCACGCCGCCTGCCCCGCGCCGCCGATGATCCGCTTCGCCTGCGGCCGCTGCGGCCAGACCGTCTTCTTCGACAACACGCACTGCGGCGCCTGCGGTGCGCTGCTGGGCTACCTGCCGGCCGAGCGCCGCATGGGCGCCTTCGAGCCGGCGGACGCGGCGGCGCCCCGCTGGACGCGGCTGGGCCGCAAGCGCCTGCGCGGCCACCGCCCCTGCCCGAACCGCGCGCAGGGCGTCTGCAACTGGATGCTCGATCCCGGGGACAGCGCGACGCTGTGCCGCAGCTGCCGGCTGACGACGGTGATTCCGGATCTGACGGTCGACGGCAACCTCACGCGCTGGGCCGCGATCGAGGCGGCCAAGCGCCGGCTGCTGTTCACGCTGATGGACCTGCGGCTGGCGCCCGAGCCGAAGGCCGACGCCGACGATGCGCAGGGGCTGGTGGTCCACCTGCTGGCCGCCACGCCGGACGGTCCGCCGGTGATGACCGGCCACCGCAACGGGGTGGTGACCATCGACATCGCCGAGGCCGACGACGTGCACCGCGAGGCCACCCGCGTGGCCTTCGGCGAACCGGTGCGCACGCTGCTGGGGCACCTGCGCCACGAAGCCGCCCACTACCTGCAGTACCGCTGGATCGCCGGCCGCCCCGACGCCGAGGCCCGCTGCCGCGAGGTCTTCGGCGACGAGCGCATCGACTACGCCGAGGCGCTCGCGCGTTACCACGCCGAGGGCCCGCCGGCCGACTGGAGCAGCCGCTTCGTCAGCGCCTACGCCAGCGCGCACCCGTGGGAGGACTGGGCCGAGACCTGCGCGCACGTGCTGCTGGTGATCGATGCGGTGGAGACCGCGACGGCCTGGGGACTGCGGCTGCCGTCCGTCGGCGCGGACGGACTGCGGAGGGCCGCTGCGGACGGACTGCAGCTGGCCGGTGCCGCGGCGAAAGCGCGGGCGCCGACGCCGATGCGTGCGCCGATCGATCGCCTCGTGCTGGAGCACTGGCTGCCGGTGGCGCAGCTGGTCAATGCGATGAACCGCAGCCTGGGGCTGGCGGATGCCTATCCGTTCCTGATGCCCGATGCCGTGCTGCGCAAGATGGCGGCGGTGCAGGCGCTGCTGGCGGATGCCGCGGCCGGCGCCCCGGCCGGGGCTCTTGCAGCCGGGGCCGCGCCCGTCGGGGCGCCGGCCCCGCCCGACGACATTCAGTGCAGCGGCGTGGTCTCGACCGTCGGCGACGCGTAGGCGCGGCCGACGGCGATGCGGGCGAAGAAGTAGTCGTTGCGCGCGCGGTCGCTGAGGCGATCGAAGGCGATGTGGCCTTCGGCATCGCACGGGAAGCGAAGGCCGCGTCCTTCGCTCGATAGCGATCGGAAGCAGAGCTGGTAGCGTTCGGGTTCCGGGGTTCTGGGCGTGGACATGGTCGGCTCCGTTGTGCTTGTGGAGGGTTCCTGTCTGCCGTGGTCAACGGCTCCTCCGATGGCTTCACTGTGCGCCGAGCCGCGTGTGCGCCCTGTCGGTTGCGGCTGCGAGCCCGTGTCGGCAGCGGCATCCGGCCCCTGTAGGACAAGCGCCTTGGCAAGTCGCGTTGCCCGCCGACAGGGCCGGCGCCCGCCGCCGCCCAGAATGGCGCCACCCCGAGCCGCCGGCCCCTCCCCACCCCCACCACCCGGATGACGACGCTGTACGTCCTGATGCTGATCGGCGGCTGCCTGGTGGCGCTGGGCGTGATCGCGGGGCTCTATTCGACGCGGCTGGGCTTCTCGCACCTGCTGGTGTTCCTCTGCGTCGGCATGTTCGCCGGCGTCGACGGCCCGCTGGGTCTGCCCTTCGACGACTACCGCATCGCCTTCGGCGTCGGCAACGTCGCGCTGGCGATGATCCTGCTCGACGGTGGGCTGCGCACCTCGGGCGCGACGCTGCGCGCGGGGCTGCTGCCGGCCTCGCTGCTGGCGACGGTGGGCGTCGCGGTGACCAGCGCGTTCGCCGGCGCCGCGGCGATGTGGGCACTGGACCTCGACTGGCGCCACGGCCTGCTGCTCGGCGCGGTGATCTCGTCGACCGACGCGGCCGCGGTGTTCTCGCAGCTCGGCCGCGCGAGAGACGCGCTGCCGCAGCGGCTGGCGGCGACCATCGAGGTCGAGTCCGGCCTCAACGACCCGATGGCGGTCTTCCTGGTGCTGTCGCTGATCGCGCTGATCAAGGCGCCGGCCGGCGACGACGCCGGACTGCTCGCGCTGTTCGCCCACCACGCCGGCTGGGGCACCGCGATCGGTCTGGGCAGCGGGCTGATCGCCGCCGAGGCGCTGAAGCGGCTGCCGCTGGACGAGCGCAAGCAGGGGCTGACGGCGCTGCTGCTGACCGCGGCCGGGCTGGTGGTGTTCGCGCTGGCCGGGCTGGCCGACGGCTCGGCCTTCGTCGCCGTGTACCTGTTCGGCCTGGTGCTGGCCCAGCGAGCCCGCCGCACCGTGCGCAGCGCGCTCGCGGCGCTGGACGGCTACACCTGGCTCGCGCAGGCCGGCCTCTTCCTGCTGCTGGGGCTGCTGGTGACGCCGCACGACCTGCTGCTCGCCGCCGGCCCGGCGCTGGCAGTGGCGGCGGCGCTGATGCTCATCGCCCGGCCGCTGGCGGTGGTGCTGTGCCTGGCGCCGCTGCGCTTCGGCTGGCGCGAACAGGCGCTGGTCGCCGCCGTCGGCCTGCGTGGCGCCGTGCCGATCGTGCTGGCCGTCTACCCGGTCATGGCGGGCATCGAAGGCGCCTACCGGTTCTTCGACGTCGCCTTCGTCGTCGTGCTCAGCTCGCTGCTGCTGCAGGGGCCGGCGCTCGGCTGGCTGGCGCGGCGGCTGGGGCTGGTGCAGGCCACGCCGGCAGCGGCTGAAGCCGCAGCAGCGCGTGCAGCGACGGGACCTGCGTGAGCCCCGGCGCGTCGACGCCGTCGACCGCCCTGCCGACCAGCCAGGTCTCGTCGAATCCCGCGGCGCGCGCGGCGCCCGCCAGCTGCGGCAGCGGCAACCCCGCCGGCAGCACGGCATCGGCAAAGGCGCGGCGCCGCAGCACTTCGGCGGCGGCCGGCGCCGCGTCGCTGCACAGCGCCAGCATGAAACCCGCCCGCCGCCAGCGGTGCAGCATGGCCAGCGCGCCGCTGCGCAGCTCGACCGTGCGCACCGTGGCTTCCAGCGGCTCGCGGTGCAGGAAGCGGAACAGCCCCCCGGCCGCCCCGCCCGGCAGCAGCTCGTCGGCATCGACCACCAGCAGGCGCCGCCGCCCGCGCCGCCGCGCGGCCAGCGGGTCGAGCCACGCGGTGGCCGTCGGCGGTCGCTGCGCCGCCGGCAGCCATCCCGCGGCCAGCCGGCCGGCGCCAGCGGCGCGGGCATGGATCACGCGCGCCACCTCGTCGGCCATGCCGGCCAGTTCGGCCAGCGGCTGGCTGTCGTGTTCCAGCGTGCCGATGTCGACCTCGGCGATGCGCGCGCCGGCGCGCTGCGCGTCGATCAGCAGGCCGATGTCGACGCCGTAGCCGTCCTCGAAATCCAGCCCCTGCAGCAGGCTGCGCCGCGCGGCGACCAGGCCGCCCAGCGGCTGCGCCAGGTGCGCGAGCTCGGGGAAGTACAGCTTCAGCAGCGGCCGCGCGGTCAGCTCGGTGACGCGGCCGCCGCTGCGGCCGAAGCGGGCCTTCACGAAGTCGGCCTCGTCGTGCAGCAGCGGCCGCACGAGGTCGCCGACCAGGCGCGGGCGCAGGCCGCTCAGGTCGCCGTCCAGGAACACCAGCCACTCGTCCTGCGCGGCCCGCACGCCGTCGCGCAGCGCCGCGCCCTTGCCGAGCATACCGGCGGGCACCACCCGCGCGCCGGCCCGCCGGGCGCGGCCGGCGGTGTCGTCGATCGAACCGTCGTCGACTACGATCACCTCGGCGGTCGCGGGATCGGCCAGGGCGTGGCGAACCACGCCGGCAATGCGCGCTTCTTCGTCCAGTGCCGGGATCACGACGCTCGCGCAGGCCAGGGGATGTCGGATCAGGGGGGTCGGGGCAGCCATGCGGCCGATTCTTCGGGCGAACCGCGCGCTTGCCAGCCGGGCCGGCGCGTAAGGCTGTTCCCGCCGTGGCGGGCCGCTAGGGTCGGCCCGTACGGCCGCACGCCGTTGGCAAGCCGCGGGCCCGGCCCTATGCTGGCCGCGTCCCTGCGCGGCGCTTCCTCGCCGCCTGCATCCATCCCCAGCATGAGCCCGCCGGGCCGCCCCCAGGGCGGACCGGAGGGCATAGCCCGAAGGTATCCCAGTGAGCCGACTGCCCCTCACCCTCGCGGCCCTCGCCGCTTGCGCTCTCTTTGCCGCCTGCAGCAGCACGCCGGTGGCGCCGGTGGCCGAGGCCGGCAAGCCCACCACGCCCGCGGCCACGCCGTCGGCACCGGCCCGTCCCGGCGCCGGCCAGCCCGTGCCGGAGTCCAGGGTCGCCGCGGTGGCGCTGCCGGCGCACCGGGACCCCGCGAACGCGCTGTCGAAGGACCGCAGCGTCTTCTTCGAGTTCGACGAGATCGCGCTGCGCTCCGAATTCCTGCCGCTGGTCGAGCGCCACGGCCAGTACCTGCGCCAGCATCCGGAGTTCACGATCCGCGTCGAAGGGCATGCCGACGAGCGCGGCAGCGCCGAGTACAACCTCGCGCTCGGCCAGCGCCGCGCCGAGTCGGTGCTGCGGGTGCTGCGCCTGCAGGGCGCGCGCGACGCCCAGATGGAGGCGGTGAGCTACGGCGAGGAGAAGCCGCGTGCCACCGGCCACGATGACGGTGCCTGGGCGCAGAACCGGCGCGCCGACATCGCCTACCGCTGATCCCCCGCTCTGATCCTGCGGCGTGCGGCCGGCAACGGTTGCACTCCGCCGACTGCCCATGACGAGACCGCTGGCCGCAGCGCTGCGACGTCTGGTCCAGACGCGCATTCCGTCGGTCCCCTTCCTCGAGGCGCTGCTGCTGCTGCAGCAGCGTTCCCCGCAGCGGCTGGCCGCGGCCGATGTCGCGCGCCAGCTCTACCTCGACGACCACGAGGCGGTGACGCTGCTCGACCAGATCAGCGCGGCCGGGCTGTGCCGTGCCGACGGCGACGGCCTCGCGCGCAACTGGCGCTTCGACCGCGACGATCCCGAGCTCGGTCCGCTGGTCGACGAGCTCGCGCGCTGCTACGCGACGCAACTGGTCGAGCTGACGAAACTCATCCACGCGGGCAAGGTCCCACCGGCGCCATGATCGCGCCGCGCCGCTCCCGCAGGCCACGCCCGGGGACCTTCCCGTGACGAGCGATCGCCTTCGTGCCCCTCTGCTGCCCGGCGTGCCCGCCGCGATGGCCATCGGCTACATCGTGCTGTACGTGCTGCTCGACTGGGTGAGCTACGTGCATCCGATGCGCGGCACCAACATCACGCCGTGGAATCCGCAGGCGGCGCTGGCGGTCGCGCTGCTGACCTGGAGCCCGCGCGCCTGGTGGCTGGTCGGCGGCACGATGGCCGGGGCGGCGCTGGTGCGCGCCGCACCGGGGCTGGGCATCGCGGAAGCCGCCGCGGCGGTGATGCTGTCCGTGGGCTACCTCGCGGTCGCGCTCGCGCTGCGTCGCTGGCTCGGGCCGCTGCCCCGGGTCACGACCCGCCTCACGTGCCTCATCTTCCTGCTGATCGTGGGCATCGGCGCGGCCCTCAACGTGTGCCTCTACGTCGGCACGCTGGGCCTCTTCGACGCGCCCCCGTCGGACCGCTTCCTGATCGCCTTCCCGCGCGCCTGGATCGGCGACGTCGTCAGCCTGGTCGTGATGCTGCCGGTGGTGCATGCGCTGGCCGATCCGCCGCGCCGGCCGGAGACGCTGGCGATGCTGCGCACCGCCGAATGGTGGCTGGTGGCCGCCGCGGCGATGCTGGCCGCGTGGATGGTCTTCGCGCTGCCGACCGAGGACCAGTTCAAGTTCTTCTACCTGCTGTTCCTGCCGGTGGCCTGGGGCGCGGCGCGCTTCGGCGGCGTCGGCGCCACCTGGTCGGCCGCGCTGGTGCAACTGCTGCTGATCCTCGCGGTGCAGTCGTCGGCCTATGTGCCGCTGACGGTGTTCCAGCTGCACATGCTGATGGCCGCGCTCGGCGCCACCGGGCTGCTGCTGGGCACGACGGTGGAGGAGCGCGAGCAGGCCGAGCAGGCGCTGCGCGCCTCGCTGCACGTGGCCGCCGCCGGCGACATGGCCGCCGCGCTGGCGCACGAGCTGAACCAGCCGCTGACGGCGCTGCGCACCTATGCGCGTGCCTCGCAGCTGCTGGCCGGCCGGCTCGAAGGCGCGGTGCGCGAGCAGGCCGACGAGCTGGTCGACGTGACGAACAAGCTGGCGATCGAGGCCAACCGGGCCGGCGACGTGGTGCGGCGGCTGCGCGACTTCTTCCGCCGCCGCGGCACCGAGCTGCAGCGCACCGACATCGGCCCGCTGATCGACGCGGTGCTCGGCGCGCAGGCGCTGCGCGCCGCGGCCAGCCATGTCGCGCTGCAGTGCGCGCGCGACCCGGCGCTGCCGCCGGTGTGGCTGGACGCGGTGCAGATCGAGGTGGTGCTGCGCAACCTGGTCTCGAACGCGCTCGACGCCGCCGCTGAAGCCACGGGGCACGGCGCCGCGCAGGTGACCATCGGCGCGAACGCGCGCGGCGGCCAGCTGGTGGTCGAGGTGATCGACAGCGGTCACGGCATCGCCGCCGAGGAGCTGCCGCACCTGTTCGACACCCGCCGCCCGAGCAGAAAGCCCGGCGGCATGGGCCTGGGCCTGGCGATCAGCCGCGCGATCGTCGAGGCCCATGAAGGCCGGCTGTGGGCCGAGCCCGGACCGGGCGGACGCTTCTTCTTCAGCCTGCCGCTGGCGACGGCCGAAAGCCACGACTGATCCACCGGAGGACCATGCACCGCCGCACCGTATTCATCGTCGACGACGACGCGTCGGTGCGCGACGCGCTGTCGCTGCTGCTGAGCCTGCGCGGCTACCCCACCGCGGTGTTCGGCCGCGCCGAGGACTTCCTGCGCGTGCTGGAGTCGCACTGGCGCGGCGTGGTGGTCGCCGACATCCGCATGCCTGGCCTGAGCGGCCTGGACCTGCAGCGCGCGTTGGCCGAGCATCCGTCGCGCCTGCCGGTGATCATCATCACCGGCCATGGCGACATCGATGCCGCGCGGCAGGCCTTCAAGCTGTCGGCGGTCGACTTCCTCGAGAAACCCTTCGACGACGAGCTGCTGGTCGCCGCGATCGAACGTGCGCTCGCGCACCTGGACGACGAGCCGCGACCGCCCGCCGCCGGCACGCTGTCGCAGCGCGAGCGCGAGGTGATGGCGCTGGTGGTCGACGGCCTGGACAACCGCAGCGTCGGCGAACGCCTGGGCATCAGCCCGCGGACCGTCGAGGTGCACAAGTCGCGGCTGATGGCCAAGCTCGGCGCGCGCAGCTTCGTCGACCTGGTGCGGCTGGTGCAGAAACGGCGCTGACGCGGCGCCGGGCGCTCGCCGGGCCTAACTGCCCAAAAGCGCGGCCAGGTTGTCGTACGCCACCAGCGCGCGCGCCGGCGGCGCAATCTGCGCCAGCAGCCGCTGCACGCTGCGCGCCTTCATCTCCTCGCCGGCCCACGAGCGGTGGCTGGCGTCGGTGCCGACCACGAAGCGCTGCGGCTGGCGCTCGATCAGCGCCTTCCACGGCGGCCACAGCGTCTGGGCGTCGCGGAAGATCGTGTAGTCGGGCGAGCGCGGATGCATCGGCCAGCTGCGCGCGCTGAGCTCGTAGGTGAGCTGCGGATGGCGCGCCAGCATCCGTTCGGCGAGGAACAGCGGCGTGTAGCCGCCGTGCGCCCAGAGCACGCGCACGCCGGGATACGCGTCCATCAGCGCCGACAGCTCGCGCAGCCGGGTGATCTCCACGTGCAGCAGCACCGGCAGCGCGTGGCGCCTGGCGATCTCGAAGATCCCGCGCATCGTCGAGCCGAGCGGGTCGTAGTCGGTCTCCGCGAAGCCGGCGGCCGGAAAGTGCACCGCGGAGATCTCGCCGATGCCGCGCACCCCCTTGCCGCCCTCGCGCAGGGCGTCTTCCAGCAGCTGCAGGACGGCCGGATCCTCGCGATCCCACAGCGGCCGGTAGGCGCTGCGTTCCGGCGACACCGACGCGAAGGCCACGAAGCGCGCCGGGTGCGCGCGGGCGGCCGCCAGCACCGACGCGTTGTCGCTCTGGCGGCCCCAGAAGATCACGGCGCGCCGTGCGCCGAAGCGGTCCATCAGCTTCAGCTGCATCTCGACGTCGTTGAGGTGCACGTGCGCGTCGAAGAACGGGATCGGCGGCGGGGCGTCGCCGTCCGAGTCCGCATCGCGCGGTTGCGCCCGCAGCAGGCCGGCCAGGCCGGCGGCCAACCCCGCCGCGGTGCGCAGGCAGCCGCGCCGGCCCGCCTGCCAGCCGCTCACCGCAGCGGCGCCTTGCGCAGCAGCGCCATCACGTCCGACGGCGGCGTGGCTTTCGGGTCGAAGGGATGCGAGCGCTGGCCGCCCAGCGACGCCAGGATGCGCCGCACATAGTGCCGCGTCTCGGCATACGGCGGCACGCCGCGATAGCGCTCGACCGCGCCTTCGCCGGCGTTGTAGGCCGCCAGCGTCAGCGCGAGGTCGCCCTCGAAGTAGGCCAGCAGCCAGCGCAGGTAGGCCATGCCGCCGCGGATGTTCTGCGTCGGGTCGGTCAGCTTGCGCACCTGGAAGCGCGATGCGGTGCCCGGCATCAGCTGCATCAGGCCCTGCGCGTTCTTCGGCGACACCGCCAGCGGATCGAAGCCCGATTCGGTGGCCATCACCGCCAGCACCAGTTGCGGCGTCAGGTGGTACTCGGGCGCCACCAGCGTCACGAAGCGCACGATGGGCTCCGGCGCGTTCGGCGGCGGCGGCAGGTAGGCGATCGGGCTCAGCACCGGGCCGCCCGGCAGGGGCCGGCCGGTCTTCGCACGTGCCGCCGCGGCCGCCGCCGCCGCGACCGGGGTGCCGGCCTGCGGCAGCGGATCGCTTTCCGGCGGCCGCAGGCAGGCCGGCGGCTCGCCCAGCGGCGTGCCCATCGACGCCAGCATGTTCTTCGCCTGCTCGATGCCCTGCTCCGCCGCCGCGGCGAACAGGTGCGCGGCCTGCGCATCGTCGCGCTCGATGCCGCGTGCATTGGTGAGCATCCAGCCCAGGCTGTATTGCGCCTCGGCATCGCCGTAGCGCGCGGCGCGGCAGTACAGCTGCGCGGCGCGCACCGGATCGCGCGGCAGGCCGTTGTCGCCGTGCTCCAGCGCCTTGGCCTCCTCGCGCCAGCGCAGCACCTGCGAGGGCACGACCGGCCCGCGCTCGGCCGGCGGCACCGCCGGGCGCGGCAGCGATTCGAGCGTCAGCGACGGCAGGCCCGGCACCGAAGACTGGGCCTGGGCACCGGCTGCGGCCAGCGCAGCGATCAGCAGGAGGGGAACGACGAGCAGATGCATGACGGCGGGCATCATGAACCGGTCGGGCCGCACTTGCACGCGAAGGGCCGTGAAACAGTTCCGCGGTGCGCTGCGCGCGCCGGCCCTCCCCCCTGGGCGGGGGCTACCACCACAGCCGCATCACGCCGCCGAACTCGGCTGCCCCCGGCCGCTTCGTCACACCCGCCTCGTGGCCGGCGAAAAGCCGGGCCAGGATCTCGCGGGGCCGCAGGTCCTCAACGCGCCCGAAGCCCAGCGCGCGCAGCTCGCGGGCCAGGGCCCGTTCGTCGGCGAGAAAGCGCCACGGCTCACCCAGGCGCGCGAAACGCCGCCGCAGCAGCGCCAGCGCGGCGCGGCGCAGCCATTGCCCGGTGGCGGGCGCGCTGACGTAGTCGAAGACCAGCACGCTGCCCGGTGCGCCGGCCGCGTGCACCGTGCGCAGCGTCTGCATCACCGCGTCTTTCGGAAGGTAGACCGTGACACCGAGCCAGGTGAAGGCCGTCGGCCGCGTGGTATCGAAGCCGGCAGCGCGCAGGCCGGCGATCAGGTGGTCGGTCTCGAAGTCCACCGGCACGAACCGCAGCTCCTCGGGCACCGGGATGCCGGCGTCGGCCAGCAGCGTGCGCTTCCAGGCCTGCGTGGCCGGGTGGTCGACCTCGAAGACGCGCAGCGTACCGGCCGCGTAAGGATGGCGATAGGCGAAGGTGTCCAGCCCAGCGCCCAGCACCACCAGCTGCGACGCGCCGCGCGCGACCGCCTCGTGCACGGTGTCCTCGGCGATGCGGCTGCGCGCCGCCAGCGGCGCGCGGAAGGCCCGTGCGATGCGGCTCTCGCGCTCGGCGAGCGCGCGCTCGGCGGTCTCGCGGCCGAGGATGCGCAACGCCAGCGGATCGGGAAAGACTCGCCCCTGGTCGAGCACCTGATGGCGTGCGCGCGCGATGCCTGCGCGCAAGGCGGTGATGCTGGGGGCACCGGTCTTCATCGGGGTCTCCTCGTCTGCCGCGGATGCGTTACGGCATGCACGGTAGAGCGCGAGACGCGCCGATGAAATGCGTAGGACTACGACAACGCGCGCGACGGCACTGCCGTCTCTGCCAGCGGCGCGCGCACGCGCTGCGCCGGCAGCAGGATGCGAAAGGTCGAGCCCTTGCCGGGCACGCTGTCGACCTGCAGCGTGCCGCCGTGGCGCTGCACGACGTGCTTGACGATCGCCAGCCCGAGTCCGGTGCCGCCGGTCTCGCGCGAGCGGCTGGAGTCGATGCGGTAGAAACGTTCGGTCAGCCGCGGGATGTGCTCCTTCGCGATGCCGACGCCCGAATCGGCGACGCTGAACTCCGCGCTGCCGTCCTCGCGCCGCACGAAGGCCACGCGCACCTGGCCGCCTTGCGGCGTGTAGCGCAGCGCGTTGCTCACCAGGTTCCACACCGCGCTGAAGAGCTCGGTCTCGTCGCCGTTGACCGCGCCGCCGCCGCCGAAGTCGACCTCCAGCGCGTGGCGGCCGCCGTCGCTGGCCATCGCATCGCTCTCGACGTGCTTCAGAAGCGCCGCCACGTCGACCCAGGCGTCGGCCGGCGGGCGCGGCGCGGCTTCCAGCCGCGCCAGCGCGAGCAGGTCGGTCACCAGGTTCTGCATGCGCTGGGTCTGCTGCTGCATCAGCACCAGCACGCGGCTGCGTTCGGCCTCGGTCAGCGGCAGCGTGGCCAGCGTCTCGACGAAGCCGGCCAGCACCGTCAGCGGGCTGCGGATCTCGTGCGAAACGTTGGCGACGAAGTCGCGCCGCATCGTGTCGCTGCGCTCGCGTTCGGTGATGTCCTGCGACAGCACCAGCTTGGAGTCCTCGCCGTAGCGCCGCACCAGCACGTGCAGCAGCGCGTCGCCCTGCGGGCTGGGGAAGGTGATGCTGTCGTCGAAGCGGCCGGACTGCAGGTGGGCGACGAAGTCGGGCGAGCGCACGAGGTTGGTGATGCGCTGCTCGCGGTCGCGCAGACCGTCGAGCCCGAAGTGCTGCGCGGCCACGCCGTTGAGCCACTGGATGTGGTCCTGCGCGTCGAGCAGCAGCACGCCGTTCGGCGACGCCTCGATCGCCGACAGGAACTGCGCCAGCCGGCGCTGCTCGGCCAGCGTGCGGCCCGCCAGCGCGCGCATCGCCCGCTCGATGCGGTAGCCGAGCTCGCCGACCGGGCCCGAGCCGCGTGGCGCCTCGCGGTCGTCGCCGGCGGCGACCCAGCGCGCCAGCTTGCGCAGCGACCACCAGTCGAGCAGCAGCCAGGCCAGCAGCGTCAGCGCGGCGCTGACGCTCAAGGTGAGCAGCCAGGCGAGCGCGCCGCTGGCGAAGACCGGGCCGACGGTCACGCCGATCAGCAGCGCGGCGCACGCGCCGAGCGTGCGCAACGGAAGACGGTCCATCGGCACCTAGGCGGCAGAGGCCGCGGGAGCCTGCGGCCGGCTCAGCCGGTAGCCTGCGCCGCGCACGGTCTCGATCAGCTCCGCGCATCCCACCGGCGCCAGCGCGCCGCGCAGGCGCTTGATGTGCACGTCGACCGTGCGCTCCTCGATGAACACATGGTCGCCCCAGACGCGGTCGAGCAGCTGAGAACGGCTGTGCACGCGCTCGGGGTAGGTCATCAGGAAGCGCAGCAGGCGGAACTCGGTCGGCCCCAGCGTGACCTCGTCGCGGCGGTAGTGCACGCGGCGCGTCGCGGGGTCGAGCGACAGCTCGCCCACCGTCACCGGCGCGTCGAGCGCCTCCGGCAGCTTGCGCCGCAGCACCGCGCGGATGCGGGCCATCAGCTCGCTGGGCTTGAAGGGTTTGGTCAGGTAGTCGTCGGCGCCGGCATCGAGGCCCTGCACCAGGTCGCGTTCCTCGGAGCGCGCCGTCAGCATGATGATCGGCAGCTCCTTGGTGCGCGCCTCGCCGCGCCAGCGCCGCGCCAGCGCGACGCCGGATTCGCCCGGCAGCATCCAGTCCAGGATCACCAAGTCCGGCAGCGCCTCGCGCACGCGTTCGATGGCTTCGTCGGCATCGGCGGCCAGGCGGGCCTCGTGCCCTTCATGGCGCAGGTGCAGCGCGATCAGCTCGGCGATCGCCGGCTCGTCTTCGACGATCAGGATGCGTCCCATCGTGTTCTCTTCGTCCTTCAGCGCACCACGGAGTCGAGCCCGTCCAGCGGCGTGTGCCGCACGTCGGCGCCCTTGACGACGTAGATCACCTGCTCGGCCAGGTTCTTCGCGTGGTCGCCGACCCGCTCGATCGCCTTGGCGACGAAGACCATGTCGATGCTGGCGGAGATCGTGCGCGGGTCTTCCATCATGTAGGTCACCAGCTTGCGCAGCAGGCCGTCGAACTCCTGGTCGATCTCGTTGTCGCTCTTGATCACCGCCAACGCGGCCGTGGCGTCCAGGCGCGCGAAGGCGTCGAGCGCGCGGCGCAGCGAGTTGGTGGCGAGGTTGGCCTCGACCGACACCTCGTTGACCGGCAGCCGCGTCGAGACGCCGTTGGCGACCAGCCGCTGCACGGTGCGCGCGATGCGCGCGGCCTCGTCGCCGACACGCTCGAGGTTGCCGATGGTCTTGCTGACGGCGATCAGGAGGCGCAGGTCGCGCGCGGTCGGCTGGCGCCGCGCGATGATCGACGACAGGTCGCGATCGATGTCGACCTCCATCTGGTTCACGCGCTGTTCGCGCTCGATCACCTGGGCCGCCGTCTCGTTGCTGAAGTTGGTCAGCGCGTAGACCGACTGCGCGACCTGCGACTCGACGAGGCCGCCCATCTCGAGCACGCGCGTGGAGATCGCGCTGAGCTCGGCGTCGAACTGCGTGGAAAGGTGCTTGTCCATCCTGCGGTCTCCTGCCGGGTCAGCCGAAGCGGCCGGTGATGTAGTCCTCGGTTTCCTTGCGCTTGGGCTTCATGAAGATCTCGCGCGTCTCGCCGAACTCGATCAGCTCGCCCAGGTACATGTAGGCGGTGTAGTCCGAGACGCGCGCGGCCTGCTGCATGTTGTGGGTGACGATCAGCACCGTGACCTTCTGCTTGATCTCGCCGATCAACTCCTCGATCGAGCCGGTGGCGATGGGGTCCAGCGCCGACGTGGGCTCGTCGAACAGGATGATTTCAGGATCGGTCGCCAAGGCCCGCGCGATGCACAGCCGCTGCTGCTGGCCGCCGGACATCGCCACCGCCAGGTCGTCGAGCCGGTCCTTCGCCTCGTTCCACAGCGCGGCGCCCTTCAGAGCCGCCTCGACCTTGTCGTCGATGTAGCTGCGCGACCGCTCGCCGCGCACGCGCAGCCCGTAGGCCACGTTCTCGTAGATCGACTTCGGGAACGGATTCGGCTTCTGGAAGACCATCGAGATGCGCATGCGCACCTCGATCGGGTCGACATGCCGGTCGAGCACGTCGACCTGGTCCGGATGCAGGTGGATCTGGCCGTCGTACCTGTGGCCCGGGTAGAGGTCGTGCATGCGGTTGAAGCAGCGCAGGTAGGTCGACTTGCCGCAGCCCGAGGGCCCGATCAGCGCGGTGACCTTGTGTTCGAACACCGGCATCGAGATGCCCTTGAGCGCCTTGAACTCGCCGTAGTAGAAGTCCAGGTTCTTCGATTCGGCCTTCAGCGCGGGCGGCTTGCTCGGCAGGGTGATGGTGGAAGGCATCGGTCAGTCCAATAGACGGGTTTGGCCAAGCGGACGCCGCGGATCCGGCTCTGCCGGTCCGCTGGGGTCGCCCCCTCGAGGGGGAAGCGCCGAAGGCGCTCCGGGGGTGGGCTGGGTCACCACTTGATGTTCTTGCGGAGGCGGTAGCGCAGCCAGATGGCAAGCGCGTTCATCCCGAGCGTCATGAAGACGAGCACGAAGCTCGCCGCGGCGGCGTTCTGGTGGAAGGCCGGATCGGGCCGCGAGGTCCAGTTGAAGATCTGGATCGGCATCACGGTGAACGGCGAGAACAGCCAGTCGAAGAGGCCCGCCGGCGGTTCGCCCTGGAAGGGCACCGGCGGCAGGAAGGCGATGAAGGTCAGCGCGCCGATGGTGATGATGGGCGCGGTCTCGCCGATGGCGCGCGACAGGCCGATGATCACGCCGGTCAGGATGCCCGGCGTGCCGTAGGGCAGCAGGTGGTGGCTGATGACCTGCCACTGCGACGCGCCGCAGGCATAGGCCGCCTCGCGCACATGCTGCGGGATCGAGCGCAGCGCTTCGCGCGTCGTCGTGATGACGATCGGCAGGATCAGCAGCGCCAGGGTCAGCCCCGCGGTCAGGATGCTCTGGCCGAGGCCGAAGGTGTAGACGAAGAGACCGAGCGCCAGCAGCCCGTAGATGATCGAGGGCACGCCGGCGAGGTTCGTGATGTTGATCTCGATGACGTCGGTGAACCAGTTCTTGCGCGCGTATTCCTCGAGGTACACCGCGCCGGCGATGCCCAGCGGCACCGCGACCAGCGCGGTCACCGCCATCACCAGCGCCGAACCCACCCAGGCCGACAGGATGCCGGCCTGCGACGCGCGCCGCGACGGGAACTCGGTGAAGAAGTCGGCCGTCAGGCGCGGGATGCCGGCGACCGCCATGTCGACGAACAGCGCCGCCAGCGTCAGGATGCCGACCGACAGCGCGAGCAGCCCGACCAGCCCGAACAGGATGTCCCAGCGCTTGTGGCGGCGGATCAGCGCGCGCAGCTCGATCGTCTGCTGTTCACGCGTCTTTGAAGTGTTATCAGCCATGGCCGGTCCTCAATACGCTTCGCGGAAGCGGCGCCGCAGCCAATGGCCGCCGAGGTTGAAGCACAGCGTCAGCAGCATCAGCGACAGGCCGGCGGCGAAGATCGTCTGGTAGCCGATGCTGCCGTGCGGCAGGTCGCCCAGCGCCACCTGGACGATGTACGAGGTGATCGTCGCCGCGGGCTCGAGCGGGTTGAAGCTCAGGTTCGGCTGCATGCCGGCCGCGACCGCCAGGATCATCGTCTCGCCGACGGCGCGCGAGATGCCGAGGATGTAGGCCGACGCGATGCCCGACATCGCCGCCGGCACCACCACCTTCACAGCCGTCTGATAGCGCGTCGCGCCCATCGCGTAGGAGCCTTCCCGCAGGCTCATCGGCACCGCGCGCATCGCGTCCTCGGACAGCGACGAGACGTACGGGATGATCATGATGCCCATGACAATGCCCGCCGACAGCACGTTGAATCCAGGTAGATCGGGGTAGATCTTCTGGATCAGCGGCGTGACGAACAGCAGCGCGAAGTAGCCGTAGATGATGGTCGGCACGCCCGACAGCATCTCGAGGAGGGGCTTGAGCGTCTCCCGCGTCCTGTGGCCGGCGAACTCCGACAGGTAGATCGCGATCGCGGTGCCGAGCGGAATGGCGATCGACAGCGCGACGGCCGAGCTGGTCAGCGTGCCCGACATCAGCACGACGATGCCGAAGTGCGCGTCGGAGAACAGCGGCGTCCACTGCCGGTCGGTCAGGAAGGTCCACAGCGGCACGTGGCTGAAGAAGACCAGCGATTCCTTGACCAGGATGTAGACGATGCCCAGCGTCGTGAACACCGAGACGCAGGCCGCCGCCAGCAGCACCGCTTCGATCAGCCGCTCGCGGCGGTGGCGGCGCGCCTTCGCCCGCGCGTATTCGGCGAGCTTGGCGGCGCCGGTGGCACCGGTCGAGGCGGTGGCCGGCGGCAGCATGGCGCCGGCCTCGCCGGAGGTGGAGCTCAGGGCCATGCGCTGCCGTCCTTTGCCTCTCAGAAGGTCATGTGATCAGAGCTTGGCTTCGCGCGCGAGCAGCGCGTCGATCGTCACGCCGACTTCGGCTTCGCCGCCGAAGACCGTGCCCTTCTTGCCCTTGGCCAGGTGCTCGAGGTTGATCGTATAGGCCTTGGCCGGCAGCGGCACGTACTTCACTTCCTTCGCGATGCGCGGCGTTTCCTTCAGGTAGTACTCGACGAACTCGCGCACCTCGGGCTTGGCCAGCGCCTTCGCGCTGACGTAGATGAAGATCGGGCGCGACAGCGGCTGGTAGCTGCCGTCGAGCACGGTCTTCTCGCTCGGCAGCACGGCGGCCTTGCCGCCCTTGTCGGCCACGGCCACGGCCTTCAGGCGGGCCTGGTTCTCGGCGTAGTAGGCGTAGCCGAAGTAGCCGATGGCGTTGACGTCCTGCGAGACGCCCTGCACCAGCACGTTGTCGTCCTCGCTGGCGGTGTAGTCGCCGCGGCTGGCCTTGCTCTTGCCGTTGATGGCCTCGGTGAAGTAGTCGAAGGTGCCCGAGTCGGAACCGGCGCCGAACAGCTTGATCGGCGCATCCGGCCAGGCCGGGTTGACCTGGTTCCAGCGCGTGATCTTGCCCTGCGCGGCCGGCTCCCACACCTTCTTCAGCTCCTCGACGGTCATCTGCTTGAGGAAGCTGTTCTTCGGGTTGGTGACGACGGTCAGCGCGTCGAAGGCGACCGGCAGCTCGAAGTACTCGATGCCGGCGGCCTTGCAGTCGTCCATCTCCTTCTTCAGGATCGGGCGCGAGGCGTTCGAGATGTCGGTCTCGCCGCGGCAGAACTTCTTGAAGCCGCCGCCCGTGCCGGAGATGCCGACCGTGACCTTGATGGCGTTCTTCTTCGCCTTCTGGAAGTCCTCGGCGATGCCTTCGGTGATCGGGAAGACGGTGGACGAGCCGTCGATCTTGACGACCTGCGCGTTGGCGGCGGCTTGCGGCAGCGCCCAGGCCAGCGCGGTCAGCGAGAGGACGGCGGCGGCGGACTTGATTCGGGTGTTCATCGGCTCAGCTCCTTGCGAGGACATTGCCGCGCACTGTAGGCAGCGCTGATGAAGCTTTCGTGACAGTTCGAACGGGCGACCATGACAGCCGGGCCGTGAAACGGGTCATGCCGGCATTGTCACGGCGCTGTCATGACGTCGTCATCGAATCGCCAAGCTTCCGGACCACCCGCACGGGCCGCTCGGCCGTGCTGCCATCGAGCGTGCGTGCCCGCAGCTGGCCGCAGCCGCCATCGACGTCCTGCCCGGCCGATTGCCGCAACTTGGTCAGCACGCCGCGGCGGTGCAGGCGGCGGGCGATCTCGGCGGCGCGCTCCCACGAGGGGCGGCGGAAGTCCAGCCCGTCGACCTGGTTGTACGGAATCATGTTCAGCACGCCGTACTTGCCGGCGAGCAGGCGCACGATGCCGTCGAGCTCGTCGTCGCCGTCGTTGACGCCGTCGATCAGCGTCCACTGGTATTGGATCGGATAACCGGTGGTGCGGGCATACCGTTCGCCGGCCTCGACCAGCTCGGCCGGGTCGAAACGCGGCGCGCGCGGCAGCAACTGCGCCCGCAGGTCGGCTTTCGTCGTGTGCAGCGACAGCGCCAGCGCCGGCTTGACCGTGCCCTGCGGCAGCTGCTCGAAGACGCGCGGATCGCCGACGGTCGAGAACACCAGCTGCTTGTGGCCGATGCCGCCCTCGTGGCCGAGCAGCTCGATCGCTTCCAGCACGTTGTCGAGGTTGTGCGCCGGCTCGCCCATGCCCATGAAGACGACCTTGTGCACGCGGCGGCGGCGCCGTGCGAGCACCACCTGCGCGACGATCTCGGCCGAACCGAGCTGGCGGATCAGGCCGCTGCGGCCGGTCATGCAGAACAGGCAGCCGACCGCGCAGCCCAGCTGCGTCGATACGCACAGCCCGTCGCGCGGCAGCAGCACGCTTTCCACCGTCTGCCCGTCGGCCAGCGTGACCAGCAGCCGCGCCGAGCCGTCCTCGGCCGGGTGCTCGCTCTGCACGCGGGCCAGCGCGTCGAGCTCGGCCTGCAGCGCCGGCAGGCCTTCGCGCAGCGCCTGCGGCAGGAAGTCCTCGGGGCGGCGCTTGCCGCTGTCCTGCGGCAGCGCGTTGCTCCACAGGCGCAGCACGCGGCGCTCATGGGCGGGTTTCGCGCCGAGGGCGCGCAATGATTGGCGGAGCTCGTCGATGCGCACGGGGCCACTCGGAACACGGTCTTGCAGAGCCGCAAGTGTAGGCAAGCCGCTACCATCGGCTGCTCCATCCCTTTCGCGCGCACCGTGTTCGAAATCCTGCTCGCCGCCCTGGTGCTGATCGCCTGCCTGGTGCTGCTGGTGCGGCTGATGCTGCCGCCGGCGCGCCGTGCGCAGCTCGACGCCTTCGGCCGGCGGCGCTGGGCGGGCCTGCGCGCGGGCAGCCTCTCGGCCTGGCAGGGCTTGAGCTCGCTGCGGCACCGCAGCTCGCCGAAGGCGCGCCAGGATGCCGCGCGCACCGCCGAGGAAGTGATCCGCCGCGCCCGCGAGGGCCGGCGCCCGCCCGGCAAGGGCAATGGCGCCGCCAAGCCCGACGGCGAATGGGACGGCAACGTCTACCGCCCGAAGTCCTTCAAGCCGCCGCGCAAGCCGCACTGAACTGAGTGGACCCCCACGTCGCTTCGCTCCTGCCCCCCGAGGGGGCGTCAGCCGCCTTGGGGCGGCCCGGCGGCGGCTGAACCCTCGGGCGCGGCGCGCATGGAGTTGGGAACCTTGGCTCTGATCGTTGCCGGCGCCGCGGTGGCCGGCTTCGTGCAGGGGCTGTCCGGCTTCGGCTTCGCGATGGTCGCGATGAGCTTCTGGGCCTGGGGCCTGGCGCCGAAGACGGCCGCGGTGCTGGCGGTGTTCGGCGGGCTGTCGGGCCAGGTCTTCGCGGCACTCACCGTGCGCCGCGGCTTCGACTGGAAACTGCTGTTGCCCTTTCTCGTCGGCGGGTTGCTCGGCATCCCGCTCGGGCTGTGGCTGCTGCCGCGCTTCGAGCCGGCGGTGTTCCGCGCCTTCGTCGGCGCGCTGCTGGTGATCTGGTGCCCGGCGATGCTGCTGGCGGGCCGGCTGCCGCGCATCCGCTTTCGCCATCCGGCGCTGCAGCGCGGGGCCGACGGGCTGGCCGGTGTCGCCGGCGGCATGATGGGACCGCTGGGCGGCTTCACCGGCGCACTGCCGACGCTGTGGTGCACGCTGCGCAGCCTGCCCAAGGAACAGCAGCGCGCGGTGATCCAGAACTTCAACCTCGCGACGCTGGCCGTCACGTTCGCCAGCTACCTCGCCGCCGGGGCGGTCGACCGCGCGATGTGGCCGCAGCTGGCCGCCGTGCTGCCGGCCCTGCTGCTGCCGGCGTGGCTCGGCACGCGGGTCTACGTCGGCATCAGCGATGCCACGTTCCGCACCATCGTGCTGGGGCTGCTGACGGCGTCGGGCCTCGCGTTGCTCGCCGCGGCGCTGCCGCGGCTGCTGGGAACATGAACCAGACCGCGCAGGCCTGGAAGGGACTCGCCATGACGCTGACGTTGAAGCCTCGCATCCAGGACCTCGCCGGCGGCCTGCAGGTGCGCCGGCTGCTGCCCGCGGCGGCGCAGCGTTCGGTCGGCCCCTTCGTATTCTTCGACCACTTCGGCCCGGTCGAGCTGCCGGCCGAGGTGGACAGCGACGTCGGCCCGCATCCGCACATCGGCCTGGCGACGGTGACCTACCTGTTCGAGGGCCGCATGCTGCACCGGGACAGCCTGGGCACGGTGCAGGAGATCGCGCCCGGCGCCGTGAACTGGATGACCGCCGGCCGCGGCATCGTGCATTCGGAACGCACGCCGGCGGACCAGCGCGGCCAGGCGCGGCGACTGCACGGGCTGCAGCTGTGGGTGGCGCTGCCCGAGGCCGACGAGCAGTGCGCGCCGTCGTTCCAGCACGTTGCCGCGCGCGACATCCCCGAGACCACGCCGCAGCCGGGCGTGCGGGTGCGCGTGCTGGTCGGCGAGGCCTTCCGCCTGCGCTCGCCCGTTCGCGCCGCGTCGCCGACGCTGTACCTCGACCTCGCGCTGGACGCCGGCACCCACGTGTTGCTGCCGCCGCTGGCCGAGCAGCGCGCGCTCTACCTGCCGACGGCCGGCGCGCGTCTGGACGGGCAGCCGCTGGCGGCCGAGCAGATGCATGTGCTCGAAGCCGGCCACGAGGCCCGGCTGGAAACCGACGTGCCGCTGCGTGGCGTGCTGATCGGCGGCGCCGCGCTGCCCAGGCCGCCGGCGATGTGGTGGAACTTCGTCGCCAGCGAGCGCGCGCTGATCGAGGCGGCCGCCGAACGCTGGGCGGCCGGCGGCTTCGACGACGTGCCGGGCGAGCACGATCGCATCGCGATGCCACCCTTTCGTCGCTGAACGCCGCGGAAATCGGCAATAAACACTCCGAAACCGCCGTCACGCGAACTGGCGGGTGAAGCCGCCGCTGCTGTCGGGTTTGTCCTGAGTCAAGCCGCTCTAGAGTTCCCCTCACGGCTATCCGGCAGTTCCTTCCGGCAGTTCCACCCTCCCGCAGTACCCGCGTCGTTCACGGCGCGCCCTCTTGTAGATTCACTCATGAAGACTTTCTCGAACCTGCGCATCGGCGCACGGCTCGCGCTCGTGCTCGGCGGCGTGCTGCTGATGACCATCGCGGTCGCCTTGTCCGGCCTCTGGGGCCTGAACACCTTGTACGGCACCAGCGAGCGCGTGCTGACGAGCGACGTCGCGCTGGCGCAGCATGCCTCGGAGATCCAGAACCTCGTGCTGCAGTCGCGGCGCTTCGAGAAGGACGCGCTGATCAACCTGACCGAGATGGACAAGCTCGAGGGTTACCTGAAGAAGTGGGCCGACGTGCGGCGCAAGCTCGACGCCACGATCACCAAGGCGCGCACGCTGGCGGTGGCGGCCGACGACACCAAGGCCCTCGACGAGATGGCCCAGGGCCTGAAGTCGTACGCCGCCGGCTTCGAGGCCACGGCCGCGCAGATGAAGGCCGGCCAGCTGACGACGCCGCAGATGGCCAATGCCGAGCTCGGCAAGGTCAAGCCGTTCACCCACGCGATGGAAACCGCCAGCGACGCGATGGCCACCCGCGCGATGGACCGCGCCAGCCATGCGATGGAGGCGATCGGCGCCGTGCGCATGCAGGCCAACGCGCTGCAGATCGGCCTGGCCGCGGCCGGCCTGCTGTTCGCCACGCTGTGCTGCTGGGCCGTGACGCGCTCGATCACCCGCCCGATCCAGGCGGCCGTGTCGATCTCCGAGCGCGTTGCCTCCGGCGACCTGCGCGCGCAGATCGAGGTCGACCGCCACGACGAGACCGGCCAGCTGCTCGCCGCGCTCAAGCGCATGAACGACAGCCTGCAGCAGATCGTCGGCCAGGTGCGCCAGTCGTCCGACTCGATCGCCACCGGCGCGTCGCAGATCGCCACGGGCAATGCCGACCTGAGCCAGCGCACCGAGGAGCAGGCCTCCAGCCTGCAGCAGACCGCGGCGGCGATGGAGCAGATCACCGCGACCGTGCGCACCAACGTCGACACCGCCCGCGAGGCCAGTCTGCTGGCCGGCCAGGCCTGCAACGCGGCCGCCGAGGGCGGCAGCGTCGTCGGCAGCGTGATCGCGACGATGGCCGAGATCAGCGACAGCTCGAAGAAGATCGCCGACATCATCGGCGTGATCGACGGCATCGCCTTCCAGACCAACATCCTCGCGCTGAACGCCGCGGTCGAAGCGGCACGCGCCGGCGAGCACGGCCGCGGCTTCGCGGTGGTAGCCGCCGAAGTGCGCGGCCTCGCGCAACGCAGCGCCCAGGCCGCGCGCGAGATCAAGGGCCTGATCGGCGCCAGCGTCGACAAGGTCGAGGCCGGCACGCGCCTGGTCGGAGACGCCGGCCGCTCGATGGAAGGCATCGTCGAGCAGGTGCAGCGCGTCAGCGCGCTGATCACGGAGATCAGCGGCGCCAGCGTCGAGCAGAGCGGCGGCATCGGCCAGGTCGGCACCGCCGTCCAGCAGCTCGACCAGATGACGCAGCAGAACGCCGCGCTCGTCGAGGAGAGCGCGGCCGCGGCCGAGAGCCTGAACCAGCAGGCCCGCAAGCTGACGCACGCGGTGGCGGTGTTCCAGGTCTGACGCCACGCGCGGCGCGCGAGCGCCGCGACCCCACGAAAAAAGCGGCCCGCGGGCCGCTTTTGTCATGCAGGGAACCAGTCGATCAGCCGGTCAGCATGCCGTCGAGGTGCATGGAGGCCAGCAGGCCTGCCCCCAGCGCGACCACCCAGGCCTGGATCGGCGCCGGCTCGGTGCGGCGGTGCTGCGCATGCCAGTGCACCAGGAACAAGGTGACCGACATCGTCGCGGCGATCAAGAAGACCAGCGAGACGACCAGGCCGGCCGTCGAGCCATGGTGGCGGGCGGCCAGGCCCATCACGACGCGGCCGAACACGAGGCCGGCGGCCACCGAGGCCAGCAGGCTGCCGGTGGGGGAGAAGGCGAGGGCCTTGGCGCGGGGCTTGGTCATGGGCGTGGGTCGAGCGTCGTAGGCGGATTCGGGGAGGACTGAACTCATTGTCGGCCGCGGGTCAGCGGACCGAAGCGATAAAAATGGGTCGTCCGTCACCGTATTTGCGCGCGTGCAGGCCGATCGCGGCCTCCCGTCGCCTTCAGCCGCCGCAACCGCCGCCGCCGCAATGACGGATCGCGGCCTCCGGCAGCGGCTGCCGGCAGGTGCCCGTCTCGGGATCGAAGCCGAGCGCGACCATCTGCTGCGCCAGGCCCGCATCCATCATGCTGGCGTGCTGCGGGAACCAGGTGCCCAGTTCGTCGACCAGGATCGCCATCGCCTCGCCGCGGCCCTCGTCGCGCGCCAGCCGCAACGCCTCGTGCATCACCTGCAGCACCAGCGCGTGCTGGCGGCTGTGGCAGTTCTCGGGCGCGAAGCCGGTGGCCTGCATCCAGCGGTCCTCCTGCGCGAAGTGCTCGACGGTGTGCGCGAGCAGGCGCTCGAAGGCGGCCACCGCCGCCGTGGCCACCGCCGCCGTGGCATCCGCCGGCAGGGTGTCCGCCGGCGCGTCCGCCACCGGCGGCGGCCCCAGGCGGGTCCGCACGTCCGCCAGCAGCGCGACGAACTCCTCGTGCGTGCGGTCCATCTGCGGTTGCTGCAGGCGCAGCGTCTCGGTCCAGGTCAGGGCAGGCATGGGTGCAGGCTGATCGATCGGAACCCGGCAGGCTAGCGGGGAGCCCGCCGACGCGTCTTGCGCCGGGTCAAGGCCGCGTCAGGCCGCGGCCGCCGTAGCATCGCGCTCTGCCACCGACGCCCGGTCCGTCCGCGATGCACATCCACGCCCTTGCCCGCAACCGCGCGCTGCACGTGATCGACTACCGCTGCACGCACGGCCCGCTGGACCGGCCGTACGCCGAAGCGCACGAGACGGCCTCGGTTTCGTACGTGCGCGCCGGCAGCTTCGGCTGCCGTACGCGCGGGCGCACGCACGAACTGGTCGCGGGGTCGGTGCTGGTCGGCCATCCGGGCGACGAGTTCACCTGCACGCACGAACACCATGCCGGCGGCGACGAGTGCCTGGCCTTCCACCTCGCGCCGGAGTTCGTCAAGCAGCTCGGCGGCCGCGGCGAGGCCTGGCGCAGCGGCGCGCTGCCGCCGCTGCCCGAGCTGGTCGTGCTGGGCGAACTGGCGCAGGCCGCGGCCAGCGGGCGCAGCGACCTGGGTGTCGACGAGGTCGGGCTGATGTTCGCCGCCCGCTTCGCGCAGCTGGCAGGCGGCCGCGACCTCGTGGCCGATGCCGATGCGCCTAGCGCGCGCGACCGCCGCCGCGCTGTCGATGCGGCGCTGTGGATCGAGGCCCATGCCGCTGAGGACCTGGACCTCGACCGCATCGCCGCGCAGCAGGCGACCAGCCCCTTCCACTTCCTGCGCCTGTTCACGCGGGTGATCGGCGTCACGCCGCACCAGGCGCTGCTGCGGGCCCGCATTCGCCATGCGGCGCGGCGGCTGGCGGAGGCGCCGGAGCAGCCGGTGACGGACGTGGCCTATGCCGTCGGCTTCGCCGACCTGTCGAACTTCACGCGCAGCTTCAAGCGTGCGGCCGGGCTGTCACCCGGGGCCTTCCGCGACAGGGTGCGGAAGAAGGGCGCGGAGGGCCCGAAGCGCAAGATTTTCCAAGCCGGCCCCTGACGCGGCCGGCAGCATGGGCCGGCTTCAACCACTTTGGATGCCACACCATGTCCATGTTCGACCACGTCGGATTGCGTGTCCACGACCTCGCGGCGAGCTGCCGCTTCTACGAAGCGGTGCTCGCGCCGCTGGGCTTCGTCGCCGGGCCGCGCGGCGACGACTACGCCGGCTTCGGGCCACCGGGTGCGCCGTCGCTGTGGCTGCACCTGCATGACTTTCCGCGGCTGACCGGCTGCCACGTCGCGTTCAGCGCGAAGACGCCCGAGGCGGTGCAGGCCTTCCATGCCGCCGGGCTGCGCGAGGGTGGCCGCGACAACGGCGCGCCCGGGCCGCGCCCCGCGTACTCCGAAAGTTATTACGCGGCCTTCCTGATCGACCCCGACGGCAACAACGTCGAGGCCGTGCGGGCCTGAGGCGACGGCGCCGCGCTACTTCGCACCGAGGCCGAGGCGCTCGATGAGCGCCTTGTCCTTCGCGTAGACCTCGCGCGCCCAGGCCGCGTAGTCCTCGCCGCTGCGGTACCAGACCTCCTGGTTCAGCTGGCCCAGCACCTCCATGTGCTTCGGGTCGTCGAGCGCCTTCTTGAAGGCGTCGTGCAGCGCCTTCGTCACCGCCGGGTCCATGCCCTTCGGGCCGACGAGGCCGTAGGGCGACGAGGAGACCACGCCGTAGCCGAGCTCCTTGGCCGTCGGCACCTCCGGCCAGCGCTTGGTGCGCTGCTCACCGAAGGTGACCAGCAGCCGCATCTGGCCGCCGTCGACGAACTTGTCCCAGCCCGTGGCATCGCTCTGCGCCTGCACGTGGCCGCCGAGCAGCGCTTGCTGCAGGTCGGCATTGCCCCTGAACGGCACGTGCGTCAGCTGCACCTTGGCGTTCGCCGCGATCTCCTCCATCAGCAGGTGCGGCGAGGTGCCGACGCCGGTGGAGCCGTAGTCGACCTTGTTCGGCGCCTTGCGCGCGGCCTCGATGTAGTCGTTGAAGGTCTTGTACGGCGAATCGGCCTTCACCGTGAAGCCGAAGGTGTAGCCCGACACGCCGATGATGAAGCTGAAGTCGTTCAGCGGGTGCCAGGGCACCTTCTGCATGTGCGGGATGCGCAGCATGCCCATCGGGAACTGCGCGATCGTGTAGCCGTCGGGCTTGGCGGTGAGCGCCATCGTCGACGGGCCCAGCGTGCCGCCGGCGCCGGGCTTGTTCTCGATGACGATCTGCTGGCCGATGTGCTTCGACGCGATCTCGGCCAGCGTGCGCAGGTGGCGGTCGGTCGAGCCGCCGGGCGGCCAGGGCACGATCATCGTGATCGGCTTCGCCGTCGGCCAGGCCTGGGCCAGCGCGCTGCCCGCCGGCGCCAGTGCCGCCACCAAGGCGGCCGCGGCCACCAGCATGCGTCTGCTCGTCATCGCTTGTCTCCTGAGGGTCACCGGAATCACCGCGCCGGGCCCGCGCCGAAGCACGCTCGGGACGGCAGCACCACGCGTGCGGGCGATGCTAGGCGCACGGGACCATCGTCCCGCGTCGCGCCCGGGACAGGAACCGGGTTAGTCCGGAGCCTTGCCGCCGGGCCATGGGTCGCCCTTCAGCTCGATGCCGTTGCCCTCGGGGTCTCGCAGGTACATCGACGGCCCCTCGCCCTCGGCGCCGTTGCGCGAGCCGACCTCGCCCACCGCGACGCCGCAGCGGCCGAGCCAGTCGCGCAGCCGGGCCTCGTCGTAGACATCGATGCGCAGGCAGAAGTGGTCGAGGTTGCGGCCTTCGCGGCCCGGCGCGGCGCCGCCGGCGCGGCCGAGCTGGCCGGTCACCGGCACCAGGTCGATCAAGGCGCTGCCGGCACGCAGCTGCACGAGGCCGATCTTCTCCTGGCGCTTCTCGACCGTGCAGCCGAGCACGTCGCAGTAGAAACGCTCCATGGCGTCGAGGTCCACCACGCGCAGCACGAGGTGGTCGAGATGCTGCAACTGGAACGGGGGCTGTGTCATGCCGACGATCTTAGGTGCGCGTGCAGGGCGGCCGCCTAAAATCGCCCCTCGTCTCCCCGGGATGCCCCCATGACCCGCAAGCTCTTCGTCACCACGGCCCTGCCCTACGCCAACGCAGCCTTCCACATCGGCCACATGATGGAGTACATCCAGGCCGACACCTGGGTGCGGGCGCAGCGCATGCGCGGTGCCGAGGTCAACTTCGTCTGCGCCGACGACGCGCACGGCGCGCCGATCATGATCGCCGCCGAGAAGGCGGGCAAGACGCCGCAGCAGTTCGTCGCCGACATCGCTGCCGGCCGGCCGCAGTACCTGCAGGGCTTCCACATCGCCTTCGACAACTGGCACTCGACCGACGGGCCGGAGAACCACCGCCTGGCGCGCGAGATCTACCTCGGCCTGCGCAAGAACGAGCTGATCGACGTGCGCCCGATCGAGCAGTTCTTCGACCCGGTCAAGGGCATGTTCCTGCCCGACCGCTACATCAAGGGCGAGTGCCCGAAGTGCGGCGCGAAGGACCAGTACGGCGATTCCTGCGAGAACTGCGGCGCCGTGTATGCGCCCACCGACCTGAAGAACCCGTTCTCGGCGCTGTCCGGCGCGACGCCGGTACGCAAGTCGAGCGAGCACTACTTCTTCCGCCTGTCCGACCCGCGCTGCATCGCCTTCCTCGAGCAGTGGACGCAGGACGGCAAGCTGCAGCCCGAGGTCGGCAACAAGATCCGCGAATGGTTCACGAAGACCGAGGACGCCAACGGCGTCGTCTCGGGCGGCCTGGGCGACTGGGACATCAGCCGCGATGCGCCCTACTTCGGCATCGAGATCCCCGACGCGCCGGGCAAGTACTTCTACGTCTGGCTCGATGCGCCGGTGGGCTACCTGGCCTCGCTGGCCAACCTGTTCAACAAGCGCGGGCAGGACATGGAGGCCTACCTCGCCGATCCGGCCGTCGAGCAGGTGCACTTCATCGGCAAGGACATCGTCTACTTCCACACCCTCTTCTGGCCGGCGATGCTGCACTTCAGCGGCCGCAAGGTGCCGAACTGGGTCTTCGTGCACGGCTTCATCACCGTCAGCGGCGAGAAGATGAGCAAGAGCCGCGGCACCGGCATCAGCCCGCTGCGCTACCTCGAGCTCGGGCTCGACGCCGAATGGCTGCGCTACTACATCGCCGCCAAGCTCAATGCGCGCGTCGAGGACATCGACTTCAACCCCGACGACTTCGTCGCCCGCGTCAATTCGGACCTGATCGGCAAGTACATCAACATCGCCAGCCGCGCCGCCGGCTTCCTGACCAAGCGCTTCGGCGGCCGGCTGTCGGCCGACCTGGGCGTCGAGGGCCGCGCGCTGCTCGACGGCCTGCGCGCGCACCGCGCGACGGTGGAGCAGCTCTACGAGGAACGCGAATTCGGCAAGGCGGTGCGCGAGATCATGATGCTGGCCGACCGCGTCAACGAGTACGTCGACCAGCACAAGCCGTGGGAGCTGGCCAAGCAGCCCGAGCAGGCCGCTGCGCTGCACGACGTCTGCTCGGTGTGCATCGAGGCCTTCCGCGTGCTGACGATCTACCTGAAGCCGATCCTGCCGGCGCTGGCAGCGAAGGTCGAGGGGTTCCTGAAGGTTCCGGCGATGCAGTTCAGCGACGCGTCGCGTTCGCTCGGCAGCCATGTGATCGGCGAGTACAAGCACCTGATGCAGCGGGTCGACGCGGCCCGGCTCGAGGCGCTGTTCGAGCCGCCCGCCGGCACGCCGGACGCGGCCGCACCGGCCGCCGAGGCGGCCCAGCTGCCCGGTGGCGAAGCGCTGGCGCCGGAGATCGGCATCGAGGACTTCGCGAAGGTCGACCTGCGGATCGCGAAGATCGTCGACGCCAGCGCCGTCGAGGGCAGCTCGAAGCTGCTGAAGCTGACGCTGGACGTCGGCGAACCCGAGCTGCGCCAGGTGTTCTCGGGCATCAAGAGCGCCTATTCGCCGCAGGACCTCGTCGGCAAGTACACGGTGGTGGTGGCGAACCTCGCGCCGCGCAAGATGAAGTTCGGGCTCAGCCAGGGCATGGTGCTCGCCGCCAGCCACGCCGACGAGAAGGCGCAGCCCGGCATCTTCATCCTCGAGCCCCACGCCGGCGCGACACCCGGCATGCGGGTGCGTTGAGCGCGGGGCCACCCCGGGGCCTCCTCGCGGGCCCGCATGCGGGCCGTTTGGTGCGGCCCTTCGTGCGCGCCCTCATGCGCCCTCTCGCCGCCGGCCTGCTGCTCGCCGCAGCCACGGGCGCCGCCGCGGCGCCCTTCTTCTTCGTCGCGCTCGGCGACATGCCTTACGGCGCCGAGGCGATGACCGGCCCGGCCTACCGGCGCCTGATCGAGCAGATCAATGCCGAGCAGCCGCCGTTCGCCGTCCATGTCGGCGACTTCAAGGAGGGCTACACGCCCTGCACCGACGAGGTGTACCAGCGCCAGTTCGATCACTTCCAGCGCTTCGACGGTGCGCTGGTCTTCACCCCGGGCGACAACGACTGGAGCGACTGCGGGCGCACCGGCGCCGACCCGATCGAGCGCCTGTTCGCGCTGCGCGACCGCTTCTTCGCGCAAGCCTGGTCGCTGGGGCGACGCCCGATCGCCGTCGAGCGCCAGGCGGACGTGATGCCGGCGTTCGAGCGCATGCGCGAGAACCTGCGCTGGTGGCACGAGGGCGTGCTGTTCGCGACCTTCCACACCGTCGGCCCGGACAACAACGCGGCGCATGCGATGCCGGCCCTGCGCAGCGACGCCGGCGAGCGCGATGCGGCCAACGCCGCCTGGCTGCGCGCGACCTTCGCGCTGGCGCAGCAGCGCGGTGCGCAGGCGATCGTGCTGGCCACGCAGGCCGACGTGCTGCACGGCGCCGATGCACGCCGCCCGGCGCGCGTGCGCCGCGGCTTCGAGGCCACCATCACCCGCACGCTGCTGCCGCTGGCCGAAGACGCCGGCCGCCCGGTGCTGCTGGTGCATGGCGACAGCCACCGCTACCTGACCGACCAGCCCTTCGTGAACCGCCGCGGCGCGCCGATCGCGAACCTGTGGCGGCTGCAGGTCTTCGGCGAATCGCGCATGCACGCGGTGAAGGTGCAGGTGAATGCGCAGGCCGACCCGCCGTTCGCCTTCACGCCGATCTGGAATCCGATGTCGCCCGACCCGCGCCGCTGAAGCGAGAACGACGCCTCTCGTTCGTCCTGCCGTCCGGAACCCGCATGCCCCTTCCGTCGTTGCAGCAGTTCCATCGCTTCCGCCCGCGCCTGATCGACGCGCTGGCCGGTTATTCGCGCGCCACCTTCCTCGCCGACCTCGGCGCGGGCGTGACGGTCGGCATCGTCGCCCTGCCGCTCGCCATGGCCTTCGCCATCGCCTCGGGCGTGAAGCCCGAGCAGGGCCTGTTCACCGCGGTCATCGCCGGCTTCCTGATCTCCGCGCTGGGCGGCTCGCAGGTGCAGATCGGCGGGCCGGCAGGTGCGTTCATCGTGATCGTCTACGGCATCGTGCAGCGCTACGGGCTCGCGAACCTGCTGATCGCCACCTCCATCGCCGGCGTGCTGCTGCTGCTGCTGGGCTGGCTGAAGCTGGGCGTGCTGGTGCGCTACATCCCGGTGTCCATCGTCATCGGCTTCACCAACGGCATCGCGGTGCTGATCGGGCTGTCGCAGCTGAAGGACCTGCTCGGGCTGCAGGTTGACCGCATGCCGGCGGACTTCTTCTCGCAGCTGGCGACCATCGGCCGCCACCTCGATTCCATCAACCCGGTCGCGCTGGGCATCGGCCTGGCCTGCCTGGCGGTCGTCGTGCTGTGGCCCAAGGCCTGGGCGCTGCCGCCGGTCATGCCCCCGGGCTGGATCGGCCGGCTCCGGGTCACCGCCGCCCGGCTGCCCGGCACCGTCGTCGCGCTCGGTGGTGCGACGCTCGCCACCTGGGCGCTGCAGTTGCCCGTGGAGACCATCGGCTCGCGCTTCGGCGGCATTCCGCAGTCGCTGCCGGCCTTCGAGCTGCCGGAGTTCAGCTGGGAGACCGCGCGCCTGCTGGTGATCCCCAGCGTGACGATCGCGCTGCTCGGCGCCATCGAGTCGCTGCTGTGCGCGCGTGTGGCCGACAACATCGCGCCCGAACACGCGCGCCACGACCCCAACCAGGAGCTGATGGCCCAGGGGGTCGCCAACATCGTGGCGCCCTTCTTCGGCGGCATCCCGGCCACCGGCACGATCGCCCGCACGGTGACCAACGTGCGCGCCGGCGCGGCGACGCCGGTGGCGGGCATCGTGCACGCGTTGACGCTGCTGGCGATCATGCTGGTGGCGGCGCCGCTGGCCCTGAACGTGCCGCTGGCGGCGCTGTCCGGCATCCTGCTGTTCGTCGCCTGGAACATGGGCGAATGGCGCGAGTTCGCGCGCCTGAAGCACTTCCTGCTGCCCTACCGCGTGGTGCTGGTCGGCACCTTCGTGCTGACGGTGGTCTTCGACCTGACCGTGGCGGTCGAGGTCGGCCTGCTGCTGGCCTGCGGCTTCTTCATCTGGCGCATGAGCCAGCTGTTCCGCGTGCAGCACCACCCGGAGCACAGCCGCTTCGGTGACCTGCCGCCGGGTGTCGCCGTCTTCGAGCTGTTCGGCTCGTTGTTCTTCGGCGCGGTCGGCAAGATCGAGTCGCTGCCGCAGCAGGTGCCCGAAGGCACGCGCGCGGTGGTGCTGGAGATGCACCGGCTGATCTCGATCGACACCTCCGGCATCGACGCGCTGCAGCAGCTCTTCCGTACGCTCAAGCGCCGCGACATCGCGCTGGTGCTGGCCAACGTCAACGAGCAGCCGCTGGGGCTGATCCAGCGCTCGGGCTTCGCCGACGAGATCGGCCAGGCGCAGATCGTGCCGACGGTGGCGGACCTGTGGCGCGAGCCCGAGGAGGCGGCGCAGGCGCTCAGGTCAGCTTCGCCAGCTCCGTCAGCAGCTTCTGCCGCGCCACCGGATCGCTGACCGCATCGGCCAGCAGCGAGAAGAAGGGTTCGCGATAACGCGTCTTCTCGGCGGCCTTGCGCACCACCACCTTGGCGATCGGGCCGACGTGTGCGGCCAGCAGCTTCTGCGCCTGTTCGATCGCCGGATCGGACAGCCGCACCGCCTCGGCGGCGACCGTGGCCAGGCTGCCCGAACCCATCGAGGTGCCGAACGTGCGGCCGCCCGCGCCGCCGGTGCTGGCGAAGCCGGTGCGGCCGACGGTGGTGGGCGCACCGCTGCCGGTGCTGCGCACGGCGCCGAGGCTGATGAACGCGCTGCGCGCCTGCGGATTCGTGACCTGCTCGGCGAGCTTCGCGTACAGCGAGGGCAGGTCGTGGCATTCCTTCGCCGCGCGCCGCACCAGCACGCTGGCCAGCGGGCCGACGTGGCGCGCCAGCGAGTGTTCCGCCTGCGCCAGCACCGATTTTTCCCAGTGCGTCACCGAACCGGAGGAGCCGGCGGTCGACGGGGCGGCCACCGCCACGCCGGCCGGCCGCATCGGCAGCTTGACGATGGTCTCGTCCGACACCGTCGGCGACAGCGGTGCGTTGGCCGCGGCGATCACCGCGGCGCGGAAGGCCTCGGCGGTCGCGAAGCGCCGCTCCGGCTGCTTGGACATCGCCGTCGCGACGATCGCGTCGAAACGGTCGCTGCGGTTGGCGTCCTCGATCAGCGACGGCGGCGGCGCGACCTCGTGCACCACCTTGTACATCAGCGCGTCGGGCGAGCCGAGGAAGGGCGCCCGGCCGGCGATCAGCTGGTACATCACGACGCCGGCGGCGTAGATGTCGACGCGGTGGTCGATCGCCGCGCCGATGAACTGCTCGGGCGCCATGTACATCGGCGTGCCGATCACGCTGTTGGCCTGCGTCAGCCCGGCTGCATCGACGCGGGCGATGCCGAAGTCGGCCACCTTCAGCTTGCCGGCGCGCGTCATGATCAGGTTCGCCGGCTTGATGTCCCTGTGCCAGACGCCGCGCTCGTGCGCATGCGTCAGCGCTTCCAGCAACTGCCCGACGAGGCTCAGGATGTCCTCGTCGGTGAAGCGGATGCGGCTGGTCAGGTAGTGCGCGAGGGTGTTGCCCTCGACGTACTCCATCGCGATGTAGGCGACGCCCTGGTCCTCGCCGAAGTCGTAGACCCCGACGATGCCCGGGTGCAGCAGCCGCCCGGCGGCCTGCGCCTCGTTGCGGAAGCGCGCGGCGATCGTCTGGCCCGATTCGCTGCCGTCGTCGAACTGGCGGCGGATCGTCTTCAGCGCCACCACGCGCCGGATGTCCGGGTCGAAGCCCTTGTAGACCACGCCCATCGCGCCCTGGCCGAGCACGTCGGTGATCTGGTACTTGCCGAGACGTTCCGGGTGGTTCACGGGCGGACTTACGGGGGTGGGATGCTGACGGACGTCAAGACCCGCTTCAGGTGTCGAGCATCTTCATCGCTTGCACGACGCTGGCGCGCATGCGGGCGAAGGAATCGGCGAGAACGCCGATTTCGTCACGGCTCTTTCTCGCGAAATCGGGCGCTTCGAGATCACCCTGGCTGACGCGGTCGGCCAGCGCCGACAGCTGCGTGACCGGCCGCACGACGACGAACCAGATCATCAGGTTCAGCACGACGCCGACCGCGACGAACACGCCGACCAGCGAGCCGATGAACACCTTGAAGGTCTGCTCGGCGCGGCGCAGCGGCAGCTCCATCGGCACCGACATGATCTGCGCCGACACCACCTCGTTGAGGTTCCAGCCGAAGCCGTTGGCCGGCCCGTACTTGTCGACCATGGTCTTGGGCGCCGCCTCGACGCTGGAGTGGCAGGTCAGGCAGGCGGGGTTGGTGATGCGCACCGGCCGCGCGACGTACAAAGAACGGCCGGCCGGCGTGTCGCGCTGGCCGACGAATTCCTTCAGCTCGGCGTTGTTGCGGAACTGGTTGACGATGTCCACTTCCCAGCTGTCGGCGCGGTCGCGCGGATTGGTCGGGTTCAGCGTCGCTTCCTTGTAGGCGTACTCGGGGTACTTGGTGCGCAAGGTCGCCAGCACCTCGGTGGCCGAGTAGCTCGGCACCGACTGCGGCAGGAACTCGTACTTCATCTGCGTCTCGAGCAGCTTGGTGATCTGCGACGCGGTGTAGTTGCGCACCGCGAGCGCGTTCTCCATCAGCTGGCGCGCGCTGTTGAGCACCTCTTCCTGCGCATGGCGCTGCAGCAGGTCGCGGCTGATGTAGCCGCTGACGCCGACACCGAGCGCCATCACCAGCACGAAGATCAGGTTGAACTTGAGCAGCAGTTTCATGGCGGCAACTTAGGAACGGGGGGACAGGACGGACGCCGGCGACGACGCCGGCTTCGGTGGAAACAGCACCGGCTCCCACTCGGGATGGGCGGCGAGGTTCTTGACCAGCGCCTCGCGGAAGGCGGGCTCGCGCGCAGGCTGCGCGAAGCGGCGCGGGAACTCGCGCCGGATCACCGGCTCGGCGGTGAGCCAGGCCTTCAGGCCGGCATAACCGGGCGCCGGCGCCGCCTGCGGTTCGGGCGGGCGGCCCTTGAGCTGCGCGGCGCGCGGCGGGATGGTGTCGCGGAACGCACGCGGCACGGACTTCAGGAAGTCGGGCACCGGGCGCGGGCTGATGCGGCCCTTGTCGGCGCCGTCGCGCTCGTAGAACTCGCCGCCCTTGAGGTTGAGCGTGGACGCCGGCTTGAGGCGGCGCTCCTGCAGCTGCAGCCCACCACTCTCGACGAACAGCTGCAGCGCATCCCCGCTGACCCTGCTGACGGTCACCCCCGAGGGCTGCAGCACCTCGGCCGCGAACGCGAGCTGGCCGCCGGCCTTCGCGCCGCCGGACACCGTGTGCTTGGCCCAGCCCTGCAGCAGGTAGAAGGCCGGTGCCCGCGGCCCGCTGCCGGCCAGGCCGGGCGGCAGCAGCATCGCGCGGGTCTCGGGGCCGAGGTCGAGCAGGCTGCCGTCGGCGAATTCGACCCGCAGCAGCGCGGTGGCGGGGGTGGTGTCGATGATGGTCGCGGCGTTGAGCTTCAGCCCGGGCGCCGCGGTCAGGCTGCGCGCGCCTTCGACCAGCAGCGGCGCGGCGCCTTCGACGAGCGTGATCAGCGCCGGCGCGTCGGCCGCCTGCAGCGGCAGCACGGCGCCGGCCAGCAGCGCAGCCACGACGGCGCGCGCCCGGCGCCAACCCGCCGGCCACCACTGTCTTGCATCGAAGCCGTGCAAACGCTTCTCCCGTGCATCCCAACGAGCCCTGGCCGCGGCAGCGGCGGGCGGCCGCATGGTAGCGCGGGACGGGCTGCCGGCATCAGTGACCAAATGCCTGTTGGGCGACGTCAACCGCCGCGGCAGGGCCGCTCGGTAGAATTCCGGGTTCCTTCGCGCCCGCCGACGCCACCATGCCGTTCTTCTGGAAGCCCTACACGTCCGACGTCACGCAGTTCATCGAACAGCTGAAGTCCGCCAAGCCGTCGCTGGAGGCCGAGCAGCGTGCCGGCCGCGGCCTGCTGTGGGACAAGCAGATCGACCGTGGCGCCGAGACCGAGTACCGCGCCGCGAGCGTGCCGCAGCAGCCCTACGTCTACTTCGGGCGCAGCAAGCCGCGCTGAATGAACCCCCACGTCGCTTCGCTCCTGCCCCCCGAGGGGGCCTCAGCCGCCTTGGGGCGGCCCTGCGGCGGCTGAGGCCGGAACCGCCGTGTCGGAACTCGACGCCGCGCTGGCGCCGCCGGACGATGCCACGACGCCCGCCGGCGCCGCGGACGGCCTGCCGGTGGACGGCGTCGCCGTCGCCCGCCTCTACGGCGAGCCGCTGTTCCGCATGCCGCAGGACCTGTACATCCCGCCGGATGCGCTGGAGGTCTTCCTCGAGGCCTTCGAAGGCCCGCTGGACCTGCTGCTGTACCTGATCCGCAAGCAGAACTTCAACATCCTCGACATCCCGCTGGCCGACGTCACGCGCCAGTACCTGCAGTACGTCGACCAGATCCGCACGCGCAACCTCGAGCTGGCCAGCGAATACCTGCTGATGGCCGCGATGCTCATCGAGATCAAGTCGCGCATGCTGCTGCCGCCGAAGAAGAGCGACGACAGCGGCGAGGTCGAGGACCCGCGCGCCGAGCTGGTGCGCCGCCTGCTCGAGTACGAGCGCATCAAGCTCGCCGCCGCCAAGCTCGACCAGCTGCCGCTGCTGGGCCGCGATTTCCTGCGCGCGCAGGTGACGATCGAGCAGAGCCTGCTGCCGCGCTTCCCCGAGGTCGAGCTCGACGACCTGCGCGAGGCCTGGGGCCAGATCCTCAAGCGCGCGAAGCTGACGCAGCACCACAAGATCAGCCGCGAGCAGCTGTCGGTGCGCGAGCACATGAGCATCGTGCTGCGCACGCTGCAGGGCCGCCGCTTCGTCGAGTTCCACGAGCTCTTCGATCCCGTGCGCGGCCCCGCGGTGATGGTGGTGACCTTCATCGCGATGCTCGAGCTGGCCCGCGAGCGCCTGCTGGAGCTGACGCAGGCCGAGGCCTTCGCGCCGATCTACGTGCGGCTGGCGTACGCGCCGGCCTGAGCGGCGAACGCCGCCCCGACGCACGCAGCGGCGGCGAACGGCGGGACGGGCGCGATCCCCGGTGCGCGCCCAGGTGCGAAGCTTGTAGCTCAGCTCGTACGTCGCGCTGCCCTCGGCGCTGCGCTGCGAGAAGCGGTAGCTGCGCGCGCCTCCCGGCAGCTGGGCCTGCACCTCGGCCAGCAGCAGCGTCATGCGCCCGAGGTGGTCGGAACCTGCGACTCTCGGCCAACCTTGGCGCAACGCATTGCGCGAACGCAATCGGCGGGCTGGCCGGCCCGCGAGGATGGGCGGCACAGGAGGTGCCATCGTGTCCGTTCCTCGCTTCGTCGACCGGCTGGTTGTGGTCACGTGCCATCTGTGCGCATTGCTGTTCGGCATCGCGATGGCGCCGGCATTCGCCGCGGAGTGCGCGCAGATCACGACCTGGAGCAACCAGGACGCGTCGTACTTCCCGGTCGAGCGCAGCACGCGCATCGAGCACAGCAACACGCCGGGGCCGAACTACTTCGACCTCGACAGCGTGCAGGAGAGAACGCTGCTCACCACCTTCTTCCTGATGGTGGCATCGCCGGCGAAGACGGCGGACCAGCGCTTCGCCAACAACGTGTCCGTGACCGTGATGTCGTTCCGCAGCCAGGCAGACGCAACCGCGATGTTCCAGCGCGAAGTGGCGACCTTCAACAACATCAACCCCTATCGCTGGGGCTACAAGGTACTGGCCGCTGCCGAGGGGCAGCAGATGATCTTCTACGACGACACCCCGGGCGAGCAGGACATCCACTTCCTCGCGCCGCGGCACAACACGATCATCCAGATCACGATCAAGAGCGCCTCGCCGAGCGAGGACATGCTGACGCTGGGCGTCGCCCGCCTCACCGATCGCATCGTGCAGGCCCGCGCGCTGGTGGACCGCAAGTGCAACTTCAACAACCCACCGTCGATCCGGCTGCGCGATGCGCAGGCGGATTTGCCGGCCAGCGTATTCCAGTCGGAAATGGCCAACGGCGAGATCGTCTTCACCGCCATGGACCGCGACGGCTCGAGCGACATCGACTGGAACACGTTCAGGGTGTTCGTGGCCGGAATCGACAAGACAGCGCACGTGCTGACGGTGGTGAATCGGCTGGCACAGGCCGGTCGGGTGGAGTACACGGAGTTCGCGCCCAACGAGGTGGTCTACCGCCTGCGGCTCGACCGCTACCGGCTGATGGGCGACCACAACGTCTTCAACATCGCCTGGAACGGCGAGTGGCCGGTGGACCTGCGGATCTGCGACCGCAAGGGCAGTTGCACCACCAGCAGCTACAAGCTCAATTTCGGTCCCTACATCCATGTCTCCAGCTTCGAGGACCTGCGCTGCAGCAGCAACGGGGCCGACCAGCGCATGCGGCTGAAGGTCAGCTTCGGGAACAACGGCTGGTCGGCCACGGCCAACATCTATGCCGTCATCGGGCCGGCCACGCCCTGGCAGGCGTGGAGCAGGAACTACTGGTCGCTGTCGCTGGTGGAGCCGATCTCGCAGAACGTGCTGCAGTGGTTCAGCGATTCCTACGGCATGGTGCCGGTGTTCGTGGGGGCACCAATCGACCTGCCCACCGCGCTGACGGTGCCCGATAACGACGAGCTCGAGCTGCTTGTCAGCACCGCGGCCAACGTGCGCGGCGGCCAGACCGTATCGATCCCCGCGGGGACGTACACACTGGCCACCGGCGCGGTCGACCTGAACCAGAACTCGCTCGCGGTTCAGTCGCGGGGGGTCACGCTCTGCGCATCCCGTTGACGCCGTGCCGCGGGGGCCCTTCGGGGCTCAGGGGGCCGTTCGGGCCGTGCCGCTCCCGGCATTCGCCCTGGCGGCGGCCGGCGGGCTCAGGCCCAGGAGCCTTCGCGGCCGAGCAGGTGGTCCAGCGCGCGCTGGACCTGACGCCGCACGGCCGGCAGCGCGAGGTAGTGCGCGTGCAGGGCCGGTGATGCGTCGATCACCACCACGCCGTCGTCCGGCGGCGCATCGCCGGAGCGCGGCGGCGTGCGACCCGCCAGCGCGGAGCGCAACGCGAAGCGGCCATCGTCGGCGGCCGGCGGGGCGCTGGGGTCGTCGATGACGCGGCCCGGCCCGCCGTCACCGCCGAGGCCCCACACCGAGCCCATCAGCCACAGGCCCGGCGGCAAACGCGCGGCGTCGCCGCCCGCGCGGGCCTGGATCGCCGCGGGCAGCAGGTCGGCCAGGCCGCGCGGCAAGGCCGACGGCGGCCAGGCCTCGGCGCCGAAGGCCGCGAGGTCGGCGCCCAGCTGCGGGCTGCCGATGGCCAGCGCCTCGACGCGCCAGCCGCGCGACGCGACGCTGCGGCGCAGGCCGTCGAGCGCAAAACGCGCGAGGCAGCCGCCGCTGCCGTGGCCGAGCAGCACCAGCCGATGGCCGCGGGCGAGCGGGCCGGCCGGGGCGACGATCTGCTTCTCGACCGCCGCCGCCAGGCGCTCCAGCTGGTGGTCCAGCGGCCGCCAGGCATCGAGCTCGAAGCGCCACGCGGCCACGCCGTCGAGCACCGGCAGGCCCGGCCACATCGGGGCCTCGTGCGCGGTGTCGGCGGAGGGGGCCGCCGGTGCCAGGGCGTCGCCGAAGCCGTCGCGCACGCTGCCACCGGCATCGGGCAGCAGCACCACATGCTCGCGTTCGATCGCCGCATCGCCGTGGCGCAGCGCACGGCGGCTGGCCGGACGCAGCCAGGCCCCGCGGCGCAGCGCGGCGGCCTGCGCCGCCGGCTCGGTCACCGCGTCGGGCAGCCGCCCGGCCCAGAAGGCCTCGGCCGCCGAGAGGCGCCGCGCGAAGGCCGGATCGGTCGCGTGCTCGCCGCCGGCCACACGCTGCAACCAGGCCCGCCCCTGCGCATGCAGGCGGACCGCGGCCGGCGGCGCCGGCCGTTCGAGCCGCAGCACCGGCTGCAGCAACATCAGCCCGACGCCCCCGCGCAGCCGGCGCTCGAGCGGTGACGCTGCGTCGGCGATCGCACCGGCACACCGGCCATGGTCGACGGTCCAGCGCCAGGGGGTCGGCTGCACGCCGTCGGCACGCACCGCGCACGGCCGCCAGCTCACGCCACCGGGGCCCGGTGCCGGCTCCGCCAGCGCGCCCCAGACCATGCGGGTCTGCAGCACGAGGCGCAGCTCGACGCCGCGGCTGCGCCGCCAGGCCGGCGGCAGCGCGTGCTGCGCGGCCTCCAGCAGCGCGGCCTGACCGGCGGGCTGCAGGCCGCCGATGCGCAGGCTGCGCTCGCGGCGTCGGATCACCGGCAGCAGCCAGCGCCACGGCAGCCGCACGGTGGCATGGCGGCCGTCGGGCCACTGCCGCAGCGCGGGGGCCACCGGCTCGTGTGCATCCAGCGCCAGCAGCCGGCCGATGGTGGCGGCGTGCGGCGCCAGCGCCGGTCCGTACCAAGCCGCCCACTCGTCGTCGAAGCGCCGCGCCAGTGCCGCCGGGTCGGGCGCACCGTCGACGAACCAGACGGTGGCGCGCTCGTCGCCCGCCTCGCCCGCATCGTCGATGGCACCGCGTTCGAGCTCGAAGGCCAGCGCCTGCAGCGGAAAGGACGCGGCCGAGATCAGTCCTCCCGCGGCCGCCAGCCCGCGCCCTGCGGACCCAGCGTCAGCTGCCCGACCGCCAGCACGGCCTGCGTGCGCGAGGTGACGCCCAGCGCCCGCAGCACCGCGGCGACGTGGTCCTTCACCGTGTCGACCGACAGCCCGAGCTCACGCGCGATCAGCTTGTTCGGCAGGCCCTTCAGCAGCAGCGTCAGCACGTCGGCCTGGCGCGGCGTCAGGCCGAAGCCGTCGAGGCTGGGACGGCGCGGCAGCTCGCCCGGCTGCGTGGCCGGCGCCGGCTGGGGCTCCCGCAGGTCGAGCGGCAGGCCGGGCTCGGTCGGTGCGGCGCTGGCATCGTCGCCACCGCTCGGGCGCATCACCGAGGGCACGGTGTCGCCCCCCTCCAGTCCCGGCGGCGGGCGCACCAGCCCCAGCATCACCGGCGGCATGTAGACGCCGCCGGACATCACCATCGCCAGCGCCGCATGCAGCTCGTCGCCGGTGGAACGCTTGCCGACGAAGCCCATCGCGCCCATGTCGATCGCGCGGATCACGTCGGCCATGCGGTCGCTGTCGGACAGCACGACCACCGGCAGCTCGGGATGGCGCCGGCGCAGCTCGGCCAGCGGCTCGAAGCCGTCGGGCTGGTCCAGCGCCAGGCCGATCATCGCCATGTCGAACGCGGCCTCGCCGCGCAGCACCGAGCGCGCATCGGCCAGGTGATCGACGCCGACCAGCGTGACGTCGTCGCCGAGGCGGCGGATCACACGCTGCAGCGCCGCCAGGATCAGCGCCTGGTCGTCGATCAACAGCACCTTCATCACGGCCGGCTCCGCGCTCAGGTGTAGCGGCGCGACACCGTCTCGGCGATGCAGGCCGGCTTGTCGCTGCCCTCGCGCTCGACGCTGACTTCCATCGTCAGCTGCGCGCCGCCGTCGATCGGCTGGTAGTCCTTCAGCATGAAGTGCGCGCGCACGCGGCTGCCCGAGGGCACCGGCGCGGTGAAGCGCACGCGATTCAGGCCGTAGTTGACGCCCATCTGCACGTCGTCGATCTGCATCGCCTTGTCGGCCAGCTCCGGGATCAGCGACAGCGTCAGGAAGCCGTGCGCGATCGTCGTGCCGAAGGGGCCGGCGGCGGCACGCTCGCGGTCGACGTGGATCCACTGGTAGTCGCCGGTGGCCTCGGCGAAGCGGTCGATGCGCGCCTGGTCGACCAGCACCCAGTCGCTGGTGGCCAGGCGCTCGCCGAGGCGGCCCTGCAGCGAGGCCAGTGTCGGGATGCGCACGGGGTCGGTCATCGTTCGATCCATTCGATCAGGGGTTGCCATTGCGCCAGGTCGCGCTCGACGCGCCCGGGCGCGATGTCCCACAGCGACAGCCCGCGCGCGGCCAGGTGAACGTAGTTCTGGGTGTCGCGCAGGTCGCCGATGAGCGGAAACGGCAAGGTGGCGACGAATTCATGCAGGTGCAGGTTGGCATGCGTGTGCTCCTTGATGCGCATGCCGACGAGGCCGACCGCCACCGCGTCGGCGCGCGCATGGGCGGCGAGCTCGCGCAGGAAGGCATGCGTGGCCTGGATGTCGAAGAGGCTCGGCTGCAGCGGCACCAGCACCTTGTCGGCGAGCTTCATCACCGCGTCGAGCCGCTTGCCGCGCAGGCCGGCCGGGGTGTCGAGCACCACATGCGTCGTGCCCTTCGGCGGCTTCGCCAGGTGGTCGGCGTCGATGTCCCAGCCCGCAATGCGCGGCACCTGGGCGGGGCGCTGCTGCAGCCACTGGCGGGCCGACTGCTGGCGATCGGCGTCGCCCAGCATCACCGCATGCCCGCGGCGCGCCAGCCAGCCGGCCACGTTGGTGGCCAGGGTGCTCTTGCCCACGCCACCCTTCGGGTTGGCGACCACGATCACCGGCATGCAGGCTCCTCCGCAGGCATCGTTCGAATCCCTGCTATGTTACCGAGGCCCCGGCGCGGCCCGGGCCCCCGTCCCGAATCCCGTCCCCCCGCCCGATCCCATGGCCCGCATCCTGGTGCACGTCGCCCATCCGCAGCTCGAACACTCCCGCGTCTCGCGCCGCCTGGCCGAGGCCGCCCGCGGCCTCGCGGCCCGCGGCGCATCGATCGAGGTGCGCGACCTGTACGCGCTGTATCCGGACTACCTGATCGATGTCGCGGCCGAGCAGCGCGCGCTGGAGGGATGGCCCTCCGGCCGCTCCGCGGCCACCTCCCCGAGGGAGGGCGCGCCGCCTACGGACGGCCGAGCAGCGGCGCCTCAGCTCGTGGTCTGGCTGCACCCGATCCACTGGTACGGCATGCCGCCGCTGATGAAGCTGTGGCTCGACGAGGTCTTCGCCTTCGGCTGGGCCTACGGGCACGGCGGCACGGCGCTGGTCGGGCGCGACCTGTGGCTGGCAACGTCCACCGGCGGACCCGACACCTCCTACCGCTCCGACGGCTACAACCGCTACTTCTTCGATTCCTTCATGCCGCCCTACGACCAGACCGCCGCCCTCGCCGGCATGCGCTTCCTGCCGCCCTTCGTGCTGCACGGCGCGCATCGCGTATCGGATGCGGTGATCGACGAGCATGCGGCCACCTTTGCCGCTCGTCTCGAGAGTTATCCGGAATGGCCGGAGCTGGATCAGATCGAGATGTGCGAACTGCGCGAGGTGCCGGCGGACGCGCGGCCTTCGGGGGACTGAAGCGGCATGGAACACGCCAACAGCTGGCTCTCGACCAGCCTCGTCTACCTCGCTGCCGCGGTGCTCGCGGTGCCGCTGGCGCGGCTGCTCGGCCTCGGCTCGATCATCGGCTACCTCGGCGCCGGCATCGTCATCGGCCCGTGGGGCCTGAAGCTGGTGACCGATGCCCAGGCGATGCTGCATTTCGCGGAGTTCGGCGTCGTGCTGATGCTGTTCCTCGTCGGCCTGGAACTGGAGCCGCGCCGGCTGTGGGCACTGCGGCGGCCGATCTTTGGGTGGGGCAGCGCGCAGTTGCTCGGCAGCGCGGCCTTGATCGGGCTGATCGGCTGGGCCTTCGGCGCCGACGGGCGGCTGGCCATCGTCGCCGGGCTGGGGCTGGCGATGTCGTCCACCGCGATCGGCCTCGGCGTGCTCGCCGAGCGCAACCTGATGGCCACCGCGGGCGGCCAGGGCGTGCTGTCGACCGCGCTGCTGCAGGACATCGCGGCGATCCCGATCCTGGCGATCGTGCCGCTGCTGGCGGTCGGGCCGGGCGACGGCGACGGCATCGACTGGCGCGGCCTCGGAAAGGCCTTCGGCGTGATCGCGCTGATCATCCTCGGCGGGCGGCTCGCGCTGCGGCCGGCGCTGCGCTGGATCGCGCGCAGCCGCACGCCGGAGATCTTCACCGCGGCATCGCTGCTGCTGGTCGTGGCCACCGCGACGCTGATGCAGTCGGTGGGGCTGTCGATGGCGCTGGGCGCCTTCCTCGCCGGCGTGCTGCTGGCCGAGAGCGAATACCGGCGCGAGCTGGAAACCGACCTCGAGCCGTTCAAGGGCCTGCTGCTGGGCCTGTTCTTCATCGCGGTGGGCATGAGCATCGACTTCGCGGTCGTGCTGCGGCAGCCGCTGCTGATCGCCGCGGTGGTGCTCGGCTTCCTGGCGGTCAAGGCGGTGGTGCTGGCGCTGATCGCGCGCGCGATGCCGCTGCCGCTGGGCGAGCGGCCGGTGTTCGGCATCCTGCTGGCGCAGGGCGGCGAGTTCGGCTTCGTCGTCTTCCAGACCGCGCAGCAATCGAAGGTCATCGGCGCCGAGGCGTCGTCCTTCCTGGTGGCGGCGGTCGCGCTGTCGATGCTGCTGACGCCGCTGCTGCTGGTGGCCACCGACCGCTGGATCGCACCGCGGCTGGCCGCCCGCCGCGAGGGGCCGAAGCCGGCGGAGATCGACGAGCCGCAGCATGCGCCGGTGATCATCGCCGGCTTCGGCCGCTATGGGCAGACCGTCGGCCGGCTGCTGAACGCGGCCGGCCTGCAGGCCACGGTGCTCGAGCACGACGCCGACCAGGTCGAGGCGGTGCGCCGCTTCGGCTGGCGCGTGTTCTACGGCGACGCGGCGCGGCTGGACCTGTTGCGCGTCGCCGGGGCCGCGCAGGCCCGCGTGTTCGTGCTGGCGATCGACGACGTCGAGCAGAGCGTCGCGGTCGCCAAGCTGGTGCGCACGCAGTTCCCGCAGCTGACGATCGTGGCGCGGGCGCGCAACGTCACCCACTTCTACCGGCTGCGCCAGCTGGGCGTCACGCTGATCGAGCGCGAGACGCTCGATTCGGCGCTGATGAGCGGCCGCAGCGTGCTGGAGTCGCTGGGCTGGCAGCCGCACACCGCGCGCACGCAGGCGATGCGCTTTCGCCAGCACAACGTCGAGCTGGTGGAGCAGATGGCGCCGCACCTGGGCGACCAGCAGAAGCTGATCGCACTGGCGAAGGCCGGACGCCAGCAGCTGGAGCAGCTGTGGGCGCAGGAGCGCGCGGACGCGGCGGCGCAGCGCAACCGGCATGGCTGGCACGACGGGTCGGCGCCGAAGGATGCGGCGCCAGCGAACGACGGACGGTGACCTTCAGCGCAAGCCGTCCCACAGCAGCTTGCTGCCGGTCAGCAGCATGCCGAGGCTGAAGAGCCGGTAGAACAGCGCCTGCGGGATCACGCGCACCAGCCGCACGCCCAGCCACACGCCCACCGGCGCCAGCGGCGCCAGCACCAGCGAGGTGCCCATGTTCTTCAGGTCGATCAGGCCGAGCGCCGCATACGGAATCCACTTGCTGAGGTTGATCGCCGCGAAGAACACCGCCAGCGTCGCGGTGAAGCGGATCGGCGGCAGCTTCAGCGGCAGCAGGTAGAAGCCGATCGGCGGCCCGCCGGCATGGGCGACGAAGCTGGTGAATCCCGAGGTGGTGGCGGCGATCACACCCAGCGCCCTGGACGGCGGCGGCGCATCGGCTTTCGGCGGAAAGAAGACCCGGATCGCGAGGAAGACCAGCGTGATGCCGCCGACGATGCCGGCCACGGTCCTGGGCGCCAGCAGGCCGAACGACAGCGTGCCGATCACCGTGCCGAGCAGCCCGGCCGGCAGCAGCAGCTTCAGCAGCGCACGGTCGGTCTCGCGCCACAGCGCCTTCAGCCCGAAGCCGTCCATGATCGCCAGCAGCGGCAGCATCACCGCGGCGGCCTGCGGCACCGGCACGGCCAGCGCCATCAGCGGCACGGCCAGCGCACCGAAGCCGGCACCGAAGCCGCTCTTGCTGATGCCCATCAGCAGCACGGCGGGAATGGCCACGGCGTAGAAGGCCGGGTCGGTGATCACGGGCAGCATGGAAGCGGACAATTGTCGCCATGTTCCAACCCTCCCAACACGACGTGCGCCGCTTCTTCTGCGAGGCGTGGCGCAAGGACCGCGCAAAGCAGCCGCTGACGCCGATCGAGACGCTGGCCGCCGGCTGGATCGCCGAGCATCCGGAGTACCACGCCGAGCTGGCCGACGTCGAGGCGGCGCTGGCACGCGACTACCGCGTCGAGGACGGCCGCGCCAACCCCTTCCTGCACCTGTCGATGCACCTGTCGATCAGCGAGCAGTGCAGCATCGACCAGCCCGCCGGCATCCGCCAGGCGGTGGAACTGCTGGCCGCGAAGCGCGGCTCGCTGCACGACGCGCAGCACGAGGCAATGGAAGCGCTGGGCGAGATGATCTGGGCTTCGCAGCGCAGCGGCCAGCCGCCGGACGGCCATGCCTACCTCGACGCGGTGCGGCGCCGGGCGACGCGCTGAGCGCGCGAAAGCGGCTTGAGAAAGCGGCCTGAATAAAGCGGCATGAAAAAAGGGCGACCCGGGGTCGCCCTTCTTCATGGGAGTGCGAGATCAGGGGTTCGACTTGTTGATCGTGACCCAGTGCACCTCGAACCAGTTGTCGGCGCGGTGCACCACGTTGACGTTGCTGCGCGCCGCCCAGGGGATCATCTGGCGGTGCAGCGGCAAGGTGTGCACGTTGTCCTTGTATTCCTTCAACGCGGCCTTGACCAGCTGCTCGCGCTTCTTCGCGTCGGTCTCGACGCTGGTCGCGGCGGCCATCGCGTCGAACTTGTCGTTCTTCGAGCGGCCGTAGTTGTAGAAGCCGATGCCCGAGCCGTCGCCGAGGTTGTTGCGCAGCACCGGCGTCAGCGTGGTTTCGGCGTCGGTCACCGCGCCGCCCCAGCCGAGCATGTACATGCTGGTGTCGAACTTCTCGAGCTTCGGGAAGTACACCGCGCGCGGCATCGCGTTGACCCGCACCTTGACCTTCAGCTGCGCCCACATCGACGCCAGCGCGACGCAGATCTCCTCGTCGTTGATGTAGCGGTTGTTCGGGCAGTCCAGCGTGACTTCGAAACCGTCCGGATAACCGGCGTCGATCATCAGCTGCTTGGCCTTGGCCATGTCGTACGGGAAGCGGCCTTCGATCGCCGGGTCATTGAAGGCGCCCAGCGGCGACGGCGTCAGGCCGCCGGTCGGCACGCTCTGGTTGTTCATCAGCTTGACCTTCATCGTCTCGATGTCGATCGCGTGATAGAGCGCCTGGCGCACGCGCAGGTCCTTGAACGGGTTCTTGTTCTTCACGCTGCCGTGCAGCAGCTCGTCGCGGTGCTGGTCCATGCCGATGAAGACGATGCGGTTCTCCGGACCGTCGATCACCTTGACACCGGCGGTGTTGCGCAGCCGGGCGACGTCGCGCGGCGCCGGGTCGAGCACGAAGTCGATCTCGCCGGAGACCAGCGCCGCCAGCCGCGTGGAGTCGTTGGAGATCTGGGTGTAGACGATCTCCTGCACGTTGCCTTCGTGCTTGTTCCACCAGTTCGGGTTGCGCTTGTAGGTCGTCTTGATGCCGGGCTGGCGGCTCACCAGCATGTACGGCCCGGTGCCGTTGGCGTTCATCGACGCGTAGGTCTCTTCCTTGTTCTTGAAGTCCAGCGGCCGGGTGACCTTGTGCTTCTCGGACCACGGCTTGCTGAGGATCCACAGCGGCGCGGCCATGTGCTCGAGGAAGATCGGGTTCGGCTTGCTGAGGTGGAATTCCACCGTCAGGTCGTCGATCTTCTTCGGCGTGCCGACGGATTTCGCGTAGTTGTTGATCTGCGAGGTCGCCGACTGGCCGCGCTCGATCGAATACACCACGTCGTCGGCGTTGAACGGGGTGCCGTCGTGGAACTTGACGCCGGGCCGCAGCTTGAAGCGCCACACCAGCGGCGCGGTCTGCTGCCACTCGGTGGCCAGCGACGGCACGATGTTGAGCTTCTTGTCGCGCGCGACCAGGCCCTCGTAGACCTGGCCATTCATCATGTTGGTCATGGACTCGTTCTGCGAGTGCGGGTCCATGGTCTGCGGATCGCCCTGGCTGGCCCAGCGCAGGGTCTGGGCCTGCGCGAGGCCCGAGGCGAGCAGGACGGCCGAGGCGAGCAGGCCGTGACGGAGCGAGCGATGCATGGTCTTCCCCTGGAGGGCGAATGAACGTGCGGGCAGTGTAGGCACGAGCCGTGCCAGCCCCCGACCGGGGAAACCCCGTCGGCGTTTCAACGCACGCGACGCGCGCGGTCACCCGCCCACAGCCAGTCCAGCTGCGGGAAGTTCCAGCGCTCCGGCGGCTCGCGCTCGACGATGCGGTCGACGCCGCTGGAACGCGACAGGTCGATCAGCTGCGGCGTGATCGGCATCTGCGACTTCACGGAATAGAAGGCCTTGACCACCGGCGCCACCAGCGTCTGCGGGTTCTGGTCGATCACCACCGCCAGGCGCAGCGACTCCAGCCGCACCAGCGAGCCCACCGGGTAGATGCCGAGGCTGCGGATGAAGGCGGTCAGCAGGCGGTCGTCGAACTGGCCCTTCCACGAGGCCATGCGGGCGATCGACTCCGCCGGGTCCCAGCCGCTCTTGTAGGGCCGGTTCGAGGTGATCGCGTCGTAGACGTCGCAGACCGCGCCCATGCGCGCGAGCTCGGAGATCGCGTCGCCGACCAGCCCGTGCGGGTAGCCGCGGCCGTCGGGGCGCTCGTGGTGGTGCAGGCAGACGTCCATCGCCGGCTCGGGCGCGCCGCGCCCCTCGCGCAGCATCTCGTAGCCACGCTCCGGATGCTTGCGGATCACCGCGTATTCGACGTCGGTCAGCTTGTCGGGCTTGAGCAGGATGTCCGAGGGCATCAGCGCCTTGCCCAGGTCGTGCAGCAGCCCGGCGATGCCGGCGACGCGGCACTGCTCGTCGTCGTGGCCGAGCTGGCGTGCCAGCGCGACCATCAGCGCGCACACGGCCACCGAGTGCATGTAGGTGTAGTCGTCGCGGGTCTTCAACCGCGCCAGGCTGACCAGCGCGCCAGGATTGCGGAAGACCGAGCGCGTGATGTCGTCGACCAGCGGCAGGCAGTGCTCGGTGTCCACCGCGCGGCCCAGCCGGGCCTCGTTGAACAGCGCGCTGACCGCCGCGCGCGAGCGCTGGCAGATCTCGGCGGCCTGCTGGAGCTCGGCGGCCAGCGCCTGCGGCGGCTCGGCCGGCGCCTTCGCGGCGGGCGGTGCCTCGGGCGCCTGCGGCGTGGGTCGCGGCGGCACCGGCAGGCGGATGGTTCGTTCGCGCGGCGGCAGCGCGGCCGAGATCGCCGGCGCGACAACCGATGTCGGGGTGATCGCCGGCGGCGGCGTGAACACGGGCGGCGGCGTGAACGGCGCGGACGGCGTGAACGCCGCGGACGGCGTGAACATCGCGGGCGGTGCCGTGGCCGGCGGCGCATCGGCCGGCGGCGGCGCGACGTCGAGCCCGCGTTCGATGTCGATCCAGCAATCACGGATGCGGCTGGCCTGCAGGGCCTTGATCGTCGCCGGGTCATCGATGACAAAGCGGCTGCGCCAGAACGGATGGTCCAGCCACGCGCCGTCGAGCGCGTGCAGGTGCATGCCGACCCGCAGCTGCGCGACGGGAATCTTCTTCAGCGACGGTGACGAGCTGCTGCTGGCCATGCCCCAATGGCGTCCTTCCGGGGCATATCGGCTTCCCGACGGCACCACTTGAGATCGCCCGGCGGCCAGAAACGACAAGAGCCGCACGGCGGCGGCTCTTGCGGCAGGCGTGAAGCGGCGGATCAGCGCAGGCGCGGCTGCTCGACCGTCTTCAGGTCGCCGGGCAGCGACGCGATCCACTTCGACACTTCCTTCATCTCGGCGTGGGTGAAGGTCAGCTTCTTCTTGCCGTCGGCCTCGGCGACCAGCTGGCCGCGCATCACCGCGTTGGCGCGGCCGATGTGCGGATTGCCGTCGGTCGCGTAGGCCTTCAGCGCGGCGTACAGGTAGTCGGCATGTTGGCCCGCCAGGCGCGGATAGGTCGGGTCGATCGGCTTGCTGAAGTTGTCGCCATGGCAGGCGACGCAGGCGGCGAGCTTGTCCTTCAGCGCGGCGGGCGCAGCGGGAGCCTTCGCTTCCAGGGCCTCCAGCTTGGCGGAGGTGGCGTCGCCCTTGCCCTGCTGCTCGTAATAGGCCGACAGGTCGGCGATGTCCTGGTCGCTCAGTGTCGCCGCGATCGCCTTCATCGACGGGTGCTTGCGATCACCCTTCTGGTACGCCTGCAGCGCCGAGGCGATGTACTTGCCGCCCTGGCCCGAGATCTTCGGCACCTTGTAGACCTCGGGGAACGAGGCCTGGTAGCCGGTGATGCCGTGGCAGCCGATGCACATCGCGGCCTTCTGCGCACCGCGGGCCGCATCGCCGGCCTTCGCATCTTGCGCGCGGGCGAGGGTGCACACGCCGGCCAGCGCCAACATCAACGGAAGCAGGGTCAGGGCTTTTTTCATCGTGTCGCCAGGAGTCGGGATGAGGTTCGTGCGGGGACTGCGCGAGACTCGCCTTGGACTCGCCATGAGCTTGCTCGCAGCGGGTGCGGCCCCCTCGGTGCAGCCGGCGATTATAGGGCCCGCACTTATACTGGCCCGCACCCTCTTTGCCTCACGCGCGACGCCCGCGCGCTGCCCCATGAAGTTCCAAGGAACCGATTCCTACGTCGCGACACAGGACCTGATGCTGGCGGTCAACGCGGCGATCACCTTGAAGCGGCCGTTGCTCGTCAAGGGCGAACCCGGCACCGGCAAGACGATGCTGGCCGAGGAAGTGGCCTCGGCACTCGGCATGCCGCTGCTGCAGTGGCACGTCAAGAGCACCACGAAGGCGCAGCAGGGCCTGTACGAGTACGACGCGGTGAGCCGCCTGCGCGACTCGCAGCTCGGCGACGAGAAGGTCAAGGACATCCACCACTACATCGTCAAGGGCGTGTTGTGGCAGGCCTTCACCGCCGAGCAGCCGGTGGCGCTGCTGATCGACGAGATCGACAAGGCCGACATCGAGTTCCCGAACGACCTGCTGCGCGAGCTCGACCGCATGGAGTTCTACGTCTACGAGACGCGCGAGCTGGTCCAGGCCCGGCACCGGCCGGTGGTCTTCATCACGTCGAACAACGAGAAGGAGCTGCCCGACGCCTTCCTGCGCCGCTGCTTCTTCCACTACATCAAGTTCCCCGACGCCGACACGATGAAGACCATCGTCGACGTGCACTTCCCGGGGCTGAAGAAGGAGCTGCTCGCCGCGGCGATGAAGACCTTCTACGACGTGCGCAACCTGCCCGGGCTGAAGAAGAAGCCCAGCACCTCCGAGCTGCTCGACTGGCTGAAGCTGCTGGTGGCCGAGGACATCCCGCTCGAGGCGCTGCAGAGCAAGGACGAGAAGGTCGCCGTGCCGCCGCTGGTGGGCGCGCTGCTGAAGAACGAGCAGGACGTGACCTTGTTCGAGAAGCTGGTGTTCATGCAGCGGCACAACCGCTGACGCCCCTTCCCCAACGCCCCGTGCCCGCACCGACGCCGCGCGAAGCGCTGACCGAAGGCCTGGCCGACGCGGTGGGCTTCGTGCTGGGCGCGCTCGCCGGCTGGCAGGTGGGACGCCTGCTCGGCTTCGACGCGCTGGCGCCGGGCGCCTTCGATGTGCGTTCGGGCATCGGCGTCGCCTTCGTGATGCTCGGCTGCGGCGCCGGCAAGTGGGCCGCCAACCGCTGGCGCGCCGGTCGCGCGAACCGCCGCTGACCCCCGGAAAGGACCCCGATCCCATGGCCTTCCCCGCCCGTTTCGAACCCGTCGTGCTGTGGCGCGATCCGGTGCGGCTCGAACCGCTGGGCCTCGAGCACGAGGCCGGCCTCGGCGCCGCGGCGGCCGACGGCGAGCTGTGGAAGCTGCGCGTCACCTCGGTGCCGGCGCCGCACGAAACCCGCGCCTACATCGAGACCGCGCTCGCCGCGCGCGAAGCCGGCCACCGCTTCGCCTTCGCCGTGCTCGACGCGATCACCAACCAGGTGATCGGCAGCACCAGCTTCCACGACATCGTGCCCGCGCTCGACCGCCTCGAGATCGGCTACACCTGGTACGCGCTCTCCCGCCAGCGCAGCGCCGTCAATACCACCGCCAAGTGGCTGATGATGAGCCACGCCTTCGACACGCTGGGCGCCAAGCTCGTCGGCTGGCGCACCGACAACTACAACTTCGCCAGCCAGCGCGCGATCGAGCGCCTGGGCGCGCGCAAGGACGGCGTGCTGCGCCACCACGCGCCACGCCGCGACGGCACCGTGCGCGACACGGTGATGTACAGCCTCGCCGCCGGCGAGTGGCCCGAGGTCAAGGCGCACCTGGAGTACCTGCTGCACAAGCCGCGATAACGCACAAGAAGACTGGAGACCCCATGGCCCGCAAGAAGAAGCCGATCGACGTCGAAGACCTGTGGAAGATGGAGCGGCTGGGCCAGCCCAGCCTGTCGCCGGACGGCGCGCAGGCGGTGGTCGCCGTCAGCCGCTACTCGATGGAGGACAACAAGGCCGCGAGCTCGCTGTGGCTGCTGTCGACGCTGGGCGGCATGCCGCGCGCGCTGACGCACTGCGGCGACAAGGACGGCCAGCCGCGCTTCTCGCCGCATGGCGACCGCATCGGCTTCGTCGCCCGCCGCGAGCAGGAAGGCAAGAAGGACGACGAGGCCCAGTTCTACGTCATCGCGCCCGACGGCGGCGAGGCGCGCCGCGTCGGCCAGGTGGCCACCGGCGTCGAGACCTTCAAGTGGTGCCCGGACGGCGAGCGCATCGTCTTCATCTCGTGGGTGTTCCCGCAGCTGAAGGGCTCGAAGGCGCAGGCCCAGGCGCTGAAGGACTTCAAGGAGCGCAAGGAGACCGCCTACGTCACCAGCGAGGCCTACTACCGCTACTGGGACCACTTCGTGCCGATGGGTCGCGTCGCGCACCTGCACGTGATGGACGTGGCCAGCGGCAAGATCCGCGACCTCTTCGAGGGCACGCCCTACGAACTGGTGCGCGGCGAGCCCGACGCGCAGAGCTTCGACATCTCGCCCGACGGGCGGCGCGTCGTCTTCGCCTACGACCCCGCACCCGAGAAACGCACCGATGGCCGCTTCGCGCTGGCCGAGGTCGATTTGCGCTCGGGCCGCATCCAGACCATCGTGCACGACCGCGAATGGGACGTCGCCGCGCCGAAGTACAGCCCGGACGGCACGCGCATCGCGTTCATCGCCAGCCACCAGGGCCGCAAGCACACGATGCCGGGCCAGCTGGCGGTGTGGGACCGCGGCGAGGGCCACGAGGTGATCAGCGCCGAGTGGGACCACGAGGTGCACGGCCCGCTGCTGTGGGAGGAGGACGGCCTCGCGCTGCTGTTCTGCACCGAGCAGAAGGCGCGCCGCCACCTGTGGCGCTTCGAGCTCGCCGACAAGCGCGCCGAGATCGTCGTCGAAGGCGGCTGGGTCACGGCCTTCGACAAGGCCGCCGGCACGCTGGTCAGCGTGGCCGACGCGGCGGACCATCCGTCGCGCCTGCATGCGCACCTGCCGGGCGAAGCGCCGCGGCGCCTCGAGCGCTTCAACGACGCGCTGCTCGCCGGCCTGGATCTCGGCACGCACGAGGAGACCTGGATCGACGGCGCGCTCGGCGACAAGGTGCAGGTCTGGCTGTTCTACCCGCCCGGCTTCGATCCGAAGAAGAAGTACCCGCTGCTGCACGTGATCCATGGCGGCCCGCACACCGCGATGGGCGACAACTGGCACTACCGCTGGAACAACCCGGCCTTCGCCGCGCAGGGCTACGTCGTCGCGGTGGTGAACTACCACGGCTCGTCGAGCTTCGGCTACGCCTTCCTCGACAGCATCACGCACCGCTGGGGCGAGCTGGAGCTGCAGGACATCGAGGCCGCGACCGACATGCTGCTGAAGAAGCGCTACATCGACCGCAAGCGGGTCTTCGCCACCGGCGGCAGCTACGGCGGCTACATGGTCGCGTGGATGAACGGGCACGTGAAGCCCGGCCGCTACCAGGCCTACGTCTGCCACGCCGGCTGCTTCGACTGGACCGCGATGTTCGCCGACGATGCCTGGTCCTGGCATGCCAAGGAGCTCGGCGCCTGGTACTGGGACGACATCGCGAAGGTGCACTCGCAGAGCCCGCATGCCTTCGCCGGCGCGATGACGACGCCGACGCTGGTGATCCACGGCGCGCTCGACTACCGCGTGCCCGACCAGCAGGGCCTGGCCTACTACAACACGCTGAAGGCCCGCGGCGTCGACGCGCGCCTGGTGTGGTTCCCGGACGAGAACCACTGGGTTCTGAAGCCGCGCAACAGCCGGCTCTGGTACCGCGAGTTCTTCGACTGGCTGAAGCAGCACGATCCCGGCGCACGCTGAACGCCGCGCGGCGCTCGGCCGAGCGGCGGACGGCAGCCGGCTAACTTGCCAGGCGAGCGACCACCGTGCGATTGCGCCCGGTGTTCTTGGCCTGGTACAGCGCATGGTCGGCGCGCTCGAGCACATGCTGCGGCGACTCGTCGGCATCGGTGCACAGCGCGGCGCCGATCGACACCGTCAGCTTGATCTGCTTGCCGCGCCAGGTCGTCTCGGCATCGCACAGCAGCTGGCGCAGCCGCTCGGCCGCGCGGCGCACCGCCATCTGCTCGGTGCGCGGCAGCAGCACGCCGAACTCCTCGCCGCCGAGGCGGCCGACGACGTCGACATCGCGCGCCGAGGCCATCAGCACCTGCGCGGCGGTCAGCAGCACCGCATCGCCGGCGGCATGGCCCAGCGTGTCGTTGATCTTCTTGAAGTGGTCGATGTCGATCATCAGCACGCCGAAGGGCTCGCCGAAGCGGCCGAGCCAGCGGTGCTGGGCCTCGAGCTGACGGTTCCACTCGGCGCGGTTGTAGAGCCCGGTCAGCGCATCGCGCTGCGACAGGTGCCGCAGCTTGCGCACCAGGCGCAGCAGCACCATCACCGCGAGGTGCCCGTGCAGCAGCAGCGCCAGCACCAGGATCAGCAGCGAGGACGCGACGTTCAGCGGCGTGTCCGCCGGCAGCGCCTGCAAGGGCGGCGTGCCGGGCAGCAGGCCGATGAAGCCGCGCAGCGTGAACAGCGCGACGCCGGCCACCTGCGGCGCGACCAGCAGGAAGGCCTGGCGGTCACCGAACTCGCGCTTGAGCGCCGGATAACTCTGCGTCGCGCAGCGCATCAGCACCCAGGCCATCGCGGTGCAGGCGACGAAGACGCGCAGCGGCCCGGCCAGCGCCGGCGGCAGCAGGCTGCAGCCCAGCTGCGCGACGATCGTCGCGGCCAGTACTGCCAGCGCCTCCTTGTCGCGCAGCGGCTGGCGCAGGAAGTGCAGCACGCCGCGCCGCATCAGCAGCAACGCGCCGGCCGCCAGGGTGTTGGCGGCCAGCAGCGCCAGCCAGTCCGGCGCCGAACCGCGCATCAGCATCAGCGCCAGCGCGGCGGCGCCGACCGCGCACGACAGGCTCCAGTGGCGTGCCGAGCGGCGCGACAGGTCGAGCGCCCGCGCCGCGACCAGCCAGCCGACCGCCACCCCGCCGAGCAGCAAGAGCAGCGTGAGCATCGTGAGGGCGACGTTTCCCAGCATCGTCGCCTTCTTCGACAGTGGCCGCTCACAACTTGAGACAAGTCGAGGCCGGGAGGCACGGAACATGCCATCCCGCTCCGCCCTGTCGTGAACTGTTGCACGCCACTGCCGCTATGCTCGGGACTTCCATCCGTCGCCGCCGAAGGCCCAGGCACCGCCATGCTGATCAACTTCTTCTACACGCTGCGCGCGGCAAAGCTGCCGGTGTCGGTCAAGGAGTACCTGACGCTGCTGGAAGCGATCAAGGCCGAGGTGATCGGCCCGTCGGTGGACGAGTTCTACTACCTGTCGCGCACCACGCTGATCAAGGACGAGGCGAACTTCGACAAGTTCGACCGCGCCTTCGGCGCCTACTTCAAGGGCGTCGAGATGATCGCGGACTTCACGAAGGAGGTGCCGCTGGAGTGGCTGCGCAAGAACCTGGAGCTCACCCTCAGCCCCGAGGAGATCGCGAAGATCGAGAAGATGGGCTGGGACGAGCTGATGGAGACGCTGAAGAAGCGCTTCGAGGAGCAGAAGGAACGCCACGAGGGCGGCAACAGGTGGATCGGCACCGGCGGCACCAGCCCCTTCGGCGCCTACGGCCAGAACCCGCAGGGCATCCGCATCGGCCAGGACAAGGGCCGCAACAAGAGCGCGGTGAAGGTCTGGGACCAGCGCGCCTACAAGGACTACGACGACACGCTGGAGCTCGGCACGCGCAACATCAAGGTCGCGCTGCGCCGGCTGCGCCGGTTCGCGCGCGAAGGCGCGGCCGAGGAACTGGACCTCGACGACACCATCCACTGCACCGCCGCCAACGCCGGGCTGCTGGACATCAAGCTGGTGCCCGAGCGCCACAACAAGGTCAAGGTGCTGCTGCTGATGGACGTCGGCGGCACGATGGACGAGCACATCCACCGCGTCGAGGAACTCTTCTCGGCCGCGAAGAGCGAGTTCAAGCACCTCGAGTTCTATTACTTCCACAACTGCGTCTACGACTTCATGTGGAAGAACAACCGCCGCCGCTTCAGCGAGAAGACGCCCACCTGGGACGTCATCCGCAAGTACAACAAGGATTACAAGCTGCTCTTCATCGGCGACGCGACGATGAGCCCGTACGAGATCCTGCAACCGGGCGGCAGCGTCGAATACAACAACGAGGAACCCGGCGCCGAATGGCTGCAGCGCCTGACCAATGCCTTCCCGAAGTTCGCGTGGATCAACCCCGAGCCCCAGGGCGTGTGGCAGTACCGCCAGAGCATCTCGGTGATCCAGCAGCTGATGAACCAGCGCATGTTCCCGCTGACGCTCGCCGGCCTCGAATCGGCGATGCGCTTGCTGAGCAAGTGACCGCCGGATTGGCAGCGTGGCGCCTGCTGGCCACGCTGATGCTCGCGCTGCTGCTCGGCGGCGGGCTCGCCGGCTGCGCGCTGCTCGACCCGAAGCCGACCACCGATGCCGCGGACGCCCCGCGCCCCCCGCCGCTGCACCTCGAGGTGCAGGCCGCGGCGCCGCTGAAGGCCCTGCTCGAGCAGCACCTCGACCTGGCGCGGCTGGCGCAGGTGGGCGACGACGAATCGCTCGACGACGCCGAATGGGCGCGACTCGTCGCCGCCGCACCGGCGCAGGCGCGGGAGCTGCTGCAGACCGAGGGCTACTTCGAGCCGCAGGTGCGCGTGGAGCGCTCAGCCGGCCGCCCGGTGCGGGTGCGCGTGACGGTCGAGCCGGGACCGCGCGTGCGGGTCGGATCGCTGCGGCTGCAGACCGAAGGTCCGTTCGACAAGCGCCTGGCCGCCGAGGACAAGGACGCCGTCGCGCTGCGCCACGCGCTGGAAGACGCCGGCCCGCTGGCCGCCGGCGCACCGTTCCGCAATGCCGATTGGCGCGACACCAAGCTGCGCGTGCTGACGCGGCTGCGCGGCGCGGGCTACGCCGCCGCCACGCTGGCCGACAGCAGCGCCGCCATCGACACCAATGCCCGCAGCGCGGCGCTGTCCATTGCCGTCGATTCCGGCCCGCTGTTCCTCGCCGGGCCGCTGCGCATCGACGGCCTGCAGGCCCATGACGAGGAGACCGTGCGCCACCTCGCCGGCTTCGGCCCTGGCGCGCCGCTGACCGAGACGCGGCTGCTCGACTACCAGGACCGGCTGCAGAAGAGCGGCCTGTTCGAGGCCGTGTCCGTGACCTTCGATCCGGAGGTCGAGAGCGCCACCGCCACGACGGTGGCGGTGCGCCTGCGCGAGCTGCCGCTGCAGCAGGCCACCGCCGGCATCGGCTACAGCGCGAACACCGGCCCGCGCACCTCGCTGGAGCACACGCACCGGCGTCTCTTCGGCCGTGCCGTGACCGCGCATAACAAGCTGGAATGGGGCCGCGACGCGCAGAGCTGGAACGGCGACTTCACCACCCATCCCGGCGAAGGCTTCTACCGCAACCTGCTCGGCGTGCAGGTCGAGCGCATCAAGGGCGACACCGACACCGTGCTGTCCCAGCGCCTGCGCCTGGGCCGCACCACCGACACGCCGCGGCTCGAGCGCCTGTACTTCGGCGAGTTGCTGCGTTCGCGGCAGAGCCTCGAGGACGGCACGATCATCGACGCACGCGCCTACAGCGGCAACGCGCACTTCGTGCTGCGCCGGCTCGACAGCGTGCTGCTGCCGACCCGGGGCTACAGCCTGTCGCTGCAGCTGGGCGCCGGCCATGCGCAGAGCGACGCCGGCGCCAGCGGCCCGTTCGGCCGCGTCTACGGCCGCCTGACGGCCTACCGGCCGATCGGCGCGAACTGGTACGGCACCGCCCGCGTCGAGGTCGGCGAGGTCATCAAGCGCGCGTCGGTGCGCGTGCCGGACCAGCTGGGCTTCCGCGCCGGCGGCGACGAGTCGGTGCGCGGCTACGGCTGGCGCGAGCTGGCGCCGCGCCGCGACGGCCGCATCTTCAGCGGCAACGTGCTGCTGACCGGCAGCGTCGAGCTGGCGCGCCCGATCTCCGAGAAGCTGCCCGCGGTGTGGGGCGCGGTCTTCGTCGACGCCGGCCGCGCGGCCGACGAATGGAAAGGCTTCAAGCCGGCGCTGGGCTATGGCGTGGGCGTGCGCTGGCGCAGCCCGATCGGGCCGCTGAAGATCGACCTCGCATGGGGCGAGGAAGTGCGCAAGGCGCGGCTGCACCTGACGGTGGGCGTGACCTTCTGAAGCCTCCGATGGAGACCGCCGCCCCCCCGCCCGCTCCGCTGCCGACGCGCCGCCGCTGGCCGCGCCGCGTCGGCTGGACGCTGGCGGCGGCCTTCGTGGTGCTGCTGGCGGCCATCGCCGGGCTGCTGAGCTTCGCGTGGTACGCCGAACCGGCGCTGCCGTGGCTGCTCGGCCGGGTGCCGGGGCTGAAGATCGAGGGCGTGCGCGGCACGATGTCCGGCGGCGACTTCGCCATCGAGCGCCTCGACTGGGCGCTGCCGGGCGCGGGTGGACGCCTGCAGATCGACGGGCTGCGCCTCGAAGGCATCGGCTGGCCGTCGCGCTACGCGTTGAGCGTGCAGCGTGCATCGGCCAAGCGCGTGCAGTTCGACAGCGCACCGTCGACAGGCGCACCGCCGGCACTGCCGCTGTCGCTGTCGCTGCCGCTCGCTTTGCAGGTCGGCGAACTGCGCGTGGACAGCGTGCGCATCGACCAGCTGCCGCCGCTGTCGGCGCTGCACGCCGCGCTCGACCTCGCCGGCCGCCGTGGCGGCACGCACCGCATCGAGCGCCTGTCGGTCGACTGGGAGGCCGCGCGGCTGCAGGGCCGGCTGGCGATCGGCACCGCGGCGCCCTTGCCCGTCGAGGCGGCGCTGAGCGCACGCTCGATCGACGGCGCGGCCAGCGGGGCGGCCGGTGGCGCCTTCGGCGGCCGACCCTGGCGCGGCATGGCGACCGCGCAGGGCCCGCTGGAGCGGCTGGCCGTGAAGCTCTCGCTCGAAGGCGAGGCGGCGCCCGGCGCGAAGCCGGTGACCTTGAAGGCCGACGCGCAGGTGCTGCCCTTCGCACCCTGGCCGCTCGCGGCGCTGACCTTGTCGACGCAGGCGCTGGACCTCGCGGCGCTGTCGCCGCGCCTGCCGGCCACCGCGATCGACGGCAGCGCGGTCATCGACAGCCGCGGCCTCGATCAGCCGATCCGCGCCGAGGTCAAGCTGGCCAACGGCAAGCCCGGACGTCTCGACGAGGGCGGGCTGCCGCTGCGCAGCCTGGTGATCACGCTCGGCGGCGATGCGCGCCGGCGCGACCGGCTCGACTTGCAGGCCTTCGTGCTGCAGCTCGGCGATGCGAAGGCATCGGCCGGCGAGCTGCGCGGCAGCGGCCGCTGGGCCGACGGCAAGCTGGCGCTGGACCTGCAGCTCGACGGCGTGCAGCCAGCGAGCCTCGACGGACGCGCGGCACCCGTGCGCCTGTCCGGCCCGCTCGCGCTGCAGGTCGACGGCCTGCCCGCACCCGGCAGCGGGGGCACCGCGGCGCCGGTGCTGGCGCTGAAGGCCACGCTGACCGGCCAGGCGCTGGACGGCAGCGGCCAGCCGGTGCGCATCGCCTTCGCCGGCGGCGGCGACGGCCGGCGCTGGACGCTCGACGAAGCCGAGGCGCGGTCCGGCGCTGCCCGCGCACGCCTCACGGGCCAGGCCCTGCAGGAGACTGCCGGCTGGCGCTTCGAGACGGCACTGCAGCTCGAGCAGTTCGACCCGCTGCCGTGGTGGCGCGGCCCCGCCGGATCGCCGTGGCGGCGCGGACCGCACCAGCTGAACGGCGCGCTGAAGGCCCGGGGCCTGTGGCGCGGCCTGGCGCCTGTCGCGCCGCGAACCGATGCGCTGCAGCGCTGGCAGCGGGCGCTCGACGCCGATGTGGACGTCACGCTGGCGCCGAGCCGGCTCGCCGGCGTCGCGCTGTCCGGCCGGGTGAAGGCGGTCAACGGCGGCGACGGCTCGCGGCTCGATGCCGCGCTCGAGCTCGCCGGCAACCAGCTGCAGGCGGACCTGCGCCTCGGCCGCGACCCCACCGCGGACCGCTGGCAGTTGCGCGCCGACGCGCCGGCGCTGGCCGCGCTGGCGCCGCTGTCGACGCTGCTGGGCCCCGCGGTCGCCGAATGGTGGCCGACGGCCGGCACGCTGAACGCCGACGTGCGTGGCGAAGGCCGCTGGCCCGCGCTGGCCAGCAGCGGCCAGCTGCGCGCGCGCAACCTGAAGAGCCGCGCCGCGGCGCTGGCCGAGGCCGACGCCAGCTGGCGCCACGGCCGCGATGCGAACGCCCCGCTGCAGCTGCAGCTGAAGGCGCTGGGGCTGCAGCACGGCGCGCAGCAGGTCGAGCGGCTGGAGGCGCAGGTCGACGGCACGCTGGCCGCGCACACGCTGCGCCTGTCGGCCGCCAGCCCGGTGAAGCCGCCGTCGTGGAGCGAACCGCTGCTCGGCGCGGCCGGCAGCGGCACGCGGCTCGACGTCAGCGGTCGGGGCGCCTGGAGCGCCGACGGCCCCGGCCACCGCTGGCAGCTCCAGGCCCTGGGCTTGCGTGGCGGCGCGCGCGACAACAGCGCCGCGCCCTGGATCGCGGGCGCCGACCTCGGCGCGGACCTGCGCTTCGATGCCGCCGGCGCGCTGCGCAGCGCGGCGCTGACGCCCGGTCGCGTGCAGCTGCTGAACACCGCGCTGCGCTGGCGCCAGGCCGACTGGCGCGCCGCCGGATCGGCCGCCGCCAGCGCGCGGCTCAACATCTCCGGCGAGCTCGAGACGGTCGACGTCGCGGCGCTGCTCAAGCGCCTGCAGCCGCAATTCGGCTGGAGCGGCAACCTCACCGTCGGCGGCCGCATCGAGGTGCGCAGCAGCGAACGCTTCGACGCCGACATCGTGCTCGAGCGCGGCGGCGGCGACCTCGGCGTCACCGACGAGCTGGGCCAGACCCAGGTGCTCGGCCTGACCGACCTGCGGCTTGCGTTCAGCGCACACGACGGCGTCTGGCAGTTCGCGCAGGGCCTGGCCGGCCGGCAGATCGGCGAGATGGCCGGCGCGCAGGTGCTGCGCACGTCGGCCGACCGCTCGTGGCCGCAGGCCGATGCGCCGCTGCAGGGCGTGCTGCAGATGCGGGTCGCGAACCTCGGCATCTGGAGCCCGTGGGTGCCGGCGGGCTGGCGCCTCGGCGGCTCGCTGCTGACCAGTGCGTCGATCGGCGGCCGCTTCAACGCGCCGGAGCTGCGCGGCGAGATGCGCGGCAGCCAGCTCGCGGTGCGCAACCTGCTCGAAGGCGTCAACCTCAGCGACGGCGAGCTGGCGATCACGCTCGAGGGCGAACGGGCCGAGATCCGCCGCTTCGAGTTCAAGGGCGGCGACGGCCGGCTGACGCTGACTGGCGGCGCGACGCTCGGCGCCGAACCGTCGGCGCAGATCGCGCTGGCGGCCGAGCGTTTCCGCGTGCTCGGGCGCATCGACCGTCGCATCGTCGCCACCGGCCAGGCCGACCTGCGGCTGGACCCCAAGACACTGCGGCTGACCGGCCGCTTCGGCATCGACGAAGGGCTGATCGACGTCAGCCGCGCCGATGCACCGACGCTCGACAAGGACGTGCAGGTGGTGCGCAACGGCGCCACCGTGCCCACCGGTGCGGCGGCGCGCGCGGCCGAACGCGACCGCGCCGCGCAGGCCGCGCCGACGCCGGTGCGCAACGCCGACGTGGCGGTGGCGATCGAGCTCGGCGAGCGCCTGCAGCTGCGCGGCCGCGGCCTCGACACCGCCCTGCGGGGCAGCCTGCGGATCACCACGCCGGGCGGCCGGCTGGCGGTGAATGGCAACGTACGCACCGTCGGCGGCACCTACGCGGCCTACGGCCAGAAGATGGAGATCGCGCGCGGCGAGCTGTTCTTCAGCGGCGCGGTCGACAACCCCCGGCTCGACGTGCTGGCCGTGCGGCCCAACCTGGACGTCGTGGTCGGCGTTGCGGTGACCGGCACCGCGCTGAGTCCGCGCATCCGCCTGACCAGCGAGCCCGAGATGACGGAGTACGACAAGCTGTCCTGGCTGGTGCTCGGCCGCGGACCGGAAGGCCTGGGCCGCACCGACACCGCGCTGCTGCAGCGCGCGGCGGTCGCGCTGCTCGCGGGCGAAGGCAATTCGCCCACCGACGACCTGATCGGGCGCCTGGGCCTGACCGATTTCTCGGTCCGCCAGACCGAAGGCGACGTGCGCGAAACGATCGTCAGCCTGGGCAAGCAGCTGTCACGGCGGTGGTACGTCGGCTACGAGCGCAGCGTCAACACCACCGCCGGCAGCTGGCAGCTGATCTACCGCATCGCGCAGCGCTTCACGCTGCGTGCGCAGTCCGGCAGCGAGAGCTCGGTCGACCTGATCTGGTCCTGGCGCTGGAATTGAACAGGCGAGCCCTCATAATTCGGCCGCGCCGCCGCCGTAGTTCAATGGATAGAACGGGGACCTCCTAAGTCTCAGATACAGGTTCGATTCCTGTCGGGGGCGCCACGCCGTCTGGTTTCACCGCCTGGGCAAATGCATGGGCGTTCTTGCCCTGCCGCTTCACCTCGTACATCGCGCCGTCCGCGGCCCGCCGCAGGGCGATGCTGTCCTGGGCATGGTCCGGAAAGACGGCGATGCCGATGCTGGCGCCGACGGCCAGCGACGCCGTGCCGAAGGCAATCGGGGCCGACACCGCCTGGATGATCTTGTCCGCGACCTCGCCGGCCGCCGCGGCGTCGTGCAGATCCGGCAGCACGACGATGAATTCGTCCCCGCCGATGCGCGCGGCCGTGTCGCTGGCGCGTACGCAGGTCTTCAGGCGGGCGGCCACTTCCGCGAGCACCCGATCGCCGGCCTCGTGGCCGTGCTTGTCGTTGACGGCCTTGAAACCGTCGAGATCGACGAACAGCAGCGCCACCTTGTCACCGTTGCGGGCCGCGTGGGACAGCGCCATGTCGATGCGGTCTGCCGCAAGGCGCAGGGCCGGCAGGCCGGTCAGCTTGTCGTGCGTGGCCAGGTGCTCGATCTCGTCGCGCTGCCGGGCCACTTCGGCCAGCAGCCCCTCGACCGCGCGGTGAAAGGCGCCGACGGCCAGCGCCATCATCACCGAGATGCCCGAGACCACGACGATCAGGTTGATCCAGCTCGAGGCCATCACCGAGAACTGGTTCAGGTCGAGCACCGGCGTCAGCCAGCCGGTCACGTACGCGGCGCCCACCAGCGCCAACGTCAGCAGGCCGAGCAGGATCACCGGCACGGCGCGACTCAAGGGCAGGATCATCACCGCGACGAAGCAATTCGTGGTCAACAGTGTCAGGCTGGTACCCGCGATGCCGAAGGAGGACAGTCCCGCCAAGCTGGCGAACCACAGGACCAGCAGCAGCAACGACCGCTTGACGGCCAATGGCAGGCGGCGGCGCAACGCATGGATGGCGAAGATGCCGGCCACCGACGCCAGCAGGACATTGAAGGCCGGCGTCCAGCCGAACTCCCAGGTCCGCCACGTGCTGATCGGCAACGCGACCCATGCCAGCCAGAACAGACCGCGCCAGGCGGTATCGACGAAGTCTTCACGGATCCGGTCCAGACGCGGAACGTTGACGCTGCTGGTCAAGACAAGGCCCCCCTCCATGGCCATCGTAGATGCGTCTACGGGTATTTGCGCATGCGTTCGCACCACTGTCCCGCGGGCTCCGCCAGTCGTATCCCATTTCACGAATTTCACCCGCACCGGCGATGCAACTTTCAGCAGAAACTGCACTCAGTGCGATGGGGGCGGCCTATACTGGCCGCAGTCGCTGGCGGAAGGCCTCGCAATCTTTGCGAGGCCTTGACATGATGGGCCCGCAAGCAGCGGGCTGAAGGCAGGTTCTATGGGTGGCAAATTGAAGGTCGCGGGTCTCCTCACGCTCGGGGCCGTTGCGGGTGCGCTGACAACCATTCAACTCCAGGCCTACGCCCGAAACTCGCTCGCGCCTTTGCCGCTCGAAGAGCTGCAGCAACTCGCGGCCGTGTTCGGCATGGTCAAGAGTGATTACGTCGAACCGGTCGACGAGAAGAAGCTCATCTCCGACGCGATCGGCGGCATGGTGGCCGGCCTCGATCCGCACTCGCAATACTTCGACAAGAAGACCTTCAAGGAATTCCGCGAGGGCACGACCGGCAAGTTCGTCGGCGTCGGCATCGAGATCGGCATGGAAGAAGGCCTGGTCAAGGTCATCTCGCCGATCGAAGGCTCGCCCGCCTACCGCGCCGGCCTGAAGAGCGGCGACCTGATCACCAAGATCGACGACAGCGCCGTCAAGGGCCTGACGATGGACCAGGCCGTCAAGCGCATGCGCGGCGAGCCGAACACCAAGGTGCAGCTGACGGTCTTCCGCAAGGTCGAGAACCGCAGCTTCCCGATCACCATCGTGCGCGAGGAAATCCGCGTGCAGAGCGTGCGCTCGAAGGTGCTCGAACCCGGCTATGCGTGGGTGCGCGTCAGCCAGTTCCAGGACCGCACGGTCGAGGACTTCGGCCGCAAGCTCGAGGACATCTACAAGGCCGAGCCGAACCTGAAGGGCCTGGTGCTCGACCTGCGCAACGACCCGGGCGGCCTGCTCGAAGGCGCGGTCGCGATTGCCGCGGCCTTCCTGCCGAAGGACGTCACCGTGGTGTCGACCAACGGCCAGGTGCCGGAGTCGAAGGCCACGCTGAAGGCGTCGGCCGAGCACTACCTGCGCCGCGGCGGCATGGATCCGCTGAAAAAGCTGCCGGCCGCGCTGAAGAATGTGCCGCTGGTGGTGCTGGTGAACGAAGGCTCGGCCTCGGCCAGCGAGATCGTCGCCGGCGCGCTGCAGGACCACAAGCGCGCGATCGTGATGGGCGCGCAGACCTTCGGCAAGGGCTCGGTGCAGACGGTGCGCCCGCTGTCGGCCGAGACGGCGCTGAAGATCACCACGGCGCGCTACTACACGCCGTCGGGCCGCTCGATCCAGGCCAAGGGCATCGTGCCGGATGTCTGGCTCGATGAAACCGCCGAAGGCAATGTCTTCGCGGCGCTGCGCATGCGCGAGGCCGACCTCGAGAAGCACCTCGGCAACGGCGGCGGCGACGAGAAGAAGGACGAAGCCCGCGAGAAGGCGCGGGAGGAAGCGCGCAAGAAGCTCGAGGAGCAGACCGCGAAGTCCAAGGAACCGCCGAAGCCGCTGCCCGAGTTCGGCAGCCTGGAGGACTTCCCGCTGCAGCAGGCGCTGAACCAGCTGAAGGGCAAGCCCGTCGCCGTCAGCAAGACGATGAGCGAGCGCAAGGCCGAGGTTGATCTCGACAAGAAGTAAGCCGCTCGGCTTGCTGCGGCCCGCGATGCGGGCTGACCCGCCCCCCAGAGGCCCGCACTGCGGGCCTCTTTGCATTGTTCGGCACGCAGGCGGACGCGCCGGGCGCGCAGAGGCCTCGCACCTACAATCCCGGCTCCCCTCGAAGCCCCTGTCGCGCCGGCGGGCCGATCGTGCTGCCGGCGTCGCGACATTTCTTTCGCTGCCGCCATGACCGCACTCGCCAAGTCCTTCGAACCCGCCGCCATCGAAGCCCGCTGGGGCCCGCTGTGGGAGCAGTCGGGGGTGTACGCGCCGACGCTGGACCCGGCAAAGCCGTCGTTCTCGATCCAGCTGCCGCCGCCGAACGTCACCGGCACGCTGCACATGGGCCATGCGTTCAACCAGACGATCATGGACTCGCTGACGCGCTACCACCGGATGCGCGGGTTCAACACGCTGTGGGTGCCAGGCACCGACCATGCCGGCATCGCGACGCAGATCGTCGTCGAGCGCCAGTTGCAGGAGGCGGGGCTGTCGCGCCATGACCTCGGCCGCGAGGCGTTCCTGAAGCAAGTCTGGGACTGGAAGTCGACCTCGGGCGCGACGATCACGCGGCAGATGCGCCGCATGGGCACCAGCGTCAGCTGGGCGCACGAGTACTTCACGATGGACGAGAAGCTCTCGACCATCGTCACCGAGACCTTCGTGCGCCTGTACGACGAGGGCCTGATCTACCGCGGCAAGCGGCTGGTCAGCTGGGACCCGGTGCTGAAGTCGGCGGTGTCGGACCTGGAGGTCGAGAGCGAAGAGGAAGACGGCTTCCTCTGGCACATCCGCTACCCGCTGGCCGATGGCTCCGGCGAGCTGGTCGTCGCGACGACGCGGCCCGAGACCATGCTCGGCGACACCGCCGTGATGGTGCACCCCGAGGACGAGCGCTACGTTCACCTGATCGGCAAGCAGGTGCGCCTTCCGATCGCCGACCGGCTGATCCCGGTGATCGCCGATGCCTACGTCGACAAGGCCTTCGGCACCGGCGTCGTGAAGGTCACGCCGGCGCACGACACCAACGACTACGCGGTCGGCATGCGCCACGGGCTGCCGATGCTGACGATCTTCACGCTCGACGCGAAGCTCAACCACGAGGCGCCCGCGGCCTACCGCGGCCTCGACCGCTTCGTCGCGCGCAAGAAGGTGGTCGAGCAGCTCGAGGCCGAGGGCCTGCTGGTCGAGACCAAGAAGCACAAGCTGATGGTGCCGCGCTGCGCGCGCACCGGCCAGGTCATCGAGCCGATGCTGACCGACCAGTGGTTCGTCGCGATGAGCAAGCCCGGCGCCGACGGCAGGAGCATCGCGCAGAAGGCGATCGAGGTCGTCGAATCGGGCGAGGTGCGCTTCGTGCCCGAGCAGTGGGTCAACACCTACAACCAGTGGATGAAGAACATCCAGGACTGGTGCATCAGCCGCCAGCTCTGGTGGGGCCACCGCATTCCGGCCTGGTACGGGACGAGCGGCGAGCTGTTCGTCGCGCGCAGTGAAGAGGAGGCCCGTGCCAAGGCCCAGGCCGCGGGCTACACCGGCGCGCTGACCCGCGACGAGGACGTGCTGGACACCTGGTACTCGTCGGCGCTGGTGCCCTTCTCGACGCTCGGCTGGCCCGAGAAGACGATCGAGCAGGACCTCTTCCTGCCATCGTCGGTGCTGGTCACCGGCTACGACATCATCTTCTTCTGGGTCGCCCGGATGATCATGATGACCAAGCACTTCACGGGCACGGTACCGTTTCGCGACGTCTACATCCACGGGCTGGTGCTCGACGCGCACGGCCACAAGATGAGCAAGAGCGAAGGCAACGTGCTCGATCCGGTGGACCTGATCGACGGCATCGCGCTGGGACCGCTGCTGGACAAGCGCACCACCGGCCTGCGCAAGCCGGAGACTGCGCCGAAGGTGCGCAAGGCGACCGAGAAGGAGTTCCCCGAGGGCATTCCGGGTTATGGCGCCGATGCGCTGCGCTTCACCTTCGCGGCGATGGCCACGCTCGGCCGCAGCGTCAACTTCGACTCGAAGCGCTGCGAGGGTTACCGCAATTTCTGCAACAAGCTCTGGAACGCGACGCGCTTCGTGCTGATGAACTGCGAGGGCTTCGACTGCGGCCTGAAGGAGCACACCAAGGCCGATTGCGAGCCTGGCGGCGCGTTCCACGGCTACATGAAGTTCTCGCAGGCCGACCGCTGGATCAGCGGCGAGCTGCAGCGCGTCGAGGCCGCGGTGGCGCAGGGCTTCGCCGACTACCGGCTCGACAACGTCGCCGGCGCGATCTACCAGTTCGTCTGGGACGAGTACTGTGACTGGTACCTCGAGATCGCCAAGGTGCAGCTGGCCGAAGCCACCAAGGCCGGCGACGAGGCCGCGCAGCGCGCGACGCGCCGCACGCTGATCCGGGTGCTCGAAGTGGTGCTGCGCCTGCTGCACCCGGTGGCGCCGTTCATCACTGCCGAGCTGTGGGAAGCCGTGGCGCCGGTGGCCGGCCGCAAGGCGAGCGAGACGATCGCCAGCGCGCCCTACCCGGTCGCGCAGCTGGAAAAGATCGATGCCGCGGCCGACGCCTGGGTCGGCCAGCTCAAGTCACTGGTCGCGGCGGTGCGCAGCCTGCGCAGCGAGATGAACCTGTCGCCCGGCGACCGCAAGCCGCTCTACACGATCGGCAACGCCGATTTCATCGCGCAGGCGGCGCCGGTGCTGAAGGCGCTGGCCAAGGTGTCGGAGCTGACGGTCTTCACCGACGAGGCCACGTTCGCGCAGGCCAGCGGGCTGTCGCCGGTGGCGGTGCAGGGTGATACGCGGCTCGCGCTGCATGTGGAGATCGACGTCGACGCCGAGAAGGCCCGCCTGAGCAAGGAGGTGGGCGCGCGCGAAGCGGAGAAGGCGAAGATCGAGGCGCAGCTGGGCAATGCCGGCTTCGTCGCGCGGGCACCGGCGGCGGTGGTGGAGCAGAGCCGGCAGCGCCTGGCCGAGCTCAGCCAGACGCTCCGCCGGCTGCAAGATCAATTGGCTCGTCTGTCGAGTCGGTCGACCTGAATTCGCGGCGCGTGGCGGGCGCGGTCAGCAGCTCGTCGATGCGCCGCGCGACGCCCCAGGCGCTGCGCACACGCGACTCGCGCGTCGTGCTGGACACGCGCGGCGTGATCTGCAGCGTGTCGATCTCGTGCAGCGGACGGCCCGGCTCCAGCATCCCGGGCTCCATGCTGTCGAACCAGGCCGCGGCCATGCGGCCGGTGCCCAGCACCTCCGCCAGCGAGGCCTCGTCGAACACGCTCGACGGCGCGATGCACACCATCACCTGGTTGGGCCGGCAGAACGGCAGGAAGCGCTCGCCAAGCAGCCCGTGATAACGCGTGAAGTACGTGAGCATCACGCTGACCGCTTCGCACTCTTCCATCAGCTCGCGCAGGCCCACCGGCTCCACGCGCCAGCGGTGCCAAAGCGGATCGCTGGAGTGCACCGCCGGGTCGTAGCCGATGACACGGGCGCCGAAGGCACCGAGCAGCTGCGCCAGCGGCCGGGCGGTGGGCGTCATGCCGACCAGGCCGACGGTGGAGCCGCCGAGCTCGCGCCCGACCAGCAGGCCCTCGGCATTGACCACCGGCACGCGCCGCAGCATCTGCAGCAGCGCGCCGATGATGAACTCGGCCTCGGCGGCCGCGGTGGCATTGCTCGGCCGCACCACCTCGACGCCGGCGCGCGCGCAGGCATCGACATCGATGTTCTCGGCGCCGGCGCTCAGCCGGCCCACCGCGCGCAGCATCGGCGCGTGGTGCAGCGCATCGGCATCCAGCGCGACCGACGGCGGGATGATCAGCGAGCGCACGTTGTACAGCGCCTGCCGGAATGCCCGCGGATCGCGCGCGAGGTCGGGCGCGTAACGCACCGCGTGGCGCGCCACGAGCCAGTGCATCACTTCAGGGTCCAGCGGTTCGACGATCAGGACATCCATCTCGGGCGCGTCAACGCTGTGAAGGGCCTCACGCCCCGGGACGGCGGCCGGCCGGGCCGGGCACGCTGTCTGCCGTGGTTCGCTTCCATGGGCCCGATTCTAGTAACGAGATGTTGATCAAGAAGGCGATCTTCCCTGTGGCGGGTCTGGGCACCCGCTTCCTGCCGGCGACCAAGGCGCAGCCGAAGGAAATGTTGCCGGTGGTCGACAAGCCACTGATCCAGTATGCCGTCGAGGAAGCATACGCCGCCGGCGTGCGGGAGATGATCTTCGTGACCGGGCGTCACAAGCGACCGATCGAGGATCACTTTGACATGACCTTCGAGCTCGAGGTAGCCCTCGAACAAGCGGGCAAGGCCGAACTGCTCGAGGTGGTGCGCAGCGTGAAACCCAGCGACATGGAGTGCATCTACGTGCGCCAGCCGCACGCGCTGGGCCTGGGGCATGCGGTGCTGTGCGGGCAGCGCCTGGTGGGCAACGAGCCCTTCGCGGTGCTGCTGGCGGACGACCTGATGATCGGCGCCAAGCCGGTGCTCCAGCAGATGGTCGAGCAGTTCGCCGAGTGGCGCGCATCGATCATCGCGGTGCAGGAAGTGCCGCTGGAGCATACGAAACGTTACGGCATCGTCGCCGGCACGCCGGTGAACGAGCGCTTGATCGACGTGCAGCGCATCGTCGAGAAACCCGACCCGTCGGAGGCGCCGTCGCGGCTGGGCGTGGCCGGCCGGTACGTGCTGACGCCCGGGGTCTTCCACGAGATCGCGACCCAGCCGCTCGGCGTGGGTGGCGAGATGCAGCTGACCGACGGCATCGCGTCGGTGCTGCGGCGCGAGAAGGTCTTCGCGTACCGTTACGAAGGCAAACGCTATGACTGCGGCAGCAAGGAAGGTTTCCTGCAGGCCAACGTCGAGATGGCGCTCGCCCACCCGCAGCTGGGCGCCGGCTTTCGCGAGTACCTGCGTTCGCTGGAGCTCTGACGTGCCGGGGCATGCGGGCCCGCCGGCGCTCGGGCCCCCACGTCGCTTCGCTCCTGCCCCCCAAGGGGGCGCGAACCGCCTTCTGGCGGCCCTGCGGCGTCTCAGCGCCGGCGCAGGAAGTGCACGAACTCGTCGCCGGCGCGCGTCTGCTCGAGCAGCTCGTTGCCGGTCTGCTTGGCGAAGGCCTGGAAGTCGCGCACCGAGCCGGGGTCGGTCGCCAGCACCTTCAGCACCTCGCCACTGCCCATCTCCGCCAGCGCCTTCTTGGCCTTCAGGATCGGCAGGGGGCAGTTCAGGCCGCGCGTGTCGAGTTCCTTCTGGGCATCCATCGTCGTCTCGTCTCCTGGGGACAGTCGGGAATCAGGGGCGGCGCGAGGGCCACTCCATGAAGCGCGGCTCGTGGCCGCGCGAACGCAGCCAGTCGGCCAATGCATAGCCGGTGCCGGCGGGCCAGCACATCACGTCGGCCGGCGCGTAGAGCTTGTGCTCGGCGAGCTCGGGCGACAGGCGGATCTCGCCGCGTGCCAGCACGTGGTACGCGATGATCACCTGGTTCATGCGCTGGAAGTCGTAGACGCCGATCAGCGAGGTCGACAACGCCTCCAGCGACGTCTCCTCGGCCACCTCGCGGGCAATGCCGTCCTGCGGCGTCTCGCCGGCTTCCATGAAGCCGGTGATCAGGCCGAACATGCGCGCGGTCCACGCGGCATTGCGCGCCAGCAGCAGACGGCCCTCGCGGTCCGCGCATTCGATCACCGCGGCCAGCACCGGCGTCGGGTTGTTCCAGTGCGTCCACTGGCAGGCGGGGCAGCGCAGGCGCGACTTCGGGCCGCCGTCCTCCAGTTGCTCGATGGTCTGCAGCGCGGTCGCGCACTGCGGGCAGAAGCGGTAGTCGTAACCCATGGCGCCTCGGCTCCGCTTCAGGCCGGGAACACGCCGGTCGACAGGTAGCGCTCGCCGCGATCGCAGACGACGAAGACGATGGTCGCGTTCTCGACCTTCTCGGCGATCTGCAGCGCCACCCAGGCCGCGCCGGCCGCGGAGATGCCGGCGAACAAGCCCTCCTCGCGCGCCAGGCGCCGCGCCATCTCCTCGGCATCGGCCTGCGACACCAGCACCAGTTCGTCGACCTGCGCCGGGTCGTAGATGCGCGGCAGGTAGGCCTCGGGCCACTTGCGGATGCCCGGGATGCGCGAGCCTTCGGCCGGCTGCGCACCGACGATGCGCACGCCGCCGCCCGGGCGCTTCTCCTTCAGGTACCTGCCGACACCGGTGATCGTGCCGGTGGTGCCCATCGCGCTGACGAAATGGGTGATCCGGCCCTGCGTCTCGTCCCAGATCTCGGGGCCGGTGGTCTCGTAGTGCACGCGCGGGTTGTCGGCATTGGCGAACTGGTCGAGCACGCGGCCCTTGCCCTCGCGCTGCATCTGCTCGGCGAGGTCGCGCGCGTACTCCATGCCGCCCGAGCGTGGCGTCAGGATCAGCTCGGCGCCATAGGCCTTCATCGTCTGCGCGCGTTCGACCGACAGGTCCTCCGGCATGATCAGCAGCATGCGGTAGCCGCGGATCGCCGCGGCCATCGCCAGCGCGATGCCGGTATTGCCCGACGTGGCCTCGATCAGCGTGTCGCCGGGGCGGATGTCGCCGCGCTCCTCGGCGCGCCGGATCATGCTCATCGCCGGACGGTCCTTGACCGACCCTGCGGGGTTGTTGCCCTCCAGCTTGCCGAGGATCACATTGCCGCGCGCGGCATTGCCTGCGCCGGGCAGGCGCTGCAGCCGCACCAGCGGCGTGCGGCCGATCACATCCTCGATCGTCGGATAACGGGGCTCTCTGGGCTCGGACATCGGTACCTCCGGCGGCGATTGTGATCGCAGCCCGAACGGCCGGCGGTGCACGGGGTTTCGCGCCATAATCCGCGCCCTTGCCGCACCCGCGTGCGGCCACTGCCCTCGTGACGAAATCGGTAGACGTAGCGGATTCAAAATCCGCCGCCGCAAGGCGTGCCAGTTCGAGTCTGGCCGAGGGCACCACCACCTCCTCCCGCGAATAGCCGATGCCGCCCCTGCCACCGGTCACCCAGGCGTTGATGCTGATCTGCACCGCCGTGTTCTGCGTGCAGCTGCTGCTGCCCAGCGTCTCCGGCATCGCGATCGAACAGTGGTTCGCGCTGTGGGGCGTGACCAGCGGCCGCTTCCTGCCGTGGCAGCCGGTGACCTACGCCTTCCTGCACGGCGACTTCACCCACCTGTTCTTCAACATGTTCGGCCTGTGGATGTTCGGCGGCGAGCTGGAGAACCTGTGGGGCCGCAAGCGCTACCTGCAGCTGCTGCTGGCCAGCGTGCTCGCCGCCGCGGTCGTGCAGACGCTGTTCCTGCTGCTCGGCGGCGGCCGCGGCTACACGGTCGGCGCTTCGGGCGCGCTGTTCGGCCTGCTGCTGTCCTTCGGCATGCTGTTCCCGAACCGCATCATCATGCCGCTGATCCCGCCGATCCCGATGAAGGCGCGCACCTTCGTGATCGTGTTCGGCGCGATCGAGCTGCTGTTCGGCCTCTTCAGCCGCAGCGGCGTCGCGCACTTCGCGCACCTGGGCGGCATGCTCGGCGCGTGGCTGATGATCAGCTACTGGCGCGGCCGGCTGCCCTTAGGGCGCGGGCCGAAATCGCGACGCTGATCCGCCGAGACGCGAGGCCCCGCGAACAGGCGGGGTAAAAATTTCTCGCGCGCCCCCGGTTGCAGGGAACGGTCGGGACCCCGGCGGTGTCCATCCGGACAGGGCTCGGGAGTGTCGCGATGAAGCTGCCACGACTGCATGTACCTGCCGCCGCATGGACCATCCTGCTGGCGATGCTGGCCGTCTGGACCCTGATCTGGCCGCCCGCCGCGGCAGCCGCGCCCGACCCCACCGACGGCGAGATGAGCGAAGCCTCGCGCGCGCTGCAGCGGGCGCAGGCCGCGGTGGTCGGCGTGCAGGTGATCGCCGTCGAGGGTGCACGCTCTGCCAGTTCACTGGGCAAGGTGCGCGAAGGCTCGGGCGTCGTCATCAGCCGCGAAGGCCTGGTGCTGACGATCGGCTACCTGGTGCTCGAGGCCGAGCAGGTGCAGATCGTCACCGACGACGGCCGCGTGATCCCGGCCCGCACGATGGGCTACGACGTGGCGACCGGCTTCGGCCTGGTGCAGGCGCTGGCGCCGCTGCGCATCGATGCGGTGCCGCTGGGTCGCTCGGAATCGCTGAAGCAGCGCGAGGGACTGATGATCGCCAGCGGCGGCGAGGATGGCGCCGTCAGCGCCGCATGGCTGGTGTCCAAGCGCTCGTTCGCCGGCTACTGGGAGTACCACATCCCCGGCGCGCTGTTCACCACGCCGCCGCGCCGCGACCACAGCGGTGCGGGCCTGTTCAACATCCGCGGCGAGCTGGTCGGCATCGGCTCGCTGATCGTCGCCGATGCCGCCGGCGGCGACGAGCGCCTGCCGGGCAACATGTTCGTGCCGATCGACCTGCTGTCGCCGATTTTCGACGAGTTGCTGCGCGCCGGCACCAGCGCCTCGAGCCGCCGCGCGTGGATCGGCGTCAACTGCGTCGAGCATGAAGGCGCGGTGCGCATCGTGCGCGTCAACGACGACAGCCCGGCCGACGTCGCGGGGCTGCAGGCCGGCGACCACATCCTGCGCATCGACGGCAACGACGTGCACGCGCTGGAAGAGTTGTGGACCAGGCTGTGGGCCGGCGGCGCGCCGGAGCGCGAGGTGGTGCTCGACATCCGCCGCAACGGCGAGGCGCAGACGGTGCGCGTGTTCAGCGTCGACCGCATGAAGACGCTGAAGCGGGCGCAGGGCATCTGAGGCCGGGCCGGCCTGTCTCGCGGTGGCCGATCCGCTCGAGGTCGGCCAGCGCCGCACTCAGCCCTTCAGCGCCGCCAGGCCCTCGGCCACGGTCGGATAACGCAGCACGAGCCTGAGCTCGCGCTTGAGCCGCCGGTTCGACAGGCGGCGCGATTCGGACAGGAAGCTCATCTGCACCGGCGTCAGCCGCTGCGCGGCTTCGTCGCGGCCGAAACGCGGCGGCCGCGGGACGCCGGCGAAGTCGGCCGCCAGGTCGAAGTAGTCGCCCATCTTCAGCTGCGTGTCGTCGCTGGCATGCACGATGCGCTGCGGCCGGCCGCGGTGCAGCGCGGCGACGCAGGCCCGCGCGAGATCGTCGGCATGGATGTGGTTGGTATGGACGTCGTCCTCGGCGCGCAGCACCGGCGTGCCGCGCGCGAGGCGCTCGCGCGGATCGCCGCCGACGCGGCCGGGCGCGTAGATGCCGGGGATTCGCAGCACGCTGACCGCGACGCCGGTGAAGCGGCCGAAGTGGCGCATGCGCGCCTCGGCATCGACACGCCGTGCGCCGCGCGCGGTCGCCGGGCGAGGCGCCCGCGTCTCGTCGATGAACGCCCCGCCGGCATCGCCGTAGACGCCGCTGGTGCTGGCGTAGACCAGCCGCCGCAGCCGCGTGCTGCGCGCCAGCGCGGCCAGCAGGTCGCGGCTGCGGCGGTCGATCGCGCCGTCGCCCGCGGGCGGCGCGAGGTGCAGCACCGCGTCGGCGAGGCCGGCCAGGCGCGCCAGCGTCGCCGGCTGGTCGAGGTTGCCGACCAGCGGCACCGCGCCCGCCGTGCGCAGCTCGTCGCAGCGCGCCGGCGACGAGGTCAGCGCCAGCAGCCGCCAGCGCGGCGCCAGCAGCTTCAGCACGCGCAGGCCCACATCGCCGCAGCCGACGATCAGCAGCGTCGGCCGGCGCATCGCAGCAAGGGGTAGGCTCATCGGGACGGCATCCAGGGCGGGCAGGCAGCGGCGGGCACAATGGCGGCCGCTGTAACTCGGCCGCCTCAACTCGGCCGCACGCGCGACCCGATCATGACGTTCAGTGTCACCATTCTCCCCGCCGGCCGCCAGTTCGACGTGGCCCGCGACGAACCGATCCTGGCAGCGGCCATCCGCCAGGGCATCGGCCTGCCCTACGGCTGCCGCGACGGCGCGTGCGGCTCGTGCAAGAGCCGATTGCTCGAAGGGCGCGTGCTGCACGGCGCGCACCAGGCGAAGGCGCTGTCGCACGCCGAGGAAGAGGCCGGCCTGGTGCTGACCTGCTGCTCGACGCCGCAGACCGATTGCGTGATCGAAGCGCGCAGCGTGCCGGGCGCCGGCGAGTTCCCGATCCTGAAGATGCCGGGCCGCGTGCTGACGATCGAGCGCCGCGCGCCGGACGTCGCCGTGCTGAAGGTGCAACTGCCGGCGAACCAGAACTTCCAGTACCACGCCGGTCAGTACATCGAGTTCATCCTGCGCGATGGTTCGCGCCGCAGCTACTCGATGGCCAATGCGCCGAGCCGCCTCGGCAGCCCGCCGGCGATCGAGCTGCACCTGCGCCACATGCCCGGCGGCAAGTTCACCGACCATGTGTTCAACGTGATGAAGGAGCGCGACATCCTGCGCATGGAGGGCCCCTTCGGCAGCTTCTTCCTGCGCGAGGCGTCGGACAAGCCGATCGTGCTGCTGGCGTCGGGCACCGGCTTCGCGCCGATCAAGGCGATCATCGAACGGCTGATCGAGATCGGCAGCACGCGCCCCGCGGTGCTGTACTGGGGTTGCCGCCAGCGTGGCGACCTGTACCTTCACGACTGGGCCGAGGCCGCGACGCAGGAGCTGCCGAGCCTGCGCTACGTGCCGGTGCTGTCGGAGGCGAAGCCCGAGGATGGCTGGGGCGGCCGGGCCGGCTTCGTGCACGAAGCGGTCATGCACGACCTGCCCGATCTGTCCGGCCACCAGGTCTATGCCTGCGGCGCGCCGATCATGGTCGAGTCCGCGCAGCGCGACTTCGTCGCCCGCTGCGGCCTGCCGGCGGAGGAGTTCTACGCCGACGCTTTCACCTCCGAAGCCGACAAGCACGGCGAGCTCGCATGACGATCGATCGACGCACCCACCTCCGCCAACTCGCCGCGCTGCTCGCCGCCGGCACCGCCCCCGCCTTCGCGCAGGCGCCGCGCCCGATCCGCCTGGTGGTGCCCTACCCGCCCGGCGGGCCGCTGGACATCGTTGCGCGCGCGCTCGCGAACGCGGTGAAGGACTCGCTGGGCACCGTGATCGTCGAGAACCGGCCTGGCGCCGGCGGCAACCTCGGCGCCGATCAGATCGCCAAGGCCGCACCGGACGGCCATTCCATCGTGATGGGCGCGGTCGCGACGCACGCGATCAACCCCTGGCTGTACGCCAGGCTGCCCTACGACCCGATCAAGGACTTCACGCCGATCACCCGTGTCGCGCTGGTGCCCAACGTGCTGGTGATGAACGCCGAGACCGCGGCGAGGCTGAACATCGCGAGCGTCGCCGACCTCGTCAGCTACGCGAAGCGCCATCCCGCGAAGCTGAACTACGGCTCGGGCGGCAACGGCAGCGCGGGGCACCTGGCCGGCGAGATGTTCAAGGCGCAGGCCGGCGTGTTCATGGTCCACATCCCCTACGCCGGCGGCAACCCGGCGCAGCTGGCGCTGCTGTCCGGCCAGGTGGATCTCAACTTCGACAACCTGGCGTCGGCCTCGGCCAACATCAAGTCCGGCAAGCTGCGCGCGCTGGCGCTGACGACGAAGACCCGTTCTAGCGCGCTTCCCGAGTTGCCGACGATCGCCGACACCGGCGCCACGCTGGGCCTGAAGGACTTCGACGTCGGCACCTGGTTCGGCCTCTTCGGCCCGGCGAAGCTGCCGGCCGACGTACTGGCGCGGCTGCACAAGGCCTTCTCCGACGCGCTGGCCAGCGCCGAGCTGAAGAGCCGCCTCGCGACGCTGATGGCCGAGCCTGCGCCGACCACGCCCGAACAGTTCGCGGCCTTCGTCGCCGCCGAGCTCCGGCGCTACGAGCCGGTGGTGAAGGCCTCCGGCGCCAAGGTCGACTGACTGCCGCTTGACGCACTGCAGCAGCGTCGATTAGTCTTCGCGCGCCATGAGGACCCTTTCGACCCCACAACTTTCGCTGCGACGCCGCGCTCGACGACACCGTTGAGCGGGACGTAGCGACTGCGTAGGGCCCACCGAAGGGCACCACCGAAGGCCACGACACCCGTCGTGGCCTTCATCGCTTTCAGGGTCGCCTTCCCGGGGCTCCCTCTTCCAGGCCGCGGCGGGTTTCCTTCCTCTCCACCCCAGGAAACCCGATGACCCCGACGACGCTTGCTTTCGAGCAGTTCCCCACCGACGCGCTGATGCACGTCACCCAGCGCCCGCCCGCCGTGTTCGTGCGCGGCCTCGGCAGCTGGCTGTGGGACTCGACCGGCCACCGCTACCTCGACTTCGTGCAGGGCTGGGCGGTCAACGCGCTGGGCCATGCGCCCGCCGTCATCACCGACGCGCTGGTGCAGCAGTCGGGCCGGCTGCTGCACACCGGTCCCGGCTTCCACAACGACCAGGCGATCGGGCTGGCGGCCGAGCTGACGCGCCTGGCGAGCCTGGACCGCGTGTTCTTCACCAACTCGGGCGCCGAGGCCAACGAAGGCGCGATCAAGCTCGCGCGCAAATGGGGGCAACTGCACCGGCGCGGCGCCAGCACGATCCTCAGCTTCGGCAACAGCTTCCACGGCCGCACGCTGGCGACGATGGCAGCGAGCGGCAAGCCCGGCTTCGACCGCCTGTTCCCGCCGGTGCTGCCGGGCTTCGTCAAGCTGCCGTACAACGACCTGGATGCGGTCGAGGCCGCCATCGACGGCCACACGGTCGCGGTGATGCTGGAGCTGGTGCAGGGCGAGGCCGGCGTGATCGAGGCCGATGCCGGCTTCGTCGCCGGCCTGCGGCGCCTGTGCGACCGGCACGGCTTGCTGCTGATCGTCGACGAAGTGCAGACCGGCGTCGGCCGCTGCGGCCCGCTCTTCCTGCACCAGGGCCTGGGGCTGCGGCCGGACATCGTCACGCTCGGCAAAGGCCTGGGCGGCGGCGTGCCGATCGGCGCGCTGCTGGCCAGCGAAGCGGTCTGCTGCTTCGCGCCCGGCGACCAGGGCGGCACCTACAACGGCAACTCGCTGGTCTGCGCGGTCGCGCGCGCGGTGCTGCAGCAGGTTGCGCGGCCCTCGTTCCTGGCAGCGGTGTGCGCGCGCGGCGAGCAGCTGGCGCAGGGGCTGGCGGAGCTGTCGAAGCGGCACGGGCTCGGCGCAGTGCGCGGTCAGGGCCTGCTGCGCGCGCTCGACGTGCCGGACGACGGCGCCGCGACGATCGTCGACGCGCTGCGTCGGCGCGCCGACGACAAGCGGCCGGGGCTGCTGGTCAACGCCGCCAGGCCCGGCACCTTGCGCTTCATGCCGGCACTGAACGTCGGCAGCGGCGAGGTCGAGCTGGCGCTGGCGATGCTCGACGAGGTGCTCGCCGAGCTCACTCTTTCCGTCGGATGAAGCCGGCGCGCTTCTCATCCTCGGCGTACTGGTAGCGGATCTCGCCGCCGCGCCAGGTGCCGAGCCAGATCATGTTCATCGTGAACGCGTCGTGGTCGGCCTTCGAGAACGGCCGTTCGTAGGTGGTGATCACGCCGACGTAGGGCTTCTCGAGGTTCTCGAGCGCGTTCTTCAGGCTCGCGGCGCCGCCGGCGCCGCGGGTCTGGAACAGCGCGCGCAGCATCAGGTGCACCGAGTCGTAGGTTTGCGCCGCGGCCATCAGCGAGGCGATGCTCTGGCTGCCCGCATGGCGCTTCAGCCGTGCGATGAACGAGCTGCGGCGCTCGTTCGCCAGGTTCGGGATGATCGACTGCACCATCACCGCGCCTTCGGCGCCGCCGCCGGAGTGTTCCCAGACGGTGCGGAAGGACATCGGCCAGGGCCCGTACAGCAGGCCGTCGAACTTCGCCTCGCGGCGCGCGGCGGCCAGCACCGCGAGCTCGGGGCCGACCGAGTAGCCGATCAGCGCCTGCGCGCCGGCGGCTTTCGCCGCCTGCACCTCGGCGACGAGGCTCTTGACGCCGAGATCGAAGCGGCCGCTGTACACCGGCTGCAGCCCGCGCTCGCCGAGGAAGCCGACCACGTCCTTGTAACCGCCTTCGCCGTAGCCGGTGCGGTCGGCGAAGACCGCGATCTTCGTCAGCTTGCGCCGCTCGACCAGGTCGGCCACCAGCGCCGCGGCCTGCAGGCGGTCGCGCGGAGACAGGCGGAAGATGAAGCTCTCGGCGGCCGGGTACTTGGCGGTCACCGCCGAGCCGGTGGACACCGGAACCAGCAGCAGGTGCTTGTTGTCCTGGAACACGTCGAGCGACTTCAGCGCCACGCCGGTATTGCAGAAGCCGATCGTGAAGTCGACCTTCTCCTTCAGCACCAGGTCCTCGGCCATCGCGCGGCCTTTGTCCGGATTGGCCTGGTCGTCGCGCGCGACGAGCTGCACCGTGCGGCCGAGGAAGCCGCCGGCTTCGTTGATTTCCTGCACCGCGAGCTCGGCACCGAGCCGCGCGCTGGTGCCGAAATCGGCCGAGCCGCCGCTGGCCGGGCAGATGAAGCCGATGCGCAGCGGGCCGGCGCCTTGCGCCTGCACCAGTGCTGGTGCGAACACGACGGCCATCGTCGCCAGCGCCCGCCCACAGAGATCCCGGTACCGCATGAGAAGTCTCCTCTCGCCACCGAGGGCCGGCGGCGCAGGGTGCGCACGGTAGCGGTGCCAGGCTTAAAGCTGGCTTGAAGCGCGGGGCCGGCGAGGGAAAGTACGGGGGCCCCGGCCGCACTCAACGCAGCGGGTCGTACCAGAGTTCACGCCTGGCCAGCGGCGTCTGCGGCGACAGCAGCGGGTTGTCGATGCGGAAGAGGCGCCGCGACTTCAGCTTCGCGCGCTCGATCAACGCGCCCTTGTGCTGCAGGAAGTGCGCGTCGAAGCGGCCGTCGCGGATCAGCTGCTCGAGGCCGGCCTCGACGCGTGCGGCCAGGCGCTGGCCATCGCCATGGCGGGCGACGAAGAAGTAGCGCGTATGCGGGAAATACAGCAGCAGGCCGTTCTCGACCGCCAGGTCCGGCAGCTCGGCCCGGCGCTCGTCGCATTCGCGCAGCGCCTCGTCGACGCTGCGCGAGAAGAGCTCGAAGCGCTTGGCGACTAGCATGCGGAAGAGCCCGTCGTAGTTGTCGCCGGTGATCACCTCGAAGCCGCCGCGGCGCAGCACCTGCGTATCGGTCCAGGTGACGAAGGAGCCGACGCTGAAGCGCAGCAGGTCGTCGAGCGTGCGCACGTCGTCCAGGCGCGACTGGCTGTCGGCGCGGATCAGGAACAGCCGGTAGCTGACCAGGCCCTTGTCGACCGGGATGCGGATCGGCAGCAGGCGCTGCTCATGCTCGATCGAGGTCGAGCGCGCGAAGATGGTGACCCGCCCGCTGCCGCGCGCGAGTTCGTCCGCTGTGCGGGCCTGGTTCATCGCCTCGTCGGAGGGCCGCAGCTCGTAGGCGCCGTGGCTGTCGCGGGTGGCCTCCAGCGCCAGGCGCAGCAGCTCGTAGTCGTAGCGGTACCGGCTGTCGGTGGTCGACAGGCTGCGCGGATAGATGGCGACGGTCTGCGCCGCCGCGGCGAACGCGCCGCAGGTGAGCAGGACAGCGAGGATCCGGTACAGGCATCGCATCGGTCGGCTCCAACCCCGGGGAGGGGCCGCGCCATGGTGCGTGCCTTGCCTGACGCCCGCCTTGCGGCAGCGCGTGCCGCCAGGCGGGGATCACTCGCCCAGGTAGGCCGCGCGCACCTTGGGGTCGTTCAGCAGCGCCTTCGCGTCGCCGCTCATCGTGACCTCGCCGGACTCCATCACGTAGCCGCGGTTGGCCAGCTGCAGCGCGCGGCTGGCGTTCTGCTCGACCAGCAGCACCGTGGTGCCACGGCTGTGGATGTCGTTCACGACCTCGAAGATCTTGTCGACCATGATCGGCGACAGGCCCATCGACGGCTCGTCGAGCAGCAGCACCTTCGGGCGCGCCATCAGCGCGCGGCCCATCGCCAGCATCTGCTGCTCGCCGCCGGACATCGTGCCGGCGAGCTGGGCCGCGCGCTCCTTCAGGCGCGGGAAGATCGAGAACACCTTGTCGATGTCGGCTTCGACCTCGTTGTCGTTGCGCACGTAGGCGCCCATCAGCAGGTTCTCGACGATGGTCATGCGGGTGAAGGTGCCGCGACCTTCCGGCACCATCACCAGGCCCTGCTTGACGAGGTCCCACGCACCCTGGCCGGCGATGTTGCGGCCCATGAACTCGATCGTGCCGGCGGCCATCGGCTGCGTGCCGGTGACGGCCTTCAGCGTCGTCGTCTTGCCCGCGCCATTGGCGCCGATCAGGCTGACCAGCTCACCCTGGCGCACCTCGAAGCTCGCGCCCTTGACCGCCTGGATGCCGCCATAGGCCACCTTCAGGCCGGTGACCTTCAGCAGAACGTTGTCGTTGTTCGCCATGTGATTCGTTCCGTGTCGGTCAATGTGCTTTATGGCCGGCGCCCAGGTAGGCCTCGATCACCTTCTCGTCGCGCTGCACGTCGTACGGCGTGCCTTCGGCGATCTGCTTGCCGTAGTCGAGCACCGTGACGCGGTCGCACAGGCCCATCACCAGCTTCACGTCGTGCTCGATCAAGAGGATCGTGCGGCCGTCCTTGCGGATGCGGTCGATCAGCTCGCGCAGCACCACCTTCTCGGTGGCGTTCATGCCGGCGGCCGGTTCGTCCAGCGCGATCAGCTTCGGGTCGGTGGCCAGCGCACGGGCGATCTCCAGGCGGCGCTGGTCGCCGTAGCTCAGCGTGCGCGCCTTGTACTCGGCATAACGCCCGATGCCCACGTAGTCGAGCAGTTCCTGCGCGCGCGCGGCGATCGCCGCTTCCTCGGCGTTGAACTTGGGCGTGCGGAAGATCGCGCCCAGCAGGCCCGAGCCGGAGCGCACGTGACGGCCGACCATCACGTTCTCCAGCGCCGTCATCTCGGCGAAGAGGCGGATGTTCTGGAAGGTGCGCGCGATGCCGGCCTTGGCCACCTCGTGCACCGCGGTCGGCACGTACGGCGCGCCGCCGAGCTCGAAGCTGCCGGAGTCCGGCGTGTAGAGGCCGGTGATGACGTTGAAGAAGGTCGTCTTGCCGGCGCCGTTGGGGCCGATCAGGCCGTAGACCTGCCCCGGCTGGATCGTGATGCCGACGTCGGACAGCGCCTGCAAGCCGCCGAAGCGCTTGGAGACGTTGGCCACCTTGAGGACTGCTTGGCTCATCGTTGTAGGTCCTTCTCGAGCATCAGCGCGTCGACGACGTCGGCTGCGGCGCGGCCTTGCCGTGCTCCGGCGACGGCCACAGGCCGCGCGGGCGCATCAGCATGATCACGATCATCGCCAGCGCGATCAGCAGCTGGCGCAGGATCGCGGCGTCGAGGCGGCCGTCGGTCAGCCGCTGCAGGTCGAGCTCGCCGGCGACCCAGCGCAGCGCCTCGGGCAGCGCGGCCAGCAGCACCGCGCCGAGCACGACGCCGGGGATGTGGCCGATGCCGCCGAGCACGACCATCGCGACGATCATCACCGACTCCTGCAGCGCGAACGACTCGGGCGAGACGAAGCCCTGGAAGGTGGCGAACATCACGCCGGACACGCCGCCGAAGGTGGCGCCCATGCCGAAGGCCAGCAGCTTCAGGTTGCGGGTGTTCAGGCCCATCGCCTTGGCAGCGATCTCGTCCTCGCGGATCGCCATCCAGGCCCGGCCGATGCGCGAACGCTCGAGCCGATAACAGATGATGACGCTGGCGATCACCAGCGCGAGGAACAGGTAGTAGTACTTCGTGACGCCGGAGATCTCGTAGCCGAACAGCTCACCGGTGCGGCCGAGGTCGATGCCGAAGATCTTGGTGCTGTCGATCTGCTGCAGGCCCTTCGGACCGTTGGTGATGTTCACCGGCCGGTCGAGGTTGTTCATGAAGACGCGGATGATCTCGCCGAAGCCGAGCGTGACGATCGCCAGGTAGTCGCCGCGCAGCTTCAGCGTCGGCGCGCCCAGCACCATGCCGGCGATGCCGGCCAGCGCCGCGCCGAGCGGAATCACCAGCCAGATCGGCGAGTGCAGTCCGTTCGGGAACATCTGCTTGAAGCCCTCGAAGGTCTCGGCCAGGTGCGGCGAGGCCATCAGGCCGAACATGTAGGCCCCGATCGCGTAGAACGCGACATAGCCCAGGTCCAGCAGGCCGGCGTAGCCGACGACGATGTTCAGGCCCAGCGCCAGCAGCACGTACAGCAGCGCGAAGTCGATCATCCGCACCCAGAAGTTGCCGGCGGCCTGCGCGATCAGCGGCAGCACCAGCAGTCCGATCGCGGCGATCAGGAAGACGACGAGTTTGTTTTTCATGGTCCGATGACTCCGGGGCGCGTCAGGCGCGGTCCGCGACGCGTTCGCCGAGCAGGCCCTGCGGACGCACGGTGAGCACGAGGATCAGCACGATGAACGCGAAGATGTCCTGGTACTGGCTGCCGAGCACACCGCCGGTCAGCACGCCGATGTAGCCGGCACCCAGTGCCTCGATCAGCCCCAGCAGCACACCGCCGACCACGGCGCCGGCCAGGTTGCCGATGCCGCCGAACACGGCCGCGGTGAAGGCCTTCAGGCCCGGCATGAAGCCCATCGTGTGCTGCACCGAACCGTAGTTGGCCGCGTACATCACGCCGGCCAGTGCGGCGAGCGCGGCGCCGATGATGAAGGTGGCCGAGATCACCATGTCGGGCCGCACGCCCATCAGCGCGGCGACACGCGGGTTCTCCGCGGTGGCCCGCATCGCGCGGCCGAGCTTGGTGCGGTTGACGAGGTACATCAGGCCCGCGAGCGTCGAGACCGTCACGCCGAGGATCAGGATCTGCGTCACGTTGATCACCGCGCCGCCGATGAAGAAGGGCTCGGAGGGCAGCAGGATCGGATACGGCTTGGTGCTCGGCTGCCAGACCATCATCGCCAGCGTCTGCAGCAAGAGGCTCATGCCCATCGCGGTGATCAGCGGCGCGAGGCGCGGCGCATTGCGCAGCGGCCGGTAGGCGATCTTCTCGATGACGAAGTTCAGTGCCGCGCAGATGATGATCGCGGCGATCAGCGACAGCAGCAGCACCAGCCAGCCCGGCAGGCCCGCACCCTGCAATGCCATCACGACCGTCCAGCTGGTATAGGCCCCGACCATCAACACCTCGCCGTGCGCGAAGTTGATCAGGTTGATGATCCCGTAGACCATCGTGTAGCCCAGTGCCACGAGCGCATACATGCTGCCCAGCACCAGACCGTTGATGATCTGCTGCAACAGTATTTCCATCGGCGGGTCTCCTCGCGCCGCCAACCTTGGCGGGCATCTTCTGGCGTGTTTGCAAGAAGCCGGCCATCGGTGGCGGCTGCAGGCTGCGCGGGATTGTAGGAGGGGGTCCTCCTGAGAAACGGGGGGAGATTCCCGCTGGTCCGCCGAACTATCCGCGGTTGTGCAAGCGCACTACCGAGGGTTCTTCGCTTCCTGGTTCCGGCGGCGGAATTCCGCCAATCTTTCGCCCAGGCGCTGCTCGAGACCGCGCTCGGTCGGCTCGTAGAAGACCTGCGGCGGCAGGCCCTCGGGCAGGTAGTGCTCGCCGGCCGCGAAGCCGTCGGCCTCGTCGTGCGCGTAGCGGTAGTCGCGGCCGTAGCCCAGGCCCTTCATCAGCTTCGTCGGCGCATTGCGCAGGTGCAGCGGCACCGGCCGCGTGCCGTCGGCCTGCACGAAGGCGCGCACCGCGTTCCATGCCTTGTAGACGGCGTTCGACTTTGGCGCGATCGCGAGGTAGACCACGGCCTGGGCGAGCGCCAGCTCGCCTTCGGGCGAGCCCAGGCGTTCGTAGATGGCGGCCGCCTGCAGCGCCAGCTCCTGCCCGCGCGGATCGGCCAGGCCGATGTCCTCGCTGGCCATGCGGATCACGCGGCGCGCGACGTAGCGCGGGTCGACACCGCCGTCGAGCATGCGCGCGAGCCAGTACAGCGCCGCATCGGGATCGGAGCCGCGCACCGACTTGTGCAGCGCCGAGATCGCGTCGTAGAACTGCTCGCCGCCCTTGTCGTAGCGACGCAGCATCTCGCCGAGCGCCTGCTCCAGCATCGCCTCGTCCAGCGGCTCGGCGCGGCCGGGACCGGCCAGGTGCACCAATGTCTCGACGGCATTGAGCAGCCGGCGCGCATCGCCATCGGCATAACCGATCAGGCGATCGCGCGCCGCGTCGGTCAGCGATGGCGCGTTCAGCGCGCTGCGTGCACGCTCGATCAGCTGCGTCAGTTCGGCCGGCTCCAGCGGCTTGAGCACATGCACCGTCGCGCGCGACAGCAGCGCCGAGTTGACCTCGAACGACGGGTTCTCGGTCGTCGCGCCGATGAAGGTGAAGAGACCCGACTCGACATGCGGCAGGAAGGCGTCCTGCTGCGCCTTGTTGAAGCGATGCACCTCGTCGACGAAGACCACCGTGCCCTGCCCGCGCTGCCGCCGCGCCTTGGCCTGCTCGACCGCATCGCGGATGTCCTTGACGCCCGACAGCACCGCCGACAGCACGATGAAGTGCGCATTCGACGCGCCGGCCATCAGCCGCGCCAGCGTGGTCTTGCCGACACCCGGCGGCCCCCACAGGATGAAGGACGGCAGGCGGTGCGTCTCGAAGGCCACGCGCAGCGGCTTGCCGGGGCCCAGCAGGTGCTGCTGGCCGATCACCTCGTCGAGCGTGCGCGGGCGCAGGCGCTCGGCCAGCGGCGCGTCGGCAGCGGGTTCCGTGGCCGCCGCGGGCGGTGCTGCGGTCGGCTCGTCCTCACCGCCGAACAGGGACTCCTGGGAAGGCATGGCGCCATTCTGGCAGCGGTGGAAAAGCGGTTAGTCGGCGCGCTTTTTCCGCCGATCCGCCAGGAACCGCGCGCCGCACACTGCCCGGCACGCTGTTCACCACCCGAGGAGTCCCCCATGAGCGCCAGCATCGCGATCGAAACCCCGTCCGCCGCCGTGTCGCCGTCGCTGGCCGGTGGTGCCGCGGCTGCCGTGCATGGCACGCCGCGCGAAGTGCTGTCCTTCAAGCTCGGCGCCGAGGAGTACGGCATCGACATCCTGAAGGTGCAGGAGATCCGCGGCTACGAACAGCCCACCCGCATCGCCAACACGCCCGGCTTCATGAAGGGCGTCGTGAACCTGCGCGGCGTGATCGTGCCCATCGTCGACATGCGCGTGCGCTTCGCGCTGGACGAGGTCAAGTACGACGCCTTCACCGTCGTGATCATCCTGAACATCGCGGGCCGCACGATCGGCATCGTCGTCGACTCGGTCAGCGACGTGCTGGAACTGCGCAGCGACCAGATCAAGGCGGCGCCCGAGTTCAACGGCCAGATCGACTCGGCCTACATCACCGGCCTCGGCACGGTGAAGACCGGCGACGTCGAGCGCATGCTGATCCTGATGGACATCGAGCAGATGATGAGCAGCGCCGAGATGGGGCTGATGGACGTCGTCACGCACTGACCTCGCATCACGGCCGCCATCCAGCGGCACTGAAGCAGCAACGGGCGCCCGAGGCGCCCGTCGTCATTTCAGCGCCGAGGCAAGTTCACTGCTCGATCACGTCGGCGCCCTTCGGGACGAGGAAGCGGAAGCGCTCTTCGGCGAGCTTCGGGTTCAGCGCGACGTCGCGAAACTGCAGCAGCGACCGCTGGCCGAAGGCGTCGACGATTTCCAGCGCCGCCAGTGCCTTGCCCTGGAAGCCGATCTTCAGCGCCTGGATCTGGCCCTCCTTGAGCTTCGGCGTCGCCTGCACCCACTCGAGGCCGTCCTTGGCAGGCAGTGCCGCGAGGTCGAAGTCCTTCTCGATCGCGCCGCCGGCCAGCAACGCCACCGGCGTCGCACCGAGCGCACGCGACACCGGCCGCACCGCGACCTGGTTCAGCTCCGGGTCGTGCAGCCAGACCTTCTTGCCGTCCGAGACGATCAACTGCTCGAAGGGCTTGGCATACGCGAAGCGGAAACGGTCGGGCCGCGAGAACTCGAAGCTGCCGCTCGAGGTCTTCTTCTTCGCGCCGTCGGGCGAGGTCACCGTCTGCGTGAACTCGGCGCGGCCGCTGGCCGCCTCGCGCGTGAAGCTGCGCAGCGTGTCCAGCGCATCGGCCCGCGCGGTGCCGAGCGAAAGCGCCAGCGCGGCGCCAAGGAGCAGTGTCTTCATTCGTTGTCGCGGCGCGGGACCAGCAGGTCCCGGTTGCCGTTGGTGGCCATGGCCGATACGAGACCCGACTTCTCCATTTGTTCCAGCAGCCGCGCGGCGCGGTTGTAACCGATGCGCAGGTGCCGTTGCACCAGCGAGATCGACGCCTTCTTGTGCTGCAGCACGATGGCCACGGCCTGGTCGTACATCGCATCGGACTCGCCGTCGCCGCCGCCGCCTGCGCCGCCCCCGGCGCCGCCATCTAGCTCGAGGTCCAGCGTGCCGCCTTCGAGGATGCCCTCGATGTAGTTCGGCTCGCCCTGCGACTTCAGGTACTCGACGACGCGGTGCACCTCGTCGTCGGACACGAACGCACCGTGCACGCGCACCGGAATGCCGCCGCCGGGCGTCAGGTACAGCATGTCGCCCTGACCCAGCAGCGCCTCGGCGCCCATCTGGTCGAGGATGGTGCGCGAGTCGATCTTGCTCGACACCTGGAACGACAGCCGGGTCGGGATGTTGGCCTTGATCAGGCCGGTGATCACGTCGACGCTCGGCCGCTGCGTCGCGAGCACGAGGTGGATGCCGGCGGCGCGCGCCTTCTGCGCCAGCCGCGCGATCAGCTCCTCGATCTTCTTGCCGACCACCATCATCAGGTCGGCCAGCTCGTCGATCACCACGACGACGAAGGGCAGGCGGTCGAGCGGCTCGGGCTCCTCGGGCGTCAGGCTGAACGGGTTCGGCAGTTTCTCGCCGCGCTCGGTGGCCTCGGCGATCTTCTTGTTGTAGCCGGCGAGGTTGCGCACGCCGAGCTTGCTCATCAGCTTGTAGCGCCGCTCCATCTCGCCGACGCACCAGTTGAGCGCGTTGGCCGCCTGCTTCATGTCGGTGACGACCGGGCACAGCAGGTGCGGGATGCCCTCGTAGACGCTCATCTCGAGCATCTTCGGATCGATGAGGATCAGGCGCACGTCGCGCGCCTCGGCCTTGTACAGCAGGCTCAGGATCATCGCGTTGATGCCCACCGACTTGCCCGAGCCGGTGGTGCCGGCGACCAGGCAGTGCGGCATCTTCGCGAGGTCGGCCACCACCGGCGCGCCGACGATGTCCTTGCCCAGGCCCATCGTCAGCTGCGACGCCGCATCGGCATAGACCTGCGAGCCGAGGATCTCGGCCAGGCGGATGGTCTGCCGCTTGGCGTTCGGCAGCTCCAGCGCCATCGTCGTCTTGCCGGGAATCGTCTCGACGACGCGGATCGACACCAGCGACAGCGAACGCGCGAGGTCCTTCGCGAGGTTCACCACCTGCGCGCCCTTCACGCCGGTGGCCGGCTCGATCTCGTAGCGGGTGATCACCGGGCCGGGCGACGCGGCCACCACGCGCACCTCAACGCCGAAGTCGCGCAGCTTCTTCTCGATCAGCCGCGAGGTCATCTCCAGCGACTCCGGCGGCACGGATTCCATCCGGCCTGGCGCCGCATCGAGCAGGTCGACCTGCGGCAGCTTCGTGTCCGACAGCTCGACGAAGAGCGGCTTCTGGCGTTCCTTGGCGACGCGCGTCGACTTCGGCACCTCGACGACGGTCGGCTCGATGACGATCGGCGCATGGTCCTCGACCACCGCGCGCTCGACCTCGACGACCTTCTCGCGCTCCTTGACCGCGCGTTCGCCGATGCGCTTGTCCTCCTGCTGCTCGCGCGCGGCACTGCGGCGCTGGCCGATGCTTTCGATCCACGCGCCGAGGCTGTCGGCCACGCGCGTCCACGAGAAGCGCAAGGCGAGCGACAGGCCGAGCACCAGCACGGCGATCCACAGCACGCCGGAACCGGCGAAGCCCAGCCACTTCATCGAGGTACCGCCAGCGACGATGCCCAGCACGCCGCCGGCTTGACCGCCAGGCAGCGCGGCGTCGAAACGGTACAGGCGCGTCCACTCGAGTGCGCAGCTGGCCAGCATCAGCAGCCCGAGGCCGCACCAGAAGACCCAGCGCGGCGGCAGCGTCGGATCGGGCGCGCTGCCACGCAGCCAGCGCGCCAGGCCCGCGAGCCAGGCCCGCAGGCTGACCAGCATCAGCCACCAGGACGAGTAACCGAAGAGGAAGAGCGCGAGGTCGGACGCCCACGCGCCCAGCAGTCCGGCGCGGTTGCGAATGGCGTCGCCGGCACCGGAGGTCGAGAAGCCGGGGTCGGTGGCATCGTGCGTCGCCAGCGCCAGCAGGGCCAGCAGCCACACGACGGCCGCGATGATCAGCGCGAACTGGCGCGGCCAGCGCATCGCGCCGGCGCCGTTCGGCGATCGGGCATCACGCGGGGTGCCGACGCCGGCCGGGCCATCGGCGCGCAGGGAACCGAGCGGAAAGGTCATGCGCCGCATTGTGGCGCAGTGACCATCGCGACTACTCGGGCTGCTGCACGCGTTCCTTGATGATCACCGAGCCGTTCTCCTGGGTCTCGATGACACCGCGCTCCTCGAGGTCCTTCATCACCCGGCTGACCATCTCGCGCGAGGCCCCGACCACCTTGGCCATGTCCTGGCGCGACACCTTGCCGCGGATCATCTTGACGCCGTTGATGTCCTCGGCCATCTCGAGCAGCGTGCGCGCGACGCGGCCGTAGACGTCCAGCAGCGCCAGCGACTCGATCTGCCGGTCGGCGTGGCGCAGGCGGCGCACGAGGCCGCGCAGGATGGCATAGGACAGCGTGGAGTTCTCGGGCAGGCAGCGCGCGAACTCGGCGCGGCCGAGGATCAGCATGTCGGTCTGGATCTCGCAACGCACGGTCGCGGAGTGCGCCTCGTTGTCGATCAGGCTCATCTCGCCGACGTAGTCGCCGGACTCCAGCACCGCCAGGATCACCTCGCGGCCGCGCGCATCGGAGGTCAGCACGCGGGCCCGGCCGTTGAGCAGGATGAACAGCGCATTGCTCTTGCGGCCTTGTTCGACCACCAGCTCGCCGCGGCGGAAGCGGCGCTTGACGACGCTGTCGGCGATGCTCTGGGCTTGTTCGTTGGTCAGCATCGAGAACAGCGGTACACGGCGAATCAGGTCCAGATTCGTCAGCATCGACATCGCGGTGATCCCCTTCTTGGCGCTTCGCAGTTCGTTGGCAGCCGAGCCTGTCCCGACAGCGCGGCCGTGCGGCAAACCGCCGCTTTCGTGTTCAATTTCACTATTGTGCCGATTGACAGCGCTCACGGCATAGCGATCGACCCCCATGTGACAATCTCTGCCGGTCGTGTGCCGCTTCCGATGCGGCACGCCAACAAACATTGAATCGCAGATCCCGATGAGCTCATCCCCCAAGCATGCCCAGGTGCTGATCCTCGGTTCCGGCCCCGCCGGCTACACCGCCGCGATCTACGCGGCCCGCGCCAACCTGAAGCCGGTGCTCGTGACCGGCATCGCGCAGGGCGGCCAGCTGATGACCACGACCGATGTCGACAACTGGCCGGCCGACGTGATGGGCGTGCAGGGCCCGGAGCTGATGCAGCGCTTCCAGGAACACGCCGAGCGCTTCGCGACCGAGATGGTGTTCGACCACATCAACCAGGTCGACCTGTCGCAACGTCCGTTCAAGCTCAAGGGCGACGGTGGCGAGTACAGCTGCGACGCACTGGTCATCGCCACCGGCGCGAGCGCGAAGTACCTCGGCCTGCCGTCGGAGCAGGCCTTCATGGGCCGCGGCGTCAGCGGCTGCGCCACCTGCGACGGCTTCTTCTACAAGGGCGAAACGGTGGCGGTGGTCGGCGGCGGCAACACCGCGGTCGAGGAAGCGCTGTACCTGTCGAACATCGCCGCGAAGGTGCACCTCGTGCACCGCCGCGACAAGTTCCGCGCCGAGGCGATCCTGGTCGACAAGCTGCACGAGAAGGTCGCCGCCGGCAAGATCGTTCTCGAGCTCCACGAGACGCTCGACGAAGTGCTGGGCGACCAGAGCGGCGTCACCGGCATCCGGCTCAAGAGCACGCAAACCGGCGCCACGCGCGAGCTGACGCTCAAGGGCTGCTTCATCGCCATCGGCCACCAGCCCAACACCGAGATCTTCCAGGGCCAGCTCGAGATGAAGGACGGCTACATCCTGACGAAGTCCGGCCTGTCGGGCTTCGCGACGATGACCAGCGTGCCGGGCGTCTTCGCCGCCGGCGACGTGCAGGACCACGTCTACCGCCAGGCGATCACCTCGGCCGGCACCGGCTGCATGGCCGCGCTGGACGCACAGCGCTTCCTCGAGCAGCAGTCCTGACGCGGCCGGCCGGAGAAATCTGGCTATAATCGCGGTCTTTGCCGAAAGCGGCACCTTCTGCATTTGATCGATCCGGACGGATCGGCCAGCGACGGAAGAGGCCGGAAATCGAAGGGCAGCCACCAGGCGGTCGATGTCGGTAGTCAGCATCCCTGACGCCGATCGCGGTCCCCCTGCTCTGGTTGCCGTGCCTGCAACAGTCAAGAGTCTGGAGAAGCGTCATGGCACGCGTCTGTCAAGTCACGGGCAAGGGCCCGATGGTGGGAAACAATGTCTCCCACGCCAACAACAAGACCAAGCGTCGCTGGTTGCCGAACCTGCAGTACCGCCGCTTCTGGGTCGAGAGCGAGAACCGCTGGGTGCGCCTTCGCGTGTCGAGCGCCGCGCTGCGCCTGATCGACAAGGTCGGCATCGACAGCGTGCTGGCCGACCTGCGCGCCAAGGGCGCGCTGTAATCCCCTAGCAACTGCAAACAGGAGCACACCATGGCAGCCAAAGGCGGACGCGAAAAGATCAAGCTGGAATCCACTGCGGGGACCGGCCACTTCTACACCACCAGCAAGAACAAGAAGACCACGCCCGAGAAGCTCGAATTCATGAAGTTCGATCCGAAGGCACGCAAGCACGTGGCCTACAAGGAAGTGAAGCTGAAGTAATTCGGCCCCGCTTCAAACGAAGAACCCGCCCTGAAGGCGGGTTTTTTGTTGCCTGCGTCTTCCGGTGTGGGCTCTCGGGGGCGGAACAGCGCTGACGACGTGACCGCCTGACACCGCCTGTATGGCACCCACCACCGTGCAGCACCAACGACAACGGGCCCCGCAGGGCCCGTTCGTCATGCCGGCGCCAGGAGCACCGGTCGATCGATCAGGCGTGCGCCGCGCGCAGCTTCATCGAGAACTGCTCGAGCGCCACGATGCCACTGGCTTCGGCCTTCTTGCACCAGGCCTGCAGGTCGACGACCAGCTGCTCGGCCGACACGTTGGTGCGCGTCCAGAGCTGGCGCAGTTCCTCGCGCATCGCCACCAGCTTCGCGAGCTTCGGGCTGTCGCTGACAGCACTGGCCAGCTGCGGGCGCACGGCTTCGGGGATCTTTTCGTCGTCGCGGTGCAGCCAGCGCTTGGCGAGCTTCAGGTCGGACAGGCGCGCGCTGTTCCTGGCGCCCTGCTCCTTCAGATGCTGCAGTTCCCCGGCACAGGCAGCGCGAAGTTCCTTCGCGTACTTGGCCATCACCTCGTAGCGGTTGGCGATGATCGCCTCGAGCGTCTTCGCATCCGCCTGCGGCTTGATCTGGCCGAGCTTGAGCTGCGGCGCTGTCTTGCGCACCTTGGCCCAGCCGAGCATCTCCAGCGCGCGGATGTAGCCCCAGGCGATGTCGAATTCGAAGGGCTTGACCGAGAACTTCGCCGACGTCGGGTAGGTGTGGTGGTTGTTGTGCAGCTCTTCGCCGCCGATCAGGATGCCCCACGGCGAGACGTTGGTCGACGCATCGGCCACCTCGAAGTTGCGGTAGCCCCAGTAGTGGCCGATGCCGTTGATGACGCCGGTGGCCCACACCGGGATCCACGCCATCTGGATCGCCCAGACCGTCAGGCCGATCGCGCCGAACAGCGCGACGTCGAGGATCAGCATCAGGCCGACGCCCTGCCAGGTGAAGCGCGAATAGACGTTGCGCTCCAGCCAGTCGTCCGGCGTGCCGTGGCCGAACTTGACCATCGTTTCAGCGTTCTTCGACTCGGCGCGGTAGAGCTCGACGCCGGTCAGCAGCAAGGCCTTCAGGCCGCGCGTCTGCGGGCTGTGCGGATCCTCGATGGTTTCGCACTTCGCATGGTGCTTGCGGTGGATGGCGACGAACTCCTTCGTCACCATGCCGGTGCCGATCCACAGCCAGAAGCGGAAGAAGTGCGACGGGATCGGGCCCAGTTCGAGCGCACGGTGCGACTGCGCCCGGTGCAGGAAGATCGTCACCGCCGAGATGGTGATGTGCGTCGTGACCAGCGTGAACAGCAGGATCTGCCACCAGGCAGCATCCGTCAGCCCGTTCGCCAGCCAGGCGATCAGTGCATCCCAGAGTGTCGTCATCACCGTCATAGTCAACCTTGCCACCCAGAGAACAGGCGGATCATCGATTGTAGGCGAGGGGGTGTGGCTCGCAGGTGTGGAAACTGCCTAGCAATCCCGGGCCATTCCTGGAGCTCCCCGGCGCCCCGGCGCCCGCCATCCCGTGGCCCGTGGCCGGGTCAGCGCCGCTCCCAGGCCGCCGCGAAGAAGCCGTCGGTGGCATGGCGGTGCGGCCACAGCCGCAGGTAGCCATCCTGGTCCAGTGCTTCGGGGTCGCCCACATGCGCCTGCTCCAGCAAACGGTGCGCCTTCAAGGGCACGAAGTCGGTGTGCGCTTCGGCGAAGGCACCGGCGACCTGCTCGTTCTCCTCGACCAGCAGGCTGCAGGTGGCGTAGACGAGGCGCCCGCCTGGTTTGACCAGCCGTGCCGCGCTGTCGAGGATCGCGCGCTGCTTGGCCTGCAGCTCGGCGACGGCCTTCGGCGACTGGCGCCACTTCAGGTCCGGGTTGCGGCGCAGCGTGCCGAGGCCCGAGCACGGCGCGTCGACCAGCACGCGGTCGATCTTGCCGGCCAGGCGCTTGACGCGGTCGTCGCGCTCGTGCGCGATCTGCGCCGGATGCACGTTCGACAGCCCGCTGCGCTTCAGGCGCGGTTTCAGCGCCTCCAGCCGATGGCCGGACACATCGAAGGCATAAAGCCGGCCGGTGCTGCGCATCGCGGCACCGATCGCCAGCGTCTTGCCGCCAGCGCCGGCGCAGAAGTCGACCACCATCTCGCCGCGCTTCGGGTCGAGCAGCGACACCAGCAGCTGGCTGCCCTCGTCCTGCACCTCGACGCCGCCGCCGATGAAGATCGGCAGCTTGTTCAGCCCCGGCTTGCCGTGCACGCGCAGGCCCCAGGGTGAATAGGGCGTCGGCTGCGACTCGATGCCGGCGTCGGCCAGCGTCTGTTGCGCCTGTTCGCGCCGCAGCTTCATCGTATTGACACGCAGGTCCAGCGGCGCCGGCGCGTCGAGCGCGGTGACCAGCGCCCAGAAGGCTTCGTCGCCCAGCTGCGTGCGCAGCGCACCGGCCAGCCAGTCGGGCAGGTTGTGGCGCAGCTTCTCGGAGAAGCCGCTGCGGTCCAGCGCCTGCACCTGCGCGCGCCACTGCTGCTCGGTCGGTCCGAGCGCGCCGCGCAGCAGCGCGTCCGGGCCCTGCCAGGCGAGGATGGCCAGCCGGCGTTCGAGCGCGCCGTGGCCGCTTTGCGCGAGGTGCTGGTACAGCGGCCTGCGCCGCAGCACCGCGTAGGCGGTCTCGGCCAGCGCATGGCGTTCGCGCAGGCCGAGGTTCTTGTGCTTGCGGAAGAAGGCCGAGACGATGCCGTCGGCCGGCGCGTCGAGCTTGCTCAAGCCGCGCAGCAGCTCGGTCGCCAGGTCCAGCAGGGCGTTAGGATGCATGCCCGGATTATCCCCGCAGCCCCCGATGGACGACCTGCCGCCCCTGCCTGCCGCGCCTTTGGGGCGTTATCGACACTACAAGGGCAACCACTACGAACTCGTCGGCGTCGCACGCCACAGCGAGACGCTGGAGCCGATGGTGGTGTATCGGCCGCTGTACGGCGAAGGTGCGCTGTGGGTGCGCCCCTATGCGATGTTCTTCGAGACCGTGGTGATCGACGGCATCGAGCAACGACGCTTTCAGCCCCTCGATGGCTGAAGGCCGCCGTTGGAAACGATTGGCGGCTGAAAGCCCCGTTAGGTCGATGAAAGCCGCCGTTGGATCGATTGGCGGCTGACCGGCCGCCGATCAACCGATCAGCAGCTGCGACGCCCCGTCGCGATGCCGCACGCGGCCGCCCTCGTCGATCGACAGCTTGTCCTCGACGAACCAGCGCACCGACAGCGGATAGATCACGTGCTCGGTCGCCAGCACGCGCGCGGACAGCGCCGCGTCGTCGTCGTCCGGCTTCACCGGCACGACGGACTGCATCACGATGGGCCCGTGGTCGAGCTGCGTGGTGACGAAGTGAACCGTCGCCCCGGCGAGCTTGCAGCCGGCATCGATCGCCGAGCGGTGCGTGTGCAGCCCCGGGAAGGCCGGCAGCAGCGACGGGTGGATGTTCATCAGCCGCCCGGCGTAACGCTGCACGAAGGGCTCGCCGAGGATGCGCATGAAGCCGGCCAGCACGACGAGGTCGGGCGCGAAGCCGTCGATGCAGGCGGCAAGCGCGGCATCGAAGTCGGCCCGAACCCCGTGCGCGCGGTGGTCGACCACCGCGGTGGCGATGCCCTGCGCTGCGGCGAACTGCAGGCCCTTCGCATCGGGCTTGTTGGCGATCACCGCCACCACCCGCGCGGGCCAGCCCTCGGCCGCGCAGCGCTGCACGATGGCCTCCATGTTCGAGCCCCGGCCGGAGATCAGGATGACGATGCGCTTCATGAGGGCCGGCAGTGTACGGTCTGAGAGAATCGCCGGCTCGTTCCTCTCAGACGCCTCCCGCCATGCGACCCCGCGTACTCTCCGGCATGCGCCCGACCGGCGCCCTGCATCTCGGCCACTACCACGGTGCGCTGAAGAACTGGGTCAAGCTGCAGCAGGACTACGACTGCTTCTACTTCGTCGCCGACTGGCACGCGCTGACCACGCACTACGAGGACCGCGAGGTCATCGAGCGCAACGTCTACGACATGGTGATCGACTGGATCGCCGCCGGCCTCGATCCCGAGAAGGCGACCCTCTTCATCCAGAGCCGCCTGCCCGAGCATGCCGAGCTGTTCACGCTGCTGGCCATGGGCACGCCGCTGGGCTGGCTGGAGCGCGTGCCGACCTACAAGGATCAGATGGAAAAGCTGAAGGACCGCGACCTCGCGACCTACGGCTTCCTCGGCTACCCGCTGCTGCAGGCGGCCGACATCCTGATCTACAAGGCCAGCTATGTGCCGGTGGGCGAGGACCAGGCTTCGCATGTCGAGCTGACGCGCGAGGTGGCGCGCCGCTTCAACCACCTCTATGGCCGCGGCCCCACGTTCGACGCCCAGGTGGCCGCCGCGCAGGCCAAGCTCGGCAAGGACGATTCGCGCTACTACGACAAGCAGCGCAAGGCCTTCGGCGAGACCGGCTCGCCCGAGGCGCTGGGCAAGGGCGAGGCCGTGGTGCGCAAGGCCACCACCGTGCTGTCCGAGGAAGAGACCGAGCTGCTGCTGGGCCACCTGAAGGGCAGCGGCCGCACCGTGCTGACAGAGCCGCGCGCGCTGCACACCGAGGTCACCAAGCTGCCCGGCCTCGATGGCGCGAAGATGAGCAAGAGCTACGGCAATACCATCGCGATGCGCGAGGAACCGGCCCAGGTCGAGCACAAGATCAAGCGCATGCCGACCGACCCGCAGCGCGTGCGGCGCACGGACGCCGGGAACCCCGAGCGCTGCCCGGTGTGGGAGTTCCACAAGGTCTACTCCGACGAATCGACGCGCGACTGGGTGGTCAAGGGCTGCACCAGCGCCGGCATCGGCTGCCTGGAGTGCAAGCAACCCGTGATCGAGGCGGTGCTGAAGGAACAGCAGCCGTGGCGCGAGCGCGCGGAGAGCTACCTCGCGAATCCGAAGCAGGTGCACTGGATCGTCGAGATGGGCACCGAGCGCGCGCGCACGGTCGCCCGCCAGACGATGAAGGACGTGCGCGACGCAATGGGGCTGAACTACTGAACCTTGGCGCCCGCGGCCGCCTTGTCCAGCACGAAGAAGCCCGATTCGCTGCTGCCCGAATAAGTCTCGACGCGGTTGCGGCCGGCATGCTTGGCCTCGTACAGCGCGCGGTCGGCGCGGCCGTAGAGCCGGTCGCCGGAGATCCCTGAAGCGGGATCGGCCACCGCCAGCCCGGCCGACACGGTGATGCGCACCGGATGGCCGAGCGCATCGCGCACCGGCATCGCCTCGACCGCGGCACGGATCTGTTCGAGCAGGCGCCGCGCACCCGTGGCGTCGGTGCCCGGCAGCACCAGCCCGAACTCCTCGCCGCCGGTGCGGCCGAAGATGTCCGATGCGCGAAGCCGCTCGCGCACCGTGCGCGCGAATGCACGCAGCGCCGCGTCGCCGGTGCGGTGGCCATGCTGGTCGTTGACCAGCTTGAAGTGGTCCAGGTCGAGCAGCACGAAGCTCACCGGCGCCCCCTCGCGACGGCCGCGGTCGAGCGCGTGCGCCAGCATCGCGTCGATGGTGCTGCGGTTCAGGCAGCCGGTCAGGCCGTCGTGCGTGGCCAGCTTTTCCATCTGCAGCGCCACCCGCTCGAAGACCGCCAGCACGAAGGCGAAGCCCGCGCCCATGATGCTCAGGAAGGACATCAGGAAGGTCAGGCCCTGGCCGAGGCTGGCCTGCAGCAGGTCGGTGTATTCCGCGGCGTTGAACCACGCGTGCACCGCGCGCACCAGCAGCGCGCCGGCGGCCAGTCCCATCGTGACGGCGACCGTGCGCAGCGAGCGTTCGGCGTTCCAGCCATGGCGCACGACGACCCACACCGCGGGCAGCAGCAGCACGACGAAGAACAGCGACACCACCGCCGTGCGCTGGTGCAGCGGCCACGGCAGCAGCGCAACGATGCCCAGCACGAAGCCGCCGCAGCCCACCGCCTGCCAGCGCGGCAGCGGCGCGTCCAGCAACATGCGGTAGAGCGCCCGGGTGTACATCAGGATGCCGAGGCAGATCAGGCCGTTGCCGATCACGATCGACATCGACACCGGCAGCACCAGCCGCGCGGCCAGCATCGCGAAGCCGCCGAACAGCGCCCAGCAGCCCCAGGTCCAGCTGCGCAACTCCGGCCGGTTGTGCAGCCGGCGCAGCGCCACGCCGAGCTCCAGCGTCAGCAGCAGGAAGCCCAGCAGCAGGGCGAGCATCAGGGTCGGGATGTGCAGGGTCATGGGCCGCCGCACAGTATGCCGCCGGGCTCCGCGGCCCTTCCCTGCCGCGGCGCTCAGCCCGATCGTTTCGCGCGAATGCGTTGCGCCGCCGCACGGCCACGCGCCTTCCACTGCGACACCACCTCGCGTTTCTCCAGCGCGGTCAGCGTGTCGCGCTTCGCCTCGCGCTGCAGCTTGTGGAAGTTGCGCACGCGCTCCGGCGCCACCTCGGCCCGCACCGCGCAGCCGGGCTCCTCCTGGTGCCGGCAGTTGCGGAAGCGGCAGGCCGTCGCCCACCGCGCGATGTCGCCGAACACCTGCTGCAGCTGCTGCTCGTCGCCGACATCGAGCCGCAGGGCGCGCAGGCCCGGCGTGTCGATGATGCAGGCGCCAGACGGCGTGCGGTGCAGCGTGCGCGTGGTCGTCGTGTGGCGGCCGCGGCTGTCGTCGTCGCGCACGGGCCCGGTGTACTGCAGCGCCTGGCCGGTCAGCGTGTTCGTCAGCGTGCTCTTGCCGGCGCCGCTGGAGCCCAGCAGCACCAGCGTCTGGCCAGCGACCAGCCACGGCGCGAGCGCCGCCGCCGATGCCGGGTCACGGCCGTCGAGCGCGAACACCGGCGTGCCCTCCGGCACGCAGCCGCTCGCCTGCTCGATGCGCCGCGCCATCAGCGAAGGTTCCGCCTGGTCGGCCTTGGTCAGCACCAGGGCCGCGGCTATGCCCGCCAGCCGCACCAGCGCCAGGTAGCGTTCCAGCCGCCGCAGGTTGAAGTCATGGTCCAGGCCCATGACCAGCAGCGCCGCGTCGACGTTGGCCACAAGCACCTGCCGCTGCGGGCTGCCGCGGCCGTCGTTCGTGCGGCGCGACAGCTGCGTCGAGGGCGTCAGCCGGTCGACCACCCGCCAGCCGAGCGGCGGGTCGGGCCGGCCCAGCACCCAGTCGCCGACGGCCACCGCGTCGTCGCCGCTGTCCAGCAGGCGGATCAGCGCGTGGTCCAGGCGTCCGCGGGCGAGCGCCTGGCCGTCATGCAGCAGCAGGTGCTCGCGCTGCAGTTCGACGACGCGCATCAGGCGCACCGCCGGGTCCAGCATCAGCGTGTTCAGTTGCTGGAGGATGGGCGCGCGCAGCCCGATGCTGCGCAGCGCCTCGAAGTCGAGGAATTCCAACATGTCGGATCGATCCGTTCGATGCTCGAGAGAGGTCCGCGCCGCGCGGCACAGGGCCGGTGGCAGCGGTTCGGCAAACGAGGGTCGGCGGCGAGCAGGCGCCGCGGCGGAATCGATCCGGGCCGAAGGACCCGAGAAGCGGGTGAACGCCTAGCGCGAGGAACGCGCCGCCGACAGGGCAAGGGCAATCTGCGTGGCAGTCATCGTCGGCCTCCTGTCGGCTGGGTTGAAGAAGGCCGCGAGTGTGAACGCAGCGAGCGCCCGCGTCAATGCGGGACCCGAAGTTTGCGAAATCCTCACGGTCGCCAGTGATTTAGGTGTTTACCCTAGGCGTTGGCTAAGTACTAACCCTATACTGCACCGCAACACGAAACCAAACCGGGTTCGTTTCAACGGAGAACACACCATGTCCGCCTCCATGACCTTCGGCCGCGCTACACGCCTGTCGGCTCCCCGTGGGTCCATCTGGTTCGCCAACGCCGCCGCCGCGCTGATCAGCTTCCTGCGCCGTCTCGACCAGTGGCAGCTCGAGCGCGCGAAGGCCGAACCGCAGAACGCCGAAGAAGTCCTGCAATGGGCCCGCAGCATCGAAGGCTCGGACCCCGGCTTCGCAGCCGACCTGCGCGCGGCGGTCTACCGCTCGCAAAGCCGCGACAACTGATCGCGAACTGATCGGGATGGACCTGCTGTTCGGTCAATTGCCCGTCAGCAACGACCGTTAACATCCGCGCCGCCGGTGGTCGACGCAAGGCCGCGTCGCTTGCCGGCTGATGTTCAAGGATGTGGCATGCCCCCGCAGTATCCGCTGGTCGCCGATGACGACCAGCCCCCCGGCGCCCGCCGCGCCGTCTTCCGCCGCTTGGTTGGCCTCGGTGCGCTCGGGCTCGGGGCCTGCGCGCAGCGGGGTCCGCTGATCGACGAGGCGGCCCCCGCCGTGTCGTCGCCGATGCCCGATGCGATCGCGCCGTTCTCGTCGGCGACCGCCGGCACCCGCCCGCCCGCGGGCTGGCAGCCTTACGCGCTGCGCAAGGACAAGGCGCCGACGCGCTACAGCGTGGTGCGCGACAACGACCGAATGGTGCTGCACGCGCGTTCAACCGCCGGCGCCACCGGCCTGCGCTGCCCCGTGCGCATCGATCCGAAGCAGCACTCGACGCTCCAGTTCAGCTGGCGCGTGCAGCAGGTGCCGAGCCAGGCCAGCGTCGACGTGCCCGAATACGACGACGCCCCGGCTCGCGTGATCCTGGCCTTCGACGGCGACGATGCCCGCCTGTCGCTGCGCGACCGTCTGATCTTCGACCAGGTCGAGCTCTTCACCGGCCAGCGCCTGCCTTTCGCGACGCTGATGTACGTGTGGTGCGCAACGCTGCCGCCGGAGTCGGTCGTGCGCAACCACCGCACCTCGCGCATCCACTACCTGACGGTGGAGAGCGGCGCCAAGCGCACCGGCCAGTGGCTGCACTACGAACGGGACGTGGTCGCCGACTACAAGCGTGTCTACGGCGAAGCACCCGGCATGATCAGCAGCGTCGGCGTCTTGACCGACAGCGATGCGCTGAAGCACGAGCAGCAGGCCTGGTACGGCGACATCGTGCTGAACCGGCCGAAACGCGGCTAACGCCAAGGCAGCTCGGCCGTCACCTCCAGCCCGGGCTGCGCATTGCGCAGCGTCAGCCTGCCGCCGTGCGATTCGGCGACCAGCCGGCACAGGTACAGGCCCAGCCCGACCCCGCCGCCGCTGCGGCTGCGCGCGGCATCGGGCCGGTAGAACGGCTGCGCCAGCTTCTGCAGATCCTCGTCGGCGACACCGGGCCCGGCGTCGCGCACGACGATGCGCACCGACGTGCCGTCAACCGGCGATGTGCTCAGCCGCACCGGCGTGCCGGACCCGGCGTTGTGCCGCAGCGCATTGTCCAGCAGGTTGCGCAGCAGCATCCGGATGCGCGCCCGGTCCAGCAGCAGCGGCGGCAGCGCATCGTCGAGCGCCAGTTCGACCGCCTGCCCGGCGAACTGCTGCGTGACGAGCTCCGTCGCCAGTGCGTTGAGGTCCAGCCGCTCGGTCTGCAGCGCCGCCGCGCCGCCGGCCAGGCGCTCGCTCTCCAGCAGGTCGCTGATCAGGTCGCGCATCAGGTTCAGGTCGCGCAGCAGCGCGTCGCGCGACGTGCCCTCGGCCACCAGCTCGGCATTCAAGCGCGCGCGTGTCAGCGGCGAGCGCAGCTCGTGGCTGATCGCCAGCAGCAGCCCGCGCTGGCCTTCGAGCAGGCGTTGCAGCCCGTCGGCCATGCCGTTGACCTGCGCCGCCAGGTCGCCCAGTTCGTCGCGCCGGCGCAGCGGAATCGGCTGGCTGAAGTCCCCGGCGCCGTAGCGCAGCGCGCCGGCACGGATGTCGTCGATCGGCCGGAACAGGTGCCGCACGTAGCCGTAGGCCAGCAGCAGCAGCAGCAGCAGGCCGGCCAGCATCCACCAGCCGACGCGCCGGGGCCGGTCCTCGTTGTGCCAGACGTCGCCGAGGCCGAAGCGGATCGTGTGGCCGTCGGCCGTGCTGCGCGTCAGCAATGCGGCGAAGGCCGCGTCCTTCGGCCCCGACGGCCGCTCGTGCGAGGCCCAGTTGACCGCCGGCCCCTCGATGCGCACCGAGATCGGCAGCCGCTGCACCAGCGCCTGCGCGCGGGCGACGTCGGGCGGGCTGCCGACTTCGTTCGCGAGGCGATCGACGTAGTCGCGGAACAGCGGCTGCACCAGCTGGCGCCAGCCGCTGCCGACCATCTGCCGCGTGCCGCCGATGAAGACGAAGGACGTGCACACCGCCAGCAGCAGGAACAGCGTGACCAGGCGCCAGCGCAGCGAATGGCGCAGGCGCTTGTGCCAGGGCCGCGGCGGGCAGTGCCGTCGGTGTTTCATGCGCTGCGCGCCAGCGCGAAGGTGTAGCCGGCGTTGCGCAGCGTCTTGATGCAGGCCAGCGGCTCCAGCTTGCGTCGCAGCCGGCTGACCAGGATGTCGACCGCCCGCGTGTAGAGGTCGGCATCGCGGCCGCGCAGCCGGTTCAGGATGTCGTCGCGGTGCCAGACCTTGTTCGGCTCGCGCGCCAGCAGCAGCAGCAGCTCGAACTCGGTGCCCGTCAGCTCGACCGGCTCGCCCTGGCGCCGCACCTCGCGGCGCTCGACGTCGATCGACAGGCCATCGAAGCGCAGCTGCATCGGCTCGGCAACGGCGCCTGCCGGCGGCGCGGCGGGACGCAGCCGGCGCAGGATGGTCTGCAGACGCGCGGCGAGCTCGCGCGGCTCGAAGGGCTTCGGCAGGTAGTCGTCGGCGCCGAGCTCGAGGCCGACGATGCGGTCGGTGACGTCGCCACGCGCGGTCAGCATCAGCACCGGCACCTCGCGGTTGTCGCGACGGATGCGGCGGCAGACCTCGAAGCCGTCCATCTCCGGCAGCATCACGTCGAGGATCACCGCGTCGATGCCGCCGGCGGCCAGCCGCGCGAGGCCGTCGCTCGGCCGCAACGCCGATTCCAGCTCGAGGTCGAAGCGCTTCAGGTACACCGCCAGCGGCGCGGCCAGGTGCTCGTCGTCGTCGATCAGCAGGATGCGGTGCATCACCTTCAGGACATCAGATCCATCGCCGAACGTCGGCAGCGTAGTCACTGTACCAACCACCGAAACGGCGGCGCAGCCGGGCTTCCTCGAACGGGATGTGCAGCCGGTCGACGATCAGCACGAAAGCCACCGCCGCCAGCGCCAGCAGCGGCGAGCCGAGCGCGACGCCGCCGCCGGTGATCACCAGCGCCAGCCCCAGGTACATCGGGTTGCGGCCGTAGCGGAACGGCCCCTCGTCGACCAGCACGCGTGGCTCCGCGGTCGGCAGCACCGGCGTCGCCGCGCGGCGGAAGCACCACCACGCCCACAGCACCCAGGCCGCGCCGGCCGCGGCGATCAGTGCGCCGACCGCCGGCAGCCGGCCCAGCGGCGCCTCGATGCCCCACAGCGCCGCATGCAGCGCCACCGCCGCGGCCATCAGCGCCTGTGCGATGCGCGGCGGCCGCAGCGTCACCCAGCGTGGCGGCGATCGGTCCACCGCGCCGGGCGAGGCGGCCTCAGCCGCGGAAGAAGTGACGGTGGCCATGGCCGCGGTTCATGTAGTCGCGCAGCTTCTGCTGCTGCTCGGGGCGCAGGCTGTCGTAGAAGTCGCCGAAGGCGGTGATCAGCGACGGCGCCTGCTCGCGGATCGCGCTCGTCTTGCCGTCGATCAGCGCCTGCGCCTTCGCGCGATCGAACTGCGCGCCGGCGACCAGCGACTGCAGCGCATCGCGCGGCCGCTCGCCGCCGCTCATCAGCGCGTTGCGCTGCGCCTTGATGGCATCGGCGAGCACGCCGAGGCGGGCCTGCTGCGCGGCGTCGAGCTCGAGCGCACGCGTGGCCTTGTCCATCACCCGCTCGCGCAGCTTGGCGATCTCGGCCTCGGTCATCGGCGTGCCGCCGTGCTGGCGGTGGTGCGAGCAGGCCGCGAGGCCGCCGCCGATCAGGAAGGTGGCGCCGATCGCGCCGATGAAGGTTCGTTTGAGCCAGCGTCGCATGGGGAGTCCTTTCGTGGGCCTTGCGGTGAAGATGCACGCCATCGTCGCGGCCGCGCCGCGCGGCGTCCTTTCGCCGCGGTTTCGCCGTGTATCGTTTCTTTTCACCGATGACGACGACGCTGATCCACCTCGACGACGCGCTGATCGCCGCCGACAAGCCCGCCGGGCTGCTGGCGGTGCCCGGCCGCGGGCCGGACAAGGCCGACTGCCTTGCCGTACGCGTGCAGGCGCTGCATGCCGATGCGCTGATCGTGCACCGGCTCGACATGGCGACCTCGGGGCTGATCGTCTTCGGCCGCGGCGCGGCGATGCAGCGTGCGCTGTCGATCGCCTTCGCCGAGCGGCGCGTCGACAAGACCTACGTCGCGATCGTCGACGGGCTGGTCGCCGACGACGAAGGCGAGGTGAATCTGCCGATGATCTGCGACTGGCCGAACCGCCCGCGGCAGAGGGTCGACCACCAGCATGGCAAGCCCTCGCGCACACGCTGGCGCGTGCTCGAACGCGACCCCGAACGCGGCCGCACCCGCATCGCGCTGCAACCGGTCACCGGCCGTTCCCACCAGTTGCGCGTGCACCTGATGGCGATCGGCCATGCGATGCTCGGCGACGAGCTGTATGCCCCGCCCGATGTCGCCGCGGCGGCACCGCGCCTGCTGCTGCACGCGAGCCGCTTGCAGCTCGCACATCCTTCCACCGGCGACGCCCTCGATCTGCACAGCCCCCCGCCCTTTTGAGCGCCTCGTGCTGGCGTATGCTGCCGCGCCATGCAACACCATCTCTACATCGTCACCGGCTCGTCGCGTGGCCTCGGCGCTGCGTTGGTGGGCCGGCTGCTGAAGCCCGAGCACGTGGTGCTGGGCATCGCGCGCCATGCCAGTCCCGCCCTGCAGGCGAAGGCCGAAGCCGCCGGCAGCGCGCTGGCGCAGTGGCCGCTCGACCTGAACAACCCGCTGCCGGTGGCCGAGCGCCTGCGCGCCTGGTTGTGCGACGTCGACGCGGCGCAGATCGCCAGCGCGACGCTGATCAACAATGCCGCGGCGATCGGCGGCGGTGCACCGCTGCAGCAGGTGCCGCTGACCGCCCTGTCGAACGCCCTGCGCGTCGGCCTCGAAGCGGCGCTGCTGCTGTCGGCCACCTTCCTCGACGTGACGGCCCACTGGAGCGGCCAGCGCCGAGTGCTGAACATCTCGTCGGGCCTCGGCCGCCGCGCGATGGCGGGCAGCGCCGCGTACTGCGCGGCCAAGGCCGGCATGGACCACTTCAGCCGCGCGCTGCAGCTGGAGCAGGCGACCGAAGCGAACCCGGCGCGCGTGGTGTCGATGGCGCCCGGCGTGATCGACACCGACATGCAGGTCGAGCTGCGATCGGCCGATCCCGAGCGCTTCCCGGAGCGCGAACGGTTCGTCAAGCTGCAGGCCGACGGCCTGCTGGTGACGGCCGACACCTGCGCCGAAGCGCTGCTCGCGCGGCTCGAACGCGACGACTTCGGCAGCGATCCGATCGGCGACCTGCGCGACTGACGCCGCATGTCCCTGTCCCGTCTGATCGGGAGCTTCGTGCTCCGCCACTGGCGTGCCTATGCCGCGTCGGGGGTGATGCTGTTCGGCATCGCGCTGCTGATCGTCTGGCTGCCGCGGCAGATCGGATCGATGGTCGACGGCCTGGTCGCGCGCCAGCTGAGCGGGCCCGCGCTGTGGCGTGAGCTGGCGCTGCTGCTCGGCGCCGGCGCGCTGATCTACGGGCTGCGCGTGGCGTGGCGGCTGCAGCTGTACTCGGCCGCCTACCGCATGGGCGTCGAGCTGCGCACTTCGCTGTACCGGCGGCTGTCGCTGCAGGGCCCGCGTTTCTTCCAGACCCGCCGCACCGGCGACCTGATGGCGCTGGCCACCAACGACGTCGACGCGGTCGAGATGGCCGCCGGCGAGGCGATGCTCGCCGGCTTCGACGGCACGCTGACCTTGATCCTCGTCGTCGCGACGATGACGCTGGGCGTCGACTGGCGCCTCGGCCTCGTCGTGCTGCTGCCCTTCCCGGCGATGGCGCTGTCGTTCTGGTGGATCTCGCGCCATGTGCACGACGCCTCCCGCGCGTCGCTGGCCGCCTTCGGCACCTTGAACGACCATGTGCAGGAGACGCTGGCCGGCGTGCGCACGCTGCGCGCGCTGGGGCTCGAAGCGCGCAGCGCGCAACGCTTCGGCGAGCTCGCGCGCGGCGCCGCCGACGCCAGCTTCCAGGCCCAGCGCTGGGAGGCGAGCTACGAGCCGGCCGTCGGCTTCACGCTGACCACGGCGATCGTGCTCGCCCTCGGCTTCGGCGGCTGGCTGGTGTGGCGCGGCGAGATGACCGTCGGCCAGCTCACGAGCTTCGGCATGTACCTCGGCCAGCTGATCTGGCCGATGTTCGCCACCGGCTGGGTGCTGTCGCTGATCGAGCGCGGCCGCGCCGCGTGGGGCCGCCTGCAGCCGGTGCTCGACGAGCCGCTGACGGTCGACGACCACGGCACCGCCGCGACGCTGCAGCCGGGCGCGCTGGATGCCGACGGCGTGCGCTTCGCCTACCCCGGCCAGGCGCAGCCGGCGCTCGATGGCGTGACGCTGCACCTGCCCGCAGGGTCGACGCTCGGCCTGGTCGGCCCCACCGGCGCCGGCAAGAGCACGCTGCTGAAGCTGCTGTTGCGCCAATGGCCGCCGCAGGCCGGCAGCCTGCGCTGGGGCGGCGTGCCCCTGGCCGACTACACGCTCGACGCGCTGCACGCCGGCATCGCCTGGGTGCCGCAGGAGGCCTTCCTGTTCTCCGCCAGCGTGGCCGAGAACATCGCACTGGCGCGGCCGGATGCCACGCGTGAACAGATCGAATCCGCCGCCCGCGCCGCCGCCGTGCACGACGATATCGTGCACCTGCCGCAGGGCTACGACACGCCGGTCGGCGAACGCGGCGTCACTTTGTCCGGCGGCCAGCGCCAGCGTGTGGCGATCGCTCGCGCGCTGCTGGCCGATGCGCCGCTGCTGCTGCTGGACGACGCGCTGTCGGCCGTCGACACCGAGACCGAAGCGCGCATCCTGGCGTCGCTGCGCGATGCGCGGCGCGGCCGCACGGTGATCATCGCCAGCCATCGGCTGTCGACGCTGCAGGACGCCGACCAGGTGGTGGTGCTGCGCCATGGCCACGTCACCGAACGCGGCAGCCACCGCGAGCTGGTCGAGCTCGGCGGCTGGTACGCGACGCAATGGCGGGTGCAGCAACTGGAGGCGTCGCTTGAGTCCGACTGAGAACGCCGCGGCCGCACCGCGTGGCGAGAAGCGCGCGGCCCTCGAACTGCTGCTGCGCGCCGCGCTGCCCGAGGTCGCGCTGCTGAAGACGTCCATTGCCTGGCTGGTGCTGGCCGCCGCGCTCGAAGCCGCCGGCCCGGCGCTCGGCAAGGCCTTCATCGACCACTACCTGCTGCCGCGCAACGCCGACATCCCGGCGATCGTCGGCCTGCTCGGCGGCGCGCTGGTCACCGGCTGCCTGGCCAGCTGGGTCCGCTACGGCCAGCTGGTGCGCCTGGCGGGGCTCGCGATGCGCTCGGTGCAGCGCATCCGCGAGTCGGTCTACGGCCATGTGCTGCGGCTGCCGATGCGCTTCTTCGACCGCGCGATCACCGGCCAGCTCGTCAGCCGCGTCACCAACGACACCGAGGCGGTGAAGACGCTGTACGTGCAGGTGCTGTTCGTGATGCTCGACAGCGTGATCTCGCTGCTCGGCATGATGGCGATGATGGCCTGGCTCGACTGGCGGCTGATGCTGATCGTCGCCACGCTGGTGCCCGCGGTCTTCGGCATCGTGTGGCTTTACCAGCGCCTGTCGGCCCCGGCGGTGACACGCAGCCGCGCGCTGCGCAGCGACCTCAACGCGCAGGCCGCCGAGTCGATCGCCGGCATGGCGGTGATCCAGGCCAGCGGTGCGGCGCCGACCTTCAGCGCACGCTTCGCCGCGACCAACGCCGCGCACTACGCGGCCCGCCGCGACGAGCTACGCGCGAACGCCTGGCTGCTGCGGCCGGCGCTCGACTTCCTGAACGTCGCGATGCTGGGCGCCGTGATCTTCGTCTTCAGCCAGCGCAGCGGCGGCGGCGGCGCCGGTGGCCTGTCGGCGATCGAGGTCGGCGTGCTGTACGCCTTCGTCGCCTACATCTCGCGCGTCGTCGAGCCGCTGATCCAGATCACGATGCAGTTCTCGCAGCTGCAGCAGGCGATGGTCGCGGCGGCCCGCGTCAACACGCTGCTCGACGAAGCCGAAAGCCTGCCGGCCCAGGACCACGGCGAGGTCAGCGACGGTGCGATCAGCATCCGCGGCCTCAACTTCGCCTACCTGCCCGGCCGCCCGGTGCTTCACGACATCGACCTCGAGATCGCGCCCGGCAGCTTCGTCGGCATCGTCGGCCACACCGGGTCGGGCAAGAGCACGCTGCTGTCGCTGCTGCTGCGCTTCTACGAGGCGCCGCCGGGTGCGCTGCTGATGGACGGCCAGCCCATCGACCAGCTCGGCGATGCCGCGTTCCGCCGCGCCGTCGGCCTGGTGCCGCAGGAGCCCTTCCTGCTTGCGGCCAGTGCCCGCGAGAACATCGACATGGGCCGGGGCCTGAGCACCGACGAGATCGAGGCCGCCGCCCGCGCTGCGCATGCCGACGGCTTCATCCGCCGGCTCGAGCACGGCTACGACACGCCGCTCGGCGAAGGCGGCGCGCGGCTGTCGGTCGGCGAGAAGCAGCTGATCGCGATCGCCCGCGCGCTGGCCGGCGAGCCGAAGATCCTGTTCCTCGACGAGGCCACCTCGCACATCGACAGCGAGACCGAAGGCGTCGTGCAGCAGGCCCTCGCCGGGCTGCGCGGCCACGTCACCGTGGTGGCGATCGCGCACCGGCTGTCGACGATCCGCGATGCCGACGAGATCGTCGTGCTGAACCACGGCCGGCTCGCCGAGCGCGGCCGCCATGCCGCGCTGATGGCGATCGACGGCGGCCTCTACCAGCGCCTGGTGCAGCTGCAGCAGCTCGAAGCGCTGGACGAGGAAGAAGACGAGCAGTGAGCGACGGGGCCGCCGCCGCGACGCCGGGCCTGCTGCGCCAGCCCGACTTCTTCCGCTTCTGGTCGGCGCGGCTGGTCGCCACCGCGGCCGGCCAGATGATGATGGTCGCGCTCGGCTGGCAGATGTACGACCTGACCGGCAGCGCGTGGGACCTGGGGCTGATCGGCCTCGCGCAGTTCGTGCCCGCGCTGGTGCTGGCGCTGCCCGCCGGCCATGCGATCGACCGCAGCGATCGCAAGCGCGTGCTGGCCGCGTCGATGGCGGTGCAGCTGATCGTCGCCGCGGTGCTCGCGCTCGGCTCGTGGCATGACGCGCTCGGCCGCACCAGCCTGCTCGCGCTGTCGATGGTGCTGGGGGCCGTGCGCGCCTTCCAGATGCCGGCGTCGCAGGCGCTGCTGCCGCAGCTGGTGCCGGTGGAATCGCTGCCGCGTGCGCTGGCGCTGTCGTCGTCGGCGATGCAGGGCGCGATCATCGCCGGCCCGGCGCTCGGCGGGCTGCTGTACGGGACCGGCGCGGCGGTGGTCTACGGCAGCGCAGCCGCCGGCTTCGCGCTGTCGACGATCGCCATCGCGCAGTTGCATCCGCGGCCGGCACAGCTGTCGCGCGAGCCGATGTCGCTGGCGACGATGCTCGCAGGGCTGCACTTCATCATCGAGCGCAAGGTGGTGCTGGGCGCCGTGTCGCTGGACCTCTTCGCGGTGCTGCTCGGCGGCGCCACCGCGCTGCTGCCGATCTTCGCGAAGGACATCCTCGACGTCGGTCCGAGCGGCCTGGGTCTGCTGCGCGGCGCGCCGGCGGTCGGCGCACTGGGCATGTCGCTGGCGCTGGCGCGCTGGCCGATCGAGCGCCGCACCGGCACCTGGCTGCTCGGCTCGGTGGCCGCCTACGGCATCACGATGGTGGTGTTCGGGCTGTCAAAGGGGTTCTGGCTGTCGCTCGTGGCGCTGGCGCTGTCGGGCGCGGCCGACATGGTCAGCGTGGTGATCCGCCACACGCTGGTGCAGCTGGAAACGCCCGACGCGATGCGCGGCCGGGTGAGCGCGGTCAACTCGGTGTTCATCGGCGCCAGCAACCAGCTCGGTGAATTCGAGTCGGGGGCTGTCGCCGCGTGGCTCGGCCCGGTAGCATCCGCGGTCACGGGCGGCATCGGCACGGTGCTGGTCGTATTGACGTGGACCCGGCTGTTCCCCGCCCTGGCGCGGCGCGACCGCCTGGTCCGCGACTAGCGCCAACACCAAAGGCACCACCACGGGCTGCTGGGGAGGGACCACGGCTTGAACGAGGCTGACTTTCTCGCGCTCGCGCAACTGCTCGAGGGCCAGGGCCTGGGTTTCGCGCTGACCGACACGGTCGGCCGGGCGCTGGTCAGCAACAAGCTGCACCGGCACGGCGCGTCGCGCGGCCACACGCTGACCCTCAACGATGGCCGCCGCGTCGCGATCCTGCCGCGCCCGGTGGACACCGACCTGCGCTTCAAGCTGCTGGCCGAACACTCCACCGACCTGATCGTCGCGGTCGATGCCGACCTCGCGATCCGCTACGCGTCACCGGCGACCCGAACGCTGCTCGGCAGCCAGCCGCCGGAGCTGCACGGCCACACGCTGGCCGAGCTGCTGGTGCCCGAGGACCGGGCCGCCTTCATCACCCGCCATTTCACCAAGACCGCGCAGCAGGCCCGCGGGCCCGACCTGTTCCGCGTGCTGCGGCGCGACGGCGGCACGCGCTGGGTCGAGGCGCGTGTTGCGTCGCTGCCGCCGGGCAACGGCCTCGGCGACTACCTCGTCACCCTGCGCGACGCCGAGCAGCGCCGCCGCGCCGAGGAAGCGCTGGGCCAGGCGAATGCCGAGCTGTCCGCGCTGGCCTCGACCGATGCGCTGACCGGCCTGCCGAACCGGCGCCAGTTCGACGCGACGCTGCAGAAGGAGTGGTACCGCGCGCTGCGCGACGGCGCGCCGCTGGCGCTGATGATGATCGACGTCGACCACTTCAAGGCGCTGAACGACCTCTTCGGCCACCAGACCGGCGACAGCTTCCTCGCCCGCGTCGGCCGGCTGATCCGCGACAGCGTGCGCCGCGCCGGCGACATGGCCGCGCGCTACGGCGGCGAGGAGTTCGCGGTGGTGCTGCCCGGCACCGGTTCGTCCGGCGCGCTCGACACCGCCGAAACCATCCGCCGCGCCGTCGCCAGCGCCGACTACTCGGCGATCGTCGAAGGCGGCTACCCGATCAGCGTGAGCATCGGCGTCGCCGCCAGCGTGCCGCTGGCCGGCGCCGGCGCCGCCGCGCTGGTGCACAACGCCGACGCGGCGCTGTACCAGGCCAAGCGCAACGGCCGCAACCGGGTCGAGATCCTCCAATAGCTGAAAAAAATCCCCTGGTGCGGTCACACACCAGGGGAAATGCTCCTCATCGCTTTCGCCGCTGTCGGAGGGCCGGAAGCATCGGTTCCGGCACAGCAGCGAGTGCAGACTACGCCCGCACCGGCTGCCGTGCATCCGTGAAAAACCAGAGGAACTTTTGGCCCCGTGCCGTATTCCACGGCAAACGCCTTGCCGCGTGTCAACGCGATCCGGCTTCCAGCCATGCAGCGAGATCGTCCTTCAGCTGCTTCAGGTCCGCCGGCCGGGTGTAGAACATGTGCCCGGCGTCGTAGTAGCGGTGCGTCACCCGCTTCATGACCTCGGCCGGCACGTCGAGCTGCGCCAGCGACCAGTCCGATGCCGAATACGGCGTGCCCAGGTCGTAGCGGCCGCTGGCGGCCAGCACCCGCAGGTGCGGGTTGCGCCGTAAGGCCCTTCCCAGGTCGACGCTGGTGCAGGTGAACCCGTTGGCCTCGTGCATGCCCTCGCCGCTGCCGCGCGTCCATTTCCAGCCCCGGTTGACCTCTCGCGACAGCACCTCGTAGCGTGTCTCGGTCGGAATGCCGAGCGCGGCGTAATTGGCCAGCGCCGCCGTCGTGTACGGCGCGGCGATCGCCTCGATGCCGGGATCGAACTCCCAGTCGCGCGTGCGGCTCGCGGCCATCGGACCGGTGACGCGCGCCTCGAGCCGGCCGACGATGCGGCCCTCGTCGCGCAGCGCCTCGAAGAAGAAGGTCTGCTCGCTGATGCGCAGGTTCTTCTCCTGCACCAGCGCCGGCGCCAGGCCGGTCAGTTCGGCGATGCGCTTCTCGATGCGCGTGCGCGCGCGCCCGTCCAGGCGCGCGCCCAGGTGCAGCGCGCCAAGATAGTCCTCGGCGACGAAGGCCTCGGCGGCAGCGCGTGCGGCCTCCGGCGATTCGCTCAGCGAGCCCTTCAACCGGCCGTGGAACTGCGCGACGTTGGCGAAGGCCGGCAGGAACAGCGCGTAGGGCAGGTCGTTGCGCGGCGCGAAGACCAGCGTCTGCAGGTCCATCGCGCAGGACACCAGGATCACGCCATCGAAGACCAGCCCGAGGTCCAGCATCTTGTCGGCCAGCGCCGCGCCGCGCGTGGTGCCGTAGCTCTCGCCCGCCAGGTACAGCGGCGCGCCGAAGCGGCCGTTGCTCGCCAGCCAGTGGCGCATCGCCTCGGCCAGTGCGTCGACGTCGCCGTCGACCGACAGCAGCGTCTTGCGCGCGGCGTCGTTCACCGCCAGCGAGTAGCCGGTGTGCGGCGGATCGATGAACACCAGGTCGAAGTGTTCGAGCCAGGTCAGCGGGTTGTCGACCAGCGTGTAGGGCGCGCGCGGCATCGTGCCGTCGTCGTTGATCGGAACCCGCTTCGGGCCCAGCGCACCGAAGTGCAGCCACACCGAGCTCGAGCCGGGCCCGCCGTTGAAGGCGAAGCACACCGGGCGCTGCTTCCCCTCCTGGGGCGCGACGCTGTAGGCGATGGTGAAGATCGCCGCCTGCAACTCGCCGCGCTGCGCGTCGATGCCGCCCTGCGCCACCGGCACGAAGGCGGCGCGCACGCCGTAGTCGAGGCGCCGGCCGCCGGCCAGCGTCACCGAGCCGCTGCCGAGCGCCGGTGCGCGGGCCAGCAACTGCTCGACCTTCTCGCGCTGGCGCTTGTCGGCATCGGCATCCTGGGGTTTGTCGTTGTTCGTCTTGTCGCTCAAGGTCGTCTCCGCAATGTCGTTGTCGTGGGGACCCGCCGGTTCAGGCGGGACCCTGGAAGCCATGCCGGCGGAAGGTCAGCACCAGCGTGTCGCGGTGCCGCGGCTCGTTCGGCGAGGCCGGCTGGATCGGTGTCGTCTCGTGGATCACGCGCTCGTCGTCGAGCAGCAGCACGCTCCACGGCTCGGCCAGCGTGAAGCGCATGCCCTGCGGGCCGCGTGCGTCGAACACCCGCGTCTCGCCGCCTTTCACGCCGTGGCGGCCGACCATCAGCACCGCGACGAGGTCGACGCCGTCACGGTGCGCGCCTTCGGGTGTCGGTCGGCCGATGCCGTCGGTGGTGTCGATGCGGAACGGGTGCGCCTCGACGTACCACGGCGCATCGGCCGCGCCGTCGCCGCGAAGGTGGGAGGCCCGGTCGGCCAGCGCGACCAGCAGCTTCGCCCAGTGAGGATCGTCGGTCATCGCCGGCGCCATCGGCTCGAACCAGCGCTCGATGCCGCCGTGCAGCGCGTTGTACTCGACGGGCTGCCAGTGCGCCCGGTGCGGCGCCGCCTGCAGCCGCGACACCGCGCCGGCCGAACCCGGCGCGACAACGAAGCAGCCGTGGCGCCGCCGCCGGTAGCGGCCGCCGTCGCGCAGGTGCGGATCAGGCGGCAGCGCGTCCCAGCAGCCCCGCCAGGCCTCGAAGTCGGCCACCGCGACACCGGCCAGGCGGGCCAGCGACGGGGCGTCCAGCACCGCATAGCCGCTGGCGGCGAGTTGCGCATCCAGGTCGGCCAGCGCGGTCAGGGGCGGCGGCAGGCTCATCAGAGTCCTCTCTCTAGCGGTGGTCGGCTTGTCGGCGCCGCGGGCCGTCGCAACGTTGAGTGCTGACGCATTCTCGCTTGCCATGAACGACGTCAACGCCTCCACCCGCCTGCTGGTCGACTGGGTCGACCTCAAGTGGCTGATGGCCGCCGAAGGCCACTGCGTCGACCTCGACCGGCTGACCAGCGACCCGCTGTACGCCTCGCGATGCTGCGAGCTGGCGCAGGCCTCGCCGCAGGCCGCGCTGCGCCGGCTGGCGAAGCGGCTGCGCGCGGCGCAGGTCGCGGTTTAGACTGCGCCGACCTCCTGCCGCCCGACGGCTGTCCTGCCGGCGGCCTTTCGATGACGCCGCAGCACCCGCCGGCCCCGCCGGACATCGCCGCCTACGAGTTGCTCGACCTGCCGGTGGCGCTCACCGATGCGCAGGGCCGGCTGCAGGCGGTCAACCAGGCCTTCGTGCGTTTCACCGGCTTCGCCGACCCGGCCCGCTGGGTCGGCCACCGCTTCGACGAACTGCTGTGCGACAGCAGCACCGATCCGGCGCTGCGGTTGTGGCTGCTCAAGCGCCTGCGCACCGGCGAGGGCTTCGCGCCAGTCGACTTCAACGGCCAGGACGCGCGCGGCGCGGCACTGCATGCGCAGCTGGGCCTGCGTTTCGCGCCCGACGGCAGCGGGGTCCTCACGCTGCAGCCAGCCGCGCGCACGCAGGCGCTGGTGGCCGACCGGCGGCGGCTGACCGAGCTGCTGGACATGGCGCAGGACTACGGCCACATCGGCGTCTGGGAACGCGACGTGCGCACGCTCGAAGGCCGCTGGGATCGCCATGTGTGGCAGTTCTGGGGCCTGGACCCGCGCAGCGGCGCGTTGAGCTTCGACACCGCGCTGAGCGGCGTCGTGGCGGAGGACCGCGAGCCGCTGGAGACGCTGTTCAAGCGCTCGCTGCAGCGCTGCGGCCGCTACGCCATCCGCTTCCGCCTGCGCTCGGGCGACGGGCGGCTGCGCCATGTGCGCTCGCAATGGGAAGTGCGCCCCGGCGCCGACGGCATGCCCGAGCGCGCGCTGGGCGTGCTGATGGACGACACCGAGGCCTTCCAGCTGGCGCAGACCTACGGCGAGACCCATGCCCAGCTGCGGCTGGCGATGGACCTGGCCGACATCGCGCTGTGGCGCTACGACGCGGCGCGGCGCCGCGTATATGCCAATGAACGCGGCTGGGCGCTGCTGTCGCGGCCGGCCCCCGAGGACGGCCTGCCTGTGCGCGCGCTGCTGCGACTCGTCGACCACGGCGATCGCGCCGAGCTGCGCGAGCGGCTGCGCCAGGCGCGCGCGCAGGACGGTGCGGTGGAGATCGGCCTGCGCATGCGGCGCGGCGACGGCGAGCTGCGCTACCTGATGGCGCGCTGCATCGCCCAGCACGCCGAAGCCGGCCCCGCGCTCGGCGCCTATGTCGGCGTGGCGATCGACATCAGCGAGCGCTTCGAGCAGTCGAGCCGCGAACTGGCGCTGGCGCGGCGCCTGGAGATGGCCACCGGCGCCGCCGGCGTCGCCGTGTGGACGCTGTCGCTCGACACCGGCGAGGTGCACTGGGACGAGCAGATGCGGCGCCTGCACGGCGGTGCCGAGGCGGTCGTCTCGCCGACCGTGGACGATTACATCACGCGTTATCTCCATCCCGACGACCGGGCCGCCGCGCTGAAGGCGGCGCAGGCGACCCTCGGGCGCCAGGGCCGGCTCGTCGACGTCGACCTGCGCATCCTCCGGCCCGACGGCAGCGAGCGGCGCGTGGCCTCGCGCACCTCGTTGGAGATCGGCCCGGGCGGACGCACGCTGGCCGGCGTGATGCTCGACGTCACCGAGCGCCACGCCGCGGAGGCACGCCTGCGCGAGGCGGCGGAGCGCATCGCGCTGGCCACGCGCGGCGCCGGCATCGGTACCTGGACCACCGACGTGGTCGCCGAACAGGGCTGGTGGGACGAGCAGATGTACCGCCTGCGCGGCCGCGCCCCGCTGGACGGGCCGATCAGCCGCGAGCTCGCGCTGACCTGGGTGCATCCGGCCGACCGCGAGATGGTGACGAACGAGATCCGCGCCTCGAGCGCCGATGGCCGCGCGTCGAACTACGCCTTCCGCGTCGTCTGGCCCGACGGCAGCGTGCACTGGCTGGCGTCGCGCTCGGTGGCGATGCACGACGACAACGGTCGCACGGTGCGGCGCATCGGCATCAACTGGGACATCACCGACGCGCGCGCCGCCGCCGAGGCCCAGGACGAGATCCGGCTCGCGCAGCGCGAGAGCCAGGCCAAGTCCCGCTTCCTCGCGCGCATGAGCCACGAGCTGCGCACCCCGCTGAACGCGGTGATGGGATTCGCGCAGCTGCTGCTGGCGGACGGCCCGGCCCAGGACGCGGCGATGGTGCAGCGGCGCGCCGAGCACATCCACGCCGCCGGCAAGCACCTGCTGCTGCTGATCAACGACGTGCTCGACCTGTCGAGCCTGGAGTCCGGCGAGCGGCCGCTGGAGCTCGTCGCCGTGCCGCTGCAGCCGCTGCTGCAGTCGGTGCTGCCGCTGATCGAGCACATGGCGCAGGCGGCGGACGTCGCGATCCGCTGCGGTGCGCTCGAGGGCGCGGTGCGCGGCGACCCGATGCGCTTGCGCCAGGTGCTGATCAACCTGCTGACCAACGCCATCAAGTACAACCGCGCCGGTGGCTGGGTGCGCATCGGCGCCGAAGCGGCCCCGGCCCCCGAGACCGGGCGCGTGCGGCTGGTCGTCGAGGACGGCGGTCGCGGCATGACCGCCGAGCAGCTGCAGCAGGTCTTCGAGCCCTTCAACCGCCTCGGCCGCGAAGCCGAGGGCATCGACGGCACCGGCATCGGCCTGGCCATCGTGCAGGCCTCGGTGCAGCGCATGGGCGGGCGCATCGAGGTGCGCAGCGAAGCCGGCATCGGCAGCGCGTTTGCCCTGGTACTCGACGCGGCCGATCCGGCCGACGACACGCTGCCCGACAGCGGCTTCCAGCCGCTGGCCGCCGAGGCGCAGGCGCCGCCGGCGGCCGCGCGGCGGGTGCTCTACATCGAGGACAACCCCGTCAACCTGCTGATCGTCAGCGAGCTGCTGAGCCGCCGGCACGACCTTCACTTCGATGCCGCCCCGGACGGCCTGAGCGGCATCGCGCGCGCCCGGGCCACGCAGCCGGCGCTGATCCTGATCGACATGCAGTTGCCCGACATCGACGGCCACGAGGTACTGCGCCGCCTGCGCGCCGACCCGTCGACCGCCTGTATCCGCTGCGTCGCGCTGTCGGCCAATGCGATGCCGGACGACATCCGCCGGGCCCTGGCGGCGGGCTTCGACGACTACTGGACCAAGCCGCTGGACCTCCGCCGCTTCATGGCCTCGCTGGAGGCCCTGCTGAGCCCCGCGCCGCCCCCCGCTTGAGTGGCCCCGACGTCGGGGGAAGCGGGACTTATTGCCGCTCGAGTATCACTTTTAGCACCTAGACTCCGGTTCGTTGCAATTTGTATCCGGAGCCTCCATGCCCTTCCCGTCCCCGCGTCGTCTCGTGCAGGCCCTCGCCGCGCCCCTACTGGCGGCCGCCGCACTCTCGGCGCAGGCCGCACCCGTGTCGGTCGCCGTCAGCGGCTTCAGCTTCACACCGGGCGGTGGCTACGGCGTCGATGCGGCCGAGAACAGCGGCACGCTGCTGGACGTGCTGTTCAGCAGCGCCGGCTTCGGCGGCAGCAGCTTCTCGCTGGCCACCGCCGGCGCGGCCTACACCTTCGACGTGGGCAGCGTGCAGCTGCGCGAAGCCAACGCCCACGGCGGCATCCGCGCCGCCGAAACCGACGGCCTCGGCGTGCTGGCGACGCTGACCTTCGCCAGCCCCTTCGCCGCCCCGCTGGCCTTCCAGTTCACCGGCGACGCCGTCGCCGGCTCGGTGTCCGACAGCTGGGTGGACCTGACGCTGTCGTGGACGCCGATCGAGTGGGTACTCGCCGATGGTGCCGTGCTCGGCATCGCGCTGAATGCGCTCGAGTTCACCACCCAGCAGACCCTGACGCAGACCGCGACGGTCACGCTGCTGCAGGCCGCGCCGGTGATCACCGTGCCGGTGGACAACGGTCCGACCGGCGGCACCGCCGGCACCGGCGCCGCCGCAGTGCCGGAGCCGAGCGCGTGGCTGCTGGCCCTCACCGCCCTCGGCGCGCTGGGCCTGTCGCGCCGCCGCCGCGGCTGAAGGCGCCTACAGCAGCCCGCGGTCCTTGAGCATCGGCTCGAGCCGCGGGTCGCGGCCGCGGAAGGCGCGGAACGCGGCCCCCGGCTCGACGCTGTTGCCGCTGCCGTAGATCCACTGCCGCAGGCGTGCGGCGGTCGGCGCGTCGAACGCGTCGCCGGCCTCGACGAAGGCCTCGAAGGCGTCGCAGTCCAGCACTTCGGCCCACAGGTAGACGTAGTAGCCGGCCGCGTACGACGCACCGGAGAACAGGTGCTGGAAGTGCGGCAGCCGGTGGTTCATGCCGGCGGCCGCCGGCGCGCGCCGGTCGGCCAGCACGCGGCGCTCGAAGTCGACGATGTCGTCCACCGGCTCGGCCGCCTCGTGCGCGGCCATGTCGACGATCGCGCTGGCGGTGTAGCGCACCGTCTCGTAGCCCTGCCCGAACTTGCGCGCGGCCTCGATGCGCTCGATCAGCGCGTCGGGGATCGGCTCGCCGGTCTGGGCATGCAGCGCATGGGCCTTGAGCACCTCGCGCTCCTGTGCCCAGTGCTCGAACAGCTGCGACGGCAGCTCGACGAAGTCGCGCAGCACCTTGGTGCCGGACAGGCGCGCGTAGCCGACGTCCGACAGCAGGCCGTGCAGGCCATGGCCGAACTCGTGGAACAGCGTGCGCACGTCGTCCAGCGACAGCAGCGTCGCTTCGCCCGGCGCGGCCTTCGCGAAGTTGTTGTTGTTCAGGATCACCGGCCGCACGGCCTCGGCGCCGTCGCCGCCGTTGCGGTGCTGCCAGCGCAGTGCGCTCATCCACGCGCCGCTGCGCTTGGCGGGGCGCGAGAAGTTGTCGTGCAGGAACAGGCCGATCGAACGCCCCGCGGCATCGCTGACCTCGTAGGCCAGCACGTCGCCGTGGTAGGCGGCGAGGTCGTCGCGGCGGGTGAAGCGCAGGCCGAACAGCCGGCCGGCGCAGTCGAAGACCGCGGCCACCATGTTGGGCAGCGCGAAGTACGGCTTCAGCTCGGCTTCGTCGACCGCGAAGCGCGTCAGGCGCACCTTCTCGGCCCAATAGCGCCAGTCCCAGGGCTCGATCGGGCCGGTCACACCGGCGCGCGAGCGCGCTTCGTCGAGCAGCGAACGTTCGGCGTCGAAAGCCACCAGCGCGCGTTCCCAGACCTCGTCCAGCAGCTTCCAGACCTGCGCGCGCGTCTGCGCCATCGTGTCGCTGAGCGCGTAGTCGGCATAGGTCGGGAAGCCGAGCAGCTGCGCCTGCTCCCGGCGCAGCGCGAGGATCTCGCGGGCCAGCGGGCGGTTGTCGTGTTCGCCGGCCTGCTCGCCGCGGCCGACCCACGCGCGCCAGGCCTGCTCGCGCAGGTCGCGGCGCTCGGAGAAGGTCAGGAAGGGCACGATCAGCGAACGCGACAGCGTGACCACCGGCCCGTCCAGCCCGCGTTCGCTGGCCGCCTGGCGGGCAGCCGCGCGCACGAAGTCGGGCAGCCCGGCCATCGCGGCCTCGTCCGGCAGCGGCAGCGTGTAGGCGGCCTCGTCGTGCAGCACGTTCTGGCCGAACGCCGTCGTCAGTTCGGCGAGCTTCTGCACCACCGCGGCATAACGCGCACGTGGCGCGTCCGCGAGTTGCGCGCCGGCGCGCACGAAATCGATGTGGAAGCGTTCGACCAGGCGCTGCTGCTCGGGCGTCAGGCCGCTGTCCGCGCGACGCGCGTGCACCGCGTCGACGCGAGCGAACAGCGTCGCGTCCTGGTAGACGCTGCTCCAGTGCGCGGCCATCGGCCCGGCCAGCTCGCGCTGCACCGCCTGCAGCGCGGGCGAGGTGGCCGACGCGGTCAGGTTGTAGAAGGCGGCCTCGATGCGGGTGAGCAATTCGCCGGCACGGTCGAAGGCGGCGATGGTGTTGTGGAAGTCGGGCGCGGCGGCCTGCTGCGCGATCGCCGCCAGCTCGGACTTGTGCAGCCGCATCGCACGTTCGAGCGCCGGGCGGAAGTGTTCGGGCTTGGCCTGCGCGAACGGCGGCAGTCCGAAGGGCAGGTCCCAGTCGACCAGCAGCGGGTTGGTTTCGGCGTCCAAAGAAGTCTCCATGTCTGCGCGGGTGGCCGGCTCGTGGCCGCCTCGCGCCAAGGTCTTGCCAGGGTCTTGCGATCGGCGGCAATGATGCCATTGCGCCCCGACACGAATCTGGTGAGACTGCGCGCCACACTGGACACCGCAGGGGCATGCGCGCATGAAGCTCGTCAAGTGGCTGCTGATCGCCGTGCTCGGCCTGGCGGCCGTGCTGTTCGTCGGCGGCCTCTTCCTGTCGCCGCAGTTCAAGGTCACGCGCAGCATCACCATCGCCGCGCCGGCCGACAAGATCTACGCGCTGATCGCCGACCCGCGCGCATGGAACCGCTGGGCGGTGTGGAACCAGCGCGACCCGCAGATGAAGATCGAGTACAGCGGGCCGCCGTCCGGCAAGGGCGCCACCTGGGCGTGGCAGAGCAAGAGTGAAGGCGATGGCCGCATGACCTTCACCGAGGCCGTGCCGGGCCGCCACGTGATCTACGAGCTGTACTTCCCCGATTTCGGCACCACGTCGCACGGCGAGATCGAGATCGCGCCCGACGGCGCCGGCCACCGCGTGACCTGGGCGATGAACGGCAACATGGGCCGCAACCCGCTGTTCCGCTGGCTCGCGCTGAATGCCGACAGCATGGTCGGCAACGATTTCGACGCCGGGCTCGCGAACCTGAAGGCGCTGGCGGAGAAGCCGTGACCGCTGCCTTGAACGTCGGCCTCGTCGGCTTCGGTTATGCCGGCCGCACGCTGCATGCGCCGCTGATCCGCGCGACGCCCGGGCTCGTGCTCGCCGCGGTGTCGAGCCGCGATGCCGGCGCGGTGCAGGCCGCACTCGGCCCGGACGTCCGCGTGCATGCCAGCGCCGACGCGCTGATCGACGACGCTTCGCTGGACCTCGTGGTGCTCGCGTCCCCGAACGCCACGCATGCGCCGCTCGCGCGCCGCGCGCTCGAGGCCGGCCGCCACGTCGTGATCGACAAGCCGATGGCGCTGCACGCCGCCGAAGCCGCGCCGCTGCTGCCGCTGGCGCAGGCAGCCCGGCGCGTGCTGAGCGTCTTCCACAACCGGCGTTTCGACGGTGACTTCCTCACCGCGCAGGCGCTGCTGGCCGACGGCACGCTGGGCCGCATCACCGAAGCGCGGCTGCATTTCGACCGCTACCGGCCGCAGGTGCGCGCCCGCTGGCGCGAAAGCGCCGAACCGGGCGGCGGGCTCTTCGCCGACCTGTCGCCGCACCTGATCGACCAGGCGCTGCAGCTCTTCGGCGAGCCGGTCGCGCTGTCGGCCGACATCATGATCCTGCGCGACGGCGGCCTGACCGACGACGCTTTCGAGTGCCGGCTGCGTTATGCCAGCGGCCTGCGCGTGACGCTGGCCGCGAGCATGCTGGCCGCGCTGCCGGGCCCGCGTTTTGCGCTGCATGGCACGCGCGGCAGCTGGACCTCGTGGGCGCTCGATCCGCAGGAAGACGCGCTGAAGGCGGGCCTGTCCCCGGATGCCGCCGAAGCCGCCCCCGGCGAGCTGTGCATCGTCGAGGGCGACGCCGGCGAGCCCCGCGCACGGGCCTGGCCGACCCGCTCGGGCCGCTGGAGCCACTACTACGCGCAGCTGCGCGACGCGATGCTCGGTCGCGGGCCGAACCCCGTGCCGCCCGACCAGGCATGCCGCGTGCTGAAGCTGCAGGACCTCGCCCGCGCGGCTGCCGCGGCGCGGCGCGAGCTGCCCGTCGAACCTTGAGGAGACCGTCATGCGACTCGATGGCCATCGTGAAAGCTCGAACGTCGAGGATGCCCGCGGGCTGGGCGGCGGTGGCGGCCGGCGCTTCATCGGCGGCCGCGGCATCGGCATCGGCACGGTGGCGGTCGCGCTGGTGGCCGGCTGGATCTTCGGCATCAACCCGCTGACGATCCTCGGCGCGCTCAGCGGCGGCGGCATGCCGGTGGCCGAGCAGCAGGCCCCGGCCGGCGCGCCGCCGGCGGACGATCCGAAGGCGCGCTTCGTCTCGATGATCCTGGCCGACACCGAGGACGTGTGGCGCGCGCAGTTCCAGGCCATGGGCCAGACCTACCGCGAGCCCAAGCTGCGCCTGTACAGCGGGTCCGAGGTCACCGCCTGCGGCGGCGGCGAAGCGGCCATGGGACCGTTCTACTGCCCGGCCGATCAGAAGGTCTACATCGACCTGTCGTTCTACGAGGACATGCGCAGCAAGCTCGGCGCGCCGGGCGACTTCGCACAGGCCTATGTCATCGCGCACGAGGTCGGCCACCATGTGCAGAACCTGCTCGGCACGTCCGAACGTGTGCAGCAGGCGCGCGCCCGCAGCGACCAGCGCACCGGCAACCAGCTGAGCGTCGCGCTCGAGCTGCAGGCCGACTGCTACGCCGGCGTCTGGGCGCACCACGCGCAGCGCGCGCGCCAGGTGCTCGAGCAGGGCGACATCGAGGAAGGCCTGAACGCCGCGTCGAAGATCGGCGACGACGCGCTGCAGAAGGCCGCCGGCCGCCGCGTCGTGCCCGAGAGCTTCACGCACGGCAGCAGCGCGCAGCGCGTGGCGTGGTTCAAGCGCGGCCTGCAGGGCGGCTCGATGCAGCAGTGCGAGACGCTGCGCTAGCGTAGCGCACGTCGGGCGCGCGTCCGCCCGCGCTGGCAAAATGGGCCATGACGAGCCCGACGCTGATCACGACGCAGACCTTCGCCGACGCCGACGCGGCCCTCGCGCACGCGGCGACCATCTACCAGAGCGGCATCCAGTACCTGCGCCAGACCTTGCAGGACTTCGTGACCGGGCACACGCCGTCCGCCCGCGTGCGCGCCTGCTACCCGTTCGTGCGCGTGCGCACCCACACCGTCGTGCGGGCCGATTCGCGGCTGTCCTTCGGCTTCGTCGCCGGCCCCGGCGTCTACGAGACGACGCTGACGCGGCCCGACCTCTTCGCCGACTACTACCGCGAGCAGTTCCAGCTGCTGCTGAAGAACCACGGCGGCGTGCTCGAAGTCGGGCTGTCGAGCCAGCCGATCCCGATCCACTTCTCGCTGGCGCAGCACGACCACCTCGAAGGCACGCTGTCGCCCGAGCGCCGCGTGCTGATGCGCGACCTGTTCGACCTGCCCGACCTCGCGGCGATGGACGACGGCATCGCCAACGGCACGCAGGAACTGCGCCCCGGCGACCCACAGCCGCTGGCGCTGTTCACCGCGCCGCGCGTGGACTATTCGCTGCACCGGCTGCGCCACTACACCGGCACGAACCCCGAGCACTTCCAGAACTTCGTGCTGTTCACGAACTACCAGTTCTACATCGACGAGTTCGTGCGCCTGGGCCACGAGATGATGGCCAAGCCGCTCGGCCAGGGTGGCGGGCTGCTCGGCGACGCGCCGGAGCAGGCCGTCGGCAGCGACGGCTACGTCGCCTTCGTCGAGCCGGGCAACGTCGTCACGCGGCGTGCGGGCATGGCGCCGGAACCCGAGGACCAGCTCGGCGCGCCGCCCCCGCGGCTGCCGCAGATGCCCGCCTATCACCTGATCCGACCGGATCGTTCGGGCATCACGATGGTCAACATCGGCGTCGGCCCGGCGAACGCCAAGAACATCAGCGACCACATCGCGGTGCTGCGCCCGCACGCCTGGCTGATGCTCGGCCACTGCGCGGGCCTGCGCAATACGCAGCAACTGGGCGACTACGTGCTGGCCCACGGCTACGTGCGCGAGGACCACGTGCTCGACGAGGAGCTGCCGCTGTGGGTGCCGATCCCGCCGCTGGCCGAGGTGCAGCGCGCGCTCGAGCAGGCGGTGGCCGACGTCACCCGGCTCACCGGCTTCGAGCTCAAGCGCCTGCTGCGCACCGGCACCGTCGCGTCGACCGACAACCGCAACTGGGAGCTGCTGCCGCACCCGGGTCCGGAGCGCCGCTTCAGCCAGAGCCGCGCGGTGGCGCTGGACATGGAAAGCGCGACCATCGCCGCCAACGGCTTCCGCTTCCGCGTGCCCTACGGCACCCTGCTGTGCGTCAGCGACAAGCCACTGCACGGCGAGATCAAGCTGCCCGGCATGGCCAACCAGTTCTACCGCGAGCGCGTCGACCAGCACCTGCGCATCGGCATGCGTGCGGTCGAGCTGCTGCGCCGCCAGCGGCTGGACCAGCTGCATTCGCGCAAACTGCGCAGCTTCGCCGAGGTGGCCTTCCAGTAGCGCCCGCCACCGGCCTTCAGTCGATCCAGGCGGGAAAGCGGCCGAGCCGGTCGAACACGGCGCCGTCGTGCGCCGGCACGATGACCAGCGCCGGGTCACGCGCGGCCGCGGCGCGGATGCGCTCGATCGCCCGCTGCGTGCCGTCCACGTCGGCATCCACCAGCAGTCGCGCGGCCCAGATCTTGGGCCGACCCTCGGCCAGCGCGCCGCTGTGCCAGAGCACGTCGCCGACGAAGAAGAAGCGCCGCCCCGAACCGGTGGTCAGGAACAGGCCCACCGAGCCGGGCGTGTGGCCGCGCATCGGCACGAACACCACGCTGCCGTCGCCGAACCAGTCGCGGCTGGTCTCGAAGCCCTCGTGCGCCGGTCCGTCGAACACCAGGGCATGCCAGCTCAGCGGCTTGTCGCTGACCTGCGAGGGCCACGCGGTGGCGACGCCGGCGCGGGCCTGGCGGATCTGCGCCAGTTCCTCGGCGGCGGCGTAGACCTCGGCGCCGGGAAACTCCTCGAGCGCGCTGGCATGGTCCCAGTGCGCATGGCTCAGCACGATGCGCTGCGGCAGCGGGACGCCCGCGGCCCGCAGCTGCGCAGCCGCGGGCCGCACCGGCTGCTCGTAGCCGAAGGCGCCGCGGGCCCACCACGGCATGTCCTGCGCGAACTGTTCGGCGATGCGGCCGCCCAGGCCGGTGTCCAGCATCAGCGTCTGGTCGCCATGGCGGATCAGGAACGCGGCGAAGACGCTGTGCGCCTTCTCGCCGAAGCGGCCGCCGGCGAAGAGCATCGCCTCGCGCACCGTCACCTGGCCGGTCGGCAGGATCGTGAAGCTGGCCTGGGGCCGCGCCGCGACGGTCGGCGCCCGCGCCGCGGGCGCATCGGGCGCGGCGGCGGCGTCGGTGCCGTGAACCACGCAGAGGATTGAGACGAGCAGCGCTTGCAGCAGGGTCGGCATGGGGTCGGGACCGGAGGGTCGGCGTGTGGACAATGGCCGGCAGCCTAAAGTCTGGAGTCCACTCCAATGTCAAGCCTTCCGCGCCCGTCGTCGATGAGCATCGGCCTGCTCGCCGAACAGAGCGGCGTGTCCACCGACACGCTGCGCTTCTACGAGCACCAGGGCCTGCTCGACACGCCGGCACGCGGTGCCAACGGCTATCGGCGTTATGGACCGGAGGCCCTTGCCCGCGTGCGCTTCGTGCGCGGCGCACAGGCGCTGGGCTTCTCGCTCGCCGAGATCCGCAGCATCGTCGGCCGGCTGGCCGCGGGCCTGGTGGGTCGCGCCGACCTGGAGCGCGCGCTGCAGGTCAAGATCGACGATGTCGACGCGCACATCCGCCGCCTGCGGGACCTGAAGCGCGCGCTGCGTGCGGCCGCCGGCATGCTGGACTGCGTGCCGGCCGACGCGGTGCCGATCGCGAGCGCGACGCCGAAGGCGCGCAATCCGCGCACACCCGCCGCGCGGGCTTCGCCGAAGCGGCGTTCGCCAGGGGCATCGCGTCATCCCCCATTCGCAGGGGGGCAATGATTCTTTACCGCCCGCCGCCGAACGCTTGACGCCGGCTCGGTACAAACCCGAGGACGATGATGACGCGCCCCCGGATGAGCCTCCCGAACCGCACCCCGCTCGTGCTGCTGCTGGCCGCCGCGCTGGCGGCGGGTTGCGCCGCTCCGCCGCGGCGTGAGGCGGCGTCGACGCTGCAGCCGCCGTTGGCCGAGCGCTGGCAGCGTGCGCCGGCCGACGTCGCTGCCGGCCCGGCCGATGCGCAGGCGCTCGCCGCGTGGTGGCGCGGGGTCGACGATCCGCTGCTCGCCACGCTGGTCGACGAGGCGCTGGCCGCCAACCTCGACCTGAAGAGCGCGCAGGCCGCGCTGGCCCGGGCGCGGGCACTGCGCGACGTCAGTGCCGCCGGCGCCTCGCCGCAGGTCGGCAGCAATGCCTCGGCCAGCCGCAATCGCAGCAATGAACGCAACAGCACCAGCCTGTCGCTGGGCCTCGACGCCAGCTGGGAGCCCGATGTCTTCGGCGCGATCGGCGCCGGCATCGCCGCTGCCGACGCGCAGGCCGAGGCCAGCGCGATGAACCTCGCGGCCACGCGCATCGCGGTCGCCGGCGAGGTGGCGCTGGCCACCCTGCAATGGCATGGCACGCGGCGCCAGATCCGCGTCGCCGAGGACAACCTCGCGCTGCAGGCCGAGTCGCAGCAGGTCGCCGAATGGCGCTCGGGCGCCGGCCTCGCGACGGTGCTCGATGTCGAGCAGGCGCGTTCGTCGGCCGAGCAGACACGCGCGCGCATTCCGGCGCTGCGCTCGACCCTGCAGCAGACCGAACACCGCCTCGCGCTCCTGCTGGGCCAGCCGCCGACGGCATTGACCGAGCGCCTGTCGCGCATCAGCGTCCCGGCGACCGCCGCCGCGCTGCCCACGTTGCCGGCCCTGCCCGCGGTCGGCCTGCCCGCCGACCTGCTGCGCCGGCGCCCGGACATCCGCGCCGCGGAAGCGTCCGCCACCGCGGCCCTCGCGACGCTCGCGCAGCGCGAGGCCGAGCGCCTGCCGAGCTTCTCGATCAGCGGCCGGCTCGGCCTGCAGGCGCTGACACTGGCCGCGCTGGGCCAGCCGGGTGCGCTGGTCGCCGGCCTGACGGCGGCTGTGCAGTGGCCGGTGATCGACGGCGGCGCGGGGCGCGCGCAGGTCGCCGCGCAGCAGGCGGCGCTGGACAGCGCGCGCTTCGCCTACCGCTCGGCGGTGCTGGTCGCGCAGCAGGACGTGGAGAACACGCTGGCGGCGATCGTCGCCGGGCGCGACCAGGTCGCCAGCCTCGAACGCGCCGCCGCGGCGGCGACCGAAGCCGCATCGCTGGCGCGGCTGCGCTACCAGTCCGGCACGATCGACTTCACGCCGCTGCTCGATGCGCAACGCAGCGCTTTGTCGGCCGACGACGCGCTCGCGTCCGCACGCACCGAGCTGGCGCTGAACCAGGTGCGCCTGTACAAGGCCCTCGGTGGGGGCTGGGATCCGTCCACCACCGCCGGCACGCCGGCTGCCGCGTCCGCTTCGACCTCCACCACCATCGCCGGGACCCGACCATGAAACCCAGCTCCCGCGAAGAAGCCGCCGCGCTCGGTGCCGTGCTGGGCGACGCGGCCCACCGCCCCTGGTGGAAGCACACCACCGTCTGGCTGATCGCCGCCGCGCTGCTCGCGGCCATCGCCGGCCTCGCGTGGTGGAACCAGTCGAACCAGGCCGCCCAGGCGCCGCGCTACGTCACGACGCCGCTGGCGCGCGGCAACCTCGCGGTCACCGTCACCGCCAACGGCACGCTGCAGCCGACGCGCTCGGTGGCCATCGGCAGCGAGCTGTCGGGCACCGTCGCGCGCGTGCTGGTCGATGTCAACGACACGGTCAAGAAGGGCCAGCTGCTGGTCGAGCTCGACACCGCGAAGCTGCAGGACGCGCAGGCCGCCTCGCGCGCCGACCTGGCCGCCGCCGAAGCGCGCCAGCGCCAGGCGGCGGCGACGGTCACCGAGGCCACCGCGGCGCTCGGCCGGCTCGACGAGCTGGCCCGGCTGTCCGGCGGCAAGCTGCCGTCGAAGGCCGAGCTCGACGCCGCGCGCGCGACGCTGGCCCGTGCCAACGCCGATGCCGGCTCGGCGCAGGCGGCGGTGACGCAGGCGCGCGCCAACCTGTCGACCGCGCAGACCAACCTCGGCAAGGCGGCGATCCGCTCACCGATCGATGGCGTGGTGCTCAGCCGCTCGGTCGAGCCGGGCTACGCGGTGGCCGCCTCGCTGCAGGCGGTGACGCTGTTCACGCTGGCCGAGGACCTGTCCAAGCTGAAGCTGTCGGTCAATGTCGACGAAGCGGACGTCGGGCAGGTGAAGGCCGGCCAGAACGCGCGCTTCACCGTCGCCGCGCAGCCGGGCCGGCAGTACCCGGCCACCGTCACCCGTGTCGCCTACGGGTCCACGACCACCGACAACGTCGTCACCTACACCACGCTGCTCGACGTCGCCAACGCCGACCTGAGCCTGCGCCCGGGCATGACCGCCACCGCCACCATCGCCGCCCAGGAGCGCCGCGGCGTCTGGCTGGTGCCCAACAGCGCGCTGCGCTTCAGCCCGGCCGACAGCGCCGCCGCGGCCGGCGGGCGCAGCAGCAGCGATCCGGGCATCCTCGGCCGGCTGTTGCCGCGGGCGCCGGGCCTGGGCGGCCGCCGCGGCGGCAACAACGCCGACGTGCGCGGCGGCACCGGCGAAGGCCGCATCTGGGTGCTGCGCGGCGGCCAGGCGGTGCAGCTGAAGGTGAGCAAGGGCCTCAGCGACGGCCGCCACACCGAGGTGTCCGGCGAAGGCCTCGCCGAGGGCCTGCCGGTGATCACCGACCAGACCGCCAACGGCGCGTCGACATGAGCCCGCACGGCCGTCCGAAGGGCGAATTCCCCCTTGGGGGGACGGGCCGCAGGCCCAAGGGGGCCACATGAGCGAGGTGCCGCTGATCCGCCTGCGCGGACTGACCAAGACCTACGGCACCGGCAGCGCCGCGTTCCAGGCGCTGCGCGGCGTCGACCTGCAGATCGAGGCCGGCGAGTTCGTCGCGGTGATGGGCCCCAGCGGCTCGGGCAAGAGCACCGCGATGAACCTGATCGGCTGCCTCGACACGCCGACCGCCGGCAGCTACCGCTTCCGCGGCATCGAGGTGGCCTCGCTCGACCGCGACCAGCGCGCGCTGCTCAGGCGCCACCAGTTCGGCTTCGTCTTCCAGGGCTTCCACCTGCTCGCCCGCACCACCGCGCAGGAGAACGTCGAGCTGCCGCTGCTGTACCGCGGCAGCGGCCGCAAGGAGCGCCAGGCCCTCGCGCGCGAGGCGCTGGCCCGCGTCGGCCTGACCGGCTGGGAGACGCACACGCCGGCGGAGCTGTCCGGCGGCCAGCAGCAGCGCGTGGCGATCGCCCGCGCGATCGTCACCCGCCCGACGGTGCTGCTGGCCGACGAACCCACCGGCAACCTCGACAGCGCGCGCAGCGTCGAGATCATGGAACTGCTGACCGAGCTGAACCGCGACGGCATCACGGTGGTGATGGTGACGCACGAGCCGCCGATGGCCGCGTACGCGCGCCGCATCGTGCACTTCCTCGACGGCGTCGTGGCGCGCGAGGAGCGGCCGGCGACGCAGTCCGCCGTGCCCCAGGAGGCGTGACGTTTCATGTGGGGCAATACGCTGCTGCTGGCGCTGCGCGCGATCCGCCGCAACCTGATGCGCTCGGTGCTGACGACGCTGGGCATCGTCATCGGTGTCGCCGCGGTGGTCACGATGGTCACCGTCGGCCAGGGCGCGACCTCGGCGGTGAAGACGCAGATCGAGAGCCTGGGCAGCAACCTGCTGATGGTGCGGCCGGGCCAGCGCATGGGCCCGGGCAGCGGCGGCGGCGGTGCGCCGACCTTCAAGATGGCCGACGTGCAGGCCATCGCCAGCCAGATCGGCGGCATCGCGGCGGTGGCGCCGGAGGTTCGTTCCGGCGTCACCGTGGTGGCCGAGGGCAGGAACTGGTCGACCAGCGTCGCCGGCACCACCAACGAGTACTTCCAGACCAACAACTGGCGCCTGGCCGCCGGCCGGGTCTTCGAGCCGGCCGAGCTGGAAGCCGGCGCCCCGGTCTGCGTGATCGGGGCGACGGTGCGGCGCGAGCTCTTCGGCCGGCGCGATCCCGATGCGGTGCTGGGCCAGCCGCTGCGCGTCAAGCAGTTCAGCTGCACCGTGGTCGGCCTGCTGGCCGGCAAGGGCCAGGCGGCGATGGGCATGGACCAGGACGACACCGTGATCCTGCCGCTGGCCACGGTGCAGCGCCGCGTCACCGGCTCGACGCGCATCAATACGCTGCTGGTGTCGATGAACGCCACCAGCGACGCCGAGCGCGTGAAGGCCGCGCTGACCGACCTGCTGCGCGAGCGCCGCAAGCTCAATGCCGGCGACGAGAACAACTTCAACATCCTCGACACGCAGCAGGTGGCCGAGACGCTGTCGGGCACCACGCGGCTGCTGACCTCGCTGCTCGGCGCGGTGGCCGCGGTGAGCCTGCTGGTCGGCGGCATCGGCATCATGAACATCATGCTGGTCAGCGTCACCGAGCGCACCCGCGAGATCGGGCTGCGGCTGGCGATCGGCGCCTTCGAGCGCGAGGTGCTGGCGCAATTCCTGGTCGAGGCGGTGGTGCTGGCGGCGCTGGGCGGCCTGGCCGGATTGATGCTGGCGACGCTCGCGTCCTGGGCCATCGCGCAGCTGATGAGCGTGCCCTTCCTCTTCAACCCCGGCATCAACCTGCTGGCCTTCGCCTTCTCGGCGGCCATCGGCGTCGTCTTCGGCTTCGTGCCGGCGCGGCGGGCGGCCCGGCTGGATCCGATCGAGGCGCTGCGGCACGAGTAGGGGGGCGCCGGGCCCTCCCGCCGCCACCCCCTGTCCGGCGGTCAGCCGCGTTGATTTCCCCCGATTGCGTTGCGCCGCCGACAGGCATAGGCTGGGCTCACGAAGACGGCGGCCCGTTCCCGCCCGGCCCGGGTGGACGGCGCACGCGAAGGAGAACGCATGCCAAGCCCACTCCCGTCCGGCGCCGCCACGGTGGCCGACATCCGCACCCTGGCGCTCGTCGGACCTGCCGCCGCCGGAAAGACCAGCCTCGCGGAGGCCTTGCTGCACAAGTCGGGCGCGATCGGCGCCCAAGGATCCCTGGAGCGCGGCTCCACCGTCAGCGACTGGGACCCGCTCGAACGCCGCATGCAGCACTCGCTGAACGCCAGCGTGATGCACACCGCGCATGCCGGCACCCGCATCCACTTCATCGACACCCCTGGCGGACCGGACTTCGTCGGCCAGAGCCTGCCGGCGCTGGAAGCGGTGGAGACCGCAGCCGTGGTGATCAACGCCGCCGTCGGCATCGAGCCGATGGCCGTGCGCATGATGGAGTACGCCGCCGAGCGCCAGCTCGACCGCATGATCATCGTCAACAAGATCGATGCGCAGGGCATCGACCTGTCGGCGCTGCTGGGCCAGATCCAGGCCGCCTTCGGCAAGGAATGCCTGCCGCTGAACCTGCCCGACGAGGGCGGCGCGAAGGTGGTCGACTGCTTCTACAACCGCGAAGGGCACTCGGACTTCGGCTCGGTCGACGCGGCGCACCGCGCGCTGGTCGAGCAGGTGGTCGAGGTCGATGCCGCGTTCGTCGACCGTTATCTGAACGACGGTGACATCGACGCCAGCGAGCTGCATGCCCCGCTGGAGCAGGCCCTGCGCGAAGGCCACCTGATCCCGGTGTGCTTCGTGTCCGCACGCACCGGCGCCGGCATCGCCGAGCTGCTGGACGTGATCGTCAAGCTGCTGCCGCACCCGGGCGAGGGCAATGCGCCGGACTTCCTCAACGGCGAAGGATCCGACGCGGTGCTGATGCACGCGCAGCCCGACCCGGACGCCCATGTGCTGGCGCATGTGTTCAAGATCGCGGTCGATCCCTACGTCGGCAAGATGGGCGTGATCCGCGTGCACCAGGGCACGATCACGAAGGACAGCCTGCTCTACGTCGGCGACGGCCGCAAGCCGTTCAAGGTCGGCCACCTGTTCATGCTGCAGGGCAAGGACCATGTCGAGGTGCCGCGCGCGATTCCCGGCGACATCTGCGCCATCGCCAAGGTCGACGAGCTGCACTTCGACGCCGTGCTGCACGACGCGGCCGAGGACGACCACATCCACCTGAAGCCGCTGCCCTTCCCGGTGCCGGTGCACGGCCTGGCGATAGCGCCCAAACGGCGCGGCGACGAACAGCGCATGTGGGAGATCATGAGCAAGCTGGTCGACGAGGACCCGTGCCTGAAGATCGAGCACGTGCCGACGACCAACGAGACCATCATCTACGGCCTCGGCGAGCTGCACCTGCGCATGCTGCTGGACCGGCTGCGCGAGGTCTACCGGTTCGAGGTCGACACCCGCCCGCCGCGCATCGCCTACCGCGAGACCATCACCGCGAATGCCGAGGGCCACCACCGCCACAAGAAGCAGACCGGCGGCGCCGGCCAGTTCGGCGAGGTGTACCTGAAGGTCGAGCCGCTGCCGCGCGGCGCGGGCTTCGAGTTCCTCGACCAGGTCAAGGGCGGCACGATTCCCAACCAGTTCATCCCGGCGGTCGAGAAAGGCGTGCGCGAGGTGCTGGCCACCGGCGCGATCGCCGGTTATCCGGTGGTCGACGTACGGGTGATCGTCTACGACGGCAAGAGCCACTCGGTCGACAGCAAGGAAATCGCCTTCGTCACCGCCGGCAAGAAGGCCTTCATGGCGGCAATCCGCGAGGCGCGGCCGATCGTGCTGGAGCCGATCGTCAACGTCGAGATCACCGCGCCCGATTCGGCGATGGGCGACATCACCGGCGACCTGTCGGCCAAGCGCGGCGTGGTCAGCGGCACGCACAACGGCGTGGGAACCGGAGGACAGGGCACGATGGTCGTCCAGGGCCAGGCGCCGCTGTCGGAGCTGTCGGGTTACCAGTCGCGCCTGAACGCGATGACCAGCGGCCAGGGCCGCTACACGCTGGCGCTGTCGCACTACGAGCCGGTGCCGCCCACCGTGCAGCAGCAGCTGATGGGCAGCTTCAAGGCCAAGGACGAGGACTAGGGACGTTCGGTCCGGCCCGGTGCGCTGCCGAAGGCCGGCACCTTCGGCACCGCGGGCATGGCGGCCGGCGGCTTGAACTCGGCGCGCGACCGGCCCTCGTGCCACCAGGCCGCGGCGCCGATGACGGCGAACACCGTCACGACGACGGCGAGCACGCCGGCGGCGCGCGCCGCCGGGCTCCACCGCCCGAGCAGAGTCGACGCCGCGCCACCGGCTGACGGCCGCTCGAGCCGCGCGAGGATGAGCCGCCACGCGGCGGCCTCGTCGACGCCCGCCGCACCGGCCTGGCGCGTGATCTCCCAGTCGAAGAAGCGCCGCAGGAAGGCGAGCAGCGCCGCCTCGGAGTCGAAGTGCTCCAGGCCGGTCCACTCGCCGTGGTCGGCGCGCACGAAGCGGCGGCCGTCGAAACGGATCGTCGTGCCGCCTTCCTTGTGCGAGGTGGAGAACCGGGCGCCGCGGCGCAGGCCGCGCACCACGGCGCGCTGCAGCTCGGCCACGTCGCCCGAGGGCTCGGCGCCGGGCCGGGGGGATGCATCGGGGGCGGAGGTCGGCACGGTGCTCCTGTTCCGTCGGTATCGGATGGCGACGGCCCGGACTGTGCGCGATGGCCGTTTCATGCACATCGCGCACGATGCGCCGGCTTGTTGCGATTGTTGCCCGCGGCGTTCGAAGTACCATCCCGCCCCTCATGGCCCTCAAGTCAACCATCTACAAGGCGACGATCCAGCTCGCCGACATGGACCGCCACGTCTACGGCGAATACCCGCTGACGCTGGCGCTGCACCCGTCGGAAACCGAAGAACGGCTGATGGTGCGCGTGCTGGCCTTCGCGCTGCAGCTGCCGGCCGACGACCAGCGCGGCATGCTGCAGTTCGCGCGCGGGCTGTCGGACACCGACGAGCCCGACCTGTGGCAGAAGGACCTGACCGAGCAGATCGTGCACTGGATCGAGGTCGGCCACCCCGACGAGCGCCGCATGGCCAAGGCCTGCGCGCGCTCCGAACGGGTGACGATCTATGCCTACGCCGCGTCGACGCCGGTCTGGTGGGCGGGCCTCGAGACCAAGATCACCCGGCTGCGCAACCTGCAGGTCTGGCAGCTGGCGGCCGACGAGTCGCAGGCGCTGGCGGCGATGGCCCAGCGCTCGATGCAGCTGCAGGTGCAGATCCAGGACGGCCACGTCTGGGTGCGCGACGAGAAATCGGCGGTCGAGGTGCTGCCCAAGCCGCTCTGGCGCCCAGAAAACCCCTGACGCCTCGCACCCGGCCGGGCTTTTATCATCCGGCCACCGCCCCAACACCAGCGGCCCCATGAGGGCCGCTGTCGTTTCATGCCCCGCGTTCTGACCTCCCTGCTGCCCGCGCTGCTGCTGGCCGCCACCACCCCCTTGACGATGGCCGCCACCCCGACCGACTCTTCCACTGGCGCCGCCGGCCCCACCAGCACGGCCACCGCCGACGACCCCTACCTCTGGCTCGAAGACGTGCAGGGCGACAAGGCCCTGGCCTGGGTGCGCGAGCGCAATGCGCAGTCGCGCGCCCTGCTGCAGGCCTTCCCGCGCTTCGGCACGATGCGCGACACCTTCCGCGCCATCCTCGATTCGCGCGAGAAGATCCCCTACGTCAGCCGCCGCGGCGGCCACCTCTACAACTTCTGGCGCGATGCCGGCAACCAGCGTGGCCTGTGGCGCCGCACGACGCTGGACGAGTACCGCAAGCCGAACCCTGCGTGGGAAACGCTGATCGACCTGGACGCGCTGGCCAAGGCCGACAACGAGAACTGGGTCTGGTCCGGCGCCGACTGCTTCGGCCCCGACTACAACCGCTGCCTGCTGAAGCTGTCGCGTGGCGGCGCCGACGCGGTGGTGGTGCGCGAGTTCGACATCGCGAAGAAGGCCTTCGTCGCCGGCGGCTTCACGCTGCCCGAGGCCAAGACGCAGATCGAGTGGCAGGACGCCGACACGGTGTACGTCGGCACCGACTTCGGCCCCGGCTCGATGACCGACTCCGGCTACCCGCGCATCATCAAGCGCTGGAAGCGCGGCACGCCGCTCGCCGAAGCAAGCACGGTGTTCGAGGCGCAGCCGAAGGACGTCTACGCCTATGCCAGCGTCGACCGCACGCCCGGCTTCGAGCGCACCGTGTTCGGCCGCGCGAGCGACTTCTACAACACCGAGCTCACGCTGCTCGAAGGCGGCAAGCCGGTGCGGCTGGAACGCCCGAGCGACAGCGACTTCACCTTCTGGCGCGACCAGTTGCTCATCCAGCTGCGCAGCGACTGGAAGCTCGGCGACGTCACCTGGAAGAGCGGCTCGCTGCTGGTGACCGACGCCAAGGCCTACCTCGCCGGCGAGCGCCGCTTCACCGCCCTCTTCACGCCGACGGCGACGCGTTCGCTGGGCGGCATCAGCACGACGCACGGCACGGTGGTGCTGACGGTGCTCGACAACGTCGCCGGCCGGCTCGAGGAGTGGCGGCACGTGGACAAGCGCTGGCAGCGCCGCGAGGTGAAGGCGCCCTTCCCCGGCACCCTGGGGGCGAGCAGCCTGCACGACCCGCTGCTGAAGGACGATGCGCTGGCCGAGTCCTACCTCGTGACGTACACGGACTTCGTCACGCCCGATTCGCTGATGCTCGCGCGCACCGGCAGCGACGAGCGCACGCTGCTGAAGGCGCGGCCGGCCTTCTTCGATGCCAAGGGCATCAAGGTCGAGCAGCGCTTCGCGACCTCCAAGGACGGCACCAAGGTGCCCTACTTCATCGTCTGGCCGCCGGGGGCGAAGGCCGATGGCCGGAACCCGACACTGCTGTACGGCTACGGCGGCTTCGAGGTGTCGCAGCAGCCGTGGTATTCGGCGGGGTTCGGTACGGCCTGGTACACCCAAGGCGGCGTGCTCGTCGTTGCCAACATCCGGGGCGGGGGCGAGTACGGCCCCGCCTGGCATCAGGCTGCCACGAAGGCCAACAAGCAGAAGAGCTACGACGACTTCGCGGCCGTCGCCGAGGACCTGATCGCGCAGAAAGTCACCAGCGCGCAGCACCTGGGCATCGAGGGCGGCAGCAACGGCGGGCTGCTGGTCGGCGCGGTGATGCTGCAGCGGCCCGAGCTGTTCAAGGCCGTCGTCTGCCAGGTGCCGCTGCTGGACATGCGCCGCTATCACAAGCTGCTCGCCGGCGCGTCGTGGATGGCCGAGTACGGCGACCCGGACAAGGCCGACGAGTGGGCCTGGCTCTCGAAGTACAGCCCGTACCAGAACGTCCGGCCCGGCATGAAGCTGCCGAAGGTGCTGTTCACGACCTCCACCCGCGACGACCGCGTGCATCCCGGCCATGCCCGCAAGATGGCCGCGCGCATGCTGGAGCAGGGCCATGCGCCGCTGTACTACGAGAACATCGAAGGCGGCCACGGCGGCGCGGCCGACAACGCGCAGCGCGCCGACCTGATGGCACTGGAGTTCTCGTTCCTGTGGCAGCAACTCTCCACGGCGCCATGAAGGCCTCGCTCGTGAAGGTGATCGCCGCCGCGCTGCTGCTCGGCGCCGCCCTCGGCACGGCCCGTGCCGACGGCCCGGTGGCCGACCCCTACCTGTGGCTCGAGGACGTGCAGGGCGAGCGCGCGCTCGACTGGGTGCGCGCGCAGAACAAGGCAACGCGCGCCGTGCTGGAAGTCCACCCGAGCTTCGCCGCGACGCGCGAGCAGCTGCGCGCGGTGCTCGACTCGACCGCGCGCATCCCGCAGGTCACGCGCCACGGCGCGCAGCTCTACAACCTGTGGCGCGATGCCGGGCATCCGCGCGGCCTCTGGCGGCGCACGACGCTCGACGAGTACCGCAAGGCGGAGCCGGCCTGGGAGACGGTGCTCGATCTCGATGCGCTGGCCGCGGCGGAGAAGGAGAACTGGGTCTGGGGCGGCGCGCAGTGCCTCGGTCCGAGCTACCGCCGCTGCCTGCTGAGCCTGTCCCGCGGCGGCGCCGATGCGAAGGTGCTGCGCGAGTTCGACACGGTGGACAAGCGCTTCGTCGACGGCGGCTTCACGCTGCCGGAAGCCAAGTCCGACGTCACCTGGGCCGGTGCGGACACGCTGTACGTCGCCACCGACTTCGGTGCCGGCTCGATGACGACGTCCGGCTACCCGCGCATCGTCAAGCGCTGGCAGCGCGGCACGCCGCTGGCCGCCGCGACCACCGTGTTCGAAGCCGAGCCGGCCGATGTCGGCGCCGATGTCGAGGTCGACTTCAGCGACCGCGGCCGCGCGCGCACCGTGCTGACGCGCTACGTCAGCCGCTGGGACATCCGCCGCTCGCTGCTCGGCGAAGACGGCCGCCTGCAGGCCATCCCGATCCCGCGCGACGCCCGCCTGCGCTTCTGGGGCCCGCGCGCGCTGATCGAGCTGAAGAGCGACTGGCAGGGCCATGCGCGCGGTGCGCTGCTGGTGGCCGACTTCGCCGCGCTGATGCGGGGCGAAGCGACATTCGAACGCCTCTTCGAGCCGACCGCGAAACGCTCGCTCGCAGGGTATGCGACGACGCGCACGCAGCTGCTGCTGAACGTGCTGGAGGATGTCGCCGGCCGCCTCGAAGCCTGGGCACCTGCGGCCGACGGCTGGCGCCGCCGCGACATCGCCACCCCGGCGCCCGGCACGCTGACCCTCGCCGGCCTGCACGACCCGTGGCTCGCCGACGATGCGCTGGCCGAGGCCTATTGGGTCACGCACACCAGCCTGCTGGCGCCGGACACGCTGTACCTCGCCGACACCGCACGCGACCAGCTGCAGCGCACGAAGGCGCTGCCGGCGTTCTTCGATGCCGACGGCGCACGCGTCGAACAGCGCTTCGCCGTATCGAAGGACGGCACCAGGGTGCCCTACTTCATCGTCTGGCCCAAGGGCGCCAAGGCCGATGGCGACAACCCGACGCTGCTCTACGGCTACGGCGGCTTCGAGATCGCGCAGCTGCCGCGGTATCTGCCGACCTACGGCAGCGCGTGGGTGGCGAAGGGTGGTGTCTTCGTCATCGCCAACATCCGGGGCGGCGGGGAGTACGGCCCGGCCTGGCATCAGGCTGCCATCAAGGCGAACAAGCAGAAGAGCTACGACGACTTCGCGGCGGTGGCCGAGGACCTCGCCGCCACGAAGGTCACCCGCGCGAAGCGCCTGGGCATGCTGGGCGGCAGCAACGGCGGGCTGCTGGTCGGCGCGGTGATGCTGCAGCGGCCGGAGCTCTTCGGCGCGGTGGTCTGCAAGGTGCCGCTGCTCGACATGCAGCGCTACCACAAGCTGCTCGCCGGCGCCTCGTGGATGAGCGAATACGGCAACCCCGACAAGCCCGAGGAATGGGCCTGGATCGCGCCCTACAGCCCCTACCAGAACGTCCAGGCCGGCGCGAAGCTGCCGAAGGTGCTGTTCACCACCTCGACGCGCGACGACCGCGTGCATCCGGGCCACGCCCGCAAGATGGCCGCGCGCATGGTCGAGCAGGGTCACGCGCCGCTGTACTACGAGAACATCGAAGGCGGCCATGCCGGGGCCGCCGACAACGCGCAGCGCGCTGACCTGCTGGCGCTGGAGTTCGCGTTCCTGTGGCGCCAGCTGGGCGGCCTCGACAGCGCCGCCCGATCCTCAACGCGCTGAGGGCGCGGCGCCGCCCGATGCGCTTGGCCGTCGCCGAGTAGCGGAACGCCCGGCGGCGTCGATCCACTCGATCGACCCCGTGACCCGACCTGGCGCCGTCGCCGATGTCGGACAGTGGTCGTTCCGATAACTCAGGAAGTGATCGAGCACGAGCGCGTCGAGAAGAGGCTCGTCGGACGAAGAACAACCGACGTCATGGCAGGCCGATGGTGTCGAGGGCCGGGGTGGCGGGCGGCCGGCGGGCGCCGCAGTGTTCGCCGGCAGGTGACGTGTCCGTCCGGCCGGCGTCGAAGCACATCGTGTCGCCGTCCTCCGGCACGAGGAAGCGCGCGCCCAGTCCGCGCGTTGCCGCCTGCGCGCGCAGGCTGTCGCGGCGCGTGGGGCAATGGTCCAGCGCCTCGAGGTGGTTGGCGATGAAGACGCCGTCGCCCGCCAATGCCAGTGCCAGGGCCTGCGCGCCATCCATGATCAGCTCGCCGCCGAGGTCGAAGGCGGCGCCGCCGGCCGGCACGATGCTCACCGCGGGGCGGCGATCGGTCACGCACCGGCGCACGTCGTCCGTCAGCACGGTATCGCCGGCGATGTACAGGCTGGGCTCGCCGGGGTGCTCGATCAGGTAGCCATGGCCGTGCGCCATCAGGCGCCCGAGCATCCAGCCTTCGCCGTGCAGGCAGGGGACCGGGCTGATGCGCAGGCCGTCGACAGTGCTAGTGCCCTCGGCCGCCAGCGCCTCGACCGCGAGGCCGCGCCGGCGCAGGTGCTCCGCATCCTCGGGCATGCACAGCACGGGCAGCTGCCGTTCGCGCAGCCAGCGAATGCCGGCGCGGTCGAGGTGGTCGAAGTGCCCCTTGCGGCAATGCGTGATCAGCGCCCGCGTGGCCGTGTCCAGCAGGCCCGGCGCCTGGGGCGGCAGATCGACCAGCGGATTGCGCCGGCGGCGCGGGGTGAACCACTTCAGCGAAGGCAGGGCGCCCTGCTTGGCGAGCATCGGGTCGACCAGCAGGCGATGGGGGCCGATCTCGACGAGAACGGTGGCGTTGCGCAGTTGGGAGATCTTCATGCCGCGATGCTGCGCCAGCGTCGCCCCGGCTACCATGGCTTGTTCTGACAATTCTGGTGCGATTCATGCCAACCCTCGATGTCGGCCTCCTGCTCTACCCGCAGTGCATGCCGGCCGGGCTCTTCGCGGCGGCCGACCTGTTGCAGGCAGCGAACGTGCGGGCGAACAAGGCGCTCTTCAGCTGGCAGTTCGTGGCCTTGCGGGGCGGTGCCGTCCGATGTGCCCACGGGATCGAGCTGCACGCTGCGCTCGCCGTGGAGGACGCGCGATGCCAGGTGCTGCTGGTGCCCGGGTTCTGGGCCAACTCGGCCGCCAAGGTGGCGGCGGCGGTCGACGCGCAGGCACCGCTCGTCGGCGCGCTGCGAGCGCTGGATCGCCGCGTGAGGTGCTGGGGCTACTGCACGGGCGTGGCGCTGCTGGCGGCGGCCGACCGCCTGCGCGACGAGCCGGCCACGGCCAGTTGGTGGATGGGTCCGTGGCTGTCCGAACGCTTCCCGCGCATCGACTGGCAGTGGGGCCACAGTGCCGTGATCGCCCGTCGGAATTCGACGGCGTCGGGCACGCACGGCTACCAGCCGATCGTCGCGGCAGAGGTCGAGCGGGTACTCGACGCCGAAGCCTGGCGCGACATCGCCCGCTTCGTCGTGCTGCCGCAACCACCCCCTGCGCCCTCGGTGTTCCAGCGGCTGGAGATGGTCGATGCCGATCCCCTGCTGCGCCGCCTGCGCCTCGTCGTGGAGCGGACGCCGGCCTGCGACACACGCCTGGCGTCGCTGGCGGCCGCGCTGGCGACGACACCACGCACGCTGGCGCGCAAGGTGAAGCTGGCGGCGGGATGCAGCGTCGGCGAGCACGTTCGGCTGCTGAAGCTGCGGCAGGCCGGCGAGCGGCTCCTGCAGTCGTCGCAGACGGTGGCGCAGGTCTGTCACGGCCTCGGCTACGCCGACGATTCCAGCTTCCGGCGGGCGTTCAGCCGCGTCGCAGGCATGACGCCGACGGCGTTCAGGCGGCGGTACGCAACCTGACCGCGATCGACGGCCGCCGCGCCACCGGCTCGCCCCTCCCGCCGGCCGGGGTTCGGCGCCGCCGGCCTTCGCATCGCTGCTATCGTGCGCAGCCAGCCAGCCCCCGCCGCGCGAACCGGTGCGCGGCTTCGCGCGAACCCATGACCGCCGCCATGCCACCCGATACGGCCCGTGCCGTGCTTCACTTCTGGTTCGCCCCGCCCGGCGATCCGGAGCACCTGCAGACGCGCGCCGTCTGGTTCCGCAAGGACGAGGCCTTCGACGCGCAGATCCGCGAACGTTTCGGCACGACCATCGACGCGGCGATCGCCGGTGGCCTCGACGCGTGGGCGGCGACACCGGAAGGCGCGCTGGCGCAGGTGATCGTGCTGGACCAGTTCACGCGCAATGCCTTCCGCGGCACCGCGCGCGCCTTTGCCGGCGATGTGCGCGCACTGGCGGTGGCGCGGGCGATGGTCGCCAGCGGCGCGGACCGCGGGCTCGCCGGCGTGCAGCGGCAGTTCGTCTACCTGCCCTTCGAACATGCCGAGGACATCGATTGCCAGCGCGAGGCGCTGCGGCTCTTTGCGCAGCTCGAAGCCGACGAGCCGGCGCTGGCCGGGCTGTCGCGCTGGGCACAGGCGCACCACGACATCGTCGAGCGCTTCGGCCGCTTCCCGCACCGCAACGCGGCGCTCGGCCGCGCGAGCACGGCCGAAGAAGTCGCCTTCCTGCAGCAGCCGGGATCGAGCTTCTGACGGGTCGCCAGCGATGGCCGTCGACACGCCGCCCCCCACAGCGCCGAGCCGCCGCCCGGCACCGCCGCTCGATCGGTTCATCGAGCGCCTGTGGACCAGCGAGCGCCACTCGGCCGCCCCGCATGCGCGCGAGTGGAACCTGCCGACCGGCTGCGCCGACCTGGTCGTGCCGCTGACGCAAGGCGCGCTGCGCCGCTTTGCCGGCCGCGACGATGCGCGTGGCCATTGGCTCGCCGGCGGCGTGCTGCAGGGTGCGCAGCAGCACGCGACCCTGCGCGACACCGGCGGCGCGCTGGCGGTGGTCGGCGCGCACTTCAGGCCCGGCGGCTTGACCGCCTTCGTCGACGCGCCGGCCGACGAATTCACAGGCCGCAGCATGGCGCTGGACACGCTGTGGCCGGGGTTCACCGCCGCGCTGCAGGACCGGCTGGTTCGCGGCGGCACGCTGGCGACACCGGCCGCGCGGCTCGACGCGCTGGAAGCCGCGCTGCGCGCCCACCTGAGGCCCGAGGCCGACCTCGAGCGCTGGCTCGGCTGGGCGGTGAGGCGGCTGGCCGCGGGCGCGCGCGTCGGCGACGTGCAGCGCGACATCGGCCTGTCGCCGGCGCGCTTCATCGACCGCTACCGCGCGACGGTCGGCCTGGCGCCGAAGGTGCACGCCGCGCTGCTGCGCTTCAACGGGCTGCTGCACGCCGCGGACCCCGGCACGCCGTGGGCCGAGGCCGCGTCCGATGCGGGTTATGCCGACCAGGCGCACCTGGCGCGCGAGTTCCGCCGCTTCGCCGGCTTCACGCCCGGCGACTACCGGCGCGGCGCCACCCACTTCCCGAGCCACGTCGCCTGCCGCTGACGCGCGCGCCGCGCGGCGAAAAAACGTTCAAGACCGCGCCGCGCGTGCGACGTAAGCTGAACGCATCCCGATTCAAGGAGGCACGCGATGAGCTCCAATCCCCCGGTGATCCACGAGGTCTTCCCCTACCTGCGCGTCAAGGGTGCGGCCGATGCGATCGCCTTCTACGTCAAGGCATTCGGCGCGGTCGAGAAGATGCGGCTCGTCGAGCCGTCCGGCCGCATCGGCCACACCGAGCTGCAGCTCGGCCCGACGGTGCTGATGCTCAGCGAGGAATACCCGGAGTACGGCCTGCACGCGCCGCAGGGCGAGACCTCGATCGGCGCGTCGATCCACCTGCACGTCGACGACTGCGATGCCTGCGCCGCACGCGCGGTGGCCGCGGGCGCGACGATGGAGATGGAACCGGCCGACCAGTTCTACGGCGAGCGCAGCTGCCGCCTGCGCGACCCCTTCGGCCACCAGTGGCTGATCGGCCACCACCTCGAGGACCTGTCGACCGAAGAGATGCAGCGGCGCTACGACGAGCTGATGAAGCGGGCTTGACGCGGCGAACGGCCGCTCCGATGGCCGCTCGATGGCCGCTCGTTTCGTCGCCTAGGCGGCGGCCGCTTCCTTCTCCTGCAGCAGCCGCCACATCACCTTGCCCGAGCCCGACTTCGGCAGCACGTCGACGAACTCGACGATGCGCGGCGCCTTGTAGGCGGCCATGTGCTCGCGCGCCCAGTCGATGATGTCCTGCTCGGTCGTCTTGCCGCGCGCCTCGGGCTTCAGCACGATCACCGCCTTGACGGTCTCGCCGCGGTAGGCGTCGCGCGCCGAGATCACGCAGGCTTCCTGCACGCCGGGGCACTTGAACAGCAGCAGCTCCACTTCGCTCGGCCAGACCTTGAAGCCGCTGGCGTTGATCATGCGCTTCAAGCGATCGGTCATGAAGAAGTAGCCTTCCTCGTCCATGCGGCCGAGGTCGCCGGTGCGGAAGAAGGGCTTGCCGTCGATCTCGATGAACGCGGCCTTCGTCGCCTCCGGGTGGCCCCAGTAGCCCTTGAAGACCATCGGGCCGTGGGTGACGATCTCGCCGACCTCGCCGACCTCGCCGGGCGGCAGCTCGGCCAGCGTCTCGGGATCGATCACCCGCGAGTCGGTGCCGAAGATCGGGATGCCCAGGCACTGCAGCTTCGCGCGCTCGGGCGGGTTGGCATGCGTGGGCGCGGCGGTCTCGGTCAGGCCGTAGCCCTCGGCGAAGGTGATGCCGAACTCCTTCTGCAGCCGCTCGGCCACCGCGAACGGCATCGCCGCGCCGCCGCCGGACAGGTAGCGCAGGCTCGACAGGTCGAAGCTCGCGAAGTTCGGGCTCGCCATCAGGTCGATGATCATCGTCGGCACGCAGGTCCAGTGCGTCACCCGGTGGCGCGACAGCAGCCGCCCGGCGAGCTCGCGTTCCCAGCGCGGCAGGATGATGGTGGTCGCGCCGCCGGCCGGCGAGCTGAGCACGCCGTAGACGAAGCCGGTGATGTGGAACATCGGCACCACGCCCAGGCTGATCGTCTCCGGCCCGCTGCAGCCCCACTGGCTGGCGCCGAAGACGTTGTGCATCAGCGTGCGGTGGGTGTGCATGCAGCCCTTGGGCAGGCCGGTGGTGCCCGAGGTGTAGGGCAGCAGCGCCAGGTCGTCCGGCTGCGCGGTGTGCGGGCCGGGCACGTGGCCGGCGGCCAGCACCTCGGGCCAGCGCTGCGTGCCGGCGGGCAGCGGCGGGTCGGCCTGCAGCCATTGCAGCACCGCCTCGCTCGGCCGCTCCTCGGGCTCGATCTCCGCGGGCAGCGCGTCGGCGTAGCGCGTGGCGACCAGGTGGCGCAGGCGCTGCGACTCGGGCAGGCGGCTGTCGGCCTCGGCGACGATGCCGGCGAGGTCGGCGCTGCAGATCACCACCTTCGCACCCGAATCGGTGATGTAGTGGCCGAACTCGTCGGCCTTGTTCATCGGGTTCACCGGCACGACGACAGCGTCGGCGCGCAGGATGCCGTGCACCGCGATCGGAAACTGCGGGCAGTTCTGCATGAAGACGATCACCCGGTCGCCCTTGGCGACGCCTTGTGCCTGCAGCCAGCCGGCCAGCGCCTCGGCCTGGCGCTTCATGTCCGCATAGCGCAGCGGGCGGCCGAGGAAGCGGTACGCGGCCCGCTGCGGGAAGCGGGTCGCGGCGACCTCGAGGTTGAACCACAGGCTGGTCTCGGGCAGGACCAGTTCGCGCGGCAGGCGCTGGGGCCAGATCGCATGGTGCGGGCGGACGGCGGGCAGGCTCATGGTGGCGGCAGTGGAAGGGGACTGCCGCTGGTGTAGCCCAGCCGCCAGCGCGCCGCATCCCGGCGAACCCGCGACTTGTCACCCTGGTGACGCGGCCTTCGCCGCCTAGATCCGGGGACCGTGTCGCCTGCGCGTCACTGCGGGTTCATGCGCTGCCGCGTGCGTTCCTCGATCGCCCGCACTTGCACGCACTCGGGGTGCTCGGCGTAGGCGGGCTTGGCGCATTCGCGCACCAGGCACAGGTGCAGCGCGATCAGCATGCGGCTGCCGCAGTTCTCGCGCGGATCGCGCGCGGCGGCCACCGGCGCGGGCGCGGGCGTCTCACGGGCCGGCGGTGGCGGTGACGCCGGCTCCGGACGGGTCGGCAGCGTCGCGCGGCCGCTGCCCGGGCCGGGGCCGGTATCGGTGGTGGTCGTCGGGCGTTGCGGCAGCGGCCGCAATGCGGCGCTGGCCACCGACATCTGCGGGCTCGGGGCCGGGACCTGGGCCGTGGGCGCCGGTAACGTGGGCCGCGGTGCGGGGGCGGGCGTGGCGGCGACCGGCGCCGCCGGACGCTGTTGCGCGGAGGGAGCGGGCGCGGGCGTGGTCGCCACGGGCGCGGGCGTCGGCGCGGGGGCCGGCGCGGGTTCGGGCGTCACCGCCACCGGCGCGGGGGCGGATGCCGGCTCGGCCGCCGGCGCGGGCACCGAGGCCATGGCGGCCGGGGCCGGCGCGGATGCGGCCTGCGGCGGCACCACGACGGGCGGGGCGTCGGGCCGGGTCAGCATCCACACCAGCGCGGCGGCAGCGGCCGCGACGGCCCCACCGCCGGCGATCCAGGGCAGGCGACTCGGCTTCGCGGCCGAGGCGCTGGACGCCGCGCGTGGCGCCGGTGCGGGCGCGCTGTGCATGGGCATCGGCCGCGACGGCACGAAGTCCAGCCGGTCCAGGGCCGGCTGCGCCGGCCGCGGCGCGGCGCGCGTGGCGGTCGGCGGCACCGTGTCGCGGCGCGGCGCGGCGCGTGTCGTCTCGTCGTCGCGGTTGAGCTCGGGATCGACGCGCCGCGACACGGTGCCGGTCGGCGCGACCGGCACCGGCATCGGCAGCGGTTCCTGGTGCACGATCGAGGTGGTCGGCACCGGCGCGGCGGGCGGGTGGTAGAGCTCGGTGCGCTGCCAGGCGGTGGCCGACGGCGGCGGCAGCGAACGCACCGGCACGCCGCGGCGGCCGGCCAGCACCTCGCGCAGTTCGGCCACCGATTGCGGCCGGTCCTGCGGCCGCGGCGCCAGCATCCAGTCGACGACGTGCAGGAAGCCTTCGGAGATGCCTGGCCGCGGCAGGCTGGCCAGCGGCGGCACGTCGTCGCTGATCGTGCGCACGGTGGCCGGGGCGGGCGGCGACTCGGTGATCAGGTAGTGCAGGGTCGCGCCCAGCGCGTAGAGATCGGTCCACGCGCCCTGGCGCAGGTTGTTCGCCTCGCCGTACTGCTCGATCGGCGCGTAGCTGGGCTTGAGGATCGCGGTCAGCGTCTGGCTGCGGCCGTGGATCACGTGGCGCGCGGCGCCGAAGTCCAGCAGCATCGGCACGCCGTCGTCGCCGATCAGGATGTTGTCGGGCGCGATGTCGCGGTGGAACACGTCCTCGCGGTGCAGCACCTCCAGCGCGCCGAGCACCGGGTCGAGCACCCCGCGCAGCCAGGCCTCGGTGGGCGGCTGCTCCATCAGCCGGCGGGCCTCGCGCAGCGTGCGGCCGCGCAGCAGCGGCATCACCATGTAGGCGGTGCCGCGCTCTTCCCAGAAGCGGTGCACCTTGATCAGCGAGCGGTGGTCGAAGCGGGCCAGCAGCTTGGCCTCGTTGACGAAGGACCGCAGGCCGAGCTTGAAGGTTTCCTCGTTCGACGGCGAGGTCAGCGAGACATGCAGCGATTCGGTGCGCGACGCCAGCGACGACGGCATGTACTCCTTGATCGCCACCTCGCGCTCGAGGCCGTGGTCGAAGGCCATGTAGACGATGCCGAAGCCGCCGGCGCCGATGACGCGGCGGATCTCGAATTCGCCCAGCCGCGTGCCCTTGGGCAGTGCGTTGGCCTGGCCGCCTTGAGTGGTCGGTCCCAAGGTGGAAGACATCAGGCGACGGCGGTGGAAAGGATGGAAATCATCAATCCGGCAGCTTAACGCAGCAAGTGCTCGCGTCACCCCCTCCAAGTGCTGATGCACCAGCCAAGCGTGCGCAGTTGTCATCCGGGTCAACCCTTGGCAGACCGGCGGTTAATATCGCTCCCCCCACGATTGCCAGCCGCCTTCCCGCCTCCGATGCAGCGCCGTTCCCTGCTGAGCTTCGCCGCCTTGCCCTGGCTCGGTGCCAGCCTGGCGGTCCGGGCACTCGACAACCCCGAGGGCCCGGTCGTGCTCACCGTCAACGGGCGCGTTCGCCTGCCCAACCGGCAGACCAATGGCGAGCCGCAGGCCGAGTTCGACATGGCGATGCTGGAGAAGCTGCCGCAACAGAGCTACACCACGCGCACGCCCTGGTACAGCCAGCCGCGCAAGTTCACCGGCCCGCTGCTGCGCGACGTGCTGTCCGCGGCGTCCGCGCAGGGCCAGGCGCTGCGCGCGACGGCGCTGAACGACTACCGCGTCGACATCCCGTTCGACGACGTTCAGCGCTTCGACGTGCTGCTCGCGCGCCTGCTCGACGACAAGCCGATGTCGGTGCGGGACAAGGGGCCGCTGTTCATCATCTATCCGTTCGACAGCAACGCCACCCTGCGCAAGGCGCTGTACTACACGCGCTGCGCCTGGCAGCTGCGCAGCATCGAGGTGACCTGAGCATGGAGGCGCCGGCGCCGCCACCGCAGCGTCTGACGCCGTGGTTCGGCGTCACCGGCCTGCTGTTGCTGGCGACGCTGCTGGCGGCCGCCTTCGTGCAGGTGCGGCAGTACGCGCTGCTGAGCACCACCGTGCAGTACCAGGACGACTACCTGGTGCTGAGCCTGTACCAGCTGGAAACCGAATACCTGCGGCTGCGCGAGCAGTGGCGCCAGGATGTCGAACCGACCGTCGGCACGCCGGCGCAGCTGCAGCTGCGCTACGACATCTTCGTCAGCCGCGTCACGCTGCTGCGCACCGAGCGCGCGAACCGGCTGCTGCGGCAGGTGACCGGGTACGAGCAGGCCCTGCGCCAGATCGACCGCTTCACCGCGCGCGCCGATCTCTACCTCAGCGCCCAGCCGCGCGGTCCCTTGAGCCCGCAGGCGGCGCGGGCGCTGCTCGACGAATTGATCGCACTGTCCGATCCGATCCACCAGTTGCTGCTCGACGCCTCGCACCAGGTCGCCGCGCAGGTCAGCGAGCGCCAGGACAAGGTGCGCCAGCACAACCAGATCGGGCTGGCGCTGACCGGCTTCCTGTCGGCGATGGTGCTGGTGTTCGCGATCATCGCGCTGCGCCAGATGCGCAAGCTCGAGCAGCGCCGCCGCCACCTCGAGGCGCTGGCCGACGAGCTGCGCGACGCCCGCATCGAGGCCGAGGCGGCGAGCCACGCCAAGAGCGAGTTCCTCGCCGACATGAGCCACGAGCTGCGCACGCCGCTGCACGGGCTGCTGGGCATGCTGGCGCTGCTGAGGCAGCCGCAGGCCGACCCCGCGCAGTCGGCCGCGTGGCTGCAGACCGCCGACGAATCCGCCGCGCACCTGCTGCGACTGCTCGACGACATCCTGGACCTGGCGAAACTCGAGTCGGGCACGCTGGCGCTCGCGCCGCAGGTCGTCGACCTGCCGGCGCTGCTGCAGGAAGTGCAGGCGCTGATGCTGCCGCAGGCCACCGCCAAGGGCCTGGCGCTGGAGCTGCGCATGGACGAGCGCCTGCCCACCCACGTGCGGCTCGACCCCACGCGCACGCGCCAGGTTCTCTACAACCTGCTGAACAACGCGATCAAGTTCTCCGAGCGCGGCAGCATCGTGCTCGGCTGCCGCGCGCGCAGCACCGAGGACGGCCAGCGGCAGCTCGAATTCGACGTCACCGACAGCGGCATCGGCATGGACCCGACGACGGTCGACCGCCTGTTCCAGCGCTTCACCCGTGCCGACGATCCGCTGGTGCGGCGCCAGGGCGGCACCGGTTTGGGCCTGGCGATCTCGCGCAACCTGGCGCAGCTGATGGACGGCGAGTTGCTCGTGCGCAGCATGCCGGGCGCCGGCAGCGTGTTCTCGTTCCACTGTCCGCTGGTGCCGGCCGCCGCGGTGCAGCCGGCGCCGGCGCCGGCCGACGCGGCGCACGCAGGCGGGCTGCGCGTGCTGGTAGCCGAGGACCATCCGGTCAACCGCCTCTACCTGGGCGCGCTGCTCGAGCGCCTCGGCCACCACGGCCACCAGGTCGGCAACGGGCTGGAGGCGGTGCAGGCGATGCGCGAGCAGCCCTTCGACCTGGTGCTGATGGACGTGCACATGCCGGTGATGGACGGCGTCACCGCCACCGAGGCGATCCGCGCACTGCCGGCGCCGGCGTCGCGCATACCGATCATCGCGTTGACGGCCGACGTCTTCGCCGACACCCGCGAGCGCTGCCTGCGCGCCGGCATCGACGAGGTGATGACCAAACCGGTGAGCCTGGAGGCCTTGTCGGCCCTGTTCGCGCGCCATGCCGGCGCGCCCCCGCAGCCGGCGCACCCGCCCGCCGCCGAAGCCGCGGCCACGGCCCCCGGCCTGATCGACCACGCGGCCCTCGCCGCGGTCACCGAGCTGATGGGCGCGGCCCGCTCGCCGGCCCTCTATGGCGACTTCTTCGCCCAGGCCGACGCCGCCGCGCACCGCATGCGCGACGCGATGCGCGATGCCGACACCGACCGCCTGCGCGAGGCCGCCCATGCGGTCAAGGGCGCGGCGCTGAACCTCGGGCTGCCGGCGCTGGCCGATGCCGCGGCGGTGCTCAACCGCGATGCCGGCACGCTGGGTGCGCCGCAGCTGGCGCTGGCCGTTCAGCGCTTCGAGGAACTGGTGCTGGCAACGCGGCGGCTGTGCGAAGCCGAGGGCATCGTCGAGGCGTAGCCCCCCAAGGGGGTCGCGAGCCGCCTTGGGGCGGCCCTGCGGCCGTCATGAGGCCCCCACGTCGCTTCGCTCCTGCCCCCCAAGGGGGCCGCGAGCCGCCTTGGGGCGGCCCTGCGGCGGCTAGACAACCACCGGCTCCGGCTCCAGCCGGATGCCGAAGCGGCCGTAGACGCTTTCCTGGATCGCCCGCGCGAGCGTCACCACCTCGGCGCCGCTGGCGCCGCCGCGGTTCACCAGCACCAGCGCCTGCTTCTCGTAGACGCCGGCGCGGCCGATCGACTTGCCCTTCCAGCCGCAGGCATCGATCAGCCAGCCGGCGGCCAGCTTGAAGCGGCCGCCGTCGATCGGGTAGTGCACGATGTGCGGGTCGCGCGCGATGATGTCGCGGCACTGCTCGGGGCTGACCACCGGGTTCTTGAAGAAGCTGCCGGCGTTGCCGATGTCGGCCGGGTCGGGCAGCTTGGCGCGGCGGATCGCGCAGACCCAGTCGAAGATCGTGCGCGCATCCGGCTGCGTGATGCCGGTCTCGGCGATCTTGCGCTCGAGGTCGAGGTAGCCGATCACCGCATGCCAGGGCTTCGGCAGCTTCAGCCGCACGCGGGTGATCAGGCTCTTGCCGGCGAGGCCGCCGAAGCCCGTCTGCTTGAACACGCTGTCGCGGTAACCGAAGTTGCAGGCCGCGGCCGACAGGGTGACGCTGCGGCCGGTGACGAGGTCGACCGCGTCGAGGGACTCAAAGCGATCCTTCAGCTCGATGCCGTAGGCGCCGATGTTCTGCACCGGCGCGGCGCCGACGGTGCCGGGGATCAGCGCCAGGTTCTCCAGCCCTGGCCAGCCCTGGTCCAGCGTCCAGGCGACGGCCTCGTGCCAGGTCTCGCCGGCGCCGAGCTCGACGATCCAGGCGTCGTCGCGTTCCTCGACGAGGCGCCGGCCCGCCACCTCGACGCGCAGCACCACCGCCTGCGGGTCGCGCGTCAGGATCAGGTTGCTGCCGCCGCCGAGGACCAGCTTCGGCGCGCGGCCGTGCTCGGGATGGCCGAGCAGGCGCCGCACGTCGGCATCGCTGGTGATGCGCACCAGCGTGTGCGCCACCGCCGGCAGGCCGAAGGTGTTCAGCTCGCGCAGGCTGACGCCGTGATCGATCTGCAGGGCTGGCGCGGTGGACATCAGCGCCCGCCCGGCCGCCCATAGAAGGGCGCTGAGCCCCCATGGATCCCGGGAGGGATCCTTCGGATCCTTGGGGGAGCGAACGAAGTGAGCAGGGGGCAGACCATCAGTGGATTTTCGCCGAAGCAGGTCAAGTTCCCGGGCGGGGCCGCGTGGCAGAATTTCGACCCCATGCCAAGCTTCGACACCGTCCTCGAACCCAACCTCGTCGAACTGCGCAACGCGGTCGAGCAGAGCAACAAGGAAATCGGCACGCGCTTCGATTTCAAGGGCTCGTCCGCGCACATCGAGAGCGTGGAATCCGGCAAGGACCGGTCGCTGCAGTTGCTGGGCGACAGCGATTTCCAGATCGGCCAGGTCAAGGACATCCTGCTGGCCAAGCTGACCAAGCGCGGCGTCGACGTGCGCTTCCTCGATTTCAGCGCCAAGATCGAGAAGATGGGCGGCGACAAGGTGCGCCAGACCGTGCCGGTCAAGCAGGGCATCGACTCGGACACCGCGAAGAAGATCCAGCAGCTCATCAAGCAGAGCAAGATGAAGGTGCAGGCCGCCATCCAGGGCGACAGCGTGCGCATCACCGGCGGAAAGCGCGACGACCTGCAGGCGGCGATCGCGCTGCTCAGAAAAGAAGTCAGCGACGTGCCGCTGGCCTTCAACAACTTCCGCGACTGATCCCATGCGCCGCGGCCTCGCGTTGCTCGCCGCTGCCCTGCTGCCATTCGCGGCCATGGGACAGAGCGTCAGCCTGTCCGGCAGCCTGGGCGCGAGCAAGGCGCTGCTGCTGATCGACGGCCAGCCGCACACGGTGTCGGTGGGTGCAACGGTCAAGGGCGTGACCCTGACGCGCATGGGCGATGGCGAGGCCGAGGTGGTGGTCAATGGCCGCGCCAGCCTGCTGCGGCTGGGCGCGGCGCCGGCCGCTGTCGTCGGCGCGGGGGCCACCTCCAGCAGCGGCAGCCAGATCGTGCTGCCGGTCGGCCAGGGCGGGCATTTCACCGCCAATGGCAGCATCAACGGCAAGCCGGTACGCTTCATGGTCGACACCGGCGCGACGGTGGTGGCGATGAGCGCCAGCGAAGCGAACCGCCTGGGGCTCGATTGGCGGCGCGGCGAACGCGCCGTCTCCAGCACCGCCGGCGGGCTGGTGCCGGTGTACCAGGTGATGCTGCAGTCGGTGCGCATCGGCGACGTCGAGGTCTTCAACGTCGAGGCGGTCGTGATGCAGGCCGAGATGCCGTTCACGCTGCTGGGCAACAGCTTCCTCGGCCGCTTCTCGATGCGCCGCGACGGCGACACGATGCGGCTGGAGCGGCGCTAGAGCCGCCGCCTCGGGTTCACACCCGGAAGACCTGCATCGCCTGCGCCATCTGCGCGGCCTGCACCTTCAGGCTCTCGGCCGCCGCAGCGCTCTCCTCGACCAGCGCCGCGTTCTGCTGCGTCACCTGGTCGAGCTGCGCCACCGCGTCGCCGACCTGGCCGATGCCCTGGCTCTGCTCGTGGCTGGCGGCGCTGATCTCGCCGATCAGCTGATTGACCCGCTTCACCTGCGCGACGATCTCGTCCATCGTGCGGCCGGCTTCGCCGACCAGCGAGGTGCCGGACTCGACCTTGCCCGCGCTCTCGCCGATCAGCGCCTTGATCTCGCGCGCGGCCTGCGCGCTGCGCTGCGCGAGCGCACGCACCTCGGCGGCCACCACCGCGAAGCCGCGGCCCTGCTCGCCGGCGCGGGCGGCTTCCACCGCGGCGTTCAGCGCCAGGATGTTGGTCTGGAATGCGATGCCATCGATGACGCCGATGATGTCGGCGATCTTCTTCGCGCTGGCGTCGATCGCCTCCATCGTCGTGACGACGCGGCCGACGACGTCGCCGCCCTGCGCCGCGGCATCGGCCGCCTGCGCGGCGATCTGGCTGGCGGTGCGCGCGGTCTCGGCGTTCTGGCGCACGGTGGCGGTCAGCTCCTCCATCGACGCGGCGGTCTGCTGCAGGTTGCTCGCCTGCTCCTCGGTGCGCTGGCTCAGGTCGGCATTGCCGGTGGCGATCTGCGACGAGCCGGTGGCGATCGAGTCGCTGGCGTTGCGCATCTGCGTGACGATGCCGGCGAGGCTGTCGTTCATGCGCTTGAGCGCGCCCAGCAACTGGCCGGTCTCGTCCGTCGCGCGGGTGTCGAACTGCTGGCGCAGGTCGCCGGTGGCGACGCCTTCGGCCAGCTGCACGGCCTGCGCGAGCGGCGCGACGATCGAGCGCACGAGGCGCCAGGCCCACAGGCCGGCGCCGGCGACGACGATCGCGGCGATCACGATGCTGCGCCACAGCGCGGCGCTCGCCGCTTCCTGGCTGCGCTGGTACTGCGCCTCGGCGACTTCCAGCTGCACCTGCATCAGCGCCTCGACGACGCCGGCGATCGGATCGATCACCGGGTACATGTCCTTGGCCGCGAAGGCGCGCAGGGCCTCGGTGTCGTTGGCCTTCATCAGCGCGACCAGCTTCTGCACGCTGGCATCGGCGGCGGTCAGCAGCGGACGGCCCTTGTCGATCAGCGCTCGTTCCTGCGCATTGCGCTGGCCCTCGGTGAAGGCCTTCCACTGCGCGTCGATCGCCGTGCGGGCCTCGGCAACGGCCTTCATGCCGGCCTCGGGCGTCATGCCGCCGTCGCGCACCTTGTGCGCCGCGTCGACGATGCCGACGGCATACCCGTCGGCGACGACCTTCAGCTGCTTCAGCGGCACCACGCGGTCGTGGTACAGCTCGCTGAGCGTACGGCTGGCCTGGCCGGCCCGCAGCACCGTCAAGGCCACCGAGGCCACCAGCAGCGCCAGCAGCGCCGCGACGAGCAGGCCCAGGCGGGCCTTGATGCTGAACTTGTTCAAGTGGGACGCTCCGTATACAGCTTGACTAAGCGGTGCCGGCATTGTCAGGAGACCTTGACCGGCGCGGTCCGGCGACAAGGGCGGCCTTCGCCCGTCACTTCTTGCCCCGCATCAAGCCCTGGCCTTGTCCCGGCCGGGACAGAAGGAAAGCGAACGGTCGTGCTAAAACCCGTGGCGCGGCCAAATGGAGACGCCATGGACCTGAACTTCACCGCGGAAGAACTGGCCTTCCGCAACGAGATCCGCGAATGGGTCGCGGAGAACCTGCCGAAGGACCTGAGCCACAAGGTGCTCAATTCGCTGCGCCTGTCGCGTGACGACATGCAGCGCTGGGCCAAGATCCTCGGCAAGAAGGGCTGGCTGGGCTACGGTTGGCCCAAGCAGTTCGGCGGCCCCGGCTGGAACGCGGTGCAGAAGCACCTCTTCGAGGAGGAGTGCGCGCTGGCCGGCGCGCCGCGCATCGTGCCCTTCGGGCCGGTGATGGTGGCGCCGGTGATCATGCACTTCGGCACGCCCGAGCAGCACAAGCGCTTCCTGCCCGGCATCGCCTCCGGCGAGGTCTGGTGGAGCCAGGGCTACAGCGAGCCGGGCTCGGGCTCGGATCTGGCGTCGCTGAAGACGCGCGCGGAACGGGTCGGCGACAAGTACATCGTCAACGGCCAGAAGACCTGGACCACGCTCGGCCAGTACGGCGAGTGGATCTTCTGCCTCGTGCGCACCAGCAGCGAAGGCAAGCCGCAGACGGGCATCTCGTTCCTGCTGATCGACATGAAGTCGCCCGGCATCACGGTGCGCCCGATCATCACGCTCGACGGCGAGCACGAGGTCAACGAAGTCTTCTTCGACAACGTCGAGGTGCCCGCCGAGAACCTGATCGGCGAGGAAAACAAGGGCTGGACCTACGCCAAGCACCTGCTGGCGCACGAGCGCACCAACATCGCCGACGTCAACCGCGCCAAGCGCGAGCTCGAGCGGCTGAAGCGCCTGGCCAAGGCCGAAGGCCTCTACGACGACCAGCGCTTCCGCGACCAGATCGCGCTGCTGGAGGTCGACGTGGTCGCGCTGGAGATGATGGTGCTGCGCGTGCTGTCGGCCGAAAAGAGCGGCAAGGCGAGCCTGGACATCGCAGGCCTGCTGAAGATCCGCGGCAGCGAGATCCAACAGCGCTACACCGAGCTGATGATGCTGGCCGCCGGCCCGTCCACCGTGCCCTACGTGCACGAGGCGATGGAAGCCGGCTGGCAGGGCGACTTCGCCGGCGCCGCGATCTGCGCGCCGCTGGCCGGCACCTACTTCAACTACCGCAAGACGACGATCTACGGCGGTTCGAACGAAGTGCAACGCAACATCGTCGCGCAGACGGTGCTCGGTTCCTGAGGAGGCAAGACATGGACTTCGAATTCACCGACGACCAGGTCTCGCTGCGCGACGCGGTGGCCCGCTGGGTCGACAAGGGCTTCACCTTCGAGCGCCGCCATGGCATCGCCAAGGCCGGCGGCCGGACGCGCGAGGTGTACGCCGAGCTCGCCGAGCTGGGCCTCGCCGGCCTGATCGTGCCCGAGGCGCACGGCGGCATGGGCTTCGGCCCGGTCGAGGCGATGGTCGTGATGGAAGAGCTCGGCCGCGGGCTGGTCAACGCGCCCTACGCGGCCGCCGCACTGATGGCGCCCGCGCTGCTGCAGGCCGGTTCGCCGGAACTGCAAGCCGCCTGGCTGCCGAAGATCGCAGGCGCCGAATCTCTCGTGATTCCCGCGTGGCAGGAACGCGGCGCACGCTACCGGCTCGACAAGATCTCCACGAGCGCGACGGCCCAGGGCGCGGGCTTCGCTCTGAGCGGCGCCAAGCACGTCGTGCCGGCGGCCGACGAAGCCGATGCCTTCATCGTGCCGGCGATGCTGGACGGCCGGGTCGCGCTCTTCCTCGTCGAGAAGGCCGCGGCGGGCGTCGAGGTCAAGGCCTACCCGACGCAGGACGGCGCGCGCGCCGGCGAGCTGAAGCTGGCCAACGCGGCGGCGACGCTCATCACGAAGGACGGCCTCGCGGCCCTGGAGACCGCCACCGACATCGGCATCGCCGCGGCTTGCGCCGAAGGCGTCGGTGCGATGGACAAGCTGGTCGCGCTGACGGTCGAGTACCTGAACACGCGCAAGCAGTTCGGCGTCACGCTGGCCACCTTCCAGGCGCTGCGCCACCGCATCGCCGACGTCAAGATGCAGCTCGAGCTCGGCCGCTCGATGAGCTACTTCGCCAGCCTGAAGCTCGGCGAGCTTGGCGCCCAGCGCCGCCGCGCGCTGTCGCAGGCCAAGGTGCAGCTGGGCAACAGCATGCGCTTCGTCGGCCAGCAGTGCATCCAGATGCACGGCGGCATCGGCGTCACGGACGAGTACATCGGCAGTCATTACTTCAAGCGCCTGACGGTGCTCGAGATGACGCTGGGCGACACGATGCACCACCTGGGCGAGGTGTCCAACCGCATGCAGGACACCGCGGGCGTTTTCGCGTGAACTGATCAGGCCGGCCGGCTGCCGAACCAATCTGCCCAGAAGTCCAGGCAGGCGCGGATCTTCGGCAGCCGCTGCCGCGCCGACGCGGTGACGGCGTAGATCGGCACCGGCTGCGGGTCGCTGAACGCGGGCAGCACCGGCACCAGCCGGCCTGCCTGCACCAGCGGCGCGCCGACCAGCGTCGCGAGGCGCCCGATGCCCAGGCCCTGCAGCACCATGTTCGCGGCCAGGCCGGTGTCGTTGGTGCGCCAGAAACCGTCGACCGAGAGCTTCATCGCGCGGCCGTCGACGATGAACGGCCAGTGGTTCAGCTGCGTCGCCGCGGTGTTGGCGACCAGCCGGTGGCGGTGCAGGTCCTCGGGCTGTGCGGGCAGCCCATGTCGCTCGGCGTAGAGCGGCGACGCGTACAGCGCACGGCCGAGCTCGCCGATGCGGCGCGCGATCATCGTGTCCGGCAAGGCGCTCGAGGTGCGGATCGCGATGTCGATGCCGTCGCGCGCCATGTCCACCAGCCGGTCGCTGACCTCCAGTTCAACGCGCAGCTTCGCATGACGCTCGGCCAGCGTCGCCAGGCTGGGCAGCAGCTGGTACTGCGCGATCACCGTGCTCGCGGCGACCCGCACCAGCCCGGCCGGCTCGCGCGCCGAGTCGGCGAATTCGCCTTCGAGCGACTCGATCGTCGAGCCCAGGCGCTGGCAGTAGTCGAGGAAGGTCTCGCCCTCGGCGGTCAGCGCCAGCGCATGCGTGGAGCGGTGCACCAGGCGCGCGCCGCAGGTCTTCTCGATGCGCGCCAGCGCGCGCGACACCTGGCTCACCGGCACATCGCGCTCGCGTGCGACCGCCGACAAGGTGCCCAGTGCGGCGACACGGGCGAAGAGTTTCAGGTCGTCGAAAGCCAGATCGTCCATGGGCCTGCATCGTAGGTTGAAGCCAGCGGTGGTGCAGCCGGTGTTGCAGATGCCGCAAGACCGATTTGGGCGGCGCGCCGTTTCCGAGTCGGCCGCCGATTCCTAGAGTGGCGTCACACCATTCGAAGGAACCCGCCATGCATCAGCCCCTGCCTCTTCAACTCCTCACCCCGCGCGATCGCAGCGCGCTGACCGCCGCCGCGCGGCGCCGGGCCATCGAACTGCGCGAGCAGGCCCGCCAGGACTTCTGGAACGCCGTGGCACGCCGGCTGCGCTCGCTCTTCGCCGCCGCGCGCCCCACCACCCGCTGACCGGAGATTCCCACCATGCCCCTCGTCACCCTGACCCTGCGCGAGCAGCACCCGCCCGCCTACAAGACCGCGCTGCTCGACGCGGTGCATGCCGCGCTGGTCGCCACCGGCGTGCCAGCGGCCGACCGCTTCCAGCGCGTGATCGAGCTGAAGGCCGACAACCTGCGCGTCGATGCACGCTATCCGGACCTCGAGCGCGACCGCAACGAGCAGTTCGCGATCATCGAGATCCTGTGGTCGGCCGGCCGCAGCGTGAAGGTCAAGCGCGGGCTGCTGAAGGACCTGATGACCCGGCTGGCGGCGCAGGACGTCGACACCGAGCAGGTGATGGTGATCTTCCAGGAAACGACCTGGGAGAACTGGGCCTTCGGCGGCGGACGGCAGCCGCACATCTAGGCCGGCTCATAGGGCCGATCCTGACGCGTCGACGACGCGTCCGCCTGACGGCCGGTGATACGCTGGCCGCATGCATTCCGGTTCTCTCGTCGACGTCCGCGGCCTGAAGGTCGGCCACTTCACCGACCCTCGCCGGCCCACCGGCTGCAGCGTCGTGCTGTGCGAAGCCGGCGCGGTCTGCGGCGTCGATGTGCGCGGCGCCGCGCCGGGCACGCGCGAGACCGACCTGCTGCATCCGAGCAACGTGATCGAGCACGTGCATGCCGTGCTGCTGTCCGGCGGCAGTGCCTTCGGCCTGGCCGCGGCCGACGGCGTGATGCGCTGGCTCGAGGAGCGCGGCATCGGCGTCGAGGTCGGTCCCGCCCGCGTGCCTATCGTGCCAGCCGCGGTGCTGTTCGACCTGTGGGTCGGCGATGCGCACATCCGCCCCGATGCCGCGGCGGGCCATGCCGCCTGTGCGGCCGCGAGCACCGACGCCCCGGCGCAGGGCTCGGTCGGCGCCGGCGCCGGCGCGTCGGTCGGCAAACTCTTCGGCATCGACCACGCGATGAAGGGCGGCATCGGCAGCGCGTCGATCAAGGTCGGCGCGATCACCGTCGCGGCGCTGATGGCGGTGAACGCGATTGGCGACGTCATCGACCCGGCCAGCGGCCGCCTGCTCGCCGGCTCGCGCGCCGACGATGGCCGCACACCGCGCGACACCATGGCCGCGATCCGCGCCGGCGCGCTGCCCGCGCGCCTGCTCGACGGCATGGCGACGACCATCGGCGTCGTCGCGACCGATGCCGCACTCACCAAGGCGCAGGCCAACAAGCTGGCCTCGATGGCCCACGACGGCCTCGCGCGCAGCATCAACCCGGTGCACACGCTGACCGACGGCGATACGCTGTTCGCGCTGGCCACCGGCGCCAGCGGACGGGCCGGCCACCTGACGGTGCTGGGTGCGCTGGCCGCGGAGGTCACGGCGCGCGCGGTCGTGAACGCGGTGCGCGCCGCCAGCGGATTGAACGATCCCCCCCTGCCCTCGTCGAGCGAACTCGGCTGGGGCTGAACCAGAAGACGCGAGGAGACCGCCGATGAGATTCACCCGCCGTTCGCTGCTGCTGCTGATCCCCGCCGGGGCCGCGCTTCTCGCGGCCTGCGCCAGCGGCAGCCCGCCCGCGTCCGAAGCGACGCCGCCGATCGTCTTCGTGCATGGCAACGGCGACACCGCGGCGCTGTGGACCACCACGCAGTGGCGCTTCGAATCCAACGGCTGGCCGCGCGAGCGCCTGCACGCGGTGCACTTCCCCTACCCGCTGGCGCGCGACGACGACGCGAAGGAGCAGCCCGGGCGCAGCTCGTCCACCGAGCAGCGCGAGCACCTCGCCGCCGAAGTGCAGCGCGTGCTGAAGGCCACCGGCGCCGACAAGGTCGTGCTGATCGGCAACTCCCGCGGCGGCAACGCGATCCGCAACTACATCCAGAACGGCGGCGGCGACAGGATGGTCTCGCACGCCATCCTCGGCGGCACGCCGAACCACGGCGTGTGGGCGAATCCGACCTTCCGTCCGGGCAACGAGTTCAACGGCGCCGGCCCCTTCCTCACCGCGTTGAACGCGCCGAAAGGGCCCGACGGTGCGGAGGTCACCCCCGGCGTGCGCTGGCTGACGGTGCGCTCGGACAACAACGACAAGTTCGCACAGCCCGACGGCGTGTGGATCGGCGCCAAGGGCACGCCGACCAACGTCACGTTCGACGGCCCGGCGTTGAAAGGCGCAGAGAACGTCGTGCTGCCGGGCCGCGACCACCGCGAGGTCAGCTACCACGCCGAGGCCTTCGCCGCGGCGCACCGCTTCCTCACCGGCTGCGCGCCGGCGACGCTGGCGATAACGCCTGAAGCACGCGTCACGCTGGACGGCCAGGTGTCCGGCCCCGGTCCGGGCGGGCCGACCAACCTGCCGCTGCCGGGCGCGAAGGTCGCGGTCTACGCGGTCGATCCTGCCACCGGTGCACGGCGCGGCGCGGCGCTGATCGACAGGACCGTCGGCGCCGATGGCCGCTGGGGCCCGGTGACGGTGGACAGCGGCACCGCGCTCGAGTTCGAGGTCGCCGCGCCCGGCCTGGCGACGACCCATGTCTACCGCTCGCCCTTCCCGCGCTCGTCCGACCTCGTGCACCTGCGCGCCGAGCGTCTGGCCGATGCCGACAAGGACGCCGCATCGGTGGTCACGCTGAGCCGGCCGCGCGGCTACTTCGGGCTGCCGCGCGACCGGATCGTCTTCGACGGCCAGGCGACGCCACCCGGCATCCCGCCCGGCGTCGCCGGCGTGTCGGCGTCGAAGCTCAAGCTCGCCGACGCCGGCCGGCCGGTGGTGGCCGACTACCGCAGCGGCGACATCGCCGAGCGCATCGTCGGCGTCGCCTGGCCGGCGCGCGAGAACCGCGTCGTGCTGATCGAGCTGCACCACTGATGGCGAAGAAGGCAGAGGCGGCGACGCAGCGGCTGGACGATCTGCTGTTCTCGCAGGGCTTCGGCACGCGGCGCGTCGTCGCCGGCCTGATCGACGCCGGGCTGGTGTGCATCGGCGGCGAGGTGCGGCGCGATCCGGGCGAACGTTTCGCGACCGACGGCCTGGCCTTCGAAGTCGAGGGCCAGCCGTGGACCTATCACGCAAAGGCCCTGGTGCTGCTGCACAAGCCGGCGGGCTACGAGTGCTCGCAGAAGCCAGCGGCCTGGCCCAGCGTGCTGCTGCTGCTGCCGCCGCCGCTGCGCCAGCGTGGCGTGCAGCCGATCGGCCGCCTCGACCAGGACACCACCGGCCTGCTGCTGCTGACCGACGACGGCGCGCTGATCCACCGGCTGACGAGCCCGAAGAAGCAGGTGCCGAAGGTCTACGAGGTCACGACGGACCGCCCGGTCGACGAGCACCAGATGCAACGGCTGCTCGGCGGCGTGATGCTCGACGACGAGCCGACACCGGTGCGCGCCGAAGGCTGCGAGATCACCGGTGAGCGCGCGCTGCGGCTGACGCTGGTGCAGGGCAAGTACCACCAGGTCAAGCGCATGGTGGCGGCGGTGGGCAACCACGTGGTCGGCTTGCACCGCAGCCGCTTCGGCGCGCTGGTGCTGCCCGACGATCTGGCGCCCGGCAAGTGGCGGTGGCTGGACGGACCCGGCGCCATCACCGGGCCACAATAAGCCCACGATGCGTGTCTTCCGCGGCTTCCACCATCCTGGCCTGGCAAGCGCCTGCGCGCTCACGATCGGCAACTTCGACGGCGTGCACCGCGGGCACCAGGCGATGCTGGCGCTGCTGACGAACGAGGCGCGGCACCGGCACCTCGCGAGCTGCGTGATGACCTTCGAGCCGCATCCGCGCGACTACTTCGCGCGGCTGATGGGCCAACCCGGCGCGGCGCCCGCGCGCATCGCGACGCTGCGCGACAAGCTCAGCGAGCTGGAACGCTGCGGCGTCGACCAGGTCGTGGTGCTACGCTTCGACGCGCGCTTCGCAGGCCAGAACCCGCAGGCCTTCATCGACGACGTGCTGCTCGATGGCCTGCGCGCGCGCTACGTGCTGGTCGGCGACGACTTCCGCTTCGGCGCGAAACGCGCCGGCGACTATGCGATGCTCGACGCGGCCGGCACCCGGCAGGGCTTCGATGTCGCCCGCATGATGAGTTATGAGGTGCACGGGCTGCGCGTGTCGTCGTCGGCGGTGCGCGATGCGCTGGCCGCCGGCGACATGGAGCGCACGGCCGCGCTGCTGGGCCGGCCCTACAGCATCAGCGGCCACGTGGTGCATGGCCGCAAGCTCGGCCGCGAGCTCGGCTTCCGCACGCTGAACGTGCGTTTCCCGCACCCCAAGCCGGCGGCGATGGGCATCTTCGTCGTGCGCGTGCACGGGCTGGCGGGCGCACCGCTGCCGGGCGTCGCCAGCCTGGGCGTGCGGCCGACGGTCGAGGACGCCGGCCGCGTGCTGCTGGAAGTGCACTGCCTCGACTGGCCGCTGCCGATGGACGCCGGCTACGGCCGCGTGCTGCAGGTCGAGCTGCTGCACAAGCTGCACGACGAGCGCAAGTACGCGTCGCTCGACGCGCTGCGCGAAGGCATTGCGCGCGACGAGGCGGACGCGCGCGCCTGGTTCGCTGCGGCTGCGGGCTGACGTTCAGCTCGCCATCATCTTGCCGCCGTTGATCAGCCACGGCGTGCCGAAGCGGTCGGTGACCATGCCGAAGATCTCGACCCAGAAGGTCGGCTCCAGCGGCATGCCGACGGTGCCGCCTTCGGACAGCGCCGCGAACACGCGCTTCGCCTCGGCCACGGTTTCGAAGGCCAGCGTGACGCCGAAGCCCTGCATGCCGGTGTAGGGCTGACCCGGCATCGTGTCCGAGGCCATCAGCGAGTGGCCGGCGATGTCCAGGTGCGCGTGCATCACGCGTTCTGCCGCCTCGGGCGGGCACGGCATCTCGGGCACGTCCTTGAAGCGCATCAGGTCCAGCTTGCCGCCGAACACGGATTGGTAGAAGGCCATCGCTTCGGCCGCGTTGCCGTCGAAATTCAGGTAGGGGCGAAAGTGCATCGTGTGCTCCGGTTGGTGGGGTGGATCGGTGTTTTGTGTACACCGTCCACAAACCATAGCAGACATAATGGACAGTGTCCACATCGTTGTTCATCTGCCCAGCCGATGGCCACCCGCCCCGCCCCGCCGAACCGCGCCGCCTACCGCCACGGCGACCTGCGCAATGCGCTGCTGGAGGCCGGCCTGGCGCTGGCGCGCGACGGCGGTCCGGACGCGGTGGTGCTGCGCGAAGCCACGCGCCGCGCCGGCGTGGTGCCGAACGCCGCCTACCGCCATTTCGCGAGCCGCGACGACCTGCTGGCCGCGGTGCGTGATGCGGCGGTGGCGATGGTCGCGCGGGCGATCGAGCAGGAGCTCGCCGCGCTGGGCGATCCGAAACCGTCGGCGCGCTACGCGCGCGCGACCCTGCGCGCCGTCGGCACCGGCTACATGCGCTTCGCGCGCGCCGAGCCGGGCCTCTTTCGCACCGCGTTCGCGCGGCGTTTCGACCCCTCGGGGCCGGCCGGCCCGGCCACGGCGGGCGACAGCGGCCTCGGACCTTTCGGCCTGCTGCGCCGCGCGCTGGACGCGATGGTCGCCGCCGGTGCACTGCCGGCCACACGCCGGCCGGGCGCGGAGTTCCTCGCCTGGTCCGCGGTGCACGGTCTCTCGCTGCTGGCGATCGAAGGCCCGCTGAGCGGCGTGCCGGCCGCGATGGTCGATGCGCTGTCGGAGCGTCTGCTGGAGATGGTCGAGCGCGGGCTCTGACCCGCGCCGCGCATCAGAAGCGCCAGGCGAGGCCGGCGCCCAGGCTCCAGTTCGCCGCGCGCCGGGTCAGCGGGCTGTCCGCGGCCGGGCCGATCAGGCGCGAGACGCCGAGGTTCGTGAAGCCGACCCAGTGCGGGCCGAAATCGGTGCGCAGGCCGACGCTGGCGCCGACGTCGCGCAGCCCCGAGCCGGGGCGGTAGACCGGGTGGCCGGAGCGCTGGCTCTCGGCCTCGGTGATGCCGAAATAGCTCTGCAGGTGGCGCGCGTCGGCCCAGGTCGCGCCGACATTGGCGTTCGCCCGCACCGTCGGCGTCAGCGCCCAGCCGTAACCGAGGCCGGCATCGACATAGCTGCCGCCGTCGCGGTTCAGCAGATCCGGGTTCCAGCCGGCGCGCACCTGCCAGCCGCCACCGAGGGTGCGCGCGACGCCCAGACGGCCCCGCAGCGTCGAGCGGCGCTTGTCCAGGCCGGCCAGCGCGGCATCGCTGCCGGGATCGCGCCCGCCGGCGAAGCGGAAGGACAAGCTGACGCGAAAGTCGTCGCGCTGCACCAGCTCGGCCGCCAGGCCGCCGCGGGTCGATTCGTCGGTCGACGAACGCGACGCGAAGCCGCTGGTCGTCGTGACGCTGAAGCGGCCGTAGCGCAGGAACAGGCCCGGCACGACGCGGCTGCGGTGCTCGGTCGCGCCGGCGTAGGTGGGGCCATGGCGCAGCACGAGGCCGATGGCGCCTTCCCAGCCGTCGCGGGCAGGCTTGTCGGCCTTCGGCGGCTCGTCGGCACGGGCGGCGGGCAACAAGGTCAGTCCGGCCAACATCGCAGCGGCTGCCGGCGCTGCGAGGGCCCTGGCTAGAATCGGCACCGTGGCATTGTGCATGGTCCCCCCCTGGCAGCCGCGCGGTACCGACCCGCGCGGTCACGCCGCCACGCGCCGGCAGACCACGCGCGATCGAATTCGGCGTTCACTCGTCTGAGTGCCACGCGGCGCCCGCACGCGCCGCGACCGTTCGCCCCTCCAACGATGCGTGCGCCGGCCCCTGCCCCGGCGTGAGAGCCCGCCATGACCGAATCGACCACCCCCCTTCCCGCAACCAGCGCCGCGACGACCGACTACCGATCGACGCTGAACCTGCCCGACACCCCGTTCCCGATGCGCGGCGACCTTGCGCAGCGCGAGCCCGGCTGGGTCAAGGCCTGGCAGGACCAGGGCCTGTACAAGCGCCTGCGCGACGCGCGCTGCGGCGCCCCGAAGTTCATCCTGCACGACGGCCCGCCGTACGCCAACGGCCAGATCCACATGGGTCATGCCGTCAACAAGGTGCTCAAGGACATGATCGTCAAGGCGCGCCAGCTCGCCGGCTTCGACGCCCAGTACGTGCCGGGCTGGGACTGCCACGGCCTGCCGATCGAGAACGCGATCGAGAAGGCGCACGGCCGCAACCTGAGCCGCGACGACATGCAGGCCAAGAGCCGCGCCTATGCCACCGAGCAGATCGCGCAGCAGATGGCCGACTTCCAGCGCCTGGGCGTGCTCGGCGAGTGGGGCCGCCCGTACCGCACGATGGACTTCGCCAACGAGGCCGGCGAGATCCGCGCCTTCAAGCGCGTGATCGAGCGCGGCTTCGTCTACCGCGGCCTGAAGCCGGTGTACTGGTGCTTCGACTGCGGCTCGTCGCTGGCCGAGTTCGAGATCGAGTACGCCGACAAGAAGAGCCAGACGCTCGACGTCGCCTTCCCCTGCGCCGAGCCCGACCGCCTGGCCGCCGCGTTCGGCCTGCCGGCGCTCGACAAGGAGGCCTTCGTCGTCATCTGGACCACCACCGCGTGGACCATCCCGGCCAACCAGGCGCTGAACCTGAACCCGGGGCTGGACTACGCGCTGGTCGACACGCCCAAGGGGCTGCTGGTGCTGGCCGCGTCGCTGGTCGACAAGTGCCTGGAGCGCTACGGCCTCACCGGCACCGTGCGCGCGACCACCGCCGGCGAGAACCTGGGCGGCATCCAGTTCCGCCATCCGCTGGCGCATGTGCACCCGGGCTACGACCGGCCGAGCCCGGTGTACCTGGCCGAGTACGCCACCGCGGACGACGGCACCGGCATCGTGCACTCGTCGCCCGCCTACGGCCTGGACGACTTCCAGTCGTGCGTCGCGCACGGCATGAAGTACGAGGACATCCTGAACCCGGTGCAGGGCAACGGCGCCTACGCGCCTGACTTCCCGCTGTTCGGCGGCCAGCACATCTGGAAGGCGGTGCCGGTGATCATCGACGCGCTGCGCGATGCCGGCCGCCTGCTGCACACGACGACGATCACCCACAGCTACCCGCACTGCTGGCGCCACAAGTCGCCGGTGATCTACCGCGCCGCGGCGCAGTGGTTCATCCGCATGGACGAAGGCCCCGGCGTCTTCACGAAGGACAAGGCGCCGAAGACGCTGCGCCAGATGGCGCTGGACGCCATCGACCAGACCGGCTTCTATCCCGAGAACGGCCGCGCGCGCCTGCGCGACATGATCGCCAACCGGCCCGACTGGTGCATCTCGCGCCAGCGCAGCTGGGGCGTGCCGGTGCCCTTCTTCCTGCACAAGGACTCGGGCGAGCTGCACCCGCGCACGATGGAGATCCTCGACCAGGCCGCGGACATCGTCGAGAAGGGCGGCATCGAGGCCTGGAGCCGCGTGACGGCCGAGCAGATCCTGGGGCCCGCTGACGCACCGCACTACACCAAGAGCAGCGACATCCTCGAGGTCTGGTTCGACTCCGGCTCGACCTTCTGGCACGTGCTGCGCGGCACGCATGCCGAGCAGCACGGCAGCCAGGGCTTCCACGACAAGGGCCCCGAGGCCGACCTGTACCTCGAAGGCCATGACCAGCACCGCGGCTGGTTCCACTCGTCGCTGCTGCTGGCCTGCGCGCTCGAAGGGCGTGCGCCGTACCGCGGCCTGCTGACGCACGGCTTCACCGTCGACAGCCAGGGCCGCAAGATGAGCAAGTCGCTCGGCAACGGCATCGAGCCGCAGGCGGTGAGCAAGAAGCTGGGGGCCGAGATCATCCGGCTGTGGGTGGCCGCCAGCGACTACTCCGGCGACATCGCCGGCGACGACAAGATCCTCGCGCGTGTCGTCGATGCCTACCGCCGCATCCGCAATACGCTGCGCTTCCTGCTCGCGAACACCAGCGACTTCGATCCGGCCGCCGATGCCGTCGCGCCGGCCGAGATGCTGGAGATCGACCGCTGGGCGCTGGCGCGCGCCGCGCAGTTCCAGGCCGAGGTGCTCGCGCACTACAACGTCTACGAGTTCCACCCGGTGGTCGCCAAGCTGCAGGTGTTCTGCTCGGAAGACCTGGGGGCGTTCTACCTCGACGTGCTGAAGGACCGCCTGTACACCACGGCGCCGAAGAGCCTGGCCCGCCGCAGCGCGCAGACCGCGCTGTGGCAGATCACGCACGCGATGCTGCGCTGGATGGCGCCTTTCCTGAGCTTCACCGCCGAGGAAGCGTGGACGGTGTTCGGCAAGGGGCCGTCCATCTTCACCGAAACCTACTGGCAGTTCGATGCCACGCTGGCCGGCGACGCCGCGCTGCTGCAGAAGTGGGCCCGCATCCGCGAGGTGCGCGAGGCGGTGAACAAGGCGATCGAGGACGTGCGCGGCTCGGGCGCGGTCGGCAGCTCGCTGCAGGCCACCGTGCGCGTGACGGCGCCGGACGACGTGCACCCGCTGCTGGCCTCGCTCGGCGACGACCTGAAGTTCGTCTTCATCACCTCGGCCGCGACGCTGGCCGCCGGCGAGTTGGCGGTCGAGGTCACGCCGTCCACGGCGACCAAGTGCGAACGCTGCTGGCACTGGCGCGACGACGTCGGCCACGATGCCGCCCACCCGACGATCTGCGGCCGCTGCACGAGCAACCTGTACGGCAGCGGCGAGCAGCGCCAAGTCGCCTGAGCGCACTAGCCTTCGTCGGTCTGACTGGAGTCTCCCTCGCGGAGGGAGGCTGGAGGGAGCGGTCCGACGCGCTGGAGCCCCCTCTCGGAGGGGGCTCGGGGGAGCACAACACTCTGCAGCGCGCGCTGCTTAGGCGCCCGGCGCCTAAGCGGCGATCCGTTCTGCCGGCTGCGCCGTCTCGGGCGTGTCGAACAGCGTCACGTCCGGGTGGTAGGTCTCGAAGATCGTCGTGTAGAGGGTGTGGCGGCCTTCGAACCAGTTGCGCTCGGTGGCGACGATGTCGAGCGCCAGGATGCGGTGCTCGAGGCCGCCGCCGTGCGCCAGCGGCAGCGGATTGCCGTGCTCGAAGGCGTCGACGAAGCCCAGCCGCTGGTAGATGCGCACCAGCGCCTCGCTGCGCGCGCCGATCACCATCCAGCGGATCTGGTTCGCGGCGCAGAACAGGAAGCTGGCCTTGACCAGCATCGTGCGCAGCGCCGGGTCGGCGCCGGGCATCACCGCCAGCCGCGAAACCTCGGCGCGCGGGCGCGCGGTCAGCCAGTCGGGCAGGTCGACGTCATGCTCCAGCTCCACCGGCGATCGGGGGGCGCGGCGCTGCACGCGGGCGGTGCCGATCGGCTGGCCGCTGGCCTTGTCGCGTGCCAGCAGCACCGCGGTGCCGGGGTCGCGGTCGACCTCATCCGGCTGCGCGAGCGCCGCCTTCAGTTGCGGCAGGTGGTGGCCGTAGGCGGCGGCGCGCACGGCGCAGGCATCGTGCAGATCCTGCGAAGAGCGGGCAACGCCCAGGCGAAAGCTGAGCCAGGCAGTGGACATTCAGATCCCCAACGACATGCGGCGTTTTGAATGGCTCTTGTTGTCATCCACCGGGTCTGCCGGTGGCGTGGCCACGCCTCTTGAACGCTTGGAACAGGGCAACCCCAACGACCGCCGATGTCCCGGACCGCTACAGTAGCGCCCGTTCTGTGCGCCACCGTGCAGTATTTCCACTGATCAGCCTGACGCCGAGATGACAGCTTCCCGTTCTTCGTCCACCCCGATGGCGCTGTGGCTCGGCCTCGCGCTCGCGGTGATCCTGCTCGACCAGCTGACCAAGGTGCTGATCCTCGGCGAGTTCGCGCTGCACGACAGCCGCACCATCACCTCTTACTTCAACCTGGTGCGTGCGCACAACACCGGCGCGGCCTTCTCCTTCCTCGCCGACGCCGCCGGCTGGCAGCGCTGGTTCTTCGTCGCGCTCGGCTTCGTGGCCTCGGGCTTCATCATCTGGATGCTGAAGACGCACCCCGAGCAGCGGCTCTTCTGCTTCGCGGTGTCGATGATCCTCGGCGGCGCGCTCGGCAACGTCATCGACCGCCTGCTGCACGGCTACGTCGTCGACTTCCTGCAGTTCCACTGGCGCTGGCTGGCGCCGATGTTTCCCGGCGGTTACTTCCCGAGCTTCAACCTCGCCGACAGCGCGATCACGCTCGGCGCGGTGTGCCTGGTGATCGACGAGCTGCGGCGGGTGCGCAAGGCGTGAAACCGATCCGCCGCAGCAGCCGCCTGCCGCGCCGCGACGACAGCGCGCCGCCGCAGCCGCTGCTCGGGTTTGACGAACTGCGCCACTACGAATGGCTGCAGCTGCCGATGTGGGTGTTCGACGCCGACCGCTCGGCGATCCCGTGGGCCAACGAGGCGGGCCTGGTGTTCTGGCGCGCGACCACCGGCGACGAGCTGGCCGCACGCGACTTCTCCGACATCTCGCCCGCCGCGCGCGAACGGCTGGTGGCCAGCATGGCGCAGCACGCGCAAGGGCGGCTGGTGCGCGAATCCTGGACGCTGTACCCACGCGACGAGCCGCTGACCTCCGAGCTGGTCTCGCGCGGCGTGCGCCTGCCCGATGGCCGGCCGGCGATCCTGTTCGCGTCCGAACCGCTGGCCGCCAGCTATGACGCGAGCATGCTGCGCGGGCTGGAGGCGCTGCGCCATGCGGCGGTGCGCGTCGCGCTGCACCGCATCGACGGTGGTCCGGCGCTGATGCGCAACCCCGCCGCGCTGGCCGCCTTCGGCCCGATCGACGGCGCCGACGCGCAGCCGGAACCGACGCTCGACGCGCTGCTGGTCGAGCCGGCGCTGACCGAAGCCATCGTCGAGACCGTGCGCGACGGCCAGGCCTACGCCGGCGAGGCGCTGCTGCGCACGCGCGACGGCGAACGCTGGCACGCCATCGACGCCCGCGCGGTGCGCGACCCGGTCACCGGCAACGCGGTGCTGCAGTTCAACGCCCGCGACATCAGCGACCTGAAGGCCGCGCTCGCCGCGCTGGAAGCCGCGCGCGATGCCGCGGAAGCGGCCAACCGCGCGAAGAGCGCGTTCCTGGCCAACATGAGCCACGAGCTGCGCACGCCGATGAACGGCGTGCTGAACCTGACGCGCCTGGTGCTGGAAACGCGGCTCGAACCGCGCCAGCGCCACTTCCTCGAGCTGTCGCTGCAGTCGGCACAGGGGCTGATGCAGATCATCGACGACGTGCTGGACCTGTCGAAGATCGAGGCCGACAAGATGCAGCTGGCGCCGCTGCCGGTGTCGCTGAACGAGGTGCTGCGCGGTGCGCTGGCGCCGCTGCAGGTGCAGGCCACGCAGCGCGGCCTGGCCTTCGACTGGACCATCGACGCCGACGTGCCCGACGCGGTGGTCGCCGACGCGCCGCGCTGGCGCCAGATCCTGCTGAACCTCGCCGGCAACGCGCTGAAGTTCACCGAGCAGGGCGGCGTGCGCGTGCACCTGCAGAAGCTGGCCGCCGACGCGTCGCACGCGCTGCTGGCGTGCAGCGTGAAGGACAGCGGCATTGGCATGACGGCCGAGCAGCTGGCCGTCGTCTTCGAGCCTTTCACGCAGGCCGACTCCAGCGTCACCCGGCGCTATGGTGGCACCGGGCTCGGCCTGTCGATCGTGCGGCGCCTGGTGCAGCTGATGGGCGGCCGCATCGAGGTCGACAGCCACCCCGGCGTCGGCAGTTGCTTCCGCTTCGTCGTGCCGGTGGGGATCGCCTGACGCCGGTTACGGCAGCAGCACGCTCGAGCCGGTCGTATTGCGGGCCTCGAGTTCCACATGCGCCCGGGCCACGTCGGCCAGCGGATAACGCTGGTCGATGCGGATCTTCACCGCGCCGCTTTGCACCACGCCGAACAGGTCCTCGGCCATCGCCTGCGTCGCCTCGCGCGTCGCGATGTGGGTGAACAGCGTCGCGCGCGTCACGTACAGCGAGCCCTTGGGGCCCAGGATGCCGGGCGCGAACGGCGGCACCGGGCCCGACGCGTTGCCGAAGCTCGCCAGCAGGCCGAACGGCCGCAGCACGTTCAGCGAGCCTTCGAAGGTGTCCTTGCCGACCGAGTCGTAGACCACCTTGACGCCGGCGCCGCCGGTGATCTTCTTCACCTCGGCGACGAAGTCCTGCGTGCGGTAGTTGATCGCATGCGCGGCGCCGTGCGCCAGCGCCAGCGCGCACTTGGCGTCGCTGCCGGCGGTGGCGATCAGCTGCAGGCCCATCGCCTTCGCCCACTGGCAGGCGATCAGCCCGACACCGCCCGCCGCGGCATGCCACAGCACGTGGTCGCCCGCCTGCAGGCCGCCCTGCGGCTGCGTCTTCTTCAGCAGGTACTGCGCGGTCAGGCCCTTGAGCATCATCGCCGCCGCGGTGTCGAAGGCGATGTCGTCGGGCAGCTTCACCACGCACTTGGCCGGCATCACCCGCGCCTGCGAATAGCTGCCCGGCGGGTTGCTGGCGTAGGCCGCGCGGTCACCGGCCTTGAGGTGCGTGACGCCCTCGCCGACCGCCTCGACGATGCCGGCGCCCTCCATGCCCAGGGTCAGCGGCAGCGGGTTCTGGTACAGGCCGGTGCGTTGGTAGACATCGATGAAGTTCAGGCCCACCGCGTGGTGGCGGATGCGGATCTCGCCCGGGCCGGGTTCGCCGACCGCGACGTCGACGAGCGTCAGCACCTCGGGGCCGCCGTACTGCTGGATCTGGATCGCCTGCGTCATGTGCCGCTCCTCGGGTGCTGTGGGAATCCCGGAGAGCCTACGCGATGTCGCAACAACCCTGCACGAGCGAGATGATTGACGCACGCGCTACCGCTGGCACCTTGGCGACTGTCCGCCGGCGTGGGCGCGGTGAAGATCGCGACCGATCGATTCGCTGCACTTCGGGAGACTTCCATGTCCGACCTCTTCTCGCTCACCGGCCGCGTCGCGCTGGTCACCGGCGGCTCGCGCGGCATCGGCCGCATGATCGCCGCCGGCTTCCTGCGCGCCGGCGCCGCGCGCGTCTACATCACCGCGCGCAAGGCCGACGCCTGCGTCGCCGCGGCGGCCGAGCTGTCGTCGCTGGGCCCCTGCATCGCGCTGCCGCACGACATCTCGACGCACGTCGGGCTGCAGGCGCTGGTCGACGAGATCACGGCGCGCGAACCTGCGCTGCACATCCTCGTCAACAACGCCGGCGCGGCCTGGGGCGCGGCCTTCGACGAGTTCCCCGAGAGCGGCTGGGACAAGGTGATGAACCTCAACGTCAAGACGCCGTTCTTCCTGACGCAGGCGCTGCACGCGCCGCTGAAGAAGGGGGCGACCGAAGCGCAGCCGGCCAAGGTGATCAACATCGCGTCGATCGACGGGCTGTCGGTGAACCCGATGGAGACCTACTCGTACGCCGCCAGCAAGGCCGGCCTGATCCACCTGACCAAGCGCATGGCGCTGCGCCTGGTGCAGGACCACATCGTCGTCAGCGCGATCGCGCCCGGCGCCTTCGCGTCCGACATGAACAAGGACGCGCGCGACCACGGCGATGCGGTCGCCAAGCGCATCCCGTCCGGCCGCATCGGCGTCGACGACGACATGGCCGGCGCGGCGATCTACCTCGCCTCGCGCGCCGGCGACTACGTCGTCGGCACGACGCTGACGGTGGACGGCGGCGTGACGCTGGCGCGCTAGGCAAGAAGGTACTCGCGCGCCATCTCGCGCGCGCGGTGCAGCCGGCTCTTCACCGCCGCCGGCGTCAGCTGCAGGCGCGCGGCGAGCTCGGCGATCGACAGCTCCTCGAAATCGCGCAGCAGGATGACCTCGCGGTAGTGCGCCGGCAGCGACTGCAGCGCCTGCGCGAGCTCGACGCGCAGCTGGTCGGTCGTGCGCACCGCGAGCCAGCGTTCGAGTTGCGCTTCGTCGTAGGGGTCATAGCGCAGCGCGACGCGGCCCAGGCGCCGGCACTCGCGCTGCACGATGCGGATCAGCCAGCCCGAGAACGCCGCCAGCGCACGCAGCTGGTGCACGCGCCGCGCCAGCACCCACAGCGCTTCCTGCACCGCATCGTCGACGTCGCTGATCAGGCAGTGGCGCTGCGCGTAGCGGCGCACGTCCGGACGCGCGATGCGCAGCAGCTGCTGCAGCGCGTTGGCGTCGCCGGCATGCGCGGCGACCAGCACCGGTTCGGCGCCGGTGAACATCAGTTCAGCTTCCGGCCGACCATCGCGCAGGCGGGGCACCAGCCCAGCAGCCCCGACACGACGAGGCCGCCGACGCCCGCGGCGACCAGCCAGCTCGTCGGCGCCGGCAGCAGCAGCAGCGCCGCCACCGCCCCGCAGCCGCCGCCCACCACGCGCAGCACCCGTTCCCATCCCGGCACATTCTTCACGTACAGCATGTTCTCACTCTCCGAAGTTGATCGAGGACGACCCTCGCCCCCCAAGAGGCGCGCAAGATGCGGATGGATTCGCGCTGCAACGAAAAAAAGTTCGCCCTCGGGTCCTCCCACAATTGAAGCGGCCCGGCGTGGCCGCTAGCCTGCATCGCTTCGCCCCCTCCCGCCTGCCGACCACGCGCCGCCGATGACCCTGCTGTTGATCCGCCATGGCGAGACCGCGCACAACGCGGGCCGCGTGCTGCAGCCCGCGGACACGCCGCTGTCGACGCGCGGACAGGCGCAGGCGCGCGCGCTGGCGAAACGGCTGGCCGGCGCCGGCATCGCCGGCATCGCGACGAGCAACCTGCCGCGCGCGCACCAGACCGCCTGCGCGATCGCCAAGGCCTGCGGCCTGCCGCTGATCGAGCTGCCGCTGCTGCAGGAGCGCAACTTCGGCGTGCTGCGCGGCCGGCCCTACGACGAGCTCGGCTTCGATCCGCTGGCCATGGAAGAAGCGCCCGCGGGCGGCGAATCCGCGCGCAGCTTCGAGGCCCGCGCCGCCGCCGCGTTCGAAGCGCTGCTGCCGCTGCGGCGCGAGTTCGGCGGGCCGCTGGCGGTGGTCACGCACGGCCTGCTGCTGCGCGCCTGGCTGCAGCGCGGGCCGCTGCAGCTCGACAGCGGCCAGGCGCCGCCGACCTCCATCGCCAACGCCTCGATCACGATCGTCACCGCGCGCCCGCCGCACCACGTGCTGCGCGTCAACGACACCGAGCACCTCGACGACGGCGTGCGCGGCGCGGGGCGCACGCTGGCCGGCGGCTGAACCGGACGCACAGGACGCTGGCGAACAACGGGCGGAAGCCCTAAGGCTGCTGCGGCCAGTGCCGCTCGAACACCGCGACAAACGCCGGGTGCTGCTCGACCTTCTCGAAGACCAGCGCCCAGGCCGGCCGCGCGGCGCGCAGATGCGGGCGCGAGCCCGACCACTTCGACACCACGGTGGCCAGGATGTCCAGCGCGCTCGGCGCCGCGCCGCCGAGGAAGGGATGGGCGGGAAACTGGTCGGCGAAGCGGTCCCAGAGCTCATGCAGCCGCGCCCGGCTGCGCTGCACGACGCGCTTGGCTTCGTCCTCGCTGGGGCCGGGCAGCACGCGCTCGGGGTAGTCGATGACGCCGATCGTCGCGTAGCAGTTGGCGGCGATGTAGACCAGGCCGCGCAGCACCGTCGCGCGGCCGGCCGGGTCTTCCGGCAGCAGGCCGCTCGCCGGATGGCGCAGGCCCAGCTCGATCAGGATCGCGGCGCTCTCGCTCATCACCGTGCCGTCGTCGAAGACCAGTGTCGGGATCTGCGCCAGCGGGTTCACGCGCTTCAGCTCGTCCAGCGACGACGCCGGGTCCCAGCTGGCTGCATTGACGAGCTGGTACGGCCGGTCCACCAGGTTCAGTGCCGCTTCGATCGCGGCGGAGCCGCTGCCCTGGTAGCCGTACAAGGTCAATGACATGCCGATCGCTCCTGAGGCCAAGTGCAGGGGAAGAGGGAGCCCTCCGCGGCAAGCCGCGTGCCGCAGCCGTCCGTCACGAACAAGAGACGTTGCGCGCCGGGCCGCCGTCAGCCCGACGTCGCCATCACTTCGCCCATGCGGATCGCGCCGCCGGGCGCCCAGCGCGGGTTGAAGCGCAGGGCCTGCTTCGGGAACAGCATCACCACCGTCGAGCCGAGCAGGAAGCGCCCCATCTCGTCGCCCTGCTTCAGCAGCACCGGCGCGCCGTCGTCGTAGCGCCACTCGCGCAGCTGCCCGCTGCGCGGCGGGTTGACGACGCCGTGCCACACCGTCGCCATGCTGCCGACGATCGTCGCACCGACCAGCGCCAGCACGAAAGGACCGAGCGGCCCGTCGAAGACGCAGACCACGCGCTCGTTGCGGGCGAAGAGGCCCGGCACGCCGCGCGCCGTCGTCGGGTTCACCGAGAAGAGGTCGCCCGGCACGTGGATCATGCGCCGCAGCCGGCCGTCGCACGGCATGTGGATGCGGTGGTAGTCCTTCGGGCTCAGGTACAGCGTCGCGAACCAGCCGTGGTCGAACAACGCGGCCAGCGTCGCGTCGCCGCCGACCATCGCGGTCGTCGAGTACCGGTGCCCCTTGGCCTGGAAGATCTGGTCGTGCTCGATCGCGCCGAACTGGCTGATCGCACCATCGACCGGGCAGATCAGCGCCGCGTCGGCAAGCGGCCGCGCGCCGGCCTTCAGCGCGCGGGTGAAGAACTCGTTGAAGCTGGCATAGGCCGCCGGATCGGGCTCGGCCGCCTCGGCCATGTCGACGCCGTAGCGCGCGATGAAGCGCCGGATCGCCGCCGTCGTCAGCGCACCCGCGCGCCGCGACGCGAACGCACCGGCCAGCGTGGTCAGCGCCTGCTTGGGCAGCAGGTATTGCGGCAGGACGGCGAGGCGGTCGGACACGGGGGCGGGGCCTGCGGGCCTTCGAAGCGGGCCGCCAGTGTAGCGAGGCGGACTCCGCGCGCCGCGGAGCCGGGCTCGCCGCTCAGTGCACCGCCGCCGCCTTCAGCTTCGACAGCTTCGCCGAGTACCGCATCTGGTCCTCGCGCGTGCCGCTGTTCTCGGCGGCGATCGCCAGGTGCTTGCGCGCCTGCGCCGCATCGCCCAGGTGCAGGTGCGCGAGCGCGAGCCAGAAGTGGAACTCGTGGTAGTCGGGGTCGCGGCGCAGCTCGCGTTCGAAGGCGCTGCGCGCGGCGCGGTAGTCGGCGCGGCGCATCGCTTCGAGGCCCTCGTTGAAGTGCTTGAACGGCGGGTCGGGCTGCAGCTTGGCCAGCGTCGCCAGCAGCTGCTGCGATTCCTCGTGCTGGCCGCGGTCGGCCAGCAGCTGCGCGAGGTTGCCCATCACGTTGGTATTGCGCGGCTCCAGCGCCAGCGCGAAGCGCAGCACGCGTTCGGAATCGTCGATGTTGCCGTGGCGGCGGTAGACGACGCCCAGCGTGTTGTAGGCGATCAGCAGCTGCGGGTCCTGGCGTATCGCGGCGCGGGCGTACCAGTAGGCCTCGTCGAGCCGGTTCGCGGCCATCGCCTCGGCGGCGCGGTTGTTGAAGTACATCGCCACCAGCGTCTCTTCGTCGACCAGCTCGAAGCGCTGGCCGCGCAGGTCGGCCTGCGGCAGGAAGTCGATCGTCAGCCAGTCGGGGCGGCCGAAGTCGGCGCCGGGCATGCGGGTGAGCAGCCGGCCGAGCGAGACGTTGACATGGCCGAAGGTGAAGTACAGGTCGCCGCGGCGGCCCCAGGTCGGGTCGACGAAGACGCTCTGGTAGCGCACCGGCATGCCGGCATGCTTGGCGAAGGCCGCGGTCATGATGACCAGCGACATGCAGTTGCCCGCGCGTGCCTCGAAGGCCTGCGCGGCGCCGCGGGTGAACTCGTTGTCGTAGCGCAGCTTGAGCCGGTCGCTGGTGTACAGCGCCTCGATCAACCCGCGCTGCATGCCCTGGCGGCGCTGCATCGGCTCGACCACCTGGTCGTAGTACTCGCGCATCGCCGGTGTCATCTCGAAGACGCTGGCCGGGTCGATGCGCTCGGCCGGCGGCGCGAAGGCGCCGTCGTTGAACAGCACCTGGGTGCTCGTCGTCGGCACCACCGGCTTGGCCGCGCACGCGGCCAGCAGGACCGTCATCAGCCACAACACCCAACGTCTCATCGCCCGCTCCTTCCGGCACCACGTGCCCACGGACCGCCTGCCAGCGCGAGTCCGCGGCCGCCGCGCTCGTCATGCAACCAGCATAGGCGATCGGAGGTGTCCGCGGCGAGCGTGATGCGATGGGCGGCGGTCAGAACGTGCCAGGGTACGCGCCGCCGTCGATCAGCAGGTTCTGCCCGGTCAGGTAGCCGGCGTGGCGGCTGCACAGGAACGCGCAGGCCTGGCCGAACTCGTCGGCGTTGCCGAAGCGCTGCGCCGGAATCGCCTCGCGGCGCGACGCGGCGATCTCGTCGGGCAGCCGGCCGCTCTTGGCCGCGGCGTTGCGGAAGCCGGCCTGCAGGCGGTCGGTGTCGAAGGCGCCGGGCAGCAGGTTGTTGATCGTCACGTTGCGCCCGGCCAGCCGCGGCTGGCGCGCCAGCCCGGCGACGAAGCCGGTCAGCCCGCTGCGGGCGCCGTTGGACAACCCCAGCGTGTCGATCGGCGCCTTCACCGCGCCCGAGGTGATGTTGACGATGCGGCCGAAGCCGCGCTCGGCCATCGCATCGACGGTCGCCTTGATCAGCTCGATCGGCGTCAGCATGTTGGCGTCGAGCGCGCGGATCCAGGCCTCGCGGTCCCACTCGCGGAAATCGCCGGGTGGCGGGCCGCCGGCGTTGTTGATCAGGATGTCGATGCGCGGGCAGGCGGCCAGCGCCGCGGCACGGCCCTCGGGCGTCGTGATGTCGCCGGCGACCGTGCGCACCTCGATCGCCGGATGGATCGCGCGCAGTTCGGCCGCGGTGGCCTCCAGCGCCTGCGGCCCGCGCGCGGTGACCACCAGGTTCACGCCCTCGCGCGCCAGCGCCTGCGCGCAGCCCTTGCCGAGGCCCTTGCTCGCGGCGCACACCAGCGCCCAGCAGCCTGCGATGCCCAGATCCATCGTCCATCCTTTCGAGAGAAGAAAACCGTGTCAGCGCCAGCGCGCCAGCAACCAGACGCCGGCCAGCACGCCGAGCGTGCCGGTGGCGGTCCACGACGTGAAGGGTTCGCCGAGGATCAGCACACCCATGATGATCGTGCTGACCGGCCCGACCATGCCGATCTGCGAGGCCAGCGCCGGTCCCAGGCGCTCGATCGCCAGCATCGTCAGCAGCACCGGCGTCACGGTGCAGGCCACCGCGTTCAGCAGCGACAGCCCGATGACCGGCGCCGGCACGATCGCGTCGCCCAGCGGCCGCAGCAGCAGGAACTGCGCGATGCACAACACGCAGGCGACGGTGCTGGCCAGCCCCGTCAGCCGCAGCGCACCGAGGCGCTGCACGACCTCGCCGCTGAAGAGCAGGAACAGCGCATAGCTGGCCGTGCTGCCGAGCACCAGCAGCGCGCCGAGCGCGATCTGCGGCCGCTGCAGCCCGAGCTCGTGGCCGAAGACCAGCGCGACGCCGGCATAACTGACGCTCATCGCCAGCACCTGCCGACCGGTGATGCGGCGGCCGTGGCGCCACCAGCCGAGCAGCAGCACGAAGGTCGGCGTCAGGTACAGGATCAGCCGCTCGAGGCTCGCGCTGATGTACTGCAGGCCGGCGAAATCGAGGTAGCTCGCGAGGTAGTAGCCGCTGAAGCCGAGGCCGAACACCGCCAGGCGGTCGCGCCGGTCCAGCGGCAGCCGGCCGCGACCGGCCCACCAGGCGATCAGCACGAACAGCGGCAGCGCGAACAGCATGCGGTACATCAGCAGCACGACCGCGTCGACATCGTGGCGGTAGGCCAGCTTGACGATGATGGCCTTGCCGGAAAACGCGATCGCGCCGCCGAGCGCGAGCGGCAGGCCGGGCCACAGCTGCACGGGCGCCGCCGCGGCGGACGAAGGAGGGGAACTCACCGGCTCATTCTCGCCGCCCCCCGGCTGGAGGGTTCGACCCCCCGCCGATGCGGGGCTTGCGCCGATGCGTCGGCCGGGATGCCGGTGCTAGGCTGCGAAATCCTCGCCGTCGCCGAAGCGCGCGCATGCCCTCCTCCATCCACTCGACCCCTTCCTCGCCCGTCGCCTTGCCCGGGTCCGGCACCATTCCCGTGACCCCGATGGCGCGGCTGGCACTGTCGCTGCTGCTGGTGGCGGCGGTGCCGCTGCTCTGGCAGCTGAGCCCGCAATACGACATCTCCGGCGTGATGGTCGCGCCGCTCGTGCCGGCGCTGGCACTGGCGCTGGCGGCCACCGCCTGCATCGGCTGGCGCGCGCTGCCGGCGCTGGCCGCCGGCGCGGCGATCGGCGCCGCCGGCTGGCCGCTCGGTGCGCCAGGCGCGGTCGGCATCACCGACGCGCTGACGCTGCTGGCGCAGGCGGCCTTCGGCGGCCTGCTGATGCGGCGTTCGGGCCGCCCCGATGACCTCGCACTGGAAACCGACGGCGCGATCCGGCGCCTCGCCGCGTCGGCGCTGGCCTGCGGACTGATCGGCGGCTTCGCGCGGCTGGCGCTGGACCTCGCCTGGGCCGACTCGCCGGCGCAGCGGCCGCTGTTCGTCGCGCTGGTGCGCGCCACCGCCGACGGCGCCAGCGTGCTGCTGCTGACGCCGGTGCTGCTGGCCTTCCTCGCGCCGCAGAAGCAGCGCTGGCAGGCGCGCCGGCGCACCGTCGTGCTGCCGCTGGCGCTGCTGGTGGCGCTGTCGCTGGCGGCTTTCGCCGGCATCGAGAACCGCGAGCGCGGCCACGCCCAGGCCCGCTTCGAGCGGGATGCCGATGTCGTCTTCGCACGCACGCAGGCGCTGCTGGACGCCCCGGCGCTGGCGGTGCAGGCGCTGGGCGGCGCGATGCGCAACGCGAACCCGGCCCTGAGCGCACCGGCCTTCGACGCGCTGGCGCGGCCCTGGCTCGCGCGCATGTCGGGCGTGGCCCATCTCGGCTGGCTCGACACGCCGCGTGGCGACGGCAGCGGCGCACCGACGGTGCGTCACCTGATCGGCCGGGGCGCGACCGCCGGCGGCGCGCCCGCCGCGGACACCGACACCCTGCCGGCGAGCCTGCTCGCCCGCAACGGCCTGGGGCGCACGCTCACCGCCGATGCGGTGCAGGCGTCGCCGCTGGCGTCCATCGGCAACGACCGTTCGGGCTTCGTGCTGTACCAGGCCTTGCCGCTGGAAGCCGGCGCCAGCGCCCGGTCCGTCGTCTTCGCCACCGTGCTCGGCGATGCGCTGATGACACCCTTGCTGGCCTCGCGCACCGACGCGCTGCGGGTGTGCCTGGTCGATGCCGACGGGCGCTCCGAACGCCGCCGCCTCTACGGCGGCAGCGGCTGCGAGAGCGCGATCGGTGCCGACAGCAGCGGCTTCGCGCGCGAAGCCGGCTTCGACTTCGGCGGGCGCCGCTGGACGATGCGCATCAGCCAGCCGCTGCGCACGCCCGGCGGCGTCTGGCTGTTCGCGCTGCCGGCGCTGGCCGGCGGCGGGCTCTTCGCACTGCTGCTGCTGAAGGTCACCGGCCGCGTCGAGCGCATCGAGGCCGACGCGCGCAGCCGCACCGGCGAGCTGCGGCGCGAGATCGAGCAGCTGCGCCAGGCGCACCACCGCGACGAACAGGCGCTCGATGGCGCCTTCGAGGCCGCCCAGACCGGTCTCGCGCTGCTCGAAGCCGACGGCCGCGTGCAGCGCGCCAACGCGGCCTTCGCCGAGCTGGTCGGCCTGCCGGTGGCCGACGTGAAGCGCAAGCCGATCGACGAGCTGCTGGGCGACGCGACGCGCCCGCAGCGCGACGCGCTGGCGACGATGCTGCACGAGGCCGGCAACGAGCTGGTGCACCAGACGCTGCGGCTGAAGCTGCCGTCGGGCCGGGTGCTGCCGGCGCTGGTGACCCTGCGCGTGCTGCGCGACACCGACGGCCGCGCGACGGCCGCGGTCTGCGCGCTGCACGACCTGTCCGACCAGCTGCGCCGCCGCCACGCCGAACGCGTGCTCGGCGAGGTGATGGATCTGTCGGGCAGCAACCCGCCGACGCTGCCGCCGCCCTTGCGCACGACGACGCGCAGCGTCCCGACATCCGCGCAGCGCATCCTGTGCATCCACCGCGATGCCGCGCACGCGGCGGTCGTGCACCAGGCCCTGGCCGACCGGCCGCAGGTGCAGCTGGCGCTGGCCGAGAGCGGTGCGAGTGCCCTGTCGCGGGCGGTGGCCGATGCCCCGCACCTGATCGTGCTCGACGCCGAGCTGGCAGACGGCGACGGCCTGCAGGTGCTGCGCCAGCTGCAGGCCGACCAGCGCACGCGGTCGATTCCGGTGGTCGTGCTGTCGGACGATCCGCGCCCGGCGCGCATCGATGCCGCATTCGCCGAAGGCGCGCGGGCCTACCTGACCCGGCCCGTCGACGCGGCCAAGCTGTCGGCGACGATCGACGAGCTGATCTGATCGCCGCCTCGGCCGCGACGCGGCCGGAGCAGCCACAAGAAAAAGCCGGCCCGCGGGCCGGCTTTTCTTGATGGCAGCGGACGAGCGGCCAGCCGTTCGGTGGCCGCTCCTCTGGGGCGCTAGTCCTCGTCCTGGAACGCTTCCTGGCGCTTGGCCTTGATCGACGGCAGCATCACGATCGCGATCAGCGCCGCGGCGGCGAGCAGCAGGCCGGCCGACAGCGGCTTGGTCCCGAAGGTCATCCAGTCGCCACGCGACAGCAGCAGCGCGCGGCGCAGGTTCTCCTCCATCATCGGCCCGAGGATGAAGCCCAGCAGCAGCGGGGCGGGTTCGCAGCCGAGCTTGTAGAACGCGTAGCCGACGACGGCAAAGACGGCCGTCATGTAGACGTCGAAGCTGTTGTTGTTCAGCGTGTACGTGCCGATGCAGCAGAAGGTGACGATGGCCGGGAACAGGAAGCGGTAGGGCACCGTCAGCAGCTTGATCCAGATGCCGATCAGCGGCAGGTTCAGCACCACCAGCATCAGGTTGCCGATCCACATCGACGCGATCAGGCCCCAGAAGAGCTGCGGGTTGCTGGTCATCACCTGCGGACCGGGCTGGATGCCCTTGATCGTCATCGCGCCGACCATCAGCGCCATCACCGCGTTCGGCGGGATGCCCAGCGTCAGCATCGGGATGAACGAGGTCTGCGCACCGGCGTTGTTGGCCGACTCGGGGCCCGCGACACCGCGGATGTCGCCCTTGCCGAAACGGCCGCTCGGTCCGGCGATCTTCTTCTCGAGCGTGTAGGCCGCGAAGGACGACAGCAGCGCCCCGCCGCCCGGCAGCACGCCGAGGATCGAGCCCAGGGCCGTGCCGCGCAGCACCGCCGGCCAGGCTTCCTTGAAGTCCTGCTTCGTCGGCCACAGGCCCTTGACGTCCTTCGTGAAGACCTCGCGGTGCTCGGCCGGGCGGCCGAGGTTGGCAACGATCTCGCCGAAGCCGAACACGCCCATCGCGATGACGACGAAGCCGATGCCGTCGGTCAGTTCGGGGATGTCGAAGCTGTAGCGCGGCACGCCGGAGATCACGTCGGTGTTGATCTGCCCCATCAGCAGGCCGAGGATGATCATCGCGATCGCCTTGATCAGCGAGCCGGAGGCCAGCACGACCGCGCCGACGAGGCCCAGCACCATCAGCGAGAAGTACTCGGCCGGGCCGAACTTGAAGGCCAGCTCGGTCAGCGGCGGCGCGAACGCGGCGATGACGATGGTGCCGACGCAGCCGGCAAAGAACGAGCCGAGGCCCGCGGCGGCGAGCGCCGCGCCAGCGCGGCCCTCGCGCGCCATCGCGTAGCCGTCGATCGCCGTCACCACCGAGCTCGACTCGCCCGGCACGTTGATCAGGATCGCGGTCGTCGAGCCGCCGTACTGGGCGCCGTAGTAGATGCCGGCCAGCATGATCAGCGCCGGCGTCGCGTCGAGCGCGTAGATCGACGGCAGCAGCATCGCGATCGTCGCGACGGGTCCGAGGCCCGGCAGCACACCGATCAGCGTGCCCAGCACCGCGCCGCCGAAGGCGTACAGCAGGTTCTGGAACGTGAAGGCGACGCCGAAGCCGAGCGCGAGGTTTTGCAGCAGTTCCATCGCGTCGTCCTCAGGTGGTCAGGAAGGTCGGCCAGAGCGGGATCACCAGCTTCAGGCCGAGGATGAAGATCAGGTACGAGCCGATCGTCAGCACGAGCACGCTGATCACCGCGTCCTTCCAGTGGAACTCGTCGCCCGCGAGGCTCGTCATGATGATCAGGATCGGCAGCGAGATCGCCATGCCCAGCCGAGGCAGCAGCAGGCCGAAGACCACGACCGCGACAACGATCGTGATCAGCGGCTTCCAGGCCCAGGCGCCGATCGGCTCGCCGTCGTCGGTCTCGATGGTCAGCGCCTCGAACAGGATGAAGGCGCCCAGGATGGCCAGCAGCACGCCGAGGCCGAACGGGAAATAGCCGGGCCCGGGACGGGCGGCCGCGCCGAAGCTGTAGTTCGTGGCGCCCCAGGCGAAACCGACGCCGACGGCAACGAACATCAACCCCGACCAGAAGTCTTTCTGGCTCTTGATCTTCACGACCACTGTCTCCTCGGGAACCACCCCCGGATGCGAAAGATTCTAGGGAGCGGTCCCGGGGCCTGCGGTGTGGTTTCCACGCATGCGGCCCGAAGCCGTCGGCCCCGTTCGCCGCGCTTCAGGCTTCGTTCCAGCCCGGGGTCGAGCGCAGCACTTCGTCGATGGTGGTCAGGCCTTCGGCGACCTTCATCGTGCCGGCCAGGCGCAGTGGCCGCATGCCTTCCTTGACGGCCACCTTGCGCAGCGCGGCGACATCGAGCTGCGGATGGATCGCGCGCCGCGCGTCATCGCCGAGGACCAGCAGCTCGTAGAGGCCGACGCGGCCGCGGTAGCCGGTGTTGCGGCATTCGAGGCAGCCCACCGGCTTGTACGGCCGCACGCCGCCGGACAGCCGCCACGGCTTCGAGAAGTCGTCAAGCGCGTCGCGCGTCAGCGTTTCGTCGCGCGCCTTGCAGGCCGGGCACAGCGTGCGCGCGAGCCGCTGCGCGAGCACGCCGATCACCGTCGCGGTGATCAGGTAGGTCGGCACGCCGAGGTCCGCCAGCCGGGTGATCGCCGAGGCCGCGTCGTTGGTGTGCAAGGTGCTGAAGACGAGGTGGCCCGTCAGCGCGGCCTGGATCGCCATCTCGGCCGTGGCCAGGTCGCGGATCTCGCCGACCATGATGATGTCGGGGTCCTGCCGCATCAGCGCGCGCAGTCCTTCGGCGAAGCCCATGTCGAGCGCGGCCTGCACCTGGGTCTGGTTGAACGCCGGCTCGATCATCTCGATCGGGTCCTCGATGGTGCAGACGTTGACCTGGTCGGTGGCCAGCGACTTCAGCGTCGAATAGAGCGTCGTGGTCTTGCCGCTGCCGGTGGGGCCGGTGACGAGGATGATGCCGTGCGCCCGCCCGATCAGCGACTGCCAGCGCTCGCCGTCGTGCGACGAAAAACCGAGCGCCTCTACCGTCTTGACCACCGTCTCCGGATCGAAGACCCGCATCACCATCTTCTCGCCGAAGGCGGTGGGCAGCGTCGACAGGCGCATCTCGACCTCGCCGCCGGGTCCTTCGGGCGTGTCCGGCCGCTTGGTCTTGATGCGCCCGTCCAGGGGCCGCCGCTTCTCGACGACGTCCATGCGGCCGAGCAGCTTGATGCGCGCGATCATCGCGTTCATGACCGTCAGCGGCACCTGGTAGACCGTGTGCAGCACGCCGTCGATGCGGAAGCGGATCACGCCCATCTCGCGACGCGGCTCCAGGTGCAGGTCGCTCGCGCGCTGGTCGAAGGCGTACTGCCACAGCCAGTCGACGACCTGCACCACGCCCTGGTCGTTGGCATCGAGCTGCTTGTTGCTCTTGCCCAGCTCGACCAGCTGCTCGAAGCTGGCGGTGGCCGACGCCTCGCCGGTCTTCTGCGCATGGCGCACCGACTTCGCCAGCGCGTAGAACTCGGTCGTATAACGCGCGATGTCATCGGGGTTCGCGACCACCAGCTTCACCCGCCGGCGCGCATGCGATTCGATCTCGCCGACCCAGCCGGTATCGAAGGGCTCGCTGGTAGCGATGGTCACCTCGGTCACGCTGACGTTGACCGGCAGCACCTTGCGCATCTCGGCGTACTGCACGCTCATCACGTCGGCGACGCGGCCGACGTCGACCTTCAGCGGGTCGATGCGCAGGTACGGCAGCTTCGCGCGGCCGGCCAGCCACTCGGTCAGCGCTTCGGTGTCGAGCGCCCTGTTCCCGCGTTGCAGGCCGGCCCGGCCCAGCCGCACCAGCGCCGGCAGGCTCGAGTCGCCGGCGCCGAAGCGCTTGCCCACGCGCTCGGCATCGGCCGGCTGCACCCAGCCGTCCTCGCGCAGCCAGTCCAGCAGCTGGCGCCAGTCGAGCCGGCCGCGCGGCGCGGCGGGCGGAGACGGCGAAGCCGGCGCCGAAGCGGCAGCGGGAGGTCGAGGACGCGGCGCATGGGTGGCGGTCATCGGGCCCCATCTTAGCCCTGGCCCGGCGCGCGCCTGCCGAGGGCCCCGCCAGCCGTCTCCTATCTCACGAAAGACGCGGCCAAGCGACAAAAAAAAGGCCCGCCGTCCGGCGGGCCTTCGCTGTGGTCTTGGTGGAGCCGGCGGGAATCGAACCCGCGTCCGCAAGCCGTCATCGGCCAGTTCTACATGCGTAGCTGTCTGATTTGAGTCTCGCGGTCCCGGTCGCGCAGCAGCACGCTACCGGACCCGCCAGTCACTTGAGTCTCGCTCCGTCCCGAATGACGCGGGACGGCACCAGCCAATGTGAATAACCTCGCAGGCGTCGACCCTTGCGGATCTCAGCCCCGGCCCATCGGCCAACCGTTGCGAGGCTCACCGGTGTTAAGCGGCGAGGGCGTACGAAGTATCGTTCGCAGTTACTTTGTTTCCAGTTGGATTTACGAGCTCACTGGCGCTCGGCATGCCCTGAACCGACTCTGTACCCACGTCGAAGCCAGGTCGGCCCCAGCGAAGCGGTAGTTTAGGCCAGACCCGGCCATTTCAAGAGCGCAGGGGGTTCTTCGAGGATCGCATCGGCGCCCCAGCGCTCGATCGGCTCGCTCGCGCCCAGGTAACCCCAGGCGGCGGCCAGCGTCGGCATGCCCGCGGCGCGGCCGGCCTGCATGTCGCGCAGGTCGTCGCCGACGTAGATGCAGGCCGACGGATCGAGGTCCAGCCGGCGTGCGGCCTCCAGCAACGGCGCGGGATGCGGCTTGGCGTGCGGCGTCGTGTCACCGGCGATCAGCACCGCCGCGCGCCGGTGCAGCCCGAGGCCTTCGACCAGCGGCGCGGTGAAGCGCATCGCCTTGTTGGTCACGATGCCCCAGCGCCGGCCGCTGGCCTCCAGCGCCGCGAGCACGGGCGCCATCGCCGAAAAGACCTGCGTGCGCTTGAGCAGGCCCTGCTCGTAGCGGGCGAGGAAGGCATCACGCAGGCCCTCGAAACGGTCATCGCCCGGCGCCACGCCGAAGGCCGCGCCGACCATGCCGCGCGCACCGCTGCCGACCATCGGCCGCAGGGCTTCGTACGGCAGCGGCGGCAGGCCGTGCTCGGCACGCAGGTCGTTGGCGGCGCCGGCGAGGTCTGGCGCGCTGTCGACCAGCGTGCCGTCGAGGTCGAACAGCACCGCCTCGCAGCGCAGGGACACGGCGTCGGTCATGAGACCCACTTGGCGCTGCGCGCCGTCCCCCCGAGGGGGAATTCGCCCTTCGGGCGGCCGTGCGGGCTCATGACGGGCGCCGGCAGGCCACGAGGTAGTTCACCGAGGTGTCGGCGCTGAGCCAGTAGCGCTGCGTCAGCGGGTTGTATTCCATGCCCTTGAGCTGATCGACCACCAGACCGGCCTCGCGCGCCCAGCCGGCCAGCTCGCTCGGGCGGATGAAGCGCGCGTACTCGTGCGTGCCCTTGGGCAGCATCTTCAGCAGGTGCTCGGCGCCGACGATCGCGAAGGCGAAGGCCTTGGCGTTGCGGTTGATCGTCGAGAAGAAGACCCAGCCGCCGGGCTTGACCAGCGCGGCGCAGGCCTGCACCACCGAGGCCGGCGTCGGCACGTGCTCGAGCATTTCCATGCAGGTGACCACGTCGAAGCCGGCGGGCGCTTCAGCGGCCAGCGCCTCGGCCGCGACCTCGCGGTAGTCGAGGTTCTCGACGCCCGCTTCCATCGCGTGCAGCTGCGCGACGCGCAGCGGCTTCACCGACAGGTCGATGCCCAGCACCGACGCGCCACGCGCGGCCATCGACTCGGCCAGGATGCCCCCGCCGCAGCCGATGTCGACGACGCGCCGGCCCTTGAGCTTCGCGAGCCCGTCGATCCAGTCCAGGCGCAACGGGTTGATCTGGTGCAGCGGGCGGAACTCGCCCTGCGGGTCCCACCAGCGGTGGGCCAGCTCGCCGAACTTCGCGAGCTCCTGGGGATCGGCGTTGATCGTCATGAGGACGCCATCGTAACGGTGCGCGAAGCACTGCTTCACGATCCCGGTCAGGAAAAGAAAAACCCCGCCGAGGCGGGGTTCGCAGATCGGGTCCGCGCGATGCGGACCCGGGAGCGGCTACAGGCGCTTACTTGCGCGTGCGCGTACCGACGACCTCGATCTCGGTGCGGCGGTTCTTCGCGCGGCCTTCGTCGGTCTTGTTGTCGGCGACCGGCTGCTTCTCGCCCTTGCCTTCGGTGTAGACCCGGTTCTTCTCGACGCCCTTGCTGACCAGGTACTCCTTGACGGCTTCCGAGCGCTTCACGGAGAGCTTCTGGTTGTAGGCGTCCGAGCCGATCGAGTCGGTGTGGCCGACGGCGATGATGACCTCGAGGTTGATGCCCTGGGTCTTGCTGACCAGGTCATCGAGCTTGGCCTTGGCTTCCGGCTTCAGCACCGACTTGTCGAAGTCGAAGAACGCGTCGGCGGCGAAGGTGACCTTCTCGCTGACCGGGGCCGGCGGGGCGGGCGGCGCAGCGGGCGCGGCGGCCGGCGGCGCGGCCGGAGCGGGTGCGGCCGGAGCGGCGGCCGGGGGCGGGGGCGGCGCGACCGGAGCCGGCGGCGGCTTGATCTCGCCGTCGCAACCCGGCGCGGCGGTCGCCGGCGTCCAGTTCGCATTGCGCCAGCACAGCGTGCCGTCGCCATTGCGCCAGACGGTGGCGTTGTCGGCCGCGCGCCAGTTGTCGATCGACTTGGCCTGCGCGAAAGCGACCATCGGCACGGCCAGAGCGGCCGAGGCGAAGAGCACCGCCACCTTGTTCAGTTTCTTCATGATTCTCCTCTCGAGGAAAGCCGCAGTAGCCTGCGAAACGTCCAAATCGGAAGCAAGAAAAGCTGGCAAAGACCTGTTTTGGCGAGCCTTCACCACCGACGAGTCATTGTGCCAGCAGGATTTCGCGCAAGGCCTGTTTTGGCCGCCGCCGGCCCGGCCGCTCCGCCGCGATGTTGCTCGGCCGCGACAGCGTTGGGCGCCGCATAGAATCACCGATTGCCGCACGGGCCGTTCCGCCGCGGCCGCCCTCGCCTCGGCCTCCGCGCCAACCCCTCGATGACCCAGTTCGCCAAGGAAACCCTCGCCGTCAGCCTCGAAGAGGAGATGCGGCGCTCGTACCTCGACTATGCGATGAGCGTGATCGTCGGGCGTGCACTGCCCGACGCGCGCGACGGCCTGAAGCCGGTGCATCGCCGCGTGCTCTTCGCGATGCACGAGCTGAACAACGACTGGAACCGCCCGTACAAGAAATCCGCGCGCATCGTCGGCGACGTCATCGGCAAGTACCACCCGCACGGCGACACCGCGGTCTACGACACCATCGTGCGCATGGCGCAGGACTTCAGCCTGCGCCACATGCTCGTCGACGGCCAGGGCAACTTCGGCTCGGTCGACGGCGACAACGCCGCGGCGATGCGCTACACCGAGATCCGCCTGTCGAAGATCGCCCACGAGATGCTGGCCGACATCGACAAGGACACCGTCGACTTCGCGCCCAACTACGACGGCTCCGAGAAGGAGCCCACGGTGCTGCCGACGCGGCTGCCGAACCTGCTGGTCAACGGCGCGGCCGGCATCGCGGTGGGCATGGCCACCAACATCCCGCCGCACAACCTCAACGAGGTGGTCGACGCCTGCCTGCACCTGCTGAAAGCCCCGCAGGCGACGCTCGAGGAGGTGATGGAGATCATCCCGGCGCCGGACTTCCCGACCGCGGGCATCATCTACGGCCTCAACGGCGTGCGCGAGGGTTACCGCACCGGCCGCGGCAAGGTGATCATGCGGGCGAAGTGCCACTTCGAGGACATCGACCGCGGCCAGCGCCAGGCGATCATCGTCGACGAGATCCCCTACCAGGTCAACAAGAAGACGCTGCTCGAGCGCATCGCCGAGCTGGTGCACGAGAAGAAGATCGAGGGCATCAGCCACATCCAGGACGAGTCCGACAAGTCGGGCATGCGCGTCGTCATCGAGCTCAAGCGCGGCGAAGTGCCCGAGGTGGTGCTGAACAACCTGTACAAGCAGACGCAGCTGCAGGACACCTTCGGCATCAACATGGTCGCGCTGATCGACGGCCAGCCGAAGCTGTGCAACCTGAAGCAGCTGCTGGACATCTTCCTGGAGCACCGGCGCGAGGTCGTCACGCGGCGCACCGTGTTCGAGCTGCGCAAGGCGCGCGAACGCGGCCACGTGCTCGAGGGCCTGGCGGTCGCGCTGGCCAACATCGACGAGTTCATCGCCATCATCAAGAACTCGCCGACGCCGCCGGTGGCCAAGGCCGCGCTGATGAACAAGGGCTGGGACTCGTCGCTGGTGCGCGAGATGCTGGCCCGCGCCGAGGCGGACACCGCCGGCGGCCGCGCCGCCTACCGCCCCGAGGGCCTGCCGACGCAGTACGGCCTGCAGGCCGATGGCCTGTACCGCCTGTCCGACGACCAGGCCGGCGAGATCCTGCAGATGCGCCTGCAGCGCCTGACCGGCCTGGAGCAGGACAAGATCATCGGCGAGTACAAGGAGGTCATGGCGCAGATCTCCGACCTGCTCGACATCCTCGCCAAGCCCGAACGCGTGACGACGATCATCGCCGACGAGCTGACCGCGCTGAAGGCCGAGTTCGGCACGACGAAGCTCGCCGCGCGCCGCAGCGTGATCGAGCACAACGTGCAGGAGCTCGGCACCGAGGACCTGATCACGCCGACCGACATGGTCGTCACGCTCAGCCACACCGGATACATCAAGAGCCAGCCGCTGGCCGAGTACCGCGCGCAGCGCCGCGGCGGCCGCGGCAAGCAGGCGACGCAGACCAAGGAAGACGACTGGATCGACCAGCTCTTCATCGCCAATACGCACGACTGGATCCTGTGCTTCAGCAACCGCGGCCGCGTCTACTGGCTGAAGGTCTGGGAAGTGCCGCAGGGCTCGCGCAACTCGCGCGGCAAGCCGATCGTCAACATGTTCCCGCTGCAGGCGGACGAGAAGATCACAGTCGTGCTGCCGCTGACCGGCGAGTTCCGCAGCTTCCCGGCGGACCACTACATCTTCATGGGCACCGCGCTCGGCACGGTGAAGAAGACCTCGCTCGACGAGTTCAGCAACCCGCGCAAGGCCGGCATCATCGCCGTCGACCTCGACCCGGGCGACCACCTGATCGGCGCCGCGCTGACCGATGGCAAGCACGACGTGATGCTGTTCAGCGACGGCGGCAAGGCGGTGCGCTTCGACGAGGACGACGTGCGCCCGATGGGCCGCCAGGCCCGCGGCGTGCGCGGCATGATGCTCGAGGACGGCCAGCGCGTGATCGCGATGCTGGTCGCCGAAGACGAGACGCAGAGCGTGCTGACGGCCACCGAGAACGGCTACGGCAAGCGCACCTCGATCGTCGAGTACACGCGCCACGGCCGCGGCACCAAGGGCATGATCGCCATCCAGCAGAGCGAGCGCAACGGCAAGGTCGTCGCCGCGACGCTGGTGCGGCCGACCGACGAGATCATGCTGATCACCGACCGCGGCGTGCTGGTGCGCACGCGTGTCTCCGAGATCCGCGAGCTCGGCCGCGCGACGCAGGGCGTCACGCTGATCGCGCTCGACGACGGTTCGCAGCTGTCGGGCCTGCAGCGCATCGTCGAGAACGATGCCGCCGACGGCGCCGGCGATGCCGACGTCGACGCCGATTCCACTCCTCCGACCCCTTGAGACCCATGACCATGAAGCGTTGGATCGCGGCCGCCGTCCTGGCCGCCACCGCGGGCGTTTGCGCCGCACAAGGCGGCGCCGTCTCGCCGGCCAAGAAGGAGCTGGTGCAGAAGGTGCTGGCGCTGCAGAAGCAGAGCCTGGAGGCGATGGGCAATGCGCTCGTCGGCCAGGTCGGCAACCGGGTGCTGCAGGCCGCCGCGCAGGCGGCGTCGCGCGCGGCGCCCGACAAGCGCGAGGCCCTCGGCGTCGACATCAAGGCCGACGTGCGCAAGTTCTACGACGAGACCGCGCCGGTGGTGCGCGAGCAGGCCGTCAAGCTGGGGCCGACGCTGATCGGCAGCGCGCTCGAGGAGAAGTTCAGCGAGGACGAGCTGAAGATCCTGATCACCTGGCTCGAGTCGCCGGTGAACCGCAAGTTCCAGGAGTTCGCCGGCGAGATGCAGCGGCAGCTGCAGCAGAAGCTCGTCGCCGAGACGCGCCCGACGCTGGAGACCAAGCTGAAGGCCCTCGACCAGACGATCGCCCGGCGCTTGACCGAAGCCGGCGTGCCGACCGCGGCGCGCAGTGCGTCGGCGCCGGCGTCGAAGCCGGCGGCAGCGAAGAAGTGATGCGGCTTCCGACCTCCACGCGATGAGCACGACCCGACGCCCGTTCAACTTCGCTCCCGGCCCGGCCACGCTGCCCGAGTCGGTGTTGCGCCGTGCCGCCGAGGAGATGCTCGACTGGCACGGCAGCGGCATGGGCGTGATGGAGATGAGCCATCGCGGCCCCGAGTTCGTCTCGATCGCCGAGAAGGCCGAGAGCGACCTGCGCACGCTGCTCGCGGTGCCGGCGCAGTTCCGCATCCTGTTCATGCAGGGCGGCGGCCTGGCCGAGAACGCGATCGTGCCGCTGAACCTGTCGCGCGGCGGTGCGGTCGACGTGGTGGTCACCGGTGCGTGGTCGCAGAAGTCGGCCAAGGAAGCCCGGCGTTATGCCGACGTGCAGGTCGCCGCGAGCAACGAGGCCGACGGCCACACGACGCTCCCTGACCCGGCCACCTGGCAGCTGCGGCGCGGCGCGAGCTACGTGCACGTCTGCACCAACGAGACCATCCACGGCATCGAGTTCAACACGCTGCCGGACCTGAAGGCGCTGGGCAGCGATGCGCCGCTGGTGATGGACTGCTCGTCGCACATCCTGTCGCGTTCGATCGACTGGTCCAAGGTCGGCCTCGCCTTCGCCGGCGCGCAGAAGAACATCGGCGCGGCCGGTGTCACCGTGGTCATCGTGCGCGAGGACCTGCTGGGCCATGCGCTCGCGGCCTGCCCGTCGGCCTTCGACTACAAGACCGTCGCCGACAACCGCTCGATGTTCAACACGCCGCCGACCTACGCGATCTACATCGCCGGGCTGGTGTTCGAGTGGATCGCGGCGCAGGGCGGTGTCAGCGCGCTCGAGGCCCGCAACATCGAGAAGGCGCGCCTGCTGTATGCGGCGCTCGACGGTTCCGACGGCTTCTACGACTGCCGCGTCGCGAAGAACGCACGCTCGCGCATGAACGTGCCGTTCTTCCTGCGCGACGAGTCGCTCAACGAGGCCTTCCTCGCCGCCGCGAAGGACCGCGGCCTGCTGCAGCTGAAGGGCCACAAGAGTGTCGGCGGCATGCGCGCGTCGATCTACAACGCGATGCCGCTCGAAGGCGTGCAGGCGCTGGTCGACCACCTGAATGACTTTGCCCGCCGCCATGGCTGACACCCCTGCCTCCCCGCCCGCGCCGGTGCAGCCCGAGCTGCTCGCACTGCGCGAGCGCATCGACGCGGTCGACCGCGATCTGCTGGCGCTGCTGAACCGGCGCGCGCAGCTCGCGCTGGAAGTCGGCGAGATCAAGCGCCGCGAAGGCTCGGTCGTCTTCCGGCCCGAGCGCGAGGCCCAGGTCATCGACGGCCTGAAGGCGGTCAACCCGGGTCCGCTGCAGAACGAGAGCGTCGCGCCGATCTGGCGCGAGGTCATGTCGGCCTGCCGCGCGCTCGAGACGCCGACGCGCGTCGCCTACCTCGGCCCCGCCGGCACGTTCAGCGAAGAGGCCGCGCTCGGCTTCTTCGGCAGCTCGATCGTGCGCGTGCCTTGCGCGAGCTTCGACGAGGTCTTCCGCGCCACCACCGCCGGCGCCGCCGACTTCGGTGTCGTGCCGGTCGAGAACTCGACCGAAGGCGTGGTCGCACGCTCGCTCGACCTGTTCCTGACGACGCCGCTGTTCATCATCGGCGAGACCAGCCTGATCGTGCGCCACAACCTGCTGCGCAAGCAGAACGCGCTCGAGGGCATCCGCACCGTCTGCGCGCATCCGCAGGCGCTGGCGCAGTGCCACGACTGGCTGAGCCACCACCTGCCCGACGTCGAGCGTCGCCCGGCGTCGAGCAATGCCGAAGGCGCGCGCCTGGCGTCGCTCGATCCCTCGCTGGCGGCCATCGCCAGCCCGCGCGCGGCCACCGAGTTCGGCCTGCACATCGTCGCCCCGGCCATCCAGGACGACGCGCACAACCGCACCCGCTTCGCGATCATCACGCACCCGGACCGCCACCCGGCGCCGAAGCCCTCCGGCCACGACTGCACCAGCCTGATCGTCTCGGTCGACAACAAGCCCGGCGCGGTGCATGACATGCTGGTGCCGCTGAAGGCGCATGGCGTGTCGATGACGCGCTTCGAATCCCGCCCCGCGCGCTCGGGCCAGTGGGAGTACTACTTCTACATCGACATCGAGGGCCATCCTGACGATGCGCGCGTCGGCACCGCGTTGCGGGCCCTGCGCGAGGCCTGCGCCTTCTTCAAGGTGCTGGGCACCTACCCGATCGACGTGCACTGACGACAGAAGCGAAAGAACGAATCGGCGATGTTCAACCAGCTCGGCGTCATCGGATGCGGCCTGATGGGCGGCTCGTTCGCGCTTGCGCTCAAGCGCGCGGGGCTGGTGCGCCGCGTGATCGGCTACAGCAAGTCGCCATCGACCACCGAGCTCGCGAAGCGCCTGGGCGTGATCGACGACGCGGCCGAATCCGCGCTGCTCGCGGTGGCCGGCTCCGACATCGTGCTGCTGGCGGTGCCGGTGGCGGCCACCGAGGCCACCTTCAAGGCCATCCGCCACCTCGTCGAGCCGGGCGTGCTGTTCATGGATGTCGGCTCGACCAAGCGCGACGTCGTCGACACCGCGCGCCGCGTGCTGAAGGAACGCATCGGCTCCTTCGTGCCGGCGCATCCGATCGCCGGCAAGGAAAGCGCCGGCGTGACGCATGCGGACGCGGCGCTGTACAGCGGCCGCCAGGTCATCCTGACGCCGCTGCCCCAGACCGATCCGGTGCTGGTGCAGAAGGCCACCGACGTCTGGTCGAAGATCGGCTCGCAGGTGCTGAAGATGTCGGCCGAGAACCACGACGCGGCCTTCGCGGCGGTGAGCCACCTGCCGCACCTGCTGGCCTTCGCGTACTTCTCGGCGATCATCAACCAGCCCGCCGGCCGCGACTTCCTGTCGCTGGCCGGCCCCGGCTTCCGCGACTTCACCCGCATCGCCGCCAGCGACCCCGCGGTCTGGCGCGACATCCTGCTCGCCAACCGCGAGGAAGTGCTGAAGCAGACGCAGCGCTTCCGCCATTCGCTCGATGCGATCGAGCATGTCATCAAGGCCGGCAATCCGCAGGCGCTCGAGGACCTGATCCGCGGCGCCGCCGACGGCCGCAGCGGCTGGCAGATCGGCGGCGGCCGCGGCGGCTCGTCCGGCAAGTAGCCCTTCCCTTTCCGCGCCGGCCGCTCGCGGCCGGCTCCTCGATCCCCGACGCGCCATGTACGACCTTCCCCACCTCGACCTGCCGCCGCTGCGCGAGGCCAGCGGCCGCGTGCGCCTGCCCGGATCGAAGAGCATCTCGAACCGCCTGCTGCTGCTGGCGGGACTGAGCGAAGGATCGACGCGGCTGCACGACCTGCTGGAGTCGGACGACACCCGCGTGATGCTCGCCGCGCTGCGTGCGCTGGGCTGCGGCATCACGCACGAAGCGGGCGGCAGCGTGACCGTCGAGGGTCTCGGCGGCCGGCTGGCCGTGCATGAGGCGTCGCTCTTCCTCGGCAATGCCGGCACCGCGATGCGGCCGCTCGCCGCGGCGCTGGCGGTGCTGGCCGCGCTGCAGGGCGGCTCGTTCGAGCTCTCCGGCGTGCCGCGCATGCACGAGCGGCCGATCGGCGACCTCGTCGATGCACTGCGCCAGCTCGGCTGCGCCATCACCTGCCTCGGCCAGGACGGCTACCCGCCGCTGCGGCTGGCCGGCGAGGCCGGCGGCCAGCTCCGGACGCAGGCCCCGATCCACGTGCGCGGCGACGTCTCCAGCCAGTTCCTCACCGCGCTGCTGCTGGCGCTGCCGCTGGCCAGCGACGCCGGCCCGGTGACCATCGCGGTCGACGGCGAGCTGATCAGCAAGCCCTACGTCGACATCACGCTGAACCTGCTGACGCGCTTCGGCATCGCGGTGCACCGCGACGGCTACGCGTCCTTCACGATCCCGCAGGGCAGCCGCTACCGCTCGCCGGGCGAGCTGCATGTCGAGGCCGACGCGTCGTCGGCCTCGTACTTCGTCGCGCTGGGCGCGATCGCCGGCATGCACGGCGCGGTGCGCATCGACGGCGTCGGCCTCGATTCGATCCAGGGCGACATCCGCTTCGTCGACGCGGCGCGCGCGATGGGAGCGCTGGTCGAGGGCGGCCCCGGGCACCTGGAGGTGCGCCGCGGCGCCTGGCCGCTGAAGGCGATCACGCTCGACTGCAACCACATCCCCGACGCCGCGATGACGCTGGCGGTGATGGCGCTGTACGCCGACGGCACGACGCGGCTGACCAACATCGCCAGCTGGCGCGTCAAGGAGACCGACCGCATCGCCGCGATGGCCGCCGAGCTGCGCAAGATGGGCGCGACGGTCGACGAAGGCCCGGACTGGATCGCGGTGACGCCGCCCGAGCGCTGGACGACGGGATCGATCCACACCTACGACGACCACCGCATCGCGATGTGCCTGTCGCTGGCGGCCTTCAACCCGGCGCGGCTGCCGGTGCGCATCCTCGACCCGAAGTGCGTCGCGAAGACCTTCCCGGACTACTTCGAGACGCTGTTCTCGATCGCCCGCACCGAACCCGAAGCGATCCCGGTGATCACCATCGACGGCCCGACCGCCTCCGGCAAGGGCACGCTGGCGGCCAGCGTCGCCGCGCGCCTGGGCTGGCACCAGCTCGACTCGGGCATGCTGTACCGCGCCACGGCGCTCGCCGCGCAGCGCCAGGGCGTCGCGGCGGACGACGAGGCCGCGCTGGCGCGCGTCGCCCGCCACCTGCAGCTGCGCTTCGACGGTGAGCGCGTGCTGCTGAACGGCGACGAGGACGTGGCCACCGAGCTGCGTTACGAAGCCGTCGGCGCGATGGCCTCGAAGATCGCCGCGCTGCCGGCGGTGCGCGCGGCGCTGAACGCGCTGCAGCTGTCCTTCCGCCAGCTGCCGGGGCTGGTCGCCGACGGCCGCGACATGGGCACGGTGATCTTTCCGGACGCGCCGCTGAAGGTCTTCCTCACGGCCAGCCCCGCGCAACGCGCGGAACGCCGGCATAAGCAATTGATTTCTAAGGGAATTTCGGCTAGCATCGCCGACCTTCGGGCCGACCTCGAGGCACGCGATGAGCGGGACAGAAACCGTGTCGTGGCCCCGTTGAAGGCTGCGGAACATGCGCTTTTGCTCGACAACTCGGGCCTCTCGATCGACCAATCGGTCGACCAGGTGCTCGGATGGTGGAACCAGCGCAACCCGTTCGGCTGAACGGGAATCGGAAGTCGAATCCCCGTTGTTTGAACGGGGAGTCGGAAATCGAGTCGAATCAGCCTTTAGCCGTCCCGCTGCGCTTCCCGCCCTTCGTCGCCTGACGAGCCCCGAGCGCCGCGGATCCTGCAACCAACCGCAGCCCTCGGCTGCATCACCCCCGCCGGCTCTACACCACCAACCTTGGGTTCCGCCGGCACCAAGGAAATCCACATGTCCCAAACCCAAACTGCCACCACGTCCAGCGGCATGGAAAGCTTTGCCGCGATGTTCGAAGAGTCGCTGCAACGCAGCGACATGCGCGCCGGCGAAGTCATCTCCGCCGAAGTCGTTCGCATCGAGTTCAACCACGTGGTGGTGAATGCCGGCCTCAAGAGCGAGGCCTATGTCCCGATCGCCGAATTCAAGAACGACCAGGGCGAGCTCGAAGTCCAGGTCGGCGACTTCGTCTCGGTGGCCATCGACGCCATCGAGAACGGCTACGGCGACACCATCCTGTCGCGCGACAAGGCCAAGCGCCTGGCGTCGTGGCTGTCGCTGGAGAACGCGCTCGAGTCCGGCGACTTCGTCACCGGCACCGTCTCCGGCAAGGTCAAGGGCGGCCTGACCGTGCTGGTCAACGGCATCCGCGCCTTCCTGCCCGGCTCGCTGATCGATACGCGTCCGGTCAAGGACCTGACGCCGTACGAAGGCAAGACGATGGAGTTCAAGGTCATCAAGCTCGACCGCAAGCGCAACAACGTCGTGTTGTCGCGCCGCGCCGTCGTCGAGGCTTCGATGGGCGAAGAACGCGCCAAGCTGCTCGAGACGCTGACCGAAGGCGCCATCGTGCACGGCGTGGTCAAGAACATCACCGAGTACGGCGCGTTCGTCGACCTCGGCGGCATCGACGGCCTGCTGCACATCACCGACATGGCCTGGCGCCGTGTCCGGCACCCGAGCGAAGTGGTGACGGTCGGCCAGGAGCTGACGGCCAAGGTCCTGAAGTTCGACGCCGAGAAGAACCGCGTCTCGCTGGGCATCAAGCAGCTGGGCGACGACCCGTGGCACGGCGTGTCGCGCCGCTACCCGTCGGGCACGCGCCTGTTCGGCAAGGTCACCAACATCGCCGACTACGGCGCGTTCGTCGAGATCGAGCCGGGCATCGAAGGCCTGGTGCACGTCTCCGAAATGGACTGGACCAACAAGAACGTGGCCCCGGCCAAGGTCGTCTCGCTGGGCGACGAGGTCGAGGTCATGGTGCTCGAGATCGACGAGGACAAGCGCCGCATCAGCCTGGGCATGAAGCAGTGCAAGGCCAACCCGTGGGAAGAGTTCTCTTCCAACGTCAAGCGCGGCGACCGCGTCAAGGGCCCGATCAAGTCGATCACCGACTTCGGCGTCTTCGTCGGCCTGTCGGCCGGCATCGACGGCCTGGTGCACCTGTCCGACCTGTCCTGGCACGAAGCGGGCGAGCAGGCGGTGCGCAACTACAAGAAGGGCCAGGAAGTCGAAGCGATCGTGCTCGGCATCGATGTCGAGCGCGAGCGCATCTCGCTGGGCATCAAGCAGCTCGACGGCGACCCGTTTGCCAACTACACCTCGGTCAACGACCGCGGCGTGCTGGTCAACGGCAAGGTCAAGTCGGTCGACCCGCGCGGCGCCGAGATCCAGCTGACGGAAGACGTCACCGGCTACCTGCGCGCTTCCGAAATCAGCCGCGACCGCGTCGAGGACGCCCGCAACGTGCTGAAGGAAGGCGACGAGGTCTCGGTGATGATCATCAACGTCGACCGCAAGGCGCGTTCGATCCAGCTGTCGATCAAGGCCAAGGACGCCGTCGACCAGCAGGAAGCCATGCAGCGCCTGGCGCAGAGCAACGAGCGCGAGACCGCCGGCACGACCAGCCTCGGCGCCCTGCTGCGCGCCAAGCTGAACGACCGCGAGTAGTTGTTGGCCCCGGCCGCCTGGCGGCCGCCCCCGAGGGGCTGACCAAACCGGACCGGGAAACCCGGATCCGGTTTGGCGCTCCGACAGGGACCGCGCTCCCCAGGCCGCCTTCGGCGGCCTGTCCCCTCCGGGGAATACAAGGCTGAACCACCGACATGACCCGATCCGATCTCGTGGCCAAGCTGGCCGAACGCTTCGGCCAGCTGACGCAGCGCGACACCGAATTCGCGGTCAAGACGATCCTCGATGCGATGACCGACGCGCTCGCGCGCGGCCACCGCATCGAGATCCGCGGTTTCGGCAGCTTCTCGATCAACCGGCGGCCGCCGCGCGTCGGGCGCAACCCGCGCAGCGGCGAGAAGGTGACGATCCCCGAGAAGCTGGTGCCGCACTTCAAGCCCGGCAAGGCGCTGCGCGAATCGGTCGACGACCGCCTGCCGGTGCTCGACGACGAACCGCCGTCGCGCTGAAGCGGCCCGCGTCAAGACTGTTTCGAGGGACCCACACGGGTCCCTTTTTCATGGAGCCGCCCGAGCACCATTCATAGAATGGCGCCGCGATGCGCATCCTCGTCTGGGCCGTGCGGGCCTTCATCTTCTTCACGCTGTTCGCGTTCGCGCTCAACAACGAACAGCAGGCGGTCGTGAACTGGTTCTTCGGCGCGCAGTGGCGCGCGCCGATGGTGATCATCGTGCTCGCCGCGTTCGCCGGCGGCGCCGCCCTGGGCGTGCTGGCGATGGTGCCGGCATGGTGGAAGCATCGCCGCGTCGCGCGCCGCGCCACGCCAACGCCCCCCCCGCCGCCGAAGCAAGCGGCCACCGAGCCCATCACCGTGACGCCGTCCGAGTTCGGACCCGAGCACCCGCCGCGCGAAGGCCTGTAGACGCGGCGCATGGAGAACTTCGACTTCTTCCAGTGGTTGCTGATCGGCCTGCCGGTCGCCTTCGCACTCGGCTGGACCGCCTCGCGCTTCGACCTGCGGCAGTGGAAACGCGCCGACCGCGCCGCGCCCAAGGCCTACTTCAAGGGCCTGAACCTGCTGCTCAACGAACAGCCCGACAAGGCCATCGATGCCTTCATCGAGGCGGTGCAGGCCGATCCGGACACCAGCGAGCTGCACTTCGCGCTCGGCAACCTGTTCCGCCGGCGCGGCGAGTTCGAACGCGCGGTCCGCGTGCACGAACACCTGCTGCAGCGGGCCGACCTGGCGACGGCCGACCGCCAGCGCGCGCAGCATGCGCTGGCGCAGGACTACATGAAGGCCGGGCTCTTCGACCGCGCCGAAGAGGCCTTCCGCGCGCTCGAAGGCACGCCCTTCGACACCGAGGCGCGGCTGGCGCGCCTGGGCCTCTACGAACGCTCGCGCGACTGGCGCGGCGCCGCGGAAGTGGCCGTGCAGCTGGAAAAGAGCGGCACCGGTTCCTTCGCCACCCGCATCGCGCATTACCAGTGCGAACTGGCGATCGAAGCCGACGACCGCGGCGACAGCGCGGCCGCCGACACGGCGCTGGCGAAGGCCCACGAGGCCGCGCCGCATGCGCCGCGGCCCCTGCTGCTGCGCGCGCAGCGCCTCGCGCGGCAGGGACGCACGGACGACGCGATGGCCGCCTGGGCCGAGCTGCGCCAGCGTGCACCCGAATCCTTCGCCCGCCTCGCGCACGAATTCGCCGCCTTCGCCCAGTCGGCCGGCCAGACCGAGGCGGCGCTGCAGGTGCTGAAGCAGCTGTACGAACGTTTGCCGGGCATCGACCTGCTGCGCGCGCTGGCGACGCTGGAAGGCACGCCGGCGGGCGCCGCGCCGCAGCTGCTGGAGCTGCTGCGCAGCCAGCCCAGCCTGTCGGCGGCGCTGGAGCTGCTGGACACGCCGCGCGCCACCTGGCCCGAGTTTGCGCGCCAGAGCGTGCGCGACGCGGTGGCCCGCGCCGCGCGGCCGCTGCAGCGCTACCGCTGCGCCGCCTGCGGCTTCGAGGCCCAGCGGCACTTCTGGCAGTGCCCGGGCTGCCTCAGCTGGGACAGCTTCCCGCCCCAGCGCATCGAGGAGCTCTGAGGCCTGCTCAGCCTCGGCGCGCCATGCGGCGCGACGCCGCCCCGAGCGCGGCCAGCGCAAGCGCCACCAGCGCCAGGCCCGGCGGCTCGGGGATCCCCGGTGGCGGCGGCGGCGCCAGCACCAGCGACGTCTCGATGTGCAGCGTCGATGCCGAGGTGTGCCGCTCGGCGAAGAAGAAGTCGAAGCTGTAGGTGCCGGCCGCCTTCGCGCCGGGCGTGCCGAAGCCGAACAGCGTGTCCAGGCTCACGGTGGACGAGGCCGCGCCATGCACGCCGCCCAGGTCGATGCCGATGATCTTGTCGAAGTAGACCCAGACGTCGTCGTCGCCGGTGAAGCTGAAGGTCTGGCCGGTGCCCGGCGCGTAGTCGAACGTGGCGGCGATCTGGTAGGTGAAGTGGAAGTTGGTGCCCGGCACGCCGGTGTTCAGCAGCAGGCCGTCGATCGGGAAGAAGCTGAGGTCGGTGTACTCGTAGATGCCGGGGCTGCCGGCCTTCTCGGTCAGCGTCAGCGCGAGCGGCATCGAGTCCGCGGCCTTGGTGTACCAGAGCGGGAAGCCGCCGGCACCGGCGCTGCTGATCAGCGTCGAGCCGAAGGCGGTCAGCGTCGGCGAGGGTCCGGCGAGCGTCGGGCTCACCAGGCCCGGGACGAGGCCGATGATCGACCCCTCGAAGTTGACGCCGTCGGCGGCGAAATCGCGCACCGTGCCGGTCAGGGTGATGGCCGCCTGGGCGGCGATGCTGCCGGCGCACAGCAGCGCCGCGGCAGCGAGGTGGGGCAGGCGCATCGACATCAGGGCCTCCTCTCGACGACACACAACAGGTGTCGTTGTGCGCCAGTGTTGCACTGCGCGCGGCCCCGTGGCGTCTGCGTGCTAGGGGTCACCCCGCGTTCGCGGGAGTCGATGGCGCTCAGCCGCGCGGCCGCTTCAGGTGCTCTTCCAGCTTCGCCAGCACCGCCTCGCACGTCGGCACCTGGCCCTTGCCGCCGAGGCTCCCGACGCGCCCCGGCCCGGTGATGCCGGCCAGCCCCGGCTCGTGGTCGCAGTAGATGCCGATCGTCGGTGCGCCGAACGCGGCACCCAGGTGCGAAAAGCCGGTGTCCAGCCCGACCACCTGGCGCGCCTGGCCGAGCACCGCGGCGGTCTCGGCGACGGTCAGGAACGGCGGCACGAGGCCGTCGCAGCCGGCGGCGATGCGCTCGGCGCGCTGGCGCTCCTCGTCGTTGCCCCACAGCACGACCGGCTTCAGCCTGGCCCGCACGAGACGCTGGCCGACGGCGATCCAGTGGTCTTCCGGCCACAGCTTCTCCGGCCGGCTGGCGCAGGGGATCAGCGCGGCACCGAGCACCGGCGCTTGCCACGATCCCGAGGGCGGCGCGTGGATCCCGAAGTCGGGCGGTTCGGGCGGCATCGGGTAGGCCAGGTGCGCGGCAGCGAGGCGGCGGCAGCGCTCGACGGCATGCAGCTCGCGCGACACCGCGGCGGTGCGCTGGTAGCACAGCGCCGCCAACGGCTCGCGGATGCTGGCGCGGTCGTAGCCGACCAGCGGGCCGCGCGCCTGCAGCCCCCACATCACGCTCTTCAGCAGGCCCTGCAGGTCGAGCACGAGGTCGTAGGACTCGCTGCGCAGTTCGTCGCGCAAGGCCGTCATCGCTGCGCGCGTCTCGCGCTGCAGCAGCGACTTGCGCCACTTGCGCCAGGCCAGCGGCAGCACGCGGCGCACCGCCGGATGCAGGCGCGGGATCGCGGCGAACGGCGCCTCGACCAGCCAGTCGATCACCACGCCCGGCCGCAGCCGCCGGATGTCGCTGATCGCCGGCAGCGCATGGACCACGTCGCCCATCGACGAGGTCTTGACGATCAGCAGCTTCACGTCACTGGCCCCTCGGCGGCGGAGTACCGCCACCGGTCCCCCGAGGGGACTTCGCCGGCCTTGGGGCGGCCCGGCGGCCGGCTCACCCGCGCGCCTTCTCGGCCACCAGCGCCGGGTTGAAGCGCGGATCGTTGTACATCTTGAACTGCCGATAAACCTTGAAGTACGCGCGTCCGGCGGCCGCATCGGCCAGCAGCGCATCGAGGCATTGCCCCAGGTCGGCGCGCTGCTGCTCGAGCCGCGCCAGCTTGCCGCGGCTGGAATCGACGTGCGCCGCGTCGACGTCGGTGCGCAGCGTCTGCGCCCGCATGGCGTGCACCTTCAGCGCCATGATCGACATGCGGTCGATCATGCTGCCGGCGGTCTCGCTGTTCAGGCGCGCGCCGGCGGGCACGGTCGACACGGGCGCGTCGGTGCGCGCCGAGGCCGCATCGACGAGGCCCAGCGCGATCAGCAGCAGCTCGTCGACCCGTTCGGTGGCGTCGTTGCGGGCCTGGTTGAAGCCGTCGATCGCGCGCTTGTTGGCGGCGATCTCGCTGTCGGACACCTTGGTGCGGCGCGCCAGGTCTTCCTCGGCCCACAGGCGGCAGTTGAAGCGGTGGTTGCTCTGCACCCAGCGCCACAGGCCGTCGTCGCGGGGGGCCGGCTCGTCGCCGGGCCAGTCGGCGCGCGCCAGCAGGTCGTCGTGCAGCGCGATCACCTCGGCGGCGCGCGGAAGGGTCGGCGGTGAATCGCTCATGGTCGCGGATGGCAGAATGCGGACCCGGAATTATCCTTGGCTTGCTCAGCGCCCGGCACGGCGGCGCCAACGCCGTCCCCCGTAAAGCATGACGCCGCCTCGCCCGTTGATCGTTCGCCTGCGCAACTGGGTGGGAGACGTGATCCTCGGCGTGCCTGCGCTGCGGCTGCTGCAGTCGCACGGCTACGAGCTGCAGCTGGTGGGCGAGCGCTGGGCCGCGCCGCTGCTGGCCGGCGAACAGTGGGCGACGCATGCGCGGCCCAAGCGGTTGAAGGAGCGTGTCGCGCAGCTGCGCCGACTGCACGTCGACGCGGCGGCACGCGACCCCGGCTTCGACCGCCGCGAGAACGCGCTGGTGCTGCCGACCTCCTTCTCCAGCGCGCTCGAGATGCGCCTGGCCGGCCTGAAGGCGGTGGGCTACCGCCAGGAAGCCCGCAGCCTGCTGCTTCGCCGCAGCGAGCCCCTGGTCTACGGCGGCCATGCGCTCGCCAGCTACTGGCAGCTCGCCTGCCGCTTCCTGCGCATGGACGCCGCGCCGCCGCCGGTGATCGATCTGAAGACGCGCCCGGCCGACCAGCAGCGGGCCGACGAGGTGCTCGCGCGCGCCCAGGTGCGGCCCGGCTTCGTCGTGGTCTGCCCGTTCGCCGGCGGCCTGTTCGAGGACCAGGAGAAGACCTGGCCGGCCTTCCCCGAGTTCGCGCTGGCGCTGCAGCGCTGCGGCCGCGATGTCGTCGCCTGCCCCGGGCCGGGCGAAGACGCGCTGATCACCTCGCACTACCCGGGCGTGAAGCTGCTCGCCGGCGTCGACCTCGGCGCCTACGGAGGGCTGCTGCGGCGGTCCGCGCTGGTGGTGTCGAACGACACCGGGCCGGCCCACCTCGCCGCCGCGGTCGGTGCGCCGGTGCTCAGCGTGCTCGGACCGACCAAGCCCGAACAATGGGCCCCCTGGGGGCCGACCGTGCAGATCGTGCGCCGCTGGCCCGAGTGGCCGTCGGTCGACGAGGTGATCGAGCGCGTGCAGGCGCACCTGGCCGATGGCGGAACCGCGGCACCCGCGCCCGCACCGGCCGAGACCCGCATCGGATGAGCCCTTCGCCGCCGCTGCGCCACGTCGGCATCGGCCTCGGCCACATCCGCCACTGGAACGACGGCCTGGGCGAGTTCTCGCGCCAGCTGTGCGGCGCGCTCGCCGCGCGCGCCGACGAGCTGCGCGAAACCGAGCGCATCGCGCTGCACTTCCACCTGCCGGCCGCGTTCCAGGGCCTCTTCGGCGACCGCGTCGGCTACCTGCCGACCCACACGCTGCAGCGGCTGCTGCATGTCGCCGCGCCGCGCTTCGCGGCCGAGGGCGGCCAGCGCTTCGACCTCTGGCACACGCTGCACCAGCACAACCGCCTGCGCGCGCCGCTGGGGTCGCGCCGACGCATCGAGACGGTGCACGACCTGAACTTCCTGCACACCAAGAGCGGCGCCAAGCGCGAGCGCTATCGCGCACGCCTCGCGCGGCGGCTGGCGCCGCTGGACGCGGTGGTCGCGATCACGCACTACGTCGCCGGCGACCTCGCGCGCGAGCTGCCCGCGCTGCGCACGCCGCCGGTCGTGGTCCACAACGGCGCGACCGACCTGACGCGCATCGCGCAGACCCGCCCCGAGGGCCTGCCCGAACGGCCGTACCTCTTGCACGTCAGCAGACTGGCGCCGACGAAGAACATCGCCGCGCTGCTCGACCTGGCCGCGGCCTGGCCCGACCACGCGCTGGTGCTGGCCGGCGCGACCAGCGACTACACCGCCACCGTCGAGCGCGGCATCGCCGAACGCGGCCTGGCCAACGTCACGCTGCGCCTGGACATCAGCGAGGCCGAGAAGGCCTGGCTCTACGCCCACTGCGAGGGCTTTCTGTTCCCGTCGCTCGCCGAAGGCTTCGGCCTGCCGCCGATCGAGGCGATGCACTTCGGCAAGCCGGTGTTCCTGTCACGGCTGACCTCGCTGCCGGAAGTCGGCGGCGACGCGGCCTACTACTTCGACCGCTTCGACGCCGCGCACATGCGCGCGGCCATCGAAGCCGGCCTCGCTGCGCACCGCACGCCCGGCCGGGCCGAGGCCACCACCGCCCATGCCCGCCACTTCGCGTGGCCACGCTGCGCGGACGCGTACCTTGGCGTCTATCGGCGCGTCCTGGCCTCCGGCCGGGGGTGACGGGCAGCATGAAGCGCATCGCCATCGTCGTGCAGCGCTACGGGGCCGAGGTCAACGGCGGCGCCGAGCTGCACGCGCGGCTGCTGGCGCAGGCGCTGCGCCCGTTCTACGAGATCGACGTGCTGAGCTCGCGTGCGCTCGACTACCGGCATTGGCATCCGCACTATCCGGCAGGCGAGTCGACGCTGGACGGCTGCCGCGTGATTCGCTTCGACCATCCGCCGCGCACCCGCGGTCGCCAGCGCAACCTGCCGCTGCGCCACAAGCTGCGTTTCCTGCTGCGCGGCTGGCTGCCGCGGCTCGGCCTGCGGCCAGTGGCCGAACCGGCGGGCGACGAGGTGCTCGACGGCGTGCGTTACCTGCGTGCGCAGGGCCCGACGATGGACGGCCTGATGGCGCACCTCGCGCAGCACGCGGCCGACTACGCGGCGCTGATCTTCCTCACCGCACGCTTCCATCCGACCGCGCTGGGCGTGCTGGTCGCGCCCACGCGCAGCCTGCTGGTGCCGACGCTGCACGACGAGAAGACGATGGTGCTGCCGCATTTCCACCGCGTCTTCCGCGCGCCGCGCCGCATCCTCTACAACACCGCGGCCGAGCAGGCCGTCGCACGGCGCCTGTACGGCGACGACCTGGCGCCCGGCGAGGTGGTCGGCGTCGGCATCACGATGCCGGCTGCGCAGGACGAGACGGCCTGGCCGGCGCTGGCCGCGAAGCACGGCCTCGCCGGCCGCTACCTGATCTACGTCGGGCGGGTCGATGCCAGCAAGGGCTGCGACGAGCTCTTCGACCACTTCGCGCGCTTCGCCGATCGGCATCCCGAACCGCTGCAGCTGGTCGTCTGCGGCAAGCTGGTGATGCCCGCGCCGGCCCATGCGCGCATCGTGCTCGCCGGCTTCGTCGACGACGCCGAGCGCGATGCGCTGGTCGCGCACGCCGCGGCGCTGGTGGTGCCGTCGCGCCACGAGAGCCTGTCGCTGGTGCTGCTGGAAAGCCTGGCGCAGGGCTGCCCGGTGATCGTCAACGCCGGCAGCGAGGTGCTGCGCCGGCATGTGCAGGACAGCGGCGTCGGCGCCAGCTACGAGGGCTTCGAGGGCTTCGCAGGCGCGGTCGCGCGCACGCTGGCGCTCACCGAAGCCGAGCGGGCCGACCAGGCCGAGCGCGGCCGCCGCTACGTCGCCGAGCGCTACGGCTGGCCGCGCATCGTCGCGCGCTACCGGGCCCTGATCGAAGAGATCGACGCCGGCCCCCGAAACCCCGAGACGCCCCGATGAACGCCCCGACGCAGGAACTGACGGACTACACAACCTGGAAGCAGTGGGACGCGGCGCAGTTCGGCCGCTGCTCGCGCGGCGATGCGCGCTACTTCGCCTGGCACCTCGCGCGCTGCCACCCGGCGCCGATCGCCCAGGCGCTCGAGATCGGCTTCGGCAACGGCAGCTTCCTCGGCTACGCCCGCAGCCGCGGTGTGACGGTGGTCGGCATCGAGACGCAGGACGAGCTGCGCCGCCGCGCGGCAGCCGCGGGCATCGAGGCCCATGCCGCTATCGACGGGCTCGGCGAGCGGCGCTTCGACCTGATCGCCGCCTTCGATGTCTTCGAGCACATCGAGCAGGCCTCGCTGATCCCGCTGTTCCAGCAGCTGGCCGGCCTGCTCGAACCGGGCGGCGTGCTGCTGTGCCGCGTGCCGAACGGCGAGTCGCCGTTCGGCCGCATCTACCAGCATGGCGACCTGACGCACGTGACGACGCTGGGCCTGTCGAAGCTGCGCCAGATCGCCAGCGCCAGCGGGCTCGTGATCACCTGCCATGGCGAGGTGCCGTGGTATCGCAGCGCGCGCAATCCGAAGCGCCTGGCGCGCGCCGGGCTGCGGCGGCTGATCGAACGTGTGGTCGCCTTCGCCTACCACTGGGACGCCGAGGCGCTGGCGCCGAACCTGGTGGTCGGCTTGCGCCGCGCCGGCAGCTAACGCGCCAGGAGAGCGTTTGCCGCCGGCGCCCGCGAGACCGTCGCCGGCTGCCAGCCGAAGAAGCTCAGCACCTCGTCGCGCCGCGCCATCGCATCGGCCATGCCCAGCGCCATCAGCTCGCGCGTGTACGAGGCCTCGAACAGCAGGTAGCTGGCCAGCGCCGCGCCGCGGGCATCCTGGCCCGAGCCGCTGACGCCGACACCACGCAGCAGCGCCCGCACCGGCGCCGGCAGGTCGTGCTGGTGGCGCGCGGCGATGTCGTCCAGGCGCTGCGACGGCGCGATCACCAGCGCCTGCAGGCTGCGCAGCGGCGTCTTCAGCCGCGCCTCCTCGGGCAGCAGCGCCAGCGTGCGGTTGACGCGCTCCATGCGCTCGACATCGAGCATCAGCGCATCGAGGAAGATGCCCGACAGCGCATGGCCGGCGATCTGCGCCAGCGTCGGGTAGCCGGTGTTGGCCACATGGCGTCCCGGTGGTTCGTGCATGCGCCCGGCGCCGATGATCACCAGCCGCTGGGCCCCGAGGTGGATCGCCGGCGAGATCGGCGCGGTCTGGCGCATCGAGCCGTCGCCGAACCATTCGCGGTGGTCGTCGCGGGGCAGTTCGGCGGCCGGGAAGACGAACGGGATGGCCGACGACGCCAGCAGGTGGGTGTGGTCCATCCGCGCCGGCACCGCAACGCGCTGCGAGCGGGTCCACGGCTCGACCGCGCTGGCTGCCTGGTAGAAGGTGACGTGCTCGCCGCTGGAGTAGCTCGACGCGGTGATCGCCAGCGCCTGCAGGTGGCGCGAGGCCAGCAGCGACGGCAGGCGGTCGAACTGCACCGTGCGCATCAGCAGGTCGTGCAGCGGGCTGTTGTCGAGCAGCGAACGCGGCCGGGCGCGGCGCCAGCGCGCCAGCACCCAGCCGATCGACAGCATCGTCAGCCATTGCGCGCCGCTGCGGATCACGCCGAGCGAATCGGCGCGGTAGACCTGCTCGGCATGGAACTCGCGCCAGACGCGCGACAGCACCTCGACCGCCGCATCGAAGCGGTCGGCCTGGCAGGCCAGCGCCGCGCCGTTGATCGCGCCGGCGGAGGTGCCGCAGATGACGGCGAAGGGGTTGCGGCGCAGGTCGGTGCCCGACTCGCGCCGCAGCTTGGCCAGCGCGTTGAGCACGCCGACCTGGTAGGCGGCACGCGCACCACCGCCGGTGAGGACCAGGCCGGTGATGGGCGTTTCGTACATGGCGACATTCTGTCGCCGGGACGACGGGCAACCCGCTCGGGAGTTGCCCGAAGCGGACGGTCACTCGCAGCGGATCAGTCGTGCTTGTTCTTGTGCTTGCCGTGGCCTTGGCCATGGCCTTTCCCCGGATGGCCGTCGCCGCGCACGTGCTGGTTGTACCAGCGGTCCTCGACGAAGTAGACCGGCACGCCGCAGGCACCGTAGTGCTTGCAGTGATGGCGCCAGTTCTTGCGGTGACCCGGCGGCACCCACATGTAGACCGGCTGCACCGGCTGGGCTACGACGACCGGCCCAGGCTGGTGAATGATCACCGGTTGCGGCAGCACGACCGTCGGCTGGGGGAAGCGACCGATATCGATGCGGCCGTAGACGCCGGGCTGGCTGATGCCGATGGACACGCCGACGTCGGCGGCGTGCGCGGTGCTGCCGAGGGCACCGAAAAAGACGGTCAGGCCGATCGATGCGGCGGTGATGGTTTTCATGAGGCACTCCTCGACCCGGCGGGTCGTCGAACGATATTTCAACGGGGGCCCGGCGCCACCCGTTGTCAGCGGACATGCCGTCGTCGCGTCAGCCATGGCTTGCGAGCTGTGCAAGATGTCACGGACTGGCGATCCGGCCGCGTCGGCGACCCGCGGCGCTAGCCTTCGTAGACGATCGCCGCCTGCCCGTTGGTCAGCGCCTGCCAGCGCTGCAGCGCCTCGTCGCTGGGCCAGAAGCGGCCGTCGTCGCCGAGGTCGAGCTCGGCGCTGGCGGTCGGCCGGCGGATCGCGAGGCGCACGCCCAGGCCCTGCACGAGGTCGCCCTGCTCGGTGCTCTCGCGCTTGGCCGGCCAGTCGCGCAGCAGGTCGGTCAGCGGCCGCAGCTCGCCGTCGAGCGCCCCGTTAAGTGCGCCGTTGAGTGCGCCGTTGAGTGCCACCTGGAGATAACGTCCGAAGCGGGCGCGTGCCGCGGCCAGGCTCCACACCTGGTTGACATTCAGCCGCAGGCCGCCGGAGAAGCGGTCCGGCTGCACCTTGCCCTGCACCACCAGCAGCTCGTCGTCCTTCAGCAGGTCCTTGTTCGCCTCGATCAGGTCGTCGTTGGCGACGGCCTCGATGGCTTCGCTCTTGTCGTCGAGCTTGAAGATCGCGACGCGGCCGCGCTGGCCGTTGACGAATCGCAGCTCGCTGACGATGCCGGCCAGCATCTGCGGCTCGCGGCTGTCGACGAGGTCGGCGATGCGCCGCTTGCAGAAACGCCGCACCTCGGCTTCGTTCTGGTCGAAGAGATGGCCGCTGAGGTAGAAGCCCAGCGCCGTCTTCTCGTGACCCAGGCGCTCGCGGATCGTCCAGTCCTCGCCGGGCTGCAGCGGCGGCTCCTGCGTCGACGAGCCGTGCACGTCGCCGAGGTCGTCGAAGAGGCCGCCCTGCGAGGCGTTGACCACCTGCGTCTCCGCCCAGTCGAAGGCCAGGCCCACCGAGGCCAGCAGGCTCGACCGGTCGGGGTTCATTGCGTCGAAGGCGCCGCCCTTGATCAGCGCCTCGACGACGCGCTTGTTGACGCGCTTGCGGTCGACCCGCGCGCAGAAGTCGAAGAAGCTGCGGAAGGGGCCGTCCCCGGTGCCGGAGGCACCTGCGGTGCCGGAGGCACCTGCGGTGCCGTCGCGCGCCTCGACGATCGCCTCGATCGCGCCCTGCCCGGTGCCCTTGACCGCACCGAGGCCATAGCGCACCAGCTTGTCGGTCACCGGCTCGAAGCGCCAGACGCCGCGGTTGACGTCGGGCGGCTCGAAGGCCACCGCGAACAGCTTCGCATCGTTCAACAACACCTTCAGCTTGTCGGTGTTGTCCATTTCGATGGTCATGTTGGCCGCGTAGAACTCGGCCGGGTGGTGCACCTTCAGCCAGCCGGTGTGGTACGCGAGCAGCGAGTACGCGGCGGCATGGCTCTTGTTGAAGCCGTAACCCGCGAACTTCTCCATCAGGTCGAAGACCTCGTCGGCGGTCTGCTCCGGGATGTCCTTCTTCGCCGCGCCCTCGCGGAAGATGATCCGGTGCTTGGCCATCTCCTCGGGCTTCTTCTTGCCCATCGCGCGGCGCAGCAGGTCGGCGCCGCCGAGCGAGTAGCCGCCCAGCACCTGCGCGGCCTGCATCACCTGCTCCTGGTAGACCATGATCCCGTAGGTCTCGGCCAGCACGCCCTCGAGCAGCGGGTGCGGGTACTCGACCTTCTCGCGGCCGTGCTTGCGCGCGACGAAGCTCGGGATCAGGTCCATCGGGCCCGGCCGGTACAGCGCGTTCAGCGCGATCAGGTCCTCCAGCCGGCTCGGCTTGGCGTCGCGCAGCATGCCCTGCATGCCGCGCGATTCGAACTGGAACACGCTTTCGGTGAGGCCCTCGCTGAAGAGCTTGTAGACGCGCGGGTCGTCCAGCGGCACGGTCTCGAAGGAGAAGCCCTTCTTCTCGGGATGGCGCGCGACGATGAAGTCCTTCGCCAGCTCCAGGATCGTCAGCGTCGCCAGGCCCAGGAAGTCGAACTTCACCAGGCCGATCGCCTCGACGTCGTCCTTGTCGTACTGGCTCACCGCCGAGTCGCTGCCGGGCTGCTGGTAGAGCGGGCAGAAGTCGGTGATCTTGCCCGGCGCGATCAGCACGCCGCCGGCGTGCATGCCGATGTTGCGCACGATGCCCTCGACACGCGTGGCCAGCGCCAGCAGCTCGGCCACTTCCTCGTCGGACTGCTCGCGCTGCTCGAGCTCGGGCGCTTCCTTGCGGGCGTAGATGATGCTGCTGTCGGGTTCGTCGGGCACCTTGGCCAGCGTGACGGTCTTGCCCGGGGGCGCGGGGATCAGCTTGGCGATCGAGTCGACGTGGCCGTAGCCCATGCCCAGCACGCGGCCGATGTCGCGCAGGGCGGCCTTCGCCGCCATCGTGCCGAAGGTGGCGATCTGGCTCACCGCCTGGCGGCCGTACTTGTCCTTGACGTAGTCGATCACCCGGTCGCGGTTGCCCTGGCAGAAGTCGATGTCGAAGTCGGGCATCGACACGCGCTCGGGGTTCAGGAAGCGCTCGAACAGCAGCTTGTACTGCAGCGGGTCGAGGTCGGTGATCTTCAGCGCATAGGCCACCAGCGAGCCGGCGCCCGAGCCGCGGCCGGGGCCGACCGGGCAGCCGTTGTTCTTCGCCCAGTTGATGAAGTCCGCGACGATCAGGAAGTAGCCGGGGAAGCCCATCTTCAGGATCGTCGCGATCTCGAACTCGAGCCGCTCGACGTACTCCGGCCGCACCGCGTCGCGCTTCGCGGCGTCGGGGTACAGCGCCAGCAGGCGATCCTCGAGGCCCTCGAAGCTCAAGCGCCTGAAGTACGCGTCCATCGGCATCGGCGCGCCGTTCTCGATCGGCGTCGGGAAATCCGGCAGGTAGTTCTTGCCCATCGCCAGCTGCAGGTTGCAGCGGCGCGCGATCTGCACGCTGTTGGCGATCGCCGAGGGCACGTCGGCGAACAGCGCCTCGATCTGCGCCTGGGTCTTGAAGTACTGCTCGCGCGAGAAGCGCTTGGTGCGTTTCGGGTTCGCCAGCGTCTCGCCGTCGGCCACGCACACGCGCGCCTCGTGCGCGTCGAAGTCGTCCGGTGTCGCGAACTGCACCGGGTGCGTCGCGACGACCGGCAACTGCAGCTCCGCGGCCAGCGGCACGGCGGCGCGCACGTGCGACTCGTGCGTCGCGAGCCCGGCACGCTGCAGCTCGATGTAGAAGCGCTGCGGGAACAGCCCGGCCAGCCGCCGCGCGGCCATCGTCGCGCGTGCGATGTCGCCGGCCAGCAGTGCCTGTCCGACCGCGCCGAACTCGGCGCCCGACAGCGCGATCAAGCCGCCGCCCAGCTCCTCGAGCCATTCGAGCTTCAGCCAGGCCTGCGCCCGCTGCGCGTTCTGCACCCAGCCGCGCGCGAGCAGCTCGCACAGGTTCAGGTAGCCCTGCCGGTCCTGCACCAGCAGCAGCAGGCGGCTGGGCTGCTTGCCGTCGCCGCCGAGCGAGGCGTCGGGCTCGAGGAAGACATCGGCGCCGATGATCGGCTTGATGCCCTTGCCGCGACAAGCCTTGTAGAACTTGACCGCGCCGAACAGGTTCGACAGGTCGGTGATCGCCAGCGCCGCCTGGCCGTCCGCCTTGGCCGCGGCGGCCGCATCGTCGATGCGCAAGGTGCCGTCGACGACGGAATATTCGGTGTGAGTGCGCAGGTGGACGAACGGCATCGGCGGATTTTAAGGACGCGACTTCTAGAATCCGGCGCCGTGTCGCCCGTGCTCAACATCTCCACCTATCGTTTCGTGCCGCTCGACGGGCTGCCCGCGCTGCGCGACCACCTGTTCGCCGAAGCCGAGGCCCGCGCGCTCAAGGGCACGGTGCTGCTGGCCGAGGAAGGCATCAACCTGTTCCTGGCCGGCGCACCCGAGGCGATCGACGGCTGGCTGGACGTCCTGCGGGCCGATGCGCGCTTCGCCGGGCTGGACGCCAAGCGCAGCTTCAGCGACACGATGCCGTTCAAGCGCCTGAAGGTGAAGGTCAAGCGCGAGATCATCCGCATGAACCGGCCCGCGGTGCGCCCGGCGACGGGCCGCGCGCCCGCCATCAGCGCGAGCACGCTCGCGCGCTGGATCGGCCAGGGCCACGACGATGCCGGCCGGCCGCTGCTGATGCTGGACACGCGCAACGGCTTCGAGGTCGACGCCGGGGCGTTCGAGGGCGCGGTCGACTGGCGCCTGCACAAGTTCAGCGACTTTCCCGCAGCGCTCGAAGCGCAGCGTGCCGCGCTTCAGGACCACACCGTCGTCAGCTACTGCACCGGCGGCATCCGCTGCGAGAAGGCGGCGCTGGTGATGCAGGCGATGGGCCTCGAGCACAGCTTCCAGCTCGAAGGCGGCATCATGAAGTATTTCGAGGACACCGGCGGCGCCGCACCCGGGTGGCGCGGCCGCTGCTTCGTCTTCGACGAACGCGTGGCGCTCGACACCTCGCTGAGCTGACCCATGGGCCGGGTCGCACTGCGTTTCATCGGCCTGCTGCTGATGTTCACCGCGCTCGCGGTGCCGCTGCTGCGCGCGCCGGCACGCAGCGTCGAATCGCTGGTGCACCGCTGGGCACCGCCGCCGTCGGAGTTCCTCGACCTGAACGGCCAGCTCGTGCACTACCGCGACGAAGGGCCGCGCGGCGACGCCCTGCCGATCGTGCTGGTGCACGGCACCTCGGCCAGCCTGCACACCTGGGAAGGCTGGGTGCGCGCACTGCGCGGCCAGCGCCGCGTGATCACCTTCGACCTGCCGGCCTTCGGCCTGACCGGGCCGTTCGCCGGCGCCTACGCCGGCCGGCCCTACACCGGCCCCGAGTACGCGCGCTTCGTGCTGGATCTGCTCGACCGACTGGGCGTGCAGCGCTTCGCCATCGGCGGCAATTCGCTCGGCGGCGAAGTGGCCTGGCAGGTCGCCGCGGCCGCGCCGGCGCGGGTCGACCGGCTGGTGCTCGTCGACGCGGCCGGCTACGCGTTCCAGTCGCAGTCGGTCCCCATCGGCTTCCAGGTGGCGCGCCTCGGCGGCGTCGACACGCTCGCCGAGTGGTTCCTGCCGCGCGCGATGGTCGCCAGCAGCGTCCAGAACGTCTACGGCGATCCCGCGCGCGTCACCGATGCGCTCGTCGACCGCTACTTCGAGATGTCGCTGCGCGAAGGCAATCGCCGCGCGCTGGTCGAGCGCATGCGCGAGGCCGGCAAGCCGAAGGACGAGGCGCGCATCGCGACGCTGAAGCTGCCGACGCTGGTCCTCTGGGGCGGCCGCGACCGGCTGATCCCGCCGGCCAACGCCGCACGTTTCGGCAAGGACATCGCCGGCAGCCGGGTCGTGATGTTCGAGGCGCTGGGCCATGTGCCGCACGAGGAGGACCCGGCCGCGACGGTGGTCCCGGTGAAGGCCTTCCTCGGCATCGCGCCCTGACGACGACGCCGCTGCCGGCTCAGGCGTTCATCAACCCGATCTCGCGATCGAAGTAGCGCAGCCGCGGGAACACCTCGTCGGTCAGCGCGGGGTCGGCGCCGAACCAGCGCGCGAGCTCGCCGCCCAGCTGGTCGAGCGCGAGCCCGGGGATCCAGACGCCCTGCCCGACGTCGTCGGGGCCGCCGATCGCCAGCTCCGGGAAACGGCCGACGATGCGGCCGCCGCGCACGGCACCGCCGACCACCCACTGGTGCGCGCCCCAGCCGTGGTCGGTGCCGGCGCCGTTGGAGGCGAAGGTGCGGCCGAAATCGCTGGCGGTGAACAAGGTGACGTCGCGCGCGACGCCGAGCTCGACGGTGGCCGCATGGAAGGCCGCGACTGCGCCGGCGATCTCTCCGAACAGCTCGTTCTGCCGCTGCAGCTGGTCGTCGCCGTGGGTATCGAAGCCGCCGATGCTGGCGAAGAAACACTGCCGCGACAGGCCCAGCGCAGCACGCGCGCCGATCAGCCGCGCGGCCATCTGCAGCTGCCGGCCGAGCCCGGTGTTCGGGAAGGTCGTCGTCAGCGCCGCCGCATCGAGCGCGCCGCTCAGCACGCGCTGGTTGTCGATCGAGCGGCCCATCAGGTTCAGCCAGGTCTGCTCGAAGGGATCGGCGCGTGTTTCGCCCAGCACGCCATTGATCGCCACCGACAGCGGATCGGTGCCGGCCGGGTCGTAGAAATCGAAGCCGAACTCGCCGCTGGACGACACGCGGTAGGGCGACAGCCCGCGGTCGCCGGCTTCCCACAGGTTGCCGCCGGCAACGCTGACCGCGCAGTAGCCGCGGTTGCTGGTGCCGGCGGCCACCGCACGCTCCAGCAGCCGCCCGCCCCAGCCGCTGCGGCCGCCGCCGTCGGCCACCGCGCTCTGCCAGGCCGACTGCTGATCGCTGTGCGAATAGAGGTTGGCGGGCAGCGGCACCGAACGCGCCTGGTGCTGCGCCTTCGTCGTCGGCACCATCAACGGGCCGACATTGGCGACCAGCGCGGCCTGGCCGCCGTCGAACAACGGCTTCATCGGCGCCATCGCCGGGTGGATGCCGAAGCCGTTCGCCGTGCCGCCCGGCGCCAGCGGGACGAGCACATTGCGCGATAGCGCGAGGTTCGGCCGCGCGCGCTGGTACAGCGTGTAGCGCGCATCGTCGGTCGGCACCAGCAGGTTGTTGGCGTCGTTGCCGCCGAACATGAACAGGCACACCAGCGCGCGGTAGCCCGGGCCGCCGGTGGCCTGCGCCAGCAGCGACAGCGGGGTGAACGGCGTGGCGGCCAGTGCGGCCGCCTGCAGCAGCGTGCGTCGTTGAATCATCGGAGACCTCTCTAACCGTGGCAGGTCGGGTTCGGCCAAGCGGCCGCCGCGGAGCCGGCTCTGCCGGGCCGCTGGCGGCGCCCCCTTGAGGGGGAAGCGCCGAAGGCGCTCCGGGGGTGGGTCATTTCTGGATCACATGGTCGGGCGACAGCGCGACCAGCGTCAGCGCCGACTTCACCCGCTGCAGCCGCTTGTCGGCGTTGGTGCCGGGCAGCGCCTGGATCAGCGTCGACAGGCGCTGCCGCGTGCTGGCGCTCATCTGGCGGTCGAAGAACAGCCCGTCGAGCCGGTCGATCAGCGCGGCGCCGTTGCCGTCGGCCAGCGGCACCAGCGGCGCGAAGTCCAGCATCAGCTTCGAATCGCCGCTGCCGTAACCACCGCGGCGGAAGAACGCGGCGAAGAAGTTCAGCGACCCGACGACGGTGGTCTCGCTGGTGATCTGGAACTCCGGCGCGACGAGACCGGCCGTGGCCAGCGGCCCCGCGGGCCGGAAGCTCGGCGAGTAGAAGTTGAAGACCGAGGGCGCGAGCAACGGGCTCTGGCCGAGCGCGTCGTCGGCGCCGTCGAGGTAGTGGATGGAGTTACGCCCGTTTGCACTCTTGGCGTTCAGCGCGCGCAGGAACATCGCGAAGCGCAGCACCGGCTCGCGCTGCTTGCCGAAGCGCGCGCGGCCCGCCGCATCGTCGCCGCGCGCTTCCGCGTCCAGCAGGATCGCGCGCACCACCGCGCGCAGGTCGCCGCGCACGCCGTGGCCGTTGTCGGCGAAGACGCGCGCGATGCGCTCGATGTAGGCGCCGCTGGGGTTGCTGGTGACCAGGCGCTGGATCAGCTGGCGGCCGACGAAGGGCCCGACGTTCGGGTGCTGGAAGATGTTGTCGAGCGCGTCCTTCAGGTCCTTCTGCGCGGTCTGGCCGGCCGGCAGCGTGCGGCCATCGAGCAGGGTCTTCGCGCCCTCGTCGTGGTACGCGGCCCAGGCCTGCATCGGCGTGATCCACAGCGCCTCGACGTTGTCGTCGTAGTGGTAGAAGAGCTTGGCGTTCGAGGTATCGCGACCGCCGTGGCTGAAGCCGCTGAAGGCCTTTGCGAAGCCCTTGACGACCGCTTCGTCGTAGGTCGGCACCGGCTTGCCGGCCGCATCGAGCTGGGGCGTGCCGTCGGGGTTGAGCTTCACGAGGCCGATCGAGAACAGCTGCAGCACCTCGCGCGCGTAGTTCTCGTTCGGGTGCGTGCCCTTCTTCGGATCCTCCTTCGCCGACCCCAGCATGTTCAGGTAGTAGCCCATCGCAGGGTGCAGCGTGACCTCCTCCAGCAGTTGCCGGTAGTTGCCGAAGGCGTTGCGGTTCAGCAGGTCGAGGTAGCTGCTCATCGCATGCGGCCGCAGGTCGGGCGCGATGTTCGAGATCACGAAGAGCTGCAGCAGCGCCCACGACACGCGCGCGCGCAGCGGGTCGGCACCGAACAGCCACTGCTGCCACACCGACTCGTAGCTCATCTCGTCCTGCGGCTTGCCGTGCTCGTTGCGCGTGCGCTGCTCCTCGAGGTAGGCGACGTGGTTGACCGAGGCCGGCGCCTCGAACTGCTGCTGCAGCCACTGCTCGAAGCCAGTCGCGCGCAGCGCTTCGACTTCTTCCGTGGAGCGCGGACCGAAACTGGCCTGGCTGAGGAAACGCGCGGCGTCGCGGGCGCTCGGCGGCGTCGCCGGCGGTGGGGCCGGCGGCGGCGGCGAAGGGGATGCCGGCCCCTGGCCACCGCCGCCGCTGTCGCCCCCGCCACCGCAGGCCGCCAGCATCAAGGCGGCGGCCGCGGCGGCATTCAGCCGAAGCGGCGTCTCGACACCGCCAGGCGCGACCTCGTCGGCGACCATGCCGGTCGTCCCGTGCTCCTCGTCCATCGTGCGCTCCCCGTGCGACCGAAGGGCCGCACTGTGCGCGCGCAAGCTTTGCTAGCGGCTACCAGCTGTAAACATCGTCACGATGGCGATCAGCTCAGGCCTTCGCGCAGCGCGCCCAGCACCTCGGAGCGGAACTCGCGCCGGTACAGCACCCACAGCACCGCCACCGTGCCGGCGATGAAGGCCCAGGGCGAGAAGAACCAGCCGATCACCGCGAAGGACATGTAGTACGCGCGCAGCCCGTCGTTGAAGGTCTCGGCCGCAAGCCCCATCACGCGGCCGGCGCGGTCGGCGAAGGCGATGCGCTCGGCATCGCCGTCGATGAACTTCGCGTCGGGCACTGCGGCGACCAGGATCGCGCCGAAGCTGTACTGGCGCAGGCTCCAGGTGAAGCGGAAGAAGGCGTGCACGAAGATGCCGGTCAGCAGCACCAGCTTGAGGTCGAACACCAGCACCGAGGTGCGGGCGGCGAACGGGATCTCGCGCACCAGCTCGCTGGCCTTGTCGGTGGTGCCCAGCACCGCGAGCAGGCCGCCGATGATCAGGATCGTCGTCGAGGCGAAGAACTGCGGGCTCGCCGACAGGCTCTGCAGCACCGCGGAGTCGACGATGCGGTTCTCGCGCCGCGTGGCCTGCAGCATCCAGTGCCAGCGCCACCGGTTGGTCGTCGCCAGCACCGTCGGTTCGATCTGCGCCCGGCGCTTCGCGAACAGTGCATAAGCGACCCAGCCGCCGAAGAACAGCAGCATCGCGGCCCAGTCCAGCGCGGGCAGCAGCGTGAAGGGCTTGAGCAGGACGTCCATGCGGGCATTGTCGCGGCCGTGGCCGCGACCCCCCGCCGGACGTCGATCAGGGGGCGAGGTCGAACACCAGCACCTCGGCGCCCTCGCCGTTCGCGAGCGCCAGCGCCGTCTCGTTGCGCAGCGCCGCCGCATCGCCGGTGTTCAGGCGCTGGCCGTTGACATCGATGTGCCCGCGCGCGACGAAGACATAGGCCAGCCGCGCCGGATCCAGCGCCAGCCGGGCCGACTCGTCGCCGTCGAACAGGCCGGCATGGATGGCCGCGTCGGCATGCACCGTCACCGAGCCGTCGCGGCCGTCGGAGGATGCGACCAGGCGCAGCCGGCCCCGCTTGTCGGCTTCGCTGAAGGCCTTCTGCTCATAGCCGGGCGTGATGCCCTGCCGGTCGGGCAGCAGCCAGATCTGCAGGAAATGCGTCGTGGCGTCCTGCGCATGATTGAACTCGCTGTGGCGCACGCCGGTACCGGCGCTCATGCGCTGCACCTCGCCGGGCACGATCGCCGCGCCGTTCCCCATGCTGTCCTTGTGCGCCAGCGCGCCTTCGAGCACGTAGCTGACGATCTCCATGTCGCGGTGGCCATGCGTGCCGAAGCCGGTGCCCGGCGCGATGCGGTCTTCGTTGATCACGCGCAGGTTGCCGAAGCCCATGTGCGCGGGGTCGTGGTAGTCGGCGAACGAGAAGCTGTGGCGGCTGTGCAGCCAGCCGTGGTCGGCGAGGCCGCGGTCTTCGGATCGGCGCAGGGTGATCATGGCGGTGATGTCCTTTCGAAGTGCGCACATGGTCCCACTCTACGCAGCCGACCCGGCGGCCGGGCCTTTGAAGGGGCCGTTCAAATAAGATGAAGGCCATGCCGCCTCCTGCCCGCCGATGACCCAGCCGCGCCGCAATGCCCTGACGCCCGAGGCCCTGCTGATGATGGACACCATCGCGCGCAGCGGCAGCTTCGCGGCGGCGGCGCGCGAGCTGGGCCGCGTGCCCTCGGCGCTGACCTACAGCGTGCGCCAGCTCGAGGACGCACTCGACGTGCTGCTGTTCGATCGCCGCTCGCGCCAGGCCAAGCTGACCGCGGCCGGCCACGAACTGCTGAACGAAGGCCGGCGGCTGCTGGCCGAGATGGACGCGGTGGCCAACCGCGTCAAGCGTGTGTCCACCGGCTGGGAATCGGAGCTGACCATCGCCGTCGACGGCGTGATCTCGCGCCAGACGCTGCTCGAGCTGGTCGAGGCCTTCTACGCGCTGCGCCCGGACGGCCAGCGCGCGCCCGGCACACGGCTGCGCCTGCGCACCGAGGTGATGGCGGGCCTGTGGGAGGCGCTGGTCAGCGGCCAGGCCGACCTGGCGATCGGCATCGGCCGCGACATGCCGCCGCATGCCGGCATCGAGCAGGCGGCGCTCGGCGAAGTGGCGTTCGTCTTCTGCGTCGCCCCGCACCACCCGCTGGCCGCCGGCGAGACGCCGATCAGCGACGACGAGCTGCTGAACTACCGCGCGATCGCGGTGGCCGACTCGGCGCAGCGCCTGTCGCGCCGCACGGTGAACCTGCTGCCGGGGCAGGACGTGCTCACCGTGTCGTCGATGCAGGCCAAGATCGACGCGCTGGTGCGCTGCCTCGGTTGCGGCTTCGTGCCCGAGCCGCTGGCGCACGAGCACATCCGCGCCGGCCGCCTGGTGGTCAAGCCGGTCGCGCGCATCAACGCGCCGATCCGCATGGGCTACGCCTGGCGCAGCAGCGCGACGCCGCAGCCGCGCCAGGCGCCGCAGGGCCTGGCGTTGCAGTGGTTCCTGGAGCAGCTGAAGAGCCCGCCGACACGCCAGGCGCTGCTGCACCGGCACCACGGCCAGCCGTCGGTCGACTGACGAACGGCGGCACACGATGAGCAAGCCCTACGTCGGACGCTTCGCGCCCTCGCCGACCGGGCCGCTGCATGCCGGCTCGCTGGTCGCCGCGCTGGCCAGCTGGCTCGACGCGCGCGCCCACGGCGGCCGCTGGCTGGTGCGCATCGAGGACGTCGATGCGCCGCGCTGCGTGTCCGGCGCCGACGAGGTCATCCTTGGCCAGCTGGCCATCTGCGGGCTGCTGCCCGACGAGGTGCCGGTCTACCAGTCGCGCCGAGGCGAGGCCTACCAGGACGCACTCGACCGGCTGCACAAGCTGGGGCTGACCTATGCCTGCGGCTGCACGCGCCGCGCGATCGAGGAAGCACTGGTGCAGCTGGGCATCCTGCACGAGCGCTTCGAGGAACGGGTCTACCCCGGCACCTGCCGCCAGGGCCTGCACGGCAAGCAGCCGCGCGCCACGCGCGTGCTGACGGTGTGCGGCGGCATCGAGGCCGTCATCACCTGGACCGACCGGCGCCTGGGCAAGCAGCGGCAGAACGTCGCGCGCGAAGTCGGCGACTTCGTCGTGCACCGCGCCGACGGGCTGTGGGCCTACCAGCTCGCGGTGGTGGTCGACGACGCCTGGCAGGGCATCACCGATGTCGTGCGCGGCGAGGACCTGGCCGACAACACTGCGCGCCAGATCCACCTGCAGCGGCTGCTCGGACTGGCGGTGCCGCGCTACCTGCACACGCCGCTGGTGCTGGGTGCGGACGGCCACAAGCTGTCGAAGCAGAACGGCGCGACGGCCTTCGATGCCGGCGAGCCGATGGTCGCGCTGCAGGCGGCGGCGACGACGCTGGGCCTGCCCCGCCTCGAGGCCGGCAGCGTCTCGCAATGGCTGGCCGCCGCGGTGCAGGCCTGGCACGCACGCTGGGTGGCATGATGCGGGCCCCTCCAACGTCAGCGGCGCGGCTTCGCGCGCCCGTCACGCCATGAATACCACCGCCTCCGGCCTGCAGTACGACGACACCACGCCGGGCACCGGCGCCGAGGCCCGCGCCGGCGCCACCGTGCGCGTGCACTACACCGGCTGGCTCTTCGACCCGTCCAGGCCGGACAACCGCGGCGCCAAGTTCGATTCCAGCAAGGACCGCAACGACCCCTTCGAGTTCGACCTCGGCGCCGGCATGGTGATCCGTGGCTGGGACGAAGGCGTGCAGGGCATGAAGGTCGGCGGCACCCGCCTGCTGCAGATCCCGCCGGACCTCGGCTACGGCGCGCGCGGCGCCGGTGGCGTGATCCCGCCGAACGCGACGCTGCTGTTCGAAGTGGAGCTGCTCGAGGCCTGAGCCGCCTGCGCCGCGTACCAGGCCAGGCACTGCGGGTTGGCCATCGCGTCGCGGTTCACGACCCGGTCCAGCGGCTGGCCGAGGAAGAGCTTCTTGATCGGCACCTCCTGCTTCTTGCCCGACAGCGTGCGCGGGATCTCCGGCGCCTGCACGATCGCGTCGGGCACGAAGCGCGGCGACAGCGCCGCCTTGATCGCGCCGGCGATGCGCTCGCGCAGCGCATCGTCCAGCACCGCGCCCTCGCGCAGCACGACGAACAGGCCCAGCCAGCTCGGCCGGCCGAGCATCTCGAGGTCGATGACCATCGAGTCGACCACCTCGGGCAGCGCCTCGACCGCCGCGTAGATCTCGCTGCTGCCCATGCGCAGGCCGTGGCGGTTGATCGTCGCATCGCTGCGGCCGTAGATCACGCAGCTGCCGTCGGCGCCGATCGACAGCCAGTCGCCGTGGCGCCACACGCCGGGATAGACGTCGAAGTAACTCGCCAGGTAACGCGCATTGTCAGCGTCGCCCCACAGGTACAGCGGCATCGACGGCAGCGGCTTCGTCAGCACCAGCTCGCCGACCGCATCGACCACCGGCTGGCCGGCCTCGTCCCAGGCCTCGACCGCGCAGCCGAGCTGGCGACAGGCCATGCGCCCGGGCTGCTGCGGCAGCTCGCGGTGGCCGCCGATCACCGCGGCGACGAAGTCGGTCCCGCCGGAGATGTTGTGCCACCACGGCGCCGGCCTGCCCAGGCGCACGAACTGCGCATCGATCGCGCGCTGCACGTCCTCGGCGAGCGGTGAGCCGGTCGAGCCGAGCGCGCGGATGCGCGACAGGTCGCCGCAGTCCGCGAGGTCCAGCCCGGCCTTGACGCAGCCGGCGAAATACGCGGCGCCGGCGCCGAACCAGGTCACGCGGTGCTTCGCCGCGAAGCGCCACAGCACGCCCCAGTCGGGCTGTGCCTTCGGTCCGCTCGGGCTGCCGTCGTACAGGCAGATCGTGGTGCCGTTCAGCAGGCCGCCGACCTGGCAGTTCCACATCACCCAGCCGGTCGAGCTGTACCAGTGGAAACGCTCGCCGAAGCTGTTGGCATCGTAGGACGGGCCCTGGTCGCCATGCTTGACGGCCGCGGCCATCATCAGCAGCACACCGCCGTGGCCCTGCACCAGCGCCTTGGGCAGGCCGGTGGTGCCGCTGGAATAGACGATCCACAGCGGGTGGTCGAAGGGCAGCCACTCGGGCTCGAAGGTGGCGGTCGAACGATCGTCGCGGGCCAGGATCCTGTCCAGCGACAGCTCGGCGTCGAGCGGCGCCGCCGCATGCGGGGTGCGCACGGCGATCAGCGTCTCGACGCTCGGCAATGCCTCGCGCAGTTGCGCGACGGTCGCGCTGCGGTCGAGCGCCTTGCCGGCGTAGTGCACGCCGTCGGCGGCGATCAGCAGCTTCGGCTCGATCTGGCGGAAGCGGTCGACCACCGCCTGCAGACCCATGTCCGGCGCGCAGACGCTCCAGACCGCGCCGATGCTGGCGCAGGCCAGCAGCGCGATCGTGGCCTCGGGCACGTTGGGCAGGTAGGCGGCGACCCGGTCGCCGGGCTGCACGCCCTGGGCCCGCATCGCCAGCGCCAGCGCGGCGACCTGGCGCTTGAAGTCCGGCCACGCGATCTCCCGGGCTTCGCCGAGCTCGTTGTCGGCGACGATCGCCGGCTGCCCGGCCGCCTGGGCCGCCTGGGCATGGCGCCACACGCGCTGCGCGAGGTTCACCTGCGCGCCCGGGAACCACACCGCGCCCGGCATGCGGCCATCGGCCAGCGCGGCGCCGTGCCGCGTCGGCGAGCTGAAGCCGTCGTGGTCCCAGATCGACTGCCAGAACGCCTCCGATTCGGTCACCGACCAGCGCCACAGCGCGTCGTACGACTCGAAGCGCAGCCCGCGTTCGGCTTCGAGCCAGTGCTGGTAGCGGCGGATCAGCGGGACGAAGGGCGGTGTCGGATGCATGCACGAAAGCCTAGCGCACGCACTCGGGCACAACCATTGAAACCACTCCGGATCACGGCCCGGGCCTAGAATTGAGCCTTGGTCGGCAGTTCACCCAGGCGTTGCCGCGCGATCCGTCGCGAGCTAAACCTGCCCTCGATCCTTCGAGACCCCTCAGCCTCATGCGTCACTTGTCGTGCGCGCCGAAGCTGGAAGTCGGCAACCCCCAGCGCCCGAAGCCGGGCCAGCCAGGCGCCACGGAAGGACTGTCATGAGCCGCTTGCCGCTCCCGTTCGTCGTGCCCGATGCGTCGCAATTCGCGCGATCGCTGGGCCAATCCCTCAAGACCCGCCAGGCCGAACGCACCGCCGAGCCGCCCGGCCATGTCGAGCTGCTGAACCTGATCGCCCGCGCCTTGGGCCATCGCAACTTCCAGGCGATGCAGGCCTCGCGCACGCTGCCCGAGCTGCCGACCGCCGCCGAGGACCTGCCGCCGCCGCTGCCGCTGTCCGACAACGCGCGCAAGGCGCTGATGCAGTTCGATTCGCGTGGCCGCCTGCTGCGCTGGCCGAACAAGTTCAGCGTGCAGAAGCTCGCGATGTGGGTGCTGTGGACGCTGTTCGACAGCCAGAAGGTCTACAGCGAGCGCGAGGTCAACGAGATCCTGAAGGCCGCCAACGCCTTCGGCGACCACGTGACCCTGCGCCGCGAGCTGATCAACCACCAGCTGCTGACACGCAAGAGCGACTGCTCGGAGTACAGGAAGCTTCCGGCGCGGCCGGACGACGAAGTGCGCGCGCTGATCGGCGCGTGGCGGGCGCTGCGGCGCACGCGGCAGCTGCGCACCGCGGCGCCGGTGGCGCACTGATCGGGCCGCCCGCCGACGCGGGCGGTCCTTCGTCAAACCGCCAGCAGATGCTGGCGGTCCTTCCTCAAACCGCCAGCAGATGCTGACGGTAGTGCACCAGCTCGTCGATCGACTCGTGGATGTCGGCGAGCGCGGTGTGCGACTGCGCCTTCTTGAAGCCTTCGAGCGCCGAGGGCTTCCAGCGCTTGGCCAGCTCCTTCAGCGTGCTGACGTCGAGGTTGCGGTAGTGAAAGAAGGCCTCCAGCGTCGGCATCGTATTGGCGAGGAAGCGCCGGTCCTGGCAGATCGAGTTGCCGCACATCGGGCTCTTTCCGGCGGGCACGTACTGCTTCAGCCAGGCGATCACCTGCGCCTCGGCGATGGCCTCGTCGACCATCGAGGCCTTGACGCGGTCGATCAGCCCGCTGCGGCCGTGCGTGCCCTTGTTCCAGGCGTCCATCGCGTCGAGGGTCTCGTCGCTCTGGTGGATCGCGAACACCGGGCCTTCGACGCGCACGGTGAGCAGCGGATCGGTGACGACGACGGCGATCTCGATGATGCGGTCGGTCGCCGGCTGCAGGCCGGTCATCTCGAGGTCGATCCAGATCAGGTTCTGCTCGCTGGGCGCGAGCGCCGGCGTGGCAGCGGCGCTGGCGTCGGCAGTGGCGGTGGGGGGCATGTCCATGCGGGCATTGTCGCAGCGGCGGCGGCCGAAGAATCCTCCGGAGGCGGGCGCATAAACTCTCGCCCCATGTCCTCGAACCTGCTCACGATGCTGTTCGCGGCGGCACTGGTGTTGTCGATGGCCGTCAAGCTCTGGCTGGCGACCCGGCAGATGCGCCACGTCGCCGCCCACCGCCATGCGGTGCCGCCGGCGTTCAACCGCACCGTGTCGCTGCAGGCGCACCAGCGCGCGGCCGACTACACGCTGGCCAAGGGCCGCTTCGGCATCCTGGCGACCGCCTTCGGCAGCGTCGTGCTGCTGGGCTGGACGCTGCTCGGCGGCCTGCAGTACCTCAACACCTGGCTGCTGGCCACCGTGCAGCCCGCGGGGGGCGACCTGGTCTACCAGCTGGCGCTGATCGCCTCGTTCGTGCTGATCGGCGGCCTGCTGGAGTTGCCTTTCGACCTGTGGAGCACCTTCCGCATCGAGCAGCGCTTCGGCTTCAACCGCACGACGCCGGCGCTGTTCTTCAGCGACCTGGCGAAGGGGCTCGCGCTCAGCGTGGCCATCGGCCTGCCCATCGCCGCGCTGATCCTGTGGATCATGGAAGCCACGGGCCGCTGGTGGTGGTTGTGGGCCTGGGGCGCGTGGATGCTGTTCAACCTGCTGGTGATGGTGCTGTACCCCACCGTCATCGCGCCGCTGTTCAACAAGTTCGAACCGCTGAAGGACGAAGCCCTCGCCGGCCGCGTGCAGTCGCTGATGCAGCGCTGCGGCTTCTCGGCCAAGGGCCTGTTCGTGATGGACGGCAGCCGGCGCTCGGCGCACGGCAATGCCTACTTCACTGGCCTGGGCGCCGCCAAGCGCGTGGTGTTCTTCGATACGCTGCTGGCCAAGCTGTCGCCCGGTGAGGTGGAGGCCGTGCTGGCGCACGAGCTCGGCCACTTCAAGCACAAGCATGTCGCCAAGCGCATCGCGATGGTGATGCTGATGAGCGGCGCGGGCCTCGCGCTGCTCGGCTGGCTGGCCGGCCAGCCGGCCTTCTACACCGGCCTGGGCGTGCAGCCGAACCTGCAGGCTCCGAACAACGCGCTGGCACTGCTGCTCTTCATGCTGGTGGTGCCGGTCTTCGGCTTCCTGCTGTCGCCGTGGATGTCGAAGCTGTCGCGCCGCCACGAGTTCGAGGCCGACGCCTACGCCTGCGCGCAGGCCGACGGCAGCGCGCTGGCCAGCGCGCTGATCAAGCTGCACGAGGACAACGCGGCCACGCTGACGCCCGATCCGCTCTACGTGCGCTTCTACTACTCGCACCCGCCCGCCGGCGAACGGCTGGCGGCCCTGACCCTGCAACCTCGCTGACCGCACCCCCCTGCACATGAGCACCGACCTGACCCGCCGCCACTGCCAGCCGCTCGAAGGCCATCCGGCGATGACAGCCGCCGAGATCACGCAGCACCTCGCGCTGGTCGAGGGCTGGCAGCTCGCCGGCGGCTTCATCGAGAAGCGCTACACCTTCCCCGACTTCCACCGCACGATCGGCTTCGTCAACGCGCTGGCATGGATCGCCAATGCCGAAGACCACCATCCCGAGCTGGCGCTGAGCTACGGGCATTGCACGGTGCGTTTCAACACGCATTCGGTGAACGGCATCTCGATCAACGATTTCATCTGCGCGGCGAAGGTCGACGCGCTGCTGAAGACCGGCGCATGACCGGTGCGGCCGGCGCCCCGGGCCTGGTGGTCGGCGCGCACGGCCGGCATTTCATGGTCGAGGCCGCGGACGGCACGCGCGTGCTGTGCCACCCACGCGGCAAGAAGAGCGACTGCGTCGTCGGCGACCGCGTCGCCTGGCAGCCGGCCGGCGACGAAGGTGTGATCGAGCGCATCGAGCCGCGCCGCAACCTGCTGTTCCGCCAGGACGAAGTGCGCAGCAAGTCCTTCGCGGCCAACCTCGACCAGCTGCTGGTGCTGGTGGCCGTCGAGCCGATGTACTCGGAAAGCCAGATCTCGCGCGCCTTGATCGCCGCCGATGCGGCCGGCATCCCGTCGCTGATCGTGCTGAACAAGGTCGACCTCGCGGGCGTCGATGCCGCGCGCGAACGCCTGGCGCCCTATCGCGCGATGGGCGTGGCCGTGGTCGAGTTGTCGCTGAAGGCCGCGGGCGACGCCGCGGTCGCCACGCTGGCGCCGCTGTTCGCCGGCAAGGCCACGCTGGTGCTGGGCCCCAGCGGCATGGGCAAGAGCACGCTGATCAACCGCATGGTGCCGAGCGCCGCCGCGCAGGTGGGCGAGATCTCGCAGGCGCTGAACACCGGCCGCCACACGACCACGACGACGACCTGGTACTGGCTCGACGCCGAGCGCACCAGCGCGCTGATCGATTCACCCGGCTTCCAGAACTTCGGCCTGCGCCAGATCGACGCCGCCGCGCTGCCGCAGCACATGCCCGACCTGCGCGCGCACGCCGGCGATTGCCGCTTCTACAACTGCACGCACCTGCACGAACCCGGCTGCGGCGTGCGCGATGCGCTGGAACGCGGCGAGATCAGTCCGTCGCGCTACCGCATCTACCAGGAGCTGCACGAGGAACTGTCGGCGACGCGGTATTGACGCGCGGCCTACCCGACCAGGTTCGCCAGCGTCAGCAGCGCAACCAGCAGCATCCACAGGATCACCGAGCGCCACACCAGCCCGACGACGCTGCGCAGGTGGCCCAGCTGCGGCGGCACGCCGGCGGTGGAGCCTTCCGCACCTGGCGAATCGGTCGGCCCGGCTTCGAAGGTGCGCGAACGCTCGGGCGTGACGCCCGGGGCGGCGTCGCCACCGAGCTGCACGCCGACCGCGCCGGCCGCCGCCGCGAGGATCACGCCTTCGTTGACGTGGCGCCAGAGCACCGAATCGCGGCGCCAGTTGTTGATCGCTTCCTCGAAGTTGCCGACCACCGCGAAGCCGAAGGCGGTCAGCCGCGCCGGGATGTGGTCGATCAGCGAGAACATGCGCTGCGAGATATGCATCAGCCGTTCGTTGGCCGGCACGCCGAGCGACTTGCTGGGATAGGTCCAGTAGCGGCTGGCGAATTCGGCCATGCGGTACAGCACCGCGCCGAGCGGCCCGAGGCCCAGCGTCGACAGCAGCACGAACCAGAAGAAGACGCCGAAGACATGGCGGTGCGCAGCCAGCAGCGCATGCTCGATGACATGGCGCATCAGCTCGGTGCGCGGCAGTTCGCTGGCGTCGAGGTGCCGCCACTGCGCGAGCAGCCGGCGCGCCTCGATCTCGTCGCCGCGCTCGAGCGCGTCGCGGATGTCGGTGAAGTAGTGGCTGAACTGCCGGAAACCGAGCGTCAGGTACAGCACGACCACGTCGAACACCAGTGCCAGCACGGCGCTGTAGTAATTCAGCGCGAGGTAGAGACCCGAGATCACGATGCCGGGCGTCAGCACCGAGACGCACCACACGACCCAGGCATGGTGCTCGCGGCCGGCATCGAAGTTGCGACCGGTCCAGCCGACCCAGGACACCAGCGTGTGGTGCACCCAGTTGTCGCGCGGCAGCGGTTTCAGCTGCTCGATCACGAGGGCAAAGAGGACGGCGAAAAAACTCATCGGTGCGGGTTTGGCCGCCCGGATGATAACCAGCGCCCCGAGGCGGTTATGCCGAGAGGAAGCGGTAGAAGTTGCGCAGCATCGCCGCGGTGGCGCCCCAGATGAAGTAGCCCTGCCACGGCATCGACAGGAACTGCCGCTGCTGGCCGGCGATCTCGACCTGGTGGCGGCGGTGGTTGGCCGGTGTCATCAGGAAGTCCAGCGGCACCTCGAAGGCCTCGGCGACCTCGAAGCTGTCCAGCGCGAGCGTGAAGCCCGGCTGCACCAGCGCGACGACCGGCGTGACGACGTAGCTGGTGACCGTGGTGTAGTCCGGCATCGAGCCGATGACCTCGATGCGCTCGCGCGGCAGGCCGATCTCCTCCTCGGTCTCGCGCAGCGCGGTGGCGATCGCATCGGCATCCCCTTCGTCGACGCGGCCGCCCGGAAAGCTGATCTGGCCGGCATGATCGTGCAGGTGGTCGGTGCGCCGGGTCAGCAGCACGCGCAGCCCGTCGTCGTGCATCACTAACGGCACCAGCACCGACGCGGCGCGCGGTTCGCGCTCGAAGAAGCGGCGGCCGTCGCCGGGGATCTCCGGCGTCCAGACCGGCGGGGCTTCGAAGCGGCGGCGCAGCGCCAGCGGCTGCAGATGCTCCGCGCCCACCGGCGGCAGGTGGTCGTCGATGCCGGCGACGGGAATCGCGTGCGGGTCGAGGATGCGGGGGACTGGGGTGGTCATGAACCGTCGAGGATAGCGGGACGGAAAAGCAAAAGCCGCCCGGAGGGGCGGCTTGTTGGGGCGGCTCTGGCAACGGAGGCCCTGGCAGGGCTCGCTTTGCGCTGCGCGCGTCCGCTGTTCGTTGCGCTTCGCGCAACGAGTCGCCTACGGCGACTGCCTGAGGCTTCGCCTCAGGCCAGCTTCTCCTTGATCCGGGCCGACTTGCCCGAACGCTCGCGCAGATAGTACAGCTTGGCACGGCGGACATCGCCGCGGCGCTTGACGTCGATCGAGGCGATCAGCGGGCTGTAGAGCTGGAAGGTACGCTCGACGCCTTCGCCGCTCGAGATCTTGCGCACGATGAAGCTGGAGTTCAGCCCGCGGTTGCGCTTGGCGATCACGACGCCTTCGTAGGCCTGCACGCGCTTGCGGGTGCCTTCGACGACGTTGACGTTGACGATCACGGTGTCGCCGGGGGCGAAGGCCGGGATGGTCTTGTTCAGGCGAGCAATCTCTTCCTGTTCGAGGGTGCGGATCAGGTCCACAAGGTTCTCCTGGAGCGATCGTGCCGGCACTCAAGGCGAGACTTTCGCGAGACGGTTCAGCGAGGGTTCGCTGGACGCTCTTTGCCCGGCAGAGGATCGAAAAGCCGGCGATTATAGCCTGAGCGCCGCGGCGCGCCGGTCAGGGCTGAAGCGAGCGCAGGAAGGCCTCGTCGCGCTTGGTCAGCCGGCCGGCCGCCCGCGCCGCGTCGATCAGGTCGGGACGGCGGCGCGCGGTGAGCTCGAGCTGGCGTTCGCGGCGCCAGCGCGTGATCTCGGCATGGTGGCCGGACAGCAGCACCGCCGGCACCGGCAGCGGACCGTCGGCCGTCTGCAGCACCTCCGGCCGGCTGTAGTGCGGGCAGTCGAGCAGGCCGTCGGAAAAGCTGTCCTGCTGGTGCGACGGCGCGTTCAGAACGCCGGGCTGCAACCGCGCCACCGCATCCAGCAGCGCCAGCGCCGGCAGCTCGCCGCCGGACAGCACGAAGTCGCCGAGGCTCAGCTCCATCGTCACATGGCGGTCGATGAAGCGCTGGTCGATGCCTTCGTAGCGGCCGCACAGCAGCACCGCGCCGTCACCGGCGGCCAGCGCCTCGATGCGCGCCTGCGTCATCGGCAGGCCGGTCGGTGTGAAATGCACCACCGGCACGGGGTCGCCGCCACGGTCCACACGCGCCGCCGCAAGCGCCCGCTCCAGCGGCTCGACCAGCATCACCATGCCGGGGCCGCCGCCGTACGGCCGGTCGTCGACGCGGCGGTAGGCATCCTCGGCGAAGTCGCGCAGCGGCCACAGCCGCACGTCGACCTGGCCCGACGCGAACGCGCGGCGCGTGATGCCCTGCGTCAGGTGCGGCGCGAACAGCTCGGGGAACAGCGTGACGACGTCGAAGCGCATCGGCCGCACGCCGTCAGTAGTCGAGGCCCCAGTCGACCGTGATGCGGCGCTCGGCGAGGTTCACGTCGTCGACGTAGGCGGCGACGAAGGGAATCAGGCGCTCGCTCTCGTCGAGCGATGCGCCCGGCGCGGCATCCGGCCGGCGCACGCGCAGCACGCTGTGCACGCCGGTGTCGAGCAGGTCGGTCACGCTGCCGAGCACCACGCCGTCGCGATTCACGACGGTCAGGCCGATCAGGTCGATCCAGTAGTACTCGTCGGTGCCGGCGGTCGGGAAGCTCGAACGCGCGATGAAGATGCGCGCGCCCTTCAGCGCCTCGGCCGCGGTGCGGTCGGGCACTTCCTGCGCGGCAGCGACGACGCCATCGCCCTGCTCCTTCGAGTGGGTGATGCGCAGCAGCGGGGGAAGCGTCGGCCGCCGGGGGCCGGCGGTCTCGGACGGCCGCAGGAACCAGCGGCGCGACGAGAACAAGGCCTTCGGATCGGAGGAGAAAGGCTGGACGCGGATCCAGCCCTTGATGCCGAAGGCACCGACGATGCGACCGACCTCGATCGCGTCGTCGGGGAACGCGGGGTCTTCACCCGCACCCGGGGCCGGCATCGTCACGAGCGGCGCCGCGGGTTGGCCGGAACTCAGGCCGCCGGGGTGGCGGGCGCTGCGACCTGGGCCTTGGCGGCGTCGACCACGAGGCGCTTGACGGTGGGCGACAGCTGGGCGCCGACACCCTTCCAGTAGGTCACGCGGTCCAGCGCGACGCGCAGCGGCTGCTCGCCGCCGGCGGCCATCGGGTTGTAGAAACCGACGCGCTCGATGAAGCGGCCGTCGCGGCGCTCACGCGAATCGGCGACGACGATGTTGTAGAACGGGCGCTTCTTGGCGCCGCCACGAGACAGTCGAATGACGACCATGTTGATCTTCCGAAAAATCGTTGGCGACAGGACAGCCCGGGAGACACGACGAGGCCGAACCAATCTGGGTCGCCGGACTTCACTTCGCGCACCACGCGCTTGATGCACAACGCGCTTGAAGCTTCGATCCGGCACAGTTCCGGCTCACCGTAGATACGCCGGTGTTCTCCACCGGCCGGCGCCGAAACCGCGCATTATAAACTTTCTGTCCTGCTGCTCCAGCCCGGCCGATGGCCGGGCCGCTCCGCCCCCATGTCCGCTCCGTCGCGCTCGAAAACCGTCGCCACCTGGCTCGCGCTGCTCGGCGGCACGCTGGGCGCCCACCGCTTCTACCTGCACGGCAAGGGCGACCTCCTGGCCTGGCTGCATCCGTGGCCGACATTGCTCGGCCTGGGCGGCGTGCTGCGCATGCGCCACCTCGGCCAGGACGACCAGCTCGCCTGGCTGCTGATCCCGGTGCTCGGGCTGATGATCGCGCAGGCGATGCTGGCGGCGATCGTCATCGGGCTGACGCCGGACGAACGCTGGCAGGCCCGCTTCGCGCCCGGCGAACCGCTGCGGCCGACCGGCTGGGCGGCGGTGATCCCGGTGATCGCCGCGCTGATGGTCGGCGGTGCGGTGCTGATGGGCACGATCGCCTTCGGCGGCCAGAAGTTCTTCGAGTGGCAGGCCGCGCAGACCCGCCCCGGCTGAAGCCGCCGGCGGCCCTGCCGATCAGAACAGCGACAGGCTGGCCCAGTAGGCCACCGCGGCGACGAAGGCCGATGCCGGGATCGTGAAGATCCAGGCCCAGACGATGTTGCCCGCCACGCCCCAGCGCACGGCCGACGGGTTGCGCACCGAGCCGACGCCGACGATGGCGCCGGTGATCGTGTGCGTGGTCGACACCGGGACGCCCATCGCGGTGGCGATGAACAGCGTCAGCGCGCCGCCGGTCTCGGCGCAGAAACCGCCCACCGGCTTGAGCTTGGTGATCTTCTGGCCCATGGTCTTGACGATGCGCCAGCCGCCGAACATCGTGCCCGCGCCGATCGCGAGGTAGCAGCTCCAGATCACCCAGGTCGGCGGCAGCTTGTCGCCCGCCACCGCGTAGCTCGGCCCGGCCGCGATGAGCAGCATCCAGATGATGCCGATCGTCTTCTGCGCGTCGTTGCCGCCGTGGCCGAGCGAATAGGCGCCCGCCGAAACCAGCTGCATGCGCCGGAACCAGCGGTCGATGCGCAGCGGCGACGAGCGCCGGAAGACCCAGGCCACCAGCACCATCATCAGCCCCCCGAGCAGGAAGCCCAGCAGCGGCGAAACGAAGATGAAGGCCACCGTCTTGGCGATGCCGGCGCCCACCAGCTTGTTGGCGCCGGCCTTGGCGATCACCGCGCCGACGATGCCACCGATCAGCGCGTGCGAGCTCGACGACGGGATGCCGTAGTACCAGGTGATCAGGTTCCAGGTGATGGCCCCGAGCAGCGCGCCGAACACCACGTGCTGGTCGACCACGCCCGGCTCGACGATGCCCTTGCCGATGGTGGCCGCCACGCTGAGGTGGAAGGCAAAGATCGCGACGACGTTGAAGAACGCGGCGAACAGCACCGCCTGCTGCGGCTTCAGCACGCCGGTGGAGACGACGGTGGCGATCGAGTTGGCGGCGTCGTGGAAGCCGTTCATGAAATCGAACGCGATCGCCAGCACGACGAGCATCGCGACGACCCAGAAGCTGACCTGGATGGCATCCATGCGGAAGGGGTCCGGGCGGAAGCCGCGCGGATCAGGAGTTCTCGAGGACGATGCCCTCGATGATGTTGGCGACGTCCTCGCAGCGATCGGAGATCGATTCCAGGTGCTCGTAGACGGCCTTCAGCTTGATCAGCTCGCGCACGTCGATGTTGTCGCGGAACAGCCGGCTCATCGCCGAGCGCATCACGCGGTCGGCATCCGACTCGAGGCGGTCGATCTCCTCGCAGGTCTTCAGCGCCGCCTCGTGGGCGGTCTGCTGGCTCAGCTTGGGCAGCAGGCTCACGGCGTGCTGCACGCGCTCGCAGCACTTGGCCGAGATGTCCGCCAGGCGCAGCACGTCCTCGCTGACCGTCTGCAGGTCGTACAGCGACATCACTTCGGACGAGTCCTGCAGCAGGTCGAGGATGTCGTCCATCGCGTTGATCAGGCCGTGGATCTGCTCGCGGTCGATCGGCGTGATGAAGGTCTTGTGCAGCAGGCGGTTGACCTCGGCGGTGATGCGGTCGGCCTGCTTCTCGGCGGCGTCGACGTCGGCGGCGTACTTCTGGCGCAGCGACGGGTCGTTGTAGTACTGGACCATCGACGTGAACGCCCGCGCGCCTTCGGCGATGTGCTTGCCGTGCTCGTTGAACATCTCGAAGAAGTTGCCTTCTCGCGGCAGCAGCTTGCCGAACAGCATGGGGAATCTCCAGGGGGGACCGGCTGCGGACGCAGCCGTTGGTCATCGAACCGTCACCGGTTCGTCACGGGCCGGGATTGTAGGCGGGCGTCCGGCCTCGCCCGGGCTCGAGGCCCCCACGTCGCTTCGCTCCTGCCCCCGAGGGGGCGCGAGCCGCCTTGGGGCGGCCCGGCGGCGGCTCAGCCGGCGAGGCGCTCTATCCCTTGGCCCGCGGTCGCCGGCAGCCAGGCCGACAGCGCCCCGAGGCCGGGGGCCTGCAATGCCGGCGCCAGTTCCAGCAGCGGCTGCAATACGAAGGCGCGTTGATGCAGCCGGGGATGCGGCAGCGTCAGCGACGGGGTCCCAACCACCTCGTCGCCATACAGCAACAGGTCCAGGTCGAGCGTGCGCGGCGCGTGGCGGAACGGCCGCTCGCGGCCGAAGTCGGCCTCGATCGCCTGCAGCGCGGCCAGCAGCGCGGCCGGGTCGAGCGTCGGCTGCAGTTCGACGACGGCATTGACGAAGTCCGGGCCGCCGGCGTCGACCGGCGCCGAGCGGTACAGCGACGAGCAGCGCAGCGCACCGAGCGGTCGCAGGCGTTCGCAGGCGGCGCGCACCGTCGCGCGGGCGTCGCCGAGATTGGCACCGATGCCGACGTAGGCCAGCGGCCTCATTCGCCCGCCGGCGGGGCCGGGGCCGCGTCGGCGCCCGTGCCGGCACCCGCGGATACCCCGCCGCCCGACGGCTTGCGGCGGCGCCGGCGGCGCTTGCGCGCGGGCGGGGCGTCGCCCGCCGGCTCGGCGGCCGCCTCATCGCCATCCACCGGGGCCTCGGCGCTCGCTTCGCCTTCGCCGGACGATGCCGGCGCGGCGGCCCGCTTGGGCGCCGACACCCGACGCGGTCCGCCGCGGCTGGCCTCGCGTGCGGCGACCAGCAGCGCCTCGCGCTCGTCATCGGTGCCGAGCGAGAAGTCCTCCCACCATTCGGCGAGCTCGGCCGGCGCCTCGCCGACATCGGCGCGCAGGCGCAGGAAGTCGAAGCCGGCGCGGAAACGCGGCTGCTCGATCAGCGCGAACGCGGTATTCGCCTGCCGGCGCTCGAAGCGCGGCTGCATCATCCAGATCTCGCGCATGTCGGCACCGAGCTTGCCGCGGCCGGAGATGTCGCCGATGCGCGCATCGAAGGCGGCGTCGATCGACTGCTGCAGCGCCGGGATCAGGTGCTCGCCGTCGGCGCGGCGGCGCTTCCAGCCGGCCAGCACCTCGTGCCACAGCAGGCAGGCGAGCAGGAAGCTCGGCGCCACCGCCTTGCCCTCGCCGACGCGGCGGTCGGTGTCCGCCAGCGCCTGACGGATGAAGGCCTGCTCCTGCGGCGTACGCGCGTCGTCGAAGATCACGTCCAGCACCGGGAACACGCCGCGGTGCAGGCCGTGCTCCTTCAGCGCGGCGACGCTGGCCAGCGCATGGCCGGTCTGCAGCAGCTTGACCATCTCGTCGAACATGCGCGAGATCGGCACGTTGGCCAGCAGCGGCGCCAGCGACTTCACCGGCGCGGCGCTGCCGGGCTCCAGTGAAAAGCCCAGCTTCGCGGCAAAACGCACCGCGCGGATGATGCGCACCGGGTCCTCGCGGTAGCGTGTCGCCGGATCGCCGATCAGCCGCAGCGCGCGCTGCTGCACGTCGGCCAGGCCACCGTGGTAGTCGACGACGATCTGCGTCTCGGGGTCGTAGTACATCGCGTTGATCGTGAAGTCGCGGCGTGCGGCATCCTCGATCTGCGGCCCCCAGACGTTGTCGCGCAGCACGCGGCCGGAGGCGTCGACCGCGTGCGACGAGCCGGCGAGCTCGGCCTTGCTGGTGCGCTCGTTGCCCTCGACCTGCGTCGCGTCGGCGGAGTCGAGGTAGGCGCGGAAGGTCGACACCTCGATCACCTCGTGGTCGCGGCCGCGGCCGAAGATCACGTGCACCAGGCGGAAGCGCCGGCCGATGATGAAGGCGCGGCGGAACAGGCCCTTGACCTGCTCGGGCGTCGCGTTGGTCGCGACGTCGAAGTCCTTCGGCCGGCGACCGACCAGCAGGTCGCGCACCGCACCGCCGACGACATAGGCCTCGAAGCCGGCCTCCTTCAGCGCGCGCACCACCTTGACCGCGCGCTCGTCGAGCAGCGAGGGGTCGATGCCGTGCGTGCTGGCCGGCACCTCGACGCGCTGGCCGAGCGGGATCTTCGGCACCGGCGGTGCGGCGGGCGGGTCGACGTCGGGCGCGGACTTGCCGAGCAGCTTGTTGATCAGGCGCTTGATCATGCGAAGAGCCTCAGGATGCGCCAGCCGCGTTCGCGTGCGATCGCTTCGAGCGCGGGGCTGGGATTGGTGGCCACCGGCTCGCTCGCGCGTTCAAGCAGCGGCAGGTCGTTGGTGGAGTCGCTGTAGAAGACGGTGCGCTGGAAGTCGCCCCAGGCGGCGCCCTGTCCGGCCAGCCAGGCGTCGACGCGCGCGATCTTGCCTTCGCGGAACGAGGGCACGCCGTCGATGCGGCCGGTGGCCCGGCCCGACGCGTCGCGCTCCAGGCGCACGGCGATCAGCTCGGGCACGCCGAAGGCATCGGCGATCGGGCGGGTGATGAATTCGTTGGTCGCGGTGACGATGGCCACGCGGTCGCCGGCCTGCTGGTGCGCACGCACCAGCGCCAGCGCCTCGGGCCGCAGCATCGGCTGCACCACCTCGACCATGAAGCGCTGCATCGCGGCGCGCTGTTCGCTTTCAGGCCGCGAGCGCCACGGCGCGGTGGCGAAGTCAATGTAGGACGCGATGTCCAGGCAGCCGGCCTGGTACTGCTTGAAGAATTCGTTGTTGCGGCGGTGGAACTGGTCGGCATCGACCCAGCCGAGCGCGATCAGGAACTCGCAGAAGGCGTGGTCCGAATCGCCGGGGATCAGCGTGCCGTCGAGGTCGAAGAGGGCGAGGCTCATGCTTGTTCGGCGAGCATCTTTTTCAGCAGCGGCACGGTGACCGCACGATGCTCCGAGAGCGCGAATTCGTCGAGCTGGTCGAGCAGCTGCATCAGGTGCTTCAGGTCGCGCTGGAAGCGCGTCAGCAGGTAGTCCATCACGTCGTCCGACAGCAGGATGCCGCGGCGGTCGGCCTCGCGGCGCAGCGCAGCGCGGGTTTCGCCTTCGCCCAGCGCCTGTAGCGCGAAGACATGGCCCCACGCGAGCCGCGTGCGCAGGTCGTCGCGCAGAGGCAGGTCCACCGGCGGCAGGCGGCCGGCCGCGGCCCACTGCACGCCGTGGCTGCCGGCCTCGACGAAGAGGGCGAACGCGGCCTGCTGGTGCATCGCATCGAGCGCCTCGCAGTTGTCGACGATCACCAGCGACCAGGTTTCGTCGAGCGCCCACGGCAGCGGGTCCGCGGCATCGAACCAGCCGATGCGCTCCCCTTCCTGCTGGCGCTCGGCCGCCAGGGCGCGCAGCAGGCGCGTCTTGCCCGTGCCGCTGCCGCCCCACAGGTAGACCGGCGCCGCCGGCATCACCAGCGAGCGCAGGTGCTGCACGGCCTGCGCATTCGGCCCCTGCAGCAGGGAATCGAAGCCGCCCGATTGCGGCGGCACCAGCGCCAGCGGAATCTGCTTCATCCCTGATACAGCCGGCTCGCAAGATAGGTGTCGCGCATGCGCCGCAGGGCGACCGCGGCCACCGCGCTCGCCGGCAGCGCGATCAGCACGCCGACGAAGCCGAACAGCTGGCCGAAGGCCATCAGCGCGAAGATCACCGCCAGCGGCGACAGCCCGATGCGCTCGCCGACGAGGCGCGGCGTGAGCACGAAGCTCTCCAGCAGCTGGCCGATGCCGTACACCGCCGCCACCGCCAGCACGCCGGCCAGGCTGCCGAACTGCAGCAGCGCGGCGAGCAGCGCCAGCAGCATGCCGAGACCGAATCCGACGTACGGGATCGCCACCGCCAGCCCGGTGAAGACGCCCAGCGGCAACGCGAGGTCGAAGCGCGCGATCGCCAGCGCCGCCGAGTAGTACACCGCGAGCACGACCATCACGACCAGCTGGCCGCGCAGGTACTGGCCGAGCATCGTGTCGCATTCATCGAGGAAGCCGAGCGCGCGATCGCGCAGGTGCGGCGGAATGAGCTGCTGCGCCTGCTGCACCAGCCGAGCCCAGTCGAGCAGCAGGTAGAACAGCACCACCGGCACGAGCACGGCATTGCCGATCAGCGACAACATGACGCTGCCGCCCAGCCGGACCGAACTGAGCGCCGCGCCCAGCCAGTCTTCCATGTTCGCGTCGAGCACCTTGGCCAGCCACGTCTTGATGGACGCGACATCCAGGCTCACCTGGATGCCGAACTGCGCGAGCCAGGGCGAGAGCGTCTGATCCAGCCGATCGAGCAGCGGCGGAATCTGCGCCTTCAGCAGCGGCAGTTCCTTCAACAGCACCGGCACCAGCAGCAGCACCAGCAACAGCACGATCAGCAGCGTCAGCACCTCGACGCCGAGCACCGCCAGCACGCGCGGCACGCGGCGCGCGGCGAGTTTCTCGACCAGCGGGTGCAGCACATAAGCCAGCACCGCCCCGATGACGAAGGGCATCAGCACCGGCGCCAGCAGCCACAGCAGCAGTGCGGCGCCGATGGCGAGCGCGAGCCAGGTCAGCGTCTGTCGTTGGGCAGCGGTGAGGTTCATCGTGAGGGGATGGCTGGCGCGTCAGCGGCGGGTTAGCCCCGGCGAGCCCCGGACATGGCGACCGGTCGCATGTCGGCCGGGCACAATTTCGCATTGTAAGAGCCGCCCCGTGCGACCCGCCGAACGCGACCCACGTGATCAATGCAGGTGCGGCCGGCCGGCCGCGCGCAGCGCGCGCACGCGTTCGCGCAGCTCGTCGGCGTCATCGCCGTCGGGGCGCTGCACCAGGTAGGCCTCCAGGTCGGCCAGCGCCTCGTCGGTGCGGCCGAGCTCGGCCCAGGTCAGCCCGCGGTCGCGGCGCTCGTCCACCGCCCCCGGCAGCAGCAGCACCAGGCGCTGCTGCACGGCCAGCAGCCGCGGCCAGTCGGCGCCGCTGCGGTGGATCTCCTTCAGGTTGCGCAGCATGCGCGAGACCACGTCGCGCGGCGCCGCCGCTTGCAGGAACAGGCCCAGCGGCGTCTCGAAGTCGCCGACCAGGCCATGGCGCTTGCGGTACGGCGCCAGGCGTTCGTCCAGCTCTTCGCGCGACAGCGAGCGGCCGCTGAAGGCATCGATCACCACTTCGCCCTGCGGCATGCGCAGCTTGACCAGGAAGTGGCCGGGGAAGGCGACGCCGCGGGCGGTCAGGCCGACCTGCGACGCCAGCTCGGCATACACCAGCGCCAGCGTGATCGGGATGCCGCGGCGCGTCGCCAGCACATCGTTGAGGTAGCTGTTGCGGGGGTCGTAATAGTCGTTGATGTTGCCGGCGAAGCCCAGCTCTTCGAAGAAGAAGTGGTTCAGCGCCCGCAACCGCTGCATCGGCGACGCATCGGCAGCCAGCCGGCGCTTCAGCCGCGCGGCGAGGCCGTCGATCTCGGCCAGCACGGCCTGCGGATCGAGCTGCGGGTACTCGTCCTGGGCGATCGCGATCGCCGCTTCGAGCAGCGCAAAACCGTCGTCCTCGGCGACCAGCGCGGCGAAGTACTCCAGCGCCGTCGGGACCTGCAACAGCAGGTGTTTCATCGCCACGAGTCTAGACGCGCCGGCGCAGCAGTTCGCGCAGATTCGTGCCGCAGAGCAACAGCACGGCGAAGTAGACGCCGATGGCCACGACGATCACCCCCGCCAGCAGCCCGGCCCGTTGCAGCTCGTGCTGGCCGAGTGCCACCCAGTCGACCCGCCAGCCGACCCACGCCAGCCCGGCGCCCATCACCGCGCTGGCCGTCAGCACGCGCAGCGTGAACAGGCCCCAGCCGGGCGCCGGGCGCCACAGTTCGAGCCGCCGCAGGCCGCGCAGCAGCCAGGCGGCGTTGACGGTCGCCGCCAGCCCGATCGACAGCGCCAGCGCCGCGACGCCCAGCCAGGGCACCAGCGCCGCGTTGAAGACCTGCGTCAGCACCATCACCGCGATGCCGATGCGCATCGGCGTCTTCATGTCCTGGCGGGCGTAGAAGCCCGGCGCGGCGATCTTCACACCGACCAACCCGAGCAGGCCGACACCGTAGCCCATCACCGCAAAGGAGGTCAGCCGCACCGACTGTTCGTCGAAGGCGCCGCGGTGGAACAGCGTCGCCACCAGCGGCTCGGCGAACAGCAGCAGCGCGGCGGCACAGGGCAGCGCCAGCAGCACCGTCATGCGCAGGCCCCAGTCGAGCAGGCCGGAGTAGGCGGTCCAGTCCTGCTTCGCCTGCGCCGACGACAGCTGCGGCGTCAGCACCACGCCGAGCGCGACGCCCAGCAGCGCCGTCGGCAGCTCCATCAGCCGGTCGGCGTAGACCAGCGTCGACACCGCGCCCGCGCCCAGCCACGATGCGATCTGCGAATTGATCATCAGCGACAGCTGCGCCACCGAGACGCCGATCACCGCCGGCCCCATCTTGCCGAGGATCTGGCCGACGCCGGGTTGGCGCCAGGCGGCCCGGAGCGGCGACCAGCCCAGGCCGATGCGCGGCAGCGCCGCGATGCGCGCCAGCGCCGGCACCTGGAACCCCAGCTGCAGCACGCCGCCCAGCATCACGCCGGCCGCCAGCGCGTAGACCGGCTCGATGCCGTGGCGCCGGAACACCGGCACCAGCCCCCAGGCGGCACCGATCATCGACAGGTTCAGCAGCACCGGCGTGAAGGCCGGCACCGCGAAGCGGCGCCAGGTGTTCAGCACGCCCGAGGCGAGCGCCACCAGCGACATGCAGCCGATGTACGGGAACATCCAGCGTGTCATCAGCACCGCGGCGTCGGTGGTGGCGGGATCGAAGCCCGACGCCAGCAGCCAGACCAGCACCGGCGCGGCGACGACGCCGAGCGCGCAGATCACCAGCAGCGCCCAGGCCATCACGGTGGCCACGGCGTCGATCAGCGCCTTGGTGGTCTCGTCGCCGTGCTCGGCACGGGTGGCGGCCAGCAGCGGCACGAAGGCCTGCGAGAACGCGCCCTCGGCGAACAGCCGGCGCAGCAGGTTCGGAATGCGGAAGGCGATCCAGAACGCGTCCATCGTGGCCGACGTGCCGAACAGCGCCGCGTTGACCGCGTCGCGCACCAATCCGGTGATGCGCGACAACATCGTGAACGCGGAAATCGAGAAGGCGGCCTTGAAGAGATTCATTGGGGTGAGGACACCGGCATGGACGCCGAGGGCCGCAATGCTATACTCGCGGTCTTTGCTCATCCGGGCCAGAACACACCATGGCAACCTCCTCCAAAGCCAAGAAGAAGACCGTCCGCCTCGCTTCGGGCCGCAAGCGCGCCCGCCAGGACGTCAAGCTGAACGCGCAGAACACCTCGCTGCGTTCGCACTTCCGCACCGTCATCAAGAACGTCCAGAAGGCGATCGACAAGGCCGTCACCGGTGGTGACAAGGCCGCGCCGGCCGCCCTCTTCAAGATCGCCCAGCCGGTGATCGACTCCGTCGCCGACAAGGGCATCTTCCACAAGAACAAGGCCGCTCGTCACAAGAGCCGCCTGGCCGCCAAGATCAAGGCGCTGTCCGCAGCCGCCTGATCCAAGTTTCCGGATGAGCAGACAAGGCCCGCCTCGGCGGGCCTTTGTCATTCTCGGGCCCGCCGCTGCGGGCCTTTGTCATTTGCGCGGGTCCTTCTGCGCAGGCTTCGCCGTGCCGGCGGGCAGCAGGCAGGCCTCGACCACCTGCAGCTCGTTGTCGCGGGCGAAGTTCATCACGAAGTCCCAGGCCATCGGCTCGATGTCGCGCAGCGCCTCGTTGACGATCACGCACTTGACGTTGTCGATGACCCGCGGCACGCAGTACGGCGAGTAGCCGATGTGGGCGCCGGGTCCTTGCCGCGCACCGCCGGGCCGGAAGCTCGACAGCGCACCGGCCAGCCGCTCCGCCCAGTCGCTGGGGCGAAAGGTCCGCCCGCTGCGGGTGATGCCCTGGATGAAGAGCTCGCGCTTGGGGGAAGCGGACATGCGAAGCGGTACGGCGTACAGGGGGCCCGGAGCGGGCAAAACGCGTATTGTGCCGTGGAAGTGCTGCGCCGCAGCATGCCCAAGTCCGGCCGAACGCCGCATCGTTCACGCCGCCCGCCCCCGTCACACCCCGCTGTTTAGAATCGACTCCCCAGCAGGCCGGCGCATCGCCCTCAGAGTGGAGATCGCCGGCCTTGTCGTTCCAACCCAGCCGCCGACGGAGCCCGCGCCGATGACCTCTCACGTGATGAACACCTATGGCCGGCTGCCGTTCGCGCTGTCGCACGGCCGGGGCTGTCGCGTCTGGGATACCGACGGCCGCGAGTACCTCGACGGGCTGGCCGGCATTGCCGTCAATACGCTGGGCCATGCCCACCCGAAGCTGGTGCCGGCGCTGCAGGACCAGATCGAGAAGCTGATCCACTGCTCGAACTACTACCAGGCGCCGTTGCAGGAAGCGCTGGCCGCGAAGCTGTGCGAGCTGTCGGGGCTGTCCGCCGCCTTCTTCTGCAACAGCGGCCTCGAGGCCAACGAAGGCGCGCTGAAGATCGCGCGCAAGTTCGGCCATGACAAGGGCATCGAGCGGCCCGAGATCATCGTCTACGACAAGGCTTTCCACGGCCGCTCGATCGCCACGCTGTCGGCCACCGGCAACCCGAAGGTGCAGAAGGGCTTCGAACCGCTGGTCGAAGGCTTCGTGCGCCTGCCGCTGAACGACATCGACAAGGTGCGCGAGGTCGCCCGCACCAACAAGAACGTGGTCGCCGTGTTCCTCGAGACCATCCAGGGCGAAGGCGGCATCAACCCGACGCGCTGGGAGACGCTGCGCGAGCTGCGCGCGGTCTGTGACGAGAACGACTGGCTGCTGATGCTCGACGAAGTGCAGTGCGGCATCGGCCGCACCGGCAAGTGGTTCGCGCACCAGTGGGCCGGCATCCAGCCCGACGTGATGCCGCTGGCGAAGGGCCTGGGCTCCGGCGTGCCGATCGGCGCCATCGTCGCCGGCCCACGCGCCAAGGACGTGCTGGGCCCGGGCAACCACGGCACCACCTTCGGCGGCAACCCGCTGGCGATGCGCGCGGGCATCGAGACGCTGCGCATCATGGAAGAAGACCGGCTGCTGGAGAACGCGCAAGTTGTCGGCGAGCGCCTGAAGCACGGCCTGCTCGAAGGCCTGCGCGACGTGCCGGGCTTCGTCGAGATCCGCGGCCAGGGCCTGATGCTCGGCGTGCAGCTCGACCGGCCGTGCAACGAACTGCTGGCGCGCGCGGCGAAGGAAGCGGGCCTGCTGATCAGCGTCACCGCCGACAGCGTGATCCGCCTGCTGCCGGCGCTGATCCTCTCGGCCGCCGAGGCCGACGAGCTCGTGCAGCGCCTGGTGCCGCTGGTGCGCGATTTCCTCGGCGAGCCGGGCGGCGTCGGCCAGCCGGTCTGACCGTCGTTCCGCGATGAAGCCGGGTCACAGCCTGATGAAGCACTACCTGCAGTTCAAGGACTTCCGCGCCGAGGAGTACGCCTACCTGTTCGAGCGCAGCGCGATCATCAAGAAGCGTTTCAAGAACTACGAGCGCTACACGCCGCTGGTCGACCGCACGCTGGCGATGATCTTCGAGAAGGCCAGCACGCGCACCCGCGTCAGCTTCGAGGCCGGCATGTACCAGATGGGCGGCTCGGTGGTGCACCTGACCACCGGCGACAGCCAGCTCGGCCGCTCCGAGCCGATCGAGGACTCCGCGCGCGTCATCAGCCGCATGGTCGACGTGGTGATGTTCCGCACCTTCGAACAGACCAAGATCGAGCGCTTCGCGGCCCATTCCCGCGTGCCGGTGATCAACGGGCTGACCAACGAGTTCCATCCCTGCCAGATCCTCGCCGACCTGTTCACCTTCATCGAGCACCGCGGCGCGCGCGACGGCCAGGATGCGCTCGAATGCCTGCGCGGCAAGACGGTCGCCTGGGTCGGCGACGGCAACAACATGGCCAACACCTGGCTGCAGGCCGCCGACATCCTCGGCTTCACGCTGCACGTCAGCACGCCCAGCGGCTTCGAGGTCGATCCGGCGGTGGCCGGCGTGTCGAACCCCGCGTGCCAGAAGGTCTTCAAGAGCCCGTTCGCCGCCTGCGAAGGCGTCGACCTGGTGACCACCGACGTCTGGACCAGCATGGGCTACGAGGCCGAGAACGAGAAGCGCATCAAGGCCTTCGCCGACTGGTGCGTCGACGCGCAGATGATGTCGCTGGCACGCAAGGATGCGCTGTTCATGCACTGCCTGCCCGCGCACCGCGGCGAGGAAGTCAGCGCCGAGGTCATCGACGGGCCGCAATCCGTGGTCTGGGACGAGGCCGAGAACCGCATGCATGTGCAGAAGGCGCTGATGGAGTACCTTCTGCTGGGCCGGATCGGCTGAGTTGTCGTCCCCGCGGCCAGCGGGGCGTCAGCCTGCCCGGCGATGATGCCGCCATGAAGACCGCGCTGCTGTCCGACCTGCATGCCAACCGCGAAGCCGTGGAGACGGTGCTCGAGCATGCGCGCGGCCAGGGCGCCGAGGCCTACGTCCTGCTGGGCGACTTCGTCGGCTACGGGGCCGATCCGGGCTGGGTGGTCGACGAAGTGCGCGCACTGGTTCGCGCCGGCGCGCTCGCGGTCCAGGGCAACCACGACCGCGCGGTGGTGATGGGCGCGACGCCGTCGATGCGGCCCGAGCCGCGCCAGGTCATCGAGTGGACGCGCGCGCAGCTCGATGCGGCGCAGATCGACTTCCTCGGCTCGCTGCCGATGACGCAGCAGCAGGGCGACCGGCTCTACGTGCATGCCAACGCCTGGGCGCCCTCGGGCTGGGACTACATCGTCGGCCGCAGCGAGGCGATGCGCAGCCTGCAGGCCACCGCCTGCCGCTACACCTTCTGCGGCCACATGCACGAGCCCAAGCTCTACCACCTGTCGGGCACCGGCAAGTGTGGCGACTTCGTGCCGACGCCGGGCATCGCGATTCCCGTGCCGCCGCACCGGCAGTGGCTGATGATCCCCGGCTCGGCCGGCCAGCCGCGCGACGGCAACCCCGCTGCCTGCTACGCGATGTTCGACGACGACGCGCACAGCATCACCTACCACCGCGTGCCCTACGACCACGAGACGGCCGGCGCGAAGATCCGCGCCGCCGCGCTGCCGCAGCGCCTGGCCAGCCGCCTCGAAGATGGCGAGTAACACCGACACCGCGAACACCGGCGCCGGCAGCGCGCGGAACGAACCGGCAACGATGGGCTTCGCCGCACGGCGCAGCGGCCTGCCGGCGCCGATGCAGCTCGAGCCCGGCCAGGTGATCGACCGCTTCCGTCTCGAGGAGAAGCTGCACACCGGCGGCATGGCGCACCTGTGGCGCGTCAGCGAGGTCAACCATGCCGGCGACTCGCGGCTGCCGCTGATCATGAAGGTGCCGCGCATCAAGGGCGGCGAGGACCCGGCGACGATCGTCGGCTTCGAGGTCGAGCAGATGATCATGCCGATGCTCTCGGGCCCGCACGTGCCGAAGTTCATCGCCAAGGGCGACTTCACCCGCCAGCCCTACATCGTGATGGAGCGCATCGAGGGCCCGTCGTTGAAGCCCCGGCTCGACGCCGCGCCGCTGCCGCTGGACGAGGTGATCGAGATCGGCTCGCGCGTCGCGACCGCGGTGCACGAGCTGCACCGCCAGCACCTCGTGCACCTGGACATCAAGCCCAGCAACATCCTCTTCCGCCCCGACGGCACCGCGGTGCTGGTCGACTTCGGCCTGTCGCGCCACGACCACCTGCCCGACCTGCTCGACGAGGAGTTCATGCTGCCGATGGGCACCGGGCCCTACATGTCGCCCGAGCAGATCCAGTTCGTGCGCAACGACCCGCGCAGCGACCTGTTCGCGCTCGGCGTGATGCTGTACCACCTGACGACGGGCGAGCGGCCCTTCGGTTCGCCCGACAGCGTGCGCGGCCTGCGCCATCGCCTGTGGCGCGACCCGACGCCGCCGCGCGCCCACCGCGCCGACTGCCCGCCGTGGCTGCAGGAGCTGATCCTGCGCTGCCTGGAGGTCAAGCCCGAGCGCCGCTACCAGAGCGCCGCGCAGCTGGCGCTCGACCTGCAGAGCCCCGCGCAGGTGGTGCTGACCCGGCGCGCCGAGCGGCTGCAGCGCAGCGGCGCGTGGAAGACCTTCCGGCGCTGGTTCACCGCCCTCGGCGCGGAGCCGGGCGAGCCGCAGGCCAGCGCCACCGGGCAGCTGTCGAAGAGCCCGATCATCGCGGCGGCGGTCGACGTCGACGGCGCCAGCGACGAGCTGCTCGAACGCCTGCGCGAGACCGTGCGGCGCCTGGTGCAGACCGAGCCCGGCGCGCGCCTGGCCTGCATCAGCGTGATGAAGACCGCGCGCATCGGCATGGACGAGCTGGTCGACGGCGAAGGCCGCAGCGTGCACGTCAAGCAACTGGTCGGACTGAAGCACTGGGCCCGGCCGCTGGCGAAGCTGCTCGAAGGCGACGACGCGCGGCTGACCTTCCACGTGCTCGAGGCGCCCGACGCCGCGGCCGCGATCGTCGAGTTCGCGCGCCGCAACCAGGTCGACCACATCGTGATGGGCGCACGCGGCGCGTCGGGCCTGCGGCGCTACCTCGGCAGCGTGTCGTCGCAGGTGGTGGCGGAGTCGGATTGCACGGTGACGGTGGTGCGGGCGGCTGGCGGCGCCGCAGAGTCCTGATCACGGGGTACGCCTGAAAGTGGTATTTGACGATTACTCTTTACAGGAGTAATCTGCAAATACCCGTCTCGCTGGCAGGCGGTGGGCTCCGCCGATGAAACAGCTGATCTCCGTGCCGGCGCAGGCCGGCGCGCTGTTGCAGGCCGCGCGCAAGGCCGCCCGCCTGTCGCAGACCACGCTCGCGCAGCGCCTGGGCCTGAGCCAGAGTCGCGTGTCGGCGATGGAGCTCGACCCGGGCTCGATCAGCCTCGAGCAGCTGCTGGCGCTGTGCGCGGCGCTGCAGTTGGAGCTGGTGATGCAGACCCGGCCCGCACCGGGTGCCGACATCGCCGCCGCCGAACCCTCACCGCCCGAGTGGTAGCCCGGCATGGGTCGCCCTTCGCATTCGCGGACACTGTCGGTGTGGACCAATGGCGAACGCGTCGGCCTGTGGACGCTACCTTCGCGCGGCGAGGCCACCTTTCGCTACGACGAGACGTGGCTCGCGCTGCCGGCAGGCCGGCCGCTGTCGCTGTCGCTGCCCTACACCGGTCGCACGCTCGCCGGCGAGCGTGTGCTGCACTACTTCGACAACCTGCTGCCCGACAGCGAAGCGATCCGCCGGCGCCTGGCGACGCGCTTCGGCACCGGCAGCACCGACGCCTTCGACCTGCTCGCGGCGATCGGCCGCGACTGCGTCGGCGCGGTGCAGCTGCTCGGTGTCGACGAGACGCCGACGGACGTGCAGCGCCTCACCGCCACGGTGCTGACCGAGCAGGAGATCGAGCAGCTGCTGCTGCGGACCACCGGCAGCGGGCCGCTCGCCGGCTTGCACGATCAGGACGAGCTGCGTATCTCGCTGGCCGGCGCGCAGGAGAAGACCGCGCTGCTGTGGCATGACGGCGCCTGGTGGCGCCCGCACGGCGCGACGCCGACCACGCACATTCTGAAGCTGCCGCTCGGCCTCGTCGGTCACCGCCGCGCCGACTTCAGCAGCTCGGTCGAGAACGAATGGCTGTGCATGAACCTGCTCGCCGAGTTCGGCCTGCCCGTCGCAACCACCGCGCTGCTGCGCTTCGGCGAGCAGAAGGTGCTGGGCGTGCAGCGCTTCGACCGCCAGCTGCACTCGTCCGGCCGCTGGTGGCTGCGGCTGCCACAGGAGGACTTCTGCCAGGCGCTGGGCCGGCCCGCGCACCTGAAGTACGAGGCCGACGGCGGCCCCGGCCTCGCCGAACTGGCCGGCGTGCTGCGCGGCTCGGTGAACGCGCGCGCCGATCTCGACACTCTGCTTGCCGCGCAGCTGCTGTTCTGGCTGCTCGCCGCGCCCGACGGCCATGCGAAGAACTTCAGCCTGCGCCTGCTGCCGGAAGGGCGCTACGCGCTGACGCCGATTTACGACGTGATGTCGATCTGGCCGGTGATCGGCGACGGCGCGAACCAGCTCAGCCGCCACCGCGCGAAGCTGGCGATGGCGCTGCTCGGCCAGCACAAGCATTACGGCCTGCGCGACATCCAGCGACGGCACTTCAATGCGACAGCGGCGCGCTGCTTCCTGCGCGACGATGCCGAGGACCTGATCGAGCGGGTGCTCGCGCGCGTGCCGGGCGCGATCGATGCGGTTGGCGCGCGGCTGCCGGCCGGCTTTCCCGAGAAGGTCGCGCAGTCGATCTTCGACGGCCTGCGCTGGTCGGCTGCGCAGCTCGCGCGCATGTCGGCGAATTGAGCGGCCTCACCGCAACTCCTTCCGCACCACCAGCTTCAGCCCCGACCACGTCGCATCCACCGCACACACCTTCACGTCGACCCAGCCCAGCGGCAGCGCGTCGGCGCGGATCGCATCCTCGGTGATGTCGGTCGGCCGCTTCGAGGCCTTCTTCGGCCACGAGATCCACAGCACGGCGTCAGGCTTCAAGGTCTTGCGCAACGCGGCCAGCTGCTTCGCCAGCAGCGCGCGCTGCTCGACGAACAGGTGCACGAGATCGACCCCGACACCGGGCTTCGCGACGACCGTGATCGGCTGCGGCACGCCGTCGATCAGCGCGTCATAGTCCGCGGGCCCGCCGATGACGCACACGCGCTGCCCGGCCGCGTAGCCCAGCTTCTTCCACAATGGCGTGCCCGAGTAGCCCGCCGTTCCTGCCGTTGTTCCGCTCGTAGTCATGACGCTGCCCTCCTTCATCGACAACCCCTGCACCCGCTGCGGCGCCTGCTGCGCGAGCTTCCGCGTCGATTTTGCAAGCGAGGAGTTGCAGAGCGCCGGCGGCTGCGTGCCCGACGGCCTGGCCGTACCGCTGCTGCCCGGGCTGCACCGCATGCGCGGCACCGACCATGCACGGCCGCGCTGCGCCGCGCTGGTCGGCAAGGTGGGCGAGCAGGCCTCCTGCGGCATCTACGAATGGCGGCCGAATCCTTGCCGCGAATTCGGCCTGCGGGCCCCGCAGGGCATCGGCGACGACGCCTGCGCACGCGCGCGGCGCATGCACGGCCTGCCGCCGCTGCCGGTCTGATCCCGGTCTGATCCCGGTCTGGAAGTCGACCAAAATACTTTAGTTGTCAATCTTTCAGCCGACGCCTATCATCGCGCCGATGAAGCGTCTGTGGGACATCTCGCCGCCGGTCGACGCGGGTTCGCCGGTCTTCCCGGGCGACACGCCGTACGAGCAGGCGTGGAGCGCCTCGATCGGCCCTGGGTGCCCGGTCAACGTCGGCAAGCTGACCTTGTCGCCGCACGTCGGCGCGCACGCGGATGCCCCGTTGCACTACGACCCGGCGGGCGTCGCGATCGGGCTGGTCGACCTGTCGCCCTACCTCGGCATCTGCCGCGTGATCCATGCCATCGACTGCGGCCCGCTGATCGAGCCGCGCCATGTCGCCCATGCGCTGGGCGAGGGCCTGCCGCCGCGCGTGCTGGTGCGCACCTACGCGCGCGCACCGGCCTGCTGGGACCCGTCGCTCGCCGCCTACTCGCCCGAGCTGGTCGAGCGCCTCGCCGATGCCGGCGTGCGGCTGATCGGCATCGACACCGCGAGCATCGATCCGGCCGACAGCAAGTCGCTCGACAGCCACCAGGTCATCCGCCGCCGCGACCTGCGGGTGCTCGAGAACCTGGTGCTCGACGACATCGCCGAGGGCGACTACGAGCTGATCGCCCTGCCCTTGAAACTGGTCACCGCCGACGCCTCGCCGGTGCGGGCCGTCCTGCGGGAACTTTGACGATGACAAGCTTCACGACGCGACAGCAGGCGCTGCAGCGCGACGCCGACGATGCGCTGGCGCCGCTGCGCGCGCAGTTCGCGCTGCCCGACGGGCTGATCTACCTCGACGGCAATTCACTCGGCGTGCTGCCGCGCACCACCGCGGCGCGGCTTTCGCAGGTGGTCACCGACGAGTGGGGCACCGGCCTGATCGGCAGCTGGAATACCGCCGGCTGGATGCAGCTGCCGCAGCGCATCGGCGACAAGATCGGCGCGCTGGTCGGCGCGAAGCCGGGCGAGGTGGTCGCCGCCGACTCGACCTCGGTGAACCTGTTCAAGGTGCTCAGCGCAGCGCTGAAGATTGCCCGCGACGGGCAGCCCGATGGCAGCGCCCGCACGGTGATCGTCAGCGAGCGCAGCAACTTTCCGACCGACCTGTACATCGCCGAGACGTTGGCGCGCGAGCACGGCTGCACGCTGCGGCTGGTGGCCTCGCCCGAGCAGATCCCGGCCGCGCTCGACGGTTCGACCGCGCTGCTGATGCTGACGCACGTGAACTACCGCACCGGGCGCATGCACGACATGGCCGCGCTGTCGGCCGCCGCGCACGCGGCCGGCGCACTCGCCGTGTGGGACCTCGCGCACTCGGCCGGCGCGGTGCCGGTGGACCTGCATGCCGACGGCGCCGACTTCGCGGTCGGCTGCGGCTACAAGTACCTCAACGGCGGTCCCGGCGCGCCGGCCTTCTGCTGGGTGCATCCGCGGCACGTCGACCGCTTCGTGCAGCCGCTGTCGGGCTGGATCGGCCATGCCTCGCCCTTCGAGTTCACGCCCGGCTACGCGCCGGCCGCCGGCATATCGCGTTATCTGTGCGGCACCCCGGCGGTGTTGTCGCTGGCCGCGCTGGAGTGCGGCGTCGACACCTTCGACGCCGCGGCGCCCTTCGGCGGCATGGCGGCGATCCGTAGCAAGTCGCTCGCGTTGACGCGCCTGTTCATCGAGCTGGTCGACGCGCGCTGCGCCGGCCACGGGCTGGAGATGATCTCGCCGCGAGACGACGCCCGGCGCGGCAGCCAGGTCTGCCTGGGTCGCCAGCTCGGCGACGGCGGCTATGCGATCGTGCAGGCGCTCATCCAGCGTGGCGTCGTCGGCGACTTCCGCGCCGGCGATGCGAAGGACGGCCTGCCCGACATCCTGCGCTTCGGCGTCACGCCGCTGTACACCCGCTTCGTCGACGTCTGGGACGCGGTCGAGCACCTCGTGCAGGTGCTGGACAGCGGCGAGTGGCGCGAGGAGCGTTTCCATCGCCGGGGAGCGGTGACATGAGCGACAACACGCACGGCTGCCCGATGGGCTACGGTGCCGCGCCGGCCCCGGCAACGCCGCCCGCATCGACGGCCGCCAGCGAACACGCGCACGGCGCGCAGCTCGACTTCGCCCACGACATGAGCTACGGGGACTACCTCGGGCTCGACACGCTGCTCGCCTCGCAGCATCCGCGCTCGCCGCACCACGACGAGATGCTGTTCATCGTGCAGCACCAGACCAGCGAGCTGTGGATGAAGCTGATGCTGCACGAGCTGCGCGCGGCGATCGCCGCGATCGCCGGCGACCAGCTCGGTTCGGCCTTCAAGATGCTCGCGCGCGTCTCGCGCATCATGGAGCAGCTGGTGCATGCCTGGGACGTGCTGGCGACGATGACGCCGCCCGAGTACAGCGCGATCCGGCCCTTCCTCGCGCGCTCGTCCGGCTTCCAGAGCTACCAGTACCGCTGCATCGAGTTCCTGCTGGGCAACAAGCAGGCCGAGCTGCTGCAGCCGCACGCGCACCGGCCCGAGCTGCTCGCGCAGGTGGAGGCCGCGTACCGCGCACCCTCGCTCTACGACGAATCGCTGCGCCTGCTCGCGCGGCGCGGCCTGGCCGTGCCGGCCGACCATGTCGAGCGCGACTGGACCCAGCCCTACGCCGCGAGCCCCGCCGTCGAGGCCGCGTGGCTCGAGGCCTACCGTGCGCCGCAGCAGCACTGGGACCTCTACCAGCTCGGCGAGGAGCTCACCGACCTGGAGGACGCGTTCCGCCTGTGGCGCTTCCGCCACCTGACGACGGTGCAGCGCATCATCGGCGACAAGCGCGGCACCGGCGGCACCAACGGCGTCGGCTACCTGCGGCAGATGCTCGACGTCGTGCTGTTCCCCGAGATCTGGACGCTGCGCACCGCACTTTGACGCTGGCCGCCGCGCCGCGGCGGTGTGACACTCGGGCGCTGATGCCGGCGCGCGCAAGCCTCCTTTCGCTGCTGGGTGCCGTCCTGCTCGGCACCGCCTTGTCGTGGCCGGCCGACGCCTGCGCCGGCGACGTCTTCAACCGCCTGCGCGCGCGCGGCCTGCTGCGCGTGTGCATCTGGCCCGAGTACTACGGCATCACCTGGCGCAACCCGCGCACCGGCCAGCTCGCCGGGCTGGACATCGACCTGTCGGCCGAGTTCGCGCGCGAGCTGGGCCTGACGTTGAGCTACGTCGACTCCTCCTTCGCCGCGCTGATCGACAACCTCGTCGGCGAGCGCTGCGACATCGCGATGCACGCGGTCGCGGTGCTGCCGGCGCGCACCGAGAAGCTGGCCTTCACCCGCCCCTACCTGCGCAGCGGCATCGTCGCGATCACCACCCGCAGCCAGCGGGCGGTGAAGACCTGGGACGACATCGACCGGCCGGGCGTCCGGGTCGCGGTGCAGGCCGGCACCTTCATGGAACCGGTGATGGCCAGCCGCCTGAAGGCCGCCCAGCTGGTGGTGATCAAGCCGTCGCAGACGCGCGAGCAGGAGCTCGAGGCCGGCCGCATCGACGTCTTCATGACCGACTACCCCTATGGCCGCCGGCTCGTCGACCTGGCCGACTGGGCCCGCATGCTGGCGCCGGGCGAACCGCTGCACCCGCTGCCTTACGCGTACGCGGTCAAGCCCGGCGACGCCGAATGGCTGCAGGCCGCCGATGGCTTCGTCGAGCGCATCCGTCGCGACGGCCGGCTCGCCGAGCTGGCGCGGCGCCACGGCCTGGCGGCCATCGTCGAGCGCTGAGGTGCCCGCCCGGCCCATGCACGCCGCACCCGCGCCGCCGACCGCCCCCGGCACCCTGCCGCGCTGGCTGCGCAGCCGCTACGTGCCGTGGACGGTCGCGGTGCTGGCGCTGCTGCTGCTCGCGGCGGCCGCGTCCTTCGTCGCCTATCAGCGCCGCGGCTTCGAACGCGCTGCGCTCGAGCGCGCCGAGCTCTACGCCCGGGTGGTCGAGGACCATGCCAACCGCACCTTCGATGCCACCGAGCTGACGCTGCAGGCGCTGGCCCAGGCGATCGACGGCGGCGCGGGGGCCAGCACCGACACGCACGGCGCCGCCGTGCCGGTCGACGTCGCCCGCGTCACCGGCCTGCTGGCCGATGCGCTGCGCGGCCAGCCCTTCCTGCGCAGCCTGAGCCTGGTCGACGCGCAGGGCCGCGTGCTCGCCAGCTCGCAGCCCGAGAACCTCGGCCACACGCTGCCGCTGCGCGACTGGACACCCCCCGGCGGCCACCCGCCGGCCCTGGGGCCGCTGCAGCGCGGGCGCGACTGGTCGTCGCTGCGTGTCACGGGTGCGGCCTCGCCCGGGTTGCTGCCGATGCTGCGGCCGCTGTCGACACCGGGCCGCTGGCTGGTGGCCGCGCTCAACACGGGCTACTTCGAGAACCAGCATGCGCTGATCATCGGCCAGGAGCCCTTCGCCGCGGCGCTGCTGGGCTTCGACGGCCAGCTGATCGCCGCCACCGACCTGATCCATGCCGAGCCCGGCAGCCTGCTCGGGCAGCACCGCGTCTTCCAGGACTTCCTGCCCGCGCGCGAGGCGGGCCGCTTCGAAGGCCCGGGGCTCGACGGCGAACCCGCCTACAGCGCCTTCCGCAGCATGCGCCGGCATCCGATGCTGCTGCTGGTCGAGACGCCGCGGCGCCACGTCGACGAGCAGGTCGCCGAGGCCGCCCGCGTGGCCGCGGCGATCAGCGTCACGATGTTCGGCGTGATCACCGCGCTCGGGCTGCTGGCCTGGCGCAGCCTGCGCGGCCACGAAACCGCGCGCGTCGACCTGGCCCACGCCCGCGGTGCCGCGGCGGCGCAGCATGCCTTCACCGACCGGCTGTTCGAAGTCAGCCCGGTGCCGACCGTGGTGCGCGGCATCGACGGCCGCTACCAGCGCGTCAACCGGGCCTGGTGCGCCTTCACCGGGCTGGTCGCCGACCGCGTGATCGGGCGCCGGCTCGAGGAAGTGGTGCCGGTCGAGCGTGCCGAACGTTACGCGGTGCGCGAGCGCGAGGCCCTGGCCAGCGGCCAGCTGGTCGTCTACGAGGCGGTGGTGCCCGACCGCCACGGCCAGCCGCGCGACGTGATGATCCGCATCGCGCCGTTCACCGACCCGGCCGGCGCGGTGGCCGGCGTGATCACCAGCGTGCTCGATGTCACCGAGTTCCGCGAGGCCGAGCGCCAGGTGCGCGAGGCCAAGGAAGCGGCCGAGCGCGCCAACGACGCGAAGAGCGAGTTCCTCGCCAATATCAGCCACGAGCTGCGCACGCCGCTGCAGACCATCCTCGGCTTCGCCGAGCTCGGGCTGCGGCGCTCCGGGTCGCAGCCAATGCTGCAGCGCATGTTCGAGGACATCGTGCAGGGCGGCAAGCGCATGCTGCACCTGGTGAATACGCTGCTCGACCTGTCGCGGCTCGATTCCACCGTCGGTGCGATCCGCCTGCAACGCATCGACATCGAGCCGGCGCTGCGCGAGGTGGTGCAGGAGCTGGCGCCGATGGCGCGCGAGCGCGGCCTCCGTTTCGCCGTGCCGGCGCCGGTGCACCTGCTGGTCGACGCCGATGCCTTCCGGCTGCAGCAGGTGCTGCGCAACGTGCTGGCGAACGGGCTGCGCTTCGCACCAACCGGCACGGCGATCGAGCTCGACTGGCAGTCGCCGGCCGGCGGGGGTGCGCTGATCCAGGTGCGCGACCGCGGTCCCGGCATCCCGCCGGACGAGCTGGAGACGATCTTCGAGCCCTTCGTGCAGTCGTCGCGCACGAAGGACGGCTCCGGCGGCACCGGCCTCGGGCTGGCGATCTGCCGCAAGGTGCTGGCGGCGCACCGCGGCTCGATCCGGGCCCGCAATGCCGACGGCGGCGGCGCGGTCTTCGAGATCCGCCTGCCACCGCCGGGGCCCGACGTGACGCTCTCCTAACGCGTCAGCCGAGCGGCACCGGCACGAACAGCCGGTCGCCGTTGCGCCAGATCAGCAACGCGACGTTCTTCGGCTTCGCGTCGATCACGCGCTTGATGTCGTCGACCGAGTTCACCGGCTTGCCGTTGATCGCCAGCACCACGTCGCCCTGCTCCAGGCCGGCGCGGGCCGCGGCGCCCTGAGCTCCCTGCACCAGCAGGCCCTGCTCGAGCTGCGACTGCTGGCGCTCCTCGCGTGTCAGCGGCCGCAGCGCCAGGCCGAGCTTCGCGCCGCCTTCGCCGCCCGAGGTCGCCGCGGCGGCCTCGGTCTCGCCGCGCGCGGTGCCCAGCGTGACCTCGATGTCGCGCTCGGCGTTGTCGCGCCAGACCTTCAGCTTCACCTTCTGGCCCGGCGCCGACAGCCCGATGCGGCTCGAGACGCCGCCGGCCTGGATCACCGGGTCGCCGTCGATCTGCAGAATCACGTCGCCCGACTTCAGGCCGGCCGCGGCCGCCGGGCTCTTCGGCTCGACACCGGCGATCAGCGCGCCGTCCGGGCGCTTGAGCCCGAACGATTCGGCCAGCGACTGGTTCAGGTCCTGCACCGACACGCCGAGCTTCGCATGCTGGGCCTTGCCGGTGGCGACGATCTGGTCGCGCACCTTCAGCGCGACGTCGATCGGGATCGCGAAGCTCACGCCCTGGAACCCACCGGTGCGCGAGTAGATCTGCGAGTTGATGCCGACGACGTTGCCCGCCGCATCGAACAGCGGACCGCCCGAGTTGCCCGGGTTCACCGCCGCATCGGTCTGGATGAACGGCACGAAGGCGTCACCCGGCAGCGAGCGGCCCTTGGCGCTGACGATGCCGGAGGTGGCCGTCTGCTCCAGGCCGTAGGGCGCGCCGATCGCCAGCACATGGTCGCCGACCATCAGCGACTTCGGATCGCCCAGGCGCACCGCCGGCAGGCCCTTGGCGGAGATGCGCAGCACCGCGATGTCGGTGCGCGCATCGCTGCCCAGCACCTTGGCCGCGTACTCGCGCCGGTCGGCCAGGCGCACGGTCACTTCCTTCGCGTCGCGCACCACGTGGGCGTTGGTCAGGATCAGGCCGTCGTCGCTGACGATGAAGCCCGAGCCCTGGCCGCGGAAAGGCTGCTGCGCATCGGGCATGCCGCGCCAGCCGGGCAGGCCGCGGAAGAAGCGCTGCAGCGGGTCGGGCACCGCGGAGCCATCGTCGTCGCCCGCACCGGTGCGGCGTGTACCTTCGACGGTCACGCCGACGACGGCGGGCCCGTACTGCTGCACGATGGCGCGGTAGTTGGGTACGACGCCGGGCGGCAGCGGCGCCGCAGGCGCCTGTACGGCCACCGGCGCGGTGACCGCGGGCTTGTCCTTGTTCTTCGACCAGGGCAGCTCGAAGGCGCCGACGCCGCTCGACAGCACGAGGCCGGCGCTCAGCAGGCTGAGGGCCAGGGGCTTCAGGGTGAGGTTCATGGTGTTCGCTCCAGGAGCGCTCCCGGCAGCCGGGACACGGCGGGGAGGTCTGCGGTTGTGATGGCCCGCAGTCTGGGGCGCCCAGGTGAGCGCTTCGTTAGCGCTGGATGAGGCGAGGATTAAGGCCGCTGCTCAGTGGAACTGCAGCAGTTCGCCCTGCGCCGACAGCGCGAGCAGGCCGTCGACCGCACCGGCGCGCACGCGGCCGACCAGGTCGCGCAGCGCCGCGTCGACCATCGGCCCCGCCGGCGGCTGGCCGTCGTGGCCGGAAAGGCCGGCGGCGAACAGCACCTGCCACGGCGGCCCGGCCTCGCGCGACTCCTCGACCAGCGCGTCGAAGGTGCTCAGTTCGTCGAGCGTCTTCTCGACGCACATCAGCGGGGTCAGGTGGCCGCCGGCGCCCTGCTGGAAGCGTGCACGCTGTGCCGGCGTGGCATCGGGCGGCAGCTCGGCGGCGGCGAAGACGAACAGCAGCGTCTGCGGCTCGGGCTGGGCCGCGGCGGCTGCCAGCAGCTGGTCGAAGGGCGGGGAAGCAGTCATGAGCGCCATGCTCGCAGCCCCCCTGTCCGGTCGCCTTGCGCATCGTCAATTGCGGGTCCTGAGATGCGGATCGCCGGCGGGCCGCGCTGAATGTTCCGGCCAATGCGATTCAGCCAATCGGCCATCGTGCATGCCGCGGGCGCTTCCTTAGACTGCCCGCATGACCGCCACCGCCTCCTCCGCACCGCTGGCCGGCGTGCGTGTACTCGACCTGACCCGCCTGCTGCCCGGCCCGATGTGCACGCTGCACCTGGCCGACCTGGGTGCCGACGTGATCAAGGTGGAGGACACCGGCGCCGGCGACTACGCCGCGCCCGCGCTGCGCACGCTGGTGCAGCGGAACAAGCGCGCGCTGCGCGTCGACCTGAAACAGCCCGAGGGCGTCGCCGTGCTGAAGGAGCTTGCGTGCAGCGCCGACGTGCTGGTCGAGAGCTTCCGTCCCGGGGTGATGGAGCGGCTCGGCGTCGGCTACGCGACGCTGTCGGCGCTGAATCCGAAGCTGGTCTTCTGCAGCATCACCGGCTTCGGCCAGGACGGCCCCCACCGCGACGAGCCCGGCCACGACCTGAACTACTGCGCGCTCGCCGGCGTGACTGACCAGATCGGCCGCGCGGGCGAGCCGCCGGCGCTGTCGAACGTGCCGGTGGGCGACCTGATGGGCGGCTCGCTGACCGCGGCGATGGGCCTGCTCGCGGCACTGTTCGATGCGCAGCGCAGCGGCCGCGGCCGGCACGTCGACATCGCGATCGCCGACAGCATGCTGGCGCATGCGGTGGTGCCGATGATCAGCGTCCTGAAGCACGGCCATGTGCAGCCGGCCGGCACCGACAAGCTCGGCGGCGCGCTGGCCTGCTACGGCGTCTACGCCACCCGCGACGGCCGCCATGTCGCGCTGGGTGCGCTCGAACGCAAGTTCTGGGACCGCTTCTGCGAGGTGCTGGGCCGCGAGGACCTGAAGCCGCGGCACCTGGGCGCCGATGCCGATGCCACGGCCGCGCTGCGCGCCGAGCTGACCGAGATCTTCGCGTCGCAGCCGCTCGCGCACTGGCAGCAGCGCTTCCACGACACCGGCTGCTGCGTGACGCCAGTGCTGCGCCTGGAGGAAGCGCTGGATCACCCGCAGTTCCGCGCCCGCGGCATGCTGGTGGAGCCGGCCGACGGTGGCCCGCGCCAGCTCGCCTGCCCGGTGAAGATGACGGGTTACGCCTTCGCGGTGCACCGCCCCGCGCCGGCCCCCGGCGAACACAGCGAGGAGCTGCTCGCCGAGCTGGGTTATGGCCCGGCGCAACGCACCGCGCTGCGCGCGCGCGGTGCGATCGCCTGAGGCGGTCAGGCCACCCGCTCCGGGCTTCCTAGAATCGCCGGCAGTGGCGACGACTCCGGGCTTCACCCACCACACCATCGCGATCCAGCAGGTCGAGCAGATCCTGCTCGGCGCGCGCGAGCGCGGCGCGGACATCGGCGCGCTGCTGCGGCACGCCGACATCTCGCCGGCGCTGCTGGACGCGCCGCTGTCCCGCGTGACCTTGAAGCAGTACGCCGCGCTGATCTTCACGCTGCGCCACGCGATGCGCGACGAGCTGTGGGGCCTGTGCCCGCGCCCGCTGCCGCTGGGCAGCTTCGCGCTCGGCTGCCGGCTGCTGGTCGATGCACGCACACTCGGCGAAGCGCTGCAGACCGGCCTGCGCTACTACCGCCTGCTGCTCGCCGACTTCGTGCCCCGGCTGCAGCTGCAGGGCGGGACCGCGCGCCTGTGCCTCGTCTCGCGCAGCGTGCCGAGCCCGGCGCAGGCCTATGCCGAGCGCGCGTTCTCGTTCTTCGCCTACGGCCTGGCCTGCTGGCTGGTCGCGCGGCGCGTGCCGCTGACCGGCGTCGACTACCCCGCCACCGCGCTCGGGCACAGCAACGATGCGGGCATGCTGTTCCAGGCCCCGGTGCATTACGACCAGCCCTGCACCGGCTGGCGTTTCGACACCCGCTGGCTGGCGCTGCCCGTGGTGCAGAACGCGCAGAGCCTGGTCGAGTTCCTGCAGCAGGCCCCCGCCAGCCTGCTGGTGAAGTACCGCGACTCCAGCAGCATCACCGAGCGCATCCGCCGCATCCTGCGACGCCACCTGGCCGACGAGGAACTGCCCTCGCTGGAGCAGATCGGCCGCCAGCTGGCGATGACGCCGCAGACGCTGCGCCGCCGCCTGCATGACGAAGGCCAGGGCTTCCGCGCGATCAAGGACGACCTGCGCCGCGACGCGGCCATCGAGTACCTCGCGCGGCCCGAGCTGACCCTGCCCGAGATCGCCGCGCAGCTCGGGTTCTCCGAGGCCAGCACCTTCCACCGCGCGTTCAAGCACTGGACCGGCGTCGCGCCGGGGGAATACCGGCAGACGCGGCTGCGCGAGCGCTGAAGCGCGAAGAAGCCGAGACCGAAGGGAAGCCCGGCCGCCGCCGGGCCGCCCCAAGGCGGCCGGGCACCCGCTTGGCGGGTGGCCTCGTGTACTCGCGAGGCCGGGTGCTCCAGCTTGTCACTTTCTGCCAATGACGCGAGCGTCGCGGCCATTGGAAGCAGGCCTGTCGGCTCCCACACTGGTCCACCCCACAGACCAGCGACGGAGACAACCCCATGAGCCCGCACCGTTCCCTCACGCGCCGCACCGTCGTCGGTGCGCTCTCGGCCCTCGCCCTGACCGCCGTCTTCGCGCAACCCGCCGCGCCGGCCTACCCGCGCCAGCCGATCAAGCTGGTCGTGCCCTACCCGCCCGGCGGCGCCACCGACACGCTGGCGCGGCTGGTGGGCACCAAGCTGCAGGAGGCCTGGGGCCAGACGGTGATCGTCGAGAACAAACCCGGCGCCTCCGGCACGCTGGGCAACGACATGGTGGCCAAGGCCCCGCCCGACGGCCACACGGTGCTGATGGCGATCACCGCGATCGTGCAGGTGCCCGCGCTGATGCCCAACCTGCCCTACGACGTGGCGAGGGACCTGCAGCCGCTGGCGATGGTGGCCAGCACCAACTCGCTGCTCGTCGTGCCGCGCAATGCGAGCGTCAGTACGCTGAAGGAATTCGTCGAGCAGGTGAAGGCCAATCCGGCCAAGTACAACTACGGCTCGTACGGCGTCGGCACCTCGTCGCACATCCAGGGCTCGCTGCTGAACCTGCAGGCGAAGCTCGACCTCGTGCACGTGCCGTACAAGGGCGCCGCGCCGCTGCTGCAGGACCTGCGCGGCGGCCAGCTGTCGTCGGCCTTCATCGACATGGCCACCGCGCGGCCGCAGCTCGAGACGATGAAGCCGCTGGCCGTCACCGGCCCGAAGCGCAACCCGCTGCTGCCCAACGTGCCCACCTTCGCCGAGCTCGGCTACCACTCGTTCGAGCCGCTGGGCTGGTTCGCGCTGTTCATGCCCAGCGGCGTGCCGGCACCGATCGCGAAGAAGTTCGCCGACGAGGCGCAGCGCATCCTGCGGCTGCCCGACGTGGTCCAGCGCATCGAGCAGCTGGGCATGACGCCGGGCCACCTGACGACGGCCGAATTCGCGAAGGTGGTGCGCGACGACGCGGCGATCTACGCCCGCATCATCCGCGACACCAACATCCGGCTCGAGTGAGGTCCCGTCGCCACGCGCCGCCCGCGGCGGTGCATGGTCGCTTCGGCCAATGCACTTGAACGCGGCGGCCATTGGTAGGCCAACGGCCGAAGCGCAAGCTCCGGTCATCGCACTGAAAACCGCAAGGACCCTCCGCATGAATCGCAAAGTTGTCGTCGCCGGCGTCGGCATGATCCCGTTCACCAAGCCCGGCAAGAGCGACCCGTACCTCGTGATGGGCGAGCGGGCCGCGAAGCTGGCGCTGGAAGACGCCGGCGTGCCCTACGACCGGGTCCAGCAGGCCTACGTCAGCTACGTCTACGGCGACTCCACCGCCGGCCAGGCCGCGATCTACCGCGTCGGCCTGACGGGCATCCCGGTCTTCAACCTGAACAACAACTGCTCCAGCGGCTCCAGCGCGCTGTTCCTCGCGCGCCAGGCCGTCGAGAGCGGTGCGGTCGAATGCGCGATCGCGCTCGGCTTCGAGCAGATGGTGCCGGGGGCCTTGAAGGGGGCCTGGGACGACCGCCCGTCGCCGATGGCGCGCTTCGCCGACACGATGAGCGAGCTGCAGGGCTACAGCGACACCGCGCCGCGCGCCGCGCAGTTCTTCGGCGGCGCCGGCCGCGACTACATGAAGGAACACGGCATCCGCGCCGACACCTTCGCGCGCATCTCGGTGAAGGCGCGCCAGCATGCCGCGCGCAATCCGCTGGCGGTGTTCCGCGAGACCGTCACGCTGGACGAGGTGATGGCCGCGCCCACCGTCTTCGAGCCGCTGACGCGCCTGCAGTGCTGCCCGCCGACCTGCGGCGCCGCCGCCGCCATCCTGTGCTCGGAGGACTTCGCGCGCCGCCACGGCATCGGCACCCAGGTGATGATCGCCGCGCAGGCGATGACCACCGACACGCCGAGCACCTTCGAGCAGCGCGACATGCGCCAGCTGGTCGGCTACGACATGAGCAAGGCCGCCGCCGCGCAGGTCTACGCCGCTGCCGGCATCGGCCCGGACGACATCGACGTCGTCGAGCTGCACGACTGCTTCACCGCCAACGAGCTGATCACCTACGAAGCGCTGGGGCTGACGCCGGAAGGCACGGCGGAGAAGTTCATCGTCGACGGCGACAACACCTACGGCGGGCGCGTGGTCACCAACCCGTCCGGCGGCCTGCTGTCCAAGGGCCACCCGCTGGGCGCCACCGGCCTCGCGCAATGCGCCGAGCTGACCTGGCAGCTGCGGGGCCGGGCCGAGCAGCGCCAGGTGGAAGGCGCGCGGCTGGCACTGCAGCACAACCTGGGCCTGGGCGGCGCCTGCGTGGTGACGCTCTACCAGGCGATGTGAGCGTCGACCGGAGCAAACGATGATTGACCGCCGCCACATCGGCCACACGATGCCCGCCTTCACCGTGCCGGTCGAGGCCGGCCGGCTGCGCTTCTTCGCCAAGGCCACCGGCCAGGCCGACCCGGTCTACGGCGACCCCGCCGCCGCGCGCGACGCCGGCCACCGCGACCTGCCGGTCCCGCCCACGTTCCTGTTCTGCCTCGAGATGGACGGCCCGAACCCGGGCGCGATCCGCGAGCTGCTGGGCCTGGACTACCGCCGCCTGCTGCACGGCGAGCAGCAGTTCACGTACCACGCCCCGGCCTGCGCCGGCGACGTGCTGCGCTTCGAGCAGCGCATCGAGGACATCTACGACAAGAAGAACGGCGCGCTGGAGTTCGTCGTGCGCAGCACGCGCGTGAGCAACCAGCACGGTGCGCTGGTCGCCGAGCTGCGATCCGTCACCGTGCAACGCAACGGCTGACCCCATGACTGGAACCACGATGACCCTGCCGAGCTACGAATCGCTGCAGGTCGGCGACAGCCTGCCTGCATTCACCACCGAGCCGATCTCGCGCCTGGCGCTGGCGCTGTACTGCGGCGCCTCGGGCGACCACAACCCGATCCATGTCGACCTCGACTTCGCGCGCTCGGCCGGACAGCCCGACGTGTTCGCGCACGGCATGTTGTCGATGGCCCATCTCGGCCGGCTGCTGACGAACTGGGTGCCCCAGCAGGCGCTGCGCCAGTACGGCGTGCGCTTCGTATCGATCACGCCGGTGGGCGCGCGCATCACCTGCCGCGGCACGGTGGTCGAGAAGTTCGAGGCCGACGGCGAGCGCCGCATGCGGCTGGCGTTGTCCACCGTCGATCAGGACGGCCAGGTCAAGTTGAGCGGCGACGCGGTGATCGCCCTGCCGTGATGCACCAGGAGTGAACAAGATGCCGATCACCGCCCCGCCGCGCGCCTGGATGGACCCCGAGCTGGAGCTGCTGCGCGACACCGCGCGGCGCTTCTTCGAGACCGAGTGCGCGCCGAACCACGAGGCCTGGGCGTCACAGAAGCATGTCGACCGCCGCATCTGGAAGCGCGCCGGTGATCTCGGCCTGCTCTGCGCCGGCATTCCCGAGCAGTACGGCGGGGGCGGCGGCCACTTCCTGCATGAAGCGGTCATCTGCGAAGAACAGCAGCGCGCGCTGGTCAACAGCTTCAGCATCAACGTGCACTCGGGCATCGTCGCGCACTACCTGCTGGCCTATGCCAGCGAAGCGCAGAAGCAGCGCTGGCTGCCGGCGATGGCCAGCGGCGAGATGATCGCCGCCATCGCGATGACCGAGCCCGGCGCCGGCACCGACCTGCAGCGCATCCGGACCACCGCGGTGCGCGACGGCGATCACTACGTGGTCAACGGCACCAAGACCTTCATCACCAACGGCTTCCACGCCGACCTGGTGATCGTCGCGGTGAAGACCGATGCGCAGGCGCAGGCGAAAGGCGTCTCGCTGCTGGTGGTCGAGACGCGCGACCTGCCGGGCTTCCGCCGCGGCCGCCTGCTCGACAAGATCGGCCAGCGTGCGCAGGACACGGTGGAGCTGTTCTTCGACGACGTGCGCGTGCCGGTGGACAACCTGCTCGGCGGCGAAGAAGGCCGCGGCTTCTCGCAGCTGATGCAGCAGCTGCCGCGCGAGCGGCTGCTGATCGCCGTCGGCGCCGCCGCGACGATGCAGCGCGCCGTCGACGACACGCTGGCCTACGTGCAGCAGCGCAAGGTCTTCGGCGAGCCCTTGATGGCGATGCAGAACACGCGCTTCAAGCTCGCCGAATGCCAGACCGCCTCGACCATCGCGCGCAGCTTCGTCGACGACTGCATCGCGCGGCTGCAACGCGGCGAGCTCGACGTGCCGACCGCGGCGATGGCCAAGTGGTGGATCACCCAGCAGCTGTGCCAGGTGGTCGACGACTGCCTGCAGATGCACGGCGGTTATGGCTACATGAACGAGTACCCGATCGCCCGCATGTACGCCGACGCGCGCGTGGGCCGCATCTACGGCGGCGCCAACGAGGTGATGAAGGAAGTCATCGCGCGCGCGATGGACCGCTGAACCCGGCTCGGCGCCCCTGCCCTTCCGCTGCGCGAAACCCCCGCTTCGCGAAATGCAGATAGGCACCGGCCACCCCGCCGCCTAGCATCGATCGACACCGTGACCGACCGCACGCCGACCTTCCCGTCCGAGATGACCACGCCGCACGCCCCGCCCGCCGCCGCCCGCAGCGCCCCGTGGTTCGGCGCGTGGCCGAAGCACCTGCCGCGCACGCTCGAGCTGCCCGAGGTCACGCTGATCGACCATCTCGACGCCGCCGCCGCGCGGCATCCGGACAAGCCGGCGCTGATCTTCTTCGACCGCCACTTCAGCTTCGCCGACGTGAAGGCCCAGGTGGAGGCGCTCGCCGGCCACCTGCAGCAGCGCGCCGGCGTGCAGCCCGGCGACCGCGTGCTGCTGATGAGCCAGAACTGCCCGCAGTTCACCATCGCCTTCCACGCCGTCGTGCGCTGCGGCGCGGTGGTGGTGCCGGTCAACGCGATGAGCACCGCCACCGAGCTCGACCACTACATCGCCGACAGCGGCGCCGCGGTCGCGCTGGTCGCCCAGGAACTGCTGCGCACGGTGCAGCCCGCGATGGCCGACGGCCGGCTGCGGCATGCCGTCGTGCACACCTATGCCGACGCACTCGGCCGCAGCACCGACCTGAACGTGCCCGACGGGGTGCGGGCACCGCGCGAGCCGCTGGACGATCCGCGCCTGGTGCACTGGCAGCAGGCGATCGGCGCGGGCCTCGCTGCCGGCGCGGTGAACGCGTCGCCCGACGACCTGTGCCTGCTGCCCTACACCTCCGGCACCACCGGCCGGCCCAAGGGCTGCATGCACACGCACCGCACGCTGCTCGCGTCCACGCTGGCGGCCATCGCCTGGCGCGGCTTGCACCGCGCCTCGGTGGTGATGGGGGTCGCGCCGCTGTTCCATCTGCTGGGCATGCAGAACGCGATGCTGATGCCGATGGCGCTGGGCGCCACGGTCGTGCTGCAGCCGCGCTGGGACGCGGCCAACACCGCGCGGCTGATCGAGCGCTACCGCGTCAGCGCCTGGGCCGCGCCGCCGGCGATGCTGGTCGACTTCTTCGCCCACCCCGAAGCGCAGCGCCGCGACCTGACGAGCCTGGCGGTGCTCAATGGCGGCGGCGCCGCGATGCCCGATGCGGTGTCGGCGATGCTGAAGGAGCGTTTCGGACTCACGTACATCGAAGGTTATGGCCTGACCGAGACCGCATCCTTCCTGCACTGCAACCCGCTGGGCCGCGGCAAGCGCCAGTGCCTGGGCATCCCGGCCTTCGGCGTCGATTCGCGCATCGTCGATCCCGAGACGCTGGCCGAGCTGCCGGCGGGCGAGGTCGGCGAGCTGGTGACCAGCGCGCCGCAGGTGATGCAGGGCTACTGGCATGACGACGCAGCCAATGCCGCGAGTTTCTTCGAACGCGACGGCCAGCGCTTCTTCCGCACCGGCGACCTCGCGAGCATGGACGGCGAAGGCTACTTCTTCATGCGCGACCGCCTCAAGCGCATGATCAACGTCAGCGGCTACAAGGTCTGGCCGGCCGAGGTCGAGAGCCTGCTGTACCGCCACCCGGCCGTGCACGAGGCCTGCGTCGTCGCGGTGCCGGATGCGCGCCAGGGCGAATCGGTGAAAGCGGTGGTGGTGCTGAAGCCGGGCCACGCCTTGAGCGAGGCCGAGCTGATGGCCTGGTGCCGCGAGCAGATGGCCGTCTACAAGGCGCCGCGCACGGTGGAATTCCGCGCCGCGCTGCCCAAGTCCGGCACGGGCAAGGTGGCCTGGCGCGAGCTCCAGGCCGAGCAGGCCGCGGCCGCTTCCTGAACCCCACACCACCCAACACCGACACGGAGACAACGATGCGCGCATTCCCCCGTTCCCGCCACGACCCCCGGCTCTGGCTGCTGGCCGGCCTGGCGCTTTGCGCGATGCTGCTGCTGCCGAACGCGGCCCGCGCGCAGGCCTGGCCGAACAAGCCGATCACGCTGGTGCTGCCCTTCCCGCCGGGCGGCTCGTTCGACCCGATCTTCCGCGCGCTCGGCAACGCCGTCGCCAAGGACCTCGGCCAGCCCGTCGTGCTGCTGCACAAGCCGGGCGCCGGCGGCGTCACCGGGACCGCGGGGCTGGCGACGATGGGCGACGCCGACGGCTACACGATCGCGGTGATGCACAACTCGGTGATCCGCCAGCCCCTGATCGCGAAGACAAGCTGGGATCCGCTGAAGGACTTCACCTACATCATCGGCCTCGCCAGCCTGTCGACCGGCATCGCGGTGGCGGCCGATTCGCCGTGGAAGTCGATGGCCGACCTGCTTGCCGAAGCGAAGAAGCGGCCGGGCGAGGTCAGCTGGGGCAACGTCGGCGCGATCAGCGTCAACCGCATCATGGCCGAGCGCCTCGCGAAGTCGGCCGGCGTGAAGTTCAACCTGATCCCGTTCAAGGGCGGCAGCGAAGCCTTCACGGCGCTGATCGGCGGCCACCTCGACGTCTACGGCGACCCCGGCTTCGGCGCGATGGCGACCTCGGGCAAGGTGCGGCTGCTGGCGACGATGACCGAGACGCGCCTGCAGCGCTGGCCGAACGTGCCGACCTTGAAAGAGCTGGGCCACGATTTCGTCGTGCAGTCGAACATCGGCCTCGTCGCACCGCGCAACCTGCCGCAGCCGATCCTCGAGCGCCTGCACGGGGCCTTCCGCAAGGCCACCGAAGACGCCGACTACAAGCGCGTCGCCAACGACTTCGACCTGGCGCCCGCGCTGCTCGACCCGGCCGGCTACAAGGCCTATGCGACGGCGCAGTTCCAGCGCGAGAAGGCCATGCTCGACGAGATCGGCTTCAAACCGGAATGAACGCGCAGACATGACCACCCCCGTAGCGCCTTCGGCGCCACCCCCTCAAGGGGGCGCCCCCAGCGGCCCGGCAGAGCCGGTTCCGCGGCGGCCGCTTGACCAAGGACCCGACGTGCAGGTTGCAGAACGCTTCATCCCCTTCCTCGACAAGATCGGCATGCGCCGCGTGCGCGTCGGTGGCGGCGAGGCGGTCGTCACGCTGGAGCTGCAGCCCGACCTGCTGAACAACCACGGCGCGGGGCATGGGGGCGTGGTGATGACCCTGCTCGACAGCGCCATGGCCAACGCGGCCCTCAGCAAGGTCGACTTCAGCCGCGAGGTGGTGACCATCGACATGCACATCGGCTTCATGCGCCCGTCCAGCGGCCGGCTGGAGGCCACCGGCCGCGCCACCGGCGGCGGCAAGTCGGTGTGCTTCTGCGAGGCCGAGGTGACCGACTCGACCGGCGAGGTCGTCGCCAAGTCGATGGGCACCTTCCGCTACCGCACGAAGCACGCGGCCACATCGGACGACGGCGCAGCGCGCTGAAAGGCCCCACGATGTACCTGACCCAGGGCCTGCACCGCGCGCTGCAGCGCCACCCGCACAAGGTGGCGTTGCAGCACCTGGCCGACGGCCACGAGCGCCACTGGACCTTCGCCGAGTTCGCCGAGCAGGTCGGCCGCCAGGCCGCCGCGCTGCAGGCCCGTGGCGTCGGCGCCGGGGACCGCGTCGCGCTGCTGGCGCCAAACAACGACAAGCTCATCACGCAGCTGGTGGCCTGCTGGTGGCTGGGCGCCGTCGCCTGCCCGCTCAACACGCGCTGGAGCCTGCCCGAGCTGCGCTTCGCGGTGGCCGACTGCGAGGCGCGCTTGCTGGTCGCCGACGAATCGTTCGAGGCCAATGCCGCGGCGCTGGCCGACGTCGTGCCGGCCGCGCACGCCGACGCCATTGCGGCCGAGGGGGCTCGCCTCGCACCGATCGACGACACGCGCACCGGCGGCGACGCGCTGGCCGCGATCCTCTACACCGGCGGCACCACCGGTCGCTCGAAGGGCGTGATGCTGTCGCACGCGAACTTCTGGACCGCATCGATGACGCGCGGCGCCGAGTTGAACAACGCACCCGACAGCGTATCGCTGCTGGTCGCGCCGCTGTTCCATGTCGCGGGACTCGGCCGCCTCATCGGCCAATCGATCGTCGGCGGCACCTGCGTGACGATGCCGCAGTTCCGCGCCGACGCGGTGCTGGCCGCCATCGAACGTCACGGCATCACCGACACCATCGTCGTGCCGACGATGCTGCAGGCGCTGCTCGACGCGCCCGGCTTCGATGCCGCGAAGCTGCAGAGCCTCAACCGCATCGCCTTCGGCGCCGCGCCGATGCCGCCGGACCTGCTGGACCGCGCGCTCGCGGCCTGGGCCCACGCCGAGTTCTTCCAGGCCTACGGCCTCACCGAGACTGCCGGCGCGGTGTGCATCAACCTGCCGGCGAACCACCGTGCCGAAGCCCGGGCGCGGGGGCTGCTGCGCTCGGTCGGCCGCGCCGGGCTGGGCGCCGAGATCCGCGTGATCGACGAACAGGGCCGCAACGTGCCGCGCGGCCAGGTCGGCGAGATCATCGTGCGCGGCCCGATGGTCACGCGCGGCTACTGGAAGCTGCCGGAGGCCAGCGCGCAGGCGCTGCAGAAGGCACCGAACGACGGCTGGTTCCACACCGGCGACGGCGGCCGGATGGACGACGAGGGCTACCTCTTCATCGCCGACCGCCTGAAGGACATGGTCATCACCGGCGGCGAGAACGTCTACCCGGCCGAGGTCGAGGCCGCGCTGCGCAGCCACCCGGCCGTCAGCGAAGCCGCGGTGATCGGACTGCCGGATGCACGCTGGGGCGAGACGGTGCACGCGGTGGTGGTGCTGCAGCCGGGTGCCGACATCGATCCCGCCGCCGTCGCCGAGGTGCTGCAGGCCTGGTGCCGGCAGCAGCTGGCCGGCTACAAGTGCCCGCGCAGCGTCAGCGTGCGCGATGCGATGCCGCTGTCGGCGGCGGGCAAGGTGCTGAAGACGACGCTGCGCAGCGAGCACATGGCATGAACGACATCGCCGACCGCCACCAGGCCTTCGCGCGCGTGCCCTTCATGCACTTGCTGGGGGTGCGGCGCGAGTATTCGGTCGACGGCCGCGCGCGCCTCGTCGTCGACGAGCGGCGCGAGTTGCACAACCTGATCGGCGCGATGCACGGCGGCGTCGTCGCGACGCTGGTCGACGTGGTGATGGCCAGCGCCGCGGTGTCGAAGGTGGACTTCATGCGCACCGCCGTCACGCTGAACCTCAATACCAGCTACCTGCAGCCGGGCCGCGGCCGGCTGACCGCCGACGGCGAGGTGATCGCCGTCGATGACGGCGTCGCGCTGTGCCGCGCCGTCGTCACCGACGCCGACGGCCGCGAGGTCGCCCGCGCCACTGGTTCGTTCCGCTACCTGGACCCGAGATGACACCCACCCTCACCGACCTGTTCGATTTCAGCGGCCGCCATGTCTTCGTCGCCGGCGGCAGCAGCGGCATCAACCTGGGCATCGCCGACGCGTTCGCGCAGCGCGGCGCGAAGGTCTGCATCGCCAGCCGTTCGGCCGACCGTGTGGCGAGCGCCGTCGAGCACCTGCGCCGCCACGGGGGCGAGGTGCTCGGCCACAGCGCCGACGTGCGCGACTACGACGCGATCGACGCGGCGCTGGCGGCCGCGCGCGAGGCCTTCGGCCCGATCGACGTGCTGGTATCGGGCGCCGCCGGCAACTTCGTCGCACCGGCGCTCGGCATGTCGAGCAAGGGCTTCCGCACGGTGGTCGACATCGACCTGATCGGCAGCTTCAACGTGCTGCGCTCGGGCCATGCGCACCTGCGCAAGCCGGGCGCGTCGGTCATCAACATCTCGGCGCCCCAGGCCAGCAACCCGACGCCCTACCAGGCGCACGTCTGCGCCGCGAAGGCCGGCATCGACATGCTGACCCGCGTGCTGGCGATGGAATGGGGGCCGGACGGCGTGCGCATCAACTCGATCGTGCCGGGCCCGATTGGCGACACCGAGGGCATCCGCCGGCTCGCGCCGACACCCGACGCGGTGGCCGCGATGACGGCCAGCATCCCGCTCGGCCGCTTCGGCACCACGGGTGAAGTCGCCGACATGGCGCTGGTGCTGAGCTCGTCGCTGGCCAGCTTCGTCACCGGCGCGGTGATCCCGGTGGACGGCGGCTCGTCGCTGGCCGGCGGCCGTGACCTGTCCGCGGCAGTGAAGGCTTCTGCCTAGTTCTCGAAAGACGCGTCAATTCATGGACACCATTCACTTCGAGATCCGCGAGCAGGTCGCGACGCTGACGCTGGACAAGGCCGCGACCCGCAACGCACTGAGCCCGGCGATGCGCGAGGAGATCGCCGAGGTCGTGCAGACGATCAAGCGTGACCGGGATATCCGCGCGCTGGTGATCACCGGCGCCAACGGCCACTTCTGCTCCGGCGGCGACCTGCGCAACATCGCCACCGCCGGCCTGGACAACCAGGGCTGGCGCGAGCGCATGCAGGCCCTGCACGACTGGCTGCGCGACCTGATCGCGCTCGACCGCCCGGTGATCGCCGCGGTCGACGGCGCGGCCTACGGCGCCGGCTTCGGCCTGGCGCTGGCGGCGGACTTCGTGATCGCGACGCCGCGCGCACGCTTCTGCGTGTCCTTCCTGAAGGTCGGCCTGGTGCCGGACTGCGGCACCTTCTACACCTTGCCGCGCATCGTCGGTGCGCAACGCGCGAAGGAGCTGATGCTGTCGGCGCGCGAGGTCGGTGCGGACGAAGCCGTCCGGCTGGGCGTCGCGATGGAACTGCAGCCCCCGGAACGGCTGCTGGCGCGCGCGCAGCAGATCGCGGCGAGCTTCGTGCATGCCTCGCCGCTGGCAGTGAGCCTGGTCAAGCGCGCGGTGGCCGCCGGCGGCGACCTGGCGGCGCAACTCGAGTTCGAAGCCGACGCGCAGGCGCTGGCGATGGGCACGGCCGTGCACAAGGATGCGGTGCAGGACTTCCTGTCGAAACGACCGCCCAGGTTCAGCTGGCCGGCCGCCTGAATTCATCAACCCCTTCTTCTTTTGAACGCCAGGAGATTCTCATGAGTGCAGCATTGCTCGAAGGCAAGGTCATCGTCGTCACCGGGGCCGGTGGCGGCATCGGTCGTGACATCGCCCTGGCGCTGGCGCGCGAAGGCGCCCGTGTCGTCGTCAACGACATCGGCGCGTCCGTCGCCGGCGAAGGGTCCGACGCCGGCCCGGCGCAGCAGGTGGTCAACGAGATCCGCGCTGCCGGCGGCGAGGCGGTGGCCAACACCGACAGCGTGTCCGACGCCCGCGCGGCCGCCCGCATCGTCGGCAGCGCGCTCGACAGCTTCGGCCGCCTCGACGGCGTGGTGAACAACGCCGGCATCCTGCGCGACCGCTTCTTCCACAAGATGAGCGACGACGAATGGGACAGCGTGATCAAGGTGCACCTGTACGGCAGCTACCACGTCAGCCGCGCGGCCGCCACGCACTTCAAGGAACAGCAGTCCGGTGCCTTCGTGCACATGACCTCGACCTCGGGCCTGATCGGCAATTTCGGCCAGGCCAACTACGCGGCGGCCAAGCTCGGCATCGCGGCGCTGTCGAAGTCCATCGCGCTGGACATGCTGAAGTTCAACGTGCGCTCGAACTGCATCGCGCCCTTCGCCTGGAGCCGCATGATCGGCTCGATCCCGACCGCGACCGAGGCCGAGCAGAAGCGTGTCGACCGCATGAAGCAGATGACGCCGGCGAAGATCGCGCCGCTGGCGGTGGCGCTGCTGAGCGACCAGGCGGCCGACACCAACGGCCAGATCTTCGCGGTGCGCAACAACGAGATCTTCCTGATCAGCCAGCCGCGGCCGGTGCGCAGCGTGCACCGCGGCGAAGGCTGGGACCCCGAGACGGTGCTGAACCATGCGCTGCCGGCGCTGAAGGCGCAGTACTTCGGGCTGGACCGCTCCAGCGACGTGTTCAGCTGGGACCCGATCTGAGCGACGAGGAACGCACCATGGCCCTGCCCCCGCGGCTTCAGAACCTGCGCCTGCCGGTCATCGCCTCGCCGCTGTTCATCATCAGCGTGCCGCAGCTGGTGATCGCGCAATGCAAGGCCGGCGTGGTCGGCTCGATGCCGGCGCTGAACGCCCGGCCCGCCGAGCTGCTGGACGACTGGCTGGCCGAGATCACCGAGGCGCTGGCCGCGCACGACCGCGCCCACCCCGAGGCGCCGGCCGCGCCCTTTGCGATCAACCAGATCGTGCACAAGAGCAACGACCGGCTCGACCGCGACCTCGCGGTGTGCGAGAAGCACAAGGTGCCGCTGGTGATCACCTCGCTCGGCGCGCGGCCCGAGCTGAACCAGGCCGTGCACCGCTGGGGCGGCCTGGTGCTGCACGACGTGATCAACAACACCTTCGCGCACAAGGCGATCGACAAGGGCGCCGACGGGCTGGTCGCGGTGGCCGCCGGGGCCGGCGGCCATGCCGGCACGAAGAACCCGATGGCGCTGATCACCGAGATCCGCGCCTGGTTCGACGGTCCGCTGGCCTTGAGCGGCGCCATCGCCACCGGCGGCGCGATCCTCGCCGCGCAGGCGATGGGCGCGGACCTGGCCTACATCGGCTCGGCCTTCATCGCCACCGACGAAGCGCGCGCCGACGAGGCCTACAAGCGCATGATCGTCGACAGCAGCAGCGACGACATCGTCTACTCCGACCTCTTCACCGGCGTGCACGGCAACTACCTGAAGCCCTCGATCCGCAACGCCGGCCTCGATCCGGACGCGCTGCCGTCGAGCAGCCCCCATGCGATGAACTTCGGCAGCACGAGGAAGCCCTGGAAGGACATCTGGGGCTGCGGCCAGGGCATCGGCGCGGTGCGGGCGGTGGAGCCGGTCGCCATGCGGGTCGAGGCGCTGGCGCGCGAGTACGCCGCGGCGCGGACGCGGCTCACCGAAAACGTCGTTCCCTAGACGATGAGCTTCATGATCGGCTGGTTCCAGCCGATCCCCTGACCGTCCTCAACGAGGATTTCTGCAATCACCGCGTCAAACGGCATCTCGATTTCGTTCATGATCTTCAACGCCTCGACGATGTAAGCCGGCTCACCAGCGCGCAAGCGTGCGCCGACCGTGGCGAACGGCTGCGCACCGGGAGACGCCGCGCGATAGAACGTACCCAGCAGAGGCGCCCGAATGATGAGGCCGACTCCGAGCACACTGGCGAGACGATCACCAAACTGCACCCTTTCTCCTCCTTGCTTGTGGTACGCCATCAGCTGGCCTTCCGCGATGTCGATGCGAAGACTGACGACGACATTGTTGCCCCTGACCTGACAAATAACGGATCTGGGGCTCACCGCAGTGCCCGGACGAAGGGTCGGATGCATCACTCCAGAGATCGGTGAAGCCAGATCGAACCACGCCGGTTGAGCTGACACGAGCGGCGACAGCAGGAGGCTCAGTTCCGTCGCGGACGTACGAACGGTGACCAACGTCCTTCCTACGTGAACCGGAGAGCCCTCTTTGACGTGAACGTGCGCAATCGTTCCCGCTTTTGGAGCCGCTACGTCGTCGGTGTCCACGCCATCTCTGATCGTTCCAAGTCTTGCTCCCCTTCTGACTTTCATTCCGATCTGGAGGGTATCAGCAGGCGAGAAGAGTCCCGCGGTCTTCGCCAGGACGGCCGACAAGCCGGATTGACCGATTGATTCGCATTCAAGGATGTAAGGTGGTCGATTGGCTTGATCAGCACCGAGTTTCCATAGGCTCGCGGCAAGTATCGGCGTGTACTTCAACGATGATGAGTACGTCTGTCCCCTGGTCGTAGAAAATGGCGGATGAATCAGATTCGCCTTCGGGATGTAGATCTTGCCGATCGGGTCGTTTGCGTTCACTTGGGAGCCGTGACCAACTGTCGAGTGGATGTACAGCCTAGTTCTCGCAGTAACGCACACGGGCTCTCTTGAGCTAGCCTCGATGACAGCCATGAACGATTGCTGTGGCTCTACGCGCTTCAGACCTCTCAGGAGTGGCCGATCAAAAAACACCTGATTGTCCCAGACCGGCACTTCAGGTCCGGCCCGCGTCGACACTACCGCATAGTCGCAGACGAAGCCCAACACCGGCGCATTGACCTCGGCAACAACCATTGCGTCAATGTTGGGTACGCCATCCGTCTCGATTACGACCGGAACGGTCTCGGCGGCCTCGCGCGCCAATGAGCTCGCGTCAGAAACAGCGACCGGAATTTCCACTGGAGGTGGCAAGACTTCGGGCTCGCCATTGAGGTGCCCGACAAGGAGGTCGAATTGAGCGGGAATCGTGTAGAACTTGAACTGCCTGAACGGCAGCGGGATGTCATCTTCGCTACCGGAGTCAGGGATCACGGCAATGAAGCGATGATTCCTAGTTCGATTGCTGTAGAGCACGTGATTGGCGATCATTGCCTCCCATGTCACTCCCTGGGAGGACTTGTCCTTGCCCTCGAATCTCAGCTTATAGCGCGGAGTACAGACAAACAGCGTGTACTCCGCGCTTTCAATCTGGTTCTGCATCCACTGCGGAAGTGGTACGTCCGGGATGACGTACCGGTCGATGATGGACTCCAGCCCCCGCTTCCTGAGCGAACCCGCAAGATCGAGCACCCACTGACTGTGCAGGTCTGATTCATGGCTGTAGCTCACGAAGACGCGCTTGGGCATCGTCATGCTTCTCGCACCGTTTGTCAGGCAGGATGGCCCGATGGACATTCTGTACGGGGCCGGCGATTCGGCCAAGCGCCGAAAGTCGACAGGTTCTTGCTCCAACCGAGAGTTGGCGCCTGATTCGAGGTACATGCCCGTGCGGACGGCCGAACCACTTGCTGGCTCCAGCCACCAGGCTCTCGACGCCATCGCAACGCCAGTCACGCTCAGTGAAGTCGCCACCACCGAGAAGTCGCGTAGAGTGAGTGGCACGCCATGAAACTCGCTGCCGCCGTTCATCTTAAAGACGATGTCGCCTGGGCCGCCGCGGTGACCTTCGACGAGTGGGACGCGCGCGAAGCCTTGCGCACGGTGACGTCGCGCATCGACGGTCTGGAGAAGCCGGCACCGGGTGAGCTCGACCTGCGCGAAGCGGCAGCGCTGGCGCAGCTGCTGGGCCGGCACGGGCTGCAGCCCGACACCATCGTGATCGACGGCCCGGTGCACATCGACGCCGCGGAGACGCCGGGATGGGGCCGCGCGCTGTTCGATGCGCTGGGCGGGCGCATCCCGATCATCGGCATCTCGGCTGCAGCGCTGCGCGGCCTGCCGGCGCAGTTCGAGGTCCACCGCGAGGAAGAAGGCCGGCCGGTGCTGGTCACCTGCGCCGGCCTCGACCTCGGCGCGGCGAAGGCCCGCGTGCGCACGATGCACGGCAAGCGGCGCATGCCGACGCTGCTGAAGCTGGCGGCACGCACCGCGCGCGACGCCGCCGACCCGGCTTGAAGCCGGCCGTCGCGACGGCGCCGGTCAGCGCTGCGTCCCCGTGAAGGCCTCCGGGTAGGTCCTGCCGTACCAGTCCTTCACGTCCTCCGGCCCGAGCCGAAGGAACCGGCCCAGGTCCGGCACGGCCAGCAGCAGCAGGCCGCTGCCGAGGAAGGCCGCCGCCAAGCTCAGGTAGACCACCGACACCGGCCAGCGCAGCAGCAGCGCACCCGCCAGCGCCGGTGCCAGCATCGCCGCGAGCTGCGCGATCGTCAGGTGGCCGGCGGCCATGCGCGCGCGGAAGGCGTGCGGCACGGCCAGCGCACGATGCGTCTGGCCGACGAGCTGGGTGACGGACAGGCACAGCCCGACGATGCCGAACAGCAGCACCAGCGCCATCGCGTGGTCGCACAGCCCGACGGCCCCGATACTGAGCCCGCAGGCGACCACCGCGATGCCGATCGCGCGCAGGCGGCCGACACGGCGGATCAAGGCATCGGCCCCGCCCGCGACACCCGCCAGCACCCCGAGCGACAGCGCCGCGCCGCAGGCCCCGAACCACGACGCCGACAGCTGCAGCGACTGCAGCCGCAGCGGCAGCAGCAGCCCGGTGCACGGCAGCAGGAAGACCATCATCAGCGCACCCGCCAGCGTCCACCAGCGGTCGAGCCGCACCCGCCATTTCGCGCGCAGGCCGGCGGCGAGGTCGTCGAACCAGCCGGTCGCCGCCGCGTGGCTCGCCGGCGCCGTCGACGCGCCCAGCTGCCAGGCCGCGCAAGCGCACAGCACGAACAGCGCGACGTTGAGCAGCGCCGCCAGCGGCACGCCGCCCGCGGCCAGCGCGGCGCCCCCCAGCGCCGGCCCCAGCAGGCCGCCGATGGCCTGCGCGCCGCGGCGCCAGCGGATCGCCTCGGGCAGCCGGTCGGCCGGCACCAGGTCGGGCAGCAGGCTGGCCTGCGCGGGCAGCAGCACCGCCTGGGCCAGCACCGACAGCGCGCCACAAGCGCACAGCAGCGGCAGCCGGTAGAGGTCCTGCCAGGCCAGCAGCGCCAGCAGCACGGCATCCAGCAGCAGCCCGGCCTGGGCCAGCCGGATCAAGCGGCGCCGGGACCAGCGGTCGCCCAGCGGCGACAGCAGCGGCAAGGCGAGCAGCGAGATCGCCGCCATCGCCGCGCCGTAGCGCGCCAGGTCGGCGCCGCCACCGCGCGCGGCCAGCCACCAGGCCACGGTGGTCTGGGCCGCGGCACTGGCCAGCAGGCCGACCCCTTCGCCGAGCAGCAGCGCCCGCACCGGGCCCGTGCCCGACATCCCCCTCCGCCCCCGTGGCCGCAGCATGCTCGTGCTCCCCTGTCGTTGAATGCGGCGGCAGTCTAGGAAGCGGTTCGCCGCGCGGTAAGGCACAGCGCGGTGGCCAGCGCATCGCTACAGGCGAGGCCGTGTATCGATCGGCCGCGGCGGCCGCTGTGTCGATACAGGGGCGACCGAAGCCGCTATCGTGCAGCCCTTCGACCGCACCCGCCGCCGTGACGTCCCGCCGCCCGCACCGCTACCGCACGCTGTCCTCCGCGCTCGCCGGGGCGCTGCGCTCGGGCCGTTATCCGCCCGGCAGCCGGCTGCCGTCGGTGCGCCAGCTGTGCGATGAACACGAGGCCAGCCTCGCGACCGTCACCCACGCGCTGCACGAACTGGAAGACGCCGGGCTGATCGAGGCGCGGCCGCGCCAGGGCTTCTTCGCACGCGCCGCCGCCGCACCCGTCGCGGCCGCGGTCGCGGCATCGCCGATCGCGCTGGCCGGCCGCCGCCAGCGCGTGATCGCGCTGGCCGCGTCGCGCGACGACTGCCTGTCGCTCGGCCACCTGGCGCTGCCGCCCGCGCTGCTGCCGCTGGCCGCGCTGCGCCGCCTGGCGACGCGCCAGCTGCAGGCCGATGCGTCCCTGCTGGGCACCGGCCTGGTGTTCGGCTCCGACGCCTTGCGGGCGCAGCTGGCCCGGCGCTCGGCCGCCCTCGGCTGCCGCTTCGATCCCGAGCACATCGTGGTCACGCACGGCGAAGGGGAGTCGCTGCAGCTGTGCCTGCAGCTGCTGGCCCGGCCCGGCGACGTCATCGCGGTCACCAGCCCCGCGCCGCTACGGGCGCTGGAACTGATCGCCAGCCTGGGCCTGCGCGCGCTGGCGCTGCCGTCGTCGGCCGATGGCGGCTTGTGCGCGGCGGCCCTCGAGCAGGCGATCCGCCACGGCCCGATCGCCGCCTGCATCACCGCGACGGGTGGCAGTGCCGTGGACGGCCGCGTGCCCGGCGACGCAGCGCAGTCCGCGCTGGCCGACGGCCTCGCACGGCACGCGTTGCCGCTGATCGAGCTGGACATGATGGGCGAGCTGCACCCCGGCCTGCGGCGGCCGCGCCCGCTGAAGGCGGTCGACGCCGACGATCGCGTGCTGTACTGCGGCAGCTTCGCCTGCATCACCGGCCCCGGCTTCAGCCTGGGCTACGTGGCCAGCGGGCGTCACCGCCTGCAGCTGCGCGCGGCGCGTGCGGTGCACGGCGAGCTCCTGCCGGCGCTGACCGACCGGGTGCTGGCCGACTTCCTCGCCGGCGAGGGCTACGAGCGCCACCTGCGCCGGCTGCGGCGGCAATTGAAGACGCAGGTCGACGACTGGCGGCGCGCGGTGCTGCAGCACTTCCCGCGCGGCACGCGTATCGGCATCGGCGACTGCGGCTACGCGCTGTGGGTCGAGCTGCCCGACGGCATCGACGCGCTGGCCTTGCTCGAGCAGACGCGCGAGCAAGGCTACAGCTTCGTGCCGGGCGCCGTCTTCGCCACCGGCACGCACTACGACCACTGCCTGCGGCTCACCGCGGCGCATCCGCTGGACGAAACGCGGCAGGCGGGCGTGCGGCTGCTGGGGCAGATCGCATCGACGTTGTGTAAGCCCGGGCCCGCCGCCGCCGCCTGCCCGTGATGAAACGCCTGCTGCTGATCGCCACGCACCTGCTGGCCCTCGGCCTCGGCTTCGCCCTCGGCATCTATGCCTTGCCGCTGCTGATCGCGCCGCAGGCGCCGAGTGCGGCCGAGTTGCAGGCGCTGATGGGACCGACGCTGTGGACCGGCCGCTTCCGCCGCGACCTGAAGGACAGCGATGCGCTGCACTGGGGCGAAGGCACGGTGTCGATCGGGCCGCGCAGCATCCGTAAGCTCCCCCGTCAAGTAGACAGTTCAGAAGTAGAGACTTCCGCGTTGAACACCCTGGGCCGGAACACCGCCGGCGGCACGTTGCCCAGGGACTCGTGGGGCCGGCATTCGTTGTAGTCGACCAGCCATTCATCAGCCGCCGCCTGTGCCTCGCTGACCGCATTGAACAGCCATGCGTTCAGCACCTCCTCGCGGAAGCTGCGGTTGAAGCGCTCGACGAAGGCGTTCTGGTTGGGCTTGCCGGGTTGGATGAACAGCAGCTTGATCCCATGCTCCTTGGCCCAGTCGGTGAACTTGTCCGCTGTCAGTTCCGGCCCGTTGTCGAGCCGGATGGCTTCCGGCTTGCCGTAGACCTCGATGAGTTGGTCCATGACGCGCACGACTCGCGCCGATGGAATCGATGTGCCGCACTCGATCCGCAGCGCCTCGCGGTTGCCTTCGTCGATGACGTTGAGCGTTCTGAACGGCCGTCCGTCATAGAGCGTGTCACGCATGAAGTCCAGCGCCCAGACCCGGTTGACTTCGTGGCTCGTCAGAAGGGGCTGGCGCTCGCGTGTGATGAGCCGACGCTTGGCCCTGCGCTTGAGGTTCAGACGCATCCCGCAGTACACGCGATATACGCGCTTGTGGTTCCAGCCATGACCGTCCGAGCGCAGCCGCTCAAAGCACTTCCAGAAGCCCCAGCGTGGTCGCTTGTCGACGACAGCGTTGATCGCATCAATGAGCGGCGCATCCTTGGCTAACTGGTCCGTTGTGGGCTTGTACAGCGCCGACCGCGGCAGGCCCACGGCCCTGCAGGCTCGAGCGCGCGACAGATCGTGTTCTTCAACCATGATCTTCACGGCAGCTCGCCTGGCGGTCGGCGTCACAGCTTTCGGGACAGCACGTCCTTGATGGCTGCGTTCTCCAACGCCAGCTCGGCGTACATCCGCTTGAGCCGGGCGTTCTCGGCCTCCAGCTCCTTGACCTTCTTCAGCTCGTTGGCCGACATGCCCGCGTACTTGCTCTTCCACTGGTAGTACGTCGCCGTGCTGAGGCCGTGCTTGCGGCAGACCTCCGCTACAGGCATGCCTGCCTCGCCTTCGCGCAAGACCGCCAAGATCTGCGCTTCCGTGAACCTGGACTTCCTCATCGCTCTGCCTCAAAGATGCGGAAGTCTCCATTTTCAAACTGTCCCCTCAGCGGGGGAGCTTACGCATCAGCCTGGACGGCAGGCTGGCGCCCGGGCCGGACTACAAGCTCTACCTGTCGCCCGAGTTTGTCGAGACCGAGGCGGACTTCCGGCGCCTGAAGGCCACGATGCAGCGCGTCGGCGACGTGAAGACCTTCGACCACTTCATCGTGCCGGTGCCCGCGGGCATCGACCCCGGGCGCTACACGACGGTGATCGTGTGGTGCGAGACCTTCGGGCAGTTCATCTCGGCGGCGCGGTATCGGTAGAGCCGAACCCTTCCGCGGAGCTTGGCTGCATGGGCCAGATCGCACCGACCATGGCTGGCACTTGCGCTCGTGCTGATGACCTGCCCCCCCGATCTAGTCATCGCCTTATTCACGTGAGAGGTCCAGCAGCAGATCAATCTGGTCGCGAAAATGGCGCTTGAGGTGCTCTGAGCTCTCGTAGGAGGTGAAGAAGTGACCAAGCTCTGTCAACTTGTCCTTGAACGCCCAAAGTGACTCCAAATCCTGCCGCTTTGCGCGACTCAAGGACACATTTGCTTCCTTGAAATAGGTATAGATCCGTGGCTTTCCGGTTCGCCGGAACTGATCGAACGCAACGCTGAACTCCTCCGCGCTGAAAGCGCCGGCCTTTGTCTCGAAAAGGCTCACAAAGACGTCGCATGCCCGCACTTCCTTGTTGTAGTCGTCTTGCAACCGAGTCTCGGACATTGCGTCGAGATAACTCTCCCAACGCACAATCCTCAAGTAGACCCCCTGTCGACGAAGCCTGTCGTTCTGCTGCCTGAAGTAGCGCTCAAACTCATCCCGGTCATCATTCAGGTCACTCGACGACGCCAAGAAGATCGTGATCTCCCGCGTTGCGGGGCCAGGCGTTGGTCGCAACTCCTCAGGCGCGCTCGCCCAATCCGGCAGAAGCCCGACCTCAATTCCGTCGAGCAGTTCCCGAACGCTCACGTCTTCATAGGGCTCTCGCCGGCACTCGATCGTCCCTTTGCTTCTCCTCTTCCTTTCAACGAGTTCTGGAAAGCTATACATCTGAGGATCAGTCGTCACTCGGCAAACGCTGCAAATGCAAGGAACGAGCTTTTCAACTCGATCTCGCAAGCCATGGAACGTCTCATTGATTGTTTCCAAGTCGCCTACAAGCACACTTAGCAATTCCTTCGACTCCGGGCCCCGGGCGCGCAGTTCGATTTCGCTGCCTCGCCGAGTCTCCTGCACTAGTGCCTGAGTGCTTCCATGCTCAAAGAATGCTCCATGGGCCCAAGACCATTCCAGCCTCCTCGCGAAGCGATGTTGGCGGACCATAAGACGATTCACCAGTCCACGAGGAAGGAATGTGTATCGGAATCGCACCACGAGATCGGTTGGATCCGCCCAATCGGCAAGCTCGGAGGGTAGCGACGGCGTCAACAACTGCGGAGCTAGCCAACACTCTGGGTCGCTGTCCCGAAGCGGATAGCAAAGTTCAAACTTTCCCATCAGACCGATAAGCTCGGCGTGCATATCGTCGTACCGCGCATCCGACCAAACGCGCTCGCAGTCCTGCAAGGCAAAGCGACCGAACGCCTTCTTTATCGCTTCGTCATCCAATATGCGAAACACTGCGTCCGTCGCCCATTGATTCTGCAAAATCACCGTCTTGCGCAGTAGCAAGTCGTCTTGAAAATGCAAAAACACCCCCAGATCGTGCAAGTAGCGACTCAGATAGAGCGCCCTGGATCGATCAAATTCAAGGTAGGAAGCATAAAGCGCAAAGTACTCCTCCAGCGTCATGAACGGCCTTTTCGAAGCTTCCGCTTCAATCGCTTGCCGCACGGCGATCCACATGGCCGGCACCTCACTACCAACGTGAGGAAGCCGTTGAACGTAATACTGAATCGCCTTTCGCAGGTGGCTCACTGAGTCAGTGTGCTCCAAGTTGCCAGAGTAGATGTCAGCGACATTCGGAAAGCGCCCTCTGATGCCGGCAATGTCGATGGCCTTGCTCCGCCCCCCCTTCTCATTCTGAAAGATCAACAGTGGGCTCTTGTCACTCAGGGTTTCAACGACCTCAAGCCAGAATTTGAAGGATTCATCGTGGATCGACTTGTCGCTCTTTCGCGTGTCGTCGACCAGCACGTAAAGCGAACTCTTTGTCAAGAAGAACTGATGCGTTGAGTGATAGATTTGCTGTCCACCAAAGTCCCAGACGTTAAGCCTAAACTGGCCACCATGATCCGCGGCAAAGTCCTGCTTATGAACAACGATTCCACGCGTTGTTTCATCTTCGCCCGGCAGTGGAAGATCAACTTGATAGAGACGACGTACCAAGCTTGTCTTACCAACACCCCCATCGCCAACGACCAACACCTTGGCTTCGTGCAGTCGAGCGACCGTCTGGCGCCTACGTTCCGTGAAGTAGTTGAGAACAGCGGCTGGCCCTTGCCGGGCGATCTCGACAGGCGGGATCTCGAGCGGACAATCTCTTACCCCAATACCTTCATAGGACCAATCCCAACAAACTGACCACCCACTCTCGATTCGCGCGGCGAGAGGCGAGAGATCTGAAACCGAGGTGGCCTCGACGCGAAGCCTTTTCAGTGACAGATTGGACGCAAGGGGACTCAGGTCGGAAACCCGCTCATTCTTCGACAGGTCGAGGTAGGAAATAGAGCTACTGAGCGCGATCGCGGCGACCCCACTGTCGCCGACGCCGCCATCCTCAATGGAGAGGTACTGCAAGTTTGGAAGCCTCTCGACAAGCAGCCGAACTCCCTCATCACCGATCTTGTTTTGATCAAGCGACAGGAACCTAAGCTTGCGGAGGCTTCCAGACAGCGCTCGCGCGCCTGCGGCATCAATGTCGCACCTTACGGCACTGAGATCTCGAAGCCGAGATAGTCGTCCGATGTGTCGCGCGCCGTCGCTACCAATGCTGTTATAAGATATCCCAAGAGACTCGAGCGTTGAGAGACTTGCACCTATGGCATCGCAGCCATCTCGCGAAATCTTGTTGCTGTGAATCTTTAGGGAAGTCAGAGTATTCAGCTGGGTGGCAATTGAACGCACCCCGGGATCACCAATCTCGTTGAAACCGATGGCGAGCTCGACCAGCCCATTTAGTCGAGCAATCGCTTCTGCACCTGCATGTGTGATGTCATTGCTTTCGATCTCTAGGTGTGTGAGATCGCGCAAACACGAGCCAACAGCGATTGCGCCAGCGTCACCGATACTGTTGTGGCCGACGTCGAGATCCGTGAGGAGCGGCAATTTCTGAGCGATCGAGGCGCAACCAACACTTCCGATTTCGTTCCAGGCAATGTCGAGATGCCTTAGCCGCTGCAGCCCTGAAGCCAAGGCTGCACCACCAGTCTCGCCAATCTTGTTCCAGCCGATATCGAGGAACACAAGGTTGGCAAGATGACCACCGATCAAAGTAGCACCTACGTCGCCTATGTCGTTGCTGCGAATGTTGAGATCGGTTAGTTGCAGAAGACTCTGGCTAATGGCTTTGGCGCCGTCTTCGCCTAAGCCGTTCTTGCTTATGCTCAAGGATTTGAGTCGCCGCAGACGCCGCGTGATTTCGCTCGTTCCGGCGACACCAATTTCGTTCCGACTGATCTCTAGCGAAGTCAATTGATCGAGCTGCTGAGCAATCGCAGACGCGCCGGCCGCTCCAATTCTGTTGTCGCTAATATCCAACCTCTGCAGATTCACAAGACTTGAGGCGATCTCCTTTGCGCCCCACTCTCCGAGGTCGTTGCCGCTGATGTCCAAGAACGTCAACTGCGGAAGACGTTGCGCGATAGTGCGCACACCAATCTGCCCAATCTTGTTGCGTCCAACATCGAGCCTCTCCAAGGCTCCCAAGCCTTCAGCGATTGCAACTGCACCCCTCTCTCCGATCTTGTTCGACCCGATTCGAAGGGATTTCAGTCGTGGAAAGCGGTGAACTATGGTGCACGCACTAGCCTCTCCAATATTGCTTCCACTAACGTCGAGGGATTCGAGGCGCTCAAGGCCGTCCGCAATGAAGAGCAACGCTTCATCTCCGATTTCGCTGCCGCTTAGGTCCAGTGACGTCAATTGTGGAAGCCCTTCGGCAATGACGCGCACGTCTTCTCTTCCAAGGCCGGCCCCCCAAACGCCCAGCCTGCTTAAACGACCAAAATCCCGCCCTATCGCGCGAACATCGTCGGTCGATAGATCGAGGCTCCCTAGTACGAGTTGGTTCAGGTGGTTGAGCCCCGCCAGTGTCTCAAGCAGAAAACTGCTCCACCTTGTAAGACGATAGATTGGGTGGCCTGGCAAGTCGTACGAGAGGTCTAGGAGTGCACGCCCACTACAACTCGCTCCGATTAGTGTGATTTCAGAAACTTCTTCGGCCTTGCTGCGTAGGATAGCGTCCAGTTCCTCGGCACTGACATTGATCACCTGGGGCGTTGTCATGACCGAACCTCCAACTCGCGTTCACTTGATTGCTAGGGGCCGCGAGGGGCGCGCCGCCTCGGACGCTGGTCGCAGCTGGATCTAGGCTACAACAACCGCTCCTCGAACTGGAAGTTCGCCAGGTGCCGGATCAGCTCCCCGGCCAGCTTCGGCAGCGCTGCATGCGCGCGGCTGACGATCTTCGTCTCGCGCTTGGCCCACTCGTCGGCCAGCGACACCATCTGCAGCTTCATCGTGCGCGCATGCCGCAGCGCCGAGGATTTCGGGATGATGCCGATGCCCACGCCCGCCTCCACCAGCAGGCAGATCGACTCGAAGCTGCTGACCTGGATGCGAAAGCTCAGCTGACGGCCGAGCGCGCGCGCCAGCGGCGGCAGGAAGCTGGCCAGCGCGCTGCCTTCGGCCAGCGAGATGTGGTGCTCGTCGAGCGTGTCGACGAAGTTCGCGCGCGCGCCCTTGCCCTGCGCCAGCCGGTGGCCCAGCGGCACGACGACGACCAGTTCGTCGCCGACGAAGTCGCGCACTTCGAGGCCCTCGGTGTCGACGTTGCCGGCGATCAGCCCGATGTCGGCATGCGCCTCGTTGATGGCGATGACGATCTCGTGGCTCAGGCGCTCGTGCAGGTCGATGCTGACGTCCGGATGCCGCGCCAGGAAGCTGGCCAGCGCGGCGGGCAGCGCGCTGCTGATCGACGTGGTATTGGCCAGGATGCGCACGTGGCCCTTGATGCCGCTGGCGTACTCGCGCAGGTCGACCTTCAGGTGCTCCACCTGCTGCAGCACCAAACGCGCATGGTGCAGCAGCGCCTCGCCGGCCGGATTCAGCTCCACGCCCTGCGGCTTGCGGTAGAAGAGCTTGGCGCCGATGTTGTCCTCGAGCTGCTTGATGCGCGTGCTGGCCGCGGCCAGCGAGATGCAGGCGCGCTCGGCGCCCTTGCGCAGGTTGGACTCCTCGGCCACGTAGACGAAGAGCCGCAGGTCCGTCAGGTCGAAATGCATGGCGGCGTCGGGGGTTGCGGCCATTGTGCGGCAGCCCCCTGCCCGGCCGGCCGGGCCTGAACACCCCCTTTCGGAAATACAGATGGCGCCCGCGGGCCGCCGCGGCCATCCTTCGCCAGGACGCAGCCGCTGAAGGAGACAACGATGACCCTGCCCTTTACTCGCTTGGGGCGCCGTGCGCTCGTCGCGGCCTTCGCCGCCGCGGTGAGCGCGGCCGCGCTGGCGCCGGCACGCGCGCAGGCCCCCGCGAATGCCTCCGGCACGCCGTTGCGGCTGGTCGTCGGTTACGCGGCGGGCGGCCCGGTGGATTCGGCCGCGCGGCAGTTCGCCCCGCTGCTCGCGCGCGAGCTCGGCCGCCAGGTGCTGGTCGACAACCGCCCGGGCGCCGCCGGCCTGCTCGGCGCCGAGCTCGTCGCCAAGTCGCCGCCCGACGGCACGCTGCTGTACTTCGGCGCCAGCCCGACGCTGACGATCAGCCCGCACGTGCTCAAGCCCACCAACATCGACACGACGAAGGACCTCGCGCCGGTGTCGCCGGTGCTGAGCTACGCGAACGCGCTGGTGGTCAACAAGGACCTGCCGGTGAAGTCGCTGCAGGAGCTGATCGCGCACGCCAAGGCGCATCCCGGCACGCTGGCCTACGGCTCGGCGGGCATGGGCGCGTCCAACCACCTGAGCGGCGAGCTCTTCGCGAAGCAGACCGGTACGCAATTGATGCACGTGCCGTACAAGGGCAACGCGCCGGCGATGACCGACGTCATCGGCGGCCAGCTGGCGATGATGTTCGACATCGTCAGCACCGCGCGCACCTACATCCAGTCGAACCGCGTGCGTGCGCTGGCGGTGACGTCGAAGACCCGCAATCCGTCGCTGCCCGACGTGCCGACGATGCACGAAGCCGGCCTGCCCGGCTACGAGGTGATCGGCTGGTACGGCGTCTACGGCCCGGCCAAGCTGCCGGCCGAGCAGGTGAAGCAGCTCAATGCCGCGGTGAACAAGGCGCTGGCCGACGAGGGCCTGCGCAAGACCTGGGCCGACGCCGGCTACGAGATGTGGACCGGCGAGCCGGCGAAGCTGGCCGCGCAGCAGCGCGCGGACTTCGAGCTGTGGCGCGGCGTCACCGCCGGCATCAAGTTCGAATGAGCTGATTCGCTGAGGGGGTGGTGAAGACGATGGCGATGCAGCGTTTCCACGAGGCCTTCGACGACTGGCTCCGGCGCGAGCCGGCGCGGCCCTTCCTGCATCTGCCGGACCGCGACGTCGACTTCGGAACGCTCGGCCGGCTGGCCGATACGCTGGAACACGAGCTGCGCGGCGACGGCGTGCGCGCCGGCGACCGCGTGCTGATCGTCGCCGAGAACTGCCCCGAGCATGTCGCGCTGCTGGTGGCCTGCAGCCGCATCGGCGCCTGGTCGTGCGGCGTCAATGCGCGCATGGCGCCGGGCGAGGTGCAGGCTTTTGCCGACAAGGCCGATGCCCGCTGCGTCTACTTCACCGCCGCGGTATCGAGCGCGGCGGCACGCCATGCCGAACGTTTCGGCGCCACCGGCTCGGCCGTGCCGGGCCTCGCGCGCAGCGCGGTGCGCGCCGAGGCCCGCGCCGAGACCGGCGCGCTCGCCGAGCGCATCGCCGCGATCATCTTCACCTCGGGCACCACCGGCACGCCGAAGGGCGTGATGGTCACGCACGACGGGCTGCTGCACTTCGGCCGCGTGTCGGCACAGTCCCGCCATCTCACGCCGGACGACCGCGCCTACGCCTACCTGCCGATGACCCACATCTTCGGCCTGGGCACGGTGCTGATGGCCTCGCTGGCCGCCGGCGCGAGCCTGGTGATGCGCAGCCAGTTCGATCCGGCCGACGTGCTGGACGCGCTGGCGCGGCACCGGGTGTCGCAGCTGCAGGGGCCGCCGACCTTGTTCTCGCGGCTGCTGGCGTTCATGGACGAGCGGCGCATCGAGCGACCGGCCGCGCCCGCGCTGCGTTATGTGTACACCGGCGCCGGCCCGCTCGACATGGCGTTGAAGCGCCAGGTCGAGGCGCGCTTCGGCCAGCCGCTGCACCACGGCTACGGGTTGTCGGAGTACGCGGGCTCCGTCTACGTCACCGCGCTCGGCGAGCACCGCGACGACACCTCGGCCGGCACACGCGTCGACGGCGCCGAGCTGCGCATCGTCGGCCCCGACGGGCGCGACCTGGCCGTGGGCGAGCGCGGCGAGATCCTGATGCGCGGCCGCGGCCTGATGGCCGGCTACTTCCGCGACGCAGCGGCCACCGCCGCGGTGATGCGCGACGGCTGGTACGCCAGCGGCGACCTGGGTTACCTCGATGCCGCCGGCGCGCTCTTCGTCGTCGGGCGGCTGAAGGAGATGATCATCCGCTCGGGCTTCAACGTCTACCCGGCCGAGGTCGAAGGCGCGCTGCATGCGTTCCCCGCGATCCGCGCCGCGGCAGTGGTCGGCCGGCCCGAAGGCGACGGCAACGAGGAGGTGCTGGCCTTCGTGACCTTGAAGCCGGGCTTCGAGCTCAACCACGCGGCACTGGACGCCCACCTGCGCGAGCGCCTCGCGCCGTACAAGCGGCCGGCGCGCATCAAGGTGGTCGACAGCTTCCCGATGACGCTCAGCGGCAAGGTGCTCAAGCGCGAGCTGCTGGCGACGCTGGACGCGCCCGCCGCCGCGTCGCGCTGAACACCCCCTTTTGCATTCGCAGATTGCGCTTCCAGCGCGCCGCGCCGATGCTCCAACCCATGCAAGACGCCATGACTCCCCCCCTCGATCCCGCCGGCGGCGTGCTGGCCCGCCACCAGGCGGCGCTGAACGACGGCACCTTCCTGATCCAGCGCTGCGGCGGCTGCCGCAAGGCGGTCTACTTCCCGCGGGCGCTGTGCCCGCACTGCGGCCACGGCGAGCTGGCCTTCGAGGCACCGCAGGGCACCGGCACGGTCTACGCGGCGACGACGGTGCGCCGCAAGGCCGAGGCCGGCGGCGACGTCAATGTCTCGCTGGTCGACCTGGACGAAGGCGTGCGGCTGATGAGCCGCGTCGAAGGGGTGCCCTGCAGCGACGTGCGCATCGGCCAGCGCGTGAAGGCGCGCGTCGTGCAGCAGAACGGGCAAGGCGTGGTCGTGTTCGACCTGCTGGTCGGCGAAGGAGCCAAGGCATGAGCGGCGACCTGACGTCCTTGCGGGGCAGCGCGGCGATCGTCGGCGCCGCCACCTTCGGCTGCGGCGAAGCGCCCGGCTACACCGACATGGAACTGCTGGCCCACGCCGCGCGCGCCGCGGTGGCCGATGCCGGCCTGACGATGCCCGACATCGACGGCCTGTGCACCGCCAGCGCCAGCGCGACGATGTGGACCCTGCCGGTGGTCGAGTACCTCGGCATCCGGCCCACCTACATCGACGGCACGATGATCGGCGGCTCCAGCTTCATCGCGCACCTGCTGCCGGCGATGCGCGCGCTGCAATCGGGCCAGTGCAATGCCGCGCTGGTCTGCTACGGCAGCGCGCAGCGCACCGCCACGTTCGGCCGCAAGGAGGTGGTGGCGAGCCGCCGCTTCCTCGACCCGCAGCCCTACGAGATGCCCTACGAGCCGATGCTGCCGCTGTCGGCCTACGCGCTCGCCGCCTCGAGCCACATGCACCAGTTCGGCACCACGCGGCGCCAGCTCGCCGAAGTGGCGGTGGCCGCGCGCCAATGGGCGCAGCGCAACCCCGAAGCCTTCATGCGCGATCCGTTGAGCATCGACGAGGTGCTGAACGCCCGCATGGTCAGCGACCCGCTGACGGTGCGCGACAGCTGCCTCGTCACCGACGGCGCCGGCGCGGTCGTGCTGGTGCGCGCCGATCGCGCGCGCGACCTGCCGAAGACCCCGGTCTACGTGCTCGGCAACGGCACCGCGGTGTGGAACCGGCAGATCTCGTCGATGCACGACCTGACGGTGACCGCCGCGCGCGATTCGGGGAAAGCCGCGTTCGCGATGGCGGGTCTCGCGCCCAAGGACATCGATGTCGTGCAGCTCTACGACGCGTTCACGATCAACGTGCTGCTGTTCCTCGAGGACCTGGGCTTCTGCGCGAAGGGCGAAGGCGGCGCGTTCGTCGAGAACGGCGGCATCGCGCCGGGCGGACGTCTGCCGGTGAACACCAATGGCGGCGGGCTGTCCTGCGTGCACCCGGGCATGTACGGCATCTTCGCGCTGATCGAGGCGGTGCGGCAGCTGCGCGGCGAAGGCGGCGCACGCCAGGTGGCGAACGTGAAGACCGCGATCGCGCATGGCAACGGCGGCACGCTGTCCAGCCAATCGACGGCCGTGCTCGGCCTCGCCGAGACCCTGTGAGCGAAAGGACCTTCTCATGAGCGGGCACGACCATCCCAGCAGCACCCTCGCCGCCTTCGCCGCCGGGCTGCGGCTCGACGACATCCCCGCGCCGGTGCAGCGCCGCACCGAGGACCTGTTCCTCGACTGGCTCGGCTCGGTGCTGGCCGGCAAGGGTTCGCGGCCGGTGGAAAGCATCGCGCGGATCGCGAAAGTCATGGGCCCGGCCGACGGACCGAGCGAGGTGCTGATCTCGCGCACGCGCTCGAGCCCGCTGTTCGCCGCGATGGTCAATGCCGCCGCGTCGCACGTGGCCGAGCAGGACGACGTGCACAACGGCTCGGTCTTCCATCCGGCGGCGGTGGTGTTCCCGCCCGCGCTGGCGGTGGCGCAGGCCATCGGTGCGTCGGGGTCGGAACTGATGGCCGCGTCGGTCGCGGGTTATGAAGTCGGCATCCGCGTCGGCGAGTTCCTGGGTCGTTCGCACTACCGCATCTTCCACACCACCGGGACCGCCGGCACGCTGGCCGCGGCGGCGGCGGTCGGCCGGCTGCTGAAGCTGGACGCGGCGCAGATGCTGCATGCCTTCGGCTCGGCCGGCACGCAGGCCGCGGGGCTGTGGGAATTCCTGCGCGATGCGGCGGATTCCAAGCAGCTGCACACCGCGAAGGCGGCGTCGGACGGGTTGCTGGCCGCCTACCTGGCGCAGGACGGTTTCACCGGCGCGCAGCGCATCCTCGAAGGCCCGCAGGGGCTGGCCGCCGGCATGTCGCGCGGCGATGCCGATCCGGCGAAGCTGACCGAGGGCCTGGGCAGCCGCTGGGCGCTGGCCGAGACCTCGTTCAAGTACCACGCCTCCTGCCGCCACACCCATCCGGCCGCCGACGCGCTGCAGCAGGTGATGCGCACGCACGGCCTGCGCGCCGAGCAGATCGAGCAGGTCACCGCGCACGTGCACCAGGGCGCGATCGACGTGCTGGGGCCGGTGGTGAATCCGCAGACGGTGCACCAGAGCAAGTTCTCGATGGGCACGGTGCTGGGGCTGATCGCGGTATTCGACCGCGCCGGCCTCGCCGACTTCGATGCGCACTACCAGGACCCGCGCGTGGCCGGCGTGCGTCGAAAGGTGCAGATGCAGCACGACGACGAGGTCGATCGCGCGTACCCGCAGCGCTGGATCGGCAAGGTGAGCGTGCTCACCACCGACGGCCGCACGCTGCACGGCCGTGTCGACGAACCCAAGGGCGACCCGGGCAATACCTTGAGCCGCGCCGAGATCGAAGCCAAGGCGCGTGCCCTGGCCGCCTACGGCCAGGGCGCGAGCAGCGCGGAGATGGACCAACTGATGGCCCGCGCCTGGCACCTGGCCGAGTGGCCGCGCATCGAGCGCCTGCTGCCCTGAAACCGAATGCGAGGAACGTCCCCATGATCCGCGACCCCGACACGCTGAACGCCTTCCTCGACAGCCTGCGCCGCTTCGTCAAGGAGCGGCTCCTTCCGGCCGAGCACACCGTCGCCGAGACCGACGAAATCCCCGAGGACATCGTCGCCGACATGAAGGCGATGGGCCTCTTCGGCCTGACCATCCCCGAGTCCTACGGCGGCCTCGGGCTGACGATGGAGGAAGAGGCGCTGGTGATGTTCGAGATGGGCCGCACCTCGCCCGCGTTCCGCTCGCTGTTCGGCACCACGGTGGGCATCGGCTCGCAGGGCATCCTGATCGACGGCACGCCGGCGCAGAAGGACAAGTACCTGCCGCTGCTGGCCAGCGGCGAATTGATCGCGTCCTTCGCGCTGACCGAGCCGGAAGCCGGCTCGGACGCCGCCTCGCTGCGCACCACGGCGCGCAAGGACGGTGACCACTACATCGTCAACGGCACCAAGCGCTTCATCACCAACGCGCCGCAGGCGGGGCTGTTCACGCTGATGGCGCGCACCGATGCCAGCAACAAGGGCGCGGGCGGCGTGTCGGCCTTCATCGTCGACCGCCACACGCCGGGCATCACGATCGGCAAGCCCGACAAGAAGATGGGCCAGCGCGGCGCGCACACCGCCGACGTGATCTTCGAGGACGCGCGCGTGCCCGCCGCCAACCTGATCGGCGGCCAGGAGGGCATGGGCTTCAAGACCGCGATGAAGGTGCTGGAGAAGGGCCGCATCCACATCGCCGCGATCTGCGTCGGCGTGGCCGAGCGCATGCTGGAGGACGCGCTGCATTACGCGATCGAGCGCAAGCAGTTCGGCCAGCCGATCGCCGAATTCCAGCTGGTGCAGGCGATGCTGGCCGACAGCAAGATGGAGTGTTACGCCGCGCGCTGCATGGTGATCGATGCCGCGCGCCGCCGCGATGCCGGCGAGAACGTGGCCACCGAGGCCTCGTGCTGCAAGCTCTTCGCGTCCGAGATGTGCGGCCGCGTAGCCGACCGCGCGGTGCAGATCTTCGGCGGCTCGGGCTACGTGGCCGACCACGGCATCGAGCGCTTCTACCGCGACGTGCGCCTGTTCCGCATCTACGAGGGCACCAGCCAGATCCAGCAGCTGGTGATCGCGCGCAACATGATTCGCGAGGCGGCGCAGGCGTAGCGCGGCGAAACACGCCGCACGGCGGCGCTCAGGCCGCTGCTTCCCGCCGCAGCCGCGCCACCATGTAGTCGCCGGCCTGTGTGATGTGCCGGCGCGCCAGCGCCTCGGCTTCATCACCATCGCCGCGCATGATGGCGTCGAGCATCGCCTCGTGCTGGTCCCAGATGTCGCGCGGCGCCTCGTCGCGCAGCAGCACCTCGCCCATCACGCGCTGCGTCGCGCTCCAATGCGCGGCCATCGCCGGCGCCACCAGCGGGTTGCCGGACAGCGCGTAGATCAGCTCGTGGAAGCGCATGTCCGCAGCGACGAGCTTGGGCACCGAACCCGAGGCCACCGCCTTGCGGCCGGCCTCGATCAGCGCCGGGCCCTGCCGCGCGGCGCGCTCGGCGTTCGTCTCGGCGGCGCGTCGCGCGGCCAGGCCCTCGATCACCGCACGCATCGCGTACATGTGCTCGACCTCGTCGGGATCGAGCGCGGCGACGATCAGCCCGCGCCCCGGCGCCTCGCGCAGCACACCCTGGTTGCGCAGCAGCAGCAGCGCCTGCTGCACCGGCTGGCGCGACACGCCCAGCGCGGCGGCCACCTGCTCCTGGATCACGCGTTCGCCGGCCTTCAGCGCGCCGGATTCGATCTCCGCGAGGATCGCGTCGCGCACCTGCTCCGCGAGGTTGGGTTGCACCGACAGCGTCTTCATGCGCGCAGTGTAGTCCAGCGACCGGCATTCGAACTCTGAATTCAGAACTCCGCGTTTACCCTCATGGAACTCTGAATTCAGAGTTCTAAAGTGGCCGAATCGCCTGCCCGCCCTGCCGAAAGGATCGCCATGTCCCTTGCCAACGACCGCACCGGCCGCACCGTCGCCGAGATCGTCGCCCGCTTCCTCGTTGCCCGCGGCGTCGACCGCATCTTCGGCCTGCAGGGCGGCCACATCCAGCCGATCTGGGACCACCTGGCGCAACTGGGCGTGCGCATCGTCGACGTGCGCGACGAAGGCGCCGCGGTGCACATGGCGCATGCGCATGCGGCGCTGTCGGACACGGTGGGCATCGCGATGGCCACCGCCGGCCCCGGCGTCACCAACTGCGTCACCGCGATGACCAACGCGCACCTCGAGCGCGTGCCGGTGCTGCTGATCGGCGGCTGTCCGCCGCGCCCGCAGGACGACCTGGGGCCGCTGCAGGGCATCGACCATGCAGCGATCCTGACACCGGTGACGCGCTCGTCCCGCACCCTGCGCGTGGCCGAGCAGATCGCGCGCGACCTCGACAAGGCCTGGGCGATGGCCGACGGCGATGGCAATTCGCCGGGGCCGGTCTACATCGAGATCCCGACCGACGTGCTGCGCCAGGTCGTTCCGGAGGCCTGGGTGCTCGACGAGCACCTGCGCGCCAAGCCGCGCCGCGTGCTGTCACCCGTTGCCGCCGACGTGGCCCGCGCCGCCGACCTGCTGCGCGAGGCGCGTCGTCCGCTGGTCATCACCGGCCGCGGCGCCCGCGGCTGCGGCGCCGCGCTGACCAGCCTGCTCAACGCCTGCGGCGCGCTCTACCTCGATACGCAGGAAAGCCGCGGCCTGGTCGAGCCGTCGCATCCGGCCATCGCCGGTGCGGTGCGCGCCCGCGCGATGGCCGAAGCCGACTGCGTGCTGGTGGTCGGCCGGAAGCTCGACTACCAGCTGGCCTACGGCTCGCCGGCGGTCTTCAAGGCCGCACGCTTCATCCGCATCGCCGACCATGCCGACGAGCTGCGCGACAACCGCCGCGGCGAGGTTGAGCTGCTCGCCGACCCGGCGCTCGCGCTGACGGCGCTGGCCGAAGCCGTGAAGTCGCCGTCGACGTCGCTCGACCACGGCTGGACCGAAAGCCTGCATGCCGAGCACGTCAAGCGTTCGACGACACACGCGCAGGCGCTCTCGCGCGCCGAAGCCGGCCGCGACGGCCACATGCATCCGAACCGCATCTTCGGCGCGCTGCGCGAGGTGCTCGGGCCGGACGCGATCACCATCGCCGACGGCGGCGACCTGCTGAGCTTCGCGCGCATGGGCCTGGAGTCGCGCCACTACCTCGATGCCGGCGCCTTCGGTTGCCTGGGCGTGGGCACGCCCTACGCGGTGGCAGCGGCGCTGCTGCATCCCCAGCGCCAGGTGGTGGCGATCACCGGCGACGGCGCCTTCGGCATCAACGCGATGGAAATCGACAGCGCCAAGCGCCACGGCGCGAAGGCGGTGTTCATCGTCTCGAACAACGCCGCCTGGAACATCGAGCGGCTGGACCAGGAGATGAACTACGGCGGCCGCGTGGTCGGCACCACGCTCGCATACAGCGACTACGCGGCGATGGCGCGCGCCTTCGGCCTGCATGCCGAGCGCGTGACCGACCCGGCGCGCTTGAAGGCGGCGATCGAAGAAGCCTTCGCCAACGCACCGGCACTGATCGACGTCGTCGTCACGCAGGACGCGCTGAGCTCCGACGCCGGCAAGGGCCTGGGCTGGGTGCCGGACCGCCAGGCGCTCACCGCGTGGGACGAGGCCGAGCAGGCCCGCTCGAACCAGGGCTGACGAGGAGCGCCGCGATGAGCCACCTGCTGACCCTGTCCGATTCGCTCGCCGCACACGCGCGCACGCAAGGCGCCAAGCCCGCCGCGCGCGACTCGCGCCGTTCGCTGAGCTACGCCGAATGGGACCAGCGCGCGAGCCGGCTCGCCAATGGCCTGCTCGCGCTGGGCCTGGTCAAGGGCGACCGGGTCGCGCTGCTGGCCTACAACGCCATCGAATGGCTGGAGCTCTATGCCGCGCTGGCGCGTGCGGGCCTCGTCGCGGTGCCGGTGAACTTCCGCCTCACCGGCGCGGAGATCGCCTACATCGTGCAGCACAGCGAAGCCCGCGCGATGGTCGTGCAGGACGCGCTGCGCGAGACGGTCGAACGCATCCGCGGCGAGCTCGATGTCGACCCGCAGCGCTACGTGCTGTTCGACGGCCCGCTGCGGGGCGGCTGGCAGGACTACGAGGCCCTGATCGGGGGCGCGCCGGCCACGGCGCCGCGCATCACGGTCAAGCCCGAGGACCTGTTCGCGCTGATGTACACCTCCGGCACCACCGGCCGGCCGAAGGGGGCCATGCGCAGCCACGAAGGCAACGCGCTGCTGGCCTTCGCCACCGCGCTGGAGTTCGGCCTGAGCGCCGCGGACACCGGCCTGCTGGTGATGCCGCTGTGCCATGCGAACTCGCTCTATTTCGCGGTCACCTTCACGATGCTGGGCGCGACCATCGTCATCGACGACCGCCGCCATTTCGATCCCGAGGCGCTGCTGACGACGCTGGCGAACCAGCGCATCAGCTTCACCTCGCTGGTGCCGACGCACTACATCATGATGCTGGAGCTGTCGGCGCAGACGAAGTCGAAGCACGACCTGAGCGCGGTCGGCAAGCTGCTGGTGTCGTCGGCACCGGCGCGGCGCGAGACCAAGCTGGGCATCCTGGCGCTCTTCCCGCAGGCGAAGCTGTTCGAGCTGTACGGCTCGACCGAAGCCGGCTGGGTGACGATCCTGCGGCCCGACGAGCAGATCGCCCACCTGGGCTCGGTCGGCCGCGAGTGGGCCGGCACCGGCGCGATCAAGCTGCTCGATGCCGACGGCCGCGAGGTGGCCGACGGCGAGGTCGGCGAGCTGCATTCGCGCACCGCCTATGTCTTCGACGGCTACTGGAAGAACCCGGAGAAGACGGCCGAGTGCTTCCGCGGCGACTGGTGCTCGGTGGGGGACCTCGCGCGCCGCGACGAGCAGGGCTTCATCCACCTCGTCGATCGCAAGAGCCACATGATCATCAGCGGCGGCGAGAACATCTACCCGTCGGAGGTCGAGGCGATGCTCGGTGCGCACCCGGCGGTGCAGGACGTCGCGGTGGTCGGAATCCCCGACGCCAAGTGGGGCGAGGCCGTGCTGGCAGTGGTGGTGAGCAAGCCCGGCGAAGCGGTGACGGAAGCCGCGCTGCTGGACTGGTGCCGCGAGCGCATCGCCGGCTACAAGCGCCCGCGCGCGGTGCGCTTCATCGACGCGGCCGAGATGCCGCGCACGGCCACCGGCAAGATCCAGCACCGGCTGCTGCGCGAGCGCTACGCGCGCTGACGCTCAAAGATCCCGCGCGCTCAGGGCGAGCTGGTTCAGCATGAAGCTCCAGTAGGGCACCACGCATTCCAGGTGCCCGGCGGGAATCGCGGGGCAGTCGGTCAGCGTGACGCCGACGGCGCCCTGCGCCTGCATCGCCGCGACGGTGCGCGTGCTGGCCGGGTACGGCACGGTGCGGTCGTCGCGGCCGTGGTACAGCTTCGGCGCCAGCGCCGGCTTCCAGTCGTGAACGTTGCTCACGCGCTCGATCTCGGCGGTGTCGTCGGCGAGGAAGTTGTCGAGGAAGGTGACGTCGAAGTTGACGTCGGCATCGTCGGGCAGCAGGTGCTTCAGCAGCTCGTCCCGCACCTGGCGGCGCGCGCTGGCGCCCAGGTTCTTCAGCAGGCCGGGGCGGATCAGCGCGCCCAGCAGCGGGTTCTCGTCCGACACCAGGTCGAGCAGGGCATCCAGCGTCACCTTGACGCTGTACGGCCCCGCGCCTGGCACCACGCCGGCCAGGTTCGCCAGGTGGGGGCTGGCCTGGGACTGCAGCGCGCGGTGCGCGGCCATCGTCACGTAGCCGCCTTCGGAATAGCCGGCGAGGAACAGCTGCTTGTTGTCGAGCACACGGTGGGTCTGGCGCCAGTACTTGGCCGCGGTGATCAGGTCCAGCACCGCGGACGCCGACGGCGCCGACAGCAGGTAGGGATGCGGCGCGCCCTTCGAGACGCCATAACCCACGTAGTCGGCGGCCACGACGATGTAGCCGAGCGAGGCCATGATCAGCGCCGGCTCGGACGCCACCGCATGGTTGCTGGGCGCCTCGTTGTCGCGGAACAGCGTGCCGTGCTGGTACGCGAGCACCGGGCTGCGCTGGCCGGCCGGCTTCACCGGCACGCCGATCAGTGCCGACGCCAGGATCTCGCGGCCCTGGCCGTCGCGCGTCAGGTAGGTCAGGCGGTGGGCGGTGACCGCGTAGCGCGGCGTGATCACCGGCGCGCGCGTGCCGGCCGCCGCGATGGCCTGCGTCATCTCGCCGGTGGACACCACGCGCAGCTGCGTCGCCGACTTGAACTGGCCGGGGCCGACGGTCTCGACGATCGGCTCTTCGGGCTCGGGCGGTGGCGTCGGGGAGCCACCTCCGCCGCCGCCACAGGCGACGAGCAGCACGACCAGCGCAGCGAGCGCCATGCGCCGCGCCGCGATCAGGGAGGGAAACATGGCAAGGCGAAACAGGAAGTCGCGAAGTGCAGCCATTGTGCGACCGCCGGGTCTCGCCGCGCGCGCCGATGGCGTCGTCGCGCCACCCGGCCCTGATCTCGATCATCGAAGCGGCGGCAGCAGCAGCGGCCGCCCCGGGCACGTTCGCCGCTCAGGCTGTCTCCGGGGCACCGAGCACCTGCATCGCGTGCTCGGTGTCCATGTACTCGACCAGGTGCTTGAGCTTGCCGCCGGCCAGCCGGCAAACGTAGCAGTAGGTGTTGCGGTAGGCCGCCCCGCCGTGCGTCAGCACGTCGCCGCGGCACTCGACCACCACGTGCTCGTCCTCGGCGACGAAGCGCAGCGCGCGGTTGGTATAGGTCGTCGCGAAGCGGGCGAACAGCGGCTTGAACAGCTCGCGCCGCACCGCCGCCTTGCCTTCCCAGCGGCGCGACCAGGCCGAGTGGCCGGCGATCTCCCAGACGAAGTCCTCGTCCATCGCGTCGACGAAGGGCCGGCCGTCGCCGTCGGCCAGGGCATCGAAGATGCGCTGCATCAGCTGCTTGTTGTCGTGCGTCGTGTTCATCGGTTGCGCTTTCGTCGGGAAGAGACGGGGGGCAGCAGCGGTGGACGCTTCCCGGTCGCCATCCACTGCCCGTAGAAATGGATCTTCTCGTCGAGCAGTTCCAGCGCCTGCGTCCAGTCGGCGATCGTCGCCTCCACGCGCGCGCGGTGCTCGCGCAGCATCGTCTCGCGCTGCGCCAGCGTCGCGCGGCCCTGCTGCACCAGCGCGGTGTAGCGGCGCATCTCGGCGATCGACATGCCGGTGCGGCGCAGCCGTTCCATCAGCTGCAGCCAGCCGACGTGGCGCTCGTGGTACCGGCGCCGGCCGCCGCCGTCGCGCTGCACGCCGGGCACCAGGCCCTGCGCTTCGTACCAGCGGATGGCGTGCACCGTTCGGCCGGTGCGGGCGGCGAGCTCGCCGATGGCGAGCGTGGAGGCATCGTCGGGGGTGGTCATGCACAGCTCCGGCGGCGATTGGACGACCTAGAGTGCACTCGAAGTCAAGCCCTTTGTGCAATGGGGCCGATACTGGCGCAATGGACCTGCCCGCTGCCGCCCCGCTGCCGAACCTTCGCTGCCCGCTGTGCGGCGGTCCCAACGACTGCGCACCGGCCGGCTGCGGACGCTTCGACGTCGACTGCTGGTGTTCGCAGGCACGCATCCCCGCCGCGCTGCTCGACCGCGTGCCGGCGGAGCAGCGCGGCCTCGCCTGCATCTGCCGGCGGTGCGTGGACGCCGGACGCGGCGACGGCTGACCGTCGGCCCGGGCGCCGGCAGACCTTCGGCGCGCCGCCGCGCCGATGGCAGACTCCGTCGCCGCTCCCAACGAGAACCCACGAGGACTTTCACCGCCATGAACGCCCTGCTCTTCGACAGCCTGCTCGCCTATGCCCACTTCGTCGCGCTGATCGGCACCGCCTGCCTGCTGGTCGCCGAACTGCTGCTGGTGCGCCCGATCCTGCGCGCCGACGCGCTGCACCGCCTGAGGACGCTCGACGGCCTCTACGGCGGCTTCGCGGTGCTGACCCTGGTCACCGGCGGGCTGCGCCTCTTCATGGGCCTCAAGGGCAGCGCCTACTACCTGTCCAACCCGGTCTTCCACGCCAAGTTCACGCTCTTCGTGCTGGTCGGCCTGGTCTCGATCCTGCCGACGCTGCGCTTCCTGCAATGGTCGAAGGCAGCGAAGGCCGACGCCGCCTTCACCCCGCCTGCCGATGCCGTGCAGCGCGTGCGCCGCTGGTTGTTGATCGAGCTGCACCTGCTGGCACTGATCCCGCTGGCGGCGACGCTGATGGCGCACGGGATCACCGGGCGCGGGGCCTGAAGCCGCCCGCCGGTCCCGCTTCCGTCGCGGCCGGCGACAGTTCATCCGCCACCGCCCGCAGTTCATCGCAAGCCGCTGTCGCGCCCGGGCGCCGTTCCCTAGAGTTCACTCCATCGCAACACCGCGATGCCACTCGACAGACCGGAGCCCACCATGTTCAAGCAGATCAGCACCCAAGCCACCGCCTTCGGCCTCGCCGCGATGGTCACGCTGGCCTCGCTGGGCAGCATGGGCGCGCTGGCGAACAACAGCGTCGCGAACCACGAGATGGCCCAGGCCGACAACGCGCCGGTGCAGCAGGTGGTGGTGATCGGCAAGCGCGACGCGCGCGGCTGATCGCTCCCCCCCGCTCCGAATCACGAAGCCCCGCCTCGGCGGGGCTTTCGCATTGCTGGCGGGCGAGGCGCCCTCAGCAGGGATCCTTCTCGTGCACCGTCACGCCCTCCGGCAAGCGCACCCACGCATGGCGCCGGCAGTCGTACACCGAGTCGGTCGGCGGTCGCCGAACGCGCCGACGGCCACCGAGACGCCGTCCTGCTCGAAGCCCTCTTCGGTGTGGAAGACGGTCGAGCCGCAGACCGGGCAGAAGCGGAAGCGGAACTGCGCGCCTTGGTCGCCGGTTCGAACGTACTCGGTGGCCGTGCCGGTCACGGTGTAGGGCGGCGCGAACCCCGCGAGCGCTGCGAACACGCTGCCGGTGCGGCGCTGGCACGCCAGGCAATGGCAGACGCCGACGGCACGCGGCTCGCCACGCAGTTCGATGCGCAGCTGGCCGCATTGGCAGGACGCGGTGCGTGATGTCATGGAGCCTCCCTGAAGGACCGTGCGAGACGACGCCGGTCCACTGTGGCCGTCCGTCCTCGGGAACCGACCGTCGCGGCCACCGACGGTTCATCCACCGCCGCCGGCGCTTCATCGCAAGCCGCTGTCGCGCCGCAGCCCCGATCCCTAGAGTTCACCCCATCGCAACACCGCGATGCCACTCGACAGACCGGAGCCCACCATGTTCAAGCAGATCGCCACCCAAGCCACCGCCTTCGGCCTCGCCGCGATGGTGACGCTGGCATCGCTGGGCAGCATGGGCGCGCTGGCGAACAGCAGCGTGGCGAACCACGAGATGGCCCAGACCGACAACGCGCCGGTGCAGCAGGTGGTGGTGATCGGCAAGCGCGACGCGCGCGGCTGATCGTCCCATCCGCTCCGAACAGAAAGCCCCGCCTCGCGGGGCTTTCGCCGTTCCAGGGTTCACGTTTCGCTCGTTGCGCCGCCGGCACCGTCTACGATCGCCGCGCCAGCGTGGCGGAACGGTAGACGCACGGCCACAGCCGTCCCTCTTCGACAGGGTGCAGGCTTCGAGACCTGCCGCTGGCATCCCCGGGCCCACGCCGCGTGGCGCGGAGCGCGTCGCAGCCGGCCATCGGCTTCCACGGCAGTTCATCCGCGGCAGCCCTCGCCTCGTCGCAAGGCGCTGTCGCGCCGCGGCGCCGCTGCCTACAGTTCACTCCAACGCAGCCAACGAACCCACCGGAGCCCACCATGTTCAAGCAGATCAGCACCCAAGCCACCGCCTTCGGCCTCGCCGCGATGGTCACGCTGGCCTCGCTGGGCAGCATGGGTGCACTGGCCAATACGAGCGTCGCGAGTCACGACCTGGCCCAGGCCGACAGCGCGCCGGTGCAGCAGGTGGTCATCGTCGGTCAGAAGCTGCCGGTGCAGCAGGTGGTGGTGGTCGGCCAGAAGTCGCGCCGCGCCTGAGCGTCGTACGCCAGCGCCTGGCAAGCGCCCATCGGACCCAGGCCCCGCAGCGCGGGGCCTTGTCGTTTCCGGGGTTCAGGCCTGATCCAGCGCGACGTCGTAGCGCAGGAAACCCCGCCACTGCGCGACGCGGTCGTACAGCGCGCGTGCACGCGCGTTCTCGTGGTGCGTCGTCCAGTGGAAGCGCGAGGCCTTCGCGGCGCGCGCCTTCGCCGCCAGCACCTCGATCAATGCAGCGGCGATGCCCTGGCCGCGCGCGGCTTCGTCGACGTACAGGTCCTGGAGGTACAACGCGTCGGTGCTCCAGGCCGTCGGATGGAAGTAGGCGTGCGCGATGCCGAGGATGCGGCCGTCGCGGCGCGCCGCCAGGCCCCAGATGGTCGTGCCCTCGACGAGCCGGGCGAAGGTCGCGTCGTACTCGGCGTCCGTCTGCGCCGTCTTGTAGAAGGCCTTGTAGCCGCGGGCCAGCGGCTCCCAGCCGGCACGGTCGGCGGCGACCAGCGGCGAGATCTCGAGCTTTCCGGCGCTCATGCCTGCGGCTCCAGCCGCTGCATCCAGTCGACCATCGCGCGGCGCTCGCCGCCGCCATCGGCGATCAGGCCGTCGCGCACGCCGGCGCGGTCGGCCGCGGGGCGGTTCTGGCTGAGCTTGAACTTGCCGACCAGCGCATCGATCGTGATGCGCACGCCGACGATCGCGCGCAGCAGCGTGTCGATGAACTCCGGCGGCGCCTCGTCGACCGACCACGGGCGCACCCGTCCCCCTTCATGCCTCGCGCTCAGGCGCTGCACGATGTCGAGCACGGCCGCGCGGTCGTCCTGGATGGTCACGCGACCACGCGCCTGCACCATCGCGTAGTTCCAGGTCGGCACCACCTTGCCGTGCTCGGCCTTCGACGGGTACCAGCCCGGGCTGACGTAGGCCTGCGGGCCCTGAAAGACGACGAGCACCTCGTCGCCGGTGGCCAGCTCCTTCCACAACGGGTTCGCCCGCGCGACGTGGCCGACCAGCGTGCCGGCGGGCGTGTCCCCGGCCTCCAGCAGCCACGGCACGGTGTCGGCCACCAGTCCGCCGGGTCCATGGCGCACCAGCAGGCCCAGCGGATGCGCGGCGATCAGCTCGTGCAGCACCTCGGTGCGCACCTCTTCGAAATGCTTCTGCAGGTACATCGCGGGTCCTTTCAGGCCACGAGGCGCGGTTCACAGCGCACCTGGGCGCTCACCGAATGCGCGATATAGCAGGCATCGTGCGCCGCGTGGTGCAGCCGCTCATGTTCGGCGTCATCCGGCCGGCGCTCGCCGGCGAAGCGCACCTGCGGCCGCAGCGTCACCTGCGTCATGGCCATCCGGCCCTGCGCATTGCGGCTCATCACGCCGACGGCATCGTCGTCGTAGTGGTCGACCACCCAGCCGGCCTGCGCGGCGAAGTCCAGGAACCACAGCATGTGGCAGCTCGAGATCGACGCGACGAAGGCCTCCTCCGGGTCGACCGCCGCCGGGTCGGAGTACGGCACCTTCACCGAATGCGGCGACGACGAGCCGGGCACCACGGCGCCGCCGTCGAAGGCCCACTGGTGGCGGCGGCTGTAACGCCGGTCGACGAAGGGCTGGTCCTGGCGCTGCCAGGTGATGCGGGCGGTGTAGTCGCTCATGGTGGCGGGTTGTTGGCCATCGCTGAATTGGTTCCTGTAGCGTAGACCGATATGCTCGCGGTGAAGGAGCCAATACCCGATGGCCGATGGAACCAATGCGCCGGCCGCGCCGCTGCGGCTGCGCGTCTACCAGCAGCTGCGCCAGGCGATCGAGCAGGGCACGCTGGGGCCGGGCACGCGGCTGCCGCCGTCGCGCGAGCACGCCCGTGCGCTCGGCGTCGCGCGCAACACGGTGTTGTGGGCCCTGGAGCGGCTGCGCGCCGAAGGCTACGTGCAGGCGCGGGTCGGCGACGGCAGCTATGTCGCCCCCAGCCTCGCGGCGCTGCGCACGCCGGCCGCGGCGCGCGTGCTCGACGACCACGCGCTGTCGCTGCGCGGCCGCGCGATCGCCGACACCGCGTTGCGCTGGCGGCCCCCGGCGGTGGCCGCGGCGCCCTTCCGCATCGGCGCGCCGGAGGTCGCGGCCTTTCCGCACGCGGTGTGGGACCGCCTCGCGCGGCAGCTGACGCCGGCCGAACGTTTCGCCACCGCGCAGTACCTCGACCCCGCGGGCCTGCCGGTGCTGCGCGAGGCGATCGCGCAATGGCTGCTGTTCTCGCGCGGCCTGCGCTGCGAGGCCGCGCAGGTGCTGGTGTGCTCCGGGTCGCAGCAGGCGATCGACCTGATCGGCCGGCTGCTGCTCGACGATGGCGACGAGGTGCTGGTCGAGGACCCCGGTTACCCCGGCATCCGCGCCTGCCTGATCGGCCAGGGCGCGAAGGCGCGGCCGGTGGCGGTGGATGCCGACGGCCTGGACATCGCCGCCGGCGCGCGCGACTGGCCGGCCGCGCGCATGGCGGTGGTGACGCCGACGCACCAGTTCCCGCTCGGCGTGCGCATGAGCCTGGAACGCCGGCTCGCGCTGCTGGCGTGGGCGCGCGCGCGCGACGCCTGGATCGTCGAGGATGACTACGACGGCGAGTTCCAGTACGGCGCGCACCGCATCCCGCCGCTCGCGGGATTGGCGCGCGCCGAACGCGTGCTCTACGTCGGCACCTTCTCGAAGTCGCTGCACCCGGGGCTGCGGCTGGGTTTCATCGTGCTGCCGCCGGGCCTGGCACCGGCCTTCGCCAGCGCCAAGGCGCTGAGCGACCGCCACAGCCCCGGCGAGCTGCAGCTGCAGCTGGCGCGCTTCATCCTCGACGGCCACCTGCTGCGCCACCTGCGCCGCATGCGCGAGCTGTACCCGCAGCGCCAGGCGCTGCTGATCGACGCGCTGGCGAAATCGACGCGCGGCGCCGTCAAGCTCTCGCCCAGCGAGCAAGGCATGCACCTGACGCATGAAGTGAGCGGCCGCCGCAGCGACGCGGCGCTGTCGGGCCGTGCGCGCGAAGCCGGCGTGCTGCTGGCGCCGCTGTCGGCGTACGCGATCGAGTCGCCGCGGCGCGGCTGGCTGTTCGGCTACGCGGGCTACGACGCGGCCGCGCTGCGCGATGCGGCGCGGCGGGTGGGACCCCTGTTGTCCGCGTGACTCAGTCCGCCGGAAAGTCGACGTCGATGCGCAGGCCGCCCAGCGGCGAGACATCGAGCCGCACCGCCGCGCGATGCCGTTCGGCGATCGAGCGCACGATCGCCAGGCCGAGGCCGCTGCCGCTCTCCGAGGCCGCGCCGCTGCCGCGCACGAAGCGCTCGAAGACGCGCTCGCGATCGCTTTCGGGAATGCCGGGGCCGGAGTCGTCGATGCGCAGGCGCACGCGGTCGCCCTCGCGCTGCAGGGCCACGCGCACCTCGCCGCCCGCGGGCGTGTAGCGCAACGCGTTGTCGACCAGGTTGCGCAGCAGCACCGCCAGCGCCGCCGCATCGCCCTGCACCGCGGCCTGCTCGTCGGCCTCGAGCGCCAGGCGGCTGCCGCGGGCCTGCACCAGCGGCGCCAGGTCCGCCAGCACCTGGCGCGCGACCGGCGCCAGCGCCACCGTCTGCGCGGGCCCCGGCTGCTCCTGCCGCGCCAGGGTCAGCAACTGCTCGACCAGCCGCGTCGCCCGGTCGACGCCGGCCACCAGCGCATCCAGCGCCGCAGCGCGAGCGGCTTCGTCGGGCGCGCGCCGCACCAGCTGCGCCTGCAGCTTCAGCGCCGTCAGCGGCGAACGCAGCTCGTGCGCCGCATCGGCGACGAAGGCCCGCTGCCCGTCGAAGGCCTGCGCCAGGCGGCCGAGAAGGCCGTTGAGCGCCGCGACCAGCGGCGCCACCTCGTCCGGCAGTCCCGTCGCCTCGACCGGCGACAGGCTGTCGGCCGCGCGCCCGCGCAGCTCGCCGGCCAGCCGCGACACTGGCCGCAGCGAGTGAGCGATCAGCCACCACAGCGCCGCCGCCAGCAGCGGCGTCACCGCGACCAGCGGCAGCACGCTGCGCAGCGCGGCGTTGGCAGCCAGCCGCTGGCGGATGCGCACCGGCTGCGCGACCTGGATCACCCGTTCGCCGGCGGTGACGCCGAAGCTGCGCCAGGGCTGGCCGTCGACCTCGATGTCGGCGAAGCCGAGCTTGGTGTGCGACGGCAACGCGCGGTGCTGTCGCGTCGCGTAGACCGTGCGCCCGTCGACGTGCCAGATCTGCACGACGAAGTCGAGCGCCTCGTCCTGCAGCGCGGCCGCGTCGCCGCCGGAGACTTCGCCCTGGTCGCGCAGCGACAGCGCCATCTGCCTTAGCTGGTAGTCGAACAGCGACTCGGTCTCGGCCAGCACGTTGCGGTAGGCGATGACGCCGGTCAGCGCAGCCGACAAGGTCAGCGCCGCCAGCAGCGACAGCAGCAGGCGCGCGCGAAGGGACCGCGTGAAGTGGCCCCCCAGGCGCCCTCGGCGCCGGCCCCCCGAGGGGGCGCGTCCAGCTTGGGACGGCCCGGCGCTGGACTGCCTCACGACACGTCGAGGAAGTAGCCGACGCCGCGCATGCTTCCGATGAACTCGGCTCCCAACTTTTTGCGCAGCTGGTGCACGTAGACCGACACCGCGTTGCTCTCGACCGCGTCGCCCCAGCCGTAGAGCCGGTCCTCCAGCTGGGCACGCGACAGCACCGCGCCGGGCCGCTGCATCAGCGCCTCGAGCACCGCGTATTCCCGCGCCGACAGCAGCACCGGGTGGCCGTCCTTCGTCACGCGGCGGGTCGACGGATCGAGCTTCACGCCGCGGTGCTCCAGCGCCGGCTCGGCGCGGCCGGCGTGGCGTCGCGCGACGGCGCGCATGCGCGCGGCGAGCTCGTCGAGCTCGAACGGCTTGACCAGGTAGTCGTCGGCGCCGGCATCGAGGCCGGCGACGCGGTCGCTGGTGGCGTCGCGCGCGGTCAGCACGATCACCGGCGTGCCATCGCCGCGCGAACGCAGCTCGTTCAGCAGCGACAGCCCGCTCGCCGGCTGCGGCGCGCCGCCGGCGGCGAGCGGCAGGCCGAGGTCCAGCAGCACGAGGTCGAAACGTTCGCTGCCCAGCGACGTGCGCGCCGCCGCCAGGTCGTAGACCCAGTCCACCGCATGGCCCTCCAGCTTCAGCGCCTGGCGCAGGCTGTCGCCGATCATGCGGTCGTCTTCGACGAGCAGTAGTCGCATGCTCGAAGCATACGGGCAAGGACAACCGGCGAAAGGCGAGCATCGGACGCGGGCAAGGCCGGCCGTGCCGCCGGCCGCCGCGCGCCCAGCGTATGCTGACGCACCATGACAACCACCCGCGTCTGCGTGATCGGGTGCGGATTCGGTGGCCTGGAGGCGGTGCGCGCGCTGGCGCGCAACGAGGCGGCCGAAGTGATCCTGATCGACCGCACCAACCACCACCTCTTCCAGCCGCTGCTCTACCAGGTCGCCACCGCCGACGTCGCGGCCCCCGCGGTGGCCGGACCGATCCGCCACATCCTGCGGCGCCAGATGCGCCGCGGCCGGCTGACCATCCTGCGGGCCGAAGTCACCGGCATCGATGCCGCGCAAAGGACGCTGCAGCTCGACGACGGCAGCGCGGTCGCCTACGACCACCTGATCGTCGCCGCCGGCGCCACGCACAGCTACTTCGGCAACGACCAGTGGTCGGCGTTCGCGCCGGGGCTGAAGACCCTGGCCGACGCCTTCGCGATCCGCGCCCGCATCATCGGCGCCTTCGAGCAGGCCGAGCGCACTGCCGACGACGCCGAACGTGCTGCCTGCCTGAACTTCGTGATCATCGGCGCCGGCCCCACCGGCGTGGAGCTGGCCGGCGCGCTGGCCGAGATCGCGCGCCACACGCTACCGGGCGAGTTCCGCCGCATCGATTCGCGGCATGCACGCATCGTGCTGATGGAAGGCGGGCCGCGCGTGCTGTCGGCCTTCGACGAGGTCCTGAGCGCGAGCGCTGCCGACCAGTTGCGCCGGCTCGGCGTCGAGCTGCACACCGGCTGCCAGGTCACCGGCATCGATGCCGAGGGGGTCGACTACCGCGAAGGCGGCGAAGCCAAGCGCCTGCCCGCGCGCACGGTGCTGTGGGCCGCGGGCGTCGCTGCGTCGCCGCTGGGCAAGGCGCTGGCGGCGAGCGCCGGCGCGCAGCTCGACCGGGCCGGCCGCGTGCTGGTGCAGCCCGACCTCTCGCTCGCCGGCCATCCGGAGATCCAGGTGATCGGCGACCTGGCGGCGGTCACCACGCCGACCAAGGCCGGACCGAAGCCGGTGCCCGGCGTCAGCCCGGCGGCCAAGCAGATGGGCCGACTGGCGGCCGCCAACATCGGTCGGCGCCTGCGCAGCGAGACGCCGCAGCCCTTCCGCTACGCCGACTACGGCTCGCTGTCGACGCTCGGCCGCAATGCCGCGGTGGTGCAGCTGGAGGCGCCGCTGCTCGGCCGCGTGCGCTTCTCGGGCTACCCGGCATGGCTGTTCTGGCTGTTCGCGCACATCTACTTCCTGATCGGCTTCCGCAACCGGCTGGTCGTGCTGATCGACTGGGCCTGGAGCTACTGGACGTTCGCGCGCCATGCCCGCATCGTCGCGCAGCCGGCCGGCGCGGCGGCCGACGCCGCCGCCGCCGCGCCCCGGCGGACCGTGCCGCCGCTCACGCCCGCGGGCATCCCCGCAGATCGGCCGCCCGAGCACGCCGCCTAGAATTCCGCCCTTCGCCCGCCGCTTGACGCGCACCTTCGCCCGGCGTCCCACCCGGACACCCGCGGCCCTTGTGGAGCCTGACCATGGACACCCGCCTCTCCCCCGTGCGTGAACGCGTCGAACGCGTGCGCGAAGCCCTCGCCCGCCACGGCGCCCACGCCCTGCTCGTGCCCTCGGCCGATCCGCACCTGTCCGAATACCTGCCCGGCCGCTGGCAGGGCCGCGAGTGGCTGTCGGGCTTCACCGGCTCGATGGGCACGCTGGTGGTCACCGTGGACAAGGCCGCCCTCTTCGCCGACAGCCGCTACTGGGAACAGGCCGAGCGCGAACTGCAGGGCAGCGGCATCGTGCTGGTCAAGATCCCCACCGGCGCCGCGCTGCACCACATCGACTGGCTGGCGCGCGAGACGCCGCGCGGCGGCCAGGTGCTGGTCGACGGACAGGTGCTGGGCCTGGCGACGGCGCAGCTGCTGCGCAATGCGCTCGACGCCGCCGGCGTGACGCTGCGCACCGATGCCGACCTGCTGGCTGACGTCTGGCCCGACCGCGCCGGCCTGCCGGTGGCGCCGATCTTCGCGCACGCCGCACCCGAAGCCACCGAGCCGCGCGCGGCGCGCCTGGCCCGCGTGCGCGAGGCGATGGCCCGCCACGGCGCCAGCCACCATTTCGTCTCCACGGTCGACGACATCGCGTGGATCACCAACCTGCGCGGCGCCGACGTCGAGTACAACCCGGTGTTCCTCGCGCACCTGCTGATCGACGCGACGCGCGCGACGCTGTACGTCGGCGCCGGCAAGGTGTCCGCCGAACTGGCCGCGCAGCTGCAGGCCGACGGCCTGGCGCTGGCCGACTATGCCGGCGCCGCCGCCGCGCTGGCCGCGCTGCCGGCCGGCAGCACGCTGCTGGTCGACCCGCGCCGCATCACGCTGGGCTTCCGCGAACAGGTCGCGGCCGGCGTGCGGGTGGTCGAGGCGATCAACCCGAGCACGCTGTTCAAGAGCCGCAAGGGCGCGGCCGAAGCCGGCTTCATCCGCGCCGCGATGGAAGAGGATGGCGCCGCGATGTGCCACTTCTACGCCTGGTTCGAAGCCGCGCTGGCGCGCGGCGAGCGCATCAGCGAGCTGACCATCGACGACAAGCTCAGCGCCGAGCGCGCGAAGCGGCCCGGCTTCAAGGGCCTGAGCTTCTCGACCATCGCCGGCTTCAACGCCAACGGCGCGCTGCCGCACTACCGCGCGCTGCCCGAGGCCTACGCGTGGATCGAAGGCAGCGGCCTGCTGCTGATCGACTCCGGCGGCCAGTACCTCGGCGGCACCACCGACATCACCCGCGTCTGGCCGATCGGCACCGTCAGCGCCGCGCAGCAGCGCGACTACACGCTGGTGCTGAAGGCGATGATCGCGCTGTCGCGCGTGCGCTTCCCGCGCGGCACGCTGAGCCCGATGCTCGATGCGATCGCCCGCGCGCCGCTGTGGGCCGAAGGCTGCGACTACGGCCACGGCACCGGCCACGGCGTCGGCTACTTCCTGAACGTGCACGAAGGCCCGCAGAGCATCAGCAAGGCGGTGCCCGAGGCGACGATGGCGATGGAGCCGGGCATGATCACGTCGAACGAGCCGGGCCTGTACCGCACCGGCCAGTGGGGCGTGCGCATCGAGAACCTGGTGATGAACGTGCCGGCCGAGACGCCCGAGAACGGCGCCTTCGGCGAGATGCTCGAGTTCGAGACGCTGACGCTGTGCCCGATCGATACGCGCTGCATCGACAAGCGCCTGATGCGCGCCGACGAGATCGCCTGGCTGAATCACTACCACGCGACGGTGCGCGCGCGCCTGGCACCGAAAGTGAGCGGCGACGCGCTGGCCTGGCTGGAACAGCGCACGCAGCCGATCTGACGCCTCGTTCCCCGGAATGAACGACGCCCGGAGCTCCGCAAGGTGCCCGGGCGTTGTTGTTGGAAGACGCCTGCTGCTTACGCGAGCCTGAACGTCGACACCACGCCGGCCAGGTTCTCGGCCTGGCCCTTCAGGCTTTCCGCGGCCGCGGCACTCTCTTCGACCAGCGCGGCGTTCTGCTGCGTCATCTGATCCAGCTGCACCACCGCGCCGTTGACCTGGCCCAGGCCCTGGCTCTGCTCGCGGGTGGCGTTGGTGATCTCGCCGATGATGTCGGACACCCGCTGCACGCTGGCGACGATCTCGCCCATCGTGCTGCCGGCATCGCCGACCAGGCGGCTGCCTTCGCCGACCTTCTCGACGCTGGAGCCGATCAGGCTCTTGATCTCGCGCGCGGCTTCGGCCGAACGCTGCGCCAGCGAGCGCACTTCACCCGCCACCACCGCGAAGCCGCGGCCCTGCTCGCCGGCCCGCGCGGCTTCCACCGCGGCGTTCAGCGCCAGGATGTTGGTCTGGAACGCGATGCCGTCGATGGTGCCGATGATGTCGGCGATGCGCTTGGAGCTGGTATTGATCTCTTCCATCGTCGCGACGACCTGGCTGACGACCTGGCCGCCGCGCTGGGCGACCTCGGCGGCGGAGCTCGCCAGCTGGTTCGCGGTGCGCGCCGATTCGGCGGTCTGGCCGACGGTGGCCGTGAGCTGTTCCATCGAGCTCGCGGCTTTCTGCAGGTTGCCCGCGGTCTGCTCGGTGCGCTGGCTGAGGTCGGCATTGCCGGTGGCCACTTCGCTGCTCGCCACCTGGATGCTCTCGGCCGACTGGCGCACCTGCGTCACCATGCGGCTCAGGCCGTCGCGGGTGCGCTGCACGGTGCCGATCAGGCGGCCGATCTCGTCGTCGCGGCCGGCATCGATGTGCACCGCCAGGTTGCCGGCGGCGATCGCCTGCAGCCCCTGCTCGACCAGCGCGAGCCGGCGCTTCAGCGAGCCGGCGAGCACCTGCACGAAGGCGAACACGCCCACCGACAGCACCAGGCCGACGGCCAGGTTGACGGCCGCGAAACGCACGGCGGCTGCACGCACCTCGTCGATGTAGACGCCCGAGCCGACCACCCAGCCCCAGGGCTGGAAGGTGGCGACGTACGAACGCTTGGGCTCCGGGTCCTTGCTGCCCGGCTTCGGCCACAGGTAGTCGACATGGCCCGAGCCGTCCTTCTTGACCGTCTCGACGAACTCGACGAACAGCCGCTTGCCGTTCGGGTCCTTGTACTCGCCGAGGTCCTGGCCGTTCATCTCCGGCTTGATCGGGTGCGCCACCATCTTCGGCGCCATGTCGTTGATCCAGACGTATTCCTTGCCCTCGTAGCGGATCGCCATGATCTCGGCGATCGCCTTCTTGCGGGCGTCGTCGGCCGACAGCTTGCCGGCCTTCTCCTCGTCGTGGTACTTCTGCGCGATGGCCTGCGACTGGCCGACGACGGCCCGCGTGGTGCTCAGCCGCTGGTCGACCGAGGCGTCGTAGTAGGCATATCCGGTATAGGCCGCGACCGAAAGCACGGCCACGGTGATGAGGCCGGCCATCACCCGAAGGCGGCCGACGATCGAAAGGTTGAGTGCCACGCTGTACTCCTCTTGCAGTGGACGTCGATTTCGGACGTCAGGCGGCCTGCGCCTCGGGTGGAAGACTTCAGGCGGCCTGCGCCTCGCCCTTCAGGCGGAAGGTGGCCACCAGCCCGGCCAGGCGGCCGGCTTGCTCGCGCAGGCTCTCCGCCGCGGCGGCGGACTCTTCCACCAGCGCCGCGTTCTGCTGCGTCATCTGGTCGAGCTGCGTCACCGCGCCGTTGATCTGGCCGAGGCCCGAGCTCTGCTCGGCCGACGCGGCGGTGATCTCGCCGATGATGTCGGTCACGCGCTGCACGCTGGCGACGATCTCGTTCATCGTCGTGCCGGCATCGCTCACCAGGCGGCTGCCGGTCTCGACCTTGTCGACCGAGTTGCCGATCAGCGCCTTGATCTCGCGCGCGGCTTCGGCCGAACGCTGCGCCAGCGAGCGCACTTCGCCGGCCACCACCGCGAAGCCGCGGCCCTGCTCGCCGGCCCGCGCGGCTTCCACCGCGGCATTCAGCGCCAGGATGTTGGTCTGGAAGGCAATGCCATCGATGGTGCCGATGATGTCGGCGATCTTCTTCGAGCTGGCATTGATCGCGTCCATCGTCGTCACGACCTGCGAGACGACCTGGCCGCCGCGCTGTGCCACTTCGGCGGCGGAGGCCGCGAGCTGGTTGGCCTGCGACGCGGCGTCGGCGCTCTGGCGCACGGTGCCGGTCAGCTGCTCCATCGAGCTGGCGGTCTGCTGCAGGTTCGATGCCGCCTGCTCGGTGCGCTGGCTCAGGTCGTGGTTGCCGGTGGCCACCTCGGTGCTGGCCACCTGGATCGAATCGGCGGTCTGGCGGATCTCGCCGACCAGCACGCGCAGGCGGTCCTGCATGCCGGCGATGGCCTGCAGCAGGCGGCCGATCTCGTCGTGGCCACCCTGCTCGACGCTGCTGCCGAGGTCGCCTTCGGCGATGCGCTCGGCGACGCGCACCACGCGGTCCAGCGGCTTGCACACCGCGCGCGAGGTCAGCCAGGCCAGCGGCAGGAACAGCGCCAGCGTCATGCCCATCAGCGCCAGCTTGACCGCATCGGCGATCGTCGCGCGCTGCTCGGCATGCTTGCGCACGGATTCCACGCGCACCATCTGCGCCTTGGTCAGCGCATCGACGTTGGCGACCATCGCCTTCACGGTGCCCTCGGCCTTGGCCGCATAGGCCAGCGCGACGGCGCCGTCGATCTGCGCACCCTTGAGCTGCGCGGCCAGCGGCTGGATCACCGCGGCGTATTCGCCCAGCAGCTTGCCGTGGTTGGCGATCATCGTGCGCACCTCGTCGGTGGCCGATTCGCCCTTCGCGATGCGCTCGGCGACGGCCTTCGAAGCCTTCACCGCCGCTTCCCATTCCTTGCCCAGCCGCTCGACCTCGATCGCGTTGGTCGCGCCGACGGCCATGATGCTCGCCTCGAGGCGGCGCATCTGGGCCATCGATTCACGCATCTCGCCGGCGTCCAGCAGCGCGGCGTTCGATTGTTCGAACACCTGCTGCGCGTCCTGGCGGTTGGCGCGGTCGCTGAGCGCGTTGACCGCCGCCGTCACCACCAGCGAGGCGGTGACGATGCCGATCATGACGTTGAAGCGGGCGCGGATCGAAAAGCGGTTGAGCAGTTTCACGGCGAGACTCCGATCAGAAGGATTCCCAGTCGTCACCGGCCGGCGCTGTCGCGGCCGGTGCGGGAACCTTGGCCGGCGCAGCGGGCGCCACCGTCGTCTCGGGCTTGCCAGGGGCCGCCGCCTTGGGGGCGACGCTCGGGGCCGGCTTCTTGACCGCGGGGGCGGCGGCCGGCTTGGGGGTCTGTACGGCGGTCGGCGCGGCGGTCGCGGCCACCGTCACCGCCACGCTGGCCGGTTTCGCGGAAGCGTGTGCGCTGTCGCCCAGGTTGAAGGTCGCCACCAGCGAGGCCAGGCGGCCGGCCTGCTCGCGCAGGCTCTCGGCCGCCGCAGCGGACTCTTCCACCAGCGCCGCGTTCTGCTGCGTCATCTGGTCGAGCTGCGTCACCGCGCCGTTGATCTGGCCCAGGCCCGAGCTCTGCTCGGCCGATGCGGCGGTGATCTCGCCGATGATGTCGGTCACGCGCTGCACGCTGGCGACGATCTCGTTCATCGTCGTGCCCGCGTCGGTGACGAGCCGGCTGCCGGTCTCGACCTTGTCGACCGAGTTGCCGATCAGCGCCTTGATCTCGCGCGCGGCCTCCGCGCTGCGCTGCGCCAGGGAGCGCACTTCGCCGGCCACCACCGCGAAGCCGCGGCCCTGTTCGCCGGCGCGCGCGGCCTCGACCGCGGCGTTCAGCGCCAGGATGTTGGTCTGGAACGCGATGCCGTCGATCGTGCCGATGATGTCGGCGATCTTCTTCGAGCTGGCGTTGATCGCGTCCATCGTCGTCACCACCTGGCTGACGACCTGGCCGCCCCGCTGCGCCACCGAGGCGGCCGACGCGGCGAGCTGGTTGGCCTGCGACGCGGCGTCGGCGCTCTGGCGCACAGTGCCGGTCAGCTGTTCCATCGAACTGGCGGTCTGCTGCAGGTTGCTGGCGGCCTGCTCGGTGCGGGCGCTGAGGTCCTGGTTGCCGGTGGCCACTTCGGCACTGGCGACCTGGATCGAATCCGCGGTCTGCCGGATCTCGCCGACCAGGCTGCGCAGGCGGGCCTGCATCGCGGCGATCGCGTGCAGCAGGCGGCCGATCTCGTCCTTGCTGTCGTTGTGCTCGACGTTGCTGCCGAGGTCGCCTTCGGCAATGCGCTCGGCCACGCGCACCGCGCGTTCGATCGGCAGCTTGATGCCGCGCGTGATGCGCCAGGCGACGATCACGCCGATGGCGATCGCCGCGGCGACCAGCACCGCTTCGATGATCACCGCGCGACGCGTGCCGACGGTGGCGGCGGTCGCGCTCTCTGCATTCTGCTTGGCCTGCAGCGTGATCAGCTCGTCGACCTTCTTGCGCCACACGATCTCGGCCGGCCGCACCTGCAGCGTCAGCGTCATCGTCGCGTCGATGTTCGCGCCTTCCTGGCCCTGCTTGGCGGCATGCGCGATCAGCGGAATCGTCTTTGCGGCCGCCTGCGTGATCTCTTCCGTCAGCTTCTTCGGCGCGGCGTCGGCATCGGCCATCAGCGCGACCAGCGCTTTCTCCTGCTTCAGGTACTCGCCCCTCGACTTCTCGAAGAGCTTGAGCTCGGCCTCGATTTCCTTCGCGTCGGTCAGCAGCGTGATCGAACGCGCCTGGATGGCCATCGCGTTCATGCCGTCGAGCATGCGGTAGGCCGTCGCCGAGCGTTCGTTGTTGACCTCGACGATCTGGCGCACTTGTTCGCCCAGCCGCTGCGTCGTCATGGCGGCGAAGCCGGCGACGAGGACCAGCAGCACGATCAGCGCGCCGAAGCCGAAGGCCAGGCGGCGACCGATGGAAGCGGAGATTCTTGACAGCATGGGATGTCTCCTGAATGAACAGACAGCAGGACGGATCGGATTCTGGAAATCCGGCGTCCAGCCTGATCGCTGGAATATCGGCCGGCTTTACAGCCAGTTAAGCTTTCCGGACCCCGCTGAGGGGCTCCTGAACCCTGATGCCCGCCAACTCCTCCCCACATGCCGATGCTTCACCGACCCCCGGCGCCGGTATCACCGGCGCCGCGATCGGCGTCGACCTGGGCGGCACCAAGATCGAGGCGGTGCTGCTGGATCCGACCGGTACGGAATGCTGGCGGCACCGCATTCCGTCGCCATCGTCGGACTACGGCGCGCTGCTGGACGCCATCGCCGGGCTGGTCGACCAGGCGCGGGCACAGTTGCCGGCCGGTGCCGGGGCCACGGTCGGCCTGGGCACGCCGGGCAGCACCGGCGCCGACGGCCTGATCAAGAACGCCAACACCACCTGCCTGAACGGCCGACCGCTGGCGGCGGACCTGTCGGTGAGACTCGGCCTGCCGGTGCGCCTGGCGAACGACGCGAACTGCCTGGCGCTGTCCGAAGCCACCGACGGCGCGGGCGCGGGCGCCGACGTCGTCTTCGCCGCGATCCTCGGCACCGGCACCGGCGCCGGCATCGCGGTGCACGGCCGCGTGCTGCAGGGGCCGAACGGCCTGGCGGGCGAGTGGGGCCACAACCCGCTGCCCTGGGCGCCGGCCGACGAGCCGCGGCCCGCCTGTTATTGCGGCCAGGCCGGCTGCATCGAGACGCTGGTCAGCGGCCCGGCCATCGCCGCCGACCATCGGCGGCATGGTGGGCAGGCGCTCACTGCGGCGCAGATCGCCGTGGCCGCGGCGGCCGGCGATCCGGCCTGCATCGCGAGCATCGACCGCTGGCTGGACCGCCTCGGGCGTGCGCTGGCACAGGTGATCAACCTGCTCGACCCCGACGTGATCGTGCTCGGCGGCGGGCTGTCGCGCATCGCGCGGGTCTACGACGAGCTGCCGGCACGCTGCCGGCCGTGGGTGTTCAGCGCCGGCAGCGGTGCGCCGCTGCGCACCCGTGTGCGGCCGGCGCTGCACGGCGACTCATCGGGCGTGCGCGGGGCGGCCTGGCTGTGGCGCGCGCCGTGAGCCGGGGCTTGCCGATCGGCGAACGGACCGCGGCTGCGCCAGCGACCACCCTCACATCTGCCGGAACAGGTGCAGGTAGCTGCGGCTGACCGGCAGCGTCTCGGTGCGGCCCTTCAGGTGCACGTCGGCGGTCTCGTTGGCGCCGCGGGTGACCTGCGCGACGTGGCGCAGGTTGACGATCACCGAGCGGTGCACCTGCACGAACTGCTCGGGGTCCATCTCGTCGACGAGCTCGCGGATGGGCTTGCGGATCAGCGCCTCGCCGCCTTCCCAGACCACCAGCGTGTACTTCTCGTCCGAGCGCAGGTAGGCGATCTGCTCGACCGGGATCAGCCGCACGGCGTTGCCGACAGACGCCTTGATCCACTGCAGCCACGGCTTGCCGCTGGCCTGGTGGCGCAGCTGGGCCGCGAGGCGGTCGAGCACCGACTCGAGGCGGTCGCCGGCCTCGTCGCCGTCGGCACCGACCGCCGCCGCGGGCACGGCACCGGCGCGCAGGCGCTCCTTCAGGCGGCCGATGGTGTCGGTCAGCCGTGTTTCGTCGAAGGGCTTGATCAGGTAGTCGATCGCGCCCTGCTCGAAGGCCTGCACCGCGTACTGCTCGTAGGCGGTGACGAAGACGGTCATCGCGCGGCGGGCGATCGCGCGCGCGGCCTCGATGCCGTTCATGCCGGGCATGTGCACGTCGAGGAAGACGATCTGCGGCTGCTCGCGCTCGAACAGCTCGACCGCCTCGCGGCCGTTGCGCGCCTGGCCGACGATCTGCAGCTCGGGCCACAAGCGGCCGAGGTGGGCCTGCAGGTGGTCGCGCAGCAGCGGTTCGTCGTCGGCGATGAGGGCGGTGATCACGGTCATGAGCGGGCTTTCGGCGCGGCATCGGCCGCAGCCGGAATGATGATCTCGGCGCGCACGCCGTGGGGGGGTTGTTCGCTCAGCTCGAGTGTCGCGCCGGCGCCGAACACGCCCTGCAGGCGCGCGCGCAGGTTCGCGAGGCCGGTGCCGGGCGCGGCGTTCTCGGCCAGCCCGACGCCGCTGTCGGCGACCCACAGCCGCCAGCCGCCCTCCGGCTCGCGACGGCCGCCGACGTCGATGCGGCCGCCCTCCTCGCTCGGGTCCACGCCGTGGCGCACGGCGTTCTCCACCAGCGTCAGCAGGGCCATCGTCGGAAAGCGCTCGGCATGCAGCTCGGCCGGCACGTCGACCGCGAACTGCAGGCGGTCCGGCATGCGCAGGTGCATCAGCTCGAGGTAGGCGCGCACCAGCTGCAGCTCGTTGGCCAGCGCCGGCAGGCCGCCGGGCTCGTGCAGCTTCGGCAGCGCCGCGCGCAGGTAGGCGATCAGGCTCTTCAGCACCTGGGCCGCGCGCGGCGAACCGGTCTCGACCAGCGCCTGCACGTTGGCCAGCGTGTTGAACAGGAAGTGCGGCTCGATCTGCGCCGTCAGCAGCGCCAGGCGCGCGTCGAGCGCCTGCTTCTCCAGCTTCGCGCGCTCGAGCTCGAACTGCAGCTGCATCGAGCGTGCCAGCGCCTCGCGCTCGCGCACCATCGCGGCGGTGGCCAGCACCAGGCCGATGAACAGCGCACAGCCGGCGATCCACATGAAGCCGGCGACGCGGCCGGGATGACTGACGATCGCCGAGAAGTCGCCGCCGGTGGCGACGAGGTAGACCAGCAGCGTCGCCAGCGGCGCCGCGAGCACCACGGCCAGCGTCTGCGCCAGCCAGCGCGGCAGGTACTTGTGCTGCAGGTTGCCGGCCAGCGTGAAGGTCAGCAGCAGCACCAGCGCGACGAAGATCGTGCGGCCCAGCAGCACCGGGAACGGCGGCGCGAAGATCGGGTTCAGCGCCGCGGCGACCAGGAAGGCCAGGCCCAGCGCCCAGCCGACCTTGCCGGCGCTCAAGCTGCGCAGCGCCGCGGCCCAGCCGCCGGGTGCAGGCGTGATCGAAGAAGCAGAGGTCGAATCCATCGTGGCCGGCACGATAACCGGCCGGCGCGTCCGGTCCAATGCGCCGGGCGGGTCGGTGCGACGAACGACGAACGGCGGGGCGTGAGCGGAGGGCCGCGTGCGCACCGGTGCGGACTGCATCGGGGGCGCCGCGCCGGCCCACCCCCTAGTTCGAACCGGCCCGGCGCGGCGGCATCGGTAGTAGCCCCGGTTCGCAAATTGTTACTTGAGGCGTCACATGGTCCGACGGCAGGCCATCAGTGCTTGCGAGAGGAACCATGATGAAGTTGCGTTCGAGGTCCGTCGAGCTCACGCGAGTCGTCGGTTTGGCCGCCTGCTGGTTTGCAGCGTGCGTGCCCCCGGCCGGGGCCAGCGAAGGCCAGCAATGGAATTTCTCCGGCGGCGACCGCGAGAATACGCGCCACCAGGCCTCGGAGAACCGGATCGGCCCGGCCAACGTGGGCAGCCTCGCGGTCAAGTGGTCGTTCACCACCGCCGGCGACGTGTCGGCCACACCGGCGGTCGATGGCGACACCGTCTACGTGCCCGACTGGGCCGGTTACCTCTACGCGGTGGATCGCCGCACCGGGCAGCTGCGCTGGAGCGTGCACCTGCCGGCGCTGACCGGCGTGGCCGGCGACAAGGCGCGCGCGACGCCGGCCATCGCCGACGGCAAGGTGATCGTCGGCACCCAGGGCGCGATCCTCTTCGGCGGCGGTCCCGGCGGCCGCGTGCTGGCCCTGGACAAGCTGACCGGTGCGCTGCTGTGGAATACGCAGGCCGAGGCCCATCCGGCGGCGATCATCACGCAGGCGGCGACGGTGCACGACGGGCGGGTCTACGTCGGCGTGGCGTCGCAGGAGGAAGCGCTGGCCGCCTTCGTGCCGGGCTACCAGCTGTCCTTCCGCGGCAGCATGCTGGCGCTGAACCTGGCCACCGGGCAGGTCCTGTGGAAGACCTACACGGTGCCGGCGTCGCCGGCCGGCTACACGGGCAACGCGATCTGGGGCAGCTCGCCGGCCATCGACGTCAAGCGCGGACAGGTCTACGTCGCCACGGGCAACAACTACTCGGTGCCGCAGTCGGTGCTCGACTGCGTCGCCGCGGCGGGCAGCGATCCGGTGGCCAAGGCCGCCTGCCTGCCGGCGAACGACCATTTCGACAGCGTGCTCGCGCTGGACCTGAAGACCGGCGCCGTGCGCTGGGCGACGCGCGCGATTCCCTACGACGCCTGGACGGTCGACTGCATCCCGTTCTTCGGCGATGGCGACCTCTGCCCCAGCCCCGCCGGCCCGGACTTCGATTTCGGCCAGGCCCCGGCGCTGTTCAAGGCACGCGACGGCCAGGGCAAGCCGCTGGAGCTCGTCGGCGCCGGTCAGAAGAGCGGGCAGTACTGGGCGCTGAATCCGGACACCGGCGCCGTCGTCTGGGTCACGCAGACCGGCCCCGGCGGCACCGCCGGCGGTCTGCAATGGGGCTCGGCGGTCGACGGCAAGCGGGTCTACACCCAGAACCCGAACAGCAACGCGATTCCCTGGACGCCCCTGGGCGGCGCGTCGACGACGCACGGCGGCTGGAGCGCGCTCGATGCGGCCACCGGCCAGATCCTGTGGCAGACCGCCGACCCGCGGCTCGGTGCCGGCTTCGGCGGCGGGCCGTCGGGCCCGGTGTCCAGCGCCAATGGCGTGGTCTACGGCTGTTCGCTCGACGCCGCCGGCCACATGTACGCGCTGAATGCGGCCACCGGCGCCATCCTGTGGAGCTTCCCGAGCGGCGGCTCCTGCCTGTCCGGTGCGGCGATTTCCGGCGGCATGGTGTTCTGGGGCTCGGGTTACTCGAACCTGGGCTTCGGCATGCCGAACAAGAAGCTCTACGCGTTCGGCCTGCCGAACTGACCGCGGTCGGCCGGGCTTCGGCCCGGCCCGGCGATCCCGACCGGGCCGAAGCCTCCCGGCCTCCCGGCCTCTCGGCCTCTCGGCCTCTCGGCCTCTCGGCCTCTCGGCCTCTCGGCCTCTCGGCCGCTCAGACCCCCGCGCGCTGCAGCGGCGCCGCCAGCGCGGCGCGCAGCGTGTCCGCGCTGTCCTTCAGGTGCAGCCGGGCGGCATCGCTCAGCCCGGGCCGCTTCGCGGCCGCTTCCAGCCGCGGCAGCAGCCCGGCCGCCTGCGTGCGCCACAGCGCGCGGGCATCGGCGCGCTGGCCGGCACCGGGCCGCAGCAGCGCGGTGGCCACCCGGTTCAGGTGCTCGCGCTGCAGCTCGCGCCGCGCCGGCGGGATGTCACCGGCCTTCGCACCGAGCTCGCTCCAGACGTCGGCCTCGAGCTGGCGGTACAGCTCGGCGAGGCGGAAGGCCTGCTCAGGCTGCGCCGCCTTGGCCTCGCTGTCGAGCAGGCGCGTGGCGAGCTGGTCGCTCATCAGCTGCGTCAGCACCGCGCGCCGCATCTCGTGCAGCGCCTGGGCGATCGGGTAATCGGTCGGCACGTCTTCCTCGCCGAACAGCACCGCGTCGCCGCGCTCGAGGTAGTCGGGCGCCAGCCGCCGCTGCAGCGCCGGCGAGACGACCAGGCTGTCGGCCGCCAGCACATGCTTGGACAGCAGCGCCATCGCCGCGCGCTGCTCGGCCGGCGGCACCGGCTGCAGCGGGTCGCGGCCGCTGTTCGGAAAGTCGCGCAGGGTGCGCATGCCGCCGACCTGGCGCAGCACCGTGCCGGCGGCGCGGCCGGCATCCAGCACCGCGAAACGCAGCCCGCGGCGCAGCACGCCGTAGTCCTGGTCCGGCGACAGCCGGCGCCGCTCCTGCCGCGCGAACAGGTCCTGCGCGATCTCGAAGCGCTTGCGCGCGAAGGCCAGCGGGTCGCGGCCGAGGTCCATCTGCAGCGAGTCGGGATCGATGCCGAAGAAGTTGTCCTCGTCGGTGCCGAAGGCGAGCTCGGGCTCGGCGCTGCGCGCCGCGATGCGCTTGAGCTCCGCGGCCTCGTCGGCCGGCGCCAGGGGCTTGTAGGCGTACTCGACCGCCCAGTAGTCGTAGGGCCCCAGCGTGGCCTGGAACGGCGCCGGGCGGCGTTCGCCGGGCCGCGGCAGGTTGATCGCCGGGTACTCCATCACCGACCCGGTCAGCGCATGGCTGCGGGTGAACTCCGGATCGGCCAGCTGCTGCTCGGTGTAGATGCGCGACGCGCGGAAGTTGTGGCGCAGCCCGAGCGTGTGGCCGACCTCGTGCATCGTCGTGTCCTTCAGGTAGGCGAGCACGAAGGCCTCGGCCTCGGGACTGTCGGGCTCGATCTCGCCCTGCGCGGCCAGCACGTCGAGGCCGTAGGCCAGCTGCTCGGCCCCGAGCGCCGCATGCTGGCAGGTGGCGTCATGGGCATGGCCCTGCGCCGCCTGCATCGCCGCGGCCGGCTGCGCCACCTGCAGCAGCTCGGCCCATGCGGCCTGCGCGGCGGCCGGATCGCCGCCGAAGATGCGCGAGCGGTAGCTGCGCACGTTGCGCGAGGACAGGCTCTCGAACGCGATGTCGGCATCGAGGATCTCGCCCGAGCGCGGGTCGACATGGCGCGGGCCGATCGCACCGAACGCCGGGCTGGCGTTGACCATCCAGCGCACCGACGCAATGCCGTAATCGAGCGTGTCGAAGTCGGCGTCGTCGGGCTGCACCTTGACGACCACCGCGTCCTTGAAGCCGATGCGCTCGAAGGCCTTGTTCCACTCGAGGATGCCCTCGGTGATCGCGCCCCGGTACTTCAGCGGCACGCTGCGGTCGATCCAGTAGGTGATCGGCTTGACCGGCTCGGACAGCGGCGCCGCCGAGTCCTTCTTCTCGAGCCGCCAGCGCGCGACGTGGCGCAGCTTCGGCGTGCGCGCGAGGTCGTCGCCGAAGTCGTGCTGCAGGTGCACGAAGTGGCCGATGCGCGGGTCGGCCGGCCGCGCCGCCATCACCTGCTCCGGCAGCTTCGCGATCGAGTAGTGCAGCTTGACGAACAGGCTGCGCGCATCGGGCAGCGTGCGCGGGATCGTCGGCAAGGGCGCCGTCGGCGGTGCGCCGGGCGTCGGCACCGCGATCGCTGCCGTCGCGAAGTGGCCGGTGACCTCGAGCACCAGCATGTCGGGCTTGGCGCGCACCGCGGTGACCGCCGAGTTGCGGGCATCGAAGCCATAGGCCTGGCGGAAGCTGCGCTGCAGCTGCGGCGCCACCTGCAGCAGGTCGCCGACGAACAGGCTGCTGGCATCGACCAGCACCGTGCCGCGCGAGGGATGCGGCAGGCTGGCCACCGGGGCAGCGGCCAGCAGGCTGGGTGAATAGGCGGCGGCGATCGCGCGCGCCTCGGGCGTCGACGGCTTCGCGATGTAGGCGGTGTTCAGCGCGCGCAGCTGCACCAGGTTGTACAGGCGATGGAACTCGACCACCTGCGGCCGCGCCATCATGCCGCCGAAGACCTGCGCTTCGCCGATGCCGCTGGCGAGCTTGGGCGACAGGAAGAAGGGCTTGTCGAAGTCCGTGGGCTTCAGCTCGAACCACACCCGCTCGTCCTTGCGCCAGACGGTGAACAGCCCATCGTCGATGCGCTGCGCGTCCCGCACGACGGTCGCAAACGCCGGCGGCTGGCCGGGCGTCGGCGCGGCCGCCGGGGCCGAGGCCGCGGCCGCGGCGCCCGGGGGCCGGGCGGCGAACGGGCTCGAGGC
>NZ_JARGNB010000019.1:18850-19073 GCF_030167915.1 Aquabacterium humicola | reverse complement strand
CGGTTGCCGAAATCGAGACCTTCCTGGGCAGCGCCAACCTGACCGCCGCACTTGCCAACGGCAAGGCGAGCAAGGCCGTACAGCATTCGGTCGAAGGCTCGGGCGTGAGCTACACGCTGAGCTGGGATGCGAGCGGCAACCTCACCATCACCGAAGCGCGCTTCGGCAAGAGCGTGGTGTACCAGGTGGGGCAGGCGGATGCCGCAGCGCTGAGCGCAAGCTC
>NZ_JARGNB010000019.1:18074-18755 GCF_030167915.1 Aquabacterium humicola | reverse complement strand
GCGATCGTGCTCAAGAGCACCAGCTGGACGCTGGTGGGCAGCGATGGGCGCACCTACAGCGCGGTGCAGTCGGCTGCCGGAGACATGACGCTCACGGTGAGTGGCTTCGACAAGACCGAGGTGCTGCAGCTGGCGCAGTCGGTGGTGAGCGACGCCGGCGGGCTGGACACAGTCGGTGAGATCGAGACGCTCCTTGCTGCAACCGGAGCTGGGCAGGCGCTGAGCAAGGCGCTGGCCAACGGCAAGGCGAGCAAGGCGGTGCAGCACACGGTGGAAGGCTCGGGCGTGAGCTACACGCTGAGCTGGGATGCGAGCGGCAACCTCACCATCACCGAAGCGCGCTTCGGCAAGAGCGTGGTGTACCAGGTGGGGCAGGCGGATGCCGCAGCGCTGAGCGCAAGCTCGAGCGCAGGGGACGTGCAGAGCTTCCTCACGAACCCACCGGCAAACGCGATCGTGCTCAAGAGCACCAGCTGGACGCTGGTGGGCAGCGATGGGCGCACCTACAGCGCGGTGCAGTCGGCTGCCGGAGACATGACGCTCACGGTGAGTGGCTTCGACAAGACCGAGGTGCTGCAACTGGCGCAGTCGGTGGTGATGGCCGCGCCGCAGAACGGGCTGGACACGGTTGCCGAGATCGAGACCTTCCTGGGCAGCGCTGCGCTCACCACCGCGCTTGCC
>NZ_JARGNB010000019.1:0-17979 GCF_030167915.1 Aquabacterium humicola | reverse complement strand
GCGGGCGACATGACGCTCACGGTGAGCGGCTTCGACAAGACCGAGGTGCTGCAACTGGCGCAGTCGGTGGTGATGGCCGCGCCGCAGAACGGGCTGGACACGGTTGCCGAGATCGAGACCTTCCTGGGCAGCGCTGCGCTCACCACCGCGCTTGCCAACGGCAAGGCGAGCAAGGCGACGCAGCACACGGTGGAAGGCTCGGGCGTGAGCTACACGCTGAGCTGGGATGCGAGTGGCAACCTCACGATCACCGAAGCACGCTTCGGCAAGAGCGTGGTGTACCAGGTCGGCCAGGCCGATGCAGGGCCACTGAGCGCGAGCTCGACCGCTGCAAACGTGCAGACCTTCGTCAATGCACTGCCGGCAACGGCTCTCAAGAGCAGCAGCTGGACGCTGGTGGGCAGCAACGGCCGCACCTACAGCGCGACGCAGTCTGCAGCGGGCGACATGACGCTCACGGTGAGCGGCTTCGACAAGACCGAGGTGCTGCAACTGGCGCAGTCGGTGGTGATGGCCGCGCCGCAGAACGGGCTGGACACGGTTGCCGAGATCGAGACCTTCCTGGGCAACGGCGCGCCCAGCACTGCGCTGAGCGACGCACTGAGCAACGGCAAGGCCAGCAAGAGCGGCAGTGGCTCCTTCGCTTCAGCGGCCAACGGCGCCAGCTACACGTACAGCGTGGACGCAGCGGGCAACGCAACGGCGATCAAGACCGTGTTCGGCGCAACGACGAGTGTCGCGGCGGCCGTACCCTTCACCCCTGGGCAGACCCTGACGCTGGCACAGGTCGAAGCGCTGTTCGCGCAGGCTGGCAACGCACTGACGGTGCAAGTCACCATCCAAGCGAACGGCAAGGTCGTGACGGCGACGGTCGATGCCCGTGGCTTCGTGACGAAGCGCGTGCAGGCGTTCGACTCGGTGGTGACGACCAAGTGGTCCACCGCCGTCGCAGTGGGCACGTTGTTCCAGAGCGAACAGTCGCTCGATACGGCGATGGCGGCGGCGATGGCCGCGGATCCGCAATCGACCAAGCGCCAGGACGTCGTCGGCGAGTACACCGTCGCGGGTGCGACCTACAGTTACCACATCAATGCGGACGGCTATGCGAGTGCCATCAAGTCCGCTTTTGGCGTTACCACGAGCGTCGCGTCGCCGACACAGTTTGCGCCGGGTCAATCGCTGACCTTGGCCCAGGTGACGGCGCTGTTCACCACGCCAGGCAGCCGCCTGAGCGTTGAGAGCACGTTCCTCGCGGACGGCAAGACAGTGACCGCGACGGTGGACGCCAGCGGATCCGTCTCAAAGAGTTTGCAGACCTTCGACGCGGTGGTGACCACCCGATGGTCCACGGCCGTCGCAGTGGGCACGGTGTTCGCCAGCGAGCAGGCGCTGGACTCAACGATGGCTGCCCTGATGGCAGCGGACGCTGGCGCGACGAAACGGCAGGAAGTCAGCGGAACCTATACCACCGCCGGGACGACATACGCATACCGCATCGACGCCGCGGGCTACGCCACGGCCACCAAGAGCGCATTCGGCATCACCACCAGCGTAGCTGCACCCACGCAGTTCACGCCGGGTCAATCGCTCACGTTGGACCAGGTGAACGCGCTGTTCACCACGCAGGGTAGCCGGCTGACGGTTCAAAAGAGCTTGGTCTCTGCAGCGCAAGGCGAGACCGTGAACTGGACGCTGGATGCGGCCGGCCACCTGACGGTGACGAAGCGCGCATTCAACGCAACCACGGTCTATCAGCTGAGCGGGTCCTATCCGCCTGGAACATCGCTCACACTGACGCAGGTCAATCAGGTCCTCGCAACCGATGCCAATCAACGCAAGACCGTCAGCGGCGTCTTCGCGGCCCAGGGCCTGAGCTACCGGATCAACGCCACCGGCAGCGTTGTCGTGGAGCACACAGGGGCTTTCGGAGTGGACTGGATGCGTGAGCTCAGCGCCGACAACGTTCCGCCGGGAACGGTCTTCGCTGATGCGACCGCGCTGCAGGCCAAGTACGACGACACCAAGGACCACGTCACCTCCTACATCAACAACGCGCTGGGTCAGCGCACGGCGACGGTGGACGCCGAGATGGGCGCCACAATGTGGTCCTATGACGCATTCGGCAGCGTGAAGTCGATGCGCGCCTATGCCACAAAAGCGACCGCACGAGTCAACGCGGCGGGCACGGGCCCGGAGGTGACCAGCAACGCGCTGGATCGCGTCACGGCGTACACCTACAGGGCGACGGGGCAGCTGGACACCGAGACCGAGGGTGGCATCGTCAAGAAGCACGCCTACACGGCATTCGGCGAGCTCGCTTCGATGACCGCGGCATGGGGCACGGCAGAGGCGCAGACCCAAAGCTGGACCTATGACGCGGCCGGCCGCGAGCTCACCCACACCGACGGCGAAGGCAATACCTCCAGCCGCAAATACACCGCGTTCGGCGAGCTGAGCGAGGAGACCAACGAGAACTACCTGAAGCTCATCAGTAGCGATGAGCCCTACTACCGCCATCTGCGCTTCAGGCTGGGCATCAAGCAGGACGCCACACTCGGCGTCGCTGCGGCGAACCTCACCGCGGCCCACAAGGCCGTGCTGTACACCGCAACCACCACGTACTTTAAGTACGACGCGCTGGGACGCGTCAGCTGGATCACGGACGCCAACGGCGTCAAGACGCACAAGGAGTACACCGCCTTCGGCGAGGAGTGGCGGACGACCGAGGCAGCCGGCGTGGCGCAGCAGGAGCGCGTCACGGTTCGCGAGTTCTACGACAACGGCCGGGTTAAGAAGATCACAGACCCGATGCTGTACGTGACCCAGTTCACCTACAACGTCTTCGGTGATCAGGAGACTGTCACCGATGCTAAGAACGTAACCGAGACGCGGACGTTCGACGGCAACGGCCGCATGCTGACCAGTACCCGGGACGGACGGGTAACTACAAACGTGTACGACGCGTTCGGCAACCTAAAGGTTTCATCGCGTCGGTTCTTGATTGCGGATGCGAAGCTTGGCTTCGATGAGCGAGCCACTGCATACCAGTACGACAAGCTGAATCGACAGACTCACGTTACCGATGGAGAGGGCTACACCCAACTGACGACATACACCGCATTCGGTCAGAAGAAGTCGGTGACCACCGGTCTGTACCTGATGTCGCCGACGGACCCTGCTTTCAACGCCGAGAAGGCGGCTGCAGCGACGAGTCAACAGACGAAGACTGAATACGATGCGCTCGGCCGAGTGGATACGACCACCGATGGCGAGGGCAACGTGAGCAAGAAGGTCTACGACAAGGCCGGAAACCTGCGACAGGAGACGCAGGCGTACAACGGCCTCGCTTCCGACCGCCCAGTCAAGACGCAGCCGCGAACAGTCATCTACAGCTACGACAAGGCGAATCGGCTGATCCAGGTCGACCGACCCGATGGCGGGCAGACCAAGTACGCCTATGACGCGATGGGAAACAAGATCGGCGAAACAGTGCGCCTGCGCGAAGCGCCGACTCTGCCGCCGATCGACTGGGACTTTGTGCAAGACGTCGTTCAACACCTGCCCAAGTGGAGCATCACCGATGCGCTGCAGAAACTCGAGATCTGGGAGGCAATAGCCACGGAGCTCTACGGAACGCCACTGGTAGCGGAGTCCCTGGCAGGATTGTTCGAGAAGACAACCGGCAAGTCGGGATGGGAGCGCCTGCCATCGAATCTTGATACCTTCGCTTTAGATACCGTCGCCGTAGCGCGTTTTCGCGGCGCCTCGACTGACGCAGGACTGAAGCTGTACCAGTCGTGGGAGGACTTTGCGCAGGTCTTTTACGGTGACAGAGCGGCCGCAGGCATGTTGCGAGAGCAATTTGGCGGTAGAAACTTCGCCAGCGGCAAAGACTGGGACATGCTGCCGGCTGAGCTGCGGTTTGGAAAGGCAAGCCTGCGGCTAGACGCCGAGCGGGTTGCCCAATTTCGTGGTTTGAAGCCGTTCGCCAAGAGCCTGGCAAAGTATTCATGCGAGACGCTTGCGATCACGCTATATGGCAGCGCTGAGGTAGCGCCGTCGCTCGAAAAAATCTTCAGGGAGCGCGAGTTTGCCGGCGGCAAGGACTGGGATCTTCTGCCCGTAGAGATTGGTGGCCGCAGGCTTGACGAGCGGCTACTGAACAAACTGCGTGCGGCCGATCACGGTACGCTCTTTGTAACGCACACATGGACTTCGATTGCTCTAGAACTGTACGGCAACGCAGATCTAGCGCGCACTCTGACTGAACGGTTCGGGGGGCGAGACTTCGCCGGAGGCGCTGACTGGGACGCACTTCCTCTGCAGCTTGGCGACTATCGACTAGACCAGGAAAAGCGCAGCTTGATGCGTCAAGAGTCGGTGTCGAAGGTCATTACAAGCTTCGCGAAGCAGTCCTGGAAAGACCTAGCGCAGGCGTACTACGGTGACGCAACACTTGGGAGTCAGTTGCTTGAGTTTTTCGGCACAGCACCGGATTCGCTAGGCGAGTGGGACTGGATGCCGGACGACATCGGCGGCTCTAAGGTCAACGAGGACGTTGTAGCCGAAAAGAAGAAGTACTTGTACGCTGGCACGAAGTACGAGTACGACGGCGTCGGGCGTCTGAAAGCAGTGGTAGACGACGTCGGCACGCGAACTGAGCACACGTACGACGCAGTCGGAAACCTACGCAGGTCAGTGCGAGGTATCGACAAGAGCGGGAGCACCGCCAACGCCCGTAGCGTCGAAATAGAGTACGACCTCAATAACCGCAAGGTTGCAGACATCGACGCGAAAGGCAAGAAGACCCGATACGAGTACGACGGTGTCGGCAATCGGATTAGCGCTACTAACGCGCTCGGCCATGTCGCACGCTACTACTACAACGCGTCGCGAGAGCTTGTCTGCATGGTCGACCCTGAGGGCAACGCCACGACTATTCGCTACGACTCCGCTGGAAACCGCATCGAGCAGACATTGCGGTGGACGAAGGTGTTGGGCGCACTAGATCCGCACGTCGTTCCCTCCGACAGCGCGGTACCGGCCAAAGATCGCACGACGCGCTATGAGTACGACCGACGCGGACTGCAAAGAGCGGAAGAACTGCTGGATGGGCCGCTCGTGGGCGGCGTGCCTACCGCCACGCGAACCGAGTTCAGGTACGACGGCTCGGGCAATCGGACACAGGAAATTCAGTTCGCCAACACTGCTAATCGGCGCACCACATACTACAAGTACGACTCCAACGGGCGCGTCAAAGAAATACAGACTGGGACCTTCATCCTTGAAGGTGCGGGTGGACAAGCCACGCGCTACACGTACGACTGCGTTGGAAGTGTTGTCGTGGAGGAGAAGTGCGACTTTTCGGGTTGGAGTACCGGCGGCACCCCTCAGCCGATGTACGGCAATGTCTGGCAGCGGATTGAGCGCGATTACGAGAGAATGAACCGTGTCAAGTCGGAGCGGCTTTACGACTTGAGTGGCGGCAGTAAGGTGCTGCTGTCCGAACGGCGCTTTACGTATGACGTCGCGGGGATGCTGAGCAGCGAACGGCGGCGCAACGGCCAGATCGAGAAGACGTCAGCGCTTGGCATCGCGCGGACCTACCAGTACGACACGCTGAACCGTCGTACCAGCGAGCACGACGAGCTCGGCGAGGCGACGACAAGCGAATATGACTTGGTCGGCAACTTGAGGTCTGTGACGGATCGACGCGGATTCGTCACGACTTACAAGTACGACGAGAACGACCGGTTGATCGCAGAGATTCAACCGCCGGTCAAAATCTACACTGTCGCAAGAGCGGCCGCGAAAGGCGGCAACGGGGAAGATTCCGTCAGCCCAACGAAGTCTTATACCTACGATGACGCGGGACGCCTCGTTCAGGTCGTAGAGGGCGCTGGGAACGGTGGGGACTTCGCGTACGCCGGCAAGATTACAAACAACTACTACGACCGCAATGGTCGAATAGTTGCGGTGCGCGATGCCGACAATGTGCTCCGCGAGTACCAGTACGACGCGTTAGGCAATCGAATCAAGGAGACGCTGCACATGACGCGGCTCTCTGGCGTTGCCCGCGACCTCTTCACGCGTCCAGCGGCCCCTGGCGGCGAAACGCGCGTCACAACTCTTGACTACGATCCCGCAGGGCGTCTGATCAAGAAGACTTTTTCGATGGCCACGATCTCTTCGCTGAGCACATCGACCGATGCCAGCGGCAACCAGCAGCCCATTGTCACTAGTAGCACCACGGCGCTGTACGAAGAGTTTCAGTACAACGAGTTTGGGGATCTAGTCAAGACGCGCGACCGTGCTGGCAACTGGAGCCTAACCTGGTTCGACCAGTTGCACCGTGTAATCGCCACGGTCGACGCCTTGGGATATCTCAAGAAGACGGGATTCGATACGCACGGGAACGCCACCCATCAGTACGTCTATACGGACCCCCTACCCAACCCGAGTGGACTGTCCATCAGCGGTGCACCGCCCCAGCCTGCGACGGGCGCTAAGGTAGACCTTACTATCCGCAGTTTCGACGCTACAGGTAGGCTCATTGCCGAACTGTCGCCAATTGTCGAAGTGTTCGATCCCACAGCGCCGGACTCCGCAGCGTTCAAGTCCATGAGGCCGAGAACGACATACGAGTACGACTTGGCGGGTCGAGTCTTTAGGAAGACTGTAGGCGATTCTTCGCACTACGGTGGCATGCGCATCGAGTACTTTCTCTACGACGAGGTTGGTCGCATGGTGGCAGCCATCAACGCCTCGCGGGTCATGACGGTGCTTTCCTACGACGAGAGCGGCAATCTGACACGTAGCGAGCGGCTGTACGGGAAGGTTCCAGAGGGCATCACGATAACGCCGTCAAGCAATCCGGCTGCGCTGAAGAATGCCTTGACTGAGCGTCCCGCCGACGCCGCCCAGAAGCACGACCAGATCACCGAGTTCGAGTACGATGGACTAAATCGGCTTACGTCGCAGTGCGACACCACGGCCGCTGGCGATTTGACGAAGTCATTCTCCTACGATCTAGTCGGCAATCGCACGTGGACCAAAGATGAGGACGGATTCATCAGCCGGAGCGCCTACGATGGCATGGATCGAGTCGTCGAAGCTATTGCGCCAGAAGGCACCGCGACAGAGCAAGTCGCTGCAGTGCAGTCTCTCCCGACGAAGAGGACGAGCACCTCGACGGTCTTTGAATACGACGCTGCGGGCAGCGTGGTACGCCAGTACGCGGGCCTACCGGGTCTCTCGGTCAGTCTCGCCAGCGACATTCGCATGCAGACGACGAGTGACGGTGTTCGAATTGAGTGGGCAGTGCGACCCGGTGTCAAAAACAGCTGGATCGTATACTCCTCGAAGTCGATTGGTGGAAACGACGGAATCAACCTTTATCCCAGCAAGATCGACAGTGCCGCATCCAATGCCTGGATTTCGACGGCAGATGTCGGCGACGGGGTCTATTTTCGCGTTGTGACGGAAGACGAGGCCGGCAATATCGCATTCACTGAAGAGCTGAGTGCAACGATGCCGCCAAAGTTCTCCGCAATGAGCAAGGTGGTCACAGCCTCCAGCGTCACGATCACTGTGACTTTCGATGCGGGAGCGATCATGCCGCGACTGCGATACGGTCGCGGCAACGAATTGGATCGATCGGTCTCGTTCGTCGAACAGGTCGGCAATCCGGGCGTCTGGGAGGCGACGGTCTCCTCTGTCGACCCGACGCAGATCAATCTGGGAATCGAGTGGACAGATGTATCAACTGGCGCCGTCTACTTGAATCGAGGCCCGGATCCAACCACATTTCATGGCCTTGGTCTGACGGCGAAGAAGACGCCCTACAGCCGTGCGGCCATCCAGAGATCGGATGGCACGCCAATCGGCATGCAAATGGAAGCTAGTTATAACGCGCTGGGTTACAAGATCCGCAGCGTGGATGGCCAAGGGCTGGTGCGCGCTTACGGCGTCAATGCGCTTGGCGTAGCTGTGCAGACTTGGGTCAAGGGAACAAACGAGGCACAGAACGAGCGCGATGCGGACAACTTGACGTACTCTGCTCGCGTGATGACCTGGGCGGAAAGTGATGCTCGCGGACGCGTCGTGACAGAGTGGGCAACGCGACGCCAACTGCCTAACGGCACGTGGCTTGCGCCGGAAACACGCTACACATACGACGCGTACGATCGAGTGCGCAGTAAACGCTTGCCGGGCAATGTCACCCCTGGGGATGCGAATGCATGGCTTTATGAGTACGACGCTCGCGGACTAAAGACGAAGGAGACAGATCCTCTCCAGAACTCCACGTACATCTACTACGACCAGTTCGGCAATGTAACTGGCACAAAGACAGCTCTTGGGTACGTATCGCGCAAGTTCTACGACTTTGCTGGAAGGATGGTTAAGGAGGCTGATGCCGAAGGCAATGCAGTTGGATACGGCTACGATCACTTCGATCGCAAGGTGTCGATGACCGACGGCCGGGGCATGGTCGCTGGGGCTGCGGCGGGATCATTTACAACGAAATACGAGTACGATGATCGAGACCGACTCATTGCCGTTCGGCAAGCGCAGGGTTGGCACCTGGCGAATGACAATGCCAAGATATACAAGGCTGAACGTGTAGCGCTTGGTTTTGATCAAGACGCGGCGGACCTGGACGCCAGCGAGAAGCAAAAGCTGCTCGACATCTATACACAGACCTTTGCCTACGACGGCCGCAACAATCGCATATTGACCATATCGAACGGCTCTAATGACGGCAAGCTGAACGTTCAGCGCACAGAAGAGAAGTACGATGGCCTTGGCCGAGTGTTCGAGACTATCCGCAAAGTCACGCAACGCGATGCAAACGGTCTGGTGCTGAACGGCGGATCTGCAAGTGCAGTCACAACGACTTGGTACGACGCATACGGACACGTTCTTTATCAGCGTGATGCAGAAGGGGGCGAGCAGCGCAAGTCGTACGGCCGCTTTGGTCGCCTCGAGTCCAGCTTCGACGGCGTACAGACTGTCCATTACACCTACAACAAGTTTGGCTTGGTTGAAAGGGAGTATGCCGCGGCAGTCGGTGGTGTCTTCGGGGGTCTGGCGAAGGACATCGCGAAGGCATACGATAACGATGGGAATTTGACCAAGATCGACAATAAGACGACGAAGATCAAGACCGACTACACGTACACGTGGGGAGGCCAGCGCAGCACGGAAAAGATCTTCCAAGACGGTGTGCTGGTCCGAGACTACAAGTACACGTACGACGCGAAGAGCCAAATGGTGAGGTGGCAAGATCATGTCACCTACATGCACATGAACCAGGGCTATGATGCGGACGGCAATCTAACCAACGTCTACAGTGATTCGGTCGAGTCAGCGGTCGAGCCCGTCTTCGGCGGCCGCAATCCCATGACTGGAGAGCAAAGCAGCGATACCAAGTATCGCGCTCGCGACCAAATCTACGAGTACTATAAGAACGGGCGCTTGCGTTTCGAAAAGAAGCGGTATCACGTTCCGGCCGAACCTGGTGTCGGGGGAGACCCAGGTTTGCCGGAGAAGATGGAGACGAAGATCGTACATGCGTACGACTACGACGCCGCTTACAATACTGTCGCTTTCAGCGAGAATGGTCAGGGCTTCCTGTATCAAGAGACCGACGGTTCAACGGGAATCGATGCCAACAATCGTCGCGCAGCATTGCGCCAGAACTTCAGCAATGCCAATGGATACAAGACGTGGAAGTACGACGCCCGGGGCAACGCGACAGAAAGCGGTTCGTCGGACAACAACGGCGCCAGCTGGACAAGCTACGAGTACATTTACTTTAACGAACTCGATCAGGTATACCGTCAGAGATCGGCAACCTACAAGAACAATCTGTTGGATTCGCACTCCGACAAGCAGATGGTGTTAGACCTGAATGGACACATTACCGAGGTCAAAGACGCCACGCCTTTCTTGGACGGCAAGGCGCTGGACTACTACACGCGACTCGAGTATGACTATGTCGACAACGGTCTCCAGAAAGCTGTTACTGAGTTCCGGCACTTCAAGGACGGTACCGTCGAAAACCGCGGCACTGCTAACAACTATTTCGATGCTGACAAGGTCCGGCGCGAACTGAATAGGGGTGGAGGTGCAGTGCGCACTTTTGTCGCGGACAACGAGGGCCATATCCTCTTTAGTCGGGACGACAGTGGCAAGCCAGACTACGCGTCATCTCTTGGCCTGAGCGATCCAGAGAACCACACGCGTATCGTGCATGGCGAGTACTTCTACGCGAACGGGTATGCTGTGGGCGAGCGGATTGGCAGTCACGATCATGCACCCAACGACCCTACGTTCACGCATCCAAAGCAGTTCGTTTCGTGGTCCTTCGCAGACCCGGCTTCCAGCGGCAACAACAGGCCACAGGTACTGAACACAGGCTATTACGGCAACGGGCCCTTCTTGGCAGACGGTCCAGGAACAAACAGCAGCTACCAAGTGCGGGATGGGGACACTTGGCAGTTGATTGCCGCTGCTTTTACGGGCAATCCGTCACTCGGCTACAGGATTGCAGAAGCCAACGGGAACGTTGAGCTTCGGGCTGGCATGACAGTCCGAGTGCCGAACTTGACTCAGAGCGGCACTATTACCGCGGCGAACCACCAGGTCTACGACGAATCAGAGATCTCGGGCTCGCTGCTGCCTAACTATGTCCCACGGGCCGTAAACCCGGATTGCGGTGCACAGGCGGGCCTACTCGTCTTGACCGTCGTTATTGCCGCCGTAGTGACCATTTGCACGTATGGTGCGGGCACAGCCATCTCCGCAGCGATCATCGGAGCGGGCGTGTCTGGCGCTGCTGCCGTCGCTGCGACCGCGGCAGCGACAGCGGCCGTCGGTGCGGCCTTTGCCGCAGCGGGTTCTGCGATTGAGCAGGGCATCAAGATTGCCACTGGCTTTCAAGACGAGTTCAGAGCGGGCGATCTGGGCGTGGCGGCCATTGGAGGCGCGTTCTCCGGAGCGGCGGCTGGCGTTTTCGCCGGCATGAACTCCGTCGTGGCGCTTCAAGGAGTCAAGGGGTTGAGCGAATCGGCGCAAGCAGTGGCTAAGCTCGCAGCCGGTGCGCTTGGAATGGCGGGGTCGACCACCTCACAACTGCTCCAGGATGGTGACGGCGACGGCAGACCAGACGGCAAGATCAGCTCTTGGAGCGCCATCGCGACAGCTGGCGTTGGAGCAGTCCTGGGTGCTAGCTTGGGTAACCCGGCGAACGGTGTCAGCGAGGGTCTGCAAAAGGTTGGAGCGGCTGCAGTAACGGTTGGTGGCGGGTGGCTGGGGCTAGCAGAGGCTGGGAAGAGTGCAGACTTTGGGGACTGGGCGAACGCGTTCTCCAGCACACTTGACGCCGCAACTTCATTCATTCCATTTGGCTCAAACGTTGGCAACGCGGAAGCCGTGGTGGGACGTACCATCATCGGCGCGACCACAGACATCGTCGCTGGAGGTCTCGCGTACGCGGTCACAGGCAACCTGAAGGGTGCGCCGGATTGGCTGGCGCGCCAGGTCGGCTCCAGCATGGCAAGCGCGACGACCGGTGTTGCGGGAGCTTACGTTGGCGAATACTGGCAGAAGAAGAGGGCTGCTAACGAGCGCTTGGAAGCGCGGATGCAAGCCGTGCATGAAGCAGAGCGGAGAGCTCTGGAAGAAGTGCGCGTGGAGAAGCGGGCGAAGACAGATTCAAAAAGCTTCGATGCAATGAAGCGTGTTTCACTACTAGCGACGCCGAGCGCTGGCGCAGCCCCTTCGTCCATGCTTCAAGAGTGGTACGAGCGGATGAAGTTCAAGCTCGAAGGGTCGCAGACTGCGCTTCAAGATGTTGCGCCTGCCAGCCAAGACACAGGGCCGGTGGTGCTGATTTCCCCAGCACAGATTGAGGCGGTGGTGCGGGCCAACTCCCCCGTGGCGTCAGCTAGCGCAAGCAGTGCCGAATTCTACGAAGACCTCGAGATGAACGGTCATTTGCCGGGTGACTGGCAGTTTCGCCGTGATGCTCTAAGGCCGGGACTCAAAGCACGCTTTGATGCAGACCGAACCAAATCTGGGCTAGAGAAGGCGGAGTTTCAGGAGAAACAGCAGAGGCGTCGTGAAGATGTCAGGCGGCTTGTTTCGAATGCCCAAGATCCCGAGACGGTCGCGTTCGATGATCAAGAGATGTGGATGAGGGATCCGAATCTTGTTTTTGAAGCCATGAAAGGCTTTGATGCCTATCAAACCTACGTAAGAGACTATCACCTCGGTGAAGTCAGCGGCCGAGACGACACTTACAGCATGTATGGGCGGCTGTATCAATACGTCCGGGCTGTCGAAGGCGGTACCACCTGGACCTATCGAGGTGGGCAATCGCGTGGTGACGGCACACGGCTGGAGCGAAATAGGGTTGCCCCAACGTTGATCGTTGATGAAGACATTACGCAGCGCGTGGACCTGGCGGTACAGGCACATTATCGAGACTTGAAGCTGGCCAAGGACGCAGTCGATCGAGGTGCTCTCAATGGCAAGAACGCTACCCCATATAGTCGTCTCTCCGATATTCAGTCAAAGTTGCGATTTAAACTGTTTCAGGAAGAGCTACGCTGGCACGATATGATGGATGTTGCCTTGAGGCGCGAACAGGACGAAGCACTTTTCCGTGTAGCGTCGCGCTCGGGGGACTATGACTACTACAAGCTCGTGACTGACCGTCTGGATGAGTCAACTCATCATTCAAGATATTTTGACCGGGAAGCGGCGGAGGGCATCCTTCTGGCCTCGGTGGAACGAGATCCCCTCGTCGCCCACAAAGCGCGTCTCGAGAAGAGAATGTCCTCTGAAGTTGATGCGCAAATCGAAGCCGACATCAAGAGTGCCCCAGTATGGGTAAATCTTTCCAACGCCAAGAGCTGGTCAGATCGCGTAAATATCGTGACTAACGCAGTGGCAGAGCAGGCTGCCTCGCAAGCTTTGGCGGGCGTTGGATTGGTTGCAGACGCGACGACATCGGTAATGGGCTCATCTTCAATCCAGCCATACGTTGATCGCTATGTCAAAGAGCCGGTGCGCGGGGTAATCTCTGGCGGTATCAAGCAGGCGTTCTCAGTGCCTGGGCTCGTTGCAAGGGGTGTTGACTATTTGTACGATATAGGTGCTGCCTCGTATACGCTCGGGCGAGAGATCTTCCGGGCATCTTATTCGCCTACCGCAGCCATCTACGATGGCGAAGAGCTGTGGACCTCCAATGCTAAGGACGTCACACATGTGACCGACGCTTATGGAATTACAAACTACGGCTATGACAGCAGTCAGGGGGTAGTCTCCGCAGTCAGCAATACCTTGGCTTGGGGTGCTCTCGAGATTCTGGGGGCAAAGTACTCCGGGGTAGCGGGCGCCGCGTTCAGTCTGCCAGGCATCGCTGGAGGCTTTGTGCAGTACGCCAATAGCCGGACCGCGGAGCGCCCCGAGGGGGACCTTGCGTTGCTGGCCGAGAACGTGGTCATGGCCGCCGGCGCGCTAAACGGCGGCTACCGCCACCTGCGAGGCTCTCGGCCAGTATCAGGCGGCAAGGTCGGGCGCGTAGTTGAAGCGGCAAGCGTCCGATTTGCTGGACTTGCTGGCGCCGGAGAAAAGACAGTCGTCGAAGCCGCCGAACACGTAGTCCAAGCGGCAAAGGCGTGGAATGAGTGGAGGAACGGAAGCGCCTATGACATCGGCCGCATGGCACCGGATGGACTGACCGCTGCAACAAAGACCGGTGAAACAGCGCCAAATCTGCGCGCCCTTGAGAAGGTCGCTGACTATTGGGAAAGAGCAACCGCAAGCGGCGACGCCGGATACTCCAAGCGCATCGCAGTCGACGAAAGCGGCCGTCGCCTTGAGATCGTCGATGACGGTGACGCCAATGGGCGTAAGGCTGACTTAGAGTATGTCGCATCCAAGCGCTCACCCGACGACCCCCATTTTGTGAAGGGTTTGTGCTTCGCTGCCGGTACACTAGTGCACGTGCCGGATGATGGCCCGAAGGTCATCGAAGACGTCGAGGTTGGCGATCTGGTTCTAGCGTTGAACGACGAGTACGGCAACGTCGAAGCGCGTCGCGTCATTCGACTCTTCCGCAACACGAATCTGCACATACTAGAAGTCGCTGTGCGAGGCCCGGATGGCAAATTGGAGACGATCAGCGCCACGACCGAGCACCCGTTCTGGGTTGTCGGTCGCAGCTGGACACCGGCGAACCGCCTAGTTCGCGGCGACGTCTTGACCAGTTTGGACAGTGGGGGGCTCCATGTCGTAGAGAGCGTGACAGACCTGGGCTTGGCCGAGGCGACCTACAACTTTGAAGTCGAGGATCTACACAACTACTTCGTTGGCAATGCGGGCATCCTTGTGCACAACGATTCCATCCGCCCCGAGTCGGGTGACGGGTCGAGCACTCGGAGATCTGCAAATTCAACGGTTAAAGAAGTCTTCTACACGGAGAACGATGCGCGAGCGTCGCAGCACGACGTCGCCACCGCCGCGATTGGAAAATACCTCCCTGTTTCGCTGGATTCTCAAAGAGAGTTTGGTGGGTTAATTGTCCGTGCACCTGATGGGACGATTTACGCGCCTAGTCCGAAGATTGGCGTGGAGCGAGGCTTGGAGGTCATTCATCGCGGCGCCAAGACGACCGCCGACTTGGTTCCCGACGGTCACCAGATACTCGGCTTTTGGCACACACATCCGGGGCGATACAACACTGAATTTACAACGTTGGATATCACGGCCGCAAACACAAATATTCCGGGTGGTGTGGACATATATGTAGGTGTACACGACGGGGGAGTGAAGCACTACCCAGCTAACGGTCGGTACGTTGTTGAAGCAGGCGAACTAGCCGTTGGCGGAGACATTGCCACAATTGCGCGCGTGCGAACCGACTCACAAAAGGGAGAGAAATTTGTCGCCGCGGTTGATCGGCCGGCCGCCGAACACTTTGGACCAATGCGCAGGAACTATAGCGGCGCAGACGCCATGGCCGACACGCTTCGGCCGGATCAAATGATGGCTATGAGTGCGCAAGACGGCAACTTCGTAGTCAAAGCAGGGGAGGTAGCGCCTTCGCGAGACAAATCAATGGTGACGGCCATGAAGCGCCTATGGAATTCGCTCACGGGCGGCGACTATGTCACTATGGCCCGGCAGCAGGTTCTTGATCGAATGGCAGTCCCGTTTTCGGTCGTCGACAGCAGTGATCCAGTATTACTGGCCTTGCTCAGCGAGTCACGCGGCTCCGGAAATCTGCTGGGCAAGGGCGGAGCGGTGCTGGGCAGCATGCCCTCGGTCGAGCAGTTTGCTGCGTTGACGCGGATCCACGGGACGGAGTTCGCGCTCGGGCTCGACCAGCGGAGTGGATCTGTCCGCTTGTACCAGGGAGACCGCAGCTCGGTGAGGGTTGGTGCTGAGGATGCGCCGCTGGCGCACACTCATCCACTTAGCGAGCACGCGCTGGGGCTAGATCCGAGATACGACGTGGTCCATTGGGCTCCAAGCATCGGCGACCATAGCTCTTCTCATTTTCAGGGCGTGAAGCGGCAGGCCATCGTGACGTCTGATGGAGAACTGTTTGATTTCGCTGCCGATCCGAAGTACTACAAAGGTGGGCCGACGCGCAAAGAAATGGCCGACCGGCTCGCTCAGATGACCCGGGACGCAGATGCCGTTGGGCGAGGTGAAATGTCGTATGATGAGTTCGCCGCCCGCCACAACCTGCCAAAACTGGCACAAGAGGGGCATTATGTGTCGCGTGCGCATGAGGCCGATAGAAACGATGGCGGTCGCCCGTCGCTGCTGTCGCGCATCGCGATTACTACCGTTAGCTGGATCGATCGAGCCGGCTTCCCAGAAGTCGACCTCCCGTTCGTTGTGGGCGCGGGGCATAGTTGGAAGAATCGCGCCATGATGGGGTTGATAGGTACATCTAATCCGGAGCCGCCGCAGCGAATCGAGGATGTATCCGCCTTCCGTGCCAACAAGCAGTTTCGCTGCTTGATGTCATGCGAGGTCGATTTGCAAACATCAACGGTGACAAGTAGGATCATCGATCCGGGCTACACTCCCCCGATCGACCCTGAGCGCTTCAGCACCCCTCTTGCAAGAACTGCGGCGAGGCTCGCCTTGCCGAGCGATCCTACATTTCATCCAGGAGAAGCGAGTTCGGTTTCTGACATCGTTACAGGACGATTGCACCCGAATTCGACTCTCTCGCTGAAACCTGGGCAGACTCCAATAGTGAGTGGATTGACCAAGTTCCGGGCAGGCGATGCAACCGATTCGCTCGGTATTTACAAGGCGAAGTCGCCAACCCATGTACCTTGGGTGTGGGTCGAGTTCGCGCTTGTCAATCAGCTCGGCGGCCCACCGTTGATCATGGCGCAGGGCTCTGAATTTCCGTCGCACAGAATCTACGTCAATGGCACACAGGTGACTCAACGGAGTCAAGCACAGGTGCGTGCTCCATACGAGCCTTTGCTTACGACCGGCCAGCGTGCCTGGGAGGTGAGGGTGCCGGGGAAGTTTGATCGGGGTGCCGGGCCCGTAACTGGGCATGATTTTGCAATTCCGGCAGGTGCTGGACCGATGATCATCGATCCTCGCACAAAGGAATTTGGCACCCTCCGCGGCATGGGAAGTCGAGGCATTCGCAACACTGAAATCCTGACCCCCGCGCAGGAGCGGCAGCTCTATCAGCACGTTGGTGAGCTGGGTTTGAATCCCGACGACTTCCTCGTCAGTTCACACGTGTCGGCCTATTCGGACAACTGGGACAAGGTATTTTTGGGGCCGAATATGTTCAGGGCGACGGAAGGCACGGGGACGGTAAAGTCCGTGTTCGAGTCGATGACGCCGCGCGCCGCAGTTGCGCACGAAGCCGGCCACATGATTGCCACTCGAGCCGGGTTGGCCTTCGAGGCTGGTTCGTTGTTCGATGAGGTGAATGCGAGTCTGACGGGCCGAGACCTCCCGGGTCTAGACGGCGTGGAGCGGTATCAATTGCTGCGAGACGCGGCGGAGCGTTCGCGACTTGAGGGACGGGACTTGAGAGATGTTCTCAGACAAATGCAAGCTATCAGGAACGGGCGCTGAGATGAATACCGTGACGAAACCTTCCTTCGCGACCCTGGAGGCGGCTCTGGCGGAGTTCCAGAACAAGGGGAAAGTGGAAGAGACGCGATGCGAGCGTTGTGTCTCGGTCATCGAGGTCACGCGCAAGAGTGAGTCGGTGCTGATGGTCAGGTGCAACTGCGGTCTCTACAACGACACGTTGCGGGGCTTGTAGCAATCCTTCGGCCTCGAGGCGAGCGGCCAAGTCCAGGCCGGCCGCAGGCCGCTCGGCGCGCGTAAAGCCGCAAGCTCCCTCGCTGAGCGGACAGTTTGAAAATGGAGACTTCCGCATCTTCGAGGAAGAGCGATGAGGAAGTCCAGGTTCACGGAGCGCAGATCTTGGCGGCCTTGCGCGAAGGCGAGGCAGGCATGCCTGTAGCGGAGGTCTGCCGCAAGCACGGCTTCAGCACGGCGACGTACTACCAGTGGAAGAGCAAGTACGCGGGCATGTCGCCCAACGAGCTGAAGAAGGTCAAGGAGCTCGAGGCCGAGAACGCCAGGCTGAAGCGGATGTACGCCGAGCTGGCGTTGGAGAACGCGGCCATCAAGGACGTGCTGTCCCGAAAGCTGTGACGCCGACCGCCAGGCGAGCCGCGGTGAAGATCATGGTTGAAGAACACGATCTGTCCCGCGCTCGAGCCGGCGCGCGTCAAGGTAGTTGTCGCCTGATTCATGCAGCCGCTTGCTGCGTTTGATCGTAAGCGATCGAGCAACCACGTCCTTGATTCCCGCGAAGGCAACTGAGAGCCTACGAACCCATGTACCTTACGTGGGATCGTTATGTCAGAGGCTTTCGATACTGAGGACCTGGCCAAGCGACTG
>NZ_JARGNB010000018.1 GCF_030167915.1 Aquabacterium humicola | reverse complement strand
GCGGCGAACGGGCTCGAGGCGGCCGGGCCGGGCGTGGACGCGGCCGGGGCCGCCGGTGCCGGCGCAGCCGCCGGGCCCGGCCGCGGCGCCGCGGCGGTGGCCGTCGGCGTTCCGGCCGGCGGGGTGGCGCAGGCCGCCAGCAGCACCAGCGCAGCGGCGACCGCGAGCGGCGTGGCGGTCGACGGGCACGAAAAACGCGAGGGACGGGGTCCGGTCATGGTGCGGCAGGGGACGGCGTGGTGGCTGGCTTCAGGCCGAGCGACACCCGTCCGGTCGAAGGCGGATACGCGGGTGGACCGCCGAAGCGGCCTCCAGGTTCCCTTGCCCCGGCCTTGTACCGCGCCGTCCGCCGGCCCGGCACCCCGGCGCCGGCGCACCGCGTTGACCGCCTGGAGCGGCTACAGCCGCTGGAGCGGCTGGGGCGGCTAGAGAAATCCCAGCGAACGCGCACTGCCGAAGTTCGGCAGGTTCGGCAGCACCGCATCGAGCTGCGCCTCGCTGGCGCCGAACCAGCGCAGCAAGGTCGCCGCGTACTGGTCGACCGACGAGGTCGGGATCCAGCGGCCGTGGCGTTCCCAGCTGTCGACGCCGACGTCGTCCGGCCCGCCGAGCGCCAGCGTCGGGTAGGTGCCGTGCGTGCGGCCACCCTGCACCGCGCCGCCGATCACCAGCTGGTGGTTGCCCCAGGCATGGTCGGTGCCCGCGCTGGCGTTGGGCGCGAAGGTGCGGCCGAAGTCGGCCTGCGTGAAGCTGGTGACCTGGTTCGCGAGGCCCAGGTTCACCAGCGCGGTCTGGAACGCGGCCAGCGCGTCGCCGAGCTGGCGCAGCAGGATCGCGTGCACGCCGCCGGTCGGACTGCCGCCGTCGATCTGGTCGCGGTGGGTGTCGAAGCCGCCCATCGTCGCGAAGAAGATCTGCCGGTCGCCCTGCACCGTCACCCGGCCGAGCACGAGCTTGGCGATCTGGTACAGCTGCTCGGCGATGCCGGTCTTCAGGCTGGCGCCCTGGATCAGCGGCGCGAACGCGGCGTCGATCACCGGGCTGGCGTTGGCATCGCCGGGCACCGACTTGATCAGCGCGGCCAGGCGTTCGGAGGTCGCGAAGGCGCTAAGCTGCTGACTCGCATAGGCCGTGGCCAGGTCCACCGACTGCGGCTGCGCGTACAGCGCGTCGATGGCCTGCTTGCGCAGCCTGTTCGGCGTCCAGCTGTCCTCGGGCCGCAGGCCGTAGGCGCCGAAGCTGGCGCCCGGCTCGGGCAGCACCAGCGGCACGCGCAGCTCCTCGACGCCGAAGTGGCCGTTGCCGCCGACCGAGATCACCGGGTTCGTGGTGCCCAGCAGCGCCGAGGCGCGGCCGCCCCAGCCGGTGCGGCTCTGCGCATCGGTGCTGCCGCATTCCCACAGGATCTGCTGGTCGGAGTGCGAGAACAGGTTGTCGGGGATCAGCGGCGAGCCTTCGGGCTCGGCGCGGTACTGCGCCTTGGTCAGCGGCGCGGCCAGCGGGCCGACGTTGAACACTGGCGCCAGCCGCCCGGCGCTGTAGTGCGGGGCCAGCGCCGACAGCGCCGGATGCAGGCCGAAGCCGCTGCTGCCCAGCGGCACCAGCTGGCCCGACGGGATCGCCAGCGCCTGGCGCACCGTCGCGTACTGGTTGTAGCGCGTCGCGTCGGTCGGCACGACCATGTTCATGCCGTCGTTGCCGCCGTACAGGAAGATGCAGACCAGCGCCTTGTAGTCGGCGGCCTGCGCGGTGCGCACGCCGGCGCCGAACAGCGTGGAGCCGGCGAGCAGCGCGGCACCCGACTTGAGCCAGTCGCGGCGGGAATAGGGGGTCGGGTTCATCAGCGTTGCACCTGGTAGTCGGGGGAGGCGAAGACGAGGTAGGCCGCGGCGCGCACACGCGCCGTCCGCCAGGTCGAGCCGCCGGTCTGCGAGGTCCACCACGACACCGCGTTGATCACCTGCTGGCGCGGGCCGGCGGCCAGCGGCTTGCCGAGCGCGCGCATCGCCATCGCGTCGACCAGCGTCGCGGCGTTGTCGGCCTGCGTGGTCCAGCTGGTGAGGCTCACCGAGGTGCCGGTGGCGCCGGGGACGTCGGCGCTCGGCTGCGAGCCGCCCCAGTCGAGCAGGTAGGTCAGGTAGTTCAGCCGCTCCAATGCCGCGTTGGCGTTGTGGATGCCGAACTCGGGACCGACCAGCGCGGTGCCGGCGACGGGGTAGTTCGGCGGATAGAAGTTGAACACCGAGGGCGGGCGGAATACGTGCTGGCGCAGCGCCTCGCCCCACCACCAGCCGAGCGCTTCACCGTCGGACTTGCCGCCGAGCGCGCGGATCACGCCGGTGAACAGCAGCGCCGGCGGCCGCAGCGTGCCGCCGCGGCGCGCCGCGACGGCTTCGTCGCGCGCCTCGGCATCGAGCAGCACCGCCGCCACCGTGGCCGCGAGATCGCCGCGCCGGCCGGCGCCGAAGGCGATGCCGGACGCCACGAAGCGGCCGGTGGTGAAGGCCTGCGCGACACGGTCGACATAGGCCGGCGACGGGTTGCTCGTCACCAGATGCTGGATCAGGCGCTGGCCGACGAAGGGCGGCATGTTCGGGTGGTTGACCAGGCTGTCGAGCACCGCCTCGAGCGCCTGCGGCGCGGTAGCGCCGGCGGGCACCGACACGCCCGACAGCAGCTGCCGCGCCGCGGTATTGCGCAGCAGCGGCGCGGCGACCATGTCGCCGCCGTAGTAGGTGCAGTTCGCGCCCTGCGGCCAGCAGCCCCAGACGGTGGAGCCGCCGGCGGGGTAGGTCCAGCCGGTCAGCGCATAGGCGTACTCGCGCACCGTCTGGTTGTCGTAGCTCGGGCTGCAGCTGCCACCGGCGAGCTGGCCGTTGTTCTGCAGCTGGCAGGGGCCGATCGAGAACAGCTGCAGCAGCTCGCGCGCGAAGTTCTCGTTCGGCGCGGTCTTGTCGTTGTTGACGTGGTCGAGGTAGTCGCCCATCACCGGCGACAGCGCGACCTTCTTCAGCACATCGCGGTAGTTGCCGAAGGCGTTGATCAGGAAGTTGTTGTGGTAGTTGCGCAGCCCGTAGGTGCCGCTGACCTCGAGCTCGCTGACGACGAGGATCTGCTGCAGCGCGAAGGCCACGCGCTGGCGCAGCTGGTCCGGCTTGCCGGTGGCATTGCGGTAGAAGTCCCAGACCAGCGGCTGCGCGCTGAACCAGTCGCGCCAGCAGTTCTGGTTGCCGGCCTGCGCGGCGGTGTCGCAGAAGAAGGTGCCGCCGACGTTCTTGTGGATCGCGTCGCCACCGCCGAGCGTGTAGCGCGAACTGTTCGAGGCGATCTGGGCGCGCACCCAGTCGGCCGGGCCCCGGGTGCGGATGTCGGCCAGCACCGTCTGCGTGCCGCCGAAGGTGCCCTGGTTGGCCAGGCGCACGGCGTCGAGCTCTGTGGTCTTCGGCGCCGCGACGGCGAGCGCGGTGCGGCGCTGGTCATCGTCCGCGCCGGCGGCCGCGCTGGTGGCACTGTCGTCCGATCCGCCACCGCCACCGCAGCCGGCGAGCAGCGCGGCGGCGCACGCCATCGCCATCAACGCGTGCATCGGCACGCGCCGTCCCTTGTGTTTGTTCATCGACGCCCTCGTTCGCGGCTTCTTCGCCGCCGGGCAGTGTCGGGGGCCGGTTCCCCGGCCGCGCGCCGATTGGTGACGCGACGTGACTGTCGCCAACCCTCGTCACGCCTTTAACAACTGGCTTACGCGGCCACCTGTCAAGCACACGCCGCGGATCCGGCTCTGCCGGTCCGCTGGGGTGGCCCCCTTGAGGGGGAAGCGGCCGCCAGGCCGCTCCGGGGGTGGGCTTATTTCAGCGCCTTGAAGCGCAGGCGATGGGGCCTGGCACCTTCTTCGCCGAGGCGCTTCTTCTTGTCGGCCTCGTACTCCTGGTAGTTGCCGTCGAAGAAGAACCACTGCGAATCGCCTTCGCAGGCGAGGATGTGCGTCGCGATGCGGTCGAGGAACCAGCGGTCGTGGCTGATGACCATCACCGAGCCGGCGAACTCCAGCAGCGCGTCTTCGAGCGCGCGCAGCGTCTCGACGTCGAGGTCGTTCGACGGTTCGTCGAGCAGCAGCACGTTGCCGCCCTGCGCCAGCGTCTTGGCCAGGTGCAGGCGGCCGCGTTCGCCGCCGGACAGCGAGCCGACGAGCTTCTGCTGGTCGTTGCCCTTGAAGTTGAAGCGGCCGATGTAGGCGCGCGAGGGCATCACGAACTTGCCGACGACGATGTTGTCGAGGCCGCCCGAGACGTCTTCCCACACCGTCTTGTCGGCCGCCAGGCTGGCGCGGCTCTGGTCGACGAAGGCCAGCCGCGCGGTCTTGCCGATCGCCACCTCGCCCGAGTCCGGCTGTTCGACGCCCTGGATCATGCGGAAGATGGTCGACTTGCCGGCGCCGTTGGGGCCGATGATGCCGACGATCGCGCCCGCGGGCACCTTGAAGCTCAGGTTGTCGATCAGCAGGCGGTCGCCGAAGCTCTTCGAGACGCCCTTGAACTCGATCACTTCATTGCCCAGGCGCTCGCCGACCGGGATGAAGATCTCGTTGGTCTCGTTGCGCTTCTGGTAGTCGACGTCGGACAGTTCCTCGAAGCGGGCCAGGCGCGCCTTGCTCTTGGCCTGGCGGCCCTTGGCGTTCTTGCGCACCCACTCCAGCTCGGCCTTCATCGCCTTGGTGCGCGCGTCTTCGGTGCGCTGTTCCTGCTCCAGGCGCTGTTCCTTCTGGTCCAGCCAGGTCGAGTAGTTGCCCTTGTACGGAATGCCGCGGCCACGGTCGAGTTCCAGGATCCACTCGGCGGCGTTGTCGAGGAAGTAGCGATCGTGGGTGATCGCGACGACGGTGCCGGGGAAGCGCTTGAGGAACTGCTCCAGCCAGTCGACCGATTCGGCGTCCAGGTGGTTGGTCGGTTCGTCGAGCAGCAGCATGTCGGGCTTGCTCAGCAGCAGGCGGCACAGCGCGACGCGGCGCTTTTCGCCGCCGGACAGAGGGCCGATCAGCGCGTCCCACGGCGGCAGCTGCAGCGCGTCGGCGGCGATCTCCATCACGTGGTCGGTGTTCTCGCCGCCAGCGCTGGCGATGATGGCCTCGAGCTCGGCCTGCTCGGCGGCCAGCTTGTCGAAATCGGCATCGGGCTCGCCGTAGGCGGCATAGACCTCTTCCAGGCGCTTCTGGGCGGCCAGCGCGCCGCCGATGCCCTCTTCGACCGCCTGGCGCACGGTCTGCTCGGGGTTCAGCTGCGGCTCCTGCGGCAGGTAGCCGATCTTCAGGTCCGGCATCGCCTGCGCTTCGCCCTCGATGTCCTTGTCGAGGCCGGCCATGATCTTCAGCAGCGTCGACTTGCCGGAGCCGTTGAGGCCGAGCACGCCGATCTTGGCGCCGGGGAAGAAGGACAGCGAGATGTCCTTCAGGATCTGCCGCTTCGGCGGCACGATCTTGCCGACGCGGTTCATGGTGAAGACGTACTGGGCCATGGCGGTGTGCTGGTTCTCGAGGCGTGAGGCGAAACGCGTATTGTCGTCGCGTTCGCCGGCAACGCCGTGACGCCGGGCTTCCGGCCGTTCCGCGGTGGCCGGTCAGGGTCCGCTGACGGTCTCGATGTTGAGGTCCAGGCCCATGTACGCCGTGCCGGGCGTGGTCCAGTTCTTCATCAGGCGCAGGAAGTCGCCGCGCGGCATCGGCCGCGCGACCATGAAGCCCTGGATCGAGCCGCAGCCGGCTTCGCGCAGCACGTCCAGCTGCGCCGGCTCCTCGACACCTTCGGCGATGGTGTCCATGCCCAGCGTCACCGCCAGCTCGAGGATCGTCCGCACGATCGCGCGCGCGTCGTGGCGGGTCATCAGCTCGCGCACGAAGGCACGGTCGATCTTCAGCGTATCGAACGGGAAGCGGCGCAGGTAGGCCAGCGACGAGTAGCCGGTGCCGAAGTCGTCGAGCGCGATGCGCACGCCGAGCTCGCGCAGCGCATGCAGGTTCAGCAGCGCCTGCGCGGCGGTCTCGCCGTCGATGAACAGCGACTCGGTGACTTCCAGCTCCAGCCGGTGCGGCGGCAGGCCGGAACGCTCGATCGCCCGCAGCGCCTGCCGCGCGAAGTCGTCGCGCTGCAGCTGCGCCGGCGACACGTTGACCGACACCACCAGGTGCGACGGCATCTGCACCGCATGCGCGCAGGCTCGCGCAAGCACCCACAGGCCGAGGTCGGCGATCAGGCCGGCTTCCTCCGCCACGGGAATGAACTCGTCCGGCCCGACCCGGCCGAGCTCGGGATGGTTCCAGCGCAGCAGCACCTCGGCGCCGACGATGTCCCAGCGCGCGACATCCACCCTCGGCTGCCAGTGCAGGTGCATCTCGCCGCGCGAGACCGCGCCGCGCAGCGCCTGCTCGATCGCGACGCGACGCCGGTGGCGGTCGCCCAGGCGCGGCACGAAGAGCTCGAAGCGGCCGCGGCCGGCCTCCTTCGCGGCGTACAGCGCCAGGTCGGCATTGCCCATCAGCTCGTCGAGCGTGCGGCCATGCTCGGGCGCGATCGCCACGCCGATGCTGGTGCCCAGCGCGACCTGCCGGCCGGCGACCTCGCAAGGCTGGGCCATCACCTGCACCAGCCGGTGCGCGAGGCCCGCCAGCTCCGCGTCGTCGCGCACCCCGGTGATCACCAGCGCGAACTCGTCGCCGCCCAGGCGCGCCGCGAAGTCGCCCTGGCGCAGGCAGGCCTGCAGCCGGCGGCCGACCTCGGCCAGCACCGCATCGCCGGCGGCATGGCCGAGCGTGTCGTTGATCGACTTGAAGTGGTCGACGTCCAGGCACATCAGCGCGGTGCGCGGCGCCGGGCCCTGGGCGTCGGCCAGCGGCGCTTCCATCGCCCGGGCCAGCTGTTCGCGCAGCTCCAGGCGATTGGCCAGGCCGGTCAGCGAATCGAAGTGCGCCAGGTAGGCCAGGCGCCGGTGCGTCTCGCGCGCCTGGGTGACGTCGGAGATCACGCCGCGCCAGCCGGCATGGTGGCCGATGTCGTCGAGCAGCGGCTTGGCCGAGAACGACCACCAGCGCAGCCCGTTGCTCTTGGTCTGCACCGGCACGACGAGGTCGCGGAAGGCCTGGCCCAGCGTCAGCGCGGTGCGCAGCGCGGCGAGGTGCCGGTCGGACTCCTCGGCGTCGTCGGCCGCGCGGCGCCGCGCCAGTGCATCGAGCAGGGTGCCCGACTGCAGCTCGGCCGCGCTGCCGCCGAGCGCCGCCGACAGCCGCACCGACACATGCGTCATCAGCCCGCTGGCCGCGCATTCCCATAGCACGTCGGCCGAGTGCTCCTCGAAGTCGCGCAGCAGCAGGCTCACCAGCTGGCCCTGGCGCGCGGCCTCGCGCTCCGAGCGCAGCCGTGCGGTGAAGACGCGCGCCGTCGCCAGCACGCTGATCGCCAGCACCGTGACGTACAGCATCAGCAGGCCGATCAGGTAGGGTGTGCCCGGGTTGCCGTCGCGCAGCAGGCCCAGCGTCGACGCCAGGCTGAGCATGCCCAGCTGGGCCAGCGCGGCCAACGGCAGCGGCGACAGCGCGAACGCCCCGCCGCACATCGTGCCCAGCACCAGCGCGGTCATCAGCAGCTGCTGCGACGGCGACGCGCCGGGAAACCAGGCGATCGCCACACTGCCCCAGACGGCCCCGAGCAGCACGCCACCGATGGTCGCGTGACGCATGGCACGCGGCGACGCACTGGCGACGGCCAGGTCGCGGCGCCGCCACCAGCCGCGCAGGCCCACGCTGCACATGGCCAGCACGATCGCCAGCCAGACCAGACGCTGCAGCAGCGGCACGGTATCGAACGCCAGCACGACGATCGCCGCATTGCCCACGTTGGCCAGCACCATCAGCGGCGTCAGCCGGGTGACGCTGCTGAGGTGGCGCGCGCGCAGCTCCGCCGAGTCGCGGTCGCCGGCCGTGTAGACATGAAATTCCCGCCGCCAGGCCTGCGCCAGCGCAGCGAACATCGAAGAAGCGGACATGGTTCGCGGGTTCTTCGGCCGCCGTGGGGACAACTTGATGGGCCCGCCCGGTACAATGCCCTCTGCGGCAGCGCCACCAGTCACGCTGCCGCGGTCGTTTCCGACACTCCCTTCAAAGACCCCTCGGTCCTACCGACTGGTGCCGCAGTACCGGACTCCATGCCGGCGGCAGCAGGCCGATCCAGTTCGCCCCGTCCAAAGCACCGGGGCCCACCATCCGAATGAATTTCAGCGATCTCGGCCTCGCCGAGCCGATCCTGCGCGCCGTGCGCGAGCAGGGCTACGACACCCCCACCCCGATCCAGCAGCAGGCGATTCCCGCGGTGCTGCAAGGCGGCGACCTGATGGCCGGCGCCCAGACCGGCACCGGCAAGACCGCCGGCTTCACGCTGCCGCTGCTGCACCGCCTGGCCGCGGCCAAGCCGGTGCGCGACGCCAAGGGCCGCATCGCGATCCGCGCGCTGATCCTCACGCCCACGCGCGAGCTCGCAGCGCAGGTCGAGGAAAGCGTGCGCACCTACGGCAAGCACCTGCCGCTGACGTCGATGGTGATGTTCGGCGGCGTCGGCATGCAGCCGCAGGTCGACAAGCTGCGCCGCGGCGTCGACATCCTCGTCGCGACGCCCGGCCGCCTGCTCGACCACCACCAGCAGGGCACGCTGGACCTGTCCCACGTGCAGATCTTCGTGCTCGACGAAGCCGACCGCATGCTGGACATGGGCTTCATCCACGACATCAAGAAGGTGCTCGCGGTCCTGCCGCAGAAGAAGCAGAGCCTGCTGTTCTCGGCCACCTTCAGCGACGAGATCAAGGCGCTGGCCGACCGCCTGCTGAACAGCCCGGCGCTGATCGAGGTGGCGCGACGCAATGCCACCGCCGAGACCATCGCGCAGAAGCTCCACCCGGTCGGTCGCGAGCGCAAGAAGGACCTGCTGGCGCACCTGATCCGCCAGGGCGACTGGCACCAGGTGCTGGTCTTCACGCGCATGAAGCACGGCGCCAACCGCCTCGCCGAGTTCCTGAACAAGGAAGACATCACCGCGATGGCGATCCACGGCAACAAGAGCCAGGGTGCACGCACCAAGGCGCTGGCCGAGTTCAAGTCGGGCGACCTGCAGGTGCTGGTGGCCACCGACATCGCCGCGCGCGGCATCGACATCGACCAGCTGCCGCACGTGATCAACTTCGAGCTGCCGAACGTGCCGGAGGACTACGTGCACCGCATCGGCCGCACCGGCCGCGCCGGCGCGCAGGGCGAGGCGATCTCGCTGGTCTGCGTCGACGAGGAGATCTTCCTCAAGGACATCGAGAAGCTGATCAAGCGCAGCATCCCGCGCGAGGTCATCCCCGGCTTCGAGCCGCCGGCCGGCGAGAAGGCCGAGCCGATCGTGCTGGGCCGCATGACGATCGGCGTCGGCGGCACGCGCCGCACGCCGGGCGGCGGCGGTGGCCAGCACCAGCGCCACGGCTCGGGCCGGCCGCAGGAGCCGCGGCATGACGCTGGACGGTCGAGCACACGCTCCGGTGGCAGCCACGCGCCGAAGCCGCCGCAGCAGCACCGCAACGAGCCGCCGCGCCGCGACGGCCACGCGCCGGCGAACCCGCAGCGCGCACAGGCGCCGCGCCACGACCGCGGCGGCGCCGGCCATGCGACGCAGCCCGCGCCGCACGGCCAGCCGAGCGGGCGGCGCGATGCGCCGGCCAAGCAGGCGCCGCGGCTGACGCAGCCCAAACGGTGAAGCGCGGGCGCTGAAATGACGAAGACCGGCTCGAGGCCGGTCTTCTGCTTTTCAGCGGCGATGTGCGCTCAGATGAACTCGCCCTCGCGCAGCCACTTGGTGGCGACCCACTTCTCGCCCTCGACCACCGGCGCGCCGCCGTGCAGCGTCTTGGTCACCGGGTGCGCGCGGTCGTAGCTGAAGAAGACGCCGTTGCCGCGGATCGGCGCGACCTCCAGGCCGACATCGGGAAAGACCGTCGCGCCGCCCCTGGCCGGGGTGTTCAGGTACATCACCAGCGTGCCCACACGCTGGCCGCCGCGCTTGAGCACGGTGCCCATGCCAGGCTGCGCGGGGTCGAAGTAGTCGTAGTGCGGCTTGTACTCGGCGCCGGGCGCGTAGTGCAGCACCTGCAGCCCCTCGCCGTTGACCACCGGCCAGTTCAGCAGCGTCGCGATGCGCTGCTCGACACGCTGGCACACCGGGATCTCGCCGCGGCCGAAGAACATGCCGCGGCTGGTGCGCGACGAATGCACCTCGGAACCGCCGGTGGCGTTGACCACCGTCTCCGAGCGCGACATGCGCGGGCCAGCGGCGGCGATCAGCTCGTCGCACTCCTCGTGTGACAGCAGGCCGCCGAGCAGCACGACCCGCGGGTTCTGCATCGAGATCAGGATCTCGACCTCGCGGTCGCCGGCCCACACGCGGCTCGGCGAGCCCTGCAGGTCGACGTCGGGCACCTTGACCGGCGGCGGCAGCGCGGCCTGCTGGGCCCGCTCGGCGAGGAACTGGCTCAGCGTCTGCTCCAGCGCCTCGATCGCGACGGCTTCATCCCAGCCGCTCGAGCGCATCGACTGCAGCACCGCTTCCGGCTGGCAGCCGGCCTTGGCCTGCTCGATGATCCATTGCCGCAATTCGGGGGTGATGGCCTGCGTCGTGCTCACGGGGAAACCTTCGGGCTACGCCCGCCGGTATTCGCCCTTCGGGCGGCCGGGCGGGCTCATGATCTCCGGATTCTCGCGCAGCAAAACGTTCGTCGGATCAGGCCAGCCGGCGGCGGAACACCAGGCGCTCGTCGTCCGACACGTCGGCCTCGAAGGCGTACCCGTCCTCGGCGAAGCGGCGCAGCTTCGCGACGCTGGCGACCCGTTCGCGGATGCACCAGCGCGCCATCGTGCCGCGGGCGCGTTTGGCGAAGAAGCTGATCACCTTGTAGCGGCCGTCCTTCCAGTCCTCGAACACGCACTCGATCACGCGGGCACGCAGTGCGTCGCGGTCGACCGCGCGGAAGTATTCCTGTGAAGCGAGGTTCACGACCACCGGCGCGCGGGCCGCGCTGCCGCCGGCCGCGTCGAAGCGCTCGTTCAGGTGCTCGGCGATGCTCGTGCCCCAGTAGGCATACAGGTCGTTGCCGCGCGTGGTGGCCAGGCGCGTGCCCATCTCCAGCCGGTAGGGTTGGAGGCGATCCAGCGGCCGCAGCACGCCATAGAGGCCCGACAGGATGACCAGGTGGTCCTGCGCCCAGGCCCAGTCCGAGGGCCGCAGCGTCTTCGCCTGCAGGCCGTCGTAGACATCGCCGTCGAAGGCCCAGGCGGCCGGACGGCTGTTGTGCTCGTCTGCGGTCGCTGACCACACCGCATAACGCGCGACGTTCAGCGCGGCGAGCTCGTCGGACAGGTCCATCAGCGCCGCGACGTCGGCGGTCTTCAGCGGCTTCAGGCGCTTGATCAGCGTGGCCGCGCGCTCGGTAAACAGCGGCTCGGTGGCGGCGGCGGCGATCTTCTTGTCGACCGGCGTGTCGTAGTCCAGCGTCTTCGCCGGCGAGATCAGGAAAAGCATGGCGCTGGAGTTTACGCAGCGTGCCTATCATCGGCGGCCATGCCCAGTCGTCGTTGGCCTTCATCGTCTTTCATGCGCCTGGCGGCGATGCTGGCTGTCGCCGCCCTGATCGGCATCGCGCCTGCACAAGCGGAAAAGCTGCGCATCGCCACCGGCGAGCTGCCGCCGTATTCGACCGCCAGCCGCGCCGACCACGGCATCGCGCTGGCCGTCGTGCGGGCGGCCTTCGAGCGCGAGGGCATCGAGGTGGAGTACGTCTTCCTGCCGTGGAACCGGGCGCAGGAGGAAGCGCGCAGCGGCCGCTTCGACGGCACCGCCGCCTGGGGCCGGCGGCCGGACCGCGAGCGCGACTTCCTGCTGTCGGACAACGTGCTGACCGAGCAGTGGGTGCTGCTGCACCGCGCCGAGCTCGCGCTGGACTGGCAGAAGCTGGATGCGCTGGGCGCGTGGCGCATCGGGGCGATCCGCAACTACACCTACACGCCCGAGTTCCATGCGCTGGCCGCCAGCGGCGCGCTGAAGGTGGACTGGGTACCCGACGACATGGCGCTGCTGCGCATGCTGATCGCCGGCCGCGTCGACATCGCGCCGCTGGACCGCAACGTCGCCTGCCACCTGCTGGAGCAGCACTTCAAGCCCGAGGACTGGCCGCGCATCGCCGCGCATCCGAGGCTGATCACCGAAACCTTCACCTCGCACCTGATGCTGCCGAAACTGCGGCCCGACAGCGCGGCGCGCATGCAGCGCTTCAACCGCGGGCTGGCCCAGCTGCGCAGCTCGGGCCAGTACCAGAAGCTGGTCGGCGGCATCGAGTGCCGCGCGGGACTGGCGAAGGCGGCCGTGCCGCGCTGACGAAGCGCAGCGGGTCCGGCCGCGTCAGTGTTCGCGCTCTTGATCGTGCAAGCCCGGCGGCGCGGCGCCGAGCGCGGCCGCCCAGGTGCGGTGCGGAATGTGGCTGCGCAGCCGGTGCAGCGCGCAGTCGATCAGCACCGGCGCCAGCTGGTGGCCGGTGCCGCCGGCGATGTCGATCGTCGCGTCGCCGTGCAGCGCGCCCAGGCGTTCGATCGCCGCGCGGGCATGCGCTGCGGGGATGACGCTATCGTCGGCGCCGTGGAACAGGTGCAGCGTGGTGAAGCGCGGCGCCGCGTCGGGCAGGCGCGCGTAGCGCCCACCGAAGGCCAGCACGCGGCCGGCGATGCCGTCCTCGATCTGCACCAGCTCCAGCGCCAGCATCGCGCCCACCGAGAAGCCCACCAGCGCGGTGGCCGCCGGGCCGACGCCGCTGTCACGCTGGGCATCGTGCACCCAGCGCTGCAGGCGCGGCAGCAACGGCGCGATCATCGACGTCGGGTCGCGGTCGGCGGCGCCGTCGCCATCGCTGTCGCCGTCGGGCACGAAGCCTTCCGGCGCCAGCAGCGCCGCCTGCGGAAAGGCGCGCCGCAGCACCTCGGCCAGCGGCGTCATCGCCGAGGCCGGCGAGCCGCTGCCGTGCAGGAGGATCATCAGCTGCTCGGCGCGGCCGGTTTCGGGCAGCCAGCGCAGCACGGCCGGGGTTGATTCCGGCGCGGTGCCGCCACCATCGTGATCGCCGGGGTTGGACGCACTCATGGACATCGGCCGATTGTGCGCGCCGGGACCTGCCGGGTCGCCGCTTGGCCGCCTCGGCATCAATGGAAATCGCGGCTGTGCACGTCCAGGCCGTTCAGCATCGCCGAGTGGTCGACGAGCCGCTGCGCGATCAGGTGCCGGACCTCGCCCTCGCGCTGCCAGACGCCGTACACCGTCAGCAGGCGCGACGCCAGCAGCGCCTGTCGCTGCGTCTCGGCCACCTTCGGCCAGACGATCACGTTGACGGCGCCGGTGTCGTCCTCCAGCGTCACGAAGATCACGCCCTTGGCGGTCTCCGGCCGCTGGCGGTGCGTGACCAGGCCGGACGCACGCGCGAGCTGGCCATGGCGATAGTGCTTCAGCACCGCCGCGGGCTGCACCTTGAAGGCCGCGAGCCGCTCGCGCAGCAGCGCCACCGGGTGCGACTTCAGCGACAGCTTGGTCGCCTGGTAGTCGGCTGCGACCTCCTCGCCAAGCGATGGCGCGGCGAGCTCGGCGAACGCTTCCTGCGTGCGGGTGGACTGCAGCAGCAAGGGGGCGCGGGTATCGATGCCGCGCACCGCCCACGCGGCCTGGTGGCGGTGGCCGGCGTTGGCGGCGGTCACGCCCTGGGCAGCCGGCTCGGCCGCCGACGTGGTCGATGCGATCAGGCCGCCGAGCGCATCGCCCTGCGCGAGCAGCCGCAGCGCGTGTTCGTCGAGCGCGGCGCGGCGCGCCAGGTCCTCCACGTCGGCGAACGGGCCGTCGGCGCGGGCGGCGACGATGCGTTGTGCATCCTGCTCGCGAAAGCCGGTCAGGCGGCTGAAGCCCAGGCGCACCGGAAGCAGCGGCTGGGAGGGCGGCGGTGACAGCGCGGCGGCCCTGGTGCCGACGGCCGGCGCGAAAGACGGGAAAGGCTCGAAAGGCGGGTACGCCGTCTCGAGCGTGCTGTCCCACTCGCTGCACAGCACGTCGACCGGGCGCACCTCGACACCGTGCTCGCGCGCATCGCGCACCAGCTGCGCCGGCTGGTAGAAGCCCATCGGCTGGCTGTTCAGCAGCGCAGCGAGGAAGGCATCCGGGTGGTGGCACTTCAGCCACGAGCTGACGTAGACCAGCAACGCGAAGCTGGCCGCATGGCTTTCCGGGAAGCCGTATTCGCCGAAGCCTTCGATCTGCTTGAAGATGCGCTCGGCGAATTCGAGCGGATAACCGCGGGCGGTCATGCGCTCGACCAGGCGCTCGTAGAACGGCCCGAGTCCGCCCTTTCGTTTCCAGGCGGCCATCGCGCGGCGCAGCTGATCGGCTTCGCCGGCCGTGAACTCGGCGGCGATCATCGCGATCTGCATCACCTGCTCCTGGAAGATCGGCACGCCGAGCGTGCGTTGCAGCGCCGGCTTCAGTTCGGGCCGCGGGATGTCGACGGGCTCCTCGCCATTGCGACGGCGCAGGTAGGGATGCACCATGCCGCCCTGGATCGGCCCGGGACGCACGATCGCGACCTCGATCACCAGGTCGTAGTAGCTCACTGGCTTCAGCCGCGGCAGCATGCTCATCTGCGCGCGGCTCTCGACCTGGAAGACGCCGACGCTGTCGCCGCGGCAGAGCATCTCGTAGACCAGCGGGTCATCGGCATTCCCGGCCAGGGTGTCCATGCCGTGCGGGATGCCGGTCTTCTGCCCGACGAAGGCCAGTGCGCGGCGGATGGCGCTCAACATGCCGAGCGCGAGGATGTCCACCTTCAGCAGGCGCAGGCTGTCGAGGTCGTCCTTGTCCCACTGGATCACCGTGCGGTGGTCCATCGTCGCGTTCTCGATCGGCACCACCTGCGCGATCTCGTCGCGCGCGATCAGGAAGCCGCCGGGATGCTGGCTGAGGTGGCGCGGAAAGCCGATCAGCTCGCGGGTGAGCGCCATCCAGTGCCGGCACAGCGCCGAATCGGGATCGATGCCGTTCTCGCGCAGCCGCTCGGGCGCGATGTGGCGGCCGTCGAACCAGTGCTGCCCCTTGGACACCGCGGCGATGCGGTCGAGGTCGAAGCCGAGCGCGCGGCCGACGTCGCGCAGCGCCGAGCGCGGCCGGTAGCTGATGACCACCGCGGTCAAGGCGGCGCGGTGGCGGCCGTACTTGCGATAGATGTACTGGATCACCTCCTCGCGGCGCTGGTGCTCGAAGTCGACATCGATGTCCGGCGGCTCCTTGCGCTCGGCACTGACGAAGCGCTCGAACAGCAAGGTCGCGCGGCGCGGATCGACCTCGGTGATGCGCAGGCAATAACACACCAGGGAATTGGCCGCGCTGCCGCGGCCCTGGCAGAGGATGTCCTGCTCACGCGCCCATTTCACGATGTCGGCGATGGTCAGGAAATATGCTTCGTACTGCAGGGACTTGATCAGCGCGAGCTCCTTTTCGATCGTCTCGCGCACCTCGGCCGAAGGGCCATCGGGAAAGCGCTCGCGCAGGCCTTCTTCGGTCAGCGCGCGCAGCCAGCTCTCGGGCGTATGGCCGTCGGGCACGATCTCGCGCGGGTACTGGTACTGCAGCTCGGCGAGCGAGAAGTCGCAGCGGTCGGCGAGCGCCGCGGCAGCCTCCATCCATTCGGCCGGATACAGCGCCGCGAGCCGCTGGCGCGAGCGCAGATAACTCTCGGCATTCGGCGCCAGCGCTTCGCCGGCGTCGGCGACGGTGGTCTTCAGCCGGGTCGCGGTCATCACGTCGAGCAGCGGCTTGCGGGAACGCGAATGCATCGTCACGTCGCCGGTGGCGACCACGGACAGGCCGGTGGCCGCCGACAGGCGCCGCGCCATCCGAACGAGGCGCCGGTCGCTGGCGCGATGAAGCTGCGACACGGCAAGGAATGCACGCTCGCCGCCGAACCAGTTGCGCAGCCAGCTGGCCTGCGCGTATTGCGTCGCGAAGTCGATCGACCCGTCGAGCACCAGCAGCGCCAGGCAGCCGGGCAGTCCCGCGAGGAAAGGCGCCGACGGGATGCGGCCCTCGAGGTCGCCGGCAAAGGCCTGGTACTGCCCTTTCGGCGCACGCAGCCGCGCGATGCTGATCCAGCGCGACAGGTTGACGTAGCCGCGATGGGATTGCACCAGCAGCACGAGGCGCATGCCGGCGGTGGCGGGGGCGGAGGGCGGTAGGTCGAGAGGGCGGTCGTCGTCAGCGTCGTCGTCGGGGTCGGTCATGTCGGCGGCCAGGTCGAACGTCGGCTGCGGGCGGGCATCCTCCTGCTGTAGGGGCTTCGATTCGCCGGTGGCTGCAGCGGACGATGCGGTGATCCGCATCTCGGCGCCGATGATCAGCTTGCAGCTGCCGCCGGCGTCATCGTCCCGTTCGGGCGCTGTCGGCGAATCTGACGGGATCTCCGGCTGCAACCGCTTTCCCTGTTCCTGCCGCTGCAGAAATTCGACATGTGCGCGGACGACCCCGGCGAATGAACACTCGTCGGTGATCGCCAGGGCCGAATAATTCCGATTCGACGCGGCTTCGATCAACTCCTCTGGGAAGGAGGCTCCGCTCAGGAAGCTGAAGCAGCTGCGGCAGTGCAGTTCGGCATAACGGGGGAGCTCGGGCGATAGCACGGGATGGGCTCGCGGACGACGCGATGAAAGGAATGAGGCGAGGAAGCCGGCGCGGCCGCCGCAGCGGAGAGGGCGACAGCCGGAGACAACTGGTCGAGCGGGCTGCGCACGGCGCCGCCGCCGAGGTTCAGCACATGGGTGTAGATCATCGTCGTGCTGACGTCGGCATGGCCGAGCAGTTCCTGCACGGTGCGGATGTCGTAGCCGGCCTGCAGCAGGTGTGTCGCGAACGAATGGCGCAGCGTATGCGGCGTGGCCGTCCGGTGCGACAGACCAGCCGCGGCCAGGCCGCGCCGGAAGGCGCGCTGGAAGGTCTGGTCGAGCAGATGATGGCGGCGCAACAGGCCGGGGCCACCACCCTCGTCAGCGGTGGCAACGCTGAAGCGAGCGCGACCCGTGAGGTCGGTTCGTGGATCAATCGAGGGCTGGGCCTGTGGAAAGACCCAGCACCAGGCCCAGGACTCGGCCGCGCGGGGGTACTTGCGGGCCAGCGCATGCGGCAATTGCACGCCGGCCAGGCCCGCCGAGCGATCCGTGGCCCAGAGGCGGTGGGCCGACGACAGTTGATCGCGCAGAGCGTCCTCCAGCGATGCCGGCAGCATCACCACCCGGTCCTTCGCGCCCTTGCCTTCTCGCACGATCAGCGCTCGGCGCTCGAACTCGATGTCCTTGACGCGCAGGCGCAAGGCCTCCATCAGACGCAGGCCGGTGCCGTAGAGCAATCGCGCGAGCAGCCCGTATGGCGCAGGCTGCTGGTCCATCGACAACAACAAGCGATTGACTTCATCCGCGGCCAGCACCACCGGCAGGCGCCGCCGGTACTTCGGCCGGCCGATGTCCGCCAGCCAGGGCAACTCCAGCCGCAGGACCTTCTGGTAGAGGAAGAGCAGCGCGGACAAGGCCTGGTGATGCGTGGACGGCGCGACCTGTCGCTCGGCAGCGAGCCAGCCGAGGAAAGCCTCGACCTCGGGTGCCGAGAGTTCGGACGGATGGCGCAAGCCGTGGAAACGGATGAAGGCCCGCACCCAATGCACGTAGGCGTCTTCGGTGCGCAGGCTGTAGTGAAGCAGGCGCGCCTGCTGGCGCAGGGCGTCGAGCAGCCGGGGAGAGGCCGAACCGGATCCGAGGCCATCGAAGGTCGACATGGCGGCTTGCCTTTCTCGCGAGATAACTGTACATATATACAGTATCAAGAGATCGCATGGCCGGCAAGCACGCCATGCGAGAGGGAGGGAGAAGAACGTGAAGACGCCGCTCGTGGAGCATCGGCAGACAGATGCCATCGCCAAGCCCCGACGCCGACGCCGACGCCGCCGTCACTCACACGGCATGTGCGTCGTCAAGACCTTGTGGCCACCCCAGCCAGGCACGATCAAGCTCAGCCGACGCTACGGACCGGCGTTGTTGTGCGTGCGTTATCGGCGAAACGAGTCGGGGCTGCGTCGGTACACGACCGTCGAGTTGATCGTCCATGAAGCGCCGCCGACTGGTAGCCGTCGGAGCGACGGCTCCTCAACACAGGACGACGACCGTCAAGATGCCACTGACGTCATCAGTGGTGAGCACCCGATGAGTAGCGACGATCGGGCGTAGTCGTTCGGCGTGCTCTCCTTCCCGCGCAGCAATTTCGCCGCCTGCTCGCCCCCAAGCCACGAGGCAAAGGCATCGGCAGCGCTCTGGTCCAAGCCGTCATGGGCGAAGACATGGGAATGACCTGAGAACTTCGGGCGGGTCGCAGCGCCGTGGGTGCGGGCTGGAAGCAACTCGTCTTCACCGTTTCGGAGGTCGCATGAGCGGCCCCGACCAATGAAGCTGAGGCCAAATGAACTGCCCCTTCAGACAACGCGTCCCGCATCATCAGGCGCCCTGGGGGCTGTCCGGCCTACCATCAGCCTGGCGCACCAAGCCACCCGCCGCCAGGCCCGCATGACCTCAGACGTCAGGCCCCTCACAAGTAAGCTCAGGCCCCGCCTCCATGAAGAACACACCAGGCGCCGAAGCGGCGGAACTTCGCATCACCAAGAAGCTGTCGCGCAGCAGTCGCGGTGCGTTGAAGCTGACGCAGCAGTTCGGGGAGGCCTTGATCTGCGTCCGGCACCGCGTCGACGCAAAGGGCGACTTTCGGTACACAACCGTTGAGCTACTGGTCGACAAAGTCGCCATCCGCCCGCGGAATGACAAGGTCGTCGGAGTAAGAGTTGGCCTGAATGAGCGGTCGTTGCAGACCGTGATCCGCGCCGCCGGCGGCGTGTGGGACCACAAAGCGAAACTGTGGAGGATCCCGCGTCGCGTCGCGGGCATCTTGCGCCTGGTTGATCGAATTGCCGACAAGTAGCTACACATCGATTCCATATCTATCCTCCTTGACTCCCATGTGGCAACATGCGGCTGCGGGTAGCTACTTCACCTTGACATCGAAAGCACGTTAGGCGGCAGTCCAAGTCCTCGCGCGAGCAGCCGGTCGGTTCTGCGAGCACCGAGCCTGAAGACCAAGTCAGCTTCTGCGAGGCTCGCAGGACTACGAAGGACAAGAGTCACCCGCACAGGCTGTGCCCCCTGGCGGAGGTTTCCAAGTCAGTCCCACAAAGGCGCTTCGCGCCAGCGTGCTGCGCCGCGCAGTCAGTTCGTCAAACGCGCAGGAGCGCGCCGATCTTTCTCAACGCACGGCCCGCAATCCGGTCCTTCGGGGCAACAGCCGCCCTGGCATCCGCAGGGTCTGCGGCCACATCGGTGGCGTCAGCGTCCAAGTCCCCGCGGTCACGCGGGCCTGCGCTCAAAATGCCGCCTAACCCTTCGGTCAACGCGACCCGTACCAGCGGCCGCCTTGGGGCGCGAGGCCGCCCAGCACTATCATCGGTCTCGCGCCCCAAGCCGCCCGCCGGCACGGGCGCGTTACCTCAAACGTTAGGCCTCAGGACGCACCTTTGCGAAACTGCATTCGCCCTGGAACTCCAAAATCCCCTCCCGCGCTTCGATTGATGCGCGACCTCTCGTGAAGAACATCCAAGTCATCGACGGCGCAGTCAACTGCGTCTACGACATCTTCCAGGCAACGGAAGACGAGTTCAGTACCATCTTTCCGGTCGGAGAAGATGTGGCGTTCATTGACGAGGTCTACGCCAGAGGCACCAAAGAACTGCTGGACCAAGCGTTCAATGCAATCTGGTCACGACGGATACCGAAGGTCCAAGCCCACGGAATCCACGGCTTGCTGTTCTACGACCTGGAGACCAAGAAGGTCTACTACCCCACGCGCAGAGACGAAGAAGCTCGCAATCCCAGCGGTGGGCTGCTCCGAACTGAGGCCTAACCCTTCGGTCAACGCGACCCGTACCAGCAGGCGTCT
>NZ_JARGNB010000017.1 GCF_030167915.1 Aquabacterium humicola | reverse complement strand
GCGCAACGGCACGCTGAGCCTGTTCGCGGCGCTGAACACGGCCACTGGCGAGGTTCTGGGCAAGACCGCTGCCAGGCACACCAGCGAGCAGTTCGTCGCCTTTCTCGAGGAGGTCGTTGCCAGCCAACCCGAGCAGCGTGAGATCCACGTGATCTGAGACAACGTCAGCAGCCACAAGACCGGTCTCGTCGAAGAGTTCCTGAGCGCACATGAACAGGTCCACATCCACTACACGCCAACCTATTCGTCCTGGCTGAACCAGGTGGAGAACTGGTTCTCGCGGATCCAGCGAGACGTGATCAGCCGCGGCGTCTTCACGTCGGTCAAGGACCTGGACAAGAAGCTCATGCGCGACATCCGTCAGTACAACAAGGACCCCAAGCCGCTGAAGTGGAAGTACGACGATCCGTCGCGGCGACACCGCCAATTCTTATGATTCAATGGAGTAGAAGCTGGCAGGCGTGGCCGAAGCACCCGCGCTCCAGCCAGACCACGTACGGAGGGCGAGGGTCCGTGTCATCTGACGGCGCAAAAGGGTCCGGCTCGCGAAGCAGGTTCATTGGAAGGAGTCGGGGCCACGTGGCGTGCCCTTGTTCGACCCATGGTCGACAGGCGGTGTATCAAGACCGTGTCGGCATCTTCGCTGCGTTGTTTCGATTGTTCCGCTTCACATCGATCAAGCGGGCTTCGTGATATTTTTCGTCCAATCTGCCGCACCGGCGCAGGGTTCGCTTAACCCGATCACGCCGGTCCGGATGCACTGGGTACACGCGGCAGCAACCTGGGATCGGCGGTACGTCGCGCTGCACCCCTCCCACACTCGCCGCAAGCAGTTTGCGAGAGGGCATGGCACGGACCGACGACAGGACACTCGCACTGCCATCCGATGGAAGCGGGCATCGCGGAGCTCGGCGAGTGCCAGCCTGGGCCGGATCGTCGGTGGTTGCCGCGGTGTTGCTGACGTCGGTGGCAATGCCTTTCGCCGCGAAGGGGTCGCCAGAGGACTTCGCGCTCGAGCGTGTCGAGCGGCAGGTCTTCGGCAATCCAAGGTCGGCCGTCGCAGAAGCGTCGCTCCAGCTGAGTCGTGCCCGCAATACAAAGGACGAACGAGCCGAGTTGGAAGCCGTGCGCGTGTTCGTGCCCGGTAGTGCCGAGCTCGACGAGGCGAACGCTTCGGACCGGGACATTGAGCGCGGCCTGATTCTGGCTGCCAAGTTCGCTGACGCGGCAGCAACGATCGAGTTGTTGATGGCCCGGGCGTTGTACTTCAGCTATCAGCAGCGCACGGTCGACGCGCACGCCACCCTCGACGAAGCCAGTCAGATCGCTGCCGGCAAGTCATCGTTGCAGCGTCATCGCGCGCGCGTCGTGACCATGCGCGGCCTGATGCTTCAGGGCAAAGGCCGCACCGCAGAGGCCCTTGAGTCGTTCAACACGGGTTTCGCGATCGCGCGGCAAGAAGAGGACCGGTTTGGAATGTCGAATGCCCTGCTGGGAATGGCATTCGCCAACACATCGGATCGAGCAACCGACGCGCAGCGCGGCGTGGGGCTGGGCCAGTTGAAAGCTGCGTTGGGACTGGTCGACGAAGCCGAGTATCCGTACTACGCCGGGAATCTGATGCATAACATGGGTCGTGCACTTCATGCGCAAGGGGACCGGACAAGTGCCCGCCGGATGTACGAGAAGGCGATGCGCCTCGCTCCGTTCACCGGTGGCGCGCTGTTCGAGGCCAATCTGCTGCACCAGCTCGCACGGCTGGATCTCGACGACGACCGTCCTCGGGACGCCCTCGGGCGGCTGGCGCGTGCGGAGCCCGAAGTGAGGCGGCTCGGCGGCACGGCAGCCCGCTTCCGCGTGCTGCTGACGAAGGCCGTCGGGTTGGCCCGTACCGGCGCCCGCGAGAGGAGCCTGTCGGTGGTCGGGGAAGCCGACCGGCTGCGGGTCGAGATGCGCGCGGCCGCTCATGACATCAGCTTTCACGAAGCGGCGGTCGCGGTGCACATGGCCTTCGGCGACACGAGCTCGGCCCTGCGACAGATGCATGCGCTGCTGGCTGCCGAGAAGCGCGCCGCCGCCGAGGCGAACGACGAACGCAGCGCCGAAATGCGCGCTCGATTCGAGATCGAGCGGCAGGAGCGCGAGAACGCGCTGCTGCTGCTGAGAACCAGCGAAGCGGACGCACGACGCGGCATGCTGCTGCTGATGCTCATCAGTGCGACGGCCCTCGTAGGAGGCTTGGCGGCCGCCCATCAGCTTCGGCTCCAGAGGCGCTTGCGGACGGCGAACGCACTCAAAGCGGCCATTGTCGATCACGCGATGGACGCGATCGTGACGGCAGATCCAGAGGGCCGGATCGTCGAGTTCAATCCTGCGGCCGAGGCGATGTTCGGCTGGAGCCGCGAGCAGGTGCTCGGGCAGCCGCACGAGAATCTCGTTCCCGAGCGGTATCGCGAGCGCCAGCGTGCGCTGCGCGAGCAGGCGGTGCGCCAGGTCGAGGGCAATGCTTACATCGGGCGCCGCTGGTGCCTCAGGGCGCAACGTGCCGATGGCAGCGAGTTTCCGGCCGAAGCGATCGTGTGGCGAGCAGAGAGCTCCGGCGGCATGTTGTTTACGGCGAGTCTGCGAGACATAACGGAGCAGCAGCGCAGCGCGGAGCTGATCGAGCGACAGCGCAACGAGTTGAGGCAGAGCGAGAAGTTGACGACGATGGGAAGCCTGCTGGCGGGTGTAGCGCACGAGCTGAACAACCCGCTGGCGGTGGTGATGGGACGGGCATCGCTGCTGGAGGAGCTGGGTAGCGGGACGGCGATGCAGCAGGAGGCGCAGCGGGTGAGGGAAGCGGCGCAACGCTGCGGGCGCATCGTGCGCACGTTCCTGAACATGGCGCGGCAGCGGAAGGCGGTGCTGGGGCAGGTGCAGCTCAACGACGTGGTGCGAGGAGCGGCGGAGATGCTGGGCTACGTGCTGCGCACGAATGCGATTCGGGTGGAGCTGAGGCTGGCGGCGCAGCTGCACGTGGTGCAGGCCGATGGGGATCAGCTGGGGCAGGTGGTGCTGAACTTGATGGTCAACGCGCAGCAGGCGATGAGCGGGGTGCAAGGGCTGAGGCAGCTGCTGGTGGAGACAGGGCAGGAGGAAGGGCGGGTGTGGCTGCGGGTGGCCGACAGCGGCCCCGGGGTGCCGACGGAGCTGCGCGGGCGGATCTTCGCCCCGTTCTTCACGACGAAGTCGGAGGGGGTGGGCACCGGGCTGGGGCTGTCGGTGTCGCAGTCAATCGCGCGCGAGCATGGCGGCGATCTGGTACTGGAGGAGTGTGCGGGGGGTGGCGCATCGTTCATGTTCTGGCTGCCGAGCACCGCGCCGCAGGTGCAAGTTCCCGAGCGGCAAGTTCAGCTTGAGTCGGGGGCGGCCGACGGGGTGAAGGTGCTGGTGGTGGACGACGAGCCGGAGCTTGCCGACGTGATGAGGACGATGCTGGAGGCGGCGGGTTTCGAGGTGCTGACGGCGGAGTCGGGAGCGGTGGCGCTGGAGATGCTGTCGTTGGAGCGATTCGATGCGCTGGTGTCGGACATCCGGATGCCGGACATGGACGGCGCGACGCTGTGGCGCAAGGTGAAGGAGCGCGATGCGGCGCTGGCGGACAGGATGCTGTTGGTCACGGGGGACACGCTGAGCTTGGACGTGCGACAGTTCCTGAGCGAATCGGGCTGCCAGGCGTTGGACAAGCCGTTCAGTTCGAGCGAGCTGGTTGGTGCGGTTCGGCAGCTTTCGTACCAGCTGCCTGGACAATGACCGCGTCGATCGTCGATTGCAACCGCCCGAGGGCAGAGGATTTCAGGCGAACGGCGAGATCGTTAAGGGCGCCGCTTCAATATTGACATTGCTATCGAATGCGACTCCACCGAATGGTGGCCTGGTACCAAATTGCGCTGCGCCGTCCTGCGCCTGGGTTAGCATTCCGAAACCACGGAGCGACACTTGGACGCTCAATTTCGAGTGCAGGAAGAAGAATTGGACGAACGTAAGCTGCGATGGTCGCGCGCGTGCTGGGGCGAAGCCGCGCCGTCGGTGCCGATCCTCGACTCCACGCTCGCGGCACTGATACTCGAGCACGTCTCCACGAGAGTCGTGGTCGTTGATCGCGACCGACGCTACCGATACGCAAACGCCGAGGCCTTGAAGTTCATGGGACTGCCGGCGGAATGCGTCGTGGGACGCCTCATGTCGGAGGTGCTCGACGAACGGGTGTACCACGGTTTCGTTCCGATCTTCGAGCGGGCATTCGGCGGCGAATCGGTTCACCTGGAGGGCTGGGTTCGCTACAAGAAGCACGGGCGCCGCTTTCGCGAACAGCAGGTGATGCCGTATGCGCCCGGCGGCGGCACCGTCCAAGCGGTTGTCGTTTGCGGCCTCGACCACACGGCGTTGCGCCTTAGCGAGCAGCAGCTGGCCATTCGCGACGAACAGCTGCGGCTGAGCGAAGCGCTCAAGACCGCCATCGTCGACAACGCACACGCTGCCATCGTGTCCACGCGCTCGGACGGCAGCATCGTCGAGTTCAATCCATCCGCCGAGGCCATGTTCGGCTGGTCGAGGACTGAGGTGATCGGGCGATCCGCAAGCGACTTGCTGATTCCGCGCCGCTATCGGGATCGACACGAAGTCCTGCGCCATCGCTTGTGCGCCGGCGAATTGCCCAGGCTGCTGGGCAGGAGGAGGGAAACTCAGGCCCTCTGCGCCGATGGGCGCGAGATTCCCGTCGAAGTGGTCGTCTGGCGCACCGACGTGGATGCGCGGCCGTACTACACCGCGTCGATCAACGACCTCTCTGAACGGCAGCGCGCGACGCTCGAGATCCAGCGGCAGCGAGAAGCGCTTCGGCGCTGCGAGCGCTTTTCGACGATGGGCGGTCTGGTCGCGGGCGTGGCACACGAGCTCAACAATCCGCTGGCGATCGTGATGGGGCGTGCAGCGTTGCTTGAAGAGCGGTGTGCGAGCCGTCCCGATCTGCAACGAGAAGCGCGCCAGATCCGTGATGCTGCAGAACGGTGCGGTCGCATCGTCCGGAGCTTCCTCGACATGGCGAGAGGGCGTCCTTTGCAGCGGTGCCGGGTTGCACTGAACGACACCGTGCGCGCGGCAGCGGAGCTGCTGGCGTTCACGTACCGCACTCACGACACGGAACTCCGGCTCGACCTCGGCGATGCGCTGCCGCCGCTCCTTGCCGACGAAGACCAGCTCGCGCAGATCGTGCTGAACCTGCTGGTCAATGCACAGCAGGTGCTCGCGACAGTCGAAGTCGCAGAGCGCCGCGTCGTCGTCACCACCGAGGCGGAGCGTGACGCCGCAGGCAACGCCTGCGCCGTGCGCCTTCGCGTTGCCGACACCAGGCCGGGCGTCTCCGAGGATGCGAAGGCGCGCCTGTTCGAGGTTTGCTTCACCGCGAAGGCCGAAGGCATCGGAACGGGTCTCGGTCTGGCGTCTTCGCGGGCCGTTGCCCGCGACCATGGCGGAGACCTCGTTCTCGAAGCCTCGGATTCGGGGGCCGCCTTCGTGCTCACACTCCCGATCGGGTAAAGCGCCGCGGCGCTCCTGGGTTGCGCCATGCGCCGCGACCGGGCTCGGCGCGGGTCATCAGGGCGCCCGTCTTGCCCGAAGACGTCAAAGGAGTCTCCGATCGGGCAGGGGTTGCTCTCTCCGCTGCCGGCCCTGCTCGATCCATGATTGACGCGAGACCAGCCTTCCGCGCACGTCGCGAAGAGCTGACCGTTTCACTCGAGACGCGTCGCACAGCATGATCGCCCAACTCACCGCCGTAGAAGCATTGCTTGGATTCGCACTGTGGACCGCTCTTCTGGCCGCGGTGGTCTTCGGCTATCGATCGAGCCGGTGGCTCGGGGGAACGGCGATCACGAGCTGGGCGCGCGGGCAGCGCACGGTCTCGGATCCGCCTGTCGTGCGCCGCATCGAGGATGCACATGCCAACTGCCTCGAGAACCTGCCTGTCTTTGCTGTGATCGTGCTGGCGGGCGCCGTGCTTGGCGAGTTCCAAGCCATGGCCGGACTGGCCACGCTGGTGCTCTATGCCCGCCTGGCGCAGTCGCTGGCACACGTAGCGGGCACTGGGCCGGCGCTGGTTTTCGTGCGAGCCGGGTGCTGGATCGTCCAGCTCGCATCGATGATCGCGATGGGCGGGCTGCTCTTGCTGCGCATTTGAAGCGACGGGGTCCTACTGAACTACCAGCTCGGCATGCAATGCGCCTGCCGCATTCACCGCCCGCAGGATGCTGATGATGTCGCGCGTCGGTGTCTTGATCTTCGTGAGCATCCGCATCAGTTCGCCCACGGTTTGCTGCCCGGTCGTCACCAGCCCGGTCTCGCCGTTCTCCTGCGCCTCGATGCGTGTATTGGTGACCACTTCGGTACGAACGCCCGGAGCGGTCTGGCGCACGAGCATGGGCTGCGACACGCTGGTTTCCGACGTGATCGAAACCTTCAGTTCGCCGTGCGAGATCACCACCGGGTCGATGCGGACGTCGCCGCCGGCGACGACGGTCCCGGTGCGCTCGTTGATGACCACGCGAGCCTTGTTGTCCGGCGCGACCGTCAGGCCCTCCATCTGCGCCAGGAATTCGGTCAGGCGCGTGGCGCGCGATTCTGGTATGCGGACGTCGATGGCTTCGCCGTTGCGGGCCGTGGCGATTTCGCTGCCGGCGTAGCGGTTGATCGCGCCGGCCACGCGCATCGCCGTGGTGTTGTCGGGCCGGCTCAGCAGAAAGGCCAGCGGCCGGGTTGGATCGAATTCACGATTGCGCGGCTGCGCCTCGACGGTTGCGCCGCCAGGAACCGTGCCCACCGTCGGATGGTTCTTTTGCACGACGTTGCCGTTCGAGTCGTACTTGTAGCCGCCGACCGATAAGGCGCCCTGTGCCAGCGCATAGACCTTGCCATCGGCGCCGCGCAGCGGGGTCAGCAGCAGCGTGCCTCCGGTCAGGCTGCGCGCGTCGCCGATCGACGCCGCCGTTGCGTCGATCGCGCTGCCGTCGCTGGCGAAGGGTGGTAGCGCGGCGGTGACGGTCACCACGGCCACGTTGCGGCTGCTCACCTGGTCCGCGGCGATCGTGAAGTCGAAGTTCGCCAGCAGGTTCGCCATGGCCTGGCGCGTCGCCTTGTTTCCGGGCGAATCGCCCGTGCCCGCCAGGCCGGTGACGATGCCGTAGCCCACGAGCTGGTTGTCGCGCCAGCCCTGGAAGCGTCCCAGGTCCTTCAGGCGGATCGAAGTCTCCGCCGCGACAGGGCCACAGGTCGCGCCGAGCGCGCACAAGGCCACGGCAAGCGCGAGCCACCTACCCGCGCGGTTCATCAGAAGCCCAGCCATGTCATCACCCTCGACCAGAAGCCGGGGCGTTGCCGCTCGGCGAGATCACCGTTGCCCACGTAGCTGAGCTTCAGATCGGCGATGCGATTGGATTGAACGCTGTTGCCGTTCGCAATGTCGGCCGGTCGCACGCGTCCTTCGATACGGATGTGCTGGCGATCGGAGTTCAATTCGATCTCCTGCTCTCCGCGAATCCACAGGTCGCCGTTGGCGTCCACCTGGGTGACGGCGACCGACAGCTGCGCCAGCACCCGACCTGCACGCTGGACCCGGCCGCCGCCGTCGAAGTCGTTGTTGACTCCGAGGTTCAGGCCGTGCTGGCGCGCATTAGCCTGCGCCTGAATGCCCAGCGTGTTGTTGCGGTTCAGGTTGGTATCGGCCGTGGTCGTGGCGCTCGAGCTCTCGTAGACCAGCACCGTGACGATGTCGCCCGCCGCTGCAGCGCGCCGATCGGCCACCAGCGGCCGGAAGCTGGCAGGGTTGTAGAGACTCTCGGCCGCCTGGCAGTCCTCGAGCACCAGTAGGAGGGCGCAGGCCGCCAGGCAGGTGGCGACAGTCGCCGCGGGATGTCGCAATCGCATGGTCACACTCCGTCGACGAGTTCGAGCACGCCCGGGCCGCTGACTTCGGCGTTCAGAACGTGGCCGGCATGGCGCACGCGCACGCGCTTGCGCGCCTGTGCCGCGTCCAGCAGTACGACCGGCATCTCGATCGTCACGCCCTTGCCGTGCGCGCGCAGTGCGATGCGCTCGCCGAGAAGGCCAACGCCCGACGCGACCCAGGCGGAGGCCGCCAGCGGCTCGCCGGCAGCCAGGGCCCGGCTGGCGCGTGCGCCAGGTACGGTGCAGGGATCGCCCGGGTCGCCGATGTCCTTTGCCGCGGACCTTGCCAGCGCGGCGAGGTCGACCTCGCGCCGCTCGACCCGGCCGCAGTCGAGCGCATCGCCAGCCGACAGCGGATCGAGCGTCACCCAGGCCTCGCGCCATACCTCGACGGCGAACTGCACGGGCACGCTGCGATGGAAGGTGCCGTCGACGTAGACATCGACCCAGACCTTGGCACGCTTGCGCAGCGCTTCGGTGTACGGAAGCGGCCGCACATTGAGCGTGATCTGACCCTGGTTCACCGGCAGGTCGGGCTGGTCCTCGAGCGGCTGGATCGCCACGCGCAGCTGTTCGCCGGCCAACAACTGGTACAGGTAGCCCGCGGCCCGATCGACGATGTCCGCCCCGGAGACCGTCGTGGCGGCGCGCTGCAACTCGATCGTCGTCGCACCGGACCAGCTCAGCGCCAGCCCGCCGGTGGCCGCGCGCACGCGCTGCTCGAGCGTAGCGCGCGCCAGGCGGTCCGAGTATCCGACGCGCGGGCTGGTGCCGATCGAGAGCATCGCCAGTCGCTCGGTGCGTGCCGGGTCCAACCCGGTGATGTCGACCAGTTCGCCCAGCGTGTAGCTGCTGCCCTTGACGACTGCGGTCGATCGGGCGGTCAGCTGTTGCGCGGCAGCGCCGGAGCAAAGGCTCCAGGCGAGCAGAAAGCATGTCAGCGCGGTTCGCATGGCAGGCACTCAGCGGCGCAGCAGCTCGTTGGTCGCCGCCATGATGCCGTCGGAGACCTGGAGCACGCGCGCGCTCAGCTCGTAGGCGCGCTGCGCCTTCATGAGCGCGACCATTTCGTTGTTCATCTGCACGTTCGACTGCTCGAGCGCACCTTGCGCCAGCGTGCCGATCCCGTCCTCGCCAGCACGCACGGCCAGGGCCTCGCCGGACTCGCCGGTCGGCACGTACAGCCCGTCGCCCAGCGCCTTCAGACCCCCGGGATTGACGAATGCGGCAAGCTCCAGGCGACCGAGCTCGAGCTCGCCCGCATGGCCCGGCACCTGCACCATGACGCGCCCTTCGGGCGTGATGTTGATGCGCGTGGCATCGGCGGGCACACTGATCTCCGGCTTCAGCACGAGGCCGGCCTGCGTCGTGAGCATCGAGTCCTTGTTGATCGTCAGGCTGCCGCCGCGCGTGAAGGCCCGGCTGCCGTCGGCGAGGCTGACTTCGAGGAAGCCGCGCCCGTTGATCGCCAGATCCATCGCCGATCCCGTGGGCTTCAGATCACCGGCCGTCGAGAAGTCCTTGTCGGTGCCCGCGACCGCGACTCCACCGGGTGCGATGGGGCCGTTCGCGCCATCCGCCCCGCTGGCGCTGGTACGGCGGACCACCTCTGCGAAGCTCAGGCGGGTGGCCTTGTAGCCCGGTGTGCTGATATTGGCGAGGTTGCCGGCGATGGTCTCGAGGTTTCTCTGCTGCATTGCCAGGCTGGCCGCGGCAATCATCATCGAATCATTCATGGGTCGGGGCCTTTTCGGGAATGAGGAATCGAGGTTGGTCAGAACTCGCCGAGCTTCTGGATCGCGTTGCCGATTTGCTCGTCGTAGGCGGTGAAGAAGCGGCTCAGCGCTTCGTAGCTTCGCGAGGTCTCGAGCAGCATCACCGTCTCGCGCGCCGTCGAGACATTGGAGTTCTCTAACTTGCCAGTGCGCACGGTGATGCGGCCGTCGCTCGCGGCGGCCGGCGGTGCGGCGCCAGCCACCGGCCGAAGCAGTCCGTCGTTGCCGCGCGTCAGACCGGTGCGCGGCAGCGCGACGAGCTTCAGCGAACCAGCCGGGCGATCGTTCTGCGTCAGGGAACCGTCTGGATGCACCACCACCGGATCGCCGCCGAGGCTCAGGGCGCCACCGACGCCTTGCAGGGCCGCGCCTTGAGCGTTCAGCAGCCTGCCGCTGGCGTCCAGCCTGAAACTGCCGCTGCGCGCGTAGCCCACGCCATCGGCTCCCATCAGCTCGAGGTAGGCGTCGCCTTCGACCATGAGGTCCAGCGGCCGCCCCGTCTGGACCGCGGCTGCCGCGCTGGCATCGATGCCCAGGTCGATACGTGGCGCTGCCGGATTCGTTCCGGCGCCCGCGGCCGCGAGCACCTGCTCGAAGGGCCGCAGGACAGGAATGGTCCGCTTGAACCCGGGCGTGGCGGCATTGGCGACGTTGTGGCTGATCGCTGCCAGGCGCGCCTGGCTGTTGTGCATCGCCTGGATGGCGGTGGTGAGGGCGTCGTCCATGAGGGGTGTGCGAAGGGAGTGGCTCAGATCGCGACCGAGCCGAAGGCGCGCAGGTTGGCCGCCCGCGGCACCTCGGCGAGCGAAAGCACGTGGAGTTGCGGCGCGACCCGCTCGCTCAATGCACGCAGGTGGCGGCGCAGGTCGGGAGCGCACAGCAATACGGGCATCAAGCTGCGCTGGGCCATGCTTTCGCACTGCTGCAGCAGCCGCGACAGCAACTGCTCGGCGAGCCGCGGATCGATGACGATGTTGCCGGCGCCGCTTTCGGCTGCGTCGCGCAGGCCCTGCGAGAGCTTCTGCTCGACGGCCGCGTCCAGCGTCAGCACGTTCAGCGTGCCGTCGGAACGCGTGAGCGGCTGGCAGATGATGGCACCCAGGCGCTGCCGCACCAGCTCTGTCAGCACCGTGGTGTCCTTCGTCGACTTGGCGTGCTCGCTGAGCGTCTCGATGATGGATTCGATGTGGCGGATCGATACCCGCTCGCGCAGCAGGTTCTGCAGCACCCGCTGTACATCGGCCAGCGCCAGCTGGGTCGGCACCAAGTCTTCCACAAGGCCGGGCTGTCGCTCGCGCAGCGGTTGGACGAGCGCATCCATCTCGCGACGGGTCAGCAGCTGCGGTGACTGGTCGCGGATGACCTCGCTGATGTGCGTCACGAGCGCCGTCGTCGGATCCACGAGCGTGTACTTCGCCGCGCGGGCGGCTTCTTTTTCGTCGTCCTCGATCCAGACTGCGGGCAGTCCGAAAGCCGGCTCGACCCCCTCGATGCCGTTCAGCTTGCGGGCCTGCGTGCTGGTGCGAATGGCGAGCGTGCGATCCGGGAACAGCTCTCCGCGCGCGGCGACGACACCGAAGATGCAGATCTCGTAGCCGTCGGCCGGAACGCGAGCGCCGTCGCGGAAGTGCACGCCCGGGGCCACGAAGCCGGACTCGAGCGCGAACTGCTTGCGAAAGGCGACCATGCGCTCCTTCAGCGTCGCCCGCTCCGCGCCAAGGAAGGGCGCCAGGTGCGCGCCCAGGTGCACCTCGATCGGCTCCACCCTGAGGGCGGCATAGTCGGCGTCGTCCTTGGCGGACTCGGCGGTCCGCCCGGCGGCGCCCGGCTCGTCCGGGGTATCGGCCGCGTCTTGCAGCTTGCGGCGGCCGTAGACCACCAGCAGCACCACGCCCATCACCACCAGCACCGGCAGGCTCGGGATGCCGGGGAATACCAGCAGTCCGGCCAGCGACAGCAGCACCATCCACAGCGTCTTCGGGAACGCGGTGATCTGCGCAACCGCCTGATGGCCCAGGTTTCCTCCGGAGGCCGAACGGGTGACGATGAGGCCCGTGCCGACCGAGATGACCAGCGCCGGCACCTGCGTGACGATGCCGTCGCCGATCGTCAGCAGAGTGAAGGTCTGCAGCGCGTCGCCCCACCGCATGCCTCTTTGCATCACGCCGACCACCAGACCGCCGACGATGTTGATCAGCAGAATCACGATGCCGGCGATGGCGTCTCCCTTGACGAACTTGCTCGCGCCGTCCATCGCGCCGTAGAAGGCGGCCTCCTTGCTGAGATCCTGGCGTCGGCGCTGCGCTTCCGCCTGATCGATGAAACCCATGTTCAGGTCGGCGTCGATGCTCATCTGCTGGCCGGGCATGCTGTCAAGCATGAAGCGTGCGGCGACCTCCGACACGCGCTGCGCGCCGCTCGTGACGACCACGAACTGAACGACGACCAGGATCAGGAACACGATCAGGCCGATCACGTAGTTGCCGCCCACCACGTAGGCACCCACCGCGCCGATCACCTGGCCCGCATCGCCGTGGCCGAGGATGAGGCGGGTGGCCGCGACGTTCAGGGACAGGCGGAACAGCGTGGCCACGAGCAGCAGCGAAGGGAACGTCGAGAACTCCACCGGCCGGCCGATGTAGAACGTCAGCAGCAGGATGAGCATCGCGAAGCTGAAGTTCGCGATGATCAGGAAGTCGAGCAGGGTCGCAGGAATCGGCGCGAAGAGCACCGTCAGGATCGCGACGACCAGAAACACCATCGCCATGTCGGCGTTGGCGCCCAATGCATTGCGCAACGCGCTCATCAAATGGTCCTCCGCGTGGCGTGCCGGCGAATTCCGTGGGTGCGGCTCGTCGAGTTCATGTCGCGGCCCTCGCGGCGGCCTGCGCGTCGCGCTGCGCATACACCCACACCAGGATTCGTGCGACCACGGGGTAGAGATCCTCGGGCACCCATTCGTCGACCTCGAGACGCTTGTAAAGCGCGCGTGCGAGCGGCGGGTTCTGCACGATCGGAATGCCCCTGGCCATGGCCGCGCGGCGAAGCTTGTGCGCCAGCTCGCCGGCGCCCTTCGCCAGCATCTGCGGCGCCGCCATCTCGCCGTGCCTGTAGGCCAGGGCGATGGCGTAGTGCGTTGGGTTGGTGATCAGCACGTCCGCCTTGGGAAGATTGACCAGCGAGCGAGCCTGGCGCAGCATCTTCATGCGCAGTTCGCGCAACCGGGAGCGAATGCGGGGATCGCCTTCTCGTTGCTTGTGCTCGTCGCGCTGCTCGCGACGGCTCATGCGCATCTTGCGGGCGAACTCCCAGCGCACGTAGCCCAGGTCGAGCAGAGCGATGACCACCAGCACCAGCGTCAGCTTGACGAGAAGCGAGCCGATATGGCCTTTCAGCCAGGCGGCCTGCTGAGGAGCCGCCTGGAGACCGAGCACGGACAGCTCGTGCATCAGCGTCTCGACGCTGAACCAGACCACGATCCCCAGTGTTACCAGCTTGAGCACGCTCTTGAAGGTCTCGAACAGCATACGCATGGAGAACAAGCGCTTGAAGCCGCTTGCAGGATTGACGCGGTCCCACTGCGGCTTCACAGGTTCGGCGCTGAAGACGGGTCCGACCTGTGCGAAGGCCGCCAGCCCCACTGCCAGCGCGATCGCGACGAGCACCGGCGCCAGCAGCACCAGCGAGTCGATCCCAATGGCGACGAGGTAGGCCGAGATGCCGTCCGGCGACCACTGGCGCAGTCCGATGTTTGACAGGTCGGCTCGGGCGAGGTCGGCGATGCCCCGGGCGATCGAGTCGCCCATGCCGTACCAGCACAGCGTCAGGGCGACGAACACGGTCGCCACCCCGATGTCGGGGCTGCGCGCGGATTGGCCGCGCTGGCGCGCACGTTCCAGCTTGTAGGGTGAGGCAGCTTCGCTCTTGTCCTGTTCGGATTCCGCTTCGGCCATGTGAACTCCTGGAGCGGTGCGCCGGCTTGGCGATCGATTGGGGGACTCTAGGGAGCCGCCGTATCAGGCGGGCTTCGTGCGAGCCAGTGCGTGTTTCATTTGCTGGTGGCGGTGCCCTGTCAGGGCAGGTGATGAATGGCCAGTAGCGTCGCGAGGTCCGCCTGGGTACGACCAAGATCGCGCGTCGCCATCAGGGCCAGGCTGAAGCATTCGGAGGCGACGCGCTGGCGCCGCTCGCGCATGCAGGCACGCCCAACCGCCAGCAACCGGGTGCTGAGCGACCGCGAAGCCGTTCTCGTTGGGCCGCCGGCCAGGCGCAGCACGCACTGCGCCAGTTCGGCGCCGAGCGAATCGGGCGCCTGCAGCCTTACCGCCCGCACCAGCTCGCGTGCAGCCTGCCGCATGCCCTGCATTGCGAGTGCGGCCGCGAGTCCGCTCATCAGCGGAAGGGATGCCGCGCACCAGGCGAGCCCGGCTTCGAAGACCTCATGCGCGCGCGGGGAGTCGTCGGATGCGATGCAGGCCCAGCCGAGCGTGATGGATGCAGACGCGCGTGCATCCTGCTGCGCCACCGCGACTTCGAGCGCGGCGAGCGCACCCGCACGCTCCCCTGCCAGAAGCCTCGCCATGCCAATGCCCAGCCAGGCTTCGCCATGGAGGGGATGTGCACCGACGACGGCGCGAAAGTGCCGTTCCGCGGCGGCATGGTCACGTGCCTCCAGCGCCGACCGCCCCGCGGCCAGGTGCGAACCGATGTCATGCGTCATGATGGCCTTCTGACCGGCATGTCCGGTCGTTCGCGGTCGATCGGCGCCACCGCCATCGGAGTCGGATGGCAGCGCGCGCAGGTTCGCCGCATCTCGCCATTCGCAGGCTTCCAGCGAAAGCGGCTTGGTGTGCTCCCAGAGTGCCTCGAGTGCATTTGCTTCCCCGATGCGGCCGAGCGCCTGCAGCGTCTGGATCCGATGGGCGATGTTGACGGCTCGCCCATCGAATCCGCACAGCGCGGCAGTCTCGAAATCCGTCATCGCGATCGCATACTCGCCCCGCGCGAAGTGAATCATCCCGCGCAGCTGCCACAACCCGGCATCGACGATGGTTGTCGACAACGCCTCGTTTAGCGCCCGCTCAGCGACGCCGTAGCGCCCTGCCACGACATGCTCGAGAAGGCGAGTTGTCCGCGATCCCCCATCGGGCGCGTCCTCCAGGCAGGGCGAAGGTAGTGCCATGACCGGACGGCCGGTTCCCGCTCATTGCTGCGTGGCTTGCGTCGGGTCCCCAGCACCGGGGCCGCCCTTGCGCGCTTCGAACATCGCGTGGAAGTTCACTTCGGCGAGCGTCACGGGCGGGTAGCCGCCGCGCGTGCAGATGTCGGAGACGGTCGAGCGCAGGTACGGGAAGATGATCTGCGGGCACGCGATGCCAACCACGGCCTCGAGCTGCTCTTCCGGGAAGTTGCGGATCTCGAAGATGCCGGCCTGCTTGGCCTGGATGCGGAAGAGCGTCCTCTCGTCGACCTTGGTCTCCACCGTAGCGATGACGCAGACCTCGAAGAAGCCGTCATTGATGCCTTCGGCAGACAGGCCGAGGTTGACATCGACTTTGGGTTGCGCGGATTCGAGCAGGATTTGCGGCGCATGGGGCTGCTCGAGCGCCATGTCCTTGACGTACATGCGCTGAATCGAGAAGACCGGGGAGTCTGCGGTTTCGCTCATGGGGACCCTTTTAAGTGAGAGCTGTATCTGGCAAAGGCGCGACGCGCCGGGTGCCGGACCTACGCATTCTTCGGCGCGCTGGTATCCATGTGGTTTCCTCGACTGCCCGCGCCAGTTTCAGTTGTTCCGCCCGTGGCGGAAAGTGGCAAGTGATCTGACGCAGAAGGGCGAGACAAGTACGGATTGACTTCGGTTGGTGCCCTCATGCAGACGACGATGCTCATCTTGCGTCGTTGGCCTCGCCAGTGTCGGTCACCGTACACGACGCCGATCGAAGCTCAGGCGAGAGCCTTGCATCGACGCCTGAACTGTCTCACTTGCTGCACAGCCACCTCCCGCTCCCAGTGGCGGGCCGTCTCGGCTGGCGGGGCCTTTACTGGCAGATCACGCGCCGGACATCCTGGTAAGGCTGCGGGTAGAGGCGGAAACGCTCGCTCAACCAAGGACGGGCGTGCGACACCCCGCGGCAAACAAACCAGCAAGGTGTGAGGAAGATATGACGGCAATCATCGGTGGCGGCAACCTGGGTCTGTTCAACACGTCCGCTGACGTTCTCGGCATGCGCAGCGGCTCCGGAGCGATCGGGCGTACCGGGTCGGACACGAGCATCGTCAACGTCAGCAACGGGAACGTCGTAATCCAGTCGTGGACCGACGAATTCCTGGCGTCTAAGGGCCTCGGGACGGCGCTCATGCGGTCGTACAACTCCCGTGGCTTGTTGAACGACGACAACGGGGACAACTGGCAGCTGGACATCGCCAGGCTGATCGGTGATCTAGATCCGGCCGGAAGCGTGATTACCAGGCAGGGCGGCGATGGCGGTGAAGCGACCTTCACGAAGGCCGGCAATGTGTGGTTGAGCGACGCGGGCGGCGGTGCGCAGGACATGCTCGAGTTCAGCGCGGGCCAGTGGACCTTCACCGATGGTACTACCCGCATCGTCGAGCTATTCGATGCGGCAGGCCGGCTGATCGCGCGCGAGAACTCCGACGGTCTCGAAACTACCTATGTCTGGGACACGACGACTGACCTGCTTCAGCAGATCAGTGATGCGTCGGGCCAGACGATCACGCTTGCTTACAACAGCGGCGCCAACTATCGGCAATTGGCCCACATCAGCATCCTGGCCGTACCCGCTGGCGGCGGGGCTGCGGTGCTGCAGACGCGCACGTGGTACGAGTACGACGCGCAGAACCGGCTGGCCAGGGTGAAGTTGGCGCTGGACGGCGCCGGATCGAAGTTCTGGGTGACGGACTACACGTACAAGGGCAATACGAAGCTGGTGGAGACCATCACGCAAGGCGACGGGACGCCCGGAGGCGTGAGCTGCTCGGCCAGTTTCGGCTACTACGCGGACGGACGCGTGCTGTTCGTGACCGACGGCGAGAACAACAATACGTCGTTCTCGTACGTGACGGATGCGCAAGGCACGATCACAACGGTCACTGATGCGCTGAACCAGACGACGAGCTACTGGACCGATACGAGCGGACGGCTGCGAGAGGTCAAGGTCAACTCCGTCGGCGGCGCGCTGACTACCAGCTACGAGTACGACGGGCGTGGCAACGTCACGAAGGTGACGGATGCCAATGGTCGGGTGACCGAATCGGAGTACGACGCCAAGAACAATCTGACGCTGCGTCGAGACGAGCTGGGCAACACCGTCACCTTTACCTACGACGCCCGTAACCAGCTGCTGAACTCGACGCAGTTCCTGGTGCCCGATGCCGATGGAAGCGGGTCGGCGGCGCAACCAGGCGAGCCACGTACCACGCGCCAAGTCTATGACGCCGCTGGCGAGGCGCATGTACGTTTCGTTGTCAGTGCAGAGGGTGAAGTCATTGAATACCGCTACAACGCCGCAGGCCAGCGCACGGCAACGCTGCGCTTTCATGCGCGCTACAACCTCTTTGGCCTCGGCCCGATGGACACCTTGAGCGAATCGCAGTTGGCGGGCTGGGCTAGTACCCAGTGGGGCGACTGCTCGCGCACCGATGTCGAGTACGATCCGCGCGGATTGGCATACAAGACGACGGAGTGGGATGAGATCGACGCGTCGACAGGGGAAGGAGTTGGCAATGGCCAGGAGTCGATTTCGTACTCGGTGTATGACCAGCGCGGCAATCTATTGCAGTTTGTCGCCGCGGGAGGAGTCAAGCCGATTGATGGCAAAGACCCGAATACCGTCAATGCCACGACCTACACCTACGACGGACTCGGGCGGATGCTGAGCGTCAAGCAGTGGGTTCAGGCCGGTATCGTGCAAAGCGAGCTGACGACCACCTACAACGATTTCAATGGGGAGGTCCTTACCACGTCGGCCAGTGGCGTTCTGACCACGAGCGTACACGACATGCGCGGCCTCTTGCTGAGCCAAACGCAAAGCGCTTCGGGGACGGGCCTGGGCGCGGTGAGCTACAAGTACGACAAGGCTGGCCTGCTGCGCTGGGTGCAAGATCAGCTCGGCAACCGGACCTACTACCTGTACGACGAATCCGGGCGCCGGGTCGCCACGATTGACCACTTGGGCGGCTTGACCGAACTGGCCTACGATGGGTTGGATCTCGTGCGCCAGACCAGCTATGCCAAACGCCTCAGTACGTCGCAGCTGGTCAGCTTGGTGAACGCAGACGGCGATCCGGCGACCGTGCAGCTGCAGTCCATCCTGCCGCAGCTCGACACGGCAAATGACCGCGAGGTGCGTACGGAGTACGACGCAGCCCACCGCATCACTCGTGTGTTGACCGCAGTCAGTGCAAACACCGCCTATGTGACCGAGTACCTCTATGATGGCGCCGGTCGCCTGACCGACATTATTGTCCGCGCCACGGCGGTGAGCCTGACGGACCCTCCAGCGATCGTCCCGACTTCGGTCGACGACCGGCATTCGCGTCAGTTCTGGGACGGTCAGGGGCGCCAGACCGGCGTGCTGGATGCGGAGGGCTACCTGACGCTGTTCGAGTACGGCGTGCACGGTCTCAAGCACACGGTCCGCTATGCCACTGCCGTGCCGCCTGCGCTTCGCGCCGGTGGCTCACTCCAGCAGTTGAAGGACGCGGCCAGCGATGCCGCGTCACCCACTGCTGCGGACCACCAACATGAATACATTGCCTACGACAACAAGGGCCGCATGCGCTTCCGCGTCGATGCGGAAGGCTATCTAACCGAGTACGCGCGCGACGGTCGCGGCAACGTGCTCGTCGAGAAGCGCTGGTACAACAAGGCCAACCCGTACACGGGCGTGCAGACGCTCTCCCAGACGCGCCCGGCGCCGCATGGCAACGACGCGGTCACCACGAGCACCTATGACGGCGCGAACCGGCTGCGCACGGTCACGGCGCAGGGCATTACCAAGACCTTCGCCTATGATGATGCCGGCCGGCTGATCAAGGTCCTCAGCGCAGTGGCCACCAGCGAAGAACGCATCAGCCTCGTCCGGCACGATGCACTTGGGCGTGTCACGCACGAGCTGAGCGCCAAGGGTGCACGCATCCTGGCCGACAACCCTGGTCTGAGTGACGACGGTGTCGAGGCCGTTTGGGCACAGCATGCGGTCAAGCATCACTATGATATTGCCGGCCGTCGCATCGGCACCACCGACCAGAACGGAAACAAGACCCGCTTCTACTACGACCAGCTCGGTCAGCTGCGGTACACGATCGACGCCCTCGGCCTAGTTCGGGAGCAGCGCTACAACAGCTTCGGTCAGGCGTCCGACAGCGTGGAATACGCCAAGCGACTCAGCGCTGTCAACCTAGCGGCACTCGATGGCGGCCAGATTGACGCAACCGTGTCGGCGCTGGTCAACGCGCTGGCGAACGCCTCGTTTGATCGTCACGATAAATTCGAGTACACCAGGCGCGGCGAGCTTGCCAAAGCGGTGGACGCGCTCGGGAACGCCCAGCAGCGTACCTACGGCGCGTTCGTCGGTGAGGTTTCCAGTGCGCTGACGCTGCCGGCTGCGCAGGGCAAGAGCGTCCTGACCACGTTCGCCCATGACCATCGGGGCCTGCTGAAGAACACCGTGCAGGATGCGGACTTCGCCGGCCACGTGGGCGCCAAGCGCAGCCTTGGCACGGTGTACGACGCGTTCGGACGCGTGCAGCAGACGCTGGACGGCAACCTGATAGCCACCAACTTCAAGTACGACCGCCTGGGGCGCACCGTCACCGTCACGGATGCGAACAACAAGAGCACGGGCATGACCTACGATGCCTTCAGCCGCGTGCTCACTGTGAAGGATGCGCTGCAGAACACCACGACCTACGTCTACGACGACAGTCCTGACGCACGCAGCTATACCGTCACCACGGCCGAGAACATCACCACCAAGACCGTCTTCAATCGCCACGGGCAGGTCTTCCAGGTCAAGGATGGCAACGGCATCACGACGACCAACCAATACGACGACAACGGTGGCCTGCACACGCAGACTGTCGACGACGGCGGGCTGAACCTGACCACGGTGTATGGGCGCGACGACGCCGGGCGCCTGATCAGCGTCACCTCGCCCGAAGGCATCGTCACGACGATCGAGTACGACGCAGCCAATCGCGAGATCAAGCGCACGGTGGATCCAACGGGGCTGAACCTCGTCACCACAATCACCATCGATGATGCACAGCGCAAAGTGCGTGCCGACGCCGGCGGCGTGGTGAGGGAGTCGAGCTTCAACGCGCTGGGCCAACTCGTCCAGACCTGCATCGACCCGGATGGCCTGCAAGCCGAGAAGACCACCTACACCTACGACGACCAGGGGCGCACGCTGACGGTCACCACGGGTGACACCACCGTCGAGCACGTCTACAACCACCTCGGGTGGCTGATCGAGCGGCACGTCGACCCTGCCGGCCTGAACCTGACGACGACCTATGCGCATGACCAGCAAGGCAACGTCATCAGCAGCACGGATGCGACTGGCAAGTCCACTCGCTACTACTATGACAACCTCAATCGCCTGATCTACACGCTCGATCCGCTGAAGGGCTTAACTCGAAATCAGTACGACGCGCTCGGCCGCGTGACTGAAGTGCGGAGTTTCGCGCAGGCGTTCAGCGGCTTGCCGTCGAACGCCTCGATAGCCGACATCGAAGAGATGGTGCCGCAGCTCGCCGATGCCAGGCGCGATTGGGTGCAACACGCCGCCTATGACAAGGACGGTCGCCAGACGCACAGCTGGAACGCCCTGGGAGAGGTCATCAGCTACGCATTTGACAAGCAGGGCCGGGTCGTCAAGACCACGCTGCATGCGCAAGCCATCGACCCCGACACGGCCGACATCGTTCTGGCCATCGCTGCGCTGCCGGACGGTGACCAGGACCGGGTGTCGCAGGCGGTATACAACGCTGCGGGTTGGCTGATCTACCAGATCGATGCGTTGGGACTGGTCACCGGCATCGAATACGACGACAACGGCCTGGAGGTCCGCAGGACCGCGTTCGCCGAGGCCATCGCCCCGACCACCCTGGACAACGTCAACGGCGTTGCCCAGCGAAAGGCAGCCGTTGAGGCCGCGCTGGACCAGAGCGACGCGAAGAACCGCGTCAGCCAGACGGTCTTCGATTCTGCGGGACGGCTGATCTACGGCGTCGATGCGGCCGGTTACGTCACGAGCTACGTTCGTGACGAGTCCGGCGCCGTCGTGCGCACGGGACAGTTCAGTCAACCCATCGCGGCGGGCGTGCTGGGGGGTTTGACGGACCGGACGCAGCGCCAACAGGCCATCGAGACGGCCCTGCAAGGCAAGACCGAGGCGCGCTGGAGTGCCAGCGTGTACGACAGCGCGCATCGACTGGCCTACTCGACCGACTCGACGTGGCAGGTCACGTCTTACGCCTACGACGATCGCGGCAACATCACGTCCTCTACGCGCTGGGCCAAGCCGCTCGCCGTGGGCACCGTCCTGGACGCGCAACACGTGTCGCAGGCGCTCATCGGTAGCGACAGCGATCGCACCCGTAGGACCCTGTTCGATGCCGCGAATCGTGCGGTGCTTGCGGTGGATGAGCGCGGCTCGGTGACGCGAAACATCCTTGACGCTTCCGGGCGAGTCGTGGAGCAGATGGTCTTCGCGGAGGCCTACGACGGTGAGAACGGCTGGGAAGTGGACGATGTGCTGTCTCACTTGAACGCCGTTCAGATCCTGCATCGCAGTGAAATGGTGTACGACGCGGCGGGTCGGCTAGCGTATGCGATCGACGAGCTCGGCAACGCGACCCGGTTCTCCTACGATGCCTTGGGGAATCGGATTGGCACCATCGCGCGGGCCAAGGCGCCGACCGGCGTGGTGCGCACAGCTGAGGCGTTGGATGCCTTCTTCGCCGTAGCGGCAAACCAATCTGCTTTGGACCGCGAGAGCAGCAGCTGGACGCTGGTGGGCAGCAACGGCCGCACGTACAGCGCGATGCAGTCGGCTGCGGGCGACATGACGCTGACGGTGAGCGGCTTCGACAAGACCGAGGTGCTGCAGCTGGCGCAGTCGGTGGCAGTGGCCGCCGGTGGCCTGGACACGGTCGCCGAGATCGAGACGTTCCTGGGCAACGGAG
>NZ_JARGNB010000016.1 GCF_030167915.1 Aquabacterium humicola | reverse complement strand
ACATCGATCCGAAGCCGTTCATCTGGACGGCACGCGCAACCGACATCCTGGCAAAGGTGACGCGTGCGAAAGCCGCGCTTGTCGCTACCGCCGGATAAGTGCAGAACAGAGTGGCGCACTGCACTAGCGAAGGGAAGGCATTTCGAAACGATGACCGAGCGACACTCTTTCCAGGGCCGCCGCGTGCGCCCGGCGGCGATCGGTTGGCTCCGATCATTCGCAGTACCTTCGGAGCTTCGCTGATGAAACGGCAACCCGCACGTTTGCTGCAGCCGGCCTGCGCCTTTGTCGCCGAGGAACTTTCCCGGTTCCAGCTTGTTGAGGTCGAGACGCTGCGCCGATTCCGCGAGTCATCCTTGCGTTTCGCCCAAACCCTGGAGGGCCTCGGCTCGGAAGCAGAGTTGCTTCGACAGGACGTGCTCGAACTTGCGATGCTGATCGCGCCAGATCCTGTGTCTGCCGATGTCGCGACGGCCACCGTAGCCAGGGCGCGCGCGCGAGACGTCGGCAAGGCCCGCGGCCAGCGCCGCTGAGAGAGGCGGCGCGCGAGACCTGACAACGCCACTCAAGCCGTGGATCACCCCTCCGTCACGCCCTTGAGCGCCCTGCTGTTGTGGCTCTTTGCTATCGCCGTGGCGTACGTGATCTATTGGCTGGTCGATGAACCGGGCCACGACGACGAGGAATCAGAGCTTGAGTCCCGTTCATCTGACGCAACGCCTCTGCGTTTCAGCTGCCACAGCTGCGGCGCCCTGCTGCCGGAAGCGTTCCGCACTATGCGGCTGCGCTCCGCCCCCTACTGCGACGCCTGCGTCACACCGACTGGCGAACTGAAGCCGTACAACGCCGTGCTGTCAGCAACGGCATCGCTGCTCAAGGGAAAGGGCCGCAGCGCAAGGCAGGCCGAGGAAGCTGCTCGTCTATACCTGCGCCGAATGCCCGCGTGGTCGAGACGCGAATCAACACAGCACCCCTCCGCCCGTAGCTCAAGGGACAGAGCGCCGGCCTCCTAAGCCGGAGGTTGCCCGTTCGAGTCGGGCCGGGCGGACCAGTTGTTCCTGGCACCCCACGCATGCCGACCGAGAACGCGATCCTGGTCAAGCTTTACAACAAGCTGTCGGAAGAGATCCGGGATGGTTAAGGGCGGACATCCACCATCCCGACGACCGTTCGCCCGCAGGCGGGCTGCCGCCCGGCCGGTCGTGCCAGTGATCCTCCCTCTCTATCGACCTGCGACCGGTCTTTCGCCGCCACGTCGGTCCTAGCTGACGTGGCAGCCCTTTCGTGGCCTAGTTCCCTGCGGCATCGGGCGTGCAAGCAGCCCAACGGGAGCCCACCAGCGTTTCGATCAAAAGCGGGGCAACTCGATCAGCCGGTGCCCGCCCTGGCGCTCCTCGACCAACTTGGCCCGACCGTCGGCATCGCGCTCGACCAGCACGGCGCCGCCAGAGACGCGCTGCCCGCTGCCCACGCGCGGCCAGAACTCGACCGTCTTGCCGGCCTCGATGTGCGCGACAATCTCTTCGAGCGTGGCTTGCCGGGCGGCACCGGTCGGTACACGGCCGCCGGTAACCTCCTGCCACCGAACAACGCCGACCCGGCCATCGAGGCCAAGTCGGATGTGCGTGATGCCGCGGATCGTCTTCATGCTGGTCCGATTGGTCGCTGCGATGCAGCATAACCGTAGCCGAAGCGCCCTGCACCCACGCTGCGATCCCTGCGCCCCAACCCGCGCCCGCGAGTCAAGCTACGCAGCTCGTCAACGCGACGGCGAGCGGCCCGCAGCGCTTGCCCCAGGGCGTCGTCAGCGTCCGGCTGCAGGGTACTCGCCGTCGACGCGCCGCTGGCGCTCCTGCCCCGGCGCCCGGAGCGTCCCTGGCCGCTCGTCCCAGGCCGAGGCGTACGGCTGAGATACCGAATGTTGCCCCGCCGCAGTGATCGTGGCGGGCTCTTCTGCTTCAGCAACCGGACCACTGGAGAACCCCTATCCGTCCGAGCGAAATAGTGCGGCGACCCGCGATCAGAGCGCGGCTATCTTGGGCGTCAACGAGAACAGGGAGACGCCATGCTGCCCGACCACCTGATCCGGGTTGTTGACGAGATCGCGCGGTCGGTCGCCGCCGGTGAGTTCTGGTGGGAGGTTGGCATCATGACCGCGCGCGGATGTCACCGGGTGTCAATGACGTTCGCCGCTCCGCCGTTGGTCGTCCGGACCTTCCTCCTCGCATACACAGCGACGTATCAGGCCTCGGTGTCGCTCGGCGAGGCGTTCAATCGCGCCATCGTTGACGCGCTGCACGACAAGGTCATGGCGGCGTGCGCCGGCATCGCAGAGCCCGCGACCGTCGAGCTATCTCTGGCCGGTGAGCAGGCGAAGGTCTGGGTGTCGGATGCCGAGATTGAGCGGGACGCATCGACGGCAACGACGATCGAGATCAAGGGGGCGTGGATCAACGACCTGACCGGCGAGACTTGGATCAACCCGGGAAAGATCAGTCGCGGCAAGATCCTGTCGCGCGACGGTTGGGTGTGAGGCGCCGCGGGTTTCGGCGTCCGACATCGGGTGACGTGTCCCCAGCGATTGCCACCCCGATCAGTTCACGATACCGGTCCAGGAACTGCCTCCGTGCGACCAGAGGCGGCTCCGGGCGGATGCGCCAAGGCAACGGTTCGATGTCCGCAATGGACGTCCACTCCCAGCCTTCAGATGACTGCAAGAGGTCGCGGCGCTCGGTGGCCAGCATGACAAGGTCGGCATCCTGCACCGCCGCAGGCACTGTAGCTGGCAGGCCGAAGCGCTCGAATACCGCGGATTGGACGTGCCGCTCGACCGCCTGATACTCGGGCAGCAGCTGCTTCAGCGGTCTCGCCAGGTCGCCGATGAAGGCTCGCGACGCATCGTGCAGCAGCCCGGCGAGCGCGAATGCAGGTGGCACGATAGTGCTCACCAGCACCGAATGCTGCGCGACGCTGTAGAAGTCTCGCGTGTGGCCGGTGAAGCGGCAGATGTGCGACAACGCGTGCGCGATGTCCGTTGTTGTGAAGACACTCGCTCCGGGCATCAGGAAGTCGAAGCGGATCCCGGCTAGCGTCTGGTCGTCCGTTGCGGTGTTCATGCTGGTGTTCTCCATGGCAGCATGTCCGGACGGTGCCGAAGCTGTTTAGGCGTAGTCACCCTCGGCGCGGGCGTCCAACCCTAGAAGCTGCGGCAGGTAGCTCGTACGCCCGGCCGCTGCTCAGCAGCGCCTGGATGATTCGGGCGTTCTTGTTCGCAACCGCAACTGCCGCGCGGTTGTAGCCGCGGCGGGCAATCAACTCTTGCAGCCACCGGCTCTGGGCGTCGGTCTTGCCGACAACGTATCGCTGAACGGCCCTGGCGCCGTGGATCAGAAGGGATCGCAAGTAGGTGTCGCCGCGCTTGCTGATTCCGTACAGCTTGGACTGCCTCCGGAGGAATACTGTCGTGGCACGAGTCCGAGCCAAGCAGCAAGGTGGCGACCGTTCTTGAACTCGCTGGCGTCGCCAACCGCAGCGACGATCGCTGTTGCGGTCAAGGGGCCGACTCCGTCAATGGCACTGATCCTCTGGCCATGAACTTCTTGACTGGCGTCACAACCGTCGATCCGCTCCTCGACAGTTCGAAGGTGCTCGAGAAGCTCGACAACCAGACCCCTGCAGTACCGAGAAAACTACTCTTACCGCGGCACTGACGCCGCGGCAGCAAACTTCCAATGCGCTCCTTCTAGCTCCATATTGACGCGTCCAGACGGCGCGCCAACGACCCGCCCACCGCTCGGTCCGGATGGTGTAGTGCGCCCCTCCTGTCGCGCGAGGCTCAGGGTCGCGTCCTAGCCTGCTCAAGTCGCTGCGCAACACCCGCTGGTGCGTTCCAGCCGCCGTCGCGGATGTCCTGGATCGTCAACGGCGAAGCGAGGTAGAGCCCTGGATGCACAAGACGAACGCCAGCCGATCAGCCACCCGCACAACAAGACGGCCAGCCACAACTCGTCTTCGACATTGACGCTCGCTCACTTGGCGAGCCGCAAGGTCGGACCAAAGGCCAGCCCCACTGAAGACGACTCGAGCGTCGCGAGGTTCGACGTCATGCAGCAACTTCCGCAGTAGCTGAGCTCGACAAGTTGAGACGAAGCCAGCGCTGGCGCGCCCTTCCGGGGGTTTTCGATCCTCCTCGCCGGGCCTGTGCCGCTCACGCTGCCACTTGTCATGCAGCCCCCTGCCATAGTCCTCCACGAGCTTGCCGACCGGCGTCCGAACGTCCGGATCGTCCAGCACCCCGAATGCCCCGCGCCTCGCGCTGCAATCTGTTCTTCTCGAACGCGGTCTCGCCTACCGCCCTCAGGGTTCCAATCTCCTTGTAGCGAGGCTACGGTCCCGTAGGTTGCAGGATCGACAGACGAGCGCGTCGACGATCGGCAAGCCTTCGGCGTCCAGCGTGCAAGGCGCTACGGCGCCACACCCGCCGGGCCCCGGGACGAACCAGGGGCTGCGCCAAGCAACGCCTCCCTGACCGCACGAACCAGCGCGGTACGACGCACCGACCGCCGCAGGTCCATCGAGATCTCGAGCAGCACTCCAGCGCCCGTGCGGCCGCGATTGCAGACATGCTTCGGATCCGAGCCCGACAGCCGCGCGGGCGCGTCCTCGACGGTCAGGCCGGCGGCTACGAGGCGCTCGGCCATGGCAGCCCGCAGCGCGAGGTCCCGGCCACTCAGCAGCACGACCTCCCCGGGACTCCCGAGCCCATGAACGGAAACGACGCGGTCGCAGGCCTGCAGCATCTGCAGGCAGCCGGGCTCGTCGAACCGGTCACCGCGAAGCCGCAGGGCCGTGAAGTTGCCCGCCCTGAGCAGTCCCTCGAACAGGTAAAGCCCGAACTCTGAGCCGGCGATTGCCCGCGCGATGTCGGAGGTGTGGGCCTGGATGCCCCCTCCATGCGGCGCGAGCACGGCCGTCGAGGACTCCGGACGCGGGACCTGGACGATCCGGTAGTCCTTGTCCGCCTCGTAGTCCGCCGCAAGGTCCGCGAACGAGGCAAGGTCCTTTGCAAGTCTGCGAGGCATCCGTCATTGTGCGCGCGGCCCGAGGGCTGCTCCGCGAGGACGACCACTACCTGCCTCGAAGGGAATGTCCTACTGAGGGGCCGAGATCTCCAATCGTCCCGGCTGCTCGCGCAGGGCCAGGCCGTGCACCGCGGCCACGGCTCGCGCGAACGCCAGGTTGTCGCCGGTACGGAATTGCCCGCTGACACGTCGCGCGCCGGCCGAAGGATCGCCGACCAGCACGATCTGCGTTCGGCTGTAGCGGTTCATCTCCTCGACGGCCTCGCTGAGCGACACGTCGTCGAAGACCGCCTCGCTCCGGCGCCATGCCAGCAGCTGGTCGGCACGCGGCCGGTCACGGACGACCTTCGGAGCGCCGCCGGCCTTCACCAGCGTCAGGCGCTCGCCGGGTTCCATGGCGACCGGGGAGGCCGGCGCCACGCGCTCGTGGCCCTGCGCGATCGTACGCACGGTGACCCTGCCCTCGAGGAGCGTGACCGCGAGCGAGTCGCGCTCCGCGCTGGAGGTCTCGGCGACGCGGACCGAGAAGCTGGTGCCCAGGGCGATGATCTCGCTCCCCCCTGCCCTGACCACGAACGGCCGCCGCGCATCCTTGGCAACCTCGAACAGCACCTCGCCCCCGTCCTCGACGCTTACCACGCGACTGCTGCTGCCCAGGTCCACCCGGACGCGGCTCGCCGTGTTGAGCGACATGCGCGTCCCGTCGCCGAGCAGGACGACCCGCTGCTCGCCGACACCCGTTGCATAGACGCCGGCGGAGCGCCAGTGCTGCACGAGCACGGCCACGCCGCTGCCGAGCACGAAGACCCCCAGCGCCAGGCCCGCGGCCAGGCGGCGATGCGCCCGCCACCCCACGGCCTGGCTAGAAACCGAAGGCCCCGAGCCGGCCGAGTAGGCAGCGGACAGCGAGATGCGCGGGATGTCCTGCCAGGTCTCCGTGCAGCGCTCGAAAGCCAGCCGGTGGGCGGCCGAGCGGGCTTGCCAGGCCAGGCACTCCCGCTCCATATCGCGCGAACGGCTCGGCCCGTGGAGCCGGGCCACCCAGACCGCAGCCTCCGCGGCCACCTCTGGAGTCACGAGGGGTGGAAGACCGGACTCCTGGTCCGATGCAGTGGACGCCGCCTGACGACTCACGGCTACCAACCTTCCATCCAACTGGTGATCATCAGTGTAGCTTTCGCCACGTGCTTTTCCACCGCGCTGATGCTCAGCCGATGCTGCCTCGCGATCTCCTGGTAGCTGAGGCCGTCGATCCGGTGCGCCAGGAAGATGTCACGCGTCCGATCGCTCAGCCGGCCCAGCCCCACGCTGAGGCGCGCGATCCGCTCCCGCCCCAGCATGATCGCCTCGGCAGTGGGCGCCGCATCGACCAGCTCGACCTCGTCGATCACCAACTCCTCGCCACGGGAGGCCCGCGCCCGGTAGGCATCGATGGAGAGGTTCAGCGCGGCGCGCATGAGAAACGCCTCGGGCTGCACCACGTCCCGCTCCTTCTCGTAGCAGGCCAGGCGCACCCACGCCTCCTGCACGAGGTCGTCGGCCTCGTCGGACGTGCGGCCCCGTCGCATCAGCGCGGACCTGACCCGCGCGAACGCCGCTTTCCAATCGATCATCGGATCCCCCTGGTGCCGCCCGCGTCAGTTCAGGTCTGCGCAGCCGTTGCACCACCCACGGTAGCCATGCGCCGGCCAACAATCAAGGAGGAACGATGCGACACCTCCCGGCAGACCACCCCCGCCGACCGCACGAGACCGTTCTCCAGCACCTGCTCCACGAACGACAGCGCCTCGCCCACGCCACCGAAGCACCCATGGCGCCGAACCGAACGAACCAGGCGTTCGTGCAGGTCCTGCGCAAGCGCGTCGCTGCGAAGGACGAGGTCCGCAACCCGAGGGCCACGAACACAAGCGGCATCGAGACCACCAAGGCCCTCGAGCACCCGCGACATGGACTCCGCGAACGCACGAGAAGCCGGCGCAAGCGCCAGCTCGCCCGCCAGCGCCCGAGCAGAGTCGAGGCCCGCAACACTCCGCAGCAGCGCCCGGATCGTGGCAAGGCGCCTCTGATCCGCAGGCCTCGCGCCAACCGCAGCCTCGCGCAGCAAGCGCTGCACTGACGGCAACGCAACAGCACCCAGCGCCGAGCCAAGCGCCCGGGCATCCACCACGAACCCGGCCTGTTCCAGCCCGGCCCGGCGCAGATCGCCGAGCATCGCGTCGTGGTCAGGACGACCCGAGGAAGCCGAAGACCACACACCGCACACCTCGTGCTCGCCATCCGCGGCGCAGCCGAGGACCCAATCAACCCGCCGCGAGGGGCGCCCCTGCGTTCCTTGCACGTCGACCTCGCAGCTGGCGAGTATGACGCTGACGTAGCTGCGGCAGATCGGTTTGCGCTGGTACACGCGAGCCGAATCGATCCCTGGTTTACCGTTCACTGCACTCTCCTTACGGGCGGCGAAGCCCTTGCCAAGAGACCCGGCATGCAAGGCAGACTTTGCTGTCACGGTGACGTCAAGCTCCGCTTTTCCTAGGCGGGCGACGCTGGTGGCGTCTTTCGGACTTTCGGCCGCGTTGCAAGCCTGAACCCAAGTCGACATGCCAAAGGGCGATGTCACGATTAGTGGGTTCACGTTCAGTGGACGCTACCACACGATGTAGGGTCGATGAAGCCCCTGCGTGTCCTCTTTGGCAATCGCGTTCGCGAGTTGCGACTGGCCGCGGGTCTTAAGCAGGATGAGTTCGCGGAAAAGTGTGGATTCGCGCGCTCATACATGTCTCGCGTGGAGACCGGTGGGGCAAATCCCTCACTGGATGCCATTCAGACTATCGCGACTGCGCTTCGCGTCCCCGTCAAGGACCTCTTCTAGCGAGGGCGACCGTCGATGGGTGTGCAGCGGAGAAGGGCCTGACATAAGAGCCGCCGTTCTCACAAGCGGCGGGCGCGATGTACAAGCCTTCTACAAGCGAAATCAGGGATCAGCCGGCCACTTGGACGGAGCAGGCCTATTGGGCCACGTGACTATCCATCCGCGCGTACGCTTCCGCCCGCCAAACGGTGATGCGCTCCGACAACTTCACCGGCAGCGGAAACGTCCTTGCACGAACGCGCCGCCAAAGCGTGGGCTTGGAGATGGAACAAGGGACAGGACCTGCGGTTGACGCAGGGATCCTGCTAGGGGAGGTACCGAGCCGTTAACCTCAGCGCCAGGAAGCGCTTCGAGGTCGGTCTGGTCTGCGCGGGACATGAGAGCAACCGCGCGTCAGCCGAATTGCGTCATGACCACCTTCAAGCGAACGCGCCCGGTCAGACTTGCGCAGCACGCGTGGGATCGCACAGCACGGTCGATCGCTGCGCGCGTCCCAGGGCGCAGCGAGCGTGAAGGTCTCAGCAAACGAAACGAACCAGTCCGCCGTGCCGGGACGGCGGCCTTGAGGCCAGGCAGGTGACGACCGCTACGCCCGCGGCAGCGAACTCAGATGCCGCGGAATGCCCAAGCTACGAGAACGACGCCCGCCGACGAACGCCCCAGTTGCGATGCCCGCTCAACGAGCGCCTTCGCTGGCACGTTGAGCGTTGATCTCCACCTCGGTTTGGGGCGAAAGACTTCCACCATCCAGACCTTCGACCACGAACGCAGCGTCCGGTACAACTTCGGACTCTGGCGCAAGAGCGTCTGTCTCCGCGAAGCCCGAGAGTTCGATCGCCGGGTCGAGGTCAACCATGTCCCCAGCCACGCGCTCGACGGACGCATCGCCGCTCTGACGCCTCTGCCGCGCGTCAAGCTCGTTCATTCGCCGCCTGAGGATCGTGGCCTGGCTCCGGGCGCCGTTCGCGATCTCGCGCACCTGGCGCTTCAGCTTGGCCCGCTCAATGTCGACCTCCTGCGTCGAGATCACCTCATGGATCTCGAGCGTCTGCAGCAGCGGCATCAGCTGGTCCAGCTTGCCCAATACCTCCAGGAACCGGCGACCGGTCGATGACAGGACATGCACGTCCAGGTCGAGCGGCACGGTATCGTAGGACGCCGCGCTCGTGATGCCATGCACCTTGAATAGCGCCTCGGCGCCGTCGATGGCCTTGTTGAAGGCCGCCGCGGCCGCGTCGATCCTCAGGCGAAGCTGGCCTTCGATCTTCGCGATCTCATCGTGGTCCAGCCGCGTTCGCCCGATGACGGAGATGAAGTGCGTGTTCAGCTGCAACGTGTTGAACGTCCTGACGAACAGGCGCTTGCCCTCCGCACTGGTGAAGCGGGTTCGGATCTTCAGGCTCGCGGCCTCCACGCGCCTGAAGTCCACCTTGGCCTCGCGCGCAAGGATCCGGGCGTTGACCGCCCCTTCGTCGACCTTCACGATCTCGAGGTTCGACATCGTCCTGTCCTCCAGGCGCCGGTGACCGGCGACATCACGCCAGGATCGTCGGCTTGCCCGGATGCGATCTCCACCCGAAAGCCGTCAAACATCCAGCCGCTTTCGGCTCCAGACCTACAGCAGGCGTCCCGGACGATTGATCCTGCGCAGGATCGCGCTTACTCTCAAGTGACGCAGCAGCTGGCCCTGCACCAAGATCGGCGAGCATCGGAGACGACCGGGTAAGCGCGGCAGTGAAGCTGCCCCGCCCGTTCGAAGCGAAGCGTCAGAGCGAACCCGTCTCTGATCGGCGCGACAAGCAATCGCACACCGAGCCTTTGGGGCAAGGGGCCGGGACGTGAGCAGGCGCAGCACCTGCAAACCCCTTCCACCCCCTTTCCTCCAAGGCTTTCCCGATCGGTCGCTGGCACCGATCAACGCGCATACGCGCCTGTTGCCAGCCTTGAAGCAAGTCCGCCGCCGTTCGGTCGGTGGTCTATCGAAGTCACCCGCTGGGGCACGTCCGCCCCAGCCGGGGCGCGCATGGCCTCCGCATTTCAGGAGTTCATGCATGGACACCACATCGACCCCACGACAAAGGGCCGGCGCCCTTCCGACGAGGGCTGAATGGAAGAAGTTGCGCCGGATGGAGCGGTCCAGGCGGACCGGCAATCCCACCTTGGAAGACCTGGACCTCCAGGCCGAGCCGATTCACTGGAGCGAGGACGACATCGTCCAGTTGCACTGGCGCCTCCTCCAGGAGGTTCGCCAGCTGGCGAATCCGGCCGCACCGCTCGAAGAGAAGCTGGACACCCTTCGCTGGATGTTCACCGAGCCTGAGAAGGACGCCCTGCCCTTCTCGTTCGCCAGCTGCGTGCGCGTCGTCGGATGCAGCCCCTTGTCCCCCATCGCCTACTGCGGGCTGGTAGACGCCGGCGAGATCCGCAGCCACGTGCGGCATCACGTCGGCCGATGGCTTGCCGAGACCGTCGCGCGATACCCGGAATGGGTGCGCCGCGCCGTCGCGGCGAACCCCGTGTGGGTCGAGGACCAGTTGGCCCGCAACCCTCAGTGGATCAACGAGCAGGTGCGGCAGGGAACCGTCCAGGGCGATCTCTTCCTCTGACGGCCGGGCCGAGGGGCAGCGCCCCTCGGCCGAGCAACCACAGCAAGGAGACCAGGATGCATGTTCATCTCCCCGCCGATCCTCGGGTCCCCGCCATCCCGGCGATCACGTTCTGCGCCACCCCAGGAGGACGCCATGCAGTCCGGTGAGTACGCCGCGCGCATCGACGCGGTCAAGCAACGAGCGCACGGCCGCTGGACGGAGCTGCTGGCAGCAGCCGGCGTCGACCCAGCCATCCTGCAGCATCGCAACGGACCCTGTCCGCTCTGCGGCGGGACCGACCGCTTCCAGTACACCGACAAGTTCGGCGAAGGCAACTACCACTGTCGACAGTGCGGTGCCGGCGGCGGCTTCAAGCTGCTGCAGGCCGTGAAGGGCGAGGACTTCCATGCCGCGCTGCTCGAGATCGAGCGCTGCCTGGGTATCCTGCCGCCGGCGGCTCCGCTGTCCCGGCCGTCGGCCGCGCCGGCGGATCGGATGAAGCGGCTGGTCCAGCGCATCTGGGATGAAGCGCGCCCGCTCTCGACCGGCGACGAGGTCGACCAGTACCTGCGCGGACGAGGTCTCGCCCTGCAAGCGTACCCGGGCGTGCTGCGCTTCCATCCATGCCTCGGCTACTTCGAGAAGGACGCGGATGGCAAGTCGAAGCAGGTCGCGGAGTACCCGGCGATGCTGGCCTGCGTGCAAGGCCCGGACGGCCAGGCCGTGACGCTGCACCGCACCTATCTGCAGCACGCCAGGAAGCTGCAGGCGCCCGATGCCAAGAAGCTCCTTTCCACCGGCATCCACGGTTCGGCGGTGCGCCTCTTCGAGGCCGGAGAAGAACTCGCGATCTGCGAAGGCATTGAAACGGCCCTGGCCGTCCACCTCGCGACTCGCAAGGCGGTGTGGGCAGCCCTCAACGCAGGCAACCTGGAGAAGATCAGCATCCCGGCGTCCGTTCGCCGCGTCTGCATCTACGCCGACAACGACTCGAACGGCGTCTTCGCGGGGCAGTACTACGCGTACGCGCTGGCGCGCAGGTTGAAGCGCGAGGAGAGCCCGGGCCCGCGCCGCCAGGTGCACGTGTTCATCCCGCGGCAGCCGGGAAGCGACTGGGCCGACGTTTGGGGCCGGCGAGCGGATTCCGCAGCCCACGAACAAGGACAGCAGTCGGAGCAGGAGCCTCGGAGCTCCGAGGGTTGAGTGAACGCAGGCGCCACGCAGTGGCTGCCTGCGTCGCCTCCAGCGGCCTCGGCTTCCCTCTCGGGAGCCGAAGCCGGTAATGCTTCAGGATCACCCGACTGGCAGCTGCCAAGCCAGGCGCCGCATGCGGCGCAAAGGCAGCCCGAGAAGCTCGCGCGACCCTGTCGCGCCTAGTGGATCACGTGACCGCCGACACCGGCCGCGCGACCAGTTCAAGACCCGGCGGGGACCGACGATTCCCCACGGGGAATCCGTCCGTCCACGCATCCTGTACCACCCAGACGCATTGGAGACTCTCATGAAAACCGGACGGACCCTGATCAGCCTCGCGCAGGAGCTGGAGCGCCAGCTTCCGCTCAAGAAGGACTTGATCGTCCCTTCCCAGCTGATGCAACACAGCACCGAGCACGGCGGCCAGACCCACATGGTCGTCGACGAGGGCGGCGCCACGGTGCGCTACGCCGTCACCGCGCTGGCGCGACGCCAGCTTGCCGACAAGCTGAAGATTCCCTTCGCTTACTTCGAGCGGATGCGCGAAGAACAGCCGCTGCTTCTCGACCGCAACGTGAACACCTGGCTGCAGGACGACAAAGAGAAGCGCATGCTGCGCACCCTGGACGGCCAGGTGCGCGCGTTCCTGTCGGACCGGTTCCGCCGCCTCGACAACTACGACCTGGCCGGACACGTGCTGCCGATCCTGCAGCAGCTCGACGGCATCAGGTTCGAGTCGCTGGAGCTGACCGAGACCCGCATGTACATGAAGTGCGTGACGGACCGGATCACCTTCGAGATGGCGCCTGGCGATGTCGTCCAGGCGGGGGTCGTGATCTCGAACTCCGAGGTCGGGCAGGGCACGCTGTCGGTGCAGCCCTTGCTGTTCCGGCTCGTCTGCCGCAACGGACTGATCGCGGCCGACTGCACGCTGCGCAAGACGCACGTCGGGCGGCCGCTGGCGACCGAGGACGAAGGCGTGCAGGTGTACCAGGAGGACACCCTCAAGGCAGACGACGAGGCCTTCTTCCTGAAGGTCCGCGACGTCGTACAGGCCGCCGTGTCGGAAGCCACGTTCCGCATGACGGCTCAGAAGATGCAGCGAACCCTGGGTATCCCGCTCGCGGGCGACCCGGCCCGGACGGTGCAGGTGCTCGCGCAGCGCTATGCCCTCAACGAGGGCGAACGCGCCGGCGTCCTTCGGAACCTCATCGAAGGCGCCCAGCTCTCAGCCTACGGGCTGGTCAACGCCGTGACGCACTTCAGCCAGGAGGTGGACGACTATGACCGCGCCACCGAGCTCGAAGCGTTGGGCGGCAAGCTGATCGAGCTCGCCACGAGCGACTGGAAGGCTTTCGCCGAAGCTTCCTGAGATGTACTGAGGCGCAGACGACGGCAAGCCCGTCGTCTGCCGCCCATTCGATAGGAGGCTCGTCCAGCCGACGCGAGGTGCGTGCGGCCAGACCTCACCAATCACCCGGTCACGCTCCCCCTTGCGAGTGGAACTGACGCGGCACCTTGGCGACTGCTGCTCCGACCTGTTGCTGCAGTGGCCAACGAACCAATATGCTGCCGCTAACACTGGTGATGAGCGCCCGCGAGCGCAACGCACCCTACCACTTCCGCACATGCGGTCTACCTGAGGCGCACTCATGGAACAGGCACAGCTCTCCGACGTGCAGCTGGCGAACCTCACGCTGCTGCTCACCATCCGGGACGCCATCCAGCAGGACCAGGTCGCCGCGTGTGCGCGGTTCGGCCTGACCAGGGAGCAGGCTGAGCGACTGATCGCAATGTGCGTCCAGCACGTGATGGCCGTCGTCGCGAACGTCGGCAACGTCAGCCTGTTTCCACCGCGCCGCGACCTGGTATCCCTCCTCGAGCGTCCGCTCCCGCTGTCGGGGCCGCTCGCCGTCGTCCAGGCACCCGTACCCTTGACCGCCTAGGCGGCCATGGAATCACGAGTCGATCGGCAGCTGCGCGCACTGCGCCTGGCCAAGGCCTGCGCGGCCCACGGTGCACGGGTGCGCACGATCTGCCACCTGACCGGCATGCCGCCGCGCGAGGTCCTGCGGCTCTTCTTCGAGGACAGGAGCGCCGTTCCTCGCGGCCGGCCGCCCGACTCCCCGGAGTGGTACCACACGGCCAACCTGCTCTACCGCGCGGATGCGTCCATCGTGATGTCGATGTACGGCCGCCTGCGAGCCGCAGGCTTCGGCGGAGGTGACAGCCTCGTGGGCGCCTACGGCCAGTACAACTGCATCAGCCATGGGTCTCGCCGGATCAGCTTCGATAGGGCATTCGACCTGGCGTCCCATACCGAAGGCATCTGGCTGACCAGGGCGAAGAGCTTCTCGCTCGTAGCCTGCCCCTCATGCCGAAGCGAATTCCTCGCGAGCTATGGAACCATCGCATCATCGAACGACCCGTGTCCCTTCTGCAAGCTGGTCGAGCGCTTCCGGACCGACCCTCGCGTGCAGGCCTCCTACCCGGTGCGTCCGCTCGTGGTCCCGTCACCGAGGCAGCTCGGACTGATGGCACTCCTCGGTGCCGGCCGAGTGGAGCGACAAGCCCAGGCAGCCGAAGGCTGACCGCGCGGCGAGGTCGAAACCCCCGCAAGTCCGAGCCCCTTCCCGCGCCATCCACAAGGCACGGCGCGTCACCATGGCGAAGCACTGCCAGCGCTCGCCATGGCGTCCGCCCACCTACCGACCACCACTCCGCTTGCCGGGATTCGCAGATCGTCCGCCGCGGAGGCGCTCTCTACCTGCGAAGACCTGATATCCCGCATACGACTGTGCTTCGGGATTTCCCGCGAGATGTTCGAGGCGCAGGTCCAGCCGCTGCTGCTGCGCTACGCAGCGTATGTGCACCTCCTGCCGGCATCGGCCGACAGCTACCACTGCGCGCCGGGCGGCTTGCTGCGGCTCGGGCTGGAGGTCGCCTTCTTCAGCCTGCAAGGCACGGATGCGCACATCTTCTCCGGGCGTTCCACGATCTCGATGCGACGACACCTCGAACCGCGTTGGCGCCTCGGGACGTTCATCGGAGGCCTGTGCAGCGAGTTGCATCGTCCGCTGGGCCATCTGACCGCCACGGACGCCTCAGGCACCATCTGGCCCGCCTGCATCGAGCCGCTGAGCCAGTGGCTCGATTCAAGGGCCGACGACCGCTACTTCGTCCACTGGCATCGCCACCTCGCCTGCGAGTCGCGCGGCCTCGGCCTCTTCGCCATGCCGATGGTCGTTCCGCCGGCGACCCTGCAGTTTCTTGCCGAGGACAACTCGGTCATCGTGCCGCACCTCCTCGCCTCCATCAGCGGAGTGCCGCTATGCCGCGAACACAACGTCCTCGACCACCTGGTCCGCCGGGCCTCGGCCCTCGTGATCGATCGCGACCTGAAGGCACGTTCCGACAGCGACGGAACGCCCAGGTTCGGGCCGCACGTCGTGCGCCACCTGGTCGACGCGATGCGCTGGAAGATGACCAACGACTCGGCCTGGGCGCCCAACCGCGACAAGTCCCGCGTCTGGCTGGGCAACGAAGGTCTCTTCCTCGTCTGGCCGCAGGCTGCTTCGGACGTTCAGCGCCTGCTTGAGGCAGACGAACTTGCCGGCATACCAAAGTCGACGGAAACCATCCTCGAGCTCCTGCAAGAGGCCGGTGTCACCGTGCCTCAGGACGACGGCACGAGGACCTGGACGATCCTCCCCCCGGACGCCAAGTCCCCGCTCCTGGCAGCCAAGGTCTCGCGGCCCGGCGTCCTCCTCGACGACGCGTGCGTCGAGCCCCTCACCGTACCGCTCGTACGTCGCACCGACGAGCCACAGCAACGACCCTCGCCCGCGCGCATGCCGCCCGCGCCAGCTGTGGCGGCGCCGGGTACGCAGTATTCGTTGATCGACCCCGTTCCATGCGAACAACCGCAATCACCATCAATCGCCGAGGACGCGTCCGCAGCACCCGAGCCTGGGCCTGAGCCGCCACGGGCGGCCTCGGGTGCCGAGAGCACCTCGGCCAAGGGACATCACGACGACGAGGCAGGAGCCCTCGGCGTACCGCGCCAAATCACCTTCAACGCCCCCATGCGCCTCAACCCGGCCGTGCGCGCGACGATGGCCTCCATCGTCGCAACGCTCAACGATCCGAGCGTCAGCCCCGCGGCGGTTGTGATCCCCGACGGGCTCTTCGTGCCTCTGCATGAACTTGAACAGCGCGGCGTGCAGGCGCCCACCGCGGTCCGGGCACTGAACGACGCCGGCCTCCTCCGGCTCCCGGTCACCCGCTCCATCGACATCGGCGGCCGGCCCGTCGTCGGCCTGGTGCTGGCGCCGGCCAGCGTCTCTGGCCTCCCGGCAGCGGCGCTCCTTCCTTTCGAGCACACAGAGCCTTGACATGCTCATGCGCCGATATGAGATGCCCTGGCGCCCCGCGCATGAAGCGCGCGCTGCAGCCGTCTGGCTGCTGTCCACGGTCTTCTATGGCGTCGCCGGTGCCCTCGGCCACGTCCCTCGGCAGCTTGCCTTGGCACTGGCCATCGCCTGCCTGGCAATGGGCATCCTCCGACTGGTACAGGGGCTGCGCGTCCTCGTGCTTCGCGCGTCACTGTCCGGCCAGGCAATCGAGGTCGTCCGGACTGACGCCATCGCGCGATGCTGCGCGGACCCCAACCAGGTCTTTCTCGGGTTCGGCTTCGAGTGGAAGCCCGTGCATTCGCAACGCCTCTACGAGCTCGCGAAGGTGGACTACCGGGAATTCCTGGTCTCCCCACGCCTGCTGCGGCTTCTGGGCTACCCGGCTCGGCCGCAGCCCGACGAGGAGATCGGCCTGCCCTACATCCACGGCGTCGAGCCGCGGGAGGTGCCGCTGCACCGTCCGCTCCAGAACTTCGAGGGTGGCACGCTGCTGGTGGGAACGACGCAGTCGGGCAAGGGCGTTGCGCTCGCGAACCTCGTGACCCAGGCCATCCGTCGAGGCGACGTCGTCGTCGTGATCGACCCCAAGAACAGCCGACGGCTCAAGCGCATCGTCGAGCGAGCGTGCGAGGACTGGCGCGATCCCGGCACCTTCCTGGACTTCCATCCCGCGTTCCCCGAGACAGGCGTCCGCCTCGACTTCACGTTCAACTGGCAGAAACCCACCGAGATCGCCTCCCGCATCCAGTCGATCATGCCCGCCGACACGGCAGGAGCCTTCTCCGCGTTCGGCTGGGATGCGGTCAACGTGGTCGTCCAGGGGCTGGTCGAACTGGAGGAGCGACCGAACCTCGCCAAGCTCACCAAGTACATCGAGGGCGGCATCGAGCCCGTGCTCGAGGCATCGCTGCGCAGGTTCTACGAACGAACACTCGGCGTGGGCTGGCGCGATGCACCCGAGATGAAGCGACTTCTGCACGAGGCCCAGCGCGGCAACTTGAAGCGCCCGTCGGAGGCGTCCAGCACCGACCTGCTCGCCTTCGTCGCCTTCTACGAGCATCACTTGCCACAGCCGCAACGCACCAAGGTGCTGGACGCGCAGGTCCGGACCTTCAGGCACAACCGCGAGCACTACCAGAAGATCACCGCGAACCTGCTGCCCGTGCTGTCCATGCTCACCTCGGGCGACCTCGGCAGGAGCCTCTCTCCCGATCCGTTCGACGCCGACGACACGCGGCCGATCATGAACTTCGAGAAGATCGAGCGAGCCGGACACGTGCTCTACATGTGCCTCGACTCGCTCCCCGATCCCTCGGTGGCGACAGCGATCGGCGCTCTCGCCCTGGCCGACCTCGCCGCGCGCGCGGGCATGCGCTACAACCTCGGCATCCATCGTCGCATCGCGCTCTTTGTCGACGAGGTGTCCAACGTCATCAACCAGCCGCTGATCGAGATCCTCAACAAGGGCGCGGAAGGCGGCATCTACACGACCTGCGCCATGCAGACACTCTCGGACATGGCCAGGCGGCTCGGCAGCGAGGATGCCGCCCGCATGGCGCTCGGTAACCTCAACAACCTGATCGCGCTCCGGTCCAAGGACCGCCCGACCCAGGACTTCATCGTCGAGACCTTCGGCAAGACGGCGATCCACTCATTGAGGTTCGGCCATGGCACTGGCACGGACACCCACCTCGGAGACTTCTCGGCCAGCCAGTCCGCCTCGCTGACCGAGACCTTCGAGGAGATGGTGCCGGCCGATATCCTGGGCAAGCTGCCGAACCTGCAGTACTTCGCCTCCGTGTCCGGTGGCCGCATCATCAAGGGCAGGTTCCCCATCCTCGATCCGGAGCGTCCAGCGTCCAGGTCCGAGAGCGCGCGGATGCATGCGCACAGACCATCGTGATCAGGATCGTAGCCATCGCCTGCCTCCTCGGCCTGCTGGGCATGGTGCTGTACTTGCCGGCCGCATACCCAGCCGAACACTTCCTTCTGCAGATGAAGATGGAGCACAGCACTCTTGCACGGCTGCTCGGAGACTCGGCCGCGTCGGACGTCCTGTCGCGATCGATGAGCTTGCACGCTTCAAGCGGCGTCCCTTCCCTGCCAAAGGCACCGGGTGTGCCGACAGACCCCAACTCCGTGCCCGGCGCCGTTGCCAATGAGATGGCATCTCTCAATCGAAGGCTGTTCGGCAACGCCTACTTCCGCTCCGTAGAGGCGCTCGCGGCGCTCGCGGCGTTCCGGCTGTCCACGATCCTCGAGTGGCTCCCCTGGCTCTCGGCCTTCGGGGTCGCGGCGCTTGTCGACGGACGGATCGAGGCGATCGTGGTGGCCAGGGAGTTTGCACGCCACGATCCGGAGCTCTTCTCGGTGTTCGTGATCTCCGCCTTCATGACGATCGCGGTCATGGCCTGCACCATCGTCCTGCCCCACTCACTTCACCCGAGCTTTCTGCCTCTGGCACTCGCCGGGGTCCTTACCTTGGTGGCGAGGTCGCTCGCCCACTTTCGGCGTGGTGGCTGACCAGACGCCGAAAGCACGCTGCCAGGCCAGAACCGCTGCCGCCGGCAACTGCGAGGCCGCCTGACAGCGTGCCAGCCCAGCGGATCCGGAAGGAACTAGGATCGCGAACGTGGACTCCGCCTCCCAAGCGTTCTACGCCCACAACGCCCGAGACATCGCCGAACGATACGAGGCAGGCGCAAGTTCGATCGCACGTCACTTCTCCCATGCCTTCGCTCCTGGAAGCCGCGTCCTCGACGTCGGTGCAGGATCCGGCCGTGACCTGGCGCAGCTCCACCGCTCCGGCTTCGACGCGTTTGGGGTAGAGCCCGTGACGGAGCTTCGCGAGGGAGCGATTCGCCATCATCCGGAATTGCTTGGTCGTCTCGAAGCTGGCGCCCTGCCCCTGGACCGACCGTTCGACGGGTCGTTGTTCGATGGCGTCGTGTGCAGCGCCGTGCTGATGCATGTCCCCGAGGCTGAGCTCTTCGACGCTGCGCTGTCCCTGAAGCGGACGCTGCAGGTGCACGGACGTCTGCTGATGTCGCTGCCAGCCGTTCGCGACGACGTCGGTGACAAGCACCGTGACGGACACGGTCGTCTCTTCATGCCGTACCGGGCGGAGTTCCTGCAGTTGCTCTTCGAGCGCCTGGGTTTCCAGATGATCGGCCGCTGGGACGACGAGGATGCGCTTGGCCGTGGTGGGGTGCGCTGGTTCACGCTGCTGTTCGAACTTCGGGCAGGAGGCCCGGCGCGGGCGGTGGACCAGATCGAAGGCATCCTGAACCGGGATCGCAAGGTCGCGACCTACAAGCTCGCCCTCTTCCGCGCCTTCGCTGAACTGGCCATGCAGGAGCCGCGCTGCGCCACCTGGCGCCCTGATGGTTCGGTAGGCATCCCGGTCAGGCGACTGGCCGAGAAGTGGCTGGGCTACTACTGGCCGATCTTCGCGGCGCCCGTTTTCATCCCGCAGATGCAGTCCGAGACGTCTACCGGGACGGGGGTTGCCTTTCGCCGGCCGATGCTGGCCCTCATGGAGCCATACCGCAATGCCGGGCCGCACGGCGGCCTGTCGATCTGGACGCTGGGCCTGCAGGCTGGCCGCCTCTCCGGCCCGGTGCAACGGCTCCACCTGCGAGCACTGAGCGCCATCGCCACCGCTATCTGCAATGGTCCGGTCGTGCACTCAGGCGGCTCCCTGGACGGCGGTGCGGTATTCAGCCATGACAGGAGCCGTCGAGAGGTCGTGATGTCGGCGGAGCTCTGGCGAGAGCTGAGCCTCCTGGGGCACTGGATTGCCGACGCGGTGGTGGTCCGCTGGGCAAGCCTTAGCGAGCGATTCGGCTATCGCGACGGCGTCCAGGCAGGAACGGTTCTACCGCTCCTCCTCGCCAAGGCCGAAGCCGAGCGGGCGACCCTGGTGGCTCGCCAGATCTACCGGAACCACGCGGTTGATCGGTGCACATGGACCGATCGCCGGCTTGACGAAGGCTTCGCTGTCGACCATGTCATCCCCTTCGCGCTCTGGGGCTGCAACGACCTCTGGAACCTCATGCCGGTGACAGCGGCGGCGAACAATCAGAAGTCCGACAAGCTTCCCGACGCAGATCTGCTGCGAGCACGGAGAGACCAGATCGTTGGCTACTGGACGCTGCTCCGCGACGGCGCACCAGAGGCCTTCGATCGCGAAGCGGAGCGACTGATCGGTCGCCGGCTGGCGGGGCCTGTCAACTGGGTGGATGACCTGTTCTCAACCGTCCGCGAAGCCATCGAAGTCACGGCACTGCAGAGGGGCGTGGCCCGATGGTCACCGCTCAGGTCGATGGCCGCCGGGAGACTGCCGGCATGAACGGACTCGAACTGGACCAGCAGCTACGCTCGGCGGCCTTCCGGCACGTCGCCCAGCAACAGCAACTCAACGGCTACCTGAGCTCCGACGCGCTGGCCGCCGGATTTCTGTTCGACGGGCAGCGGATACCCCTGGTCAACCCGCAGCGCGGCATCTTCAAACCTCGGCAGATGCAACGCTTGCTCTCGATCCGCACCGTCTTTCCAAAGACCGGCAATCGGGTCTGGTACGACGATCAACGAGTCGTCCATCGCCAGATCTTCGAGGGCACCGACGGAGTCGACTACGCGTTCATGGGCGACAACCCGAACTCGGCTGACAACCGGTGGTTGCGCGAGGCATTCGAGGACCAAACGCCCATCATCTACTTCTTGGGAACCTCACCCGGTCGGTACCAGGCGCTTGTGCCGACCTACGTCATCGGATGGGACGGCAACGCCCTCCGCGCCCAGCTGACCTTCGGCGTTCAAGGTGACCAGCAGGGCGTACCACAGGCCGCAGAGCGCCGGTACGCGATGCGAACGGTTCAGCAGCGCCTGCATCAGGCGTCCTTCCGTGACGCCGTTATCGCGGCATACGACGGCCGCTGCGCACTCTCAGGCCTGCCGGAGCCTATGCTGCTCGATGCGGCCCACATCGTCGCCGACCGGGACCAGGATCTGGGGCACCCGATCGTGCCCAACGGCATTCCGCTGTCCAAGATCCACCATGCCGCGTTCGACGCACACCTTCTGGGCATCGACCCAGGCTTCAAGGTTCATGTCGCCGGCCGGTTGCTAAGTCAACGCGACGGGCCGATGCTCGAGGCATTGAAGCGCCTGCATGGCTCGCAGCTCCACCCGCCCGGGAGAGCGCGAGATCAACCCGATCGCGACAGGCTCGCCGTCCGGTTCGCGCAGTTCCTTGCGACTGCATGAGCCTCGCTCCAAGTCGGCAGCTCGAAGACCCGCTTCAGACTCTGCCTGCGGTCGTTTGGTGTCCAGTACTCGAGCGACAGCTCTTCTGTTGAGCGGTCACCCCCTATGCGCGTCTTCTGGGTATCTGGTGGGTTCAGGTCGGTCTGAAACGCGTGCTTGCCCAGTTTACTTGTTGACCGCGATAGCAGTCGAAACGAGCGGACTCACGCACAGGTCGAACCAACCAGTCCGCCGGCCCCGTCAATGCCCCGGTCTCTCGCGTACAAACCGCGAAACGCACTCAACGCAACTCGCCCCTACATCACGATGTTTCCGCTCGAATAGCCTCTGTCAACTAGCTTGAGCCGTCGCCGCAGATTTGGCACTTCGCCGCTCTCGCGATGGTGTTGCGCCGGACTGTGCCCTCCGCGAACGAAAAGGCAAGGCGCGTCGGAGGGGTATCAGCACCAGCGAAGCCTGTTGCGAGGCGCATGATCTCGATCACAGCAGCCCCTGCCACGCTTGTGTTAAAGGAGATCACACTCGGCTGGGGTGCGTCGACGCCCTCGAGATAGCCCGCCGCGATGTCGCGCTTCCGATCGTCGGCGCTCAAATTTTCTTCCCGCATGCGATGCGGATCGAGATGGCCCCAGCATGCGAGGCAAGGCCTCCCGGGACCTACGACGACGACTCTTCCTGCGTCGCCTGTGATGCGACCATCGTCACCTGCGCGGAATGCAACGCCGAGATCGACCAGCGGCACGCAGTGTCTGTAGGCGAGCCTGTTCAGAAAGGCCCGCGGCGTGAGCTTGTCGACGCAACTCACGAGGATGTCGCACGAGGCGAGAAGCGGCTCGTGTTTGGCTGAGATGGGTTCCGGAAGTGCGGCCACGACCTCGCTGAAGCCCAGGCTGCGTGCGTAGCGCGCGGCCACTTCCACCTTCGGCGCGCCGACATCAGCGCGTGCCGCGCCAACGATGCGGGAGAGGTTCGACGCTTCAACCACATCACCGTCGATGAGAACAAGACCGCCGACACCCAGGTGCGCCAACTGCATCGCCACAACCGATCCAGTCCCTCCCAGGCCAATTACGCCGATCCGTAGGCGGCGCAGCCGGGCTTGACCTTCGCGCCCGAGCGCTAGTTCCTGCCGCGCAAACCACGGTTCGCTCGGCTGAGTGGTGGCGGCGGGCATCTCGAGCGTGCGACCGACGATGCTAAGCTCGACCTCGCGTGCCGATCCGTCGTCGGCGAAGGCACGCCCGACAACGGCACCGCTCGAGGCGAGCACGAGGGAGCCGTGAGGCGCGCCCGGCACTTGGTTCCGTAGCGACGGCATGAGCCGGGCGTCGCCGGCGTCGTCGGCGGCCGAAAACCAGGCTGCATGCGCGCCCGGATGCGTGTGGATAGTGAAGATGCCGAGATTTTCGTCTCGAGCACGCTTCGTCATCCTGTTTAGCGCGACGGGATCGATCGAGAGCTGATCGACGCGTCGGATGCGATACGCCTCGTCGGGAACCACTTCGATGTGCCGAACGGCAGCCACCGGCCCGTCGATCCCGAAGTGCGACCCCAGCAGGATCGCTGCGCTCTCGACGTCCTGACGTATCAGGAGTTCTGACCTCAACGCGGTCCACTGGCGTTCACTCATGCGCAGCTTCATGACTCTCTCCCTGGTGTCAGTTGCGCTTCTCGAGACGAGCCCGCACGCAGCGCAGGTAGTCGCGGAGCGTGCTCACCCCCGGCACCCAGGCTCCAGCCGCCAAGTGCCACGAGAACTGCTGCCAGGTTTTCCCCAGCATCCCGGCCACCGAAGCACCTTGCGGGACACCGCCCGCGGCCGTGCTGACTGGCGGGTGAAGCCAGAACATGTCGGGCGCGGCGTCCGGGAATCCCGGCGGCAGCTTAATCAGGAGCGTCGCGCGCTCGGGATTGAACGCGTCGTTGAGACGGAAGTCGGCGAATGTGAGCCAAGTCCACCCATCGGCCTGACGATCGGCCGAGCAGCCCTCGATGTCAACGAACTCGTCGCGGGCGAGCGTATGTCCGTAGTTGGCCGGCGGGGAGCTGTGAAATCGCTGGCCCGTGTGCAGCGTCACGTTCGTCTGGTCCGTGATCACCTCGTCCTCCCCCGGCCGGTCCAGGAAGAGGACGTCACCAGCCGGGATGCCCGCGCGCGCTTTGATCGTGCTGCCCGTCTGTTCCCGCTCGAGGAACAGGTACGGGCGGCGATTGATGAAGACGAGGGCGACGCGCTCGCGGTGCTCGCTGATGAGGAAGTGGTCGTCGCCGCTGAGCTTGAGTTCGGCGTCGTTCTTGATCTCCTCGGCCTGGCCGTCGGCGCGCACGCGCTCGAGCGCGTAGCTACCCGGCAGCTGCGTGAGCACCTTCAACGTGTCCGCCGTGAGCACGGGCGCATGGACGACGTGCTCCTCGCCGTTGATGGTGAGACGAAAGTGGGTAGCGATCTTCGACATGGCGTTCTCCTTGAGAGAGGTACGGGGAGGCCCCCGCTGGCAGGACGAAGCTTCTTCCTGCCGAGAACGAATGTCAGTTGCGGCGCGGTAGTCGACGCCCGCGCTGATTACGGAGTCCGGACTACCGGCAGACTACTGGCCGGCGACCGGCGAGCTACTGGGTACCCGTGAGTTCTGAGGCGGATGGACGTAAGCCGAGCAGTTCAGCAAGTAGCCGCCGCCCTGGCTCGGGAAGATGTCGGGTGCGTTCGCGGGCCAGGGCATTCCAGCGTCCTGATAGCTCGCCTTTACTGCCCTGAGGAACGCAGCCTTAGCTTGTCTGGCCGTGGCGTCGTCTGGGCGACTGGGCGAGAGCTTGTCGTTCAGAAGGTTCTTCGGCACGACCTGGCCACGTCCGCGCGCGACGAGCACCGCGAAGTCGAATGGCTGCTTCGCGAGCGAGGGAAGTTCCTGGTCGCCGAACCATGCTCGTCCTGTCGTCGTGTCGAGGACGAGCTCTTCCGAACACCACAGCCTTACCGGCACCTCGTGCTGAAGACCGAGTTGGCTCACGACACGAGGGAGAACATCTGTGAAGGCGGAGGCGAACGGATCGACCCTCACGATAGGCGTGATGTCGGGCCGACAAGTGCAATCTTGAGGCACGACGAGAACCGGCCGAGTGCCGCCGGCGTGTTGCTTCATGACAAGCGCGGCTTCAGCCGGCGGCAGTCGGGTCGCGAGCATGACGTTGACCTGTGCTGAGCCCAACGTCCTCTGTCCCACCTGCCAAAGCCAACTCTCGACCGCACGCACCGGTCCGCTCAGCCCCGCCGCGCGCGCGATGGCTTGTGCGACTACCGCCCAGTTGAGCTCGTAGCCCGAGTAGTCTGTCGCCGTAAGCGTCCGCAGCGTAGGTGGCTCGAGGCTGACGCCGAGCCGCTGACCATCCGGAAGTTGCTCGACGGCCAGCTCCGGCGTTCCAGGCGGCGCGTCGGGGTTCGCAACGCCGTCGAGGATGACGGCGCGCAATGTGCCGCTTCCCACAGACGCGTCGCACCGCGAGCCGAGACGTTGCCTCCATAGGCCAAGGTGATGACGGTATGGGAAGAGCGACCACGTATCGAGCGCTGCGAAAGAACCCGGCGCAGATCCACGGATGCCGACCTCACTGAGCAGGCGGCGTATCACTTCGTCACGGAAGCCAGAGCCGCTGATCTCGATGCGGTTGGGCGCCCGCAGCACAACATCCGCGCGCGGAGGATCGCCTACGAAGTAGATTTTGAGCTTCGCCTCAGTGACGTGGCCTTCGCTGAGACGTGCACCTAGGTCGTCCAAGACGTCGAAACAGTCTCGGCCGTAAACCGCCAAGCGATCGCGGCCACCGCGCTGCCAGCGAAGCTCCGTGACATGCACACGCAAGATGTCCGGAGGAAGGCGCGCGAACAGCTCGGCTCCCTGCTCTTGAAGCGGCCGCAAGTTGCAAACACTACTATCCGAAAAAAAGGTCTCGTCGCCCGCGAGCATGCTGCCCAGTAGCCTTTTGTAGATCTCCCTCAGGCGCGGCGCCCGGGTTGCTATGCTGATGCGCCCCGTCGCCGGCTCGTAGCGAATGTGGTCCGACACCGCAGGCCTGAAATCGAGAGCGGAGCGGTGACCGTCACGGATCTCGACAACGCGCTTCATCGGATCACCGCGGACCACCTCACAGAAATAGACGTCCTCGCGGGCGTAGATGAAGACTTCAACCGCCTCATGCTTCTTGTTCGCCTTGCTCCAGGCGATGACCGCATCCTCGAGCTTTCTCCGATCGAGCGTCGCGGTTAGCGGACGAGAGCCAACATACTCAAACGAAGATCGCGGCCGCGAAACTTGTTCTGCAACGACGCCGGCAAGCAAGAGAATGCGAGCTAGATGCTCCCCGCCTTGATGCCTGCTCCGCACCCATAGGTCGGCCGCCAACGCGCGTGACGGGACTTCGTCCGACAGTTCGAGCTCGATGTTTTGGTCCTTGGCAGCCTGCACAATCAGCTCACGGCCATCATCGGTGCCGAGTTGGTGTATGCACCTGAGCGCGTCTTGAAGAGCAGGGCCTGGCTCCTTCTCGTGCAGAGATCTCCAGAAAGCACCGACGTCAAAGGGACCGCGCTTGAGGCGCCCGCTCTCGCCGGTCAGATTCAGGAGCTCTTCCCACGCCGCGGGAGGAAGCTCCATCCAGGTCGTCGGATCCAGATCGAGAGGTAGCATGCGCTCGCCCTTGCGTTCAGTTCCCGGCGGCAGATCAGCTCTTGCCAAATCTGCCACTTCTCCGGCTAGGTGCAACTCTAGCGGCAGTCCCCCATCCTGACGAGATGATGTCCTGCCCGATTTCCTTGGGTGAGGAGGTTGGATCTCGGCGAACAAGCGGAAGCAGAAAGAGAACCTTCCTGGCTGCGCCCATCCCAGCGATAGACTTTGTGCCCAGTGACGGAGGACGAAACTTGAACGGTAGCCTTGCTGACCGGATGAAGCCAAGGAAGAAGCACGCTGTACGCGAGTTGGTCCGTAAGCTCCCCCGCTGAGGGGACAGTTTGAAAATGGAGACTTCCGCATCTTCGAGGAAGAGCGATGAGGAAGTCCAGGTTCACGGAAGCGCAGATCTTGGCGGTCTTGCGCGAAGGCGAGGCAG
>NZ_JARGNB010000015.1 GCF_030167915.1 Aquabacterium humicola | reverse complement strand
TGGTCGACTACAACGAATGCCGGCCCCATGAGTCCCTGGGCAACGTGCCACCGGTGGTGTTCCGGCCCAGGGTGTTCAACGCGGAAGTCTCTACTTCTGAACTGTCTACTTGACGGGGGAGCTTACGGGTCGAGCAGGCGGGGATTGACGTCGCCGACTGGGCTGTGGATCGAAATGGTCGCGTCCTCGAGAACCCAAACGAGAACGTCTACAAGAGCTTCAAGTGGTCATTCGGTGGTTCCGGGCAGCCCATCGCTCTATGCATCTGGCACGAGGAGATCGAATGGCATAGCGATCCACCAGTATGCGTCGGCAACACGAAAGCGCAGCAGGAGGAACTCAACGCGCTTGGGAGTGGGACAGTCGAGCCAAGTGTGAAGAGCCGCCTCGGCATCAAGGTTCGACGCACCCGCGACTTCCAGCTAGCGCTCCAGGAAGCGCATCGAAAGCGCATAGCGACACGCGTCATTCTGCTGGACGGCAAGCGGACCGCAATCGGCGATGCCGCCGACGACTCTTCGCAGGTCAAGTTTCGTGAACTAGATCCGTTACCTTGGTATGTCCACATTGCCGATCCGCACACAGGTGAATACCTGCTTGTGCGGGGTATTGAGGCGCCGCCCGTGTCGATGCCGGACCCGTTCGCCGGCATCGAAGACCCTGGCCTTAGCGCAGCGTTCTAGGACTTCGTAGAGGATCTGAGCGAGACCGAACGCGATGCCATGATCAAGACGCGTGTAGGTCAGGGGCCCTTCCGCGACGCACTCATCAAGCGATGGGGCGGTTGTTCAGTGACATCATGCGGGGCGCATGACCTCCTGATCGCTAGTCACATCAAGCCGTGGAGCAAGTGCACGACGCCTGCTGAACGTCTCGGTGCGGCCAACGGCTTACTGCTAACGCCCAACCTTGACAGGCTCTTCGATCGCGGGCTTATCACGTTCGACGATCGGTTCCGGGTTCGCATCAGTCCGAGACTTAGGCCCGGCGATGCGCTACACCTGAACGTACATCAGAACCTTCGGCTGACGTCGAAGGCGGACAAGGACATGCTGCCGTTCCTTGAGTACCACTGGCAACACGTATTCAAGGCGACGTGAAGCGAGAGCACTTCGGCCGTCGACAGAGCCTGCCAACGACCGGTGCGGGTTTAGTCGACGTTGGTGCGGCTCGCTCGACTGACTGCACCTCGCTGCAAAGCGGCCGCAAACGTCTTCGGTCGTCATGTCGGTCGAATAGTCGAGTAGAGGAATACCCCATCAACAAGCGTGATGAGAATCAATCCTCCGGCAAAAGGCTGTTCCGCGTCGGACCTCGGCCAGAAGCGGCCGTTCGCGGATACTTACTTACGATCCAGTGCGTCGGGCATGCCCCCGCCGCCCTTGCCCCTGACGTGGTCCGTCTTCCAAAGCGCGTGCGCGCGAGCCAGTTGCTCACGAAACTGCAGGAACGAGACTTTGCGGCAGCATCAAGACTCGGTCCTTGCCACCCTTCCCTTGATGGTCTGTTTGTGGCGTCAAGCTCTGTGCGAGATTCCCCAGAAGGGCCAGACGGCTTAGGATGGCCGCTCGGTCGACGAGGTTTGCCTTCACCTCTGAAGGCTATCCACACATGTTGGCCGGTTTGGGGGGTGTGTGAAGCGATTCGCTCGTACTGTGGTGGCAGGTATTGGTCGATTGGCGCGAAAGGGAATGTCCCTTTTCCAGTGGCCTAGGTCACCGCTCTTACGTCGTATCGGATTTTTCCAACAACAAGCCTACAAAACTGCATATCGACCCAGTGAAGTGCTCGTTCTCGAAGCAATTGAAGTCGCGAAGCGGATGCAGCGGCAAGACGAAATCGCACGAGATCAGTGGCGAGCCTATTGTTACAGACTAGTCGTTCACCGACTCAACCAGCACATCGCGGCGCTGGAGCACAGTCGGAGCACCGAGTCGCGAGTACAAGGTGACCCAAGCACGCTAGAGATGTTAGTGCAGGCGCTTGCCTGTTGCCGCATAGTCAGCCGCCCCAGTTCAGGAGCGACTTGCGAAGAATTGGGCACAGCAATGGCAGAGGCCTTTCGAGGCTTTCACAACTATACATCCATTTTACCCGCCCAAGTCCAGGAAGAAGTCGATCGATTTCTCGAGGCCTCGCATAGGCGCTTTGTCATTTTGGGGGAGGGGTGGCCTGAGCAAGCTGGTGGAAAGGTAACCGAAGTACAGAACGAAAGCGTGCACGCTAACGCTTTCATGGGATTAGCACTATCGGGCGGTGGCATCAGGAGTGCGAGCTTTTCCTTAGGAGTAATCCAGTCCCTAGCCCGTACGGGAGTCTTGCCCATTTTCCACTTCGTGTCGTCTGTCTCAGGTGGAGGTTACGCCGCCAGTTGGCTGGCAGCTTGGTCGTTCCGTCACGAGAAAGGCATGCACGGCGTTGAGGACGAGATATTCACCCGACAAGGGACTGAACCAGGGCCTATCCGTTGGATTAGACGGCATAGCTCCTATTTGGCACCAAGAATCGGATCATTCATGTCGAGCGATGTGTGGGCTCTACTTGTAGCGTACGGCTCCAACTGGCTTCCGATTCTGCTGCTGGTCTCATTTGCGGCAATGGTGTTAGTCATATTCCCACATACGCTTGTCTCCATACACTTGGCTATTTCTAAAGCGAGTATCGATGAGTCGCTGCAGGTTCGGTCTCTATGGGCCGCGACATTGTTTCTCGCTCTATTTGCCGGACTAGTTCGAAGGCTGACGATGTTCTATAGATCGCCACTGCCTAACGCAAGGTATCCGTTTGAAATTCCGCCAACAGTCTTTTGGGGGTCCCTGACCGTCTCATTAGCGTTCACCTTTGCGGTCTCCGTATTTTACGAATCACTGACCAGCTTTGATATTTTCGCCATTGCACATCTCGTCGAACCGACGTGGCGGAGCGCCGTTATCGCGCTACAGTTTTCCGGCTTTTTAACCGTAGTCTCACTTGCGGTAGCGTACCTTCTCAGCACGCGCGGCGCCCAGTGGCTGCTGTCGCTCGCGGTTGGTCAAGCCGGAGACCTATTTAGATGCCCCGCGCCAATCGTCGCAGTCGTGGCCGCTGCAGCGCTCTCCACTCTAGTCACCACAGCGACTATCGTATGGATTATTGATCCCACGCTGAAGCAAGCTGCTAACCGGCAATTCGAGCCAATTGTAGCTTTTGGACCCCTCACAGTACTCGCTACGATGGCTACGTCAGAGCTCATCGGGTCCCTGCTAACCCACCCATACCAACGGGACATGGACCGCGCGTTTTCTGCGCGTGTGGGAGGCTGGATGCTGGCAGCCGCGATTGGTTGGTGCCTTGTAAGCTCGATCTCCTTATATGGCTATCAACTCCGCCAAGCCGGCGGGATGGTACTGTCTTCGATAGTGGTGGCAGTGACTGCCGCGCTAGGCATTGTGTGGTGGCTGCTCGGCGTTATACCTTCCCTACTATTTGGCGCGGGCCTATTGTTCCTTTGGGCCATGAGCCTCATAGTCTTCCCTGTGCTCTCTGCGGCGCCGAGCGAAGGTCATGCGGCATACATGCTGTTCGCGTTGGGTGTAACCGCGATTCTCACGCTGATGTTGGCTCGCTTGGTGAACGTTAATAGATTTTCGCTACATTCCCTTTACAAAGAGGGCCTCGTTCGAACCTTTCTTGGTGCTTCAAGGCTGGCGAAGATGAATCCCAGGGTCTCTCCGCCGCCCAGCGACTCAGTTTCGGCCGAAGATTCCGTTGGCCTAGCATCGCAGTTCATTTCTCGACGGGCTCATCCCGTCACTGACACCGACGATGATGACGATCCGGGGATGATGTGGCTCACTTGTCGTCCCGGTCGGGAGATTCCAATCTTTCTGTTCAACGCCGCGGTGAATGGCAGGAGTCATACCGATCACGAGGGGCGAGTTCCGCGGCAATGGCCATTCACGTTTAGCCCGTACTATTCGGGCAGCCCAGTAAGCGGAATCGGGTACGCAGAGACTCGTCACTTTTCTCGGATGGAATCCGCGAAAGGCATCACGTTAGGTACCGCGATGGCGGTCTCTGGGGCCGCGATGTCACCTACTGCGGGCCGTTCGACTCATCCGATAAAAGCCTTCATTCTTGGCGTATTGAACGCGCGGCTGGGACTTTGGATCGGCAATCCGATGTATCCGGACGCGGTGCACAGCGGCAAGCCTCCTCTAGCCGGCTTTACTGTCCTTCGCGAGATGCTGGGGCTACGGTCCAAATTTTCCCGATGGATTCATTTGAGCGATGGCGGTCATTTCGAAAACCTCGGTCTGTACGAACTCGTTAGGCGCGGTTGTCGCAGAATAATTCTAGTCGATGCGACGTGCGACCCACAGGGGGATTTTTCCGATCTTGCAAATGCCATTCGTCGGGTCAGTATTGATCTTGGCATTACTATCAAGCGGGGTAAGACATGGTCGGCTTTCCAAGACGATGCACTTGCGCGAAACGGTAAGGAATCCACCCATGGGGGATGGACGTGGCTGGATATTGACTATGGAGAAGGCCTGCCTCGCGGCAGGATTCTCTACTTGAAACCCTCGACCAGAAACACCGCGCGGCTGGAGGTCGACGTCAGAAACTATTGGCTAGGTTCCGAATCATTTCCGCACGAAACTACGGCGGATCAGTTTTTCAGCGAAGAGCAGATGGAGGCATACCGAGCTCTTGGCGAAGAGACATGCGCGGAGGCGCTCAAGCGTGTCTTGGTGAAGCCGACGGAACTCGGCCAAGAAGCACAGTACGACCAAGATCCCCGGCTTACAGGCGTGATCCAGCGTGCAATTCTCGCAAAGTATGCGGACAAGTAGAGTCGACCCCACGATTAGAGGCTTGACACCGCTGGGCGTAAAGGCCATCCTGTCGTCGAAGCGTGAGGTGGAGCATGCCGGGCAGGGCCATAACCGATCGTGTAAATGAAATGGGCCTCCACGATATGGAACGCCTGTCAGGGTACGCTTTGTCAGTTGTAGCTTCCGTACCAGGCCTGCTCAGTCGATCGCTCCAAGCCTTGAGGGATCAGACCGCCGCATCTGGAACTCATGAGAATTCCGATGACTGGCTGATCCAAGCTCTCCCCAGAGGGGTTCTTGAGGATATCCAAACCGCAACCTCTGCGGTGCCCTGGGAGTTTATAGTTTCCCAGTTCCAGGACCAACTGGAACAAGTTGCCGCCTTCGCGCAGACCGATGGGGGAATCCTTCGAGATAATCTCGGCGCGGTCGAGCGACTCATACAAAGTGGGCGAGTTGATCTATTCTGCCGCTAGTTGCTCTGGTTCGCTCCAAGCAAGTGGAGCTCGAAACAAACACGCGCGTGCTCATGCCACGACTCGCGGTGCGAGAGTCGACAGTGGAGCTGCGCTGTTAGCAATGCTCGCGTTCTGCGAGGCAAGTGCAGCCTAATCGCGCGCGGCGATGGTGCGGAAGATGCGGTCAGCCAGCTCTTGCGCGCTCTGTCGGTCGGTCTGCAAGACAAGGTCAGCATAGCCGACCAGCGCGCGCGCGCATCGCTCGTTGTCGTGCATGATCGCTTGCTCGTAGGGTGTTGGGTCACCGAGGGACGCGGCACGCGCGTCATAGCGCGTTTTCAACGTCTTCTCGTCAGCAGCGAGGTGCACGTGGAGGACCGCCTTGCCGTAGGTGGCCCGGAAGTGAGTTACCTGGCGCACTTTGCGGACCGCGTCGAACAACCAGCGCGTCTGCTGCGGCGCGGCGCGCAGCGCCGGCTCCGCCACGACTTCGACCACCCACCGATAGTCGGTTTCCTGGTCGAGCTGATCACCCAGCACTTGCAGATCTCCCCGCGACTCCAAGTTGTTCCTGTTTGCTGACAGCTCGCGCAGGTAGGCACTCGAGCGGATACTGGCGAAGCCGTGTTCCTGGCTCAAGACATCGCGGACACTCGTCTTTCCGACGCCGATGGGGCCGCTGAGCAGGACGACGGCAAGTTCCCGAGTCATCTCCACCTCCGGGTGCGCGTCAGCGCGGAATGTCATGCAGGACCTCTGCACCCTTCATCCGTCGGACCTGCACGACGTACTTGCTGATGTCCGGAACCGCGTAGTCCACGACCACCTCGACCACTTCCTTGGCCGGCGCGCCACTGCGGGCCTTGGTGGGGTAGTCATGGATTCGCTTGAAGTCGCCCATGCCACGCGGATGGGGCATCGGCCAGGTGTTGCCGGAGTTCATTCGGCAGAGCCAGACCTTGTCGCGGTAGTCGTCCAGCAGCGCCGCCGCGTCAATGGTGAGCACGTCATGCTCCAGGTTGCGATAATGGCGCGCCCGCAGCAGGCCGAGCAGCCGCTCCTCTCGGGCCCACATGAAGACTCGACCGTTCAAGAACTTGTACCACTGAGCCGGGGTGGTCCCATCGACAAGGGCGCCGGCCAGACGGGATGGCGGCATCGGAATCTGGTCGCGCAGCACGATGCCATTTTCCGCGTCACCGACTCGAATCTTGGTAGGCCGATGTCCTTCTTCGAGGTCGTCTCGCTGCTTTCCTTGGACCTTGTAGCGGTCAAGCACCGCGCTGGTACTGAGCAGGCCGTTCTCCTTAATGGAAGGCCATGCATCTCGCTCTGCCATGTGGAAGAACGTCGGGTACCGCGCCGCTAGCTCTTTGACTTCCATCTTCTTCCTTGTTCGGGCCACATACGTCGGTCGATGATGTTGCGCTCGCTGAAGTCTGTCGAGATCATCGACACTGGCACGCCACTGACCTTTTCCATCTCCTCGATGAAGCGCAGGGTCTTGGCGGTGAGCTGCTCGTAGCGGAACGCCTTCCTGTTTTCGATGCTGAAGTAGTCGGCGAAGGTCAGTGCGATGTCCGTCGCACCGTTCAACAGCAACGACCTGCGAAGCTGTGCCCAGTCAAACTCGGCCACGCGCCGCGGGCGCCCGGACACTGAACCCACTTCCTTCTTCACGAGCGTGTCCGCGGGGATCCCCGAACGACGAGCCACTTCCTCGAACGAGATCTGCTGACTCATGTACCCGGAAGTGTTGCCATCCACCGAATCACCAACGCGGATCGGGTAGCTGCGACACACCATCATGACGCGACGTACATGACGTGCCGACAAGCCAGCCTCTGCCAGGCAGCCCGTCGCCGAAGTCGCTCTTGAGGTCACATGGGGATAAAAACCATGGTGCAGACTGAGGGTGGTGCCTTGGGTGCCCTCCAGGAGAATCTTCTTCTCGTTGGACAGGCAATGAGCGAAGAACTCCACTGTGTCACGCAGGTAAGCGCGTAGCTGCGGCATGTCGCCCGCCAAACGCACGTTCGTGTCTGGCCTGCGATAAAGAATCTTGCGAGCGGTGGCCGCACCGATGCCTTGTGCGGTCGAACCGATTGCGCCTGCCAAGTACTTGCGCTCCCACTCGACGTCGCTGGTCTCGATGATCATCGCCTGGGGGTCGATGATCAGCTTGTCGTACGACAGCGCAAGATCAGCGATCTCGCGCAGGAGCACCTCCAGGCCGATCACCGCGCCTGCCCCAATGACCAGCATGGCCTCCCGGTTGGCAAGCGCCCCAGAGGGCAGCTGGCGGAAGTTGAACGAACCTTTGTCGCCGCCAATGAAGACCTGATGCCCTGCGTTCGGACCGCCAACGCGCACCAGGACGTCGTACTCAGGCGCCAGGTAGTGCGCGATGTTGCCCTTGCCTTCGCTGCCGTACTGCCCCCCGATCAGAATGTCGACGTTGGGCGCCGCGATGACGGGGCGTGGTTGAAGGCGGGCGATCACCCGGGCGTAGACGTCGTCCGCGCTACACCTGTCGGTGTCGATCACGACATCCGCCAAGCGGCCGAGCTCGTCGACATGCCTCTCAGTCCAGTTCTTCGACAGCTCCTCGTAGCTCGAGAGCTCGCCCTTGCTGACCTGTGCCTTTGCGAAGTACCGGCGCTTGAGGGTGTCCTTGCTGGCTTCGAGATGGACGTGGACCACGCTCCAGCCGCTTTGGCGGAGCACCTGAACCTGCTGCGGGATGCGCACGGCATCCACGACGAGGAGATCAAACGTTTCGCCGTTTCTCAGTCGCTCATTGAGCGCGTCTGCCAACCATTTGCCGTCGGTCTCCTTGTCCAGCCGCTGCCCAGCAAGCTGAGCGGCACGCCTTCCCGTTGCCGCCTTGGGCACCCTCGCATACAGCAGGTCCTTTGAACGCGTCAGCGTCGCCCCGGCCTTCGTCTGTAGCTGCGACGCAAGAGTTGACTTCCCAGTACAAACCCTCCCAGACAGAACAACGGCTCTTGGCTTCATCTTCCCCCGTCTGCTTTTCCGTGTTAGGTCTCAAGGGCGTCTGTACACCGTGGTCGGCACGCCCTTGTCGACCAATTCCTCCGCGATCAGCTCGCGCACAACCTCCCAGCTTGCGCCGCCGTGACCCGTGCCCACGCGCGGCATGTGTACCGATGCGCCAATCGCCAGCGCCGTCTCTCGCACCTTTGCAAGGCAGTCTGCCAGCGCTGCGTAGCGCAAGCGAGTCTGGGCGGAGGGACCAATACCGCGCTGAGCGACCATGTGAGCGACCTGAACGTCATTCCCCAAGATGCCGAAGTACACCTGGCCAAGTCCGGGCGCCTGATTGCGGTCGAGGGTCTCGCGTTTGAACTCATCCCACACGGATTCGTGGCGCCGCCTGAGCTGGGATGCGAACCCGTTCCCACCCCATTTCGCCTTCGTGTCAGGCACCACATGGGCAATCAGCTTGGGGCCTGCACCCCGGGGCTGAAGAGCGTCGCCATCAACCTCCGTGATCTCTGGTGCGTGGTAGGCAGTTCCTTCGGCCGCGATGAGCAGGCCGACCACTCGGGGAACCAGGCCGCCGGGGTAGGGCGCCAAACCCACGCATTCAACCCGCAGCGGCTTGCCGGCCACCCATTCCTCCATACCGACCGCTGTGAAGCCAATCGCGTTAGCCTCTGCCACCGCACTTGTGACAGGGACCGCTTGGCCAACGGATATCGGGCAGTCATAGCCAAGCGCCGGGATCACATAGTCAACGCGGTAGGTCCCGTTGCGGTGGCTGGAGGCACAGAAGGCGGCACAGGGTGTGCGAGCCAGCTTGATGAGGCGGATGAGGCAAGCTTCTACCGAGACGTCGTACTCCTTTCGGATGTCCATCACCTTCTGGATGGACAGACGTTCGCCAGCGAGCTGCGTGAAGCTGCCCGACGGCATAAGCAGCTCGGCAGCGCCAATGTTGCACAGAACTTCAAGCTGCCAGTTGTCTGCAACTGCCGTCACGTCGCCGCCTCGATGCCTCACTCGCTCTGCGCAGTCCTGGAAGAGAGTGTGTGCGATCTCATGCGCAATCGAAAACCGAAGGCGACCGCGTGGGCGGGTTGGGTTGTACTCGAGTACCAGGCGGCCATCCCCTGGAACCAGGCGGGCATCCGGAATGTCCCCCCGAGCCTCCACCGCGATACCCTGCTGTTCGGCCAGGATCACCGGATCGAAGGGCGGGCCGCTCCAGCCCTCGTCCATCGCCTTCAGCGCCAGCGCTCTCGCTCGACCCTCCATCGCGGCCACAGGGTCCTCGGCTCCAGCAAAAGAGAGGACAGACTGGTTTGTCCACTTATACTTTTTCGACATGCGCAATCGTTTCCTGTCTCGGCCTGCGTTCGCGACCTGCTGGCCCGATTGTCCACGCGACTCTATGGTCCCGCGAGGACAAAGCTCCCCCACTACAGCTGATCACAACCGAGCAGCGGGCGACGCCTGCCTCTTGCGTATACTGTATGTATATACAGCCGTCAAAGCAATTCCAAGGCGGCTCCGAAGATCCGAATCGGCATCTACTGGACCCGCCCAGCGCGAGACCCTTAACCCCTTGCCTCCAAGGCCATGACATATCCACTTGCCCGCGCCCTGGGGGGCGCCCGGCTCCGAGATCGCCAACGCGGCGAAGGATGGCTCCTCGCCTGAGCTACTGCCCAGCGTGGAGAGGGCGTGGAGATGATCTGCGCGATCCATTCCTACCCGGATGCCCGGCGAACTGCTTAGGCATCGTCACCGTACCTCGGGCACGCGCGAGCGAACGGCGGCAACCGGCGCAAAGCGGGCTCCCCGCGCGCAACCCGAACTTCAGTCCTTCCGCTTGCCCGTGCTACGCGATGCGCCCGCCGCCTTCGGCGGCGTCCCTTGGGCGAGCACAGCGGCCGAAACGCTGAAGACCCGCGAGAACGGCTCCCCCTCCCCGCCGCCTGGGCCATGAACAGCCCCGCCTTGCCCGGTGCTGTGCCCACCGCCGTGCCCACCGGCCGCGGCCGTGCCCAACGGGTCGTAGGTGCCGCTCAACCAGACGCCCAGATGCACCACACCCGGAACGCCAAGCCCCTTGGCATGCACGTGCCACGGCCCGCCATGGTGCTGCACGAGGTTGGCGACCTGGTCCTTGGACGCACCGAGCGTGCGACTGCGCTTCTCCAACGTGGCCAGCACCCGGGCCGGGTCGAAGGGCAGGCCATCGGCAGCGTCGAGCTTCTGCTCGCGCGGCAGTGAGCTTGGCTTCATGCCGCCGAACAGCGCGGCCAGGTCGACGCTAGGCGACACCAGCCGTGCGGCGCTGTGGTGCACGGTGGCGACGCCACCCAGCGAGAGATCAACGAGCTCGAAGTTCAGGTCACCGCCAACGCCGGCAAGCACCTTGTCCGGCACGAGCGACAACCGCAACCGCGTGCGCGCGTAGATGTTGACCACCACGTCGCACGCGTCGGCGCCGCTGCGGTTGCTGCTCAAGGGCTGCGCGTCCAGCGCGTGGCGCGAGCGCCGCACAACGTTGCGCCGGGCGACACGCTTGTCCGGTGCCACGAGAAGTCGTGACCAGCGCGCCCCGCGCGCCGGCCCTGCTGCAACCGGGTAGAGCCAGTCCGCGATCTGGGGCATCACCATGCCATCGAAACGCCGCGCCTTGTACGCCACCATCAGCTGCCAGCCACCGACCCAGCAGTGTGCCGGCGCATTGCCTCGTCGAACGATCAGCGACAGCCGGCCCTCCGAGACGCTGGCGGTCACCTGCGGCGACGGGCAGCAGTGATCGCAGCCGTCGTGGTCATGACCACCTTCGTGATCGCCGTACAGCAGCACGCCGCCGGGGCCGTGGAGCTGGAAGCGCCAGTTGGCACTGTCGAAGTCCATGCCTTGCGCGGTGATCAGGAAGCCGTCGTCGGCCGAAGTGGCGCTGAAGTCGACGTGGCTGAACTCGCCGGCGAACATCTCGAGCACCGGGTCGGTCACCGGCGAGTAGCCGATCGCCGCGGCCAGCGCGCCGCCGAAGAACTTGTCGATCGTGCCTGCGTTCTCGCCGTGGAAGACCTGCTGCGTCGTCAGCGTGCGGCCCTTGGCGACCAGGCTCGCGATCGTGGCGTAGTCGACCTCGGCGCCGGTGCCGAAGCCCATCCCGAACACGGCAGTGCGCGCGAGCGAGCCATTGGGAATCGAACTGAGCGGCGCACCGCTCGTCAGCATGCCGTCGGTAAGCAGCGCCAGATAGCGCTGCTCGTCCGCGGGCACGCCGCCCGCCGGCGCGTCGACCAGCGTCGTGTTGATGTCCAGCAGCGCATCTGCCAGCGGCGTGCCACCAGCAGCGCCCAGGCCGGTCATCGCGGTCGTGAACCCGCTGGCACTGATCTGCGTGCCGGTCTTCACGAGCCCGTAGCCAGGCGCCGCGAAGACAGCCTCGAACAGATTGCCTGCCAGGCTGCGGAAGGTCTTCACGCCGGCGGTCACATACGCCTCGCCGCTGGCCCGTGCGTTCTCCGCGTCCTGCAGGAAGGCGGCGACGCCCCGCTTCGCGGCTTCCCACTTGCTCACGTCCGCTGCACCACTGGTCATGGGGTCGGGCGTGAGGCCGTTCATGCTGCCGGTGCGATCGAGTGCGATGCCGACGATCGGCATCGTGTCGTAGGTATACCCGAGCGCACGATGGTCCAGCGTGTCGACGTTGCGCTGCGCGCCGAGCGCGCTGTAGTCGGGCATCGCGATATTGCCCACCGTGACGTTCGTGCCGTATCCGGCCGTCGTACCCACCCAGGGGTACATCAGGTCATTGCGGTGGTGCTGCGACCTGCCGCCGGTACTGGGGTACTCGGTGGCGTGCCCATCGAGCTGCCACATCGCCCACAGGCGATCGATGTTGCAGTGGTGCAGGTAGAAGATCGGGTCGAAGGGTGAAGCGTCCGGGTGGCTCATGTGGCCGAGCGTCCCGCCGTTGTTCCCGCCGATCCAGCCGTGCATGCCGTTGTGCATCTGGTTCAGCGGCGAGATGCCGCTGCCGCTCTCCAGCGCAAGCTGATGGTCGCGGTAGTTGGTCTTGGCAAGCGCCTGGGCGATCTGGCCAAGCGTGGGCAGGTTGCTCAACGCGCCGGTGCTTCGCCGAAGCCCGCCTTGCCAGATCGAGCCGAACGCAGCCGGAAGTCGCCATCCGACCAGGCCTGCCGGCCACCACAACGGCGCCGCTGTCGGGTTGGTACCGGTGCCGGGTGCATCGATCGCGAAGTAGCCGCGCCGAACGACGCCCCCGGCACCGTTGTTCGGACCGAGAAAGGTGTCGGTCATGATCGGCGCGGGGTCCTGCCAGTCCCAGTAGGGCAGCATCACGCCGGGCACGTGGCGCTGCAGGTCGCGCTCGAAGACGAGCAGGAAGTAGCGGTGCCAGCTCAGGAAGCTGAAAGCACCGCTGCCACCGTGGCCGAAGTTGACACTGCCCGCACCCGGCGCGAATGCGTTCTGGATCATCTGGTGCTCGGCGACCAACTGATCCCATCGGCTGTACTGCTGCGCGGACGGCGCGCCGGGATTGATGATTTCCGCCTTGAGCATGACGCATGCGCGGACGAAGGCCTCGCGCTCGACGTCGGTCAGGAACTTGGCGTTCTTGCGCACTCCCATGGGGCCCTCCAGTGAAGCGAGGTCGCGGCCAGTCTGATCACTTGGCCCCCGCCGCACATCCTCACTGCTATGGATCGCGCCCTGCCCCCGGGGCTCGAGCGGCGATCCGCGCAAGGATCGAAGGGAACGCCCGGTCCTTGCCCACCCCAAGGGCGATACACCCCACACAACGCCGCCTTTCCGAACAGCCCGGATGAGCGGCCACTCCTAGCCTTGCGACATGCCGCTCAACAAGAGCTGCAACCAGATCCGAGGTAGGCACCATGCTCAGCACTGCTCCCCCCGTTCCCAGTCAGGACGCGTCCACGCCCCGAGGCCAGGACGCCCCCGACGACGACGTGCCCGAAACCATCGAGACCCGACTCTGGCAGGAAGAACACGAGTGGCTGTACGCCCTGCTTCGCAGCACCGCCAACGTGTCGCCCAGCTTCCGCTTCCCCGACCTGATCAGTGCCTGCGTCTCGCTGGTGTTCCTTCACGCCAACGCAGCCGACCGGATCTTCACGTTCCTGGGCACGCAACTGGTCCTGCGCCCGCAGCACACGCCGCGCCGGCGGGAGTCAATGTGGCGCAGCCAGTACGACCTGCTGCTCGCACTGCAGCGCTCGCCCGCCAACCGGCATCCACACCCGAACTTCCAGCTTGACCAGCTGACAACCGCCTGCGTGGCGCTGTGCCGCGAGCACGTGGACGCCGAGTCGCTGGTCCTCCGCCAGGCCCGCCTGAACATGGCCGAGCGTGCCACGCGCGCACGTCCGGCAAGACCGGGCTGATTCCTCCCAGCCTGCGACCCGGCTGCTCCCACCGAGGCGCAGGCCAGGCTCCAGACCAACCCGTGTAGGTCACCTCGCCGCCAAGTCAGGACCGCCTGCGTCCCGGTGACGAACGCCTGCGCCCCCAAACCAGATGAGCGTCCACATGCGACTGCTTCCTCCCTCCGGGATCCTTCAAGCGTTTCTCTGGCTCTCGAGCCAGGCCCATGCCTGCTGGGAGGCCGCCGCCCAGCGCTTCGGCGTCCCCGCAGACCTGCTCGTCGCGATCGCGAGCGTGGAATCGAGCCTCAACCCCACCGCTCTCAACCGGTCGGCGATGCATCGGACCGGCACCTATGACATCGGCCTCATGCAGGTCAACAGCTCGCACCTGACCAGACTCGGCGTCACCGAGCAGCAGCTGCTCGATCCCTGCACCAACATCCACGCCGGAGCCTGGGTGCTGGCCGATGCATTCAGGCGCCATGGCCGGACCTGGAACGCCGTCGGGGCCTACAACGCAGGCTGCCGCCGGCTGACGGCAGAAGCATGCCGTGCCCTGCGCGCGGACTACGCCTGGAAAGTCTTCCGGCACCTCTCCGCCCGTTCCCATGGGCCAACCACCGCGCCGCGGACCGGCCCGGTCTCGCCACCAGCCGCATCCCCGCCTCCGCCCACGATCACCGTGAGGGTGGCGCCATGAAGCATTCACTGCTGGCCTCGCTGCCCGCCCTGGGTGCCGCATTCGCGTACTGCTGCGTCGCCGGGTCCTGCACGACGACCCCGCAAGCCGACACCCATGCCGGACCGGCCAGCAGCCGCCCATCGGGGCAAGCGGTCCTGCGCGTCGTCCAGATCAACCATGGTCCCGACGCACGCTTCGAGACCTGCCTTCCGCCGGCGTGCCCTTCCGTAACGCCAAAGACGCTCGGCCCTGGCAACCATGCGATCGCGCCGCACCAGTCCGCAGCGCGCACGGCAGCGGCGACCCCGATCGCCACGCCGGGAGACTGGCCGGCGCATGTCAACCGGCCCGAACCCGAGCCTGCGCCACGCCCAGCGCAGCCGGTCCCAGCGCCCTCCACGATCAGGGAGCTCGCGGTGACGTTCGCATTTGGCAGCGCCACGCTGACCGCGACAGCACGCGCCTCGATCGACGAGGCGGTCACCGAGCCGGGTGTCGTCCGCCTGGCCATCCGGGGCCGAACCGACAGCACCGGACCCGCAGCCCTCAACCAGGCACTGGCCGCGAGCCGGGCACGCGCAGTCGAGGCGCATCTCCAGCGCGCCCACCCACGCCTCGCAGAGCTCGCAAGGACTGTCGACGCGAGCGGCGCCTGCTGCTACGTCGCGACCAACGACACAGCCGAAGGGCGCGCCCGCAACCGGCGGGTCGAGATCGACATCGAGCGAACGACCGACGACCCGTGACCTGCGTCCACCCAACCCACCTGCCACGACCTCGCCCAACCGGCCCACCCGACCTCCCACCCGACAGCCACCCGACATCAACGCCCACACCCATTCCATCGGAGGATCCATGACCACCGTCTTCGCAACCCCATCCGTCGCCAGCCCGCCCCAGGCAGCCCGCCGCGCCATCACCTGGCTGGGGCTCATCGGCGCCATGCTGCTGGGCCTGTGCATCGCCTTCCCCGGCCACGCACTCGACCTGGTGGCGTTCACCGGCGTGACGGGCCCGCTCACCTCGGCCCTCACCCAGATCGCCGCACTCGGCCCCGGCATCAAGGCCCTGGTCGGCTTCGTCGGCTTCGTCGTCGCGCTGATCTCGCTGGCCGCGCTGCGCAACTTCGGCCCGGTGCTCTTCTACGTGGGCCTGGCCATCTTCGCCGCCGTCGGCCTCGTGATCGCCGGCGCGATCATGGGCGCCGTCATCTGACGCGAGCGGCATTCCAGGACCCGGAGGCCGCATGCGCGCCAACACCTACATCCCGCGTCGTCTCGACGACCAGTGGAAGATCGGCTTCTGGGACCTCGACGTCGCCGCGCCCTTCCTGTTCAGCCTGTTCCTCGGCTACATGTCGGGCACCAAGCTGTCCTTCGCGCTGTGCGTGCTGGCCGGGTTGCTCGCCTCGCGCTGGATCGCGCGCACCAAGGCCGACAAGCACCCGGCCTTCGCGATGCACTGGGTGTACTGGCACCTGCCCACCAATCCCCTGACCACGCTGCGCGCGACCCCGCCGTCGCACCTGCGCCGCATGGTCGGCTGAGCCGCCGAGGACCACCATGGACTTCGACCGGCTCAACGGCGACCTGAAGGAGCTGCGCCGCCGCAACAGAGGGCTAGCGGCAACGATCGGCGCCCTGGCCGCAGGCCAGCTCGTAGCACTGGCCATCATCCTCAACCTGCTCGGCTCGCAGCGCACGCTGGTCGTGCCGCCCTCGATCAACAAGTCCTTCTGGGTCGAGCGCGACAAGGCCAGCAGCGAGTACCTGGAACAGATGGGCAGCTTCATCGCCTGGCTGGTGCTCGACGTGTCGCCCGCGTCCATCGACTGGAAGAAGGACATCCTGCTCGGCTACGTCGAGCCGGCGCAGCACGGCGAGCTCAAGACGCGCCAGGAGCTGGAGGCCTCGCGCCTGAAGCGCATCAACGCCAGCACGGCCTTCATGCCCCAGCAGCTCGTCCCGAGCGAGGAGGCCCAGAGCGTCGTCGTGCGCGGGCGCCTGCGCACGCTGGTCAACGGCCTCGAGACGGCCAACGACTCCAAGGCCTACCTGCTCGAGTTCAGCTACGCCGGCGCGCGCATGCACCTGAAGACCTTCAAGGAGATCCCCAATGCGGCCTCGTAGCCCGCTTCGCAGCCCGCTTCATCGATGGCATGCGCACGCGGCCTGGGCCGCCATCCTCGCGACGCCAGTCCACGCCCTGCAGGTCATCGACGTGCGAGACGGCGTCGCGGTGGAAGCCATCCTGTCCATCAAGGAGCCGACCCGCATCCGCATCGAAGGCGCGGCGATCACCGACGTCTTCGGCAACATCTACGCCACCAGTTGCGGAGGCACGGCGTCGACGAGTTCGACGACCGCTGCGCTACCCGGCCCGCCGACGCCTGCCGTCAACCCCGCTGGCGAAGTCGTGCTCGAGTGCGACCGCGACAAGGGCGAGATCTACGTCCGGCCGGTAGGCCACACGCCCGACGGAGGCGGCAAGCCGGTCAACCTCTTCATCTCATCGGCCCACGCGACCTACACGCTGGTCCTCAGGCGCTCGGACACGCCAGCCGACACCATCGTGCTGCGCGACAGGACGATGCCGCCCGCTTTGCCGGCCATGGCGGGAAGCCCGACCGCCAAGGCCCCCCTGGGCCCGTCGCCCAGCCACGTCCGCGCGATGAAGGCCCTGCTGGTCGCGATGGCCTCGGACCGCGCGCTACCGGACATCCGCGTCGAGGAGATCTTCCAGCCGGTGCAGCTCTGGTCCGAGGCGCGCTTCGCGCTCGCGAGCCGGTTCGTGGGACGCGGGCTCGTCGGCGAGCGCTATTCGCTCACGAACATCTCCTCGTCGCCGATGGTGCTCGCCGAGCAGGAGTTCGACCGGCCGGACGGGCCCGACGGCGACCAGGTCCTCGGCGTCGCGATCGAACACCACAACCTGCGCCCCGGCGACAGCACCAGCGTCTACGTGATCCGCCGCAGAGGTCCGAGATGAACGGCCCGCTCGACCGGCCACTGTCCGGCCTGCGCGACTCGCTGCGCGACCTGCGCGAGCGGCTGTCGCCCCGGCAGCGCCAGTTCGCGATGCTGGGGTGCCTCCTGTTCGCGGGCATCGGCCTGCTGTGGTTCGTCCTCGCATCCGGTGAACAACCGGCGGGGGCCAAGCCCGACAGGAACCTCGGCGGCCCACCCAGCGCGGTCACCAACATCGGCGTGATGCCGCCGGGCCAGCAAGTCAACCCGGTCGACCAGTGGGTCGGCACCGCTGGCAGCAAGCTCGCGCAGTACGAGGCCGAGCGCGAGGAACAGGGCCGCCTCAACAAGGACCGCCAGGCCTTCGAGGCGCGAACGATGCAGCGCTTCGCCGAGCTCGAACAGCGGCTGACGTCGACCTCCCAGGCCGCCGCGAGTCCTCAGCAGCAATCGGTACCAAGCTCGCCGGTGCCGCCATTGCCAGCACCGCCCATGCCGCCTGCGGCCGCACTGCCGCAACCGCCCATGCATCCTGCACCCGGTGCCATGCCGCCGGGCACGCCCGGCGCAGTGCTGCCACCAGCGCCTGCGCTGCCCACGGCCCCCGTGCTGACGCGCATCCGCGTGAGCGAACGAAGCAAGGCCGCCGACGCGCCGCAAGCCCAGCCCGGCACCGCGGCCCCGATCCCGAATCCGGATGCGCGCTCGGTCTCGACCTTCCTGCCCGTCAGCTTCACGCGCGGCCTGCTGCTCGGCGGCCTCGATGCCCCGACAGGCGGCCAGGCGCAAAGCAACCCGCAGCCGGTCCTGATCGTGCTCTCCGACAACTCGGTCCTGCCCAACCGCTTCCGGGCCGAGTACCGCGACTGCTTCGTGATCGCGGCCGGATACGGCGACATCAGCTCCGAGCGCGCCTACCTTCGCACCGAGAGCCTGTCCTGCGTGCGCGCCGACGGCGCGACGCTGGAGGTGAAGATCCAGGGCAGCGTCTACGGGGACGACGGCAAGGTCGGCATGAGGGGCCGGCTCGTCACCAAGCAGGGCCAGATGCTCGCCAACGCATTGCTCGCCGGCATCGTCGGCGGCATCGGTCAGGGCGTCTCCAGCGCCTCGACGACCACCAGCACCTCGCCCCTCGGCACCATCGCCAGCGCCAGCGGAGCAGATGCCTTCCGCTCAGGCGTCGGCAGCGGGGTCGGCAAGGCGCTCGACCGCCTGGCCAGCTACTACATCAAGCTCGCCGAGAACACCTTCCCCGTCATCGAGGTCGACGCCGGCCGCGAGGTCGACGTCGTCATCACGAAGGGCGTGCGCATCGACGTGCCTATGGCCACGTCCGGCGGAGACGCCACCGACGCGCCCTCCCGCCACCGTCTCGAGGAGCCAAGCGATGACAACGAGTACTGATCGCGATGCGGTGCTGCGCATCGCACGCCCCCTGCTGCTCGGCGCAGTGCTGCTCGCCAGCCTTCCATCGGCGCTGGCGGGCAAGCCCGACGAGACCCGCCTGCTCGAGCGGGTGCGGCGTGCACATCCCGGAACGCAGTTCACCGGCGTCGGCCGCTCCCCCATCGACGGCGTCTACGAGGTGTGGATGGGCGGCAACGTCGCCTACGTCACCGCCAGGAACCCGCGCTACTTCCTCTTCGGCCGCGTCTTCGACACGCAGACGATGCAAGACCTGACCGGCCCGAAGCTCGCCGCAAGGACAACCGCCGCTTCGCCGTCCGCCGCCGCCTCTCCAGCATTGGTCGCCTTCGACGACCTGCCGCTTGCCGACGCCCTGAAGACAGTGCGCGGCAACGGCCAGCGCAAGGTCGCCGTCTTCAGCGATCCCGGCTGCCCCTACTGCAGGCGCCTCGAGGCCGAACTTGGGGTGCTCGAGGACGTGACCATCCACACCTTCCTGGTGCCATTCCAGGGCAGCGAGCTGCCGACCGGGATCTGGTGCGCAAGCGACAGGGACAAGGCATGGCAGCGCTACATGCTCGACGGCGACATGACCCACCTGGCCAGCCAGCCCTGCGACCACCCGCTCGAGCGCAACCTCGCGCTCGCCCGCCGCCTGGGCATCCAGGGCACGCCGACCCTCATCTGGGGCGACGGCAGCCGCACCGACGGCTACGTCGGGCGGGAGGTCCTGCAGGAGCGCCTTGCACGCCCGTCGGCGGCACCTGGGGTGCGGCCATGACCCGGCGGATCTCCACGCCGGTGGCCGCGGGCGCGCTGCTCGGCGCCGCGCTCGCAGGCTGCACGAGCATGTCGGGCGTCGGCGGCAGTCCGGACTATGGATGCAAGGCACCCCAAGGCGTCACGTGCGAATCCGTCTCCGGCACCTACGCCAACGCGTCGCAGCACAAGCTGCCGAGCCAGCGCAAGGCATCGGACCGGCCCGCCACAGGAGCTGCCCAGCAAGCCCCTGGAGCGGCCTCCAGCGCCACGATCCCCCGCGTCGCGGGGGTAGCCCCCACGCCGGTCGCCCTGCGCTCCTCGCCGCGCATCCTGCGCCTGTGGTTCAAGCCCTGGGAGGACGCCGATCACGACCTCCATGACCAGGGCTACGTCTACGTGCAGATCGACGCGGGCCGGTGGCAGGTCGAGCACGTGCAGCGGCACATCCGCGATGCCCATGCCCCGGTGAAGGCACCCCCGCGAGCCGCTGCAGGCGCCAACGACTCGTCGCCATTCCCGCCGAACGCGAAGAGCCCTGCCCGTCCCGACCTGCCCCTGCCTGCCAGGCCGATGCCCGCCGAGCCGAGGGCGCGCGGCGACACCGACGGCGACACCGACAAATAGGCGGCCGCGATGACCACCCACCTTTCGCCACCGCGCGCAGCCGGACACGCCAGGCCCCCCGCCCTGTTCGGCCTCGGCCAGGCCTTCGACTCGCCGGCCGAGCAGTTCGCCTCCTGGCTGCCCTATTCCGCCTACCTGCCTGGCGAGCAGCTCTTCGTCAACCGCGACAGCCTGGGCTACATGCTCGAGCTGATGCCGCAGTCGGGCGCCGACGACCGCATGGCCGAGGTGCTCGTCTCGCTGTATGCCAACTGCCCGCCCGGCACCGGCCTGCAGTTCCACCTGTTCGGCTCGCCGCACATCCGCGAGCTGCTGCGCCGCTACGCCAACCTCCGCGTCGAGGACACGGACCAGGCCGAGAAGGCGGCGCACTGGGGACGTCCGGCCCGCAACGACAACCTCTTCCGGCGCCTGGCGCGGCAGCGCGTGGGCCACCTGCTGCAAGGCGCCCAGCAATCGCTGACGACGGGCTTCCACTACACCGTGCGCGACTTCCGGCTGATGCTCAGCGTCAGCCTGCCGGGCGACGCCGATGACCTGCGCCGCCGCGACGAGGTCCTGACCTTGCGCGACTCGATGGCCTCGACGCTGCGCTCGGCATTGCTGCCCAACCAGGTCTGCGACGCCGCCGCACTGATCAACTGGTGCGCGCTCTTCACCAACCCCGACCGCATCCTGCCCACCAGCACGTTCGGCGACGCGCCCAGCCTGCACTACGACGACGGCCGCGAGATCCGCGACCAGATCATCGACTTCGACACCATCCAGGACGCATTGCCAGGGGGCCTGCGCCTGTGGAAGGAGAGCAGCCCCCAGGTGCTCGAGGCGCACTTCTACTCGATCAAGAGCTTCCCGGAGCACTTCGCGCTCTGGCAGATGGGCTCGCTGATCGGCGACCTGATGCAGCCTGCGTTGCAATACACCGCGCCCTTCCTGCTGACCATGGGCGCGCACGTGCTCGACCCCAACGTCACGAAGTCGGTCGTCACCGCCAATCACGTCCGGGCGACGCAGAACGCCAGGAGCAGGATGGCCGACGTCATGCCCGATGTGGGCAAGAAGCTGCAGGACTGGAGCGCTGCGGCCGACGCCATCGACACGGGCGGCAGCCTGGTGAGCCTGTACCACCAGCTCGCGCTCTTCTCGACGCCGGAGCGCGCCACCTCCGCGCACGAGACCGCGCAGGCGATCTGGCGCGGCCGCGGATTCCAACTCAACGCTGACACCTACATGCACCGGCAGGCGCTCATCGCGAGCCTGCCGATGACGCTGTCCGGGCGCTTCCACCGGGATCTCGCCAAGATGCGCCGCGTCTCCCGCAAGACGATGGCCAATGCCATCCACCTGGCGCCGCTGATCGCCGAGTGGCGCGGCACGCGCACGCCGGCCCTGGTCTTCGGCGGGCGCCGCGGACAGTTGATGAGCCTGGACCTGTTCGACAACGACCTGGGCAATCCCAACTGCGCCATCATCGGCGCCCCCGGCTCGGGCAAGTCGGTGCTGATGAACGAGATGGCGTGGTCCTACCGCGCCATCGATGCCAAGGTCTGGATGCTGGACCTGGGCCGCTCCTTCGAGCGGCTCTGCCGCAAGGCCAAGGGCACCTACATCGAGTTCAGGTCCGACGTCGACATCTGCCTGAACCCGTTCTCCCGCATCCGCGACATCCACGAGGACATCGACATGCTGGTGCCGGCCATCTCGAAGATGGCCTCGATGTCGCGGCCGCTCGACGAGGTCCAGTACAAGGCCATCTCCGCGATGGTGCTGCAGCTGTTCAAGGCGCATGGCAACGACCTGACGATCACCGCGCTGCGCGACGCCTTCAAGACCGGCACGATCGAGGAGCTCGGCGTGCGGGACGACGCGCGCATCCGCGACCTCGCGGTGATGCTCAACCCCTACGCGCGCGGGGGCCAGTACGAGCGCTTCTTCGAGGGCCGCTGCAACGTCGACTTCGACAACGACTTCATCGTCATCGAGAACGAGGAGCTCAAGCGCCGGCCCGACCTGCATGCGGTGGTCAACATCCTGCTGCTGCACCAGATCACGGGCGAGATGTACCTCACCCGCAACCGGCGCAAGCTGCTCTTCATCGACGAACTGAAGCAGCAGCTCGGCGACATCGGCGCCAACGACCCGGTCAAGGCCGCGGTCGTCGAGGAGGCCGCCCGTCGCGCCCGCAAGTACGGCGGCTCGCTCTGCACGGCCACCCAGAGCGCCGACGACTACTACGGCTCCGCGCAGATGGAGGCCGCCTTCAACTGCTCGGACTGGGTCTTCCTCCTCCGCCAGAAGCCCGAGTCGATCGAGATGCTCGACCGCAAGGGGCGCCTCTCGATGGACGAGCCGAAGAAGCGCCTGCTGAACTCGCTGCGAACGGAGCCCGGCGTCTTCTCCGAGGTGTACATCTCGTCGCCCATCGGCGAAGGTGTCGCCCGCAACATCCTGGACCCGGCGACGCACCTGCTCTTCTCGAACAAGCTGGAGGACAACGCGCCGCTCGACGAGATGCGCGCGCAGGGCCTCGGCATCGATGACGCGATCGCGGAGCTCCTGCGCCGCCGGGGGATACAGGCATGAAGGCGAACCTGATGCAGGCCGTCGTCAGCCTGCTCGTCACGCTTGCCACGCTGACGGCCTACCACGAGCTCGTCGTCCGGCCGAGCCAGCGCATCGGCATCGTGGATGTCGGCGAGGTCTACCGGAAGCAGGAAGAAGAGTTCGCGAAGCTGCTGACGCGTTCCGCGTCAGCGGGCGAGCGAGAGCGCGCCTACGCGATGGCCAAGGCCTTCTCGCGGCAGCTGCCGCTTGCGCTCGAGGAGCTGCCACGCGACTGCGACTGCCTGGTCGTGCTCCGGAACGCAGTGGCAGCGCCATCGCCCAGGACGGTGGACCTGACCTCGCACCTGCAACGGAAGCTGGAGGCAAGATGAACGCATCCCTGTTCCCCTGCCGTAGCTCAACGCCTGCGGACGAGACACCGGTCGTGCATGAGCACGGTGGGCTGCTCGGCGCGCAGCACGGGCCGAATCGCCGGCTGCCGGAGTTCATCCGGCACGTCCGCCGGCGGTGGTACCTCCACCTTCCGATCCTTGCCATCTGGGCACTGGCCTACGTCCGGGTCTTCGTCGATCCTTCTCCGCAGGTTCCATTGCTCTTCAACTGGACCGGAAGCCTTCCCTGCCACGTCGCCTGGCGCCAGGCCGGCCCGCGCACCGTCCAGCGCGGCGACTACATCGTCTTCGCGTTCGACGGCGAGGCGCGCAGGGACTACCCCGGGCTCGCCGGCCAGCCGTTCTTCAAGATCGTTCGTGGCGTGCCGGGTGACACGATCACCGTGAGCGAGCGCGTGGTCTCCATCAACGGCACCGAGGTCGGCCGCGCCAAGACCCACGCAGCCGACCGGCGTGCGCTCGAGCCCATCGAGCCGACAGTGATACCGCCCGGCCACTACTACGTGCAGGGCACCGACGCCGACTCGTTCGACTCCCGCTACCGCAGCAGCGGCCTGGTCCGCGCCGACCAGGTGCTGGCGTCGGTCGTGCCATTGCTCTGACACCGGCGCGAGCCCGCCATGACCGATCCGTCGCCACGCACGAAGCAGTACGCAGGCGCCTCCACGCCTTGTCCCGCAAGGAGGACGTTCGTCTGCTGTTCCGCCCTTGTACTGGCCACCTCGACTGCTGGTGGCCAAGCCGCGGACGTCCGGGTGCTCGACTACCTCGCACTGCTCGAACGCATCGCTCCGGCAGCAGGGACAGGCGCCAGGGCCTACGTGCATGCATTCAGCGTGCGCTGCGGTCGCGCGATGGCGGCCGCCGAGCTCCGGCGCGCGATGTCCGAAGGAGATGGCGAGCCGGTCCTGATGGCCATGATCCGCGCAAGCGAGCTGCGCGGCGGACAGGACATCGAGCGCCTGAAGGCACTCGTCCCTTGCCCAAGGCGCGAGCAGAGGCCATGAGAGCCGCGACCATGCTCGAGATGAAGCGGCAGCTGGCCGTCCTCGGGGCCCTGGCGATCCATCTCGCGCCGGCCGCCGCGATCGACCTGGGCACGCTGGGCCCGACCTACCCCATCGCCGAGCCCCACCTGCTGGAGATGATCCAGCAGCGCCTGCGGGACAAGGAGCGCTCGGGCGAGCTCCAGCGACTGATGGAAGCTGCCCGCAGCCGCGGCGCAGCCGCCGTGCGGCGACCACCAGCGGTTCCCGGCCTGAAGCCGACGCAGGCGCCCCGCACGTACTACCTCGACCCCACCTTCACGCTCGACCGCAACATCGTCGATGCACAGGGCCGCCTGATGTTCGCGGCGGGAACGCGCAAGAACCCGCTGGAGATCGTGTCGCTGTCCAGGCGACTGCTGTTCTTCGACGGCCGGGACGTCCGCCAGGTCGAACGCGCCCGCCAGTTGACGCTCGAGCCCGGGTCGAAGGTCAAGCTCATCCTGACCGGCGGCTCCTACCTGGATCTCATGAAGGCCTGGAAGGTCCCCGTCTACTTCGACCAGCACGGGCTCCTTGTTCGCCGGTTCGGCATTCGCCAGGTGCCAGCGATCGTGTCGCAGGAAGGGCTCCGCCTGCGCATCGACGAGGTGCTCGTGCCATGAAGCTCGATCCCAACTCAAGGCGGACCTGGCTCGCCGCCCTCCTCCTCGGCCTGGTCCTCTCGACTGCACCATCGCACGCGGCCGACAGCCTGACCTGCACCGGCCGCTTCCCGAACCCGATCACCGAGATCTGCTGGAGCTGCATCCTGCCCATCACGATCGGGGGTGCCCAGGTCGCCAACTTCGGCGGGCAGGAAGACATCGCGAACCCCTCGAAGCTGGTCTGCAGTTGCGGCGTCAACCCGACGATAGGCCTGGCGATCGGGTTCTGGGAGCCCGCCCGCCACGTCGAGGTGGTGCGCAAGCCCTTCTGCCTGGTCTCGCTCGGCGGCATCGACCTGGACCCGGGCATCCCCGCGCCCGCCGCGGCCCGCTTCACCCGTGCCGAAGGCGATGGCGACGGCGGCAGCTTCTACCAGGCGCACTTCTACGTGAACCCAGTGCTCTACTGGCTCGAGGTGGTGACCGACTTCCCCTGCCTGGAGCGCGGCTCGTTCGACCTCGCCTACATGACGGAGGTCGATCCGCTCTGGAACGACGACGAGCTGACGCTCATCCTGAATCCGGAAGCGGTCCTCTTCGCCAACCCGGTCGCCGTCGCCGCCTGCGCGGCGGACTGCGTCGCTGCCACGGCCGGCTTCGGCATCGCCGAGATGTTCTGGTGCGCCGGCTGCCAGGGCGGGCTCTATCCGATCGACGGCCACGTGCCGTACCACATGGGAGGCGTCCGAACCGCCGCACTCATCGCCCAGAGGCTGACAGCCAAGATGCACCGCGAACTGCTCGCCTGGGGATGGCACGGCGAACCGGGCCTGTGCGGCCCGTATTTCCTGCCAGCGATGGACAAGACCGCCTACAAGACCCAGCTCACTTACCCGGTGCCCAATACCGAGAAGGACGGCGGCCGGTGCTGCCAGCCCTTCGGGCGCAGCACGATCACCTGGGGCGCAGGCAAGGAGTACCCGGCCCGCGGCGAGGACTTCGCCTTCATGCTCTTCCGCAAGAGGAACTGCTGTGTCGGCTACTGACACTGCTCGCTCGGCTCGCAGCTTCCGCTCTGGGATAGCCGCCGCTGCGGCACTGCTGCAAGTGCAGTTCGCAGCGGCGCAGCCTGTCATCACGGAAGCAGACACCGAGCGCTCTCGCCAGCGGCATCGGACGCCTCCTGAGGCCACTGCTTCACGCGCCGCTACAACGCCCACGCCACGGCTCGATGCCTTGCCCCGACCACTGTCCGATCCGTCCAACCCCGGCATGGACCTCGAGGCAATCTCCCGAGGATTCGCGCAGCATGGCAACGAGGCCGGGCTGCCCGGCGAGAGAGCGACGCTCCTCGTCTTCGTCAGCTTCGCGATGCCGGATGCGACCCTCAGCCGCCTGGTCGACCAGGTGAGCAAGGCGCGAGGCACCCTCGTGCTGCGCGGCTTGGTCAACGGCTCCGTTCGCGAGACGGCTGCGCGCGTCAGGGACCTGCTTGGTACCCGTCGGGTTCCAGTCCAGGTCGACCCTCAGGCCTTCGATCGCCATTCAGTCGTGCGCACACCCTCCTTCGTGCTCGCCTCCGGCGTGGATGCGTCAAAGCCCTGTCCGGTGGACAGGTGCCCGGCGAACAAGCCATTCCTCCTTGCCTCCGGCGATGTCAGCCTAGGCTATGCGCTGCGCCACATGGCCAGTCGCGCTCCGGCCTCGGCGTCGGCGCTTCGCCGGGAAGCCGCTGCCATCCTCCATCGCCTGGGGGAGGCACCGTGACACCACCCGGGGTACAAGGTCCGGTCGTCCCGCAGCAGAGTGTCGCTGATCGAAGATCCGCTTCCCATGGTCTGGCGGTCCCGCGTGCACCGACGTCCTGGAAAGCGAGGCCGGGTAGCATCTTCGATAGGTCGCTGTCGTCGACAGCCCAGCACGGATGGGTACATCGCCCGCCGTACCCAAGCCTTTCGTCATGCATCCAACGGAGCGCTGGCCATGCGGTTTCTTCGCTCTCCCGAAGGCCCTGCAGGAGTGCGAAGGAGAGTCGCCGGGTGGCTGCGACGCACGCTGCATCTCCCGTACACGCGATGGCAGCAGCTCTTCGGGTTTGACTTCTTCATCTCCTACTCGCGCCGCGAGGCTACCGCGTACGCCGTGGCGCTGGAGAAGGCACTCGCGCAGGCAGGCTTCAAGTGCTTTCTCGACCGTGAGGAGTTCAGCGCCGGCGATGAACTGCGGGCAGCCACCGAAGCGCACCTGGAGAACAGTTCGGCCCTGATCCTGGTTGCGACGCCGCTGGCGCTGACCTCCCCCTACGTTCAGCACGAAGTCGAGTACTTCCTCTCGCTGAAGCGACCGGTCATTCCGCTCAGCATCGGCGAGGCTGTGGAAAACGCTGTTCCGGACAGCCTCATTGCCAAGTCCCTGCGGAACCTGATCTGGATTCCGGAGGCTGCCGACCAGTTGCCGACAGGTCCCTCGGACAGCACAGTGAAGGCGGTCGTCCAGGCCGTCGCCATCACTCGCCGATCAGCCAGGCGCCTGCGGACCTTCGCAACGCTGAGCGTGTTCCTGTTTGGCCTGGCCGTGGCGGCCGGGTACTTCGCAGTCGCCGAAAGCAGCGCGCGCGAACTGGCGGAGCGACGCAGCCGCGTGGCCACATCGCAGCGCCTGGCCAGCGAGGCACGCCTTGAACTCCAGGGCAGCGCCCCCCGCAGCCTGGCCCTCGCCGTCGAGAGCGTCAAGGTCACCAACGATGCCGGGGAGCCGACTCTCGGCGTGTCCGAGGAGGCGCTTCGGGAGATCCTGGCAGCGACCGGAGGCGTGCAGGCGGCAACTCACGAGGGCGGCATCGAGGCTATCGCGGCAAGTCCTGATGGCCTGCACATCGCGAGTGGAGGCGCCGACCGAGTGCTGAGGATCGGCGACATCCACAACCCGAGTTCCGCTCCGCAGGAGGTTCGCGTTCACGGCGAACCCATAACCGCCATCGCCTTCAGCAAGGATGGAAAGTGGCTCGCAAGCGGCAGCGAGGACCACACGGTGGTGCTGCTCGACCGGTCAGGCGAGGCTGCGGGCGCGGCACCGCGAACACTTCGCTGCCACTCTGGCGGCATCACCAAGCTTGTGATCAGCGACGACAGTCGTTGGCTCGCTTCGGCAAGCTTCAACGACGGAACCGTGTGCGTGTGGGACCTGGCGGCCCCTGCCGAGTCGTCCAAGCCCGTGACGCTCTCTCTCCACAAGAACTCACGCTCATCGTCCACGCCGACCATCGCATTCAGTCCTGACAGCCGGTGGCTGATGACGGGGTTTCGCCACGATCCCTTCGGACGGCTGTGGCGCACCGGCAAGTCGTTGGAGAGTCGACAGAGCTATGCGTTGCCGGGACACGCCGAAGGCGTGGTGTCGGCAGCATTCACGCCGGACTCCGCCTCGGTCCTGACGGCGGACATCGACGGTTCACTGCGGCAGTGGTCGTAAGCGATCGAGCAACCACGTCCTTGATTCCCGCGAAGGCAACTGAGAGCCTACGAACCCATGTACCTTACGTGGGATCGTTATGTCAGAGGCTTTCGATACTGAGGACCTGGCCAAGCGACTG
>NZ_JARGNB010000014.1 GCF_030167915.1 Aquabacterium humicola | reverse complement strand
CCAGTCGCTTGGCCAGGTCCTCAGTATCGAAAGCCTCTGACATAACGATCCCACGTAAGGTACATGGGTTCGTAGGCTCTCAGTTGCCTTCGCGGGAATCAAGGACGTGGTTGCTCGATCGCTTACCGTTGATCTCCTTGAGCACGGAGATGTCCAGATCACGCTCGGCCAGCAGCTTCTTCAACCGTGCGTTCTCGGCCTCGAGCGACTTCAGGCGTTTGACGTCGTTCGGCACCAGCTCGCCGAAGTGCTTGCGCCAGGCGTAGAGGGTCTGATCGCTGACCTTGTGCTTCTTGGCCGTCTCCGCCACGGACGTCCGGTCAGCCTCGCGCAGGATGGTGACCATCTGCTCTTCGCTGAATCGACTCTTCCTCACGGGCTCCTCGCTCGCGAAGAGCCATCTTCCCAGGAATCAGTGGTCCGAAGAAACCGGGAGTGTCACAACGATGCGCCGCGCGAAGACATCGATCACGAAGGCCACGTAGACGAACCCCGCCCAAGTGCTGACGTAAGTGAAGTCGACCACCCACAGTGCGTTGGGCCGATCGGCCTTGAACTGCCGGTTCACGCGGTCCAGAGCACAGGGCAAGGCCGGCTCGCCAACAGTGGTCTTGAGGCGTTTGCCGCGGATCACTCCGCGCAGCCCCATCAGCTCTATCAGCCGCGCCACGGTGCAGCGGGCCACCTCCAGGGCTTCGCGCCTGAGCTGGTTCCAGACCTTGCGTACGCCGTACACGCGGAAGTTGTTCTCCCAGATGCGCCGGATCTGCTGCGACAGCGCGTCATCGCGCACCGCGCGGGCCGGTCGGCGACCGCGGTCACGCTGCCTGGCCGCGTGCGCGCGGTATGTCGACGGGGCAATCTCCAGGACCCGGCAGATCGGCTCGACCCCGTGGGCGTCGCGATGCTCGTCGATGAACGACTTCATGGCTTGAAGCGGCGGTCGAGCTCCGCCTGGGCGAAATACGCCGATGCCTTGCGCAAGATCTCATTGGCCTGGCGCAGCTCGCGCACCTCCCGCTCGAGCGCCTGCATGCGATCATGCTCGGCCGTGGTCGTGCCTTCACGCAGGCCGCTGTCGCGTTCCTGCTGCCGAACCCACTTGCGCAGCGTCTGCCCGGAGCAGCCGAACTTCGGCGCGATCGACATGATCGCTGCCCACTGGTTCGGGTAATCGCTCTGATGCTCCAGGACCATGCGCACCGCGCGTTCTCGCGACTCCGGCACAAACCTGTTCGAGGGGACTTGCTCTTGTTCATAGGGCTCCAATTTACTCAAGGGTTAGAGCCTCCAGAAAACCCCGGCGCGGTTCAAGGTCGATGAGCCACCGGTGAGTTGGTTGAAGAGCAGCTCCGGCCGTGCGTCCGCGGCGGTCACGTCAACCAGAGTCAGAGCAACGTCGAGTTCCTCCGCGACCATCATCGCGCACGCCGTCGAGATTCCCTGCCAAGACTCCAATCGACGCAAGTGGAGACACACTCGGCTGTCAGTTCCCACGGACAGGTGCACAAAGCGGCATGATGGGCGCCGCTGCGAGCGCGACCGTGTCGGCTATGTCGAACCAATCGGTCGTGTCCGACGGTGTCATCGGCAAGGTCCATGCGGCCGCAGTGGATGTAACCAGAACACTTGCGCACAGACCCGCCGCCATCGACGGGCCCGGGGACTGCCCAAGTCAACAACTCGCGCCGCGTTGGCGCGGACCAGCAGCCGTCGCCTGCCGCTCGCGATTCCTCCTCCACGTCGCTCGCCGAGTTCCTGCGCCATGACGCCTCCGACCGTGTGAGGTCGGGATCATGCACACCGACCTTCACGTACTCTTGCCCGACTGCGACAACTCCCGTAGCGCAAAGTCCGGCAGCAGGGAAAGACTGGTCGGAACCCTCGGGCTCGAACTCAGCGTGCGCGCAAGCGTGTCACGCTTCTGCCCTGAAATGGCTCTGATACATGGCGTCGCTACACTTCAAGCGACGGGCAGCGCAAGACCAAGCACGCCGCCCCTCTTGTGCCAATGGGGATGTCGGCTGGTGGAGCAACGCGGCGCCTGAAGAATCGAACGCCGCTGGAAAGGAACACATGCTCTTTATGGTGATTGAGCGATTTGTCGACGACGACATGCTGCCAGTATATGAACGGGTCGGACAGGCGGGACGCGGACTCCCTACGGGCTTGACCTACATCGACAGTTGGGTCGAACCGAGCTTTGAAAGATGTTTCCAACTTATGGAATGCTCGGACTGCGCACTTCTTCAGGAGTGGGTGTTGCATTGGCGCGGAACGGGCATGACATTCGAAATTGTTCCTGTCGTGAAGAGTGTTGATACTTCCAGGGTCGTCACAACGCATCTCGAAAGGTCACGGGGTAGCCAGAGCCCAGCGGCGCCAGGAGCGCCGCAGCGCCGCCGGCGCATAGTCCAGAGGACGAGTTCAAGATGATTGAGACGCTGTTTGTCGCGATATCAGCAGCGGCTCTCCGCTTGCCTCCAGGCAGGGAGGCTCTAGAAAGCTTTGACTTCGAAGGACTGGGTCAATGCTACACGAACGCAAGAGAGTTCGTCTCAAAGCACTTCGGAGACCCTGCGGTTGACGATCCCAACTTCAGCTTCGCATCCACGCGGCATTTCACGTGGGTAATTGATCGCACCGCTACGGAGAACTTTGCCTGGTACGGCTTTGTTCGACGCGGAACGATGAAGTGCTTGGCGTTGTACGTGCCGGCCGCATCGAGCGTCAGGGTGCGCAATCAATGGACGGCAGAAGCAAAGGTGAGTGCAAAGACGACCTTCGGCAAGCGGATTGTGCTTATGCGTCGACGACGCAACGAGGTCTACGTGCCAACAAGATGCGAATTGCTCGATGCTCGCCCCATGCAGGTCAGTTGCAGTAGCATTTATGACTGAGGAAACCAACGATGGCGCAAAGGAAATACCTGCGCAGGCTTGTGCAGATCGCCGTTGCCGCTCTCGCGTCGAGTCTGATCTCTGCCTTGGTCTACTTGGTCATTCTGGCTTGCTTGGGCCCACAGGCCTTTCGACTGAGCGTCGGCGAGGCAAATGCGCTTGCCGCTGTAGTTGCTGCCGTCTGGAGCGTCAGTCTGGCAGGAACGCTTGCGTTGGCGAACAAGGGTCGCAGGCACCGTTCCCATTGAGCACTTCCCCGCGAACGTCGGTGTAGCCGCCCCCTGCGGAATCGACCAGCGTCTTAATGAGGATGCGCCGATGGAACGGGCCCACGTAGTTCTCGACGAAGGCGACGTCTCGATAGCCCAGGCGTCGATACAGGCCCGCCACCCGATCCTCGAGCGTCTCGATGATCGCATCGCGGCAGGCCGACAGGCTCGCCTAACGCTCCAGACGTGCCAGTGCCTCCGAGCCCCGGGCCCTGCTGCCGCTCGGAAGGCGCCACCCAGACGTACAAGACGAACAGGCGGGCATATTCCGTTCTCCCCGTCGCTCCAGCGGTCACTTGTACGTCCCGCCGAAGCAGACATGCGATGGGCCGAGCATCACCGTCAGCGGCCCGCGCCCGGCCGTGGGTGAGCACGCCAGCGCTGATCACGCGCAGGTCGTCCTCGTCAAGGTCACGGCCGACGCTCCACAGAGGCGCAGACTGAGTCATGGTCGCTCGGATCCGAAGGGTTGGAGAAACAACACCAGGGGGCGGGCCAGGGCAGACCGTGCGTCAGCCCCCCATGAAGCCGATGTCCTTTTGGGCGAAGTTGGCGAGTCCCGCTTTGAATACCGTGCCCACCAAAACCTGCGAATCGACGCCGAACCAGCGGCCGAGCGTGGCGCCGAACTGTTGATTCGAGTAGCGCGGAATCCACGTGCCTCGAGCCGTCGCATCGTCGGCTCCCCCCATGATGAAATCTGGAAACTCGCCGTACAGCCCGCCAACGACGGCGCCTCCCAACACGAGCTGATGGTTTCCCCAGCCATGATCTGTTCCGCTGGAGTTGGGCGCCATTGTGCGCCCGAACTCCGAGAGGGTGAAGGTCGTGACTTGCTGAGCGAGCGAGGCCTCCTCCATCGCGGCTTGGAACGCGGCTAGCGCCTTGGACACCTGGCTGAGCAGATTCCAGTGTTGCCAGGACTGGCTACTGTGTGTGTCGAAGCCGCCGATCGATACGTAATAGGCCTGTCGTCCGGGACCTTCCTTGCTCCGGGCATGGATCAACTGGGCGACAAGTTTCAGTTGCTGCCCGAGTGACGTGCCCGGGAACGTCGAGGACAACAGCGAGCTGGAACGGGCCGATCGCAGGACGGCACTGACGTTCAAGCCATTGAGCAGGGCCTGGTTCGCCGCCTTGGCCATAATGTTCCCTTGCTCGGCCGACAGCAGCTGGACCAGTGCTGCCCGGCGGGCATCGGCCGCACTTTGCGGCCAGAAGTTCATTCCGGAAATGGCCAGCTCGCTCGTGCTGGGTACCATGTTCCCGTGCGCGACCGCGCCTTCCACGAACAGTCCGGTGTTGTCGATGGATACCGCGTCTAGAGGGCCGGCCGCACCCATCGAGTCGAGCAGCCGTCCGCCCCAACCCGTGCCGGATCCCGTAGGCGCGCCGGCCTGCGTCTGCAGAATCTGGTCCGAGTGCGAGAACAACTGCGATGGCACGGCCACGCCTGCGGTGTACTGGGCCTTCGTGAGCGGCTGGATCAGCGAACCGGCGTTGAGCACGACGGCCAGCTTGCCGTCACCAAACAGACCATCAAGCTCGGGCATGCCGTAGTGCAGGGCAAAGGGCTGGTCCGTCGGACTGGCGGTGCCTTTCAGGGCGACAACGCGAGGCGGTAGCAGAGTCTGGGCGGCCACCGACAGCGCCAGCCCGCTGGGGGAGCGAAGCTGCACGTATCGTCCGTAGCGCGTCGAGTCGAGGGGAACGACCATGTTGTTCCCGTCATTGCCACCGATCATGTTTAGGCAGACGAGAGCCCGGTAGTCCGAGAGGGCCGCTCTCGCTGTCGGCGACCAGCCGATGGCGCCCATCGACAACAGGGTGCCTGCGAACTTCATCAGACTGCGACGAGACGGATTGAGGCTGTTCATGCTGAGATCTCCTGCAAGGTCTCGAACCGTGGTCAACGATGGACCGCGAAGTCCGCGGCAATCGCCGTCAGGTACAGCGCCGTCAGGGCGCGTTGCCGCATGTCGGTCGAAGCGGCGATCCCGGTGGCAAGCGCCTGCCTCGTCGGCGACGACATGCGGCCTTGCAACAGATTGCGATCGACCAGGTTGATGAGTGCCTGGGTATCGGGCGCCGCATTCACGTAAGGCGTGAGGTCTATCGAGACGATCGACTTTATGTCGCCATTGAGAACCGAGTAGATGAAGTTTGCCCGGGCGATCGAGTAGCTCGCGCCGTATATCTGGAACTCGGGTCCGTAGTAGCCTGGATTGCCTGGAAGGCGGGTGAGCGGCGAGTAGAAGTTGAACACACTTGGCGCGGCCGTCAGGCGCTGACCCATCTTGAAATAGTCGTAGGACAGGGTGATGGGGTCGTTCACTTGGCCGCCGAGCGACCGCACCAGCCCGACCGTGTGAAGGATGGCGTCCTTCAATCGACCTTGTGTTGCAGTGGCGGCGTCCTGTCGCGCCTCCGAATCGAGCAGGACCGCCCTGAGTGCCGCGCTCAGATCTCCCCTGCCCTGCGGTCCGTTTGCGAAGGCCTGCGCCACGCGCTGCACGTAGGCGGGGCTGGGGTTGCTGGTCACGAACGCCCGGATCAGCCGAGTCGCGATGAAGGGAGCAAGATTCGGATGCGCCAGCAGATTGTTCAGCGAGGCGTCCATGTCCTGCGCCGCACTCTGCCCCGCCGGCAGCGTGGCACCAAGCAGCAGCGTCTTCGAACCCCGATCGTGGTAGGACTCCCGTGGCTGAAGCGGTCCCGACATGTTCTGGTAGTTCAAGCCCGTCGGGCTGGCCCCGGCGTAGGTCCAGCCACTCAAGGCACGTGCGAGCTCATTCACCCGGACCTGGTCATAGCTTGGAATTGGAGCGCCCGTTGCGTCCAGCTGCAGCGTTCCGTCCTGGTTGAGCAGGTGAAGCCCGATCGTGAACAGCTGCATGACCTCGCGGGCATAGTTCTCGTTCGGAACAGGCGTAGCGCTGTTGCCAAGGTCCAGGTACTTTCCCATCGCAGGATTGATGGTCAGTTCCTTAAGCAGCGCGCCGAAGTTGCCAAACGCATGCTTCGACAGCGTTTGCAGCCAGGGAACGATCTCGTCGCCGTACGGATTCTTCTCCGTCGATACGACCAGCACCTGGGATAGCGCGAAAATCATGCGCTGCCGAAGTTGATCGGGACCGCTGACCATCCTCTGGTACCAGTCTCGAATCACCGGCTCCACGCTCGAGCTGCCGACGGGGATCGTCGAGGCCGGCCATGCCAGTTGTTCGTCCAGCCACGCCGCCGCCCCAATCTGCTTGACCCGGTTGATATCGGCGGGCGTCGGCCCGAACGAGGCCTGCTCCAGGAACCTGGCTGCAGCCAGCGTGGCGGAGTCGGGAGCTGGCGCCGGGGAGGGTGCGGGAGCGGGTGCCGGCGATGGCGATGGCGATGGCGATGGCGATGGCGATGGCGCAGGAGCCGGCGAAGGAGCCGGCGGCGGCATCCCGGGACCCATCAGTGTGATCGTCAGGCTGCCGACCGCCCCTGGCGCCAGGCTCGAGGTTGCCGTCAGCGTGACCGTCGAGGGCGTTGGCAGTGCCGACGGAGCGACGTACTTGCCATTCTGGGAGTTGACTGTGCCGACCGTGGAGTTTCCGCCGGGGATGCCATTGACGGCGAAGTTCATGAACGTTCCTTGGCCGTCGATCTTGCCAGCCAGCCAGATCGTTCCGCCGAGCGGAGCGGAAGTCGATGACGCCTCGATCGTGATGGTCGCCGCGAAGGCGGCCGCAGGCGCGACGCATTGAGCGACCGCCAGCCCGAAGAGCTGAACGCATGGTGCACAAGTTCTCACGTTGCCTCCCTGGTCTCGTGAAGGTCGCCAATCTCCCCGAGGGCTCCGGGAACGTCTTGTCCCATCCCGCCATCGCAAACGTGTGTCAGAAACTTCGCACCCAAGGCACCGGCGATTGCGCGAAAGGCGCTTGCAGACAAGATATCGCTACGTTCGGAAGGCACCTTCGGCGGTTGTCCTCCTACTGCGCGACGCCCGCCCCGCCATGCCCCAGCCTCCCACGCGACTCGTCGCCGCTTCCGTCGTCGCCGGATTGACCTGCGCTGGATGGCTGGCGCTGAGTACCTTCGACCCGCCCGAGGCCCAGCGCGCGCCGCTCCGCGTCGCGGCCGCGACCGCAGAACCAGGCTCGGCCATGGCTTCACCGTTTGCGCCCGCGCGTACCGACCCTGATGCCGAGCACGGCCATGTCAATCCGCCCGCGGGCGCGGTGCACGCGCCCTTGGCACTCGGCCCCGCACTCTTGCCGTCGGAAGAGCAGCGCGTCAGGGCACACTTGGCCTTCCTGGACGAACTCGCACGCTTCCGCGCACTGCGCGCTGCCGGACAAGGAATCTCTTCCGACATGCTCGGTCTGGCTCGGAAGCTGGAGGCCGATCTCGACAGTGCGCTGGAAGCTCGCCAGATCGGAATCGACGAAGGCGGAAGAATCAAGGAAGCCATACTCGAGGTGCTGTTGCGCGATCCTGCGCATCGCCGCGCTGGCGTCGATGCCTGGCGCGCGCGATATCTCGTTGGCAGCGCGGACGGTGGCCCAAGGGCACCAAGCGAAGAGGCTCGCGTGCGCGACTTCCGACGCCGCGAGGCCGAAATCGTCGCCGCCTGGAATCAACTACCGGCTGAACAGCGCGACATGAGACGGCTGCACGAACAGGTCGAAATGCTTCGGCATGCCATCTTTGGCGTTAACCGCTGAGCATCGTCAGCCCAGGCGCCCGGCGAAGACGGCTCAGCTCACTCTTGTGAGTGACACCGTGTGCACGCTCAGTCGTCGATGCGCCGGGTGCGCTTGCGAAAACCGGCGCGGCCACGCCAGCCGATTCTTGTCCAATTTCGTACTCTCTACTTGGATGGAGGCGCCATGAAGACGTAACCAACGCTGCATACGGTCTTGATGACAACTGGCTTGTCCGGGTTACGCTCGATCTTGCGACGCAGCTTCATCACTTGCAGATCGATCGAGCGGTCGAACACGTTCCACGCTTGGTTTCGCGTGTGTTCCATGATTCGATTGCGACTGAGCGGGCGGTTTGGATGTCGGGAGAGCAGTTCGAGGAGATCGAACTCTGCTGCAGTCGTCGGGATTTCCGTTCCGTCGATCGCGAACAGACTCCGGGCTTCCAGATCCAACGAGCACGCGCCAAAGGCAATGCGTTGCCGCACCGCCGGCACATCGGAAGGCCTCGGTTGATACGGCACGTCTTCCGCCAATGGCTTCGCAGTGCGGCCGATGCAACGTAGCAGGCCTCGCACGCGCCTCAGGAGTTCGCGATTGTCAAAGGGCTTCGGCAGGTAGTCATCAACGCCGAGTTCAAGTCTTATCCGGTCGCTGGGTTCGCCCACTACAGCGTCCAGCATCACAATGCCCATGCTCGGGTGTGCACGGCGCAGCCGGCGTGCCATAGTCAGGCTCTCGCCAGCCGGCAGATGCAAGTCGACAATCACGACTTCTGGCACCGCCTCGTCCAGCAAGCGGAATGCATCCGGTGCGCCAGAGGCGCCATGCACCGTGAATCCGTGCCTCCCGAAATACTCGATCATCAACGACCGCAGGTCAGCGTCGTCGTCGACGACCAGCAGTCGTGGGGAGGAGTTGGTCGCTTCGACGGTCATTGCAACTGCTCCTTGCTCCAAGACTGAGCTCGAACCTCGAGCCCGAATATCTGAAGCGGCTTAGATGTTGTACTGGGATGGTTGCAAAGCCGCTTCGACTTCGAGCGAAGTCGCTTCGATTGTTTCAGTGTGGGCTGATCAGAAACTGCCCGCGCCGGAACCCGTCGGAGCACGGGAGTCCACAGCGCTTCCGGGCGCTGTTACAAACCGCCCCTGTCGCTGGGCCCACGCCTCACCCCTTCAGAAGCGCGGTAGATTCGTAGATTCATCGTAAGCAATAGGATGGACGCCCCCACCCGATGACGGCATCGACGTGCCAGAGTGGATGTGTCGCGACCACTCGAACCGGCAGGAGCGTCCACCATGGAGATTACGACGGTCGGCCTGCCTGGCGCAGTTCCCGGTTCTCCCGCTCCAGGGCCTTGACTCGCTCATGCTCGGCGTGGTCGTTCCCTCTCGCACGCCGCTGTCGCGCTCCTGCTGCCTCACCCACTTGCGCAGCGTCTCTCCCGAGCAGCCGAACTTCGGCGCGATCGACATGATCGCTGCCCACTGGTTCGCGTAATCGCTCTGGTGCTCCAGGACCATCCGCACCGCGCGGTCACGCACTTCCGGTGCAAACCTGTTCGAGGACTTGCTCTTGTTCATAGGGCTCCAATTTACTCAAGGGTTGGAGCCTCCAGAAAGCCCGGCGCGGTTCACCGCTTTGACCTCGGCGTGGATGCTCTTAATCATGGCCACGGCCAGCGGGTCACTCAGACGGGTGCGATCAGGCTTGCCACCGCGGCGCCAAGCTCGATAGCCGCTGATGCTCACGGCCAGCACTTCGCACATGTCTGGCAGGGGGTATTCGCCGCTGCGCGTCGATCCGGGCGTACTCCACAGCGCATCCTTCGCAAAGTACGCCGTCGCTTCTTTTAGGATCTCGAAGTGCATCTTCAACCGGGCGTTCTCCGCGCGCAGCCTCGACAGCTCCATCTGCTCGGGCGTCACCGGCTTGGCGCCGGCGCCCACGAGCTTGCCTGCCTCGGCAGCCTTCACCCAGTTGCGCAGCGTCTGCTCGACCAACCCGAGCTCCTTGGCGGCCACGACGATGCCCACCGCTTGCGCGTGCTTGACGGCCTGCTCCTTGAACTTGGCCGTGTATTCCTGCTTCGGTATCTTCTTCACTTCTCGTCCTTCAGACCTCGATGCTAACCATCGGCTCCTGGAAGACGAAAAACGGCGGGCAGCTCAAGGCGCGACTGGTGCCGGCCACCAACGAGCTGATGGTTGAGCTCACGAACTACCGGTGCTGGCTCGGCCTGCCACCGCTGCCGCAGCAGGGCGAGCCTTCGACGCTCCTGTTGCCCGTGTGGTGGCGGGTGCCAGACCTCGCGGCCTTGCCCGCGGCCCGATCGAGTGGCCGCGGCGGCTGACGCGCGCAGCGGCCCACGTCATCCTCAAGGAGATCTTCGGGTTGACCGCGCAGCGACTGCGAACGATGGGCCCGGAGCACCAAGGCCGCGCGGACAAGGTGCAGGCCGCCTCATCGCACTGGCTGCGGCACACCATGGGCTCGCGCCTGGCCGATGGCGTCGACCTGCGCCACATCCGCGACACCTTCGGCCACTCATCGCTGACTACCACCAGCATCTATCTGCATGCCGAAGACGACGCGCGGCACGCAGCCATCAGCGCGACGCGCCACCGGCTTGGGCTGGGAGACGGTCATAGGCGCGAGGGCCTGACCGTGCACCTGAACCTGGTGACAACCAACAAGGCGTCCGAGGCCGTGCGCATCGAGGGCGAGTCCCTACCGTGCCAAGGAGACACAGGGACGCTGGTTGCGCGCGCCAAGCAACGCTCGGCCAAGAGCCAGGAGCCGTGACCGCCCCACACGACGCACCGGCCCCGCTGCCGGCGCAGGGGCGCCAACAACATCGAGGCTTCGATCGCCCCATCAGGCGATCGAACCGCACTCTCGCGTTGCGGGGACTCAGGACTGCGGGTCCAGTAGCTGGTTGTAGGTCCAGACTCGAGGACCATCAGCCGGGTGCAGACGAGCATAGGCATCTCGGGCCGACGCCAGAGCCGCATCTGGGTTTTGCTGCATCTCGTGGAGAATCGATTCCGGCAAGAAGTAGTGTGCGTCTTCAGCAGCAATCTTTCCGGCTTTCACCAACTCCATGGTGGGTAGGAATCTAGCCAGCAGATGGTCCTTGTCACTAAACTTGATGTCGACCGAAGACTTGGCCTCCTCAGGTGAAATCGGAATGAAGCCGTACTTCGCTTGCAACTGACCCTGCAAGGCCATTCGAGCAGCATCTGCGGCAATCTGCTCGTCTGTCAGGGGCGGCCTACTGATGGCCACAGCCGCGGGGATCTCGACTTCCGACACTACTGCCAAGGCTGAAACGTCAGTCCCAAACGTCCAGCCGCTCGTGCTCGCTTGCAATGCCGCCTTCGACGGCAAGGCAGCAGCAGTTGTCCGACTGGTCGAATGAATCGCGCTCGGCGCGGCGCTGCGCTCTGACGCTTGCGCGCTCGGCGCGGGCGTTTCAAAGGTATCGGCTGCAGTCTGTCCAGACGTCTTAGGCGCCTGCGGCTTGCCATCGGCTGCGCCCGTGCGGCCAGTATCCGCACCGAGCAAACGAAACAAGTTCTGAGGGATGCTCTTCGGTTGAACGCGCATGATCGGTCTCCTTGTTGAGGGAAGGTCGAACTCCTGAGGTCTGCGCTTTGAGGAGTCCAGTACGCAAGACTTCCGTTCGCAACTTCCGAGGGTTAAGGCAAGACCGAGGGTCGGCTTCGCCGCGGCGCCAATGCGGCGTAGATGGGTAATCTGGCGGCCGATGAAGTGCGCGCACTCGTGGCTCTGGCGTGGCCGCCAGCCCCTCGCAACGAGAAAGTGACCTGCCCCTGCAATTTCGGGCCAGTCATTCCTGGAAGACGGCTCGGTTGGGGATGGGGTGATGGTGGCGCTTGAACTCCAGAGGGGTCAAGTAGTTGATGCTGCTGTGTGGCCGAACGGCGTTGTAGTGGTGGCGCCAGGTCTCGATGACGACGCGTGCCTCTGCGCGCGAGCGGAACCACTCGATGGACAGGCACTCGTCGCGGAACTTGCCATTGAAGCTCTCGTTGGTAGCGTTCTGCCAAGGCTTGCCGGGGTCGATCAGCGCAGTGGCGATCCCGCTGCGCGAGATCCACTCGAGGATGGCATGGCTGACGAACTCGGGCCCGTTGTCCGAGCGCAGGAACAACGGCGCACCATGCAGACTGATCAAGCGCGTGAGCACTTCGATCACGCGCTTGGAGCGGATCGAGCCGGCCACGTCGATGGCCAAACACTCATGCGTGAACTCGTCGACGACGGTCAAGCACTTGATCTGCTGCCCGAGGCCGTCGCATCGAAGACGAAGTCATAGGCCCAGACGACGTTGGCCTTGAGGGGCTGGAGCGGTCGTGGTCGACCCGACGCAACGCGCCGCCGCGGCCTCCTGCGCGGCAGCTGTAGCCCGGCCAAGCGCCATAGCCGATGCGCGCGATGGATGCCGACCTCGTGTCCCTGGCGGCGCAGGAAGATCCGGTTTCGCTGGCCGGCAGCCGCAGCTCGTAGCCCAGAGTCGAACGCGCAATGTTGAGCAGCCCGCAGGCTCGGCGCCGAGACAAACCGCGTTCGCAAGCGAACGCGACCTGCTCGCGCCGCGCCTGCGGGCTCACCATTTTTTTGCGTTGATCTCCTTGAGCACGGAGATGTCCAGATCACGCTCGGCCAGCAGCTTCTTCAACCGTGCGTTCTCGGCCTCGAGCGACTTCAGGCGTTTGACGTCGTTCGGCACCAGCTCGCCGAAGTGCTTGCGCCAGGCGTAGAGGGTCTGATCGCTGACCTTGTGCTTCTTGGCCGTCTCCGCCACGGACGTCCGGTCAGCCTCGCGCAGGATGGTGACCATCTGCTCTTCGCTGAATCGACTCTTCCTCACGGGCTCCTCGCTCGCGAAGAGCCATCTTCCCAGGAATCAGTGGTCCGAAGAAACCGGGCAGGTCACAGCACCCGAGGTGCACCAGGCGATGTTCGCTCGCAAGCGACGCGTAGGGTTCGTAGCCATCGCTCATCAGCACCGCGCCCGAGCGCATCCCTGCATAGAGCCTCCGGGCTTCGCCGACCTCGGCGCTGCGCGCGAGTGGGCGCGCGAGTTCGTGCATTGGTACAACCGCGACCATCGTCACAGCGGCATCCGCTACGTCAGTCCGGCGCAACGTCACGCAGGCCAGGCCATCACGATCCGCGCGGCCCGCCACGAGCTCCACCTCCTGGCTCGCGCGCGCCACCCGGCACGCTGGTCACGTCACACGCGCAACTGGGCGCACATCGCCTGCGTCACGCTCAACCCGGAGCGCGACCAGCTCGCTCCCGTGGCCCCGCGTCGCGAAGTTATTCAGCCATTGGCTGCATGAGAGAGGCGACAAGTAGCTTGACGCGCGCCGAAATTGCAGGGGCAGGTGGGAGTATGCCGAGCAAAATATGGTCTACAACTTCACGCGCACTGCATTAGAGTTCATCTCGCCCACACCACGCCCACTCACTTGACTCCTGCGGCAACGGAAAGGGCCACAGACGCGCCGAGGATGATATTGAGCCATCTTTCAGCCTTTGGCGGAAGCGCGGCTCGCCCGAGCGCAAACCCAATCAGCAGCCAAGCAACATCAACGACCACCATAACGGCAATAATAAGGAAAAGCTTGAACCCGCTATCAGCAGAGCCGCCTTCCCCAACGATTGCCTGGCTTGCAAATAGTGATGCAAATGCGAGATACGCCTTCGGATTTCCAGCGCCAACCACCACGCCGGTGACAAGGGGCGACTTCAGCAAATTCGCACCAACATCCGCCCCGCTTCCCACGGGTGACGTCGCAATGCGATATGCAATCCAAATTAGGTACGCGGAAGAAGCGTACGTCAGCCACTGAGTTGTCGTACTCGTGAGACTAAGAACGCTTGCAAGACCAACGCAACTTAGGGTCGCGGCAGCGCTTAGACCAATCTGCGTCCCACAATAGAATCGGAAACCAACCCTGGGTTTGGCTACTTGGCCGACAGCAACAAGTAGCGCGATGACTGGGCCCGGTGAACCCAACAGGGCGACAGCCGTGGCGGTGAATAGACTCAATGCCCCTACATCGATTGCTTGCATAAACTCTAACAAGGCTGCATGTCGCTTTGCAGCTTCTTGCAAAATGTGAAAGATGACAACCTAAAGACTGGCTATGAGCAATCGGTTCCACCGTGTTCAAAACCACAGTCGCGCTTCATCAAAAAGCCAACCTCAACGTTCGGGTGCGAAAGACTTCTACGAACAGAAGTTCCTGTTGTCAATGTACACGTCCCGCCAAGCACGAGCGATCCGGGTAAGTCAGGCTTAACTCGCGGAAGAACCTTCGGATGATGTCTTTGATGTGTGTGTAGTCGGTCCTGAACAACCCGCTCAGCTTCGAGCAGGTTGATGCGCCTGCCATCTGCCAGGAGACGTGCAGAGCGAGCGCGGCGATGGCCAAGAGAAGCACCCTCAGGTGCGCCAGCACGAGCCGCAGGTTGTGCCCGGCCCCGCAGAGCAGGGCGTGCATCGCATCGCCGAGCGAGCCCTTGAGCCAGTCCTTGTCCAATAGTCCATCGGTCTTATGTGCCCGATGACAAGCTCGAATGCCTGCCGCCGCTGCTGCGCCGTCATCGACCGGCTCTTGCCTCGGTCCAGCAGTTGCACCTCCGGCACCATCGCATCCACGCCCCGATATCCGAGATCGACGACGACCGTCTTCGGGGCGACGCCGATGTCCTGGAGAAGAACCTCGGCTTGCTGCAGTTGCTCAGCGAGCGTGTGCCCGTCGTACGGGTTGCTGAGTTTCATCGCTAGTCAGGAGATCGGATGCCCGGACGCATACACTTCGCCGCCAGTCCGAGTGGCCGCAGGCCACTGGGGCTTCACTCGGACTTCACTGGTGAAAGATCCGGACTAAACCCTTAACGGGCGGCCGACGCGGCGCGACAACGTGGACGTGACCGGAACGCCCGGTCAATCCCGCCCTAACCTTTTAACTGGAGTTGCTGATGTCCAACGTCCCCGTCTGGCGTCGTCTAAGTGCGATCATCACATTCATTGGCGCGTTTGCCTGCGCGAAGCCTGCCTCTGCTGAACTGCTCAAAGTCACTTACAGCGGAACGCTGCACAGTGTCAGCGGCGAAATGCTGGAAGACTTCTTCGGTGTCGCGAATAGTCCAACAGTTGGCGGCTATTTCAAGGGCGGATTCGTGTTTGATCGCGACACCCCCGACAGCGTAGCTGCGTCCAACAGCGCGCTGTATATGGGCGGCAATAGCCAGTTCTTCGTCGACTTCTCGCCGGGAGCTTTCGTACAGAACAGCGGCCTGCCGTACAACCAAAGCGAAGTCGCGAACGACTACAGCGAGAGCGGAGGCCCAGCCTACGATCTCTGGACCGCGTACGGCCAACTCTACAACGCCCAGGGATACGAGCATGTCGAGACGGGCATCGTACTACTATCGCTCCTGCTCGATGCCATCCACAGCGACGCAGTCCCGTTGGGCGTCGACCTTACTAAGTTCGAGTTGCCTGAGTGCGACCTCAACGGCGCGGGTCAGGCCGCCAACATCTTCTGCAGCAATCACATGGAGTTTCATGCCCAGAAGATCTACAACCCGCTCAACATCTACGGTGACGTCGACATCTACGGCCACATTGACAGCCTGGCCGTCGAACAGGTCCCGACGGGCGAAATCCAGGAGCCTGGTTCGCTTCCACTCGCGCTGATCGGCGGGCTCGCCCTGATCGTCCCACGTGCTGCTAGTCGACGTCCCGCGGCCTGCGGCGCCCATGCAGCCGCGTGACCCTGGAGCAGGACCGCCTTAGGCGGTCCCGCCTGCCTCATTGCGACAACTTGAGAGTGTAGCTACCGGAGCCACCATTGTAGTAGTAGACGCGTGCGTAGACGGTCACTGCCGAGGCGCTTGTGTTCTTATAGGTCGCCGTGTCGACAGCGCCCGTTCCCTTGTAACTACTGGCGATCACCGCTCCAGCGCTGTTGTAGAGATACATATCGTAGTCCGCTGTCAGCGGCGGCGTCAGGGTGGCCGTTAGAGTCTTTCCCGGTGCCAGCGTCACGCGAAAGTAGTCGGTGTCCGCCGACGACAACGCGCCCTTTACGAGCGCAGGACTGGTTGCAATCGATTGAGCCGTATTGAACGAGTTGTTGCTCTCCACCTCGTTAATGGTGGTGGTGCCGCCGCCAACATTCGCGGCGGCAGACACCGCCGCATTGGCATCGACGATCCCGCTGCCGCACTGGCTACAGGTCGCCGGGAATGCACGGGCACTGCTCTTAATGAGCGCCTCGACCTGATCAGGCGTCAGCGAGGGGTTCCTCGACAGCATCAGCGCGGCGACACCTGCGACATGGGGTGCGGCCATCGACGTGCCCTGGTAATAGGCGTAAGTGTCCGCGCCAGGTGTTGTCGCACCGTTGTTCAGCGTCGACAGGATGCCGTCACTTTCGCTGGTGCGCACGTCGCCGCCAGGGGCCGCAACGTCCACGACAGCGCCGTAGTTCGAATAGTAGGAGCGGCCACCGCTTCTATTGACCGCTGCGACCGTGATCACGCCGGAGCAGCTCGCCGGCGAGTAGCTTCCAGCATTTGCGTTGCTGTTGCCAGCGGCCACAACGATGACGCTGCCACGGGACCGAGCACCGTTGATGGCCGACTGGGTAGTCGCACTGCAGGCGCCACCTCCGCCGAGCGACAGGTTGAGCACACGTGCCGGATTCGGATTGGCCGGGAGACCCGCTACCGCGCCACCCGACGCCCAGGTGATGCCGTCCGCAATGTCGCTGGTGTAGCCACCACACTTGCCAAGTACGCGCACGGGGAGCACCTTGGCGCTGAACGCGACACCAGCGACGCCGCTGCCGTTGTTCGTCAGCGCAGCGATTGTCCCCGCCACGTGTGTTCCATGCCACGAACTGCTTTCGGCCGGCCAGCCTACTCCGCACTCGCCAGGTGCCACCCCATCCCCGGGATCGGAGGCGTCCGCATCGCGCGCAGACCCATCGTTGGCGACGTCGAGGTCACCAATCATGTCGTACCCGCCCACGAATTTGCCCGCCAGGTCAGCATGCGGCCGATAGCCGGTGTCGATGACTGCCACTGTCACACCCGCCCCGGTTGCCTGGTTCCAAGCGGCCGGCAGGTTGAGGCCACCGACGGGCTCATGGTAGTGCCACTGGCTTCCGTAAAGCGGATCATTGGGAGTCAACTGGATGCGCATGCGGCGATCCGGTTCCACATAGTCGATCTCCGGATCGCGCGCTTTCAGCATGCGTCCGATCGCTTGGAGCGACGTCACCGACCCCTCGCGATCCAACTGCAGCACATGAGCTTCGTCGGATGTGCGACGCAGAACTCGCATCTGAAAGCCCGACTGGTTCAGCACCTCATGCGTACGCGCCAAAGCCACCCGGTCAACGCGGTTGAACGCCTGCGAGTCTTTCTTGTAGCGGACGATCAGTCGATCTGTCGTCTCCTCTCGTGTCGGCGTGCCGCGCAATGCCTGCGGCGACAGCGCATCCACTGGGCTACCCGCCCAGGTTGAAGTGGCAATCCAGGCCGCCAGTCCGACACACGTGCGTAGCACCGCGCGCCCGGGTTGGCATTGAATAGATCGAAACATGTCGGACATCCTCCAGATTTGAAGCGCCTCGCACGAAGGCCGACGGAATGTCGGCGACCTGCACGGCGCAGGTATTGACCCCATGCGCCCGTCGCCTGGTCATCACGGTTCAATCGTATTAACCCTTGGGATCGCGATCTCTCGACAAGCAGCGCGTCGTTCATGGATTGCCCTCTGACGCGTAAAGACAAGACAGCGCCGCCGGTCGGCGGGAGCATGCTCAACGCCATCCCGAGGCAGACGAGCAAGTGCATCAATCAGGCGCGTGCCGTTGTGCCGGATCATGCATAGCCCGGCCCCGGTCATCGGTCGGTGCTTCGTCCGGCCGCCTCTCTGATCGCCAGGTTGCCCACAGGAGGATCGACGTCCATGTCTCAGCCCCACTCAACCAGGCGTGCCTTTGTGGCCGCCTCCGGATCCGTTGCGACGGCGGGCATACTAGCCGCGACATCGGCCAAGGCAGGATCGCCTGCACGCGCTGCCCTGTCGGTATCACTCGACCAGCTGAAGTCCGACTACGACGTGGTCGTGGTCGGTTCGGGCTACGGTGGCGCGGTGATGGCCGCACGCCTCGCGGCTGGCCGATCGCTGTGTGTACTCGAACGCGGCCGTGAGTGGTCGCCTGGTACCTTTCCGTCAGCGCTTCTGACGGTGCTCGCACAATTCAGGGGGCCGATCAATCCGCTCGGACTGTTCGACTACCGGGCCGGAGAGTCGCTCGACGTGCTAAGCGGCAGCGGGCTAGGCGGCACCTCGCTGATCAATGCCAACGTCGTGATCGCGCCGGACCGCGAAATCTTCAATCGCTGGCCGGCCAGCATCCAACAGGATGTGTTGCAAGGCCGCATGGACGCCTGGGAAGAACGTGTTCGCAAGGTGCTGTCCACCGATCAGGTACTAGAGTCGGATGGGCTGCGGAAACACGCGTTTCATCGTACGACGACGCTGGCACGCTCGCGAGGCGGGGCCGACACTAGCTTTCAGCCCCTTACGCTGGCTGTGAACCTGCGACGCGTTGACCAGCGGCCCAACGAACACGGCGTCGCGCAGGCACTATGCACGCACTGTGGCGATTGCGTCACCGGATGCCGCGTCGGCGCAAAGAACACCCTTGATGTGAACTACCTGCCAATGGCGCGCGCCGCGGGTGCGCAGATCTTCTCGCGGGTCGAAGTCGAATGGCTAGAGCGGTTGCCCGACAGCCGATGGCGCGTACACGTGGTCATTCGGCCCGATGGCGGCGCAGCGCAGCATCGGCACATCATCGCCGCCAGCGTCGTGCTCGCCGCGGGAGCCTTGGGCAGCACGCAGATCCTGCTGCGATCACGCGCGCAGGGGCTAGCCCTGTCGGATGCGCTCGGCACGCGCTTCTCGGCAAACGGTGACTTGCTGGGACTCGGCTACAACACATCGGTCCAGACTAATGTGATGGGCTTCGGCGACGGCGTCGCGCCGGCCGGCGAGCGCCGCGTCGGCCCGACAATTACCGCCGCTGCAAGCTACCGCAACCATCCGACGCTGTCGCAGCGCTATCTAATCGAGGAAGGCGCGATCCCACGCGCGCTGTTCGATGCGCTACGGCTGGGCATGCCGCCATTGGCTGGGGTCTTCCCGACATTTCCGGCCGCCCAGCGCGTCGCCCGCGATTTGCTCTATAGCCGCACTGATGGCGCGCTGAACCACAGCATGGTCTACCTCGGCATCGGGCACGACAGCGCCGGCGGGAAGGTGGTGCTCGACTCCAATGGCAATGCACGGGTGCTGTGGCCGATGATTGCGCAAGAACCGTTCGTCACCCGCATGCGCGCAGAGATGGAACGGCATGCTCAAACCTTCGCCGGACGCCATGTCGCCCCGCCACGCAGCGGACCGATGTTCGGAGGGGCGCTGACCACGGTGCATCCGCTCGGTGGCTGCCCGATGGCCGACGCTGCCGATCGGGGTGTCGTGAACGCGAACGGCCAGGTGTTCGATCCGCGCGGCAGCTCGGGCAGTGTCTACGCCAATCTCAGAGTTGTGGATGGCTCGACTGCACCGACGTCGATCGGCGTCAACCCTTTGCTATGCATCGCCGCGCTTGCCGAGAGATCGGCCGAGCGCTTCACGAGCTAAGGATCAGCAATGAAACGCTTGTTCGCCGTCCTGCTTCTGCTGCTGTGCACCGGTCACGCGTCCGCGCGCGGCCTCGAGTTCTCGGAGACCATGCGCGGCTACGTCTACCACGAGGGCGAGTTCCGAGAGGCGAGCGTCTCCCTGCGCGTGGTGATCCCGGATATCGACCGGTGGCGCGGCAATCTCAACTTGCCCGCGGCGGTCACCGGAACGCTCTTCATCGATCGCCTTCCAGCGCAACCGATCGCCGGAACTCTGGTCATTTTAGCCTCGGCACCGACCGGCGATGGTCGCGTCCTGGCCTATCGCTTCAGCGGGACAAGCGTGCAGTTTACCGGCTTCAAGCATGTTCGGGATTCTGCGGGCGTCGAAGTGTTCGACGCGATGACGACCCTTTATGGGTTGATGCAACCGAAGGGACAGCCCTTGCCGGATTTCAACGCGCTGATCACCGGCGCCCAGTGGTCCTCCGAGTTCCACTTCGATTGGTGGAACCCGGCCGTCGTCTGGGACTTCGGCGCTTCGTTCCAGACGATCGCAACCCCCTGGTACCAGACCCTTGAGGTCCAGGCCCTCTTCGTCCGCACCATGTTTGGAGCCCTCGGCTGCACCTTGTTCCCATGGCTATGTTGATTTCGCCCGATGCGGGGCTGGACCCGCGTCGGCCGTGCGCACCGTCCGACTCTCCCAGCGTCTCGGGTGCCTATGCCGAGGCGCTGCGCACCTTTCTGCTCAAACAGGGCTTAGCGTGGCCGGAGCCTTCTCGCCCCGTAGAAGCAATTCCCGCGCACAGGGTGCCCGGCAGCACGTTCGTTCGTGTGCTGGACGACGCGCGGCGCAACCTCGGCGATCCGCTCGTCGGCTTGCATTTCGGCATCCGCGCGGGCGCTGCCGGTTACGGCCTGATGGGCGTAGCCGCGGCCACTGCCACATCGCTTCGGGACACCATTCGTCACCTGCACCGGTTCGCGTCGCTGACCAGCACCCTCGGGGACCTGAGCTCCACGGCCCAAAGCGGGTTCGTCTCGTTGATCTGGAACCCATTGCCAGGTGTCGACACCGCCGTCGTCGAAGCGACGCTTGCCGGCTGGGTCTCCTTCGCCCGCCACCTCGTCGGCGCCTCGGCGGAAGAGATCGGCGTCACGTTCGCCCATCGTCCCTGCGCTACGCGCCAACGTTACGAGCAACTTCTGGAGTGCCGCGTCGAGTTCGATGCTTCCACCCACAGCGTGAGTGTTCCCGCTGATCTCCTCGAAGCGAGGCCCCGATTGGCCGATGGCAACCTCAACGCGGCGATCGGCAACTGGCTACATGAGTGCACCGCCGCGGTCAGGCCCTGCCCTCATCGCCCGACCGCGAGGCGTGTGGCGTTGCTGCTCGGAACGCGCATTCCCCTCGACACAGGTGACATGAATGCCGCGGCAGACGCACTACACGTCAGCACGCGGACGTTGCAGCGGCGGCTGAGCGCAGAGTCGACGAGCTTTCGGCAACTGCTCGATGCAACTCGGGCACATCATGCGATCGTGCGCCTGCTGCGCGGCCGCACGCCCCTGATGCAGGTCGGTGTTGAGGTCGGCTTCAGCGAGCAGTCATCCTTGTGTCGGGCATTCCGGCGTTGGACCGGATGCTCGCCGCTAAGCCTGAGAAGGCAACTCGGCCGCGTTTACCATGACGTGCGGCGCTAGGGCAATGCTGATCAAGCCGCCGATTTCAGTCGCCGCGGCAGATCGAGTGCGGAACTGATGATTTGTGGGCGAAGTTGGACGGCATTCGAGCTCCGCATGGGATGTTTCGACACCCGGGACATGCCGCGAGCGCCCTCCGCGCCGCTCACGGACGGACTGAACCGCACCGGGAATCTCGGAGGCCGATTTGCTTGAGTCACACCAGGATGGCGGACTCAGCAGGCTTGCGATGGTATGCGGCTTCAGCTTCCGCCGGTGGGATGTAGCCGATCGGCTCGAGAAGTCGCTGTTGATTGAATCAGTGGACCCACTCGAGGGTGGCCAGCTCCACTGCCTCCTTCCTCTTCCAGGGCCCGCGGCGGTAGATGAGCTCGGCCTTGTACAGGCCGTTAAGGATGGTCTGCACAACACGCCACGAAGCCGTGCACGATCGGGTTGACGCAGCATGGTGATCGAGGTCGGCATCGGAACCAGAGCGCATGGCTGCCGCACAAGGCATCCGGTGCCTCCACTACGCGCTTTTCGCGCGTTGCTGACGCACTCATACCTGGGCTCCCATCAATTGCCGTCGCGCTATCCACAGGTTGCTCAGCGCGAACAGCGTGACGATCTGCACGGTGTTCTTTGCCAGCCCTCGGTAGCGCACCTTCGTGTAGCCGAACTGCCGCTTGAGGACACGGAACGGGTGCTCGACCTTTGCGCGGATGCTCGCCTTCCAAGGGCGGACGCCCCGTCTTGGCCCGGGGGTAGTGAGGCTCGACGATCTGCACCAGGACGCCCAACGGCACCACGCGTTCCATCTCTTCCAAGAACTCGCGCTTGCGCGTCTTCTTCGTCGACAAGTTCAGGCCAAGTCCGAGCTGCTTCATGGGCTCGATCGTCACTCAGCCAGAGCCGTCACGCTACGCGGACTGGCCCTGAGTTTTGCAGACCATCCTTAATGGTCTCGGCCAGGGCGTTGTCGTAGGAGTCGCCAACATTGCCCACGGACGGCTCGATGCCCGCCTCGATCAGCCGCTCGGTGTAGCGCATCGACACGTATTGAACTCCTCTATCGGAGTGATGGATCAGGGCATCGGCCTCGCCTGGGCGGCGTTCGTGCAGCGCCTGTTCCAGGGCGTCGAGGACGAAGTCCGTTCTCGCGGTGCTCGACGCTCGCCAGCCGACGATACGCCGAACGAACACGTCGATGACGAAGGCCACGTAGACGAAGCCGGACCAGGTGACATAGGTGAAATCGACGACCCACAGCGCGTTGGGCCGGTCGGCCTTGAACCGCCGGTTCACCCGGTCCAGCGGGCAGGGCGTGGCCGGATCGCTGACGGTGGTCTTGAGCTTCTTGCCTCGCCTTGCGCAAAATCTCGTTGGCCTGGCGCAGTTCCCGGTTCTCCCGCTCCAGGGCCGTGACTCGCTCATGCTCGGCCGTGGTCGTTCCCTCTCGCAGCCGATGCGACTGCAGGCCATGCTTGCGCCAGACGCGCTGAACGGCAGAGAACGAGACATCACCCAGCTCGGCCGCGAGCTTGCGGCTGCTCCAGTGCGTCGAACCATCGCGCGGCTTGTCGGCGCGCGGCCCGGGTGCAACGACACCAACCCCGCCAGGCCTTGGAACTCGAACGCCTTCGTCCAGCGCGTGACAAAGGCATCGTTGCAGGCCAGCTTGGTGCGGATATCCACTCGCCGCTCGCCGCCCGCCCAAAGCAGCACGCATCGCGCCCGACGCGCCAGCGCCGCGTTGCCATGCCGCTTGCGTATCACCGCTTCGAGCTCGGACCGTTCGTCCCCCGTCAAAGTCACCTGTGCATGCCCTCCAAGGTGGAGCATACACAGCCAATTTCAATGCTTCAGTGGACTAGTGCATCTCCGGATCGCGCTTCTTGTCCTTGTTCTTCGTGGAACTCGGGGCACCGATGATCGTGGCGTCCACGATCGTCCCTGTGCCCCAGGCCTCGGGCCTGCAATACGTCGCCTACCTTGGCGAACAACCCCTCACCCAGCTTGTGCGTCTCGAGCAACCGGCGGAACTTCAGCAGCGTGGTCGCGTCGGGGACGCGCTCGCTGCCCAGGTCGATGCCGGCGAAACGCCGCAGCGCCGTGCTGTCGAGCAATGCGTCCTCGCACGCGGCGTCGGCCAGGTTGAACCACTGCTGCACGAAGTACATGCGCAGCATCCTCTCCAAGCCAACCGGTGGACGCCCGTTGCCGGGCTTCGGGTAGTGCGGCTCGATCACGGCGCACAACTCGGCCCACGACACGATCTCTTCCATCGTCGCCAGGAAGACGTCTCGCTTCGTCGGCCTGCGGTACTGCTCGTACTGCGCGTTTTGGTCGGCGGCTACTGCCAAGGTCTGCTGCTTCATGTCGTCTTCAACGCATTGCGTCGGTCCGTGGTCGACTGGTACTTGATCAGCATTGCCCTAGCCGAACCGGGTTCGTGACGCTTATCCGGCCATCATCGAAAGCAGCCGGCGGAATGCATCGCCCCAAGTGCTCGCGAGGGTCGCGATAAAGACAATCGCCACGGCGATCTTGATGCCGATGCCGAGGAAGGTCACGTTGAGCTGGGGCACGCTGCGCGACATCACCGCCAAGCCCAGGTCGAAGAGGAACAAGAGCATCACCAGCGGCCCCGCGAACGCGAGGCCCAGCGCGAAGAGTGTGGACGATCGCCGGATTAGCTCGCCGACATCCACGTCGAACGGTCCCGAGCCGAGCGGAACGGTGTGCAGCGACTCGGCTAGCATGCGCAGCAGCACCAGATGCATGTCCATGCTGAAGAAGACCACCACGCATAGCATGCCGAGGGCCGACTGCATGACGGTGGCCGACCGCCTGGAAATCGGATCGAAGATCGCGCCGAGGCCGAAGCCTGCCTGAAGGTCGATGAGCTTGCCGGCGATCGAGACCGCGCCGAACACGGCGTGAATGCCGATGCTGAGGAGCCCGCCGAGCGTGAACTCCGACAGCGCGGCAGCACCCAGTCCGAGCACGTCGGCGGGCAGCGGGACGTGCGTCGAGCCGGTGAAGCCCGTCATCGCGATCGACACCACGAGCACGATCATCGTCTTGATCAGCGCCGGGATCGGGAAGCTGCCGAGCAGCGGCGTCAGCACCAGCACTGGCAGCACGCGGAAGCTGCACAGCAGAACCAGCCACAGCGGAGCCAACCCTAGCTCAAGGCCCATCGAACCGGATCCAGCGCTTGGAGCGGCCTACTCAGAACCCAGGACTTTGGGGCGCATCGTCGGAGATTTCATAGTAGCCTCCCTTGTCGCCGACAAAGGCGTGCTTCATGTGCGCTCGATGGTCGAATTCCAGAACACGGTCGAACCACAGGTCGAGCAAAAGCCTCGCTGAACCACCGCGGACGATTGGTACCACCGGACTGACTCCGCGCTTCGTACGTGAAGCGCACTCCGGCGTACGTTGATGCCGCTCCAGTGGGTCCCTGTGTGCTTTCTGCACTGAGAACAGTGGCAGTGCTTCCGGGGAGTGCTCGAGCGGCTCCTGGATGTCGAGCTGCACGGCACCGCAAACACAGCTTCCATGTATCACCGTGGGTTCCTCGGTTAGGGATGGGGTATCACTCACGCCGCAGCTGGTCGAGATTGCCGGGACGTTGAGGCAGGAGGTGCTCGAAACTCAGAACTGTCCAGGCAGGCTGCTGATCACCTGGGTGGCATAGCTCACCAGCCGACGCAGCATCCACGGTCCGAAAGCAACCAGCCCGATGAAGGCGGCGACGAGCTTCGGCAGGAAGCTGAGCGACATGTCCTGAATCTGCGTGACCGCCTGGAAGATGCTGACGCCGACGCCGACCAGCAAGGTCAGGCCGAGCACCGGCGCGCAGATCAGCACGGTGTTCCAGAGCAAGGCGGAGAAGAGCTGAAGTGCTGCATCGCTGACCATGGCATGGAGCTCCCTGTCAGGGCGCGGGGCCCGGTTTGAGGATGGAACGGGCCAACGCCTCCATTCGGCGCCGCAATTCGGCATGGCCTTCCATCTGCCGCTGCACCTCGTCGACCATCGCGAAAAATGCGGGATCCAGCACGACGGCCTCGCCGAACTGTTCGATGAAGACGGACTCGAGAAACAGACGAAAGGCCTTACGGGGCGCATCGGGATCGCCCGCCGCCAGCTGGCCGAGTTGGACCTGCACGCGCTGCATGGCATCGCGCTCGCCGCGCGGCACGTTAGACGAATGCCGGGCCGCTGGACGAGGGGCCTTGGCCGACTGCGTACGCCGGGCTCGCTGCAGCCGCAGCGTCAGTTCGGCCTGCAGGGCAGCCAACGCGAGCGAAGGATTGTCGACACGGGTCATGACGGTCAGGCCGCGAGATCCGTCAGCCGAAGCTCGACCATCTTCCGATACAGCCGCTCGAGCGCCTGACGATGCAGCTGGCAGATGCGGACCTTGCTGACGCCGAGCGCACGCGCGATGTCCTGGAAGGCCACCTGATTGAAGTAGTGCGCATGGATCACCGTCGATTCCCGCGGAGGCAGCGACCTGACCAGCGCGGTCACCTTCTCCTGGAGCTGCCTGAACTCGATTCGTTCGTACCCGCTATCGATGGCCGCGGTGTCATCGGCTGGATGGTACATCGCCGAGCCCTCCAGCATGTAGCCCAGCGCCAGACCGATCGCGACCTCCACCAGACCGAGGAACGTGTCGCCGGCACCGGCGGCAGCGACAGCGGCATCGCGATCGGCGTTGTCGGACGCCAGCGAGTCCGTGCGCTCGGCGAGCAGCATCTTGCGCGCTGAGATCTGCCGATGCGTTTCGCTGCTCGCATGGATGCCGTCCAGCACGCTGCCGTGGATGCGCCGCGACGAGAAGGTCCGGAAGGTCACTTCGCGGTCAGGATCGAAGGTTTCCATGGCTTCGAGCATTCCGATCGTGGCGAATTGGAGGTAGTCCGCGAACTCGCATTCATCGTTGTAACGGGTGCGATAGAGCTTCGCGGCAATGATGCGGGCGTATTCGAGGTAGTGGTGCACCAGCTTGTCGCGCGCCGTGCCGTCCCCTTCGTGCCGCCAGCGGAACCACAGGTCCGCTTCGCGCTCCTTCGCGCCCGGCGAACCGGCAACGATCGCCTCCACAGTGGACTCCACGTCGGCGCCCTAGCGGATCGTGCCCAGCAGCGAGCGCACCAGCAGGCTCCAGCCGTCGATCAGCACGAAAAGCAGGATCTTCATTGGCAGCGCCAGCGTCGCTGGCGGCACCATCATCATGCCGAGCGCCATCAACAGCGTCGCCACCAGCATGTCTATCAGCAGGAATGGCAGGAACACCGCGAACGCAATCTGGAAAGCGATGCGCAGCTCGGAAAGCATGAAGGCCGGGATCAGCTGCATGATCGGCGTCTCGGCAGCGTCGGCCGGCGGCTCCTTCCTGGACAACTCGGCCATGGTGGCCAGCTCCTCGGGACGGGTTTGCCTCAGCATGAATTCGCGCATGGGCTGGAGACCGGCAGCTATGCCCTTTTCGATGCTCATCCGGCCGCTCATCATCGGCTGCACCGCTTCGACATGGACCCGCTCGAAGACCGGCATCATCGTGAAGGCGGTCAGGAACAGCGACAGGCTGACCAGCACGGTGTTGGGCGGCGTGTCTTGCAGACCGAGCGCATGGCGCAACATGGACAGCACGATGCTGATGCGCACGAAGGACGTCATGCAAACCAGGATGCTCGGCGCCAGACTCAACACCGTGAGCGCCAGCGCCACCAGCAAGGTCGAGGAGACCTGCTCGCTTCCGCCCACGCCGCCGATTTGCACCGAGACACCGGGCAACTGCACCGAAGCCCTGTCCGCTGCGACCGCGAGCGCGGGCGCGCCGGCGAGCAGCCATGCGATCAGGCGGACGGGGACACGCATACGGAGCTCCGGCACGTGCGGCGATCAGCCGCGGCGCACGGTGTCGATGATGCGCACGGCGAAGTGCTCGCCCATGGCCATCAGCTCGCCACTGGCCACCACCTCGCCCTCAAGCAGGATCTGCAGCGGCGCGTTCACCTGCCCGTCGAGCTTCAGCACCTGCCCTTCGCGCAACGCCAGCAGCTCGCCGACGCTCAACGTCGTCTCGCCGGCCTTCACCTGCAGTTTGACGCTAATGTTCTTCACGACGCCGAGATTGCCGCCCAGCAACGAGCGCCCATCGGCGCGGTCATCGTCCATTTCCGAGTATTCGATCGCGGTGGGCAACATGGCTGCGGGCGCGAGGGCACGTTCATCGATCATGGTGATTCCTTCAAGGTCAGGCGAGGTGTTCGCCGGTCGAGACGAGGCGCACAGCCAGCTGCCTTCCACGCATGCCGACGAACGCCGAAAGAGGTGCGCTGCCGTCATCGAGCTGCAACGCCAGGGGTCGGTCGATGCGGGTCGAAAGCGGCAGGACGTCGCCGGGTCCGACCTGCGCGATCTCGCCGAGCGTCATCGCGATTTCGCCGACGGTCAGCGACATGCGCACACGCTGCGTGTCCAGGGCCTGCGTCAACGGCGTCAGCGGGCGCTCGCGCGACGGTTTCGGCGCGGGCATTGACGCTGCCGGAACCAGTGCTTTCAGCGAGCCGCCGTGCTCGGCGATGCGCAGCTCGACGATCGCCGTTCCCGCATGGCGCTCGAATGCCTGCGGGGAAGGGATCGTGCCGGGAGCGCCCGCCAGCTCAGCGAGCGCTCGCGACAAATCCCGCGACAGGGCGGTGGCCGCTTCGTACGCCACTTGACGTGCCGCCGGCGCAGCGTCGTGGGCATCCGGCAGCGGACCGAACAGGCTGCTCGCCACCGATGCGTATAGGTCGTTGTGCCTCTGGATGCGAACACCGGCCAGGGCGGCGTCTGCCGCGCCGTCCGCCCAGGCCGCGCCCTTGTCCTCGCGGGTTGCCGGCCGGCAGGAGACGCTGCCTGCTTGCTCGTCTGCGCCCCACTGCTCGCACCACGCGCGCCATGCAGCGGTCGCGTGCCTGCGGATCGTCTCGACCCTTTCCGCAGACAAGGGCCGGACGGCGTACGCGTCGGGGGTGACGGTGGCCATCAGCGGCCTCCGGCGGCACGAAGGAGCGCGTCGTTGAGCGTGCTCGTGGCCTGGATGACCTGGCTAGCCGACTGGTACATGCGCTGCGCGACGATGAGGTCCGAGAATTCCTGCGAGACGTCGACGTTGGAGCCCTCGAGCTGTCCCGCGGCGATCTCGCCGAACTCCTCGCCGGCCGTACCGTAGCGGACGCTGCCCCCGACGGCGACCTCGAATCGGCTGGAGCCGGTCTGTATCCAGTCCGAGGGACGTTCAGTCCGCGCCAGCGCCAGCATCGGTCCATCGGCCGATTCGCCGTTCGTGTACTTCAGCTGCAGCTTGCCGTCCTTGCCGAAGACAAGGTTGTCGAGCTGCAGGTTTCCGGTAGCCTGTCCGTCAGCCGATGGCGAGAGACTCGATGAGATCGCAGAGGACAAGGACTTCAGTCCCGTGAAGTCCACCTTCACGTTCATGGCGTCCTGACCTTCGGGCTTGTAGCTGAAGCTCATCTCGGAGGCCCCGTCGATCAACAGGCCGCCGCTCAGGAACTTCAGCTCGAAGGGCGGATTCGGCGAGCCGATGTCCTTGTCGTTCTCCAACACGGTCACCTTCCAGGCATTGCTGGTGGGTTGTCCCGTCGGAGCCGTCACCTTCGTGAAGGTGAGTGTCAGCGGATGCTTGCCGCCTGCGCTGTCGAAGATCGTCACGCCGACCGAGTACTTGTCGCTGGTCTGGCCCGTCCAAAGCGTGTTGCTGCCGGTCTTGTCGAAGGTGACTTTGGTCGTCGCCACACCGGGATCCGTAAGAAGCGATCCGACGGTGATGTCCTTCAGCACGCCGTTCTCCAGCGCCTGCACGGCGCTGCCATCACCCGCAACCAGCTTGTTGTCCTTCCATTCGAACGAACCGGCGCGGGTGTAGACGAGTTCGCCCTTGGCGTCCTTCAGCACGAAGAATCCAGCACCGAGCACGGCGAGATCGTTGCTGTTGCCGGTCGAGCTATAGCCGCCGGGCTTGGTGTTCAGCGACGCCACTGTCGCCATGACACCGCCATTCGCGGTTCTCGCGTGCGAGCCCGTGCCGGAGTCGAACAGGCTGGAAAATGACATGCGCGTGCCACGGTACCCGGCAGTGTTCATGTTAGCCAGGTTGCTGCTGGTGTTCTTGAGCGCAGTCGTCGACGCGACCAGCGCCGACGAGCAGAGGTTCAGGATGTCGTTCATGGCGTTTCCCGGCTACTGGATGTTGGCGATCTGCGACAGCGGAATGTCGACGAGCGGAGCGGTGCCGGGACTCGTCGGCGCGATGGACATCAGCGACTGCCCTCGATCGAACCGAATGCCGGTCACCGTGCCGCTAACGGGTGTGGTCGAGTTGCCGACGATCACGCCCACTTTGCGGCCGAGCAGCGTGATCGACTGCGTCGACAGATCCGTCGTCAGCATCTGGGACGTGTTCTGACTGATCTGCTGCGTCTGCTGCAGGTTGGTGAACTGCGCGATCTGCACCATGAAGTCCTGCGGGTTCTGCGGCGACAGCGGGTCCTGGATCGTCATCTGGGTGAGCAGCAGCTTCAGGAAGTCCTGCATCTGCAGGCTGCTGGTCGATTGCACCGTGGTCACTTCATTGGCCATGGCGAGTCCTTTCGTGGGCTGGGCGCCGATCGAATGGCGCGGTGCTGGAAACGCGGTCGGCGGACTCTTGGAACGAGTCCGACGTCAGTTCGATGCTTTCGTCCGCCCACGCGGCATAGGCCGTGGCGCCATTGATGGTGGCGGAGCGAAGGTTTAGGCCTGCGCTCCTGAATTCGGAGAGCAGGCGGCTGACGACGGCGGCATGCGCGGTGCCGGAAAGGCTGCCGTCGCGGATCGTGACGTGCACGCCGTCGACATCGCGGGTCACGTGCAGCGTCCGCTCCGGCAACGGTTCCGCATCCGCTTGCGTCGTCCTCGACGACACCGCTGCGGAGCGTTCCGCCGCGTCGCTCGCCGCGGCTGCAGGCATCCGTGCCGCGGGCATGCCGGCCGCACGCAAAGCCGCGCGAAGTTCTTGCACGGCGCGCGGCGCGACGGCGGCGTCCGCCTGACCCTCGGCCCGCATCGCGGCCCGAGCCTCGGCCGTCAGCGTCATGTCGCGCGTCTGCGGGTCGGGGCGATGGCCGTGACGCGCCGCGATCGGCGCGGACTGATGCACCACCTCGTCGGGCGCGTCCGCCGATGCTGCCCGGCCCTCGCCGATCGACGCGACCGATTCGAACGACGCGATGGGCGCGGATCGCGGCGCGACCTTGCCCGGCGCGTTCTCCGAGGAGTCGGGGACCTCGCCGCTCGACGCGCTCGACCGCACCCTTTGCTCGGGGTCCGCTGCATGGCCGGCCCGATGGAACGTCGCAGCGCCGTCGTCGTTCGCCCCGCCAGTTCCCGCACGGGCGGCGGGCACGTCCCGCCCGGCAACTGCACGATCGGGACCCGCCAATGCATCCTCGCGACCGCCTTGACCACGCGCGGCGGCGTCACTTGCGTCGACCTGCGGGGCGGACCGACCGGCAGGCGTGGCGTGCATGAGCGCAGGACGCCGGTCCTCGCTCGGCGCCGGTGTGCCGGCGTCTGCACCGTGCGGACGAACCGGTTGCGTCAGCATCGCCATTTCCATCTGTCTGAGCCACGCGTTGGTCGAGTTGTGCCTGTCGCGGGCCTGTCGTTGCATGCGCTCGTTCGCGGAACCGTCGAAGTCGGCGTCGATCTTCATGCGTTGCTCCTGGCATTCGAACGCGCGCGATGGCGGCCGCGAAGCCAGGCGTCGTCCGCCTCCTTGCCGGCCTGCACGTCGAGTCCCTTCAGGTGCTCCTGCCATTGCTCGTCGCGGTGCCGCTCGATGCCATCGTTGAAGCGCTGCATGCGGGTGGTCCGCTCGGCGATCTCGCGCTGCCGGTCCTCGATGCGCCCCCTGTCCCGCTCGGCCGACTCGAGCCGGCGCGACAGCAGCCCGAGGTAGGCCCGCCGCATCGACTGCACTTCGGCCGCCATGGCGTCGCTCGGCGCCGAGACGGTCCGCGACGCATCGAACTGGCTGCGTACTTCATCCGTTAGGCGTTCGACAACGACCTGCACTTCATCAAGGGCGCGATTGCAATCGGCCAAGCGAACCTGCATCTCGGCAAGCTCCCACTCGCCCTTGACCCGCAGGGGTTCCAGCGCGTACCTGAATCCACGTTTCGCGGACATTTCGATCAGCTCCTTTCTTTCACGACCAGCGCTTCGAGCGCCGCCATGGCCTGGCCACCGCCGATGCGTTCGTCTTCGTGCTGCCGCAGGAATCGGCTGACGCCCGGTGCCAACCGGATCGCGGCATCGATCTCGGGATTGCTGCCCGCACGGTAGGCACCGATGTCGATCATTTGCTGGTTGCGCTGGTACAGCGACATTGCCTCGAACGCCTGGTAGACCAGCTCGCGCCGCGGCTTGGGGACCAGCTCGCTGAACAGACGGCTTGCGCTCTGCAGGACGTCGATGGCCGGGTAGTGGCCCTGCTGGGCCAACTGGCGCGTGAGCACGATGTGCCCGTCCAGCGTGGCCCGCAGCAGATCGGAGATCGGCTCGTTGAAGTCGTCGCCCTCGACCAGCACCGTGAACAGCGCCGTGATGGCGCCGCTCTCCGCCGTGCCGCAACGCTCGCACAGCTCAGGCAGCTCGGCGAAGACCGACGGCGTGTAGCCCCGCGATGTCGGTGGTTCGCCGGCGGTCAGGCCGATCTCCCGCTTTGCCATCGCGAAGCGCGTCACCGAGTCCATCGTCAGCAGCACGTGCCGGCCCTGGTCGCGGAACCATTCCGCGATGGCGGTGGCCGCATAGGCGGCGCGCGCGCGCGCTAGCGCCGGCTGGTCCGAGGTCGCCACGACGACCACCGAGCGTGCGAGCCCGGTGGCGCCCAGATGCCTGTCGATGAACTCGCGCACCTCGCGCCCGCGCTCGCCGATGAGCGCGATGACGTTGACATCGGCGGTGGAGTGGCGCGACACCATGCCGAGCAGCGTGCTCTTGCCGACGCCGCTGCCGGCAAAGATGCCCACGCGCTGGCCGCGGCCCAGGGTCAGCATGGTGTCGATGGCGCGGACCCCGCATTCCATCGCTTCGCGGATGGGCGGCCTGGCCATCGGATTCAGCGGTGCGGCCTTCAGGGGCTGCAGGGCCCGCGTCGCGGGACGCAGCCCGCCATCCAGCGGTTCGCCGAAGGCGTCGATCACACGCCCGAGCAGCGCCTCGCCGACTCCGACTTCGGGCAGGTGCCCCGTCGCCACCACTTCGCAGCCCGGTCCGATCCCGTGCACGTGGCCGTAGGGCATCAGTGTGACGCGGCCGTCGCGAAACCCCACCACCTCGGCCCGCAGGGCCCGGCCCCGGCGCGGTCGCAGCTCGCAAACCTCACCGACGATCGACTCGGGACCATGCGACTCGATGCTGAGCCCGGCCAGCTGGCGCACGTAGCCGATGCGGCTCACCAGGTCCGCATTGGCGATCGAATCGAGGTAAGGCTGCATCACGCGACGCCCCACTTCATGCTGAAGACCTTGGGCGCAGGCTTGCCGGCCGCAGACTCGGACACCGGTGGCTTCTGCGGCGTCGGCCCTGCCGTGGGTTCCACGCGCACTTCGGCGGCCGGCACCGGTGCGGTCGACAGCCTTGGCGCTTGCGTCGGCAGCGACTTCGCAGTGAGACGCGCCGTGGCATCGGCTTCGGCCGCGGAACGGGTCCGCGCGTCCTGCAACAGCCCGAGCACCTGGCGCAGCTGCTCGTCCAGCCGGGCACGGAACTCGCCGGCGGCGGACTCCACCACGCAGCCGCCGCAGGCGAGCGACGCGTCGGCGCACCACTCTAGCGATTCACCGGGTCGATGCGCCTGCGGATGATCGTTCAGCAGCGCAAGGTCCTGCGGATTCACACGCACGCGGATGCCGCGCGGCTCGGCCACGCGCTCGATCACGTTGCGCACGTGGGCCGCGACGCCTTCGGCCGTCACGAGGTGGTCGCCCACCAGCTTGCACAGCGCTTCGAAGGCGATGCAGACGATGTCGTCCTCCGCCTGCTGCAGTGCTGCGGCGCGAGCACGGGCGAGTTCATCGGCCAGGTCGCACAGCCGTTCGGCCGCTGCCTGCAGGGCTTCGCGACCTTCGGTGCCACCGCGCTTCAGGCCTTCCGCACGGCCCTCTTCGATGCCGCGTTCGAAGCCTGCCCGGCGTCCTTGCTCGACACCTTCCGCATGCCCGCGCTCGATGGCCCGTTGCAGTGCTTCGTCGATCGGATCGGTCGCTTCCGCGACGTCCGCACCGACCTGCGGCTCCATGGCGTCGACGCCGGCTTCGGCCAGCGGCCGGGTCGGGACCAGCGTCTTGCCCGTGGCGGAGGAAGGGACACGAAGGATCAGCGCCACAGACGGCTCCAGCGCGCGATGAGCATGCGCGGGTCGCGCCCCCGAGACGGCGTCTGCTCCGGCGCCACGGGGACGGGTCGCTGTTGCTCCACCTCGGCGAGCCGGGGCGCGACCGCCCGCAATGCGGCATCTGCCAGCGCTGCGGATGGGCGGGCATGGGCCTCGATGGCCGTGCGCAGCTGCAACGGAAGCAACGCAAGGCATTCGTCGCGCCACGCGAAGGGTCCCAGGGACAGCACGGCCGCAGTCAGGCCGGCAGGCTCGCCGCCCAGCACCGCATGCATCGACGCCGCGCTGGCACGGCGCAGGCGCTCGATCGGAGTCTGCGCCGCGGCCGCTTCGTGCCCGTCCGCCGCGGCGGCGGGTGCCGCGGCAGGTGCGCCCTGCAAGGTCTCACGAGGAATGCCGAGCGATTCGAGCTCGTCCAGCAATGCCTGAAGCGGCTCTCGCTGGCCGGCGGCGAGCTGAGTCAACACCCAGGCCCGATCGTCGGCGCTCGCGGCATGCAGGGCCAGGGCGGCGCGGTGTTGGTCGTTCATCACGTCCTCTTCGCAGCGCCGTCGGCGCGCTCGCGCAACCATCCCTGGACGTCGCGCAGCAGCGCTTCGCGGTTGCCGACGGCCGGGGACGGCGGCGGCTGCTTGCTCCGCTTGCGAAGCATCCACGCGAACGCCAGCATCACGGCGATCAGCAGTACCACGGTTGCCGTGCCGGCGGTCCGCATCGTGGCGTCGAAGTCCTGACCCGCTGGCTTCGCGGGCGGCCGGAGCTTCGGCAGCAGCAGCGCGTCGTCCTGGGCATCGACCGCGTGCGCGTCGCCCGATGACGAGGCGCCGGTCTGCGCCCCCGATTCACCAGCGCCGAGAATCTGGTCGATCGAGTGGATCGCCATCGTGTCGCCGCGCATCCGATTGAAGCCGACCGACGCCGCCACGATCTCTTTCAGCCGCTCCGTCTGTCGCTGGTCCAGCGGGCGCTTGACGACCACGGCCACGTTGATGCGACTGATGCCACCCGGAACCGAGACGATCTGCTCGACGCGGCGCCCGACCTGGTAGTGCACGTCGCGGGTCCGCCCGCCGCTCGGCGGTTCGGGCGACAGCGCACCCGACGGATCGCGCGGCGTGCCGGTTTCCATCTGCCGCACGACCACGCCCGCCGGGTGGCCCTGCGAGGAATTGGCCGGCAGCACGCTCTCGGTCGTCACGCGGGTCTGGTCCTGGTTGAGCACGACGTCGATGCGGGCGATGCTCAGCCCGGCGCCGAAGGTCTCGTCCAGCACGTCGCGCAGCTTGCGGCCCAGGTATTCCTCGACCTCGCGCTTGCCGTCGAATCCGCTTGCGCCAGTCGGTGCGCCCTCTGTGCCACCCCCTTCGGACGTCAGCGCCAGACCGCGCTGATCGAGCACGGTGACGTCTTCGGGCCTTACGTCGGGCACCGACGCCGCGACCAGCCGCTGGATGCCTCGGGTCTGCTCGCGCGAGAGATGGCGCCCCGGCTTCAAGGTCAGGGTCACCGACGCCTTGGCCCGTGCGGCGGCCCCCGCTCGCCGGAACAGCCCCTGCTCCGGCAGCGCCAGATGCACGCGGGTGGCCTGCACCTCGTCCAGCGCGCCGATCGTGCGCGTCAGCTCGCCTTGCAGCGCGCGCTGGTAGTTGACCTTCTGCGCGAAGTCGGTCATGCCGACCTCGTTGTTGTTGAAGAGCTCGAAACCGACGCCACCCTGCAGCGGCAGCTCGGCGCCGGCCAGCTTCAGCCTGACCTTGTGCACTTGCTCGTCGGGCACGAGGATCGTGCTGCCGTCGCCGTCGAGCCGGTAGCCGATCTTGTCCTTTTCCAGCGCCGCGACGATCGCCGCGGAATCGCGGTTCGACAGCCCGCTGAACAGCACTCCGTACGAAGTGCGCGTCACCCAGTAGACACCGGTGACGGCCGTTGCCGCGATCGCGATGCAACCGACCACGAATCCGACGCGGGCAGGACGGCCCAGCGCGGCCCAGAATTCGCCAACCTTGTTCACTGCCGACTCCTACTAGACCTGCATCCGCAGCAGCTCGGAATACGCATCGACCAGGCGATTGCGGACCTGCAGCACCAATTGCAGCGAGAGCTTGGCATCTTCCAGCGTCATCATCACCTGGTGAAGGTTCACCGGTTCGCCGGAGGCCAGGTCCTGCAGGCTGCGATCCGCTTCGACCAGCTTCGCGTTGAGCGCGCCGAGCTGCTCGCCGAACAGGCGACCGAAGCCATCGTTCGTCGGTACGGCCGCGGTGCCCGCGACGACCTCGCCGCCATCCCACGGTGCCTGGGGGGCGGCCAACGTCGGCATCTGCAGTGCCGGCAGGAAGGCGACGGGTTCGATTCCGTTCACTTACCGCTCCCGATTTCGAGGGCCTTCAGCGCCATCGCCTTGGCGGCGTTCATCGCCACCACGTTGGCCTGGTAGCTGCGCAGGGCCGAGTTGAGCGTCACCATCTCGCTGACATGGTCGACACCCGGGAAGGCCACCATGCCGTTCGCGTCGGCATGCGGATGCCCCGGGTCATGCACCATGCGCGGCGGGCTGTCCACGAGCTCCAGTCGCACGCCGTGCACGCCCAGCGCGGCAACGCCTGGCGACTGCTGGCCGAAAGCTGCGGCGAACGACGTGGACGGCGTCGCGGCGACGACGCGCAGCGGGCGATAGCGCGCCCCGTCGGGGCCGGTCGTCGCATGCATGTTCGCCAGGTTCGCGGCGGCTGCATCCAGGCGCTGTTTCTCGAAGTTCATGCCCGTGGCGCTGATAGCGAAAGCCTCGCGGTAGTCCATGTTCAACGCTTCCCGTCGTTGATCGCGCTCGAGCGCAGATCCAAGTAGTGCCCCAGCGAGCGCACGAGCGCCTGGTAATGCAGGGCGTTCTGCGACAACCGCGCAGCCTCCTGGTCCAGCCCGGCCACCCCCTTCGCGGAGCCGCCGTCCCAGATGACCTGCGGCCGCATCGCGCGCAGCTGCTCGAGGTTCGGGGTCGTGCCCGACTGCAGCTGGCTACGAATGGCGGTCAGCCGGTCTTCGAACTCGACGCGGCCGAGCGGGGCACCGGTGTTCGCGACGGCGATGTTGTGGGCGCCAACCTGCTGGCGCATCGCCGCGGCGTCCAGTGCCAGCGACACAAGTGTCATCGTCGTCGCTTCGATCGGCTGGGTCATGCGATCGTCTCCGTCGTTCGGTTGAAGACGACTCTAGGGGGCCGTGGTTTCAGGTCAGTTGTTCTCACCGGGCAGCCGTGTTTCATTTGCTCCGGCCCGAGGGATTCACCCGAGCCACGCCGGCGCCAAAGGCAGGAGGGAAGCCAACTGCGGATCTGCACAGGCAGACGCAACACCGCCGCCAAAGATGGCGGCGGCAATCGTGCGGTTGACCAACAACCTGGCGCGCCCTTCAACGGCGCGCCATGGTTGCGTGGAGCGTCAACCCTCGTCGGGCATGGCTATGCGTCGCACCGGGCACGTCCAGGCAGTAAGCCCGGTGGCGTCGCCGCTGCGTCACTTCACGTTCAAGCGGTTGCGCTCGGCGCGCTCCCACATCTGCGCGAACCGCTCGGCGGAGTGCATGAACTGGTTCCGTTCCGCTCCCGTCATGCCGGCTGACGTCCAGCTCCGCACATAGTCGGGCAACAGTCCGTAATGCGCTACACCATGAACGTTAATGTCCCACGCGGCAACCCCGGTCACGGTCAGGCCTCCGTCGACGGCGGCATTGGCATCGGGCCCCGGCAGCGGCCACAGTCCGTTGGCATCGGTTCCCAATCCGATTCCGGCATTGGCACCGACGACCTGGCGCAGCCTGCGGAAACTCGCGACGAAGTTCGAGGCCTTGCCGCCATGGCCAAGGCCGATCATGCCGCCGAGCCTGGCGATCTTGACGTACTGCGCGTCGCTGAGATCGCGCTCGGTCCCGGAACTCCCGCGCTGATGGTTGTGGCCGGAATTGACCGGGTAGTCCACCGACGCAGCCAGGTCGAGGGCCTCGTTGGCCGTCCGGTCCGACATGTGATCGATGTCGATCAGAAGGCCCATGCGCATCATCTCGCGCAGCGTCGCGTTGCCCAGCGCCGTCAGACCACGCTTGTTCGCATGGCCTGCGCAGGCCGGCGGTTGCGGCGGAGACTGGAACGGATCCATGCCGAGCTTGACGGCCTTGGCCGCGGCCAGTGCGGCATCGAAGCCATCGACGACGAACTTGTAGCCGATCCCGCTGCCCTCCGGCGCACAGCCGATCTCCCAGAAGCGTCCGTTCTGGTGAACATTCGATAGGTTGAATAGCGGCTCGTAGATGGCCGTGCCGCCGAACTTGTTGTCGATCAGGTGCACCGGGAACACGTAGCGAACGCCCTTGTCCCAGAGTCGCTGCAGTTCAGCCTTGACCGGCGCCATCGAGATCGCGGAGGCGGAGTCGGCGTTCACCACAGAATTGGTGTGGAAGTTGCCGATGTTGTCAGTCTCGGTCCCGAGCACGATGGCTAGCTTGCCCTTGGAGACGATAGTCCGCAACTCGGCGGGCGAGCGCGCGATCTCCATAAAGTCCGTGTGTCGCGCCACCATGGCCTTCATCTCGTCGATCTGCACGTCGGCCGACGACACGTCGTCTGCGTTGATGTCGCCGGGGCCCATGACCGCATGCGCAAGCGTCGCGTTGTTCACTGCCAACGCCACCATCACGCGCAAGCCCCCCTGCTGAGCGCGACGAAGCCAGTCGATCCACATTACTTGGTGCGTTACGTCCTTCGACGATGGCCAGCCGGCGAAGAACGGATAGCCACGGGCGCCCTCTTCGTGGTGCTTGCTCTGCGCGCCGAGCTCGCTCTCGAGCGTCCGGACGATCGCCTTGCGCAGATCGTCGCCACAGGTGTTGTCAAAGCCCCAACCGCCATGCGTCGCGCGGTCGCTGGGTAAGGCCTCACCGATCGTCGTCGGACGTTCGTAGTGGCGACAGCCATTGCCCGATGGGATGGCCGGCATCAGCGTGCCGACGTCCGGCGCGCCGTGGATCAGTTTGCCACCAAAGGCCAGATGGGACATCGGATGGGTGTGCAGGTCGGCGAAGCCGGACAGCGCAGTGCCTGCTCCGGCGCTTTCCAGCAGCCAGCGCTGCGCAGCAGCGGACGTGGCACTCCACATCCAGACCGGCGTTCCGTTCGTACTGCCGCCGGACTTGGGCGTCAGATACGTTCCCAGATGCGAGCGGATGCGGTAGCCGCCATCCTGCAGAGGCTCGAGCCTCCATCGCTGTGCATCGCCTCCGTTGAAGTCCCACAGGTGCGTCAGCGTGCCGTTCGCGCCGCTGCCCCAGCGCACGTCCAGATAGCGCCCCAACTCGGACTTGATGTATACGTAGCCCGGCGTGGCGGCCGGCACGATCTCCCAGATCTGGTTCGGACGCGGAAGCACCCTGTCCCAGAGCTGAGTCGTGCTGCCGGCGGTCGGGTCGGCATTGACGACCTCCAGGTAGCGCCCCGCCGCCGCCGACTTTATGAAGTACTTCCCCGGAATCCCGGGCAGCTCGGCCTGTGCGTTTGCGATTGTCGGGGAAAGCCAAGCCGATGCCGCCAGAATCAACAGGCAGCGGCGCGACGCGTTCATCAGATTGCGGGTCATACTTCAGACTCCTGGGGTCGCCAAATCGATTCAGAATGCCCAATCGCCGACATGGTGGTCTTGACCTGATGCGCCAGCAACAACGCTGAATGGCCGCGTTTCAAGAGCATCAACGGAGCCACCCAACTCGGGGCTGAACTCCACGACGAAACGCCGGATGACCTCGGGGAAGTGGCCTTGCAGCCGCGACTCAAGGAGCGCCCCGATGTCCGTCGAACCCGATCTCAGCCAGGCGATCCAGCGCCGTGAGCGTTGGTTGGCTCTGGAGCCAGACAATGCGTTCCTGCGCGTGGATCTCGGCGATCTGTACCACCAGGCCGGTCGCTTCGGCGACGCGATGCGCTGTCTGGATCAGGTGCTAAACGATGAGCCGGACCACGCTGTGGCGCTCGGCCGCAAGGCCTCGGTGCTTCTCTCGCAGCATCGTTTTGAAGAGGCCGAGGCCGTGCTGCGCCCGCTGATCGACCACGCGACGCCCGACCCGGCCCTGCTCCACAACCTCGGGTTGAGCCTGGCCATGCAGCAGCGCTGGGATGAAGCCCGTCATTGCTTCGCCGACGCCTCCGGCCGCGGACTGGTGCACGCGGCCAACTTCCGCCGCTGGATCGAAGCGCTTCGGCATCTGGGCCGCATGAACGAGGCGATCGAGGTCGCCCATCAGTGGGTGCAGTCGGCCAAGACCGAGGTCGATGCACAAGGCAGCCGCGGCTGCCTGGCTCGGTTGCACTTCGACGACGGCGACGCGCAAACCGCCGGCCGCATTGCCGATTCCGTCCTCTCCGCCGCGCCGAATGACGGCGAGGCCCATGCGATAGCCGGGTTTGCAGCAGTCGAACGGCAGGAGGTCGAGCGCGCCCGCGCCCACTTCAACGCGTCACTGCAGCGTCGCCCGGACGATGCGCTCGCCTGGCAGGGAATCGGCCTGCTGCACCTGTACGCCCAGGAACACGAGCAGGCGAGAGAAGCCTTCGAGCGCGTGCAGCGGCTGGACCCCGGCAACCTCGGCAATCGCGTCGCACTCGGCTGGGTGATGCTGATGACGAAGGATGTCGCCGGGGCCGAGAAGGTGTTCAACGAAGCCTTGCTCGTGAATCGCACGTTCGGCGAATCACACGGCGGCCTGGCGTCCGTCCGTGCGCTTCAGGGCAACGCTGCCGAGGCCGAGCACGAGATCAAAGTGGCCCGCAAGCTCGATCCTGCCGGATTCAGCGCCGATTTCGCCCAGGCTGTTCTGTGGGGGATGGCGGGGCGCCAACAGGAGGCTGCACAGCTCGTCAAGAACCTGCTGGAAAGGGCGCCGGGCCGACACGGACTGCTCCCGCTGGTGCAGCAGTTGCGCCACTATATCGGCACACGCAGCACCCAAAGCCTGCATTGACGATCGCGCCGCACCGCACGTAGTCCGCCTGTCCGACCCGACCTGACGGGCCGGCCTCCGATTCGCACGCCTCTATGAAGGCGTATGGCCATGGACACCGCGACATCCGACTGCTCAGCGGTCGCCCAGCCAGTCCTCCGGCAGGTCGTATGCCCACTCGTTCGGACTTGGCACCCGCAGACGCTCTCGCAGGACCTCCGGCGGGTGTCCGGTAAACGATCTGAATTCGCGCGCCATGTGCGACGTATCGGCGAAGCCGGCGCGCAATGCCAGCGGCCCGAACCTTTCACGGCTGGGCGGCCTGCCTGCCCTTGCCAACGCGCGAAGCTGTCGTAGCGCCAGCTGCAGCCGCGCCAGCCGCAATACGAGCTTGGGCGACATGCCCAGCGCGTCGATGACACGCCGGTTCAGCTGCCTTTCGCTTAGGCCGGCTCGCTGCGCGAGCTCATGCACCGACATCATCGGCAGCAAGTGCATCAAGTGCTCCACCAACGTGGCGACCGAACCTCGCGGTCGTGGCGCGCATAGCAGCCGCCGTTCGAGCAACTGGTTGAGCACGGCGATCTGTCGCGCCAGGGAGGGCTGCTCGGCCATTCGCTCGCAAAGCTCCAGGGAGTCGGCGCGCGTGAGTACGGCGTCGACAGGAACCCAGCGGTCCGTGAGCTCGTCAGCAGGGACTTGGACGACTTCTGCGATCCGGCCGGGCTTGAACAACACGTTGGTCGTCTCCGGCCAGTCGACCAGGGCTCGCGAGGCCGGCTGGGTCATCGCTCCAGAAATGATGGCCCCAGTGATGACTTCGCCCGTCGGATCGCCCAGATGCCCGCGATGCACGATGGTCAGTGCCGCGTACATGTTCGCCGGATAGATGATCGTCGGCACTACAGCAGCGGCCACAACTTCATCGCTGATCTGTCGGCGGCGAACGACGTAGCCGAGGACATGCTCGGCCAGCGCATGCGATGGGGGAAGGAAAAGGATCTGATAAGCCACTTCATGCAATCGACTGGGCTACAAGTTCCCGCGGCCCGGTTCAGTCCGAAGCGCACGAGGGCAGCTCTTCTAGTTGTCGGCGATCGCCGCCGGTCGTTCAGTGCCCAAACAACCAGCCGAGCGCTTGTTGCCGTGGCGGGAAAATCTGTCTGCCTTGCTTTGGTGGCAATTGTTCTGTTACCGAAACGAATATTTCGGCCGCAGGGGCCATCGCAGCCGCCGGCGAAGGCATCAGAGCGCCAAGTTGGGCCCAAAGACCGGATGGGACGATGCCGGGCATGCGCAGCATTCACGCCCCGTCCGATTCTTTCATGTCTGCCCTTTACGCCTGTTTCAAACCTTCGGACATCTTCTGTGTGACGTTCTTCACATTGATAACAGGGGTGACCACCATGGGTGCACTGCGAAGAGGCGGCTTTCCGTCCGCTGGAACCAGCATCGATAAGGCTAGCGCCATCGTCATGGCCATTCGAGCGGGCAGCGACACAGGCCTCGCCGACGAAACTCGAAGCGCGCCGCGCCGCATCACGTCACCTACAGGACAGGCGCACGCGCCGGCGTCAAATGCGGTCGAGAAGGCTCGACGGCCGTTGATCGACGGCAAACGCGCGCGACAGATCACCATGCCGGCGGAACAGCCTGGCCAGCGCGTCAAGCCTATCGAGCAGATCCAGGTTGGCGACATGGTCTGGTCATGGGACGACGTCGCCGGCAAGACCGTCAAGCGGCGCGTCGTACAGCTGTTCAGGCGGCAAGATCGCCCGGTACTGAAAGTGGTGTGCGGGGTCGATTCGGGCGCCGTGCAGGCGATCGAGGCGACGACGGAGCATCCGTTCTGGGTCAAAGGGAAGGGGTGGACCCCAGCGCACCAGTTGAGGGCGGGAGAGCTGCTGCGGCGGATCACTGGTGAAGGTGAACTGCGGGTCATCGAGGTGATTGACACAGGGCGCAAGACCGATGTCTTCAACTTTGAGGTCGATGGGCTGCACAACTACTTCGTCGGCAGAGAAGGCGTGCTGGTCCACAACGAGTCGGAGCTGGCAACCGCCAAGGTGATTCGCGTGGGTGAACGCATGCTCGATCCCGACTCGGGCCTTGACCAGATCATCGCGGCCCGCGCCAGGGAAGCGCTCGGCTCACCGATCAAGCATGATCTGGACAATCTGGCGCCGACCGACGTTCGCGTCGGGAAGTTCAAGTCGGGCGGCGTTATTGGAGATGAATTCCTGGTATTCAACCTCGACGATCGATCGCCGCTCGGGCCACTGGCGGAAGTGACAGAAGCCAGGCGCCTCGCCGCGCATGACGTGCCGTGGATAGAACCCACCAGCGTTCACGTCTCGGCGGACGGGCTTAGAGCCGGATACAAGATGGAAATGGGCCACGGCGGAGTCGTCAAGCTGAAGGACCTCGTGGTCGCGCTGATCCAAGAGAAGGCCATTCCCAAGACAGGGATCGGCGAGGAAGACATAGCTCTTCAGGCAACGATGGAGGTCGCAGCGGCGGTGATGAAAGGCCCCGAAGAGCTTGCAGGACTGATTCGCGAACATCGAGACGTGTTGAGCACCAAGTTTCCGCAGATCGACGCGGGCGTCATTCCGTTCGCCTACGCATTGGAGAATCTCGTCCTCAACCACGGCATTGCGGTTGTCGATGCGCAGGGCATTGCTGTCAAACCATCGAACGCAGTGGACCCCTCAACTGGAACAACGGCCACCGTGTCATTCAAGGGCCTGGATGCAGCCCTGACGGTAGGCCGGAACGACAAGGTGATCATGGACCTCGTGCCGGATCCGGGAGGCCTCGGTCCATCGACGCACCAGCCGGCTGAGTATGATCTTTTACCCGCGAATCATGCATCATGGGGAATGCACAATCTTCTCTTCGCGTATTCGTTGCGCGAGATTGCGATGGCGCACATGGAGGGTCAGCCCCCCAAACGAAGTGTCAGCCTCAGCGGCGAGCCTTTGGCCAGGGTTGGAGTAAGTGCGAAAGATTCGCGTTACGTGCCAGCAGACGGGTTGGAGCGAGTCCCGCCAGCGCTTCTCGAACGGATGCGCGCAGACGCCGTGGCCGTTCTACCCTACTATCCTGAGAGCCACCCAAGGGCGGAGCTGCCGATAACGAACAACTGCACTGCAAACGTCATTGCTGTTGATGCAGCACGCGCGGGACACGGATATGGCGAGGCGGTGGCGCTTAGCAACCGCGATGGCCTGGGTGCACCTCCTTTCGTTGCAAAACACGGCGGCGATCATCCCTCGCAGTTTCGTGTCTATGAATCTGTCTTCGCTGAAAGCAATGGTGGTGCTTCCTGGCTGCATGGCTTGAGTGGCCCGGCCGAGGTAAGCGCAATTGCGCAGACTTGGGGCGATGGAGCTCGCGGAATCGTCCACGCTGGCAACGAACTCGGTGGCGGCCACTTCTACAATGTTGAAGTAGTAAATGGAATTGTCGTGCCGATAGATGGCACCCGCGGCACTGTTGGAGTTTGGACCCTCGGCGATACAGGGCTTTCCATACTGAGGACAGGCGGTGGTCGTGAGTTAGGACGGATCGACCAATCGGCAGTGCCCGGGGCATATGTGCGCCGGGCTGGTTCACTGATCTCCGGGCCTAGTCTCGGGGTGACGGTCGGCGCCTCCCCGATCAGTGAAACTTCCGTCCTGCGCACGGTGGTAGATGCACCGGCCACGGTCGCCCACGAACCACCATCAAGCGCGAGAGTTCGAATTCTTGCGGATGCGCTAGACGTGACTCCCGCTCTACTCAAGAGAGCGTTGGTGCGACGCGACGACATTGACGCGTGGTACGACGCTGAGCCGAGCAGGATAAGACAGGCCTTTGAGCCTTCGCTCGAGCACGCCCGGAAGCTGAACCAGGACACTTGGGAGGCGAAGCAACAGGCCTCTCCGCTGCTTCGACGGATGAGCCCGAACGAAATCGCGCCTGTCGAGCCTGAGATCGAGGGCGCGCCTGTGGCGCTTCGCACGAACCAGTTGGTGAGCTTTGGCATTGGGGCGGGCCAAGACCCTATCGTTCAGAAAGGCGGGGTAACCATACATGTGCCGAGCGCCTTGAGTCGGAATCTCAGTCGCAACATCGAAGTGGCGGTAGGACAAATGGAACTCGCCGCCAAACTTGGAGCCGGACAACTGGTCAACCTCAGGCATGCCGAGGCAGCCAGCCGTGCGTTCGAAAAGGCCGCTCATCAACTGCCCCCGGATGTCTTGAAAAGTGCTCAATACTTGCACAGCATTCTTGGCGACGATTCTGGAATGATCGCCCACATGGGAACATTAGCAACCGCGGCCGGCATCAGAATGGGTCAGTTGGGCAACCGCTGGACTGCCGCGAAAAGGCTCTTCGATGCGGGCTACATCACTCCAACCGTGTTCGATGGAGTTCTCCTGGATCGGGCGAAGGCGAAAGGTCTTTCGGTTGTCTCCCTCGACGCCAGAGACTACGGAAGTGCAGAGTTCCTGGGAATTATTCAAAGCGGAAGAGTGCCTGTCGACCCAGGTCTCATTACATCTACGCCGGGAGTCGATCACGGAATTAGAAGCCACCTGCTTCAAGCGGAGCGAACTGCGCCGAGCAAAGAACTTCTCTATTGGTACGGCAGGAACGCCGAGGCCACGAATTCGGATCCGACATATGTCTCGCCCCGCAATGGCTTCCAGATCGCCTTGTCGCTGTGGGAAGTATCCTGGGACGCAAACGTAGCCAGAACATTCCACAATCCCCATTACTTGAACGACCAAGTGAAGTTGCTACCCTTTTCGAATCCACTCGACTCTATCCAATGGTCGACTGGCGTACGGTGAAAGCTCTTATGTGAATAGCACAGCCGCTTCGCATCGCTCGGTAGTCGGCCTTGCAAAAGGCCGCTACCCCGTATGAACGCTGGCTGCGGACGGTGATTGCCGATGGCAGGAACTCCCGGAAATCGCTCAAATGGCACACGATCTCTGAGATGTTTGGAGAGCGCCGCCGATGCCAACCGACGACTTCTTCCGTGCCTGACTGGACTCGATGATCGACATGCGGCACTCGCTGGCGGTGCAACATCACCGCCGAATGGGGGCGCGCAGCGCATGACTGGAAGGCCGCGATGAGTCAATCGCGATCCTCTACGCTGACCGCTTCACGCGAGCCCCCGCGCAAGATGACGACCGACTTGCCCACCGCGTCGGTCGGTTCGTCGCAAGCGCCGACCGCCGCCATGGACAAACCCCCCCGCCCCTGTCGCCCCGATAGAACCTGAGCCTTTGGCTCTTGTTCTGTAAGCGCTCCTCCAGACACGTCCCTTGCGGACGTGTCTATTTAGCGGTAGGAGGCATGAGCCGCCAGGGCAGCAAGGCTTCATGGTCGTCGGCGGTCTTGGTCTTGGGCAGCTCGACCAGAAGCGCTGCGAGGTATCGGTAGCCATCGATGCCGTTGGCAGAGCCGGCCGCGCGAATCTGAACACGGCGAAAGGTGGAACGGCTGCTCCGATGGGCGAGGATAGAGCCCGAGACGAAGGAGCAGAAGGACATGAGCAGGAGACCGCGGCGCAACCACTCGCCGGCGTTCAAGGCCAAGGTGGCGCTCGAGGCGCTGGCCGATGGCAAGACCATCGCCGAGATCGCGCAGAAGCACGATGTGCATCCGAACCAGGTGACCGAGTGGCGCCGGCAGTTGATGGAGCGTGCCGCCGGCGTGTTCGGGGGCGCGGTAGCGCCTGAGACAGCGCCGGTGGACCTGAAGGCGCTGCACGCCAAGATCGGACAGCTGACGCTGGAGAACGATTTTTTGGAAGGCGCGCTCAGCAAGGCCGGATTGCTGAGCGCAAAGCGATGATCGATCGAGAGCACGATCTGCCGCTCAAGCGTCAGGCCGAGTTGCTGGGCATCAGCCGAGGCTCGGTGTACTACCTCCCGGAGCCGGTACCCGAAGCGGAGTTTGCGTTGATGCGGCGCATCGACGAACTGCACCTGGAACACCCGTTTGCTGGGAGTCGCATGCTGCGGGACCTGTTGCGGCTGCAGGGCTTCGATGTCGGGCGTCGGCATGTGGGCACGCTGATGCGGCGCATGGGCATCCAGGCGCTGTACCGCAAGCCCAACACGAGCAAGAAGCACCCGGCCCATCCGGTATTCCCGTACGCGCTGCGAGGGCTGGCCATCGAGCGGGCGAACCAGGTCTGGGCCCTGGACATAACCTACGTGCCGATGGCGCGCGGCTGGGTGTATCTGGTCGTCGTGCTGGACTGGCACAGCCGCCGAGTGCTGGCGCACCGGGTGTCGATCACGATGGAGGCCGACTTCTGCGTGGAGGCCTTGCGCGAAGCGGCAGCGCGCTGGGGCTCGCCGGATATCGTCAACACGGATCAGGGCAGTCAGTTCAGCAGTGCCGAGTTCGTCGCCGAGGTCCGCCGCATCGGCGCGCGCCAAAGTATGGACGGCCGGGGCTGCTGGCGCGACAACGTGTTCGTCGAGCGACTGTGGCGCAGCGTGAAATACGAGGACGTGTACCTGAAGGCCTACGACGGCGTCAGCGCGGCGCGGCGAAGCCTGGCCACGTACTTCGAGTTCTACAACGCGCGCCGGCCGCACCAGAGCCATGACGGACGCACGCCGGACATGGTCTACTTCAACGCGCTGCCGTCGATGCAGGTCGCGGCCTGATGGGTTGAACCATGAGTACATGGCTCAACCGGGGCGCCTCCGGCGGCCTGGCGGGGGCCCGGGATTGAAGAAGTTCAAACGTTCAAACCGCAGCCAATCCACTTATCTCAGGACGCTGCGTGTTCAAGCGGGCGGAGCCGGCTCTGGCCGCGCATGTCTGCAGCAACGAGTACAGGTTCGCGCTCGCGTTGGCGCCGGCCACTGTGTCGGCGAACAGCCAATTGCGCCGCCCGACGACAAATGGCCTGATGCTGTTTTCACAGGCGTTGTTGTCGATCGGCAAGCTGCCGTCGTCCACGTAGCGCTTGATCTTCGCCCACTGCGACGACAGGTAGTGCAGCGCCTTGCCGAGCAGGCTGCCCGGTAGGGTTCGTAGCCATCGCTCATCAGCACCGCGCCCAAGCGCATCCCGGCATACAACCTCTTGGCCGTCTGCAGGCTGCGGCTCGGCGCATACGCGAAGAGCCGGATCGGCGGTCCGGTGCCGTCCTTGCCGGAGCCATTGGTCATCTGCACCCACATGTAGCTTTTCGCCTGGGCGCTGCGGCCGGCTTCCTTGAGCACCTGGACCTCTGTCTCGTCGCCATACACGATCGGCGAGTCAAGCAGCATGTCGCGCAGCAGGTTGATCACCGGCTGCGTCGCCTGGCCGCTGCGCACGACCGTGGCGGCCAGGGTGTTGCGCGAGACGTCGGTGCCGCCGAAGCGACCCAGCAGCGCGGCCTGCCGGTACAGCGGCAGCCCGTCCAGGTACTTGGAGCTGATCACCCAGGCGATCGCGTTCTCGGTGAACAGGCCTTTGGGGATGACCTGCGGGGGCCTGGGCGCCAGGCGCATGCCCCCGTCGCAGCAAGGGCATGCGTACTTCACCCGCTCATGGCGGATGACGCGCACCTGCTGCGGGATGATGTCGTACTGCTCGCTGGTCTCGACGCCGATCTCGCGCAGCACGGCGCCGTCGTGCGGGCAGACCCGCTCGCCCTCGGGCAGCTCGTGGCGCTCCTTCTGGTGCGTGCCACCGACCTCGCTACTGGCGCCGAACAGCCGCCGCGTGAACCTGTTCAGCTGTTCCTGGAGCAGGTCGCGTTCGGTGCGCACCACGCGCAGTTCGCCGGCCAGCTTCTCGCTGCGCTGCGTGGCCTCAGCCAGCGCCTGCTGCAGGGCGGCGAACTCGTCGGCGGTGGGCATGCGAACCATCGGGGCAGATTCTTGCCCGACGAGGACCCGCCCACCACTCGTGTTCTCCGCACTGAACCGGCTCGGCCGACCTCGTCAGGCAACGCGATCGTACAGACGCTTCGGATGCCGCTGGACAACGCCGATGTCGATGCCCTCGAGCAACCAGTGCAGCTGCTCCACCGTCAGCGTCGGCGCGGCAGTTTCGCTCGGCCAGATGAAGCGGTCCTGCTCGAGGCGCTTCAATAACAGCCAAAAGCCGTTTCGGTCCCAGCCGAGGATCTTCACCCGGTTGCGTTGTCGGTTGCTGAAGACGTACGCGCACGCAGCGAACGGGTTCAGCCCGAGCGCCTGTTCCACCAGCGCGGCCAGGCCGTTGATGCTCAGTCGGAAGTCCACCGGCGCTCGGTGCAGGTAGACCTTCAACCCTTCGTCGAGACGGAACACCGCAGGCTCCCGAGCGCTTCGATCATCTGGCAAGCCTGCGTGGAGTCGCAACCGCGCAGGTCGATGACGACGCCGTTTGGCAGGCGCACTTGCACCGACATCGTCGGCGTCGGTGTCATCGCCACCTCGATCGGCACCGGCACGAACGCCGTCTGCACCGGAGCCGATGACCTGCTTCCCTCCAGCCGTACCAGTCTGAGGTAGAGGAGTCCGCCGATCAGGAGAATGGCGGACATGAAGAAGAGCAAGTTCAGCGAGGAACAGATCATCGGGTTCCTCAAGCAGGCCGAGGCCGGGATGGCCGTGGCGGAGATCTGCCGCAAGGGCGGGTTCTCGGACGCGACGTTCTACAAGTGGCGTGCGAAGTTCGGGGGCATGGAGGCGTCGGACGCACGGCGGCTGCGCGAGCTGGAGGAGGAGAACTCCAGGCTCAAGAAGCTGCTGGCCGAGGCGCACCTGGACATGCACGCGCTGAAGAGCGTTCTTGGGGTAAAGCGATAGCCCCACAGGCCAAGCGCGAGGCGATCGGGCGTCTGGTGCGCGAGCATGGACTGTCGGAGCGCCGAGCGTGCCGGCTTGTGGGGCTGAGCCGAGACAGCTACCGACATCCACCGAAACCGAGCGCGCAGGAAGAGGCGCTGAAGCGCGAGATCGTTGCCGTCGCTCACCAGCGAAGGCGATTCGGCTACAGACGGGTTCACGACATGGTCAGGCGTAGGTTTCCTGGGGTGAACCACAAGCGCGTGTACCGCTTGTACCGGGCGGCCAACCTGGCGGTAAAGAAACGCCGCAAGGTGCGCCGGCCGCCGTCGGAGCGCCTGCCGCTGAGCGTGGCCACGCGGGTCAACGAGGTGTGGAGCATGGACTTCGTCAGCGACAGCCTGGCCAACGGGCGGCGCCTGAAGTGCCTGACGGTGGCCGATGATTTCACCCACGAGGCCATCGATATCGCGGTGGACTTTGGCATCAGCGGGCAGTACGTGATCCGGCTTCTGGACCAGGCCGCGCGATTTCGCGGCTACCCGAAGGCAGTGCGTACCGACAACGGCCCGGAGTTCACCTGCCGCGCCTTCATCGCATGGACCCAGGCTCACGGCATCGAGCATCTGCTGATCGAGCCCGGCAGGCCCATGCAGAACGGCTACATCGAGAGCTTCAACGGGCGGTTCAGGGGTAAGCGATCGAGCAACCACGTCCTTGATTCCCGCGAAGGCAACTGAGAGCCTACGAACCCATGTACCTTACGTGGGATCGTTATGTCAGAGGCTTTCGATACTGAGGACCTGGCCAAGCGACTGG
>NZ_JARGNB010000013.1 GCF_030167915.1 Aquabacterium humicola | reverse complement strand
CCCCGCAGCGGGATCTGATTCGCTCGAAGGCGCCAGCCGCGGCCGACCGCACCAATTGAAGAGTTCGACTTGGCAGTCCGACGGAGGAACTCGAACGTCTGGTCAACCGCGCGAAGTCCAGGGTGCGGGCGCGGGTTGAACACGTCTTCGCTGTCGTCAAGCGCCTGTGGGGCTTGGACAAGGTGCGCTACCGCGGCTTGGTCAAGAACGCCACGCGATCGTTTGTCGCGCTTGGCCTGGCCAACATCTACCTCGCACGCGGCACCCTGGGTGCTGGAGTCCGTCCGTGAGCGGCGTGGAGGGCGCTCGCGGCATGTCCCGAGTGTCGAAACATCCCATGCGGAGCTCGAATGCCGTCCAACTTCGCCCACAAATCATCAGTTCCGCACTCGATCTGCCGCGGCGACTGAAATCGGTGGCTTGATCAGCATTGCCCTATCGACAAGGCCTCGCATCCACAAGTGATGCGGGAGCAAGCGGTGCAGGAACTGAAGAAGTGGCGGCGTGCGGACAGCTGTTCGCCTTCGTCAACCCTCGTGCCACGCACATGAAGGTGCTGTACTTCGATCGCAGCGGCTGGTGCCTGTGGGCCAAGCGATTGGAGGCAGGGGTGTTCATCAGCAACTGGTCCAAGGTCCGGCACACCGAAATCGACTGGACGACCCTGAAGCTCATGCTCGAGGGCATCGAGCCCAAGCGGCAACTGAAGCGCTGTCGGCAAACGGTTCATGGGGCCGAATACCGTGGAGAGGCTGCAGCCGCCCCGATACCATGAACGCCGATGTCGATCACGCCCCCACGAGTGCCCACCGCCGCGGAGCTTGCTGTACTGGACGTGCAGCAGGTGGCCTCGATGCTGAAGGGTCAGGCGCAGACGATCGGGACCTTGCAGCGCCAGGTGGAGTGGTTCAGGCGCCAGTTGTTCGGGGCCCGGACGCGCCGCGCTCGGGTCGCCCCGCTACGGTCACGGCCGAGATGGAGTCGCGCATCGTGCAAGTCACGCCGCATGAGAAGCCCGTCAACGCCACGCACTGGAGCACGCGCACGTTGGCCGAGCACCTGGACACGGGTGCTACGACCGTGCGCCGCGTTTGGCAAAGCAACGGCCTGAAGCCGCACCTCAGCCGGACCTTCAAGGTCTCGCGAGATCCTCGCTTTGAGGACAAGCTGATCGACGTCGTTGGGCTATACGTGAACCGGCCCGAGCACGCCCTCGCGATGAACCGCGAGATGCCACACCGAGCAGGTGCGCCATTTGGTTGGTCTGCAGCGTCAGCGATCGCTCCTACGGCATCGACATGCGATGCGTGCAGGAGGTGTTGGGCTACGAACGGCCTTGCAGCATCGCGGGCGTGCCGGCCTACCTGGTCGGCCGCATTCGCCGCGGCCAGTCGATCATCCCCATCGTCGATCTTCGAGTGCGCGTGGGGGTGAGCAACCCGACCATCGGGCTCGTGACTGCCATCGTGGTCGCCAAGGTCGATGGGAGCTCCATGGGCTGCGTCGTCGACACTGCCAGAGAGGCGATCGAGGTTCCGGCGGATCGACCATCGCCTCGCCGTGCTGCTTGCCGGGTCGAGGTTGACGATGGCGAAGCCAACGCGCTGCGCGCGAACACCGTGCCGCAGCCGCTGGACGTTGAGGCGCTTGTCGGCGAGGTCTTGTTGATCCTCGAAGCTCGGTCGTTCGCGCCCCTACGCCAAGCAGCCCGAACGCCAGCGGGCTGGACACAGCTTCCGTGGTCCGCCCGGAGGGACTCGAACCCCCGGCCTGCTGCTTAGAAGGCAGCTGCTCTATCCAGTTGAGCTACGGGCGGAGGAATGCTCAGCGCTGCTTCGACCAGACAGGCATGCGGCGCAAGTAGTGCCGGGCCGCTTCTTCCGCTTGCCGGGCGCTGCGGCCCTTGCTCTTGAGCAAGTCGGTCGTCGCGGTGAGCACGACATCGTAGGGCTTCAGATCGCCCGACGGGGTGACGCAGTCATCGCAGAACGGGGCAGGTCGCTTTCTCATGCTTCCGAAAACCTCCGGCAGCAGGTTGCCGCAGCTGTGGCAGCTGAAGCTCAGCACCACCGAGGCAGGGTCGGACTCCTCGAGGTCCGACTCGATGAAGTCGGGATCCGGCTTGCTGCGAAGCGACAGCACCACACTGACGACCAAGACGACCAATAACACCGCGATCCCAGCGGTCAACGGCGTGGCGACGGCGACATCCATGACTCGATCTCCTGCACGATCCAGCGTGCGACAACGAGGACGCACGTCCAGTGTGTCGAGCCCGCGTTTCGCCTTCGCTGCGGTTTGGCCACAGCGTGTGTTCCAGTTGTTGGAGGGTGATCAAAAGGACGCGCTGCACCGGGTCACTCGGTGCAGCGCAAAGGCTGATCGGCTGAAACGTATGAGGAGGGCGTGGGTCACCAACACCCGCCGACCAGCGGGCAGAACTGTAGGGGCCGCAGGGGCGCCCCTGACCGGGGAAAGCGAGCCTTAACTGACCCCGATTTGTCCGGAAATAGTTGGACAGAACGATGATGACTGTTGGTGCGTCCACGGCGCGGGTGACGGAATAGGCAGACGTAGCGGGCTTAAAACCCGCAGCCGCAAGGCGTACGGGTTCGATCCCCGTCCCGCGCACCAACTTTCGTGCGGCGAAGGACGACGTGGCAATCTCAGCGTGCTGTTCACGCTCGCGCGTTAACGAGCGGCCATGCAGCCGGACATCCGTGCAGTCGAACAACGGACTGCACGGATGCCTGAAGCTTCCCTTTACCCCGCTCGAACCCGCGGTGCCGCAGCGGCGAGCAATCGTCGGTGGATGCTGGACGCCTGCCTTTGGTGGTCGGTAACCGGCGCGTGCCTGGCTGCTGCCCAGCTGGCGCCACTTTGGTTGCTGCCCCTGGCGTGGTGTGCTCTTGGAATCGCGCAACACGCGATCGGTACCCTCGCGCACGAAGGTCTGCATCGGCACATCCACACCAACCGTCGAATCAACGAGGCGCTCACCTGCTGCTGCGCCTGGCTCCTCGGCCTGAGCGCCAGCCGCTGGCGCCGGTGGCACTTCGAACACCACGCCCACGTCGGTACCGCGCGCGATCCGGAGCAGCCCTTGAAGCTCGCGCATCCGGCGAACTGGTGTCGCCGTCCTGCGACGCAGGCTCTTCGCGATGCGCTCGGCCTTTCCTTCATGGAGATGGCCGAGCTCTGGCTGGCAGTCAACCGTGGGATCGCCGGGCGTGCTGGGGCCATCCAGGGAACAGTTTTCGGCCTGATCGTCCTGGCCGGCGGCTGGCGCGTCGTCGCGATGTGGATCATTGCGCTCCTCACCTCCCAGGTTGTCGTCTTTCGTTTGCGCGCCAAGACCGAACACGACATCGGCCAACCAGGCACCAAGGTCACCCACCGGCCCGGCCTGCTCGCCAGGGCAACCTTCCTGCCCTGTCTCACCTGGCGCCACTACGAGCACCATCGGTGGCCTGGCGTGCGCTATTCGGAGTTCGGGGCGCAGCGCGAATTCTCCCGCTGAGCGCCACCGCGTTCGACGCCAGGCGCTCGCGTTGAAGTCGCCGAGGCTGGGGCGCGCGGAGTCGCGTTCCATCACAGTACGGGCGTGAGCCGGCGAGGCGGAGCCTCTGACGCGTGAAGGCAAGACGGCAGCGGCTCTTTCGCGCACAGTCGCGGGCCCTGCGACTCTGGGATGACTCTCATGGTTCGGTATGCGCAACTTGCACTGGTTGGCTTGGCGGTTAGCTGCGGAGTCTTCGCTGCGGGACCGGTGCTCGCCGCCGACGACTACACGAAGACGCGCTACCCCATCGTCCTCGTGCATGGCCTGTTCGGCTTCGACGCCGTCGGGCCCTTCGAGTACTGGTACGGCGTCGCGCCGGCGCTTTCCTCGGGCGGCGCGACTGTCTACACCTCGCAGGTGTCGGCGGCGAACGCGACCGAGGTGCGAGGGGAACAGCTGCTCGCCGAACTCAAGCGGCTGCAGGCCACCTACGGCCACACGCGTTTCAACCTGGTCGGCCACAGCCACGGGGGACCCACCGCGCGATACGTGGCCTCCGTGGCGCCTGGGCTGGTTGCCTCCGTCACGACGGTTGGCGCTCCGCACGCCGGAAGCAAGGTCGCCGATGACCTGAGCAAGGCCCTCGAAACCACGGGAACGAGCTCCAGGGCCGGAGCGGTGTTCGACGCCTTCGCCTCGCTGATCAGCCGGCTGTCCGGCTCGCCCGCGTTGCCGCAGAGCTCGATCAGCGCGATGCGCTCGCTGACAACGAGCGGCATGGCAGACTTCAACACCCGGTTCCCGGCGGGCAAACCTTCGGCCAGCTGCGGTCAGGGGGCTGCAACGGTGAACGGCGTGCGCTACTACTCGATCGGCGGAGCCTCGGTCCTCACGAACGCGCTGGACCCGAGCGACACCCTGTTGGGCTTGACATCGCTGAGCTTCAAGGGTGCGGCGAACGACGGCCTTGTTGAGCGCTGCTCGTCGCATTGGGGCACGGTGCTGCGTGACGACTACCCCTGGAACCACGCCGACCAGATCAACCATGCGTTTGGTCTGCGGGGGTGGTTCACCCCTGACCCGCTCGTCGTCTACCGAGCCCAGGCCAACCGCCTGAAGAACGCCGGCTTGTGATGCCCCGCAGGGCCGTCGCGATTGTCGCGACGACGGCGGTCGTGTCCGTGGTGGGGGGTGCGAGCTTCTTCGCCTCACAAACGACCTCAGAGGCCTCGACCGCCGTCGCGATTCCCGCTGCGCGAGCATCGAGGGCATCAGAACTCGCCGCTGTCGATGGCCGCCCATCGAGCGGCACCCTCGCCATCTCCGGATTCTCGCCCGCTGCCAATCCCTATGCAGCAGGCTCCCTCCGCGGAGCCGAACCCGATGGCGAGTTGCTGGCCACCGCGTCCGGCGCGCTGAAAGTCTCCGCTTCGGTTCGTCGACGCTTCGACCACTTGCTGAGCACCGTTGGCGAATTGTCGTTGCCCGAGATCACGGCGCTGATCCGGCGGCAAGCAGAAGCAGAGCTTCCGGCCACCGCGGTGCAGCAGCTGCTCGATCTGTGGGAGCGATACGTGAAGCTACAGGCTTATCGCTTCCGAAGCGCCGTGCAGCTTGACGACATGGCGACCGTGATGCCTGCATTGGAGGAGCGGTCGCGTGTTCGTCGAGAGCTGCTCGGGCCCGAGTGGGCCGAAGCATTCTTCGGTGATGAGGAGCGAGCGCTTCGGGAGCAGGTCGCCCGCGCCTCGAGCGGCTTGCTGCAAGAGCCGGCGAGCCTTCCCTTGTTACCCGCAGCTGCTCGCCGTCCCGCGTCGACCGATGACCTGCAGCTCGTGCACCAGCAAAGGGTTGCGACGCTCGGGGTGGAGGTCGCTGAAAGACTGCGCGAGGTTGATCGCCAGCAGGCCGACTGGGACAGGCGCCTTGAGCAAGTCCGGGCCGTCGTCGAGGTTTTGCGACGCTCTCCGGAACTGGCCGACGTTGCCCGGGGGGCCGCCATTGCGAGACACATCGAACTGCACTTCGATGCCTCCGAACGGCTGCGCGCTCGGGCTCTTCTGCAACTGCCTCCTGAATGACGGGGTGCAGGCCGCGGGCCGGCGGGTTTCGGCTTCGTCTGCTCATGGCGGAAGCGATCTACAAACGAAGCCAAACCCGCCCCGCTGCGAAACTCGGCTGATACACCCGTTGACCATACTTCCTACGACGAGCAAACCCTTCGCTGTGCAGGGCCCGCTCGGTGGCTGCAGGAGGTTGCGATGGGTGCGCTCCAAGTCAATGCGAACAACGGCTACGAGCTTCGGTTCGAATCTCTCTTCGTCGCCGGTCGCGGGTTCTCCTTCCCCTGCAATGCGCAAGGGGCGGTGGATCTGAACCAGCTCAGCGACCGGGCGCGCTGCAACTACCTGTTCGCCCGCGCGCTGGTGGGACGTGAGTTCGCAGCGCCGACGGTGGCGCTGGACATCGTTCAATGACCGGCGCATGCGAGCCGTGATCATGACCACCGAGCCGGGCCATGCGGGAAAGGCTGAGCGCGAAGGGAACAGTTCCTGGCCGGAGCAGGACGACCTCGGGGCCATCTTTCCGTTGTGCGGCAGCAACCTCGCTGGAGCGATCACGCTGATTTGCATGGCCTTGGCGTTCACGATGTTCTGACGCGATGGCGCACGCCGATCGGACCTCAGACGTCAATATCTCCAGGCGCCGGGCCGTCTTCGCAATCGCCGCGCTGCACCCGCCCGTCGTCCTGGCCTCATCGAGGTTGGTACTCGAGGAGGACTTGGTGGATGCAGTGCGCTCCTCGCTCAGCGCCGAACTCGAACGTGAAGCGCCACCGAAGCCGAGCTTCGAGGACCCTGCCGAGCGATTGGCCTACGACGCCTGGCATGCCAGGAGCAGCGAGCGACTGCGCTCCTACCTTCCGGAAGACGAGGCCCGTGGGGAGTTTGTCGATACTGTGTGGTATGAGAGTCGACGGGCCGGACTAGAGACGGGCCTCGTGCTGGGGCTGATCCACGTCGAGAGCGCGTTCCGGCGGTACGCCATCAGTCCCGTGGGTGCGAGGGGCTACATGCAGATCATGCCGTTCTGGGCACAGTTGCTCGGAGCTGCCGACGCGTCGAAGCTCTTCCATGTCCAGACCAATATGCGCTTCGGCTGCTCCATCCTGCGGCACTACCTGGAGCGAGAGCGGGGGAACTTGACGTATGCGCTCGGTCGTTACAACGGCCGGCGCGACGGCCAAACCTACCCGGCGCTGGTCTTCGATCGACGAGACCGGTGGCCGTCGCCGTCGCCGCCGCCGCCGCCGGCGTGGCGTCCACCTCAGGCGTAGGCCCATCCGAAGGGGCGCCTGAGCGACCGGAAGCAAGAAGGCGTTGCGGCCATGAGGTCAATCCCTCTCCTGACGAGCGATTCATTCGCAATACCGTCGGCCTCTTGTAAAGAGGACCGTCTCATGCGTTCATTGATCGCTCCGGGAAAGCTGCTCTTCGAGGAGGAGCTTCCGAACAGGGGGCTCACTGTCGAAGATGCGCAGCGTGCGTTGGGCTTGGGGCACTAGGAACTGGCCGAATTCTTCGCCGGCCGCGTCCGCATCACCCCGGAAATTGCCCAGAAGCTTGAGAGGTGGCTGGGCTCAGAGACCGGGCTGACGGCGGAGGCCTGGCTCGTCATGCAGCGAGCATACGATCGTCGTGTTCCGCCGGAACGAAGGGGGCACTGAACGCCCTCGGATGCGAAGCCAAATCACAAACACGCGAGTACCGTCATATGCCAAAGCACCAAACGCTGCCGGTGGTCCAGCAGCAGATCGAGGAACTTCAAAGGCGCGCAAGCGCACTGCGCGAGTCGGAGAAGGCCGGCGTTATCGATCGGATCAAGCACGCCATCGCGGTCTACGGAATCACCGCGCCCGATCTCGGCTTTACTGTTGCGACACGAGGCGCCGCAAGGGGGCGCCGTGGGAAAGCGAAGTCAGCTGTCGGCGTCGCGAAGTACAGCGACGGAAACGGGAACGCCTGGAGCGGCAGGGGGACTCGCCCGCGCTGGCTGCGTGAGGCTTTGCTTGCCGGCAAGTCGCTGCAGGATTTCGAAGTTTCCCGATCGGCCAATGAAGCCTGACGTCCACTTCGTACGCCGCGACCTATGGCAGAAGAAAGCCTGACGCCGAGCTTCGTCGAGGTTCTGCGGATGGTTGAGGATCTTCGGCCAACACTGATGTGGCGAGGCCGCCCCAGAAGTCGACCAGGCCATCTTCATACGCGACCGTCAGGAAGTCCAAAGCCTGCATTCCGGCGATCGTGACGGCAACGATCTGCATGGATTCGCCGCGAGGATAGACCGCCTGGATCCAGCCGTACGCTGCGAGCGCCCGAGCATCGTCGGCGTCGGTAGGCCCGACCTGCACGGGAAGCTGGCTCTTGGACAAGCGGTGCAGCAGTGCGTACATGCGAGCCTCCGGGTAAGCGCCGGAAGCTTTTGTTCACCGTCCGGCAAAGTCTTGACCTATTGCGTCATGCATCCATCCGAGTCATCAAGGAAAGACCCGATCTATCGCTACCACGCAAAGCGGGCGGCCGATGCCACACTAGTCCTACCGGGGAGAATTCCTCGGATCAGCGCATCAGGGGGAGCTTCGTATGCGTGGCCTGAGGTTCGACGGGCGAGAACTTGTGCTGTCCACCGGCAAGAAGCTCGACATCGGCAGTCCGGTGATCGGGCTGGAGCTGAGCGATCTGGCGCGGCGCGAGCGCAGTCTTGATCGCATCACGTACGGGTATGACGCCACGCTTTACACCGCGCGCGAAGCCGCGGCCGAGGGTGAGAAGGTAGAGCCGTCCTACCTCAGCGAGGCCGAGTGCCGTGAGATCGCTCAGTTCATGGTCCAGGCATGGGCCGAGTACCGGGACTCGATCTCGGCCGGGGGCTCTTCGTGAACCTCATTCATCCTGGAAAGGTGCTCTTCCACGAGGAGATGCGCCATCGGGGCCTGACGCTGGCCGATGCCGAACGCGCGCTGGGACTGAGCAAGGCGCAGCTGGGCGAGTTGTCGTCGGGCCGCTCGCGCATCACGCCCGAACTTGCCGACAAGCTCGAGCGTTGGCTCGGAGCGGACACCGGATCAACGGCTGCGGCGTGGCTCACCCTTCAGCAGGGGTTTGACCTCTGGGAGGACTTGTGCGCATCGAGGCCGCGATGACCGATTCCGATCTCTGGATCGAACCGCCGATCGCTGCATGGGGGCGGAAGTTCGCCGAGCTGGTTGTCGATCCCAAGGAGCGGCTCGATGTGCTCGGTGTGGCTGCACCGTCGACCGCGGGAGGCCCGTTGCCAGCGCGCGGCATCACGCACGTTCGTCTCGGCCCGGACGGGCAGATCGCGGCTGTCTTGTGGGGGGAGGTGACCGCGGCAACAAGCCCTGCCGGCCCTTTCAGGAAAGCAACGGTCGAGCAGCTTGCGGCGGCGATCGATGCAGGGGAGACGGTAGCGTTCTGGACGTTGACAACCGATGGGCGGAGGTCGTTCGGCGGAGTGATTCATGTGGAACGAGGCGAGGGCGGTCGACTGCATCTGGTCGAGGTGGGAGCAGGCGATCTCGTGCTGTTGAACCTGCCGCGCTTCTGAACGGATTCAGAACGGCGACCCGTCTGAAGCGGCCGAGCTCATCCCCGTGGTAGAGGCGTGGGCAGCTTCATTGGTACGCTTCGCTCCGATGAGCAAACCTCCACGTCGCCCCGAACCCCAACAGATCTACCAGCTGACCGTCGAACTGCAGCACATAGAGCCGCGGATATGGCGAACGATCCTGGTGCCCGACACCCTGAAGCTGGCCAGACTGGACCTCGTCGTCCAAGCCGCCTTCGGCTGGACCAACAGTCACCTGCACGAATGGCGGATCGGTTCCGCTCGCTATGGCATCCCCGATCCCGAATGGGGCACGCAAGAAGACTTGATCGACGAGCGGAAATGCACCGTCGGCAAGGTGCTGGGCGACGACGTCGCCGAGTTCACCTACAACTACGACTTCGGCGACGGGTGGGAACACCGCATCACGGTCGACCAGCGAAGTGCCGTGGAGCCCGAGCGCAATGCCTGGCCCATGTGCATCGCCGGCGCGAATGCCTGTCCACCGGAGGACGTCGGCGGTCCGCCTGGATACATGGACTTTCTGCAGGCTATGCGCGACCGAACGCACGAGGAGCACCTGCAGGTGTGGCGATGGTGCGGTGGCCCCTTCGATCCTGCCGCCTTCAGCCTCAACGATGCGAACCGCGCCATCCGCGACCTGCGCTGACGCCCATGGGAAAGATCACCCAGGCGGCGCTCGGCGCCGGTCGCCCGAGGGGTTTGGTAGGCCGTGCTGGGCTCGAACCAGCGACCAACGGATTATGAGTCCGCTGCTCTGACCAACTGAGCTAACGGCCCCCTGCAGATCGTCAGCGATGCTGTGGTGCGCGGGGCGGGACTCGAACCCGCACGCCGTGAGGGCGGCGTCAGGACCTAAACCTGGTGCGTCTACCAATTTCGCCACCCGCGCGAGAAGAATGCTGATCGGCGGCCCCTGCGATGCGCCGACGAGATGACTGGTGGGTCCTGACGGTCTCGAACCGCCGACCTACGCCGTGTAAAGGCGCCGCTCTACCAACTGAGCTAAGGACCCGGCAACTAAGTGCGTGATGTGCGCCAACCACCGCGCTGGTGGTGCCCAAGGAGGGACTCGAACCCTCACGTCTTTCGACAACGGATTTTGAGTCCGCCGCGTCTACCGATTCCGCCATCTGGGCAACTTGAGCTCTGGAGCGGGTGGCGGGAATCGAACCCGCGTCATTAGCTTGGAAGGCTAAGGTTCTGCCATTGAACTACACCCGCAGCGTGCCTGGAGGAGGGCATCGGATTCGAACCGATGGAGGGCTCGCGCCCTCGCCAGTTTTCAAGACTGGTGCCTTAAACCGCTCGGCCAGCCCTCCGTCGTTGGTCGGGGCGACAGGAATCGAACCTGCGACCCTCTGCTCCCAAAGCAGATGCGCTACCAGGCTGCGCTACACCCCGATCTGAATTCGCGTCGACAGAGTTAAAGAGCTGGTGCCGACTGTCCGAGTCGAACGGACGACCTTCCGCTTACAAGGCGGGTGCTCTACCAGCTGAGCTAAGCCGGCGCCGATCCTCCCAAAGCCAGGAAAGGTCGCCGCGAGGCGCAGAGCCGCCGCGGCGACGAAAGTCCGGCTGCTCAATGGGAGGGAGGAGAAGCCGCAGCCGGCGAAGCAACTCTACGCGCTTGGCGGCGTTTGGTCGGTTGCATTGGTTTCGGGGGGCATGTCGGCGGCGGGCAAAAGACGACGGAGCTTAACTTGCTCGGCGAAGCGCGGACCTCCTACGGGACAGCAGTCTTCGAAGAGGGGTCATCATGTCTCGCATTCAGCCCGACAACGTCGTTCAGCATCTTTCGCGCCTGCTGGGTGCCGGCGTCGGCCGGACAGCCCTTGGTGAGGGGAAGGTCGTGGGCCTGAGGCCCCAGCCGTTGCCGTACGAGCTTCCACCTGTCGTGGCCGACACGCCGGATCCGGCCCGTGCTGCGGCTATCGATACATTCGTGGTGTCGAAGCCGCGGCAGGAGCCCCTGACCTATTCGCGCCCGAGCCTGGTGGATGTGCCTGCGCGGGACCGTCAGGCGTCGGATCCGGCCGCAGCGCAGAAGGTGAGCGCCGCACTGCGTGAACCGGTGTCTCCGAACCCCTCGCTGCCTTCCCCGTCGCCTACCCGATTTGCCTGCGAGTGACGTGTGGCGAACGACGCTGGCATGGCAGTTGGCAGAGCTACCTCTGACCGCGAGAACCGGGTAGCGCAACATGCGCAGCTGACCCTTCTGGAGCAGCTTCGCTCCAGCCGGGCAGATGTCTCTGTCTATCTCGTCAACGGGATTCGTTTGCGGGGGACCATCGTCGGCTTCGACAAGCACACCATCTTGCTGGCGAGCGGCACCGCGAAGCAGCTCATCAACAAGTCTGCGGTCTCCACCGTGAGCGAAAACGTGCGCGCGTAGACGTTGGGGGCGCTGCAGGTCGCGTGGGCGCACGCGGGACCTTCGACGACGGCTAACTCAAGGGCTTGCCTTCGACTCTTCGACCTGTGTGAAGGTGGTGATGTCCAAGATTCGTGGGTGCTCACCGAACACCAGTCCTGGCAAGAGCCGTACGCTTTCCACCGTACCCCGCAGGTGCTCATCGCTTCGTCTGTCGGGGGCGGTGATGTCGAAGCCGAAAGAGCGCCAAAACGCCCTTCGTTCCTCTTGGCGCTGGGCGTCCCTCGCGCCGACGATGTGTCCTCGTATGGGTGTGCTCGGCGGATAGAGTACCTTGAGGAACTGGATCGCCGTGTTGACGGCCAGGGCGCTGAGACCCGCTCGATGCCACGGACTGCCTGGGGCGTTGCCGAAGATATCGACGACAGTGACGCGCTGCTTGCCTAACGAGACGAAATGCGTCACCGCAGGGCGGTGGTCATCCCCGACGTGCAAGTACACATCGAGCCTCCAGCCGCGCTTCAGTACCACCCGCACGCTGACGGTTGACTTTCCCGACAGGGTAGTGGTGTATGTCCCGTCCCGCAGCATGTCCCAAGAGCGAAGCAGCAAGGTCACGATGGTAGGGCTTCCTGACGTCGAACTGGAGCGTGTGTGGAGGGCGGGGCAAAGAGAACGATCACTCCTTCGATTCCCCGCGGCAAAAAAAAAGCAGGGCAGGTTGAACGGTTGAACACCCGGCTCAGTTCTCGGTCGTCGCCTGAGTGGTCGGGATGATGGGTGACAGATAGTCCGGGGTGATGGGTTACACGCGGCGCTTCAGTTGTATTGGCCGAGACTTGATCTGACACACGATCTGGCGAACGGTGTGGCGATCAGTGGTAGGCGATGAGCTTCTCCTTTGCGAGGTCGAGGGAGTCGAAGAAGGTACGCATGGGAGTCTTGCCGTAGCACCAACGGCCCTGATGCTCCCGCTGGTTGTTGTACTGGTCAAGCCATGCGTCGAGGTCGGCCTGCAGCGCCTCGATCGAGTCGTAGACCTTCTTGCGGAAGGCGATGCGGTAGAACTCGTTGAGCATCGTCTTGTGCAGGCGCTCGACGATCCCGTTGGTCTGCGGAGATTTCGCACGCGTGCGGGTGTGGTCGATGTTCTCCAGCGCCAGGTACAGCTCGTACTCGTGGTGCTCGGGGTTGCCGCAGTACTCGGTGCCGCGGTCGGTGAGCACGCGCAGCAGTCGGATGCCGTGGCTGTCGAAGAAGGGCACGACCCGGTCGTTGAGCAGATCGGCCGCGGGCAGTGGCGTCTTGCGGTCGTACAGCTTGGCGAAGGCGACCTTGGCGTAGGTGTCGACAAAGGTCTGCTGGTACACGCGGCCCACGCCTTTGAGCGTGCCGACGTAGAACGTGTCCTGGGCGCCGCAGTAGCCCGGGCACTCGGACTCGAACTCGCCGTGCGATTCCTTGTCGAGCTTGGCGCGCTCCAGCGCCGACAGCTGCGTCTCGGTCAGGACCAAGCCTTCCTGGGCGGACTTGGCTTCGAGAGCCTTCAGGCGCTTGATCATCGTCTGCAGGTCGTGGCGCATCCAGATGCTGCGGACGCCCTGGGGCGAGACGCTCAGCGCGTGCCGCTTGCGGACCTCGTTGGCGATGCGGACCTGGCCGTACGCCGGCAACTCCAGCGCCAAGGCGACCACGGCCTGCTCGACCTGCGGGTCGACGCGGTTCTTCAGCAGCGGCCGGCGACGCGAGATCTCCTGCAGCGCGGCCTCACCGCCCTTGTCGTACAGATCCTTGAAGCGGTAGAAGCTATCGCGCGAGTAACCCATGACGCGGCAGGCCTGGCTGACGTTGCCCAGTTGGCGGGCCAGCTCCAGGATGCCGACCTTGGCGCGGATGACCTTCTGTTCCTGAGTCATGGCGGACTCCTTCTGCTCTGGATGGCTGCCCCCAGCGCTACGGGCTCCGCCCTTCGCGCCGGGGCCAGCCATGAGGCTAAGAATAGACCGCTGTCAGATTTAGTCCAGTCCAGTGCACTTCAGTCTACCGAAGGCATCCTCGATCCTCATGAAGCGTTCATTGAGTCTGCCGAGCCTGTAGTTCGCGAAGTACACGTCCCACTGCCCGTCGTCGACCACTTCAAGGCCAACGTATTCACCGACCCTCACGCTGCTGACGTTGACCCAGTTCTTGCGCCAACGGATGCCCCCGTTGGCGCTGACATAACGAACCTCGAAGCGGTCCGAGTATTCCGGGGCAAGCAGCCTGCTGGGCATCGGCCTGGTCGCGACCACGTGCACGTCCGTGGGCGTCAGTCCGTCATGCGCTTCGTGCGGCCTGTCGTCGTTGAACTCCCCGCGCCAGGTGTTGAACTTCCTCTGCTGCGCTCGCGCGTTGGCCGCCGGCGGCTTCAGCGTCTCATCCTTGAGCGTGCGGTGCATCCTCTCGTGCCTGCCGTTCTGTTGCAGCTTGCCGGGCTCGATCAACTCGGGCATCACCCCCAGCTTCAGCAGCCACACCGACAGCTGGCTCAGCCTGCCCAAGCGAGTACGCCTCAAACGGCGCTCCGTTGTCGCTGCGCAGCCGGCTGGGCAGCCCATACTCCTTGAACACCCTCGTCAGCACCGCTTGCGTGGGCTCCAGCAGCGGCCCCGGCAGCCCCTGGCACGCCAGCAGGTAGCGGCTGTGGTTGTCCGTCACCGTCAACGGGTACAGGTACTTCCCGTCGCCTGTACGGAACTGCCCTTTGAAGTCCACGCTCCAGCTGTCGTTGGGCTTGTTCACCGCCATGCTCGGCCTGCCGGGGTGGCCCACCGGCCGCTGCCTCTTCTTGGCCATCACCAGATCGTTGCGCTTGAGAATCTGCGCCACCGTCGAGCGGCTTGGCAGTTCCAGTTCCGGCTGCCAACGCTCGAGCGTCCACAGCAGCTTCTTCGGCCCCCAGCTCGGGTGCCTAAGCCGCTGCTGCACGATCGCCTGCTCCACCTCGTGGCTCGTGCGGTGCGGCGATCTCTGCGGTGCATGGCTGCGATCCCACAGCCCGTCGGGCCCCTGCTCCAGGTACCGGTTGATCCACTTGTACGCCGTCTTGCGGCTCACGCCGTAGCGTGCGCACAGCTCCGTCACTTGGTGCTTCTGGCTGTTCCAGTCCTGAATGAATGCCACCTTTGCATCCATGGTCGTGGTCTCACTCCAAGGCATCGGGCCCCTCCTTCCAGGAGCCCTTCGTCCATCGGTGTGTTACCCATCATCCCGGACTGTTGTGTCACCCATCATCCCGGACCGTACCGCCAACACTGCAATCTCCACCGTGAGCGAGAACGTGCGCATGTAGATGGCGCTTGCTCCGCAAGGCCGGTTGCTCGCTTCCCGCGAAGGTCCCCACCTTAGTCGACGGTCGCGCGGCGGTCTCGCCCGGGTGCTTCCGGTCACCTATAAACGTGCGCGCTTCCTCGGGCGCGAGCAATGCTGGCGTTTGGGGGCGAACAGCCGAACCTGCCACGGACAGCCACGTTCCGGCACCGGCGGGCGAGCGGCAGGCATGGGTCCGCGATGAACTGTCAGCCCCTACATCGGTGCCACGCTGCGTCAGCTCTTCAGCGATGCGTGCTGTTAGCGCCGGCAGCGCGCGGCGTAGCTCTTGCGCTCTTGCCATTCCTGTCACATGGTCATTCGAGCGCCCGACGCGGTCCCGCGCGGTAGATTGGCATCGGCTGTTGTGTGTCTCTACGTAGGAAACGTCCAGGGAGATCCGTATGCGAGTCAAACCGCGCGTCGGGGTTGAGGCGGCACTTGAGCCGCCGCAGACCAAAGGGCCGTACTCGCCCCGCCAATGAACGCGCCTCACGGCGCGCCGGCGGCCCTCGCTGCCGACAGCGGGCCAGCACCGGAGTTGTTGGCGCGGGCGTTCAATGCTGCGCCAAGCGGGTTTGTGTTGGTCGACCGCGCGGGTCGCATCGTCGCTGCGAACGACGAGCTGCTGAGGATGTTCGCCTACCCGTCCGAAGCGCTGGTCGGTCAGCCGCTCGAGATGCTGCTGCCAGCGGCCGTGCGCGACAGGCACGTGCCGCTGCGCGAAGCATTCTTTGAGCGGCCGTCGCCGAGGGCCATGGGCGCCGGTCGCGTGCTGTACGCGCGGCGCGCCGACGGGCATGAGTTTCCGGTGGAGATCGGTCTCAACCCGGTGCCGAGGCCAGATGGCGAGCCGCTGGTGCTTGCATCGGTGGTCGACATCAGCGAACGCCTCGCACTTGAGTGGGCGTTCCGTGGCGTCTTCGACGCCGCGCCAGTTGGCATGTTGATCATCGACGACGGCGGCCACATCGCGATGGCTAACCGCGTTCTGTGCGATGCACTCGGCTATGGCCCGGCCTTGCTGGTCGGGCAGCCGATGGACCGGCTGCTGCCGGAGCGCTACCGGCCGCGCCACGGCGCGCTGATGGCAAGTTATCGGCAAACCGGCGAGGCTCGCATGATGGGGCAAGGCCGCGACCTGACTGCTTTGCATGCGGACGGCAGCGAACTGGAGGTCGAGATAGGCCTGAGGCGCGTGCGCTGGCAGCGGCAGACGATGACTCTGGCCGCGATCACTGACATCAGCGGGCGCAAGCGGCTGGAGCGCGAGCTGCGCCAGGCCAATGCGAACCTGGAGGAGTTCACCTACGTCGCGTCGCACGACCTGCGCTCGCCGTTGCGCGGCATTGCCGACCTGGTCGACTGGATCGAGGACGACCTGAGCGACCCGCCGCAGCCCGTGCGCCACAACCTTGGACGCATCCGTCAGCGCATCCTGCGCATGGAGCGGCTCATGGACGACCTGTTGAGCTACGCCCGCGCCGGCCGTGCGGCCACCGAGCTGTCGACGATCGACATCGGAGCGCTGGTGCCCAGCGTACTCGAGCTCCAGCCGTTGCCGCTCGGCTTCGAGGTCGCGCTGGCGATCGACTCGCAACCGTTCCAGGGCACGCGCACGCCGCTGGAGACGGTGCTGCGTAACCTGCTGTCCAACGCGATCAAGCATCATGACCGCGACAGCGGCCGGCTGCGCGTCGAAGTGCGCCAGGACGATGTTTACTGCGTGATCGACGTCGTCGACGACGGTCCGGGCGTGCCCGAGGCCGCGCACGAGCGCATCTTCAAGCTGTTCCAGACCGCCAGTGCGGCCGGCGAGCGCGGCGGTTCGGGCATCGGGCTGGCGCTGACCAAGCGCCTGGTCGAAGTGCATGGCGGCCGAATCGAACTGCAGTCGCCGCTGGCCGACCAGCGCGGTGCCTGCTTTCGAGTGCACTGGCCGCGTTTTCCACGGCGCGCATCGGAGGATTGATGATGGCGGCGACGACTTTGACGATCCTGCTCATCGAGGACGACGACGTTGCCGCAGAATCGGTGTTGCGCGGCCTGACGAAGATGAACGTGAGCTTCCCGGTCGTATGGGCCGAGGATGGGCAAGTTGCACTCGATGTGCTGCGCGGACAGGACCCGGCGCGGCGCGTGCCGCGGCCGCGCGTGATGCTGCTTGACCTGAACATGCCGCGCATGAACGGTTTCGAGTTCCTGCAGCAGCTGCGCGCCGACCCTGCGTTGGCCGACGATGTCGTCTTCGTGTTGACGACATCCGACACCGACCTCGATCGCCAACGCGCGTACCATGAGCAGGTGGCCGGCTACATGGTCAAAGCTGCCGTGGGACCGCAATTCGCGAAGCTCGCGCAGTTGCTGCAGTCGTATCAGTCAGCTGTCCGCCTGCCGTCGCCACCCCCATGACGGCACCCCTGACGCCTTGCAGTGACCGATCCGACGCGATCAGCGCGAACGGCACGGCGCTTCCGCTGCACCTGCTGATCGTCGATGACGACGACGTCGACCGCGAGCGCATGCTACGCATGCTACGGCGCACTGCGCTACCGTTCCACACGGAGCAGGCCGCATCTGGTGCTGAAGCGCTCGCGCTGGCCCGGGTGCAGCGGTTCGACTGCGTGTTGCTGGACAACCATCTGGGCGACACGACCGGCGCCGAGCTGATGCAGCAGCTTCAACTTGAACAGCGGCAGGAGTGTCCGGTGATCATGGTCACCGGAGCCGGCAACGAGTCACTCGCGGTCAACGCGATGCATGGCGGTGCGGCCGACTACCTCACCAAGATCGAGCTCAACCCGGAGCGGCTCGCGCACACGATCGCGCGCAGCCTCGAGCGCCAACAGCTCAAGCGTGCGCTGGCCGAGCTGCACCGGCAGCTCGAGGAGCGTGTAGAGGAGCAGGCCGCGACGATCCGCCGCCGGGAGCGCGAGCTGCGCAACATCCTCGACAACGCGCCGGCGCTGATGTCGTCGTGGGACGGGCAGCGGCGGCTGCAGCAAGCCAACCGCGCCTTCCTCGAGTGGTTCGCCGTGCCGCCTGCGCAGGCGCCCGGTGCAGCGATGGCGGAGGTCCTCGGCGCGACCCTTGATGAAGCGCTGGGGCCCCTGTTCGATGCGGCGTCGCAAGAGGGCGTGCGACGCTTCGAACAGGCGATAGGCGATGGTGCCGGCCATCGGCGCATGCAGGCGCTGTGCGAGTGCCGGCCCGATCGCGACGAGCACGGCAACTTGCTGGGCATGTACCTGACCCTCATCGACGTCAGCGAAGTGCGGCAGGCACAAGCACGCGCCGAGGATGCCGCGCGCGCGAAGAGCCACTTCCTCGCCAACATGAGCCACGAGATCCGCACGCCGATGAACGCCATCATCGGTCTGACGCGGCTCGCGCTCGACGACGCCGGTCGGGTCAGGCCGGATTCAACATCCGAACCCCTCGCGCGTAGCTACGTAGAGAAGGCGCACCACGCTGCGCTCGCGCTGATGGGTATCCTCGACGACGTGCTCGACTACTCGAAGGTCGAAGCAGGGCAGCTACGCATCGAAGTCCAGCCGGTGGACTTGCGCGAGCTTGCGGGCCGGGTGCGCGACCTGTTCATTGCGCGCATCGAGCAGAAGATGCTCGGCATCGAGCTCGCGTTCGATGACACGTTGCCGCGTCACGTGATGGCCGATCCGCTGCGCACGGCCCAGGTGCTCAACAACCTGGTCAGCAACGCTGTGAAGTTCACCGCGCGAGGCACGATCAGGCTGACTGCCACCGTCAGCAGCGAGGCTGGCTTGCGCTGCGTTCGCTTCGAGGTCAGCGATACCGGCATTGGCATCGCGCCGGACCAGCGCCGGCATCTGTTTGAGCCCTTCGCTCAGGCAGACGGCTCCATCACCCGTCGCTTCGGAGGAACCGGCCTTGGATTGGCGTTGTGCAGGCAACTGGTGGAATGCATGGGCGGCTCGATCGGGGTCGAGGGTGCGCTTGATCAAGGCAGCCGTTTCTGGTTCACGCTGCCCCTCATACTGCCAGGGCACCCACCCCTGCCAGTCGAGCAGGCGGCCGCTCCGGCGGCGTTGCGTAGTGCTCGCTTGCTGCTGGTCGAGGACAACGAACTGAACCAGATCGTCGCGCGTGGGTTTCTTGAGCAGCTGGGCAGCGAGGTGGTGCTCGCGAGCGACGGCGCGCAAGCGGTCGCGGCGGTCGAACGTGCGCCTCCCGGTTGGTTCGACGCAGTACTTATGGATGTGCACATGCCGGTGATGAACGGCCTGACGGCCACGCAACGCATCCACGCATTGCCAGGTGCCGCCGCTCTGCCGGTCATCGGCATGACAGCCGCCGTCCTTCCCGAAGACCGTGCTGCGTGCCGGGCCGCAGGCATGGCCGCGCACATCCCAAAGCCGCTGGTGCCCGAGACACTGCGGCGCGTGCTCGGCGAGCACATCGGCCCGACCGGGACCACCCGCAGCGACCCGACACCATCGCCTCCGTCGTACGGTTCCTCTCGCCATGCAACGACGCTCATCGCGCTCGTGACTCCTGCGACCATCCCGACGCTACCTGGCTTCGACCTGGCGGGGCTGCGACGACGGCTGAGGCACAACGAATCGCTCGTCTGGTCGGTGCTCGCGCAGTTCGCCGTACAGCAGGACGGCTTGGTCGCACAAATTCGAGAGCGGATCGACGCCGCAGATTTCGTGGCGGTGCTGCACCGCTTGCACAACCTCAAAGGCATCGCCGCAACCGTGGGTGCGGTACGTATTGCCACGGCCGCCGAGGCGCTTGAGGCGGTGGTTCGGCACGCTCACCAGGAGTCCCCGTTGATCTTGGCGCAACTTGGCGAACTGGCGCGCGTTCTCGAAGAGGACCTTGGAGTGTTGCATGCAGCGCAGCCAGGCCTCGTGGCAGGGACGTCAACCGGCTGACATGCGCCTGGCGCGCCTGTGTCCGGCGTCCCTGCCAGTCACCTGCGACGCCGGTGTCGGCGAGATCGCACTAAAAAAGGCTCCTAAGGGAGAGAACGGCAGCCCCGTCGGGCCAGGGCTCCTGCATTCGTCCGCCGCAACAGTTGACATAACCATTCTTCGAGCTCGTCGAGGTGTAGGAGCAAAGTTCTAACGTCGCGTTTGGGCAAAGTTCAAACGTCGCATATTGGGCCGCGGCTGTTGTTGCGGTACCGGGCCGAAGGCCCTATGGGCGTGGTTTCACGCAACCGTGGGCAGCCGAGCCACAACCAGCTCGAGCCTGGCCTCGCGCAGCGCGCCGTGAGCTTGATCCGGCAGCGTTACGAAGCTTCGGGCCGACCTTGGCGTGCGAGAAGCTGCGCGAGTGCCACGGCTTGGTGCTGAGCAAGGAGACCGTCCGGCAATTGGTGATCGATGCCGGTCTCTGGACACCGCGCCGTCAGCGACCGCCGCAGATCCACCAGCCACGCAATCGCCGGGCGTGCCTGGGCGAGTTGATCCAGATCGACGGCAGCGACCATCACTGGTTCGAGGACCGCGCGGCGGCGTGCACGCTGCTGGTTTTCGTCGACGATGCGACGAGCCGGCTGATGCAGCTGTACTTCGCGCCGACCGAGACCACCTTCGCGTACTTCGAGGCCGCGCGGGCGTACCTCAAGCGCTACGGCAAGCCGGTGGCTCTCTACAGCGACAAGGCCTCGATCTTCCGGCCGACGCGCGACTCGACGGAGTTTGGCCGCTCGGCCACGCAGTTCGGGCGCGCGCTGTACGAGCTCAACATCGACACGTTCTGCGCGAACTCCAGCCAGGCCAAGGGGCGCGTGGAGCGCGCCAACCTGACGCTGCAGGACCGGCTGGTCAAGGAGCTGCGGCTGCGGCGGATCTCCACGATGGAGGCGGCCAACGCCTTTGCGCCACACTTCGCCGCCGACCTCAACGCCCGCTTCGCAAAGGAGCCGCGCAGCGCGTTCGACGCCCACCGGCCCGTACGTAGCGACGAGAACCTGGAAGAAGTCTTCACCTGGCGCGTGCAGCGCAAGGTCACCCAGTCGCTGACCCTGCAGCACGAGAAGCGCATCTACTTGCTGGCCGATTCGCCGGACATCCGCAAGCTGATCCACCGCTACATCGACGTCTGGGAGTACCCGGACGGGCGACTGGAGATCCGGGCCGATGGCCGAGTGCTGCCCTATGAGCGCTACGACCGGCTGTCGACCCTGGATTCCGGCGCGGTGGTCGAGAACAAGCGCCTGGCCAGGGCGCTCGAAGTCGCCAAGGCCATTCAGGAGCAGCGTGACGACCGGCGGCGCAGCGTGGCGTCTCGAACGCACCGCGGCGAGCCGGCCAATGCGAACCACGCCGAGCGCCGCCCCGGCACCAAGACGCAACGCGCCTTTACCGCGCAGGACATCCGCGCTGTCGTCGAAGAGGTGTGCTCGGGCAAGAAGCCGAAACCGACGTTTGCACCGCGAAAGCCGAGCCCTGCCCTCACCGCGCACTGAACACGGACTTGCCCACCGTCGGCGTTTGCGTGGCGGACCGCCACGCCGCCGGTGGACAAGGTCCTGCACCGAGCGCTGCGCTCAGCCCCGATGCGACACTTCAACTTAGCCAGCGGGGCGACATTTCAACTTTGCCTTGACACGAGGTGGCCGATCCAGTCCTGTGCCGGCACGTTCACGGCGGGTGCCGAACTGCTCGAGCGACATCTCATGCCGCACCGCCGCAGTTCACCCTTCGGGGTGCGACGCGCGTTTGGCTCCAGCCGGCGCGCGCTATTTCCGCCGGCGGTACCTCCATGCGCAGCGCTCGGCGCGCGGGTCTCAGGCGATGAGCCTGTACTTCGGCCGGGCAGCCTTTGCCCGGCAACGACCAACCGCAGAGGGCCTCGGCAACAGGCGACCCCGTTGTTGATGAAGTAGCCCTCGAGCCGGATCCGCTTGTCGATGCCATGCCAGCCGCCGGCTGCAGCGCGGAACGTGTCTCGACATGGTTCGCACTCTTGATCGACGGTCCTTGCAAGCTCGCCTCGCGTCTGGTGCAGCAGGCCTTGCCCGCAAGCCATCGCGTTGTCACCAGAGGCTCAGCCGCGCATGGCCCCACCATTGCGCCGCGGCGTGGGGGTGAGCGCTTCTTGCCGAACGTTCTCGGCGTTGTTCTAGGTCGCATGTGTGGCTCGGATCGTCCGGCGCGTCATCTGAGCATGCGGAACTCCGATGCCAGCGACGTGGAACCCCGGGCGGGTCTGGCGACCTGGCACCTGTGCTGGCAGGCGGCCGTCGGACGGGAGTTCTTCTCGGACGTGTCGCTGTACGGTCGTGTCCAGGCGCGCCTGGTCGATGCGCATCGGCGGCGAGGCGGGCAGTTGCTGGACTATGTGCTCCTGCCCACCGAGATCCACGTGGTGTCGGTGCTGCCTTCGGGCGAGACGCCGGGCGGCATCGCGCGTGCGGTCGGCAATGTCGTGTCCCGCTGGGTACGGCAGTCCCAGCCGATCACGAGCCCGGTTCTTGCGGCGCCGTTCCGGGCGCATCGGCTCCTGTCGCTCGGCGAGCTGCGTGAGGAGTTGCGCATGCTGGCCTGGCGTCCGGTGTTCCAGCGCCAGTGCAGGACACCGATCCACCACTCCCATGGCGCACTGCGCGTCGCGCTGGGCCTGCGGACGTCGCCCCCCGGCTTCAATGCGCGGCCCATGCTGCAGGCGTTCGACTCTTCGGTGGTCGAGGCGCGCGCCGCGCTGAAGGCCTGGATCGCGCGCCGGCCGGCCGACCGCGACCTGCTGGCCTGGGAGCTGGCGCGGGGCCTGAGGCTCGCCTGCGGCCGTTCCAGCCCGCAGCGCAGCGTCGCCGTGGACCTCCGCGGCACGGCGGCGGCCGCCCTCGTGGCCGAGGGCGGCTCGGCCGGGATCGACGGGGCGCTGGAAGTCCTTGGACGATGGGCAGCTGCGAGGCTCGGCATCGCCGGTCCGCTGGAGAGCCTTCCGAGTGTCGATCCAAGGGGCGTGCGGTGCCGCGCGCTCGTGGGTTGCCTTGCCGTCAGGCACCGGATCTGTTCGGCCGCGTCCGTCGCGCGCTACTTCGGCCGGGCCAAGGCCACGCTCAGCGAGCAGATGGCGGCTGCGCGGAAGCGGCCTTCTGAGCAGCTGCTCATTGCCACGCCGGTCGAGGTCATCCTGGCCGAGGTGGCCGCCGTGCGGCGCAGGAAGTGATGTCGTCGGCGTTGCGGGAGCACCAGATGGACAACGGAACTGTGGGCGGACGTCGCCGCACGACCGAACAGACGATACAGATGCTGCGCGAGGTGCTCAATGGCGAGCCGTATTCGGCGGTCTCCGCGCGGCGCGGCATCTCTCGCTCGGCCGTCGAGCGGCGCGTCAAGGCGCTGGCCGTCCAGATCACGCAGGCAGTCGGGGTGGACGGCCTTCAGGCCGAGGGCGCTGCCTTCGTGCAGCGCCTGCGGGCGCGCCGGGATGCCATCCTCGCCTCGCTGGAGCGCTTCGATCCGGAACGGCGGGGGTCGCGTCGGGCGGCACGGGTGCTGGCGGTCGAGGAGGTGAGGCTGGGCGCCTTGCGGGTGCGGTCCCGCTCGAGCCGGCCGAACCATGACCTGGCGCTGTACCACCTGCTGTTCGCGACCGGCATGCGCCCGCTCGAGATCGCGCGGCTGAAGGTGGGCGACTACCTTCGGCCAGATGGCGAGGTCCGCCGCGAGTCACTCGTCCGGGCCGAGGTCGCCATCAACGGAAAGGAGCGTCCGCTGCTCTTCGCCCATCGGCGGCTGGACGAGGCGCTTGCCGCCTACCTTGACGAACGCGTCAACGCGGGCCACGGCCTCGGCAGTCCTGGCGCATGGCGCGGCCTCGATCCTGGCAGCCCGCTCTTCCTCGATGCGGCGGGTGCGGCGTACCCGATCACGTCAAACGGGTCGGCGGGCCAGGACCGGCATGTGTGCCGGGCCTTGCTGGATATTTATCGGCGGCTGTTCCGGCAGGCCGACATGCGGTCGTTGTCCGCGCAGTCGGCGCGGCTGACGCTGATGTCGCGCATGTACGCCCGCGGGGCCGACGAGGACCAGGTCGGGCTGGTGCTCGGCATCGCCGACCGCAGTGCCGTTCGGGAGCAGCTTGCGCGGCCGCGGGCGCCGCTCGCGCAGTTGCTGGACGATGCGGAGTGAGCCGGCGCGGGTCGCCGGCGGGCAGGGCGATCGCATGAGCGAAGGCCAGAGATTCTCGTTCGGCGGCCGGGTCTTCGATGCCGAGGATCAGCGGCTGCAGGAACTGCTGGCGGCGATTCGGGAGTCGTCGACGCGGCTGCGCTGCATGTGCGTGCCGGGTGGCGTGGAGATGTACGTCGCGTTTCATCGCCAGTACATCGTCAAGCGCATGCCGGACAGCGGGCCGCGACACCATCCGGGCTGTCCGTCGTTCGAGCCCGGTCCAGCTTCGTCAGGGCTTGGGGAACTGATGGGCGATGCGGTCGTTCGGCTCGACGGGGAGCGGTTCGAGCTGCACGTGGGCTTTGCGTGGACGCAGTCCTCGAATCGCACGGCTGTACGTGGCGACCCGGCGGACGTCGCGGAGGTGAGCCGACCGAAGCGGCGGATGAGCCTGCGGGCATTGACGCACTTCCTGTTCGAGCGCGCCGGGTTCAACCGCTGGAGTCCCGCGATGGCGGGCAAGCGAGGGCAGGGCGTATTGCATCGGCATTTGGTGCTGGCGGCCGAGGACATCCGGGTGAAGGGCCAGTCGCTGGCGGAGCGCCTCTATGTCCCGGAGCCCTTCAGCGTTGAGCGCAAGGTCGAGCTCGCGGGGCGGCGGCGCGAGCGCCTGGCCATACTGCAGCCACGGGACGATAGCCATCCCATGGCGCTCGTGATTGGCGAACTCAAGGCCTGCGAGTCATTGGCCGGGGGTCAGCGGATCTGGGTCCGGCACATGCCGGATGCGCCGCTCGTGGCCGAGCCGCAGACTTGGCGGCGCATCGAGAGGGGTTTCGCATCGCTGTTCGAAGCTCGCGACGCCGATGGCGGGCAGGGGCTGAGGTTGCTGCTAGCCGCGCTGATCCGGGCGCGGCGCGAGGACACCTACGAGGTCGAGCTGGCCAGCCTCATGCTCGCCAGCGAGAACTGGATCCCGCTGGAGGGCGTGCACGAGGCGCCGCTGGTGCGTGCGCTGGTCGCGCAGGGACGCCGATTCATCAAGCCCATGCGCTATGACGCGCGCTCGGCATGCGCCTTCGCGAACGTGCTGCTGCTCGACGCCGGCATCCATCCGGTGGCCTTGCATGTCGTGAGCCCGTTCATGAAACAACGTGACAGGGCCCTGAAGGATCGCCAGCTGGATGCCAGCGGCTCGGGGGCATGGGTTTGGTCGCTCGACGGGCCGATGCCGGAGTTGCCCGAGCAGATCCCGGTGCGGCACTAATGCTGCCCGCTCTTGCGCGGCGAGATCCGCGCCATCGCGTACGCGTGCCGGGTCGATCGAGGCTTTCCAGCTGCGTCCAGAGCCGCCTGAGCAGCCGGGCACCTCGAGTGATCGGGGCACGGTCGCCAGCAGGCGTCCACAGGCCGGAAACGATGTCGCATGCGGCCGAGGGACGGATCCCCGATGCGCCGGTGGTGCCCGTCCGCAGAATTGATGATTGACGGCATACCTGCTGCACGTTCTACTTGGAAGGCACTGCCTCTCGCAGAGCAGGTCGGTTCCCGCCTGTGGCCGGCTTGGTGCCATGGGCCGAAGTCTCGGGTTGTTTGCACCTGCTGCGTCGAAGAAGATTCGATCATCGAGGACCGACAACCTGCCACGTAGATCGCCCCCGGCTGTACGCGGCGCGTCCATGTCGTAGGGAGTTCAAACCACATGAGCGACTTCGCCCCGCAATATCACCGCAACCCGTCGCAGCGAACTCCCTGCATGCTCGTGCTGGATGCGTCCGGATCGATGTCCGAGACCGTCAGCGAGACTAAGCGCAGCCGCATTGATGAACTGAACGATGGCCTGGGGCTGCTGCAGCGCGAACTCCTTGCCGACGAGACGGCCGCGCAGCGCGTGCAAATTGCGATCGTCGTCGTGGGCGGGCCCACGGCCGACGCCCACCTGTTGATGGACTGGACCGACGCCGCGCATTTCCAGGCGCCGAAGCTCACGACCGGCGGGAAGACGCCGCTCGGCAAGGGGATGAGGCTTGCCCTCGACCACGTCGCCCGGCAGAAGCAGACGCTGCAGCGCAACGGTATCGGATATACGCGGCCGTGGATCATGGTCATGTCGGACGGCGAGCCGACCGACGAGGAGAACGAATGGCTCGCCGCCGTGCAGGACTGTCGGGCGGCGGAGGCCGCACGGCGGTGCATCATCTATCCGATCGGCGTCGCCGACGCTAGCCTTCCCACACTGCAGCAACTCTCGTCGACGCCGGCCATGCGCATGTCCGATGCGCGCTTTCGCGAGTACTTCCAATGGCTGTCGAGCAGCCTAGCCAGCGTCAGCCGGTCGCGCCCGGGTGAGCAGGTGCAACTCGCCGCAGTCAATCCGTGGGCCATGGTCGGATAGTGCCGGCGGCCTCCCCGCCAGCGGCGGTGGTCGACGACGCGTCGGCCTGGCAGGCGACGGGCGCGAGCGTATGCGGCAAGTCACACATCGATGGCGGCCTGCCCAACCAGGACTACTTCGCGATCGAACGGGTGCTCGAAGGCGACGCGTGGATCGCCATTGTGTCGGACGGCGCTGGAACCGCGCCGCGGGCAGCGGACGGTTCACGCGAGGCCTGCCGGGTCATCGCCGCCGGGCTGCGGACGTTCGTGCACTCTCGGCGCGGCGGTGGGCCGGAACTTTCGGGATTCCGTGACACGATCGAAGCCTCCGTCGACCACTTGCGTGCCCGTCTCGCGGCGACCGGGTTTCCACTGTCAGACTTCCATTGCACCTTCGTCGCCTGCCTGGTCGCCGGGCCGGTCGGCTTCATTGCGCGCATCGGCGACAGCGTCGCGCTGACGACCCGCTTCGCCTTGGTGCCAGGCAGCGCGGATCGGCATGTCGACTTCTTTCCGGATGCCAGTTCCGTCTTGCACGAACCGGACCGCGGCGAGTACGCCAACGAAACCCACTTCGTCACTGAGCCCGACTGGCGAGATCACCTGCGCGTGACGCCGCTGCCCGCCCAAACCGATGCCGTCGTCTTGATGACCGACGGCGCGATGGACGTCGCGATGACAAGGAAGAAGGTCTTTCGCGGCTTTCTGTCAAACCTCGTCGGCCGGCTCGCCGTAACCCCGGGGCGGGCGGATCGCGACGCCACGGTCAGCGCTTGGCTGGGCGATCGCCAGACCTTCGCGATCACTGGAGACGACAAGACGCTGGTCGTGCTGTTGCGCAATGACGCCCGGAACCTGGCGCGGTTGCCGCTCTTCCTCGGCGAGGACCCGCCCGCATCGATGCCGCAACTGGCAGCCCCCTTGGCACCGGGCGACCACGCGTCAGGGTCGGAAGTGCCAAGCAGGCCGGCGGCGGGGGCCCTCGCACCCGTGGAGGAGGCACCTGTCGGTACAACGGACACGCCGCTGTCGTCGGTGCTGACGCTGGTCGGGGCCGCGCTGGTTCTGGCCGCAGCACTCACCACCGCCTATGCGATATGGCTGCATGAGCCTGGCGAGCTTGCTGCAGGCCGGACCGAGCCGCAAGCGGCGTCCGCGCCCGCATCGGCGCCGACCGTGGCCTCGACCGGCGCAGCCCCGGCGGCGTCGGGTGTGTCGGGTCCGTCCTCGTCCTCAGTGGCGGCGAGCCACCCATCGCCGCCTTTCGGTGGCGAAGCGATCCGCGAGGCCGCGAGCGCACCAGTGGAGCCGGGTGTGCGGGCGGCAACTGCAGCCGCCCCGACGGCGTCCGTCCCGGTGGCCGGTCGCCACCCGTCCGCTGTTCCACGTGCTGCCGACGCACAAGCCATCCGCCCGGATGCATCCGGCCGCCAACATTGAGGACGCGCACTTGACCACCTACCACGCAGCGCTCGCCGGACGCCGCACGCCGATCGTCCTCGACGACCCGATGATCGGACGCGGCGGCGAAGCCAATGTGTACCGCGTGCGCGGCCTGCCGGGCCAGGTGGCGAAGATCTACCACAATCGCGCCAGCGCCGCGCACGCGGATAGAGCCAAGCTCGAAGCGATGATCGCGACGCCACCCGAGCGAGCAACAGGCCAGGCGAATGGCCAGACGCTGCCGCTGTTCGCCTGGCCGGCGACGGTCGTCGAGGACGACGGCGGCAGCTGTTGCGGGTTCCTGATGCCCGAGATTCCGCTCGAGCGCGCCGTGACGCTGCACGGCTACATGTCGCTGCTGGACGGCAACCGGCTGCTGTCGCCGGACGACCGCAGCCTGCCCAGACGGTTGCTGGTCTGCCGCAACCTGGCAGCGGCGATCGCCGAGCTTCACCGGCAACGTCACTACTTCGTCGACATCAAGCCGCAGAACATCTACCTGTTCAAGGACACCGGGATCGTCTGCCTCGTCGACAACGACAGCTTCTCGATTGCCGGCCGCGACGGACGCCGCTTCCCTGCCTCCGCGTACTCCGCCGAGTACGTTGCCCCCGAGTTGCTGAAGGGCGCACTGCCGGCAAGCAGCGTGGTCGACGACCGGCAGGACTGCTTCGCACTCGCTGTGTTGATGTTCCGGCTGCTCGACAACGGCCTGCATCCGTTCCAGGGCATTCCCACCAGGGATGTCGACGAGTGGAACATCGACCTGTCGATCGAACGCGGCTACTACCCCCACGGCAAGGAGCCGGATCCGGCGATCAGGCCCGCGCCGTCGTCGACCTGCGACCTGTGGGATGCCTCTACGCGTGCGATGTTCGACCGGGCACTCGGGTCTCGCCTGCCCTCATTGCGGCCAAGTGCCGCAGAGTGGCGTGACCACTTCGACCGTCTGCAGCAGCAAGGAGGCGTCTTCGTCAAGTGCGAGCGGCGGCCTGCCAATGTGCTCCACATCCACTTCGCGGGAATGGGTTGCCCTGAGTGTCGGCTGGAGTCGCTCGACACGGTGACGCCCGTGCCGCCTCCGCCGCCTTCCGCGCCTGCCGAACTGCCGCCGCTCGCGGCCGCGCCGGCAAAGAAGGACCGCCGCTGGGCCTACGCGCTCGCAGGAATCGGCGTGGTCGGCGTGATCCTGGCGCGTCAAGGCGAGAAGGTGCCTGAGGCTTCTGAGGCGGCGCCACCGGCGGTGGCGACGCGGGCGCCGGCGCGAGTGCCGGCTCCGAAACCTGCCATTCCCGCACCACCGCCACTTGCCCCGGCGCCGCCTGAACCTGCACCACCGCGAACCACGGGAGAAATGCCCTCCACGGACGACGCTTCGCTCGCGCGATCGATGTCCGATGCCGGCCAGGCCGACGCATTGCAGGCCCGATGGCGCATCGTGGAACGTGCCATCAGCGACGTGGCAAAACGCCAGCAGGACGAACTCCTCGCGGTGCTGAAGGCCGCCTGGGCGGGCGACGATGCACAGACCTTGGCGAGCGCGCAAGCCGCGCTACGCCAGATCGCGTGGGATCAGCACTACAACGGATGGACCCGGTTCCGCGTCGCCGCCCGCCAGCTGAACACCGAGGCGTTGGCGCAGGGTTCCGACCCGGCGCGCGCATTCGCGCTGGAGGCCGCTGCGGTGGCGCTCGACCCCTACGACCGCGAGATTGCGGGCAACATGGGCTATTTCCTCGCCCGCAAGGGAAACGCCGCCGAGGCGAACCTCGTGGCCGTCTACGCGTTGAGCCTGCCGCGTAACGGCGCGACGGACACCGGACGTGGCGCCGACTGGCAGTTGCTGGGCTCGTCGTTGGCCAAGCTGGGGAAAGCCGACCACAGCCTGGCCGCCTACTACGTTGCACTCGCGACGACACCGAACCTGGCCGGGCTTTGCGCCTCCGTGCTGGCGCAGCAGGCCGCCCTGGGCGAGGAATTGAAGGCTCCGATCGACAGGCTCTTCCAGCGGATCCAGCAGCGTGGCCAGGACTCGACCGAGGGCTGCGCCTACCCGCCGCGCTGGCGCAACTGAGTGCCGCCGGTCGCACCTCAATGTGGCGGCAGAGATGCCGGCGCCTTCTCCGCGCTGGCGTCGACGAGCCGGCCGGTACGCGGATCCTGCTCGATGCGCACGGTCTGTGTGCGCTCCAACGTCGCATCCTGGCTCTTCCCGGCAGCCTCCAGTTCACGCTTGACGTCGCCGATGCGCGCCGTGAGCGCGGCGCGTGTCTCGCCACCGTAGCCGGTGTTTTCCTCCACCAACGCCGCGCGGCGCTCGAAGAGACGCTCGAGCTCGAGTTTCAATGCGGCGACTTCCATTGCAGCGATCTGGCCGGCGTTCGGCCGCTCGATGGTCAGCTGCAGCGGAAACAGCCGGATCACCAGGCCGAGCTCCTCGCTCATGCGGGATGTGAAGAGGTGGACGATCTGCTCCTTCACGTTCAGCCGCTGGAGTTCGCCCGGAGCGGCATTGACGATGAGCCCCTCCATGAGGCGCAGCGTGTCCTCGAGCGCAGCGCGGATCTTCTCCTTGTGCTCCTGCAGCGTGAGCCGGTTGGCGTTGTGGTGAAAGCTGCTCCAATGCTCTGGCGCGATCGATCCGATGAAGAGCGTGGCGAGCGCCCGCAGCGTGATCGTGGTCTCCGCGTCACCACGCCCGAATCCCAGCTCCAACTGATACGTCGTCGAAGACCGATTGAGCTCGCCCATCCGCTGGATCAACCGATCCTCGCCAGGAACGAGGCGGAACTCGGTCGCCTCAAGGCCGAACTTGCGGGCCAGCGAGGCGTTGATGGCCGCATGCATGTCGGCGTGGAACTGGCTGTCGTCGACGGCGAGAGAACGCCACTCGCCCGTTGCCGGGTCCTGCACCGTCCGCACACCGTTGACGTAGGGTGACGAGTAGTAGCTCAACGCGCTCACGTTTCGCAGCATGGCGCGCACCGTCTCCTCGATGTCGGCTGCGACGCGCGCCTCGAAGTCCTTGAACATCGCCAGTGCCCGCGCGAACATTGCGCCGTCGTCCTCGTGCTGGCGCACCTGCACGCGTGCTTCGATGTGCAGCGCCGGTTCAACGTGCGGATCGGCCAGGCCGTAGGTGCGCTCTGGGAGCTTCAACGCGCGGCCGTGGATGAAGTCCATCTCCGGGATCGCCAGGATGGTCGCCACCGCGTCGAGTCGATGCCCGATCGCCTTGATCGAGGCGCCGACGCGCGAACCGATTCCATCGCGGAACGTCTTCTCGCCGTTGTTGCCCTGCAGGAAGAGGGCGACGACATCTTCGAAGCGCTTGTCGATCAGGAACGACTTCGCCGCCTCGACCACCTGCGCCTTGATGAACGCCGCCGGATCCGGTGCGCCCTGCGCCTGCCAGCGGTCGCGGTCGACGAGCGTGAAGCGGATCGCATGCTCGACCTCGATGCCTTCTCCACGCACGCCCGTGATCGCATAGCGGGCGTTGAACTTCGTCGTTGACTCCGCGTACCCGTCGCGTTCGATGACTGGCAAGACGATCAGCGTGTCGACGACTCGTCCCGTCCCGGCCCCGAGCGCCTTTGACACCGTCCGCGAGACGCGCTCGATCATCTGGGCGTCGCCGGCCACCACTGCGGGCCACTCCTCGCGCGAAAGCGCTTCGGCCAGCAAGATGCGCAGCCAGTGCTCGAGCGGCTGCGTTTGACCGGCGACCACGGGATGCGATAGGCGTGGGCCTTCGCTACGGCCGCTGATGCTGCCACCGTAGGTGAGCCGGCCCGCTGCCTGTTCGTCTGTCGTGCCCCAGGCAAGCCTCACCTTGTAGCCCACGCGGTGGCTTTCCAGCGTGCCCACCGAACGCACGTGCAGCGGTTCGTTGGCGTCGTCGAAGTTGAGCGTCGGTCTTACGTCCGTCATGACCGGCGCGACCGTGATGCGCTGGGCCGGGAAGCCGGCATCGCGGAATGCCATCACGAGCGCGCGCTGCATCCGCTCGTGGCCATCGGTCTCGCGCAGGTGGTGCACGAACCCGCCCTGAATGGTCTTGGCGTAGTCGCCCAGTGCAGTCTCGAGCAGCCGGGAAACCAGCGGCTCGAACTTGAAGTCCGCGGCCAGCGCGGTTTCGACGAAGCGCCTCGCCGCTTCCTGCGTGTTGTCGACCTGGCCCTGGATGCGCGCCCTGCATGGGACATTGCGGACGACTTGCATCGTCATGTCGGGCAGCGTCACGTCGACATCGATCTCGAACGGGCGGTTCGCCTGCACGCGCAAGGTTTCGCCGGCGCCGAACAAGGCCATGAACCCGAGCACCTTGCGTGCCGCTCGATCGATCGTGAACTCGAACTGGTCTGACGGCAGCGCGAGCGGCTTGGGTCCCTTGGGAACCGTAACGAGCAGTGCGTCGATGTTCATGGATGCGATCCTGTGTGCTGTCGGTCTCAACCCTTGGGCGCCGCGACTGCCGGCCCGGCGGCTGCGCCGGCCGCCGCCACCGCCGGTGCGGCGGACGACGGGGCCGCAGGGGCCATTGGCGTCGCGGGTGCAGCACTGGCGGAACCGGCCGCCGGGTCTGCGCCGGCCGGTGGTGCCGTCGCCAATGCGCGCGGGCGGCTGGCACCTGCAAGTGGCTCAAGCATCCGCGCGAACCCGTGAAGTGCTGCCGTGCGATCCTCCATGGCGGCCTTGGCAGCGGACCAGTCCACGCCCCTCAACCGCAATTGCTCGTGCGCTTGCCGCCAGACCTTCTGGAAGTCGAAGCAGGCCCGGACGCGGTCGAGCAGTACCTGCGCCGGTGACTTGGCGGCATGACGCGGGATCTCGACCAGCCAGTCGCGAAGCGCGGGCGAGAACACGAATGCATGCCCGCCCGGCGCAGGCGGGGGCGCGTGCGTCGCAGCCATCATCGCCACCACGGGAAACATGTCGAACACCGGATCGACCGCTTCCTCGAACGCGGCGCCGACCTCCTCGTCCAGGCTGGTCGGATGCCCGACATAGCGCCACCAGAAGGGCGCGTAGCCGAACGAGTAGGCGGATATGTCGCTGCCCCGCTGGCGCATCGCGGCAAACAGCCAGATGTCGATCGCCAGGATGTCGAGGTCCCCGAAGGCGGCGCTGCCCACGACGGCATCGATGATCAGTTGCCCGAGGTCGAACAGCGCGCGACCGTTTTCGTTCGCATCGCTCGCCGCGCTCGATTTCCCGGCAGCGCCGTCGTGTCCGCGCAGGCGGGCCTGGCGGATCCAGTCGGCACTGAAAGGCCGGTCGCCCGCCAGCAGCAGGCGCGCCATCGCCAGGTCGGTCGGCGCCGAATTGCCCTGCAGTTGCGCCAGCGGCCGCATGAGCGACTCCCAGTCGGCGACATCGACCCAGCGGGTCCCGCGGACCGTCCGGCGCAGGTAGTGCATCCACGTCTCGGTCAGCAGGGTATCGCGCGCGATTTCGGCCGTATCGTTGGCGATTCGCGGAGCTTCCTGAGCGATGTCGTTGAGCAGCCAGACGAGCAGGTCGGGGCGATCGAAGTTGTCCAGGTGCCTGCGATCGCGGCCCTGCTCGAGCGGATGGAGGATGTCAAAGAGCGCTCGTACGCAGGCACTGCGCCCCTTCTGCGCGCCGGGGTCGCTCTGGAACAGGCCAGGGAAGTCGCGCAACCTGACCCGGCCGACGTAGTGCACGTAGAGCAGCCAGAACAGCCACGCGCTCCCGAGCCGCTGCACGTCCTCGGGAACGAAGCCCGAGCGGGTCGGATCCGGCGAGCATAGGGTCCGCACCGACTCGAGCAGGCGATCGTCCGATGACGAGCCCGCCAGTTCATCGAGCAGCGCCGGAACGCGATCGAGCGCCCGGTCGAACACTTCGACGCGGCGTGCAGCCTCCTGCCATCCCGCAGCTTCGCCCGGCGTGTCGCCCGCTGCCGCCGGGGCGTCGCCGTACACCGCGCGGCGCAGGCGCTCCTCGAGGGTATGTGCGTCCTCGTTCCCTGCAGCCGAACGCAGCGCCTTCGCTTCGTGACGGATGAAGTCCCGCGCGATCGGCCACGACGCGTGCCCCAGCGTGAGGCTGTTGGCCAGGAAGCGGAGGTAGCGCTCGCGAAGCAGCGGCGCACGCCGCTCGAAGAGCCAGCGCAGTTGCTCGGCGCGGCCGGGGCCTCCGCCACCTTTGGCATCGTCGTGCCCTCCGCCGGCCGATGCCAGCATGGCGGACATTTCGCCGCGCGTGCTTGGCGCGAACATGATGTTGCAGTCGGCCAGGACCTGGTCGGTAAGCAGGCCCGGCGCAGCGGCCTCGGCTCGCGCTGGGCGGCCCTTCGGCGTGTGCATGACCAGTGCGTCGCCGAGCTCGATGAATTGGCGGGGGGACAGGTGCGAGAAGTGGGAGACAAGGAAAAGGCTGGCTGCATGCCGCGGCCGATCCTCTGTCGGACTCATCACGTAGCGCTTGAAGCCATCGGCGACCTCGGGCAATGCGTTCGTCCTCAGCCGTTGCGCATGGCGCAGGAAATCGCCGTGCGAGGGCGTGCTGAGCCCGGAGATCACCCGCTCGAGGGTCAGGTCGGGCTCCTGGAGCAGCCTGTCCAGCCAGCGCTCGGCCTCGTCCTGGTCGGCGAGGTCGAGATCGGGCAGCGCAAGTCGCCACAGCGCACCCGCGACCAATCCGATCGCGTCCGAGACGTCGAGCAGCACGTCCGGATCGCCCGCCATGGGCGTCGCGTTCTTGCGCCGGTCGCACAGGCACACCACCCCGCCATTGAGCGACGGAACACTGGCGAGTTCGGCGGCGATCGCGTCGCGCCTGCCGAGTGGATCACGTGCGTCCCATGCCAGCATCAGCGATGCCGTCTCGCGCCGTGGCAGGCCGCGGCACTCGCGCACGAAGCTGCGGAGTTCGTGGTGCATGCTTACGGCGTCCGACAGCCGGTCGATGCGGCGAAGCCGCCGCTGCCTGCCTCCGACGATGGGAATGTGTATCTCAGGCAAGCTGTACACAGCCGCCGCCGCGAGGCCGAGCAAGGGATCCTCCGCGACCACCAGGCTGAGCGCCGGCAGCCGTGCCGGTGGCGCTGGAAACATGTCGGAAGCAGAGTCGACCAGGGCAGCCCAGAAGGCAGGTTCGACGAAACGAGGCACGAACTCGGACAGCGGCTCGAGATCCGTCGTCAGCGTGTCGTTGGCGTAGGCTTGAACCGCTTCCTTTGCTTGGGTTTCAGCCACGAGGAGCCTCCTGCGCCGCCGCCGCCACCAGCAGCAACTCGCCACGGTCCGCGGCGCCGGACTGGGTGACCAGCGCGCCGTCCGCCGCGACCGTCCAGAAGCCGCGTGGGACGCTCTGCAGACCGAGCCGATGGACCGCCCCTCGATCGACGGCCAACGTCTTGACGAGGCCAGCGGCCTCGCCGACGCTCGGGATGTCGAGGCCTTCGTCGCGCAGGGCCGGCCGTAGCGCCTCGATCGCTTCGCGCGACCATGTCAGCGCGCCCGCAGCACCCGGTTCGGCGCTAAAGAGCGTCCCGAATCGCCGCGCCCATGTTCGCGCGTGTCGGTTCGCCACCGGCGCGCTGGCACACCAGAAGGCCGACATGCGATCGTCGTCGCGCGGCAGGAGCACCAGCGTCAGTCCCAGTTCCGGGCGCTCCAGACGCGTCTTGCCGCCTGCATAGCGTCGGGCCAGTTCGGCTTGCCGCGTGGCAAGTGAGAGGTCCCCGAACGCCGGAGCGTCTTGCCCCGACGACTCGCCGCCCTCGGAAGCGCGCCGGGAGAACTCGTCGAGCCATGCGTCCTCGAAAGCGCGGGCGTCGGTCGCGAGCACATCGCACCAGCCGCGCCAGGACGTCTGATGGGCCTCGAAGACAGCAGCGACCCGTGCCCGGATGGCAGCCGCCGCATCTACACAGGCGAGTGCATACACACTGCCGGCGGATTGATGGCGACGCCGGAACTCGGGCAACATCAGCGACGGCACGACGTTCATGCGCTGCCAGTCGCGGGCCAAGGCTCTTCGCGCGGGGTCCGGCACGTCGCGCCATTGGTCCTCGTCGACGTCGAGCCAGCGTATCGGAACCACGAGGGCCGACCAGAGGTCTTCGAACGCCGCCTGCGGATCGTGCGGCTTGAGCACAGCGGCTGCACGACGGACACGATCACGGAATGCCTCGAACTCGAGGCGGCAGACCGGCCGATGCAGCCAGCGCGGCGACTGGACCCAGAAGAGCAGCGTCGAGCGCGCCACCGCCTGGACAATTCCACGCCGCCAGTCCTCGCCGCTCGCCAGGCCGTTAGCCGCCGAATCCCGGAAGATCCGCAACGGCATCGGCGCGATGGCCTCTTCGAGCGATGCCTCCATGGCGGCATGCAACGCATCGGTGCCCTGCAGCTCGGTGGTCCGCGAGTAGCTCCAGAACGCGTGGACCGTCGGCAGCCGCATAACTGGAACCCCCGGTGAGCATGCGCTTGCGCTCGCAGCACTGCTGCGCTGCATTCTGTCAACTGGAGTGAAAATGTAAAGGCTCCAGCAGCGCGTTCCGCCCTCGGCCGGGCGAGTTCATCCGCTTGATTGCGGGTAGCCGTCTTGTCAGGGCATGCCTCGGCCGACGCGCTCCATCCCGGACCAGCCACTGGTGTGCCCGGGCTTACCTGGCGACAACGGGACGGTACGCGCATCCGCCAGCGACCGACTTGCGAACACCTGCCGCAGAGACTCGGCGTGCTGGCATCGGGCTGCGGTGACAGCGGCTCCATCGAAGCGTTGCACGCTGCGGCAGCAGAGCCGGCTGCGCCGGCGGTGCTACACGAAGGAGCGCGCGAAGCTGTGGTCCGATTCAGTGGACGAACGCCTTCGGGCCACCCGCATCAGCGCCGGTCTGCAGGTTCGCTGCGGGCTCTGGCCGCCGGCCGCAAGCCGAGAGCGGGTACCGCGCCAATGGCGTACTGTGCATCATCAGTCTTGATGACGGTGGCTGGTTCAGCGACCTTGAAGAGACTTGCGCCATTGCGCCTGCGACCTGAATCAACCACGCAAGCTGCAGGTTTCTCAGGTTGCGCTGCCGCGCCGGTCGCCCTGGACGAGCGCTTCACGCGTCATCTTTGCCTTCGCTCAACTGACCGGTGCTGCGTGCCACATGCCTTCGAAGTACTTGCGATGCGTGCTCGACTGTCAGCCTCGTGCCTGAAGCGGCCTGAGCACCGGGATCGTTCGCTCCTCCGGGCGTGCTGAAGACGTCACTATGACCGGGCCGGGCTCGCGTGCGGGGCGGCGAGGAGCTCGTCGAGCTGGTCGAACGTCTCGTCGTTCCAGTTCGTGCTCCCGGCGGCGATGTCGTCGTCGAGCGCTTGCTTGGAGGGATAGAGCTCGTGCACGACAAGCAGGGTCTGCCCGGCCCTTTCCTCGAACGTGACCGTCGTGACCTGCCCGTTCCCGCTCGCTTCCTCATTGGTCCAGACGAGGCGCGAGGGCGGTGTCACTTCCAGGTACCGGCCATGGAATGCCATGGGCTCGGGTCCGGCAGGGTTGCGGAAGACGAGGCGGTATGTGCCGCCCGCGCGAACATCGAGCTCGCAGGAAAGCAGCGCCAACCCGAATGACTTCGGCACCCACCAACGCCGGAACAGCTCGGCCTCGGTCCATGCCCGGAACACTAGTCGGGGCGGGGCATCGATGGTTCGCGTGACGACGAGCTCGCGCTCGGACTTTCGCTGTACCGACATTCGATTCCTCATGGAGGCTGGCTCGCTACTTCTTGCTGCGTCCATCGGTTCTCTCCTTGCGTTTCAATTCCTCGATGACCCTGTCCAACTCGTCGAAGCGTTCGTCCCAGAGGCGGCGATAGCTCTCGATCCACTTCGCCTCCTCATCCAGTCGGCGACGGCCGAGCGTGCAGGTCCGCACGCGCCCGACCTTCTCCGTGATCACGAGCCCGGCCTGCTCAAGGACGTCGACGTGCTTTCTCATGCCCGTGAGGGTCATGCTGAACTTCTCGGCCAGGTACGTGATGGAGGCGTCGGCACGCACGAGCTGTTCCAGGACGCCACGCCGCGTCGCGTCCGAGAGGGCGGAGAAGGAGGCATCGAGTCGGGTGCCCGAATACTGAACCATATGGTTCAGTATGACGCCGGCCCGCGGGAAATGCAAGGACAGGCCGCGGGGCTTGGGTCACACGCCGCGACGCAGCGGCTGAGCGGCTCAGCTGCTCCGGTTTCTCATCGCGTCCTCGCTGTCACACGGGCGCGCGGCTGCTCGCCGGCCGCCGCCTTCGCGGCGCTCAAAGCCAACAGATCAGCAACAGGATGATGGCCGAGCCCAGCAGCGAGACGAGGATCGATCCGAGGCAGCCCAGGCGGTTGGAGAAGAAGACGAACATGCGCTCCTCTTGATGCCTAGGTCCGACCGTTGCGGTCCATGACTTTCAGCGGTGTCATGAGCTGTTGGCTGGCCTTGAAGTAGGCTTGCCACTGATCCGCCTTGGCCCAGTGCTTCTGGAGGACGAACGAAAGGGCCTTGCGCGGCTTCGCGCGCAGGCCCTTGTGTTCCGGCGTGATGCCGAAGTTGCGCATGACGTGTATCGCTCGAGCCGGCCCGCGCCCGCCGCGGGCTTTGCTTCAGCCGCGCGAGGGCTTGTCGCCGCTGCCCCCGCCACCGGACGACCTCAGGTGGTCCCTCACCTTCTCGGCGTTGTCGCCGACCGCCCGAACGGCTTCCTTGAGCTGTTCCTTCGTGACGCCGAGCTTCTTCGACCAGTCCTGCAGCTCGTAGTCCTGATCGACGTCGATGCGCTTCCGATCCTGACAGCCTGAACGTTCCTTGTTGTCGGGCATGAGGTGTCTCCTCGCTGGCCTGCATCTCGGCTGGCAAGGATCGTTCCCGAGGTCCCTGTCCGCATGGTCGCCCTCCGCAGGCCCGCCGGCATACGGGTTGCTGCACTGCGGACCAACGCTGAGCCACGGCGATGAAGCTGACTGCCAGGATCCAGACAAGGGGTCGGGTCACCCTCCCTGCCGAGGTCAGGCGAGCGTTGCAAGTCGCAGGAGGCGACGAGCTGGTCTTCGTGGAGACCGCGCCGGGCCGCTATGAGGTCAAGGCAGAGGCACGAGGCGCCGCGCTGCTCAAGCGCCGTCGCACGGCAAGACTCGAAGTCCCGGTGAAGCGGCAACTTGACCTGCTCTGATCCGGCTTCGCCCCATCGCGAATGCTGTATGCTTATCCAGTGTTGTGCGATGTCGTCCTCCTCCGCGAACGCGGCCGGCGGCTGCGCCGGCGCGAGTTGAAGCCGCCTGTGCGCGGCATGCTCGTCGTGGGCGAGGGGGATGGGCCGCGCAGCTCGTTCAAACGCGAACTGTTGACCGCTCGGCTGCAGGTGGCCAGGGGCGTCAACCATCTGGTGGTCGACGCGCTCATGTTGTCCGATGTTCGGCTGCTTCGCACCATTGGCGACACGCTCGTGCTCATCGGCATCGAGCTGTCCTCCAGCGGAAACCGAGAGACGGGGATCCGGGTGACCGAGTCGGTCCAGATCTGGCGCTGCACGGTCATCGGGCCGAGCCAAGGAAGGCCACCCGACGCCCAGCTGCCCGCAGCCTCGCCGACGACGTCAGAGCGCCTGCTGCCCGTTTAGCCGAGCCGGTGTCGCGTGGCGTGCATCGGCGGTCATCTCGGGCGCTTGGCCCCTTGCTGCTGGTCGAGCTGCGCCGACTCTTCCTTCGCGGCCTTGATGGGATCCACGTCCTTGGTCCCATGCCTGTGCCAGGCCGCCATGCCGAGCGTCGAAAGAAGCCGCTCGGACAGGTGAGGGCGCAGGATGCTCATCTGCCCCTCGAAGGAGTCGATCCACTGGTCTTTGTTGTAGGCCATTGCCAGGCTCCGTTTCGTGCACGGCGTACCAGCAATGTAGTCCTTCGAGCGAAGTGCAGAATCGCCCTTCATGACGGACGAAGAATTGTGCGCGTTTAAGCAAGCGGAAGTGGCGGCCCTACGCCGCCACGTTGAATCGATGCGTCGATTCGCGCGCAGCCTCGAAGGCCAAGGTGCCCAGGCGGAACTGTTGCGCCAGGACACCCTCGAACTGGCGAGCCTGGTCGATCCCGATCGGACGCAGGACCCGATTGCCACGGCTGCGATCGACCGGGCCAAGTGCGTGTGACGCGACCGACCCAGCAGAAGGATCAACTCATCGATGTGCTACTCGGCCCAGATCGTCCAGGACTACCGGCGCTACGTGCGCGCCTTCGGCGCCGACATCGTTCTTCCGGGCCTGGCTGACAGCGACCAGCTCTCCGACGCGCCATCGACCTTGCTGGCGCTGTGCTGCTCGCCGGCGCGCTCCGATCGAGGCGACGCGCGCCGCAGGCGCCATGCCGAGGCCGATCGAGTCGTTGGCGGCCGCCACGCTCGTGCATGCTGCCGCGTCGACTTTCTGGACGCTGGTCTTCGTCCGCTGGTTGCCACGTCGGCAGATCTGATTGTGGTCGACCGCCGCCGCCGCGACCGTCGCGGTGCTGGACCTTCGGATCATCGCGTCGCTGCTGTTCCCCGCCATCGCAACGCTGTCGTCCTGGCCGCAGTTCGCCGACCACCTGATGTGGGGCGCCTGTCTCGGCGGGACGCTGCACTGGCTGGTGCGGCGGCGGGCGATCGAGGAGCGACGTAACCAGGCAGCGAAGATCCGGTTCCGGCGCGCGCACCACGCTCTGCCCCACCGTTGATACTCAAGGGCGAGTCTCATCCGGGAACCGGACCAAGCTCCATCGCGGTCAGCAATAGCGGCAGCATGAGCACTGCATCACCAATGCTGTTGATGCAATACGAGGAGTTGGTTTGTAGCCTCTCCAGGGTTCCATGATGTGTGCCCGCGGCGACGCTCTGATCGCCCGGCGACGCTCCTCGATACTTCCCGCTTCCACTGGGCGTGAACTCAGGTCGGAGGTTGGGGGTGGCTTGTCAGGGCGACAGGCATGCTTCGGATTGCGCCCGGGAGGCGGCATGGGCAGCGATTGGGCAGGGATCGTCCAGAAGGGAATCGAAGAAGCGGCGAGCCGAGCCGTCGGCAAGCCATCGGTCCCGAGGGCCGACATTCCGCTGCTCCGCGCGACGGATGGGATGCTGGCCGAGGAGGCGGTGCTTCTCGGCTTTGCGCCATCCATGCCGAACGCAGGCCCAAGTCGGCCCTCCGATCCGGTGGTCGCCGAGGTCACGTGGAGTCAGGTGCGCGAGCATCTGAACAGCTTGCCCGCGGACAGTCGACCGGCTGCGCTATGCCTGTCCGGTGGCGGCATTCGCAGCGCAACGTTCTGCCTCGGCGTACTGCAGTCACTCGCACGGACCGGCAAGCTTGGCAAGTTCCGGTACCTCTCCACGGTCTCCGGCGGTGGATACATCGGCAGCTTCCTGTCTGCGCTGGTCGACGAACACCGCAAGCAGGGCAGGGGTGCGCCGCGATCTGCGATCGACAGTCTCGCATTCGACAGGCCGGCGGGGCCCGGCGCCACTGATGAGGTCAGCCGCCTGCGGGCCTACAGCAACTACCTGAGCCCGATGACCGGCATGTCCGGCGATGCGGTCACCCTCGTGTCGATCTTCCTGCGCAACCTGCTGCTGAACCTGCTGGTCTGGCTGCCGCTGATTTGCGTGCTGCTCATGTTGCCCCGCGTCTACCTGCTTCTTCTTGACGCCTGCATCGAGGAAGCGCGAAGCAGTCCGGACGCCGCGTTGAGTCAGCTGCTCGCCTGGTTGGCGCTCGCCGGCTTGATGACCGGCCTGGCCTACATCGCCCGCGACCTGCCGCCGCCGCGCAAGCCTCCGAATCCTCCATTGGAGCAGTTCAGTCCCTTCTGCTTCTGGCCCATGCTTGTATCGGCGATCCTGCTCAGCTTGTCTGCTGCGGCGGCTTCGCAGGACCATCACTTCCCCTACTGGTACTTTGCCGCTGCCGCCATAGGCGCGCATGTCGTAGCGGCCGCCACTGGCTCCATCTGGCGTGTCGTCGTGAAGCAGGAGCCGCGAGAGATCAACTTCGTGCTGCTGCGGCTCTTGACGATGATCGTGGCAGCTGGCGTCGCCGCAACCCCGACGTGGCTGATATGGATGGGAGGGCGTGCGCTCGCGGACATGGAGCCCGATGCGCGCCTGCAGTACGCGACCGTCGGCGTGCCCTTGCTGCTCGTCGCCCTCTGGGTCGGCATGGCAGCCCACGCGGCGGTCGGTCGGCGCGCCAGCAACGAAGACGAGCGCGAGTGGTGGTCTCGCTCGGGCGGGTACTGGCTTCGGGCGGCTGCGCTCTGGATGCTGTTGTTCGGTTTCGTGATCTTCGTGCCGCCCCTGGTAGTCGACTGGCTGGGAACGGCGGCTCCGGCAGGGCTCCAGTTGGGCGCCGGTGGCGCGCTGCTTGGCGCAATCGCCAGCGCCGTCGGTTACTGGAGCAAGAACGGCGCGACGCTTTTGAAGAAGGCGAGCGGGGTGGTGCAGGCGACTGGCGCGCGAATGCTCGACGTCCTGTCGGCCTTGGCGCTGCTGTGCTTGCTGCTTGCACTGAGTCTTGGCATTTCGGCGCTGCTGGTCTGGCTTGACGAGACGTTCGGGGAAGGCGCGCTCCAGGGGCAGGTCCGCTACCTCGGCTCTGGCGCCCTTGGAAATCCTCCGATGGCCGCGGACGTGCTCGCGGACTTCGAGCCGATATACCGCCTGGTGCTGCTCGAGGCGCCCGGAGCACTCCTGATCCTCACCGTGATCGCCCTGATGCTGCTCTCGTACGGTGTATCGCGATTCATCGGTGCCAATGCGTTCTCTCTGCACGGCCTCTATGGGAACCGGCTCACGCGTGCGTTTCTCGGCGCCGCGCGCGACAAGCGCGTTCCCCACCCTTTCACCGGCTTCGACCCGGACGACAACCGGCCCCTGCACGAGATGCGAGGCAGTGGCGCACCATTCCACGTCATCAACATCGCCCTGAACCTCGTGCTGCCGAGCAGCAACCGGCTCGCGTGGCAGCAGCGGAAGGCGGCGTCGTTCACGGCCACGCCGCTGCGCTGCGGCAGTGACTGCACCGGCTACATCGACAGTGCCCGCTATGCCGCCGACAAGGGCATGTCGCTCGGCAGGGCCATGACGATCTCCGGCGCCGCTGCCTCGCCGAACATGGGCTACCACAGTTCGCCGCTGGTCACAGCCTTGATGACGCTGTTCAATGTGCGGCTCGGCTGGTGGCTGCCCAATCCGAGAATCTTGACCGGCACGGATCCGAGCGAGAATGACCTGAAGCGCCTGCGGGCACCCGAGCCACCGACCGGCCTTTCGACCCTGCTCGACGAAGCCCTCGGGCGTACGACCGACGACTCGAAGTCCATCTACGTCTCGGATGGCGGCCACTTCGACAACATCGGCCTCTACGAGATGGTCCGGCGGCGTTGCCACTGCATCGTCGTCATCGACGCGACCGCCGACGGCGACTATGGCTACGGCGACCTGCTGGAGACGGTGCGCCGCATCCGCATCGACCTCGGCATCCGCATCACGCTGCCCGACGAACTGCCCGGGCAGTCCGGCAAGGCCCGCTTCGCCCGAGCGGTGACGGGGCAGATCCACTACTCCGATCAGGACCCTGACGCGCCCGTCGGACTGCTTCATGTCGTCAAGCCGGTGCCGCGCACGGAGACGGATGCCAACGGAAAGGCAGATCCGCAGGAGCTTCGAGCCTATGCCGCGAGCACCGAGGGCAAGCGAGGCGGCCGTTTCCCGCACCAGAGCACCTCGGACCAGTTCTACGACGAAGTCCAGTTCGAGAGCTACCGTCACCTGGGAGCGATCACAGCCATGGAGGTGCTGAAGGGCGACCTGCTCGAGCCGATCCTGCCGCCTGCGCCGCCACCACCGCCTCCGAAGCCGCCACAAGGCGAGGAATCCCTGCCCGGTCCGAAGCAGGGGTTGCTGGCGGCACTGGACCCTGCTGCGCTGGCCCTGGCCGCGCTCGCCGTCGGCGGCACGCTCGGCGTCGCGGGGACGGTCACGCTGGCGCCGTCGGAGATTTCGCTGTCGGCAGCCGACCGGGCGCTGCTCGCGCGTCCGATGACGGTCGAGCTGCGCCCGTCTGAGGATCTGCGTGTCAACGGCGTGCGCCTCAATGCCGGGGAGGTGACCGCGGCGCTGGGAGACGTTGAGCGGCGACTGGGCGAAGCTGCGGACCAGCTGAAGACGATCGGCGGTGCCCTGAACCAGCCGACCCTTCGTGACGGCTTCGAGCTCGTGGCGGCTCAGCTTCGGGACATCAACGTCGCTCTCCGCGACATCAAGCCGTTCTCGACATCGGCGGTCATTGCCGCCATGCCGCGTGCGGGCCAGGAGCCGCTGAAGGACGTCCGCCAGAAGCTGGAGGAGATCGAATCCGCGGTCCGGCAACTGCGCAGTACTTCGGTCACGAGCAGCTCGACCGGCACGGGCAGCGACCTCGCGAGCGTCGTTGCCGGCCTGGGCAAGGTCGAGGCCGCGGTCAAGGCCCTCAACGACTCGGTGGTGCAACTGTCCCCGCGCCGCAACGTTCAGGGACCCGAGGGAGCGCGCAAGTGATGTCGTGGAGAACCTGGGCCGCCTGTGCAGTCGTCGGTGCGCTGTCGGGATGTGCGACCCGGCCGGTGCCGGCGTGCTTTGACGTGTCGGCCCGCTGGTACTTCTTCGACGGCGGCCTGCAGTTGATGGTGTTCAACGAGAGCACGCTGGATGCCGAGCTCACCCGCGTCGCGCTCAACTCGCAAGGGTCCGTGCCCGGCGGCTGGGCGTGGAGCGTCCCGCGTCCGGGTGTTCCGCTGAAGTCCGGCGAGATCCGCGTGCTGCCTGCCGCGCAGTTCAGGAGCGAATCGGGCAAGTCATTCCCTGAATGCACCGCGCCAGTGCACGTCATGATCCAGTGCGGCCCTCACGAGCAGTCGGTGCGCTTGTCGGGGTGGCCGAGTTCATTGCCTCCCGAGTGGCAGAAGTGCGGTGACCAGCCATGAGAATGCGTGTCGGCATTTCGCGTGCGTGTGGCGTTTGCGTCGCCCTGGTCGGGCTTGTGGCGCTGACCCAGGCCGCCACGGCGCCGCAGGCCGCGAGCGATCCGTGGAAGGCGACCGGCGAGGCCTATCGGCGTGTGGTCCTGCTGGATCTGCCGCCGCAGTCTCTGGCCCGCGAACTGGTCAGCTCGGTCGATTTCGTCCAGGAGCGCTCCCCGTCGGTTGATGCGCGCATGCGCCATCGGGGCGGTGCGCGCCGGGTTGTCGTCACCACGGCGTGGATGTCGACCATGAAGGAACTGATGCACGCGGCGGCAGTGGCGAGTGTCGCCAGGAATCCAGACTGCTTCGCGGGTTTCCTGGCGCAGCAGGCGGATGCGCTGTCGCCACCTGAAGGGGGCGCACTGGCATGGTCGCGTCGCATCGCCGCGCAACCGTTCGGCGACTATGCCGAGTCGTCTGCGGGGCGAGCCTGCAAGGGGATCACGCGCAGGCTGCGCCACGGGCCCGCTGTGGCGGCGGCGACGCAAGCGGGCATGGATGCGGCGATGAGCCTGGTTGTTGGACGAGCTCTCGAACCGTTGGCGGTGGCGCCCGGACCGGCCGACGCGCGGGGAACCGCTGCATCAGCCACCTGCGCGCCGCCGCCGCACGAACTTCGCGTCATCGAGACGATGAGCAAGCTACGCATCGACGCCGCTCCCTTGGCTCCGCTGTACCTGCTTGAGGCACGCGTTCGAGGCGCATCTCTCCCGGGATGCGGGACCCAGCGAGAACGCGCCGAGGCATACCTGGCGCTGCTTCCGACGTCCGCACGTGAATCGTCGAAGCCTTGGGTGCAGGCGCTCTGGCCGAACTGAGCGAGAGACGCTGCCACTGAAGCCACGGTGGTGGATCTTAGACCCAGGGCTGCTCGTGGCCACTCCGGTCGACACTGAGCCGGAGCAGCTGGTTCACCGGTGTGGCGCTTGCTGACAAGCGCCTATCCGCGCGTTGCGTGTCTAGGCGGCGGGCGCGATCGGGACGACAACCGCTGTTGCAGGCTGCGGCCGCGCGCGCAGGATGCCCGCGCGACGCAGCACTTCATGGCCACCCGCCGTGTCGGCCTGGTCCGCGAGGTGGAGGACCGGGTCGAAGGCGATGCTGTCGCCGGTCATCGCCTCGATCTCCTTGAGCGTGTACATGTACTCGCGCCAGGACGGATGCATGCTGAACTCGTAGGTCAGCGAGACGCTCGAGAGATCCTGTTCCAGCACGAAGCCGTAGGCCTGCAGCTTGCCGTCGGTGCCTCGCGCCACGACGACCTTCCAGAAGCTGGCCGGTACCTTGAACTTGAGGTCCTGGTTCTTGTACTTGGCGGTGAAGTACTTGTCCTCGTCGCGCAGCACGCAGCCGGCGAAGACCGAGAGCTGTTCGGCCTTCGCGTTGTCCTTCACCACTTCCTCGAGCAGCCCCCAGACGCCGTTCTTCTGCGACTGGTTGTAGTGCGCAACCTGCGGGGAGCAGTTGGTCAGGTGGTAGGTGTCGCCGTTGGCGCGGCGAACCTCGTCGTAGCTCGAGCCCCAGCACACGTCATCGCGGCGGACGATGTGGCCTCGGTCGAATGCGCCGCGATCGTTGCTGTAGAACTCGTCCGGAATCTGATGGAGCTCGCCCAGGCGCGGGTCGGTCAGCCAGGCTTCCAGGTCGTTCTTGCCAAGGCCGCCCAGCGAGTCCCGGTCGTACTTCCTGCTCGAATCGGGCTTGCGCATCGCCTCGCGGTAGTCGACGTTGGAGGCGGCCAGGATCGCCAGCCGGCGCTTCCTGTGCACGCACAGGCTGAAGTGCACGTAGGGGATGAAGTGCTTGCCGTCGTAGCTTGCCGCGGTCGACGGATCCACCACGGTAGGCAGCGGCACCGGTACGCCCAGGAAGTCGGCGTTGTAGCCCTCAGTGGCCCGGTTGTCATAGTCGTCGTCGAACCACGGCTTGACGTAGCGCTCGACCTGCTCGAGCGGCTCATCCGGCGCAAGAGGGGCGGCGACGCCGGCCGGCTGCTGGGCGGCGACCGCGCCCGCGATGCCGACACTGATCCGCAACTCGATCGGCACCACGAGGACGCCAGCTTCATTGTTCGCGTTCGACATGGTGATGCTCCTGGGGGAATTGGGCGCCGGGGAAGACGCTGAAAGGTTCGCCTCGACCGGACCGGCTGATGGCTGTGCTGGCGCGGGTGAATGGCTCCGGTTCAGCACGGTCGCAATGAGATCGGGCGGACGCCCGGCGATCGCCTCGCGCAGGCCCTGGTCGATCGGCGTGGGCCGCAGTCGCGGCAGGACGTGCCTGCACAGCGCGCTCACGCGGATGCCTTCGTTTGCGATCCACTCCACCTGCTCGTCGTCGATGCCGCGCAGGCTCGCGACCTTGCTGCCATCCTTCAGCACATAGAGGCCCGCGTCGTCGCGCGGCGCGACGCCCATGTGGTGCAGTGCGACGACCTGGAGGGAGTCGTTGAATACCGGCGCCCCGGAGGATCCGCGCGCCGTATCGCTGCGGTACCACAAGGTCTGCTGGCCATCCTCCTTGCGCACCAGCTTGTTCTCCCTGATCGCAAACTGCCGGCGCTGCCCTTCGGGGTGCTGGATGATGGTCAGCCAGTCGTGCTCCTCGGCCTTGCCCGTCTCCGGGATGAGCCGGTGGAAACCGAATCGTGAAAGCGATCGCCTTCCGGTCTCGTCGTCCGCCTGGATGCCTACAAACGCGTAGTCCAGATCCTTGTCGTCCAGGAACAGGATGTCCGGCCGGACGCGAAAGTGGACGGATTCGACCGGGTCGCCGCGAATGTCCAGGCTGTAGTTGAATTCGGCGATGGCATGTCGCGGATCCATGCCGTCCTGGAAGACATGCCAGTTCGTCAGCATCACCCCGGGCGCGACCATGAAGCCGGTCGCATGGCCGCGTTCGCTGCCGGACGCACTGCGGAGCACGATCCGGCATACCGGATCGGCCGCCCGCAGCGCGCGCTCGAGGTAGAAGCCGTCGACCAGGTCATTGCCGTCGATCGCGCGCTCGAACTCCGTCGGTGTCGGGGTGTTCTCGCCCAGGCCGTAGTAGGTCAGGCGCCGCTTCACCTCCTTGACGTCGGGCGTCGGTCGCGGCGGCGGGTCGAGCAGTGGTGTGGTGGCGTCGAGCGCCCGGGCGCGCGCTTCGCTCGCGCGCAAGAGATCTTCGTTGATCTTCACGAGCCCCCCTTATCGACAACGCGCGGCAAGCTGCGCGACACGGGTCATGTCGGGCATCCTGGCGTGCACCCATGACAAGCCGGTGGCACAACGTCATCCGACGGGCCGAGAATCCACCGCCCCGCGCTGCCCCGCAAGAGGCCGCCGCATGCTCGAACGGTCCGGCCTCCCGAGAATTGATGAACACCTGTGCCGGAGGGCCTGCGCCAATGCATTGACCAGCAGCAGCGCTGGAAGGTGACCTTCAGCCGACACTGATCCTCATCGCACAAGTGAGGAGGGCGGTTCGCACCGGTCTGCCCGGCCGTGTCCTGCAGTGCGCAGCGCCGCGCGCTGGAACAGCTTCCGAGTCGAGTGGCCGGTGGTGCGGGTCTCGCGTCAGCAGGTCAAGTCCAGTTCGACGAGCACGGGTTGGTGATCCGACGCGGTCGTCGACGAGTCGACGCGGACGTTCTGCACGCGCCTGGCGATGTCGCCGGTCACGAAGACGGTGTCGAACGACACGGGCTGGTCGTTCCACTGGACCCGGTCGTGGACCCCTGCCGTTGCGGGATGCTGCGCGCCCGGAGAAGCCACCTGCCAGGTGTCCAGGAACGGCGGGGTGAGGTCGTCGACGGCCGAAGTGATCCGCAGGCGCTCCGCAGAGCCTGGGACGCAGTTGAAGTCGCCGGCGAGGATGGCCGAGCAGCTGCCGGCATGGCCGTCGTACGGCCCGCCGGCCGGGGAAACTGGCCGCGGCCGTCTCGCGTGGGCCGAACCCTCGGCATGCAGCATCAGCAGCCGTTCGACCTGCGCATGCCGCTGGATCGCCGAGTAGTACTCCAGGTGGGTGGTCGTGAGGCGGACCTCGCCGAGCGCGGTGTGCAGGAGCACCTCCAGCGCAACGCGCTGCATGCTGCGCACGCCGGCATCGGCTGGCCAGGGCAGCAGGTGCGGCCGGACGGCCACGATGGGGCAGCGGCTCAGGATCATGTTGCCGAATCGCCGTCGGCGGCCTGTGGAGGGAGGCATGTCCACCGCGACTCCGATCGCGGTCTCATGGCGCGGAAAGTAGCCGGCCAGCGCTTCGAACTGGTTGCTGCCGTCATGGCCCGCGAGCTCGTTGTCGGCGAACCCGTCCGCAACTTCCTGCAGGCAGATCACGTCGGGCATCCCGAGGCGCTCGATCTCGCGCGCCACGCGCTCGAGATCCACGCGCCCGTCGACACCTCGGCCCCATTGGATATTCCAGGTCATCAGGCGCACGATCCGAGCCCTCCGCATCGGCAGTTTGTCACCGCGAGCCAGCATGCAAGCGACACCTGGATCACCAAATGGAGGGACACGGGACGGACCCGTTCATGGTGGGAACACAAGCACTGATGGCGGTCACTGCAGACTGGCAGCAATGGGACCCGGAAGGTGGATGGAGAGGGCGCGCAGAGCCGACAACGTGCGTCGGGTTAGCCGATTGGGTCGGTGTCGGCTGGCTGGCGCCGAAGGGTCCGTGTTCCCGTCGCCCAGCGCGCAAACGCGTTGGCGCCGCCTTCTTCTGCGAACCCTTCTGGTGGCACCTCGATCGGGACTGGCTGGCAGCCCAGCACCTTTTCGGCGCTGGCTCCGGCCTTGTACGCATGCTCGACTCTTTGCTCGACACGCCGATTGCGCGTGCCTGCCGTGGTCGGCGCTCGATCGATCAGGGGCTTCAGACCAAGCCTTGCTCGGCCATGGAGACAACCCGGTCGCCGGCCACGATGAAGTGGTCGATCAACCGGACATCGACCATGGCGAGCGATGCCTTCAGGACCTGCGTTAGGTACTCGTCGGCGCGGCTCGGCCGGCCGTCGCCGCTCGGGTGGTTGTGGGCGACCGCCAGCGCTGCGGCGTTGTGAACCAGGGCGGCCTTGACGACTTCCCTCGGATAGACGGAGGTCTGGGTCAAGGTGCCGAGGAACAGCGTCTGCGCCTCGATCAGCCGGAGTTGGTTGTCGAGGAACAGGCCCAGGAACACCTCGCGCTCGAGCCCGCCGCAATGCAGGCGCAGCCACTCGCGAAGCCTGTCTGGCGTGCCCAGGACCGGTTCCTCGGCCAGGCGGGCCTGCAGCTCCCGCTTGAGGAGCTCTCTTGCGGCGTCGAGGCGATGCCGCAGCAGCGTGCGAGGCGATGCGGCGTTCTCCTCGGGGCTGGCCTCCGCGCAGCGCGCGGCTGCGCGCGGGAGCCTGCTCGTGTCCCGGCCGAGCACTTCGGCGGCCAGTTGGGCATCGGACAGCAGTTCATACTTCATGGCGTTCTCCAGGATGCGGGAACGCCTTGCCCGATCGGGGGGTGTCCCCGTGCGGGTTGAAGGGTGGGCGGACCGTCCGGCGGTGCGGAACAGCTCGGCGCGTGTTGTGCAGGTGTCGACTGCGACGCCGGCGCATGGCCGGAACGCACTGCGAACGAGTGCGTGGCGAGCCGTGCCAGTGTGCGACGAAGCGGGGCGGTCGCATGGGCTTCCGCTCGATCGCCCGGCCAAGCTCCTGCGCGGCCAGGGATCTGGGCGTTGCTCCGAATGCCGCTGGCCTTGCGACCGTTGCGCGCAAACCGAACGGCCACGCCACAGCCCGATGGCTGGGGACGTGGCCGGGGCCTGCGTGCCGATGTCTTCGTCGGGGTTCAGCGGAAGAACCGCGGCTCGACGCTGGCGCCGCGCATGAAGGCGATGTAGGCGCCTGCCTTGCCGATGTCGGCGAACCGCGCGATCGTGCTGTCCCGGTGCATCACGCTCCAGGGTCGTGACTCGTGTTCGCAGAAGGCGAGCTTCAGCTCGGGTGGGCGGTAGCCGGGGTGCCTGTACAGCGCCAGGCCGGTCTCCCAGTCGAGGATCGCGAGCACGCGGCCGCAGGTGACCGGCGAACCGAACGCCTGCCCGTCCTCGAGCAGCAGCGGAACCTTCAATGCACCGTGGGACCTGCCGATGCGTCCGACGACGTCGTTGTCGTCGAAGGCGACGGAGCCGGTGCCTGTGTCGCCGACGACGAGGTGCACCTTGCTGCGGCTGTGCCGGCAGGCTTCGAGTGCCGAAGCCAGCTCCTTGGAGCAGCCGGGGCCGAAATAGGTCTCCTCGGCGCGCGGGGAGTCCAGCCAGGCCTGGATGGCCGACAGGTACTTCCGGTAGCCCGCGGGCGTGCCTTCCTCTTCCGGTGTCGGCTGGAGGTCGGGTCGCATCAGGCAATCGGCGATCCGGCGCGCGTGGTCGCGTGCCTTGTCGAACCCCAGGCACCTGACGCCGTCGCTGCTTGCGATGACGTACAGCCGGCGCCTGGGATCGATGGCGATGTCAAGCATGTTGATGCCTCGTGAAGTGAGCGGGCATCCGCCCGCGGGCGGGTGCCCGCGGGGCTCTTGAGTGGATATGCCTGGTCGGAAGCGCCGCCTTCGGCGATCGAGGTCAGGGGGCGGCTCAGCGGCGCAGCGTGACGGCAGGCGTCGGGTCAGCCATTGCGTTGCGCACGGGATCGGACCCGCGTGCCGGAAGGTCGGACAGGCCTTCGCCTTCTTCCTGGGGCGCGCCGCGCACCAGTTGCCTGACGCTCGGACAGGCGGGGCCGGTGGCCGGCTCCGCTGGCTTGGAAGCGGAACGGCCATCAGGCCGACCGTGAGTCTTGCGGACCGGAGCGAAAGCGGCGATCAGGTCGGCTGCGCGAGCGGCTGCCGTTCTCGTCGCCCGGAGCGGCCGCAGGATCAGCGCCCGGAGCACCAGTCGCACAAGCTCGCCAATGCGTCGATCACGTGCCTCCCGGGCCTTGTGGCAACGAACGGACTGCTTGCACAGCAGGTACAGGGCAAGGTGGCGTCGCTTGGAGTCCGGGTCCGGGTCCAGCACGGCCATGATCTCGATGGCGAGTGCCGGGTGCCGGCCGACGCGTTCGTAGAAGCCGATCCAGGCGCGCTCTTCTGCTCGGTCGACGCTCGCCGGCGGAGCGTCGCGCTGGGAAACGTGGTTGTCATGGGCCATGGGGTTCTCCGATTGACTTGCGGGGAACCCCGGCCCGCCGGGAGGCAGCGGGCTCCCGAAGGGTTGGTGGTGACGACGACAGCGGCTCGCGCAGCTGCATGAACTCGGGGCTCCGGGCGATGGCGGCGCCGCTTGCGCGGATCCCCCATCTCCCTGAACCCGATGAACGGGATCACCCGCGCAGTGCACGTTGGTGCGCTGCACGGGACTCCCGCGCGTCTATGCCGGTGTCATCTGGCTCCATGGGGAGCCGTCGAACGACTGGCAAGGCTTCGGTGCTTCTCGTGCTGGCGCCGACCGCCCGTGGTCCGAATGGACTGCAGCCGTCGATGGCACCAAGGCGTCGCGAAGCTGCGTCGCCAGGTCCGCGGCGGATCCACCGGTCGTGGCATCCGACCCGGCATCAGGCCACGCCTGGAGCAGCATCGGCACGATGGCATGCACGCCCGTCGGAGCAGGGGCGCGCCCTGTCCCGCCGAGCAGCATGCCGACCGCTGCGCCGCTCTTCCTCGGGATGAAGTGACTCACGCGATCCTCCTTCGAGCTTGAAGGGGAACGCGCCTCCCGACCGGGAAACGCGGGTTCCCCGGGCGGGCTGCTTCGCGAGTGGCGAAGCGCTGGGTCCGATCACCTCGACGGTGACCGGGACGACTGACTTCTGCGACCGGGACGAGCCAGGCGCATCGGCTGGTCTCGCCAGGTCGATCCGAGAGCGCGGCAATCGCTCGGGATTGCAGCGTTCGTTCCGGAAGGCAGGTCACGACTGCGACGCCAGCGGGGCTGGACTTCGAGGCGACGCGAGGTCGCCGGCGAAGGCTTTGCGGTCGCGATGGCCGCAGGTAGCCTGGCCAGTATGCGCCGGCGCGCCATGGAAGAGTGGGCCACCAGTGGCGATGCCACGATCAAGCGTCGGTGCGGGCCGGGGCTTGCGGCTGGGGCCTGTACTGTGCGCGGCGCTGTGTCTGGGGCCGGCGAGCGCTCCTCGTCGCCGAATGTCAGGTTGCGACGGCCGCGGTCGGATCGCGCACTGCGCTGTTCTTCCGGGCCGATGCCACCTGCTTCTTCGGCCTGAGCCCGCCCGACAGGCGCAGGCGTCCGTCTGCAGCGTCCGGGGTGGCCGCAGGGGCTGGCGCCGGTGCCGGCGCATTGGGGTGCCCGACCTTGCCTGCCTGCGGCGGACCTGGGGGCGGGGCGTGGCTGGTCACCGGGGCCGGCTCCGGCGACAGGCCTTCGACGATCTCCGTTCGCGTAAGGCCTCTCGCCATCTCGTTGGCCAGGAAGCGCGCCGCCTGCGGGGCCGAAGCGCTGGTGCCGTTCATCCGGCGCAGGGTGTCGCCGCGATTGCCCATCACCCGAATGCCTGGATGGCTCCTTCCGGCGTCTGCAACCGCCGCGAACGGCAGGTACTGGCGACCCGCCGTTCCGGCCGGGTCCCTTGGCTGGCCGCTGTAGCCGCACACCGGCCCGGCCGGTACCTGATGGCCGTTGACTTCGTGCGCTACGGCGCGGCCGCGGAAGGCTGCCACCGGGAACGTCAGCCGGCCGGTGGCGATGTTGCTCAGCGTGTCGGAGAGCTGGAGCGGCGGCGCATGCGGCCGCTCGTGGCCGGCCACCGGGCGTGCCGGCTCGAGGCTGAAGAACCGGGCGACCTGATCGCGACGCTTGCCGAAGACCACCTCGTCGCGCTCCACCCAGGCCCGGACAACCAGTTCCCCCTTGGAGCGGTTCTTGACCCGAACCGTCCACGGGCCGCTGCGAGGGATCCCGGTGCGCGAGCTCGTCACGGTGGTGCCTGCGATCGCGAGCATGGCCATCGTTCGATCAGTCGCCTGCACGACGGACGGATACAGGAACAGCGCTGCCATGACCGCGCCGCCGCGGTCCTTGAGCAGACTCTCCGAATGTTTGCCGTGGACGGTGAGCGTGCCAAGGCCTGGCTCGGTCACCGTGATCTTCACGTCGCGCAGGTCGGTGCCCTGTGGCAGCCAGAACTCCACGCAGGTGTCGAAGGGGTGCGACGCCGGCACGAACAGGCCGACCTCGGCCACGCCCGCCGCGGGCACCTCCAGCTGTGCATGCGCGTCCGTCTCGCGGCTGTTGCCGGCGGCCAGGGTGATCGCCAGGCGATCGTCGGCCTCCAGCAACTCGTCCATCGCCCGCTCGAGCATCGCCTGGCCGGCATGTGCGCCCGCGCTGGCGCCGGAGGACAGGTTCACGACGACGGGCACCTTGGAGCCGTCGGCCCTTCTGAACCGGCGACGTGCCTCGCCGATGATGAAGCGGATACCGTCGAGGGCCTGCACCGGCATCCAGCGGCCTGAAGAGATCTCCACCTGCTCTCGCGGCAGGTCGACGCAGAGGATTGGACAGTTGGCGGCAGGCTCATGGGCGGCCTGGGTGGCGTCCTCGCCGTGGGGCCGATGGCAGCGCGTCTCCTCGTCCTGCAGCGAGTAGGCAGCGCGCACCGGGGCGGCCGCCAGCCCGATAACTCCCGCGCCGTGCGATGCCCGCGTCAGCATCGCGCGCGATGGCTTGGGCCACGACGCCGCGACGCAGGGTTGGCCGTCGGCATGGTCCTGCACCGTGTAGGCCAGCTCGTAGAGCAGGCGCTCGTCGACCTCGCCGAAGCGACACGACTGCCAGATCAGGGCTTCCATCGAGTCGCGATCCAGCACGCGTCCATACGGAAAGTCCGCGGGAAGTTTCCATGGATGGCTTGCCGGGTCCCGCGTCGTCTGCTGCCAGACGGCGGCGATGCGCGGATTCCCCTTGCCGTCCAGCAGGGCGGGGTGGCCGAAGGGGCAGCCGTCGTCGATCACGCCAAGCACGACCTCGGCATTCTCGGGGTCGCCTTCCTGCTGGCCAGGGGGCGCGCTCGCCTGGGCCACGGCTGCGCCGCGCGGGTAGCCCAGTTGCAGGCGAGCGACGTGCTTGCAGCCGGCGATCTTGCGCACCCGCTTGTCGACGTCCACCGGGAGGTCGGTTGGCCGGGTCGCCAGCCTCAGGGTGGCGAAGCGGGCAGCGTGGCCAGTGGCAAGTGGCAAGTCGTAGGCGGCGGCGATGGTGCCGTTGATCTTCTTGCCTGCCAAGTACTGGCGCATGTCGTCCCACGTGCTCTTCTTTGCGCGCTCCACGACGAACGTGAGCTCGGCCGGCCATCGGCCGCCCGGCCGGAGGCGACGCCATCCGGTGGCACGCGTCCAGGCGAGGTAGGGATCCCTGGGTTTCATGTCAACGGGGCCTCTTGGCAGCGCCCTTTGCCCGGGGCTTGGGTGCGGGTGCAGGTGCAGGTGCAGGTGCAGGTGCAGGTGCAGGTGCAGGTGCAGGTGCAGGTGCAGGTGCAGGTGCAGGTGCAGGTGCAGGTGCAGGTGCAGGTGCAGGCCAGTCCTTCCACTCCGCGAGCGCTTTCCGCCAGGCATGCCTCAGCAGCGACATGGGCTGGGCGGACTGGTCTTCGTCCTTCAGCTTGCCGAACAGCGATGACGACTCGAGCGTGACGGGAGTCGGCGGCTTCCCCTTGGCGGGCTTGAAGTACGCGGGCAGGTCGGCGCCGCCCAGCTTGGGGTCGGCCAGGTCCATCGGTGTATGGCGATCGAAGTCGCGCATCAGCTCCGGGAGTGGCGTAGGTTCCTTCGTGGTCGGATCCTTGGCCATCGTTGCGGCGCCGACGAAGACCCGCGGCTGGTAGTCGCTCCTCGCGCCGCATCGCGCCAGCAGGTACTCGGCCAGCGTGACGCCCATCATGCGGCCGGCCACGTTGTCGATGGGGAAGTGCACGCCGGCCACGACCCGGTTGTCGGAGATGCGCTTGGCCAGCCGTTGAAGCTGGGTGTAGAGCGCGCCTTCGCGCGGACCGTTCGCGGTGTTCGCGACGCTGGTCTGGCCGCTCAGCTCCTGCAGCAGGCGCGCCACCAGGAACGCCTCGGCCGCGTGGCCGCAGGGGAAGGCGCCGAACCGGCGCGGGTTGATCATCGGCTGGATACTCGGCGAGAAGGCCGTCGGCCGCGGCTGGGCGAACGCATGCTTGGCGAACTGGTTCACGTGCGACAGCACGAGCAGGCCGACGCCCAGCAGTTCCAGCGTGCGCCGCTTGTCGGCGAGGTTGAGGTCGGTGATGGATGCCCAGAACTGCATCGGGATGCCGATCTGGGTGGTGATCTCGGCCAGCCGTTCGTTGCGCAGGTCGCTCATGTCGAAGACCAGCTGCGTCTGCGCCTTGAACAGTTCGATCGGCGGTCGGCTGAGCTCGGCGATGGGCGAGAACGTCGCCGTGTCGCCCTGGAGCGCCAGATGACGCAGTTCGAAGACGCCCTGCGCCGTGACCCGCATCGAGACCGACTGCATGAACTCGGTGATGCAGTTCTCCACCCGGATGTCGTCGGCCCATGCGTCGGAGTTTCTTGCTTCGCCGATCTCCGGCAGGGCCACCGGGCGCGGCGGGTCCCATGGTGCGGCGACGCGCGGCGCCACCAGTTCCTCGCGGCTGGAGGTGAGCGCGAAGCTGACCCCCGGATCGGCACCGGGGCCCAGCGTGGCTGCCGGCGATGCGCCTTGCCCGCCGAAGTGCGGTGACCATGACCCCTGCGAGCCCTGTGATCCCTGCGACCCCTGGGAACCTTGAGAGCCCTGGGAGCCTTGAGAGCCCTGCAGCATGGTGTAGCCGGACATGTCTTCCTCCTCGAAGCCTTGTGCCGGTCCCTCGCGGACCGCCCGAACGTCAGCCTGGCGGCAGCCCGGCGTCGGCCAGTGCCTGCGCGAACCGTCGGTTCTGTGCGCTGTCGACTGCAGCGCGGGCCACGAACTGCCTCACGTTCGAGCCGGGCTCGATCGCGAGCAGCCGCTGCACCGTCACGCGCGCCTCGGCAGGCTGGCCCAGCATCGACTGCGCGATGGCCAGCGTGCGATAGGCCGACCCGTGCATGCAGTTGGCACGGATCGCGTGCTGTGCCAGATCGACCGCGCGCTCGTAGCGGCGGGCGCCCATGGCCGCGGCAGAGCTGAGGGAGTGGTAGTAGTAGCGCAAGGGGTCCAGCGGCGACAGCTGCAGCGACCTCTCGCTGGCTAGCAAAGCCTGCTCGCCTTCGCCCAGGAAACCATGTGCCACTCCCTTCAGCAGCCAGGCCAGCGGCTCGCTCGGGTTGCGAGCCAGGGCCTGGTCATAGTAGGAACGGGCCGCGTCCATGTCCAGTTGCACGCCGGCCTGAACCGATCCGGCCATCACTAGGGCGAGGGACGAGTCGGGCTCGATGACGAGCGCGCGGTTTGCGTATTCGAGGGCATCGGCGCTGTCCTTCGCGCGATCGTCGGACCAGCCCTGGACGATGCGGAACACATGCCAGCGCGCGAGCCATGCCAGCGGCGTGGCGTGGCGCGGCACGCGGTCGCGCAGGGCCTGCAGCATCTCGTGCGCACGCTCGAACTCCTGGCGCCCGAACCGGTGCAGCTGGTTCACCGCGGCCAGGTGGAGGGTGTGGAGCGCGAGGTTGGGCAGAGGGCGTCCGCGCGCGAGCTGCCACTCGGTGACCAGCAGCGCCTGCACCACCTGTTCGGCGATGCCCGCGACGGCCGGGTGGGTCAGGTCCACGATGCCGTCCTCGTGCACCCAGACTTCGTCCTCCCAGACACTGTCGCCGCTATCGACGTGGATGAGCGACAGCTGTGCGCGCATCGCCTCGTATCCGATGCCCGCCGTGCCGGCGAGTACGAAGTCGGCCTGCAGGTGGCGTCCGGCCGCGCGAGGCTGCATTGCTCGGTTCTTGAACGCCACGCTGGACTGGCGCGAGGTGACCTGCAGCATCGGGCTGCTCGACAGGGCGGCGATCCACTGGTCCAGCAGCACGTCCGCGAGCGGAGGCAGTACCGAGCCCTGGTCGGCCGGCACGAGCGGGAGGATCGCCAGCCGCACGCGGATCGGCTCCGGCCGCGGCAGCGCGGCCGTTGCCGGGGCCTGCACGTCGGCTGGCAGCGGCAGGCTCGTGGGCGCGGGTTCGATGCGGAAGGCGCGCACCGGATGCGGCAGGTGGCGCAGGTGGCAGGGACCGAGGTCGTGAAGCTCGCCGTCGAGCGGCTCGATGAGGTGGTCGCGCACGGCCTCGCTGACGATGACCTGCCCCGGCGACGCCATCGTCGCGAGGCGGGAGGCGATGTTCAGGCCCTGGCCGTAGGCGGCGCCCGACTCGAACATCAGGTCCGCCAGGTGCAGGCCGATGCGCAGCCAGATGGGGTCCTGGGGCAAGTCTCCGGCGGAGGCGATGTCGGCGGCAGCGCGGTGCATCCCGTAGGCCGCCGCGACCGCCTGGCGTGGGTCGTCGAAGGCTGCCAGCAATGCGTCGCCGCGCCGTTCCAGCACGGTGCCGCCATGCCCGGCGACGACGCGGTCCTCCAGCAAGTGGAAGAGGCCGCGCAGGCGGGCGATCTGCAGGTCCTCGTGGTGCGCGTACAGGCGCACCGACTCGACCACGTCGGCGAAAACAACGGTCTTCGTGACCCAGGGCAGGGGCGCGAGTTGGGAGGCGTCGACCGGCATGACGCTCTAGATTACCGGAAGAAACATCTCCAGAGGCTTTGGCCGTGCAATTCGACGCCGCGGGCGAGCGTCCAGGCGGCGTTGACTGACGCAGAACCGGATTGCCGTGCTGTCCCGGCTGCCGGCGGTCCTCACGCGCGCGGTGTTGGCCGAGCATCAAGAGGGCTGATGGCGGCCGGAACCAGCGTGGTCGCGGTCCGGCTCGTGACGAGCGTCCAACCGCTTCCGCGGCGCCCTGGCGGCGTCGTAGCGCTCCTGGGTGAGGCGGGCGCCGGCCACGCGCGCCTCGGCATCGCGCAGGCTCATGCTCGGCTTGGTGTTCGCGCGGACAGCAGCTTCGGCCGCTCGCCTTGCCAGTGGGATGTCCGCCGTGGTCGGATGCGGCGTCTTCAGTGCATCACGCGTGGTCCGGTGCGTTCGCTTGTCCGACGGGTCGTTCATCGAAGGCGCGCCCGGTGGCAACTGCATGCGGCACCTCGATCGCCTGTGCGAGCCCAACTGCCAGGCCATCGAGTACCGGACGACGCGGGACGAGCTGGAAGTCCGTCTCCAGACCCGGCGCGCCATCGTCCCATGGAAGAGCTGACGACCGACTACGCCCTGCAGTCGGAGGAGCCTCCTGCGAAGTTCCCGTGCTATTGCGGCAGCGGCAGCGGGGGATGCCGCTGCACCTTTGCCGGCGATTGTCCGAGAACGTGTGGCGTTAGGGATCCAGAGTGCGCCGCCGCATGCAGCTGGCGGCGTCGCGAGCGAGTTCCGCGGGCAGGCAGCCCGGGACGCTACTTCTGTATGCCTTTCGCGGCGAGGTAGGCGGCATGGCTGAGCCCGAGGAGGGCGACCGCGTTCTCCTGGAGATCAGGCATGGAGGGCAGCATCGTGCTGGACTTGCGAACCTCGAGCATCTGCCATAGCAGTACGGCGTACGCGATCAAGGCGAGCAGCGTGAAGATGAACTGCTGCAGGCGCGACACGTCGACCGCCGTCCTGTTGCCGGTGTACTCCCCGACGAACAGGTCCATGAAGCTCCAGGCTCGCTGGGTGGTGCGAGCGTCCACCGGCCCGATGTTGGTCACCTCCTGGCTCTCGACGTAGGTCGGGCCGGGCTTGTCGCTCTGGCCGTCCTGCTTGGCCGGGCCTTGCTCGGTCTTGGACTTCAGGATCAGGCTGCTGGCCAGCGGCGAGGCGAACACGATGCCCAGCAGCAGCCACAGGTCGCGCGACATCGTCGGTAGCACCTGGTCGCCAGTTGCGGCGAGCCCCGCATGCGCGATGCCGATGTTCCAGGCCGACACCGTCCAGTATCCCGAGAGGATGAGGACGGACCATGCCACGAGCTGCAGCCGGGAGAGGCTCATTCGTCCTCGCTCATCGACGAGGAAGCCCAGGGGTTGCCGGTCCAAGCCATAGGCGATGACGGCCAGCAGGGAGCTGAGGGCGGCAAGTGCCAAGGCCCACGCAGGTAGCAGGGACGGCGGCTGCGCCTTGTCGAGCGCCGCCTTCGTCTTCTTGACCGCCTCCAGGGCCGCGGCACTGCGCGTGGCAAGCGCTCGGTCATCCGGTTTCTCCGCGACGGCCTTGGCGGCCGAGTCAGCTGCGGCGACGGCACGCTCGTGCTCCATCCTGGGCACCTGGGCTTGTTCCCGCAGGTAGTTCGGCAGCCATGCGGAAAGAAGCAGCGCGGCCAGTACGGCCACGAAAGCAGCTGCGCCGAAATACGGCTTGCGATAGCCTGGCTCAGGCGTCGTGACGACCGCCGGGCGCCCATCCGGATAGCGCCCCGATCGCGAAGCACCTTGCGCGACCCCCACGGCTGGATCGGATTGCCGTGGCGCTGCGCTTTCCCTACTGGCTCCAGCGCCGTGGAGGTGAGCCAGGGGTGTTCCTGGACCAGCCCCTGGATCATCGTCGGTCTGTCGGCCGTCAGGAACGCGACATCCGGCTCACGCGGGCCGAAGCTGGGCGGCGCGGCGGGATTGGCTGCGGCTTGCTGGCACGCCTGCCAGGCAGCGAGTTGGTCGGGCGTGTCCGTCACTGCACTGCCCGGGTCGACCGGGGCGCCGTAGCCAATCCCGCGATCGGACCTCCTGATCATCCACGCCATGACAGCGCGAATCTTGGCGAGCTCGTCCGGGGCATCCGGGTCCGCGGTGAGATCCGAGGTCTCCGCGAAGAGGATTCGAGCGACCACGCGCTGGTCGTAGATGGGCATGCCGGCTCCCTGCGTGTTCCTGGACTTGGCCCCTTGAGCCGCTGAGGCTAATTCGGACGTCGGTGCCGGTCATCATGAATGCGGTGCTTGACCAGTCGTTCCTGACGCGGTATCGCAGCGTCCAGGAGTCGCGAAGGTTCAATGAATCGAGTCGGCGCATTGGACGCCGCGCCTCCCCTCCTTGATTGATTCCTCGGCAGGGGCTGCGATCGATACTCGCGCGCGGCAGGGCGGGTGCCCTGCATTCATCACTGGGGGAGTCGATTCAAATGGCGAACAAGTTCCTGGAGGTCGCTGCCGGCGATGCGGTGAAGGCATTCGTCGACAGCAAGCTGTCCGGCGGCACGGACCCTGAAGCGCTCGACGCAGCCAAGTCGAAGCTCAATGGCGCGCTGCTGCAGGCGTTCGACGACTCCGACAAGGCCAGGAAATGGAAGCCGCTGGCGTTGCCGTTGGCGGACTTGCGCGCCGACGGCGACGGCCTGGACCTGTCGCTGATCGCTCCAGAGGCCAACCACGTTGCGAAGGCCGGCGACTGGACCTGGACGCTGAACACCAAGGCCTCGTTGGCGATCATCGCCGACGTGCTGGACGACGAGCAGCTGTCCACCCTCGGCCTCGCGCCGCGCGACGGCCACCAGATCGTGCGCTATGCAGTCAACGGCGAGCTCGGCGCGGGCGCGTCGGGCGGCGCCAGCGCCGGGATCTGGTCCCTGAAGGCCGGCGCGCAGGCGTCCGCAAAGGCGGCCCTCGAGTGGTACATCGCCGGCGCCAATCACAGGCGCCTCGGCCAGGCGCTGCTCGAGGCCGTGCCATTCATGGTGCCGCCGATGAGCCTCGAGAAGCAGCTCGAGCGCGCGGGGGACTTCGAGTACTGGGGATCCACTGCCGAGCTCGTCGGCAGCCTCGGCGTCTCGTTCTCCGCCAGCACCTCGATCGTCAAGTCGGGCTGGACCTGGGGCTTCGACGGCGAGAGGGCGAAGCTGTCCTATTCGCTGGGCATCTCCGGGAGCGCCAGGTTCGGCATCGAAGGCCTGTTCCGCCTGCGCTGCATCGTCAAGGAGGCCGGCACGCGACCCGATGGGACCAAGCGCTTCGGCGTCGAGGTCAGGCTGGAGCGTTCGAAGTCCTCATCGAAGTCTCTTGCGCTGTCGCTTTCCGCGGGGATCGACGCCACTGCACTCGCGGCGTCGGCCGATCGCTTCCTGCGCAGCCAACTGCCCGACCCGGACAAGGTGGAGGACTCGCTCGCCCTGCTCACCCAGCCCGGCACGGCGATTCGTGACGAGGTCCGTGCGGCGCTGGAGAAGCTCCTCGGCGATTCGAAGGCGAAGGACCTCGTCCTGCTTACCGCCGGGTTCGGCGACCAGAAGGCGCTGGCCAAGTCGCTGGCCGATCGCATCGCTGCGCCGCTGGTGGACGAGATCGACAAGCTCGGCGGCAAGTTCGCCTCGATCGCGGGCAACGCCAGTGCGCTGATCGATCGCTGGCTCGAACGCGCCTTCGGCGGCCTGCCGATCGCCGCGGACCTGCGCACGAAGCTCGACCAACTGGCCGATGCACAGATCGCCGGCGCGAAGAAGAAGTTCGAGGGCGCGGTCGCCAAGATCGAGGGCGATATCAAGGACAAGACTTTGGCCGCAGCCACCAAGCTGCTCGAGCCGCTCGCCGCGCTCGGCGACAAGATCCAGGCCGAGCTCCAGGACGTCGCTGCGAAGATCTCGGAAACGCAGGCCGCCGATGCGATCACGCGCGGCCTGGCCGAGTACGCGAAGCTACGCAAGCGCGTGCTCGACGTCCTGGGCGATGCCCAGCGCGCCAAGATCGCGCTGACGCTCGCCGGGACGCTCGAGGACACCCGGCTCAACCAGACCTTCTTCCGAGCGACCTTCGTCCCTGCGGACGACCTGGGTGCCGCGGAGCGCCTCTTCCAGGCGCTGTGGAGCGGCCGTCTCGACGACCTGGTCGTGCTGGTCGAGTCGGCCCGTCGCAGCGGCGCGATCCACGGCGAGCCGGAGGGCTGGCTGCTGCGTGCGTCCAAGCGCGTCAGCACCGCGTCGACGTCGATCAACCTCTTCGGGTTCACGATCGACAACAAGGTCGTCAAGACGTCCGAGTTGCAACTGCAGGCCGATCTCGCCGGCAACGTGCTGGCCAGCGGCAAGAGCACGGTGCAGGCCGACGCGGCCAGCTACTGGACCGAGCGGCACGCGAAGATGGTCCTGTCGGTCGTACGGGCGAATGCCTCCGGTCCTGCAGCGATCGAGTTCGCGTTCAACGGCGCGTACTCCGCCAAGGGCCGGGACATGACCGCGGAGCTGTTCGAAGGCATGCAGCGCGCGCTCGCGCGCGTGGCAGGCGGCAGCGGCACGCTGGACATCCGCGCCTTGCTGAAGGGGCCGGACGGCCAGTCGATGGACGACAAGCACTTCCGGCGCAATGTCGCATTCCTGCTGCCCATGACGCTCCAGGGCGACGAGTTCCGACGGTTCCTGGATACCGCGCCGGACGACCTGCGGCGCGCCATCGTGCGCTTCGGGATGCGCGCGCTCGACGCGGAGTTCGGCGAGGTATGGGACGTGCCGCCGAGTGCCTTGCTGCGGGACCTCGCCGCAAGGGTGGACGGCCAGTTCGATGACGAGATGGCGCGGCACATCGCCTGCTTCGGGCGGTTCCCGTCGCGCTGGAGCGCGCGTCCGAGCAACATGTCCAGCTCGGTCTACGAGCGGCTCGGCCTCGATGCGCGGCTCATGATCGACGGGTCGGAGCTGCACCGCATGCTCGGCACGATGTTCAGGCTGTCCGTGCTGCTGAACGCGATCGTCGAGCTGCAGGCACAGTGCCACTCATTGCGCAGTGCGCTCGAAGCCGTCGACCCGACGCAGCTGGCACAGAGCGAGGCCGCCGCCCGTGTGCCGCTGCGCGCCATCACCGATGCGCTGGCCCGCTTCTCGGTGGCCAGCCAGACGCTGGTCGGCAACTCCGAGATGGTGTCGTGGCCGTTCGCGACCTTCGCTGCTGCCATGGCCCAGTTCTGCGGCCGAGCCGTGCCGCCGGGGTTCGTGGCCTGCGCGGTGCTGCCGGGCCAGGAGAACAGCCCGATCCCGCTCATCGCGGGCTGAGCGCCGGTCTTATCTAGGCCCGCCGGCCCCTTGGGGCCGGCGCGGGCCGCTCACATCGCGAGTTTGTCAGGCGTGCAGCCAGAACGCGAACTCCGCGAACTCCTCGCCGAGCCACCAGTTCTTCCTGCCCGTTCCCCGCCGGAAGTTGCTGGCCCCGGCCTGGCTCTGCAGCGGCGCGGTGACATCGCCGCTGCCGTCTCGCTTGGCGGTGTCGGAGTCCGTCTCCGGAACGACCATGGCGATGTGGCCGGGGCGCTTGCCTTCCTTGCGTCTCGCCACGATGACGCCGATGGCACCCTGGTTCACCTCGGTCTGCAGCTTGGTCAAGGTGCCGGTCTGGCGCCAGCCGAACTCGAGACCGAAGTCGCGCAGCCAGGCGAAGAGTTCGTTTGCCACCACCTCGCCGATCGTCGCGCCGAGCCTCGGCTCGACCGTCTCGCCCTTGGCCAGTGCGACGAGCGCCTTGTCCGTCCACCAGACCCGCGGCAGGTAGGCGCCCGCGAGGTGGCAGAAGTCGTGCGCGTAGATGTTGCAGAAGGTCAGGCCGTCCCTCGGCTGGTAGCGGGCGTGCATCGGATTCTCGACGTCGAGCCACTCGATGACGCGGGCGATCGATGCCCGCAGCTCGTCGGCCGTGGCACCGCTGCGCGCGGGCTGGTTCGGCTCGTTGAGGGACAGCGCCGTCGCGATGGTCTTGCGCCGCGCGATGACGCCGGGCCTGGTCGGCGCATGCACCGCCTTGATGCCCGCGGTCGCAGGCTTCGTGATGGGCACCAGCACCTCGATGGCGCCGGACGCGTCCGCGACCGGCTCCAGGAACTTCTGCGAAGCGAAGCCGTGCAGCAGCGCGCCGTTCAGGCTGGTCTCGACCTCCACGAAGCGCCTTGTCGTCGGCGCGCCGAGCACCCGGACGGGATGGCCGTCGGGCAGGTGGCCGATGACGTTGGCCTGGGACGGCTCGGAGATCCTCGGCTCGCTGCGCAGGCGCAGCATGCCCTCGGCGACGCGCACGCACATCGCCGCGCCCGCGCTGGTCACGATCGACGGCGGCAGCACGGCCGCTTCGCCGTTGGCGGGCGGCGGCACTTCTGGCGACGCACCTGGCGCCGCGACCGTGTGGGCCAGCCTCAGGAAGTCGAAGAGTGCCTCGCCGTAGAACTGGCTCCCGTTGTGATGACCTTGCTTGAGGCCCTTCTCCGGCTTGAAGCCACCCGTGTTGTAGACGATGCCCACGGCGGCGAGCTCGAGGTCGTCGAGCGAGGGCCGGGTGTCGAAGCCGAGCTTCTTGAGGCATCGCTTCAGTTCCTTCAGGGCCTCGGCGAGCGTGCCTTCCAGCGTCTCGTAGGTCCTGTCCAGGAAGAAGCCGGGATCGACCTGGAAGAACTGCAGGTCGCGCTGGAACAGCCCAAAGCCATGGCAGAACTTGTTCGGCCTGGCTGCCGCGCCCGCGTAGGCCGGGATGGACTTGGCCATGTCGACCAGCGCCTGGCGTGCGATCTCGAACATCCGGTCGCCCTGCGGCGCCGCCACCAGGTCGGCCTTGGTCCGCGGGAAGGCCTTGCGCCCCTTGTCCGAGTCGAGCGTATCGCCGACGCACAGCGCCAGGACCTGCGGCACGGTCATCCCATTCTTGCGAAGCGTGGGCCAGACTTCCCCGGTCTCCTGGCAGGCCAGCGCGGCCATGAAGTCGAGCGTCAGCGGTGTTCCCGCGAGCGCCGGCACGATCTGCGGTCCCAGCTGGACCTTGAACCATTCGATGTCCCTGGCTCCTGGCATCATGACTCCTCTCTGGGATACGTCGGCGACCTGTCCCGGGGCGCCACCGGCAGGGCAAAAGAGATCCGCGACCGGCCGATGCGTCGGACCGGCGCGCTGCGACCGGCTACTTCAGCTCGAGATGCATGGACCGGAACTTCTGCGCGGCCTTGCCCGACTTGCCGCACTTGATGCCGTCGTCGACGCCGTCGTCGCTCAGCAGCACCAGCTTCCTGTCCCGGGTCCCGGGGATCGCGACCAGCGCCTCGAAGGCATGGCCGGCGGGCAGGGATCCAGGCAGGAGGACGGGCTTGTCGTTCGCGTTGCCTGACCAGCGATAGAGGTCGAAGGAACCGACGTTGGCGGTCGGGCCGGCGACGATGACGTAGTGGTCGCCCACGCGGTCGATGCTGCGAATGCCGCGCTTGTCCAGGTCGAGCAGCAGCGGGGGCGCGAACCTCGGTGCCTCGCCCGCGAGGACGGCCGATGGGTTCTCGAGGGGCACCAGCACCGCCTTGTCGCCGCTGCGCAGCGGGCTCCTGAAGCCGATGAGCAGTCCATCGTTCCCCCAGGCGGCGAGACCTTCGATGTTCAGGCCTCCGGGTTCTTCGGGCAGTTTCGCAGCAGCGTCCGCGAGATTCAGGCCTGCCAGGTTCTTGTCGTCGGCCGCGGCCTTCATCAGCCCGGCGTGCGGCTTCCCGAATGGGGTGACCGTCGGCGGCGACGTCGACCTGTCGACACGGGTTGCGAAGAAGCGGTGTCGCCACTCGTTCGCCTTGCCGGACTTCGTCTGGCTGTGGGAGGAGATCCAGTAGATGAGATCCCCGACGCGCGCCGCTCCTTCCAGGTCCGAGGCCTTGCCTCCAGTGCCCAGGTCGAGCTCGATCGGCTTGCCGACCGGCGACGGCTGGCCGAACTTGTAGACCAGGAGAGTGTTGCACTCGTCCTCGGCGACGACCATGTGCTCCGCGTCGAGCGCGGCGGCGGCCGAGGCTTCTGCCAGTCCCGTGTAGTGGCCGGGGGTCTGGGCGGCGGCGAGGGACGCGAGCAGCACCGGCATGAAGGCTACTGTCCGAAGGGTGGGGCCGCAGGACCTGCTCGTCGAGGTCGCATCGGACATCCGCTCGCTCATCGCCCCCTCCAGCCGTTGTGTGCCGTGATCATTCCGCAAAGCGCGGCGCGCATCCTCATCCGTCCGATGGATGCCCGGACGATCGACCGGGCCGGCCATGGACTTCGCTTGCGGTCGCTCCGGTTTGCCGACTCGGGATAGTCGCCGGCGTCGCTCGCGGGGCGCGCCGTTTGCGAGCTTGCGTACCACTTGGAAATTGGTGATGGAAATTCAGGGGCGTTTGCGCCAACTACTGACTCGCGGGGGCAGAGATCTCATTCGCAAAGCCAACACTTGGAGAGACGCCGTGTCGACTTGAAGCTAGCGGTCAGCCAACCACTCGGGGGGACATCATGTTCGGAATGCTCTTTGGCTCGACCGCTGTAGCGACGCTCGCGATAATCTGATCCACGGCCCAGTGCGCCTTGATCAGTGCGTCCGCGTACCAGATGAGTTCGTCCACGACCAGGACCGAGACGCAGTTCGTCGCGGGCCGCGGCGTGGCGGTGAACACGCAGACGCCCCCGGTTGCCTCGGGTTCGCCGCCGCCGCATCGGCTTGGCGCCGGGCCTGCGGTCGCGAAGGACGCGATTTAATGGCAATCCGTCCTTCCGGTGCCGACGCACTTGAAGAAGTCCTGCAGCTTGACGAGTACCGGCTTCCGGTACCGGTCGTCCTCGATCAGGAGCGCGTGGCGGCCACCTTCAACGACGTAGCCCTTGCAGTTGGGGGCAGGCTTGCCGCGGTTGACGTTATCGCAGAACTCGACCTGCCGTTCCGGCTTGACGATCCTGTCGTCCCCGCCCTGCAGTAACAGCACAGGAATCTGGATCCCCGACGCTGCACTGCCGCGCGCTTCGCGGGAGGCGGCGCAGGCCTGATTGAACCAACGCTTGGTGGCTCCGCCGACCTTGGCGTTCCCGTGCCCGCAATGCGCTCCAGCGCAGGGCGCCGACCGAGCCTGCCAATTTAGCGCAAGGCGCCTGGGGTCCTGGGTGATGCTGAACTTGTCCGGGCCCGCGGCGGCGGAGGCCTTTGCCTGCACATCGAAGTCGCCGCCTTCGGCAAAGCTGGCCGAGACGAAGGGTACGTTGAAGGTAAAGGGGTAGGCGATGTCGTCGCAGTACTTGTCCGCCACCTTGTTGAGAGGCTCCTGACTCTCGCCCGCCGCCCACGGCTCGTGCATGGGTGTGACGAGGGCCACCGCCTTGTAGGGTCCGGCCTGCTTCTGCAGCAGCAGTGACGTGATCGCACCGCCCATCGAATGGGCCATGATGAAGAGCGGACGCGCGTTGCCGCTGCGCTTGCCGACGACGCGGTCAGTGAAGGAGCGCAGGTCGTCGACGTAGTAGTCGAAGTCGTCGACATAGCCACGCGACTCGTTTTCCTTGCCGTCGAGCAGCCTTGAGGAGAAACCCTGTCCGCGATGGTCGTGGATGTAGACGGACCACCCGTTCGCCAGCAGATCCCCGATCGTCTCGTAGTAGAGCGCCAGGCCCTCGGTGCGGCCGCTGACGATCACGATGCCGCCGACAGATTCCTGCGGGTTCTCGAACATGCGGTAGTGGATGTCCACTTTGCTGTCGAAGGGCCACAACCATCCGGTAGAACGACCGGGGAACGATCCCTCGGTGACAGTTGCACGCCTCTCGGCCTCCCTCTTGAGCGCCTCGACGGTCATGCCGGCTATGCGCTCGGCACTGCTTAGTTCGTAGGAAGCGATCCGGTCTTCGGAAACTTCGAGACGCTCGAAGCCAGCCGCCATCGATTGGCCACTGACGCAGAGGCTGACCACAGTCGCGACCAGGGATCTCCTGATGGACATGCCACTTCTCCGGAATGGGTGTTGACGGATGAGCGCAAGACCATGTTGGGCAGGCGCGCCGGCATGGGCGGCCCAAGCGTCCGCCAGATGCGCCTTCCGATCATGCACAGCAGTCCATCGGAGCGGCTCCCCCGTTCTGATGACATGACACAGGGGATCGGTCGGCTGGAGTTCGAAGCAATGCCTGGAAAGCCGGTCTGGAAGGCGCCATTTCGAAGCGCCGGTACCTCCACGAGAAATGGGACGAACGCCGATACCTGTGGAGCCTCCGACAGTGCATTGGACAGCTCGTCAGTCCGGTGGTGCAGAATCGCCATCTTTCCAATTCGGCATCCAAGGACTTCGATGAAGCAGACCTACAGTGAGATCACCGCCGAAATCGCGCGACTGCAGGCGCGGGCCGAGTCGTTGCGCAAGGCCGAGGTATCCGGCGTCATTGCGCGGATCAGGGAAGCCATCAATGTCTATGGCCTTACGGCGGCCGATCTCGGACTGACCGCGTCGACGGCCAAGGCCAGCGCGCCGGCGAAGGCGCCGCCTGCGAGCGGGAAGATCCGGACGGGCGTCCCGAAGTATCGGGATCCGGATTCGGGCCAGACGTGGACCGGTCGTGGCAAGCCGCCGCTGTGGATCAAGGACGCCAAGGACCGCACCGCGTTTCTCATCGACGGGTCGGCCTCGCCGGCGTCATCGCCGCCGACTCCGGGGCGCAAGCGCACGCCGCGTGGCAAGGCGGCCAAGGCGTCCACGGTCGGGGTGGCGAAGTACCGCGATGCCGAAACCGGCAAGACCTGGACGGGCCGCGGCAAGCCGCCGGCCTGGATCGCAGGGGTGAAGGACCGCAGCGCCTACCTGATCGACGGCAGCGCCGCGTAGGAGGCCCCCCGGGGGAACCACGGACGTTCCCACTCAAGGGGGATTGCCACGTTGCGGCACAGTGCGCTCCGGGCCGGCGCAGTCGCGGCTTCGGCGAGCGGGACGGGCTTCGGGTCGGATCGTGCCGGCCCGACCGCTCAGTTCACAGGCTCATTGGATTGAGCCGGTGTGCGGCCGAGCGGTCGAGCGACGGTGCACCAGGCGAGCCGGCTCAGGGCATCGAATTGCATTTCCTCCAACCGAGGCCTTGCTTCCCGCCAGTCAGGCGCACGCGGTTCCGCTGGAGCGCCGAGGCTACCGGGCTCGACAGAGCTTGACCTCGGCACGCGTCTTTTCCTTGTGCAGGCCGATCGCAAGCCATTGGAGGTTGCGGAGTTCGTCGCGGCCGCCGCATACGAGCGCCTCGATGTGGTCCACGTGGTACCCCGGGCAGGGGCCGTGGGTCGCCCCGGTGCTTGGGCAGGGATGCAGCCGCTGGAACTCGGCGCGCAAGGTGCGCGAGCGGTCGGCGGGAAGGGCGCTCGCCGATGCGACGAACGCCAGGAACAGGACGGAGCGGAGCCGGCGCGGCATCAGGCGCCGACGGCGTCCTTCGTGCACTTCTTGACCGAAGAGTTCTTGGCGGCACCCGACAGCTTCTTTTCCTTCGCGGTGGCTTCGCACGTAGCCGCAGCATCTCGTTCGCACTTCTTCAGGAAGGACGTCTTCGCTGCCCCGGAGAGCTTCTTCGCCTCCGCCTGCCCCTTGCAGGTGGTCTCTGCGGCCCAGGTGGGCGAGGCGGCGAGGACGAGCGTGGCTGCGGCGACGATGGACGAGATGCGCATGGGCAGGCTCCGTGGTTGGCGAGGCGATTGTGCAGTCGAGGACGCGCTGCACAACCACGACTCGGTGGATGGCACGCCCGGCGCAGAGCGAACTGAACGGAATGCACGCCCAGTTGGTGCATGCCGACGTGACAGGCGCTTCCCCGCCCTGGCTGGCTGAGTCACGTGGCAGATCGTCGCACCTGGTCCAGCGCGGCGGCCAAGGCATCGAATCCACCTTCCTTGGAACCGAGGAAGCGAACATCGAGGCCATCGGGCGTCGACAGGTTGAACTGGTTGTAGGCGCAGACGGGAAGCTCGCGGTTGTTCTTGAACCGCCTGTCAGGCCCGCCCTTCTTGTTGACGTACTGCCACGTGCGGTCGATCACGCGGGCGTCCGAGGGGACGGCTTCATGCTCGATGAAGCGGACGAATGAACTCTCGGCCTGGAGGCGCTGGTACGTGATGCCGCCGACGGCATTGCCCTGGAATGCGAGCACCCGGTCGGGATAGAAGGCGAGTGTCGTCCTGCTGGCGCGAAGGATGGGGACGTCGACGTTCGCCACGACGCCGGGTGCCTGCCCGAGCGTCAGGACGGCGTTCTCGAACTTGAGGCCCTGGGTGGCTCCCGCTGAGTACTTGGTGTCGCCGTACCGGGAGGTGCTCGCCACCGAGCGTAGTTTCTTGGCGGCCGCGGCCTGCCGTAGCGCTGTCGAGAGTTCGGAATACAGCTCGTTCGTATGCGAGTCCGGCTCGTAGAACAGCACCGTGAGCTTGCGCATCCTGTCGCGCCAGCGCACCCACATCACGATGCCCGCGAAGATTGCCGCGATGCCCAGATAGGCGGATGGGGACCAACCGGCCTGCAGCAGAACAAGCAGCAGCAGGCCGAGCATGAAGAGCGCAAGCGGCCACAGGGCGGACTTGCGCCGCTGCTCGTTCATCGACTTCAGCAGCGCATCGCCGGTGCAGTCCTCCAGCTCCAGCACGTTCTTGGTGTCGTGGTCGACTGACGCAACGATGTTTGGGTCGGGCACCGTGGTGACGACGGCCGGCACAGGAGCGGAGGAGGGGCGTGCGGACGGCGCTGCTCGAACGCGCCTCCTGCCGCCCAAGCTCTGGCGATAGCGGAAGCCCGCGAATCCGCCGCTGATGTACGCCCCTCTTGGGCCCGCGCCGATGCGCAGGCCAGGGATGCCCGCCGAGATCCCGATGCCTGAGCCGCTGAAGTTGAAGCGGACGCCGCCCAGCTTGACGCTCTTCGAGAACGAAAGTCCCATGAGTCCTTCCCTGGTGGCGTCGACCGACGCCGCTCGTGCTTGTTCGTCCAGCGCCTGGCGTCACTTCGCTGCCGCAATGGCAGCTTCCAGTGCCGCCACGGTGGCGTCGTTCGCCTCGTCCCTGGTCGGTTTGACACCCCACTGGCGGTGCTCGACCAGCGACGGGATGCGCTCGACCGCGCCGAGCGGCTCGATGCCCATCGCGGTCAGGCGGTCCAGCAGGTCGCGCAGGACCTCCTCCTTGCGCATCGCCCAGGTGGAGGCGAAGCATCGCCAGAAGGTCCAGCCCGCTCTCTCCAGCACCCGCTGGCGGCTCATGTCGGCGGCCCAGCGGTCGGGACCGTGGAACTCGTCCCCGTCGCACTCCAGTGCGAGACGCGCATCGTTGGCACCTTCGACGACCATGTCGATGCGGAACGAGCCAGCCTTGACCTGGGGGATCACGCGATACCCGCGCTGGAACAGCTGCATGTAGACGTCGCGCTCGAAGCCGGATTCGCATTCGTCGACGAGGCTGCGGACTTCCCCGACGCTGCCGTCCTGGGGCTTGGTGAAGTGCGCCAGGAGCCCGCGGCGCAGGTCGGCCGTCGACAAGTCCGACAACTGGACCGAGCGCACCAGGTACATGCGATCCCGGGCTCGGCTGGCAGCGACGTTGAACCGCTGCTCGAACGTGTTGCCGGACAGCGCGCGGCAGTTGGTCGGATCCGCCACCATGGACAGGAACATGATGTCGCGCTCGCTGCCCTGGAAGAGCCGGGCATCGCCGCAGTCGAACCGACGCCGCATCAACTCCATGGCATCGACGCGCGAGCGCACCAGGGTATCGATGTGCCTGGCCTGGTCCGGTCCCAGCAGGGACACGACTCCGATCGTGCGCCCGGCGTACCTCGGATCGGCGAGCAGCGCCTCGATCTCCTCGACGATGGCTTGCGCCTCGAGCCGGTTCTCGTCCTTGACTCCGCGATGCCCGCCGGCGACGTGGATGTCGACGAGAGGCGGATCGAGGCGCTCGGATGCCTTGGGGATGCGCAGCGGCTGGATGAACCCGTCGTAGAACTTGTTGCTGTACGCGATGATGGGCGGCACGCATCGGAAGTGCTCGCGAAGCATCACCTTCTGCGCCGCGAAGACCGTCGAGGCGACGTCATAGAGCGACTTCTCGGGCGTGAGCACTGTCGAGAAGGGCTGGTCGCTTAGGAAGCGGTCCTTCAGTTCCTGGATGCGCACGGCGGAGATGAACGCGCCATCGGGGGACACCTGCTTGTCGTCACCGACCACGAGGATCTTCTTGCCGCGCAGGACGGCAGGCAGTGCCCACAGGTCCGACTGGCTTGCTTCATCGACGATGACCAGGTCGAAGCAGCCGAGCTGCGAGGGCAGCGTCTCCGACACCTTGGCATGGCTCATCACCCAGCACGGCACCGCGCCTTGCGCATTGTTCATCGCTCGTTGTGCGTCGCGGCGATGCCGGGTGGCATTGGGCCCTGTCCCCTGGCCGATGCGTCGTACCGCCGTGCGGTAGGTCTCGAGCGCCGACAGGACCAGGGGTGACGCTCCCAGCTTTGTCTGCAGCCAGGCCGACTTGGACACCAGGTCCTCGTAGAGGCGCGAGAGACCGGCCTCGAGGTCGCGGCGCCGCGCTGCAAGCGTTCTCAGTTCGTCCCTGGCCTCGATGGCATCGAGGTGGCTCTTGATCCGAGCCCAGTTCCAGGCGTCGCGCCAGGCTGTCGGTAGCGCCGCGTCATCGCCTGACGAGCCCACCGCAAGGGTCCGCAGGCGTGCCGCCAGGCGCTGGCCGCCCGCGGACTCGACGCGCGTGGAGAGGGACTCGACCAATGACAACTCGTTCGAGAGCGACTCGACGCGCCGCACCTCGCTGACGAGTTCCGCGTAGCGCGCAACGATGCGCTCCTCGGTGAAACGGCTGCTGCCGAGTTCCTCCTCGATGAACTGGCGAAGCGCCACCGAGGCGGGCCCGCCCGTGCCGGCGAGCTTCTCCTGCAGCGTCGCCAGCGAGGTCGCTGCACGAGCGAGGTCGGCGCGGGTGAGGTGGCTGCGCAGGTGCTCGCGCACCTCGCCCAACTGCCCGGAGGTGCCCTTCAAGTGCTGCACCGGCTGCTTGGCGAAGACACGCTCGGCGAGGGCGGGGTGCCGGGCATCGAACTTAGTGGCGAGCCGGTGCGCCTTTTTCGCAAGGATCGAGACCTGTTCGATGGCGCGCAGCGCCACGACGCTGCCCTGCACCTGGGGCAGCGAGAGCAGCGGTGCGAACTCGTTCCAGCGCACGCTGAAGGACAGGACTTTGGCGTGCAGGTTCGCGTACTGCAGTACATGGCCCCAGTCCTCCGCGCCCGCCGGTGCGAGGCCCGACACTCGAATGGCTTCCACGTACTCCTTGGCGGCACCGGCACCGAAGGCGAGCAGCCCGAACGGCTTGCCCGTCTGCGCGCCCCGCTCGAGGGCCTCGCGGACCTTGGCGTGGCCGAGTGCCTCTGCGGGCACCTCGACCGGTCGCTTCAGGAACGCCGCCCGGGCCTGGACCAGCTGTGCGGCCTCGTCGAACAGCGCCTCCAGGGCGGCGCGCTCTGCCTGGAACGATGGCTGGACGCACTTGCGCCTCAGCGTTTCCGTCCAGATCTCTTCCGACTCCTCCAGCTCGGCAGCCAGCGCCATCGCTTCCTCGATCGATGCGAGCAGGAGCCTTGCCTCCTCGAGCACTTCTCGCGTGGCGGCGCGCAGCGCGGGCAGTCCGCCGCGGGCTTCGCTGGCCTCGATCGCGCGCATGGCGGTCAGGGCCTGGTGCAACTGGCCGACCTCTGCGGCCGGCAGCAAGCCGACGCTCGCGGGCACGCGATTCGTCACATACACGAGGTCCCTGCCGAGGCGCCGGCGCGCTTGTCGAAGGTTGGCCGCCTCGTCGCTCGTGAGCGGCGGCGCATGCTGCGGCGTCAGGGTCAGGGCGTCATCGAACCAGGCGTGCTGCTCTTCCCCCCGGACCACGAGCTCGGCCATCTTCTGCGCGCGCATGGGCACGCCGTCGACCTCGACGTCGGCGAGCTGCGTCTGGGCGATCGTATCCACGCGCGCATCGATGGCCGACAACTCCATGTGCGCTCGGTCGATCGCGCTGTGAAGCGTGCCGATCTGCTCCCGGACGACGTCCGGGTTCAGCTGCGAGACGTTGTGGATGATGGCCTCGATGGAGGCCTGGAACTGCCTCAGCCCTTCGCGGTCGCCGGCCAGCAGGGCAACGGTGAGGGGCTGCACCTCCTTCGGGATCTTCGATTGCAGCACCTCGAGCGCCTGCTCGCCCTTTGAGGTGACCAGGACCTTGCGGCCGGTGGCCAGGAAATGGCAGACGATGTTGGCGATGGTGTGCGTCTTGCCCGTGCCCGGGGGACCCTGGACGGCCACCCCTTGCGAGCGCTCGAGCTGCTCGACGATCGTCACCTGCTCGTGGTTGTACGGCAGCGGGAAGAAGAGCTCCCGAATGGGGCCGCCGTCGCTGCCGCCACCCAGCGTGCCGGTGGTGCCACAGAGGCCCCTGAACCGGACCGGCTCGAACGACAGCTTCTCGTCCGACGGCGGCGTCACCAGTGCCATGGGACCCAGCGGAATGTCGCAACCGCCGGCGATCCGGTCCTTCAGGCGCTCGATGTCCTCGTGCAGGTAGTTCTTGGAACGTGGCCGGGCGAGGATGACCCAAGCGTCCGTGACCACCAGGTCGGCGCTGGGCGTCGGGAAGGATTGCTGCCCAGGCGCGAAGCGGCCCTTCTCGTGTAGGTTGCCGGCGATGAGCTTGAGGTAGTGCTCGTAGCTGCCAGGATCGAAGGGCGTGATGGGACGGTCGCCCGATCGCGCGAGTGCTTCGCGCGCGGCGCGCTCGACTTCCGGCGTCGCCGGAAACGAGCAGGCCGCGAAGGCATCGAACTCGAACCTCGGGTCCACCGCCCGCGGGCGCAGCTCGATGGCGAGCGTCGTGGCGTCCAGCGCCAGCTCGATCGACTGGGTCAGCAGCGGGTACTGGAAGTCGACTTTGGTGGTGCCGGTGCGCTCCGCGTAGTCCAGCTGCCAGGCCGTGACGCCGAGGCCCCAGACGAGCTCCTGCGGGTTGGCTGTCTCCTCGGCATCGAGCTGATGCTTGATGGCGAAGAGGTCGCCGTAGAGCGCGATCGTCTTGCGCCTGGGCTTCTCGCCTTCGGCCCAGGCGGTCCACAGGGGCGCGTAGATGGCCAGGGCGGCCTGGGCGGCATCGCGCCACCGGGCGTCGATGTCCGTGAACGGCTCGTGCGGCTTCGAGTGCGCGTCGGCGGCAATGCGCTGCTTGAGGCCCCGCTCGTCGATCCAGGGCGCCGGACCATCCGGGCTGTCCGCGCAGGTGATGACGCCTCTCCACTGCGCCTGCCCGACGGCGGGCGGCGGCGCACCCTCGAGGCGGGCGACGCGCATCCAGACATGATCGCCGTCGACCTTCACGTCGAAGTCGACGCCGGGAAGGGCCGCCACGTCCGGACGAGCCTTGATGAAGCCCTTGTGCGACTGCAGCCGATAGCCGCGAGGGTCGATTTCCTTGTCCTGCTCCAGGACGTAGTCCAGCAGCTGGGTCAAGAGTTGGCTCGGGTTCACGCCCCCTCCCTGGGTTGCATCTCGTGTTCTGGCCGGTTCCGTCGACGGCGCCGGGACGCCCACCGGGCGGCCATGGACGGCAACTTCTCCAGAGGGTACGTCTGGATTCGCTGCTCGCTACAAGCTGCGATTTCGAGCAGCCGCTTGAGCTCGGGCTTACGCGGAGCTGGCGGAAACGGTTCTATCGGCTGGCATCAACGGGTTGGTCGGCTGTGTACGGCGGGATACGTTACGTCGCTTCAGAGGTTCCTGCAACGTGTGGTTACGGGCTTCGAGGCCTCTCATTTCGCGCTCCACGGGCGATATGGGTAGGCAGGGGCGTCAACGCTGGTTGTTTGGCGCAAAAGGAGTTGGCAGGGCCGTTGCAGAGTAGCTACCTGAATGATAAGGTAGCAACTCGATGTCAAGTAGCTACCTTCTTCCAGAGCGGCTCTACGACGCGCGCTACCCGTCCGCGAATGGAGACGTGCTCGTCGAGGTCAAACACACCAGCAACGTGCGTGATCTGCGCGATGCCCTGTTGGCGCTGGCCTATGCGCTCGCCGAGGACACCGGGGCGAGGTACGCACTCTGCGTTCTGACACGTACGAGACTGTCCGGGCAACGGCTGAGCGAGGAACTTGTGCGTTTCCGGGGAGCAGCCAGGACGGACCTGGGCCAGCGGATCTTCCTGGCTGCCGCTTCCGACGATGGTCGTTTCGTCGGGGAGTTGCCACCAGGCGTGGCTGAGCTGGAACCGCTCCTGGGAGAGGTCATCGGTTCCGAAACGAGGGCTGGCCGGGTGTCCCGCCAGGTGGTGAAGGCCTATCTGGTGGAGTGCTGGCTGAGCGGGGCGGGACCGCTGTCCACAGCGAAGATCCGGCAGGACACCGGCGCAAGCTACCCGACCGCCGTCGCGGCGATCGAGGACCTCGATCACCTCGGCGTCCTGAGCGAGCGGAAGGCGGGTGGCACCATGTTGCGAGAGCCGGGGTGGGATGCCTGGCGCCGCCTGGCCGAGGCTCAGTCCGCCGATCGGAGGATCCTGCGCTTCGTCGATCCGAGCGGGCTGGCGCGATCGCCCGCCCAAGCGGCGTCGCGACTGAGGACCTTGGTCGAGAAGGCGTCGATTCAGCAGGTCAGGCTCGGTGGTGTGTTGGGTGCGCAGCTCTACGATCCCCAGCTGGACATCACGAACGCACCACGGCTGGATCTTCACGCTTCGGGCAATGACATCCGATTCATGCGCAAGCTGGATGCTGCGTTGGTTCCGGCCGAGGACGAGAAAGCCAGGGCTGACGTCGTCCTGCACATCGGCCGGCAGCCGTCGCCCGAAGTCGCTCGTTGGCGGCCGGACGCGCTCGCGGCATCGCCGCTCGATTGCCTGGCCGATCTGCTGGCGCTCGGTTACCAGTCCGAGGCCAGGGACCTTGCGCGCTCGCTGGCACTGCGCGCCAAGGTGAGCTCATGACCGAGCCGACGCACCTGCTGACGCCAGAACAGGTACTCGACGAAGTCGCCCGGGCGCTGCCCGCACGCATGCGGGAGCAGGTGATCATCATCGGCAGCCTGGCGGCTGGCTATCACTACTTCGCCGGCGATGGAGCCCCCGCGATCCGAACGAAGGACGTGGACTGCCTGTTCTCGCCTCATGCGAAGGCGGTCGCGAACGCTGTCGAGGTGACCGAAGTATTGCTTCGGGCACGGTGGTCTCCACGAGAGGATGGTCGCGTCCCAACCCGTGGTGTAGGTCCACAGCCCGGACAAGGCTGAGACGCACGGTACTCAGCGCGCCACAGCGGGCAGCCGAGTGGGGGCAGTATCGGTGAGGGTCTGCAGGCCTTCAAGCTG
>NZ_JARGNB010000012.1 GCF_030167915.1 Aquabacterium humicola | reverse complement strand
GTGGACTTCGCACCTCAACCCTATCCGGAATCACGATGGCCACCCCTCACGGGGCGGCCGCCACAGCTGCGCGGCTGGCGCCGCTACGCTGTGGTTGGACTTACACCACTTCCTGGGACATCAACGACCCGCTCGAGAGCGTGGGATGCCGTGAGGTATCTACACGTACAGTTCTCGGCGGGCGTTCATCCGGCCCGGCTCGGCGACTTCCTGCCCGAAGCGGTCTCGTACTGGCTTGAGTTCGCGAGCTACGACAAGGCATTCGACGACAGCCCCGCCGCGATGGGGCGCCGCGTGCCACACATCGACCTGCACGACACGGACTACTGGAACGCCATTCGCCTGACGAGCTTCGCCATCCTGCTCGGCCACACGGGCCTGCTGCCGCAGATCGCCGCGCTGTGGGACTACGAAAACGATGACATGGACGGCCTGCTGGAGAGGCTCGTTGCACCCTTCGTGCCCAGCCGCGCAGCACCGCCGGACACCTGCACGCGACACCTCCCATATTTCAAGTTGCTGAAGGTCTTCTCGGCCGACGCGAGCCAGCGCCCGGCGCTGATGGCCAGGTACATGGACGAGTGGTACACCGCCAGCCGTCGCGAGCCCTACTACGACTCGCACACCAAAGGGCGGGACCACAGCTTCCTCGGCTACTGGAGCTTCGAAGCCGCGGCGGTGGCCTACGTGCTCGACATCGAGGACGAGTCCTTCCGGGATCACGAGTTCTACCCGAAGGACCTGGCCGACTTCGCGCGCAGCCTGCCTCGACCGGTCGTGCTCGGCGGCGATTCCTCCGGCGGTGCGACCACCCCCGAGCGGTTGCATTGCCCCGCCGGGTTGCCATGTCCGCGCACGGGCTTCTGGTTCAGCCCCGCCCGTCCAGACTCGCGGCGTCGCTTCGACGCAGGCGAGACGATGCCGGACCTCGGTGGCGACTACGGCACCACCATCTGGCAGTGGGACGAGCGGCAGTAGGCCGAGAGCACTGCTCCACTGCCCCGGCACCCCAATCGACCCGCAGCTCGTGCCGCGAGACATGGATTTCGCGGCTCGATACCCGGCCCGCGCGTACCCCTGTCAACGCCTCGCCCACACCTCTCACGAATGTGCAGGCATGACTCGGGGTCGCCCTAGCTGGCTATGCCTTCAACGTATGACTCATTCATTCACAACATCTCCCCGGATTTGACCGGCGCACGGAACAACCATGACGCAGAAGGGAACCCAGCGACCTTCCCTCTTGTCCGAGCGAATCGAGCCAGACGCGTTCCGCGGTCAGCGACGCCAGGCTTTCCTCACGTGGGAGTACTACCGGCTGAACGACGAGTGGATCCAACAATGTGGATCGCTCCTTCGAGACTCGATCGCGGAGCGACGCGCCAATGGAAATTTCAAGCCGCTGGGTCAACGCGGCGTGTTTGTCGAACTCCTGAATCGCGTCCTGCTGCCATCTGCCTGATCCATGGCATCGACGACTCGAGCTTCCGCGACAACATCGTCTACCCGAAGGACCTGATCGACTGGGCGCGTGCCAATGACTCGCTGGGCAAGCTCAAGGCGGCGGCCGAGGATGCCCTGCGCAGCGGCGAGCCGCGCTTGCGCTGCCAGAGCGGCGACGCCTGCCCCCGCGACGGCTATTGGTTCACGCCGGCCCGTGCCGATTCGCGCCAGTACTTCCGAGCGGGCCAGGTCATGCCGGATGTCGGCGGTCCATGGGGCCTGACGATCTGGCAGAGCGACACCTGATCAACAGCCGCGTACTGACCCCGCCGCTGCTGGTGAAGCAGGACGTTGCCGCCTACGCAGGCCATTGCAACAAGCCACGACATCATTGCTGGCCCACGCCATGACACCTGCCGAGTTCAACGATAGGCGTCGTCAGAAATTCTTGACGCTTCAGTACTACGAACTCAATGAGACTTGGATCGAACAAACCGCCCAGCGCCAACACGCTCTGATTGCCAAGCGACAGGCGGCCGGAGACGTCCAGCCGTTCGGACAGCAAGGCGTCTACTTGAAGCTGATGCAGCGAGTCTTGCTGCGCTACACCGCAGGCGCGTCCATAGAAACCGTCTCGCGAAGCTTCGACGAGATGTTCGCCTGGTTCTGCAGGTGGCACCTCGACTACCCGCCTCATCTCCGGGCGCTTGAAGTCGAGTTCGGCTTCGGGATTCACATGGACGCGAGTCCTCTTCAACTCGATGAAATCGAGGACTTCCACAAACTCATGACCGTCCTCGGGCTCGCTGTGCTTCTGGGCAAAGGACGCGAGTTGGCCATGATCGCCGACCTGTTGATCAGGCTCCGCGGCGAGGACTTGTTGGTCGAAGAGTTGCTGTCTCCGGCAGTCGAAGCTGTCGACTGCAATGAGTTCTTTCATGTCGAACCCTACGACTCGCTGATCGACGCTTACTTCACCGCAGACACTGGCGACCGAGCGAGCGCCTTTGTCAAGAAGTACCTCGACGCCTGGTATCAAGCGATGGAGTCGTGTTCATGGCACAACAGCCACACGATCGCGCACGAGGACATGTCCCCGTACAACGGCTACTGGTCCTTCGAATCCGCCGCCATCTGCCTGATCCACGACATCGACGATGCGAGCTTCCGCGACAACCTCGTCTACCCGAAGGACCTGATCGACTGGGCGCGCGCGAACGACTCGCTGGGCAAGCTCAAGGCGGCTGCCGCCGAAGCCCGCGGCAGCAGCGAGCCGCGGCTGCGCTGCCAGAGCGGCGATACCTGTCCGCGCGACGGCTGGTGGTTCACACCCGCCCGCGCCGACTCGCGGCAACGCTTCCAGGCGGGTGACGTGATGCCCGATGTCGGCGGCCCGTGGGGCCTGACGATCTGGCAGCGGGACCCGCAGCAGTGACGCGCGCGCCAAGCGCGACGCCCGCGAGGTCCGCCGCTACCGCCCCGCCACCTTCCTCAGCAACTCGATCAGCAACGCCCGCTCTGCCGCGCTGAGCCGGCCCTGCAGCTCGCGCTCCATCGGCACCGCGGCCGCGGCGGTTTCGGCGGCCAGCTCGACGCCGGCCTCGGTCAGCACGATGTTGTGCGAGCGCCGGTCCACCTGGCTGCGTTCGCGGCGCAGCAGGCCGCGCTCCTGCAGGCGGTCGAGCAGCAGCGTCAGGTTCGGCGGGGTCAGTGCCAGCATCTGGCCGAGCTTCTTCGGCGTGATCGCGTGGTTGGCCTGCAGCAGCATGAGGATCGAGAACTCGACCTTGCGCAGGCCGTAGCGCTCGCCGATGTGGCGCTCGAACAGCTCGACCGTGGTCACTGCGGCCTGGGCGACGTGGTAGCCCAGCACGTCGCTCAACGCGCCGAGCGACGGCGCGTCGCCGTCCGGGGCCCCGGGGCGCGGCTGGTCGTCGAGCACGGAAGCGGAACGGGACATCGCGGGTCCAGGTGGCTCATTCGCGGCGCCGCGCGGCGCCGAGGTAGGTGTCGATCACGCGCGAATCTCCGGCCAGTTCGCGCGCCGGGCCCTGCAGCGCGATGCTGCCGGTCTCCAGCACGTAGCCATGGTCGGCGACGTCGAGCGCGGCGCGCGCGTTCTGCTCGATCAACAGGATGCTGACGCCTTCGCTGCGCAGCCGGTCGATGATGTGGAACACCTCGCGCACGATCAGCGGCGCCAGGCCGAGGCTGGGCTCGTCGAGCATCAGCAGCTTCGGCCGCGACATCAGCGCGCGGCCCACTGCCAGCATCTGGCGCTCGCCGCCGGACAGTGTGCCGGCCAGCTGCGCGCGCCGCTCCTTCAGACGCGGGAACAGCGCGTAGACACGTTCGAGCTCGTTGCGCCAGCCGCTCTGGCGCAGCTTCATCGCGCGGTAGCCGCCGAGCACCAGGTTGTCCTCGACCGGCATCGTGCCGAAGAGCTCGCGCTTCTCGGGCACCAGCGCCAGGCCGGCCATCACGCGCTCTTCGAGCGACAGGTCGGCCATGTCCTGGCCGTCGAAGACGATGCGGCCGCGCGACGGCAGCATGGCCATCAGCGCATTCAAGGTGGTCGACTTGCCGGCGCCGTTCGGACCGATCACGGTGACCACCTGGCCGGCGGCGACCTCGAAGTTCAGGCCGGTCAGCACCTCGGCGCGGCCGTAGCCGGCGTGCAGGTCGCTGACGCTGAGCAATGCCGCGCCCATCAGTGCTCCGTCCCCAGGTAGGCCGCGCGCACCGCGGGGCTCGCCTGCACCTCGTCCGGCGTGCCCTCGATCAGCCGCGTGCCGAACTCCATCACGACGATGCGGTCGACCAGGCCCATCACGAAGTCCATGTCGTGCTCGACGAGCAGGATGCTCAGCCCTTCGGCCTTCAGCTGGCGCAGCACCGCCGCCAGCGCCTGCTTCTCCTTGTGGCGCAGGCCGGCGGCGGGCTCGTCCAGCAGCAGCAGCGAGGGGTCGGTGCACAGCGCGCGGGCGATCTCCATCAGGCGCTGCGGGCCGAGCGCGAGGTTGCCCGCCAGTTCATGCATGCGGTCGGCCAGGCCGATGCGCTGCAGCTGCTTCTCGGCTTCGGCGAACAGGCGCTTCTCCTCGCCCCGGTCCAGCCGCAGCATCGCGCGCAGCGCGCCCGATTCGGTGCGCAGGTAACCGCCGAGCGCAACGTTCTCCAGCACCGTCATCTCTGGAATCATCTTCACGTGCTGGAAGGTGCGCGAGACGCCGCGCCGCGCGATGGTGCGCGACGGCAGCCCGTCGATGCGCTGGCCCGCGAAGCGCACCTGCCCGCGCGTCAGCGACAGCACGCCGGTGATCAGGTTGAAGGTGGTCGACTTGCCGGCGCCGTTCGGCCCGATCAGGCCGAAGATGTCGCCGGCGCGCAGCGCGAACGAGACGTCGTTCACCGCCACCAGGCCGCCGAACTCCTTGCGCACGGCGTCGACTTCCAGCAGCAACGCGCCGGCGGCCGGCTTGTCGCGCGCGGGCAGCGGCGCGGCGTCGCCCCAGTCGCGCACGCGGTCGCGCCGCGGCAGGCGGTCAGTGACGAAGGCCCACAAGCCGTTCGGCGCGTACTTCAGCGCCGCCACCAGCACCAGGCCGAAGACGATGATCTCGAAATTGCCGCTGGTGCCGATCAGTTTGGGCAACAGCACCTGCAATTGGTCCTCGACGATCTTGACGACACCCGCTCCGATGAAGGCGCCCCAGACATGGCCCACGCCGCCGAGCACCGCCATGAACAGGTACTCGATGCCGCGGTGCAACCCGAACGGCGACGGGTTCACCGTGCGCTGGAAGTGCGCGAACAGCCATCCGGACACCGACGCCAGTACCGCGGCCAGCACGAAGGCCAGCACCTTGTAGCGCAGGGTCGAGATGCCCATCGCCTCGGCCATCGTCGTACCGGTCTTCAGTGCGCGGATGGCGCGGCCCGGCCGCGAATCGAGCAGGTGCGTGACACCTACCGCCGCGGCCAGCGCGAAGATCCAGATCAGCACGTAGATGCCGCGCCCGCTGCCGAGGCTGAGGCCGCCCAGGGTGATCGGCGGCACGCCGAGGATGCCGTCGTACTTGCCGAGCCACTCCATGTTGGACATCGTGTAGTAGATCGACAGCCCCCAGGCGATCGTCGCCAGCGGCAGGTAGTGGCCGGACATGCGCAGCGTGATCGCACCCAGCAACAGCGCGACGAGCACCGACAGCCCGACCCCGACGAAGAGCGTGAGCCATGGCGAGACGCCCATCTTCACCGCGAGGAAGGCCGCGGTGTACGCGCCGACGCCGACGAAGGCCGCCTGGCCGAAGGACGTCAGCCCGGCGACGCCGGTCAGCAGCACCAGCCCCAGCGAGACGATCGCGTAGAGGCCGATGTAGTTGAGCTGCGTGATCCAGAAGTCCGGCAGCGGCAGCAGCGGCAGTGCCAGCATCACCAGCGCGAAGACCGGGAAGCCGAAGCGCCGCAGGCGGGCGGCGGACGCCTGCGGGGCGAGCGGAGCAGCCGTGTGGGCCATCAATGTTCTTCCCCGTGGGGATCGGTCAGCGAGCGCCACAGCAGCACCGGAATGATCGAGCTGAAGACGATGACTTCCTTGAACGCGCTGGCCCAGAACGAGCCGAAGCTCTCGAGCAGGCCGACGGCCAGCGCGCCGAGCAGCGCCTGCGGGTAGCTGGCGAGCCCGGCGAACACCGCGGCGACGAAGCCCTTCAGGCCGATCAGGAAGCCGGAGTCGTAGAACACCGTCGTCGTCGGGCCGATCAGGAGGCCGGACAGCGCGCCGATGAAGGCGGCCAGCGTGAAGGTCAGGCGCCCGGCCGAGTTCGACGAGATGCCCATCAGCCGCGCGCCGAGGCGGTTCACCGCGGTCGCGCGCAGCGCCTTGCCGTACAGCGAACGCTCGAAGAACAGCCACAGCGACACGATCAGCAGCACCGAGGCGATGAAGATGATGATCGTCTGCCCGCTGAAGGTCAGCGGGCCGACGTTGAAGCGCGCGTCCCAGAAGCTCGGGTTGCGGTAGCCCTCGGCGCCGAAGAAGTACAGCCCCAGCCCGGTCAGCGCGAAGTGCACGCCCACCGAGACGATCAGCAGCACCAGCACGCTGGCATCGGCCAGCGATTCATAGGCCAGGCGGTAGATCAGCGGGCCGAAGGGCGTCACCAGCGCCAGCGTCAGCACCGCCTGCACCAGCAGCGGGAACTTCTGCGGCGCGGCCCACATCGTGACCAGCGCGATCGCGATCGGGTAGGCGAGCGTGCGCACGAGGCGCAACGCGATGCGCCCGCTGCTGCGGTGGTGCCGCAGCCCGTCGGCCAGGTCGGCGATGGCCACCGCGCCGGCCAGCACCAGCAGGAACCACACCGTGCCCGGCACCTGGCCCATCTGCAGCAGCGCCAGCGTCAGCGCGCCGAAGGCGACGAACTCGCCCTGCGGGATGAAGATCACGCGGGTGACGGCGAACACCAGCACGGTGGCCAGCGCCAGCAGCGCGTAGACCGCGCCGTTGGTGGCGCCGTCCAGCGCGAGGATGCCGGCGATCGACAGGTCCATGGGTCAGTCCGGGCTGGTGACGCGTACTTCGCCGATTACTCTTCGTAGGCCCAGTCGCCGTTGACGACCTTCAGCATCACGCCGGTCTTCGTCGTGTAGCCCCAGTGGTCGTCCTTGGTCCAGTTCATGATGCCGTGCGAGAACACCGTGCGGCCCATGTTCTCGATCGCATCCTTCAGCGCGGCGCGGAACTCCGGCGTGCCCGGCTTGGCCTTCTTCAGCGCCACCGGCACCACCTTCTCCAGCACGATCAGCGCGTCGTAGGCATGGCCGGCGAACTGGTTGCGCGAGCCGGCGCCGTAGGCCTTCTCGTACTTCTGCACGAAGTCCAGCGCCAGCGGCTTCGACGGGTGGCTGTCGGGCAGCAATTCGCCGACGACGGCCGGGCCGGAGACGACGTAGGTGCCCTCGACGTCCTTGCCGCCGATGCGCATCAGGTCGCGCGTGGCCGCGGCGTGCGTCTGGTAGATCTTGCCCTTGTAGCCGCGCTCGACGATGGCCTTCTGCGGCATCGCGGCGCCGGAGCCGGAGGCGACGATCAGCATCGCGTCGGGGTTCGCCGCGGTCAGCTTCAGCGCCTGCGCGGTCACGCTGGTATCGCTGCGCGCGAAACGCTCGGTGGCGATGATCTTGATGCCCTGCTTCTCGGCCAGCGGCGTGAACTCCTTGAGCCACTGCTCGCCATAGGCGTCGGTGTAGCCGAGGAAGCCGACCGTCTTGATGTTGTGCTTGCGCATCAGGTTCAACATCGCGAAGGCCATCACCGAGTTCGACTGCGGCAGGCGGAAGGTCCAGGCGTCCTTGCCCGGGGGCAGGCCGGCCGGCGATGCGGCCAGCTGCACGGTGCCCGACTCGGCGGCCACGTCGGCCATCGGGATCGCCACCGGCGTCGCGGCCGAGCCGATGATGATGTCGACCTTGTCCTCGGTGACGAAGCGGCGCGCGTTCTGCACGCCCTTGGTCGGGTCGGTCGCGTCGTCCAGGATGATGACCTTCAGCTTCTCGCCGCCGACCGTCTGCGGCCAGAGCTTGAAGTAGTTCTGCATCGGGATGCCCAGGCCGGAGGCCGGCCCGGTCAGCGGCAGGCTGATGCCCACGGTGACCTCGGCCCACGCCGGCAGCACCGTCAGCGCGGCCGCGGCGGCGGCCAGCAGGTTCTTCAGCAGCTTCATCGTCTCGTCTCCGTCAACGTCATCGGGAAGGAAGCGGCATCACAGGCACAGGGCCTTGATGTCCTCGGGAACCGGGATCGCGCGCAGGCGCTCGGGATTGTCGGCGTCGCGCACGACGAAGGCCCGCACTTCGGTGCCTTCGCACAGGATCTCGCCGCCGCGGCGCACGACATGGCGGTGGCGGAAGGTCTTCACCGCCCATTCCTCGACCGTCGTGTGCACCTCGATCTGTTCGCCATAGGTGGCCGGGCGCAGGAAGCGGGTGTGGATCTCGAGCAGCGGGGTGCCGACGATGCCGCGGCTCTTCGCCAGCTCGCGCCACGGCGGCAGCCCGCAGGCCATGAAGTAGCCGAGGGACGCCTGGTCCATCCAGCGCGAGAAGTTCGGGAAGAAGACGATGCCCGCCGGGTCGCAGTCACCGAAGGTGACGTCGACACGGTGGACATGGGTCTTGCTCACTTCGGCGGCCATCGTCACAGGGTTGATGGGGCCGAAATCTATTTCATTGAATCAACTAAATGATTGGGGCAAACCCGCATTTGTGCGAGAGAAAGCCATGCCAACTAGTTAAATCAGATAATCAATTTCAGCCGAACTGCAGAACGCCGTTCGGCGGCGGCAGCGCCGGCGCGCCGCCGCCGGCAGCCGCGGCCGCCGGGCGCCAGGGGCGGCCGGATTCGGCCGCCGCCATGCCCGGATAGTCCCCCAGCTGGTGGAAGCCCTCGAGACTCCAGGGCCGACCCTGCGCATGCAGCAACGACTGCCCGTCCGCCACATGGAAGTGCAGGTGCGGCCCGGACGAGTTGACCCCCGAACGCCCGACCTGGCCGATGCCCTCGCCGGCCTTCACCGCCTGCCCGGCCGACACCCGCACCGAGCCGCGCTTCAGGTGCTCGTAGAACACGAAGCGGCCGCCGCCGATGTCCAGGCAGACGAAGTTGCCGGCAACCTCCTCCGGCGCCCAGCGACCCGCGGGCCGCAGCGTCTCCAGCACGTCGGGTGCACCGTCGCGCGCGGCGGCCACCGTCGCGTCGGCCACGGCGAACACGTCGGCGCCGAGGCCGAACCAGCGATCGAAGCCGGCCCCGTCGGGCGCGGGCCGGCCCGACGCGTCGAGCCGGATCCAGTCGACCGCGAATCGCGCCGGGATGTGCCGGCGGCCGTCGCGCTCGAAGGCCGAGCGGCGGTGGCCGAACGGGAACAGCGGATCGTAGACCGCCACCCACGGGCCGCCGCGCAACGGCGGCTGCAGCACCGTCGGGCGCTGCAGCGGCACCTCGAGCGTGGCCTCGCCGGCGTCGGTGACGAGCCGCAGCTGCACGCCCGGGCCGGTCGGCGGCGCGCCGTCGATCGCGTGCCACAGGAACAGCGTCGCCGTGTCGCCCGCCGCCACGATCGCCCGTTCGAGCGGACGGCCCTGGCGCGTCGCCCCCGCGGCACGCAGCGCGTCGGCCGGCAGCACGCACAGCGGCGATGCCATGTCGCCCGTCACCGCGCGCAGTTCACGCAGCGCGACCGGCTTCTCGCCCGCCGCCGCGACCACCAGCTCGCCGACCAGCCACCAGCGCCCGCCACTGCGCACCAGCGAGAACTGGTCGAGCGCGCTCAGCGTCACTGGAGCGGTCGACGCGCGGGCCAGCGTCACCGCGGCGATCTGCGAAGCGCCGACGAGCAGCGCACGGCGGGACAGGGGCGGGCAGGCATGCATGGGCCGCGATGCTAGCGCCACGCCTTTTGCACGCTACCCCCGCCGCAGCACCGCCGCGCCGAGCGACAGGCCGCCGCCCAGCGACCACAGCAGCACCGTCACGCCGGCCGCCGCACCGAGCCCGCCCAGCAGCAGCGGCACCGCCAGGTAGCTGGCATTGAGCATCACGATGCGCAGCCCCAGCGCTTCGCCGTGGCGCCCGGCGGGCGAACGTGCATGCAGCAGCGCCATCACGCTCGGCAGCGCGATGCCGAGGCCGGCGCCGAGCACGAACTGCAGCAGCAGCGTCCAGGCCAGCGTCGGCAGCAGCGGCAGCAGCAGGAAGCAGGCCGCGGCCACCGCCAGCGTGGCGCGGATCGTCGTCCAGTCGCCGACGCGGCGGCGCCACGCGGCGCTGCCCAGCCGAACCAGCCCGACGCCGAGCCCGAACACCGCACCGAGGTCGCCGACCGTCGCCGCGGACCAGCCCTGTTGCGCGGCGAACAGCGGCAGCAGGAAACCATTGGCGTTCCAGCCCAGCGCCATCAGCAGGTCGGCGACGAGGATGCGGCGCAGCGCGGCGTCGTGCAGCACCACGCCGCCGGTCGACGCGGTCGACGCCGCGCCGCCGCTGCCGCTGCCCCGCAGCCCGCGCCGGCCGAACGCGGCGCCCAGCCCGGCCAGCAGCACGAAGCCGGCGAGCAGTGCGAACGTGAAGGCGGCGCCGCCGCCCGCGAGACCGTGCCCGGCGACGAAGGGCCCGAGCCCGATCGACAGCGAGGTGCCGATGCCGAAGCTGGCGAAGGCCGCGCTGCGCTGCGGCTCGTCGCGCTGGCCGAGCTGGCGCTGCAGCGCAAGCAGCGCCATCGAATAACCGGCGCCGGTGCACAGCGCGGTCACTGCCAGCACGCCGAGCGACTGCGGCCAGGCGGCCGCGAGCGCCAGCCCTGCGAGCTGCAGCGCCAGCCCGGCCAGCACCGGGCGCCGCGTGCCCACGCGGTCGACCCAGCGGCCCATCGCCAGCGACGCCAGCGTCGGCACGATCGCGAACGACGCCAGCAGCGCGCCGAAGGCGAAGGCCGGCGCGCCCAACGCCAGCGCCTGCAGCGACACCGCGACACGGCAGCCGGTCAGCGCGCTGTGTGCCAGCACGCACAGCAGCACCAGCGCATGGTGGCCGTGGCGGTGCGGCGGCCGGGGTCCTCGTTCATCCGTCATGGCCGGTTATGCTGCCGGCCGGAGGGCCATCATGGAAATGAATACTTCTGACGCCGCCGATCAGGAATTCTGATGCGTGCACTGAACCTCGACCAGCTGCGCACGCTGCTGTCGGTGCTCGAGCTCGGCAGCTTTTCGGCCGCCGCGCGTGCGCTGCACCTGGCGCAGCCGACGGTCAGCCTGCACGTCGGCGAGCTCGAGTCGCGCCTGGGCACGCCGCTGGTGCTGCGCGGCGGCCCGCGCGTGCAGCCGACCCCCGCCGGCGACGTGCTGGCCGAACACGCCCGACGCCTGCTGCGCGGGGCCGACGAAGCGGTGGAAGCAGTGCAGCACCACGCCGGCCGTGCCGGCCGCGTGCGGCTGGGCAGCTCGACCGGCGCGATGGTGCACCTGCTGCCGAGGTTGCTGGAGACGCTGGACCTTGCGCTGCCCGACATCGAGGTGCAGGTGAGCGTCGGCCGCTCCAGCGAGCTGATGGCGCGGCTCTTCGTCGGCGAGCTCGACATCGCGCTGGTCGCCGCGCCGCAGCCGCGCTACCCGAAGATCCGCGTCGCGCCGTGGCGCAGCACGCCGGTGGTGGCGATGCTGCCGCCGCGCTGGGAGGCGCCGGCCACCATCACGCCGCGCTGGCTGGCCGACAAGCCGTTGATCCTCAACGAGCCCGACACCCACGTGCGGCGCCAGGTGATGGACTGGTTCGCCGCCGGCGGCGTGCTGCCGCGCCCGCGCATCGAGATGATCTACAACGAAGTGACGCGGCGGCTGGTGGCCGCCGGCTACGGCGCAGCGATCCTGCCCTTCGAGCACCCGAGCGAGACGCTCGACGGCCGCCTGCAGGTGCGCAAGCTGCGGCCGGCGCTGGTGCGCCGGCTCGGCGTGGCCAGCCGCGCCGCGGCGACGCTGGACGCGCCCGCGCGCAGCGTGCTCGAGGCGGTGCTGGCGTTCCGGGAATGACGGGCCGCGCGCAACCGCGGCCCTGCGACCCTGCTCAGGCCGCGACCGCCTCGCGCCGTGCCATGTCGAAGGGCTGCAGCTCACCGCGCAACTGGCGGCGCACCCAGCGCTGCCACGGCAGCCGGTTGACGACGTCGTTCAGCACGACGACGCAGGCGTCACGATCCATCGCCTCGCCGTGCGCATGCAGCAGCTCGACGTTGGTCGAGACCTTCATCGGGTTCGCCATCACGACGATCCACGGCAGTGCTTCGCTCCATTCCCACGACAGCACCATGGACGGCGATTTCGAGCTGACCCACACCGTGCGCCCGCTGCGGCAGCCCGGCAGCTTCTGCGGGTTCTTGATCAGGGTTCCCCAGTGGCGGAACGCAGCGCGCTGGAATTCGTGCTGCGGCGACAATACCGCCGGCCAGGCCTTGGTGGTGTTCAACGCTCCCATGTCACATCCTCCGAAATCAAACGGACATCACGCCTTTCTGGTGCGCTTAGATTGATCTTCGGCCCGTGTCGCTTTCCCGTTAACTCCGCGGGGGCGCAGCTAGACAAGCTCGACGGTTTATGCCAACGCTCAACGACTATCAGGCGGTCGCCGAGGCTCGGACGAAGGACGAGCTGCTCGCGGCGCTGCTGGCGGTCGCGCACAAGCTGGACTTCGGGTTGCTCAATACGCTGCTGGTCGTCGAGCGCCCTCAGCAGGCGGCCGTGACAGTGCCGCTGGCGAATACACCGGATGGCTTTGAAGAAGCCTCGCGGGAGCCGTCGGCTTCGAAGCGAGACCCGGTACTGCAGAAGCTCAAGCGCCTGAGCATCCCGATCGTGTGGGACCAGTCGACCTACGCCGATGAAGATGCCGTCGACCTATGGGACGCGCAGGCGCCGTTCGGCTATCGCACGGGTGTCGCGGTCGCTCTTCACCTGCCGGGTGCACGGCACTTCCTGCTCGGCGTGGATCGCGAACATGCTCTGCCGAAGAACCAGATGAAACTGACGCGTTTGCTCGGCGACATTCAATTGCTTGCGGTGCACGCGCAGGACGCGGCCGTCCGTTTGCTGGCACCGCTCGCGCAGCCGACCGTGGCGGTCTCGCTGACCCGTCGGGAGACGGAGGTTCTGCACTGGACGATGCTGAGCAAGGACACAAGTGCCATCGCGCAGATTCTTGGGCTCAGTCCCAATACGGTGAAGTTTCACGCCGAGAACGCCATGGCAAAGTTGAACTGCGAGAGCCGCCACGCGGCTGTTCTGAGAGCTCTCGAGTATGGCCTGCTGGAGCGCACCTAGCACGCAACGCCAAGTTCGTCAAGCTCCGCCCGAGCGCAGTTTCGCGGTTCTCCTCCCCTTGATGGAATTGCTGTATCGATTTCATCACGGCGCTTTGCCATCCGAGGGGTACCACCATGTCGCAAGCCGCAATTGCAGTTCGCACGAGTTTCCCGCGCACCGGCTGGTAGACCACCCGTCGCACCAGCGCACCGAACACACACAGAACACCTCGCTCAGGGACTCCTTAACGCCGAACCCCAACCCAGCGTCCCCGACCTCCCTACCTCCCTCTCCTTAGGACGCTGGATTCGGCTTTTTCTCGTTCGGGCGGAGCGCCTGCTGTCATCAGGCACCGCCCCCTTACCCACCCGAAGTCCACCCACGATCGGACAACGTGACCGACCTTCCAGCCGGCGCGCCAGAGGCTGCATTGCACGGGACGATCCTCTACATCGAGGACGATCCCGTCAGCAGCGTGCTGGTCGAGGACGTGCTGCGGACCTTCCACCCGCAGCTGTCGCTGCTGCGCGCCGCCACCGGCGGTGAAGGCGTGCGCCTCGCGCGCGAACAGCATCCCGACCTCGTGCTGCTGGACATGCACCTGCCCGACACCTCCGGGCTGGAGGTCATCCGGGAGCTCAACCGCGAGATCGCCACCGGCGCGTTCCGCATCGTGCTGCTGACGGCCGACCGCATCTCGACCGACATCCTGAAGGCGCTGAGCCTCGGCGCCTACGAGTACTGGTCGAAGCCGATCAACCTGGCCCAGTTCAGCAGCGGCATCCGGCGTGCGCTGAAAGGCGAACGCGCGCAATTGCCCGCGCACCTGGCCGAGGCGATCAGCGCGGGCCGCCTCACGGCCTGAACGGCGCGCGGGCGCCCCGGCCCGCCCCCGCCCGCCGCCCGCTCCCCCCGCCTCCAACCCCGGCCCTTGCGCCGGATCAAGCGCCCCCGCAGCGTCCAATGGCCGAATGCGTGGCCGGCAAGCCCCCGCTGGCGTCGATGGCTCCACCCTCCGCTTGACCTTGCCATGATTGGAAGCTCGAACATCGGCGCCATGAACACCCTGGCCACCCCCCTCCCGAAGGTCCTTGCGAACCCCGCCGGCGTGCGCCTGCAGGTCGGCGGCATGACCTGCGCCTCCTGCGCGCTGCGGGTCGAGAAGGCGCTGATGAAGGTGCCGGGCGTCTCCGGCGCGTCGGTGAACCTGGCGACCGAGCAGGCCACGGTGCAGGCGCTGCCGTCGGTGGCGGTCGAGGCGCTGAAGGCCGCGGTCGAGAAGGCCGGCTATACCGCGAAGGACGTGGCCGCGCAGGACGCCCCCGCGGCGCAGCGTGCGCTGCCGTCCTGGTGGCCGGTGGCCCTGAGCGCGCTGCTGACCTTGCCGCTGGCGCTGCCGATGCTGCTGCTGCCGCTCGGCATCGCCTGGATGGCGCCGCCGTGGCTGCAGTGGCTGCTGGCCACGCCGGTGCAGTTCGGCCTCGGCGCGCGTTTCTACCGCGCCGGCTGGAAGGCCTTGAGCGCCGGCAGCGGCAACATGGACCTGCTGGTCGCGCTGGGCACCTCGGCCGCCTACGGGCTGTCGGTCTACGCGCTGCTGCAGCATGGCGAGCACGGCATGCCACACCTGTACTTCGAGGCGTCGACCGCCGTCATCACGCTGGTGCTGCTGGGCAAGTGGCTGGAGCAGCGCGCGAAGCGGCAGACCACCGACGCGATCCGCGCCCTCAATGCGCTGAAGCCCACCACCGCGCGGGTGCGCCGCGACGGCGTCGAGCGCGACGTGCCGGTCGAGCAGGTGGCGCTCGGCGACCTCGTGCTGGTGCGCCCGGGCGATCGCATCCCGGTGGACGGCACCGTGCAGGACGGCCGCACCCACGTCGACGAATCGATGCTCACCGGCGAGAGCCGCCCGATCGCGAAAGGTCCCGGCGATGCGGTGACCGGCGGTGCGATCAACGGCGAAGGCGCGCTGACCGTCACCACCACCGCGGTCGGTGCCGAGACGACGCTGGCGAAGATCATCCGGCTCGTCGAATCGGCGCAGGCGGCGAAGGCGCCGATCCAGCGCATCGTCGACCGGGTCAGCGCGGTGTTCGTGCCGGCGGTGCTGGTGCTGGCGCTGGTCACGGCCGTCGGCTGGTGGCTGGCCGGTGCGGGCATCGAAGGTGCGTTGATGAACGCGGTCTCGGTGCTGGTCATCGCGTGCCCGTGCGCGCTCGGCCTGGCGACGCCGACGGCCATCATGGCCGGCACCGGGGTCGCCGCGCGGCGCGGCATCCTGATCAAGGACGCCGAGGCGCTGGAGGTCGCGCATGCGGTCAACGTCGTCGCCTTCGACAAGACCGGCACGCTGACCGAAGGCCGGCCGACGGTGGCTGGCCTGGAGATGGCCGCCGGCGTCGCGCGCGAAGACCTGCTGCGCGGGGCCGCCGCGCTGCAGCAGTCCAGCTCGCACCCGTTGGGCCGTGCGCTGCTCGATGCGGCACGCGCCGGGAACGTGGCGCTGCCGCCGGTGCAGGCGGCGCAGGCCTTGCCGGGGCGCGGGCTCGAAGGCCTCGTCGATGGTCGGCGTCTTGCGCTCGGCTCGACGCGGTTGCTGCAGGAACGCGGTCTCGACGCCGGCCCGCTGGCCGACACCGCCGCGCGCCACGAAGCCGCCGGCCGCACCGTGTCGTGGTTGCTCGACGAATCGCGCGTGCTGGGCCTGGTCGCGTTCGGCGACGCCATCAAGCCGGCGGCCCGCGACGCGGTCGCACGCCTGCACACGCTCGGCATCCGCACGCTGATGCTGACCGGCGACAACCGCGGCGCCGCGGAAACCGTGGCGCGCGCGCTCGGCATCGACGAGGTGCGCGCCGAAGTGCTGCCCGGCGACAAGGCGGCGATCGTGCAGCAGCGTCGCGAGGCCGGCGACGTGGTCGCGTTCGTCGGCGACGGCATCAACGACGGGCCGGCGCTGGCCGCGGCATCCTGCGGCTTCGCGATGGCCGGCGGCGCCGACGTCGCCACCGAGACCGCCGGCATCACGCTGATGCGCGGCGACCCCCGCCTGGTGGCCGACGCGCTCGACGTCTCGCGCCGCACCGTCGCGAAGATCAAGCAGAACCTGTGGTGGGCCTTCGTGTACAACGTGCTGGGCATCCCGCTGGCCGCCTTCGGCCTGCTCAGCCCGGTGGTCGCCGGCGCGGCGATGGCCTTCAGCAGCGTCAGCGTCGTCGCCAACGCGCTGCTGCTGCGGCGCTGGCATGCCAGCAGCGACGACGACAGGAAGGCAGCGGCATGAACATCGGCGAAGCGGCGAAGACGACCGGCGTGTCGGCCAAGATGATCCGGCACTACGAGAGCATCGGCCTGCTGCCGGAGGCCGCGCGCACCGAGTCAGGCTACCGGCAGTACGGCGACAAGGACATCAATACGCTGCGCTTCATCCGGCACTCGCGCGACCTCGGCTTCTCGCTGGAGCAGATCCGCACGCTGCTCGGGCTGTGGCGGGACCGCCGCCGCCCGAGCCGTCAGGTCAAGGCGCTGGCGCAGGCGCACATCGACGAGCTCGATGCCAAGCTGCGCGAGCTGCAGGCGATGAAGGCGACGCTGGCGCACCTGGTGCATTGCTGCCACGGCGACGACCGGCCGGACTGCCCGATCATCGAGACGCTGCAGGGCGGCGCGACAGGCTGAAGCGCAGGTTCGCCTCGGTCTCGCCCTTGTTGGTCCACATCCAGCAGTAGTCCTGCTTCAGCGTGACCGCGAGCGTGCCGTCGCCCTGCGCCACGGCATCGCGCTTCTCGGGAAACTGCACGTCCTTGCCGACGTGGTAGTGGATGTTGAAGTTCAGCGGCGCCGCGGCGTCGAAGCGCCACTCGACCCGCGCGCCTTTCGCCAGCTTCTCGCAGGCCTCGACGAACTTGCCGGGCGCGACGGTCACCGCCTTGGTGAAGCGGCCGTCGCCGTCCCAGGCGATGTCCACCATCTCGGCGCGCGCGGGTTGAACGCAAGCCAGCACGGCGGCGGCCAGCAGGGAGATCGTCAGGATGGAACGCATCGAACCACTGTAGGGGTCCCGGCACCCGCCGCCCATGGCGGTGATCCCGCTTGACCTTGCCATGGGGGCAAGGTGCAGACTGCGCCAGGTCCGCTGGTAACCTCCCGCCCCTGTGAAGCTGTTGCGCCTGGCCCTCCTGTTGCTGCTCGCCGTGCTGCTGCCGGTGCGCAGCGGCATGGCCGCGGCGATGCTGTGCCCGACGGTCGGGCTTGGCGCCGCCCGCACCGCGGCCGAGGCACCGATGGCGCAGGACGGCGACGGCAACGCCGCGGCGCACGCGCACCAGGCCGCCCATCATGCCGCGCACGACCACCACGCGATGGCTTCCGAAGCCGGCGGCGACCCGGGCGCCACCGACCTGCCACAGAAGTGCACGCTGTGCGCGGCGTTCTGCTCGATGACGCCGATGCCGGCCACCGGCGCGCCCGGGCTGCCGCCGCACGACGCGGCGGACTCGCCCGTGCCAGCTCCCGACGCGCCGCCGCCGCATTTCGCTACCGGCGGCCCCGAACGCCCGCCCCGAGCGGCCTGACGCCGCGGCAGGCCTTTGCGCAAGGCCTGCAGACGATCCGTGCGTGCCCCACGCACGGCCACGGCCGGTACGAACCGCCCTGTCGTTCGTGTCGACGCCGAGCATCCGGGACCCGAAGAACCATGAATCCCTTGCGAACGATGGCCGCCCCCACGGCCATGATGGCGGCCGCGCTGCTGGCCGGCTGCGCGTCGTTCTCGGCCGACGGCGGCTTCGATGCCGTCGGCGAGATGACGCGCGAACGCACCGGCCGCGCGCCCGTGCTGCAACGCACGCCCGAGCCCTCCGATGCGGTGCGCCAGCGCGTCGCCGAGCTGCTGAGCCAGCCGCTGGACGCCGACGCCGCAGTCGAGATCGCGCTGATCAACCACCGCGGCTTGCAGGCCCGCTTCGCGGACCTCGGCATCGCCGAGGCCGAGCTCGTGCGCGCCGGACGCCTGCGCAATCCGACCTTCTCGTTCAGCCGCACCCGCGGCCCCTTCGCGCTGAAGGAGATCGAGCGCTCGCTGATGTTCGACGTGCTGGGGCTGCTGACCTTGCCCGCCTCCAGCGAAACCGGCCGGCGCCGCTTCGAGCAGGCGCAGCTGCAGGCGGCCAGCGATGCGGTGGCGGCGGCCATCGACGCGCGCCAGGCCTTCTTCAGCGCGGTCGCCGCCGAGGAGCTGGTGCGCTACCACCGGCAGGTGAAGGACGCCGCGGACGCCTCCAGCGAGCTCGCCGCCCGCATGAAGCAGGCCGGCAACTTCAATGCGCTGGCGCAGCTGCGCGAACAGTCGTTCCAGTCGGACGCCACCGTGCAGCTGGCCAGATCGACCCAGGCTGCCAACGCCGAACGTGAGCGGCTGGCACGTGCGCTGGGCCTGCCCGACGCCGGCTTCAAGCTGCCCGAGCGCCTGCCCGACCTGCCGCCGGCGGTCCCCGAAGCACCCGGCCTCGCACAGGCGGCGATGGACAAGCGCCTCGATGTGCTGATGGCCCGCCGCGGCGCCGAAGCCACGGCGCGCACCCTCGGGCTGACGAAGGCCACCCGCTTCATCAACGTGCTCGAGCTCGGCTACCACAACAAGAGCACGACCTTCGATCCACGCGAGAACGGCTGGGAGGTCGAGCTGGAGCTGCCGCTGTTCGACTTCGGCGGCACCCGCGTCGCGCGGGCCGAGGCGCTGTACCTGCAGGCGCTGCACCAGGTGGCCGACACCGCGATCAACGCACGCTCCGAAGTGCGCGAGGCCGATGCCGCGCGCCGCAGCGCGTACCAGCTGGCCCGCCACTACCGCGACGAGGTCGTGCCGCTGAAGAAGCGCATCTCGGAAGAGAACCTGCTGCGCTACAACGGCATGTTCATCAGCGTCTTCGAGCTGCTGGCCGATGCACGCGCGCAGATCGCCGGCGTCACCGGGTACGTCGAGGCGCTGCGCGACTTCTGGATCGCGGACGCACGCCTGCAGAGTGCGCTGGCGGGCCGTTCTCCCGGCCCCGCCGCCACCCGCTCCGCCGCTTCCCCCGCCGCGCCGGCCGATGGCGCCGGCCACTGAACGAGATTCCACGATGTCGAACCGCAGACAGTTTCTTCGCGCGGCCGGAACCGCCGCCATCGGCGCCACGGCGGTCAGCCGGGCCGGTGCCGCCTCGCTGCCCGAAGCCGTGAGCAATGCCACGACGACGATGCAGCCGCCCAAGCCGCCCGCCACCGGCCGGCCCTTCAACCCGGTCGTCACGCTCAACGGCTGGTCGCTGCCCTGGCGCATGAACAACGGCGTCAAGGAATTCCACCTCGTCGCCGAACCGGTGGTGCGCGAGCTCGCGCCCGGCATGAAGGCCAACTTCTGGGGCTACAACGGCTCCAGCCCGGGCCCGACGATCGAGGCGGTCGAGGGCGACCGCGTGCGCATCTTCGTCACCAACCGGCTGCCCGAGCACACCACCGTGCACTGGCACGGCGTGATGCTGCCCTCGGGCATGGACGGCGTCGGCGGCCTGACGCAGCCGCACATCCAGCCGGGCAAGACCTTCGTCTATGAGTTCACGCTGCCGCGCGCCGGCACGCACATGTACCACCCGCATGCCGACGAGATGACGCAGATGGCGATGGGCATGATGGGGCTGTTCATCATCCACCCGAAGGACCCGAAGTTCATGCGGGTGGACCGCGACTTCGCCTTCCTGCTCGCCGCCTACGACATCGAGCCCGGCAGCGCGACGCCGCGCACCGCGGAAATGACCGACTTCAACTTGTGGACATGGAACAGCCGGGTGTTTCCGGGGATCGATCCCCTGGTGGCCCGCACGGGCGACCGCGTGCGCATCCGCATCGGCAACCTGACGATGACCAACCACCCGATCCACATGCACGGCCCGAACTTCGTCGTCACCGGCACCGACGGCGGCTGGGTGGCGCCGGCCGCGCGCTGGCCCGAGGTGACGACCGACGTCGCGGTCGGCCAGATGCGGGCGATCGAGTTCGACGCGGTGGCCGGCGACTGGGCGATCCACTGTCACAAGTCGCACCACACGATGAACGCGATGGGCCACGGACTGCCGAACATGATCGGCGTGGACCACCGCGGCATCGCCGAGCGCATCACGAAGCTGGTGCCCGACTACATGGTGATGGGCGACAAGGGCATGGCCGAGATGGGCTCGATGGAGATGCCGCTGCCCGACAACACGCTGCCGATGATGACCGGCACCGGGCCCTACGGACCGCTGGAGATGGGCGGCATGTTCACGGTCGTCAAGGTGCGCGACGACGTGAAGCCCGGCGACTACAAGGACCCCGGCTGGTACCGGCATCCCCAGGGCAGCGTGGCCTACGAGTACACCGGCGCGGTGCAGGCGCCCGCGCGCGCCGACGCGCCGAAGGCCGACGCCAAGACGATGAACGTGCGCAAGCCCGGCGCCGGCCATGCCGGCCACCACTGACCCACCACGAGGACATCCGATGAACAGATTCCCGCTGTCGACCGCCCTCGTGCTGGCGCTCGCCGCCGCGGCCGGCGCCGCCTTCGCCCACGGCAACGAGGAGCACGCGAAGAAGCCGAAGACCTACGACGCGGCCAAGGTCGCCGACACGCCCTTCGGCCGCGAGGGCGATCCGCGCCAGGTCACGCGCACGATCCAGGTCGACATGGCCGACACGATGCGCTTCACGCCGGCGTCGATCGCCGTCAAGCGCGGCGAGACGGTGCGCCTGGTCGCCCGCAACAAGGGCCAGGTGCTGCACGAGTTGGTGCTCGGCACGCCCGACGAACTGAAGCAGCACGCCGAGCTGATGAAGAAGTTCCCGGAGATGGAACACGAGGAGCCGCACATGGTGCATGTGAAGCCGGGCAGGCGCGGCGAGATCGTCTGGCAGTTCACCCAGCCGGGCGAGTTCCAGTTCGCCTGCCTGATCCCGGGGCATTTCGAAGCCGGCATGGTCGGCAAGGTGAGCGTCAAATGAAGCACTCGACAAGGATGAACCTGCTGCGCGGCGCGGCCGCGATCGCAGGGGGCCTGGCCGCCGCCGCGGTCGTGTTCGCGCAGGCGGTGACCACCAACCTGGCCGACGGCGAAGTGCGCAAGGTCGACAAGGCGCAGGGCAAGCTCACGCTGCGCCACGGGCCGATCCCCAGCCTCGACATGCCGCCGATGACGATGATCTTCCGCGTCGCCGATGCGAAGTGGCTGGATCAGCTGAAGGAAGGCGACAAGATCCGCTTCTCGGCCGAACGCGTGTCCGGCGCGATCACCATCACCGCGCTCGAGCCGGCGGCGAAGTAGCCGCGCGACGCTCGCCGAGGGCCGCGTCCTTCGGGCGTCAGGGTTCGCAGCGGAAGCTCGCCGCGCTCTCCGGATCGCCGCTGCCCGCGTAGCGCGCGACGCTCGGCCACGGGCACAGCAGGCGTGTGCGCGTGGGCGACCAGTCGGCGGGCACCTCCGGGTTGGGGGTCGCGCTGCCGGCGCCGCGCGCGGCGGCGACGATGCCCTGCGGCGCGATGCCCTGCTCCACCCAGGCGACCAGCGCCTCGACCATGTCGAACTGGTCGGTCGCCGGACCGCCGGACGAGTGGTTCATGCCCGGCACCAGGAACAGCCGTGCATGGTCCGCGGCGCGGGCCCCGTGCACGCGCTGGAAGCCTTCGACCCAGCGCACCGTGTCGAGCGCCGAGAACACCGGGTCCGCCGAGCCGTGCGTCACCAGCAGCCTGCCGCCCCGGGCGACGAAGGCACGCATCGCGGTCGCTTCCGGCGGCGTCATGAAGTCCATCGCGCTGTGCGCATAGACGCCGTCGCGCGCCTGCACCGAGTCGCGGCCTGCCGCGACGTCGAAGCCCAGCGCGTACTCGGCCACCGCGGTCGCCCCGCCGGCGAGACGCTCGGCCGTCTGCGGCGGCGTCGTGAAGACATAGGCCAGCGCGATGGCGTCGCGCGGGCCGATGCTGTTCACGAACTTCCACTCGCGCCAGTTGCGGCCGGCGAGGCCGCTGTCCCACGGCAGGCCGTCGTAGAAGCCCGGCCCGGCGATCAGCGAAGCCAGCACCTCGCGGCGCTGCGGCGCAAGGCAGCCCTCGGCATCGGCGCCGCTGCAGACCGGGATGTCGCGATGCGCGTCGAAGGCGCGCTGGCACAAGGCCAGGTCGTGCACGAGGCCGTCGCGCAACCCGTCCAGCGCATCGCAACGCGCGAGCACCGCGCGCGCAACCGTCGCCATCTCGGCCGGTGTCAGGCTGGTCTCGAGGTCCGGCACGCCGTCGGCGCGCTTCGTGCGCGCGATGGTCGCCAGCCGCTGCGCGCCCCACACCTGCGCCAACGCGGCCAGCGGCAGCCGGTAGCCCGGGGCCGACGCGAGGATGCCGTCGTAGGCGCCGAGGTCGCGTGCCGCGGAGACGAAGCCATGCCGCCCGCCATTGGACGTGCCGACGAGGTAGGCCTTGTCCGCGGGCCGGCCGTAGAAGAAGCCGATCAAGGCCCGCGCCATCGGCGTCAGCTGCGCCACCGCGTTGTAGCCGTAGTCGAGCCGTGCCTGCGGATCGCGCCCGAACAGCGCCGCGCCGATCACCGGGTTCGTGCGCTCGAAGGCATGACCGGCATCCGAGCTCAGCACCGCGAAACCCTTCAGCAGCCCGTTGCTGGTCGGCCCGCCGCCGAGGATGTTGCCGTAGGCCGGGGGGATGAAACCGTCGAGGCCGCCGTTGGCCTGGTAGAAGAAGCGGCCGTTCCACTGCAGCGGCAGACGCATCTCGAAGCCGATCGCGTAGTCCTTGCCGTCGACCGGGCTCCTGCGCTCGTTGAGCCGGCCCTTGACGACGCAGTGCGCAGGCATCGCCGCGGTGATGCCCGGCACGCGCAGGCTGTCGGCCGCCACCGCCTCGGCCGACAGCACGCGCAGGCCCGGATGCGCGAACGCCGACTGCACGTCGGCGCAGGCGCGCACGGCGGCCGACGGCTTCGCGGGTGTCGGCGGCGATGCCGGCGCCGTGGTCGACGCACAGCCCGACAGCAGCGCCAGCGCGGCCGCGGCCACGAAGGAAGACCAGGCGATCAAGGCAGTCCGGTGTGTCATGGCATCGGTGAAGTCGTACAGGATGTCGTGGATCGCCGCGGCCTCAGCGCCGCAGCCGCAGCTGGTTCGGCCGCGGCGTGGCTCGTCGCAGCACGTCTTCCGCCAGCCACAGCGCCGAGCGGCGTGCGCGCTCGGCCACCATCGGCAGCGGCATCTGCACGTAGTCGTCGTTGAACACCTCGAAGCTGTAGTCGCCGGCGTAGCCCCGCGCATCGAGCCGGCGCACCATCTCGACGAGCTGCGCGCTGTGCACGCCTTCGCCCGGGAAGACGCGGAAGGTGCGCGCGGTGGCCATGCGTTCCTCGAAGGTGCGCGTCTCCTGCCACATGAAGTCCGACAGCTGCACGAGGAAGATCTTCGCCGGGTCGACCGCATCGATCGCCTCCAGCGAGGTGCCCGCCGCCAGCGCGTGGAACGAGTCGAAGCCGAGGCCGAGGTTCGGGCAGTCGGCGCGCTGCACGACATCCCATGCGGTGGTGAACTCGTTGACCGTGCGGCCCCAGGACAGGCCTTCGTAGGCGATGCGGATGCCGTGGGGCAGAGCAAGCATGGCCAGCTTGCGCAGGTCGCGCGCGAGGTGATCCAGGTCGGTGCTCGCGTGCGTCGAGGTCGACGAACACGCCAGCAGCACGTCGCAGCCGAGCGCCGAGCACATCTGCAGCATCGTCTTCGCGATGTCCACCTTGTACTGGTGCAGATGCCCCGACAGGCCTTCGAAATCGCGCAGCACCTGGAAACCCGTGCCGCGCAATCCACTGGCCTTCACCGCGGCCACCGCCGCCTGCCAGCCCTGCGGATGACCGACGAGGTCGTTGGCCTTCAGCATCACCTGGCCGAAGCCCGCGCCGCGCATCGCGTCGAGCTTCGCTTCGAGCGGCCCGGCCAGCGTGATCGTGTCCATGCCGAAGCCGGCGATGGCGTGTTCGATGCTTCTCCGGTGACTCATGTCAGCGCCGCCCGGCCGCCCGTAGGCGCTGAGCGCCCCCTCGGGGGGCCGCGAACGAAGTGAGCTTGGGGGTCATGTCACTTACCGAGCCGGGCTGTGGACGAGCTCGAAGACCACGCTGCCCAGGTACGTCTTCGTCAGCGCGCCACGCTGGCCCGAGTGCGTGGCCGCGGTCTCGACGAACTCGATGCCGCGCGCGCGCAGGGCCTGCACCGCGGCCAGCACGTCGGGCGCACCGAGGCCGATGCGCTGCAGGCGCTCGCCGCCCGCATCGCCGTCCGTTCCGCGCGGCTCCACCAGCTGCAGCAGGAAGCCATTGGTCGCGTCCAGCGCCGGCGCGCGCAGCAGCGTGCCGGCGGGCAGGATGCCGAAGCGCTCCTCGTCCGGAATCACCGTGGTGCCGAAGAGCTCGCGGTAGAACGCGATCCAGTCGGCGCTGCGCCCGCGGCCGATGTACTGCACGATGCCGAAGACATGCAGCCCGGCCAGCGCCGGCGGCTGGCGTTCGACGGCCGGGATCGGCACGAAGTCGACGTCGTAGATCGAGAACTCGCGGTAGCGGTCGACGAAGTGGAGCCGGCTGCCGCCGACGCCGTGGATCGCCGGGATGTTCAGCTCCATCGCCTCGGGATGCGTCGGCGCTTCCCAGCCGCCGCGTTCGAGCACATGGCGGTAGGCGGCACGGGCATCGCGCACGCGCAGCGCGATCGCGCTGATCGCCGGCGGCTCGTCGGCGGCGTCCGCCTCCCGGTCGGCCACCGGATGGGCGTTGACGACGATGTTCAGCCCGCCCTGGCGGTACAGCAGCACCTCGCGCGAGCGGTGCCGCGCGACCGGCCGGAAGCCCATCATCTCGAGCACGTGGCCGAGCGCCTGCGGACGGCTGGTCGCGTATTCGATGAACTCGATGCCGTTCAGGCCGAGCGGATTCGCTTCGTCGCTGAACGAGGCCTGAGCCGGCTCGCGGCCGCCTTCGCTGGCGTCACGCGCCGGGTCGAGCAGCAATTCATTCATGCGATCTCCTCGGTCGTCACCGGCAGCCGCGCCAGCTCGCGCAGGCGCTCCGCCGTCGTCGTCGGGTAGCCGAAGAATTCGAGATAGGGCGGGATCATCTCGAACAGCATGTCGGTGCCGACCTGGATGCGACAGCCGCGCGCCTCCGCGGCGCGCAGAAAGGCTGTCTTCTCGGTGCGCATCACGACCTCGCCGACGAACGCGCCGGGCGCGATGCGCGCCACGTCCACCGGCAGCGGGTCGCCGGGCTGCATGCCGAGCGGCGTCGCGTTGACGACCAGGTCGAAGCCGGCCGGGTCGCGCTGGCCGGTCACCACGCCGACCTGCGGAAAGACGGTGCGCAGCCGCTGCGCCAGCGCATCGACCGAGGCCTCGTTCGTATCGAACAAGGCCAGCTGCGCGGCACCGGCCGCCGCCAGCGATGCGGCGATCGCCGAGCCGACGCCGCCCGCGCCGACCACCAGCGTCCGCGCGCCGGCCGTGGCGAAGCCCTTGCGCTGCAGCCCGCGCACGAAGCCCGCGCCGTCGAACTGGTCGCCGGCCAGGCGCCCGTCGGGCAGGCGCTTGACGGCGTTGCAGGCGCCGGCCACGCGCGCGGTCGGCGTCAGCTCGTCGAGCAGCGCGAGCACGCTCACCTTGTGCGGCATCGTGATCAGCGCGCCGCGCACGTTGTCGAGCTCGAACAACCGCGGCAGCAGCGCCGGGAAGTGCTCGGCGCGGCAGGCCATCGGCACGACGACGGCATTGATGCCCGCCGCCTCGAAGTACGGGTTGTAGACCAGCGGGGCCTTGAAGGCATGGGTCGGGTAGCCGAGGTGCGCGATCACCTCGGTGCGGCCATCGATCTGCATCTGCTTCGGGCGGCCGGGCCGCCCCCTCGTCTTACTTCGCGCGGACCTTGTCCAGCTCGGCCATCACCGCCTTGACGGTGGCCTCGCCGACGCTGGCGCTGTGCTTGGCGATCACCGGCTTCATCTTGTCGCGCAGCTTCGCCACCTCGGCCGGCGGCAGCTCGCTGACCTGCATGCCGGCCTTCTTCAGGTTCTCCAGGATGCCGGCCGCGGCGTTGCGCGACTGCTCGCGCTGGAACTTCGAGGCCTCGGTGGCGGCGTCCTGCAGCAGCTTGCGCTCGTCGGCCGACAGCGAGTCCCAGAACTTCTTGCTGACCACCACCGACTGCGGGTTGTACTGGTGGTTGGTGAGGGTCATGAACTTCTGCACCTCGAACAGCTTGGCGCCGTTGATCGTCGCGACCGGGTTCTCCTGGCCGTCGACCGCCTTCTGCTCGAGGGCCGCGTACAGCTCGGGGAAAGGCAGCGGCGTCGGGTTCGCACCGAGCGCGCTGACCCAGTCGACGTTGATCGGGTTCGGGATCACGCGCAGCTTCAGGCCGGCGATGTCCTCGACCTTGGTGATCGCGCGCTTGCTGTTGGTGAGCTGCCGGAAGCCCAGCTCGAAGTAGGCGAGGCCGACGATGCCCTTGTCCTCCAGCTTCTTGTGCAGGCCGGCGCCGAACGGGCCGTCGACCACCGCATCGGCTTCCTTCGGATTGCCGAACAGGAACGGGAAGTCGTAGACCTCGAAGTCCTTGACGATGCTGGCGAAGATGCCCGAGTTCATCGACGCCATCTCCAGCGCGCCGCCCTGCAGCGCCGAGACGTTGGCCTGGTCGCTGCCGAGCGCGCCGCCCGGAAAGACGTTGACCTTGAACTTGCCGCCGGACTTCGCGTCGACGATCTCGGCGAACTTCTCCATGCCCAGCACGATCGGGTGGCCCTTCGCGTTCTGGTTCGCGAACTTGATCGTGCGGGTCTGCGCCGCGGCCGTCGCCCCGGCAGCGATCGCGAACGCGGCGATCAGCGTCTTCAGCATCAGGTGTTTCATGGACGTGTCTTTCGAATGATTGGGTGCTGACGCGCGTCAGCCATAGAACCACCGTGCCGGCACGGTGACGAGGGCGGGGAAGGCCACCATCAGGAACATCACGGCGAACTGCGCGACCATGAACGGCCACACGCCCTTGGTGACCGCGTCCATGCTGACCTTGCCGACGCCGGCGACGGTGGACAGCACCGTGCCCACCGGCGGCGTGATCAGCCCGATCGCGTTGTTGATGATGAACAGCACGCCGAAGTACACCGGGTCGATGCCCGCGGCCTTCACCAGCGGCATGAACACCGGCGTCAGGATCAGGATGGTGGGCGTCATGTCCATCGCGGTGCCGACGAGCATCGTGATGACCATGATCATGAACATCAGCAGCACCGGGCGGTCGAGCAGCGGCTGCAGCAGCGAGACCAGCTCGGCCGGCAGGTTGGCCACCGTGATCATCCAGGCCGAGACCATCGCCGCCGCGACCAGGAACATGATCACCGCGGTGGTCTGCGCGGCGGCCAGGAAGAGCCCGTACAGCTGCGACAGCTTCAGCTCCCGGTACACCACGGTGGCGACGAACAGCGCGTAGACCGCGGCGACCACCGCCGCTTCGGTCGGCGTGAAGACGCCGAACTTCAGGCCGACGATCACGATCACCGGCAGCACCAGCGCGAAGGTGGCGTCGCGCAGCGACTGCAGCATCTCGCCGCGCGAGGCGCGCGGCGCCGGCTCGATCTTCTCCTTGCGCACCAGCCACCACCAGGTGGCCCACAGCGCCGCGCCGAGCATCAGCCCCGGCACGATGCCGGCCATGAACAGCTTGGAGATCGACACGTTGGCCGCGACGCCGAAGACGACGAAGCCGATCGACGGCGGAATGACCGGCGCGATGATGCTGGCCGCCGACAGCAGGCCCGCCGAGCGCGCCTTGTCGTAGCCGGCGCGCGCCATCATCGGCAGCAGCAGCGCCGACAGCGCCGCCGCATCGGCCACCGCCGAACCCGACAGCGCGGCCATGATGATCGCGGCCATGATGCCGACGTAGCCGAGGCCGCCGCGCACGTGGCCGACCAGCGTCATCGCGAAGTTCACGATGCGGCGCGACAGGCCGCCGGCGTTCATGATCTCGCCGGCGAGCATGAAGAAGGGCACCGCCAGCAGCGGGAAGCTGTTGGCGCCTTCGATGGTGTTCTGGGCCAGGATCTGCGGGTCGAACATGCCCAGGTGCCACATCAGCGCGGCGCCGCAGAACAGCAGCGCGAAGGCGATCGGCACCCCCAGCGCCATCGCGCCGAGCAGCGCACCGAGGAAGATGCCGATGGTCATGCCTTCTCCCGGGTCAGGGCGGTGTCGTTGCCGGCCGGCGCGGCCGGCTGGCCATGCGGCATGTCGTCCGATTCGGCGACGGCGATCAGGTCCTGCTCGGCGACGCGGCCGGTCAGCAGGCGCACCAGTTCATGCACGAGGATCAGGCCGGCGAGCACCGAGAACATCACCCCGCTGGCGTACAGCCAGGCCATCGACGCTTCCATCACCGCGCTGGTGGTCTCGCGGTTGATCAGCATCTGCTGCCACGCGCCGCGGGCCATCAGCACGCACAGCGCGAGCATCAGCACATGGGCCGCGACGTAGCAGACGAGCTTGCCGGTGCGCGGCAGGCGGGAGATCAGCGTATCGGTGCCCAGGTGGGCATGGCGCCGCACCGCGACGACCGCGCCCAGAAAGGTCATCCAGACGAAGAGCCAGCGCGACAGCTCTTCCGAGACCGTCAGCCCCGAGTTGAAGCCATAGCGCAGCACGACGTTGCCGAAGACCATCAGCACCATCAGCGCCAGGCACCCGACCATCAGGAATCCGAACAGCCGGCAGAGCCGGTCGATGAAGTTGTCGAGCATGCGCCTTGTCTCCGTGCGGCGCATTTTGTACGAACTGGTTAGTTTTAAAGTTGGTGGAAACCCGCGTGCTGGAGCGTGGCGGGCGCCGGCGCGGTCCCGTCGAACGGGAGGGGCATTGCGGCGCCCGCTGCGACACAATCGCGCCACGCAGCCGGGAGCCCGCCATGCCCCACGATGACCCGAACCGCTGGAAGCACGACGGCGTGCGCGTCGTGCCCGGCGACCGCCTCGACCCCAACACCGCGCAGACACCCGGCATGGACCGCAAGGCGGCCATCAACTTCGCACGCGTCGGCGCGCAGAAGCTCTGGGCCGGCACCGTGCACATCCACGCCAATGCCAAGACCGGCGCCCACCACCACGGGCCGCTGGAGAGCGTGATCTACGTCGTCAAGGGCCGTGCGCGCATGCGCTGGGGCGATCGGCTCGAGTTCACCGCCGAGGCGGGGCCGGGCGACTTCATCTACGTGCCGCCCTACGTGCCGCACCAGGAGATCAACGCCAGTGCCACCGAGACGCTCGAGTGCGTGCTGGTGCGCAGCGATGGCGAGGCGGTTGCGGTGAACCTCGACATCGAGCCGGCCGAGAAGCCCGAGCACGTGCCCTGGGTCGACCCGACGCACCCGGCGCCCCGCTGAGCCGCCCTGGGGCGCCGTCCGCGCCGGCGGTTCGTCAGAGCTTGCGCACGAAGCGCACCACCATCTCCACCACGTTGTCGCGGCGCTGCGCGATGTAGGCCGGCGACTGCATGTCGAGCTTGAAGATCAGGCCGAAGGTGTGGCGGTTGGAGACGTTGAAGAAGCTCAGCGCCGAGATCGACGCATGGATGTCGACGGGATCCAGCCCCTTGCGGAACACACCCGCCTTCACGCCGCGTTCGTAGAGGTTGCGGATCGCGGCGATGGCCGGCACGTTCAGTTCCTGGATGCGCGGGCTGGCCGCGAGGTACTGGCCGCGGTGGATGTTCTCGCTCATCACGAGGCGGATGTAGCTCTCGTGGTGCAGGTGGTGGTCAAAGGTGAAGGCCACCAGGCGGCGCAGCGCCTCCTCGGGCTCGAGGTCCTGCAGGTGCAGCTCGGCCTCGACGTCGCGCACGCGGCGGTACGCCTCCTCCAGCACCGCGAGGTACAAGCCCTCCTTGCTGCCGAAGTAGTAGTAGATCATCCGCTTGCTGGTCTTCGTCGCTTCGGCGATCGCGTCGATGCGCGCGCCGGCGAGACCCTTCTCGCCGAACTCGGCCTCGGCCACCTCCAGGATGTTGGCCTGCGTGCGCTCGGGGTCGTTGGTGCGGCCGGTTTCCTTGCGCGCCACGGCATTTCCGGCGGCCCGGCGCGGAGCGAGGTCCGCCCGTTTGGCACGAACTGTTTCGTTCATTTCAACAGTATAGGCGCCGCCTCGGCGCGCCGGCATAGGCGGCGCCCCACCGCTGCCGGTTGATGCCCGTCAAAGCCCTGCCCGCTTCCGGTTCCTACTATTCCTGCATCTCAAATGCAGCTTTAAGCCGGCCTGTGGAACGGCCGGCATCAACCACGGGAACTGACATGAAGAGCACCACCAGGCTGTGGCGATGGCTCGGCCTCATCTGCGTCCTATCGTTCGGGGCGCTCGGCTACCTCGGATGGGAGATCTACCTCGCGGCACCGCCGATACCGAAGTCGGTGGTCAGCAGCGACGGCGACGTGCTGTACACCGGCGACCAGGTCCAGCTGGGCCAGCAGGCCTGGCTGTCGGCCGGCGGCCAGCAGCTGGGCACCGTCTGGGGCCACGGCAGCTACGTGGCGCCGGACTGGTCGGCCGACTGGCTGCACCGCGAAGCGGTCGCGCTGGGCGCGATCCGCGCGAAGCAGGCCGGCGCGCCGGACGGTGACGTTGCCGCCCGCGCGGCCGTCGAAGCCCGCGTGCGCGACGAGATGCGCCGCAACACCTACGACCCGATCAACGGCACGGTCACCGTATCGCCCGAGCGCGCGCAGGCGATCAGGCAGGTCGCCGCGCACTATGCGGGCCTGTTCGGCACCGAGCCGAAGCTCGCCAGGCTGCGCGAGCAGTACGCGATGACCGACGGCGCCCTGCCCGACCCGGCCGAGCGCCAGGCGCTGACGGCCTTCTTCTTCTGGTCGGCCTGGGCGGCGTCGACCAACCGCCCCGGCGAGACGGGCTTGAGCTACACCAGCAACTGGCCGCACGAGCCGCTGGTGGGCAACGTGATGGCCACCTCGGCCGCGATGTGGTCGATGGTCAGCATCATCCTGCTGCTCGCCGGCATCGCGGCGATGTTGTGGCTGCACGGCCGCCACGATGCCGACGAGGCCGCGGCCGAGCTGCCCAAGACCGACCCGCTGGCGGGCGTGAAGGCGACGCCGTCGATGAAGGCCACGCGCAAGTACTTCTTCGTCGTGATCGGCCTGATGCTGCTGCAGATCGGAATGGGCGTCATCACCGCGCACTATGCGGTGGAGGGCCAGTCGTTCTTCGGCCTGCCGCTGGCCGACCTGCTGCCCTACGTCACCAGCCGCACGATCCACACGCAGGTGGGCATCTTCTGGATCGCCACCGCGTGGCTGGCCACCGGCCTCTACGTCGCGCCGCTGCTGTCGGGCCGCGAACCGAAGTACCAGCGCCTCGGCGTCGATGCCCTCTTCTGGGCGCTGATCGTCGTCGTGCTCGGCTCGACGATCACCGGCTGGCTCGGCACGCTGCAGAAGCGCGGCATTGACTTCGCGTTCTGGCTCGGCAACCAGGGCCTGGAGTTCACCAGCATGGGCCGGATCTGGCAGCTGCTGCTGTTCGTCGGGCTGCTGTTCTGGGTCTTCCTGCTCGGTCGCGCGCTGTGGCCGGCCCTGAAGAAGCCCTCGCAGACCCGCGGCCTGATCGCGATGGTCTTCCTGTCGGCCACCTGCATCGGCGGCTTCTACGCCACCTCGCTGACCTGGGGCCAGCACACGCACTACTCGATGATCGAGTACTGGCGCTGGTGGCTGGTGCACCTGTGGGTCGAAGGCTTCTTCGAGGTCTTCGCCACCGCGGTGGTCGCGCTGATCTTCACCAACCTGGGCCTGGTGCGCGCCGCGTCGGCCAACCGCGCGATCGTCGCCGAGACCATCGTCTTCCTGTTCGGCGGCATCCTCGGCACGCTGCACCACCTGTACTGGACCGGCACGCCGACCTCGGTGATCGCGGTGGGCTCGGTGTTCTCGGCGCTCGAAGTCGTGCCGCTGACGCTGATCGGCCTCGAGGCGCTGCAGACCTGGCGCAGGGCCCGCAACGTCGAATGGCTGGGGGCCTACAAGTGGGTCATCCTGAGCTTCGTCGCCGTCGGCTTCTGGAACACCGTCGGTGCCGGCCTGCTCGGCTTCGCGATCAACCCGCCGGCGTCGCTGTACTACGTGCAGGGCCTGAACATGACCGCCGCCCACGGCCATGCCGCGCTGTTCGGTGTCTACGGCATGCTGGGCATCGGCCTGATGCTGTTCTGCCTGCGCGGCCTGTATGCGCGCCACCTGCATGCCGACCGCTTCCTGAAGCCGGCCTTCTGGAGCCTGAACATCGGCCTGGCGATGATGGTGTTCATGTCGCTGCTGCCCGCCGGCATCGTGCAGGCCTGGGCCAGCATCCAGCACGGCCTGTGGTACGCCCGCTCGCCGGAGCTCATCCACTCGCCGCTGATGGAAGCGCTGGTGTGGCTGCGCGTGCCGGGCGACATCGTCTTCGCGGCCGGCAGCGTTGCGCTTGCGCTCTATGCGCTGAAGCTGCTGCGCCGGCCGACGGCCACCGCGGCGCTGCCCGCCGGTGCCGTGACGAGTGCCGCGTTCCGCCGCTGAACGTGGCCGCTGCAACGCACGAAGCTTGACCTCGGTCAGCGACCTGGCAGCGCCGGCTCTCTAGAGTCGGCGCTGCCGTTTTCCCGATCCCGCCCCGCGCTCCCTTCCCCGTCCATGCCTCCCGCCGGCTCCTCCTGCGCCCTCTCCCGCGACAGCGGTGCGTGGCGCTTCGCGCACCTGCTGCGCGCGCCGCACCGGCTGGCGTTCGCGGCGGGCGCGCTGCTGCTGGCGCTGTCCGCGCTGTGGTGGGCCGCGCTGCAGTGGGCTGGCGCCGAGGCCGCGCCGCGCGCGCTGCCCCCGTCGCTGGTGCACGGCCTGCTGATGAGCTTCGGCTTCATGCCGCTGTTCTTCGCCGGCTTCCTGTTCACCGCCGGGCCGAAGTGGCTGGGCCGTCCGGCCGTGCCGGCCGCAGCGCTGCTGCCGGCCCTGCTGCCGATGCTGGCCGGATGGATCGTCTTTCTGCTCGCGGCGCACGGCCGCGACGAGGCCTTCGGCCGCTCGCTTGGTGCGATAGGCCTGTCGGCCGTGCTGCTGGGCTGGACCGGCGTGTTGCGGCGCTTCGGCGCGCTGTTGTCCGCGAGCGAGGTGAACGACCGGCTGCATGCGCGCCTGGTGCTCGCCGCCGGCAGCCTGGGCGCGGCGGCGATCGGCCTGGCCGCCTGGGGCATCGCCGCGGGCGAGCTGACGGTCGTTCGTGCGGCGACGCAGCTCGGGCTCTGGGGCTTCATCGGCGGCGTCTTCGTCGCCGCGGGCCACCGCATGATCCCTTTTTTCTCCGGCGACGCGGTGCCGGCGCTGGCCGCGTGGCGGCCGCAGTGGCTGCTGGCCGGCCTGCTCGCCGTGCTGGGCTTCGAAGGCCTGGCCGGCGCGGCCGAAGCGCTGCAGCTGGTCTCCGGGCGCGGTTGGGCCGCTGTCCGCGCTGCGGTCGAGCTGCCGGCGGGCCTGGGCCTCGTCGCGCTGGCGATCCACTGGCGCGCGACGCGCGGCGCGCGTGCGCGACTGCTCGTGATGCTGCATGCCGGCTTCAGCTGGCTCGGCGTCGCGCTGCTGCTTTTCGGGCTGTCGAATGCGGTGGCGGCCGCGCTCGGCGAGCCCTCTTTTATTCGACTCGCGGCCCTGCATGCGTTCACGATGGGCTTCCTCGGCACGACGATGTTCACGATGGTCGGGCGCATCAGCACCGGCCACGGCGGGCGCATCGTCGCGGCCGACGACCCGGCGTGGCGCCTGTTCTGGCTGCTGCAGGCCGCCATCGTGATGCGGCTGGCGGCCGCCCTCGTGGCGCCGCTGGACGCCGCGTGGGGCCAGGTGCTGCTCACCACGGCCGCGCTGGCCTGGGCCGGCGCCTGCATCGCCTGGGCGCTGCGGTATGGTCGCTGGTACGGCACGCCGCGGCCCGATGGTCGCGCCGGCTGATCCACCCCCTCTTTCCGGAGTTCTCCCAATGGCGGCCCCCAGGCCTCTGATGTCCGTCGCGCCTGCGCGCGACCCGCAAGCGTCCGGCTCGCTGGCCCGTGGCGTGCTCGCGCTGCTGCTGCTGGTGCTCAACACCCTGTTCTGGTGCTCCCTGCTCTTCGCCGCGGCGCTGGTGAAACTGGTGCTGCCCTTCGAGGCGGCCCGGCGCCGGCTCGATCCCCTGCTGAACGCCATCGCCACCGGCTGGGTCAGCGGCAACAGCGCCTGGATGCGGCTGACCCAGCGCACCGCGTGGGCGCTGCCCGCGCTGGAGGGCCTGGACCGGAACAGCTGGTACCTGGTGAGCTGCAACCACCAGAGCTGGGTCGACATCCTGGTGCTGCAGCGCGTGCTGAACCGCAAGGTGCCGATGCTGAAGTTCTTCCTCAAGCGCGAGCTGCTCTACGTGCCGGTGATGGGCCTGGCCTGGTGGGCGCTGGATTTCCCGTTCATGCGTCGCCATTCGAAGGCGGCCCTGCGCCGCGACCCCGCGCTGCGCTCGCAGGACGAAGCCACCGCGCTGAAGGCCTGCGAGAAGTTCCGGCGCGTGCCGACCTGCGTGATGAACTTCGTCGAGGGCACGCGCTTCACCGCGAAGAAGCATGCGGTGCAGGCCTCGCCCTACCGCCATCTGCTCAAGCCCAAGACCGGCGCGCTGGCGTCCAGCCTGCAGGCACTGGGGCCGCAGTTCAGCTCGATGCTGGACTTCACCATCGTCTACCCCGAAGGCGTGCCCACCTTCTGGCAGTTCCTCTGCGGCGGAACGCCGCGCATCGTCGTGCGCTGCACGCACCGGCCGGTGCCGTCGATCACTGCCGCGTCCGGCGACGACGCGTCCGGTCGCGCCGCGCTGGCGCGCTGGCTGGCCGAGGTGTGGGAAGAGAAGGACCGCGAGATCGACGCGGTGCTGCGCGGCACCGCGGCCCCGCCGCGCGCGGCCTGATTCAGGCGCCGCGCTGCAATGCGCGCGGCGTGGTCTTCAGGTGCGCACGCACGGTGCGCGTCAGATGCGCCTGGTCGGCGAAGCCGCAGGCCAGCGCCACTTCCTTCAGCGACAGCGCGCCCGCCCCCAGCAGTTGCCGGGCGCGCGCCACGCGCCGCTTCACCAGCCAGGCGTGCGGCGAATCGCCATAGCTCGCGCGGAAGCGCCGCGCGAAGCTGCTGACGCCCAGGTGCGCTGCCGCCGCGAGCTGCGCCAGCGTGAGCGCCTCGTGCAGGGACTGCTCGACGAGCGCCTCGAGGCGCCGGCGCTGCGTCGGGCTCAGGCCGCCGTCGGTGGCCCGCTCGGACCAGGCCACCCGCGCGAAGCGCCGCAGCAGGTGCACCGACAGTTCAACGCCGATCGCGTCGGCGCACAGCGCGCTGCCCGGTGCGGGCCGCGCCGCCTCCTGCGCCAGGGCCTGCAGGCAGCGGGCGATCGCCGGGTCGTCCACCTTCAGCAGGTCGTGCAGGCGGATGTCGGCGACGTCGCGCTCGAAGACTTCCTGCGCCACATCGTTGAGCACCCGCTCGGACAGGTAGACGTGCTGCACGTCCATCGGCTGCGCCCAGTGCCAGTGCGAGGCCTCGCCGCGAGTCAGCAGCGACAGGTCGCCAGGCACCACCGCGACACGCGACCAGCGCCCTTCAGTGCGGCGGTGGATCGCATGGCAGGCGCTGCGGTGGCCGATGACCAGGAAGTCGGTCATGCCGGGCACCTCGACGTCGCAGGCCGGGTGGCGGTAGGCGCGGTAGGCCAGCCCGCGCCAGTCCAGCGGCTCGCTGCTGGCGAGCACGCCGGTGGGCACCCAGTCGGGCAGCTGCTCGGGTCGGATGAAACGCGCCATGCGGCGAAGTCTGCGACCGAATGCGGGCCTCCGGTGCTGGGGACTCTCCCGGGGCCAGAGCCCTCGTGCCGATCAGGACACCGGCACGCTGTTGAGGTCGATCAAGGGGATGTCGTGCTTCAGGCAGTGGTCGATGTAGCGCTGCTGGATCGTGCGCGCGGTCTCGAGGCCGACGCGCTGGCCGTTCTCGTCGAGGAAGGCGAGCGAGCCCTCGAAGATGATGAAGGCCACCATGTCCTCGCCGGGCAGGGTGCGGAAGGTGTGCTTCGAGTTCGCGACCTCGTAGATGAAGTCGCCGGCCTTGGCGACCCAGTCCTGCTTGTGCTCCTCGTAGTACCAGCTGCCGCTGATCGTGTAGACATGGATGGTGCCGTAGTGGTCGTGCACGCCGAGCGAACAGTCGCCCGGCGCCTTCAGCAGCATCACGACCTGGCCGGTGACGGCATCGACGTGCAGCAGCTTGATCATCACCTCCTCGGAGTACGGCGTGAACGGATGCCACGGCGTCTTGTCGCTGTCGACGCACAGCGGCGAGTACTGCGGGATGCGGGTGAAGCGGGTCGCGGCTTCCATGTCATGTCTCCTCGTGATGGATTGAAGGCTGAATGCGCCGCGCCGGCCGGGTTGGAGCCGGTACATGGCGCGACGAGCAGAAGCCTACGCAGCGAGGATGGCCGCGGCTTGAAGGATCGGCGCGATCCCTTGAAGAATCAGGGCGCTCAGCCGTCGCGCAGCACGAAGTGCGGGAACAGGCGCTCGAAGTGCTCGAGCGTCGCCGCAGACGGCCAGTCCTTCGGCACCGGGTCGAGCGGCGCGGCGGCGGCAGCCACCGGCCGCGCCCGCTGCAGCGCGACATGCGTGATGCCCAGCGCGGCCAGCTCGTCGCCGATCAGTTGCAGCGCGGCCTCGTCGAGCAGCGCCGGATGCGCGGTGGTGCGGCATTCGAAGGCCACGCCGCTGGCACGCAGCAGGCGCAGGCTCTGCTGCACGGCGCCGGTGCTGCCGGCGACACCCGTGGTGCGATCGAGCAGCGCCGGGCGCGACAGCGGCGCCTTGACATCGAAGCCGACCCAGTCGGCGAGCGGCAGCACGTCCTGCAGCCGGCGCGGGTAGATGCCCGCGGTGTGCAGCCCGACCGCGAAGCCCATCGCGCGCACGTCGGCCATCGTCGCCGCCAGGCCGGGGTCGATCGTCGGCTCGCCGCCGCTGAAGACGACGCCGTCGATCAGGCCCGTGCGGCGCGCCAGCCAGCCGCGCACCTCGGCCCAGGGGCGACCACCGGAAGCGTCGTCGGCGCGCCGCGGCTGCAGGTGCGGGTTGTGGCACCAGGTGCAGCGCCACGGGCAGCCCTGCACGAAGACCACGGCCGCCAGGCGGCCGGGGAAGTCGATGCTGGTGAAGGGCGTGATACCGCCGATCTGGAGCGGCCGTGCATGCGCGGCCGGCGGCGCCGGCACCGGCCCGGCGGCGGACGCGAGGCCGGGCTGATCAAGCCAGACGCGGTTGGTCATCGCAGCGCCGTTCCTCGAAGTACAGGCGCTCGTGGAACTCGCCCTTCTTGCCGGTGTTGAACGACGACACCGGGCGGTGGTAGCCCATCACGCGGGTCCAGACCTCGCAGCGCTGGCGTTCGCTGTCGGCGAGCGCGATCGTCGCAGCGGGAGCGGTGGTCGGGGCATGGATCGTCGTGGCAGTCATCGGGGGAACTCCTCTCGTGGGTGGGGCGGGGACGTCGGATGGCGGGCGAACGTCAGTTCGACGTCGCCAGCCGCTTGCGCGCGCGCAGTGCGTCGTCGCAGGTCGGACAGAACTCGTGCTGGCCGGCGAGGTAGCCGTGCGTCGGGCAGATGGAGAAGGTCGGCGTCACCGTGATGTACGGCAGCCGGAAACGCGACAGCGCGCGCTGCACGAGGCGGCGGCAGGCGTCGGCGCTGGACAGCGGCTCGCTCATGTACAAGTGCAGCACGGTGCCGCCGGTGTACTTGCGCTGCAGTTCGTCCTGGCGCTCGAGCGCCTCGAACGGATCGTCGGTGAAGCCCACCGGCAGCTGGCTGGAGTTGGTGTAGTACGGCTGCGCCGGCGTGCCGGCCTGCAGGATGGCCGGGAAGCGGCGCCGATCTTCCTTCGCGAAGCGGTAGGTCGTGCCTTCGGCCGGCGTGGCCTCCAGGTTGTAGAGGTGGCCGGTCTGCTCCTGGAAGTCGATCATGCGTGCGCGCACGTGGTCCAGCAGCCGCACGGCCATCGCATGGCCCTCGGGCGCGGTGATGTCGTAGGCGTCGCGCGAGAAGTTGCGGATCATCTCGTTGAGGCCGTTGACGCCCAGCGTCGAGAAGTGGTTGCGCAGCGTGCCGAGGTAGCGCTTGGTGTAGGGGAACAGGCCCGCGTCCATGTGGCGCTGGATCACCTTGCGCTTGATCTCCAGGCTGTCGCGGCCGAGCTCCATCAGTTCGTCCAGGCGCTTCAGCAGCGCGGGCTCGTCGCCGGCATGCACGTGGCCCAGCCGCGCGCAGTTGACCGTCACCACGCCGAGCGAGCCGGTCTGCTCGGCCGAGCCGAACAGGCCGTTGCCGCGCTTGAGCAGCTCGCGCACGTCCAGCTGCAGCCGGCAGCACATCGAGCGCACCATGTTCGGCTGCAGGTCGGAATTGACGAAGTTCTGGAAGTACGGCAGCCCGTAGCGCGCGGTCATCTCGAACAGCGCGTTCGCGTTCGGGCCGTCCCAGTCGAAGTCCTTCGTGATGTTGTAGGTCGGGATCGGGAAGGTGAAGACGCGGCCCTTGGCATCGCCGGTCATCATCACGTCGATGTAGGCGCGGTTGATGATGTCCATCTCGGCCTGCAGTTCGCCGTACGAGAACGGCATCTCGACGCCGCCGATCACCGGCACCTGCTCGCGCAGGTCCTCGGGGCACACCCAATCGAAGGTGAGGTTGGTGAACGGCGTCTGCGTGCCCCAGCGCGAGGGCACGTTGAGGTTGTAGACGAGCTCCTGGATGCACTGGCGCACCTGCGCATAGTCGAGCGAGTCCTTGCGCACGAAGGGGGCGAGATAGGTGTCGAAGGACGAGAAGGCCTGCGCACCGGCCCATTCGTTCTGCAGCGTGCCGAGGAAGTTGACGATCTGCCCGACCGCGCTCGACAGGTGCTTCGGCGGCCCCGCCTCGACCTTGCCCGGCACGCCGTTCAGGCCTTCGTGCAGCAAGGTGCGCAGCGACCAGCCGGCGCAGTAGCCGCTGAGCATGTCGAGGTCGTGGATGTGGATGTCGGCATCGCGGTGCGCGCGGCCGATCTCGGGCGGGTAGACATGGTCGAGCCAGTAGTTCGCGGTGACCTTGCCCGACACGTTGAGGATCAGCCCGCCCAGCGAATAACCCTGGTTGGCATTGGCGTTGACGCGCCAGTCCAATTGCTGCAGGTACTCGTTCATCGAGGTCTCGACGTCGACGAGGCTGCGCTTGTCCTGCCGCAGCTTGCGGTGCTGCTCGCGGTAGACGATGTAGGCGCGCAGCGTGCGGCGGTGCCTGCGGTCGTAGAGCGCGGCCTCGACGATGTCCTGCAGCTGTTCGATGTGCGGCGTCACCGGGCCCAGCGCGCGGATTGCGGGCAGCACGTCGTCGGCGGCCAGCCGCCGCGCCTCGGCGGCGTCGAACTCGCCGCTGGCGCGGCCGGCGCGTTCGAGCGCGCTGACGATCTTGCCCAGATCGAAAGGACGGACCGTGCCGTCGCGCTTGATGACATGCGTAGGGTCGTGCGGCGTGGTCATGGGCACTAGATATGTGGTTCGTCGTGGTGACGGACACTATAGGTAGCGTTGCTTGTCGATCGCCGGCGCGGTGAAGCGCAGGTTGACGCAGGTCAGAGGCGGCTGCAATTTCCCGCGGCTCCAGGGTTCTTCCCACGAACAAACGCGCCGGGCAAGGCCCTGAACGTGCCGAGCCGGGACGTTCAGGCCTGCGGCTATGTCGGCGACATCACCGCCGCGCCAACGGCGGCTTCGTGCTCAGCGGCCGGAATGGAGCGCCCGAGCGTCTCGGAGTGCGGGCACAGCGGGCCGAGTCCGGCGGTCGGCCCCTGGGGGGCCGACTCCGTTGCGGTCCTCAGCCCGGGGCCGCGCCGTCCATTTAGCTTCGTTCGCTTCGCTCACTGCGCACAGCGCCGGCGAGTCAGTTGTCGATGCTCGCTTCGCTCGCCGGCCCCGGGCCTCCGGTCCTCACCGCCTCCCACGGCCCGCTGCGCCCGCAGCCCAAGCCGCTCTCCTGCTGAGTGCGGTGGCATGCGGTCCCGCTAAGTCCTCGGTGATTCGCAAAGGCGCGGGCGGGCAGGCCGCAGCGCGCGTGGGAGGCGCCGGGCTTGAGCGGCTCGGGGGCGGCGAGCGCAGCGAGCATCGACAACTGACTCGCCGGCGCTGTGCGTAGCGAGCGCAGCGAGCGAAGCTAAATGGACGGCGCGCCCCCGAGCCGCTCAAGCCCGGGAAGTCGGCCCCCCGGGGCCGACCGCCGGACTCGCGCGATGCGGCCTGCCCGACCGCGCCTTTGTCGCTCTGCACGTCGCAAGTCCCACGTGGACCATCCACACCAATGTCCGCAACGGGCCGACAACCGCCACTCAGGCTGATCAGCCCCACCGCACGGGTTTGCCCTGTGCCGCAGTGAACGTCGCACTGCTCCAAGTCGCCACACCTTGATGGGGTCATCCGGCGCGGGCCGTCGCAGCAAGGCCGGGCGTCAGGAGAAATCGCCGCAGAGGCATGCGTCTTTCGGGGTTAGCGAGCACGAATCGCGCGATGGACGACATCGGCACACCTCTTGCGGTTGAAGGTCTGCCACTGACGGCATGACCCACCCCCAGGAGACCACGATGGCTTGGACCACCCCCGCGTACGAAGACCTGCGCTTCGGCTTCGAGATCACGATGTACATCTCGGCCCGCTGATCGAACGGCCCCTGCGGCGCCGTTCGCGGTTCCGCAGGGGCGGACGAGACCTGACCATGAAGATACTTGTGCTCGGCGCCGGGGCCGGCGGCGGTTTTCCGCAGTGGAACTGCAACTGCGCGCACTGTGCCGGCCTGCGGCGCGGCAGCACGCGCGCCGTGCCGCGCACGCAAAGCTCGATCGCGGTGTCTGCCGACGGCGAGCGCTGGGTGCTGATCAACGCGTCGCCCGACATCGGCCAGCAACTGCGCGCGCATCCGCTGCTGCATCCACGGTCCATGGTGCCGCCGAAGCTGCGCGACACGCCGATCGCCGCCGTCGTGCTGATGGACGCGCAGATCGACCACGTCACCGGCCTGCTGAGCCTGCGCGAAGGCCCGCCGATCGAGCTGTACTGCACGCCCTGCGTGTTCGAGGACCTGACCAGCGGCCTGCCGCTGCTGCCCGCGCTGGAGCACTACTGCGGCGTGCACTGGCACGTGCTGCCGGTGGCCGGCGAAGAGAGCGAAGCGGCCTTCCGCATCCCCGCGCTGCCCGGTCTGGCGCTCACGGCGCTGGCGATCCCGGGCAAGGCGCCGCCGTACTCGCCGCACCGCAACGACTCGGCGACGGGCGACAACATCGCGCTGGTGATCGACGACCTCGCCAGCGGCGAGCGCCTGTTCTACGCGCCCGGCCTGGCGGCGATCGGCGACGCCGAGCGCGCCTGGATGGCCGGCGCGAGCTGCGTGATGGTCGACGGCACCTTCTGGACCGACGACGAGATGGCCGCCGCCGGCCTGCGCCCGGAGCGCGCGGTCGAGCTCGGCCACCTGCCGCAGAGCGGCACGGGCGGGATGCTGGATGCGCTGGCGCCGCTGCCGGCGCGGCGCAAGGTGCTCATCCACATCAACAACAGCAACCCGATCCTCGACGAGGACAGCCCGCAACGCACCGAGCTCGCGCGCCACGGCATCGAAGTCGCGCACGACGGCATGGAGATCGACTTATGAGCCTTGAACTGCTGCTGACGGACGAGATGAGCGTCCACCGGACGATCGACCCACCGGCGCCGTGGAGCCCGGAACAGTTCGAGGCCCGTCTGCGCGCGAAAGAGGGCGGCTACCACAGCCACCACCCGTTCAACCAGCGCCTGAACCGCGGCGAGCTGCAGCCTTTCCAGGTGCGCGGCTGGGTGGCGAACCGCTTCTATTACCAGGTCTGCATCCCGATCAAGGACGCGGCGGTGCTCGCCAACTGCCCCGACCGCGTGACGCGCCGGCGCTGGGTCGAGCGGGTGCTCGACCATGACGGCCGTGGCGACCATGAGGGCCCCAACGCCGGGGGCATCGAGGCCTGGGTGCGGCTGGGCGAGGCGGTGGGCCTGGAGCGGGACGACCTGTGGTCGCACCGCTTCGTCGTGCCCGGCGTGCGTTTCGCGGTGCAGGCCTACGTGAACTTCGCGCGCCAGGCCAGCTGGCAGGAAGCGGCGATCTCATCGCTGACCGAGATGTTCGCGCCCGGCATCCATGCCGACCGCCTGCGCACCTGGCCCGATGCCTACCCGTGGATCGAGCCGGCGGGACTGGCGTACTTCCGCAGCCGCATCCCGCTGGCCTCGCGCGACGTCGAGCACGGGCTCGAGGTGGCGCACGACTGGTGCCGCACGCGCGAGCGCCAGCAGCGCGCGCTCGAGATCCTGCAGTTCAAGCTCGACGTGCTGTGGGCGATGCTCGATTCGATCGAACGCGCCTTCCCGGACGACCTGATCGACGAGCGCCGGCCATGACCCTGGATCTCGACAGCCGCCCGGCCATCGCGCCGCTCTACCGCTGCCAGTACGAGACCGCGCAGCAGGCCTGGGTGCTGCTGTATCCCGAAGGCATGGTGCGGCTGAACGGCCCCGCCGGCGAGATCCTGCGCCGCTGCGACGGCGTGCTCAGCGTGCAGGGCCTGATCGCCGAGCTCGAGGCCGCGTTCGGCGGCGCCGACACCGCGCCGCGGCTGCGCGCCGACGTCTGCCACTTCCTGGCCGATGCGCAGGCGCGCGGCTGGATCCGCTGACATGGGCCCCTCGATCGCACCGCCGCCCGGCCCACCGTTGTGGCTGCTGGCCGAGCTGACCTACCGCTGCCCGCTGCACTGCGTGTTCTGCTCGAACCCGGTCGACTACGCCGCGCACCGGCAGGAACTGGACACGGCGGCCTGGTGCGAGGTGCTGACGCAGGGCCGCGCGCTGGGCGCGGTGCAGCTGGGGTTGTCCGGCGGCGAGCCGCTGCTGCGCGACGACCTGGAGGCCATCGTCGCGCACGCGCATGGTCTGGGTTATTACGTCAACCTCGTGACCTCCGGCGTCGGGCTGACCGAGGCCCGCGCCCGCGCGCTGCGCGAGGCCGGGCTGGACCACATCCAGCTGTCGTTCCAGGACTCGTCGCGCGAGCTCAACGACTTCCTGTCGTCGACGCGCACCTTCGAGATGAAGTCGCGCGTGGCCGCCATCATCAAGTCGCTCGGCTACCCGATGGTGCTGAACTGCGTGATGCACCGCTGGAACCTGCCGCATGTCGGGCGCATCGTCGAGATGGCCGAAGCGATGGGCGCGGAGTTCCTCGAGCTCGCGAATGCGCAGTACTACGGCTGGGCTTGGCTGAACCGCGACGCGCTGATGCCCACGCGCGCTGCGCTGGCCGAGGCTGAAGGCGTGGTGGATCGCCACAAGGCGCGCCTGGCCGGCCGCATGAGGATCTTCTGGGTCTCGCCGGACTATGCCGAGGCGAAGCCGAAGGCCTGCATGAACGGCTGGGGCTCGGTGTTCATGGTGGTCGCGCCGGACGGCCTCGCGATGCCGTGCCATGCCGCGCGCCAGTTGCCGGGGCTGCAGCTGCCGAACGTGCGCGACACGTCGCTGGCCGACATCTGGCGCCGCAGCACGGCCTTCGAGCGCTACCGGGGCGAGCACTGGATGCCCGAGCCCTGCGGCAGCTGCGAGCGGCGCGGCCAGGACCACGGCGGCTGCCGTTGCCAGGCCTTCCTGCTGTCGGGCGATGCGTCGGCCACCGATCCGGTCTGCCCGAAGAGCCCGGACCGGCCGCTGGTCGACGCCATCGTCGATCGCGCGCAGCCGCTGGTCTTCATGCCGAAGGCGAAGGGCGATGTCCCCGGGCTGGTCTTCCGCACCGATGCGAACTCGCGGGCGCGATGCACCGGGGCCGCGGCCGAGGCGGCGCCATGCTGAACGTGCAGGACCTGCACAAGCGCTTCGGCACACGCGCGGCGCTGGACGGCATCGGCTTCGACATCGCGGCCGGCCAGTTCGTCGCGCTGCTGGGTCCGAACGGCGCAGGCAAGTCGACGCTGTTCCAGCTGCTGACCGGCCTCTTCACGCCCAGCCGCGGCACGATCCGCATCGACGGCATCGACCTGCGCGCGCGGGCCAGCGCCGCGCTGGCGCGCATCGGGGTCGTCTTCCAGCCGCTGTCGCTGGACCTCGAGCTCAGCGCGCGCCGCAACCTCGCGCTGCACGCGGCGCTGCACGGCTTGCCGCGGCGCCTCGCGCAGCAGCGCATCGACGAGGACGCGGCCCGCGCCGGCCTCGGCGCCGAGCTGGACCGCCCGGTGCGCGCGCTGTCCGGCGGGCTGCGCCGGCGGGTCGAACTGGTGCGGGCGCTGCTGCACCGGCCGGCGCTGCTGCTGATGGACGAAGCGACGGTCGGGCTCGACCCGGCGTCACGCCGCGCGCTGCTGGCCACGCTGCACGAGGACGTGCGCCAGCGCGGCAGCAGCGTGCTGTGGGCGACGCACTGGGTCGAGGAGGCCTTGCCCGCCGATCGGGTGCTGGTGCTGCACCACGGCCGGCTGCTGGCGGACGGCCGTCCCGACGCGGTGGCCGCGGCGCTGGGCGGCGGGCGGCTCGAGGACGTGTTCGTGCGCGCGACCGGCGATGGCGAAGGAGACGGACGATGAGATCACGTGTTATCAGGATGGGCCTGGCCGCCGCCGCCGCCGCAGCAGCAGCAGCAGCAGCGATGGTGCCGGGCGTCGCGTCGGCAGCCACCGGCCTGGTCTGGGTCTCGAGCGAGAAGGACCACGCGCTGGCCGTGCTCGACCCGCAGACGCTCGCCGTGGTGGCCAGCGTGCCGACCTGCAAGCGGCCGCGCCACCTGCAGCGCGCGCCCGGTGGCCGCCAGCTGTGGGTGGCCTGCAGCGATTCCGGAGCGGCCGACGTCATCGACCTCGACAGCCGGCGCTCCGTGCGCCGCGTGCCGCTGGGCGCCGACCCCGAGGTCTTCGACCTGTCGGCCGACGGCCGCACCGCCTGCGTCTCGAACGAGGAGGACGGCGAGCTGGCGATCATCGACACCGGCAGCGGCCGCAAGCTGCGCGCGGTCGATGTCGGGCCGGAGCCCGAGGGCGTGCAGTTGTCGCGCGACGGGGCGCGGGTCTTCGTCACCTCGGAGGTCGCGAACGCGGTGCAGGTGATCGAGGTCGCCAGCGGCCGGCTGCTCAAGTCGATCCCGGTCGGGCAGCGGCCGCGGCGCTTCGCGCTGTCGCCGGACGGGCGCGAGCTGTGGGTCAGCAACGAGCTGGGCGCGAGCCTGAGCGTCATCGACACCATCACGCTGGCCGTCACGCACACCGTCGCGCTGCAGCTGCCGGGCCTGCGGGCGAGCGACGTCACGCCGGTGGGCCTGCTGTTCGCGCCGGACGGCCGCACGGTGTTCGCGGCGCTCGGGCGAGCGAACCACGTGGCCTTCATCGACGCGGCGCGGCGGCAGGTCACGAAGCAGGTGCTGGTCGGCAAGCGCGCGTGGGGACTCGGCATCAGCCGTGACGGGGCGCGGCTGTATGTCGCCAACGGGCTCTCCGACGACCTGACGCTCGTCGACGTGGCCGCCGCGAAGGCGCTGAAGACGGTCGCGGTGGGCCGCGTGCCGCACTCGGTGGTGGTCGATGACTGACGGGCGCCACGCCCTGCTGGCCGGGCTGCTCGCGCTGGCCGCGCTGCCGTCGCTGGCGACACCGCTGGTGATCGGCGTCGTGCAACGGGCCAACGACGACCGGCTGGCGCCGGCGCGGCTCGCATCGGCCTACCCCGGCCACCCTGGCGGGCCGCTGCAGCCCGGCGTGGCGCTGGCGATCGCCGATGCGCGGCTGGCCTTGACCAGCGCCCAGCGCACGGCCCGCATCGAAGCGGTCGAGCTGAGCGACGGCGAAGCACCGCAGGCCGCGCTGCAGCGCCTGCAGCAGGCCGGCGCGGTCGCGCTGATCGCCGACCTGCCGGCGCCGCAGCTGAAGGCGCTGGCGGCCGCGACGCCGCTGCCGGTGTTCAATGCCGGCGCCGCCGACGACGCGCTGCGCGAGGCGGACTGCCGTCCGAACCTGTGGCATACGCTGCCGAGCGAACGCATGCGCGCCGATGCGCTGGCGCAGTGGCTGGTCGCGCGGCGCTGGCAGCGCGTGCTGCTGTTGCACGGGTCGAGCGCGGCCGATGCCGAGCGGCGGGCGACCGCGCAGGCCTCGCTGCAGCGACATGGCCTGAAGGTGGTCGCGGCACGGCCCTTCAAGCTCTCGGCCGACCCGCGCGAGCGGGCGCTGGCGAATCCGCTGCTGCTGACCGGCGGCATCGAGCACGACGCCGTGTGGGTGGTCGACAGCGACGGCGAGTTCGCGCGCGGCCTGCCCTACCGCACGGCGCTGCCGCGTCCGGTGGTCGGCGATGCCGGGCTGCTGGCGCTGGCCTGGGCGCCGCACCACGAGCGCAACGGCGCGCCGCAGCTCGCTCGGCGTTTCGAACGCCTCGCCGGTCGCCCGATGACTGCGCCCGACTGGGCCGCGTGGATGGCCGCGAAGGCCATCGTGCAGGCCGCGCTCGAGCGCACGTCGACCGGCGCGCCGACCTTCGGCCTCGACGGCTTCAAGGGCCCGCGCCTGAGCTTCCGCGCCTGGGATCGCCAGCTGCGCCAGCCCTTGCTGCTGACGGACGGGCAGGGCGTCGCCGGCCTCGCCCCGGTCGACGGCGTGCTGCATCCGCGCGATGTGATGGACACGCTGGGTGCGGACGAGGGCGAGCGGCGCTGCACCGCTGCGGGCGCGGCGGCCGCCGGCGCGAAGGGGCAGCCGTGACCGGCGCCCACGCCCTGCGCGCGGTGAGCGCGCTGGTCGAACGCGAGCTGCTGCGCAGCCTGCGCCAGCCGGGGCGCCTTTTTGCCGCGCTGCTGCGGCCGCTGCTGTGGCTGGCGGTGTTCGCGGCCGGGTTCCGCAACGTCTTCGGCATCGCGATCGTCGAGCCCTACGACACCTACGTGCCCTACGAGACCTACATCGCGCCGGGCCTGGTCGGCATGGTGCTGCTGTTCAACGGCATGCAGTCGTCGCTGGCGCTGGTGGTCGACCGCGAGCTCGGCGTGCTGCGCGCGCTGCTGGCCGCGCCGCTGCCGCGGCCGCTGCTGCTGGGCGCGAAGCTGCTGGCGGCGGCGCTGCAGTCGCTGCTGCAGGCGGCGGCGTTCGTGGTGATCGCGCTGATGCTCGGCACCGAGCTGCCACTGCAATGGACGCGCTTGTTGAGCGTCAGCATCGCCGCCTTCGCCGCGGCGCTGATGCTGGCCGCGCTGGGCCTGCTGCTCACCGTGCACGTGAAGCAGCTGGAGAACTTCGCCGGCACGATGAACTTCGTCGTCTTCCCGATGTACTTCCTGTCGACCGCGCTGTACCCGCTGTGGAAGCTGGAGGAATCGGGTGCCCGCTGGGTCTTCGAGCTGGCGCGGCTGAACCCGTTCACGCATGCGGTGGAATGGATGCGCTTCGCCTGGTACGGCAAGGACCCGGGCCTGGCGCCCGTCGTGGTGATCGCCATCGGGCTGCTCTGCTTCGCGTTCGCCTGCATCGGCTACGACCCGCAGCGCGGCTTCACGCCGGCGCGGCGCGCGGCATGAAGCGCCGCACGTTCATCGCCGCGGGGCTCGGCGCCACGGGCATGGGCGCCGCCACCGGCGCCGGGGCCGACGGCCGCGCGATCACGCTATGGGTGCCGTGGCCCGCCGGCAGCCCGACCGACCAGGCGCTGCGCGTGCTGGCCGAGGCGGCGTCGCAGCGCCTGCAGCAACCGGTGCAGGTGCACAACCGGCCGGGGGCCGCCGGCACGCTGGCGATGCCGCTGCTGCAGCAGGCGGCTCCGGACGGCCTGACGCTCGCGCAGCTGCCGCAGACGGTGCTGCGCGCGCCCTGGCTGCACCCGGTGGCCTGGGACCCGCTGCGCGACACGACGCCGATCCTGCAGGTCGCCGGCACGACCTTCGGCATCGTGGTGCCGGCGGCGAGCCCCTGGCGCACGCTCGATCACTTGCTCGCGCACGCCGCCGAGCGGCCCGATGAACTCAGCATCGCCACCAGCGGTATCGGCAGCACGCCACACCTGGTGCTGGACACGTTGATGCGGCGGCGCGATGCCCGCTGGACGCACGTACCCTACAAAGGCGTCAACGAGATGGTGCTGGCGATCGCCGCGGGCCAGGTGATGGCCGGCGCCGGTTCGACCGGGTTCGGCCCCTTCATCGACGACGGCCGGCTGCGCCTGCTGGCCACCTTCGGCGCGACACGCTCGCGGCGTTGGCCTGCTGTGCCGACGCTGAAGGAGCTCGGCCACGGGCTGGTCGCGACCTCGCCGTGGGGCCTGGCCGGACCGCGCGGGTTGGCGCCGGCGGTGGTCGACCGGCTGCACGCGGCGTTCCGCGCAGCGGCCCTCGAGCCGGGTTTCCTGGCCGAGCTGGCGAAGGCCGACCAGGCGCCGGCGCTGTTGGGCCCGGCCGACTACGCGGCCACGCTGCGCGAGGCCTATCGCGACGAACAGCGCGCCGCGGAGCAACTCGGCCTGGCCCGCGCCGGCTGACGCCCTAACGCAGTTTCGACGCGGCCTTGCCGGCCTGCCAGCGCTCGAGCTTGTCGCGCGCGCCGTTGCGCGCCGGGTCCATCGCCTCGTCGTGGCCGGCGCGCTTCGTCGTCAGCTCGATCACGTAGCCGTTGGGGTCGCGGAAGTAGATCGAGTCGATGAAGCCGTGGTTCGAGACGCCGCGGGTCTCGATGCCGCAGGCCGGGCCCTTCTCGAACATCGCGTCCAGCGTCGCGCGGTCGACCTCGAGGGCGATGTGCAGGTCGAAGTCGTGCTGCGGCTTGAACTCGAACGGCATGTCCGGCGCCTCGAAGAACGCCAGGTACGAGCCGTCGCCCAGGCGGTAGAAGGTGTGCAGCACCTGCGTCGCGCGGCCGGTCTTGGTCTCGCCGATCTCCAGCGTGCCGGCCAGCGGCAGGCCGAGGAAGTCCTCGTAGAACGCGCGCGTGGCTTCCGAATCGCGGCAGCGGTAGGCGTTGTGGTGCAGGCCCTTGATCATCGCGGCCCCCTGCGCTCAGACGCTCGCCAGCTGGCCGCGGGGCAGCTGCTGCGCGAAGCCGTTGATCGCGGCGTAGACCTTCTCCCAGGTCGGGCGCGACTTCATGCGGTCGAGCCAGCGGCGCACGTTGGGGTAGTCCTTCAGGTCCGACCCCACCACCTCGGCCAGGTGCACGAACGACGCACCGTAGTAGTCGGCGATCGTCAGCTGCGCGCCGCACAGGTAGGCCTTGTCGCTGCCGAGCAGGTGCTGGTCGAGGATGCCGAGCCAGCGCTTCGCGCGCTCCTGGCCCCAGGCAATGGTCGCGCGCTGCGCCTCGTCGCTGGGCCGCTTGTGGTGCGGGAACACCTGGACGTAGACCGTGCCGTAGGCGAGGTCGCGGTTCAGCTGCGTGTTGATCCAGTCCATCATCTCGTTGACGCGCGCGCGCTGGCGCAGGTCCTTCGGGTAGGTGGGCGAATCGACAAGGTCGGCCAGGTACTTCAGGATCGCCGAGCTCTCGGTGAGGCGGAAGTCGCCGTCCTCGAGCACCGGCACCAGGCAGTTCGGGTTGATCGCTGCGTACGGCGGCGCCACGTGCTCGCCGGTGAACAGGTCGACCACCTGCAGTTCGGCGGGGATGCCGTGGTCCTCGATGAACATCACCAGCGGGCGGCTGGTGGTCGACGCCGGGTGGTAGTAGAGCTTCATCGCAGGCCTCGCGTTGTGGGAAGCCTGCAAGGATGCGCCCGTCAGTACGACAAGTCCATCAGCGACAACGACAGCGCGGCCATCGGCACGGCTTCGCCGCCGCCGCGCTGGCGACCGACGCTGATGTCCAGCGCGAAACGCTCGCGCTTGATCCACCAGCGCGCGCCGGCCTGGGCGAAGCGCTGCCGCTCGCGCACCGCGCCCCACTCGCCGAAGAGCTCGACCGAGCGCAGCAGCGGCCATTGGCCGGCAAGCGCCAGCAGCGGCCGGCGGCCCTCGCCATGGCGGTGCTCGACACCGGGCGTCAGGTGCAGCGCTGCCTGGCCCCGGTGCGTCGCCCATTGCACGGTCAGCGGCAGCGTGAGTGCCGTGCGTTCGAGCTGCCAGCGGCCGCGGCCCTCGACATCGGATTCGCGTGCGCGCTCGAGCTCGGCCTGCAGGGCGACGCCGACCGGGTGGCGGGCCGGGTCGAGCCAGCCGTAGCGGGCCTCGACCGACCACTCGCGCTCGGTCTCGCGCTGATCGTTGCGCGCGAGCCGGCGCGACCAGCCGAGCTCGACCGACCACCACGGCGCGAAGCTGTACTGCAGCTCACCCGTGTAGGCCCGGGCCCGGCCGGCGCGCGCGGCGCCGCTGCCGACTTCGAAGACGCGTTCGTCGTCGTCCTCCTGCAGCGCGGTGCCGCCGAGCAGGAAGGGCCGGTCGCCGGCCGACGCGCCCCCCGATGCGGCCAGTGCGGCGAGCACGACGGCCAAGCCGCCGAGCCGGCGCGCTGAGCCCATCACGAGGCCTTCGGCAGCTTGAAGACCCACACCATGCCGCCCTGCTCGAGGTAGTTGACCTTCTTGGCCACCTCGCCGCCCCACAGCGGCACCGCGCCGCCCCAGCCGGACACGACGCTGATGTACTGCTCGCCGTCCTGCTGCCAGGTGACCGGCGGCGCGACGACGCCCGAGCCGGTCTGGAACTGCCAGACCACCTGGCCGGTCTTCGCGTCGGCGGCCTTCAGGAAGCCTTCGGGCGTGCCCCAGAACACCAGGTTGCCGGCGGTGGTCAGCACGCCGCCCCACAGCGGCGCGCCGTTTTTCACCTCCCAGACGATCTTGCCGCTCTTCGGATCGACGGCGCGCAACGCGCCGATGTGGTCGTCGGCGACCGTCTTGATCGTGAAGCCGGCGCCCAGGTAGGCCGCGCCCTTCTTGTAGGCGATCGGCTCGTTCCAGATCTCCATCGCCCATTCGTTGGCCGGCACGTAGAACAGCTTCGTATCGGGTGAGTAGGCCATCGGCATCTGGTTCTTGCCGCCGAGGAAGGACGGCGCCGCGACCACGCTCTGGCCCTTCTTGCCGTCGCCGGCGGTCGGGTCGCCGGGGCGGTTGGCGGCGACGAAGTTCGGCTTGCCGGTCTTCAGGTCGATGCTGCTGGCCCAGGTGATCTTGCGCACGAACGGGAAGGCGTTCAGCAGCGCGCCGGTCTTCGCATCGTTGACGTAGAAGAAGCCGTTGCGGTCAGCCTTGCCGCCGACACGCTTGCCGTCCATGTCGAAGGTGACGAACTCGTTGACGCCGTCGAAGTCCCAGCCGTCGTTCGGCGTGTTCTGGTAGTGCCAGACGATCTTGCCGGTCTTGACGTCGATGGCCACCGTCGAGCAGGAGTACAGGTTGTCGCCCTTGCGCAGGTGGCTGTTCCACGGCGCCGGGTTGCCGGTGCCGAAGTAGGCGAGGCCGGTGCTCGCGTCGTAGGTGCCGCCGAGCCAGGTGGCCGCGCCGCCGGTCTTCCACAGGTCGCCCGGCCACGAGGCGTTGGTGGTGCCGGTGATGCCGTTGTCCTTCGCGGTGCCGTCGGCGTCGTAGGTGTGGCCCATGTGGCCCTCGACCGTCGGCCGCGACCAGACCAGCGCACCGGTCTTCGCGTCGCGCGCCTCGACACGCCCGACGACGCCGAACTCGCCGCCCGAGACGCCGGTCAGCACCAGGCCGTTGGCGATGATCGGCGCGGCGGTGTTCGAGTAGCCCGCGGCGTAGTCATCGATCTTCTCCTTCCACACGACGTCGCCGGTGGCCTGGTCGAGCGCGACCAGCTGCGCGTCGAGCGTCGAGAAGATCACCAGCTTGTCGTAGAGCGCGGCGCCGCGGTTGATCACGTCGCAGCAGGGCATCACGCCATCGGGCAGGCGGTGCTCGTACTTCCAGAGCTTGGCGCCGGTCTTCGCATCGAGCGCGAACAGGCGCGAGTACGACGCGGTGACGAACATGCGGCCGTCGTGGATCACCGGCTGCGATTCCTGGCCGCGCTGCTTCTCGCCGCCGAACGAGAAGGCCCATGCCGGCACGAGGCGCTGCACGTTGGCGGTGGTCACCTGCTTCAACGGCGAGTAGCGCTGGCCCTGGGTGCCGAGGCCCCAGGACAGCACGTCGCCGCCGGTGCGGGCGTCGTCGCGGATCATCGCGTCGGTGACGGGGCCCGCCAGCGCGGGGGCGCTGAAGGCGAGGGCGATCAAGGCGGAAGTGAGCTGAAGGCGCATCGGGTGTCTCCTCGGGTGGACGAGGTTCGATGGCGCAAGAGCGGTGCCAGCATCGCAGGACGCGGCAAAGGCGGGCAACGCGCGGGTTTGCCCGCAAGGATCGATCGGCCGCCGCTCCAGCTTTGAGCAGGCGCAAGAACAGGCGCAGGACGCGGCGCTCCGTTTGGAGCGCTGCATGAGGGCGCAGGCTCAGGCGTAGCTGGGCACCGTCGCCTTGCCGCGGAACACGCGGTACGAATAGACCGTGTAGCCGAGGATCGCCGGCACCGTGACCGCGCAGCCGGCCAGGATCACCGCCAGCGAGGCCGGCGCGCTGGCCGCCTGCCACACCGTCATCCGGTCCATCACGACGTACGGGTACAGGCTGTACGCCAGCCCCAGCGCGCCCATCACGAACACGCCGATCACCAGCGTGAACGGCAGCCAGCACAGCTTGCCGAGGATGCGCTGCGAGTTCAGCAGCGCACGCACGCCGAGCAGCGCGGCGGCGGTCGACAGCGGGATCGGCAGCAGGCCGATGAAGCCGGGCAGAGTAAACCAACGGTCGCGCACCGTGGCGCTGACGACCGGCGTGGCGATCGAGACGAGCGCGATGCCCAGCACCATCGCCGGCCAGGCGCGCTTGGCCCAGGCCACGGCGCGCTTCTGCAGTTCCCCTTCGGTCTTCAGGATCAGCCAGCACGCGCCCAGTAGCACATAAGCCGCCGGCAGCGTCACGGCAATGGCCGCCGCGAACAGGTCCGCCGTCCAGCCGTCCGCGAAGCCGGTGATGTAGCGCCCCAGCATCCAGCCCTGCGCGACCGCGGCGATCACGCTGCCGGCGAAGAAGGCGCGGGTCCACAGCTGTTTGTGCCCGCTGGGCGCCTTGACGCGGAAGTCGAAGGCCACGCCGCGCAGGATCAGCCCGATCAGCATGAAGGCCACCGGCAGGTACAGCGCGCCCATCACGACGCCATGCGCCTTCGGAAAGGCGATCAGCAGGATGCCGATGCCCAGCACCAGCCAGGTCTCGTTGGCGTCCCAGAACGGGCCCAGGCTGCCGATCATCAGGTCGCGCTGCGCATCGTCGGCATGGCGCAGCAGCATGCCGACGCCGAGGTCGAAGCCGTCGAGCACGACGTACAGCAGCATCGCGAGCCCCATCAGGCCGAGAAAGGCGACGGGCATCCAGGTGGCGTCGTTCATGGTGGACTTCCGTTGATCAGGCGAAGGCGCGGCTCTTGACCGGGGCTTGCGGCGCGAGCAGCACGGCCTCGGGCTTTTCGGCCATGTAGCGCAGCACGCCGATGTAGGCCAGCAGCAGGAAGGCATAGACGATCAGGTACAGCGCCAGCGACAGCGCGATGGTCGGCGCGGGTTGGGTCGACGCGACGTCGGCGGTGCGCAGCAGCCCCTGCACGATCCACGGCTGGCGGCCGATTTCGGTGACGTACCAGCCGGCCAGCGTCGCCAGCCAGCCCGAGAAGCTCATCGCCGCCAGCGTCCACAGCAGCGGTCGCGGCAGGCGGTCGGGCAGCCACGCGCGGCGCCACAGCAGCACCAGGCCGGTCCAGCCCGCCAGCAGCATGAGCACGCCGATGCCGACCATGATGCGGAAGCCGAAGAACAGCGGCTTCACTGGCGGATGGGCGTTCGGGAATTCGTCGAGGCCGCGGATCACCGCATTGGCGTCGTGCTTCAGGATCAGGCTCGCGCCGCGCGGGATGCCCAGCGCGTAGTCGTTGCGGCGCTCGGCCTCGTTCGGCCAGGCGAACAGCAGGAGCGGCGCGCCGGCTTCGGTCTTCCACACGCCTTCCATCGCGGCGATCTTCTGCGGCTGGTGCTCCAGCGTGTTCAGCCCGTGCAGGTCGCCGACGAGGATCTGCAGCGGCACCAGCAGCGCGGCCATCGTCAGGCCGGTGCGCAGCGCCTTCGGCGTCGAGCGGTTCGTGGTGCCGCGCAGCACCTGCCACGCCGACAGGCCGGCGACCAGGAAGGCCACCGTCAGCGCCGAGGCCAGCAGCATGTGCGTCAGGCGGTACGGAAACGACGGGTTGAAGATCACCTCGAGCCACGAGCGCACGTGGAACTCGCCGTCGATGATCTGATGGCCGGCCGGCGTCTGCATCCAGGAATTCAGGCTCAGGATCCAGAAAGCGGACAGCGTGGTGCCGAAGGCGACCAGGAAGGTCGCCAGCAGGTGCATGCGTTCGCCGACCCGTTCGTGGCCGAACAGCATCACGCCCAGGAAGGTGGCCTCGAGGAAGAAGGCCGTCAGCACCTCGTAGCCCAGCAACGGCCCGGCGATGTTGCCGGCCTTCTGCATGAAGCCCGGCCAGTTGGTGCCGAACTGGAAGCTCATCACGATGCCGCTGACGACGCCGAGCGCGAAGGTCAGCGCGAACACCTTGGTCCAGAAGCGATAGGCCAGCAGCCAGCCGGTCTGATGCGTGGACAACCAGCGCCAGCGGAAGAACAGCAGCACCCAGCCCAGCGCGATGCTGATCGTCGGGAACAGGATGTGGAAGCTGATGTTGGCAGCGAACTGGATGCGGGCGAGCAGCAGGGCGTCCATGGTTTTTGTCCGTTAGGTGTTTCGCGTCGACCTGGTGCGTCCGGTGAACTCGAGCAGGCGCTGCACCTTGGCGCCCATGCGCATCAGCTGCGACAGCGTCTGCGCATCGAGCCGCTGCACGTCGTCGAACCAGGTCGTCAGCATCTCGATCAGGTCGTGCATGCCGCGCATGCGTTCCTGCGCGATGCGGTCTTCCTCGCTGGTCGGCGCTTCGAGCAGCGCGTTGCGCAGCATCGACAAGGTGGGCTCGATCTCGCGCCGGCGGCGCTCCTCGGCCAGCGTGCGGAAGATCTCCCAGGCGTCGCGCGGCGCGTCGAAGTACTCGCGTCGGTCGCCCGGCAGGTGACGCAGGTTCACCAGCCGCCAGGCCTGCAGTTCCTTCAGCCCCATGCTGACGTTGGAGCGGCTGAACTCGAGGTGCTGGGCGATCTCGTCGGCATTGATCGGCTGCGGCCAGACGAAGATCAGCGCGTAGATCTGGCCGACGGTGCGGTTGATGCCCCAGCGGCTGCCCATCTCGCCGAAGTGGCCGATGAATGCGCGCATCAGCGGGGTGGGGGCATCGAGCATCGCGAGGTCCTGGATCTGCCGCCGGTTTGACGTGGATCAGAGTTTGCCTGAATTTCAGGAAATTCTGAAAGTTGCGGAAGCTTGACCGTGCAGCGGCCTGGGGATTGGGACCGCTGCGCTACATTGCGCAGCCATGTCCGCCGCCCCCTTGCCCCTCTCGGGCCGTCATGTCGTGCTCGGCCTGTCCGGCGGCATCGCCTGCTACAAGTCCGCCGAGCTGGTGCGCGAGCTCACCAAGGCCGGCGCCAGCGTGCAGGTGGTGATGACCGACGCCGCGACGCAGTTCATCACGCCGGTGACGATGCAGGCGCTGTCGAACCGCCCCGTCGCGTTGAGCCAGTGGGATGCGCGCGAGCCGAACAACATGGCGCATATCAACCTGTCGCGGGAGGCGGATGCGATCCTGGTCGCGCCCGCATCGGCCGACTTCATCGCCAAGATCGCGCAGGGAAGGGCGGACGAACTGCTCTCGCTGCTGTGCGTCGCGCGCCCGATCGAGCGCTGCCCGCTGCTGCTGGCGCCGGCGATGAACCGCGAGATGTGGGCCCATCCGGCGACGCAGCGCAACGTCGCGCAGGCGCAGGCCGACGGCGCGACGATCCTCGGCCCAGCCGCCGGCGACCAGGCCTGCGGCGAGATCGGCGACGGCCGCATGCTCGAAGCGGCCGAGCTCTGCGACGAGCTGATTGCCTTCTTCCAGCCCAAGCTGCTGGCCGGCAGGAAGCTGCTGATCACCGCCGGCCCCACCTTCGAGGCCATCGACCCGGTGCGCGGCATCACCAACCTCTCCAGCGGCAAGATGGGCTTCGCGATCGCGCGCGCGGCACAGGAAGCCGGCGCCGAGGTCACGCTGGTCGCCGGCCCGGTGCACCTGCCGACACCGCGCCACGTGCAGCGCATCGACGTCAAGAGCGCACAGCAGATGCACGACGCGGTGCTGCCGCGGGCCGCGGCGCACGACGTCTTCGTCGCGACCGCGGCGGTCGCCGACTGGCGGCCCGCGACGCTGGCCGAGCAGAAGATCAAGAAGGACGGCACCAAGCGCGTGCCGAGCTTCGAGCTGACCGAGAACCCCGACATCCTGGCGGCCGTCGCGCGGCTGCCCGACCGGCCCTATTGCGTCGGCTTCGCGGCCGAGAGCCACGACATCGCGCGCCATGCGCGCGAGAAGCTGGCGCGCAAGAACGTGCCGCTGATCGTCGCCAACCACGGCCCGGCCACCTTCGGCAGCGACCTCAATACGCTGCTGCTGGTCGATGCCGACGGCGAGCGCGAGCTCGCCACCGCCGACAAGCTCAGCCTCGCGCGCGAACTGGTGCGCGAGATCGCCAGACGCCTTCAGACCTCATGACCACCATCGACGTGAAAGTGCTCGACGCCCGCATGGCCGAGCAGATGCCCCATTACGCGACCCCCGGCAGCGCCGGCTTGGACCTGCGCGCCTGCCTCGACGGGCCGCTGACCCTGGAGCCCGGCCAGTCGGTGCTGATCCCGACCGGCCTGTCCATCCACATCGGCGATCCCGGCCTGGCCGCGATGATCCTGCCGCGCTCGGGCCTGGGCCACAAGCACGGCATCGTGCTCGGCAACCTCGTCGGCCTGATCGACAGCGACTACCAGGGGCCGCTGATGGTCAGTTGCTGGAACCGCGGCGCGACGAGCTTCGTCGTGCAGCCGATGGAGCGCATCGCGCAGATGGTGATCGTGCCGGTGGTGCAGGCCGTCTTCCGCCGCGTCGACGAGTTCGAGGCCTCGTCGCGCGGCGAGGGCGGTTTCGGCTCGACCGGCAAGCACTGACCGCACCAGAAGAGGGCTCAGGTGCCGACGCGTCCGCCGTCGTTCTTCGTGATCACGATCGTCGCCGAGCGCGGCCGCTTGCCGGCACCGTAGCCGGCATTGCTCGGCCACTGGCTGGTGTACTTCGCCGGATCGGCGATGTTGGCCTTCGCGGTGCTCTCGCCCGGGTGCTGGATGTTGACGAACAGCGCCTTGCCGTCCGGCGTCTCGGTGATGCCGGTGATCTCGCAGCCGACCGGCCCGACGAGGAAGCGCTTGAGCGTGTCGGCGGTCGGCGCCTTGCCGACATAGGTGTCCACGTTCAGCGGGCCGCCGCTGGCGCGGGCATGCTGGATCGTCTTCTTGCCACCGTCGCCCACCTGGCCGGGCACGGCCGCCAGCATCATGCAGTTGGTGACGTCGGTGTAGGCGCCGTCGTCGGTCTGGATCCAGCACAGGCCGGTCGACGGCGTGAAGGCGATGCCGTCGGGGCTGGAGAAGTCCTGCTCCGCGCTCAAGGCCGAGAGGTTGACCGTCGATCCGGCGCCGGCCTCGGCGCCGAACAGGTAGACGTCCCAGGTGAACGTCGTGCCGGCGGGGCCGCCGCTTTCCTTCAGGCGCACGATGTGCCCGTTGACATTGCCTTGCTGGGTGCTGCTGCCGCGCTGGTCGGTGTAGGCGCGCGGATTCGCGGCGTCAGGCGCGAACTGCGACGAGCCGCTCGGCTCGGCGCGGCGGTTGCTGTTGTTGGTCAACGTGTAGTAGACCTCGCCGGTCGTCGGGTGCACGGCGCTCCACTCGGGGCGGTCCATCTTCGTCGCGCCGACCGCGTCGGCGGCCAGGCGCGCGTTGACCAGCACGTCGGCCTGGTTCGCGAATCGGTAGGTGGTGTAGCCGGCGACCGCCGGGTTGGTGATCGACAACTCGATCCACTGGCCCGTGCCGTCCGCATTGAACTTCGCGACGTAGAGCTTGCCGGCGTCGAGGTACTTGTCGCCGGTGGCCATGCGGTTGGCTGCGCCGGCGTCGGCCGCGTCCCACAACGCGGTCGAGGTGTAGCGGTAGCAGTACTCGCCGCGCGAGTCGTCGCCCATGTACACCGCCAGCGGCTGGCCGGCCACCAGCTTGCCGAACGCCGCGGCCTCGTGCGCAAAGCGGCCGAGCGCGGTGCGCTTCGTCGCCTTCTTCGTGCGGTCGTACGGATCGAGCTCGACGATGTAGCCCATGCCGTTCATCTCGTTGCGGTAGTCGTCGCTGCCGTCGGTCGAGGTGCCGGTCTTCGCGTTGATCCAGCGCGTGAACCGATCCTCGCTGCCGCCGGTTTCCCAGGCGTGGCGCGAGCCGGCGCCTTCAGCCCGGCCGTAACGTTTCAGCGCCGTCACGCTCCTGTCGTTGCCGCGCGCGGCGTCATCACCGGTCGGGCGCGTGAAGTAGCCGGACCAGTTCTCCTCGCCGGTCAGCAGCGTGCCCCAGGGCGTCCTGCCGGTGCCGCAGTTGTTCAAGGTGCCGCGCGTGACGGTGCCGGTGTGCGAATACTTCGTGACCAGCAGCGCATCGCCGCGCGCCGGGCCGGCGATCTCGATCTCGGTCTGCTGGTGCAGGCGGGCATTGAAGGCCGAGTTCTGCACGTACGCCCACTGGCTTCCGGTCTTCGCGACCTCGACGACCGAGAGGCCGTGCAGCGCCATCTCCTTGTCGACTTCGGCGGCCGGCCGCGGCAGCGTCGAGGTGCCGCCGTTGGCATGCACGAAGAAGGATGCGAAGGTCTCGTCGGTCGTCGCCTCGTGGTTCATCGCCAGCAGGCCGCGCGCGACCGAGGTGGTCGACGGTGTGCCGGTGGCGCTCAGGCCGAACCACTCCATGCCGTCATGGTGGTCGCCGGCGCGCTTGTCGAAGGCCTCGTCGGTGCCGTCGTTCCTGAAGGCCGGCGTGTCGGCGGTCAGCGGATCGCCCAGTGCGTACAGCACGCTGGCGGTGTAGCCCGCGGGCACGACCACGCTGTCGGCCAGGCTCTTGGCGACGGCCGTGAAGCCGAGCAGCTTCTCGGCCGGTGCCGGTGCAGGCGCCGGGGCGGGCGCGGGGGCGTCGTCGTCGCTCGAGCAGCCGGCGAACGCCAGGCTGCCGAACATCGCGGTGGCGGCCGTGCCGACGCTGCCGCGCAACAGGCCGCGGCGGCTCAGGCGGGCGTCGAGCACCGACTGGAAGCTCGGGTTGCCTGAAGTGTTGTGGTCCTCGTCGTCGTGCGGGCGTGTCTGCTGGCTGGCGGAGCTCATCGGATCGTTCGAAAGTGGATCGAACGCAAGAGCCTAGGCAGGCGCGATGAAGCGCCCGTGACGAGGATGTGTCGGCGCGATGACGGTCGCGCCGGCGCCTAACGCCTCAATGCAGCGTGTCGGAGCCCGATCCGCCGGCCAGCACGCTCAGCAGGCCCTCGGCGACCGAGCCGGACTCGCGCTCCTCGTCGCTCGCCTCGCGCACGTCGATCACCTTGACGTGCAGCTGCAGCGACATGCCCGCGAGCGGATGGTTGCCGTCGAGCACGACGTGGGTCGGGTACACCTCGGTGACGGTGTAGATCGTGTCGGGCTGCATGCCCACCGTCTGCGCGCCTTCGGGCAGGCCGTCGAACTGCATGCCTTCCTCCAGCCCCTCGGGGAACAGCGCGCGGTCCTCGAAGCACACCAGCTCGGCGCGATAGTCGCCGAAGGCCTGGTCGGGTTCCAGGCGCACGAAGGCCTCGAAGCCGGCAGTCTGGCCGTCGAGCACTTCCTCGAGCTTGGGCAGCAGGTCGTCGCCGCCGTAGAAGAACTCCATCGGCTCGTTCAGTTCGTCGATCGCCTCGCCCTGGCCGTCGGCCAGGGTCCAGGTCAGGCTGACGACGCAGGGCTTGGAAATCAGCATCGAAGCATGATCGCACACCGATCCGGTCAAGGCGGCGTGCACGCGGGCTTGGCGACAATCGCTGCATGGATGTGAATGCTGCGACCGCCTTGCTCGGCGGCCTGTCTCCGGCGCAGTTCATGCGCCGGCACTGGCAGAAGAAGCCCTTGCTCGTGCGCCAGGCTTGGGGCCACGTGCAGCCGCCGCTGGCGCGCGCCGACCTGTTCGCCCTGGCGGGGCGCGACGACGTCGAGTCGCGGCTGGTGGTGCGCGAAGGATCGCGGTGGCGCATGAAGCGCGGCCCGTTCACGCGCCGCGCACTGCCGGCGCTGTCGCGGCGCGACTGGACCCTGCTGGTGCAGGGCCTGGACCTGCACGACGATGGCGCGCGGTCGATGCTCGACCGCTTCCGCTTCGTGCCCGAGGCCCGGCTCGACGACCTGATGGTGTCGTTCGCCACGGCGGGCGGCGGCGTCGGGCCGCATTTCGATTCCTACGACGTGTTCCTGCTGCAGGTGCAGGGCCGGCGGCGTTGGCGCATCGGACCGTTGACGGATCGCTCGCTGGTCGAGGGCCTGCCGGTGAAGATCCTCAGCCGCTTCGAGCCCACCGAGGACTGGGTGCTCGAGCCCGGCGACATGCTGTACCTGCCGCCGCTGTGGGGCCACGACGGCATCGCCGAGGACGAATGCATGACCTGCTCGGTCGGCTTCCGCGTGCCGTCTCGCGACGTGCTGGCCGCCGAGCTGCTGCAGCAGCTGGCCGACGAGCTCGAGCCGGATGACGACGATCCGCTGTACCGCGACGCGGGCCAGGCGGCGACCGCGACGCCCGCGGCGATTCCCGCGCAGCTGGCCGACTTCGCCGGCCGCGCATTGCGGCGCGCGCTGGCCGATCCCAAGCTGCTCGCCAGGGCGCTGGGCGTGCGGCTGACGGAGCCGAAGCCGCAGGTCTGGTTCGATGGCGGCGGCCCCTTGCCGGCGAACGGCGGCGCGCTGGCGCTCGATCGGCGCACGCGCATGATGTACGACGCCCACCACGTGTTCATCAACGGCGAGGCCTTCCGCGCCGCCGGCAGCGACGCACGCCTGATGCGCCAGCTCGCCGACCAGCGCCGGCTCGATGCGCGCGCATGGGCGCGTGCCAGCGCCGACGCCCGCGCCTTGCTGGATGATTGGGCCGAGGCCGGCTGGCTGCACGCGGAGCCGGCGTGATTCCGCTGTCAGCCAAGGACGGAGCCGACACATGACCGATGCCCGTGACGATCGCCTCGAGGGCCGCGATGCCTGCATCAGCGCGCTGCGTGAACAGCTGCTGGCGTTGCCCTCGGCGGCGCCGCGCCTGGTGTGGTGCATCGACCCCGACTTCGTGGACTGGCCGTTCGAGGAGCCGGCCGTGATGCAGGCGCTGACCCGCTGGGCGCAGGCGCCCGGCCGGCAGATCCGCTTCATGGCCCTCGACTACGACCAGTTGATGCGGCGGCATCCGCGCCTGGCCGCGTGGCGGCGCGACTGGTCGCACTGCATCCAGGCCTGGCGGCCCGCCGACAGCGAGCGGGCCGAGCTGCCGAGCTGGCTGCTGGCCGGCGGACAGGCCATCGAGTGGCTGGACCGCGAACACTGGCGGGGACGCCGGCTCCAGGCCCCGCCCGAACTCCGGCAGCTGGAAGAAGCCTGTGACGCGCTGGCGCAACGCTGCGAACCGGCCTGGCCCGCAACCGTATTGGGACTCTAGGGTTCGTCCCTAGGATGATGGCTATAATCGCGGGCTGGGCTCAAGAGAGGCTCGAGCTCTCTCAGTCCCGGACTCTGAACACGCTGGTCCGCAGGATCAGTCAGAACCGTTACCGGTAATTGGTCGACACTTTTCACTGAAGGACACAAATGAACAAGTCGCTCCTGTTGGCTTCCCTGGTTGCTGCCGTCGCGCTGGCCGCTTGCGGCAAGAAGGAAGAGGCGCCGGCTCCCGCGCCCGCTCCGGTCGCTGCCCCGGCTCCGGCCCCGATGCCCGCTCCGGCCGCTTCGGAAGCCGCTTCGGCTCCGGCTGCCGCCGATGCCGCTTCGGCCGCCGCCAGCAAGTAATCAGGCCTTCAGCCGATACGAAAAAGCCGCCCTCGGGCGGCTTTTTTCATGCCCGAAGCGCCAGTGTGCGAAGAGGTGTGCGGGCCTTCCCGCTCACGGTCGCGCCGGCGCCTCGCTAGCATGCTGGCCCATGCGAATCCTGCTGGTGGAAGACGACAGTGCGCTGTGCCTGGGCATCGGCCGGGCCTTCGAACGCGAAGGCTGGCGCGTGGACGTGCTGGGGGATGGGCAGCAGGCGATGGCCGAGGGCCTGGCGGTGGCCTACGACCTGGCGGTGCTCGACCTGGGGCTGCCGCGCCGCGACGGCATGGAGGTGCTTCGGCACTGGCGCAGCCGTGGTGCGCGCCTGCCGGTGCTGCTGCTGACGGCCCGCGACGACCTGAACGACCGGGTCCAGGGCCTCAATGCGGGCGCCGACGACTACCTCGTCAAGCCCTTCGACCTGCCCGAGCTGGTGGCACGCGTGCGCGCGCTGAAGCGGCGGGCCGACGGCCGCATCGACGAGGTGCTGGTGGTCGGCGAGCTGACGCTGGACGTCGCGAACCGCGAGCTCACCCATCGCGGCGAGCGCGTGCGCATGAGCCCGCGCGAGATCGCGCTGACGCAGCTGCTGATGCAGCGTGCCGGCCGCGTCGTGCCGAAGGAGAGCATCGTCTCGACCCTGTCGAGCTGGGAGTCGGACTTCAGCGAGAACTCGGTCGAGGTCTACGTGCACCGGCTGCGCAAGCGCTTCGCCGAGCTGGGCGTCGTGATCAAGACGGTGCGTGGCTTCGGCTACGTGATGGAGCCGGCGCTGGCCGGCGAGAGCCCGGCCTGAACGAGCGTCTCCCGACGACACCAAGCCAATGAGCTCCCCGTCCGCCGGGCGCCGGCATGGCCCGAGCCTGCGACGCCAGTTGCTGCAGCCCTTGTTCTGGGTCTGGGCCCTCGGTATGGTCGTGGCCGTCGCCGGGGCGCTGCTGCTGGCGCGCGCCGCCGCCAACGCCGCGTTCGACCGCGGCCTGCAGGATGAAGCGAGCGCGCTGGCGGCCAAGGTGGTGTGGACCGATCGCGGCCCGCTGCTCGACCTGAGCCGCCAAGCGATGGAGCTGATCACCTGGGACCGCGCCGACCGCAATGCCTTCGCGATGGTCGATGCCGACGGCAACGTGCTGGCCGGCGACGGCCAGGTGCCGGTGCCGGAATGGCACCGCCGCAGCACCGGCCAGCCGACGGTGTTCGACGGTCATTACGGCGGCGAGCCGGTGCGGGGGGTCGTCTTCTCGGTGATGTCGCCGATGCTCGACCGCGCGGTGTCGATCGTCGTCGTCGAGAGCACGCGCAAGCGCGCGCAGGCCACGCGCGACATCCAGATCGGCATCGTGCTGCCGTCGGTCGCGCTCGGCTCCCTGACGTTCTCGCTGCTGGCGTGGGGCATCCGGCGCGGCCTGCAGCCGCTGCGTGATGTCGCCGCCGAGGTGGCGGCCCGCGATGCGCAGGACTGGCGGCCGCTGCCGCTGCAGGACGTGCCCGCCGAAGCCGTGCCCCTGATCGAGCGCATCAATACGCTGCTGGACAACGTGCAGCACACGATGTCCGTGCAGCGCCGCTTCATCGCCGACGCGGCGCACCAGTTGCGCACGCCGGTCGCCGGCATCCGCGTGCTGGTGCAGGACCTGCAGCTGGAGCTCGCCGCCCTGGCGTCGGACGGCAGCGAACCGCGCTGGGAGCCGGTGCTGGCGCAGCTGCTCGCGTCGAGCGATCGCATGGCCCGGCTCATCGGCCAGCTGCTGAGCCTGGCCCGCTCCGAGACGGCGCTGGGCGTCGATGCCGACCATGCGCCGCAGGAGCTGGTGCCACTGCTGCGCGAAGCGACCGAGCCGCTGGTGCTGCGCGGCCTGCGCGAAGGCCGCAGCGTGGTGCTGGACGCACCACCGGCGCCGGTGGCCGCGCGCGTGCACCCGCTGTGGTTCGGCGAGGTGGTCGTCAATCTGCTGGACAACGCGCTGCGGTACGGCGGCCCGCACATCGTGCTGCGCGTGCAGCCCTCCGACAGCGGCGACGGGGCGACCGTCGAGGTCGAGGACGACGGATTGGGCGTCGCACCCGAGCTGCTGCCGCGCCTGTTCGAACCGTTCTGGCGCGGCGAGCGCGCCGACCTGCGCAACGACGGCGGGACCGGCCTGGGCCTGGCGATCGCGCGGGAGATCATCGAGCGCATGGGCGGCCGGCTCGATGCCGCCACCCGCCCGGCGGTGCCGGGCATGCGCTTCACGATCCGGCTCGCGGCCTGAAGCGGCCGGCCGAAAGGTCGACGTCTACTTCGAGAACGGCGCGCCGCCGAGCTTCGCGCCGGGGGCGATGCCACGCTTGGCGAACCAGCCCTGGTTCATCTCGAGGGCGTAGCGCACCGGCTTGGCCGAGCAGTGCGAGGCCTCGGACAGCGGCTGCATGTCGGCCAGGTTGACGATGGTGCCGTCGTCGGCGACGAAGGCGATCGTCAGCGGCAGTAGCGTGTTGCGCATCCAGAAGCACTGCTTCGAGGGTTCCTCGAACACGAAGAGCATGCCCTCGTTGCTTGGCATCTCGCGACGGTACATCAGGCCGACCTGGCGCTGGTCGAAGGTCTGGGCCACCTGGGCCTGGATGTTGTGCATGCCGGCATTGAGCTTCACCGTCGGCAGTTGCTGCGGCTGCTGCGCCAGGGCGGGGCCGGCAAGCGCGGCAACGGCCAGCACGAAGGAAGCAAGGCGAGGGCGGATCGGCGTCATGGCAGGCGGAGAGGGCGGTCGGCGCAATTATCTCGGGGCGACAACGGGGCCGGAAACGAAGACGCCCGGCGGGGCCGGGCGTCTCGTCGAAGCCGGTCGCCGCGAGGGCGACCGGGTCGAAGCAAGAATTACTTCTTGGCTTCTTCCTTCTTGGCTTCCTTCTTGGCCGGCTCGGCCTTCTTCTCTTCCTTCTTCGCGCCCGAAGCGGCGGCGGCCGGGGCCTCGGCCTTCTTCTCTTCCTTCTTGGCGTCGGCAGCGAAAGCGCCGGTGGTGGCGAAAGCGGCGGCGATCAGGGCGGCCAGGAGCTTGTTCATTTGTGAATGCCTTTCGAAAGTTGAATTCACCTTCCTTCATTGGGAAGGCACCCACGAAACGTGTCGCCGGAAGGGTCGGTTGACAGCACCGGTGACATAAAATTTGCCGGTTTACCCCAACGTCAAGCGCAGCGCGCGGAGCCAAACCACATGTACCAGCACATCAAGGTGCCCGAGGGCGGGCAGAAGATCACTGTCAATGCGGACTTCTCCCTGAACGTGCCCGACCAGCCGATCATTCCGTACATCGAGGGCGACGGCACCGGCTTCGACATCACGCCGGTCATGATCAAGGTGGTGGACGCGGCGGTCGCGAAGGCCTACGGCGGCTCGAAGCGCATCCACTGGATGGAGATCTACGCCGGCGAGAAGTCGACCAAGGTCTACGGCCCCGACGTCTGGCTGCCGGAGGAGACGCTGGCCGCGCTGCGCGAGTACGTGGTGTCGATCAAGGGCCCGCTGACGACGCCGGTGGGCGGCGGCATCCGCTCGCTGAACGTCGCGCTGCGCCAGGAACTGGACCTCTACGTCTGCCTGCGCCCGATCCAGTACTTCAAGGGCGTGCCCAGCCCGCTGAAGGAGCCGGAGAAGACCAACATGGTGATCTTCCGCGAGAACTCGGAAGACATCTACGCCGGCATCGAGTACGAGGCGCAGAGCGACAAGGCCAAGAAGCTCATCAAGTTCCTGATGGAGGAGATGGGCGTCAAGAAGATCCGCTTCCCGGAAACCTCGGGCATCGGCATCAAGCCCGTCTCGCGCGAGGGGACCGAGCGCCTGGTACGCAAGGCGATCCAGTACGCGATCGACAACGACAAGCCCAACGTGACGCTGGTGCACAAGGGCAACATCATGAAGTTCACCGAAGGCGGCTTCCGCGACTGGGGCTACGCGCTGGCGCAGCGCGAGTTCGGCGCCGAGCCGATCGACGGCGGCCCGTGGTGCAAGTTCAAGAATCCGCGCACCGGCAAGGACATCGTCGTCAAGGATTCGATCGCCGACGCCTTCCTGCAGCAGATCCTGCTGCGCCCGGCCGAGTACTCGGTAATCGCGACGCTGAACCTCAACGGCGACTACGTCAGCGACGCGCTGGCCGCGCAGGTCGGCGGCATCGGCATCGCCCCGGGCGCGAACATGTCCGACTCCGTCGCCTGCTTCGAGGCCACTCACGGCACGGCGCCGAAGTACGCCGGCAAGGACTACGTCAACCCGGGTTCCGAGATCCTCTCGGCCGAGATGATGCTGCGCCACATGGGCTGGACCAAGGCGGCCGACCTGATCATCTCGTCGATGGAGAAGGCGATCCTGAGCAAGAAGGTGACCTACGACTTCGCCCGCCTGATGGACGGCGCGACGCAGGTGTCGTGCTCGGGCTTCGGCCAGGTCATGATCGAGCACATGTAAGCCGCTCGGCACCACGACGAACAAGGCCCGCGCGAGCGGGCCTTTTTTTTCGAGTCGAGCTCCGGAGCCGCCGCAGCGTCAGGCTGCCGCGCCCCGGCCGTCAAGCCTCGCTGGGTACCCGGTTGTCGGCTGCCACCGGCTGGATTCCCTGGGCCAGCTGGCCCTTCGGACCCTGGACCATCTCGAACTGGACCTTGCCGCCTTGCTTCAAGGTTCGGAAGCCCTCCATCTCGATCGCCGAGAAATGGGCGAAAACATCGGGGCCGCCGGTATCGGGTTCGATGAACCCGAATCCTTTGGCGTCGTTGAACCACTTAACCGTTCCGGTCTGCTTCACGTCGAACTCCCTGAGCAATCTTGTGTTGCGCAGGAAAATTCTGGTCGGCACGAAAGATGCACGTCAAGGCGGCGATCTGGACCGAAGGCTGTCGTGGTCTCCCTACAAGCCGCCCCCGGGGGGCCGGCGCAGAAACCGCGGTGCCGGCATCTGGCGAGCTGCCGCGCCGCTTTTCACGGCTTGCTTCTGGCGCGGCCGCCGCAACATCGAAGGCTGTACCTCGCCAGACACCCAACTCGATAGAATGAACCATGCCCGATTCGACCCCCCCGCCACCGCCCGCGCCGCCCGTCGTGCCGCGGCGGGACGATGCGGGTGCGGTGGTGGCCGAGCGCAAGACGGCCAAGACGAAACCGCCGCAGATGTACCAGGTGGTGCTGCTGAACGATGACTACACCCCGATGGAGTTCGTGGTCATGGTTTTGCAGCAATACTTCAAGCGCGATCTGGAGACGGCCACGCAGATCATGCTGAAGATCCACCACGAGGGACGCGGCGTCTGCGGCGTCTACACCAAGGACGTCGCCGCGACGAAAGTCGAACTGGTTCTCGCCGCCGCCCGCCGAGCCGGGCATCCGCTGCAGTGCATTATGGAGGCCGCATGATTGCGCAAGAGCTTGAAGTCAGCCTGCACATGGCGTTTGTTGAAGCACGCCAGCAGCGCCACGAGTTCATCACCGTCGAGCACCTGCTGCTGGCGCTGCTGGACAACCCTTCCGCCGCTGAAGTGCTGAAGGCCTGCGCCGCGAACATCGACGACCTGCGCAAGAGCCTGACGACCTTCATCAAGGAAAACACGCCGACCGTCGGCGGCACCGAAGAGGTCGACACGCAGCCGACGCTGGGCTTCCAGCGCGTGATCCAGCGCGCGATCATGCACGTGCAGTCGACCGGCTCGGGCAAGAAGGAAGTCACCGGCGCCAACGTGCTGGTGGCGATCTTCGGCGAGAAGGATTCGCACGCCGTCTACTACCTGCACCAGCAGGGCGTGACGCGCCTGGACGTCGTCAACTACATCGCCCACGGCATCAAGAAGTCCGAGCCGCCGGAGCCGACCAAGTCCAACGAGAGCAGCGGCGAAGGCGAGAAGGAAGAGGCGACCGAGACCAAGGGCTCGCCGCTCGACCAGTTCACGCAGAACCTGAACCAGCAGGCCCGCGACGGCAAGATCGATCCGCTGATCGGCCGCGAGGCCGAGGTCGAGCGTGTGATCCAGGTGCTGTGCCGCCGGCGCAAGAACAACCCGCTGCTGGTCGGCGAGGCCGGCGTCGGCAAGACGGCGATCGCCGAGGGCCTGGCGTGGCGCATCACGCAGAACGACGTGCCGGAGGTGCTGGCGGAGTCGACTGTCTATGCGCTCGACATGGGCGCGCTGCTGGCGGGCACCAAGTACCGCGGCGACTTCGAGCAACGCCTGAAGGGTGTGCTCAAGCAGCTGAAGGACCAGCCGAACGCGATCCTGTTCGTCGACGAGATCCACACGCTGATCGGCGCCGGCGCGGCTTCGGGCGGCACGCTGGACGCCAGCAACCTGCTCAAGCCCGCGCTGTCCAACGGCGCGATGAAGTGCATCGGCGCGACCACCTTCACCGAGTACCGCGGCATCTTCGAGAAGGACGCGGCGCTGTCGCGGCGCTTCCAGAAGATCGACGTGGTCGAGCCGACGGTGGAGCAGACGGTCGAGATCCTGAAGGGCCTGAAGTCGCGCTTCGAGGACCACCACAACGTCAAGTACGCGCTCGGCGCGCTGCAGGCGGCGGCCGAGCTGTCGGCCAAGTTCATCAACGACCGGCACCTGCCCGACAAGGCGATCGACGTGATCGACGAAGCGGGCGCGGCGCAGCGCATCCTGCCCAAGAGCAAGCAGAAGAAGACCATCACCCGCAGCGAGGTCGAGGACATCGTCGCGAAGATCGCGCGCATCCCGCCGGCGTCCGTGTCCAACGACGACCGCGGCAAGCTGCGCAACCTCGATCGCGACCTGAAGAGCGTGGTCTTCGGCCAGGACCCGGCGATCGATGCGCTGGCGGCGGCCATCAAGATGGCCCGCTCCGGCCTCGGCAAGCCGGACAAGCCGATCGGCTCGTTCCTGTTCTCCGGCCCCACCGGCGTCGGCAAGACCGAGGTCGCGCGCCAGCTGGCCTTCATCCTCGGCATCGAGCTGCTGCGCTTCGACATGTCCGAGTACATGGAGCGCCATGCGGTCAGCCGCCTGATCGGCGCGCCCCCGGGCTACGTCGGCTTCGACCAGGGCGGCCTGCTGACCGAGGCGGTCACCAAGAAGCCGCACTGCGTGCTGCTGCTCGACGAGATCGAGAAGGCGCACCCGGACGTCTACAACGTGCTGCTGCAGGTCATGGACCACGGCTCGCTGACGGACAACAACGGGCGCAAGGCCGACTTCCGCAACGTCATCATCATCATGACGACGAACGCGGGCGCCGAGACGATGAACAAGTCGACGATCGGCTTCACGACCAAGCGCGAGCAGGGCGACGAGATGGCCGACATCAAGCGCATGTTCACGCCCGAGTTCCGCAACCGGCTCGACGCCACCGTCAGCTTCCGGGCGCTGGACGAGGACATCATCCTGCGCGTGGTCGACAAGTTCCTGCTGCAGCTCGAGAGCCAGCTGGCCGAGAAGAAGGTGGAGGTCACCTTCACCGACAAGCTGCGCGGCCACCTGGCCAAGAAGGGCTTCGACCCGCTGATGGGCGCACGGCCGATGCAGCGCCTGATCCAGGACACGATCCGCCGTGCGCTGGCCGACGAACTGCTGTTCGGACGGCTGGTCGACGGCGGCCGCCTGACGGTGGACGTCGACGACGCTGGCGAAGTGCAGCTGGACATCCAGCCGCCGCGCCGCAGCGACAAGCCGAAGACCGAGCCGACGCCGGCCTGAGGACGATCACCCGGCGTGGCTCGCCGGGTCCTGATCGAAGTAGCGCGCCAGCATCCCGTACAGCTCGGGGTGCTCGGCGCGCATTGCCTTTGGGTTGACGAAGAAGGCTTCGCTGGCGACGGCGAAGTACTCGTCGACGCCTTCGGCGCCGTACGGGTCCAGCACCGTGTCCTCGCCGGCGTCGACGCGGGCGCAGAAGCGCTCGTAGTCGGCATCGATCAGCGCGGTCCACGCGTCCCGGTCGGCGGCGCTCGGCAGCGGCGGCACGCCGTCGGCCTCGCCGTCGCCCATGTCGAGCACATGGGCGAACTCGTGGATGACGACGTTGTAGCTCCACTCCGCGCTGGTGCCGGCTTCGTGCACGTCGTGCCAGGACAGCATCACCGGGCCGCCTTCCATCGCCTCGCCGGAGAGCACCTCGTCGTAGGCATGCACGACGCCATCGTCGTCGGTGACCTCGCGCCGCGCCACGACCTCGTCCGGATGCACGACGATGCCGACGAAGCCGCGGTAGGGCGCGAGGCCGAGGCGCAGCACCGGGAGACAGGCCTGCGCGGCGATGAACACCGCCATCGCGTCGTCGATCACCAGGCCGTTGGCGCCGCTGAACTCCTTCTGATCGAGGAACAGGCTGGCGAGCTCGCGCAGCCGCTGCAGGTCGTCGTCCGAGCGGCGCCCGAGGAAGGGCAGGCGCGCCAGCGTCAGCGCCCAGAGCTCGTCGGGGATCGCGCGGCGTTCGATCGCGCGCGCTTCGCGATGCGCGCGCCAGCGGGCAAGCAACCCCTTCATGCGCGCCCGGATGCGAGGTCCAGCTCGGCGAGTCCCGCGGCTGTCAGCCGAAGCATGCGAGCGCGCGGGTGCGATCCGTCGAGGTCCCAGTCGCCTAACACGTAGCGCCGGCGGCCATCGGCCAGCTGGTGAACGGCCGGCCGGTGCGTGTGGCCGTGCACCATCACGTCAGTCCCGGCGTCGACGAGCCACGCCGCCGCCGCGGCGTCGTCGACATCGGACCATTGTTCGGACGCCAGGCCGGCCTGGTGTGCAGCGCTCGCGTCGCGCATCGCGCGCGCCTGCGCCTGGCGCTCGGCCAGCGGCAGCGCGAGGAACCGGTGCTGCCACGCATCGCTGCGCACGAGGCGCCGGAACTGCTGGTAGTCGGTATCGGCCAGGCACAGCGCATCGCCGTGCGTCAGCAGCAGGCGCTGGCCGAAGGCGTCGAGCAACGTCGGCTCCTGCAGGCGCCGCACGCCGCACTCGGCGAGCAAGGCATCGCCGACCAGGAAGTCGCGGTTGCCCGGCAGGAAGGCGAGGGCGCGCCGGGACGACGCTTCGCGCAGCACGTCGGCGCAATCGCGCTCGAAGCCGCCGAAGCGGGCATCGTCGCCGACCCACACCTCGAACAGGTCGCCGAGCATCAGCACTGCGTCGGCCGGCGTCGTCAGCAGGTGACGGCGCCAGACCTCGAAAGTACGCGGCATCGCCGCGTGCAGATGCACGTCCGACAGCAGGTCGATCGCTGCCCAAGCCGGATCTGCGCGCAGCGTGCCGATCACGTCGGGGGTCGACCTCAGGCGACTTCCACGACCTTCTGGATCACGACGTCCTCGTTCGGCACGTCGTCGTGGAAGCCCTTGCGGCCGGTGGCCACGCGTTCGATCTGGTCGACGATCTCGGTGCCCGAGACCACCTTGCCGAACACCGCGTAGCCCCAGCCCTGGGGCGACTCGGACTTGAAGTTCAGGAACTCGTTGTCGGCGGTGTTGATGAAGAACTGCGCGGTGGCCGAATGCGGCGCGCTGGTGCGGGCCATCGCCAGCGTGTACTTCTGGTTCTTCAGCCCGTTGCCCGCCTCGTTGGCGATGGCTTCGCGCGTGGGCTTCTGCTGCATGCCGGGCGCGAAGCCGCCGCCCTGGATCATGAAGCCCTTGATCACGCGGTGGAACACCGTGCCGTCGTAGTGGCCGGCGCGCACGTAGGCCAGGAAATTCTCGACGCTGGCCGGAGCCTTCGCGTCGTCGAGCTCGATGCGCAGCGTGCCTGCGCTGGTGGTCATCTCGACGGTCTTGGTCATGTCATTTCTCCACGGTGGCTTTGGTGATCACGATGGCCTTCAGCGGCACGTTCTCGTGGCCGTTCTTGATGCCGGTCGGTGCGGTCTTGATCTTCTCGACGACGGTGTCCATGCCCTCGACGACGCGGCCGAAGACGGTGTAGCCATGGCCGTCGCGCGCATTCGCGGCGTCGAGGAAGGGGTTGTCGCGCACGTTGATGTAGAACTGCGCGGTCGCCGAGTTCGGGTCCGCGGTGCGGGCCATCGCGATCGTGCCGCGCTCGTTGGACAGCCCGTTGCGCGCTTCGTTCGCGATCGGCGGGCGCGTCGCCTTCTCGTTCATGTCCGCGGTCATGCCGCCGCCCTGGATCATGAAGTTGTCGATCACGCGATGGAAGATCGTGCCGTTGTAGTGGCCGGCCTTCACGTATTGCAGGAAGTTCGCGGTCGACTTCGGCGCCTTCTCGGCGTCGAGCTGCACGACGATGTCGCCGGCGCTGGTCGTCAGGCGCACTTTCTGCGCCGCCGCGGCGCCGCAAAGGCCGACGCCGAGGGCCAGCGCGAAGGTCCAGCGCGTGAGGGTGGATCGCATCCGGGACGGTCTCCTGAAAGGGGTGGGAGGGAAAGGGCGTTCAGCGTGCGCCGACGTCGCGCGCGAGCTTCAGCTTGCGCTGCAGGCCGGGCTCGGCGCGCGGGTTCGCGCTGGCCTGCTCGTAGGCCCGCTGGGCGAGCCGCACGAACACGTCGCCCAGGTTCTCGAGCGCCGCGAAGTACGCCGGGTCATAGCGCAGCGCCTGCTCCAGCAGCTCGCGCGCACGGTCCAGCTGGCCTCGCGCGGCATGCAGCACGGCCAGGTTGTTGTAGGGCTCGGGCAGCTCCGGGTAGTCCTGCGTCAGCCGCTCGAAGACGGTGATGGCCTCGGCCTCGCGGCGCGTCTCGGACAGCATGACGCCGCGCAGGAAACGCAGCCGTGGGCTGTTCGCCTGGGCCGCGAGCGCGACATCGAGGCGCTGGAAGGCGAGCGTGGTGTCGCCGCCGCGGTAGAGGCGCTCGATCTCACGTGCGACGTCCGGCCCCTCGGCCGCGTGCACCGCGCAGGCAGCCGACAACGCGGCGATCGCCGCGAGGGAACGGAAGAGGAAATGGGGTCGGGGCATCGGGTCCGTGTGTGACCGATGCGGCGCGCTGCGAAGCGTTCTCGCAGCGGTGCGCCGCTATACTGAATCGATTGTATGACTGGCCGCCGGCGCATCGCCCCGAACACCGCAGGGGCGCCGCGGCAAGCCTCCGAAGCACACCAACCGGCCGACCCGGCGTCCCGCACGCCACCTGTCGGCCGTTTTGTTCAGTCCCGCCGATGAGCCTCCGCCTGTACAACACGCTCAACCGCCGCATCGAGCCGTTCGTTCCGATCGAGCCCGGCCACGTGCGCATGTACGTCTGCGGCATGACGATCTACGACCTGTGCCACATGGGCCACGCGCGCATGATGATGGCCTTCGACGTCGTCTACCGCTGGCTGCTGGCGAGCGGCTACCGCGTCACCTACGTGCGCAACATCACCGACATCGAGGACAAGATCATCAAGCGCGCGGTCGAGCGCGGCATCACGATCCGCCAGCTGACGGACGAGATGATCGCCGCGATGCGCGAGGACATCGGCGCCATCGGCATCGCACCGCCGACGCACGAGCCGCGCGCCACCGAGTACGTGCCGCAGATGCTGTCGCTGATCGGCACGCTCGAGCAGAAGGGCCTGGCCTATCGCGCCGACAACGGCGACGTGAACTACGCCGTGCGCAAGTTCGCCGGCTACGGCAAGTTGTCCGGCAAGTCGATCGACGAACTGCGCGCGGGTGAACGCGTTGCGGTGGCCGACGGCAAGGACGATCCACTCGACTTCGTGCTGTGGAAGGCGGCCAAGGCCGACGAGCCGGCCGACGCGAAGTACCCCGGCCCCTACGGCGACGGCCGGCCGGGCTGGCACATCGAGTGCTCGGCGATGTCCTGCGCGGTGCTGGGCGAGCACTTCGACATCCACGGCGGCGGAATGGACCTGCAGTTCCCGCACCACGAGAACGAGATCGCGCAGAGCGAGGGGGCGTTGGGCAAGCCCTTCGTCAACTACTGGCTGCACAACGGGTTCCTGAACGTCGACAACGAGAAGATGTCGAAGTCCCTCGGCAACTTCTTCACCATCCGCGACGTGCTGCAGAAGTTCGACGGCGAGACGCTGCGTTTCTTCATGCTGCGCACGCACTACCGCAGCCCGTTCAACTTCAGCGACGTCAACCTCGAGGACGCGCGCGTCGCGCTGCGCCGGCTCTACACGGCGCTCGACGGCATCGACCTGCCGGCGGCCGACGACACCCCGATGGACTGGACGCAGCCGCAGGCCGCCGACTTCCGCGCGGCGATGGACGACGACTTCAATACGCCGGCCGCGCTGGCCGTGCTGTTCGAGCTGGCCACCGAGCTGAACCGCACGCGCAGCCCCCAGACGGCGGCGCTGCTGCGCCGGCTGGCCGGCACGCTTGGCGTGCTGCAGCAGGCGCCGCGCGCCTACCTGCAGGCCGGCAGCGCGCTCGACGAAGCGACCATCCAGTCGCTGATCGACGCGCGGACCGCGGCCAAGCAGGCGAAGAACTTCGCCGAGGCGGACCGCATCCGCCGCGAGCTGGCCGGGCAAGGCATCGAGCTGAAGGATTCGCCGCAGGGCACCACCTGGTTCCGGGCCTGACCAGCGTGCCGACCAAGAGCAGTGCCGCGGGCGTCACGCCCGACTACTGGGACGACGCCTGCAAGCACCTGGGCAAGCGCGACCGGGTGATGAAGAAGCTGATTCCGCAGTTCGGCGAGGCGCGGCTGCAGAGCCGCGGCGATGCGTTCACCACGCTCGCGCGATCCATCGTCGGGCAGCAGATCTCGGTGAAGGCCGCGCAATCGGTCTGGGACCGGTTCGCATCGACCGTCGGCGGCGTGTCGACGCGGCTGTCGCCGGCCGCGGTGCTGAAGCTCGATGCGCCAGTGCTGCGCGAGTGCGGGCTGTCGGCGCGCAAGGCCGAGTACCTCGCCGACCTGGCGCGGCACTTCGAGTCCGGCGCGGTGCACGTCAAGCTGTGGCAGCAGATGGACGACGAGGCCATCATCGACGAACTGGTGGCGATCCGTGGCATCGGCCGCTGGACGGCCGAGATGTTCCTGATCTTCCACCTGATGCGGCCGAACGTGCTGCCGGTCGACGACCTCGGCCTGATCAAGGGCATCAGCCTGAACTACTTCAGCGGCGAGCCGGTGTCGCGGGCCGAAGCGCGCGAGGTGGGCGAGGCCTGGGCGCCTTATCGCTCGGTGGCCACATGGTACATTTGGCGCAGTCTCGACCCCCTCCCGGTCGACTATTGATTCGGCGAAGCCCGCGCGCGCTTCGAGCCAGGAATCGAACCGGCATGGCCCCCGTGCAATCAACCTGCCAAGGCGGATGAGCAAACGACACTTCCTCGAGTTCGAGCAGCCGATCGCCGAGCTCGAAACCAAGATCGACGAGCTGCGCTTCGTGCAGAACGAATCGGCCGTCGACATCTCCGAAGAGATCGACCGGCTCGACAAGAAGAGCCAGCAGCTCGCCAAGGAGATCTACGCCAACCTGACCCCGTGGCAGGTGACGCAGATCGCACGCCATCCGCAGCGGCCCTACACGCTGGACTATGTCGGCGAGATCTTCACCGACTTCCAGGAACTGCACGGCGACCGCGCCTTCGCCGACGATGCGTCGATCGCCGGTGGCATGGCGCGCTTCAACGGCCAGCCCTGCATGGTCATCGGCCACCAGAAGGGCCGGGATACGAAGGAGCGCGCATCGCGCAACTTCGGCATGTCGCGCCCCGAGGGCTATCGCAAGGCGCTGCGCCTGATGAAGCTGGCCGAGAAGTTCGGCCTGCCGGTGTTCACCTTCGTCGACACACCCGGCGCCTATCCCGGCATCGGCGCCGAGGAGCGCGGCCAGTCCGAAGCCATCGGCCGCAATATCTTCGAGATGTGCCAGCTGGAGGTGCCGATCATCTCCACCATCATCGGCGAAGGCGGCTCCGGCGGCGCGCTGGCGATCTGCGTCGCCGACCAGGTGCTGATGCTGCAGTTCTCGGTCTATTCGGTGATCTCGCCGGAAGGCTGCGCGTCGATCCTGTGGAAGACCTCCGAACGCGCGAGCGACGCGGCCGAGGCGCTGGGCATCACCGCGCACCGGCTGAAGGCGCTGGGCCTGATCGACAAGGTCGTCAGCGAGCCGGTCGGCGGCGCTCACCGCGATCCGCGCCACATGTGCTCGCAGTTGAAGCGCGCGCTCGTCGATGCGCTGCGCCAGGTCTCCGACCTGAAGGTGAAGGACCTGCTGCAGCGGCGCTACGACCGCCTGCAGGCCTACGGCCGCTACGCCGATACCAAGGAGCGTTGAGCGCTTCTCCCGACACGCCGGTCGTCGCCACCACGGTGGCGGTGGCCTTCAGCGGAGGTCGGGATTCGCTCGCGCTGCTGCATGCGACGGTCCGGGCGGCCCGGGCGCTCGGCCTGAATGTCGTCGCGCTGCACGTGCACCACGGGCTTCAGGCCGCCGCCGACGACTGGGTGCGCTCGGCCATCCGCCTGTGCGGGCGCTGGCAGCGGCGGGGCTGGCCGCTCCGCCTGCGCTGGCATCGATTGAACGGTTCACCGGCCGCGGGTGACAGCGTCGAGGCCTGGGCGCGGCGCGAGCGTTACGCTGCCCTGGGCCGCATGGCACGCGAGGAGGGCGCTTCACTGGTGCTGCTGGCCCAGCACCGGCAGGACCAGGCCGAGACCGTGCTGCTGCAGGCGCTGCGCGGCGCCGGCCCGCGGGGGCTGGCGGCGATGCCGCGGTCCATCGAACGCGACGACATGATCTGGGCGCGTCCCTGGCTCGATCGATCGCGCACGGCCATCGAGTCCTATGTCCGACAGCACCGACTGCGCGCGATCGAGGATCCATCGAACAACGATCCCCGTTTCGCCCGCAGCCGCCTGCGCACGAGCCTGTGGCCGCAGCTCTCCCGCGAGTTCCCGCAGGCCGAGGTGGCATTCGCTGCCGTCGCGGCGCGTGCTGCCGAAGCGGCGGCCGTGCTGCGCGAGACGGCGCATGCCGATCTGCGCGACGTCGGCGATGCGCACGAACTGGACGTGGCCGCGTGGCTGGCGCTGTCGGCACCGCGGCGTGCGAACCTCCTGCGCCACTGGCTGAACGCGCCGCCCGACAGCCTCGTGCAGCGCCTGCTCGTCGAACTGCCGCAGTCCCGGCACGGCTCGTGGCCGCTGGATGCGCACCGGCAATTGCGCTGCTATCGCGGCCGGCTGCGCATCGTCGGCGAGGCGGCCGCCGGTGCGGACGCGCTGACCCTCGACCTGTCCGCACCGGGCCAACACGAGGTGCCGGGCTGGAGTGGCGCGATCGACGTGCGCGTCGTGATGAGCGGCGGCCTGGCGATCGACGACCTGCATGAGGTTGTCCTGCGCCCGCGCGGCGGCGGCGAATCGTTCCAGCGCGCACCGCGCACGCCCGCGCGCAGCCTGAAGAAGCAGTACCAGCAGGCTGGCATCCCCCCGGACCAGCGCCAGGCGCCGCTGCTGTGGTGCCGCGACCGGCTGCTCTTCGTGCCCGGTCTCGGCATCGACGCCCGCGCGGTCGCTGCGCCCGGAACGCCGCAGCGCAGCCTGCGGTGGTTGGTGCACCGCAGCAGCTAAAATCGCCGACTCCGCGCTCCGGGGCCCGCGTCCACAGCGTCCCGACACTCCCTCGTCACATGGCACTGATCGTTCACAAGTACGGCGGAACGTCGATGGGCTCGCCCGAGCGCATCAAGAGCGTCGCCAAGCGCGTGGCCAAATGGGCTCGCGCCGGTCACCAGATGGTGGTCGTCCCCTCCGCGATGAGCGGCGAAACCAACCGCCTGCTGGGCCTGGCCAAAGAGGTGCAGCCGGCGACGATCGACGCTGCTGCGATGCGCGAACTCGACATGATCGCCTCCACCGGCGAGCAGGTCTCGGTGGGCCTGCTGGCGCTGGCGCTGCAGGCCGAGGGCATGCCCGCGGTCAGCTACACCGGCTGGCAGGTGCCGGTGAAGACCGATTCGTCGTACACCAAGGCGCGCATCGAGAGCATCGACGACGCGCGCGTGCGGGCCGACCTGGCCGAGGGCAAGGTGGTCATCATCACCGGCTTCCAGGGCATCGACGAAGAAGGCTCGATCACCACGCTCGGCCGCGGCGGCTCGGACACCTCGGCGGTCGCGGTGGCCGCAGCGCTGAAGGCCGACGAGTGCCTGATCTACACCGACGTCGATGGCGTCTACACCACCGACCCGCGCGTGGTGCCGGAAGCCCAGCGCCTGCATACGATCAGCTTCGAGGAAATGCTGGAGATGGCCAGCCTCGGCTCGAAGGTGCTGCAGATCCGCTCGGTCGAGTTCGCGGGCAAGTACCGCGTGCCGCTGCGCGTGCTGTCGAGCTTCACGCCCTGGGACATCGCGATCGACGAAGAAGCGAAGTCCGGCACCCTGATCACCTTTGAGGAAGACGAAAAGATGGAACAAGCCGTCGTCTCGGGCATCGCGTTCAACCGCGATGAAGCCAAGTTCACCGTGGTCGGCGTGCCCGACAAGCCCGGCATCGCGTACCAGATCCTCGGCGCCGTGGCCGAGGCGAACATCGATGTCGACGTGATCGTGCAGAACATGTCGCACGACGGCCGCACAGACTTCTCGTTCACCGTGCACCGCAACGACTACCAGCGCACGCTGGACCTCCTGAAGGGCACCGTGGCGCCGTCGACCGGCGCGACCCAGGTGCTCGGCGACCCGAAGATCTGCAAGGTGTCGATCGTCGGCATCGGCATGAAGAGCCACGTCGGCGTCGCCGCGAAGATGTTCCGCACGCTCAGCGAAGAGGGCATCAACATCCAGATGATCACCACCAGCGAGATCAAGACCTCGGTGGTGATCGACGAGAAGTACATGGAGCTCGCGGTGCGCGCGCTGCACAAGTCCTTCGGGCTCGACGCGGTCGACACGTCGGGCCAGTGACCGCAACAACTCGATTGCCGCGCACCGAAACAGCGAAATCCCGCTGCTAGAATGCGCGCTGGCCTGGAGTCGTGACCGAGTGGCCGAAGGTGCTCCCCTGCTAAGGGAGTATGTGGGCAAAACCTGCATCGAGGGTTCGAATCCCTCCGACTCCGCCAACCAAACCTGAAACGCCATGCGGCTCGCGCTGCATGGCGTTTTTCTTTGGCCGCGTTGCGGCCCTTTCCAGCCGCCGATGCCTACGCCCGCCGCGCTCGCGCCCCTGTCCAATCCGGTCTTCCGTGGCCTCTGGTTCGCCTGGCTCGCCGCGAACCTGACGATGTGGATGAACGACGTCGCGGCCGCGTGGCTGATGACGTCGCTGACGACCAACCCGGTGATGGTGGCGCTGGTGCAGACCGCCTCGACGCTGCCGGTGTTCCTGCTCGGCATTCCGAGCGGCGCGCTGTCGGACATCATCGACCGCCGCCGCTACTTCGCCGGCACGCAGCTGTGGGTGCTGTTCGTCGCGCTGCTGCTGGCGCTGCTGTCGATCCTCGGCGCCCTGAACGCGCCTTTGCTGCTGGCGCTGACGGCGCTCAACGGCATCGGCCTCGCGATGCGCTGGCCGGTGTTCGCGGCGATCGTGCCGCAGATCGTCGAGCGGCCGCAGTTGTCGGCGGCGCTGGCGCTCAACGGCATCTCGATGAACCTGTCGCGGGTGATCGGGCCGGTGGCCGCGGGCACGCTGATCTCGCTGGTGAACCCGGCGGCCGTGTTCGTGCTGAACGCAGTGCTCGCGGCGATCGCCATGGTGCTGATCCTGCGCTGGCGCACGGTGCAGGAAACCAGCCCGCTGCCTGGTGAACGATTCGTCGGGGCGATGCGCGCGGGGCTCGCGTTCACGATGCAGTCGCCGCGGCTGAAGGTCGTGCTGCTGCGCATCTTCGTGTTCTTCATCCAGGCCTACGGCCTCGTCGCGCTGCTGCCGCTGGTCGCGCGCCAGCTGCACGGCGGCGGGCCGGCCACCTTCACGGTGATGCTGTCCTGCGTCGGCGGCGGCGCGATCGTCGCGGCGCTGTATTTCCCGGCGCTGCGCGCGCGCTTCAGCCGCGACCAGTTCGTGCGCTACGGCACCCTGATCCATGCCGCCTTCAGCGTGCTGATCGTGCTGGTGCCGGAGGTCTGGGTCGCGCTGCCGGCGATGGTGATCGTCGGTGCGGCGTGGATCTCGGTGGCCAACTCGCTGACGCTGTCGGCGCAGATGGCGCTGCCGGACTGGGTGCGCGCACGCGGCATGTCGATCTACCAGACCGCGCTGATGGGCGGCTCGGCCTTCGGCGCGGTGCTTTGGGGGCAGATCGCCGCCTGGACCAGCGTGCGCACCAGCGTGATCGCCGCGGCGGTCTTCGGCATCGTCGCGCTGCTGCTGACACAGCGCCTGCGCATCGAGCACGGCGAGGAGCTGGACTTCACGCCGGTGCCCACGCGCACGCTGCCGGAGCCGGCCGCGCCGATCGGCCCGCAGGAGGGCCCCGTGATGGTGACGCTCGAGTACCACATCGATCCGGCGCGCGCGGTGGAGTTCATCGCCGTGATGCAGGAAACGCGGCAGGCGCGGCTGCGCCAGGGCGCGCTGTCCTGGGGCCTGTTCCGCGATTCGGAAGCGGTCGGCCGCTACATCGAATACTTCGTCGACGAGAACTGGGTCGAGCACCAGCGGCGGCTGGTGCGCTTCAGCGCGTCCGATGCCGCACTGCGTGCGAAGCGGCTCGCGTTCCACCTCGGGCCGGAGCCGCCGGCGCTGAAGCGCTACGTCGGCGAGTCGATGGAGCGCCCACCGCCGGCCACGCCCGGCGTCTGAGCGGTGAATCGCTGCACCACAATGCGCGCGTGAACCTCAAGCAGCTCGAATATTTCGTGCACGTCGCCGAGCTCGGCAGCTTCAGCAAGGCCGCGCTGGTGCTGGACATCGCGCAGCCGGCGCTGAGTCGGCAGGTGCGGGCGCTGGAGATCGACCTGCGCGAGACGCTGCTGCTGCGCAACGGCCGCGGCGTGGTGCTCACCGAGGCCGGCCGGCGCCTCTTCGAGCACGGCATCTCGATCCTGCAGGCGGTATCGCAGGCGCGCGAGGACATGGGCGCGTCGCGCGATGCGCCGGTCGGGCAGGTCAGCGTCGGCGTGCCACCGACGATCGGCCGACAGCTGACCTTGCCGCTGGTCGATGCCTTCAAGCGCAAGCTGCCGGGGGCGCGGCTGGCGATCGTCGAGGGCCTGTCCACGCACATCGTCGAGTGGATCATGACGGGCCGCGTCGACGTCGGCCTGCTCTACAACCCCGAAGCGCAGCCGGCACTGGAGATCACGCCGGTGCTCGACGAGCCGCTGTGCCTCGTCGCCCACGCGGGCCCCGATGTCGCCCGCGGCCCGGTGCCGATGCGCGAGCTGGCCGGCCTGCCGCTGATCCTGCCCGAGCGCGCGCACGTGATCCGGCGGCTGCTGGAGACGCAGGCCGCGCTGATCGGGCTGAAGCTGGACGTGGCCTGGGAGGTGTCGAGCGTCGCCGCGATCATCGACCTCGTCTGTGCCGGCTACGGCCATGCGGTGCTGACCGCGAGCGCGGTGGCCGCCAGCGGCCGGGCCGATGAGCTGGTCGCGCGGCCGCTGACCGATCCGCCGCTGACCAGCGTGCTGTGCCTGGCGGTCTCGGCACACAAGCGGCCCGGCCCGCTGATGCGGCAGACGACGAGGGTGCTGGTCGAGCTGGCGAAGAGCCTGCCGCAGGGCACGGCGGCGCAGTCGCAGCCGGGCTGACCGCCGGCGCGGCATCGACCGCGCGTCATGCCGGCTTGCGATAGCTGGTATCGGAAGGATCTGCTAGGACGGCATCGCTCGGGTGGCCAGAATCGCCGCCCATGCAATCCTCCATCCGCGGCATCTCGTCGATGGCCACCCGCCAGGTGCTGGCCGAGTTGACCGCTGCCTTCGAGCGCCAGGGCGGAGGTCCGGTGGCGATCGAATCGGTCGGCGGCGTCGACGCGGCGAAGCGCGTGCAGGGCGGCGAGCCCTTCGACGTGGTCTTCCTGGCGTCGAACTCGATCGACGCGCTGATCGCCGGCGGCGCGCTGGCGGCCGGCAGCCGGGTCGACCTGGTGCGCTCGGGCGTCGCGATCGCCGTGCGCGCCGGCGCGCCGCGGCCGGACGTGTCGACCGAAGCCGCCGTGCGGCAGGCGGTGCTGGACGCACCGAATCTGAGTTATTCCACCGGACCCAGCGGTGTGCACCTTGCGCGACTGTTCGAGACCTGGGGCATCGCCGAACGCATCAAGGACCGCATCGTGCAGGCACCCCCGGGCGTACCGGTGGGCGCGCTGGTCGCGCGCGGCGACGTGGCGCTCGGCTTCCAGCAACTGAGCGAGCTGATGCACCTGGACGGGATCGAGGTGCTGGGCCCGCTGCCGCCCGCGATCCAGATCCTGACCACCTTCTCGGCCGGCATCGGCATCAACTCGCCCCGCGCGGATGCGGTGCGCCGGCTGCTCGACTTCATGCGCTCGCCGGCCGCCGACGAGACCAAGCGCCGCCACGGCATGGAGCCGGCATGACGAACCTGGAGACCTTTCGATGATCATCGACGTGCACGGCCACTACACCACCGCGCCGAAGGCGCTGGAGGTCTGGCGCAACCGCCAGATCGCCGGCATCGCCGATCCCGCGTCGAAGCCCGCGGTGGCGGAGCTGAGCATCAGCGACGACGAGCTGCGCGAGTCGATCGAAGCCAACCAGCTCGCGAAGATGCGCGAGCGCGGCAGCGACCTGACGGTCTTCAGCCCGCGCGCCAGCTTCATGGCCCACCACATCGGCGACTTCGAGGTCTCGTCGACCTGGGCGGCGATCTGCAACGAGCTCTGCTTCCGCGTCAGCCAGCTGTTCCCCGACCACTTCATCGGCGCCGCGATGCTGCCGCAATCGCCGGGCGTGGACCCGAAGACCTGCATCCCCGAGCTCGAGAAGTGCGTGAAGCAGTACGGCTTCGTCGGCATCAACCTGAACCCCGATCCGTCGGGCGGGCACTGGACCTCGCCGCCGCTGTCGGACCGCCACTGGTACCCCATCTACGAGAAGATGGTCGAGCTGGACATCCCCGCGATGATCCACGTCTCCACCAGCTGCAACGCCTGCTTCCACACCACCGGCGCGCACTACCTGAATGCCGACACCACGGCCTTCATGCAGTGCCTGACCTCGGACCTGTTCAAGGACTTCCCGACGCTGAAGTTCCTGATCCCGCACGGCGGCGGCGCGGTGCCCTACCACTGGGGCCGTTTCCGCGGGCTGGCGCAGGAGCTGAAGAAGCCGCTGCTGCAGGAGCACCTGCTGAAGAACATCTTCTTCGACACCTGCGTCTACCACCAGCCGGGCATCGACCTGCTGACCAAGGTGATCCCGGTCGACAACATCCTGTTCGCCAGCGAAATGATCGGCGCGGTGCGCGGCATCGACCCCGAGACCGGCCACTACTACGACGACACCAAGCGCTACATCGAGGCCTCGACGATCCTCAGTGCGGAGGACAAGCACAAGGTCTACGAAGGCAATGCGCGACGCGTATTCCCGCGGCTGGATGCCGCGCTCAAGGCGAAGGGGCAATGAGATGTACGAACTGGGTGTCGTCAAGCGCAACATCGTTCGCGCGGACCGTACGGCGGCCGATGCGCTGGCCCGCTTCGGCTCGGCCACGGTGCACGAGGCGATGGGCCGCGTCGGCCTGATGAAGCCGTACATGCGGCCGATCTACGCCGGAGCGCGCATCTCGGGCACCGCGGTGACGGTGCTGCTGCATCCCGGCGACAACTGGATGATGCACGTCGCGGCCGAACAGATCCGCGACGGCGACATCGTCGTCGCCGCGGTCACGGCCGAGTGCACCGACGGTTATTTCGGCGACCTGCTGGCCACGTCCTTCCTGGCCCGCGGCGCGCGCGGCCTGGTGATCGATGCCGGCGTGCGCGACGTGCGCGACCTGACCGAGATGGGCTTCCCGGTGTGGAGCCGCGCGATCAGCAGCAAGGGCACGATCAAGGCGACGCTGGGTTCGGTGAACGTGCCGGTGGTCTGCGCCGGTGCGTGGGTGAACCCGGGCGACGTGATCGTCGCCGACGACGACGGCGTGGTCTGCGTACCCGCCGCGATGGCCGTGGCCACCGCCGAAGCCGCCGCCCAGCGCGAGGCCAACGAGGCCGACAAGCGCGCCAAGCTCGCTGCGGGCGTGCTGGGGCTGGACATGTACAAGATGCGCGAGCCGCTCGAGAAGGCCGGGCTGCGCTACATCGATTGACCGAGGGATAGATGTCGTTGGAGACCCGTGAATGAAGTCTTTGAAGACCCTCGTCGCGCTGGCGTCGCTGGACTGATCGACGAAGGAGCGATCCGATGGACGCGCTGCAGTGGCATGTCGGCATCGTCGGCTACGGCGAGGTCGGCCGCATCCTGGCCGAGGACCTGCGCGCACGCGGCGTCGCGGTCAGCGCGTTCGACCTGAAGCTCGCTGGCGACGGCGCTCAGGCGATGCGGGCCCACGCCGCGCAGCACGGCGTCGCGCTGGCCGGCTCGCATGCCGAGATCGCGCGCGATGCCGATCTCGTGCTGAGCGCGGTGACCGCCAGCCAGGCGGTGGCGGTCGCCGAAGCTGTCGCGCCGGCGATCCGGCGCGGCGCGTTCTTCCTGGATTTCAACTCCGCATCGCCGGGCGCGAAGATTCGTGCCGCCGGACTCGTGGACGCGTCCGGTGGACGTTACGTCGAGGGTGCGGTGATGACCTCGGTGCCGCCGTACCGCATCCGCGTGCCGCTGCTGCTGGGCGGCGGCCATGCCTCGGAGCTCGCGCCGGCGCTGCAGGCGCTGGGCTTCGCACCGAAGATCGCCAGCGAGCGGCTCGGCATCGCGTCGGCCACCAAGATGTGCCGCAGCGTGATGATCAAGGGCCTCGAGGCGATGATCATCGAGAGCTTCACCGCGGCGCGCCACTATGGCGTGGAGGACCAGGTGCTGGCGTCGCTCGCCGAGACCTTCCCCGGCATCGACTGGGAGAAGCAGGGCGCCTACTTCTTCCAGCGCGTGATCGAACACGGCCGGCGCCGCAGCGAGGAAGTGCGCGAGGTGGCCGTCACCGTGCGCGAGGCCGGGCTGGAGCCGTGGTCGGCCGCCGGTACGGCCGAACGCCAGGCCTGGATCGCGGACCTGGCCGACGCCGGTCTCTTCGGCGAACGCGGCACGCCCGGCTTCGCCCGCAGCGCCGACTGGCGCACCGAGGCCGACCGCATCCTGGCTCAGCTCAAGAAGGATTGAGATGGCTTTCGAAAAGACGCCTGGCTGGCTCGACTGGTACGCCGGTCCGAGCAAGCCGCGCTTCGTGCTGCCGCCAGGCAGCGTCGATGCGCACTGCCATGTGTTCGGACCGGGCGACGAGTTCCCCTTCGCCCCCGAGCGCAAGTACACGCCCTGCGACGCGTCCAAGCAGCAGCTCTTCGCGCTGCGCGACCACCTGGGCTTCGAGCGCAACGTGATCGTGCAGGCCACCTGCCACGGTGCCGACAACCGCGCGATGGCCGATGCCTGCCGGGCGTCCGGCGGCAAGGCCCGCGGCGTGGCGACGGTCAAGCGCAGCGTCAGCGACGCCGAGCTGCAGGCGCTGCACGAGGCCGGCGTGCGCGGCGTGCGCTTCAACTTCGTCAAGCGCCTGGTCGACTTCACGCCGAAGGACGAGCTGATGGAGATCGCCGGCCGCATCGGGAAGCTCGGCTGGCATGTCGTCATCTACTTCGAGGCGCAGGATCTGCCGGAGCTGTGGGACTTCTTCACCGCGCTGCCCACGACGGTCGTCGTCGACCACATGGGCCGACCCGACGTCACGAAGCCGGTCGACGGCCCCGAGTTCGAGCTGTTCGTGAAGTTCATGCGCGAGCACCCCAACGTCTGGAGCAAGGTCAGCTGCCCCGAGCGGCTGTCCGTGTCGGGCCCACCCGCACTGAACGGCGAGCAAGCCGCCTACCGCGACGTCGTGCCCTTCGCGCGTCGCATCGTCGAGACCTTCCCGGACCGCGTGCTGTGGGGCACCGACTGGCCGCATCCGAACCTGAAGGACCACATGCCCGACGACGGCCTGCTCGTCGATTTCATCCCGCACATCGCCACCACGCACGAGTTGCAGAAGAAGCTGCTGGTCGCAAACCCGATGCGCCTGTACTGGCCCGAGGAGGTCTGAGCCATGTCGCTCGACAAACCCTACAAGGACGTGCCCGGCACGACCATCTTCGATGCCGAGCAGTCGCGCCTCGGCTACCACCTGAACCAGTTCTGCATGTCGCTGATGAAGGCCGCGAACCGCGAACGCTTCAAGGCGAACGAGCGGGCGTACCTGGACGAGTGGCCGATGACCGAGGACCAGAAGCAGGCCGTGCTCGCACGCGACCTCAACCGCTGCATCTCACTCGGCGGCAACATCTACTTCCTCGCGAAGATCGGCGCCACCGACGGCAAGAGCTTCCAGTACATGGCCGCGACGATGACCGGCATGTCGCAGGAGGCCTACGCGAAGATGATGCTCAACGGCGGGCGCTCGCCGGAAGGCAATCGGTACATCGGCGAGCAGCCGGCGACGCAGAAGAAGGAAGGTGCCTGATGGCCCGCATCACCGCGAGCGTCTATACGTCTCACGTCCCGGCGATCGGCGCCGCGCTCGACCTCGGCAAGAGCGCCGAACCCTACTGGCAGCCGGTGTTCAAGGGCTACGAGCCGTCGAAGCAGTGGATGCGCGACCACCGGCCGGACGTGATCTTCCTCGTCTACAACGACCACGCCAGCGCCTTCAGCCTGGAGATGATCCCCACGTTTGCGATCGGCTGCGCGGCCGAGTTCAACCCGGCCGACGAGGGTTGGGGACCGCGTCCGGTGCCCAAGGTGATCGGCCATCCGGAGCTCGCGTCGCACATTGCGCAGTCGGTGATCCAGGACGACTTCGACCTCACGATCGTCAACAAGATGGACGTGGACCACGGCCTCACGGTGCCGTTGTCGCTGATGTGCGGCCAGCCCGACGCGTGGCCATGCCCGGTGATCCCGTTCGCGGTCAACGTGGTGCAGTACCCGGTGCCTTCCGGCCGGCGCTGCTTCATGCTGGGCAAGGCGATCCGCAAGGCCATCGAGTCCTTCGACGAGGACCTCAATGTGCAGATCTGGGGCACCGGCGGCATGAGCCACCAGCTGCAGGGTCCGCGGGCCGGCCTGATCAATCGCGAGTTCGACAACGCGTTCCTCGACCGCCTGATCGCGGACCCCGAGGGGCAGGCCGCGGTGCCGCACATCCACTACGTGCGCGAGGCGGGCAGCGAGGGCATCGAGCTGGTGATGTGGCTGATCGCGCGCGGCGCGATGGCCGAAGGGCGCACGCCGACGGTGGTGCATCGCTTCTACCACGTGCCGGCATCGAACACGGCCGTGGGGCACCTGATCCTGGAGAACACCTGATGAGCAAGACGATCAAGGTCGCGCTGGCCGGGGCCGGCGCGTTCGGCATCAAGCACCTCGACGCGATCAAGCTGATCGACGGGGTCGAGGTCGTATCGCTGGTCAGCCGCGAGCTCGACAAGACCCGGGAGGTCGCGGCCAAGTACGGCATCGGGCACTGCACGACCGAGCTCGCCGACAGCCTGGCGCTGGCCGAGGTGGATGCGGTGATCCTGTGCACGCCGACGCAGATGCACGCCTCGCAGGCCATTGCCTGCCTGAAGGCCGGCAAGCATGTGCAGGTGGAGATTCCGTTGGCCGACAGCTGGAAGGACGCGCAGGCGGTGGTCGAGCTGCAGAAGCAGAGCGGCCTCGTCGCCATGTGCGGCCACACCCGGCGCTTCAACCCCAGCCACCAGTGGGTGCACAGGAAGGTGGTGTCGGCTGACTTCAACATCCAGCAGATGGACGTGCAGACCTACTTCTTCCGCCGTACGAACATGAACGCACTGGGCCAGCCTCGAAGCTGGACCGACCACCTTCTGTGGCACCACGCGGCGCACACCGTCGACCTGTTCGCCTACCAGACCGGCGCGCCCATCGTGCAGGCCAACGCCATCCAGGGCCCGATCCACCCGGTGCTCGGCATCGCGATGGACATGTCGATCCAGCTGAAGAGCGCCAGCGGCGCGATCTGCACGCTGTCGCTGAGCTTCAACAACGAGGGCCCGCTCGGCACCTTCTTCCGCTACATCGGCGACACCGGCACGTACATCGCGCGTTATGACGACCTGGTCGACGGCAAGGACCAGAAGATCGACGTCTCGCAGGTCGATGTCTCGATGAACGGCATCGAGTTGCAGGACCGCGAATTCTTCGCGGCAATCCGCGAGGGCCGCGAGCCGAATGCCAGCGTCGCGCAGGTGCTGCCGTGTTATCAGGTGCTGCACCGGCTGGAGGAGCAGCTCGGGCGCAGTTGACGCGCGTTCTGCCCGCCGGGGGTTGACGGCCTCCTCCAGCATGATGGACACTTTCTTCCATCATGAAGGATGGATCAGACGCCCGCGACGTCCACCGCCGCATCGCCCGCCGCGTGCGAGAACTGCGGGCCGAACGCGGGCAGTCGCTCGACGCACTGGCCACGCATTGCGGCGTCAGCCGCTCGATGATCTCGCTGATTGAGCGCGGCGAGGCCAGCCCGACGGCCGTCGTGCTCGAGAAGTTGGCGACCGGCCTCGGCGTGATGCTCGCCGACCTGTTTGCCGAACCCGGCGCGCGCGATGCGCAGCCATTGGCGCGCCGGCGCGACCAGGCCGAATGGCGCGATCCGCAATCCGGCTACCTGCGTCGCAATCTGTCGCCGGCCGCCTATCCGTCGCCGCTGCAGCTGGTCGAGGTGGAATTCCCGGCCGGTGCCCGCGTGGCCTACGAAAGCGGCCCGCGGGATGTCGCGATCCACCAGCAGATCTGGCTCATCGCCGGCACGCTGCACATCACGCTGGGTGACACGTCGCACGAGCTGGCCGCGGGCGACTGCCTCGCGATGCGGCTCGACCGACCGATCGTCTTCTCGAATCCCGGCCGACGGGCCGCGCGCTACCTCGTCGCGATCACCACCGACACCCACGTCTCTCGGAGAACCGCATGACCGCCGCCCCGATCATCAGCCGCCTCGACTCCTCGGCAGACCACGACGCGGCGATCGACCAGCTGAGCGACGTGCTGATCGATTGCGTCGACGGCGGTGCGTCGGTGTCCTTCATGTGGCCGCTGCCGCGCGACCATGCACGGGCCTTCTGGCGCGGTGTGCTGCAAAGCGCCGCGGCGGGCGAACGCATCGTGCTGGTGTCGCGGGATGCCGACGGGCTGATCGACGGCACGGTGCAGGTGGTGCTGGCACAGCCCGACAACCAGCCGCACCGAGGAGACATCGCCAAGATGCTGGTGCACCGGCGTTCGCGCAAGCGGGGGCTGGGCGCGGCCTTGATGACGGCGGCCGAAGAGGCCGCGGCCCTCGCCGGCAAGGACCTGCTGGTGCTCGACACGGTCACCGGCGGCGACGCGGAGCGTCTGTATGGCCGGCTCGGCTGGCAGCGCGTCGGCGAGATTCCCGGCTACGCCTTGTGGCCGCGCGGGGGGCGCTGCGGCACGACGCTGTACTTCAAGACGGTGGGTGAGGGCGCGATCGACTGAGCGCGCCGCCCGAGGCCGGCTTCAACCCTTGGCCGGGTTGTCCGCTTCCTTGCAGCTCGGCGAACAGACGAACTGCGCCTTGCCCAGCAGGCGGCGCGATTTCAGTGCGCTGCGCGGCCGATGCTTGCCGCAGAGGAAACAGGACATGGTGGCCGCGCCGAACGCGCCGGCCGCCGTGAACGGGGAACCGGGCGTCTTGCTGCGATAGCGCAGACCGTCGGCGTCGATGGAGGTCTTGGTGTCGGCTTTGGACATGGGCGGGTGCTGAGGCGCGGTCCGTCGAAGCAGGGCGCTTCAAGCAGGCAAAGACCGACCGGTGCACATTATGCCAGTTGTCGAAAAATTTGACATAACGAGTCCCGGATCGGTTCAGCCCTCGAACGGGAGATAGGCCAGACCGGTGAGCGCGAGGCCGGCGAGATCGATCTGCGCGACGTTCTGCGCCGATTCCGCGGCGAGCCAGGTCAGCGCGCCCGGCGACAACTCCCCGCGGTCCAGCAGGCCGACAAAATGAGCGAGCGAGGCGGCATCCGGCGTGCCGCCGATGACGTTGCCCCAGAGCTCGGTCACCAGGGCCGCATGGCTGCTGCCGCCGGCCAGCGCGGTGAACTCGGCGGTGGACACCGCGAGCCCCGCGAGCGCATCGGGCGCCATGCCGCTGTCGGCGAACGCCAGGCCGATGCCGACGATGGTCTTGTCGGCGAGCGCCGCCTTGCCGAACACGGCGCCGACGATCTTCGCGACGGTGCCGGCGGCACCGCCCAGGTCGAGCGCGAGCCCCTGGTCGGTGAAGTCCAGGCGCTCGATGCCGGTGGTGAGGTCGTTGCCCTCGTCGCCCGTCAGCGCCTTGATGCGCCATGCGGCACCGTCGGCCGTGATCTGGTACTTCGCGCGATCGAGGCTGTAGGCCGCCGTGTCGACACCATCGCCGCCGCGCAGGTCGTCGTCACCCTGGGCGCCGCGCAGACGATCCGCGCCACCGACGCCGTCCAGCCGATCGTTGCCCTGGCCGCCCAGCAGGTCGTCGGCGCCTGCGGTCCCGCGCAGATCCAGCGCGGCCGGCGGCGCGACCGTCGTGAACTGCACCTTTACCAGCGTCGACGTGCCGTTGCCTGCGAGGTCCTTCAGCGTGCCGGCGCCGAGCTCGAGGCGGTAGGTCGTCCCGAGCAGCAGATCCGCGGTCGGGTCGATGACCAGCTTATCGCCATCGAAGTGCACGCGCGGGCTCGAAGCGACGGCGAACTGCTCGATGGTGCGGCCGTCGTTCGCCTTCAGGTAGATCGTCCCGCTGCCGGCGACCACCGACTCGCTGAAACGCAGCTGCAGATCGGCGCCGACGGCGGCACCGCTGCTGCCGTTGGCCGGCGACGCCTCGACCAGCACCGGGGCCGTCTTGTCCGGCGCGGCAACGGTCGTGAAAGTGTGCGACACCACGCCGGCGTAGGCATTGCCGGCCTGGTCGAGCACGCTGCCTGCCGGCAGGTCGAGCCGGTACGTCGTCCCGTAGGCCAGCGCATTGTTGGGATCGATCGTCAACGTCGCGCCGGAAAAGACCAGGCGGGAACTGCTGGCGGCGTCGAAGGCCTGCACCAGCGTGCCATCGGCCTTCTTGAGCTCGATGCGGCCGCTGCCCGCGCGCACCGATTCGCTGAAGACGATCTGCAGGTTGTCGGCGATCGCGAAACCCAGCGCATTGGCGCTGGGCGAGAAGCTGATCGCCGTCGGCGCGACGAGGTCGGGCGGCGGCGCGGTGACGAAGTCGTAGTCGGCCAGGCCGCCATAGGCATTGCCGGCGGCGTCTCGCACCGCGCCCGCCGGCAGCTCGAGCCGGTAGGCGGTGTCGTAGGACAGCGCCACGCTGGGCGTGATGGTCAGCAGGAGGCCGTCGAAGCTGACGCGCGGCGAGTTGGCCACGGCGAAGGTCTCGACCGTGACCCCACTGGCTGTCTTCAGCACGATCGAGCCGCTGTTCGCGTAGACGCTTTCGTCGAAGCGCAACGTGATGGCCGACGACGTCGACACGCCGGTCGCGCCATCGGAGGGGCTGACCGCGACCAGGCGCGGCGCGGTCGTGTCAGACGGTGCCGGCGCTGGGGCAGGGCTCGGGCTGGGAGCGGGCGAAGGACTCGGACTCGGACTGGGGCTCGGACTCGGGCTTGGGCTTGGGCTGGGGCTCGGGCTGGGACTGGGCGCCGGTGCCGGCGCGGGTGTCAGCGTCAGGCCATTCGTGCTGTTGTAGCCCCAGGTGCCGCCGAGCCCGTCGCCCCCGTAGATCCAGGCCAGCGCCAGCAGGTCATAAGCCTGGAATGTGCTTTTGTTGGCGCCGGCGTGGGTATAGGACATCACCGTGTTGTTGGTGTTGTCCTCGGCCGCAGGCAGGTTGTTGTTGCCCGAGAAGGGATGGTCGAGGCCGAGCGCATGGCCGATCTCGTGCAGCAGGTACTCGTAGGCCTCTTCACCTGCGTCCGGATCGACGTTGGTCGCCGCCCATTCGGCGTCGTCGAGGTAGATGTACGCCTCGGCGCTGAACGAGGTCAGGTTCTGGCCGCTCTGGCCGTAGCTGCGGCTCGTCTGGCACAGGCCGACCGTCGTCGCGCCAGTCAGATTGGCATTGGCGAAATGGAAGTCGGCCTTCGTCGGATCGCTGGTCTCGACGAAGTTGATGCCGGTGATGCCGGCGCAGTAGCTCAGGATCGCGCGCGCCGCGGCCGCCTGGTCGGCGTTGAAGGCCATCGGCGAGCCATCCGGCGCCGCGGCGTTGATCTGCGAGCCGATCGTGAAGGTGAAGTAGAGCGTGTTAGCCGCCGGCGTGATGTCCGGCGTCAGGTAGTTCCAGTTCGCGAACGTGCCGAACAGGGCATCGGCGCGGTAGTCGCCGGAGGTCTGGACGTTGAGGGCTTCGGAAACGGTAGGCATGTTGCGCGCGGGAAGGGGATGGCGGGATTCTTCGTCCTATCGACCCCGCGACGCGGCAGCTTGACCGTCGTCCGCGCGACGCCTTGCACGGCCGGCGGCCGTGCCGTGTTTCATTCCCCGAGTCGTCGCAGCGCGCCCGCGACCCGCGCCAGCAGCGCCGGCGCATCGACCCGGGTGATGACGTCGGCTTCGCCGCTCTCGCCGGACGCGGAGGCGGCCTCGTCGACGAGCAGCCGTCCCTCGGCGGTGCGGTCGCGCCATTCGACGCCCACCCGGTGCCGGCTGCCGCCGAAGAGTTCCGGCGCGAAGACCGCGGCCACCGGACAGACATCGTGCAGCAACGGATCGACGCCGCTGTAGGCGCGCAGCATCGTGTGGGCGGCAGCGGCCGCGGCGCCGGGCAGCGCGGCGAGCGAGTGAATCCACTCGGCGCTCATGCGCGCCTGGTTCGTCACGTCGAGCCCGAAGATGCGCAGCCGAGCGCCGCTGGCGAGCACGATCTGCGCGGCCAACGGATCGGCCCAGAAGTTGAACTCCGCCTGCGGCGTGACGTTGCCCGGACAGAAGGCGGCGCCGCCCATGATGTCGATCTGCGCCGCACGACGCAGGATGCCGGGCGCCTGCAGCTCGGCACAGGCCAGGTTCGTCAGCGGGCCGAGGGCGATCAGCCGCAGGCCGGCCGAGTCGTCCGCGCCCAGCGTCTGCAGCAGCACCTCCACCGCGTGACCGGGCGCGATCGCGCCGCGCAGCGGCAACACGGCGCCTCCGAGGCCGTCGTCGCCATGCACGAGGTTGTTCCGGTCGGCGGCTTGTGCCAGGGATCTCGCGCAGCCGGCGTAGACCGGAACGTCATCGGCGCCGGCGAGGTCCATCACGCGGCGCGCGTTCACCGCGGTCTGCGCCGCGGGGCGGTTCCCGGCGACCGTGGTCACCGCGCGAATGTGCAGCGCCGGCGTCCCGGCCGCCAGCAGCAAGGCCAGCGCATCATCGATGCCGGGGTCGCAGTCGATCAGGACGGGGATGGGTGTCGGAACGGTCATCCGGCAAGGCTAACGCCTGGATGGCCGTTCCGACGGCCGTTCCGATGGCGACCAATCTAATTTGACATAACAATCATTGTCGATTGTTATGTTGTAGGCGCCGATTAGTAATGTCGTGTTTTCGCCAAGTAGAACTGTCGCATCGGGAGCTCGGCGGGAGCGGCGATGACGGCAGTGGCGACGATCACGATGAGCATGCGTGAAGTGGATCGGCTCAAGACGATCCAGGCGGTCGAGGACCGCATGCTTCGAGTGGGCCAAGCGGCGCGGCGGCTTCGGTTAAGTCGCAGGCAGCTTGAGCGGCTGTTGTTGCGGTACCGGGCCGAAGGCCCCATGGGCGTGGTTTCACGCAACCGTGGGCGGCCGAGCCACAACCAGCTCGAGCCTGGCCTCGCGCAGCGCGCTCTGAGCTTGATCCGGCAGCGTTACGAAGACTTCGGGCCGACCTTGGCGTGCGAGAAGCTGCGCGAGTGCCACGGCTTGGTGCTGAGCAAGGAGACCGTCCGGAAATTACGACCGGCTGTCGACCCTGGATTCCGGCGCTGTGGTCGAGAACAAGCGCCTGGCCATGACGCTCGAAGTCGCCAAGGCCATTCAGGAGCAGCGTGACGACTGGCGGCGCAGCGTGGTGTCTCGAACGCACCGCGGCGAGCCGGCCAATGCGAACCACGCCGAGCGGCGCCCCGGCACCAAGACGCAACGCGCCTTTACCGCGCAGGACATCCGCGCTGTCGTCGAAGAGGTGTGCTCGGGCAAGAAGCCGAAACCGACGTTTGCACCGCGAAAGCCGAGCCCTGCCCTCACCGCGCACTGAACACGGACTTGCCCACCGTCGGCGTTTGCGTGGCGGACCGCCACGCCGCCGGTGGACAAGGTCCTGCACCGAGCGCTGCGCTCAGCCCCGATGCGACACTTCAACTTAGCCAGCGGGGCGACATTTCGACTTGGCCTTGACATATGGCCAGGCCGCCGTGGCCGGCCGCCGACGGACGACGCCGATTGCTCGACGCCACCCGAACGAGACGGCCTGCGCCTGCGCCCCTCAATACTCCCAGAAGATGCGCTGCAGTTCCTTCGGATCGGCCGTGCGTGTCAGCGCGACGGCCGCCAGGATCTTCGCCTTCTGCGGATTCAGGTCGTGTGCGACGACCCAGTCGTACTTGTCGTCGGGCTGCTCCGAGTTGCGCAGCACGAAACCATCGCCGACGCGGGACGACCGGATCACCTGCAGGCCCTGGCTGCGCAGGCTGCGCAGCTTGTCGACCGCGTAGTTCGCCACCGAGCCGTTGCCGGTGCCGGCGTGGATCACGGCCTTGGCGCCGCTGCGCTGCACGGCGTCGTAGAGCTCGAGCGCCATGTTGCCGGCGCCGTAGACGATCTGGACATCCGGCAGGCTGTCGATCTTCTCGATGTCGAACTCGCTCGTGGCCGTGTGGCGCTTGGCCGGCAGGCGGAACCAGTACGTGCGGCCCTCGACCACCATGCCGAGCGGTCCCCACTGGCTGCCGAAGGCGCTGGTCTTGATGTTGATGCGCTTGGCGACGTCGCGGCCGCTGTGGATCTCGTCGTTCATCGCCACCAGAACGCCCTTGCCGCGGGCGTCGGCGCTGCCGGCGACGACCACCGCGTTGTACAGGTTCAGCATGCCGTCGGCGCTCATCGCGGTGCCCGGGCGCATCGAGCCGACCACCACCACCGGCTTGTCGCTGCGCACGACGAGGTTCAGGAAGTACGAGGTTTCCTCCAGCGTGTCGGTGCCGTGCGTGATGACGATGCCGTCGACCGCCGGGTCCTTCGCCAGCGCCGCGACACGTTTTCCCAGCGCCAGCAGCTTGTCGTTGGTGAAGCTCTCGCTGGCGATCTGGAACACCTGTTCGCCGCGCACCTGGGCCACCTCGGCCAGCTCCGGCACGCCGGCGATCAGCTTGTCGACCGGCACCTTGGCCGCCTGGTAGGTCGCGCTGTTGACCACCGACGCGCCCGCTCCGGCGATCGTGCCGCCGGTGGCGAGCACGACGACGCGCGGCTTGGCGGCCTGCGCGGCGGCGATCGATGCAGACAGGGCGAGCAGCAGCGTGGCGGCACTGCGGGCGGCGAAGGAACGCAACTCGAACATGGGGTCTCCTGTGTAGGGACCCGATCAAGTGCAGGGACCATGCCAATCGGCACTCGGCAACGATCGGCAGGCGCCTTCAGAGGAAACGGCGCGATCGGACGACCGGCGCTTGCGCGGAAATCCGCCAGAAGCGGCGGTGCGCATGGGTGGAAAGCGATACACCACCCTCGTCGCGGCCGAGGCGGCCGCGACGCGAGATCGGGGATCAGTTCAGGCCGTCGCCGACGTCCGGCTCGTCGATGTCGGCATCGATCGCGTCGTCGAAGTCGGCCAGCTCGCGGCCGCGCACCGGCTTGGCGGCGGGAATCATCGGCTTGTCCAGCGGCCGGCAGATGCGGCGCTGCAGGCGTTCGAGGCGATCCGAGTGCTCGATGCTGGCGAGGACCTGTTCCGGGTCCAGCAGCAGGGCAAACGGGTTGGCAATCGGTTGCAGCGTCGACATGGCGGCTCCTTGGCTCGGGGCGTCGCGTCGGCTGCAAGACCGGTGGCGACGGTGTACCGAAACTTTAGGAGTTGTTGCGAAGAAGCTGTAGTCGGCCGCGGCCTGAGAACCGTGTCGGATTTCCGCTGACAGCCGCGTCGGCGGTCCGCAATGACTTTCGTCAGCGGGCCACCTGCCCCAGTTGCGCGGCGAGCTTGTCGCGTCCGCCCAGTTTCGCGAAGTCGGCGGCCGCCAGGTCGAGCTGGTTGCGCAGCGTCGCATTGGCGCCGCGCTGCAGCAGCAGTTGCGCAGACTGCTCGTTGCCGTAGCGCGCGGCCATCATCAGCGGCGTGGTGCCGTTGGGCGAGCGGGCGTCGATGCGGGCCCCGCGCGCCAGCAGCCATTCCACCGCCTTCGGCTCGGGGCCGGTGGCCGCGTAGTGCAGCGGCGTCCAGCCGTCGCGGTTCACCTGGGCGCCCCGTTCGACCAGCTTCGGCAGCCAGTCCAGGTGGCCGCGCATCGCGGCCATCATCAGCGGCGTCTCGCCGGTAGCGTTGGCGGCGTCGACCTGCACCTGCGGCGCCTGCATCAGCAGCTCGGCGACCTTCATCGCACCGTCGCGCAGGCTCAGGTACAGCGCGACGTTGCCGTCCTCTGCGCGCGAATTCGGGTCGAAGCCGCGCTGGAGCAGCGCCCGCACGGCATCGGCGTCGTCGAGCTGCACGGCCTTGAAGAAGTCCTCGTAGGAACCGGCGCGGGCGGCGCGGGTGGCCATCAGCCCTGCCGGCAGCGTGGCGATGAGCAGCGAACGGCGACGACGGTTCATGACAGGGTCTCCGGTGTCGGCAGCCCGAACAGGCGCTCGAAGTTGCGGCTGGTCGCGGCGGCCACGGCCTCCAGGTCCAGGCCCTTCACCGCCGCCACCTGCTTCGCGACGTGCGGCACGTAGGCCGGCGAGTTGGTCTTGCCGCGGTACGGCACCGGCGCGAGGTAGGGGCTGTCGGTCTCGATCAGGCAGCGGTCCAGCGGCACGAAGCGCGCTACCTCGCGCAGGTCCTCGGCATTCCGGAAGGTCAGGATGCCGGAGAACGAGATCATGAAGCCCAGGTCCAGCGCGGCGCGGGCGACCTCGGCGGTCTCCGTGAAACAGTGGAAGACGCCGCCGGGCCCGCCGTCTGTCGCCCCGCCCTGCTCCTCGCGCAGGATCGCCAGCGTATCGGCCGACGCGCTGCGGGTGTGGATGATCAGCGGCAGCCGGCTCTCGCGCGCGGCGCGGATGTGCACCCGGAAACGCTCGCGCTGCCAGGCCATGTCGTCGACGCTGCGGCCGTTCAGGCGGTAGTAGTCGAGGCCGGTCTCGCCGATCGCCACCACCCTCGGCTCGCGTGCCAGCTGCAGCAGGCGGTCGAGCGTCGGCTCCTCGATGCCCTCGTTGTCCGGGTGCACGCCGGCGGAGCACCAGAAGTTGTCGAAGCGCGTGGCGAGGCCGTGCACCGCCGGGAATTCCTCCAGCGTCGTGCAGATGACCAGCGCGCGGTCGACCTTCGCTGCGGCCATCTCGGCACGAATGTGGTCGATGTTCCCGTGCAGCTCAGGGAAGCTCAGGTGGCAATGGGAGTCGACGAACATGGAAGGCGGGCAACGGTGTCGCGGCGGGCGAGGCGCCCGCCGGCAGCAGGCGTCAGACGGTCTGCGTCGGCTTCGACGACTGGATCGACGTGCCGAGGATCTCCTCGATCTTCAGCTTCAGCAGGCGCGTCTTCTCGTCGGCCGGAAAGCGCACGCCGACACCCTGGGTGCGGCCGCCGGAGGCATTGGCCGGCGTGATCCACGCGACCTTGCCGGCGACGGGATAACGCTGCGGATCGTCCGGCAGCGACAGCAGCAGGTAGATGTCCTCACCGAGGCGGTACTCGCGTGTCGTCGGCACGAACAGACCGCCGTCGCTGAGCAGCGGGATGTAGGCGGCGTAGAGCGCGCCCTTCTCGCGGAACACCAGCTGGATGACGCTCGGCCGCGCGGCCGCCGCGGCGGCGGGCGCTGCGGGGGCGGGAGGGCGGCCGGGATTGATCGTCATCGCGCCGAGTGTAGGGCAGGCGCCGTGCCTGTTTCAGCCCACAAGGCCTCAGCCTGCGTGACCAAGGACTCGATCAGCAGCGCGGCGTTCCACGGATGTTCGTCGTGCCGCGCGGCGCGCAGCAGCGCCTTCTGCCAGTCCACGAGCCGCCCGATGTCCGGCGCGGCGGGCCAGCGGCTGGCGACGAAGAAGCGCGGCGCGCCGCCCGCGGCGCGTGCCTGGAGGTCGTGCGCGAGCTTGAGCAGCAGGTCGATCACCCGCGGCAGCGGCCGGCCGACGAAGGGTGCGGCCTCACCGGCGGCCACCAGCATCGGCAGCTCCGCCAGCAGGCGCGACTCGAAGCCTTCGGCCGCCAGGTCCAGCGCTTCCAGCGGGCTGCCGCCGGCCAGCGCCAGCAGCAGCGGTGCGTCGGCCACGCCCTGCGCCTGCAGCCAGGCGACCGCCTGGTCCGACGGCGGCGCGGCCAGCTGCACGCGTTGGCAGCGGCTGCGGATCGTCGGCAGCAGGCGCTCGGCATCGGTGCTGGTCAGCAGCAGCTTCAGCCCGGGCGCCGGCTCTTCCAGCGTCTTCAGCAGCGCGTTCGCCGACGGCCCGTTAAGCGCATCCGCCGGGTGCAGCAGCAGCACCTTGCCGCGGCCGCGGCCGCTGGTCTGGTGCGACCAGTCGATCGCCTGCCGCACCTGCTCGATGCGGATGTCCTTGCTCGGCTTGGCGTCGGACTTCGAACCGCCCTCGTCCTCCGACAGCCAGTTCAGCCGCACGCGCCAGGCCTCGGGCACGACGGCCAGCAGGTCCGGATGCGCGCGGCGGCGCACCAGGTGGCAGGCCGCGCAGCGACCGCAAGGTCCCCGCGGCGTCGGGTCCTCGCACAGGTGCGCCTGCGCGAGCAGACCCGCCAGCTCCAGCTGTCCCACACCGGCCTGGCCAACCAGCAGCAGCGCGTGCGCCTTCTGCAGCGCCTTCGCGCGCTTCATCGGCTCGACGAGCCACGGCAGCGGCCAGGCGCCCTGCTCGTCGGCGCCGAGCAGCAGCGGGTCGTTGCGGCGGGGGTTCGTGGTCGCCATGCCTACCACCAGGAATGAGCGGCCAGGGCGGCCTCGACCTGCTGCCACACCGCCTCGCGCTCGTGGTCGGCATCGATGCGCACGAAGCGCTGCGGCGACTGCGCGGCCCGGGCGGCGTAACCACTGCGCACACGCTCGAAGAAGTCCAGCGTCTCCCGCTCCAGGCGATCGGCATCGCGCGCGGCCCCGCGCCGCGCGGCGGCCACATCGGCCGGCAAATCGAACCACAGCGTCAGGTCGGGCTGGCGGCCCTCCTGCACCCACTGTTCGAGCTGCGCCAGCACGCTCAGGTCGAAGCCGCGGCCCGCGCCCTGGTAGGCGAACGTGGCGTCGGTGAAGCGGTCGCAGATCACCACCGCGCCGCGCGCCAGCGCCGGCTCGATCACCTGGCGCAGGTGGTCGCGGCGGCCGGCGAAGACCAGCAGCGCCTCGGTCAGCGCGTCCATGTCGTCGCGGTGCAGGAACAGCTCGCGCACCGACTCGGCCAGGCGCGTGCCGCCAGGCTCGCGCGTCAGCACGACCTCGCGCTGCTGCTGGCGCACCCAGTGCGCCAGGGCGGCGATGTGCGAGGACTTGCCCGCGCCGTCGATGCCCTCGATGGTGATGAAGCGCCCTCTTCGCATCAGGTTCTCACCGGGTCTTGCGCTGGTATTCGTTCACCGCGCGATTGTGCGCGGCCAGGTCGTCGCTGAAGACGCTGGTGCCGTCGCCGCGTGCGACGAAGTACAGCGCCTTGCTCGCTTCGGGCTGCACGGCGGCGCGCAACGACGCGAGGCCGGGCATCGCGATCGGCGTCGGCGGCAGGCCGGCGCGCAAGTAGGTGTTGTAAGGACCGTCGGCCTGCAGATCGCGCTTGCGCAGGTTGCCGTCGAAACCGCTGCCGAGGCCGTAGATCACGGTCGGATCGGTCTGCAGCGGCATGCCGATGCGCAGGCGGTTCACGAACACCGCGGCGATGCGCGCGCGGTCCTCGCCGCGGCCGGTTTCCTTCTCGACGATCGAGGCCAGCACCAGGGCCTCGTCCGCGGTCTTCAGCGGCAGGCCCGGGGCACGTTCGGCCCACACCGCATCGAGCCGCTGCTGCATCGTGGCCAGCGCGCGCTTCAACACCGTCAAGTCGCTGACGCCGCGGCTGTAGGTGTAGGTGTCGGGGAAGAAGCGGCCTTCGGGCGCGATGCCCGGGCGGCCCAGCGCGGCCATCAGCTGCGCGTCGTCCATCGCCGCCGTCGCGGGCTTCAGGTGCGGCGCCTGCGCGAGCGCGGTGCGGAACTGGCGGAAGGTCCAGCCCTCGATCAGGCGCACGCGTTCGTAGGCCTCGTCGCCCTGCACCATCTTCGCCAGCAGCGTGCGCGGCGTCGTGCCGGGGCCGACCTGGTAGCTGCCGGCGCGGATGCGGCGGGCATCGCCCGACCAGCGGAACCATTCGTACAGCAGCAGCGGCTCGCTCTGCACGCCGGCCGTGACCCAGCCCTGCGCGACCTCGCGCGGCGACATGCCGGACTCGATCGACAGTTCCACCGACGGCCCGGACAGCGGCAGCGGCCGGTTCAGCCACCAGGCCACCGCGGCACCGGCCGCGAGGGCCAGCACGACAAGCAGCAGGAACAGTCGGCGCAGGAATCTCATTCGATCGGTCGCGGTCGCTTCGGGAAGGCCGCCCGGCACGAACGGTCATAGGGGGCGTGATGATAATTGGGCATGACCATGACTCGCACGATCTCGGGCGCCGTGCGCCTGAACGACTGGGGCCTGATCCGTGCCCGCGGCGCCGATGCCGCGAAATTCCTGCACGGCCAGCTCACGCAGGACATCGAAGGCCTGCCGGACGGCCGGGCCAGGCTCGCGGGCTACTGCAGCGCGAAAGGCCGGCTGCTGGCCAGTTTCGTGGTCTGGCGGTCGGCGCCCGACGAGATCCTGCTCGCCTGCAGCGCCGACCTGCTGGCGCCGACCCTGAAGCGGCTGTCGATGTTCGTGCTGCGCGCGCAGTGCAAGCTGAGCGACGCCAGCGCCGAGCTGGCGGTCTTCGGACTGGCCGGCGATGCCGCGTCCGCGTGGCTGGGGCAGGCCTCGCCCGCCGCGGCGTGGGGCCTGGCGCAGCAGGATGCGGCGACGGTCGTCCGACTGCCCGATGCCGAGTCGATTGCACGTTATCTGCTGGTGCAGCCGGCCGGGGCGGCAGCGCCTGCGCTGCCGGCGATCGATGCCTCGGACTGGGCCTGGCTCGAGGTGCGCAGCGCGATCCCGCGCATCGTTGCCGGCACCGTCGAGCACTTCGTGCCGCAGATGGTGAACCTGGAACTGGTGGGCGGCGTGAACTTCCAGAAGGGCTGCTACCCGGGCCAGGAGATCGTCGCGCGCAGCCAGTACCGCGGCACCTTGAAGCGACGCGCCTGGCTCTTCGACAGCGAGACCGAGCTGCAGCCGGGGCAAGAGGTCTTCCACAGCGCCGACCCGGGCCAGCCATCCGGCCAGGTCGCCAACGCGGCGCGCGGCCCGCAGGGTGCGAGCAGCGCGCTGATCGAGGTCAAGCTGGCGGCGCTGGCCGACGGCGCGGGCGGCAGCTGGCATGCCGGCAGCGCCGATGGCCCGCCGCTGCGGCCGGTGCCCCCGCCCTACCCGATCCCGGCGCAGGACGCGTGAGGCTGTACGTCTACTACCGCATCGATGCGGGCGCGCTCGCCGCGGTGCGCGAGGCGGTGATGGCGATGCAGGCGGCGCTGCGCAGCGAACAGCCGACGCTGGAGGCCGCGCTGCTGCGGCGGCCGGAAGCGAAGGACGGCGAGATCACGCTGATGGAGACGTACGCGGCGCCGGGCGGGATCGATGCGGCGCTGCAGGCGCGCATCGAAGGCAGCGCGGCCGCCGCGTTCGCCGCCTTGGCAGGCTGCCTTCGCAGTCCGCGCCACGTCGAGCGCTTCGAACCGCTCGCCTGATCCGGAGCCTAGAGCGCCCGCACCATCTCGACGTGCGGGATGCCCGCCTCCTCGAAGACCGGCCCGCGTGTCTGGAAGCCCGCGCGCAGATAGAACGGCGCCGCCGACATCTGCGCATGCAGCAGCGCTTCCCGGTCGCCGCGCTCGCGCGCGGCCTGCATCAGCGCATCGAGCACCGCGCGGCCGATGCGGCTGCCGCGCATCGACGACAGCACCGCCATGCGGCCGATCTTCGCGACACCCGGCACATGCTCCAGCAGCCGGCCGGTGGCCAGCGGGGCGCCGAAGCGGTTGTAGGCCACCGCATGCACGCAGCCGGCGTCGGCCGCGTCCCATTCCATGTCGGCGGGGATCTTCTGCTCCTCGACGAAGACCTGCGTGCGGATCGCGCCGGCCTCCTTGCCGAGTTGATCCCAACCGCCGACGCGCACCTCGACCATCGGCTTGCCGGCCTCGAAGGCCTGCAGCACGTCGCGCAGCTGCTGCGGCACCGGCTGGCTGGTCTGCGTCGCCGGGTCGGCGTAGACATAGACCAGCTCGGCGCCGACCAGCGGCTCGTCGCCGCGGAAGGCGCAGGCCTCCAGCACCATCGACGAGTTGCCGATGCGCGCGGTGCGCACGCCGATGTCCAGGAGGTCGTCGTAATGCGCGGACGCGTGGTACTCGAGCGTCGACTTGCGCACGTAGAGGTCGCCGCCCAGGTACGCCATCGTCGCCTGGTAGGGCAGCGCCATCGCGCGCCAGTAGCCGCCGACGGCGGTGTCGAAGTACATCAGGTAGTGGCCGTTGAAGACGATCTTCTGCATGTCCACTTCCGCCCAGCGCACGCGCAGGCGTTCGGCGAAGCGGAAGTCTTCTCGTTTGCTCATGGTGTGTCCTGCATCCGCGCCCAGGCGGCCTTCAGGGCGGCGCCAGCGGCGGCCTGGGCATGGCCGGCCTCCTTCAGCGCGCGTCCCATCTTGATGAAGTCGTGCGTCATGCCGCGGTAGAGCTCCAGCTCGACCGCGACGCCGGCCGCGCGCAGCTTGTCCGCGTAGGCGAGGCCCTCGTCGACCAGCGGATCGCATTCGGCCAGGATGACGCAGGCCGGCGCCACGTCGTCGACGTCGGCCTCGATCGGCGCGAAGCGCCAGTCGCGGCGGTGGTGATGATCGATGTAGTGGTCGAAGAACCACTGGATGTCCGCGGCCTCGAGCAGGAAGCCGTTCGCGAACAGCTTGTGCGACGGCGTGTCCGCGTGCGCCACCGTGCCGGGCGTGATCAGCAGCTGCAGCGCAAGCGGCAGGCCGATGTCGCGGGCATGCAGCGCGCACACCGCGGCCAGGGTGCCGCCGGCGCTGTCGCCGCCGACCGCCAGGCGCCTCGCATCGAGACCCAGCGCCGCCCCGCCCTGCCCGGCCAGCCAGCGCATCACCGCCCAGGCATCGTCGACGGCGGTCGGAAAGCGGTGTTCCGGCGCGAGACGGTAGTCCAGCGCGATCACCGCGCCGGCCGAACGCAAGGCGAGCTGGCGGCACAGGCTGTCGTGCGTCTCCAGGCTGCCGATCGTGAAGCCGCCCCCATGCAGGTACAGCAGCGCCGGTGGCGTGCCGGGCGCATCGCAATACAGGCGCGCCGCCAGCGCCTGGCCGTCGGCACCGCGCAGCGTCAGGTTCTCGACGCGTTTGAGCGGCGCGCGCGGCGGCTCCAGCACCTCGGCGCCGGCTTCATAGAGCTTGCGCGCCTCGGCCGGCGTCATCGCATGGAACGGGGTGCGCTTCGCGCGCTGGATGCGCTGCAGCAGGCCGGCCATCTGGGGCGTCAGCAGTCGGCCAGAGGTCATGTCGCCCCCTTGGGCCTTCGGCGGCTCGACGGGAACGGATCGGGGGGCTTCAAGAGATGTCGCGCAGGCGCTGTTGGCAAAGGCGGGTCGGCAAGGATACTGTGGCTTCCTTCGCGCCCACTCCGGACATCCGCCATGGCCCGCATCCTCTACCTGACCCAGATCGAGATCGACCACGGCGCGATCGCCGTGCTGCCGCAGGAATGCCAGCGCATCGGCATGCGCCGCCCGCTGGTGGTGACCGACGCCGGCGTGCGGGCGGCCGGCGTGCTGGCGCAGGCGCTGGCGCCGCTGGCCGACATGCCGCATGCGGTCTTCGACGGCACGCCCAGCAACCCGACCGAAGCCGCGGTGCGCGCGGCGGTCGAGGTCTACCGCGCGAACGACTGCGACGGGCTGATCGCCGTCGGCGGCGGCTCGAGCATCGACCTGGCCAAGGGCGTCGCGATCCTCGCCACCCATCCCGGCCCGCTGAGGACCTACGCGACGATCGAAGGCGGCAGCCCGAAGATCAGCGAAGCCGTGGCGCCGCTGATCGCCGTGCCGACCACCGCCGGCACCGGCAGCGAGGTCGCGCGCGGCGCGATCGTCATCGTCGACGACGGCCGCAAGCTCGGTTTCCACAGCTGGCACCTGATGCCCAAGGCGGCCATCCTGGACCCGGCGCTGACGGCCGGCTTGCCGCCGCTGCTGACCGCCGCGACCGGCATGGACGCGATCGCGCATTGCCTGGAAACCTTCATGGCGCCGGCGATCAATCCGCCGGCCGATGGCATCGCGCTCGACGGCCTGGAGCGCGGCTGGGCGCACATCGAACGCGCCACCCGCGATGGCCAGGACCGCGACGCCCGCTGGGCGATGATGAGCGCCAGCATGCAGGGCGCGATGGCCTTCCAGAAGGGCCTGGGCTGCGTGCACTCCCTGAGCCACAGCCTGGGTGGGGTGAACCCGAAGCTTCACCACGGCACCTTGAACGCGGTGTTCCTGCCGGCGGTGATCGCCTTCAATGCCGAGGCCGAATCGATCCGCCGCGAGCGCCGCCTGCAGCGCATCGCGCACGCGATGGGCCTGCCCGGCTGCGACGATCGGGGCACCGAGGTGGTCGACGCGATCCGGGCGATGAATGCGCGCCTCGGCCTGCCGTCCGGCCTGGCCGAGATGGGGGTCACGCCCGAGCTCTTCGAACGCATCATCGACGGCGCGATGGCCGACCATTGCCACAAGACCAACCCGCGCATCGCGACACGCGGCGACTACCGGCGCATGCTGGAAGCGTCGATGTAGGACGCGGCGGCACGCGGGCGCAGCGAGCTCGGGGTCGCCTGCAGTTCGTCGTCCGCTCCTGCAGTTGGTCGCACCGGCCGCGACCGCCCCGGCCGGGCTTGATATGGTGTGCTACATCAGCAACACACCGGATCCGCCCATGCAGACCTGGGACCACAAGCTGCCGATCTACCAGCAGCTCGCCGACCAGCTGGCCGCGCAGCTGCTCGACGGCGAACCGGCCGAAGGCCAGCCGCTGCCGTCGGTGCGCACGCTCGCCAACCGCTACCTGATCAACCCGCTGACCGTCACCCGCGCGCTGCAGGCGCTGGGCGAGGAAGGCCTGATCGAGACGCGACGCGGCCTCGGCATCTACGTGCGGCCAGGCGCGCGCGAACGCCTGCGCAGCGCCGAGCGTGACCGCTTCCTGAACGACGAATGGCCGCAGCTGCGCGCCCGCCTGCGCCGGCTGGGCATCACGGCCGAACAACTGAAGTGGGAGGACAACTGATGGACGCCCTGATCCAGGCGGAAGGCCTGACGCTGCGCTACGGCAAGAAGGTGGCGATCGACGAGGTCAGCTTCACGGTCCCCAAGGGCCGCGTCGTCGGGCTGCTCGGCCACAACGGCGCCGGCAAGACCACGTTGATGAAGGCGCTGGTCGGCCTGAAGGGTGCCGAGGGTGGGCGGCTCAGCGTGCTGGGCATGGACCCGGCGAAGCAGCGCGTCGCGCTGCTCGAGCGCCTGTCGTACATCCCCGACGTCGCGATCCTGCCGCGCTGGGCGCGGGTGGACGAGCTGATCACCCTGATGAGCGGACTGCATCCGCGCTTCTCGGCCGACCGCGCGCGGGCGCTGCTCAGGCGCACCAGCGTCGGCCTGAAGGACCGAGTCAAGTCGCTGTCCAAGGGCATGGTGGTGCAGGTTCACCTGGCGCTGATCGCGTCGATCGACGCGCAGGTGATGGTCCTCGACGAGCCGACGCTGGGCCTGGACGTGCTGTCGCGCAAGGCCTTTTACGAGATGCTGATCGACGAGTGGTGCGACGGCGAGCGCAGCGTGCTGATCTCGACCCACCAGGTCGAGGAGATCGAGACGCTGCTGTCGGACGTGATGATGCTCAACGAGGGCAAGCTGGTGCTGTCGATCAGCCTCGAGGAGATGGACCGCCGCTTCGTCGCGCTGAGCCACGACCCGGCGCAGGCCGAGGCGATCGCCGCCGCGCACCCGCTGCTGCGCTACCGCGTGCAGGGCGGCTCGGCCGCACTGTTCGACGGGCCGCCGCCGGAAGGCGTCGCGGCGCTCGGCCAGCGCGTGCGGCCGAGCCTGGTCGACCTGTTCGTCGCGCTGACCCGCGCGCCCGAGATGAACCGCACCCAGGGCTGAAGGAGAACCCTCGATGGACCGCTTCAACACCTTGCTGCTGCGCGAATGGATGCAGCACCGCCGCGGCTGGCTCGCGCTGATGCTGATCCCGCTGGCGCTGATCATCGCCGCGGCATCGTTCGGCACCGTGATGTTCGATGTCGACACCGACAAGGAGATGGAGACGGTGATCCAGCATGTGCCGCATCCGATCCTCATTGCCGCCGGCAGCATCGCCGCGATCGGCATGGGCTCGCTGGCGCTGACCTGGATCACCTCGCTGTTCCTGGCGCCGGGTCTCGCCCGCCGCGATCACCAGGACCGCTCGATCGAGTTCTGGCTGTCGCTGCCGATCGGCCATTCGCAGAGCCTGGCCACGACCTTGCTCGCCCACCTGGTGCTGGTGCCGCTGCTGGCGCTGGGCGTCGGCCTGGCCGGCGGCTTCGTCGTCGGGCTGGTGCTGGTGCTCAAGGAATGGGGGCTCGACGCCTGGTGGTCGCTGCCCTGGCGCACGCTGTTCGCGGCCGCCGCGGTGTTCGCGCTGCGCGTCGGCGTCGGCGTCGTGCTGGCCACGCTGTGGCTGTCGCCGCTGATCCTGATCGCGATGGCGGCATCAGCCTGGTTCAAGCGCTGGGGCGTGCCGGCGCTGATCGCGGCGGTGGTGCTGGCCGGCGTGGTGATGGAGAAGCTCTTCGACAGCAAGATCGTCACCGCCACGTTGCAGGGGCTGGTGAAGAAGGCCGGCGGCGCGCTGATCGGGGTCGATCGCGACGGACCGGTGCGCATCCAGCTGAAGTCTCCGGACGATGCGCTCGCGCTGTTGCAGAACATGCCGGCCATGGGCTTCGGCGACCTGCTCGACGCGCTGCAGCAGCTGGCGTCGCCGACGTTCGTCGCCGCGCTCGCTGTCGCCGCTGCCGGTTTCGCGCTGCTGGTGATGCGCCGCGCCCGCGGCGCCTGAAGACCTTCCGAAGCCCATCCGGCGGCTTCAGGCCGCCAGCCGCAGGATCAGGCTGCCGAGCTCCTGCACCGAGTGCACGTCCAGGCGCGCGTAGATCTTGCGGACGTGGTCGGCCACCGTCGACGCCGAGACGCCGAGCAGGCCGGCGATTTCGGCCTGCGAGTGGCCGGTGCGCAGCAGCAGGCAGACCTCCTTCTGCGCCGGCGTCAGCGCCAGGTTGTCGAGCGCCCGGCGCAGGGCCACCTCCATCGGCTCATGGTGCTGGATGGTCACGTGCAGCATCGGCCGCCCCGGTGCCAGCCCCTTCAGCGAGCAGCTCTCGAACGAGAACCGGCCCCAGGCGTTGTCGACGGTCAGCACCAGGTTCTCCTGGCTCAGGCCGGCCGAGCGCTGGTGGTGCTGCCAGATCGCGGTGAGCGTCGGGAAGTCGTCGCGCTGCGGCACGCGCGCCGCGCGCTCGGGCGTCACGCCGCCATGGGCCAGCAGCAGCACCTTCAAGGCGTCCGGCGACAGGTGGACCAGCACGCCCGCGTCGTCGATGCATGCGAACGCCCGGCGGCCGCGGCGCGGCACGAACTCCGCATGGTTCAGCTCGGCGGTCGGCGCCTGCAGCCCGCGGGCGACGTACGGCGCGATCTGCGCCAGCAGCGCTTCTTCGGCCCGCGTGAACTTGCGCTCGCCGGGGCCGCGGTACAGCACCAGCGAACCCAGCGGCTCGCCGCGCACGCCGCGCACGATGGCCTCGGTGCGGGTGTGCAGGCGCTGCGGGCGCCAGATCTCGTTGTAGAGCGCCGAGCGGAAGAACTCGGGCCGGTCGAGCTGCTCGGCACTGTGCACGACGGCTCGGCCCATCACCGCATCGCGGAACGAGGGCATCACCTCAGCTTCGCGCGTGTTGTGGAAGGTTTCGAAGTAGTGCTGGTTGATCTCGTGGTCGACCGTGCCTTCGAAGTAGTAGCGCACGAGCCGGCCGGTGCTGTCGGTCCAGTCGAACAGGTTGCGGTCCGACGGGATGATGGCGTGCAAGGCCTCGAGCAAGGCCGGGATGAAGGCCTCGGCGGTCAGGCCCATCGACGCCAGGGTGCGCAGCCTGGCCAGGTCCGCAGCGCGCTTCATCGTCGCATCTTGACATCGACCACACGCCTGGTCACCCCCTCCCGGGAGGGCGAATCCGGCCTTGAGGCGTCCTAGAGTGGCGCCAACGACAACGGCAAGGAGGACGCGTCGGCCCTGACGGCGGGGCACGGCGTGCGTTTATGTCGACCGATGGCTTTTCCGAGGCGGGCGCCCGGCGGCGCGCGCTGCCCGAGTGGCTCGACCGCCCGCCGGCAGAGGGTGCTCCGACGCGGGTGCCGGTGCGCGACGACCTGACGCGCGTGCTCGACCGGATCGACCAGGCGCTGGCGCTCGTCGACGGCCGGTTCAACGTGCTGTTCGCCAACATCGCGGCGCGCGCGGCGATGAGCGAAGGCCACCCGCTGTCGGTCCGCGACGGCTGCCTTGAAGTGGCCGACGGCAGGGCCAGGCTCGCAGGCGCCATCGAGACCGCGATCGAGCGCGCCGGCCATGGCTACGTGCCCTTGAAGCGCGCGGGCCGCAGCACGGTCGTCGCCGTGGTGCCCGTGCCGTGGCAAGGCGTGCGCGCCGCGCTGCTGCTGTTGGAGCGTTCGTCGGTGTGCTCGCCGCTGGCGATCCAGTGCTTCGCGAGCGTCTACGGGCTGACGCTGGCCGAAGCGCGCCTGCTGGAACTGCTGTGCCAGGGCGCCTCGCCCGCCGACATGGCGCGCAGCCTCGGGCTGCGCGTGTCGACCATCCGCACGCACATAGCCAGCGTGCGCGCGAAGACCGGCGCGTCCAGCCTGCGCGAGCTGCTGCGCCGGATCGCCGCGTTGCCGCCGATGGCCGGACTGATGCTCCAGCCGAACACGCACTGACGGCCCTCATGAAAAGAAGGGGCGCGACCCTCGCGGGTCGCGCCCCTTCTGATGGACCGCAGCGTGTGAAGCGGGATCAGCCGTGCTTCTTGTCGAAGAACTGCTCGTCCTCGGTCGAGCCCTTCAGCGCGGCGGTCGAGGCTTGCGCTTCGATGGTCGTCGTCACCGCGTCGAAGTAGCCGGTGCCGACCTCGCGCTGGTGCTTCACGGCGGTGAAGCCCCGCTCGGCGGCGGCGAACTCCTTCTCCTGCAGCTCGACGAATGCGCTCATGTTGTTGCGCGCATAACCGTAGGCCAGGTCGAACATCGAGTAGTTCAGGCTGTGGAAGCCGGCCAGCGTGATGAACTGGAACTTGTAGCCCATCGCGCCCAGTTCGCGCTGGAACTTGGCGATCGTCGCGTCGTCGAGGTTCTTCTTCCAGTTGAACGACGGCGAGCAGTTGTAGGCCAGCAGCTTGCCGGGGAACTTGGCGTGGATCGCGTCGGCGAACTTCTTCGCGAAGGCCAGGTCCGGCGTGCCGGTCTCGCACCAGATCAGGTCGGCGTACTCGGCGTAGGCCAGGCCGCGGCTGATCGCCTGGTCGATGCCGTTGCGGCTGCGATAGAAGCCTTCGACCGTGCGCTCGCCGGTGAAGAAGGGCTTGTCGTTCTCGTCGACGTCGCTCGTCACGAGGTCGGCGGCTTCGGCGTCGGTGCGGGCCAGCAGGATCGTCGGCGTGCCCATCACGTCGGCGGCCAGGCGCGCGGCGACCAGCTTGCTCACCGCTTCACGCGTCGGCACCAGCACCTTGCCGCCCATGTGGCCGCACTTCTTCGCGGCGGCCAGCTGGTCTTCGAAGTGCACGCCGGCGGCGCCCGCTTCGATCATGGCCTTCATCAGCTCGAAGGCGTTCAGCACGCCGCCGAAGCCGGCTTCGGCGTCGGCCACGATCGGCGCGAAGTAGTCGGTGTCGTTCTTGCCTTCGCTCCACTGGATCTGGTCGGCACGCTGGAACGTGGCGTTGATCTTCTTGACCACCTTCGGCACCGAGTCCACCGAGTACAGCGACTGGTCGGGATACATCTCGCCATTGCTGTTGGCGTCGCCCGCGACCTGCCAGCCCGACAGGTAGATCGCCTTCAGGCCGGCCTTGACCTGCTGCATCGCCTGATTGCCGGTCAGCGCGCCGAGCGAATTGACGAAGGGCTCGGTGTTGATCAGGTTCCAAAGCTTCTCGGCGCCGCGCTTGGCCAGCGTGTGCTCGATCTGCAGCGAACCGCGCAGGCGCACGACGTCGGCCGCGGTGTAGCCGCGCTTGATGCCTTTCCAGCGCGGGTTCTCTGCCCAGTCCTTCTCGAGGGCGGCGATCTGTTGTTCGCGGGTCAGCTGGCTCATGGAAGCTCCTTGCGTTGCGGTGGGAATCGGTTGCGAACCGGGATGGCTCAAGCCTACCGACGCCGCCCGCTTCTGTGGAGACTTATGTCTTATAGAAGACTAAAAACTTTCTCTTTTGATTTCAACGACTTACGTTTCAGATTCCATGATGAGAAATTGCTTCCTTCACGATGAAAAATCTTGCTGCGATGCAGCACCGCTGCAATCCACATTACGAAATGCAGATTTCTCGATATGAAAATCAAACCATGAAGCCGGCGAGCCACCGCCGGTAGATCCGTTCGGCGAAGCGATGCTGATCCGGCAGGCCCGTCGCCGCCTGCGCGTGCATGGCAGCCACGCTCTGCACGCAGCCCGGATGCCGGGCGTGCGCCTCGACATAGGCCTGGCCGATCGCCGCCGACCACGCCGCCAGCTTGGCTGCGTCGAGCTCGACATGGAACTGCATCGCCAGGTGCGGACCCAGCGCGAAGGCCTGGTGCCGGCAGGCGGGACTGGTGGCCAGCGACACGGCGCCGGTCGGCAGGCTGAAGGCCTCGAAGTGCCACTGGAACACCTTGGGCCAGGGAGCCGGCCCGAACCAGTCATCGCTGGCCGCAGCCGCCATCGCCTCGGCGTCGACGTCGGGCGAGATCGCCTGCCAGCCGATCTCCGGGGCGATCGAGCGACGCACCTGGCCACCCAGGGCGCGGGCCATCAATTGACCGCCCAGGCAGTGCCCGATCACCGGCTGGCCGTTCGCCACGGCTTCGCGGATCAGCGACTCGGCTCGCCGCAACGACGGCAGATCGTCGTTCGCGCTCATCGAGCCGCCGAGGATCGCCAGCCCCGCGTGCGCCGACAGGTCCGTCGGGAAGTCCTGTCCTGCTTCAGTGCAGCGCAGGTCCATCGGCACGCCCTCGCGTGCCAGCCAGTCGCCGAAGTACGCCGGCCCGTCGTCGTGAAGATGCTGCAGCACCAGTACCGGTTTCATGCTGTCTCTCGGTCCGAGCCCCCTCTATGATGGCCGCCAGTGTGACCCAGGCAGCGCACTGTAAGAACCGAGGTTCAGGGGTGCATCGATGACCACGACCGCTGCGGCCCCGACCGTCCGCCACCTGCGCCAGGTGCTGCTGTGGCCGCTGCGGCTGATCGCCCCCCACGACGGCCCGTTCGCCCGCGAACCCTGGCGGGCGCTGCGGGAACCCGGCACTGAGCCGTCGCCGTGGCGCGAGGTCATCGACGAATTCGACGGCGCCGCCGGCACCTTCCACGAACGCCACTACAACGAGTTCGTCACCTTCCTGCCCTACGTGCAGCGCTTTCTCTACGGCGACGGGCGAGCGCAACGCGCCGCCGGCGGCGGTTCGCCGATGCGGGTGTTCCGGCGCGGCGACGTCGCGGCGGTGCGCGTCGCGGCTTGGCCCGGAGACGAGCCGCTGCGGCTGGACATCGTGCACGTCGACCTCTATTTCTTCCTCGATGTCGACGTCGTGCTGCTGAACCTGGAGGTCTCGGCCGCCGACCTGCCGCTGAACGTCGCGCAGGAACTGCTGTACCGCTTCGGCCGAGGTTATCCGGCCGGCTGGGATGCGAACGGCCTGCCGCTGCACAGCCTGGCGCTGGTCGAATGGCTGGGGCGCGACGGCCAAGTGCTCGCCGCGTCCGACGCGCGCGACCGCGAGGCCTTCCTGCTGCACGTCAGCGAACACCGGGCGCCGCGCATCTCGGCCCACTGGGCCTGGCTGATGCGCCCCCTGGTGTCCCACCATTCGGCCGAGCCCGGCCTGCTGCGCTTCCGCCAGATCGAGTACTACCGCATGCCGATGATGGCCTACCTGGCGCTCGACGAGCCACGCGGATTGAGCCGCGCGGACCTGGTGCGCCTGGGCCTGGTCACCGGCGCCGGAGAGGCCGACGCGGCGCTGCCCTACGGCGAGCAGCACCTGTCCGACTTCGAGGCCCGCTTCTGCTACGACCGCTTCTGGCACGGCGGCGGGGCCGCACCCGATACGCGTTATCTCTGCTGCGGCCACGCGCTGGTGGTCATCGGCCGCGCCGATTCCACCTTCTTCGGCTGCCGCGACCGCGGCGTGCTGGCGCAGTTCCGCCACCAGCATTTCATGCTCTTCCTGATCGCGCACTTCCAGAAGGCGGCGCTGCTGATGTTCTCCGACCGCCTCTCCGATGCCCTGCGCCGCCTGGACATCACGCGGCCGGACAGCATCCGCCAGTTCAAGCGCGCGATCCGCTCGTGCTTCGAGGTCTTCCTGCGCTTCACCCACCGCTACTGGTTCCACGAGATCTCCGAACAGGCGCAGGTGCGCGCCCTCTTCCAGATGTGCGTTCGCCACCTCGAGATCGATCCGCTGTACGAGGAGGTCAAGCAGCGCATCGCCGAGATGAACGACTACCTCGACGCCGACTCGCTGCGCCGACAGGCCAACACCGTCGTGCGCCTGACGGTGGTGACGATCTTCGGCCTGATCGGCACCGTGACGACCGGCTTCCTCGGCATGAACCTGCTCGCCGAAGCCGATGCGCCGCTGGGGCGCCGGCTGACCATCTTTGCGGTCACCTTCGTCGCGACCATGCTGCTGACCGCCTACACGATCAACAAGTCCAAGGGCCTGTCGGATTTCCTCGACGCATTGAGCGACGAACGCATGTCGTTCTGGACGCGCATGAAGATCTTCGCGGCGATCTGGCGGCCGGGGCCGCGGGACTGAGCAGAACCGCCCTGCGGTGCGTGACCGCTGCCGGCCCGTTGCGGCCGTTGGGCGGGGAGCCACTGGACCTGCAAGGTGTGGAGCGCCCGAGCGGCCCGGGGTGCGGGCACGTCGGGCCGAGTCCGGCGGTCGGCCCCTGGGGGGCCGACTCCGTTGCGGTCCTCAGCCCGGGGCCGCGCCGTCCATTTAGCTTCGTTCGCTTCGCTCACTGCGCACAGCGCCGGCGAG
>NZ_JARGNB010000011.1 GCF_030167915.1 Aquabacterium humicola | reverse complement strand
GCCTAACCCTTCGGTCAACGCGACCCGTACCAGCAGGCGTCTTGGGGCGCGAAGCCGCTCAGGCCCATCATCGGCCTCGCGCCCCAAGCCACCCGCTGGCACGGGCGCGTTACCTCAAACGTTAGGCCCAGCATATCCGTGGCCGCCGCTATCCCACTCGCCCTACTCGCCATGCTGCTCCTGCCAGCCGCGACAAGTGCGGGGCCCGCATCACGGCCTTCCCTCGTAAAGGTCAGCACGGCTGACTCGATTGTCATCCGAGAGGGCTACTCCAGCCAGCTTGCGAATGCCGCACGGGACGGCGACGTCCAGCGGGCCGTTCCAATCACAAGTCGCCACAACCATTCGATTGCGTTCATCTCTCGGAACGGCGAGTGTCCATACTGCACTGGCGGACGGGAAAGCATCGCAGCACCTGTTCTTCCACCACTCAATAGGGAGAAGTACTCTGGGCTGTGGACGACGCTCGCCCTTCTCCCCATCTTCATTGCAGTGGGATTCCGCGAAGAACACGGCTCAGATCGTCACGCTGTTCGCGCTGTCGAACCTGTGGATGGTGCGGCGGCAGTTGATGGGAGCGCATGGATGAGTGCGCCGGCAAAGCGCGAGGAGCGCGCGCCACACGCTCGCCGGGGCGCATCGAGCGACGATGTTCGCAACCATGAAGAGCCAAGCTGCGTGGCATGGCGTCCTCTCAGGCCCGTCAGTCGCCCGTCATCACGTTGTGCAGACCTTCCTTAGGTGGCTCTCGGGGTTGGGGCGCATTGAGAGGCGTGCCGTAATTCGACTACTTGCGGTCTCGCGTCTTCTCCGACCCCTTGCGTCCCCCAAGCCACTTGAAGGCGGGCGTCAGCATCCACGCCAGAGCGATGATGAGGGCAATGACAAGCCAGCCAAAGCTGCTTCCGGTGACCCCGAGCAGAAGATGAGGTAGCCCGAGCACTGGAACAATGAATATCAGGGAGATCACCCGAGTTATGACTTGGAGTGTTGCGGCCTCACTTGCGCGGAGTCTGGAACGGATTGACCACTTCGACTTTGAACTGTTTGAAGTCAGCAACGTTGCGCGTCACAACGGTCAGTTTATGCACCCGAGCAGTCGCAGCAATCATCGCGTCCTCGTAGAGGGTGTCGGACGCGCGGTGCATCAGTCGAGCCCACTCTCTGAAGGTTTGCGCGTCCATTGAAATTACATTGAAGGTCCCGGCAACCTGCGCGAGCCATTGCTCAAGCTCTGAGGCTTTCGCCTCATCCTGCTCACGCGTCACCTCAATGCCGGCCTGAATCTCGCCTATCGTCACCGCGGAGATGTGCAGGTCGACGTCAGCTGCGTCCTGAATCCACTGCACCACAGCGCCGTGCGGCTTCGGCTTGCGCAGTTCAGAAATGACGTTCGTGTCGAGCAAGAACATGTCGTTCAACGCAAGGTTGCTGGCCTGCGCCGACGGGCGCTACCTCGTGCAAGCACCGGAATGTCCGCCCTGGCTTGCTCGGACAGCAACAATTCCTTCAGCGAGGGCCTGGCAGAAGCCTGAAGCCGTCGCCACTCGTCCGCCGGCACGAGCACAGCAGCCTCAGTCCCTCGCCTGGTCACCATCTGGGGGCCCTCGGTCAAGCATTTCTCCAAGAACTCGCTGAACCGAGCCTTCGCATCCTGAACAGCCCACGTCTGCATGATCGCACCTTTTCTGACTAGCCACCTGACTAGTTTAACATAAGTGCGCCCTAACCCAGGCCTAACCCTTCGGTCAACGCGACAGCCAGCGGCATGGCACTTGGCCCGCGCAGCACTATCATGTGCACATCGAGGAGCACTTGGCACCATGTCATCCACGCTGCTGGCCCTGCTCGGCTTCATTTGCTGGACGCTGCTTCTCCTTGTGCTGATGGAAGTCATTCGCTCCAAGCTGGTTCTCGCGGGCCAGGTGGCCGCGAACGGGTTTGATCCGGAGAACTCGAACCTCTCGCCCTTCATGCAGCGCCTGGCGCGCGCCCACGCGAATTGCCTGGAAGGTCTGCCCATCTTCGGCGGTCTCATGGTCGTGGCGGTCATTGCGGGCAAATCCAGTCTCACGGATCCCCTGGCCTACGTGCTCCTTGCCGCGCGACTCGCTCAATCCACCATTCATCTCGCCTCTACCTCTGCGACTGCGGTAACCGCCAGGTTTGCAGCGTTCGCCGTGCAGATCTGCATCGCCATCTACTGGGCGTTCAGACTCCACGGCGCCTAGGTCGACGCCTGAGCCTGCCGGCAACGCAGTCCGAACCTTCAGGCGTGCTGGGTCGCGAGGCCGCGCGGCACTATCATCGGCTTTCGCCCCGTGCCTCCCGCTGGCACGGTCGCACCCGTTCAACCGCCAGGCCTGGATTCAACATCCCTCACCATGCGATCCCCCCTCCTTGCAGTGGCCGGTCTCCTGCTTGCATCGTGCGCATCCCAGGTGCCCACTGCCCCCTCGGCGGTGCCGCAGAACTCGCCCGAGTGCCTTTCTGCCAAGCTCAAAGCGGTCGATCCTCTGCCGACGAGCGCCATACCGGACGACGTGCTGCGCAAGGCCCAGAGTGGCTGGGTCACGGTCAGCTACGACGTCATTGCCGGCAAGGCGCAGAACGTCAAGGTCGTCGCCAGCAGCCCCCCGGGCCTGTACGACGCTCATGTTCTGCGCCATACCAGCCACTACACCGAACCCACCGGAGCCACCGTGCGGGGCTGCATCGCCACGACGAACATCAAGTTCTGAGGGGGTGCGGACTCGCCCACCCCTTTCGCCATTGGTTGCTGCTGCTGTTCACGACATCGCAATGGATTGCCTTCCACTGCTCAGACTGGTCGGTCTCGCATCGATCCTCCTGACCGCCTTGCCTGCAATCGCGCAGGCCACGGTCTATCGATGGACCGACGATGAAGGGCGCACGCACTACTCCGAGGTCGTTCCCGAGAAGTACAAGAAGACTGCGCGGCCCGTCTCCCCGGCGAGTCCGGGCCCGACGCCGCAGCAGCAGCGCGAGGCTCAGGAACGCGCCGGGCGCGAGAAGGCGCGAGCCGCCGAGATTAGTGGCGCGCCGAAGGCCGCGCCCGTCGCCCCGTCCGCGCCGGCCTCGGCCCCGATGGTGAAGCGCCCGGACCGCATGCCGGATGACCGGACGGACTGTGCGACATGGGCTCGCCTCTACAAGGAAAGCATCGACTGCTTTGCGCCGTTCAGGACGGCACGCGGTGCAACACGCGAAGAGGCCTTCGCCTACTGCACGCCTGTCGATGAGCCCCCGACCTCGTGCCGCCAGCGGCTGCCGTGAGGACCCCGGCGGGACCTCGACGATTCCGGGACACGGCATTCGGTGCGACGACCGGCAGTCCTGCTCGCGGATACGATCCAGCATCGAGGCCGAGTCCTTCCTGGCCAGTTGTGCAGGTGCCAAGATGGACGGGCAACCGGGGGGCGTTCCGTGCGAGCAACAGGGGTGCACGCACGCACCCGGTTGCCAGGCAGCCTGGCCACATCGATCATTTCAACGAGGAGCACACCATGCCCAAAGGCGAGCAGCGCAGCAACAAGATGGCCAAGAAGCCCAAGAAGGACGCATTGGTCCCGAAGGACTCGTCCTCCTCCCCGTCCACCCGCCCCGTGCCGCCCACGACCACCGTGCTCCCCAAGGGCAAGCTGAAGAACAAGCCGTAGGCCCCCTTCGCACGCGGTAGACAGGCGCGGGCGCTTCCACCGTCAGGCCGCCAGCGGCTGCGCGTTCCCTGTCGCGAGCTGGGCCACCTCCATCCGGCAGCGCGCTGCGCCGCCGACAGCCTCGATGACCACCGGCCCGCGCCCATCGCCCAGCGGCACGCGTTCACCCGCGTCGATGAAGTGATCGTCCGGATCGCCTGACCGGGTGAGCCAGATCCGGCCCTCCGTCACTCGCAATGCATGGCCTGACCCCGTGGGCAGGGTGACGGCGCGTCCGGCCGGAAGCTCGATGGAGGTCATCAACGTGTTCATGGACGGCATCGTCGCGGGCCGCGCATCGGCGCGCCAGCCACAGTGCAGGATGAATCTGTGCTGCACAGCCTGCGCTGGCGGCATGCCTGTGCCGGCCGGGTTTGCCCGAATCTGTGCTGGTCCGCATTCGCGGTCGACCAGCACAATGGCGGGCATGAGTTCCGATGCGCTGCCGCTGCCCCCGCTGTACCTGCGGCTGGCCGATCGACTGGCCGCGGCGATCCGCAGCGGCGCTTTGGCGCGCGGCGACCGGCTGCCGTCGGTGCGCCAGTGCGCCCGCGACGAAACGGTGTCGATCGCCACCGTGCTGCAGGCCTACCGCCACCTCGAAGACGCCCGGCTGATCGAGGCACGGCCGAAATCCGGCTACTTCGTCGCCACCGCGCTGCCGCCGGCGCTGCAGGAGCCGGACACCTCGGCACCGCCGGCCGATTCGCTGCAGGTCGACGTCGCATCGCTCACCGAGCGCGTGATGCAGATGGCCACCGACCCGGACGTGCTGTCCTTCGGCGCAGCCTGCCCCGCGGCGGAGTTCTTCGACGAGGAACGCCTGCGCCGTGCCCTGGCGCAGGCCACGCGCCGCCATCGCGCGCTGCTGTGCCAGTACCCCATCGTGAACGGCAGCGAAGCGACGCGGCGCGCCATCGCGCGGCGCGCGCTGCCCTGGGGCTGCGCGCTCGATCCGAACAACATCGTGCTGACCAACGGCGCGACCGACGCGATCGGCCTGTGCCTGCAGGCCGTCACGCGGCCGGGCGACATCGTCGCGCTGGAGTCGCCGACCTCGTTCGGCTTCCTGCAGGTGCTGGAGGCGCTGCACCTGCGCGCGCTCGAGATTCCCACCCATCCGCGGCACGGCCTGTCCATCGATGCGCTCGCGCTGGCGTTGCAGACGCAGCCGGTGCGCGCGCTGCTGTCGGTGCCCACGCTGTCGAACCCGCTCGGCGCGACGATGCCGCTGGCCGAGCGCCGCCGGCTCGCCCAGCTGCTGGCCGAGCACCAGGTGCCGATGGTCGAGGACGCGATCTACAACGACTGGGCCGAGCGCGACGAGCACCGCCGCGCGGTGCGTTCGTTCGACCAGGAAGGCCTGGTGATGCTGTGCGGCTCGTTCTCGAAGACGGTGGCGCCGGGGCTGCGCGTCGGCTGGGTCGATGCCGGCCGCTTCACGCCGGCGCTGCGGCGGTTGAAGACGGCGCTGTTCGGCGGCCACACGACGGTGGCCGAGCTGGCGATGGCCGACCTGCTGCAGCAGCCGGGCTTCGAGCCGCAGCTGCGCCGCATGCGCCAGGACATCGCGCGGCGTGTCGATGACGCGCGCAGCCTGATCGCCGAAAGTTTCCCGCGCGGCACGCGCGTCACCGATCCGCCCGGCGGCATCATGCTGTGGCTGGAGCTGCCTTCGGCGGTCGATTCGCTCGCGCTGTTCAAGGCCTGTCTCGACGAGCGCATCTGCATCGCGCCGGGCACCATGTTCAGCGCCACCGACCGCTACCGGCACTGCATCCGCCTGAGCGTCGGCGGCCGCTGGGACGAAGCGCAGCGCCAGGCGCTGCGCCGCATCGGCGCGATTGCCGAGGCGATGCTGGCGCGCGGCACGCTGCGGCTGGCGGCATGACGGCCGTGCTGGCACCGGCCGCTGCCGGCTGGCGCGGCCGCCTGCAGCTGCACTACCGCACCGCGGCCGATGGCGGCACCACCGCACTCGACCGCCACGAAGGCCCGCTGCGCGTGCTGCAGCGGCTGTACCCCGAAGGCCCGGCGGTGTGCCACCACGTGCTGGTGCATCCCCCCGGCGGCATCGTCGGCGGCGACGAGCTGCAGATCGAGCTCGCGCTCGACGGCGGCACGCACGCGCTGCTGACGACGCCGGGCGCGACGCGCTTCTATCGCAGCGCCGGTGCGCTCGCGCAGCAGCAGCTCGTCGCGCGCGTGCAGCCCGGCGCGCGGCTGGAGTGGCTGCCGCTGGAGACCATCGCCTACCGCGGCTGCCGCGCCGACAACCGGCTGCGCTTCGAGCTCACCGACGGCGCCGAGATGATCGGCTGGGACGTGCTGGCGCTCGGCCTGCCCGCGGCCGGCCAGGCCTTCGACGGCGGCCGCTTTCTGCAGCAGCTGGAGCTGCCCGGCGCCTGGCTCGAGCGCGGGTCCATCGATGGCGGCGACGCGCTGCTGCTCGACTCGCCGCTGGGCTTCGCGGGCCGGCGCGTGCTGGCGACGCTGTGGTTCGCGGCCGGTTCGGCGATCGAGCGCGCGCGCGCCGAGGCGCTCGTCGAGAGCGCCCGCGCGGCCATCGACGCGAGCGCGCTGGCCGCCGACGCCGGCGTCACGCGCCAGCACGAGCGCGTGCTCGTGCTGCGGGCGCTGGCCGAACGCGTCGAGCCGGCGATGCAGTTGCTGCAGGCGGTGTGGTCGGCGTGGCGGCCGCTGGCCTGGGACCTCGCGCCCTGTGCGCCGCGGGTCTGGCGCACCTGAAGCCGCCATCCCGCGAACAGGGGACCGGGGCGGCCGCGACCGCCCATCTGCTGCACTACGATGCGCGCCCATGATCCGACCCCGCCTGACCCTCCTGAGCCGCCCGGCCCTCGCCGCCCTCCTGTTGACCTTCGCCGGTGCTGCATCGGCGCAGGTCTTCAAGGACAGCGCACTGCAGGCCCTGCTGGACGCCGAACGCCATGCCGAGCTCGACCGCGTCGCGCTGCAGCGCGTCGCGACGCAGCCCGACGACGCGCAGGCCGTGCTGGCGTTGGCGCTCGGTGCGCTGCGCCAGAACGACGGCCCCCGTCGTGAAGCGGCCATCCAGCGCGCCGAGGCCTGCCTGCAGAAGGCCCCGCAAGCCGCCCCCTGCCACTACGCCTTCGGCAGCGTGCTGGGCGTGCACGCGATGAGCCAGGGCATGCTGAAGATCGCCGCCAGCGTTGGCAAGGTGAAGGAGGCGCTGCTGCAGGCGATGACGCTGGAGCCGCAGTGGTACCCGGCGCGCAGCGCGGTGGTGGAGTTCTACCTCGCCGCGCCTGGCTTCGCCGGCGGCAGCGTCGCGAAGGCGCAGGAGGCCGCGCGCGCGGCCGCGAAGCCCGAGCAGCAGCAGGCGCTGGAAGCGCGCATCGCCTTGCACGAGGAGCGCTTCGACGCCGCGGTGAAGGCGCTGCAGCCGCTGCAGACCGCCGACAGCGCGCTGGCCGACGATGTCGTGCAATGGACCGCGGTCGCCGGCTTCGGGCTGCTGAAGGCCGGCAAGCCCGACGCGGCGCGGCCGGTGTTCGAGCGCCTGCAGCAGCAGCGGCCGGACCAGGCGATCGGCGCCTACGGCCTCGCGCGCGTCGCGACCGACACGAACGCGCCGGCCGAGGCGGTGAAGCTGCTGCAGCAGAGCGCGAAGCTCAAGGGCGCCGAGAACCTGCCGATCGACTACCGCCTGGGGCTGGCGCTGCAGGCGCAAGGGCAGAACGACGCGGCCAAGGCCGCCTACGAGCGCTTCATCAAGACCGGCCGGGGGCCGAAGAGCTCGCTCGAGGACGCGAAGAAGCGCCTCAGCGGGCTGAGCGCCTGAGGCGCACCACGCCGGCCCGGGTCACGCCGCGAAGGCGTACGGCCCGCCCTTCTCCAGCGCGCGCCGGTACGCCGGCCGCGCATGGATGCGCTGCAGGAACGCCATCAGCTTCGGGCGGCTCGCGTCCAGCCCCGCGCGCTGCGCCGAGGCTTCGACCGGGAAGCTCATCATGATGTCCGCGCCGCTGAGCTCCGGCCCCGCGAACCACTCGCTGCGGCCGAGCTCGGCTTCCATGTAGTCGAGGTGGCGCGTCAGGTTCGGCCAGACGACCGCGTCGAGCGCCTTGCGGCACACCGCCTTGATCACCGGCTTGACGATGAAGGGCATCGGCGAGCCCGCGATGCGGTCGAACACCAGCTTCATCAGCAGCGGCGGCATCGCCGTGCCCTCGGCGAAGTGCAGCCAGTAGCGGTAGCGCAGGTGCTCGGCCGTGCCCGGCGCCGGCATCAGCCGGCGTTGGCCATGGCGCTCGAGGATGTACTCGACGATCGCGCCGGTCTCGGCGATCACGTTGTCGCCGTCGCTGATCACCGGCGACTTGCCCAGCGGATGCACCGCGCGCAGCTCGGGCGGCGCGAGCATGGTCTTGCGGTCGCGCTGGTAGTGCTGGATCCGATAGGGCAGCCCGAGCTCCTCGAGCAGCCAGAGCACGCGCTGCGAGCGGGAGTTGTTGAGGTGGTGGACGGTGATCATGGGGTCATTGTCGTGGCCAGCCATTGCAGGACACCGTCGCCGGCGAGACGCCCGCTGGCGAAGCACGCGGTCAGCAGGTAGCCGCCGGTCGGCGCTTCCCAGTCCAGCATCTCGCCGGCGCAGAAGACGCCGGGCAGCGCGATCAGCATCAGGCGATCGTCGAGCGCTTCGAGCGCCACGCCGCCGGCGGTGCTGATCGCCTCGTCGACAGGACGCGCCGATTTCAGCACGATCGGCCAGGCCTTGAGCTCCTCGGCGAAGGCCCGCGGGCTCTTCGCGATGCGTTCGGCGAGCGCCGCCGCGTCGTAGCGCTCGCGCAGCAGCGCCGCCTTCGCGCCATCCAGGCCGCCATGCTCCTTCAGGTGGTTCGGCAGCGAGCGCGCACCGCGGCCGTGGGCCAGCGCCTCGGCCAGCTTGTCGACCGGGCGGCCGGCGACGAGGTCGATCAACACCGTCGCCTGGCCGTCCCGCGCGATCGCGTCGCGGATCGCCGCGGACGCGGCGTACACCAGGCTGCCCTCGATGCCGCCGGCGGTGATCACGAACTCGCCGGCGCGGTCGAAGCCGCCGAACTTCAGCCGCACCGACTTCATCGGCGCACCGGCGAAGCGGCGCGAGAAGTAGTCGCTCCAGCCGACGTCGAAGCCGCAGTTCGCCGGCTGCAGCGGCGCCAGCGCCACGCCGCGTGCCTGGAGCCAGGGCCACCACGCGCCGTCCGAGCCCAGCCGCGGCCAGCTGGCGCCGCCCAGCGCCAGCACGACGGCATCGGCGTCGACCACCTGCTCGCCGGCCGGCGTCGCGAAGCGCAGCCGCGTCGGCGGATCGTCGGGTTGCCAGCCCAGCCATCGGTGGCGCGCATGCAGGCGCAGTCCGGCCGCGCGCAGCCGGTGCAGCCAGGCGCGCAGCAGCGGCGCGGCCTTCATCTCGTGCGGGAAGACGCGGCCGGAACTGCCGACGAAGGTCTGGATGCCGAGGCCCTGCGCCCAGTCGCGCAGCGCCTGCGGGCCGAAGGCCTCGAGCCAGCGGGCGACGGCGACGGCGCGCGCCCCATAACGCGCGATGAACGCGGGCAGCGCCTCGCTGTGCGTCAGGTTCAGGCCGCCCTTGCCGGCCAGCAGGAACTTGCGCCCGGCCGACGGCATCGCGTCGTAGACGTCGACCTGCGCACCGCCGGCGAGCAGCCGCTCGGCGGCCATCAGCCCGGCCGGGCCGGCGCCGATCACCGCGACCCGCGCGGTGGTGCAGGCAGGCCCCGTGGAAACCCCTGTAGGACGGGAGGCAAGCGATTTGTAGGAGGGGTCCATCGGCGGCAGTCTATTCGCGCAAGCAATCGTTCACCGAACGTGACCATCGGTCAGCAATGCGTGGCTTTGAGACAGCAGGCCCCCGCAGCGCGCGGCAAAGGTCAGACTGACGTCGTGACCGGTCCTGGAACCCCGCCCAAGACCGCTCAGAAGCACAACCCATCGCTATTCGAGAAGGAGCCCACATGAACCGCAAGACCCTCTGGCAGATCACCGCGATCGCTTCCGCCGCCGCCCTGTTCGGCATCGCCCAGGCCCAGTCGGACACCAGCACCAGCGCTGCGCCGATGACGACCGAGGACCGCGTCGCGGCCGAAGCGGTCGAGATGGCTGCGCAGCCGGTGGTGACCGCCGACCAGGCGCAGACCACGGTCGACATCACCGCGCAGCCGGTGGCGACCGACACGACGACCACCACGCCGCAGTCGACGACGATCGTGATCGTGCCGACGCAGGTCGACCACACCGCGATCCACGCGAAGGCCTGGTCGGCCTGGGAAGCCGAATCCGCCACGGTGACGCGCGAGGACGTCAATGCCGAAGCCCGCTACGCGATGCAGAACGGCCTGATCCCGCGCGGCGAGATCGGCACCGTCCATGAAGACAAGGGCAGCATGGGCCCCGAGCTCGCCGACCAGGCCCGCCACGAGCGCTCGACGCAGCAGGTGTACGCGAAGGTCGAGAGCCGCTACCAGCAGATGGCCGCCGCGGAGCAGGAGCGCCTGAATCAGCTGGCCCTCGCCGAGCAGCAGCGCCAGCAGGCGCTGGCCGCGCAGCAGCAACAGCAGGCGCTGGCGCAGCCGGCCGCGCCGCAGCAGTGATCGACCGGGCTGCCTCGCGCGGCCCCTGGTGTCGACCGACGGGCGCCCTCGAGCGGCGCCCGTCTTCTTTTCGGGGCTACACGGAGACGAGCTTGCGCACGCCGTCGGCCGCCATGTCGGCGCCTCGGCCGCGCTGCACGATCTCGCCGCGCTCCATCACGAGGTACTGGTCGGCCAGCCCGGCCGCGAAGTCGTAGTACTGCTCGACCAGCACGATGGCCATCGTGCCGCGATCGGCCAGCATGCGGATCACGCGGCCGATGTCCTTGATGATGCTGGGCTGGATGCCCTCGGTCGGCTCGTCCAGCAGCAGCAGCTTCGGCCCCGCCGCCAGCGCCCGCGCGATCGCCAGCTGCTGCTGCTGGCCGCCCGACAGGTCGCCGCCGCGGCGGCCGATCATGCTCTTGAGGACCGGGAAGAGCTCGAACAGCTCGACCGGGATCGCGGTGCCGCCGGCCTTCACGGCCAGGCCCATGCGCAGGTTTTCCTCCACCGTCAGCCGCGAGAAGATCTCGCGCCCCTGCGGCACGTAGCCGATGCCGCGGCGCACGCGCTCGTAGCTGGTGGTCCGGGTGATGTCGGCGCCGTCGAGCTGCACGCTGCCGGTCTTCACCGGCACCACGCCCATCAGGCTCTTCAGCAGCGTCGTCTTGCCGACGCCGTTGCGGCCGAGCACCACGGTGACTTCACCGGCCTTCGCCTCGAAGCCGAGGTTGCGCAGGATGTGGCTGCCGCCGTAGTACTGGTTGAGGGAGTCGACCTTCAGCATGGTGTTCACTGTCCGGATTCACCGTCCGAGGTAGACCTCGACGACCTCTTCGTTGGCCTGAACGTCCTTCAGCAGCCCCTCCGCGAGCACACGCCCTTCGTGCAGCACCGTGACCTGCTTGCGCCCCTCGGTCAGCTGCTCGACGAACTTCATGTCGTGCTCGACGACCACCAGCGAGTGTTTGCCCTCCAGCGACAGGAAGAGCTCGGCGGTGCGCTCGGTCTCCTCGTCGGTCATGCCGGCCACCGGCTCATCCAGCAGCAGCAGCTTCGGGTCCTGCATCAGCAGCATGCCGATCTCCAGCCACTGCTTCTGGCCGTGCGACAGCAGTCCCGCGGTGCGCTGGGCTTCGGGCAGCAGGTGAATCGTCGTCAGCATCTCGCCGATGCGGTCGAGCTGCGCGCCCGACAGCCGCGAGAACAACGAGGCGCGCACGCGCCGGTCGGCGGCCAGCGCGAGCTCGAGGTTCTCGAACACCGAGAGCTCCTCGTAGACCGTCGGCTTCTGGAACTTGCGGCCGATGCCGATCTGCGCGATCTCTGGTTCCGACAGGCGCAGCAGGTCGATCGTCGAGCCGAAGTGCGCACGGCCGCTGTCGGGCCGGGTCTTGCCGGTGATGCAGTCCATCATCGTCGTCTTGCCGGCGCCGTTCGGGCCGATGATGCAGCGCAGCTCGCCGACGTTGACCGCCAGCGTCAGCGCGTTGAGCGCCTTGAAGCCGTCGAAGCTGACGGTGATGTCGTCCAGGTACAGCGCGACGCCGTGGGTGAAGTCCGGCTCGCCGAGCTTGGCGATCCGGCCGTAGGCGGCCGCGCGGCCGCCGCTCTCGGTGGCGCTGGCCGCTCTCTTCGCGGCATAGGCTTCGCGGCGGCGCGCGCCCTCCTCCATCAGGTCCGGGGTCATGCGCGCTTCTCCGCGACCTTGCGGAACAGGCCGATGATGCCATTCGGCAGGAACAAGGTCACCGCGATGAACAGCGCGCCGAGGAAGTACAGCCAGAACTCGGGGAACGCGACGGTGAACCAGCTTTTCGCGCCATTGACGAAGAACGCGCCGACGATCGGGCCGATCAGCGTCGCGCGGCCGCCGACCGCGGTCCAGATCGCGATCTCGATCGACGCCGCCGGGCTCATCTCGCTCGGGTTGATGATGCCGACCTGCGGGACATACAAGGCGCCGGCGATCGCGCACATCACCGCCGACAAGGTCCAGATGCTCAGCTTGTAGGCCAGCGGCGAGTAGCCGGTGAACATCACGCGCGTCTCGGCGTCGCGGATCGCCTGCAGCACGCGGCCGTACTTGCTGTTGACGATCGCCCGCGCCATCAGGAAGAAGCCGACCAGCGTCAGCCCGCTGATCGCGAACAGCACCACGCGCATGCCCGAGGTGGCCACCGGCAAGCCGAGGATGCGCTTGAAGTCGGTGAAGCCGTTGTTGCCGCCGAAGCCGGTCTCGTTGCGGAAGAACAGCAGCATCGCGGCGAAGGTCATCGCCTGCGTGATGATCGAGAAGTACACGCCCTTGATGCGCGAGCGGAAGGCGAACCAGCCGAAGACGAAGGCCAGCGCGCCGGGCACCAGCACGATCAGCAGCATCTGCGCAATGAACGAGTCGGACAGCGCCCAGTGCCAGGGCAGCGCCTTCCAGTTCAGGAACACCATGAAGTCCGGCAGGTCGCTCTGGTAGTTGCCGTCGCGGCCGATCTGGCGCATCAGGTACATGCCCATGCCGTAGCCGCCGAGCGCGAAGAACAGGCCGTGGCCCAGCGACAGGATGCCGGTATAGCCCCAGATCAGGTCCATCGCCAGCGCGCAGATCGCGTAGCAGAGGATCTTGCCGGCGAGCGTGACCCAGTAGTCGCTGAGGTGGAAGGTGCTGCCGGGTGGCACTGCCAGGCTCAGCAGCGGCACCAGCACGGTGATCACCGCGACGGCGATGGCGACGGCCGTCCAGCCCGAGGGGCCGAGCAGCAGGCCGCGCTTCTGGTGCAGGGTCGCGCTCATGGGAAGGTCAGGCGTCTTCATCAGGCTTCCGCGCTCCGGCCCTTCACTGCGAACAAGCCCTGCGGCCGCTTCTGGATGAACACGACGATGAAGACCAGCACCATGATCTTGGCCAGCACCGCGCCGGCCCAGCCTTCGAGCAGCTTGTTCAGCACGCCCAGGCCCAGCGCCGCGTAGACGGTGCCCGCGAGCTGCCCGACGCCGCCGAGCACGACGACCATGAACGAATCGACGATGTAGCCCTGGCCGAGGTCGGGCCCGACATTGCCGACCTGGCTCAACGCGCAGCCGGCAAGCCCCGCGATGCCGGCGCCGAGCGAGAACGCCAGCATGTCGATGCGCGCGGTGTCGACGCCGACGCAGGCCGCCATGCGGCGGTTCTGCGTCACGCCGCGCACGAACAGGCCGAGCCGCGTGCGGCTGATCAGCAGCGCCATGCCGGCCAGCACGATCGCCGCGAAGACGAGGATCGCGATTCGGTTGTAGGGCAGCACGAGGTTGGGCAGCACCTGCACGCCGCCGGACATCCACGACGGGTTCTCGACGCCGACGTTCTGCGCGCCGAACAGCGAACGCACCGCCTGCATCAGCACCAGGCTGATGCCCCAGGTGGCCAGCAGCGTCTCCAGCGGCCGGCCGTAGAGCCAGCGGATCACGCTGCGCTCCAGCGCCGCGCCGACCAGCGCGGCACTGAGGAAGGACACCGGGATCGCGACCAGGATGTAGGCGTCGAAGGCGCCGGGCAGGTACTGGCGGAACAGGTTCTGCACCACGTAGGTCGCGTAGGCGCCGATCATCATCAGCTCGCCGTGCGCCATGTTGATGACGCCCATCAGGCCGTAGGTGATCGCCAGGCCCAGCGCGACCAGCAGCAGGATGGAGCCGAGGCTCGCGCCGGTGAACAGCACGCCCAGGCGCTCGCCCCAGGCGAGCTGCGACTGCACGCTGTCGAGCGCCGCCTGGATCGCCGCCTTGACGGTGGCATCGTTTTCGGCGTTGAGGCGTTCGAGCAGCAGCGAACGGGTGGCCGGCTCGCTGCTGCCGGAGAGGGCCTTCGCGGCGGCGATGCGCTTGGCAGGATCTTCTGCGGAGATCAGCACCGCCGCGCGCAGCAGCGCCAGCTGGCCCTTCAGCGCCGCATCCGTCTCGGCGGCGAGCGCCTTCTCGATCAGCGGCAGCTTGCCTTCGTCGGCCTGGTCCTTGAGATCCGCGATGGCTTTCGAGCGCGCCGCCAGGTCGGGCGACACCAGCCCCAGCGCGGCGACCGCGGCGTCGAGCTCGCGCCGCATGCGGTTGTTGTTGACCACGTCCTCGGCATCCGCCGGCAGCGTCGCGGCGGCGCCGGTCGCGGCTTCGACCGCCTTGCCGTCCTTGACGATGAAGGCCTTGCCGCCGGCGGTCTTCACCTCGTCGTCGAGCAGCGCGCGCACGAAGGGCACCAGCGCCGGGTCGCCGGCGGCGACCGCCTCGTTCAGCGCGGCGATGCGCTCGTCGCTGTCGCCGGCGGCGATGCGGCCGGCCTGCTCGGGCGTCAGCGCAAAAGCGGCCTGCGGCAGGGTGAACCACGCCAGCAGGCCGAACAACAAAGGCAGCACACGTGCGAACAAGTCAGGTCCCCAGGTCGTGGCGGGGCCATCCGATCGCCGATCGGTCGGCCGCGCCTTTCACGGCTTACTTCTTCTCGGGGACGTTCTTCTTGCCCTTGTTCTCGGCGATGTAGTCGCTCCACGGGTCGGCCACCACCGGGCCCTTGGTCTTCCACACCACGTTGAACTGGCCATCGGCCTTGATCTCGCCGATGAACACCGGCTTGTGCAGGTGGTGGTTCTCCTTGTCCATCGTCGAGGTGAAGCCGCCCGGCGCCGCGTAGGTCTGGCCGGCCATCGCGGCGATCACCTTGTCGGTGTCGGTGGACTTGGCCTTCTCGACCGCCGCCTTCCACATCATCAGGCCCAGGTAGGTGGCCTCCATCGGATCGTTGGTCAGCGGCTTGTCCTTGTGGCCGGCGATGCCCTTGGCCTTCGCGTAGTCGCTCCACTTCTTGACGAACTCGGTGTTCGCCGGGCTCTTGACCGACATGAAGTAGTTCCACGCCGCCAGGTGGCCGACCAGCGGCTTGGTGTCGACGCCGCGCAGCTCTTCTTCACCCACCGAGAAGGCCACCACCGGCACGTCGGTCGCCTTCAGGCCCTGGTTGCCGAGCTCCTTGTAGAACGGCACGTTGGAGTCGCCGTTGATCGTCGACACCACCGCGGTCTTCTTGCCCTCGGACGAGAACTTCTTGATCTTCGCGATGATGCTCTGGTAGTCGGCGTGGCCGAAGGGGGTGTACTCCTCCATGATGTCCGACTCGGCAATGCCCTTGGACTTCAGGAAGGCGCGCAGGATCTTGTTGGTCGTGCGCGGGTAGACGTAGTCGGTGCCCAGCAGCACGAAGCGCTTGGCGCTGCCGCCGTCCTTGCTCATCAGGTATTCCACCGCGGGAATCGCCTGCTGGTTCGGCGCGGCGCCGGTGTAGAAGACGTTCTTCGACAGCTCCTCGCCTTCGTACTGCACCGGGTAGAACAGCAGCGAGTTCAGCTCCTCGAACACCGGCAGCACGCTCTTGCGCGACACGCTGGTCCAGCAGCCGAAGACCACGGCGACCTTGTCCTTGCTGATCAGCTGGCGCGCCTTCTCGGCGAACAGCGGCCAGTTCGACGCCGGGTCGACGACCACCGGCTCGAGCTTCTTGCCGAGCACGCCGCCCTTGGCGTTGATCTCGTCGATGGCCATCAGCACGGTGTCCTTCAACACCGTCTCCGAGATCGCCATCGTGCCGGACAGCGAGTGCAGCACGCCGACCTTGATGGTTTCCTGGGCCTGGGCGATCGAGGTGAAGCCCAGCGTGCACGCGGTGGCGGCGAGCGCGGTCAGCGATTGGGCGGCGAGGCGACGGGTGAGTTTCATGCGGGCTCCTGCTCCTGCGGTTGAGGCCTTCGTTGAGGCGTGGCGCAGGTTAGGAGCGCGGCTGCCGGCGGCCAATACGCAAGGTGTCGTAGAGGGGATGCACGGAGTAGCCCGCTTGCGGCCGCGCGCCGCCAGCGCTTCAATTGGCGCCAGCACCCCGAGGAGGCGCACGCCATGGGCCCTGTCTACGCCGCCACGCTGCAAGATGGCACGCGCGTCGAGTACCGCGACCGCAAGCGCCTGTGGTGGAGCCTGTCGGTGGTCTGGCCGCTGATCCCCTTCACCGGCATCGCCGCGCATCACTTCACCGGCTGGCAGGCGATGCTGGCGCTGCCGCTGGTGATCAGCTACGGGCTGATGCCGCTGCTCGACGCGCTGATCGGCGAGGACACGAACAACCCGCCCGAAGCGGTCGTGCCGCAACTGGAGGACGACCGCTACTACCGCTGGCTGACGTGGGCGACGGTGCCGCTGCACTACGTCGCGCTGATCGGCTGCGCGTGGTGGGCCGGTACGCAGGCGCTGTCCTGGTGGGCCTTCGTGATCCTGGCCTACGTCGCCGGCACCGATTCCGGGCTCGGGCTCAACACCGCGCACGAGCTCGGCCACAAGCGCTCGCGCCTCGAGCAGTGGCTGGCGCGGCTGGCGCTCGCGGTGCCGGCCTACGGCCACTTCACCGTCGAGCACGGCCGCGGCCACCACCGCTGGGTCGCGACGCCGGAAGACCATGCCAGTTCGCGCATGGGCGAGAGCATCTACCGCTTCGCGCTGCGCGAGCTGCCGGGCGGCATCCGCCGCGCATGGCAGCTCGAATCCGAACGCCTGCGCGCGCTCGGCCGCTCGCCGTGGGACCTGCGCCACAACACGATGCTGCAGTCGTATGCGGTGAGCGCGCTGCTGCAGGGATCGCTGATCGCTGCCTTCGGCCTCGTGATGCTGCCCTTCCTGGCGATCCACAACCTGGTGGCCTGGTGGCAGCTGACCTCGGCCAACTACGTCGAGCACTACGGCCTGCTGCGCCAGCGCGAAGGCGCGGGCTACGAGTCGCCCAAGCCGCACCATTCGTGGAACACCAACCACCTGGTGACCAACCTCGCCCTCTTCCACCTGCAGCGCCATTCCGACCACCACGCCTACCCGTCGCGCCGCTACCAGAGCCTGCGCCATTTCGAGGACCTGCCGCAGCTGCCCAGCGGCTATTTCGGCATGTTCCCGCTGGCCTACGCGCCGCGGCTGTGGTTCAAGGTGATGGACCCGCGGCTGATGGCGCTGCCCCAGGTGCAGGGCGACCTCGACCGCGTCAACGTCGATCCGCGCGCCCGGGCGGCGCTGCAGGCGCGTTATCCAAAACGGGCGCTGCAGCAGGCCGAACTCGCGCGCGCCGCCTGAGTCACACTCGGCCGCTTCAACGAAGCCGTCGAGGAGACCGCCGCGTGCGCCATCCAGTTCGCTACCCCCTGCGTCGCATCGTCGTCCTGCTCGCGCTCTGCACGTCCACGCTCGCCGTCCAGGCCTTCGACCTGCAGGGCCACCGCGGCGCCCGCGGCCTGGCGCCGGAGAACACGCTGGCCGCGTTCCGCACCGCGATCGCCGTCGGCGTCGATACGCTGGAGCTCGACGTGCACCTGTCCGCCGACGGCGTGCCGATGGTCGTGCACGATCCGGCGCTGAACCGCGACCTGACGCGCGACGCGCAAGGCGAGTGGCTCGCCGCCACCGGGCCGCTGATCGGCAGCGTCAGCGCGGCCGAGCTGCAGTCGAAGTTCCGCCTCGGCCGCGCACGGCCGGCCAGCAGCATCGCCAATACCTTCCCCGAGCAGAAGCCCAGCGATGCCGAGCGCCTGCCGCGCCTGTCCGAGGTGCTGGCGCTGATGCGCGAGCCGGGCCGCGAGGCGCTGCGCGCGAACATCGAGATCAAGCTGAACCCGAAACGGCCCGACGACACGCCGGCGCCCGAGGCAATCGTGCGCGCGGTGCTGGCGGTGCTGCGCGACGCCGGTGTCGAGCGCCGCGTGACGCTGCAGGGCTTCGACTGGCGCGCGCTGCGCATCGCGCAGCAGCTGGCGCCGCGGATCCCCACCGCCTACCTGTCGGCGCAGCGGCCGAACTTCGACACCGTCAGCGACGGCACGTGGTCCGCGGGCTTCGACCTGAAGACGCACGGCTCGCTGCCGAAGATGGTCAAGGCCGCCGGCGGCGCGATCTGGAGCCCGAACTTCAACGACCTGTCGCCGGCGCTGATCGCCGAGGCGCATGCGCTCGGCCTGCAGGTACTGCCGTGGACCGTCAACCAAGCCGAGGACATGGCGCGGCTGATCGACTGGGGCGTCGACGGCCTGATCACCGACTACCCCGACCGCGCGCGCCGGGTGATGGCGGACAAGAAGCTGCCGCTGCCCCCGGCCGGGCGCTGAGGCGCACGCTGCGGCCTGCTGTGCCGGTCGAGGCCGGGCCGATCTGTGCCTGTGCGGCGTGAATCGCCGTCGCTAAGCTGGCCAGCCCGCCACGACACCCGGATCACGCCCGATGGACCCGACGACGCTGCTGGCCTTCTCGGTGGTCGCACTGATCGCGATCGCCACGCCCGGCCCCACCGTGCTGCTGGCGCTGGCCAATGGCTCGCGCTTCGGGCTGCGCCGCTCGGTGCCCGGCATGCTCGGCGCCGTGGCGTCGGACTTCGTGCTCGTCGGCGCGGTGGCGCTGGGGCTGGGCGCACTGCTCGCCGCATCCGAGTTCTGGTTCTCGGTGATCAAGTGGATTGGCGCCGTCTACCTGGCGTGGATCGGCTGGCGCCTGTTGCGCTCGCAAGGCGGGCTCGCGCTGCCCTCCGCGGGCGTGGCGGCGCCAACGGACGGCGCAGCGCCCGCGGTGTTCCTGAAGTCCTTCCTCGTCGCGGTGACGAACCCCAAGGGCTACCTGTTCTGCTCGGCACTGCTGCCGCAGTTCATCGACGCCGCCGCGCCGCAGGGGCCGCAGTACACGGTGATCGCGATCGTCTTCGCGGCGCTCGACTTCGTCGTGATGCTCGGCTACGCGGCGATCGGCGCGCACGCGCTGCGGCTGATGCGCCGCCGCGCGGTGCTGTGGCTGGACCGCAGCTGCGGCGCGGCGCTGCTGGCGCTGGCGGGGTCGCTGGCGCTGGCCCGGCGCAGCTGAAGCTCAGGCGCCACCGTCGGCCGGCGGCCACTCGCCGACGTAGGTCCAGCTGTCGGCACCATCGAAGAAACGGATGCGCACCGAGCCGAACATCACCGGGTCGAAGTTGCGCGCGTTGACCGCCATGCGATCGACCGGCTGCTCGCCGATCGGCTCCCAGTGGGTGACGATGCCGCAGTGGCGGCAGCGCACCGTGCGCAAGGTCTTGTCGCCCTGCACATAGCCTTCGGTGTGCTCGGGATGCCCCTCGATGCGCACCTCGGCCGGCGCGAAGTAGGCCCACAGTGCGCCGGTGCGGCGGCACAGCGAGCAGTTGCAGTTGGTCAGCTTCTCGGGCGAGCGCGGAATGTGGATGCGCACGGCGCCGCAGTGGCAGGTGGCGGACAGGGTCATGGGCTCACTCCACGCAAAGTCTGATCGACGCAGGCCTTCAATCGGTGTTCTGCGCAATGCGCCACAGCACCCCGGACGGGTCGAACAGCACGAAGTCGCGCATGCGCCAGGGCTGCAATTCGACCGGGCCGAGCTTGACGCCGTAGGTCGCCGCGAGGCCGGCCTCGGCGATGCGCCGGTGCCAGGCATCGACGTCCTCGACCAGCAGGTGCAGCATCAGGTTCTTCGCCAGCTCGGGCTGGTAGAAGTCCTGCAGCAGGAAGCTGACGTCGCCGTGGTGGAAGTACGCGATGCCGTCGTCGTCCGAGGCCTGCGTGAAACCCAGGTCGGCGTAGAAGCGCTTGCTCAGCGCGTAGTCCTTCGCCGGCACGAAGACCTTGAGCTCGACGGCTCTCAGGTTGGGCATGGTTCCTCCTCGCTTCCTCCCCGTCTAGGCGGCGGATGTTGGCACAGCCGGCGCCTGCGGGGCACCGGGCATCGTGGGGATGGACGCTTGAGGTAGGCTCCCCGCCATGCTCGCTGTCCGTCCCGAACCCCATACGTCCATCTGCCAGCTGCCCAACGGCGTGCGCGTGATCGCCATCGCGCTGCCCTGGCTGGACAGCGTCAGCCTGTCGGTCTTCGTGCGCGCCGGCAGCCAGCACGAGAACGCCCGCGCCAACGGCATCAGCCATGTCGTCGAGCACATGGCCTTCAAGGGCACCGAGACGCGCGACTGCCAGCGCATCAACCTCGATGCCGAACGCCTGGGCGGCGAGGTCAACGCCCACACCGACAAGGACCACACCGCCTTCCACATCCACGGCCTGGCCGAGCATGCGGTGCCCTTCCTGCACATGCTGGCGGACATCGTGCGCCACTCCAACTTCCCCGAGGCCGAGCTCGAGCGCGAGCGCCAGGTCATCCTGCAGGAGTTCGCCGAGGACGAGGACGACCCGCTGTCCACGGCCTACAAGCTCTTCGACCGCAACTGCTTCGGCCGCCATCCGCTGGCCCAGCCGGTGATCGGCACTCAGGCCAACATCCGCCGCTTCACCCGCGACGAGCTGCTGGCCTACGTCGGCCAGCACTACACCGGCGCCAACGTGGTCGTGGCGGTGGCCGGGCGCATCGATCCCGAAACGCTGCAGCACGAGGCCGAGAAGGCCTTCGGCACGATGCGCGCCGGCCCGGTCAATGCCGTCGCGCCGCCGGACTGGCGCGGCGGCCTGCGCGAACGCCGCCAGGCCGGCTCCAGCCAGAGCCACGTGGTGCTGGGCTTCCCGCTGCCCTCGCTGGCCGCCGACGACCCCGCCGGCGAGCTCGCCGCCGCGGTGTTCGGCGAAGGCATGAGCTCGCCGCTGCTCGACGAGCTGCGCGAACGCCGCGGCCTGGTCTATCACGCATCCTGCTCGGCCGACGTGCTGCCCGCCGCCGGCCAGTTCGTCGTCGAGGCGTCGATGGCGCCGGAGCACCTCGACCCCTTCCTCGACGCGGTGGGCACGCTGCTGCTCGACCATGCCGAGCGCATCGATGCCATCGCGCTCGAACGTGCGCGCAACCAGCTGGCCGTGAGGAGCCTGCGCACGCAGGAGCGGCCGTTCCGGCGGCTCGAGGAAGCCGTGCAGCAGCTGTGCGTGCAGGGCCGCGTGCGCTCGCGCGCCGAGCAGCTCGAGCGTCTGCAGGCCCTTGGTACGGCGGAGGTCGGCAGCGCGTTCCGCCGCCTGCTGGCCGAGCCGCCGGCACTGGCCATCGTCGGCAAGCTCAAGCCCGGTGCCGGCGAACGTTTCGTGCAGCGCCTGGCCACGGCCCGGGGCGCCTGACCGCGCAGGGCGACAATCCCGCGCACACCGACCCGAAGCGACCCCGACCCTCCATGTCCACGATCCCCACGCTCGAGAACGCCAGCAAGGGCAACATCCACCTGATCGGCGGCGAAAAGGGCGGCGTCGGCAAGTCCTTCGTCGCCCGGCTGCTGGCGCAGCATTTCATCGACCAGCAGATTCCCTTCCTCGGCTTCGACACCGACCGCTCGCACGGCACGCTGATGCGCTTCTACACCGGCTTCGCGTCGCCGGTGGTGGTCGACCGCTACGAGGCGCTGGACACCATCTTCGAATCCGCCGTCGAGCTGCCCAGCCGCCGCGTGCTGGTCGACCTCGCGGCGCAGACGCAGGAGCCGCTGGCGCGCTGGATGGAGGATTCCGGCGTGCTCGACCTCGCCGACATGCAGGGCATCGCGCTGCACTACTGGCATGTGATGGACAACGGCCGCGACTCGCTGGAGCTGCTGGCCAAGCTGCTGGACCGCTTCGGCGCGCGGCTGCGCTACGTGCTGGTGCGCAATGCCGTGCGCGGCGACGACTTCGGGATGCTGGAGAAATCCGGCCTGCAGGACCGCGCGGTCTCGCTGGGCGCCCGCATCGTGAACCTGAAGCGCCTGCACGAGGGCATCGTGCAGAAGATCGACGCCGCCAACGCCAGCTTCTGGGCCGCCAGCAACAACAGCGCACCCGACAGCGTCAGCCTGGGCCTGCTGGAACGCCAGCGCCTGCGCATCTGGCTGACGCATGCGCGCGCGGAGCTGAAGGGCGCGGGCGTCTGACGCCGGCCGGCGTCAGAGCAACTCCTCCGACACGAACAGCGACATCAGCCACAGCTTGAAGCGCAGCCAGCCGCTCGTTTCGGGCTCCGCGCTGGCCGATTCGCCCCCGGTCGCGTCGCGGGCGACCCATTCGATCGTGCGGCCGTCCGGCTTCAGGCGCAGCTCGTAGACGCCGACATACGACTCCAGCCGGTAGAAGCGCATCAGCGCGGCCACCATCTCGGGGCTGTCGACGCCGACGCCGACCTCGGTGTTGATCAGCGCCGAGCGTGCATCCAGGTTCAGCGAGCCGGCCAGGAAGATGCGGCGGTCGACGAAGCCCATCTTCGCGTGCAGTCGGCCGCTGGAACTGCCGAGCGCAACGCCGACCAGGTTGTCTGCCTTGAGCCGGCCGGAGCTCACCTCCCACAGCTTGACGCCCAGCTTCAGCAGCTCGACGCGGTGGCGCTCGTAGCCGATCGCCACCAGCGGCTCGTCGCTGGTGCCGGTGGCATTGGTGATGACGTGGATCTGCACGCCCTTCGCGCGCAGCGCGCGGATGCGGTCCATGCCGATGTCGCCCGGCACGAAGTACGGGCTGACCATCGTCACTTCCCGCGATGCGTTCGTCAGCGTGCCGATCAGCTTCGCGGCGACGCTGCCCGCCACCGGCTCCAGGTACCTGGCCCCCTGCGTCCCTGCGGGCCGGTCCCCCCGAGGGGGATCAGTCGCCTCGGGGCGGCCCAGCGGCGACTGGCCACGCTGCTTGTCCGGCGGATCGGCCTGCGAGCCGGCCGGGGCGAAGTAGAAGTCGAAGTGGCCGCGCGGCAGGTCCGGCTTCAGCGGCCGCAGCGCGTCGGGCGACACCAGCGACGCGTGCGAGGTCGAGGTCGGCTTCAGCGCATCGCTGGGCACCGGCGTCATGTCTTCCGGCGGCGCGCTGGCGATCTCGAAGTAGGTGCGGCGCTCTTCGGCATCGAGCCGGTTGTCCGCCAGGGCGTGCAGCGGCCACACGCGATGGCTGTTCCAGTAACGGTCGAAGTGACCGGCCAGTTCGCCCACCACGGCGCCGCCCAGCAGCAGGTCGAAATCGATGAAGTTGGCGCTCGCGCTGCGCAGGAAGTAGTCATCGGCGAGGTTGCGGCCGCCGGCGATCGCGAACGCACCGTCGACCACCAGCAGCTTGTTGTGCATGCGGTGGTTCAGCCGGCCGAAGTCGCTCAGCAGTTCGGCGAAGCGCGCCACCGGCCAGCCGCGCAGGCCATGGAACGGATTGAACAGGCGCAGCTCGACGTTCGGCTCGGCGGCCAGCCCGAGCAGCAGGTCGTCCATGCCGGTGGTGTAGAAGTCGTCCAGCAGCAGGCGCACGCGCACGCCGCGGCGCGCGGCGTCGCGCAGCGCGCGCAGCACCAGGCGGCCGGTGGAGTCGTCGGCGAGGTGGTAGGTCTGCAGGTCGATGCTGGTGCGCGCCTGCCGGAACAGCGCCATCCGGGCCGCGAGCGCGTCCTGCGGCAGCGGCATCGGCCGCACCGCCGACTGCCCCGGCGGCAGCGAGAAGCTGGCGACCAGCTGCGGCAGCGGTGCGTCCGCGGGCGCGGCGAGGCTGGCCGACACCGGGCGCTCGACCGCGCGCGGCACGCCGGCGCAGCCGCCGAGCGCCAGCACCAGCACGAGCACCAGCAGGGCCATCAGGAGCCCGCCCCCCCGGCGCAGGCCGGCACGCGAAGGCGCACGAACGAGAGATGGCAGCGCGCGGGCGGACAGGTTCGGCATGCGTGTGAAGGGGCGCAACAAAGATCCCCATTGTCCGGCGGGCCGGCGCTGCCATGCGAACATCGCGCCTGCCCATGCAGACCTCGCCGACGACGCCGCCCGCCCCGAGCCGCCGCAGGTGGTGGCGCGCGCTCGCCGCGCTGGCGCTCGGCTTCGGTCTGCTCGGCGGCTGCGCGACGCTGGACGAGCAGCAGCGCAAGTGGATCTTCCAGCCCAGCGACCGCACCTGGTGGGGCGGGCTGGCGGCCGCCGAAGGCATGGACGACGTGTGGATCGAGTTCACGTCCGCCGAGACCGGCGAACCGGCGAAGCTGCATGCGCTGTGGCTGCCGCAGCCGAGGGCCGACGCCCCGCTGCTGCTGTACCTGCATGGCGCGCGCTGGGACGTGCGCGGCAGCGCGCACCGCATGCGGCGCATGCACGAACTCGGCTTCGCGGTGCTCGGCGTCGACTACCGCGGCTTCGGCCGCAGCTCGCCGGCACTGCCCTCGGAGGCGATGGCCCGCGAGGATGCCCGCGCCGCCTGGCAGTGGCTGGCGCAGCAGCAGCCGGACGCGTCGCGCTACATCTTCGGTCACTCCCTCGGCGGCGCGATCGCGGTGCACCTGGCCGCCGACGTCGCCGACGAAGCGGGGCTGATCGTCGAGGGCAGCTTCACCTCGATCCCCGAGGTCTTCGGCACCTTCAAGTGGGGCTGGCTGCCGCTGGGCCCGCTGATCACCCAGCGCTTCGACGCCGCGTCGCGCATCGGCACGGTCGGCGCGCCGGTGCTGGTCGTGCACGGCAGCGCCGACACGCTGATCCAGCCGGCGCTCGGCCGCGCGCTGTTCGACAAGGCGACGGCGCCGAAGCGCTTCGTGCTGGTCGACGGCGGTTCGCACCACAACACCAACTCGGTCGGGCAGGCGCAGTACCGCGCGGCGATCGCCGAGCTGTTCGGCATCGGCGCCCGCGGCGACACCACCGGCGCGAACTAGGCCCGTCGGCGCGCCAGGACGCGCGCGGCTGTGCACAATCCGGGGCTTGCCTTCTAGCGCCCCCCGACGGGGCCCGCGATCCATGACCGAGTCCGCCACGCCGGCGCCCGAACCTTCCCCGACGCCGGCCGATCCCGCTGCGGCGACCGCCGCCGTCGAGCCCACCGCGCACGAGCCCGTGGCCCCTGTTGTCACGACGGGCCCCGAGGCCGCGGCCCCGGCCGATGTGCGGGGCGCGGCCCACGTCGAGGCACCCGTCGAAGCACCGCTGGAAGCGCCGCTGGAAGCACCGATCGAAGCGCCGGTCGATGCACCGCAGGAAGCGCCGGTCGAGGCCGCCGCGCCGGCGTCGGCGACGCCAGCGGCGCCGACACCGGCGACGCCGAAGAAGCCGCGTGCGCCCGAGCCTGACACGACCGAGACCGCGGCGAAGCTGAAGGCTCTGTTCCCGGCGCTGTTCGACGGTGCGCCGAAACCGATCAAGCTGCGCATCCAGGACGACATCCAGGCCCGCGCACCCGGCCAGTTCAGCAAGCGCGACCTGTCGGCCTTCTTCCGCCGCCACACGTTGTCGACGCCCTACCTCATCGCGCTGACCCAGGCGAGCGAACGGGTCGACCTCGACGGTCAGCCGGCCGGCCCGATCGCCGACGAACACCGCCAGGGTGCCACCGAAGAGCTCGAGCGCCGGCGCGCACGGCGCGAGGCGGTGCGCGAGAAGTTCCGCGAGCAGCACCGCGAGCAGGTGCGCCAGCAGCGCGAACTGCAGGCGCAGCAGCGACGGGCGCAGGCGCCGCAACCGGGGGCCGACCGGCCGCCGCAGGACCGCGCTGAGCGTCCGCAGCAACGCGGTCCACGCCCACCGCAACAGCCCGGTGACCGCCCGCCGCCACCGCGTGGCGAGCGCCCACCGCAGCCGAGGGGGGATCGTCCGCCGCAGCAACGCGGCGAGCGGCCGCCGCAGGAGCGCCGCGATCGGGGACCGCGGCCGCCACGCGAGCACGCGCCGCAGCCCGGTGCGCAGCCGGGTCAGGCCGGTGCCGGGCGTCCGGAGCCGCCGCCTCGTCCGCCGCGTGAACCGCGCCCACCGCGGCCGCCCGCGCAGCCGCCGGCCGAACTGACCGCCGAGCAGGCCGCCGACCAGCAGCAGCGCCGCGACCGCGCGCGCCTGCTGCGCGACTTCGAGACGACGAAACTGACGACCGCCAACTTCTGCGTGCTCAAGGGCATCCAGCCGGCGCAGCTCGAAGCGGAACTGGTGGTGGCGCGCAAGGAACGCGCCGAATCGCCGCCGCCCTTCGAGCCGCCGCGCGGGGAGGACCGTGGCTACCGCGGCGATCGAGGGGATCGAGGCGACCGCGACCGGGGTGGCCCGCGCGGCCCCTCACGCCCCCGCCGCTGACTGCGCGGCGCCGGTTCCCGAGCGCGCGGCCCGCTCCGCCGCCGCCTCGGCGATCTGCGCCTTGAGCCAGCCGAGCGCCCGGCTGCTGTCGTGCTGCGCATGGCTGATCAGGCTGACCTGCACCGGCGGCATCCTGAACGGCATCGGCACGATCACCAGCGGCAGCCCCGGCGCGAACTGCTCGGCCAGCCGCCGCGGCACGGTGCCGATCAGGTCGGACTGCGCGACGACGCCCGGGATCGCCATGTAGCCCGGCACCAGCAGCGCGATCCGGCGCCGCACCTTCGACGAACCGAGCACGATTTCCAGCGGCGAGCCGCGGCCGGCACGCGGCGGGATCGTCACATGCGCGGCGGCCTCGTAGCGCGCATGCGTGATCGCCGGCCGGCCCTGACGGTCGCGCCCGATCGCCGGATGACCGCGCCGCGCGATCACCACCAGCGGCTCCTCGATCAGCGGCTCGTAGCGCAGGTCCGGCGCATCGAAATGCAGGTAGTCGATCGCCAGGTCCAGCGTGCCGGCGGCCAGCCGCGTCGGCAGCGCGTCGGCCGCGTCCGGCTCGACCGACAGCACCAGCTTCGGCGCGAGGCGCCGGATGCGCTCGAGCAGCGGCGGCAGCAGCGAACACTGCGCGTAGTCGTTCATCGCCAAGTGGAAGCGCTGCGCGGCGCGGCCGGGATCGAAGCTCGGCGCCGGCGACAGGCCATCCTGCAGCAGGCGCAGCGCCGCGCGCACCGGGCCGTGCATCGCCTCGGCGGACGCGGTCGGCGTCATGCCGCGCGCGGTGCGCACGAACAGCGGCTCGTCCAGCTGCGCGCGCAGCCGCGCCAGCGCGTTGCTGACCGCCGGCTGGCTCATGTGCAGGCGCTCGGCGGCGCGCGTCAGGTGGCCTTCCTGCATCAGTGCGTCGAACACCCGCAGCAGGTTCAGGTCGATGCGGTGCAATATCGGATTCATGAATGAAGCATCGATCCAATATCCATTGGAAAGATGATTCTGCGATCGATAGTCTTCTGGCGGCATCCGGAGTCACGAGGAGACAGGCCCATGACCATCACCACCGCCGCCGAGGCCCCGCGCTTCGACGTCGAGCCTTTCCGGGCGCGCTACCGCGCCGCGATCTCGCGTCATTACAGCGTGTGGCTGCATGCCGGCTTCGTGCTGGCCTGGGGCCTCGCGACGGTGGCCTTCTTCTGGTCGGGCGTCGCCGGCGTGAAGCCGCTGGAGTGGCTGGCCGTGCCGGCCGCGCTGCTGTTCTGCAACTGGGGCGAGTACATGATCCATCGCCGCCTCGGGCACCGGAAGACGGCGGTCGGCGCGCTGTTCTACAAGCGCCACACCGGCGACCACCACAGCTTCTTCGCCGAGGGCCGCATGCACTGGGAAGGCGGGCGCGACTTCCGCGTGATCCTGTTCCCGCCGTGGCTGATCGTCGTGTTCACGCTGGCGCTCGCGCTGCCGGTCTGGTGGCTGCTGCAGCGCTGGAATGCCAACGTCGCCGGCCTCGCCGCCGGCACGATCATCGGCGGCTACCTGCTCTACGAAGTGCTGCATGCCAGCGAACACCTGCCCGACGGCCACGTGCTCGCCGGCCTGCCATGGATCCGCCAGATGCGCCGCCTGCACCAGCTGCACCACCGCCGCAGCCTGATGGCCGAGCGCAACCTGAACATCGTGTTCCCGCTGATGGACTGGCTGCTCGGCACGCTGCACTGGGAACCGTATCCCGACGAATCCCCGCGCGCCGCCGGCGCGACGACCATGGTTCACGAGGTCGAGATCCACGGCACGCCGGCCGAGGTGCTGGCCTACGCCGGCACGCCGGCGCACTGGCCCGAATGGCATCCGTCGTCGCTGCGCATCGACGGTGCCCCCGGCCCGCTGCACGCCGGTGCGCGCTTCGAGGAGGACATCCACGCCGGCGGCCGCAGCGGCCACCTCGTCTGGCAGGTGCTCGCGCATGCGGCCGGCGCGCACTGGCAGGCCGAAGCGCATGGCAGCCATCGCCTGTGGCTGCAGGTGACCTACCTCGTCGACGCGCTGCCCGGCGGCCGCACACGCTTCGAGCGCCGCCTCGTCTACCGGCTGCCGGGCTTCTGGATGGGGCTCTACAACCGCCTCGTCGGCCGCCGTCGGGTCGAGCGCGAATCTGCGCTGTCGCTGGCGCAACTGAAGCAGCGCTTCGAGGCGCGGTCGCGCGGGCAGCGCTGCTGACCGACCGGCGTCAGCCCAGCCGCAGCGCCATCACGCCACCGACGATCACCAGCGTGCCGATCGCCCGCTGGCCGCCGAAGCGCTCCTTCAGCAGCCAGGTGCCGAGCAGCGCGGCGAACAGCACCGAGGTCTCGCGCAGCGCGGCCACCGAGGCCACCGGTGCGCGCGTCATCGCCCACAGCGCGATCGCGTACGAGCCGATCGACGCGCTGCCGCCGAGCGCGGCCAGCGGCCAGCGTCTGCGCGCGTAGGCCACCATCGCGCGGCGGCCGGCGGCATCGCGCCGGAACCACACCAGCGCCGGATACGGCAGGCCGTCGAGCACGAACAGCATCAGCACGTAGCTCGCGGCGCCGAAGCCGTGCTCGACGGTGTGGCGCACGCCCTTGCCGTCGACGAAGGTGTAGACCGCGATGATCGCCGCGTTGGCGAAGGCATAGGCCAGCGCCTTGTGGTGGTGCAGCGTCTCGCCCGGATGCGCGAGGCCGACCAGCGCGACCCCCGCGGTGATGCCGATGATGCCGGCCCAGGCCACCGGGCTCGGCGCTTCGCCCAGCACGAAGCCGCTGCCCAGCGCCACCAGCAGCGGTGCGAAGCCGCGCATGATCGGATACGTCAGCCCGAGCTCGCCGTGCTGGTAGGCGCCGGCCAGCGCGATGTAGTAGCCGATGTGGATCACCAGCGACGCGGCGATGAACGGCCAGGCGCTCGCCGGTGGCGGGCCGGCGATCAGCAGCAGCGGCAGCGCGACGACCGCGCCGAGGAAGTGCACCAGCGCGGTATCGAGCGGCTTGTCGCCGCTGGACTTGACCAGCGCGTTCCAGCCCGCGTGCAGCAATGCCCCGAGGAGCACGGCCGCGACGAGGCCCCAGGTCATCGGCCGGCGGTGCGCCCCGCGCCGATGCGCGGCCGCGCCGCGGCGATCGAGCGGCGGGCGATGGTGTCCTCGGCGCTCTCCTCGGGCGTCGCCTCGTCGCCGTCGAAGGGGGCGAGCACCGAGTGGCGGATGCGCGTCGGCGACAGCGCACCGGCCGACTCGAGGATCGGGTAGGCGATCGAGCAGATGTGCGAGTTGATGCGCTTCAGGTCGCTGATCAGATCCAGGTGCAGCGAGCTGGTCTCGATGCTGTGCGCGGTGTTGTCCTGCAGGCGCGCGATGTGCGAGGCGGCGTATTCATGCTCGAGGTCGCGGAAGCGCGCCTTCTCCTCCAGCAGCCGGCTCGCGTCGCGCACGTGGCCGTCGAGGAACACGCTCATGCCCAGGCGCAGGTTGGCCAGCAGCCGTTCGTGCAGGTGGCAGATCTCGGCCATGCCGGCATCGGAGAAGCGGCGGTCCTTGCGGATCTTCTTGTCCTCGATGTCCTGCAGCACGCGCTCGATGATGTCGCCGATCTGCTCCATGTTGATCGTGAAGGACACGATGTCGGTCCAGCGCCGGCTCTCGCGCTCGGACAGCGACTCGCGCGAGATCTGCGTCAGGTACAGCTTGATCTCGGTGTAGAGCTCGTCGACCGTGTCGTCCATCTCGCGCAGGCGCTCGGCCAGCTCGAGGTCGTTCTCGCGCAGCACCGGCAGGATGCCGCGCAGCATGGTCTCGACGACGTCGGCCTGGTGCAGCGCCTCGCGTGCGGCGCAGCTGATCGCCAGCGACGGTGTCTGCAGGGCCGACCGGTCGAGGTGGCGCGGCCGGCCGCTGTCGGTCACGCGCGGCGCGGTCAGCAGCCGTTCGAGCTGGCGCGCGATCAGCGGCGTCAGGCCGATGAAGACGATCGCCAGCATCACGTTGAAGCCGAAGTGGAAGAGCACGACCTGCTGGTGCGGCGACGGGATCCATTGCGGCAGGTGCTTCAGCACCTCGGGCATCAGCGGCATCGCGATCAGGCAGCCCACCGCCTTGAACAGCAGGTTGCCCAGCGGCAGCCGGCGCTCGGCGACCGGTGCGCGCGCGGTCGTGAGCACCGCGAGCAGGCCGCTGCCGAGGTTGGCGCCCAGCACGAGGCCGAGCGCGACCGGGGGCGGGATGATGCCCGACGAGGCGAGCGTCGCCGTCAGCAGCACGATCGCGAGGCTGGAGTACGACAGCACCGTCAGCAGCGCGCCGACGAAGATGTCGAGCAGGATCTCGTTCGGCAGCGCGATCAGCAGCGCGCGCACCGGGGGCGACTCGGTCAGCGGCCGCGTCGTCTCGCCGATCAGCTGCAGCGACATCAGCATCAGGCCCAGGCCGATCGCGACGCGGCCGAGCCGCCCGGCCGTGGTCTTCTCGCGCGTCGTGAACATCAGCACGCCGACGAAGATCAGGAAGGGCGACAGCCACGAGAAATCGAAGGAGAAGGCAACAGCCATGAGGCTGGTGCCCATGTCGGCGCCCAGCATCACCGCCAGCGCCGCGGCCAGCGGCACGAGGTTGCGCCCGAGGAACGAGGAGACGATGAGACAGGTCGCCGTGCTCGACTGCACGAGGCTGGTGACACCGATGCCCGCCACCACCGCGTTGAAGCGATTGCCCATGCTGACCGTCAGCAGGTGGCGCAGGTTCTCGCCGAACACGCGCAGGATGCCGGTGCGCACGATCTGCGTCCCCCAGACCAGCAGGGAGATCGCCGCGAGCAGGTGCAGCAGGTGGCTCATGTCAGCGCGACGCGCGGGCGGGCCGGTTCTTCATTCCCGGTGTTTACCACGGCAGCGAATACGTCTTCAGGTTGGTGAAACTCTTCATCGCTTCCTGCACGCCTTCCTTGTAGCCCAGGCCCGAATCCTTGATGCCGCCGAAGGGCGTCAGCTCCAGCCGGTAGCCAGGCACCTCGCGCACGTTGACGGTGCCGACCTGCAGCGCGTCGACGAAGCGCCGGATCACGTCGAGCCGGTTGGTGCACAGCGACGACGACAGCCCGTAGGCGGTGCCGTTGGAGATGCGGATCGCCTCGTCCACCGATGCGAACGGGATGATCGGCGACACCGGGCCGAAGGTTTCCTCGCGCACGACGGTCATCGCCGGATCGACCTGGTCGATCACCGTCGGCGCGTACAAGGCCCCGTCGCGGCGGTGGCCGGCGAGCAGCCGCGCGCCCTGCGCGATCGCTTCGTCGACGCGCGCTTCGAAGAGCTTGGCGGCGGCCTCGTCGATCACCGTGCCCATGTCCGTCTTCTCGTCGCTCGGGTCGCCGTAACGCCAGGCCCGGGTCTTGTCGACGACGAGGTCGGTGAAGCGCGCGGCCACCGCTTCGTGCACCAGCATGCGCTTGACGGCCGTGCAGCGCTGGCCCGAGTTCTTGTACGAGCCCTGCACCGCGAGCGTCGAGGCCTCGTCGAGGTCGGCATCATCCATCACGATGATCGGGTCGTTGCCGCCAAGCTCGAGCACGACGCGCCGGTAGCCGACCTTCGAGGCGATGCTCTTGCCGATCGCCACGCCGCCGGTGAAGGTGACGAGGTCGACGGCCGGGTGTGTCAGCAACTCGTCGGCGATCTCGCGCGGATCGCCGGTCAGCACGCTCAGCATCGGCGGCGGCAGGCCGGCTTCGTACAGGATGTCGGCGAACAGCAGGGCCGACAGCGGCACCTTCTCGCTGGGCTTGAGCACCATGCGGTTGTTCGTCGCCACCGACGGCACCACCTTGTGGGCCACCTGGTTCATCGGGTGGTTGAACGGCGTGATCGCGGTGATCACGCCGAGCAGCGGCTCGCGCTGCGTATGCACCCGGCGTGCGCGGCCATGCGGCGTGATGTCGCAGGAAAAGGTCTGGCCGTCGTCCTTCAGGCACTCGCTGGCGCCGAACATCAGCACGTCGGCGACCCGGCCGGCCTCGTAGTGGCTGTCCTTCAGCGACAGCCCGCTCTCCGCGGTGATCAGCGCGGCGATCTCGGCGGTGCGCGCACGCACCGCGGCGGCGGCGCGGTTCAGGATGTTGGCGCGCTCGAAGCGCGACAGCCGGGCGCGGTAGCCGCGCGCGATCTCGAAGGCGTCGCGCACCTCGTCGAGCGACGCCTTCGGCACGGTGCCGACCAGCGCGCGCGTGAAGGGATTGCGCACCTCGATGCAGCGTTCGCCGCCGCGGTCGGCGCCGATCTTCTCGCCGGCGATGCGAAGTGCTTCTAGCTTCACGAAGTTGCTCCGTTCAAGCGGGCGCCGCGGATCCGGCTCTGCCGGTCCGCTGGGGCCGCCCCCTTGAGGGGGAGGCGACGAAGTCGCTACGGGGGTGGGTCATGTCTGGGCGTGATTCAAGGCGAGGTGAAAGGCGTCGAAGTTGCGCCAGCGGCGCGTTTCGTCCAGCCCCTCGATGCGGCGGTTCAGGATCAGCGGCACCCGCTGCTCGGACACGCCGCCGTGCGAGCGCAGCGGCACTTCCAGCGCGCTCAAGTCGTGCTTCGCGGCCGAGGTGCCGATGACCGTCGAGCGCTCGGAGACGACCACGAGGTCGCCGATGCGGTCGGGCGGCAGCTCGAAGGCCGCGGCGGCTTCGTCGCGGGTCAGCACCCGTTCGATGCCGCGCAGCGCGCGGATGCGCGACGCCGCGTCGGCGAGGGTATCGGCCGGCAGGTAGATCGTCGCGAAGGAGCCCAGCGCGCCGTGGTGCACGACGTAGGGGTCGGTGATCGGCAGGATGGTGCGGGCGCGGCCGGCGCCGATCCAGGTGTCGAGCCGGTCCTGCAGGTAGATCACGTCGGGCGACCCGTCGAGCCAGGTCTTGGCGTTCATGCCGTGGTCGGCGGTGAGCGCGATCACGCAGCCCATCGCCTCCAGCGCCGCGAGGTGGCTGTCCATCATCGCGTAGAAGGCGTTGGCCTCCGCGGTGCCGGGCGCATGCTTGTGCTGGATGTAGTCGGTGGTCGACAGGTACATCACGTCGGGCCGGCGCGTGCGCATCAGCGCGACGCCGGCGGCGAAGACGAATTCCGACAGCGCGGCGCTATAGACATCGGGCACCGGCCGGTCGACCAGCGCCAGCACACCGGCGATGCCGTGCTCGGCGACCGTCGCGACATCGGCCTTCTCCGACGAAAAGCAGATGCCGCGCATGCCGTGGCCGAGCAGGCGGCGCAGCTTGTCCTTCGCGGTGACCACCGCGCACGATCGTCCCGCATCGGCCAGCGCGGCGAGGATGGTCGGCGCACGCAGCCATTCGGGGTCGTTCATCATCACCTCGCGGCCGCTGGCGACGTCGAACAGGTAGTTGCCGCAGATGCCGTGCACCGACGGCGGCACGCCGGTGACGATGGACAGGTTGTTCGGGTTCGTGAAGCTCGGCACCACGCAGTCGGCGATCAGCGCGGTGCCTTCGGCCAGTGTGCGCCGGAACCACGGCGCGTGGCCGCCGGCCACCGCCTGCGCGATGTAGTCGGGCTCGCAGCCGTCGACGCAGACGATCACCGTCGGCGCCTTCGGCAACGCATACGAACGGCCGTTGACTTCAGGCATTGGACAGGTCCTTCCTGTTGGCCGCCCGCGAGGGCGGCCAGGCGCCGGGGGCCGCATGCGGCACCTGCGGCGTGTTGTTCTTCACCGTGCGGTCCTTGCTGACCATCACGTGGTCGCGCATCGCGCGGCCGGCCTGCTCCGGGTCGCCCGAGGCGATGGCCTTGACGATCGCGCGGTGCTCGCCGGCCGAGATCGGCAGCAGCTTCGCGTCGGCGAGGTTCATGCGCCGGAACAGCGACAGCTCGTTGATCAGCCGGCGGTAGATCGCGGTGAGCTTGCGGTTGCCGGTGAACTCCACCAGCTTGTCGTGGAAGTCGAGGTTCAGCAGGTGGTAGGTGTCGGCGTCGCCGGCCTTCACCGCCTTCTCCATGCCGTCGACCATCGAGCGCACCTGCTTCAGCTGCTCGGGCGTGATCGCCGTGGCCAGCGCCCGACCGACCGCTTCGTCCATCATCGCGCGCAGGTCGTAGATCTCGATCGCTTCGTCGAGCGGGATGTTGCGCACGAAGACGCCGCGGTTCTTCTCCTGGCGCACCAGGCCCGCTTCTTCGAGCATGCGGAAGGCTTCGCGCACGGGACCCCGGGAAACTCCCAGGCCGGCGGCGAGCTCGGCCTCGATCAATTTCGCGCCGGGGGCGAGCTCGCCCTGCAGGATGCGGCGCTCGATCTCCTGCTGCACGACCGTGGTGAGCGAGCTCGATTGCAGCAGCGCGATCGTCGGGTGTGCGGCACGCTTCATCGCTCGATCGACGGGGGCGCGGGACGGTCCATGGCGCGCCATTGGACGACCCGCATCGTAGATTGTCAACAATCAGCAAAATACCGTTGACACACTTTGAAGCCGGGCGATAGATTGCGCCACGGTCGGCGGACGCCGGCGCGAAGCCCTTCGCGTCATCAGGTGGTCACCCCGGCAGCCCAAGCTCTCGCGTTTTCCCCCGGCCACAACGGCGGCCCACAGCGGCCATCAGGAGAAGTTCATGCGAATCCCGGCGTCCGTTTCCTGGTTCTCCGCCGCCGCGCTGCTCGCGCTGGCCCTGCCCGCGGCGGCGCAGAAGACCCAGCTGCTCGTCTACACCGCACTGGAGACCGACCAGCTGAAGGCTTACCAGGAAGGCTTCAACAAGGTGCATCCGGACATCGAGCTGCGCTGGGTGCGCGATTCCACCGGGGTGGTCACCGCCAAGCTGCTGGCCGAGAAAGGCAACCCGCAAGCCGATGCGGTGATGGGCGTCGCGGCGTCGAGCCTCGCGCTGCTGGACAAGAACGGCATGCTCGAGCCCTACAAGCCGCTGAACCACGACGCGATCATGAGCCAGTACCGGGACAAGAAGAACCCGCCGGCCTGGTTCGGCATGGACGTGTGGGGCGCGACGATCTGCTTCAACACGGTCGAGGCGCAGAAGAAGAACATCCCGAAGCCCGAGACCTGGAAGGACCTGCTGAAGCCCGCCTACAAGGGCCAGATCGTGATGCCCAGCCCCGCATCGTCGGGCACCGGCTTCTTCGACGTCACCGCGTGGCTCACGCTCTGGGGCGACGACAACGGCAAGGGCGGCGGCTGGAAGTACATGGACGGCCTGCACGAGAACATCGCGCAGTACACGCACTCCGGCTCCAAGCCCTGCAACATGGCCGCGTCGGGCGAGTACGTCGTCGGCATCTCGTTCGAGTACCGCGCCAACAGCAACAAGGCCAAGGGCGCACCGATCGACCTGGTGTTCCCGAAGGAAGGCCTGGGCTGGGACCTCGAGGCCTTCGCGATCCACAAGGGCACGAAGAAGCTCGACGCGGCCAAGAAGCTGGCCGACTGGGCGTCGAGCAAGGACGCGATGCTGCTGTACGGCAAGAACTTCGCGATCACCGCGCAGCCGGGCGTCGCCGCACCGCTGGCCAACGTGCCGAAGGACTACGAGGCGCGCCTGGTGAAGATGGACTTCTCGACCGTGGCCGACAACCGCGAGCGCGTGCTCGCCGAGTGGACCAAGCGCTACAACTCGAAAGTCGAGAAACGTTGACGTGACGGCTTCGTTCCTCGAGCTGTCGGGCATCCGCAAGGAGTTCGCGGGCTTCGTCGCGCTCGACCGCATCGATCTGCAGATCGCGCAGGGGGAGTTCGTCTGCTTCCTCGGCCCCTCGGGCTGCGGCAAGACGACGCTGCTGCGCATCATCGCGGGGCTCGAGGAGCAGACCGCGGGCCGCATCACGCTGGCCGGCCGCGACATCTCGCGACTGCCGCCGGCCGAGCGCGACTACGGCATCGTCTTCCAGTCCTACGCGCTGTTCCCGAACCTGACGATCGCCGACAACGTGGCCTACGGCCTCGTCAACCGCAAGGTGCCGAAGGCCGAGGCGAAAGCGCGTGTGGCCGAGCTGCTGCAGCTCGTCGGCCTGCCGGGCAGCGAAGGCAAGTACCCGGCGCAGCTGTCGGGCGGCCAGCAGCAGCGCATCGCGCTGGCGCGCGCGCTGGCCACGTCGCCCGGCCTGCTGCTGCTGGACGAGCCGCTGTCGGCGCTGGACGCGATCGTCCGGGTGAAGCTGCGGCAGGAGATCCGCAGCCTGCAGCGCAAGCTCGGCGTGACCACCATCATGGTGACGCACGACCAGGAGGAAGCCTTCGCGGTCGCCGACCGCATCGTCGTGATGAACCAGGGCGCGATCGAGCAGGTCGGCTCGGCGCTCGATGTCTACCGCGACCCGGCCACGCTCTTCGTCGCCGACTTCGTCGGCCGCATCAATGCGCTGCCGGCGGTGCGAGAGGGCAACGCGCTGCGCGTCGGCGAGCAGCTGTTCCACTGCGAGCCCGGCGCCTTGAACGGTCATCCGCAGGGCCGCGAGCTGCGCATCTACCTGCGGCCGGAGGACGTGCTGGCGCGGCCGATCGCCGCAGGCGATGACAACGTCTTCGACGCGCAGATCGACAAGATCGAGTTCATGGGGCCGTACTGCCTGGTGCGCGTCACCAGCCCCACGCTGGGCGCGCAGAAGCTCACCGTGTACCTGTCGCTGAACTACCTGGCCGAGGCGCAGCTGGAGGTCGGCAGCCGGCTGCCGCTGAAGCTGCTGCCGGAGCGCATGCGCGTCTTTGCATGAACACCGTCGCCGCCTCGGTGCCGCTGGGTCCTTCCGCACCGGTGCGGCTGAAGATCCACTGGACCGAACGCATCGCGCATGCGGGCATGGTGCTGGTGGCCGCGGTGCTGCTGGCCTTCCTGGCCTCGCCGCTCGGCGCGATCCTGATGAAGGCGATCGAGGATACGCAGGGCCGCTATGTCGGCCTCGCGAACTTCATCGCCTACGCGCAGACGCCGGCGCTGCTGGAGTCGCTGTGGAACAGCCTGTGGGTGTCCGGCGTCGTCTGCCTCGTCGTGATTCCGACGGCGTTCTGCTTCGCCTACGCGCTGACGCGCAGCCGCATGCGCTTCAAGGCGCTGGTGCGCACGATCACGCTGGTGCCGCTGCTGGCGCCATCGCTGCTGGCCGCGATCTCGCTGATCTACTGGTTCGGCAACCAGGGCGTGCTGAAGGCGTGGCTGACCCGTTTCGGCATCGAGCAGATCTACGGCGCGCCCGGCATCGTGCTGGCCGAGACCTTCGCGGTATTCCCGCATGCGCTGATGATCCTGATCACGGCGCTCGCGGCGGCCGATGCGCGGCTCTATGAAGCCGCCGATGCGCTGGGCACTACCGCGCGCCGCAAGTTCCTCACCATCACCTTGCCGGGTGCGAAGTACGGGCTGATCTCGGCCACGCTGGTGACCTTCACGCTGGTCATCACCGACTTCGGCATCCCCAAGGTCATCGGCGGCAATTTCAACGTGCTGGCCACCGATGTCTTCAAGCTGGTGATCGGCCAGCAGGACTTCCCGAAGGGCGCGGTCGTCGCGCTGCTGCTGCTGGCGCCGGCGGTGCTGACCTTCGGCGTCGACCACTGGGTGTCGCGCAAGCAGACCGCGATGCTCAGCGCACGCGCCGTGCCCTATCGTCCGAAACGCGCGCCGCTGTTCGACGCGGTCATGTCGGCCTACTGCTGGGCGGTGTGCGCGCTGATCCTCGCGATGCTGGGCATGGCGGTCTTCGCCTCCTTCGCCAGCTTCTGGCCCTACAACCTCACGCCGAGCTGGCGCCACTACACGATGGGGTTGGTCGACGCCGAGGTCGGCGAGGCCTTCGTCAACAGCCTGGTGATGGCCACGGGCACCGCCACGGTCGGCACGCTGCTGGTCTTCGGCGGCGCCTACCTGCTGGAGAAGACGCAGGGCGCGAAGCCGCTGCGCAGCGTGGTGCGACTGATGGCCCTGCTGCCGATGGCCGTGCCCGGCCTCGTGCTGGGCCTGGGCTACATCTTCTTCTTCAACGCGCCGAACAATCCGCTGGGCGGGCTGTACCACACGCTCACCCTCCTGACCGTCTGCACCATCGTTCACTTCTACACCACCGGCCACCTCACCGCGGTGACGGCGCTGAAGGCGCTGGACCCGGAGTTCGAGTCGGTGTCGGCCTCGCTGAAGGTGCCCTTCTTCAAGACCTTCTGGCGCGTGACGCTGCCGATCTGCACGCCGGCCCTCGTGGACATTGCGCGTTATTTCTTCATCAACGCGATGACGACGATCTCGGCCGTCGTGTTCCTCTATTCGCCCGAGACCAAGGTGGCGTCGATCGCGATCCTGAACCTCGACGAAGCGGGCGAGATCGGCGCCGCGGCGGCGATGGCGATCCTCATCGCCGCGGCGAACACCGTCGCGACGCTGCTGTTCATGGCGCTCGGCTGGTGGGTCGATCGGCGTACACAGGCGTGGAAGGGATGAGCATGGGACTGCGCGTGCTTTCACCGCACATGATCAGGCCGGCGGGGCGCTCTGTTCCGCTCATGTCCCCCGGGCCGGGCTGCGCCATGACGTCCAGGCTGAATTCCGGCCGGCCCTCCTCCTTGACTTCGCTCCACAGAGCGCCCCGCCGTCCTGATCCGCACCGCCCTGGCAGACCGTCGCATGCCACGGTGTCGCTTTGGCCAAGGGCGCTGGGTGCCCGGCGTAGCGAAGTCAAGGAGGAGGGCCGGCCGGTGATTGAGCGAGGCGTATCGGCGGCGCACGGCCCGGGGGACATGAGCGGAGCCGGGCACCCAGTGGCCTTGGCCCGCTCGGTGTCCGCATGCATTGACCGCAAGAGGCCCCCCGCGCCTGCAAGCACTTCCACGAACCTCATCGGCGTGCCTCGCATCACGGAGCAAATGACATGGACCGCGACCGCATCCTGCTGACCCCCGGGCCGCTGACGACGACCCTGCGCACCAAGCTCGCGATGCTGAAGGACTGGGGCTCGTGGGATGCGGACTTCAATGCCGTCACCGCGCAGTTGCGCCAGCGGCTGCTGGACATCGTGCACGGCCACGACACGCACACCGTCGTGCCCTTGCAGGGCAGCGGCACCTTCAGCGTCGAAGCCGCGGTCGCGACCGTCGTGCCGCGCGACGGCCACGTGCTGGTGCTCGACAACGGCGCCTACTGCAAGCGCGCCGCGAAACTGACGCAGCTGATGGGCCGCCGCCTGAGCGTGCTGCCCTTCGGCGAGCAGGAGCCGGTGTCGCCGGCCGCGCTCGAGGCGAAGCTCGAGACCGATGCCTCGGTCACCCACGTGATCCTGATCCACTGCGAGACCGGCACCGGCGTGCTGAACCCGCTGGCCGAGGTGGCCGCGGTCTGCGCGCGGCGCGGCAAGGGCCTGATCGTCGATGCGATGTCGAGCTTCGGCGCGCTGCCGATCGATGCCCGCGAGATCACCTTCGATGCGCTGATCGCCGCCAGCGGCAAGTGCCTCGAGGGCGTGCCGGGCATGGGCTTCGTCTTCCTGCGCAAGACCGTGCTTGAGCGATGCGCGGGCAACAGCCAGAGCCTGGCGATGGACCTCTTCGACCAGCACCAGTACATGGAGAAGACCGGCCAGTGGCGCTTCACGCCGCCGACGCACGTGGTCGTCGCGCTGGCCGAGGCCGTGCAGCAGTTCGTCGACGAAGGCGGCCAACCGGCACGACTGGCGCGCTACACCGACAACTACCGCACGCTGGTCGACGGCATGCAGCGCCTGGGCCTGGTGCCCTTCCTCGACCCCGCGATCCAGGCGCCGATCATCGTCACCTTCCATGCGCCATCGCACCCGGCCTACGATTTCAAGCGCTTCTACGCGGCCGCGAAGGCGCGCGGCTTCATCCTCTATCCTGGCAAGCTCACGGAGATCGAGACCTTCCGCGTCGGCTGCATCGGCGCGATCGGTCGCAACGAGATCCGGCAGGCCGTGAACGCCGTCGCCGAGACGCTCGAAGAGCTCGGCATTCGAGCGCACGATTGAACGCATTCCACGAGGAGACAGCAAGCGCATGGTGACGAAAAAAGACCACCCGGCCCTGACCGCGATCCGCCAGTCGGGCACCGGCAAGGTGAAGGTCGCGGTCAGCGACATCGACGGCGTGCTGCGCGGCAAGTACCTGCACCGCGACAAGTTCTTCGGCGCGGCCGAAACCGGCTTCGGCTTCTGCGACGTCGTCTTCGGCTGGGACACCGGCGACCAGTGCTACGACAACACGCACGTCACCGGCTGGCAGCACGGCTTCCCGGACGCGCAGGCGCGCATCGACCTGTCCACCTTGCGCCAGGTGCCGTGGGACGACAAGGTGCCTTTCTTCCTCGCCGACTTCGTCAACAACGACGGCTCGCCCTACCCGGTGTGCCCACGCCAGATCCTGAAGCGCGTGCTGCGCCGCGCCGACAAGCTCGGCGTCAAGCCGATGGCCGGCATGGAGTTCGAGTGGTTCAACTTCGCCGAGACGCCGCAGAGCTGGGCGGCGAAGAAGGGCGTCGGCCCCGAGAACCTGACGCCCGGCATGTTCGGCTACTCGTTGCTGCGCATGGCCGACAACCGCGGCTTCTTCAACGCGCTGATGGACGAGATGGCCGCGTTCAGCGTGCCGATCGAAGGCCTGCACACGGAGACCGGCCCCGGCGTCTATGAGGTGGCGATCGCCTTCAGCGGCGCGCTCGAAGCGGCCGACCGCGCCATCCTGTTCAAGACCGGCGCCAAGGAGATCGGCAAGCGCTTCGGCATCATGCCCAGCTTCATGGCCAAGTGGAGCGCGCAGTACCCGGGCTGCTCGGGCCACATCCACCAGAGCCTGTCGGACGGCAAGAGCAACCTCTTCCATTCGCCGACCGATCCCCGGGGCATGAGCCCGCTGTTCGAGAGCTACCTTGCCGGCCAGGTGGCCTGCCTGATGGAGTTCGCGCCGATGTTCTGGCCGACGATCAACAGCTACAAGCGCCTGGTCGACGGCTTCTGGGCGCCGGTCAAGCCGACCTGGGGCATCGACAACCGCACAGCAAGCTTTCGGGTGATCGCGGGCTCGCCCAAGTCGACCCGGCTGGAAACGCGCTGCCCCGGCGCCGACGTGAACCCCTACCTCGCGATGGCCGCGGTGATCGCCGCCGGCCTGCACGGCATCGAGCAGGGCCTGAAGCTGACGACGCCCCCGATCACCGGCACCAACCAGGGGGCCGAGCACATCCCGCGCGCGCCGCGTTCGCTGATCCGCGCGACGCACAACTTCAAGGAATCGCAGATCGCCCGCGACTGGTTCGGCGACACCTTCGTCGACCACTTCGCCGCGACGCGCGAATGGGAGCACCGCCAGTGGCAGGATGCGGTGACCGACTGGGAGTTGAAGCGCTACTTCGAGATCATCTGAAGCGCATCAGGCGCCGCGACGAACCGATCATGAGCATCAGTCAATTCAACTTCCCAACCCCGATCCACTTCGGGCCCGGCGCGCGCAAGCTCGTCGCCGAACACCTGCGCGCGCGCGGACTCGAACGGCCGCTGATCGTCACCGATCGCGCGCTCGCGCAGCTGCCGCTGCTGGCCGAGTTCAAGGGGCTGCTGGACATCGCCGGGCTGGTCGCCGGCGTCTACGACGGCGTGCACGGCAACCCCACCTGCGCGCAGGTGATGGCCGGCGCCGACGCGTACCGCGCGCACGAGGCCGACTGCGTGATCGGCTTCGGCGGCGGCGCGGCGCTGGACGTCGCGAAGGTCGTGGGCCTGGCGGCCACGCACGAGGGCGACATCCTCGAGTACGTCTGGGACCACCCGCAGGTGCGGCCCATCGTGCACGAGCTGCCGCACTTCATCGCGCTGCCGACGACCGCCGGCACCGGCAGCGAGGTCGGCCGCTCGGCGGTGGTGTCCGAGAACGACACCCACCACAAGCGCACCGTCTTCAGCCCGAAGATCCTCGCGAAGGCGGTGTTCGCCGACCCGGAGCTGACGCTGGCGCTGCCCGCCGCGATCACCGCGGCGACCGGCATGGACGCGCTGACGCACAACATCGAGAGCTACCTGTCGCCGGCCTACCACCCGCTGTGCGACGGCATCGCGCTGGAAGGCCTGCGCATCGGCGCACGGTCGCTGGCCACCGCGGTGCGCGAGCCCGCGAACCTGCAAGCCCGCGCCGACATGCTGATGAGCTCGATGATGGGCGCCATCGCCTTCCAGAAGGACCTGGGCTCGGTGCACGCCTGCGCCCACGCGCTGGGCGCCGTCTGCGACCTGCACCATGGCCTGGCGAACGCGCTGATGATCGACACGGTGCTGGCCTGGAACCACGAGGCGGTGCCGGGCAAGTTCGACGAGATGGCGCACGTGGTCGGCCTGAAGACCGGCGGCCTTTCCTTCGTCGGCTGGCTGAAGGCCCTGAAGCGCGACATCGGCATCGATGGCGGCCTGGCCGCACGCGGCGTGACGCTCGCGCACATTCCGCAGCTGGTGCCGCTGGCGGCGAAGGACTTCACCGGCCAGACCAACCCGCGGCCGGCCACCGAAGCCGACTACGAGCGCTTCTTCCGCGCGGCGATGTAGGCGCGAACGATGGACCCGGACCGGCCCCTGCTGATCGGCGTCTCGGCGCGCATCTACTACCCCGGCACGCCTGGCATCTCGGAAAGCGGCGTCTGGACCAAGACGCTGCACTACCTCGAGCAGTCCGTCGCCCACTGGCTGTGCGCCGGCGGTGCGATGCCAGTGATGGTGCCTGCGGTCGACCGCGACAGCCTCGTCAAGCGCTCGGACATCGACCTGCCGCACTATGCCCAGGCGCTCGACGGCCTCGTGCTGCAGGGCGGCAACGACGTCGCGCCGGAGTCCTACGGCCAGGCCGCGCTATCGCCTGAATGGAGCGGTGACCGTGTGCGCGACCGCTACGAGATGGCGCTGATCCGCGCCTTCGTCGACGCCGGCAAGCCGGTGTTCGGCATCTGCCGCGGGCTGCAGCTGATCAACGTCGCCTACGGCGGCACGCTGTGGCAGGACATCCCGAGTCTGCGCCCCGAGTCGCAATCGCACCGCGAGAGCGGCCGCTACGAGCGCCACTTCCACGACGTGTCCTTCGTGCCCGGCACCGTGCTGGCCGGCCTCTATCCCGAACAGCCGCACGCGACGGTCAACAGCATCCACCACCAGGGCATCAAGGACCTCGCGCCCGGCTTCGTCATCGAGGCCCGCTGCCCCGGGGACGGCATGATCGAGGCGATCCGACGCGACGGCCCCGGTTATGTCGCCGGCGTGCAATGGCATCCCGAGTTCCACGATCCCGACGACCCGGCGCATTTCGACGACGGGCCGATGCTGAAGCACTTTCTCGCGGCCGCGCGTGCCGTTCGAGGAGACCGATGATGAGCAAGCCCCTGCTGAAGATCTTCAACCCCGCCACCGGCGCCCCGATCGCCGAGCTGCCGGCCGACGATGCCGCGTCGGTGGCCGCGAAAGCCACGGCTGCGCGCGCCGCGCAGCCAGCCTGGGCCCGTGTGCCGATCGCCGACAAGCTGGCCATGATCCAGCGCTTTCGGGCCGGCATCGTCGACCAGCTCGAGACGCTGGCCGCGACCTTGACCGACGAGGTCGGCAAGCCGATCGCACAGGCGCGCAACGAGCTCAACGGCCTGCTGCCGCGGCTGGACTTCTTCCTCGAGCAGGCCGAGGGCGCGATCCGCGACGAGCATGTCTTCGACGGCGGCGGCATGCACGAGCAGATCTCGCATGTGCCGCTCGGCGTCATCGCCAACATCTCGGCCTGGAACTACCCGTACTTCGTCGGCTGCAACGTGCTGGTGCCGGCGCTGCTGACCGGCAATGCGGTGCTCTACAAGCCGAGCGAGTACGCCACGCTGACGGGGCAGCACATCACGCGGCTGCTGCATGCGGCCGGCGTGCCGGCCGACGTGCTGCAGTGCCTCGTCGGCGCGGGCGACGTCGGCGCGGCACTGCTGGCGCAGCGCATCGACGGCGTGTTCTTCACCGGCAGCCACGCCACCGGCCAGCGCATCGCGGCGGCCGTCTCGGGGCGCCTGATCAGGCTGCAGCTCGAGCTCGGCGGCAAGGACCCGACCTACGTGCGCGCCGATGCCGATGCGAAGGCAGCAGCCGAGAGCCTGGCCGACGGCGCGATGTACAACACCGGCCAGAGCTGCTGCTCGGTCGAGCGCATCTACGTGCACGAAGCCATCCACGATGCCTTCGTCGAGCACTTCCTCGCCACCGTCGACACCTTCAAGCAGGGCGACGTGAAGGACCCGTCGACCTACATCGGCGCGATCACCCGCGCACCGCAGCTCGACGTGCTCGACGCCCAGGTCGCCGATGCGTTGGCCAAGGGCGCGACCCTGCACTGCGGCGGACGGCGCGGTGCCGGGCCCGGCAACCACTTCCCGCCGACCGTGTTCACCCACGTCAACCACACGATGGACCTGATGCGCGAGGAGAGCTTCGGCCCGGTGATCGGCATCCAGAAGGTGAGCGGCGACGACGAGGCCGTGAGGCTGATGAACGACACGCGCTACGGCCTGACCGCCGGTGTCTACACCCGCGACGAGGCGGCCGCGCGCACCTTGCTCTCGCAGGTGAATGCCGGCAGCGTCTACTGGAACTGCTGCGACCGGGTGAGCCCGCGGCTGCCGTGGTCCGGTGTCGGCGACTCGGGCGTCGGCCTGACCCTGTCGAGCTACGGCATCCAGGCCTTCACGCGGCCCAAGGCCTGGCACCTGCGCAGCCCCGGCTGATGGTCGCGCTGACGCTGTTCGACCTCGACCACACGCTGCTCGATGGCGACAGCGACGTGCTGTGGTGCGAGTTCCTGATGGACCGCGGCGTGCTCGACCGTGACGACTTCGGCGCGCGCAACGCGGCGATGGATCGCGACTACCGCGCCGGCACCGTCAGCGCGCAGGACTTCTGCGCCTTCTACGTGTCGACGCTCGCCGGCCGCAGCCTCGATGCGTGGCAGCCGCTGCGCCGCGTCTTCCTCGACGAGGTGGTGGCGCCGCGCATCAAGCCCGCCGCCCGCGCGCTGGTGCAGCGCCATGCCGAGGCCGGCGAGCTGCTGGTGATGACGACGGCCACCAACCGCTTCATCACCGAGCTGACCGCCGCGCACCTCGGCCTGCCGCACCTGATCGCCACCGAGTGCGAGCGGCTGGGCGACGGCTTCTCGGGCCGCCCGGCCGGCACGCTGAACATGCGCGAGGGCAAGGTCGCGCGCCTGCAGGCCTGGCTGGCCGAGCGGCAGATCCGGCTCGACGAATGCCGCTCGACGCTGTACAGCGACTCGATCAACGACCTGCCGCTGATGTCGGCCGTGAAGCATGCGGTGGCCGTCGATCCCGATCCGCGGCTGCAGGCCGAAGCGACGGCCCGCGGCTGGCCGGTGATCTCGCTGATGCACTGAGCCTGCCGCGATGGACGCTGCGCCGTTCAAGTCCGTCGCCTATGCCGCCATCGAGCCCGGCCCGCGGCTGATCGTGCTGGGCGCGGTGCACGGCAACGAGACCTGCGGCACTCGGGCGATCGAGCGGGTGATCGCCGACCTCGATGGCGGGCGGTTGAAGCTCGCGCGCGGTGCGCTGACCTTCGTGCCGGTGAGCAATCCGCTGGCCTACCAACTCGGCCGCCGCGCGGGCGACCGCAACCTCAACCGCAAGCTCGGCCCGACCGACGCCCCGCGCGAGTACGAGGACCATGTCGCGAACTGGCTGTGCCCGCTGCTCGCGCAGCACGAGGTGCTGCTGGACCTGCACTCGTTCCAGTCGCCCGGCGTGCCCTTCGTGCTGGTCGGGCCGACCGACAACGACGGCCCGCTGGAGCCGTTCAGCCAGGCCGCGCGCGAAGAAGCGCTGGCGCTGCGACTGGGCGTCGGGCGCGCGGTGGACGGCTGGCTCGACACCTATGCCCGCGGCGTCGCGCGCCGCCGGACGCTGCTGGCGGCGCGGCCGGAACTGACGCTGGACCTCGACCCGCGCTACGGCATCGGCACCACCGAGTACATGCGCTCGGTCGGCGGCTGCGCGCTGACGCTGGAGTGCGGGCAGCACGACGATCCGCGGGCCCCGGACGTCGGCCATCGCGCGATCGTCAATGCCCTCGCCCACCTGCGGCTGATCGACGCGCCCGACCCGCCGCCCGCGCAGCGCTTCGAGGGGCTGCACCTCGCCGACGTGGTCGACCGCCTGCATGCCGCCGATGCCTTCGTGAAGCCGTGGACCAGCTTCGACCGCGTCGCGGCCGGCGAGCTCATTGCCCGTCGCCACGACGGCGCGGCGATCACCGCCCCGTTCGACGGCTGCATCCTGTTCCCGAACCCGAATGCCGAACCCGGTGCCGAGTGGTTCTACCTGGCGCAACCCCACCCTCGCCTGACGCGCTGAGCAGCTGTCAAGCTCCCTCGCCGAGCAGCGCCAGCAGGGCCTGCAGCGTGTCCGCCTCGTGCAGCGGCTTGTCGTCGCGGATGCGCACCATGCGCGGGAAGCGCAGCGCGATGCCGCTCTTGTGGCGCGGGCTGCGCTGGAGGCCTTCGAAGCCGAGCTCGAAGACCAGCGTCGGCTTCACGCTGCGCACCGGGCCGAACTTCTCCAGCGTGGTCGCGCGGATGCGGGCATCGACGCGGCGGAACTCCTCGTCGGTGAGGCCCGAGTAGGCCTTCGTGAAGGCGACCAGCTGCAGGCCGTCCGGGTCCGCGGGCGCCCGGCGGGCGATCGCCTCGACCACCGCATCGGCTTCGGCCGCATCGCGCGGCGCGCGGTTCCACACCGCGAAGGTGTAGTCGGTGTAGACGCTGGCGCGGCGGCCGTGGCCGGCCTGGGCGTAGACCAGCACGCCGTCGACCGTCATCGGGTCGATCTTCCACTTCCACCAGACGCCCTCGGACTTGGTGCGGCCGCTGCCGTACGCAGCGTCGCGGTGCTTCAGCATCAGGCCTTCGACGCCGCGCGCGCGGCTGGTGGCCCGCTGCGCGGCGAGCGACGGCCAATCAGGGCCGCTCACAATATGCGATAGGTGAATCGGTGTCGCGGACAGCAGTGCTTCGAGCCGTGCGCGGCGCTCGTGCTGCGGCCGCGAACGAAGGTCCGCATGGTCCTGCTCCAGCAGGTCGTAGGCGATGAAGTCGACGGGCGCCTCGGCGAGCACCTTCCTGCCCAGGCTCTTGCGGCCGATGCGCTGCTGCAGCAGCTGGAACGGCGACGGCACCTCGGCCCCGGTCGGCCACACCAGCAGCTCGCCGTCGAGCACGGTGCCGTCGGGCAGGTGGCCGGCCTGCGCGACCACCTCGGGGAAGCGCTCGGTCACCAGCTCTTCGCCGCGCGACCAGATCCACACCTGCCCGGCGCGGCGCACCAGTTGCGCGCGGATGCCGTCGTACTTCCACTCGGCCAACCATTCGTGCACGTCGCCGAGCGACTCCGGCGGCGCCTGCAGCGCATGGGCCAGGAAGAACGGGTACGGCTGGCCGGCGTCGAGCATCGGCTGGGCCTCGGCCGCCAGCAGCGCGCCCAGCCGTGCCGCACTCGGCGCGCTGCGCGCGTCGGTGTAGCCCATCATGCGCTGCGCGACCAGCTTGGCATCGAGCCCCGCATGCCGGGCCAGTGCACGCTGCACCAGCAATTTGCTGACGCCGACGCGAAAGCCGCCGCCGATCAGCTTGACCAGCAGGAAGCGCTCGTCCGGCGCCAGCTCGTACAACCAGTCGCGCAGCGCGGCGGCCGTGCGCTCCGGCGCCGCGCCGCGCAGCGGCAGCAGGCGCTGCTCCAGCCAGGCGGCGAGACCGAGCTCGCTGCGGCGCACCGGCGGCGGCAGCACCAGCGCGATCGTCTCGGCGAGGTCGCCGACGGCCTGGTAGCTCTCCTCGAACAGCCACTCGGGAATCTCCGCCAGCGCCAGCGCAGTCGCGCGAAGCAGCGCGGTCGGCACGGTCTGCCGCGGCTTGCCGCCGGCCAGGAAGTAGACGCCCCACGCGGCGTCGGCCGGCGGCGCCTCGGCCAGGTAGCGCACCAGTGCCGCCACCTTGGCGTCGGTCGACGTGCTGGCATCGAGCTCGGCGTACAGGCGGGCGAAGCGTTGCACGGGCTCAGCGAGCGATCGACGTGCCCGGGGTCACTGCAGGTGCTGCTGGAAGAAGCGCAGCACGTGCCCCCATTGCAGCGCCTGGTTCGCGCGCGAGGACGCGCCATGCCCCTCGTCGGCGAAGATCATCAGCTCCAGCGGCACGCCGCGCTGGCGCGCGACCTCGTGCATCTGCAGTGCCTCGCCCACCGGCACGCGCGGGTCGTTGGCACCCTGCACGATCATCAGCGGCGCCTTCAGCTGCTGCACCCACGTCGTCGGCGACAGCTGGATCAGCGCCTCGCGGTCGGCCACCGGGTCGCCGTACTCGGTGACCCGCAGCGCACGCCGGTACGGCGCGGTGTTCTCGAGGAAGCTCAGCAGGTTGGCGATGCCGACGTTGGAGACACCCGCGTCGTAGGCGCCGGCGAAGCGCGTCATCGCCATCAGCGCCGCGTAACCGCCGTAGCTGCCGCCGTAGACGCCGATGCGCGGCGCCGCACCGTTGCGCGTCCCCACGCGGCGCAGGTGGCGTGCGGCGTCCTCGATGTCGCCGATCACCTGCAGGCGCTTCGCGCCGTTGTCGGCATCGAGCCAGGCACGGCCGTAGCCCGACGAGCCGCGCACGTTGGGCTCGGCGATCACGAAGCCGGCGTCGACGAAGAGCTGCCAGATCGGCGAGAAGCCCGGCCGCGACTGGCTTTCCGGCCCGCCGTGGAAGTGCACGATCACCGGGCATGGCGGCGCCGCGGCATCGGCGCAGCGCGCCGAGCGCCGGACGAACATCGGGATCGGCGTGCCGTCGCGTGCGGGATAACTCTCGAGGGACGCGGCCGCGAACTGGCGCGTCTCGGCCTCCGGCGTCGACGGCAGTGTCCAGCGCACCAGCGTGCGGTCGCGCCAGTTCCACAGCGCGGTCTCGCGCGGGCGGTCGGGTGCCGCGAGGCCGAGCACCACGTATTCGCCGTCGGCGCTGGCCGCGCCCACCACCTGGTGATCGAGCCCGGCCGGCCACGGCAGCGGCAACGGCGCGAAGCTCGTCGCGTCGAGGACCTGCACCCGCCTGTAGCCGGCCTCGTTGATCGTCAGGTACAGGCGCCTGCGCGCCGGGTCGAGCATCAGGTTCTCGATGTCCCAGCGCTCGCCGCCGGGCACGTCCACCGGCGCCAGCGCCTGGCCGGGAAGCCACTGGTAGACACGAGTGAAGCCGCTCGGCTTGGAGGTGGCGACGATGTAGCGGTCGGGTTGCGCACCGAAGCGCATCAGGTAGTCGGCGTATTCGCCCTGGCCGAGCAGCGGCGTCAGGCGGGCGCTGGCTTCGTCGAACAGCCACCACTCGCGGCCGCGCGAGCCGGTGGCCTTCACCAGCAGCAGGCGGCCCGGTGCGACGTCGGCGACGCGCCAGAAGCCCTGGCCGTCGTGGAGGCGCTCGCTGCGCGCGGCCGCGATGTCGTGGCGGTAGACGGCGTAGGAATCACGGCGCACGTCGTTGGCCACGTAGTAGGCATGGCGGCCGTCGGGCGAGAAGTGCTGGAAGGCGGTCTGCACGCCGGCCTTGTGCTGCACCTCGCGCAGCGGGCCGCCTTCGGCGGACTGCAGGTAGAAGCCGGGGTTCTCCTCACCCTGCCGGTCGCGCTGCAGCGCCAGCCAGCGGCCGTCGGGCGACACCGCGGCCACCTCGGTGCGCTCTTCGCCGGCGGTGAGCTGCTGCGGGAAGCGCTCGGGGCCGTCGAGGCGCCACACCTGGTCGACACCGGTGACGCGCCAGCCGAAGTACAGGCGCCGGCCATCGGGCGACGGCACGCCGAGGCCCGGCGGCCGCAGGTCGAGCAGGCGCTGGATGCGCCGCGAGATGTCCGCCGGCAGCGGCGGCGGCCGGAAGCGCGCCAGCACCTCGGGCGCCACCGAGGCGGCGCCGAGGCCGCGGTAGGCCGGCGCCGCATCGTCCTGCGCCGACGCCGGCACGGCGGCGATCAGTCCGATGAGGCAGGCGGCCAGGCGCCGCAGGATCCACAGTGACCGAGGGCTCACGCGTCATCTCCGGGAACGTCGGCGAGCGGCGATTCTGGCGTTCGCTCGTCGCCGTACTCGGTATGGAAAGCCCCGGCATCGAAGCCTTGCTCGCGCAGCCAACGCACCATCACCGCCTCGGCCCCATGGGTCACGATCACGCGTTCGGCGCCGGTGGCGCGGATCGCGCGCTGCAGCCCGGGCCAGTCGGCATGGTCGGACAGCACGAAGCCGCGGTCCACGCCCTGCCGCCGCCGCGCCCCGCGCAGCTGCATCCAGCCGCTGGCGAAGGCATCGCTGAAGTCGCCGAAGCGCCGCGCCCAGGCGCTCGCATGCACCGACGGCGGCGCGATCACCAGCGCGCCCGGCGGCACACGCCGTGCGGCCAGGTTCACCGCGACCGTCGTCGGCGGCAACGCCACGCCGGCCTGGCGGTAGGCCTCATTCAGCGTCTCGACCGCGCCATGCACGAGGATCGGTCCGATCGACGCATCGACACCGGCCAGCAGCCGCTGCGCCTTGCCGAAGGCATAGCCCATCAGCAGGCTCGCGCGGCCGGCAGCGGCATTGGCACGCCACCAGGCGTCGATCTCGGCGAAGACCCCGGCCTGCGGCTGCCAGCGGTAGACCGGCAGGCCGAAGGTCGATTCGGTGACGAAGCAGTCGCAGGCGATCGGCTCGAACGGCGGGCAGGTGGGGTTGCTTTCGTCGTGGGCGCTGGCGTAGTAGTCGCCGGACACCACCCAGGTCACGCCGCGGTGCTGCAGCCGCACCTGCGCCGAGCCGAGCACGTGGCCGGCCGGGTGCAGGCTGATGCGCACGCCGCGGTGCTCGACCACCTCGCCGTAGTCCAGGCCCTGCAGCGGCAGGTCGGCGCCCAGCCGCGCGCGCAGCACGCCGTCGCTGATCGCCGTCGCCAGCACGTGGGCATGGCCGGGCCGCGCGTGGTCGCCGTGCGCATGGGTGATCACCGCGCGATCGACCGGCCGCCAGGGGTCGATGAAGAAGTCGCCGGGGGGGCAGTACAGGCCTTCGGGCCGCTCGACGACGAGGTCGTCCGCGGGCATCAGTATTTCCCGCTGATGCCCGCCAGGCGCAGGAACCAGTAGGCGGTCCAGGCGACGAAGCCGCGCCGCAGCGTGCCCCACCAGCCCGGGCCGGCCGGCGGCTGCGTGACCTCGCGCGAGGCCAGCACCGCCGATTCGAAGCGCAGCGCGAGCTCGCCGGTGAAGTGCAGGTCGCGGATGATCACGTTGGCTTCCAGGTTCAGCAGCAGCGACAGCGGATCGATGTTGCTCGAGCCGACGGTCGCCCAGTCGTCGTCGACCACCGCGACCTTGGCATGCAGGAAGGCCGGCGTGTACTCGAAGACGCGCACGCCGGCATCGAGCAGCTCGCCGTACAGCACCTGCGCGGCCAGCGCCGCGAAGCGGTAGTCCGGCTTGCCCTGCAGCAGCAGGCGCACCTGCACGCCGCGCTCGGCCGCGTGCTTCAGCGCCTTGCGGAACGGACGGCCCGGATAGAAGTACGCGCAGATGATCTCGACGCGCTGGCGTGCGCGGTTGATCGCATCGATGTAGGCATGTTCGATCGCGCGGCGCTGGCGAAGGTTGTCGCGCACGACGAAGGCCGCGCGCACCGGCGGCAGCTCGGCCAGCGCCGCGCCATGCGGTGTGCCCGGCTTCAGGATGCGCAGCCGCGAGGCCATGCGCCGGGCGCGTGCCACCGGCTCGGCGCTGCGGGCCAGCGTCAACAGCTCGTCCTTCCAGTCGGTGCCCAGCGCCGCGCGGCTCCACATCGCGCGCGCGGTCTGCTCGATCGAATCGACCAGCGGCCCCTGCACCTCGGTCGCGAAATCCAGCCGCGGCGCGTCGCCGAAGCCGTGGTTCAGGTCGTTGCGGTCGTCGATGACGTTGATGCCGCCGACGAAAGCCCACTGGCCGTCGATCACGCACAGCTTCTGGTGCAGCCGGCGCAGCTGGCCGGGCTGCAGCAGGCGCCACCAGCGGTCGACCGGCCGGAAGACCACCAGCTGCACGCCGGCCGGCAGCAGCAGCTCGCGCAGCGCGGGCAGCGTCGCCTTGGAGCCGAAGCCGTCGACGACCACGCCGACCCACACGCCGCGGCGCGCGGCGTCGGCCAGCGCGCCGGCCACACAGCGGGCCGCGTCGTCGTCATGGAAGATGTAGGTCGCCAGCCAGACCTGCCGCCGGGCCTGCGCGATCGCCGCGCACATCGCCGGGAACAGCTCGTCGCCGCCGGCGAGCAGGCGCACCCGGTTGCCACCGGTCAGCGCCGCGCGCGTGGCCAGCGACGGGCGCAGCAGCGTGCCCGGCGGCAGGCCGGGATAGCGGCGGCGGTGGTCGACAGGCGGCATCGGCGGCTGGGCGCGCCGCCTTCAGAGCCTGGGTCAAGGGAACGTGGGCGGGCGGCGCGTGGGGCCGATTCTGGACCGAAGCGCCGTCCTGGCGGTGTCGGGCGGTGTCGTGCGTGCCCGAGCGGGCGCCGCGACGAAGCCGCGCTCAGGCCGGCTGCGCGTCCAGCACCTCGTCGGCGGCCTCGGCGTCCTGCGCCCGGGCGGCGGCCTGCAGCACGCTGCGCGAGCCGTCGAGGCGCAGGAAATGCTCCTCGATGAATTCCTTCTCGACCAGCGTGCGCTGCATCGCGTGCTTCAGGTTGTCGAGCTCGGTGGCGTGTTCGTCGCGCTCCGCGGACACCTCGGCGAGCTTGCGGCGCGCTTCCTTCAGCGCCTCGTTGTCGGCGGCACCGCCGGGGTTCGCGGCGGCCAGCTGCTCGACGTCGGCGGCCAGCGCCTCGGCCTTGAGCTCGGCCACGCGCACCCGCTCCCGCGCGCGCTCGATGATCTGCTGGTGCTTGGCGACCTCGCCGCGCAGCGCCTCGACGGTGTGGCCCTTCTCCTCGGCGATCTTGTTGGCCGCGCGCAGCTCGACGATGATGCGGTGCGCCTCGTTGAGCCGGCGACGCATGGTCTCGCTCTCGGACACCAGCTTGTCGCGCTGCGCGACGATGCTTTCCAGATCGGCCTGGTGCCTGCGCTGCCACTCGCCGAGCTTGGACGCGTCGAGCCCTTTCAGGCCCTCCATCATCTTGCGGATGTCGACCAGCGCCTTCTCGGTGCTCTCGGTGCTCGGCGCGGCCTGCATCTCTTCCATCATCTGGTTGAGCTTGTCGAGCAGCTCGATGCCGGCCACCGGCGTCGGGATCACGGCCTGCACCGCCCGCTCGGCCGGTGCGCCGCCACCGAAGCCGCCGCGCAGCGCGTCGACGATCTTGTAGCCGGCATCGCGCACGACACGCGCCGAGTCGTTGAGCTCGCGCGAGGCGCTGACCATCATCTCGCGCGTCTGCTCGGTCTGGCCGAGGATGCGCACGAGCATGTACACCAGCAGGATCAGGATGATCGCGTTGCTGACGAAGACAACCGCGACGGCGAGGTTGACGAGGTCCATGGCGGTACTTCGGCGCGATCAGAGCGCCATGAAGGTCATGCGGCCTTCGCCGAGACCGGGGATCGACAGCAGGTAGTCGCAGCGCTCGCCGCCGCGCTCGAGCAGTTCGACCAGCTTCGGGAAGCCCGCGGGCACCAGCATCGAACGCGCCAGCGTGCAACCCTCCGGGGCGTTGTCGACCTGCAGCATCATGCCCGCGGCGCGCAGGAAGGTGGTGGCCTGCGCGACCATCGTCTCCTGCGGCTCGGCCGCCAGCTGCGCCGCGGTGATGTCGGACACCGGCAGCCGCGCGGCGCCACCGCCGACCAGGCAGACGCTGTTGACGTCGAGCACGCCGACGGCCGCCGCCGGGCGACCGGGCGCCGAGTACAGGCCCAGCAGGTTGTTCGGGCCCAGCGCGCCGGGCTCCATCGCCTCATGCGGCTTCAGGCTGAAGGCCTGGCCGCCCAGCGTGTGCTCGACCAGGCCCTGGGCATGGTCGACCCGCAGGGGCCGCTCGGACGGTGCAGCGGCCGCCGGCGGTGCTGGCGCGGCTTCGGGTGCGGCTGCCGGTGCAGCGGCCGCGGGCTTCGCCGGCGCGACTGCGGGCGCCCGCTGCGGCTTCGGGCCGTTGTACGGCACGACCGCGCGGATGTGGTCGATCAGTTCGTTGTCGCGGAACGGCTTGTTGACGACGAAGGCCGCCCCGTTGGTGCGGGCCTGCTCGATCATCGCCGGACGCGACTCGGTGGTCACGAAGCCGACCTTCACATGCGTCTGGCCGAGCTGGCGCAGCGTCTGCAGCAGTTCCATGCCGGAGACACGCGGCATGTGCCAGTCGGTGATCAGCAGCTGCGGCGTGAAGCTCGGCAGCAGGCTCAGCGCTTCTTCACCGTCGGCCGCGCGGCGGATCTCGGTGGCCGGGTAGCCGCATTCCTCGATCAGGCGCGCAACGATGGCCTGGATCGCGCGACTGTCGTCGACGACCATGAATCGATACGGCGTGCTGGATGCGTTCAATGCGGGCTCCCTCGGGGCCAGGCCGCCGGGCAGCATGGCTGGGCGCCAGGCTGCATGCGGCAGCCCGGCATGCAGCGGTTATCGACCCGCTGTAGGGAAACTTCAATCCGGCGTGAGCTCGACCACCAGCGGCAGGTGATCGGACATGCGCGCCCAGGCCGGCCCGCGCGGCACATGCGTCGAAACGCACTTGAAGCCGCGGGTGTAGATGCGGTCGAGCGTGAACAAGGGCACGCGCGACGGGAAGGTCCGTGCAGGAATGCCGGTTCGCGCGCGATGCAGTCCGCGCTGATGCATCGGCGCATCGAGGCGTTCGCCCCAGTCGTTGAAGTCGCCGGCGACGAGCACATGCGCTTCGCCCGGCACCTGGGCGGCCAGGTACTGCGCCAGGCGGTCGACCTGGCGCACGCGGCTGGAGTGGATCAGCCCGAAGTGGGCGACGATCACGTGCACCTCGATGCCCTGCCACAGTACCGGCACGTGCAGCAGGCCGCGCTGCTCGAAGCGGTGGTCGCTGACGTCGTGGTGGTAGACCTCGCCCAGCGGCCAGCGCGCGAGCAGCGCGTTGCCATGCTCGCCGTGCTTGGTGATCGCATTGGTGCGGTAGGCGACGTCGTAGCCCTCCGGTGCCAGGAAATCGGCCTGCCCGCCATCGGGCCAGCCGAGCAGCGTGCGTTCGAAGCGCATCGCGTCGCGCTGGTGGAACAGGCGCACCTCCTGCAGGCACACCAGGTCGGCATCGAGCGCCTCGATGCCGAGACCCAGGTTGTGGATCTCCAGGCGCTTGCCGACGACACCGCGAACGCCCTTGTGGATGTTGTAGGTCGCCACGCGCAGCGTGTGGCTGGTGAACTGCGTGCTCGGCGGTGCGAAGCGGGACGGGCTGAAGTGCCGGGCTCTCATCGGTTCTCTTGCAGCAATCTGCGGGCCACGCCCCGGGCTCAGCTTGGCAGGAACCGGGGCAGCTGCAGTATCGCCTCGGCGTTGGACGGGGAGAAGCAGCGATCGGCCGCTTCGCGCCACGGCAGCCAGGCCTGCTGCAAGTGTTCGCGCGGATTTAGCCGCACGATGCAGGGCGCCGGCACCGTCAGGCCGAAGACGTGCTCGGTGTTGTGGGTCACGCCCGGGGCGTAACGGTGACGCCATACCGGATAGATCTCGTAGAGGTTCGAGAATTGCCAGTCGCGCAAGGCGGCAAGCGGCAGGCCCGGCGAGCCGATCACCAGGCCGGTTTCCTCCTCGACCTCGCGCACGCAGGTCTCGATTAGCGCCTCGTCGGCGCGGTCCTTCGAGCCGGTGACGCTCTGCCAGTAGCCGGGCTGGTCGGCACGCTCGATCAGCAGCACCTCGCGCGCCGGCGTGTGGATGACCACCAGCACGCTCTCGGGAATCTTGAAGGGCCGGCCGGCCATCAGCCGGCGCGCCGCTGCTTCACCGCCTGCGCCAGGCTGCGCAGCACCGGCACCGTGTCGTCCCAGCCGATGCAGGCATCGGTGATCGAGATCCCCGGCTGCAGCGCCACGCCCGGCTTCAGGTCCTGGCGGCCTTCGGCGAGGTGGCTCTCGACCATCACGCCCATGATGCGCTGTTCGCCGGCGGCGATCTGCGCGGCGATGTCGCGCGCGACGTCGATCTGGCGCCGGTGCTGCTTGGCCGAGTTGGCATGCGAGCAGTCGATCATCACCTGCTCGCGCAGCTTCGCCTTGCGCAGCACCGCGCAGGCGGCCTCGACATCGGCCGCCGCGTAGTTCGGCTGCTTGCCGCCGCGCAGGATGATGTGGCCGTCGGGGTTGCCGCGGGTCTCGAAGATCGCCGCGACGCCCATCTTGGTCATGCCCATGAACGAATGCGGCGCGGCCGACGCCAGCACCGCGTCGGCCGCGACCTGCACGCTGCCGTCGGTGCCGTTCTTGAAGCCGACCGGGCAGGACAGGCCCGACGCGAGCTGCCGGTGGCTCTGGCTCTCGGTGGTGCGCGCGCCGATCGCGCCCCAGGCGATCAGGTCGGACTGGTACTGCGGCGTCAGCAGGTCGAGGAACTCGGTGCCCGCCGGCAGCCCGAGCGCGCTGATCTGCAGCAGCAGCTGGCGCGCGAGGCGCAGGCCTTCGTTGATGCGGAAGCTGCCGTCCAGGCGCGGATCGTTGATGTAGCCCTTCCAGCCGACCGTCGTGCGCGGCTTCTCGAAGTACACGCGCATCACGACGATCAGATCGTCGCCGAGCTCGTCGGCCAGCGGCTTCAGCCGCCGGGCGTAGTCCATCGCCTGCGCATGGTCGTGGATCGAGCACGGGCCGACCACCACCACCAGCCGGTCATCGCGGCCGTGCAGCACGCGTCCGATCGCCTCGCGCGTGGTCTCGACCAGCGCCTCGACCGCCGGCGTCACCGGCAGCTCCTCCAGCAGCACCGCGGGCGATACCAGCGCGCGCACCGCGGCGATGCGCACGTCGTCGATGCGCGTGGTGTCCAGCGTCTCGCCGGCGCTGTCCGAAACGCGCACCCCGGCTTCGTGGTCGTGGCGGAAGTCGTCGAGGGCTGGCATACGAGTTCTCCGAAGTTTGGACATCAGCGCGCGGCGACGCGCTCGCGCAGCCAGGCGGCGAAGGTAGGTTCGTCGAGGTCGCCTGAGGCGAGCCGCAGCATGACCAGCACGCAGTCGGCGTCGGTTGCGGCCAGCGTGAAGCCGTTGAGACATAGGAACAACTCGACAGCGACGAATGCGCTGCGCTTGTTGCCGTCGACGAACGGGTGGTTGCGCGCAAGGCCGAAGCCATAGGCAGCGGCGAGCGCTGCGACATCGGGCTTCCCATAGTGCGCCAGATTGCGCGGGCGAGCGAGAGCGGACTCGAGCATGCCAGCGTCGCGAATGCCCGCGGCGCCGCCGTGCTCTGCCAGCTGTTCCTCGTGTACGGCGAGGATCACCGCCGGGTCGATCCAGACCCAGTTTTCGTTGGCCGCCACGGCCGCCTACTTCGCCAGTTCGCGTAGAACCGCTCGCCGCGACTTCATGATGCCGCGCGCCGCGTGCATCTGATCCTCGAACACCGGGTCATGCGGCGTGATGCGCATGCCGTCCGGACTGTCCGTCAGGTACAGCGTGTCGCCCTTCTCCAGCTTCAACTTCGCCAGCACCTCCTTGGGCAGGATGACGCCGACCGAGTTGCCGATCTGGGTGAGCTTCAGCGCGTGCATGACAAAGGGCTCCCACAAAGTTATAACAAATGTTATACCTCTGCCGGAGCCCTCACAAGCCCCGAATGTTCGAGGCGCGACGCCCGTCAGGCCGCCGGCGTCGGGTTGCGCAGGCGGATGTGCAGCTCGCGCAGCTGCTTCTCGTCGACCGCGCTCGGCGCCATCGTCAGCAGGCACTGCGCGCGCTGGGTCTTCGGGAAGGCGATGACGTCGCGGATCGACTCGGCGCCGGCCATCAGCGTGGCGATGCGGTCGAGGCCGAAGGCCAGGCCGCCGTGCGGCGGCGCGCCGTACTGCAGCGCGTCGAGCAGGAAGCCGAACTTCAGCTTCTGCTCGTCCGGACCGATCTTCAGCGCCTCGAACACCTTGGCCTGCACGTCGGCGCGGTGGATACGCACCGAACCGCCGCCGATCTCCCAGCCGTTGAGCACCATGTCGTAGGCCTTGGCCACGCACTTGCCCGGGTCGGTCGTCATGAAGTCCTCATGGCCGTCCTTGGGCGCGGTGAACGGGTGGTGCACAGCGACCCAACGATCGGCTTCGTCGTCGTGCTCGAACATCGGGAAGTCGACCACCCACAGCGGCGCCCACTTGTCTTCGAAGAGACCATGCGTGCGCCCGAACTCCGAGTGCCCGACCTTCACTCGCAGCGCGCCCAGCGCGTCGTTGACCACCTTCTCCTTGTCGGCGCCGAAGAAGATCAGGTCGCCGTTGCAGGCGCCGGTGCGGGCGATGATCTCGGCGATCGCCGCGTCGTGCAGGTTCTTGACGATCGGCGACTGCAGGCCCTCGCGGCCCTTGCCGGCGTCGTTGACCTTGACCCAGGCCAGGCCCTTGGCGCCGTAGATCTTGACGAACTCGGTGTAGGCATCGATCTCGCCGCGGCTCATCTCGCCGCCGCCGGGCACGCGCAGCGCCGCGACGCGGCCGCCCGGCGTCGTCGCCGGCGTCGAGAAGACCTTGAAGTCGACGTCCTTCATCACGTCGGTCAGCTCGGTGAACTCGAGCTTGACGCGCAGGTCCGGCTTGTCCGAGCCGTAGCGGTGCATCGCCTCGGTGTAGCTCATCTGCGCGTACACCGGCAGCTCCACGCCCATCACCTTGCGGAAGACGGTGCGGATCATGCCTTCGGTGATCGCGCGGATCTCCTCCTCGGCGAGGAACGAGGTCTCGATGTCGATCTGCGTGAACTCGGGCTGGCGGTCGGCGCGCAGGTCCTCGTCGCGGAAGCACTTGACGATCTGGTAGTAGCGGTCGAAGCCCGCCACCATCAGCAGCTGCTTGAACAGCTGCGGCGACTGCGGCAACGCGAAGAACATGCCGTCGTGCACGCGGCTGGGCACCAGGTAGTCGCGCGCGCCTTCGGGCGTGCTCTTGGTCAGCATCGGCGTCTCGATGTCGATGAAGCCCTGCTCGTCGAGGAACTTGCGCACCTCGATCGCCACCTTGTAGCGCAGCATCAGGTTCTTCTGCATCGCCGGGCGGCGCAGGTCGAGCACGCGGTGCGTCAGGCGCACCGTCTCCGACAGGTTCTCGTCGTCGAGCTGGAACGGCGGCGTGACGCTGGGGTTCAGCACCTCGAGCTCCAACGCCAGCACCTCGATCTTGCCGCTGATGAGGTTGGCGTTCTCGGTGCCTGCCGGCCGCGCGCGCACCTTGCCGACCACCTTCAGGCAGAACTCGCCGCGCACACCCTCGGCGGTCTTGAACATCTCCGGGCGATCCGGGTCGCAGACGATCTGCACCAGGCCCTCGCGGTCGCGCAGGTCGATGAAGATCACGCCGCCGTGGTCGCGGCGGCGGTGCGCCCAACCCATCAAGGTGACGGTCTGGCCCATCAGCGCTTCGCTGACCAGGCCGCAGTAGGTGGTTCTCATGGCAGGACTCCTTGGATTTCTGTCGGGATCGGGAACGGCGGCGGCGGCGGTGTGGTCGCCGCAGGCTGGGTCGTCGTTCGAGGGAATGCTTGTTGTTCGGCGGGAACGGGGCCCGCGAGGACCCTCCGGGCTGAACGCCTGCCTGGCGCTCAGCCCACCCGGTTGGGGTCGGCCTCCCCCGGCCGCACGGCCGGGGGCGCGGGCGGCGGCGGGGCCACCACACCCATCGAGATGATGTACTTCAGCGCCTCGTCGACGCTCATCTGCAGCGGCCGGACGTTGGCGCGCGGCATCATCAGGAAGAAGCCGGAGGTCGGGTTCGGCGTCGTCGGCACGTACAGGCTGACATGCTCGCCGGCCAGGTGGCTGGCGACCTCGCCGCCCGGCCGGCCGGTGACGAAGGCGATGGTCCACGAGCCCTGGTGCGGGTACTGCACCAGCACCGCCTCGCGGAAGGCGTTGCCGTCGCTCGAGAACAGCGTGTCCGAGACCTGCTTGACCGAGTTGTAGATCGACTTGACGATCGGGATGCGGCCGAGCGCGCTGTCCCACTGGCGCAGCCACCACTGGCCGAACATGTTGGTGGCGAAGATGCCGGTGCCCAGCAGCAGGCCGACCATCACGAACACGCCCAGGAAGGGGATGCCGCGCAGGCTCTGCAGCGCGTCATAGGCGACACCGGACGGCACCGCCCGCTGCACGCCCGACAGCAGCCACAGGAACATGCCGTCCATCGCGCCGTAGAGCCACAGCAGCACCCACAGGGTGATGGCCAGCGGCATCCAGACGAGCAGTCCGGCGATCAGGTATTTCTTCAAGGGTGCTCTTTTCGGGACGCGGCTCGGGACTCGGGCGATCGGCGCGGCGCCGTCAGTGGCAGGCGCACGAACCGCCGCACGGCGTCGAGCCGGCGGACGCTGCGGCCGCCGGCGCCGCCGGTGCCGGGCTGCTGCTGTCGCCACCACTGGCGGGCGGCTTGGCGTCGCCCGCGGCCGGTGCCGCTGCGGCGGGCGCCTGGCCGCCGCGGAAATCGGTGGCATACCAGCCCGAGCCCTTGAGCTGGAAGCCGGCGGCGGTGAGCTGCTTGGTGAAGGCCTCGGCCCCGCAGGCCGGGCAGGTGCTGAGCACGGGGTCGGAAAGCTTCTGCAGCACGTCCTTCGCGTGCCCGCAGGCCCCACAGCGGTAGGCGTAGATCGGCATGGCTAAACCCTTGACGCAAAACGGAAAATTATAGAGGCGCCGGATTCGGTCCACGGTGGACCGAGGCCGGCGCTCCCGGAGATGGGGGTGAAGCCCTACGCGTTCAAGCCCACGACGTGGTGCTGCATCTCATGCCGGTTGCGCAGGAACTGCGGCATCAGCGAGCCCGCCACCATGCCGACGATGCCGGCCAGCAGCCCGGCCAGCTGGCCGGGAAAGTCCTCGCCGAGCGTGCTGACCTGCGGGAAGAACACGATCCACACGCCGATGCCGGCGGCGACGGACAGGATGGCGCCCTGCGTGGTCGCCCGCTTCCAGTAGACGCCGAAGACCAGCGGCACGAAGGCACCGACCAGCGTCACCTGGTAGGCCGAGGACACCAGGTCGTAGATCGGCGTGCCCTTCATCGCGATCGCGTAGGCCAGCACCAGCGCGGCGAAGACCACGATGCTCCAGCGCATCGCCAGCAGCTGCTGGCGGTCGCTCATGTGCGGGCGCAGGTTCTTCAGGATGTTCTCGACGAAGCTGGTCGACGGCGCCAGCAGCGTCGCCGACGAGGTGCTCTTGATCGCCGACAGCAGCGCGCCGAAGAACAGGATCTGCATGATCAGCGGCATCTTCGTCAGCACGAAGGTCGGCAGCAGGCGCTGGTAGTCGTCCTTGGCCAGGTCCATCGCCTGCTGGCCCATCACGACCACCGCGCAGGAGACGACGAACATCGGCACGAAGGCGAACAGGATGTAGCTGACGCCGCCGATCACCGCGCCGTTGCGCGCGGTCGGTGCGTCCTTGGCGGACATCACGCGCTGGAACACGTCCTGCTGCGGAATGCTGCCCAGCATCATCGTCAGGCCGGCGGCGATGAAGAAGGCCACGTCCTTGAAGCTGGGCTCGGGGAAGAACTTCCACAGGTCGGCGCTGCTGGCCATCGCGAACACCTTGTCGGCGCCGCCGGCCAGGTCGCTCGCGAAGATCGCGATGATCGACAGGCCGATCACCAGCACGATCATCTGGATGAAGTCGGTCCAGGCCACCGCCAGGAAGCCGCCGACAACGACGTAGATCAGCACCGCCAGCGTGCCGACGATCATGCCGGCGGTCTCGCTCATCGCGCCGTTGGTCAGCACCGAGAACACCAGGCCCAGCGCGGTGATCTGCGCCGCCACCCAGCCGAGGTAGCTGAGGATGATCGCCGCCGAGCAGAACACCTCGATGCCCTTGCCAAAGCGCTTGCGGTAGAAGTCGCCGATCGTCAGCAGGTTCTGCTTGTACAGCCGCATCGCGAAGAACAGGCCCACCAGGATCAGGCAGGTGCCGGCGCCGAACGGGTCCTCGACGATCGAGCCCAGGCCGCCCTGCACGAACTTCGCGGGGATGCCCATCACCGTCTCGGCGCCGAACCAGGTCGCGAAGGTCGTCGTGACCACCATGATCAGCGGCAGCCGGCGGCCGGCGATGGCGAAGTCGGCGGTGTTCTTGATGCGGGTGCCGGCCCACACGCCGAGGGCCAGGGTGCCCAGCAGGTAGAGCACGACGAAGACGATCAGGGTGGTGTTCATGGTGTCCGGGACGGCGACGTCAGATCACGGGAGCGGCCCGGCGAGTCGCGGACCGCCGCGCATTATCTACACGCGGGCCGGGGTTTTCGGCGCCGCGCCGGTCAGCGCGGCCAGTGCAGGTAGCCCATCACGCCGAGCACGGCGGCCACCAGCAGCATCGCCCCGACGGCGATGACGCCGAGCAGGCGGTTGCTGCGCCGCAGCTCGGCCACCAGCGCCAGCTGCGCCGGATCGGACCCCTGCTGGCGAACCAGCGCCGCGTGGATCAGCCGCGGCAGCTCCGGCAGCAGCTGCGCATAGCGTGGCGCTTCGTTCTTCAGCCGCTCGGTCAGCCCGGCCCAGCCGATCTGCTGGTTCATCCACTGCTCGAGGAAAGGCTTCGCGGTGCTCCACAGGTCGAGCTCGGGGTCGAGCTGGCGCCCCAGCCCCTCGATGTTCAGCAGCGTCTTCTGCAGCAGCACCAGCTGCGGCTGGATCTCGACGTTGAAGCGGCGCGAGGTCTGGAACAGGCGCATCAGCACCTGGCCCAGCGAGATGTCCTTCAGCGGCCGGTCGAAATGCGGCTCGCAGACCGCGCGGATCGCGTTCTCCAGCGCATCGACCCGCGTGCCCGGCGGCACCCAGCCGCTTTCGATGTGCAGCTCGGCCACGCGCTTGTAGTCGCGGCGGAAGAAGGCCAGGAAGTTCTGCGCGAGGTAGTCCTTGTCCCACTCGGTCAGCGTGCCGATGATCCCGAAGTCGAGCGCGATGTAGCGCCCGAAGGTCTTCGGATCGACGCTGACCTGGATGTTCCCCGGGTGCATGTCGGCGTGGAAGAAACCGTCGCGGAACACCTGCGTGAAGAAGATCGTCACGCCGTCGCGCGCGAGCTTGCGGATGTCCACGCCGGCCTCGCGCAGCCGCGGCACCTGGCTGATCGGCACGCCGTTCATGCGCTCCATCACCAGCACCGTCGGCGTGCACAGGTCCCACAGCATCTCGGGCACCATCACCAGCCCGAGGCCCTGCATGTTGCGGCGCAGCTGCGCGGCGTTGGCCGCCTCGCGCACGAGGTCGAGCTCGTCGTGCAGGTAGGTGTCGAACTCGGCGACGACCTCGCGCGGCTTCAGCCGCTTCGCGTCGGCCCACACCCGCTCGACCAGGCGCGCCAGCGTGTGCATCAGCTGCAGGTCGTGCTCGATGACCTGCAGCATGCCCGGCCGCAGCACCTTCACAGCAACCTCACGACCGTCGAGCAGCACGCCGAAGTGCACCTGCGCGATCGACGCGCTGGCCACCGGCTCGGTGTCGAAGCTCCTGAAGATCTGCTCGATGCGACGGCCGAAGGCCCGCTCGATCAGCACCACCGCCTGCTCGCCCGGAAACGGCGGCACGCGGTCCTGGAGCAGGGCCAGTTCGTCGGCGACGTCGCGCGGCAGCAGGTCGCGCCGCGTCGACAGCACCTGACCGAACTTGACGAAGATCGGCCCCAGCTTCTCCAGCGCGCGGCGCAGCCGCTCGCCGCGCGGTGCCTGCAGCTGGCGGCCCACCGTCGCCACCCGCACCATCGCGCGCACCCAGCGCTGCCGGAAGCCCGAGAGCGCGACCTCGTCCAGCCCGAAGCGCAGGACGGTGAAGCCGATGTAGACGAGCCGGAAGAAGTGGCCCATCAATCAGGGTCGCGCGCTTGGCCCGTTAGGTCCGGCCGGCGTAACGGCCTGCACCGCGGCGCGCAGCCCGCGCGCGAGCAGCGAGCCCAGCCGCGCGACCTCGTGCGCCACCACCGGGCCGAATACGCGCTCGAGGTCGGCGGCGACATCCCAGCGCAGGTTCCGGGTCAGCCAGTCGATGTCGGCGGCGAACTGCGCGTCGCCGTCGATGGCCAGCGCCGGGGTTTCCCCGGCCAGCGCCTTCAGCGCCATCGCGGCGGGATTCGACGCGTCCGAGCGCACGACGAGGTCGGCCTCCACCGGGGCCTCGTCCGCCCCGGCCCATTCGATCAGCGCCGCCGGCGTGATGCGGAAGACCAGGCGCGGCGGCGTCGGCAGCAGCCGCGGCCAGCCCTCCAGCTCCAGCCGCAGCACGCGGCCGGCATGCGGCGCCAGCCGCTCGGTCGCCGCCGGTTCGCCGGACAGCACGTGGTTGACCACCAGCACCAGGCGCTCCATCAGCGCGGGCGCAAGCAGGGCCTGCAGGGCTTGAAACATCGGGGCATTGTAGGCAGGGGGCGCTGGACAGCCGCGCCTGTAAGGCTCGGTGACCTAGATGGCCCGCGCGTCGCAATTGGTACCAGATGACCGCTCGCGGGCGCGTCGTTTGCCGTTCGCGCGCCGATGTTCGATGCCCGACAGACCCGAAACTTCTACAGTGCGCCGCAGTCGGTGACCTCGCTGGTCGCGGCCTTCCTGGAGCCGCTGGTGACGGTCCTCGTCTACCTGGCGATCCTGCGCGCGGCCGACGAGCCGGTGCTGCGCTCCGACCTCACGCTGTGCCTGCTGGTCTTCGCGCTGACCTTCCCCGGCCGCAACCGCTTCGGCGAGCGCAAGCTCGTCGCGGCGGTCGACCTGGCGAGCGGCTGGGCCGCGCTGCTGGTGATCCTGGCGCTCGGCGGCTACGCGACGCGCAGCTACCACCTCTTCGACTGGGAAGTGCTGCTGACCTGGGCAGCGCTCACGCCGGCGATCCACCTGCTGATCGTGCTGGTCGGCCAGCACGTGCTGCGCTGGCAGGCGGCGAAGCCGCAGAACCGGCGGCCGGCGATCGTCATCGGCGGCGGCGCGCTGGGCGTGAAGGTGGCCCACGCGCTGGCCGCCGCCCACCCCCAGGGCGCGGACTTCGTCGGTTATTTCGACGACCGCGCCGACGGCCGCATCGACCGCGAGGCATCGCCGCTGCGGCTGGGCGCGCTGAAGGACGTCGCGCCCTACATCAGCGCGCACGGCATCAAGGACGCCTACATCACGCTGCCGCTCGGATCGCAGCCGCGCATCATCGAGCTGCTGGAGGCGCTGCAGGGCACGACGGCCTCGATCTACTTCGTGCCCGACGTCTTCGGCATCAGCATCATCCAGGGTCGGCTGCAGGACATGAACGGCGTGCCGGTGGTGGGGCTGTGCGAGACGCCGTTCACCGGCACGCACCGGCTGGTCAAGCGGCTCAGCGACATCCTGATCGCCACGGTGATCCTGGTGCTCGTGTCGCCGCTGCTGCTGGCGATCGCCATCGGCGTCAAGCTCAGCTCGCCCGGCCCGGCGATCTTCCGCCAGCGCCGCAACGGCCTCGACGGCGACGAGATCGTCGTCTACAAGTTCCGCTCGATGCGCTCGATGGACAACGGCCCGGTGGTCAAGCAGGCGACGCGGGAAGACCCGCGCATCACCCGCTTCGGCGCCTTCCTGCGCCGCAGCTCGCTCGACGAGCTGCCGCAGTTCATCAACGTGCTGCAGGGACGCATGAGCATCGTCGGCCCGCGCCCGCACGCGGTGGCCCACAACGAGCTGTACCGCCAGCTGATCAAGGCCTACATGGTGCGCCACAAGGTCAAGCCCGGCATCACCGGGTGGGCGCAGGTCAACGGCTGCCGCGGCGAGACCGACACGGTGGACAAGATGCAGTCGCGCGTCGAGTACGACCTGGAGTACCTGCGCAACTGGTCGCTCGGCTTCGACCTGCAGATCATCGCCCGCACCATCAAGGTCGCGTTCTTCAAGCGCGACAACGCCTACTGAACCTCCGGGAGGACCCCATGCTGCACCGTGCCGCCGCTGCCGCCGTCGCGTGCCTGTTCGCCGGCCTCGGCCCGGCACAGGCCCAGGACCATCCGTTCCAGGTCGGTGCCTCGCTCTCGATCAACCACGACAGCAACCTGTTCCGCCTGCCCGACGGCGCCACGCCGGCCAGCGTGCGCAGCCGCGCCGACACCCTCACCAGCGGCTCGCTGCTGGCGGGCGCCGACCTGCATTTCGGCCGCCAGCGGCTGCGCGGCCAGGCCAACGTCAGCGAGAACCGCTTCTCGAACAACGACCAGCTGAACAACCGCAGCCACGGCGCGAAGCTGATGCTCGACTGGGAGACCATCGGCCGCCTGTCGGGCCGGCTTGGCGCCAGCTCGAACCGCAGCCTGCGCAAGTTCGACCCGGCCGAGGCCGGCGGCGGGCTCGAGCGCAACATCGAGACGGTCGAGCAGGCCGAGGCCCTGGCGCGGCTGGGCGGTGTCACGCGCCTGACCTTCGAGGGCGGCGTCACCGGCCGGCGTGTCGACTACTCGTCGCCGCGCTACCGGGCTCGCGCCTACCGGCAGGACACCGGCAGCCTCGGGCTGCGCTGGCGGCCCGGCGGCGCGACGACGCTGGGAATCGGCCTGCGCCGCACCGACGGCCGCTACCCGAACACCGGCGACCGCTTCGACCGCGAGGACATCGACCTCTTCGTCACCTGGGTGCCCAGCGGCCTGACCATCCTCGATGCGCGCCTGTCGCGCGGCCGCATCGCATACGAGCGCTTCACCGAGCGCAACTTCACCGGCTTCAACGGTGCGCTGAAGGCGATCTGGGCACCCACGGGCAAGCTGAAGTTCACGCTGCGCGCGGCGCGCGACACCGGGCAGGACTCGAACTTCATCACCTTCGCCGACGAACTGGTCATCGGCACCTCCGACTTCAGCCGCACGACGAACTCGCTGCGCTTCGACGCCGCGTACGCGCTCAGCGCGAAGATCAGCGTCAGCGCCGGGCTGGTGCACCTGCGGCGCTCGCTGGTCGGCCGGCGCGACGACGTCTTCGGCAGCGACGTCACGCACGGCAGCGACCGCACGACGCTGGCGACCCTGGGCCTGCGCTGGGCACCATGGCGCAGCGTGCTGCTCGGCTGCGACCTCAACCACGACCAGCGCAGCGCCGCCGGAATCGGCAGCTCGCCATACAAGGCCGACGGCCTCGGATGTTTCGGACAATGGATGCTTCCATGAAGCTTCCTCGTCCCCTCCGATGCCCACCATCCTGCTGACCGGCGCCACCGGCTACATCGCCTCGCACACCTGGCTCGCGCTGTGGGACGCGGGCTTCGACGTCGTCGGCGTCGACAACTTCGCCAACAGTTCGGCGATCGTGCTCGATCGCCTGCGCGAGCTCGGCGGCCGCGCGCCGGCGTTCGAGCAGCTCGATGTCGCCGACGCCGCCGCGATGGACGCGCTCTTCGCGCGCCGGCGCATCGATGCCGTCGTGCACTTCGCCGCCCACAAGGCGGTCGGCGAATCGACCGCCAAGCCGCTCGACTACTACGCCAACAACCTCGGCGGGCTGCTCGCGGTCTGCCGCGCGATGCAGGCCCAGGGCTGCAGGCGCCTGGTCTTCAGCTCGAGCGCGACGGTGTACGGCGACCCCGAGCGGCTGCCGATCACCGAGCACGCGCCGCTGGCCGCCACCAATCCCTACGGCCAGACCAAGCTGATCGGCGAGCAGATCCTCGCCGACCTCGGCGCGTCGGACCCGCAGTGGCAGACCGGCTGCCTGCGCTACTTCAACCCGGTCGGCGCGCATGCCAGCGGACGCATCGGCGAAGACCCGCGCGGCACCCCGAACAACCTGATGCCCTATGTCGCCCAGGTGGCGATCGGCCGCCGGCCGCGGCTGCAGGTCTTCGGCAACGACTACCCGACACCCGACGGCACCGGCGTGCGCGACTACATCCACGTCAGCGACCTCGCAGAGGGCCATGTGGCGGCGCTGAGGCGGCTGCTCGACGCGCCCGGCTCGTTCACCGTCAACCTCGGCACCGGCCGCGGCTACAGCGTGCTGGACGTCGTGCGCGCCTACGAGCGCGCGAGTGGCCGGCCGGTGCCCTACGACATCGTGCCGCGGCGGCCCGGCGATGTGGCTGCGTGTTATGCCGATCCGTCCCTCGCCGCGAGCCTGCTAGGCTGGCGGGCGCGTCACGACCTGTCACGCATGTGCGAGGACAGCTGGCGCTGGCAATCTCTCAACCCGAACGGCTTCATCTGATTCATGTCTGTCGACGTCCAACCCGTGATCATGGCCGGCGGCTCCGGCACCCGCCTGTGGCCGCTGTCACGCGCCGGTTATCCGAAGCAGTTCCTCGTGCTGTCGGGCAATTCGAGCCTCTTCCAGCAGGCCGTGGCGCGGCTGCAGCGGCTGGCCGGCGGCGAAGTCGCTGTCGGCGCGCCGCTGGTGGTCGGCAACGAGGAGCACCGCTTCCTGGTGCTCGACCAGCTGCGCGAGCTGAAGGCCGAACCGGCGGCGCTGCTGCTGGAGCCGGTCGGCCGCAACACCGCGCCGGCCCTGACGCTGGCCGCGCTGCAGGCCCGCGCCGCTGGCCGCGACCCGGTGCTGGTGGTGACGCCGGCGGACCAGACCGTCGGCGACGACGCGGCCTTCGCCGCGGCGCTGCGGCAGGCGGTGAGCGTGGCCGCCGGGGGGGCCATCGCGATCCTCGGCATCACGCCCGACCGGCCAGAAACCGGCTACGGCTACATCCGCGTCGCCACCGGCGCCGCGGCCGGCGAGGCGCCGAAGGTCGCGCGCTTCGTCGAGAAGCCGGACCTCGCCACTGCCGAGGGCTACCTCGCCGAGGGCGGCTACTTCTGGAATGCCGGCATGTTCGTGCTGAAGGCCTCGACCTGGCTGGCGGCGCTGGAAGCCTTCCGGCCGGACATCCTGGCGGCGACCCGCGCGTCGTTCGACGCACGGTCCACCGATGCGCAGTTCGTGCGGCCCGACAAGGCCGCCTTCGGCGCGGTGCCGAGCGAATCGGTCGACTACGCGGTGATGGAGAAATGTCCCGGCAGCGGCTTCGACATCCGCATGGTCGAGCTCGACGCCGGTTGGAACGACCTCGGCGCCTGGGAAGCGGTGTGGCAGGTGCTGCCGAAGGACAGCGCCGGCAATGCCGCCGTCGGCGACGCGATCATCAAGGACTCGCGCAATACGCTCGTGCATGCGACGAGCCGCCTGGTCAGCGCGGTGGGCCTGACCGACATCGTCGTCGTCGAGACGGCCGATGCGGTGCTGGTGGCCGACCGCGAGCGCAGCCAGGAGGTCAAGCAGATCGTCGCGCAGCTCGGCGCCGAGCAGCGCGGCGAACATGCCCTGCACCGCAAGGTGCACCGGCCCTGGGGCTGGTACGACTCGATCGACGCCGGCCCGCGCTTCCAGGTCAAGCGCATCCTGGTGAAGCCGGGCGCGTCCTTGAGCCTGCAGAAGCACCACCACCGCGCCGAGCACTGGATCGTGGTGTCGGGCACCGCCGAGGTCACCAACGGCGACAAGGTGATCCTGCTGACCGAGAACCAGAGCACCTACATCCCGCTCGGCCAGGTGCACCGCCTCGCCAACCCCGGCAAGGTGCCGCTCGAGATCATCGAGGTGCAGTCCGGCAGCTACCTGGGCGAGGACGACATCGTGCGCTTCGAAGACACGTACGGCCGCAGCTGAAAGCGAACCCTCCATGACCATCCTCGTCACCGGCGGCGCCGGCTTCATCGGCAGCAACTTCGTGCTCGACTGGCTGGCCGGCAGCGACGAGACCGTCGTGAACCTCGACGCGCTGAGCTACGCCGGCAACCTGCGGAACCTGGCCTCGCTGCAGGGCGATGCGCGGCATGTCTTCGTCAAGGGCGACATCGGCGACCGCGCGCTGGTCGACGGCCTGCTGGCCTCGCACCGGCCGCGCGCGATCGTGCACTTCGCGGCCGAGAGCCATGTCGACCGCAGCATCCACGGCCCGGGCGAGTTCATGCGCACCAACGTGATGGGCACCTTCGGCCTGCTCGAGGCGGCGCGCGGCCACTACGCCGGCCTCGAGGGCGGCGCAAAAGAAGCGTTCCGCTTCCACCATGTGTCCACCGACGAGGTCTACGGCAGCCTCGCGCCCGACGCGCCGGCGTTCACGGAGCAGCACACCTACGAACCCAACAGCCCGTATTCGGCCAGCAAGGCGGCCAGCGACCACCTGGTGCGCGCCTGGCACCACACCTATGGCCTGCCGGTGCTGACGACCAACTGCAGCAACAACTACGGGCCCTACCATTTCCCCGAGAAGCTGATCCCGCTGATGATCGTCAACGCGCTTGCGGGCAAGCCGCTGCCGATCTACGGCGACGGGCTGCAGGTACGCGACTGGCTCTACGTCGGCGACCACTGCAGCGCGATCCGCACCGTGCTGGCGAGCGGCCGCATCGGCGAGACCTACAACGTCGGTGGCTGGAACGAGCAGGCCAACCGCGACATCGTGCTGACGATCTGCGCGCTGCTCGATGAACTCCGCCCCGACCCCGCCGGGCCGTACGCGCGGCTGATCACGCATGTCGCCGACCGCCCCGGCCACGACCGCCGCTATGCGATCGACGCGCGCAAGATCGAGCGCGAGCTCGGCTGGCGCCCCGCCGAGACCTTCGCCACCGGCATCCGCAAGACGGTGCAGTGGTACCTCGACCATGCCGACTGGGTGGCCGACGTGCAGAGCGGCGGCTACCGCGAGTGGGTGAAGCAGCAGTACGGGGCCTGACGCCCTGACCGGACCGCGAGGGAATCGAGGAGGAACCGATGAACAAGACGCGCAAGGGCATCATCCTCGCGGGCGGGTCGGGCACGCGCCTGCATCCGGCGACGCTGGCGATGAGCAAGCAGCTGCTGCCGGTGTACGACAAGCCGATGGTGTACTACCCGCTGTCGACGCTGATGCTCGCCGGCATGCGCGACATCCTGGTCATCAGCACGCCGCAGGACACGCCGCGCTTCGAGGCGCTGCTCGGCGACGGCAGCCGCTTCGGCCTGAACCTGAGCTACTGCGTGCAGCCCAGCCCCGACGGGCTGGCGCAGGCCTTCATCCTCGGCCGCGAATTCATCGGCAACCACCCGAGCGCGCTGGTGCTGGGCGACAACATCTTCTACGGCCACGACTTCCAGACGCTGCTGCTGCGCGCCGCGGCCACCGAGTCCGGCGCCACCGTCTTCGCCTACCACGTGCACGATCCCGAGCGCTACGGCGTGGTCGAGTTCGATGCCGGCCGGCGCGCGCTGTCGATCGAGGAAAAGCCCAAGCAGCCGAAGAGCAACTACGCGGTGACCGGCCTGTACTTCTACGACGAGCAGGTCTGCGACATCGCCGCGCAGATCAAGCCGTCGGCGCGCGGCGAGCTGGAGATCACGACCGTCAACGCGCAGTACCTGCAGCAGGGCCAGCTGGAGGTCGAGATCATGGGCCGCGGCTACGCCTGGCTCGACACCGGCACGCACGACAGCCTGCTCGAGGCCAGCCAGTTCATCGCCACGCTCGAGAAGCGCCAGGGGCTGAAGGTGGCCTGCCCGGAGGAAATCGCCTTCCGCGCCGGCTGGATCACCGCCGAGCAGCTGGCCGCCCAGGCGCAGCCGATGTTGAAGAACGGCTACGGCCAGTACCTGATGCAGGTGCTGCGGGAACGTGCGTTCTGACGCAGCTTCCCGGCAGGTCGTGAAATAAGTCTCGCTACTCATCACACGTCTGGTTACCAACGTGTGTCCGTGCTTACATCGTGAAGCGCGCGCTCACCCACGAATAAATAAACAATTCGTGCCAACCGCGGACCGGTAGCCAGCGCGCAGCGAACCACCGGTCCACGAGCCCCACGACGGCAGGCGCCACGCGGGCGCGTCACGCCGGCTCTTCTGCCGGCTACTACGCCAGCCGTCGTTTCGACCAACTCCGCTTTCCAGCGACCGTTGTTACCAGCGGCTGCGGGTGAGCCTTGCCTCGACCAGTACCATGACGCGCCCCCATCCCTCCCAGCGATTCGCACGACGCACCCCCATGTTGGCCACGATGGCCGCAGCCTGCGCGCTGTTGGCCGCCTGCGGCGGCGGTGACGACACCGATACAGCCGCCTCCACCCGCCTCGATGCTCCCGGGCAGGCCGCCCTGTCGGCCGGCGCGCTGGGCAGCGGCACCGACCTGAGCACCGGCGCCGACGGCGCGCTGGCCACGCCCGCCGACGTGGTCGCGCCGGTGACGCCGCTCGAAGCGTTCAACGACGCCACCATCGAGGCGCTGGCGGCGGTCCCGCTGGCCGCCCCGGCGATCGACGGCGGCGGCGACGGCGCGCCGGACGCCGAACCGATGCGGCAGGCGATGCGCGTCGTCAGCAAGCCGACGGTGGGCACCACCGGCACGAGCGGCACGAGCGGCACGACGCAGCAACCGCAGGCCGCCGAGACCGGCAGCACGACGACCACCAGCAGCCTGCCGCTGCTCGCGCCGAGCAGCACCACGACGACCACGACGACCGACGGCGTCCAGCAGCAGACGGTCACGATCCGCATGGCCGACCTGGCCAACGTCGCGACGACGGTGCCCAGCCTGAGCGGCCTGTCGGTCTTCACCGCGCAGCCGCCGTACTACGTGCAGACCAAGGACGCGCTCAAGCGCGTCAAGCTCGGCATCTACGGCACCGGCGACGACGTCGCCCGCGGCTTCGACTTCGTCGGCCCGATCATCAATCCGGCCACCAACCGCACCAACGCGCTGACGCTGCAGACACCGATCCAGAACGCCAACGGCACGATGAGCTTCCTCAACGTGTCGGACGGCTCGACGCCGAAGGCGTCGAACCTGCTGCCGGGCCGGCGCATCGACTACGCCAACGGCCTGCTGACGGTCGGCTACCAGTCGGGCGACCCGGCCAGCCCGGACAAATGCCGGGTGATGGTCAACAGCTGGCCGGTGCCCACCCGCACCACGCTGACCTGGGACCTGTCGTTCAAGCTCGGCACCGCGACCCAGCCCTGGCCGCTGACCAAGCCGACCGTCAGCCCGACGCTGCTGTGGCAGCTCAAGGCCGACCCCGGCCATCCGTCGATGGGCTTCTTCATCGACACCTCGCCGGCGAACATCGCCAACCTGCAGCTGACCTTCTTCCAGCGTCGCCAGAACCTGTGGGGCAACGACATGCGCTGGGTCATCCCCGACGTCAAGCGCGGCGAGGAGATCAACATGGTCATCCAGGCCGTGCTGGACGACCGCAGCGACCCGTATTCGTCGGGCAAGCTGAAGGTGTGGATCAACGGCAAGCTGCTGTTCGAACGCATCGGCCGCAACCTGATCCAGGACCTGCCGGACGTGCACCGCTGGGCCTTCGGCGTCTACCTGATGGCCGAGTCCGTGCCCTCCCCGACGAGCCGCATCACCGTGTGGAAGCGCGCGCGCATGCTGGTCGGCGGCGCGATCTGATCATCGGCCCCTAACGCCTCATCGGCGCGGCCACGCGCTCCCGCGCGAGGTCGTCGGCATAGCGCGACAGGAAGCCGATCAGCGCTTCCGCCGCCGGCCCGCGCGGCGCCGGACTCATGCCGGCGCCACGTTCGAGCGCCCGCGCCAGCGCGTCGTCGAACTCGGCCTCGTCCAGCGCCACCTCGATGCCGGGCTTGCTCGCCAGCCAGCGCGCGGTGGCCACCTGGTGGTCGTTGCGGGTCTCGCGCAGCTCGCCGCGCCGCGGCAGCAGCACCAGCGGCTTGCCGAACTCCAGCGCGGTGAGCACCGAGCCCATGCCGGCATGCGCGACGATCACCCGCGCGGCGGCGACCCGGCCGCGGAACTCCTCCGGCGCCAGCACGCGGCAGCTCTCGATGTGCTGCGGCTGCAGCGGGCTGTCGCCGATCTGCGCGAAGACGCCGACCGCCGGGTGCCGCGCCGCCCAGCCGTCGAGCGCGCGGATCAGCCGGTCGAACGGCATCTGCGAGCCGACGGTGGCGAACACGGCGCTGCTCACTTGGCCCCCTTGGGCCTGCGGCCCGTCCCCCCGAGGGGGAGCGAGCGCCTTCGGAACGGCCGGGCGGCGCTCACAGCACGCTCCCACGGCAGTCGGGCCCGTCCGGCCGGGCCAGCGATTCCCACTGCGTCAACCAGACGTCCGCCACCCGCCCGGCGCGCTCGCCCGACAAGGACAGCCGCTCGACGTTGGCGATGCTGTCGATCCAGATCGTGCGCGCGCCCAGGCGCCGCGCGATCGCCAGCGCGATGAAGCCCGGCGCGGCACCGGTCGTGACCACGAGCTGCGGCCGCTCGCGCCAGACGATGCGCAGCAGCTGCCAGGCCAGCACGAGCAGTCCCCAGCGGTCCCAGCGCGTCGCATCGCGCACGACATGGAAGCGCGCCCCCGCGGGCACCTGTCCCGCGTAGTCGGCCTGCACGGTGACGAAGGCCAGGTCGAAGCCGGCGAAGGCCGGCGCCAATCGCGTCAGCTGCACCCAGTGCCCGCCGCCGGAAGCGACCAGCAGCACGGTCATCGGTCGCGGCGCCAGCGCATCGCGCCACGTGGCCTCGACCTGGCGCAGCACCTCGCCGGTGGCGAACAGCGCCGCGGCGCGTTCGCGCGCGGCCTGCGCCAGCTGCCGGCGGTGGCCGGCGTCGTCGAACAGCCGCAGCACCGCCTGCGCCAGCGCCGGCACGTCGCCGGGCGGCACGAGCGCACCGCAACGGCCTTCGTCCAGCGCGAACGGCACGCCGCCGACCGCCGTGGCAACGACCGGCACGCCGGCGGCCATCGCCTCCAGCACGCACATCGGCAGGCCCTCGAAATGCGAGGGCAGCACCAGCACGTCGGCGCGCCGCAGCTCGGCGTCCTTGGCGGCGCCGTCGATCCAGCCCGGGAGCTCGACGGCATCGGCCACGCCCAGTGCGGACGCCGCGCGCCGCACCGCGTCGAGATCACCATCGCCGGCCAGGCACAGGCGCAGCCTCGGATGGCGCTCGCGCAGCGCCGGCAGCGCGGCGAGCAGGTCGAACACGCCTTTCTTCTCCCGCAGCCGGCCGAGGAACAGCAGCCGCCGCGCGGGCGCCCGCACTGCCTGCGCGACCGGCGGCAGCGCCACCGGGTTGGCGACCACCCGCACCGCGGCCGCCGGCTCGATCGCCGCGACTTCGCGCGCCCAATGCGGCGCCAGCACGATCACCGCGGCGGCCTGGCGCAATACCCGTCGCACCCAGCACCGCCCGATGGCCGAGCACTCCCGGTGATAGAAGGCCGTGAATTCACCGCTGTGCAGGTGCACGACATAGGGCACGCCGGCCAGCCGCGCGGCCGCGCAGAAGACCGACTTGCGCCAGAAGCTGCCGCGCGAAGCGCTGTGCACGTGCACGAGGGCGACGCGGCCGAGCAGCAGCGCGCCGGCCAGCCGCGCGAGCGCCGGCAGCATCGTCGCGAGCTGGCGCCACAGGCCGGGCCCAGCGTAACTCGACAGGTAGCGCACGCCCCAGCGATCGAAGAGCCCGGCCTCGCGGTACGCCTGCGCGACCGCACTCATGCCGCCGGGGGCCTGCAGCGCGGGCCCGACCATCCAGACGCGGCGATGGCTGCGCTCGCCCATCACACCAGTCCCTCCCGGTAGTCCGGCACCTCGTGCGGCGCATTGATGCGCACGACGCGCGCCGGGATGCCGACGGCGACCGCGTAGTCCGGGATGTCGGTCAGGACCACCGCGTTGGCGCCGATCGATGCGTGCGCGCCGATCCGCACCGGCCCCAGCACCTTCGCGCCGGTGCCGACCATCGCGCCGCGCCCGATCACCGGCACCTGCTGGCTGCCGGAGCGGCCGCCGATCGTCACGCCGGCGCCGATCACCGCTTCGTCCTCGATCACCGCGCGCCGGTGCACGACGGTGCCCAGCCCCTCGTAGCTCAGCAGAACTCCGGCGCCGATCTGCGCGCTCGGCGGCAGCACGGTGTTGAAGGCGATGCGGTTGAACGCCTTCAGCAGGTAGGGCAGCACCGGCACGCGCTTCAGGTACAGCCAGCGCGCCACGCGGTAGATGCGCAGCGCGATCATCGGTCGGCCCTCGCCTGGCTGAAGCGCCATGCGGCGCCGATCAGCAGCCACAGCACGAAGCTGCCGCGCGGATCGGTGATGACCGCCGAGGTCGGCGTGTTCGACAGCAGGATCACCAGCGCGCCCAACGCCATCGGCAGCAGCGCCGAGCCGCGCCCGGCACGCTGATCGCGCAGGTGGCGCCGCAGCAGCCCGACCAGCAGCGTCAGGTAACACGCCATCAGCGCGGCCGCCCCGAACCAGCCGGATTCGGCGGCCACGCTGGGCCAGTAGACGTCGATCAGGAACTTGCCTTCGCGGAACCACCAGTAGCTGGCGAAGCCGAGATCGAGGAACAGCGACTGGTCGAACTTCTGGGCGCCGGCGCCGCCGTAGGTGCCCAGGCCCGCGCCGAGCGGGAACCACTGGTTCGCGACCTCGAGGCCCTTGGTGCTGAGCACCGCGCGCTCGGACAGCACGTCGAAGGGCTGGCCGAAGCCCCATTGCGCGAGCAGGCCGCGCCCCGGGACATGGTCGAGCATCAGCATCACCAGCGCCGCGACGGCGATGGCGGCGATCGCCAGCGGCAGCAGCAGCACGCCGTAGCGGCGCAGCGTCAGCACCGCCAGGCCGGCCAGCGCCAGCGCGAAGCCGGCGCACTCCTGGCGCTGGCCGCTGGCCAGCAGCAGCGCGAGGTAGGGCAGCGCGAGCAGGCCCCAGCGCCAGCGCTTCGTCGAGACCGCCAGCACCACGCAGCACCAGGCAAAGGCGGCCGCCGTCAGCGCCAGGTAGCCCGAATGCAGGAAGGGGCCGCGCAGGCGCGGCAACCCGCCCAGCAGCGGATTGGGCGTCCAGTCGACGTAGGGACCGAACAGGCGGTGGTGCAGGCCCGGCGCGGCCAGCTCCAGCAGCGCGGCCGCGGCCAGCGGCAGCCACAGCAGCGCCAGCAGGCCGTGCAGCACGCGCTCGGTCTTCACGTCCCACACCAGCAGCATGCCGACGAGGAACATGGCCGCCCACTTCAGGTTGTACTGGAACTGCCAGGCCGCGGCCATCGGCTGGGAGCGTCCCAGCACGCTGCTGGCGATCGACAGCAGCAGATAGAGGCCGAACAGCGCCGCGAGCCAGCGCAGCGCCGGGTCGGACCGCATCGCCCGCCGGGCCTGCACCAGCGCGCCGGCCAGCCAGGTGAACAGCAGCAGCTCGAACACATAGCCCAGCGGCAGCCGCGCCTGCATCAGCGCCGGCGCGGAGATCACCAGCAGCGCCCCGGCCACCAGCACGGCACGCATCAGCGCCGGCGACGGTTCGCCGAGCCCGATCCACACCAGCGCCCCGGTCAGCGGCAGCGCGATCAGCAGCAGCATCGGCAGCCAGGCCGAGACGCCGATCATCAACGCGAACAGCAGCGTGAGCAGCAGCGCGGCGCCGCCGAGCAGCGCCACCGCGAGACCCGAGCGGCCGGGGCCGCGCGCGCCGGCCCAGGCGAAGCCGCCGTTCGGGCTCATGCCGAGTCTCCGACGAGCCAGCGCCGCTCATGCGCGCTGAGCGGCCGCAGCCCGAGCATGGCCACGGCGAACAGCATCACCGCCAGCAGCACGCCGGCCAGCGCCGGCAGGCTCGGCCAGCCTTCATGCAGCGCCAGCGCGACCAGCCAGGCCAGCAGGAAGCCGCCGATCACCTTCGGCAGCGCCAGCGCGCGCCACGGGTAGCCGAGCGCGCCGGCCGAGCGGCCGATCACAACGGCGATGTAGGCCAGCTCCGTCAGCACCAGCAGCACGAACAGCGCCGGCAGGCCGCCCATCGGCAGCAGCATCAGGTAGGCCAGCGGCATCGCCGCCAGCGCCAGGCTGCTGCGGCCGATCTCGGCCGATCGGCCGAGCAGGTGCGCCAGCGCCTCGGCCAGGCGGTGGTGCGACCACACCACGACCCAGCACAGCCAGCCGACGACGATCCAGTGCGCCTCGCGGTAGCGGCCGCCGCTGGCCAGGCCGGCGATCTCGGCGCCGTAGAGCACGGCGCACAGCAGCACCGGCAGCACGAACAAGAGGTTGGCCTTGACGAACAGCGCGATGCGCGCGAGCAGGCGCTGCGCATCACGCTCGGTGTCATGGCGCGTCACCAGGAAGGTGCGCACCAGGTTGAACAGGAACTCCAGCGGCATCAGCTTGCGCACCTGCTCGGCCAGGTTGCGGCCGAAGCCCACGAGGCCCGCCCCTTCCGCGCCCAGCGTGCGCGAGACGATCAGCACGATCATCTGCCCGCCCCACAGCAGCGAGGCCAGCGACGCGATCCACGCATTCGCCGCCAGAGCGCGCAGCGACCACAGCGAAGGAGCCACCACCGGCGCCGACGGCACCGACGGCCCGTCCTGCCGCGCGCGCCGGCGCAGCTCGCGCAGCAGCAGCGCGGCACCGAGGAGCAGGCTGCCGGCACTGGCGGCGAGCTCGGCCTGCACGACCTGCCGCACGTGCAGCCCGCCGCTGACCGCCAGCAGCGCCAGCGCGGCCAGCATCGCGAGGTTGCGCAAGGTCTGCGCCGCCTGCGACGCCCACTGCAGCAGCAGGCTCGACAGCACCTGGTCGCGCAGCACGCGGCTCAGGCCCTCGACGCACAGCAGGGCCGCGCTCCAGCCCAGCAGTCCGTCGAGCAGCGGTTGGCCGAGCAGCGGCGCCACAACGCCAGCCACCGCCGCCAGCAGCACCGCCACCAGCACCAGCGCCAGGGCCTGCACGCCGACGCAGCGCCGGATGAAGCCGGCCAGCACGCCCGTCGGCGCCCGCTGCGCCAGCTTCGGGATCTCGATCGCGGTGACCCAGTCCATGCCGAGGTTGGCGGCGACCAGCAGGATCTCCATCAACGCGACGGCGACGACATAGGCGGCGTAGTCCGCCGCCGGCAGCCAGCGCGCCAGCGCGACGAAGATCGACAGCGACAGCGCCGCGTTGAGCAGGCGCCCGAACGCGTAGTGCAGCGCGCTCGCGCGGAAGGCGCGGACGCTGGGCATGCGGCCGTCCGTGTTCACCGGCATCCTCACGCCGCGGCAGACGGGCGGCCGATCAGCCGCTCGATCGATGCCGTGTCGAGCACGCCGAGCAGGTCCGCCACGAAGGCATCGTGCAGCTGGAAGGCCACTTCGGGCTGGCGCTCGATCGACGACATGCGGAAGATCAGCCCGTCGGGCACGTCGCCCGTCAGGCCGTAGCGCAGTTGCGCGAGGCGCTGGCCGATCTGGCCGCTCACCGCGCGGCTGCCGACGCGGATCCAGTAGCTGATCGGCTCGCTGCGCGTGCCGAGCTTCGCGTTCAGCCGGGACATCGGCACCGCGTGCGTGCCGACGTGCAGCACCTCGTCGCGCAGCTTGCGCACCGCGAAGCCCTGCGCCGAGTAGCACGACTCGGGCCGATGCGCGCGCAGGCGGCCGGTCTGGTCGCCGCCGTAGGCGATCGACAGCATCACGCGCCGGCCGCGGGTATCGATGTAGGTGCGCGCCAGCGTCGCGTCGTAGATCGCCTCGATCTTCTGCAACACGTCGGGGCTGGGCTGCAGCGGCACGAGGGAGGTGTCGACGCGCCACGCGCCGAAGCGGCGCGGCACCAGCGCGTCGAGGTCGATGCGCGGCACGTCGGCGGCCAGCAGCCGCTCGGGCTTCAGCGGCAGCGCCAGCGCAGCGGTGCCGGCCAGCAGTCCGCCCAGCAGCAACGCGCGCCGGCGCGACAGCGGCGGGGGCATGTCGGCCCCTCGTCCGACGAGTACGTCGGCCGATCCCCCGAGGGGATCGCGGGCCGGCTTGGGGCGGCCCGGCGCTCGGCCCGCTGCGGCGTCGACGGGGGGCTTCACGATGCGGCCCCCGTTGCAGACGGTGGCGCCACCGGCTCCTCGCGCTTCACCTTGAACCCCAGGTGCAGCAGCGAATCGACGCCGATGATCAGCAGCAGCGCGCTGACGAACAGCACGATGCCGGCGAAGCCATGCAGGAAGCCCTGCCCCGCTTCGTCGCCGAAGTAGTAGGTGATCAGCGCCAGCGTGATGACGCGGATCGTATTGGCGCCGAACGAGATCGGCACGATCAGCACCGCGAGCACCACGTTGCGGGCGGCCGAGTTCCGCCGCACGATGTTCAGGTACAGCAGCCCCAGCGCCTCCAGCGTGAACAGCGTGTGCAGCCCGGCGCAGGCATCGGCGACCAGCAGCTGGTACTGGCCGATCTGCAGGATCACGCCGCTGCGGCTGATGGGGTAGCCGAGCCAGAACAGCACCTGCTCGGCGGCCACCGACACGGCCATCTTCATCGGCATCGTCAGCGTCTCGACGACGAGGCCCGGCAGGGGCATCAGGAACAGCAGGAAGAACAGCGCGAACCACTGCCGCTTCACCGCCGCCGCGCCGAACAGCAGCAGCCCGAGGCCGATCACCACCGGCAGCACGGCGCCGACCTCGAACAGCAGGATCTGCTGGGAGCGGCCCAGCAGATAGCAGGCAAGGCCGATGGCCAGCAGCGGCCAGCCGGCGGCGGAAGGCCCGCTGCGCACGGCCAGCATGGCGCGCCAGTTGCGCACCAGCAGCCACAGCACGACGCCGAGCACGATCGGGCCATGGCCCTGCTCGTCGGTCGACCACACGGTGGTCGCCAGATCGTAGACCGTCGGGCCGAACAGCGCCGCGAGCCCCGCGGCGACCAGCGCGTAGCTCGCCAGCGCCGGGTCGAGCGCGGTCGGACGCCATCGTTCGGTGAAGTTCATCGCTGCGCCAACTGCTCGCCGATGGACAACGCGTGGGCAACGCGGGGACAACGCGTCAAAACTCGTTCAGCACCACCCCGACCAGCCGGGCGGGGCTCTCCGACAGCACGGCCGACAGCTCCCGCAGCGCGCCGATGCGCGACGCGTGGCGCCGCGCGACGACCAGCGCGGCGCCGCAGCGCGCGGCGATGACGTAGGAGTCGGCGCCGTAGATTGCCGCCGGCGTGTCGACGACCACGTGGTCGAAACGCGCCAGCAGCTCGCGCATCAACAGGCCGAAGGCCGGGCGCTCGACCAGCTCGAGCGGGTTCGGCGGCGTCACGCCGACGGGCAGCACGTACAGCGAGGGCACCGCGGCCACCTGCTGGATCACCTGCGCCTCGCTGCGGCCGGACAGGATGCCGGACAGCCCGGCGTTGTTGGGCATGCCGAAGACCTCGTGCAGGCGCGGGCCGCGCAGATCGGCATCGACCAGCAGCGTGCGTTCGCCCAGCTGCGCCAGCGCCACCGCGAGGTTGGCCGAGAAGAAGGTCTTGCCGTCGCCGGTATCGGGGCTGACGACCGCCAGCGCGCGCCGCAGCGTGGCGCCGGTCGCACCGGTGGCGGGCGGCGCGGCCATGCGCATGATCAGCTGGCTGCGGATCGCACGGAAGGCCTCCGCCTGGTGGCTGAAGGGCCGGTTCAGCGCGACCAGCTCGGGGCAGGCATTGGCCTGTTCCTGCGGCGCATACGGGTAGTGGAACTGCTGGGCCAGCGCGAACAGCACGTCGTCGCTGCTGGCATAGCCCAGCGCGATCGCCGATTCGCCGAAGCGCACGCCATGGCTGCGCTGGTGCGCGAGCACTTCGTCGACCTGCTCGGCCTTGAGCTTGCCGACCTCGCGCAGGATGTCGCCGATGGCGCGGTCGTGCAGGCTGCCGCTGGAGCGCGGCGGTTCATGGCGCGTGCCGTTCGCGCCGGGGCTCGGGCCCGATGCGGCCTCGGCATGCACGCCGCCGCGCACGGCCTCGTCGCTGCGGTCCGCCACGGCGACGGAATCGTTGAACTTGGCCATCAGGTCCCCTTGCGCTGCGTCGTCAGCCGGTGCAGAACCCGGTCGCCCACCGTCGGTCCGAAGGCGATCAGGCGCGGCGTGACCAGCGGTCGCGGCATCACGCCCAGCAGCGGCGCCTCGACCGCCCAGCCGGCGTCCTCCGGTGCACGCACGCGCCGGTCGATGAACTCCAGCCCGACCGCCGTCAGCAGCGCCAGCATCAGGCCCACGCACACCGCCAGCGCCGTGTTCAGCGCCAGCCGCGGCGACGAATGTTCGTTCGGCGCCACCGCCTGCGTCAGCACGTTGGCGTTGCTCTGCGTGGTCTGGCTCTCCAGACTGGTCTGGTTCAGGCGCGCCAGCAGCGCGTCGTACGACCGCTGTGCGTTCTCGACCTCGCGCACCAGCACCTGGCCTTCGTCGCGCACCGCCTTCATGCGCAGCACCTTCTCGCGCTGCTGCTCGAGCTCGGCGCGCACCTGGCTTTCGCGCGAGCGGTTGATGGTATTGGTGACGGTGACGCCGGCCGTCACGCGCGCGGTCTCGGCGGCGATGCGCGAACGCAGCTCGCCGAGGTTCGCACGCGCCTCGACCAGCTGCGGATGTTTGTCGCCGTAGCGCGCGCCCAGCTCGCGCAGCCGCGCCTCGGCGCGCGCCGCGTCGGCCTTCAGGCTGGCGATCAGGCTGTTGTTCAGCACCTCCTGCATGCGCTCGCCGGCGCCGCCCTGGGCCTGGGTCGCGCGGCTCGACGACTCCGCCGACAGCGCCTGCAGCAGCACGACCTGGCTCGACAGCTCGTTCAGCCGGGCGTTCTCGACATCGAGCCGCTCGTCGGTGGCGATCAGGCCCTTCTTCTGCTGGTAGGCCGACAGCTGCGCCTGCGCCTTCTCCAGCGCCGCGCGCGCTTCCTTCGAGCGCGTGTCGAAGAAGCCGACGTACTGCCGGGCCGGATCGACACGCAGCTCGAGCACGGTCTCGAGGTAGGCCTGCACGAAGGCATTGGCGATGCCGGCCGCGAAGCGCGGGTCCTGCGCGGTGTACGACACCTGGATGACGTTCGACTCGCGCGACGGCCGCACGTCCAGCCGCTTGTGGAAGAGGTTGGCGAGCCACACCTCGATCGAGCCCTGACCGTCCGCGTCGTCCTCGAACTCCTGGCGGATCGCCGGGTTGTCGGCGAGCTTGAGGTTGCGGATCACGCGGAACGCGACGCGGTCGCTGCCGATCACGTCGACCTGCGTGGCGATGAACGCCAGGCTGGGCATCAGGCCGCCGGCCATGCCGGCGACCGGATCGGGCCGCGGATCGACCACCACCGACGCGGTCGCGGTGTACTGCTTCGGCAGCACCAGGCTCAGCACGACGGCGACGACCACGCACAGGCCGAACACCGACAACGCGATGCGGCGCCGGGCTTTGAGGATGGCAAGCAGCTGCGCCGGCGTCATGTCGTGCCTCTCGGAGTCAGGGGATCAGAACAGGCTCTCGCGCACGAACACCACGTCGCCGTCCTGCATGCGGTAGTCCATGCCCGGCTGCACGACGCTCACCTTGCCGTCGCCGTTCTTGCGGTGCACCTTGATGCCGCGGTCGGTGCCCCGGGGGGTCAGGCCGCCGCCGGTGGCCAGCGCCTGCATCAGCGTCATGTTGCGCTCCAGCCGCATCGGGCCGGGCCGCTGCACCTCGCCGTAGATGTAGACCTGCGGCTGGCGGTCGATCCACACCGTGTCGCCGTTCTGCACCAGGATGTCCTGCGCACGCCCGGCGGGCGTGAACAGCGTCGGCACGTCGACCTCGACGCGGAACGGCTGCCCACCGCGCTGGCCGGTGACCACCAGCGTCTCGGCGCCGGCCGCGGCCGGCCCGCCGGCCAGCGCCAGCAGGTCCGACAGCCGCGTATTGGCAAGCTCGATCGGATAGCGGCCGGGCCGGTTGACCATGCCGAGCACGCTGGCCTGGTGGCCGCGCACCTGCATCACCGAGATCGTCACCTGCGGCTGCTTGACGAACTGGCCGGCGCGCAGGCCATCGGCCAGCAGCTTCTCGGCCGCCGTCACCGTCTGGCCACCCACGCGTACATTGCCCAATAGAGGATAACTGATGATGCCGCCGTCGGTGATGCGCGACTCGACCGAGAGGTCCGGGTTCTGGTAGACGTTGATGCGGATCACGTCGCCGGCGCCGAGGCGGTACTCCTCGGTGGGCGACAGCGTCGCGGTGGGCATCGCGGCCGGCACGGCCGCGGGCGCGGCCGCCGTCACCGTCGCGCGCGGCGGCGCGGCGCCGGAGGTGACGGTGGCCGGAGCGGCCAGCACACCACCGGTGCCAGTGGCGAGGATGCACAGCATGCAGGCGCCTCGCAGGGCGCCGGTGGAGACGCGCTTCATTTCTTCAACCCCATGCCTTTGCTGATGTCGCTGTCTGACAGGCCGCCGCTTGCGGCTGCCGGCAGCACCTGGGCCGACGCGGCCGGTGTCGCCACCGCCGGGACCGCGCCGGACGCGGTCAGGGCGGGCGCAGGCGCCGGCGCTTCCGCCGCCATCGCGGCCGAGGCCGCGGTGCCGCCCGCCGGAGCAGGCGTGGCGAACTTGCCGACGTATTCGATCTTGGCCGCCGCGCGCATCGCCTTCAGGTCCTCTTCGACCAGCTTGCGCTTGCGGTCGGCCAGCAGGTACTGCTCGATCAGCGGGCGCGCGCGGTCCTCGTCGATGGGCTGGGTGCGCGAGCTGGCGAGCACGACCACTGTCGCGCCGGTGGGCGTCTGCGTCAGCACCGCCTGGCCGTCCTTCAGGCGCGACAGCGTGTCCAGGCTCTGCAGCGGCAACTGCTCGGCCGCGCGCACCGCCTGGTTGGCGCCGAAGCGGTAGTCATTGGCCTTCAGGTGCTCGATGAAATCGGTGGTGGTCTTGGCCTGCCCCAGCGCCTCGCGCAGCGGGCCGATCTGCTCGGGCCGCGACTCGATGACGATCTCCTGCAGCTGGTAGATGCGGCGTTCCTTGAACAGCGCCGGCTTGTCCTCGTAGTACTTCTTGACCTCTTCGGGCGTCGGCCGGGCCGCCGCTTCGCCGATCTTCTCGGCATAGGCGCGCGCCACGATCTCGCGCCGCGCGGCATCGAGCTGCTGCACCACGCGCGGGTCGCGGTCGAGCTTGAGCTCCTCGGCCTTCTGCAGCGCGAGCTGCTGGTCGACCAGCCGCTCGAGCACCTGGCGGCTGGCGGCCTCCGCCTGCTCGGGGCGGAGGTTGCGCTGCTGCTGCAGCACATAGTTGATCTGGTGGACGGTGATCTCCTCGCGATCGACGCGGGCGGCCGTCTGCGAGGCGCGGTCCTTCTTCTCGCCGCAGCCCGTCGCCAGCGCGACGGCCATCAACGCGGCGAAGGCGACAGCGCCGAGGCGCACGGAGGATTCAGCGGCGGCGGACATGCGGCACCGACGCATCAGCACTTGATTCCGACGTGCAACGCGACGACACCGGCCGTCAGGTTGTGCACATCGACATGGCCGAAACCAGCGGTCTTCATCATCGCCTTGAGGGTCTGCTGGTCTGGGTGCATGCGGATCGATTCGGCCAGGTAGCGGTAGCTCCCCGCATCCCCGGCAACCAGCGTGCCCAGCCAGGGCAGCACGTTCATCGAGTACCAGTCGTAAGGTTTACGCAGCGGCTCGGCCACCTTGGAGAACTCCAGCACCAGCAGGCGGCCGCCCGGCTTCAGCACCCGGCCCATCTCGGTGAGCGCCTGTTCCTTGTGTGTCATGTTGCGCAGGCCGAAGGCCACCGACACGCGATCGAAGCGGTCGTTGCCGAACGGCAGCTTCTCGGCATCGCAGACCACTGTCGGCAGCGCGAGGCCTTCGTCGATCAGCCGGTCGCGGCCGGTGCGCAGCATGGTCTCGTTGATGTCGGTGTGCACCACCAGGCCCTGCGGGCCGACCTGGCGCGCGAAGGCGCGGGTCAGGTCGCCGGTGCCGGCGGCGATGTCGAGCACGTGGTGGCCCGGCTTCACCTGCGCGACGGCGATCGTGTAGGCCTTCCACGCGCGGTGCATGCCCGCGGACATCAGGTCGTTCATCAGGTCGTAGCGGCTGGCGACCGAGTCGAACACGCCGCGCACCTTGCGCGCCTTGTCCGCCTCGTCGACGGTTTCGTAGCCGAAGTGGGTCTTGGCCATCACGGGCCTCCTTGCAGGGGAAGGAAAGGGGTAAATGCGGGGATCAGTGGTGGCCGCAGGCGCCGCCGGCGTCCTTCTGCGGCATCGGCGCGTCGCGGTCGACGCCGGCCGCGGCGAGGCGATCGAGATAACGCTGCCAGTAAGCGTCCTGCTGCGAGCCGATCTGGTGCAGGAAGGTCCACGAGTACAGGCCGGTCTCGTGGCCGTCGCTGAAGACGGGCTTGACCGCGTAGTTGCCGACCGGCTCGATCGCGACGATGTCGACGTCGCGCTTGCCGGTCTGCAGCACTTCCTGGCCCGGGCCGTGGCCCTGCACTTCGGCGGAGGGCGAATAGACGCGCAGCAGCTCGAAGGGAATGCGGAAGGTCGAGCCGTCGTCGAAGGCGATCTCGAGCAGCCGCGACGCCTGGTGCAGCGTCAGCGCGGTGGGTTGTGGAGAGGGGGTGCTCGCACGGGCCATGACGACGCCTTTGCCTTGTAGAAACCGGGGCCAGCAGTGTAATTTCTGCTGTCATCCCGGCTTACGCCGGGCTTCACCCCGGCATCCGGCTTGCCCGCGCGGGCGCGAACAGGCCCCTGCCCGTCGCGCGCCGGCCCGGCAGCGTCAGACCAGCACGCGTTCGATGCCGCCGTCGTTGGCCTTCGCAACGTACTGCGGCATCCAGTCCTCGCCGAGGATCTTGCGCGCCATCTCGACGACGATGTAGTCGGCTTCGAGCAGGCCGTTGGAAAGATCCTCGCCGTAGCGCGACAGGCCCATCAGGCAGCTCGGGCAGGAGGTCAGGATCTTGACGTTCTGCTCGCTCGCGGACGTGCCCACCAGGCCCTTCTCGCGCAGCGCGGCTTCGCCCTTGCGGATCTCCTCTTCCTTGCGGAAGCGGATCTGCGTCGAGATGTCGGGCCGGCTCAGTGCCAGGCCGCCGCTCTCGCCGCAGCAGCGATCGCTCTTGATCACGCCCTCGCCGACCAGCGCCTTCACCGTCTTCATCGGCTCCTGCTGCTTCAGCGGGCTGTGGCAGGGGTCGTGGTACAGGTAGCCGCCGGTGCCGTCGAGCCGGATGCCCTTCTCGAGCAGGTACTCGTGGATGTCGATGATGCGGCAGCCGGGGAAGATCTTCTCGAATTCATAACCCTGCAGCTGGTCGTAGCAGGTGCCGCAGCTGACCACCACGGTCTTGATGTCGAGGTAGTTCAGCGTGTTGGCGACGCGGTGGAACAGCACGCGGTTGTCGGTGATGAGCTTCTCGGCCTTGTCGAACTGTCCCGCACCGCGCTGCGGATAACCGCAGCACAGGTAACCCGGCGGCAGCACCGTCTGCACGCCGGCATGCCACAGCATCGCCTGCGTCGCGAGGCCGACCTGGCTGAACAGGCGCTCCGAGCCGCAGCCCGGGAAATAGAACACCGCCTCGGTCTCGCTGGTCGTCGTGCGCGGGTCGCGGATGATCGGCACGTAGTCGCGGTCCTCGATGTCGAGCAGCGCGCGCGCCGTCTTCTTCGGCAGGCCGCCCGGCATCTTCTTGTTGACGAAGTGGATCACCTGCTCCTTGATCGGCGCGGTGCCCACCGTCGCCGGCGGCAGCAGGGTCTGCTTGCGCGCGATCACCTTGAGCACGTCATGGCCCAGGCGCTGGGCCTTGAAGCCGAGGTTGGTGACCGCATGCGCGATGCGGATCGCCTGCGGCTGCGTCGTCCCGATCATGAAGGACTGCAGGGCCGCGGCCGGGCGGAAGCTCTTCTGCCCCATCTTGCGCAGCAGGTTGCGCATGTTCATCGACACGTCGCCGAAGTCGATCTTCACCGGGCACGGCGACAGGCACTTGTGGCACACCGTGCAGTGGTCGGCGACGTCCTCGAACTCCTCCCAGTGCGCCAGGCTGACGCCACGGCGCGTCTGCTCCTCGTACAGGAAGGCCTCGACCAGCAGCGAGGTCGCGAGGATCTTGTTGCGCGGGCTGTACAGCAGGTTGGCGCGCGGCACGTGCGTCGCGCACACCGGCTTGCACTTGCCGCAGCGCAGGCAGTCCTTGATCGAATCGCTGATCGCGCCGATGTCGCTCTGCTGCATGATCAGCGACTCGTGGCCCATCAGCCCGAAGCTGGGCGTGTAGGCATGCGACAGGTCGGCCTGGTGCACCTCGTCGCCGAAGGCCCGCAGCGCGGCGCCGCGCAGCAGCTTGCCCTTGTTGAAGCGGCCTTCCGGATCGATGCGCGCCTTGTACGCGGTGAACTCGCGCGTCTCTTCCTCGGTCAGGAACTCGAGCTTCGTGATGCCGATGCCGTGCTCGCCCGAGATCACGCCGCCCAGGCTGCGCGCCAGCGCCATGATGCGCGCGACCGCCTCGTGCGCGGTCTGCAGCATCTCGTAGTTGTCGCTGTTGACCGGGATGTTGGTGTGCACGTTGCCGTCGCCGGCATGCATGTGCAGCGCCACCCAGGTGCGGCCGCGCAGCACGTCCTTGTGGATGCGCCTGGCTTCGTCCAGGATCGGCGTGAACGCGGCGCCGGCGAACAGGCCCTGCAGGGGCTTGAGCACCTGCAGCTTCCAGCTGGCGCGCAGCGTCTTGTCCTGCAGCTGCTCGAAGTAGCTGCGCTTGTCCTCGGCCGCGCCGAAACCGGTGGCCGGCCGGTCGAGGTTGTCGAGCCAGTGCTGCCACAGCGCGCGCACTTCGCGGATCAGCGCCAGCGCCTGCTGCACGCGGTCTTCCAGCAGCTCGGCGCTGGGGATCTCGCCGGCATCGTCGGCGCGGCCCAGCGGCAGCGAGCCGCGCGAGAAGAACTGCTCCAGCCGCTCCAGCAGCTGCAGCTTGTTGCGCAGGCTGAGCTCGATGTTGATGCGCTCGATGCCCAGCGTGTACTCGCCCATGCGCTCGAGCGGGATCACCACGTCCTCGTTGATCTTGAACGCGTTGGTGTGCTTGGCGATCGCCGCGGTGCGCTTGCGGTCGAGCCAGAACTTCTTGCGCGCGTCGGCCGACACGGCGGTAAAGCCTTCGCCCGAGCGGCTGTTGGCGATGCGCACGACCTCGCTGGCCGCGCGCGCAACGGCGTTCTCGTCGTCGCCGACGATGTCGCCGATCAGCACCATCTTCGGCAGCACGTTCGCGCCGCTGGCCGCGCCGCGCTTGCTCTTGGTCGTGTAGCCGACGGCCTTCAGGTACCGGTCGTCGAGGTGCTCCAGGCCGGCGAGGATCGCCCCGCCCTTCTTCTGGTCCTCGAACAGGAAGTTCTTGATCTCGACGATCGACGGCACCGCTTCCTTCGGGTTGCCGAAGAACTCCAGGCAGACGGTGCGCACATGCTTGGGCATGCGGTGCACGATCCAGCGCGCGCTGGTGATCAGGCCGTCGCAGCCTTCCTTCTGGATGCCGGGCAGGCCGGCGAGGAACTTGTCGGTGACGTCCTTGCCGAGGCCTTCCTTGCGGAACACCGAGCCGGGGATCTCCAGCCATTCCTTGCGCTCGAGCTTCTGGCCCGTGGCGTCGAACCAGCGCAGCTCGAAGCGTGCGACCGGCGCGTCGTGGATCTTGCCGAGGTTGTGGTCCTGGCGCACGACCTCCAGCCACTTCGCTTCCGGCGTCACCATGCGCCAGCTGGCGAGGTTGTCGAGCGCGGTGCCCCACAGCACGGCCTTCTTGCCGCCGGCGTTCATCGCGATGTTGCCGCCGATGCACGAGGCCTCGGCCGAGGTCGGGTCGACCGCGAAGACATAACCCGCGCGTTCGGCCGCATCAGCCACGCGCTGCGTGACGACGCCGGCGCCGGTCCAGATCGTGGCCACCGGGTGCGCGACGCCGGGCAGGTCGACCAGCTCGACCTCGGTCATCTGCTCGAGCTTCTCGGTGTTGATCACCGCGCTCTTCCAGGTCAGCGGCACTGCGCCGCCGGTGTAGCCGGTGCCGCCGCCGCGCGGGATGATCGTCAGGTCAAGCTCGACGCAGCCGCGCACCAGCTCGGCCATCTCGGCCTCGTTGTCGGGCGTCAGCACGACGAACGGATACTCGACGCGCCAGTCGGTCGCATCGGTCACGTGCGACACGCGCGACAGGCCGTCGAACTTGATGTTGTCCTTCGCGGTGTGCTTCGACAGCACCTTGCGCGCACGCTGGCGCAGGTCCCACACGGTGGAGAAGTGCGTCGCGAACTGCTGCACCGCGATGCGCGCGGCGCCCACCAGCTCGCCGACCTTGGCGTCGCGCGCGGGATCGACGTCCGGCGTGCGGCGGCGCTCGACCTCGTTGAGGCGATGGTTCAGCGCATCGATCAGCAGCTGGCGCCGTTTCGGGTTGTCGAGCAGGTCGTCTTCGAGGTACGGGTTGCGCTGCACGACCCAGATGTCGCCGAGCACTTCGTACAGCATGCGGGCGGAGCGGCCGGTGCGGCGCTCGTCGCGCAGCGAGTTCAGCACTTCCCAGGCGCGCGGCCCAAGCAGGCGGATGACGATCTCGCGGTCGGAGAACGACGTGTAGTTGTACGGGATCTCGCGCAGGCGCGGCGCGGCGGCGTCCTGTTCGCCGGCAGTCGTCGGGGGAAGTACGAGCGGTGCGTTCATCGGTTCCAGGCGCTGGCTGCTGCTTGCTGTCGTCCAGTGGGCCTGGGGGCCGCATCTGGCGCGGTATGGTACCGCAGCGCAGCATTCAACCCCGGGCGAACCCTGAAGCCGCCTCGCGGACCTTGCGCGTCGCCGCGGGTTCCGACGGGTTTCCCCCGGTGCCCGGGGGCGCGGGCTTATGACAGAAACAGGGTTGTCATCAAACTCGAACACACTGCGCGGCCTTCATCCTCGCCGTGTCCGTCGGAGACTCATCATGAAAACTCGCATCCGCCTCGTTGGTGTCGCTGCCGCATTGGCCGCCTTTGCCCTGCCCGTCCATGCCCAGGTCGAGATCCAGTGGTGGCACTCGATGGGCGCCGCGCTCGGCGAATGGGTCAACGACCTCGCCAACGAGTTCAACGCCAGCCAGAAGGACTACAAGGTCGTGCCGGTGTTCAAGGGCACCTACGACCAGTCGATGACCGCGGCGATCGCCGCCTTCCGTGCCGGCAACGCGCCGCACATCCTGCAGGTGTTCGAGGTCGGCACCGCGACGATGATGGCCAGCAAAGGCGCCATCGTGCCGGTCGGGCAGGTGATGAAGGACTCGGGCCTGAAGTTCGACCCGGCGGCCTACGTGCCCGCGGTGGCCGGCTACTACACCGCGCCGAACGGTCAGATGCTGAGCCTGCCGTTCAACTCGTCGACGACGATCTTCTACTACAACAAAGACGCGTTCAAGGCGGCCGGCCTCGATCCCGAGAAGGCCCCGGGCACCTGGCCCGAGGTGGCGCTTGCCGCCGCGAAGCTCAAGGCCAGCGGCCACAAGTGCCCGTTCACCACCAGCTGGCAGAGCTGGACGCAGCTGGAGAGCTTCTCGGCCTGGCACAACACGCTGTTCGCGACCAAGAACAACGGCTTCGGCGGCACCGATACGCGGCTGGCGATCAACACCCCGCTGCACGTGCGCCACATCGAGAACCTGGCCAACATGGCCAAGCAGGGCCTGTTCGTCTACAAGGGCCGCTCGAACGCGCCGGACGCCACCTTCCCGTCGGGCGAATGCGCGATGTACACCGGCTCGTCGGCGCTCTACGGCAACGTGTCGAAGAACGCCAAGTTCGCCTACGGCATGGCGCCGCTGCCCTACTACCCCGACGTGACCGGCGCACCGCAGAACACGGTGATCGGCGGCGCGAGCCTGTGGGTGATGTCGGGCAAGAAGCCGGCCGAGTACAAGGGCGTCGCGACCTTCTTCAACTACCTGTCGAGCCCCGAGGTGCAGGCCAAGAGCCACCAGCGCACCGGCTACCTGCCGATCACCAAGGCGGCCTTCGAGCTGACCGAGAAGAGCGGCTTCTACAAGAAGAACCCGGGCACCGACGTCGCGGTGACGCAGATGATCCGCAAGACCACCGACAAGTCGCGCGGCATCCGCCTGGGCAACATGGTGCAGATCCGCACCGTGATCGACGAGGAGATGGAACAGGTCTGGTCGGGCAAGAAGCAGCCCAAGGAAGCGCTGGAAGCGGCGATGCAGCGCGGCAACGAGCTGCTCGAGCGCTTCGAAAAAGCGAACAAGAGCTGAGCTGCTGATGTCAGCCCCCACGTCGCTTCGCTCCTGCCCCCCGAGGGGGGTGAGCCCGGACGAGAACAGTCCGGTGGACTGTTCTCGCCTGGCGAACGGCTGGTCCGCAAGGACCGGCGCGGTCTGCAAGGCCTCAGCCGCCTTGGGGCGGCCCGGCGCCGGCTGATGGCCGCCGAAAAACGCGTTCGATTTCGGTCGGTCTGGCTGCCCTGGGCGCTGCTCGCGCCCCAGGTGGCGGTCATCGCGGTGTTCTTCTTCTGGCCCGCGGGCCAGGCGCTGGTGCAGTCGCTGCAGCAGCAGGACGCCTTCGGCACCAGCGTCGAGTGGGTGGGCCTGGAGAACTTCAAGCGCCTGTTCGGCGACGCCACCTACTTCGAGAGCTTCTGGACCACCGCGATCTTCTCGGTGCTGGTGGCCGGCATCGGCCTGTCCTTGAGCCTGCTGCTCGCGGTGATGGCCGACCGCGTGATCAAGGGCGCCACCGCCTACAAGACGCTGCTGATCTGGCCGTATGCGGTGGCCCCGGCGGTGGCCGGCGTGCTGTGGCTGTTCATGTTCGCGCCCAGCATCGGCGTCGTCGCGTGGTACCTGCGCGCGGCGGGCTACGACTGGAACCACCTGCTCAACGGCAAGCAGGCGATGGCGCTGATCGTGATGGCCGCGGTGTGGAAGCAGATCTCGTACAACTTCCTGTTCTTCCTGGCCGGGCTGCAGTCGATCCCGAAGTCGCTGATCGAGGCCGCGGCGATCGATGGCGCGCGGCCGTGGCGGCGCTTCTGGAGCATCGTCTTCCCGCTGCTGTCGCCGACCAGCTTCTTCCTGCTCGTCGTCAACGTCGTCTACGTGTTCCTCGACACCTTCGCGATCGTCGACGCGTCGACGCACGGCGGCCCCGGCAAGGAGACCGAGATCCTCGTCTACAAGCTCTACTACGACGGCTTCAAGGGCCTGGACCTGGGCAGCTCGGCGGCGCAGTCGGTGGTGCTGATGGTCATCGTCGTGGTCTTCACGGTGATCCAGTTCCGCTACGTCGAACGGCGGGTCAACTACTGATGCGACCGGCAGGACTCTTCCATGGTTGAACGCGACAAGGTCGGGCGCTTCATCTCGCACGCGGTGCTGCTGATCGGGGTGCTGATCGTCGCCTTCCCGGTGTACCTGACGATCATCGCCACCAGCCACACCGCGCAGGACATCGTGCAGGCGCCCATGCCGTTGCTGCCCGGCGGCCACTTCTGGGACAGCATCGCCGCCGCCTGGGGCGGCGGCGCGCAGGCCGGCAGCAAGGCCCCGGTGGGCCGCATGATGTTCGTGAGCCTGGTCACCGCGCTGGTGATCGCCATCGCCAAGATCGCGATCTCGCTGCTGTCGGCCTTCGCGATCGTCTACTTCCGCTTCCCGTTCCGCATGGTCTTCTTCTGGGCCATCTTCGTCACGCTGATGCTGCCGGTGGAAGTGCGCATCGCGCCGACCTACAAGGTGGTGTCGGACCTCGGCATGCTCAACAGCTTCGCCGGCCTGACGATCCCGCTGATCGCCTCGGCCACCGCCACCTTCCTGTTCCGGCAGTTCTTCCTGACGGTGCCCGACGAGCTGGTCGAGGCCGCGCGCATCGACGGCGCCGGCCCGATGCGCTTCTTCAAGGACGTGCTGGTGCCGCTGTCGTCGACCTCGATCGCCGCGCTGTTCGTGATCCAGTTCATCTACGGCTGGAACCAGTACCTGTGGCCGCTGCTCGTGACGACCGACGAGAGCATGTACCCGGTGGTGCTGGGCATCCAGCGCATGATCTCCGGCGGCGACGCGCAGAACGAGTGGAACGTGATCATGGCCACCGCGCTGATGGCGATGCTGCCGCCGGCGCTGGTGGTCATCGGTATGCAGAAGTGGTTCGTCAAGGGCCTGGTCGATACGGAAAAATAACAAGGAAAAGAGATGGGCGCGATTGCCATTCGCAACGTCATCAAGCGCTACGGGCGCGGGCCGAAGGCCAACCAGGTGATCCACGGCGTGTCGGCCGACATCGCCGACGGCGAGTTCATCGTCATCGTGGGGCCCTCGGGCTGCGGCAAGAGCACGCTGCTGCGCATGGTGGCCGGGCTCGAGGAGATCAGCGAGGGCGAGATCTCGATCGGCCCGCGCGTGGTCAACGACGTCGAGCCCGCCGATCGCGACATCGCGATGGTCTTCCAGAACTACGCGCTGTACCCGCACATGAGCGTGTACGACAACATGGCCTACGGCCTGAAGATCGCGCGCGTGCCGAAGGACGAGATCGACGCCCGCGTCAACAAGGCGGCGAAGATCCTCGAGCTGTCCGCGCTGCTCGACCGCACGCCGCGCCAGCTGTCGGGTGGCCAGCGCCAGCGGGTCGCGATGGGCCGCGCGATCGTGCGCCAGCCGCAGGCCTTCCTGTTCGACGAGCCGCTGTCCAACCTCGACGCCAAGCTGCGCGCGCAGACGCGGCTGGAGATCCAGAAGCTGCACCGGGAGCTCGGTGTGACGTCGCTCTTCGTCACCCACGACCAGGTCGAGGCGATGACGCTGGCGCAGCGCATGATCGTGATGAATGCCGGCCGCATCGAGCAGATCGGCACACCCGAGTCGGTGTACTCGAAGCCCGCGACCACCTTCGTCGCCGGCTTCATCGGCGCGCCGCCGATGAACCTGCTCACCGGCCAGGCCGACGGCTCGCGCTTCATCGTCGGCGACGCCGAGCTGGCGCTGCCGGTGGCCGCGCCGCGCGCCGGCACGCTGATCCTCGGCCTGCGGCCCGAGCACACCGACCTCACCCCCAGCGGCCGCTGGCCGATGAAGGTCGAGATGGTCGAGATGCTCGGTGCCGAGCGGCTGATCTACGGCCGGCTGGGCGACGCGCTGTTCACGCTGCGCATCGACGCGACGCTGCCGTCGCCGGCGCTCGGCGAGACCGTGCGCCTGGACGCCACGCCCGAGCACCTGCACTGGTTCGACGCGGGAACGGGACAACGAGTCGGCGCATGAGCAGAGACGATTGGCCGTACCCGCTGTGGATCGCCCACCGCGGCGCCGGCAAGCTGGCGCCGGAAAACACGCTGGCGGCCTTCCGGCTCGGCGCCCAGCATGGCTACCGCGCCTTCGAGTGCGACGTGAAGCTGTCGGCCGACGAGGTGCCGTTCCTGCTGCACGACGCGACCCTGGAACGCACGACGCCCGCGACCGGCAACGCCGGCGACCGGCGCTGGGAGGCGTTGTCGCAGCTCGATGCCGGCGCTTGGCACAGCCGCGCCTATGCCGGCGAGCCGATGCCGACCCTGGCCGCGATCGCTGCCTACGTGCAGCACAACCGCTTCGTGCTGAACATCGAGATCAAGCCGACGCCGGGCGTGGAAGCGCGCACCGGCGAGCTGGTCGCGCAACACGCCACGCGGCTGTGGGCCGGCCAGCCGGTGCCGCCGCTGCTGAGCTCGTTCCGCCCCGAAGCGCTCGCCGCCGCGCAGGCGGCCGCGCCCGCGCTGCCGCGCGCGCTGCTGCTCGACACGCTGTGGGACGGCTGGTTCGGCGTCGCGCAGGCGCTGGGCGTCGTCGCCGTCGTCAGCAAGCACACGCTGATGGACGACGTGCTGCGCACGCAGCTTCGGGACGCTGGCCTGCGCGCGCTGTGCTACACGGTGAATGACGTGGCCGAGGCCGAGCGCCTGAAGGCCCTGGGCATCGACGGCCTGATCACCGACGCCGTCGACCGCTTCGCACCCGCCTGAGTGGACCCCCACGTCGCTTCGCTCCTGCCCCCCGAGGGGGGTCAGCCGCCTTGGGGCGGCCCGGCGGCGGCTGAGCGGGTCGACTACACCGCCGCCTGCGCCGGCTTCGGCAGCTGGCGCACGTTGCGGATCACGTCGTTGCGCCAGGCCAGCAGCGCCAGCAGCAGCGCGGTCAGCCCCGAGAACAGCAACGTGCTGCGCAGGCTGGCGTGCTCGCCGAGCCAGCCGCCGAAGAGCGCGCCAGGACCGGCGGGAATCAGGATCAGCCAGCGCATCGTGCTGGTCATGCGGCCGAGCAGCGGCTCCGGCGTGACCGCCTGCCGCAGCGACAGGAAGTTGATGAACACCAGCACCGCGCCGATGCCGAAGCACACCAGCATCGCCGCGAAAGCCGCGACGCCCCAGGGCCCGGGCGGGATCAGCGCCGGCAGCAGCCAGCCGACGCCGCAGATGCCGAAGCCCGCCACCAGCGTCGGCCCCGAGCCGAGGCGCTTGCTGATGCGGTGGCCCAAGACGCTGGCGCTGATCGTGCCCAGCCCGAGGCCCACGTAGCACAGGCCGATGGCGTTCTCGCCCAGGCCCAGCTCGCGCGTCGCGTAGAGGATCTGCACCACCAGCGCGGCGTTGTGGCACAACTGCCAGCAGCCCACCGCGGTGGCCAGCGCGATCAGCAGGCGCTGGCTGCGCACGAACTGCACGCCCTGCTTCAGGTCGCGCCAGAAATCGGGATCGGGATGCGGCTCGCGCACCTCGTGCACCTTCACGCCGCGCAGGATGAAGGCCGACAGCAGCAGCATCGTCGCATCGACCAGCAGCGCCACCGGCGCGCCCACCAGCTTGATCAGCGCGCCGGCCAGACCCGGGCCGACCACCTCGGCGCTGGAATTGGCAAGCGCGTTCTTCGCGTGCGCCTCGACCAGGCGTTCGCGCGGCACCACCTGCGTCAGCACGATCTGCGCCGCGCTGCCGGCCGAGGTGTTGACCGCGCCGAGCATGAACCCGACGACGTAGAGCCAGGCCATCGACAGCCAGCCCATCCACCACGCCAGCGGCACGCTGGCCACCGCGCAGCCGATGGTCAGCTCGCCGGCGATGTAGACCGGCAGCTTGCGCACGCGGTCGAGCCAGACGCCCGACGGCAGCGAGAACAGCACGAAGGGCAGGATCTCCAGCGCCGTGAGCCAGCCCATCTGCGTTGGCGTCGCATCGAGCAGCAGCGCCGCGGTCAGCGGCAGCGCGAGCATCGTGACCTGCCCGCCGAGCGAGCTGATCAGGATGGACGAGAACAGGCGCCGGTAGGTGCCGTCGCGCAGCAGGTCGTTCGGCGCGGGCAGCAGCCAGGTGCGCAGCGCGTCTCGCCAGCTCGTGGTCTTGGTGTGGTGCAAGTCGTCCCCTTCCCGCGACGGCCCCTCGTGGGGGCGCGTGCAGTCAGGGGATTGTGGCCGCTTCGCGGCTCGAGGCCCCCACGTCGCTTCGCTCCTGCCCCCCAAGGGGGGTGAGCCCGGACGAGAACAGTCCGGCGGACTGTTCTCGCCTGGCGAACAGCTGGTCCGCAAGGACCGGCGCGGTCTGCAAGGCCTCAGCCGCCTTGGGGCGGCCCGGCGGCGGCTCAGGCGGTCGCTGCGTCCGCGCGCTGGCGGCGCCGCGACGCGAACGCCGCGCCCAGCAGGGCCACGCCCATCAGGCCATAGGTGGCCGGTTCGGGGATGGTTTCGATCGTGATGCTGCCCGAGCGCCAGATGCCGTCCCAGTTGTCGGGGGGCGCGTTGGTGAAATCGTCGAACGACTCGAAGAACTCGAGGCGCAGGTTGCCCGTCGCGTCGGCCTGGAAGTTGAGGGCATTGGCCAGCAGGTCGAAACTGCCGGCGAAGACCTGCGCGCCCGAGACGTTGGCACCGACGCCGGGGCTCAGCGCGATGCCGTTGCCGTTGACGCCGGAGATGTCCACCGAGATCTCCGACAGCCAGCTCGGCGAGTCGGCGTAGAGCTCGACGTCCCAGGACACCTTGACGACGTTCTGCCAGGCGCCGATGGCCACCGAGAGAACTTCGTTGGTGGCGCTGCCGAGCGCGTCGTTGCTGAAGATCAGGCTGACATCGACCACCACGATGCCGGCCTGGGCCGGCGTGGCCGCGAGGGCCGCCGCGGCCAGGGCCGCACCGATCGCAGATCGCTTGAGTGCTTCCAGTCCCATGCGCAATTGCTCCAATGGTTAGGTCAGCGTCCGCCGCGCCAGGCATCACCGGATGCTGTCAGCCTCCGCCCAGAAGCCTAGTGTGTCAGCAGGTGTTGCACTTCAGTAATCCCCGCGAACCGGTGGAAGGGCTTGCCCGCAAAGGGTTTGCCCAGGGTATCGGCCCATGCGCATGCAACGGCCGAGCGCTGTTTGTTACCGAAATGTCGTCGGCGAAGGTGCACCGGTCCCCGCATTCGCGGGGGATCGTGGACGCGCGCTTCATAGGTAAAGGCCGTCGCGCCGTCGCGTGAGCGTCGGGAAAGCACCGATCCCAGCGCCGGCCCGTTCGGCAACATGTGTGACTTCGTTCCTTACCGGAGCCGACGATGCCCGTTTCGAAAGTTGCTCACACGCGCATGGCTCTGGCCGTGCTGGTCGCGCTGACGTCCGGGACACCGGCATTGGCGCAGTCCGTGCCGGCCGACGCGGCCGAGAACAGCCGCCTGTGGTTCGTCGAGTTGACGGGCAAGACCGTCGCCGACGGCAATACGCAGACCAGCGTGCGCGCCGAACAGTCCAAGTTCCTCGCGGCCGCGCAGGCCGCCGGCGTTCAGTTCGTGCAACGCCGCAACTTCGAGACGCTGTTCAACGGCTTCTCGGTCGAGGTGTCGCCCGACCAGCGTCTGAAGCTTGCGAAGGTGACGGGCGTGCGCGCGCTGTATCCGGTCGAGGTGATCCAGGCGCCGCAGCCGGTGGTCGAGCCGAGCTCGCCCGACCTCGTCGCCGCACTGAACCTCAGCGGTGCCGCCACGGCGCAGAACGTGCTCGGGCTCACGGGTGCGGGCGTGAAGGTCGGCATCATCGATTCGGGCATCGAGGTCGACCACCCGGCCTTCGGCGGCACCGGCGCGCTGGGCACCACGCCGTTCCCGAATGCACGCATCTACGCCGGCTACGACTTCGTCGGCGATGCCTTCGACGGCAGCAACGCGCCGGTGCCGGACGGCGACCCGCGCGACTGCGCGGCTACCGGCGCCAACGCCTCGGGTGGCCACGGCACTCACGTCGCCGGCATCGTCGGTGCCAACGGCGGCGGCATCAAGGGCGTGGCCCCGGGCGCCCAGCTGGCGGCCTACCGCGTCTTCGGCTGCTTCGGCAGCACCACCGCCGACATCATGATCGCCGCGATGGAGCGCGCGCTGCTCGATGGCGTCAACGTCATCAACATGAGCATCGGCTCGCGCGCCCAGTGGCCGCAGTACCCGACCGCGCAGGCCGCCTCGCGGCTGGCGAAGAAGGGCGTCGTGATGGCCAACTCGATCGGCAACAACGGCCCCGGCGGCTCCGCGCCGGACGCCTTGTTCGCCGCCGGTGCGCCGGGCCTCGGCGAGCATGTGATCGGCACCGCGTCGTTCGACAACGCGCAGCGCGCCTTCACCGTGGCCGGCACGCCCTACGGTTTCAACCAGGCCACCGGCTCGCCGACCGCGCCGAGCAGCGGCTCGTCGCCGATGTCGCGCACCGGCGATACGACGGTCGCCAACGACGGCTGCAATGCACTGCCGGCCGGCAGCCTCGCGGGCACCGTCGTGCTGATCCGCCGCGGCACCTGCGGCTTCTACAACAAGGCCTTCAACGCCCAGAACGCGGGGGCCGCCGGCGTCGTGCTCTACAACAACGCGGCCGGGGCGATCAATCCGACAGTGGCGCCGCCGACCGGCGCCGATCCGCCGATCACGATCCCCGTCGTCGCGATCACCGCGGCGCAGGGGGCGACGCTCAACGGCCTGATCGCCGCCGGCCCGACGCAGCTGACCTGGACCGGCAACTACGTCGGCTTCCCGTTCGGCACCGGCGGCCTGATCTCCGGCTTCAGCTCGTTCGGCCTCGGCGCCGACCTGAGCTTCAAGCCCGACATCGGCGCGCCGGGCGGCGGCATCGTCTCCACCTACCCGCTGCTGCTGGGCGGCTCGGCCACGCTGTCGGGCACGTCGATGTCCTCGCCGCACATCGCCGGCGCGGCCGCACTGATCCTGCAGGCGGTGCCCACCGCGGCGCTGGGCAATTCCAGCCCGGTCGTCGGCCGCACCGCCCCGCCGCCGATCAACATGATCACGCGGATGATGAACACCGCGAAGCCGAAGAACTGGTCGGGCAACCCGGGGCTCGGCTTCCTCGACCACTCGTTCCGCCAGGGCGCGGGCATGGTCGACATCGTCGCCGCGATCCAGAGCCAGCAGTTCGTCGTGCCGAACAAGTTCTCCACCGGCGAAAGCCAGGCCGGCCCGAAGGTGCAGAAGCTGACGATCCGCAACGATGCGGCGACGCCGGTGACCTACACGATGGGCCACGTCTCGGGCGTGCAGGCCGGACCGAACGCGGCCGGCGCGACCGCCTGGACGCTGAGCGGCGTCTTCGATGCGCCGGCGACGGTGAGCTTCAGCGCCAACCCCGTCGTCGTGCCGGCCAAGGGCACGGCCACCGTCACCGCCACGGTGACGGCCAACGCTGCGCTGCCGGACCGCAGCCTCTACGGCGGCTACATCACGCTGACGCCGCAAGGCGCGGGCATGCCGCTGCAGGTGCCCTACGGCGGCCTGAAGGGCGACTACCAGACCACCGAGGTGCTGCGCGCGGGCGCCAACGGCTTCCCGTGGCTCGCGACGCTGACCGGCACGACCTTCAGCAAGTGCCCGGCCGGCGGCTGCAGCTACACGATGGCCGGCGGCAACGTGCCGTGGGTGCTGTTCCAGCTGGCCCACCAGGCGCAGCGGCTGACGGTGGAGGTCTTCGACTCGACGGGCACGCAGTCGCGCGGCCTGATCAGCGACGACACCTTCCTCGGCCGCAATACCACGCCGTCGGGCTTCTTCTCGTTCTCGTGGAACGGCGACACGTCGATGGGCACGCAGCCCAACGGCACCTACCTGATCCGCATCGCGGCGCTGAAGCCGCTGGGCGATCCGGCGAACCCGGCGCACCTGGACGTGCGCACGCTGCCGCCGGTGACGCTGGCGCGTCCCTGAGCATCGGCAACACGGCCGCGGCGAAGCCCGCGGCCGCGCGAACGTCGACGGGCCCCGTGGGGCCCGTTTCTCTCCTGCTCGAACGGCGGTCCGGTGGCCGCTGACTATGAACGATAGTCGGCGTTGATGCTGACGTAGTCGTGCGAGAAGTCGCAGGTCCACACCGTCGCGCTGGCGGCGCCGCGGTGCAGGTGAACGCGCACGCCGATCTCGCTTTGCTTCATCACCCGCTGGCCGTCTTCCTCGCGGTAGTCGGGATGCCGGCCGCCCTGGCGCGCGACGTGCACGTCGTCGAGATAGAGGTCGATCAGCCCCTGGTCGAGGTCGTCGATGCCGGCGTAGCCCACCGCCGCGAGGATGCGGCCGAGGTTCGGATCGCTGGCGTAGAACGCGGTCTTCACCAGCGGCGAGTGCGCGATCGCGTAGGCGGCGCGACGGCACTCGGCCTCGTCGTGTCCGCCGTCGATGCGCACGGTGATGAACTTGGTCGCGCCCTCGCCGTCGCGCACGATGGCCTGCGCCAGCTGCTGCGCCAGCGAGACCAGCGCGTCGCGCAGGATCTGCGCGTCGGCCGAGGCCAGCGACGTGATCTCGGCATGGCCGGCCTGCCGCGTCGCGATCAGCATGAAGCAGTCGTTGGTCGAGGTGTCGCCGTCGATCGTGATGCGGTTGAAACTCGCGTCGGCGGCTTCGGTGACCAGCGGCTGCAACAGCGCCGGCGCGATCACCGCGTCGGTGGCGACGAAACCGAGCATCGTCGCCATGTTCGGCCGGATCATGCCGGCGCCCTTGCTGATGCCGGTCAGCGTGACCGTGCGGCCGCCGATCTGCACCTGGCGCGAGGCGGCCTTCGGCAGCGTGTCGGTGGTCATGATGCCTTGCGCGGCCTCGGCCCAGCCAGCAGCCTGACGCGCGGCGAGCGCGGCCGGCAGGCCCGCCTCGATGCGCTCGACCGGCAGGGTCTCCATGATCACGCCGGTGGAGAACGGCAGCACCTGCTGCGGTTGCACACCGAGATGTCCGGCCAGCGCTTCGCAGCTGCGCCGCGCCCGCGCGAGCCCGTCGGCGCCGGTGCCCGCATTCGCATTGCCGGTGTTGATCAGCAGCGCGCGCACCGCGCTGCCCATCGCGAGGTGCTCGCGGCAGACCTGCACCGGCGCCGCGCAGAAGCGGTTCTTCGTGAACACGCCGGCCACCGCGCTGCCTTCGGCGAGCGTGAACACGACGAGGTCGCGCCGGTTGGCCTTGCGCACGCCGGCCATCGCCACGCCGAGCTCGACACCGGGCACCGGCAGCAGGTCGGCGGGATTCGGGGCGGTGAGGTTGACGGGCATGGCGGCGGCCTTCGGCGGACAGGGGAAAGCGGTCATTGTAGGAAGCACGCTGCCTAGAATGGCCCGCATGTCCCTGCCTGCGATCCGCATCCTGGTGCTGGTCCTGACCACCGCGGTCCAGGTGGCCTGCGCGAGCGCCCCGGCGACCGTCGACGAGCTGATCGGCGACGCCGCCTGCACCGGCGATGCCGAATGCCGCACCGTCGGCATCGGCGCGCTGGCCTGCGGCGGTCCGCAGGGGTACCGCGCCTGGTCGGTCCGGCGCACCGACGAAGCCGCGCTGATGCAGGCGGTGCAGCAGCAGCGCCAGGAACGCGAACAGCAGATCGCCAAGCGCGGCGAGATGTCGATCTGCCGAGTCGTGCCCGACCCCGGCGCCCGCTGCGCGCTGCCGGCCGGGCGCTGCGTCCTGCGCGCAGACGGTGCGCCGGGCGGCGCCGCGGCGGTGCGCTGAGCGCGCGGTCTTCCACCCAAGAAAAAGGGGCCCACCGGGCCCCTTGGTACTTCTGCAAGGGGGCCGCCTCGCGGCGGCCCGCCGTTCACAGCTGCGGCTTGATGCGCAGCACCGGCGCGACGGCCGAACCGGCCGGCGCGGGCGCCGAGGTGTCGATGAACACCGTCGTCGAGCCGATCACCGAGCCGCCCGCCGTCTGGCGGTACTGCACGTTGCCCAGGTAGCGCGGGCCGGCCGGCACGTTCCAGCTGATGCCGATCGACGCGGTGCCGCCGAGGTAGACCTTCGACGGGCCGAAGGCCTTCAGCGTCTGCGTGCCGACGGCCGGGCCGACGACCCAGTGGTTCAGCTTGAAGTTCGCCGAGCCGCCGGCCGGGGCATAGGCCTCGACGCAGGCGGTGTAGTTGCCGGACGCCGGGTTCGCCAGCGTGACCAGCTCGTCCGACGTGCCCGAGTAGCTGCCGCCGACGGCGCTGCCGTTGCGGTAGACGGTCACGTCGATGTCGCTGGTCGAGCCGCCGTCGACTTCGCTGTTGAACATCTGCACCCGCAGCATCTGCGCGCCGGCCGGCACGCTGATCGGGAAGCAGACGTCGGCCTGGTTCTTCACCGACGTGCCGGTGTTGACCGTCGCCGCCACGAGGCCGGTGGCCGTCGTGTTCATCGTGCCCTCGTAGCCGGTGGCCACGGTGAACACCTTCGAGCCGACCGCCTTGGTGTCGGTGATCGAGGTCAGGCCGACGAATTCCGACGCCTTGGCCTGCAGCGGGCTGCGGACCGTCTTGCCGCCGTCGCCGGTCCAGGTGACGTGGCCGAAGCGCCAGGCCTCGAGCGGCGCGCCGCTGCGCGTCATCGTGACCGTGTAGCTCGCGCTCGCGCCCGGCGCCAGCGTCAGCGACGACGGCGCCACGGCGACCGTGAAGCCGGGCAGCGCCGCGGAGGCGTTGTAGGTCACGCTGCTGGTGCCGGTGTTCTTCAGCGTGCGCTTGACCGTGCCGATGCCGATCACGTTCGCGCGGGTGATCGAGGCCAGGTTCAGGTCCCAGCCGTTGATCGCCTTCGTCGCGTACGCGAAGAAGTCGGCCGTCGTCGCGTCGTAGACCAGCGTGGTGTCCAGCGCGCCGTTCGGGTTCAGGTGGCCGGCGCCGAAACCCCAGACGTTGGCGTCCGCGGCCCCGTTGGCCAGCTTCACCGACTGCGTCGCGCTCGTCATCAGCGCCGACTTGATCGCCGCCGGCGACCAGGTCGGGTTGGCTTGCTTCAGCAGCGCGGCAGCGCCGGCCACGTGCGGCGCGGCCATCGAGGTGCCCGAGATCATGTTGGCCTGCGGCGTGCCACGCAGCGTGCCGGCGATGATGGCGTTGCGGTCGGCGACGCTGATCGTGGTGTCGGCGTAGGCGGCGATGATGTCCGAGCCGGGCGCGGTGATGTCCGGCTTCAGCACGTTGGCATCGGCCTTGTTCGGGCCGCGCGAGGAGCTGTCCGACATCACCGGCGCCACCAGCCCCGGCACCTGCACGCCGCCGCTGAAGGCGGCGGTGCCGGTGCCGCCGGCGGCATGCGAGAGCACGTCGTTGGCGGCCGAGGCCGACAGGTGCACGGTCGGCACCGAGTGGGCGATGTTGAACACCGTGTTGGCCGAGGCGAGCGGGCCGGACGGGATGTTCTGCAGGATCATGCCGGCCGCGCCGGCGGCCTTGGCATTGGCGCTCTTGTTCACCAGCACGTTGCCGCCGCGGTAGCAGACGACGATCTTGCCGGCGACCTTAGCCGGGTCGAGCAGCGAGCCGGCGCCATCGGCCGGGCCGTAGCAGCGCGCGAGCTGCGTCGCATCGGCGCCCGGCAGGCCGGCGTCGGTCGACGCGATCAGCGGCTTGGACGGCAGGCCGGTGGTCTGGAACGACGGGCCGCTGAACGTTGCGCCGCTACCCAGCGAGACGGTGGCGACGGTGTATCGGTCGTGCGTCGAGTTGCCGACCGTCGCGACCCACGGACTGATGTGGGCCACGGTGTTGGCCGGACCCGCGTTGCCGGCGGAGGCCGCGACGAACACGCCGGCCGCGTTGGCGTTGTAGAACGCCACCTCGACGCCGTCGAGGAAACTGGTCTGGCTGCCGCCGATCGAGAAGTTGATGACGTCGGCGCCGTCGGCCACCGCCTGGTTGATCGCCGCGATGCTGTCCGACGGGAAGCAGCTGCCCTGGCCGCGGCTGCCGTCGGCGGCCTTCGGCGAATAGCAGGACTTGTACGCGGCCACGCGGGCGCGCGGCGCGATGCCGGAGATGCCGGTGATGGTCGTGCCCTGCACGCTGCCGGTCACGCCCTCGTTGCCGCCCGAGGTGCTGAGCGTATGGCTGCCATGGCCGCCGTCGTCACGCGCCGACTTGTACTCGGTGTCGTACATGACGTTGCCGGAGGCATCCCAGCCGGCCCGGAAGTGGCGCGCGCCGACGAGCTTGTTGTTGCAGTTCGCGGCGGTGAAGCCTTCGCCGGCCTCGCAGATGCCCTTGTAGCGGCCCGCGGGCAGCGGGTCGTAGACCACGGTGCCGGGCATGTGCGAGGGCACCGGCTTGCCCTGCGCGTCGACCTTGTCGGAGAACGACGGGTCCTCGGGCCAGACGCCGCCATCGACGTGGGCGATGATGACGCCTTCGCCCTTGATGTTGCGGCCATTGGCATCGGTCTTCGACCAGACGCCGTTCGGGCCGCTGATGCCGAGGAAGGCCGGCGTGTAGCTGGTATTCAGCGGACGCGCCTCGTCGACGGTGATCGCCCGCACGCCGGGGTTGGCGGCGAGCTTCTGCAGCTCGGCGTCGGTGAGCTTCGCGGCGAAGCCGTTGAAGACCGCGCCGTACTGGTAGAACACCGGGGCCGACGGCACGGTCGCCGTCACGGCGGCCTGCTTGTTCGCCAGGTAGCTCAGGTAGGCCTGCACGTCGGCGGCGTTGACGTTGAGCTTGCCGCCGGCCGTCGGACGCGTGGCCTTCAGGCCGCTGACGGTGCCGTCATAGGTCGCGGCGGGCGCGTCCACCAGCTGGACGACGTAGCTCTTGCGGGCGCCGGTCTGGGCGCCGGCGGCCAGGGCCACCGCGCTCAGCGCCAGGCCCAGGGCCAGGGAATGGGATTTCTTCATGGGTGTGCTCCTCCTGGACGTTCAGCGCGACGAGCGGCGGCGCAGGCTGCCGGCGACACCGAGGGCCAGCGCGGCGAGCGCGAGGGAGCCGGGCTCCGGAACCGCGCCGATGTTGTCGAGTGCGAACTGGTTCAGGTTGAAGAACGGCGTCGCGCAGCCGCCCGCGCCGTCGAACGTGCAGGCGGAGAAGGTCACCGAGTCGACGAAACCCCAGGTCGACAGGTCACCGCCGACCAGGCTCTGGAAGCCGAACTCGCCGTTGCCGTCGGCCCCGCCGAAGGATGCGAGCAGGCTGTAGGTGCTGCCGTCGAGGCCGTGGGCGCTGACCATCAGCGCCCCGGGTTCGTCGCCGGGGTTGTAGATGCCGCCGATGGCCGAGATGAAGCCGAAGTCGAGGCCGGACAGCTTGAAGTGCGTCTGGCCCGACGAGCGCGTCATCGTCACCGAGCTGTCGTTGAAACCACCGTAGAACTGCGTGCTGTTGCCGGTGGGCGCATTGGCGAAGATGCTGAACGTGCCGCCGTCGGCGACGCCGCCGAAGCTGCCGCCGCCCTGCGTGAACGTATAGCCGCCGCTGGTGAAGCTGTCGCCGTCGCCGAAGAACCCGACGACGCCGTCATCGAACGTGACCACGCCCGCATGGGCGGCCGGCGCTGCCAGCGCGCCCATGATTGCCGCGCCTGCCAGCGCGGCGAGACCCAATTTCCTCATCGATCGACCTTGTGTGTTGATTGCGGGTCCGGCGGGTCCGCGACCCCGGATTCCGGAACGCTAGTCCCGAAAAGGTGCGGCCACCGGGCATGCTTGCCGCAACCGACGGTGGTCGGCCGAGGCAAGCGCGCAGTGTCCGGTGCAGGTGCGATCGATTCCCGAGCGCGCCCCTTGTTCAAGGGGCCTCGGTATCCCTAGGTCGTTAGGGACGCAGCGTCCGACCCCAGGCAAACCCCAGGATCGGTAACGCGCGGTACCAGCCGGCGCCAGCTTGACTAGGCAAGACGGCCGTGGCAGGCCTTGTACTTCTTGCCGCTGCCGCAGGGGCAGGGGTCGTTGCGCCCCACGCGAGGCACTTCGGCGACCATCGTCGCCGGATCGGCCTCCTCGCTGACGCTGCCGTCCTCGTTCGGATGGGTGTAGGTCACGTTGGCGAGATGGCCGACGCGGTCCTCGATCGCCTCGGCGGCCTCCTCGGCCTGGGCCTGCGTCTGGATGCGCACCGTCAGCAGCACGCGCGTGACTTCCAGCTTCACGACGTCGAGCAGCTGCGAGAACAGCTCGAAGGCTTCGCGCTTGTATTCCTGCTTCGGATTCTTCTGCGCATAGCCGCGCAGGTGGATGCCCTGGCGCAGGTAGTCCAGTGCCGCCAGGTGTTCGCGCCAGTGCGTGTCGATCGACTGCAGCAGCACCATGCGCATGAACGGGTTGAACTGCTCGGTGCCGACGATCGCCACCTTGCCCTCGAAGGTGGCATGGCCGGCGGCGACCACCTTCTCGACGATGTCCTCGTCGGTCACGGCATCGCTCTTGGCCACCTCTTCGCGCAGCGCGACCTCGAGCTGCCACTCCTCGGCCAGCGTCTTCTCCAGCGCAGCCAGGTCCCACTGCTCCTCGACGCTTTCCGGCGGCACATAGGTGCGCACGACGTCGGTCAGCGCACTGGCGCGCAGGTTGGCGATCTGCTCGGTCACCGAGCTGGCCTCGAGGATCTCGTTGCGCTGCTGGTAGATCACCTTGCGCTGGTCGTTCGAGACGTCGTCGTACTCGAGCAGCTGCTTGCGGATGTCGAAGTTGCGGGCCTCGACCTTGCGCTGCGCGCCTTCGATCGAGCGGGTGACGATGCCGGCCTCGATCGCCTCGCCTTCGGGCATCTTCAGCCGGTCCATGATCGCGCGCACGCGGTCGCCGGCGAAGATGCGCATCAGCGGGTCTTCCAGCGACAAGTAGAAGCGCGACTGGCCGGGGTCGCCCTGGCGGCCGGAACGGCCGCGCAGCTGGTTGTCGATGCGCCGGCTCTCGTGGCGCTCGGTGGCGATGATGCGCAGGCCGCCGGCGGCCTTGACCTGCTCGTGCAGGCCCTGCCATTCGTCCTTCAGCTGCTGGATGCGGCGTGCCTTCTCGTCGGCCGGAATCGAGTCGTCGGCCTCGATGAACTGCACCTGCTTCTCGACGTTGCCGCCGAGCACGATGTCGGTGCCGCGGCCGGCCATGTTCGTCGCGATCGTGATCACGCCCGGGCGGCCGGCCTGCGCGACGATCTCCGCCTCCTTCGCATGCTGCTTCGCGTTGAGCACCTGGTGCGGCAGCTTGGCCTTGTTCAGCAGGTTCGACAGCAGCTCGGAATTCTCGATCGAGGTCGTGCCGACCAGCGTCGGCTGGCCCTTCGCATGGCAGGCCTTGATGTCCTCGATCACCGCGTCGTACTTCTCCTTCGCGGTCTTGTAGATCAGGTCGAGCTCGTCCTTGCGGATGCGCGGGCGGTTCGGCGGAATGACGATCGTCTCGAGGCCGTAGATCTCCTGGAACTCGTAGGCCTCGGTGTCGGCGGTGCCGGTCATGCCGCCGAGCTTGCCGTACATGCGGAAGTAGTTCTGGAAGGTGATCGACGCGAGCGTCTGGTTCTCGCTCTGGATCGCCACGCCTTCCTTGGCCTCGACCGCCTGGTGCAGGCCGTCGGACCAGCGGCGGCCGGTCATCAGGCGCCCGGTGAACTCGTCGACGATGACGATCTCGCCGTTCTGGTTCACGTAGTGCTGGTCGCGGTGGTACAGGTGATGCGCGCGCAACGCCGCATACACGTGGTGCATCAGCGTGATGTTGGCGGCGTCGTAGAGGCTGGCGCCCTCGACCAGCAGCCCGGCCTCGCGCAGCAGGCGTTCGGCGTTCTCGTGGCCGTCCTCGGTCAGGTAGACCTGGTGCGTCTTCTCGTCGACGGTGAAGTCGCCCGGCTCGATCACGCCCTCGCCGGTGCGCGGATCGGCCTCGCCGATCTGCTTCTTCAGGGCCGGCACGACGCTGTTGATGCGCACGTAGAGCTCGGTGTGGTCCTCGGCCTGGCCGCTGATGATCAGCGGCGTGCGCGCCTCGTCGATCAGGATCGAGTCCACCTCGTCGACGATCGCGAAGTTCAGGCCGCGCTGCACGCGGTCGACCACTTCGTAGACCATGTTGTCGCGCAGGTAGTCGAAGCCGAACTCGTTGTTCGTGCCGTGCGTGATGTCGGCGTTGTAGGCGGCCTGCTTCTCGGCGCGGTCCATGCCCGGCACGTTGACGCCGACGGTCAGCCCGAGGAAGCCGTAGAGCCGGCTCATCCACTCGGCATCGCGGCGCGCGAGGTAGTCGTTGACGGTGACGACGTGCACGCCCTTGCCGGACAGCGCGTTCAGGTACACCGGCAGCGTGGCGGTCAGCGTCTTGCCTTCGCCGGTGCCCATCTCGGCGATCTTGCCTTCGTGCAGCGCCATGCCGCCCATCAGCTGCACGTCGAAGTGGCGCATCTTCAGCGTGCGCTTGCCAGCCTCGCGCACGACGGCGAAGGCCTCGGGCAGCAGGTCGTCGAGCGTCGAGCCGCCGTTCAGCCGCTGGCGGAACTCGTCGGTCTTCGCGCGCAGCGCGGCGTCGTCGAGCTTCTCGTACTGCGGCTCCAGCGCGTTGATCTTCTCGACCACGCGCCGGTACTGCTTGAGCAGCCGGTCGTTGCGGCTACCGAAAATCGACGTGAGAAGCTTGGGCAACATGCGCGTGTGGGGCGTGGTGGAGGGCTTGCGGCTGCGGCCGAAGGACCGGCCTCACATGGGGGCGGGTCGGCTCACCGCAAGATCTCCAGGGGGTCCAGGGTGTCGCAGGCTTGGCGCCGGGCGGCGCCCGCCGGAAAAGCCTGTCAGTCTATCACCCGGGGTAGCACGGCATTCGGCACGCCGCCGCCGCGGCTGGCGGCCGGACTCAGCGGGCCTGCGCGACGCCGAAAGCCGGCGATGAACCGGTCAGGAAACGCGCCGGGTCCTGCGGGGCGCCATCGACCAGCACCTCGAAATGCAGGTGCGCGCCGGTCGAGCGGCCGGTGCTGCCGACGTCCGCGATGCGCTGGCCGCGCCGGACCAGGTCGCCCTGCTTCGCATGCAGCTTGGACAGGTGCGCGTAGCGCGTCACCAGCCCCCTGCCATGGTCGATCTCCAGCACCTGGCCGTACTGCGCATGCCACTCGGCGGCCAGCACGACCCCGCCCGCCGCGGCGACGACCGCCGTGCCGGTGTCGGCGGGGAAGTCCAGGCCCGCATGCAGCGCGGCACGGCCGGTGATCGGATCGGGCCGCACGCCGAAGCCGGAGCCGACCGGTCCGTCGACCGGCGCGACGCTGGGCACCAGCAGCGTCTGCAGCCGCGTCTCGAGCAGGCGCGACTCGACCAGTGTCAGCAGGTCGGTGCCGAGCTCGGTGCGCTCGTCCAGTTGCGCCAGCGCCTGCGTCAGCTCATTCAGCGGCGAGCGGCCGATCGAGGCGATCGGAAGGTAGGGGCCGCCCTGGGCCGCGCGACCGGCCGCCGGAGCGGCCGGCTTCAGCGCACCCGCATCGACGCCGGCCAGCCCCGACACCCGGTCGCCGAGCGCTTCCATGCGCACCAGCCTGGCCTGCATCTCGCCGACCCGCTGCGCCATCGCGTCGAGGCTGTCGCGCATGTAGCGCTCGCGCTGCGCGAGCTCCACGCTGACGATCGGCCGCACCAGGTGGCTGACCAGCGGCCAGCCGTCGCGCACGGCCTTCAGGAAGACGAAGTGGTAGACGGTGCCCGACAGCAGCACCAGCAGGCCGGCGAGCGCACCGGCGGCCGCCAGCAGCTGAAGGCGGCTGAAATGCAGCACGCGCGTGCGCGCCACGCTGCCATGGGTGATCATGATCTGCATCGACGAGGGTCCTCCTCCTCGGTCCGCGGCCTGCAGGCCGCGGCGCGTCGTCGCCGTCGCATGTCCGGACGGCGCAACGCGTCACGAAGGCGGGCGAGGCTACGCCAAAGGGCATGCCCGATCAAGGCGGCCGACCCCTACACTGCGAGCTCATGTCTGCCCCCAGCCCACTCCGTTCGCGGCCCGGGAGGTCCGAAGGATCTCCTGCAGGATCGCGGGGCGCTCAGCGCCCTGCGGGCGGCCGGGCGGGCACCGGCGCAACTTCCGCCCCCTCGATGCCGATCGACCGCGCCCTCGCCAACTGCGACGCGCTGGCGCGCCTGGGCCAGCGGCTGGCCCTGTCACAAGCCTGTTTCGAGCGTATCGCGCCGCTACTGCCGCCCGGGTTGCGGGCCCAGGTCCGGCCGGGTCCGATCGATGACGAGGGCTGGGCGCTGCTGGTCGAGTCCGGGGCGGTATCGGCCAAGCTGCGCCAGCTGCTGCCGGCTCTGCAGGCGCGGCTCGCCGAGGACGGAGCGCCGCCGCGGCCGATCCGCGTGCGCGTGATGCCGCGGCGATAGCGGCGGATCGAGAGACGAACCATGGCCCGCTGGACGTTGTTCGACCCGCTCGACCTGTCGTCGCTGGATTTCTTCGATGGCGACCGGCCGAACTCGCCGGACGACTTCTTCGATTCGTTCGACGAGGCGGTGCAGGTGCTCGAGGTGGTCTGGGACCTGCTGCGCATCCTGTCGTACTACAACCCGCTGACCGACCACTGGGACGAGGACGGCCTGCTCGACTACCTGTTCAACGAGATCGACTGGTTCGAGGGCTCCGACGGCGACGACACCTTCGAAGGCCATGCCGGCAACGACGTGCTGAACGGCCATGACGGCATCGACACCGCGGTGTTCGACGGCCAACGCGCGCACTTTGCGCTGGCCTCCTCCGGAGACACCGTCACCGTGGAGGATGCGCGCAGCGGCGGCGACGGCCGCGACTCGCTGAAGGATATCGAACGACTGCGCTTCGACGACCGATCCATCGCGCTCGACCTCGACGGCCACGCCGGCAGCGTCGCGCGCCTGGTCGGCACGCTGTTCGGACCGCAGGGCATGGACGACGCCGCGCTGGTCGGCCTCGGCCTGCGGCTGAAGGACGACGGCGCCAGCGACGCGCAGCTCGCACGCGTCGCGGTCGACAGCGCCCTGTTCGCGACGGCCGCCGGCTCGCACTCGAATGCCGACTTCGTGCGCCTGGTCTACCGCAATGTCACCGGACACGAGGCCGGCACCGCCGAGCTGCAGCACTACACCGCGCTGCTCGACAGCGGCCAGACCGATCAGGCCTCGCTCGCGCTGTGGGCCAGCCAGACGACGGAGCTGGCACAACGCATCGACCTCGCCGGACTCGCCGAGCGCGGACTGGAGTTCGTCGAGGCGGGATGACGCCGGCCAAGGAGCCTGGTGCCGGCTTTCGGAATCGAACCGAAGACCTTCCGCTTACAAGGCGGGTGCTCTACCAACTGAGCTAAGCCGGCGCTGGACGGGCCCGGGCGGGCTTGCGTCGAGATGCGTGAGCGCGGATTCTAGGCGGCGCTACTTGATGCGCTTGAGCGAAGGCCGGCCGCCACCGGGTGCCGGCGGCGCGCCGTCGGGCGGCTGCTCGTCGGTCCAGCCGGCGCGCGGCGCCGGCGCTTCGGCCGCCGGTTCCGCCGCTTCGTCGCTGCGGGCCAGGCGCAGTCCGCCGCGCTGCGGTGCATCCCCCTCGGCCTTCGCGGGCGCCGGGGCCCCGGGCGTCGCGGCGCCGCTGCCCTCGCTGGGCACCGGGAAGGCCATGCCCTGCCCGTTCTCGCGCGCGTAGATCGCGACGACATGGTCCACCGGCACGACGATGTCGCGCGACACGCCCCCGAAGCGCGCCTTGAACTCGATGAAGTCGTTGCCGAGCTTCAACCCCGAGGTGGCCTCGAAGCCGACGTTGAGCACGATCTCGTTGTTCTTCACGTACTCCATCGGCACCTGCACCTGCCGGTCGACGAAGACCGCGATGTACGGCGTGAAGCCGTTGTCGGTGCACCAGTCGTGCAGCGCACGGATCAGGTAGGGCCGTGTCGAGGTGCCCTGGTCGTCGGCGGCAGGCGGTTGGCTCATGGAGGATTGCGAGCTTACTTGCGCATCACCTTCTCGGACGGCGTCAGCGCCTCGATGTAGGCCGGGCGCGAGAAGATGCGCTCGGCGTACTTCAGCAGCGGTGCGGCGTTCTTCGACAGGTCGATGCCGTAGTAGTCCAGGCGCCACAGCAGCGGTGCGATCGCGACGTCGAGCATCGAGAAGTCGTCGCCGAGCATGTACTTGTTCTTCAGGAAGATCGGCGCCAGCTGCGTCAGCCGCTCGCGGATCTGCGAGCGCGCCTTCTCGAGCTGCTTGTCGTTGGCCTTGACGCCGCTGCGGGCCTCGAGCGTATTGACGTGGGCGAACAGTTCCTTCTCGAAGTTGAAGAGGAACAGGCGCACGCGCGCACGCGCCACCGGGTCGCCCGGCATCAGCTGCGGATGCGGGAAGCGCTCATCGATGTACTCGTTGATGATGTGCGACTCGTACAGGATCAGGTCGCGCTCGACGAGGATCGGCACCTCGTTGTACGGGTTCATCAGCGCGATGTCTTCGGGCTTGGCGAAGAGGTCGACGTCGCGGATCTCGAAGTCCATGCCCTTCTCGAACAGCACGAAGCGGCAGCGGTGCGAGTAGGGGCAGGTGGTTCCGGAGTAAAGCACCATCATGGCGGCGGGCTCCCAGTGAAGCGAAAGCGGGGTTCTGAAAACGGCGCGCGCAGTGGGAGCCCGCTAGGCTACCACTGCGCGAAAGGGGACCCGCGGGGCGGGTCCCAAGCGGCTCGAGCGGCTTACTTGATGTCCTTCCAGTACGCGGCGTTCAGGCGCCACGCGATCAGCGTGAAGATGGCGAGCGCGATCAGCACCCACACGCCCAGCCGCACGCGCTGGTTCTGCACCGGCTCGGCCATCCAGACCATGTAGGCGACGAGGTCGCCCATCGCCTGGTCGTACTCGGCCTTGGTCATCTTGCCGGGCTTGATCGTCTCGAAGCCCTTGAAGACGTGCGTCGTCTTGCTCGGGTCGTGGGCGTCCTTCTCCTCGGCGAAGACGGCGCGCTTCTCGCCTTCGAGCTCCCACAGCACGTGCGGCATGCCGACGGCCGGGAACACGGTGTTGTTCCAGCCGGTCGGGCGCGTATCGTCCTTGTAGAAGCCGCGCAGGTAGGTGTAGAGGTAATCCGCCCCCGAGCCGCCGCCGGACGCACGCGAGCGGGCGATCACCGACAGGTCCGGCGGCACCGCGCCGAACCAGTCCTTGGCCTGCTTCGGATCCAGCGACACCGTCATCAGGTCGCCGACCTTCTCGGACGTGAACAGCAGGTTCTTCTTGATCTGCTCGTCGGCCAGGCCGATGTCGCGCAGGCGGTTGAAGCGCATGAAGGCCGCGGCGTGGCAGTTCAGGCAGTAGTTGACGAACAGCTTGGCGCCGTTCTGGAGCGCAGCGATGTCGGTGACGCGTTCCTTCTGGAAGCGGTCCAGCGGCAGGGTGTCTCCGCTGGCCGAAGCCGCTTGCGCGAAGCCGAGCAGGACCAGCAGGCAGGCGAGGATTCTTTTCATGATGATCGATCGCTCCTGCATCAATGCTTGGTGAAGGTGACGCGGTCGGGCACCGGCTTGAACATGCCGATCGTGCTCCACCACGGCATCAGCAGGAAGAACGCGAAGTAGAACAGCGTGCCGGCCTGCGCGATCAGCGTGCCGACGTCCGACGGCGGCTGGATACCGAGGTAACCCAGCACGATGAAGAACACGACGAAGACACCGTACAGCCCCTTGTGCCAGCCCGGGCGATAGCGGATCGACTTGACCGGGCTGCGGTCCAGCCAGGGCAGGAAGAACAGGATGATCACGGCGGCGCCCATCACGACCACGCCCCAGAACTTCGCGTCGAAGTACTTCAGCAGGGTGATGCCGATCACCGCGCCGACCACCGCGATGATCTTGCCGCGCCCCGGCAGCGCCAGCGCCGAGACGACGCCGGCCAGGCCGACGACGACGGCGAGCACGTTGACCATCGGGTCGGTCGTCGCGCGCAGCATCGAATAGAACGGCGTGAAGTACCAGACCGGCGCGATGTGCGGCGGCGTCTTCAGCGGGTCGGCCGGGATGAAGTTGTTGTACTCGAGGAAGTAGCCGCCGAGCTCCGGACCGAAGAAGACGATCGCGCAGAAGATCATCAGGAACACGCCGACGCCGAAGAGGTCGTGCACCGTGTAGTACGGATGGAACGGGATGCCGTCGAGCGGGATGCCGGTCTTCGGGTCCTTCTTGGCCTTGATCTCGATGCCGTCCGGGTTGTTCGAGCCGACCTCGTGCAGCGCGATGATGTGCGCGACCACCAGGCCCAGCAGCACCAGCGGGATCGCGATGACGTGGAAGCTGAAGAAGCGGTTCAGCGTCGCGTCGCTGACGACGTAGTCGCCGCGGATCAGCAGCGCCAGGTCCGGGCCGACGAAGGGCACCGCGGCGAACAGGTTCACGATGACCTGCGCGCCCCAGTAGGACATCTGGCCCCACGGCAGCAGATAACCGAAGAAGGCCTCGGCCATCAGGCACAGGAAGATCGCGCAGCCGAACAGCCACACCAGCTCGCGCGGCTTGCGGTACGAGCCGTACATCAGCCCGCGGAACATGTGCAGGTAGACGACGATGAAGAACGCGCTGGCGCCGGTGGAGTGCAGGTAGCGCACCAGCCAGCCCCAGGGCACGTCGCGCATGATGTACTCGACCGAGGCGAACGCGGTGTTCGCGTCCGGCTTGTAGTGCATCACGAGGAAGATGCCGGTGACGATCTGGATCACGAGGACCAGCATCGCCAGCGAGCCGAAGAAGTACCAGGTGTTGAAGTTCTTCGGAGCGTAGTACTCCGACATGTGCTCCTTGTACATCTTGGTGGCCGGGAACCGGTTGTCCACCCAGGTCATGAGCTTCACGCCGATCGGTGCGCCGGCGGGTGCTTCCTTGAATTCAGCCATGTCGACCCTTCAGTGCTCTTGAGCTTTGCGTGATCCGCGCGCAGTGCGGATCAGGCCTTGTTGTCTTCGCCGATCAGCAGCGTCGTGTCCGACAGGTACTTGTGCGGCGGCACCTCGAGGTTGTCGGGCGCGGGCTTGTTCTTGAAGACGCGGCCGGCCAGGTCGAAGGTCGAGCCGTGGCAGGGGCACAGGAAGCCGCCTTGCCAGTCGTCCGGCAGCGAGGGCTGCGCACCCGGCGTCAGCTTGTCGACCGGCGAGCAGCCCAGGTGCGAGCAGATGCCCACGGCGACCATGAACTCCGGCTTGATCGAGCGGTACTCGTTGCGGGCGTAGGCCGGCGTCAGTTCGGCCGGGTTGCGCAGCGACTTCGGGTCGGCGACCTGCGACTCGGTCTTCCTCAGCGTCTCGAGCTGTTCCTTCGTGCGGCGGATGATCCACACCGGCTTGCCGCGCCACTCGACGGTCATCTTCTCGCCCGGCTTCAGCGCGCTGATGTCGGCTTCGACGGCGGCGCCGGCGGCCTTCGCGCGCTCGGAGGGCATGAAGGTGCTGACGAAGGGCACCGCCGCGGCCACGCCGCCGATGGCGCCTGCACCGCAGGTGATCGCCACCCAGGTGCGACGGCTCTGATCCACGGGGCCCTCCACTGGGCTATCACTGGCGGGGCTGTCGCTCATGGGATTCCTCGAGTGTTTCTGGAAGTGTTGACTTGGGGGCAACCCGGCATTCTAGCGGAGCGCGCAGCACGCCCCGCCCGGCCTGTTGCCGGGTTGACGCGGGGCATGGGTCGGCAATACTGGCCGGCCGCAACAGGAGGGCACAGCATGGGTTTCGCCAGCGAGTTCAGAGAGTTCGCGATGAAGGGCAACGTCGTCGACCTGGCGGTCGGCGTGATCATCGGCGCGGCGTTCGGCAAGATCGTCGACTCGGTGGTCAAGGACCTGATCATGCCGATCGTCAACATGCTGCTCGGCGGCCAGATCGACTTCTCGAACAAGTACATCGTGCTGTCGGGCACCGTGCCGCCCGGCGCGGCCCTGGCCGAGGCGCAGAAGGCCGGCAACGTGTTCGCGTGGGGCAACTTCGTCACCGTGTCGATCAACTTCGTGATCCTGGCCTTCGTGATCTTCCTGATGGTCAAGCAGATCAACCGGCTCAAGCGCGAGGCGCCGCCGCCGGCACCGGCCGCGCCGCCCGAGGACGTGGTGCTGCTGCGCGAGATCCGCGACGCGCTGAACCGGCGCTGACCCTCGCGCGGCGTCGCCGCGTGCACCGAGCTTGCGCCGCCGCAGTCCCGGGGCGGCGCGGGCACGATATTTGGCCGCATACTTCGGGACGTTGACGACAGCGCCCATGTCGGGCGCCACGGCGGCGAGCCAGCCGCCGCGCCTGCCGGCCTTCATGACATTCACCGCCCCCGCCCGACTGCCTGCCGCCCTCGAAAGCGCCGTCCAACGGGTGCGCATGGCCGCCCGTTCCGCCGCAGAACGCACCGTCGACAGCCTCGGCCTCGCCGCGCTGTCTTCTAACAATGTGTTTCATCGGGACGGCCTGCTCGGCGCGCAGTTCGAGCTCAACCGCAAGCTGGCCATCTTCGCGCTGACCTTCAACGAGACGCTGGACCAGCGGGTCGCGCGCGAAGCCGGCATGCTCGATCCGAACGCCGGACCGACGCCGACGAGCTGGGATGCACTGAGCCTGGTATCCGACCATGAAATCGAGATCCAGCTCTCGGCCGACCGCTTCGCGCTCGAGATCTCGCATGCCTGCGAATGGGAGATCCGCGAGCTCGATGCCTACATGGGCACGTTGCTGAAGCTCGGCGGCGCCGAGCACGAGCGCAACCCGCTGCGCGCCGAGGTGATCGGCCAGGCGATGATCCGCGCCGTCGAGGCCGTGGCCGAACGGCCCGAGACGCGCAAGGTGCTGGGGTCCGAGGTCGGCCGCTCGCTCGCCAACCTGATGCGGCAGACCTACGCGGAGATCGTCGCCGACCTGCGCGCGGCCGGCATCAAGCCGGTCGGCCTGCAGGTGCGGCCGACGCCGAACGATGGCAGCGGCGGCGGCCGCGCCACCGCGCCGGGCAGCCTGCACGGCGATCTGCACGACAGCCGCACGCACGAGCTGTCCGCGTCGGGCCGGCTGTCGCCGCGCGGCGGCCCGGGCAGCGGCTTCGGGCCGAGCACCGGCAGCGGCACCGGCGGTTATGTCGCCGGCCGCGGCACGCCGATGGGCCGCGTCGACGGCGAGATGATGTCGCTGCTGCGACGCCTGTCGTTCAGCGCCGGCGCGGACACCGGCAGCGCCGGCAGCTACGGTCACTACGACAGCGCCGGCGGCATGCCCGGCCAGTCCGGCCTGGGCATGCTGGTCGCGCCGAACATGATCGTCGCGCACCGCGAGGAACTGAGGCAGGCCGCCACCGGCGCGCTCGATCACATGGTGATCGACGTCATCGGCAGCCTGTTCGACCAGATCCTGTCGGACCCGAAGGTGCCGCCGCAGATGGCGCGCCAGATCGCCCGCCTGCAGCTGCCGGTGCTGCGCGCGGCGCTCGGCGATCCCAGCTTCTTCTCGTCGCGCAAGCACCCGGTGCGGCGCTTCATCAACCGCATCGCGTCGCTCGGCACGGCGGTCGACGATTTCGACGGCGACAGCGGCCGCGCGCTGCTGGTGCGGGTGCGCGAGCTGGTGCAGGAGGTCGTCGAAGGCGACTTCGACCAGATCGAGCTGTACGAGCACAAGCTCAACCAGCTCGAGGCCTTCATCGCCGAGCAGGCCAGGGCCGAGATCCACGCGCAGGGCGCGGCCGACGAGCTGCTGGCGAAGAAGGAAGACGAGCTGCGCGTGCAGCAGCGCTTCGCCCAGCAGCTCGACGGCGCGCTGCAGCCGCTGCCCGTGCCGGATTTCCTGCGCGAGTTCCTGGGCCGCACCTGGAGCCGGGTGATCGCGCAGGCCGAGCAGAGCGACGGCGCCGACAGCGCGCTGGCCAAGCGCATGCGCGAGGTCGGCCGCGAGCTGGTGATGAGCGTGCAGCCCAAGGGCGTGCCGGCGCAGCGCCAGGCCTTCCTGCGCATGCTGCCGCAGCTGATGAAGGACCTCAACGCCGGCCTCGACCGCGTGCGCTGCACCGAGGAGCTGCGGCGTGACTTCTTCGCCCAGCTGCTGCCGGCCCATGCCGAGTCCCTGAAGGGCGCTGCGCTGTCGACGCTCGAGCACAACCTGCTGGCCAAGCAGGTCGACGGCGCGTTGGCCACGCCGCTGCCGAGGACAGCCGACCTGCCGGCGGTCAACATCGCGGCGCTGCCGGTGCTCGTCGACGTGGTGTCGAAGTCCGACTTCTCCGCCGCTGAAGCGCAGGCGGTGGGCCTCGTCGACGAAACGGCGGTCGACTGGAACGGCGCGGTCGACATCGACCTCGGCGCGGAGCCGGAGATCACCGCGGTCGATCTCGACATCGACGGCCTGCCGGCGCCGGACAGCATCGAGCCCACCCGGGGCAAGTCGCTGGCCGACAACGTGCAGATCGGCTTTGCGTACCAGATGCACATCGAAGGCAGCTGGCAGAAGGTGAAGCTGCAGCATGTCAGCGCGGCGCGCACCTTCTTCGTCTTCTCGCACGGCGCGAAGCAGCGCAAGACCGTGTCGATGACCTACCGCATGCTCAGCCGCATGTGCGAAACCGGCCGCATGCGGGCCTTCGAAAGTGCCTACCTGCTCGAACGCGCCACCGCCCGCGCGCGCCGCCAGCTGGCCAAGCTGAAGCCGAACTGATCAGCGTGCGGCTGCGCCGCACAGTGCACGCGCCATGCCGATCGCCGCCCGCAGGCTGCCGGCGTCCGCCACGCCGCGGCCGGCGATGTCGAACGCGGTGCCGTGGTCCGGGCTGGTGCGCACGAAGGGCAGGCCCAGCGTCACGTTGACGCCGTCCTCGACGCCGAGGTACTTCACCGGGATCAGCCCGTGGTCGTGCGTCATCGCGACCACCACGTCGAACTCGCCCGGATGGTCCGGCGGCGCATGGCGCGCGCGCATGAACACCGTGTCCGGCGCGAACGGACCGCGTGCATCGATGCCCTCGGCGGCGGCGGCGGCGACTGCCGGGGCGATGAAACGCTGCTCCTCGTCGCCGAAGAGACCGCCCTCGCCCGCATGCGGATTGAGGCCGGCGACCGCGATGCGCGGCCGCGCGAGGCCCCACGCGCGCGCCGCGGCGTGCGTGATGCGCAGGGTCGACAGCACGGCATCGAAATCGAGCAGCTCGAGCGCACGGCGCAGCGCCACGTGAATCGTCACCAGCACGACGCGCAGTTGCGGATTGGCCAGCATCATGCGCACCGGCGGGCCGCCGGCCAGCGCCTGCAGCATCTCGGTGTGGCCCGGGTACGGCACGCCGGCCGCGGCGAGCGCTTCCTTGTGGATCGGCGCGGTCACGATCGCCGCGGCGCGGCCGTCGAGCGCCAGCGCCGCCGCCGCTTCGATGCAGGTCGCCGCGGCGCGCCCCGCCGCGGCATGCACCACGCCCATCGGGGCATCGGCCAGGCCGTCGGGCAGCCCGGGCGGCTGCCAGACCGGCACGCAATCGGGTGGGGTGGGATCGGTCGGCTCGTCCAGTCGCGCCACCGGGAGCAGCAGCCCGCACTGGCGCACCGCGCGCCGCATCACGCCGACGTCGCCGATCACGACGCAGCGGCCCGCGTCGCCGCCGGCGAGCGCGCGCACGATGATCTCCGGGCCGATGCCGGCGGCATCGCCCATGCTGATCGCCAGCAAAGCTGCGGGTCCTGCGGTCATGCCGGGTTGTCGATCTCGATGAACTGGTGCTCGAGCCCGAACTGCGCCGCGACATGCGCGGCCAGGGCCGGCGCCCCGTAGCGTTCGGTCGCGTGGTGGCCGCAGGCCAGGAAGGCGACACCCGTCTCGCGCGCGATGTGCGCCTGCGGCTCGCTGATCTCGCCGGTCAGGTAGGCGTCGGCGCCGGCGGCGATCGCGCCTTCGAAGTAGCCCTGCGCGCCGCCGGTGCACCACGCGATACGGCGCAGCGCACGGCCATCGCCGGGCAGCAGCGTCGGCGTGCGGCCCAGGCGCTGGCCGACCAGCCGCGCCAGGGCCTGCGCATCGGCCACGCCGGCGGCCTCGCCGATGAAGCCCAGGTCCTGCTCGCCGAAGCGCGCGTCGGCGACCAGGCCCAGCTGCAGACCGAGCTGCGCGTTGTTGCCGAGCTCGGCATGGGCATCGAGCGGCAGGTGGTAGGCGAAGAGGTTGATGCCGTGCGCCATCAGCAGCGCGACGCGCTCGCGCAGCCAGCCGACGAGCCGGCCGTCCTGGCCGCGCCAGAACAGGCCGTGGTGCACCAGGATCGCGTCGGCGCCGCGCGCGATCGCCGCGTCGATCAAGGCACGGCTCGCGGTGACGCCGGAGACCAGCGTGCGCACCTCGGCGCGACCCTCGACCTGCAGCCCGTTCGGCCCATAATCCCGGAAGCGGTCGACCGCCAGCAGCGCAGCGAGGTGGCGCTCGAGTTCCTCACGTTGAACCATCGGCTTAGCCTTCACCCTTTCTCGTCGTTCGAGCCCCCGCCGATGCGCAGACTCTGGTTGATTTTCACGCAGGCCGTGACCGTGGCGCTGGCGGTGCTGTTCGTCGTCGTCACGCTGAAGCCGCAATGGCTGCTGCGCAACGATGGCACGCGGCCGCTGCCGGGCGTCGTGTCGCTGCGCACCGCCTCCCCCGCTGCCGCGCCGGTGGTGCCGGGAACGGAGAACTTCAGCGGCTATGCCGGCGCCGCGCGCGCCGCCGCGCCGGCGGTGGTCAGCGTCGTCGCCAGCAAGCCGGGACGCCGCAACCCGCATGCGCAGGACCCGAGCTTCCGCTTCTTCTTCGGCGACCGCGTGCCCGAGCAGGTCGGCTTCGGCTCCGGCGTCATCGTCTCGCCCGAAGGCATCCTGCTGACCAACAACCACGTCATCGAAGGCGCCACCGACATCGAGGTGCGCCTGTCGGACGGCCGCGAGGCGCGCGCCGAGATCGTCGGCACCGATCCCGAGACCGACCTCGCGGTGCTGCGGGTGGCGCTGGACAAGCTGCCGGCGATCACGCTGGGCCGGCTCGACGCGCTGCAGGTCGGCGACGTCGTGCTGGCGATCGGCAACCCCTTCAACGTCGGCCAGACGGTGACCTCGGGCATCGTCAGTGCGCTCGGCCGCCAGGGGCTGGGGCTGTCGACCTTCGAGAGCTTCGTGCAGACCGATGCGGCGATCAACCCGGGCAACTCGGGCGGCGCGCTGGTCGACGTGCGCGGCCACCTCGTCGGCATCAACACCGCCATCTTCTCGCGCTCGGGCGGCAGCATGGGCATCGGCTTCGCGATTCCGGTGGACGTCGCGCAGCAGGTGATGGAAGGACTGCTGCGCGACGGCCAGGTCACGCGCGGCTGGATCGGCGTCGAACCGCGCGACCTGACGCCGGAATTCGCCGAGAACTTCAAGCTGCCGATCCGCGAAGGCGCGCTGATCACCGGCGTGCTGCAGGACGGCCCGGCCAGCAAGGGCGGGGTGCGCCCGGGCGACGTGGTGATCGCCGTCGGCGGCCAGCCGGTGGCCAACACCGCGCAACTGCTGCACCGCGTCGCGGCGCTGAAGCCCGGCAGCGAGGCGGCCATCGCGCTGCAGCGCGGCAGCCAGTCGCTGCAGGTCACGCTGACGGTGGGCCAACGGCCGAAGCAGTCGCAGCCGCGGCGCTGACCGGCGCGGCGCCCGTCAATCCTGCTTCTGCGCTTCGCGCGTCCGCCTTTCGTTGCACTGGCGCGCAACGGTCGCCTTCGGCGACGGCCTGAGGCTTCGCCTCAGGCCTGCTATTGCGCTTCGCGCGTCCGCCTTTCGTTGCGCTGCCGCGCAACGGTCGCCTTCGGCGACGGCCTGAGGCTTCGCCTCAGGCCTGCTTTTGCGCTTCGCGCGTCCGCCTTTCGTTGCGCTGCCGCGCAACGGTCGCCTTCGGCGACGGCCTGAGGCTTCGCCTCAGGCCTGCTTCTCGTCCGGCTCGACCGGCGCCTGCGTGTGGCGCACGAAGAGTCGTGCGGACCAGATGCCCAGCTCGTAGAGCAGGCACATCGGCACCGCCAGCGCCAGCTGCGAGATGACGTCCGGCGGCGTGACGATCGCCGACACGATGAACGCGCCGACGATGAAGTAGCCGCGCACCTTCTTCAGCTGATCGATCGTCACGACGCCGATGCGCACCAGCACGATCACCGCGATGGGCACTTCGAACGCGATGCCGAAGACCAGGAACAGCGTCAGCACGAAGCCGAAGTACTGCTCGATGTCCGGGGCCGCCGTGATGCTGGACGGCGCGAAGGACTGGATGAACGCCGACATCCCGGGCAGGACGATGAAGTAGCAGAAGCCCACGCCGATCAGGAACAGGATCGTGCTGCTGATCACCAGCGGCAGCACCATGCGCTTCTCGTGCGAATACAGGCCCGGCGCCACGAAGGCCCAGACCTGGTACAGCACCACCGGCAGCGCCACCAGCAGGGCCGCCATCAGCGTGATCTTCAGCGGCACCAGGATCGGGGAGATCACGTTGGTCGCGATCAGCGTGGCGCCCTTCGGCAGGTGGGCGACCAGCGGGGCCGCCAGCACGTCGTACAGCGCGCCGGGCCCCGGAAAGAACATCAGCACGCCGAAGCAGACGCCGATCGCGATCAGCGCCTTCACCAGGCGGTCGCGCAGCTCGACGAGGTGCGAGACGAAGGGCTGCTCGGTGCCTTCGAGCTCGTCTTTGGGCGCGGTGTTCATCTATTTCTTCAAGGCCGGCGGGCGGAAGCGCGCGACGCGCGCGGCGCCCGACTGCGCCCGCGTGCGCACACCGCTGCGCTGCTTGTACCAGGCCGGTACCGCGCTGCGCTTGAGGCGCCACTTCTTGTTCGGCCGCTTGTACTGCGGCACCGGGGTGGCCAGCGGCGCGGCGAAGGCATCGCCGGCGTGATCACCGTTGTAAGGCAGGCCATCGGCGCCGTCGATGCCGGTCTGCAACTCGCGCGTGGCGTCGTTGAAGGCCGCGCTGGCCGCGTTCATCTCCTGGTGCACGCTGGCCTCGACATCCCGCGCCGCCGACTCGAACTGCGACTTCATCTTCTGCAGTTCCTCGAGCTCGATCGAGCGGTTCACCTCCGCCTTGACGTCGGCCACGTAGCGCCGTGCCTTGCCGAGCAGGGTGCCGACGGTGCGCGCGACCCGCGGCAGCTTCTCGGGGCCGATGACGATCAGCGCCACGGCGCCGATCAGGGCGAGCTTGTCGAAACCGAAGTCGATCATCGGCGGCGGTCAGGCATCCGATGGATCAGGACTTGTGCTTGGCTTCGACGTCGACGGTGTTCGCGTCGGCCGCCTTGGGGGTCGTGCCGACCTGCTGCTGCGGCGGCGTCGCCGCGTCGGCCGAGGACGTGCCGTCGCGCACGCCGTCCTTGAAGCCCTTGACGGCCGAACCGAGGTCGCTGCCGATGTTCTTGAGCTTCTTGGTGCCGAAGATCAGCACCACCACGACCAGCACGATCAGCCAGTGCCAGATGCTGAAGGATCCCATCACACGCTCCTGAAGACGAATCTGAGGATTCTAGGGGAGCGGATTTGACAGTTCGGTTCCACGGCCAGCCGTGAATTTCGACGCTCGGAGCCCGTCAGCCCTTCAACCAGGGCCGCGGACCGCCCATGACGTGCAGGTGCACGTGCGGCACCTCCTGCAGGCCGTCGCGCCCGGTGTTGATCACGTGGCGGTATCCGTTGGTAACGCCGAGCTCCTTCATCAGCCGCGGCGAGATCGCCATCATCTTGCCCAGCAGCGCCGCGTCGTCCGGGCCGACGTCGACCATGCTGGCGATGTGGCGCTTCGGGATGATCAGGATGTGCACCGGCGCCCACGGGTGGATGTCGTGGAAGGCGAGGATGTCGTCGTCCTCGTAGGCCTTCTTCGACGGGATCTGGCCCGCGACGATCTTGCAGAAGATGCAGTTGGGGTCGGCGTTCATGGCGTTTGCAGCAAGTTCAGACGGGCATCGGCCGGCGATCGTTCAGCGCCAGCCAGCCGCGGATCACGCGGTAGAGGAACCAGATCGAGATGACGATCCACGCGATCCAGCCCGGCACCACCAGCAGCAGCCACAGCGGGATCGTCACGACGTAGGCGATGGCGCTGAAGATCACGCTGCGGATGCGCCAGCGGAAGTGCGATTCCTGCCAGGTGCCCTTGGCGTCGTCCTTCTTCACCAGGTCGAGGATGAAGGCGGCGATCAGCAGCAGGATGCTGCCCTGCGCGCCCGGCAGCACCGCGCCGACCGCGACGATCGCGTGCAGCGCGTAGCTGATGTGGCCGATGGTACGCAGCGACTGGTCGGTCTGGCTGTCGGTGACGGTCAGCGCGGAAGACGGTTGTTCGTTCATCGGGGATCCTCCTGTTGCTCGCGCTGCTGCACGCGGCGCAGCGCGAATTCCTCGAGCCCCGACAGGCCTTCGCGGCGCGCGAGCTCGTTCAGCACGTCGGCCGGCTTCAGGTCGAAGGCGGCCAGCACGATCATCGAATGGAACCACAGGTCGGCGACCTCGTAGACCACCTTCTGCGGCTCGCCGTCCTTGGCGGCCATCACCGTTTCGGTGGCCTCTTCGCCGACCTTCTTCAGCATCGCGTCCAGGCCCCTCGCGAAGAGCCGCGCGACGTAGCTCTTGTCCGGGTCGCCGCCGGCTTCGGGCTTGCGCGACTCGATCACCGCGGCCAGGCGGGCGAGCAGGTCCTGGGACGTCAGGTCGTTCATTTCCGGTAGATGCGTTCGGGGTCCTCGAGCACCGGCTCGACGGTCTGCCAGGTGCGCTGCTCGTCGAGCTTGCGGAAGAAGCAGGAGTGGCGCCCGGTGTGGCAGGCGATGCCCGGCTCGTGGCCGAGCTGCGTCACCTTCAGCAGCACGACGTCGGCATCGCAGTCCAGCCGCATCTCGTGCACCTGCTGGAAGTGGCCGGACTCCTCGCCCTTGTGCCACAGCTTCTGCCGCGAGCGGCTCCAGTACACCGCCTGGCCGATCGCCGAGGTGCGCTCGAGCGCCTCGCGGTTCATGAACGCGAACATCAGCACGTCGCCCGAGGACGCTTCCTGCGCGATGACGGGCACCAGCCCGTCGGCATCCCACTTGATCTCTGCCAGCCAATCCATGCGGTCAGTGTAGGCCAGCGCCGCGGCGCCGAACCGCATCACACCCGCGGCAGCCGCAAGGTGAAGGTCACGCCGCCGTCGCCGTTGCGCGCGGCGATCGTGCCGCCCATCTTCGCCATGTAGGTGCGCGCGACGAAGAGGCCCTGGCCGCGGTGGCCCTCGCCGGAGCGGTCGTCGTCACCGGCCTGGTCCCCCAGGTCGGACACGCCGTACTCGAAGATCTTCTCCAGCATCGCCTCGGGTATCGGCGCGCCCTCGTTCCAGATCTCGACGCGGGCCTCGCGCTCATCGAAACCGAGCCGCAGCGTGATCGTGCTGCCCGGCGTGCGGTGGCGGTCGGCGTTGCGCAGCACGTGCGTCACCACGTCCTCCAGCGAGAACTCGTCGGCGCGCACCAGCACACGCGCGCCGGGCGACTCGTAGCGCAGCCGGTGGATGCCCACCGCGTCGGCATTCGCCGCCACATGGCCGAGGAAGGTCTCGAGGTCGATCGGCGCCAGCTGCAGGGTCGTCGATTCGAAGGCCTCGCTCGGCGAGGCCTGGCCATACAGCACCTGCACCGCCTGCTGCATGCGGCGCAGGTAGCGGTGGCTCGGATCGTCGGGGTCGCCATGCAGCGCCAGCAGCGACTGCAGCGGCGAGACGATCTCGTGCCCCACCGCATGCCACTGGTCCTTCTCCTGCTGCGCGCGGATCTGCTCGCGCTTGAGGTCCTCGTCGACGCGCTGCAGCAGATCCTGCAGGCCGCCCGCCAGCACGCCCAGCTCGTCGCTGCCGCGCAGGTCGGCGACGTCGATGCGCGGCAGCCCGCCGGCCGACTTCATGCCCTGCGAGACGCTGGCCGCGCGCTTGGTCAGCACGGTGATGCGGCGGATGATGCGCAGCTCGATCAGCAGCCAGGCGACCAGCACCGCGGCCAGCATCGCGCCGACGTAACCCGACACCCGCGTGGCGACCGCGGCCAGCGTGCGGTTGACGCTGCGCACGTCGCCGTCGAGCACCAGCTGGTAGCGGCCCAGCGGCGTCGCGATCGCCCCGCGCAGCTGCAGCGGCGCGTCGTAGCCGTCCACCGGCAGCCGGCGCACCAGGCCGTCGATCCAGCGTGCGCGCGGCGCCTCGTCGGCCGCACTGCCGCCGACCAGCGTGACCAGATCCTCGGTGGCCCCCTCGCGGCGGAGCGCCAGGCGCTCGCCCGGCAGCAGCAGCGTGCGCAGGTCGGCCAGCGCGAACGGCGGCTCGGCCCCTTCGCTGTCGCTGTCGAAGAGCGGCGCGCCGTCGCCCGGCGCCAGCACCTGCAGCCGCACGAGGATCTGCGCCAGGTCCGGCGGCGGCCAGACGATGCGCCCCCGGTCGGCCTGGAACAGCGCGTCGCGGAAGACCTCGACCGGCAGGCGGATCGAAAAGAAGGAGCGCTTCGCACAATCACCCGATGGGCTCGCTGCGCTCGCGTGGCCCGAGGGGCTCGCTGCGCTCGCATGGCCCGATGGGCTCGCTGCGCTCGCATGGCCCGATGGGCTCGCTACGCTCGCGTGCCGCGCCGGGTCGGCCGGCTCGTCGATGCAGCGGCCGTCCTGCCACAACCAGCCGCGGAAGTCGCGCACGGTCTTCGTGCCGTGCACGATCGGCACGCCGTCGACATAACCGGTCAGTCGACCGCGCAATCCCGGCGCGCCGGACGGGCCGACGTTCGCCCCATCGGCCAGCGCTTCGAAGGGCGCCACCCAACGCCAGGTCTGGCCGCGCATCGCGACCGAGACGCGCACGCGGTGCGAGGTCGTGAAGTCGAGCTCGCCCGGCAGATGCGGCACCAGCGCGCCGCTGGCGAAGCTGCCCGCCAGGTAGATGAAGCCCCCGGCGAACGGGTTGTTGCCGACCGCCACGCACAGCGTCGCGCCGTCGCGGTACTGCACCAGGCAGCCGGCCATCTCGACCGCCTGCTGCACCTTGGTCTTGTCGTCGAAATCGATCGCCGAGAAGGGCAGCACCAGCGGCCGCAGCGGCCCGCCAACATCGCCCGGCTTGTCCCGGTCCATGCGCGGGTTCAGCAGCGCCAGCTGGCCGGTCGGGTGGCGCAGCCGCGCGACGATCTGCTCCTGGGTCTTCTGCAATCCGGCCTGGTAGTGGCGGTGCGCGAGCTGCTTTTCCTCGACCAGCACGCCCACCGCCATCGCCAGCGTGGCCAGCGCCAGCCCCGCGAACACCGCGCGGAAGAAGATGCGCAGGCGCAGCGGCACGGCGCGCGGCAGCCGCCAGCCCCCGAGACCAGCACGCGGCAGGCGCCACGACCTCACTTCGGGCCGCTCCAGCGGAAGCCGCGCATCGGCACGTTCTCGATGCCGTCGAAGCCGGGCTCGATCTCGCGCAGCGCATCGCGGATCGTGCTGACGTGCTTGCGCACGTTGTCGCGGTTGCGGCCGCTCTTGACCACCTCGAACAGCGCCTCGTAGCTGACGACCTCGCCGCGGCGCTGGTACAGCGTCGCGAGGATGCGCTGCGCCGTCAGCGGCAGGTTCAGGCGCTGGCCACGCCACAGCGGCGTGCTCTGGCGCAGCGGGTCGATCGCCAGCTCGCTGGCGGGGCCCGCCGGCGCGGCGACCGGCGCCCTGTCGCGCACGGCGCGCAGCATCTCGAGCACGGTGTCGATGAAGTCGGCCTCGGAGAAGCTCGTCTTCTGCAGGTAGTCCCAGGCGTCGAGCGCCTTCATGATGCCGCGGTAGATGGCCGCCGGCATCGCCGACACCACCAGCACCGGCGTGCCGTGGTGCAGCCGGTTGATGGTGTTGATCAGCGCGACGCCGGCATGGCGCTCGCGGCCGAGCTCGATGTCCAGCACCACCAGGTCGTAGCGGGTGCGCGCCAGCGCGGCTTCGGCGGCATCGCGGTCGAACCACTGCTCGATGCGCAGGCCCGGCCGCGCGGCCTCGATCCAGCCCTTGAGCTGGTTGCTGGTCGGCTCATCGTCCTCGATCAGCGCCACGATCGGCGCATTCCCGCTGTTCATGGCGCCGGATTGTCGACCGGCCCCGCGCGAGCCGGTGTGAAGCTTTCTTCCGGGGCCGGAAGACAGTCGCCCCGCGCGCCGCTATCGGCTTCCGGGGCCGATTCGAAGAATGGCTTCCGTCGACGCGAACAACCAGCGCGACAACCCACCCACCACCCGGAGCACCACGATGAATCCCCGCCTGAATGCCCTCGCCCAGTTGATGGCCCGGGCCTTCCGTTCCACCACCCTGGCCCTGCGCAGCCGCATGGGCCTGCTGCTCGGCACCGCGGCGATCGCGGTCGGCGGCTACGCGGTAGCGCTGAATCCGCCGCTGCAGACGGTGGAGCGCGGCGAGGTGGTCGTGCGCAGCAACCAGCTCACCGGCAGCGCGAGCCTGCACCACGAAGGCTCGCTGCTGCGCGTGCCCGGCCTGCACGAGCTGCGCCGCTTCTCGCTGCGCGACCAGGTCTACCGGCCGCTCGACAGCGCGAAGGCCGACGGCGACGCGCCGTTCCAGTCGGTCGAAGGCCTGTCGCTGGGCGTCGACCTGACGATCCGCTATGCGCTCGACCCGGCCCGCCTCTTCGCGATGTCGCGCAGCCTGCCCGAGGACATCGGCGGCGAGGTCGTGCGCCCCGCGGTGCAGGGCGTGATCTACAAGACCTTCACCCGCTACACCGTGCGCGAGATCTTCTCGGCCAGGCGCGCCGACATCCAGGCGCAGATCGAAGCCGAGCTGAAGCCGCGGCTGGCCGCCGACGGCATCCTGCTGCGCAGCGTGCAGATGGGCCAGGTCGACCTGCCCACCGAATACCGCCAGGGCATGGACCGGCTGCTCGCGCAGGAGCTGGAGACCGAGAAGATGCGCTACACGCTGGAGCTGAAGGCCAAGCATGTGCAGCAGACCGCGCTCGAAGGCGAGGCCGAGCGCGTGCGCCGCGAGAAGAACGCGCAGGCCGCCGCCACCGAGCAGGTGATCGCCGCGAAGGCGCAGGAAGAGGCGATGAAGCACGTGCTGCCCTTCAAGCAGAAGCAGATCGAGCAGCGCCAGCTCGAGGCCGAAGCCGAGAAGCAGTCGCGCATCCGGGCCGCCGAAGGCGCGGCGCAGGCGCGCCGCATCGAAGCCGCGGGCGAAGCCGAATCCCGCCAGAAGCTGGCCGATGCCGAAGGCTACCGCCTCGACCGCGTCGGCAGGATCGCCAGCGAGCAGATGGCCCGCGACGGCGCGCTGATCAGCAAGCACCCGCTGCTGATCCAGAAGACGCTGGCCGACAAGCTCTCGGACAAGGTGTCGGTGATCATCGCGCCGCCGCCGTCCGACGGCAGCTTCATCGGCTCGGCGCTGATCGGCAAGCTGCCGAAGGGCGTGGCCACGGCCAGCGACGACAACGCAGGGGAACAATGATCATGCTGCTGACCGCACTGGCCACGATGGCCATCGTCACCACCGACCAGACCGCGCTGCGCGCCGCACCGCGCGACTCCGCCGCGCAGCAGGCCGTGCTGTGGCAGGGCGATGCGCTCGAGGTGCGCGGCCGCCGGCTGGACTACCTGCAGGTCTGGGACCACCGCCGCGAGCGCGCCGGCTTCGTGCGTGCAAGCCAGGTGCGCACCACCGAGCTGAAGCCCGCCGAGGCCGACGGCCTGCTCGCGGTGATGCGCTTCGTGCGCGACACGCCCGGCGCGGAAGCGCTGGGCATCGGCTACGCCGCCGCCTACCTGCAGGCGGTGCCGACCGAGAAGCTCGATGCCGAGCCCTTCGACATCATCGGCACGCTGGCCGACCGGCTGGCGCGCCGCGCGGCGCTGAAGCCGGGGCAGGCGGCGTCGGCGACGGTCGCCGCGCACCTGGAGGTCGTGAACCACTATGGCGTGAAGATCGCCGGCACCGAACGCGACGGCGCGCTGCAGCCCTGCTACGACGGCGACGCCTTCCGCCGTGTGCTTGCTCTGCCCGCGACCCCCGAGCAGCGCGCGCGCGCGGCGCTGGGGCTGACGCGCCACGACTGCGTCGATTCCGCGTTGTCACCGGTGCAGCGGCTGCCGCTGGACCAGTGGCGCGCGAACGTGCTCGACCAGGTGAATGCATCGGCCTTCGTCCAGCTGCCCGAGACCACGAAGAACAAGCTGCGGCTGCGCCGCGCCGGCGTGTGGGCGAGCCTGGCCTTCCAGCAGGCGCGCCGCGAGGACGCGCCGGCCGCCGCCGCGGCGGCCCAGCGTGCGATCGCCGAGCTGGCCGCGATCGACAAGGCCGAGCTGAGCGACGAAGACCAGCGCGACTACAACGACGCGGCGATCCGCGTGGGCGCCTCGCGGTGGGCGGCCGAGCCGGTGCCGGCGGCCACCGCCAGCGGGCTGGCCGTGCGAACCGAACCCGGCCAGCCGGGCGAGACCTGCGTCGTGCTGGTCGACACGAAGACGCCCGGCAGCTCGCCGGCCCGCGCGCTCGCCCGCCACTGCACCTTCGGTCTGGTGTGGACCGCATCGGCACGCGCGAACACCCAGGCGGCCGCCTTGACGCTGGCCGTGCAGCCGCTCGACGGCTGGCGCGAGCTCTGGGTGTTCCGCCGCACGCAGGGCACGTGGTCGGTCGACGTGCTGCCGCCGGCCGCGCAAGGCCCCGAGCTCGGTTATGTCGAGTTCGCCGGCTGGGGCCCGGGCATCGATCGCCTGCTGGTGGCGCGCGAGAGCCGGATCGATGGCCGTTTCAAGCGCAGCTTCGAGGTGCTGAAGCTCACGACCCTGCAAATGGAGAAGCAGGCGAGCACCCCGGAGCTGCTGTCGGCGTTCGCCCGCTGGCAGGACCCGGCATGGAAGCGTCAGACGGTGAGCCTGCGCTGACCGGCCCGCGCCGCTCGCAGGCCGCGGCGACGGCCATGGCCGCGGCCACCGGTCCGTCGAGCGACGGCGCCGGGCCGGTGTCGCCCGCGAGCAGGCGGTCGGCCACGGCAGCGAGGCTGCTGAAGCGCTCGAAGCGGCCATCGTCGGCGGCCGGATGGCGGCTGTCGACGATCATCCCCTGGTCCGCCAGCGCCAGCATCGCGCGGTCGTGCGTGCCGGCGCCGACCATCACGATGCGCGCCGCACGCGGCACCTGGTCGCGCAGGTGGCGGATCACGTTGGCCTTGTCGATCGCGTCGGGCTGCGGATGGTCCCCGTGCACGAAGGCCGGGTTCAGGCGCTCCAGGCCGGTGCAGATCTGCGCGCCGAAGGCGATGAAGTGGGCCATCGCGAAATCGGCGAAGACGCGGCGGCGCACGATGTCGGTGGAGACGAAGAAGCCGTCGCTGACCACGCCGACCAGCCAGCCGGCGCGCCGCAGGCGCTTGATCGCCTCGACCGCGTCGCCATGCAGCGGCAGCGCGCGCGCCACGCGTTCGAAGTCGCGCTGGTGCACGAACTTGAAGACGCGCGCGATCGCCTGCCGCTGGCCCGGGCCGTCGGGGGCATTCAGCTCGATGGCCTTGGTCAGTTCCGCCTCGCGTCCGGTCTGGCGCGCGAGCTCGTGCATGAACGAGTGGTCGCTCAAGGGCCCGTCGATCGACAGCAGCGCGATGCGCTCGGCATCGGCCAGGCGCTCGGCCAGCCGCTCGAAGGTGCCGCGCGACTGGCGCTCCAGCTCTTCCAGCTCGAGGAACTGCTCGAACGAGAAGCGGCTGGAGACTTTCGCGCGCTGCATGATCGCGCGGCTGACCTGCTGCGCCATCAGGCTCAGGCGCTCCAGCGGCTGGCTGTCGTGCGCGAGCTCGCCGATGTCGACCTCGGCGATGCGCGCGCCGCACAGGTGCGCGTCGATCAGCAGGCCGACATCGACGCCGTAGTCGTCCTCCAGCGTCAGCGAACGCAGCAGCTTCAGGCTGCCGGCGACGATGCCGCCGAGCGGCTGCGAGTAGATGGCCAGTTCGGGAAAGAACGCGCGCAGCAGCGGCTTGGCGGTCAGCTCGGTGACGCGACCGCCGCTGCGGCCGAAGCGCGCCTTCACGAGATCGGCCGTGTCATCGGCCAGCGGCTGCGTCATGCGCTGCACCAGGTCGGGCCGCAGGCCCGTCAGGTCGCCGTCGAGGAACAGCACCCACGGCGTCTGCACCAGCTCCAGCGCGTCCTGCATCGACGCACCTTTGCCGAGCATCGAGCTGGTCACCACGCGCGCGCCGGCGCCGCGCGCCAGCTCCACGGTGCGGTCCACGGAGCCATCGTCGATGACGATGATCGGCAGCTGCGGCGCCTGTGCGCGCACGGCCTGCACCACCTCGGCGATGCGGCGTTCTTCGTTCAGCGCGGGAATCACGACGGTCAGTGACATGGGCGGCCCCTGGAATCGGAACCGCCACCGGCAACTGCCGTGCCCGTTTGCAGGCTGTGACTAGAGGGTATCGAGGTAAGAGAACGTGCCCGCGTCGAACACCTCGCGCGCCGCGCGCTGGAAGCCCGACATCGCCGCGCGGTACAGCGAGGTGGCCAGGCTGATGCGGCGCACGCCGGCGGCTTCGAGCTCCGCGACGCTGAAGGATTTGCCCTTGATGCCGACCATGAAGTTGACCGGCTTGCCCTCCAGCGCGGTGCACACCGTGCGCACCGCGTCCAGCGTCGGCAGGCCGGGCGCGAACAGCACGTCGGCGCCGGCCGCTGCAAAGGCCTGCAGGCGGCGGATGGTGTCGTCGAGGTCGGGATTGCCGCGCAGGAAGTTCTCGCAGCGCGCGGTCAGCACGAAGGGCGCCGGCAGCGCGCGTGCGGCCTGCGCGGCGGCGGCGATGCGCTCGACCGCGTGCTCGAACGAATACAGTGGCCGCTCCGGATCGCCGCTAGCGTCTTCGATCGAACCGCCCGCGAGGCCGACGCCCGCGGCGAGCCGGATCGTCTCGGCGACATGCGCCGGGTCGGCACCGAAGCCGTTCTCCAGGTCGGCGGCCACCGGGATGTCCACCGCCTCGACGATCGCCTTCGCATGGGCCAGCGATTCGTCGCGGGTGATCTGGCCGTCGCGGCGGCCCAGCACCATCGCGGCATTGCCGCTGGACGTGGCGAGCGCGTGGAAGCCGATCTTCTCGAGCGCCTTCGCCGAGCCGGCGTCCCAGGGATTCGGAACGACGAAGACGGGGCCCTGGTGCAGCGCGCGGAAGCGGCCGGCCTGGTCCTGCGGGGTGTCCTGCGGGGTGCTGTTGCTCATGGCTCTCCTCATGGGTTCTTCGTGCGGCGCAGTATCGCCGTCGTGTTTTCACCCAGCGCAGACGAGGACTTGTCGCCGAGCCGCGCCCGCAGCGCCTCGCGCAGCAGGTATTCGACCTGCGCGTTGGCGCTGCGCAGCTCGCCGGCGGCGAGGCGCTCGATCTCGGCCCACAGCGCCGGATCGATGCGCAGCAGGAAGGACTTCTTGCCCGGGCTGGCCATCGGCGGATCGCGGCGTCTACAGGTCCAGCGAGCGCCAGCGCGCCTTCGCTTCCGGCGGCAGGTCGGCATTGAGGCCGCGGCGGCCGAAGGCGGCGACGATCAGCAGCGCGAGCCCTGCCCCGCTGCCGAGCCAGCCCGCCAGCGCGCGCTCGCCCCGCCAGGCCAGCACGCCGGCCAGCACCAGCAGCAGCACGCAGAAGATCAGCAGCAGGGGACGAAGCGCCATGTCGACCTCCCTGTCGAAAACACCGAACCGACGACCTCAGTTGTACAGGGTGCCGGTGTTGACGACCGGCGTCGCGTCGTGGTCCGAGCACAGCACGACCAGCAGGTTGCTGACCATCGCCGCCTTGCGCTCGTCGTCGAGCGAGACGAGGCCCCGGCTCTCCAGCCCCTTCAGCGCGTGCTCGACCATCTCGACCGCGCCCTGCACGATCTTGGTCCGCGCGGCAACGACGGCTTCCGCCTGCTGCCGCCGCAGCATGGTGCCGGCGATCTCCGGCGCATAGGCCAGGTGCGTCAGCTTCGCGTCGACCACCACGATGCCGGCCTGCGCGAAGCGTTCGCCCAGCTCGTTGCGCAGCGCGGCGCTGACCTCGTCGGTCGCCGAACGCAGCGTGATCTCGGCGGCCAGCGCCTCGCCATGTTCGTCGACCTGCAGGTTGTCGTAGGCATAGCGCGAGGCCAGGTGGCGCACCGCGGCCTCGGCCTGCGTCAGCACATAACCTTCATAGTCCTCGACATCGAAGACCGCGCGCGCGGTGTCGTCGATGCGCCAGACGATGGCCGCGGCAATCTCGATCGGGTTGCCGCGCAGGTCGTTGACCTTCAGCTTCTCGCTGTTGAAGTTGCGCGCGCGCACGCTCAGCTTGGTCTTCGAATAGAACGGGTTGGCCCAGCGCAGGCCTTCCGAGCGGTCGGTGCCGCGGTAGCTGCCGAAGAACATCAGCAGCGCCGCCTGGTTCGGCTGCAGCATGTACAGCCCGGCCCAGCACCACGCGGCGGCCAGGAACAGCAGCACCGCGATGCCCACCGAGCTCGGTGCCGGCCGCGCCGCGACCAGCCAGATGCCCGCGGCCACCGCCAGCAGCCCGAGCGCGATGTTGAGAAAGCCGTTCTGCGATCGGGCCCCGGATTCCTGCGCTGCCTGCCTGGCCATGGTCTGTTTCCTCGCTGCTTTCAAAGTGATATCACTCTAATAGCCAACGGGATGCGCCGTCAAGTGCGGCAGGAAGGTCCTGTCGAAGTCAGTCCAGTGACCGGCTCAGGCGTTGCCGGCGACGTCCAGCGCGCCGTCGTGGCCGCGCTCGGCGGCGAACCAGCGCAGCACCGGGAAGGTGCCCGGCAGCACCGGCTGCACGTTCACCGGCAGCGTGCACCAGGCCATCTGCTGGCCCTCGCGCATCTCGAAGTCGCCGTGCCAGTGGAAGACCTTGCAGAAGTGCAGCCGCACCAGCGCGTGCGGGTAGTCGACGATCTCCTCGCGCCACGGGAACACGTCGTCGACGACGATGCCGAGCTCCTCGTGCAGCTCGCGCCGGAGCGCCTCGTCCACCGTCTCGCCCGGCTCGAACTTGCCGCCGGGGAATTCCCAGTAGCCGGCGTAGACCTTGCCCTCGGGGCGCGAGGTCAGCAGGAAGCGGCCTTCGCCGCCGGTGTCGTCGCGTTCGACGAGCACGCCGACCGCGACGTCGACCAGCGCGCGCGATGCGCGGCGCGCGGCGGTCTCGGCATCGTCCGAGCCGTCGGCGACGGTGGCCGCCCGCACCGGATCAGACACGGTCGAGTCCCTCGGGTGCCGCGTCGTCCTCGTCACGCGCTGCCGGCGCCGGGGCGTCGTCGCCGCTGTGGTCCCGCCCCGCCCAGTCGCGCGCGAACTGGTAGGCCACGCGCCCCGATCGCGAGCCGCGCTCCAGTGCCCACACCAGCGAGGGCTGCTTCGCCGAGGCGATCGCCGGTTCGCTGACGCCGAAATGACGCAGCCATTGCGCGACGATCACCAGGTATTCGGGCTGGCTGAACGGGTAGAAGCTGATCCACAGCCCGAAGCGCTCGGACAGCGAGATCTTCTCCTCGACCACCTCGCCCGGATGCACCTCGCCGTCGTCGGTGTGGGTGTAGGTGAGGTTCTCCTTCATGTACTCGGGCAGCAGGTGACGGCGGTTGCTGGTCGCGTAGACCAGCACGTTGTCGCCGGCTGCGGAGATCGAGCCGTCGAGGATCGACTTCAGCGCCTTGTAGCCCGCCTCGCCCTCGTCGAAGCTCAGGTCGTCGCAGAAGATGACGAAACGCTCGTCACGGCCGGCGACCAGGTCCACCAGGTCCGGCAGGTCGATCAGGTCGGCCTTGTCCACCTCGATCAGCCGCAGCCCCTGGGGCGCGTACTCGTTCAGGCAGGCCTTGATCAGCGAGCTCTTGCCCGTGCCGCGCGCCCCGGTCAGCAGCACGTTGTTCGCCGGCTGCCCGGCGACGAACTGCGCGGTATTGCGCACCAGCCGCTCCTTCTGCCCGTCGACCTCCTTCAGGTCGGCCAACGCGATGCGCGCGACGTTGGCCACCGGCTGCAGCCAGCCCGAGGCGCCGCGCTTGCGGTAGCGGAAGGCGATCGACGCCGACCAGTCGGGCGCGGCGAGCGGATGCGGCAGGACGGCTTCGAGGCGGGTCAGCAGGTGCTCGGCGCGCTGCACCAGGCTGTCGAGGGAGGACGGGCTCATCGGGAAAGTGTACGAGCCGTCACCGGTCGGGCCGGGCGGCGGTGACGCCGGTCACAGGCCGTCGCCGGCGCGAAGCCGATACTGCGCGCTCTTCAGAACAGAAGACCGACCCCAGGGAGCGAACGATGAACGATGTGCCGGATACGACGCCCGGTGCGATGCTGCGCCGGTGCGGAACCCTGATGCTGGCCTGCGGCGTGATCGCGCTGGCCGGTTGCGGGGGCGGCGGCGGCGGCGACGCCCCGCCCCCACCGCCGCCGCCAGCGCCCGATGTGAGCGTCAGTGGCTGGGTGGGCGAGCGCAGTGCGTGGGCGCAGACGTCGATCCGGCTGAGCTGTGCCGACGGCAGCGAACGCAGCACGATCTCGACCACAGAGGGCCGCTATGCGCTCACGTTGCCGGGCGCGGCACTGCCTTGCCTCGTGCAAGCCCAGTCCTCGGACGGCAGGACGTTGTGGTCGGCGGCCGCCGGCGCCGGCACGGCCAACGTCACGCCGCTCAGCGATGCGATCGTTGCGCGGACGCTGCGCCAACCGACCGGCAGCCTGTACGCGGATGCCGGCTTCGCGCGGCGCCTCTCGGCCCCGGCCATCGCCGCCGCGCATGCGGACCTGCTCGCCAGCGTCGGCGGCGCCACGCTGGGCACGGAGGCGCATCCGATCACGACTGCCGTGTCCGGCGCCGTGGCCACCGACCCGCTGGTGCTGGCCAACGGTCGACTCCAGGACGACCTGTCGAACAAGGGCGTCAGCGCACCGCTGTTGTCGCACGCGTTGGCGCGCCGCGACCGCCCCACCGACATCCGCGCAGCCCTGGCGGCCGGCAGTGCCCGGGCTGCGTTGGGCCTGCCCACGGTCCAGGGGGTCGGCGCCGTCGAACCGCAGGCCGTGCGCGGCCGCTTCTATTGGCTGCAAGGAACCCCGGCGGCGCTGTTCGCGCTGAGCACCGACCTCACCTTCGCCAGCCGCGATGGCGCGCGGACCTGGGAGCCGATGCCGCGGCTGCTATATGCCACCCAGCGCTTCAAGGGCAGGCTGTGGGGACTGGGCCCGGACGGCCTGCGGGCCAGCGTCGACGACGGCCGCACCTGGGGACTGGCGGTCGAAGGGTCGGCGCTCGGGCTTCCGCAGCCGGTCGGCTTCGGCCTCGACCTGAGCGCAGACGGCCGGCTGTGGTTGAAGCGTCGCTGCAGCCACCCCTGCGAGACGCCGCTGCCGACGCTCGTCACCTCGGACGGCATCGGGTGGAGCGAGACGCAGGAGCTGTTCGGTGCCGTCGACTGGCCGACGGGCGAGCCGCCGTCGCGCACCTACACGCTGGTCGACTGGAATGTCGTGCGCACCTGCGTCGGCACGCAATGCACGGAATCGCCCGCGCTCGATTGGCAGATCTCCATGCTGCTCCCGCTGAACGGCAGCAGCGAGGTGGTGGCCCGCGGCCTGACCTCTCCGGGCGTCCAGGCGCCGCTGGCCCTGAGCGCGGAGGGGGCCCAATGGCGCCCTCTCGCGAACATTCCGTTCAACCGCATGGTCCGCGTCTCGCCCACCCGGCTCGTCGTGCGGCATGCGGAGGTCGATCAGTCGCCCTTCGCATCGGACGACAACGGGCAGCACTGGGCCGAGGCGCCGATCACGCCGGGCAGCGACTGGCGGCCTGCCGGCGCCGACACGCGCCTGCGCGGGTCCTGGCCGGGATCGCTGGAGATGAGCGTCGACGCCGGCGCGCAGTGGCTGAGCGTGCCCGACGCCGACAGCCGGGCCGCCTGGGTGCACTCCCCCGGCGGGGCGATCCTGCGCTGGCAGAACGACGAGCGCCGCAGCCTGCTGCTCAGCACCGACGGCGGCCGGACCTGGACCGAGAGTCTGCGGCTGGCCGGTGACACGTTCGGGCAGGCGCTTGGCTGGCTGGGCGATCGTTTCGGCGTCGGCGACAGCACCGGCGCCCTGCGCACGAGCCGCGACGGGCGCGAATGGGTGCGCGTCAATGCACCGCCGATCAGCGGCTCGATGAATGCCGTGGCCGGCACGCCCAGCTACTGGACGCTGCAAACCGTGGAGCTTGTCTGCTGCTTCACCGGCAAGGTCGAACTCTGGCAGAGCGCCGATCAGGGACGGACCTGGACGGCCGCGCCGGAACCGGTGAAACGGACGGGCGCAGCGCTGTCGTGCAATGGCGCGCTGTACGCCAGCCGGCAGGACCCCGCGATGTACGGCGAGAGCGCCAGCGAACTGTGGATCCGGGAGGCGTCCGCGTCGGCCTGGCGCCATATCGTTGTCCCGGCCGTGATCCAGCGCTTGCGGTGCGAGCGGGACGCGCTGCACCTGATGCCCGCCGACGCGCGCGACCACGGCGAACTGGTGTCTGCCGACCACGGTGCCACCTGGACGCCGATCGGACGCCCGTCCACGCTGACCAGCTTCGACGGCGCGCGATGGTGGTCGGTCGGTCGCTCCAGCATCACGCTCTGGCCCCAATGAGGTTCGCTTCGACCGGGGTATTCAAGGATCGTTAAGCCACCGTCAAGGCGTTAAGCTGGTGGCCATGAACCTGCTGCTCGCCGAAGACGACGCCATCCTGGCGGACGCGCTCACCGCGCAGCTGCAGCAGGCCGGCTTTTGTGTGGAGCACGCGCCGAACGGCGCGGTCGCCGAGTACCTGATGCAGAAGCGCGACTACGACGCCGCGGTGCTGGACATCGGGCTGCCGATGGTCGACGGGCTGACGGTGCTGAAGCACGTGCGCAAGGACAAGCCCGCGCTGCCGGTGCTGGTGCTGACCGCGCTGGACGGGCTGGACGACCGCGTCGCCGGCTTGAACGCCGGCGCCGACGACTACCTGACCAAGCCCTTCGATTTCCCCGAGCTCGAAGCGCGCCTGCGCGCGCTGCTGCGCCGCACACGCGCGCAACCGGCGCCGACACCCCCCGCCGACATGGGCCGCCTCGCGTTCGACCGCGACGCGCGCCGCGCCAGCATCGATGGCCAGTTGCTGGAGCTGTCGCCGCGCGAATGGGAACTGCTGGACCTGCTGCTGTCCCAGCGCAACAAGGTGGTGCAGAAGGAGCAGATCACCGCGGCCTGGGCCGCCGCTGATCGAACGGGGGGCGGCGCCGCCGGCGAGGGGACGGCCGCACCCGGGATGATCGAGGTCTACATCCACCGTCTGCGCCGCAAGCTCGAAGGATCGGGACTCGTGATCCGCACCGTGCGCGGGCTGGGCTACCTGCTCGAGCCCGAGGCGGCGGGGCGTTGAGGTGGCCCGCGGCAGCGCGCAGATGGGCGTGCGCCCCGACTGCGGCCGACTGACGCGTCTCGGCCCGTTGCGGTCATTCGATGTCGAGCCGCTGGACGTTCCGAAAGCGGAGCGCCCGAGCGGCTCGGGCTGCGGGCACAGCGGGCCGAGTCCGGCGGTCGGCCCCGGGGGGGCCGACTCCGCT
>NZ_JARGNB010000010.1 GCF_030167915.1 Aquabacterium humicola | reverse complement strand
GGCGCGCCCCCGAGCCGCTCGAGCCCGGGAAGTCGGCCCCCCCGGGGCCGACCGCCGGAGTCGCGCGGTGCGGGCTGCCCGACCGCGCCTTTGTCGCTCCACAAGTCGCCAGTCCTTCGATTACGCACGCGAACACAAGGGGCCGAGAACGGTCAAGCGAACATCATCGGTCGCCGCCCCCGCCCTGACTCTCAGGGCGTCTCGATCTTCCTCAACACCGCCTCGCGCACCAGCGGCAGGCGGTCGTTGCCGAAGTACATGTCGTCCTCGCCGACGAAGATGGTCGGCGAGCCGAAGCCGCCGCGCGCGATCACCTCGTCGGTATTGGCCTTCAGCGCGGCCTTGATCTCGGGCGAGCCGATCGCCGCGAAGAAGGCCGGCGCGTCGATGCCGCAGCGCGCGCACAACTGCGCCAGCACGGCGTCCTGCGAGATGTCTTCCTCGCGCGTCCAGTAGGCCTCGAACACGGCGCGCGCGAAGGGCAGCATGGCCTGCTCGCCGCCGGTGGCCAGCAGCCAGCAGCAGCCGCGCATGGCCTTCACGCTGTTGACCGGGAAGACCTTGGGCGGGAAGACGATCGACAGCCCGGCCGCGTGCGCCCAGTCCTGCAGGTCCTTCTTCAGGTAGGCCTGCTTCGCCGGCACGCCCTTCTCGCGGAACTCGTAGACGCTGGGGTTCACCGCGTTGAAGATGCCGCCCACCAGCACCGGCTTCCACTGCACCTTGACGCCGAGCTCGGCGGCCATCGGCTGCAGGTTGTGGAACGCGAGCCAGGTCCACGGGCTCGAGCAGTCGAAGAAGAATTCGATCATGTCGCCGCCTCCGGTGATGTCTGGCCTGGGTTTGCCGCGCCGCCGGCCGCGGCGCCGAACAGGTGCCGCCGCGCCTCGTCGTCCATCGCGGCCTTGCGCCATTCCTTGCCCAGCGCGGTGCCGCGCTGCACCGCCGGCCGTGCCCGCACCGCCGCGAACCAGCGCTTGACGTTGGGCCAGTCGTCCAGCGTCAGCCCCTGCGCCTTGTGCGTGATGATCCACGGGAAGATCGCGATGTCGGCGATCGAATAGTCGCCGCAGACGTAGTCGCCCTGCCCCAGCTGTGCGTCGAGCACGCCGTACAGCCGCCGCGTCTCGCGCTCGTAGCGTTCGATGGCGTATGGAATCTTGTCCTGGGCGTAGAGGCGGAAGTGGCCGTGCTGGCCGAGCATCGGGCCGACCGCGCTCATCTGCCACATCAGCCACTGCATCACCGCCTGGCGGCCGCGCAGGTCGGCCGGCAGCAGGCGGCCGGCCTTCTCCGCGAGGTAGACGAGGATCGCGCCGCTCTCGAACTGCGACAGCGGCGCGCCGCCGTCCGCGGGCGCATCGTCGACGATTGCCGGCATGCGCTGGTTCGGGCTCATCGCCGTGAACTCGGGCGTGAACTGCTCGCCGCGGCCGATGTTGAGCGGCTTCACCTCGTACGGCAGGCCGAGCTCCTCCAGCGCGATGGACACCTTCCAGCCGTTGGGCGTCGGCCAGTAGTACAAGTGGATCATCGTCAATGGCACCCGGGTGACAGCGAGCCGACCAGGGTAGCCGCAAACTGGGGCTCGAGGAGTCACCTGTGAGACCTTCCGACCTGGCGCCCACTGCGCTGATCGACAGCGACCATCCCGGCGTCATCGCCTTCGCCGAGCGCCATGGCACGGGCGCCGACGACACCGCGCGCGCGGTGTCGCTGTACTACGCGGTGCGCGACGGCTTCCGCTACGACCCCTACCGCGTCGACCTGTCCGTCGAGGGCATGCGCGCGAGCGCGGTGCTCACGCTCGGCCACGGCTGGTGCGTGACCAAGGCGGCGCTGCTGGCAGCGGCCTGCCGAGCCATCGGCATCCCGGCACGGCTGGGTTACGCCGACGTGCGCAACCACCTGTCGACCGAGCGCATGCGCGAGACGATGCAGACCGACCTGTTCCTGTGGCACGGCTACACCGACATCGAGCTCGACGGCGCCTGGCGCAAGGCGACGCCGGCCTTCAACCTGTCGCTGTGCGAACGATTCGGCCTGCTGCCGCTGGAGTTCGACGGCCGCGAGGATTCGATCTACCACCCGTTCGACCGCCACGGCAACCGGCACATGGAATACGTGCACCAGCGCGGCAGCTTCGACGACATGCCGCTCGACCAGATCGTCGACGACTTCCGCCGCGTCTATCCGCGCTGGATGACGCAGACCGACACGATGCAGCGCGCCGACTTCCTGGCCGAGGTCGACCGCGAGCAACCCGCCTCATGAACCACACGAACCCGCCTTCTCCCGACCGCGCCGCCGTGCCTGCCGCCCTCCCTGCCGAGCTGCCCGAGGGCTTCGCGCCGCTGCCGATCGGCGGCGAGTTCATCCGCGTCAACGGCCCGCTGTACCTGAAGCACGCGGGCGACGAGGTGCTGGTGGGCTTCCGCGTCGAGCCGCGCCACTGCAACCCGCTGAAGATCTGCCACGGCGGCATGCTGGCGAGCTTCGCCGACATGCTGCTGCCGGTCACCGTGCACCGCAAGAGCACCGAGGTGGGCTTCCGCTTCCTGCCGACGATCAGCCTGCAGGTCGACTACCTCGCCCCCGCGCCGCTGGGCGCCTGGGTGCAGGGCGAAGCGCAGGTGCTGCGCGCGACGCGCAACATGGTCTTCGCGCAGGGCCTGGCCACCGCCGACGGCGTGCCCTGCCTGCGCGTCAGCGGCGTTTTCAAGATCGGGCCGGCAGCGCCGCCCACGCCGGAGGTGATCGGCTGACGCCGGAGGCGATCGGCTGAACCTCGAGAGGCGTATCCTGCGCGCATGGCGAATCTGATCGACATCCAGCGCGAAGCGCGACAACTCGATGCCCGGGAACGTGCCCAGTTGGCACTGGACCTCCTGCGATCACTCGACGGTGAACCCAGCGAAGAGGTTGACCAGGCCTGGCAGGTCGTGGCCCGCGAACGGCTCGCGGCCTACGACGAAGGCGCGTTGCCGGCCGAGCCCGCAGCGGAAGTCCATCGCGAAGCCCGTTCAAGACTGCGTTGATGCAGGTGCGCTACCTGCCTCCGGCGCGCGACGAGTACCTTGCGCAGGTGGACTTGTATGAAAGCGCGGCGCCGGGCCTCGGCGAGCGCTTCATCCACGCCATTGAACTCGCCGAGCAGTTGATAGCGCGCAGGCCCGAGGCGTTCCGACAGGTCGAACGCGACATCCGGGCCTGTTCAGTCCGCGGCTTTCCGTTTCGTCTTCTCTACGCCGTGCGGGACGAGTCGGTTCTCGTCATCGCCGTGGCGCACACCGCGCGCGAACCGCGTCAGTTCCTGAAGCGTGGGTGATGGCGTTCAACGGTCCTTGAACACCGGCGCCCGCTTCTGCAGGAACGCGCCGACGCCTTCGGCGAAATCGGCGCCGCGGCTCATCGCGCCCTGCACGGTCGCTTCCTGGCTCAGCGCGGCGGCGTAGTCCATCGGCGCGGCGGCGTCGATCAGGCGGCGGGTTTCGGCCAGCGCCTTCGACGGCAGCGCGGCCAGCTTCTCGGCCAGCGACCGCGTGCTGTCGGCCAGCGCGGCATCGTCGACGCAGCGCCAGATCATGCCGATGCGCTCGGCGTCCTCGGCGGGCAGCTTGTCGCCGGTCATCGCCAGGCCGATCGCGCGGGCACGGCCGACCAGCCGCGGCAGCAGCCAGGTGCCGCCGCAGTCGGGCACCAGCGCGATCTTGGCGAAGGCCTGGATGAAGCTGGCCGAGCGCGCGGCGATGACGAAGTCGCAGCCGAGCGCCAGGTTCGCGCCGGCGCCGGCGGCGACGCCGTTGACCATCGCGATCACCGGCACCGGGAAGCTGCGGATCGTCAGCGCCAGCGGCTTGTAGTGGCGCTCGACGACGCCCTCGACATCGGCGCCGAGCTCGGCATCGTTCAGGTCCTGGCCGGCGCAGAAACCGCGGCCGGCGCCTGTGATCACGAGGCAGCGCACCGTCTCGTCGGCGGCGGCATCGGCCAGCGCGGTGCGCAGCTCGCCATGCATCGCGCCATTGAAGCTGTTCAGCGCCGCGGGACGGTTCAGCGTCAGCGTGCGCACCGGGCCCTCGTTGCCGACGAGGATCAGCGCTTCGGACATCGCAGGTCTCCTGGGTCTTCGATCGAATCCCCGAAGCCTACCGCGTCTACTTGAAGAACAGATTCACGAAGGACAAGGTGAGCGCCGGGAAGAACATCAGCACCAGCATGCGCAGCACGTCGGTGGCGAGGAAGGGGAGCACGCCCTTGTAGGTCTCGCTCATCGGCACGTCGCGCGCGATGCCGTTGACGACGTAGACGTTCAGCCCCACCGGGGGCGCGGTGAGGCCGATGCCCACCGTCATCAGCACCAGGATGCCGAACCAGATCGCCTTCGGCTCGGGCGCCAAGCCGAACAGGTCCAGGCTCATCACCGCCGGGAAGATCACCGGAATGGTCAGCAGCATCATCGACAGCTCGTCCATCACGCAGCCGAGCAGGATGTAGCCGAACAGCACCGCGCCGACGATGGCCAGCGGCGGCACCGCGAGGTGGCCGACCCAGTCGGCCAGGTTGGCCGGCATCTGCGTCAAGGCCAGCGCCGAATTCATCATGTCGGCGCCGAGGAAGATCATGAAGACCATCGCCGAGGTCTCGGCGGTGCCGAGGAAGCTGCGCTTGATGCCCACCAGCGTCAGCTCGCGGCGCGCGAGCGCCGCGACGAAGGTGCCGACCGCGCCGACCGCCGCGCCTTCGGTCGGCGAGAAGATGCCCCGGTAGATGCCGCCGAAGACGATGATGAAGATCGCCGCGATCGGCCACACGCCGACCAGCGCCTTCCAGCGCTCGCCCCAGGGCACCGGTGCGCTCGGCGTCGCCAGCTCGGGCTTCACGCGGCAGAGGATCGCGATGACGACGAGGTAGCCGATCGTCGCGATGATGCCGGGCAGCATCGCCGCGGCGAACAGCTTCGCGACGTTCTGCTCGGTGAGGATCGCGTAGACCACCAGCGGCACCGACGGCGGGATCAGGATGCCCAGCGTGCCGGCGCTGGCCAGCGCGGCGGTGGTCAGGCGCCCGTGGTAGCCATGGGCCTTCATCTCCGGGTAGGCCACCTGCGTGATCGTCGCCGAGGTCGCCACCGACGAGCCACACACCGCGCCGAAAGCCGCGGCCGACAGCACCGAGGCCATCGCCAGGCCCCCGCGAATGTGCCCCACGAAGGCGGCGGCGGCCTGGAACAGCGCGCGCGACAGCCCGCCCTGCGTCGCGAACTGCCCCATCAGCAGGAACAGCGGGATCACCGACAGGTCGTAGACCGTCAGCCGGGCCACCGCGCTGCCCTTGAGCAGGTTCAGCAGCGCCATGTCGTTGGCCATCGCCCAGTAGCCGAGCGCGCCGGGGATGAACATCGCCGCCGCGATCGGGATGCGCACGGCCATCAAGACGAGCATGCCCGCGAACATCAGCAGGCCGATGGCGGTGGGATTCACTTCGCCGCCTCCTGCGCCTCGGGCAGCGGCGGCAGCCCGCGCAGCAGCCGCCCGGCCTGCCACACGCCGATCACCGCGGTCAGCGCGAGGCCGGGCGCCAGCATCGCGTAGGCCCACCACATCGGCAGGCCGATGATCATCGTCTGCTCGTCGGCGGCGTTCACCGCGATGGCACCCGCCGCGGTGCGCAGCGAGAGCAGCGAACACATCAGCGCCAGCAGCAGCGTGCCGATGCCGTCGAGCGCGCGGGTAGCGCGCTGCGGCAACGACTGGGTGAAGAAGTCGACGATGATGTTCGAGCCGTGCAACTGGCACCAGGGCAGGCACAGCGAGATGCACAGCGCGATGCCCATCTGCATCAGCTCGACATCGCCGGGGATGGGCTGCGACCACAGCGCCCGGCCGGCGATGCTGGCCACCGTCATCAAGGCGAGGCCGCTCGCGACCGCGCCGCCGGCGAGCGCGAAGCGCCGCGCCAGCGAGATCAGCACGCCCTGCACGAAGCGGCGCTTACTTCTTGTACTTGGTCAGCAGGTCGCGCGCGTCCTGCAGCATCTGCTGGCCCGGCAGGCCCTTCTTGTCCATGTCGGACACGAAGTCGCGGTACAGCGGCTGCGAGGCTTGCACCCAGTTCTGCAGCTCGGACGCCGGGATCATGTAGAAGCTGTTGCCACGGTCCTGCGCGAGCTTGCGGCCCGCCGCCTGGCTGCCGTCCCAGATCTTGCCGATGTTCTGCGACAGCACCGCGCCGCTGTTGTCGTCGACCACCTTCTTCAGGTCCGCAGGCAGGCTGTCGTACTTGGCCTGGTTCATCGCGAAGACGAACACCGCGCTGTACAGCGCCGGGCGCGACGGGTCGGTCTCGCTGTGGTACTTGACCATCTCGTGCAGCTTCAGCGACGGCATCACCTCCCACGGCAGCAGGAAGCCGTCGATGGTGCCCTTGCTCACCGCGTCGACGATGGCCGGCAGCGGCATGCCCACCGGCGTGGCGCCCAGCGCGGCGAGCAGCTTGTTGGTCTGCCGCGTCGGCGCACGCATCTTCAGGCCCTTGAAGTCGGCCAGTGTCTTCACCGGCTTCTCGCGGGTGTGCACGTAGCCTTCGTCATGCACCCAGATCGCGAGGATCTTCGTGCCGGGGAATTCCTTCAGCGCGTACTTCTGCAGGTAGTCCCACGCGGCGCGGGCGCCGACCTCGGCCGAGTTCGTCATGAACGGCAGCTCGAAGACCTCCAGCGCCGGGAAGCGGCCGGCGGTGTAGCCCGGCAGCGTGATCACCAGGTCGGCGACCCCGTCCTTCACCTGGTCGACCAGCTGCGGCGGCGTGCCGCCCATCGACATCGCCGGGAAGATCTGGCACTTCAGCTTGTTGGCCGATTCCTTGGCCACCTTGTCGCACCACGGCGTGATGACCTGCACCGAGGCCATCGCCTGCGTGTTCCAGATGTGGTGGAACTTCAGCGTCACCTCCTGCGCGCGCGCGGCGGTGCACAGGGCCAGGGCGGCCGCACTGGCGAGCACACCAGCGATCATCTTCTTCATGCGACGTCTCCTTCTTGATTCAGCCGGCTACTGTTGCGATGCCGGTGCCCGGGCGCCATGCGTGGAAACGCTGGTGCCGCGGCGGCTCATCCCCACACTTCCCGGGCCGTCTCGACCACCAGCGCCAGCTTGCGACGCTGCGCCTCGACCGCGATGTTGTTGCCGTGCACCGTGCTGGAGAAGCCGCATTGCGGCGACAGGCACAGCTGCTCCAGCGGTGCGTAGCGGGCGGCCTCGTCGATGCGCCGCTTCAGCGTGTCCTTGCTCTCGAGCTCGCCGAACTTCGTGGTCACGAGGCCCAGCACGACGATCTTGCCCTTGGGCAGGAAGCGCAGCGGCCGGAAGTCGCCCGAGCGGTCGTCGTCGTACTCCATGAAGTACGCGTCGAGGTGCATTTCCGACAGCAGCGCCTCGGCCACCGGCTCGTAGTTACCGGCCGCCGCGTGCGTGCTCTTGAAGTTGCCGCGGCACAGGTGCATCGCCAGCGTCATGCCTTCGGGCTTGTGCGCGACGACCTTGTTGATGAACGTGGCGTAGCGGTGCGGCAGCTCGTTCGGATCGTCGCCGCGCTGGCGGGCGGCCTCGCGCATGCGCTCGTCGCAGAGGTAGGCCATGTTGGTGTCGTCCATCTGCACGTAGGTGCAGCCGGCCGCGGCCAGCGAGCGCAGCTCGTCGCCGTAGGCGCGCGCGACGTCGTCGTAGAAATCGGGGTCGAGCTCCGGATAGGCCTCGCGGCTGATGCCCGCGCGGCCGCCGCGGAAGTGCAGCATCGTCGGCGACGGGATCGTCACCTTCGGCGTGCAGCCCGGAATGCCCGATTTGTCCACCTGGGACTTCAGGTACTCGAAGTCGGCGCGCTGGATGTCCTTCGCGTGGCGCACCTTGCCCGTCACACGCATGACCGGCGGCGCGAGCTCTTCGCTGCCATCGGGCTTGCGGATCGTCACCGGCGCATCGCACTGCACGCCGCCGAGCTGCTCGAGGAAGTCAATGTGGAAGTAGGTGCGGCGGAACTCGCCGTCGGTAATGCTCTGCAGGCCGACGTCCTGCTGGAACTTCACGATCTCGGCGATCGCCCGGTCCTCGACTTCGCGCAGCTGCTCGGCCGTGATCTCGCCGCGGTCGCGCTGCTCGCGCGCGTCGAGCAGGACCTTCGGTCGCAGGAAGCTGCCGACGTGGTCGGCGCGGAATGGCGGGGTGCTGCGGGTGGTCATGGGAGGTCTTTCCAGCACGGGACAGTGTGCGGCGGGGCCGCGGAGCTGCCGATCCGGGGCGGCCCGCAGGGGCTGCACCGTTCGGCCCATATCAGCTATCGCGCGGCGGCATGGCCGGCACCGGCCGGCATGCTGGCAGCGGCGGGATCCGGCCGCCAGGCATCGTCGAGCACCAGCACCGGATCGGCGCCGGCCGCCCGCGAGACGCAGGCACACAGGCGCCGGTCCTGGTGGCGTTCGTCGGCGCTGAAGAACACGTCGCGGTGGTCGATCGTGCAGGCGCCGTCGCGGCCGACGATGTCCAGCGCGCACAGGCCGCACTCGCCTTTGCGGCAGTCCGACAGCACGGCGATGCCGTGGTCCTCGAGCACGTCGAGCAGGCTGCGCTCGGCCGGCACGGTCAGCTCGACGCCGTGGCGCGGCAGCCGCACGCGGAAGGCCTGTGCGGGCCGTTCGCCGCCGGCGCCGAAGGTCTCGAATCGCAGCAGCGACGCCGGCCGGCCGGCCGCTGCCCACCGCGCCTGCGCGTCCTGCAGCAGCCGCAACGGCCCGCAGACCAGCGCCTGCGCGTCGGGCGGCAGCGCGGCGAACTCGGCGGCCAGGTCCAGCCGCTCGCCGCGGTCGGCGGCGAAGGTGGCGAGCCGGTCGCCGAGCAGCGGGCGCAGCGTGTCGGCATAGACCAGCTCGTCGCTGCGGGCGGCGGTGTACACCATGCGCAGCGGCGCGGCACGGGCACCCAGCGCCTGGGCCATGCCGACCAGCGGCGTGATGCCGATGCCGCCGGCGACCAGCAGGGTCGCACGTTCACCGATCGGCAGCTCGAAGTGGTTGTGCGGCGGCAGGATGCGCAGGCGCGCGCCGACCTCCAGGCCATGCAGCCAGCGCGAGCCGCCCCGGCTGGCCGCGAGCCGCTTGACGGCGATGCGGTAGACGCCGTCGTCCGGCGAGCCGACCAGCGAATAGCAGCGGGTCTCGCCCGGCGAGCGGTCGGGTGCGATCTGCAGCTGCAGGTGCGCGCCGGGCGTCCAGCGTTCGAAGGGGGCGTCGCTCGCGATGTGGAACTCGCGCACGGTCGGGCTGCGCGCCGCGATGTGCACGATGCGCGCGTTCTGCCAGTCGGTGGATTGCTTCATGTCAATGGCTCCGCGGTTTCAGCGTCCGGCGCGGCGGATCAGCCCGGCGCCGGGCACGGCCTGCAGGCCCAGCTGCGTCACCAGCGCCTCGTCGAACTTGCCGCGCGCGATGCGCGCATGCTCGCGCATCAGGTTCTCGGCGCGAGCGCCCTCGCGCCGGACGATGGCATCGACCACCGCATGGTGCTGCGCCTGGGCGATCAGCAGCGTGTCGCGCGCCGCCGGGGCGCCGGCGCCGACGCGCACGAAGCCGTTCGGCGAGGCGAACGGCAGGGTCACCGCGCGGTCGATCTGCCGCCGCACCGTGGGGCTGCCGGCAGCGTCGGCCAGCAGCCGGTGGAAGCGGCCGTTCTGCTCGGCATAACTCGCAAAAGCCGCGTCGTCCAGCGTCTGCAGCGCCAGCAGCTCGTCGATGCGCGCGAGGCAATCGCGCAGCCCGGCCAGCACCACTGCGCCGCAGCCGCGCTCGGCCGCGAGGCGCGCCGCCAGGCCTTCGAGCGTGCCGCGCAGCTCGATGGCGTCGTGGATGTCGGCCTCGCTGAACTCGCGCACGACGAAGCCCCCGCCCGGCAGTGCCTCCAGCAGCCCTTCTTCCTGCAGCCGCAGCAGCGCCGCGCGCACCGGCGTGCGCGACACGCCCAGGCGCTCCACCAGCGCCAGCTCGGGAATGCGCGCGCCGGGCGCGAGCTCGCCGCTGACGATCAGCTCGCGCAGCCGGCCCTGCGCGCGCACCGTCTGCGATGCGCCGGCGTCGTCCGCTGCGGCCAGGTCGATCACGTTGTCGCTCATCGTGCCCACTTCCCGCTCAGGCCGCCCGCCGCAGCGCGATGGTGCGCTGCGCCGGCGCCTCCGCGGCGATGCGTGCGTCGATCAGGCGCCGCGCCCACATCGCGCCGGCGTCGATGTTCAGGTTGTAGAAGCGGTAGCCGGGACGTTCGTCGATCGCCCGCTGCTGCGCCTCGAGCACCGCCTCGTCCTCCCGGAAGATGCGGGCGACGCCTTCGCGCAGCTCGTGCGTCAGGCGCTGCTCGCCGAGACAGTAGTTGCGCGCGAAGGCCCAGAAGTAGTGGCAGCTGGTCTCGGTCTCCGGCGTGATGGTGTTCAGCACCTGGCCGTTGACGCCCCGGCTGCGGTCGCCCGCACGGGCCCCGGTGCCGGCCTCGGCGACGCCCACATCGATGACGACGGTCGCCGGGGCCTCGAAGCGGATGATCTGCCAGCGGTCGACCGGGCCGCGGTAGTCGAGCGCCTGCGCGATCTGCGCGGCCCAGAACGGCGGCGGCGTGATGCCCTCCATCCAGCGGGTGACGGTGGCGAAGCGCTCGCCGTGGGTCGCGACGAAGGGCGCCTCGGCGACCGCGCGATCGCCGATCGAGCTGCCGTGCACGAAGGTCTCGTGCGTCAGGTCCATCAGGTTGTCGATCACCAGGCGGTAGTCGCACTTCACCGCGATGCGCTGGCCGTCGCCGGCCCAGGCCGGGTCATGGTTCCAGTGCAGGTCGGGGATCAACGCCGGGTCGGCCAGCGCCGGGTCGCCCGGCCACAGCCAGATGAAGCGATGCCGCTCGACCACCGGGTAGGCGCGCACGCAGGCCGACGGGTTGATCGTGTGCTGCGAGGGCATGTGCGTACAGCGACCCTCATCATTGAATACAAGACCGTGGTAGCCGCAGACCACCTGATCGCCCTCGAGCCGGCCCATCGACAGCGGCAGCAATCGGTGCCAGCAGGCATCCTCCAGCGCCGCCGGCCGGCCATCGGTCTTTCTGTAGAGAACGACCTTCTGGTTGCAGATCGTGCGCGGCAGCAGCGCGGCCTTCAACTCGACATCGTAGGCCGCGGCGTACCAGGCGTTGAGGGGGAACGAAGCCATGAGAATCACCTTCAAGGATGCATCGCTGTATACAGTGTGTATTCTTCAGAAGCGAATCAAGCCGGCGATTGGTGAAAACCCGAAGCCATGAAACGACAACGCCCGCCGCGGGCTTCCCCGCGGCAGGCGATGCGTTCGATGCGCGGGCGCCGGAGCGCCCGGACCTCAGGCGGCCGGCTTCGTCGCCTCAGCGGCGGCCGTGGCGGCCGTGCGCTCGGCCTGCCATTCGGCGAGGCGGTTCATGTTCGACAGCGAGATCTGGTGCGCATGCACCAGGCCCATCAGACCGGACTTGGTCAGCGCCAGCAGGTCGGCGTCCGACAGCTTGTTCATCTTGTCGTCGTCAATCGTCAGGAAGCCGTCGACATGGATCTTCTGGCCGTCGGGCATCGTGGCGTCGAACTGCATGTCGCGCAGCAGCTGCTTCTCGACCAGGATCTCGCCATAGCGCCGGGTGCGCTCGATGTCACCTTCGAGCTGCTCCAGCTGCTGCTGGACGCCCAGCGTCAGCTCGCTGGGCGCACCGTCGGCCTTGAACAGCGGCTCGCCCTTCTCCTCGGAGAAGCCGACCCATTCCTCGTCGATGCACAGCAGCAGCTCGGTCTCGCTGGTGCGGGCCATCGCGAACGGGTAGGTGCGCAGCATCGCCGGCACGTAGCGCACGCGCCAGCGGTCGGCGGCGTCGATGCACAGGTTCTGGCCGGCCTGCAGGCCGAAGACGACGATCGGCGCGACCTGCTGCTTGCCCTGCGCGTCCTTGCCGGCCGGGACCCACACGATCGGGTAGTCCTTGCAGGCCTCGGCGAACTCGCCGGCCGCAATGAAGAAGGCATTCAGGCTGCGGTTGCGCGACATGTCGCGCGCCGTGCGATCGAGCTTCAGGTTGCGATGCTTCTGGCGATCCAGCGCGGCGGGCTTCTTGTGCAGGTTTTCGTTGATCATGGGTTCGTACTACCAGGGTGTTCGGTGGGTTCGATGCGGGAGACCAGCACCTTGTCGACTCGTTTGCCGTCGAGGTCGACGACCTCGAAACGCCAAGCCTCCCATTCCACCACATCGGCCGTGCGCGGCAGCCGGCCGAGCAGCAGCATCACCATGCCGGCCAGCGTGTTGTAGCGGCCGCGGTCTTCCTCGGGCAGCTCCTTCAGTTCCAGTCGGTCCTTCAGCTCGGGCACCGGGATCAGCCCGTCCATCAGCCAGCTGCCGTCCTCGCGCTGCACGGCCCAGGCGTCCTCGGCGCTCGGCGGGCTGAACTCGCCGGCGATCGCCTCCAGCACGTCGCGCACCGAGATCACGCCCTGCACCGCGCCGTACTCGTCGACGACGAAGACCATCTCGCTGGTCGCCGCGCGGAAGTGCTCCAGCAGTTCCATGCCCGACAGCGTCTCGGGCACGAACACCGGCGGCTGCATCAGCGCGGCGATGTCCACCACCTCGCCGCGCGCCAGCGGCTGCAGCAGCGATCGCGCCTCGACGACGCCGATCACGTCGTCGAGCCCGCCGCGGCACACCGGGTAGCGCGAGCGGCCGTGTTCGGCCATCAGCGCCAGCAGCTCGGGCATCGGGGCGCCCAGGTCGAGCCAGGTGATCTCGGCGCGCGGGATCATCATCGAGCCGATCTGGCGCTCGTCCAGGCGGAACACGTTGCGCACCATCTGGTGCTCCTGCGCCTCGATGACGCCGGTCTCCAGGCCTTCCTCGAGGCTGGCGGCGATCTCCTCTTCCGTCACGCTGCGCGAGGGCGCCTCGCGGATGCCCAGCAGCCGCAAGGTCGTGTCGGTGCACAGCGACAGCAGCCAGACGAAGGGCCGTGTCGCGGCCGACAGCCATTCCATCGGCCGCGCGACCAGGCGCGCCACGGTCTCCGGGTACATCTGCCCCAGGCGCTTGGGCACCAGCTCGCCGAAGATGATCGTCAGGAACGTGATGATCACGACGACCAGCGCCGTCGCGGTGATCGTGGCCACCGCCGGGCCGATCGGGAAGCTGCCCAGCAGCCATTCGGCCAGCGGCTTCGAGAACGCGGCATCGCCGACGATGCCGTTCAGCACGCCGATCGACGTGATGCCGATCTGCACCGTGGAGAGGAATTTCGTCGGGTGATCGTGCAGGTCGAGGGCGACCTGGGCGCCGGACTCGCCGGCCTCGACCATCACCGCCAGCCGCGCCTTGCGCGCCGCGGTGAGGGCCATTTCGGACATGGCGAACAGCCCGTTGAGAAGAATCAGGAAAACTAGAAGCGCAACGTCCATGTGGTGGCGCCGTCCCCGGGGCAAAGGAGCGTCCCGGGCTGCGCGCCCCGGAAAGAGCGAGGGCGCGAGCGTAGCAGAATCACGGGTCCGTTCCTGCCGGGCCCGCCCCCCACTTTCCCGATGCACTACCTCGTCGGCGACCTGCAAGGCTGCTGCGATGCCTTCGACCGCCTGCTCGCCGAGATCGGCTTCTCGCCCTCGCGCGACCGGCTGCACGTGCTGGGCGACCTGGTCAACCGCGGCCCGCAGTCGCTGCGCACGCTGGAGCGCCTGCGCGGCCTCGGGCCCTCGGCCACCTGCCTGCTCGGCAACCACGACCTGCACCTGCTGGCCGCCGCCGAGCACGTGCGGCCGCTGCACAGGAGCGACACGCTGGGCGAGATCCTGGCCAGCCCCGAGCGCGAGGGCTGGCTCGACTGGGTGCGCCAGTGCCCGCTGGCGGACACCGCCCACGGCTGGCTGCTGGTGCATGCCGGGGTGGTGCCGCAGTGGGACGCGGCGCAGACGCTGGCGCTGGCCGGCGAGGTGGGCGCGCTGCTGCGCGGCCCCGACCTGGCCGCCTTCCTGCGCGTGATGTACGGCAACGAGCCGCTGCGCTGGGATGCATCGCTCACCGGCCCCGACCGGTGGCGCTTCGTGATCAACGTGCTGACGCGCATCCGCTTCTGCAGCGACGACGGCACGCTGGACTTCGCCACCAAGGACGCCGCCGCCGCCGCGCCGCCGGGCTTCCGCCCGTGGTTCGAGGTGCCGGACCGCCGCACCGCCGGCACGCCGATCGCGTTCGGCCACTGGTCGACCCTGGGGCTGAGGCTCGAACCCATGCTGATGGCCCTGGACACCGGCTGCGTCTGGGGCGGCCGCCTGAGCGCGGTGCGGGTCGACGGCGGCCGGCGTGAACTGGTTCAGGTTCCGTGCAGTTAGCCGCTGTTGGCCCATCGACGATATGACCAATGGCTCCAATGGCGCCTACGCGGCGTCATCGCTGCGTGATTCAATAAACGCCATTCGATAGACGACAGATCCGGGACCCCTCGGAGGAGCATCAGCATGGCGGCCAACTGGAGCCTCGACCAGGTCTTCAACCAGCTCAACGGCGGCTCGCGCTGGTCGGGCGACACGATCACCTACGCCTTCCCGACCAGCTCGAACGGCATGTACTCGCAGGGCGAGGCCGCCGGATTCCGCGCCGCCGACCCCGCGCAGCAGAGCCTGATGACGCTGGCGCTGGCCACCTGGGACGACCTGATCGTGCAGGGCTTCGCACCCGGAACGCCGGGACAGACCAACATCGAGATGGCGTACACCAGCACGTCCATCGGCTACGCCCACGCCTACTACCCGCAGATCGGCAGCGCCTGGTTCAACGCCACCGAAGGCGACCTGGTGCGCACGGCCATCGGCCAGTACGGCTTCCAGACCTTCATCCACGAGATCGGGCATGCGCTCGGCCTCGACCACATGGGCGACTACAACGGCAACGGCAACTGGTCGCCGTCGTCGTTCCAGGACAGCGTGGTGCTGTCGATCATGTCCTACTTCGGTCCGCGCTACGCGGCGCCGAACTACTCGGCCGAGGTGATGCAGGCCGACTGGGTGGCCGACGACGGGCAGACCTACTCGCCGCAGACGCCGATGTTGAACGACATCATGGCGATCCAGCGCATCTACGGCGCATCGACCACGACGCGGCTGGACAACACGGTCTACGGCTTCAGCAGCACCGTCGGCGGCCCGACCGGCGCGATCTACGACTTCACGCAGAACGCACATCCGATCCTGACGATCTACGACTCCGGCGGCAACGACACGCTGGACCTGTCGGGCTGGAGCACCGCCAGCCGGGTCGACCTGCGCGCCGGCCAGTTCTCGTCTGCGAACAGCATGACGAACAACATCGCGATCGCCTACAACACGACGATCGAGAACGCCCGCACCGGCCCCGGCAACGACACGATCACCGGCAACGATGCGGCGAACCGGCTCGAAGGCGGCGCCGGCAACGACGAGCTCAACGGCGGCGAAGGCGACGACACGCTGGTCGGCGGCACCGGCAACGACATCATCGAAGGCGGCGGCGGCAACGACACGGTCGTGCTCGAAGGCCCGTTCTCCAGCTACACGATCAACGTCGCCGGCGGCCAGATCACGGTCACCGGCGCGGCCAGCGGCAGCGACCGCATCAGCGGTGTCGAACGCTTCCAGTTCGCCGATGGCGTGCGCAACGTCGGCGACCTCGCCCCCGGCGGCGACAGCACCGCGCCCGTGCTGCAGTCCACCAATCCGGGCGACAACGCCAACGCGGTGTCGATCGGCGCGAACCTGGTGCTCAGCTTCAGCGAGACCGTCGAACCGGGCAGCGGCAGCATCAACATCTTCAATGCCGACGGCTCGCTGTTCACGAGCATCTCGGTCGCCGACACGGGCCAGGTCACGTTCAACGGCAGCACCGTGACGGTCAACCCGACGGCCAACCTGCTGGCCGGCCGCGGCTACTACGTGCTGATCGACGCCGGCGCGATCACCGACCAGGCGGAGAACCGCTGGTCGGGCATCGGCAGCGCCACGGTCTGGAACTTCAGCACCGGCACCACCGACACCAGCGCGCCGCAGCTGGTGGGGCTGACGCCGGCCGACGACGCGGGCAGCGTCGCCCCCGGGGCGAACCTGGTGCTGCAGTTCAACGAGCCGGTGGTCGCCGGCAGCGGCAACGTCACCATCCGCAGCGGCAATGCGATCGTGCGCACCATCGCGATCGGCGACACGACGCAGATCAGCTTCGACGGCAGCACGGTCTCGATCAATCCCGCGGCCGACCTGGCCGCCGGCACCGACTTCTTCGTCACCATCGACAGCGGCGCGATCCGCGACGGCGCCGGCAACGCCTATGCCGGCTTCAATGCCGCCACGACCTGGAACTTCCGCACCAGCTCGGGCACCGTCACCGACGACTATCCCTACCACGTCGACACCCCCGGGGTCGTCACCGTCAATGGGGCCGCGGCCACCGGCGTCATCGAAGTGCCGCTGGACGACGACCTGTTCAAGGTCACGCTGGTCGCCGGGACCAACTACACCTTCACGCTCAACCGCAGCGGCGGCGGCGGCCTGACCGATCCCTACCTCGCGCTGTTCAGTCCGCTGCCGGCGGTGGACTTCCTGATCCAGGACGACGACAGCGCCGGCGGCGGCAACGCGCGCATCGGCTTCACGCCGACGGTCAGCGGCGTCTACTACCTCGGCGTCTACGACTACGGCAACGGCACCGGCGCCTACACGCTGAGCGCGACCACGCAGGACAGCAGCGCGCCGACCGTGGTCACGCGCACGCCGGCGGACGACGCGAGCCAGGTCAACATCGGCGCCGACCTGGTGATGAACTTCAGCGAGACGGTCGTGCGCGGCGCCGGCAGCATCCGCGTGTACACCGCCAACGGCACGCTGTTGCGCGACATCAGCGTCAGCGACACGCTGGCCGTGCAGATCAACGGCAGCAGCGTCACGATCAACCCCGGCGAGAACCTGCCGTCGGACACCGCCTTCTACGTCAACATCGACCCCAACGCCTTCCGCGACGCCAGCGGCAACGGCTTCGCGGGCATCAGCGGCTCGACGGCCTGGAACTTCCGCACCGCCGTCGTCGCATCGACCGACGACTACCCGCTGAGCGTCAGCACCACCGGCGTGCTGCCCGCCAACGGCGGGGCGATCAGCGCCCGCATCGACACCCCGAACGACGGCGACCTCTTCAAGGCCAACCTGATTGCCGGCGTGACCTACCGCTTCGACATGAAGAAGGCCGCCGGCAGCAACGTCGACCCGTACATGGTCCTGTACGGCACGCTGCCCGAAGCCGATCTGATCGCCTACAACGACGACATCAGCGACAGCAACCGCGACGCGCAGCTGTACTTCACGCCCAGCACCAGCGGCACCTACTACGTCGCCGGATTCGACTATGCCGAGGCCACCGGCGGCTACAGCATCTCGCTGGCGCGCCCGACCGACGACTACGCCGACAACGTCGGCACGCTCGCCACCAACGGCACCGTCGCCAGCGGCAAGATCGGCGTGCCGACGGACACCGACCGCTTCGCGGTCACGCTGAACGCAGGCTGGCAGTACACCTTCGACATCAAGTCGGCGGGCGCCGCCGGGCTGGACGACCCCTACCTCGTGCTGCTCGATGCCGCGGGGCATGCGCTGGCCTACGACGACGACACGGGCATCCAGCTGAACTCGCAGCTGACCTTCTCGCCGGCGGTCAGCGGCACCTACTACATCGCCGCCTCCGACTTCGATACCGGCACCGGCGACTACACCGTGTCGGCCTACCTGCGCAACGTGTTCAACGGCACGGCGCAGCCCGACGACCTGCGCGGCACGACCGGCCCCGACACGCTGTACGGCGGCAACGGCCGCGACATCCTGCGCGGCGGCAAGGGCGACGACATCCTGGTCGGCGGCGCCGACATCGACATGGCCGTGCTCGGCGGCTTCACCGGCGACTACACCATCAAGGTCATCGAGGGCGGCTTCGCGCTGAACCACGCCGTGCCGACGAACAGCGAAGGCCGCGAGCTGCTGTACGAGGTCGAGCGCATCGCGTGGGACGACGGCTACTGGGCCCTCGACCTCGACGGCAATGCCGGCATCACCGTCAAGATCCTCGGCGCGGTGTTCGGCGCCGATGCCATCTACAACGAGACCTACGTCGGCATCGGGCTCGACCTGCTCGACGGCGGCATCAGCTACGAAGCGGTGATGCAGCTGGCGCTGGACGCCGCGCTGGGCCCCAACGCCAGCCACGCGGCCATCGTGAACCTGCTCTACGACAACGTGGTCGGCTACGCGCCACCGCCGGCGGACCTGGCCTACTTCAAGGGCCTGCTCGACAGCCACGTGCTGACGCCCGCCGAGCTCGGCGTGCTGGCCGCCGAGACCGAGCTCAACGCGGCCAACATCGACCTCGTCGGCCTGATGGAGTTCGGCATCGGCTACGTGTGACAATCCCGGCCCGGCGCGCGGCTTAGAGCCCGCGCGCCGCCCAAGGAAGCGTGGCCGAGCGGTTTAAGGCACCGGTCTTGAAAACCGGCGAGGGTTCATCCCCTCCGTGAGTTCGAATCTCACCGCTTCCGCCAGCGCCCGGCCGGGTTCAGCGCCCGAGGTCCTTCGCGCTCACCCCCGCGATGCCCCAGTTCTGCTTCGGCACGTCGTGGATCCACACGCGCACGTTCTCCTTCGGCGCGCCCACCGCCTCCACCAGCGCCTGGGTCACCTTCTCGATCACCGCCCTCTTCTGCTCCTCGGTGCGGCCTTCGACCATGTAGATCTGTGCGAACGGCATGGTGCTCTCCTTCAGGCAGCCACGCGTTGGCCGCGTGCGCGCGCCATCGTCAGCGCGGTGTCCTCGATCATGTCCTCCTGCCCGCCCACCATGCCGCGCCGGCCGAGCTCGACCAGCAGTTCGCGCGCCGGCACGCCGTACTTCTTCTCGGCGCGCTTGGCGAACAGCAGGAAGCTGCCGTAGACGCCGGCATAACCGAGCGTCAGCGCATCGCGGTCGATGCGGATCGGGAAGTCCATCAGCGGCACGACGATGTCCTCGGCGACGTCCTGGATCTTCCAGACGTCGATGCCGGTCGCGATGCCCATGCGGTCGCACACCGCGACCAGCACTTCCATCGGTGTATTGCCGGCACCGGCGCCCAGGCCCGCGGCGGCGGCGTCGATGCGCGTCGCGCCGGCCTCGATCGCGGCGATGCTGTTGGCCACGCCCATCGCGAGGTTGTGGTGGCCATGGAAGCCGATCTGTGTCTCGGGCTTCAGCGCGGCGCGCACGGCGGCGATGCGTTCCTTGACGCCGTCGGGCAGCAGGTAGCCGGCCGAGTCGGTGACGTAGACGCAGTTGGCGCCGTAACTCTCCATCAGCCGGGCCTGCTTCACCAGGCCCTCGGCGCTGTTCATGTGCGCCATCATCAGGAAGCCGACCGTGTCCATGCCGAGCCGGCGTGCCTGCGTGATGTGCTGCTCCGACACGTCGGCCTCGGTGCAGTGCGTGGCGACGCGGATCGTCGACACGCCGAGGCCATGCGCCATCTTCAGGTGGTCGACCGTGCCGATGCCCGGCAGCAGCAGGGCCGAGACCTTCGCGCGCTTCATCAGCGGGATCACCGTCGACAGGTATTCCTCGTCGCTGTGCGCCGGGAAGCCGTAGTTGACGCTGCTGCCGCCGAGGCCGTCGCCGTGCGTGACCTCGATCAGCGGCACGCCGGCCGCGTCGAGCGCGGTGGCCACCGCCTTCATCTGCGCCAGCGTCATCTGGTGGCGCTTCGGGTGCATGCCGTCGCGCAGCGTCATGTCGTGCAGCGTGACCTTCGTGCCTTCGAGTGGGCTCTTCATGGTGCGGCTCCTTCAGGCCTGGGCGGGTTCGAGGCTCAGCTTGCCGGCGAGGATCTCCTCGGCAAACATCTCGGCGGTGCGGGCGGCGGCCGCGGTCATGATGTCCAGGTTGCCCGCGTACTTCGGCAGGTAGTCGCCCAGGCCCTCGACCTCCATGAACATCGATACCCGGTTGCCGTCGATCACCGGACCGTTGACGAGCCGGTAGCCCGGCACGTACTTCTGCACTTCCTTGATCATCGCGTGCACCGATGCCTCGATCTCCGCCACCTTCGGCGCATCGACCGTCAGGCAGTGGATGGTGTCGCGCATGATCATCGGCGGGTCGGCCGGGTTGATCACGATGATGGCCTTGCCGCGCTGCGCGCCGCCGACCTGCTGCACCGCGCCGGCGGTGGTGCGGGTGAACTCGTCGATGTTCTTGCGCGTGCCGGGGCCGACCGAGCGGCTCGACACGGTGGCGACGATCTCGCCGTAGGCCACCGGTTGCACCCGGCTCACCGCGTAGACCATCGGGATCGTCGCCTGGCCGCCGCAGGTGACCATGTTGACGTTCATCTCGCGCCGGCCCACGTGTTCCTTCAGGTTCACCGGCGGCACGCAGTAGGGGCCGATGGCCGCCGGCGTCAGGTCGATCATCATCACGCCGAGCTCGTTGAGCTTGCGCGAGTTCTCGGCGTGCACGTAGGCACTGGTCGCGTCGAAGGCGATCTGCACGCCGTCGGCCAGCACGTGCGGCAGCAGGCCGTCGACCCCCTCGGCCGTGGTCTTGATGCCCATCTCGCGGGCGCGCTTCAGGCCGTCGGAATCCGGGTCGATGCCCACCATCCACACCGGCTCGAGCACCGGGCTGCGCTGCAGCTTGGCCAGCAGGTCGGTGCCGATGTTGCCGGGCCCGATGAGGGCGCATCTGATCTTCTGGGTCATGGGAAAGTCCTCGTTTGAATCGTGTGGAGTGCGCGCCGCATCAGCGCGACGCGATGGAAGCGGGCACGGCCGCGACCGTGCGGAAGCCGATGTGCGAGGTGCCGAGGCCCACGTCGGCGGGCTGGCGCGCAGACGGGCGGTAGCGCATGCAGACGTTGGGCGCACACAGGTGCGAGCCGCCCTTGATCACGCGCGCGGCCGACGCGGCGGTGTCCGGCCCGAACGCGGTCGCCGTCCACTGCCAGACGTTGCCCGCCATGTCGAACAGGCCGTGGCCGTTGGCCGGGAAGCAGCCGACCGGCGAGGTGCCCGCGAAGCCGTCGTCCGCGCGGTGCTCGAACGGAAAGGCGCCTTGCCAGGTGTTGGCCATCGGTCGGCCTTGCGGTGCGAAGCGGTCGCCCCAGGCATACGGCTGCGCTTGCAGGCCACCGCGCGCGGCGAACTCCCACTGCGCCTCGGTGGGCAGCGCGCGGCCGAGCCAGCGCGCGTAGGCCTGCGCGTCCTCGTACGCCACCTGCACCACCGGGTGGTTGGCCAGTCCTTCGATGCTGCTGCCCGGCCCCTGCGGATGGCGCCAGTTCGCACCTGGCACGAGGCGCCACTCGCCGGCCCGGCGTCCCTCCGGCATCACGAACACCGCCGACGCGGCCGGGACCGACCGGCCCTGCGCATCGGTGCCGGCACGCTCGGCCACCGTGACGTAGCCGGTGGCGGCAACGAAGCGCGCGAACTGCGCGTTCGTCACGTCGTGGCGATCGATCCAGAAGGGCTCGACGGCGGCCTCCTGCGCGGGCGCCTCTTCCGCATAGTGGCGGTCCGAGCCCATCGTGAATCGGCCGCCCGCCAGGTGCACCATGCCGCCGTGCGGATCACCGGCCGCCGGCAGGCCGCCGTAGCCCTCGCAGAGCACCGGGGCGGCGGACCGGGCGGCGGCGGGCGGGTGGCGTTCGGCCGCCGCGACGACCAGCGAGGCCCCGACGGCGGCCGCAGCCACCGCCACGCCGGCCAGTTCGAGCAGGAAGCGAGGCGTAGGGGCGTTCATGGCGTCACTTCGCGCGCGGCTGCTGCGCCGCCTCGAGCGCCAGGTCGTCGTAGTACTTCGCGCCGTTGCTGTAGCCAGGCCGCGTGGCGAGGCCCGGGATCTCCAGCACGCCGTTCTCGGCGACGTAGCGGCGCCAGTCGGCCAGCAACTCGGCCAGCTTGGCCGGCTGCGTCGCCGCCAGGTCGTTCTGCTCCGTGCGGTCCTCGGCCAGGTTGTAGAGCTCCCAGGCGCCCTTGCCCCACGGCGCATTGGCATACACGATCTTCCAGTCGCCCTTGCGCAGCGCCTTGCGGCCGCCCAGTTCCCAGCCGATGGCCTCGCCGGGCGCATAGGCCGACGACACCTTGCCCTGCAGGTAGGCCAGCAGAGAGCGGCCCTTGACCGGCAGCACGCCGGCCGCGGGGTCCTTCGTCGCCGGATGGCTGGCGCCCGCCAGCTCGTACAGCGTCGGCGCGATGTCCATCACGTGGCCCACCTGCGTCCGGCGCTGCGCCACCACGCCCTGCGCCGGGGCCCAGACGATCGCCGGCACGCTGATGCCGCCCTCGTACATGAAGGACTTGTACAGGTTGAACGGCGTCATGCCGACCTGCGCCCAGCCGGGGCCGTACTCGACGAACGAGCCCGGGCGGCCGACGTTGGCCGTGCTGTTGTCCATGGCCTTGTGCACCCATTCGCGGGTGCGGGCCACGTCGTAGACCGAGTTGCCGTCGGCGCCGTTGTCCGACAGGAACACGACCACGGTGTTGTCGAGCTCGCCGGTGCGTTCCAGGTGCGCCAGCACGCGGCCGATCTGACGGTCCATGTTGTCGACCATCGCGGCATACACCGCCATGCGGCGCGCCTCGGACCGCTGCTGCTCGGGCGTCAGCCGCGACCAGCCGGGCCACTGCGAATGGCCGGCGTAGAGCCTGGAATCGGCCGGGATCACGCCGAGCGACTTCTGGCGCTCGAAGCGTTCGGCACGCAACGCGTCGTAGCCCTTCACGTAGCGGTGCTCGTAGCGCGCGATGTCCTCGTCCTTGGCATGCAGCGGCCAGTGCGGTGCGGTGAACGCCAGGTAGGCGAAGAAAGGCTGGCGGCCGTCGCCGCGCGTCTCGTCCAGGTACTGCACGAGGCGGTCGGCAAACGCCTCGGACGAGTAGAAATGCTGGCGCGGCGTGTCCACCGGCTTGCCGTTCTCGCGGTACAGGGCCTTGGGCGGCTTGTCCGGATCGGTGGCGACGATGCCGGACTGGTCGCCGAAGTGGCTCGCGCCGCCCATCGTCATGGCGTACGAACGGTCGAAGCCGCGCGCCGCCGGGCTCTGCTCCTCGGCATTGCCCAGGTGCCACTTGCCGGCCATCACCGTGCGGTAGCCGTGGGCGCGCAGCACCTCGGGGATCGCGGCCACCCGGGTGCTGAGGTAACCCTCATAGCCCGGCTTGCCGCGCTGCTCGGGCAGCATCAGCTCGGCCATGTCGCCGAAGCCGGCGAGGTGGTTGTCGGTGCCCGACATCAGCATCGCCCGCGTCGGCGAGCAGAACGGCGACGCGTAGAAGCTGGTCAGCGTGGCGCCGTGGCGCGCCAGCCGGTCGAGGTGCGGCGTGGCAATCTCGCCGCCATAGGCGCCGAGGTCGGCATAACCCAGGTCGTCGGCCAGGATCAGCAGGATGTTGGGCCTGGCCGCCGGCCTGGCGGCGGCTTCGCCCACGGGGGGCGGCGTCGCGGAACAGGCGGCGAGCGCGATGGCGGCGAGCAGCGCGGACAGGCGCCGCCCTGCACGGTGGTGCATACGGTTCACGGCAGTCTCCTCAGTGGTTCGGTCAGACGAAGCGCATGCCGACTTGCCCCAAGTCCTGGAAGCGCGCCGACACGTGGTCGCCGGCCGCCACGGCGATGGCTTCGGTCATGCCGCCGGTCATCACGAAGCTGCCGGCCGGAAGCTCCTGGCCGCGGGCGCCGAGGTGGTTGGCGAGCATCGCCACCGCGGTCAGCGGATGGCCCAGCACCGCGGCGCCGGCGGCCATCGCGACGATCTGGCCGTTCTTCTCGAGCACGACGCCGAGCGTGCGCAGGTCGAGCCCGTCGACCGCGCGCAAACGCGATCCGACGACGAAGCGCGAGGCCGAGGTGTTGTCGGCGATCACGCTCTTCAGGTCGAACTTGAAGTCGCGGTAGCGGCTGTCGATGATCTCGACCGCGGGCACGACGAAATCGATCGCCGCCAGCACCGCGCCGACATGGCAGCCGGGTCCGCGCAGTGGCGCCTTGGTGACGACGCAGATCTCGGCCTCGACCTTCGGGTGGATCAGTTCGCTCGTGCGGATCTCGCCGCCGTCGGGCCGAGCCATGTAGTCGCTGACGAAGCCGAAGACCGGCGTGTCCACGCCCATCTGCTTCATCTTCGCGAACGAGGTCAGCCCGGCCTTCAGGCCGACGGTGCGCTGGCCGCGCGCTTCCTTGCGGCGGCGGATCTCGTCCTGGATCGCGTAGGCGTCGTCCCAGTCCATGCCGGGGTGTTCGTCGGTGATCTTGGTGACGTCGCGCGCCTGCAGTTCGGCGCTTTCGAGGTGCTCGGCGAGGCCGGCGATGGTCTGGGCATTCAGGTTCATGGGTCGTCCTTGCCGGTCAGATGAAGCGCACCCGGGCATCGCCCAGGCCGCCGACGCTGCAGTGCAGGCTGTCGCCGGCCTTGACCGGCACCAGCGGCGATTGCGAGCCGGACAGGATCACCTCGCCGGCCTTCAGCGCCATGCCGAGCCGGCCGAGCGTGTTCGCGAGCCAGGCCACGGCGTTGACCGGCGAGCCCTGCACGGCCGCGCCGGTGGAGGTGCTGACGATCTCGCCGTTCTTCTCGAGCACCATGCCGGCGAGCGCCAGGTCGAGCTCGCGCGGGTCGCGGCGAGTGCCGCCGAGCACCAGCACGCCACACGAGGCGTTGTCGGCCACGGTGTCCTGGATCCTGATCTTCCAGTCGCGGATGCGCGAGTCGACGATCTCGAAGCACGGCATCACGAAGGCGGTGGCGCGCAGCACGTCGGCCGCCGTCACGCCCGGGCCCACGAGGTCACTCTTCAGCACGAAGGCGACCTCGGCCTCGGCCTTGGGCGCGATCATCGAATCGACGCGGATCGGCTCGCCCTCCTGCACCACCATGCCCGAGAGCAGCTGGCCGAAGTCGGGCTGGTCGACGCCGAGCATGTCCATCACGACCTGGCTCGTCACGCCGATCTTCTTGCCGACCACCGTCTCGCCGGCGTCGAGACGGCGCTGGATCATGCGCAGCTGGATGCGGTAGGCGTCGTCGAGGGTGATCGTCGGCTCGCGTTCGGTCAGCGGCGGAACCGGCGTGCGGGTGAGCAGCGCGTCGTACAGCTCGTCGCCGTACTGCTGGATCTGGGTGTCGTTCATCGATGTCGTCCTCAAAGCTTCACCATGACGTTGCGGAGCTCGGTGTAGAACTCCAGCGAATGCACGCCGCCCTCGCGGCCGATGCCGCTGGCCTTCGATCCGCCGAAGGCGGTGCGCAGGTCGCGCAGGAACCAGCTGTTGATCCAGCACAGCCCGACCTCGACCTCGCGCGCCATGCGGTGCGCGGTGCCGAGGTCCTGTGTCCACACGGTTGTCGCCAGGCCGTAGTCGGTGTCGTTCGCCAGCGCGATGGCCTCGTCGACGGTGTCGAAGGGGGCGATGTGGCAGCAGGGGCCGAAGATCTCCTCGCGCACGACGCTGGCGGTCTCGGGCAGGCCGGTCCAGATCGTCGGCTGCACCCAGCAGCCTTCGGCCAGCGCGCCGGTCATCGCCGGCACGCCGCCGCCGGTGACCACCGTCGCGCCCTCGGCCACGGCTTTTGCGTAGTAGCCCAGCACCTTCTGCTGGTGCTCGCGCGAGATCAGCGGGCCGAGGCCCACGCCGGGCTCTTCCGACGGGCCGATCTTCAGCGACTCGGCCCGGGCCTTCAGCGCCGCGACGAAGCGCTCGAAGATCGGCCGCTGCACGTAGACCCGCTCGGTGCCCAGGCAGACCTGGCCGCAGTTCTCGAACGCGCTGCGCGTGATGCCGGCGACGGCCTTGTCGAAGTCCGCATCGGCGAACACGATGCCGGCGTTCTTGCCGCCGAGCTCGAAGCTGACCGGCCGCACGCCCTTCGCGGCCGCGGCCATGATGGCCTCGCCGGTGCGCGTCTCGCCGGTGAAGGTGATGGCGTCCACATCCGGGTGCTGCGTCAGGAAGGCGCCGGCGGAGTCCGGGCCGAAGCCATGCACGACGTTGTAGACGCCGTCGGGAACGCCGACCGCCTTCATCACCTCGCCGAGCAGCGTGGCGGTGGCGGGCGTCTCTTCCGAGGGCTTCACGACCACGGTGTTGCCGCAGGCCAGCGCCGGGCCCACCTTCCAGGTCATCAGCAGCAGCGGCAGGTTCCACGGGCAGACCACGCCGACCACACCCACCGGCGAGCGCAGCGCGTAGCTCAGCGCGGTGCCGCCGTCGGGCGTCGTCATCTCGAAGCTCTCGGTCGGCACGTTCTTGACGATGTCGGCGAAGACCTTGAAGTTCGCCGCGCCGCGCGGGATGTCGATGTGCGAGGCCAGCGACTTCGGCTTGCCGGTGTCGGCCATCTCGGCGGCGAGGAAGTCGTCGAAGCGGCGGTTGATCTCGTCGGCCACCGCGTGCAGCAGCTCGACGCGGCGGGCCACGCTCATGCGGCCCCACTCGCCCGTCAGCGCCGCGCGGGCGGCGCGCACCGCGGCATTCACCTCGTCGCGGCCGGCCTCGTGCACCAGGCCGATCAGCCGGTTGTCGACCGGCGCGCGGTTCTCGAAGGTCTTGGCCGTGGCGACGAACTCGCCGCCGATGAAGTTGAGGAACTGTTTCATGTCGATCACTTGGGAGAGGAAGACGCCGCCGCCGCGTCGGCCTCGGCGACGAAGTCGCCGACCAGCCGGTTGAAGCGCGCCGCATGCTCGATCTGCGTCCAGTGGCCGCAGTGGCCGAAGACGTGCAGCTGGCTGTTCGGAATCCAGTTCGCCAGGGTCAGCGAATTGGCGAGCGGGATCACGCGGTCCTCGCGGCCGTGCAGCACCAGCGTCTCGTGCGGCAGCGCGCGGATGTCGGCTTCGGCGCTGCACATCGCGTCGACCCATCGCTGGCGCGGCGCGGGGAACATGGCCGAGAACGACTCGTGGAAGCCGGGGCGCACGCTGGCTTCATAGCGCAAGCGCGCGAGCTCGTCGGTGGCCAGCGTCGCGTCGTGCGCGAAGATGTCCAGCAGCGAGCGCATCGCCGCCAGCGACGGCTCGTAGCCCCACACCGCGTCCAGGCCGGGCGTGATCGTGAACGGCACCCCCACCGAGCCCATCAGCACCAGCCGGCGCACGCGTTGCGGATGGCGGATCGCCAGTGCCAGCGCCAGCGCGCCGCCGAAGGAGTTGCCGACCAGGTCGGCGCGCTCGACGTCGAGCGCATCGAGCACGCCCACCGCCTGCGCGACCCAGTGGTCCATCGCGTAGCGATGGCCCGCCGGGCGCTCGCTGAAGCCGAAGCCGGCCATGTCGGGCGCGATGACCCGGGCGCGCTGCGCCAGCACCGGCAGGCTGAGCCGCCAGTTGGCCCAGGCCGAGACGCCGGGGCCCGAGCCGTGGATCATCAGGATCGGCGAGCCCTGGCCGACGTCGTGCAGGTTGGTGCGGATGCCGGCGGCCATCACCGGCCGGCCGATCTCGGGGTTGCTCATGGTCATGCCTTCAGCTTGCTGTCGTGGCCGCGTACTTCAGGTGTAAACCTCGGTGAACGAGGGCACCAGGTCGCCGGTGTGGAAGAAGATCGCGCTGCCCAGGCGCTCTTCGCTCCACGTGGTCACCGGGCGATCGCGCTGTGCCAGGTAGCCCAGGCCGGCGAAGGTCTCGTTGCGGTTGCCGCTGGGGTCGAAGAAGTAGATCGTCTCGCCGCGCGTGATGCCGTGGCGCGTGGGCGCGACGTCGATGCGCGTCTTGGTCTTGGCCATCACGTCGGCGGCCTTCAGCACGTCGTGCCACGAGTCCAGGAAGAACGCGATGTGGTGCAGCCCGCTGGTGGGCCCGCCGACGAAGGCGATGTCGTGCGGCGTGGTCGTGCGCGACATCCAGGTCGCGGCCTGGATGCTGCCGTCGGGGCCGACCATCACCTGCTCGGTGAGGAAGAAGTCCAGCGCCTCGGACATGAAGCGGGTGTTGTCCGCCACCGTGTTGACGCCCTCAGCCGGGTTCATCTCGCACATCAGCAGCAGGTGGTCCAGCCAGTGCGCGCCGGCGCCCTTCAGGCCGTCCGGCCACGGGTCGGGGCAGTGCGTGCCGACCTCGGTGCCGACGTACTCCTTCATCGCGTACAGCCGCATCTCGTGGCCGCTGGGCAGCTTGAACTGCAGCATGCGGCCGGTGGCGGGCAGCGTGCCCTCGGACAGCGTCGTGGTCGGGATGCCCCAGGCCTCGATCTTCTGCTTCAGCGCGTCGAGGTCGGCTTCCTTCTCGACCTTGTAGGCCACGTGGTTCAGCCCGGCGCGGTCCGACGGCGTCAGGATCAGCGAGTACTTGTCCCACTCGTCCCAGCACTTCAGGTAGACGTTGCCGGCCTTGTCGACCATCGTGGTCTTCAGGCCCAGCACGTTCTCGTAGTGCCGCACCGCGGCGTCGATGTCCATCACCCGCAGGCTGGCATGCCCGATTCGCATCACACCCATCATTGGTCTCCTGGTTGGTTCACTGCGTGGATCGGGCGCTCGACCGTGGCGGCGGGCTCCCGTGAAAAAGGTCGTTGAAGACGGCCGGTCACTTCGAGCGTTATCGCGCAGTCCGGCGCGACGCGGCAGGCCAGCGTGACGCCGGCGGCTTCCTCGTCAGCGCTGACGTGCGCGCGGCTCACCGGGCCGAGCGCATGCACCCGGCCCTCGACGATGCGCACCTTGCAGACGCCGCAGCCGCCGTTGACGCAGCCCGCCGGGATGCCGCGCCGGCCCAGCCGCAACATGCCGCGCAGCAGGCTCTCGTCGCTGCCGCAGGCGTAGGTCTCGCCGGTCTGCGCGACGTGCACGCTGACGGTGGGCTTGGTGCCGAAGATCATGGCCGCGGTCCGCTCACAGGCGCTGGAACAACGGGCTGCGCGCGCCCTGCGCATCAGCGGCCGAGAGGAACTTCTCGGTGAAGATGTCGCGTTCGAAGAGCCGCCCCTGCATCAGCGTGGCGATGCAGGCCTCCACCATCGGCGGTGGGCCGCACAGGTAGGCCTGGTGGCCGGCGAACGTGCCGCCGAAGTGGGCCTTGGCCGCCTCGTGCACGAAGCCGCGCGCGCCGTCCCAGTCGCTGCCCTCGGGCTCGTTCGACAGCGCCGGCACGTAGTGGAAGTTGGCATGCCGCGCGGCCAGCGCCCGGAACTCGGCGTGGTAGTACAGCTCGTCGCGCGTGCGCTGCCCGTAGACCAGCGTGATCGGCAGCGTGCAGCCGCCGTCGAGCAGGTCGAGGATCATCGAGCGTGGGCTCGACAGCCCCGAGCCACCAGCCATGAAGACCATCGGCCGCGCGGCCGAAGCGCGCACGAAGAAACGGCCGTAGGGGCCGGCCAGGCGCAGCCGGTCGCCGACCTTCAGCTGCCGGTGCAGGTAGCCAGTGCCCTGGCCGCCTTGCACGATGCGCACGTTGAGCTCGATCTCGCCGCTGCGCTCGACGTCGGCCGGCGCATTGGCGATCGAGAAGGCCCGGCTCTGGCCGAGGCCCGGAATCTCCAGCTGCACGTACTGGCCGGCCTGGAAGCCGATCGGCTTGTCCAGTGCCAGGTGCAGCGCCTTGATCGTCGGCGTCAGGTCGACGATGCGGCGCACGGTGGCGGCGAAGTCGCGCACCGGGATCACCTGCGCGTCGGGCTCGTCCTCGATGTCGGCCTCGATGGTCGCGTCGCACTGCAGCGTCGCGCAGCAGGCCAGCGTCTTGCCCTCGTCGCGCTCGACGTCCATCAGCGCGAAGGGGTTGGCGTGGCCATGGTCCACCTCGCCGTCGCAGACCTGCACCTTGCACGTGCCGCACAGGCCGTGGCCGCAGGCATGCGGGATGTAGATGCCCTGCCGCAGCGCGGCGTCGAGCACGCTCTGGCCTTCTTCCACCTCGATGGTGGCGCCCAGCGGTTCGATGGTCAGTTGGTAGCTCATGGCGCGGCCTGCGGCGGTTCAGCTGAACGAGCCCCGGATGCCGGTGAGGCCCGGCGTGCGGAAGCGGATCACGTCCTTGTGCGTCAGGCCGTTGTCGGCCAGCGACTTCGCCGGGTCCGGCGTCCACGGCCGGCCCGACTTGAACCACTGCACCGTGGCCCAGTCGATACGCGCGAAGTCCGGGTGGGCGCCGTAGACGCCCGGCAGCACCGCGGTGGGCAGCGCGCCGAAGGGCATGTCCGGCGGCAGCGGCAGGCACACCGGCGCGCAGACCATCAGGTGGTCTTCCCAGCCGATGTACAGCAGCGGCGCGGGGAAGTTCTCGCGCACGTCGCGCGCGGGCATCTCGTAGCGGTCGAGGGCGATCACGCTCATGCCTGTTCTCCTTGCGGCGTCTCGCCGCGCCACGCGGCGAAGTTCTTCTGGTCTTCCGAGCCTTCGAAGTCGAAGTTGTCGCGGCCGACCTCGAGCTGGTAGTGCTTCAGCACCGCGAGCAGCGGGTCGAAGCCCTCGGCGGTGGGGTCGGTGCCGGGGTCGAAGCAGTGGCCCTGGTAGATCTGGTGCACCGGCAGCCAGCTCTGCACGAACTTCTCCGGCTCGTCGTCGAAGATGGCCTTGCAGTGGTCGCTGCAGAAGTGGTGCTTGTTGCCGCGCCAGTCGCTCTCGCGGTAGCAGATCTTGGTGGCGTCGCCCGGCTCGGTGAAGAGCATCGGGATCTGGCAGGTGTTGCACAGCATCGGCAGCGTCTTGTTGTAGAAGCGCTGGCCGGCGCGCTGCTGCTCGCGGTAGTGCTCCAGGCGCGGGCGATAGAGCTGGTCGAAGGTCGTCGGGTACTTCTCGGACAGCCAGTCCATCTCCTCGTCGGTGGGCACCCAGGTGTGGAACGGCGCGGCGGCGCTGTAGTTGTAGAAGGTGTTCCAGGCCTGGTGGCTGATGTGGTCCTTGCCTTCGCAGGCGTCCTTCCAGCCCTTGGGCTCGCGGATGCCGTAGCGCGCCAGGTCCTTGAACAGCGCGCCGCCGTTCTGCTCGGCGTACATCTCCCAGGCTTCCTTCCAGCTCATCACGCGCTTGGGCAGCATGTAGTCCTGCATCATGGCCACCAGCGTCAGCAGCCGGTAGCCGCGCCAGAACCACTTGTCGATCCACTTCTGCACGATGGGCACGTTGGCCGGGTCCTGCTCGAGCAGGAACTTGATGCACTCGATGCCCAGCGTCATGTGCCGGCTCTCGTCGCTCTGGGCGCTGAAGCCGAAGGTGACGGTGGACATGTCGCCGTTGTGCGCCGCGCCGCTCATGAAAGGCACGAACAGCAGGTTCGTCAGCACGTACTCGAACGAGAAGCTGACCGCGACCAGGAACTCGAACGGCCCGCCGGTGATCGCGTCCTCGAAGAAGGACTTCGGCACCGACAGGTACCACACGCGGTCGAACCAGTGGCTCGCGTGGTGCATGCCGTTGAAGTACTTGTTGTAGTGCGAGATCGCGTGCGTCTCGGTCTGGTAGTGGCGCAGCTCGTCGATCGACTGCATCTGCGCGGCCACGCGCGCGCCCTCGCCGGTGAACTGGCGGCCCACGTGCGCGAAGCCGCGGTGCGCGTAGTACTCCAGCGGCGTGACGCCCTGGATGAACAGCTTCAGCGCGTTGACGTAGCGGGCATCGCTGATGCCGAGCTGGCCGTTGTTCTGCGCGAAGGCCTCGATCACCGCGTAGAGCTTGCGTTCCTTCTCGCCCTGGTACTTCCAGTAGGCGTCCATCGTCAGGCGGAACGGGTCCTGCCACTGGTCCCAGTCATGGACCTTGATGCCCTCGTACTTGTCGTACGGGAACACCTTGTCCATCGGCTGATAGCTGGTCTCCCAGCCGAGGCCGCGGGTCATCGCGGCATAGCGGTCCTTCAGACCGAGCTTCTTCTTGACGACACGGGTGTCCATGCGTTCGTCTCCTGGTGGGGGATGGGGCTCAGTGCGTCCAGCTCAGCGTGAGCTGGTCGTCGTCTTCGTCGATGTGGCCGCTGAGGGTCACGAGGTTGACGTGCAGCTGCTGCAGGTCGTACGGGCGGCCGGTCTGCGCTTCGATCGTTTCGCGGCGGATCTGCAGGCGGTTCGGCACGTCGATCTTCACGAGGCCGGGCGACAGCGTGACCACGGCCGCGGGGTTGTCGGCGACGATGGCGTCGACCACCGGGCGCGACTCCTCGTTGTGCTGGAAGGCGATGAACACGTTGGACATGGTTGGCTCCTGTGTCTTTGCACGTTGGGCGATCGGTCGACCGGTCAGGCGCTCGCGGCGGGCACACCGGCCTTGCGGCAGCGGTCGGCCAGCAGCGCGGTGGCATCGTCGAGCGCGACCTCGCCGGCATCCCCCAGCGCCAGGCGGGCCACCGGTGCCAGCGCAGCGCGTGCGCGTTCGGTCCAGTCGCGCACCCAGCCGGCGATCAGCGCCTGGTTGGCGGCGCTCTCGGCCGCGGCGGTCTTGACCACCGCGTCGATCCAGCGCGCGCTCTCGTCGTGCCACTCGGGCATGAAGGCCGTCAGCAGGGCCACCGCGGTGCCGCCCTCGGCCGCGATGCGGTCGTCGACGAAGCTGCCGTAGAGCAGCGGGTACAGCAGGCCGTCGAGCACGAGGTTCTGCGCGACGAACAGCTCGAACGGGTCCTGCACCACCAGCAGGTCCTCGACGCAGCGGCGCAGCACCTGCCAGTGCGCATCGCCGAGCCAGTCGGCCTTGCCCTCGTCGAGCACCGCCGGTTCGCCCAGCGCCAGCCCCAGGCGCGTCAGGTACTGCGCGACGCCCAGGTTGTCCATCGCGTGGAACATCGCCGGCGCGGTGAACGGCGTGCCGTAGCCGTAGGCGCAGATCGACGCGTTGTTCATGTTCGCGCCCCAGGCGACGTGGCGCAGCGGCATCAGCACCTGCAGGGCCTTGTGGCGCAGCGGATCGGGGATCTTGTCGGCCATGCCGCGCGACTCGACGAACTGGAAGTTCGCTTCCATCGCCTCCTGCTGGCGGGCGCGGGCCATGGTCCAGCTGGCGTAGTAGTACTGGCGCGGATCCTTCAGCACCGCCCAGTCGGCCAGCACGATGCGGCTGCGCGAGGCGTCGAAGATCTCGTGCGCCGGGTCCCAGGTCGGTCGGTAGTGGAAGTTGGCCGTCGGCTGCGCGCCGAAGGTCGCTTCCTGGTAACGCGAGGCCGGCTTGTCGTCGCCGACGATGCGCGCCACGTGCGCGTAGGTCTGGCGCAGCGGCTGGATCTCGCGGGCCTGCAGGTCGATGTTCATGGGCGTGTCTCCTGGGCGGGTTGTCGTGCGGGGAATTCAGGCGTCGAGCCGCTGCACCCGGTTGGCGGCGCAGAACGCGGCGAAGGCCGGCTCGGGCAGCAGAAGTTCCACCGCGAGCTCGGGCCAGCCGATCGAGAACTCGAAGGCCACGAGGCCGTTGCCGAAGCGCCCGGTGACGCGCACGAAGCGCTGCGTGGTGTCCACGCCGGGCAGCGTGACGGGGGCTGGCGACGGATCGGGGTTGTGGTCGGCTTGCATGGCGATCCACAACGCAGCGTCCGTGCCAGCTTCGGCCGACGACTCCGAAAATCTCGATAAAACTAGGGTAAGCCCTGAGGTTTGGGGCTCGCGACGGCCGTCGCCGCGGGGCGTCGGCCCCCAGTCCCATCAACGCCATGCAGCTGAAGGTGAGGTTTTCATCACTGTGCAGCGGCGCGAATTGATGATTTGATCAACTGCCTGCGCTCGACGAGCGCCAACCATTTATCGATAATCGAATCAAATGGCCGCCACCCCTCCGCCGCCGCTCCCACCCGACGCCGACCTGCGCCGCATGGTCCATTTCTCGGCCGGCGACGGGCGCATCTGGCTCGCCGGCCAGCGCATGCTGCTGGTCCATGCCGCCGCGCTCGGCGCGCTGCGCCGCGAGCTGATGAGCACCATCGGCCGCGAGCAGACGCGCCGGCTGCTGATGCGGGCCGGCTACGCGTCGGGCGAGCGCGATGCGGTGCTGGCGCGCCAGGCGCGGCCCGAGGCCTCGGTGCTGGACATGTTCGCGGTCGGCCCGCAGCTGCACATGCTGGAGGGCGCGGTGCAGGTCACGCCCGAGTCCTGCGAGATCGACGTGCCGGCCGGGCGCTTCCACGGCACCTTCCGCTGGGACCATTCCTGGGAAGTCGAGACGCACGTGCGCGACTTCGGCCCGCAGGACGAGCCGGTGTGCTGGATGCTGCTCGGTTACGCCTCCGGCTATACCAGCGCCTTCATGGGCCGGCCCACGCTGTTCAAGGAGCTGGCCTGCACCGCATGCGGCCAGCCGCACTGCCGCATCGAGGGCCGCGTGCTGGCCGACTGGCCGGATGCCGACGCGCTGGCGCGCGACTACACCACCGACTCGATGATCGTGCGCCTGGAAGACCTGCAGTCGCAGGTCGACACGCTGCGCTCGACGCTGCAGCCGGCCGACGAGCTGGGCCCGCTGGTCGGGCGCTCCAAGGCCTTCGACGCGGCGGCGCGACTGCTGCGCAAGGCCGCGGCCACGCAGGTGACCGTGCTGCTGACCGGCGAGACCGGCGTCGGCAAGGAGCGCTTCGCGCGCGCGCTGCACACGATGAGCCCGCGCGCCGGCAAGCCCTTCGTCGCGGTCAACTGCGCCGCCCTGCCCGCCGACCTGATCGAGAGCGAGCTGTTCGGTGCCGAGAAAGGCGCCTACACCGGCGCGGGTGCGGCGCGCATCGGCCGCTTCGAGCGGGCGGACGGCGGCACGCTGCTGCTCGACGAGCTGGGCGAGCTGCCGCTGCCGGCGCAGGCCAAGCTGCTGCGCGTGCTGCAGCAGGGCGAGATCGAGCGCCTGGGCGGCACGCAGACGCGCAAGGTCGACGTGCGCGTGATCGCCGCGACCAACGTCGACCTGCAGGCGGCGGTGGCGAGCGGCCGCTTCCGCAGCGACCTGATGTACCGGCTCAACGTCTACCCGATCCGCATCCCGCCGCTGCGCGAGCGCGCCGACGACATCGAACCGCTGGCGGTGCACATGCTGGCGCGCTTCTGCGCGCTGCACGGCAAGCGCGTGCCGGGCTTCACCGACCGCGCGCTCGACGCGATGCGCGCGTATCCGTGGCCGGGCAACGTGCGCGAGCTCGAGAACCTGATCGAGCGCGGCGTGATCCTCGCGAGTCCCGACGAGCCGGTCGACGTGCACGAGCTCTTCCCCACGCTGCCCGGCCAGCCGCCGGTGACGCTGAACGCCGCCGGCCAGCTGCAGCGCGGCGCGCCCGACGGCGCGCCGGCCCTCTACGACGAGCTGCTCGCGCGCGGCCTGAGCCTGGATGCGCTGGAAGACGCGCTGATCCAGGAGGCGGTCGAGCGCGCCGGCGGCAACCTGGCCGCGGCGGCGCGCGCGCTGGGCCTGACGCGGCCGCAGCTGAGCTACCGGCTGCAGCGCGTGCGCGAACGCGCGCGGGAGTGAATGGATGGCCAAGCGCGCCTTCCTGCCCCTGCCCGGCCGCGACGACGACGGCGACACCGCTGAAAACGGTTCGCGCACGCTGATCGAGCGCAGCTACGAGCGGCTGCGCGACGACATCGTCGAAGGCCGGCTCGCGCCCGGCGAGAAGCTGCGCGTCGAGCACCTGAAGTCGCGCTACGGCGTCGGCGCCGGCACGCTGCGCGAGGCGATCACCCGGCTGGTCAGCGACGCGCTGGTGGTCGCCGAAGGCCAGCGCGGCTTCCGCGTCGCGCCGATGACGCTGGCCGACCTGGAAGACCTGACGCAGCTGCGCCTGCACATCGAGATCGAGGCGCTGCGCCAATCGATCCGCCATGGCGACGCGGCCTGGCGCGCGGCGCTGCAGCAGGCCTACGACGAGCTGTCGGCCTTCGAGCAGCCGGTGCGGCCCGAGCAGCGCGTGGCCTGGGAGCAGCGCAACGCGCGCTTCCACGAGGCGCTGATCGGCGCCTGCCAGTCCCCGTGGACGGTGAAGGTGCTGCAGATGCTGGGCCGCCACAGCGAACGCTACCGGCGCCAGGCGATCGGGCTGTCGACCAGCGGCCGCGACGTGCACGAGGAGCATCGGCAGATCTTCGAGATGGCGATGTCCGGCCAGGAGGCCCGGGCCGCGCTGGCGCTCGAGGCGCACATCCGCGCGACGCCGGACCACCTGGCCCGGGCGAGCGCACTGGGCGCGGATGGGCTAAGGTAAGGCGCTCACCGCGGCTCGGCGCGGGGCATCGCGCGAGGACCGACCTTGACGCTCACCTTGATCGTCATCTCCTTCAACGGGCAGCCGGCGCAGGCGCCGGCCAGCATGCACTTCGGCGCCGGCGTCGGCACGATCGGCCGCCACCCGGGCAATACGCTGGTGCTGCCGGACCCGGAGCGCAACATCTCGCGCATCCAGGCCGAGGTGATCGGCACGCCGTCCGGCCAGTTCGTCATCCGCAACGTCAGCGCCGCGGTGCAGATGGCCGTCGGCAACGCGATGCTGACCCAGGGCGACAGCGCGGTGCTCGCGCACGACGACCTGATCCGCATCGGGCTGTACGTGCTGCGCGTGGTGCTGATCGACACCGCGGACGGCGAGGCGACGGGCATCGTCGCACCGTCGTCCAGGTCGCCGGACCCCACGCTGGCCGACTGGTTGCCGCCGGTCGAGTCGCCCCCCTGGCCTTCTCCGGACACGCGCCTCGGCACCCTGGACGCCGACGATCCGTTTGCGGACCTGCTGGCACGGCCGCCGGTCGTGCGAGCGCCAGACCCGCTGGACCCGCCTTCGATGGACGACCTCTTCGCTCCGGCGCCCGCCGCGCAGCCCGTTCCGGCAGACCTGCCCCCCGCCGGCCTGACGCGCCTGCCGGACGACTGGGACCCGTTCGGCCTGCCTTCGGCCGCGGCCCCGCCAGCCGCGCCGCAGCCGACCGCGCCGGGCCCGACCGACCCGGGCCCGACGGCGTCAGGCCCGGCCCCCGAACGCGCGGAGATCTCCGCGCTGGTGCCCACCGCCGTCCGGCCCGCGCAGCCCTTGCGCATCGAGGTCTTCCTCGGCCCCGCCGGCACGCTGCTGGCCTTGCTGGACGAACGGGCGGCCGCGCATCCCGATCGCGAAGCCGCCGACGTGCGGCCGCTGTTCACGCCGCTGGCCGCCGGCACGCGCATCGAGCTGACGCTGGAATGCCCGGACGCCCAGCGCATCGCGCCGACCTCGCTGGCGCTGATCTGGCAGGGCCAGACGCTCAGCGTCAACTTCCAGGTCCTGCCGCCGAAGCAGCCCGAGGGGCCGGCGCTGCTGGTCGACGTCAACGTCTTCGTCGAGGGCGTCTGCATCGGCCACCTGCCGATCACGCTGCCGTACGTTCAGGGGGCGCAGGCCGTGCCGGCGGCGGCGCCGGCGAACGGCGTCGCGCAGGTCGGCTTGATGCCGCACCGCCGCGTCTTCATGTCCTATTCCAGCGACGACCGCGCTGCGGTGATCGAAGCCACCCGCGTGCTGCGCCGCTTCGGCATCGAGGCCTTCATGGACCGCCTGTCGCTCGAAGGCGGCGAGGACTGGGAGCCGCGGCTGTACCGCGAGCTCGAGGCCTGCGACGCCTTCATGCTGTTCTGGTCGGCCGCGGCGGCCGAATCGGCCTGGGTGCTGAAGGAGACGCAGTGCGCGCTGTCGCGGCAGCGCACGTCCGCGGACCGGCGGCCGAAGATCGTCACCCACCTGCTGGGTCCGCCGCCGCCGGCCTCGCCGCCGCGTGGACTCGAGGCCCTGCATTTCAACGACCCGATGTACGCGCTGTGGGAGGCCTCCCGGTCCGACGGCCGGCGCGACGTCCGGTGAACGACGCGCGCATGCCCACTGCCCCGCCCGGCCGCCATCCGGCCATCATCCCGAGGAGAACCCGATGCGAATCCGTTCCTGGCTGGTCGGCCTGTCGCTCGTGGCCGGCGCCGTCGGCGCGCTGGCGCAGGACCTCGTGGTCTACCACATCGACGACGCGGCCGCGCAGGGCCTGAAGGGCCTGCGCAACATCCGCAACCACCTCGACACCGACCCGACGGCGAAGATCACCGTCGTCACGCACGCGATGGGCGTCGACCTGCTGTTCGAAAGCGCGAAGGATGCCAACGGCGGCGCCTTCGCCGCGCCGATCTCGGCCCTGGCGGCACGCGGCGTGAAGTTCGAGGTCTGCGAGATCACGCTGAAGAACCGCAATCTCAAGCGCGAGCAGTTCATCCAGGAAGCCGAGTTCACGCCCTCGGGCGTCGTGCGCCTGGCCAAGCTGCAGAAGCAGGGCGCCGCGTACATCAAGCCCTAGCGCCCGGCGCCGCGCAAGCCTCAGCGGCCGGCGTCGGCGGTGCGCGCCGACTGCGCCGCACCCAGGTGCATGCCGCCGTCGAGCAGCAGCAGCTCGCCGGTGGTCGAGCGTGCGCCGGTCAGCAGCCACACCACCGCGTCGGCCACGTCCTCGGCGCTGCTGGCGCGGGCCAGCGGTGCGCTCTGCTCGTAGCGGGCCTTGATCGCATCGAAGCCCTGCTGGCCGAGCCCCTCGACGAACCAGCGCGTCGTGACGAAGCCGGGGCAGACTGCGTTGACGCGTACTTCGGGTGCCAGCGCGCGGGCGAAGTGCAAGGTCATCGCATTGACCGCGCCCTTGGACGCGATGTAGGGCACCGACGAGCCGATGCCCAGCGCGCCGGCGATCGACGAGACGTTGACGATCGCGCCGCGCGCGGCCTTCAGCGCCGGCGCGCAGGCCCGGATCATCTGGAAGCTGCCCATCGCGTTGACGCCGACGATGCGCTGGAAGGTCTCGGCATCGATCGCGTCCCAGTTCGTCGGTCCGGCGAAGCTGGTGATGCCGGCGTTGTTGACCAGGCCGTCGATGCGGCCCCAGCGGTCGAGCGCCGCCTGCGCCAGTGCCCGGCAGTCGGCATCGTCGGCCACGTCGCCGCGCTGCAGCAGCACGTCGGCGCCGGCGGCGCGGCAGGCCGCCGCGCAGGCTTCGGCCTGCTGCACGCTCTTCGAGTAGTTGACGACGACGTCGTGGCCACGCTGCGCGAGCTGCAGCGCGACGGCGGCGCCGACGCCGGTGGCGGCGCCGGTGATCAGGGCGACGGGGCGGCTCATGAGGGTTCTCCGGGTGGTGAAGCCTGCGATCGTGCCAGCGCGCGGCGCGGCGCGCCGATGCCCGGCCGGGATGCGGCTCGCGGGCGACGGGCACATCGCTTGCCCAAGCCGCGACCATGCTGCCGCCTTCTTCCGACGCCTCGGCGTCGGCCATCAGCATCCTGGTGGTCGACGACCTCGAGGATGCCCTCTTCTCGACGAAGGTGCTGCTGGAGCGACCCGGCCTGCAGGTGCTGACCGCCACCTCGGCGTCGACCGCGCTGGCGCTGCTGAAGTGCAACGACGTCGCGCTGGCGCTGGTGGACGTGCAGATGCCCGGTGTCAGCGGCTTCGCGCTGGCCGAGGCGATGCGCGCCGACCCGCCGCTGCGCACGGTGCCCATCATCTTCATGACCGGCAGCGTGTTCGATGCCGGCCGTGCCTTCAGCGGCTACGAAGCCGGGGCCGTCGATTTCCTGGTCAAGCCGGTGGAGCCGCGGGTGCTCGAGAGCAAGGTGGGCGTCTTCGTGGAACTGCACCGCCATCGCCGCGAGCTGCGCGAGCGCAACGCCGAGCTGGAGCGGCTGCTGCGCATCAACGAGAAGATGGCCGCCGAGCTGCGCCAGGCCCACGGCAAGGCCGTGCAGACGGCCTTGACCGACGAGCTGACCGGCGTTCCGAACCGCCGCCACATCCTGCAGCTCGCCGAGAGCGCGCTGACCGATCACCGCCGGCAGTCGCAGCCGGTCACGCTGGGCATCCTCGATCTCGACCACTTCAAGCGCATCAACGACACCTACGGGCACAGCACCGGCGATGCGGTGCTGCGCCGCTTCAGCCAGCACTGCACCGAGCAACTGCGCGCGGAGCATGCGCTGGGCCGGCTCGGCGGCGAGGAGTTCCTGCTGCTGATGCCGGCGACGACCGTCGACGAGGCCCGCCAGGCGGTCGAGCGCGTGCGGCGCACCCTGCCGCCGCACGAAGGCGTGCGCTTCACGTTCTCGGCCGGCCTGGTCGAGGCCCGGCCGGGCGAGGCCGTCGCCGAGGCCATCGAGCGCGCCGACCAGGCGCTGTACCACGCGAAGAACCTGGGCCGCGACCGCACCGCGATCAACCCGTCCTGAGCGCGGGCGGGGCCCCGCGGGCGGCCGAACAGGGCCCGGCGAGCCCCTCGAACGAGGGGGCTTGCGCCCGCTGCGCAGGTCGAAATGAGGAAAACTGCCTCTGCCCGGTCATGCTTCTGACGGATAGTCCGCTCCGCCTCGATACGAACAACGGGAGAAGCGGCTTGAACAGGATCGAAACGCTGGCCAACGGCGACGTGCAGCTGGTGACGAAGCTCGACAACGGGCATCTGCAGTCGCGCCGCTTCCGCATGCACTTCGGCCATGTGGTCGAGGTGCAGGCCGACGACAAGGTCCGCCGCGTCGGTCCGGAGCTGACGTTCCGCGGTCCGTCGCTGATGGTGCGGCACTCGCTGCTCGAAACCATCGCCGATGCCTCCGGCGCGATGACGCGGCCGCCGCGCGCCGCCGCCCCCGACCGCGAACGCGCCGGCGAACGGCAGCTCGACGCCGTGCACTGACACCGCCGCGCCGGTCCACCCCGGCAGCCCGCGCGCCTTCGGCCGCGCCGCCTTTCACGGCGGCGCGGCCGTTTTGCGTGCGGCGCCCCCTTGGCGCAACAAGCGAAGTCGGCAAAAATGGCAAGTCAATCGCCGATTGTTCCCGCCCTCGCGAAACCGGTGGCGCCGGCACACTGGCGTACCGTCCCGCCGGTGCGCCCGCGTCGACCGGCCCGTAGCGGCCTCGCCGCGGCCCGCGCTGTCACGACGACGACGCACAGGAGACCCCCGCAGTCATGGAGAAAGTCCGCCCCTCGGCAGCGCAGTGTGCGGGCCTGCTGGCCGTCGCGCTGGGCCTGGTCGGCGGGCTGCCCTGGGTGTTGCCGCCGGCCGCCTTCGGCTGGTGGCCGCTGGGCTCGACGGAAGACCGGCCGCTCACCGCCGCGCTGTTCGTGATCGCCGGCCTCGGCCTGCTGGCCGCGGCCCGCGGGGCCGATGGCCACACGACGCGCACCATGCGCCGCGGCCAGACCGTCGCCATCGCGCTGCTGCTGCTGCTGCCGGCCGCTTCGCTCGCCGCGTCCGTCGCCTGCGCGCTGCTCGGCATCGACCTGACACTGGCCGGCGCCGCCGCGACACCCCAGCGGGCCTTCGCCGGCTGGCTGCCGATCACCGCCGGCCTGGCCTTCGCCGCCACCGGCGCCGGCTTCGCGGCGCTGCGCAGCCGGCGCTTCGAGCGTCATCGCCGCGCCTTCCTGGTCCTGCTCGCCGCGGTGGCGCTGATCGCCCTCACCGGCGTGCTCGGCCACTTCCTGGGCATCGAGCAGCTCTACGACATCGGCTGGCTGATCCGCCTGTCGCCGGCGACGGCGCTCGGCCTCGGCGCGCTGGCGATCGGGCTGTGGACGCTGTACGAGCGCACGCTGCGCCTGGACGCCGAAGCCCTGGACATCGGCGAGCGCCGCATCCACCGGCGCGCGCTGGTGGTCGTCAGCCTGGTCGCGCTGCTCGGCGGCGCCGCCGGCTTCACCGCGATGCGCGCGACCTTCGAGCAGTCGGTGGCGCAGAACCAGCAACTGCTGGCGTCGACGACGGCGACCTCGCTGGCCAACGCACTCGACCTGCAGCTGTGGCTGTCCCGCACGGTGGCCACGCGCCCGACCGTGCAGCTGACGATGGCGACGCTGAACGCCCAGCCCGACGATCCGGTCGCGCAGCGCACGCTGCAGCGCATCGCCGACAGCTTCCGCACCGACGAGCTCAGCAGCGCGCAGTTCGTCAGCGTCGACGGCCGCCTGCTGGCCAGCGCGGGCGCCAGCGTGAAGGCCGGCGTCGAGCTGAACCATGCCTTGCGCCGCGTCGGACAGCCGCCCGCGGTGCTGGCCTTCCACCGCGGCTACCTGCTGCTGGCCGAATACGACGTGGTCCACGACGGCCGCAAGGTCGGCCGCGTGCTGACGGAGCAGCGCCTGCCGCTGTTCGACCGCCTGCTCGAGGAGCTGCGTGCGTCGAGCCCGACCTCCGACGCCGTGATCTGCAGCCGGCTCGACAAGACAGTGCGCTGCGGTGCGACGAAGTTCCGCAAGCAGCCCTTCGAGCGTCCGTTGTTCGACAGCGCGGGTCAGCCGACCTTGCCGGTGGTGCGCGCGCTGCTCGGCACACAGGGCGTGGTGTTCGCGAAGGACCCGCGCGGCGTCGACTCGATCTCCGCCTACGCGCCGATCAGGGACTACGGCCTCGGCCTGGGCGTGCGCAACGACGTGCGCACGCTGATGCTGCCGATGAAGGACCGGCTGAACCTGCTGCTGATCGCCCTGGCGGCGCTGGTCGGGCTGGCGGTGGTGGCGCTGCGCACGCAGGTGCGGCCGCTGGTGCACCGGCTGGCGCGCAGCGAGCGCCACGTCCAGGCGGTCGTCGAGCAACAGTCGACGCTGATCGAGCAGAGCCGTGCCGAGGTCGCCGAGCGCCAGCTCGCCGAAGTGGCGCTGGCGCGCCACCGGGCGCTGCTGGAGAGCACCGGCAGCCTGGCCGGCGTCGGCGGCTGGGCGCTGGACCTGGCGACGCAGCGGCTGGAATGGACCGCGCAGCTGCGCCGCATCCACGAGGTCGACGAGGCCTACCAGCCGACGCTGCAGGGCGCCTTGCAGTTCTACGAGCCGCAGGCGCAGCTGGTGGTGCTGACGGCCATCGACAACGCGATCGCCACCGGTGCGCCCTGGAACCTGGAGCTGGCGTTCGTCACCGCGCGCGGGCGCCGGCTATGGGTGCGCACGCAGGGCCAGGCCGAGCTCGACGGTGAACGCGTGGTGCGGCTGGTCGGTGCGCTGCAGGACATCACCGAGCGCAAGACCTTGCAGATCCGCCTCGCCGAGAGCGAGCGCTTCGTGCGCAAGATCACCGACAACGTGCCGGTGCGCCTGGCCTACGGCGACCGCGAGGGCCGCTACCGCTTCGTCAACCAGGCGCACTGCCAGCGCTTCGGCCTGCGCCGTGACCAGATCATCGGCCACACGCGCGACGAGCTGATGGTCGGCCGCACCAGCGAGAACGTCGATGGCCGCGTCGCCGCGGTGCTCGCGGGCACCGAGCAGCGCTTCGAGTTCGAGGAGATGGTCGACGGCCGCCTGGTGCGCATCGAGAGCCGGCTGCTGCCGGACATCGACGAGACCGGCGATGTGCGCGGCTTCTACGCGATCGGCGTCGACGTCACCGAGCGCAGCGCGGCCGAACTCGAGCAGCGCCGCCAGGCCGCGACGCTGCGCTCGGTCACCGAGGCCATCCCGGCGCTGGTGGCGGTGGTCGGCGCCGACGGCCGCTACCGCTTCGTCAACAGCGCGTTCGAGCGCTGGAGCGGCCGCCCGCGCGAGGCGCTGATCGGCTGCACGATGGCGCAGGTGCTGGGCCCGCGCGAGCATGAGCGCAGCCTGCCGTGGATCGAACGCGCGCTGGCCGGCGAGACGGTGAGCTTCGAGAAGGAGTTCGGTCCGCACGACGCGGTGCAGCACCTGTCGATCAGCTACATCCCGCTGATCGTCGAGAACGGCGAGGTCGACGGCTTCGTCGCGGTGGCCTTCGACATCACCCAGCACAAGCAGGAGGAAGGCCGCCTGCTCGAGCTGGCCGAGCGCGATCCGCTGACCGGGCTGATGAACCGCGCCGGTTTCGAGCGCTTCACCGAGACGCGCCTGGCGCAGGCCCGGCCGGGCCACATGCTGGCGCTGATCTACGTCGACCTCGACCACTTCAAGCCGGTCAACGACCGGCACGGCCACGCGGTGGGCGACGTGCTGCTGCAGCAGTTCGCGCAGCGCATGAGCGCCGTGGTGCGGCCCAGCGACGCGGTGGCGCGGCTCGGCGGCGACGAGTTCGCGATCGCGCTGATCGGCGTGCGCGAGCGCCGCCATGCTGAAGCGGTGGCCGCCAAGCTGATCGCCGCGGCGAGCGCGCCGTTCGAGGTCGACGGCCTGCAGCTGCGCATCGGCGCCAGCGCCGGCGTGGCCTTCGCCGGCGATGCCGGATTCGACCTGCGCCAGCTGATCGCCGAAGCGGACGCGCGGCTGTACGAGGCCAAGGCCGCGGGACGGGGCCGGCACGTCGGCGCCACCTGAACTGCCGCGACGAGCCGGCCGCGGCGCAGTCAGGACGAAGCGCGGTCGAGCAGCGCGCGCAGCCCGCTGTGGCGCCGCGTCAGGCGCTGCACCGCGGCATCGACCAGCGCCGGCTGCGGCGCGGCCAGCGTGAAAGCCTCGCGCGCGCGCGTGATCGCGGTGTACAGCAGCTCGCGCGTCAGCACCGGCGAATCGTCGGCCGGCAGCACCAGCAGCACGTGCGCGAACTCCGAGCCCTGGCTCTTGTGCACCGTCAGCGCGAAGGCCGTCTCCACATCGGGCAGCCGGCCGGCCGACACCGAGCGCAGCACCTCGCCGTCGAGCAGGTACACGCGCAGCGCGGCGCCCTCGCCGGCGCCGCTGCCCGGCGGCCGCAACACGAGGCCGATGTCGCCGTTGAAGATGCCGAGCGCGGCATCGTTGCGCGTGACCATCACCGGCCGGCCTTCGTACCACTCGCCGCGGCGGGTCTTCAACAGCCCGGCCTCCACCAGCGCCTGCTCGATCGCCGCGTTGACGGCCTGCACGCCCTGCGGTCCTTCGCGCACGGCGCAGAGCACGCGGAAGGATACGAAGGTGCGAAGCAGGTTGCGGGCCCAGTCGTCGAACGCGGCCGGATCGTCGGGCCGGTCCGCCAACAGGCGAAAGCAGCGGCCATAGCCGTCGTGGCGGTCGCGCCCGGCGAGGGCCAGGTGCTGCACGCGACGCAGGTCGGGCGCCTCCGCCAGTGTGGCCACCACCCGGCCGGCATCGTCGGCCAGCAGCCGGCGCGCGGCCGCCGCATCGCCGCGGTTCACCGCCTGGGCCAGCGCGCCGATCGCTCCGCCGAAACGGCGGCTGGTGCGCAGCATCGCCGTCTGCTGCGCCAGCGGCGCGCCGGCGCCGCGAAACTCCGGCGGCAACGTCAGCCCGCCGACCGCCGACAGCCACTGCACGCTGGCGTCGTCGTAGCCGCCCGCGTCGGCGCCCTCGCAGAGGTCGCCCAGCACCGCGCCGGTCTCCACCGACTCCAGCTGGTCCTTGTCGCCCAGCAGCACCAGGCGGGCCCGCGGCGGCAGCGCATCGAGCAGCAGCGCCATCATCTCCAGGTTCACCATCGACGCCTCGTCGACGAACAGCAGGTCGACGTCCAGCGGGCGCGCGGCATCGTGCTGCGGGCGGCGCGCGTCCGGCCGCACGCCGAGCAGCGCATGCAGCGTGCGCGCGGGGCCCGGCGCGGCGAGCGGATCGTGGCCGAAGACCTCGCGGTCGATCGCCGTGCGCAGCGTCTGCAGCGCGGCGTCGATCGACTGCCGCAGGCGCGCCGCCGCCTTGCCGGTCGGCGCCGCCAGCGCCACGCGCAGCGGCTGCGGGCCGCGGTGCAGCGCCTGCAGCAGCACCAGCAGGCGGGCCGCGGTGAAGGTCTTGCCGGTGCCCGGGCCGCCGGTGACCAGCAGCAGCCGGCCGCGCAGCGCCAGCACGCAGGCGAGCTTCTGCCAGTCGAACGGCGCATCGGCGGCCGCGGCCTTCGCCGCGCGGCCGCGCGGCGCCGCCGGGGGCGGGAACAGGCGGTCGAGCCACAGCCGGGCGGCGGCGGCATCGACATCGTCGGCCGGCGCCGGCGCGGTGCGCGCGCGCACCTGCGCGGCGACCGCCGATTCGCAGTGCCAGTAGCGCCGCAGGTAGAGCCGGCCGTCGCACCACACCAGCGGCGTGCTGCCCGCGGTGTGCGATGGCGCGATCTCGATCAGCGGACTGGCCGACCAGGCGGTCGCGGCCTCGGCGGTGGGCGGCAGCAGGCCGCGTACTTCATCCGTCATCTCGGGCGGCCAGCCGGACAGGACCGGCAGCTCGTCGAGCAGTTCGTCCAGCTTCACGCAGCTGTGGCGTCGGCCTTCGAAATGGGCGGCCAGCGCGCCGGCCAGCAGCAGGCTCGCCGGCGCCGCCGGGTCCAGCGTGTGCAGCAGCCGCGCGAAGGCCAGGTCAAGCGCGCGCAGGTGGCCGGCTTCGCGCCACGCCCGCAAGCGCTGCAGGAGCAGGGCGTGTTCAGACATCGGCGCCCTCCCCGGCCGGCGCGGCAAGCAGCGCCTGCAAGGCCTGCAGCAGCGCGAGCGGCGGCGACACAAGGTGGCAGCCCGCCGCCGGGCCACCGATGCCGCGCAGGAACAGGTACAGCGCGCCGCCGAGCTGCCGCGCCGGGTCGTAGCGCGCCCCGAGCCGCCGCTGCAGCAGCCGGTGCAGCGCCAGCAGGTACAGCACCGCCTGCACGTCGTAGCGGTGCTGCAGCATCGCGGCCTGCATCGCCGCGTCGGTGTAGTCGGCATCGCGTCCGCCGAGCGCATTGGACTTGTAGTCCAGTACCCAGTAGCGGCCGGCGTGTTCGAACACCAGGTCGGCGAAGCCCATCAGCAGGCCGTGCAGGCGGCGCGGCGTCAGCGCCGGACGCGCCAGGCCGGGCGCGACGTGCTCGCGGCAGAGCCGGTCCAGCTGCTGCGCGTCGAGGCCGTCGCCGGGCAGCCAGAACTCCATCTCTGGCAGCACGCGGCCATCGAGCGCGCGCAGCGCCGCGCCGTCCGGCGGCGCCAGCGGCGGCAGCGGCGTGGCGACCACGCGTTGCAGCCACGCCACCACGTCGTCGGCCCGGTGGCGCCAGCCCTGGCGTTCGCAGCGGCGATGTAGCGCTTGCTGCAGCGCGGGCGAATCGAGCGCGAAGCCTTCGCCGGCCAGCCATTCGAGCTGCGTGTGCAGGAAGTTGCCGGCGAAGGCGCCGCGCGGAAAGCGGTGCCAGGGGCGATCGGCCCGCACGAGGGCCGTTGCCGCCCCATCGCCGGGCACTCCGCCGGATGCTACGCCGGGCGCTCCACCGGGCGGTCCCCCGGCCGCTTCGTCCTCGTCGTCATCGTCGCGCCACGTGCGCGCCTGCAGGTCGTCCAGCACCGCGGTGGCGCCGCGCGCGGCCTGGCGCACCAGCGTCGTGTAGCTGCTGATCGACCAGCTGCGTTCGAAGCGACCGTCGTAGCCGCGCGGCGGCGGCAGTTCGGCCGCCGGCGCGTCGCCCGCCCACGGCGTGCGCGGCACGCGGGTGTCGCTGTCGACGGTCGTGACCACGATGCCCTCGCCGCCCGCGGCCAGCGCCTGCAGCGCGGCCACCGCGTCCTCGGGATTCACCGCCCGGTCGCCGGACAGCAGGTAGCCCAGCGCGCTGCGCGGCCACAGCAGCGTGCTGCTGCCCTTGCGCTCGACCAGCATCGCCGCGCCCACCCACAGCGCATGGCGCGCCCGCGTCAACGCGACGTAGAGCAAGCGCAGGTCCTCCTGCAGCCGTTCGCGCTCCTGCTGACGCTCGTCGTCCTCGTCCGGCGCCAGCTCGAGGCGGCGGGCGCCGGTATCGACGTCGCGCCGCACCACCCAGTCCGGCCTGGCGAACGGGCGGCCGGCGACCGCAGTGGCAAAGGGCAGGAACACCAGCGGGTACTCCAGCCCCTTGGACTTGTGCACGGTGACCACCTGCACCAGGTCGGCATCGCTCTCCAGCCGCAGCACCTGGTCCTCCGCTGGCGTGCGGTCGCCGCGCGCGGCCTCGATCTGGCCGGCGAGCCAGCGCACCAGCGCCGGTTCGCCGTCGACCTGCATGCTGGCCGCCTGCAGCAGCTCGGCCAGGTGCAGCAGGTTGGTCATGCGCCGTTCGCCCTCGTCGTCACCGGAGGCCAGCAGGCGCTGCGGCAGTTCGAACAGGTGCAGCGCGCGGCGCAGCATCGCCAGCACGCCCTGGCCCTGCCACACGGCATGCAGCTCGCGCAGGTGCTCGGCCTGTTCGTCGAACGCCGCGTCGTCGTTCGCCAGCGCCAGCAGCTCGGGCAGCGAGCGCGCGAGCAGCCGCGTCGCGAGTGCCGCGCGCGCCAGCCGCACGTTGCGCGGCGCGGCGACAGCCTGCAGCAGCCGCAGCAGGTCGGCTGCTTCGGCGCGCTGGTAGACGCTGTCCTTGTCCGACAGGTAGACCGACGCCACGCGGCGCCGGCGCAGCGCACGCTGCACGCATTCGGCCTCGACGCCGGTGCGCACCAGCACCGCGATGTCGCCGGGGCGCAGGCGCTCGAACTCCCTATCGGCGCACGCGAAGCCGGCGCCGGCATCGCCGAGCAGCTGCACGATGCGTTCGGCGCACAGCGCCGCGAAGTGGTCGCGGCTGTCGCTCGCGGTGGCCGGCGCCGGGGCGACGACGAACTGCAGCGCGTCGATCGTCGTCCTGGTCGGCCGGCCGCCCCGCTGCAGCACCTCGGCGCGGCCGGCCGCATCGACCGGGATGAACGGCAGCTCGGTCGGCTCGTTCGCCGCGCCGTGCTCGCGAAAGCCGAAGGCGCCGGCGCCGGGTCGCGCCTCGGCCTGCATGAACAGCCGGTTGACCGCGGCCACCAGCGCCCGGGTCGAGCGGCGGTTGGTGTCCAGCACATGGTGGCGCGGCGCGGTCGCGCGGCGCGCCTTCAGGTAGCTGTGGATGTCGGCGCCGCGAAAGCCGTAGATCGACTGCTTCGGGTCGCCGATCAGCAGCAGCACGCGCGAGGGCTCGTTGTCGGCGATGCGGTAGACGCGGTCGAAGATGCTGAGCTGGCGCGGCGACGTGTCCTGGAACTCGTCGATCAGCGCCGCCGGGTACTGCGCGACGATGCGCTCGCGCAGCTGGCGCGCGCGTTCGCCGCGGCGCGGCTCGTCGAGCGCATCGTCCAGGCGCTGCAGCATGTCGGCATAGCCGAAGCGCCCGGCCTGGGCCTTCAGCTGCTGCAGGCGCGCGCGCACGCCGGCGATCGCATGGCCGCGCAACGCGGCCCGGGCGTCGGGCAGCGCGCCGAGGTCGGCCTTCAGCCGCTCGAGGCGATCGAAGCCTTCGGGCAGGTCGTTCAAGCGCGTGCCGGCGATCTCCTCCAGCGCCGGGCGCGTCAGCCGCTCCCAGCCCTTGCCGAGCTCCGGCGGCGCCGTCTCGTCGCTAACGGACCATGTACGCAGCAGGTCGAGCCAGCGCCTGCCGTGCGCCGTGCTCAAGCGACCCGGCGGAATGACCTTGCTGGACCACCGCGGTTCGAGCCAGTCGCGCATCTGGTCGGCGCGCGCCGCCCAGCCGGCCTTCAGCGCGGCGAGTTGCGCACGCCGGCCCGCGGCAGCTGCTTCGCGGCACTGCGCCAGCGTGCCCTCGCCCACCGCCGGGTCCAACGGCAGCTCCAGCAGCGGCCGCACCGCTTCGACCAGCCGGTCCACGGAGGGCCACAGGGCCAGCACGTCGTCGAGCGCCTCTTCGTCCAGCGGGTAGACCTGCTGCCGCCACCAGTCGCGCGCGGCCTCGGCGAGCATCATGGTCTCGTTGGGCTGCAGCTCCTCGTCGAACAGGCAGCCGCTGTCGAAGGCGTGTTCGCGCAGCATGCGCTGGCACCACGCGTCGATGGTGTGCACCGCCGCGTCGTCCATCGCCTCGGCCGCCTGCGCGAGCCGCCACGCGGCCTGCGTGCGGGCTTCGCCGTCGGGATGGTCGGCCAGCAGCCGCGGCAGGAAGCGATCGTCCGGATGCGGGTTCCGTTCGCCGCGGAAGCAGGCGGCGGCCTCGACCAGGCGCGCACGGATGCGGTCGGACAGCTCGCGCGTCGCGGCCTTGGTGAAGGTCATCACCAGGATCTGCCCCGGGTCCAGCGGGCGGCCGAGACCCGCCTCGCCGGCGCCATGGCCGAGCACCAGCCGCAGGTACAGCGCGGCGATGGTCCAGGTCTTGCCCGTGCCGGCGCTCGCCTCGACGAGGCGGCTACCGCGCAAAGGCAGCGTCAGCGGGTCGAGCGCCGCGGGGGCGATCGGCTCAGTCGTCGCCATCGTCGTCCTCGCCGTCGAGTGCATCCGGCAGCACCGTCAGCTGCACGCCATCACCGGCGAGCCAGTCGCGGAACGCGTCGTACAGCCGGTGCGTCGCGGCCTCGAAGCCCGGATCGCCTGCCAGCGATTCGTAGTCGGGGTAGAGGCGCGCCAGGCAGTCCTCGGCGCCTTCGCCGCGAGCGCCGCGGGCGCTCTGGTAGGCGGCCTTCGCTTTCGTCGGATCGTCCAGCCACCGCAAGCCGGTGAGCACCGCGGTCGGCAGCGGTGCGTCGGCCTGCTGCTGGTCGCGCCAGGCCGCCATCAGCCCGAGCAGGGTCGCTCGCGCGCTGTCCGCAGCGTCGGCCAGCCGCAGCTGCAGGCGCACGTCGCTGCCGATCAGCACGATGCGGATCGGCTCGCCGTCCGCCGCAGCGGCCAGCAGCAGCAGCCAGGGCTGCACCAGCTTGTCGGCCCGCGGTTTCGGGGGCGCCTTGGCGGTGGACTTGCCGGCCAGCTTGCCCGCGCGCAGATCGAGCCAGGTGGCGGGTTCGTCATTCGCGGCGGCCGCTCGCAGGCCGTCCAGCCACTGCTCCAGGCGCAGGTTCGGCAGCGTGCGATCCGCGAGGCGCAACGGCCGCTTGTCGACCGGCCGCGGCAGCGCCTGCAGCGCCTCATGCCACTGCACCAGCATCGGCTGCAGCGTGCGCCGCAGGCGCTCGTTCGCCGCGCGGCCAGGTGCGGCCAGCGGCAGCCGACCCTCGCGCGCCAGCCGCGCCACCTGGGCCGCGACCCGCGCATCGAGCGGCGACGCATCGCCGTCGCCGGCGCGACGGGCCTCGTGCAGCACGTCGTCGATCTGCTGCCAGCGTTCGAGCCCGCCGGACTCGAAGGGCTCGTCGTCCTCGGCACTCGCCTCGGGCTCGTCGAACACCACCTGCAGCCGGCGGCGGAAGAAGGCCTTTACCGGGTTGCGCAGGAAGCGCGCAAGCTCGTCGATCGTTAGCACCTGTTCGTCGCCGGCGTCGTTGGCCGACGGTGGTGCCGCCATCGCCCGGTCGGAAGCGGCCGGCGCCGCGTGCGCGGCGCGCCACTCGCTCGCATAGGTGAACAAGCCGCGCCCGCCGTCGGCGTCGAAGTACGCCCGGCTGAAGGGCTGCAGCGGATGTTCGGTGGTGCGCGCGTCGAGCACGCCCGGGCCCCAGCCGGCGACGAGGTAGTCGCGCAGCTGCGCGACCAGCACCGACGGCGGCTGCGGCTGGTTGTCGCGCTGGCTGCGCCCGGCCCAGCTGAGGTACAGCACGCGGCGCGCCGACAGCAGCGCATCGAGCATCAGCTGGCGGTCGTCGTCGCGGCGCGAGCGGTCGCCGGGTCGCGCCAGTCGCGGCAGGCCCATCAGGTCGAAGTCGCTGCGCGGGCTGCGGCGCGGGTAGTCGCCGTCGTTCATGCCGAGCAGGCACACCACCTCGAAGGGGATCGCGCGCAGCGGCAGCAGCGTGCAGAAGGTGACGCCGCCGCTGCGGAAGCGCTGCGACAGGCCGGGCTCGTCGACCGCCTCCAGCCACGCCTCGCGCACCACCGCCAGGCCGACCGGCTCGTCGAAGGCGGCGGCCTCGCAGGCCTGCAGCCAGCCGGCGAGCGCGTCGTCGAGCGCGGCGAGCGTCGCGCGCTCGACGTCGTCGGCCGCCTCGAACAGCCGCGGCAGCAGCGCGCGCAGGCGCTCGCCCCAGTCGGCGGGCGTGCGCGGCGACGCGGCGTCGCGCCACCAGTCCTGCAGCGTCTCGAGCAGCTCGGCCAGCATGCCGACGAGGTCCGCCGACAGCCCCGACACCACGCCGCAGGGCTCGATGCCGGCGAAGCCGCCGCGCTCGGCTGGCAGGTCGCCGGTCGCGTAGCCCAGCAGCATGCGCCGCAGCCCGAAGGCCCAGCTGTTGGTGTCGCCGCAGGCCTCGAGCCCGAGCGCCGCGCGCTGCGCCTCGTCCAGTCCCCAGCGCACGCCGGCGTGCGCGATCCAGCCGGACAGCAAGGGCAGGTCGTCGTCGTGCAGCCGGTGGCGGCGCGCCACCGCCGGCACTTCGAGCAGCCCGAGCAACTCGGTGGCGGTGAAGCGCTGCGACGGCGCGCGCAGCAACGACTCCAGCGTGACCAGCAGCGGGTTGTGGCGGCGCTCGCGCAGGTCGGCGATGCCCCACGGGATGTACCGCGCATCGCCACGTCCGTGCTGGCCGAAGACCGAGCGGATCGCCGGCGCGAAGGCATCGATGTCCGGCACCATCACGACGATCTCGCGCGGCGCGACGGCTAAGCCGCCGGGCGGCCGGGCCAGCAGCTCGAGCAACTGGTCGTGCAGGATCTCGACCTCGCGCTGCGCGCTGTGCGCGAGGTGGAAGACGATGGAGCGGTCGTCGGCCGCCGGCGTCACCGGCGCGAGCTCGGCGTGTTCCGACAGCGGCACGAGATCGCGGATGCGGGCCTGCACCTGCTGCAGCAGCGGGGCCGGCGGTTCATCGCCGGCGCCGGTGCCGCCTTCGTCGAACAGGTCGATGCGCGGCAGCGCGAAGCGTGACCGCGCGGCTTCGGCATCGTCGAAGGCATCGAGCTGGCGCACGAAGTCGCGGCTCTGCCGGCCCCACGCCGCGAGCAGCGGATGGCCCTGCGCGTGCAGCTGCGCCAGTGGCAGCGCCGCCAGGTCGCGGCCGCCGCGCCAGGCATGGCGGTGGCGCGCGGCACGCAGCAGCTCGCGGCCTTCGATCAGGTCGGCCCAGTGGTAGCGGCAAGGATTGGGCACGGCCAGCAGCACCTGGCTGTGGCGGGCCAGCGCGGACAGCGCCTGCAGCATCGGCTGCGGCACGTGCGTGGTGCCGAACAGCACGAGCCGGCGCGGCACGCGCTGCGCGAAGCGGGCGTCGGGGGCTTCGAGCGCGGCGAGGTAGCGCCGGTGCAGCAGCGGCCGCGCGGCCGCGCGGCCGGCGTCGTCGAGGGTGGCGAGCAGCGCGCGCCACAGCGCCGGCTGCCAGGCCTGGTCCTCGGGCACCGGCAGTGCCGGTCCGACCGCCGGGCGCAGCACGTCGTCGCCGCGCGCCCAGTCGTCCAGCCAGTCGCTGCGGTAGACCTGGTACTGGTCGAAGAGGTCCGCCAGCCGCGTCGCCAGCTGCAGCCGGCGCGCGGCGTCGGCGCCCGCGTCGTGACCGAGGAAGGCCGCCACCGGCGCGAAGACCGGCTCGTGCTGCAGCTGCGGCAGCAGGCTCATCAGGCGCCAGACCAGCGGCTGCTTGTCCAGCGGCGACTGCGGCGGCACCGCGTCGCGCCCCAGCACCGCCCGGTAGCTGCGCCACAGGAAGCGCGCCGGCAGCTCGACGCGCGAGGCCGCGCAGATGCCGTGCGCGCCGGCCAGCGTCATCTTGAGCCACTCGGCCATGCCGTTGCTCTGCACGAGCAGCGTCTCTTCCTCGAGCGGCGCCAGCGGATGCCGGCCGAGCCAGCCGGTCACCGCGGCCGCGAGATCCTCCAGCCGGTTGCCGTGCAGCACCAGCAGGCCCGTCTGCAGCGGTTCGTCATCGGCCCCAGCGGCCGGCACCATCGTCTCTGTCACCGGCATAGCATGACAGAAACGCCGGCGCGCCCGCCCGCGCTGCCACCCACCCGGCGGCAGCGCTGGCGAGGGCGCGCGGCCTCAGCCGAGCTGCTTCAGCGCCGGGCTGCGCAGCACGCTGGCCATCGGCGGCAGCTCGGCCACCAGGCGCAGCAGGTCTTCCATGCGCCGCACGCCGAGCTTCGCGCGCAGCGAAGCCACCTGCGTGCGCAGGGTCGAGATCTTCACGCCGCGCTCGCGGGCGACACCGCCGACGCCGCGCCCGTTGAGCAGCCCGACCAGCACGCCGCGCTCGGCATGCGTCAGCGCATGCAGCTTGCCGAGCATTTCGACGGCCAGCTCCGGCGCCGGCTGCCGCCGCCCCAGCAGCACCAGCGCCCAGGCCTGCGAGCCGGCACCCAGCGGCATCACCGACACCATCAGCGTCTGTTCGCGGTCGCGCAGCGGCACCAGCTGGCGGCGATGGGCGTGGATCGCCGCGCGCAGCGCCGCGTGCCACTGCGCCAGCGCGGCGCTGCCGGGCAGCGACACCTGCCCGTTCGGATCCAGTGCCAGCAGGCCGCCGCGGGCCAGCTCACGGCGCGCGCAGTCGTTCGCCAGCGAGACGTGGCCGGTTTCGTCGCAGACGATGATCCCGGTGTCGAGCTCCTCCAGCAGGTCGGCGATCAGGCCGCCGTCGAGCCGCGCCGGCCGGTTCGTGGCGCGCACCGGCGCCGCATCGACCAGGGCCGCCAGCCCGGCCGCGAAATGCAGTCCTCCGCCCGACCGGTCCACGGACGTGTCGGCATGCAGTGCAGTCATCGTGATCTCTCCTTCAAGTTGTGCATGCACTGTCTGCCGATCCCGGGCCATAGTCCTTGGCGCGGCGCTAAGCCGCTCTAAATGTTGCTAAGGCAGCCAGCTTCAGGAGGGATGCGGATGGCCACGGCCTCGAAGCCCTGGGGGAACGTCGCGGCCCCGCCGCCGCGCCACGCTTTCCACGTCGAATGGGTGATCGATCCGTTCACCGGTGAACCGGCAATCGGCATGGTCCGCCACCCTCCGGTGCGCTACCGGCCGACACCGGCGCAGCGCGCAGCCCTGAGGCCACGCTCGAACGCGCTGTGGCAGGACATCGGCCGGCGCTACCTGCGCGAGTTGGCCGCCGCGTTGGATCTGAAGGCGGGCGACGCCGGCTGGCTGCACCCGGACGTCTGGAAGGCCCTCCAGGCCCGCACCCCGCACCGGCGGCCGCCGGGTTTCGGCTGGCTGGACATCCTGTGGACGCGACCGGTCTCGACCCGGCGCACGACGCTGCCTGCCAACGCCAGCCCGCTGGCTTCCTTCTGGGTCGACATGCCGGCGCAGCACCCGCGCTCCGGCGTGCTGGTGCTGCTGGCCGGCAGTGCCTGCCAGCCTCATAGGCTGCAGCTCGGAAGCGACATCGGCCTGCGCATCGCGATCGACGTGCGCGCGGACGAACTGCTGATCCGCGGCGTGACGCTGTCGGGCCTGAGCGGGCCGCGTGCGGTGCAGGCGATCCCGGCGTGGGCGCAGTCGGAGGACGCCTTGTTCGCGCAGGTGGAAGCGATGCGCCAGCCGATCGAGCGCGCGCTGGACTGCGGACAGGCGCGCATCAACAACCTCGAGCTGACCCGCGAGGGCCCCGCGTCCGGCCGCCTGCGCGCGACCGGACATGCGCTGCGCTGGCGCCAGACCGGAGCCCCGCCCGGCGCCGGCCCGAACCGCGCAGCGGTGCACGACTTCTGCGTCGACCTCGAAGCCCATCCGGCCGCGCCGGGCTGGCGCGTCGTGCAGGTCGGCCGCAATGACTTCATCGGCAGCGCGGCCCGGGCGACCTGGTTCGAGCAGCCCGTCTTCGTGGCCGACCCGGCCTCGCTCGGACCGGCCCGTTCGCTGCGCGACCGCCGGCCCACCCGGTCCGAGGCGGCCCTGGACCAGCATCGCCGCCGGGTCCGCTTCGATCTTCAGCAGGGCGCCGCGCTGCAGTTCATCGATGGCGATCCCGTGTTCGAGACGCGGGGTGCCCGGCCGCGTCCCGGCGGCGCGCCGACGGTGGACGTCAACCCGCGCGGCGTGGTCAGGATCGCACGCCAGGGTCCGCCCGATCCGGGCCAGGGGCCGGTGCTGATGTCGGACACCGCCGGCTCCGTCGAGACGCATGCGCGCGCGTCGGAGCTGTTCGCCCGCCTGATGGCCTACGGGATGGCACCCGGGTTCTACTTCCGCTTCGCGCGGCTGCCGCTGGTGCAGCGCGCGCGACCGGCGATGCGCTGGGCGCCCCAGGGCGAGTTGCCGAACGCCGAGGTCCGCCCCTTCGTCGGCGACGCCACCGCCGACGCCGGCAAGGCAGGGCCGAAGGACCGCATCCAGCTGCTGGTGAAGTACGGCTCGGCGGACCCGCTGCACCGGCGCCGCCTGCCCTCGCCGGCCGACAAGCGCCGCAGCAGCGCGCAGTTCCTCAGCGTGGCCAGCGATCCGCGCTGGGCCTGGCACGAGTTCGGCCACGTGCTGAACTTCGCCAGCACCGGCGAACTGGAGTTTCCCTTTGCGCACAGTGCCGGCGATGCATTGGCGGCCATCGCGGGCGACCCGTTGTCGCTGCTCGCGGCCGACGACCCCGAGGCGCCCGTGCGTTTCGCGACCTTCCCGTGGATCCAGGTCCCCGGCCGCAACCACGGCCGCTCCGCTGCCGGCGGCTACTGCTGGTGCGGCCGGCGCAACCGCCTGCGGCTGGCCTTCGACGGGCCGCTGGAGCGTTATCGCCATGGCTACTACCAGGAGCAACTGCTGTCCTCGTCGCTGTTCCGGCTCTACCGTTGCCTGGGCGGCGATACGCGCCAGGCGCACGGTGGCGATGACCTGGCCGATGCGCTGATGCGGCTGGAGGCGTCCGACTACTGCATCTACCTGGTGATGCGCGCAATCTCGATGCTGGGTCCGGACAGCATCGCGCCGGCGCGCAGCGCGGACCAGTTCGTCAGCGCGTTGATCGACGCCGACGCCAGCACCGGCGACTGGCAGGTCGAGGCCGCGTGGCCCTTCGACCTCGACCAGCTGATCGCGTCCGGCCGGTTCTCCCGCTCGGCCGGAGCGGCCGGCGACCGCTCGATGCGCCGGCGCGGCGGACGCGTGCACAAGGTGATCCGCTGGGCCTTCGAGCGGCAGGGGTTGTACGCGACCGACGATCCGCGCGAGATCGCCGACCGGCCGGGCGACCCGCCGCCGGTCGACGTGTACATCGCCGATCGACGGCAGGCCGGCCCGGACGCTCACGAAGGCGGTTATTCACCGGTGCCGCTTCGCGTCGACGCGGACGCCGACGACGGCGCGGCCCTCGCCATGCACTGGCTGGCCGATCCCGCGGCCTGCGAACGGGACAGTCGGCACCTGAAGGTCCGGATCGCCAACCGCGGCCACGAGAGCGCCGAAGGCATCACCGTGCGTGCCTGGTGGTGCGCGCGCGGTCCGGCATTCGCATGGCGTGCGCTGCCGCTGTCCGGCGCGTCGGTCGAAACGCTCGCGGGCCGGGCCGCCGCGTGGGCCAGCCTGCAGCTCGACGAGGCGCTGGCGCCGGAGGGCTGGCTGTTGATCGCTGCCGATGCGCCGGCCGATCCGGCGAACCTGGATGCCGAACCACCGACCGAGCCGGCGGCGCTGCTCGAACTGGTGGCCCACGACAACAACCTGGCGCTCTTCCGGCTGTAGCCGCCGACCCGCCGGCGCGCTCGCCGCGCCGGGGCGGGTCGGGGCCACAGGCTCAGGCCTTCGCCGGGGCCTTGCGGGCTGCCCCGTTGCGCGGTACGCCACCGGCGGCGAGGGGCGCGACCGGCGCATTCACCGCTGTCGTCGGCGCACCTTCGAACACCGGCCACTCGGCCCGGGCATGATGCAGCACCTTGCGCAGGCTAGGCAGCACGATGGGGTTCGCGCTGTCGTCGTTGATGCAGGCATCCCACACCAGTGCCGCCAGCACCCGGCCGGCCGCGCTGTCGCTGCGGTAGTGCAGGCCCAGCCGCTCGCGGCCGCGCGCGATGCGCCAGGCCAGCCACAGCAGCGGCGAGCGCTGGTCGTCGCCATACCCCTTGGCGGCCGGCGTGGCGCCGGCCTTTGCGCCGGCATGGCGCGGCGCGCTGTCGAGGAAGTCACCCAGGCAGGGCCGACGCCCCTTGCCGGCGTCCGGCTCGAAGATCCCGAACCGGTCGGCGATGCCGTCCACCGACAGCAGGAACAGCGTGGTCAGGTGCATCACCGTCGAGTGCCCGCTCGGGAAGGCCGGGTGCTGCGGCGGACCCCAGGGCGGCAGCAGGCCGGGGCACAGGAAGGACGGCCGCACGCGCCGGTAGCTGGCCTTGTATTGCATCTTCACCAGGTTGCCGATGGCCGACGCGCAGTTCATCAGCTCCATCGTCCATGGCCGGGCCGCCGGATCGAAGCCCATCAGGTGCACGAAGTACGGCGTGGCCTGTCCCGACTGCACGCGGGCCTCCTCGAGGTAGCGTGCGCGGTCGTCGCACATCAGGTCGACGAGTTCGTTCAGCTCGGTGGCCACCACGCCCGGATCGTTCGTCCAGTCGAGCAGGTGCGGCTGGCCCGCGAAGCGCGCGTGCAGCGGGCTGCCGCCGGCGAGGCCGAGGTCCGGCCGCGGCGCCAGCCACTGCGGGTGCTGCGCGGCGAACTCGCGCGCCGCCATCACCGCCGGGGCGGCCAGGTTGAGGTCCTGCAGCCACTCGGTCAGCCGCGGATCGAAGGGCAGTGCCCAGAATCGCAGCCCGGGATCCCAGTCGCCCGGCTGCCACTCGAGGCGCGTCGCCAGGTCCTGCTGGCGCAGCCGCAGCTCGGTCGGAAACGGCGGCCACCCGTCCCCATGCGCGAAGTCGAGGATCCAGGGCAGCGGCCCGAGCGCCGCCGGTGTCGCGTACTCGAAGCGCGCGACCGGGCCGTAGCCGCCGAGGAAGCCCGTTCCGCTGGCGCCGCCGGCACCGGTGCCGTTGCCGGCGAGCACGACGCCCGGCGCCATCGGCGCCACCGCGCCGCCGCCCGGCATCGCCGCGTAGTTCGGGCTGCCCTGGGCAGCGTAGTTGGGCGCAGCATAGGCGGCGTAGTTCGGCGCCGACGTGGCCGCGTAGTTCGGCGCCGAGTACGCCGCGTAGTTCGGCCCGCCGTACGCCGCGTAGTTGGGCGCACCGTAGGCGGCGTAGTTCGGGCCGGCATAGGCGGTGTAGTTCGGCGACGAGTACGCCGAGTAGTTGGGCCCGCCGATGAACGACAGGTTGTCCGCGTTCCAGACCATGGCACTCCTCCTTGAAGATGGGCGTGGGACGGGTCCTGGCCGCGGGCTGCGCGCCGTCCCTTCTAGTCGGGCAGCCCGGCGTGGCGCAGGCCCTGAAGCAGGTCGTCGAGGTAGGGCTGCTGCATGGGGGACCAGCGGCCGAACGCAGCGACGGAAAAGTCCGGTGTCTCGGCCAGCAGGGCCTGCGCGAGCTCGCGCGCCTCGGCCAGTTCGCCGATGCGCACGAGCGCCGCGATCTGCACCCGGCGCGCGCCGTTGAACCGCGGGTTCAGCCGCAGCGCCTTGCCCAGCCAGCCGGCCGCCTCGTCGTAGCGGCGGCCGACGAAGCAGGCGCCGCCGCAGATCGTCAGGTGCCAGAACATGTGCTGGTCGAACGGGCTCAGGCGCATCGCGCGCTGCACGCGCTCCATCGATTCGTCGCAGCGCCCCATGTAGGACAGCGTCGCGGCGCTGCGCGCCCACGCGGCCGCGCAGCTCGGGTTGATGGCCAGCGCCTGCTCGTACATCTCGAGCGCCTGCTGGTAGCGCCGCTCCTGCAGCGTCGTCACGTAGCCGGCGACCGACAGCGCCCAGGCGTCCCGGCCGTCGAGGCGCACCGCGCGCATCGCATGCTCGAGCGCCAGCGCACCTTCGCTGCGATCGCTGGTCAGGCCCTCGCCGACACGCAGCGTGTACCACCACGCCAGATGGGCGTGCGCCTGCGCATAGCCGGGATCGAGCGCGATCGCGTGCTTGAGCATGTCGCCGGCGGTGTCGAACTCGGCGCTGCCAAGCTGGTACAGGCCGGCGAGCGCGCGCAGCACGCAGTCATAGGCGCCATAGTGCTCGGTGGGGCGGTGGCGCACGCGCGCGACCTCCTCGTCCTGGACCTGCGGCGCCACCGCCGCCGCAACGCTGGCCGCGATCTCCGCCTGGAATCCGAAGAGATCGTCGGTGCTGCCATCGAATCGTTCGTGCCACAGCACGCGCTGGTCCGGCGCGTAGACCAGGCTGACGTTGAGGCGCACCTGGGCCCCGGAGCGGCGCAGGCCGCCGATCACGAGGTAGCGCACGCCGAGCTCGTCGGCCACCGCGGTGAGGTCGACCTCGTTGCCGCGGAAGCGCAGCGTCGAGCTGTGGGCGATGACGAACAGCGCCCGGTTGAGCGACAGCGTGGCGATGATCTCCTCGGTGAAGCCGTCGCCGAAATAGGCCTCGCCGACGGCGCCGCTGGCATCGAAGGGCAGCACGGCGATCGACGCGACACGCGCCAGCGGCGCGCGCGGCGCGTCGCCCCGCACCGCCGCGCGGCTGCCGGCGTCGATGCGGAACACCTGCACCGGCCGCTGCAGGCGCGGCATCAGGCGCTCGCCGCGCGGGTCGAACACCGCGTCGAGCTTGTGCATGACGAAGTCGCGCACCTTCTGCGTCGTCAGGACTTCGTCGTGTGCGGCGATGTGCTGGAGGTCGGCTGCCACATTGACACCATCGCCGACGAGTTTGCCGTCGTCGACGATCACGTCATCCACAGCGATGCCGATGCGCATGTGCACCGAAGCGCTTTCGGCGGCATCGGGCGTGGCGCGCCATTCGGTCAGCAGGACCTGCAGCTGCAGCGACCACGCGACGGCCTCGACCACGCTGCCGAACTCGATCTGCACGCGTTCGGCCGTCAGCTCGATCAGCCGGCCGCCGAAGCGCGGCACGCTGCGCTCGATCAGATCCTGGCGGATGCGCCGCCAGGTGTTCGCCGCGCGCATCGGGTCGCGGGCCACCAGGCGGGGCCAGCCGACCACGTCGGCCTGCACAATGGCCGCCAGCCGTCGTTCCAGGCGGCCGGCGGCCACGTCCGGCGCCGGGACCGGCGGCGGCCGCTGCAGATCGGTGCGTGCGGCGCCGGTGCCTGCGAGCGCCAGCCGATAACCGCGCCCGGTGACGGTGACGATGGCATCGTGGCCGAGCAGCCGGCGCAGCGTCGAGATCTGCACCGTGAGGTTGTTTTCCTCGACGACGATGCCGGGCCAGCCGAGGTCCAGCAGTTCGGCCTTGCTGACCACGCGGTCGGACCGTTCGGCCAATGCCAGCAACACGTCGAAGGCCCGTGCCCCCAGCGCGACCGGCGTGCCGTCGACGATCAGCTTGCGCTCGGCCACGCGGATCTCGACGCTGCCCAACGTCATCACCTGGGTCACGGTGCGGCTTCCTCCCTTGCAACGATCGGCGCTGACCGTTGTGGCCATGTGTAGCACTTTTCAATTCTTCTTCCTACCGCTTGAGGATGCCGACGGGGCTCGTCGGGCCCTACGGTGTTGCAAGGACGACACCACGCGCCGCGACGGCGGCCGAGCGGAGACGGAGGCGGGCGGATGACTCAGGAGACTTCGATGCGCGCGGCCCCGGCGGCGACCCTGACCACGCTGACCGAGGTGCTGGCGCTGGGACGATTGCTGAGCCTGTACGGCCGGCGCATCTCCGACGTCGCGCCGCGCGGCGACCTCGGCCTCGGGCTCGATCCCGAGGGACCGGTGGGCTTCGCGCTGATCCGCGCCTATCGGCGCCATGCCGGTGTCGTGGTGCTGCCGGAGCCGCTGGTGCTCAGCGTGTTCGGGGACGGGCAGCCGCCCGACGGCGACGATGCCGACGCGCAGCCCGGGGAGCGCATCTGGACCGCGGCGGCCGCCGACCGCGCGATGCGGCTGCAGCTGCAGCAAGGCTCGCTGGCGGCCTTGCTCGGAATCTGAGCGTCGTCATCCACCGGGCTGTTGACCTGCACCCCGGTCCATCGGGTGCGCCCCCCGCGAGCATGGGGGATGTGGCAGCCGGGCGCGTGCTAGCCTCGCGCGACATCAAACGAGGGAAGCGGTCGCCGGCACGGCGGCCGCCAGGGGAGGAACGGCGATGGTGCCAGCCAGCCGTGACGCGACGCTGCACGCCTGGCTGCGGCAGGGCGACTGGGCGCGACTGCAGTCGCATTTCGATGGACATGCACCGGCCACGGCGGCCGAACACGCCGCGCACGCGCTGCTGCTGACGCGCAGCGAACGCACGCGCGAGCGCGACGCCCGCATCGTCGCCGACTGGCGCCAGGCCTGCCGGCTGCAGCCCGACAACCTGCTGCACACGGTCAACCTGACACAGGCGCTGCTCGACGCCGGCCAGGTGGACGAGGCCGCCGCGCTGGCCGCGCGTATCGCGCGGCAGGCGCCGCAGTCGCTGCCCGCCGTCGAGAAGCTGTGCCTCGCGCTGCATGCGCAGAGCCGGTGGACCGATGCCGGGCGGGCCGCCGAACACGCCACCTCGCTGGCCGAGGCGCGCCAGCTGCCGCTGCCCGACGCCGTGCGCAGCGTGTGCGAAGCGCTTGCCGGCCGCTGGTGGGAACCGATCACCATCGGCGGCGCCCTGCTGCGGCTGCCGCAGGCCACCGACCTGCCCTTCCTGCGCGCGGCCTTCAACGATGCCGCGTTCATGCCGCGCTTCCACCGCTACCAGCGCGGCGACGAACCCGCCCTGCATGAGTTCATCGGCCGCGCCCAGCGCCCACCGCGCGAGACGCGGCGGCGCGACTGGATCGTGGTCGATCGCGCCGGGCGTGCGGCCGGCCTGGTCTCGATCGTCGACATCGACGCGATCAACCGCCGCGGCGAGCTGCTGGTCGGCGTGCCCGGCGGCGAGCGTCGCGAAGGCGGGGAAGCGCTGGCGCTGAAGGCCTCGCTGGCCGCGGTGGCCTTCGCCTTCGAGCGGCTGCGGCTCGACAAGCTGGTGAGCTACGTCTACGGCGACAACCCGGTCGCGCAGGCCAACACGCTGCACCTGGGCTTCGCCAGCGAAGGCCTGCTGCGCGGCCACATCGCCGACGGCGACCGGCGCCTCGACCTGCACGTCAACGGCCTGCTGCGGCCCGAATTCGAGGCCGACGCCCGGCTGCAGCGCCTGCGGCGGCGCTGGCAGGCGCACGCCCGCTGAGGCCGGCCCTGTCGCCACACGTTTCGAACACATCACTGGAGGGAGATCATGCAGACAACGAACACCACGAACGCGGCCACCGCGACCACCACGCCCGAGGACGACTTCCCGTGGTCGACACGCACCCAGGCCGTCGTGGCGGTCGACGGCGCGGCGACGACCGGCACCATCGAGACGGCCGGCGACGGCGACATGTTCCAGGTGCAGCTGCAGGCCGGGGTGACCTATGCATTCACGCTGTCGCGCAGCGACGGCACGCTCGATCCCCTGCTGACGCTGTTCAACCCCTCGGGCAACCCCTTGGCCAGCGACGAGGACGGCGGCTCGAAGAACGGCGGTGCCCGGCTGGTCTACACGCCGACGGCGGGCGGCACCTACTTCCTCGGTGCCGCCGACGAGGGCAGCGCGACCGGTGGGTACACGCTCGCGGCGCACGCGCTACCGGCGCCGGTGCTCGTGCAGGCCGTGCCGGCCGACGACAGCACCGACGTGGCGGTGTCGAGCAACCTGCAACTCCACTTCTCCGACAACGTGCAGGCCGGCACCGGCTCGATCGTGCTGCACAAGGCCGATGGCAGCGTGGTCCACAGCTTCGCGGTGGGCAGCGATCCGGGTGTGACGTTCGCGGGCAGCACCGTCACGATCGATCCACCGAGTGACCTCGCGCTGTCGCAGGACTACTACCTCACGATCGACGCGGGTGCGCTGGTCGGGAGCAACGGCGTGGCGTATGCCGGGCTGAGCACGGCAACTGCGCTCAACTTCAGGACCACGTCTTCGCAGGACGACGACTACCCGACTTCTGCGCCCGGCGCCGTGGCGACGGACGGCACACCCAGCACCGGCCGCATCGAGGTCCCCGGCGACAGCGACGCGTTCGCCGTGCAGCTGCAGGCGGGCCATGCCTACAGCTTCGCGCTGGCCCGCACGTCGGGCGCCCTCGACGTGATGCTAAGCGTTGTCGGCCCGGGTGGCGCGGTCGAAGCCAGCGACCACGACAGCGGCGGCTCGAAAACCGGAGACGCCCGCATCCTCAATTTCATCCCATCGTCGACCGGCACCTATTACGTGAAGGCCGCGGACGAATCCTCCGCCACGGGCACTTACGCGCTGGCTGCGCTCCACCACGGCATCCCGACGCCGGACGACCACAGCAACGGCTTCGAAGGCGCGACCGGCCTCGCCGTCGGCGGTCAGGCGGTGGCCGGCCGCATCGAGCTGGCGGAAGACAACGACATGTTCAAGGTCGCGCTCATCGCCGGCACGACCTACAACTTCACCCTGGTGCGCAACGACGACGGCGGCCTGAGCTCGCCCTACCTGAACCTCTACCAGCCCGATGGCACCTGGGGCGGGTACAGCTACGCACGCGACGAACCGACGATCACGCTGAACTACACCGCGACGGTCAGCGGCGAACACTACCTGAACGCGTCCGGCCTCGACCTCAGCACCGGCGGTTACGAGGTCAGCGTCGCGATCGACGGTACGCCGCTGGTAGCGCCGACCCTGACTTCCGCCTCGCCGAGCGACGACGCCAGCTATGTGTCGCTCGACTCGGCGTTCCATCTGACGTTCTCCCATCCCGTGAAGCCGGGCCAGGGGTCGATCGTGATCCGCCATGCCGACGGCACGGTCGATCAGACGATTGATGTCGCCGACTTCACGCAGGTCCAGTTCGACAACCGGACGATGGTGCTGAACCCGGCCGGCGACCTGGCCAGGGGCCGCGGCTACTACATCGAGATCGACGCCGGCGCCATCCTCAGCACGCAAGGCCTCGCGTTCGCCGGCCTCAGCGGTCCGACGGCCTACAACTTCACCACCGTGCCGCCGCCCGATGACTACCCCTGGTCCACCGACACGACCGGCGTCGTGACCGTCGGCGGCGTCGCCAGCTCCGGCCAGATCGAGACGAGCCATGACGGCGACATGTTCGCCGTCCAGTTGGAGGCCGGCCACAGCTATGTCTTCCGTCTCGACAGCGACGGCAGCCCCGGCGGCCTCGATCCGAGCCTGACGCTGTTGAACCCCTCCGGCAAGGCCATCCTCACCGACGACGACTCGGGCAGTTCCGCGGGCAGCGCCCGCATCGCCTTCAACGCATCGACAACCGCCACCTACTACCTCGGCGTGCAGGACGAAGCCTGGGGCATCGGTGGCTACAAGCTGACGGCCATCGACGCACCGCCGCCGACGCTTGCTGGCACCAGCCCCGCCGACAACGCGACTGGCGTGGCGGTCGATGCCAACCTGCAGCTGCAGTTCTCGCAGCCGGTGGCCGCCGGCCAGGGCGACATCCTGATCCGCGATGCCGGCAACGGCATGGTGCGCGTGATTCCGGTCGCCGACACGACCCAGGTGCACTTCGACGGCAACACCGTCACCATCGATCCACAGATCGATCTCGAGCCCGGACGACCCTACTTCGTCGAGATCTACGCCGGCACGATCGTCGGCAGCAACGGGGCGCCGTTCGCCGGCGTGACTGGCGGCAGCGCGTTCAACTTCGTGACCGCCAGCCCGCCGGATGACTTCCCGTGGTCGACCAGCACGGCGGGTCATGTCACCGTCGGCGGCCCGGCCACGCACGGCCGCATCGAAGCGGCGGACGATGCGGATATGTTCGGGATCGAGCTGCAGGCGGGGGTGGCCTACAGCATCGCCGCGCAACGCGACGCGAGCCAGCCCGGCGCTCTTGAGCCCCGGCTCGTGCTGCTGACCTCCACCGGCGAGGTGCTGCGCGACGTGCATGGCTGGGGCGGCGTCGACGATCCGGACGCGCAGCTGTACTTCACGCCGGCGACGAGCGGCACCTACTACGTCGGGGTTATGGACGAAGGCCGCGGTACCGGCTCGTACCAGGTATCTGCGACCACCGACGTGCCGCTCGTCTACGGCCACTACCCGGAGAACGGCGCGATCGACGTTAACCCCTCCACGCCCATCAGCTTCAGCGTCACCAAGCCGTTCAGTCTCGGCCAGGGCACGGTACTCATCCGCGACAGCAGCGGCGCCGTCCGCTTCTCCATCCCTACCGGCGACTGGAACCAGATTTCCGCCAACGGCTACGCCCTCTACATCAATCCCAGCTTCGACTTCGAGCTGGGGCAGACGTATACCGTTGACCTGCCGCCCGGCTTGCTGCTGGATGCCAACGGCCAACCGCATCCCGGCCTGGAGGCTCCCGTCGAGCTGACATTCACGACGCAGCCGCTGCAGCCGGACGACTGGCCGAACTCGCCGGGCGGGGCCGCGCAGATCGCCATCGGCGGCACGCGCTCGGGACAGTTCGATTACTACGGCGACCACGACATGTTCCGCGCCGACTTGGTTGCCGGCCGCACCTACGAATTCGCGTTGAAGGCAGTCGATCCGACGAGCGGGCTGCTCACCTACCTGGCGCTGCTCGACGCCAGCGGCCATGCGTTGCCCGTGCACGCCGACACGATTCCTGGAACAGCCGCGACTTTCCGCATCGGCTTCACGGCGCCGTCCAGCGGCACCTACTACCTCGACGCGATGCTGTCCGGCAACCTCGGCGCCTACCAGCTGTCCGCAGCGGCTGTAACCGACGACTTCCTCGCCGCCACCGGCACCAGCGGCAGACTGACCATGAACGGCGCGGCCACGAGCGGCCAGGTCCAATCGTCCGCCGACGTCGACTGGTTCAAGGTGTCGCTCACCGCGGGACGCATGGTCCACGTCGACCTGTCCGGCGCCGACGGCCCGCTCGATACGAACCTGTTTCTGTTCAACGACGCCGGCGCGCAGATCACCGGCACGTATCAGACGTCGGGCCTGGCGGGAGGCGCGACGCGCCTGACCTTCATCGCACCGACGACCGGCACTTACTACGTGCAAGCCGGCACCGACAACGGCGAGACGGGGCGCTACCAGGTGCGCGCGAGTTTCGCGACCGACTCGGTCCCGGCGTCGACGACCACCAATGCCGTCGTCAACGTCCCCGACGGCCCGCGCCTGGGCACCCTCGAGTTCGCCGGGGATGTCGACTACTACAAGGTCGACCTCGCCGCCGGCGTTAGCTACGACTTCAAGCTGACGACCACCGAAGGACTCTGGCTGAGCAATCTGCACCTCGGGCTCTACAGCCCGACCAAGGCGCAGCTGGTGGCAACCGACGGCGGCTCGAAGGCCGACCCGCAGTTCAGCTACACGCCGACCGTGAGCGGGACGTACTACCTGCGTGCCAGCGACGCCGGTGGCAACCTGGGCAGCTACCTGATCGATGTCGGTCACACCGACGTCGCGCCCCCCGCGCTGGTCTCGCTCTATCCGCAGAGCGGCGCAACGGTGTCCCGCACCGGTGCCTTCGTCCTGCGCTTCGACGAACCAGTGTTCGCCGGCAGCGGCAGCATCGTGCTGCGCAATTCGGCGGGCGCGATCATCGGGAGCTTCGAAACGTCCGACTACCCGCACCTTTCATTCGTCGGAAGCACGCTGTACATCACCCCCGGCCTCGAGCTCGCAGCCGCCACCGAGTACTTCATCGACATCCCGGCCGGTGCCGTGCGCGACGCCGCCGGACAGGCCTTTGCCGGCCTGACCGGTGCCACCGCCTACCGCTTCACCACGGCTTCCGACGACTTCGATGAACGCGGCCCGAACATCGGCACCTTGGTGCTCGGTGCCGCCCCGCTGCAGGGCCACCTCGAAGTCGGCGACGACCGGGATCGCTTCGGGCTCGAAGTCACCGCCGGCCAGTCGATCCGATTGCGCGTGCCCGGCACAGCGCCCGGGGTCTACTTCGAGCTGTTCGCGCCAGACGGCACGACCGCATTCGGCGGCGGTGGATGGGCGACGTTCAAGGCCGCGACGAGCGGGACCTACCACGTCGTTGTGTTTGGTGACAACCCGGCGGACTACACGATCGCCGCCGAGATCGACTACACCGAATGGGCGGCCACCGCATCGTTGGCGGGCGGCGAGCGCGACAACGAGGTCGCGCTCACCGGCCAGCCCGCCCTCGACTTCACGGGCTACGACGCCCCCTGACCGCCCCAACCGGGGAAGCTTCACGGCTTCCCCGGGTACCCTGCTCACCCTCAGGACCATTCAGCCGATAACGAGATCCAGGGCGGTCCGTCCGCCTCGAACACGACCCCGGGAGAACTCTCACCCATGGCAATCGCCAACTGGACGCTGGCCCAGGTGCTGGCCCAGCTGAACACCGGCTACAAGTGGTCGGGCAGCACCATCACCTACTCGTTCCCCACCAGCGCGAGCGGCATGTTCTCGCAGGGCGAAGGCGCGGGCTTCCGCGCCGTCAACAGCTCGCAGCAGCAGATGCTGGCGCTGGCGCTGACGACCTGGGACGAGCTGATCGCGCCGACGATCGCGCAGGGCAGCGGCTCGACCAACATCGAGTTCGGCTACACCAGCACCGACATCGGCTACGCGCACGCCTACTTCCCGACGATCGGCAGCGTCTGGTTCAACGTCACCGAGCCCGACCTCGTCGCGCCCGTGCTCGGCGGCTACGGCTTCGACACCTTCCTGCACGAGATCGGCCACGCGCTCGGGCTCGACCACATGGGCGACTACAACGGCGAGGGCAACTGGTCGCCGTCGTCGTACCAGGACAGCGAGGTGCTGTCGGTGATGTCGTACTTCGGTCCGCGCAACGTCTCGCCGCTGTATTCGCCCGACGTGATGCAGGCCGACTGGACCGACGCCAACAACCAGGCCTGGTCGCCGCAGACGCCGATGCTCAACGACATCATGGCGATCCAGGCGATCTACGGTGCGTCGACGACGACGCGCACCGGCGCCACCGTCTACGGCTTCAACAGCAACATCACCGGCACGCTGGGCGCGATCTACGACTTCACGCGCAACGCCCACCCCGTGCTGACGATCTTCGACTCGGGCGGCCAGGACACGCTGAACTTCAGCGGCTGGAGCACGCCCAGCGTGATCGACCTGCGCGGCGGCGGCTTCTCGTCGGCCAACAACATGACGAACAACGTCGCGATCGCCTACGACACGGTGATCGAGGACGGCGTCGGCGGCGGCGGCAACGACACCATCACCGGCAACGCGGCGTCGAACCAGCTGACCGGTGGTGCCGGCAACGACACGATCAACGGTCTCGGCGGCGACGACGTGCTCATCGGCGGGCCCGGCAACGACACTCTCGACGGCGGCGACGGCAGCGCGGACACCGCGGTGTTCGACGGCGTCGCCTCGGCCTACGCCATCACGGTGGCCGGGGGCATCGTCACGCTGGTCGGTCCCAGCGGCACCGACCGCGTGAGCAATGTCGAGCGCTTCCGCTTCGCCGACATCACGCGCACCTTGACCGACCTGATGCCCAACGCGGACACGACAGCGCCGCAGCTGCAGTCGCTGAGCCCGGCCGATGGCGCCGCGTCGGTGACCGTCGGCGCCAACCTCGTGCTCGGCTTCAACGAGGCGGTGCGTGCCGGCAGCGGCACGATCAACGTCTACGAGGCCGACGGCACGCTGTGGCGCAGCATCGCCGCCAGCGACACGCTGCAGCTGCGGTTCAACGGCAGCACCGTGACGATCGATCCGGCCGCCAACCTGCCGGCGTCGCGCAGCTTCTACGTCACCGTGTCGGCCGGCGCGCTGGCCGACCTTGCGGGCAACCCGTTCGCCGGCTGGAGCGACGCCACGCGCTGGAACTTCGGCACCTCGTCGGTCGACGCCAGCGCACCGCGCATCGTCGCGACCAGCCCGGACGACGAAGGTAGCAAGGTGGCGGTCAATGCCACGCTGGTGATCGACTTCGACGAGCCCGTGCTCGCCGGCACCGGCAACATCGTGATCCAGCGCGGCAGCGAGGCCCCGATCACGATCGCGGTGAACGATGCCACGCAGGTGAGCATCGACGGCAGCCGGGTGAGCATCGACCCGAAGACCGCGTTCGCCGCAGGTGCGGCCTACACGGTGGCGATCGATGCCGGCGCCTTCAAGGACGCGGCCGGCAATGCCTTCGCCGGCCTCACGGCCGCCAGCGGCGCCTGGAACTTCAGCACCGCGGCACCGATCGCCGGCGACGACTTCCCGATGAGCGTCGACACCAGCGGCGTGCTGCGCACCAGCGGCAACTTCGTCGGCGCCCGCATCGATGCGTCCGACGACGCCGACATGTTCAAGGTCGAACTGGTCGCCGGCACCCTGTACCGCTTCGACATGCTGGCCGGCAGCGCGGCGCTAGATCCCTACCTCGTGCTCTACGGCCCGCAGCCCGAGCTTGACCTGCTGGCCTACGACAACGACGGCGGCAGCGGCGACGACGCGCAGCTGTTCTACACGCCCAGCGTGAGCGGCACCTACTACGTCGCCGCGTCGGACAACGGCGGCATCACCGGCAGCTACAGCATCTCCGCCAGCAAGCCGGTCGACGACTATCCGGCCTCGACCGCCACCAACGGCCTGCTGTCGACCAGCGGCGCCTACAGCTTCGGCGTCATCACCGCGCCGACCGACAGCGACATGTTCGCGGTGCAGCTGTCGTCGAACGCGCACTACACCATCCGGCTCGAGCGCATCACCAACGGCCTCGTCGATCCCTACCTCGTGCTGTTCGACGGCCAGGGTGGCGTGCTGGCGTTCGACGACGACAGCGGCGGCGACGGCAACGCGCAGCTCACGTTCGTGCCGAGTGTCTCCGGCACGCACTACGTGATGGCCGCCGACTACGACACCGGCATGGGTGGTTACCGCGTCAAGGCCGAGATGCGGCCGCTGGTGCGCGGCAGCGCGGCCGACGACGTGCTCGCCGGCAGCGCGGGCAACGACTTCGTCGACGGCGGCGACGGCATCGACCGGCTGGTATGCGGCGGTGCCCGCGCCTCGTATGCGCTCGAGGCCGCCGACGATGGCGGCTGGACGCTGGCAGACAGCCGCGGCCTCGAGGGCCGCGACCTGCTGCACGAGGTCGAGCGCCTGCAGTTCGCCGACGGCTCGCTGGCGCTGGACCTCGACGGTCGCGCCGGCGAGGTCGCCCGCCTGCTGGGCGCGGTCTTCGGGCCGGCCTCCGTGCACAACGCGGCCTATGTCGGCATCGGCCTGGAGCTGCTCGACGGCGGCATGGCCAGCGAAGCGCTGGTGCAGCTGGCACTCGATGCCCGCCTCGGCGCCGGTGCCGGCCACGCGGCGGTGGTCGAGCTGCTCTATGCCAACCTGACCGGTTCGGCCCCCCCGGCCGAGGTGCGCGCGCAGTACGTCGCCCTGCTCGACGAGGGCAGCTTCACCCCGGTCACGCTGACGCAGCTGGCCGCCGACCTGGACCTGAACCTGGCGAACATCGGCTTCAGCGGCCTGTCGGCGACCGGCCTGGCCTACGGCTGACCGGCCGCGCGGGCGCCGCGGCGCTCAGGCGATGCAGGTGCGGTTCTTCCCGGTGCGCTTGGCCTCGTACAGCGCCTCGTCGGCGCGCTCGAGTGCCAGCTCCAGCGCCTCGCCGGCGCGGTAGGCGGTGACGCCGGCCGAGAAGGTCACGAAAACCTCGCGGCCGTCGTGCATGAAGAGGCTGGCGCTCAACTGGCGCTGGAGCCGCGTCAGCACCTGCTGCGCTTCGTCGACCGGCATCGCCGTGAGCAGCACGACGAACTCCTCGCCGCCGAAGCGCGCGATGTGATCGACCGGCCGCAGCCATTCCTTGACCCGCGTCGCCAACGACTTCAACGCCACGTCGCCGGCGGCATGGCCGAGCGTGTCGTTGAGCTTCTTGAAGTTGTCGATGTCGATCAGGCCGACCGCGAACGCCGGGCCGCCGCGGTCGATGCGCGCACGCTCGGCCTCGAACACCTGCTGCAGTCCGCGGCGGTTGGCGACCTGCGTCAGCACGTCGGTGGACACCTCGTCCGAGAGGCGACGCAGCTCGCCTTCGAGCTTCAGCACCTGCGCCTCGAGCTCGCTGGCGCGCGAATGTTCGTCGGCCATGCGCTGGCGCGCGCCGGCGATCACCTCGTGCACCGCGCGCGATTCGCCGACCAGCTCGCGCACCACGTCGGCCAGGCTTTCGATCGAATCGGCGCGTTCGATGACGTCGGCATAACCGACCACCTTGTCGTTGAAGCGGCCGGTGACCTGGCCCAGCTCGCCGATCTCGCTGAGCATGTGCGTGATCATCGCCTTCAGCGCGTCGCGCGCCTTCTCGCGCTCGCTGCGCATCGAGCGCTGGCGCTCGCGTGTATCGGCCAGCAGCTCGCGCGCGGCGCGCACCGCGCGAGCCCCGGCGTCGCCTTCGAGCCGCGAGCGCAGGCTCTGGCTCTGCCCGCGGGCCCAGCTCTCGTCCTCGGACAGCTCGGTGAGGCTGTCGGTGAGCGAGCGGCACAGCGCCATCAGTTCATCGACGAGGTGGTGGCGGTGCGCGAACAGCCGCCGCACGCGCTGGCAGACCTCGACCACGCCTTCGGCGACGGCCACCGTCGCGCCTTCGCTACGGATGCGCTGCGCCCAGGCGCCGAGTTCGTCGGCCAGCTCGGCCGCGCGCGGCTGCTCGGGCGGCAGGCCCGAGCGCAACGCCCCTTCGAGCGCCTCGACGATGCGCGGCTGGTGGTCGATCGGGGCGGGCGCCGGCGCGCTCGCCGTGGCCGGCGCCGCCGCCCGTTCGGCCAGCTCGATCGGCGTGCCCGCCTCGGGGGCCGGTCCGTCGGCAGCGCCCTCCTGCACCTCGACCGAAACATCGGCCGCGTCGGTCTCCCAGGAATGGATCAGCTGCTTCAGGCGTTGCTGCAGCCGCTGGGCGTCGCGGCGGCTGCCGTCGAGCACGCGCTGCAGGCTGTCCTTCTTGCGCGCCGGCGTCCACTGCTTGCTGCCGCGCTCCAGCGCGCGCGCCAGCCGTTCGACCAGCGTGGCCCAGGCCTGGCCCTGGGCCACGTTCGGGTCGCCGCTGCGGTCGAGGATGCGCAGCGCTTCGTCGAAGCGGCTGTCGTCCAGCGCCGCGAGCACCTCGCCTCGCAGGCCGGCGTCGTCGCTGGCGCGCGCCAGCAGCCGTTCGAGCAACGGGCGCGCCTTCGCCGGCAAAGAGGCCGTGTCGGCCGCGGGCGGCGCTTCGCCGGCTTCCTCCGCATAACAGCGGGCGTAGTTGGCCGGCGTCGGCTCCAGCTTCGACAGGGCCAGGCGGCGCAGCGCGCCCTTGGCGTATTGCGCGGGGGTCGTCATCGCGTCACCTGGATACTGCGTCTGGCGGTGTCGCGCGTGAAGCGGGCCTGCAGTCTCAGGTTCTCAGCCCCGCTGAACGATGACCGTCGGGCGTGCGGTCGCCGCCCGCCTGCGCGATCCACGGCGCCTTGCGCGGCAGCACGGTCTGCTGCAGCCACTTCTCGATGTCGTCCGGCGGGATCGGCCGGCTGAACAGGAAGCCCTGCATCACGCCGCAGCCCAGGCGGTGCAGCACTTCCATCTGGCGCAGGTTCTCGACGCCCTCGGCGACGACGCGCAGGCCCAGCGAACGCGCCAGCGCGATGATCGCGGTGACCACCGCCGAGCTCTGCGGCGTGATGCCGAGCTCGCGCACGAAGCTGCGGTCGATCTTCAGCTCGGAGATCGGCAGCGTGGTCAGGTAGGCCAGCGACGAGTAGCCGGTGCCGAAATCGTCGATCGAGATTTCGACGCCGATCTCGTTCAGCCGGTGCAGCGACGGGATCACGTTCTGCAGGTCCTTCATCAGGCCCGTCTCGGTGATCTCGAGCTGGATCGAGCGGTGCGGCACGCCGTAGGTCGACACCGACTGGTGGATGTGCTCGACGAGGTCCGAACGTTCGAACAGCCGGTTCGGCAGGTTCACCGCGATCGAATCGCAGAAGCCGAAGCTCACGCTCCAGGCCTTGGCCTGCCGCGCGGCTTCGCGCAGCGCCCATTCGGACAGCGGCACGATCAGGCCGGTTTCTTCGGCCAGCGGGATGAAGTCGCCCGGCGGCACCAGCGTATTGCCGCGCTGCCAGCGCATCAGCGCCTCGGCGCCGACCATGCGGGCCGAGCGCACATCGATCTTCGGCTGGTAGTGCAGCACCAGCTCGTTGCGCTCGATCGCCTTGTGCAGCGCGCTTTCGAGCTCCAGCTTCTCGCGGCCGCGGCCGGCCAGCATCGGGCTGTACACCGCCGACGAGTTGCGCCCCGCCGACTTGGCCGAGTACATCGCGACGTCGGAGTTGCGCATCATGTCGGCCACCGACAGGCCGTCGCGCGGGTAGATCGCGATGCCGACGGACGCGGTGACGAAACACTCCTGGCCGCCGACGAAGATCGGCTCGCGCATCGCATCGAGGATGCGCTGCGAGACGCGCTCGGCATCGCTGTCGTCGGTAACCTCGGGCAGCAGCGCGACGAATTCGTCGCCGCCGAGGCGGCCGACCGCTTCGAGCGTGCGGTGCGAACGCGAGCCGACCGATTCGAGCGCGCCTTCCATCACCTGGTCGGAATGGCGCACGCAACCGCGCAGGCGGCGCGCCACTTCCACCAGCAGCTCGTCGCCGCTGGCATGGCCCAGCGTGTCGTTGATGACCTTGAAGCGGTCCAGGTCGATCAGCAGCAGCGCCGCCTGGTGGCCGAGGCGCCGCGCGTGATCGAGCGCGCGCTCGGTGCGCCAGATCAGCTGGCGCCGGTTCGGCAGGCCGGTCAGCGCATCGAAGTTCGCCAAGTGGCGGATGCGGTCCTCGGCGACGCGGCGGTCGGTCACGTCCTGCACGATGCCGGTGTAGCCGACCGAGTGGCCGTGCTCGTTGAACTCGGGCTCGGCCTCGACGTGCACGATGCGCTGGCGGCCGTCCAGCAGCGTGACCGGCACGTCGATCGCCAGCACGGAGGCGTAGGTCAGCACCTCGTGCAGCACCCGCGCCATGCCGCGGCGCTCGGGCGCCGGAACCATGCGCAACAGCCGCCGCAGGGAGACCTTCTCCTGCGGCATGAAGCCGAACACGCGAAGACCCTCGGGCGCCAGCACCAGGCCGCCGGATGAACCGCCGCTCGGGCGGCGCCAGTCGAAGCTGCCCATGCGCGCCAGGTCCTGCGCGCGCGCCAGCTTGGTCTTGCTGCGTTCGAGTTCCTGGCGCGTGCGCGAGCTGCGCAGCAGGTAGCGCAGGCGGCCGGCCAGCAGGCTCCATTGCGGCGACTTGACGAAGAAGTCGGTGGCGCCGGCCTGGTAGGCGCGGGTGATCGACGCGTCGTCGTCGAGGCCGGTCAGCATCAGCACCGGCATGTTCTCGAAGCCGGCGAAGGTGCGCAGCTCGCGGCAGGTGTCGAAGCCGTCGAGCCCCGGCATCATCGCGTCGAGCACGATGATGTCCGGCGTCCAGTCGGTCAGCAGCGCCAGCGCGCGCTCGCCGGAGCCGGCCTCGGTGATCTCGAAGCCGCGCTCGCGCAGCGCGACCGCGGTCAGCATCAGGTTGACCTCGTCATCGTCGACCAGCAACACCTTGGGGCGCTCGAGCGAGTCGTCGGTGTCGAAGGCGTGCGGCAGGGTCATGAACTCGGCGGCTTGGGAAACGGCGATCGGTCAGCTGGCCAGCATGGCCTGCACGGCCCGGTCGACGCGGCGAGCTTCGGCCTGAAGCTCGTCGACCAGCGCCGGCACGGCATCGTGCTGACCTTCGCGAACGGCCTGCTCGACCGCTGAACAGAGCCGCGACAGCTCCAGCGCGCCGATGCTGGCCGACGAGGATTTTAGGGTGTGGGCCGCGAGGCGGACCCCGGCGTGATCGCCGCTGCCGCGGGCATCGCTCATCTGGCGCATCAGCTTGCCGAGCGAACCCTGGTAGGTGGCCAGCACCCGCTGCACGAGGCGGTTGGCGCCGGTCGGGTCGAGTGTGGTCAGGCCCGCGAGGGCCTGCGCATCCAGCACGGTCACGGTGTCCGGGCCCGTATTCGGAGCAGCTTGGGTCATGAGTCTTGTGCGACGGGCGGGTTGGTCGCGCCACAACCCGCTGGCGCTGCCTGCCGCAGGGGGTCAAGGATGGTGGAGCGGGCCCGGCGCGTCAAGCCGGTAACAGCGTGCGAGTGCACTTCGTCGCTCGCGCGCAGCGCGACGCGCCGATCGCTTCGGGAATAGTTCATTGTTCAGACCGTGCCGCGCAACGGACGCCCTCCCCGTCGCGGCCCCTCATCCTCCGGTGATTCCCCGAGGTTTCGGCCGCCGGCGGCGCGACTTGAGCCTGTTGCCCGATGCCTACAATGACCGCCATGCCGCGCCCCAGCGAAGCACGCGAACCCGCCCGCAGGCCCCTGCCGGTGTTGCCGCTGGTCCTGGCGGGCGCCGCCATCGTCGCCGCGCTGCTGGCGATGCAGCCCACCGCCGGCGGGCTGTTCGCGGTGCTGGCGCTGCTGCTCACCGCCGCCGCCTGCGCGCTGGCCGGCGCCGAATGGGCGCGCCAGGTGCAGACCGCGCGGCTGCACGACGCGCGCCAGTCGCAGCAACTGCTGCTGCAGCTGAGCGACGCCTGGGTGTGGCAGACCGATGCCGAGCACCGGCTGGTGCGCCTGCAGCCTCCACAGGGCGCGCCGGCGTCGTCCTGGGCCGGCGGCTCGTTCAGCGGCGAGCCGCTGTGGGACCGATTCGACGACGGCCAGGGTGCGCTGCGTGCGCGGCTGCAGGCGCAGGCGCCGCTGCCGGAGATCCGCGTGCAGCAGGCCAACGGCGGCAGCCAGGGCAACGGCGCGCCCGGCCGCGCGTGGGTGCTGCGCGGCCAGCCCCGCTTCGACCACCGCGGCGTCTTCACCGGCTACCTGGGCTTCGCGCAGCCCACCGACAGCACCGAGCTGGCCGCCGCCGAGCGGCAGGCCTTCGAGGCGCTGCTGCGCGACGCTCCGGTGCCGCTGTGCCTGATGCGCCGGACCCCGGGCGGCGAGCCGCTGCTGCAGCGCCTGAACCCGGCCGCGCGCCGGCTGCTCGAGCTCGGCGAAGGCCCGGTCGACGGCCTGCCGCTCGGGCACGTGCTCGACGCGCTGCCGGATCGCCTGCGCCAGGCCCTGCCCGGCCTGGCCCCGGGCCAGAGCACCGAGCACGAGGGCTGGATCGCCTGGCTGGTCGAGCTCGGCACGGGCGCCGGCGGCCAGCAGCAGCTGCTCCTGGCGATCGTGCCGGGCGCGCCGCTGGCATCGCCGGCCGCCGTCGACACCACCACCGCGTCGCTGGCCGCCGAGCACGCGTCCTTCAGCTACACCGTCTCGCACGACCTGCGCGCGCCGATCCGCGTCGTCGAGGGCTTCGCGCGCATCCTCAAGGAGGATTACGGGCGCGCGCTCGACCGCATCGGCAACGACCACCTCGACCGCGTGCTGAGCGCCGCGGCGCGCATGAACAGCATGATCGACGCGTTGCTGTCGCTGTCGCAGCTGTCGACGCAGCCGCTGCAGCGCCAGCCGGTGAACCTGTCGCAGCTGGCGCAGTACGTGGTCGAGGACCTGCGCCGCACCGCGCCCGAACGCGAGGTGTCGCTGCACATCGCGCCCGACCTGGTGACGCAGGGCGACCCGACGCTGCTGCGCATGGCGCTGGAGAACCTGCTGGGCAACGCCTGGAAATACTCGGCCAAGGCGCCGCATGCCGAGATCGCATTCGAGTGCGTCGAGCAGGCCGGCCAGCCGGCCTTCGTCGTGCGCGACAACGGCGCCGGCTTCGACATGCGCTTCGCCGACCGCCTGTTCGGCGTCTTCCAGCGCCTGCATTCGAGCGGTGATTTCCAGGGCACCGGCGTCGGGCTGGCGTCGGCGCGGCGCATCATCCGGCGCCACGGCGGCGAGATCTGGGCCGAATCGGAAGTCGGCCGGGGTGCCCGCTTCTACTTCACGCTGAAGAGCTGATCACTGCCCCCGGGCGAGCAGCTCGACCGCCTCGACGAGGCGCTCGGCCTGGTCCACCACGCTGCGGCCGTCCTCGGCGGCGAGCTTCTGCAGCCGCTCGTAGGCCGCGCCGCGCTGCAGCGAATACCGATGCATCAGCACGCCGACGGCCAGCGCCACCGTGTCGGCCACCGCGTCGCCGATCGCATCATTCATCGCCTGCTGCGGCCGCGGCGCGGCCGCGGCGGCGGCGCGTGCACCGAGGTTAGCGAAGGCCGCCTCGACGGTCGGCACGATCTGGCCGATGTCCAGCGGCTTCACGAGGTAGGCCACCGCGCCGAGCTCGCGCACCTGGCGCACGGTCTCGTCGTCGGCGAAGGCCGACAGGAACATGAACGGCGTGTGCAGGTACTCGCGCAGGTAGGCGGCGACGTCGAAGCCGCTCTTGCCTTCCATGCGGATGTCCAGCAGCGCGAGGTCGGGCTTGTGCTGGCGCGCCAGCAGGATCGCGTCGTCGCCGTTGTCCGCGTCGATCACGTCGTAGCCGGCCTGCGACAGCCCGTGCGACACCGTGGCCAGCACCAGCCGGTCGTCGTCGACCACGAGAATCTTGCCCTTGTCGGCCATCATTTGCTGCTCGTTGCGCTGCAAGCGTGGCGAACATTGTCGCCGAACGGCCCCGCGCGCCGGCTACAAGCCGCTACAGCGGCTCGAGCAGCTTGACGCTCGGCGGCACCAGCACCACGCAGGCCTGCACCTCGGCACCGACCTGCAGCAGCGACAGCGTCGCCGTGCGTCGCGGCAGCAGCGCGCGCACCAGGCCCAGGCCCGACACCCCCGGCGCCACCTGCGCCAGGCTGAAACCCTGGCGCAGCTGGCCCGGGTTGACGATGGTGATCGTGACGCGCGCCTCCTCGCAGCGCAGCACGCAGCGCACCTCGCCGGGCGTGCTGTGCTTGATCGCGTTGGTCAGCAGCTCGTTGACCGTCAGCGCGATCGGGATCGATTCGGCTTCGGGCAGCGCAAAGCGGTGCGCCGATTCGCCGTCGACCTCGACGCGGATCGGCCGCCCGAAGGTGCGCTGCACCGACGCGGTGATGGCCTCGAGCAGCGGCTTGATGCGCAGCGGCCCCGACACGCCGACCTGCAGCCCGTGCACCTGCGCGATCGCCTGCACCTGGCCCACCGCCTCGCTGATCAGCGCCGCCACCTCGGGCCGGCGCACCGCCGTCTGCTGCAGCAGCCCGGCGACGCCCTGCAGGTTGTTCTTGATGCGGTGGTGGACTTCCTTGACCAGCATCTCCCGTTGGGCGACGGCCGCCTCATAACGCGCCTGTTCAGCGGCCCGCTGCTCGGTGACGTCGCTGGCCACCAGCAGCATCTGCGGTTCGCCGGCCGATTCGAGCGACACGATGCGCACGTCCCAGATGCGGCGTTCGCCGGGCGCGCCGCCATCGCCGCCGAGGATGCGCGGCTGCTCGCGGCGCAGCCCTTCCGGCTGCGCGAAGGCCTGTGCGAGGTCCTCGCGCAGCGCGCGCGCTTCGTCCGCGCCGAACCAGTCCTCCGGCACGCGCCCGAGCACCGCCTCGACCGGCTGGCCGAAGAACATCGCCGCCATGTGGTTCAGGCGCAGCACGCGGCCGCTCGGGCCGTCGAACAGGGCGATCGCCAGCGGCGCGGTCTCGATGATCCGCTGCAGCGAGGCCTGCGCCTGCGCGATGCTGATCTCGGCCTGGCGGCGGCGCTCGATGTCCAGCAGCGCAAAGGTGATCTGGCTGCCGGTCTGCTCGCGGCCGGTGACCACCGCATTGCCGACGACCCAGAACTCGCGCCCGTCGCGCCCGCGCAGCCGGCATTCGAAGGTTTCGGCCTGGCCCTCTTCGAGCGATTTCAGGTAATGCGTCGCACGCAGCGGATGGTCGAGCTCCGCGGTCGCGACGATCGAGATCGGCTCGCCGACGAAATCGGCCAGCTCGCCGCCGAACATGCGCCGGGCCGACCGGTTCATCCATTCGATGCCGCTGTCGCCGACCGTGACGATGCCCACCAGCACCGAATCCAGGATCGCGCGCGTGCGCTCGGCCTGCAGCTGCACCACCTCGCGCGCACGGCGGCGCTCGTCGATGTCGACGAAGGAGCAGATCAGGCCCGCGTCCGGATCGTTGCCGGCGATGCAGCGCTGGCTGATCTGCACCCAGACGAGCCGGCCGTCGCGCCGGCGCAGGCGGTGCTCGCCGCGCCACAGGCCGGTGGCGAGCAGCGCGCCGCGTTGCTCGTCGAGCAGGCCGAGGTAGGCGGCCTCGGACTCGAACATCCGCGCCAGCGGCAGCTGCGACAGCGCCTCGGTGCTGTAGCCGGCCAGCCGGGCCATCGCCTCGTTGGCGCGCTCGATGCGGCCGTCGCGCAGCTGCACGATGCCGACGTCGGTCAGCGTGAACATCAGCTCGCGCTCGCGCGCCAGCGCCTCCAGCTCGGCCTGCTGCGCCTTCAGCCGGGTCACGTCGGTGAGCACCGCCACCGCCTCGGGCTCGGGGTCGGTGTCCGATTGCCCCAGCGTGCGCGACACCGAGATCGCGAACCATTCGCCGAGGTGCGCGAACTCGGTCTCGAAGCGCCCTTCCTCGGCCAGCGCGCGCTCGACCAGCGCCAGCACCGCGGGCTGCGCGGCGAAGACCTCGACCATGCCGGTGCCCGCCAGGCCCTCGGCGAGCCCCATCATCGCCTCGAAGCGGCGGTTGCAGCGCACCAGCCGGCCGCCGCGCAGGTAGGCGATGCCGGCGGACGTGCCATCGAGGATCGTCGACAGCTCGCGCAGCAGCTGCTCGTTGCGGCGGTGAGCCTCTTCCTGGTCGGTGATGTCCAGCGTGACGACCGACAGCGCGGTGCGGCCGCCGGCGAGCTCGCCCGGTTCGACGCGCGTCAGCAGCCAGCGCACGCCGAGCTCGGGCAGGCGCACCGCATAACGCACCTGCGCACGACGGCCTTCCCGCAGCGCGCGCTGCAGGCGCTCGAACTCCTCGCGCGAGCCGGGTTCGACCTGGTCGCGGCCGATCGACTGCAGGCCCGCCGGCAGGCCGGTGCCGCCTGGGCGTGCCGGCGCGCCGTCGACGGCGCCGCCACTGCGCGGCTGGCCGCGCGACTTCAGCCAGCCCTGCGAGGCCTCGTAGGTGGCGACGCCGATGCCGGCCGCATCCATCAGCGCACCGATCTCCAGTTGCGCGAGGTCGCGTTCATCCTCCAGCGTGCGGTCCTCGATCACGGCCATCACCCGGACCTGGCCGGAATCGGTGCGGTAGGCGCGCAGCCGCGACCGCAGGCGCAGCCGGCGGCCGTCCGGCAAGGCCAGCCCGCCGCGCACTTCCAGCGCCGGCTGATCCGGCCGCAGCGCCGGATTCGGGCGATCGTCCTCCCAGGCCAGCAGCTGCGCGAGCTCGCTCGGCGCTTCGCGCAGCACCATCGGCACGCTGCCGACCAGGGCCGCGAAGGCCGCGTTGCTGCGCACGATCAGGCCCGCCGGGTCGTAGACCAGCATGCCGACCGGGCTCAGATCGAACCAGTGCTCGAGCTCGTGCACGGAACGGTCGACCTGCGCCCGCGCCAGGTGCTCGAGCGTGACGTCGTGCAGGATGGCCAGCATCAGCGGCGCGCCGTTGTCGGCCGACACCCAGCGCGGCGCGAAGCGGAACCAGCGCTCGCGGCCCTGCGCATCGATCATGCGGCGCTCGATGCGCATGTCGGGCTGGCGGCCCGACTGCAGCGCCGCCAGCAGCAGCTCGCGGCCCTCGCGCATCGCGGTGCGATCGGCCTCGGGCACGAACTCCATCGCATCGTGGCCCAGCAGCTGCTGCGGGGTGCGGCCGATCGCCTCGCAGTAGGCGCGGTTGGCGGCGACGATGCGGAAGTCGGTGTCCTGAACGGTCAGCGGCTGCGGCGCGTCCCACATCAGGCGCACGATCTCGCTGGTGGCGCCCGGATCGGCCCGCGGCACCGCGGCCTGCTCGTCTTCGGGCTGCGCGCGCAGGCAGCGTCCGGCGCCGGGCGCCATCGACAGGGTCAGCCGCAGGTGGCGGCCGTCGAGCAGCTGGGCATGCCAGTGCCCTTCGCCGGCCACCGCCCCCAGCGCGGCGATCAGCTCGCTGCGTCCCGGCTCGACCAGCCGCGCCAGCGCCGGCTCGGCGTCCTGGCCCGGCTCGCAGCCGAGCGTGCGCATCGCCGCGTGGTTGCAGAAGCTGACGCGGCGGCGGTTGTCGAACAGCAGCAGCGCGTCGTCCGTGCCGTCCAGCAGCGCCGTCAGCTGGGAATGCGTGGGAAGCGCCTGGGGACGGGACAGGACCGACATCAGCGCCCGCCCGGCCGCCCCAAGGGCGCTGAGCCCCCACGGATCCCGCGAGGGATCCTTCGAATCCCCGGGGGAGCGAACGCAGTGAGCAGGGGGCGGACCATCCCTTCAGTTTACGGCCCGCCCTCGCGTGTGCCGCCGCGCCCGGACGCCGTTCAGCGCGACGTCCGGCCGCGCCGCCTGAACAGCGCGGCGGCGCCGAGCGCGCCCAGCACGCAGGCCAGCGTGGACGGCTCCGGCACGTGCCGAGCCGGCGTGGGATTCGCGGCCACCATCTGGTGCAGCAGCGGCGGCGCCGCGTGGTCGATGTCGGCCAGCACCGGCACCATCGCGACCTGCTCGGCGCCGCCCGGCTGCGCGCCGTGCACCGGCAGCGCCAGCACCTCGGCGCGGCGCTTGCGCTCCATGCGCGCGCCCAGCACCGACACGTTGCCGCAGACATCCGGCACCATCACCGCGTACAGGCGGCCGCGCTTGTCGGCGGCTTCGTACAGGCTGGCCTGCTCGACGTGGCCGGGCTTGAAGTTGACGCGGGTGTTGACGCACAAGGTCTTGCCGTAGGTCATCGCGACGTTGCCCGGCTCGAACTCGCGCTGGTCGCGCTGCGCGCGGATGCCCGCGTTGCCGATGATCAGCCGGTCGTCGATCGCACCGGCCTTGACCTTGTACGCGATGCGCTGGATGACCTCGGCCGGCAGCTTGGCGGTGACCAGCGCCTCCTCCACGGTGCCGCGGTACGGGTTGCGGCCGGGCAGCCCCCAGGCGCAGCCCTGGCGCAGCGCGAGGCGCTGCACGCCGGGGACGGCCGGCGTGTCGGCCTTCAGCAGCGGGTGCGCCGCGGCGATCTCGAGCCCGTCGTGGTACTCGCCGGGCAGCAGCGGCGCGGAGGCCACCGGACCGAGCGCCGGCGCCGAAGGGGGCCCTGCGCTGACCAACGCCAGCGCGCCGGTGGCCAGCAGCAGCGGCCAGCCGCCGCGCACCAGCTGTCGCACCCGCGGCGGCACAGCCACGCCCGCCCCCGTCACCAGCGCCCGGCTCGCCGCCGCGCGGCGCGGCTGGCGGGGCAGCAGCCCCTGCCAGGTGCAGCCGTCGGCGACACAGCCATAGCGCCGCAGGGCGCCGGCGTAGGCACCGGCGCGGTCCGTCTCGCTGCGCGGCAGGCGGCGGATCTCGCCGCCACAGGCGGGGCACGGACTGCGGGGACGGCCCTGCGGGTAGAGGTACATGGAATGTTCGCTAGGGATTGACATCGGCCATCTGAAACAAATGGCAACAAACGGATTCTCCCTGTGGTTTTCGGCCGCCCGGGGCCTGCCATTGAGGTTTTCCAAGGGCTGACGGCAGCTTCGTGAACTACGCACATCCCCGGTCGCGGGGGTGGCCTGCACACTGCGCCGCCATGACGCCGATCCGCCACCTCCACCGCGCCGCCATCGCCGGCGTGCTCATGCTGGCGGGCCTGGCCAGCAGCGGCGGCGCCGACGCGCTGGCGGCAGAGCCCCCGGACGAGTTCAGCGAGCGTGTTCTCGCCGCGTTGAACGGCTACCGGGCGAGCCGGGGCGTGCCGGCGCTGGCCCCCTCGCCGGCGCTGTCGAGCCTGGCGGCCGAGCACAGTGCGGCCATGGCCGCCCGCGCGCGGCCCAGCCACGACGGCTTCGCGCAGCGCTTCGAGCGCAGCGGCGCCGACCTCTGTGTCGAGAACGTCGCGCGCGGCTTCAAGGTGCCGGAGCAGGTGATCGTGGGCTGGCGCGGCGTGCCGACGCACCACGCCAACATGCTGGAGCCGAAAGTGCGCGTCGCCGGCGTCGCCCGCAGCGGCGCCTACGTCACCTTCTTCGCCTGCGGATGAGGTCCCCTACGGCCCTTCGGGCCGGTCGGGAGCAGTCCCCTTGGGGCGGCCCGGCGGGGACTGATCGAGCCGGTCAGTCGAGCTGGCGAGCCGCCGCGAGCGCACGCAGCACCGCGCGGTTGACTTCGGCCACCGCGAGCAGGATGTTGTCCGATGCGGCGCGGATGTCGTAGACCGATGCCGATTCGACCGCCCGCACCAGCTCCAGGTACGGGTAGTGCGGGCCGTCGTCGTCGACCAGCGCGGCGCGCACGGCCTCGGGCACGGGGATCGTGCGCAGCAGCTCGGAGAACGGCTGCTTCATCATGCGGTCGAGCAGCGAGAACACGCCGCAGATGAAGAGCTCGCCGCGGCGCTCCGGGTCGCCGGTCTCGCGCACCAGCTCTTCCATCAGCAGGCCGCGGCGCACCGCGGCGTAGATCACCGGACGCATGTTCGGGTCGCGGCTGGCCGACGCCAGCAACAACGCCAGCCAGCGCTTCAGGCGCTGGTAACCCAGCAGCATGATCGCGTGGCGGAAGGACGTGATCTCGACCGACAGCCCGAACGCCGGCGAGTTGATGTAGCGCATCAGCTTGAACGCCATCGTCGGGTCGTTCTTCATCACCGCCTCGAGCCGTTCCACCGGTTCCTGGCGGTCGACGCGGTTGATCAGCTCGACGATCGCCTGCAGGTCCGGCTGGGCCGACGACTTGCCGCTGGCGACGACGGCATCCTCGATCGGCCAGCCCAGCACGGCGATCGCGCCGCGGCTGAAGGCATCGGTCATCTGGCCGAGCGTGCGCACCTCGCCCTGCACGTGCGGGATGGTGCGCGACACACCGCCCGGCGCGGGCTGGCCGTCGCGGCGCTCATCGGACAGGTCAATGATCGAATAGGCGAAGCACGGCAGCACCTCGCGCGGCAGCGGCGCCAGCGGCCGGCCCTTGATCAGCAGCGTATTGCCGCGCGCATGCAGCGCCTGCAGCGCCTCGGTGTGGGCGATGTCGCCGGCCATGAAGGCCGGCACCTCGACCATCATGTTCAGCGGCAGCTCGGTCTGCAGCAGGTCCTGCAGCAGCGACTCGCCGACGATGTTCAGCGAGACGCGCCCGCCATCGGCCGGCCAGGTGCTGCCCAGCGCGGCCAGCAGGTCGCCCGCGCGCGGCGGCGCATCGGGCTTGTTGGGAAACACCGTGAGCCGCACGGCCGTGACCGCGCGGTGGCGGTCGATCATCGGCGAGTAGCCCAGCGCCACCTGGCCGAGCACGGGAAATTCGTTCATGTACGGACTTTACCCCCCTGGTCGTGATAGCCGTCTTCCCCAGCGGCCGCCGCGGAACCGGCTCTGCCGGGCCGCCAGCGGCCGCCCCCTCGAGGGGGAAGCGCCGAAGGCGCTCCGGGGGTGGGCTACTTCAAATAGTCGAACAGTGACATGCGCTGCACCATCGCGTAGCTCTGCAGCGCAGCCTGGTAGCTGGTCTGCTTGTTCTGGAAGTCCGACACCGCCTGCACCATGTCCAGGTCCTCGGCGTCCGACTGCACGGTCTTGGCCCACAGGTCGCGGTCCTGGTTGCGCTCGTGGATCTGGTCGAGGCGGCTCAGCGCGGCGCCCGCCGTCGAGCGGCCCGCGGAGAAATGGTTCATCACCGCGTCCATGTCGCGAAGGCCGTTGTTGACGGCCTGCTTGACCGTGCCGGCCGTGGCCGCCGGATTGCGCAGCACCGCGATCGCCTTGTCCAGCGCCTCGAACGGATCGAGGTCGTTGGTCGAGTCGGCGATCGTGAAGCTGTCGCCGTTCGCCGGCACGCCGCTGACGGTGAACTTCATGCCGTCGATGGCGATCGCCGTGCCGGGCGCATAGGCGTTGCCGGCGCTGACCGTGGCGCCGTTCATCAGCAGGTCGTAGGTCGTGCCGCCGGGGCCGACCGAGAAGACGACGTCGTAGGGCTGGCCGGTCAGCAGCGACGGGTCGGTGACCGAGCCCGGGTCGATGTAGGCGCTGCCGGTATTGCCGGCGGCCGCATCGGTGACGAACTGGCCGTTGCCGGTGCGCGCGCTCATCCAGACCTTCTCGCCGTCGGCGGACGTCGGCATCTGCTCGCTGTTCGACACCTGGCCTTCGCCCCCTGGCCCGACGTAGGCGACGGTGGGCAGGCCGGTGCCGGGATCGATCGCGTCGACGAAGGGCTCCGACGGTGCGCCCTGGCCGCCGAAGATGTAGCCGCCGGCGCCGTCGGTCTGGTTGGCCAGCGCCAGCAGCTGGCCGCGCAGCGCGACCAGATCGTTGGCCAGCGCGGCGCGCTCGGCGGCGCCATAGCTGCCGTTGCCGGCCGAGACGAGCCGCTCGCGGCCCGCCTGCAACTGTTCCATGGCCCGGCCGAGCGCCGACTCGGTCAGCGCCATCGCGTTGCGGCTGACGCCGACCGAACGCTGCGACGACTCGATGCGCTGCTGCGCGATGAACGCACGCTCCGCGCGGGCCGCGGCGGTGGGGTCGTCGCTGGGCTTGTTGACGCGCTTGCCGCTGGTCATCTGCATCTGCGCGTCGCTCATCTCGGCCTGGCGGCGCTGCAGCACCGCGAGCGCCGATTCGTAGCGGCTGGTATTCGAGACGCGGGCACTCATGGGGGTCGTCCTCTTCGGGTGTTATTAGCGCGCGCCGAGCGAGATCAGCGTGTCCATCACCTGCTGGGCGGTCTGCAGCATCTTCGCGGCGGCCTGGTAGGCCTGCTGGTACTGGATCAGGCGCGCCGCCTCCTCGTCGAGGTTGACGCCGACCTCGCTGGTCAGCGCCTCCTCGGTGCGCTGGGCGACCGCGGCGCTGGTGTCGGCCGCCCGGCTCGCCCCCTGCACGCGCACGCCGACCGACGACAGCGTCTCGGCATAGGCGTCGCCGACGGTCTGGTTGTCCAGCAGCAGGCGCGACGCGAAGCCGTCGAAGGCCAGCGCGTTGCCGTTGTCCGACTGCGGCGGGTTGGTGACCGCGATGGTCACGCTGTCGCCGGTCCTGGCCACGCCCTTCAGGCGCAACTCGAAACCGTCGTGCTGGATGAGGTTGCCGCCGGCGGCCAGGTTGCCGGTCGCCAGCAGCGCACCGCCGCTGCCGTAGAGCTCCCAGTCGCCGGCATCGGTGATGAAGTTCACGCTGTAGGGCGCGTCGTAGGGGCCCGCCGGCGCCGCGGCGATCTGGAACGACGCGACGCTGACCGTGCCCTGGTTGCCCACCGGCGTCGACGCGCGCAGCGGATTCGCCGCGGCGATGTCGCGGCCGTTGGCGATCTTGACCTCGGCCCGCGAGGCGGCAGCGCCGACCGGCTTGAGCAGGTAGGTGTCGCCCGGCTGCGGCCCGGGCACGCCGAAGGTCACCGAGAAGCCGTCGATGACCTCGCCGGCGCCGGTCAGCCCGACATGCTGGTAGCCGTCGGACAGCCGCGTGGCGATGTAGGTGCCGGGCGCGCCGGGGTCTTCCTCGAGCCGGTACTCGCTCGCCTTCAGCGCCGACGGATCGACGATTGCCAGCGCCACCGAGCCGATCGGCGAACCGGCGACCGCGGCGTTCCGGCTGTGCGGCAGCGCCACCGGCGCGCCGATGCCGAACAGCTCGATGCCCTGCTCGCCGTCGAGGTCGATGCCGTAGGACTGCTGCAGGTTCATCGCGGTGGCCAGGCCGGCAGTCAGCTGGCCGAGGCGGTTGCGCGCGTCGGTGAGGTCCTCGTTCTGGAAGCGCACCAGGCCGGCGATCGCGCCGCTGCCCAGCTGCTCGTCGGGCAGCCGCGTGACGAAGCCCGAGACCGAGATGCCGACGCTGGCGCGCGCGCGGTCGAACTCGTTCTGCATCGCGACCAGCGCGTTCGCGCGGCCGCCGAGCACCAGGTTCTGGCCGCCGCCGACGAACAGGCTGATGCTGCCGTCCGGGGCGTTGATGGTCTGGACGTCGATCTTCTCGGCGATCTGGCCGATGAGCCGGTCGCGCGCGTCCATCAGGTCGTTGGGCGTGTGGTTGGTGGCCAGCGCGCCGACGATCTTCGCGTTCAGCTCGGCCACTTGGCGCGCCATGCCGTTGACCGCATCGACCGAGTTGCGCACGTCGTTGACGACGTTGGCCTGCAGCATCTCGATCTGGTCGCTCGACGAGCGCGCGAGCGCGGCGAAATCCTCCGCGCGCGCCAGCACCGACTGGCGCGCCGACAGGTCGCCGGGCGCCGCCGCCAGGTCGGCGAAGGCATTGAACATGCGCGTGGCGGCCGAGCCGAGGCCCGCGTCGCCGAGGCCGAAGACCCGCTCGAGCTGCTGCAGCATGCCCGAGCGCGCCGCGTCGGCCGCGGCGATCGACCGCGTGTCGATCGACTGCGCGGTCAGGAACATGTTGGTCGCCCGCGTCACCGTCTGCACCGTGACGCCGCGCCCGAAGAAACCGGCGCCGGTGTACTGGCCCTCGGTGGTGCCCAGGATCACCTGCTGGCGCGAATAACCCGGCGTGCTCGCGTTGGCGATGTTCTGGCCGGTGGTCTGCAGTTGGGCGTACGCGGCGAACATCGCCCGCGTGCCGAGTTGCATCAAGCCTGACATCGCGGCGTCTCCTTAGGCCTGCTCGCGCTGCAGGCGCAGCGTCGTGTCGATCACGCGGGTCAGCTTCTGCGCGTACGCCGGATCGGTCGCGTAGCCGGCCTTCTGCAGCCCCTGCGCAAACCCCTTGGCGTCGGCGCCGGCGGCCACCACGTTCTGGTAGCGCGGGCTGTCCTTCATCAGCTTCGCGTAGTCGGCGAAGGACTCGGCGTGGCTGGCGTAGGCACGGAACTTCTGCACCACCTTCTGCGGCCGGCCGCCGATGTACTCGGTGGTGGTCACGTCGACCGTCGGGCCGGTCCAGTTCGCACCGGCCTTGATGCCGAACAGGTTGTGCGAGTTGGTGCCGTCGCGGCCGATGATCTCCTTCTTGCCCCAGCCGGTCTCGTGGGCCGACTGCGCGATCATGAACGCGGCGGGAATGCCGGTGGCCTTCTCGGCGGCTTCGGCGGCGCGGGTGTGCTGCTGCACGAAGCCGGCGGCGCTCTTCTCCGGGATCTTCGGCGTCGCGTCGGGTCGCGAGGGCACCAGCGGCAGGCTGTTGTTGGCGCGCTGCGTGCTCGGGATCGGGCCCGGCGTCAGGCCCATCTGGCGTTCGAGCTGCTTGGCGATCACGTCGGCCAGGCCGCCGGGCTGGCCGGACATCTTCGTGGCCAGCTGGCTGTCCAGCATCTGCGTGCCGAGCTTGGTGGCCTCGTTGTCCATCAGGCCGCTGTCGACGGTGGCCGCGCGCATGCTCTTGAGCAGCTCGTTCATGAACAGCGACTCGAACTGCTTGGCCGCCTCGCGCACGGCCGTCTTCGGGTCCTGCGCGGCGTTGCGGCGCAGGCCTTCCAGGCCGCGGGAATCGCTGGCCAGGGACGTGGTGCTGGGAATGGCGGCCATGACGCTTACCTTGACTGCTAGATGACTTCGAGCTCGGCCTTGAGCGCGCCGGCCGATTTCATCGCCTGCAGGATCGCGAGCAGGTCCTGCGGCGTCGCGCCGAGCGAGTTGAGCGCCTTGACGACGTCGGCCAGCTTCGCGCCCGCGGGCAGCTGCACCAGCGAGCCGCCCTGCTGCGTGATCGCGATGTCGGCCTTCTCGGTGACGACGGTCTGCCCTTGAGACAGCGGGCCCGGCTGGCTGATCACCGGCGTCGAGCTGATGGCCACCGACAGCGAGCCGTGCGCCACCGCGCATTCGCTCAGCGTGACCGCTTCGTTCATCACCACCGAGCCGGTGCGCGCATTGAGCACCACCTTGGCCGCGGGCTTGGCGAGCGTGACGTTCAGGTTCTCGATGTCGGCGATGAAGCCGACCATCTCGCCGGGCTCGGCCGGCAGCCGCACCTTGACGACGCGGCCGTCGAGCGCCTGCGCGGTGCCCGGGCCCTTGATCTCGTTGATCGACGCGGCCACGGCGCGGGCGGTGGTGAAGTCGTTGGCATTGAGGTCGAGCTGCATCACGCCACCCTGCCCCAGCGGCGTCGGCACCGCGCGCTCGACCGTCGCGCCCTCGGGAATGCGCCCGGCGGCCAGGTGGTTGATCTGCACCTTCGAGCCGCCGGCCGACGCACCGGCGCCGCCGACGATCAGGTTGCCCTGCGCCATCGCGTAGATCTGCCCGTCGGCGCCCTTCAGCGGCGTCGCGATCAGCGTGCCGCCACGCAGGCTCTTGGCATTGCCGACCGACGAGACATTGATGTCCAGCCGCTGCCCGGGCTGCGCGAAGGCCGGCAGCTCGGTGGTGATCATCACCGCGGCGACGTTGCGCGGCTGCATCGTGACGCCCGGCGGCAAGGTGACGCCCATCTGCTGCAGCATCGCGGCCAGGCTCTGCGGCGTGTACGGCGCCTGCGTCGACTGGTCGCCGGTGCCGTCGAGGCCGACGACGAGGCCGTAGCCCGTCAGCTGGTTGGCGCGCACGCCCTGCACGCTGGCGAGCTCCTTGATGCGCGCCGCCTGCGCCGGCCACCACACGGCGGCGCTGGCCAGGAACACGCTGACGGCGATGGCCGCCTTGACGATGCGTTCGGCGCGGTGGCTGTTCATCGCGGGCTCAGATCGGCAGGAGGGTGAGGAAGAAGCGCGCCAGCCAGGCCATCGACTGCGCTTCGGCCTGCTGGCCGCGGCCGCGCTGCTCGATGCGCACGTTGGCGATCTGCGTCGACTGCACCAGGTTGCCGGTGGTGATCGAGCGCGGGTCGACCGTGCCGGAGAAGCGCAGCACGTCGACATTGGCGTTGACGCCGATCTGCTTTTCGCCGGCAATCACCAGGTGGCCGTTCGGCAGCACGTTGACGACGGTGGCGGTGATGACGCCCGAGAAGTCGTTCGAGCTCTCGGTGACGCCCTTGCCGGCGAAGGTATTGCTGCTCTTGGTGCCCAGTGCCGCGCGGCCGCCGATGAAGGAGTTGGCCTTGACGCCGGGGAAGGCGCTGACCGACGCATCCATCTCGCCGCCCTTGTCGACCGAGCTGGTGGCCTTCTGCGTCGCCGAGATCTTCTCGGCGATCTGCACCGTCAGCGTGTCGCCGACGAGGCGGGCGCGGTGGTCCTCGACCAGCGGCCGGTAGCTCGCGGCCTGGAAGATCGAGCCGGTGACCGGCGCCTGCAGCGGGCGCGGCGCGGGCTGTGCGGTGGTCGGCTGCAGCACGTCGACGTCGGGCACGCGCTGCAGCGCGGTGCAGCCGCCGAACAGCGTGGCGAGGGTCAGCATCGAGAAGGCGCGGAAGCTCATGCGGATCACCGGTTCAAGGCGGTTCAGAGCTGCGCGAGGCGCTGCAGCATCTGGTCGGAGGTCTGGATGGCCTTCGAGTTGATCTCGTAGGCGCGCTGCGTCTGGATCATCGACACCAGCTCCTCGACGACGTTGACGTTGCTGGTCTCGACATGGTTCTGGGCCAGCGAGCCCAGCGCGCCCGACAGCGGCGCACCGGCCTGCGGGTTGCCGGAGGACGCGGTCTCGACGAACAGGTTCTCGCCGCGCGGCTCGAGGCCGGCCGGGTTGACGAAGGACGCCAGCTGGATCTGGCCCAGCGATTGCGGCGCGGTCTGGCCGGGCAGCGAGGCCTGCACGGTGCCGTCGGTGGTGATGGTGATGGCCTGCGCGGTCGCCGGCACGGTGATGCCGGGCTGCAGCACGTAGCCGTTGTTGGTGACGATCTGGCCCTGCGAATTGAGCTGGAACGAGCCGTCGCGGGTGTACGCGGTCGAGCCGTCGGGCATCTGGATCTGGAAGAAGCCGTGGCCCTTGATCGCCACGTCCAGCGAGTTGCCGGTGGCCTGCAGGTTGCCCTGCGTGAAGTTGCGGGCCATCGCCACCGCGCGCACGCCCAGGCCCATCTGCAGGCCGGCGGGCATCTGCGTCTGGTCGGCGCTGTTGGCGCCGGCCGGCCGCAGGTTCTGGTACATCAGGTCCTCGAACACGGCATGGCTGCGCTTGTAGCCATTGGTGCCGGTGTTGGCGAGGTTGTGCGAGATGGCGTCCAGCTGGGTCTGCTGGGCTTCCATCCCGGTCTTGGCGATGTACAGCGAACGCATCATGGCGACGCTCCTGCGGTCATTGGATGTCGCCATCTTCCGCGGAACTTGAGGGTCGCCATCCAGCGAAAAGCGCCGCGGATGCGGCGCTTTCTTCGGGCGGGGGAACCGGAATCAGGTGCTGCTGAGCAGCTTGCTCGCGGCCTGTTCCTTGTCCTGGGCCGACTGCAGCATCTTCATCTGCTGCTCGAACTGCCGCGCGGCGGCGATCATCGCCACCATGCTCTCGACGGCCGAGACGTTGCTGCCTTCGAGCGCCCCATCCTGCAGCCGCGCCGTCTGGTCGGCCGGCAGCTCTTCGGCGGCGCGGAACAGGCCGTCGGTGCCACGCGTCAGCGGCGCCTCGGGTGTCACCAGCTTCAGCCGGCCGACCACCTGCGGCCGCTGGTTGCCGGTCTTCGCCGAGATCGTGCCGTCGGCGCCGATCTTCAGCTCGCTGTTGGCGGGAATGGTGATCGGGCCGCCGTCGCCGAGCACGGTCAGGCCGCTGCTCGTGGTCAGCTGGCCTTCGGTGTTGACGTCGAGGTTGCCGGCGCGGGTGTAGGCCTCGGTGCCGTCCAGCGCCTGCACCGCGAGCCAGGCGTTGCCCTTCATCGCGACGTCGAGCGCACGGCCCGTGCTCTGCACCGGGCCCGGCGCGGCGTTGTAGCCGGGCGTCGACTCGAGCGCGAAGACGCGCGTGCTGGCGCCCTCGCCGACCACCGGCACGGCGCGGAAGGCCTGCAGCTCGGCTCGGAAGCCGGTCGTCGACGCGTTGGCCAGGTTGTGGGCGACGATGTCCTGGCGCTGCATCGTCGCTTTCGCGCCCGACATCGCCAGGTAGATCATGCGGTCCATCGTCGCTCTCCTGGTTCAGCGCTCGCTCAGGATCAGCGCAGGTTGACCAGCGTCTGCAGCACCTGGTCCTCGGTCTTGATCGACTGCGCGTTGGCCTGGTACGAACGCTGCGCGGTGATCATGCTGACCAGCTCGGCGGTCAGGTCGACGTTGGATTCTTCCAGCGCACCCGACTGCAGCAGGCCGGCATTGCCTTCGCCCGGCTTGGTGCGCAGCGGGTTGCCCGAGGCGTAGGTCTCGGCCCAGCCGTTGCCGCCCAGCGGTTGCAGGCCCTGCGGGTTGCGGAAGTTCGCCAGCAGCAGCTGGCCGGCTTCCTGCGACTCGCCGTTCGAGTAGGTGGCCTTGATGATGCCGTTCTTGTCGATGTTGACGCCGATCAGCGTGCCGTAGGCATAACCGTCCGGATTCAGGTTCGTAACGCCGAACGGCGAGCCGTACTGCGTCGCGCCGGTGAGGTCGAGGTCGATGTTGGCGATCGGCTCGGTGGAGTTGCCGTTGCCCAGCGGGATCGCGGGAATGGCGAAGCTGTTGAGCAACGCGCTGACGCCGGTGTCGATGCCGCTGCCGTCGCTGAGCATCGTCAGGTCGTCGACGATCGGCGCGCCGGCGTTGAAGTCGGTGCCGTTGGCCGTGGCGTAGACGTCCCAGACGTTCGGCGCCACGTTCACGTAGTACAGCGCCAGCGAGATCTCGCGGCCGTTCGAGTCGTAGACCGTCGTCGACGTGGCGTTGTTGTACGAGGTGGAATCGGTGAAGTCGAACGGCGTCGTCGCCGGCGGGCCGACGCGCGAATCGAGGTTCATCTCCATCTCGATGCTGGTCGTCTGCTGCGGCTGGATGCCGCCGGTGGGCAGGCGCACCGGCACCGGATCGGTACCGTTGGTATTGCCCTGCGCCAGGCCCAGCAGCTTCTGGCCCGCCGAGTTGACGATGAAGCCGGCCTCGTTGAGCTGCAGCTGGCCGTTGCGCGAGTAGACGCGGCTGCCGTTGCCGGCGTCGAGCATGAAGAAGCCGTTGCCGTTGATCGCGAGGTCCAGGCCGCTCTCGGTCGTGGTGATGTTGCCCTGCGTGAAGCGCTGGGTCACCGACGCCAGGTTCACGCCGATGCCGATCGGCGAGCCGCCGGCGCCGTTGATGGCGTTCGCGTACATGTCGGCGAACTCCGCCCGCGAGGCCTTCGCACCGTAGGTGTTCGCATTGGCGATGTTGTTGCCGATGATGCTCAGGTTCTTGCTGGTCGCGTTGAGGCCGGACAGGCCTTGCTGGAATGCCATGGAGGGCTCCTTCGGGGGTTCGGTGGGGACTGGCGGGATCGGGGCGGCGGCGTCAGGAAATTCCCTTGACGTCGCGGAACGGCATCACGCCGGCCCCCTGGAGTTCGACATTGAGCTGGCCGCCGTCGTTGTAGACGGCACGCACGGTATCGACGACGAGCGGCGTGGCGGTCACGGGGACGCCTGCGGCCTTCGCGTTGACGGTGAAGGTCAGGCCGCTGGCATTGGCCGGCGCCTTCCAGTTGAAGTTCAGCCGGCCGGCGTCCTGCGGGCCGAGCGAGATGGTGTCCAGCACCAGGCCGTTGGCGTTCTTGACCTGCACCGTCACCGCATCGGCGCCCTCGGCCAGCTCGAAGGCGCCGCGCGCGTTGCCCGAGGCATCGACGGCCAGCTTGTTGCCCGGCACCAGCACGTTCTTGCCGATCAGCGAGGCCGCCTGCAACTGCTGCGTCTGCATCAGCATCGCGCTCATCGAGACGATCGACTTGTTCAGCTCGTCGATGCCGCTGACGGTGGAGATCTGCGCCATCTGCGTGGTGATCTGCGCGTTGTCCATCGGATTCAGCGGATCCTGGTTCTGCATCTGCGTGACCAGCAGCTTCAGGAAACGGTCGCTCTGCTCGCTGGCCGACTGCGTCTTGCCGGTCGGGCTGGTGGCGGCGCCGAGCGCCGCGCTGGTGCTGTTGCTGGTGTCGACAGTGCTCATCGCTCAGGCCCGGTTCACGACTGGCCGAGCTGAAGCGTCTTCAGCAGCAGGCTCTTCGCGGTGTTCATCACTTCGATGTTGTTCTGGTACGAGCGCGAGGCCGAGATCATGTTGACCATCTCCTCGACTGGATTGACGTTGCTGTAGGTCACGTAGCCGTTGGCGTCGGCGCCTGGGTGCTTGGGATCGTGCACGCGGCGGCCGGGCGTCGCGTCCTCGATCACGTTGGCCACCCGCACGCCGGCCCCCTGCTGGCCCCCGAGCCCGTCCACCGCGCCCATCAGCGCGGTCTGGAACACGACCTGGCGCGCCTTGTAGGCCTGGCCGTCCGGGCCGGCGACGGTGTCGGCGTTGGCCAGGTTCGAGGCGACGGTGTTCAGGCGCTGCGACTGCGCGCTGACCGCGCTGCCGGAGACGTCGAAGATCTGGAACATGCTCATCGATCAGCTCCTTCAGCCACCGTTGTGGTTCTTCATCGCTTCGGTCAGCGTGCGCATGTGACCGTTGATGAAGCGCAGCGTCGCCTCGTACTTCACGGCGTTCTCGGCGAAGGCCGCGCGCTCGCGGTCGAGGTCGACGGTGTTGCGGTCCAGGCTGTCCTGCGGACCGGTGGCATAGAGCAGTTCGTTCTCGCTGCGCGCGCCGGCGGCGACGTCCATGTGGCCGGCGCTCGTCACGGCCATCTGGCCGGGCACCGATTGAGCGCCGCCCGTCGCTTCGCGCAGCGCCTTGGCGAAATCCATGTCGCGGGCGATGTAGCCCGGCGTGTCGGCGTTGGCGATGTTGCCGGCGATCAGGCGCTGACGCTCCGCCCGCAGCGTCAGCGCCTGGGCGTGGAAATCGAGCGTGGAGGTCAGGCGTTGCATGGCAAGGGGTCTTCCGATGCCACGGCATTGTGGGCAAGGCCCTGGTGAACATGAGCCCGATCAGCGGGCCCTTTCCCGTCCAATTCCAGCCACTGCGCGGCCCCCGGGTCGGCGAGCATCCGGCCGATGAAGAAGATCGCCCTCGCCCTGTCCGTCGCGTGCGTGCTCGCGGGCGCCGCCCCGCTGGCGCGGGCGGCGGCCAATGCTGGCGCACAGCTGGATCCGGCCTTCGCGCAGCAGCTGCAGCGCCTGGCCAGCGACTCCGCCAACGCCTCGCTCGCGGCCGGCACGCCGCCGGTGCGGGTGGAAGTGGAGCTCGGCCAGCTCGATCCGCGCCTGCAGCTCGCGCCGTGCGAACAGATCCAGCCCCACCTGCCCGCCGGCACCCGCCCGCTGGGCCGCACTCGCATCGGCCTGCGCTGCCTGCAGGGGGCGGTGAAATGGAACGTCTACCTGCCGATCACCGTGAAGCTGTTCGGCCAGGCGCTGGTCGCCACCGGCCCGCTGCCGGCCGGCGCGGCGATCGAGGCCCACCACTTCACGCTGGCCGAGGTCGACCTGGCCGAAAGTGCGTCGCCCGCCTACACGGCCACCGTGCCGCTCGGCCGCACGCTGGCGCGGCCGATGGCCGCCGGCGAGACGCTGCGACGCGGCGACCTGAAGGCGCGCCAGTATTTCCAGGCCGGCGACACCGTGCGCATCGTCGCGGTGGGCAGCGGCTACGCCGTCACGGCGGAAGCGCAGGCGCTGAACAACGGCATCGAGGGCCAGCCGGTGCGCGTGCGCACCGAATCCGGCCGCATCCTGACCGGGATTCCGACCGCCGACCGGCGTGTCGAGATGTCACTTTGAAGAAAATGATAGGACGTACGACAATCGCAGCGCAGGTCGCCCGGACAGTCGCACCGATCCCCATCCCCCGCGACTGGGGGATCGAACGAAAAGAATGTGCGAAAGCCCTAAAGTTCGGGCAATCGCGGGCCGATACCCCGAGCATGTCTCGGGGCCCAGTCAGGTGACCGCCCCGCAGGAGTCCACCATGAAAATCGGTTCCCTCGAAAACAAGGCGGCCCTCTCGCCGACCCTCACCGAACGCAAGAGCAACGGCGCGGCCGGCACGGCCTCGCCCGAGCCGAGCGCGAAGGTCGAGCTTTCGGCCGGCGCGCTGGTCGGCGCCGGCGGCAACGAAGCGGTCTTCGACGCCGAGAAGGTGCGCCGCATCGCCGAGGCGATCCGCGACGGCAAGTTCGAGGTCAATGCCGAGGCCATCGCCGACAAGCTGATCGCCAACGCGCACGAGTTGCTGACCCCGCGCACCGGCGGCTGATCCGGGAACTGGATGCCGGCGTCGTCGCCGCGTCAGCACCCTCGCCCCTGCAACACAACAGGTCCCCAAGCCGCATGATCACCACGACCGCCGAGCAGAACGCCCTCCAGCAGACCAGCGATCTGGAAGCTGCGGTCGCCCAGGTCGAGCTCGGACTGACGACGCTGGCCGATGCGCTGCGCGAGCGCGATGCACCGGCGGTCGAGTTGCGCGCCAATGAACTGCACCGCGCGCTGGCAGCGGCCGTGCAGCGCTTCACCCATGCCGCCCGCCACGGCGGCGTGCCCGAGCCGATGCGCCGCCGCCTGGTGCGCGTCAGCGGCCAGGTCGCTTCGCAGCGCGAGGCCCTCGCGCGCGCCACCGCGGCGCTCGATCGCGCGATCGACGTGCTGCTGCCCGAACATCCGCACCAGGCCGCCCCCGGCCTCTACGGCGCCCGCGGCTTCGCCGACGGCCTGCGCGGCGGCACCTCGATCGTCGCCTGACACCCCCCTTTCGATTTCCGACGACGCTGCCGGGCCGATGCCCGGCAGCGTCGTTTCCGGACCTCGTTTCGCGCCTCCGACCCCAGGTCGAGCGAGGCTCCGGCAGCATGTCGACACAAGGGTTGCGGACGTAGTCCGCGACTGACATGCGGCGCCGGCATCGACTGGCAGATGCGGGTGGGTGTTCGGTCGAACACTGTTCGCCCCAACACACCCATTCACGAGACACCATGAAGCTCACCAAGCTCTCGCTCCTGCTGGCCGCACTGGTCGCGATGTCGTCCACCTATGCGCAGACCTCGACGGCGACAACGCCTGCGCCGGCGACCGCCGCACCCGCGGCCAAGCTGACGAAGGACCAGGTCAAGGCCGAGAAGGACCGCATCGAGGAAGCCTACAAGGCCGACAAGAAGGCTTGCGACGGCATGAAGTCCAACGCCAAGGACGTCTGCCAGGCCGAGGCCAAGGCCAAGGAGAAGGTCGCGAAGGCGGACCTGAAGTACCGCGAGACCGGCGATGCGAAGGACGCCGCGAAGCTCGCCGAGGTCAAGGCCGAGACCGAGTACGACGTCGCCAAGGAAAAGTGCGAGGACCTGAAGGGCTCCGCGCAGAGCGACTGCAAGAAGCAGGCGAAGGACGTGGAGCGCGCCGCGGTCGACGCCGCGAAGAAGTCCGCCAGGAGCTGATCGAACGCCACGGCGCCGCGGGCCCGCACTGTCGTGCGGCCGCTGCGCCGGCCCTCGAAAGAGGATTTCAGCGCCCCTTCTGAGATTCCCCGGGTTGTGCCGCCGCGTCGTCGGCGGCACACTCGCGAGCGACCACGTACATTTCGTCACGCAGCGGCGGCCAATGAAGCAGCCGCGCGATCACAGGGTCGTTTGGGGATCACGCATTGAAGACACTCGGCCGGCAGGCCTTGCTGCCGGATCCGGACGGCGAGACGCTGCCCTGGTCCGACAGCATCACCCCGCTGCGCAACGGCGCGGCGGTGTCGTCGTCGTCGGCCTGGCGCCTGGGGGCCGTGGGCCTGAGCCTCGTAGCCGCAATGGCCGCGGCCTTTGCCGCATGGCAGTTGCTGCCGCTGCTGGCGAGCGGCCTTGCCGGCGGGCTGCAGCAGGGCCTGATCGCCGGGGCCTTCAGCGCCGCCCTGCTGGCGGGGCTGGCCGTCGTGCTGTGGCGGGCGCAGCGCATCGCGTCGCGCACGCTGCGCCAGAGCGTCAACGAACTGCGCCGCGGCCAGTGGGAATCGGCCGTCGCCGGGCTGCGCGAACCGAAGCGCGCGGTGCCCTCGGCTTTCGGCGACCTTGCCGAGCAGGTCGAAGGTGTGCTGAGCGAAAGCGAGCGCCGCTGGCGCGCCCGCGTCGAGATGTCGACCGACTGGTATTGGGAGATCGACCAGCGCTTCAAGCTGTCGAACCTGTCCGCCGATGCGCCGATCGCCAAGCCGGCCGGCCGGGCACTGGGCGACCTGCTGGGCCGGCGCCATGACGAACTGAAGTGCTTCGAACCGCCGGCGATGGGCTGGCCGGCCTTCCACGAACTGCTCGAGCGCCACGAGAAGTTCCGCGACCTGGAGATCGCCGTCACCGGCCTCGGCACGCGCGAGCACGGCTGGATCGCGATCTCCGGCCGGCCGCGCTTCCGCGCCGACGGCCAGTTCGCCGGCTACGAAGGCGTCGCGCGCGACATCAGCTCGAACAAGGAGGCCTTCCGGCGGCTGCAGGCCAGCGAGCAGCGCTATGCGGTGATGGCCGGGCTGTCGGCCGACTGGTACTGGATCACCGATGCGCAGCACCGCTTCCCGCAGCCCTCGGCCGACATGCAGCGCCGCTTCGGCAACCTGGTGCAGCGCAACGTCGGCAAGACGCGCTGGGAGGCCTACCCCGACGCGCTGAGCGCCGAAGCGTGGGAACTGCACCGCGCCGAGCTCGATGCGCGGCAGCCCTTCCGTGCGCTGGAGTTCCCGGTGCAGCGCGACGACGGCCGCACGATCTGGCTGTCGCTGGCCGGCGCGCCGCGCTTCGACGACAACGGCGAGTTCCTCGGCTACCACGGCGTCGGCCGGGACATCACGCTGCGCAAGGTCACCGAGCAGATGCTGCAGCGGCACAACCGCGAGCTGCAGCTGGCGGTGACCTCGCGCACCCGCGAGCTCGAGCTCGCCAACCGCGACCTCGATGCCTTCGCGCGCCACCTCGCGCACGAGCTGCGCACGCCGATCGGCCATGTGCAGAACCTGTCGGAGCTGCTGCGCCAGCGCCTGGGTCCCCGGCTGCAGCCGGCCGAAGGCGAGATGCTGGACCTGCAGGCGCGCGCCGCGCAGGAGATGCTCGCGACGCTGGAGGCGCTGCTGGAGCTGGCGCGTTCGTCGAGCGCGGCGATCGAGCGCCAGGCGGTGGACCTGAGCGCGCTGGCCCGGGAGGTCATCGCGCAGTTGCCGGTGCTGGAGCGCGAGGCCCCGATCGACTGGCAGGTGCAGGCCGGCCTGAGCGTCTGGGCCTCGCCGCAGCAGCTGCGCATCGTGCTGCAGAACCTGTTCGGCAATGCCGCGAAGTTCACGCGGCGGATCGCGCAGCCGCGCATTGCCTTCGGCGGCGAGCGCGATGCCGAGGGACAGCTGCTGCTGCGCGTCGAGGACAACGGCGCCGGATTCGAGCCGGCACAGGCGAGCCGGCTGTTCCAGCCCTTCCAGCGCCTGCACCGGGACGACGAGTTCCACGGCACCGGCATCGGGCTGACGATCGTGCAGCGCATCGTGCAGCGCCACGGCGGCACGATCGCCGCCAGCGGCGCACCGGGCCAGGGGGCGGTGTTCGAGTTCACGCTCGGGCAGCGCGAGGCTGCGCGGCCGGACCTGCCGCCGGCCGACCCGTCGCTCGAGCCCCCCGCCCGCGCGTCTGCGGTCAGGGCGTCGGAATGTCCGGCACCGTCGGCACGTTGATGCCGCCGTGGCCCTGCAGCAGGCCCTGGTGCGCCGGGGCCAGGAACGGGAAGCGGTCCAGGTAGTTCTTGTCGTTGACCTCCACGCCCTTGGCCAGCCCGGCGGCCGGGTTGCCGGCGACGATCAGGCTGATCAGCACGGAGTTCACGTTCACCTGGTTGCGGTTCGGTGCCGTGCCGCCGCCGAGGCGGCGGCCGTTCGGGAAGCTCGAATCGATCGCCGCGTCCAGCGTGATCACGTCCCCGGTGTAGCCGTCGGCCACCGGGATCGGCCGGCCGAGGTTGATCGCGTTGACGATGTCCAGCCGCGGTCCCTTCAGCGTGTTCACCGTCGCCTGCGGCACGCCCAGCGCGCGGTAGATGCCCAACGCGTCGGCATTGCGCACCAGCACCGGGTACAGCACGTCGTTGCCGAAGTTGGTGATGTCGCGCTCGGGGCTGGAGCGCAGGTACAGCGTGTGGCGCTGCGTGCCGACCAGGCCGGCATTGAACAGCGGCAGCCCGTTGCGGCCCACCTGCACCCAGTCGCCCGCGCCCTTCAGGCCGGTGATGACGTTGCCGGCGTCGACCGACTGCACACGCTGGCGGTTGATGCTGGAGTGCACGCGCAGCAGGCTGTCGGTGGAACCGGCGACCAGCGTGCCGTTGTGCGGGATGCCGCCGGGGAACAGGTCCGTGATCGGCACCTCGAGGGCGATCGAGAAGACGTTGAAGCCGGTGAAGACGTCCTTGCCCGGCGGCCGCCGCGCCCCGGGAATGCCGCCCAGGTCGTCCCGGTTCAGGTTCACGAGATCGAAGATGCCCTTCTCGTCGAGCTGGTAGGGATCGTCGAACTGCCCGGCGATGATCCGCCCGCCGTTGGCCAGCGGATGGATGAAGCGGTCGACGAAGGCCTGGTCGTACAGGCCCACTTCGCGGCTGGTGGCATCGCCCGAGTCGTAGCCCTGGAACGGGCCCAGGCCGTAGATCAGGCGGTCGGTCTGCGGGCCGTGGTTGTTGGGCAGCACCGGCAGCTTGTCGGCCAGCACCGTGGTGCGGGTGGGATCGTTCTCGTCGATCTGCATCGGGCGGCCGGAGCGCACGATGCGGGTGATCTTCATCGTCTCGGTGCCGCCGGTCAGCTGCCACAGCAGCTCGTTGCCGCCGCCCAGGCCATCGGCGGGGCTCGGAGCCGCTTCGGGCACCAGCGTGTTCTTGAACTCCACCCGGTAGACCACGCGGTCGGCCAGGATCGAGCCGATGCCGATGTGGAACTGGTAGCGGTAGCCGTTGCACGCGCGCAGGCCCTGGTTGCCCTGGCCCGGCTCGTGCAGCGGGTTGAAGTTCATGATCAGGTACAGCTTGTCGTGCGTGCCCGGCTTGACCCAGGCGTAGGTATCGGTGTTGTCGGCGCAGGGTTCGTTCAGCACGGCCAGCGCTTCGCGGTGGCTCGACGCCTGCGCGGCGATGCCGGTCGCCGCCAGCGCGAGCGCGGCGATGCGGCGAATCCAGCGTCGCGGGTTCTTGCGGATCGGAGTCATGGATTCAGTTCCTCGGGAAGGGTTGATGCCGCAGCCTCCTAACGCGGAAGCTGTGCGGGGCACAGCCCAGGCTCGATGAACCGAGGGCCGTGGTGGCTGCTGTACGCGGCGGCGTCGGCGGCGGATGCAGTGCGGCGCGACACGCGCTCCCCCACGTCCTTGGGGGGGACGCCCCCGGCACCGCATCCGGGGCGGCACCGGCCTGCGTATCACCTCCCGCCATCGGGCCGCACAGGGCTGTCGACTCGAGGCGCCTTCATCCACACATGCGGCCGGTCCTACCGGCCGACGGAGCAACCATGAAGCGAACTCTGAAAACCGTGCTGGCCGCCGCCACGGTGGCAGCGAGCAGCGTGTCGGCGTGGGCCGCGAACGTGTCCTTCACCGGCGCGCTGGCGGGCGACAACGACGTGCAGTACTTCAGCTTCACGCTGGCCGCCACCGCCGACGTGACGCTGCGCACCTGGTCGTACGCGGGCGGGGTCAACGCGGCGGGCGATGCCATCGCCGCGGGTGGCTTCGATCCGGTGATCAGCCTGTTCCTGGGCAGCGGCGGCGGCGCCGTGCTGCTAACGTCCGATGACGATGGCATCGGCGTGGCCACCGATCCGGCGACCGGCGCGGCGCGCGATGCGCTGCTGGCGCTCACCGGCCTGCCCGGCGGCATCTACACGGTGGCGCTGAGCCAGTTCGCCAACTTCGCGACCGGACCGAGCCTGGGCGACGGTTTCCTGGGCGCGGGTAACACGGGCTTCGACGGACGCAGCGCCGCGTGGGCGCTGGACATCCTGGGCGTGGACGCGGCGTCCAGCGTGCCGGAGCCGCGCTCGCTGGCGCTGGCGCTGCTGGCGCTGGCCGCGGCGGCTGCGGGTGCCGCTGCCGGCCGTCCGGCCGGTCGGACGAACGCGACGCCGCCGCCGCCGAAGCGCCTTCGCCCGTGATCCATCGCGCGCACGGCCGGCGTGACGCATTCAACGGGCTGGCCGCTTATGCAGGACGTCAGCCGGCGCGCGGCTTGAATCCACCCCCCGCACCGTCTTAACTGTGCTCATCCCCGCCTCGCGGCCGCGCGCCAGCGAGGAAGCGCCGCCCGGGTGAGCGACCCGCCCGATCGATACGCCATGAGGAGATGCCGGGCCGCATTCGCAGTCCGGCGTCCGGCGCATTCGTCGGCCACGCCCGGCCGCTGCATGACCCGGAGGTCGCCATGACCCGCTTGTGGCAGGTGCTGCTGCTGTGCGCCTTCTTCGTTCACGCCGGCCCGTCGCGGGCCGATCCGCCGATCACCGGCAGCGCCGAGATGAACGGCAAGGTCGCGGTGACCGGCGCCGGCGCGGAGCACGGCAAGGCCTACGAGGGCGCGAACAAGGTCACCGTGAAGTACACGATCGCCACCAAGGTCGTCGGCGGCAAGACGGTGTTCGATCCGGACAACAGCAAGGTCCAGTTCACCGACGAGAAGTACAACTGGACGACGCTCGAGATCCCGCTGAAGAAGATCGAAGGCGATGCGGCCAAGGGCACCGTCGACAGTTTCAGCTTCGAGACCGAGAAGTGGTACCCGGGTGCCAAGGACGACGGCATCAAGGACAACGGCATCAAGGGCTCGGTCACGCTGACCGGCGCCGGCAAGGCGGACGGCAACTTCACCGCCTCGTACGTGCACGACGACGACGCCAAGGTCGACTACAACTACCAATACACGACCGCGCCCCAGAAGCCCGCCGCTGCGGCGAGCGGCGTGATGGACACCAAGGTCGACCCGGGCAAGAGCCTGGACTTCGATCCGGCGACCGGCCTGCTGTCGATCCACGCCGACAGCGTGGTCGCGACGCCCTATGCCGGCGATCCGCTGATGGGCGCGCTGCTCGCCTTCCCGGACTTCCGCTTCGTCGGCCTCGACGCCGACCAGAGCTATGCCGCGTTCTGGGCCGTCGGCGACACCCCGATGACCGTGACGGGCGACGACGGCCTGCTGTGGCGCTCGCTGATCCCGGTGCTCTTCTACGACATCGACGACAACCTGTTCTACGCCCGGATGACGGACACCGCCTTCGCAGGCATGCCGACGGGCTCGTCGCTGCACGGCGAAGGACTGGCCGGCGTGTTGTCGCCCTTCCTGGCCGACCTGGCCGCGCTGCTCGATCCCGCGTCGCCGCAATTCCGGGCGGATGCCGGGTTGTTCATGACGCTGCGGCCGGACGTGGACTACTGGGCGCAGACCTCGGGCTTCACGGCCACCGGCCATGCCGGCGCGACCGACGCGCACTTCGTGTCGCGCGTACCCGAGCCGTCGACACCGGCGCTGGTCGCGCTCGCACTGCTCGCGGGCCTGGTCGTCCGGCGGCGGACGCGTCTTTCAGGCGTCAGCACCTGACGCGGACCCGCCGGCGATGCGGCGCGCCGGCATCACCACTCGCGCAGCTTGCTGCGCAGGCGCGCGATGCTCTGGCTGTGCAGCTGGCAGACGCGGCTCTCGGTGACGCCGAGCACGGCGGCGATTTCCTTGAGGTTCATGTCGTGCTCGTAGTACATGCTCATCACGTACTGCTCGCGTTCGGGCAGGTTCTTGATGGCCTCCACCAGCGCTTCGCGCATGCGGTGGTCGTTCAGCAGCGACAGCGGATTGGCGGTCTCGTCGGCGACATGGCGGTCGAGGTAGTCGTCGTCGCCGTCGTCGCCGCTCATGTCTTCCAGGTAGACCAGCTGCGTGCCGCGCACCTTGCCCAGCAGTTCCTGGTAGTCGGTGAGGCTGAGCCCCATTTCCTTGGCGATCTCGCCTTCGTTGGGGGCGCGACCGAGCTTCTGCTCCAGCTTGTGCACGGCGGCTTCGATCGAACGCTGGTGGCGGCGGTCGCCGCGGCTCATCCAGTCGCTGCCGCGCAGCTCGTCGAGCATCGCGCCGCGGATGCGCTGGGTGGCGAAGGTCTCGAACTGCACGCCCTGCCCCGCGTCGAAGCGCGTCAGCGCGTCGGACAGGCCGATCATGCCGACCTGGATCAGGTCATCGATCTCCACGTTCGCCGGCAGCTTGGCGATCATCTGGTGCGCCAGGCGCCGGACCAGCGGGCTGTACTGCTTGAGCATCGCGTTGGCGTCGAGGCGGCCTTTGGCGGTGTACATGTTGTTCAGGCTCCGGGAGTCAGTTCGCATGCGCCACGGCGGCCCGGCCGCGGGCGGCCGGTTGCGCGCGGGCAGCCAGCTCGGGTTGGTGGAAAGGCGTCGGCTCGGCAGCGCCGGCTTCGCCATGGAGCTGGCCCGCCGCGAGGCGGCTGAGCGCCGGCGGCACCGGCTCGTCGGGATCGCCCGTCGGGTCGGCGAGCGCCCAGTCGGCCAGCGCCGCGCCGAGGAAACGGTCGGCGCAGTCGGCCAGGCTGTCGGCGATGCGCGGCACGCGCGGCGAGGCGCCGTCGGCGGCGATCAGCAGGTCGAAGGCCAGCACCGACAGCCGCTGCGCGAGCAGCTTCATCGATGCGTAGGCATGGGTCAGGCTCTGCGGCGCGTCGGCGGCCTGCAGGATCGGCCGCGGCATGCGGCGCGAGAACATGCGTGCGATGTCCGAGGCGCCGGCATGCACCAGGATCACCTCGGCACGCGGCGCGGCATCGGCGATCGCGGCGAGGAAGCCGCCGGTGGTGCCGCGGGCATCGAGCCAACGCATCGGCAGGCCGCGCGCGGCGATGTAGGAGACGCTGCCCGAGAGCTTCTCGATGCAGGCCGAGAGATCAACCTGCGCCAGCTCGTGCGCGGCGCTCGCGCTGTCGGCCGCATCGACCACCAGCGTGTGCAGCCCGGCTTCGGCGAAGGCCGCGCACAGGCGCTCCATCGCCACGCCGCCGAAGGCCACGTGCGGGTTGTGCACCAGCGGCACGAAGCGCTGGCGCGACGCCGCGAACAGCTGTCGCAGGCCGTGGGCCTGGTCCAACGGTGCGTGGCGGTGGGAGGGGTTCAAGTCGCGCATCGGGACGGCTTGTTTTCGTGCAGGGGTTCGGACTCGGGGCAGACTGGACGTCAGGCGTGCATCGCGGCAGCGCTGCTGACCGCATGGCGGCCGGCGAAGATCAGGTTCACTTCGCCCGCGTCCAGGCGCCACGACGAACCGCCGCCGCCGCGCAGCGCACGCTGCACCAGGGCTTGCGCCGACAGGCGGTGCCAGTCTTCGGGAACCCGTTGACCATTGGCGACCCCGACGACCTTGGCCTTGTGACGGATGAGCGCGTCGAGCGCCGGACCAAGCTTTACTGCTTCGTCGAGCTTGCTGATGATCACGCCGCGGCAGCTGGAAGCGCCGTAGGCGGCCATCACGTCCTCGACCGTCTCGCCCTGCGCGGCCGCGTTGACGACCAGCAGCTTCTGGATCGAGCGGTGCTGCAGCATCTCCATCAGCTCGCGGGTGCGGGCGTCGCGCTGTGCCATGCCGGCGGTGTCGATCAGCACCAGCTTCTTGGCCGACAGCAGGTCCAGCAGGTCCTCGAGCGACGCGCGGTCGTGCGCGGTGTGCACCGGCACGCCGAGGATGCGGCCGTAGGTGCGCAGCTGCTCATGGGCGGCCACGCGGTAGGCGTCCAGCGTGATCAGGCCGAGGTTCGCGGCGCCGTGCTTGGTGGCAAAGGCGGCGGCGATCTTGGCGGTGGAGGTGGTCTTGCCGACGCCGGTCGAGCCGATCAGCGCGTACACGCCGCCCTGGTCCTCGATCGGCGGCTCGCCTTCGTCGGTGATGACGTTGCGCTCGAGCACGCTGGCGGCCCAGGCCATCTCGTCGGTGGTTTCGGCGGGCAGGCTGGCGACCAGCTTGCGGATCAGCGCCGGCGACAGGCCGCTGTCGAGCAGGCGCTGCGACAGCTCGGCCTGGCGCGGGTTGCGCTGCAGCTTCTCCATGAAGGCCAGCATGCCGAAGCGCTCTTCGATCAGGTGGCGCATCGAGCGCAGCTCGCCGAGCATCTCGGTGCGTTCGCGCTGCGAGGCGGCCTGGTGGCCGGCGTCGAAGCGGATCGGCTCGGGTTCGGCGAACTGCACCTCGTCGCGCAGCACGGGGATCTCGCGGCGCGGCGCGGCCGGCGCGGCAGCGCGGCGTTGCGGCGCGGGGGCGGCCACCGGCTCCTCGGCCAGCATCGGCGTGCCCTGGTCCATCTCGGCCTGGCGGCGCTTCAGCATGCGCTCGCGCACGTAGTCCTGGAAGGTCAGCGTGCTCATGCCCAGCGCCTCGACATCGTGCTCGACGCTCGGGTCGGCGGCGCCGAACTGCGGCTCGACGCGTTCACGCGCGGCGCGCTGCGCCAGCGGGGCCTTCTTCTGCGGCGCCACTTCCTGGCGCAGCACGGGGATCTGGTGTTCGACCTGGCGCGCATTGCGCAGGTCGACGGCGGCGCCGGCGGCACCGGCGACGGCATTCGGAACGCGCGGGGCGCGCGGCTCGGCGCCGGAACCACTCGACGCACGCATCGTCGGCGCGTTGGCATGGGCCTGCTCGATCTGCTGCAGGCCATCGGGCGCCATCGCCAGCACCTCGACGCCCTCGCCGCCCGGCCGGGTCGACAGCACGACCGCGTCGTCGCCCAGGGCCTTCTTGACGAGCGAAAGCGCGTCGCGGGAGGTCTTGGCGGTAAAGCGCTTCACGTTCATGCGGGACTCCAGAGGTCTCATCGAGTGCGTGTTGGCATTGTTCCGGGACCGTCGGAAAACCTAAGGCCGATAAGCGAGGCGAAAACCGGCCTTGTCCGCAGCGTTGAAGCGGGTCAAGCGGCCTGGCCGATGATCGAGCCGATGCGGATCGAGTGGGTCTCGGGAATCTCGCTGTGGCCCAGCACCTTCAGGCGCGGGGCGGCGCGCTTGAGCAGCCGGGCCATCGGCGCGCGGATCAGGTCGGGCACCAGCAGGCAGGCGGGGTGGCCGAGGTTCTCGGCGCGCTGCGCGGTATTGGCCGCTTCGCGCGTCAGCGTGTCGGCCACGCCCGGGTCCAGCGCCGCGCCGTGCGGCGAGGTCAGCGCCTGGGTGACCAGGCGCTCGAGCTCGGGGTCGAGCGCGATCACGTCGAGCTCGCGCGTCGGGCCGTAGATCTGCTGCACGATCACCGGCGCCAGGTGGATGCGGATGCGGCGGGCCAGCTCGCCGGGGTCGGTCACCGTGCTGGCGTGCTCGGCCAGGCACTCGACGATCGAGCGCATGTCGCGGATGTGCACGCCCTCTTCCAGCAGCAGCTGCAGCACCTTCTGCACCGCGGCGATGCCGACCATCTTCGGGATCACGTCCTCGATCAGCTTCGGCGCCAGCTTGGTCACGTGCTCCACAAGCGCCTGCGTCTCGACGCGGCCCAGCAGCTTGCCGGCGTTGACCTGCATCAGGTGCGACAGGTGGGTGGCGACGACGGTCGCGCAGTCGACCACCGTGAAGCCGCTCATCTGCGCCATCTCGCGCTGCTTGTCGTCGATCCACACCGCGGGCAGGCCGAAGGCGGGGTCGATGGTCGCGGTGCCGGGCAGCTTGATCGTCGCGCCACCGGGGTTGATCGCCAGGAACATGCCCGGGAAGGCCTCGCCCTCGCCGACCACCGCGCCGCGCAGCAGCACGCGGTAGACGCTGGGCTTGAGCTCCAGGTTGTCGCGGATGTGCACCGGCGGCGGCAGGAAGCCGACTTCCTGCGCGAACTTCTTGCGCACGCCCTTGATGCGGCTGAGCAGGTCGCCCGAGCGGGCCTTGTCGACCAGCGCGATCAGGCGGTAGCCGACTTCCAGGCCGAGGGTGTCCACCGGCTGCAGGTCGTCCCAGCTGGCTTCGGCGTTGGCCGGCGGTTCCGGGCGGGTCGACGGCGCGGGCGCCTCGGCCGCCTTCTTCGCCTGCCTGGCCATCCACCACGCGCCGTAGCCGATGCCGGCGGCGATCAGCAGGAAGATGATGTTCGGCATGCCGGGGATCAGCCCGAGCAGGCCGATGATGCCGGCGGTGATCGCCAGCGCCGTCGGGCTGGAGAAGACCTGCTTGCGGATCTGGCTGCCGATGTCGGTTTCCTTGCCGACGCGGGACACGACCATCGCCGCCGCCACCGAGATCAGCAGCGCCGGGATCTGCGCGACCAGCGCGTCGCCGACCGCCAGCAGGATGTAGCTCTCGGCGGCCTGGCCGGCCGACAGCGAGTGCTGCGCGACGCCGATGATGAAGCCGCCGATGATGTTGATGACCAGGATCAGGATGCCGGCGATCGCGTCGCCGCGTACGAACTTCGACGCACCGTCCATCGAGCCGAAGAACTCCGCCTCCTCGCCCACCTCGGCGCGGCGTCGCTTGGCTTCCTTCTCGTCGATGAGGCCGGCGTTGAGGTCGGCGTCGATCGCCATCTGCTTGCCGGGCATCGCATCCAGCGTGAAGCGCGCGCCGACCTCGGCGATGCGCTCGGCGCCCTTCGTGACGACGATGAAGTTGATGACCACCAGGATCGCGAAGACGATCAGGCCGACCGCGAAGTTGCCGCCGATCAGGAAGTGGCCGAAGGACTCGATCACCTTGCCGGCGGCACCGGTGCCGGTGTGGCCCTCGAGCAGCACGACCCGGCTCGACGCGACGTTCAGCGACAGCCGCAGCAGCGTGGTGATCAGCAGCACCGTCGGGAAGGCGGCGAAGTCCAGCGGCCGGATCATGTTGGCCGCCACCAGCATCACCATCAGCGCCATCGCGATGTTGAAGGTGAAGAACAGGTCCAGCGCGAACGGCGGCAGCGGCAGCACCATCATCGCGAGCACCATCACGATGAAGAGCGGCGCCATCAGGGCCTTGAGGACCCCGGCCTTCGGACCGACGAGCGACTGCAGCTGTGCCATGAACGCGTTCATGGCGGGGATTGTTCCGGGCGCGCCGGAAAACTTGAGCCGGATAAGCGGGGGGAAACCGCCGCTTAAGCGGCCCCACCTGAGACCAGGCGGCTAGTGCCCGGCGCAGGGCGCGGCCACGCCGTGGGCGTCGATGTGCACGATGGCGCCGTCCTGGTCCAGCGCAAACGTGACGGCACCCTGGGACTCGCGCGGCCGGCACAGGCGATGGCCGAGGCGAAGCTCGACATCGCCCTCCAGCGCGGCGCTCACGGACACCCGCGCCTGGTGCAGTGCGGCCAGTTGCTGCTCGACATCGCGCTTGTCGTGCTCGCTGGCGCGACAAGCGGATTGCGCTTGCTGCAACGCCGCCTGCACACGCGGCAACAGGCCTTTCGGATCGCCCTGGTGTTGCAGCGCTTGCGCCAGCTGTTCCAGCTTCGACAGCTGGTCGTGCGCCTGGCCCACCTGCTCCTGCAGCTCCGCCAGCCGTTGCTCCAGCACGGGATCGGCGCCCGCGCCCACGTGGGTGCAGCCGGCCGAGGCGCCGCCGAGGCGATGCACGCTGATGCGCTCGCGCGCCTGTGCCCGCCCACCGGCCAGGCACCCGCGCTGGCGCGCACTGGTGCCCACGATGATCTGCGTGCCGGCCTGCAACTCGCTGTGCAGTGCCGTGTCGTCGACCAGGATCGCCTGGCCCGCCTGGACCGCGGCGTTCTCCACGAAGCGCGCGGCCACCGTGCCGCGTGCATCGAGCCGTGCGCGCGCAATGGCCCCGCCGGCGATGCGGATGTCGCCGGCGGCCTCGAGCTCGGCGCCTTCCACGGTGCCGCCAACGACGATGTCGCCACCGGCGTGGACCTTCATGCCGGACAGCACGTCGCCGTCGACCTGCACCGTGCCGTCGAAGGTGATGTGGCCCGACAGCATGTCGACGCGTTTGACGCGGAAGACCTGCTCGACCATCACCGCGTTGCCGGTGCGCACCGGCTGGCCTTTCAGCGTCGCGCGCAGCAGGTCACGGTCCGCCGGGTCGAGCTCCGCGCCCTCGAACGGCGTCTTGAACGGCTCGTCGCGGCCGGCTTTCGCGGGCAGGAGTTCCCCTCGCACGGTGCAGCCGTCCACGCCGGCGGCGGGTGGAATGCGGCGCATCAGCGCCTGGCCAGGGGCCACCACCGGCACGTCGCCGAAGTCGCGCAGGTCGACCACGCCGCTCTCATGCTGCCGCGCGGCGCGATCCCGGCTGGCGCTGACCTGCAATACGAAGCACACGTCCGTGCCCGGCTGCGCCGGCCGGCCGCGCGCGGCGATGAATTCGGCGCAGCCGTGGCCCTGGCTGCCCTGCCGCACGGCCGCTTCGTCGATGCCGAAGACCACGCCGGCGGCGCGCATCGCGTCGAAGATCTCGTCCGAGGACGGCCGCGGGCGCTCGGCCTCCAGGTCCAGGACGACCCGCGCGACCATGCCCGCCTCGTCCACCGTGACGCGGATGCCCGAGGCAGCGGCGCGATCAGTGGTTGCGGGCTCGGCGTCCATGTCAGTCGCCAACCTCGCCGGCCGCGGGCTCGGCCGGCTTGTTGTGCGGGTCCAGGTCCGGCGGCACGGCCACCGGCGCCAGGTCCTTCGGCCACGGCGCCCGCCCGGCCAGCGCGGCGCGCAGCTGGTAGACATACGCCAGCACCTGGGCCACTGCCGCGAAGAGGCGCTGCGGCACTTCCTGCTCGACCTCGGTGTGCGCGTACAGCGCGCGCGCCAGCGCCGGGCTCTGCAGCACCGGCACCTTGTTCTCGCGCGCGATGTCGCGGATCTTCATCGCCAGCAGGTCGGCGCCCTTGGCGACCACGCGCGGCGCGCCCATCTTGCCGTCGTCGTACTTCAGCGCCACCGCGTAGTGGGTCGGGTTCATGACGACGAGGTCGGCGCTCGGCACGGCGGCCAGCATGCGCTTCTTCGCCATCTCGCGCATGCGCGCCTTCACCTTGGCCTTGACCTCGACGTTCCCCTCGGCGTCCTTGTATTCCTGCTTCATTTCCTGGTGGCTCATCTTCAGCCGCTTCAGCAGCATGAAGCGCTGCAGCGGCACGTCGATGGCCGCGAAGACCACCAGCGCGATGACCAGCAGGACCAGGCCGCCGAGCAGCGCCCGGGTGGTGTGCTGCAGCGCCTTGGGCAGCGGCAGCGCCAGCGCGTCGTGGAACTCCGCCAGGTGGCTCTTCAGATAGAAGGCGCCGATCACGCCCAGCAGCACCGCCAGCAGGCAGGCCTTGCCGACCTGCGACAGGTGGTCGCTCGAGAACATGCGGCCGATGCCGGTCAGCGGGTTGAGCTTGTCGAACTTCGGCGCCAGCGGCTTCATCGTGAAGTTCCAGCCGCCGGAGGCGATGCCCGATCCCAGCGCCAGCGCCACCCCCACCGCGCCGATCACCAGCAGCACCAGCAGGCCGCCCACCGCCAGCTCGGAGAGCCGGCTGGTCAGCAGGTCCGGCTGCATCAGCAGCTTGGCGTCGAAGCGCAGCCCCAGCGCCAGGATCTTCTGCATCCAGCCGGCCAGCGCCGGCGCGAAGGCCACCAGCACCGCGCCGCCGCCGCCGATGATCGCCAGGTGCGCCAGGTCGCGCGAACGCGCCACCTGCCCGTCTTCACGGGCCTTGCGGATCTTTCGTTCTGAGGCTGGGAGGTTGCGATCCTGGGCGTCGGCCATGGCAAGGGCTCACGCGGCCGCTTCGAGGCCGTCACCGGGGATGGTGCCCGCCGCGCGCCGGAACTTGAGCCGGAAAAGCGCCGCGATTCACCCCGACTTCCCGCCCCCGCCCGGCCCGCCCGCCGGGACCCCGCACGGATCGCCCGAAAAAGTTGGCATTCCGGCGGCTATTCCGTTGCGCGGCTCAAGTTACAGAAAGTCAGGCCCGATAACCGGACGAAGGTAGAGCTGAAAGGGCGCACCGCTTTGGGGCGTCGCGACGGTTCTCCAAGCAGACAAACCTGAACCGCCGACAGATTCGCGCCAAGAGGATTCCGAGATGGCCACCAACATTCCGAACCTGACCACCGCCCAGATCGCCGGCCTGTCGACGAGCACGCTCGCCGGGCTGACGACGGAAGACTGGGCCGCCTTCTCGACGGCGCAGATCGTGGCGCTGACGACCGGTCAGTTCGCGGCGATCCCGACCAGCGGCCTGGCAGCGCTGACGACCAGCAACCTGGTGGCGATCGAGACCGCCGACCTCGCGGCGCTGTCGACCGCCCAGGTCCGCGGCTTCACCAGCACCCAGCTCGACGCGCTGACCACCAGCGAGCTCGCGGCGCTGAGCACCAGCCAGTTCGCCGCGCTCACCACCACGCAGCTGCGCGGCCTGGCGACCAGCGACTTCACGACCCTGAGCACGACGACCCTGGCGGCCATGGGCAGTGGCCAGATCGCCGGGCTGACCACCGGCCAGCTCGGCGCGCTGTCGACTTCGCAGCTGGTGGCGCTGGAGACCGACCAGGTCGCCGCGCTGAGCACCGCGCAGCTGACGTCGCTGGGCACGTCGACGCTCGACGCGCTGACCACCGCGCAGTTCGCCGCCTTCCGCACCAGCCAGCTGGCGGGCCTGTCGACGACGCAGGTCGCCAACCTCGAGACGGCCGACCTCGCCGCGCTGTCCACCGCGCAGTTGCGCGGCTTCTCGACCGCCCAGCTCGACGCGCTGTCGACCGCCCAGCTGTCGGCCTTCTCGACCAGCCAGTTCGCGTCGCTGTCGACCTCGCAGGTGCGCGGCATCGCCACGGCCGACCTCGCCGCGCTGTCGACGACCATGGTCTCGGCGATGGGCACCGCGCAGATCGGCGCGCTGACCACCGCGCAGGTCGACGGCCTGTCGACCAACCAGCTCGTCGCGCTGACGACGGCCCAGCTCGGCGGCCTGTCGACCGCCCAGCTGTCCAGCCTGGCGACCGCTGACCTGAACAGCTTCGGCACGGCCCAGTTCGCCGCGCTGCGCAGCTCGCAGCTGGCCGGCCTGTCGACGACGCAGGTCGCCGGCCTGGAGACGGCCGACCTGGCCGCGCTGTCGACCTCGCAACTGCGCGGCTTCGGCACCGCCCAGCTCGACGCGCTGAGCACCGCGCAGATGGCCACCCTGTCGACCAGCCAGTTCGCCTCGCTGTCGACCAGCCAGGTGCGCGCCTTCGGCACCGCCGACCTGTCGACGCTGTCGACCACCACGCTGGCCGCGCTCGGCACGGCCCAGGTGGCCGCGCTGACGACGACGCAGGTCGACGGCCTGACGACGACCCAGCTGGTCGCGCTGGAGACCGACCAGGTCCGCGCGCTGACCACCGCCCAGCTGTCCAGCCTGGCGACCGCCGACCTCAACGCCTTCACGACCGCGCAGTTCACCGCGCTGTCGACCAGCCAGATCAACAAGCTGACGACCACGCAGGTCGGCGGCCTCGAGACCGCCGACCTCGCCGCGCTGTCGACGGCGCAGATGGCCGGCTTCACCAGCACGCAGATCGATGCGCTGACGACCGCGCAGCTGGCCGCGTTCAGCTCGGCCCAGCTCGCCGCACTGAGCACCGCGCAGACCGGCGGCATCGCGTCGTCGGACTTCGCGTCGCTGTCGACCAGCGCGCTGGCCGCGCTGTCGACCGCCCAGATCGCCGGCATGACGACCGCGCAGCTCGACTCGCTGTCGACGACGCAGCTGGTCGCGCTGGCGACCAACCAGATCGCCGCGCTGACCACCGTGCAGCTGGCGAGCATGGGCACGGCCGATCTGAATTCGTTCACCAGCGCCCAGTTCGGCGCGCTGCGCACCGGCCAGCTCGCCGGCCTGACGACGACGCAGGTGTCCAGCCTCGACACCGCCGACCTCGCCGTGCTGTCGACCGCGCAGCTGCGCGGCTTCAGCACCAGCCAGCTCGATGCGCTGAGCACCGCGCAGATGGCTTCGATGTCGACCAGCCAGTTCGCCTCGCTGTCGACCGCGCAGATCCGGGCTTTCGGCACCAGCGACCTGTCCACCCTGTCGACCACCACGCTCGCCGCGCTGGGCACCGCCCAGATCGGCGCGCTGACGACCACGCAGTTCGACGGCCTGACGACCACGCAGCTCGTGGCGCTCGAAACCGACCAGGTCCGCGCGCTGACGACCGCCCAGCTCTCGAGCATGGGCACGGCCGACCTCAATGCGCTGGTCACCTCGCAGTTCGCCGCGCTCGGCACCGGCCAGCTCGCCGGCCTGACGACCACGCAGGTCTCGAACCTCGAGACCGCCGACCTCGCCGCGCTCGGCACCGCGCAGCTGCGCGGCTTCACGACGACCCAGCTCGATGCGCTGAGCACCGCGCAGATGGCCTCGCTGTCGACCAGCCAGTTCGCCTCGCTGTCGACCAGCCAGGTGCGCGGCTTCGGCACGTCCGACCTGTCGACCCTGTCGACCACCACGCTGGCCGCGCTCGGCACCGCGCAGGTCGCCGCCTTCACGACGACGCAGATCGACGGCCTGTCGACGACGCAGCTCGTCGCGCTGGAGACCGACCAGGTCCGCGCGCTGACGACCGCCCAGCTGTCCAGCCTCGGCACCAGTGACCTGAACGCGCTGACCACCGCGCAGTTCGCGTCGATGGCCACCAGCCAGATCAACAAGCTGACGACCACGCAGATCACCAACCTGGAGACGGCCGACCTGGCCGCGCTGGGCACGGCGCAGATGGCCGGCTTCTCCAGCTCGCAGATCGATGCGCTGACGACCGCCCAGCTGGCCGCCTTCAGCTCGGCCCAGATGGCCGCGCTGACCACCGCGCAGACCGCCGGCATCGCAACGGCTGACTTCGCCTCGCTGTCGACCGCCGCCATCGCCGCGCTGTCGACCGGCCAGGTCGCCGGCATGACCACCGCGCAGCTCGACTCGCTGTCGACCACCCAGCTGGTCGCGCTGACCACCGTGCAGATGGGTGCGCTGGGCACCGCGCAGCTCGCCAGCATGGGCACGGCCGACCTGAACGCCTTCACCACCGCCCAGTTCGGCGCGCTGCGCACCAGCCAGCTGTCCGGCCTCGGCACCACGCAGGTCTCGAACCTGGAGACGGCCGACCTCGCGGCGCTGTCGACCTCGCAGCTGCGCGGCTTCACCACCACCCAGCTCGATGCGCTGAGCACCGCGCAGATGGCCTCGCTGTCGACCAGCCAGTTCGCCTCGCTGTCGACCGCGCAGATCCGCGGCTTCGGTACCAGCGACCTGTCGACGCTGTCGACCACCACGCTCGCCGCGCTCGGCACCGGCCAGATCGCCGCGCTGACGACGACGCAGCTCGACGGCCTGACGACGGCGCAGCTCGTCGCGCTGGAGACCGACCAGGTCCGTGCGCTCACGACCGCCCAGCTCTCGAGCATGGGCACGGCCGACCTCAATGCGCTGGTCACCTCGCAGTTCGCCGCGCTCGGCACCGGCCAGCTCGCCGGCCTGACGACCACGCAGGTCTCGAACCTCGAGACCGCCGACCTCGTCGCGCTGTCGACCGCCCAGCTGCGCGGCTTCACGACCACGCAGCTGGACGCGCTGACGACCAGCCAGATGGCTGCTATGTCGACCAGCCAGTTCGCCTCGCTGTCGACCAGCCAGGTGCGCGGCTTCGGCACGTCCGACCTGTCGACCCTGTCGACCACCACGCTGGCCGCGCTCGGCACCGCGCAGGTCGCCGCCTTCACGACGACGCAGATCGACGGCCTGTCGACGACGCAGCTCGTCGCGCTGGAGACCGACCAGGTCCGTGCGCTGACGACCGCGCAACTGTCCAGCCTGGCCACCGCCGACCTGAACGCGCTGACCACCGCGCAGTTCGCGTCGATGGCCACCAGCCAGATCAACAAGCTGACGACCACGCAGATCACCAACCTGGAGACGGCCGACCTGGCCGCGCTGGGCACGGCGCAGATGGCCGGCTTCTCCAGCTCGCAGATCGATGCGCTGACGACCGCCCAGCTGGCCGCCTTCAGCTCGGCCCAGATGGCTGCGCTGACCACCGCGCAGACCGCCGGCATCGCGACGGCTGACTTCGCCTCCCTGTCGACCGCCGCCATCGCCGCGCTGTCGACCGGCCAGGTCGCCGGCATGACCACCGCGCAGCTCGACTCGCTGTCGACCACGCAGCTGGTCGCGCTGACCACCGTGCAGATGGGCGCGCTGGGCACCGCGCAGCTCGCCAGCATGGGCACGGCCGACCTGAACGCCTTCACCACCGCCCAGTTCGGCGCGCTGCGCACCAGCCAGCTGTCCGGCCTCGGCACCACGCAGGTCTCGAACCTGGAGACGGCCGACCTCGCGGCGCTGTCGACCTCGCAGCTGCGCGGCTTCACCACCACCCAGCTCGATGCGCTGAGCACCGCGCAGATGGCGTCGCTGTCGACCAGCCAGTTCGCCTCGCTGTCGACCGCGCAGATCCGCGGCTTCGGCACCAGCGATCTGTCGACGCTGTCGACCACCACGCTCGCCGCGCTCGGCACCGGCCAGATCGCCGCGCTGACGACGACGCAGTTCGACGGCCTGACGACGACGCAGCTCGTCGCGCTGGAGACCGACCAGGTCCGCGCACTGACGACCGCCCAGCTGTCGAGCATGGGCACGGCCGACCTGAACGTGCTGAGCACCGCGCAGTTCGCCGCACTGACCACCGGCCAGCTCGCCGGCCTGACGACGACGCAGGTCGCGAACCTGGAGACGACCGACCTCGCGTCGCTGTCGACCGCCCAGCTGCGCGGCTTCACGACGACGCAACTCGACGCGATGAGCACGTCCGAGATGGCCGCGATGAGCACGGCGCAGTGGGCCTCGCTGTCCACCGCGCAGATCCGCGGCTTCGCCACCGCCGACCTCGCGACGCTGTCGACGACGACGCTGGCCGCGCTGGGCACCGCGCAGGTCGCGGCGCTCACGACGACGCAGCTCGACGGCCTGTCGACGACGCAGCTGGTGGCGCTGGAGACCGACCAGGTCCGTGCGCTGACGACCGCGCAGCTGTCCAGCCTCGGCACCAGCGACCTCAACGCGCTGACCACCGCGCAGTTCGCGTCGATGGCCTCGTCGCAGATCGCCGGCCTGACGACCACGCAGGTCGCCGGCCTGGAGACCACCGACCTGGCCGCGCTGGGCACCGCGCAGATCCGCGGCTTCACGACGGCGCAGATCGATGCGTTCACGACCAACGAGTTCGTCGCGCTGACCAGCGTGCAGCTCGGCGGCCTGACGACCGCGCAGATCGCCGCGTTCAACACCGGCCACATCGGCGCGATGGACTCGGCGGACTTCGCCGCGCTCAGCCCGACGCAGGTCGCCGCCTTCGGCACCGCGGAAGCCGCGGCGCTGACGACGACGCAGCTGGCCGCACTGACGACGGCGAGCATCGCCTCCTTCAGCGCGACGCAGCTCAACGCGATGGGTTCGTCGGACCTGAACGCACTGTCGACCTCGCAGTGGGGTGCGCTCACCAGCGCGCAGGTGGCCGGCATCTCCACCGCCAACTTCGCCGCGCTGACGACCAGCCAGATCGCCGCCTTCACGACGGCGCAGATCGACAACCTGACGACGGCCCAGATCGTCGCCTTCCAGACCGCGCAGATCGTCGGCCTGGAGACCGCCGACATCGCCGCGATGACGACGGCCCAGGTCAACGCGTTCGAGGCCGCCGACATCCAGGTGATGTCGAACGCGCAGATCGACGCGCTGATGAGCGCCACGCCGCTGGTGCTCGACCTCGACGGCCATGGCGTGCAGACGCGCGCCGCGGCGGACGGCGTGCTGTTCGACGTCGCCGGCACCGGCAAGGTGGACCGCTTCGGCTGGGTCGGCGGCAACGACGGCCTGCTGGTGCGCGATCGCAACGGCAACGGCGTCATCGACGACGGCCGCGAGCTCTACGGCACCGGCACGCAGCTGGCGGACGCCCACGGGGGCCACCGCGCGGGCAACGGCTTCGTGGCGCTGGCCGCCGAGGACAGCAACGGCGACGGCGTGATCAACGCCAGCGACGCGGCCTTCGGCGAGCTCAAGGTGTGGGTCGACGCGAACCACGATGGCAAGACCGACCTCGGCGAGCTGAAGGGCCTGGTCGAGCTGGGCATCACCGGCCTCAACCTGGATGCCGCGGTCGGCCACCACGTCGACAACGGCAACCGCGTCGGCCTGGTGTCCAGCTACACGACGGCCGACGGCGCGACGCACGAGCTGGCGGACGTCTGGTTCAACCGCGACCCGTCCGCCCACGCCGGGGCGCCGCAGATCGACGAGCTGCTGTCCGGCCCGAGCGGCGAGCTGCTCGGCGGCAGCGGCGGCGGCGACGCCGCACCGGCGGCCGCGGTGCTGCCGGCCCAGCGCTCGGCGCTCGACGACGACCTGCTGCGCGGCAACGTCCTGATCTGAGGCAAGCCGCATGCGGACGGCTTGGGGCTTCGGCCCCTTGCCGGCCCGCGACCCCGAACAGCGCCCCAACCCGGGCGCTGTTCGCGCTTTCGGATCCGGCGGGCGCGGCGAGACTGCCGTTCCATGGAAACGGCCGTCCACCTGTACCAGATCGCCTACTCGCAGGCGACGCTCGAGCAGCTCGAACCGGGTTATGCGCTGCTCGACAACCTGGCGAATGAACGCCCCGACTGGTACGAGTACTGGCCGATCCGCCGCTTCCTGCGCGAGGCCACGCTCGACGACGACGCCTTCTACGGCTTCTTCTCGCCGAAATTCGGCTTCAAGACCAGCCTGACGCACGAGCAGGTGCAGGCCTTCGTGCGCGAGGCCGCGCCGACCGCGGACGTCGTGCTGTTCTCGCCGCAGCCCGACATGGGCGCGTTCTTCCTCAACGTCTTCGAACAGGGCGAGACCTTCGATGCCGGCCTCATCGCGGCCTACGAAGCCTTCCTCTCGCACATCGGCCGCCCGGTGCCGTTGCGCAACCTGGTGATGGATTCGCGGCAGACGGTGTTCTCGAACTACTTCGTCGCGCGGCCGGCGTTCTGGCGCGCCTGGCTGGCGCTGAACGAGGCGATGTTCGCGATCTGCGAAGGGGCCGATGGCGAGCTGAAGGCCGCCTTGACCGCCGCCACCAGCTATCCGAGCTCGGGCGTGCTGGGCGCTCAACGCAAGGTTTTCCTGATGGAACGGGCCGCGTCGCTGCTGCTGGCGACCCAGCCCTGGCGCAGCGTCGCGCACAACCCGTTCGGCATGGGCTGGTCGGTATCGCGCTTCCGCGACCACCCGACCGAGGCCTACATCAGCGACGCCCTGAAGATCGCCTGGCGCGACCAGCGCTACCCGCAGTACCTGCAGGCCTTCGCGACGATTCGCGACCGCTTCCGCAGCGCCGTCGCCGGCATGCAGCCCGCCGCTTGAAAGCGGCCCGGCGCTGCCGCCGCAATGTGGCAATCATGTCTCAGTTGCTTACAAGATGGACGCGCCGTGGCGGGTCAACCAGCAATGTTTGTCATCCGACACCTTGCAAAATCGTCCCCCATCGTCTCGTTTGCCGCATCGCGGATTCCATGCCGGCTTTTTGCCGTGCTGAGTTTCACGAATCGCCGGCTCGCAAGACGATGTTGTTTCCGACCGTAAGACCGCGCCTGCACTGGCCTGCTTTCTGCACGAACCAGCTCGAAGGCAGCGGCCTTTGAAATTCCCCGGTGCGGCGGCCCTCCCGGCCACCGCACCTCCTGAAGCCCATGAGTGTCTGGGCGCCCGCCCCGGCAAGGAAGTAACTCTGTGCGCACGTTTCGCCGTCTCTCGCAAACCGCCCTCGTCCTCGCCACCCTGGCGGCGCTGTCGCACACAGGAATCGCCGCCGCGCAGGAATCCGGTGAATGGGCCAAGGGCCGCCTGCTGGTGATGACACGCGCCGGCCTCAGTGCCGCCGACCTCGACAAGGCGCTGAAGCCGCATGGCGGCAAGGCGCGCCGCATCGGCCAGAGCGACCTGCACGTCGTCGAGCTGTCGGGCAACGCGTCGGAAACCGCCGTGCTGGCGCAGCTGAAGCACAACCCGCACCTGAAGTTCGCCGAGCTCGACCGGCGCGTCGCGCCGGCCGCGGCTTCCAACGACCCTTATTTCGGCAGCGCCTGGCACCTCGGCAAGATCGGCGCGGCGACGGCCTGGGACACGAGCCAGGGCTCCAGCATCACCATCGCCGTGCTCGACACCGGGGTCAACGGCGCGCACCCGGACCTGGCTGCCAAGATGGTGCCGGGCTGGAACACGTTCAACAACAACGCCGACACGTCCGACTTCCAGGGCCACGGCACGCCGGTGGCCGGCGCGGCCGCCGCGATCACCAACAACGGCGTCGGCGTCGCCGGCGTCGCGGGCCAGGCGAAGATCATGCCGCTGGTCATCACCGACAGCACCGGCGCCTCGTTCTACAGCGTGATCTCCCAGGCGATCATCTGGGCCGCCGATCGGGGCGCGCGTGTCGCCAGCATCAGCTTCTCCGGCCTGCCCTTCAGCTCGGCCGTGCAGAACGCGGCCCAGTACATGAAGAACAAGGGCGGCCTGGTGGTTGTCGCCGCCGGCAACACCGGGGCCGTCGACAACGTCGCGCCCACGACGACGATGATCCCTGTCGGGTCCACCGAGTCGAACGACACGCGCACGTCCACCAGCACTTATGGCGCCTTCGTCGCCATGTCGGCCCCCGGGACGAACATCTATTCCACTGCGCGCAGCGGCGGGTACGGCATCTACAACGGCACCTCGCTCGCGACGCCGATCGTCTCGGGCACGATCGCGCTGATGATGGCGGCGAACCCCGCGCTGCCGGCCGCCGACATCGAGAAGCTGTTGTACCAGACCGCCGTCGACCTGGGCACGGCTGGCCGCGACCCCTACTACGGCTATGGCCGCGTGGACGCTGCGGCCGCCGTGAGAGCCGCCGCCACGGCCACGCCGACAACCACGGTCGACGCCACGCCCCCGCAGGTGGCCATCTCGGCCCCGCTGGGCAGCAGCACGGTGTCGGGGTTGGTGCCTGTCAATGTGACGGCGACGGACAACGTCGGCGTCGCGAAGGTCGAGCTGCGCGTGAACGGCACGCTGGTCGCCACCGACACCGCGAGCCCCTTCGCCTTCAGCTGGGATTCGACGAAGGTCAGCAACGGCATGGCCAACCTGGTGGCCACGGCCTACGACGCCGCCGGCAACGTCGCCTCGTCCACGACCGTGGCGGTGAACGTCGCCAATACGGTCGTCGCCGCCGACACCACGCCGCCGGTCGTGACGATCCTGAGCCCGACCCTGAGCTCGCTGACCGTCGCCAGCCTGACCGTCAGCGCCAGTGCCACCGACAACATGGGCAGCGCCGGCATCACGCAGTCGCTCTACATCAACGGCTCGCTGACGACCACCGCCACCGGCGGTTCGCTGTCGTACAAGTGGAACACCAAGAACCTGAGGGCCGGCACATACACGCTGAAGGTCGTAGCGCGAGACGCCGCCGGCAACAGCTCGAGCGCAACGAAGCAAGTCATCAAGTAAGCACGGCCCCTCCGCGAGCGGCCGTCCGGTGCCACGGTGCACCGGACGGCCGCTTGCATTGGTGCGGGCAGTCCGGCGGGTCCGCGAACCAACCTGTCGACAACCGCGTCCCGTCGGACTTCTTTACAGAGGTTCGCGGCTGAACGCTCGGTCAGAAACGTCATCTGCGTGAAATCAATCACTTGGGAGGAATGGCCTAGGACTTGCTAGTCCGTTCGTGACTGGTCGTAACATCCTAGGAGGACCGTCATGAAGCTCAAGCCAATCCTCGCGGCGACGGCCCTGGCTGCCGCTGCGGTCCTCGCACCGCTCTCGCAGGCAGCGGTCATGTTCAGCTCGACCTTCCAGGGCGCCACCTTCATCATCACGACGGTCGACAGCGACACCTTCACCTTCGAGATCCAGGGAGCTGACGCGCTGACGGGCGATTGGGCCGGCGCCAACTTCCTGGCGGCGTTCGATTTCAAGAACCTCGGCGTCGATTTCTCGCAGCTCGGCGTGTCGGCGACGGCCATCTACGACCCGACCTTGCCGGGCCAGAGCACACCCGGCGTACAGGCCCAACTGAACGGCAACCTGTGCAACACCAACGTCGGCGAAACCGGTTCGGTCTGCTTCGACACCGATCCGAACATCGGCGTCGCGGCGGTCATGATGTTCCAGATCGACATCACCGGCGCATCGCTCGGCGCCGGGTTCCTGGACGGTTCGGTCCTGCCCCACCTGCAGATCATGTGGAGCGAAGATGGCACGAAGACCGACTGCAAGAAGGACCCGAAGAACAAGGACGGTCCGGATATCTGCAACGACAAGAAGCTCGGTTCGTTGTACTCGCAGGACATCGGCCTGAGCAGCACGTCGTCGACGTCCTCGACCAGCACCTCGGGCCAGTCTTCGACGTCCGGCGAGATCCCGGAGCCCAGTTCGAGCGGCCTGGCCCTGTTCGGCCTGGGCCTCGTCGGCGCCGGCTTCGCGTTCCGCCGCAAGTCGCGTCAGGTCTGAAACGCCGAGGCGCTTTCCGCCCTGACCGAACAAACCCCGCCCAGCGGGGTTTTTTCATGGGCGCATCGCTGGCGACCCGGGATCAACGCCGGATACTCGTATTCAGACCGCTGACCCAAGTCGATGAGCGACCAACTTGTCCTGACTCGCGGATCGAGCCTCTCGCTGCGCTGGTTCAACATCGCAGCGGCGGCAGCGGTGGTCGTGCTGGCCTGCGCGGCCTACGCGCTGGCGCCGCACAACCGCAAGTTGATGCTGGCGACGCTGCGATTCGGTGGAGACCTGGTCCTGAAGGGCTGGGAGTTCCTGGCCTGGGCCGCAGCCGCCTATGCGCTGGGGCTGGTGGCCTACTACCTGATCGAAGAACGACCCAAACGGTCGAAGTCGCTGCGCTTCTTTGCGGTGATCCTGGTATTCCTGAGGTCACCCGCCGCCGCTTTCAAGAATCGGCTGAGCCGCGAAGATCGTGTCGCCGTGCTCACCACCTTGCTGAAGGCCTTCTTCGGGCCCTTCATGGTGATGGCGCTGGTTCAGCACGTGCTGGGCGCCATCGACAACGGCCTGGCCATCGTCGCCAGCGTCGAGCAACAGCCCGGTTGGCTCGAGCTGTTCAACCGGCACGGCTACTGGTTCGCGATGAAGGTCATCCTGTTCGCGGACGTGCTGGTCTTCACGGTCGGCTACCTGGTCGAATCGCCGCGCCTGAACAACGAGATCCGCTCGGTCGACCCGACCCTGCTCGGATGGACGGCGGCGCTCCTGTGCTATCCGCCTTTCAACCAGCTCACCGGCGCGATCCTCGGCTCCAGCGTCACCGACTTTCCCAAGTTCGAGGACCCGATGACGCACGTGGCGCTGAACGTGCTGCTGCTGGCGCTGATGGCGTTCTATGCCAGCGCCTCGGTGGCCTTGGGGCTCAAGGCCAGCAACCTGACACACCGCGGCATCATCAGCCGCGGCCCCTACGCATGGATTCGCCATCCGGCCTACACCGCCAAGAACATGGCCTGGTGGATCGGCTCCATCCCCTTCGTCGAGGTGGCGTTCAAGCAGTCCTTGGCAGCCGGGGTCACCGCCATGGCCACCGTCGCGGGGTGGACCCTGCTTTACGTGCTGCGCGCCATCACCGAGGAGGATCACCTGCGCGGTGTCGATGACGAGTACGCCAACTATGCGGCGCGCGTCCGGTACCGGTTCATCCCCGGCGTCGTCTGATTCGACGCAGAGACGAAGCTCTCCGCTGGCCAGCGCGCGTCACGCCTTCAGCTCCTGCGCGCTGATCGTGTACCTGAAGCTGTCCGGCGCCAGCTCGTCGAAGCGCCCCTGCGCGTTCTCGCCCTGCGGGTACATCAGGAAGGGCAGCGTGCCCTTGGCGCCCGGCAGGCGCACGTCGTGCGCGTCGTTGTAGCCGAGCCAGTTACCTTCCCAGCTGCCGAAAAGGCCCTTGGCCACCGGCGCGACCAGCGGATGCGCCGTGTCCTTGATCCACTCGGGCGTTTCCTGGCGCATCACCTTCAGCACGTCGGCCGGGTCCATCGCCACCCAGCCGTGGGCCTTCAGGAAGACCTCGGCGCGGCAGTGCTGGGCGCCCTTCAGGTTCGCCGGGTTGCCGGACAGCTCGCGGTAGCCGAAGGCCGAGGGCACCAGCCGCAGGCCGTAGACATCGCGCGCCGGCACGCCGACCGAGCGGCACAGGCCGACGAAGATCGCGTTCAGGTCGGCGCACTTGCCGCCCAGGTTGCCGGTTTCCAGCATCGTCTTGATGTCGCCGGTGCCGCAGCCGCGCACCTTGGGCTCGCGGTGCGCGTTGCTCACCACCCAGCGGTACAGCGCGCGCACCTTGTCGATGTCGGTGGATGCGCCGCGCGTGGCGTCGAGCGCGGTCTGGCGCACGATGCCGTCCAGCGGCATCAGCTCGGCCGGCTGCAGCGCCGCACGCAGCTCGGCCGGATCGGCCGCCACCTTCTGCGCGCGCGACCAGTCGACCGCACGGTTGCGCGTCTGCACCCGGTTGACCATCGTCAGCGTCGGCTGCTTCACGCTGGCCGGGAACTCCGCCACCAGCATGCGCACGCCGTGTGCCGCGTCGGACTCGAGCCGCGCGTTCGCGGCATTGCCGCTCCAGGCGTTGTCGATCGAGCGCTGCCAGTCGTTGTCGAGCGACGGCACCGGCAACCACAGGCGCGTCGTGCCCTGGGCCTCGGGCACGCTGACGGTGGTCGTGACCTCGAAGGTGCGCCAGCCGTCGACCTGCGGTTCGAAGCGGCGTGGCGCCGCGGCTGCGGCGGCGGCCTGTGCGACGGCGCGGCTGGCGGCCAGCGGCAGCAGCGTCGCGGTGGCGCCCTGCAGCAGCAGTGCTCGGCGGGTGGTGGAACGCAGGGTCATGAGGGTCCTCCGGGGTTCATGGAATTTGTAGCTACAGCCAGGTCGCGATCCAGCGCCGGGCCTGAGGCCCGGTCCAGTCGACCTCGCCGGTGACGGTGAAGACGGCTCGGCCGTCGCGGCCGATCAGCACCGTCGACGGGAAGATGCGCACGCCGAACGCGCGCGCGGCGGCCCCGTCGACATCGCGCACGATCGGCAACGTCAGCGCCGTCTGCTGCACGAAGCGGCGGATCGCCGCCTCGTTCTCGCGGAAGTTGATCGCGACCACCGCGAGCTTCTGCGCCAGGTGCCGCTCGGCCAGCAGTTCCAGCGACGGCATCTCGCTGCGGCAGGGCTCGCACCAGCTGGCCCAGAAGTTCAGCACCAGCAGCTGGCCGCGCGCGGACGCCAGGTCCCAGGGCGGGCCGTCGAGCGCCGGCAGCGCAAGCGGCGGCGTCGGGCGGTTCTTCGGCCAGGGCACCGGCTGCGGATCGGCCGCCTGCACCGGCCAGGGGGCCAGCCCGGCGGCCAGCGCGGCGGCGGCGGTGGCGAAGGTCTGGCGGCGTTCGGGGTTCATGCGGGACAAAGCGGCAGATCGCGCCGCGGCCTGTTCAGGGCGGCGGCGGGCCGCGCAATGTAGCAGCCGGCGCGCCGGCGGCAGTGGCCCGCTGCGAACTTTGTCGAGCGGCCGGCCCGCTCAGGCTGCCTGTGCCGCCAGCCGCCGCAGCGCGTCCTCGAACACCTCGGGCGGCTGGCCGCCCTGGATCAGATGGCGGTCGTTGATGATCACCGACGGCACCGCGCTGATGCCCAGCTGCTGCCAGTGGCGCTCGGCCGCGCGCACCTCGTCGGCATAGGCGCCGGAGGTGATCACCTCGCGCGCCTGCGCCGCATCGAGGCCGGCCTCGACGGCCGCCGCTTCCAGCACGTCCGGCGCGCCGGGATTGCGCGCGTCGCCGTGGTAGGCCTTCAGCAGCGCATGTTTCACCGCGCGCTGCGCGGCCGGGCTCTGCAGCCCGGCCCAGTGCAGCAGGCGATGGGCGTCGAAGGTGTTCCACACGCGCGGCCGCTCGCCGAACGCGAAGCCCACCGACGCGCCGCGCTGCCGCAGGCCCTCGCGGTTCTTCGCCAGCTGGTCCGGCGTCAACCCGTACTTGCGCGACAGGTGTTCGACCGTGTCCTCCCCCTCGGGCGGCATCTGCGGGTTCAGCTCGAAGGGCTGGAAGTGCAGCTCGACGGGGACATCGGGGCCGAGGCGTTCGAGCGCCCGCTCGAGCGCGTTGAGGCCGACGGCGCACCAAGGGCAGGCGACGTCGGAGACGAAATCGATCTTCATGCGGAGGCCGGGCGAAAGAGAGGGGGCGATGCTAGCCCGGCGAGAATCGCCCCGCCGGTCGCGGCCGTAGAAGGCTTGCGGGCGGACGGGGCGAATGCCGCTCCGCGTGCGCTGTCGCCATGTCTACCCATGCCATGCTCAAACCACTCTCAGGCGCCCTGTGCGCTCTGCTCGCCGCCACCGCCAATGCGCAGGACGACAAGGCGGCAGCCGTTCAGCGGTGCGCACTGATCCTCAACGGGGGCGAAACGCGGGAGCAGATTCCATCGCTGTCCTTGAAAGCGGTGCGTGAGCGGGCGTGCGCGTGCCTGGTAGCCGACCCCGGCGCGGTGGCGGGTGAAACCGCCGATCGATGCATCCAGGCTGCCGTGCTGGCCGAACCGATCCCGCCGCTGACGCCGCGCACGGTGAGCGCGCTGGCCAATGCGGCGGCGCCCGACGGCAAGCGATCCACGCGCACCGGGCCGATGGTCCGGATCAACGGCTGCAAACGCCCCGAATACCCGGCCGCTGCCGTGCGCGCCGAGGCGACCGGCACCACGCGCCTCGTCTTCCGGGTCGCCCCGGATGGCAAGGTCGCCGACGCGGAAATCACCAAGTCATCTGGGACGACCGTCGGCCACAAGCTGCTCGATGCATCCGCGCTCGTCGCCTTGATGCAGTGCCCGTTCACGCCGGGCACGGACGATGGCAAGCCCGTGGAGGGGACGACGATCGTCGAGTACGTCTGGAAGCTTGAATAGGTCCGAAAGACTCCCAGCCTCTCAGCCCGCGTTCGTCGTCACCTCGATCCGGTGCCCGTCCGGGTCGCTGAACATCGCGCCGAAGTAGGTCTCGCTGATGTCCGGCCGCTGCCGCGGCGTGAAGATGTCGAGGCCCGACTGCTGCAGCGCCGCCGCATGCGTGGCCTGCACCGCCGCGCGCGACGGTGCGGCGAACGCGACGTGGGTGCCGCGGCCGGCGACGACCGCCTCGTCCGCCGGCACCGGGTAGAGGAAGAAGCACCAGCGCTCCGGCGTGCCGAAAGCGGCCTCCTGGCCGGTGTCGCGCAGCAGCTGCAGGCCCAGCGGCGCGAGCACGCGCTGGTAGAAGGCGACGGACTCGACGTAGCGGCGCGTGCCGAGGGACAGGTGATCGATCATCGTTGTTCTCCGGGTGAGTCTGGAATCAGGGTCAAAGCGTGAGCCAGCGCGCCATCTGCGCTTCGGTGAGGTTGCTGCCGCACAGCACCGTGGCCAGGCGCCGGCCGCGCAGCGGCGCATGCTCGATCGCCGCGGCGATGCCGGCGACACCCGCCGGCTCCACCACCAGACCCGCCGTGGCGAAGACGAGCTTCATCGCCCGCTCGATCGACGCCTCGTTCACCAGCAGCACGTCGTCGACCGTGCCGGCCATGTCGGCGACCGCCTCGGGCACCGGGCGGCGCACGGCGATGCCGTCGGCGATCGTGCGGGCGCTGTCGCGGTCGATCACGCGGCCTTCGCGCCACGACACCGCCATCGCATCGGCCGCGGCGGCCGCGACGCCGATCACCTGCACGCCGGGCGCGTGGGCCTTGACCCAGCGGCCGACGCCGGTCAGCAGCGCGCCGTTGCCCAGCGGCACGAGCAGCACGTCGAAGGCCGGCGGGCCGCCGCCGGCGAGCAGCTCGACACCGATCGTGCCGGCGCCTTCGGCGATCGCGGCATCGCGGCCGTCCTCGACGAAGACGGCGCCCGACTCGTCGCAGAAGCGCCGCGCCGCGTCCTTCGAGGCATCGAAGTCGTCGCCGACCAGCCGCACCTCGGCGCCCATCGCGCGCATGCGCTCGAGCTTCAACGGGTTGGCGGTGGTCGCGCTGTAGACCACCAGCGGCCAGCCGCGGGCGCGGCACACCCACGCCATCGCCTGGCCCCAGTTGCCGGCGGTGGCGCAGACCAGCGTGCGGCCGGCGAGCGACGCGGCATTGCGGTGCATGAAGAAGTCGGCGCCGCGGCCCTTGAACGAGCGCAGCGGGTTCGCCGTCTCCAGCTTCAGCAGCAGCGATGCGGCGCCAACGGCGTGCGCGAGCGGCTCGCACTCGAACTGCGGGCTGTTGCGGAACAGCGGATGGATCAGCGTCGCCGCGGCGTCGATGGCCTCGAGCGACAGGCGATGGGGACGGGGTGGAGGGGTCTCGATAATCGGCATGCGCCGCAGTGTCGGCGGGCAGGTGCGGCGTCCGGCCGCGATCGCGCCCCCGCCGCTGCGGCCAAGCCGCGTTCGGCCCCCTGCCGATGCGGCGCAACCGCCGCCCTCGCCCACGCCCATGACCCTCGACGCGCTCGACCGCCGCATCCTCGACCTGTACCAGCGCGACACCCGCCTGCCCGCCGAGCAGATCGGCGCGACGGTCGGTCTGTCCGCCGCGGCGGTGCAACGCCGGCTCAAGCGCCTGCGCGAGACCCGCGTCATCACCGCCGAAACCGCGCAGCTCGATTGCGCGGCGCTCGGCCTCGGGCTGACCGCGATCGTGCATGTCGATCTGATCGACGAATCGGCCCGCGCGTCGCACGCCTTCCGCGACCGCCTGGTCGCGCGGCCCGAGGTGCAGCAGTGTTACGGCGTGGCCGGCAACGTGGACTACGTGCTGATCGTGGTGCTGGCCGACCTCGCCGCCTACGAAACCTTCTGCGCGCAGTGCCTGCTGCACGATGCCAATGTGCGCAGCTTCACGACGCAGGTTGTGCTCGAGGCCGCGAAGCGCGGCGGCGCGGTCGCGATTCCCGCGTCCTGAGGATGAGCGTGCCGCGGGCGCGATGAGAAGATCGCCAGCTCGCAAGGAGGAATGCCATGAGTTCCAGCGGCTCGACGAGCCCGGACGCCCTGGCGGTCGGCGTGCCGGTGCAACGTGCCGGCTACTTCACCAAGCGCCATTGCCTCGGCGACCTGGCCAATGCGGCGGAGCTCGAGCGCCGCATCGGCTTCGCGCCCGGACGGTTGACCGCGGGCTGGTACGTGCTGTTCATGGTCGACCGGCCGCCCACCGCCCGCGAATTCGAGCTCGGCGGCTACACCCACTTCTCGGGCAGCCGCCAGCGCGGTCACACCGCCAGCCCCGGCGAAAGCGCCGAAGAGTGGCTGCATGCCCACGCGATCGACATCCTGCGGCAGCGGGAAAAGGTGGCCGCGAATTTCACCGTCACGGGGCCGGAACGACTGACCAAGATCGTGCCGGTCACCCGGACGGGCGTCTACTGGCACCCGCAGCCCAACCCGATCCCGCAGTGGCGCCTGTTCGACGAATCACCGATGCGCTTCGTCGTGCACGCGTTTCACAAACCCTGAACGGCCCCGCGAACGGCGCATCCGAAAGACACCCATGCTGCGAGGATCCTGTCACTGCGGCGCCGTGCAATGGCGTTTCGATGGCGAGCCGGAATCGGCCACCGCCTGCAACTGCACCGTGTGCAGGCGCTGCGGCACGCTGCGGGCCCGGCTTCGACGACCTGCCGCAGACCGCCGCTGGTTCTAGCGCGAAACTGGAGCGGCCACCGCGCGGACCGCGCGGTGGACCCGGCCGATCAACGCTTCGCCGGGCGCTTGCGCGTGCCGGGGATCGATGCCTCGGTGGGCCAGCCGACGGAAGCGACCAGGACGGTCCTGAAGACGGGGATCGCCGGGCCGACCGGCTTCGACGCCGCGGCGGATGCTCGCTGGCGCTTCGGTGCGCCCTCTGCTTGGCCGAAGCGTGCCTTCGGCGCGACTGTCATGTCCAATCTGATCGTCCAGGTTCCCAATCGAGGGGCGAGATTCTATAGGCCCGCGCGCTGCGGCCGACCAGCAGCCCGGCGTCACGGACGCGGCGACTGCCCGGTCAGCACCTGCAGCAGGCGCGGCTGGCGCAGCACCAGCCCGCCCCACATCACCAGCGCCACGTAAACGCCGAACAGCACGTGGCTGAACAGGGGCGAGCCGATGCGGTAGTGCGTCGCGATCGCGCCACCGAGGAAGCCGGTGAGGTAGATCGCGCCCAGCACCGCCGTGCGCGGCACCGCATGCAGCACCGCGCCGATCAGCAGCAGCAGACCCAGCGGCACGACGGCGGTCGCCGGCCAGCCGATGTCGACCGTGCCCTGCATCACCGGCGCGAGGCGGAACAGCTTGCCCGCCGCGTCGAGCAGGAAGAACAGCGTGGCCAGCGCCGACAGGCCGATGCCGATGCGCCGGCGCAGCCGCGCCGGCGCGGCATCGATCGCCGCGGTGGCTGACAGGCCCCCCGCGCTCACCGGACCCTCCGCTGCGGCGCCTTGCTTGCGGCGGTGGGTGCCGGCCGGGATGTTGTCTTGCGTGCCGCCTTGGGTGCGGCCGCTGGCAGCCAGCCATTGCGCCGGAAGGCCTCCCAGACGGCCATCGCATGCCCATGGCCGAGTCCGCTGTGCTGCTTGAGCCAGTCGACGAAGACCATCGTGCGCGTGTCCGGCCCGAGCACGCCGGCGGCGACCGCCTCGTCGTGGAAGTCCTTCGGCGTCTTGCCGGTCTTCGCGTGGATGTTGCTGATGTAGGCTTCGAAGGTCATCGCGGCTCCCGCATATTGAATGTAGTTGACTGTATTGAATATGGCAAACACTGGCAAGCGGTCCTATGCATCGGCGCATCGCGACGCGGCGGCCGACCGCACCCGGGCGAAGGTGCTCGACGCCGGTCGCTTCCTGTTCTCGCGCAAGGGCATCGACGCGACGACGATCGCGCAGATCGCCGAGCGCGCGGGGGTGTCGGAGGCGACCGTCTACGCCACCGTCAAGTCGAAGTCCGGCCTGCTGAACGCGCTGATGCGCGGCGCGATGTTCGGCCCGCGCTTCCAGGCCGCGCAGCAGCGCCTGGCCGGCGTCGAGGACGCGGTCCAGCGCATCGCGCTGACCGCCGAGGTCGCGCGTGCGATCTACGAGGGCCAGAGCGCCGACCTGAGCCTGCTGATCAAGGCCTCCGCCTTCTCGCCCGAGTTGCGCAAGACGCAGCAGGCCTTCGAGGCCCTGCGGCGCGAGATGCAGCAGGCGCGCATCGACGCGCTGTTCCGCGCCGGGCGCGCGCGTCCCGGTCTCGACCCCGACACCGCAGCCACGCTGATGTGGCTGTACACCGCCCGCGAGATCTACACGAAGCTGGTGCACGAGTCCGGCTGGACGCCCGACCGCTACGAGACCTGGTTGCGGCAAACGCTGCTGGCGGCGCTGACCGACGGCGGCTGAAGCCGCGCGGCCCTCCGCTACGATCGGCGCCACGGCCGGCTGCGGCCGCGGACATCGAGACGATGCGCATCCTGCTGGTGGAAGACGACAAGGTGCTGGCCGACGCGCTGTCGCGCGCGCTGGTGCAGTCCGCCCATGCGGTGGACACCGTCGGCACCGGCGAGGAAGCCGACCGCGCGCTGGCGCTGGGCATCTACGACCTCGCGATCCTCGACATCGGCCTGCCCGAGCTGTCGGGGCTCGACGTGCTGCGCAACCTGCGCGCGCGCCGCTCTACGGTGCCGGTGCTGATGCTGACCGCCTTCGACACGCTGGAAGACCGGGTGCGCGGCCTCGACCTCGGCGCCGACGACTACCTCGCGAAGCCCTTCGACCTGCCCGAGCTGGAGGCCCGCGTGCGCGCGCTGCTGCGCCGCGGCAGCAACAGCACGCCCTTCCTCGAGCACGGGCTGCTGCGCTTCGACACCGTGGGCCGCCGCGTCTTCTGGGACAAGCGGCCGATCGAGCTGTCGCCGCGCGAGCTCGCGGTGCTGGAGCTGCTGCTGCTGCGGCGCGGCCGCGTCGTCAGCAAGGAGCAGATGGTCAACCACCTCTACGGCTGGGCCGACGAAGTCGGCGACAACGCGATCGAGGTTCACGTGTACCGGCTGCGCAAGAAGCTCGAGCCGCTGGGCTGCGAGATCCGCACCGTGCGCGGCATGGGCTACCTGCTGGACCATGCCGATGACGCGGCCTGAGCCGCGGCTGCAGCGCAAGCTGCTGGCCTGGCTGCTCGGGCCGCTGGTCGTGCTGCTGGTGCTGGACACCGCGGCGGCGTGGTGGAACTCGCAGCGCTTCTCGAACCTGGCCTACGACCGCGCGCTGCACGAGATCGGCCGCGAGATCGTGCTGCACGTCAAGGCCGACGGACCGCGGCTGACGCTGGAGCTGTCGGAGGCGGCGGCCAAGATCCTGCTGCTCGATCCGGAGGACCGGCTGCACTACCGCGTCAGCGCGCCCGACGGCCGCCTGCTCGGCGGCGATGCGCAGCTGCCGCCACCGCGCCAGGCCGCGCCGGCGAAGCCACGCTTCTACGCCGACGAGGTCGGCGGCGAGCCGGTGCGCATGATGGTCGCGCAGCTGCCGCTCGATGCCGGCGCGGGCGCGCCGCTGGTGCAGGTGCAGGTGGCCGAGACGCTCAACAAGCGCCGCCGGCTCGCCTGGGAGATGGTGGCCAACGTCGTGCTGCCGCAGCTGGCGCTGATCGTGGCCGCCACCGCGGTGGTGTGGTTCGGCGTCTCGCGCGGGCTGCAGCCGCTGCAGCGCCTGCGCCATGCGGTGTCCGACCGTTCGCACCTCGACCTGAGCCCCATCGCCACGCACGACGTGCCGGGCGAGGTGCGGCCGCTGGTCGACGAGGTGAACGACCTGATGGCGCGCCTGGGCCGCACCTTCGACTTCCAGAACCGCTTCGTCGCCGATGCCGCGCACCAGCTGAAGACGCCGGTCAGCGGCCTGAAGGCGCAGATCGAGATGGCGCTGCGCGAGACCGACCCCGAGCGCGTGCGCCATTCGCTGGCGCAGCTGTACATCAGCGCCGACCGCCTGTCGCGCCTGGTGCGGCAGCTGCTCTCGCTGGCGCGCAACGAGCCGGGTGCCCTGGCGTCGATGCAGCTGCGGCCGCTGGACCTCAACGCCTTCGCGCTCGAGGTCAGCATGGACTGGGTGCCCGAGGCGCTGAAGCATCGGATCGATCTCGGCTTCGAGGGTGCCGATGCACCGCTGCAGATCGACGCCGACCACGACCGGCTGCGCGAGCTGATCAACAACCTGATCGACAACGCGGTCCGCTACAGCCGTTCCGGCGGGCGGGTGACGGTGCGGGTCGAACGCAGCGCGGGCGGCGACAGCGCCGCGCCGCAAGGCCGGCTGGCGATCAGCGACGACGGCCCCAGCATCCCGGTCGAGGAGCGCGCGCGCATCTTCGAGCGCTTCCACCGGCTGCTCGGCACGCAGCAGGACGGCAGCGGGCTGGGCCTGGCCATCGTCAGCGAGATCGCCACCCTGCATGGCGCCCGCATCACGCTGGAAGAGGACACCGACGGCATCGGCAATACCTTCAGCGTGTTCTTCCCGCTGCGGTCGGCGGCCTGAGCGGGACCGGCCGGTCTGGCACTGTCAGCTGGCTGACAGCTTCGCGCCAACTGGCTGACAGCGCGGCGGCAGTAAGGCGACAGCGCGGCTCCTTAGCCTTCACGAGGTGGAACCCGAGGGGGGTTCCGTGGCCTTGCCGAGGAGTCGCCGTGTCCTTTCTGTCCAGTCCTGATTTCTGGGTCGCCCTGGCCCAGATCATCCTGATCAACATCGTGCTCAGCGGCGACAACGCCGTCGTCATCGCGCTCGCGTCGCGCTCGCTGCCGCCGCACCAGCAGAAGCAGGCCATCCTGTTCGGCAGCATCGGCGCGATCGTGCTGCGCATCGTGCTGACGTTCTTCGCCGTCTACCTGCTGACCCTGCCCTACCTGAAGCTGGTGGGCGCCGCGCTGCTCTTGTGGATCGGCATCGGCCTGCTCAAGGGCGACGACGGCGAGGAGCACCTCGAAGGCCACTCGAGCCTCGCCGCCGCGGTCAAGACCATCATCGTCGCCGACCTCGTGATGAGCCTGGACAACGTGATCGGCGTCGCCGCCGCGGCCAAGGGCAATGTGCCGCTGCTGGTCTTCGGCCTCGTCATCAGCATTCCGCTGATCATCTTCGGCAGCACGCTGATCCTGAAGCTGATGGGCCGCTTCCCGGTGATCATCACGCTCGGCGCCGGCCTGCTGGGCTGGGTGGCCGGCGAGATGGCGATGAGCGATCCGGCGATCGCCGGCTGGGCCGCGCAGCAGCACGCGCTGCACAACGTGGTGCCGGCGGCCGGCGCGGTGCTGGTGGTGGCGGTCGGCAAGTGGCTGCTGAGCCGCCAGCCGCAGCCCGACGACGCCGCGGGCCAGGCCGAGGCTGCCTGAGGACCATGGCATGAAACACATCCTGATGCCGATCGATCCGGCCCAGCCGGCGCGCACGCGCTCGGCGATCGACGAAGTGCTCGGCATGCGCCGCGACGAACCGGTGACCGTGCACCTGCTGCGCGTGCAGCCGCGTGTCACCAGCCACGTGGCGATGTGCTTCCGGCCCGGCGAGCTGCAGGCGATGCAGCAGCAGGCCGGGGCCGAGGACCTGCAGCTCGCGCAGGGCCTGCTGGCTGCGGCCGGGCTGCCGTTCACCAGCACCGTGCGCATCGGCCGCAGCGCGCCGACGATCGTCGAGACCGCGCGCGAGCTCGGCTGCGACCGCATCGTCTTCGGCCGCGACGAACCGGGCCTGACCGGCCGCCTGTTCGGCTCGCTCGCACAGCAGGTGCGCCAGCTGCTCGGCGGCGCCGGCGTGCAGGTCAGCGGTTCCTGAGGCCGTCGCCACCGACGACAGGCCGGAGCCATTGAACGACAGGCCGGCGCCATCGAACGACACGCCGGAGCCTCCGCGGGCCTCCCCGGCCCGCCCTCGTCGGCTTCACCCGGCCTGGACGTCGATGTGGTACAGGCCCCAGGGGCACAGCCCGAAGCGCTGCTTCAGCGGCTTGTCCTTGAACGGCGACACGGTGTCGGCCTCGTAGACGGCCCACTGCGGCCCGAAGCCGCCCAGCGCCATCGGCCGGCCGTCGATGTGCGTCGCGACGATCATCCGGTAGCGCGTCGCGTCGGCCAGGCTCAGGCCCACGTTGTAGCCGTCGACCGCGCGCAGCCCCAGCTTCACCGGCGTGCCGCTGCCCACTCCGGCGGCGGCCAGCACGGTGGCCAGCAGCGGGCCGCGCAGCTCGTGCACCTTGGCGTCGTACTCCAGGGTCGGCTTGATGGTCACGGCCGGCAGCTGCGCCAGCGCCGCGGCATCGAAGGCGAACGCCTTGTCGAACTGGATGCCGTGCTTGCCCATCATCTGGTCGATCACCGGATCGAAGGCGCCGCGGTTGCTCTTGCCGACCGCGCCGCTGACGGTCAGCAGCGCCGGTTGCGCGGGCAGCGGCGGCGCTGCGGCGTAGGCCCGCGGCGCCAGCAGCGGCAGCAGGCCGGCGGCGCCCGTGGCGCCGGTCACGGCGAGGAAACGACGCTTGTCGGAAACGGTCACGGCAGGCTCCTGTGCGAAGGAGCCGGCATGCTAGCGCGGCAGCGTAGCGGCCGCGGCGAACGCGGCGTCAGGAGACCAGCACGTCGTCGACGGTCGCCGGATCGGCCGGCCGGTCGAGCACGAAGCCCTGCGCGCGGTCCAGCCCCAGCGACTGCAGCAGGCGCAGCGTCGCGAGGTCCTCGACCGCGGGGGCGATCACCGCCAGGTTCATCGCGTGCGCCAGCTCGGTCATCGTGCGCACCAGCGTCGTGCCGAAGGGGTCGTGCGCCAGTGTCTGCACCAGGCCCGCGTCGAGCTTGACCGCCGAGATCGGCAGCCCGCGCAGCCGGTCCAGCGGCGCGAACCCCCGGCCGAACTCGTCGAGCACGAAGCGCACGCCCAGCGCCGCCAGCGCGTGCATCGTCGGCAGCAGGCGGGTCAGCTGCGGCGCGAGATCGGACTCCTTCAGCTCGAGGTAGAGGCTGCCGGGCGCGAAGGCGCCGTGGCGCGCCAGCATCTCGAGCTTCGACACATAGCCCACGTCCAGCAGCGACGCGGCCGCCACGTTGACGTGGTAGCGGCCCCGCGCGCCGGCACCGGCCGCGATCAGCTGCGCGCCGATTCTTTCGAGCACCCAGGCATCGAGCGCCGGCAGCAGGTTGAAGCGCTCGGCATGGGCGAGGAAGGCCTTGGGCTGCAGCCGCGTGCCGAGGTCATCCAGCCGCAGGAAGACTTCCTGGCCGTGGCGCGCCGCCCGCGCGGCCCGCCGCAGCCCGGCCTCGGCGCCGGCATCGCCGCCGGTCAGCACCTCGCTCGGCAGTCCCGGCAGGTCGACGATGGCCTGGTACTGCAGCACGAAACCGTCGGAATCGAGCGCGCTGCGCAGCCGCTGCGACCAGGACTGGTGCAGCTCGGCCACGGCGCCGGTGTCCGAGCTCAGGTCGAAACGGTGGATGCGGTTGCGGCCCTGCTGCTTGGCGAGCCGGCAGGCGGCGTCGGCGCAGCTCATCGCATAGGCCGGCGATGCGGTGTGGCGATCCAGGTGGATCGCGCCGACGCTGCCGGAGACCTCGAACTCCCGCCCCGCGTGCACGAAGCGGCCGTCGTCGAGGATCGCGCGGAAGGTCTCCGCCAGCGCCAGCAGGCCGTGGTCGTCGACATTGCGCAGCAGTACCGCGAACTCGTCGCCCGACAGCCGCGCGACGGCATCGGATTCACGCGCCCGCGCGTGCAGCTTGCGGCCGATCGAGGCCAGCAGCGCATCGCCGGCGGCATGGCCGGCGCTGTCGTTGATGTGCTTGAAGCGGTCGAGGTCGATGAACAGCAGCGCCGACTGCTCGGTGCTGCGGCGCAGCCGGATCACCTCCTGCTCCAGCAGGTGCTCGAAGTGGCGGCGGTTGAACAGCCGCGTCAGGTGGTCGTGCTGCAGCTGCCACTGCAGCTCGGCCTCGAAGCGCTTGCGTTCGGTGATGTCGCGGAAGGCGACGACCACGCCGGTGCACTGGCCGGCCTGGTACTGCGGGCGCAGGTTGCATTCGACCGCCAGCGGTTCGCCGTCGGCGCGCCAGAACACCGTCTGCCAGTCGCTCAGCGAATCGCCCAGCTCATAGGCATGCTGAAGGAAGCAGGCGTCCGGCCCGACCGGCCGCCCCTGCTCGTCGGCCGGATGGATGCGCTCGTGGGCCAGCTGGCCGACCAGCGCGGCTTCGTCGGCATGGCCGAGCAGCCGCAGCGCGGCGCGGTTCGCGAAACGCACATGGCCGGCGCGGTCGACGCCGTACAGGCCGTCGCCGACCGAGTCGAGGATCAGCGCGAGGCGCTCGCGCTCCTCGTGCAGGCGCTGTTCGCGCTCGCGCAGCCGCGCCATGCCCTGCACCCGGGCGACGAACAGCGCGTTCGACTCGTCCTTGAACATGCACTCGGTGGCGCCGGACTGCAGCGCGTCGCGGATCACGTCGTCGGCGTAGGCCGCCGTCAGGATCGCCAGCGGCAGGTCGGCCGTGGCCGGCAGCGCGCGCAGCGTGCGGCACAGCGCGGCGCCGGTCATGCCGGGCATGAAGTAGTCGATGATGCCGAGGTCGAAGGCCTCGCCGCCGGCCTGCACGCGCTCGAGCGCCTGCTGCGGGTCGTCGCAGGCCGTCACCAGGTAGCCGCGTGACTGCAGCAGCCGCCGGTACTTGGTGCGGCTGGTCTTCGAATCGTCGACCAGCAGCACCTTCAGCGCCGCGCGCGGGGGCGCCGGCGGCGGCCTGCCGGCCAGCGTCAGCACGCTGCGCACGAAGCCGGGCACCTGCTCCGGGAAGATCAGCCGCTCCACGCGGGTGTGAGGGCGCGCCGCCAGCGCCGCGGGCAGCGCGTCGGGGCGCGCACTCAGCACCAGCAGCGCCAGCGCCTGCGCGTCAGGCTGCTGCAGCCGGTCGGCCAGCGCCGCCTGCACGTCCGGCGAAACGCCCTCCCAGCCGACCAGCACCGCCGATGCGCCGAGCGCCAGTTCCTCGTCCAATGCCGCCACCGCCGCGTCGTCGGCATCCACCGAACGCACGACGTAACCGCGCTCGAGCAGCAGGCGCTCGATGGCGCGGCGCAGCGTCGGCGACGGTTCGATCGACAACAGTCGGTGCATGCCTGCCTATCGGACGGGTGGGAAGAATGTTGAGTGTGCTAAAGGTTGCTACAGCGGCATACTGCCGGCCCGTCGTTTGCTGGTGATCTCAGAGGAGCCAGGAATGAAAGGAACGGTTACCAACGGCGGACCACCGGCCATGCACGGCACCGGCGTGCCGGGACTCGACGACGTGCTCGCCGGGGGCCTCACCGCCGGCTGCCTGTACCTCGTCGAAGGGCAGCCCGGGTCCGGCAAGACGACGCTCGCGCTGCAGTTCCTGATGGAAGGCGCGGCGCGCGGCGAGCCGGTGCTGTACATCACGCTGTCAGAGACGCTCGACGAACTGCTCGGCGTCGCGCAGTCGCACGGCTGGGACCTGACCAACGTGCAGGTCCGGGAAATGCTCCCGACGGCGAATGCGCTCGAGCCGGACGAGCAGTACACGATGTTCCATCCGTCGGAGGTGGAACTGGGCCAGGCGACGATGAAGATGCTGGCCGACGTGGAGCAGGTGCGGCCGTCACGCGTGGTCTTCGACTCGCTGTCCGAGATGCGGCTGCTCGCCGGCAACTCGTTGCGCTATCGACGGCAGATCCTGGCGCTGAAGCAGTTCTTCGCCGGCCGCCAGTGCACGGTGCTGCTGCTCGACGACATGACCGCGGGCGAGCGCGACCTGCAGGTGCGCAGCATCGCGCACGCGGTGATCCGGCTCGAGCAGTTGAACTCCGACTTCGGTGCCACCCGGCGCCGCCTGCTGGTCAGCAAGTTCCGCGGCCGCCAGTTCCGCGACGGCTTCCATGACTACAAGATCACGCACGGCGGCCTGCAGGTGTATCCGCGACTGGTTGCCGCCGAGCACGCGCCGCCTCGGACGCAGCAGCGCATCGCCAGCGGCATCACGGCGCTGGACGATCTGCTCGGCGGGGGCATCGAACAAGGCACCAGCACGCTGCTGGTCGGCGCACCGGGCACCGGCAAGTCCACGGTGGCGGTGCAGTTCGCGCTCGCCGCGGCCCGGCGCGGCGAGCACGCCGCGCTGTACCTGTTCGACGAGAGCATCGCGACGCTGCTGACCCGCTGCCAGGGCATGGGCATGGACCTGCGGCCGCATGTCGACGCCGGCCGGATCTCGCTGCGGCAGGTCGACCCGGCCGAGCTGTCGCCGGGCGAGCTGGTGCACGCGATCCGCGACGCGGTGACGCGCCGGCACGCCGCCGTCGTCGTCATCGACAGCCTGAACGGCTACCTCAACGCGATGCCCGACGAACGATTCCTGATCATCCAGCTGCACGAGCTGCTGACCTTCCTCGGCCAGGCCGGCGTCGCGACCATGCTCGTCGGCGCCCAGCACGGCCTGATCGGCATGCAGATGTCGACGCCGGTCGAAGCGAGCTACCTTGCCGACGCGGTGCTGATGCTGCGCTACTACGAGCTCGAGGGCGAGGTGCGCCAGGCGATCTCGATCATCAAGAAGCGCGGCGGCGCGCACGAGCGCACGATCCGGGCGTTCACGATGAGCAACACCGGCATCCACGTCGGTGAACCGCTGCGTCACTTCCGCGGCATCCTGAGCGGCTTGCCGGTGCCGATCGGCGCGGAGAGATCCGGCTGAACGCGCGGACCGGGGCGCTGCCCGTGAACCTCGAACGGCGCGTGCTGCTTCGCGTGGCGACCGGCAGGGACGCCGCGATGGCCGACGCCGTGCTGGCGCAGTCCGGCATCGCGGTGCAGGCCTTCGCCGCGATGACCGATCTGGCCGCCGAGCTGCCGCGTGGCGCCGGCGCGCTGCTGGTCGCCGAAGAGGTGCTGACGCCCCCGGCGCGGGCCCAGCTGACGACAGCACTGGCCGCGCAGCCGCCCTGGTCCGACATCCCCGTGCTGATCCTCGCGCGCCCGGGGGCCGACTCGCCGCTGATCGCCGACGTGATGGCCCAGCTGCCGAACGTGACGGTGATCGAGCGGCCGGTGCGCGTGGCGGCGCTGGTCAGCGCGCTGCGCACCGCGCTGCGCGCGCGCACGCGCCAGTACGAGCTGCGCGCCCTGCTCGACGGCCTGCACCAGGCCGACCGGCGCAAGACCGAGTTCCTGGCCACGCTGGCGCACGAGCTGCGCAACCCGCTGGCGCCGATCAGCACCGCGCTGTCGCTGCTCGCGCATCCGCTGGCCACGGCGGACGACAGCCAGCGCCAGCACGAGGTCATGCGCCGGCAGGTCGACCACATGGTGCGGCTGGTCGACGACCTGCTCGAGGTGTCGCGCATCACCCGCGGCAAGGTCGACCTGCAGCGGCTGCCGGTGCCGCTGGACGCGGCCATCCGCGATGCGGTGGAGCTGAGCCGGCCGCTGATCGATGCCGCGAAGCACACGCTGCAGGTGACGATGCCGGACGATGCGCTGATCGTCGACGGCGACCTCGTGCGCCTGACGCAGGTCTTCTCGAACCTGCTGAACAACGCCGCGAAGTACACGCCCGCCGGCGGCCGGGTGGCGATCGACGCGCGCCCCGACGGTGCCGACGCGCTGGTCGAGGTCGTCGACAGCGGTGTCGGCCTCGACGAGGACATGCTGGAACCGATCTTCGACATGTTCGTGCAGGTGGGGGGCGCGGCGCGCGCGGCGCAGGGCGGCCTCGGCATCGGGCTGACGCTGGTGAAGAGCCTCGTCGAGCTGCATGGCGGCCAGGTCAGCGCGCGCAGCGAGGGCCGCAATCGCGGCTCGACCTTCAGCGTACGGCTGCCGTTGTCGCGCCAGGCCGGACAGGTCGCCGCGGCCGAGCACGCGCCCGCCTGGGAGGCGGCCAGCGTCCCGCACAGCATCCTCGTCGTCGACGACAACCGCGACGCCGCCGACAGCCTGGCCGAGCTGCTGCGCGCCCTGGGCGCCACGGCGTTCGCGGCCTACAGCGGCGCCCAGGCCCTGCAGTTGGCCGCCGAGCGGCGCCTGGACGCCGCGGTGCTCGACATCGGCATGCCGGGCATGGACGGCTGCGATCTCGCACGCCGCCTGCGCGGCTCGCCGGCGCATTCGGCGATGCTGCTGATCGCGCTGACCGGCTGGGGCCAGGAAGCCGACAAGCAGCGCATCAACGAGGCCGGTTTCGACCACCACATGCTCAAGCCCGCCGATGCGGCCGCGCTGATCGGCGTGCTGCAGGCGCACCCGCGCAACGGCGGATAGCGGGCGCCGGACGGCGCCGGCTTCGAGGCGGCGTCAGCTCGCCAGGTCGTCCAGCAGCCGCCGCACCAGGCCGTTGAGCTCGTCGACCGAGCCGCCCTTGGAGACCACCCGGCGCACGCCGAGCTTCTCGGCGTCGGCGCGCACGCGGTCGGAGACATAGCCGGACAGGATCACCACCGGCAGGTCGGCGCGGATGCGTACCAGGTCGGCGGCCAGGTCCAGCCCGTTGCGCGCGGGCATGTTGAAGTCGGTGATCACCAGGTCGAAGCCGCCGGGCGCGGCCCGCACCGCATCGAGCGCGGCGTCCGGGTCGCGGTGGCCGGTGGCGCGCAGGCCCTGGCGCTCGAGCAGCGCGAGCATCAGCGTCATCACCGTCTCGTCATCGTCGACGTAGAGCACGTGGCGCGGCGTGCGGCCGGCCTCGGTGGTGCATCGCTCCGGCGCGGCCTGGACGCTCACCTTGTCCGTCAGCGGCAGCAGCAGGTGCACCGTCGTGCCCTGCCCCGGCAGGCTCTCCACCTGCACCAGCCCGCCGTGCGCCGAGACGATGCCGTGCACCGCCGACAGCCCCAGGCCGCTGCCGCGGCCGGCCTGACGCGTCGTGAAGAACGGTTCGAAGATGCGCTGCAGCGTCGCGCCGTCCATGCCGCGGCCGCTGTCGCGCAGCCACAGGCGCGCATACGGCCCTTCGGGCAGCGCGTCGGCGAACGCATCGAGCTTCGTGCGGCGGTCCCAGCGTTCCAGGCCCAGCTCCAGCCGGCCCGGCTCGCCGTCGAAGGCTTGCACCGCATTGCGCCACAGCTGGTCGAGCACGTGGTGCAGCTGCGCGGCATCGGCCAGTGCGGCGAAGGGTTCGTCGGCCAGCACCAGCTGCAGTCCGACGCCGGCCGGCAGCGTCGCCGACAGCCGCTCGAGCGCCTGCTCCACCAGCCCGCGCAGCGCCAGCGGCCGCAGCTCCGGCGCGAAGTTCTTGCCGAAGGCCAGCACCTGGCGCACCAGCTCGCCGGCGCGGTGCCCGGCCTGGTTGATCTGCTGCAGCCGCGCGGCCGCCGGATGGCCGGGGCCGAGGTCGTCGAGCGCCAGCGCGGCGTTGCCGAGCACGGTGGCGAGGATGTTGCTGAAGTCGTGCGCGATGCCGGCGGCCAGCGTGCCCAGCGCTTCGAGCTTCTGCGATTCGCGAAGACGTTCGGTCAGCTGGCGCTGGTGATCCTGCAGCTCGCGCTGCTGGGCCTCGGCGGCCTTCTGCGCGGTGATGTCGCGCACCACCGCGTAGATCTTCTGCTCGGCGATCACCGGGAACGCGTTCCACGACACCCAGCGCCAGCCGCCGTCCTTGCACTGCAGCCGGTTCTCGAACTGCACCGCGGCCTGGCCGGCGAACAGGCGCTTGCCGGCCTCGCGCGTCGCGCGCAGGTCATCGGGATGAACAAGCTCACGCCAGGTCACCTTCAGCAGCTCGGCCTCGCTCCAGCCGAAGGTGCGCATCCACGCCGGGTTCACCTGGTCGAAGGTGCCGGAGAAGTTCGCGACGACCAGCATGTCCACCGACAGGGCGAACAGCTTGTCGCGGTCGATCTGCTTGAGGGTGGGATCGTCGCTCACCGGGGACGGCTTCAGGTGGTGGACGGGCCATGCGGCGGACGCCGCACGCAGCGAAGGGGCAATGATCGCTCAGGCCGGGTAGCCCTTGCCGACGACGATGTAGCCGGGCTTGCCGTCGTGCGCAAGCTCGTCATTGGCGATGAAGCTCGCTGCGCCGCCGAGGTCGCTCGGCGTGTACGCCGGATCTTCCTGGAAGCGCGTGCTCCAGCCGGTGAACGCGTACTCGCCGGGCGACGTGGCAGACCAGTGCGCCGGGTTGCGCCAGCGGTCCATCATGAACTGCAGGCCGCTGCGGTCGAGGCCGAGCCATTCGCAGAACTTGTCGACATGCTGCAGCGGCTGCTGCTCATGCCGCTTGACCAGCGCGATCGCCTGCTCGCGCGTGAGGCGGCCGTGGCGGATCTCGCGGCAGGCGTGGTCGGTGACCTTCGAATAGCCGTGCTTGTAGAGCTTCAGCTGGTCGTGCAGGTCCATGAAGTTCCAGCAGTCGACGTGGTCGTAGGTATCGAAGGTGCGGGCGAAGCGGGCCGAGCGGTAGTCGAACCGCTCGACCATCTGCTCGTGCTGCGCCTTCGGGTCCCAGCGCACGAAGTTGCCGAGGTAGATGCCGCGCACGCCGATGCCGTTCAGCGCCGCGTCGTCGGGATAGCGGTACTGCCAGATGTCCTCTTCCTTCAGCGTGTCGAAGGTGGTCAGCAGGTCATCGGCCTCGTAGCCCATCAGGTCGTGGTCCTTGCGGTAGCGCCGGGTCATCTCGACCTCGTGCTCGTGCGAGAACATGCCCACCTGCTCCAGCCCCTGGTGCGCGCCCCAGATGATCAGCGGCACCTGGTAGCGCACCGCCGTCTGCACGGGAAACACGGTCTGCCCGGCCAGGCAGTGCCAATAGAGGCTGCCGAATTCGCGCAAGGTCGTGCGCACGATCTTCTTCACCGAACGCGGGTTGACGTTCTGGTAGAAGATGTCGCAGTCGAACTTGATCCGAAGATTCGCGAGGTTGCGGATGCCCAGGCTGGTATTGAAGTACTTGTTGTAGGTGACCAGCAGCGGGTTCAAGCCCAGCTTGTGCTTGACCAGGTGCACGATCCAGTACGAATCGTTGGCGCCCGACACCGGCACGATGCAGTCGTAGTTCTTCGCACCGGCGCTGCGGTACGGCGCGACCAGCTTTTCCAGCTTGTCCCAGCGCGCCGCCCAGTCGAGCGTGTCCTTCTCCTCGTGGATGCGGCAGCCCGAGCAGATGCCCTCGGCATCCAGCGTCAGCCCGAGCGCGTGGTCCGGCGTGTAGAGGCAGCGTTTGCAGCCCAGGCGCGCGTAGGTCATGGTCTCAGGCCCACGCGGGTTGCGCGTACGTCGGCGGCCGCAGCGGCAGGCCGAGCAGCTGCTGCTTGAACTGCTGCACCGCGTGCTCGCGATAGCTCAGGAAGTTGCCGACGCCGGCAGCGACGACGTTGCGGCGCTCCAGCACCGCGCGCAGCTGGTCGGCATCGCTCAGGCCGCCGAAGGCGATCAGCGGCATGCCGGCGATCGGAAAGCGGTCGAGCAGGCGGGTGTCGAAACCTTCGCGCTGGCCTTCGTGCTTCCAGTCGATCACCAGGGCTTCCGAGATCGCGCCGGCCTTCAGCACGGCGGCGGTCTCGGCGCCGATGTCGGTCGAACGGCCGACGCGGTGGTCCAGCCAGGCGATCTTGCCGTCGTTCAGCGCCAGCGGCAGCACCGCGATCAGCGCCTGCGCGCCCAGCGGCCCGGCCAGCGCGGCCGCGGTCTTCGGATCGTCGCGCAGCAGCGTATCGACACCGATGCGCTCGGCCCCGGCCTGCACCGCGGCGACACCTTCTTCGACCGTGCGGATGCCGCCGACATAGATCAGCGGCGTCGACAGGCCCTTGCGGCTGATGCGCTCCAGCAGCTTCAGATCCGGACCGAGGTCGCCGCGCGTGCGGTCGATGCACTGCACGAGGATCTCGTCGGCACCCCAGCGGTCGAGGTTCTCGATGACGACCTCGGGCTTGCCCATCGGCAGGTGGCGCTGGAAGCCCATCGACTGCACGGCCCAGCCGTCCTTGACGGTCACCACGCCCACCAATCGCTTCTTGATCACTGCACCAGTCCTTCGATGACGTTCTTGAGCAGCTCGCGCCCGGCGATCTGGCTCTTTTCCGGGTGGAACTGCAACCCGACGATGTTGCCGCGGCGCACGGCCACGGTGAAAGGAGACTCCAGTCGCGAGACGCAGACGCGGTACTCCGCGGGCGCCTCGAAGACATAGGAGTGGTTGAAGTACAGCGACTTCGCGTCGCTGGGCTTCAGCAACGGCTCGTCGCCGAGCACCTCGATGGTGTTCCAGCCGATGTGCCAGCGCGCGTCGCCGAGCGGCACCACCTGGCCGGGGATCAGGCCGAGGCCGGAGGTCAGCCGGTGTTCGCTCGACGTCTCCGCCAGCAGCTGCATGCCGAGGCAGATGCCGATCATCGGCTGGCCGCGGCGCGCCTGGTTCTGGATGAAGTCGACGAGACGGTGCTGGTGCAGCGCGGCCATCGCGGCGGGGAAGGCGCCGACACCGGGCAGGATCATCACGTCGGCCGCCGCCAGCGTTTCCATGTCGCGCGTGATGCGGCAGCGGTAGCCGAGGCCGGTGAGCGCGCGCGAGACCGACGCGATGTTGCCCGCGCCGTAGTCGACGAGGCCGGCGGTGATGCGCTTCATGCCGCCATCTCCAGCACCGGCATGCCGACGCCGACCGTGAACTTGCGCGTGATGCGGCCGTCGGGGTGGATGTCGAAGAGGCGCCGGTTGGTCGCCGCATGCACCTGCGCCCAGAAGGCGGCCACGGTGATGCCGAGGTAGTCGCAGTACTTCGCGATGTACTCGGGCGCGCAGGCATCGTCGAACTGCTCGACGAGCTTGATGCCTTCGTCGCGCGACAGCCGGCCGAGGCGGATCTCCTCGTTCACGTAGTCCGTCGTGCGGCCGAAGCCGAACTTGTAGTACTTGATCATCTGGTTGATCGGCGTGAAGTCCTCGTCCAGCGCGGTCACGCCGTAGAGGTCGCCGGTCTTGCCGACGCGGTCCGCGCGGATCTCCAGGCCGTCGCCGCAGGAGTACATCGCGTTGTTCACCAGCGACCAGTCGCCGAGGAACCAGCCCAGGTAGATGATCTGCAGCCCGGAAGCGAGGAACTCCTCGCTCTGCGGGTAGTTGTAGGGCAGCAGTTGCTGCGGCGTGTAGCCGCCGTCGAGCATCCACTGCGTGCCCGACGACAGCGTGTTCATGTGGCGCAGGTTGTTGCCGTCGTAGCCGGTCTTGCCCAACGTCTTCAGGTCGCCCAACTGCAGCGCGGGGTTCTCGCCCCACAGGATCAGGTCGATGCCGTAGCGCAGCGCGATCTGCGGCACCGCGGAAAAGAGCGCCAGCTCGGTGGAGCGGAAGGAGTTCGTGAACTTCGCGAAGCCGTCGCGCTTCAGGTCCTTCCAGGTCTTCGGCGCGGGCGCGGAGACGACCACGTCGAAGCCCAGCTCGATCAGGTTGGACAGGTTGGCCATGCCGCGCTCGGTGGCCTGCTCCGGCGGGTAGCTCAGGCAGACCAGCAGCGGGTTGATGCCGAACTTGTCGCGCACCCACATCGCCTGGCGGGTCGAGTCCTTGCCGCCGGAGACGCCGATGATGCAGTCGTGAAAGACGCCGGGCTTGCGCTTGCGGGATCCGAAGAGGTCGCCCAGGATGTCGATGCGCTCCTGCCAGTCGACATGCCGGATCGCCTCGACGTAGTCGCAGGCCGGGCAGATGCCGGCGGCGGAGAAGACTGTGTTCGGGCGCGTGTCGGGCTGGACGCAGCGGCAGCAGTATTTCATCGCGGCCCCTTCAACCCTTCAGCAGGGCCCAGTCCAGCGGCGTGCCGCGCGCAATCGACTTCACCGCGCGCATGCCCAGCACCGTGTCGAAGTACTTGGGCGCCAGGCCCATGCCGGGCCGGATCGCGCGCACGTTGTCGGCGCTGAAGGCTTCGCCCGGCTGCATGTCCTTGACGACGTACAACGAGCGCCGGTAGGCCAGCGACTTCTCTTCGGCCGCGGTGCCGCCGAAGACCACGCCGCCCATCGCCTGCCAGGCGCGTTCGCTCTCGATCCGCAGCAGCTTCAGCTCCTGCGGTTCCAGCGAGAAGGTGGAGTCGACGCCGCCGTCGGCGCGCGCCAGGGTGAAGTGCTTCTCGATCACCGTGGCGCCCAGCGCGACCGCGGCGATGGCCGCGCCGCAGCCCATCGTGTGGTCCGACAGGCCCACTTCGCAGCCGAAGGTCTGGCGCAACACGGGAATCGTGTTGAGGTTGGTGTTCTCGGGGGTCGCCGGGTAGGTGCTGGTGCACTTGAGCAGCACGATGTCCTTCGCGCCGGCAGCGCGCGCGGTTCGCAGCGTCTCGTCGATCTCGGCGACCGAGGCCATGCCGGTCGAGATGATCATCGGCTTGCCCGTGGCCGCCACCTTGCGGATCAACGGCAGGTCGGTGCACTCGAAGGACGCGATCTTGTACGCGGGCACGCCCAGCGTTTCGAGGAAGTCGACCGCCGTCTCGTCGAAGGGGGTCGAGAACGCATGCAGGCCGCGCGCCGCGGCGCGCTCGAAGATCGCCGGATGCCAGGCCCACCGCGTGTGGGCCTCGTGGTACAGATCGAACAGCTGGCGGCCGGCCCACAGGCTCTTCGGATCGTCGATCACGAAGCCGGGCGCGGTGGAGTCCAGCGTCATCGTCTCGGCGGTGTAGGTCTGCAGCTTGATCGCGTCGGCGCCGGCATCGGCCGCCGCGTCGACGATCGCCAGCGCCCGGTCGAGCGACTGGTTGTGGTTGCCCGACATCTCGGCGATCACGTAGGGGCGGTGCTCGCGGCCGATGCCGCGGTGGGCGATCTTCATGCGCGGGCTCCGGTGACGATCGGGAAACGGACGAGCTGGGCCATGGCCGAGGGGACTCCTGGGAGGTTCGCCCATCATCGGCCAGCGCGGACGCCGGCATGCGCGGAAAAAAGGGGGATTCGGGCGCCGGTTCCGGGCGCTGCGGCCGCTGCCGGGGACCGGCCCGCGCCCCGGTCAGGCGGCGCGCGGCTGGGCCGGCGCCGGCGTCTGGCCGCGGCCGCTGTGCTGCACGTCGGCCAGCATCGCCTCGGCCAGCGCCTGCTCGCCGAGGAAGACGCGGGTATTCGGTATCGCCGCCAGCAGCCGCCCTTCGGCCTCGTCGTGGCAGCGCAGCACGATGCGGATGCCCGGGTTCAGCGTGCGCGCGGTCTCGATCATCGCGGCGGCGCCGACGGTGTCGGGCGTCGCAATCACCAGCACGCGGGCTTCGGCGACGTGGGCCTGGATCAGCACCGCCGGATCGGCGGCGTCGCCGGCCACCGCGGCGAGGCCCTGCGCGCGCAGCCCCTCGACGCGCTCGCGGTTCTGCTCGGCGATGACGAAGGGCGTGCCGGCGCGCAGCAGCGCTTCGGCGATGTGGCGGCCGACCCGGCCATGGCCGACGATCACCACCTGGCGCTTCAGGAAGGCCTCGCCGGTTTCCAACGGCAGCTCGGCCAGCGGGTCGTCGCGGGCCTCGAGCCGGCGCGCCAGCGCCGAGCGGTCGCGGACCCAGCGCTGCACCGGCTCGATCAGCGTGAACACCAGCGGGTTCAGCGTGATCGAGATCAGCGCGCCGGCCAGGATCAGGCTCTGGCCCTCGACCGGCAGCAGCTTCAGCTGCACGCCCAAAGCGGCGAGGATGAACGAGAACTCGCCGATCTGCGCCAGGCTGGCCGACACGGTCAGCGCGGTGTTCAGCGGATAACGGAACAGCAGCACCAGCACGCCGGCGGCGATCGACTTGCCCAGCACGATGATCGCCACCACCGCCAGCACCTGCAGCGGCCGCTCGACCAGCACGCGCGGATCGAACAGCATGCCCACCGAGACGAAGAACAGCACCGAGAACGCATCGCGCAGCGGCAGCGACTCTTCGGCCGCGCGCTGGCTGAAGGGCGATTCGCGCAGCACCATGCCGGCGAAGAAGGCACCGAGCGCGAACGACACGCCGAAGAGCTCGGCCGAGCCGTAGGCGATGCCGACCGCCGCGGCGACCACGCACAGCGTGAAGAGCTCGCGCGAGCCAGTCTTCGCCACCAGCCACAAGAGCCACGGGAACAGGCGCCGGCCGACGATCAGCATCAGCGCGACGAAGGCGCCAACCTCGAGCAGCGTGCGGCCGAGGGCCTGCCAGAGCGGCGTGGCGGCGCCCTGCCCCGCAGCACCACCGAGCGGACCGGCCAGCGCCGGCAGCAGCACCAGGACCAGCACCATCGCGAGGTCCTCGACCACCAGCCAGCCGATCGCGATGCGCCCGTTCATCGTCTCGAGCGCACCGCGCCCCTCGAGCGCCTTCAACAGCACCACCGTGCTGGCCACCGACAGCGCCAGCCCGAACACCAGCCCGGCACCCAGGCTCCAGCCCCAGGCGGCACTGACGCCGATGCCCAGCGCCGTCGCGACGCCCATCTGCACCACCGCGCCGGGCAGCGCGATCTTGCGCACCGCCATGAGGTCGGCCAGCGAGAAGTGCAGGCCGACACCGAACATCAGCAGCATCACGCCGATCTCGGACAGCTGGCTGGCGATGCCGACGTCGGCGACGTAACCCGGCGTCGCCGGGCCGAGGACGATGCCGGCCAGCAGGTAGCCGACGAGCACCGGCAGCTTCAATCGCGCGGCGACGAAGCCCAGCACCAGCGCGAGACCGAGCGCGGCGGCGAGCGTGGTGATCAGCGGGAGGTCGTGGTGCACCTCGCGTTTATAGACGAGCGGTGAGGCCGGATCGCACGAGGCCCCACGGCCGGGGCCGCGGCGCGCCCATGCCCGTCACTTCACGGCGCCGCGAGCTGGCCCGGCTCGGGCCGCTTCATCACCCGGCGCAGCCGCGCCGCATCCGGGTCCAGCAGGTGGTTGGCGGCGAAGCTGTTCTGGCTGTCCGGCTCGAGTGCCGCGGCGATCAGCCCGGCCAGCGGCTGGTCGAGCGGCACATAGACCAGGCCGGCGTCCACCGCTTCGTCGGCGGCTTCGGTGCGCACGCGCAGCAGGCGCAGCGGCGGGCCGTCGCCATCGTCGATCGCGCCGCGCGCATCCTGGCGCTGGCCGCCGGCTTCGGCGGACACGACATACCGTTCGACCGACCAGCGGCCGGCCGCCGCGCTGCGCTGCCAATGCGCACCGAGCAGGCGCAGGCGTTCCAGCGCCGCCGGTGCCGCCGCCGCATCGAAGAGGTAGCCGCAGGGCCGCGGCCGTGCACGCTCGACCTGCAGCGGATCGGCGGCGCGCCACTCGACCTCCACCGGCACGTCGGCACCGGTGCGCACGTCGACGAGCACGAGCTGCCGGCGCGCGGGTGAATGGCGCGCGGCGATCACCAGCTCGCCGCCGCAGGCGCGCGTGGCCGTGTCGCGGCCGGCCTGCTCGATGAGCGCGAGCAGCCGCGGCCCCAGCGCCGCGGCGGTGTCGATCACGCTGCTCGCGGCCACCACGTGCGCATGCACCCGCCGCGCCAGGTGCGCGCGCCCCAGGCCGACGCCGCGCACCTCGACCAGCAGGCTCACCGCCGGCCGCAGTCCCGCGACGTTGCGGCCGGTGTCGGGCTGCACGCCGCCCATCGACACCACGCGGTCCTGCGGATCGGACGAGCCGGTCTGGTAGTCGTCGTGGCCGAGGCCGTGCGACGTCCACGCGGCCTGCACACGTTCGGCGAACTCGCGCCGCGTCGCCGCCGCGAGGCCGGGGTCGAGGTTGCCGACGGTGGCCGGCTGCAGTTGCGCGTCGACCCGCTGCAGCCCGCCGAACTTCGCGATCCAGCGCCCGGCGACAGTGAACTCGTGCAGGTCCAGCACCACCTGCGGCCGGTACTGCGCGATCACCTCGGCCACCGCGCGGCCTTCCGGCGTGCGCAGCAGCAGGTGGTCGCGGTTGACGTCGATGCCGTTGGCCGTCGCGCGCTCGAAGGCTTCGGCGCCATCGGGGTTGGCGCGCGGCATCAGCAGCAGGTTCACCCGGTCGAGCAGCGCGGCGCGCGGGCCGGCGAACAGCTGCGCCAGCGCCAGCACCGCCTCGCCGCCGGCCGGTTCGTTGCCGTGCTGCTGGCCGATCACCAGCACCGTCGGCAACGCCGGGTCGATGCGGCCCTGGCCGGTCAGCACGAGCAGCGGCACCGGCCGGCCCCGCTGCGAGACGCCGGCCTGCGTCAGCTGCAGATGCCTCGACCCGGCCGCGAGGCGATCGGCGAAGGCCAGCGCCTCGGCCAGCGACGTGAAATCGGTGCGGTCCTCGAGGAAGGCCGGCGTGTCGTAGCGCAGCGGCGGATCGGGATATCGCGCGGCGACGGCCGGGGCCTCGCGCACCACCTTCGCCGGGTCGAACTGCGCGACGGCGCCGGTGGCCGCCAGCAGCGCGGCCAGGAACGCCAGCACGCCAAGGGCGCGGCCCACGATCAATCCTCGATCTTCAGATTGCGCTCGCGCACCAGCTTGGCCCAGCGATGCTGGTCCTGCTGGATGAACTGCGCGAGCTTGGCCGACGAGGTCGGCGCCGGCTCGTTGCCCTGCTCGACCAGCAGGCGCTGCACCTCGGCGTCGGCGAGCGCGCGCTGCAGGTCGTCGCTGAGGCGGTCGACGATGGCCTGCGGCGTCTTCGCCGGCGCGAACAGGCCGTACCAGATCGTGTATTCGAAACCCGGCACGGCGGCCTCGGCGATCGTCGGCAGATCCGGCAGCGAGCGGGCGCGCTGGCTGCTGGCCACCGCCAGCGCGACCAGCTTGTTCGCCCGCACATGGGTCAGCACGCTGGGGATCGCATTGATGCCGATCTGCACCTGGCCGCCGACCAGCTCGATCACCGAGGGCGCCCCGCCCTTGTAGGGCACGTGGACCATGTCGGTGCCGGTCATCGCCTGGAACATCTCCATCGCCAGCTGGTTCGGGCTGCCGATGCCGCTGGAGCTGAAGTTCAGCTCGCCGGGCCGCTTCTTCGCCAGCGCGATCAGGTCCTTGACCGACTTCACCCCGAGCGAAGGATGCGCCAGCAGCACCGGCGGGTTGGTGACCAGGCGCCCGACCGGCACGAGGTCGCGCTGCGGGTGGTACGGCAGCTTGCTGCGCAGCAGCGGGCCGGTGACGATCTGCGACCCGGCCGCCAGCAGCAGGTGGTGGCCGTCGGCGGGCGCGGCGGCGCCGGCCTTGATCGCGTGCACGCCGGCGCTGTTCTCGACCAGCACCTGCTGCTTCCAGGTCTCGCCGAGCTTCTTCGCGACCACGCGCATCGCAGCGTCGGCCGCGCCGCCGGCCGGGAACGGCACGATCACCCGCACCGGTCGCTCCGGAAAGTCGCTGGCACGCGCGGCGCCGCCAGCGGCCATCAACGCGGCGGCGAGCATGAGGAGGTGGCGCTTGTTCATCATGATGATCCCCGCAGTGTGAACCGGCCTCGCGAGGGCGTCAGAAGACATGCTTGATGCCCGCGCCGATCGCCCGCACCCGCACGTCGGACTTCGTCGAGTCGATGCCGTCGCTGTCGGCGAAGGCCTGCAGTTCGGTGCGCTTCGACAGCGCATAGAGCCAGGCCGCCTGCCAGCGCTTGCGCTCGCCGCTGCGGTTGGCCTGCACGTCGCGCTGCAGCAGGTTCAGCACCACGCTGTGCTGGCCCCGCTTGGCGAGCGCACCGACGATCGCGAACTTCACGTCGCGCCGCGTGCTGGCGGTGGCGCGGTAGCGGTCGACGCCGAACAGCACATAGGGCTCGATGTCGCCGGCATCGAAGCGCAGGCCGGCCTGCCACTTGTCGTCGAGCTCGTTGGTCTTCAGGCCGCCCGAGCGCGCGTCCTTTGCATAGCCGAGCCCGGCGATCACCGGGCCGGCGCGGTACAGCACGCCGAGGTCGAGCGAGCGGGCATCGTCTTCCGCTTCGGCGGCAGTGCCGGCGCCCCGCCAGTAGTAGCGCGCCATCAGCTCGGCCCCGCCGAAGGCCGGGCTGCGGTAGCCGATGGAATTCGACGTGCGGTTGCGCGAATTGAGCATCGAGGTGCCGATCGCCGTCGCCCCGGCGTCGTTGGCCGCGAAGGTGGTGATCGCAGTGACCTGCGAGTACAGCGGCGAGCCGGTCGGGTTGCCGGAGTCGAGCCGGCCGAGCGCGAGGGTGCCGAACGCGCCCCCGAGCGCGACGTAGGAGTATCGGTAGGCGGGACTGGTCAGCTCGCCCGAGTCGGCGTTGAAGCCCATCTCCAGGCCGAACTGCGCGCGCAGGCCGTCGCCCAGGTCCTCGGTGCCGCGGAACGACAGCCGCGACGCGTTGTCGCGCAGTTCCTTCACGGCGCTCTGGTGGCCGGTCTGCACGCGGTTGACGGTCAGGCGGATCTGGCCGCCGACCTGCACGGCCTGGGCCTGCGCGATGGTGGGCAGCGCCAGCGCGGCGGCGGCGAGGGAACAGGCGACGGGCCAGGATCGGCAAACGGGGAACGGCTTCACGCGCGGACTCCAGTGGGTGGGTGGGAGGTGACGGGGGAGGTGGTCGAGGAACCGGGCGGGCACGTCCGCTTCAGGCGCTCGCCCAGCGCGCCGGCGAGCTCGGCCTCGAGCCCGCGCACGAAGCGGCCGAGGTCGAGCACCAGGTGCGCGAAGCCGGCATGGCGTTCGCAGCGCAGCTCGTCCATGTAGAGCGAGCGCTTGACCTCGATCTGCAGGCTGTGCCGGCCCTCGGCCGGCCGGCCATGGCGGCGCACCAGCTCGCCACCGCGGTAGGGGTCGTTGATGCCGACGCTGTAGCCCAGGCCACGCAGCGCCTTCGCCACCCAGCCGAGCAGCTCGCCATCGCAGGTGGCGCCGTCGAGGTCGCTGACCACGAGGTCGGGCCGCGGGCGGCCGTTGTCCTCGTTCATCGCGTTGCCCACGGTCTTCATCGAGTGGCAGTCGATGTGCACGCTGAAGCCCCAGCGCGCATGCGCGGCCTCGACGAGCTGGGCGAGGCGCACGTGGTAGGGGTCGTAGCAGCGCGCGATGCGGTCGCGCACCTCGTCCACCGCCAGCGGCCAGGCGGCCATCGGCACGCCCGGCAGCACGTCGCGGCGGATCAGGCCCATGCCGCGCGCCGAGGTGGCCGCCGGGTTCAGCGGCGTCGGCCACGGCGCGGCCAGCAGCGCGGGGTCGAGGTCGTCGCGGGCCCGGTTGGCATCGATGTAGGCCCGGTGGAAACGCGCCGCGAGCAGCGGCGCGCGGCGGCCGATCGCGGCGACCCAGAGCTCGTCGACCCAGGCATCCCAGCTGGTGTCCAGCTGTTCTGGCGTGGCGATGGTCGGCGTGCCGTCGGCCGGCCAGTGGCGCCAGCTGTGCGGCGAGTCGAAGACCAGCGGGCCGTGCACCGGCTCGGTCGGGCCGATGACGGTGAACGATGCGGCAGGATCGGGGGGACGATTCATGGGGTCCGGCGGTGGTCTCGCTGCTTGTCTCTGGTCGATCGTCTTGTACGGCGTTTTGTGGTGCGTTTCGTTGAGCGATACGACGTCACGATATACGAAACATTGTGCGCCAGTCCCGCGGACGGCGCAAGCGCCCGCGTGGCCCGACGCACAATCGCCGCGATGGAATACACGGTCGCTGCCGTCCACGAAGCCCTGCGTGTGCTGATGCACGTCGCCCATGCGCCGGGCCTCGGCGTCACCGAGCTCGCGCGCCGCTCGGGCAATACCAAGGCGCGCGCCTTCCGCCTGCTGTCGACGCTGGAGCAGTCCGGCTTCGTGCAGCGCGGACCGACCGACACCGACTACGTGCTGGGGCCGATGGCGCTGGTGCTGGGCCTGGCGGCGCAGGAGCAGGTCAGCCTGGCGCGGCTGGGCCGCAGGCACCTCGAGGCGCTGGGCCAGCGCTTCGACGAGAACGTGCAGATCCGCGTGCGCGACGGGCTCGAGTCGGTGACGGTGGCGAAGTGGGATTCCTCGCAGGGCGTGCGCGTGCACAGCGAGATCGGCGTGCGCCGCGCACTGCATGCCGGTGCGTCCGGCAAGCTGCTGCTGGCCTTCGCGCCCGAGGCGCTGCAGAGCCAGGTGCTCGACGGCCCGCTCGACCGCTTCACCGCGCAGACGCCGTCGCAGAAGACCAAGCTGGCACGCGAGATCGCGCAGGTGCGCGAGCAGGGCTACGCGGTGTCGAAGGGCGAGGTCTTCGGCGGTGTCGTCGCGGTTGCGGTGCCGGTGCTCGACGCGCGCGGCGAGGTCATCGCGGCGCTCGGCATGTCGATTCCCGAGGTGCGCGCGCCGGACGACCTGTCGCCGCAGATCCATGCGCTGACCGGCGCCGCGCAGGCGCTGTCGCGCGAGCTGGGGTGGCCGGGTTGAGCGCCGCGATGATCCCCGACGACCTGCAGCGCTACCTGCACGAGCACATCCCGCTGTCGCGCGCCATGGACGTCAGCGTGCTGCACGCCTCGCCCGAACGCATCCTGCTGCAGGCGCCGCTGGCGCCGAACATCAACCACCGCGAGACCGCCTTCGGCGGCAGCCTCTCGGCGCTGGCGATCCTCAGCGCGTGGTCGCTGCTGCATGTGCGGCTGGCCGCGGCCGGGCCGGTGCCGCGGCTGGTGATCCAGCGCAATGCGATGCACTACGAAGCGGCCGTGCTCGGCGACTTCACGGCCGAGGCGCTGGCACCCGATCCGGCCGCCTGGTCTTCGTTCATCCGCATGCTCGACCGCAAGGGCAAGGCGCGCATCGCCGTCGCATCGACCGTTCGCACCGGCGATGCCGTCGCCGGCCGCTTCGACGGCGAGTTCGTCGCGCTCGCATCGCACTGAATTCGATGGGCTTCACGATCCGCCGCCATCAACCCGACGACTGGGCCACCGTGTGGCCGCTGCTGCGGGACACCTTCGCGTCCGGCGACACCTACGCCTTCGCGCCCGACAGCACCGAGGCCGAGATTCATCGCGCGTGGATCGAAGCGCCGCAGTCGACGTGGGTGTCGGTGGACGAGGACGACGGCACGCTGCTCGGCACCTACATCCTGAAGCCCAACCAGCCGGGGCTCGGCGGGCACGTGTGCAATTGCGGCTACGTCGTGGCGCCGGCGGCGCGCGGCCGCGGCATCGCTTCGGCGATGTGCGCGCACTCGCAGGACGAAGCGCGGGCACGGGGCTTCCGTGCGATGCAGTTCAACCTCGTCGTGTCGACGAACGACGGCGCGGTACGGCTGTGGCAGAAGCTCGGCTTCGCCATCGTCAGCACCCTGCCCGGCGCCTTCCGGCATGCGCAGCGCGGCTACGTCGATGCCTACGTGATGTTCAAGACGCTGGTCGATTGACCGACCGGGCTCAGGCCCGGTGCTCGATCTCGATCGGCGTGTAGGTCCACTTCTCGCGCGTGGCGTCCCACTCCGATTTCAGGATGCCCATGCGCACGACGTCGAACCACTCGCCGTTCTTGCGGATGTGCTGGCGCGCGATGCCCTCGACCTTGGAGCCGAACTTCTCGTGCAGCGCGACGACGCGGTCGTTGAAGGCGAAGACCTCGCACCAGAGCTTGTTCAGGCCGAGCGTGTCGAACACGTAGGCATAGACGCTGAGCTCCAGCGACTTGGCCAGGCCGATGCCGCGTGCGCTCGTTTCGCCGAGGTAGTAGGCCCAGGCGCAGCGCTGGTTGACCGGATCGATCTCGGACAGGCTCAGCACGCCGATCGGCGCCGGCGTGCCGGCGTCGTCGACCGACTCGATGATCCACACGCGGTCTCGATCGGACACCGCGATGCGCTCGAACCACGCGCGTTGCTGCTCGGGCGTGATCTGCGGATCGGTGTACATGTACTTCGTGACCTCGGGCAGCATGCGCCACTGCCGCACGCGTTCGCAATCGTCTTCGCGCATCAGGCGCAGGCGGTAGCTCATCGGAGGCCTCCTTCAGGCGGATGGGCGAAGCGCGGCGATCGCGGCCGCGGCGCGCGCGGCGCCGTGGCCATCGACCAGCGCGATCGATGATTGATGCAGCGCGCGGCGCTCATCGGGTGCATCGAGCAGGCGGCGCACGGCGGAGCCGAGGGCGCGGGCCACGTCGGCGCCCTGCCCGATCGCATCGAGGCCGACCACCACGCCGTCCGCTGCCAGCAGCGGGACCGACAGGCGCTGGTTGTCGGCGGTGATCAGCGCGATCGTCGGCGTGCCGAGGCTGCAGCGTTCCCACAATGCGCCGCCGCCAGCGCCGATCTGCAGGCCGTGGCGGGCATGGAAGTCCGCGAGGTGGGGCTGGTCGAGCACGATGTGCAGTTGCGCGTCGGCCGCGGCCAGCGCCTGCAGCAGCGGCAGCGACGGGTTGGCCGAGGTGGTCGCGATCTCGATCGGGCCGGTCCAGCCGGCGTCCTGGCGGCAGGCGTTCACGGCGAAGGCCGAGAAGTTGCCGGGGTCGGTGCCGCCCATGAAGACGCCGATGCTGGTCACCTGCGGTGTGACCACGCAGCGGGCATGGTCGCGGTACACCGCGTCGAGCAGCGCGTACGACGGCCCGCCGCAGATCCCTGCCGGATAGCGCAGCACCCCGCGGTACTTGGCCGCATGGTCGGCGGCGGGGTTGTGGTCGATCACCAGTTCGGTGGCCAGCGGCCGGTCGGCCAGGTCGTCGATCACCGCGATCGTGGCGCCGGTCGCAGCGCCTAACGCGCTATGCCAGCGGGCATCGATGCCGTAGTGGTCGACCAGCACCACGTCGGGCCCCCAGGCATGCACCGCGCAGGTGGTGTCGGTGGCGTCGCGGTCCCAGCGGCGTTCCAGCCAGGCGCCGTGCGGCGGCGGTGTCTCGTCGGGGTCGTCGCCGGCGCCATCGTCGATGCGCGGCATCGGCAGCGCGGCGAAGCCCGCCTGCGCGAGCAGCGAGGCCACGTCGACGTCCGCCGGCCGCGCGACGAAGGCCACCTCGTCACCGCGCTCGCGCAAGGCCTGCGCCAGCGACAGGCAACGCTTCAGGTGGCCCCAGCCGATGCGACGCGACGCGTCGGTGCGGACCGCGACCTTCATCGGCCGTCCTGTGGCCTCTGCGTCGACTGCGCCGCCGCGAACAGCGCCTCGGCGCGTGCCCAGTCGTCCGGCGTGTCGATGTCCACCGCCGCCCAGTGCGGCAGGACGAGCGTCTTGGCACCCAGGTGCGGGCTGGTGCCGCGTCGCCACGCGTCGGCGCGGCCCCAGTAGAACTGGCCGGCATCGTGGTACGCCGGCGCAAGGTCCTGCGAGCGGGTGTCCGCATGCTCGGGGTACATCGCGCGGGTCGTTCCATCGGGCGCGCGCAGCAGCGCGCGCTGCACCGCCGACGGGAACTCGAGCACCGGGAACACGTAGTCGCAGCCGCCCTGGTCCAGCAAGGCCAGCGCATCGCGCAGCGCCCGCGCCTGCAGCAGAGGCACCGCCGGGTAGATGCAGCAGACCGCGTCGGCCTGCCAGCCCTCGGCGGCCAGCGCGGCGATGGCATGCTGGATCACCGGCATCGTGCCGGCGGTGTCGTCGGACAGCTCGGGCGGCCGCTGGAACGGCACCTCGGCGCCCTGCTCGCGCGCGATCGCAGCGATCTGTGCATCGTCGGTGGAAACGACGATGCGGTCGAACACCGCCGCCTCGCGTGCCGCGGCGATCGCGTAGCCGATCATCGGCCGGCCGGCGAAGGCGCGGATGTTCTTGCGCGGGATGCGCTTGCTGCCGCCGCGCGCGGGGATGACGGCCAGGCGCATCGTCCGCTCGCTAGCCGAGCGCCGCGCGCAGCACCGCGACCACGCGGTCCTGCTCGGCGTCCGTCATCTCGGGGAACAGCGGCAGGCTGATGGCCCGCGCGTAATAGGCCTCGGCCGCGGGAAAGTCGCCGCGCTGGAAGCCCAGGCGCCGGTAATGCGGCTGCGTGTGGATCGGGATGTAGTGCACGTTGACGCCGATGTCGGCCGCGCGCAGCGCGTCGAACACGGCGCGGCGGTCATGGCCGGCGTCGAGCTCGATCGCGTAAAGGTGCCAGGCCGACACCCGGTCCGGCAGTCGCGCCGGCCGCTTCACCGGCAGCTCCGCCAGCAGCAGGTCGTAGCGTTCGGCACGGGCCGCGCGCCTGGCGTGCATGCCGTCCAGGCGCTTCAGCTGCGACAGCCCGAGCGCGGCCTGCAGGTCGGTCATGCGGAAATTGAAACCCAGGCGCTGCTGCTCGTAGTACCAGGGGCCTTCGGGCGTGCCGTCCATCAGCGCGGCATCGCGCGTCATGCCGTGCGAGCGCAGCAGCTGCAGTTCCTGCGCCAGCGCGTCGTCGTTCGTCGTCACCAGGCCGCCTTCGCCGGTGGTGACGATCTTCACCGCATGGAAGCTGAAGACCGTGGCATCGGCCCACGCGCTGCCCACCGGGGCGCCGAGGTAACGCGCGCCGGTGGCATGCGAGGCATCCTGCAGGATGCGGAAGCCGTAGTGGTCGGCCAGCGCGCGGATCTCGCGCAGATCGGTCGGCAGGCCGGCGAAGTCGACCGGGATCACCACCTGCGGCAGGGTGCCGGTGGCCTGCGCGGCTTCGAGCTTCGCGCCCAGCGCCGCCACCGACAGGTTGCGCGTGGCCGGGTCGATGTCGACGAAGTCGATGATCGCCCCGCAGTACAGCGCGCAGTTGGCCGACGCGAGAAAACTGTTCGGGCTGGTCCAGACCCGCGAGCCGGGCCCGACGCCGAGCGCCAGGCAGGCCATGTGCAGGCCTTCGGTGGCATTGCCGACCGCGACCGCGTGCTTCACCTGGTGCAGGTCGGCGAACGCGCGCTCGAAGGCCGGTACCGCCGGGCCCTGCGTCAGGAACTCGGACCGCAGCACCGCGGCGACGGCGGCGATGTCCTCGTCGGTGATGTGCTGGCGGCTGTACGGGATGAAGGCCATCGTGCGGTGCTCCGACAGTCCCGGTGGCCGCCGGAACGCCGGTGCACGAGGCGGGTGCACGCGCGGCTGCGGCAGGCGCAGGACTTTCGCTGTGCATGATCCCGCAATCCAGGCGCCGCGAAGCGCCGAATTGGCGCGGAAATCCGGCGTGGCTCAGTTCATGGCGCCGCGCGACAGGTCCATCACCAGCCGCGTCGCGAGGTACAGCCGCGGCACGATCGAGTCGAGCTTCACGTACTCGGCCATGTTGGAGTGCGAGCCCGCGCCGCTCAGGCCGAGCCCCTCGATCACCGGGCCGCGGGCCTTCAGCGCGGCGAAGGCCGCATCGGTGCCACCGCCGGTGGGCACGTCCAGCACCTTCAGCGGCAGGCCGAGCTCCCCGTAGACCGCCACGGCGCGCGCACCGAGCGCGCGCGACGCCGGCGTGGCCTCCAGCGGCGGACGGCGGGTCTCGAAGCGCAGCTGCACCTTCGCGTCGGGCACGCGCTGCTGCTTCACCCGCTGCTGCAGCGTGGCCTGCAGCTCGTCGAAGTCGGCCAGGCGCAGCGCACGCGCATCGGCCTGCGCACTGGCCTGCGCCGGGATCACGTTGCGGTTGGTGCCGGCCTGCGCGACGGTCCAGTTCAGGCTCAGGCCCTTGGCGGGCTGCGTCAGGTCGGACAGCTGCAGCAGCTGGTGCGACAGCTCGGTCAGCGCATTGACACCCTGGGACCAGGCCGAGCCGGCATGCGAGGCGCGGCCCTCGACGTGCAGGTAGGCCGAGCCGATGCCGCTGGTGGCCAGACGCAGATGGCCCTGCTCGCCGCCGCCCTCGAACGAGAACACCGCGTCCTGGTCCGCGGCCAGGCGGGTGATGGTGGCGCGCGAAGCCGGCGAGCTGATCTCCTCGTCGCCGTTGACCAGCACGGTCAGGGTGCCGTAGTCGCGGAAGTCCAGCTTGTTCAGCATCGCGACGGTGTGCAGGATCAGCGCGACGCCCTGCTTGTCGTCGAGGATGCCCAGCCCGTAGGCGCGCTCGCCGTCGATGCGAAAGGGCTGGTCCTTCAGCATGCCGCGCAGGTACACCGTGTCCATGTGCGCGATCAGCATCAGCTTGCTGCGGCCCTGGCCCTTGAAGACCGCGTGCACCATCGCGCCCGTCTGCTCGGGCGTGTCTTCCATGCGGTAGACCTCGTCGGCGCGGATCAGCTGCGCCTGGCCGCCCAGCTGCGCCAGGCGGTCGCGGATCAGCGCGGCCAGCTGCGCCAGGCCTTGCGGGTCCTTGCTGCCGGACTCGATGTTCACCAGGTCGCGCAGCGTGTCCAGCAGCGGCGCCTGCTCGGCCTGGGCCAGCGCCTGCACACGTGCGGCGGGTTGCGCCTGCAGCGGGCTCGATGCGGCGGCGAGCACCAGGGTGGCGCCGAGCCAGACGCTCAGGCAAGACGTGCGGAAACGCATGCGGCAGCTCTCCTTCGAGGGACCCGGTGGATCGGAAGACGGGGTGTGCGGCGGGACTCTAAGCGCTTGGCCAGATGCTGAAAAGATGTCAGCATCTTGAGCGCGATCAGACTTCCTGATCACCCACCCCGGTCACCCCAACGGCATGAAGCTGCAGCAACTGGAGGTCTTCGTCAGCGTCGCGCGCGAGGGCAGCCTGCGCGCCGCCGCGCGCGGGCAGGCGCTGACGCAACCCGCGATCACCCGCACGATCCAGGAGCTGGAAGCCGACCTCGGCGCGGTGCTGCTCAGGCGCAGCGCGCGCGGCGTGGAGCTGACGCCCGCCGGCCAGGCGCTGCAGGTGCGCGCGAGCCAGCTGCTGGAGGACGCGCGCCGGGCACGCGAGGAGATCGCGCAGTTGCAGGGCGACCTGCGCGGCACGATCACCTTCGGCACCACGTCGTCGATCGCGCTGACCCTGCTGCCGCAGGCGGTGCTGCAGTTCCGGCAGGCGGCGCCGCAGGCAGAGCTGGCAATCGTCGAGCTGAAGTACCCGCACGGGCTGCAGCGGCTGCGCGACGGCCAGGCCGACTTCGTCGCGATGCACCTGCTGCCGGACATGCTGGACGACGACCTGCGCAGCATCCCGCTGCTGGATACCGATTTCGTCGCGGTGGCGCGGGCCGGCCATCCGCTGATCAAGGCGCGCACGCTGGCCGAGCTGGCCGATGCGCAATGGCTGCAATCGCTGGCCGGGGGGCAGGCGGGCTCGGTCGTCGCCACCGCGTTCCGCGAGGCCGGGCTGCCACCGCCGCAGGGGCGCGTGCGCTACGCGTCCTTCGCGGTGATGCTGGGCCTGGTGTCGTCGACCGACCTGCTGGGCGCGGCCTCGCGGCCGCTGGCCGAACGCCTGGCCGCCTTCGGGCTGCAGCCGGTGAAGCTGCGCCGGCCGCTGGCGCGGGTGCAGATGGCCGTGGTGATGCGCAAGTCCTACCGGCCGACGCCGGTGGCCACGCAGTTCCTGGCCTGCCTGCAGACGGCCGCACGCGGGCTCGCCGCGCGCCGGCCGTGATGCGGGTTCAGTGGCTCTGTTGCGGACCGAGCTCGGCCTGGATCATCGTCTGCAGCTGCGGCACTGACAGGAAATCGGTGTTGCTGCCACTGTCGTACGAGAAGCCCGGCGCGACGCGCTTGGCGTTCATGCGCGCGCAGTAGTCGTCGATCGAGTACTCCGCGCCCGACGGCAGGATCGCGTAGTAGCCGCCCAGGTCCACCGTGTTCGGGCTGTCGCTGGCGGTGATCATCTCCTCGTGGATCTTCTCGCCCGGGCGGATGCCGACGATCTTCTGCTCCGCTTCCGGCGCCACGGCCGAGGCCACGTCGGTGATGCGGTAGGACGGGATCTTCGGCACCAGGATCTCGCCGCCCCAGGCATGCTCGATCGACCACAGCACCATGTCGACGCCTTCCTGCAGCGAGATGTTGAAGCGCGTCATCTGCGGGTCGGTGATCGGCAGCACGCCGGTGGCGCGCTTCTCGGCGAAGAACGGGATCACCGAGCCGCGGCTGCCCATCACGTTGCCGTAGCGCACGACGGAAAAGCGCAGGTCGCGCGAGCCCTTGATGTTGTTGCCGGCGACGAACAGCTTGTCCGAGCACAGCTTGGTGGCGCCGTACAGGTTGATCGGCGCGGCGGCCTTGTCGGTCGAGAGGGCCACGACGCGCTGCACCTTGGTGTCCAGGCAGGCCTCGATCAGGTTCTGCGCACCCAGCACATTGGTCTTGATGCACTCGAACGGGTTGTACTCGGCGGTGGGCACCTGCTTCAGCGCGGCGGCGTGCACGACGATGTCGATGCCTTCGAGCGCACGCGTCAGGCGGGCCTGGTCGCGGATGTCGCCGATGAAGTAGCGCAGCTGCGGGTACTTGCTGGGCGGCAGCAGCTGCTGCATCTCGAACTGCTTCAGCTCGTCGCGCGAGTAGATCACCAGGCGCTTGACGTCGGGGTAGCGCGACAGCACCGTGTGCACGAAGGCCTTGCCGAACGAGCCGGTGCCGCCGGTGATGAGGATGGACTTGTTGCTCAGCATGGCGTCAGGCTCCTGGGGTTGCGGTTGAGCTGGCAGAAGGGAAAACGGTGGGAACGGGAAACAGCGTGTCGTGCGTGGCACGGCAGCGCGCGGCGTAGGCGGTGGCCTGCGCGGCTTGCGATTCGAGGTAGCGCTCGCTGGACGTGAACAGCGCGTCGAGCGCCTGCAGCGCGGCGGCGCCGCCGTACGACGGCACCAGGCCGTCGCTGACGTAGGGCGGCGTGATCACGTAGTCGGCAGCCCAGTGCTGGTCGCCGACATGCATCACGTAGCTGCCGGCATCGAGGAAGGTCACGGTGCCGCTCGTGGGCTCGCCGTAGGCCACGCAGACATCCGCTTCCGCGGCCAGCTGGTCCAGCGGCTGCGCCATCGTGCGCTGGAAGAAGCCCGCCGGCTCGCCGAGTGCGCCCGAGACGACGTTCAGCGCCGGCGTGCTGGGCTTCAGCCGCACGACGAGGTCGCGGTCATGGTGTGCGCACAGCGCGCGCAGGGCCTTGTAGAAGCCGATCAGGCCGAAGAAGTCGATGTACGACAGGCCTTCGCTCTGCATCGTGTTCAGCAGCAGGCATACGCGACGGGCGGCCGGCCGCGCCTGCGCTTGCGGGCGTGCGCGGAACGCGACCGCGCGGCGCGCGACAGGCTGGCCCAGCACGGTGCGCACCGGCGGCGAGAAGCCGGGCAGCTCGACCGCCTCGACGTTGTCGGCATGCGGCAGCGGCGAGGTCGGATAGGCCGAATGCGGCAGCACGGTGACCGGCGAGCGCAGCGCATGCGCCAGCGAGAACAGCGGGCCGTTGTTGCCGGTGTCGTGGTCGGCGACGATCACGCGCGGCTGGCGGCCTTCGAGGGCCGCGTACAACCCGTGGTAGTTGATCGCCTGCATCAGGCAGCGGCGCGCCAGCGTCGCGGCCTGCAGCTCGAGCGCGGCGCGGTCGGGCACCAGGCCCTGCAGCTCGTCGATGAAGAGGCGGCGCGCGCGTTCGGCGTACAGCTCGCAGGCCAGCGGCCGCTGCGCCGGCGTCAGCTCGTCCAGGCGCTTCAGCAGCAGCGTGTCGCCGCGGCGCACCGGCACGTCGCAATAGAGGCCCGGCAGGTCGACCGAACGCGGAAACGTCGCCTCGATGGACTGCGCGAACCAGCGCGCGTCGTAGAAGCAGGTCGGGATGTGGGTCAGCGCGTCCAGGCCGTCCGCCGCCGCGGCGCGCACGCCCTCGGCATCGAAGCACCACTCCAGCATCGCCGGGTTCCAGAAGCGGCCGGCGTCGTAGCGGTCGATCACCTGCCAGCGCGCGCTGTTGCCGGCGACGATCTCGGTCGACAGCATCGAGTCGAAGTTGAACAGTTGCGGGTTCGACGGCCGCAGCAGCCCCAGGCGCGCTTCCGGGAACTGCGCTTCGGCCGCCTGGCCGAGCCGTTCGATGGTCAGCGCGCGCTGGAAGAAGAGGTACAGGTGGGCCTGATCCCAGCCCGACCATTGGCCGCGGCCGAACAGTCGCACGCGCTCGCGCGTCAGCAGCTGGTCGATGCGGCTCGCGCGGGCCTGCGCTTCGGCGTACACCGCGGTGGCGATGTCGGCGCCGACGTCGAGGCGGCGGAACTCGTAGTGGCGGAAGCCTGCGGCGACGGCGGCATCGAGAATGCCGGGGTCGACGAAGAGCATGCGGGTGTCGGCGTAACGCTCCTGGTGAGCGGCCAGGTGGATCACGTCGCTGCGCTGCAGGACGAAGAGCGCGTCGATCATTGGAGCCCCCTACGGCGCTGCGCGCCGGTCCCCCCGAGGGGGAGCGAGCGCCTCCGGAACGGCCGCGCGGCGCTCATTGCAGCCACCCCTGCAGCCCCTGCCCCAAGGACAGCAGGATCGCGTTCATCTGCTGCCCGTCGTGCTGGGCATTGACCAGCGAGATGCGCAGGCCGTAGTGGTCGCTCTCGGCGGCCATCACGTCGAACAGGGACCGGCGGCCGAGCTGCTGCCACTGCTGCAGCGTGAAGTCGCGCAGGCGCTCGCTGTCGCGCAGCACGGCGCCGACACGTTCGGCACGGTCGAAGGACGAGGTGGTCTGCTCGTGCACCTCGGCGATGCGGGCGCGGCGCGCCTGCAGCGCTTCGTCGCGCTGCAGCTGCGCGGCCTGCGCGCGCTTCTTCGCGGCGGCCGAGGCGGCGGCGATGCCCTGGTCGATCAGCGGGATGCTGATCGCGAGGCCGAAGGACAGGCCCTTCGAATGGTTGGTGCCGATCGTGCCGCCGAAGCCGGACGCCGCATTGGCGCCGCCGGTCCACGAGACGCGCGGCTGGTGGCTGGCTTCGACCGAGCGCGCGAGCTGCTGCGCGGCTTCGGCGCTGGCCTCGAGCTGCGCGATCTCGGCCGAGCGCAGCGCGTCGGCCTGCAGGCCCCGCACGTCGGGCACGGCGCTCAGCAGCGCGGACCAGTCATGCTCGGTGGCCGGCAGCGTGTCGCCGACCAGCCGGCGCAGGCGCACTTCCACCTGGCGCAGCTGCGATTCGGTCTGCGTGCGCGACAGCTCGGCCTGCTGCAGCGACTTGCGCACCTGCACCAGCTCGGACAGGCGTCCGCGGTCGGCGGCGACGATCTGCTCGAGCGCCCTCGCCAGGCACTGCATCTTGCGCACGTACTGGCCATAGACCTGCACCTGCTGGCGGAAGCGGCTGCGCTCCAGCGCCAGCGACACGGTGGACAGCGCCAGCGCCTCGCGGCTGCTCAGGTCGCCGAAGCGGGCGGCGTCGGCGAGGCGCTCGCGCCAGTTCACCAGGCGGTCGGTGCGGCCGCCATCCCAGATCAGCTGGCTGATGGCCACGGAGACGCCGCCCTGCGCGGCATTGGTTTCGTTCTTGCTGCGCACGCGCTCGACGCTGGGGCCGATGCTGGCGTTCAGCGAGGCCTGCGGCGACTTCGCGGCGCGGGCCTCGGCGGTGTCGTCGAGCGCGGCTTCGGCCAGCAGGCGGGTGGCGCCGGCCTGCGGGCTCTGCTCGATGGCCTGGCGCACCAGCGTGCGCAGCGCCGTGCGGGCCTGCTCGGGCGGTACGCTGCCCGACGGCAGCGGGGCGTCGTCGGGGCAGGTGGACTGGGCCGCCGCCCCGACCGCCGCCGCCAGCAACACCACGGCCGCCACGGCGCCGCGCTGCAGCGGTGCGAGGAGTCGGCGGAGGCGGGGCATGGGTGGGGCGACGGATCAGGTGTTCGACACCTGGAAGTAGACCCGGGGGGGCTTGGTCGCAATCGGCTGAAAAGCTGCCGCTTTTCAGGCTCAATTTGCGTCGGGCGGTGCCGACGGGCATCCGGCGGACGACGGGTGTCGGCCCGTTGCGGTCGTTTGTGCTCGGATCTTGCGTGCCGGCACCGAGCGCGCCAAGGCCACTGGGTGCCCGGCTCCGCTCATGTCCCCCGGGCCGTGCGCCGCTGATACACCTCAGGCTCAATCCCGGCCGGCCCTCCTCCTTGACTTCGCTACGCCGGGCACCCAGCGGCCTTGGCTCCATCACCATCGCGGCATGCGATGGCCTGCCAGGGCGGTGCGGATCAGGACGGCGGGGCGCTCTGTGGAGCGAAGTCAAGGAGGAGGGCCGGCCGAGCACGACCCGGGGCATATCGACGCAGCCCGGCCCGGGGGACATGAGCGGAACAGAGCGCCCCGCCGGCCTGATCTTGTGCAGACCGAAGCACGCCGCGGCGAATGTCCGCAACCGTGCCGAGAACGGCCACTTGCCAATCAGGCCGGCGTGACCTTGAAGAGGTACTGGAACGCGTTCGCGTCGCGTTCGGCCTGGTCGGGGTCGGTGCCGCCGGTCTCGGCGATTGCGCGGATGCCGGCCATCAGCGTGCCGGGCGCCTGCGTCGGCAGCTGGCGGCTGAAGGCGGTTTCGATCTTCCAGCCGGCCTGCAGGAACATTTCCATCATCGTGATGCGGGTGAACCAGCGCACGTGGGTGCGGTCCATCAGCCCCGAATCCTCGTAGCGGAAGAGCCCGGTCGCCAGGCGCATCTGCACGCTCCAATGCTGGGCGTTCGGGATGCAGGCCAGCAGGCAGCCGTCGGCGTCGATGCCGGCGCGGATGGTCTTGACGATGCGCCAGGGGTCGCGCAGGTGCTCGAGGCAGTCGCCGAAGATCCACACGTCGCTCGGGAACAGCTTGTCGAAGGCCGCGGGCGTGAAGGTCTCGATGTCGCCGGCCAGGGCCTGCGTGCACTGGCTCGCGGCGACGGCGGCGTAATCGGGGTCGATGTCGATGCCGACGTACTCGGCCGTCGGGTTCTTTGCGCGGTAGGCCTGGGCCATCGCGCCATGCATGCAGCCGACCTCGACGACGCGGCGTGCGTTCGGCGGAATCAGGCCCAGCAGGTCCTGGTTGACGATGCTGTGGGCGGGGGTCTGTTTCATCAACATGCGCGTCGGGCTCCGGCGTGAGGCCTTGGGGACGTGCGCAACGAGCGCAGCCCAGGCAGCCTGCCGATTGGACGCCAGCGGGCCCGCGCGCGATCGGCCGAAAGCCGGCCTGAATGCCCCCCAGTTCCGAGTCGCGACCGTGCCGGTGGCCTGTGACGGACTTCACAACCCGTGACGGCAAGAGTGCATGCCGCAGCACGGGGCCTGCTGCCTACAGTGGCGCCACTCCCTCCCCGCAGTTCCGAAGGACTCCCCATGGCGATCAGGCAATTCCTCGGCGAGCTCGCGCTGCCGCTGGCGGCGATCCTGCTCGGCATCGGCGCGCCGGCGTTGTTCCTGGTCGCGCTGTACGGCTGGTGGTGACAGCGAACGCCGGCGTCTCAATGCCGGCGTGCCCTGCGCGGGCGTGGCATTCGTCATGAATCGCCCCGGACGCTGCCGCACGAACCTATAATCCGCCACCCTGCCGCGCATTGCTCACTGGCGCGGCAACCTTGTTGAACGTCCTCCGGCCCATTTCGCACCGCTGCCAAGCCGCCAGACCGGCTTCGCCGGTCGTGCTTGCGCCGGTCTCCTTGCGGCGAGCCCTACTCCGGTCCTTTCTTCCTCTCGACCGGCTTTACGGCGTCGGAACGCCGCCACCACCGACAAACCACACTCCAGGGATGGCGCACGCCGCGCCTCCCTTGTTTCCATACACGGTCCAGCAACGCGCGGCGCTCTGCGCAACGCGTTTCCCGTCGCGCGGGTTCACCCGAAGCCGCTCCATGCAACGCAGGTCACGCTGGAAACCTGCAGCCACCTCTCTCAAAGGCAACTCCAGTGGGCAACAAGCTCTACGTCGGCAATCTCTCCTACGCGATGCGCGACGACACCCTCCAACAGCAGTTCTCCGGCTTCGGCACGGTCACCTCGGCCAAGGTCATGATGGACCGTGACACCGGCCGCTCCAAGGGCTTCGGGTTCGTGGAAATGGGGTCCGACGCGGAAGCGCAGGCGGCCATCCGCGGCATGAACGGCCAGATGGTCGACGGCCGCGCGCTGGTCGTGAACGAGGCGCGTCCCAAGGAAGACCGGCCGGGCGGTTTCGGTGGCGGCGGCGGCGGCGGTCAACGTCGCGGCGGTGGCGGCGGCTACGGCGGTGGCGGCGGCTACGGCGGCGGCCGCGGCTACTGATCAGGCCTTCCGGCACAGTCGAGGGCGCGCCTGCGAAGGCTTGCCCGCTTTTTCCCTTCGCAGAACCCTCGCACCGTGGCCAAGAAGTCCAGTCAAGCTCTCAAGACGCCCCCGGCCACCGACGTGGCCGTTGCCGACGCCCCTTCGGGAAAGCCCTTGCGCGTCAAGGTCCCGAAGTCGAAGGTGCGGGCGCTGATCCGCGAATTCGGACTGGACGAGACGACGCTCAGCCCCGACGAGGAGAACCGGCGCCGCAGCGAGCTCAGGGACCTCGTGAAGATGGGCAAGACGCGGGGCTTCCTGACCCAGCAGGAGATCCACGATCACCTGCCCGAGAGGCTCGTCGACGCCGAGGTGCTCGAAGCGACGGTAAAGATGCTCAACGACATGGGCATCGCGGTCTACGAACGCGCACCGGATGCAGCGACGCTGCTGGTCGCCGGCGGCACCGTCGCGGCGGCCAGCGACGAGGAAGCCGAGGAGGCCGCCGAAGCCGCGCTGTCGACCGTCGACTCGGAGTTCGGCCGCACGACGGACCCGGTGCGCATGTACATGCGCGAGATGGGCTCGTTCGAACTGCTCACGCGCGAGGGCGAGGTCGAGATCGCCAAGCGCATCGAGGCCGGCCTGCAGGCGATGATGCTGGCGATCTCCGGCTCGCCGTCGATCATGGCCGAGATCCTGGCCTGCGGCGAGCGCATCGCCGCCGGGCAGATGAGCATCTCGGAGGTCGTCGACGGCATCGTCGTGGCTGGCGAGGCCGATGACTACGTCGCCGAGGAAGACATCGATGCCTTCGACGACGTCGACGATGACGACGCGAACGGCCAGCTCACGAGCAGGCGCCTGGAGGAACTGAAGGCCGCGGCGCTCGACCGCTTCGCGTCGCTGCGGACCGGGTTCGACAAGCTGCGCAAGGCGCACGCCAAGACCGGCTGCGGCTCGTCGGCCTACGAGAAGGCGCAGCAGATGCTCAGCGAGGAGCTGATGGGCATCCGGTTCACGGTCAAGACGATCGACCGGCTGTGCGGCATCGCGCGCGCGCAGGTCGAGGACGTGCGCCGCTGCGAGCGCGAGATCCGCAGGATCGCGGTGGACCGCTGCGGCATGCCGCAGGAGCGCTTCGTCGAACGCTTTCCGCCCAACGCGCTGAACCTCGACTGGAGCGAACGCGAGTCGGCGGCCGCCCTGTCCTGCAGCGCGGCGCTGGGCCGCCACCGGCACGCGATCCAGGAACTGCAGCAGCGGCTGATCGACCTGCAGTCCCGGACGCTGGTTCCGCTCGACACGTTGAAGGCCATCCACAAGGCGATGAACGACGCCGAGCGCACGTCGCTGGCGGCCAAGGAGGAGCTGGTCGAAGCGAACCTGCGCCTCGTGATCTCCATCGCCAAGAAGTACACCAATCGCGGCCTGATGTTCCTGGACCTGATCCAGGAAGGCAATGTCGGCCTGATGAAGGCGGTGGACAAGTTCGAATACCGCCGCGGCTTCAAGTTCTCGACCTATGCGACCTGGTGGATCCGGCAGGCCATCACCCGGGCGATCGCCGACCAGGCGCGGACCATCCGCGTTCCGGTGCACATGATCGAAGCGGTCAACAAGCTCAACCGCATGAGTCGCGCGCACCTGCAGGAGTTCGGCTTCGAGCCGGACGTCGCGACCATCGCCGGCAAGCTCGAGCTGCCCGAGGACAAGGTGCGGCAGATCATGAAGATCGCCAAGGAGCCGATCTCGCTGGAGGTGTCGGTCGGCGACGACGGTGACACCACGCTGGGTGACTTCATCGAGGACACCGACACCGTCGCGCCGCTGGATGCGGTGATGCAGATGGATCTGCGGGCGGTGGTCGCCGAACTGCTCGACGGCCTCTCGCCCCGCGAAGCCAAGGTGCTGCGCATGCGCTTCGGCATCGACATGAGCACCGACCACACGCTCGAGGAAGTCGGCCGGCAGTTCGACGTGACGCGCGAACGCATTCGCCAGATCGAGGCCAAGGCCCTGCGCAAGCTGAAGCACCCGAAGCTGTCGGAACGGCTTCGGGCCTACGTCAACGGGTAGGTCCGGCTGGCGTCGCGGAAGGGCTGGGCCCCGCCCATTGCGGCGGTGCGGCCACGTCGCTCTCGAGTACCGGTCGAGATCAGGTGCCGGTCGAAAGGCCGAGGTGCGTGTGGTGCGGCAGGACGAATCCCTCCGTCCCCTCCCCCACGGCCACCGCACGGACCATCGGCCCGGTGATGGGCGTCACGCCGCCGAAGATGGTGGCGAACGCGGCGTCGGCCGCGTCGCGACCGGTCCCGATGCGCACGAATCCCATCGGGATGCCGGTGCCGGAAGGGTCGAAGATGTACCAGCGGTCGCCGAGGAAGACCTCGACATAGGCATGAAAGTCCGGCGGCCCGAGAGCCGGATCGGCCCCGTAGTCGGTTCCCGTGGTGAAACGCGCCGGGATGTTCACCGCCCGGCACAACGCGATCATCAGGTGGGCGAAATCGCGGCACACGCCCACCTGGTCGAGCAGCGTCTCGACGGCCGAGGTGCTTGAGCTCGAGGTGTTCGACGTGAAGGCGACCTGCTGCTGCACCCAGGCCATGATGGCCTCCACGCGCCGGTAGCCCGGGGCCATGCCGCCGAACTGCTTGGTGGCCATGCGCATCAGCTTGTCGGACTCGCAGTAGCGGCTCGGGTAGATGTAGCCCAGCGCATCCAGCGGCAGGCGATGGATCGGCACCTCCGGCAACCGGGCCGGGTCCTCCCGGTGGTGCCGCAGGTCGACGGTGGCCTGGTACGACACCCGCAACTCGCCGGGCCCGGCCACCAGGCGCATGCATCGGTTGCCCGTGCGGGCATCGGTCTCGACATCGACGCCGATCGGCTGGTTCAGCGACAGCCGCTCGGTCGAGATGGTCTGGCAGTCCGTGTGTGCCGGATGGATGTTGAAGACGAAGTCGGCCCCCGGCGCCTCGACGCGATAGGCCAGCTCGAGCTGCAGCTCGATGCGCACGACGCCTGCCGCGACGGGCGTGTCGCAGCGCGGGGGTGTGCTGAGGGGGTTCAAGGCGGCTCCTGTCGACTTGCCAGGACACGAGCAACGCTGCTACTGGTGCCGCATCAAGCGGTGTGATGGGGCGGGGGTGTCACGGCCAGCGCCCCGCTCGCTGCAGCATACACGCATCCCGGAGCGCGGTTCCCCGGCCGCCGCCGGGGCGCCCCGCGGCCCGGCGACGGGACCGACGCTCAGAGCGGAATGCGCGACGTGTTCTTGATCTCGTCGATCACCGCGTAGGTACGCACCTCGCGCACGCCCGGCAGCTTCCACACGACCGACGTCACGAAATCGCGGTAGGCGTAGATGTCCGGCACGCGGGTCTTCAGCAGGTAGTCGAAGCGGCCGCCGTCGACCTCGTGGCATTCGATGACCTCGTGGCGCACCTGCACCGCAGCCTTGATCGCGCGGCCGATGCCGGGCGCGGGGTCGTTGATGCTGATCTCGGCGAAGACCAGCAGGCCGGTGGTGAGCTTCTCGGTGTTCAGCACCGCCTCGTAGCCCAGGATGTAGCCCTCGCGCTTCAGGCGGGCCACCCGGTCGTGCGTCGCCGCCGGCGACAGGCCGACCAGCTCCGCCAGCCGCGTGATCGTGATGCGGCCGTCGTCCTGCAGCTGGCGCAGCAACTGCGCATCGATCGCATCGACCGGCGGCAGCAGGCGCTGGGCCGGCTCGGCGTCGGGCGGGGGCGGCAGCGGGCGGCTGGTCGTGGACAGCGGGGGCCGGACGGTGGTGTTCATCATCGGAAGCTCCAGGGCGGGCGTGTGACGTGGCAGCCGCCAATGCAGCCGCCGTGCCAGCACAGAAGCCCCGGCCGGCTGCATCGCGTGTGTCACAGGTAAAACCGGCGCGCGCGGCCGGACCGCCCGCCGATGCGATGTGTGGACTTCCGCACAGGGCCGCCGGACGCCCGTCACGCCCCGGTTACGCGGGTTTGCCAGTAGATTGACCCGCCCTGCGCCATGGCCCAAGATGCGCCGCCCGTGCGGCCGCCGCCGCCATCGTTCTCCCCCCTGGCGATCGCCTGCGATCGCCATTCCTGCCAAGACGGTTTGAATCCCTCGCGCTCCCGGCTCGCCCGCCGCGCCGTCCCGCTGATCGGCGCCCTGCTGATGCTGGCCCTGGTGGCGCTGGCCGCCACCCTCGCCTACGCCTGGGGCGAGCGGCGCGAGTTCGCGCGGCTGGACGACGCGGCCGCGCACCAGCTCGACCTCTATGCCGCGGTGCTCGACATCGAGCTCGGCAAGCAGGCCGACCTGCCGTGGCTGATCGATGCCGACGGCGAGATCGAGTCGCTGCTGCGCACGCCCGAGCCGAACGCCATCCGCGGCGCGGTCAACCGCCGGCTCACGCGCTTCGCGACCCGCTCCGGCGCGCTGTGGGCGGCGGTGATCGACGGCCGCGGCCGCGTCGTCGCCACCAGCGACTGGTACCGGCCCGATTCGCAGCTCGACCATATCGCCGCCAGCGAGCCCTGCGTCGCCGAGGCGCTGGCCGGGCAGGACGCGCGCCGCTTCGCGGTCGACCCGACCAGCGGCGCGCCCGAGGTCTGCCTGGCTCGGCCGCTGGTGCGCGACGGCCGCACGCTGGGGGCGCTGCTGGTGCGCATCAGCCTGGAGCCGATCGAGGCGACGTGGGTCGATGCCGCGTTCCGCGCCGAGAGCGAGAAGCCGCTGGTCGTCGACCAGCAGGGCATGGTGATCATGTCCTCGGTGCCGGGCTGGAAGTACCGTCCGCTCGGCTCGCTGACGGTGCCCTCGCGCATGCTGCCCGGGGGCGTGCAGCTGGTGCGGCTGCAGGCGCCGGGCAGCCCCGGCACGGGCCTGCACGTGCTGCACGAGCGGCCGCTGGCGCGCTTCGGCTGGCGCCTGCTGATCCTGTCTTCGGCCGCCAGCGTGCAGCGCGACGCGCGCACCGCCGCCTGGGGCGCGGGCACGCTGGTCACCTGCATCGCCCTCCTGCTGATGCTGGTGGTGCAGCGCAGGCGCGTCGTGGCGCAGAAGCTCGCCACGCGCGCGGCGCTGCAGCGCGCCAACGACGAGCTCGAGGCCAAGGTGCGCCAGCGCACCGCCGAGCTCGAAGCCTCGAACCGCGAGCTGCGCCACGAGATCGACGAGCGCCACCATGCCGAGCAGGTGCTGCGGCAGGCGCAGGAAGAGCTGGTGCAGTCCGGCAAGCTCGCGCTGCTGGGGCAGCTGTCGGCCGGCATCTCGCACGAGCTCGGGCAGCCGCTGACCGCGCTGCGCGCGCTGGCCGCCAACGGCCGGCTGCTGCTCGACCGCGGCCGCGGCGACCAGGTGCGCGAGAACCTGTCGTCGATCGCCTCGCTGGTCGAGCGCATGGGCCGCATCACCTCGCAGCTGAAGGCCTTCACACGCAAGTCGCCGTCGTCGGTGCGGCCGGTGGCGCTGGCCGATGCGGTGGCCAATGCCTGCCAGCTGCTCGCGACGCGGTTGCAGGACGAGGACATCACGCTGCGCATCGAGCTGCCCGACGCGCTCGAGGTGCAGTGCGACGGCTACCGCCTGGAGCAGGTGCTGGTCAACCTGATGGGCAATGCCGCCGATGCGCTGCGCGGCACGGCCGAGCGCCGGCTGACGGTGCAGGCCGAGGTCACCGGTGGCCGCGCCCGCGTGCGCGTGATCGACAGCGGGCCGGGCATCTCGGCGGCATTGAACGAGCGCCTCTTCGAACCCTTCTTCACCACCAAGCCGCCGGGCGAAGGCCTGGGCCTGGGCCTGGTGATCTCGTCGCACATCGTGCGCGAGTTCGGCGGCCAGCTGCGCTCGGTGCCCGCGGCCAGCGGCGCGGTGTTCGAATTCGACCTGGCGCTGGCCGACGCCGGCACCGACGCCGGCCCGCCGGCCTTGCCCACCCCTTCCGAGGAACGCCATGTTTGACGGCTTCACCGTCGTGCTGATCGAGGACGACCCGCCGGTGCGCCACAGCCTGGTGCAGACGCTGGAGCTGGCCGGCTTCACGGTCTCCGCGCACGGCTCGGCCGAAGACGCGCTGGCCACGCTGACACCGGGCTTCCGCGGCATCGTGATCACCGACGTGCGCCTGCCGCGCATGGACGGCCTCGCGCTGCTGGCGCAAGCGCTGCGCATCGAGCCGACGCTGCCGGTGATCCTGATCACCGCTCACGGCGATGTCGGCATGGCGGTCGAGGCGATGCGCATCGGCGCCTACGACTTCATCGAGAAGCCGTTCGCGCCCGAGCGGCTGGTCGACGTCGCGACGCGGGCGCTCGAGAAGCGATCGCTGAGCGTGGAGGTGCAGTCGCTGCGCCAGGAGCTCGCAGGGCGGCGCGGCGTCGAGGCCATGCTGCTCGGCCGTTCGGCCGCCATGCAGGCCCTGCAGCGCGAGGTGCAGGCGCTGGCCGCCACGTCGGCCGACGTGATGATCATCGGCGAGACCGGCACCGGCAAGGAGCTGGTCGCGCGCTGCCTGCACGAGCAGAGCAGCCGGCGCGCGAAGCACTTCGTCGCCATCAATTGCGGCGGCCTGCCCGAGACGCTGCTGGAAAGCGAGCTCTTCGGCCACGAGGCCGGCGCCTTCACCAGCGCGCAGAAGCGCCGCGTCGGCAAGATCGAGCATGCCGACGGCGGCACGCTGCTGCTCGACGAGATCGAGAGCATGCCGCTGACGTTCCAGGTCAAGCTGCTGCGCGTGCTGCAGGAACGCCGGCTCGAGCGCCTGGGCTCGAACGACGAGCTGCCGGTGGACATCCGCGTGATCGCCGCGACCAAGGCGGATCTCAAGGTCCTGAGCGACCAGCAGAAGTTCCGCAGCGACCTCTACTACCGGCTCAACGTCGCGGTGCTGGCGCTGCCGCCGCTGCGCGAGCGGCGCGAGGACATCCCGCTGCTGTTCGACCACTTCGTGATGCAGGCCGCGGCGCGGCATGGCCGCGAGCCGAAGGCCGCGGACGGCGCGCTCAACCGCCGCCTGATGGCACACGACTGGCCGGGCAACGTGCGCGAGCTGCGCAACGCCGCCGAACGCTTCGTGCTCGGCCTGGGCAGCGACAGCCTGCCGGCCGTCGGGCCGCCGCCGCGCATCGCGCTGCCGGAGCAGATGGACCAGGTCGAGAAGGCGCTGATCGAGCAGGCGCTGAAGGCCCACCGCGGCGTCGTCAGCGCCACCTGCGAAGCGCTCGGCATCGCGCGCAAGACGCTGTACGACAAGCTGGCCCGGCACGGCATCGTCGCCGACGAGTTCCGTGGCGGACCGGGCGGCGAGTGACGCGCTGACCACGGCACGGCAGTGCCGCTTGAGCGGATTCCACGAGACAGAGGGCCTGGAGCAAGCTCCGGCCCTCGGTCCCTGGGATGGTGACGGTTAGCGTGCGGTGCCGCGGCGCACCAGATTCACGATCGCCAGCAGGATGATCGCGCCCAGCAGCGACACCCCGAGCGAGGCGACGCTGAAGTCGTTGCTGTTGATCGTGCCGGTCCCGAGCATCGGTGCCAGCAGGAAACCGCCGAGCAGCGCGCCGATGATGCCGACCACGACGTTCAGGATCATGCCCTGCTGCGCGTCGGTTCGCATGATCAGGCTGGCGACCCAGCCGATCAGACCACCGACAACCAACCACAGGATGATGTTCATGGCATGCCTCGCGAAAGAAGTTTTGGATGCTGCAACGCTAGGGCATGCGGCAGGCCCGCACTATCGGAGCACGGCCTGCCGTCGAGTCGTCCGAGGCCTACAAGCGCCGCGCGGCGCGTAGGACTGACGGCAACTCAGGCACCGACGAACTGGCGTGCGCCTTCGTAGACCAGCAGCAGCGCGCCACTGCCCATCAGGTTGGCCAGCAGGTGCGCGCGGCCCATTCCGATGCGGATGCCCAGCCGCGCCGAAACGCAGGCCCAGGCCGACACCAGCAAAAGGGCGCCGGCATCCGCCTTGCTCACGTCGGCATGGAGCAGTCGCAGCAGCCCGAGCGCGGCCAGCCACAGCCCGGTGGCCATGACGGCGGCGGCGGTCAGTTCGCCGAAGCTCGGCTTGCGAAGAGAGATTCCGATGAGTTTCATGGGACGAGGCGGCAACAGACGACGACACGAGGCAAACGGCACGAGCTTAAGGGGGCCTTGCCGGCACGCGACTGTGGGAAGTCACACGACCGCCCGCGGCGATTGCCACTTTTGCAAGCGGCGGTGCGAAAGTTTGCGCCGCGTATCGGAAACCACTGTCTTCAGGCCGCCGTCGATGCCCGTTCGATGATGCGGAAGCCGACATCGACGACGTGCTGCGCCACCGGTTCGCCGCGGCAGCGCGCCAGCAGCAGCTGCGCGGCGTGGCGGCCGATGGCGGCGCCGTCGATCTGCACGGTGCTCAGCGCGGGTTCCAGGTAGGCGGCGAAGTCGGCATCGCCGAAGCCGATCACCGCCAGGTCTTCGGGCACGCGCAGGCCCTGCGCACGGGCCTCGGTCAGCACACCGCTGGCGAGGCCGTCGGAGCTGCAGAAAACCGCGCGCAGGCCACGGTCGTGGGTGAGCAGCTCGCGCAGCGCGGAGCGGCCGAGCGCGAGGTTGCTCGGCGCCTTGACGAAGGCGGTCGGGACGTCGCGGCCGAAGGCGGCGAGAAAGCCGTCGCGCCGCGTGCGCGCGCGTTCGTCGTCGCCCGACGCGATGCCCACCCGCTGCCAGCCGCGCGACAGGAAGAAGCCGGCCACCGCGCTGCCCACCTTCACATGCGAGAAGCCGACCAGCATGTCCAGCGGCCGCTCGTTCGCATCCCAGGTCTCGACCACGGGAATGCCAAGCCGTCGCAGCCGATCGACCGCCGGCGAGTGCTGCAGCAGGCCGGCGACGACGATGCCGTCGACGCGGCGGCCGATGAAGGTGTCGAGCAGCGCTGCCTCGCGCCCGTGGTCGTAGCCGGTCTGCCCGAGCAGCAGCTGGTAGCCCGCGGCGTCCAGCGACTGCGTCAGGGTCTGCACCGTCGGCAGGAACTGCGGCACCGAGATCACCGGCACCAGCGCGCCGACGGTCAGGCTGCGCCTGGACTTCAGGCCGCCGGCCATGCGGTTCGGGATGTAGCCGGTGGCCTCGACGGCCTTCAGCACGCGCTCGATCGTCGGCTTCGACACCCGCTCGGGATTGCTCAGCGCGCGCGACGCGGTGATCAGCGAGACGCCGGCGGCTTGGGCGACGTCGTGCAGGGTGGCGGTCTTGGGAGGAAGGGCGCTCATGGCGGGCATCGGTGGCGGCCGGCCATTGTCCGACCCCGGCATCGGGGCTTTGATGACCAGCGAAATGACAACGTTATCATTCGCGCCACGCCGAAGCAAACCCTGGCGCCGCTCAGGGTGAGTATCAAAGCTGTTCGCACTACTCCAATCCCCCGAAATGACAACGTTAGCCACAACCTCGCCTGCCGGCTCCGACACCATCGCCTGGCTGCGCCTGTCGGCCTGCGCGCTGCCGCTGGCCACGCCGATCAGTGACGCCAAGGTGCTGACCGGCCGCCAGAAGCCGATGACCGAGGTCGCGCTGCTGTTCGTCGAGCTGCGCACCGCCGACGGCCACGAGGGCCTGGGCTTCAGCTACTCGAAGCGCGCCGGCGGACCGGGCCAGTTCGCGCATGCGCAGGAGATCGCGCCGGCGCTGATCGGCGAAGACCCGAGCGACATCGGCCGGCTGTGGACCAAGCTCTGCTGGGCCGGCGCATCGGTCGGCCGCAGCGGGCTGGCGACGCAGGCCATCGGCGCCTTCGACGTCGCGCTGTGGGACCTGAAGGCCAGGCGCGCGGGGCTGTCGCTGGCCAAGCTGCTGGGCGCGTACCGTGACTCGGTCGCCTGCTACAACACCTCGGGCGGCTTCCTGCACACGCCGCTGGACCAGTTGCTGGTCAATGCCGCGGCGTCGATCGAGCGCGGCATCGGCGGCATCAAGCTCAAAGTCGGCCAGCCCGACCGCGCCGAGGACATCCGCCGCGTGGCCGCGGTGCGCCAGCACCTGGGCGACCACGTGCCGCTGATGGTCGACGCCAACCAGCAGTGGGACCGGCCGACCGCGCAACGCATGTGCCGCACCTTCGAGGACTGCGACCTGGTGTGGATCGAGGAGCCGCTCGACGCCTACGACCACGAGGGCCATGCCGCGCTGGCCGCCGCCTTCGACACGCCGATCGCCACCGGCGAGATGCTGACCAGCCCGGCCGAGCATGGCGACCTGATCCGGCATCGTGCGGCGGACTACCTGATGCCCGATGCACCGCGCGTGGGCGGCGTCACGCCCTTCCTGAAGATTGTTGCGCAGGCCGAGGCCGCCGGGCTGATGCTGGCGCCGCATTTCGCGATGGAGCTGCATGTGCACCTCGCCGCCGCCTATCCCACCGAGCCCTGGGTCGAGCACTTCGACTGGCTGGAGCCGCTGTTCAACGAGCGGCTGCAGATCGGCGGCGGCCGCATCCAGGTGCCGACCCGGCCGGGCCTGGGCTTCTCGTTGAGCGAGCAGGCCCGCCGCTGGACTCGCGCGCAGGCCGAGTTCGGCCGCCGGCCCTGATGTCATGCCACGCCCTTAAAACGTTAGGAGACAGTCGAATGAGACAGTTGCTCGCCCCCTTCGCGATCGCATTCACCCTGGCCCTCGCCGCAGCCGGCGGCGCCCAGGCCCAGGCCTGGCCGTCGAAGCCCGTCACGCTGCTGGTGCCCTTCCCGCCCGGCGGCTCGACCGACCTGATCGCACGCACCGTCGGCGCCAAGCTGCAGGAGAAGTTCGCCGGCAGCACCTTCGTGATCGAGAACAAGGCCGGTGCCGGCGGCACGGTCGGCGCGGCGCAGGCCAAGCGCGCGCCGCCCGACGGCACGCTGGTCTTCGTCTCGTCGCTGGGCCCCTTCGTGATCGGCCCGCACCTGGTGAAGAGCGCCGGCTACGACCCGCTGAAGGATTTCGACTACATCACCGTCGCGGTACAGGCGCCGAACGTGCTGACGGTGCCGGCCACGTCGCCGCACAAGACCTTCGCCGACCTGATGAAGTTCATCAAGGCCAACCCGGAGAAGATGACCTTCGCGTCGGCGGGCAACGGCACCTCGGACCACCTGACCGCCGAGCTGTTCTGGCAGGAGACCGGCACGAAGGCGATCCACGTGCCCTACAAGGGCGGCGCGCCGGCGATGTCCGACCTGATCGGCGGCCAGGTCGACGCGACCTTCATGAACATCAACACCGGCATGCCGAACTTCAAGGCCGGCAAGCTGCGGCCGCTGGCGATCACCAGCACGAAGCGCTCGCCGCTGCTGCCCGACGTGCCGACGATGGAGGAACTGGGCATCAAGGGCGTCACCGTCTATTCGTGGCAGGCCTTCGCGGCGCCGAAGGGGCTGCCGGCGGACATCAAGGCCAGGCTGCACGAGGGCATCGTCGCCGCGCTGAACGACGCCAGCGTCAAGCCCAAGCTGCTGGAGCTCGGCTTCGAGATCGTCGGCAATACGCCCGAGCAGTTCACCGCCTTCCAGGCCGCCGAGTTCGCACGCTGGAAGAAGGTCATCGAAGTCGGCAAGATCACCGCAGACTGATCCCGCACGTGGAGCACGCGCCATGGAGCCGCTGACCATTCGCATGGACGAGCGCGACAACGTCGCGATCGTCGCCAACGACGGCGGCCTGCCCGCCGGCACCGTGTTCGCCGACGGGCTGACACTGGTCGAGCGCGTGCCGCAGGGGCACAAGGTCGCGCTGGTCGACCTCGCCGCCGGCGACGCCGTGCGGCGCTACAACGTCGTGATCGGCCGCGCCGCGAAGGCGATACCGAAGGGCAGCTGGGTGCACGAGCGGCTGCTCGAGATGCCGGCCGCGCGGTCGCTCGACGGCCTGCCGATCGGCACCGTGAAAGCACCGCCGCTGCCGCCGCTGGAAGGCCACAGCTTCGAGGGCTACCGCAATGCCGACGGCTCGGTCGGCACGCGCAACATCCTGGCGATCACCGAGACGGTGCAGTGTGTCGCCGGCGTCGTCGAGTTCGCGGTCGAGCGCATCAAGCGCGAGCTGCTGCCGAAGTACCCGAACGTCGACGACGTGGTCGGCCTTGCGCACGGCTACGGCTGCGGCGTGGCGATCGACGCACCCGACGCGGTGGTGCCGATCCGCACGCTGCGCAACATCACGAAGAACCCGAACTTCGGCAACGAGGTGATGGTGGTGAGCCTGGGCTGCGAGAAGCTGCAGCCGGAGCGCCTGCTTCCGCCGGGCACGTTCGCGATCGTCGACGAGCGCAACGTCGCGGATGTCGGGGCGACGGCCGAAGCCGCGCTCGACGTCGTCTGCCTGCAGGACGACGCGCACGTCGGCTTCCTGTCGATGATCCAGTCGATCATGACCACCGCCGAGGAGCACCTCGAGCGCCTGAACGCACGCCGTCGCGAGACGGTGCCGGCCAGCGCGCTGGTCGTCGGCGTGCAGTGCGGCGGCAGCGATGCCTTCAGCGGCGTGACGGCGAACCCGGCGGTCGGCTTCTGCACCGACCTGCTGGTGCGCGCCGGCGCGACGGTGATGTTCAGCGAGGTCACCGAGGTGCGCGACGGCATCGACCAGCTCACGTCGCGCGCCGCGACGCCGGAGATCGCCGACGCGATGATCCGCGAGATGGCCTGGTACGACGCCTACCTGCAGCGCGGCAGCGCCGACCGCAGCGCCAACACCACGCCGGGCAACAAGAAGGGCGGGCTGTCGAACATCGTCGAGAAGGCGATGGGCTCGATCGTCAAGAGCGGCAGCGCGCCGATCGCCGGCGTGCTGTCGCCCGGCGAAAGCCTGAAGGACCGCGGCATCGAGCGCGGCCTGGTCTACGCGGCCACGCCCGCGTCGGACTTCATCTGCGGCACCTTGCAGGTGGCCGCCGGCATGAACCTGCATGTCTTCACCACCGGCCGCGGCACGCCCTACGGCCTGGCCGAGGTGCCGGTGATCAAGGTCGCCACGCGCAGCGACCTCGCGCGCCGCTGGCACGACCTGATGGACATCAACGCCGGCCGCATCGCCGATGGCGACGCGACGATCGAGGACGTCGGCTGGGAGCTCTTTCGCTGCATGCTCGACGTCGCCAGCGGCCGCCGCCGGACCTGGGCCGAACAGTGGAAGCTGCACAACGCGCTGGTGCTGTTCAACCCGGCGCCGGTGACCTGAGCGCCGCCGCCGCGGGGACCGGCGCGCGCTCGATGCGATAGTCGGCCGCATGCATTCCACGCCGGCCGAGCTGCTGCCGCCCCGTTCCGTGCCGCGCATCGGCGGCGTCGCCTGCATCGTGCTGGCGCTGCTGTGCTTCGGCGCGCTGGACACCACGTCGAAGTTCGTCGCCACCGCGGCCGCGCCGGTGCTGATGGCGCTGTGGGTGCGCTACGTCGTGCAGACCGTGGCCACCGCGGCGATGCTGCTGCCGCAGCAGGGCCTGCGGCTGCTGAAGAGCGAGCGGCCCGGCCTGCAGGCGCTGCGTGCGCTGCTGCTGGTCACCTGCAATGGCATCGGCTTCATCGCGCTCGGGCGCATGCACGTCGGCGAGTTCACCGCCATCGTGATGCTGACGCCGCTGCTGCTGACGGTGATCGCGGCTTTCGGCATGGGCGAGCGCGTCTCGTGGCTGCGCTGGGCCTGCATCGCCGGCGGCTTCGTCGGCACGCTGGTCGTGCTGCGGCCGGGCCGCGAGATGTTCACGCCGGTGCTGCTGCTGCCGCTGCTGCTGGTCGCTGCGAACCTCGGGTTCCAGGTGCTGACCAGCCAGCTCGCGCGTGTCGACCAGCCGGGCACCATCCACCTCTACTCGGGCCTCGGCGGGCTGGCGGTCACCAGCGTCTCGCTGCCCTTCGTCTGGCAGGCGGTGCCGCCGACGATCTGGTGGGGCATGGGGCTGATGGGCGTGTTCGGCGCGGCCGGCCACTTCCTGCTGATCATGGCCTACGCGCGCGCGCCGGTCGCGGTGCTGACGCCCTACCTCTACCTGCAGATCTTCTTCGGCGCCATCGGCGGCTGGCTGGTCTTCGCGCACGTGCCGGACGAGTGGTCGATGCTGGGCATCGCCATCATCGTCTTCTGCGGCGTCTGCGGCACCTGGCTCACCGGCCGCGAGATCCTGCGCGGCGAGCGCACGCCGGATGCGCAGTCCAGCCTCGTCGCCCAGGCCGCTGCCGACGAGCACTGAATGGACCCCCACGTCGCTTCGCTCCTGCCCCCCGAGGGGACCTCAGCCGCCTTGGGGCGGCCCGGCGGCGGCTGACGCCCGAGGGTCCGCGCCGCTGCGCGAGCGGTCGCGCGCCCTTCAGCTGGCGCTCGATGCCGTCGTTCAGCGCGTCGCGCAGCGCGTTCACGGCGTCGACATGGCCGTAGACGCCGGGGAAGCGCAGGTCGAGCCACAGCCACAGCGAACAGGCGCGCAGGGCCTGCTCGATACGGTCGAGCCGGCTGTGGCCGTCCACCGCGTCGAGGAACCACGGCCGGCCCGCGCGCCCCGCCGCGGCATGGTTCGCGGCCCAGTCGAGGAACTCCATCAGCTGGCCCTCGCTGCGGGAGTCCACCGGCGCCTGCGCATAGGTGAAGCGGTCGCCCAGGCGCAGCGACGGCGCACTGCGGTCCAGCGCTTCGGCCAGCGCGAGCATCTCGTCGAGGTCGGCCACCGCGAAGTGCGCGTCGTCGAGCTTCAGCCGCTCGACGAACACCCCCAGCACATCGCGCAGCCGCACCAGGTGCAGCCGCGCGGCGATGGTCTCGACATGCCAGCGGTTCGGCGCCACCGGCGCCTTGAAGTGGCGCGGCGCCTTCGGCGTCTTGTGGTGCAGGTCGCGCAGGTGGCGCAGCGCGGTCGGCTCGGCTGTTTCAAGCACGCCGGCAAAGCCCTCCTCGTGGATGCCGAAGCGGCCGGCGCGGCCCGCGATCTGGTGCACCTCGGCTTCGGTCAGCAGGCGGTCGTCGAGGCCGTCGAACTTGACCAGCGTGCTGAACAGCACGCGCCGGATCGGCAGGTTCAGGCCCATGCCGATGGCGTCGGTGGCGACCAGGATGTGCGACTCGCCGCTGGCGAAGCGCTCGGCCTCGCGCCGTCGCACTTCGGGCGGCAGCGCGCCATAGACCACCGACACCGGGTGCCCGTTCGCGGCGATGCCGTCGCGCAGCGTCAACACCTCGCGGCGGCTGAAGGCCACCACCGCGTCGCCGTGGCGCAGGCTCTTCAGCGCCTGCGGCCGCGGCAGCAGCTCGACATGCTGCTTGCGCTCGAAGACGCGCACGCGGCAGCGCTCGCCGCACAGGCCCAGCAGGTTCTGCAACGCGGGCACGGCGTACTCGGAGCAGATGATGACCAGCTCGTTCGCCGGCACGCCGACGATGGCCTGCGTCCAGGCCCAGCCACGCGAGGCGTCGAAGACCATCTGCGCCTCGTCGATCACCGCGACGTCGATCGGCCGGTTCGTATCGACCATCTCGATCGTGCTCGACACCACGCGCGCGCCCGGCGCCGGCACGTTCTCCTCGCCGGTCAGCAGCGAGCACGGCACGCCGCGCGCGACGAGCCGGTCGCGCCCTTCCAGCGCCAGCAGCCGCAGCGGCGCGAGGTAGGCGCCGTCATGCGCCTGCGCCAAGCGCTCGAACGCTGCATGCGTCTTTCCGCTGTTGGGTGGGCCGACGTACAAGGTGACGCTGCGCTGCAGCGCACGCGCGTGGACGAAGCTGTCCGGATAGCCCTGGAACGCGAGCTCGCTGTTCAGGCCCTGCAGCGCGTTCAGCTCGTTGATCCGCTGCTCCCAGCGGTCCTGGGCGCGGCTGCAGGCGGCCTTCAGCTCCGCCAGGCCCTGCGGGGTCAGTCCGGCCGGGCCGTCCGAAGGGACAGGGCCGAGTGCGCTGGGGGGTGCATTCACCTCGGCCTGCAGGCGCGGCAGCAGCGAATCGAGCTCGTCCGGTGCCCAGGCATGGCTGCGCGCGACCAGGGCCGCCAGGTGCCGGCCGATCTCGTCGGCCTGGGGATGCGGCGGCACCGGCCCCAGCGCGTCGCGCAGCGCGGCCTTGTCGCCGCTGCGGTAGAAGGTCCAGACCGGCTCGTCCGGCACGGGCAGACGCCAGGGCAGCAGCAGGCGCCACGGCGCGCCATCGGGCACCGGCACCTCGAGCGTGTGCTGCAGCGCGCGCGTGAAGGCACCGGCATGGCGCGTGAGGCCCATCGCGTCGAGCACCGACTGCCGCTCGAGCATCAGCTGCCGAGCGGGCGGTCCGCTGCCGACCGCGTCCAGGTGCGCGAGTGCGGCGTCGATCAACGCCGGGTCGATCCAGCGGCTCGGCCGCGTGCCGGCGGCCTTCTGCAGCAGCACGAAGCCAAGCTGGTCGAGGTGGGCTTCGAAGCCGGGGCTGTGCGGAGCCAGGTAATCGGCCGGCTTCACGACCTGCGGCAGCACGTAGGCGGCCTGCCGCACACGCTCCAGCTGCTCGGGGCGGATGTGGGAGGGGACGCGACGGGCGTGCCGCGGGTCCGGCAGGTGCGGCGCGGTCGTGGGCACGCTCTCGTTGTGGGCACGCATGAAGAAGTTGAAAGGCGAAGGGGATGGTTGGTTCGAGCGGCGCGTCACTCTACCTGCCTCGCGCCGGCGGACCAGCGCGACGCGACGAGACGGACGCCGGGCCGGGCGGACCTTCCGGAGGTGATCGGGCTGCGCCGCACTTCAAACCCGCAAAACCGGCGAAATCAATCACGGACGTCACAATTCACGCCGCAGGTCCCTGCGGCATGCTTTGGCGCATGGATTTCGCCGCCCTCGCCCAGACCCTGGTCAACGGCCAGCCGCCCGACGATTACCGCGGCCGCCGCCGGCACCGCTTCATGGAAGCGGCCGACGTCAACGCGGCGTTCCGCGAGTTCTTCACGCCGCTGCGCAGCTACATCCGCCGCGGCATGCAGACCGACGGGCAGGTCTACTCGATCGAGATGGACATCTGCATCCCGGGCGAGCTGCTGGCCACCGACTGGATTCCGCTGCCCTCGCGCGGCATCCTCGACGCCGAGAGCCTGCGCGACCCGGGACGGCGCCGCGCGCTGTTCGAGCAGCTGCTGGCCGAGGACCGGCCCGACACGATGTTCGCCTACGTGGCGGAACGCATCGAACGCGAGGACGCACCGGTGCTGTACCTGGAGATCGTCTCGGCCGACGGCTGCTACGCGGCCGAGTACCCGATCCGGCCCGGCGAGGGCTGGCACCGCCGCGACCTGAGCGAGGCCGCGCACCGTCGCGTCGACCCGCTGGCGCTGGCCTGATCACCCGCGGCACGGCGCCGCGGATCGCCGTTCATTCCTGCGCGTTCGCGCGAGACGCCAGCGCCGCCAGCGTGCCGGCGCGCGCCGGCATGAACGGCGGCCGCGCATCGTTCACCGTCCAGCCCTGCAGCCGCGCCGCCGCGGCGCCGCACAGCCGGCCCTGGCAGTGGCCCATGCCGCAGCGGGTCATCAAGCGCGCCTCGCGCCAGCTGCCGCAGGCCTGCACCGCGCGCCACGGCACGTCCTCGCAGCGGCAGATCAGCGTCGTCGCATCCGGCCGCGGGCATTCGTCGAGGCGGGGCTCGAAGGCCTCGTGCAGCCGGTCCGCGAAGTCACGCTCGCGGCGCAGCGCGGGGCCGAGCGCGCGGGCCGCCGCGTCGTCGCCCGCGGCCGCCAGGCCCGCGATGCGCCCTTCCAGCGCCGCCTTGATCGCGCCGCCGATGCCGGTGCTTTCACCCGCGGCGTAGATGCCCGGCACCGAGCTCGCGCCCAGCGCGTCGACTTTCACGCCGCGCGCCGTGAGCGCGCAGCCGAGCAGCGCCGGCAGCTGCAGTTCCGGCACCAGGCCGTGGCCGACCGCGAGCAGGTCGCAGTTGATCGACTGCTGCCGGCCGTCGCGCTGCACCAGCCGAACTGCGGCGAGCGCGCCGTCGGCCGCAGCGGTCGCACCGGCGGCAGCCGTCGCGCCCGCATCCGCCGCGGCGATGCGCCAGCCGGCGAGGTAGGGCGTGCGCCACAGCGCCGCGCGCAGGCGCATCGCCTGCACCAGGCGCGCAGGGCTGTGCACCAGCCCCGCCGCGAAGCGCCACACACGCGCCGGCGCGGCCTGGTCGGCGATCGCGAGCACCTCGGCCCCCGCGGCGCGCGCGCTCTCGGCGACCGCCAGCAGCAGCGGACCGCTGCCGGCCACCACGACGCGCCGCCCGTGCAGGTCGAGGCCGCTCTTGACCATCAGCTGCAGGCCGCCGGCGGCGATCACGCCGGGCAGCGTCCAGCCGGGAAACGGCAGCTGCAGCTCGCGCGCACCGGTGGCGACGACGATGCGGTCCGCGGCCAGCCAGCGCGCATCGGTGGGCATCTCGACCAGCAGCCGCAACCCGTCGGCCGCGATCACGCGCGCGCCCTGCAGCCGGTTCACGCCGAGCGCCGCGGCGCGCGCGCACAACGCGTCGAGTGCCGGTGGCGCCGAACTGCCGGCCCAGATGCGGCCGCCCGCCGCCGGCATCTGGTCGAGCAGCGTGACGTGCGCGCCGCACCCGGCGGCGGCGACCGCCGCGTTCAAGCCGGCCGGACCGGCGCCCACCACCACCAGCTTCATCGCCGCGCGCCCCGCTGCGTCTGCACCTGCTGGCCGTCGCGGCAGGGCGTCAGGCAGGCCAGCACGCCATCGCGGCCGTCCACCGCGACACGACACTCGCCGCAGATGCCCATGCCGCACCAGGGCAACCGGGGCTCGCCCGATACGCTGCGCCGCGCCGGCAGCTTCAGCGCCCACAGCAGCGCCGCGAGACTCTGGCCGTCGTGCGCCTCGCAGCGCCGGCCGTCGATCACCACCGTCAGCTTCATGCCGCGGCCTCGGTCGCCACCATGCGCGCGGGATCGAATGGCGTGGCATCGATCGGCGTCGCCTGGCCGGCCATCTGCGCGACGATCAGCTGCGCGGTGGCCGGCGCCGTCGTGATGCCCAGGCCCTCGTGACCCGCGGCGATCCACACATCGCGCAGCAGCGGCCAGCGGCCGATGCACGGCCGGCCATCGGCGCTGCCGGGGCGCACGCCGGTCCAGGCGCGCAGCACCGGCACGTCGGCCAGCGCCGGCACGAACGCCACCGCGCGGCCCACCATGCGGCCCAGCATCGCCGGATCGATGGTGCGGTCGTCGCGGCCGACCTGGCGGCACGAGCCAATCAGCAGCTGGCCCGTCGGCCTGGGCTGCAGGTTGAAGGCCAGCGAATCGGCGCCGCCATGCGCGCTGGCGCCGTAGCCCACCTCGACCACCTGGTGGCGCAGCGGCAGCGCGCAGCGGTCGGTGATCGCCAGGTGACCTTTTCGGGGGAGGAAGCGCAGCTCCGGCAGCAGCCGCGCACTGTCGAGGCCGGCCGCGAGCACGACCGCGCCGGCATCCAGGCGCCGGCCATCGTCGAGCTGCACGCCGCCGGGCAGCAGCGCACGCACCGTGGCGCCGCTCTCCCAGGTGATGCGGCCGCGTCCTTCGTCGTGCAACAGCGCCCACGCCACGCGAGGCGCGTAGAGCACGCCGTCGCCCGCGACGCGCAGGCCGGCGACCAGCCCGCGCCGCAGCGACGGCTCGGCCACCGCCAGCGCCTGCGGGTCGATCCACTCGCAGCCGATGCCGGCCGCCTGCAGGCGCTGCTGCTTGTCGCGCAGCGCCGCCAGCTCGTGGTCGGCGGTGGCCAGCCACAAGGTGCCGCAGTCGCGGTACTCGCCGGTCGCGAGGTGCGGGCTGTCGCGCCAGAGCTCGAGCGACCAGCGGCTCAGGTCCAGCTCCGCCGGATCGTCGTCGAGCACCACGAGGTGACCCATACCGGCCGCCGTCGCGCCGTCGCCGGGCGCCAGCGTGCTCAGCACATGCACCTGCCGGCCCTCCGCCGCCAGCGCGGAGGCGATCGACGCCCCGACGATGCCGGCGCCGATCACCAGCACGTCCGCACGCGTCACGCGTCCACGCTCCGCACGCCGAAACCCCAGCCGAAGGCGTCGCGCTCGTCGATCAGCAGCCGGCCTTCGGCGGTGACGAAGGCCTGGCCGGTGATCTCCGGCAGGATCGCCCCGTCCGGCCCGCCGTCGGCGCGCCCGTAGCGCGCCTCGAAGACGCTGCCGACCACGCTTTGCTGGCGCCACACGGCCCCGGGTGCCAGCTTGCCGTCGGCCGCGAGGCATGCCAGCTTGGCGCTGGTGCCGGTGCCGCAGGGCGAGCGGTCGTAGGCCCGGCCGGGGCACAGCACGAAGCTGCGGCTGTCGGCGTCGTCGCTGGCGCCGAACAGCTCGATGTGGTCGATCTCCGCACCGTCACGGCCGGTGATTCCGGCCGCCCCCAGCGCCTGGCGGATGCGCCAAGCGGCATCGGTCAGCGCCTCGACATGCGCGTGCGCGATCGGCGTCGACGGCCAGTCGACCAGGAAGAACCAGTTGCCGCCCCAGGCCACGTCGCCGCGCACGGGGCCGAGACCCGGCACCTCGACCGCGACCTGTGCGTGCAGTCGGTACGACGGCACGTTCTGCACAGTCACCCGGCCGTCCCCGTGCAGCAGGCAGCGCACGCTACCGACCGGCGTGTCGAGCACATGCAGGCCCGGCGCGATGCGGCCCAGGTGCTGCAGCGTCGCGATGACGCCGATCGCGCCATGCCCGCACATGCCGAGCGTGCCGACGTTGTTGAAGAAGATCACCGACGCCGCGGCGCCCGGCGTGACCGCCGCCAGCAGCAGCGCGCCGACCAGCACGTCCGAGCCACGCGGCTCGTTCACCACAGCGCGCCGCCAGGCATCGTGCTCGCGCTGCATCAGCCCGCGCCGCTCGGCCAGCGACAGGGCCGGATCGAGCGGCGGGAAGCCGTCGAGCACCACGCGGGTGGGTTCGCCGCCGGTGTGGGAATCGATGAACGAGAGGTGCTTCATGCGCCGATTCTTCGATGCGAGGGGCCGTCGCGTCTTGCATCGGCGCCGCGAAGCCGATGCGGAAATCTGCACAATGCAATCATGAGCCCCCAGCTCACTCCGTTCGCGGCCCCCGAGGGGCGCAGTGCCCTTCGGGCGGCCGGGCAGGCACTGACGCTGTCCCTGGCCACCGCCCGCACGCTGTTCGACGCCTGCCCGGACGTCGTCTTCTTCGCGAAGGACCGCGCCGGCCGCTACCGCTGCGCCAACCGCACGCTGCTGCAGCGCCTGGGCCTGGCCGACGAAGCGGCGCTGCTCGGCCGCACGCCCGAGGACGTCTTTCCCGAGCCGCTGGGCGCGAGCTACCACGCCCAGGACCTCGCGGTGATCGAATCCGGCCGGCCGCTGCTCGACGAGCTGGAGCGCCACCTGTTCCCGAACCACCAGCACGGCTGGTGCCTGACCCGCAAGCTGCCGCTCGAAGTGGATGGCCGCGTCACCGGCGTCGTCGGCATCTCGCGCGACCTGCAGCTGTCCGCGCAGAGCGCGCAGGTGCTGGGCCGCTTGCGCCAGGTGATCGATCAGGTGCAGGCCCGCCCCGCGAACGACTGGCGCATCGGCGCGCTGGCCGCGATGGCCCACCTGTCGGTCGCGCAGTTCGAGCGGCAGTTCGCCCGCGTGATGCAGATCCCGCCGCGACGCTGGTTGATCTCGGTGCGGCTGGAAGCCGCGATGCGCGCGCTGGAGGCCGGCGGCCAGCCGGTCGCGGCCATCGCGCAAGCCGCCGGTTTCGCCGACCACAGCGCGTTCACGCGCAGCTTTCGCAAGCATGTCGGCGTGACGCCGAGCGAATACCAACGCGCGGTCGCCGGCGGCTGAGCCACCGGCGGCTGCGGGTTCTTCCAAGACCCGCGACGGCCGCGCCGCTATCGTCGCGGCATGGCTGATTCCACACCCTGTTCCGTGCACTGCGCCGTCGAGCCGGCGCTGCCCGTCGACGAGTTCCAACGCGTGCTGGTCGAGTCCGGCCTCGGCGCGATCCGCCCGATCGACGACCGGCCGCGGCTGCAGAAGATGCTCGATGCCGCCGACCTCGTGCTGGTTGCACGCCGCGGCGGCCCGGATGGCGAGATCGTGGGCGTCGCGCGCGCGATCACCGACTTCAGCTGGTGTGCCTACCTCTCGGACCTGGCCGTATGCGGCTCGGCGCAGGGCCTGGGCGTCGGCCACGCGCTGCTCGACGAAGCGCGCCGGCAGCTGGGTCCACAGGTCAGCCTGGTGCTGCTGTCGGTACCCGAGGCCGTGGGTTTCTACGAGCGCGCCGGCATGGCGCACGTCGCCGACGCGTTCTGGTACCGCCGCACGCGGTGAAGGCCCGCCGATGTCCACCGCCACGCTGCCCGTGATGCCTGCTGAAGTGCTCGGCAGACTGCGCTCCAGGGCCTGTTGATCGACAGCCGGCGACCTGACGCGACACAAGTGCATTGAAGAAGGCCTGTTGCTCGCTGGCCTCTGGCAGCCCGTTGCGGGCATTCGCGTGGGTGGTCGAAGGACTGCGATGTTCAGAGCGACAAAGGCGCGGGCGGGCAGGCCGCATCGCGCGAGTCCGGCGGTCGGCCCCTGGGGGGCCGACTTCCCGGGCTTGAGCGGCTCGGGGGCGCGCCGTCCATTTAGCTTCGCTC
>NZ_JARGNB010000001.1 GCF_030167915.1 Aquabacterium humicola | reverse complement strand
GCAGCGAGCGAAGCTAAATGGACGGCGCGCCCCCAAGCCGAGGACCGCAGCGGAGTCGGCCCCCCCGGGGCCGACCGCCGGACTCGGCCCGCTGTGCCCGCAGCCCGAGCCGCTCGGGCGCTCCGCTTTCGGAACGTCCAGCGGCTCGACATCGAATGACCGCAACGGGCCGAGAACCGCGCACTGTTCCTAGGCCTTCAAGTACTCGGCCCGCGATTCCAGCCAGCGCTCGACATGCGCCCGCGCCACGGTCGGGTGCCGCTCCAGCAGCAGCGCCGCGCTGCGCCGCGCCTCGCGCAGCAGCGGTGCGTCTTCGGTCAGGTCGGCGAAGCGCAGCAGCGCGTCGCCGCTCTGGCGCGCGCCCATGAATTCGCCGGGGCCGCGGATCTCGAGGTCGCGGCGCGCGATCTCGAAGCCGTCCTGGGTCTCGGCCATCGCGCGCAGGCGCTCCTTGCCCGCCGGCGACAGCGGCGTGCCGTACAGCAGCACGCAGACGCTGGCGGCGGTGCCGCGGCCGACACGCCCGCGCAGCTGGTGCAGCTGCGCCAGGCCGAAGCGCTCGGCGTGCTCGATGACCATGAGGCTCGCGTTCGGCACGTCGACGCCGACCTCGATCACCGTCGTCGCCACCAGCACCGCCATCTCGCCGCCCTTGAACAGCGACATCACCGCCGACTTCTCGGCCGCCGGCATGCGCCCGTGCAGCAGGCCGACCATCCGGCCCGGCAGCGCGGCGCTGAGCTGCGCATGCGTCTCGGTGGCGTTCTTGAGGTCCAGCGTCTCCGATTCCTCGATCAGCGGGCAGACCCAGTAGACCTGCCGGCCCTGCGCCAGCTCGTCGCCGATGCGGGCGATCACGTCGGCGCGGCGGTTGTCGGCGAAGAGCTTGGTCAGCACCGGCGTGCGGCCCGGCGGCAGCTCGTCGATCGTGCTGACCTCGAGGTCGGCGAAGTAGGCCATCGCCAAGGTGCGCGGGATCGGCGTCGCGCTCATCATCAGCAGGTGCGGCTCGAGCTTCTGCGTCCCGTCGCCCTCGAGCTTGCGGCGCAGCTGCAGGCGCTGCGCGACGCCGAAGCGGTGCTGCTCGTCGATCACCGCGAGGCCGAGCCTGGCGAACTGCACGTCGTCCTGGATCACCGCGTGGGTGCCCACGACCAGCGCCGCCTCGCCCGACGCCACCCGCTCGACCATGCGCTGGCGCGCCTTGCCCTTGCGGCTGCCGGTGAGCCACGCGACACCGACGCCCAGCGGCTCCAGCCACTGCACCAGCTTCGCGAAATGCTGCTCGGCGAGGATCTCGGTCGGCGCCATCAGCGCGCATTGCCAGCCGGCGTCGATGGCCACCGCCGCGGCGAGGGCGGCGACCACGGTCTTGCCCGAGCCGACGTCGCCCTGCAGCAGCCGGTGCATCGGCTGCGGCCGGGCGATGTCGGCGGCGATCTCGTCGGCGACGCGCCGCTGCGCGCCGGTCAGCGCGAAGGGCAGCGCGGCCAGCAGCTTCTCGTGCAGCCCGCCGCGCGCGGCCTGCAGCGCCGGCGCCTTCAGCCGCGCGCGTTCGCGCTGCGCCTGCAGCTGTGACAGCTGCTGCGCCAGCAGCTCCTCGAACTTCAGCCGCTGCCACGCCGGGTGCTGCTTGTCCTCCAGTGCCGACAACGACGCGCCGGCCGGGGGGTGGTGCAGGCACTGCAGGGCTTCACGCAAGCTCGGCAGGTTCTCATGCCCCTGCGGCAGCGCCTCGGCCGGCAGCAGCTCGTGCAGCGGCGCGCGCTTCAGCGCGCTGGCCACGGCTTTTCGAAGGTAGGCCTGCGGCAGCTGCGCGCTGGTCGGGTAGACGGGCGTCAGCACGTCGGCCAGGGGCGCGCCGGGCTCGACCGTCTTGAAGGCCGGATGCACCATCTCCAGGCCGAAGAAACCGCCGCGCGGCTCGCCCCGTGCGCGGATGCGCGCACCGGGCTGCAGCGCCTTCTGGTGCGACGGGTAGAAGTGCAGGAAGCGCAGCACGATCACGTCGCCGTCGTCGTCGACCAGCCGCGCGACCAGCTGCCGCCGCGGCCGCAGCTCGATGCGCGCATCGCGCACCGTGGCTTCGATCTGCGCCGGCTCGCCGTCGCGCAGCTCGGCGACCGGCGTCAGCCGCGTCTCGTCCTCGTAGCGCAGCGGCAGGTGCAGCGCGAGGTCGATGTCGCGGTGCAGCCCCAGCTTCTCCATCGCGCGCTGCGGCGCCGACTTCGGCGGCGCCGCGGGCGGGCTGCTCTGGCTGCTGTCGGCCGGGGGCGCTTTGGGCATCAGCGCCCGCCCGGCCGCCCGAAGGGCGCTGAGTTCCCCTTGGGGGGAGCGAACGGCGTGAGCAGGGGGCAGACCATCCGGCGATTCTGCCGAAGCGCCCGCGACGGAACGTGGTGGTCAGTCGTGCCAGTGGCGCGGCTCGACGCCGTAGAAGCCGGCCAGCACCGCATACAGCGCCGGGTACTCGCCGCGCAGCAGCGCCGGCTGCTCGAAGAAGCGTTCGGTGGCCACCGCGAAGAACTCGGCTTCGTTCAGCGCCGCGTATTGCCCCAAGCAGCCCGGCTCGCCGCGCGCGAGGCCCTCGTGCAGCTGCGCCCAGGCGGCGCGGAACACCTGCTGCCACTGCGCCGCATGCGCGCGGCTCGGCAGCGCGGGCGCGCCGTTGGCCGGGCCGGTGGCCTGGTCGAGCTGGTGGGCGAACTCGTGCAGCACGACGTTCTCGCCGTCGTCCGGCACCGCGCCGCCGTCGCGCACCGCGTCCCACGACAGGATCACCTGGCCCTGCTGCCAGCTCTCGCCGGCGAGGTGGCGGCGCTCGTCCTGCACCACGCCGCCGGGCAGCGGCGCCGGGCGCTCGACGACGAAGTGGCCCGGGTACAGCAGCACCTGGCGCAGGTTGACAAAGCGGTCGGCGCGGCCGAACAGCAGCAGCGCGGCCTGCGCGGCGATCGTCACGCGCATCTCGTCGGTGACCACCAGCCCGCGGCAGCCGATGATCGGCACTTCGGCCAGGAAGGCCTGCACCTGGCCCTTCAGCTGCTGCTGCAGCGCCGGCGGCAGCCTGGCGACCAGCGGCACGCGCTTGCGCAGGATGCGGCGCCACGGCGCGGGGAAGGGCTGGGCGCGCCAGCGCGCGCGGCGCCAGCGCTCGAAGCGCCCCTGGAAGATCCACCACAGCACCAGCAGCGCGGCGGCGGCGGCCAGCATGGCCATCACCATGGAGCGTCCCCAAGCATTGATCGAATCTTGCACATGGATGCGTGCGTCCGATCTTTCAAGCCATGCGCGAGATCGCTATTTCGCCGGCTTCGCGAGCTTCGCCTGCTCGAGGTCCAGCGCGTCGATCGGGATGCGGCGCACCGCATCGCCGAGCGGCTTCAGCGAGTCGCCCGCGGCCTTCAGGTCGCCGGCGATCACGCCGCGCAGCTGGCCGGCCTGCCAGTGCTGCTTCGCGAAAGCCTGCACCTGCTCGGGCTTGACCGCCATGATCTCGTCGACCGTGCGCGACAGCTCCGCCAGCGGCCGTTCGAGCACCAGCTGCGACAGCACCAGCGAGGCCAGCCCGCCGGTGGTTTCCAGCCGGCGCGAGAAGCTGCCGACCAGCGTCGCCTGCCGTGCCGCGAGCTCGTCGGCCGACGGCGGGGCCTCGGCCAGCCGGGCGATCTCGCCGCGCAGCAGCTCCAGCACCTGCACGGCGGTCGGATGGTTGGTCTGCGTCGACGCATGCAGCATGCCGGCGTCGGGATGCACTTCGGTCTCGCTGAAGGCCCCGTAGCTCAAGCCCCGCTTGATGCGCACCTCCTGGTTCAGCCGCGCCGAGTAACCGCCGCCGAGCACCGCGTTGGCGACCTGGCCGATGCGGCGCTCGGCCGAGCGTGTCGCGACGAAGGGCGCCGTGACCATCACGCCGCTCTGGCCGCTGCCGGGCATGTCGATCAGGAGCAGCGGCTCGGGCAGGGGCTGCGGCGCGGTGGCCGGCGTCGCCGACGGCGCCGGCGCGTGCACGCGCCAGTCGCCGAAGAGGCGCTCGGCCAGCGCGCGGCCGCGGGTCTCGTCGACGTCGCCGGCCAGCACGACCACCGCGCGCTCGGGCCGGTACCACGCGGCATGGAAGGCCGCGACGTCGGCGCGTGTGATGCGCTTGAGCGTGGCCGGCGCGACGAGGCGGCCGTAGGCGCTGTCGCCCCAGAACTGGCGCCGGCCGGCGAGCACCGACACCTGCGCCGGATCGCCCAGCGTCACGCGCAGCGCATCGAGCGACTGCGCACGCGTGCGCTCGAGCTCGGCGGCGGCCAGTGTCGGCCGGCGCACGACGTCGGCCAGCAGCGCGGCCGCCGCATCCAGCTTCGGCGTGGTGACGGTCATCGACAGCGTCGACGAGTGCGCGCCGCTGCCGGCTTCCAGCGTCGTGCCCAGCGCTTCGGCCTGGCGCGCGAGCTCGGTCGCCGACACCGGCTTGCCGTGGCGCCGCGCGCCCTTGCCGAGCAGCGCGGCGGTCAGCGCCGCGGTGCCCGAGCGGCCCGCCGGGTCGAGCTCCGGCCCGGCCCGCACCAGCACGGCCAGCGTGACCACCGGCGCCTGGTGGCGCGGCGCGATCACCACCGTCACGCCGTTGGGCAGGCGGTGCTGGTGCAGCGGCGGCACGACCACCGGCCGCGGCGGTTGCGGCGGCGGGGGCGCGTCGACGCCCGGTGTCGCGCCGTGGGCAGCGCCCAGCAGGACCACGGCGGCGAGGGCCGCGAGACAACGTCGCATCACTTGCCGCCCTCCTGCGTGTAGTGGATCGTCACGCGCTTGCCGGCGAGCATCTGCTTCAGCACGCGCTGCACGTCGGCCGCGGTCACCGCCTGCAGGCGCTGCAGCTCGCGATCGGCATCGCGCGGATCGCCCCGTTGCAGCACGGCCTTGCCGATCGCACCGGCCTTGCCCTGCGGCGTCTGGCGGCCGACCAGCGCGGCGGTCAGCAGCTGCGTGCGCACCTTGTCGAGCTCGGCCGCGGCGATCGGGCCGGTCGCGAGCCGGCTGATCTCGCGCAGCAGCGCGGCCTCCAGCCGCGGCAGCGGCTCCTTGCTGGCGGCGATCGCGTAGGCGGCCAGCATGCCGGCGTCCGCGTACAGCTCGCTCGCGAAACCCACCGCCTGCGCGGCCTGCGCGCGGTAGACCAGCGCTTCGTTGAGCCGCGATGAATCGCCGGCCGACAGCAGGGCCGATGCGATGTCGTAGGCCGCCGCGTCGGCATGCGCCGCGTTCGGCCCCTGCCACAGCACCGCCACCGCCGGCAGCGGCACGTTCGGCCCGTGCATCGTCACGCGGCGGTCGGCGGCGCGTTGCGGCTCCTTCACCGTCACGCGCGGGATCGGTTCGGCCGGCGGCTTCAGCGGGCCGAAGTACTTGTCGACCCAGCCGTCGAACTGCGGCGGATCGAAGTCGCCGACGACGATCAGCACCGCGTTGTCGGGCCGGTAGTAGGTGGCGTGGAAACGCGTGACGTCGTCGAGCGTGGCGGCGGCGAGGTCCTCGATGCTGCCGACCACCGGGCGCCGGTACGGATGCAGGACGAACTGCTCCATCGGCAGCGCGTTGAACAGGCGCCCGTAGGGATCGGCCAGCACGCGCTGGCGCAGCTCTTCCTGCACGACGGCGCGCTCGCTGTCGAGGTTGGCCTGGTCGACGTTCAGGTTCGCCAGCCGCTCGGCCTCGGCCCACAGGATGCGTTCGAGGTGGTTCGACGGCACCTCGCTCTGGTAGGCCGTCATGTCCTCGGCGGTGAAGGCGTTGTTGTTGCCGCCGACGTCCTCGGTCAGGCGGTCGAACATCTCGTTGGGCATGTGGCGCGTGCTCTTGAACATCATGTGCTCGAAGAGGTGCGCGAAGCCCGAGCGGCCCTGCGGATCGTCCTTGCCGCCGACGCGGTACCAGACCTGCACGCTGACCGTCGCGCTGGCGCGGTCGGGCACGCTGACGACGTGCAGGCCGTTGGGCAGGCGGCGCTCGCGCAGCGCGAGCGGCGGCAGCGCGATCGGTGCCGCGGTTGTCGAGGCGAGGGACGCGGCGGGCGCCGCGCACAGCGGCAGCGGCGCGAGGCCGGCGCCGGCGAGTGCGATCCAGGCGCGGCGGTTCAGGAGGTGCGGCATGCGGCAGGTCGACGGAGCGCGAATAAGGCCGGCGGCCTTTCTATCACGCCACCGTCGCGGGGTGCTGCCGCGCCGGCAGGCCGCGTGCCCGCCAGGCTGCCGGCGGGCGTGCGCCGATCAGAAGCCTTCGAGCACGCCCTTGCCGATCGCCTGGCCGCTCTCGATCCACGCGTGCGCGGCCTTCAGGTTCGCCGCGTTGATCGTGCCGAGGCGGCGCGTCAGCGTCGTGCGCAGCTCGCCGGCGTCGACCGCGCGCGCGACCTCCGCCAGCAGCCGTCCCTGCTCGGCGACATCGGGCGTGCCGTGAAGCGACCGCGCGAACATCATCTCCCAGTGCAGCGACAGGCTCTTGCCCTTCAGCGGCCGCGCGTCGAGCGGGCCCTGCGGGTCGTCGATCAGCGCCAGCTTGCCGAAGGGCTTCAGCGCGTCGATGAGTGCCGGGTAGTGCTGGTCGGTCGCGGTCAGGCTGGCGACGAACGCCACGCTGTTCACGCCGCCGACGCCGATGCGGTCGAGCTCGGCCCGCAGGGGCTTGTGGTGGTCGACGATGTGGTGCGCGCCGAGCGTGCTCACCCAGTCGATCGTCTGCGGCCGCGACGCGGTGGCGATCACTTCCAGCTGCGTATAGCGCCGCGCCAGCTGGATCAGCACCGAGCCGACGCCGCCCGCCGCGCCGGTGACCAGCAGGCGCTGGCCGGCGCCGCCGCCTTGCGGCACGCCGAGGCGGTCGAACAGCATCTCCCACGCGGTGATCGTGGTCAGCGGCAGCGCGGCGGCGGCGCCGAAGTCCAGGCTGCGCGGTTTCTTCGAGACGATGCGGTGGTCGACCAGCTGGCGCTCGGCATTGCTGCCCGGGCGATCGATCGCACCGGCGTACCAGACCTCGTCGCCGGGCGCGAAGCCCTGCACGCCCGAGCCGACCGCACGCACGATGCCGGCGGCATCCCAGCCCAGCACCTTGGCCGCGCCGTCCTTCGGCGCGACGCCGGCGCGCACCTTGGTGTCGACCGGGTTGACCGACACCGCGCGCACCTCCACCAGGAGGTCTAGCGGGCCAGGCGCCGGCGGCTCCGGCAGATCGAGGTCGAGCAGCGCGCGCTCATCGGCGAGCGGCAGGTTCAGGTGGTAGCCGACGGCTTTCATCGCGGAGTCCTTTCGGGCAATTCGGTGATTCGATGGCCGTCACTGTGCCGGCGGCCCGGCATCGAAACCAGCCGTGCCAGACTGCGCCAGCGACAAACGGCATTTGTCGATCGAGGACTCGAATGGCGAAGACCACCGGCGCCGCGGCGTCCGTGCCGACCCCCGAGCTGGCGGCCCTGCGGCTGGCGCTGCGCGTGGCCGACCTGGGCGGCGTGGCCGCCGCCGCGCGCGAGGCGCAGCTGCTGCCGGCGACTGCCACCGCCGCGGTGCGGCGGCTGGAAACGCAGCTGGGCGTGCGCCTGTTCACCCGCTCCAGCCGCGCGCTGCGGCCGACGCCCGAAGGCGCGGCCTTCCTCGCGCGCAGCCGCGAGGCGCTGACCCTGATCGAGCAGGCGCTCGGCGAGCTGCACGCGCCGATGACGCAGGTGCGCGGCACGCTGCGGCTGAGCGTGTCGGTGGACCTCGGCACGCAGCTGATCCGGCCGCTGCTCGATGAGTTCCTCGATGCCCACCCGCAGCTGCAGCTGGAGCTGCGGGTCAGCGACCGCATCAGCGATCTCGGCCGCGAGCCGGTGGATGCCGCGCTGCGCTACGGCGTGCCGGCCCACGAGGGCCAGATCGTGCGCCACCTCGTCGACAACCGCGCGATCCTCGTCGCCGCGCCGTCGTACCTGAAGCGCGCCGGCACGCCGCGGCGCATCGAGGACCTGGCGCAGCACGAGGCGATCGACCTGCACATCGCCAGCCGCGCCGGCCAGCGCTGGCGCCTGCTCGATGGCGGCCGGCCGGTCGACGTGCACATGCGCTCGCGGCGCAGCGTCGACAACGGCCTCGTCGCACGGCTGTGGGCCATCGACGGGCTGGGCATCGCGTTGAAGTCCGAGCTCGATGTCGCCGCCGACCTCGCGGCGGGGCGGCTGGTGCGCGTGCTGCCGAAGGTCGAGACGCCACCGTACCCGCTGCAGCTGGTGCTGGCGCGCGTCACGCACCTGAGTGCGCGCATGCGGGCGCTGGGCGACTTCCTGCAGCCGCGGCTGGCGGCGCTGCTGGACCGGCGGCGCTGACGCCCGAAAGGCGCGGCTGTGCCAACGATGGGCGATCCCCCTGCTGACAAGCCGCTGTCAGCAGGACCGGCGCAGCATGCGCTCCTCGTTTTCAACCGCAGGAGCCCCTCATGACCACCGAAGCCGTCCACAACGCCATCAACTGGTTCGAGATCCCGGTGCGCGACCTCGAGCGCGCGCAAGCCTTCTACGAGAAGGTGCTGACGAAGCCGCTGCGCCGCGAGCAGATGGGGCCGCAGACGCTGGCGGTGCTGCCCTATGACCAGGCGGGGGTCGGCGGCGCGCTGCTGGCCGGCGCCGAAGCGCCCGAGCCCAGCGCCGTCGGCACGCTGATCTACCTGAACGCCGAGCCCTCGCTGGACGCGGCGCTCGAACGCGCCGTCGCCGCCGGCGGCCGCGTCGCGACGCCGCGCATCGAGCTGCCCGACGGCATGGGCGCCTTCGCGCACGTGATCGACACCGAGGGCAACCGCATCGGTCTGCACGCGATGCGCTGAAGCCGGGCACGGGCAGACGCGAACGCACGATGACGACGCTGACCGCCGCCGCCTGGGTCGACGTGCTGGCGCCTTCCGAAGAGGTGCTGCGCAGCGTCGACGCGCCGTGGTCGCGCGACGAGGCGCGCAACGAGCCGCTGCTGCAGGCGGCCGAGGCCAGCGCCGGCCGGGGCGACAATGACCGCCCCGACCTGGCCGCCCCCGTCCCGATGCGCCGTGCCGACCGCCTCTTCCAGCTGGTGCAACTGATCCGCGGCCGACGCCTGTCGACCGCGGCCTTCCTGGCCGAGCGGCTGCAGGTCTCGCTGCGCACCGTGTACCGCGATGTCGCCGACCTCGCGGCGCAGGGCGTGCCGATCGAGGGCGAAGCCGGCGTCGGCTACCGCATGCGATCGGGTTTCGACCTGCCCCCGCTGATGTTCACCGCCGACGAAGCCAAGGCCCTGGTGGCCGCCGTGCGGCTCGCACAGCCGCGCCTCGATGCGGCGCTGTCGCAGCAGGCGGACAGCGCGCTGTCGAAGATCCTGTCGGTGCTGCCGCCGGCCACGCGTGCGGCCGCCGAGAGCCTGGCGGTCTACGCGCCGTCGCTGGGCCTGGACGAAGCGACGCGCAGCCGCCTCGAAGCCGCCCGCGTGGCGACCGAGGGCCGCCGCAAGCTGCACCTGCGCTACGTCGATCTCAAGGACGCCGCGAGCGAACGCACCGTGCGCCCGCTGGGCTGCTTCTTCTGGGGCCAGGTGTGGACGCTGGCCGCGTGGTGCGAAGCGCGCAACGGCTTCCGCAGCTTCCGCGTCGACCGCATCGCCGAGCTGCAGGTGCTCGACGAGCGCTTCCGCGACGAGCCGGGGCAGACGCTGGCGGACATGTTCCGGGCGGTGGAGGCGGACCGGGGTTGAGGGCCGCGGTCCGCTGGCCGCTCACTTCGTCTGCAAGTGCGTGGCCAGGAACCTCTCCATGCGGGTGTAGAAGTCGTAGCGGTTCGCGGGCTTCGACCAGCCGTGGCCTTCCTCGGCGTACTGGATCCACTCGACATCGCGGTTTCCGGCCTTCTGCAGCGCATCGCGGAACCGGGTGCCGTGCTCCAGCGGCACGCGCCGGTCTTCGCCGCCGAAGGCCAGCAGCAGCGGTTGCTTCAGGCGATGCGCCTGCTTCAGGGGCGACGTGGCCTCCAGCTGCGCTGCGTCCTTGACCGGGTCACCGACCAGCACGGGCATGCCATGGTGCTTCCAGGTCTCCGACAGGTCGCTCCAGTGCAGGTCGTACATCAGCGCGATGTCGGTGACGGCCACCCAGGCGACGCCGCATCGGTACAGCGCGGGGTCCTTGATCAGGCCCATCAAGGTCGCATAGCCGCCGTAGCTGGCGCCGGCGATGCAGATGCGCCCGGCTTGCGCGAGCTTCTGGTCGATCGCCCAGTGCGCGGCGTCGGCCAGGTCGTCCTGCATGCCGAGGCCCCATTGCTTCCAGCCCGCGCGGAACAGCCGCTGGCCGTAACCTTCGCTGCCGCGGAACTCCGGCTCGAGCACCAGGTAGCCGCGCGAGGCCAGGAACTGCGGCAGCGGCTCCCACTGCCAGGACCCGCCGCGCAGGAAGGGCCCGCCGTGCACCAGCACCACCGTCGGCCACGGGCCCTTGCCGGCCGGGCGCGTCACGTGCAGCGGCACCATGAGGCCGTCGCGGGCCTTGATGCGCACGAAGTCGCGCTCGGCCATTAGGCTGGGGTCGATGCCGATCCTGGACTGCCCGACGCCGAAGTGCAGCTGGTCGTCGCTGCGGTTGAACAGCGAGTAGATCGGTGGCCTGCGATCCGAATAGGACGTGACCACCACCCAGGGCGAGCAGCCGCATGTCGCGACGTCGATCAGGTTCACGAAGCCAGGCATCTTCTGGTCGATGCGGGCCTGCAGCCGTTTCATGTCCTCGTCGAACCAGACCGTGTCGGTGGCATCGCCGACGTAGCGCACGCCCAGCAGCTTCTTCGCGCGGTGGTCGAAGATCGGATGGCCGATGAAGTCGAAGCCGGCCACGCCGACCAGCGGCCGGCTCTCCAGCCGTCCGGCCGCGCGGTCGAAGCGGAACAACGCGCTGGTGCGATCGGCGTCGTCACGCACCGCGGTGGCATAGACCTCGCCGTCGGGCCCCATCGTCAGCGGGTCGAATCCGCCGGGCCCGCCGCGGTAGCTGTCGAAGGTGCCGATGAGGGTCCACGGCGCGTCGGCATCGGCGCGCCAGTGGATCTGCGTCTGGCCGTCGACCTGGGCCGACACCATGCGCGGATGGCCGGCACCGTCGACGATCCATTCGCGCGTGCCGCGCGGATGGCCGCCGCTCAACGCCGAGGTGGTCTGGCCGGTGCGGGTGTTCAGCCGCAGCGGCACCGTGTCGATCAGCGCATTGCCGGGACCGTCGAAGTTTCCGCGCTCGACGATCACGTCGTCAGACCCGTCGTCGAGCACCCGCAGCAGCCGATGGTTGGGCAGCAGCTCGCGCGACGTCACCGCGGTGCCGGTGCCCGACTGGCGCCAGTCGCGCTGGATCAGCCGCCGCCGCTGGCTGCCGTCCCGGTCCACCGCATACAGGCCCGGCCAGCGCTGGTTCCACCACGACGCCTGGTTGTCACCGACGCTGAAGACCAGGCGCTCGTTGTTGACCCAGTGCACGTTGTGCACGTCGCCATCGACGAAGCCCGCGACGCCCCACATCCTGGCGGGCGGCCCGAACTCGAGGATGCCCAGCTCGCGGCGTCCGGTTTCAGGATTCGCGCGCAGCACCGCCGCGCGCCGGCCGTCCGGCGACAGCAGCGGCCGCGCCATCGATTCGGCGCCGAAGAACAGGTGCAGCGGCGGCGGCGAGGGCGCGGGCGCCGGTGCGGATGCGGCGGGTGTGGCGGGCGCGGCGGGCGCCACCGCGGGTTGCGCGTGGGCGCCGCCGGCCGGCGCCGAAAGGACCGCCGCGGCCAGAGCGCCGGCGACGAGGTGGCGATGCGGCTTCATCGCGCTTGCAGGTGCGTGGCCAGGAACTTCTCCATGCGCGCATAGAAGTCGTAGCGGTTCTCGGGCTTGAACCAGCCGTGGCCCTCTTCGTTGTAGACGATCCACTCGACGCGCTCGTTGGTTTTCTTCACCGCGTCGCGGAACTTCGTACCGTGGTCGATCGGCACGCGACGGTCGCCGCCGCCGAAGGCCAGCAGCAGCGGCTGCTTCAGGCGGTGCGCCTGCTTCAGCGGGGACGTGGCTTCGAGCTGCGCGGCATCCTTCTCCCGGTCGCCGATCAGCACCGGCATGCCGAAGCGGGTCCACGTCTCGCTGAAGTCGCTCCATGTGATGTCGTACATCAGGTTGATGTCCGTGACAGCGACCCAGGAGACGCCGCACCGGTAGAGGTCGGGATCACGGATCAGGCCCATCAGCGTCGCGTAGCCGCCGTAGCTGGCGCCAGCGATGCAGATGCGCTTGTCATCGGCAAGCTTCTCGCCGATGGCCCAGCGCGCGGCGTCGGCGACGTCGTCCTGCGCCTTCAGGCCCCACTGCTTCCAGCCGGCGCGGAACAGCCGCTCGCCGTAGCCGGTGCTGCCGCGGAACTCGGGCTCCAGCACGAGGTAGCCGCGGGAGGCGAGGAATTGCGAGTCGTCGGTCCACTCCCAGTGGCCGCCGCGTACCCACGGTCCGCCGTGCACCAGAACGACGGTCGGCCAAGGGCCCTTGCCCGCGGGCTTCGTGACGTGCAACGGGATCTGCTGCCCGTCGCGGGCCTTGAAGCGCACGAAGTCCCGCTCCGCCATGCGTTTCGCATCGATGGCCGGCTTCGACCGGCCGGCGAGCTGCAGCTGATCGGTCTCCCGGTCGTAGAGGAAGAACAGCGGCGGCTGCCGGTCCGACTGCGAGGTGATCACCATCCAGCGGGAGCAGCCGCATTCGGCGGCGGCGAGGCGGTTGACGAGGCCGGGCAGGCGCTTGTCGATCTTTTCCTGCAGCTGCCTGTGCGACGGGTCGAGCCACTCGGTGGCCGGCGCGTCGCTGGTGTAGTGCACGCCGAGCAGCTTGCCGGCGCGGCGGTCGAAGACCAGCTGGCCGTCGAAGTCGAAGCCGGCGACGCCGAGCAGCGGCTGGCTTTCCAGCTTCAAGGCTTGCTGGTCGAAGCGATAGAGGGCGCGCGTGCGTTCCGCATCGCCGCGGACCGCGCTGGCATAGATCACGCCATCGGGCCCGATCGTCTCGACGTCGAACTCGCCCGGGCCGCCGGCGAACGTCGGGTAGCTGGCGACCTGCCGCCACGGCGCGGCCGCGCCGGGACGCCAGTGCACCGTCGTCGTGCCCGAGGCCTCGGTGTAGAGCATCCGCGGCACCCCGCGCCCATCGACGACCCATCGCCGCGCACCGCCGGGGTGGCCCGGCTCGGCGGCCGACACCGCACGGCCGGTGACCGTGTCGAGGCGCAGCGGCGTGGTGTCGACGACCTCCCTGTAGTCGCGGTCGAAGTTGTAGCGCAGCACGACGACGTCGTTGCTGCCATCGCGCAGCACGCGCAGCAGCAGGTGGTTCGGGGCCAGTTCCCGAGAGTTGACTGCCGAGGGTTCTCGCAGGAAGTACGCCTGCCAGTCATTGCCCACCAGGCGGCGGCGCTCGGTGCCGTCCCGGTTCACCGCCCACAGTCCCGGGGCGCGCTGGTACGCCGCGGAGGCCAGGCTGTTGCTGAGCGAGAAGACCAGGCGATTGTCATTGACCCATCGTGCCTCCTCGACGTCGGCATCGCTGAAGCTGGCGATCAACGTCAATTTCATCGGCGGGCCGAACTCGAGCACACCGAGCCGCATGCGGCCGGACCGTTCGTCCGCGACCAGCACCGCGGCGCGCTGGCCGTCCGGCGACAGGACGGGCGTGGACATCGCGGGCGCACTGAAGAAGGCCTCGATCGGTACCGGGGCCGGCGTGTCAGCCGCCTGGGCGGTGGGTGCTGCCAGGCACGCCCAGGCACAGGCCAGCGCGCCGAGCCGGCGCCATGTCTTGCTGCTTGTCATCTTGTCTCCCTCGGTCTGTGGTGGCCGCTCACTTGGCCTGCAAGTGCGTCGCCAGGAACTTCTCCATCCTCGAGTAGAAGTCGTAGCGGTTCTCCGGCTTGATGAAGCCGTGCCCTTCGTTGGCGTACTCGATCCACTCGACCTGCTCATTGGTCTTCTTCACCGCATCGCGGAACTTCGTGCCGTGGGCAACCGGCACCCGCCGGTCGGCACTGCCGAAAGCCAGCAGCAGCGGCTGCTTGATGCGGTGCGCCTGCTTCAGCGGCGAGGTCGCTTCGAGCTGGGCGGCATCCTTGACCTGGTCGCCGATCAGCGCCGGCATGCCGTAGCGCTTCCAATGCTCGGGCAGGTCGCTCCAGCTGATGTCGTACATCAGGTCGATGTCGGTCACCGCCACCCAGGCGACGCCGCAGCGGTAGAGGTCCGGGTCGCGGACCAGACCCATCAGGGTCGAATAGCCGCCGTAACTGGCGCCGGCGATGCACATGCGCTTCGCGTCGGCCAACTTCTTGTCCACCGCCCAACGCGCCGCGTCGGCGACGTCGTCCTGCATCTTCAGGCCCCACTGCTTCAGGCCGGCTTCGAAGTGGCGCTGGCCGTAGCCTTCGCTGCCGCGGAACTCGGGCTCGATCACCAGATAGCCGCGCGACGCGAGGAATTGCGATTCCGCGGTCCACTGCCAGTCGCCGCCCCGTACCCACGGCCCGCCATGCACCAGCACGACCGTCGGCCAGGGGCCCTTGCCGGCCGGCTTCGTGACATGCACCGGGATCGACAGGCCGTCGCGCGACGTGATGCGCACGAAGTCGCGCTCGGCCATGCGGCGCGCATCGATGTCGGGCAGGGCCGTCCCGAGGCGCTCGAGCTTGTCGGTCTCGCGGTCGTACAGCAGGTAGACGCTCGGCTGGCGGTCCGAATACGCCTGCACGACGACCCAGCGCGAGCAGCCGCACTCGGGCACGTGCAGCAGGTTGACGTGTCCAGGCACCAGCTGGTCGATGCGTGCCTGGAGCTTCTTCGTGTCGTCGTCGAGCCAGACGATGCCGGTCGCGTCGCCGGTGATGCGCACGCCGATCAGCTTGCGCCGGCGGTGGTCGAAGATCGGCGCACCCGCGAAGTCGAAGCCGGCGACGCCGACGACGGGCTCGCTCTCCAGCTTCAGCGCCTGGCGGTCGAAGCGGTACAGGGCCGTCGTGCGCGCGGCGTCGCTGCGAGTGGCCGTGGCGTAGAGCTCGCCATCCGGCCCGATGGTCAGCGGCCTGAAGCCGCCGGCGCCGCCGCGGTAGGTGTCGAAGCTGCCGATGCGCTGCCAAGGTGCCTGGTCGTCGGCGCGCCAATGCATCACGGTGTTGCCACCTTCGCGTGCAAAGAGCAGACGTGGCGAGCCGTTCTGATCGACGACCCAGCGCTGCGGGTTGGCCGGGTAACCCGGTTCGGCCGCCGGCCGCGTCAGGCCGGTCACGGTGTTCAGGCGCAGCGGCGTCGTGTCCTGCACCTCGCGCCACTGGGCGTCGTAGTTGAAGCGCTGGATCACGACATCCGGGCTGCCATCGCGCAGCACGCGCAGCAGCAGGTGGTTCGGCGGCAGCTCGCGCGCCTGCGCGACCGTCGGCGCCAGGACGACGCCGCCGATGCGGCAGTCGTTCTTGACCAGGCGCTTCATGTTGCTGCCATCGTGATTGACGGCCCACAAGCCCGGGCAGGGGTTGAAGTACCAGGTCTCGCGGCTGTTGGTCAGCGAATACACCAGCCGTTCGTCGTTGACCCACTTCACGTCGATGACATCGGCGTCGTCGTAGCGGGCGGCCACGGCACCCTTGATCGACGTCCCGAGCTCGAGCACGACCAGGTCGTTGTGGCCCGTGCTCTCGTTGCCGACCAGCACCGCGGCCCGCTTGCCGTCGGGCGACAGCACCGGGTTCGACATCTTCGGCGTGCTGAAGAACGCCGGAATCGGCACGGGCGCCGGTGCCTGTGCCTGTTCCTGTGCCCAGGTAACCCCCGCGGTGCACAGGATGGCGAGCAGCGCCGCCGAGGCGCGACGCATCGTCTTGTTCATCTTTCAATCCTCCCTCGTCGACGGCGCCGACCTCATCCGGCGCCGGGCGGGAAGCTTATCGCGTCGGAAGGGCCGCCCGCCCCCGCGTTCAGGCGCCGCCGAACAGCCGCTTGAGCCAGGCGAAGAAGCGTGCGAGCACGCCGCCCGGTGCGGCCGCCACCGGCGCGGGCGCCACCTGGTAGCGTTCCTGCAGCCGCGTGGTGAACGTGGCGAAGAAGTCGGCGGCCATCTTCTGCGCCGCCAGGTCCACCAGCCGCGAGCCGATCTGCGCGATCTTGCCGCCGACGCTGGCGTTGGCGGTGTAGTGCAGGATGGTCTCGCGCGGGCCGACGGCTTCCAGCTTCACTTCGGCCGAGCCCTTGCCGTGGCCGGCCGCGCCGCCCTGGCCTTCGAAGCGCAGCGTGTACGAGGTCGGCGGTTGCAGGTTCTCCAGCTGCAGCTTGCCCTTGAACTTGGCCTTCACCGGGCCGATCGCGGCGGTGATCTGCAGCTCGTACTGGTTCAGGCCGATCGGCAGGATGCTCTCGCAGCCGGGGATGGCCGCCTGCAGCAGCGTGATGTCGTTCAGCGCCTCCCAGGCCTGGGCCTGGCTGACGGGCAGGGTCTGCTGGTTGGTGAGTTGCATGTGGCGCGTACTTCTGAAGTTAGGTGGAGTCAGTGCAGCCGGCGCGGGGCCGTGTCCATCTGGCGCAGCACCTGCACCAGCTCGGCCAGGCTCTGCAGATTGTGTGCCGGCAGGAAGCGGTCGACGTGCGGCAGCATCGCCTTGATGCCGCCGGCGCGCGGCTCGAAGCGTTCGAAGCGCAGCAGCGGGTTCAGCCAGATCAGGCGCCGGCAGCTCTTGCGCAGGCGCTCCATCTCGAAGGCGAGCGGCTGCGTGTCGCCGTGCTCCAGGCCGTCGCTGATCAAGAGCACCGTCGCGCGGCTGTTCAGCACGCGGCGCGCCCAGCGGCGGTTGAACTCCTGCAGGCTGGTGGTGATGCGGGTGCCGCCCGACCAGTCCTCCACCGCGCGCACGACCTGCGAGATCGCGAGGTCCGGATCGCGGCTCTTCAGCAGGCGCGTCGTGCGCGTCAGCCGCGTGCCGAAGACGAAGCTCTCGACACGCGCCTCGGCATGGCCCAGTGCATGCGCGAAGTGCAGCAGCATGCGCGAGTAGCGGCTCATCGAGCCGGAGATGTCGGCCAGCACGGTCAGCGGCGCCGGCCGCGTGCGTGCGCGGCGCCAGCGCATGTCCCACAGCTCGCCGCCGTGGCGGGCCATGGCCTGCAAGGTCGTGCGCCAGTCGGGGCGGCCGGGCGGCGCGGCCGGGCGTGTGCGGCGCGTCGGCAGCTGCTCGAACATCAGCGGCAGGTCGGCCAGCAGCCGTCGCGCCTGCAGCCATTCGTCGGCCGTCATCGTGTCGAAATCGGCCTTCTGCAGCAGCTCGCGGTCGTTCCAGGTCAATGCGGCGTCGAGCTCGATCTGCTGCTGCGGCTCATCCTCGGGCGGCGTCGGCGGCTGGTGCGGGAACAGCGCGTCGGCCAGGCGGCGGTTTTCGGGCGCCGGTGGCATGCCGTCCTTGACCTGCACCTTCGGCAGCAGCAGCGCGCGCATGCGGCCCAGCAGGTCGGGGTCGCGCCAGAACAGCACGAAGGCCTGGTCGAAGAGCTCGCGGTGCTCGATGCGGTCGAGCAGGCAGGCGGCGAGCACGGCATGGAAGTCGCGCTTCGATTCGAAGCCGGCGACCTGCAGCGCCTGCAGCGCGAGCTGCACGCGGTCGGTGCCCACCGGCAGGCCGGCGGCGCGCAGCACGCGCGCGAAGTGCATGACGTTCTCGGCGAGGTGGCCGGGAGTCTGGCGGGCGATCAGCATCGAAGCGTGGCTTCCCAAGCGGACGCCGCGGATCCGGCTCTGCCGGGCCGCTGGGGTCGCCCCCCGGGGGGAGAGGGCGAAGCCCGAGGGGGCATCGCCGAAGGCGCTTCGGGGGGGACCATTTACAGCGCCTGCGTGTCGCGCTTCACTTGTTCGAGCAGCCGCGCCGCTTCGCTGCCCTGCACCTTGGCGATGTCGTCCTGGTACTTCAGCAGCACGCCCAGCGTGTGCTGGATGACCTCGGGGTCGAGCACCAGCGCATCGAGCTCCATCAGCGCGCGCGCCCATTCGATGGTCTCGGCGATGCCGGGCAGCTTGTACAGCTCGATCTCGCGCAGGCCCTGCACGAAGGCGACGATCTGCCTCGCCAGCGCATCGGCGGCGCCGGGCACGCGGCGCTTGAGGATCTCCAGCTCGCGCGCGGCAGTCGGGAAGCCGACCCAGTGGTAGAGGCAGCGGCGCTTGACCGCATCGTGGATCTCGCGCGTGCGGTTCGACGTCAGCACGACGATCGGCGGCTCTTTCGCCTTCACCGTGCCGAGCTCGGGGATCGTGATCTGGAAGTCGGACAGCACTTCGAGCAGGAAGGCTTCGAAGGGCTCGTCGGCGCGGTCGAGCTCGTCGATCAGCAGCACCGGCGGCACCGGGTTGGCCGGGTCGATCGACTGCAGCAGCGCGCGCTTGGTCAGGAAGCGCTCGCTGAAGAGCTCCGACGCCAACGCATCGCGGCTGGTGGCGGTTCCTTCCGCGAGCCGGATCTCCATCATCTGTCGGCCGTAGTTCCACTCGTACGCGGCGCCCGCGAGATCCAGGCCTTCGTAGCACTGCAGCCGGATCAGCGGCCGCTGCAGCATCGTCGCCAGCGTGCGCGCGATCTCGGTCTTGCCGGTGCCGGGTTCGCCTTCGAGGAACAGCGGGCGCTTCAACTTCAGCGCGAGGTAGACGACGGTGGCCAGCTGGCGGTCGGGCACGTAGTCGTGCGCCAGCAGGCGGTTCGCGGTGTCGTCGATGCTGGTCGGCAGCGAGGGGGAATCGGCGATCGGGGCGATCGGGGCGATCGGGGCGGTCGGGTCGGTCACGGGCGTTCCAAGAAAAACGCCGCAGCGGCCTGCGGCGTTTCGATGATGGCATGGGCGGCGGCACGCACGTGTCGCCGCCGGCGCTTCAGCCGCGCTAGGACGCGGCCACCGCGCGCTGCGCCAGCACCGGGATCAGCGCCGCGCGGTACTCGGCCGAGCCGTGCAGGTCGCTGTTCAGGCCGTCGGCCGGGAAGCTCGCACCCTGCAGCGCGGCGCCGGACCAGTTCGACGCCAGCTTGGCCTCGATGTCCTTCGCGCGGAAGACGCAGGCGCCGGCGCCCGTCACCGCGACGCGCACGCCTTGCGGCCCCTTGCTGACGAACACGCCGACGATCGAGAAGCGGGACGCCGGCTGCTTGAACTTCTGCCACGCCGCCTTCTCGGGCACCGGGAAGCTGACCGCGGTGATGATCTCGCCTTCCTTCAGCGCGGTCTCGTACAGGCCGGTGAAGAAGGCGTCGGCGGCGATGGTGCGGGTGTTGGTGTGGATGGTCGCGCCCAGGCCCAGCACGGCGGCGGGGTAGCACGCGGCCGGGTCGTTGTTCGCCAGGCTGCCGCCCAGCGTGCCGCGGTTGCGCACCTGGCGGTCGCCGATGTGGCCGGCGAGGTCGGCGAGCGCGGGGATCGCCTTGGCGACGTCGGCGCTGGCGGCCACCTGCGCATGCGTGGTCATCGCGCCGATCTTGACGACGCCGCCGGACACCGAGATGCCCTTGAGCTCGGCGACCTGGCTCAGGTCGACCAGCGTTTCCGGCGCCGCGAGGCCGAGCTTCATCGCCGGCAGCAGCGATTGCCCGCCGGCGATGATCTTGGCGTTGGCGCCGGCCGCGGCACCGGCCGCGTCGGCGATCGACGCGGGGTTCGAATAAGCGAAGGCTTGCATCGAGTTCTCCTTCAGCGGTTCAGATTGGCATCGCGGGCGGCCTGCCACACGGTGTGCGGCGAGGCCGGCATCGGCACGTCCTTGACGCCCAGCGCATGGCAGATCGCGTTGATCACCGCCGGCGGCGAGCCGATGGCGCCGGCTTCGCCGCAGCCCTTGACGCCCAGCGGATTGTGCGTGCACGGCGTGCCCTTGACCGCCTCGACGGTGAAGCTGGGCAGGTCGTCGGCGCGCGGCATCGCGTAGTCCATGTAGCTGCCGGTCAGCAGCTGGCCGCTGTCGTTGTCGTAGACGCCGTGCTCCAGCAGCGCCTGGCCGATGCCCTGCGCGATGCCGCCGTGCACCTGGCCCTCGACGATCATCGGGTTGATCACGTTGCCGAAGTCGTCGCAGGCGGTGAAGCGGTCGATCTTGGTCGCGCCGGTGGCCGGGTCGATCTCGACCTCGCAGATGTAGGTGCCCGCGGGGTAGGTGAAGTTGCTCGGGTCGTAGAACGCGTTCTCGTTGAGGCCCGGCTCCAGCTTGTCGTGCGGGAAGTTGTGCGGCACGTAGGCGGTGAGCGCCACCGAGCCGAAGGGCACGGCCTTGTCGGTGCCGGCCACCTTGAACTGCCCGCCCTCGAACACGATGTCGGTGTCCGCGGCTTCCAGCAGGTGCGCGGCGATCTTCTTGCCCTTGGCGATGATCTTGTCGACCGCCTTGACGATCGCGGTGCCGCCGACGGCCAGCGAGCGGCTGCCGTAGGTGCCCATGCCGAACAGGATCTTGCCGGTGTCGCCGTGCTCGATGCTGATGTCCTCCATCGGCAGGCCGAGCCGGTCGGCCACCACCTGCGCGAAGGTCGTCTCGTGGCCCTGGCCGTGGCTGTGGCTGCCGGTGAAGATCGTCACCTTGCCGGTCGGATGCACGCGGACTTCACCGGCTTCGAACAGGCCCGCGCGGGCACCGAGGGCGCCGGCGACCGACGACGGCGCGATGCCGCAGGCCTCGATGTAGGCCGCGTAGCCGAGGCCACGCTTCAGGCCCTTCGCCTCGCTGGCGGCCTTGCGCGCCGCGAAGCCGCCGACGTCGGCCAGCTCGATCGCGCGGTTCATCGTCGCGTTGTAGTCGCCGGTGTCGTAGGTCAGGCCGACCGGGGACGCGTACGGGAACGTGGTGATGAAGTTGCGGCGGCGCAGCTCGGCCGGGTCGATCTTCATCTCGTGCGCTGCGGTCTCGACGATGCGTTCGAGCAGGTAGGTGGCCTCGGGGCGGCCGGCGCCGCGGTAGGCGTCGACCGGCGCGGTGTTCGAGAACACCGCGGTCACCTCGCACCAGATCTTCGGCGTCGTGTACTGGCCGGCCAGCAGGGTCGCGTGCAGGATGGTCGGGATGCAGGTCGAGAAGGTCGACAGGTAGGCGCCCAGGTTCGCCGTGGTGTCCGCGCGCAGCGCGAGGAACTTGCCGTCCTTGTCGAGCGCGAGCTTGGCGGTCGTCACGTGGTCGCGGCCGTGCGCGTCGGACAGGAAGGCTTCCGAGCGGTCGCAGGTCCACTTGATCGGCCGCTTGATCTGCTTCGACGCGAAGACCAGCGCCGTTTCCTCGCCGTAGAGGTAGATCTTCGAGCCGAAGCCGCCGCCGACGTCGGGCGCGACCACCCGCATCTTGTGCTCGGGGATGCCGAGCACGAAGGCGCACATCAAGAGGCGCTCGACGTGCGGGTTCTGGTTGCTGACGTACAGCGTGTAGCTGTCGGCATTGAAGTCGTAGGACGCGTTGGCCGCGCGCGGCTCCATCGCGTTCGGGATCAGCCGGTTGTTGCGGAAGGAAAGCGTCGTGACGTGCGCGGCGTTCTTGAACGCGGCGTCGGTGCCGTCCTTGTCGCCGATGCCCCAGTGGTAGCAGACGTTGCCCGGCGCCTCGTCATGCACCTTGGCCGCAGCGCCGGCCGCCTTCGCGGTGTCGATCACCGGCGTCAGCTCCTCGTAGTCGACCTCGATCTGCGCGGCGGCGTCCTTGGCCTGCTCCAGCGTCTCGGCGACGACCAGCGCCACGCGGTCGCCGACGTAGCGCACCTTGCCGTCGGCCAGCACCGGGTGCTTGGGCTCCTTCATCGGCGTCCCGTCGAGGCTGTTGATCAGCCAGCCGCAGGGCAGCCCGCCGACGGCCTTGAAATGCTCACCGGTGAAGATGCCGAGCACGCCCGGCGCCTTCGCGGCTTCGGTGGTGTCGAGCGACTTGATGCGGGCATGCGCATACGGCGAGCGCAGGAAGTAGCCGTAGCTCTGGTTCGGCAGCGTGATGTCGTCCGTGTACTGGCCGCGGCCGGTGAGGAAGCGCGCGTCCTCGCGCCGCTCGACCGACTGGCCGACGAATCCTTGGCGTGCGTTCATGGTGCGCTCCCGTTCACTTCATGGCCGCAGCGCCTTGCTGCACGGCCTTGACGATGTTGTGATAACCGGTGCAGCGGCACAGGTTGCCTTCGAGCGCCTCGCGCACCTGCGCCTCGCTCTTGCAGCCGTGGTGCTTCACCAGGTCGACCGCGCTCATCACCATGCCCGGCGTGCAGAAGCCGCACTGCAGGCCGTGGCAGGCGCGGAACGCGGCCTGCATCGGGTGCAGCGTGCCGTCGGCGGCGGCCAGGCCCTCGATGGTCGTCAGCTCGCGGCCGTTGGCCTGCACGGCCAGCATGCCGCAGCTCTTCACCGCGCGGCCGTCGATGTGCACCGTGCAGGCGCCGCACTGCGAGGTGTCGCAGCCGACGTGCGTGCCGGTCAGCCGCAAGGTCTCGCGGATGAACTCCACCAGCAGCGTCTGCGGCTGCACTTCCCGGGTCACGGACTGGCCGTTGACCGTCAATGTGATCGTCGTGCCCATGCGGTCTCCTCTGAAGTGACGACGCGCCGGCGTGGGAACCGCGGCGCATCGATGCAGCCGATCCTAGGACGCGGCGTTTGTCAGCGCAGCTATGGGCAAACCCTGAACGCGTGGGGCCTTGCCCGCTTGATGCGCGGCAAGCTGTTCCAGAGTGAAACACTCGCCCGCAGAGGCCCCCCAGAATCCGGGTTTCACCCGGGTCGATGACCGGGCGGCCGCTCGCTTACCGTCGGCCGAACGGTCGCACGCAAAGGACTCGAACGATGGACAACATCGACCTCAACATCTGGCGCCAGGTCTCGCAGTGGCGCGCCTCGGGCCACCGCGTCGTGCTGGGCACGATCACCCGCACCTGGGGCTCGGCGCCGCGGCCGCCCGGCTCGGCGGTGGCGATCCGCGACGACGGGCTGGTCGCCGGCTCGGTCTCCGGCGGCTGCATCGAGGACGACCTGATCGACAAGGCGCGCGAGGGCGTGCTCGCCGAAGGCGTGCCCAAGGTCGTGCGCTACGGCATCGATGCCGACGCCGCGCACCGCTTCGGCCTGCCCTGCGGCGGGCTGATCGAGCTGGTGCTGGAACCGGTGCTGCCGCGCACCCAGGTCGACGAGCTGCTGGCGCAGCTGGCGCGCGGCGAACGCGTGCGGCGCGTGCTGACCCTGGCCACCGGCGAGGTGGCGCTGCAGCCGGCCACCGAAACCGACGAGCTGGCGCTGACCGACACGACGCTCACCACCCACCACGGCCCGCACTGGCGGCTGATCCTGATCGGCGCCGGGCAGATGACGCAGTACCTCGCGCAGATGGCCGGCGCGCTCGGCTACCAGGTCATCGTCAACGACCCGCGCGAGGAATACGCCGAAGGCTTCGACATCCCCGGCGCCACCTTGCTGCGCACGATGCCCGACGACACCGTCACCGCGCTGAAGCCCGACGGCCACACCGCGGTGATCGCGCTGACGCACGACCCCAAGCTCGACGACCTGGCGCTGATGGAAGCGCTGAAGAGCGAGGCCTTCTACGTCGGCGCGATCGGCTCGCGCGTCAACCAGGCCAAGCGCAAGGAGCGGCTGACCGAGCACTTCGGGATGACGGCGGAACAGCTCTCGCGCCTGCATGGCCCGGTGGGACTGAAGAACGGCGCCCGCACGCCGCCGGAGATCGCCGTGAGCATCCTGGCGGAGTTGACCGCGGTGCGCTACGGGTACCGCATTCCCGAGCCGGTGGTGGTGAAGGAGCAGGCGAAGGTCGAGGCCGGCTGCGTCAGCTGAGGCCGCAGCCGCGGGCGCGGCGGCGCCCGCATCGGCACCCGCATCGGCTATCGTCCCGCCGCCCATGTCCGACGACTACCAGATCCCCATCCCCGCCTCGTACCACGCGCTGCATGCCGATGCCCGCGGGCGGCTGCAGCTGCCGCTGGCCGAGTTCCGCGCCCGCTACGAGCTGTGCGAGGACCTCGCGCAGCAGATGGTCGAGCGGGCGCAGGCGGCGCACCACGACCTCGGGCTGGCGGAGGACGACGTGCTGGCGCGCTGCCAGGCCGGCGTCGCCGAGCCCGCGGTGGGCCTGAACGAGCGCGAGGCGGCCTGGGTCACGCTGCGCCTGGCCGAGCTGCTCGGCTGGCCCCTGCCCGAGGCGCTGCTGGCGCAGCTGAGCCCGCCGCCGCCACGCTGAACACCGGCGCGCCGGATGCCCGGAGTCGGGGCGGCGCTTACTCGTGCACCACGACGCCCTCGATCGGGTCCACCGGCGCGGTCCAGGGCGCGCGCTCGATCATGCGGCGGGCGTCCGCGTAACCCGCCTCGCGCCGGGCGCGCACCCCGGCGGCGGTGAAGTCGATGTCCTTGGTGTGGTCTTCGCTCTCGAGCCGCGGCGCGACGAGGTGCGCCACGTGCATCGTCGTGCCGCAGCCCCAGCTCGCGAGCTCGCGCACCGCGGCGTCGGCCTGCTGGCGCGCCGGCAGCTGCTTCACCAGCTCGCGGATCACGTGGCGCAGCCGGTGGATCTGCTGCTGGCGCGCGATGTGGCTGTCGGCCCGGCTGGCGTACTGGATGTCCTTGTGGCGGCCCATCACCTGCCAGATCGATTCCGGCTCCGGCCCGCGCTGGTGCCAGACATTGACCGCGAAGATCAGCGAATCGCGCCGCGGGTTGTCGTCCAGCACCGCCTCGATCGGCGTGTTCGAGTAGATGCCGCCGTCCCAGTACGGCTGGCCGTCGATGCGCACCGCGGGGAAGGCCGGCGGCAGCGCGCCGGAGGCCATCACGTGCTCCAGGCCTATGCGCTCGTCGCGGCTGTCGAAGTAGCGCATCGTGCCGGTGCACGCATTCACCGCGCCCACCGTCAGCCGCGTCTTGCAGGCCTGCAGGTAGCCGAAGTCGACCAGTTCGCCCAGCGTGCGGCGCAGCGGCTCGGTGCTGTAGTAGGCCGCATGCTCGACGCCCAGCGCCGCATGCGCACCGCGCAGCGCGGCGCCGTTGGGCTCGAAGAAGGCCGGGATGCCGCGCATCACGGTGGTCATGTTGGCCAGCAGGTTGCCCATGCCGAGCCAGTCGAAGGGCCCCGAGATCAGCGACTGCTGCTCGACATGGCCCCAGAAGGCTTCCAGCTTTGCCAGCCGCTCGGCCGGTGGATTGCCGGTGATCAGCGCGGCATTGATCGCGCCGATCGAGGTGCCGATGACCCAGTCCGGCTCGATGCCGGCCTCGTGCATCGCCTGGTAGACGCCGACCTGGTAGGCGCCGAGCGCGCCGCCGCCCTGCAGCACCAGCACGACCTGGCCCGGCGGGGCGGCCGGCTTGCGGCGGTCGTCGCGCGCCAGCGATCTCAGCGGCGACGGTGAAGCGCCCGCCGCCGTGTCGGAGGTGATCGGTTGCGGGCTGGTCTTCACATGTGCTCCATCATCGTCTCGGGCTTGCGATCGTTGACGATGTCGGCGATCGTCAGGTGCACCGGCTGGCTGCCCGAGTTCTTCCACCAGTGCTGCGTGCCGAGCGCCTCGCGCGCGACCTCGCCGGCGCGGTGCAGGATCGGCACCGCGCACTGGCTCGAATGTTCGTGGATCTCGCCGGCCGTGACCATGATCAGCGCCGGCCGGTCGGCGTGGCTGTGCAGCGGCACGATACCGCCCGGCTGGATCACCATGTGGCGCAGGCGCAGCCGGCGCTGCGCCAGCTTGACGTTTTCCTTCGACAGGTCGATGGCTGCCAGCTCGTCGTCGGTGACGCCGACCGGCGCGGTCGCGGCGCCGGTCAGCGGGTTGGCCATGCGCTGGCCGGCGGGGCATTCGCCGGCCTGGGCCGTGGTGGCCAGCAGCGAGGCGAACAGCAGGGTGGCGGAAGCGGTGAGCGATTTCATGGGAGGAGTCCTCGAGGTTGAAGGGAGGGGGACAGGGGCGCTGCCGCCCCGGGAGAAGCTGACGGTCACTGCGCCGTCCAGCCGCCCTCGATGGGCAGCACGGCGCCGGTGATCGACGCGGCGTCCTCGGCGCAGAGGAACGCGGTCAGCGCCGCGACCTGCTCCACCGTGACGAAGCGCTTGGTCGGCTGCGCGGCCAGCAGCACGTCGCGGATGACTTCCTGCTGCGTGATGCCGCGCGCCTTCGCGGTGTCGGGGATCTGCTGCTCGACCAGCGGCGTCAGCACGTAGCCCGGGCACACCGCGTTGACGGTGATGCCGGCCTCGGCCACTTCGAGCGCCACGGCCTTCGTGAAGCCGGCGATGCCGTGCTTGGCGGTGACGTAGGCCGACTTGTACTTGCTGGCCACCAGCGCATGCGCCGACGCGATGTTGACGATGCGGCCGAAGCCCTTGCGCTTCATCGCCGGCAGCGCCAGCCGCACGGTGTGGAAGGCGGCCGACAGGTTGATCGCCAGGATCGCGTACCACTTGTCGACCGGGAACTCGTCGACCGGCGCGACATGCTGGATGCCGGCGTTGTTCACCAGGATGTCGATGCTGCCGAACTCGGCCAGCGCGCGGCCCATCATGTCCTCGATCGCCTCCGGGCGTGCCATGTCGGCGCCGTCGTGGCGCACCTGCACGCCGTGGGCCTCGGCGAGCTCGGCGCGCAGCCGGTCGATCGCGGCGCGCTCGCCGAAGCCGTTGAGCACGATGTGCGCGCCCTGCGCGGCCAGCGTGCGGGCGATGCCCAGGCCGATGCCCGAGGTCGAGCCGGTGATGAGCGCGGTCTTGCCGATGAACATGAGGAACTCCGGGGCGGGTGCAAAGCTGCGATGGCCGCAAATCTAGGCAGCACCGGCGGCGGCGTGAAATCGCTTCGGCAGATCGGCCGATGCGCGGCGGTTATCGCGCGGCGTGTAAGGACCGAGGGGGGTGGCGCGACGCACGCGCATGGAGCTCTACCAGATCCGCTACTTCCTCGCGGTGGCCGAGACGCTGAACTTCACGCGCGCGTCGGAGCGTGCCTACGTCAGCCAGCCGGCGCTGACCAAGGCCATCCAGCGACTGGAGGAGACGCTGGGCGGGCGGCTGTTCGACCGCGGCAACAGCGGCGTGCAGCTGACCGTGCTGGGGCAGGCGATGCTGCCGCACCTGCGCGAGCTGCACGACGGCGCGCGCCAGGCGCGCGAGCATGCGCGCCGGCTCGCGCGCGGCCGGCACGAGGTGGTGCGCGTCGGCGTGATGTGCACGATCGACTTCGAACAGGTGCTGCCCGGCTTCGCCGACGCGCAGGACGGCCACACCGCGGTGGCCCTGAAGTTCCGCGAAGGCAACCTCGAGGCGCTGACCGATGCGCTCGACCGCGGCGACATCGACCTCGGCCTGATGTGCTCGCCGCACGAGATCCCGCGGCGCTTCGAGGCGACGCCGCTGTTCGACGAGGACTACGTGGTGGCGATCGGCGACGACCACCGCTTCAACGGCCGCGAGGCGATCGCGCTCGGCGAGCTGCACCGCGAGCACTACTGCGAGCGCATGAGCTGCGAGTTCACGCACCACATCGAGCGCCTGCTCGACGAGCGCGGCGTGCAGGTGCAGGTGGTGCAGCAGTCGCACCGCGAGGACTGGATCCAGGCGCTGGTGCGCGCGAACTTCGGCGTCGCATTCATGCCGCTGTCGATCGCCCGCGCGGCGGGGCTGGCGCATGTGCGCACCGCCGACTGCCCGATCGTGCGGCGGGTGCAGATGCTGCGGCTGGCCGATCAGGCGCCGACCGCGGCGCAGCAGGCGGTGATCGTCGCGCTGCGTGCGCGCGACTGGACCGGCGCCGCCGCCGAGCCGGCGGCCGCGTGAGCGCCGGCTCGGCGACCGCCGGTCAGTTCGCGCTCGGGAAGAACAGCTGCTCGCCGCCGATGCGGTAGTCGGCGATCGCCGCCTGGCCGGCCGGCGAGGTGACCCAGTCGGCGAACTGCTGCGCCAGCGCCTGCTTCACATGCGGATGTTTCGCCGGGTTCACGACGATCACCGCGTAGGGGTTGAACAGCTGGCGGTCGCCTTCGACCAGCAGCGCCAGCCCGGCGCGGTTGCGGAAGCTGAGCCAGGTGCCGCGGTCGGCCAGCACATAGGCGTCCAGGGACGCGGCCATGTTCAGCGCCGGGCCCATGCCGCAGCCGCATTCCTTGTAGCCGGCCGGCCGGGTGGTGGCGAGGTCGATGCCGGCGCTTTTCCAGCTGCGCAGCTCGGCCGCATGCGTGCCGCTGCGGTCGCCGCGCGAGATGAAGCCGGCGTTCGCCGCCGCCAGCTTCTGCAGCGCCGCGGCGATGTCGCGTCCGCGCGCCTTCGCCGGGTCGGCGGCGGGACCGATCAGCACGAAGTCGTTGTACATCACCGCCTTGCGCGCCAGGCCCCAGCCCTCGGCGACGAACTTCTCCTCGGCCGCCGGGTCGTGCACGAAGACCACGTCGGCATCGCCGCGGCGCGCGAGGTCCAGCGCCTGGCCGGTACCGAGCGCGACGACGCGCACGTCGATGCCGGTGGCGGCCTTGAAGCGCGGCAGCAGGTGGCCGAACAGGCCCGACTGCTCGGTCGAGGTCGTCGAGGACAGCACGAGCACGCGCTCCTGCGCGATGGCGGCAACGGCGGCCAGCAGGATCGACAACACGCCAAGAACGCGTCCGAGCGTCCGTCGCAGGGCCATGGCTGGTCTCCTTTCAGTTCATGCGGCGGGCAAACCGACTTCGACGCGCGCGACGAAGGCGCTGCCGCGGCCGGGCTCGCTGTGGACCTCGACGTCGCCGCCCATCATGCGGCACAGGTGCCGGCACAGGGCCAGCCCGAGGCCGGTGCCGCCGTGCGGCTGCGCGACGCGCGCAGCGGCCTGGCCGAAGGGCTGGAACAGGGACTCGATCTGCTCCGCGCTGAGGCCGATGCCGGTGTCGCGCACCACCATTCGCAGCAGGCCGCCGCGCGCGCTGACACCCCCATCGACCGCGAGCCCGATGTCGAGCAGGATGCTGCCGTGGTGGGTGAACCTGCAGGCGTTCGAGAGCAGCTTCAGCAGCACCTGGCGGAGCTTGGCCCGGTCGCCGTGCACGCGGTCGATGGCGGCATCGAGGCGCACCTCGAAGCGGTTGCCGTTCCCGGCCGCCAGCGGATCGACGAGGTCGCGCACTTCGGCGGCCAGCTCGTACAGGCTGAAGCTTTCCTCGAAGAGCGCCATCTTCCCGGCCTGGATCTTCGACAGGTCGAGCGCCGAGTCGATCAAGGCCAGCAGCTGCCTTCCGGCGACGTCGATCTTGCGCAGGTCGGGCAGCAGCGCGGGGGCGAGCTCCTGCAGCGCCGCGCTGCGGCCGATGATGGCGTTGAGCGGCGTGCGCAGCTCGTCCGACATGCTGGCGAGGAAGTCGGACTTCTGGCGGCTGGCCTCCTCGATCACGCGGGTGCGCTCGCGCACGCGTTGCTCGGTCAGCGCATCGGCAAGATCGCGGTTCTCGAAGCGCATGCGGACCGAGTCGACCAGCATGCGATGCGACTTGTGCGCGAATGCCAGCATCAGCGCGGTGATGATCGCGGCGGTGACGGCCGCCAGCCGGGCGTGCACCGTCGGCTGCAGCGCAGCCGGCACGATGAACATCAGCGCCAGCGGCAGGTTCAACGCATAGGTCGCCGGCAGGAAGCTCGCGCTGCCCATCGAGAAGCTGACCAGCACGGCCATCGCGATGCACAGCAGCACCGCGACGCGATCGGTCTCCGGGCCCATGAACACCGGGTGCAGCGAGCCCCACGCGATGCTGGTGGCCAGCGCCATCACGACCAGCGAGCGTGTGGTGCGCTGGCGCGTGGCGGCAGTCAGCCGCCCCGGCTCGAGCGCCTGTCGCGGCAGCAGCAACTGCAGCGACAGCACCGCCGCGATCACCGCCGCCTGCAGCCAGTACGCCAGCGGCGGCCATTGCTGCGGGAACAGCGCGATGCCGATGATCGCCAGGGCGCCGATGCCGGTCGCGATGCCGATGCGGGCGTTGCGGTCGAGCAGTTCGACGCAACGAACGAAGACCTCGGCCTCGCGCGACGGCGTGCCGGCGTCGGCGGTGCGACGGGGCAGGACGGCGTCCGGCAGCGAGGACATGCGTGCAAGGGTACCCGAGCCCTGCCCCCGTCGCGCGGTCGCCGCATCGCCTTGCGGCATCATCCGTCCTTCCGCCTTCCGCCTTCCGCCTTCCGCCTTCCGCCTTCCGCCTTCCGCCTTCCGCCCTTGCGATGATCCAGCTGCACTACAACCCCGGCAGCGCCAACATGGCGCCGCACGTCGTGCTCCACGAGCTCGGCCTGCCTTTCGAACTGGTCCTGGTCGAGACCGAGAAGCAGGCGCACAAGACCGGCGACTACCTGAAGCTGAACCCGAACGGCCTGGTGCCGGTGCTGGTCGACGGCGACCTGGTGCTCTACGAAGCGGCCGCCATCTGCATGCACCTGGCCGACCGCGTGCCCGCCGCCGGCCTGGCGCCGGCGCTCGGCACGGCCGAGCGCGCGCACTACTACAAGTGGATGGTGTGGCTGACGAACACGCTGCAGGCGACGCTGATCCACTACTTCTACAACGAGCGCATGGTGGCCCCCGGCAACGCCGCCGGCGCCGCCGAGGTCAAGCACGCCGCGCAGCTGAAGACCGGTGCGCTGCTGGAGCAGATCGAGGCCCAGCTCGCCGGCCACGGCCAGCCCTGGCTGCTCGGCGAGGCCTACAGCGCGGTCGACGCCTACTGCTTCATGCTCTGCCGCTGGACGCGCAACTTCGCCGGCCCGGCCGCCGCGCCGGCGCGCACGAAGCCGGCGATCGCCGCCTACATGGAGCGCATGATGGCGCGGCCGGCGGTGCAGAAGATGGTTGCGGCGGAGGGGCTGCAGCCGCCGCTGTACTGAGGCGCGTGCCGTCGCACGCGGCGGCTACAGCTGGCCGCTCACGCGCAACTTCTCCAGCCGCAGCGCGATCGTCTGCTGCAGATCGCTGATGCGCCGCTGCAGCACCTGCCGCTGCTCGGCATCGGTCGTCGTCGCGAGCGCCTGGCGCAGCCGGCCGAGCTGCTGCATCAGCTCGACCTCGGCCGGCACGACGCCGGCGTCCTTCAGGATCTTGAACGGCAGCCGGAACTCGGGCGGGGTTTGATCCCAGCCGTCGTCCTGCACCATGGGCTTGCCGTAGCTGGGGGCCGAACGCAGCTCGCCGCTGCGCTCGCTGTCGCGCAGGCGCTGCGCGATGTGCTCGTCGAGGGTCGCCATGCCCTGCAGCCTACGCCTCGTGGCGCGCCGACCGAATCCCTCGGTTTATCGACCTCCGTAGCCGGTCACGACAGCTTGTACGTCTGCAGGTGGATGCTGGTTTCGGTGGCGCCGATGCCCTTGATCAGCCGCAGCCGCTCCAGCACCTCGGCCAGCTCCTGCAGGCTCGACGAGCGCAACTCGGCCAGCAGGTCCCAGCGGCCGTTGGTGTCGTGGATCGCGGCGATGCCGGGCTCGCCGAGCAGGATGGCGATGACCTTGCGCGTCTGGTTGCCTTCGACCGCGATGCTGGTCCACGCGGTGATCTGGTCGGGCTGCGTGTCGGGCCGCAGCTTGACCGTGTAGCCGACGATGACACCGGCGTCCTCGAGCTTGGCAATCCGGTTGGTCACCGTGCCGCGCGAGACGCCGAGCTTGTACGCGAGCGTCGCGACGCTGGCCCGCGCATCGGCGCGCAGCAGCGCGATCAGTTGCTGGTCGAGGCTGTCCATTTCGCCATAGTGTCAATCAAGCCTGTCGAAATGACAAGCTTCTGATGAAAGCGAAGCAGAGTTGCCCGTTTTCATTGCCGCGGGGGCCTCGAACAATGCCGACATCCCAAAACGGTCCAGCCCCAGGAGCCCCGAAATGACCACCTTGCTGACCACCCACGACATTGCCCGCATCGTCGCGGAGCGTGGCCTGCCGGCCGTGCTGCAGCAGCTGTCCCGGTACATCGAAACCGACTTCCGCCGCTGGCCGGCGTTCGACAAGACCGCCCGCGTAGCCAGCCATTCCGACGACGGCGTGATCGAGCTGATGCCGATCGCCGATGCGTCGCTCTACAGCTTCAAGTACGTCAACGGCCACCCGAAGAACACCCGCGCCGGCCTGCCCACCGTGATGGCCTTCGGCGTGCTGGCCGACGTCGCCACCGGCACGCCGCAGCTGCTGTCGGAGCTGACCTTGACCACCGCGATGCGCACCGCCGCGACCTCGGTGATGGCCGCCCGGGCGCTGGCCCGCCGCGACAGCCGCACGATGGCGCTGATCGGCAACGGCGCACAGAGCGAGTTCCAGGCGCTGGCCTTCCACCACCTGATGGGCATCAGCGAGATCCGCCTCTTCGACGTCGACCCCGACGCCACCGCCAAGCTGCTGCGCAACCTGTCCGGCGTGCACGGGCTGCGGCTGATCGTCTGCGCCTCGACCGCCGACGCGGTGAAGGGCGCTGACATCGTCACCACCGTCACCGCCGACAAGACCAACGCGACCATCATCACCCCCGAGATGATCGAGCCCGGCATGCACATCAACGGCGTCGGCGGCGACTGCCCCGGCAAGACCGAGCTGCACCCCGACGTGCTGCGTGGCGCGCGCGTCTTCGTCGAGTACGAGCCGCAGAGCCGCATCGAGGGCGACCTGCAGCAGCTGCCGGCCGACTTCCCGGCCACCGAGCTGTGGCGCGTGCTGGCCGGCGACGCGCCGGGCCGCAGCGGCGCCGACGACGTCACGGTGTTCGATTCGGTCGGCTTCGCGCTGGAGGACTACTCGGCGCTGCGCTTCCTGCGCGACGAGGCCGAGACGCTGGGCCTGGGCACGGCGATCGACCTGATCCCGACGATGGCGGATCCGAAGAACCTGTTCGGCCAGCTGGCGCCCGCGCCGGCCGCCACGCGCCGGCCGCTGCTCGTCGCCGCCTGAACCGCGCTATCCGACCCCGCGCCGTCCGGCCCCGCGCCGGACCCGGGGTGGGGCGGCGTGTCGCTCCAGTAGCATCCCGACATGGATCAAGGCGGGACGCAGCACTGGCGCTGGACGCTGCCCGCGGGCGGCGCCAGCAACGACCAGCGCGCGCTCGATGCGCGCTGGTCGGCGCTGGCCGCCCGCGGCGGCTGGCAGACGGAGGTGCTCGGCACGGTCGGTGCCGATGCGCTGCGACTGCTGACCCGGCCCGCCGGTGTCGATGGCGCGCCGCGGCTGCTGATCGCCGCCGGCTTTCACGGTGAAGAGCCGGCCGGCGTCTGGGGGCTGCTCGAGTTCTTCGAGCGCGCCGACGCCACGTTGCTCGACCGGCTGAACCTCGCCTTGCTGCCGCTGGTCAACGCCAGCGGCTTCCGGGCCGGGCGTCGCTTCAACGACTGGGGCGAGAACCCGAACCGCGGCTTCAGCGGCGCCGCGGCCAGCGACGCGGTGGCGCCGTCGCACGAGGGCCGGCTGCTGCTGCAGCACGCGGCGCGCCTGCGTGCGCTCGGCGCCGACGGCGTGCTGAGCTGCCACGAGGACGTCAAGCAGGCGCAGCACGGCTATGTCTACAGCCTGGAGCGCAGCGCGGCGCCGGGCGCCTTCAGCCGCGCGCTGCTGGCGGCCAATGCGCGGGCCTTCCCGGTGCTGCCGGACGGTGACGTCGACGGCCACCCGGTGCGCGACGGCATCGTCTTCAACAACTACGACGGCTCGTTCGAGGCCTGGATGATGGAGTGTGGCGTCGCCCGCGCGGCCTGCGTCGAGACGCCCGGCCAGGCGCCGATCGGCGAGCGCATCGCCGCGCAGTCGGCGATGGTCGAGACCTTCATCCGCTTCCCGCTGGCCGCTTCATGAGGGGGGCGAACGGAGCGCCGTTCCCCGGCTTTGCCGGGGCGCTGTGGCTGGTGCTGGCCTCGATGGTGCTCGAGCTGCTGTGTGCCGCGCTGCTGCAGCGCGTGCCCGGCCTGGGCGACGCCGAGCGCGCGGCGCTGGCACGCCTGGTCGCCAACGGCGCACTCTTCACCGGCCTGGTCGCGTTCACGAAACTGCACTACCGCGCGCTGTTCCACGACGCGCCGTCCAGCGTCGGCGCGACCTTGGGCCTGACCCTGCTGCCGGTGCTGGCGCTGGTGCCCGGGCTGGTGGTGGTCGAGAACTGGGTCGGCCAGTGGCTGACGGCGCTGGTGCCGCTGTCGGCCTGGGAGGCGCGCGCCTTCTCCGAGATGGCGCGGCCCGAGCTGCCGGTTTTGGTGATGTTGTGCGCGCTGGCGCCGGTGCTCGAGGAGATGCTGTTCCGCGGCGTGATCCTGCGCGCCTTCCTGCAGCGTTACCCGCGCGGCATCGCGATCGTGCACTCCGCCGGCATCTTCGGCCTCGCGCACATGAACCTCTACCAGTTCGTCGCCGCGTTCACGATCGGCCTGCTGGCCGGCTGGCTCTACGAGCGCACACGGTCGCTGTGGCCCTGCATCGCGCTGCACGCGGCCTACAACGGCAGCATCGCGCTGCTGGAAAGCGGCGCAGCCGACAAGGCGCCGGACAGCGTGCCGCTGGCGGCCTTGGCGACGGCGCTGCTGGCCGCGTGGTTCTTGAAGCGCTGGCTGCAGCCGGCGCGCGCAGGTTGATCGGCTCGAGGATCCGCAAGTCATTGCGGACGCTGTGCCTCGGGTCCGATGAAGAGCCAGTCGCGGTAGCTCTTCCGCTCGCCCTCGAGGTGCCCGAGATCGCGATCGAAGCTCGCGCTCTTCAAGGGAGTGCCAGCTGCCGCACTGTGAATCGCCACGATGCCTTGAGGGCTGCGCACGACCATCCAGTCGCGCTTTCCTGTGAGAGGGTCATGGGGCAGCCGCCGCAGATGGCGGATCGTTGCGGGGTGGCGCGGATCGCGAAGCAGATCGTCCAGGGTGCGCGGCGCGCGCGGGGCGCCCGGAGGACTGGTGGCGGCAAAACTTCTCAGAGCGTTCTGGAACTCGATGCCCACGGCGAGCAGTTCCTGCTCCGCATCGTGCCGTGACAGCGCGGCTCCAGCCTTCACCGCATACGCGGACCCGATGCTGATCACCGCGATCACCAGCATCAGGCCGACATATGCCACACCGCGAGGAGGGTGCCGAAGCGGCGACGCGCTGCCTACCATGTCTGAAAAGGCCGACCATCGCGCCCCTGGCCGGATGCGCTGCTGCGCAGGTCGGCCACCTGCCCCTTGCTACCGTCCTCCGGCGGGACGAGGACCCAACTGCTTGCCGAGTCTGTCATCGGATCGATGGGGATGGCGGTGAGGTACTTGCGTGCCACCAGCTCCTCCAATGCATCGGGATACCGCCCGGTGTCCGCCCTGAACTTGCCGAGCGCCTCGCGGCTCGCACGCAGGTTCTCGCGCAGCACGGTCTCCTTGGCATGGTCCACGCTGTGAAAGTAGCGTGGCACCGCGAGCGTGAGCAGCAACGCCAGGATCGCGAGCACCACCAGCAATTCGATCAGGGTGTAGCCCTCGGCGGGATTGGTCCGGTGGCGCACGCGAGTCACCACTCGTGGTACGGCACGCCGTTCAGGCCAACCGATCTCGACTTCGATCGCACGTCGTAGACGTCGTCGCCTTCCTTCGGGTCGTCCGCCTCGCTGTCATAGGCGCGCAGCTGCCACGTCGACTCCGCTCGAAGCGACGCATGCTCTGCCAGAGGGTCGCCGGGCACGCGCCGCAGAAAGAAGATCTTTCGGCGCCGCGGGTCGGCCTGATCTTCCTCGCCTTCGACCAATCGGGCCAGCGTCGGGGGGTAGCCGCTGCTGCCGGCCGACTTGCGAATTCTCCCTTGATCGGAAGCGCGCTTGTAGGCATCGATCGCGGTTCGAATCTCGCGCAACGCGAGGCGAAGCTCGCGCTCCTTCGCGCGCTGATCGGTCACCCGCGCCACCGGCGCGACGAGCACAGCCAGCAGCGCGAGGATGGCGAGCGTGATCAGCAACTCGACGAGGGTGAATCCGCGCGTTCGTCCAGGCGTCACGGTCGCACCTCGATCATCAAGGGCGCGGGCGGCGTTGCCGTCACCGCGCTGAGCTTGCCGCCCTCAAGCGCGACGGTCAGCAGGCGCACCGGCACAGCCGCAGCCGCGGCCAACGCGCGGAATGCGACGCTCAGCACCTGGCCGCTGCCTGCCACGCCCTCGATGTCCTCACGTCGGGCCGTCACGAGCACCTGCCCGGAAGGGTCGATGCGGTGCTCGAAATAGGTCCTTGCACCGCCGCGCGCGAGGAAGTCGCCTTCCTTCACTTCGACGACCTCGAACAGCTTCGGGTCGAAGCCCAGCGCTAGGGGGATGCCGACGATCGGCTTGCGCGAGTCGACGACGACTCCGACGCTGACGATCTGTCCTGCGCGAGTCGAAGCGGGAGCGTCCCACCGAACGTCCGCGTCACTCGCCGGAGCGGGCGCTGCCACCAGTCGCGCCTCGATGGGCGACGGTGCGGCGCTCTGCGGGGCGGGGGATGCGCCTGTACCGGACGGGGTCAACTCGGGAGAGCCTGCAGGCCCATCGCCACGGCTGCGCAAGCCCGCCTCGGTGCCAGATTCGAATTCGAGCAGGCCCGCGTCGGGACGCTCGACATTGCGCAGCAACCGCGGCGTGATCGACAGGACGATTTCTGTCTTGACCGTCTCGTCGTTCCCGGCCCCGAAGAGCTTCCCCAGCAGCGGGGCGCTGCCGAGCAAGGGAATCTTGCTGGCCGAGCGCCGGTCCTCGTCGTTGATGAGGCCGGCGAGCACCTGGTTCTCGCCATCGCGCAGGCGCAGCACCGTTGCGGCGCTGCGGGTCCCGATCTGGAAGGCCAGGGTGCCCGACTTGTTCTGCACTTGGTTGACGATGCTGCTGACCTCGAGGGCCAGCTTGAGCGCGATCTGGTTGTCGGCGAACACGGTCGGCTCGACCTCCAGCTTGAGGCCCACGTCGAGATAAGTCACCGAGTCGGAAACGAAACCCGTCGAGTTCGATGTCGTCGTGATGTTCGGCACCCGGTCGCCGATCAGGATGCGCGCCTTCTCGCGGCTCTTGGCGCGAATCTTCGGATTGGCCAGGATGTTCGTCACCGCATCGTCACGGCGAGCGGAAGCCGTGAGCGGGCTCACCGTGACGCCGATGGCCGCACCATTCAGATTGCGCAGCTCGCGCAGCGTCACCTGGCCGCCGGCGGACTTGCTCAAGGGCGTGAAGCTCACCTGGTCTGGCCAACGCACGCCGAGGTTCAGCAGTTCGGAACGTTTGACTTCCAGCACCTCGACCTCGAGCATGACCTCCGGTTCAGGCAGGTCCAGCAGGGCGACCATGCGATCGACGAGGCGGACCGCATCGATCGAGTCGCGGACGATCATCACGTTGAGCCGCTCGTCGACGACGACATCCTTGACCTTCAGGATGGTCTTGACCGAATTGGCCACCGACTTCGCCTCGCCGTTCGCGAGGTAGTAACTGCGCACGGTGAGGGGCTGGTAGTCCTTTTGTTTGGCGGGCGTGTCCGGGTAGATCAGCACCGAGTTCGCATCGAGGACGCGCTGCGCCAGCTGGTTGCTGACCAGCAACCGCGCGACCGCCGCTTCCACGGTGCTGTTGCGCAGGAACAGCGACACCTTCTGGTCGGTGCGCACGTCCTTGTCGAACACGAAGTTCAGGCCCGCCGTCTTTGCGAGGACTTCGAACACGGTCTTGAGCGGCGCTTCCTTGAACTCCAGGCTGACGGCCTTGCGGTAGGCCGTGCCGAGCATCGCATCCTGGCTAGGCCGCACATCGAGCGCCTCGATCTGCTTCTGCAGCCGGAGTGCGTCGGGGTGGTGGGGACTTTCGGCCAACACGGCGCGCAGCGCGGTCCGGGCGGCATCCGGGTTCTTGCGCTGAATCTGGGCGCTCGCCTGCTGCAGCAGGCCGGACCATATCCGCTCGCGCTCGGTCGCCTTCAGTCCAAGGATGGCGGGCTCGTTGCCGGGTTCGATGTTCAAGGCCTGTCGGTACAGCTGATCGGCCGAATCGAACGCGCCGTTGCGTCGTTCACCCTGGGCATGCGCCAGCAAGCCTTCGACCACGCCGACCCTGAGCTTCTGCCACGCCAGCCGACCCTCGGCTGAGCGCGAGTCCGCGTCGGCCGCCCGCTTCAGCCGGGAGAGCGCCTCGGCCGGGCGGCCTTGCGCCAGCAGGTCCTGGGCCTCGCGCTGCGCACTTGGGCTCGTGCAGGCCGTCAGCAGCGCCAGCACGCCAGTCGCGAGCGCCGCGAGGGCAAGGCGCGCGGGTGTCGCCGCGTCATTCCAGGTCAATCGGCGTCCCCAATGGCGAGTTGATGCAGGTGGCGCATCGGGAGGTACATCATCGTCAGCACGGGTGGTGCAATCTTGATCACCTGGTATTCCTGCTCCACGGTGTGTCCTTCTCCCAATACGAAGGTGGCGTTGCCTTTGGACAGGAAGACCTGCCACACATGGCCGTCGCGTTGTTTGCCCACATAGGCGAACGGGAATTCCGGCGGCGGCGCTGGCGTCGGTGGCGGCGACGGCGCCATCGCCGGCGGCGGTGGGGCCCAGCTTCTTCCGCTCAGCAGGTTGGGGTGGCTTGTGCGGTCTACATTGGCGCGCGCGGGATACAGCAGACCCCGGTCGAGCAGCCGGGGAGTCGGGTGCTCCTGGGTCCGAGCCGGCATGGCCGGCCGGGGGGCCGGAATCGCGGGCAGCGCGGACACCACCTCGTGTCGCGGAGCCGGGGGATCCGAAAAGACGACCAGGGCAGCCGCACCAGCCAGCACGATCATCAGCATCCGCAGGCGCGTCAAGGCTGTGCCTCCGGCGCAGGGCCGGCTTCAGACGCAAACCATGCGCCGAACCCCAGCACGACATGCGCCTGCTCGTGTGCCGATGTCTCGCGCTTCACGCTCAGATGGTTGAGCGCGACATTCGGGTGCTTGCGAAGCACCGACTCGATGAATCCGCGTACGGCAGGGTAGGGCCCCTGCACGGGCAGCGTGAGCGAGACGTGCAGCCACCGCGGTCCCGCATCTTCGATACCGTGCTGGAAGGTCGATCGCTCCAGTTGAAGTCCTTCTCGTTGTGCCAGCTCGAACAGCTCGCCGACGAGCGCATTGGCGGCCGACACTGGCGGAAGCACTGCCTGCACCTGCGCGATGCGTTGGCGTGTCGGGTCTGACTGCGCGATTGCGACGTCGCCGACAGGCACGGGACGCGACAGGCGCTGCTGCAACTGATCGAGTGCCGCACGCTCTGACGTCATGCGCATCCAGTGAATGCTTGCAGCGGCGGCCAGGACAATGACGATCACCGGGGGAGCCCACCCCCAGCGTTGCAGGGCGGTTTCGACCCGCAGACGCGGGTGGGCGCCGCGGGGTGTGCGCTGCATCACGGGGACGGCCGCATCGCGGCCGAAAGGGTGAAGCGAAGCGGCTTCGCGCTGTCGCGATCGTTCGTCTCGTGCTTCAGCACGTGCACGTCGTGAAGCTGTGAAGACCTGCTCAAGGCATCGGTGTAGCGCAGCAGGGCAGCTGCGTCGCGGACCTCGACGCTGAGGCCCAGCGCGCTTGCCGACGGGCGCGGTTCGATCTCCAGGATGGCCACGTCCGGTGGCGTCAGGCGTTCCAACTCGTCGAGCAGGCCATGCCAATCGAAGTTCAGCTGGGCCACCACGCGCGCCAGTGCCGTCCGCTGCTGATTCGACAAAGGAGCGGCCGGCTTCGGCGAGGCTTGCGCGAGTGTCGCGCTCCTTGCGGTGAGCGTGCGCTCCAGATCGGCGCGCTCCTGCGCTGCGCCGTACCAGGCCCAGCCCTGCCAGGATGCCAGGGCCAATGAAGCGCACAGTCCCATGCCGTATGCGAAGCGTCGCAGCGGTGTCGTGCCGTCGCCCCAGGCGCTGAAGGTGACATCGTTCGATGCGAGCGCGTCGATGAATCGCGGCGTCGGCCGTGGCGAAGCCAACCCGGCGAGCGCGGCGAACGAGGCGGCGCTTGCTTCCAGACCGGGCGGAAGGTCGGTCATCGCAGCGTGTCGACTCACGCCCTCGCGATCCAGTTCGAGCTGCCTGGTGGCGACGGTGTCGAAAACGGTGATCGGCTGCACCTCGCTTGCGGTTGACAGCCCCGCGCGGGCGAGTTCCGCCGCAATGATCGCCTCGGGATGCGCTGGGTGCAGGCGCAACGAACGCACCGCCAGCGGACGCCGGCCATTTAGCCGCCACACGAGCGCGGTTCGATCGTCGGATCTGCAGATGACGACCTCGGCATGGCCGCGGCGCGGCTGGTCCCACCATCGGAACAACCGGATCGAAGCGGGCACCAGTGCACGGACCGGCAATCGCAGCCGAACGCGCATGGTGCGCGCATCGTCGACGACGGCTGCCGGTAACGCGAAGCACACGCTGGCGTTGCCACTGCGCCAGTCGGCCCGCAGCACCGAGGTCTCGAGGCTGCTGCCGAAAAGCTCTTCGTGGCGCAGACGAGCATAGGCCTGCAGCTCGCTCAGCGATGCGGTTCCGGGCGGCGCGTGGACCAGCCAACAGCGCACGAGCTCGTCGCTGGCCGTGACGCTGAGCGGCATCGTGCGCAACAGCGAGGCAAGCTGCGAATCCGCATTCAGCCAGCAACCGATCTGCTCCGAAGCTTCTCCCGGTCGGCAGGCGGCGCCGCGCCACTGCAACGGGGCCGCATGCCCGACACGCCAGAGCAGGCAGACCTCGTTCGCCGAGAGTCCGATGGCCGCGGCCGCACCGCGCCGGGCACTACGCCGAAAGAGTGACACGGCGCACCTCCTCGAGCGTGGTGAGGCCCTGCGACACGAGATCGAGCCCGGCTTCGAACAGCGTGCGCGTTCCGCTTGCCCGCGCGGCTTCCCGGATCTGTCGCACGGGCTGCTTGGCCAGCACCAGTTCGCGAATGTCGTCGCGCATCAACAGCAGCTCGGCGACGGCGCGCCGGCCACGATAGCCCGTACCGCGGCATTCGCCGCAGCCCTTGCCGCGCCGGAAGTCGAATTCGGCCAGCGACGTGGGATCGACGCCACAACGCCGAACGACATCGAGATCCGGCGCGCAGGGCTCGCTGCAATGCGAGCAGTTGATGCGCATCAGCCGCTGCGCCCAGATCGCATTGAGCGCGGACGATAGCGAATAGGGATCCAGGCCCATGTGGGTGAAGCGGCCGAAGACGTCGAAGACGCTGTTGGCATGCACCGTGGACAGCACGAGGTGGCCGGTGAGTGCCGATTGCACGGCGATCTCGGCGGTTTCCCGGTCTCGAATTTCGCCGACCATGATCTTGTCGGGATCGTGGCGCAGGATCGAGCGCAGGCCGCGTGCGAAGGTGAGCCCTTTCTTGTCGTTGACGGGGATCTGGAGGATGCCCGGGATCTGATACTCGACCGGGTCCTCGATGGTGACGATCTTGTCGCGGCCGGTGTGCATTTCGGTCAGGGCCGCGTAGAGCGTGGTCGTCTTCCCGGAGCCTGTCGGACCGGTGACCAGCACCATGCCGTAGGCGGCTTCGACCAGCGTGCGCAGTGCTTGGGCGGCTGCTGGAGCGAAGCCGAGGGATTCGATGTTCAAGCGGCCGTGTCGCGTCACCATCGCCTGCTTGTCGAGCACGCGGATGACGGCGTCCTCGCCGTGTACGCTGGGCATGATCGAGACGCGCAGGTCGATCTCCCGACGTTGCGCGACAACACGAAAGCTGCCGTCCTGTGGGACCCGACGTTCTGCAATGTCGAGCTCGGCCAGCACCTTCAGGCGCGAGATCGCCTGCTCGGCCAGCGCCACGCCGGTGACTTGCATCACCGGATCGAGCACGCCATCGATCCGGTATTTGACCGCTAGGCCGTCCAGCGTGGCTTCGAGATGCACATCGCTTGCACAGAGTTTGAGTGCGTCGTAGAGCACCGAATCGACCAGTTGCACGACCGGACTGGCGGCTTCGCTGATGCCTTCCAAGGTCAGCGACTCACCGGCGCCCGCCGCGGCTACCGCATCGACGCCGGGTTGAACGATGCTGTCGGTCGCTCGCGCGGCGAGCTCGTGGCGGCCCAGCAAGGCATGGAGGTCCGACGGTGCGCAGACATGCCAGTGCAGCGGACGATCGGCCTGTGCCTCCGCCCAGATCAGCACATCGTCGTCGAATGGATCGACCAGAGCGCCGAGCAGGCCATCATCCGATTCGCCGCAGCGCATCACGATGCACTGACGCGCCTGTGCCTTGACCAGCGGCACGAGATCGAATGCCGGCTGCCACTGCATCATCTGGCTCATCGTAGCGACCGGCCAGCGCATGCTCGCTGCCATGCAGCTCGTCACATGCGACTCGCCGCATCCCAGCGCTTCTGCGAGCGTCGTGACCCATCCTCGTCCGCGGGCACGTGCGGCGAGCAGCTGATCGACGGCGATCGTGGGTTCACTTCCGATCATTGGAACGAGCTGGCGAGGTCGAAGATGGGCATGTAGAGCAGCAGCACGATCGCGCCGATGACGACGCCGATGACGGCCATCAGTGCTGGTTCGAACGCACGCGTGAAGCGTTCGATCCAGCGCGCCGTCTCGCCTTCGTGGAACAGCGCGGCTCGGCGAAGCATGGCGCCGAGCTGGCCGGTCTGCTCCCCGACCCGAAGAAGCCGCAGGACGACGGGCATCGTGAGCTGTTCGTGCTCGAGCGCGACAGACAGCGCCTGGCCCTCGGACACCATGAGTCGCAGGCGTTCGATGCGCGCGCCGTCGACCAGCCCAACAGATTGCAGGATCTGCAGGGCCTGGTTGATGGACATACCGCCTTCGAGCAGCACGCCTAGCGTGAGGTATAGCCGCGCGAGCGTCACCTGACGCACGCGTTCGCCGATCCATGGCAGGCGCGAGGCCCAGGCACCGAGTCCGCCGCCTCGCCGCAGCCGGAAGACGGACTGCACGAGCATCACGGCCGCCACTGCCCCCGCGACAGCCATCCAGGGGCCGTGGGCCGCCGCCAAGCGTCCCCAATCCAGCAGCAGTTGCGACGCCCACGGCAACGACCTGCCGGTGCCCTGGTACACCCCTGCGAACTTCGGCACGACATAGGCCAGCAGGAACATGGTCACCGCGCCGCCGACCAGCAGCAGTATGGCCGGATAGACCGAAGCGCTAATGACGCGGGCCCGGACTGCGTCGGTGCGCGTCTGGTACTCGATGTACCTGATCAGCGCCTCGGGTAGATTGCTCGTGCGCTCGGCGGCGCCGATCATCGCCACGAACAAGGGCGGAAACACATCCGCCTGCTGCTGCAGCGCGACGGAGAACTTGTGGCCGGACCGCAGGTCATTGGCGATCCTTTCCAGGACCGCGCGCGAATGCGGCTCGCCCTTCTCGAGAAGCGCTTCGATAGAGGCGATCACGCTCAGCCCTGCTTCGAGGAGCGCCAACATCTCCTGCGCGAACAGAAGCACCGCGAAGCGCCGGGCATTGGCCGCCGACCACGGTGTACCGCGGCCGGCGGGCGACAAGGACACGACGCGCATGCCCTGATTGACCAGCGATCGCTGCGCCTCTTCGGCGCCGGAGGCCTCGAGCAGCAGCGTCGTCATTCGCTGTGTGCCGTCGATGACCCTTGCGCGGTACTGCATGAAGTCCCCGTCGCTTCAGAAGCTCGCGATGTCCGCGGCATCGCCTTCTCCGCCAGGCTGGCCATCCTTTCCCAGCGAAAGCACTTCGACCTCTGTCTTCGTGCCCGGCAGGCGGTATTGATAGGGGAACCCCCAGGGATCGCGCGGCACCGCCTTCTGCAAGTACGGTCCGTTCCACTTCGCGAGCGCGGCCGGCTTGTCGACCAGCACTGCAAGTCCTTCCTCCATGCTGGGATAGCGGCCCACATCGAGCCGGAATGCATCCAGCGCCTTCATCAGGGCCTCGACCTGCGCCTTGGCCACACCACGCTCCGACCGGCCGATCTGCGAGAAATAGCGCGGGCCGACATAGGCTGCCAGCAGGCCGATGATGGCGATCACGACCAGAAGCTCGAGCAGGGTGAATCCCTGATGATGGGTTGATGTCGTGACACGACGCGCTGACTTCGTCACTCTCTTCCCCCGCTCTGATGCTGGCGGGCATTCGACCCGCTCAACGATTCGAGGAATACCAACAGGTCACTCTTTTCCGCCGGCGTCAGGATGACGGGCCGAGTGCTTTCGATGCTTCGGTAGTAGAGCTCGATGTCGACGGCCTCGGCGAGCGTCGCAACACTGCCGTCGTGCATGTACGGTGCGGTCAAGGCGACATTGCGCAGGCTCGGCGTCTTGAACTTGCCGATGTCGGCGGGGTCGAGGGTGACGACGAACCGCCCCAAGGCGGCGATGTCGGCATCGGCCAAGAGTTCGTGGCCCGGCGTATTGCCTGCTTCGCGCGCCGCGGTCAGACGCATCGCGAGCTGCGGCAACTTACGCTGTACATCGCGCAGGCCAACTCCCAAGGCGTGAAAGCCATGGTCCGTGAGCAATGCCTTTCCGCCCTCCGCGACGTGGCAGCGTGTGCATTGAGCTCGACCGCTGAAGATCTGCCAGCCGTGCAGCGCTTGCGGCGTGATGGCATGCGCGTCGCCTGATAGGTAGCGGTCGAACGGCGACTCGCCGTCATCCAGCGTTCGCTGGAAGGCGGCCAGCGCTGCGGAGATGCGCTCCAGCGTGATCGGCCCTTTGGAGTCGACGAATGCGCGTTCGAATTGCGCGACGTACCCTGCGTCGCGATTCAAGAGCGTCAGGATCGCACCGGTATCCGTGAGTCCGTGTTCGAGGGGATTAAGCAAGGGGTCGAGCGCCTGCGATTCGAGCGTTGTTCGCCGACCGTCCCAGAACAACAGCCGCTGGCTGGACACGCCAAGCAGACTCGGCGTGTTGCGCGTGCCTTCCCGACTTTCGACGCCAACGGCCAATCGCCTGCCGTCGGAGAATGCATGCTGCGGTTGATGACAGGACGCGCAAGAGACGCGGGCGTCGCTGCTGAGACGGGCGTCAAAGAAGAGGCGTTTGCCGAGTTCGGCCTGCGCGGATGGCATGCCCCTTGCGCCCGTCGGCGCCTGCCCCTCGCCGGCGCCACAGACGCTCGCAACGAGTAGCGCCCCGAGCGTCATCCATCGGCAGGCCGCTTTCACACTTCCCCTCCCTTGATCTTGCAGCGCCTTCGTGGGCGGTTTGAATGCGGGCGCAAGTGTGCGCATCAATCCGCCAGTTGGCAAGCGGGCTGTGTCCGAATCTTCGCCATGAGGCTCCCCCTAGTCTGAAGCCGGTGTCCCCTTAGCATGAACCAACGTGGCCGACTACATTGCGCGTCAGCCGATGCAAATGCGGCATTGCGGGGGAGGAGAGGGTGCTTCGCACAGGCCGAAGCGCCCGCGGTTGTTCGCACTTCCCGTCTTGCAGACAAGTACCAGGGAGGTGTGATGTTCAACCATCACAAGGAAGCGCTCGCCGCGCTCCTTTCGCTCGGATGTGCCGCAGGCGGCTTCCTCGAAGCGTTCGTGCTGTGTTCTGCAAGGTATGCGATCGTCGGCTCGAGGCGCGCCTTGATGCTGCTATTGGCAATCGCGAGCGTCCACGTCGCGGCACAGCAGGTCAAGTACGTTTACGACGAAGCCGGGCGGCTGGTCGAAGTTGTGGCGCCCAACGGGGAAGTGGCGCGCTACGCATACGATCCGGCTGGCAACATCAAGAGCATCAGGCGTTTCGGCGCTAGTGCGCTGTCGATCGCCGAGTTCACTCCGAACCAGGCCCCGCCCGGCGCAACTGTCAATGTGCATGGTTCGGGATTCAGCGCGACGCCAGCGCAGAACGCCGTGAAGTTCAACGGGCAGGCGGCGGTCGTGTCGTCTTCCACGTCAACCCAGTTGACCGTGACCGTACCGGCTGGCGCGACGACGGGGCCGATCTCCGTCACCGTCGGCGGCAATACGGCTGTTTCGGCGGATCCTTTCACGGTCGCCGGATCCACCGGCGTTTCGGCTCCGACGATCTCGGCCTTTTCACCGGACCATGGAGGAGCCGGGACGGCGGTAACGATTTCCGGCACGAACTTCGACCCGATCGCTGGAAACAACCTCGTCACGCTCAACGGTCGTCCTGTGTCGATCACTTCGGCCACGGCCACGCAGATCGTGGTCGCGATCTCGACCGAGGCGACCTCAGGCCCGTTCAGGGTGGCGACAGCGGCGGGTTCCGCCACCTCCGCGAGCGACTTCTTCGCGCCGCCCCCAGGCGACATTGACACCAACATAGTGACTCGGACCCGCCTGGTGGTCGATGGGCCGTCCGTTGCCGCGTCGGGTGTGCCGGCCTCAAGAGTCGCGATCCATGCATTCGCCGGCGCGGCTGGACAACGGCTCGGCCTGGGCATTAGCGAAGTGAGTTCGTCATCCGGTTACAGCGAGATGGATATCCGCATCTTCGCGCCTAACGGCAGCCTGCTTTCGGCCTGCGGAAACCTCTATGTCAGCGGCGGCGGCTGCATTCTTCCGCCTCTGCCTCAGGCTGGAACGTATGTCTTGCGGGTCGGTCCCAGCTCGATCAGCGGAAGCACTTCGTACAAGCTCACGTTGAGCACGGAGATCGCCGCTGAATTGCCAGTCAACGGCACTCAGCCGACCCTGTTTACCTCCAGTCGGCCAGGGCAGAACGGACGCTATGTGTTCCAGGGCATCGCCGGCGCCAGCTATAGCATCCAGCTTGGCGACGCGAGCGTCAGCAGCGCAGTCCTCGTTTACGGGCCCGGCGGGCAGCAGATTGGCACCGGCAGCATTGGGCCGGGTTTGTCTTCGACCATCGATATCAATGGCGTACTCGGCACCGGTGCCTACTCCGTTGTGGTCGACCCCGACGGTGCGAATACCGGTCAGTTGTCTCTACTGCTGAGCACTAGCGTAACCGGGACGCTGATGATCGATGGCGCGGCTGAGGTCGTCAGTCTTTCGAGTGGTCAGAATGCACGCTACGCATTCCAGGGCGCTATCGGACAGCGCCTTGGTCTTGGCCTATCGACACTCGCCACCATGCCAGCTGGCGGTTCGGTAGCCATCAAGGTGTTTGGTCCGACAGGTGTTTTGCTGGTGGCATGCAACAACGGCGCCGCCTACACGACCGTCGGCCGCTGCACCCTTCCTCGCCTTGAAGCAGCGGGCACCTACACCGTCCTGATCGATCCGCCAGGCCCCCACTCGGCATCGACAACACTGCTGCTGAGTTCGGAGGTCGCTGGGGTGCTGGTCGTCGATGCCTCAACGGCCACCACGTTCAGCACGAATCGTGTCGGCCAGGCCGGAAGGTATACGTTCAGCGGCATTGCGGGGAAGCGATACAGCCTGGTGCCAAGCGGATATACGTTTCCCGGCCCGTATACGAGCGTCGCCGTCTATTCTCCGACAGGAGCCTTGGTGGCCAGCGCGAACATGGCAGCGTGGCCCGGCGCGCCGCTCGACATCGTCAATACGCCGACCACGGGACCCTACAGCGTCGTCGTGGAGCCCTATGGCGCCAACATCGGTGAGCTTGCACTTCGCTTGATCTCGGTCGCCGAGGGCAGCCTGTCCGTCGACGGCAGTCCCGTCAACGTCAGTCTTGCGGGCGGTCAGAACGGACGCTACACCTTTACCGGCGCAGCGGGTCAGAAGCTGGGATTGGGCATCACATCGTTCGCGACGACGCCGGTAGGGGGTTCAGCCAACGTGAGCGTCCTCGGACCGACGGGAGTCGTCCTGGTTGCCTGCAGTGTCAACCGTTCGAACGGGTGCAACCTGCCGCCACTTCCAGAGTCGGGTCAATTCACGGTCGTCGTCGATCCGCAAGTATCGAGCGCACTCAGTGCGGTTCTCACCTTGAGTCGGGACGTTGGTGGAGCATTGACCATCAACGCCACCAGCGCAACGACGCTCAACACGACCCGGCCGGGTCAGAACGGACGCTACACATTCACTGGTGCCGCGGGAGGACGATACAGCCTTGCGATCACGAACGTGACCATTCCAGGTGCGTGGACCAACGTGAGCGTCATCGCGCCCAACGGTTCACTGGTCGGCATGCGCCAGCTGACTGCGGGAATCGCTCCGTTCGCGTACGACTTCGACACTTCCGTCGCTGGCACGTACACGGTGTTCATTGACCCCTTCGAAGCAAACACAGGTCAGGTGACGCTCAGTCTGAGCAGCACCACTGCCGTGGCGCTTCCCATTGATGGCAGTTCCGTGACGGCGACGCTGGTCGGCGGCCAGAACCGGCGCTACACGTTCACCGGCAGCGTCGGTCAGCAGTTGGGCCTGGGCCTGACCGCGATGAGCACGACCCCCTCAGGCGGATCGATCGACGTGAAGGTGTTGGCGCCCAGCGGCGAAGTCCTGATCACCTGCGGCTCCTACGCGGCGTCAGCCGGATCGGCTGCCTGCAGCCTTCCACGGCTGCCTGCGGCTGGCACGTACACGGTGCTGGTCGATCCGCAGACCACCTACGCTGCATCGGTGACACTGACATTGAGCCGGGACATCGCCGGCACGCTGACCGTCGATGCAGCAACGGCCACCACGTTCAGTACCGCGCGTCCGGGTCAGAACGGCCGGTATACGTTCAATGGCGTGGCCGGATTCAACTACGCGCTTCAACCCTCCAACATTACGGTACCAGGAGAGTGGACGATCATTCGCCTGTACGCACCCGATGGAACACCCCTGGGCAGCAGCACCGGCAGCAGCACGACCCCTCCTTCGGCCATCGCACTGAACAATGCGCCCGCGACAGGTGCCTACGTCATCGTCATCGATCCGTATCTCGCTGGCACGGGCAGTGTCGACATCAGGGTTTCCCAATCCGGCACGACGGACCCTGCCCCTCAAACGCCTAACGGAACCCTGGTGATCGATGGCGCTGCGACATCGATCGCGATGCCGGCGAACCAGGTTTACCGCTATACCTTCTCGGGCACGCAAGGCCAGACGTTGGGACTGGGTGGCGGCTGGTTGACGACGTCGCCGAGCGGCAAGAACGCTACCCTCACAATCACCCGTCCTGACAACCTGACGACGCTGACGACGTGCATCCACTTGCCGTCGGGATTCAGCTGCAATATCCCGAAACTGCCCAGCACCGGAACCTATACCGTCCGGGTGCAGCCCGACCCCGGCGCGGCCATCACTTCGGGAGCTCTGACCCTCTCCAAGGATCTGACAGGTGTGCTGCTTGCCAACGCTGGAACGCCCACCACCTTCAACACAGCCAGGCCAGGGCAGAACGGACGATTTACATTCTCGGCGACTGCTGGCAAGCCTTACAGCCTAGTTTGGTCGACCACGACGATCTGGGGTACGCACCCGTTGATCGTCTACCGCCCTGATGGAGAGGTGCTCGGCACGGGCGCGTTCCAGAACGGAACCGGCGTATGGGACCTGCCGCCCATTCCCGCCAGCGGCACCTATACGGTCTTGATCGATCCCGTTAGCGCGAATGTCGGGCAACTGGATCTGTCGCTTCGCCAAGGGCCTTCCGGCACGCTCGCGATCGATGGGGCCACGACGCCCGTTTCACTGATCGCGTGGCAGAACGGTCGCTACACGTTCGCTGGAACCGCAGGAAAGTTCTTGGGGTTGGGCATCACCAACGCGCAGACAGTGCCGAGCGGCGGCTCGATCTTGCTGTCTGTCTACGATCCAACGGGCTCTCTGCTTAAGCAATGCAATGTCGGCTCGTTCCCACTATTGAACTGCAATCTGGGCCCGCTCCCATGGGCTGGAACGTACAGCGTCTTCATCGACCCGCAAGGCAGCAACAGTGCAAGCCTGAGCCTCATGCTGTCGAACGAAGTCACCGGCACGCTGACGCCCAACCCTGCATCGCCGACCGTCTTCAGTTCGAGTCGGCCCGGCCAGAACGCGCGCTACACCTTCAGCGGCGTAGCGCGGCAAAGGTTGGCGCTCCATTGGTTCGGCTCGACGTTCCCTTCCGGCAGTGTTTCGGTCTACAAGCCGGACGGTGGCGTCCTGAACTCGGCGAACTTCGGTGGCGGCGGCGCGGGTGCGCTGAATCTGGGAGAGTTGCCGGCACCTGGTTCCTATGTCGTGGTGCTCGATCCGGAGGGCATGGAAACTGGCCAGGTCAGCATTGCACTTCGGGAGGCGAACACGGCGGCCCTGGCCCTCGACGGCTCAGCGCTCGCCGTGGCCTTGGCTCCCGGCCAACAGGGGCGCTACACATTTTCGGCATCCGCCGGTCAGCATCTTGGCCTGGCCATCATGGACCTGGCGACCGTGCCGGCGGGGAAATACATAACCGTGAATGTCTACGACTCCACGGGCGAGTTGGTCACGTACTGCGGAAGCCTCGGTACGGGCTGGGCGTGCGACATCGGGCCGGTGAGGCGATCGGGAGACCATACGGTGGTGATCACTCCCGACGATGCCGTGGACGCATCGCTGTCGCTGCTTCTCTCCAGCGACTTCGCAGGTGGAGCGCTCGACCTCAACGCGGTTGAACCCACCACGGTGAACATTACGCGCCCCGGCAGGAACGCACGGTACACCTTCGGAGCGACTGCCGGAGACGAGATGACCTTGCTGCAGTCGGGCCTCTCGGCCTTCGTCAAGGTCCTGAGGCCCGATGGAATGCAACAGGCCATGGCCTGGGAACTCGCCGGAAGCCTTCAGAATCTGGGCACTCTCTCCGTTACCGGAGACTACACGGTTGTGATCGATGCGGGCCTGACCACCGGCAGCATGTCGATCGCCGCAAGACGGGGACTGTTGCGCAACGCTGTCGTTGATGACAGCGCAGTCCAGGCCGTGACCCTGCTGTCGGCACAGCGCGTCACCTTCGCTTTCAGTGCAATAGCAGGGTCGAACCTCGGTGTAGTGCTGAGCGATCTCAGCACGAGCCCGGCTGCTCCATCATCGAATCCGATTGCGGTGATCCTCTCGAACGCAAGAGGCCAAGTGTTGAAGTCCTGCGTCATTGGCGCCGAGCCCAACCCGGGCTGCAAGTTCCCGACTCTGCCGGAGACCGGAACCTACAAGGTCATGGTCTCCCCGGGACCGAATGCGGCGAGTTTCGGCTTCAGGATTCGGTCGACGATTTGAACCCAGACAAGAAACATTCGGGAGGAGATCCGCCATGATCACAGCGCTCATCGAAGCAGCAAGCCTGCGTTTGCCGCGTCGCAACTGGCTGTCGTTCAAGCTGCGCGGTGCAGGTGCGCTCGCGGCAATCGGTCTGGCCTTGCTCGTGGGTCATGCGCCAACGCTGGCCGCCGAACCGGAACTGGCGAACCAGCCGCAAGCCACCTTGTTCGCCCAGCTCTTTCCGCGTCCGGCGACGATGGATGGACAGAGCGCGACCTTGCTCCCGGACGGCCGATGGTTGTTGCTCGGTGGGGCCAAGTCGAACGGTGGGCCACCCAGCTCAATCGTCTCGGTCCTGGACCCGTCTACGCGTCGCACCACTGTCATTTCGGCTACGTTGCTGCAGGGCCGATCCCATCACAGCGCGACACTGCTTCCGAACGGCCAGGTGCTCATCCTTGGCGGGGTAACCGCCAGCGGAGGAGCCGCCGCGGCAGAACTGTTCGATCCGTTCGCAGGAGCATTCAAGCCGGCCGGCGAACTGGGCCTGCTCGCGCGATCCAAACACGCGGCGACGCTGCTGGCGGATGGCAGGCTGCTGGTGACCGGCGGGCTTTCGTCGCGCGGCACCCCCATTGCAGAAGCCGAGCTGTTCAATACGCAGTCGCATTCGGTCGAACGATTCAATGCGCGTCTGGAAGCTGCGCGTTTCGGTCACTTGGCGCACCTGTTGCCAAGTCACGCTGTGCTGCTGGTCGGGGGCTACGACGCCGCGGGTCGCCCGGTGCCCAATGCCGAAATCTACGACGTTGCTCGGCAGCGCTTCGTGCCGGTCGCGAGCGAAAGCGCCCTCGAACAGGCGCGGGCGGTATCGACGCCCGCGGCCCCGCTGATCCTGGACAGCCAGCCGGCGGCAGACAGCCGCAACGTGCCGGTGGACCAGGTCATTGCCGTTCGCCTGTCCAAGCGCATGCTGGTATCGACGATGAATACCAGCACCGTCACGCTGATCGGGCCGAGCGGCGCGGTGCCGGCCACGGTGGTTCCGGCCGAATCCGGCATGTTGCTCTTCGTGACACCCCGGGTGCAATTACTACCGGCGAGCACTTACACCCTCTTCGTCAAGGGTGCGACGGATGAACGCGGACAATCTGTCCCCTTCACGACCGTGGGGTTCACCACCGCGTCCTTGGCTCCGGGTCAGGCGACCCCACGCGAAGCCGCCACCAACAAGCTCGGGAAGACCTCCGATGGCGGTGCGCTCCAAGCGGCCAATGCGCTTGCACGCGCCACGCCATTGCCTGCGCCGGCGACGGCGACGGCGACGGCGCGCAATGCGGCCCCGAGCGGCGCCGCGCAGCAGGTGGAGGCGAGCGAAGGCGAAGACTGGCTGATCACCAACCCACAGGTTCCCGGAAAGTGGTACTACGCCAAGCCCTTCGGCGGCACGATGCGGGAGTACTTCAAGCACATTGAAGATAGTCGGCTCGCGCACCATGCCCAATTGCTCAAAGCGGGCGCCGGCGTGACTGCCGTCGCGGGCAGCGTCAAGCGGGTCAATGGACAGCCGCTGGCTGGCGTGGCCCTGGCGATCGGCGATTCGCGCACCGTCAGCGATGCCCAGGGCCGGTTCCTGCTGACAGGAGTGCCCGCAGGCGACCAGACGCTGGTTATCGAAGGCTCCACGGCCAACCGTCCCAACGCCTTCTACGGCAGCTACCTTCGTCACGTCGCTCTCAAGGCGGGCGAAACGCTGCTGCTCGACGAGCCGATCTACCTCACTAAGCTCGATCCCAAGGGAACCATCCAGATCCCATCGCCGACCACGCGTGAGACGGTAGTCACAACGCCGTCGATCCCCGGCCTGGAGATCCGCATTCCCGCCGGCACGGTCATCCGCGACCGCCTGGGCAACATTCTCACGGCCATCAACATCAGCCCCGTGCCGACCGACCGGGCGGCGTTCCCGATGCCCAAGGAGGCCGACTTCCCCGTCTACTTCACGGTGCAGCCGTCCGGCGCCTACATCCAGTCCGTCGCGAGTGGTGCGCCGCAGGCGGTCAAGGTGATCTATCCCAACAACACCGGCCAGGCGCCGGGCACGCCAGTTCAGTTCTGGGCGTACGACCCGGTCGCGGCCGGGTGGCACGCCTATGGCCGCGGCCTTGTCAGTGCGGATGGCAAGACGATTCAGCCCGAAGCGAACGTCGGCTTCTTCCGGTTCACAGGGTTCTCGTTTGGCCTATTTGGCGGCGGAGGCGGTGGCGGCGGGCCATGCCCGGGTTGTGCTGGCGGCGCCGGGGGCGGCAGCCCGGGAGGTTGCGGCGGCGGAGGAGCTTGGGGCGCCGGAGCGGGTTGCGGTGGCTGTTGCGGCGACCCGGTCTTTCTCGCGCGCGGCACCTTCCTTCACAGCATGACGGACCTGACTGTGTCCGACGTGGTGCCCCTGAGCCTGGAGCGCACGTACATGGACCAGGATGGCACGAACCGCGCCTTCGGCGTGGGCGCGATGCATCGATTCGACATGAACTTGTACCCCCTCGAGGCCTATGCCGGTGGTGATCTCGGCCACAACGCCGGCAAGATTGCGCTCATTCAACCCAACGGCATCCAGCTGGTCTTCCATCGCGTTCTGACCAGTGGCACCGGCAACTACAACGCAACCTGGGAACACCAGGAGGCGGGGCCCTTCTACAAGGCCGTCATCGAGGCGGCTGCGCCGAACTTCAATCTGCGAACACGCGATGGCACCACCTACGTGTTCTACGGATACGGCTTCAATAAGCTGCAGGCCATCACGGATCGGCTGGGCAACACCATCGAGCTGGCGCGCACGCCCGCGCTGAGCGGCCCCATCACCAAGATCATCTCGCCCCACGGCCGCTTCATCGAACTGTTCAACGACGGCAGTGGGCGAATCCAGACCGCCAAGGACAACATCGGCCGCACAGTGAGCTACGAGTATGAAACCGCGGCACCGAACGCCGGGCGCCTGAAGAAGGTGACGCTGCCCGATGGCGGCACCTGGCGCTACACCTACACGCCCGGCGGCCGCATCGAAAGCGTGTTCGACGCGCGTGACAAGCGCATGGTGTTCAACGAGTACGACACCGCCGGCCGCGTGAAGAAGCAGACCTACGCCGACAACTCCACGCTGCAGATCGCTTACACCACCGACGGCAACAACAACGTCACGCAGGCCGACGTGACCGACCGGCGAGGCTTCGTGCGACGGGTGAAGTTCGACGCCAACCGGCAGATCATCGAGAACGTCTATCCGCTCGGGCAGCCCGAGCAGCAGACGACGACCTACGTGCGCGATCCGGTCAGCGGCCATGTGATCACGTCCACCGACAACCTGAACCGGACGACACGCTACACGTACGACGCCCTGGGCAACGTCAAGACCATCACGCGCCTGGACGGCACGCCCAAGGCGGTGACCGAAAGCTTCGCCTACGACCCCAAGTTCAGCCGGCTCAAGTCGCGCACCAACGAGCTGCTGCAGACCACGAACTACGAGTACGACAGCCGGGGCAACCTCATCGAGATCAGGGATGCGAACTCGAACAAGGTCACCATGACCTACGACGAGCTCGGCCGCCTGCTGACCAGCAAGAACGCGCTGAACCACGAGACCCGGTGGGAGTACGCCGGCCCCGACCTGGCGACGCTGACCGACCCGCTGCTGAACATCACGCAGTTCGGCCACGACCCCGCAGGCCGCCCGGTGGTGCAGCGCGACCCGCTGGGCAGCCAGGCGGAATCGAAGTACGACGGCATGAGCCGGCAGACCCAGAGCAAGAACGCCCTGGGCGGCGCGGTCGACTACGAGTACGACCGCATGGGCAATCTGCGCACCCACCGCGACGAGAACACCAACCCCACGGTGTTCGAGTACGGGGACATGAACCTGCCGACACTGCGGCGCGACGCACTGCTGGCCGCCGACGACCGGCAGTACGACTTCGGCAACAACCTCACGCGCTTCACCGATCGCAAGGGCCAGGTCAGCGGCCGCCGGTTCGACGGCCTGGGGCGCATGACCTTCGTGGGCTACGGCGCCACGCCCGCCGCGCCGACGGCCTACACCAGCGGCACCCGCCTGACCTGGGACGGCGGCAGCAGGCTGACCAAGCTCGAAGACGGCGCCTGTGCCGGGCTGGACTGCGCCACCTTCACCGTGACGGCAACGATCGACCGGGTCTATGACGATCTGGATCGCCTGACACGCGAGACCAGCGCACAGGGGCAGGTCGACTACACCTACTACGCCAACGGCCTTCGCGAAACGATGACGGTGGCGGGCCAGCCCACCGTGAGCTACACCTACGACCCGGCAGGCCGCCTACGCCAGATCCAGCATGCCGCGGGCGCGGTCAACGGCAATGTGGCCCAGACCATCACCCTGGACTACGACGAAGCCGACCGCCGCACCAAGGTGACGCTGGCCAACGGCATCACGATGACCTACGGCTACGACAACGCGAGCCGGCTGACGAGCATCAGCTACAAGCGCGCCGACCAGTCGGTGATCGGCGACCTGGCCTACGGCTACGACAAGGCGGGCCGGCGCACGAGCGTCTCGGGCAGCCTGGCCAACACCGAGCTGCCCAGCGACGTGACCACGGCCACCCACAACGCCAACAACCAGCTCACCGCGTGGGGAGGCGCGGGAGCGCCGGCGATCAGCTACGACGCCAACGGCAACCTGACCCACGACGGCAGCCATGCCTACCTGTGGAACAGCCGCAACCAGTTGACCGAGATCCGGCAAGGCACGGTCACGGGGCCGCTGGTGGCGAGCTACGGCTACGACCCGGCGGGCCGGCGCATCTCGCGCACGGTGGGGTCGACGGTGACGGGCTTCCTGCACGATGGCTGGAACGTGGTGCAGGAGCTGAACGCGGCCAGCGCGAACGCGGGCAAGACCAACTACAAGGCCAACGTGCTCAACGGCCTGGCGCTGGACGAGCGCTACCTGCGCGCGGTGGCGCCCAACGGATCAGACAGCAACCTGCCGCGCAACCCAGCGAACCCGAGCACGACGGCCCCGCTGCTGACCAGCCTGCTGACCGACGCACTGGGCTCGACGCTGAAGGTGACGAAGGCGGACCAGGTGGTGCAGGCGAGCTTTGGCTACGAGCCCTTCGGGCGGACGACGCAGACCACGCCACCCGGGCAGCCCGTCAGCGACATCCCCTACCAGTACACGGGGCGGGAGAACGAGGCGGCCAGTGCTACGGGGAACCAGGCCGCAGCCCCACTGGCGTCGCTTTACTACTATCGGAATCGGTTCTATTCTGTGGCGCTGCAGAGGTTTGTGTCGGAGGATCCGATTGACTTGGCGGGAGGATCGAATTTCTACACGTATGTTGGCGCCAATCCCGTCTCTCTAGCAGACCCCAGCGGCTTGATGCCGCATACGGGTCCAATGCCAAATCGGCAGACCCTCAAACAATGTCCTGATCCATGTGTCGCGTTGGATGCGGCAATTTCTGAGACGCTGAGCGCGCTGAAGAAGGCTTGGGTCATGCTGTTCTATGATCCAGAGAACCTGTGGGATCGTGCTCGATACTCGAAGATCGTGGGTCTTGAACGTTTGGGCACCTACTCAGGCCATCGGACGAATTTCTACAATATGCGCAATCAGTTGAGGAATCTCATACAACTCGCGCGAGAAAACAGCTGCCCCGTAGACCCTGAGGCAGAACGCTGGTCCCTCTACGCGCATCCGCCAATCTCTCCTCAGACAAGTGATCCCGGATGGATGCTATGAACGGCGAGAAGCTCTACTACGTTAGCTTGTCGGCAGCGGACCCAACGAACAAGACGGATCCAAATGGCGTCCACGCGCGTGCTGCAAATCTCATCCTTCACGTCTACGTCAGGGCGATCGACGACATCTACGCGAGTGCTGCGGCCTCAGACGTCTGTGCGGAACTGGGGTGCCAGTTCAGAAGCTTCATCTATTTGCCGAAGGAGACCGATGGTTCGGCGTTTCTGCCCGGTGAAGAGCATGCTGCGGCGTATCGGTTCGCAATCGAGCACGGGCTCTCGTACATCGCCTCGCGCGTCTTTGATTGCAACCATCGCCAAGTCGACCTGCCTCAGTTCTCATGAGGAGTTGCGAGCTACACCTACGACCCGGCAGGCCGCCTGCGCCAGATCCGGCAGGCCGCGGGCGCGGTCAACGGCAACGTGGCCCAGACCATCACCCTGGACTACGACGAAGCCGACCGCCGCACCAAGGTGACGCTGGCCAACGGCATCACGATGACCTACGGCTACGACAACGCGAGCCGGCTGACGAGCATCAGCTACAAGCGCGCCGACCAGTCGGTGATCGGCGACCTGGTCTACGGCTACGACAAGGCGGGCCGGCGCACCAGCGTCTCGGGCAGCCTGGCCAACACGCAGCTGCCCAGCGACGTGACCACGGCCACCCACAACGCCAACAACCAGCTCACCGCGTGGGGAGGCGCGGGAGCGCCGTCGATCAGCTACGACGCCAATGGCAACCTGACCCGCGACGGCAGCCATGCCTACCTGTGGAACAGCCGCAACCAGTTGACCGAGATCCGCCAAGGCACCGTCACGGGGCCGCTGGTGGCGAGCTACGGCTACGACCCGGCCGGCCGGCGCATCTCGCGCACTGTTGGGTCGACGGTGACGGGCTTCCTGCACGATGGCTGGAACGTGGTGCAGGAGCTGAACGCGGCCAGCGCGAACGCGGGCAAGACCAACTACAAGGCCAACGTGCTCAACGGCCTGGCGCTGGACGAGCGCTACCTGCGCGCGGTGGCGCCCAACGGATCAGACAGCAACCTGCCGCGCAACCCGGCCAACCCCAGCGCCACGGCGCCGCTGCTGACCAGCCTGCTGACCGACGCGCTGGGCTCCACGCTGATGGTGACGAAGGCGGACCAGGTGGTGCAGGCAAGCTTCGGCTACGAACCCTTCGGGCGCACGACGCAGACCACGCCGGCCGGGCAGCCCGTCAGCGATATCCCCTACCAGTACACGGGGCGGGAGAACGAGGCGGCCAGTGCGACGGGGAACCAGGCCACGGCTCCGCTGGCGTCGCTTTACTACTATCGGAATCGGTTCTATTCTGTGGCGCTGCAGCGGTTTGTGTCGGAGGATCCGATTGACTTGGCTGGAGGATCGAATTTCTACACGTATGTTGGCGGAGCTCCAGCGTTCAAGATTGATCCACTGGGGTTGCTCGACAGCAGTCCTGGTGCGATTGGCAACTCTCTAGACCCCGCCGTTGAGCTGATCAAGGTGGTCTTTCCGGATCATCAGAATATCGACATACCTCTGCGAGCGGTCGAAGCACCGCTCAGCGAAGAGATGAAGTGTCAGGCCAAGTGCAACCTGATTGCAGGGCAGGCCTGCAAGGGAGCGGTGCGGGCTCCTGGCGGATTCTGGGGCAAGGGCGCGGCTTACGTCGGATGCAATGCGGGGATCTACCTTGCGTGCAAAAAGGCCTGCAAGCCTGCTGACCCATGCGAGCCTGCCGCCAAAGAAAGAGTGCCCGCCCTGCCTGAGTTCGGCTACTTCCCGGATGATCGCTAAGGTGCAGACGGTACTCTTGGTGGCCATCGCGGTCCGAGTCGTTCTTGACTTGATCACGATGACGAGGCGACGGTGGCAAATTGATGTTGGCTATGGCGTATTGTTCTTCACAGTTGGCATCGTCGACGTTGTCAACGACGGGTCGAGCGTCTTTGCTGTCGCCTGCGCAGCACTCGGCTTCTTCTGGTTCATCCGTGGCCTATTCTTGCTTAGGGCGAGTTGATCAGGCGAGGAGTCGTAATCTTTCAGGATCACTAGCGCGAAGCGGACGCGGAACAGCCAAACTGCTTTCAGGCCGCGCGGCGGAGGGCCTCGTTCGAAGGACTTGGATGGGCAGAGCGCAAGACAGGCTTGTAGGGTGGCTTCGTCGCATGGCGAAGCGGCCTCGCTCTGAGTTGATCGCTCGCTTCAGCGTGGAGAATCGAAATCTTCTCGCTCAGTTGGTAGATCAGTGCGTACCTAGTCGGTCCTGAACAACCTGCTTAGCGTCTGGCGGTGGCCGGAGCGAGCAGGCTTCCCGGCGATATGAGCGTCCATAGATGCCGAACGAGTACGGCAACGAGGAACGGAAGCACCCGCAGGTGCGCCAGCACGAGCCTCAGGTTGTGCCCGGCGCCGCACAGCAGCGCGTGCATGGCGTCGCCGAGCGCGCCCTTGAGCCAATTCTTGTCCAGTAGTCCGTCGGCCTTCATGTGCCCGATGACCGGCTCGATCGCCTGACGCCGCTTGAGCAGCCGCTTCAGTCGTGGTGGTAGGCGCCGGGTGTGGCTGAGCAGCAGCTGCGTCCCCTCGGGAGCTTGCACGCCGCGGTAGCCGCGATCGGCCAGCACCATGGACGGCTGCGCGCCGGTCAAGATCTCGACTTGCTCGAGTTGGTCGCCCAGGGTGTGGCCGTCGTACGGTGAACCGGGCATGGAGCGCATGCCCACCACCAGGCCTTCCCTGGCCGTGACTGCCAGCGACACCTTGACGCCGAACTCGTACGGGGTTCTTGCCTTGCCTTTGGCCAGGCACTCGACCTCCGGGGCGTGCAGCGCGTACAGCTTGTTCTTCCCGTCGCGTTGTTGGGCATGCAGACGCTGAGCAAGTTCGAGCTTGCGCCGCAGATCTGTTGAAGGCTCGATCGCCTTGCGCTTGACGTCGCGAATGACTCGGCCCAGCCAGGTCCGCAGCCTTCGAATCTCGCGACGCATGCGCTTCCACTGCTTTGCGTGAGCGTACCGGCCAGCCTGGCGCTCGGCGGCCTTGCCTACGCGTGCGTAGCTCTGGCGAAGTGCGATGCCAGCGCCTTTCGCGGCGGCCACCAGGTGCTCGCGGGCGCGATTGAGCAGTCGGCTGTCGGTCGGATGCGCGATAGCCTTGGGCTGCACCGTCGTGTCGACCACGATCGTCCGAAGGCTCTCGCTCTTGATGACGCCTGCTTTGCGCGCAGCCTCGATGCTGTGTTCGAGCAGCCACTCGCAGCCTTCCTCGCCGATGCGCTGACGCCAGCGCACGAGGCTCGACGGATCACACGGCAACTCGTGCTGGAAGTACCGCTCGCCGCTGAAGTGCTGGTAGTACGGGTTCTCGACCCAGCGCTCGCAGACCTGCTCGTCGCTGAGGGCGTAGACGTGCTTCAGGTACAGCAGCGAGGCCATCAAGCGTGTGGACAGCGCCGGCCGACCCGTCGTTGTCTCGAACTTCGGCCCCCACTGCTGCGCGAAGACCTCCCAGTCGATCAGCGCTGCGAGCCTCACCAGCTCGTGCTTTTGGTTGATCAGGTTGACCAGTTCCGTTCGGAACAGGTCCTGATCGCTCGACTCCCCAGGTGGCTTCGGGCCCATCAGCACTCCCGCTCATATTGCAAGGAATTGAGCCCATTGCACTCGATTCCTGCAAACTCCACCATCGGAAATCGCCCTCATCACGAGGAGACACGGGGCTCAGCGGCGTTCTTCAGGACCGACTACCTACCCAATTGGTACCAGAAGACTTGGCTGCTGAAGACTTCCCAACGTGGATCTACGGATTGAGGGATAGCGATAGGGACTGGAGTCGAGCGCTCGGGGATACGCTGCTGATGCTCAACGGCGAGTGCGCCGAAGGGGGGCCGGCAGCAATCGAGAAGTTGACCGAGTTTATGCGTCGATGCCCATGGGTGTCGCTGCGCGAGATCGCCGAGCGTGAAGTACGACAGCACGGCGGACGCAGATGAACTACATCGGCCAGTCGCGCATCGCCGGTCGCATCTCCTCCCACGCCCGAGCCATCTGCAGCACGCCGAGGTCGTCATGCCGCCGGCCGGCGATCTGCAGCCCGATCGGCAATCCGCCCGTCGTGAAGCCCGCATGCACCGACACCGCCGGCTGCTCGCTCATGTTGTAGGGCAGCGTGAAGGCAATGTGCTCGAACGGCCGCAGCGGATCGTTGATCGGGCTCGCCCACTCGGCCGGAAAGCTCGGCACCGGGCTGACCGGCGACAGCACGAAGTCGTACGGCTGCGTGGCGTTGACCGCGGCCTCGCGGAACGCGCCCATCGCGCTGTAGCCGTTGAAGACGTCGCTGCCGGTCAGCGTGGCGCCGGCCGCCACCCAGTCGCAGATGTACGGCAGCACACGCTCGGCGCGCTCACGCGGCAACGCATTCAGGTCCATCCAGCTGCGCATGCGCCAGAAGCGGTCCATGCCGTCGATCATCGCCCGCGTGCTGAACGGTGCGAGTGGTTCGACGATCGCGCCGGCGGCCTCGAAGGCGCGCGCCGCGGCTTCGATGACGGCGCGGGTTTCCGGCTCGACGTCCAGGCCCCAGCCGGCGTCGAGCTGCAGGCCGAGCTTCAGGCCGCGCACGTCGCGGTCCAGCTGCAGCCACGGGATGCTCTGGTACGGCAGGCTCATCGTGTCGCGCCAGTCGGGCCGCGTCAGCACCGTCATCAACCACGCGGCATCCTCGACCGAGCGCGTCATCGGCCCGGCGACGCGCCCGGCGTACGGCGGCTTGATCGGGATGCGGCCGAGGCTGGGCTTCAGGCCGACGAGCCCGCACCAGCCGGCCGGCAGCCGGATCGAGCCGCCGATGTCGGTGCCGACATGCAGCGGGCCATAACCCGCGGCCGCAGCGGCCGCGGCGCCGGCACTCGACCCGCCCGGGTTCTTCGTCAGGTCCCACGGGTTGCGGGCCAGCTTGTGGAAGCTCGACAGGCCCGAGGACAGCATGCCCCAGTCGGGCATCGTCGTCTTCGCCAGCAGCACCAGGCCGGCTTCCTTCCAGCGCGCGGCGGGCGGCGCGTCGTCGGCCGCGGGCACCAGCTCGGTGGCCGCGGTGCCGGCCGGCACCGGGCAGCCGCGGGTGGCGATGTTCTCCTTCAGCGTGCCAGGCACGCCGTCGATCGGCGACAGCGGCTCGCCACGTTGCCAGCGCTGCTCGCTGGCGCGGGCCTGCGCCAGCGCGGCGTCGGGATCGAAGTGGTAGAGCGCGCAGAGCGCGGGCTCGCGGCGCTCGATCTGCGCGATGACGGCTTGCGTCGCTTCCACCGGCGACAGCTCGCGCGCAGCGAATGCACGCGCCAGCTCGCCGACGCTCAGCGCATGCAGCGCCGTCATGTTGCCCCCTTCGCGCGTTCCGCGCGGTCCCCCCGAGGGGGGTGAGCCGGGACGTCGCTGGTCCGGTGGACCAGCGACGCCTGGCGAACGGCTGGGCCGTTAGGACCAGCCCGTCCGAGCCTGCTTCGGGCGGCCGGGCGCAGGCTCATTCCCAACGCACCGCCGCCATGTCGTTGGCGAAGATCGGCGAGCTGGCCCACAGGCCCTTCAGCCCCTTCTTCGCCACCGCCACCTGCGACGGGTTGAAGATCCACGCGTTGACCGCGTCGGTCGTCAGCTGGCGCTGGATGTCGCCGTAGAGCTTGGTCTGCTGCGCCTTCGGCGCTTCGGCACGCTGCTTGGCGAGCGCGTTGAAGGCCTTGCTGTCATAACCCCAGTAGTACGCGGGGTTGGCGTACTGCATGTAGTCCAGCGGCTCGACGTGGTTGATGATCGTCAGGTCGAAGTTGCCCTTGAAGGGGCCCGAGAGCCACTGCGCCCACTCGACGTTCTCGATCTTCGCGACGATGCCCACCTTGGCGAGCATCGCGGCCACCACCTCGCCGCCCTTGCGCGCGTACTGCGGTGGCGGCAAGGTCAGCGTGACGTTCAGCGGCGTCGCGACGCCGGCCTCCTTCAGCAGCGCCTTGGCCTTCTCCGGGTTGTACGGGTAGACGCCGGTCAGGTCGACATACCCCGCGTCGGTCGGCGCGGCATGGCTGCCGATCGGCTTGGCCAGGCCTTCGAGCACGCCGTCGATGAAGGCCTGGCGGTCGATCGCATGCATGATCGCGCGCCGCACGCGCACATCGTCGAAGGGCTTCTTCTTGTTGTTGATCGTCAGCTGGCCCTTGCCGGCGGTCGAGCCGATCTCGACCGTGAAGCGCTTGTCGGCCTGGAACTGCTTCAGGTTCTGGAACGCGGCGAAACGCGGCACGCCATCGATGTCGCCGGCCAGCAGCGCCGCGACCTGCGCCGCCGGGTCGTTGATGAAGCGGAAGCTCACGCGCTTGAGCGGCACCTTGGCCGCGTCGCGGTAGCCGTCCCACTTCGCCAGCGTCACCGACGAGCCCTTCTGCCAGGTCTCGAACTTGAAGGGCCCGGTGCCGACCGGCTGCGTCGCAGTGCTCGCCGCGCTCTTCGGCGACAGGATCACCGCGGTGTTCTCGCCGAGGCGGAAGGGCAGCGTCGCGTCCGGGTTGTTCAGCGTCAGGATCACGGTGTGCGCATCGGGCGTGGCGATCGACGACAGGTTGTCGAACACCGCCTTCTTCGCCTTGTTCGTCGAGCCCTCGGCTTTCGCGCGCTCGAAGGTCCACTTCACGGTCGCCGAATCGAAGGGCGTGCCGTCCTGGAAGGTGACGCCCTTGCGCAGCTTGAAGGTGTAGAGCTTGCCGTCGGGGTCGCTCGACCACTCGGTGGCCAGCAGCGGCGTGACGCTGCCGTCGACGTTGATCTTCGTGAGGCCTTCGAGGATGTTGTAGTGCACGATCTCGCCGATCGCCGCGGCGGGCGCCATCGTCGGGTCGAGGCCCGGCGGCTCCAGCACCATGCCGAGCACGACGCTCTCCTTGCGCGCCTGCGCATGCGCCGGTGCGACGGCGGCGGCCAGCGCGGCGACCGCCGCGAGGGCCAGAAGGGAACGGCGGACGATCGACAACGACATGCTCGGCTCCTTGGGATGGGTTCGGGGTGGGGTCGGCGGTGATCAGGCAGGCAGTGCGTCCAGCACGCGCTCCGCCTCGTGGCAGGCAGCGCGATGACCGTCGCCCACCGCGCGCAGCGCCGGCGGCTCCGCGAGGCAACGATCCTGCCTGAACGCACAGCGCGGCGCAAAGCTGCAGCCGCCCGGCGCGGCGACCGGCTCGATCGGGATGCGCGTGGCGCGTCGCGCACCGGGGCGTGCCTGCGGCACCGCGGACATCAGGAGCCGCGTGTACGGATGCGCCGCGGCGCGGAACAGCGTGTCCGGATCGCCCTGCTCGACGATGCGGCCCTGGTACAGCACGATCACCTCGTCGCACACGAGGTCGACGACCGCCAGGTCGTGGCTGATGAAGAGGTAGGTGACGCCCAGCGTGTCCTGCAGGTCCTGCATCAGGTTCAGCACCTGCGCCTGCACCGAGACGTCGAGCGCGCTGACCGGCTCGTCGGCGACGATCAGCTTCGGCTTCGTCACCAGCGCACGCGCGATCGCGATGCGCTGGCGCTGGCCGCCGGAGAACTCGTGCGGGTACTTCGCGACATCGGCCGCGCGCAGGCCGACCGCCTCGAGCATCTCGGCGGCGCGGGTGCGCTGCTGCACCGCCGGCACGCCGCCCTGCGCTTCCAGCGGCTCGGCGACGATGCGGCCGACCGACTGGCGCGGATCGAGCGAGCCGAAGGGGTCCTGGAACACCATCTGGAAGTCGGCGCGCGCGCGGCGCAGCTCGGTGGCGCTCAGCGCGTTCAGGTCGCGACCGGCCATCGTCACGCTGCCGGCGGTCGGCGCCTCCAGCGCCATCACCAGCCGCGCCAGCGTGCTCTTGCCGCAGCCCGATTCGCCGACGACGCCCAGGCTGCGCCCGGCCTGCAGCGTGAAGCTGACGCCCTGCAGCGCGCGCACCACCGGCGCGGCTTCGAGCAGGCGCTCGCGCGGCAGGCGGTAGTGCTTGACGAGGTTCTTCACCTCCACCAGCGCCGTCGTCCCGTTCATGCAATTTCCCGCACGCGGATGCAGCGCGCCGCGTGCTCGGGCGCCACCTCGATCGGCGCCGGCGGTGCGTTGCGGCAGTCGGACACGACCCACTCGCAGCGGTCCGAGAACGGGCAGCCGGCCGGCAGGTCGATCAGCTCCGGCACGCGGCCGGGGATCGTCTTCAGCCGCGTGCCGCGTGGCAGGCCGAGCGCCGGCCGCGCGGCGAACAGGCCGCGGGTGTACGGATGTGCCAGCCGCTGGAAGACGGCATCGGTCGGTCCGCTCTCGACCACCGTGCCGCCGTACATCACCAGCATGCGCTGCACCGTCTCGGCCATCACGCCGAGGTCGTGGCTGATCAGCAGCAGCGCCATGCCGTCCTCGGCGACGAGCTGGCCGATCAGCGCCAGCACCTCGCGCTGGATCGTCACGTCGAGCGCGGTGGTCGGCTCGTCGGCGATCAGCAGGTCGGGCCCGCAGGCCAGCGCGATCGCGATGACCACGCGCTGGCGCTGGCCGCCGGAGAGCTGGTGCGGGTAGGCATCGAGCCGGCGCCGCGGCTCGGGCAGCTGCACGCGTTCGAGCAGGCGCAAGGCTTCCGCGCGCGCGGCCGCGCCGTCGAGCCCGCGGTGGATGCGCAGCGATTCGCCGATCTGCCGGCCGATCGTGTGCAGCGGGTTCAGCGCCGTCATCGGCTCCTGGAAGATCATCGCCAGGCGATTCCCGCGCAGCGCACACCACGCGTCCTCGGACTGGCCGGTGAGCTCCTGGCCATCGAGCCGGATCGAGCCGGCCACCCGCGCGCCGTCCGGCAGCAGGCCCATCAGCGCCAGCGCGGTGATCGACTTGCCGCAGCCCGATTCGCCGATCAGCCCCAGCGTCTGGCCGCGTTCGAGCGCGAACGAGATGCCGCGCAGCGCATCGGCCGGGCCGCGCGGCGTCTGCAGCGTGACCCGCAGGTCGGAGACAGCCAGCAGCGGTGCCGTGCCGTGCATCGGTCGGTCAGTGCGGCAGCAGGTCCAGGTAGGCGCCGCTGATCAGCGACGACGCCGGCACGCCCAGCGCTTCGAGCAGGCTGCGCGCGATCTCGGTGCCCTCGGCCTCGGACTGGCCCTCGCGCAGCACGACCTCGAGCTCGAGGAAGTCGCCCAGGCCTTCGACATGGTCGAGGTGGATGCGCGTCTGGCCGACCAGCACCAGCACGCGGTGCTTGACGACGCGGCCGAGCACGCCGCAGGCGCGTTCGAGCGCCTCGCGCAGGCTGTCGGGGTCGGCCGCCGGCGTGATCACGTAGTCCGACACCTTCGGCCCTTCGGCGTCGGGGCGGTGGTAGTGGATCAGCTCGCCGGCGCCGTCGCTGAACACGCGCAGCTTCAGGCGGCCGTTGGGCACCTTGAAGAAGGTGTCGTCCTGGTGCATCAGCTGCGGCGGCTCGTCTTCCTCGGCCAGCGCGCGGGCGCGCGGCAGCAGGTCGTCGATGCTGTCGATGCGGGCTTTGATCTCGACGTTGGCGGGCATGAAGCCCATTGTGGGGCCTAACGTGGGGCCCAACGTCGGGCCTCACTCGCGGCCGACACGCCGCGTGCGAGCGCCTCACCATTTGCAGCCCTTGTTCCCGACGGCGTCGCGCACCAGCGGCACCACCGCCGCCAGGCCCATGCCGGCATAGGCCTCGCGGCAATCGGGCTTGGCGGCCTTCTCGATCTGCTCGGCGAGCTTGCTCTTGCGCTCGGGCGGCGGCGGCACCAGGTTCAGCAGGCTGCGCGAGCCCTGCGGCGAGAGCTCGCCGCCACGCGCGGGGCGTGGCAGGTCGAGGTTCAGCCGGGGCGCGCTCGGCGGCAGCGAGGGGGGCGTCGCGACATCGTGGCCGATGCGCGGGCCGGCGTCGGGTGCGCCGGGCGTGCCGCGCGGCAGCGCATCGGGGGCCGGGCCGGACCCGGTGGCCGGGCGCGGCGGGGCGTCGGCGCTCGGTGGGGCGGTGGTGGGCTGGGCACCAGCCGGGGCCAGCGGTTGGGCGGCAGCGGGCGCGGGCTGGGCGGTGGGCGGTGCCGTCGTCGCCGGACCCGGGGTGGCCGGGGCCGTCTGGGTCGCAGGTGCAGCCGGAGCTACCGGCGCGATGGGTGCGACGGGCGCCGCGCGCACGGCCGGCAGCGGCGGCGTCGCTGTCGGCGTTGGCACCTCCGCCGGCTTCATCTCGATCGGCGCCGGCCGTTCACGCGGTGGCAGCGGCGCCAGCGCGGGCGGCTGGGGCACCGGCGGGGCGACGGGCATCGCGGGCAGCGGCATCGGTTGCAGCGGTGTCGGCGCGGCGAGCTCGGCCGGTTTCATCTCGAGGGGGGCGGGCCGGCTGCGCGGCGGCAGCGGGGCCAGTGCGGGCGGCTCCGGGGCCGGCGGCGCGGCGCGAACGGCGGGCAGCGGCACGGGCTGCGGTGGGGTGGGTGCGGGCAACTCCGCGGGTTTCATGTCCAGCGGCGCGGACCGGGCGCGTGGCGGCAAGGGGGCGAGCGGGGGCGGCTCGGGCACCGGCGGCGCCGCGCGCACCGCCGGCAGCGGCGGCGCGGCCGGGCTGGGCGCTGCGACCTCGGCCGGCTTCATCTCGATCGCCGCCGGCCGGTCGCGCAGCGGCGGGGCGGTCAGCAGCGGCGTCGGCTCGATGGTGGTATCAGTCGGCGCGGCCGGTGCGGCCGCCGCCGGCGGCGCGGTGGGGGGCAGCGGCGGCGCGGCTTCGGGTGCGGCGGTGGCGCGCGCCGGGGCCGGTTCAGGCGGCGCCTCGCGCGCCGGGCCCGCTTCGGGCGGCGCTTCGCGCGCCGCGTCGGCCGGTGTCGGCTGCCACGGGCCCTGCTGCGCGGCGCCGGGCTCGGCATTCGGCGCCGGCTCGCGCTCGCGCACGGCGCCACCGAAGCGCTGGCGCTCGGCGCTGCCGGTGGGGCCGGCGGCCTGCGGCGGCGGGGCTTCGGCCGCGCCGTTGCCCGGGTCGCTGCGCAGCCCGCGCAAGGTGACGTTCAGGCTGCCCCAGACCCCTTCACCCTGGCGCGCGGTGCCGCCCGGCACGGTGCCGATCAGCAGCACCGCCAGCACGTGCAGCAGCAGCGCCAGCGTGAGGCACTGCCGCAGCGGCGGTGCCTGGGTGGGCGCGGGCGGCCAGGCGGCCGGGCGGAACTGGGGGGCGGCGGTGGTCACGGCGGGACGGCGAGGCCCCGAGTGTGCCCAGCACCGCCGGCAGCGTCCACGGCACGGCGGTCGGGCGCGCCACCCATTTGCACGCTGCGGATGTCGTTTGCATCCTGCAAACCGTCGACGCGTGTCGTCACGCCACGGTGGCGGCCTCGCGTGCGCGGTCGACATCCGGGCTGCGGTACATCGCCTCGGGAATGCGCGCCAGCGTCGAGCGCTGCAGCCGGCCGTCGCGCAGCCCGTAGAACTGCTGGAAGCTCATGATCAGCGGGCGCCAGCGGTCGGGGTCGATGCGGTCGGGCTCACCGTCGGCCAACAAGGCCGGCGCGACGTGCACGCGCTGGATGCGCGCCTCGAACACCCAGCACGTGCCGCGCAGCTTCGCATCGTCGTCGCCGAGGCCGTGGCGGCCCTCGATCACCGCTTCCATCTGCACCGGGCACTCGGCGATGCGCGGCGCGCGCACCGTCTCGGACGGTTCGGGCGTCAGCCCGGCCGCGGCGAACTTGTCGCGCACCGTGCGGTAGCCGCGCTGCGCCTTGCGCGCCGGCACCGGCTCGGCACCGGTGGTCAGCGCGAGCCGGTCGACGAGATCCACCTGCGCATCCGAGGGCAGGTTGATCACGCACTGCGGATCGCGCAGCAGGTTCTGCGCCGTCTGCGACAGCGCGCCGAGGCCGAGCATGCAGCGCCAGCCGAGCCAGAAGGCCGAGCTCATCGGCGCGATGTTCGGCGTGCCGTCGGGGTTGGTGGTCGTCAGCAGCACGACCGGGGTGCCGAAGTAGAGGATCGGCGGTTCGCTGCGCACATGCATGGGGTCACTCCATCGCGGGTCGGATGGCAGCAGTGTGCGCAGTGCGGCGCGCGCCGGCTGGCCGGATTCGGACCTCCGATTCGGCGGCCGGTTCACCATTCCAATGGCCGCGCCTTTTGTATGTCAGCAGATGCCGTCGTCGAGCCGCGCCGGCGGCGCCTCGTCGAGCAGGCGGCCGATCGTCTGCAGCGTCTCGTCGACGCGGATCGGCTTCGTCAGGTAGGCCGCGGCGCCGCGTGCGAGCGCAAGCTCGCGCTGCTGCGGCGTCGCGTCGGCCGACACCAGCACGGCGGGGATGCGCGCGCGCGCGGGCTCGGCCTGCAGCCACGACAGCAGCGACAGCCCCGAGCCGTCGGGCAGGTGCAGGTCGACCAGCACCAGCGCCGGCGGCTGGCGCTCGATCGCCGCGCGGCCGTCGGCCAGCGTCGTGCACACCTGCAGCGTGTGGCCCGGCCGCAGCGCGACCACCTCGCGCATCAGCGTCGCGTTGACCGGGTTGTCCTCGATGTAGAGGATGCGGTGCACGCCGCTCGGTGCCGGCAGCGGCGTCGCGCCCTCCGCCGGCGCCGCGCCGTCGTGCGCCGCGGCGGGCGCCGCCGGCAGCCAGACGCAGAAGCGGCTGCCCTCGCCGGGCACGCTGTCGACCTCCAGCCGGCCGTTCATCAGCTCGACCAGGCGCCGGCTGATCACGAGCCCGAGTCCGGCCCCGGGGACCATGCTGTTTTCGAGGCCGAGGCGGTCGAACGGCGAGTACAGGCGCTGCAGCTGCTCCGGCGACATGCCGCGGCCGGTGTCGGCGACGACGATGCCGACCTCGTCGATCCCGTCGACGTGGTGGCGCTGCAGCCGCAGCTGCACCTCGCCGCCAGCGCGGTTGTACTTGATCGCGTTGGACAGCAGGTTCACCAGCACCTGCTGCAGCCGCGTGGCGTCGGCCAGCACGGCGCCGGCCGCGCCGTCGTCGGCGGCCGGGTCGTGCAGCCGCACCGAGGCCGCCTGCGCCTGCGGCGCGACCAGGCGCAGGGCCTCGTGCAGCACCGAGCCCAGCGCCAGCGGCTTCAGATCGAGCTGCATCCGGCCGGACTCGATGCGCGACAGGTCCAGCAGGTCGTCGATCAGCCGCAGCAGGTGCCAGCCGGCGCCTTCGATGTGGCGCACGCGGTCCTGCTGCGACGCCGACAGCGGATGCGCCGCGTCCAGCGTCAGCAGCTGCGCGTAGCCGAGCATCGCGTTCAGCGGCGTGCGCAGCTCATGGCTGACGCGCGACAGGAACTCGGTCTTGGTGCGGCTGGCGGTCTCGGCCGCCTCGCGCGCGAGCTCGGCGCTGGCCGCGCGCTGGCGCTGCGTCTGGTCGAGCGCGATGCACAGGAAGCCGGCGGGCGTGCCGTCGCCGTCGTGCAGCGCGGTCGTCGCCACCGAAACCAGCAGGCGCGAGCCGCCGCGGCAGACGTAGGTCCAGTCGCGGATCTCGTAACCCGCTTCGTGGGCGACGGTGGTCAGCACGTCCAGCGGCTGCGGCGCGGCGCCCGGCGCCGCGGCCAGCTCAGCGGCACGGGTGGCGAGCTCGCCGGCGTCGTGGAACTCGGCGATGCTGCGCCGGCCGACCACCTCGTCGGCGGCGTAACCCAGCATCTTCGTCGCGCCGCGGTTGAACATGCGCACGGTGCCGGCGGCGTCGAAGGCGATCACCGAGACTTCGGTCGCCGCGTCGAGCACCGCCTGCAGCCGGCCCTGCGCGGCCTCGGCGCGGCGCTGCGCGCCGCGCAACTGGTCCAGCAGCGCGGCCATGCGCAGCCACAGCTGCTGCGCTTCTTCGGTGGCCTGCTCGGGGTCGGGCGCCTGGTCCGGGTGGTCGACCAGTGCCTGCGCCGCGTCGGCCATCTGCCGGTAGCGCCGCGACACACCGCGCGCCATGCGCGAGGCCATCAGCAGCCCCAGCAGCAGCGCCAGCAGCGAGATGCCGGCGGCCACCGCGGCGATGCGCAGCAGCGGCGCGACGACGCGCGAGCGCGGCTGCGCGACCAGCACCAGCCAGCCGGTGGACTGTGCCGGCGCGATCGTCGCGATCCAGTCCTCGCCGCGGTAGCTGATCGGCCCGCTGGCCGGGCGGCCGCCGAGGGCGGCGCGCACCGGTCCCAGCTGCGCGAGGTTCTCCTGCCAGTTCGCCAGCTGCTGCTCGGGGTGCACGATGACGCGTCCCTTGGCGTCCAGCACGATCACCAGCGCGCCGCTGGCCGGGTCGGGCCGCGGCAGGCCGGCGGCCAGCCGGTCCAGCGACAGGTCGGCCACCAGCACGCGGTCGCCCAGCGACAGCGCCAGCACCGCGGTGACGCGGCCGGTCAGCGACGACAGGAAGCTGTCCGAGCGCACCAGCGTGCCCGCCGCCTGCTTCGCCGCGGCGAAGTAGGGCTGGGCCGACAGGTCCAGGCCGATGACGTTCTGCGCGCGCACGCCGCTGTGCGCATGCGCGGCCGCGGCCCGCACCGTGCCGTCGGCGTCGGCCAGCATCAGCAGGTCGAACGAGCCGGTGTGCGCCAGGCTGCGCTGCAGCAGCTCGGATGCCGCGTCGGAGCCGGTGCCGCGCAGCAGGTCGGCGGTGAGCTGCAGGCTGCGCTCGGGCATCTGCAGCGCGCTGCTGATGTGACTGTGCACCAGCGCCTGCGTCAGCTGGTTCTCGGCCTCGACGCGCCGCCAGGCGTCGGGCAAGGTCAGCAGGCCCCAGGCCAGCGCGGCCACCAGCGGCGGCAGCGCGGCCACCAGCATGAACTGGCGGGCGAAGAGTCGCCGCAGCGAGACGCGCCGGGTTGCCATCGCGCGGGCGGTCGCGTCCGTCAGCGCGCCGGGGCCGACGCGGCGGCAGCGACGGCGGCGGCCGGCACGAAGCGGCCGTCGCGCACTTCGGCCAGGTGCAGCGGCCGTTCGGTGTCACCGAAGGCATCGAAGCGGTACTCGCCCAGCAGGCCCGGCCAGGGCTTCGCCGGATCGGACAGCTGCTTGGGCAGCGCGGCGCGGCTGCCGGCGGCCGCCAGCGCGGCCGCGCCGACCATCAGCGCGTCGTAGGACTGCACGGCCGGCGTGGCCGGCAGGTCGCCGAAGCGCGTCTTGAAGCGGTTGCGGAAGTCGACATAGGCCGGCACGGGGCTGTCCAGGTCCAGCGCCTGCAGCGCGAGGCAGCCTTCGACGGCCCGCGCGCCGACCTGCAGGAATTGCGCGTTCGCGGCCCAGGGCGACACCGCCAGCTGCACCTCGGGCTGGCGCCGGCGCAGCTGCTGTGCGAGCAGCGCCGCATCGCCGACGCCGGTGACGATCAGCACCGCCTGCGGCCGCGTCGCGAGCAGCTGCTCGGCGATGGCGCCGAAGTCCGGGCTGCGCTCCTCGTAGCCGATGCGCCCGCCCACCTGGCCGCCGAGCGCGGCGAAACGTTCGGCCGCCGCCACGCCGAAGCCGGCCGAGTACGCCCGGTTCTTGTGGTCCATCACGATCGCCAGCGAGGCCATGCCGCGCCGGTGCAGTTGCTCGCCGAGCTGGCGCGCGCCGATCGCCGCCGCGGTGCCGACGCGGAAGAACAGGTCCTTGCGGCCGCTGAGCTCGTCGGTGGTGGCGGTCGGGCTGATCAGCGGCAGTTGGTGGCGATCGGCCGCCGGCAGCGCGGCCACCGCCATCGCGCTGGTCATCGGGCCGATCGCGAAGGCCGCGCCGTCGCGGGCCAGCGCATCGATGGCCGCGACGATGCGCTGGGCGTCCTGCTGGTCGTCCTGCACCAGCAGCTCGTAGCGCGGACCGTCGCGCTGGTTCAGCGTTTCGACGGCCAGCAGCGCGCCGTTGCGGCCCTGCACGCCGAGCTCGGCGACCGAGCCCGACAGGCCGCCGACGAAGCCGACCTTCACGAGTTGCGGCGCGCGCTGGCAGGCCGCCAGCGGCAGGGCGAAGACGGTGGCCAGCAGCGCATGGCGCCGGCGAACCGGGCGGGCGGACGCCGACGCAGCTGCCACGATGACCTCGACGGTTAGGGGGTGAGCTCCAGATTGTCGATCAGCCGCGTCGTGCCCAGGCGCGCGGCGCTCAGCACGACGAGTGACGCATCACCGCTTTCATCCTCGCTCGAGGGAAGCGCGAGGTCCTTCCGGCGCCGGATCGCGACGTAGTCCGGCGCCCAGCCGCGTGCGCTCAAGGCCTGCATCGCCTCGGCCTCGATCGCCGCGAAGTCGCGCCGGCCGCCGGCCACCGCGTCGGCGACGCCGCGCAGCGTGCGCGACAGCGTCACGGCTTCGGCGCGCTCGGCGGCGCTCAGGTAGCCGTTGCGCGACGACAGTGCGAGGCCGTCGTCGGCGCGCGTGGTTTCGCCGCCGTGGATGGCGATCGGCAGCGCCAGCTGCTCGACCATGCGGCGGATCACCATCAGCTGCTGGTAGTCCTTCTTGCCGAAGACCGCCAGCTGCGGCTGCACGATGTTGAACAGCTTCAGCACCACCGTGCACACGCCGGTGAAGAAGCCGGGGCGGAAATGGCCTTCGAGGATGTCGGCCAGTTCGCTGGGCGGCTGCACCTTGTAGCCCTGCGGCTCGGGGTAGAGCTCGCGCTCGGAGGGTGCGAACAGGAGGTCGCAGCCCGCCTCCTGCAGCAACTGCGCATCGCGCTCGAGCGTGCGCGGGTAGGTGTCGAAGTCCTCGTGCGGCGCGAACTGCAGCCGGTTGACGAAGATGCTGGCGACCACCGGCGCGCCGCCGGCCGCGCGCGCCTGGCGGATCAGCGACAGGTGGCCTTCGTGCAGGTTGCCCATCGTCGGCACGAAGGCGGTGTTCGGCGCGCCGGCGAGGGCCGCGCGCAGCTCGGAGAGGGTGTGGATCGTGTGCATCGGGAAAGCCTCCTTCAGTAGCCGTGCAGTGATTCGTCGGGGAAGCTGCCGTCGCGCACCGCGCCGACATAACGTTGGATCGCCGCGGCCACGCCACCGCCTTCGGCCATGAAATCGCGCACGAAGCGCGGCGGCTTGCCCGGGTTCAGCCCCAGCATGTCGTGCAGCACCAGCACCTGGCCGCTGCAGCCGGCGCCGGCGCCGATGCCGATCACCGGAATCGGCAGCGACGCGGTGATCTCCGCGGCGAGCGCGCTGGGCATCAGCTCCAGCACCAGCATCGCGGCGCCAGCGTCGGCGAGCTCGCGCGCGTGGCGCCGCAGCGTCTCGGCGGCCGCGTCGTCGCGGCCCTGCACGCGCCAGCCGCCGAGCGCATGCACCGATTGCGGCGTCAGCCCGAGGTGCGCGCAGACGGGAATGCCGCGTTCGCTCATCTGCCGCACCAGCGGCGCGGTCCAGCCGCCGCCTTCGAGCTTGACCATGTGCGCGCCGGCCTGCATCAGTCTGGCGGCGCTGTCCAGCGCCTGCGCGGTAGACGACTGGTAGCTGCCGAACGGCAGGTCGCCGAGGACCCAGGCGCTGCGATTGCCGCGGGCCACGCACTTCACGTGGTAGGCCATCTCGTCCAGCGTCACCGGCAGTGTCGACGGCCGGCCCTGCAGCACCATGCCCAGCGAATCGCCGACCAGCAGGATGTGCACGCCGGCGTCATCGGCGACCCGCGCGAAGGTCGCGTCGTAGCAGGTGAGCATGGCGATCTTCTCGCCGGCGGCATGCATCGCGCGCAGGCGATGCAGCGTGATCGGTTTGCGCGCGTCGGGCATGGGGGCTCGCCGGGGTACTGCAGGGGCGCGCAGTCTAACGCTGCAGTGCAGCAAAAGTCTGTCGTGGGGATGACGGTTGGAGCGCTCGCTCCAGTCGCCGGCGTTCAGCGCTTGCGTGCGAGCTTCGGGTCCATCAGGTCGCGCAGCCCGTCGCCCATCAGGTTCAGCCCCAGCACGCTCAGCGCGATCGCCACGCCGGGGTAGACCGCCAGCAGCGGCGCGCTGAAGAGCTGGCTCTGCGCCTCGTTGAGCATGCGGCCCCAGCTCGGCTGCGGCGGCTGCGTGCCCAGCCCCAGATAGGACAGCGCGGCCTCGGCGAGGATCGCGGTGGCGAAGGAGATCGTCGCCTGCACGATCAGCACGCTGGCGATGTTCGGCAGCACATGGTCGAGCGTGATGCGCCAGGGCCCCTTGCCGGCGGCGCGCGCGGCCAGCACGTACTCGCGCGCCCACACCGCGTTGGCCGCGCCGCGCGTGATGCGCGCGAACACCGGGATGTTGAAGATGCCGATCGCGACGATGCCGGTGACCAGCCCCGGCCCGTAGATCGCGCCCAGCATGATCGCCGACAGCAGCGCCGGGAACGCGAAGGTGAAGTCGGCGGCGCGCATCACCAGTTCCTCGACCCAGCCGCGCCTGGCCGACGCCAGGCAGCCCAGCAGCACGCCGGCGATCAGCCCGATGCCGACCGCGATGATGCCGACGACGATGGAATTCTGCGATCCGACCAGCAGCTGCGACGCGATGTCGCGGCCCAGGCTGTCGGTGCCCAGCCAGTGCGCCGCGCTCGGGCCTTTGAGCTTGTTCGGGATGTCGATCTCGGCCGGCGGGTAGGGCGACCATAGCAGCGACAGCGCCGCCGCCAGCAGCAGCAGCGCCGACAGCGTGGCGCCGAGCACGAAGCTGGGGTGGCGGCGGGCGCGGGCCGCGAAGCTCGTCGGCGTGTTCATGCGGCCCCCTGGGCGCTTCGCGCCGTCCCCCCGAGGGGGAATGAGCCCTTGGGGCGGCCCGGCGGGCTCATGCGTCGCTCGCCCGCAGCCGCGGATCGACCAGCGCGTACAGCACGTCGACGACGAAGTTGACGACGATGACGATCGCCACCAGCAGCATCACGACGTCGCGCACGACGACGAGGTCGCGGTTGGCGATGGCCTGGAAGACGAGCCGGCCGATGCCCGGCAGTACGAAGACGTTCTCGACCACGATGGTGCCGGTGATCAGGTTCGCGAATTGCAGGCCCATGATCGTCAGCACCGGGATCATCGCGTTGCGCAGCACGTGGCGCCACAAGGTCGCCCGGCTACTGAGGCCCTTGGCTCTGGCGGTCCTGACGTAGTCCTCGCGCATCACCTCGAGCACCGACGAGCGCGTCACCCGCGCCAGGATCGCCGCCTGCACCAGCGCCAGCGCGATCGCCGGCAGCGCCAGCGACTGCAGCGCCGGGCCGAGACCGCCGCCGTCGGCTTCGCTCCAGCCCGGGAAGCCGCCGGCCGACACCCACTGCAGCTGCACCGCGAACAGCAGGATCAGCATGATCGCGAACCAGAAGTTGGGCACGGCGATGCCCAGCTGCGACGCCAGCATCACGCCGACGTCGCCGGCGCGGTTGTGGCGCGCCGCGGCATAGATGCCGAAGGCCAGCGCGAGCACCGTGGTCAGGGCCATCGCCAGCAGCGCCAGCGGCACGGTCACGCGCAGGCGCTCGACGATCAGCTCGGCGGTGGGCGTGCCGTAGGACAGGCTGTTGGCGGTCTCGCCCTGCACCAGGCCGGCGATCCAGGTGATGTAGCGCTCGCTCGCCGGCCGGTCGAGGCCGAGCTTCTTCTCCAGCGCGGCGATCGATTCGGGCGTCGCGGTATCGCCCAGCATCACCTGCGCAACATTGCCCGGCAGCAGCTCCAGCACCGCGAACACCAGCAGCGAGGCGACCGCCAGCGTGGCGAAGAAGGTCGCGAGGCGCCTGGCCAGGAAAACGCTCATGCGGGCTGGTGCGCAGCGGTGCGGGACATGAGAACTATCATGCCCCAAACCCTCTGTTCCCCTGTTGCCCTTGGCGGAGCGATCGAGATGGCCGCGACGATTCCCTTCGACACCACGCAAGTCCTCATCGGCGGCCGCTGGTCGCCGGGCGCGAGCGGCGAGACGCTGCCGCTGATCGATCCGAGCGACGGGTCGCTGCTGGCGCAGATTGCGCGCGGCACGGCGGCCGACATCGATGCCGCGGTGGCCGCCGCGCAGGCGGCGCTCGACGGCGACTGGGGCCGGCTGACTGCCGCCGAACGTGGCCGGCTGCTGCTGAAGCTGTCGGCGCGGGTGGCCGACGCCGCCGACGAGCTGGCGGAGCTCGAAGCGCGCGACGTCGGCAAGCCGGTCAAGCAGGGCCGCGCCGACGCGCTGGCGCTGGCGCGCTACCTCGAGTTCTACGGCGGCGCGGCCGACAAGGTGCACGGCCAGACGATCCCGTTCGCCGACGGCTACACCGCGCTGACGCTGCGCGAGCCGCACGGCGTCACCGGCCACATCGTGCCGTGGAACTACCCGATGCAGATCATCGGCCGCTCGGTCGGCGCGGCGCTGGCGATGGGCAATGCCTGCGTGCTCAAGCCCGCCGAGGAGGCCTGCCTCACCGCGCTGGCCTTCGGCCGCCTGGCGCTGGAGGCCGGCCTGCCGGCGGGCGCGCTGAACATCGTGCCGGGGCTGGGTGAAGAAGCCGGCGCGGCGCTGACCGCGCATCCCGGCGTCGCGCACCTGTCCTTCACCGGCTCGGTGGCGGTCGGCCGGCTGGTGCAGGCCGCCGCCGCGCGCAACACCATCCCGGTCACGCTGGAGCTCGGCGGCAAGAGCCCGCAGCTGGTCTTCGCCGATGCCGACCTCGACGCGGCGCTGCCCTTCCTGGTCAACGCCGGCATCCAGAACGCCGGCCAGACCTGCTCGGCGGCGTCGCGCATCCTCGTCGAGCGGCCGGTCTTCGACGAGGTGGTCGCGCGCATGGCCGAGCGCTACCGCGCGCTGCGCGTCGGGCCGGCGCTGGACGATCTCGACGTCGGCCCGCTGATCTCGGCGCGGCAGCGCGACATCGTGCAGGGCTATCTCGCCGCGGCGCACGACAGCGGCCTGCGCATCGCCGCGCAGGCGACGCTGCCGCCCGGCCTGCCCGAGCGCGGCTGCTACGTGCCGCCGACGCTGCTGGCGCCGGTGACGCCCGAGCACCGCCTCGCGCAGGAAGAGATCTTCGGCCCGGTGCAGGTGGTGATCCCGTTCGACGGCGAGGATCACGCGGTGGCCATCGCCAACGGCACCAACTTCGGCCTCGTCGCCGGCGTCTGGACGCGCGATGGCGGGCGGCAGTTCCGCGTCGCCAAGCGGCTGAAGTGCGGCCAGGTCTTCGTCAACAACTACGGTGCCGGCGGCGGCATCGAGCTGCCCTTCGGCGGCGTCAAGCAGTCGGGCCACGGCCGCGAAAAGGGCTTCGAGGCGCTGTACGGCTTCTCGGCGCTGAAGACGGTGGCGATCCGGCATGGATGACGCTGTCATACAATGGATGACAGTCCGGAAGACAGGAGGACGGCCATGCGTGTCAATGCTCGCCTCGATGACGAGACCCAGAAGCAGCTCGAGTACCTCGTCGAGACGACCGGCGAGAGCGTCAGCCATGTCGTCCGCGAGAGCGTCGCGCGCTACTACGACGAGGTGCGTTCCCGCCAGCCCACGCTGAAGCATTTCGGCCGTCTGATCGGCAAGGGCCACAGCGGCCGTAGCGACATCGCATCCAACGTCAAGCAATACGTCGCCGAGAGCCTCGAGGCCAAGCACGGGTTGCGGCGCAAGTGATCGCCGTCGACAGCGGCTTTCTGTTCGCGCTGGCCGATGCCGATGATCGCTGGCATGCGCGCGCGAGTGCTGCTGCCGACACCGTCGCGGAAGGCTGGGTGACGACGTGGGCCGTCCTGGCGGAGACAACGCACCTGCTGGCGGCGCGGCTGGGCATCGAGTTCGCCATCGGCCTGATGGAGGACGTGGTGGCAGGCGCGATCGTGGTGTGGGACCCGCCCCCGCTGCAGCGGGCGACGATTCCGGCATTGATGCGCAAGTACGCCAAGTTGCCGATGGACCTGGCCGACGCGACGCTGGTCCTGCTGGCCGAACACCTGGGCCATGGACGCATCCTCACGACCGACCAGCGCGATTTCGGCGCCTACCGCTGGAAGCAGCGCAAGCCCTTCCACAACCTGCTCGCCGACTGAACACATGAGGAGACTCACATGACCCCCACCGGCACGCGCTTGAAGAACAAGGTGGCCATCGTCACCGGCGGCGGTTCCGGCTTCGGCGCCGGCATCGCGGCGAAGTTCGTCGCCGAGGGCGCGCAGGTGCTGATCGCCGACCGCGACCTGCAGGCCGGCCTCGACGTCGCCGCGCGGCTCGGGCCGGCGGCGCGCGCGGCGCGGGTCGACGTCAGCGACGCCGCCGACGTGCGGCTGATGTTCGAGGCCGCCGAAGCGCACTTCGGCCGCCTCGACATCCTCGTCAACAACGCCGGCGTCGGCCACAAGCCGCAGCCGCTCGAAGGCCTGCCCGAGGACGAGTTCGACCGCATCACCGCGGTCAACATGCGCGCGATCTACCTCGCGATGCGCGAGGTCGTGCCGCGCCTGAAGGCCAACGCGCCAGGCGTGCACGGCCAGCGCGGCGTGGTGCTCAACGTCGCGTCGACCGCCGGCGTCAGCCCGCGGCCGCGCCTGGCTTGGTACAACGCCAGCAAGGGCTGGGTCATCACCGCGACGCGCGCCTGCGCGGTCGAACTGGCGCCCTTCGGCATCCGCGTCGTCGCGCTGAACCCGGTGGCCGGCGAGACGCCGCTCCTGGCCACCTTCATGGGCGAGGACACGCCCGAGATGCGCGCGAAGTTCCTGTCGACGATCCCGATCGGCCGCTTCTCGCTGCCCGAGGATCTGGGCAACGCGGCCTGCTTCCTGTGCAGCGACGAGGCGACGATGATCACCGGCGTGTGCATGGAAGTCGACGGCGGCCGCTGCATCTAGGCGGCAAAAGGCGCGGCAGGCGATGGCCGATCCGGATGCGACCCGCGTGCGCGGGGCCGACCCGGACGCCACCCGCGTGCAGGGCGGCGATCCCGATGCGACGCGCGTGCGCGATGTCGATCCCGATGCGACCCGTGCGCGGGCGCCGGCGGCAGCCGACCCGGAGGCCACCCGCGTGCGCCCGGCGGCGCCCCCGGCGGCCGAGCCCTTCCCCGGCGGGCGCGACACCGATCCCGAAGCGACGCGCGTGCGCGTCACCCGCCATCGCCGCGATGCGCTCGACGAGCCCGAGCCGCCAGAACTACCGACGGCGCCGGTGCCGCTGCCGCGCCAGCCGCCGCTGGCGCTGCAGCCCGGCTTCCGGCTGCACGAGTACCGCATCGAACGTGTGCTCGGCCAGGGCGGCTTCGGCATCACCTACCTGGCCACCGACGTCAACCTGCGTGCGCCGCTGGCGATCAAGGAATACCTGCCGGAGGAGATCGCCTTCCGCACCGGCGACCGCAGCGTCAGCCCGAACGCGTCGCGCCACCGCGAGCGCTACAAGCTGGGCCTGGAGATGTTCCTCGCCGAGGCGCGCACGCTGGCGACCTTCCGCCATCCGAACATCGTGCGCGTCGCGCGCTTCTTCGAGGCTCACCGCACCGCGTACATGGTGCTGGAGTACGAGAAGGGCCAGCCGCTGCGCACCTGGTGGCCCGAGCACCAGTCGCTCGGCGAGCGCGGCCTGCTGCAGCGTCTGCAGCCGCTGCTCGACGGGCTGGCGGTGGTGCATGCGGCGGGTTTCCTGCACCGCGACATCAAGCCCGACAACATCCAGGTGCGCGCCGACGACGGCCGCTTCGTGCTGCTGGACTTCGGCTCGGCGGCGCAGACCGTCACCTTGGCCGACCAACAGGCGGTGATCGTCACGCCCGGCTTCGCGCCGCTGGAGCAGTACGGCTTCGGCGAGCAGGGCGCGTGGACGGATGTCTACGCGCTCGGCGCGACCTTGTACTGGGCCGTCACCGGCCACAAGCCGCCGGATGCCGAAGCGCGCGCGGCGGGCGTGCAGATGAAGCCGGCGGTCGAGGCCGGGCGCGGGCGCTACGGCGAGGCCTTCCTGCGGGCGATCGACTGGGCGCTGGCGACGAGCGCCGGCGAGCGCCCGCGCGACATCGCCGCGTGGCGGCAGGCGCTGCTGGCCGACCACGCGGCCTCGCTGGGGCTGAAGGAGGCGCTGCACCGCGACGATCGCGGCGCGGCGTCGGCGAACCAGGGTGTCGGCGCTCGTGCGCTCGAGGGCGTTCGCACCGTCTTCTCGCCGTCGGCCTGGCCGCTGGCGGTCAAGCTCACCGTCGCGATGCTGGTCACCGCGCTGCTGCCGATGCTGCTGACCGCGGCCTACAACCTCGACCGCAGCCGCGAGGCGCTGCTGACCAGCGAGATCGGCCAGGTCGAGCTGCTCGCGCACCAGACCGCCGGCCGGCTGTCGCAGCTGATCGTCGACAGCCAGAACCTCGCGCGCGTGCTCGGCACCGACAGCGACTTCGTGCGCTGGCTCGGCGCCCCGGACGAGGCCGGCAAGGCGATGCTGCGCGAGAAGGCGATCGCCATCGCGCAGGCCAACCGCGACGTGCACCTGGTGATGGTGATGGACCGCGACGGCACCGCGCAGGTGTCCAACGACCCGCAGGTGATGGGCCGCAACTTCCGCTTCCGCCAGTACTTCCAGGAAGCGCTCGCCGGCCGCCCCTTCATCACCGGCGTCGTCGTCGGCGCGGTGGCCGGGCAGGCGGGCGTGTTCTTCTCGGTGCCGGTGCAGGACGCCGCCGGCGCGGTGGTCGGCGCCGTCGTGCTGCGCATCCATGCGGCGTCGTTCGCGGCCATCCTTGACGAGATGCGCTCGGCTGCCGCCACCGCCGGCGTGTCGTCGAGCGAGGCGGCGCTGACGCCCTTCCTCGTCGACGGCGACGGCGTGGTGATCTACCACCCGCGCGAGGACCTGCTGTACAAGAGCCTCGCGCCGCTGCCGCCGGACCGGCTGGCGGCGATCCGCGCCGACCAGCGCTTCCGCCGCGACACCATCGAGCACCTGAACCAGCCCGAGCTGTCGGCGGCGATGCTGCGCGCGCAATCGCCCGGCCACCTCAACTACCGCTCCGCGATCACCGGCGTCGACGAGATCGCCGGCTTCGCGCCGGTGCCCGGCCAGGGCTGGGTGGTCGGCGTCAGCGAGCCGCGCGCAGCCTTCGAGCAGCCGGTGGACGAGCTCTACCGGCAACTGCTGGTCAGCATCGGCCTGGTCGGGCTGCTGTTCACCGGGCTGGCGCTGCGCTTCGCGCGCAGCATCGTGCGGCCGATCCAGGCGTTGACCGGCGCGGCGCATGCGCTGAAGGCCGGCGACTTCGAGAAGGCGACGGTGACCGTGCACAGCCGCGACGAGGTCGGCCAGCTCGCGCGCACCTTCAACGTGATGATCGACGTGCTGCGGCAGCGCGAGCGGGAGCGGGAACGGGAAACCTCCGCCGCGCCGCCGCCGAAGGATCGGCCGTGACAGGGCTGCCGCCGTTGCGCAAGTCCGCCTGGCCGCCGCCGGGCTGGCACGACTGGCTGGCGATCGCCGAACGGCTCGACCGCCGCTTCGACGGCCACTACGCGATGGCCGGCTTCGACTACCAGCAGGCGGTCGCGTTGCAGGCCGCCGTGCCGCTGCGGCTGCGCCGGCCCTACGAGGTGCCGGTGGCCTGCACCGACTGGGGTCCGCGCCACGGGCCGCTGGTGATCTGCTGCGGCGGCGTCGCGAACACCGCGATGCGCTTCGCCTTCCTCGCCGCCGACCTCGCGCGCGAGGGCTTCCGCGTGGTCTGCATGGACTGGCTCGGCCGCGGCCGCAGTGGCTGGCTGGCCGACCACAGCGAGTACACGCTGGCGAGTTACGTCGAGCAGCTGCGCCAGCTGATCGGTCACCTGGGCGGCGAGCCGGTGGCGCTGGTCGGCTCGTCGATGGGCGGCAGCGTCGCGATGGCGCTGGCGGCGCAGGCGCCGCAGCTGGTGTCGCGGCTGGTGCTCAACGACGTCGGGCCGCACATCCCGCGCGCGCGCCGGCTGCGCCGCGCCGAGACGCTGGCGCGGCACTACGTCTTCCGCACGCCCGAGGAGCTGATGCGCCGGGCCGGTGCCGCACAGAAGCACGACGGCCCGGTGGCCGACGACGTGCGGCTGTTCATCGCCTACCACCAGACCTGCTGGTCGCCCGACAACGGCGGCCGCGTCTACCGGCACGACCTGCGCGCGCTGCTGGCCTACCGCGACGACGCGGCGAGCAGCGTCGACCAGTGGGCCGAATGGTCGGCGATCGGCGCGCCGGTGCTGGTGCTGCATGGCGAGCAGTCCGATGCGCTGACGGCGCCGACCCTCGAGCGCATGCGGCAGAGCCGGCCCTTCGCGCTGGCGCACGTGCCCGAGACCGGCCACACGCCGGTGCTCGCCGACCGCAACCAGACGGCCTTCATCGGCGCCTGGCTGCGCGGCGCGGTCGGCGATGCGGTCGAGTGTTCGCTGCAGCATGCGTCGCCACGGCATGCGTGGCAGTCCGCCGAGGACGTGTCTTTCGAGCGCTAGGACGCCGGCCCGGCCAGGCCCGACAGCAGCCCGTCGTCGAGCCAGCGCGCGAGCAGCCCGGCGACATGGGCCGGCGCGGCATCCTCGTCGACGAACCCCACCGCGTGCTCGCACAGCGTCGCGAAGTCGGCGCCGTCGGCCAGTGCCTGCAGCAGCGCGGCTTCGTCACTGGCGAGCGATCGCCACAGCGTCTCCGGCCCCTGCCGCCAGGCGAGCAGGGTGTGCGGCGCGGCCTCCGGTGCCGGCAGCTCGGGTTCGTCGCCCGATTCCGGGTCGGCTTCGCGCAGCACGCGCCAGGCCGCTTCGACCGCCCAGTCCAGCGGGAGGCGCTGCACCGCCGGGTGCAGCGTGAAGCGCAGCGCGGGCCAGTCGCCGGGGGCCACGGCGGCCAGCGCGGCCCGGTCGAGCAGCGGCGCGTCGGCGGCGTCGAAGGCGGTGCGCAGCGCCCAGTCCATGCGCGCGAGGTCGACGAAGGCCGGGTGCGGCACGAGGCTGTCCTCGGCGTCGAGCGACGCCGCCATGAACTCGGCGAGGCGGTGCCCGAACCAGCGGATCGACGGCGTGCGCGAAGGATGCGCCGCCAGGTAGGCGCGCGCCAGCGTCTCGAAGCCCTCGTCGCCGAGCGCTCGCGCGAGCACCTCGTGGTTGTCGCGCAGCGCGTCGACCAGCCGGGCCGCGTACGCATGGCGATAGGCGAACAGCGCCGGCGGGCCGCCACGCGGATCGTCGGCCAGCAGCGCACCGGGCTCGGCGCCATCGGCCACCGCGGCGGCGAAGGCGCGTTGCGTCTCGCGCAGGCCGTTCATGCGGGTACTCCCGCCGCGGCCTCGGCGACCACCGCGGCCGCGATCTGCCGCGCGATGTCCAGCTCGGCCAGCAGCTCCGGCAGCGGCGGGATGTGGTCGTCGCGTTCGATCATCGTCGGCTTGAAGCCCAGGCGCTGCAGCGTGTAGCGGTAGAGGTCCCAGACCTCCGCGCACACCGGCGCGTCATGGGTGTCGATCAGCACGTCGCCCTGGCGCGAATGGCCGGCCAGGTGGATCTGCAGCACGCGATCGGCCGGCATCGCGTCGATGTAGGCGCGCGCATCGAAGCCGTGGTTGACGCTGGAGACGAAGACGTTGTTGACGTCGAGCAGCAGCCGGCAGTCGCAGCGCCTGAGCAGCTCGGCGACGAACTCGTACTCGCGCATCTCGTCGGATGCGAAGCGCACGTAGCTCGACAGGTTCTCGATGGCGATCCGGCGGCCGAGGATCTCCTGCACTTCGTCGATGCGCGCGACCACGTGGCGCAGCGCAACCTCGTTCATCGGCAGCGGCAGCAGGTCGTGCAGGTTGCGGCCATCGACGCCGGTCCAGCACAGGTGGTCGGACAGCCAGGCCGGCTCGACCCTGGCGGCCAGTGCCTTCAGCTCGCGCAGGTAGCCGCGGTCCAGCGGATCGGTGCCGCCGATCGACATCGAGACGCCGTGCATGACCACGGGGAAATCGCGGCGGATGCGCTCCAGGTGCGCCAGCGGCCGGCCGCCGGGCACGAGGTAGTTCTCGCTGATGATCTCGAGCCAGTCGACCGCCGGCGGCGTGCCGGACTGGAAGTCGGCGTAGTGCTCGGTGCGCAGGCCGAGGCCGAAGCCGGTGATGGTGGAAGGGCCGCTCATCGTGTCCGCCATGCAAAAGCACCCGGCACCGTTGCCGGCGGCCGGGTGAAGAAAGGCACCAGGAACGAGCTCCTCGCGAAAGCTCCTGGAGCGTGCACCGCCGCCGGCCGATGTCCGAGGGCGGTGCACGCGCCAGGCGCCCGGCGTCCGGCCCCGACGCGGGGTCGCCGGACGCCGAGGCGCTCAGGGCGCTCGGCGGGGCCGCTTACTTGGCGACCTTGCCGCCCTTGTCGGTGCACTCCTTGGCCGACTTGACCGTCACCCAGCCCTGGCCCTTGCAGCTGTTCTGGCCCTTGCACGAGCTGCTGGCGGTCTTGCACTCGCTGGTGCCCTTGCAGCTGTTCGTGCCGGTGCACTTGACGCCCGCGTCGGCGGCGGCGGCGGTGGTCGGGGCCAGGCCCATCGAGAACAGCGCGGCGGCGGCGGTCGCGATGGCCATGCCGGACTTGAGGTGCTTCATGTCTGTCTTCCTTTCAGTGGATGGGAACAATGATCGGCGCGTCGGTCCGGAGAAGCCGGTGCCGTCATCGCGCCTGTCTGTCGCGGCCAACGGCGAAAGCCTTACAGGCTTCGCCACCATTCCGCCGACCAGACCTGGATACGCGTGCCTCCCCCGATCGGATGCAGGCGGCCGCAGGGCCGCCTGCGGGCCGGTTCGATCGACAGCCGATCGACAGCCGATCGCCAGCCGATCGCCAGCCGATCAGCCGGCCAGCACCGCCGCCATCGCCTGCGCGGTGCGCTCGACGTTGCTGGTGTTCAGCCCCGCGACGCAGATGCGGCCGGAGCGGATCAGGTAGACCGCGTGCTCCTCGCGCAGCCGGTCGACTTGGTGCGCCGTCAGGCCGGTGTAGCTGAACATGCCGCGCTGGCTGAGGAAGTAGCCGAAGTCGCGGCCCGGCACCAGCGCCACCAGGCGGTCGTGCAGCGCGCGGCGCATCGCCGCGATGCGCTCGCGCATCGCGGCCAGCTCGCCTTCCCATTGCGCGCGCAGCTCGGGGTCGCCCAGCACGCGCGCGACGATGCGTGCGCTGTGCATCGGCGGGCTGGAGTAGATGCGGCGCACCGTGTAGCGCAGCTGGCCCATCACCAGGTCGGCCTCGGCCTTGTCGGCGCAGATCGCCGACAGCGCGCCGCAGCGCTCGCCGTAGACGCTCATGCTCTTGGAGAACGAGTTGGCGATGAAGAAGGTGAGGCCGGCGTCGGCCAGCGCGCGCACCGCGTAGGCATCCTCGGCGATGCCGTCGCCGAAGCCCTGGTAGGCGAGGTCCAGGTAGGGCAGCAGCTCGCGCTCCTTCAGCACCGGCACCAGCGCGTCCCATTGCGCGTGGCTGAGGTCGACGCCGGTCGGGTTGTGGCAGCAGGCGTGCAGCAGCACGATGCTGCGCGCGGGCAGGCTGCGCAGGGTGTCGAGCATCGCGTCGAAGCGCACGCCGCCGGTCGTCGCGTCGTAATACGGGTAGGTATTCACCTTGAAGCCCGAGCCCTCGAACATCGAGCGGTGGTTGTCCCAGGTCGGGTCGCTGACCCACACCTGCGCCTCGGGCAGCCAGGTCTTCAGGAAGTCGGCGCCGACCTTCAGTCCGCCGGACGAACCGACGCTCTGGATCGTCGCGACGCGGCCCTCGGCGATCGCTGGATGGTTGTCGCCGAGCAGCAGCTTCTGCACCTGGCGGCGCGTCTCGGCATCGCCTTCCATCGCCAGGTAGGGCTTGGGGCCGTCGGCGGCGACGATCTGCGCCTCGGCGCGGCGCACGCTGTCCAGCACCGGCAGGTGGCCCGCCTCGTCGAAGTAGATGCCGATCGACAGGTTGACCTTCTGCGGCCGCGGGTCGGCGTTGAAGGCGTCGACGAGCGCGAAGATCGGATCGCCGGCGTAGGGCGTGATGTGCTGGAACATGCGCGAGGTCTCGGTGGCGTTGCGGGAACCGGGGATTATCGAAGCCCTGTCCCCGAAAAGGTCACCGAAAGCCTCACCCGGTCCAGGCCGCCCAGCGCCCGTGTGGGTGGCTGCGGGCGACGAGTCGCGGCCCGGTGTCGGGCAGCGTCAGCCACCACGACGACGCATTGGCGAGCTCGGCGTCGCTGACCAGCGCATCGGCCGGCGGGGGCGGCGGCGCGTCGCCGAGCGCGAGCCCCGGCCCTTCGGCGCTCAGCCACGCGATGCGGCGGCGCTGCACCAGCTCGCGCATCGCGGCCACATGCCGTTGCAGCGCCGCCGGCTCGAAATACGCCAGCACCCAGCTGTTGAAGACCACCGGCTGCACGCCGGCCGGCAGCGCATCGAGCCAGGGCTCGATCGCCGCGAAGCAGTCGGCCTCGCGCCGCACCGGCCAGCCGGCCGCGCGCACGATGGCCGCGGCGGCGTCGAAGCGCTCGCGGCGGCGCCGGTCGTGCGGCCACAGGCAGGCTTGCAGCCAGCGGGTGGCATCGGCGTCGTGCAGGTCCACCGGCGCGGGGTCGATCCCGATGCGCTCGGCGATGCACGCCGGCGGCAGCGCCGGCGGTTCGATGCCGCCGACCGGGTGGCAGTCGATCAGCGGGGCGGCGGGGTCGTCGACCGCGCCCCAGGGGGCCGTGCCGTGCCGATAGCGATAACGGTCGACGCCGAGGTTCAGCCCGGCGCTGCAGCCGAAGTCCAGCAGCGCCAGCGGCCGGCCGCCGGTCGCCCGCGCGAGCTGCGCCAGCGCCGGCCACAGCACCGCGCAGCGGCCGGCCTCGTTGGTCTGCGTCGCCCTCGTCGCGCAATGGGCGGCCAGCGTGGGCGCCTCGCGCTGCAGGAACTCGTCGAGCGCCGCGGCCAGCGCCCCGTCCGGTGGACGATCGCCTTGCGCGCTGGGAAACCAGGCGGCCAGCCGACCGCCGGCACCGGCGAGCACGCGTTCGTGGATCGCCGCCAGCAGCAGGTTCGGCCGCTGCTGCGTGCGCGGCGCGGCATCGAGCAGCGCCAGTGCCGCGGGCCGTTCCGCCAGCAGCCGGCACAGCACGACGTACAACGGGTCGTCGCCGCATTCGGTGCGCGCGAAACGCTCGAACTGGTCGCGCCGGCGCTGCAGCGTCATCGGGTCGGCGCCCGGTGCGGTGGGGTCGGTGAGGGAGGGCGAGGGGTTCATGGTGCGCCGCAGCGTACGCCCGCAGACCCACCGGTCTCTGTCGGGTAGCCGACAATCGGCGCATGGCTTCGGCGGCGTCCTCGATCGACGTCCGGCTGCACGCGCTGCTGGGCGCGAACTTCCCGGACCTGCGGCTCGAGTCGGTGGCCGCCGCCGCGGTGCTGGGCCGCGCGCTGCCGCACTGCCGCGTGCGGCGCCTGGCCGCCGGCGCGACGCTGTTCGCGCAGGGCGCGCCGGCGACCGCGCTCTATGGCGTGATCGACGGCGAGCTCGCGCTGCGCTTCGCGGGGGTCGACGGTGCGCTGTCGACGATCGAGCTCGCCACGCGCCACCGGCTGTTCGGCCTCGCCGCCTTCGCCGGCGGCAGCGCGAGCAGCTACGAGGCGGTCGCTCAGCAGGCGAGCCAGGTGTTCGTGATCGGCCGTGCCGGCTACGACCTGCTGATGGACGGCCTGCCCGGCTTCGGCCGCGCGCTGATGCGCGAGTTCGCGCAGCGCCACGACGGCATGCTGCGGCTGCTGGAAGCGTCGCGCCTGCAGTCGGCGCCGGAGCGGCTGTCGCTCGCGCTGGCGCAGCTGCGCGCCGCGGGCCGTGCCGAGGCGCCGGACGCCGACGGCTGCGTGCTGCTGCGCACCACGCAGGCCGAGCTCGCCGCGCTGGCCGGGCTGTCGCGGCAGACGGTCAACGAATGGCTTCGGCGGCTCGGCGCCCAGGGGCGCATCGAGACCGTCTACGGCGGCGTGCGCCTGCGACCCTGAAACCCGCTCAGGCGGCCAGCGCGGCCTCGATGTCGCCGGCCAGCTTCTCCGGCGCGTCCTGCGGCGCATAACGCTTGAGCACCTGGCCGTCGCGGCCGACCAGGAACTTGGTGAAGTTCCACTTGATCATCTGCGTGCCCAGCAGGCCCGGCGCTTCCTTCGTCAGCCACTGGTACAGCGGGTGGGCGTTGCTGCCGTTGACCTCGATCTTGCTCATCATCGGGAACGACACGCCGTAGTTCAGCTGGCAGAACGAGGCGATCTCGCCGTTGCTGCCGGGGTCCTGCGCGCCGAACTCGTTGCTCGGGAAGCCGAGCACGACGAGGCCGCGGTCCTTGTAGCGCTCCCACAGCTTCTCCAGCCCCCCGAATTGCGGGGTGAAGCCGCAGGCGCTGGCGGTGTTGACGATCAGCAGCACCTTGCCTTTGTACGTCGACAGCTTGACGCGCTTGCCGCCGATGGTCTGGGCCTCAAAATCCCCGATGCTTTGTTCAGACATTGCTGACACACTCCTATGCATGGCCATTTCGCAGTCGGCCGGGCATGTTAATCCCTAGCTCGCCGGCCTCGCGTGGTTGACGATCCGGGAGTCCGCCCGGACCATGGCCGCCCCTGGCCGATCCTGTCGAATCCTTTCAAGCGATGTCCTCGTCGATTCCGGTTGCATTGCTGGGCTTCAGCGCCTTCGAACGCAATGCGCTGGCGTCCTACTTCCGCCTCTCCGCACGGCGCAGTCCGCACTACGCGCATGTGCTGGACGTCGACGAGGCGCGCTTCGTCGTCGCCGATGCCGACCAGGCCGGTGTGCCCGAGCTGCTGCAGGCGCTGGGCCGCATCCCCGACGCGGTGTTCGTCGGCGCACAGGGCCCCGAGGGCGCGGCCAGCTGGATGATGCGCCCGATCGACCCGGTGCACGTGCTGCGCGAGCTCGATGCGCTGGTCGCGCTGCGTGACAACCCCGGCAGTGGCCCGCTGCCGCTGCTGGCGCCGACGCCCTCGCATGCGCGGCCGACGACCATCGGCAAGGCGGTGCCCAGCCCGCTGCGCCGCGCCGCCGACGAGCAGCAGATGCAGGCCGCCATCCCGCTGTCGCCCGAGGAGCGCCGTGTCGCCTCCGAGCGCCAGCGCGCCCGGCGCGAGGCGATGCTGCGGCCGCAGCCGCTGCGCAGGGCGCTGCTGGTCGACGACAGCGAGCTCGCGCTGCACTTCCTCGACCGCCAGCTGCAGCGCTACGGCCTGTCCACCGAATGGGCGCACCACAGCGGCCGCGCCCTGGAGCTGCTGTCGACGCAGGCCTTCGGCTTCGTCTTCGTCGACATCGACCTCGGTCCGCACAGCGACCTCGACGGCCTCGCGCTGTGCCAGCAGATCAAGCACCGCCATGTGCACCCGGGCGGCAAGGCGCCGCAGCTGGCCATCGTTTCGGCCTTCCACGATCCGGTCGACCGCGTGCGCAGCACGCTGGCCGGCGCCGACATCCACCTCGGCAAGCCGCTGGACTTCGAGGCGCTGGACCGCTGGCTCAGCCAGCAGGGCTTGACCCGCGGGCCGGAGCTGCCGGTGCCGGCGGTCGAGTAGCGGAAGTCGGGATCAGCGGCGCAGGGCCGCCAGTGCCGCCGCAGACAGGATCAGCGCGCCGCCGATCGCCGTGCGCGCATCGAGCGCGCCGGCACCCAGCAGCAGCGCGGAGGCGCTGGCGAAGACCACCTCGGTCAGCATGATCACCGCGGTGGTCGCGGCCGCCAGCCGCGCGGCGCCGTACTGCAGCGCCAGGTTCGACGCGACGAACCACGCCGCCAGCGCCGCGGTGCCGATGACCCAGCCGAACGCCGGGGCCGGCGGCGGCCCGATGCGGCCGGCCTGCCACTGCACCAGCGCCAGCAGCAGCGCGATCAGCATGCCGCCGCCGAACATCGCCAGCGCGCGCGCCGGCTCGCTGCGCTTCGCTTCGCGTCGCAGCATCACGTTGTTCAGCGCGAAGCTGAAGCCGCCGACGAGGCCCAGCACGTCGGGCAGCGTGAAGGCGGCGAGGTCGGTGCCGTTCCTCGGCCACAGCACCACCACCGCGCCGACCAGCGCCAGCACGATGCGCAGCACCGCGGCGGCGTGGATGCGCTCGCCGAGCAGCGGCCGCGCCAGCAGCACCGCCCACAGCGGCATCAGGTAGAACAGCAGCACCACGCGCACGACGTCGCCGATCGTCACGCCCCAGTTGAAGCAGGCGTTGGTCGTGCCGGCCGCGAGCACCAGCGTCCACAGCGCCGGCGTGCGCAACACCTCGCCCAGCGCGCGCGGACGCGCGAGCAGCAACCCGGCGACGGCGACGCCGAAGGTGATCGCCGTCAGCCACAGCGGATGCAGCCCGGCGCCTTCGAGCTGGCGGAACGGCCACCACGAGACGCCCCAGGTGAAGGCGTTGAAGACCAGCGCCAGCGGCGCCAGCGTCCGCGCGTCGGTGGCGCGGGCCGGAGAAGCGACGCCCGCCACGCTAGTGCTTGTCGGTGCGCGCGATCGCCAGCAGCCGCTCGACCTCGTCGCGATGCGTCACGCAGTTGCGCTTGTGCCAGCGGCCGATCAGCCACATCGTGCCGGCGACGACGAGGCCGAACACCGCGATGGCGGTGAAGGCCGACAGGCCGAGCTTGACCATGCCGGTGTAGAACGCGCCGAGGCCGAGGATGCAGGCCTGCTCGTTGAAGTTCTGCACGGCGATCGATCGGCCGGCGCCCATCAGGTTGTGGCCCCGGTGCTGCAGCAGCGCGTTCATCGGCACCACTAGGAAGCCGCCGGCCAGGCCCAGCAGCGTCAGGAACGGGATCGCCACCCACAGGTCGCGCACGACGTTGAGGCCGATCACGAACACGCCCATCGCGATGCCCAGCGGGATCACCGAGGTCGCGCGGTCCAGGCGCATGCGCATCGACGCGACCACCGCGCCGATCGCCACGCCGACCGAGACCACGCCGGCCAGCGACGAGGCCTGCGTCGTCGTGTAGCCCAGCGCCGCCGCGGCCCACGGGAAGACGATGATGCGCAGGTTGCCGCCGACGCCCCAGAACATCGTCGTCGTCGCCAGCGAGATCTGGCCGAGCTTGTCGCTCCACAGCCGCGCGTTGCACTGCGAGAAGTCGCGCACCAGCTCGACCGGGTTGGTCGACAGCGGCTGCAGCGGCGCCTCGGTGCGCGGGATGTAGAGGTTGAAGACGGCGGCGATCACGTACAGCACGATCAGCGTCGAGATCGCGGCCTCGGGCCCGGTGTCGATGCCGGTGTCGATCATCGGCAGGTCGAAGCCGAGCAGCATCGGCGCGATCTTCGGGCCGACGAGCTGGCCGCCGAGCAGGATGCCGAGGATGATCGAGGCGATCGTCAGCCCTTCCATCCAGCCGTTGGCCTTGACCAGCTGCGACGGCGGCAGCAGCTCGGTCAGGATGCCGTACTTGGCGGGCGAATACGCGGCCGCGCCGAGTCCGACCACCGCATAGGCCAGCAGCGGATGGGTGCCGAAGAGCATCATCAGGCAGCCGATGATCTTGATCGCGTTCGACGCGAACATCACCTTGCCCTTGGGCACCGCGTCGGCGAAGGCGCCGACGAAGGGCGCGAGCACGACGTAGAACAGCGCGAACATCGGCGACAGCGCCGGGATCTGCCAGGCCGGCGCCTGGTTCGACTTCAGCAGCTCGATGGCGCCGACCAGCAAGGCCTGGTCCGCCAGCGAGCTGAAGAACTGCGCCGACATGATGGTGTGGAAGCCTCTCTTCATTCTTTCTCGATGAAATGCTTCCCCAACCTCGGCAACCCACGCAAAGACGGTCGCACCCCCGCGACCGGCCGGCGGTTATAGCACGCCGACCCTCGCGGCCCCGGCACAATGGCCGGCTTGTCCGACCGACCTCCGAAGCCACCGTGCCGCGCCCGATCGAAGCCCTGATCCACCCCGACGCGGTGGCCCACAACCTCGCCGTCGCCCGCGCGGCGACGCCCGACGCGAAGCTCTGGGCCGTCGTCAAGGCCAATGCCTACGGCCACGGCATCGAACGCATCTACCCCGGGCTGCAGGCCGCCGACGGCATCGCGCTGCTGGACCTGGCCGAGGCCGAACGCGTGCGCGCGCTCGGCTGGCGCAAGCCGGTGCTGCTGCTCGAGGGCGTGTTCGAGGCGCGCGACCTCGAGCTGTGCTCGCGGCTGAACCTGTGGCATGCGGTGCACCACGACCAGCAGATCGACTGGCTCGGCGCGAACAAGACGCACCAGCCGCACCGAGTGTTCCTGAAGCTCAACAGCGGCATGAACCGCCTCGGCTTCGCGCCGTCGGCCTTCCGCAGCGCGTGGGCGCGGCTCAATGCGCTGCCGCAGGTCGACGAAATCTCGCTGATGACGCACTTCGCCGATGCCGATGGCCCCAACGGCACGGCGGCGCAGATGGCGCTGTTCGACGAGGTCACGCGCGACCTGCCGGGCGAACGCTCGGTCAGCAACAGCGCGGCGATCCTGCGCCACCGCGGCCTGCGCAGCGACTGGGTGCGCGCCGGCATCCTGAGCTACGGCAGTGCGCCCGACTACCCCGAGCACGACATCGCGCACTGGGGCCTGCGGCCGACGATGACCCTGCGCGCGCAACTGATCGCGACGCAGCAGCTGAAGGCGGGCGATGCCATCGGCTACGGCGGCCGCTTCCGGGCCGAGGGGCCGCTGCGCATCGGCGTGGTGGCCTGCGGTTATGCCGACGGCTACCCGCGCATCGCCGCCACCGGCACGCCGGTGCTGGTCGACGGCGTGCGGTGCGGAATCGTCGGCCGCGTCTCGATGGACATGATCACCGTCGACCTGACGCCGGTGCCCGCCGCGCGCATCGGCAGCGAGGTCACCCTGTGGGGCCGCGGTCCGCAGGGCAGCGTGCTGTCGATCGACGAGGCCGCCCGCAGCGCCGGCACCGTCGGCTACGAGCTGATGTGCGCGCTCGCGCAGCGTGTGCCGGTGCACGTGGCCGACGGGCACGGCGCGTGATGTCGAAGGCGAAGACGCAGTACACCTGCAGCGCCTGTGGCGGCACGAGCCCGAAGTGGCTCGGCAAGTGCCCGCACTGCAACGAGTGGAATACGCTGGAAGAAACGGTCGCCGAATCCGGCAACGGACCGAAGCACCGCTACCAGGCGCTGGCCGCGGCGCAGCCGGTGGCCACGCTGTCGGAGATCGAGGCCGCCGAGGTCGAGCGCACGCCGACCGGCCAGCCCGAGCTCGACCGCGTGCTCGGCGGCGGCATCGTCGAGGGCGGCGTCGTGCTGATCGGCGGCGACCCGGGCATCGGCAAGTCGACCTTGCTGCTGCAGGCGGCGGAGTCGCTGTCCTCGTCGATCAAGGTGCTGTACGTGACGGGCGAGGAATCGGGCGCGCAGGTCGCGCTGCGCGCACGGCGGCTGGGCCTTCCCGGCACGCAGCTGCGCGTGCTGGCCGAGATCCAGCTCGAGAAGATCCAGGCCGCGCTCGCCGCCGAGACGCCGGCCTTCTGCGTCATCGATTCGATCCAGACCCTGTACTCCGAGCAGCTCACCAGCGCGCCCGGCTCGGTCGCGCAGGTGCGCGAATGCGCGGCGCAGCTGACGCGCACCGCCAAGGCCACCGGCTGCGCGATCGTGCTGGTCGGGCATGTGACGAAGGAAGGCGCGCTCGCCGGTCCGCGCGTGCTCGAGCACATCGTCGACACGGTGCTGTATTTCGAGGGCGACACCCACTCCAGCTACCGCCTGGTGCGGGCAATCAAGAACCGCTTCGGCGCGGTCAACGAGATCGGCGTGTTCGCGATGACCGAGCGCGGCCTGAAGGGCGTCAGCAACCCGAGCGCGATCTTCCTGTCGACGCATGGCGCGCCGGTGCCGGGCTCCTGCGTGCTGGTGACGCTGGAGGGCACGCGGCCCCTGCTGGTCGAGATCCAGGCGCTTGTCGATTCGGGCGGCGCGGCGCCGCGGCGGCTGTCGGTCGGCCTGGAGCGCGATCGCCTCGCGATGCTGCTGGCGGTGCTGCACCGCCATGCCGGCGTCGACTGCCTGGACCAGGACGTCTTCGTCAACGCGGTCGGTGGCGTGCGCATCAGCGAGCCGGCGGCCGACCTCGCGGTGCTGCTGGCCATCCAGGGCAGCCTTCGCGGCAAGGCGCTGCCCGCCGGCTTCCTCGCCTTCGGCGAGGTGGGCCTGGCCGGCGAGGTGCGGCCGGCGCCGCGCGGCCAGGAGCGGCTGAAGGAAGCCGCGAAGCTCGGCTTCTCGATCGCCGTCGTGCCCAAGGCCAATGCGCCGAAGAAGCCGATCGAGGGCCTGACGGTGCATGCGGTCGAGCGCATCGAGGAAGCGATCGACGTCGTGCGTGGGCTGTGAGCGACGGCTGTGAGTGCCCGCTTCACGATGCCGGCTAGGCAAAAAAAAACCGGCCGCGGGTGCGGCCGGAATTCATCCTGGAGGAGTTTCACACGCTGGCCCGGTGCACTGCCACCGGTACAGTGGCCGGATGAGTCGCTCGAAGCATCCGGCTGGGACACAGCTTGCGCTCGTGCAGGCTCGGCCGCAACCCCGAAGCACGGGGTGAATACCGCGTAAATCGGGGGAAACGTGATGCCATTGACGAAACCGGCCACGGGCCGGATCGCGGTGCTGTCGGACATCCACGGCAACCTGCCGGCGCTGGAGGCGGTGCTGGCCGAAGCCGGGCGCGCCGGCGCGGCGACGGTGGTCAACCTCGGCGACATCGTCAGCGGCCCGCTGTGGCCGGCCGAGACCGCCGCGCGCCTGATGGCGCTGGACTGGCCGACCATCGCCGGCAACCACGAGCGCCAGGTGCTGACGCAGCCGCCGGACCGCATGGGCCTGAGCGATGCGCAGACCGCGCCGCTGCTCGATGAGGCGCAGCGCGCCTGGCTGCAGTCGCTGCCGCCGACGCGGTGGCTCGACGACGAGGTGTTCTGCTGCCACGGCACGCCCGGCACGGACCTCGTCTACCTGATGGAGACGCTGACCGGCGACTTCGATCCCGCCGGCTCGCCCGGCCTGCGCGCGGCGACGCCGGCGGAGCTGGCCGCGCGGCTCGGCACGCCCGGCGCACGCCTGGTGCTGTGCGGCCACAGCCACGTGGCGCGCACGATGCAGCTCGGCGACACGCTCGTCGTCAATCCCGGCAGCGTCGGCCTGCAGGCCTTCGAGGACGACCACGTGCATCGCCACCGCGTCGAGGCCGGCAGCCCGCATGCGCGCTGGGTGCTGGCCGAGCTGCGCGCGGGGCAGTGGCACGTCGAGCACCGCTTGACGCCGTACGACTGGGAAGCGGCCGCCGTGCAGGCCGAATCGAAGGGCCGCCCCGACTGGGCGGATGCGCTGCGCACCGGCTTCGTCGGGCGCACGCTGCGAAAGGAAACGACGACGTGAACGCGCTCATCGGCTGGATCATCGCGGTGCTGGCGATCGCGATCGGCTACACGGTCTACGGCTGGCCCGGTGTCGCGCTGGCCGGGTCGATCCTGGTCTTCTGGCTGCTGCTGCAGTTCACCCGCGCGATGCGGGCGATGCGGGCGGCCGGGGCGGCACCGGTCGGCCACGTGGCCAGCGCGGTGATGCTGCAGGCCAGGCTGCGCCCGGGCCTGCGCCTGATCGAGCTGATCACGCTGACGAAGAGCCTCGGCGAGAAGCTGGCCGACGACCCCGAAACCTACCGCTGGGCCGATCCCGGCGGCGCGTCGGTGATCGTCGAGCTGCGCGGCGGCCGCCTCGCCGAGTGGCGCTTCGCACGTCCCGATGAGCCGGCGCAATCCGCGCCGGAGGCCGGCGCCTAAAATCCCGGCTCCTTCAGACCCCTCGATTCGAAAGGCACCCCATGTCGATGTCCGACCGCGACGGCAAGATCTGGATGGACGGCGCGCTCGTCGACTGGCGCGACGCCAAGATCCACGTGCTGACCCACACGCTGCACTACGGCTGCGGTGCGTTCGAGGGGGTTCGGGCCTACAACACGGTCAACGGCACAGCCATCTTCCGTCTGCGCGAGCACACCGAGCGCCTCTTCAACAGCGCCAAGATTCTCCGGATGAAGATTCCGTACTCCCTCGAGCAGGTGATGGAAGCCCAGTGCGAGGTCGTGCGCCAGAACAAGCTCGAAAGCTGCTATCTGCGCCCGCTGACCTGGATCGGCTCCGAGAAGCTCGGCGTCAGCCCCAAGGGCAACACCATCCACCTGATGATCGCCGCCTGGGCCTGGGGCGCCTACCTCGGCGAAGAAGGCTTGAAGCGCGGCATCCGCGTGAAGACCTCCAGCTACACCCGCCACCACGTCAACATCACGATGACGCAGGCCAAGGCGGTGAGCAACTACACCAACTCGATCCTCGCCAACATGGAAGCCACCGACGAGGGCTACGACGAGGCGATGCTGCTCGACTCGGCCGGCTTCGTCAGCGAAGGCGCGGGCGAGAACCTCTTCGTCATCAAGAACGGCGTCGTCTACACGCCCGACCTGTCGGCCGGCGCGCTCAACGGCATCACCCGCAACACCGTGTTCGCGATCTGCGAGGACCTCGGCCTGAAGGTGGTCGAAAAGCGCATCACCCGCGACGAGGTCTACATCTGCGACGAGGCCTTCTTCACCGGCACCGCGGCCGAAGTGACGCCGATCCGCGAGCTCGACCGCATCGAGATCGGCCGCGGTTCGCGCGGGCCGATCACCGAGAAGATCCAGAGCGCGTTCTTCGACATCGTCAACGGCCGCAATGCGAAGTACGCCGAGTGGCTGACCCGCGTCTGAACGCTGTCCGATCATGAGCAACAACCACACCGAACCGAAGTCCCTCGTCGAGGTCGGCGCGAAGGATCTGCAGGGCCCCGGCGTCATCTTCTGCCCGAATCCGAAGATGCCGCTGTGGAGCAACCACCCGAAGGTCTTCATCGACGTCGCGACGACCGGCGAAGGCCGCTGCCCGTACTGCGGCACGATGTACCGGCTCAAGGCCGGCGAGAAGCTGCACGCGGGCCACTGAGGCCAGCATCGCCATGCCCGCCGGCCTGCTCGCGCTGACGCAGGCCGCGCTGCTGGAGCACCTGGACCGCGACGATCCGGCGTTTGCGCTGCGGCGCCTGGTCGCCGATGCGAGCCGGCACCTGGGCTTGAGCTGCGGCCTGCTGGCGATCGCACCGGACGGCCAGCCGCGCTGGACCACCGGCGTCGTGCCCGATGCGGCCGTGCGCCGCGGCACGCCGCTGGCCGGGCGCCACGAGCCCTTCTTCGAGGACGGCTTCTGCTGGCTGCCGCTGTGGCGCATGGGCCAGTCGGTCGGCGCCTGGCTGGTCGCTGCCGATCCGGGCGACGACATCCACCAGACCGCGCGCGTGCTGCAGCCGCTGCTGCAGACGGCCGCCTGCCTGCTGCTGCGCGACCAGTCGGCCGCCGCCGGCCGGCCGGGCGGCAGCCAGGCCGAGCTGATCCGTGCCGCGCTGCGCGGCACCGGCACCTTCGTCTGGGAATGGGACATCCGCAGCGACCGTTTCGCCGAGACCGACGAAGGTTTTGCGCAGCTGGGCTATCCGCCGCCCGAGGCCGGCGCGACGCAGCGCGACTGGGACGCGCTGATCCACCCCGACGACCTCGCCGAGAACCACGAGGCCTACCTGCGCCATGCGCGCGGCGAGGTCTCGGTCTACGAAAGCGCCTACCGCGCGCGCGCCGCCGACGGCAGCTGGCGCTGGGTGCAGGAGCGCGGCCGCATCATCGAATGGGACGCGGCAGGACAGCCGGTGCGCCTGGTCGGCATCCAGGCCGACATCACCGAGCACCGCGCGGCGCAGGAGGCCGCGGCGCAGGCGGCGGCGCGGCTGACGAAGATCGCCTCGCATGTACCGGGCATGCTGTTCCAGTTCGAACGCCGGCCCGACGGCAGCAACCGCTTCCCCTACGTCAGCGAGCGCTGCGAACCGCTGTTCGGCGTGCCGGCCGAGGCCCTGGTTGCCGACGCCACCGCGCTGCTGCGGCGCATCGACTTCACCGACCGCACGCTGATGCTCGACAGCATCGAGGCCTCGATGCGCGACCAGACGCCGTGGCAGCTGAGCTTCCGCATCCATCGTCGCGATGGCCTGCTGCGCTGGATCCGCGGCAGCGCGACGCCGCAGATGGAGGCCGACGGCGGCTGCGTGTGGCACGGCTACTTCGAGGATGTCACCGAGGCGTTGACGGTGGAGCAGGCGCACCAGCAGCGCGCCGCGGCCGAGGCGGCGAACCGCGCGAAGACCGAGTTCCTGTCGCGCATGAGCCATGAGTTGCGCACGCCGCTGAACGCGGTGCTCGGCTTCGCGCAGCTGCTGGAGGTCGACGGCGCCGCCTTGCCGCCGGAGCAACGCCGCCGCGTCACGCTGATCCGCGAGGCCGGCGAGCACTTGCTCGAGATGATCAACGACCTGCTCGACCTGACGATCATCGAGGCCGGCCGCCTCGCGCTGCAGACCGAAGCCGTCGCGCTCGATGCGCTCGTCGACGACTGCCTGGCGATGGTGCTGGCCGCGGCGCAGCAGGCGGGCGTCACGCTGCTGCACGAACCCTTGCCCGCACTGACGGTGCAGGGCGACCGCAAGCGGCTGCGCCAGGTGCTGCTGAACCTGCTGTCGAACGCGATCAAGTACAACCGCCGCGGCGGCCAGGTGCTGGTGCACTGCGTGCGGCTGGCCGACGGCGGTGTCGCGCTGCGGGTGATCGACAGCGGCATCGGCCTGACGGAGGCCGAGATCGGCCAGCTGTTCCAGCCCTTCAACCGGCTGTCGCAGGCGCACGGTCCGATCGAGGGCACCGGCATCGGCCTGGCGGTGACGCAGGCCCTGGCCACCCTGATGGGTGCGCGCATCGAGGTGCAGAGCATGCGCGGCAGCGGCTCGACCTTCAGCGTCGTGTGGCCGGCCGCGCTGGTCGGGCCGGCCGGCGCCTGAGCTCGCCCGCTACAGCTGCAGCTTGCCCGCGTAGACCACCGGGCCGGTGGGCGCGCCGGTCGGCGAGCCCCCCGGCGGTTCGATGCTGACGGCCAGCGCCGCAGTGTTCTTCTGGTCGAGCAGCGCCGCCGGCAGCTTGCGGCGGTCGATCACGGTCAGCCCGTCGGGCTTGATCAGGCCCAGCGAGCGGGGCGCGCCCTGCGGCGGCACGGCCCACAGCTCGAGCGCGCGGTTGACGTCCATCACCACCGGATGCACCGGCCGTGTGACCAGCGAGCGGCCGTCGCCGGACAGGCTGGCGACGAAGGTGCTGGCCCCGGCCGCGCCCGCGGGTGCACCGTCGGCCGCCTGCAGCACGACGACCACCGGTGGCGCCTGCGGCGACGGGCTGGCCAGCAGCACGCCGAGGCCGACCGCGGCGACCGTTGCGAAGCCCGAGGCGGCGCGCCAGAACGCGAGGCCGCGCCACCAGGGCGTCAGGGCGGGCGGCGCGGGTTCGGCTTCGCTGGCCGGCCACAGCCGGCGCTCGATCGCCGCCCAGGTTTGCGGGGGCGGGCTCTGCGGCTCGACTGCCGCGGTCAGCGGCATCAGCCGCGCCCGCCACGCATCGACCGCGGCGCGCAGGTTGGGATGCGCGGCGAGCAGCACCTCGAAGCGGCGCCGCGCCGGCCCGCGCAAGGTGCCGGCGACGTATTGCGCGGCGAGCGCATCGGCGAGTTCGCGTCGGCCGTAGTCCATCTCAGGCTCCCGCCACCGCGTCGCGCTGCGCAGCGCGTTCGAGGCAGGTCTTCAGGCTCATCAGCGCGCGCCGCACCCAGCTCTTCACCGTGCCCAGCGGCTCGCGCAGCTGCTCGGCGACCTCGGCATGCGACAGGCCGTCGAAGAACGCCAGCGCGACGCTCTGCCGCTGCTGCGCCGACAGGCCCTGCATGCAGTGCGCCAGCTGGCGCGCATCGGCGGCCCGCTGCAGCAGGTCGACCGGGCCGGGGCCGTCGTCGGCCAGGCGCTGGTCGAGGTCGGGCCGGTCGTCCTCGTCGTCGGCCGCGTGCACGCTCTCCAGCCGCGGCTGCGTCTGCGCGCGGCGCAGGCTGTCGATCGCCTTGTTGCGCGCGATGTGCGTCAGCCAGGTCAGCGGCTGCGCCTGCTGCGCGTCGAAGCTGCCGGCGGCCTTCCAGGCGCTGACATAGACCTCCTGCAGCAGGTCCTCGGCGACCGCACGGTCGCGCTGGATGCGCAGCAGCACGCCGAACAGATGCGCGCTGGTCGCGTCGTAGAGCTGCTTGAACGCGGCGCGGTCGCCGAGCGCGGCACGCGACAGCAGTTGCGCGAGCACGCGGCTCTTCTGGCTCCAGTCCTCGGGGGCGGTTTTCATGGCAGGGTGCGGCCGGTCGATTCTGCCCGGCAGGGAAGGGGTTCATACAATCCAGGGATGATCAGCCCCCAGCTCACTTCGTTCGCGGCCCCCCAGGGGCGCTCAGTGCCCTTCGGGCGGCCGGGCGGGCACTGATGTCGCGCGAACACGAATTCATCCTCACGCTGTCGTGCCGGGACCAGACCGGCATCGTCTACGCGGTCTCGGGCCTGCTGTTCCAGGCCGGCTGCAACATCATCGACTCGCAGCAGTTCGGCGACGTGCAGAGCGAGGACGCGACGGGCCTGTTCTTCATGCGCGTGCACTTCGCCGCGCCGCCGCACCTGGCCGAGGTGGCGATGCTGGAGAACCTGTTCGTGCATGTGCGCGGCCAGTTCCAGATGGAAGCGCGCTTCCATGCGGTCGCGCAGCGCCCGCGCCTGCTGCTGATGGTCAGCCAGCACGGCCACTGCCTCAACGACCTGCTGTTCCGCGTCAAGAGCGGCCAGCTCGACGTCGACGTGCGCGGCATCGTCTCCAACCACACGACCTACGCGGCGCTGGCCGACAGCTACGGCATCCCGTTCCACCACCTGCCGCTGGTCGGCGGCAGCGACGCGGCGACCAAGCGCGCGCAGGAGCGCGAGGTCGAGGCGATCATCGAGCGCGAGCGCATCGACCTCGTCGTGCTGGCGCGCTACATGCAGATCCTCAGCGCCGAGTTCTGCGACGTGCTGAAGGGCCGCGCGATCAACATCCACCACAGCTTCCTGCCGAGCTTCAAGGGCGCGAAGCCGTACTTCCAGGCCCATGCGCGCGGCGTCAAGCTGATCGGCGCGACGGCGCACTACGTGACCGCCGACCTCGACGAGGGCCCGATCATCGAGCAGGACGTCGAGCGCGTGGACCACTCGCTGTCCGCCGACGACCTGACGGCCGTCGGCCGCGATGTCGAGAGCGTCGTGCTCGCGCGCGCGGTGCGCTGGCACGTCGAGCGGCGCGTGCTGATGAACGGCCACAAGACGGTGGTCTTCCGCTAGGACCGCCCGATGCCGCGCACCAGGCCGCCCGCCGCGCTGATGGGCTCGCCCGACGAGGTCGAGGCGCAGTTCTACGAGGCGCTGCGCGACGGCGACCTCGACAAGCTGATGAGCCTGTGGTCCGACGACGAGGAGATCGTCTGCGTGCACCCGGGCGGCCCGCGTGTGATCGGCCCGCGCTCGGTGCGCGCGGCCTTCGAGGCGATCTTCGCCAGCGGCCGCGTGATGGCCTATCCGGAGAAGGTGCACCGCGTGCAGCTGATGGACGCGGCCATGCACAACGTCGTCGAGCGCATCGAGCTCGCCGCCGCCGCCGAGGGGCCGCGCGTGGCGTACGTGGTCGCCACCAACGTCTACCACCGAACGGCGCAGGGCTGGCGCCTCGTCGCGCACCACGCCAGCCCGGGCAGCGCGGTCGAGGTGCCCGAGCTCGTCGAGTCGCCGTCCGTCCTGCATTGAGCGGGCCCGCGATGGAGCGATTCGCCGCGCCGTGGTGGCTGCCCGGCGGCAACGCGCAGACGATCTGGCCGGCGCTGGTCTCACGACGCCGCTCCCCGGCCGCGCTGCCGCCGCTGCGGCGCGAGCGCTGGGACACGCCGGACGGCGACTTCATCGATGTCGACTTCGCCGATCCGCCGCAGCCCGGCGCGCCGTGGCTGGTGCTGTTCCACGGCCTCGAGGGCGGCCGCGGCAGCCATTACGTCGCGGCCTTCGCCGCCGCGGCGGCGGCGGCCGGCTGGGGCTTCGCGCTGCCGTACTTCCGCGGCTGCTCGGGCGAGATCAACCGCGCGCCGCGCGGCTACCACTCGGGCGACTACGAGGAGGTCGGCTGGATCCTGCAACGCCTGCGCGCACGCAGCGCGCAGCCGCTGAAGGCGGTGGGCGTGTCGCTGGGCGGCAATGCGCTGCTGCGCTGGGCCGAGGAGGCCGGCGACAGCGCGGCGGCGGTGGCGGGCTGCGTGGCCGCGGTCTGTTCGCCGCTGGACCTCGCGGCCGTCGGCCGCGCGATCGGCCGCGGCTTCAACCGGCTGACCTACACCCGCATGTTCCTGCGCACGCTGAAGCCGAAGGCGCTGGCCAAGCTGGTGCAGCATCCGGGCCTGTTCGACCGCCAGCGCCTGCTCGCCGCGCGGGATCTCTACGACTTCGACAACGTCTTCACCGCGCCGCTGCACGGCTTCCGCGACACCGACGATTACTGGGCGCGCGCGTCGGCCAAGCCGCACCTGCGCCGCATCCGCGTTCCCGCGCTGGTGCTCAATGCGCGCAACGATCCCTTCGTGCCGGCCGCCAGCCTGCCGCAGGCGCACGAGGTCTCGCGCTTCGTCACGCTGTGGCAGCCGCCGCACGGCGGCCACGTCGGCTTTCCCGGCGGCCGCTTCCCGGGCCATGTGCTGACCCTGCCCGAAGCGGTGCTGGGCTGGATGCGGGCGGTCCACTGAGCTAAGGTGACGCGTGGCCGGCCCCTTGCTCACTTCGTTCACTCCCCCAGGAATCCGAAGGATCCCTGTCGGGATGCCTGGGGGCTCAGCGCCCTTCGGGCGGCCGGGCGGGCGCTGATGGACGAGATCGTCTTGGCCGCGATGCGCAAGTGGCCCAACGTGCCGCATTGCTTCGGCTGGCTGGCGCTCGATGCACGCGGCGACTGGTACCTGCGCGACGAGGCCGCGCAGCGCGCCGGCCCGTTCCCGCGGGTCAAGGGCAGCCGCATCGAGCACGACAAGCTCAAGGCCTTCATCGGCCGCAACTACCTGGCCGACGAGGCCGGCCACTGGTTCTTCCAGAACGGCCCGCAGCGCGTCTACGTGCAGCTCGAGGTCGCGCCGTGGATCTGGCGCCTGGACGGTCCCGCCGGGCGGCCGACGATCACCAGCCACACCGGCCGGCCGGCGCAGCTGCGCAGCCCCTGGCTCGACGACGACGGGCGCGTGTTCCTCGACACGACACTCGGCTTCGGCCTCGTGCACAGCCAGGACATGGGCCTCGCCGCCCAGGCCGTCGAGATTGGCCACTGGGCGCCGATGCCACTGCACTTCGACGACGCGCCGGCGCGCTTCGGCTACCGGCTCGACCCTCAACCATCCATGTCCACGCCTGCGCCCGCACACGACCGCTCCTGATCCCGTTCCCGACAGGTGGGGGCGCTTCGGCCCCGGTCCGGTGGTCTACGCAGCGTGGCCGGATCCGGATGCAGGCGTGAAAAAGGCCGGCGCTGGGCCGGCCTTCTGCGGAGCGGGGACGCTCGGAGGCTTACTTGCTGGCCGCACTCGCGGCCGCTGCGCCGCTGGCGGCGGCACCGGGGGCCTTGGGCTCGGCGAAGCTCGCGCCGCCCTGGTTGGCAAGGTAGACCACCGCTCGGCCGATCTCGATGTCGCTGAACTCGCCGCCGCCCTGGGGCGGCATGCTGGCCTTGCCCTTCAGCGCTGACTGCAGCAGGCCGTCGACGCCGGCCTTCAGTCGCGGCGCCCAGGCCGCGGCATCGCCGAGCTTGGGGGCGTTCAGCGCGCCGGTGGCGTGGCAGCTGGCGCACTGCGCCTGGAACACCTGCTCGCCGGTCTTCATGGCGGCGGGGTCGTTGACGTCCTTGATCTCGACGGAGCCGACCGGACGGATGCGGCGGGCCACGGCCTCGGCCGACATGCCGTCGCTGCCCGCACCCGACTTGGTGCCGAAGGCGACGAAGTTCGTCAGCATGATGATCACCACCACCGGGACCACGAAGGCCGCGACGACGGTGAACATCAGCTGCTTCGGCGTCTTGATCGGACCTTCATGGGGGGCATCGTGACCCGCGTGGTTCTGGTGTTGGGCGTCGCTCATGGAAATCCTCGTGCCGGGGCGGCGTTCTTCAGTCGGCGTTCTTCGAGCCCGGGAAATGGGGCGGGCCCCGAGCAAAACCAGTCGATTATAACGAGCGACCTGCGCAGGACCGGCGTGCACTAGAATGCCGGGCTGCCACCTGCAAGCGACCGTGGTGAAGTGGATATCATTGGGCCCTCCGAAGGCCTAGTCGCAAGTTCGATTCTTGCCGGTCGCGCCACCCCCTCCTTCCGATCGTCCGCGCGCACTCGCCTGCGCTGCCGTCGCTGCGCTGGCCGCATGGCTGGCCGGCTGCGCCAGCGGCCCGGCGCCGCGCAGCGGACCGGTCGCCACGCCGCCCTCGGCTCCCGGCGCGCCGCGCGACGGCCGCGACGGCCCCGGCCTCGATCCCCCGCCCGATCTGCACAAGGTGCCCGACGCCGAGCCGCGCCTCGAGACCGCGCGCAGCGGCGGACCGAACAAGCCGTATGAAGTGCTCGGCCAGGCGTACGAGCCGGTCACCGGCGACCCGGTGATCGTCGAGCGCGGGCTCGCGTCGTGGTACGGCCGCAAGTTCCATGGCCGGCCGACGGCCAGCGGCGAGCTCTACAACATGTACGCGATGACCGGCGCGCACAAGACGATGCCGATTCCGAGTTATGCGCGTGTGCGCAACCCGGCCAACGGCCGCGAGGTGGTCGTGCGCATCAACGACCGCGGGCCCTTCCACCGCGACCGCATCGTGGACCTCAGCTACACCGCGGCGCTGAAGCTCGGCGTGCTCAACGGCGTCGCGCCGGTGGAGATCGAGCGCATCACGCACGAGGCGATCCGCACCGGCAGCTGGCGGCGCCCGGAGGATGCCCTCATGGTGGCCGCGGCCCCGGTTCCGGTCTCCCCGCCGGTCGCGCCGCCGGTCGCGCCGCCTTCGCCGGCGGCCGCGGCGGTCATTGCGCCGCCGACCGACGCTCGCGCGCCCGGCGCTCCGGCCGCCGCCGCGGCGTCGCCGGTCGAGACCACGCCCGCTGCCACGCCCGCCGCCCGCGGCTTCTGGCTGCAGCTGGGCGCATTCCGGCAGCGTGAGGGCGCGCTCGAGCTGCAGCGTCAGGTGCAGCAGCAGGTCGATTGGCTGGCGCCGTTGCTCGCGGTCTTCGGCGAGCGCAGCGTGCACCGCCTGCAGGCCGGCCCCTATGCCAGTCGCGACGAGGCGCAGCAGGCGATCGATCGCCTGCGCGGCGTGCTGCAGCTGTTGCCGCTGATCGTCGAGCGCCGCTGATCCGGCCGCCGCGGGCCCTCCATTTGCCCTGAAGGGCCTCGTGTGGCAGCGACTGTCAGGTGGCTTGCGGCGCGCGGCCCTTGCGGGCATGCTGCGCCGAATCTTGCAGGAGGGCCGATGGCCGGGTCGACCGATGTGCACGCGGCAATCGCCGCCTCGTCGCGGGAAACGCTCGCCGCGGACTACGCACGCGTGCGGGCGCTGTCCACCGCGCTGACCGAAGGCCTGGACGCCGAGGACATGGCGCTGCAGTCGATGCCCGACGCCAGCCCGACCAAGTGGCACCTCGCGCACACCAGCTGGTTCTTCGAGACGCTGGTGCTGCGGCCGTTTGCTGGCGGCTACGTCGCTCACGATGAGCGTTATCAGCGGCTGTTCAACTCCTACTACGAGGCGCTGGGCCCGCGCCACCCGCGGCCGCAGCGCGGCCTGCTGAGCCGGCCGACGCTGGCCGAGGTGAAGACCTACCGCAGCCATGTCGATGCGGCGATGCAGCGCTTCTTCGACACCGCCTCGCCCGCCGCATGGGAGGGCGCGGCGTCGACGGTGGCACTTGGCCTGCAGCACGAGCAGCAGCACCAGGAACTGATGCTGACCGACCTGCTGCACGCGTTCTCGTTGAACCCGCTGGCGCCGGCCTGGCGCGAGGCGGCGGTGCCGGGCAGCGGTCCGGCGGCGCCACTGCGCTGGCACGGTCTCGATCCGGGGCTGGTCGAGGTCGGCCACGACGGCAGTGGCTTCGGCTTCGACAACGAACGGCCGCGCCACCGCGTCTTCCTCGCGCCCTTCGAGCTCGCCGAACGGCTGGTCAACAACGCCGAGTACCGGGCCTTCATCGACGACGGCGGCTACCGCCGGCCCGAGTTGTGGTTGTCCGACGGCTGGGCGCTGGCGCAGGCGCAGGGCTGGAGCGCACCGCCGTACTGGCGCGAGCAGGACGGCGGCGGCTGGCAGCAGTTCACGCTGCACGGGCTGCAGCCCCTCGACCCGGCCGCACCCGTGGTGCACCTGTCGGCCTACGAAGCGGCGGCCTACGCGGCCTGGGCCGGTGCGCGGCTGCCGACCGAGTTCGAGTGGGAAGCGGCCGCCGGGCGGTGGCCGATCCAGGACGCTCCGATGACACGTTATCAGCTCGACCGCATGCTGCCGCAGCCGTCGGCGTCGCTGCTCGGCGAGGCCTGGCAGTGGACCTCGTCGGCGTATGCGCCCTACCCCGGCTTCCGGCCGTTCGAAGGTCCGGCCGCCGAGTACAACGGCAAGTTCATGGTCAACCAGCTGGTGCTGCGCGGCGGCAGCTGCGCGACGCCGCCCGGCCATGCCCGCGTGCCCTACCGCAACTTCTTCCCGCCGTCGGCGCGCTGGCAGTTCAGCGGACTGCGGCTGGCGCGGGATGCCCGATGAGCGCCGCCCGGCCGTTCCGAAGGCGCCCGGTTCCCGTCGAGGGGACCGGCGCGCAGCGCCGCAGGGGGCAACCATGAGGCCGCGCACCGAGGGATTCATCCGATGAATGCACTGACCGACCGCTGGGTGCCCCATCCGCTGGCGAGCGCGCTGCTCGAGGGCCTGCGCGAGCGTCCGCGCGCGGTGGCGCCGAAGTTCTTCTACGATGCCGCGGGCTCGGCGCTGTTCGACCGCATCTGCGAGCTGCCCGAGTACTACCCGACGCGCACCGAGACCGCGCTGCTGGCCGCCCATGCGCACGAGATGGCCGAGTGCATCGGGCCGGCGGCGGAGCTCGTCGAGTACGGCGCCGGTTCGCTGCGCAAGGTGCGGCTGTTGCTCGAGGCGCTGCGGCGCCCGGCGCGTTACCTGCCGATCGACCTGTCCGCCGAACACCTGCGCCAGCATGCGCTGCAGCTGGCCGCGGACCATCCGCAGCTGCCGGTCGAGCCGCTGGTCGCCGACTTCAGCGCGGCGATCGACCTGCCGCCGATGGCTCCCGGCGCGCGCCGGCGGGTCGGCTTCTTCCCCGGCTCGTCGATCGGCAATTTCACGCCGGACGAAGCGCGCGGCTTCCTCGAACGCGCCGCGCACGCGCTGCGCGGCGGCGGGCTGCTGATCGGCGTCGACCTGGTGAAGGACCCGGCGCTGCTGCACCGGGCCTACAACGATGCCGAGGGCGTGACGGCCGCGTTCAACAAGAACCTGCTGGCGCGTGCGAACCGGGAGCTCGGCGCCGACTTCGACCTCGACAACTTCGACCACTACGCGTTCTACGAGCCGCGCCTGCAGCGCATCGAGATGCACCTGGTGAGCCGCCGGCGCCAGCGCGTGCGCCTGTGCGGCGAAGTCTTCGAGTTCGCGCAGGGCGAGCCGCTGCACACCGAGATCTCGTGCAAGTACACGGTCGACGGCTTCGGCGCGCTGGCGCGTGCGGCCGGCTGGCGGCCCCAGGCCACGTGGGTCGATCCGGCGCAGCTCTTCAGCGTGCACTGGCTGGCGGCGCCGGCCTGAGCGCGCGCGCCGGCGCGCGCGACGGTCTGTGAGGCGGGTGTGAGGCGGCCTGGTGGGGCGGCCGGTCGGGAGGCCTGGCGCGGCGGGCTCGGGCAGCAGCCTCGGGCGGTGTCTGCCCGCCGCGACAATCGCGGCACGCTTCACACCGCGTTTACCGGCGAGCGGCATGCTGCCGCGCCGTGATCGCCCGCCCCGCCGCCAACGTGCCGACCTTCCGACCCCTTCGCGCCGTGATGCTTGGCGCCTGGCTGCCCTGTGCCGCGCTGGCCCAAGGGACCACGCCGCTGCCGCCGGCGCGTGCGGCCTCCGCGGCGCCGCAGGCGGCGTCAGCGCCCGCGGCGGCGGCATCGGCGGCGTCGGCCGCTCCCGCTCCTGCTTCCGCTCCCGCTGCAACGCCCACCGCGCCGCGCCGCGGTCCGGCCGCCACGCCGGCGCAGCAGGTCGAGGTCATCGGCAATACCGGCGTCGACAGCCAGGCGGACCGCCGCCGCTCGACCGCGTCGCGCATCGTCTACGGCCGCGAGGAGATCGACCGCATGGGCGACGGCACGCTCGGCGAGGTGCTCAAGCGCCTGCCGGGCGTGACGCTCGGCGGGCCACCGGGCCGCGGCGGGCAGATCCGCATGCGCGGCATGGGCGGCGGCTACACGCAGATCCTGATCGACGGCCAGCGCATGCCGTTCGGCTTCTCGCTCGACTCGATCGCGCCGGAGCAGATCGAGCGCATCGAGATCATGCGCGCACCGGTGGCCGAGCATGGCGCGCGGGCGATCGCCGGCACGATCAACGTGATCATGCGCGACGATTTCAAGCGCCAGGCCAACGACGTCAAGTTCGGCGGCGGCTTCGAAGACGACCGGCCGCAGGCCGGGTTGAACTGGCTCTACAGCGGCCAGACCGAGACGCTCGGCTACAACGTCACCGTCAGCGCCTACCGCCGCACCGAGGGCAACGAGAGCCGCGGCACCACGCGGCGCTTCGATGCCGATGGCGACCCCGTGCTGGAGCAGCTGAACACGGTGCTCGGCCGCGACGTGCGCCAGGGCCTCTTCTTGACCTCGCGGCTGCAGTTCCGGCTCGCGCCCGGGGAGTCGCTGGACCTGCAGCCCTTTCTCAGTGCGATGGGCAGCCGCGGCCGCAGCGACAGCACGCTGCGCCAGACCCCGGCGCAGGGCCTGCCGGCCGCCGGCGTCGATGCGCAGCCCTATGCCTTCGCCCACTCGGACAGCCGCTACGACACCCGCATGGCCCGCCTGAACGGCACCTGGATGCGGCCCACCGGCAACGGCGGCCGGCTGCAGATGCGCTTCGGCAGCATGCTGGCCCGCAGCGACAGCCGCACACAGCGCCTGGAGTTCGACGATGCCGACGGCCTCGACCACCGGCGCGACGACGACGTCTCGCAGCGCGACCTGTCGATCGACTTCAACGGCAAGTTCTCGCAGCTGATCGCCGAGCGCCACAGCTTCTCGGCCGGTTGGGAGCTGGCGCGCGGCGAGCGCCGCGACCGCCGCCGCACCGAACGCGACGGCGAGCTGCTGTTCGCCGAATACGGCGAGAACCTCGAGGCGCGCACGCTGCGCGTGGCGGCGTTCGCGCAGGACGAGTGGGACTGGAGCAAGACCTTCTCCTTCTACGCCGGCCTGCGCTGGGAAGGCATCGAGACGCGCAGCGATTCGGCGCTCGACGACCTGCGCAACCGCAGCAGCGTGCTGACCCCCTTGGTGCACATGGTGTGGAAGCTGCAGGATGCGCCTACGAGTGCGCCGCGCGACCAGATCCGCCTCGGCCTGACGCGCAGCTACCGCGCGCCGAACACCTCGGACCTGATCGCCCGCCCGCAACCCACGGTGCGGCCGAACAGCGAGACCAACCCGGACCGCGCCGGCAACCCGGCGCTGAAGCCCGAGCTGGCCTGGGGCCTGGACCTCGCCTACGAGCATTACCTCGACGCCGGCGGCATCGTCAGCGCGAATGTCTTCGTGCGCAGCATCGACGACTTGATCCGCCGCGTGACGCGGCTCGAGACCTCGGGCGACCCGGCGCAGTCGCGCTACGTGTCGCGGCCGCGGAACATCGGCGGCGCACTGTCGGCGGGCCTCGAGCTCGAAGGCAAGGTCCGCGCGTCGGACCTGTGGCAGACCGAGCTGCCGCTGTCGCTGCGCGGCAACCTGAGTCTCTTGTGGTCGCGTGTGGACGGCGTGCGCGGCCCCGACAACCGGCTCGACCAGCAGCCGCGCTACACCGCCAACCTCGGCTTCGACCTTCCGCTGCGGGGCACGCCGCTGACCATCGGCGGCAACCTGAACTTCACGCCGTCCTTCATCGTGCAGCAGCTCGACGACCAGGCCTCCCGCCAGGGCCGCAAGCGGGTGCTCGACGCCTACGCGCTGTGGCGCTTCGGGCCGTCGGCAAGCGCGCGGCTGTCGGTCTCCAACGCCGGGCCGCTGGACTACGAGACCGGCAGCACCGTGCTGCTGGACAACGGCGGCTGGCAGACGCAGGACACGGTGGCGCGCAGCTACACCACCGTCACGCTGCGCGCCGAGCTGCGGTTCTGAGGCCGGCCGCCGCGTGCCGCGCCCGCCGGCGACACGCGGGTGCGTCAGCGCCCGCCGCCAACATCCAGCAGCGCGCCGGTCGTGTAGCTCGCCTCGGCGCTCAGCAGCCAGCCGATCGCCGCGGCCACTTCCTCGGCGCGGCCGGGGCGCTGCATCGGGATCAGGTCGGTCGATTTCTGCGGCCGCGCGCGGTCGCCGCTGGCCGCGTGGATGTCGGTGTCGATGATGCCGGGCCGCACCGCGTTGACGCGCACGCCCTCGGCGGCCAGCTCGCGCGCTAGGCCGATCGTGAAGCTGTCGATCGCGCCCTTGCTGGCCGCGTAGTCGACGTACATCGCCGGTGCACCCAGCACCGCGGCGACGCTCGACAGGTTGACGATCGCGCCGCCGCGGCCGCCATGGCGGATGCTCAGGCGCTTCACCGCCGCGCGGCTGCACAGCAGCGTGCCGATCACGTTGATGTCGAACATGCGGCGCCAGCGGGCGACGTCCATCTGATCGAGCCGGGCCTTCATCGCGACGATGCCGGCGTTGTTGACGAGGCCTGCCAGCGGCGGCGCGTCGGCATCGAGGCGCGCGAACATCGCCTCGACCTGGGCTTCGTCGGCGACGTCGGCCTGCACGGTCGTCGCCTGGCGCCCGAGCGCGCGCACCTGGCCGGCGACCGCCGCCGCGGACGTTTCGTCGCGCTGGTAGTTGATCGCGACGTCGAAGCCGCGCCGCGCGAGATCCAGCGCGGCCGCGGCACCGATGCCGCGGCTGCCGCCGGTGATCAGGATGGTGCCGGTATTCATCGCACCATTGTGCGGCTTGGGTACAGTCGTCGATCCGAACCCCTGCCGGTCCTCCGCCCATGACGCTTCGCCGCCGCACCCTGATCGCCGCCACGCCCGCGCTGGCCGCCGCCCTGCCCAGCCTGCTGCACGCGCAGACCGCGCTGGAGAAACCGAAGCTGACGCTCGCCGTCGGCGGCAAGAACCTGCTGTACTACCTGCCGCTGACCATCGCCGAGCAGCTGGGCTACTTCAAGGCCGAAGGGCTGGAGCTGCAGATCGTCGACTTCGCCGGGGGCTCGCAGGCCCTGCGCGCGCTGATCGGCGGCAGCGCCGACGTCGTCAGCGGCGCCTTCGAGCACACGGTGAACATGCAGGCCAAGGGCCAGCGGCTGCGCGCCGTCGTGCTGATGGGCCGCGCGCCGCAGATCGTGCTCGGCGTCAACCCGAAGACGATGCCGAACTTCAAGTCGATCGCCGACCTGAAGGGCAAGAAGGTCGGCGTCACCGCGCCCGGCAGCTCGACCAACGTGATGACCAACTTCGTGCTGGCGAAGGCCGGCCTGAAGCCGAGCGACGTCAGCATCATCGGCGTCGGCGCGGGCAACGGCGCGGTGGCGGCGATGCGCTCGGGGCAGATCGACGCGATCTCCAACCTCGACCCGGTGATCTCGCTGCTGCAGCGCTCGAACGACCTGAAGATCGTCTCCGATACGCGCGTCGTCGCCGAGGCCGACAAGGTCTTCGGCGGCCCGATGCCCGCGGCCTGCCTGTACCTGCCGCAGGCCTTCGTCGACAAACATCCGCGTACGGTGCAGGCGCTGGTCAACGCGATCGTGCGCGCCGACAAGTGGATCCAGGCCGCCGGCCCGGGCGACATCATCAAGACCGTGCCCGAGAGCTACCTGCTCGGCGACCGCGCGGTCTACATCGATGCCTTCCTGGCCGCCAAGGGCGCGCTGTCGCCCGACGGCCTGTTCCCGGAGGCCGGCGCCGAGACCGCGCGCCGCGCGCTCGCCAGCATCGACCCGGAGATCGCCAAGGCGACGCTGGACCTGAAGGCGGTCTACACGAACGAGTTCGCGAAGGCGGCGAACCTCAAGTACCCGAAGGGCTGATGGCGTCGCCTGACGCACCGGCGCTGCGCCTCACCGGCGTGCGCTGCACCTTCGTCTCGCGCGACGAGGCGGCGCAGCGCTACACCGCGGTCGACCAGGTGACGCTGGCCGTCGGCGCGGGCGAGTTCGTCTCGGTCGTCGGCCCCACCGGCTGCGGCAAGAGCACGCTGCTGAACGTCGCGGCCGGGCTGCTGAGTCCCAGCGCCGGCACGGTCGAGGTGTTCGGCGCGCCGCTGGCCGGCCTCAATGCGCGCGCCGGCTACATGTTCCAGGCCGAGAGCCTGATGCCGTGGCGCAGCGCGCTCGGCAACGTGATGGCTGGCCTGGAGTTCCGCGGCGTGCCAGAGGCGCAGGCCCGCGAGCAGGCCGAAGCCTGGCTGCGCCGCGTCGGCCTCGGTGGTTTCGGCGACCGCTATCCGCACCAGCTGTCCGGCGGCATGCGCAAGCGCACCAGCCTCGCGCAGGTGCTGGTGCTCGACCCCGACATCATCCTGATGGACGAGCCGTTCTCGGCGCTGGACATCCAGACGCGGCAGCTGATGGAGAACGAGGTGCTCGACTTGTGGCAGCAGAAGCGCAAGGCGGTGCTCTTCATCACCCACGACCTCGACGAAGCCATCGCGATGAGCGACCGCGTGGTGGTCATGAGTGCCGGCCCGGCGTCGCGGCCGATCGGCGAGTTCACGGTCGACCTCGAACGGCCGCGTGACGTTGCCGAGGTGCGCACGACGCCGCGCTTCATCGACCTGCACAAGGCCATCTGGTCGGTGCTGCGCGACGAGGTGCTCAAGGGCTACCGGCAGCAGTTGCAGCCGCAGGAGGCGTGAGCGCGATGTGGCAAGCGATCAAGCCGAACCCGCGCAACCTGCGGATCTGGCAGCTGCTGCTGCTGGTGGCGGTGTTCGGGGTCTGGTGGGCGTTGACGACACCCGGGCTGCTGCCGAACGTCGTGTTCGAGAACGACCGCCAGGCCGCGTTCTTCTTCGGCGAGCCGCTGCAGGTGGCAGGCCGCATCTGGAAGTGGTTCGTGATCGATGCGGACATCTATGCGCATCTCTGGGTGACGCTGGTCGAGACCGTGCTGGCGTTCGCCTTCGGCGCGGTCTTCGGCCTCGGCTTCGGCCTCTGGCTGGCTCTGCAGCCGATGGCCAGCGCGCTGCTGGAGCCCTACATCAAGGCGCTGAACTCGATGCCGCGCATCATCCTCGCGCCGATCTTCGCGGTGTGGTTCGGGCTGGGCATCGCCAGCAAGGTCGCGCTCGGCGTCACGCTGGTCTTCTTCATCGTCTTCTTCAACGTCTACCAGGGCGTGCGCGAGGTGAGCCCGGTGATCCTGGCCAATGCGCGCATGCTGGGCGCGACGCGGCGCCAGCTGCTGCGCCATGTCTACCTGCCCAGCGCGACCAGCTGGGTCTTCAGCTCGCTGCATACCAGCGTCGGGCTGGCCTTCGTCGGCGCGGTGGTCGGTGAGTACCTCGGCTCCGCCAGCGGCGTCGGCTACCTGATCCACCAGGCCGAAGGCGTGTTCGACATCAACACGGTGATGGCCGGCATCCTGGTGCTGACCGGCTTCGCGCTGGCGCTGGACGCCGGCGTCGGCCGCATCGAGCGCCGGCTGATGAAGTGGCAGCCGAAGGCGGGCGAAACCGAGAAGCTCTGACCGGCGCAGTGCGCGCCGGGCCGCGCTCACATCCCGCAGAGCTTGCGGAACGGCCCCAGCACCGCCTCGCCGCGGAAGGGCTTGACGATCCAGCCGTTGACGCCGATGTCCTTGCCGCGCGCGCGCATGCTGGCGTTGTCCTCGGTGGTCAGCATCACGATGCGCACGGCGGTGTTGCCGAGGTCCTTGCGGATCTTCTCGGCCATCGTCAGGCCATCCATGTTGGGCATGTTGATGTCGCTGACGACGAGCCGGATGCCGGGATCGTCCTGCAGGCAGCGCAGGCCATCGCGGCCGTCGTTGGCCACCGCGACCTCGAAGCCGTTCTGCGTCAGGAAGGACGAAACGATCTCGCGCATCGTGCTGGAGTCGTCGACGATCAGAACCTGGGCCATGGTGGGATCAGAACAGCTCGAGCTCGCCGGTCGCGGCGACGTTCGTGGCTTCGGCGAACTCGGTGAAGGCCTCGGCTTCGAACAGCAGGTTGAAGATGAAGCGCTGCACGATGGTCAGCGGCCGCTGGCGCGGGCGCCGCGGATCGGTCAGCTGGTAGCGGATGCACAGCTGCGGGTCCTGCGACCCGAACGAGATGTACTTCTGCTCGTGATTGATGACGATCGGCACCTGCGTCTGCTGGTTGGCGAAGGCCTGCGGCGGGATGTAGCGGTTCTTGAATGCGCCCCAGATCAGGTTCGTCGTCTCGCCGAGCAGGTGGTTCAGCTCGCGGAAACCCAGGTCGCCGCCGACACCTTCGTAGCCCAGGCCCTGCGCCATGCCCTGGCGCAGCGCGCCTTCTTCGGTCTGCAGCATCATGTAGCCGCGGCACCAGGTGCTTTCCAGCGCGATCAAGGTCGACACCTGGCCGTAGATGATGCGGTCGTGCACCACGTAGGGCGGCTCGTGCTCGACCTGGGCGTTGGGAAAGGTCGAGCGCAGCGCGTGTAGCGACAGGTCGAGGATGCCCTGCACCAGCACGGTCGGGTAGCGCAGGCCGAACAGGCTGCGCTCGACATGCGCGCGCAGCGGCGCCAGGTCGTCGCTCGGCCACGGGTGCGTGACGGCGCGGGCCTCGTCGTCGGTGAGCGCGCGCGCGGTGGTGCGGCGCAGGAAGATCGGCAGCTCCGGGCGCTGGCGGTGCAGCGCCTGGGCGAGCTTCAGCCCGTTCGGCAGCCCGTCGCAGCAGGGCAGGTCCTCGGCCAGCAGCACGCCGGCCAGGTCCTTGTGCTGCGCCAGCGCATCCATGGCGTTGGCCGCGGCGCAGGGCACGGTCACCAGGCCCAGCTGCTCGCAGAACTCGAGCAGCCGTGCATAGTGCTGCACGTCGTGCTCGAGCAGCAGGATCTTCGCGGCGAGAAAGGTCGGGTCGGCCATCGATGCTCTATCGGCTCGACCGGCGCCGGGCTTGAGACCCCCCTACAGCCGGCGTGCGCCGCGCGACTACTTCGACACCGGGAACGCGAATTCCGCACCCTTGCCGATGCTCTCGCTCCAGCGCTGCATCACGCTCTTCTGCTTCGTGTAGAAACGCACGCCTTCTTCGCCGTAGGCATGCATGTCGCCGAACAGGCTCTTCTTCCAGCCGCCGAAGCCGTGCCAGGCCATCGGCACCGGGATCGGCACGTTGATGCCGACCATGCCGACCTGCACGCGGCGCGAGAACTCGCGCGCGACGCCGCCGTCGCTGGTGAAGCAGGACACGCCGTTGCCGAATTCATGGTCGTTGACCAGCTTGACCGCTTCGCCGAGGTCATGCGCACGCACGCAGGAGAGCACCGGGCCGAAGATCTCTTCCTTGTAGATGCGCATGGCCGGCGTCACGTGGTCGAACAGCGTGCCGCCGGTGAAGAAGCCGTCCTCCAGCCCCGGCACCTTCAGCCCGCGGCCGTCGACAACCAGCTTGGCGCCTTCCTCGACGCCGGTGGCGATGTAGCCCTCGATGCGCTGCTTGGCCTCGCGGGTGACGATCGGGCCCATCTCGGCCTTCAGGTCCATCGGGTTGGTGACCTTCAGCGCCTTCGCGCGTTCGGCCAGCAGCGGCACGATGCGGTCGCCGACGTCGCCGACCAGCACCGCGACCGAGATCGCCATGCAGCGCTCGCCGGCCGAGCCGTAGGCCGAGCCGATCAGCGCGTCGACCGCCTGTTCGATGTCGGCATCGGGCATCACCACCATGTGGTTCTTCGCGCCGCCCAGCGCCTGCACGCGCTTGCCGTGCCGCGCGCCGGTTTCATAGATGTACTGCGCGATCGGCGTCGAGCCGACGAAGGACAGCGCCTTGACGTCCGGGTGCGTCAGCAGCGCGTCGACCGCCACCTTGTCGCCCTGCACGACGTTGAAAACGCCGTCCGGCAGCCCGGCTTCCTTCAGCAACTCGGCCATGAACAGCGACGGCGACGGGTCGCGCTCGCTGGGCTTCAGGATGAAGGTATTGCCGGTGGCCAGCGCCAGCGGGAACATCCACAGCGGCACCATGCACGGGAAGTTGAACGGCGTGATGCCCGCGACGACGCCCAGCGGCTGGCGCAAGGTCCAGTTGTCGATGCCGGTGGAGACCTGGTCGGTGAAGTCGCCCTTGAGCAGCTGCGGCGCGCCGCAGGCGAACTCGACGATGTCGATGCCGCGCGAGACCTCGCCCTGCGCGTCGGTGAAGACCTTGCCGTGCTCGGCGCTGATCATCGCGGCCAGCGTGTCGCGGTGCTGGTTCAGCAGCTGCAGGAAGTTGTTCAGCACGCGGGCGCGGCGGATCGGCGGCGTCTCGGCCCAGGCGGGAAACGCGGCTTTTGCGGCGGCGACGGCGGCGGCGACCTCGTCGGTCGAGGCCAGCGCGACCTGGCGCGCGACGCGGCCGGTCGACGGGTTGTAGACCGCCTGCTGGCGGCCCGACGTGCCGGCGGTGCGTTCGCCGCCGATGAAGTGGCCGACGTCGGTGGTGGCGGTGAAGGCTTCCGGAGCACCCATGGCGCTGTCTCCTGGCATGTGGTCGGGGGGAAGCGGGCAGTCTAGGACTCGACCCGGCGCCGCGCTAGGCGCTGGTGGTGGATTCATTGTTCAGATTGGCGAACAATCAGCCATCTGAATCGAGAACAGCCGCGATGGACGAAGAGCGCCGCGTCGAAACGCTGTGGTCGCACCTGCACTGGTTGACCGTGCTCGGCACCGCCGGCAGTTTCACCGCGGCCGCGCAGCGCCTGGCGGTCAGCAAGGCGGCGATGAGCGCGCGCATCGCCGAGCTCGAACGCGCCGCCGGCGTGCCGCTGGTGCGGCGCACGACGCGCAGCGTGCGGCTGACCGAGGCCGGCCAGCAGCTCGTCGACGCGACGCGCGGCGCCTTCGAGGACATCGGCACCGCGTTCGCCGGCATCAAGGACCTCGCCGCGGCGCCGCGCGGTCTGCTGCGGATGACCGCGCCGGTGGCGCTGGCACGGCAGCAGATCGTGCCGCGGCTGGCGGAGTTCCTGCGCGCGCATCCCGAGGTGCGCATCGAGCTCGACCTGTCGGACCGGCTGATCCCGCTGGCGCAGGAGGGTTTCGACCTCGCGATCCGGCACACCCATGCCCCGCCGGACACGCACGTCGCGTGGACCTTGTGCGCGACGCGCTCGGTGCTGGTCGCCAGCCGCGCCTACCTGCGTCGGCGCGGCACGCCCGGCCAGCCCGCCGAGCTGGCGCAGCACGACTGCCTGCACTACCTGCGCACCGGCGAGGCGCCGGCGTGGCAGCTGGTGCCGCAGGCGGAAGGCTCGCGCTCGGCGGCCAAGGTGACGGTGCCGGTGTCCGGTCCCTTCGTCGCCAACAACAGCGAGGCGCTGCGCGAGGCGGCGCAGGGCGGGCTGGGCATCGCGCTGCTGCCGGACTTCAGCGCGCAGGCGGCGCTGGCGGCCGGCCGGCTGGTCGAGGTGTTGCCCGACTGGCGGCCGGTCGGCAGCTTCGGCGAGCACCTGTATGCGATCCGGCCCTACAGCCCCTACGTGCCACGCGCGGTGCAGGCCTTCGTGGCCTACCTGCGCGAATCGCTGCGCCAGGGCTTCGGCGTCGACTGACGCGTCGGCGACCGCGGCGCCGGGCTCAGCGTGCCTGCGGCGTCTCGTAGGCGATCAGGTTGCCGTCGGGGTCGCGCACGACGAACCAGCGCGTGCCCCAGTGCGTCGACTCCGGATGCACCACGACAGCGGCGCGGTCGGGCAGCGCCGCATAACGTGCATCTAGATCGTCCACGCGCAGGTGCAGCGTCGGCCGGTGGCCCTGGATGCCGCCGGACTTGCTGTGATCGTCGGCCGGGTGGTCCTCGGCGATCACCAGGCGCACGCCGCCGCCATTTAGTTGCGCGCCGCGTGGCTCGCCGGCGCTGCCCCACTGGAAGTCGATCGTCCAGCCCAGCGTGTCGCGGTAGAAGGCCAGCGTCGCATCGAAGGACGCGGGCTCGATGAACAGGTGGTCGAAGCGGTCGTTCACAAGCGGCTCCCGAGGGTGTGGATCAGGTGGGCGGGAACAGCGCCAGCGCGCTGCGGCGGATGTCCTGCTTGATTTGCTGCCAGCCGGCTTCGCTGTTGATCTCCAGCCCGCCGAAGATGCGGATGCGGCGCGCGCGCAGCAGCAGGTATTGCACACCGGCGACCAGCAGCAGCGTCAGCGTGCGCAGCTCGGGCCTGGACGCGAGGCTGGCGCCGCCGAGCACGCGCGCGGCCTGCTCGCCCCAGGCCTCGCGTTCGCTTTCGAGCACGGCGGTCAGTGCATTGCGGTCGAGCACCTCGGCCGCGAGGATCTCGATCGTCAGCGGCCGCGCGCGCAGCCCGTCGATGAAATGTTCGAAGAAGCGCGCCCAGCGTTCCCCTTCGGGCTGCGCCAGCAGCGCGGGCGGGTCGTCGCCGAGCAGTTCCTCGATCGGCGGCCAGAAGCGCCCGCTCGCACCCCAGGCCTGCAGCAGCTCGGGCAAGCCGCCGAAGTAGCGGTAGATCAGCACCTTGTCGACCCCGGCCTCGCGGGCGATCGCATTGACGCCGAGCGCCGCGAAGCCGTCGCGCGCGAGCACGGTGCCCACCGCGCCGAGGATGCGCTGTTCGGTGGCGCCGCGGTCGCGGGCGGGGCGGGCCGTTTCGCTCATGGCGGCCGATTGTGGCGGCCCGCGGGGGGGCGATCGGTGTGCTGGCTCAGGCGGCCCGGATCAGGCTGTCCAGCGGCCGGCGCGGCGCCGGCGCCACCGGCGCGCAGTAGCCGAGCCGGCTCAGCATCTGCACGGTGACGGCGCCGTCGTCGCGGCCGGTCAGCAGCCGGCGCAGCGCGTCGTGGTGGGGCTTCATCTCGGGAAACTCCTGCGGCGCCTGGCTCATCGGGTGCATCTGCAGGCCCAGTGCCGTCGCCGCCAGCTGCTGGCGCACGAACGCGCGGCCGGCGTTCACTTCGGCACTGCGCGTGCGGCCGGGCGCCGCCTCGGTGAGCAGCCAGGTGAAGCCCATCGCCGTGCGCGTGTGCTCGGCGAAGCGGTCGATCACCCGATCGAAGGTGCGGCTGCCGGGCTGCGGCGCCTGTTCGCGGTCGAAGAGGCCCAGCGCAGTCGCCGCGCGCGGCACCAGGTCGTTGATGCTGATGCCGTCGCGGTGGCGGCGGATCTCGTCGGGGCCGATGCGCATCAGGCGGGCGCTCTCCAGCGCGGTGCGCGGCGTGCCGACCTCGACGCGCGCGGCATCGAGGCACAGGCCGCGCAGCCGCTCGACCGCCTCCGGCTGCAGCGTGTGGCCGCAGCGCAGCCCGGGCACGTTGGCCGGCAGCGCCGCCAGCAGCGCCGCGGCGTGCGCCGGATCGACGGCACGGGCGACGTCGAAGGGCACCTTGGCGGTGTGGCGGCGCAGGATCTGCGCGAACAGCGGGTCCCTGGTCGGCGCGGCGGCCGCCGGGTCCCACGACACCCGCGCGACCGGGCGATCGTCCAGCGTGCGCGCCGCGAACTCGCCCTGCGGGAACAGCTGCAGCTGCGGCGCGAGCCCACGCTCCTTCAGCGCGATCAGCAGCAGCTCGACGAAGGTGCCCTGGCTGACCACGATCTGGCGGAACCACGGATCGGTCTCCGGCAGCAGCCGTTCGCGGTCGACGTGCAAGGTGATCACGTTCGGCTCGCGCAGGTCGACCAGCCAGGGCTGGCGGTTGTGCGAGCTCGGCGCCAGCAGCGCATGTGCCAGCGCCCAGCGCCGCACGTCGGTCTCGCCGGCCGGCCCGGCCCAGGCCGCGAGGGCCTCGTCCGGCAGGGCGGTCGAGCAGCCGGCCGCCGCCAGCGTGGAACCGAGCACACCACCGCCGGCAAGGCGGATGAATCGACGTCGCTGCATGGTCGCCCCTTCAAAGTCACTATAAGGTGACATCAGCATAGTCACTTGTTGGTGACAAATCAAGCGGGCGAAAAAAAACGCCCGCCGACTTGAATCGGCGGGCGCTGGAAGTCCTCAAAGAAAGGACGTCGTTGGGACCGTCACGGCGCGCAGCCCGGAGCCTTGGGGGCGCCGCTGTCGCTGGGGGCCGGGAGGCCGCAAGCGACAACCGAGGGCACTGTGCCGCGCGTACCGGAGTGCGGCCATCCCTAGAAAGTGCAGCCCGTGCAGGGCCGCGCCTTGCCCCGCCGCGACGGCCCGCGCAGGGCCCGGCCGCTTCAGATCGACAGCCGCGGTGATTCGGCGACGCAGCGGGCCGCTGCCAGGTCCCAAAGCGCCGAGCCGCAGCTCTTGAACAGCACCGGGCCGCGGTCCTGGCGCGCCGGCTGTTCGGCCAGCGTCTGGCATGCCGCGACGTCCACCCCGGCGACGATCAGGTCGCCGGCCTCGTGCCGCGCCGAGGCGCTGTCGACCACCACCTGGCCGCGGGCGGCGATGTCGCGCGTCAGGGCCGGATCGAGCTCCACCATCGTCGGCGTGAAGCCGCCGATCGCCGCGACGAAGGCGTCATCGCGCACGCTGCCCTGCAGGCACACCGTCTGCGCCGACGTGCAGGTGATGACCATCGGGCAGCGCTGCAGCGCGTCGTCGAGGTTCTCGGCAACCTCGGCGAACAGCCCGTGCTGGTGCAGCGCCTGCGTGAAGGCGCGGCCGGATGCGGGCGTGCGGCCGCGCACCCAGACCTCGTCGATGCCCAGCGCCTCGGTGAAGGCCGCGACATGCGCCAGGGCCTGCACGCCGGTGCCGATCACCAGCAGCGGGCCGACCGGGCGCGGCGCGAGGCGGTAGGCGGCCAGCAGCGTGACCGCCGCAGTGCGGCGCGCGGTGACGGTCGGCCCGTCGAGCAGCGCGAGGCGCTCGCCCGTGCTCGCGCGCAGCACCAGCACGTCGCCGAGGATCGCCGGCAGGCCGCGTTCGGCGTTGTCGGTCGCGTAGGTGATCAGCTTGATGGCCGCCAGGTCACCCGCCTGGGGGGCGAGCCAGGCGGGCATCAGGAACCAGGAGGTGGCGGGTGCCAGCGGCAGCACCCAGCGCTCGGGGGCCTGCACGTGCCCGGCGGCCAGGTCGGCCAGCGTGCGTTCGAGGGCATGCACCAGCGGCGCCCAGGGCAGCGCGCGGGCGGTGGCGGCGGCGTCGTGAACGATCATGGCGTCGATGATAGGCAGGAGAGAATCCGGCCATGAGTACCCGTCGCCCTGCCGCGCCGCCACTGCACAAGCCGCCGCAGCGCCGTCCACCGCCGCCGGCCGCCGGCGGCGAGGGCCCGCTGTCCGAGGCCGAGCTCGGCGAGCTCGAATCGATGCTCGACGGCCTGCCCGCCAGCCACGACGCGCTCGACGTGACGATGGTCGACGGTTACCTCTGCGGTGTGCTGCTGCAGCCCAAGCCGGTGCCCGAGGGCCAGTGGCTGCCGCCGGTGATCGACCTCGACGGCAAGCCCGCGCCGGCAGGCCTCCCGATCGACCGCCTCGCCGCGCTGCTGCGCCGCCGCCATGCCGAGCTGAACCGCGCCATCGAGCGCCGCGACTGGTTCGATCCCTGGGTCTGGGAGCTCGACGCCGAGACCAGCCCGTCGGAGACGGTGCTGCCATGGGTGGCCGGGTTCGCGGCCGCGCTCGACACCTTCGTCTCGCTGGTGCAGCGCCACGAGGACGACATCATCGAGCCGCTGGCGACGCTGTACCGTCACTTCGATCCCGAGGATCTCGAAGATGCCGATGCGCTGCTCGCCGAGATCGAGACGCTGGAGCTGCCGGTCGATCTGCCGGAGGCGGTCGAGGACCTGGTGCGCAGCGTGCTGCTGATCGCCGATGTGTCGCGGCCGCGCGCTGCGGCAGCGCCGCGGGCGTCGAAACCGCCGCCGCGCCGCGGCCCGCCGCGACGCTGACTTCGTGCGCTAGGCGAAGATCCGCCGCGCGTGCACGCCGAGGCCCTGCGCGACGCTGGCGAAGCGGTCGCCGCGCATCACCTTCGCGGCCGGGAAGCGCGCGGCGATGCGGTCGGCCAGCGGCTTGAAGCCGGTCGAGCCGCCGGTGAAGTACAGCGCGTCGATGCGGCCGGCGGGCAGCTGCGCCTGCGTCAGCGTATCGACCGCCGCCGTCACGATGCGCTCGAGGTCGGCCTCCAGCGCGGCGACGGTCGCCGCCTCGTCGATCGACGCTTCGAGGCCCGGCTCGATGAGGTCGAGGTCGATGCGCGTCGCGCCGCCTTCGGCCACCGCGATCTTCGCGGCCTCCGCGCGTGCGATCAGCGCATGGCCGAGGTGCGCCTCGACCACCGCCATCAGGCGGCGGTGCTGCTGCAGATCGGCATAGAAGGTCTTCATGCGCGCGAGCTCGCGCACCCGCGCCGGTGCGTAGACGGTGTTGATCAGGTGCCAGGTCGCGAGGTCGAAGTAGACCTTGCTCGGCACCTCGCGGCCGGTCGGGCCGGTGCCGCGGTAGCCGCAGACCGGCAGGATGCGCGCGAGCTCGATGTGGCGGTCGAAGTCGGTGCCGGCGATGTGCACGCCGTGGTTGCCGAGGATGTCGTCGCGTCGCTCGACGCGCCGGCGCCGTTCGGGTCCGACGCGCACCAGCGAGAAGTCGGAGGTGCCGCCGCCGATGTCGGCCACCAGCACCAGCTCTTCGTGGTCGATGGTGGTCTCGTAGTCCAGCGCCGCGGCGATCGGCTCGAACTGGAAGGCGATGTCGCGGAAGCCGACATCGTGTGCCGCGCGCGCCAGTGCCGCCTGCGCCGCGGCGTCGCGGGCCGGCTCGTCGTCGACGAAGAAGACCGGCCGGCCGAGCACGGCGCGCGACAGCGGCGCGCCGGCCTGGGCTTCGGCCAGCGACTTCAGGTGCCGCAGGTAGCCCGACACGACATCCAGGTATCGCACCGAGTGGCCGGCGCCGACCTCGGTCGCCTGGTCCGCCAGCGTGGAGCCGAGGATGCTCTTCATCGAGCGCATCAACCGGCCCTCGTGGCCCTCGACGTAGGTGGCCACCGCCGCGCGGCCGTAGTGGCGGTGCGGCTGCTCGTGCGGCGCGAGGCCTTCGACGCCGTAGAACACCGCGGTGGGCATCGTGCGCTGGCCGGGTTCGAGCTCGACCAGCTCGACGCCGCCACCGCTGGCCGCCGGCAGCGCGATCGCCGAGTTCGACGTGCCGAAGTCGATGGCGCAGAAGTTGGCAGCGGCCGGGTTCGAGCGGGACATGGTGCAAGGGCGACAGCCCGGGTCCGCGAGGACGCCGGGCTGTCGGGCGGTTTTCTGGGGGGCGCGATTCTAGCGATGCGCGTGGAGGACGGGCGCCGGCGCGTTGGGGCGGCCCGGCGGCGCCGGGTCAGCCGCGCGAACCTTGCGGCGCCGGCACCACGACACGCGGCCGCGCCGCCGGCAGCGAATCGCCGCCGCAATAGGCGTAGTTCAGCGCCGGGCGCTTGCCGCTGATCAGCTCGGCCAGGGCCTGGCCGGAGCCGGCGCCGTGCGTCCACCCGAGCGTGCCGTGGCCGGTGTTGAGCCACAGGTTGGCGATCTTGCTGCGGCCGATGTAGGGCAGGTTGCTCGGCGTGCTCGGGCGCAGGCCGGTCCAGAAGTTCGGCTCGCGGGTATCGGCGACGCCGGGGAACAGCTCCTCGTAGCGCTGCACCAGCGCGGCGCAGCGCTTGCGTGCGGTCGACCCGTCGAGACCCAGGTCGTACCCCGCGAGCTCGGCGGTGCCGGCGATGCGCACCGTGTCGCCCAGGCGCGAGATCGCCAGCTTGCGCGTGTCGTCGAGCAGGCTGACGACGCTGGCGTCGTCGGGGCGCTTGAGCTTCAGCGTCGCCGAGTAGCCCTTGGCCGGGTAGACGTTCAGCCAGATGCCGAGCGGGCGCAGCAGCGGCGCGCTGAACGAGCCGAGCGCGGTGACGTAGTGGTCGCCGCGCACAGTCTGCGTGCTGCCATGGCGCAGGTGGCGCACCTGCACGCCGCTGACCAGGCCACCGGCACGCTCGAAGCCGTCGATCGCCGTCTCGTGCAGGAAGGTCGCGCCGCGCTCGCGGCACAGGGCGGCCAGGCGCTGCGTGAAGATGCGCGCGTCGCCGGATTCGTCGCTGGGCGTGAAGGTGCCGCCGAAGATGCGGTCGCCGAAGGTGCGCAGCGCCGGCTCGACCGCGAGCACCTCGTCGCGGTTCAGCACGCGGCGGTCGACGCCGTGGCGGCGCATCAGCTCGGCGGCGTCGGCGCCGCTGTCGAAGTCGGCCTGCGACGAGAAGAAGTGCAGGATGCCGCGCTCCAGGCGCTCGTACTCGATGCCGGTCTGCGCGACCAAGGCTTTCAGCGACTCGTGGCTGTAGCGGCCCAGCGCGACCAGCTGCCTGACGTTGCGCTCGAAGGCGGCGTCGGTGCACTGGGTCAGGAAGGACAGGCCCCAGCGCCACTGGTGCGGATCCAGCTTCGGCCGGAACAGCAGCGGCGAGTCGTCGCGCAGCAGCCACCTGGCGACCTTCAGCGGGGCGCCCGCGTTGGCCCACGGCTCGCAGAAGCTGACCGAGATCTGCGCGCCGTTGGCGAAGCTGGTTTCCAGCGCGGCATCGGGCTGGCGGTCGATCACGGTGACCTGGTGGCCCTGCTGCAGCAGGTGCCAGGCGGTGGACACGCCGATGATGCCGGCGCCGAGGACGATGACTTTCATGGGAAGGGTCTGTAGAGGAGGAATGGACTTCAGGTGCGCAGCAGTTGCACCGCGGTGGCGGCCATCACCAGCGCGATGACCGCATCGATCACCCGCCAGACACCGGGCCGCGCGAGCTTCGGGGCCAGCGCCGCGGCGCCGTAACCGAGCGCGGCGAACCACATCAGCGAGGCCAGACCGGCGCCGATCGCGAAGGCCTGCTTCGAGGCGAGCTCGAAACCGGCCGCGGCGGCGCCGAGCAGCACGACGGTGTCGAGGTAGACATGCGGGTTGAGCCAGGTGACCGCGGCCGCCGTGGCCAGCGTGCCGGCCAGCGGCACACGCGCGCCGCTGTCGATCAGTGCGGCATCGCTTCGCCACGCGCGTTGCGCCGCGCGCCAGGCATACCAGGCGAGGAAAGCGGCGCCGATCCAGCGCAGCGCGAGCGTGGCGGTCGGCGAGCCGGCCACCAGCGCGCCGAGGCCGAAGACACCGAGCGCGGTCAGCAGCCAGTCCGACAGCGCGCACAACATCACCACCGGACCCACATGCGAGCGCAGCAGGCCCTGGCGCAACACATAAGCGTTCTGCGCGCCGATCGCGACGATCAGGCCGGCCATCATCAACCAGCCCTGCAGCAGCGGCAGCGATGCTGCGGCGTTCATCGGCGGAGGGCGGCAGGGCGGGGCATGGGGGCGGATTCTTGCGATGCGTCGGCCCATTGAGTAGCGTTCTTAATGAAATTACGTGTTCATCGCATTTGCTAATAGAGGCGACCGCGTGACGTCGGTCACCGCATCGGCGCGCGTTCCCCGCATCGGCGGGGAGTGCAGTCGCGGCCGCCTCTCGTAGCATCGCGCCCGTGCAAAAACCGACCCGTGCTTTCATTGCCCGCGGGCGCTCGGCCTTGGCCGGCGCCCTGATCGCGCTGCTGCCGTTGCTGGCCACGGCGGCCGATCCGGCGCAGGCCGCGAAGCTCTACGAGGACGCGCTCGGCCGCTACCAGAAGAACGACCTGTCGGGCGCGGTGATCCAGCTGCGCAACGCGTTGCAGGCGGACAAGAACAACCTCGCGGTGCAGATGCTGCTGGCCAAGGTGCTGTCGGCCCAGGGGGATGCCCGGGGCGCCGAAGTCGCCTACCTGGAGGCCCTGCGCCTGGGCGTCAACCGCGCCGAGGTGATCCCGGGGCTCGCCCGCGCGCTGGTCGCGCAGGCCAAGCATGCGCAGCTGTTCGAGCATGAACGTTTCGATGTCAACGGCCTGCCGCCGGCGGTCAAGCTGGAGATGCTGCTGCTGCGCGCCAGCGCGTCGGCCGACCTGGGCGATACCAAGGCGGCGTTCGCCGCGGTCGAGCAGGCACGGGCGCTGCAGCCCGGCAACGTCGAGGTCTGGCTGACCGAGGTGCCGCTGCGCATCCGCGCGCGCCAGTTCCGCGAGGCGCAAGCCGCGGTGGAGCAGGCGCTGAAGCTGGCTCCGAACGCCGCCAACGCGTGGTACCAGAAGGGCTCCGTGGCGCATGTGATGGGCGATCGCGCCGCCGCCTTCGCCGCGTACGACCGCACGTTGGCGCTGGATCCGTCCCACGTCGAAGGCTTGATCGCCCGCGCGGGCCTGTCGATGGACGCCGGCAAGCTGACCGAGGCCGCCAAGGATGTCGCCGAGCTGCGCCGCATCGCGCCCACCGAGGCCCGCGGCCTGTACCTGCGCGCGCTGCTCGCCGAGCGCGACGGCGACGCCGTCGGCGCCCGCGCCGCGCTGCGCGAGATCACCGCTTTGCTCGAGCCGGTGCCGTTCGATTTCCTGCGCTACCGGCCGCAGTTGCTGATGCTGGCGGGGCTGGCCCAGTTCGGGCTCGGCGAACGCGAGAAGGCCAAGCCGTTCCTCGACGCATTCCACCGCCAGCAGCCGGGCAGCCCGGTGGCGAAGCTGCTGGCGCAGCTGCATGTCGCCGAAGGCCAGCCCGAACTGGCGCTCGAGGTGCTGGACACCTACCTGCGTCAGCAGCCGAACGACGGCCAGGCGCTGGCGCTGAAGGCCTCGGTGCTGATGGTGCAGGGCCGGCACGCGAAGGCGACAGCGCTGATGCAGGAGTCCCTGCGGCAGAAGGACTCGCCGACGCTGCGCTCGGTGCTGGGCATGAGCATGATCGGCGGCGGCCAGGCGGGCAACGCGTTGGCCGAGCTCGAACGCGCCTACAAGGCGGACCCGAAGCAGACGCAGGCCGGCATGGCGCTGGTCAACCTGTACCTGCGGGCGCAGCAGACCGCCAAGGCGAAAGCGGTGGCCGAAGCGCTCGTGCGCCAGCGGCCGGCGAACCCGGGCTTCCACAACCTGCTCGGCATGGCGAAAGCGCAGGGCGGCGACAGCGCCGGGGCGATCGCGTCGTACAACCAGGCCATCAAGCTCGACGACAAGTTCGTCGGCGCCAAGCTGAACCTGGCGCGCCTGGAGATCGCCGCGAAGTCCTACGACGCGGCTGCGGCGCGGCTGACGGCGCTGCAGAAGAGCGACGAGACCAACATCGACATCCTGCTCGAGCTCGCGTTGCTGGCCGATCGCCGCGGCCAGTTCGCGGATGCCCAGCGCTGGCTCGAGAAGGCCGTCGACCATGCCGGTCCGCGTGAGCTGCGGCCGGGCCTCGGCCTCACCGAGTTCCACCTGCGCCGCGCCAATCCGCAGGCGGCGCTGGCCGCGGCACGCGCACTGACCGCCAAGCTGCCCGACGAGCTGGCGGTGCAGCTGGCCCTGGCACGTGCGCAACTGGCCGCCGGCGACTCGACGAACGCCCGCGCGACGTTGTCGAACGCCACCCGCACGGCCACCTACGACGCCGCGGTGCAGGTCGAGGTGGCCTTGCTGCAGATGGCGGCGGGCAATCCGGGCGGCGCCGCCTACAACCTGCAGAAGGCCTTCGCGGACAAACCCGACTTCCTGCCCGCGCACGTGCTGATGACCGAGGTCGAGATCCGCCAGAACGAGCCGGCGAAAGCCGAGGCGCGCGCGCGCCAGATCGTGCAGAAGTTCCCGCAGCGCGCCATCGGCCATACGCTGCTCGGCGATGTTTCGGCGTCGCGGGGCCAAACCGCGGCGGCGATCGACGCGTACCGCAAGGCCCACCAGACCGAGCCCTCCACCGACACGCTGCTGCGCCTTTACAACGCGCTCTACGCCCAGGGTGGGGACCGCCAGCCGGCGTTGCAGCTGGCCGAGCAGTGGCTGAAGTCGCGTCCGCAGGATCGCCAGGTGCGCCGGCTGCTGTCCGACAGCTACGCGAGGCTGGGCCGTTACCCCGCCGCCAAGCAGTCGTACGAAGCCTTCCTGAAGCTGGTGCCGGACGATCCGGAAGCCCTGAACAACCTGGCCAATGTGCTGCTGCGCATGAAGGACCCGGGCGCGCAGAAGGTGGCGGAGCAGGCGCTCGCCCGCAGTGCCAGCTCGCCGCCCGCGCTGGACACGGCCGGCTGGGCCGCGCACCTCGCCGGCCAGCAGGATCGCGCGCTGCAGCTGCTGCGCGACGCGCGCCTGCGGGATCCGGGCAACGCCGAGATTCGCTACCACCTGGCCGCCGTGCTGGCGGCGACCGGCCGGCGTACCGAAGCCCGGGACGAACTGGAAGCGGCCTTGAAGGATCGGCGCCAGCTGGAGAGCAGCGCAGCGGCCGAGGACCTGCTGCGATCACTCAAGTAGGGGCTGTACAGCCAGCGGGCGGGCGTCGAGAATTTTTACGAATGTGGGGGTCTGGTGCCCCCTAGAAACTGCAAGTCATTGATCTGAAAAGCAGTTTTTGATCGGCACCAAGTTTGCTAACCGTGACCGATCATTGCCGGCGGAGCAGGCGGCAAGAACGACTTGATAAGGAATCACCGATGAACTTCACCGTTGTCCGCAAGCTCGCCAGCGCAGCGCTGGTCGTGCTGGGTGCCGGTCTGGCCACCTCGGCCCAGGCGACCTGGAACTTCAGCAGCGGCTGCACCCAGAACGCTGCCAATTCGGGCAATTACGGGAACAGCTACGCCTGCGGCGGCGACGCCAGCGGCGTGAATGCCACCGCGACGGCGTGGTCCACGACGCGCAACGCGGCCGGCACCGTCAACAACATGAGTGGCGGCACCAACTGGACCACGGCCAACCTCGCGATGTACAGCGGCAGCGGCTTCGGCGTCAGGAACCAGTACGAGACCCTGGGCACCGGTTCGCCGAACCACTCGATGGACAGCTACAACAACACCACCGATGCGGTGCTGTTGAGCTTCGACAGCAGCGTGATCCTCAGTGATGTCGGCATCGGCTGGTACAACTCCGATTCCGACATCACCGTGATGCGCTGGACCGGCGCCTCCGCCCCGACTCTGACCGGCGCGGCGGCCGACCTCGACACCGTCAGCGGCTGGGAACTCGTCGGCAGCTATTCCGACCTGCATGCGAACGGGTACACCGCCGCGATCAACCCCGACGACAAGGCGTCGTCGTGGTGGCTGATCAGCGCCTACAACAACACCTACGGCGGGCAGAGCTGGTCGACCAACAACGACTACGTGAAGCTGCTGTCGGTTTCGGGTGTCAAGTGCACGTACAACTGCGGCCCGGATCAGGGTGTGCCGGAACCCGCTTCGCTGGCCCTCGTGGCCCTGGCGCTGGTCGCCGGCCAGGCGACGCGCCGCCGCAAGCAGCGCTGATTCGCCGCGCCGACAAGCGCGCAACCCAAGGGGCTGGCAGTTGCCAGCCCTTTTGTTTTTTGGCTGAATCGGTGCGCGACAACGAAGTGCACCGCGCTCGCCCCCCTTTTCGTCCCACCGCGCGACGATGACCGACACCACACTCGTGCAACAGGATGTTGTCGGAGTCGGACATGCCGGATGCGTTGAACCCCTCGCTGCTGCAGCGCTTGATGCGCCCGCGGCGCGCGCGTGCGCAGCCCGACCCGGCCGAGATGGGGACCGCCTTCGGGCTCGAGTACGTGCTCGGGCAGGCGGGGTCGCCGGCGGACGGCGCCGACGGCTTGCCCCACGAGCCGGCGCTGCCCTGGTGGCAGCGCTGGGGCGGACAGAGAACCGCGCGCTGACGCGCTGACGGGCTTCCAGGCCGGCGGGCTTGGGCCGCGAGCGCGGGCCCGCCCGCTCAGCGAATGATCAGCACCGGCGTCTGACAGTGCGCCATCACCTTCGTCGACACCGAGCCCAGCACCAGCTTGCCCAGCGTGCCGTGGCCGTGCGAGCCCATCATCAGCAGGTCGTAGCGACCCTCGTTGGCCACGTCGGCGATCACGTCGCCCGCCGGTCCCACCTTGCCGAGGTAGTCGGCCGGCACCTGGTGCTGCTCGAGGAAGCCGCGTATCGGCGCGAACACCTTTTCCGCCTCCTCGGCGTAGTGCTCCTTGAGCAGCTGGCGGTCCAGGGCCGCGGCGGCCCGGGAGGGCACCGCCGGCGCCACGTGCAGCACCGTGTAGGCATGCTTCGCGCCGAGCCAGTCGCCGTGTTCGACGATGTAGGCCAGGATGCGCTGGGTGAACGGGCTGCCGTCGACGGCGACGAGGATCTTCATGCGGGGGCTCCCCGGGGCTGCGAAGGCCGTCAGTGTGGCACCAGCTCGATCAGCTTGGTCGCGTCGTAGCCTCGATCCTCGCCCTTGCGCTGGAGGCCGACGGCCTGGCAGACCACCCGCGAGGGCGCGCGGCCCGGGCGCTCGACGAGGTAATCGTGCCGGCAGTGCAGGTGGCCGTGCAGCCACAGGTCGGCCAGCGGGATCAGCGGATCGTCGGCGTTGCAGAAGCTCGCCGTACCGGGCTGGCTGCCGAAGCGCGGGTCACCACTGCGCAAGCTCGGGCCAAAGTGAGTGATCACCACTGTGGCGTCGTAGGAGCCATCGGGCGGGGCGTTCAGGGTCGCCGCCAACCAGGCGCGGCAATCGAGCGACTCCGCACGCAGCCGGTCGGCATCGAGCACCTCGCCGCCGATCGTCGAGCCCATCAGGCGCAGGAAGTACCCGGCGGCGCGCATCGCCTGCGGGCGCCGGGCCTCGCCAAAGAGGTCGAAATCGGACCAGCGGATGGTGCCGACGAAGCGCACGCGCTGGCCGCCGGAATCGGTCAGCAACAGGGTCTCGCGTTCGAGCAGCCGGATGCCGCAGCCGTCGCAGCGCTGGCGCAGGGCCGGCCAGGCGTCGTCGAACTCGCGGCCGTCGAACTCGTGGTTGCCGGCCACCGCGATCACCGGCACCGGCCAGCCCTTGAAACGATCGAACGCGTCCCAGGTCGCGTCGATGTCTCCGGCCAGCACCAGCAGCTCGGCGCCGGGGACCGGCTCCGGGTCGAAGGCCTCGGTCTCGAGGTGCAGGTCGGAAAGAAGTTGCAGCCGCATGATGAAAGACGGGGCGGCCGAATCGATCGGCCGCCCCGGGGCAGTCTAGCGGTCAGGCTGGACGATCAGCGGTCGAGCCGGCGCTCCAGCACCGCCTTGATCTCCAGGAGCTCGTCGGGCAGGCGGCCGGACAGCTGCGCGAACAGCTCGCCGTGCAGCGTGAGCTCGTGCTTCCACGCGGCGTGCTCGACGGTGATCACCGTTTGGTACTGCGCCCGCGTGAAGTCGAGGCCGGTCCAGTTCAGGTCCTCGTGGCGCGGGCTGAGGCCGAACAGGCTCTCGGTGCCACCCGCATCGCCGTCGACGCGTTCGAGCATCCACTTCAGCACGCGCATGTTCTCGCCGTAGCCCGGCCAGACGAACTTGCCGTCCTCGCCCTTGCGGAACCAGTTGACGCAGAAGATCTTCGGCAGCTGCGCGCCCTGCGCCTGCAGCGTCGCGCCGACCTGCAGCCAGTGGCCGAAGTAGGCGCCCATGTGGTAGCCGATGAAGGGCAGCATCGCGAACGGGTCGCGGCGCACCACGCCTTGCGCGCCGGCGGCGGCGGCGGTGGTCTCGGAGCCCATCGTTGCGGCCATGTAGACGCCTTCGGCCCAGCTGCGGGCCTCGGTCACCAGCGGCACGGTCGTCGAGCGGCGGCCGCCGAAGATGAAGGCGTCGATCGCCACGCCGGCCGGCGAGTCCCATTGCGGGTCGAGCACCGGGTTGTTCGTCGCGGCGACGGTGAAACGGGCGTTCGGGTGCGCGGCCTTGGCGCCGGTTTCCTTGGCGATCGCCGGTGTCCAGTCCTTGCCCTGCCAGTCGATCAGGTGCGCCGGCGGCTCGTCCGTCATGCCTTCCCACCAGACGTCGCCGTCGTCGGTCAGCGCGACGTTGGTGAAGATCACGTCGCGCTGCAGCGAATCCATGCAGTTCGGATTCGTCTTGCGGTTGGTGCCCGGAGCGACGCCGAAGTAGCCGGCTTCGGGGTTGATCGCGCGCAGCTGGCCGTTCGCATCGGGCTTGATCCACGCGATGTCGTCGCCGATCGTCGTGACCTTCCAGCCCTCGAAGCCGGCCGGCGGCACCAGCATCGCGAAATTGGTCTTGCCGCAGGCGCTCGGGAAGGCGGCGGCGACGTGGTACTTGCGCCCTTCGGGGGAGGTGACGCCGAGGATCAGCATGTGCTCGGCCAGCCAGCCCTGGTCGCGGCCCATGGTGGAGGCGATGCGCAGCGCGAAGCACTTCTTGCCCAGCAGCGCGTTGCCGCCGTAGCCCGAGCCGTAGCTCCAGATCTCGCGCGTCTCGGGGTAGTGCACGATGTACTTGGTCTGGTTGCACGGCCACGCGACATCGCGCTGGCCCGGCACCAGCGGCGCGCCGACGGTGTGCACGCAGGGCACGAAGTCGCCGTCCTCGCCGAGCACGTCGAACACCGCGCGGCCCATGCGGGTCATGATGCGCATGTTCACCGCGACGTACGGGCTGTCGGACAGCTCGACGCCGATGTGCGCGATGGGCGAGCCGATCGGGCCCATCGAGAACGGCACCACGTACATCGTGCGGCCGCGCATGCAGCCGCGGAACAGCGCATCGGCGCCGGTCTGCAGCTTGTCGCGCATCTCGTCGGGCGCGACCCAGTTGTTGGTCGGGCCGGCGTCCTCTTCGTACTCGCTGCAGATGAAGGTGCGGTCCTCGACGCGCGCGACGTCGCTCGGGTCGCTCAGCGCCAGGTAGCTGTTCGGGCGCAGCTCGGCGTTCAGGCGTCGGAAGGTGCCGGCGTCGACGAGGCGCTGGCAGAGCCGGTCGTACTCGACCTCGGACCCATCGCACCAGTAGACGTCCGCGGCTTCGGTCAGCGCGGCAATCTCGGCCACCCAGGACACCAGGCGGGCGTGTTTCACGTAGGCCGGCACGTTCAGGCGCAGGCCTTCCATCACGGGCTTGTTCATCGAAGGTCCAATCATCGGATGTCAGGAAACGGGATTGGTGCAGCCTCGCCGGTGAGTGGAAGGGGCTGGACCAATGCCGCTCGGAGAGCGGGCCCGAAGAAATGGGTGGGATCGGGAGGGCAAGAGGGGTGCCGCGGAACCGTCGTGAGGTTTCAGCGGGTTACGGCGCATCCCTGGGGGTGGGGTCTCCGTGCCAGAGGGAAACGCATTGTCGGACCAGTGTAATGGGGTGGTAATCACCGGGCCCCGGGGGGTCATGCGAGTTCCGCATGACTTGATGCACGGAAACCGGCCTCCGGCGGCCGCTACGATGCACGCTCTGCTCGCCGACCCTTGCCATGACGAATGCCCTGCGCTTGCTCAGCGTCAATCGCGCGCTGGCCACCCCGATGCTGATCAACGGCCAGGCGGTGCTGACCGGCATCCGCAAGTGCGCCGTCGACGGCCCGGTGGCGGTGCGGGCGCTGGGGCTGGAAGGGGACGAGCAGGCCGATCCCAGCGTGCACGGCGGTCTGGCGAAAGCCGTCTACGCCTACCCGCAGGCGCACTATGCGTTCTGGCAGACGGTGCGCGCGCAGGCCCGCGCCGCGGCGCCGGGCGAGGCGCTGGCACCCGGCGCGATGGGCGAGAACCTGACGATCGAGGGCCTGGCCGAGGACCGGCTGTGGATCGGCGACCGGTTGCTCCTGCCCGACTGCGTGCTCGCCGTCAGCGAGCCGCGCTTCCCGTGCTTCAAGTTCAACGCGACGATGGGCTTCAACCAGGCCGCGAAGCTGATGGCGCAGTCGGGTTACTGCGGCAGCTACCTGGCGGTGATCACGCCCGGCACCGTGGCGGCCGGCCAGGTGATCGAGCTGGCGCCCGGCCCGCGGGAGGTCAACCTGCGCGAGCTGTTCATGGCGCGCATGGCGAAGGCCAAGGTCGCCGGCTGACGCGGCGGCCGGCCGTGCCGGCCGCGCTGCGCGCCGGGTGCGGCGCTACAGTGCGCGCGCCATGAACGACGCCAATCTGCCGCCCGCCGGCCCCCTGGCCGGCCTGAAGGTGCTCGAGCTCGGCCAGCTGATCGCCGGCCCCTTCGCCGGCAAGACGCTCGGCGACTTCGGCGCCGACGTCATCAAGATCGAGCCCCCGGGCGACGGCGACCCCCTGCGCAAGTGGCGCCTGCTGCACCAGGGCACCAGCGTCTGGTGGCAGGTGCAGAGCCGCAACAAGCGCAGTGTCGTGCTCGACCTGCGCACCGACGAGGGCCGCGCCGACGTGCGCCGCCTGGCCGCCGAGGCCGACGTGCTGATCGAGAACTTCAAGCCCGGCACGATGGAGAAGTGGGGCCTGGGCTACGACGTGCTCTCGGCCGACAACCCGGGCCTGGTCATGCTGCGCATCAGCGGCTACGGCCAGACCGGGCCCTACCGCGACCTGCCGGGCTTCGCCGTCGTCGCCGAGGCGATGGGCGGCCTGCGCCACCTGATGGGCGAGCCGGGGCGACCGCCGGTGCGTGCCGGCGTCAGCCTGGGCGATACGCTGGCGGCGCTGCATGGGGTGATCGGCGTGCTGCTGGCGCTGGAGGCCCGGCGCAAGAGCGTCGATGCGCTGGCGCCCAAAGGACGCGGCCAGGTGGTCGACGTGGCGCTGTTCGAAGCGGTCTTCAACTGCATGGAGAGCCTGCTGCCGGAGTACAGCGCGTTCGGCACCGTTCGTCAGCCGGCTGGTTCGGCGCTGCCCGGCATCGCACCGTCGAACGCCTACCGCTGTGCCGACGGCCAGGTGGTGATCGGCGGCAACGGCGATTCGATCTTCAAGCGGCTGATGCAGGCGATCGGCCGCGACGAGCTGGCCGCCGATCCGGGGCTGGCCGACAACGCGCAGCGTGCCGGACGCGCCGAAGAGCTCGACGCGGCCATCACCGCATGGACCGTTCAGCGGCCGGTGGCCGAGGTCGTCGAGCGCCTGCAGGCGGCCAGCGTGCCGGTCGGCCGCATCTACACGGTGGCCGACATCGCGGCCGATGCGCACTACCGCGCGCGCGGCATGCTCGAACGCATCGTCACTGCCGAGGGCCTGGCGCTCGACGTGCCCGGCATCGTGCCGAAGCTCAGCGCGACCCCGGGCGCGATCCGGCACCTCGCGCCGGCGCTGGGCGCCCACACCGATGCGGTGCTCGGCGCGATCACGCGCCCGGCGCCGAAGCCCTGAGTCAGGAACTGCGCCGGCCGCCGACGAACTGGCGCACCGCGAAACCCGCCGGTGCCGGCTCGTTCGGCTCGCGCTTCAGGTCGCGGAAGGCGGCGAACAGCCACGAGCGCATGCCGATCATCAGCGTGTAGGGCCGCTTCTGGTCCGGCGGCAGCTTCTGGTCGGCGAGGTGCTGCTGCGCGAAGTCCTGCGCCACGCGCTGCAGCCGCTCGTTGAACAGCGCCGCCAGGCTGCGGCCGATCTGGCCGTGCACCAGCATCAGCAGCTCGCCTTCGCCGTCGAAGCCGCCGCTGTAGTAGTCGCCGACCACCCTCTGGCGGAAGTACTGCATCACCGGCCCGTCCGGCCGCCAGCGGAAGGTCTTGTCCAGCTGCAGCCGGTAGCGGTTCATCGGCCGCAACTCGATGACGCCCAGGCGGTCGAGCTGCGCGAAGCGGGCAATCGCCTCCGCCTCGCTGACCGTGTAGGTGGCGACGATCTGCTCCATCGTCCACTGGCTCAGCACGCAGATCGCGCACAGCAGCAGCTTCGGATCGGCGACGACCGCCGCTTCCTGCTCCATCGTCAGCTCGCGACGCAGCGTCTTCGACGCGGCGACCTGGCGCGACAGCTCGGCGAAGTCGGTCTTCAGCACGCGGCAGATGTCGTCGATGCGCGTCAGCGGCATGTCGCCCTTGGCGAACATACGCTTGATGCTCGATTCGGCGAGGTCCAGCTCGCGCGCCAGCGCCGCGTAGGTGATGCCGGCGGTCTTCAGCTCGGCCTTGAGGACGTTGATCAGCGCTTGGGTGGTCGACATGGTCGCGCACGGTAGCACCAACGGATACCGCCGGGCCGACGCGCGTCATCCAGGCATCGAGAGGCTGGCCTGCGCAGGCCGGCCATCGCAGCATCGCGGCCCGTTGCCCACCCTTGCCGACAGGCCGCCCCCCCGATGCGAACGAACCCTCATCCGAACCGGCGCCATGTGCTGGGCTGCTGTGCCGCCGCGGCCGCCGGCCTCTTCAGCAGCCTGCTCGCGGACGACAGCGCGGCTGCGCCGACGCTGCGGGCCATGCCACCGACGCTGGCGCCGCCGCCACCACCGACGCCGAAACCCGCGCTCCCGGCCGCCGTCGACGACCTGCTCGCGCGTTGCTTCGACGGCCTCGACCCCGCCGCGCTGTGGGACGCGCACGCCCACCTGCTCGGCGTCGGCGATGCCGGCAGCGGCTGCCGCATCCACGAGCACCTGACGCAGTGGTGGCACCCGGTCGAATACGTCCGGCGCCGCGTGATCCTCGGCGCATCTGGCGTCGACGAGGCCGCACCGTCGATCGACCGCGCCTACCTCGACCGGTTGCGCGCGCTGGTGCGCGACTTTCCCGCCGGCGCGCGCTGGCTGCTGTATGCCTTCGACGATGCGCACGACGATCGCGGCCGCATCCGGCCCGACTGGAGCACCTTCCACGTGCCCGATGCCTATGCCGCGTCGATCGCCGGCGCCGAGCCGGACCGCTTCGCCTGGGTCGCATCGATCCACCCCTATCGCGAGGACGCCGCCGAATGCCTGCAGCGGGCGCTCGCCGGTGGCGCGCTGGCGATCAAGTGGCTGCCGAGCGCGATGAACATCGACCTGCGCGATCCGCGCTCGCTGGCCTTCTGCGAGCGCCTCGCCGCCGCCGACCTGCCGCTGATCGTGCACTGCGGCGAGGAGCACGCGGTGCCCGGCGCCGGCCGCGACGAGCTCGGCAACCCGCTGCACCTGCGCGCGCCGCTGGAGCGCGGCGTGCGCGTGATCGCCGCGCACTGCGCGTCGCTCGGCCAGGCGCGGGACCTGGACGCCCCGCGGCTGCGCGAGCGCCCGGCTTTCGAGCTCTTCGCGCGCCTGATGGACGAGCCGGCGTGGCGCGGCCGGCTGCTCGGCGACGTCTCGGCGATGTTCCAGCGCAACCGCAGCGCCTCGGTGTGGCGCGCGGTGCTCGAGCGCAGCGACTGGCACGGGCGCCTGCTGCACGGCTCGGACTACCCGCTGCCGGGCATCGGCCCGCTGTACTCGCTCACCGCGCTGGTGCGCGCGCAGCTGCTCGATCCGGCGCTGCTGCCGCCGCTGAACGCACTGCGCGCGCGCAACCCGCTGCTGTTCGACTTCGCGCTGAAGCGCTGCCTGCGCGTGGGCGGGGCGGGCCGCGCGGCGGGCTCGGGGCTGTCGCCCGCGGTCTTCGACACCCGCGCGCACCTGGCCCGTCCGGTATCAAAGGTATCGCCGGACGGTACCGCTTGATTCATTGGCTGCAACCGCGTGTCCCGCCATTGCACCGGCGCGGCCCAGCCGCCACCATGCGCCCCGTGTTCAACAACCGGCGTAGCGAATCAGCACGCTGACCATGACCCCCTCCAACACCCCGCTCATCCGTCGCGACACCTCGGCCTGGCGCCTGCAGGTCTGGCTCTCGTTCGGCATCGCCGTGTCGCTGTGCGCGATCGGCCTGTCGTATCTGCCGGGCGACGACATCGACCGTGCGTTCATGGTGATGGGCTATGTGTTCTGTCTGTCGACCGCCTTCGCGCTCGCCAAGTTCGTGCGCGACAACCAGCACCGGCCGGTCGACACGCCGATGTGGAAGCTGGTCGTCTGGGCCGGCTTCTTCTTCGCGATGGCGCTGACCGGCTGGGGGCTGTACCGCATGGACATCCAGCCGGTGTGGAAGGCCTACCTGCTGGTGTGCTGGCTGTTCCTGATCTCGCAGGTCTTCACGCTGGCCAAGACGTTGCGCGACGCGCACGACGCCGACCTCCTCGAAGCGCGCCTGGCCGGCCGCCGCGAGTCGAGCGAAGCGCCGATGGCCTGACCTTTCAACGAACGCATCAAGGACCTCCCGATCATGAGCAAGACCCTCTACCTGCGCACGCTGTGCGCCAGCGCCGCCGCCGCGGCCCTGATGACCTTCGCCAGCCTGCCTGCGCAGGCCCACAACAACGCGGCGTCCGAACTCAGCGCGATCTCGCTGCTGCCGGTGGCCGTGGTGGTCGCGGCGCCGGCGGCCCTGCTGTCCGGCGGCGCGATGCTGACAGTTGCCGCCGTCGAGGTCTCGGCCGAAGGCACCGTGTGGGTGCTCGAGCGCGCCTCCGACGGCGCGCGCGCGTCGGTCAAGCTCGCCGGCCAGTCGGCGATGGCGGTCGGCACCGGCCTGACGGTCACCGCGCTGAGCGCCGGCTGGCTGCTGTCGGCCGGCTCGCAGGCGATCGCCTTCATCCCCAACGAGATCGGCGCCTCGCTGCTCTACAACGAGCGGGTCACGCGATGAAGCGCCGCCGTCTGTTCGGGGTTGGGCTGGCCGCGGCCGGCCTGATCGCCACCGCCGCCGCCACGCTGCCGACGGCGGCGCAGGCCGGCCGGCCCTGCGAGCAGAAGCCGGCCGAAGCGGCCAGCGTCGAGCGCGGCATGACGCTCGCCGCGTCCACCGCGAAGGCGCTGGATGCCAGCGGCGCCGAGGTGCTGATCCTGGCGCGTGCCGGCCAGGACCTCGGCAAGTACGGGCTGAAGTACTCGCACCTGGGCTTCGTCTACCGCGAGACCGTCAACGGCAAGCCGGCCTGGCGGGTCATGCACAAGCTCAACCACTGCGGCACCGCCGACGCGGCGCTGTACCGCCAGGGCCTGGGCGAATTCTTCCTCGACAACCCGCACCGCTACGAGGCCGCCTTCGTCGTGCTGGCGCCCGAGCTGCAGGCGAAGCTGCTGCCGGTGCTGAAGGACAACGTGCGCGTCGCCGCGTTGAACGAGCGCCGCTACAACATGGTGGCCTACCCCTGGTCCACGCGTTACCAGCAGAGCAACCAGTGGGCGCTGGAGACGCTGGCCGCCACGGCCGCGAACACCCGCGACCGCGACACCGCGCAGGCCTGGCTGGTGGTCAAGGCCTACCAGCCGACGGTGCTGAAACTCGGCGCCTTCACCCGCCTGGGCGCCCGGGCGACCGCCGCGAACATCGCCTTCGACGACCACCCGAACGAGAAGCGATTCGCCGATCGCATCGAAACCGTCACGGTCGACTCGGTCTTCGAGTGGCTGCAGCGCAGTGGCCTGGGCTCGGCCCCGGTGACCGTGCGCTGATCCGCCGCTACAGTCGCTGCGCAACGGACGGCATGCTCGCGGCGTGCCGCCGACCGGCCCCGGACCCCGGGGCCTTCTGAACAACGAGGGAACCGCGTTGAGCCATCCGGACCACCCGAACCAGTTCGCGCTGCTGGGGCAGCGCCGCTTCGCGCCCTTCTTCTGGACCCAGTTCCTCGGCGCCGGCAACGACAACCTGTTCAAGTTCGCGTTCACCGTGATGGTGACCTACCAGCTGCAGGTCAGCTGGCTGCCGCCGGAGCAGGCCGGGCTGGTGATCGGCGCGGTCTTCATCCTGCCCTTCCTGCTGTTCTCGGCCACCAGCGGGCAACTGACCGACAAGTACGACAAGACCGCGGTGATCCGCTTCGTGAAGAACCTCGAGGTCGGCATCATGCTGCTCGCGGCGCTCGGCTTCATGACGCGCAATGTCCCCGTGCTGCTGGCCTGCGTGTTCCTGATGGGCCTGCACTCGACGCTGTTCGGCCCGGTCAAGTTCGCCTACCTGCCGCAGCACCTGAACGAGCGCGAGCTCACCGGCGGCAACGGCATGGTCGAGATGGGCACCTTCGTGGCCATCCTGCTCGGCAACGTCGCCGGCGGCCTGCTGGTCGCGCTGCCGGGCATCGGTGGGAACCTGGTGGCCATCGCCTGCGTCGGCGCCGCGGTGCTGGGCCGGCTGACCGCGCAGTACGTGCCGCCGACGCCGGCCACCGACCCGGGCCTGCAGATCAACTGGAATCCCGTCACCGAGACGATCCGCAACCTGAAGCTCGCGCACGGCAACATCGTCGTCTTCCGCTCGCTGCTGGGCATCAGCTGGATGTGGTTCTTCGGGGCCGTGTTCCTGTCGAGCTTCCCGTCGTTCGCGAAGAACGTGCTGCATGGCGACGAGCAGGTCGCGTCGCTGCTGCTGGTGGTGTTCTCGATCGGCATCGGCGTCGGCTCGCTGCTGTGCGAGGTGCTGTCCAAGCGGCATGTCGAGATCGGCCTGGTGCCCGCCGGCGCGATCGGCATGAGCGTGTTCGCGATCGACCTGTACTTCGCCTCGCGCGGCCTGCCCTCGGTGCCCACGCAGGGCCTGGCCACCTTCCTCGCGCAGGGCGCGCACTGGCGCGTGATGACCGACCTCGCGCTGCTGAGCCTCTTCGCCGGCCTGTACAGCGTGCCGATGTACGCGCTGATCCAACTGCGCAGCGCGCCCTCGCACCGCGCACGCATCATCGCGGCGAACAACATCCTCAACGCGCTGTTCATGATCGTCAGCGCGCTGGCCGCCGGCGCGCTGCTGGGCGCGGGCTTCACGATCCCCGAGGTCTTCCTGTTCACCGCGATCGCCAACGCGGTCGTCGCCGCCTACATCTTCCTGTTGGTGCCGGAATACCTGCTGCGCTTCATCGCCTTCATCACGACGCGGCTGGTCTACCGCTTCCGCGTGCGCGGCGACGACAACATCCCGGTCGAAGGCGCGGCGATCCTGGTCGCCAACCACGTCAGCTTCGTCGACGCGATCGTGCTGATGGCGGCCAGCCCGCGGCCGATCCGCTTCATCATGGACCACCGCATCTTCCGCGTCCCGGTGCTGGGCTGGCTGTTCCGGCTGGCCAAGGCGATCCCGATCGCCTCGCAGAAGGAAGACCCGAAGACCTACGCCGCCGCGTTCGCCGCCGCCGACCAGGTGCTGGCCGAAGGCGACCTGCTTTGCATCTTCCCCGAGGGCGGCATCACCCGCGACGGCAGCCTGCAGGAGTTCAAGGGCGGCATCATGAAGATCCTCGAGCGCCGCCCGGTGCCGGTGGTGCCGGTGGCGCTGCAGAACCTGTGGGGCTCGTACTTCTCGCGCATCGAGAACGGCACCGCGATGATCCGGCCGTTCCGGCGCGGCTTCTGGAGCCCGGTCGGCCTGGTGGCCGGTGAAGCGGTGCCCGCGGCGCAGGTCAGCCCGGCGCTGCTGCGCACGCGGGTCCAGGCGCTGCTGACCGCCTGAGCATGCGCGAGGGCAGCCGGCCGCGATTCACGAAGGGGCGCGTGACATGACGCTGTCGCGCGCCGCGCTGCTGCGCATCGCTCCGTTCGCCGCCTTCATGGGGCTGCTCGCGCTGCGCGGCGCCGCGCCGACGGATGGGTCCTGGGGCTTCGATGCGCGCTGGCTCTACGCGCTGAACTTGGTCGTCGTCGGCGGCCTGCTGCTGTGGTGGTGGCGCGAGTACGGCGAGCTGTCGCGCCCGAACGCACCCACCGTGCGCGAGGCGGCCCTCGCCGTCGCCGTCGGCCTCGGGGTCTTCGTCGCCTGGATCCTGCTCGACGCGCCGTGGATGCGCCTCGGCGAGCCCAGCGCGCCCTTCCATGCGCTCGGCGCCGACGGCCGGTTCGACCTCGGCCTCGTCGCGGTGCGCTGGCTCGGCGCGACGCTGGTGGTGCCGGTGATGGAGGAGCTGTTCTGGCGCTCCTTCCTGATGCGCTGGTTCGAGCGGCCGGTCTTCGAGGGCGTCGACCCGCGGGCCGTCGGCGCCCGGGCCGTCGTGCTGTCGACATTCGTCTTCGTGCTGGTGCACCCGCTGTGGCTGGCCGCGGTCGTCGCCGGGCTGGCCTACGCGCTGCTCTACCGGGCCACCGGCAGGCTGTGGACCGCGGTCATCGCGCATGCGGTGACCAACGGGGTGCTCGGCCTCTACGTGGTGAGCACCGGCCGCTGGGACTTCTGGTAGCGGCGCCGCGCTGCAGCACGCGCTCGATCGCCCGCGGCCCGCGCGGTGGCCCGGCGATCCCGTGCCGCTAGCAGGCGCGCAGCACGAGCGGCTGGTCGAAGGCACCCGGCAGCGCGGCCAGCGCCGCGCAGCCGCCGTGCCAGCACAGCCGGTAGCCGGCCGACGAGCCCGCGTTGGCCAGCTGCAGCGCCGGCAGCGTCGTCGCTTCGGGTTCGAAGACCCACCAGCCGTCGCCTGTCCAGCGCGTCTGTGGCGGCAGCGCGATGCCGGCACCGAGGCCCCGGCCACGCACCTCCTGCAAGCGCAGTCCCGAGGACATCGCGTGATAGGTCTCGACCAGCGCCACCCGCTCGACGCTGTGCGTCCACTGCAGTTGCACCGGCGCCGGCACGCGCAGCAGCAGCGTGCCGGCCACCAGCGCGACGCAGACGTCCATCGCCCGTGATCAGGGCAGCAGCCCGATCTCGCGGAAGTAGCGTTCGGCGCCCGCATGCAGCGCGATCGGCCGGCTCTGCAGCGCACGTTCGCGCTGGATCTCGCGTGCCGCCGGGTGTGCCGAGCGCAGCTCCGGCAGGTTCGCGTAGAGCGCCTTGATCGCCGCGTGCACCTGCGGCGCCGGCACCTCGCTGTGCGTGACGAGGAAGTTGATCAGCGCCGCGGTGGCGACCGGCCGCTCCTGCCCGGCGTAGGTGCGCGCCGGGATCACCGCCGGCGCGAATACGCCGGCGGACCGCGCGACGAGCTCCGGCGGCAGCGGCACGATCTCGACCTCGACGGTGTCGGCGAGGTCGGCCACCGCCTTGACGCCGAGGCCCGCGGAGACGATCAGCGCGTCGATCTGGCCGTCGCGCATCAGCGCCATCGCGTCGTTGTACGGCACGTAGTCGACGCGCCGCAGGTCCGCATAGCTCATGCCGGCGGCGCCCAGCAGCACGCGTGCGTTCAGCTCGTTGCCGCTGCGCAGCGCGCCCACCGAGACACGCTTGCCGCGCAGGTCGGCCACCGAGCGCACCTTGGCGGCGCGCGCGGCCACCAGGTGCAGATAATTCGGAAACAGCGCGGCCACCATGCGCAGCTTGTCGCGCGAGCTCGGGAAGCCGGCCTCGGCGTTGCCCTTGAAGGCGTCGGACATCACGTCGCCCTGGCCGAAGGCGAAGCTGCCGCGCCGCTGCTGCAGCAGGTTGAAGTTCTCGACCGAGGCCTGCGTCGCCTGCACCGTGACGCGCGCGCCTGGGATCGTGCGCTCCCAGATGCGCGCCAGCGCGATGCCCAGCGGGTAGTACACGCCGCCGGTGTTGCCGGTGAGCATGACGATCTCGTTGTCGCCCTGCGCGGCCAGCGGCGGCAGCGCCAACGCCAGCAGGCCGCCGGAGGCGAATCGGATCGCGGAACGTCGCGCGTTGCGCATGGTTCACCCTCCTGTCGTCGCGCGACCGATTGCGCTAGGCTGTGGCCGCAGGTGCTGATCCGGCAGGCGCCGCCGGCACGAGATCCAGGGAGCACGGCGCCGCCGTTCGGGTGACGGGGTACGCGGTCGATGCTCACTCGTCTGTCGATCAGGGTCAAGGTGCTGCTCGCGCCGTTGATCGTGATGCTGCTGTGCATCGCGGTTTCCGCCGGGTCGATTGCGCTGCTGCGGGCGCAGGGGGCGGCGTTCCGCGAAGTCATCGGCGGGGCCTTCGACACCGCGACCACCACCAGCCGCGTGTCGCTGACCGTGGCCGGCGTGCAGTCCGACCTGATCCGCCATATCGAGATCACCAGCCGCCAGCCGGATGCCGAGGCGGTGGCCGAGTTGCGCGCCAGCCTGCCGCGCCGGCTCGACCAGGTCGAGGCGATGCTGCAGAGCATCGAGACCAACGCCACCTCGATCGAGCCCGACCTGCTGCAGGCGATCCGCGAGCTGCTGGCCGTCTACCGCATCGTCGCCACCCGCCTGCTGCAGGCAACGCAGGGGCCGCAGGCCAACCCGATGCAGGTGTCCAGCCTGATGGCGCACTACAGCCAGCTCGACGCCTACCTCGGCCGCCTGTCGGAGATCAGCGTGCGCGCGGCCAAGGAGCGCCAGGCGCGCACCGAGAGCTTCGTCGCCCGCTCGGTCGACGTGATGCTGGCGGCGGTGGCCGCGAGCCTCGTGCTCGGGCTGATCGCCACCTGGCTGATCGGCCGCGCCATCGCCGAGCCGCTGACCGGGATGACCCGCGTGATGCAGCGCCTCGCGCAGGGCGAGTACGACATCCGCGTGCCGGCGATGGAGCGGCGCGACGAAGTCGGCTCGATGGCCGCGGCGGTGGAGGTGTTCCGGCTCGCCAGCCTGCAGCTGCGCCAGCACGAGGCCGAGCTGGCGCAGATGGTCGAGCACCTGGCGGTGATGCGCGACCAGGCCGCCGAGGCGAGCCGCGCGAAGAGCGACTTCCTCGCCAGCATGAGCCACGAGCTGCGCACGCCGCTGAACGCGGTGCTCGGCTACGCGCAGATCCTGCAATGGGACAGCGGGCTGACGCCGCGCCAGACCACCGGCCTGGCGACCATCGAGCAGGCCGGCCAGCATCTGCTGGGGCTGATCGACGAGATCCTCGACCTCGCGAAGGTCGAGGCCGGCAAGGTCGACCTGCATCCGGCGCCGGTCGAGCTGATGCCCTTCCTCGAGGGCCTGGTCAACATCAGCCGCGTGCGCGTCGAGCAGAAGGGCGTGGCCTTCGAGTTCGTGACCGAGGGGCCGCTGCCGCACACGGTGCTGGTCGACGAGCGGCGCCTGCGCCAGGTGCTGCTGAACCTGCTGGGCAATGCCGCGAAGTTCACCGATGCGGGCCGCGTGCGCCTGCAGGTGCACGCCGAGACGGCCGCGGCGGCCGACGGCGAGCCGCCGGCGATGGCGCTGCGCTTCGAGGTGCACGACAGCGGCATCGGCATCGGCGCCGCCGACCTGGCCTTGCTGTTCCAGCCGTTCCAGCAAGTGGGCGAGCAGCAGCGGCGGCGCGGCGGCACGGGCCTGGGCCTGGCGATCAGCCGCCAGCTGGTGCGCCACATGGGCGGCGACATCACCGTCGCCAGCACGCCGGGCCAGGGCAGCTGCTTCGCCTTCACGCTGCGGCTGCCGGTGCTCGCCGCGCCGGCGCGGCCGGCATCGACGCGCGTCGTCACCGGCTACGAGGGGCCACGCAAGATGGTGCTGGTGGTCGACGACGTCGCGCAGAACCGCATGGTGCTGGCGGACATGCTGCGGCCGCTGGGTTTCCGCGTCGAGGAAGCCGAGGACGGCGAGCACGGCCTGGCGCAGGCGCTCGCGCTGCGGCCGGACATCGTGCTGATGGACAACGTGATGCCGGTGCTCGACGGCCTGGAGGCGACACGCCGCCTGCGCCGCCTGCCGGGGCTGGAGCGCCTGCCGGTGATCTCGATCTCGGCCAGTGCCGCCGGCGACGGCGAAGCGCGCGCGCTGGCCTCCGGCGCCAACGCCTTCCTGACCAAACCTTTCCGCGCCGACGAACTGCTGGGGCTGCTGGCCCGCCACCTGTCGATCACGCTCGTGCAGCGCTAGACCTGCCGCCTCGTCGTCAATCGACGGCGGTCACTCGCCAGCGCTGCCAGCGCCGCTTCAGCCCCCGCTTGATCACGCGGCCGGCGCGCCAGGCCCAGGAGGCGCGGATGCGGGCGAGCACGCCTTCCTTCCACGCCGTCCAGCGTTCGTAGAGGGCAGCGAACCAGGCCAGCCGCATCAGCGCCGGGCGGGTCAACACGAACAGGCGCGCGACCAGCGCGGTGCCGATGATCTTCGCGCCGACGATCACGCCGACGCCGGCCATCGCCTGGCCCTGGGCGATCAGCCACAGCGCCAGCAGCTTGACCGGCAGCAGCAGCAGCGAGGGCAGCAGGAAGAGCGCCAGCGCGGCCCACGGCGGCAGCCGCGCGATGCCCGCTTCGAGCTGGCGCAGCAGCGGCAGCCGGCCGACCCAGGCGAGCGCGCGCTGCAGCGGCTCCCAGCCCCATTCCTCGAACAGGATGACGAGGCCGAGCAGCGCGCTGCCGGCCACGCGCAGCCAATGCAGCAGCGTCGCGAGCGGGCCCGTGCGCTGCGGCGTGGCCATCGTCGATCAGCCGGCGGCGTTCAGCGCCGCTTCGGCGGCCAGCAGGTAGCGCTGCAGCCGCGCGCCCTGCAGGAAGCCCTCGCGGCCGCCTTCGACCGGGCCGCAGGGCACGTCGGCGCGCAGCGCCAGCGTGTCGAACAGGCCGGCGTCGAGGCTGGCATCGGCGACGAGGTGGACGCACTGCCCCGGCGTCGCTTGCGGTCGCCAGGGCGTGCCGATGCGCACCACCAGGTCGACCGCCGGCAGCGCGGTGCCGTCGAGCACCAGCGCGAGCCGGCCGGCGACGCCGAGGCGGCGTTCGAGCTGCGTGCGATCGGCCGCCGTCGGGCAGACCAGCGCGATGCGCAGCCCGGGTGTCGTGCGCAGCTCGCCGAGCAGGTCCTGCAGCGCGGTGAGCGTCGCTTCGGCCAGCGGGCTGTCGGCCTGGCCCGGTTCGGCGCGGTGGCAGGCCACGCGCGCGGCCTGCAGCGCGACCCCGAGCTGCCACTGCTCGGCATCGGACAGCCGGCCGCTGCGGCGCCAGCCGGCGAGCCGCGCGCGGGCGTCGGCCAGCGCGCGGTCGTGCGCGGCGCGCTGCGGCGCCTCCATGGTCAGCACCCGCTCGCTTTGAACGCTATCGGGCAGCTGCGCCGCGACCTCGCGCCGGCGCCGGCGCAGCAGCAGCGTCTGCAGCCCGTCGTCGAGCGCCGCCGCGCCGTGCTGCACCAGCCGGGCCAGAGGCCCCTGGCGGTGGCAATCGAGGAAGCGCACCAGCGCGTCGAGCAGCGCCGGCTGCGCCGACAGGTCGGCGCCGCAGAGCACCAGCGCGAACGGCGCGTCGATCGCCTCCCATCGCTCGAGCCGCTGCGGTTCGTCGATCAGCACCAGGTCGGGCGTCCAGCCGTCGGCGAGCTCGTCGCCAATGCGCAGCTCGAGGTCGGTCTCGCGCACGAAGCGCGCCCACTCCCGCTGCCAGCTCAGGCGGCGCGCCGGCGCGCAGCGCAGCAGCACCCGGCGCACGCCGGCATGGCGGTGCAGCAGCACGGCGGCGGCCAGCGCCTGCACCGTCTTGCCGAGGCCGCGTTCGTCGGCGATCAGCGCGCGGCCGGCGCAGGTGGCGAAGAGCGCACCTTCAGCCTGGAACGGCGCCAGCGGAGCCCGCAGCAGCGCCTGCAATGCCGGGCTCGTCGGGCCTTCCGGGTAGCTGGTTTCGAGCTGGTGCAGCCGGTGGCGGGCATCGCGGGAATGCGCGAGCTGCAGCCACGCGGCCGGTTCGACCTGCAGCGCATGGCCGGCTTCGTCGGCCAGGCGCAGCAGCGTCGGCAGGGCGTCGTCGTCATCGGCGGGCAGGAAGCCGTCGGCATCGGCATGTTCGGCGGCCGCCTCGTGCAGCGTGTCCGGGCAGCCGGCGCCGGCGACCCAGCGCAGCCGGCGTTCATCGCCGTCGACCAGGTGCACCACGCTGTACGGCAGCAGCGGCGCGGCAGGCGCCACCGGTGCGGGAGGGGCATCGACCGCGGCCTCGTCCGCGACCGGCGCCGCCTTGCCGCGGCTGCGCGGCGCCTTCGCCGATTCGGCCGGTTCGGCCGGCCCGTCGGATGCCGCGGTCACCTCGACCGGGGCCGGCGGCGGCGTGCTGTCGACGGCGGGCAGCGCGGGTGGGACCGCCCGTTTCTTCGCCGGCGACTTCGGGCCCGGGGTCTTCGCCGCGGTCTTCGGGGCGGCTTTCGGGGCGGCGCTGGTAGCGGTGGTGGCGGCGGTGTCGGCGGTAGTGGTGGTGGTGGCGGTGGTGGCGGCCGTCTTGCCGGTTGCCTTGCGGGCCGGTGGTGTCTTGGCCACGGGTGCGTCCCCGACGGGCTTTGCCACCGCCTTCTCAGCCACCTTCTCCACCACCCTGTCCGCCGCCTTGTCCGCGGAGGCCTTCTTCACCGGCGCCTTGTTCGCGGCAGTCCTGCGGGGCGACGCCTTCGCCGCGGGTGTCGACGGCGATTCGGCCGCGGGCACCGCGTCGGCCGCGGCCGGTGCCGCCGGCTCGGGCGGCGCCTCTGCGCGGGCCGCGGTCTTGCGCGGCGGGCGTTTCGGTCTGGGCGTGTCGGCCGGTGCGGTGGCGGGCGCAGCGTCGGCTGCAGGCGTGTCGGTGCCGGCGGCCGGGGCGGCGCGGCGAGGTCTTGATCGGGTCGCCATGGGGCGGATGGTCTGGAGGTGGGCTCGCGGCGCGTTGGCCGCGGCCGCGTCGTTGGTGGGTTAGACGCCGCGCGCGCGGTCGGCGCGGAACTGCTCGCGCCAGGCCGCGAAGGCGCCGGCTTCGAGCGCTTCGCGGATCTCGCGCATCAGGTTCAGGTAGTAGTGCAGGTTGTGGATGCTGGTCAGCATCGGCCCCAGCATCTCGCCGCAGCGGTCGAGGTGGTGCAGGTAGGCGCGGCTCGTGCCGCTGCTGCAGGCATGGCAGCCGCAGCTCTCGTCGATCGGCCGCGGGTCGGTCTTGTAGCGCGCGTTGCGGATGCGCAGGTCGCCGAAGCGGGTGAACAGGTGGCCGTTGCGCGCATTTCGGGTGGGCATCACGCAGTCGAACATGTCGACGCCGTTGGCCACGCCGTCGACCAGGTCCTCCGGCGTGCCGACGCCCATCAGGTAGCGCGGCTTGTGCGCGGGCAGGCGGTGCGGGGTGTGCGCGACGATGCGCTGCATGTCCTCCTTCGGCTCGCCGACCGAGACGCCGCCGATCGCGTAGCCCGGGAAGTCCATCTCGACCAGGCTGTTCAGCGAGGCCTCGCGCAGGTGCTCGAACATGCCGCCCTGCACGATGCCGAAGAGCGCGTTCGGATTCGACAGGCGCGTGAACTCGGCCTGGCAGCGCCTTGCCCAGCGCAGGCTCAGCTCCATCGACGCGCGGGCTTCGGCCTCGGTGGTGAGGTGGCCGCGGGTTTCGTACGGCGTGCACTCGTCGAACTGCATCACGATGTCCGAGTTGAGCACCGTCTGCACCTGCATGCTCACTTCGGGCGTCAGGAACAGCTTGTCGCCGTTGACCGGTGACGCGAACTTCACGCCCTCCTCGGAGATCTTGCGCATCTCGCCGAGCGACCAGACCTGGAAGCCGCCGGAGTCGGTGAGGATGGGCTTGTTCCACCCCTCGAAGCCGTGCAAGCCCTTGAACTGCCCGATCACGTCCAGCCCCGGCCGCAGCCACAGGTGGAAGGTATTGCCGAGGATGATCTGCGCGCCCATGTCGATCAGCGACTGCGGCAGCACGCCCTTGACCGTGCCGTAGGTGCCCACCGGCATGAAGATCGGCGTCTCGACGACGCCGTGGTTCAGCGTCAGCCGGCCGCGGCGGGCCAGGCCCTCGGTGGCCAGCAACTGGAAGTTCAACATAGGGCGGCGATTGTCGCAGCGGCGGCCGCACGGCCGGCGCTCACCTGTCGAGGCTACGAACCGCAACAAGGTTTGCACGCGCCTGCACTAAGCTGCGGCGCCTTGGCCACCCGGCCTTGAACCACGGAGGAGCCGCCATGGCCAACAACACCGCGCTCGGCAGTTTCGACCAGCCGCAAGACCGCGACCATTTCCGCGTCGAGCTCGTCGCGGGTCAGCGGTATGTCTTCAACTCGCTGCGCACCGTCCCGGGCACCCTGACCGAGACCGGCTTCGCGCTGTTCGACCCGGCCGGCGACCCGGTCGCCGCCGACATCGCCTACGCGCCGGGTGGGGCCGCGTCGATGGTCCTCACCGCCCCGGCGAGCGGGTTCTACACGCTGGCGCTGAGCAGTGCCGACGGCACCGGCAGCTACGGCGTCGAGGTGCTGGCGGTGGCGCCCGACGACCATGCCGACCGCGCCGCGCAAGCCACGGCGATGACGGTCGGCTCGACCCTCAGCGGCGCATTCGACTTCGACCACGACCCGGACTACTTCCGCATCGACCTCGGCGCCGGCCAGCGCTACGTGTTCGAGATGCAGGGCGCGGGCGGCCATCCGCTGATCGCCACGCAGCTGCGCCTGTTCGACGCCGCGGGCCACGAGGTGGCGGCCGATTTCGGCGACACCGCCGACCCGAAGGCGGTGCTGAGCTTCGCGACGCTGACCGGCGGCAGCTACTTCCTGCTGGCGACCAACGAGGAGCAGGCCCTGCTCGGCGGCGTCGCCACCGGCACCTACCAGGTCTCGGCCCGCGCGGTCGCCCTCGACGACCATGCCGACCAGCTGCCGCTGGCCACCGTGCTGCCGCTGGCGACGACGGTCTCCGGCATCTTCGACCTGCCGTACGACGCCGACGTCTTCCGCGTCGAGATGACGGGCGGCCAGCGCTACCTGCTGACCCTGAACAACACCGGCTCCACCTCGCTGGAGCTGTCCGGCCTGCGCGTGCTGGACGCGGCGGGCCACGAGCTGCTGGTCGGGCAGCGCGTGCAGAACCAGCACGAGTCGCTGCTCGCCTTCGTGCCCGACACCAGCGGCAGCTACTACCTGGTGGCGGCCAACAACGTCGGCTACAGCCTGTCGCCGAGCGCCTCGGTGGGTTCGTTCACCGTGCGCGCCGAGCAGATCTCCGCCGACGACCACCCCGACCGCGCGGCGGCGGGCACGCTGCTGAACGGCGCGGCGTCGGTGGCCGGCAGCTTCGACCTGCCGTCGGACAAGGATTTCTTCCGCGTCAGCCTGACGGCGGGCGAGCGCTACGTGTTCGAGCTGAAGGGCACGGTCACCGACAGCGTCGATGCCAGCGCGCTGCAGCTGTACGACCTGGACGGCGCGCTGCGCGTCACCAGCATCGCGATCGGCCACCAGGGCGACAACGCGCTGACCTTCGTCGCGCCGGCCACCGGCACCTATGCGCTGCTGGCCACCAACTTCCTGCTCGACACCACCTTCGGCGACGGCATCCTCGGCAACTACAGCGTCGCGATGCGCACCGTCGCCGCCGACGACCACGCCGACCTGCCCGCGCTCGGCAGCGCGCTGCAGGTCGGCGGCAGCACCACCGGCCAGTTCGACCTGGCGGCCGACCAGGACTTCTTCAAGGTGAACCTGAACGCCGGCCTGCGCTACCTGTTCGAGCTGAAGGCGCAGGGCGCGACGCCGATCAGCACCGGCACGATGCAGCTGTTCGGGCCCGATGGCCTCGGCGTCGCGATCGACAGCCTGGACGGCCAGACGCAGGCGACCTTCTCGTTCGTCGCGCCGGCCACCGGCACCTATGCGCTGCTGGCGACCAATGCGATCGGCTACTCGCCGCTCGGCGGCCTGCTGCTCGGCGGCGGGGGTGGCGGCGCCTACGAGATCAAGGTCTCCCCGCTGTCGCTCGACGACCATGCCGACCTGGCGGGCCAGGGCACGCTGCTGGTGGTCGATACCAGCACGCCGCCGCCGACCGGCCAGACGATCAACGGCAGCGCCGGGCCCGACGTGCTGACCGGCACGGTCGGCAACGACACGCTGAACGGTCTGGGCGGCAAGGACCGGCTCGCCGGCGGCGCCGGCAACGATGCGCTCGACGGTGGCACCGGCATCGACACCGCCGTCTTCAGCGGCCCGCGCGCCAACTACGGCGCCGGCCCGCTCGGCGCCGGCTGGAGCGTCGTGGACACCAGCGGCGCCGACGGCACCGATACGCTCGTCGGCATCGAGCGCCTGGCCTTCGCCGATCGCCACGTGGCGATCGACATCGGCGGCAACGCCGGCCAGGTCGCCAGGATCCTCGGCGCGGTGTTCGGCGTGTCGTACCTGCAGAACGCGCAGTACGTCGGCATCGGCCTGTCGCTGCTCGACGGCGGCATGAGCGTCGCCGACCTGGTGCTGGCGGCGATCAGCACGACGCAGTTCAACGAGCTCGCCGGCTCGCGCTCGAACACGGACTTCGTGCGCTTCGTCTACCGCAACGTCGTCGGCGTGAACCCGAGCGCCGGCGACCTCGCGGCCTACGTCGCGCTGCTCGACAGCGGCCAGCAGACGCAGCAGTCGCTGGCGCTGCTGGCCTGCGGGCACGAGCTGAACGCACAGCACATCAACCTGACCGGGCTGGCGTCCACCGGCATCGAGTTCATGCCGGTGGGCTGACTGGCGCCGCCGGGGCCAGGTGGGCCAGGTGCGCCAGCTTGTCCGGGTTGCGCACGACGTAGACCGCGTCGATGCACAAGCGACCGTCGGCGCGGCGCGCCACCCGCAGCGCGATCGTCTGGATGGCCGCGCCGTTCTCGAAGATCACGGCGCCGGGCAGGCCGTTGATGCGCGCCGGCCGCGCTGGCTGGCGTAGCGGGTCCCAGCGCTTGCCGAAGCCGCAATAGACCTGCGCGATCTTCGCCGCGCCGACCAGCGGCCGCGGCACCGCGCTGGCCTTGCCGCCGCCATCGGAAAGGAAGACCGCGTCATCGGCCAGCAACGCGGCCAGGCCCGCGACGTCGCCGGTGCGGCTGGCTTCGACGAAGGCACCGAGCAGCGGCATCGCCTCCTCGTCGCGCACGTCGACACGGGCCTGGCCGGCCTGCACGTGGCCCCGGGCCCGCGCCACCAGTTGCCGGCACGCGGCGGTGGAGCGGCCGAGGCGGGTGGCGATCTCGTCGTAGTCGAGATCGAACACGTCGTGCAGCAGGAAAGCCGCGCGCTCCAGCGGCGTCAGCCGTTCCAGCGCCAGCAGGAAGGCGATCGAGACTTCCTGTGCGTACTCGGCACGCGCCTCGGGTCCGGCGTCGACTTCCGCCGCGGCCTCGTCGACCAGCGGCTCGGGCAGCCAGACGCCGACGTAGTGCTCGCGCCGCGCCCGCGCCGACTGCAGCCGGTCCAGGCACAGGTTGGTCGCCACGCGCGACAGCCACGCGGCCGGCTGCTCGATGGCCGCCGTGTCCGCGGCCTGCCAGCGCAGCCAGCAGTCCTGCACCACGTCCTCGGCCTCGGCGCGCGAGCCCAGCATGCGCCACGCCAGCGCGCGCAGGTGGCGCCGGCGGGCCTCGAAGACGGCGAGCGCGTTCATTCGGGCGCGAGCACCAGCTCGTCGGCACCCACCCGCACACGCTGGCAGGCCTGGCCGTGGCCGAGCGCGGTCTTGACCATCGGGTACATGCGCGCGGCCGACATCGCCAGCGCCAGCGATGCGAGGCCGGCATCGCCGAAGCGGCGCCGCACCTCGTCGCGGGCCTCGTCCAGCACCGGCGCCCGCGCGAGCCAGGCCGTCGCGAATCGCACCGCGTCCGCGGCGTCCGCGTCGATCGCGTGCAGCGCCCAGTAGTCGCCGGCCAGCACCGTGCGCAGCAGCGCATCGGACACGCCGTCGGCGCGCGCCATGTCGATGATCAGTTGCGTGCAGGGCCCGCAGTCCTCGGCGCGGATCGCGACCAGCTTGGCCGCATGCCAGGCGGCCTTCGGCACGCCTTCGCGGTGGCTGGACAGCGCCATCAGCTTCGAGAAGCGCCAGAAGCCGCGCCGGCTGGCGGCGAGCAGCGCGCGGGCGTAGTCCATCGGGTAGTGCCATTGCGCCTCGAAGGCCTCGAGGCGGCGGTGGATCAGCCAGTCGATCGGGTTCATGTGCGTGTCCGGGGGGTGGTCCTTCCCCCAGGACGACGCAGCCCGCCGCGCTGTGACATCGATCAGGTCGTGCGCTGCAGCAGCATCGCGTCGCCGTAGCTGAAGAAGCGGTAGCGCGACTCGATCGCGTGGCGGTACAGCGCGCGCACGTGCTCATGGCCGGCGAAGGCCGAGACCAGCATCAGCAGCGTGCTCTTGGGCAGGTGGAAGTTCGTCACCAGCAGATCGACCACCTGGAAGGCGAAGCCGGGGCGGATGAACAGGTCGGTGTCGCGGGCGCCGGCGCGCAGCGTGCCGCCGAGCGCGGCCGATTCGAGCGCGCGCAGGGTCGTGGTGCCGGCGGCGACCACCCGGCCGCCGCGCGCCTTCGCCGCGGCGATCGCGTCGACGGTGGCCGGGCTGACCTCGAACCACTCGCTGTGCATCCTGTGCTCGTCGAGGTTCTCGCTGCGCACCGGCTGGAAGGTGCCGGCGCCGACGTGCAGCGTGACCTGCGCACGCTGCACGCCGCGCGCGTCCAGCGCCGCCAGCACGCCGTCGTCGAAGTGCAGCGACGCGGTCGGTGCGGCCACCGCGCCGGGGCGCGCGGCGAACACGGTCTGGTAACGCTCGATGTCCTCGGCGGCGTCCTCGTGCGTGATGTACGGCGGCAGCGGCACGTGGCCGTGGGCCTGCAGCAGCGCCAGCGGGTCGGCCGGAAAGCGCAGGTGGAACAGCGCGTCGTCGGGGCCGGCGCGGCCGAGCACCTCTGCCTCGAAGGCGCCGTCGGCGAAGTGGATGGTGCCGCCCGGCTTCGGCGCCTTGCTCGCGCGCAGGTGGGCCAGCACCTCGTGGTTCGGCAGGATGCGCTCGACCAGCGCCTCGACGGCGCCGCCGGTCGGCTTCTCGCCGTAGAGCCGCGCCTTGATCACCCGCGTGTCGTTGAACACCAGCAGGTCGCCCGGCTGCAGCAGCCCGGGCAGATCGCGGAAGACACGGTCGACGGGCAGGCGGCCCCGCCCGTCGAGCAGGCGCGAGGCGCTGCGGATGGCCGCCGGGTGCTGGGCGATGAGCTCCGGCGGCAGGTGGAAATCAAAATCGCTGAGGGTGTGGCGGGGGGCTGTGGTCATCGTTCTCAGGCTTTACCGGCCTGGTGGCAGAGTGCACGAACCGGGCGATTGTTCCATGGGGCTTGCAAGGTGTTGCCGACGGCCCGCCCCCGGGTTCAGGTGCCCGGCGCCGAGGGCGCCGACGCCGGCGGCGCGGCGCCTTCCAGCGGCGCCACCTCGAAGCCGATCTGCCGCACGTACTGGCCGTCGGCCCATTCGTCGTAGAGCCAGTCGCTGCCGCTGCGCTGCAGTCCTTCGGGCGGCACGCCGGGCGTCTGCGGCGCGATGCCGGTCAAGGCCTGGCGCATGTAGGCGATCCACACCGGCAGCGCGAGCCCGCCGCCGGACTCGCGGTCGCCGAGGCTGCGCGGCTCGTCGTAGCCGATCCACACCACCGCGACCAGAGAGGGCTGGAAGCCGGCGAACCAGGCGTCGACCGCGTCGTTGGTGGTGCCGGTCTTGCCGTAGAGGTCGCTGCGGCCGAGCTGCGCCTGGGCCTTCGCCGCGGTGCCCGAGCGCGTGACCTCGTTGAGCAGCGAGTTGGTGACGAAGACATTGCGCGCCGGCAGCGCGCGGCTCTCCTCGGCGAAGGGTTCGGGCGCCGGCGCTTCGTACAGCAGCGCACCCCTGGCATCGGTGATGCGCTCGATCAGGGTCGGCGTGATGCGCCAGCCACCGTTGGCGAACACCGCGTAGGCCTGCGCCAGCTGCAGCGGCGTCGTCGCGCCGGTGCCCAGCGCCAAGGTCAGGTTGTCGGGCTGGCGCTCGGGTTCGAAGCCGAAGCGCTGCAGCCAGTCGCGCGTCGGCGCGAGGCCCACATGCTGCAGCAGCCGCACGCTGACCGAGTTCTTCGAACGCGCCAGCGCCTCGCGCAGCCGCATCGGGCCGTCGAACTGGCCGTCGGAATTCTTCGGCGACCAGCTGCCGGGCCCGTCGGCGCCGGGCAGCGACAGCGCGGCATCGTTGACCAGCGTCGCCGGCATCACGCCGTGCTCCAGCGCCGCCGAGTACAGGAAGGGCTTGAAGCTCGAGCCCGGCTGGCGCCAGGCCTGCACCACGTGGTCGAAGTTCTGCTCGGTGAAATCGAAGCCGCCGACCCAGGCGCGCACGCGGCCGGTGGCCGATTCCAGCGACACCAGCGCGCCCTGCGCATCGGGCCACTGCGCGAGCATCCACTGCACTTCGCCCTTCGGGCCGCGCTTGTCCTGCTGCATCACGCGCACGATCGAGCCGCGGCGGATCGCGATCTCGCGCCGGGCCTTCGGCTGCAGGCCGGGCTGCGCCCATTTCAGCGCGTCGCCGGACAGGGTCAGCTGTTCGCCGGTGGCCAGCTGCAGCAGCACCTCGCGCGGCGTCGCCGCCAGCACGATCGCGCTGCGCAGCAGCTCGTCGTCGTGGTGTTCCTTCAAGGCCAGCGCGGCCGCGCGTTCGAGCTCCGGTGCCGGCGTGCCTTCGGGCGGCAGCTCCTCGTGGTCCTCGGGGCCGCGCCAGGGCTGCTTGCGCTCGTGCTCCAGCACGCCGCGGCGCAGCGCGCCCCACGCGGCGGCCTGGTCGGCGGCGCGCAGCGAGGTGGTCACGCGGATGCCCTGCGCGTAGACCTCCTGGCCGAAGCGCTCGACGACCCAGCGCCGCGCCAGCTCCGCGACATGCTCGGCATGCAGCACGCCGTCGCGCGGCGAGCGGATCTTCAGCGGCTCGACACGGGCGGCGCTCCACTGCGCCTCGTCGATCACGCCGGTGTCGCGCATGCGCAGCAGCACCACCAGCTGGCGCGCCTTCGCACGCTCGAAGTTGGTCACCGGGTTGGCGTACGACGGGTTCTGCGGCAGCCCGGCCAGCATCGCCGCCTCGGCGATCGACAGCTGCTCCAGCTTCTTGCCGAAGTAGGTCTGCGCCGCGGCCGCGAAGCCGTAGGCGCGCTGGCCGAGGAAGATCTGGTTCATGTACAGACCCAGGATCTGGTCCTTGCTCAGCTCGCGCTCGATGCGCAGCGCCAGCAGCGCCTCCTTCAGCTTGCGCTCGGGCGTGCGGCGCGCGCTGAGGAAGAAGTTGCGCGCCACCTGCTGCGTGATCGTCGACGCGCCGTGGATGCGCCCGCCGGTCAGCGCCGCGCCGACCGCGCGCGTGACGCCGATCCAGTCGATGCCGGCATGGGTGCGGAAGCGCGCGTCCTCCACCGCCAGCACGGCCTCCTGCATCAGCTTCGGGATGTCCTCGATCGGCCGGTAGTGGCGGCGCTCGGCGCCGAACTGCGCGATCTCGACGCCGTCGCTGGTCAGGATCTGCAGCGGCTGGCGCGGCTGGTAGTCGATGACGCGGTCCAGCGGCGGCAGCTGCGGCAGCACCAGCGCGATGGCCAGCGCCAGCGCGGCGATCGCGCCGATGCCCAGACCCAGCGTGGTGCCGAGCGCGAAGCGCAGCCAGCGGCGGCGGTCGTAGCCGGAGAAACTGAAGATCATGTGCATGCCTGCCCGACGGAACCTCGCCGGGGGCTGTTCAACCCAGCGCGCGATTATCCGGAGTCGGCGGGCGTCGCTCGGTTAGCATCGCAACCGGTCGTGCGCAATACACGGCCAACGTCGCTCGGACGGTTCCGGGCGCTCACGTTGAAAGCGAAACATCCATGTCGGCTTCCGGCCAGCGCCGCTTTGCGCGCATCGACCGCCTTCCCCCCTACGTCTTCAACATCACCGCCGAGCTGCGCGCCGCCGCACGCCGCCGCGGCGAGGACATCATCGACATGAGCATGGGCAACCCCGACGGGGCCACGCCTGCGCACATCGTCGCCAAGCTCGCCGAGGTCGCGCAGCGGCCCGACACGCACGGCTACTCGGCCAGCAAGGGCATCCCGCGGCTGCGCCGGGCGATCTCGCACTGGTATGCCGACCGCTACGGCGTGCAGATCGACCCCGACCGCGAGGCCATCGTGACGATCGGCTCGAAGGAAGGCCTCGCGCACCTGATGCTGGCGACGCTGGACCGCGGCGACTCGGTGCTGGTGCCCGACCCGAGCTACCCGATCCACATCTACGGCGCGGTGATCGCCGGCGCGGACATCCGCTCGGTGCCGCTGGTGGAGGGGGTGGACTTCTTCGCCGAGCTCGAGAAGGCGATCCGCGGCAGCTACCCGAAGCCGAAGATGATGGTGCTGGGCTTCCCGTCGAACCCGACCGCGCAGTGCGTCGAGCTCGACTTCTTCGCGCGCGTGGTCGCGCTGGCGAAGAAGCACGAGATCCTCGTCGTGCACGACCTCGCCTACGCCGACATCGTCTACGACGGCTGGAAGGCACCGTCGATCATGCAGGTCCCCGGCGCGAAGGACGTGGCGGTCGAGTTCTTCACGCTGAGCAAGAGCTACAACATGGCCGGCTGGCGCGTCGGCTTCATGGTCGGCAATGCGGACCTGTGCCATGCACTCGCCCGCATCAAGAGTTATCACGACTACGGCAGCTTCACGCCGGTGCAGGTGGCGGCGATCGCCGCGCTCGAAGGCGACCAGCAGTGCGTGAAGGACATCGCGGCCAGCTACCAGAAGCGCCGCGACGTGCTGGTCAAGGGCCTGCGCGAGGCCGGCTGGCCGGTCGACTGCCCCAAGGCCTCGATGTACATCTGGGCGAAGATTCCCGAGGCCTACCGCGCGCTCGGCTCGCTGGAATTCTCGAAGCAGCTGCTCGCGAAGGCCAAGGTCAGCGTCTCGCCGGGCATCGGCTTCGGCGACCATGGCGACGAGCATGTGCGCTTCGCGCTGATCGAGAACGAATCGCGCATCCGCCAGGCGGTGCGCGGCATCAAGGCGATGTTCAAGGCCGACGGCGTGACCGGCTGAAGGCGGCGCCTCCCCCCGCAGGCGCGGGGGGCGTGCGCGCCGGCGTGCAGGAAGGCTGCTTGCGTTCGAGGCCTGCGGGCGCAGAATCAGCCGACCGTCGCGCCTGCAAAGGAGTTTCGATGGCCACGTCGACCTGGATTCCCGGTGTCAGCCCCGACCGCCGAGCGGGCGGTCCGGACCGGCGCATCGCGCAGTCGATCCTGAGCCAGGAGGCGCTGGCGCGCATCGTCGTCGAGACGCGTGGCGCCGATTCGTATGCCGGCCGCGCGCTGCAGGAGTTCGAGCGGCGCCGCGCCGAAGCCGGTTCGCCCGGCACCGGCGAGGACGAGCTGGTCATCTACTCGCTGCGCGGGCGCTGGATCGTCGGCACGGTGCGCGAGGTGCGCGAGCAGATGACCGCCGAAGCGCAGGCCGCCTGCCGGCGCCGCTCCAGCGCCGCGGCGACGCTGGCCGAACAGCAGCTGGCGGCCGAGCTGCCGCCGGGCAGCGGGTCGTCGCACTGAGCCTCTGCCGGCTCGGCGTTCGACGCCGGATCTGCAGACCCGACCGCCGGGTCCTCGAAGCGAGCGTCAGGCCGCGGTGGCCTGCCGCACCGCGTGTTCCCAGCGCGCCATCAGCTCGGCGGCGCGCTCGCGCGGCAGGGTGGGATGGAAGCGGCGCTCGACCTGCCACAGCGCCGACAGCTCGTCGAGGCTCGAATAGACGCCGGTCGCCAGGCCGGCAAGCGTGGCGGCACCGAGCGCCGTCGTCTCGACGACCTGCGGCCGCACGACCGGGATGCCCAGCAGGTCGGCCTGGAACTGCATCAGCAGGTCGTTGACGCAGGCGCCGCCGTCGACGCGCAGCTCCGACACCGCCGCGCCGCCGGCGGCCTGCGCATCGCGGCTCATCGCCTGCAGCAGCGCCGCGCTCTGGAACGCGATGCTCTCCAGCGCCGCGCGCGCGATGTGGGCCATCGTGCTGCCGCGCGTCAGCCCGGTGATGGTGCCGCGCGCGCCGGCATCCCAGTACGGCGCGCCGAGGCCGGTGAAGGCCGGCACCACCATCACGCCGCCGGAATCGGGCACGCTCTCGGCCAGCGCCTGCACCTCGCTGCTGGCCTTGATCGCGTGGAGGCCGTCGCGCAGCCACTGCACCACCGCGCCGCCGATGAACACGCTGCCTTCGAACGCGAACTCGGGCCGGGCGGTCGGCTGCGCCGCGCTGGTGGTGATCAGCCCGTTGGCCGAGGTCTGGAACTTCTCGCCCGTGTGCATCAGCATGAAGCAGCCGGTGCCGTAGGTGTTCTTCGCCAGGCCCGCCGTGAAGCAGGCCTGGCCGAACAGCGCGCTCTGCTGGTCGCCCGCGATGCCAGCGATCGGGATCGCCGCGCCGAGCAGCGACGCTTCGCACTCGCCGAACACGTGCGCCGACGGATGCACCTGCGGCAGCAGGCTGTCGGGCACGTGCAGCAGCTTCAGCAGCTCGTGGTCCCAGGTGTTGTGGCGGATGTCGAACAGCATCGTGCGCGATGCGTTGCTGACGTCGGTGGCGTGCACGCGGCCGCCCGTCAGCTTCCACAGCAACCAGCTGTCGATCGTGCCGAAGGCCAGCTCGCCCTGCGCGGCGGCGATGTGCGCACCGCTGGCATGGTCGAGGATCCAGCGGATCTTGGTGGCCGAGAAGTAGGCGTCGACGACCAGGCCGGTCGAGGCGCGGATCTGGTCGGCATGGCCGTGCGCGCGCAGCTGCGCGCACAGCGGCTCGCCGCGCCGGTCCTGCCAGACGATGGCGTTGTGTATCGGCTGCCCGGTGCGGCGGTTCCACACCACGGTGGTCTCGCGCTGGTTCGTGATGCCGATCGCGCGGATGTCCCTGGCCGTCAGCCCGGCCTGCGCCAGCGCCTGCTGCGCGGTGGCGAGCTGGCTCTGCCAGATCTCCTCCGGATCGTGCTCGACCCAGCCGGGCTGCGGGTAGATCTGCCGGAACTCGCGCTGCGCCATCGCGACGATGCGGCCGTCGCGGTCGAAGACGATGCTGCGCGAGCTGGAAGTGCCCTGGTCGAGGGCCAACAGGTAGGTCATCTCGGTCTTTCGTTCCGCGCCCATGCACCTGCACGCGCGATGTGGTCGATCATGCCGCCGCGTCGACGGCCGCCGGCCGCCCCACCACGTCGCAATCGACACCCGCATCCGCCAGCAGCGCGGGGAAGGGCTCGGGCGGCTCGACGTCGGTGAAGATGCGGTCGATCTCCGACAGCCGGGCCAGCTCGACCATCGCCGGCCGGTTGAACTTCGTGTGGTCGGCGGCGAGCCAGGTCTCGCGCGAGTGCTCGATGATGGTCCGCGCGACCTTCACCTCGCGGTAGTCGAAGTCGCGCAGCGTGCCGTCGGCCTCGATCGCCGAGATGCCGATCAGGCCGATGTCGACCTTGAACTGGCGCATGAAGTCGATCGTCGCCTCGCCGATCACGCCGCGGTCGCGGCTGCGCACCAGGCCGCCGGCGACGATCAGCTCGCAGTCGGGGTTGTCCGACAGGATCAGGGCCACGTTCAGGTTGTTCGTTATCACCCGCAGGCCCTTGCGGCGCACGAGCTCGCGGGCCACGGCCTCGATGGTCGTGCCGATGTTCATGATCAGCGAGCAGCCGTCGGGAATGCGCGACGCGATCAGCCGGGCGATGGCGGTCTTGCCGTCGGCGTTGATCGACTGGCGCTGCCGGTAGGCGATGTTCTCGGTGGTCGAGCTCAGCACGCGCACGCCGCCGTGGAAGCGCGCGACCAGGCCCGCGTCGGCCATGCGCTGCACGTCGCGCCGCACGGTCTGCAGCGTGACGCTCAGCTTGTCGGCCAGCGCTTCGACGGTGACGCTGCCGCGCGCCTGCACTTCCTCGAGCAACTGGGCCTGGCGGGGGTTCGGCGTCATGTCGTTTCGCAAACGAAAGCAGTGGGCGGAACGGAGCCTAAAGCGAACAAAAACGAATCGAATCAGGGAAAACCACGCCCCCGAATGGCGCATCTGGCCGCTATAAAGAAAAAAAGAAAACCAAAACGAATCAAAACGCGCCTTCTCAGGGAACTCCGGCTTACCATCGCCGGCCGTCATCGAATCCAGGCCTCGTCCATGCGCCATCCCGCATCCGATCCGAACGTTCGCCCGCGTGCAGCCGCGGCCGCTCCGGCCACGCCGGCGCCGCCGGGCGCGCAGGTGCCTGCCGCCTGCGACGTGCTGGTCGTCGGCGGCGGCATCAACGGCGTGGGCATCGCGCGCGATCTCGCCGGCCGCGGCCTGTCGGTGGTGCTGGCCGAGCGCGAGGACCTGGCGCAGCACACCAGCTCGGCGTCGACCAAGCTGATCCACGGCGGCCTGCGCTACCTGGAGTACTACGAGTTCTCGCTGGTGCGCAAGGCGCTGGCCGAACGCGAGGGCCTGCTGCGCGGCGCGCCGCACATCATGCGGCCGCTGCGCATCGTGATGCCGCACGACCCGTCGATGCGCCCGGCGTGGATGCTGCGCGCGGGCCTTTTCCTCTACGACCACCTCGCCAGGCGCGAGATGCTGCCGGGCTCGAACTCGGTCGACCTGCGCCGCGACATCACCGGCGCCGCGTTGAAGAAGCACTACACCAAGGGCTTCGTCTACTCCGACGGCTGGGTCGACGACGCGCGGCTGGTCGTGCTGTGCGCGGTCGACGCGGCCGAGCGCGGCGCGACGGTGCTGACGCGCTGCGCGGTGGCCAGCGCCACGCGCGGGTCCGGCGGCGCGGCCGGCGCCGGCTGGACCGCGACGCTGCAGTTCGCCGACGGCCGCGCGCACACCGTGAAGGCGCGCGCGCTGGTCAATGCCGCGGGGCCGTGGGCCGAGGTCTTCCTGCGCGACCACGCGCAGCAGCAGGGCGTGAAGTCGCTGCGCCTGGTGAAGGGCAGCCACATCGTCGTGCACAAGCTGTTCGACCACGACCATGCCTACATCTTCCAGAACCCCGACAAGCGCATCATCTTCGTGCAGCCCTACGAGGGCGACTTCACGCTGATCGGCACCACCGACATCGAGCACCAGGGCGCGATCGGCGCTGCGCGCATCGACGACGACGAGGTGCGCTACCTCTGCGAACAGGCCAGCCGCTACTTCGACCAGCCGGTGCGGCCGGCCGACGTGGTGTGGAGCTATTCCGGCGTGCGCCCGCTGATCGACGACGAATCGAGCGACGCCGCCGCGGTGACGCGCGACTACCTGCTCGAGCTCGACACCGCCGGCGGCGCGCCGCTGCTGAACGTGTGGGGCGGCAAGCTCACCACCTTCCGCCTGCTCGGCCAGGAGGCCGCCGACATGCTGGCCGCGCCGCTGCAGGCGAAGCAGGGCGCGTGGACGCACGGCGCGGTGATGCCCGGCGGCGACCTGTCGGCCTGGATCGGGCCGCCGAACAAGGCCTCGCGGCCGGATGCCGACCTGCGCCTGTTCGTGCAGGCGCTGCAGCGCCGCTGGCCGGCGCTACCCGAAAAAGTGCTCGGCCGCTGGGCGCGCCAGTACGGCGCGCGCATCGAGCTGCTGATGGCCGGCGGCTCGGCGGGCGACGAGATCGCCCCCGGCGTCTACGAAGCCGAGCTGCGTTACCTGGCCGCGCATGAATGGGCGTGCACGGCCGACGACATCCTGTGGCGCCGCACCAAGCTCGGCCTGCACCTGGACGACGCGCAGCGCGCGCGCATCAGCGCGTGGTGCGAGCAGCACATCACTCCGCCCGGACGAGAGATCACGTTGGAGAAGGCATGGAACTGAAGCTCGAGGGCGTGACCAAGCAGGTCGGGGCGGCGACGCACCTGTACCCGCTGGACCTCGCGCTGCACCCCCGCGCGGTCACGGTGCTGCTGGGCGCCACGCAGGCCGGCAAGACCTCGCTGATGCGGCTGATGGCCGGCCTCGATGCGCCGACGCAGGGCCGCGTCTCGGTCGACGGCCGCGACGTCACCGGCGTGCCGGTGCGCGAGCGCAACGTCGCGATGGTCTACCAGCAGTTCATCAACTACCCGTCGATGACGGTGGCCGAGAACATCGCCTCGCCGCTGAAGCTGCGCGGCGGCGGCACGCGCGCATCGATCGCCCAGCGTGTCGAGGCGCTGGCGGCCAAACTGCACATCGAGCCCTTCCTCAAGCGCCTGCCGGCCGAGCTGTCGGGCGGCCAGCAGCAGCGCGTCGCGCTGGCGCGCGCACTGGCCAAGAACGCGCCGCTGATGCTGCTGGACGAGCCGCTGGTCAACCTGGACTACAAGCTGCGCGAAGAGCTGCGCGAGGAGCTGTCCGAGCTGTTCGCCACCGGCGACTCGACGGTCGTCTACGCCACCACCGAGCCCACCGAGGCGCTGCTGCTGGGCGGCTACACCGCGGTGATGGACGCCGGCGAGCTGCTGCAGTACGGCCCCACCGCGGAGGTCTTCCACAAGCCGAAGTCGATCCGCGTCGCGCGCGCGTTCAGCGACCCGCCGATGAACCTGATCGAGGCACGCGCCGCGTCGCTGGGCGTGCAGCTGAACTCGGGCCTGCAGCTGCAGGTGCCGCTGCAGAAGACCTTCGACAGCGGGCTGACCGTCGGCCTGCGCGCCAGCGCGCTGCGTGTGCAGCAGCGCTCGGGCGACGTCGCGCTGCCCGGCACGGTGGAGCTGGCCGAGATCTCCGGCTCCGACACCTTCGTGCACGTGCACACCGACAGCGGCGAGCTCGTTGCGCAGCTGACCGGCGTGCACTACTTCGACCTGGCCCAGCCGATCACCCTGTACCTCGATCCGGCGCAGGCCTACGTGTTCGATCCGCGCGGCGACCTGCTGGTCGCCCCGGCGGCGAAAGGAAACTGACATGGCGCGCATCGACCTCGAGCTCGCGCACTCCTACAAGCCGAACCCGACGCAGGACGCCGACTACGCGCTGCTGCCGCTGAAGATGACGTTCGCCGACGGCGGCGCCTATGCGCTGCTGGGCCCCTCGGGCTGCGGCAAGAGCACGATGCTCAACATCATCTCGGGCCTCGTCGTGCCCTCGCACGGCCACGTGCTGTACGACGGCCAGGACGTCACGCACCAGTCGCCGCAGCAGCGCAACATCGCGCAGGTGTTCCAGTTCCCGGTGATCTACGACACGATGACGGTGGCCGAGAACCTCGCGTTCCCGCTGAAGAACCGCGGCGTGGCGCCCGATCGCATCAAGGCGCGTGTCGGCCAGATCGCCGAGATGCTGGAGATGAGCGGCCAGCTCGATACGCGCGCCGCGGGCCTGGCGGCCGACGCGAAGCAGAAGATCTCGCTCGGCCGCGGCCTGGTGCGCGAGGACGTCTCGGCGGTGCTGTTCGACGAGCCGCTGACGGTGATCGACCCGCACCTGAAGTGGCAGCTGCGGCGCAAGCTCAAGCAGATCCACCACGAGCTGAAGCTGACGCTGATCTACGTCACCCACGACCAGGTCGAGGCGCTGACCTTCGCGGACCAGGTGGTGGTGATGACGCGCGGCCGCGCGGTGCAGATCGGCTCGGCCGACGCGCTCTTCGAGCGGCCAGCGCACAAGTTCGTCGGCCACTTCATCGGCTCGCCGGGCATGAACTTCCTGCCGGCGTCGCTGGTGCCGCAGGCGCCGAGCGCGGCCGCGACCGTGGGCATCCGGCCCGAGTACGTGGCGCTGGCGCTGCCCGGTGCCCCTGGCGCGCTGCAGGCCGAGGTGGTGCAGGCGCAGGACATCGGCACCTACTGGCTGGTCGGCGCGCGCATCGGCGACGTGATCGTGCGTGCGCGCCTGGGCGTGGACGCCGGTGTGCCGCGCATCGGCGAGAAGGTGTGGCTCGGGATCGTCGGCCAGCACACCTGCTGGTACGGCGCCAACGAGGAACTCATCGAACCCGCCGCCAAGGAGGCCGCATGAAGCCCGTCAACCAGAAGGCCTGGTGGCTGGTGCTGCCGGTCTTCCTCTGCGTCGCGTTCTCGGCGGTGCTGCCGCTGATGACGGTCGTCAACTACTCGGTGCAGGACATCATCTCGCCCGAGCGCCGCGTCTTCGTCGGCACCGAATGGTTCGCCGCGGTGATGCGCGACACGGACCTGCACCAGGCCTTGCTGCGCCAGCTGACCTACTCGCTCGCGGTGCTGCTGGTGGAGATCCCGCTGGGCATCCTGCTGGCGCTGTCGATGCCGGCGCAGGGCTGGAAGGCCTCGGCCGTGCTGGTGATCGTCGCGCTGTCGCTGCTGATCCCCTGGAACGTCGTCGGCACGATCTGGCAGATCTACGGCCGCGCCGACATCGGCCTGCTCGGCGCCGCGCTGCAGAAGCTGGGCATCGACTACAGCTACACCGGCAACTCGCGCGACGCCTGGATCACCGTGCTGGTGATGGACATCTGGCACTGGACGCCGCTGGTCGCGCTGCTGTGCTTCGCCGGGCTGCGCTCGATTCCCGATGCGTACTACCAGGCCGCGCGCATCGACGGCGCCTCCAAGCTCGCGGTGTTCCGCTACATCCAGCTGCCGAAGATGCGCGGCGTGCTGATGATCGCGGTGCTGCTGCGCTTCATGGACAGCTTCATGATCTACACCGAGCCCTTCGTGCTCACCGGCGGCGGCCCCGGCAATGCGACGACCTTCCTGTCGCAGTACCTGACGCAGAAGGCGGTCGGCCAGTTCGACCTCGGCCCCGCCGCGGCCTTCTCGCTGATCTACTTCCTGATCATCCTGCTGGTCTGCTTCATCCTCTACAACTGGATGCAGCGCGTGGGCACCGGCGACAAGACGGAGGCCAGCCATGGCTGAGACGACCACCTACGCCCCGGCGATCACGGCGCCCCCGCTGCCGGCACCGAACGCGGCCGCGTTCCGCCGCCTCGGCACCGGCGCGCGCTTCCAGAAGCGCACGCTGTTCCTGGTCTTCTACATCCTGTTCGCGCTGCTGCCCATCTACTGGATGGTCAACATGAGCTTCAAGACCAACGAGGAGATCCTGTCGAGCTTCTCGATCTTCCCGCAGGAGTTCACCTGGGCGAACTACAAGACCATCTTCACCGATGTGTCCTGGTACTCGGGCTACATCAACAGCCTGATCTACGTGGCGATCAACACGCTGATCTCGATCACCGTGGCGCTGCCCGCGGCCTACGCCTTCTCGCGTTATTCGTTCCTCGGCGACCAGCAACTGTTCTTCTGGCTGCTGACCAACCGCATGACGCCGCCGGCGGTGTTCCTGCTGCCCTTCTTCCAGCTCTACACGACGCTAGGCCTGATGGACACGCACATCGCGGTGGCGATGGCGCACCTGGTGTTCAACGTGCCGCTGGCGGTGTGGATCCTCGAAGGCTTCATGAGCGGCATCCCGCGCGAGATCGACGAGACCGCCTACATCGACGGCTACTCGTTCCCGCGTTTCTTCATCACCATCTTCCTGCCGCTGATCAAGGCGGGCGTCGGCGTCGCGGCCTTCTTCTGCTTCATGTTCTCGTGGGTCGAGCTGCTGCTGGCGCGCACCTTGACCTCCGTCAACGCCAAGCCGATCGTCGCGACGATGACGCGCACCGTCAGCGCCTCCGGCATGGACTGGGCGGTGCTCGCCGCCGCCGGCACGCTGACGATCGTGCCCGGCGCGATCGTGATCTGGTTCGTGCGCCACTACATCGCGAAGGGTTTCGCGATGGGCCGTGTCTAAGGAAGTTGCCATGTTCGACTGGATGGTCTGGACCACCCCGGTGGCGGTCTTCTTCACCTGCATCGCGCTGACGCTGGTCGGCATGACGGTGTGGGAGATCAAGGCGCCCAACATCAAGCGCAAGGGCTTCCTGCCGATCGCCACCACGCGCGGCGACCGGCTCTTCATCGGCCTGCTGACGGCGGCGTACATCAACCTGGCCTTCGTCGGCCTGTCGGGCAAGTTCACGCAGTGGTTCAAGCTCGACGCCGAGCCCAGCGTGTGGATCAGCTTCGTGATCTCGATGGCGGTGCTCGCGCTGATCATGCGCAAGGGCTGAAGGCCAAGCGTTCGCGGGAATCCGGCCCGGAGCTTCCCCGGGGCCGTGGTCACCCACACAGACAACGGGGAAGCAACCTGAGGAGATCAGCAATGAAGGTGCGTTACAGCGCGCTCGCCCTGGCCGCCGCCTGCGCGGTGACGGGTCACGCCCTGGCCGGCGAGGCCGAGGCGAAGAAGTGGATCGACAGCGAGTTCCAGCCGTCCACGCTGTCCAAGGACCAGCAGATGGCCGAGATGAAGTGGTTCATCGACGCCGCCAAGAAGCTGTCGGCCAAGGGCGTCAAGGAGATCTCGGTGGTTTCCGAGACGATCACCACGCATGAGTACGAATCGAAGACCATGGCCAAGGCCTTCGAGGAGATCACCGGCATCAAGGTCAAGCACGACCTGATCCAGGAAGGCGACGTCGTCGAGAAGCTGCAGACCTCGATGCAGTCCGGCAAGTCGATCTACGACGGCTGGATCTCCGACTCCGACCTGATCGGCACGCACTACCGCTACGGCAAGGTCCTGAACCTGACCGACTACATGGCCGGCGCGGGCAAGGAGTTCACCAACCCCGGCCTCGACCTGAAGGATTTCATCGGCACCAAGTTCACGACCGCGCCGGACGGCAAGCTGTACCAGCTGCCCGACCAGCAGTTCGCGAACCTGTACTGGTTCCGCGCCGACCTGTTCGCGCGCAAGGACCTGCAGGACAAGTTCAAGGCCAAGTTCGGCTACGAGCTGGGCGTGCCGCTGAACTGGTCGGCCTACGAGGACATCGCCGAGTTCTTCACCAACGACGTGAAGACCATCGACGGCAAGCCGATCTACGGCCACATGGACTACGGCAAGAAGGACCCGTCGCTGGGCTGGCGCTTCACCGACGCGTGGCTGTCGATGGCCGGCACCGCCGACATCGGCACCCCGAACGGCCTGCCGATCGACGAGTGGGGCATCCGCGTGGCGGCCGACAAGTGCACCCCGGTGGGCGCCTCGGTCGAGCGCGGCGGTGCGACGAACTCGCCGGCCGCGGTCTACGCGCTGACCAAGTACGTCGACTGGATGAAGAAGTACGCGCCGAAGGAAGCCACCGGCATGACCTTCGGCGAAGCCGGCCCGGTGCCGGCGCAGGGCCAGATCGCGCAGCAGATCTTCTGGTACACGGCCTTCACCGCGGACATGACCAAGAAGGGCCTGCCGGTCGTCAACGACGACGGCACGCCGAAGTGGCGCATGGCCCCCGGCCCTAACGGCCCGTACTGGAAGCAGGGCATGCAGAACGGCTACCAGGACGTCGGCTCGTGGACCTTCTTCAAGGACCATGACGCCAACAAGACGGCCGCGGCCTGGCTGTACGCGCAGTTCATCACCGCGAAGTCGACCTCGCTGAAGAAGACCATCGTCGGCCTGACGCCGATCCGCGAGTCGGACATCCAGAGCAAGGCGATGACCGACCTGGCGCCCAAGCTCGGCGGCCTGGTCGAGTTCTACCGCAGCCCGGCGCGCGTGGCCTGGAGCCCGACCGGTACCAACGTGCCGGACTACCCGAAGCTCGCGCAGCTGTGGTGGAAGAACGTGGCGCAGGCGGTGACCGGCGAGAAGACGCCGCAGGGCGCGATGGACACGCTGGCCGGCGAGATGGACGACGTGCTGGCCCGCCTGGAACGCGCCGGCATGGCCAAGTGCCCGCCGAAGCTCAACGCCAAGGGCGACCCGGCCAAGTGGCTCAGCGACAAGGCCGCGCCGTGGGCCAAGCTGGCCAACGAGAAGCCGAAGGGCGAGACCATCGACTACAACAAGCTGCTCGCGGCCTGGAAGGCCGGCAAGGTCCGCTGATCCTGTCGGCGGCTGGCGCGGATCCCCCGTCACGGGTCCGGATCCGCGCCGCACCGTTCATTGTTCTCTGAATGCCTCCAGTTCATCCCGGCGGTGCGGGTTCCTCCCGCCCCGCACGGGGTGCTTTTTGGTCTGCAATGCGTATTGATTGGAGGTCTCGATCATGCGCAGCAAGTCCGCCAGCTCGACCAATCCCGATCCGTACCGGGCCGCGCTCGCCATCGGCGAATCGCTGGCCGAGATCGCGCCCGAGGTGGTGTTCCTGCACACCACGGTGCACTACGAGGACTGGCATGAATTCATCGAAGGCCTCTACGACGGCCTCGGCCACCGCGACGTGCGCGTGGTCGGCGCCAGCGGCGACGGCATCCACGAAGCCGGCCGCACGGTCGACGTCGGCGCCGCGGCGCTGGGCCTGAACAGCGCCGGCCGCGTGCGCTGGCACGTGGCCCATGCGAAGGGCGTCAAGGCCGGGCCTGAAGGCGCGGTGCGCGCCGCACTCGAGTCGCTAAACCAGAAACTGAGCGGCCGCAAGCCGGCGCTCTACTACTTCATCTCCGACTTCGACACCGACGCCAGCCGCATCGAGACCGTGCTGCGCGACGAGGTCGACGTGCCGGTGGTCGGCGGCATGGCCGGCGACGACAACGACCGGATGGACCACTGCTCGCTGTTCTGCGACGGCGAACGGCTCGACGACGCGGTGGTGATGCTCGCCGCCGAGGGTGATCTCGCGTTCCGCGTGCACATCGGCAACTCGATCCGCCCGGTCGGCCGCCCGGGTCGCGTGCAGGTCGCCGACGGTCGCACCGTGCACCGCATCGACGGCGTCGACGCCACCGAGTTCGTCGCCCGCGAATCGGGCAAGCCCTTCCTGCGCGCCGACCAGGGCATCGTGACGCTGGCGGTGCTGAACACCGCCGGTCCCGGCGAGAAGCGCCTGCGCGCGGTGGCCAAGGACCGCGGCGAAGGCGAAGGCTCGCTGACGCTGCACGGCGGCATCCACACCGACGACGACGTGCAGGTCTGCGTCACCAGCCCGCAGGACCTGATGCAGGAAGTGCAGGCCCTGGCGGGCGAGGCGGCGGCCAGCGGCTTCGACCCGGCCGCGGCGCTGGTGGTCACCTGCGCCGGCCGCAAGTGGCTGGTCGGCGGCAACATCCGCTACGAGGTCGACGCGGTCTTCGGCGCCTTCGGCCGCACGCTGCCGCTGGCCGGCTTCGCGTCCTTCGGCGAGATCGGCCCGCTGCGCCACGAGGGCGCCTATACCCGCAACCTGTTCCACAACATGACCTTCGTGCTGCTGCTGATCGGGTCCGGCGCGAGGTGAGCACCCGAGCCGCCATGACCGACACCGGCAGCCGCCCGCTGTTCCTGACGCCGACCGATCCGGCGCCGGCGGGCTGGCACCATGTCGTGCTGGCCAAGCGGCACCTGCTGGCCGGCCCGGTGGCCGTGCTGGTGGACGACCTCGCGCAGTGGCGCTCGGTCAGCGCCGGGTTCGGCGAGCGCCTCAACGGCCTGGTGCTGACGCCGAGCACCGACGAGCCGCATTGCGAACGGCTGTCGCCGCTGGCCTGGCACCTGACCGTGCCGCCGGAGCGTGTCGGCGCGGCCCCGCTGTTGTTCGGCGGCTGGCTCGAAGCCATCGGCGATGCCGACGCGAAGAGCCAGCAGCTGTTCGCGCTCGAGCACCGCATGGAGCGCATCGGCCGCGAGTTCGAGCTGACGCGCCACGACTACAACGAGCTCACCGGCCGGCTGCAGCATCAGGTGCAGCAGCTGCTGGCGAAGGAAGCCGAGCTGGGGCGCCTGAACGAGACGCTCGAGGCGCGTGTCGTCGAGCGCACCGCCGACCTCGGCCGCGCCAACGAAGGCCTCTACCAGGCGCTCGCGGAATTGAAGGCCACGCAGAACGAGCTGCTCAAGAGCGCCGAGCTCGCCCACCTGGGCGCGCTGGTGGCCGGCATCGCGCACGAGCTGAACACGCCGATCGGCAATGCGCTGACGGTGGCCACCGCGCTGTCGCACGAGACCGCGCAGCTGCGCCACGAGCGCGCGATCGGCGGCATCCGCCGCAGCTCGCTCGACCGGCTGCTCGACCGCGTCGACGAGATCGCGCTGGTGCTGGAGAAGAACCTGGTGCGCGCGGCGGACATCATCCACCACACCAAGCCGCTGGCGGTCGACCGGCTGAGCGAGCAGCGCCGGCGCTTCAAGGTGGCCGAGGTGATCGACGACACGCTCGCGGCGCTCAGCCCGCAACTCAAGCGCGCGCCGGTGACGCTGGCGCTGGAGGTCGACGGCGCGGTCGAGATGGACAGCTTCCCGGGCGCCTTCAGCACCGTGCTGTCCAACCTCGTCACCAATGCGCTGACGCACGCCTTCACCGACCGCGCGCAGGGCCGCCTGCAGCTGCGCGCCAAGCCCTGCGACGACGGCCAGCTGGAGATGGTCTTCAGCGACGACGGCGCGGGCATGACGCCGGCGGTGCTGGGCCGGATCTTCGAGCCGTTCTTCACCACCCAGCTCGGCCGCGGCGGCTCGGGGCTGGGGCTGTACATCGCCTACAACCAGGTGCGCCGCATGTTGGGAGGCCACATCTCGGTGACCAGCACGGTCGGCCGGGGAACATCATTCCGCCTGCTGCTGCCCACCGTGGCGCCGCAACCGGCATGATGTCGAAGAGGCGGAGGGCCACGCCGATGGGAATGCACGAGGGTTTTCCGACGGGAAGGGCACCGCTGCTGCCGCACCCGCTGGCCGTCGACACGGCGGCGACGCCGTGGCCAGCCTGGACCGACACGGCCTTGCCGGCCTGGACCGACGCGGCTTTGCCGGCCTTGAGCGACACGCCGCTGCCGGAGCTGCTGCAGCGCGCCGGCAGCCCCCTGGCGTCGACCGACCACGACGACCAGCTCGTCTTCGCCGCCGAGGACGAGACCGCGCTCGGCGCGGTGCTCGCGCCGCCCTGGCGCGTGCTGATCGTCGACGACGATCCCGAGGTGCACCAGGCGACGACGATCGCGCTCGACGGCGAGATCGTCGACGGCCGCCCGCTCGCCTTCCTGCATGCCTACAGCGCGCGCGAGGCGCGCGGGCTGCTCGCCTCGACGCCGGACATCGCCGTCGTGCTGCTCGACGTCGTGATGGAGAACGAGTACGCCGGGCTGCAGCTCGCGCGCGCCATTCGCGAGGAGCTGAGCCTGGCGGAAGTGCGCATCGTGCTGCGCACCGGCCAGCCGGGCTACGCGCCCGAGCTGCAGGTGATCCGCGAGTACGACGTCAACGACTACAAGACCAAGTCCGAGCTGACGCGCACGCGGCTGGTCACGACCATCACCACCGCGGTGCGCAGCTACGAGCAGCTGCGCCGCATCCGCGCCAGCCAGGCCGGGCTGCAGCACATCGTGCACGCGGCGGCCGAGCTGGCGACGCGGCGCGAGCCGGTCGACTTCGCCGAGGGTGTGCTGCAGCAGGCCGCGGCGCTGCTGCGCGTCGCGCCGCAGGGGCTGGTCTGCGTGCAGGTCGACGCCGGCCCCGACGACTCGCTCGAGGCGATGCACGTGGTCTGGGCCGACGGACCGTACCGGCCGCTGCGCGGCCGCTCGGCCGACGCGCTGGAGCCGGCGCTGCGCGTGCCGCTGCGCCGCTGCCTGGCCGAGCGGCGCCACCACCATGCCGACGGGCGGCTGGTGCTGCACGTGGCCGCCGGGCGCGGCCGCGCGATGCTGCTGATCGACCTGCCCGAGGGTCCGGACCCGACGCTGTGGTCGCTGCTCGCCGTCTTCGGCGTGCACCTGGCCGCCGGCTTCGCGAACGTGCAGCTCTTCAGCCGCCTGAACCACCTGGCCTACACCGACCGCCTCTGCGGCCTGCCGAACCGCCATCGCCTGATCGAGCACATCGATGGCCTGCAAAGTCAGCGGCCATCGCCGGACGAGCCGCCGGCCGCGCTGCTGCTGATCGACCTGCAGCAGTTCTCGCAGATCAACGACGCGCTGGGGCCGCGCGCCGGCGACCTGCTGCTGCTGGCGGTGGCCACGCGGCTGCGCGAGCGCACCGCCGGGCTGCTGCTGGCGCGCGTCGCGGCCGACGTGTTCGCGTTGCTCGGCCCCGAGCCGCGCATCGACGCCACCGCGATCGCCGCGGTCTTCGAGGCCCCGTTCCAGGTCGAACGCTACCCGCTGCCCGTGCGGGTGACGCTGGGCCAGGTGCGGCTGGCCGATGTCGACGGCGACGGGCTCGATGCCTTGAAGTGCGCCAACATCGCGCTGAACCGCGCGAAGACGCAGGGCGACGGCCATTGCCACTACAGCCGCCGCATGGCCGGCGACCTGCGGCGCCGGCTGCGGCTGCTGAACGACCTGCAGGCCGCGCTCGAGCAGGCGGCGCCGGCGCAGCTGCAGCTGCACTACCAGCCCAAGGTCGACCTGGCGAGCGGCCGGGTCACCGGCGCCGAGGCGCTGCTGCGCTGGCGCACCGCGTCGGGCGACGAGGTGGGCCCGGAGCAGATCGTCTCGCTCGCCGAATCGGCCGGCCTGATGGTGGCGCTGGGCGAACGCGTGATGCGCAAGGCCTGTCGCACTGCGGCGGGCTGGCGCGCGGCCGGGCATGCCGAGTTCTGCATCGCGGTCAACGTCTCGCCCAGCCAGTTCCGCAGCCCCGGCTTCGTGCAGAGCGTCGAGCGCTGCCTGGCCGATACCGGCCTCGCCGCGGCGGCGCTGGAGCTGGAGATCACCGAGACCATCGCGATGCAGGACATCGACGCGGTGGTCTGCGTGCTGCAGGCGCTGCGGCGCTCGGGCGTGCGCATCGCGCTCGACGACTTCGGCACCGGCTTCTCGTCGCTGGCCTACCTGCACCAGCTGCCGATCCACACGCTGAAGATCGACCGCTCGTTCCTGCGCGACTTCCCGGCGCCGCGTGGCCGCACGACGATGGCCGAGCTGGTCGTGCGCCTGGGCCGGCGCCTGAAGCTCGAGCTCGTCGCCGAAGGCATCGAGACGCCGGCCCAGGCGCTGGCGCTCAAGCGCCTGGGCTGCCGCGGCGGGCAGGGCTACTTGTTCTCGCAGCCGCTCGACGAGGCCGGCTTCGTCGATTGGCTGCGGGCGCGCTGAGCAGGCCGGCGCGCGGCGTCAGAACTTCGGCGCGGCCACCGTGTCGTTGTCGCGCGGCTCGCAGCGCATCTGCAGCCGGCCGATCTCGCGCCCCGCGCCGTCGCGCAGTTCGCCCTGCAGCGCCGCGGTCTGGCGGTCGACCGACATTCGGATCGTGTGCAGCTTGTGCAGGTCGGGGTTCCAGACCAGCAGCGCACCGCGCAGCCAGTCGTGCCAGATCACGCTGCCCGCGCGCGGCGCGTCGAACACCATCGTGTAGAACTGCGGCGTGATCTCCAGGCGCAGCTTCTGCCCGGCCGGCAGGATGTCGGAACGCTGGATCATCGCCAGAGCGCTGTTGCGCCGCAGCGCCAGGTCCAGCTGCGAAGCGCGCACCTTGCCGCCGGCCTCGACGCGGCCGGCGCAGTTCAGGTAGACGCCGAACTCCTGTGCCGCGCCCGGCGCGACGGCGCCGAGCGCGAACAGCAGGCCCGCGGCGGCCTGCGCGGCCACCGGTGCCCTCATCCGCGCGGTCGGCGGCCTCATTTCTGCCCGCTCTTCTTCGCATCGACGGCCTTCGAGGCCGCCGTGCTGCCGCCGGAGACGCCGAGCGTGCCGCCTTCGCCCAGGCCGCCCTTGACCGCCTGCGCCTTGTACTGCCGCAGGCCGACCACGAGCTTGTTGTACGCATCGACGAAGGAGGCGCTGATCAGCTTGCCCTCGTCGGTGCGGGCGAACGCACTGCCGCCGAGCGCGCCCTGCGAGGCGATGCCGATGCCGCCGAGGCTGAAGTTGGTGTTCTTCGAGTAGCCCTCGGCCGCGGCCAGCCGCACGGTGCTGCGGATGTCGACCAGCGTCAGCACCGTGCCGACCTCGTTCTGCCGCACCGACGCGGTGCCCGCGACCCAGCCGAGCGGCCCGGGCAGCGCGCGCCCGACACCGCCCAGCGAGCCGCCCTGCGTGCCCTTGTCGTTCATCACGATCTCGGGCTTGAGCAGGTAGTCGGCCACCACCTGCTGGCCCTTGCCGCGGGTGGCGCTCTCGCGCGCCTCGTCGCCGCGCGCACGCGCGGTCTCGGCGGCGATGCCGCGCTCGCCGGTGCCGCGCTCGACGACGACGAAGCAGTTCGACTGCATGATCAGCAGGCTCAGCAGCGGCGCGGTGGAGCCGACGCGCGAGTAGTAGTGCGCGTACCACGGCGAGCGCACGTCCTCCTCGATGCGCAGCACGCCCAGCGTGGCGTTGCAGCGCTCGAGGTGCTCGCTGTTGCCGCTGGCGGTGGCGCCGGCGGCGCTGCCGGTGGTCGGCGACGCGCTGCCGCCGCCGACGGTCGGCGCGGAGGCCAGGCAGCCGGCCAGCAAGGCGGCGGACAAGGTAGCGCACAGCGGCAGCGCCGCCCGTGCGGCCGCGGCGGCGGCGAGCGGGAGGGTCGGGATCGGATTCATCGGCATGGCAGCGTCTCCCAGGACGGGTGAAGGGCGCGAAACGGACTGAAAGCGCGCGAGCCGATGGCTCGCGCGCTCGATCCAGGGACGCGCCGGCGCGCCGATCGTCAGGACCGGGCCGCGGCGGAACCCGCGGCCTGCCGATGTCGGTGTGCCGATGCCGATGCCGATGCGAGGCCCGCGCCGCGCCTGCGGCGACCGGGCCGCCGGTGTGTCAGAGCTGGAACTGCGACACCGTCTCCGTCAGCCGCGAGGCCTGGCCCTTCAGGCTCTCGGCGGCGGCGCTGCTCTGTTCGACCAGCGCCGCGTTCTGCTGCGTCATCGTGTCGAGGTCGTTGACCGCCAGGCCGATCTGGCCGATGCCGGCCTCCTGCTCGGCCGAGGCCTGCGTGATCTCGGCCACCAGCGTCGACACCTGCTTCACGCGGGCGACGATGTCGGCCATCGTCGCGCCGGCCTGGGTGACGAGCTTGCTGCCGCCGTCGATGCGCTCGACCGAGTCGGAGATCAGCGTCTTGATCTCGCGCGCGGCCTGCGCGCTGCGCTGCGCCAGCGAGCGCACTTCGGAGGCGACGACCGCGAAACCGCGGCCCTGCTCGCCGGCGCGCGCGGCCTCGACCGCCGCGTTCAGCGCCAGGATGTTGGTCTGGAAGGCGATCGCGTCGATGACGCCGATGATCTCGGTGATCTTGCGGCTGGACGCCTGGATCTCCTCCATGCGGCGCACCACCTCGTTGACGGTGGCGCCGCCGTCGCCGGCGACCTGCGCCGCCGAGCTCGCGAGCTGGCTCGCCTCGCGCGCCGCGCTGGTATTGGTGCGCACGGTGTCGGTGAGCTGGGCCATCGACGCGCTGGTCTGCTGCAGGTTTGAGGCCTGCTGCTCGGTGCGCGAGGACAGGTCGAGGTTGCCGTGCGCGATCTCGCCGCTGGCCACCGACACCGAATCGGCCGACTGCTTGATCTGCACGACCAGCGTGCGCAGCCCGGCCTGCATCTCGCGCATCGCGGCCAGCAGGCTGCCCTCGTCGCCGGCGCGCAGCGCGATGTCGACATGCAGGTCGCCGGCGGCGATGCGGCGCGCAACGTCGCGCGCGTAGGCCGGCTCGCCGCCGAGCTGGCGCACCAGCGAGCGGCCGATGCCGGCGCCCAGGCCCGCGCTCAGCAGCAGCGCGAACACGCCGCCGCCGACCAGCCCGAACAGCGCCGCGCTGGCGCCGGCCTGCATCGATTCCGCGCCGGCGGCCGTGCGCTTGCTCTGCAGGTCGATCAGCGCCTGCATCGCGTCGATCCACTGCGTCTGCGGCTTCTGCACCTTGTCGATCAGCGTCTCGCTGGCCATCTCCTTCATGCCGCGCGACGCCTGGTCGATGGCTTCGTCGAACAGCGGCAGCACCACGCCGCGCAACTCGCCGATCGTCTTGTAGAGCTTCTTCTCCTCGTCGTCGACCAGCAGCGCCTGCAGCTGGCCGTAGATGGCGTCGAAGCGCTGGCGCGCCTTCAGCTGCGCTTCCTTCTGCTTGGCCTGCACCTCGGTGTCGCGGCTGACGATCAGGTTGCGCACCGAACGGGCGCTTTCCTCCAGCTCAGCGCGCAGGCGCCAGGCCATGTCGGTCTTCTGGTTGTTCTGGCGCACGATGACCTCGACGCCTTGCGAGGTGCGGTGCAGCGCCCAGCCGGCGGCCCCGGCGACGAGCAGCAGCAGCAGCGAGGTCAGGCCGAAGCCGAGGCCGAGGCGACGGCCGACGGTGAGGTGGCGAACCCACGACATGGGGGGACTCCTTTGCGGTTTCTGGTTGAACAACAAGCGGCTTCGGGGCAAGCGGCGACCAGAATCCCCCACACGCATGATCGTCATCGGCCGACAGTCCGATCGCTTGAATTGGGACGATCCCGGGGCCCAGATCGGCCGTGCGTCAAGTCACGCTGCCGTTCAATGGCTCGAGGCGCCCGGCGCCGACCGGGTTAGCGGGACACAAGCTGGCCGATTCCTGAAATCGGCTGGCCGAAAGCGCGGAGGCGCAGCTTTCGGCGAGACGTGCACCGCGGCGCGCGGCATCGTGCACCGCAGCGGGGGCGCCGTCCCCGATGGAGAAGCCCGAATGATCCCAATCCTGCCCTGGCGAGCGCTGGCCGCCGCCCTGCTGGCCTGCGCCGGCGCCGTGCGCGCGGCGCCGGCCGCGACGCCCCCGGCGGCCGAGCCGCCGGCACCAACGCCGGCGGTGGCCGCGGCGCCGCCGGTGTCGATGGGCCTGCAGCAGCTTCCCCCCACCGGCGACGACGGGCCGGTCACCGTCTACTACCCCAGCAGCGCGGCGCCGCAGGCCATCCGGCGTGGCCCGTTCACGCTGGTGCTCGCCGAACGGGGCGCGCCGCGGCCGGGCAACGGCCGGCTGGTCGTGCTGTCGCACGGCTCGGGCGGCGGGCCCTGGGTGCATGCCGACCTGGCGCGCGTGCTGGTCGCGCGCGGCTATGTCGTCGCGGTGCCCGAGCACCAGGGCGACAACAGCCGCGACCCCGGCCGGCCCGGCCCCGACAGCTGGAAGCAGCGCCCGGCCGAGGTCTCGCGGGCGATCGACGCGGTGGCCGCCGACGTGCGCCTGGCACAGTTGCTGCAGCTCGACCGGGTCGGCGTCTGGGGCCAGTCGGCCGGCGGCCACACCGCGCTGACGTTGGCCGGCGGCCGCTGGTCCGAAGCGGGCTTCCGCGACCACTGCCTCGCGCACGCCGCCGACGACTTCAACGCCTGCGTCGGCCTCTTCACCCGGCTGACCGGCGGCTGGGCCGACGGCTTCAAGACGTGGCTTGCGCGCACCGTGATCGGCCTGCGCTTCAGCGATCCGCAGCCGCAGCAGCACGAGGATGCGCGCATCGCCGCGGTGGTCGCCGGCAACCCGTTCGCGGCCGACTTCGACTTCGCCTCCTTCGCCGCGCCGCGCGTGCCGCTGGCGCTGGTGACGACCGGCCGCGACCGCTGGCTGGTGCCGCGGTTCCATTCGGCGCGCGTGCTCGCCGCCTGCCCGCGTTGCGAGCACCTGGCCGACCTGCCCGAGGCCGGCCACGGGGCGCTGCTGTCCCCGCTGCCGCCAGGGCTGGACGGGCTGATCGGCGAGCTGCTGAACGATCCGCCGGGTTTCGACCGCGCCGCGGCGCTGTCGGTGGTGGACCGCCGCGTGGCCGACTTCTTCGACCGCCACCTCGTCGACCCTCCGCCGCCGCCGGCGCCGGCCGTGCTGCCGGCAGCGGCGTCCCGCTAGCCGGGACACCGCCCCGCGTGGCGCGCTGCGTGCCATCATGCCGCCCATGGAAGGCGTGCCCGAGCAGTTCGATCACCCGGCCGACCGCGCGACCTACCGCCGCCTGGCCGGCCTGGACGGCGTCGAGCTGTACCGGGCGCACATCGTGCGCCACGCCTTCGAGCCGCATGCGCACGACGGCTACGGGCTCGGCGCCATCGACAGCGGCGTCGAACGCTTCCGCTACCGCGGCAGCGACCACCTCGCGGCGCCCGGATCGCTGGTGCTGATGAACCCCGATACGCTGCACACCGGCCGCGCCGAAACCGACGGCGGCTGGCGCTACCGCATGGTCTACATCGCGCCGGCGCTGGTCGAGGCGATCAGCGGCGAGCGCGGCTGGACCTTCGCGCAGCCGGTGGGCCACGACCCGGCGACCGCGCAGCGCCTGGCCGCGCTGCTCGACGCGCTGTGGCGGCAGGCCGATGATCCGCTGGCCGCACCGGGCCTGCTGCTGGACGCGCTGCAGCTGCTGCGCCCCTGGTCGCGCCCCGTCGCCTCGCCCGCTGCCGACAGCCGCCGCGTCGATGCTGCCGATGCCCGTGCGCTGGCGCTGATGCACGACCGCCTCGCCGAGCCGCTGCAGCTCGACGAGCTGGCCGCCGCCGCCGGCTTCAGCCCCTTCCACTTCCAGCGCCGCTTCAAGGCGCAGCAGGGCGTCACGCCGCACCAGATGCTGATGGCGCTGCGCGTCGCGCGCGCCAAGCGCCTGCTGGCCGACGGCCTCCGGCCGGCCGAGGTGGCCGCCGAGGTGGGCCTGGCCGACCAGTCGCACCTGACCCGCCGCTTTGCCCGCATGTACGGCGTGACGCCGGCGCGCTACCAGCGCCAGCTGGGTCTGTAGGCGTGGCGATGCGGCGCCGCTGCGTGGCCCTCGCTGCGGGGTTGCTGGCGACGCTCGGCCTGTGTTCGGGCGCCGCCGCGGCGGTCGACGAAGAAGGGCTCGAGCAGGCCTACGGCGATCGCGACACCATCAGCATCGCGACCGGCCGGCGCCAGCCGATCCGCCGCGCGCCGGCGGTGGCCACGGTGATCACCGCCGACCAGATCGCCGCGCTCGGCGCGACCGACCTGGACGAAGTGCTGGCGACGGTGCCCGGCCTGCACGTCGGCCGCGGTCACATCGGCATGACGCCGCTCTACGTGATGCGCGGCATCTACCACCGGCTCAATCCGCAGACGCTGGTGCTGCTCAACGGCGTGCCGCTGACCTCGCTGTTCACCGGCACGCGCGGGCTCGGCTGGTCGAGCTTCCCGCTCGACGACGTCGCGCGCATCGAGGTGATCCGCGGACCGGGCTCGGCGCTCTACGGAGCCGATGCGTACGCCGGCGTGGTCAACATCATCACCAAGGGCGCGGCCGAGCACGACGGCGTCGAGGCCGGGCTGCGTGCCGGATCGTTCCGCCGCCGCGAGGGCTGGCTGCAGCACGGCGGCCGGCTCGGGCCGGTCGACCTGGCCGGCTACCTGCACGCCGGGCGCACCGACGGCGCGCGCCGTGTGGTCGAGGCCGACGCGCAGACGGTGCTCGACGGCTTGTTCGGCACGCACGCCAGCCTGGCGCCCGGGCCGATGGCCACCGGCCACGAGACGCTCAACGCGCGCATCGAGCTGGCCTGGGAGCGCTGGCGCCTGCGTGCGGCCTGGCTGCTGCGCGACCAGGTCGGCATCGGCCCCGGCGTCGCCGAGGCGCTGGACCCGGTCGGCGCCTCGCGCCATGACCACCGCATCGTGCAGCTGGCGCTTGCCGACCAGCCGCTGGCCCCCGACTGGCCCCACTGGCGCCTTCACCTGGACCTCGCCTGGCACGCCTATTCGCAGGTCCACCGCCATGCGGTGCAGATCCTGCCGCCGGGCGCGTTCGGCGGTGCGTTCCCGGCCGGCATGCTGGGGGCGCCGAACGTGTGGGAACGGCAGTGGCGCAGCGCGGTCGCGCTGGACTACACCGGTTTCGCGGACCATCGGCTGCGCATCGGCGTCGGCTTCGACGACCTCGACATGCCGCGCACGCAGGAGTTCAAGAACTTCAACATCATCACCAGCGGTCCGCTGGCCGGCGTGCCGGTGCCGCTGGGGGAGGCCGCGCAGGGCGGGGCGCTGGTGGCCGCGTCGCCGGCGGACATCTTCCTGCTGCCGCAGCATCGCCGCGTGCGCCATGCCTACCTGCAGGACGAGTGGTCGCTCGCGCGTGACTGGTCGTTGACCGCCGGCGTGCGACACGACCGCTTCTCCGATGCCGGCCGCACGAGCAACCCGCGCCTGGGCCTGGTCTGGCACGCCGACTACGAGCTGACCGCGAAGCTGCTCTACGGCCACGCGTTCCGCGCGCCGGCCTTCAACGAGCAGCACAGCATCAACAACCCGGTCGAGCGCGGCAACCCGGCGCTGAAGCCGGAGACCATCCGCACGCTGGAGGCCGTGTTCGCGTGGCAGCCCGAGCCGGCGCTGCAGGCGCAGCTCAGCGTGTTCCGCCACCGCATGCACGACCTGATCCGCGCGGTGCCGGATGCCGGAGGTGTCGGCTCCAGCTACCAGAACACCGGCAGCCAGCGCGGCCGCGGGCTGGAGGCCGAAGTGCGCTGGGAACCGAGCCGGACGCTGCGGCTGGCGGCGCAGGCCGCCTGGCAGCGTTCGACCGACCAGGCGACCGGCCTCGACCCCGGCTACGCGCCGCGCCGCCTGCTGCGGCTGCGCGCCGACTGGACGCTGCCCGGCGCCTGGCAGCTGGGCGTGCAGGCCCGCGAGGTCGCCGGCCGCCGGCGCGCGCCCGGCGATGGGCGGCCGCCGATCGCCGACTACACGAACGTGGATGCCCACCTGGGCAGCCCGCTGCTCGACGGGCGCTGGCGCGTGATGCTGGCGGTGAACAACCTCTTCGACCGCGACCAGCGCGAACCGAGCAGCGCGCCGGGCCTGTCGCTGCCGAACGACCTGCCGCTGCCCGGGCGGGCGGCGGTGCTGCAGGCGAGCGTGCGTTTCTGAGGCCGCGCTTCCGGCCTGGCGCCCGTTCAGTGCGGCGCCGCGGTATCGAGCTGAGAGAAGCGCACCGGCAGCAGCTCGCGCTGCGCCAGCGTGCCGTCGAGCGCCTTCTGCACGACGATCAGCCGCTGCGCGTCGGGCGGCCCGGCCGGCAGCACGAGCCGGCCGCCGGGTTTCAGCTGCGCGATCAGCGCCGGCGGAATGTGCTCCGGCGCCGCGGTGACCATGATCTTGTCGAAGGGCGCCTGTTCCGGCCAGCCCTCGTTGCCATCGCCGATGCGCAGCACGACATTGCGGCAGCCGGCGTCGGCCAGACGCCGTTCGGCCTGGTGCGCCAGCAGCTCGATCAGCTCGATGCTGTAGACCCGCTGCACCAGCGCCGACAGCACCGCGCACTGATAGCCCAGGCCGGTGCCGATCTCGAGCACACGATCGGACGGCCGCGGATCGAGCAGGTCGGTCATCACCGCGACGATGAAGGGCTGCGAGATGGTCTTGTCGCAGCCGATCGGCAGCGGCCGGTTCAGGTAGGCCAGCGGCTTCAGCAGCGGCGGCACGAAGAGGTGGCGCGGCACCTCGCCGATGGCGTCGAGCACGCGCGACTGCAGCGCCGCCTTGTCGAGCTGGCCGCAGCTGAACACCGTCATCGCGACGATCTCGGCGATCATCGACTGGCGCAGTTCGGCGAACTCGGACTCGCTCACTGACCAACCCTCCGCACGGCGTGCTCCGGGATGAGCGCTTCGACAGCGGCCGGGCGCGCCCCTGCAGGCACCCCGACACCTGACGGCCATCGTACGCCCCGCCGCCGCGCGAGCGCAATCCGGTACAAGACCGCGCGAACGCGGGGGGCTAGTCTGCGCACGGCGCCGGTGGACCGGCGTCCCGTGTGACCAGGCGCCGCCTGGGCGCTCCCGTGGATTAAAGACATGCTGCTCGGAACTTCCTACGCGCTCGCTGCCGGCCTGATGTGGGGCCTCGTCTTCATCGGCCCGCTGCTGCTGCCCGACTACCCGGCGGCGCTGCTGTCCTTCGGCCGCTACGTCGCCTTCGGCCTGATCGCGCTGCCGCTGGCCTGGGCCGACCGCCGCGCCCTGGCGCAGCTGACCCGCGCCGACTGGTGGGAGGCCGCGCGCCTGGGGCTGGTCGGCAACATCGTCTACTACCTGTTCCTCGCCGCGGCGATCCAGAACGCCGGCGGGCCGCTGCCGACGATGATCATCGGCACCCTGCCGGTGGTGATCGCGGTGACGTCGCGGCTGCGCGAGGGACATGGCGCGGCGCTCGGCTGGTCGCAGATGGCGCCCTCGCTGCTGTTGATCGGCGCCGGCATCGCCTGCGTCAACCAGGTCGAGCTCGAGGCGCTGCGCCGCGCGCAGGACGCCGATTTCGGACGTTATGCGCTCGGCGCCGTGCTGGCCGTCGGCGCGGTCGCCTGCTGGACCTGGTATCCGATCCGCAATGCCGACTGGCTGCGCGCGCATCCCGGCCGCAGCCCGCGCGCCTGGGCCACCGCACAGGGCCTGGCGACGCTGCCGATGGCGCTGGCCGGCTACCTCGGCTGGGGGCTGTGGGCCGCCTTCATGCAACCCGACTTCCCGCAGCCCTTCGGCCCGCGGCCCGGCCCGTTCCTGCTGCTGATGTTCGCGATCGGCCTGTTCGCGTCGTGGCTCGGCACGCTGTGCTGGAACGCCGCCAGCCAGCGCCTGCCGACCGCGCTGGTCGGCCAGCTGATCGTCTTCGAGACGCTGGCCGCGCTGGCCTACGCGCTGGTGCTGCGCGGCAACGCCCCGGCGCCGGCCACGCTGCTGGGCGCGCTGCTGCTGGTCGCCGGCGTGGTGTGGGCGCTGCGCTCGCCGCGTGCGGCCGCACCGGCCGGCACCGCCTGACGTGCTGCGGCGCCGCCCGCGGCGGGGCGGCCGCGGGCGGCCGCTTCAGCGTGTCGAGGCCAGCGCTTCGTCGACCAGCTCGATCCAGTGCGCGACGCGCGTGCCGGTGCCGCTCTGCAGGTGCTGGATGCAGCCGACGTTGGCCGAGACGATCGTTTGTGGCTCGAGTGCCGACAGGTGGCCGAGCTTGCGGTCGCGCAGCTGTTTCGAGAGCTCGGGCTGCAGCACCGAATAGGTGCCGGCCGAGCCGCAGCACAGGTGCGATTCGTTCAGCGGCAGCGAGACCTCGAAGCCCAGCGCGCGCAGCGCCGCCTCGACGCCACCGCGCAGCTGCTGGCCGTGCTGCAGGCTGCACGGGGGATGGAAGGCCAGCCGCGCTGCGCGCGGCGACGCGGCGCCCAGGCGCTGCTGCAGCGCCGGCAACATCGACGGCATCAGCTCCGACAGGTCGCGGGTCAGCGCGGCGATGCGGCGCGCCTTGTCGGCATAGGCCGGATCGCGCGCCAGGGCGGGGCCGTAGTCCTTGACCATCACGCCGCAGCCCGACGCGTTCATCACGATCGCCTCGACCTCGCCGCGTTCGACGTGCGGCCACCAGGCATCGACGTTGCGCCGCATGTCGGCCAGGCCGCCGGCATGGTCGTTCAGGTGCGTGCGCAGCGCGCCGCAGCAGCCGGCGTCCGGCGCGATCACCGTCTGGATGCCGGCGGCATCGAGCACGCGCGCGGTCGCCGCGTTGATGTTGGGCATCATCGACGGCTGCACGCAGCCGGCCAGCAGCAGCACCTTGCGCGCATGCGTCGCGCTCGGCCAATCGTGCGCGCGCGCCGGCGGCACTGCCGGCACCTTGTCCTTCAGCGCTGCCGGCACCAGCGGCCGCAGCCACTGGCCGAGCTTCATCGCCGGTGCGAAGAAGGGCGAGGTCAGGCCTTCCTTCAGCATCCAGCGCGTCGTGCGTTCGGCCAGCGGCCGCTCGACCTTGCGCTCGACCACCTGGCGGCCGATCTCGACCAGCGCGCCGTACTGCACGCCGGACGGGCAGGTGCTCTCGCAGTTGCGGCAGGTCAGGCAGCGGTCCAGGTGCAGCTGCGTCGCGCGTGTCGGCGCCTCGCCCTCGAGCACCTGCTTGATCAGGTAGATGCGGCCGCGCGGGCCGTCGAGCTCGTCGCCGAGCAGCTGGTAGGTCGGGCAGGTCGCGGTGCAGAAGCCGCAGTGCACGCACTTGCGCAGGATGGCTTCGGCGGCATCGCCGTCGGGCGTGCCCTTGAACTCGGGCGCGAGGGTGGTTTGCATGCCGGGCTCAGGCGAGCTGGTACGACAGGCGCCAGTAGTGGCGCGTCGCCGACCAGTCGACGTCGCGCACGTGCGGCCCGATCGCCGCGATCGCCTCGTCGCGCGTCGGAAAGTTCTTCAGCACCTCGTGCACCGAGCCGTCGGCCAGGCGCCGCTGCTGGTACGTGTTGCCGTGTTCATCGCTGCGCGCCAGCGGCGTGCTGCTGCCCTCGGCATACTGGTTGTCGAGCATCACGATGCGCGCGCCGGGCACCAGCCGCGCATGCAGCGCCTCGATCCAGTCGATCAGCCGCTGGCGTGGCACGTGCGACCACCAGTGGCCGGCGAAGGCGGCGTCGAAGCGTTCGCCTTCGGCCAGGCCCTCGAAACTGTAGGCATCGAGCGTGCGCAGCTCGACCGACGCGGGCAGCGGCTTGCTGCGCGCGACGGCCATGGTCTCGGGGTTCAGGTCGGTGGCCAGCCAGTGCGCGGCATCGCGGGCGCCGTGCAGCGTCCACCAGCCGGTGCCGCAGGCGATCTCCAGCACGCAGCGGCCGGCGAAGAAGCCGGGCAGCTCGGCTTCCAGCGCCCGCAGCTCGGCCTGGCGCTCGGGCTTGGCGTAGATCGCCTCGTACTCGGCCGCGCGCTTGGCGTAATAGGCGGCGAGGTCCTGGTCGGCGGTGGTGGGCGTGGTCATCAGAGATCGGGGTAGAGCCGGCCGGGGTTGAATACGCGGTCGGGGTCGAACGCGTCCTTGATGCCTCGCTGGATGCGCGCCTGCGCCGGGGCCAGCGGCGCCAGCGCGCCAGCCGACTTGTCGCCGCGGAAGACCACCGCGTGGCCCCGCAGCTTCGTCGCCGCCTCCCGCAGCACGCTGGCCGGCGCGGTGGTGACGATCCAGCGCTGCGCGCCGCCCCATTCGATCAATTGTTCGCCGCTCAGGGCCAGTGGCGGCGCGGTCTGCGGCAACGACAGCCGCCACAGCGTCGCGCCGCTCTCGACGGCGCGGCGCGCACCCTCGAAGAACTCGTCGCGCTGGTCGCGCAGGCCGCGCCAGAACGCATCGGCCAGCGGCGCATCGATGCGCTCGCCGCCCAGCGTCTGCGCCGCGGCCTGCACCGCGGCCGAGGCCCCGGCCAGGCGCAGCACCAGCATGCCGCTCCACCACGCGCTGGCGTTGACCGGCAGCGGCTCGCGGCCCCAGGCGTTGAGCTGGCGCAGTGCCTCGGCCTGCTCGCGCTCGAAGCGCAGGGTCAGCGTCGCCGGCGGCAGCGGCAGCACCTTCAGCGACACCTCGAGGATCACGCCGAGCACGCCCATCGAGCCGGCGAGCAGCCGCGACACGTCGTAGCCGGCGACGTTCTTCATCACCTGGCCGCCGAAGCTTAAGCACTCGGCCCGGCCGTTGAGCAAGGTCGCGCCGAGCAGGTAGTCGCGCACGCCGCCGCTGGCCGCGCGCGCCGGTCCGGACAGACCGGCGGCGACCATGCCGCCGACCGTGCCGCCTTCGGCGTAGCGGGGCGGCTCGAAGGCCAGGCACTGGCCTTTGTCGGCCAGCGCCGCTTCGAGCGTCGCGAGCGGTGTGCCCGCGCGCACCGTCACCACCAGCTCGCTCGGCTCGTAGCTGCTGATGCCCTGCAAGGCGCGCGTGTCCAGCGGTTCGCCGCGCGGCGCCTCGCCGTAGAAGTCCTTCGTGCCGCCGCCGCGGATGCACAGCGGCGAGCGCTGCGCACGCGCGGTCTGCACGCGGTCGATCAAGGCAGCGAGGGCGCTGTCGGTCATCGCTAGAACCGCTCCAGTTCCGGGAAGGGCAGCAAGCCCTTCTTCACATGCATGCGCCCGTACTCGGCGCAGCGCTGCAGCGTCGGGATCAGCTTGCCCGGGTTCAGCAGGCCCGCGGGATCGAAGGCCGTCTTCAACGCGGCCATCTGCAAGAGCTCGGCCGGGCTGAACTGCACGCACATCGAATTGAGCTTCTCGACGCCGACGCCGTGCTCGCCGGTGATGGTGCCGCCCATCGCGACGCTGGTCTCGAGGATCTCGGCGCCGAAGGCCTCGGCGCGGTGCAGCTGGTCGGGATCGTTGGCGTCGAACAGGATCAGCGGGTGCAGGTTGCCGTCGCCGGCATGGAAGACGTTGCAGCAGCGCAGGCCGTGGCGCTGCTCCATGTCCTGGATCGCCAGCAGGATGTCGGCCAGGCGCTTGCGCGGGATCGTCGAGTCCATGCACATGTAGTCGGGGCTGATGCGGCCCGACGCGGGGAAGGCGTTCTTGCGGCCGCTCCAGAAGGTCAGGCGCTGGCGCTCGTCGGCGCTGACCTCCAGCCGGGTCGCGCCGCAGCGGTCGAGCACCGCGCGCATGCGCTCGATCTCCTCGGCCACTTCCTCGGGCGTGCCGTCGCTCTCGCACAGCAGGATGGCCGCGGCGTCGAGGTCGTAACCCGCGCCGACGAAGGCCTCGACCGCGGCGGTCATCGGCTTGTCCATCATCTCCAGGCCCGCCGGGATGATGCCGGCGGCGATGATCGCGGCGACCGCATCGCCGGCTTTGCGCACGTCGTCGAAGCTGGCCATGATGCAGCGCGCGAGCTGCGGCTTCGGCAGCAGCTTCACGGTGACCTCGGTCACCACCGCCAGCATGCCTTCGCTGCCGATGACCACCGGCAGCAGGTCCAGCCCCGGCGCGTCGAGCGCGTCGCCGCCGAATTCGACCGCTTCGCCGTCGGCGGTGAACCCGCGCACCTTCATCACGTTGTGCAAGGTCAGCCCGTACTTCAGGCAGTGCACGCCGCCGGAGTTCTCGGCGACGTTGCCGCCGATGGTGCAGGCGATCTGGCTCGAGGGGTCGGGCGCGTAATAAAGCCCGAATGGCGCGGCCGCCTCGCTGATCGCCAGGTTGCGCACGCCGCACTGCACACGCGCGGTGCGGCTGGCGACGTCGACGTCGAGGATGCGGTTGAACTTGGCCAGCGACAGCGTCACGCCCAGCGCATGCGGCATCGCGCCGCCGGACAGCCCGGTGCCGGCGCCGCGCGCGACCACCGGCACGGCCAGCGCATGGCAGGCGCGCAGCACCGCGGCGACCTGGGCCTCGTCCTCCGGCAGCGCGACGACCAGCGGCATCTGCCGGTAGGCGGTGAGGCCGTCGCATTCGTAGGGCACGGTGTCCTCGCGCCGGTACAGCAGCGCATGGGCCGGCAGCAGCGGCGCCAGCGCCGCGACCACCGCCAGCTGGCGCGCGGCGCGGTCGGCAGGCTGCAGCGGATCGAGCCGATCGGGGGTCTGGGCGGACATCGCGGGGCAGTCTAGTGCAGGCCCGGTCGCGTCCGGTTGAAAGTTCTGCGCGCCGCCCGTGAAGGAAATTCAGGCCAGGGATTGCCGCAGCCAGTCGGCGAAGGCGGCGCATTCCCAGCGCTGCAGCGCCCCGGGTTTCCAGCACAGCCAGTGCTGGTGCGGCGAGGGCACCGCGCGCGGCGACAGGCGCAGCAGCCGGCCGCTGTCGAGCCACGCGGCGCCCAGCTTCAGCCGGGCCAGCGTCACGCCGAAGCCGGCGGCCGCGGCCTCCAGCATCAAGCCGACATCGTTGAACTGCGCGCCTTCGCGCGGCTCGGGCAGCGCGAGAGCGCAGGCGGCGAACCACGTCGACCAGGGTTCGAGCGGGCTGCGGATCAGGCGCACGCGGCCGACCTCGGCGGCGGACTCGAAGTGGCCGTCGAAGGGGCCGTGTTCGGCGAGGAACTCGGGGCTGCAGGCGGGGGTGATCTCGTCGGCCAGCAGCAGGCGGTGCGCCAGGCCGCTGCCCGGCGCCGGTTCGGGGCCGTAGCGGATCTCCAGGTCGGCGGGCTCGCCGGTCACATCCAGCAGCGGGATCGCCACCTGCAGCACCAGCTCGATGTCGGGCCAGGCATGGCGGAAGCCGGCCAGGCGCGGCAGCAGCACCTCGCGCGAGAAGGTCGGCGTGACGGCGATGCGCAGCCGCGCGCCGTCGTTCGCGCCGCGCTGCGGCAGCTGCGCCAGCGCCGCGAGCGCGGCGCGCACCTGCACGAGGGCTGCGACCCCGTCGGCGGTCAGCGTGAAGTCGGCGCGTTCGAAGAGCCGCGTGCCGAGCTGCGTCTCCAGCTGGCGCAGCCGGTGGCTGACGGCGCTGGGCGTCACTGCCAGCTCGTCGGCGGCCTGCGTCACGCTGCGCAGCCGCGCCAGCGCCTCGAAGGCCTGCAGGTTCTGGATCGGCGGCAGGCGGGCGGCCATGCGGTTCAGGTCGACGTCCAGCCCGGCGGCGTGCAGAAGAGGCGGTGCGGCTGCAGCGGGTGGCCGGCGAGGTTCGGGTGCGCGAAGTCGCCGGCATGCTGCAGGCCCAGGCGTTGCATCACCGCCTGCGACTTGACGTTGCCGGTGGTGGTGAACGAGACGATGCGCGCGCGCTTCAGTTCGTCTCGCGCGAAGTCCAGCAGCAGTTGCGCGGCTTCGGTCGCGTAGCCCTGGCCCCAGGCGGCGCGCGCGAGCCGCCAGCCGATCTCCAGCTGCGGTTCGGTGTCGAATCCGGGCACCGGGATCGTGAAGGCCGGCGTCGAGAGCCCGACGAAGCCGGCGAAGCCCACCGCGGGCACCTCCAGCGCGTAGTGGCCCCAGCCCTGCGACCGCAGCCGGTCGGCCATGCGGCGCGCCATCGCGTCGCTGTCGTCGCGGGACAGCGGCGCCTTCAGCCAGCGCATCACCTCGGGGGCGGCGTTCAGCGCGGCGAAGGCCGGCAGGTCGTCGTCGCGCCAGGCGCGCAGGCGCACGCGCAGGCCCTCGAAGGTCCGCACGGTCATGAGCGCACGAACACCGTCAGCACGCCGGTGTAGCCGTAGACATGGCGGTGGCCGATCTCGCCGCCGGCGAAGAAACCGACCAGCGGCACGTCGCCGAGCGCGTGCTGCACGATCAGCGCCTCGGCCGATGGCGCGCCGAAGTGCGGGCCGCCGCGGCCGGCGCAGGAGACGTAGATCGCGCCGGCGATCGGCGAGCGCGGTGGTTCGCCGCCGGCGTCCGGCAGCGCGGGCACGGGATGGTTCGGCGCCATCGCGTCGACCTCGTCGCGGATCTCGCTGCAGATGCGCACCAGGTCGCGGCGCGCGGCCTCGGCATCGCGGCGGCAGAAGGTGAGCTGCTCGCCGGCGACCGCGAGGTCGGCGATGGCCACCGCATCACGCGCGGGGTCGATGCCGATCAGGTGGCGCACGCGGGTGTCGACGCCGAACTGGCCGCCACGGCCGAGCGAGGTGTCGCCGGCATCGGACAGCCCGACCAGCGTCGCGCGCAGCGCGCGGATCGCGGCTTCGGGCCGATCCAGCGTCTGGCCGAGGTCGCCCAGCAGCAGCGGCAGCGCCGGTTCGCCGTCGAGCTCGAGCACGACGTTGCTGACCTCGGTGCCGGGGCGGCCGCTCGAGTCGCTGCTGGCGGCCACCTGCGTGATGCGCCGCACCGGCCCGACCGGCCGGCAGCCCTGCGTGACCCGCGAGACCAGCGCGATCTCGCGGCCGAACGCGACACCCGACAGCCCGCCTTCGAAGACGCCGTCGGCGATGTGCAGCGTGCGCTCGCGCGAGCTGGCGAGGCCGCCGAAGAGATAGCCCGAGCGGGTGCGTCCGCTCAGCTCGCCGACCAGCTCGGCGAGCTCCGGCGTGGCCGGATCGGCATGCACGAGCGCGGTGTGCGCCCGCGCGGCATCGAGCGGCTGGCGGCCGTTGAAGAGCTGGAAGTCCGACGGCGGCAGGTCGGCCAGCATCAGCGAGATCGCCGGTGCGTCGATGTACTCGGCGCCGCTGCCCATCACGCCGATGCCGACCGAGCCGGTCCAGGCGACACCCGGCCAGCGCCGGCGCGCATCGGCCAGCAGGTCGTCGGCAGCGTCGGCGAAGTGGTCGGTGAAGTACAGGAAGCCCAGGGTCGGCACGAAGGCCGGCGTGCGGCGGCTGCGCTGCGCGTCGAGCTGCGCGGCGACCAGCGCCATCGCCATGCCGGCCTGCGGATGCGTGGCATGCGCGGCGAGGAAAGGGTTCATGGCGAGCTTCGGGCCGGGACCGTGGATCAGCGCGGCGCGGTGCGCTTGCGCGGCGTGGCCGAGCGGGTGGACGAGTGCGTGGCCGAGCGGGTGGGCGACTTGCGCGGCGCCTTCGCCGGCGGTGTGCCGGCCGGGGTGCCCGCACCGCCGCGCGTCGCGCCGCCGCGGTTGCCGTTGCCGGCGCCCGCCACCCGGGCGGCCTGCTGGGCCGCCTGCTGCGCGGCGCTGGCCGCGGTCTTGGCGACGGCCGCCGGCACCGACGCGGCCTTCTTCAGCGTTTCGCTCGCGGCGTCGAAGCCCTGCTTGACCATCGCGCCGGCCAGGCCCTTCGCGGCATCGGCGGCGCTGTCCTTCATCGCGTTGGCGGCGAGCTCGGTGAACTGCTTGGTCAGCGCGCCCCACCATTGCATCGGGTCGGGCACGCCCGGCGGCACCAGCGGCGCGGCGGCGGCCTTCGGCTTGCGTGCGGCCTTCGGCCTGGCGGCCGGCGCGGGCGCGGGGGCGTCGTCGTCATCCGTGTCGTCGTCGGCCGTGTCGTCGTCGGCCGCTGCGGGCGCGGCCGCAGCTTGCTCCGGCAGCTTGATCTTCAGCGACTCGGTCAGGTCACCGAGCGAGACGTTCATCGTCTTCAGCGTCGACAGCGTCATGCGCTGCACTTCCAGCGCCTGGATCGTCGCGCCCAGCATGCGCGCGTTCTGCTCGAGCCAGAACTGCACCGTGCGCAGCTCCTCGATCTTCTTTTCCAGCTCTTCGGGGTTCAGGGTCGGCGCGACCCACTGGCCCACCGACGGCAGCGCCGCGCCGGCGTTCTTCACCAGGCCCTGCAGGAAGTCGAAGCCCGGCACGAGCTTGCTGAACGCGGCGGTCGGGTCGGCCATGGGATCTCCTGCAGGCGGTGTGGTGCCGCCGATGGTAGTCCCAGGACGCGGTGAAGTCAGTCCGCCTTGGCCGTCGGCGAGGAGGTCGGTGCGGAGGCCGGTGCGGGAGCAGGTTTGGGGGCCGCGTCGGGGGCCGGTGCGGGGGCCGGTGCCGAGGCCGCCGGCGACGGCGGGACCGCCACGGCAGCGGCCATCGACGCGCTCGCGAACGGGACCCGCTCGACCGCATAACCGAGCTTCTCCATCAGCTGCGGCAGGCCCTGCGGACCGGTCATGTGCAGCGAGCCGACGGCGGCGAAGACGGTGCGGCCGGCGGTGTGCAGCGCGTCGATGCGCGCGGCCATCGGGCCGTTGCGCTCGTCGTTCAGCCGGCGCAGGAAGGCGCGGTCCTCGTCGTTGTCGATGCAGTCGCACCACTGCTCGTAGTGCGACAGCAGCTCGAAGTCGCCCTGCTCCCAGGCGCCCGCCACGCGCACCAGCGCCCGGCGCGAGGCCCCGCGCTCCAGCTGCGCCAGCGTCTGCTCGGTCATCGCCAGCGCCTGCTTCGCATCGGTGGGCACCAGCAGCGCCGCCTGCTGCTCGGCCGACTCGAGCGCCACGATGGGCTTGTCCAGCGCGCGCGCCACGCCGCCGAGCACCAGCTCCTGCGCGAACGCCGGGTCCAGGCCTTCGTGGCGCGCCGCCAGCACGGTCAGCGTGATGGCCTGCATCACCGGATGCTGGCCGGCCAGCACGCCGGGCGGCAGGCAGGCCGCCTCGGTCTGACGCTTCAGCCGCTGCTGCATCGCCGGCGGCAGATTCACGCGGGCGTCGCCGGCGCCCGGGCCCATGCTGAGCGCCAGCTGCCGCAGCGTGGCTTCATCGGTCAGGTCGAGCTCCAGCGCCAGCGCCTGCGCGCCCAGCAGGGCCTCGCGCACCCGCGGGCCGGGGAAGGCCCAGTCGAGCTTGCCGACGTGGATCGTGCCGTAGAGGTAGGAATTGCGGCCGTGCTTGCTGATGCGCCACAGGAAGCCGCGGTCGCGCGCGGCGCGCTGACCTGCCTGGATCTGCGCGTCCGTCGGCGGCTGCGGCACGGGCGGGCAGTCGGCCACGCGGGCCGCGGGCGGCGCCGACGCCGTGTTCGCCGGCGGGGCCGCCGGCAGGGACTGCGGCGCGAACAGCGTGACGAACAGCGTGGCGAGCGGCAGGGCCAGCGCAGCCAGGGTGCGGGTCAGCGGCCCGCGCAGGCGAGGGATCATCCGGCGACGATGCCACGAATCCCGGTGCGCGCCTAAGGCCGCTTGTCACGCCAAGGGGGGTCGTGCACCCGCGTTCCGGCGGCGGGTGCGCTCAGCGGGCGGCTTGCAGCGGATACCACCAGCCGTCCTGGCCGCGCTGGTACAGCTGCCCGCCGGCGTCGACGTGGTAGGCCTGCCCCTGGTGCAGGTGGGTGGTATTGCGCTGCCAGGTGTGCGGCAGCACGCGGGCGCTGCCGTCGGGGGCCAGCCAGGTGCTCTGGCCGGTGAGCTGCCGGCCGGCTTCGGCCTGGTTGGCGTGGAAGCCGTCGCGCCAGGCCGCCTGGGCCTGCGCGCGCTGCGCCTGGGCCTGCTGCAGGCCCTGCCAGGCGGCGCGTTCGCGCGCCTGGTTGCCGGCCTCGGTCGAGCGCATGTGGGCCATGCCTTGCGCGCTGTAGCCGTTGGTGTAGACGTAGTAGTAGGTGAACGTCGCGTAGTCCATCGGCGCGCGGCCGCTGGCCGCGGCCTGGGCCTGGTGCTGGCGGTACATCGCCTGCACCTGCGGGTCGTGCATGCGCTGCTGGACGATGCCCTGCACCATCTGCTGGCCGCGCGCGATGTTCTGGTTCATTGCCGCCATCTGCTGCTGCACCATCGCGCCGTAGTCCTGAGCCGCGGCGGCCAGCGGCAGCGCGCCGATCCAGGCGCCCAGCAGCGGGGTCAGCAGGCGGCGCAGCAAGGTCGAGAGACTCATCGTCGGGCTCCGTCGGTAGGGATGCCCGCAGGATGCGCGGCGACCGTTAGTCGAACGCTAGCGCCGCGCCGCGCGCCGGCATGACCGAAGTCACGCCGGCGCGGCGTCGGTCGGCGCCGGGGCGAGCGGCACCTCGCCGTCGGCATCCACCACGCGCTGCTCAATCGCGCCGAACACGCTCTGGCCGTCGCGGCCCTTCATCTCGATGCGGATGGTGTCGCCGTACTGCATGAAGCCGGTTTTCGGCGCGCCGTCCGAAACGGTCTCGATCGCCCGCTTCTCGGCGATGCACGAATAGCCGCGCGACCAGTCCTGGTTGCTGACGGTGCCCGAGCCGACGATGGAACCGGCCCGCACGCGGCGGGTCTTCGCCAGGTGCGCGATGAGCTGGCCGAAGTGGAAGGTCATCTCGGGGCCGGCCTCCGTCATGCCGACCTTGCGGCCGTTCCAGCTCGACTGCAGCGCGAGGTGCACGCGCCCGCCCTGCCAGGCGTCGCCGAGCTCGTCCGGCGTCACCGCGACCGGGCTGAACGCGGTGGCCGGCTTGCTCTGCAGGAAGCCGAAGCCCTTCGCCAGCTCGTCGGGGATCAGGTTGCGCAGGCTCCAGTCGTTGGCCAGCAGCACGAGGCGGATGCCTTCGAGCGCCTCGTCGGCGTCGACGCTGGCCGGCACGTCGCCGGTGATCACGGCCACCTCCGATTCGAAGTCGATGCCCCAGTCGAGGCTGGCGAAACGCGCGTTCTCGCAGGGACCGAGGAAGTCATCGCTGCCGCCCTGGTACATCAGCGGGTCGGTGTAGAACGATTCCGGCACCGTCGCGCCGCGGGCCTTGCGCACCAGCTCGACGTGGTTGATGTAGGCCGAGCCGTCCGCCCACTGGAAGGCGCGCGGCAGCGGCGCCATGCACTGGCGCGGCTCGAAGGCGAAGGCATGGCGCGCCTTGCCCTGGTTCAGCGTGACCGACAGGTCCTGCAGCTGCGGCGACAGGTAGTTCCAGTCGTCCAGCACCTGCTGCAGGCGGGTGGCGATGCCGGTGGCGTAGTGGGCGGTCGCGAGGTCGCGCGAGACGACGACCAGCTGGCCATCGCGCGAGCCGTCGTTGTAGGTGGCAAGTTTCATCGAGTGCGCAAGCGTGGGAGGGCGGGCGGCGGACCCGCGATGGCAGCATTGTCCGATGCGCCGGCCCGTCGACCCCGAGCCCCGCCCGGGCCCGACGCCGCGGGCGCTGGTGGCGCTGCTGCTGGCCGTTGGGCTGCTGCACGGGCTGCTGCTGGCGCGCTGGACACAGCCCCGGGCGGACCGTTTCGGCGCGCCGGCGCCGGTGTTGCCGGCGATGCAGGTGCGCACGCTCGCCGCCGCACCGGCACCGGCACCCGCACCCGCACCCGCACCGGAGCCCGCACCCGCACCGGCCGAAGCGACGCCCGCTGCGCCGGCGGCCGCACCGCGGCGGTCGGTCGACGCGATTCCTCGGCCTGTGCGCCCAGCGCCCGCCGAGGCGCCCGCGCGATCGCCGCAGATGCGGGCGCTCACCCCGCCGGCGGACGAGCCGGCGCCCTCATCCTCGCCCGAGGCCCGCCCCAGCCCGCCGCCCGCCGCCACCGAGCACGATGGCGACGAGGCCCCGATCGCCGCCGGCGAGACCGCCCCGCCCGTCTACGCGACGCGCCTGCCGGGTGATGCGAGCCTGCGCTACCGGCTGCAGCGCGGGCCGCTGAGCGGCGACGCGGCGCTGGTCTGGCGCAGCGACGGCGAGCGCTACACGCTGGACTTCGAGGCCCGCGGCGGTGCGGGGTCGGGGCGGGCGCTGATCGAACAGCACAGCCAGGGCAGCCTGGACGCCGGCGGGCTCGCGCCGGAACGTTTCGCCGACCGCCGCCGCGGCCGCGGCCCGCAGTCGGCGCAGTTCGACCGTGCCGCCGGCGCCGTGCGCTTCAGCGGTCCGTCGCACACCTACCCGGCCTGGCCCGGCGCGCAGGACCGGCTGGGGTGGATCGTGCAGCTGGCGGCGATCCAGGCGGCCGCGGTGCAGCAGCCGCCGGGCGAGCCGCTGGCGGAGGTCGTCCTGTTCGTCGTCGGCGCGCGCGGCGGCGCCGGCTGGTGGACCTTCCGCCGCATCGGCCGCGAACCGGTCGTGCTGCCATCGGGGGAGACGGTGGACGCCTGGCACTTCGAGCGCCGGCCGGCGGTGCCGCGCGACCTGCACGTCGAGGCCTGGCTCGACCCCGCGCGCGGCTTCTGGCCGGTGCGGCTGCGCTGGCGTCCGGCGCTCGGCGGGCCGCCGCTGGAGCTGCTGTTGTCGGCCGATCCCGACAGCCAACCGCGCCGCTGACTGACTTGAAACGGCCGCCAACGGTGTCACCTTGGGCCCCAAGGAGAAATTCATGCAGCTGCTTTACAACTCGGACAACTTCGTCGTCGTTGCGTTCGAGCTGGCGGACGTCGCCGGCGCCACCAGCACGCAGGGCGGCTACGAGATCGTCGACAAGTTCAACCGCAAGGAGATCTTCATCGACGGCGAACTCGCGGCCACCTTCAAGCAGGGCGTGCAGGCGCTGGTCGATGCCGGCCCGACGCAGGAAGACCTGGACGAATACATCAGCCGCTTCACGGCGCTCGCGCAGCAGCCGGTGCTGATGCATTGACGAGCGCCCACCGGCGCCGGGTGCCGACGATGCACCGGTGCCGCGTGGGGCCGCAGCGCACGGCCCCTTGCCCGCCCGCGCGCGCTGCGCCAAGATGGTCCCGACAAGGGATCGTCGCCAAGTGAAGGGTTCGACCGCCAGTCACAGCTCCCAGTGGATCGTGTCGCCGGGCCTCGCGCAGGCCCCGGTGCTGGATCGGCTGTGCTCGCATTTCGTGCTGACGCTCACCCGCGCGCAGGCCGGGCAGTTCAATTTGCGCCGCGACTGGGGCGGCCTGCTCGCGCTGGTCGGCCGCCATCTCGTCTGGCCGGCGAGTGTGCTGGGGCGGCTGCGCAGCTACCTGAACAAGCGCTGCGAAGGCAATGTGCTGTGGCGCGGCCACCGCGAGCTCACCGACGCCGCCTTCATCGAGCGCCATGGCCTGTGGCGCGGCCCCTACGAAGAAGGCACGCTCTTCTTCTACCTCGACGAGTACATCAAGGACGCGCCCAAGGACCTCGCCGCGGTGCTGTCGGCCACCTGCGACTGGCTCGGCCGCGACCTGAAGAAGCAGTCGACGCTGGTGCAGAAGAACATCGATGCGCTCGGCAGCCTGCTGCAGCTGAACCCGGCCGAACGTGCGCTGCTGCTGTACGGCACGCTGGCGCGCTACCAGCGCGAGCTGCGCGGCCTGCTGGTCGAGTTCAAGGTGTCGAACGCGCAGCAGGCCTATGCGGCCATCGCCGCGGTGGCCGGCGTCGACGAGCGCGAGGTCGCCGAAGCCTTGCGCGCCGGCAGCCGGCTCGAGCGCATCGGCATGGTCGAGAACCTGATCTCGGAGCACAACATCACCGACCTCGCCGACCTGATGAAGGTCAGCGAGCAGCTGCCGCCGGTGCTGATGCGCGAGTACAAGGGCCCGGACGAGCTGATGGCCGTGTTCACGCGGCCGGCCACGCGCTCCGAGCTGACGGCGGCGGACTTCGCCTTCGTCGCCGACGACGTCGAGATGCTGACGCGCCTGCTGCGCAACGCCGCGGCCAGCGAATCGCACGGCGTCAACGTGCTGTTGTACGGGCCGCCGGGCACCGGCAAGACCGAGCTCGCGAAGGTCTGCGCGCAGGCGGCATCGCTGGTGCTGTACGAGGTGGAATACGCCGACCGCGACGGCAACTCGCTGTCCGGCCGCGACCGCTACCGCTCGCTGCAGATCAGCCAGGTGTTCCTCAAGGGCAGCCCCGATGTCGCGCTGCTGTTCGACGAGGTCGAGGACGTCTTCCCGCCGCTGTCGGCCGATGCCGCGCAGTGGATGGCGCGCCTCGATTCCAGCGGCGGCGAATCCGGGCCTTCGGCCAGCGTCAGCGGCAAGGCCTGGGTCAACCAGATCCTCGAGACCAACCGCGTGCCGGTGATCTGGATCACCAACCGCATCGAGCAGATCGACCCGGCCTTCCGCCGCCGCTTCCAGTACCACCTGGAGCTGAAGTCGCCGCCGCCGGGCGCCCGGCTGCAGCTGGTGCAGCGGGCGCTCGACGGCGAACCGGTCAGCGAAGGGTTCGCCGCGCGCCTGGCCGAACGCCGCGGGCTGACGCCGGCGCAGATCCGCACCGCGGTGCGCTTCGCGCGGCTGGCCGGCGAGCCCGGGCAGACCGAGACGCTGATTGAGCGCCAGCTCGCCAACGCCGACCGCGCGCTCGGCCAGAACGCCGCCGGCAGTGCGGCGCGGCCGGTGGTCACTCGCTACGACCTCGGGCTGCTGAACCTGGAGAGCCGCTTCCCGGTCGAGCGCATCGTCGAGGCGTTGCGCCGCCGCGGCCACGGCACGCTGTGCCTGCACGGCCTGCCCGGCAGCGGCAAGACGGCGCTGGCCGAATACATCGCGCAGGCGCTGAACCGGCCGCTGATGGTGCGGCTGGCGAGCGACCTCGTTAGCAAGTTCGTCGGCGAGACGGAGGCCAACATGGCGCGCATGTTCGCCGAGGCCGAAGCCGAGCAGGCGGTGCTGCTGCTCGACGAGGCCGACAGCTTCCTGCGCAGCCGCCGACGCGCGGAACGCCACTACGAGGTCACCGAGGTCAACGAGATGCTCGCCGGCATGGAACGCTTCGCCGGCATCTTCGTCTGCACGACCAACCTGTTCGAGGACCTCGACGAAGCCGCGCTGCGCCGCTTCACCTTCAAGATCGGCTTCCGCGCGCTGACCCCCGAGCAGCGCGAGCGCATGTTCGTCGCCGAGGCGCTGAAGGACGGGGACGCGCTCGACATCGATCAGCGCCGGCGCCTGGCCGCGCTGGACCTGCTGACGCCGGGCGACTTCGCCGCCGTGCAGCGCCAGGCCGAGATCCTCGGCGTGCCACTCGAGCCCGACGAATTCCTGAGCCAGCTCGAAGGCGAGCACCGGGTGAAGCCGGAGGTGCGCGAGCGCCGCGCGATCGGCTTCGGCGCGCCGCGGCCGGCCGAGCCGAAGGCCTGAACCCCGCGGGGGCAGGCGCGCTTCCTACAATCGGCGCCATGAACGCCGCCCGACCCATCGCCTACACCCGCGCCGCCGACCTGCCGGCGTTGCTCGCCCAGCGCATCGTGATCATCGACGGCGCGATGGGCACGATGATCCAGCGCTACAAGCTCGGCGAGGCCGACTTCCGCGGCACCCGCTTCACGGACCATCCGAAGGACCTGAAGGGCAACAACGACCTGCTGCCGCTGACACGGCCCGACGTGCTGCGCGAGATCCACGCGCAGTACCTCGCCGCCGGCGCCGACATCATCGAGACCAATACCTTCGGCGCGACCTCGATCGCGCAGGAGGACTACGGCCTCGGCCACATCGCCCGCGAGCTCAACGTCGAGGCCGCGCGCATCGCGCGATCGGCGGCCGATGCCCATTCGACGCCCGAGCGTCGCCGCTACGTCGCCGGCGCGCTGGGCCCGACGCCGCGCACCGCGAGCATCAGCCCCGACGTCAACGACCCCGGCGCGCGCAACGTCACGTTCGAGCAACTGCGCGCCGCGTACCACGAGCAGGCCGCCGGCCTGCTCGAAGGCGGCGTCGACCTCTTCCTCGTCGAGACCATCTTCGATACGCTGAACGCCAAGGCGGCGATCTTCGCGCTCGACGAGCTGATGGAGAGCACCGGCGAACGGCTGCCGGTGATCATCTCCGGCACCGTCACCGACGCCTCGGGCCGCATCCTGTCGGGCCAGACGGTCACCGCGTTCTGGCACTCGGTGCGCCACGCGCGGCCGATCGCGATCGGCCTGAACTGCGCCCTGGGCGCGACGCTGATGCGGCCGTACATCGAGGAACTCTCGAAGGTCGCCGGCGACACGTACATCAGCTGTTATCCGAACGCCGGTCTGCCCAATCCGATGAGCGAGACCGGCTTCGACGAGACGCCCGAGATCACTGGCGGCATGCTGGCCGAGTTCGCGCAGGCCGGCTTCCTGAACATCGTCGGCGGCTGCTGCGGCACCACGCCGGACCACATCGCCGAGATCGCGAAACGCGTCAGCGCCTACCGGCCGCGCTCGCGGCACGATCCGCTGTTCGGCGGATTGCTCGCCGCCTGAACCCCGGCCGCGGGATCGCGGCCGTGCGCCTGTCGTGATAGAAGCGGCGCTTCCAACAACAGAGGGAGCGCAGATGAAGAACAGGGCGGGTGCATGGCTCGGCGCCGCGCTGGCGTTCGTGCTGGCGGCGTGCGGCGGTGGCGGTGGCGACAGCGGATCGACCGATCGCGCGCCGAGCGCACCGCCGGCCGCGCCGGCGACCACCACGCTGGCCGACTACCTGAAGAGCCGTGCCGACCGGGTGACGGTGATGGGCTATCCCGAGCCGAGCGCCGAAGAGCGTGCCTGGCTCTTCGACGACAGCCGCGAGCGCGCCGTCGCCCAGGTCGCCCGCAGCCTCGTCTCGTGGCCGAACGCGGTCGCGCTGCCGCCGCTGCAGGCCTCCTTCGTGCAGACCGTCGGCGCAGCCGCCCGCGGCGACACGCTGGCCGAGCTGCGCCAGGCCCATCCGGGCGTGGCCCCCGGCTTCTACGCGTCGATGCGGCGTACCGCCGGGGTGCATCGTGAGCTCAGCGCGCTGACCGGCACGCGGCTGCTGCCGGAGTTCCTGGCGGCGACCGACTCCTTCGGGCCGCTGCCGCCGCTGGCGCACTGGTCGGCCGAGGAGGTTGCGGACCCGCGCGGGCTGAGCAGCCACGGCAGCGACGTGCGCCTGGTCGTGTCCGACCGGATCAACGTCGATCTGGCATTGCCCAGGGGCGAGGCGTACGAGGGCCTCGTCGTCGGCGCCGACGGCTCGCGGTCGTCGCTGGCCGTGCTCGAGCTGACCGACGGTGTCGTGCAGCACCGGGCCGCCGACTACGCTGCCCAGGCGCTGCGGGTCGGCCAGCACCTGCTGGTGAAGATCGAGCCGGCGGTCGTGCCACTGCGGACATTTGCCGAGAGCCGGCTCTCGGCGGCCTTGTCCGAGGTCGTGCACACGGTCGGCTCACCGACGCTGGTCGCCCTGCCGCCGGGCAAGATGCTGCTGCCGCGGCAGGGGATGAGCGTGGACGGGCGCGAGGCGTCGAGCAACGGACTGGCCAGCGCCTTCGACGAGCTGCGGGCCGACCTGCGCGGCCTCGATGGGGGCGGCACCTACCTGAAGGCGGACAACGGGCCCAGCGGGCTGTGGATGGAGGCCGGCGCGCTGTCGATGTACGGCAGCCACACGACCACCTTCATCCATAGCATCCGCAATCCGCATGCCCCGGACACCTCCAGTGGCGGATCCGTGTTGGTCAACCCGGTGACCTGTCCGGAGCGTGTGGTAGCGCTGCGGCCCTTCTTCATCGTCGTGCTCGATGCCGACCGGCGTGTCGTGGCGCTGGCCGCGATGGGGGCCATCGCGTCGACCGCGTGCTGGTCAATGGGCTGACTTCTGCTGCATCGCCGGCGCCGAATCCTCGAGGCGCCCGATGCCCGCCGGCGCGAGGCTGAGGCGCAGCGCGACGCCGTCGCCGCTTCCGCCCGCTTGCGCCGCGACGCGGTGCGCGCCGACCCCGCGCGACACCAGGTGCGCGCGTGCGGCCTGCGCCCGGTCGGCGGAGGCCGTGCCGATCGTCAGCCGGCTCGTCGGCTGGCGCTTCAGGCTCTGGCCCACCTTGTCGAGCACCGCCTTCAATGCCGGCTTCGGCTGGGCCGACGCCGTGTCGAAGGCGTGCACCATCGGCACCAGCAGGTTCACGCCGCCCTCGGCATCGCTGCTGATGACCACCGGCGTGCCTTCGAACAGCTGCGTCAGCCAGCGCTGCTCGCTGACCAGCGGCGAGGGCCTGGGCGCGGCCGGCGCCGGGGCGGACGCCGCCGGCAGCGGCGCTTCGGCCCGGCTGTCGGGCCGCGTCGTCGTCGAGGGGGAGGGCGCCGGTGCGCGGCTGGCACAGCCGGCCACCATCGACAGCACCAGCGCACTGATCAGCAGACTTCTCATGGCTCGATTGGACCGTCCGTGCAGGCTGTATCTGCGTACAGCGTTGTAAACGCAGTGTGCAGGCGTGAAGCGTGAAGCGCGGCGGGCCAGGCCCTAGAATCCGGCTCCTCCCGAGGAGCGTTGCAACGGCCCATCCGAGTCACGGATCGGCGCCGCCAGGCTCGGGAGTCGTCTCCCGCAGCAACGGCGCTCACCCACACGAAGCCTTCAGCCTCTGGGTGAGTATGAACACCGATTCCGCCGCCTCTTCGCGCCCCGCGCCGCCGCCGATGCGCCTGGCCGGCCTCGAGCCCGTCGCCATCGGCGATCAAAGCCTGTTCGTCAACATCGGCGAGCGCACCAACGTCACCGGCTCGAAGGCCTTCGCGAAGATGATCCTCGAGGGTCGCTTCGAGGACGCGCTGTCGGTCGCGCGCCAGCAGGTCGAGAACGGCGCGCAGATCATCGACATCAACATGGACGAGGCGATGCTCGACAGCCAGGCGGCGATGGTGCGCTTCCTGAAGCTGATCGCCAGCGAGCCGGAGATCGCGCGCGTGCCGATCATGGTCGACTCGTCGAAGTGGAGCGTGATCGAGGCCGGCCTGCAGTGCCTGCAGGGCAAGGGCATCGTCAACTCGATCTCGCTGAAGGAGGGCGTTGCCGAGTTCAAGCGCCAGGCGACGCTGCTGCGCCGCTACGGCGCGGCCACCGTCGTGATGGCTTTCGACGAGCAGGGCCAGGCCGACACCTTCGCGCGCAAGACCGAGGTCTGCGCGCGCGCCTACCGGATCCTCGTCGACGAGGTCGGCTTCCCGCCCGAGGACATCATCTTCGACCCGAACATCTTCGCGATCGCCACCGGCATCGAGGAGCATGCGAACTACGCGGTCGACTTCATCGACGCGACGCGCTGGATCAAGGCCCACCTGCCCGGGGCGAAGGTCTCCGGCGGCGTTTCCAACGTGTCGTTCAGCTTCCGCGGCAACGAGCCGGTGCGCGAGGCGATCCACACCGTGTTTCTCTATCACGCGATCAGAGCGGGCATGGACATGGGCATCGTCAACGCCGGCATGGTCGGCGTCTACGACGAGCTCGACGCGGACCTGCGCGAGCGCGTCGAGGACGTGGTGCTGAACCGCCGCACCGACGCCACCGAGCGGCTGCTGGAGGTCGCCGACGCGGTCAAGGGCGCGGCCAAGGACGACAGCCAGCGCCTGGCCTGGCGCGCGCACGACGTCGAGACGCGCCTGGCGCATGCGCTGGTGCACGGCATCACCGACTTCATCGTCGACGACACCGAGGAGTGCTGGCAGAAGATCCGCGCCGGCGGCGGCCGGCCGCTGCACGTGATCGAGGGCCCGCTGATGAACGGCATGAACACGGTGGGCGACCTGTTCGGCGCCGGCAAGATGTTCCTGCCGCAGGTGGTCAAGTCGGCGCGCGTGATGAAGCAGGCGGTCGCCCACCTCGTGCCCTACATCGAGGAAGAGAAGCGCCAGCTCGAGGCCGCCGGCGGCGACGTGCGCTCCAAGGGCAAGATCGTCATCGCGACGGTGAAGGGTGACGTGCACGACATCGGCAAGAACATCGTCACGGTGGTCCTGCAGTGCAACAACTTCGAAGTGATCAACATGGGCGTGATGGTGCCGTGCCAGGACATCCTGGCGAAGGCCCGCGTCGAAGGCGCCGACATCGTCGGGCTGTCCGGCCTGATCACGCCCAGCCTCGAGGAGATGCAGCACGTCGCCGCCGAGATGCAGCGCGACGAGTGGTTCCGCATCAAGAAGATCCCGCTGCTGATCGGCGGGGCCACCTGCAGCCGCGTGCACACTGCGGTGAAGATCGCGCCGAACTACGAGGGGCCGGTGGTCTACGTGCCGGATGCCTCGCGCTCGGTGGGCGTGTGTGCCGACCTGCTGTCCGACGAACGCGCGACGAAGTTCCTCGACGAGCTGAAGGCCGACTATGAGCGCGTGCGCCAGCAGCATGCGAACAAGAAGCAGACGCCGCTGGTGTCGTGGGCCGACGCGCGAGCCAACCGCACGCCGATCGACTGGGCGGCCTACCTGCCGCCGAAGCCGAAGTTCATCGGCCGCCGCGTCTTCCGCAACTACGACCTCGCCGAGCTCGCCGCCTGCATCGACTGGGGCCCGTTCTTCCAGACCTGGGACCTCGCCGGCCGTTTCCCCGAGATCCTGCGCGACGAGCTCGTCGGCGCCGAGGCCCAGCGCGTCTTCAGCGACGGCAAGCGCCTGCTGCAGCGGCTGATCGAAGGGCGCTGGCTGCAGGCCAGCGGCGTGCTCGCGCTGCTGCCGGCGAACACCGTCGACGACGACACGATCGAGGTGTATGCCGACGAGTCGCGCGACAAGGTGCTGCTGCGCTGGCGGCCGCTGCGCATGCAGACCGAGCGGCCCGTCATCGACGGCGTGAAGCGGCCCAACCGCTGCCTCGCCGACTTCGTCGCGCCGCGGGGCGTTCAGCGGGACTACATCGGCCTCTTCGCGGTGACCGCGGGCCTCGGCATCGACAAGAAGGTGAAGCAGTTCGAGGCCGACCACGACGACTACTCGGCGATCATGCTGAAGGCGCTGGCCGATCGCCTCGCCGAAGCCTTCGCCGAGCGCCTGCACCAGCGCGTGCGCACCGAGCTGTGGGGCTACGCGGCCGACGAGGCGCTGGGCAACGAGGACCTGATCGCCGAGAAGTACCGCGGCATCCGGCCGGCGCCCGGTTACCCGGCCTGCCCGGACCACGGCGTCAAGCGCGCGATGTTCGAGGTGCTGGACGCCACCGAGATCGGAATGGGCCTGACCGAAAGCCTGGCGATGACCCCCGCGGCCAGCGTCTCGGGCTTCTACCTCGCGCATCCCGAGTCGACCTACTTCAATGTCGGCCGCATCGGCCACGACCAGCTCGACGCCTGGGCCGCCGCCGAGGGGCGCGATGCCGAGGCCGCGGCGCGCGCGCTGGCCGCGTTGCTGTAGCGGGTCCGTCACGCCCTCCGCATCGTTGAATTACGCGGCGGGCGCGGCGGTGCGCGCCGTTGCGCGACGCCGCGCTGACGCTCCGTCCTGGTGCTAGCAGCCGGCGGTAAGCCCGGCAACGAGCCGTAAGCACCTCTCCGTTCGTGACAAAGTTTGCAGATTGCGGACGCACTTGCCTCCAAGAATCCGCGCCACAAATCCGAGCGGGCGAGGGCGAGCATGAGGATGAGCACACCGACAGGGTGGGCGCTGGCGTCGGCGTGGCTGGCGCTGGGCCTGCAGGGCTGCGGCGGCGGTGACGACGCGGCGGCCGCCTCCACCGCGGCCGCGACCGAGCCGATGCGCGCCGCCGTGGCGCCAGCGACGCACGCCCCGGTCGATGCTCAGCGCCAGGCGCTCGCGGTGCGCGCGGCCGCCGTCAGCGTCGCCGACGCGCACCGGCTGTTGACGCAGGCCAGCTTCGGTCCCACCAGCGCCACGCTGGCCGACGTGCAGGCGCGCGGTGCCGCGGGCTGGATCGACCACCAGTTCACGCTCGGGTCGCCGAACGCAATGCGCCTGTACTGGGAAGCCGTCGATGCCCAGATCCAGGCCGCCGACCCGACGCGCAAGGCCGGCACCACCGAGGTCTACAACGCCTTCTGGAAGCAGGCGCTCATCGCACCGGACCAGCTGCGCCAGCGGGTGGCCTTCGCGCTGTCGGAGATCTTCGTCGTCTCGCTCGACGGCGCGCCCAACAGCAACCCGCGCGCGGTGGCCGCCTACCACGACATGCTGGCCGCCCAGGCCTTCGGCAATTACCGCCAGCTGCTCGAATCGGTGGCGCTGCATCCGATGATGGGCGTGTACCTGTCGCACCTGAAGAACCAGAAGGCCGACCCGCTCACCGGCCGCGTGCCGGACGAGAACTTCGCGCGCGAGGTGATGCAGCTGTTCTCGATCGGCCTCGTGCAGCTGAGCCCCGACGGCCTGCCCATCTACGGCCCGGACCGCCAGCCCGCGCCCACCTACGGCGCCGCCGACATCGCCGGCATGGCCAAGGTGTTCACCGGCTGGAGCTGGGCCTGCCCGGACGCGCCGCACAAGAACTGCTTCCTCTACGGCAACGCCAACGGCAAGAGCGACCCCGACCGCGGCTTCAAGCCGATGGTGGCCTACCCGCAGTACCACAGCACCGAGGTGAAGCAGTTCCTCGGCGCGACGGTGCCGGCGCAGTCCACCGCCAACCCGGCGCAGAGCCTGAAGGTCGCGCTCGACACGCTGTTCAACCACCCGAACGTCGGGCCGTTCATCGGCCGCCAGCTGATCCAGCGCCTGGTCACCAGCAACCCCAGTCCGAGCTACGTGCGCGCCGTGTCCGCGGCCTTCGCCAACAACGGCGCGGGCGTGCGCGGCGACATGAAGGCGGTGCTGCGCGCGGTGCTGCTGCATCCGGAGGCGCGCAGCGCGACGACCGATCCCGCGGCGGGCAAGCTGCGCGAGCCGGCCTTGCGCGCGACCGCGCTGATGCGCGCCTTCGGCTACACGTCCGACAGCGGGCTGTACCGGCTGGGTGATACCAGCAACCCGGGCAGCGCGCTCGCGCAGCAGCCGCTGAAGTCGCCGTCGGTCTTCAACTTCTTCCGGCCGGGCTACGTGCCGCCCGGCACGCAGGCGGCCGCGCGCTGGCTGACGGTGCCGGAGATGCAGCTGGTGCACGAGACCAGCGCCGCCGGCTACGTGAACTTCATGCGCAATGCGATCGGCTCGGGCGCCGGCTCATGGAACGCCACGCTGCAGCGCAACGACCTGCAGCCGAACTTCTCCGCCGAGCTGGCGCAGGCCGCCCAGCCGGCCGCGCTGGTCGACGGCGTGGGGCTGAAGCTCACCGGCGCGGCGCTGCCCGCGGCGCTGCGCACCGAGATCGTCAACGCCGTCAGCGCCATCACCATCCCGACGCCGAACGCGACCAACGCGGCGCAGATCGACAAGGCCAAGCGCAACCGCGTCAATGCCGCGGTGCTGCTCGTCGCCGCGTCGCCCGAATTCCAGATCCAGAAGTGAGGGGGGACCGACGATGAAGACCTTCGATGCTTCGCGCCGCCAGTTCCTGGCCCGGGGCGCCGCGCTGTCCACCTGTGGCGCCGGTGCGCCGCTCGCGCTGAACCTGGCCGCCCTCGGCAGCGCCGCCGCGGTGTCCGGCAACGCCGCGGCGCAGAGCGCCGGCGACTACAAGGCGCTGGTCTGCGTGTTCCTGTTCGGCGGCAACGACGCCTACAACACGGTCCTGCCGACCGACAGCGCGTCCTGGCTGAACTACAGTGCCGTGCGCAACCAGGCCCCCGACCCGATCGCGCTGCTGGCGCCGGGCACGCCGCCGAACCTCGCCGCGGCCGTGGCCACGCCGGCCCGCCTGGGCGGCGTGCTGCCGCTGGCGCCGGTGGTCGCGCTGCCGCGGCCGGTGGCACTGCATCCGCTGCTGACGCAGCTGCAGGGCCTGTTCAACACCGACCGGCGCCTCGCGGTGATCTCGAACATCGGCCCGCTGGTGATGCCGACCACCAAGGCGCAGCTGGGCCTCGACAGCCATCCGAAACCGGCGAACCTGTATTCGCACAACGACCAGCAGAACACCTGGCAGGCACTGGCGCCCGAAGGGGCGACGCGCGGCTGGGGCGGCCGCATGGGCGACCGCCTGGCGGCGCTGAATGGGCTGCCGGTTTTCACCTCGGTGTCCGCCGCCGGCAATGCGGTGTGGCTGGCCGGCGACGCGGTGCAGCAGTACCAGGTCGGCGGCAACGGCGCGATCCGGCTGGGCAGCGATTCGAACGGCAAGGTCTACGGCTCGACCGCGGTGGCCCAGGCGCTGCAGCGCATCGCCGGCACGCCGCGCAGCGCCCACGTGCTGGAGGCGGACCTCGCCGGCGTCGCGCAGCGCTCGATGGCCGCCGAGGCCACGCTGCGCAACGCGCTGCGCCCGGCGGACAGCGCGCCGTTCGGCACGCCGGCGCCGGCCGGCAGCAACTACAGCGCCGAGAACGATCCGCTGCTGCGTTACCTGAACCCGCTGACCGGCAACAGCGCCGGCAACGGCCTCGCGCAGCAGCTGCAGGTGGTCGCGCGCATGATCGACGCCGGCCGCTCGACGCTGGGCGCACGCCGCCAGGTCTTCTTCGTCAGCCTCGGCGGCTTCGACACGCACGACGCGCAGAACCGCAACCAGGCCGACCTGCTCGCCAGGCTCGGCCAGGGCCTGGCCTATTTCGACGCGACGATGGGCGCGCTGGGGCTGCGCGAGCAGGTGACGCTGTTCACCGCCAGCGACTTCGGCCGCAGCTTCACCAGCAACGGCGACGGCACCGACCATGGCTGGGGTGCGCACCATGTCGTGCTCGGCGGCGCGGTCAAGGGCGGCCGCGTCTACGGCAGCCTGCCGGTGCTCGGCGCGAAGAACGCCAACAACAACAACTTCGATTCGAGCCCCGACCAGCTCGGCAACGGCGTGCTGCTGCCGAGCACGTCGGTCGACCAGCTCGGGGCGACGCTGGGCCGCTGGTTCGGCCTGAGCGACGCGGAGCTGGCCGACATCTTCCCGAACCTGAAGTACTTCTCGCAGAAGAACCTCGGCTTCATGGTCTAGCCAGGGCCTGCCGGCGGGCGGCGCGAGCCCGCCCACGGCGTTGCGAGGGCCAGCGTCACCGCGCCGCCGGTGCGGCCGCTCGCCGGGTGGCCTTGGCTATCATCGCCGCTTCGAGCCGCTGCCTTCCGCGCGGCGGCGCCACCCGTGGCCACCATGGTTCTGCGACGACAGCTTTCGCCCGAGCAGCGCGCGGCCCTCGCGCGCATCGAAGGCCTCATCGAGTACTGGCAGATCAGCGTCGACGAGATCGAGGCGGCGCCCGACGTGCCGCCACCATCGGCGCCGGCCGGCAGCGGCGCGCGCTACCGCCACCCGGTGTCCGGCGAGACCTGGGACGGCCGCGGCGAACACCCCGAATGGCTGCGCCGCGCCCTGCTGACCGAAGGCCTGCGCGTCGCCGACGTCAAGCTCGACGGCTGAGCGCGCTGCCGGTCACGCGCTGAGCAGCGCGCGCCGGAACTGCAGCGCCTCGGCCAGGTGCACCACGGCGATCGCTTCGGCGCCCCCCAAGTCGGCGATCGTGCGCGCGACCTTCAGCACCCTATGCAGCGACCGGCCGGACCAGCCGAAGCGCTTGGCCGCCTGTTCGAGGAAGCGCGCCGATGCGGCATCGAGCCGGCAGTGCTCGTCGAGCTGTGCGGCGGCGAGCGCGGCGTTGGCCGCGCCCTGGCGCGTGCGCTGGCGCTCGCGCGCGCGGGCGACACGTTCGGCCACCGCGGCGCTCGGTTCGCCGGCCGGCTGCGCGAGCATGTCCGCGGCCGGCACCAGCGTGACCTCGACCTGCAGGTCGATGCGGTCGAGCAGCGGCCCCGAGAGCCGGCCCTGATAACGCGCAATCTGCTCGGGTGAACAGCGGCAGCTGCGGCCCGAGGCCGCCGGCGCGCCGAGCCAGCCGCAGGGGCAGGGATTCATCGCCGCGATCAGCTGGAAGGCCGCCGGGAAGCTGGCCTGGCGCGCCGCGCGCGAAATCGTGATCTGACCGGTTTCCAGCGGCTCGCGCAGTGCCTCGAGCGCGCGGCGCGGGAACTCGGGCAGCTCGTCGAGGAACAGCACGCCGCCGTGCGCGAGCGAGATCTCGCCCGGCCGCGGCGGCACGCCGCCGCCCACCAGTGCCGCGGCACTGGCCGAGTGGTGCGGCGCGCGCACCGGCCGCTGGCGCCAGCGCTGCGCGTCGAAGCCGCCCGGCGCCAGGCCCTGCAGCGCGGCGCTGGCCAGCGCCTCGGCCTCGTCCATCGGCGGCAGCAGGCCGGGCAGGCGCTGCGCGAGCATCGACTTGCCGGTGCCCGGCGGGCCGACCATCAGCAGGCTGTGCGCGCCGGCCGCGGCGATCTCCAGCGCGCGTTTCGGCGCCGCCTGGCCGCGCACGTCGGCGAGGTCGGGCGCGCTCGCCGCGGCCACCGCCTCCGGCGCGACGGCGCGCGGCAGCGGCTCGGCGGCGTCGCCGGGCTGCATCGCGCGCACGACGTCCAGCAGGTGCGCGGCGCCATGCACCTGCGCATCGGTCACGCGGGCGGCCTCGCGGGCGCTGGCGGCCGGCAGCACCAGCGGCCGGTCGCGACCCGACCGCCCGGCGCCCAGCGCCAGCGCGAGCGCGCCCCGCACCGGGCGCAATTCGCCGGCCAGCGACAACTCGCCGGCGAACTCGCAGCGCGCCAGCTTTGCGGCATCGAGCTGGCCGTCGGCGGCCAGGATGCCGAGCGCGATGGGCAGGTCGAAGCGGCCGGACTCCTTCGGCAGGTCGGCCGGCGCCAGGTTGACAGTGATGCGCTTGTTGTGCGGAAAGGCGAAGCCGGAATTCACCAGCGCCGCGCGCACGCGTTCCCGCGCTTCCTTGACCTCGGTGTCCGCCAGGCCGACCAGCGTGAAGCTCGGCAGCCCGTTGGCCAGGTGCACCTCGACCTGGACCTCGGGCGCCTGCAGCCCGTCCAGCGCACGGCTGCCGATCACGGCCAGCGTCATCGTCCGCTCCCTTCCCTCGCCCTGCGGGCTGTGGATATACACAGCATTGTGGCGGTCGCGGACCGGGCCGCGGGCCGCGACTCCCCAGTTCATCCGCCGTCGGTACGAGCCGCAGCGACTGCACCGGTTCGGTGCCATTCCAGGCATTGCGCCATCACGGTGCACGCCGGCGCCGCAAATCGGGTCATGTTCCCCGCGTTGGGGCGGTTCTGCGGGCGGTGGGCCGTGGCATGGAAGCTGCAAAACCCGGCCGGACCCCCTCTCGCCCCTCGGAGCCCTTGCACATGAAGAAATCCCTGCTCGCCCTTTCGGTCGCCCTGACGGCGGCCGCGGCGCCCACGGCCTCGTTCGCCGACCTCGCGTTCAACGTCGGTGCGGTGTCCGACTACCGCTACCGCGGCATCTCGCAGACCCGCCTGAAGCCTGCGCTGCAGGGCGGCATCGACTGGAGCGGCAACGGCTTCTACGTCGGCACCTGGGCCTCGACGATCAAGTGGATCAAGGACTTCGGCGGCGATGCCGGCGTCGAGATCGACGTCTACGGCGGCTACAAGGGCGAGATCGCCAAGGACCTCGCCTACGACGTCGGCGTGCTGACCTACTACTACCCGCGTAACAAGCTCAACCCCAGCGCCAACACCACCGAGCTCTACGGCGCGCTGACCTTCGGCCCGGCGACGGTGAAGTACTCGCACGCGGTGACCGACACCTTCGGCAACCTCGACAGCAAGAACAGCTTCTACCTCGACGCCAGCGCGAGCTTCGAGATCGCCGACGGCTGGATGCTGGCGCCGCACATCGGCTACCAGAAGATCAAGGGCCCGTTCAGCGATCCGGCGACCTACACCGACTACTCGCTGACCCTGAGCAAGGACTTCAGCGGCCTGGTGCCCAGCATCGCGATCGTCGGCACCGATGCCGACAAGGCGTTCTACGTGCCGGGACCGTTCGGCAACAGCACCAAGTTCCTCGGCAAGACCGCCGTGGTCGTGGGCGTCAAGTACAACTTCTGAGGAGAGCAACCATGAAGATGGTGACCGCCATCGTCAAGCCGTTCAAGCTCGACGAAGTGCGCGAGGCGCTCAGCGCCATCGGCGTGCAGGGCATCACGGTGACCGAGGTCAAGGGCTTCGGGCGCCAGAAGGGCCACACCGAGCTCTACCGCGGTGCCGAGTACGTCGTCGACTTCCTGCCGAAGGTGAAGATCGAGGCGGCCGTCGACGACGCCATCGTCGAGCGCGTGATCGAGGCGATCGAGTCGTCGGCCCGCACCGGCAAGATCGGCGACGGGAAGATCTTCGTCTCGGCGCTGGAGCAGGTGGTGCGCATCCGCACCGGCGAAACCGGCAAGGACGCGCTCTGATCGCGCGTTAGAACACATCCACATCCGAGACAACCCATGAAGAAACTGCTTGCTTCATTGGCCCTGGGCCTCGCGGTCCTCGGCTTTGCCGGCGGCGCGCTGGCCCAGGACGCCGCGGCGTCCGCGCCGGTCGCCGCCGCGTCGGCGGCGACCATCGAAGCCGCGCCCGCCGCGGCTGCCGCATCGGCGCCGGCCGTTGCGGCCTCCGCCGAAGCCGCGTCGGCCCCGGCCGCGCCGGTGGCCAACAAGGGCGACAACGCCTGGATGCTGGTGTCGACGCTGCTGGTCATCATGATGACGGTGCCCGGCCTGGCGCTGTTCTACGGCGGCCTGGTGCGCAGCAAGAACATGCTGTCGGTGCTGATGCAGGTGATGGTGACGTTCTCGCTGATCGTCGTGCTGTGGGCCGTCTACGGCTACAGCCTGGCGTTCACCGAGGGCAATGCCTTCATCGGCGGCCTCGACCGGCTGTTCCTGAAAGGCATCTTCGACCCCGCGACCGGCACCTTCGCGATGGGCGCGACCTTCAGCAAGGGCGTCTACATCCCCGAGCTGCTGTTCGCCGCCTTCCAGGCCACTTTCGCCGGCATCACCTGCTGCCTGATCGTCGGCGCCTTCGCCGAGCGCATCAAGTTCTCGGCGGTGCTCGCGTTCATGGTGCTGTGGTTCACCTTCAGCTACGCGCCGATCGCCCACATGGTCTGGTACTGGATGGGCCCGGACGCCTACGCGAGCAAGGACGTCGTCGACGCGATGAACGCCAAGGCCGGCCTGATCTGGCAATGGGGCGCGCTGGACTTCGCGGGCGGCACGGTGGTGCACATCAACGCCGCGGTCGCCGGCCTGGTGGGTGCCTTCATGCTCGGCAAGCGCGTCGGCTACGGCCGCGAGGCGATGGCCCCGCACAGCCTGCCGCTGACGATGGTCGGTGCCGCGATGCTGTGGGTGGGCTGGTTCGGCTTCAACGCCGGCTCGGCGCTGGAAGCGGGCAACTCGGCGGTGCTGGCGTTCATGAACACCTTCACCGCCACCTCGGCCGCCGTGCTGGCCTGGTGCCTGGGTGAATCGCTGATGCGCGGCAAGGCCTCGATGCTGGGTGCCGCGTCGGGTGCCGTCGCCGGCCTCGTGGCGATCACGCCGGCCGCCGGCAACGTCGGCCTGATGGGCGCGATCGTCATCGGCCTCATCGCCGGCTTCGCCTGCCTGTGGGGTGTCAACGGCCTGAAGAAGCTGCTCGGCGCGGACGACTCGCTCGACGTGTTCGGCGTGCACGGCGTCGGCGGCATCGTCGGCGCGCTGCTGACCGGCGTGTTCAACACGCAGGACCTCGGCGGCCCCGGCCTGGTGACCGACTGGGTCACCGCCACCGTCGGCTCGAACCCGATCGGTGCCCAGGTGTGGATCCAGCTGAAGGCCGTGCTGCTGACGGTGGTCTGGTCCGGCATCGTCGCGGCGGTCTCTTACAAGATCGTCGACCTGGTGATCGGCCTGCGCGTCACCGAGGAAGAGGAGCGCGAAGGCCTCGACATCTCGAGCCACGGCGAGACGGCCTACAGCAAGTAAGCCGCGTCGTCGACGCACGAAGGGCTGCCCGCGGGCAGCCCTTTTTTCTTGGCGGACCGCTGGATCGGGTACGGGCGCGACGCTTGCCGTTCGACCCAGCCTCTGTTCTTGCCTTTTCCTCCGGCGGCGCCACCTTCCTACAATCTTCACCGTTACGCCCGCCGCAGGCCTGCCCCATGGTCCCCCACCTCATCACCGCGCTCACCGGCCCGATCAACGAGCTGGAAGCCCGCATCCTCGACTCGATGCCGGCGATCGAGCGCTGGTTCCGCCTGGAATGGATGGAGCACACGCCGCCGTTCTACAGCGCGGTCGACCTGCGCAACGCCGGCTTCAAGCTGGCGCCGGTGGATACCAACCTCTACCCGGGCGGCTTCGGCAGCCTGACGCCGGAGATGCTGCCGCTGGCGGTGCAGGCGGCGATGGCGGCGATCGAGAAGATCTGCCCCGAGGCGAAGAACCTGCTGCTGGTGCCCGAGAACAACACCCGCAGCACCTTCTACCTGACCAACCTGCAGCGCCTGGTGCGCGTATTCACGCAGGCCGGCCTGAACGTGCGCCTGGGCTCGCTGGACCCGGAGCTGAAGACGCCGAAGACGCTGCGCCTGCCCGACGGCAGCGAGCTGGTCGTCGAGCCGCTGGAGCGTTCGCAGCGCCGCCTGGGGCTGAAGAACTTCGACCCCTGCACCATCCTGCTGAACAACGACCTCTCCGAGGGCACGCCCAAGGTGCTGGAAGGCCTGCACGAGCAGTACCTGCTGCCGCCGCTGCATGCCGGCTGGGGCCACCGCCGCAAGAGCCGCCACTTCCAGAGCTACGAGGACGTGGCCAAGAAGTACGCCAAGCTGCTGGGCATGGACCCCTGGCTGATCCACCCGATGTTCGCCCACTGCGGCGAGGTCGACGTCGTCGACGACGCGGGGCTCGACTGCATGAAGACCCATGCCGACGCGCTGCTCGGCAAGGTGCGCCGCAAGTACAAGGAATACGGCATCAACGAGAAGCCCTTCGTCGTCATCAAGGCCGACAACGGGCCGAGCGAGCTGGGCATCTGCACCGTGCGCGACGCGAAGGAGCTCGACGCGGTGTGCCAGCGCGTGCGCCAGAAGGCGGCCGCCGGCGGCCCGGTGCTGAGCGACGTGATCATCCAGGAAGGCGTGCCGACCTACGAGCGCATCAACGACGCGGTGGCCGAGCCGGTGGTCTACATGATCGACCGCTACGTCGTCGGCGGGTTCTACCGGGTGCATGCCGAGCGCGGCGTCGACGAGAACCTCAACGCGCCGGGGGCCAGCTTCGTGCCGCTGGCCTTTGCCGAAGGGCATCACCTGCCGCGGCCCGGCGAGCGCCCGGGCGCCAGCGCGCCGAACCGGTTCTACATGTACGGCGTCATCGGCCGGCTGGCGATGCTGGCGGCGAGCTACGAGCTCGAGGCGACCGACCCCGAAGCCGAGGTCTACGAGTAGCGCGGGCCGGCGGCGGCGGCGTCGCGCCGCGGCCACGCGCACCGGCCCCCGCCAGTTCGGGCGCTGGCATGCTGCGGTGCAACAGGCGTAGGATCGCGGTCCTTTCGGCTCCCGCTGACCGCTCGATGACGGCCGGCGATCCTCCGCAGTGAGTACGGCGAATGCCCCCAAGAGCCCGGCCCAGGTGGCCGCGCTCACTCTCGGCGCCCTCGGCGTCGTCTATGGCGACATCGGCACCAGCCCGCTGTATGCATTGAAGGAGGTCTTCCACGGCGGGCACGTCGAGACGACCCCGGACAACATCCTCGGCGTGCTGTCGCTGATCTTCTGGACGATGACCATCATCGTCTCGATCAAGTACGTGCTGCTGATCCTGCGTGCCGACAACAACGGCGAAGGCGGGCTGATCGCGATGCTGGCGCTGGCCACCACCGCGGTGCGGGAGAAGCCGGCGTTGCGCCGCACGCTGATGACGGTGGGCCTGTTCGGCACCGCGATCTTCTACGGCGACGGCGTCATCACGCCGGCGATCTCGGTGCTGTCGGCGGTCGAGGGCCTGGGCGTCGCGGCGCCGCAGCTGCACGACGTCGTGATCCCGCTGACGCTGGTCGTGCTGACCGCGCTGTTCGCGGTGCAGCGCTTCGGCACCGGCGGCATCGGCCGCGCCTTCGGGCCGATCACGCTGGTGTGGTTCGTCGCGCTGACCTTGCTCGGCCTGCCGCACATCCTGGCCAACCCCGGCGTGCTGGTGGCGCTGAACCCCGGCTACGCGATCGGCTTCTTCGTGCACCACCCGCTGGTGGCCTTCATCGGCCTCGGCGCGGTCGTGCTGTGCGTGACCGGCGGCGAAGCGCTCTACGCCGACATGGGCCACTTCGGCCGCAAGCCGATCCGCATCGCGTGGTACGCGATCGTGATGCCGGCGCTGGTGGTCAACTACTTCGGCCAGGGCGCAATGCTGCTGCAGCGGCCCGAGGCGATCACGAACCCGTTCTACCTGATGGCGCCGGGGTGGGCCCAGCTGCCGCTGGTGTTCCTGGCCACCGCGGCGACGGTGATCGCCTCGCAGGCGCTGATCACCGCGGCCTTCTCGGTGACCAAGCAGGCCATCCAGCTCGGCATCCTGCCGCGCATGCGCATCCTGCACACCTCCGTGCGCGATACCGGCCAGATCTACGTGCCCTTCGTGAACTGGGGCCTGTTCGTCTTCATCGTGCTGGCGGTGGTGTTGTTCCGCACCTCGTCGAACCTGGCCACCGCCTACGGCATCGCGGTGACGCTGGACATGACGATCACCACGGTGATGACCTTCTTCGTCATCCGCTACGGCTGGAAGTACCCGCTCGCGCTGTGCCTGGCGGCCACCGGTTTCTTCTTCGTCATCGACGTCGCCTTCTTCGCGTCGAACATGCTGAAGCTGTTCACCGGCGGCTGGTTCCCGATCCTGATCGGCATCGGCATGTTCACGCTGATGGCCACCTGGGCGCAGGGCCGCAAGCAGCTCGCCGAGCGCCTGCACGACGACTCGATCGAGCTGCAGGGTTTCCTCGACGCGGTGTTCATCAGCCCGCCGACGCGCGTCGCGGGCACCGCGGTGTTCCTGTCGGCCGAGCCCGGCCTGACGCCGAACGCGCTGATGCACAACCTGAAGCACAACAAGGTGCTGCACGAGCACAACCTGTTCGTCTCGGTGAAGCACCACGAGGTGCCGTGGATCGGCTTCGACAAGCGCATCCAGATGGAGTCGCTCGGCCACGACTGCTGGATGGTGGTGCTGCACTTCGGGTTCAAGAACGATCCCGACGTGCCCGAGGCGCTGCAGCTGCTGGCCGACCGCGGCATCCCGCTGCCGGAGATGGACACCAGCTATTTCCTGAGCCGCGACATCGTGATACCGACCTTCGGGCGCGGCATGGCGATGTGGCGCGAGAAGCTCTTCGCCAGCATGCACCGCAACGCGGCGGCGGCGGCGGATTTCCTGAACCTGCCGTCCAACCGCATCGTCGAGCTCGGCGCGAAGGTCGAGATCTAGCGCCGGCTAGGCGTTCAATGACGCGGCCATCGGCGGCCGCCGCAGGTGCAGGTGCAGCGACGGCTGCGGCAGCGCGGCCTCGAAGCCGAAGCGCTGCACCCAGCTGCAGGCGGGGCTGTCGGGCTCGACGTGCAGGTCGATGGCCTGGCCCCGGCGGTCGGCGTCGGCGGTCAGCCCGCGCATCACCTGGCTGCCGACGCCGCAGCCGCGCCAGGGGCGCACGAGCGACAGCTCGATCAGCGTCGCCTGCCGCGGCGCGGCCTGCCAGCTCAGCCGGCCGATCGGCGAGCCCTGCACCAGCAGCAGCAGGCACAGTGCGTCGGCATGACGCCGCCTGTGCTGGCGCTGCAGCTCGTCGAACTGCTGGTCGAGGAAGTTGCGGCAGCGCGAGGCCGGCCAGCCGGTGGCGCGCATCGCCGGTTCGCGGGTGTCGGCATAGAGCGCGCGCAGGAAGGCCTCGTCGCTCGCGGCGACCGGACGCGCTTCGAGCGCATGGGCGCCGTTCTCGGGCGCCTCGCGCGCCCATCCCAGCCACGCGCCGAGCGCGGCCGATCGTCCTGCCACCATGTCCCAACCAGCCCTCTTGTGATGAGGGGCATGCTAGGCAGGGCGGCCGGTGCCGGGGTGCGTGGAAGTGGACAGCCGGGCAGTGAACTAGTGCACTTCATTCCGGGCGCGGGCGGCCGATAACGCTCACGCGCTGACGGTGGCCCCCAGGCGCGACAGCCGCACCCAGCTGTTCGGCGGCACCGGGTGCCACTGGCCGGTGTGCGTGTTCACCGGCTCGGACGCGATGATGCTGCCGCGCTCGCCTTCGTTGACGTACAGCGTCGGCGGCTTGCCGTCGCTGGCGAAACGGAAGGCATGGATCTGGTCGCCATCGGCCAGCGCGGCGGCGAAGCGCAGCGGCTCGTCGACGCCGGCGGCGCGCATCAGCGCCAGCGTGTCGTCCAGCACCGTCGGCATCGCCTGCTCGGCGGTTTCGCCGGCCTCGATGCGCGCCAGCGTCAGCAGGAACAGCAGCTCGGAATCGGTGGCGCCGCGGCGCGCGGCGAACAGGTGGTCCGGCAGCCGCGCCTCCAGCGCGCGGCGCACGCGGGCGTAGCCGCCGATCTGGCCGTTGTGCATGAAGAGCCAGCGGCCCTGGCGGAACGGGTGGCAGTTCTCGCGCGACGTCGACGTGCCGGTGGCGGCGCGCACGTGGGCGAAGAACAGGCGCGAGCGCAGCGTGCGGCACAGCGACTGCAGGTTCTCGTCGCCCCAGGCCGGCATCGCCTCGCGGTAGACGCCGGGTTCGTCACGGTCGCCGTACCAGCCGATGCCGACGCCGTCGCCGTTGGTCGCCGTCTTGGCCTGCGTCGCCAGGCGCGACTGCGCGACCAGCGAGTGCTGCGCCGAGCACACCAGCTCGTCGAGGTACAGGGGGTCACCCAGGTAGGCGAGCAGGCGGCACATGGTCGATGTTCTGGTGGACAGCGGGGGAGATGGCTGTTTATCGGCGCCGGGTCGCGGTGGCTTGAATGCGCGCCGCCCGGCAGCCCGGCATCGCGGGGGCCGATATGCTGCCGCGCCATGAAGAATGTCCTGGCCGACCTGTCTCTGACCGCCGTGGTCGCCGGCTTCGTCGCGGTGCTCGTCGGCTACACCAGCGCGGTGGCCATCGTCTTCCAGGCGACGCAGGCCCTCGGCGCCACGCCGGCGCAGACCGCGTCGTGGATGTGGGCGCTCGGGCTGGCGATGGGGCTGTCGAGCATCGCGCTGTCATGGCGGACGAAGCAGCCGGTGCTCACCGCGTGGAGCACGCCCGGCGCCGCGCTGCTCGCAGCGACGCAGGGCATCCCGATGGCCGAGGCCATCGGCGCCTTCGTGATCTGCGCGCTGCTGATCATCACCGCGGGCCTCACGCGGCTGTTCGAGCGGGTGATGGACAAGGTGCCGATGGCCATCGCCGCGGCGCTGCTGGCCGGCGTGCTGGCGCGCTTCGGGCTCGACGCGGTCGGCGCGGTGCGCAGCGCGCCGGGCATGGTCATCGGCATGGCGCTGGTTTTCCTGGCCGGGCGAAGAGGGTGGCCGCGCTACGCGGTGCCGGGCACGCTGCTCGGCGGCGTGCTGATCGCCGCGCTGCAGGGCCGCCTCGGCCTGCCTGCATTGCAGGCGGTGGACTGGGGCTGGACGCGGCCGGAGGCGGTGATGCCGGCCTTCAGCATCGCCGCGCTGGTCGGCGTCGCGCTGCCGCTGTTCATCGTCACGATGGCCTCGCAGAACCTGCCCGGCGTCGCCGCGCAGCGGGCGGCGGGCTACCGGGTTCCGGTGTCGCCGGTGATCACCGCGACCGGCGTCGCGACCCTGGTGTTCGCGCCCTTCGGCGCCTTCGGCATCAACCTCGCGGCGATCACCGCGGCGATCTGCATGAGCCGCGAGGCGCACGAGGACCCGGCGAAGCGCTACTGGGCCGCGATCGCCGCCGGCGTGTTCTACGTGCTGCTGGGCCTGGCGGGCGGCGCGGTGGCCGGGCTGCTGGCGGCGTTCCCGCGCGAGCTGGTCGCCGCCGTGGCCGGGCTGGCGCTGATCGGGACCATCGCCGGTGGCCTGGCCACCGCGCTGAAGGACGAGACGCACCGCGACGCCGCTGCCATCACTTTCCTCGTCACGCTGTCCGGGGTGTCAATGGCCGGCATCGGCTCGGCCTTTTGGGGCGTGGTCGCGGGCAGCGTCGCGTTGGCCGTGCAACACTGGCGCCCCGTTCGCTGAGCCCCGGGCCGCCCATGAAACTGCTCTTCGTTGCCGACCCGCTGGAGGTCTTCAAGACCACCAAGGACACCACCTTCGCGATGATGCGCGAGGCCGCGCGGCGCGGCCACCAGCTGTGGGCCTGCGAGCCGGCCGACCTGGTGTGGGTGAAGGGCGCGCGGGTCGTCGCGCGCGCGGCGCGCGCGATCGCGCTGACCGGCGACCAGAAGGCCTGGTTCACCGTGCTGAGCCAGGGCGAGCTGGCGCTGGCCGACACCGATGCGGTGATCATGCGCAAAGACCCGCCGTTCGACAGCGAGTACTTCTACGCGACGCACCTGCTCGGCCAGGCCGAGCGCGAGGGCGCGAAGGTGTTCAACAAGCCGGCGGCCCTGCGCGACCATCCCGAGAAGCTGGCGATCCTGGAGTTCCCGGAGCACATCGCGCCGACGCTGGTCACGCGCTCGGCCTCCGCGGTGCGCGCCTTCCATGCCGAGCACCGCGACATCATCCTGAAGCCGCTCGACGGCATGGGCGGCATGGGCATCTTCCGCGTCGGCCCCGACGGGCTGAACCTGGGCTCGATCGTCGAGACGCTGAACCGCGACGGCGCGCAGACCCTGATGGTGCAGAAGTACCTGCCGGAGATCGTGCACGGCGACAAGCGCGTGCTGGTCATCGCCGGCGAGCCGGTGCCGTATTCGCTGGCGCGCATCCCGCAGGGCAGCGAGATCCGCGGCAACCTGGCGGCCGGCGGCAAGGGCGTCGCGCAGCCGCTCACCTCGCAGGATAGGAAGATCGCCGAGGCGCTGGGCCCGGTGCTCGCCGCGCGCGGGCTGCTGCTGGTCGGCCTGGACATCATCGGCGACTGCCTGACCGAGATCAACGTCACCAGCCCGACCTGCTTCCAGGAAATCACGCAGCAGACCGGCTTCGACGTGCCGAAGATGTTCGTCGACGCGCTGGAGGCGGCGGTCCGCGAAGGAGAAGACGCATGAAGACCAAGGCCGCGGTTGCCTGGAAGGCAGGCGCCCCGCTGATCATCGAGGACGTCGACCTGGCCGGCCCGCGCGACGGCGAGGTGCTGGTCGAGGTCAAGGCCACCGGCATCTGCCACACCGACTGGTACACGCTGTCGGGCGCCGATCCGGAAGGCCTGTTCCCGGCGATCCTCGGCCACGAGGGCGCGGGCGTGGTGCTGGAGGTCGGCGCGGGCGTGCCGTGGCTGAAACCCGGCGACCACGTGATCCCGCTGTACACGCCCGAATGCCGGCAGTGCAAGTTCTGCCTGTCGCGCAAGACCAACCTCTGCCAGGCGATCCGCGCCACACAGGGCAAGGGGCTGATGCCGGACGGCAGCAGTCGCTTCTCGCTGGACGGGAAACCCCTGCTGCACTACATGGGGACCTCGACATTCTCGAACCACATCGTCGTGCCCGGCATCGCGCTGGCGAAGATCCGCCCCGACGCGCCCTTCGACAAGGTCTGCTACATCGGCTGCGGCGTGACGACCGGCGTCGGCGCGGTGCTGTTCACCGCGAAGGTCGAGGCGGGTGCCAACGTCGTCGTCTTCGGCTTGGGCGGCATCGGCCTGAACGTGATCCAGGGCGCCAAGATGGTCGGTGCCGACAAGATCATCGGCATCGACATCAACCCGGCCCGCGAGTTGATGGCGCGCCGCTTCGGCATGACGCACTTCATCAATCCGAAAGACGTGCCGAACGTCGTCGACGCGATCGTGCAGCTCACCGACGGCGGCGCCGACTACAGCTTCGAATGCATCGGCAACACCCAGGTGATGCGCCAGGCGCTGGAGTGCACGCACAAGGGCTGGGGCCGCAGCATCATCATCGGCGTGGCCGAGGCCGGCGCGGAGATCAGCACGCGGCCGTTCCAGCTGGTCACCGGCCGCAAGTGGGAAGGCTCGGCCTTCGGCGGCGCGCGCGGCCGCACCGACGTGCCGAAGATCGTCGACTGGTACATGGACGGCAAGCTGAAGATCGACGAGCTGATCACGCACAAGCTGCCGCTGGAGCGCATCAACGAAGGCTTCGAGCTGATGAAGCGCGGCGAGTCGATCCGCTCGGTGGTCGAGTTCTGAGCGGCGGCGCATGAACGGCGTCGAGACGCTGTCGGCGCACCGTGCGTTCGGCGGCACGCAGGCCTTCCACCGCCATGCCTCGCGCGAGATCGGGCTGCCGATGCGCTTCGGGCTGTACCTGCCGCCGCAGGCCGAGGCCCGACGCGTGCCGCTGCTGGTCTACCTCGCCGGCCTGACCTGCACCGAAGAAACCTTCGCGATCAAGGCCGGCGCGCAGCGCCTGGCGGTCGAACTCGGTCTTGCGCTGCTGACGCCGGACACCAGCCCACGCGGCGCCGGCGTGCCCGGTGAGGACGCGGCCTGGGACTTCGGCATCGGCGCCGGCTTCTACCTCGATGCCACGCAGGCGCCGTGGTCGCGCCACTGGCGCATGGAGAGCTGGCTGATGGCCGAGCTGCTGCCGCTGGTGGCGGCCGAAGCCCCGGTCGATCGCGAGCGCATCGGCCTCGTCGGCCATTCGATGGGCGGCCATGGCGCGCTGACCCTGGCGCTGCGCCACCCGGGGCGCTTTCGCAGCCTGTCGGCGCTGGCGCCGATCTGCGCGCCGATGTCGTGCCCGTGGGGTGTCAAGGCTTTCACGGGTTATCTCGGCGACGACCGCGCGGCCTGGACGGCGCACGATGCGTCGGAACTGATGCGTTCACAACCCAGCGCACCGTACCCCGGCGGCCTGCTGATCGACCAGGGCCTCGCCGACCAGTTCCTGGCGACCCAGCTGCACCCCGAAGCTTTCGAGGCCGCCTGCGCCGCGGCCGGCCAGCCGCTGCAGCTGCGCCGCCATGCCGGCTACGACCACGGCTACTACTTCATCGCCAGCGTGATCGACGACCACCTGCGCCACCACGCGCAGCGGCTGGGCGATTGATCCCGACTCGCGGCGGTATTACATTCTCGATCAAGTCATACCTGCCCGCGATCATGCCGAATACGCTCACCTCGAAAGCCCAGGTCACGCTGCCGAAGGCGATTCGCGATCATCTTCGCGTCGCCCCCGGGGATGCCGTGGAATTTCGCATCGTGGCCGATGGCAGCGTGCGTGTCGAACCGGCGGCACCGGTGGCCGATTCGCCTCGCGCATTGGCCGCCGCGCGCGCGAAGTTCGGCAAGCTGCGTGGCTGCGGCGGACGCAGCGGCGAAGCCGGCACGGATGCCTTGATGCGACTGCTGCGCGGTTATGACGACGATGCCGCCGATCCGGGGCTCGAGCCGGTCGCGACGCGGCGTCGCGCATGATCCTCGTCGACACCTGCGTCCTGGTCGATGTCACCGCGGACGATCCTGCCTGGCGCGACTGGTCCGTCGATCAGCTCGCCCGCTGGAGTTTGCGAGGCCCGCTGCTGACCAACCCGATCGTCTTCGCCGAATGGTGCAGCGACTTCGACACCTTCGAAGCGGCAAGTGCGGCGCTGCAGGACTTCGGCCTGCAGTGGGAGGATCTGCCGCGCGAGGCCTTGTTCCTCGCTGCGCAGGCGCATCGTCTCTACCGCCGCCGCGGAGGCACGCGCCCGATGGTGCTGCCGGATTTCCTCATCGGTGCCCACGCGGCCGTTCGCCGGGTGCCGCTGCTGACGCGTGACAGGCGTCGCTTCGACGCCCACTTCCGGGGACTGGAAATCGTCACGCCCTGAAAGGGCAGCGCGCTCACGCCGCCGCCAGCGCCCGCCCGTCGGCGTCGAACAGCGGCCGCAGCGGACAATGCAGGGCATGGCCCTGATCACCGTCACCAACGCCCAGCTCGCCTACGGCCACTGGCCCCTGCTGGACCATGCCGACTTCACGCTCGAAGCCGGCGAACGCATCGCGCTGATCGGACGCAACGGCACCGGCAAGTCCTCGCTGCTGAAGGTGCTGGCCGGCATCGACCGGCTCGACGACGGCACGCTGCAGCTGCAGCAGGGGCTGCGCCGGACCTACGTGCCGCAGGAGCCGCTGTTCGCGTCCGGCGCGACGGTCTTCGAGGCGGTCAGCGAGGGCCTCGCCGAAGTGAAGGCGCTGCGCGCGCGCTTCGAACAACATGCGAGCCTTCATGGCGAGCCTGACGGCCCGCGTGGCGACGACCTCGACGCGCTGCAGACGCGCATCGAGGCGCTCGACGGCTGGACCTGGGAGCAGCGGGTCGACGAGGCGCTGCAGCGCCTGCACCTCGACCGCGATGCGGCCATCGATGCGCTGTCCGGCGGCACGAAGAAGCGTGTCGCGCTGGCGCAGGCGCTGGTCACGCGGCCCGACGTGCTGCTGCTCGACGAGCCGACCAACCACCTCGACCTCGACGCAATCGACTGGCTGCAGGCCTTGCTGACCGACTGGGGCGGCGCGCTGGTCGTCGTGTCGCACGACCGCGCGTTCATCGATGCCGTCGCCACCCGCATCGTCGAGCTCGACCGCGGCCAGCTGCGCAGCTACCCCGGCAACTTCAGCCGTTATGAAACGGTGAAGGAGGACGAGCTGTCGGCCGAAGCGCTGGCCAATGCGCGCGCCGACAAGCTGCTGGCGCAGGAGGAGGTGTGGGTGCGCAAGGGCGTCGAGGCGCGGCGCACGCGCAGCGTCGGCCGCGTCGCGCGGCTGAAGGCCCTGCGCGAGCAGCGCAGTGCGCGGCGCGAGCAGCTCGGCCAGGTGCGGCTCGAGCTGGCGACCGGCTTGCCCAGCGGCAAGATCGTCGCGGAGCTGCAGGACGTGACGCTGCGATACCCGGCGAGCGCCGAGGGCGGCGCGGGCGACAAGCTGATCGTTGACCGCTTCTCGGCCACCGTGCTGCGCGGCGACAAGATCGGCCTGATCGGCCCGAACGGCGCCGGCAAGACGAGCCTGCTGCGCCTGATCCTCGGCGAGCAGGCGCCCACGTCGGGCACGGTGCGCCGCGGCACGCAGCTGCAGGTGGCCTACTTCGACCAGATGCGCGCCGGGCTGGACCTCGACGCAACGCTCGCGCACACCATCAGCCCGGGCAGCGACTGGATCGAGATCGGCGAGGGCTCGAAGGCCGTGCGCAAGCACGTGATGAGCTACCTCGGCGACTTCCTCTTCGCACCCGAGCGCGCGAACTCGCCGGTGCGCACGCTCTCGGGCGGCGAGCGCAACCGGCTGCTGCTGGCGCGGCTGTTCGCGCTGCCGGCCAATGTGCTCGTGCTCGACGAACCGACCAACGACCTCGACATCGACACGCTGGAGCTGCTGGAAGAGCTGCTGCAGTCCTATCCCGGCACGGTGTTCCTCGTCAGCCACGACCGGCGTTTCCTCGACAACGTGGTGACCAGCCTGATCGCCTGGGAAGGCGACCTGAAGCCGGGGCTGTGGAAGGAGTACGAAGGCGGCATCGACGACTGGCGCGCGGCGCGCGGGCGGGCCGCGGCCGCCGCTGCGGCCGCGGCACCGAAGGCGCCCACCACGCCAGCCCCGTCCGCCACGCCGGCGCCCGCCGCCGCGGCGCGCGACACCGCGGCGAAGCCGAAGACCAAGCTGAGCTACAAGGAACAGCGCGAGCTCGACGAGCTGCCCGCGCGCATCGAGGCGCTCGAAGCCGAGCAGCAGGCGATCGGCGCGCGCCTGGCCGGCACCGAGCTGTACCAGCAGGAGCCGCAGCGTGTCGCCGAGCTGCAGGCGCGCTATGAAGCCATCGAGGACGAGCTGATGGCGGCGCTCGAGCGCTGGGAATATTTGGCGGCGCCGCAACGATGAAGGGGTGGGTTAACCGCAGGTTGTAGCGGAGGTGACAACGGCGGCGTGCCGTGCGGCCCTACCTTGGCGCGCCGCACGCACCACCACCGACCCAACGAGGGAGTCCCCGCGATGACGAACCTGCTGCCCCGCCGCACCTGCCTGGCCGCCCTGGCCGGCGCCGCCGCCAGTCCGCTGGCCTTCGCGCAATCGACGCCCGCTGCCGGCAGCGCCGCCGGCGGCGACATCGTCATCGGCCAGAGCGCTCACTTGAGCGGCCCGCTCGCCGGCACCTTCAAGGCCGTGGTGCGCGGCCAGGAGCTGGCGCTGGAGGAGTTCAACCGCCGCGGCGGCGTCGGCGGCCGCAAGGCCAGGCTGGTGACGCTGGACGATGCCTACGACCCGAAGCGCTGCGTCGAGAACGTCACCCAGCTGATCGACCGCGAGAAGGCCGTCGTGCTGTACGGCCTCGCGAGCACGGCCAACGTCGGCGCGGTGCTGCCGCTGCTGGCCGAGAAGAAGGTGCCGCTGGTCGGCGTCTACACCGGCGCGCCGGCGCTGCGCGCGAAGCAGCACCCGTACTTCTTCACCGCGATGGCCAGCTACCGCGACGAGGTGGTGCAGATGGTGCGCAACCTCGCCACCGTCGGGCGCACGAAGATCGGCGTGGCCTACCACGCCAGCCCCTTCGGCCAGCTGATGCTGCCGGTGGTCGAGGAGGTCTGCAAGGAGCTCGGCTCGACGCTGGTGGCCAAGGCTGCGCTCGACATCCCCGGCAACGACTCCGCCGCCGTCGCGCTGGCGCTGGCCGCCGCGCAGCCGCAGGCGGTGCTGTTCATCGCCTTCGGCCCGGCGCTGGTGCCCTTCGTGAAGGCGGCGCGGGCGCAGATCGGCGTGCCGGTGTACGCGCTGTCGATCGCCAGCTCGAAGCCGCTGCTCGACGCGCTGGGCGACGAAGCACGTGGCCTCGCCTTCACCCAGACGCTGCCCTACGCGATGCGCGCGACCAGCACGCTGACGCGCGACTACGCCGCGGCGATGGAGCGTGCCAGGCTGCCGGTCGACTTCGACCACTTCTTCGGCTACATGAACCTGCGCGTGCTGCTGGAACTGCTGAAGCGCGCCGGCAAGGGCGTCACCTCGCAAAGCCTGGTGCAGACCATCGAAGGCCTCGGCAAGCTCGACCTCGGCGGCTACACGCTGAACTTCGGACCGCAGAACCACCACGGCTCGAGCTTCGTCGACCTGCTGATCGTCGGGCCGGGCGGCCGCTTCATACGCTAGCCCGGCCGCACGTCCCGCAGGACGTCAGCGATATCCAGACCAGCCTTCGTTGGTGGCCGCCGGATGCGTGCGGCTGACGATCAGGCCGGCCTGCAGGTAGATGCCGTTGAGCAGGCGCTGCGCGCGGCCGCGGTCCATGCCGGGCCATTCGCAGATCTCGCGCAGGTTGCAGGTCTGGCGCCGCAGGCGGCTGATGCAGCGGGCCGCGGCGGCCGGCAGGTCCAGCCCGTCGAAGCTGACGCCGGGCGCCACGCGGTAGGCAGCCTGGCCGGCGATCTCGGGCAGCAGCGCCTCGCGCGCACCGCGCATCGCCAGGCTCCACAGCAGCGGTGCGAGCGGGTGGTAGCGCTTGGGGTCGCCGACGAGCGCTCGTTCGGAGTCGCCGGGTGCGCGCAGCGTCGCGCGTTCGACCTGCAGCACCTGCAGCTCGTCGAGCCGGCCGGCCAGCACCTGCTGCATCGGCACCGCGCAGTGCGCGAGCTTCTGCGCCGGGAAGATCGTCAGCGTCAGCACCTGCTGCTCCCACTGCAGATGCACGGCCAGCGGCTGCGCGTGGCGCACGCCCGCGGCCAGCACCTCGAGCAGCTCGGTGTGCTGGCCGCGCTGCTCAAAGCGTTGCAAGTCTTGCATCAGCGACGGGCTGAGCGACGTCAGCCGCGAATTCGCGGCATCGGTGCCATGCAGCCGGTCGAGATCGTCGAGGTAGCGACGAAACTCGCTGACGCGCATCAGGTCGGGGGCGCCCTGCGGTAGGGTCGAGCGAAACATTAGGGGGATGCTACGCCCGAGGCTTGACACAAGTGGTGACGTTACGTTTCGGCGCTACCCCGCGATCGAGTGGTGGACCCTTGCAGCAGCGCGCGTCGTGCGGCCACGAAGCTGTGCCAGAAGGCCGCTTCCTGCGAGCTGGCGAAGTTCACGCGCATCAGCGTGCTGGGCGCGCGCCGCGCGTGGAACAGGCTGCCCGGGGCCACCAGCCAGCCCTGCTCGGCGAGGCGGATCGCGAGCTGGTCGGTGTCGACGCCTGTGTCGAGCCAGCCGAAGAGGCCCTGCGGCGGCGTCACGAAGGTGCAGCCGGCTTCGGTCGCCAGCCGCAGCACGCGTTGTCGCGCGCCGTCCAGGCGCTGCACGACGCGTTCGGCATGGCGGCGCAGCAGGCCCTGGTCCAGGCACCAGGCGACCGCGCGTTCCAGCAGCGCCGGCGAGGTCAAGGTCATCAGCAGCTTGGTGTCGATGAAGCGCTCGGCCAGGGCCGGCGCGGCGGCGACGTAGCCCACGCGCCAGTTGGGCGCCAGGATCTTCGAGAAGCCCGAGACGTAGATCGTGCGCTGCAGGCCGTCCAGCGCCGCCAGCCGCGGCGCATGCGGTGGCGCGAGCCAGGCATAGGTGTCGTCCTCGACGATCAGCAGGTCGTGCGCGTCGGCGAGCTTCAGCACCTGGTGCGCGGTGGCGAGCGACAGCGATTGCCCGGTCGGGTTGTGCAGGACCGACACCGTCGCATACAGCCGCGGTCGATGTTCGGTGACCAGGGCCTGCATCACCGCGAGGTCCGGCCCGTTGGGCCCGCGCGGCACCGGTAGCAGGCGCATGCCCAGCCGCGTCAGCCGCGCGAACTCCACCGCCCAGCCGGGCTCGTCGACCAGCACCGCATCGCCCGGCTGCAGCAGGGTGCGCGCGACGATGTCCAGCGCATGCGTCGCGCCGAGCGTGGTGACGATCTGGCCGGTATCGGCGGCGATGCCGAGCTCGCCGTCGAGCCGGCGCGACAGCGCCTGGCGCAGCGACGGGTCGCCGGCCGGGTCGCCATAACGCAGCGCGTCAGCGGCATGTGGCAGGGTGCGGCGCAGCGCGCGCTCGATCAGCGCCTTGTCGAGCCACGGTTCGGGCAGCGTGCCGAGGCCGGGACCCACGTGGCCTTGCCGGCCCTGGAACATGCCGCGGATCAGCGCGGTCGCGTCGACCGGTGCCGGCAGCGCGTTCACCGACAGCGCGGCGGTCGGCGCCCGCGCCGGCGTCGCGCTGCGGGCCACCGGCAGCTCGCGCACGAAGAAGCCGCGCTGACGCTGCGCCTCCACCAGGCCCTGCGCCTGCAGCTGGTCGTAGGCGGCCACGACGGTGCTCGGGCTGACGCCGTGCAGCCGCGCGCACTCGCGCACCGACGGCAGCCGCGCCCCCGGCTGCAGCCCGCGCTGCTGGATGCGGTCGGCGAAGCGCGCGGCGAGCTGTTCGCCCAGCGTCGCGGCGCTGTCGCGTTTCAGTGAACGGTCGATCCCGCGTTGTTCGAGGGCGCGGGCGGGCAGGTCGTGCGCGTTCATCGGGTGAATCCGGACGGATGTACCGCCGGCGCCGGCAGTACAGATGAAGTGGCTGTATCGGCAAGTGTACTGATGCTGTGCTGGTCGCGGGCCTAGACTGCGCCGATGTCGAGTTCCACCACGTTGAAGACCGCCTCCGGCCTGTCGCCGGCGACGCGCGGCTGGCTGCTCGGCGCTCTGGGCGTCGGCATCTTCGCGCTGTCGATCCCGATGACGCGGCTGGCCTCGGGCAGCGCGGCCGATCCGCAGCTGCCGGCGCTGTTCGTCGCGATCGGGCGCGCCGCGCTGGCCGGGCTGCTGGCCGCCGGCTGGCTGCTGCTGACCGGCGCGCCGCGGCCCAGCGCCGCGCAATGGCGCCTGCTGGCGCTCACCGCCGCTGGCGTCGTCTTCGGCTGGCCGTTGTTCCTCGGCTTCGCGGTGCTGCATGTCGACGCGGTGCATGCGTCGGTGGTCACCGGCGTGCTGCCGATCGCCACCGCCGCCATCGGCGCGCTGCTGCTGCACCAGCGGCCGAGCCGCGCCTTCTGGATCTGTGCGCTGCTGGGTGCCGTGCTGGTGCTGGGCTTCGCCTGGTGGAAGGGCGGCGCGGCGCTGCAGCCGGCGGACGGGCTGCTGCTGGCCGCGGTGGTCTGTGCGTCCTACGGTTACGTGCAGGGCGCGCGGCTGTCGTCGACGGCGTCGTCGGCGCTGGGCACGCCGCTGAGCCCGGAGCAGGTGATCTGCTGGGTGCTGGTGCTGAGCCTGCCGCTGACCCTGCCCATCACGCTGATGGCCTGGCCCACCGCGCCGGTGCGCGCCAGCGCCTGGGGCGGCTTCCTCTACGTCTCTCTGTTCTCGATGTGGCTCGGCTTCTTCGCCTGGTACCGCGGGCTGGCGCTCGGCGGCACCTTGCGCGTCAGCCAGGTGCAGCTGCTGCAGCCCTTCCTGTCGATGTGGTTCGCGGTGCCGCTGCTGGGCGAATCGCTGGACGCGGCGACGGTGCTGTTCTCGCTGGCGGTGATGGCCACCGTGTTTGTCTCGAAGCGGCTGCCGGTGCAGGGGGTGGCCAGATGAACCCCGGCTTCACGATCTCCGACGATCCGGCGCGGCTCGACATCGCGCTGATCCATCGCTTCCTCAGCGAGGACTCGCACTGGGCGCGCGGCATCCCGCGCGCGACGGTCGAGCGCGCGATCGCGCATTCGCTGAACTTCGGCGCCTTCGACGACGCAACCGGCGCGCAGCTCGGATATGCCCGCGTGGTCAGCGACCGCGCCACCTTCGCCTGGCTGGCCGACGTGTTCGTGCTGCCCGCCGCGCGCGGCCGCGGCATCGGTGCGGCGCTGGTGCGCGCCGTCGACGCCCACCCGGACCTGCAGGGCCTGCGCCGCCGCGTGCTCGCCACGCGCACCGCCGCGCCGCTGTACGCTCGCCACGGCTGGGTGCCGCTGGCCGCCCCCGAGATCTACATGGAACGCAGCGACCCCCAGGTCTATCAGCGCGCCGCATCCCCCCTTTCCAACGGAGACACCCCATGAGTTTGTGGACCCAGGCCCGCCGCAGCGCGCGCATGAACCCGTCGATCATCCGCGAGATCCTGAAGGTCACCGAGAAACCCGGCATCCTGTCGATGGCCGGCGGCCTGCCGTCGGCCGACACCTTCCCGGCCGAGGCGATGCGCGAGGCCTGCGACATCGTGCTGCGCAACTCGGCGCGCGAGGCGCTGCAGTACGCCGCCAGCGAAGGCTTCGGCCCGCTGCGCGAGTGGGTGGCGGCCAAGCTGACGGCGATGGGCCACAAGGTCGGCGCGGACCAGGTGCTGATCACGACCGGCTCGCAGCAGGGCCTGGACCTCGTCGGCAAGATCATGATCGACGCCGGCGCGCCGGTGGCGGTCGAGACGCCGACCTACCTCGGCGCGCTGCAGGCCTTCAACCCCTACGAGCCGATCTACACGAGCCTGGCCAGCGACAACGACGGCCCGCTGCCCGAGGCCTTGGCGGCGCTGAAGCACGATGCGCCGGGCACGCGCTTCGCGTACCTGCTGCCGAACTTCCAGAACCCCACCGGCCGCGTGATGCCGGAAGCGCGCCGCAACGCGCTGGTGGCCGCCGCGCAGGGCGCCGGCGTGCCGCTGGTGGAAGACAACCCCTACGGCGACCTGTGGTTCGACGAGGAGCCGCCGGCGCCGATCGCATCGCGCTGGCCCGAAGGCACGATCTACCTCGGCTCCTTCTCGAAGGTGCTGGCGCCGGGCTTCCGCCTGGGCTACGTGGTCGCGCCCAGCGAGCTCTACCCGAAGCTGCTGCAGGCCAAGCAGGCCGCCGACCTGCACACGCCAGGCTTCAACCAGCGCGTGGTCTACGAGGTGATCCGCCACGGCTTCCTCGACCAGCACGTGCCGGCGATCCGCGCGCGCTACAAGCGCCAGCGCGACGCGATGGCCGCGGGCCTGCGCCAGCACCTGCCCGAGGGCAGCGAGTGGCACGAGCCGAAGGGCGGCATGTTCTTCTGGGTGCGCCTGCCCGAAGGCTGCGATGCGATGGCGCTGCTGCCGAAGGCGGTCGAGGCCGGCATCGCCTTCGTGCCGGGCGCCGCGTTCTACGCGCACGCCCCCGATCCGCGCACGCTGCGCCTGTCCTTCGTGACGCTGGCGCCCGAGGACATCGTCGACGGCGTCGCGGTGCTCGGCCGCGTGCTGCGCGAGCACCTGGAAATCGAAGCCGAAGTGACGCCCTGAACCGATCGAACCGGACCGACGATGGACGCGCCTTTCCTGAGTCATGACGAGCTGCAGTCCGCCGCGCGCCTGGTGCACGCGGTGCTGCCGCCGACGCCGCAGTACCGCTGGCCGCTGCTGGAAGCCTTGATCGCGCCGCGCCCCGACGACGGCACTGAGCTGTGGGTCAAGCACGAGAACCACACGCCGGTCGGCGCCTTCAAGATCCGCGGCGGGCTGGTGTACTTCGAGCGGCTGCTGGCGTCAGGTGCGAAGCCCGCGGGCGTCGTCAGCGCGACGCGTGGCAACCACGGCCAGTCGATCGGCTTCGCGGCGCGCCGCCACGGTATCCCGGCGCTGATCGTCGTGCCGCGCGGCAACAGCCGCGAGAAGAACGCGGCGATGCGTGCGCTCGGCGTCGAGCTGATCGAGCACGGCGACGACTTCCAGGCCGCGCGCGAACATGCGCAGGGCCTGGCCGCCGAACGCGGCTGGCTGATGGTGCCGTCGTTCCACCGCGACCTCGTCGCCGGCGTCGCGAGCTACGCGCTCGAGCTCTTCGGCGGCGCGCCGGCGCTGGACACGGTCTACGTGCCGATCGGCCTCGGCTCCGGCGCCAGCGGCCTGATCGCCGCGCGCGACGCGCTCGGCCTGTCCACCGAGATCGTCGGCGTGGTCTCCGACGGCGCACCGGCCTATGCGCTGTCGCTGGCGCGCGGCGAGCCGGTGTCGCATGCGGTGACGACGACCTTGGCCGACGGCATGGCCTGCCGCACGCCGGAGCCCGAGGCGCTGGCGATCCTGCAGAAGGGGCTCGCGCGGGTCGTGCTGGTCAGCGATGCGCAGGTGGCGGAGGCGATGCGCCGGCTCTACGAATGCACGCACCAGGTCGCCGAAGGCGCCGGAGCGGCCGCGCTGGCCGCGGCGCTGGTCGAGCGCGCGCAGCTCGCCGGCCGCCGCACGGCCATCGTGCTGAGCGGCGGCAACATCGACCGCGAGGTCTACGCCGACGTGCTGGCCGGCGCCTGAGCCGTTTCCCCCGTTCACTCACCGGAGCCCGCATGCCCCGTTTCCGCTTCTCGCAGGTCGACGTCTTCACCACGCTGCCGATGCGCGGCAACGCGCTCGCGGTGGTGCACGACCCGACCGGCCTCACCGACGCGCAGATGCAGGACTTCGCGCGCTGGACCAACCTGTCCGAGACAACCTTCCTGCTGCCGCCGACCGACGAGGCGGCCGACTACCGCCTGCGCATCTTCACGCCCGGCGGCGAGCTGCCGTTCGCCGGCCACCCGACGCTCGGCAGCTGCCACGCGTGGCTGGCCGCCGGCGGCCGCCCGCGCGGCGAGGGCCAGGTCGTGCAGCAGTGCGGCGCCGGCCTCGTGCGCATCCGCCAGGACGGTGCGCGGCTCGCGTTCGCCGCGCCGCCGTTGAAGCGCAGCGGACCGGGCGATGCCGAGCTGACGGCGCGCATCGCGCGCTCGCTGCGGCTGCCGGTCGACGCGCTGTTGCGTGTCGAATGGGTGGTCAACGGCCCGCAGTGGATCGCCGTGCTGCTGAAGGACGCGGCCAGCGTGCTGGCGCTGCGCCCCGACTTCGTCGCGATGCAGGGCCTGGACGTCGGCGTCGTCGGCCCGCACCCGGCCGGCAGCGAGTGCCAGTTCGAGGTGCGCGCCTTCGTGCCCGAGCTCGGCGTGCCGGAGGACCCGGTCACCGGCAGCCTGAATGCCGGCATTGCGCAGTGGCTGATCGGCGAAGGCCTGGCGCCGCCGCGCTACGTCGCCGCGCAGGGCACGGCGATCGGCCGCGCCGGGCGGGTGCATGTCGAGCAGCGCGGCGACGACATCTGGATCGGTGGCGACGTGACGCCGGTGATCGCCGGCCACGTGGACCTGTGAGCGCCGCGCGGCCGTTCCGGAGGCGCTCGCGCCCCCTTGGGGGGCCGGCCCGCAGGGCCTGGGGGGCCACATGACCGAGGTCGACCACCTCGTCGTCGCCTGCGACTCGCTGGCGCAGGGCGTCGCCTGGTGCGAGGACGTGCTGGGCGTGACGCCCGGCCCCGGCGGCCGCCATGCGCTGATGAGCACGCACAACCGGCTGCTGAAGCTGGGCGGCGACTTCCCCGGCGCCTACTTCGAGCTGATCGCCATCGATCCCGACGCGCCGCCGCCGGGCCGGCCGCGCTGGTTCGGCCTCGACCGGACGGCGCTGCAGGCCGCGCTGCGGGATTCGCCGCGGCTGGTGCAGCTGGTTGCGCGCACCAACAACGCCGAGATGCTGCGCTGGGGGCTGATCAACCGCGGCATCGACCCGGGCCGGCCGCTGGCCGCCGAACGCGAGACGCCGGCCGGCCTGCTGCGCTGGCGCATCGTCGTTCGCGACGACGGCGTGAATGCCTGCGACGGCCTGCTGCCGACCTTGATCGAGTGGCAGGGCGCGCACGCGACCGAGGCGATGCCGGATTCGGCGCTGCGCCTCGCCGGCGTGCGCCTGGGCGGACTGCCGGCCGCGGCCGTCGACCTGCTGCGCCTGAAGCGGGTCGAGCTTGGCGCACGCGCGGGCCTGTCGGCGCAGTTCGACACGCCGCGCGGCCGCATCGACCTGGAGCAATGGCGCGATGACTGAAGAACTGTTCCGCGAAGACGCCCGCCTGGTGCGCTGCGATGCCCGCATCGTCGCCATCGACGAGCGCGGTGTGCAGCTCGACCGCACGGTGTTCTATCCGCAGGGTGGCGGCCAGGCGGGCGACCGCGGCCTGCTGCGCCACGCCGACGGCCGCACGCTGGCGATCGCCGATACGCGCAAGGGCACGGCGCCGGGCGAGATCCTGCACGTGCCGGCGCCCGAGCAGTCGCTCGACGGCTGGGCGGTGGGCGAGGCGGTCGAGGCGGAGATCGACTGGCAGCGCCGGCACCGCCACATGCGCTTCCACACCGCGACGCACCTGCTGTGCGCGCTGGTGCCGCACCCGGTCGACGGCTGCTCGATCACCGCCGATTACGCGCGGCTCGACTTCCACATGACCGATGCGCTCGACAAGCAGCAGCTCACCGAGGGCATCGCGCGTTATGTCGCCGGCGCCCATGGTGTCAGCCACCGCTGGATCAGCGAGGACGAGCTCGACGCCAATCCGCAGCTGGTGCGCAGCATGAGCGTGCAGCCGCCGCGCGGCCAGGGCCGTGTGCGGGTGATGGAGATCGACGGCGTCGACCTGCAGCCCTGCGGCGGCACGCACGTCGCGAACACCGCGGAGATCGGCGCGGTGATCGTGACGAAGATCGAGAAAAAATCAGCCAAGACCCGCCGGGTCGTGCTCGGCTTCGCCGAGCCGGCCTGAGCGGGCCGCGAACGCTCAGTTCGAATACTTCTCCGCCCGATAGTCGTCGTGGCAGGCCTTGCACGAGCCGCCCACCGCGCCGACCGCGGCCTTCACCGCATCCAGGCTGCCGCTGCGGGCGGCCGCGTCGAGCTTGGCGACCTCGGCCTGCATCTTGCCGGCCAGGTCGTTGAACTTGGCCTGCTCCTTCCAGATCTCCGGTTTCGCACGGTTCGGCAGGCCCTTGTCGGTGCCGTCGCCAAAGCCGGCGTACGGCAGCTTCGACATCGTCACCACGATGGCCGTGTTGTCGGCGGCCACCTTGGCGTCGAAAGGCACCCGGCCCTGGGCCATCGCGGCGACGCGGCCGAAGTGGTTCGCCATCACCGTGAAGGCGCTCTGGCGGTACTTGATCGCGTCCTCGGGCTTTTGGAACTGCGCGGCGGCGGGCAGGCTGGCCGCGGCGACGGCGAGGGCCAGGAGCGGACGTTTCATGCGGATCCTCCAGAAGGAATGACGACGAGCGCGGGCCCCGTGCCCGGCTCGGACCAGTGTACGGGCCGACCGCCTCGGCTATTCCACGGGTCGGCCCTGTCAACGCTGCGTCGGCTTTCGGCTATCGTGCCGGGCCATCGGCATCACGCAGCCTCAGGCACAGGGCAGGGCATGAACGAACCGTCGTCGTCGTCCGAACTTCGTCCGGTGCGGGTCTGGGACCTGCCGACGCGGCTGTTCCACTGGACGCTCGCGCTGGCCATCGTCGGGCTGCTGATCACCAGCAAGATCGCCGGCAATGCGCTGGTCTGGCACATGCGCCTGGGGCTGCTGGTGCTGGCGCTGCTGGTATTCCGGCTGCTGTGGGGCGTGGTCGGCGGGCACTGGTCGCGCTTCGCACGCTTTGCCTACGCGCCGTCGACGACGCTGCGCTACCTGCGCGGCGAGCACCGCGCCGGCGACCATTTCGACGTCGGCCACAACCCGCTGGGCGCGTTCTCGGTGTTCGCGATGCTCGGCATCCTCGTCGTGCAGGTGGCGACCGGGCTCTTCGCGAACGACGAGATCGCCACCACCGGGCCGCTGAACCGTTTCGTCTCGGAGTCGACGGGCATTGCACTGACCAGCTGGCACAAGGGCCCGGGCCAGTGGACCATCATCGTGCTGGTGGTGCTGCACATCGGCGCCATCGTCTTCTACCGGCTGCGCGGCACCGGCCTCGTGGCGCCGATGTGGGCCGGCGACAAGCTGCTGCCGGCCACGGTGCCGCCGACGCTCGATGGCGTGCGCCAGCGGGTGCTGGCGCTGGTGCTGTTCGCCGCCTGCGCGGCGCTGTCCGTCTACATCGAGCGGCTCGGGGCGTAGACTCGTCGGCCCAGGGATTCTTCGCCTCGATGCCGTCGCCCGATCTACGCCTGCAGACGCCGGACACGCCGGCCATGCTGGATGCCGCGCGCGAGATCTTCCGCGAGTACGCGCAGGGTCTCGGCTTCGACCTGCAGTTCCAGGATTTCGAAGGCGAGCTCGCCGGCCTGCCCGGCGACTACGCCGCGCCGCGCGGCGGCCTGCTGCTGGCCCTCGTCGACGACGAGCTCGCCGGCTGCGGCGCCTTCCGCGCACTGCCCGAGGTCGACTACCCGAACGCCTGCGAGATGAAGCGCCTGTACGTGCGGCCCGCGTTCCGCCGCTTCGGCCTCGGCCGCCGGCTGGCGCAGGCCCTGATGGACCTGGCGATCGAGGCCGGCTATTCGACGATGCTGCTCGATACGATGGACGACATGGAGGCGGCACGCGAGCTCTACGGCTCGCTCGGCTTCGACGAGATCCCGCCGTACTACTTCAACCCGATCCCGGGCGCCCACTACCTCAAGGCCGACCTGGCCTGAAACCTCGGGGACCCACGCGATGAATACCTTTCGCGCGCTGATGCGCTCGGCCGGCGGCCAGCCGCCGCTGGGCGCCTGGGTGATGTCGGCGAGCCCCATCATCGCCGAGGCCATCGGCCTGGCCGGCTTCGACTGGGGCGTCGTCGACATGGAGCACACGCCGCTGGAGATGATGGGCGTGACCCACCTGCTGCAGGCGCTGGGCAATACCCGCATGGCCACCGTCGTGCGCGTGCCCTGGAACGAGCCGGTGACGGTCAAGCGCGTGCTCGATGCCGGCGCGACGACGGTGATGTTTCCCTTCGTGCAGAACGCCGACGAGGCGCGCCAGGCGGTGGCGGCGACGCGCTTCCCGCCGGAAGGCGTGCGCGGCATGGTCGGCATGAGCCGGGCGTCGCGCTTCGGCACCGCGCCGAACTACCTGCAGACCGCGAACCGCCAGATCGGCGTGATCGTGCAGATCGAGAGCGCGCAGGCCGTCGTGCAGATCGAGGCGATCGCCGCGGTGCCGGGGGTCGACGCGCTCTTCGTCGGCCCGGCCGACCTCTCCGGCAGCCTCGGCCTGCCCGGGCAGACGCTGCATGCCGACGTGCTGGCACTGATGGCCGATGCGGTGCGGCGCGCGAAGGCCGCCGGCGTGCCGATCGGCACGCTGGCCTTCAGCGCCGATGCGGCGACCCGTTATCGGGCGATGGCCTTCGACTTCCTGGCCGTCGCCTCGGACCTCAACCTGCTGATGCAAGGTGCGGCTGCGACACTGCGCGCGTTGCGCACGCAGGACGGCGCGGCCCGCGTACACACCCTGAACGACGGCACGCAGCCGGAGCCGGGCGCGTGATCCACGCGCCTTCCCCCTCTCTTCCCGACACCACTCGATGACCCTGCCTTCTTCCGCTCCGGCGCTCGAACTGACCTCCGGCGAGCTGCGGCTCGCGTTGTTGCCGGCCATCGGCGGCGCCGTCGCCGGCTTCTGGCGCGGCGACGTGCCGGTGCTGCGCAGCCCCGATCCGGCGACCATCGCCACCGCGCGCGACGGCGCCAGCTTCGCGCTGGCGCCGTTCAGCAACCGGCTCGGCTTCTGCCGGTTCCGCTGGCACGGCCGCGACCACCGCATCGTCGCCAACGTGCCCGGGACACCGCATGCGCTGCACGGCGTCGCGTGGATGCGCGCGTGGCAGGTGCTCGAATCGGGCGCCGACAGCGCCGCGCTGCGCTACGTGCACCAGGCGGACGAATACTGGCCGTTCGATTTCACGCTCGAGCAGCAGCTGGTGCTGACGCCCACCGCGCTGGAGCACCGCCTGCGTTTCACCAACACCGCGGCCGAGCCGCAGCCGGTGGGCCTGGGCTTCCACCCGTACTTCGCGAAGCGGCCGCGCAGCCGGATGCACGTCGAATGCGCCGAGCGCTGGGAGACCGATCCGACGCAGCTGCCGACGCGCAAGGTCGCGCAGGCCGGCATCGATGGCGACGTCGCGCACCTCGGCTTCGACCACTGCTTCGAAGGCTGGCGCGGTGCGGCGCGCATCCGCGACGAGAAGCTGTCGCTGAAGCTGACCTCGTCGCTGCCCTACCTGATGGTCTACACGCCGGACCCGGCGAACTACTTCTGCGTCGAGCCGGTCAGCCATGTGCCCAATGCGATCCACATGGCCGAGCCGGCCGCGCATGGACTGCTGAGCCTGGGCGCCGGTGAATCGACCGAGGCCTGGATGAAGCTCGAGGTGGCGCCCGCATGACGGAGGCGTTCGAGCCGCTGCCGGTGCCGCCGTCGCAGCTCGGCGAATCGCCGTTCTGGCATCCGCAGGAGCGGCGGCTGTACTGGATCGACATCCCGGGCCGGGCGCTGAACCGCTTCGATCCGCAAACGCAGCAGCATGACCAGTGGCCGCTCGCATCGGAGCCGGGCTCCTGCGCACCGCTGCTCGGCGGCGGCCTGCTGGTCGCCATGCGCGACGGGCTGTGGCGCTTCGACCCGGCCACCGGCACGCGGCAGGCGGTCGCCCCGCCGCCGTACGATCCGGCGAAGCAGCGCTTCAACGACGGCAAGGCCGATCCGCAAGGCCGCTTCTGGGTCGGCACGATCGACGACCAGCGCGCGCCGGCCGCGGCGCTGTACCGGTACGCCCAGGGTCGGCTCGACCGCATGGCCGAAGGCATCACCACCAGCAATGGCCTCGGCTTCAGCCCGGACGGCCGCACGCTGTTCTGGTCGGACACCAAGGCCCACACCATCTACGCCTTCGATTTCGACGGCAACGAGGGTGCGCTCAGCGGACGCCGCGTCTTTCGCGCGTTTGCACCGCGTGCCGACGGCGCGCCGCTGGAAGGGTATGGTGGCCGCCCCGACGGCGCGGCGGTCGACAGCGAGGGCGCGTACTGGGTCGCGATGTACGAGGGCCAGCGCCTGCTGCGGCTGTCGCCCGGCGGCCAGACGCTGGCCGAAGTGGCATTGCCGGTGCGCTGCCCGACGATGCCCTGCTTCGGCGGCGACGACCTGAAGACGCTGTACCTCACCACTGCGCGCGACAAGCGCCCGGCCGACGAACTGGCGCAGCAGCCCTGGGCCGGCTGCGTGTTGTCGATGCGGGTCGAGGTGCCCGGGCTGCCGGTCGGCTTCGCGCGGCTGTAGCCCGCGAGCACCGCGGCTGACTCTGGTGCATCCCGCTCGCGGGAGGGGACACCTGCGAAGGCGCGGCGCACCCCTTAGGTGATTTCGCCGAACGGGCAGCGCCGGACCGGCAGGGGTTTCCACGTATACTCCCGCGGTTTGCCGAAACCGAGCGTAACCCGATGTCCGACCGGCCCATGCGCAATCCGCGCCAGCCGCGAGGATGGCGAGATGCAGAAGATGAGGCGGCAGACGCGCCCTTCAAGAGCCTGACCCGCGAGCAAGCGGCGGCCCTGAGGGCGAAGGAGCCGCCGGTGTCTCCCTGGCGGGTTGTCGCGGTGCAAGCCGCAGTCGGTGTGCTGACAGCCCTGATCGGCTGGCTGTTCACCGGCAGGAGCGAAGTGGCATGGTCCGCGCTTTACGGCGCGGCCGTGGTGGTGGTGCCGGGCAGCCTGATGGCGCGTGGCATGACCAGTCGGTTCTCCAGCATGTCTGCCGGCACGTCCGCCGTCAGCTTCATGTTGTGGGAGCTTGTGAAGATCGGCGTTTCGGTCGTGATGCTCGTCGTCGCGAACCGGATCGTGCAGAACCTGGTGTGGCCGGCGCTGCTGGTCGGCCTGGTGCTCTGCATCAAGGTGTATTGGGTGGCGCTGCTGTGGCGCCGCCGGAAGTAACGACAAGACGGGAAGAGTCCAACACATGGCTGCCGAAGGTCACGCCCCGACCGCGGGTGAATACATCGTTCACCACCTCACGCACCTGCAGAACAAGAAGCAGACGGCTATCGTCGACTTCTCGGTGTTCAACCTCGATTCGATCTTCTTCGCCGTGCTGCTCGGCGTGATCGGCAGCTTCATCTTCTGGCGTGTCGCGAAGACCGCCACCTCCGGCGTGCCGGGCCGCTTCCAGGCCGCGATCGAGATCCTCGTCGAGATCGTCGAGGGCCAGGCCAAGGGCATCGTGCACAACGCCAAGAGCCGCAAGCTCGTCGCCCCGCTGGCGCTGACCGTCTTCGTCTGGATCTTCCTGATGAACGCGATGGACCTGCTGCCGGTCGATCTGCTGCCGCTGCTGGGCGAGAAGACCGGCGTGCACTACCTGCGCGTGGTGCCGACCGCCGACCTGTCGGTGACGATGGGCCTGTCGCTGTCGGTGCTGATCGTCTGCCTGGTCTACAACGTCAAGATCAAGGGCTGGGGCGGCTGGATCCACGAGCTGTTCGCCGCGCCCTTCGGCGACAAGGTGATCCTGTACCCCTTCAACTTCCTGATGCAGATGATCGAGTTCATCGCCAAGACCGTCTCGCACGGCATGCGACTGTTCGGCAACATGTACGCCGGCGAACTGATCTTCCTGCTGATCGCGCTGATGGGCGGTGCCTGGTCGCTGTCGGCCACCGGCATCGGCCTGATGATCGGCCACATCATCGCCGGCACGGCGTGGGCCATCTTCCACATCCTGATCATCACGCTGCAGGCCTTCGTGTTCATGATGCTGGCCCTCGTCTATATCGGCCAGGCCCACGACGCGCACTGATCGCGGCCTGCTGTCGACGCGTCCCGTTTTCCTTTCCCCTTTTCTTCCTCACCGCTAACTAGGAGTCATCCATGGAAGTCATCAGCTTTGTCGCTCTCGCCGCCGGTCTGATCATCGGTCTGGGCGCCGTCGGTGCGTGTATCGGCATCGGCATCATGGGCAGCAAGTACCTCGAATCGGCCGCGCGCCAGCCCGAGCTGATGGGCGAACTGCAGACCAAGATGTTCCTGCTGGCCGGCCTGATCGACGCGGCGTTCATCATCGGCACCGGTATCGCGCTGTGGTTCGCCACCGCCAACCCGTTCCTGGGCCAGATCGCTGCGGCCGTTGCTGCCGCCGGTGGCGCCAAGTAAGTCCTTCCGACTTCCTGGTTCCTGGAGGCCGACTGCCGTCCTGCGCAGCTTCGGCCACCACTTTCGTCACCGTGATTGAGGCATCAAAGTGAGCATCAACGGTACCCTCATCGCCCAGATGATCGTGTTCCTGATCCTGGTCTGGTTCACGATGAAGTTCGTCTGGCCGCCGATCATCGCCGCGCTCGACGAGCGCGCGAAGAAGATCGCCGACGGCCTGTCGGCTGCCGACAAGGCCAAGGCCGATTCGGCCGCCGCCGAGAAGAAGATCCAGGCCGCGCTGTCGTCCGCGAAGGACGACGCCGCCAAGCGCCTGGCCGATGCCGAGCGTCTGGCGCAGTCCATGGTCGAGGAAGCGAAGTCGCGCGCCGCCGAAGAGGGCGCGAAGATCATCGCCGCCGCCAAGGCCGAAGCCGCGCAGGAAAGCATCAAGGCGCGCGAAGCGCTGCGCGAACAGGTTGCCGGCCTCGCGATCAAGGGCGCCGAACAGATCCTGCGGCGCGAAGTCAACGCCGGCGTGCATGCCGAGCTGCTGGGCCGTCTGAAGACGGAGCTCTGAGCATGGCCGAGATCGCCACCATCGCGCGCCCCTACGCCGAGGCGCTGTTCAAGGCGGCCGGCCCGCAGACGGTCGGACTGGCCGAGCAGCTCGATGCGCTCGCGCAGTTCGCTTCGAACGCCGACCTGCGCCAGCTCGCCGACGACCCGAAGGTCAGCGCCGCGCAGGTCTTCGAGGTGCTCGGTGCCGTCGCCGCGCGCGCCGGCCTGACGCTCGACTCGAAGGTCAGCAACCTCGTGCAGGCGGTCCTCGACAACGGCCGCCTCGCCGCGCTGACCGAGATCGCCGCGCAGTTCAAGGCGCTGGTCAACGCGCAGTCGGGCAGCTCCGACGCGCTGATCCAGAGTGCCTTCCCGATCGAGCCGGCCGCGCTGGCCGACACGGTCGCAGCGCTCGAGAAGCGCTTCGGCCGCAAGCTCAACGCCCGGGTCGAGCTCGACCCCGGCCTGATCGGCGGCATCCGCGTGGTGGTCGGCGACGAGGTGCTGGACACCTCGGTCAAGGCCCGCCTCGAACAAATGAAGGTCGCCCTGACGGCGTGACGCCGCGGCGAAGCACTGCCGCTCATCCGTCGTCTTAGGAGAAACGTATGCAACTGAATCCCGCTGAGATTTCCGAGCTGATCAAGAGCCGCATCGAAGGCCTTGGCGCCTCGGCCGACATCAAGAACCAGGGCACGGTCGTGTCCGTCACCGACGGCATCGTGCGTGTGCACGGCCTGTCGGACGCGATGGCCGGCGAAATGCTGGAGTTCCCGCCCACGCCCGGCGGCCAGCCCACCTTCGGCCTGGCGCTGAACCTCGAGCGCGACTCGGTCGGCGCGGTGATCCTGGGTGAGTACGAGCACATCTCCGAAGGCGACACCGTCAAGTGCACGGGCCGCATCCTGGAAGTGCCGGTCGGCCCGGAACTGATCGGCCGCGTCGTCAACGCGCTCGGCCAGCCGATCGACGGCAAGGGCCCGATCAACGCCAAGATGACGGACGTGATCGAGAAGGTCGCGCCGGGCGTGATCGCGCGCCAGTCGGTGTCGCAGCCGGTGCAGACGGGCCTGAAGTCGATCGACTCGATGGTGCCGATCGGCCGCGGCCAGCGCGAGCTGATCATCGGCGACCGCCAGACCGGCAAGACCGCGGTGGCGATCGACGCGATCATCAACCAGAAGGGTCAGAACATGACCTGCGTCTACGTCGCGATCGGCCAGAAGGCGTCGTCGATCAAGAACGTGGTGCGCGCGCTCGAAGCCAACGGCGCGATGGACTACACCATCGTCGTCGCCGCGTCGGCCTCCGAATCGGCGGCGATGCAGTACGTGTCGGCCTACTCCGGCTGCACGATGGGCGAGTACTTCCGCGATCGCGGCCAGGATGCGCTGATCATCTATGACGACCTGTCCAAGCAGGCCGTCGCGTACCGCCAGGTCTCGCTGCTGCTGCGCCGCCCGCCGGGCCGCGAAGCCTTCCCCGGCGACGTGTTCTATCTGCACAGCCGCCTGCTCGAGCGTGCCGCGCGCGTGAACGCCGACTACGTCGAGAAGTTCACCAACGGCGAGGTCAAGGGCAAGACCGGTTCGCTGACCGCGCTGCCGATCATCGAGACCCAGGCCGGCGACGTGTCCGCCTTCGTGCCGACCAACGTGATCTCGATCACCGACGGCCAGATCTTCCTGGAGACCGCGCTGTTCAACGCCGGCATCCGTCCCGCGATCAACGCCGGTATCTCGGTGTCCCGCGTCGGCGGCGCCGCGCAGACCAAGCTGATCAAGGGCCTGTCGGGCGGCATCCGTACCGACCTGGCGCAGTACCGCGAGCTGGCGGCCTTCGCGCAGTTCGCGTCGGACCTCGACGACGCCACCCGCAAGCAGCTGGACCGCGGTGCCCGCGTGACCGAACTGCTGAAACAGGCGCAGTACTCGCCGCTGCCGATCAGCCTGATGGGCGCGACGCTGTTCGCCGTCAACAAGGGCTTCATGGACGACGTCGACGTCAAGAAGATCCTGTCGTTCGAGCACGGCCTGCACCAGCACCTGAAGTCGAGCCACGCCGCGCTGCTGGCCAAGCTCGAGAACGACAAGGCGATGGACAAGGCCGCCGAAGAGGAACTCACCGCCGCGATCGGCGCGTTCAAGAAGTCGTTCGCCTGATTCCGCACGCCTAGACAAGGAGCACCGTCATGGCGGTCGGAAAAGAGATACGCGGCAAGATCAAGAGCTTCGAGAACACGAAGAAGATCACCAAGGCCATGGAGATGGTCGCGGCGTCGAAGATGCGCAAGGCGCAGGACCGCATGCGTGCGGCCCGCCCTTATGCCGACAAGATCCGCAACATCGCCGCCAACCTGTCGCAGGCCAACCCCGAGTACAAGTCGGCGTACCTGCGCAAGACGGCCGAAGGCCAGGGCGCGAAGGCGGTCGGCTTCATCGTGGTCACGACGGACAAGGGCCTCTGCGGCGGCCTGAACACCAACGTGCTGCGCGCGGTGACGACCAAGATGCGCGAGCTGCAGGCGGCCGGCGTTTCGGCGCACGCGGTGGCGATCGGCAACAAGGGCAACGGCTTCCTGAACCGCATCGGCGTCAAGGTGCTGAGCCACGTCACGCAGCTCGGCGACAAGCCGCAGCTCGACAAGCTGATCGGCCCGGTCAAGGTGATGCTGGACGCGTTCACCGAAGGCAAGCTCGACGCGGTCTACGTCTGCTACACCAAGTTCATCAACACGATGAACCAGGAGCCGGTGGTCGAGCAGCTGCTGCCACTGGCGCCCGCGCGCCTGGAGCAGTCGGCCGCCGAGAAGGCGCAGTACGGCTGGGACTACCTGTACGAGCCGGACGCCGCGACCGTCATCGAGGACCTGCTGACGCGCTACATCGAGGCGCTGGTCTACCAGGCGGTGGCCGAGAACATGGCCTCGGAGCAGTCGGCGCGCATGGTCGCGATGAAGGCTGCGACGGACAACGCCGGCAACCTGATCGCCGAGCTGAAGCTGGTCTACAACAAGACCCGCCAGGCGGCCATCACGAAGGAACTGTCCGAGATCGTCGGCGGCGCGGCCGCCATCAGTGGCTAACGCTCAGGCGACGCGGCCGCACGCAACGAATACTGTTTGAAGGATCAAGACAATGGCTAACACGCAGCAAGCACAGGGCAAGATCGTTCAGTGCATCGGCGCCGTCGTGGACGTCGAATTCCCGCGCGACAGCATGCCGCGCGTGTACGACGCGCTCAAGCTCGAAGGCTCGGCGCTGACGCTCGAGGTGCAGCAGCAGCTCGGCGACGGCATCGTGCGCACGATCGCGCTGGGCTCGTCCGACGGCCTGCGCCGCGGGCTGATGGTCAGCAACACCGGCGCCAACATCACCGTGCCGGTCGGCAAGGCGACGCTCGGCCGCATCATGGACGTGCTGGGCAATCCGATCGACGAGCGCGGCCCGGTCGACCAGACCCTGACCGCCCCGATCCACCGCAAGGCGCCCGCCTACGACGAGCTGTCGCCGTCGCAGGAGCTGCTCGAGACCGGCATCAAGGTGATCGACCTGATCTGCCCGTTCGCCAAGGGCGGCAAGGTGGGCCTGTTCGGCGGCGCCGGCGTCGGCAAGACCGTCAACATGATGGAGCTCATCAACAACATCGCGAAGGCGCACTCGGGCCTGTCGGTGTTCGCCGGCGTCGGCGAGCGCACCCGCGAGGGCAACGACTTCTACCACGAGATGTCGGACTCGAAGGTCGTCGTCCAGGAGGACCTGAGCCAGTCGAAGGTCGCGATGGTCTACGGCCAGATGAACGAGCCCCCGGGCAACCGCCTGCGCGTGGCGCTGACCGGCCTGACGATCGCCGAGTCGTTCCGCGACGAGGGCCGCGACGTGCTGTTCTTCGTCGACAACATCTACCGCTACACGCTGGCCGGCACCGAAGTGTCCGCGCTGCTGGGCCGCATGCCGTCCGCGGTGGGCTACCAGCCGACGCTGGCCGAGGAAATGGGCCGCCTGCAGGAGCGCATCACGTCGACCAAGGTCGGCTCGATCACCTCGATCCAGGCCGTGTACGTGCCGGCGGACGACCTGACCGACCCGTCGCCCGCGACGACCTTCGCCCACCTGGACTCGACCGTCGTGCTGTCGCGTGACATCGCCGCGCTGGGCATCTACCCGGCGGTCGACCCGCTCGACTCGACCTCGCGCCAGATCGACCCGAACGTCGTCGGCGAAGAGCACTACTCGACGACGCGCGCCGTGCAGGGCACGCTGCAGCGTTACCGCGAGCTGCGCGACATCATCGCGATCCTGGGCATGGACGAGCTGTCGCCGGAAGACAAGCTGGCCGTGGCCCGCGCGCGCAAGATCCAGCGCTTCCTGTCGCAGCCCTTCCACGTCGCCGAGGTGTTCACCGGCACGCCGGGCAAGTACGTGCCGCTGAAGGAAACCATCCGCGGCTTCAAGATGATCGTCGCCGGCGAATGCGACCACCTGCCCGAGCAGGCGTTCTACATGGTCGGCACCATCGACGAGGCGTTCGAGAAGGCGAAGAAGATTCAATAACCGCCCCGGTTCCTGAACGCCTTCACCTGAGGAATAACCGATGGCAACCATTCACGTCGACGTGGTCAGCGCGGAAGAGCAGATCTTCTCGGGCGAGGCCAAGTTCGTCGCGCTGCCGGGCGAGAACGGCGAGCTCGGCATCCTGCCGCGCCACACGCCGCTGATCACCCGCATCAAGCCGGGCGCGGTGCGCATCGAGCGGGCCGACAACGGCGAGGAAGAGTTCGTCTTCGTCGCCGGCGGCATCCTCGAGGTGCAGCCGGGCACGGTGACCGTGCTGGCCGACACCGCGATCCGCGGCCATGACCTCGACGAGGCCAAGGCCAACGAGGCGAAGAAGCTGGCCGAGGAAGCGATGAAGAACGCCAAGAGCGACATCGACTTCGCCCGTGCGCAGAGCGAGTTCGCGATGATGGCCGCGCAGATCGCGGCGATCGCCAAGCTGCGCAAGAAGTGAACCGCGATCTGCGCCCCGCGGCGCAGTGACCGTGTCGACGCCCGCCCTGCGCGGGCGTCGTGCTTTTTGAACGCGCCGCATCGCGTGCAGCGCCTGGCGCGGCGCCGGCATCCGGCGCCCAGGGCGGCGCCCCGGCGCGTTTGTCCCGAGAGGGACAGTCCTCTACCACCAGCGGGCGGGCGTGCCTACAGTGCAGGCCTGCCGCCGCCGCGCATGCCGCGCGGCGCGCCTTCCCCGGGAGACTCCCCATGACCCGCGTCGTCATCACCGGCACCGGCCTGTACCGCCCGCCGCACGTCATCAGCAACGCCGAGCTCGTCGAGGCCTTCAATGCCTACGCCGCGTTGCAGAACCAGAAGAACGCGGCGCGCATCGCCGCCGGCGAGGTCGAGGCGATGGTCGGCTCGAGCGTCGAGTTCATCGAGAAGGCCTCGGGCATCAAGCAGCGCTACGTGATCGACAAGTCCGGCGTGCTCGACCCCACGCGCATGAAGCCGCGCATCGCGCCGCGCGCCGACGAGGACCTGTCGCTGATGGCCGAGATCGCCGTCGATGCCGCGAAGCAGGCGCTGGCGCAGGCGGGCCGCAGCGGCGCGGACGTCGACGCGGTGTTCTGCGCCGCGGCCAACATGCAGCGCGCCTACCCGGCGATGGCGGTGGAGATCCAGCAGGCGCTCGGCGCGCAGGGCTACGGCTTCGACATGAACGTCGCCTGCTCCTCGGCGACCTTCGCGATCGAGCAGGCGGTCAATGCGGTGCGTGCCGGCACTGCCCGGTGCGCGCTGATCGTCAACCCGGAGATCACCTCGGCGCACCTCGAGTGGCGCGACCGCGACTGCCACTTCATCTTCGGCGACGTCTGCACCGCGATCGTCATCGAGCGCGACGACGACGCGGTGGCGAGCGAACGCTGGGAGGTGCTCGGCACCAAGCTCGCGACGCAGTTCTCGAACCACATCCGCAACAACGCCGGCTTCCTGAACCGCTGCGAGGACACCGATCCCGACGCGCGCGACAAGACCTTCCGCCAGGAGGGCCGCAAGGTGTTCAAGGAAGTCGTGCCGCTGGCCTCCGCGCACATCGAGGGCCACCTCGGCGGGCTGGGGATCGAGACGACGCAGGTGCGCCGCTACTGGCTGCACCAGGCCAACCTCGGCATGAACCTGCTGGTGATGAAGAGGCTGGTCGGCACCGAGGCCGGGCCGGATGTCGCGCCGCTGATCCTCGACGAGTACGCGAACACCGCGTCGGCCGGCTCGATCATCGCGTTCCACCAGCACCGCTCGGACCTCAAGGCGGGTGATCTCGGCCTGATCTGCTCCTTCGGCGCCGGCTACTCGGTGGGCAGCGTGGTCGTGCGCAAGTGCGCGTGAGCGCAGGCCCGTCGCCCGCGGGCGCCGTGCGCCACCGTGCTGGATGTCCTGGCTGATCCATGCGCTGCGCAGCGGCGCCGCGGAGCCGGTACGCCCGGCTGCGCGTGAAGGCCTGCTGATCGCCGGAGCAGGCGGGCCGCTCGGCTCGGCGATCCTGGAGCGCGCGCTGGGGCTGGCGCACTGGGCGCCGGTGACGGCACTGGTGACGCGACCGATCGACGTCACGCTGCAGGGCCTGCGGGTGCTGGGCGTGGACGAGGCGCTCGATGCGCTGCCGCCGATCGCCTCCCCGGTGCCGTCGACGGCACTGATCGTCTTCGACCGCGACGCCTCCGCGCATGGCCGCGAGGCCGCCTTCCTGCGGCCTCCACCGTCGCTGCTGCCGCGCCTGGCCGGCTGGCTGCGCGATGCAGGCGTGCGGCGGCTGCTGGTCGTGCTGCCGCATGCACCGGCGCTGCTGCCGGAGGCGCTGAAGCGCGGCCTCGCGTCGCTGGACGAGCAGGCGGTCGCCGCGCTGGGCTTCGACCAGCTGCTGATCGTGCGGCCGACACGCGCCGGTACAGCCGGCGATGACGCTCACTTCAGCCGCTTGCAGCGCCTGGGCCGGGCGCTGCTCGCGCAGCTGCACTGGATGGTGCCGCAGCGCGAGCAGCCGCTGCGGGCCGCCAAGGTCGCGCAGTTCGTGATCGAGCTCGCACGGCTGCTGCCGGGCGCGCCGGACGGCACGCGGGTCGTGCCGCCGGAACTGCTGTGGGACTGGGCGCAGCCCGAAGGCGGCGAGCCGCTGCTGCAGGGCTGGCTGCGCCACGAGCCCCTGCCCGACGCAGCGGTGCCCGTGCAGCGCTGGTGACCCGGGCGGCTCAGGCGTCCAGCGCGCCGACCACCGTGCGCCGCCGCGCCGGCCGGCGCTGCTCGCGCAGCTCCTGCAGCAGCACGAGGTAGTAGTCGAGCGATGGCGTCTGCTTGCCCGGCGTCTTCGCCGCATCGTCCCAGCGCCGCAGCAGCAGCGCCTGGGGCGCGAAGTCCTCGTCCTCGAAGCGCTGGCGCTCCTCGGCCGTCATCGGCCCGCCCTGCAGCGACAGCGACAACTGCGACGCCGGCGACAGCTTCGCCGCGTAGTCGGCGTCGGTGGCCACCAGGTAGCGCTTGGCGGCCACGTGCAGCCGGATCGGCTCCAGCACCTCGGGACCGAAACCGTCGCCGAGCACCTCCTGCGCGCGCAGCTCGTGGCGGTTGTCGTCGGTGTCGCTGGTCGGCGTGATGAAGTCGCCGATGTCGTGCAGCAGCGCGGCGGCGACCAGCGAAGGCTCGGCGCCGGCCCATTCGGCCAGCTGCGCACATTGCAACGCGTGCTCCAGTGCCGTCACCGATTCGCGCCGGCCGCCGTCGTAGGGCCGACTGCCATGCTCGCGGTAGAGCGCCGCGATGCGCTCGATCACATCGCCGTCCTCGGGTTCGCTGGCGCTCGCGTCCATGGCTGAAGTCCTCGGTGAAGGTGGATGGTGCGCGGGCACCTTATCACGCAGGCGTTGCACCGTCGCGGTGCTGCCCGTCCATCGGACGTGGGGGTCTGTCGGCCGATAATCCACCGATGCCCGCGCCGCTCCAGAACGACACCTTCCTGCGCGCCTGCCTGCGCCAGCCGACCGACTACACCCCGCTGTGGCTGATGCGCCAGGCCGGGCGCTACCTGCCGGAGTACAACGCGACCCGCGCCCGCGCCGGCAGCTTCATGGGGCTGGCGACCAACCCCGACTTCGCCACCGAGGTCACGCTGCAGCCGCTGGAGCGCTTTCCGCTCGACGCGGCGATCCTGTTCTCCGACATCCTCACCGTGCCCGATGCGATGGGTCTGGGCCTGAGCTTCGCGGCGGGGGAAGGCCCGCGCTTCGCGCACCCGGTGCGCGACGAAGCCGCGGTGGCATCGCTGGCGGTGCCGCCACTGGAGAAGCTGCGTTACGTCTTTGACGCGGTGTCGTCGATCCGTCGCGCGCTCGACGGCCGCGTGCCGCTGATCGGCTTTGCCGGCAGCCCGTGGACGCTGGCCTGCTACATGGTCGAAGGCGCCGGCTCGGACGACTACCGCCAGGTCAAGACCCTGCTCTATGCGCGGCCGGACCTGATGCACCGCATGCTGGCGATCACCGCCGACGCGGTGGCCGCGTACCTCAACGCCCAGATCGACGCCGGTGCGCAGGCGGTGATGGTCTTCGACTCATGGGGCGGCGTGCTCGAGCACCGGGCCTTCCAGCAGTTCAGCCTCGCCTACACCCGGCGCGTGGTCGCGCAACTCAAGCGCGAGCACGACGGCCAGCGCGTGCCGGCGATTGTCTTCACCAAGGGCGGCGGCCTGTGGCTGGAGGCCATCGCGCAGTGCGGCGCCGACGTCGTTGGCCTCGACTGGACCTGCGACCTGGGCGCCGCGCGGCGCCGCGTCGACGATGCCGTCGCGCTGCAGGGCAACCTCGATCCGATGGTGCTGTTCTCGACGCCGGACGCGGTGGCCGCCGAGGCGCGCGCGGTGCTCGACAGCTTCGGCGCGCCGCGGCGCGCGGACGGCCGCTGGGGCGGCCATGTGTTCAACCTGGGCCACGGCATCAACCAGCACACGCCACCCGAGCATGTCGCCGCGCTCGTCGAGGCCGTGCATGCCCATTCGCGAACGCTGCGGCAACCGGGTTGACCCGCATATGAATTCGCTGTCCGGCGATGGGTAAGTAAGCACTCAGGGCTTGACTTATCCCCATCAACCGGCTTCCGAGGCCCGCCGTGCGGCGTCGCCGCAACGCACCATGAAGAATTGCGCAAGTACGTGGCAAGTGCTTGATTCATAAGAAGTTTTGCAGGCTGCCCCGAAATTGGGCAAAGCGAGGCGAAGCCCGCTGGATCAAGCACTTAGCGCGTCCGCTGCCAGCTTTCCCACAAAGTTATCCACAGAACGCGGGGACAGTTGGAAAACTCGTTTCCAATCATGTACTTAGGTTCTGTTCTTGATGTTGATCCTCGGTGCGTACCGAGGTGTGGTGAGGGCGGGGCTTGACAAGCGCCCAGCGCCTTGCCGTCGTCGTCGAGACGCCGCAGCACAGCGGCCTCGGCGCGGCGCTCGACTACCTCAGTGAGCACCCGCTCGCGCCGGGCAGCCTGGTGCGCGTGCCGCTGGGCCGGCGCGAGGTGCTGGGCATCGTCTGGAACCGGGGCCACAACGCCGACGCCGAGCTGATCGACGTCGCTGCCTTGCGCGCGATCGGCGCGGCCTTCGACGGCCTGCCGCCACTGCCGCCGGCGTGGCTGGCGCTCGCCGAATTTGCCTCCGCTTACTACCAGCGCGGGATCGGTGAATTGGCGCTGTCGGTGCTGCCGCCCGAGCTGCGCAAGCTGGATGCGCCCGGGCTTGCGAAGCGGCAGGCGCGCCTCGTGAAGCGCTGGGCCCGCGAACAGACGAAGGACGCGGCCGCGCAGCAACCGGACGTGCCGCCGCCGGTCGAGCGGCCGGCGCTGGCTGACGAGCAGCAGGCCGCGCTGGCGGTCTTCGATGCGCTGCGCGCCGAGCCGCAGCCGGCGCCGATGCTGCTGCACGGCGTCACCGGCAGCGGCAAGACCGAGGTCTACCTGCGCGCGGCCGAGCGCGTGCTGGCCGACGGCCGGCAGGCGCTGGTGCTGGTGCCGGAGATCAACCTGACGCCGCAGCTCGAGGCGCGCTTCGCGGCCCGCTTCCCGGGCCGGCGCCTGGTCGCGATGCACAGCGCGCTGACGCCGGCGCAGCGCCTGTCGCACTGGCTTGCCGCGCTGCTGGGCGAAGCGGACATCGTGCTGGGCACGCGGCTCGCCGTCTTCGCGCCGCTGCCGCGGCTGGGGCTGATCGTCGTCGACGAGGAACACGACCCGTCCTACAAGCAGCAGGAGGGCGCGCGCTACTCGGCGCGCGACCTCGCGGTCTACCGCGGCCACCTCGAGCGGTTGCCGGTGATCCTGGGCTCGGCGACGCCCTCGCTCGAGACCTGGCAGCGCGCTCTGCAGGGCCGCTACCGCTCGGTGCCGCTGGCGCTGCGCATCGGCGGCGGCGCGCTGCCGCGGGTGCGGCTGTTCGACATGGGCGTGCTGCCACGGCCCTCCGGCAAGGTCGACGAGGCGCCGATCGTGCTGGCGCCGCTGGTGCTGCAGTCGCTGCGCGAGCGGCTCGAGCGCGGCGAGCAGAGCCTCGTCTTCCTGAACCGCCGCGGCTACGCACCCGTGCTGCACTGCGCCGATTGCGGCTGGAAGAGCGGCTGCCCGCACTGCAGCGCGTGGCGTGTCTTCCACAAGCGCGAACGCACGCTGCGCTGCCACCACTGCGGCTTCAGCGAACGCGTGCCGCGCGCCTGTCCAGACTGCGGCAACCTCGACATCGCACCGATCGGCCGCGGCACCGAGAAGCTCGAGGAGCAGCTGGCCGAGGCGCTGCCCGGCGCGCGCATCGCACGCATCGATGCCGATTCGGCGCGTGGCAAGGGGCAGCTCGAAAGCCGGCTCGCCGAGGTGCATGCCGGCGAGGTCGACGTGCTGGTCGGCACGCAGATGGTCACCAAGGGCCACGACTTCCGGCGCATCACGCTGGTGGTGGCGGTCAGCCCCGATGCGGCGCTCTTCGCCAGCGACTTCCGCGCGCCGGAGCGCCTGTTCGCGCTGCTGATGCAGGCCGCCGGCCGCGCCGGCCGCGATGCCGAGGCGGCCGCGCGCAGCGAGGTCTGGGTGCAGACCTGGCATCCCCAACACCCGTTGTACGCGGCCCTGAAGCGCCACGACTTCGCGGCCTTCGCCGCCAGCCAGCTCGCCGAGCGCGAGGCCGCCGGCCTGCCGCCGTTCAGCCACCTCGCGCTGCTGCGCGCCGAGGCGCGCGATGCCGCGATCGCGACCGCGTTCCTGCAGGCCGCCGCCGCGGCTGCCGGCGAGCTCGATGCCGCCGGCGCCGTCACCGTCTACCCGCCGGTGCCGGCGAGCGTCGCGAAGGTGGCCGGCATCGAGCGTGTGCAGATGCTCGTCGAGTCCGCATCGCGCGCGCGGCTGCAGCGCCTGCTCGCCGACTGGCTGCCGCGCCTGCACGCGCTGCGCGCCGCGCACAAGGGCCTGGCGCGCTGGGCGATCGACGTCGATCCGTTGGCAATATGACGGCCCCGATCAACGACCGACGAGCAGCCAGGCCAGCCCCGAGAAGCTGACGAAGGCCAGCGCGGTGGAGCTCATGATGATGCGCGCGATGCGGCCGTTGTCGGCGCCGTAGCGCTCGGCCAGCAGCGATACGTTGCTGGCGCTGGGCAGCGCGGCGGCCAGGGTCAGCACCAGCAGCTGGAAGCTCGACAGAGGGGCGCCGAGCTGGCGCGCGGCGCTGCCGGCGGCCAGCACCAGCAGCGGATGCACGAAGAGCTTGATCAGCGCCACCGGCAGGAAGCGCGCCACCGGCGTGCGGCTGTGGTCATGCTGCTCGGCGCGGTGCAGCACCGCGCCGATCGTGAACAGCGCGACCGGGCTCGCCGCGTCGGCCAGCATGCGCACGACGACGTCGACGGGGCCGCTCAGGCGGATGCTGAAGACCGAGAACAGCGCGCCGAGCGCGATCGACCACGGCAGCGGGTTCGACAGCGCGCCCTTCAAGGCCCGCGCCAGCGCGGCGCGCGCGTTGCGCGGCTCGCCGGCGTGCGTCGCACCGTGCGCCTGCGCGAGCGCGATGCACAGCGAACTGGTGACGAACAGGTCCGCCAGCACGGTGCAGATCACCGGGCCCGCCGCCGCATCGCCCAGCAGCGCCACCAGCAGCGGCACGCCCATGAAACCGGTGTTCGGGAATGCCGCGACCAACGCGCCGAAGGCCGCATCCTTCAGCCCGACCGGCTCGTGCCAGGTGACCGCGATCGTGAAGAACACGATCACCAGCGCACACGCGACATAGACGCCCAGGACGAAGGGGTTCAGCAGCTGCAGCACCGGCGTGTTCATGCCGAAGCGGAACAACATGCAGGGCAGCGCGAAATAGAGCACGAAGGCGTTGAGCCCCGGGATCGCCGACTCCGGCAGCACATGCCGGCGCGCGGCCAGGTAGCCGGCCAGCACCAGCGCGAAGAAGGGGATCGTGACCGCAAGGATGGCCTGCATGCCGCTCTTTTTGATGGTTATGCGCGCTGCGGACCGGGCCGACCGGCCTCGACCGCGAAGCGGGCCTGCACGCCGACCGGGCTGGCGGGATCGTCGGGCCGCTCGACCGCCATCAGCCGCGCGTCGAGCCGGCGCGCATCGAGCGTGAAATGAATGTAGCCGCGCTGGTCGGCGCGGCCGTGGTGCAGGTGCGGGTTCAGCGCCAGCACCGCATCGACCTGGCGCTGCTGCCAGCCGTGGCTGCTGATCGAGGTGCCGCAGAACTCGCTGGCGACCACCGGGGCGCGGGCATCGTCGAAGTCGGCCTTCAGGTCGGCGACGTAGTGCGCATGCACGTCGCCGCCGAGCACCACCGCGTTGGGCAGCCGGCGCGCGGCGATGCCCTCCAGCAGCCGCGTGCGCGCGGCGGCGTAGCCGTCCCAGCCGTCGTTCCAGTAGCGGCCGGGCGGCTGCGGTGTCTCGGCCGGCACGTCGCGCCACGGGCGGGTGCTGCAGCGGGCCATCAGCGTCGGCTGCGCGAGCAGGTTCCACGGCCGCTGCGCATCCCAGCCGTCGGCGAGCCAGCGCTCCTGTGCGAAGCCGAGCAGGCTGCGCTGCGGGTCGCGCAAGGCCGCGCAGGCCGCCGCGTCGACCGTCGCCGAACCGCCGCTGCGCCCCGCCGGCAGGCAGGCCTGCGGGTCGCGGTGCTGGCGGCCGTCGACCACCTGGAAACGCGCGAGGCGGCCCCAGTCCCAGCGGCCGTGCAGGCGCATCGCCGCGCCCTGCGGCCGCCAGGCCTTCGGCAGCGGCTGGTGTTCCCAGGCGGCCTGGTAGGCGGCGGCGCGCAGCTGCAGCAGCGCCTCGCCCTGCAGGCTGGAGCCGCGCTCGCCGGCGTAGTCGTTCTCGACCTCGTGGTCGTCGAAGCTCACCAGCCACGGGCAGGCGGCATGGGCGGCCTGCAGCGCGGGATCACGCTTGTACTGCGCGTAGCGCGCGCGGTAGTCGGCCAGCGTGCGCAGCACGCCGCCCTCGTGCGTGCGCAGCAGGCCGCCGTCATGCGGACGGATGGCCTGCCGCGGCGACGCGTATTCGTAGATGTAGTCGCCGAGGAACAGCACCAGCTCCGGCGGATCGGCCGCCAGGTGCCGCCATGCGGCGTAGTGGCCGTGGTCCCAGCGCTGGCAGCTGGCGATCGCGAAGCGCAGCGTCGCCGGCGCGTCCGGTGCCGGCGCGGTGCACGTCCGGCCGACCGCGCTGCGCTGGCCGAGCGCGGTGAAGCGGTAGAAGTAGTGCCGGCCTGGCGCCAGGCCGGCGGGCTCGGCATGCACGCTGTGCGCCCACTGGCCTTCAGCGGTCTCGCGGCCGCGCGCGGCGATGCGGGTGAAGGTCTCGTCGTCGGCGAGCTCCCAGTCGACGTCGACCTGCGCCGGCAGCGTATCGCCGGTGAGCCGCGTCCACAGCACCATCCGGTCCGGCAGCGGGCAACCGGAGGCGATGCCGAGCGCGAAGCGTGGCTCGTCGGCCGCGCGCGCATGGCGCACGAAGACCGGCGCGGCCGCCAGCGCGATCAGGCGCCGGCGGTCGATCGTGAAGGATGACCGCATGGGCGCAGTGTGCCTGCTTCAGCCGGCGGTCCTGGCCGCCGAAGAAGCCGGTACGCGCTGCGTTTTTGCGCGTGTCGTTTCAGCCAAAGGAGCCCGCCATGCAACGCATTGCCCAGCACCTCGAACCCGTCGATCCCGGCCTGTGGAAGAACGCGGGGGCGCTGAAGACCCGCCTGACCGCGGTGATCGTCGTGCTGGCCTGCATGGTCGGCGTGATCGCCGCGGCCTGAGCGCCCGGGCTCCGGGCTCAGGGCGCTGAAGGCGGCGGCCCGGGCCGAGGCGAAGGGCGCCGAAACGGCGTCTTTCGTGCAGTCGTCGCGGCGTGCGCGCGGCGGCGGGTGTCTATCATCGCTGGCTTCGCCTTCTGACGTTCGCCTCCTGACGGGGACGGATGCGCCCGCAGTCCCCGATGGCCGATGCCCCCGCCACGCTGAATCCCGCGCAGCTCGAAGCCGTGCACCACCTGGCCGGGCCCTGCCTGGTGCTGGCCGGTGCCGGCTCGGGCAAGACCCGCGTCATCACGCACAAGATCGCGCGCCTGCTGCAGGCCGGCCTCGCGCCCAAGCGCATCGCGGCGATCACCTTCACGAACAAGGCCTCGCAGGAGATGCGCGAGCGCGCCAAAGGCCTGGTCGGCCCGCGCGCGGCGAAGGACCTCGTCATCTCCACCTTCCACTCGCTGGGCGTGCGCATGCTGCGCGAGGACGGCGAGCGGCTCGGCCTCAAAGCCCAGTTCTCGATCCTCGACAGCGACGACGTGCTGGGCGTGCTGCGCGATGCCGGTGGCTGCAGCGACAACGCGCTGGCCAGGCGCTGGCAGTGGACCATCAGCCTGTGGAAGAACCAGGGGCTGGACAGCGATGCCGCGGCGCTGGCCGCGAAGGATGCCGACGAGCAGGTCGCCGCGCGGGTGATGAAGCTCTACGAGGAGCGCCTCGCGGCCTACCAGGCGGTCGACTTCGACGACCTGATCGGCCTGCCGCTGAAGTTGCTGCGCAAGGACGCCGAGGCGCGCGCGAAATGGCAGGACGCCTTCGGCCACGTGCTGGTCGACGAGTACCAGGACACCAACGCGGTGCAGTACGAGCTGCTGAAGGCGCTGGTCAGCCATGAGGACGAGCGCAAGCGCGGCCGCTTCACCGCGGTGGGCGACGACGACCAGAGCATCTACGGCTGGCGCGGCGCGACGATCGAGAACCTGAAGAAGCTGCCCACCGACTGGCCGGACCTGAAGGTCATCCCGCTGGAGCAGAACTACCGCTCGACCGGCAGCATCCTGCGCGCGGCGAACCACGTGATCGCCGGCAACCCGAAGCTGTTCCCGAAGAAGCTGTGGAGCGAGTTCGGCGACGGCGAGCCGGTGCGGCTGGTGGCCTGCGACGGCGAGGAGCACGAGGCGGAGCGCGCGGTGGCGTTCATTCAATCGATTCGCGCGAACGGGGTAGCCGTCGCTGACGCTCGGGGGGGCAGCGCGGCGGTCGTCAAGTGGAGCGACTTCGCGATCCTCTACCGCGCCAACCACCAGGCCCGCATCTTCGAGCAGAAGCTGCGTGCCGCGCAGATACCGTACAAGGTGAGCGGCGGTCAGAGCTTCTTCGACCGCGCCGAGATCAAGGACCTGTGCGCCTGGCTGCGCCTGCTGGTCAACCAGGACGACGATCCCGCCTTCCTGCGCGCGGTGACGACGCCGAAGCGCGGCATCGGCCACACCACGCTGGGCAAGCTCGGCGAGTTCTCCGGCAAGTGGAAGGTCAGCCTGTTCGAGGCGCTCTTCGCCGAGAGCCTGCCGGGCATGCTGGGCGCGAAGGCCGTCGGCTCGCTGCACGAGTTCGGCCGCTACATCAACGAGCTCGAGCACAAGGCGCGCCACACCTCGGGCAGCGAGGACGCCAAGGCGCTGCTGCTGGAATGGCTGCAGGACATCGGCTACGAGCAGCACCTGTACGACGGCGAGGACAGCGAGAAGCTCGCGGCGTCGCGCTGGTCGAACGTGATGGACTTCGTCGACTGGATCGCGCGGCGCTGCGGCGGCGAGATCACGCAGGATGGCGGTGCTACCTTGGAAAGTGAGCGTCAGACGGTGCTGCAGGTGGCGCAGACGATCAGCGTGATCATCAGCCTGGCAGAGCGCGGCGACGAGCAGGAGGTGGTCACCTTGTCGACGCTGCATGCGTCCAAGGGCCTGGAGTGGCCGCATGTGGTGCTGGCCGGCGTCAACGAGGGCCTGCTGCCGTTCAAGAGCGACGCCGAGGACATGACCCCCGAGCGGCTGGAAGAGGAGCGCCGGCTGATGTACGTCGGCATCACGCGCGCGCGCACCACGCTGGCGGTGTCGACCTTGAAGCGGCGCAAGAAGGGCCGCGACACGGTGGCCGGCATCCCGAGCCGCTTCATCGCCGAGATGAAGCTCGACGAGGCGCCGAACAAGGAAGACCCGCGCGAGCGGCTGAAGCGGCTGCGCGCGGAACTGGCGGCGAAGGTGGCTGCCTCGTGAACGCCGTGATCTTCCCGCTCTTCGTGCTCAGTGCCGCGCTGGCGACGCTGGCCGCGCCGTGGGCGCTGGCGCTGCCGTGGCTGGCCTGGGTGTTCAAGCCGCTGGCGACGATCCTGGTCATCGTTCATGCGGCGCAGCGCGGCGAGGCGGGCAGCCTGGAGCGGCGCGCGCTGGTGGCCGGCCTCGTGTTCTCGCTGGTCGGCGATGTCGCGCTGCTGTGGCCGCAGCAGGGCTTCGTGCCGGGACTGGTCGCCTTCCTGATCGCGCACCTGGCCTACCTCGTCGCGCTCACGCGGCGGGTGCCGCTGGCCGGCTGGTGGCCGGCCTTCGCCGGCTACGCGGTGGTGGCCGGCGGCATCCTCGCGCTGCTGTGGCCGGGCGTGCCGGCCGCGCTGCGTGTACCGGTCGGCGTCTATGTCGTGTGCCTGGCGTCGATGGCGGCGCAGGTGGCGGTGGTCTGGTGGCGGCACCGCGGCACGGCGTTTGCCCATCGCGCCGGCTGGGCGGCAGTCGGCGGCGCACTGTTCGTGTTTTCCGACGCGATGATCGCCGTCGACCGCTTTGCCCAGCCCTTGCCGGCGGCGAGCCTGTTCATCCTGCCGGCGTACTGGGTGGCGCAATGGCTGATCGCCGGCTGGCTCGCGCCCCGACACACGCCGTAACCCGGGGTAGGAGAAAGCCCACAAGCGCGCGCGCCCAGAACCTATCCCTGGCGCACCCGGCGCCCATCACAGTGCCGGGCATGGAACACACACCTCACCCCCTCGACCTCGAACTGCCCGGCGCCAAGGCGTCGCCCACGCTGCAACCGGCTCCGGTCACGCCGATCGGCGAGATGCGCACCCCGACCTGGAATCCGGTCGGGGGTCCGGGCAAGCGCTCGTACGCGCCGCTGGCCGGCGTTGCGGCGCTGGTGCTCGGCGTCGCCGCCGCGGTCGGCCTGTACGTCCGCCACGAAGCGCCGCCGAAGACCGACGTCGCGATGGCGCCGCAGGCCGGCGAACCGGTGACGCTGCCGCTGCCGGCGCAGAACCCGACGCCGCCGGTCACCGACCTGCCGGCCGTACCGCCCGCACCGGCCGCCGCCGATGCGAAGCCCGCCGAGACCGCGGCGGCCGAACGCAGCGCCGCTGCCGCCGCCAAGCGCGACGTGGCGCCGAATCCGACGACGCGCGCGCCGACGCGCGCCGAACGCAGCTCGAACGCGACGGCACCGGCCGCCGGCTCGACGAAGATTGCCGAAGCGGCGCTGAAGCCGCAGCCGGTCGAACCGTCGATCACGCCGGCACCGATGCCGGCCCCGGCCCCGGCACCGTCGGCCGAACCGCCGGCCCCGGCCAGCCCCAGCACGCCGAGCACGCCGAGCACGCCGCCCAGCGAATGACGCCGCGCCGGCCGGCCGCCGCTACATGCCCTTGAACAGGTGCGTGTAGCTGCGGCTGACCTCCAGCTTCTCCGGGTGGCCCTTGATGGCCACGATCTGGCGGCCGCGGAAGTCGCGGCTGATGCCGGCGATGCACTTGACGTTGACGAGCGTCGAGCGGTGGATCTGCCAGAACAGCTGCGGGTCGAGTTCGTCGACCAGCTCCTTGATCGGCTTGCGGATCAGCGCCTCGATGCTCGGCGTCTGCACGCGCGTGTACTTCTCGTCGCTGATGAAGAACAGCACGTCGGCCACCGGGATCATCTGGATCGACTGGCCGACGGTGGCCTGGATCCATTCCAGGTACCGCGGTGCGCCGGAGGGGTTCAGCTGCGCCGCCAGCTTGTGCAGCAGCTGCTGCACCGGCGGCGCGCCCTCGGCTTCGGGCGTGCCGCGGCGTGCCAGCCGCGCCTTGATGCGTGAGACGGTCAGCTGCAGCCGGTCGCGTTCGGCCGGCTTGAGCACGTAGTCGCACACGCCCTGCTCGAAGGCCTCGACCGCATACTGGTCGTAGGCGGTGATGAAGACCACCTCGGGCAGCGATTCGTCATCGGCGATGTCCATCTGCGCGATCTGGCGCGCGGCATCGACGCCGGTGAGCCCGGGCATGCGGATGTCGAGGAAGACGAGCTCGGGCCGGTGCTGCTCGACCAGTTCCACCGCCTCGAGCCCGTTCTTCGCTTCGCCGACGATCTGCAGCTCCGGCCAGACCTCGGCGAGGCGGGCGCGCAGCTGTTCGCGCATCAGGCGTTCGTCGTCGGCGATGACGGCGCGCACGGCCGCCGTGCCGCCGGCCTCGGCGGAGGGGGAAGCTTCGGTGTTCATCGGGCGATCGTAGCGGAGGGCCGCGATCGCGCCGCCTTCTTCAGCATCCACACGAACATCAGCGCCAGCAGCAGCACCGGCGACGCGATGCACAGCAGCACCGCGGCCACCACCAGCATCGGCAGCCCGAGCCCCAGCATCAGCGCGAAGGCGACCACCGCCAGCACGAACAGCACCAGCATCGGCAGCAGCAGCGCCAGCGCCAGCCCGACTGCCAGCAGCACGAGCACCGCCATCAGCTTCTCGCCGCCGGACAGCGTGCCGAGCCGCAGCCCGTCGAAGATCTCCTCGCCGTCGACGATCAGCCGCAGCGGCGTATCGCCGACCGCTTCCAGGCCGCGGTCGAGCCCGATGTACAGCGCCACCGCGGACAGCAGCAGCAGGATCAGCAGAACCGGGAACAGGCTGCGGCCCGAGGTTCTGCCAACCCGGTAGACGGTGATCATGCGTGGGCTCCTTCGATCGGGCGGTAGGGCACGGTGATCGTCGCCCGCGTGCCGCCGCCCTCGTTCTCGGCGATCGTCAGGCCGGCCTTGGGGCCGTACAGCAGCTGCAGGCGCTCGCGGATGTTGGCCAGGCCGACGCCGGTGCCGGCGGTGGCCGCGCGGCCGAAGCCGAGCCCGGTGTCGGACACGGTGACCGCCAGCTTGCCGTGCACGATCTCGGCCTTCAGCGTCAGCTTGCCGCCCTCGGGCTTGGGCTCCAGCCCGTGCTTGATCGCGTTCTCGACCAGCGTCTGCACCATCATCGGCGGGAACTCGGCCGACACCAGGCCCTCGGGCACGTCGATGTGGGTCTCCAGGCGCTCTTCCATGCGCACCTTCAGGATCTCGAGGTAGGGCCGGATCACCGCCAGCTCGCGCCCGAGGTCGCGCACGCCACCGTCGGCCGTCTCGCGCATCGTCGGCATGCTGGCGCGCAGCAGCGCGATCAGGTTCTTCTGCATCTGGCTGGCGCGCTTGGGGTCGACCTCGATCAGGTGGTCGATCGAGGCCAGCGTGTTGAACAGGAAGTGCGGCTCGACCTGCGCTTGCATCGCGGCCATGCGGGCCTCGACGACCTGGCGCTTCAGAGCCTCGGCCTCGGCGGTTTCGACGGCCTGGGCGGCCTGCGCCTCGGCCTGGATCTGGCGCTTGTAGGTGATCTTGATGATCGCCGAGGCCAGGATCCACAGCAGCGCGAGGTTGGGCAGGAACTCGCCGTACTCGATGATGCGCACGCGCTCGTGCGGCTCGACGACGACGCGGGTGTGCTGGCCGTTGCGCTCGGCTTCGGCCTCGATCTCGGCGCGCGCTTCCTCGGCGGCGTCGCGAGCGGCATCGGCGGCCTCGCGGGCGGCGTCGCGCGCTTCGCGACGCGCCTGCTCGATCGATTCGCGGATCGCGCGGCGGGCTTCCTTCACCGCCTCTTTCACCGCGTCGCTCTGGCTGCCGGCGGGCAGCGTGATCTCGACCGGTTCGGTCTTCGCGGCGGCTTCCTCGGCCGCATGGGCCGCGGAGGCCGCCTGGGCGGCGGAGGCGGCAGCGGCCGACGCGGCGGCTTCAGCCGCCTTGCGCCGCGGCGTGATGCGCACGCCGCGTTCGTCGATCGAGATGTCGACCGCGCGGGAATCGCCGTCGCCCTTCTCGATCTTGACGATCGGCTCGCGGCCTTCGCGCGGCGCCGGGGCCTTCGGCGCGGTCGGCACCGGCGGCGGCGGCACGCGCACCACGCGCGGCGTCGACACCGTCTCGGTGTACTTCCAGCGGAACGGCGGCAGCTCCTTCAGGATCGCCGTCGTCACCAGCAGGAGGATCGACAGCACCGCGAAGCGCCGCCACGAGATGCCGACCAGCCAGTTGGCATAGCGGTGGAAGGCCCGCACGGTCGTGGCGGCGAAGACCTGCCAGCGGTCGGTCCAGTCGGGCTTGGAGGGGGGCGTCATGGAGTCGGTCGGCAGTACGGCATCTCGATGGAGCCGCACTGTACGCATGCGCCCCGGCCCCCCGCACCGGGCATGTGACGCGCTGCCGGGCCGGACCGACAGGCTGCATCGCGGCCCGATCAGCCGGCGAGGCTGACGCCGAGCCAGCCGCCCGCCAGCATCGCCAGCGCCAGCAGCGCGACCAGCGCCGCGGTGACGGCCGCCGGCAGCGCGTGGGGCGCGGACGGGTCCGGCGCCGCGGGGGCGTCGGGCGGCAGGTCGTCGAACGGCGTGGTGATCATGGAATCCTCCGGGGTCTTCATCGCGGTGGCCCGGCGCCGTGCATGCGGCGCCGATCGTGGTTCGACGGTTGTAGGCCGGCGGGCGTTACCGTGCCGTTAAGCGCTCGGCCGGGGCCGTCCGGTGCACGATCGCGCGCGGGTCGCGGGAACTTTTCGACGTCCTCGCGCCAATAGGCTTCACAACCCTGCATGCCGATGACGCCTTTCGTGCCCTGGACCCCCCCGCCCGCGACCGCGACCGGCACCGCCGCCTGGCTGCGTGCGCTGGCCCAGGGCGAGCGCCACGCGCTCGACGCGCTGTACCGGCAGGAGGCACCGGCGGTCTACCGCTACGTGCTGGCGCTGGCCGGCGATGCCGCGGCGGCGGCCGACGCGACGCAGGACGCCTTCGTCGCGCTGGCCGAACGCCCGGGCGGTTTCGACGCCGGCCTCGGCTCGCTGGGCGCCTACCTCGCGGGCATCGCCCGCCATGCGCTGCTGGCGCAGTGGCGGCGCCGCGGGCGCGAGGCGCCATGGAACGAGGGGGATGACGAGGCCGACGACCCGCGCGATGCCGACGCCGACGCCGCCAGCTGCCCCGAACGCCGACTCGTGCAGCAGCAGACGCTGCAGCAGGTCTGGGCCGCGCTGCGTGCGCTGCCCTGGCCGCAGCGCGAGGCGGTGGTGCTGGTCGACCTGCAGGGCCGGGCGTATGCCGAGGCCGCGCGCATCGCCGGCTGCGAGCTGAACACCTTGCGCACGCGCGTGCTGCGCGGGCGCCACCGGTTGGCCGACCTGCTCGGCGCCGGCACGGGAGAGACGTCATGACATCCTCGGACCGCATCGAACCCGCGGTGCCGCTGCAGCGCCTGCTCGACGGCCTCGGCGACGACCTGGCGCGCATCGCGCCGCCGCCGCTGTCGCCGCGGGTCGCGAAGGCCTTCCGGCGCGTGCACAAGCCGGCCTGGCACCGGGTGGCCTGGGGCTTCTCGGGTGCGGTGCTGTGCGGGCTGGCGCTGATCGGCTCGCTGGTGCTGGTGCTGCAGGACGACGGCGTGGCGCGCGGCGACCGGCCGGGCCTGCCGCTGGACCAGGCCAGCGTGCCCGAGCCGGCCGACAGCGGCTTCGTGCGCGTGGCCAGCGCCGAGCGCTGGCAGCACCTGATGCACGGCGATGCCGCGGCCGCCGCGTGGGTGGTGCCGTCGGAGCTGCCGCGCGAACGCCTGGCCGCGCTGGGCCTGCCCTTCGACCCCTCGCGCGCCGGCGAATCGGTGCGCGCCGAACTGCTGCTGCATCCGTCGGGCGAACTGCTCGCGGTGCGTGTCCTTCACTGATCGGAGATCCTTGCGATGAACCCGTCGATGACCCCTTTCAAGGCCCTGACGGCCCTGGCGGCCGCCGTCGCCTGCGTGCTCGCACCGCTGTCGGCCGCCGCGTTCGAGACCGAGCCCGGCCGGCTCGTTGCCGACGCCCTGCGCATCGCGCAGGCCGAGCTCGGCGATGCGCAGGCCTTCGTCGCCGCCGAGCTCGAGGCGGAGCGCCCGGTGAAGGGCGCGCCCTACTGCGCCGACGCGGTGCACGAGACCGTGCAGCTGCTGCCCGACGCCAGCGGCGCGATCACCAACCGCATCGTGCGCCGGCAGCAGACCCGCTTGTGCCGCGACGGCGAGGGCCGCACGCGGCAGGAGGTCGACCACCACGGCCAGCGCCGCATCTACCTGCGCGACCCGGTGGCGCGCGAAAGCTGGGTGCTCGATCCGCAACGCAAGACCGCGCGCCGCATCGGCCGCGGCGCATCGCCGGGGCACGAGGGCGCGGCGCTGGTCGACCATTCGGCCTGGCAGGAATTCAACGAGCGCATGCGCGAGTGGGCCAAGGGCGTGGCCGAGCGTTCGCGCGCCGCCGCCGGCCGCGGCGAGATGCATCCGACCCCGCCGGTGCCCCCCGCGCCTCCGACCCCGCCGGGCGCGTCGGCCGCACCGATGCCGATGGCCGTCGCGACGCCGGTGGTCATCGCGCCCGGCGACGGCGTGCAGGTGCGCGTGCTGCGCGCCGGCGATGCGCCGGGCCTGCCCGAGCCGCCGCTGCCGATGGCCTGGCGCGCCTCGTGGCTGGCACCGCGCGGACCGGCGGCGGTCACCGCGCTCGGCAGCAAGGACATCGACGGGCTGCGTGCCGGCGGCGAGCGCAGCACGTGGACCATCGAAGCCGGCAAGCTCGGCAACGAGAAGCCGATCGTCATCTCGCGCGAGGTCTGGCGTTCACCGGACCTGCTGCTGACCTTGTCGGCCACCGACTTCGATCCGCGCAGCGGCGAGACGCGCTACCGCCTGAACAACCTCAAGCGCGGCGAACCGGACGCGTCGCTGATGCAGGTGCCGGCCGACTACACCCGGCGCGGCAACAGCGCACCGCCGGCGCCCCCGGGCGCCTCCGCACCGCGCGGCCGCGGCTGAGGGGCTCAGCCGATCGCCAGCTGCAGCGCCGCGCCGAGCAGCGCGACCGCCAGGCCCGCAGCGGCGATCAGCCGCAGCGCGGCCATCATCACGCGGTCCTCGTGTTGCAGGGCGGTCAGCGGCTCGTCGTCCGCACGGGGGGGCCGCGCCCACAGCGCGGCGTCGAAAGGCTTGTCCATGCCGCAGTTCTAGGCGGCGGGGCGTTACGCGGGCGTTATCGCCCATTCGACGCGCCGGCGCGCCGGCGACCGGCGCGAGGCGACCGTCAGGACTGGATCTTCAGCAGGTGGATCACCACCCGAGCGCTCATCTGTTCATCGTCGACGAAGCGGCGCAGCGGCGCGCCGTACAGCGGGGCGGCGCGCCAGTTGTGGCGATCGAGCTGGGCCTTCCAGTCGTTCGATCCGGCCATCTGCTGCAGCAGGGTGGTCCACGACGCGATCGCCGTCGGATTCAGCCCCGGGGGCGCGAACAGCCCGCGCCAGTTGCCGAGCTCGGTGTTGATGCCCTGCTCGCGCAGCGAGGGCACGCCGAACAGCCCGCGCGGCGCCGACACCGCCAGCGCGCGCAGCGAGCCGTCGGCGAGGCCGTCCTTCAGTTCGCTGTAGCCGGCGATGCCGGCACTGAGCGCGCCCTTCTTCAGCGCGGCGGCGAAGTCGGTGCCGGCGCTGGACGCGACGTACTTCAGCGCGGTGAGGTCGGCGCCGACCGCGCGGCCGACCATGCCCATCAGCATGTGGTCGACACCGCCCGCGCTGCCACCACCGAAGCTCAAGGACTGCGGCCGCTGGCGCATCGCCTCGGCGAGGGCCTTGCCGTTGGCGATCGGCGATTCGCGCGGCACCGCGATCACCAGGTAGTCGGTCGTCAGCTTGGCCACCGGCTGCACCTGCGCCAGATCGACCGCCGGCCGGTGCAGGGCGATCGCGCCGCACATCACGAGGCCGCCGACCATCAGCGCGTCGGGATCGCCGGCGTACTGCTCGACGAAGTGCGCGAGGCCCGGCACGCCGCCCTTGCCGGGCTTGTGCTCGATGTCGATGCGCTCGACCAGCTTCGTCGCCTGCAAGGTCGCGGCGACGGCCTTCGCAGTCTGGTCCCAGCCGCCGCCGGGGTTGGCCGGCACCAGCAGCTTCAGCCGTGCCCGCGGTGTCGCGGGCTGTGCGCGCAGCGGCGGCGCCGCAGCGAGCGCGGCGACCGCCAGACCCCCTTGCAACCACTGGCGACGATCGATCATCGAAGGCTCCTGCTGCGCGTGAACGATGCGTGCAGGCTAGGCAGCGGCGCTGTCAATCGGCTGTCAGGCCGGGCAGTACAAGCCCTCGGTGCAGCGGCGCGCGCGTGATCTGCGGCACGCGCGGCACGTGCGGCCGCAGGATTTCAGGCGGCCGCGCGGCTGCGTGACGGCTGGCGCAGCCGCGCCAGCGCGTCGTGCATCGGATGCCTGTACAGGAAGCTGTCGCGCAGCGGCTCGGGCACGTGGTGGGCGGCGGTGTGGCCGATCCACGCGCTCGCTTCGTCGGCGAGCGCGGCGGCAAAAGCGAGGTCGCCGCGGGCGCGTGCCGCCAGGGCCGGGCCGAGCCAGCGTTCGGCGCGGTAGAGCTGGTTCGGTTCGAGCCCGGGATGGGCCTGCATCAGCGCCTGCGCCGAGCGGGTGGCCGACTGCACCGCGCCGGCCAGCGCGGCGGGCAGCGGCGCATCGCCGGACCCCAGCGCCGCGGCACGCAGCCAGGCGGCGAGCGCGACCCCGCGCAGCCCGAGGGCACGCGCTTCGGTGGCGATGGCCGCCAGCGCGCGCGCTGCGTCGCCCGGTTCGCCGAGCGCCGCGTGGTCGATCGCGATCGTCAGCCGCTGCTCGGGCCAGCCGGTGGTCGGTGCCGCGGCCAGCGCCTGCTCGAGGTCGGGCCGTGGGTCCTGCGCCAGCGCGCGCTTCAGGCGCGCGCGCAGCCAGGCGTGGCGGGCGCGCAGGCGCGGCGGATCGTCGTCGTCGAGCGCCGCGGCCTGCAGCGCCTGCTGGGCGCGGGCGGCCTGCGCGAGGTCGAGCCAGATCTGCGCGCGGTGCATCTGCACCACCGGCAGCCAGCCCGAGCGCGCGCGCAGCAGCTGGGCTTCGGCCTCGTCGCAATGCGCCAGCGCGTCGCGGTAGTGGCCGAGCGCCCTTGCGGCTTGTGCCTGGAGAGCGGCGACGAAGCCGGCACTCGCGCCCTGCAGGCCGGCGCCATCGATCAGCTGCCGCGCCTGCGCCAGTTGTTCCAGCGCGCCACCGACGTCCCCGGCGTTCAGCCGGCTGACGGCCAGGTTCGCCCGCGCGGTGGCCTCGAAGCTGCGGTCGCCGAGCGCCAGCGTCGCGCGGATCACGCGCTGGTGGTGCGGTGCGGCGTCGAGCGGCCGGCCCAGGTTGTCGAGCACCGCGGCGAGGTTGCCGTGGAACTCGGCCGCCGCGTCGCTGCGCTGGTTGGCCTCGACCCAGGGCTCGGCCGCGCGCAGCTGCGGCAGGGCGTCGCCGAAGCGGCCGGCCATCGCCAGCGCGGTGCCCAGGCGCTGGCGGATCGAGGCCTGCAGCGCGGGCTCGGCAAGCCCTTCGGCCAGCGCGAGCGCACGCTGGCCGTCTTCGATCGCGCCGGCGTTGTCGCCCAGGTTGCCGCGGTACCAGGCGCGCTGGCCGAGCGCATCAGCCCGCTGCGCCGGCGTGCGCGCGAGGCGGTCGAGCCGGTCCAGCAGCGGCAGGCCGCCGGCATCGCGCAGCGTATTCATGTGCGCCTCGAGCGCCTGCGTGATGAGCGTGAACGCGGCGTCCGGCTGCGCATGCGTTTCGGCGATGTCGGCCGCGCGCAGCAGGAAGCCGACGCGCTCGGGCTCGCGCAAGGCGGCATGCGCGCGCTCCGCGGCCGCGGCCAGCGCCGGCAGCGCGTGCTGCGGCTCGCCGGCGTCCTGCCAGTGCGCGGCGATGCGCGCGGGCTCGCCGCCGTGCGCCTGCAGCCACAACGCGACGCTGCGATGCACGTGCTGCGCCAGCACCTGCGGCAGGCCGGCGAGCACGCCGTCGTGCATCAGGTCGTGGGTGAAGCTGCAGCCGCGCAGCACCTGACGGGCTTCGAGCTCGGCCCAGGCCTCGGCCAGCTGCAGCGCATCGCGGCCGAGCACGGCCTCGGCCAGCGGCACGCAGAAGTCGATGCCGGCGATCGCCGCGCAGCGCGCGAGCTGCAGCGCCGGCGCCGACAGCGCGGCCAGCGAGGCATCGATCAGCTGGCCGACGCTGCGCGGGCTGGGCAGCGTGCCGGCCTGCAGCGCGCGGCCGTCGCTCCACGCCAGCTTCAATGTCTCGAGCGCGAACAGCGGGTTGCCGCCGCTGCGCGCACGCAGCACGGGCGCGAGGGTCGCCGCGTCGGCCAGCGGCAGCGCCAGCGATTCGACCAGCGCCACGAGCGCGCCGTCGTCGAGCGGCTGCAGCGCCAGGCGTTCGAGTGGCGCCGCGGCCGACAGCGCATCGATCAGCCGCTGCGGCGCGGAGTCCGGCGCCGGCGGCCGCAGCGACAGCAGCCAGGCACCACCGCCGGCGAGCAGCTCCGGCAGCAGCTGCAGCGAGGCCTCGTCGGCGAAATGCAGGTCGTCGAGCATCACGCCGGCGAACACGCTGCGCGACGCGCCGAGCACGGCCTGCAGCGCGGCAACGAACTGGTCGGGACGTGGCGCGCACGAGGGACCGGCGGCCCGCTCGGGCAGCAGCGGCGACAGGTGCGCGGGCTGTGCCGCGGCATCGAGCAGCGCGGGCTGCGCTGCTTGCAGCGCGCGCAGCAGGCGCGCCAGCGTGGCATAGGGCACCAGGGCGTCGCCCGGTCGGGCGGCGACGCACAGCAGGGCCTCGTTGCATTCGCCGAGGGCCTGCAGCAGCCGCGACTTGCCGAGCCCGGCCTCGCCGAGCAGCAGCAGCCGGCCTTGGCGCTGCAGCACCGACTGCAGCTGCGCGAGCTCGGCATCGCGGCCGATCAGCTGCGGCGGCTTCAGCAGCGCGGCCGGCAGCGGCCGGTGCGGCTCGGCGAGGCCGGCGGCCATCGGCGCGGCGGCCTCGATGGTCGCCAGCAGCGCCAGCGTCTCCGGCGACGGCCGCGTGCCGAGCTCGTGCTTCAGCAGCTGTTCGCAGCGGTCGAAGGCGCTCAGCGCGGCGGCGCGGTCGCCGGCCAGGTAGTGCAGGCGCACGAGGCCGCGGTGGGCGTCTTCGCGCAGCGGGTCGAGCGCCACCAGCGCCTCGGCCAGCGGCAGCGCGGCGGCGGGCGCGCCGTCCTGTTCGTGCGCGGCGATGCGCTCGAGCAGGCGCTGGCGCTCGGCTTCGCGGCGGCGCTGGCGTTCGGCCTGCAGCCAGTCGGCGAGCGCGCCGTCGGCATCGACCGCCAGCGTGCCGAGCAGCGTCGGCGCGTCCTGCAGGTCATGGGTGACGCCGGGGCCCAGCGCCAGCACGCGGCTGCCGTCCACCGCCTCGGTTCCCAGTGCCTGGCGCAGCCGGAACAGGCGCTGGCGCAGCGCGTTGCGTGCGGCATCGCTGCTGCTGGCCGGCCACAGCAGGCCGGTGAGGCGCTCGCGCGGCGTCGGCCCTTCGACCGCGAGCCAGGCGAACAGCAGTGCATCCACCGCCGCCAGCGGCTGCGGCGCGGCGGCGCCGAGCCGCGCCTGCGGCGCAGCGGCGAGCGACAGCATCAAGGAGGGCGGGGGGCGGACGTCGGGCATGGTGGCCGGCGAACCTTAGCGCCCCCCTGAGCGCCGTGCGTCCACCGTCGGACGGACGCCGGGGCTGGCGGCAGTGGCAAATCGTCAGCGGCCGTAAAGCAGCTGCGGCAGCCACAGCCCGATCTGCGGCCAAGCATAGAGCAGGAAGATCGCGACCACCTGGATGCCCATGAACGGAATCATGCCGGCGAAGATCTGGTTCAGCGTGACGTGGCGCGGCGCCACGCCCTTCAGGTAGAAGGCCGCCATCGCGACCGGCGGGCTGAGGAAGGCCGTCTGCAGGTTCAGCGCGACCAGCAGGCCGAAGAACAGCGGGTCGACGCCGAAGTTGTCGAGCAGCGGAATGAAGATGGGCATGAAGATCACGATGATCTCGGTCCACTCCAGCGGCCAGCCGAGCACGAAGATGATCACCTGCGACAGCAGCAGGAACTGCGTCTTCGTCAGGTTCAGGCCGAGCACCCACTGCTCGACCAGTTCCTGCCCGCCCAGCAGCGCGAAGGCCGCCGAGAAGATCGACGAGCCGACGAACAGCCAGCAGACCATCGCCGAGGTCTTGGCGGTCAGGTAGACCGATTCCTTCACCATGCCGAGGTTGAGCTGCCGGTAGGCCGCGGCGAGCAGGAAGCCGCCGAAGGCGCCGACGGCCGCCGCTTCGGTCGGCGTCGCCAGGCCGAAGACGATCGAGCCCAGCACCGCCAGGATCATGATCAGCAGCGGGAAGAACGAGCTGAGCAGCATCTTGAAGATCTCGAGCCGCGTGAAGCTCAGCAGCGCGTAGTACGCCGCCATCACCAGCGCGCCCAGCCCCAGGCCGATCCAGTAGCCCGTGGCAGCCGGACGGCGCGCGGTGTCGGCCGGCGCGGCGCCGGGGGCCGCGGCACTGGCGGCGGGGTCGGGTGTGGCTTCGTCCACCGCGCCCGGCGGGGGCTGCACGCCGCCGGCGCCCGGCGGATCCTGCACACCGCCGGCGCCGGGCGGCTCCTGGACCCCACTGCTCGGCGGCTCCTGCAGGCCACCGGCCGACGGCGGTTCCTGCAGGCCGCCGCGTTCGGCGGCGGGCTCGGACCGCGTGGTTTCGCCGATCTGCTGCATGCCGCCGCTGTCGTCGGCCGGCGGCGGCGCCGTCGCGGTGCGCCAGCTCATCAGCGCGACCGCCGCGAACAGCAGCAGGGGCAGCAGCGTCACGAAGAGCTGCCGCAGCAGGTAGCCCATCGGCACCGTCCGGTTGCGGCGGCCCTTCAGCGCGCCGAGCAGGAACGGCAGGGCCCGCCGTTCCGCCGTCGCCCCGAGGTCGAGCAGCCGCTGCGGCAGCGGCACCCGGCGTTCCTCCGCCGCCAGCGGGGGCGCGATGCCGGGCCGCAGCTTGGCCAGCACGATCACGTAGACGATGTACAGCCCGGCGAGCATCAGCCCGGGGAAGAAGGCGCCCGCGTACAGCTGCACCACCGACACGCCGGCGGTGGCGCCGTAGACGATCAGCAGCACCGACGGCGGGATCAGGATGCCGAGGCAGCCGCCGGCGGTGATCGCGCCGGCCGACAGCTGCGTGCTGTAGCCCGCGCGCAGCATCTGCGGCAAGGCCAGCAGCCCCATCAGCGTGACCACCGCGCCGACGATGCCGGTGGCGGTGGCGAACACCGCGCAGGTGACCAGCGTGGCGACCGCCAGTGCGCCGGGCACGCGGGCGAGCGACAGGTGCAGGCTCTTGAACAGTTTCTCGATCAGGTTCGCGCGCTCGACCAGGTAGCCCATGAAGACGAACAGCGGGATCGAGATCAGCACGTCGTTGGCCATCACCTTGTAGGCCGCCTGCACCATCAGGTCGAGCGTGCGGTGCCAGTCGCGCTCATAGGCCAGCCAGGTGAAGAGCATGCCCATGCCCATCAGCGTGAAGGCGGTGGGGAAGCCCAGCATGATCGCGACGACGACCAGGCTCAGCATCAGCAGCCCGATGTGGCCGTTGGTGATCACCGGCGCGGTCAGCAGCATGGTGGCCGCCCCGGCGATCAGCAGCGCCATCAGGCCGAAGCCGAACCACAACTCGCGGCGGATGACGGGCATCAGGCGCCCTCCTGGCGTTGCGCCGGCGGCAGCGGCCGCTCGAGGTCGGCGAGGTCCTCGTCCTTCACGTGCACCATCTCCTTGAGCTTGTCGACGTCGACTTCCTCGACGTCCTCTTCGCGCGAGGGCCACGCGCCGTCGCGCAGGCAGATCGCGCAGCGCACGATCTCGACCACGCCCTGCAGCAGCAGCACCGCGCCGGCGACCGGGATCACGAACTTGAACGGATAGATCGGCAGCGGGTCGGCGTTGAAGGTCTGCTCGCGGATCGCCAGCGCCTCGTTCGCGAAGGTCCAGCCGGCCCAGGTCATCGCGACCACGCCGGGCAGGAAGAACGCGATGTACAGCACGAGGTCGATGGTCGCCTGCGTGCGCGGGCGGAAGAAGCCGTACAGCACGTCGCCCCGCACATGCCCGTTCTTCGACAGCGTGTACGCGCCGGCCATCATGAAGAGGGTGCCGTACAGCATGATCTGCGCGTCGAGCACCCAGCCGTGCGGCTTGTTCAGCACGTAGCGCGAGAAGACCTCCCAGGTGATCAGCAGCGTCAGCAGCACCACCGTCCACGCGGCGGCCTTGCCGACGAAGGTGGAGAAGCGGTCCACCGCGAGCAGCGTTCTCTGCATGCATTCCCCTCGGAAGAAGAGCCCCACGCTCACTTCGTTCGCTAGCCCCTCGAGGGGCGCCGGCTGGGCGCCCGCGCGGACGCCCCGGACCGTGGTGCGACGGGCCGTGGTGCGACGGCCGTGCGCCGGGCCGTCAGGTCTTCTTCGCGGGCGCCGGTTTGCGGGCGAAGTAGTGGTTGTAGGCCATCTTGAAGTCGACCATGTAGTCCATCTGCCACTGGCCGGCCTTCTGGGCGAACTCGCGCTGCGAGTCGAGCACCTTCTTGAACAGCGCGTTCTCGGCGCCCTTCTTCTCGATGATGTTGTCCCAGGCGGCGAGCTGCGCACGCAGCACGGTATCGGGCGTCTTGTAGAACTTGACGCCGGCCTTCTTCAGCTCGTCGTAGTCCTTGGTATTGCGGTCGATCGCCTTCCAGCTCATGTCGGCGCTGGAGGCCTGCACCGCGTAGTCGATGATCGACTTCAGCTCCTGCGGCAGGGCATTGAACTTGGACTTGTTGAACAGGATCTCGAACTGCTCGCCGCTCTGGTGGAAGCTCTGCAGCATGCAGTTCTTGACCACATCGGGGAAGCCGAGCACGCGGTCGCTGGAGGCGTTGTTGAACTCGGCTGCATCGATCAGCCCGCGGTCCAGCGCCGGCACGATCTCGCCGCCCGGCAGCGGGTTCACGGCCGCGCCCATCGCGTTGAAGATGTCGACCGACAGGCCGACGGTGCGGAACTTCAGCCCCTTGATGTCCTCGGGGCGGGCGACCGGTTTCTTGAACCAGCCGAGCGGCTGCGTCGGCATCGGGCCGTAGAGGTACGACACGACGTCCATGTTGATGGCCTTGTAGATCTCCTCCAGCAGGGCCTTGCCGCCGCCGTAGTAGTGCCACGACAGCACCATGTTCGGATCCATGCCGAAGGCCGGGCCGGAGCCCCACAGCGCGAGCGCGGTGTTCTTTCCGTAGTGGTAGGCAACGACGCCGTGGCCGCCATCGAGCGTGCCCTTGTTGACCGCCTCCAGCAGTTGGAAGGCCGGCACCACCGCGCCGGAGGGCAGCACCTCGATCTTCAGGCGCCCGCCCGCCATGTCGTTGACCTTCTTGGCGAAGTCGTTGGCGTACTCGTGGAAGATGTCCTTTGCCGGCCAGGTCGACTGGAAGCGCAGGCTGGTGGTCTGCGCGCGCGAGACCATCGGCGCGGCGAGGCCGCCCGCGGCGACGCCGCCGGCGGCGGCGTTCTTCAGGAAACGACGTCGAGGCGCACCGGGCGCGCCCGTTCTGTTCTGCTCGGACATGCTTGTCTCCAGGGGTTGTGCGGGAGCACGGCCTGCAGGCAGTCACGAGGCCGGCGCGGACCACTATTGGCCGGCGTCAAGGCCCTGGCAATGGGGCGATCCCTGCCGCCGGGCGGCGATGCATGCCGATGCGACCTGCAAAAACGCGAAAGACCGGGGCGGCGCGGGCGGGGCCCGGCGCGCGCCGCGTCACTGCGCGATCGCCTCCACCTGCACCAGCAGCTTCACCGTGTCGGCGACGAAGGGCAGGCTGTGGGTGATGCCGAAGCTGCTGCGCACCAGCGTCGCCTCGAAGTCGCCGCCGCAGACCTCGCGCCGGATCAGCGGGCTGGTGTAGCAGCGAAAGCGCGTGGCCTTCAGCTCCAGCGGCTGGCTCGAGCCGCGCAGCGTGAACTCGCCGCGCACCGACGTGACCTTGCCCTGCGCGTCGATGTCGAAGCGCTCGGCGACGAAGAAGGCCTGGGGATGCGCCTCGACCGAGAGGAAGTCCGGCTCGCGCAGCCGGGCGTCGAGCACCGGCAGGCCGGTGCTGACCTTGGCGGTGTCGATCACCACCTGCACGCGGCCGCGGCGCGCGGCGCGGTCGAACTCGAGGCTGCCCTCGAGCGGGCCGAAGCGGCCGCGCAGGGTGGACGCGCCGAAGTGCACGACCTCGAAGTGCACGAAGCTGTGCGTCGGGTCGAGGCGGAAGTCGGTGCCGGGGGCCGCGGCCTGGCCGAAGCATGCCGTCGCCGCGAGCGTGAGGGCCAGCGCGGCAACGGACTTCATGGCGGGGGAGCTTACTGCTGCTTGATGGCTTCGACCTGCACGACCAGACGCACGTTGTCGGGGAAGCCCATCTTCAGGCCCCAGTCCATGCCGAACTGGCTGCGCTGGATGGTCGTCTCGAAGTCGCCGCCGCAGACCTCGCGCTTGAGCATCGGGTTGTCGTAGCAGTTGAAGTTGGTGGCCTTCAGCGTCACCGGCGCGGTCTTGCCCAGCAGCGTCAGCTGGCCCGGCACTTCGGTGACCTTGTCGCCCGAGAAGGTCAGCTTGTCGGCGACGAACTTCGCGGTCGGGTGCTCGGCGACGTTGAAGAAGTCCTTGCTCTGCAGGTGCTTGTCGAAGGGGGTCACGCCGGTATTGATCGACGTGGTGTCGATCGTCACCTCGAGCTTGCCGGCCTTGGCCGCGCGGTCGAACTGCGCCGAGCCGGCCTTCTTGTCGAAGCGGCCGCGGTTGGTCGACGTGCCGAAGTGGCCGATCTCGAAGGTGACGAAGGTGTGCGTCGGATCGAGCGCGTAGGTGGCGCCGCTGGCGTGGGCGCCGAGCGCGGTGGTGGCCAGCGCGGCGGCGGCGACGAGGGTGCGGATCATGCGGTTCTCCAGAACGAGGGGGTGGGTTGGAAAGGGAGGGCGCACCGCCGGTGCGGCGCGGGAGGGGTTACAGCGGCGCCAGCCCGTTGAGGGCCAGCTTGAACTTCACCTGCACGTCGTTGGCGACCATCGAGGTATCGGCCCATTCGCCTTCGCCGATCTTGAAATCCAGCCGCTTGATCGTGAAGCTGCCGGTCGCGGTGCTGGTGGCGCCTGTCTGCGTCACCGCCACCGGCACGACCACGTCGCGCACGCTGCCCTTGATGGTCAGCTTGCCGGTCACTTCGAACTTGCCCGCGCCGGCGGCCTTGATCGCGGTGGACTGGAAGCTCGCCTGCGGGAATTTCGCGACGTTGAACCAGGTGGCCTTCGGCACCTCGGCATCGGTTTCCGCGGCGCCGAAGCTCGCCGAACCGGTCTCGATCACCAGGTTCACGTTCCCGGCCTCGGGCTTCTTCGGATCGAGCGTCAGCTGCGCGCTGAACTTCTTGAACTTGCCCTCGACGGGCACGCCCATCTGCTTGCTGACGAAGCCGATCTCGCTCTGCGCGGGCACGACGGTCTGGGCAGAGGCGCCGGAAGCGCCGGCAGCGCTGGCGAGGACAAAGGCGGTGAGGGCGAGGAAGCGTTGCATGGTGGGTTCGAGCGCAAGAGGGGGGTGCGCGCACCTACGGAGGTCGTCACCCCGCGGACGCAGCGGATGTGTATCGGAGGGCTAACCGCGACCGGGCATCATGCGCAGCAGCAGGCCGTCGCGGTCGACGAAGTGGTGCTTCAGCGCCGCGGCCACGTGAAGCACGACGACGACGGCCAGCCCGTAGGCGAGGCGGCCATGCCAGGGCTTGATGGCCTCGGCCAGCGCCTTGTCGGGGCTGACGAAGTCCGGCAGCGGCAGCACGCCGAACCAGACGATCGGGAACCCGGCGGCCGAGCTGTAGGCCCAGCCGACCAGCGGCACGGCGAAGAACAGCACGTACAGCAGCCCGTGCGCCGCGCCGGCGGCCTGGGCCTGCCAGGCCGGCATCGGCGGCTCGGCAGGCGGCCGGTGCGTCAGGCGCCACAGCAGCCGCGCGGCGCTGAGCACGAGGATGGTCACGCCGGCCCACTTGTGCCAGTTGTAGAGCTTCAGCCGCGCCGGCGACATCGACAGCCCGGTCATGTAGAAGCCCACGCCCAGCGACCCCAGGATCATCAGCGCCAGCAGCCAGTGCAGCACGATGGCCGGCGTGCTGTAGCGGGCGGTGGTGGTAGTGACGGTCGGCGGCGGCATGACGGGCAGTGTGCCGATCCGATCGCGGCGCCGCGTTCAGCGCACTTGAGGCGCTACTTCAGATTCCCTGAACGAAAAAGTTCCCCGATCGTCAATGCGCCAGCATGGTCGGGCCGATGCGCAAGCCGGCGATGGCCGTCTCGAGCGCCTCCAGCGCCGCCGCAGGCAGCAGCCGGTGGCGCAGCGCGAAGTCCAGGGTCACCAGGCCGGCATCGACGGTCATCGCGTCGGTCGCGGCCAGTGCCAGCGCCTCGGCGATCGGCAGCAACATCAGCTCGCCGACCTCGCCGTCCTGGTTCTGCGGCGTCAGGCCGACCGGCAGCGCGAGGTCGAAGACGCTCAGGTGCTCGCGCTGGAAACCTTCGGGGATGTCGCGGCCGAGGCGCAGCACGTAGCCGGGCTGGAGGTCCAGCATCTGCCGCGGTGCCAGGCCGGCTTCCTCCCAGCCCTCGCGCAGCACCGCCTCGAGCGGGCTCTGGTCGGCGGGCACGCCGCCGCCGATCAGGTTGTCCAGCAGGCCGGGGTCGGTGGGCTTGCTCCACGCCCGCCGGGCGATCCACAGCGCCTCGGGCCGCCCATCGGCGCCGGCGACGTAGCCGTTGCAGTGCGCGCCGTAGGTCAGCGTGCCCCAGAAGCGCGACGCGGTGCGCTCGAACCGCGCGAGGCGGCGTCGATCGGCCAGCGCGTCGACGGGGTAGGTCTCGCTGCGCCAGCCGACCAGCAGGCCTTCGCGGTGCAGCCAGGTGTTCGCCTCGGCGAAGAAGGCGTCGCGCGCGCCGGCGGGCACCCGCAGCGTGACGCCGGCGGCATCGATGCGCAGTTCGGCTGGCCAGCGCGCCAGCGCGGCGAGGTGCGCGCGCGCCACCGAGCCGGCTTCCAGCACCTCGTCGCCATCGAGAACGAGGAACGGCACGCGGGCCGCGGCGTCGTGGGCCGTCGCGGCGGCGATCGCGTGCCAGCGGGCCGGCATCGGCGCGACGCGGGTCAGGCGGCCCGGCTGCCGGCGCCGGCACCGGCGCCCTGGCGCCAGCGTGCCATCAGGCCGTCCCACTTCGCGCGGGCGGCGGCGAGGTGGCGCTCCTTCACGTGGCCATAGCCGCGGATCTCCTCGGGAATGCGCGCGATCTCGGCCGCCGAAGCGAGGTTGTCCGCGTTCAGGCCCTTCAGCAGCTCGTCGATGCAGTTGCGGTAGTCGACGATCAGCTGGCGCTCCGTGCGGCGTTCTTCGGTCTTGCCAAAGACATCCAGCGCGCCACCGCGCAGGCCCTTCAGCTTCGCCATCACGCCGAACGCGGTGCGCATCCACGGGCCGAACGGCTTCTTGACCAACTCACCCTTCTCGTTGCGCTTGGCGGTCAGCGGCGGCGCGAGGTGGTGCACCAGCTTGTAGTCGCCTTCGAACATCGCGTCGATCTTCGCCAGGAAGGCCGGGTCGGTGTGCAGGCGCGCGACCTCGTACTCGTCCTTGTAGGCCATCAGCTTGAAGAGGTACCGCGCTACGGCTTCGCTGAAGGCCGTGCCCTTGCCCAGCCCGCTCTCGGCCGCCCGCACCTTGTCGACGAAGGCCTTGTAGACCTGCGCGTAGGCGGCGTCCTGGTAGCCGGTGAGGAACTCGATGCGCTTGTTCACCACCTCGTCGAGCGACGGCTTCCTGACGAACTCGATCACCTGTGCAGCCTTGAACATCGCCTGCACCGAGGCCAGGTCGTGCGCGCAGCGGCGGCCCCATTCGAAGGCAGCCTTGTTGTTGTCTACCTGCACGCCGTTGAGCTCGATCGCGCGCATCAGCGCGGCATGCGACAGCGGGATGCGGCCGGCCTGCCACGCGTAGCCCAGCATCAGCGGGTTGGTGTAGATGCTGTCGCCCAGCATCTGCACGGCGACCTGTTCGGCATCGAACGAGCGCAGGTGGTCCTGTCCGACCGCCCGCACCAGCGCGGCTTCGCAGCTGCCGGCGGGGAACTGCCAGTTGGGATTGACGACGAAGGCCGCGCTCGGCGTGCCGTGGTTGTTCATCGCGACGAAGGTGCGGCCCTGCTGCATCACCTGCATCGTGTACTTCTGCGCGCCGACGATCGCGTCGCAGGCGATCACGAGATCCGCCTTCGCGGTGTCGACCTTGGTGGTGTGGATCGCCTCCGGGCGGTTGGCGATCTGGATGTGGCTCCAGGTCGAGCCGCCCTTCTGCGCCAGGCCGCCGGCGTCCTGCGTGACGATGCCCTTGCCTTCGAGGTGGGCGGCCATGCCCAGCAGCTGGCCGATGGTGATCACGCCGGTGCCGCCGACGCCGGCGACGACGATGCCCCACGCGGTTTCGGCCAGCGGCAGCGCCGGCTCCGGCAGCGGCGGCAGCGACGACAGGTCGCCCTTCGTGGCCTTCTTCGGCTTCTTCAGCGTGCCGCCCTCGACGGTGACGAAGCTCGGGCAGAAGCCCTTCACGCAGGAGAAGTCCTTGTTGCAGGTGTTCTGGTTGATGCGGCGCTTGCGGCCGAACTCGGTCTCCACCGGCTCGACCGACAGGCAGTTCGACTGCACCGAGCAGTCGCCGCAGCCTTCGCAGACCGCTTCGTTGATCACGACGCGCTTGTCGCTCTCGGCCATCGTGCCCCGCTTGCGGCGGCGGCGCTTCTCGGTGGCGCAGGTCTGGTCGTAGATGATCGCGGTGACGCCTTCGAGCTCGCGCAGCTGGCGCTGGATCGCATCGAGCTCGTCGCGGTGGTGCACCGTGACGCCCGGGGCCAGTGCGACGCCGTCGTACTTCTCGGGTTGGTCGGTGACGATCACCAGCTTCTTCACGCCCTCGGAGATCAGGCTGTTCATGATCTGCAGCACCGAGTGGCCCTCGGGCCGCTCGCCGACGCGCTGGCCGCCGGTCATCGCGACGGCGTCGTTGTAGAGCACCTTGTAGGTGATGTTGACGCCGGCGGCGATCGACTGCCGGATCGCCAGCGAGCCGCTGTGGAAGTAGGTGCCGTCGCCGAGGTTGGCGAAGATGTGCTTCGTGCTCGTGAACGGCGCCTGGCCGACCCAGGGCACGCCTTCGCCGCCCATCTGCGTGAAGGTGCTGGTGCTGCGGTCCATCCACACCGTCATGTAGTGGCAGCCGATGCCGGCCACCGCGCGCGAGCCCTCGGGCACGCGCGTCGAGGTGTTGTGCGGGCAGCCGGAGCAGAACCACGGCGCGCGCTCGCCGGTGGAGGTGTCCATCAGCGCCAGCGCGGCTTCCTTGGCCTCGATCACCGCGATGCGCTCGTCCATGCGGCGCGTGGTGTCGGCATCGACGCCCAGCTTCTTCAGCCGCTTGGCGATCGCCTTGGCGATGATCGCCGGCGTCAGGTCGGCCTTCGCGCGCAGCAGCCAGTTCTGGCTCGGGTTCGGCATCGACCATTCGCCGCCGGCGCTGTCCTCGGGCTCGTCGAACTTGCCGAGCACGTTCGGCCGCACGTCGGGACGCCAGTTGTAGAGCTGTTCCTTCAGCTGGTACTCGATGACCTGGCGCTTCTCCTCGACGACGAGGATCTCCTGCAGCCCCTGCGCGAAATCGCGCGTGATCGTCGCCTCCAGCGGCCACACCACGTTGACCTTGTGCAGCCGGATGCCCAGCCGCGCGCAGGCGGCGTCGTCCAGGCCCAGGTCCGCCAGCGCCTGGCGCGTGTCGTTGTAGGCCTTGCCGGTGGCGATGATGCCGAAGCGGTCGTTCGGGCCGGCGATGACGTTGTGGTTGAGCTTGTTCGCGCGCACGTAGGCCAGCGCCGCGTACCACTTGTAGTCCATCAGCCGCGCTTCCTGCTCCAGCGGCGGATCGGGCCAGCGGATGTGCAGGCCGCCCGGCGGCATCTGGAAGTCCTCGGGCAGGATGATCTTCACGCGGTCGGCATCGACGATCACCGACGACGACGACTCGACCACCTCCTGGATCGTCTTCATGCCGGTCCACACGCCGGAGAAGCGGCTCATCGCGAAGGCGTGCAGCCCCATGTCGAGGATGTCCTGCACGTTCGACGGGAAGAACACCGGCAGGCCGCAGGCCTTGAAGATGTGGTCGCTCTGGTGCGCGGCGGTCGAGCTCTTGCTGACGTGGTCGTCGCCGGCGATGGCGATCACGCCGCCATGCTTCGAGGTGCCGGCCATGTTGGCGTGCTTGAAGACGTCGGAGCAGCGGTCGACGCCCGGGCCCTTGCCGTACCAGATGCCGAAGACGCCGTCGTGCTTCTTCTCCTTCGGATAGAGGTCCAGCTGCTGCGTGCCCCACACCGCGGTGGCGCCGAGCTCTTCGTTGACGCCGGGCTGGAAGACGATGTTGTTCTCCGCCAGGTGCTTCTTCGCCGCCCACAGCGCCTGGTCGTAGCCGCCCAGCGGCGAGCCGCGGTAGCCGCTGATGAAGCCGCCGGTGTTCAGGCCGGCCAGCGCATCGCGCTGGCGCTGCAGCATCGGCAGGCGCACCAGCGCCTGCACCCCGCTCATGAAGGCGCGGCCGTGGTCGAGCGCGTACTTGTCTTCGAGCGACACGGTCTCGAGGGCCTTGCGGATCGACTCGGGCAGGGGGGCGTTCATGGGCGGCGGCTCCACGCGTGGCAAAGTCGGTCAGTGTAGGAAAACGGGCTTGCGAAGTCTTTTCTTTCTTTGCCGCTCGGACCATACTCCCGGCAACATTCTTGCGCTGACCATGCCATCCAGAGAAAGAAAGGTGCTCAAGAAGCCCGGTCCAGGGAAAACGCTGAGCACCGCGGCCGCGCCTGGCGAAAGCCCTCCGGGCGACCCCGCGATGCCCGCGCCGGACCAGGGGCTCGACCGCTACGACGTCGCGATCCTGGCCGAGCTGCAGCAGGATGCGCGGCTGTCGAATGCCGAGCTCGCCGCGCGCATCGGCCTGTCGGCCGCGCCGACCTGGCGCCGCGTCAAGTGGCTGGAGGCGCAGGGCTACATCACCGGCTACCGCGCCGAGCTCGACCGCCGCCGCATCGGCCTGGGCGTGCTGGCCTTCGTGCGCGTCGATGCCGAGCGCAACAACGCCGCCGCGACGCGCGCGCTCGAAGACGCGATCCGCGCGCTGCCCGAGGTCACCGCCTGCCACTACATCAGCGGTGCCGGCACCTTCGAGCTGCATGTCGTGACGACCGACCTCGACGCCTACTCGCGCTGGTCGATGGACACGCTGTTCAAGCTGCCGAACGTGAAGGACATCCACACCAGTTTCTCGCTCGGCGAAGTGAAGTCGGGCGCGGCGCTGCCGCTGGCGCACCTGCGGCCCACGCCCCAACGATGACCGCACGATGACCGCCACGCTGCCGCTGGGCCACGCGCTGCTGGCGCTGGCCGTCGTCGCCGTCTGGGGCACCAACTTCGCGATCATCCGCATCGCGTTGGACGAGATGCCGCCGCTGACGCTGGCGACCCTGCGCTTCGTCTTCGCGCTGCTGCCGGCGGCGCTGATCCTGCCCCGGCCGGCGGTGCCGTGGCGGGATCTCGCGGCCTATGGTGTGCTGATCGGCGCCGGCCAGTTCGGGCTGCTGTTCGTCGCGATGCGCGGGCACATCTCGCCGGGGCTGGCGTCGCTGGTGGTGCAGACGCAGGTCTTCTTCACGATCGGGCTGGCGATGCTGGCCACGCGCGGCACCGCGCATCCCGAGCGGCCGCGCGCCTTCCAGCTGGTCGCGCTGGTGCTGGCCGCCGCCGGGCTGCTGACGATCGCGCTGAACCTCGACACGCGGGCGATCACCCACCCGACGACGCCGCTGGGGGTGCTGATGGTGCTGGCTGCCGCGTTCTGCTGGGCCGCCGGCAACCTGGTCAGCCGGCGCGCCGGCCGCGTCAACATGCTGGCCTACGTCGTCTGGGCGAGCCTCTTCTCGGTGCCGCCACTGCTCGGGCTTGCTCTGCTGCTCGAAGGCCCGGAGCGCATGCTGCACGGCATCACGCACGCCGGCTGGCCGACCTGGGCGGCCGTGTTGTGGCAGTCGGTCGGCAATACGCTGTTCGGCTACGCTGCCTGGGGCTGGCTGCTGCTGCGCCACCCGGCGCCGACGGTGGTGCCCTGGGCGCTGCTGGTGCCGGTGTTCGGACTGGTCACCTCGGCGCTGTGGCTCGGCGAGCCGCTGCCGGGGTGGAAGATCGGCGCGACGGCGCTGGTCGTCGGCGGGCTGGCGCTGAACCTGTGGTGGCCGGCGCTGCGTGGATGGCTGCGGCGCTGAAGGCATCACGCAGCGACGCGCCCGCGCCGCGCGGCGGGGCGTAAGCTCGCGCGATGGCCCTGCGGCATCGTTTCCCCACCGCCGTCGTCGGCGCGCTGCTCGTCGCCGCGGCAGCCGCGGCAGCCGCGGCACCGCGGCCGGGCCCGGATCGCGAGGACCTGGCGCGGGCCCTGCTGCCCGACGTGCCGCTGCGGCTCGCACTGCGCTGCACCGCGACCGGCGCGTCGAACGCGGCGCCGGGCAGCGTGGTGGTCGGCACCGCGGTCGAGCCCGATGCGGGCGCGGGCGGACGCACGTGGCGCTCGTCGCCGGTCGGGGCGGGCGCGGCGGGCGCGCCGCTGATGGAGATCACGGTGGCCAACGGCGAGCTCGGCAGCCTGCGCTGGAAGGACGAGCGGCCGGCTTCGCGCGAGTACGAACTGGTCGGTGCGTGGCTGCCCGCGGGCATGGCGTCGGCGCCGCGGGGCGGAGCTTCCGCACGGGGCCTGGGCGCGCAGCTGCAGCCGGTGCCCGCCTCCGACGGCCTGCGCGAGCTGCAGGTCGAGCCGCGCTGGCTGGGCGGCGGCGAGCCGGTGCGGGTGACGCTGGCGACGCGGCAGGACGGCGCCGCCCGGCCGGGCTGGTCGGTGCAGACGGTGCTGCAGACGCCGCTCGACCGCTGGACAACGGTCGCGCGCGCCGTCGACGGCGGCGGCACGACGGGATGCCTGCTGCAGCTGCGGGTCTCGCGCCCGCCGCGTTAGCGCGGCCTCGGCGGCTCAGTCGCCGCGGCCCTTCGGCCACAGCGCCCACAGCCGCAGCGGCTGCTTCATGCGTCCGGCCTGCTGCTCTGCGACCTCGCCGGTGCCCCAGAAGTAGTCGATGCGCACCGCGCCGGTGATCGCGCCGCCGGTGTCCTGGGCCATCACCAGCCGCCGCAGCGGCGCGCTCGACAGCGGCTCGGTGGTGTCCAGCCACAGCGGCGTGCCGTAGGGCACGGCGCTCGGGTCGACGGCGACCGAGCGGCCCGGCGTCAGCGGCACGCCCTGGGCGCCTTTCGGGCCGTTGCCCGAACCGTTGCTCGAATGGCCGTTCACTTCTGGCGCTATCGCCTCTTCGCGGAAGAACACCACGCGCGGATTGCTCCACAACATCTCGTTCAGTCGCTGCGGCGACGCGCGCTGGCCCCAATCGCGGATCGCCGGCCACGACGCGCCGTCGGCGCGCAGCTCGCCCTGGTCGATCAGCCAGCGGCCGACCGAGCGGTAGGGCTGGTCGTTGTGCGCGGCGAAGGCCACGCGCACGGTGCGCTCGCTGCCGTCCGGCTCGGTGATGCGCAGGCGGCCGGAGCCCTGGATCTGGAGCACAAGAAGGTCGAGCGGGCTGGCGACGTAGGCGATCTCCTGGCCGCGCAGCTTCTCGCGCGCGGCCGGCAGCGTATCGAGCTGCTGGCGTGTCCAGTACGGCTTGCGCTCGCCGAGGTCCGGCGGCGGCCGGTGCAGCGGCACGGTGAAGCCGGGTCTCGGCCGGCGGCTCGCGGTGACCAGCGGCTCGAAGTAGCCGGTGGCCAGGCCTTGCGTGCTGCCGTCGCGCGCCTCGATGCGGTAGGGCTGCAGTTCCTGCTGCAGGAACTCGCGGGCGAAGCCGTCGTCGGCCGGTGTGAAGCGGGCGGCGCGCTGGCAGAGCTCCGCCCAGGCCGGCGCGGGTTTCGCGCAGCCCGCGCGCAGCGCCGGCCAGAGCTCGGCGCTGCGGTCGGTGGTCCATCCGGGCAGGTCGGCCCAACCCACCGCGACCCAGCGCGCGCCGGGCCGTTCGATGACCGGCCCGGCGGACGAGGGCGGCGTGGCGGGCGCGCGGTCGACCACCGGCGGCGCTGGGCGCGCGTCGCCGACCGGCGCCGGCCGGTCACTCGGCAGCACGCCGCAGCCGGCGAGCACGATGCCTAGAATCGCCGCCGCTGCGCTGCGGGGTCCTGATCTCATGTGGTTGATTCTGTTGGAGGCCCTCGGAGCCTTGTTGCTGCTGGTGTTCATCGTCTGGTGGACGATGTTCAGCGGTAGAAACCGCGGCGAGCGCCGCGAGGATGACGAGTAGCGCGTCTGGTTACACCGTACACCGCCGTGCCGGCCGCTACTCGGGCAGCAGGAAGCTGCGCGCGCGTTCGCGAACCCGGCGCCGCAACGCGGTGTAGAGCCTTCGTTCATCGCTCAACGTGATGCCGCGCGAGCGCAGCGCCACGCGCAGCGCGAGCCAGAAGCTGACGCTCAGGTTCAGCGCGCCGATGAAGGGCACCGAGGCCACGCACCACCAGAACGCCGGCAGCTGCAGCGTCGACCAGCCGAGCGTGCTGGCCGCCGCCGCGATCTGGCCGGTCGACAGGGTCACGTGGCGCACGTCGATCGGCAGGCCGACGAAGGCGAAGAGGATCGGCACCAGGCCCAGCATCAGGCCCAGCGACGCGTTGGCCGCCAGCCCCGAGATGTTCTTCCGCCACCAGTGCGACCAGCGTGCCGCACGCGCCGCGCCGAGGCGCGCGACGATGGCCGGGTGGTGCGCCAGCGCGCTGTCGAGGCGGTGGTAGACGAACCAGTTTTCGACCCAGCCGGCGATGAAGCTGCTGCCGAAGAGCAGCAGGCCGGTGAAGGCGGCGTACCAGAGCGTCGGGCCGTACAGCGGCAGCGCATGCAGCACGTGCTGCGCATCGGCCTCGCCGACCAGCGGCCGGCCGAACACGCCCCAGGCCAGCCACTGGATGGCCAGCACCACGGGCACCACCATCACCAGGTTGCCGACGATGCCGGCGATCTGCGAACGCACCAGGTGCGCGACCTCGTCGACGAAACCTTCGACCGCCGCATCGTCGTGCACGTTCGCCAGCTTCTCGGCCATCGCCGGCGCGGTCATCGCGGGCTGCTTGGTCGCCACCGTCCAGTGCAGCAGATGGATCGCGACGAAGCACAGCGCGTAGTTGATGCCCGCGGAGAAGCCGCTCCAGAACGGCGCTAGGCCGAGCGCGAGCAGCCCGAACTTCAGGAACACGGTCAGCCCGATCAGTGCGCCACCGCCGCAGGCCCGCGCCAGCATCGAGCGGTACTCGGCGCGGGTGCGGGTGATGTAGTGCTCGCCGGTCTCCGCATGGCGTTCGGCCACCTTGCGCGCCAGCAGCGAGTACTGTCGCGCGACCAGCGAGCGCAGGCTCAGGCGGTCGCGCGACAAGGCGACCAGCTCCGCGATCAGCTGCTGCAGTTCGCGCTGCGGCACGTCGGACAGCAGCACGCCCAGCACCTCCTCCAGGCGGCGGATGCGCGCGTCGAGCTGCTCGCGCTCGAAGACGATGTGCACCGAGACGCCGTACTCCTCGAGGTGCGCGGTGACGCTGTCCGCCGCGCGGTGGCAGCGTTCGAGCAGCGCCCGCAGGAAGGTGGCATGGCGGCGCAGCGCGGCGTCGTCGCCCGCCTGCATCGCCTCGGCGAGGTGTTCGCCGGCGCGCACCAGCTGCTCGAAGGGCCGGCCGGCGAGCAGCTCGGGGCTCATGCGCCGGCGCAGCGGCGGCGCGAGGCCGGCGGCGTGGATCGCACTGACCAGCCAGGTCATCGCCTGCAGCAGCGGCGTGCGCCAGTCGGCGCGGTTGCCGTTCGTGGCGGTCGCGGACGCGGCGGAGGTCGTGTCGGCGCGCGCCACCGCGAACAGCGCCGCCAGCCGTGCCAGGGTTTCCTCGTCGATCGCGCGCAGCCAGGCGGCATCGGCATCGTCGGTGAACAGGAGGTGGAACAGCACGCCGGGGTCGTCGGTGTCCGGTGTCGCCGGCAGGAAGCGCAGCCGCAGCCGCTCGGCGATCTCGCCCCAGACGTCGCGCCGCGCGGTGAAGCCGAAGTCGGCGAAGAGGGCGGCGAGGTCGGTTTCGCGCCAGACGCGGCCGAGCAGCGCGACGATGCGCTGGCGCGGCTCGTCGTGGCGCTCGAGCACGTTCAGCAGATGTCTCAGCCGCAGCACCGGCCGGGGCGTCTCGTCGGGTGCGCGTTCGCTGTCGCCATGGCGCAGCCATTCGACCAGCCGCACCAGCCAGGTGTGGCGTTCCGGGCGCGACGCTTTCGGATCGGCGGCGTTCAGCAGCGCCGTCAGGTCCCAGGCCAACCGAGTCCTCAGTGAAGCGCGGCGGCGTCGGCCAGCGCGAACTCGGCAACCGGCGTCTCGAACCAGTGCGCGTCGTCGGTGATGCAGTAGTAGGTGCCCTGCATCGAGCCCTGCGGCGTGGCGATCTGGGCCCAGCTGGTGTATTCGAACTGCTCGCCCGGCTTCAGCAGCGGCTGATGGCCCACGACGCCCAGTCCGCGCACCTGCTGCTCGTGGCCGCGGTGGTCGGTGATGCGCCAGTGCCGCCCGATCAACTGCGCGGCCACGTCGCCGGTATTGCGGATCGTCACCGTGTAGGCGTAGCCGTAGAGCTCGTGTGCCGGATCGGTCTGCTCGGGCAGCGGACGCACGACGACCGTGCAGGTGAATTGAGGGCGGGCCATGCGGGCATTCTAGAAAGGCTGGGACAATCGCCGGCGCTTCTGCCCGTATCTGCGTCCTGGCAACCCCTATGTCACGTCAATTCCGCATTGCCCCCAGCATCCTTTCGGCTGACTTCGCCCGCCTGGGCGACGAGGTGCGCAACGTCGTGGCCGCCGGCGCCGACTGGATTCACTTCGACGTGATGGACAACCACTACGTGCCGAACCTGACCTTCGGTCCGATGGTCTGCGAGGCGCTGCGCAAGCATGCGGTGACCGCCGACGGCGCGCGCGTGCCGATCGACGTGCACCTGATGGTGCAGCCGGTCGACGCGCTGGCGCAGGCCTTCGCGAAGGCCGGGGCCGACTGCATCAGCTTCCACCCCGATGCCAGCGCGCACGTCGACCGGTCGCTGCAGGTGATCCAGTCGGCGGGCTGCAAGGCCGGGCTGGTCTTCAACCCGGCGAGCCCGATCGACGCGCTGGAGTGGGTGATCGACAAGGTCGACCTCGTGCTGGTGATGAGCGTGAACCCCGGTTTCGGCGGCCAGAGCTTCATCGACAGCGCGCTGCGCAAGATCGAGCGGCTGCGCAAGCTCATCGATGCCAGCGGCCGCGACATCCGGCTGGAGGTCGACGGCGGCATCAAGGTCGACAACATCCGCCGCGTCGCCGATGCGGGCGCCGACACTTTCGTCGCCGGCAGTGCGATCTTCGGCCAGGCCGACTACCGCCGCGTGATCGACCAGATGCGCGCGGCGCTGGCCGCGTGAGCGGCATCCAGGCCGCGATCGTCGACCTCGACGGCACGCTGGTCGACACCGTCGGCGACTTCGACCTGGCACTGAACCGCATGCTGGCCGACCTGGGCCAGCGCGGGGTGGACCGGAGGTTCATCGAGCGCACGGTCGGTCGAGGCTCGGAGCACCTGATCCGCTCGACGCTGGCCGAAGTGCAGGCCGACCCGGCCTTGTACGAGCGGGCATGGGCCGCCTACCAGGCGCACTACCTGGCCATCAACGGCCAGGCGTCGCGGGTCTACCCGGGCGCGGTCGAGGGATTGCAGCGGCTGGTGCAGACCGGGCTCAAGCTGGCCTGCCTGACCAACAAGCCCGGCGCGTTCGCGCGGCCGCTGCTGGCGGCGAAAGGCCTGGACCGCTTCTTCGCGCAGGTCTTCGGCGGCGACGCCTTCGAGCGCAAGAAGCCCGACCCGCTGCCGGTGCTCGGCGCCTGCGCGGCGCTCGGCAGTGCGCCGGCAAGCACGCTGGTGATCGGCGATTCGCGCAACGACGCGCAGGCCGCGCGTGCCGCCGGCTGCCCGGTGGTGCTGGTGAGCTATGGCTACAACCACGGCGAGCCGGTGGCGGCTGCCGGTGCGGATGCGGTGATCCACCGCATCGACGCACTGGACCTGGCGCGGCTCGGCCACTAGAGGCGCAGCCCGCGCGCCGGTCGGTTCCCGCCGGGCTGCGGGACTCAGTTTTCGGTGGTGCGGGCCTGGGGCTTGTGGCCCAGCAGCAGGTCCTTCAGGTTCGAATCCGCCGGCGACTTGCCGAGCCAGATGCGCATCAGGCCGGTGAAGAACTCCGGCTCCTTGATCGGATCGCCCATCGGCTTGCCGTTGAGCAGCACCGTGGTGCCGGTGTTGGGCACGAACTCGACGCTGAAGTTCTCGCCCGCGGCCAGCTTCTTGCGGGTCGAGAAGATCTCGCCCATGCGGATCGTGCCGGGGATCGACTTGGCGAACTCGTCGCGCGTCGAGTTGTCCTGGATGCCCTTGGTGAAGAGCTTGCCGAGCTCGTTGCCGTCGATCTCGCGCAGCATCACGATGTGGATGCGCTTCGGGCCCGGCGCGGCCAACGCCGCTTCGGGCGTGCTGGCCTTGTCCTTCAGGTACAGGCCGGCGGTGTAGACCTTGAACACCGCCTTGTAGCGGATGCCGGCGCCGTTGAGCTGCAGCGTTTCGCCGGCGACGCGGGCGGTGTTGTCGTACTTGACGCCGCCGACGTCGGTGGTCTGGGCATGGGCGGACGAGACGGCCAGCAGGCCGGCGAGGCTCAGGCCGGCCGTCGCGGCCAGCAGGGTTCGGCGCAAATTCACGAAGGTACTTCCTTGTCTTGGGGCGCCCCCGAAGTCACGGGGTGGCGCGGAACGCGAAAGTATGCGGATGTTTCAACCGGTGCGCCATCGATGAAGTCACGGACAACGCGTCTGCGTCGCGGCCCCGCTGCTACACTCGCCGGCCTATGTTCATCACGCGCAAGCAGACCAAAGGTTCGGGAGACCGGGGAGCCTGGCCCTGGCGACCCTGCCCCATCGCCGTCTGACTTGGCCGCACAGCCCGACCGGCACCGATCGCTGACCGAAGCGATCCGCGTGACCGGCTCGAGGCCACGGCACATCGCCCGAGGCGGCCGCCGTGATCCACATTCCCCACGGTAGCTGCCGATCCGTCGATTCCGACGCTTGTTCCGATGGCCGCATCGCGTCCGTCGGGCGGTAGGCGTCGGGCACCCCGAAGGTCCGATCCGTGATCACCGAACTCGAATTCAAGAGCCTGGCAAGCCAGGGCTACAACCGCATCCCGCTGCTCACCGAGGCGCTGGCCGACCTCGAGACGCCGCTGTCGCTGTACCTCAAGCTGGCCGGCGGCCAGAAGCACAGCTTCCTGCTGGAGTCCGTCGTCGGCGGCGAGCGCTTCGGCCGCTACTCGTTCATCGGCCTGCCCGCCCGCACGCTGCTGCGGGCGACCGGCTTCGTCACCGAGGTCGTCACCGACGACCAGGTGGTCGAGACGCACGAAGGCAACCCGCTCGACGTGATCGCCGCCTACCAGGGGCGCTTCAAGGTCGCGCTGCGGCCCGGGCTGCCGCGCTTCTGCGGCGGACTGGCCGGCTACTTCGGCTACGACGCGGTGCGCTACATGGAGCCCAAGCTCGCGAAGACGCACAAGCCCGGCGGCCTCGACACCCCGGACATCCTGCTGCTGCACTGCGAGGAGCTGGCCGTCATCGACAACCTGTCGGGCCGGCTCTACCTGATCGTCTACGCCGACCCGGCGCAGCCCGAGGCCTACTTCAAGGCCAAGCGGCGGCTGGCCGAGCTGGGCGACCGGCTGCGGTTCTCGGTCACCGCGCCGCCGGTCAAGCGCGGGCCGTCGTACGCGGTCGAACGCGAGTTCTCGAAGACGGCCTACCTCGAGGCAGTCGCCAGGAGCAAGGAGTACATCGCGGCCGGCGACATGATGCAGGTGCAGATCGGCCAGCGGCTGAAGAAGCGCTACACGGAGTCGCCGCTGAGCCTGTACCGCGCGCTGCGCTCGCTGAACCCGAGCCCGTACATGTACTTCTACGACTTCGGCGGCTTCCAGGTGGTCGGCGCGTCGCCGGAGATCCTGGTGCGCCACGAGCACGTGGTGACCGACGACGGGAAGGCCGGCGACAAGATCACGATCCGCCCGCTCGCGGGCACGCGGCCGCGCGGCACGTCGCCCGAATCGGACAAGGCGATCGAAGCCGAGCTGCTGGCGGACCCGAAGGAGCGCGCCGAGCACCTGATGCTGATCGACCTGGCGCGCAACGACATCGGCCGCATCGCGCTGACCGGCAGCGTGAAGGTCACCGAGGCCTTCGTCGTCGAGCGCTACTCGCACGTGATGCACATCGTCAGCAACGTCGAGGGCCTGCTGAAGCCCGGCATGAGCAACATGGACGTGCTGAAGGCCACCTTCCCGGCCGGCACGCTGACCGGCGCGCCGAAGATCCGCGCGATGGAGATCATCGACGAGCTCGAGCCGGTCAAGCGCGGCATCTACGGCGGCGCCTGCGGCTACCTGAGCTATGCCGGCGACATGGACGTGGCGATCGCCATCCGCACCGGCATCGTGCAGAACAACACGCTGTACGTGCAGGCGGCCGCGGGTGTCGTCGCCGACTCCGTGCCCGAGCTCGAGTGGAAGGAGACCGAGCACAAGGCGCGGGCGCTGATCCGCGCCGCCGAGCTGGTCGAAGAAGGCTTCTGAGGAGAACGACGATGCTGTTGATGATCGACAACTACGACTCGTTCACCTTCAACCTGGTGCAGTACTTCGGCGAGCTGGGCCAGGAGGTCGCCGTGCACCGCAACGACGAGATCACGCTCGAGGGCATCGCCGGGCTGAAGCCCGAGTACCTGGTGCTCTCGCCCGGGCCCTGCTCGCCGGCGGAGGCGGGCATCTGCGTGCCGGCGATCCGCGAGTTCATCGGCAAGCTGCCGATCCTCGGCGTCTGCCTCGGCCACCAGAGCATCGGCGCGGCGCTGGGCGGCAACATCATCCGCGCGAAGCAGCAGATGCACGGCAAGGCCAGCACGCTGAGCACCGACGGCCACGGCGTCTACACCGGGCTGCCGGAGCAGTTCAGCGTCATCCGCTACCACTCGCTGGTGATCGAGCGCGAGAGCTGCCCGGCCGAGCTGGTGGTCACCTCCACCTCGGAAGACGGCGAGATCATGGGCGTGCGCCACCGCGCGCTCGCCGGCACGGCGAACCCGCTCGAAGGCGTGCAGTTCCACCCCGAGTCCATCCTGTCCGAACACGGCCATGCGATGCTGCGAAACTTCCTCCAGCGCAAGGCCTGAGTCATGAGCAGTACCCTGAAGACCATCGACCTGCGCAGCGACACCGTCACGCAGCCGACCGACGCGATGCGCGCCGCGATGATGGCCGCGCCGCTCGGCGACGACGTGTTCGGCGACGACCCGAGCGTCAACGCGCTGCAGGACCATGTCGCGGCGCTGCTGGGCAAGGAAGCGGCGCTCTACCTGCCGACCGGCACGCAGAGCAACCTGTGCGCGCTGATGGCGCATTGCGCGCGCGGCGACGAATACATCGTCGGCCAGATGCAGCACACCTACCGCTGGGAGGCCGGCGGCGCCGCGGTGCTCGGCAGCATCCAGCCGCAGCCGCTGAACAACCAGTCCGACGGCACCTTGGCGCTGGCCGACATCGAAGCGGCGATCAAGCCCGACGATCCGCACTTCGCGCGCTCGCGCCTGCTGTGCCTGGAGAACACGATCGGCGGCAAGGTGCTGGCCATGGACTACCAGCGCGCCGCGACCGCGCTGGCGCGCAGCCGCGGGCTCTCGGCGCACCTCGACGGCGCGCGGCTGTTCAACGCCGCGGTGGCGATGGGCGGCGACCCGATGGTCAATGCGCGCCAGATCGCCGACCTGTACGACAGCGTATCGGTGTGCTTCAGCAAGGGGCTGGGCGCGCCGGTGGGCTCGGCGCTGGTCGGCTCGGCCGAGCTGATCGCGCGCGCGCGGCGCATCCGCAAGATGGCCGGCGGGGCGATGCGCCAGGCCGGCCTGCTGGCGGCGGCGGCCAGGCATGCCCTCGACCACCACGTGGCGCGTCTCGCCGAAGACCATGCGAACGCCCGCCTGCTGGCCGAAGGCCTGTCCGGCCTGCCGGGCGTGACGGTCGTTCCGCCGGACACCAACATCGTCTTCGTCGACATCGACAAGGGCCGCGACCCGCAGGCGCTGGTGAACGCCGCCGCCGCACGCGGCGTGCGCTTCACCGGGCTCTATCGCCTGCGCTTCGTTACCCACCTCGACGTGAACCGCGCCGACATCGAGCGCGCGGTGCATGTGCTGCGCGACATCCTATCCACCTCGAAGGCCTGATCACCATGGCGATCACCAACACCGAAGCGCTGACCCGCGTCATCGAGCACCGCGAGATCTTCCACGACGAGATGCTGGCGCTGATGCGCCGGATCATGAGCGGCGAGATGTCGCCGGTGATGATCGCCGCGCTGTCGATCGGCCTGCGGGTCAAGAAGGAGACCATCGGCGAGATCGCCGCGGCGGCGCAGGTGATGCGCGAGTTCGCGACGCCGGTGGTCGTGGCCGACCGCACGCACCTGGTCGACATCGTCGGCACCGGCGGCGACAGCTCGCACACCTTCAATATCTCCACCGCGTCGACCTTCGTCGCCGCCGCGGCCGGGGCGCGCGTTGCGAAGCATGGTGGCCGCAGCGTGTCGTCGACCTCGGGCTCGGCCGACGTGCTGGAGGCGCTGGGCGCCAACATCAACCTGTCGCCCGAGCTGGTCGCCACCTGCCTCGCCGAGACCGGCATCGGCTTCATGTTCGCGCCGAACCACCATGCCTCGATGAAGCATGCCGCGCCGGTGCGCAAGGAACTCGGCGTGCGCACGATCTTCAACATCCTGGGCCCGCTGACCAACCCGGCCAGCGCGCCCAACCAGCTGATGGGCGTGTTCCACCCGGACCTGGTCGGCATCCAGGTGCGGGTGCTGCAGCGCCTGGGCTCGGAACACGTGCTGGTCGTCTATGGCATGAACGGCATGGACGAGGTGTCGCTGTCCGGAGAGACGCTGGTCGGCGAGCTGAAGAACGGCGAGGTGCGCGAGTACGTCGTGCATCCGAGCGACTTCGGGCTGCCGGTCTACGACTCGCGCGTGCTGCGCGTGGCGAACAAGGACGAGTCGGTGCAGTGCATCCAGCGGGCGCTGGCCAACGAGGACGGGCCGGTGCGCGACATCGTGCTGCTCAACGCCGGCACCGCGCTGTACGCCGCCGGCGTGGCGGGCACGGTGGTCGAGGGCGTCAAGCGCGCGCGCGAGGCGGTGGCCTCCGGCGCCGCCGCGGCCAAGCTGAGCCAGTTCGTCGCGGTGACGAACCGGCTCAAGCCGGCGGCCTGAGGACGGGTGCGATGTCCGACATCCTGCAGCGCATCGTCACCGTCAAGCACGAGGAAATCGCCGCGGCCCGCGCGCAGCGCGACCTCGCGTCGCTGCGCGCCGAGGCCGAGAGCCATCGCGACACGCGCGGCTTCGCCAACGCGCTGCGCGCCAAGCGTGCCGCCGGGCTGCCGGCGGTGATCGCCGAGGTCAAGAAGGCCAGCCCGAGCAAGGGCGTGATCCGCGAGCACTTCGTGCCGGCCGAGATCGCCGCGAGTTACGCGCGCCACGGCGCCGCGTGCATCAGCGTGCTCACCGACCGTGCCTTCTTCCAGGGCAGCCCCGCGCACCTGGGCGAAGCCCGTGCCGCCTGCGTGCTGCCGGTGATCCGCAAGGATTTCATCGTCGACCCCTACCAGGTCTACGAGGCGCGGGTGATGGGCGCCGACTGCATCCTGCTGATCGTCGCCTGCCTCGACGATGCGCGTCTGGCCGAGCTCGAGGACTGCGCGCAGCGGCTCGGCATGGACGTGCTGGTCGAGGTGCACGACGGCGACGAGCTCGAGCGGGCGCTGCGTCTGAAGACGCCGCTGGTCGGCATCAACAACCGCAACCTGCGCACGTTCGAGGTGTCGCTGGACACGACGCTGGCACTGAAGGCGCGGGTGCCGGCGGACCGGTTGCTGGTCACCGAATCGGGGATCCTGGCGCCGGCGGACGTCCAGCGCATGCGGGCCGCCGACGTGCATGCCTTCCTGGTCGGCGAGGCGTTCATGCGCGCCGCCGACCCCGGCGCGGCGCTGGCGGCGCTGTTCGGATGATCGTCGACAACCGGCTGGCCGAGCCGTTGCCCGCGGTGCTCGACCGGGTGCCGTCGGACTGGAAGCCGGTGGTCGACGCGTGGCGGTCGAGCGCTGCCGGGGAGGCGCTGATCCGCTTCGTCGAAGCGCGGCGCGCCGCCGGCGCCGTCATCTACCCGGCACGGGTGCTCGCCGCGCTGGAGCGCACGCCGCGGGCGGCGGTGCGGGCGGTGATCCTCGGCCAGGATCCGTACCACGGACCCGGTCAGGCCGAAGGGCTGGCGTTTTCGGTCCCGGCCGGCGTCACGGTCCCGCCCAGCCTGCGCAACATGCTCGCCGAACTGGCGCGCGACCTGGGCATCCAGCGCGCGGCCGGCGGCCACCTCGGCGGCTGGGCCGAGCAGGGCGTGCTGCTGCTGAACACGGTGCTGACGGTCGAGGACGGCCGGCCGGCCTCGCATGCGAAGCGCGGTTGGGAAGCGCTGACCGATGCACTGATCCGCTCGACCGCGGCCGACCCGGCGGGCAAGATCTTCCTGCTGTGGGGCGCCCATGCGCAGGCGAAAGCGCCCCTGATCGACGCGGTCGGCGGCGGTCGGCACAAGGTCCTGATGGCGAACCATCCGTCGCCGCTGTCGGCGCGACGGCCGCCGGTGCCCTTCCTGGGCTGCGGCCATTTCGGCGCCACCGGCGAATTCCTCGCGGGGCAGCCGGGCGGCGTGCCGATCGACTGGTCGCGCTGAGCGCCTGCAGGTACGACGCGCGCGGCACCAGGGCCACCGTTGCCGGCGCGGCCGGATCTGCTATAGTCGCGGGCTCGCTGCGGAGGGGTGCCCGAGTGGCTAAAGGGGGCAGACTGTAAATCTGTTGGCTTACGCCTACGCTGGTTCGAATCCAGCCTCCTCCACCAGCGAAAAGTTTCGGAAGGTTTGTTGCGCGGCCGGCGGGCCTCGCAGCCGGCCTGGCAAGGCGGGAGTAGTTCAATGGTAGAACCTTAGCCTTCCAAGCTAATGACGCGGGTTCGATTCCCGTCTCCCGCTCCAGCATCCGTCGATACGGGTCTGGGTTCGTTTCAGAAGAGCCCAGACCTGTGTCGATGCCCATGTGGCTCAGTGGTAGAGCACTCCCTTGGTAAGGGAGAGGTCACGCGTTCGATCCGCGTCATGGGCACCACCCTCTCATAGCAAGTTTTTCCTGGAGCGCACAACATGGCAAAGGGCAAGTTCGAACGGACCAAGCCGCACGTGAACGTGGGCACGATCGGTCACGTGGACCATGGCAAGACGACGCTGACGGCGGCGATCACGTCGGTGCTGGCGTCGAAGTTCGGCGGCGAGGCGAAGGCGTACGACCAGATCGACGCGGCGCCGGAAGAGAAGGCGCGCGGGATCACGATCAACACGGCGCACGTGGAGTACGAGACGGCGAACCGTCACTACGCGCACGTGGACTGCCCGGGGCACGCGGACTATGTGAAGAACATGATCACGGGCGCGGCGCAGATGGACGGCGCGATCCTGGTGTGCTCGGCCGCTGACGGCCCGATGCCGCAGACGCGCGAGCACATCCTGCTGGCCCGCCAGGTGGGCGTGCCGTACATCATCGTGTTCCTGAACAAGTGCGACATGGTCGACGACGCCGAGCTGCTGGAGCTCGTCGAGATGGAAGTGCGCGAGCTGCTGTCGAAGTACGACTTCCCCGGCGACGACACCCCGATCGTGCACGGCAGCGCGAAGCTGGCGATGGAAGGCGACAAGGGTCCGCTGGGCGAGCAGGCGATCATGAAGCTCGCCGATGCGCTGGACAGCTACATCCCGACGCCCGAGCGCGCGATCGACGGCGCGTTCCTGATGCCGGTGGAAGACGTGTTCTCGATCTCGGGTCGTGGCACGGTGGTCACGGGTCGCGTGGAGCGCGGCGTGATCAAGGTCGGCGAAGAAATCGAGATCGTGGGCATCAAGGCCACGCAGAAGACGACCTGCACGGGCGTGGAGATGTTCCGCAAGCTGCTGGACCAGGGCCAGGCGGGCGACAACGTGGGCATCCTGCTGCGCGGCACGAAGCGCGAGGAAGTCGAGCGCGGTCAGGTCCTGTGCAAGCCGGGCTCGATCAAGCCGCACACGCACTTCACGGCCGAGGTGTACGTGCTGAGCAAGGAAGAAGGCGGCCGTCACACGCCGTTCTTCAACAACTACCGCCCGCAGTTCTACTTCCGCACGACGGACGTGACCGGCGCGGTGGAGCTGCCGAAGGACAAGGAAATGGTGATGCCTGGCGACAACGTCAGCATCACGGTGAAGCTGATCGCGCCGATCGCGATGGAAGAAGGTCTGCGCTTCGCGATCCGCGAAGGCGGCCGTACCGTCGGCGCCGGCGTCGTGGCCAAGATCATCGAGTAACGAAGCACGAACCGCAGGGGTATAGCTCAATTGGCAGAGCGTCGGTCTCCAAAACCGAAGGTTGGGGGTTCGATTCCCTCTGCCCCTGCCACCGAACGGTTCTGAAAGCGGTCACGACAGTCCTCTTTCGATCCTGAACGGCACGGCCCGCAGGCTCTCAACAGCCTTTGCGGGCCTTGGCTCTTGATGGGCGCTCCCGAAAGAGCGCATCGCACCCGAACATGGCCACCAACACGCAAGTCGAAACCGTCTCCTCCGGCGCGGACAAGGCCAAGCTCGCCGCCGCCGGCGTGCTGGTGATCGCCGGCGTCGCGGCGTTCTATCTGCTGGGCAAGCAGGATCTGTGGCTGCGCGTGCTCGCGCTGCTGGCGGTGCTGGCGCTGGCCGTGGTCACCTTCTTCACCTCCGAGTCCGGCAAGCAGTTGATCGCCTTCGGCCGCGACTCGGTGCGCGAAGTCAAGAAGGTCGTGTGGCCGACGCGCAAGGAATCGATACAGATGACGGGCTACGTGTTCGCCTTCGTCGTCGTGATGGCGCTGTTCCTGTTCCTGACGGACAAGACGCTGGAATGGTTGATCTTCGACCTGATCCTGGGCTGGCGGCGCTAAGAGGTCTGCAACATGAGCGAACAGCAACAACCCGCCACCCCCGACGCTGACACCGGTGCCGCGCCGTCGAACCCGATGCGCTGGTACGTCGTGCACGCGTATTCGGGCATGGAGAAGGCCGTCGAGCGCAACCTGCGCGAGCGCATCGACCGCGCCGGCATGCAGGGCAAGTTCGGCCGCATCCTGGTGCCGACCGAAGAAGTCATCGAGCTGAAGAACGGCAAGAAGTCGGTCACCGAGCGCCGCTTCTTTCCCGGCTACGTGCTGGTCGAGATGCTGATGGACGACGAGTCCTGGCACCTGGTCAAGCACACCAGCAAGGTCACCGGTTTCGTCGGCGGCGCGAAGAACCGTCCGGCGCCGATCTCGGAAGCCGAGGTCATGAAGATCGTCAACCAGATGCAGGAAGGTCTGGAAAAGCCGCGGCCCAAGGTCGAGTGGCAGGTCGGCGAGCTGGTGCGGGTCAAGGAAGGCCCGTTCACCGACTTCAACGGCGCGGTCGAGGAAGTCAACTACGAGAAGTCCAAGGTCCGCGTGTCGGTCACGATCTTCGGTCGTGCCACGCCGGTCGAGCTGGACTTCGCGCAGGTCGAGAAGGTCTGAATTTCACGGCAGCAGGCGCGGCGCGACCCGGCGCTTGCCTGCTGATATCGAACAGGGTCGCAAACGGACGAGGAGCTCCGGCCCGGGTGTGAATCCGGCGGGGCGCTTGAACTCGAGGAGCCTTTCATGGCAAAGAAAATCGTCGGCTTCATCAAGCTGCAAATTCCGGCGGGCAAGGCCAACCCCTCGCCGCCGGTGGGTCCTGCGCTGGGTCAGCGCGGCCTGAACATCATGGAGTTCTGCAAGGCGTTCAACGCCCAGACGCAGAGCTACGAGCCGGGCCTGAAGCTGCCGGTGGTCATCACCGCGTACGCCGACAAGTCCTTCACCTTCGTGCTGAAGTCGCCGCCGGCGACCGTGCTGCTGAAGAAGGCCGCCAAGATCGAGAAGGGCTCGGGTCGCGCGCACCTCGAAAAGGTGGGCAAGGTCACGCGGGCGCAGCTCGAGGAAATCGCCAAGGTCAAGATCAAGGATCTGACCGCGTCCGACATGGATGCCGCGGTCAAGACGATCGCCGGTTCGGCCCGCTCGATGGGCCTCGTGGTGGAGGGTGTCTGACATGGCCAAGCTCACGAAGAAGCAGAAGGCGCAAGTCGGCAAGATCGACTCGATCAAGCTGTACGGCATCAATGACGCGCTGGCGCTGGTGAAGACCCACGCCACCGCGAAGTTCGACGAATCGATCGACGTCTCGGTGCAACTCGGCATCGACGCCAAGAAGTCCGACCAGGTCGTTCGCGGCGCGGTCGTGATGCCCAACGGCACCGGCAAGACCAAGCGCGTCGCGGTGTTCGCCCAGGGCGCGAAGGCCGAGGAAGCCAAGGCTGCCGGCGCCGACCTCGTCGGCATGGACGACCTGGCCGCCGAGATCAAGGCCGGCAACATCAACTTCGACGTCGTGATCGCGTCGCCGGACACGATGCGCATCGTCGGTACGCTGGGCCAGATCCTCGGCCCGCGCGGCCTGATGCCGAACCCGAAGGTCGGCACCGTGACGCCGGACGTCGCGACCGCGGTGAAGAACGCGAAGGCGGGCCAGGTGCAGTTCCGCGTCGACAAGGCCGGCATCATCCACGGCACGATCGGCCGGCGTTCGTTCGACGACGACAAGCTCAAGGGCAACCTGGCGGCGCTGCTGGAAGCGCTGACGAAGGCCAAGCCGGCTTCGAGCAAGGGCATCTACCTGCGCAAGCTGGCCGTGTCCTCGACCATGGGCGTCGGCGTGCGCGTCGACATGGCGTCGCTGTCGGCCTGATGTGAACAACACGGTCGTGCGCCCGGTCTTGCGCGCGACCGTACAGATTGGTGGCCGTCGCCGGCCTTGGTCGGCGGCGGGTCATCCAAGACCGCTGGCGACGCCAGCCCGTTCCGACGGGCGGGCGCCTTAATCGAGGTCATCTGACCTCGGCCAGCGCAGATGGCGGTCCCACCTGAAGGACAGTGATTCGGCGGCCTCGACCTCGTGTCGCGGCCGGTGATTCGGTGGACTGGAAGGTTTGGTCGCTGCAACCCGGGTGCGCCGGGTGCCCTGGAGACGGGGCTTCCGGCGCGTATTTGTGAGGAGCAGACCTTGAGTCTCAATCGCAACGAGAAAGCAGCCGTGATCTCGGACGTCGCCGCGCAGGTGGCCCGTTCGCAGACGCTCGCGCTGGCCGAGTACCGTGGCCTCACCGTCGAACACCTGAACAAGCTGCGCCGCGATGCGCGCGACAAGGGCGTCTATCTTCACGTGCTGAAGAACACGCTCGCTCGTCGCGCTGTCGCGGGTACGCCGTTCGAGGTGGCCGCGGAGAGCATGGCCGGCCCGCTGATCTACGGCTTTTCCGAAGACGCGGTCGCTGCCGCGAAAGTCATCGCTGACTTCGCCAAGGGCAACGACAAGCTGGTCGTCAAGGGCGGCGCCTACGCCGGCCGTGCGCTGGATGCCAATGGGGTCAAGGCCCTGGCAGCCATCCCGAGCCGCGAAGTGCTGATCGCCCAGGTCGCCGGCCTGCTGAAGTCGCCGATCCAGCGACTGGCCAGCGTGCTGGCTGCCGTGGCCGAGCAGAAGGGCGGCGGCGCAGAAGCCGCAGCCCCGGCCGAGGCCGCTGCTGCCGCCTGAGGCCGCGCCGCAACCAATCAACCGAATCAACTGAATCGAGGAATCTCAAATGGCATTCGACAAAGACGCCTTCCTGGCTGCGATGGACAGCATGTCCGTGATGGAACTCAATGACCTGGTGAAGGCCATTGAAGAGAAGTTCGGCGTGTCCGCCGCCGCGATGGCCGCCCCGGCCGCCGGTGGCGGTGGCGCCGCGGCTCCCGCCGCGGAAGAGAAGACCGAGTTCAACGTGATGCTGCTCGAAGCCGGCGCCAACAAGGTCTCCGTCATCAAGGCCGTGCGCGAACTGACGGGCCTCGGCCTGAAGGAAGCGAAGGACCTGGTGGACGGCGCGCCGAAGCCCGTCAAGGAAGCGATCCCCAAGGCCGACGCCGAAGCCGCGGTCAAGAAGCTGGTGGAAGCCGGCGCCAAGGCCGAGCTCAAGTAATCGCTCGTCCTGCGTGGGGCTGGCGGCCGGATTTCGGCTGCCAGCCTTTTGCGCTTCAGGGCTAAGCCCTGGAGGGCACTTGAAAAAGTCAATGAGGGTATCCTCGAGGGCTTTTCCAAGTGTTCTCTGAACCGACTGCAGAGAACCGGTTTGGTCGGGCTCCGGTGCAACGCCGGGGTTGTCCGCCAGCGGCTGGTAGTGGCCAGCCACCAAGCTTCGAGGCGCAAGGCTTCGAGTGCCAGTCGCCGACGCGAGACGTGCACCCACCGGCCGGGGGCATCGATCGACACGGAGTTTTCATGGCGCAAACCACCCCCTACAGCTACACCGAGCGCAAGCGCATCCGCAAGAGCTTCGGCAAGCGCGCGAGCGTGCTGAACGTCCCCTATCTGCTGACGATGCAACGCGAGGCTTATGTCGCGTTCCTGCAGAACGACGCGGCACCGCAGAAGCGCAAACCCGAAGGCCTTCAGGCCGCGTTCCTCTCGGCGTTCCCGATCGTGTCGCACAACGGCATGGTCGAAATGAAGTTCATCGAATACAACATCGCCAAGCCGCCGTTCGACGTGCGCGAGTGCCAGCAGCGGGGCCTGACCTACGCTGCCGCCGTGCGCGCGCGGCTGCAGATGATCATCTACGACCGCGAGTCGGCGCCGGCGAAGGTGGTCAAGGAGATCAAGGAGCAGGAGGTCTACATGGGCGAAGTGCCCCTGATGACCGATTACGGCTCCTTCATCGTCAACGGCACCGAGCGCGTGATCGTCTCGCAGCTGCACCGTTCGCCGGGCGTGTTCTTCGAGCACGACAAGGGCAAGACGCACAGCTCAGGCAAGCTGCTGTTCTCGGCCCGCATCATTCCGTACCGCGGCTCGTGGCTGGACTTCGAGTTCGACCCGAAGGACGTGCTGTACTTCCGCGTCGACCGCCGCCGCAAGATGCCGGTGACGATCCTGCTGAAGGCCATCGGCCTGAATCCCGAGCAGATCCTCGCCCACTTCTTCGTCTTCGACAATTTCCGCCTGATGGACTCGGGCGCGCAGCTCGAATTCGTCGCCGACCGCCTGCGCGGTGAAGTCGCCCGCTTCGACATCACCGACAAGGAAGGCAAGGTCATCGTCGAGAAGGACAAGCGCATTACCGCGCGCCACGTCCGCCAGCTCGAGCAGACCGAGACGCGCTTCATCTCGGTGCCCGAGGACTTCCTGATCGGCCGCATCGTCGCCCGCAACATGGTCGACCCGGACACCGGCGAGATCGTTGCCAAGGCCAACGACGAGCTGACCGAATCGCTGCTGAAGAAGCTGCGCGCCGCCGGCATCAAGGACATCCAGGTCCTGTTCACGAACGAACTCGACCAGGGGGCTTACATCAGCCAGACGCTGGCCGGTGACGAGACCGACAGCGAGCTCGCCGCGCGCGTAGCCATCTATCGCATGATGCGCCCCGGCGAGCCCCCGACGGAAGACGCCGTGCAGGCCCTGTTCGGCCGCCTGTTCTACAACGAGGACACTTACGACCTGTCCCGCGTCGGGCGTATGAAATTCAACGCCCGCGTCGGCCGCGATGCGCCCGAAGGCCCGATGACGCTGACCAACGAGGACATCCTCGACGTGGTCAAGATCCTCGTCGAGCTGCGCAACGGCCGCGGTGATGTCGACGACATCGACCACCTGGGCAACCGCCGCGTGCGCTGCGTGGGCGAACTGGCCGAGAACCAGTACCGCTCGGGCCTCGCCCGCATCGAGAAGGCCGTCAAGGAGCGCCTCGGCCAGGCCGAGACCGATGCGCTGATGCCGCACGACCTGATCAACTCCAAGCCGATCTCCGCGGCGCTGAAGGAGTTCTTTGGGGCGAGCCAGCTGTCGCAGTTCATGGACCAGACCAACCCGTTGTCCGAGATCACGCACAAGCGTCGCGTCTCGGCACTGGGCCCGGGCGGCCTGACGCGCGAGCGCGCCGGCTTCGAAGTGCGCGACGTGCACCCGACGCACTACGGCCGCGTCTGCCCGATCGAGACCCCGGAAGGTCCGAACATCGGCCTGATCAACTCGCTCGCGCTGTACGCACGGCTGAACGAGTACGGCTTCCTCGAGACGCCGTACCGCCGCGTGGTCGACAGCAAGGTCACCGACCAGATCGACTATCTGTCGGCGATCGAAGAAGGCAAGTACGTGATCGCGCAGGCGAACGCGTCGCTCGACGCCGCCGGTACGCTGACCGACGAGCTGGTCTCCGCCCGCGAGCACGGCGAATCGGTGCTGACCTCGCCCGAGCGCATCCAGTACATGGACGTCGCGCCGGCGCAGATCGTGTCGGTGGCCGCGTCGCTGGTGCCCTTCCTCGAGCACGACGATGCGAACCGCGCGCTGATGGGCGCCAACATGCAGCGTCAGGCCGTGCCGGTGCTGCGTCCGGAAAAGGCCTTCGTCGGCACCGGTGTCGAGCGCGTTGCGGCGATCGACTCGGGCACGGTCGTCACGGCCCGCCGCGGCGGCGTCGTGGACTACGTCGACACCAACCGCATCGTCATCCGCGTCAACGACGACGAGACGGTGGCCGGTGAAGTCGGCGTCGACATCTACAACCTGATCAAGTACCAGCGTTCGAACCAGAACACGAACATCCATCAGCGTGCGATCGTGCGCCGCGGCGACCAGGTCGCCTCCGGCGACGTCGTCGCCGACGGTGCGTCGACCGACCTGGGCGAGCTCGCGCTCGGCCAGAACATGCTGGTCGCGTTCATGCCCTGGAACGGCTACAACTTCGAAGACTCGATCCTGATCAGCGAGCGCGTCGTCGCAGAAGACCGCTACACCTCGATCCACATCGAGGAGCTGGTGGTGATGGCCCGCGACACCAAGCTGGGCCCCGAGGAAATCACGCGCGACATCCCGAACCTGTCCGAGCAGCAACTCGCTCGCCTGGACGAGTCGGGCATCGTCTACATCGGCGCCGAGGTCAGCCCCGGCGACGTGCTGGTGGGCAAGGTCACGCCGAAGGGCGAGACCACGCTGACGCCGGAAGAGAAGCTGCTGCGCGCGATCTTCGGCGAGAAGGCGTCCGACGTGAAGGACACGTCGCTGCGCGTCGACCAGGGGACGATGGGCACGGTCATCGACGTGCAGGTCTTCACCCGTGAAGGCATCCAGCGCGACAAGCGCGCCCAGCAGATCATCGACGACGAGCTGAAGCGCTTCCGCCTCGACCTGAACGACCAGCTGCGCATCGTCGAGGCCGACGCGTTCGACCGGATCGAGAAGCTGCTGATCGGCAAGATCGCCAACGGCGGCCCGCAGCGCATCGCCAAGGGCACCGCGATCGACAAGGCCTACCTGGCCTCGGTCGAGAAGTACCACTGGTTCGACATCCGCCCGGCCGAGGACGAGATCGCCAACCAGCTCGAGTCGATCAAGAACTCGCTCGAGCAGACGCGTCACAGCTTCGACCTCGCCTTCGAAGAGAAGCGCAAGAAGCTGACGCAGGGCGACGAGCTGCCGGCGGGCGTGCTGAAGATGGTCAAGGTCTACCTGGCCGTCAAGCGCCGCCTGCAGCCCGGCGACAAGATGGCAGGCCGCCACGGCAACAAGGGCGTCGTGTCGAAGATCGTGCCGGTCGAGGACATGCCGTACATGGCCGACGGCACGCCGTGCGACATCGTGCTGAACCCGCTCGGCGTGCCGTCGCGGATGAACGTCGGCCAGGTGCTCGAGGTCCACCTCGGCTGGGCCGGCAAGGGCATCGGCCAGCGCATCGGCGACATGCTGCAGCAACAGGCCAAGGTGGCCGAGCTGCGCAAGTTCTTCGACGAGCTGTACAACAAGTCCGGCGGCAAGAGTGAATCGATCGAGGACTTGAGCGACGACAACGTGCTCGAGATGGCCGAGAACCTCGCCAAGGGCGTGCCCTTCGCGACCCCGGTCTTCGACGGCGCGGCCGAAGCCGAGATCCGCGCGATGCTCAAGCTCGCGTACCCGGACGACATCGCGGCGAAGAAGGGTCTGACCGCCACCCGCACCCAGGCCACGCTGCACGACGGCCGCACCGGCGACGCCTTCGAGCGTCCGGTCACCGTCGGCTACATGCACGTGCTGAAGCTGCACCACCTGGTCGACGACAAGATGCACGCCCGCTCCACCGGCCCGTACTCGCTCGTCACCCAGCAGCCGCTGGGCGGCAAGGCGCAGTTCGGCGGCCAGCGCTTCGGCGAAATGGAAGTGTGGGCACTCGAGGCCTACGGCGCGTCCTACGTGCTGCAGGAGATGCTGACCGTGAAGTCCGACGATGTGAACGGCCGTACCAAGGTGTACGAGAACATCGTCAAGGGCGAACACGCGATCGACGCCGGCATGCCGGAGTCGTTCAACGTGCTCGTCAAGGAAATCCGGTCGCTCGGCATCGACATGGAACTCGAGCGCAACTGATCACCAGGAACAGGAGAGATACATGAAGGGTTTGTTGGACCTGTTCAAGCAGTTCACCCCGGATGAACACTTCGACGCGATCAAGATCGGCATTGCTTCGCCGGAAAAGATCCGCTCGTGGTCGTTCGGCGAGGTGAAGAAGCCCGAGACCATCAACTACCGGACCTTCAAGCCGGAACGTGATGGCCTGTTCTGCGCCAAGATCTTCGGCCCGATCAAGGACTACGAGTGCCTGTGCGGCAAGTACAAGCGCCTGAAGCACCGCGGCGTGATCTGCGAGAAGTGCGGCGTCGAAGTGACCCAGACCAAGGTCCGCCGCGACCGCATGGGCCACATCGACCTGGCCGCGCCGTGCGCGCACATCTGGTTCCTGAAGTCGCTGCCGTCGCGCCTGGGCCTGGTGCTCGACATGACGCTGCGCGACATCGAGCGCGTGCTGTATTTCGAGGCGTATGTCGTGGTCGACCCCGGCATGACCCCGCTGAAGAAGTTCTCCATCATGACCGAGGAGGACTACGACGCGAAGCGCACCGAGTACGGTGACGAGTTCATCGCGCTGATGGGCGCCGAGGGCGTGCAGAAGCTGCTCGCCGAGATGGACCTGGACGTTGAGATCGACAAGATCCGCAACGACATGACCGGCTCGGAGCTGAAGATCAAGAAGAACTCCAAGCGCCTGAAGGTGCTGGAGGCCTTCAAGAAGAGCGGCATGAAGCCCGAGTGGATGGTGATGACGGTGCTGCCGGTGCTGCCGCCGGACCTGCGTCCGCTCGTTCCCCTGGACGGCGGCCGCTTCGCCACCTCGGACCTCAACGACCTCTATCGCCGCGTCATCAACCGCAACAACCGCCTGGCGCGGCTGCTCGAGCTGAAGGCGCCAGAGATCATCGTGCGCAACGAGAAGCGCATGCTGCAGGAGGCGGTCGACTCGCTGCTCGACAACGGCCGCCGCGGCAAGGCGATGACCGGCGCGAACAAGCGCGCGCTGAAGTCGCTGGCCGACATGATCAAGGGCAAGGGCGGCCGCTTCCGGCAGAACCTGCTCGGCAAGCGTGTCGACTACTCGGGCCGTTCGGTCATCACCGTGGGCCCGACGCTCAAGCTGCACCAGTGCGGCCTGCCGAAGCTGATGGCGCTGGAGCTGTTCAAGCCCTTCATCTTCAGCCGCCTCGAGGCGATGGGCATCGCGACCACCATCAAGGCCGCGAAGAAGGAAGTCGAGTCCGGCACGCCGGTGGTCTGGGACATCCTCGAGGAAGTCATCAAGGAGCATCCGGTCCTGCTGAACCGCGCGCCGACGCTGCACCGCCTCGGCATCCAGGCTTTCGAGCCGGTGCTGATCGAGGGCAAGGCGATCCAGCTGCACCCGCTCGTCTGCTCGGCCTTCAACGCCGACTTCGACGGCGACCAGATGGCCGTGCACGTGCCGTTGTCGATCGAGGCGCAGATGGAAGCGCGCGCGCTGATGCTGTCGTCGAACAACGTGCTCTTCCCGGCCTCGGGCGAGCCGTCGATCGTGCCGTCGCAGGACGTGGTGCTGGGCCTGTACTACGCCACGCGCGAACGCACGAACGGCAAGGGCGAGGGCATGGTGTTCTCCGACCTCGCCGAAGTGCAGCGCGCACTGGACAACGCCCAGGTCGAGGTCACCGCGAAGATCGCCGTGCGCATGACCGAGTGGGTCAAGGGCAAGGACGGCGATTTCACGCCGGAGACCAAGCTCGTCGAGACCACCGTCGGCCGTGCGCTGCTGTCCGAGATCCTGCCCAAGGGCCTGCCGTTCTCGAACATCAACAAGGCGCTGAAGAAGAAGGAGATCTCGCGCCTGATCAACGTCTCGTTCCGCAAGTGTGGACTGAAGGAGACCGTCGTCCTGGCCGACAAGCTGCTGCAGAGCGGCTTCCGCCTCGCCACGCGCGCCGGCATCTCGATCGCCATCGACGACATGCTGGTGCCGAAGGAGAAGCACGGCCTGATCGAGCGCGCCGAGAAGGAAGTCAAGGAGATCGAGCAGCAGTACGTCTCGGGTCTGGTGACCGCCGGCGAGCGCTACAACAAGGTCGTCGACATCTGGGGCAAGACCGGTGACGAAGTGGGCAAGGTCATGATGGCCCAGCTTGCCAAGCAGAAGGTCCTGGACCGCCACGGCAAGGAAGTCGACCAGGAGTCGTTCAACTCGATCTACATGATGGCCGACTCCGGCGCCCGCGGTTCCGCGGCGCAGATTCGCCAGCTGGCCGGCATGCGCGGCCTGATGGCGAAGCCGGACGGCTCGATCATCGAGACGCCGATCACGGCGAACTTCCGTGAAGGCCTGAACGTGCTGCAGTACTTCATCTCGACCCACGGCGCCCGCAAGGGCCTCGCGGACACCGCGCTGAAGACAGCAAACTCTGGCTACCTGACGCGTCGTCTCGTCGACGTGACCCAGGACCTGATGGTCACCGAGGAGGACTGCGGCACCGAACACGGCTTCGCGACGCGCGCACTGGTCGAAGGCGGTGAAGTGATCGAATCGCTGCGCGACCGCATCCTGGGTCGTGTCTCCGCGGTCGAGGTGCTGCACCCCGAGACGCAGGCGACGATCATCGGCTCGGGCCAGATGCTCGACGAGGAAGCGCTCGATGCGATCGAGGCCGCCGGCGTCGACGAGGTCAAGGTCCGCACGCCGCTGACCTGTTCCACGCGCTTCGGCATCTGCGCACGCTGCTATGGCCGTGACCTCGGCCGCGGCGGCCTGGTCAACACCGGCGAAGCGGTGGGCGTGATCGCCGCACAGTCGATCGGCGAGCCGGGCACGCAGCTGACGATGCGCACGTTCCACATCGGCGGTGCGGCATCGCGCGCGGCGGTGGCGAACAGCGTCGAGGCGAAGTCCGAAGGCATCATCGCGTTCAACACGACGATGCGCTACGTGACCAACGGCAAGGGCGAACTGGTCGTGATCTCGCGTTCCGGCGAGATCATCATCACCGACCCGCACGGCCGCGAGCGCGAGCGCCACAAGGTGCCGTACGGCGCGCTGCTGAACGTCAAGGCCGACCAGCCGATCAAGGCCGGCACGGTGCTGGCGAACTGGGACCCGCTGACCCGCCCGATCATCACGGAATTCGCCGGTCGCGCGAAGTTCGAGAACGTCGAGGAAGGCGTCACCGTCGCCAAGCAGGTCGACGAGGTCACCGGCCTGTCGACGCTGGTGGTGATCGATCCGAAGCGCCGCGGTGCCGCCAAGGTGGTGCGTCCGCTGGTCAAGCTGCTCGACGCGTCGGGCAGCGAGGTCAAGATCCCCGGCACCGACCACTCGGTGGCGATCGCCTTCCCGGTGGGCTCGCTGATCCAGGTGCGCGACGGCCAGGACCTGGCGCCCGGCGAGGTGCTGGCGCGCATTCCGGTCGAAGGCCAGAAGACGCGCGACATCACCGGCGGTCTGCCGCGAGTGGCGGAGCTCTTCGAAGCCCGTTCGCCGAAGGACGTCGGCATCCTGGCCGAGCAGACCGGCACGGTGTCGTTCGGCAAGGAGACCAAGGGCAAGATCCGCCTGCAGATCACCGATCCGGACGGCAAGGTGCACGAGGAGCTGGTGCCCAAGGAAAAGAACATCCTGGTGCACGAAGGCCAGGTGGTCAACAAGGGCGAGCTGATCGTCGACGGCGCGGCAGACCCGCAGGACATCCTGCGCCTGCTGGGCGTCGAGGAACTCGCGCGCTACATCGTCGACGAAGTGCAGGACGTCTACCGTCTGCAGGGCGTGAAGATCAACGACAAGCACATCGAGGTGATCGTCCGCCAGATGCTGCGACGAGTGCAGATCGTCGCCCCGGGCGACAGCGAGTACATCGCTGGTGAGCAGGTCGAGCGTTCCGAGCTCTTCGACACCAACGACCGCCTGCGTGGCGAAGGCAAGGTGCCGGCGACCTACGCGGACGTGCTGCTGGGTATCACGAAGGCCTCGTTGTCGACGGACTCGTTCCTGTCCGCCGCGTCGTTCCAGGAGACGACGCGCGTGCTGACCGAAGCCGCGATCATGGGCAAGCGCGACGAGCTGCGCGGCCTCAAGGAGAACGTCATCGTCGGCCGCCTGATCCCCGCAGGCACCGGCATGGCGTACCACCTCGCGCGCAAGGCCAAGGAAGAGATGGACGAGACCGAGCGCCGCGCGATCGCGATGCAGGAAGCCGAGGAGCTGGCGGCCGTGCAGCTGGCGGCCGTCGACGCCGCCACGCCGAGCGGCCCCGAGGGTTCCGGCACCATCGATTGATCCGGACCTCACCGGCAATCCCGAAAGGGCGGCTTCGGCCGCCCTTTTTTCTGGGTGACCGCAAGGCCGGCGGCGCTGCAACCTCCATAACGTCCCCTAACGTCTGAATGGAACGGCCCTGGCTAGCATCGACCGAACCACGATTGCTTCAGCGAGGTCCTCCATGAACCAGATCCTCCGGCCCGCCCGGGTCGCGTTGCTGCTGGCCGCCGCGTCGGTCGCCCAGGCCGAAGGCCTCTACGGCGGCGCGTCCCTCGGCCAGTCCGACTGGAAGACCGAGCAGTTGCCGAACTTTGGCGTCGACCGGCGCGACACGGCGGGCAAGGTCTTCGGCGGCTGGCGTTTCGGCCCGAACTTCGCGGCTGAACTGGGCTACGCGCGCCTGGGTCGCGCGCGATACACCGGCGGCGTCATTCCGGGCACGGTGACCCTGCGTGGTCACGGGCTGTACCTCGATGCGGTCGGCACCGTGCCGCTGGGAGCGAACTTCTCCGTGCTGGCGCGCGCGGGCGTCTTCACCGGTCGTGCCAGGCTCGACGCGCCCGTCGCCGGCAGCGACGCCGACCACGGCACCCGCTGGAAGGCGGGCCTCGGCGCCGAGTACGCGTTCAACCCGCAGTGGGCGGCGCGCATCGAGTGGGAGCGCTACCGCTTCGACGTCTTCGGCGACAAGGGGGATGTCGACCTCCTGTCTGCCGGCGTGCGCGTCAACTTCTAGCAGCGGCCAACTCGCGCCAGGCTTCCGGCGGGCACACGACGATCCCGTGCGGCCGCGCCCTGCGCGCCAGGGCCAGCAGCGCCCGGTCGCGGCTGAACAACCAAGGTGTCGGACGGGCGAGCGCCAGGTCGATGAACTTCTGGTCGTCCGCGTCGGTGCAGATGAGCGTGGGACGACCCGGTGCGACCGGAGGGACCACCCGGCACCACCGGGCGGCAGCCTCGGTCAGCGTGTCCGGCGCCGGCAGGCGCCCCTGCAACTGCGGCTTGCGCTGCACGTGCTTCAGCTCGTCGAGCATCGCCGCGCTGGCGATCCACTGCAGCCGGCCCGCCTCGATCGCGGCGACCAGCGGCGCCACCCGCGGGTCCCGGAAGACCAGCCAGTCCAGCAGCACATTGGTATCGATGACGGATTCGACGACGCTCTCCACGGGCCTTCCCAACGGCGGCTTGCGGGCGAAAAGAACCCACGAATATAATCGCGGGCTTTTCGGCAATTTCCGCTGCCTTCATCGAAGGGCGGCCCTGACCGGACATCGGCGTCGAACCCTCGGGAATCCTGGGGATCGGCGCCATTTGCGCTTCCAGCGCGCCGGGCGGGTCGACGCACACCAAGTGCGTCGGGCGGCAGGCGCCGACAAGCGAGTGACTTCAAACGGGAACAAGTTACCACTATGCCAACCATCAACCAGCTCGTGCGCCACGGCCGTCAGGTCGAGGCCACCAAGAGCAAGTCGCCGGCGATGCAGGACTGTCCGCAGCGCCGCGGCGTCTGCACCCGCGTCTACACCACGACGCCCAAGAAGCCGAACTCGGCGCTGCGCAAGGTCGCCAAGGTGCGCCTGACCAACGGTTTCGAGGTGATCTCGTACATCGGCGGCGAAGGCCACAACCTGCAGGAGCACAGCGTGGTGCTCGTGCGCGGCGGCCGGGTCAAGGATCTGCCGGGCGTGCGTTACCACATCGTCCGCGGTTCGCTCGACCTGCAGGGCGTCAAGGACCGCAAGCAGTCGCGTTCGAAGTACGGCGCGAAGCGTCCCAAGAAGGCCTGAGGCCAGCGGGTCCGATTCCGGGCCTGACAAGCGGAAGACACGTTCATCGGCGATGCTGGTGACGTGATTGTTGCGGTGAGCTCACACAGTCGAAGAGCCGCCGAGTAAGCGAGAGATTCGTTGCGTGATCTCTCCGGTGCGGGCTCAGAAGCCCGGACACCAGCTGAAGCTAGAAAAGGAAGAGTCCCATGCCACGTCGTCGCGAAGTACCGAAGCGCGAGATCCTGCCCGACCCGAAGTTCGGCTCGGTCGATCTGTCCAAGTTCATGAACGTCATCATGGAGTCCGGCAAGAAGGCCGTGGCCGAGCGCATCATCTATGGCGCGCTCGACCAGGTCGAGAAGAAGGCCGGCAAGGACCCGCTCGAGATCTTCATGATCGCGATCAACAACGTGAAGCCGATGGTCGAGGTCAAGTCCCGCCGCGTCGGCGGTGCGAACTACCAAGTTCCCGTGGAAGTTCGCCCCGTTCGCCGGCTGGCCCTGGCCATGCGCTGGCTGAAGGAAAGCGCGCGCAAGCGCGGCGAGAAGTCGATGGCCGCCCGCCTGGCCAACGAACTGCTCGAGGCCAGCGAAGGCCGCGGCGGCGCGATGAAGAAGCGCGATGAAGTCCACCGCATGGCCGAGGCCAACAAGGCGTTCTCGCACTTCCGCTTCTAAACAGCGCGCTCAGGGCTCGGCGCATCGAGCCCGCCCACCGCCTCCGGCCGCCCCACAGGGTTAGTACCAACCCGAGGGCGGCCCCTGTATTTGGAGTCAATCATGTCCCGCAAGACCCCCATCGAGCGCTACCGCAACATCGGTATCTCTGCGCACATCGATGCCGGCAAGACCACCACGACCGAGCGCATCCTGTACTACACCGGCGTGAACCACAAGATCGGTGAGGTGCACGACGGCGCCGCCACGATGGACTGGATGGAGCAGGAGCAGGAGCGGGGCATCACCATCACGTCCGCCGCGACGACCTGCTTCTGGAAGGGCATGGACCTGTCCTTCCCCGAGCACCGCATCAACATCATCGACACCCCGGGCCACGTCGACTTCACGATCGAGGTCGAGCGCTCGATGCGCGTGCTCGACGGTGCGTGCATGGTCTATTGCGCCGTGGGTGGCGTGCAGCCGCAGTCGGAAACCGTCTGGCGCCAGGCCAACAAGTACAAGGTGCCGCGCCTGGCGTTCGTCAACAAGATGGACCGCACCGGCGCGAACTTCTTCAAGGTCTTCGAGCAGATGAAGACCCGTCTGAAGGCCAACCCCGTGCCCATCGTCGTGCCGATCGGCGCCGAAGAGAACTTCAAGGGCGTCGTCGACCTGCTGAAGATGAAGGCCATCATCTGGGACGAGGCCTCGCAGGGCATGAAGTTCAACTACGAGGACATCCCCGCGGAGCTCGAGGCCGAGTGCGCCAAGTGGCGCGAGGGCATGGTCGAGGCCGCCGCTGAAGCCAGCGAAGAGCTGATGAACAAGTACCTCGAGACCGGCGAGCTGACCGAGGCCGAGATCAAGCAGGGCCTGCGCACGCGCACGATCGCCGGCGAGATCCAGCCGATGCTGTGCGGCACCGCGTTCAAGAACAAGGGCGTGCAGCGCATGCTGGACGCCGTGATCGAGTTCATGCCCTCGCCGATCGACATCCCGCCGGTGCCGGGCACCGACGAGGACGAGAAGGAGGTCGTGCGCAAGGCCGATGACAACGAGAAGTTCGCCGCGCTGGCGTTCAAGCTGATGACCGACCCGTACGTCGGCCAGCTGACCTTCGTGCGCGTCTACTCGGGCGTGCTGAAGTCGGGCGACTCGGTCTACAACCCGATCCGCGGCAAGAAGGAACGCATCGGCCGGATCCTGCAGATGCACGCCAACCAGCGTGAAGAAATCAAGGAGATCCTGGCCGGCGACATCGCCGCCTGCGTGGGCCTGAAGGACGTGACCACCGGCGAGACGCTGTGCGACCCGGATCACATCATCACGCTCGAGAAGATGGTCTTCCCGGAGCCGGTGATCTCGCAGGCCGTCGAGCCGAAGACCAAGGCCGACCAGGAGAAGATGGGCATCGCGCTGGGTCGCCTGGCCGCCGAGGATCCGTCGTTCCGCCTGCGTACCGACGAAGAGAGCGGCCAGACCATCATCTCCGGCATGGGCGAGCTGCACCTCGAGATCATCGTCGACCGCATGAAGCGCGAGTTCGGTGTCGAGGCGAACGTCGGCAAGCCGCAGGTGGCGTACCGCGAGACCATCCGCAAGGCGGTCGAGGACGTCGAAGGCAAGTTCGTTCGCCAGTCCGGCGGCAAGGGTCAGTACGGTCACGTCGTGTTGAAGATCGAGCCGCAGGAGCCGGGCAAGGGCTTCGAGTTCGTCGACGCGATCAAGGGCGGCGTGGTGCCGCGCGAGTTCATCCCCGCGGTCGAGAAGGGCCTCGTGGATTCGCTGCCGGCTGGCGTGCTGGCCGGCTACCCCGTGGTCGACGTGAAGGTCACGCTGACCTTCGGTTCGTACCACGAAGTCGACTCGAACGAAAACGCGTTCAAGATGGCCGCGTCCATCGGCTTCAAGGACGGCTGCCGCAAGGCCAGCCCGGTGATCCTGGAGCCGATGATGGCCGTCGAGGTCGAGACGCCGGAAGACTACGCCGGTTCGGTGATGGGCGACCTGTCGTCCCGTCGCGGCATGGTGCAGGGCATGGACGACATGCCTGGCGGCGGCAAGATCATCAAGGCCGAGGTGCCGCTGTCGGAGATGTTCGGCTACTCGACGACGCTGCGCTCGATGTCGCAGGGACGCGCGACGTACACGATGGAGTTCAAGCACTACGCCGAAGCTCCGAAGAACGTCGCCGACGCGATCATCACGTCGCGCGCGAAGTAACAAGCCGCCGGAGCGGCCAGGCGCCGCTCCGGCGTTTCAATCGGTCTTCATCCCTCGTCGTCCGTTGCCCGTGGCGGACATCGGATGGAGACCTTAAACAGACACGGTGCGATGCTCTTTTCTGGAGAAAGAAATGGCAAAGGGTAAGTTCGAACGGACCAAGCCGCACGTGAACGTGGGCACGATCGGTCACGTGGACCATGGCAAGACGACGCTGACGGCGGCGATCACGTCGGTGCTGGCGTCGAAGTTCGGCGGCGAGGCGAAGGCGTACGACCAGATCGACGCGGCGCCGGAAGAGAAGGCGCGCGGGATCACGATCAACACGGCGCACGTGGAGTACGAGACGGCGAACCGTCACTACGCGCACGTGGACTGCCCGGGGCACGCGGACTATGTGAAGAACATGATCACGGGCGCGGCGCAGATGGACGGCGCGATCCTGGTGTGCTCGGCCGCTGACGGCCCGATGCCGCAGACGCGCGAGCACATCCTGCTGGCCCGCCAGGTGGGCGTGCCGTACATCATCGTGTTCCTGAACAAGTGCGACATGGTCGACGACGCCGAGCTGCTGGAGCTCGTCGAGATGGAAGTGCGCGAGCTGCTGTCGAAGTACGACTTCCCCGGCGACGACACCCCGATCGTGCACGGCAGCGCGAAGCTGGCGATGGAAGGCGACAAGGGTCCGCTGGGCGAGCAGGCGATCATGAAGCTCGCCGATGCGCTGGACAGCTACATCCCGACGCCCGAGCGCGCGATCGACGGCGCGTTCCTGATGCCGGTGGAAGACGTGTTCTCGATCTCGGGTCGTGGCACGGTGGTCACGGGTCGCGTGGAGCGCGGCGTGATCAAGGTCGGCGAAGAAATCGAGATCGTGGGCATCAAGGCCACGCAGAAGACGACCTGCACGGGCGTGGAGATGTTCCGCAAGCTGCTGGACCAGGGCCAGGCGGGCGACAACGTGGGCATCCTGCTGCGCGGCACGAAGCGCGAGGAAGTCGAGCGCGGTCAGGTCCTGTGCAAGCCGGGCTCGATCAAGCCGCACACGCACTTCACGGCCGAGGTGTACGTGCTGAGCAAGGAAGAAGGCGGCCGTCACACGCCGTTCTTCAACAACTACCGCCCGCAGTTCTACTTCCGCACGACGGACGTGACCGGCGCGGTGGAGCTGCCGAAGGACAAGGAAATGGTGATGCCTGGCGACAACGTCAGCATCACGGTGAAGCTGATCGCGCCGATCGCGATGGAAGAAGGCCTGCGCTTCGCGATCCGCGAAGGCGGCCGTACCGTCGGCGCCGGCGTCGTGGCCAAGATCATCGAGTAAGGCGGACCCCATGCAAAAGCAAAAGATCCGCATCCGCCTGAAGGCCTTCGACTACAAGCTGATCGACCAGTCGGCGCTCGAGATCGTCGAGACCGCCAAGCGCACCGGCGCGATCGTCAAGGGTCCGGTGCCCCTGCCGACGCGCATGCAGCGTTTCGACATCCTGCGTTCGCCGCACGTCAACAAGACGAGCCGCGACCAGTTCGAGATCCGCACGCACCAGCGCCTGATGGACATCGTCGACCCGACGGACAAGACGGTCGACGCGCTGATGAAGCTGGATCTGCCGGCCGGCGTGGACGTCGAGATCAAGCTTCAGTAAGGGATTCGAGCGAGCCTTCTTGTGGGGCAACCTGCAAGAAGGCTATACTCGCAAGCTTTTCGCGGCGGCCCTCGATGGCTGCCCGATCCGTTTTGAGGCCTCGAGTCATCGGGGCCGCAAGGCGACCAACCGCTCCCGGCCAATCGATGTCGGGTGTTTGAAACAAAGGCGCTGCGCGTGCGGGTGATCCCGTGCAACCGGTGCTGGAGAAAAGCCATGACGACAGCTGCACACAGCTATCGCCTCGGTTTGCTGGGCCGCAAGGTCGGCATGATGCGCATCTTCACGGACGAGGGCGACGCCGTCCCCGTGACGGTGCTCGACGTGTCGAACAACCGCATCACCCAGGTCAAGACCGAGCAGACCGACGGCTACAACGCCCTGCAAGTGGCGTTCGGTTCGCGCAAGGCCTCGCGCGTGACCAAGCCGGAAGCCGGCCACCTCGCGAAGGCGGGCGTGGAAGCCGGTGAGATCCTCCAGGAATTCCGCGTTCCCGCCGACGTCGTCGGCCAGTACGCCGCGGGTGCTCAAGTCCCTGTGACGTTGTTTGCCGTCGGCCAGAAGGTCGACGTGCAGGGCACGTCGATCGGCAAGGGCTTCACGGGCACGATCAAGCGCCACAACTTCAGTTCGCAGCGCGCTTCCCACGGCAACAGCCGTTCGCACAACGTGCCGGGCTCGATCTCGATGGCGCAGGATCCGGGGCGCGTGTTCCCGGGCAAGCGCATGTCGGGTCACCTCGGCGACGAAACCGTCACGACGCAGAACCTCGACATCGTGCGCATCGACGAGACCCGCCAGCTGCTGCTGGTCCGTGGCGCGGTGCCGGGTGCCAAGAGCGGCTTCGTGACCGTCCGCCCAGCCGTCAAGGTCAAGGCGAAGAAGGGAGCCTGAACATGCAACTCGAGCTCCTGAACGAACAAGGCCAGGCTTCGGCCAAGGTCGACGCGCCGGACACCGTGTTCGGCCGCGACTACAACGAAGCGCTCGTCCACCAGGTCGTCGTCGCCTACCAGGCCAACGCACGCCAGGGCACGCGCGCCCAGAAGAACCGCGAGTCGGTCAAGCACAGCACGAAGAAGCCGTGGCGCCAGAAGGGCACCGGCCGCGCGCGCGCGGGCATGACGTCGTCGCCGATCTGGCGTGGAGGCGGTCGCGCCTTCCCGAACCTGCCGGACGAGAATTTCTCGCACAAGGTCAACAAGAAGATGTACCGCGCCGGCATGGCGTCGATCTTCTCGCAGCTGGCCCGCGACGGCCGCCTGGCGGTGGTGGACTCCATCAGCGTCGACGCGCCGAAGACCAAGCTGCTGGCCGCCAAGTTCAAGGCCATGGGCCTCGATTCCGTGCTGGTGATCGCCGACTCGGTCGACGAGAACCTGGCGCTGGCCTCGCGCAACCTCGCCAACGTGCTGGTGGTCGAGCCGCGCTACGCCGATCCGCTGTCGCTGGTCTTCTACAAGAAGGTGCTGGTGACCAAGGGCGCGATCGAGCAGCTCAAGGAGATGTTCGCATGAGCACCCCGAAGTTCGATGAGGGTCGCCTGGCCCAGGTGCTGATCGCGCCGATCGTGTCCGAGAAGGCCACGAGCGTCGCCGAGAAGCACAACCAGGTGCTGTTCAAGGTGCTGCGCGATGCCACCAAGCCCGAGATCAAGGCAGCGGTCGAGCTGCTGTTCAAGGTCGAGGTGAAGGACGTGCAGGTCGCCAACCAGAAGGGCAAGGTCAAGCGCTTCGGCGGCCGTACCGGCCGTCGCGACCACGCGAAGAAGGCGTACGTGTCGCTGAAGCCCGGCCAGGAGCTCAACTTCTCCGGGGAGGCTGCGTAAATCATGGCCGTCGTCAAAGTCAAACCAACCTCGCCTGGCCGCCGCGCCGTCGTGAAGGTCGTGCACAAGCATCTGCACAAGGGCGCGCCCGAGGCGTCGCTGCTGGAGCCGCAGAAGCAGAACTCCGGCCGCAACAACAACGGCCACATCACGATGCGGCACAAGGGTGGTGGTCACAAGCACCACTACCGCGTCGTCGATTTCGTCCGCAACAAGGACGGCATCCCGGCGAAGGTCGAGCGCATCGAGTACGACCCGAACCGCACCGCCCACATCGCGCTGGTCTGCTACGCCGATGGCGAGCGCCGCTACATCATCGCCCCGCGCGGCCTGGAAGTCGGCGCGACGCTGATGTCCGGCGCCGAGGCGCCGATCAAGGCCGGCAATACGCTGCCGATCCGCAACATCCCGGTGGGTGCGACGATCCACTGCGTCGAGATGCTGCCGGGCAAGGGCGCGCAGATCGCGCGTTCGGCGGGTGCCGCGGTCACGCTGATGGCCCGCGAAGGCATCTACGCGCAGGTCCGCCTGCGCTCGGGTGAAGTGCGCAAGATCCACATCGACTGCCGCGCCACGATCGGCGAGGTGTCGAACGAAGAGCACAACCTGCGTCAGTACGGCAAGGCAGGCGTCAAGCGCTGGATGGGCATCCGCCCGACCGTGCGCGGCGTCGCGATGAACCCGGTGGACCACCCGCACGGCGGCGGCGAAGGCCGCACCGGCGAGGCGCGCGCACCGGTGTCGCCGTGGAACACGCTGACCAAGGGCTACCGCACCCGCAACAACAAGCGCACGCAGAACATGATCGTGTCGCGTCGCAAGAAGTAAGGGTCCACCATGGCACGCTCACTCAAGAAGGGTCCCTTCGTGGACCACCACCTGATGGCCAAGGTCGACAAGGCCGTGTCCATCAAGGACAAGAAGCCGATCAAGACCTGGTCGCGCCGCTCGACGATCCTGCCCGATTTCATCGGCCTGACGATCGCGGTGCACAACGGCAAGCAACACGTCCCCGTGTACGTGACCGACCAGATGGTCGGCCACAAGCTCGGCGAGTTCGCCATGACCCGCACGTTCAAGGGTCACCCGGCGGACAAGAAGGCGAAGAAGTAAGGGGCCGACGATGGAAACCAAAGCAATCGTCCGCGGTGTGCGCCTGTCTGTCGACAAGGGCCGCCTCGTTGCGGACCTGATCCGCGGCAAGAAGGTCGACCAGGCGCTGAACATCCTCGCCTTCACGCAGAAGAAGGCCGCCGGCATCGTCAAGAAGGCGCTGGAGTCGGCGATCGCGAACGCCGAGCACAACGACGGCGCCGACATCGACGAACTGAAGGTCAAGTCGATCTACGTCGAGCAGGGTGCGACGCTGAAGCGTTTCTCCGCTCGTGCGAAGGGTCGAGGCAACCGCATTAGCAAGCCGACCTGCCACATCTTCGTCACCGTCGGCAACTGACAGGCAAGGAAGACCATGGGACAGAAAATCCATCCGACCGGCTTCCGCCTGGCCGTCACGCGTGCGTGGGCTTCGCGCTGGTACGCGTCGAACCGCAACTTCGCCGGCATGCTGGCCGAAGACCTGCAGGTGCGCGAGTTCCTGAAGAAGCGCCTGAAGAATGCCGCGGTCTCGCGCATCCTCATCGAGCGCCCCGCCAAGAACGCCCGCATCACGATCTTCTCGGCCCGTCCGGGCGTCGTGATCGGCAAGAAGGGCGAGGACATCGAGAACCTGAAGGCCGAGCTGGCGCGCCGCCTGGGCGTGCCGGTCGCGGTGAACATCGAGGAAGTGCGCAAGCCCGAGATCGATGCCCAGCTGATCGCCGACTCGATCACCCAGCAGCTCGAGAAGCGCATCATGTTCCGCCGCGCGATGAAGCGCGCAATGCAGAACGCGATGCGCCTGGGCGCGCAGGGCATCAAGATCATGTCCGCCGGCCGCCTGAACGGCATCGAGATTGCCCGCACCGAGTGGTACCGCGAAGGCCGCGTGCCGCTGCACACGCTGCGCGCCGACATCGACTACGGCTTCTCGGAAGCCAAGACCACGTACGGCGTCATCGGCGTCAAGTGCTGGGTCTACCGTGGCGACAACCTCGGCCGCGGTGACGCGCCGGGCGCGAAGCCCGAGGGTCAGGAAGAAGAGCGCCGTCCGCGCCGTGGTCCGCGTCCTGGCGGGCCGGGTGCGCCCGACCGCCGTGGCCCGCGCCCCGGTGGCGACCGTGATCGCGGCGCGCGCGCCGACATGCCGCGCACCGACGTCGTCTCGCCCGTGTCGCCCGACAGCAAGCCGGGCGACGCCCCGGCAGGCGACCGCCCGGCCGTCAAGCGCGTGCGCAAGGCGCCCACGCCCGGCACCGGCGCCGCGTAAGGAGAACAGAACATGCTGCAACCAGCACGTCGCAAGTTCCGCAAGGAACAGAAGGGCCGCAACACCGGCATCGCCACGCGCGGTGCCGCCGTGTCGTTCGGCGACTTCGGCCTCAAGGCCACCGAGCGCGGCCGCATCACCGCGCGCCAGATCGAGGCGGCTCGCCGCGCGATCTCGCGTCACATCAAGCGGGGCGGCCGCATCTTCATCCGCATCTTCCCGGACAAGCCGATCTCGCAGAAGCCGGCCGAAGTGCGGATGGGTAACGGCAAGGGCAACCCCGAGTACTACGTCGCCGAAATCCAGCCGGGCAAGGTGCTGTACGAACTGAACGGCGTGCCCGAGGAACTGGCGCGCGAAGCGTTCACGCTGGCCGCTGCCAAGCTGCCGCTGCGCTGCACCTTCGTCACGCGCCAGGTCGGCGCCTGACCCGGAGACACACCATGAGCAAAGCAACTGATCTGCGCGCCAAGGACGTCGCGGGCCTCGAGAAGGAGGTCACCGACCTGCTCAAGGCCCACTTCGGACTGCGCATGCAGAAGGGCACGCAGCAGCTGGGCAATACTGCCACGCTGAAGTCGACCCGCCGTGACATCGCCCGCGCCAAGACCATCCTGGCCGAGAAGAAGAAGGGAGCCGCGAAGTGAGCGAAGCCCAAGTCCAGACGCCGGTGAAGAACACCCGCACGCTGATCGGCCGCGTCGTCAGCGACAAGCGTGCCAAGACGGTGACCGTGCTCGTCGAGCGCCGCGTCACGCACGAGCTGTACGGCAAGATCGTCGGCCGTTCGCGCAAGTACCACGCGCATGACGAGAAGGGCGAGTACCACCTGGGCGACCTGGTCGAGATCGCCGAAGGCCGTCCGATCAGCAAGACCAAGTCGTGGGTCGTCACGAAGCTGCTCCAGAAGGCGCAGATCGTCTAAGCCTACGCGCGAGACGGGGCATCCGCCCCGTCCGCCTGGAACGGCCGGAACGCTGGAATACTCGGCGCCCGGCCGTTTCACATTCCTGATTCCCAAGACGAGGAGAACCGCATGATCAAGGTTGGCGACAAGCTGCCCGCAGGCACGCTCAACGAGTTCATCGAGGTCGAGGGCAACGGTTGCTCGGTCGGACCGAACAGCTTCGACATCCAGAAGGAGAGCGCCGGCAAGACTGTCGCGATCTTCGGTCTGCCCGGCGCGTTCACGCCGACCTGCTCCGCCAAGCACGTGCCGGGTTACGTCGCCAAGGTCGACGAGCTGAAGGCCGCCGGCGTCGACGAGATCTGGTGCGTATCCGTCAACGACGCGTTCGTGATGGGCGCCTGGGGCCGCGACCAGCATGCGGGCGGCAAGGTGCGCATGATGGCCGACGGCAGCGCCGACTTCGCGAAGGCCACCGGCCTCACGCTGGACCTGACGGCCAAGGGCATGGGCCTGCGCTCGGCGCGCTACTCGATGCTCGTGAAGGACGGGGTCGTCAAGAGCCTCAACGTCGAGGGGCCCGGCAAGTTCGAGGTCAGCGACGCCGACACGATGCTCGCGCAGGCGAAGGCCCTTCGCGCCTGACGCTTGACGCGCGGGCGAGAAAGCCCGCATAATCCGCAGCTTCGCCGTCGACCGGCCTCGTACGTTCGTTCGAGACGGTCGATGGATCCGCCCAAGCAGTGTCTCCGTCAGGAGGTGCTGACGGGCCCAAGACTGACCGATGCATCGCCCATGGGCTGTGCGACGGGACAAGTTGGGGACATCTAATGATCCAAATGCAATCGCGGCTCGACGTGGCCGACAACACGGGCGCGAAGTCCGTCATGTGCATCAAGGTGCTGGGCGGCTCCAAGCGCCGTTATGCCGGCATCGGCGACATCATCAAGGTGTCGATCAAGGAAGCTGCGCCGCGCGGGCGCGTCAAGAAGGGCGAGATCTACTCGGCCGTCGTCGTGCGCACCGCCAAGGGCGTGCGCCGCCAGGATGGCTCGCTCGTCAAGTTCGACGGCAACGCCGCCGTGCTGCTCAACGCCAAGCTCGAGCCGATCGGCACCCGCATCTTCGGCCCGGTCACGCGCGAACTGCGTACCGAGCGCTTCATGAAGATCGTGTCGCTGGCGCCGGAAGTGCTGTAAGCGCCCAGATCGAAGGACAGGCCATGAACAAGATTCGCAAGGGCGACCAGGTCATCGTGTTGACCGGCCGCGACAAGGGCAAGCGCGGCACGGTGTCGCTGCGCGTCGACGAGGACCATGTCGTCGTCGAAGGCATCAACGTGGTGAAGAAGCACGTCAAGCCGAACCCGATGAAGGGCACGACCGGCGGCGTGGTCGACAAGACGATGCCGATCAACCAATCCAACGTCGCGATCTTCAATGCCGCCACCGGCAAGGCCGATCGCGTGGGTGTCAAGACCCTGGCTGACGGCAAGCGTGTGCGCGTCTACAAGTCCAGCGGCGAAGAGATCAAGGCGTAAGAGGTCGACATGGCTCGTCTGCAAGAGATTTACCGCGAGAAGATCGTGCCGGACCTCGTCAAGAAGTTCGGCTACCAGTCGGTGATGCAAGTGCCTCGCCTGACGAAGATCACGCTCAACATGGGTGTCAGCGAAGCTGTCGCCGACAAGAAGGTGATGGATCACGCCGTCGGCGACCTGACGAAGATCGCTGGCCAGAAGCCCGTGATCACCAAGTCGCGCAAGGCGATCGCCGGCTTCAAGATCCGCGAGAACCTGCCGATCGGCTGCATGGTCACGCTGCGCGGCGTCCAGATGTACGAATTCCTGGACCGCTTCGTGACGATCGCGCTGCCGCGCGTGCGCGACTTCCGCGGCATCTCGGGCCGTTCGTTCGACGGCCGCGGCAACTACAACGTCGGCGTCAAGGAACAGATCATCTTCCCCGAGATCGAGTACGACAAGATCGACGCGATCCGCGGTCTGAACATCAGCTTCACGACCACCGCGAAGACCGACGACGAGTGCAAGGCGCTGCTCGCTGCCTTCCGCTTCCCGTTCAAGAACTAAAGGCGCAACCATGGCCAAACTGTCCCTGAAGCAGCGCGAAGCCAAGCGCGAGAAGCTGGTCGCCAAGTTCTCGAAGAAGCACGCCGAGCTGAAGGCCGTCGCCAACGACGCGTCGAAGTCCGACGAAGAGCGCTACCTGGCCCGCCTGGAGCTGCAGAAGCTGCCGCGCAATTCCAACCCGACCCGTCTGCGCAATCGTTGCGAGCTGACCGGTCGTCCGCGCGGCACGTTCCGCAAGTTCGGCCTCGGCCGCAGCAAGATCCGCGAGCTCGCCTTCAAGGGCGACATCCCGGGCGTGGTCAAGGCCAGCTGGTAATCAGCGGCGGCCCGAAGGAGATACACAATGAGCATGAGTGATCCCATCGCCGACATGCTGACGCGCATCCGCAACGCGCAGATGATCGAGAAGGCGGTCGTCGTGATGCCGTCGTCGAAGCTGAAGGTGGCGATTGCCCAGGTCCTGAAGGACGAGGGCTACATCGACGGTTTCGCCGTCAAGACCGAGGGCGCCAAGAGCGAGCTCGAGATCGCGCTGAAGTACTACGCCGGTCGCCCGGTGATCGAGCGCATCGAGCGTGTCAGCCGCCCCGGCCTGCGCATCTACAAGGGACGCGACGCGATCCCGCAAGTGATGAACGGCCTCGGCGTCGCCATCGTCACGACCCCCAAGGGCGTGATGACGGATCGCAAGGCGCGCCAGACCGGTGTCGGCGGCGAAGTGCTTTGCTACGTGGCCTGACGAGGAGAGACGACAATGTCCCGCGTAGGAAAGATGCCGATCAACGTCCCGCAAGGCGTGGACGTCCAGGTCACGGCCGACCAGATCACCGTCAAGGGTGCTAACGGCACGCTGACGCGTGCGACCAACCCCCTGGTCACGGTGCAGAAGGATGGCGCGGTGCTGAAGATGGCTCCGGCCAACGACAGCGTCGAAGCCAACGCGATGAGCGGCACGATGCGTGCGCTCGTCAACAACATGGTCAACGGCGTCAGCAAGGGCTTCGAGAAGAAGCTGAACCTGGTCGGCGTGGGCTTCCGGGCCCAGGCGCAAGGCACCAAGCTGAACCTGCAGATCGGGTTCTCGCACCCGGTGGCCAAGGAGATGCCCGCCGGCATCAAGGTCGAGTGCCCGACGCAGACCGAGATCCTGATCAAGGGTGCAGACCGCCAGGCCGTCGGCCAGGTGGCTGCCGAAGTGCGCGCGATCCGTCCGCCCGAGCCCTACAAGGGCAAGGGCATCCGCTACGCCGACGAGCGCGTGGTGCTGAAGGAAACGAAGAAGAAGTAAGGAGCCGAACATGCTGACGAAGAAAGAACAGCGCCTGCGTCGCTCCCGCCAGACCCGTGCCCGGATCGCGATCCAGGGTGCGGTTCGCCTGACGGTCTTCCGTTCCAACCTGCACATCTACGCCAGCGTCGTCTCCGACGACGGCCAGCGCATCCTGGCCTCGGCGTCGACCGCCGAGAAGGAAGTGCGCGAGCAGATCGGCAAGGACAAGGGTGGCAACACGGCCGCCGCCGCGCTGGTCGGCAAGCGCATCGCCGAGAAGGCCAAGGCCGCCGGCGTCGAGAAGGTCGCGTTCGACCGTTCGGGCTTTGCCTACCACGGCCGCGTCAAGGCGCTGGCCGAGGCCGCTCGCGAAGCCGGCCTGCAGTTCTAAGGACTTAAGCAAATGGCAAAGTTTCAACCTCGCGCCCAGACCGAAGGCAACGACGACGGCCTGAAGGAAAAGATGATCGCGGTCAACCGCGTCACCAAGGTCGTCAAGGGTGGTCGCACGCTGAGCTTCGCGGCGCTGACCGTCGTCGGTGACGGCGACGGCCGCATCGGCATGGGCAAGGGCAAGGCCAAGGAAGTGCCGGTGTCGGTGCAGAAGGCCATGGAAGGCGCACGCCGCAACATGTTCAAGGTGCAGCTGCGCAACGGCACCGTGCACCACAACGTGCGCGGCGAGCACGGTGCGGCCAAGGTCCTGCTGGCGCCCGCGCCGGCCGGTACCGGCATCATTGCCGGCGGCCCGATGCGCGCAGTGTTCGAGGTGATGGGTGTCACGGACATCGTCGCCAAGAGCCTCGGCTCGAGCAACCCGTACAACATGGTTCGGGCCACGCTGGACGCGCTGAAGCGCTCGACCACCGCCGCTGAAGTGGCGGCCAAGCGCGGCAAGACGGTTGAAGAGATCTTCAACTGATCGACGCAGCGACGGAGCATTCCCATGTCGGACAAGAAAACCCTCACGGTCAAGCTGGTTCGCAGCCCCATCGGCTGCAAGCAGTCGCACCGCGACACCGTTCGCGGCCTCGGCCTGCGCCAGCTCAACAGCCAGCGCGTGCTCGAAGACACGCCGGCGGTGCGCGGCATGATCAACAAGGTCGCTTACCTGGTGCAGGTGCTGTAAGCACGGCGCACCGAGGACAGTCAACCATGCAACTCAACACCATCAAGCCCGCCACGGGCGCCAAGCATGCCAAGCGCCGCGTCGGTCGTGGCATGGGCTCGGGCCTGGGCAAGACCGCGGGCCGCGGCCACAACGGTCAGCACTCGCGCGCCGGTGGCTACCACAAGGTCGGCTTCGAAGGCGGCCAGATGCCGCTGCAGCGTCGCCTGCCCAAGCGCGGCTTCAAGTCGCGCCAGCTGAAGTTCAACGGCGAGATCACCCTCGCCGATCTGCAGCGCCTGGACAAGGACGACGTGGACCTGCTGACGCTGAAGGCTGCCGGCCTGGTCGGCGAGCTGATCCGTCACGTCAAGGTCATCAAGTCGGGCGAGCTGTCGCGCAAGGTCAGCCTCAAGGGCCTCGGCGCGACCGCCGGTGCCAAGGCGGCGATCGAAGCCGCCGGCGGCAGCCTGGCCTGATCGCGGCCCCTCGAGCGTAGGCATTCACGTTGGCAACTTCGGCAAACCAGCTGGCCAAGAGCGGCAAGTTCGGCGACCTGCGTCGCCGGCTTGTCTTCTTGCTGCTCGCGTTGGTGGTTTACCGCGTCGGGGCGCACATCCCGGTGCCGGGCATCGACCCCAACCAGATGCAGCAGCTGTTCAACAGCCAGCAGGGCGGCATCCTGAACCTGTTCAACATGTTCTCCGGCGGGGCGCTGTCGCGCTTCACGGTGTTCGCGTTGGGCATCATGCCGTACATCTCCGCGTCGATCATCATGCAGTTGATGACCTACGTGATCCCGACGCTGGAAGCGCTGAAGAAGGAAGGCGAGTCCGGGCGTCGCAAGATCACGCAGTACACGCGGTACGGCACGCTGGGTCTGGCGATCTTCCAGTCGCTGGGCATCGCACTGGCGCTCGAAGGTTCGCAGGGCCTGGTGATCTCGCCGGGGTTCGGCTTCCGCATCACGTCGGTGGTGAGCCTGACGGCCGGCACGATGTTCCTGATGTGGCTGGGCGAGCAGATCACCGAGCGCGGCCTCGGCAACGGCATCTCGATCCTGATCTTCGGCGGTATCGCGGCGGGTCTGCCGGGCGCCATCGGCGGGCTGTTCGAGCTGGTGCGTACCGGCGCGATGGGTCCGATCGCCGCACTGTTCATCGTCACGCTGGTCGTGCTGGTGACCTTCGCGGTGGTGTTCGTCGAGCGCGGCCAACGCAAGATCCTGGTGAACTACGCCAAGCGCCAGGTCGGCAACAAGGTCTACGGGGGCCAGTCGTCGCACCTGCCGCTGAAGCTGAACATGTCGGGCGTGATCCCGCCGATCTTCGCGTCGTCGATCATCCTGCTGCCCGCGACCATCGTCGGGTGGTTCGCGACCGGCGACGGCCTGCGCTGGCTGAAGGACATCTCGGCAGCACTGTCGCCAGGGCAGCCGATCTACGTGCTCCTGTACGCGGCGATGATCGTGTTCTTCTGCTTCTTCTACACGGCGCTCGTCTTCAACAGCCGCGAGACCGCGGACAACCTGAAGAAGAGCGGCGCGTTCATCCCGGGCATCCGCCCGGGAGAACAGACGGCTCGTCATATCGACAAGATCCTGTCCCGGCTGACGCTGGCCGGCGCGATCTACATCACCGGCGTGTGCCTGCTGCCGGAGTTCCTGGTGCTGAAGTACAACGTGCCGTTCTACTTCGGCGGCACCTCCCTGTTGATCATCGTGGTCGTCACGATGGACTTCTGGGCGCAGGTGCAGTCGTACGTGATGAGCCAGCAGTACGAGTCGCTTTTGAAGAAAGCCAATTTCAAGGCAAGCTGAGAGATGTCCAAGGACGACGTCATCCAGATGCAGGGTGAGATTCTCGAGAATCTTCCCAATGCCACCTTTCGCGTGAAGCTGGAGAACGGGCACGTGGTGCTCGGTCACATCTCGGGAAAGATGCGCATGCATTACATCCGCATCCTGCCGGGCGACAAGGTGACGGTCGAACTGACGCCCTACGATTTGAGTCGCGCTCGCATCGTGTTCCGCGCGAAGTGAGTGCTTGAAGGAGAAGACGATGAAAGTCTCTGCATCGGTCAAGAAGATGTGCCGCAACTGCAAGATCATCCGCCGCAAGGGTGTGGTGCGTGTGATCTGCACTGATCCGCGCCACAAGCAGCGTCAAGGTTGAGATAAGAGGTTCAGAACATGGCACGCATTGCTGGCATCAACATTCCGCCGCACAAGCACGCTGAGATCGGCCTGACTTCGATCTACGGCATCGGCCGGACGACCGCGCAGAAGATCTGCGAGACGGTGGGCATCGCCTACTCCAAGAAGATCAAGGATCTCACCGACTCCGACCTCGAGCGCATCCGCGAAGAGGTGGGCAAGCTGACGATCGAAGGCGACCTGCGCCGCGAACTGTCGATGAACATCAAGCGCTTGATGGACCTCGGCTGCTACCGCGGCCTGCGGCATCGCCGTGGCCTGCCGCTGCGCGGCCAGCGCACCCGCACCAATGCCCGCACCCGCAAGGGTCCGCGCAAGGGTGCCGCCGCGCTGAAGAAGTAAGCCACCCAGGATTGATCGAGAAACGACATGGCCAAAGCACCTGCCAATACCGCGGCGCGCCGCGTGAGCAAGAAGATCCGCAAGAACGTTGCGGACGGCATCGCTCACGTGCACGCCTCGTTCAACAACACCATCATCACGATCACCGATCGCCAGGGCAGCTCGCTCGCCTGGGCCTCGTCGGGCGGCCAGGGCTTCAAGGGCTCGCGCAAGTCGACGCCGTTCGCGGCGCAGGTGGCGGCCGAAGTGGCTGGCCGCGCCGCGCAGGAACAGGGCATCAAGAACCTCGACGTCAAGATCAAGGGCCCCGGCCCGGGTCGCGAGTCGTCGGTGCGTGCGCTCGCCGCGCTGGGTATCCGCATCAACTCGATCAGCGACGTGACGCCGGTGCCGCACAACGGTTGCCGCCCCCAGAAGCGCCGCCGCATCTAAGCGGGGCTCGATTCGAGCGGCAGCGATGCCGCTATAATGAGCAGTTTTCCGTTCGCCGGCGGTGCCGAAAGCACCCGCCGGCAATTTCGTTGAGGGTTTCCGCTGTCGGCCCGCCGGCGCCGGCCACCCTCCACAAGCCCACCGTCTGAGCGTTCATCACAACACCCGCCAGACTCGCGCGACACCGCCTCGCGTCAGAAACACCTAAGGAAGCAACGTGGCACGTTACCTCGGACCCAAGGCCAAGCTGGCCCGCCGTGAAGGCACCGACCTCTACCTGAAGAGCGCCCGCCGCGCCATCAGCGACAAGGCCAAGTTCGACACCAAGCCCGGCCAGCACGGCCGCACCTCCGGTGCCCGCACCTCCGACTTCGGCCTGCAGCTGCGCGAGAAGCAGAAGGTCAAGCGCATGTACGGCGTGCTCGAGCGCCAGTTCCGCCGCTACTTTGCCGAGGCCGAGCGCCGCCGGGGCAACACCGGCGCGAACCTGCTGTTCATCCTCGAGTCGCGCCTGGACAACGTCGTCTACCGCATGGGCTTCGGCTCGACGCGCGCCGAAGCGCGGCAGCTGGTGTCGCACCAGGCCATCATGGTCAACGGCAAGGTCGTCAACATCCCGTCGTACCTGGTCAAGGCCGGCGACGTCATCGCGCTGCGCGAGAAGGCCAAGAAGCAGCTGCGCGTCACCGACGCCGTCAAGCTGGCCGAGTCGATCGGCATGCCGGGCTGGGTCCAGGTCGACGGCAGCAAGCTCGAAGGCGTCTTCAAGAAGGTGCCGGACCGCGACGAGTTCGGTTCGGACATCAACGAATCGCTGATCGTCGAGTTGTACTCGCGCTAATCCGAACGAGGAGCGGGTGCGGGCCAGACGACCTGTCGGCCCGGCCCGGCCAGGGCGTTGCGCGTGCCGGACACGCAACGCCGACAACCAAGCCCGGCAGGTCCGCCAGCCTTATCGGTGTAACGAGCCGAGGGTATTGAGAGGAACTGAGACCAGATGCAAACCAACCTGCTGAAACCCAAAGCCATCCAGGTGGAGCCGCTCGGCGGCCACCGCGCCAAGGTCACGCTCGAGCCGTTCGAGCGCGGCTACGGCCACACGCTTGGCAACGCGCTGCGTCGCGTGCTGCTGTCGTCGATGGTGGGTTACGCGCCGACGGAAGTCACCATCGCCGGCGTTCTGCACGAGTACTCGACGGTCGACGGCGTGGCCGAAGACGTCGTGCACATCATGCTGAACCTCAAGGGCGTCGTCTTCCGTCTGCACAACCGCGACGAAGTGACCCTGGTGCTGCGCAAGGAAGGTGAAGGCGCGGTCACCGCGGCCGACATCCAGACGCCGCACGACGTCGAGATCATCAACCCCGATCACGTCATCGCCCACCTGGCGCAGGGCGGCAAGCTCGACATGCAGATCAAGGTCGAGAAGGGCCGCGGCTACGTGCCGGGCAACCTGCGCCGCTATGGCGACGAACCGACCAAGTCGATCGGCCGCATCGTGCTGGACGCCTCGTTCTCGCCGGTGCGCCGCGTGTCGTACGCCGTCGAGAATGCCCGCGTCGAGCAGCGCACCGACCTCGACAAGCTGGTGATGGAGATCGAGACCAACGGCGCGATCTCGCCCGAGGAAGCGATCCGCGCGTCGGCCAAGATCCTGGTGGACCAGCTGGTGGTCTTCACCGGCCTGGAAGGCACCGAGCCGCTGAGCTTCGCCAGCGAACAGCCGCGCAAGGACAACTTCGATCCGATCCTGCTGCGCCCGGTCGACGAGCTCGAGCTGACGGTTCGTTCGGCCAACTGCCTGAAGGCCGAGAACATCTACTACATCGGCGACCTGATCCAGCGCACCGAGACCGAGCTGCTGAAGACGCCGAACCTCGGCCGCAAGTCGCTCAATGAAATCAAGGAAGTGCTCGCCTCGCGTGGCCTCACGCTCGGCGCGCGCCTCGAGAACTGGCCCCCGCAGGGCCTGGACAAGCGCTGAACCACTCAGCGCACGCGTGCACCCGCCAGTACCTGACACGGCTGGCGGTCTCATAAGGAAAGGAAAGCACCATGCGTCACGGACACGGACTCCGCAAACTCAACCGCACCAGCGAGCATCGCCAGGCGATGCTGCGCAACATGTGCGTCTCGCTGCTGCAGCACGAAGCGATCAAGACCACGGTCCCGAAGGCCAAGGAGCTGCGTCGCGTCGTCGAGCCGCTGATCACGCTGGCGAAGACGCCGACGCTGGCCAACCGCCGCCTCGCCTTCAACCGCCTGCGCGACCGCGACATCGTGACCAAGCTCTTCAACGAGCTGGGCCCGCGCTACCAGACCCGTCCGGGCGGCTACACCCGCATCCTGAAGATGGGCTTCCGCGTCGGCGACAACGCTCCGCTGGCCTTCGTCGAGCTGGTCGATCGGCCGGAGCCGGTGGCTGCCGACGCCGCCGAGGCGAGCGCCGAGTAAGTTCGGCGCGCCGACAAGCGACACAGAAAGGGCCAGCGTTCACGCCGGCCCTTTTTTCGTTCTGTCCCCGCGCAAGCTCCGGGCGGATCACCGCGCGACAATCCACCCATGATTCACCTCCGTCACCTGACCCGGGCGCTGGCCGTGCTGGCGCTGGCGGCCTGGCTGATCCTGGCGGGCGGAATGGCGCGTGCGGCGGACGATTTCCTCGAACCCGAGAAGGCCTTCCGCTTCTCGGCGCGCGCGGTCAGCGCGACCGAAGCCGAGGTCAGCTTCGTCGTCGCGCCGGGCTACTACCTTTACCGCGATCGATTCCTCTTCGCGGCCGACGGTGCAAGCCTCGGCACGCCGGCCATCCCCGCCGGCAAGGTCAAGTACGACGAGAACTTCCAGAAGAACGTCGAGACCCTGCGCGGCGACCTGCGCATCGTCGTGCCGATCGGCGCCTCGGCCCCGTACACGCTCAAGGTGACGTCGCAAGGCTGCGCCGATGCCGGCCTGTGCTATCCGCCGATGACCAGCGTCGCTCGCCTCGACCCGGCGCAGATCGTCTCGACCGCGGCCCGCCCGACGGCAGGCTCGGCCGCCGGAGGCTCGATGGTCGAGGCCGCGCTGGCGTCCGGTCACTTCTGGCGCATCGCCGGGGTCTTCCTCGGCGTCGGCCTGCTGCTGTCGCTGACGCCTTGCGTGCTGCCGATGCTGCCGATCCTGTCGTCGATCATCGTCGGCACCCACCATCAGCCTCGCCGCGGTCGCGGGCTCGCCCTGGCCGCGAGCTACTCGCTCGGCATGGCGCTGGTCTACACCGCGCTCGGCGTCGCTGCCGGCCTGGCCGGGGAAGGCTTCGCGGCCGCCCTGCAGACGCCGTGGGCGATCGGCACCTTCGCCGTGCTGCTGGCCGTGCTGTCGCTGTCGATGTTCGACGTCTACCAGTTGCGACTGCCGTCGCGCTTCACCTCGCACGTCTCGCAGCACTGCAACCGCATGCGCGCCGGCCAGCTGTTCGGCGTTTTCATGATGGGCGGGCTGTCGGCGCTCATCGTCAGCCCCTGCGTTAGCGCCCCCTTGGCCGCGGCGCTGCTGTTCATCAGCCAGAGCCGCGACGTGGTGCTCGGCGGCGGCGCCTTGTTCGCGATGGCGATCGGCATGAGCGTGCCCCTGCTCGTGCTCGGCGGCTCCTCCGGCCGCTGGCTGCCGAAGTCGGGTCCATGGATGTTCGGCATCAAGCGCCTGTTCGGCGTGCTGATGCTGGCGGTGGCGATCTGGATCGCGCAACCGGTGCTGCCGGCGGCTGCGGTGCTTGCGCTGTGGGGTGTGCTGCTGCTGGTGGTCGCCGGCCTGCTGCTGAAGGCGGCGATCGCCCGTCGCACCACGGCGACGCCGGCCGGAAGGGCCGGGCTTCAGCGCGCCGCGGGTGTCGTGGCGTTGGGCATCGGCCTGCTGCAGCTGGTGGCCGCCGCGACCGGCGGCCGCGACCCGCTGCAGCCGTGGGCACATTGGGCCGAGGGCACGGCGACATCGGCAAACGCCCTGCGCTTCCAGCGCGTGCGCACGGTCGCCGAGTTGGAGGCCATGCTGGCGGGTGCAGGCCGGCCGGTGATGCTCGACGTCTACGCCGACTGGTGCGTCGCCTGCAAGGAGATGGAGCGCTTCACGTTCCGCCACGCCCAGGTTGCGCCGCGGCTGGGCAACGCGCTGCTGCTGAAGGTCGACGTCACCGGCAATACCGCCGACGACCGCGCGCTGCTGCGGCGCTTCGGCCTCTTCGGCCCGCCCGGCACGCTGTTCTTCGACACCGCCGGGCGCGAGATCGGCGCCGCGCGCGTGGTGGGCTTCCAGAGCGCGAGCCGCTTCCAGCGTTCGCTCGGCGACGCGGGGCTTTGAAGGCGCGGCCCGGCGGCCATGCCGGCCGCCGAGCATGCTTCCGGCGAGCCGGACATCGAGCACGGCGCGCGGCCCTGCCGGGCGATCGGCGCTCCACCGGATTACCTAAGTCACGCCGACCCTGAGCGGCCGCTGCTTATCCTTGCCCAAGGATGACCGGCCCCCAAGCTCGCCTCGTTCGCCATCCCCTGCCGGGGACGCGTCAGTGCCTTCGGGCGGCCGGCGGCACTGACAGGAGCGTGCATTGAACTCAGGTGTTCTCGCGGGTCGGGCCCGCAGCGTACCCGCGTGGGCCGGGGCGCTCGCCCTGGCGACGGCGGCCGGTGTGATGCTCGGTCTGGGCGGCTGTTCCAGTCCACCGAAGCCGCCACCGCCGACCACGGTCGACGGCGCGATCCAGGCCTCGCCCCAACTGAACCTCAGCGTGAACCAGCGGCCCTCGCCGCTGCTGGTGCGGGTCTATGAGCTGAAGTCCCCGTCCGCCTTCAACAGTGCCGACTTCATGTCGCTGTACCAGGGCGACCAGGCCGCGCTGGCCGCCGACCTGGTCGCACGCGAAGAGATCATGCTGCAGCCGGGCGAGAGCCGACCGATCAAGAAGACGCTGGGTGCGGACACGCGGTTCATCGGTGTCTTCGGCGCCTACCGCAACCTCGAGAAGGCCACGTGGCGCGCCGTCGTGCCGGTGCAGCCGAACAAGGCCCAGCAGTTGTCGATCCGCGCCGGCGACCTGGCGCTGGCCGTCGAAGTCAAGCCGTGATCGCCACGTCATGAGCTCACGCAACCGGGTGGTCTGGTCGCAGGGCATGTTCCTGCAGCCCCACCACTTCCAGCAGGAATCGCGCTTCGTCGAGCAGCTGGTCGACAGCCGCACGCGCGCCGCCCATCCGTATGCGTGGGGCTTCGCCGAGCTGGTGCTCGACGAAGCGCAGCTCGCGCTCGGCCGCCTCGGCCTGGTCCGCGGCAGCGGCATCCTGCCCGACGGCACGCCGTTCTCGTTTCCCGACGTCGACGCGGTGCCGGTGCCCTGCGACGTCGCCGACGACATGAAGGGCGAGCTCGTCTGCCTGGCCGCGCCGCTCGCGCGTGCCGGCGTCACGGAAGTCGACTTCGGCGATGGCCATGGCGACGAGCTCTGCCGCCTGCGCGCGGTGGACACCGAACTGCGCGACCACACGAATGCCGGCGACGACCCGGAGCCCATCCAGACCGGCGCGTTGAACCTGCGCCTGATGCGTGCGCGCGATGCGAGCGATGCCTATGCCGTGCTCGGCGTCGCGCGGGTCATCGAGAAACGCAGCGACGGCCAGCTGGTGCTCGACCGCGGCTACTACGCGCCGCAGACGCGCATCGAGGCCAGCGGCCAGTTGTCGGCACTCGCCGGCCTGCTGCACGGGCTGGTCCAACAGCGTGCGCGCCTGCTCGCCGCGCGCATGGGCCAGATGGGCAAGGGCGTCTCGGAGGTCGCCGACTTCCTGATGCTGCTGTCGCTGAACCGCGCGGAGCCGGTGTTCCGCCAGTTCGCCGGGGCGCCGAGCGTGCATCCCTGGGATTTCTACCTTGGCTGCGTCGAGCTCGCCGGCGACCTGTCGACCTTCCAGGCGCCGCGGCGCCATCCGCCCGACTACCCGGTCTACAAGCACGACGACCTGCAGCACGTCTTCGGCCCGGTGATCGAGCACCTGCGCGAGCTACTGTCGGTGGAACTGCAGCGCCATGCGGTGCAGATCGAGCTGATCGACCGCAGCCATGGTGTGCGCACCGCGGTCATCGCCGATGGCGAACTGCTGCGTTCGGCCGGCTTCGTGCTGGCGGTCAACGCGCAGTTGCCCGCCGAACAGCTGCGCCAGCGCTTCCCGGCGCAGTCGAAGCTCGGACCGGTCGATCGCATTCGCGACCTCGTGAACCTGCAGCTGCCCGGCATCGTGCTGAACAGCCTGCCGGTCGCGCCACGGCAACTGCCGTACCACGCCGGCTTCCACTACTTCGAGGTCGAGCGCCAGGGCGAGCTGTGGAAGCAGCTCGAACGCAGCGGCAGCCTCGCGCTGCACGTCGCCGGCGATTTCCCAGGCCTCGAGCTCGAGCTCTGGGCCATCCGCCAGGTCTGACCCACCACCCGTCGATGCACGACGATCCACCGAAGTCCTGACACATGGATCCGTCCAACGATCCCTTCGCGCAGCTCGACGGCCAGCGCACTTTCATCAAGCCGACACCCGGTGGCTTCACCGGCTCGCGGCCGGTCGAGGGCGCCACCGTCGTCGGTGATGCGCAGGCGGCCGAAGGCGCGCTCGCCGAGCACGGGTTGAACCCGCTGCTCGCCGTGGCCAACAAGCTCCTGATGACCGTGCCGCAGATCCGCAAGACGCGCCAGGTCGCCGACCCGGCCGCGCTGCGCGCGGCGCTGGCGCAGAGCGTGCGCGACTTCGAAGCGGCGGCCCACCAGCGCGGCATCCCGCCGGAGCGCGTGATGGCCGCGCGCTATGTCCTGTGCACGATGCTCGACGAGGCGGCCGGCGACACGCCCTGGGGCGGTTCCGGCGTCTGGGGTCGCAACAGCTTGCTGGCGAGCTTCCACAACGAGGTCTTCGGCGGCGAGAAGGTCTTCCAGCTGATGGCCCGCCTGGCGGAGAAGCCGGACCAGAACCGCGACCTGCTCGAGCTGATCTATGCCGCGGTGGCGCTCGGCTTCGAAGGCCGCTACCGCGTCATCGACAACGGCCGCGCGCAGCTCGAGGCGGTGCGCGACAAGCTGGCGCAGATCATCCGCCAGCAGCGCGGCCCCTACGCCCCGGCGCTGGCGCAGCACTGGCAGGGCCAGCCGATGCAGCGCCGCCGCGCGCTGAGCTGGCTGCCGCTGGCGGTCACCGCGGCGCTCGCGCTGCTGCTGCTGGTGGGCATCTACACGGTGTTCGTCTTCCGGCTCGGCAGCATCACCGACCCGGTCTACGGCCAGATCCAGAGCCTGCGGCTGGCGCCGCCGGTAGCGCCCGTCGCCCAGCCGGCACCGGTGCCGCGGCTCGCGCAATTCCTGCAGGCGGACATCAAGGCCAGCCTCGTGGCCGTGCGCGACGAGGTCGACCGCAGCGTCGTCACCGTGCGCGGCGACGGGCTGTTCCCGTCCGGCAGCGCGACGCTGGTGCCCGAGCGCGAGGTGCTGATGGGCCGCATCGCCGATGCCCTCGCGAAGGTCGGCGGCGCGGTGCTGGTCACCGGCCACACCGACAACCAGCCGCTGCGCACTGCGCGCTTCCCGTCGAACTGGCACCTGTCCGAGGAGCGTGCGCGTGAGGTGCGCGACCTGCTGATCGCGCGCGGCGTGCAGGCCGACCGCGTGAAGGCCGAGGGCCGCGCCGACGGCGAACCCGTCGCGCCCAACGACACACCCGCCAACCGCTCCTTGAACCGCCGCGTCGAAATCACGTTATTGACCACGCGCACCGACAACTTCGCGCCGCGCCCGGCTGCCGGTGGCGCGCCGGCGGCCCCGGCCAGCGGAGCCAAGAAATGAAGAAGGTGCTCGGCTGGATCTTCAACCGCTTCGTGCTCGGCGCGGTGCTGCTGCTCGCGCTGGCTTTCATCATCTGGTTCATCGGCCCGATCATCGCGATCGGCGAGGCGCGCCCGCTGGACAGCGAGCGCGCCCGCTGGATCACGATCGGCGTGCTGGTGCTGCTGTTCGTGATCTGGGCGACGCTGTCGGTGCTGCGCAAGCGTCGCGGCAACAACCAGGTCGTCGACCAACTGATCGCGCAGCCCGCCACCCCCGGCGCACCGGCGGCGCAGGAGAGCGCGGACCTGGTCGCCGTGCGCCAGCGCTTCGAGCAGGCGCTGGGCACGCTGCGCAAGGCGCGCTTCGGCGGCGGCAAGGGCGGGCTCGCGGCGCGCTTCGGCGGCAAGTACCTCTACGAGCTGCCCTGGTACATGATCATCGGCGCGCCCGGCTCGGGCAAGACGACCGCGCTGCGCAACTCGGGCCTGCAGTTCCCGCTCGCCGACGCGGTGGGCGACCACGCGGTGCGCGGCGTCGGCGGCACCCGCAACTGCGACTGGTGGTTCACCGACCAGGCGGTGCTGATCGACACGGCCGGCCGCTTCACGACGCAGGACAGCGACCAGGCCACCGACAGCGCCACGTGGTCCGGCTTCCTCGGCATGCTCAAGCGCTCGCGCCCGCGCCAGCCGCTCAACGGCGTGCTGGTCACCGTGTCGGTAGCCGACCTGATCGCCAAGTCCGGCGCCGAACGCGCGCGCCACGCGGCCACCGTGCGTCAGCGCGTGCAGGAACTGCACGAGAAGCTCAACATCCGCTTCCCGATCTACCTGCTGGTCACCAAGTGCGACCTGCTGGCCGGCTTCATGGAGATGTTCGGCTCGATCGACAAGGCCCAGCGTGCCGAGCCCTGGGGCTTCACCTTCGCGCTCGACAAGACCGGCCTGCCGAAGCAGCCGCCGACCAGCGAGCTGGGGCCCGAGTTCGACCAGCTGCTGCAGCGCCTGTCCGACGGCCTGATCGACCGCCTGCAGTCCGAGCCCGATCCGCAGCGCCGGTCGCGCATCTACGGTTTCCCGGGCCAGTTCGCGAACCTGCGCGGCGTGCTGCAGGAATTCGTCGAGTCGGTGTTCTCGCCGTCGCCGTATGAAGCGCAGCCGCTGCTGCGCGGCGTCTACTTCGTCAGCGGCACGCAGGAGGGCACGCCGATCGATCGCATGCTCGGTTCGATCGCGCGCCAGTACCAGCTCGAACGCGCGGTGCTCGCGCCGCAGCAGGCCAGCGGCCGCAGCTACTTCCTGTCGCGGCTGCTGACCGAAGTCGTCTTCGCCGAGCAGGGCCTGGCCGGCACCAACATCGGCTGGGAGCGCAAGCGACAGGCGATGGTCATCGCCGCGTACGCCGGCATCGGCGTGCTGTCGATCGGCACCCTCGTCGCGTGGAGCATCAGCTACGGCAACAACAAGCGCTACGTCGAGCAGGTGTCGGCGCGGGTCGACCAGGTCAAGCGCCAGGTGCAGGAGACGCCGAACCGCGCGTCGTCGAACCTGAGCCCGATCGTCAACGCGCTCGAAGCGACGCGCGGCCTTGCCGTGGCGGGTACCGGGCTCGGCGAGGGCGACGTGCCATGGTCCTGGGGCTTCGGCCTCTACCAGGGCAAGCGCCTGGACAGCGCCGCGCGCGCGGTCTACGACCGCATGCTGATCGACGCGATGCTGCCGCGGCTGGCGATCCGCGTCGAGGAGCAGCTGCGCTCCGGCGCATCGCAGCAGGAGTCGCAGTACGAGGCCCTGAAGGCCTACCTGATGATGTACGACCCAGACCACTTCGACGCCAAGGCCCTGAAGGCCCACGTCGAGTCGGACTGGGATGCGCGCCTGGGCCGCGAGCTGTCGACCGAGCAGCGCGAGCAGCTGTCGCGCCACCTCGACGCGCTGCTGGTGCAGGGCGCCGCGGTATCGCCGCTGCCGCAGGACAAGGGGCTGATCGATACGACGCGATTGCAGCTGGCCTCCGTCTCGCTGCCGCAGCGTGTCTACAACCGGCTGCGCACGCAAGGCCTGGGCGCCGAGTTCCCTGAGTTCACCGTCGTCAAGGCCGGCGGCGGCAACGCGCCGCTGGTGTTCACCCGCGTCAGCGGCCAGCCGCTGACCAAGGGGGTGCCGGGCCTGTTCAGCTACAACGGCTACCACAAGGGCTTCCAGTCGGTGGTCGGCGACGTCGCCAAGCAGCTCGACGACGAGCAGGAGTGGGTGCTGGCGATCAAGAACCCGACGCCGAAGTCCGCCGGCGCGCTGCTGTCGGACAAGCTGGTCGACGACGTGCGCCGCATCTACCTCAACGAGTACGCGTCCACCTGGACCGACTTCATCGCCGACGTGCGCCTGGTGCCGGTGACCAGCATCTCGCAGTCGGTGCAGACCACGCGCCTGCTCGCCGCACCCGACAGCCCGATGATCCCGCTGCTCAAGGCGATGTCGCGGGAGACCACGCTGCTCACCGGCTTCGGCTCGCTGGAATCGGCGGCGGACAGCGCGCGCGCCAGCGTGACGAGCAAGATCCTCAGCAAGATCGGCGCGCGGCCTTCGACCACCGGCGCGCCGGAAGCGCGCATCGAGAGCATCGTCGACGACCGCTTCGTGGGCCTGCGCCGCCTCGTCACCGCGCCGGAAGGCGGCAAGGCGCCCATCGAAGGGGTCGTCGCGCGCCTGGGCGAACTTCAGGTGCTGCTGACCTCGGTGGAGGCCGCGCTCAAGGGCGGCGCAGCGCCACCGGCGTCGCCGCTGCCGAACCAGCTGAAGGCCGAGGCCGCGAACGCGCCGGAGCCGGTGCGCTCGATGCTCGAGAACCTGGGCTCGGCGAGCTCGAAGGTGGCGCTGATCCAGCTGCGCGAGTCGCTGGCGCGCGACGTGCGCTCGCAGATCGGCGAGTTCTGCCAGCAGGCCGTCGCCGGCCGCTACCCGTTCGACCCCGGCTCGACGCGCGACGTCACGCAGGCCGACTTCGCGACGCTGTTCGGCCCCGGCGGCAAGTTCGACCTGCTGCTGCAGCAGAAGCTCGCGCCCTATGTCGACACCAGCACGCGGCCTTGGAGCTTCCGCCCGGTCGACGGCACGCCGCTGGGCACCGACCATGGCCAGCTGCCGCAGTTCCAGCGCGCCGCGGCGATCAAGGAGACCTTCTTCGGCCCCGGTGGCCAGGCCGCGACCCTGCGCCTGGAGTTCAAGCCGGTCGAGATGGACCCCGCGATGACGCAGTTCGTGCTCGACGTGGACGGTCAGGTCGTGCGTTATGCGCACGGCCCGCAGATCCCCACCGTCGTGCAGTGGCCGGGCCCGCGCGGCTCGGGCCAGGTGCGGGTGATGGGCACGCCGTCGGGCGGCATGGTCAACGACGGCCCGTGGGCGCTGCTGCGCCTGTTCGACCGCGTGACGATCCAGCCCGGCTCGGCGCCGGAGAAGTTCCGCGCGACCTTCGACCTCGATGGCCGCAAGGCGGTCTTCGACGTCACGACCAGCAGCGTGCGCAACCCCTTCCGCATGCCGGACCTGCGGCAGTTCGGTTGTCCCACCGGGCTGTGACGCAAGGCGTTCGAGGGCAGCGATGAACGGCCTCCCGCACGAGCCACCCGGCTGGTGGGGCAAGCTGTCCTCGCTGGGCGACTTCGCGTCGCGCCGCGTGCCGCCCGACTTCGTGCGCGCCTGCGACAACTGGCTGGCGCGGTCCATCGCCGCCAGCCAGCAGGTGCTGGGCGCCCGCTGGCTCGAGGTCTACCTCGGCGCGCCGGTCTGGCGCTTCGCGTGGGCGCCCGGCGTGATCGACCGCGACTGGTGGTTCGGCGTGCTGATGCCCAGCTGCGACAACGTCGGCCGCTACTACCCGCTGCTCGTCGTGCAGCGGCGCGACCGCCCGCCGATCGACCGCATCGGCTTCGACCACCTCGACCTGTGGTGGATGCACGTCGCGCGCGCGGCGATGTCCACGCTCGGCGAGCCGTCGACGCTCGACGCGTTCGAGGCCGCGCTCGCGCAGGCACCGCCGTGGCCGAGCAACGGCCCGCTGATGGTGCCGCAGCAGCGCGGTGCCACGCCGGGCCGCGAGCGCTTCGCGGTGGCCGCCGGCGCCTCGCTCGGCCAGCTGCTGCACGGCCTCGCCGTCAGCGAGCTGCACGGGCGCAATACCGGCCACAGCTTCTGGTGGCCGGTCGGCGACGGTGGCCGCGAAGGCAGCTTCAGCCTGGGGCCCGGCCTGCCGGACCCGGCGAGCTTCTCGGAGCTGCTGACCGGGGCCTGGTGAAGAAGGCCTCGGAACGCCGGGCCTGAACCTCAGCGCCGGAACCGCGGCACCGTGTCGTCCGGGCGATAACGCGTGACGTCGGTGGGGTCGCCGACCCACACCGCGACGGCGCTGAAGTTGTCCTGCTTGGGGTTGGCGTGCGCGACGATGCGCTGCTCCATCAGCGTCAGCCATTCCTGGGGCGTGCGCGAGTGGCCCAGCGTGTCGGCGAGCTGAAGCGCGTCGAGCGGGTCCCACCAGCCGTCGGTGCACAGCAGGAAGGCGTCGCCGTCCTGCAGCTCGACCGGGCGCACGACGGTGTGCGGCTGCACGTCGCCGTCGATGCCCAGGGCGGAGAGCAGCTGGTTCTTCTGCGGGTGGGTGCTGGCCTGCGCGGCGGTGATCAGCCCGGCCTGCACCATGCGCTGCACGACGCTGTCGTCGGCGGTGACGAGGTCGGTGACGCCGCGGCGGATGCGGTAGAGCCTCGAATCGCCGACATGCGACCACAGCGCATGGCTGGTCTGCCCGTCGATCCACAGCGCGACCACCGTGCAGTGCATGCGGGCGCTGAGGTCGTTCGAGTCCTGGTGGCTCTGGACCACCGCATGCGCGGCACGCACCACCTGCGTCATCGCGGCCGGCGAGAAGGCGAGCATGGGGTCGCACAGGGCCGCTTCGACGCTGGTGACCGCCCGCTGCGCCGCTTCGGCGCCGCGGCGGTGGCCGCCCGCGCCATCGGCGACGACGGCGTACCAGCCGCTACCGGCCGTACCCCACCGCAGGTCGTCTTCGTTGCCCTGACGTGCGCCGCGGTCGGTCTTGCTGGCGATGCGGATCTGCAGCACGTTCAGCCGCCGCCGTTGTTGCGCTTCAACCGCTCGAGCTGCTGTTCGTAGGCGGCCAGGAAGGCCTTGCCGAACAGGTTGTGGAAGTCCTCCTGCGCCTCGTCGCGGATCGTCTCGAAGTGCTGCAGGTACAGCTCCCACAGCTTGGCCTTGCGGTTCATCGGCAGCACGCTGTCGAGCAGCGAGCTGCCGACGAGCTTGGATTCGAGCTGCTGCGGCGCGAAGCGTCCGAGCATGCCGTCGAGCGCGGCGCGCATGCCGGCGACGGTGCCGATCGAATGGCCGACGAGGTCGTTCATCGCATCGGTCATCGCCGCCGGGCCCGACAGGAAGCCGCGCATCGTCGGCTTGAGCAGCTGCTCGATGCCGGTGGCGGCATCGGGCGAGAACTTCAGCGGGTTGTTGCCACGCGCCTGGATCACGGTGACCGCGGCGCGCAGCTCGTGCTTGGTGGTCGCGCGCACGGCGATCAGCTGCAGCGTGCCTTCGATCGCGGCGCGCATCACGCCGCCGACGTCGCGCATCATCGCCGGCGTCAGGCCGGGCAGCATCTCGGGCGGGATGGCCGCGCCCTCGCAGAACGCGCGCCACAGCGCTTCGATGTCGGCCGAACTCGGCGACGGGCCGGCCGGTGGGCTGGCTGCCGTGGTCGGCGCGGCGGCGATCGCCGGCGCGGCAGCCGGCGATGCGAACTGCGTCGGCACGTAGGCCGCTGCCGGCGCGACCGGCGCCATCGCGGGCACCGGTGCCGCTGCCGACGCGGGCGGCGTGCCGAAGTCGAAGTCCAGCGCCGAGGCCGGTGCGCTTGACTGCGGCGCTGCGGCCGGCGGCAGTTCCACGCGCGCGGCCGGCGTCGTGATCGGCGGCGGCGGCGGACTCATCTGCCAGTCGAAACGCGTCGGCAGCACCGGGTTGGCCACTTCCGGCGTGGACGGCACCGGCTTCGGCGTCAGGGGTCGCGGCGGCGAGACCTGCTGCGGCGGCACGAAGCCGGCCATCAGGTCGGGCGTGTGGTTGGCGACGGAGGGCGCGCTCGCCGGCGCCGCCGGCGGGCTGCTGCCGAACAGCGCCAAGGGATCGACCGACAGGCCGCCCGCACCGGCCGGCACGGGGGCACCGGCGCCGGCACCGCCCGGCGGCAGGCCGGCCATGAAGTTCGCCAGCGGATCGGCCGCCGCGCCCGGATTGGCCGGCGGCGCACGCAGCCCGAACATGCTGTCCAGCGACGACGGCGGGGCGCTCGGAATCAGGTCGTCGAAGGCGCCGCCGCCCCGGGACGCGGGCGGCGCGGCGAAGGGGTCGGGCCGCTGCGGCGGCGGGGCACCGAAGGGATCGAAGTCGTCGGGCAGCCGCCCGGCCGGCGCGGCTGCCGGAGCGCCGAAGGCCTGCGAACCGCGCGGGATGCCCGAGGGCGGTGGCATCAGGTCGGCGAAGGTGTCCCCCGTCGACGGCTTGGGTCGCGCGAAGCCCGCGGGGCCGGCGACCGCAGGTGCGGCGGGGGCGCCGCCGATCAGGTCGGCGAAGGGATTGCTGCTGGACAGCGGCGCCATGTCGGCGAGGCCGCCGATCGCCGGTGCCGACACCGGCCGCGGCGTGCTGATCGGGGGCGGCGTCGATGCTTCGCGGGGCCAGGCGTTGCTGCGCAGCGCGGTCGGTTCGGCGGCGGCGATCGCGGCGCGGCCGCGGGTGATGTCGCCGCTGTCCTCGGCGTCGACCACCACCTGCAGCAGGTAGCCGCCGATGCGCACCTGGTCGCTGTTGCCGAGCATCGTGCTCTCGCCCTGCACCAGCGTGCGGTTGCCCACGGTGATCGGGTTCGCGGCGCCGACGTTCTTGATCAGGTACTGCGCACCGGTGCCGATGATCTCGGCCTGCAGCCGCGAGATGTGCCGCTCGGGGTCGGGCAGCGCCATCGTGTTGTGATCGGCGCGGCCGATGGTGCCGCCGCTGGCGTCGAAGCAGGCCGTGATCGGCTGGGACAGCGGCTGCTCGTTGAGCGATACCGCGAGCAGGGTGAGGGTCATGGCCGGTGGGGGTGGGCTGTCCGGCAGTGGATACCGCCTTCTTTCGGGGGCAGGCCATCCTCGGCTGTGACTCCGGCAAGAGCAATGTCCGAAAGTCATCCCCGCAGCGATGGATTCCACGGACGCTCGCTTGCGATGTTGCGCGACGGTGTTTCCAGCTGTTGCCGTGCACTGCGCGGCTTGTTGAGGGCTGCAACGCTGGCCGATAATTCATTTCAATGGGTTGCGCGCCAAATCAGCGGCGCGGCGCGCCGCCCCTCGTTGTGGGGCGGGCCGCCCGGCTTGCCTGCGACACTCGACCGTACAGGTGAGCAATCGAAGATGACTTCCCCCGGTGACCTGCGTCGGCTGACGGCCCTGCTCGTGGCGGTTGGCCTGGTGGCCGGCTGCGCCCAACCGCCGGGTGCGACCAGCGCGCCGCCGGCACCGCGCCCTGCGGCACCAACGCCGGCCGGGCCGGCCGCGGCGCCCGGCACGGCGCCCGCCCCCGAGGCGCCGCCGCCGTTGCCGCCGTTGCCGCCGCAGCAGGTGTCGCGGACCGTCGCCGCCGCGATCGAGATGCTCGAGGCCGGCCATGAGGACCAGGCGTCGATCGAACTGCAGCGCGTGCTGCAGACCGAGCCCGGCCACAAGCTCGCGCAGAGCCTGCTGCGCCAGATCAAGGACGATCCGGTCGCGATGCTCGGCCGCGAGTCCTTCGCCTATCGGGTGCAGCCGGGCGAATCGCTGTCGCGCATCGCGCAGCGTTTCCTCAACGACGTGCACCTGTTCTACGCGCTGGCGCGCTACAACGACATCAAGGTGCCGCGCCAGCTCGCCGGCGGCCAGCTGATCCGCGTGCCCGGCAAGTCGCCGCCGCCCTCGGCGCTGACGCCGCCCGCGCCGGCGCCGGTGCAGGCGCCCGCGCCGCGTCCGGCAGCGGCGCCCGCCCCGACGCCGGCAGCGGCGCCTTCACCGGCCCCTTCACCGGCGGCGTCGGCGACCGATGCGACGTCCGACGCCGACAAGGCGGCCCGCGGCCGCAACGAAGCCATCACGCGCCACACGCGGGCGGCGCGCGCCGCCTTCGCGAAGCAGGACCTCAATGGCGCGATCCGCGCGTGGGACGCGGTGCTGGAGATCGATCCGAACAACCGCACCGCGCAGCTCGAACGCCAGAAGGCGATCGACCTGAAGGAAAAGCTCACGAAGGTGAAGTGAGGGCCCGGCGGCGGTCGGCCCCCTGCAGCCCTCCGGGTTGGTCCCCCCGCGGGGGTGAGTCCGGACGTCGATCGTCCAGCGGACGATCGGCGCCTGGCGAACGGCCGGTCTTCAGGGGCTCGCCCGTTCGGCCGCCTTGGGGCGGCCCGGCGGCGGCCCCGTGACCGCTGGCGCGGGCAGCGTGCCGCCCTCGCGCAGCACCTGCAGCCGCGCACGTGCAGCGGCCAGCGACGGATCCAGCTGCAGGCTGCGCTCGAGCGCGGCGATGGCGCCGGCGCGGTCGGTGGCCGCGATGCGCTCGGCCTTCTGCACCAGCAGTTCCGCCAGCAGCTTGCGCGCGGCCGGCGTGTCGGCGCGCTGCGCGGACGCCGGCGTCTGCAGCAGCGCGATCGCGTCGTCGAGCTCGCCCTGCGCGGCCAGCATCGCCGCGTGTTCGACGGCATTGCGGTCGGCATCGGCGCGCTGCGCGGCGGGCGGTTTCGCCGCTGCCGATGGCCGCGCCGATATCTCGCTAGGCGCCGGACGGCGGGCCGCCGCCTCCCGCGCGAAGCGTGCACCCGGTGGATGCCGCTTGTTGCGCTCGCGCTCGATCTGCCGCAGCGCGTCGGCAGCGCCTTCGTGCAGCGGATCGAGCGCCAGCGCGCTGAGGTAGAGCTGCGTCGCGCCGTCGAGGTCGCCCCGCCGGGCGGCCGCCTCGGCCTTCGGCAGGCGTTCGGCGAGCGTGTTCTGCACCAGCGCGCGGGTCGCGGCCAGGCGCTCGCGGTAGTCGCGCTGCTCGGGGCGCAGCGCCACCAGCGATTCCCATGCGAGCACCGCGTCGCCCAGCCGGCCCTGGCGCGCGGCCTGCTCGGCCTTCGCACGCTGGCGGCGCTCGAAGGCGTCGATGCCGGCCGCGGGCGGGGTCGGCGCCGGTGCGGCCGCCGGTGCCGGCGCGGGGCCGGGCGGCGGCGCCGGGGGGGTGCTGCCGCAGGCGGCCAGCAGGGCCGTCAGCGCCGCCAGCGCGCAGGCCCGGGCGGACGGTCGGCCGGTCATGGCACCGTGACGCTGCGGCTCGTCTGCAGCTTGGACTTGAAGCCTTCGAGGTCGAGGTCGCCGAAGACCATCGTGCGCCTGAGCAGCGTCGGCTGCGCGAAGAACGCATTGCCGCCGGCCTGCACGGTGACGCCGAGCTGGTAGCGCTGCCGGGTCATCGTCTCGAGCACCACGTCGTTGGCGTCGCCGAACGGGTAGGCGAACTGCTGCACCTTGACCTTCGCCGACGCCAGCCGCTTTTCCAGCAGCTCGCGCGGCGCGCGCAGCTCGGTGTCGATCGCCGCGCGGTAGCGCTCGTCGGTCTCGCCGGCGGCGCGGTCGGTCAGGTTGCGGTGGGTCTTCGAGTGCGCCTGGATGTCGATGACGCCCGACGCGGCCATCTCCTGCAGCTGCGCCCAGCTCAGGCCGTCGGCGGCGCCGATGAAGTCGGTGTAGACGAACAACGTCGCCGGGAAGCCGTGTTTCTTCAGCAGCGGATACGCATGGCGGTACACCGACTCGTAGCCGTCGTCGATGGTGATGACCACCGACTTGCGCGGCAGCGCCTCGCGCCCGGCGAGGAAGCCCGCCACCTGCGACAGCTTCAGCACCTGGTAGTCATTGCGCGCCAGCCAGTCGAGCTGCGCGGCGAAGTTCGACGGCGACACCACCATCTTCGCGCCGCCGGCGCCGAAGCGGTGGTAGCAGAGGATCGGGATGGTCTGCAGTTCGCCGTTGCGCACGCCGGCCGGGTTCAGCGGCTGCAGCGGCACGATCAGCGGCTGGCCGGCCTCGACACGGCTGACGCCGTTGGCCTCGGCGATGGTCCAGTGCTTGTCTGCGTCGCCGAGGAAGCGCTCGGCGATCGCCGGCAGTTGGTCGCCTTCGCGCGGCAGGTAGATCAGCAGCCGCTCGCCGCGTCCGATCACTTCGCCGGCGGCGCGCACATGCGGCGCGGCCGCCGCGGCGACTTCGGCCGCGCGGGCGGCCGGCGGCGGCGGCCCCTCGGTCACGGCCGGCGGTGCGGCGCCACGGCCGGCACAGCCGGCCAGCAGAAGGGCCAGCAGCAGGGCCGGCAGCAGGGACGGCACGGGGGCCGGTTCAAGCAGGCTGCCGCACGCCGCGGCGCGGAGGGCACGGACCATCGCGCGGCCCGCGTCAGCTCGGCGACGAAGGCCGTTCGCGGCCGCCGCCCGCCTGGCCGCGACCGATCGAGGTCGGCGGCAGCGGCGTGTCGATGCCCGCGGCATTGCGGTCCTGCAGCGCCTGCGCCATCTGGTCGAACGCGACGTAGAGCTCGCCGAACTCGTCCTTGCGCTGCTCGTTGATGCGGTGGTCGAAGCGGCCCTTGCCGATCTCGGCCATCGAGTCGGCGACCAGGCGGATCGGCTTGGCGAACCAGTTGGCGACGAAGTACATCGCGATCGCCACCGCCGCGACGGTGACCACCGCCAGCACCACCATCAGCGAGATCGACAGCCGCGCCACCTGCGTCAGCGGCTCCTCCGGGATGCCGAGCGCGACGCGGCCGACCTGCTTGTCCTGGAAGGTGATCGGCGCGTCGAAGCCGAGGACCGGCGCGCCCTTCACCTGGTAGCGCGACGCGGCGATCGCGCCGTGCTTGCCGATGGCTTCGCTGCCCTCGGGCTTGTAGGGCTGGCCGACCAGCCCGGGCAGGCTGGACACGCGCACGATGCCGCCGAGATCGATGACGGTCACGCGCTCGAAGTTGCGCGTCTTCATCATCTCCTGCACCGCGACGTCGACCGCCTCCCAGTCGTCGCCGAGCACCGAGGCGGCGTTCTGCTGCGCGATCATGCGCGCCAGCGATGCGCCGTAGTCGCTCACCTGGCCCATCATCGCGGTGTACTGCCGCTGCGTGATCAGCGCCGCGGTGAAGCCCATCACGACGGCGACGATCGCCGCCATCATGGCCGCCCACTTCAGGCGCAAGGGCACGATGCGCGGGCGGTTGCGCTCGCGCGCGACCTCGTCGAGCTCGGCCAGCACCTTGGCCAGCGCGTCGGACAGCTCGCGGCCGGTCTGGAAACGGTTCGCCGGCTGTTTCGCCAGGCAGCGGTCGACCACCCGGCGCAGCGACGCCGGCACCTCGGGCCGCAGCTTGGTGATCGGCGGGTGTTCCTCGTTGGCGATGCGCGTGGCCACGGCCACCAGGCTGTCGCCGCGGAACGGCCGCTTGCCGGTCAGCATCTGGTACAGCACGATGCCGGTGGAGAACAGGTCCGAACGGCCGTCGAGCTTCTCGCCGTTGGTCTGCTCGGGCGACATGTACTGCGGCGTGCCCAGCACGTCGCCGACGCGGGTGTGCTGGCCGTCGCCCAACTCGTCCATGTGGGCGATGCCGAAGTCGGTGACCTTGATGGTCTGGCTGCCGGCCAGCCGCATGATGTTGCCGGGCTTGATGTCCCGGTGCACGATGCCGCGGCCGTGCGCGTAGTCGAGCGCGCGCGCCAGCTGCATGCCCATCACGACGACGTCGCGGATCGGCATCACCTTGTGCTTCTCGATCTCGTCGGCGAGCGACACGCCGTCGATCAGCTCCATCGCCATGTAGGGCCGGCCGTCGATCTCGCCGACGTCGTGCACGACGACGATGTTCGGGTGCGACAGGCCGCCCGCGGCGCGCGCCTCGCGCAGGAAGCGCGAGCGGTACTCGTCATCGGCGCACAGCGAGGCGTGCAGGAACTTGATCGCGACGTCGCGGTTGATCGTCGGGTCGTGGGCCTTGAAGACCGTGGCCATGCCGCCGCGGCCCAGGCGCTCGCGGACCAGGTAGCGTCCGATCTCCTGCACCGTGCCTTCGCCGCGGCCGCTGAAGCCGGGCAAGGTTGGCGCGCGCTTGCCGTCGCCGGTCAGCAGGGTCGCGGGCGAGGGCCGCTGGTCGGTGCGCAACACCATGGTCGGCTCGTAGCCGGCGGCGGCCAGCGTCGGCGGCGCGACCGTGACGACGCGCGTGGCTTCGGCGTCGTCGTCGTCCGACGGCGGGGGCAGCGGTTCGGCGCCCTGCGCGGGCAGGGCCGGAGAGTCTTTCGAGTTCATGGAAGGCAAGCCGGCGCAGTATGCGCTCGCTGATTGTCGCTGGCGAGCGTGCTACTGGATGCCGGCCTGCAACGCGCGCTGAAGCTCGCGCAGAAATGTTTCTCGAACCTGGGCCTGGTTGCGGCCGTTCAGGCGGCCGGCGAATTCGACGAAGGCGCCCGGCCGCAGACTGCCGTCGGCGCCGATGATCACGCAGCCGGCGTTGCCGTTGCGGTTGCAGTCGCCGACCGCGCGCTCCTCGGCCCAGGCGCCGGTGCGCTCGTTGCTGCCGAAGCCGAGCGTGATCGCGCCGTTGCGCTCGCCCACCGCCATCGCGCTCTTCCAGCGCAGCTGGCGGAACGCGCGGTTCAGCTGCGCGAGGCGGTCGAGGTCGGCCGGCTCGCGCACGTTCAGCAGCAGCTCGAACGCGCTGCCGACGTTGAGCCGGGACTCGTTCGCGCGCAACTGCGCGATCGCGTCGGTCCATTCATTCGTCGCCGGCCGGGCCGCCGGGGCGGGGGCAGGCGGTTGCGCCGGAGTTGCGGCCGGCCGCGTCGGCTCCGGGGTGGCCACGGCGGCCGGGTCCTTCGCCCGCTGCTCGGCCAGCGCACGGTCGAGCGCGCGCATGAAGCGCGTGCGCACGATGCCGACGTTCTGCGCGCCGAGCGCGCGCGCGGCCTCGATCAGCGCATCGCGGCGCAGCTCGCCGTTCATCACGATCGCCGCGCAGCCGCCGCTGGCGCCGGCCTGCTCGCGGCAGCGGCGCAGCGCGCCGTCCTGCGCGGCGGCCGGCGTCGGCCGCGCGACCTGCCAGTTGAAGCGCAGGTGGCCGTCGCTGCCGACGCCGAGCGCCATCGCGCTGTTCGCCGGGCGCGACTTCAGCATCGCATCGAGCTCGCTGCCGATGCGGCGGTCGTCGTTGCTGTTCGCATCGAGCAGCAGCGCCAGGGCGGCCGACGGCGCAAGCGGCGTGCGCTGCGCTTCGAGCCGGGCGATGCGGGTGCGCCATTCGGCCGTGAAGTCGGCGGCGGCCGGGGCCGGGACCGACGGGGTCGCCGGCGCAGCGGCGATCGGCGGCGGCGCGGCGATCACCGCGGGTGCGGGCGCCGGGGCCACGGGTGCGGCGGCCACCGGTGCTGGCGTCGGGGCGGTCACGGGGGGTGGCGCTTCGGCCTGCACCGGGCCGGGTGTCGGGGCGGGTAGCGGGGAGGGTGCGGGCGCGGGCGGCGCGATGGCGACCGGCGCCGGGGCCGGCGTCGGGCCGGCGCTCGGTGCCGGCGAGGGTTCGGGTGCCGAACCCGAGCGCGACCACCAGAGGCCGGCGAAGGCCAGCACCGCGATCAGCGATGCGGCGCCGATGAACATGGGGGTCTTCGAGCGGGCCGCCGCCGCAGGCTTCGCGGCGGCCGGCGTCGGCACCGAGGCAGGCGACGGCGCGCGCCAGGCCGGTGCAGGGGACTTGCCGGTCGCTGCCGGCGGCGGCGCGGGCGGCACCGGGGCCGAGGCACGCGCGGTCGGCACGGCGATGGTCGCGGCGTCGTCGCCGCTGCTCGGCGCCTTGGCGGGAGCCGGTCGGGCGAAGGCCGACGCCGCGGCGGCGGCGGCCGCGGCGGCGGCCGTGCCGGCCGCGGCCGCGGTGCCGGCGTGGGTGGCGGTGCTCAGCCCCATGGTCATCGACGCCGCCGACGACGGGGGTGGCGCGATGCCCGGGGGCAGCGTCGGCGTCATCGGCGTCATCGGCGGTGGCTTGGCGCCGGGCGGGACGGTGGGATCGCCGATCAACAGGTCGATGCCGTCGCCGTTCCCCGCGGCGGCCCGGGCCGTGGCGGGCGCGGGTGCCGGTCCGGCGGGCGTCGGGCTGCCCGACGGCACGGGCGGCATCGGCAGCGGTGGCAGCGGTGCCGGGGGCGGCGCGCCGGCGGCGCCGCCGCTGGCGAAGCTGGGCATGCCGGTCACCGTGCCGGCGGTGCCGATGATGCCGAGGCCGCCGCCGCCGAAGCTGCCGCCGGTGCCGGCGGTGCCCATCGTGCCGCTGCCCGAGCCGGGCTTGGCGATCGGCAGCACCACGGTGGCCTCGTCGCCCTTGACGGCGGCGGCGGCGCGGATCGCGTCGGCCAGCGCCGAGGCGCTCTGGTAGCGCTCGGCCGGCTTCTTGGCCATGGCCTTGCGCAGCACCGTGTCCCAGGCCGGGCTCAGCGCGGCGTTCAGCTGCGTCGCCGGCGCCGGCTCGTCGTGCAGCACGCGCTGCATCACCGAGGTCACACTGCCGGTGAAGGGCTTCTCGCCGGTGAGGAACTGGTACAGCACGACGCCGCACGAGAACAGGTCGGACCGGCCGTCGACCGGCAGGCCGAGGATCTGCTCCGGCGACATGTACATCGGCGTGCCGATCATCGTGCCGGCCTGCGTCAATTGCGAGTTATCGAGCCGGGCGACGCCGAAGTCGGCGACCTTGATGCTGCCGTTGCGCAGCAGGATCACGTTGCTCGGCTTGATGTCGCGGTGCGTCACGCCGCGCTCGTGCGCATGCTGCAGCGCCGACAGCACCTCGCCCATGATGCGGGCCACGTCGGCCGGCGGGAAGCGGTGCTTGTTGTCGAAGTAGTGCTTGAGCTCCTTGCCGTCGATCAGCTCCATCGCGATGAAGGCCACCGGCGCCCCGCCGAGGGTGGCGTCCTCGCCGTAGTCGTAGATCGCGACGATGCCCGGGTGGTTGAGCCGGCCGACGGCCTGCGCCTCGCGCTTCAGGCGCGCCATCAGCTCGGCCGACTGCGGCCCGAGCTGGTCGGGGCGGATGACCTTGACGGCCACCGAGCGCTCGATCAGCGGGTCGAAGCCTTCGTAGACGACGCCCATCGAGCCCTTGCCGATCTCGCGGCGGATCTCGTATTTGCCAACGCGGGTCGGAATGGGCATGGGTCAACGGTCGGGCGGACGACGGGCGGCAGTGGTTCGTTCGCGATCATGGCCGAGGCGATGCATCCGTGGCAATCGACGGAAGGGGACGAAGCGCACACCCGGGGCCATTTCAGGCGCGGACATGACTTTCGGCCGTCCGTCCCGCCCCGATCAGCGCAGGTTGGCCTTGAGCGCCCGCAGGAAGGCCGCGCGCACCTCGGCCTGCGCCCGGGCGTCGAAGCGCACGGCCAGCTCGGCCAGCGCGCCGGGCCGCAGCTCGCCGTTGACGAGCACGATGACACAGCCGGACGAGCGCGCCTTGCACTGGCCCAGCGCGGCCTGCTCGGCCCAGTCCGCGCGCGACTCGGGCTGCGGCGGCCAGTAGTAGCTCAGATAGCCGTTGCGCTCGCCCATCGCCAGCGCCGTGCTCCAGCGCAGCCGCAGCACCGTGGCCTGCAGCAGCTCGAGCTGCGCCAGGTCCTCGGCCGCGTCGGCCTGCAGCAGCGCCTGCAAGGCCTTCGCGAGACCCGCCGACGCCGGCAGCGCGCGCAGGCGGGCGATCGAACGCTCCCAGGCCGGTCGCGTCGACGACGCGGCGGCCGGCGGTGTGCTGGCCGCGGGCCGTGCGGCCGGCCCCGGCGCATTGACCGCCGGTCGCGTCGCGGGGCCCGTCGCGGGTCCCGTCGCTGGTGGCGCGGGCGGCGATTTCGCCGCCGCCGATGCCGCGCCGGCCTTCGCGGCGGCCGCGGCACTGGCGGCATTGGCGATGGCGACGTCGTCGCGACGCATCGCCTGCGTGGTGGCGCTCAGGTAGTACAGCAGGCTGTTGCGCACGTCGGCGATCGGCTGGTGGAACTCGGCGAAGGTGGCGGCCAGCGTGTCGCGGCGCAGCTCGCCGTCGACGAACACCGGCCGGCAGTGCACCGCGTGGCGGGTGAAGCAGCGCCGGCGCGCCGCGTCGACCGCCTCATCGGCGCTGCTGGCATTGGCCTGCCACGAGAAGACGGCGGCGCCGTCCTTGGCGCCCATCACCAGCGCGGTGTGCGGCGGCCGGCGCAGCAAGGCCGCGTCGAACTCGGCCAGCGCGCTGCGGTCCGGCCCGTTCAGCGGCTCCAGCAGCAGCGTCAGCGCGGCACGCATCGTCGTGGCCTCGCGCGATCGTTGCAGCTGCGCCGCGCGCCGCGCCCATTCGGTGGCCGCCGCGGTGGAGGCCGAGGGCGGCGTCGGCGCCGCGGCCACCGGTGCGGTCCTGGCCACGGGTGGCGCGGCGGCGCGGGACGCTGCGGTCGCGCTGCGCGAAGCCGCCGGCGCCGGCGCCGGCTTCGACGGCGCTGCCGAGGCCGGCGCCGGCGATGAGGCTGCCGAAGCGGCTGCGGCCGCGGGGACCGCCGACGCCGCCGCCGCTGCGACGGCCTCCGCCGGCAGCGGCACTGCGGTCGCGGAAGCGGGGGCCGCCGCGACGACCGTGGCGCTCGCGGCCGGTGCCGGCGGGCTCGCCGCCAGGCCTCGATCGTCCGGCCGGGTCGCGACGTAGACGCCGGCGATCGCGGCGCCCACCAGCGCCAGGCCGGCGCCGGCGATCCAGGCGCCGCGCCGCCGGTGCACGGCCCCGGCGGCGGCGGGGGCCCGGTCGGCCGGCCGCACCACCGTCGCGTCGCCGCTCTGGGCCGCCAGCGCCGCGCGCAGCGCGTCGGCCATCGCCCGCGCATTCTGGAAGCGCGCCTCGGGCTTCTTCGCCAGCGCGCGGTCGAGCACCGCGTCCCACGCCGGGCTGAGCGCCGGGTTGGCCTGCGACGGCGGCGCCGGCTGCTCGTTGAGCACCTTCTGGATCACCGTCGTCATGCTGCCGGCGAAGGGCTTGCGGCCGGTCAGCATCTCGTACAGCAGTACGCCGCAGGAGAACAGGTCCGAGCGGCCGTCGACCGGCAACCCCAGCAGCTGCTCGGGCGACATGTAGCTCGGCGTGCCGATGAGGGTGCCGGCCTGCGTCAGGTCCGAGCTCTCGATGCGCGCGACGCCGAAGTCGGCCAGCTTGACGCTGCCGTCGTGCATCAGGATCACGTTCGCCGGCTTGATGTCGCGGTGCGTGACGCCGCGTTCGTGCGCATGCTGCAGCGCGGCCAGCATCTCGCCGACGATGCGCACCGCGTCGTCGGGGCCGAAGCGCTGGCCGTCGTCGAGCAGCTCGCGCAGCTCGCGGCCGTCGATCAGCTCCATCGCGATGTAGGCGACCGGGCCGCCGCCCTGCGTCGCGTCCTCGCCGAAGTCGTAGATCGCGACGATGCCGGCGTGGCTGAGCCGGCCGGCCGCCTGGGCCTCGCGCCGCAAGCGCGTCAGCAGCTCGCCGCCGTCCTGGCTGTCGCCGCCCGCGGCCAGGTCGAGCGCGTCGCGCCGGATCACCTTGATCGCCACGCGGCGGTCGATCACCGGGTCCCAGGCCTCGTAGACCACGCCCATCGCGCCCTTGCCGAGCTCGCGGCGGATCTCATACTTGCCGAGGCGGGTCGGTGCGCTCATCGGGGCCTCAGTGGATCGGCGGCGGCGAGCACACCGGCCGGCCGGCGAGCGCGGCCCGGGCGCCGATGTCCCAGCGCGCTTGCAGGTCGAAGGGCAGCAGCGCATCGGGCGGCAGCGGGCCGTCGACGCGCACGCCATTGCACCAGCGCGGGCTGGCGATCCACTCGGCGCCGCGTTCGGACACCAGCGTGCGCGCCTTGTCGGCATCGGGCAGCCAGACCAGCGGGGCCATCTCGCGCTCGAACGCGTCGGCCTGCTCGGGCACCGGCAGCGGGCGGCGCTCGCCGCGCACGTCGATGCCGGTGATGCGGGTGAAGGCCTCGCCCGAGGCCGCGGCCAGCGCCACGTCGTCTTCACCCATCCAGCGCACCAGCGCATTCAGCGCCGACGGGTGGCCGAAGCGCGACAGCAGCGTGCAGCGTGCCTGCGCATCGTCCAGGCGCAGCGCCGCGCGCTGCACCGTGGCGACGTCCTCGATGCCGCCGAGCACCGCGAGCCAGTGCAGCGCCACCGCATCGTCGCCGGCGGCGACATGGCGCAGCAGCGGAAGCGCCTGCGCCTGGCCGGTCCACGCGGCAGCGGCCCACGCGGCATAGCGCACCGCAGCTGACGCGTGCCCCAGCGCGTGCTGGTAGGGGCGCTTGTGCGCCGGTGCGCCGGCTCGCGCGTCGGCATGCAGCGCGGCCAGCCAGGCCGCACGGCAGACCGCGGCGTCCTCGTCGAGCAGCAGGTCCTGCAGCCGCGGCAACGCCCCGTCGAGCTGCCGGTGGTTGGCCAGCACGACCGCCGCGGCGGCGGCGACCGGCGCTGCAGCACGCTCGGCCAGCGCCAGTAGCGCGGGCTGGTGCGCGCCGAGCGGCGCGAGGCTGAAGGCGTCGCGCAGCCCCAGCAGCGCCGCGCCGCTGGCCTGGCCGAAGCCGGCCAGTACGGCCTGCTGCGTCGACGGCGCTTCGCGACGCAGCAGCGCATAGGCGGCGGCGAAGGCCTCGTCGCGGTCGTCGCCGTGCAGCTGCGGTTCCAGCCGCGCCAGCAGCGTCTGCGCCGGGGCGACCAGCAGGCCCTGCACATGCGCCTCGATGCGTTCGTTGAGCTCGCCGAACTCGCGCAGCGTGTGGCGCGGCGACTGCAGCGCGTCGCGGCGCTGGCCGGCGAGGAAGGCCAGGTCCTCGGCGTGCCGGTCGAGCAGTTCGGGGATGTAGCGCCACCGCGCCATCGTGCCGGCCTGCCGCTCAGTTGATCGCCACCGTGCCGGCGCGGATGCGCTGCGTGCCCTTCGCGCGCACCAGCACGTCGTCGCCGCGGATCATCAGCTTGCCGTCGGCGCGCAGGTCGACCTGGCTGTCGCCGCACTGCAGCGTCAGCGTCTCGGCGGCGCGGATCGTCACGTGCTCCGGCGCCGCGGTGTAGGCGACGATGCGGCCGAGCACGACGGCCCGCGCATCGCCGCCCAGCGGCTGCACCAGCACGGCGTCGTCCGGCGCCAGCGGCGTGCCGACGGTCGCGGGGCCGGCGAGCCAGTCGCATTCCTGGCGGCGGCCCTGCGCATCCTCGACCAGCAGCGTGCCGTCGCCGCTGACTGCGACCAGCCGGGCGCGGAACGGGAAGCGCTCGTCGGCGACGGCCGCCGGCGTGGGGTTGGCCGGCGGCAGCGCGACGACGCGGGCGATCGGTTTCTTGGCAGCCATCGTCGATCCCTCCTTCAGTCGACCGTCAACCCGACCACTCGCCGGGACCGTAGAACACGAAGCCGGGGATGCCGGCCACCTCGATCGCCTGCTTGACGCGCTCGTGCACGACGATCGCGCTGACGTTCTCGGCCATGCGGAACAGCAGCGCACCGCCGGTCTTCGATTCGTCGATCACCAGCGCCGCGTAGTCGGTGTCGCCCATGCGCGCGGGCGATGTGCCCATCAGCTGCGACGCGGGGTCGGCGCACGCCACCAGGCCGACGATGTTGAAGGCCTTGTAGTCGCGGTACTCGGCGCCGCTGGCCGGGTCCTTCAGCACGGCATCGAAGTACTGGATGTTGTCGACGCCGGCGCCGGACAACGCGGCGATCACGTCGTCGCGCATCACCGGGATCGCCTTCTCGCCGTACATCGCCTTCGGCTTGCCGCCGTAGTCGGGGTCCAGCGTGTAGACCAGCGGCTGCGGCACGGCGTCGGTGATCGCCCGGCCGAGGTACCAGTTGCCCTTGAGGTTCTCGGGGCCGGAGGCGATCGGCATCACCGGGTGCTTGCCCTCGCCGACCATCACGAAATAAGCCATCGTCGGGATTCCTAGTTCATCAAATGGGCGTCACGCCGACCAGGCCGGCATTGTTGTAGGCGGCCATGAAGGCCGCGCTCGGCTTGCCGCCGTCGAAGGCGTCGTCGCGCCACCGGTCGGAGGTGAACCAGGGCCGCTTCCAGGCCATCGGCCCGGAGGTGACCTGCGTCTTCAGGAAGCCCGACAGCGCGTACAGCCGGGCCTTGACCTCGAACGGCGGGTTGATGTCCGGCGCCTTGCACTTGTCGCACTCATGGTCCACCAGCACCGCGGCCCACTTGTTCAGCACCGTCTCGACGGCCGCGCTGTACTTGGTATGCGCATCGTGGATCTGGCCGCCGGCGGCCATCGACACTGCGGCCACGTAGTTGCGGCACCACGGGTTGTCGCCGAGGTCCGACCAGCTCTGCCCGCTGACCGGCGAGGTATTGCCGCGGATGTAGTAGTTGCCTGGCAGCCAGACGCCGTTGTGCGCGCCGTTGACGTTGTAGCCGATGTGCTTGCGGATCTTCTTGTTCTTCTTCGCGCCGCCGGTGACGGTGACCTCGACCGTCTCGTCCTTGGTCATCAGGGCCTTGAGGTTGCTGGGCTTCAGGGCCGCGTCGCCGGGGATCAGGTGGTGGGCGGCGACGGTGAAGCCGTAGACACCCTCGGCGATGTCGCTGGTCCCGGGCACGCGCACCTTGCGGCCGCTGCGCGCGGTGTCCAGGCGCGGATCGGCCTTCATCGTCGGCGGTGGCACGGGGCCGCCGACGGTGCCGTCCTTGCCGGGCGAGCCGCTGATCATGTTCCTGCCCAGCACGCCGCCGTCGTTCTCCTGCGTGGCGGTGGCGGCGGGCAGGTCGTCCTTGGGGATGTCCTCGGCTTCGAGCGTGTCGACGCCCGCCGCCGCGTCGGCGAACGGGCAGTCGGCGGCTGCTTCCTCGGCGGTGATGCCGATGGCGATCGGTTCGGCGAGTTCGGTCATCGTGCGGGCTCCGGTCGGTGTCGCGGCCTCAGCCGCAGATGTTCTTCTTGTTGTGCCACAGCGGGTCGCCCATGCGGCAGACGTTCTTGCCTTCGAGCATCACGTTGAACGAGTACATCAGGTACTCGCACTCGCTCTTGAAGACGCCGCTGATGATGCCGCCGATGCTGCCCGGCTCGTCGCCGGTGCTCATCATGTACTTCGCGCCCTTCACCATGATCATGTTGCCGTCGGCCTCGACCTTGGTGGTGCCCTGGCTGGTATCGGCCGACTTGCCGAGGTTCGGATAGGGGATCGGGATCGGCGGCGCCGGTGGCGCGGGCGTCTTGCAGACGTCCGGGAAGACCAGGCTCATGCCGCTGCTGCCCTTGTGCGCGAAGCCGGTGATGTTGTGGACGGTGCAAGGCATGGTCGTGTCTTTCGGGTGTCATTCGCAGCGGCCGAGCAGCGCGGCGCCGCGCTCGCCGCGGTCGGACGACGCGTAGACCAGGCTGGGGTCGGCGCGCCAGCCGTGGTGCACGCTGTGCGCGGCCAGCGCCGCCAGCGCCGGGCCGCAGGCCGCGCCGAGATCGCCGAAACATTCGGCCGGGTGCTCCATGGTCTGCGTGGGCGCGAAGGCGGCCGACTGCCGCGTGCGCGCCACGCCGAACTCGCGCGCCCAGTAGCGTTCGCCGTTGAAGCTGCACCACACGGTGCCGATCGGTTGCGGCGGCGGGCTCTCGGCCAGCAGCTGCGCGAAGGCCGCGGCGAGGCCTTCGCCGAGGTAGGGCTCGTCCGAGTACAGGTGGCCGGCTTCGAGGCCCTGGCCGGTGCCCAGCAAGGTCGCGAGCGGCGTGACGCCGCGTGCGTGCGCGGTCTCGGCGGTGGTCAGCAGCAGAAAGGCGGCGCCTTCGGACGGGCTGAAGCCGTCGCTCGTGACGCCGTTGCGGATGCGGCCGGCATCGTCGAACAGCCCCAGCACGTAGAGGTCGACCAGGCTGTCGACACCGCCGACGACGATCCACGGGCTGCCGCCCTCGGCGAGTTTTTCCGCTGCGCGCCGCAGCGCCAGCAGGCCGGCGGCACGGCCGCGCGGTGCCGCGGCGCTGGCGCCGGTGTCGATCGCGCCGGGCGCCTGCTGCGCCAGCCGCAGCAGGAAGCGGCCGGCGTCGATCGGCTGCAGCGTATGGTGCTCGGGCAAGGCGAGCAGCAGCGGCAGCGCGCCGCCCCGACCGCCGAGCGGCGCCAGGGCTTCCTCGAGCGCCGCGTGCGCCAGCTGCAGCAGGCGGGCCTCGCGCCGCGACAGTCCCTGCGCCGCCAGCGCCGGCGCCAGCGGCGGCAGGCCCTCGTCGGGCACGGTGCCGGCGACGAAGGGCTCGAAGCGGCGGTCGCGCCACTCGATCTCGCGCAGCCGCGCGACGCGCGCGCGCGCCGACGCGGCGGTCTCCGCGAGGCTCAGGCCGATCGGCGTGATCACGCCGGCGCCTGCGATGACGATGCGTGGCGTGGCCATCGTCTTCGCGCGTCAGCGCGCCTCCGCATAGGCCGGTGGCAGCGACTGCAGCGACGCCAGCGGCGGCGGCGGGCGGCCATCGGACCCGTGTTCGGCGCAGCGCACGCGCACCTCGGCCAGCCGCAGCAGCTTCTTGTCGACCGGCAGCGCCGCGCGCCACAACATCTGGAAGCGGCCCTGGTCGGGCTCGAACAGCACGGTTTCGAGCAGCGGCGGCCGCGGCTGCCAGCGGCCGTCGAAATGGAAGTCGGTGTCCAGCGTCAGCTGCGGCAGTGTGAAGCGCAGCGGCCCGCCGAGCGTGAAACCGTCGAGCTCCACCGGCTCGCCGCCCTGCAGGTGGCCCGGCGCCACGAGGCCGGCGGGGGCGAGCTGGAAATAGCGCGGGTCGAAGTCCAGCGGCAGGTAGGGCGCGCGCTCGCGCTGCCATGCGGCGTCGTAGGTGCCGGCATAGGCGCGGCGCGGCATCCAGCTCGGCGCGACCGGCGCGAAGCCGGCGGGACGCGGCCGGTCCTGCGGCGAGGCGATGGGCGCGGCGGGGTCCTCGAGGTTCGGCAGCAGCTGGCCGGCCAGCGCCATCGGATCGGGGCCGGCGACCCCGCGGCCGACCGGGTTGTGCGGCTCATGCTCGCGCTGCGACGGATCCTGCCCGGGAGCCGCGGCGGCGATGCCGCCGAAGGCGTATTCCCAGCGCAGCGGCACGCGTTCCCACGGTTGCGGCGCGGAGGGCACCAGCGTCTGGCCCGAGCGCTCCCAGCGCCGGTCGCCGAACACGCGAACCACCTTCGCGACCGGGCCGACACGCAGCCGCACGTCGGCCACGCGGGTGCCCGGCGTCTGGGCGATGGCCCGGCCGACCAGCAGCACGTCGGTCGCCGGTTTCGACGGCGCGAAGTCGCCGCCCGCGCGCAGGCTGGTCGACTGCGGGTCGCCCCAGAACACGTCCGCGGCGAGCAGGGGAATCTGCTTCTCGGCCAGCTTTGGCCCGCGCGAAGCGAACTGGAACGTCGCCTTCAGCACCAGGTACGCGGTCTCGACCCCACGCACGTCGGGGAACACCGACAGCGCGGCGCCGAAGGGGGTCTGGTTGTCGACCTGGAGCATCAGTTTTCAGCGATCTTGGAGCCCTTGATCACGACGTCGCTGGAGGCCTTGATGGCGATCTTGCCGCTGCCCTGGACCGTGATGTCCTTGCCCTTGATCGTGATCGTGCCGTCCTTCTTCATCGTGATGCTGGCATCGCCGGTCTTCAGCGTGATCTCGTCGCCGGCCTCGAGGAAGAACTTCTTGCCGACCTGCAGCTTGTCGTCCTTGGCGACGTTGCTCTGGCGGTTCTCGCCGACCTGCAGCTTGAGGTTCTTGCCGATGGTCTCGGTCTGGTCGGTGCCGATCGAGATCGTCTCGTTCTTGCCGACCGAGTGATTGCGGTCCTTGCCGACGGTCAGCGACTCGTTCTCGCCGATGTCGTGCGTGCGGTTCTTGCCGACCGACACGGTCTCGCTGGCGCCGACGCTCTCGGTGCGGTTGTTGCCGATCGAGATCGACTCGTTGTTGCCGACGCTCTCGGTGCGGTTGACGCCGATCGTGATCTTCTCGTTGTTGTCGACGGTCTCGGTGCGGTCATGCTTGACGTGCACCTTCTCGTCGTTGTCGATCGTCTTCGTGCGGTCGTGCTTGACGTGTTCGGTCTCGTCGTGGTCGATGGTCTTCGTGCGGTCGTGGCCGACCCAGTGCGTCTCGTCGTTCTCGACCTCGATGTCCTGGTTCTTCTCGGCATGCAGCCAGACCTGCTCGGCGCCCTTCTTGTCCTCGAAGCGCAGCGCGTTGGCATTGCCGTACGCGCCGCCCTTGCTCGAGCGCGACAGCACGCCCGACTGCGTGGCGTTGGCCGGCAGCTCCCACGGCGGCATCTGCTCGGCGTTGTAGACGCGGCCGGTGATGATCGGCTGGTCGGGGTCGCCCTCGAGGAAGTCGACGATGACCTCCTGGCCGATGCGCGGGATCTGCACGAAGCCGAAGCTCTTGCCGGCCCACGGCGAGGACACACGCATCCAGCACGAGCTGCTCTCGTTCTTCTTGCCCTCGCGGTCCCAGTGGAACTGCACCTTCACCCGGCCGTACTTGTCGGTGAAGATCTCCTCGCCGGCGGGGCCGACGACGACAGCGGTCTGCGGGCCCTGGACGAAGGGCTTGGGCGTGCGCCGCGGCGGGCGGAACTGCTGGCTCGACGGGATCGCGGCGAAGCTGCACTGCCATTCGCCGCCGTTCTGGCCGCCGTTCGGGCCGGCGGCATTGCCCGCCTCCAGCCCGTTGATCTGTGCCTGCACCTGCGCCTGCACGCACAGGTACTCGGCGTTCTGGTCGGCGCGCGGATGGCGCGTCAGCGTGAAGAGGTGACCGCTGGCCAGCCCGTAGGCGTTGCTCAGGCCCGAGCGCTGCTCGTGGCGCGTCTGCAGCTCGTCGATGCGCATGTCGGCCAGGTGCTGGCCGTCGGGCTTCTTCAGGTAGTCGCCCTGCCAGTCGAACTGCTCGTGCGTGGCCTGGTCATGCGCGCGGCCGACGCTCTGCTGCACTTCCAGGCTGGTCGACGGCGTCTCGAAGTTGTAGCTGCGCAGCACGACCTTGCCGGTGCGCACGCCGCGGCTGAAGTTCCAGTTCGAGACGAAGTCGACGTCGGGCGAGAGCTGGCCGGTATTGCCGTAGAAGGGCAGCTTCTCGTAGCCGGGCACCGCGGCGTGCGCGCTGGTGGCGTCGACGATGATCAGCTTGTGCTCGCCGGCCGTGTGCTCGAAGAACCAGTAGATGCCTTCCTCCTCCATCAGCCGGCTGACGAAGTTGAAGTCGGTCTCGCGGTACTGCACGCAGTACTCGCGCTTGCGGTAGCTGCCCGCGAGCTTGAACTCGAAGCTGGCGATGGCCGCGTGGTCGCCGAAGACCTTCTCGACGATCTCCGGCACCGACATCTGCTGGAAGATGCGGCAGTCGGCACTGCGCGTCAGGAACCACAGCCAGGGCACGACCTCGGCGCGGTAGCCGTAGTAGCGGCCCTGGTGACGGCCCATGCCGAAGCGGGCGACGTAGCCGCAGATGTGACGCAGCTCGCCTTCGCGCAGCTCGACCTCGAGATCGATCTGCTGGCCCAGCAGCTTGTCGGGCTCGATGTCGGCCTTCTCGCTCAGCAGGTTCAGGTGCAGCTCGTCGAGCACGCTCAGGCCCGACGTGTAGCTCATCGAGTCGAAGCGCAGGTCCGCCGCCGGCAGCGGGCTCGTCAGCGAGATCGGCAGCGTCGTGGTCGCCATGCGGGGATCGTGGGGGATCGCCCGCGGCGCGCACAGCGCCGAAAGTCACCCTGCCCGGCCCGCAAGGGCCCGGCCGGTGAACTACGGCGCCAGCAGCAGCACCAGCGTCTGGCTCGGCACGATGCGCGCACCGGGGCAGTTGGTGCTGTTCTGCAGGCTCATGCTGGTCAGGCGGGTCGCCGGCGCGCCGTTGATCAGCACCGTGAAGGCGGCGGTCAGGTGGCGCGACGGACCCATCACCGTGCCCGAGGCGACGCCCAGGTTGACGCCGGCGTTGTCGCCGTTGGTCATCGGGATCGTCGTTGCCATGTTGTGGGCCGGGCCCATCATGAACAGCACGGTGGGGTTGTTCGGCACCGCCGTCGGCCCCATCGCGATGTTCGGGTAGGGGATCGGCGTGGGCACCGGCGTCGGCGTCAGGCAGACATCGGGGAAGCCCATGTCCATGCCCATCAGCTGGCAGTTGGCGAACATCGTGGCGCTCCCGGCGGTCAGCCCATGTGGATCTGGGCGGCGCGCGACTTGATCAGCCGCTCGCCCTGCACGATGACGTGCTCGCCGTGCACGCTGGCCAGCTGGTTGGCCTGCAGCTCCAGCACGTCGGCATGCACGGCGTCGATGCCTGTCGTCACGCGGCGGTGCTGCTGCGCGGTGTGCGTCACGCGGTCGAACACCGAGCGCAGCGTCTGGCCGGTCAGCTGCACCGCGCCGAGCACCGCCTCCCACGCGCCGCCGATCACGCTGGCCTGTTCGGTCAGCAGCGACAGGCGGCCGCTACGCACCTGCAGCTCGTCGGCCTGCAGCGCGAGGCGGCCGTCGGCGCTGGCGAGGGTCGCATCGGCCGGCAGCTGCACCCGCGCGCCGGCGGTTTCGGCGCGTTCGAGCACCAGCGTGATCCAGTAGCGGGCGGCCTGGCCAGCGTCGGCGGCGGCCGGGGCCGCGTCGCACACCACGCCGCAGCACCACACGGTGTCGCCCACCTGCGGCTGCAGCAGGCAGGACGCGGCCAGCCGGGCGCGGAACGAGCCGGTGTCGGCGTTCACCACCCAGGCGCCGTCGGCCTCGGCGCAGACCACGCCGGGGCCCTGCCATGGCGTGGGCGTGTGTGCGGGCAGCAGCGCCGCGGGCTGCGCCGGCGGCAGCGGGGCGGGGCGGGTGGTGGCCGCGGATGCGAGGGAGGGGGTGGTCATCGAGGCACTCCTGAAAACGATGAAGGTCAGCCGTTGGGCCAGAGCTCGGCCTTGGCCTGCACGGGGTCGGTGCCGAGCGAACCATGGCCCGCCGGCAGCTCGGTGCCGGCCAGCTCGGCACGGTGGAACTTCGCGCGTTCGAGCCGGCTGCCCTGCAGCTGGCACTGCGGCAGGCGGGCGCGCGAAAAATCGGCATAGGTCAGCTCGCAGTCGCGCAGGCTGCATTGCTGCAGCGTGGCGTCCGCGAAGTAACCTTGATAGAGATCGGCCCCGTCGAACACGCAGCGGTCGAGCTGGGCCTCGGCGAAGAGCGCGTGGCGCAGCCGCGCGCCGCCGAAGCGGGCGCCTTGCGCGCGGGCCTTGACGAAGATCGCCATCGCCGCGTCGGCCCGGGTGAAGTTCGCGGCGCCCAGCGGCACCGCCTGGAAGTTGCTCTGCGTCAGCGTCGCGCCTTCGAAGTCGGCGTTCTGCAGCGAGCTGCCGGGGAACTGGCAGCCGGTCAGGCGAAGGCCGGCGAAGCTGCGGCCGTCGAGGTTCACCTCGTGGAAGACGACTCCGGCAAAGCTCGAACCCGCCCAGTCGGCGCCTTCCAGGTCGACGCCGGACAGCGTGACCTGGTGGAAGGCGACCTGCCGCAGCACCGCCTGCGGGAAGGCGCAGCCGACGAAGGTGCTGCGGTCGATCAGCGCGCCGCCGAGCTGCGCGCGCGACAGGCGGCAGCGGTGGAACGCGGCCAGGTTCAGATCGGCGCCGGTGAGCACCGTGTCCTGCAGGCCGGTGTCGACGAACTTCGCCGCGTGCATCTTCGCGCCGGCGGCCTGCACCTGCTGGAAGCGGCAGCGGTTGAAGACCGCCGCGCGCAGCTGCGCGCCGCTGAAATTGGCGCCGGTGAAGTCGCACTGGTCGAAGACCGCCTCGCGCAGGTCGGCGCCGCTGAAGTCGGCTTCCTGGAAATTGACGCGGCTGAACACCGCGCCCGGCAGCGGCGCGCGCGCGAGCTGGATGCCCTGCAGCTGGTGGCCGACGATGGGCTCGCCGTGGGTCGCCAGCAGCGTGAGGTCGACGATGGTCAGGCTGGGCGTGCTCACGGGACTGCCCTCCGCACTGAGTGCTTCGGGATGAGCCCTTCGGAACGGCTGGTCGTGCTCATGTCCCGGTCACCGTCGGTGCGCGGCGGCGCGGGTGGATCTTCATGCGGTCGTTCAGCGCGCCGGCCAGCTGCGTGTGCTCGTCGATCAGCACCTGCGAGACATCGGCGCCGTAGAGGTTGGCGCCGCGCAGGTCGGTGCCGCGCAGGTCGGCCTTCTGGGCGATGGCATTCATCCAGTTGCTCTGCGCGGCGCGCGCGCGTTCGAAGCGGGTGCGGATCAGCAGCCCGCCGGCGAAGGACGCGCCTTCGAGCTGCGCCTCGGTGAGATCGGCTTCGGAGAAGTCGGCGCCCGCGGCGTCGGCCTGCGTGAAACGCGCGCCGGCCAGCCTGGCGCCGCGCAGGTTGGCGCCCGGCAACCGGGCCTGCGCGAAGTCGGCCCGCTGCAGGTCGCAGCCCTGCGCGAAGATGCATTGCGGCAGCTGCGCGCCGGTGAAGACCGCACCGGACAGGTTGCAGGTGATGAAGTTGGCCGACGCGAGCCGCGCCTGCACGAAGCGCGTGCCGGCCAGCGAACACTCGATGAAGTTGGCCTGCGAGAAGTCGGCACCGTCGGCGACCAGGCCGTCGAGCGTGTGCTTCAGCAGCATCACGCTGGCGGCATTGGCGCCGCGCCAGTCGCAGCGGCCGAATTGGCAGTCGAGCCACTGCGTCTGCATCAGGACCGCGCGCACGAAGGACACCTCGTCGAGCACGCAGGTGCCGAAGTTCGCGTGGCTGCAATCGGCCTCGTCGAACACCGCGCCGGCGAGCGCGGCGCCACCCAGGTTGGCGCGCTGCAGCTGCGCGCCGCGCAGGTCGGCGCCCTGCAGCTGCGCATGGGCGAGCACGGCCTCGGCGAGCTTCGCGCCCGCCAGCTTCGCGCCGCGCAGGTTCGCGCTCTCGAGGTGCGCGCCGGTCAGGTCGGCGCCGGTGAAATCGATGCCCGACAGGTCGACGCCGGTCAGACCGGTCAGCGCCAGGCTCTTGCCTTGCTTCAGCAGCGCGATCACCTGCGCGCGCCGCGGATCGGAGTCCTCCGGCGGCAGCGCATCGGCCGGCTCCTGGAGGTGCGCACCGAGCCGGTAGGCCAGGCGCTGCGCGCCTTCGGCCTCGGCCAGCTTGGGCGCGACGGCCAGCAGCTTGGCCGCACCGGCCTGCGGATCGGGGTGGTGCTTCAGCTGCGTCGCCAGCATCGCCAGCTCGCGCGCGGCCTTGAACTGCGGCGGTCCCTTGACCTTCATCTTCGCGAGATCGACGCCATGCTGCTCTGCCTTGCGCTTGGCCTCGACGATGTCCTTGGCTGCGGCGATCGCCGCGCGGGCGGTTTCCTGCAGACCCTCGCGCATGGTCTTCTCGACCAGCGCCGGCAGCTCGGACAGCGTCGGCGGCCGCTGCCGCACCAGCGGCTTGACGCCGAGCGCATCGGGGTCCAGCCCCTTGGCGATCAGGTCCTTGCGCACCATGTCGAGCTTGACCTCGGCGCCGCGGAACTGCGCCTCGCCGACGAAGCCCTGCACCTGGTAGTCGGCCTCGGCGGCGGCCATCTCGGGGTCCACCAGGTCGAGGTCGGTGGGCGCGAGGTCGGACTCGATCAGCGCGAACAGCGCGCCGAGCTTCGGGTCCTCGCGCCGCTGCAGCACATCGAGGTAGTGCTCCTCGGGGCGATGCTGGCCGATGCGCTCGACCGCGCACATCAGCGTCTGCACGTCGGCCGCGTCGTCCTCGGCGCAGTTGGCGAGGCCGTGGAACACCATCACGCCGCACTCGGCATGCGGGAAGAACCACAGCGTCGACAGCGCCAGCGGCACGTGGCGCAGCTTGCCCTGAAGCGGCCCCGAGCCGTAGCGGATGAAGGCGCGGCAGGCCAGCGGCGGCAGGCGGCCCTCGACCTTGCGCTTGCCCGGGTGCAGGTTGTCGAAGGAGAACGCCTCGTCGCCGCGCAGCGGCTGCGGCAGCCACTGGTCGGGCGGCGCGAGGTTGAAGTGGCGCCAGTCGAGGTCGGGCGGGAAGCCCGGCGCATGGTTCGGCAGCCACTGCTCGTCGTAGGTGCCGCGGTGCTGCGCGCGCTGCGTCCACATCGGATCGATGCGGCCGAAGCCCGCCGGCGGCAGCGGCTTGTCCGGATGCGTGGTCGGCGCGTTGGGGTACTCGATGTTCGGCAGCCAGTGCGTGCCGTCCTCGGCGGGCGCGTGGCCGCGGCCGACCGGGTTGGCGGCGAACGCCGGGCCACCGTAGGACCGGGTCCAGTCCAGCGGCAGTTGCGCGAACGGCTCGGCCTCGCTGGGCTGGCGGCCGACCCAGCGCCGGTCGCCATGCACGACCAGCGTCTTCTGCACGCTGCCCACCGTCGCGCGCACCGCGCAGGCGGGCGCCGGGCCGTCCGGCGGGCAGGCGATGCCGTGCACCAGGAACTCCGGCTGCGTCTTGATGACGCCTTCGTCGACGATCGGCTCGGCCATCTCCTTGGCAAGGAAGCGCCACATCGACGCTTCGGCCCACAGGCCGAAGGGCTCGGCCGAACGGAACGGAAAGTACAGCGTCGCGGAGATGCTCAGTCCGAGCTTGCCGCGGTGCTGGACGACGCGGCTGCCGAGGCCGACACAGGCAGGCTTGTGGACCTGCATGGGATCAGTGGCCGGCGCCCGCGCCGCCGGGCGCCGGCGGATTCGCCGAAGCGTCCATCGCCTTCTGCGCCGCGGCCTGGTCGGCCGCCGCCTGCGCTTCCGCCTGCTTCTTCATCTCGGCCTGCTTTTCCTTCATCTTGGCGTCGGACTGTTCCGGATGCGCGTCTTCGTAGACGTTGGTGCCGGCGCTGAAGATCGTCGCCACCATCGAGGTCAGGGTCGGGCCGTCGAGCATGCTGCGCGCCTCACCGTAGTTCGGCGCCTTCTTGACGTCCTCGAGGAACTTGGCGATGTCCTCGTAGGCGGCCATCGCGTTGCCGATGGCGGCGCCCACGCTCAGGCCGACGCCCGCACCGACGGCCGCCGCCGCCGCGGCCCCACCGCCGCCACCGCCGCCGCCCGCGCCGCCGCCGCCGGTGATCACCTTCAGCGCGCTCTGCGCGACGTCGATCGACTTCTGCTCCAGGCCCAGCGGACCCATCACCAGCTCGGGGCCGGCCATCATCTCGATGGTCGCCGACAACCCGGCGTTGAGCGCCGCGGAGATCGAGGTGTTGATCGACGCACCGATGGTGCAGGTGGTCGCCAGCGACAGCTCGAGCGAGTTCTTCAGGCCGACGAAGGTCTCGCGCACGCCGGCGACGAGGGTGTTGGCCACCGCGCCCATGTAGGTGCCGGTGTTGGGGCCGAGGAAGACGTCGTTGGCCTGGTTCACCGTGCGGTTGAACTGGTTGCCGAAGTACTCGAGGTTGCCCGGCGTCGTCCACTTGAAGCTGGGGCCGACGTACTCGACCGCGCCGCCGGCGGTCATGTTGACCGTGCCGGTGGCCGAGCACACGATGTTGCCGGTGACGCCGACCTTGAAGTCGCCGTTGTGGATGTCGGTGGTCTTGCCGTTGACGACGCGGAGCACGTCGCCCGTGACGCCCAGCGACTCCGGCCCGGTGATCTTCGTGATGCGGCCGTTGAGGATGGTGTTCTGGTCGAGCCCGCCCTTGACGTTGTACTTGCGCCCGCCGGTGACGTTGACTTCCTCGCCGCCCGCGGCCACGGTGACGAAGCGGCCGGCCTTGTTGACGATCAGCGTGTCCTTGCGGTCGACGGTCACCCGCCGGTCGCGCATGATCTGCTCGGTGCGGTCGCGGCCTATGCTGGAGGACTGGTCGTTCTCGACGACGGTGGACATGTCCTTCTCGGCATGCAGGTCCAGCATCTCGCTGCCCTTCTTGTCCTCGAAGCGCAGCATGTTGGCGTTGCCGTAGGCGCCGCCCTTGGTCGAGCGGGTCAGGATGCCGCTCTGCGTCGCGGCGCCGGGCAGCTGCCACGGCGGGGTCTGGTCGGCGTTGTAGACGCGGCCGGTCACCAGCGGCTGGTCCGGGTCGCCTTCGAGGAAGTCGACGATGACCTCCTGGCCGACGCGCGGGATGTGGATCATGCCGAAGCTCTTGCCGGCCCACGGGTGCGACACGCGCATCCAGCAGGAGCTGTGCTCGTTCTTCTGGCCGTAGCGGTCCCAGTGGAACTGCACCTTCACCCGGCCCTGCGCGTCGGTGAAGATCTCGTCGCCCGAGCCGCCGACGACGACCGCCGACTGCGGCCCCTGCACGAAGGGCTTGGGCGTGCGCCGCGCCGGGCGGAACTGCTGCGACGAGCGCAGCGCGTTGAAGGTGCAGCTGTATTCGCCGTCGTTGCCGATGCCGCCGCCACCGCCGCCGGCGGCTTCGCTGCCGGTCATCGAGGCGCGGATCTGCGTCTGCACGACGAGGAACTCGGCGTTCTGGTCGCCGCGCGGATGGCGCGTCAGCGAGAACAGGTGGCCGGTGGCGAGCCCCTGCGCATTGGTCGTCGCGCTGACCTGCTCGAAGCGCGCCTGCAGCTCGTCCATGCGGTTCTCGGCCAGCTGCTGGCCGTCGGAGACTTCCTGGTAGTCGCCCTGGAAGTCGAACATCTCGTAGGCCGACAGCTCGTACTGCCGCTGCACCGCCTGCGCGACCTTCAGCGCGCTCTTGGGGTACTCGAAGTTGTAGCTGGTCATCGCCACGCCGCCGCTGGCGACGCCGCGCGAGAAGTTCCAGTTGGTGACGAAGTCGACGTCGGGCGACAGCTGCCCGGTGTTGGCGTAGAACGGCAACGCCTCGAAGCCCGGCACCGCGGCATGCGCCGAGGCCATGTCGACGAGGATCAGCTTGTGATGCCCTTCGGTGTGCTCGAAGTACCAGTAGATGCCCTCGTCCTCGAGCAGGCGCGCGACGAAGTTGAAGTCGGTCTCGCGGTACTGCACGCAGTACGTGCGCTTGCGGTACAGGCGCGTCAGCTTGAACTCGTAGCTGGCGATCGCCGCGTGCTTCTCGAAGACCTTCTCGACGATTTCCTGGACGTCCATGTCCTGGAAGATGCGGCAGTCGGCGCGCCGCGTCAGGAACCACAGCCAGGGCACCACCTCGGCCTGGTAGCCGTAGTAGCGGCCCTGGTGGCGGCCGAAGGCGAAGCGGGCGACGTAGCCGTGAAAGTGGCGCTTGGCGCCGTCGCGCAGCTCGATCGCCACGTCGACCGGGTGCCCCAGCAGCTGCTCGGGCACGAGGTCGGCCTTTTCGCTCAGCAGCTGCAGCCGCGTTTCCTCGAGCGTCGACAGCCCGGCGGAATGGGTCAGCGCCTCGAAGCGCAGGTCGGCAGGCGGCAGCGGCGTGGTCAGCGTGATGGCGATCGGCATGGGACGGACTTCGGATGCGCTCGTGCGGTGCCCCGATGGTCGGGGGACCGGCGCGGCCGGGCCAGCGCCGAAGGTCACACCGGCTGTTTCAGGCGTGTTGCAGCTTGCGCGCGCGCACCAGCCAGCCGCCGACCGGCTTGCCGCCTTCGGTGCGCAGCGTCTCGGCGGTGATGGCGTCGGGCGCCAGGCCGGCGGCGGCAAGCGCCTGCTCGACATGGCTGCGCCGGTGCGCATAACGGCCGTGCGGCTGCAGCTGCAGCGGCGCCGGGTCGTTCTCGGCCAAGGCTTCGACGGTGAAGATCAGCCAGCCGCCGGCGCGCAGCGCGGTGTGCGCGTCGTGCATCACCGCGTGCAGGTCGCCGAAATAGATCAGCGTGTCGGCGGACACCAGCACGTCGAAATCATCGGGCTGCGTGCGCAGGTAGTGGCCGAGCTCGGCCTTGTGCAGCTGGTCGTAGGCGCGGCGGGCCTGGGCCTGGCGCAGCATGCCCACCGACAGGTCGCAGCCGGCCAGCCGCGCCGCGAAGGGTCGCAGCAGCGGGCCGCACAGGCCGGTGCCGCAGCCGAGGTCGGCGATCTGCAGGTCGCCGGCCGGCTCGCCGACGGCCTCGCGCAGCGCCTGCGCGACCAGCGACGGCGCGCGGTAATTCAACGACTCGAGCTTGGCGTCGAAGGACGCGGCGAAGCTGTCGAAGACCTGCTCGACGTAGGCATCGCTGGCGCGCTCCGGCGTCGACTCGCCGGAGCTGGCGGCGAGCAGGTGCTGCACGACGGGATTGTCGGGCTCCTCGTCCAGCCATTCGCGGTACAGCGCCGCCGCGCGCTGCCGTTCGCCCAGCAGCACCAGCGCGCGCAGCACGTCGCTGCGCGCCTGCTGGTGGCGCGGCCACAAGGCGACCGCGCGGCTGTTGGCGAGCAGGCCCTCGCGCACCTGGCCCTGGTCGAGCAGCGACTGCGACAGCCGGTACCAGGCATCCCCATCGTCCGGGTTCAGCTCGATCGCGCGCCGCGCGACCCGCTCGGCCGCGGCCGCCTGCCCCTGCCGGCGGTACAGCACCGCCAGGTTGTCGAGCGCGCGCGAGGCTTCCGGCGTGCCCTGCGCCGCGTCCACGCTGGCCTCGTAGGCCTCGGCCGCCTCGTCGAAGCGCTGCGCCAGCAGCAGGATGTTGCCCAGGTTGTTCCACGCACCGACGTTGCCCGGCGCCACCGCCAGCGACTGCCGCACCAGCGTCACCGCGTCGTCGGCGCGCCCTTGCGCGTGGCGCAGCACGCCGAGGTAATGCAGCGCGTCCGGTTGCTGCGGCCAGCAGGCCAGCAGCGCGTCGAGCGCGGCTTCCGCCTCCGGCAGCCGTTCGCTGCGCAGCAGCTCGATGGCGGCCGCGAGCGCGGCGGCGAGGTCGGCACCGACCGGCGCGTCGGAAGCGCTCATGCGTGGCGCGCGCGGCGCATCGCCGCGCTCAGACCACCGGAGCGCGCATCTGCAGCGCGATCGAGGCCTTCTTCGGCAGGTTCATGGTCTTCGGCTTCGGCACGAAGAGCGTGTTCTGGAAGTTCTCGCACAGGTACTCGTAGCTGTCGGCATTGAACACCGCGAGGTCCGGCTTCTCGGTGGCCAGCCGCTTGCACAGGTCGGGGCCGTAGGTGTCCTCGCCCTTGTAGTTGACGTCGTCGGTGCCGCAGATCGAATGGCTCAGCTCGTGGATGATCACGCCGGCGATCGAGTCGTTGGCGTACATGCCCGACTTGAAGAAGGCCTTGCCGAGGAAGATGTAGGTGAACTTGCGGTCGAGCTCCGGCGGCAGGTCCTTCGGCTTCCACGCGGCGCCGAAGAAGTTCTCGCCGGCGATGTCGCCCCCCTCTGCGGGGCAGTCGGTCGGCCCCTGGGCGTTCTTGCCGCGGTAGTACAGCACCACCGGTTTCAGGTGCAGCGCGTCGTGCAGTTCCTTGACCGTGTTGAACACCGTCGCGAAGCGGGTCTGCGACCAGGTGCCGAACCATGTCTCGTAGATCGCGCGCTGCGGCGTGGTGGCCAGGCGGGCCTGCGTGATGCCCTGGAAGGCGCGCGAGATCAGCGCCTGCGCGCGCTTGAAGGCCTGCGGCACGTCGACGCGTTCCTTCGAGTTCGCATGCTCGAAGCTCTGGCCCAGGTGCACGCTGCCCGCCGCCGGGTTCAGCGGCAGCGGCGGCGCGACCCACGCCGGCGTGCCGCCGACCCGATAGGGCTTCAGCGCCTCGTCGAGCTCCTCGACGATCTGGTCCTTGGTATTGCGGATGCTCAGCTTCCACTGGTCGCCGGTGCCCTTGCTCTTCTTCCACTTCTCGAGCTCGTCGCGCAGCAGCTTCTTGTTGTCGACCGACTTGTTGCCGTCGTAGCGCTTGAGCGCCTTGTCGACGTCCTTCAGCTCGTCGCTGCGCGTCTGCAGCAGGCCGCGCTTGGTGCGCTTCATCCACTCGTCGTAGCTGGGGATCGTGGCCATGGACCTTTCTCCGGGTTTTCGTGGCGGGATGGGATGGGGCTGGCGTGCGTCCGGCGCGACGCTCAGCCGAAGTCGTAGGCGAAGTCCGAGTCGCTCACCTTGACGCGCACCTGGGTGATCGGCTGGCCTTCCATCATGCGCTGCAGGAACTCGCGGCTGACCGCCGGCAGCATCGTGTTGGTGAGGATCGCGTCGATCATGCGGCCGCCCGATTCGCTCTCGGTGCAGCGCGAGACGACCAGCTTGATCACCTCGTCGTCGACCTCGAACGGGATCTTGTAGCGCTGCTCGACCCGCTTCTTGATGCGTCCGAGCTGCAGCTTGACGATGCGGCCGAGCATGTCGTCGGACAGCGGGTAGTACGGGATCGTCACCAGCCGCCCGAGCAGCGCCGGCGGGAAGATCTTCAGCAGCGGCTCGCGCAGCGCCTTGGCCATGCCCTCCGGATCGGGCATCAGCTCGGGGTCCTTGCAGAGGCTGGCGATCATCTCGGTGCCGGCGTTGGTCGTCAGCAGGATCAGCGTGTTCTTGAAGTCGATGAAGCGGCCCTCGCCGTCCTCCATGAAGCCCTTGTCGAAGACCTGGAAGAAGATCTCGTGCACGTCCGGGTGGGCCTTCTCGACCTCGTCGAGCAGCACCACCGAGTAGGGCTTGCGCCGCACCGCCTCGGTCATCACGCCGCCTTCGCCGTAGCCGACGTACCCGGGGGGCGCGCCCTTGAGCGACGAGACGGTGTGCGCCTCCTGGTACTCGCTCATGTTGATCGTTATCAGGTTCTGCTCGCCGCCGTACAGCGCCTCGGCCAGCGCGAGCGCGGTTTCGGTCTTGCCGACGCCGGAGGTGCCGGCGAGCATGAACACGCCGATCGGCTTGTTCGGGTTGTCGAGGCCGGCGCGCGAGGTCTGGATGCGCTTGGCGATCATCTCCATCGCGTGGTCCTGGCCGATCACGCGTTCTCCCAGCGTCTTCGGCAGCTTGAGGATGGTGTCGATCTCGTTGGCCTGCATGCGGCCCACGGGGATGCCGGTCCAGTCGCCGACGACCGAGGCCACCGCCTGGTAGTCCACCGTCGGCAGGATCAGCGGCGTCTCGCCCTGCAGCTCCTGCAGCTCCTTCTGCACCGCATGCAGCTCGGCGAGCGCGGCTTCGCGCTCCTCGGCCGACAGCGCGGGCTTGGCCAGCGCGTCCGGCGCCGCCTTGACCTCCTGCGCGTCGCTGGCGACGCTGGCCTCGAGCTTGCTGCCGGTGCCCTCGACCGGCTCGGTGCTGCCACGCAGCTTCGAGCGCAGGTCCAGCAGCTTCTCGACCAGCACCTTCTCGGCCTGCCAGCGCGTCGTCAGCTTGTCCAGGCGGGCACGTTCCTCGGTCAGCTGCTCCTCGACCAGCTTGGAGCGCTCGGCCACGTCGATGCCGATCGCGCCTTCGCGGGCGATGATGCCCTGCTCGACTTCCAGCGCCTCGATGCGCTTGCTGCAGTCGTCGACCTCGGCCGGCGTCGCGTGCAGGCTGACGGCCACGCGCGCGCAGGCGGTGTCGATCAGGCTCACCGACTTGTCCGGCAGCTGGCGCGCCGGGATGTAGCGGTGGCTCAGCTTGACCGCGGCCTCCAGCGCCTCGTCGAGGATCTGCACCTTGTGGTGCTTCTCCATCGTCGACGCGACGCCGCGCATCATCAGCACCGCGCGCGGCTCGGTCGGCTCGTCGACCTGGATCGACTGGAAACGCCGCGTCAGCGCGGGGTCCTTCTCGATGTGCTTCTTGTACTCGGCGAAGGTGGTCGCGCCGATGGTGCGCAGCTGGCCGCGCGCGAGCGCGGGTTTGAGCAGGTTCGCCGCGTCGCCGGTGCCGGCTGCGCCGCCGGCGCCGACCAGCGTGTGCGTCTCGTCGATGAACAGGATGATCGGCTTCGGCGAGGCCTGCACCTCGTCGATCACCGAGCGCAGGCGCTGCTCGAACTCGCCCTTCATGCTGGCGCCGGCCTGCAGCAGGCCAACGTCCAAAGTGAGCAGCGTCACTTCCTTCAGCGCCGGCGGCACGTCGCCGCGCGCGATGCGCTGCGCGAAGCCCTCGACGACGGCGGTCTTGCCGACGCCGGCCTCGCCGACCAGGATCGGGTTGTTCTGGCGCCGCCGCATCAGGATGTCGACGACCTGGCGGATCTCGTCGTCGCGGCCGACGATCGGGTCCATCTTGCCGCTGCGGGCCTGCTCGGTCAGGTCGGTGGTGAAGCGCTTGAGCGCTTCCTGCTTGCCCATCGCCGCCGGCGCGATCGCATCGCTCGCTTCACCGGGCGCACCGCCGGAGTCGCTGGCCGTCATCACGTACTCGGGCGACGAGGCGAGCAGCGTATTGAACTTGGCCGTCAGGTCGTCGAGCGGCACCTTCTCGAACTGCTTCGAGATTGCCAGCAGCGCACCGCGCAGCGACGCGGTCTTCAGCATGCCGACCAGCAGGTGGCCGGTGCGCACCTGGTTCTCGCCGAACATCAGCGAGCCGTAGACCCAGCCGCGTTCGACCGCGTTGGTGATGAACTCCGACAGGTCGCTGATCGACGAGGCGCCCCGCGGCAGCCGGTCGAGCGCCTTCGTCAGGTCGGCGGCGAGCGCCGCGGTGTCGAGCTCGTAGTGGCGAATGATGCGGTGCAGGTCGCTGTCCGGTGCATTGAGGATCTGCGCCAGCCAGTGCTGCAGCTCGACGTACGGGTTGCCGCGCATCTTGCAGAACACGGTCGCGCCCTCGATGGCCTTGTAGGCCAGCGGATTGAGCTTGCCGAACAGTGCGGTGCGGGAGATTTCAGCCATCGTGAGCTCCTTGGAGGAATCGTGTTGTGATCGTCAGACGCGCGCGCCCAGGCGTCGCAGCAGGAATGCATTGCCTGGCCGCAGCTTCAGCTCGTCGCGGTCGGTGGCCGGCGGCTGGCGGCCGCGGCGGCCGAGCCAGCTGGTCAGGCCCAGGCGCATGCGGCGGTCCAGGTGCGGCTTCGGCACCTCGGCCTGCTTCAGCACCAGTTGCACGTCCCAGCCCAGGTCCAGGCCGGCGAGCAGGCGCACCCAGTCGGCCAGCGGCTGCCAGGCGCGGCCACCGGGCAGGAAGTCCTCGTACTGCTTCAGGCTCAGCGGCCCCAGGCGCAGGCGGAACTTGTACTGGCGGTCCCAGACCTTGTGGCCGGCATTGGCCGACAGGCCCAGCTCGGCATGCGGCACCTGCGATCGTTCGGGCCGGTTGCGCGCGAAGCCCAGGCGCGAGCGGTCCTCGCCGGCGATGGCCAGCCACTGGCCGACGTTCGCTTCCAGCGCCACCGGCACGCCGAAGTACTGGCGCAGCACCTTGGTCAGCGCTTCGGGATGGCGGCTGCGGCTGGCGATCATGCCGGCCTGGTAGAGCTTGGCGCTGTCGGGGATCGCGTCGCGGCCGCTGCCCAGGCGGTTCAGGCCGAAGGTCGCGCCCAGCCACGCGCCGTAGCGGTCGGTCAGCGGCCGGTCCTGCTGCACCACCGGCTGGGACTGCGCCCAGGCCCGGTAGAACAGGCTGATCATGCGGTGGTGGAAGATGTCGAGGAAGCGCGACGAGGTCGGGTCGGCGCGCTGGTGCAGGCGCTCGCGCACGTACTCCGTCAGGTGCAGCGGCATCGGACCGTGCGGCCCCAGCAGCCCGAAGAAGCGCACGCCGACGTGGGGCACGCTGCGGCCGTGGTGGTCGAAGCGCGAGATCGCGGCCGGCGCGAAGTCGAGCTCCGGCACCTGGCCCAGGCGCACCGCCTCCTGCGACGGCCGCTGGCCCAGGCCCAGCGGCGGATGCTCGGGCCGCAGCGCGTCGATGCGCCGCATCAGCGCATAGAAGTCGAAGGCCCATGGTTGGGCCTCGACGTCGGCAAACAGCTGCTGCAGCGCGCGGCTATCCATGGTGCATGGGTCTGGCTCGCTGGCGGTGCCGCCCGGGCGTCACAGGGTGGCCCGATCGCCCAGGTGAGGCGCCCAGGTCTTCACCAGGCCGCGCTGCTGGCTGCGCAGCGTCAGCTGGGTGAAGCTGTTGATCGCCGCATGGCGGGCGAAGAACTGCTCGAGCACCGACGCCAGCAGGAAGGCGCTGGAACCCTGGAAGCGCAGCTCGTCGACTTCCATCGTCAGGTCGATGCCGCTGCCGAAGGACAGCGGGCCCTTGAACGGCAGGCGCCGCACCACCGGCTGCGCGCGCAGGCTCAGGATGCCGTCGACCTGGTGGCTCCATGCCAGGTCGGCCGGCGGGCCGTAGAGCTTCAGCGTGTCGCGCAGCGCGGACGCCACCTGCTCCGGGCTGCCGGCCAGCGACAGGTGGTTCTGCGTCAGCTGGCTGATCAGGCTCCAGCCGATGTCGCCGGTGGGCCGGCGCGAGACCGGCCGGGTGGGGCCGCGCACGCAGGTGACGGTGGACACCGGGCCGGGGGCGTCGAGCTTCCACGCGTCCGCGCCGCTGGCGCCGGCCTGCGGCAGCAGCGCCGGCAGGTCGCGGTTGCTGCACCAGGCGATCACCGACAGCTGGCGCAGGTGCTCGCGATAGGCGCCATGGTGAGCGTCCACCAGCGACAGGAAGATCTCCTCGCCGATGTACGACGAGCGCAGCCCCTGCTGGCGCTGGCGCTGCGACATCAGCCGCGGCTCGCGCCGCACGGTGAAGTAGCCGTGGCCCTCCAGCGGGGCCTCGTGGTGCGTCGTGAACAGCGGCTTGAACTCGCGCTGCGGCTCGCGGCCGGTGCCGTGGCCGACCACCGACTCGACGCTGTGCACCTCGAGGTCCATCGGCCGCGTGCGGTCGGGCACCAGGTGGTACTCCCAGGCGCCGGGGCCGAGTTGCACGCGATCGACCCGCTTCTGGAACAGGTTGATCGCGGGCGTGCAGAAAAGCGCGAGGGTCCCGCCGTCCACCAGCGTTTCGAGTGCAGGATCCCCGCGTGAAAAAAGGATGACCAGCTCGGCCGTGTCGCCCGTCACCTGGGCCAGACGCGGTGCGAGCTCGGTGAGGTCGAAGAACATCAGCCGCTGCGGCAGCGCGGCCAGCTCCTGCAGCAGGCGGTGGCCGGAGAACGCGCGCAGCGTCTCGGGCAGCAGCGACTCGTCGGCGGCCAGTCCGACCGGCTGCACGCTGGCCGGGCCGCGCCACTGGCGTGCCAGCTCGGCGCTGGAGCCGCCCGCGGCGGCGCCGGGCGTGCCGGGCACCACCAGCGTGCCCAGCGGCGTGCCCAGCACCAGCTCGTGCACGCGGAAGGCGATGTCGTCGGGCGCGGCGATGTAGAAGCCGAGGCGGTCGAGCTTGAGCTGGTCGAAACGCAGGCCGCCGCCGGCGCGCAGCTTGATGCGCAGGCCGCCCTTGGCCGGCTTGGCCTGCGGCAGCCGCGCAAGCGACAGGTCCGGCGCGTGGGTGAAGTACTGCACGCCGACCAGCTCGATCGGCCACAGCGTCACCGACATCGCGGTGCGGAACTCGCAGTAGGTTTCCTGCCCGCGCGGCTGCAGCGACTGCAGCGTCGCCCCGCGCGGCACGTTGTAGCCGCGCGCGAGGTTCGGATCGGCCGGATCGGCGCCGAGCCGGGCCACCATCATCGAGGGCACCGGCGCCAGGAAGTTCGGGTAGATCGACTCCAGCAAGTGCGCGATCAGCCGCGGCTGCTCGGCCTCGAGCTTGAGCTGCACGCGGGCGGCGAGGAAGGCGAAGCCTTCGAGCAGGCGCTCGACATAGGGGTCGGCGACCTCCATGCCTTCGAGGCCGAGGCGCGAGGCGATCTTCGGGAACTCGGCGGCGAACTCGCCGCCGACCTCGCGCAGGTGGGTCAGCTCGTCCTGGTACAGGCGAACCAGTCGGGGGTCCATGGCCGCTGCCTTTGCGCGTCAGCGACCGGCGGCCGCGGCGCGCGAGGGCACGGCGCTGGTGGCGTCGCGCACCTCGACCTGGCCGGCCTCGAGGTCGAGCTTGGTGCGCAGCAGCACCTCCAGCGGCACCGGCTGCGCCCACAGATGGCCGCGGATCTCGAACTCGATCATGTTGTGGGTGTCGAGCACGTGCGTGGCCTCGAGCGCGATCACCTTCAGCGATTCGGGCAGCAGCCGCGGCTCGAAGCGCAGGATGGCCTGGCGGATCGTGCGTTCGAGCTGGTTGACGTCGACCTTGCTGACGAGCTGGCCCGACAGCGCCGGCAGCCCGTAGTTCAGCACGCTCTCGGCGATCATCGGATGCTGTTCCTGCTGCGACGGCGGCAGGGGTTGCGTCGCGTTGAACAGCCAGCTCAGGTCGCGCAGCACCGCCTGGCGCAGCGCCGCCTTCGACATCACCCGGCGATCCGAGGATTCCTGGCGTTCGTGCGGGGCGTCGTCGGTCAGGCGGTCCAGCAGCGCGGGCTGCAGGCGGTCGCGGATTTCGGTGCTGGTGGCCATCGGTCGGCGGTGCGGTCGATCTGCGGCGTGCGAGCGTCAGCCGCCGCCGTCGCTGGGGCCGGCGGCCGCGTCGTCGGCCGCCGCGGGCGCTTCGGGTTCGGCCGGCACGCTGGTCTGCAGCGTCAGCTCGCGCACCTCGAGCAGTCCGAGCTCGGCGCTGCTGGTGGCGATCACGCGCTGGCCGAGGCCGCGGTACTGGCCCTCGGCCAGCTCGAGCCATTCGGTCTTGCGCGACATCAGCAGCGCGCCGTCGGCATCGGCGGTCGCGGTGCCGGCGTAACGCGTCGGGATCAGCGCCACCGATTCGCCGCCGTTGGCGAAGGTGATCTGCGCCGGCGTCCACACCAGGTCGCGCAGGTCGGCCGGCGCCTCGACGACGATCTTCTGCAGGTGCGCGAACGGCACCCAGCCGTAGCGGCCGTTGATGACGATCTCGAGCACCGGCCCAAGCCGCGAATCGGCGTCGGCGATCCAGTCGAAGGCTTCGCCGTTCATCGCGCCGGCGGTCGGTTCGGCCTGTTCGAAGGCCGATTCGCGCAGCTTCGCGGCCTGCGCATGTTCGCCCGTGGCATCGGCCTGCAGCGCCTGCGCGAGCAGCGCGACCCAGGCGGTCGGCGGACCGAACACGTGCGGCAGCGTCTTGCCGCTCATCACCGCCTCGCGCACGGCTTCGCATTGCAGCCCGGGGCGGTAGGTGTTGACCATCGCCAGCGCGGCGGCATCGAGCTCGCCGCAGACATGCAGCTGGTCCATCGCACGCTGCCACTGGCCCAGCACCGACAGCAGCTGGAACAGGAAGATGCGCAGCTTGGCGTCGGCGGCCTTGCCGCGCACCTGCGACTGCAGCGCGGCGAGCGCGCCTTTCGGATCGCCGGCGGCGAGCAGTTCCTGAGGGGTTTGCGTCATCAGGCGGACTCCACCAGTTCGTCGGTGAAGGTCATGCTGCCACCCTTGATGCCGGTGGACTTCTGCGGCTTGTATTCGACTTCGACCTTGGTGAAGACGATGGCCACGATCTCGGCGGTCTCGCCGTCGCTGCCGGTGCTGTGCGTGACACCGCTGATGCGGGCACCCTTCAGCGTGATCACGAAGTAGTCGTTCTGCTCGCCGCCGGCCTTGCGCATCGTCAGCTTGGCTTCCTTGACCTCGTCGTTGGTCGCCAGCGCCGACATCAGCGCGGTGGTGGCCGAGTCGATGCGCTTGTGCACCGTCAGCGCGGAATACGAGCGGCGCGAGGTGGCCTGGGTATTGCCGATCGCCGAGCTGGCCGTCAGGCCCCACTGCCAGCGTTCGACGATGATGTCTTCCTCGTGGCCGAGCGAGGTCGATTCGCCCTTGATCTTGCCGGCGCGCTTGGTCTGCACGCGCAGGAAGACGTCGCTGCCGGATTGACCGCGCACCGGGACGTTGAGTTCATTGAGCATCACGGCCATGAAGGCACTCCTGCGGTGGCGAACCGGCAGACGGCCCCGCCGGGGCGGGGCCGCCAGTGGGCATCAGCGCGTCTCGGTGGTGGCGATGTTCCAGCCGAACTTGACTTCGCCGCCCAGGCCGCCCTTGTCGTCTTGCGGCTTGTACGAGTACTCGATGTCCTTGGCGGTCATCGAGACCGACTCGACGATCTCGCCGCCGCTGGAGCCGGCGGGCTGCACGCTGGTGATGAAGACTTCCTTCATCGTGACCTTGAAGAAGTCCTTCTGGCCTTCGCCGGACTTGCGCGCGGTCATGACGACTTCCTTGAAGTGCTTGCCCGAGGCGCAGTTCTTCGCCAGCACCGGGGAGGCCTTGTCGTACTTGTGCATGAAGTTGAAGTCGCTGGCGGTGCCCTTGCCCTGGGCCGAGCCGCCGCCGGCGAAGCCGCTGGCGTTCGAGACGCCCCAGCTCCACGAGAGCACTTCGATCTCGTTCTTGTGGTCCTTGTGGGTGGCTTCGCCTTCAACGCCGTCGAACTTGATATGGCAATCGATGGTCATGATGAGTTTCCTGAATGTGAGTGAGTGAGTGAGGTGGGGTGGTGAATTGCTGGAAGCGGACGCGTTAACGAACAGTGGTTATTGCTGCTTCTGCGACGGCAGCTTGGATACGAGACGCAGCGACACCGTCAGCCCTTCGAGCTGGTAGTGCGGCCGGAGGAAGAACTTCGAGCTGTAGTAGCCGGGGTTGCCGGGGATCTCCTCGACGAGAACCTCGGCGGCAGCCAGCGGCTTCTGGGCCTTGGTGGTCTGGGACGAATTCGCCGGGTCGCCGTCGACGTAATTCATGATCCATTGGTTGAGCCACTTCTCCATGTCGGAGCGTTCCTTGAACGAGCCGACCTTGTCGCGCACGATGCACTTCAGGTAGTGCGCGAAGCGGCAGCAGGCGAACAGGTACGGCAGCCGCGCGGAGAGGTTCGCGTTGGCGGTGGCGTCGGGATCGTCGTACTCCTGCGGCTTCTGCAGCGATTGCGCGCCGATGAAGGCCGCGAAGTCGCTGTTCTTGCGGTGCACCAGCGGCATGAAGCCGTTCTTCGCGAGCTCCGCCTCGCGGCGGTCGCTGATGGCGATCTCGGTCGGGCACTTCATGTCGACGCCGCCGTCGTCGGTCGGGAAGGTGTGCGTCGGCAGACCCTCGACCGCGCCGCCGGACTCGATGCCGCGGATGCAGGTGCCCCAGCCGTAGAGCTTGTACGAGCGGTTGATGTTCACGGCCATCGCGTAGGCCGCGTTGGTCCAGGTGTAGCGGCTGTGGTCGCCGCCGCCGGTCTCTTCCTCGAAGTTGAAGGCTTCGACCGGGTTGGTCTTGGCGCCGTACGGCAGGCGCGACAGGAAGCGCGGCATCGCCAGGCCGAGGTAGCGCGAGTCGTCGGATTCGCGCAGCGAGCGCCAGCCGGCGTACTCGGGCGTCGAGAAGATCTTCGTCAGGTCGCGCGGGTTGGCCAGTTCCTGCCACGAATTCATCTGCATCAGCGTCGGGCTGGCCGCGGCGATGAAGGGCGCGTGCGCGGCGGCGCAGACCTTGCTCATCTCGCCGAGCATCTCGACGTCGGGCGGGCTCTGGTCGAAGTAGTAGTCGCCGACCAGGCAGCCGAAGGGCTCGCCGCCGAACTGGCCGTACTCCTCTTCGTAGACCTTCTTGAACAGCGGGCTCTGGTCCCACGCCGTGCCCTTGAAGCGCTTGAGCGTCTTGGCCACGTCGTTCTTCGAGATGTTCATCACGCGGATCTTCAGCATCTCGTCGGTCTCGGTGTTGTTGACGAGGTAGTGAAGGCCGCGCCAGGCGCTCTCGAGCTTCTGGAAGTCCTCGTGGTGCAGGATCGCGTTGACCTGCTCGGAGAGCTTCTTGTCGATCTCGGCGATCATGGCCTCGATCGAGACCAGCACGTCGCTGCCGATGACCTTGGTCTGCGACAGCGCCTGCTGCGCCAGCGTCAGCACCGCGGATTCGACCGCGGACTTGGCCTCTTCGCTCTTCGGCTTGAATTCCTTGTTCAGCAGCGAGGCGAACTCGCCGCCTTCGAAGGTCAGGCCCTGCAGGGCGGAGGCGCCGGATTGGGTGGATGCGTCAGCCATGGTGAATGTGCTCCGGATGGATTGAGGTGCGTCGACGTGGGCGGGCTTATTCGGCCGGCTTGTCGGCTTCCGGAGCGGCGGCCTTCGCGGCGGCCAGCGACTTCAACAGGGCTTCGTCCTTGATCACCTTGGCGATCAGTTCCTCGGCGCCGGTCTTGCCGTCCATGTAGGTGATGAGGTTGGCCAGCTGCTGGCGCGCCTCGAGCATCTGCTTCAGGCCGTCGACCTTCGCGGCCACGGCGGCCGGCGAGAAGTCGTCCATGCTCTCGAAGGTGATGTCGACGGCGATGTTGCCCTCGCCGGTCAGCGTATTGGGCACCTGGAACGCGACGCGCGGCTTCATCGACTTCATGCGCGAGTCGAAGTTGTCGACGTCGATCTCGAGGAACTTGCGCTCTGCCACCGGCGGCAGCGCCTCGGTGGGCTTGCCCGAGAGGTCCGACAGCACGCCCATCACGAAGGGCAGCTGGACCTTCTTCTCGGCGCCGTAGAGCTCGACGTCGTATTCGATCTGGACCCGCGGTGCGCGATTGCGGGCGATGAACTTTTGACTGCTGGTGGCCATGACGTGCTCCTGTCAGTGCGTGCGGTGGATGAAAGGGTCTAGTTCTCGTTCTCGGAACCGGCCAGGCGTTCGATCTGGCTCAGGCCGTCGGGCGCGAGATCACGGATGATCTCGATGAAACTCTTGCTCATCAAGCGCTGCGCGCGTCGGATCAGCAGGGGAGCAGGGTGACTCGGTTCGTGGCGGTCGAACCAGTCGCAGACGCGCTCGAGCATGCGGGCGGCGTCCTCGCGGCTGGAGATGGTGCCGGGCGCCGAGATGCTGCGCGGCGCGCCTGCGACGCCGACGCTGCCCGCCGCGGCGGTGGCGTCGTCGTCGGCGGCCGCCTCCGAGGCGACGCCCTGCGCCGCGTTCGTGGCCTCGTCCAGCATCTGCAGCAGCTTCTGCAGCGGGCGGAACTCCGGCGCCGCGGTGCCGACCTTGTCGTCGAGCAGCTTGGCCGCCTCGCGCATCGCCCGGGTGCCGGCGGTGATGGCCTCGCCGAGCGCGGGCTGGTGCTGCAGCGCAGCGGACAGCGCTTGGCGCACGCCGCTTTCGCTGGGCACCGACTCGCCGTCGCGCGGCTCGTCCTTGCCGAGGCCGAGCTCGAGGTCGCGCAGCGTGATGCCGCCGCGGTCGCCGGCCAGCGGGGCGGCGCGCAGGTCGGCAATCAGCGCGTCGATCGCGACCATCGGCGCCAGCGCGTTCATGCGCATGGTGGGATCGTCGTGGTCGCTGGCGTCGAGCTGCGGGTGCACGGTGGTCCACTGCTCGCTGAGCAGCCGCTGCACCAGCTGCAGGCCCTGCATCGCGCCCTGCAGGCCGTTCAGGCGGGCTTCGCTGCGCGCCAGCCACACGGCCACGCGCAGGTCGCGGGTGCGGGCGGCGAGATCCTTCGCATGCTCCTGCACGGTGCGCCAGTCGGGGCCCTCGGCCGCGACGATGTGGTCGCCGTACTGCTGCTCGGGCTTGCCCGCGCCGGCCAGTTCCAGCTGCAGGAAAACCGGGTCGTACTCCAGGTCGGCCCCGCTGGGGGCGTCTTCCGCGATCGGGCTGGCGAGCGACTCGATGTCGAGCATGGTGTCCTGGGGGGTTCGACCAGCCTGTGACAGCCGGTCCCGTTTGCATTGGGAGCGACTCTAGGAGGCCCGCCCCCCGCGCACAGTGGTCGAAAGTCATCTGCCCCGGCCGGGGTGGCGGAGGCCCCCCACGAAGCGAGAAGCTTTTCTCGGTCGGCACTGCACCCGCGCCCGCCGGCGCCGCGTAGCTGCCCTGGTTTCGGCAGCGCAGCCTCGGCGAGGGTGCGCGTCAGCGCCAGGCGCCGCCTCAGTTCAAGGTGCTTCGCAAGGCCTCGAACAGCCGCCGCGGCTGCACCGGCTTGAACAGCACCGGATGCCCGCTGGTCGTGATGCGCTGGATCTCGTCGTGCGCGGTGTCGCCGGTGACGAGGATCGCCGGCACCTCCTGGCCGCACAGCCTGCGGACCGCGGCGATGGCCTCCAGCCCGTCGGGGCCGTCGCCCAGGTGCAGGTCGGACAGCACGAGGTCGACGTGGCCCTCGAGCGCCTGCGTCGCGTGCTCGGCCTGCTGCGCATCGGCCGCTGTCATGGCCTGATAGCCCCACTCCTCGAGCAGCAGGCGCAGGCCTTCGCGGATGGGTTCCTCGTCGTCGATCACCAGCACCATCTGCGGGGCCGAGGCGACCATCGGCAGCGTATCGGCCGGCGCGATGTCCTCCTGGATGCCTGGCAGCTGGCCGATCGGGATGCCGATGCGGAACATCGTGCCCTTGCCGGGGCGCGACGCGACCACCAGCCGATGGTTCAGCAGCTGCGCCAGGCGCTTGACGATCGACAGCCCCATGCCCAGGCCATGCGTGCGGTCGCGCTCGCCGCGACCCACCTGGTAGAACTCCTCGAAGATGCGCGGCAGCAGTTCGGGGGCGATGCCGACCCCGGTGTCCCAGATCTCGACGTTGACGAAGCGGCTGGTCGAGCGCGCGACGACAACGATGCCGCCGTGCTCGCTGTACTTGATCGCGTTCTGGATCAGGTTGCCGACGATGCGCTCGAGCAGCTGCGGGTCGCTGGTCACCGACTTGCCGCCCGGCGAGAAGCGCAGCCCCAGCCCGGCCAGCTCGGCCTGGCCGGCGTAGTGCATGTGCAGGCGGCGGAACATGTCGCGCAGCGGGAAGGTCTGCAGCCGCGGGCTCATCACGCCGGCGTCGAGCCGCGAGATGTCGAGCATCGCATTGAACGAGCGCTCCAGCCCGTCGATCGAGCGCATCAGGTTGCGCGCCAGCGGTTCGTCGGGGCTGTGCTGCAGGCGCTTGTGCAGGGTGGCGGCGAACAGGCCCAGCGCATGCACCGGCTGGCGCAGGTCGTGGCTGGCGATGGCCAGGAAGCGGCTCTTGTCCTGGTCGGCCGCCCACGCGGCGTCGCGTTCGCCCTCGAGCCCGCGCAGCCGCGCGCCCTGCTCGATCAGCGCGCGCGTGTTCTGGCGCCAGTTGCGCTGGCGCAGCCGCAGCACGGCCGCGGCCACCAGGCAGGCCGCGACGCCGCCGAACAGCGGTGCGATGCGCGCCGGGCCGGTGAGCTGCGTCGCCGCCGCCAGCGCCGGCGACAGCGGCAGCAGCGCCAGGGCCTGCGAGATGCGCGGCAGCGGCGACAGGCTGGCGGCGCCGGCGAAGGCGAAGACGGTGCTCGCGAGCGTCAGCAGGCCGAAACCGGCCTCGCCGAGGCCGCCGAGTGCGGCGCCGAGCCAGGGCAGGGCGCCGACGGCGAGGCCCGCGCTGCTCACCAGCGCGGCGATGCGGTGGCCGGTGGGACTCGGTTCGCCGGGTTTCGCGACGCGGTGGCGCGTCTGCCGCGGCAGCCACCACAGCAGGGTCGCGATGCCCAGCAGCAGCGTACCGGCGGCCAGCGCGAGCGCCGGCGAGCGCCACCACAGCGCCAGCACGATCGGTGGCGTGCTGGCGGCCAGGCACAGGCCCCAGGTCGGCAGCGCCGCGAGCGCCGCGCGCAGCGCCGCGTCGCGCAGGCGCTCGTCGATCTGCCGGCGCTCGGCGATCCGGCGTTCGGTGGCGGCCGCCGCGTCGGCCACCGGCTGGTCGGCCTCGACGGCGATGAAGACCAGCGGCGGCGCGGGGGCGTCGGCGGGCGCGTCAACGGGCGCGTTAACGGGCGCGATGGCGGGCGCGATGGCGGGCGAGCCCCCCGGCGTCATGGCTGGCGCGCTGGTCGCCGCCGCGGCGGCGGGGTCGGCCGGCAGGGCCGGCTCGGGAGAACCGGCCGTGGCCACGTCAGCGGAACAGGCTGATCAGGTGCGAGCGCGAGCGCACGTCCAGCGCCAGCAGCAGCGAGGACACGTAGTTCTTCACCGTGCCCAGCGACAGGTTGGTCGAGTTGCTGATCTCCTGGTTCGTGCAGCCGGACAGCACCAGTTCCAGGATCTCGAGGTGGCGCGGCCCGAGCTCGGCGACGCGGTCGTACATCGCCGACGACGGGAAGCGCGGGAACAGCGCGCTGGTCGGTGCCGCCGGGCCGCGCGATTCCGGCGCGCCGTTCGGGAACAGCAGCGCGACCAGCGTGTCGCGCATCTGGGTCATCATCGTGCCCTTGCCGACATAGGCCGCGGCGCCCAGCGCGCGCGCCTGGCGGATCACGAACTCGTCCTGCGTGCCGCTGAACACCGCGACGCGGGCCTTCGGGTGCGCCTGCAGGAACTGGCGCAGGCCCTGCAGGCCCTTGCAGTCGGCGAGGTTCAGGTCGAGCAGCACCGCGTCGACCGCGCCGTGCGAGGTGTAGCTGTCGATCGCTTCCTGCAGCGTGCCGGCTTCGAGCCATTCGACGGGCACGCCGAGCAGCTCGGCGTACATCGTCTTGACGCCGAAGCGCACCAGTTCATGGTCGTCGACCAGCAGGACGGTTTTCTTGTCGCTCATCGCTTCACACAGTGGAGGCTCCGGCACCCGGAGTAACAACGCGCACGTTACGCTACGCCGGCCGGCGTCACAACGTTCTGCATCCTACGCGCGCGCCACGGCCATCGTCGCGCTGGTCGGGCTCGATGTCGAGGTCATCGGAATGGTGCTATAGTCCGATCCTTCCAGACGCGGGGTGGAGCAGCCTGGTAGCTCGTTGGGCTCATAACCCAAAGGTCGCAAGTTCAAATCTTGCCCCCGCAACCAAGATTCCGGCGTCGCCAGACGCCCTGCGAAGCCCGCCGATCGGCCTGATCCGCGGGCTTCGTGCTTTGCGGGCCTAGCGGCCTGCCGGAGCGGCCACGCACGCTGCGCGAGGCGCCCCGTCAGTCGAGGAAGAAGCGCACGATCTGCGCCGACGCATCGGGGCCCGCCGCATCGGTGTACGAGCCCGCCGGGCTGCCGCCGAACCACGCGTGCGCGCCACCATGCACGACCCAGCTCTCCACCGCGGTGCGCCCTGCCGCATCGACGTAGCGGTGCGTCGTGCAGCGGCGGCCGTCGGACCCGGTGTCGACATCCACGCGGCGCAGCGGCCGGCCGGCCCGTTCGAAGGCCGCCACGCTGCGGTCGACGATCGCCGTGCCGTTGGCCGGCGTGACCGTCGCATCGCGATCGCCGTGGAAGACGATGGTAGGCCGCGCGCCGCGGTGCGCGATGCCCGGCACGGGACCGGCGGTGCGTCCGTGCATCGCCGCGAAGGCCGATGGCACGTCGTGCGCCGCACCCATCGGCAGCCCGGAGTGCGCCGCCACGGCCGCGAAGACCTCCGGGTACAGCTCGCCGAGGATCACCGCCATCGCTGCGCCGGCGGACAAGCCGGCCACGTACACCCGCCCCGGCGCCACCGCGTGGCTGCGGCCGATCTCGGCCACGATGCCGGCGATCAGCGCCGGTTCCGCGCCGTCGCGCGACTGATGCGCGCGCTCGAACCAGTTCCAGCAGTTCGAGCCGTTCGCGCGCACCTCCTGCGCCGGGTAGGCGACCAGGAAGCCGTGCTGCTCGGCCAGCCGGTTCATGCGCGTGCCGGCGGCAAAGTCGTCCGGGTTCTGCTTGCAGCCATGCAGCATCACGATCAGCGGCAACGGCGTGCCGTCGAAGGCCGCCGGCACGTAGAGCTTGTAGCCGAGGCTGCCGTGCCGGCTGGTGTGGCGCCGGCTCAGGAACTGCCCGACGTCGTCTCTGACGTCGCTGACGTCGCTGACGTCGATGACATCGTCTTCGCGGCGAACCGGTCGCGTGCGCACCGGTGCACCCGCCGGCGCGGCGTCGTGGACGGTGTCGGCGCGCGGCGGTGTCGCGGTCCGCGCGATCAGACCGGCCGCCGCCAGCGCGCGGTCGATGGTCGCGCGCACACCCTGCCCGCGCGCCTGGGCGCGGCCGAGGCCGGCGGCGTCGAGCGCGCGGTCGATGGTGTCGACGAGGGATTCGAGCGCCATGGGCGTCTCCAAAAATGCTGCACTGCAGCAATCATGCGCCTGATTTGATCCGCGGGGGCATCGCAGTGGCATTCATCGGCCGCGAGGACGGGCCGGGCCCCGCGCTTGCCAATTGAAGTGCCATCGACCGCCCGACACCGCCGAACCTGACGTGAAGACCCTTTCGTGGATCTGGATTGCCCTCGGCAGTTGCCTGCTCACGCTCGCCGTGGTGCTGGTGGTCATCAACTTCAGCAGCGGCGAGAAGAAGGTCAGCCAGCGCGTCGAGCACCTGTACGGGACCGACGACGCGCAGTTCCGTCGTGTCATGGGCGTGCTGCTCGGGCCGCAGATGCTCGACGGTAACCGCGCCGAAGTGCTGCTCAACGGCGACGCGATCTTTCCGGCGATGCTGGCCGCGATCCGCGGCGCGCGCCGCACGATCACCTTCGAAACCTACATCTACTGGTCCGAGTCGATCGGGCGCGAGTTCGCCGATGCGCTGATCGAGCGGGCGCGCGGCGGCGTGCGCGTGCACGTGCTGCTCGACTGGCTCGGCAGCGTGAAGATGGAGTCGCGCTACCTCGAGCAGATGCAGGCCGCCGGCATCGAGATCGAACGTTTCCACGAGCCGCACTGGTGGAACCTGCCGCGCATGAACAACCGCACGCACCGCAAGCTGCTGGTGATCGACGGCACGACGGGCTTCACCGGCGGCGTCGGCATCGCCGACAAGTGGCGCGGCCGGGCGCAGGATCCCGACCACTGGCGCGACACGCACTTCCGCGTCGAGGGACCGGTCGTGGCGCAGATGCAGGCGGTGTTCGTCGACAACTGGACCAAGGCGACCGGCCGCGTGCTGCACGGCGAGGCGTACTTTCCCGCGCTGTCGCCGCGCGGGGAGTCCGCGGCGCAGATGTTCAGCAGCTCGCCCAGCGGCGGCAGCGAGAGCATGCACCTGATGTACCTGCTCGCGGTGACCGCCGCGACGCGCAGCATCCACCTGTCGAGCTCGTACTTCGTGCCCGACGACCTGATGACGCAGGCGCTGGCCGCGGCCGCGCGGCGCGGCGTGCAGGTGCGCATCATCGTGCCCGGCCCGGACATCGACACCGACATCGTGCGCCGCGCATCGCGTGCGCGCTGGGGGCCGCTGCTCGAAGCCGGCGCGACCATCGCCGAATACCAGCCGACGATGTTCCACTGCAAGGTGCTGGTGGTCGACGCCTTGATGGTGTCGGTGGGCTCGACGAACTTCGACAACCGCTCGTTCCGCCTCAACGACGAGGCCAACCTCAACCTCATCGACGCGGCCTTCGCCCGACGGCAGATCGAGGTCTTCGAGCAGGACTTCCGGCAGTCCCGGCCCGTCACGCTGCAGGCCTGGCGGCACCGGCCGCTGAAGGAGAAGGCGCTGGAGCACGTGGCCTCGTGGTTCGGCGCGCAGCTGTAGCGTGCGCGCACGCGGCGGTGGCCGCGCCGCCGGTTCAGGCCACCTGCAGCGCGCGCAAGGCGGGCAGTTCCTTCTGCTCGAAGCGCTGCGCCAGCTGCCCCATCTCGGCCAGGTTCTCCTCCGGCGTCTGCAGCCCGTGGCCATCCTTGAGCAGGCGCTGGTTTTGCTGCGCCAGCAGGTTCCACGCATAGCGCGCCCAGTCCTGCGGGCGCTCGCCGCCTTGCGAACGCGCCAGCAGGAACAGCTGCGGGAAGCGGCCGACCGGCACGCCGCCGCCGATCAGCGGGCTGGCCAGGTGGCCGACCTCGCCGTCGGCGCGGCTGCGCAGCATGAGCTGCCGGTTCAGCCGCTCGCAGCGGCCGCGTGCCGCGGCCGCCGCGGCCTCGTCCTGCACCGGAAACACATGGCTCGAGCCGCACAGCAGCGTCAGGCACTGCACGAGCTTGCCGAAAGGCAGCTTCGCGGCGGCCTCGATCTCGGCGATGCTGCGTGGCGCATGGTCGGCCAGCAGGTCGAGGATCGGCGCGGTGGCTTCTTCGTTCATCTGCGCCTCGCCCAGCACGCCGGTCACCTTCAGCAGCACGTCGGGACGGTGCGAGACCAGTGCCAGGCGCTGCGCGCGCAACGCCTCGGTGCGCTCCAGCGCATTCAGGCGCCGCGCGCCCTTGACCCAGTAGTCGCGACGGAACTGCTGGTTGGTGATGAAGTCGCGCACCGATTCGCGAAAGCCCGCGTCGGGAATCGCCTTCAGGAAGTCCTGCTGCTCGGGCGTCAGGTTCAGGTTGTCGACATGGTCGAGCAGATGCGCGGGGCAGGCGAAGCCGAGCTTGGCCGGCGCCAGCCACTCGGCCATCGTCGCGAAGTGCATCGGATGCCAGTCGCGATTGAAGTACTCGTGCGCGACGTAGTGGCGGTCCTGCGCCTTCACCTGCTTCAGGCGCTCGGGCACCATCGGGTTGGCGCGCACGTAGTTCGGGTTCTGCGCCAGCAGCTGGTCGGCGAAGGCCAGGGCGTCGTCCACCTGGCTGACGATGCCGCGGCCGTCGGTGCCCATCACCTCGGCGTGCCGCGCCAGCAGGTGGCGCATCGGCGCGAACGGCGCCCAGCCCGGCAGCGTGTTGTAGCTGGTGTAGAGCACGCCGCCCACCTTCAGCTTGCGGCGCACGAAATCGACGATGCGGTGGCGGTTGTCGTCGTTGATCCAGCTCCAGATGCCGTGCAGCGCGATGAAGTCGAAGTCGGGCAGGTCGGTTCGGGCGGTGAATTCGGCGAAGGACTCGTCGAGCAGGCGGGCACCGCTGCCGGACGCCGCCGCGAGCTGCTGCGCGAACGCCGCCTGTGCCGGATTGAAGTCGGTGCCGCACCAGTGCGTCGCGCTCGCGGCCGCGTGCAGGTTGGTGCCCAGTCCCTGGCCGAAGCCGAGCTCGCAGGCGGTGCCGACCTCGGGCGGCATCAACCCGGCGCGCAGGAACGCGAGCTTCATGCGCAGCGGGTTCATCTCGGCGTAGTAGCCGTAGGTGTAGCCGATGTCGGCAACGTAGCCGGCGGTCCAGTCGGTCATGGGCATCCTCGGTGCTGCGGTGCGCGCGCTGCGCCGGCCGCAGGCGGGTCGTCTCGGGCGGGCCAGTTTAGAGGCCCCGCGATGTGACCCGCACCCGCCCGCCGCTAACGCGTCAGCTGAGCGTTCAACGCCACGGTCGCCTTCGGGATGTAGTGACGCGGCGCCGGCGGCTCCGGGCTGCAGCCCGCGGCCGGCAGCGCCAGCGCGCCGGGCGCGACGGGCGCGGGGTTCATGGTGGACGCTCCCCTGGTGGGCTACTTCACGACGTAGCCGCGTGCTTCCATGCAGGCGGCGAAGGCGCGCTCGTAGAGGCCGCGCTGCTGCGCGCGGGCCGATTGCTGTTGCTGCTGCTGCAGGGCCAGCTGCTGTTGCTGCGCGGCCTGTTGTCCCGCCAGCGCCTGCTGTTGCTGGGCGCGCTGGCGCAGGCCGGCGCCGAACACGCCGACCGCGGCACCCTTGCCGGCATCGCGTTCGGCGATCTCGGCCAGCGCGGCACCACCGGCCGCGCCCTGCGCGATGCCGGCAAGCGACGCGGTCGCGCCGGTGTCGCCGGTCGCTGCGGGCAGGGCCGGCGTGGCGGCGGTCGGCGAGGGCTGCATCGGGTCGAAACCCGACTGCTGGCGCGCCCAGTCATGGCAGGCGTAGCGGTCCTGGTCGACCTGGTGGGCGCTCTGGCCCCTGGCCGGATAGACCACCTGGCCGGTGGCGCCGCGGGCGCCGGCCGGCGCCTGCGCCTGGACCGGCAGGGCAACGAGCGCCGGCAGCAGCACCAGCAGGCCATTGACGCGTGTCATCGATCGGCTCCCTCAGCGCACGCCGTTGACCGGCACGTGAGCGATCAACTGCGCGACCACCGCGTCGATCGCCGGTCCGGGCTGCGCCGCGGTCTTCGCATCGATGCGGCCTTCGGCGACGCCGCGCCACATCAGCAGGTTGCGGCGCGCATCGACGAGGTCGATCGCCAGCGTGCCGTCGCGCACGTCGACGGTCTCGAGCTGACCGCCGTTCCAGCCGCGGTAGCCGAAGCGCGCGGCCGGGGTCGTGCGCAGCTCCTGGCGGTCGAGCACCTGCAGCAGGTAGTTCACGCGCAGGTCGGGATCCCGTTCGTCGTAGCGCACGCTGATGCGCTCGAGCTGCTCGCGCGTCGCCTGGCGCAGGCGCTGTTCCAGCAGGCTGGTGTAGTGCAGCGAGGCGGGTTCATAGAACGCGAAGGTCCGGTAGGCCTTCAGGTCGAAGCCGGCGTCCTGGTCATGCCGCACGTCGGGCTTCGTCGCGCAGCCGGCAGCAGCGCCGAGCAGCGCCAGCAGGGTCAGGCCGGCGGCGCGGCGGGTGAGGTTGGTCGGGGTCATGCGTACTTTCGGTGGGGGGGACGGTTGGGGGCTCCTGCAGGGCGGTGATCGATCGCCATCGCCGGGGTCCATTGAGCCCGCCCGGCGTTGCGCGGCGGTTTCGGCGCGCGCGCCGTCGATTACCGTTGTAGGCCCAGCGCCGCCGCGAGCGCGCGCGCGATGTCCGCATGCGCCAGCGGCTTGGCCAGCAGCGTCTGCACGCCGATGGCGCGGGCGCGCTGCTGCAGCGCCGGCGTGACGTAGCCGCTGCACATCACGATCGGCAGGTCGGGCCGCAGTGCGCGCGCACGCCGCGCCAGCTCGGTGCCGGTGAGCCCGGGCATCGCTTCGTCGCTCAGCAGCAGGTCGAAGCGCTGCGGTGCGGCCTGCAACGCTTCGAGCGCCGCGCGCGCGTCGGTGAAGCCGGTCGGCACATAGCCGAGCCTGGTGAGCAACTCCTCGGCCAGCCGCACCAGCGGCTCCTCGTCGTCGACCAGCAGCACGCGCTGGCCCTGGCCGCGCGGTGTCTCCGCGGGCGCGGCCGCACGACTCCGATCGGCGACCGCCGCACGCACCGGCAGCCAGACCTCGAAGCGGCTGCCTTCGCCGACGCGGCTGGTGACGCGCAGGCCACCCCCGAGCTCGCCGACGATGCGGTGCACCAGCGACAGCCCGAGCCCGGTGCCGACACCGACCGCCTTGGTGGTGAAGAAGGGATCGAAGATGCGCTCGATCAGCGCGGGCGGCATGCCGGTGCCGGTGTCGGCGACGGTCAGCTGCAGGGCGTCGCCGGCCGGCAGCGTGCCGCCGGCCAGCGCCAGCGGTGCGTCGAGCTGCCGGCGCTGCAAGCGCACGTCCAGGCGGCCCGCGTCCTTCATCGCCTGCACGGCGTTCGTGCAGAGGTTCATCACCAGCTGGTGCACCTGTGTCGGGTCGCCGACGACGCCGGCGTCGCCGCCGCTCAGTTCACGCGTCAGCACGACGCCGGCCGGCAGCGAGGCGGCGATCGCGTCGAGCGCCTCGTTCACCACCGCCTGCACCTGCACAGGCCGCTGCTCGGCGATGCCGCCGCGCGCGAACGCGAGGATGCGTTCGACCAGCGACTTCGCGCGCCTGCCGGCGGCCAGCGACGCGTCGATGTGGCGGCGCTGCGCCGAGCCCTCGGCCGCCTGCGCACGTGCGAGCTCGCCGTAGCCGAGGATCGCCGACAGCATGTTGTTGAAGTCGTGCGCGATGCCGCCGGCGAGCGTGCCGATGGCCTCCAGCTTCTGCGCCTGGCGCAGCTGGCGCTCGGCTTCCACCGTCGCGCTGACGTCGCGGATGTTCAGCACGATGCCGCGCACCGCGGCGTGGGCCCGCGCGTCGCTGGCCACCGCCTCCAGCACGCGCCAGCCGCCGGCGGCATCGCGCGCGCGGAACTGCAGCGGCCGGCCGTCGGGCGCCTGCAGCCGGTCGCGCACAGTGTCGGCATCGTCGTCGTGCACCAGCGCCAGCAGCGAGCGGCCGACCAGCGCCGCGGGCGCCAGCCCCAGCATGCGCTCGACCGGCGGCGTCACGTCGCGCAGCAGCAGCGGGGTATCGACCACCGCGATGGCATCGGAGGCCTTGTCGGTCATCGCGCGCCAGCGCGCGTCGGTCAGCTGCAGCGCCGTCAGCGCGGCCTCGATCTGCTGCTTGTCCTGGCGCAGCGCGGCATCGCGCGCGGCCACCTGCGCGGCCATGTGGTTGAAGGCCGACGCGAGGCGGCCGAGCTCGTCGGCGCGGCCCGCCGGCGCGCGCACCCAGAGGTCGCCGCCGGCCACCGCCTCGGCGGCGGCGGTCAGCGCGCCGAGCGGCGCGGCGACATGGCGGCGCAGGATCCAGGCCAGCAGCGCCAGCAGCACCAGCAGCACCGCGCCGTGCGCGGCCAGCGCGCCGGCGGCCGCGCGCAGTGCCTCGGCGCGCACCGCGGCGCCGGGCAGTGTCGTCGCGACGAACCAGTCCGGGCCGTCGATGCGGGCGCTGGCGAAGTACAGGTCGCTGGCGGCGTCGAAGCCGGTGCGCGGCGTGCCGTCGGCCGCCGCGGTGCTGGCCAGCAGCGCGCCGGCGAGCGCCTCGCCGAGCTCGGCGAGCCGCGTCTCGCGCCGGCTCGGCGCGCCGGGATCGGCCTTGAGCGTGTCGGCGATCAGGCGGCCGTCGGCGCGGAACAGCAGCTGGCGCTGGTCGCTCGCCGCGGGCAGCGCGCGGGCGAGGAAGTCCTTCAGCAGCAAGGTCGTCGCCACCGTCGCGACATGGCGCTCGCCGAGGTGCATCGGCGTCAGGATCTGGAACATCGGCCCGTGCTGCGGCCCGACGTCGTCGACCATCGGCGTCGCATAACGCGAGCGTTCGCCGGGCCGCGCCGGGCGGTAGGCGAGGCGGCCCCATTCGTAGTCCAGCTGGCTGAAGCCGGCGGGGATGTCGAAGACCCAGTTCGGAAACAGCGTCGGGTCGTAGCCGAGGTTGCTTTCCTCGGGCACGCTCATGAAGAACAGGTTGTCGTGGCGCACCGCGGCGCCGGGGCCGAATTGGCTCGACAGGTCCCAGAACAGCACCAGCAGGCGCTTCAACTCGTCGGAGAGCGCCGTCTTCGGCGGCACCCAGCCGGTGGGATGCACCCGGCCATCGGCCAGCTCGCGCCGGTTGCGCCAGGCGCCGTCGGGGTAGCGCGCGAGCAGCGTCGGCAGACGCGCCGGCGTCGCGGCGTCCTGGTACGCCGGCCAGCGCTCGGCGAACGCGCGGCGCACCGCGTCATGCGTCTCGACGGTGTGGCCGAGCACGCGCTCGGCCACCCGCGCGCGCACCGCGGCCGCGGCCGACAGCCGCTGCTGTGCCGCGGCTTCGGCCTGGCGGTACTGCAGCGTCGCGTTGAGCGCCGCCGCGGCCAGCAGCATCAGGCCGCCCGCGGCCGCCAGCCGCAGCAGCGTGCGCCCGGTCAGCGTGCGCAGGAAGGAGATGGCGGGGGCCATTGGGCGCACTGTCGGCAGCACCGGTTGCGGCGCCGTTGCGCTTCGGCCGTCGCTGCATTGCAGTTGAAATCGGGATCGCGCTACAAAGCGCCATGGACACGTTTCTGCGCGCTCTGCGCGCCGACATCACGACATTGGCCGTCGATGCCATCGTCAACGCGGCCAACTCGTCGCTGCTGGGCGGCGGCGGAGTCGACGGCGCGATCCACCGCGCTGCCGGGCCCGGACTGCTGGCCGACTGCCGGCTGCTCGGCGGCTGCCCCACCGGCGACGCGAAGATCACCCGCGGCCACCGCCTGCCCGCCGCCTGGGTGATCCACACCGTCGGGCCGGTGTGGCAGGGCGGCGGTCACGGCGAATCCGGGTTGCTCGCCTCCTGCTACCGCCGCTCGCTGCAGATCGCGGTCGAGCGGGGCCTGCAAACCATCGCCTTCCCGTCGATCAGCACCGGCGTCTACGGCTACCCCGCCGACGAGGCCGCGGCGGTCGCGTTGCACACGGTACGCGCGCTCGTCGCCACGCCGGGCCCGCTGCGGGAGGTGATCTTCTGCTGCTTCTCCGAAGACGACCGCGCGCGCTACGAGCGGCTGCTGGCGGGCGGCTAGCGGCGGCGCCGGACCTTCGGGCGCCGCGCTTCAGCGGCCGCCGTCGCGCCGGTGGCGCGTGCTGGCCAGCGCCGCGTCGATGGCGTCGATCAGCTCGTCCTGCGCCACCGGCTTGGTCAGGTAGCGGAAGAAGCCGGCGGCCAGGCCCTCGGCCACCGCCTTGGGCATCGCATTGGCGGTCAGCGCGATGATCGGGATGTGCGAGGTCGCCGGGTCCTGATGCAGCAGCGCCTGCGCCTCGCGGCCGCTCATGCGCGGCATGTTGTTGTCCATCAGGATCACGTCCGGCTGGTAGATGCGCGCCATCTCGACGCCCAGCAGCCCGTCCTGCGCGCTGATCAGCTGCAGATCCTCGCGGCCGGCGAAGAGCTCCTCCACCAGCCGCAGGTTGGTCGGGTTGTCCTCGACGCACAGCACCGTCGCGCGCGTGTTGCCGCCGGCCGGGCTGACGACCGGGCCGTTGGCCCCGCTCTGCAGCTGCGTGGCGGCCGGCGCCGTGTCGACGGCCGGCGCGCTGCCGTCGAGGTCGATCCAGAACATGCTGCCGGTGCCGACGGTGGAGCTGACGCCGATCGAGCCCCCCATCTGCTCGATCAGCCGCTTCGTGACGACCAGCCCGATGCCGGTGCCTTCCTGCGTGCCGCCTTCCTGGCCGAGGCGGTTGAAGGGCTGGAACAGCGCCTCGAGCTGGTCGGCGCGCAGCCCGTGGCCGGTGTCCTGCACCGAGATGCGCACGCGTCGTTCGCCGACCATCGTGCAATCGACGACCACCGCGCCGTTGTCGCGGTTGTACTTGATGGCGTTCGACAGCAGGTTCAGCAGCACCTGCTTCAGCCGCGTCGGGTCGGCGACCGCGGTCAGCGGCGTGTTCTCCGGGAACAGCATGCGGATGCCGCGCCGCCCGCCCATCGGCTCGGTCATGGTGCGGCATTCGGCCAGCAGCGGCGCCAGCGGCACGTTCTCCAGCGTCAGCTGCAGCTTGCCGGCCTCGATCTGCGCGAGGTTCAGGATGTCGTTGATCAGGGTCAGCAGGTGCTTGCCAGCGCGCACCATGTGGCCGACGAACTCGGCTCGGCGCTCGGGCGTCAGGCGCGACGAATCGCCCTGCAGCAGCTGGCCGAAGCCGATGATGGCCGACAGCGGCGTGCGCAGCTCGTGGCTCATGCTCGACAGGAACTCGCTCTTGGCGCGGTTGGCGCGCTCGGCCGCCTCGGTGGCCAGTGCGAGCTCCTGGTTCGAGGTCTCCAGCTGCAGCGTGCGCTCGCTGACGCGGCGCTCGAGCTGCTCGTTCAGGCGTTCGACCTCGCGCTGCGCGATGCGCCGCTCCTCGACCTCGGCCGCTCGGTCGTGGTTCGACGCTTCCAGCGCCAGCGTGCGCTGCTCGATCTCCTGCATCATCTCGTTGAAGGCATCGGCCAGCGCGCCGAGTTCGTCGTCGTCGCCCTTGGCGGCGCGCCGCGAGTAGTCGCGCTGCTGCACGACATGGCGCGCGACGTCGGCGATGGCCGTCAGCGGGCGGGTGACGATGCGCTCGAGCCGGAACGACACCAGCAGGGCCAGAAGCATGGCCGCCGCCGCGACCACCAGCGCGATGCCGACGTAGTCGAGCAGGCGCTCGTACAGCGCGTAGTGCACGCGCAGGTACACCGTGCCGAGGATCTGCTGGTTGTCGACGACGCGGCGGAAGATCACCAGGTCGCCGTCGCTGCGGTTGAATCCGTCGACGCCGGGCAGGGTCGGCAGCGGCAGGTCGGCCGCGTCCTTCGAGCGGTAGCTGGCGAAGACGCCGCCGTGCACGCCGTAGATCGCCGCGACGCGCAGCTTCGGCTGCAGGCGCAGCAGCCCGAGCGTCTCGGTGGCGGTGCGCGCGTCGTCGAAGGCCAGCGCCGGCGCCGTCGTGCGCGCGATCATCTCGGCCTGCGCCTCGAGGTCGCTCGTCGTGCGGTCGTGGTAGTCGCGCAGGTCGTAGGTGGCCAGCGCGGCCAGCGCGAAGATCAGCGCGGCCAGCGTGGTCAGCAGCATCGCGCCGAGCAGGCGCCGACGCAGGGAACTGCGCGGGGCGTTCATGAGGGCCTCGTCGCGACCTTACGCGCGACGCCGAGCAGCCGCGCGCTGATCTTCAGATTGCCTTGATCGGCCAGGGGGAGGGCGATGTCGAAGCGCACCTTGTCGTCGACCAGCACGAAATTGATGATGCTGGCCACCGTGGCGGCGTTGTCGGTCTCGGTGACGGTGAGCGTCGGCTGGCCGCGCGCGCCGGCCAGCAGTTCGGGCTGACGCGCGGCGTGGGAGCGCGCGATGAACAGGATGTGCACGCCCGCCGGGCCGTCGTTGCGCGCAAGGCGCCGCACCGTCATCGGCCGGCCCTGGACCTGCAGGCCGCTCGCGGCCCGGACCACTTCCTGCACCACCTCGTCGTCGCCCAGCACGCCGATGACGAAGGGCCCGTCGGGCCGGTCGGCCGCCGCCGGCCATTCGACATAACCCGCGAACTTGCAGAGGAAGGCCGCCTTGACCTGGTATTCCGAGGCCTGCAGGCCGGCCTGCGCGAGCGCGGCGGTGGGCCCGGCCGGCACTGCCAGTGCCGCGGCCAGCAACGCACCCGCGAGCAGCCGGCGGCGCGCCGCCGTTCGTCGGCGCGGGGCCCGGAGCGAAGCGTGCGGCACCTAGCGCCTCGCCCCGGTCGGGCGAGCCGCACCCTGCAGCGGATCTCGCGGACAGTTCACGCACCGCGGCCATGGCCACAGACGCGGGTTGATCATGCGCTCCCCTCGTGGCCTATCCGCCCGCACGTACTGCCGCTGTTGCGCGCGGGAGATCAGGCCGGAGCGGCTAGTCTAATCGTCAGACCTTCTCGGGCAGCACCCCCCGGCGCATCTGGTCGAGCTCGATGCTTTCGAACAGGGCCTTGAAGTTGCCCTCGCCGAAGCCTTCGTTGCCCTTGCGCTGGATGAACTCGAAGAAGATCGGCCCGAGCTGGTTCTCGGTGAAGATCTGCAGCAGCAGGTCACCCGGCTTGCCGTCGAGCAGGATCTGGCGCCGCTGCAGCGCGGCGACGTCCTCGCCGTGACCGGGGATGCGCTTGTCGACCAGCTCGTAGTAGGTGTCCGGCGTGCTCAGCAGCCGCACGCCGTTGGCGCGCATGCCGTCGACGGTGGCAGGCAGGTCGGCCGAGTGCAGCGCGATGTGCTGGATGCCCTCGCCGCGGTACAGGTCCAGGTACTCCTGGATCTGGCCCTTGGTCTCGTTGCCTTCTTCGTTGATCGGGATGCGGATCTTGCCGCAGGGGCTGGTCATCGCCTTGCTCTTGACGCCGGTGACCTGGCCCTCGATGTCGAAGTAGCGCACCTCGCGGAAATTGAACAGGCGCTCGTAGAACTCGGCCCATTCGTTCATGCGGCCCTTGTGCACGTTGTGCGTCAGGTGGTCGATCACCTGCAGGCCGTGGCCGGGCGGGTCGAGGCGGGCGCCGGGCAGCGGCTCGAAGTCGACGTCGAAGAAGCCGATGTTGCCGATGTCGCCCGGCTGCGCGCCGTTCTTGCCGCGCCAGCGGTCGACGAAGTAGATGATCGAGTCGCCGATGCCCTTGATCGCCGGGATGTTCAGCTCGCCCGGGCCGGCGGTGCCCGCATAGCCCCAGGCGCCGAGCGAGATCGCCCGCTCGTAGGCGTACTTGGCGTCCTGCACGCGGAACGCGATGGCGCAGATGCTGGGGCCGTGCAGCCGCGCGAAGCGCTGGGCGAACGAGTCGGGCTCGGCATTGACGATGAAGTTGATGTCGCCCTGGCGGTACAGCGTGACGTCCTTGTGGCGGTGGCGCGCGATCGCCTGGAAGCCCATGCGCTCGAACAGCGCGCCCATCGCCGCGGGGTCCGGCGCCGCGTACTCGATGAATTCGAAGCCGTCGGTGCCCATCGGGTTGTGCGGCGCGATCGTGGAAGCCTGGCTCATGTGATCCTCGGTTTGGTGCGCAGAAGGCGCGCGAGGCGGTCATTCTTGAGCGTTCAGGCTGCATCGTGTACGCATCTGATGTGCGATATCGGTTTGATCGCGCACGAACCGTGCATAGAATTGCGGCGATGGACGACCTGCTGCTGGACCCGCTGGACATCGAGTTGCTGGTGCAGCTGCAGCGCGATTGCCATGCCACCAACCAGGTCGTCGGGGAGCGCCTCGGGCTGTCGGCGTCGCAGATCAGCCGCCGCATCCAGCGCCTGGAGTCGCTGGGCGTGATCCGCGCGTATGTCGCGCTGCTCGACCCGGCGATCCTGTCGCTGGCGGTGCGCTCGTTCACCCATGTGACGCTGGCGCGGCACGGCGGCGAGGAGGGTGCAGTCTTCGAGCGCGACATCGCCGCCTTCCCAGAGGTGCTCGACTGCTATTCCATCGCCGGCGAGGCCGACTACCTGCTGCAGATCGTCGCGGCCTCGCTGCACGAGCTGTCCGAATCGGTGCTGCGCCGGCTGACGCGCCTGCCGGGCGTGGTCAACGTGCGTTCGAGCATCGTGCTGAACCGCATCAAGGCCAGCACCGAGCTGCCGCTGGCGCACATCGGGCGGCCCGAAGGCCGCGAGCGGCGGGTGCGGCTGGTGCAGCGGCCGACTTGAGCAGGCGCAAGGAAGCTCCGCAACATTTGTATCCAGGTGCTAACCCAGCCGGGTCGGCGCTCAAGCCGGCGCCCGCGGGGCCGACCTTTCTAAGGTCGACCCCGGCGTTTGGGGTCCACCAGATCCCAGGGTTGTTCCATGAAGCGTTCGCTGCGCACGGTTTTCAGGCGGTTCCTCCACCAGTGCGCGCGCTCGGCGCTGGCCTTGCTGCCGAAGGAGGCCCGCCATGCGCTGTACCGTTCGTTCGTCGACTGCGATCCGGCGCCCGGCCCGGCGCTGGAGCTGAAGATCGCCGATACGCAGGACGAGCTGGAGGCCTGCTTCGCGCTGCTGCACGATGCCTACGTCGCGTCCGGCTTCATGCAGCCGGACGCGTCCGGGCTGCGCGTCACCGCCTACCACGCGCTGCCGACCACGACGACGCTGTGCGCCAAGATCCACGGCCGCGTCGTCGGCACGCTGTCGCTGGTGCGCGAAGGCGTGTTCGGCTTCCCGATGCAGTCGGCGTTCGACCTGAGCGCCGTGCGCGCGAAGCAGGGCCGAATCGCCGAGGTCTCGGCGCTGGCGATCCACCCCGACTACCGGGCCACCGGCGGGCGCATCCTGTTCCCGCTGATGAAGTTCATGTACGAGTACTGCACCGCGTACTTCGACGTGCGGCACCTGGTGATCGCGGTCAACCCGAACAAGATCGAGCTCTACGAGTCGCTGCTGTTCTTCGAGCGCCTGCAGGCCGCGCCGGTGGCGCGCTACGACTTCGCCAACGGCGCGCCGGCGGTCGGCGCGACGCTGGACCTGGCGGCCGCGCGTGAGCGCTTCAAGGCGGTCTACGGCGGCCGGCCGGAGCGCCGCAACCTGCACCGGTACTTCGTCGAGAACCGGCTCGCCAACATCCGGCTGCCGGCGCGCCGGTACCACACGACCAACGACCCGGTGATGACCGAAGCGCTGATCGAGCACTTCTTCATGCGCCGCACGAGCGCCTTCGCGGCGCTGGATGCCCGCAAGCAGCTGCTGCTGCGCAGCCTCTACGAGCTCGATGCGCTGACCGGCGCCGCGGTGCCGGCGTCGACCGAAGGCAGTGCCGCGCTGCGGCGCCATCCCCGCTACTCGATCAACTGCCCGGCCCGGCTCGAGCGCACGGCGTCCGAGGGCGGCGGCACGTTCCGGCTGAAGGTGATCGAGTTGTCGCTGTCGGGCTTCCAGGCCGAGTGCCCGGCGCCGATGGCGCCCGGCGCCACCGGCCGGCTGACGATCGAGCTCGGCACCGGGCTGCGCTCGGTCGTGCAGGCCACGGCCGTGCGGCGCGTGGCCGGGCCGCATGGCACGGCCCTCGGCTTCCGCATCGACACGCCGGATGCCGCCTGGGCCGCCTGCGTGCACGCGCTGCAAACCGGCAGCACGCATGCCGATCTGCAGCCGGCGCCGGCCGAAGCTGCGCAGCGCGGTTTGGCAGAATCGTTCGTGTGCGCTTGCTGACCCGCCGTCGCGTCCTCCCGCCCCTGCTGCTCCTGCTGCCGTTCCTGGCCGGCATCGCGCCGGCGCAGGCCGAGATCGAAGCCGTCATCGCCGCCAGCAAGCCCTCGGTCCTGGCCGTCGGCACCTTCAACGCGCTGAACAACCCCGGCTTCCGTTTCCGCGGCACCGGCTTCGTCGTCGACGACGGCACGCACGCGGTCACTAATGCGCATGTGCTGCCGATGACCGGCGACGCCGATGCCGGCGACCGGCTGATCGTCGTGCTGTCGGGCAGCGATGGCCGGCAGGGCCGCGGTGCCAAGGTGATCGCGAGCGACCCGGTCTACGACCTGGCGCTGCTGAAGTTCGAGGGCGCGCCCTTGCCGGCGCTGAAGTTCGCGCCGGACGCGGCGGTGCCCGACGGACGCGCCGTCGTGCTGGTCGGCTATCCGATCGGCGTCGTCTTCGGCTTCGTGCCGGTCAGCCATCGCGGCATCGTCGCCGCGACGGTGCCGGTGGCGCAGCCGCTGCCGAACGCGCGCCTGCTTGACCAGCGCACCGTCTACCGCATGCGGCAGGGTAGCTTCGACATCCTGCAGCTCGACGCGACCGCCTATCCCGGCAACAGCGGCAGCCCGCTGCTCGATGCCGACAGCGGCCTGGTGCTGGGCGTCATCAACAGCGTGCACGTCAAGGCCACGCGCGAATCGGCGCTGAGCCATCCCACCGGCATCAGTTATGCCATCCCGGCCCGCCACGCGTCGGCGCTGCTGCAGCAGCGGCGCTGAGGCGGGCGACGTGCTTCGGGTACCATCGCGCCCGCCTCGGGCAAGTCCGGCTTGACAGTTGTCGGGCGGCGGGCGGTCTGTGATTCGTGCGGTAATCCGGCGCGTTCGCGGACCATTCATCCCGAAAGTCCGTGACATCGGTCGCGTGTCCCCCTCAAGACCGGGGTTGCGAGGGCCGATTTGCGCTGCTTACAGTCCTTCCGGACTCGTGGGGTCCGGTGGCTTGTCACGCCGTCGGCTTCGAACCGGGGCACAACAACGAACCAGAGTCAGGCCAGCGGCAGGCTCGAGGGCCGCAGCGGCGCACCGATCGAAGTGCATGCCGCCAGATCAGCGGTCAGGGATGCGGCGAACTGGCGGGAGAAAGAATGATCCGGGTCTTCAACCATTACTTTCACGTCTGGACGCTGCGCCGCATCCTGTTCGACGTCGGCCTCGCGCTGTTCGCGCTGGCCGCGGTCATGATCGTGCAGGGCGGCCAGATCGGCGGGGCGACGCTGGCCGGCACCCAGGTGCTGTCGCTGGCCGCCGGCATGTTCGTCATCAACATCATCGCCGGGCTTTACCAGCGTTCCGGTCAGCGCTCCATCGGCGAGTCGTGCCTGCGCGCCGGCGTGGCGCTGGTGCTCGCGCTGACGCTGACCTATCAGGTGTTCGCGCTGCTGCCGACCGACCTCGCCAACAGCGCCGCGGTGCGCGTCTCGGCGATGCTGGTGATCTCGATGGTCATCGTGCGCCGGGTCTTCGTCGGCCACTGGACCGGCCAGGCGCGCACCGGCAACCGGGTGCTGATCTTCGGCGCCGGCCCGGCCGCGCAGATGGTCGGGGCGACGCTGAAGAATGCCGATCCGCTGGCGAAGATCGTCGGCTATTTCCCCGGCCCGAACGAGAAGCAGTCGACCGTCTCCGAAGCCGAGCGCCTGTCCGCCGAGCGCTCGCTGACCGAAACCGCGCGCGCGCACGGCGTCGACGAGATCGTCGTCGCGCTGACCGAACGCCGCTCCGGCAGCATGCCGATGCGTGAGCTGCTCGACTGCAAGCTCGCCGGCGTGCGCGTCTTCGACATCACGACCTACTTCGAGCGCATGCTCGGCCAGATCCGCATCGACTACGTCAACGCCGGCTGGCTGATCTTCGGCGACGGCTTCAACCAGGGCTTCTACCGCACCGCGGTCAAGCGCATCTTCGACATCCTCTGCTCGCTGGTGCTGATCATCGTGTCGGCGCCGGTGATGCTGCTGACCGCGATCGCCATCAAGCTCGAGAGCCGCGGCCCGGTCTTCTACCGCCAGGAGCGTGTCGGCGCCAACAGCCGCGTCTTCAAGGTCACCAAGTTCCGCAGCATGTGCACCGACGCGGAGAAGGACGGCAAGCCGGTGTGGGCGACCAAGCAGGACAGCCGCGTCACGCGTATCGGCAACATCATCCGCAAGACCCGCATCGACGAGCTGCCGCAGCTGTTCAACGTGCTCAAGGGCGAGATGAGCCTGGTCGGCCCGCGCCCCGAGCGGCCGTACTTCGTCGAGCAGCTGACGCAGGAGATTCCGTACTATGCTGTCCGCCACAGCATCAAGCCAGGTGTCACCGGTTGGGCGCAGGTCAAATATCAATACGGATCGACCGTCGAGGACTCGGCGGAAAAGCTGCAGTACGACCTGTACTACGTCAAGAACCATTCGCTGTTCCTCGACTTCGTGATCCTGTTCGAGACCGTCGGCGTCGTGCTGACGGGCAAGGGCGCGCGCTGAGCGCCGCCATGCCGCACCGGCCGCCGCGCTCGCGGCGTCCGGTCGCGAGCGTTCCGGCGCCGGCCGCGTCGCGCTGACCCGGGCATGGACTTCGCGCCGTTCGGCTACGGCGTCGCCGCGGCGCTGAACGCGGCCTTTGCGGTCTACCTGCTGCGCTCGGGCCACCTGGGCAGCCTGCGCGATCGTCCCGCTGCCGCCTTCCTCGGCGCCGTCGCCGCGACGTCCGCCTGGGGCGTGGCCGCGACGGTGGACCACTATTCCGACTGGCGCATCACCGCCGACGTGCTGTCGGGCTTCGACCTGCTGCGCTCCGCTACGTGGCTGGTCTTCCTGCTGGCGCTGGTTCGGCCGGCGGCAGTCGCTGTGCCGGTGGAGCGCCTGGGCCGAGGTGCGCTGCTGCCGATCACTGCGGGGCTCGTCGGCGTGACCGCAGCCTGCCGGCTGGCCATCGTGCTCGGGCACTCCGAGTTCGAGCGCGCAGCGCTCGCGCTGTCGCTGGCGATCGGCGTGCTCGGGCTGGTGCTGCTCGAGCAGCTGTTCCGCAACCAGACCGAAGAGACGCGCTGGAATGCAAAACCCGTCTGCCTGGCCCTGGGGTTCAGCTTCGCGTACGACGTCTACATCCACTCCGAGGCGGTCATGTTCGGCCGCTTCGACCCCGATGCGCTGAGCGTGCGCGGCGCCGTCTATGCGCTGGCGACGCCGCTGCTGTTCGTCGCGTCGCGGCGCCAGGCCTCCTGGATCAGCAACCTGAAGGTCTCGCGCACGGCGGCCTTCTATTCGGCCACGCTGCTGCTGATCGGCGCCTACCTGCTGCTGATCGCTGCGGTCGGCTACTACGTGCGCTATTTCGGCGGCCAGTGGGGCCGCGCGCTGCAGATCGCGCTGCTGTTCGCGGCGCTGCTGATGCTCGCCGTGCTGGTGCTGTCGGGCGCGCAGCGCGCGCGCCTGCGCGTCTTCCTCAGCAAGAACTTCTTCAGCTACCGCTACGACTACCGGCAGGAATGGCTGCGCTTCACCGCGATGCTGTCGACGAAGAGCTCGCCGCAGGAAGTCGGCATGCTGGTCGTGCACGGCCTGGCCGACATGGTGGAGTGCCCCGCCGGCAGCCTGTGGTCGCGCGGCCTCGACGGCGACCGCTTCGTGCAGACCGCGCGCTGGAACACGCCGGCCAGCAGCGACAGCGAGCCCGTCGACTCGCCGTTCTGCGGCTTCATGCGCGAGAAGGAGTGGATCGTCGACATCGACGAGTTCCGCGCCCAGCCGCGCCGCTACGGCGACCTGACCGTGCCGCTGTGGCTGTCGACCAGCGCGACCGCGTGGCTGGTGGTGCCGCTGCTGGTGGCCGACCAGCTGATCGGGTTCGTCGTGCTGTCGCGGCCGCGCACGGCGATCGAGCCGAACTGGGAGGTGCGCGACCTGCTGAAGATCGCGGCGCGCCAGGCGGCCGGCTTCCTCGCGCAGATGCAGGCCACCGAGGCCTTGCTGGAGGCGCGCAAGTTCGATGCCTTCAACCGCATGTCCGCCTTCGTCGTGCACGACCTGAAGAACATCATCACCCAGCTGTCGCTGATGCTCAAGAACGCGCAGCGCCTGCAGCACAACCCGGAGTTCCAGCAGGACATGCTGCTGACCGTCGAGAGCTCGCTGGAGAAGATGCGCCAGATGATGATGCAACTGCGCGAAGGCGCGAAGCCCGTCGGCGGCAGCTCCGGCGTCGAGCTCGCGCCGATGGCGCGTCGCATCGAAGCCACGGTGCAGGGCCGCGGCCGCCAGCTGGAGCTGCAACTGGTGGACGAGGTGTCGACGCGCGGACACGAGGAGCGGCTCGAACGCGTGATCGGGCACCTCGTGCAGAATGCCCTTGATGCCACACCCGCCTCGGGTAAGGTGTGGCTGCGGCTGCAGCAGTCGTCGGGGCGTGCCATGGTCGTCGTCGGCGATACCGGTGCCGGCATGTCGCGCGAATTCGTGCAGACGCGACTGTTCCGGCCCTTCAGCACGACCAAGGACAGTGGCATGGGCATCGGTGCCTACGAAAGCTTTCAATACATCAAGGAGCTCGGCGGCTCGGTCGACGTGCAGAGCGAGGTCGGCAGCGGCTCGGTCGTCACGGTGCTGCTGCCGCTGTTCGATGCACGCAAGGCGGCCGACCTGCAGATGATCACCGATCGATGAGTGCCTCCAATTCCTCGCCGCTGCTGATCGTCGAAGACGATCTCGCGCTGCAGAAGCAGATCAAGTGGTCGCTCGACCGCTTCGATTCGGTCACCGCGTCGGACCGCGAGAGCGCGCTGGTGCAGGTTCGGCGCCACCAGCCCGCCGTCGTGACGATGGACCTGGGCCTGCCGCCCGACCCCGACTCGACCTCCGAGGGGTTCGCGCTGCTGCAGCAGTTGCTGGAGATCGATCCGAACGTCAAGGTCATCGTGCTGACCGGCCAGAACGACCAGGCCAACGCATTGCGCGCGGTCGCGCTCGGCGCCTACGACTTCTTCGCCAAGCCCTTCGAGCCCGAGTTGCTGGGGCTGACGATCGATCGCGCCTACCGCCTGGCCGAGCTGCAGGGCGAGAACCGGCGCCTGCAGGCGCTGCAGCAGCCCGACGCCTTGTCCGGCCTCGTGACCCGCGATCCGGAGATGCTCAAGGTCTGCCGCCTGATCGACCGCGTCGCCAGCAGCGACGTGACGGTCCTGCTGCTGGGCGAGAGCGGCACCGGCAAGGAAGTGCTGGCGCAGGGACTGCACCAGGCCTCGAAGCGCCAGGGCCGCTTCGTGGCGATCAACTGCGCGGCGATTCCCGAGACGCTGCTCGAGAGCGAGCTCTTCGGCTACGAGCGCGGCGCTTTCACCGGCGCGAACAAGACCACGCCCGGCAAGATCGAGACGGCCCACGGCGGCACGCTGATGCTCGACGAGATCGGCGACCTGCCGCAGTCGCTGCAGGCCAAGCTGCTGCGCTTCCTGCAGGAACGCAAGATCGAGCGCCTGGGCGGCCGGCAGGAGATCGCGGTCGACGTGCGCGTGGTCTGCGCGACGCACCAGGACCTGAAGGCCCTGATCGCCGAAGGCCGCTTCCGCGAGGACCTGTACTACCGGCTGGCCGAGATCACCGTCGACATCCCGCCGCTGCGCCAGCGCCAGGGCGACGCGGTGCTGCTGGCGCACGCCTTCCTGCGGCGCTTCTCGCAGGAACAGCGGCGCGGCCAGCTGGCCTTCACCGACGACGCGCTGCGGGCCATCGAGCAGCACGCCTGGTCCGGCAACGTGCGGCAGCTGCAGAACGCGGTCAAGCGCGCAGTGATCATGGCCGACGGCGGCCGCATCACGGCCACCGACCTCGGGCTCGGCGCGCCCAAGGACGACGACGGCGACGACACCCTCGACCTGCGCCGCGTCCGCGAAGCCGCGGAGCGCAAGGCAGTGATCGCGGCACTCGGGCGCTCGAACGGCAACATCGTGCGCGCATCGGAGTTGCTCGGCGTGAGCCGGCCGACGCTGTACGACCTGATGAACCGGCTCGGCCTGAAGCAGCAGATCAGCAGCTGAGCGGATGGCTCGGGAGGTGACCGTGGGAACACAATCGTCAAGGCGGCCGGGATGCCCGGTGAACATCGTCCGATGCGCTGCGGGTTCATGAACCGGCCGTCGATCAAGAAAGCATCCGTCCCCGGAATTGCGAGGGTGAGTTGAAACCAGTTCAATTGCTGCTGGCCGGCGCCAGCCTGGCCATCGCGGCGCAACTTGGCGGCTGCAGCCGCGAGCGGTCGGCGAGCGAGTCCATCGCCTCGGCCAAAGCCTTCATCGAGAAGCACGACTTCAAGGCCGCCGGCATCGAGCTGAAGAACGCGCTGCAGAGCAACCCGCAATCGGGCGAAGCGCGCTACCTGCTTGGCCGCGCACTTTACGAGTTGGGCGAGCCGGCGATGGCCAGTGTCGAGCTCGGCAAGGCGCTCGAGCTCCAGTACTCGGAATCGCTGGTGCTGCCGCTGCTGGCCCGCTCGCTGGTTCAGGTGGGGCAGCTCAAGCGTGTCGTCGACAGTTATGCCGGCAAGCAGCTCGATCGGCCCGAAGCCACGGCCGACCTGAAGATCGCGGTGGCGATGGCGCTGAACGGGCTGCGCCGCAAGGCCGAGGCCGAGGCCATGCTCGCCGAGGCGCTGCAGATTGCGCCGAAGTACGCCGAGGCCCAGGTCTTCCAGGCGCGCATGAAGGCCGATGGCGGCGACTTCGCCGGTGCGCTGCAGCTGCTCGATGCGGTGACGACCCAGGATCCGAAGCATGCGGAGGCCTGGCGCGTGCGCGGCGACATCCTCTACGCGGCCAAGGGTGATGCCAAGGCCGCGATGACGAGCTACGAACAGGCGCTCGCGGCCAAGCCGGACGACCTGCTGGCGCACAACGCGGTGATTTCGCTGCACTTCCAGGCGCGTGACCTGAAGGCCGCGCAGGAACAGTTCAAGCGCATGCAGAAGCTGTTCCCCGGCAACGTGCAGACGCGCTTCTACGATGCCCAGCTGGCCTTCGCGCAGGGTGAACACCTGCGCGCCCGCGAGGTGCTGCTGCAGCTGGTCAAGGCGATGCCCAACAGCCTGCGCGTACTGCAGCTGGCCGGCGCCAACGAGATGGCGCTGAACGCCCTGGTGCAGGCCGAAGCCCACCTCAGCAAGGCCGTGCAATTACATCCCGAGGTGATGAACGCGCGCGTGCTGCTCGCGCGCGTTCACATGCGCAGCGGCCAGCCCGCCAAGGCGATCGGCACGCTGTCGACGCTGCTCGAGCAGCCGTCGCCGCCGGCCGAGGCGCTCTCGCTGGCCGCCGAGGCCTACCTCGAGTCGGGCGATGCACAGCGGGCGGAAGTGCTTTTCGGCCGTGCGGCGAAAGCGCGGCCGGACGACGCCAAGCTGCAGACCGGGCGTGCGCGCGCGATGCTGGCCAAGGGCCAGACCGAGGCGGCGTTCGCCGAGCTGACGCGCATCGCCGCGGTCGATCGGGGCATGGAGGCCGATCTGGCGCTGATCAGCGCAATGGTCCGACGCAACGAGCTGCCCGCGGCGCTGAAGGCGGTCGGCGAGCTCGAGCGCAAGCAGCCCGACAGTGCGTTCGTCGCCAACATCCGGGGCGACATCCTCATGCGCCAGGGCGACAACGCCGGCGCGCGCGCCGGTTTCGAGCGGGCCTTGAAGATCGACGCGGTCTACTTTCCGTCAGTCGCGGGTCTGGCGGCGCTCGACCAGCTCGAGGGCAAGACCGACGCCGCGCGCAAGCGCTTCGAAGCCGTGCTGGCGACGAATGCCAAGCATGTGCCGGCGCTGCTGGCGCTGGCCAAGCTGAGCGCCACCGCCGGCGGCAACAAGGACGAGATCGTCAAGTTGCTGCAGCAGGCACAGCAGGCCAGTCCGGCGGACATGAAGGCCCGCGCCGCGCTGATCGACTTCCACCTGGTGAGCGGCGAACCGAAGCAGGCGCTCGCTGCGGCGCGCGAGGCGGACGCGCTGGCACCGAACAACCCCGAGATCCTCGATCTGCTCGGGCGCGCGCAGGCGCTCGCGGGTGAGCCGGCTCAGGCGGTCGCCAGCTTCAACAAGTGGGCCACGATCGAGCCGCGCTCGGCGCAGCCGCACCTGCGGCTGGCGGAGCTGCATGCCGGTCGCCGCGACTGGGCTGCCGCGCAGGCCAGCTACAAGCGCGCCGCCCAGATCAACCCGGAGTCACTCGCGGTGCCGGTGGGTCTCGTGCGGCTCGAAGTCGCCAATCGCCGCTTCGACGAGGCGCGCACGATCGCGCGCACGCTGCAGGCGAAGCGCCCTGGCGCGGCGCTCGGCTATTCGCTCGAGGGCGATGTCGAGGCGACGCGCAAGCGCTGGGAGCCGGCGGCGTCGGCTTATCGCACGGCGGTGTCGAAGAGCGATGCAACGACCGACGTCGCGGACAAGCTCTACGTGACGCTGATCGCCGCCGGCAAGCCCGACGCAGCCGAGGCGGCCGCCGCGGACTGGCTGAAGGCCCACGCAGGCGACGTGCGTTTCCTGTTCAACCTCGGCCGCATGGCCCTGACGCGCAACGAGCTCGCGAAGGCCGAAGCGCGTTTCAACGAGGTCCTGAAGCATCGGCCCGATTACGCGCCCGCGCTCAACAACATCGCGTGGATCATGGTTCAGCAGGGCCGGCCGGGCGCGGTCCCGCTGGCCGAACGCGCCGTCGGGCTGATGCCTGCCGTTCCGCACATGCTGGACACCCTGGCGATGGCGCTGGCCGCTGAAGGAAAGCTTGACCGGGCCATCAGCGTTCAGAAGGATGCGGTCGCGAAGGCTGGTACGGCCGGGGCGGCTTTCACGCTCGGTCTGGCCCGGCTGTACGTCAAGGCGGGTCGGAACGACGAGGCTACGGCCGAGCTGAAGAAGCTCGCGGCGCTGGGCGACAAGTTCCCTCAGCAGGCTGAAGTCTCCAAGCTCCTGCAGTCGGCTGCGTCGCGCTGACTGGACAGTAGACCAGGCCCGCGGACCATGCCCGCCGGCCAAGCCTGCAGCCCTGGCCGGCGGCGGCAGGCCGTGAAGCCGTGGCAAGGCACCAGGTTCTGCCGCCACCGCCATGCAGCAATCGCTTCCGGTCTGACGCGTTGATCGGCAGCGAACAGGCAAGAAAAAAGCCGCAGCAAGCTGCGGCTTCTTCATTCCCCGCCCGTCGACTGAGTCAACGGGCAGTGCGGGCGAGGCCTCAGGCCTTGCGGCGGCGAACGGCGCCGATGCCCAGCAGGGCGATACCGGCCAGGGCCAGCGTGCCGGGTTCCGGAACGGTGGTGAACACCGTGTCCATCGAGCCGTTGATCACTTGCGTGCCGGACACGTCGAAGTTGTTCAGCTGGCCCGACTCGAACGACACGTTGTAGAACGGCACCGGGCTGGTGAAGAAGCCCGCGCCGGCGGCCGTCAGGTTGAACGAGGTGCTCTGGCCGAAGCTGCCGCAGTTGATGCCGGGGTCGCAGGTCGGCAGGCTCGGATCCAGGTTGCCTTCGCCGCTGATCGCCGTGCCGGTGGCCAGCAGGACGTCATCACCGCTGAGGCCGGTCGTCCAGGCGCCGCTGCCGCTGCCCGGTTGCACGAAAGTGGTGTTCTGGTCGTCGTCCAGGTACACCGACAGCGAACCGCCGGTCAGCGTGAAGGTGGTGACACCGCCCGCCGAAGCGAACGTGCCCGTGCCCTGGAAGAAGGCGTACAGGCCGTAGCCGAACAGGCTGCCGAGGCCGGTGGTGGCGCCGCTCAGCGCGGTGACGCCGTCATCGGCGACGAACTGGCCGGCGTTCCAGCGCAGCGAGACGTCGAACGTGCCGGGACCGGTGAAGGTGACCACTTCGACGTAGTTGCCGGTGATCTTGTCGGCAGTGAACGGGCTGTAGAAGCCGCTGCCGTAGGCGCCGGGGGTGACGCCGAAGTCCGGGAAGGTAGCCGCATTCGCCGCGCCAACGGCGAAGATCGAGGCCGCCCCGAGGACTGCTGAGACGATCTTGTTCAATTTCATGGGTGCTCCTTAGTCTGGATAGTGACCTAGAGGACGGTCGCACTCAAGTTAGCAAAGCCTGTGCCAAACAAAAAAACCCCGTGAAATCAAGCGGATGGCTGCGGCGACCGGTGTCGGTGGCGACGGACTGTAAAAGCATTCGACAGGCAGTCCGCCGCGGGAACGGGCTGATTGTGGGCAGAATGCAACCCTCCGAGAAGATCGTTCCGCGACCTCGAGACTCCACCTCGAACGACAAGAGGACACGCAGCATGGACCGAACGCCGACGGGCAGTGGCAAGACGCGGGACGAGATCGCCGAAGCCTACAAGTCCGAGCCCTGGTGGTACGACGTTCGCGGCTTCTTCATCCTCACCTTCGCCTACAACAGCACCCTGGGCAAGCAGCTTCGGCTGTTCGGTCCGAACTTCGGTCCCCGGCATCTGGAAGTCGCCTGCGGTACCGGCACGCTGCTGGAGCTCGTGCTGCGGTGGCGGCGCTGGAAGAAGCTGCCCGACGTCGACATCACCGGCATCGACTACGCCGAGTCGATGCTGCGCGGCGCGATGCACCGCTTTCGCGGCAAGCCGAACCTGCACTTCCAGCACGCCGATGCGGCGGCGCTGCCGTTTGACACCGGCCATTTCGACACGGCCAACATCGCGAACTCCATCCACTGCTTTCCGGCCGTGGACGCCGCCTTGCGCGACATTCAGCGCGTACTGAAGCCCGGCGGCACGCTCGCCGCCAACGTGTTGCTCTATCCGCGCGGCATCCAGCCGCTGCGCGCGATCGCGCAGCGCATCAATGACTGGGGCATGCGCAAAGGTATTCTCTATACGCCGTACGAACGCGAGGACATCCGGCGCCGCATCGTCGCCGCGGGATTCGAGATCGCCCGCGAAGAGGTGTCTGGCAACTGCTACAACGTGCTGGCGCGAAAGCCGGCCGCCTGAAGGAGGGTTCATGAACCAGCCGCCACGCTGCGGCCGCCGTGACGTGCTGGGTCTGCTGGCCGCGGCCGTCGGGGGCGCGCTCGCGACGCCCGCGCACGCCGATGAAGGCCTGCGGCTCGCGACCCTGCTGCACGACCGCCCGAGCGGCCGCGACGCGACCGCCGCGACGCGCATGGAACTCGTCGACAAGAGCGGTTCGCGGCGCGTGCGCGAACTCGTGTCCTACCGGCTCGAGCGCGGCAAGGGCGACTTCGCGAACATGATCCGTTTCCTGAATCCGCCGGACATCGCCGGCGTCGGGCTGCTCAGCCTCGACAAGCCCGACGGCAGCAACGAGCAGTGGCTGTACCTGCCGGAGCTCGACCGCGTGCGCCGCGTGGCCGGCGAGCGCAAGGGGGGCCGCTTCGTCGGCTCGGACATCTATTTCGAGGATCTGCAGACGCGCAAGCCCTCGGCGGACCAGCACCGCGTGCTGCGCCAGGAATCCCAAGGCGGCGTCGCCTGCCAGGTGCTGGAGAGCGTGCCGACAGAGCCCGGCAATTCGACCTATCGGAAGCGGCTGGTCTGGGTCGACGTGGCCAATGCGATGGCCATGCGGGTGGACTACTTCGAGAAGAGCGACAGCGAGCCGAGCAAGCGCTGGCTCCTGCTGGCGCGCAAGGAAATTCAGGGCATCCTGACGGTGACCGACAGCAAGACGGTGGACCTTGCCACCGGCCACGAAACGCGCCTGCTGGTCGAGTCGGTCAAGTACGATCGCCGGCTGCCCGCGCGGCTGTTCTCATCGCAGATGCTGGCCGACGACAGCCTGGAATCGAGGTACCGCCCGTGACGACAAGAACCCGAGCGTTGCTCGCGACCCTGCTGATCGCCCTGGCCACCGCCGATGGCGCGGCATTCGCGCAAACCGCCACCCCCGCCGAAGACGAGGACGATCCGCCGGCAGCCCCGCGCAAGCCGCGGGAGGCGCGCGGCACCGCGAAGCTGCGCTTCGGCGTCGACGCGGTGCGGCTGGAGGCCGGGCACTGGCCGTCGGCGCCCGAAGCGGAGCGGGGCGCGACGCTGCGCGCGCAACCCTTCCTGCAATGGCAACCCGACCGCCGCTGGGAGCTGCGCCTGGGCGCGCGCCTCGATGCCGACTGGCAGGATGGCGGCCCCCGGACCTTCGATCGTGCGACGGCCGACTGGGGCGACAGCTACCTGCGCCTGCGGCACGAGGACACGCGCGTCACCGTCGGCGCGCAGACGATCGTGTGGGGCCGCGTCGACGCGGTGCCGGTGATCGATCGTGTCAGCCGCGTCGACCTGCGGCGCTTCGCGCTCGATGAACTGTCCGAGCGCCGGCTGCCCCAGTGGGCCGTGCGATGGGAGCAGACGCTCGGCGAGGTCAAGCTCGACGCCGTCTGGCTGCCCCGTTTCCAGGCGGCCGCCTTTCCCGTCGACGGCAGCGTCTGGCATCCGGTGAACCGGGCCCGCGCGCAGGTGATCGGCGTCGAGCCGGCGCCGGCACTGGCGCCGTTCTTCCGCGGCGCGCGCATCGAGCAGCAGGAGGACGGCAGTGGTGGTGTCGCGCTGCGTGCCACCCGCGCCGGTGACTCGCTGGACCTGGGCCTCACGGTCGCCCACACCCGGCAGCCCCTGCCGTATTTCCGCCTCGAGCCGGCGCAGGGGCGGCTGGTGTCGCTGCATCCCTACACGCGTTTCGCGGCCATCGACGGGGAGATGGCCGTCGGCGGCGCCACCTTTCGCATGGAACTGGGCTACACGCTCGATCAGCCGCTCACCGCGCGTGACGGCCGCATGCTGCGAGCGCACGCGCTCGACTGGATCGGTGCGGTGGAATTCTTTCCCGGCGGCAAGGACACGCGGGTGAACCTGCAGCTGGTGGCGCACGAGGCGCGTGTCGACGAGCCGGTGCTCGAGGTCAAGCGCTTCGTCGGTGCCAACGGCGAGGTGGAAACGCGGTTCGGGCAGGACCGCTGGAAGGCGTCGATGCGCTTTGCGGTCGGCTTCAACGTGCGCGACACCTATGTCGCGCCGCGGCTGGCCTTCATCGGCTGGGAGCCGCACGAGTTCTACGTCGCCGCCCACCTGTTCAGCGGCGAGGACCGCGCATTGGCCGGCTTCCACCGTCAGCACGACGCCCTGGTGATCGGCGTCAAGACCAAGTTCTGACGGCGTGTTCGGCCTGCTGTTCACCCCGCATCGCCGGCATGCCCGGCCGATGCAGCACCGGGTGCTGTCGTGGCCGCTGGCGCTGCTGATCGTCGTGTTGATCCACGTCGTCGGCGGCTGGTTCGTCATCGACCTGCGGTTCAACAATTCGCCCGAGGTCTACTACGCGGCCGGCTCGCCGGCGGTGCAGGTGCACGACGAGCTGCGCCGCTCGTTCCCGAACGACGAGCTGCTCACGGTCGTCTTCCAGGGCCCCGATCTCTACACCATCGACTTCCTGAAGCGGCTCGATCGCTTCGTGACCGACCTGGAGGGGCATGCGCTGATCGATCGCGTCGCGGCCGTCACCTCGGTGGAGAAGATTTCCGGCACCTCGGACGGCTTCGCGGTCGGCAAGCTGATCGACGTCAAGACGCTCAAGCGCGAGACGCCCGCCGAGTTGCAGCGCCGCGTCGCGCGCGACCGCTTCGCGCTCGGCACCGTGGCCTCCCGCGATCCGCAGTACCTGGCCGTCGTCGTGCGGCCGAAAGTGCTGACCGAAAGCAGCGAACGCCTGGCGCTGAAGCTGGCGGTGACCGCAAAGATCATCAGCCACGACCTGCGCAGCTACTACGCGGGCGACGCCGGTCCGATCACGATGGATGTCGTGCAGCTGCAGTCGATCTTCGACGACTCGGCGATCTTCGTGCCGCTGACCTTCGCGCTGGCGCTGGGGCTGATGTGGTGGCTCGTCGGTCGCTGGCGGCCGGTGGTGATCGGCGCGGTGGCGATGTCCACGGTGATCGTGCCGACGATCGCGGCGATCGTCATCGCCGGGCAGCCCTATACGATGGCCACCGCCATCCTGCCCTCGCTGCTCGCGGCCTACACGTCGGCGACGCTGCTGCACTTCTACGCGGCCGTGCAGCAGGGCCATGCAGCCGGCCTGTCGCGCGGACGCAGCGTCGACCAGGCGCTGGACGACACGCTCAAGCCCGGCCTGTTCAACGTGCTGACGACCAGCGCCGGCCAGCTGAGCCTGATCTTCGTGCCGATCCCGCCGATCCAGGTCTTCGGCATCGCCGGTGCGCTCGGCACGATCTTCGTCTTCATCACCGTCTTCTTCCTGGTGCCGCCGTTCCTTCGGCACTGGGACAACCGGCGCTGGCCGGACCGCGCCTCGGGACTCGGCCGCTTCGGCACGCTCGCGCGGCGGCTGGCGCTGTTCAGCATGCGGCATCCGAAAGGGGTGATCGGCGGCTCGATCGTGGTGCTGCTGGTGTGCGCGCCGATGCTGCTGCGGCTGGAGGTCGAGTCGGACCTGCTGGCCTTCTTCCGGCCCGAGCACCCGGTCAGCCGCCACACCCAGCTGATCGAGTCGAAATTCACCGGCGTCACCAGCGTCGAGGTCCTGCTCGTCGGCGACCGGTCCGACAGCCTGCAGAACCTGGCGACGCTGCGCTCGATCCGCCGTTTCCAGCAGTGGCTGGAGCAACTGCCCACGGTCGACCGCGCGCGGTCGATGGTCGACCTGGTCGAGGAGATGCACTGGGCCATGAGCGGCGAGAAGCCCGGCGCGAAAGGCATGCTGCCGCCGACCGACCGCCTGCTGCGGCAGTACCTGCTGGTCTATGACGGCCGTGACCTGTCGGAGCTGGTCGACCGCGACTTCCAGCGCGCGCGCATCCTGCTGAGCCTGAACGTGCACGGCGCGCGCGGCATCTCGGCGAGCATCCAGCAGATCCGGGACTACGTGAAGCAGAACCCGCTGCCCGGCCTGCGGGTGGAGATCGGCGGTTATGGCCGGCTCTTCGCCGACCAGTCCGACCTGCTGATCTCGGGGCAGATCAACAGCTTCGCCAGTGCGTTCCTGCAGATCTTCATCATGATGCTGGTGCTGTGGCGCTCGGTCAGCGCGGCCGGCATCTGCATGGTGCCCAATCTCGCGCCGCTGTACTTCGTCTTCGTCGTGATGGGGGCGCTGCATGTCTACATCGACACCGCGACGGTGATGATCGCCAGCCTCGTGCTCGGCATCACCGTCGACGACACGATCCACATCTACCACCACTACCGCAACCGGCTGCGCGAAGGGGCGGCACCGGTCTGGGCGATCGCCCGCAGCTTCGCGTCGACCGGGCGTGCGGTGCTGGCGATCGCCGTGCTGCTGGTGAGCCAGTTCGCGCTGCTCGCCTGCTCCAAGTTCATCCCGACCTCGAACTTCGGCCTGATGACGGCTGTCGGCCTGCTCGCGGGTCAGGTCTTCGAACTGCTGCTGCTGCCGGCGTTGCTGCTGCTGAAGGACGGGCGCAAGGCGCCGCAGGCCCTGGCCAGCCCGGAGACCGAGGTGCCGTCGACGCGGCTCTGATCCGGTCTTCAGCGCACCCGCGCGGCCTCCTCGGCGCGCATGCGCGCCAACTGGCGGCGGCCGATCATCATCGCCAGCCGTTGCAGCGGGTGCCGGTTGCCGCCCGGGCGCCAAGTGTGGGAGACGCGGTTGCGGTAGGCGTCGAACTGCACGCCGTGCGGCGCGGCGATCACCCGCGCGCGGGCGCCGCCGCTGCGGCCGGCGCCGAGCAGGATCTTCAGCGTCTCGGTGCCGGCGACGCCGGCGCACAGCTGGCAGCCCATGATCGTCGACGGGGTGCGCCGCTCGGCGAGGCTGACGACCGACGGGTCGACGAGGTAGCCCTGGTGCAGCCGCGCGGGCGCAAGCCCGACCAGGAAGCGCAGCGCCTTCTCGTCGTCTGGCTGGTCGCCCCACTGGAAATAGTCCTCGAAGGACATCTGCCCGGGCAGGAAGTTGAGCAGCCCGGCCCCCATGCCCAGCGGTGCGACCGTGACGGCCGGCACCTTCAGCCGGTCGCAGGCCGCGAAGGTGAGCTGGCGCGCCGAGAAGGCGAAGAAGTCGAGGCCGTCGACGTAGGCATCGGCGCCGCCGATGAAGCGCTCGACGTTGTCGGCGGACACGCCGGCCGGAAAGCGCTCGATCTCCAGTTCGGGATTGATGTCCAGCGCCATCTCGGCGAGCACGTCGACCTTCGGCCGCCCGAGTGCCGAGATGGTGGCGCCGGCCTGCCGGTTGAAGTTGGCGATGTCGAAGGTGTCGAAGTCGGCGATGCGGAAGCGCCCGATGCCCAGCCGCGCCAGCGTCAGCAGGTGCACGCCGCCGACCCCGCCCATGCCGGCGATCGCGACGCAGGACCGGCGCAGGCGCTCCTGCTCGGGCTTCGTCACCCAGCCGATGTTGCGCGAAAACGCGTCGGCATAGGCAAAGGACGTGGGCATCGTCGGGCTTCCATTGGTTTTGGGGGGGTATCCAAAGTTTGCCGCATGGCATCGACCCAAGCGTGACTTTTGTGCCGTGCGCCATCTGCAGCGCCCACAGGCATCTATGCCATCATTGCGGCCCGCGCCTCGGGAGGGCGCCGTGTCGTATTGCTTGTGCCGAGCTGTCTTCGAGGCGGGCCGCGAAAGGCGGTCAGGCCGGTTCCGGGCCTCGGTCTTTTCACAATGGGGAGTCGCGCGTGAAGTCGATCGCAGGTGTGTTCGGTAGGGCTGGTCGTTGGCTGCTTCTCGGGGTCGCCGTGGGTTTGCTGGCCGCATGCGCCGGCACCGGATCGCATCCGCCGGCGCCCGCGCAGGCCGACACGCAGAACTACAACTACCTGATCGGCCCCGGCGACACCCTGCAGATCACCGTCTGGCGCAACGCCGACCTGTCGATGACGGTGCCGGTGCGCCCGGACGGCAAGATCGCCACGCCGCTGATCGACGAGCTGATGGCGCAGGGCAAGACCTCGACGGACCTGGCGCGCGACATCGAGAAAAGCCTGTCGAAGTACGTGCGTGATCCGGTCGTGACCGTGATCGTCACCGGCTTCGTCGGCCCCTACAGCGAGCAGATCCGCGTCGTCGGCGAAGCCGCCAAGCCGCAGTTCCTGCCCTACAAGCAGAAGATGACGCTGCTCGACGTGATGATCGCCGTCGGCGGCCTGACTGATTTCGCCGACGGCAACGGCGCCACGATCCTGCGCAGCGCCGAGGGCAACAAGCAGTACTCGGTGCGCCTGAAGGACCTGATCAAGCGCGGCGACGTGTCGGCCAATGTCGAGATGAAGCCGGGCGACATCCTGATCATCCCGCAGGGCCTGTTCTGACCGCGCGGTCCCGCGACGCGTCCCCGAACCTGAAGCCGGCTCAACCAGAAGTGCCATGGAAGACCTGATCAACCAACTCACGACGATCCTCCGCCGGATGTGGAAATTCCGCTGGCCGGCGCTGATCTCCGCGTGGGTCGTCGGCATCGCCGGCGCCGTCGTCGTCTTCTACGTGCCGGACAAGTACGAGGCCACCGCGCGCATCTTCGTCGACACGCAGTCGATCCTGAAGCCGCTGATGTCGGGCCTGACCGTGCAGCCGAACGTCGAGCAGCAGGTCGTGATGCTCAGCCGCACGCTGATCAGCCGGCCGAACGTCGAGAAGCTGATCCGCATGGCCGACCTCGACCTGAAGAACGAGTCGAAGGCCCAGCAGGAAGCGCTGATCGAGAACCTGACCAAGTCGCTCGAGATCCGCGGTACCAATCGCGACAACCTCTATTCGCTGAGCTACCGCGACGCCGACAAGGAGAAGGCCAAGCGCGTGATCCAGTCGCTGGTCTCGATCTTCGTCGAGTCCAGCCTCGGCGCGAGCCGCAAGGACACCGACTCGGCCAAGGTCTTCCTGAACGAGCAGATCAAGACCTACGAGGCCAAGCTCGAGGAGGCCGAGACGCGGCTGAAGGAATTCCGGCTGCGCAACATCGACATGCAGACGGCGGACGGCCGCGACTCCGCGTCACGCCTGGGCGAGATCAGCAAGCAGCTGGAGCAGGCGCGGCTCGAACTGCGCGAAGCCGAGAACGCGCGCGAGGCCGCGAAGCAGCAGCTCACCGCCGAGCGGCAGGCCAATACCAGCGTCTCGCAGAGCCTGCTGCAGGAATCTGCGGTCAGTGTCGCGACGCCCGAGCTGGACGCCCGCATCGCCGAACAGAAGCGCATCCTCGACGCGCTGCTGCAGCGCTACACCGAGCAGCATCCCGACATCATCAGCACGCGCCGCCTGCTGAAGGACCTCGAGGAGCAGAAGAAGAAGGAAGTCGCCGAGCAGCGCAAGCTCGCGCTGTCGCAGCCCGCCAGCGGCGGCACGCAGCAGGCCGGCCTGGCCGCGCAGGAGCTGGGCCGCCTGCTCGCCACCTCGGAAGTCCAGGTCGCCGCGCTGCGCGCGCGCGTTGCCGAGTACTCGAACCGCTACGCGCAGGCCAAGGCGGCGCTGAAGACCTCGCCGCAGATCGAGGCCGAGGCCGCGCAATTGAACCGCGACTACGCGATCATCAAGAAGAACTACGAGGACCTCGTCGCCCGTCGCCAGGCCGCGGTGATGTCCGGCGACCTCGACGTCGCTTCCGGCGTGGCCGACTTCCGCCTGATCGACCCGCCGCGCGTGTCCTCGCGTCCGGTGTCGCCGAACCGCTTCCTGCTCTACCCGCTCGCGCTCGCCGCGGCGCTCGGCGTGGGCCTGTTCGTGGCTTTCGCCGCCAGCCAGCTGCGCCCGGTCTACGACGCAGCCTACGAGCTGCGCGCGAAGACCGGCCTGCCGGTGCTCGGGGTGGTGTCGCTGGTGCTCAGCGACGACGATACCCGCAAGTCGCGGGTCGACCTGCTGCGCTTCCTGGCCGGATCGGGCAGCCTGGTCGGTGTCTACGTGATCGGGCTGATCGCGCTGACGATCGTCGTCAGCAGGCAGGTGGGTTGAACGATGAGCAGCTTGATCGAACAGGCCGCGCGGCGTCTCGCGCAGATCCGCGAATCCGGCATCGAGATCCCCGGCGAGGCGCCGGCGGCCGACACCGTGACGCCGACGGCCACCGCGCCCGGCGACCTCATGTCGCCGCGCTACGCCGCGACGCCGGTCGCGCCGCCGCTGGTCACGCCGCCGGCGCCGTCGGGCCTTGTCGCCCGGCCGGCCGAGGAGCCGGCCGTCACGTCGCGCCGCGTCGAGCTCGACCTCGACCAGCTGGCGGCGATCGGCATCGTCACGCCCAACGCGCCGCGCTCGAACGTCGCCGACCAGTACCGCGTCATCAAGCGCCCGCTGATCCTCAATGCGATCGGCAAGGGGGCGGTGCCGCTGAACCACGGCAACCTGATCATGGTGACCAGCGCCTTGTCCGGCGAGGGCAAGAGCTTCACGTCGATCAACCTCGCGATGAGCATCGCCGCCGAGCTCGACCACACGGTGATGCTGGTCGACGCCGACGTCGCGCGGCCGTCGGTGCTGCGCATGCTCGGCCTGCCGCCGGGCCCCGGCCTGCTCGACCTGCTGGAGGGCCGCGCCGAGATGTCGCAGGTGCTGATGCGCACCAACATCGACAAGCTGACGCTGCTGCCGAGCGGTTCACCGCACCCGCGCGCCACCGAGCTGCTGGCCAGCGACTCGATGCGCCAGCTGCTCGACGACATCGCGACGCGCTACCACGACCGGATCGTGATCTTCGATTCTCCGCCGCTGCTGCTGACCACCGAATCGCGCGTGCTGGCCTCGCACATGGGCCAGATCGTCGTCGTCGTGCATGCCGGCAAGACGCTGCAGGCGGACGTGCAGCACGCGCTGTCCACGATCGAATCCTGCCCGGTGCGGCTGATGCTGCTGAACAAGGCGCAGAGCAACGCCCACGGGGCCTACGGTTATTCGTACGGCTACGGCAGCTACGGCGACCCCGAACAGATGCCCGGCTGAAGCCGGCGTGCCCTGACCTGATGATGCATCCAGCCACTGGAGACTGCGATCGTGCCTGTCTGCCGCGCCGGCGCCTGTGGCCGCTGGCGTTGCTGCTGGCCGCGTCCGGCGTCGGGGCGCAGCAGGCCCAGCAGGTGCAACCGACGCGGCAGGCCGCCGAACAGGGGGCGACGGGCCAGCGCGGTCGTGCGCTGACGGTCGACATGAGCGCATCGGTCACGGAGACGCTGACCGACAACGCGATGCTGCGCGACAGCGAGAAGCGGTCCGACGCGATCACCCAGCTGTCGGCCGGCATCAACGCCGCGCTGCGTTCCGATCGCGTCAACGGCGTGCTCGACTACCAGCTCACCGGCACCGTGCACGCGCGCGAGTCGAAGTCCGACAAGGTCGGGCAGGCCCTGCGCAGCGCGGTGAACGCGGTGCTGATCGAGAACCTGTTCTACCTCGACGGGGCCGCATCGATATCGCGCCAGGCGATCTCCGCCTTCGGCATCCAGGACGTCGGCCGTTCGCTCGACAACCCGAACACCACCGAGGTGCGCAACCTGTCGCTCACGCCCTCGCTGCGCGGGCGCATCGGCAGCAGCGCCGTCTTCGACGCGCGCGTCAACTTCGCCCACCAGTCGACCGAGGGCAGTTCGCGCGGCGACCTGAGCACCCGCACCGAATCCTTGTCGATCGGCGCCCGGCCCGGCGTGCGCCTGGGCTGGAATGCCAGCCTCGTGCGCAGCAACTACAAGTTCAAGAACGGCCGCACGACGCAGGACACGCGCGCGCTGGCCGGACTGGTCTTCCAGCCCGACCCGAGCCTGCGCTTCAACGCGAGCCTCGGCCGCGAAGAGAACGACATCACGACGCTGGGCGCGAAGAACAACAACACCTGGGGCGTCGGCGTGGTCTGGGTGCCGAGTCCGCGCACCTCGCTGTCGGCGACGCGAGACCACCGCTTCTTCGGCGACGCGCACAGCGTCAGCTTCGTGCACCGCGAAGCCCGCACGACCTGGCGCTTCACCAGTTCCCGCGACCTGCAGAACGCCCAGCCCAACCAGGCCACGACGGTGCTGCAGGATGCGTTCCAGTTGCTGGACGACCTGCTCGCCAGCCAGGTGCCCGATCCGGTCCAACGACGCGACATCGTCCTGAAGTACATGGAGCAGAGGGGCATCCCGGCCTCGGCCGTGGTCAACGCGTCCTTCCTGAACTCGGCCGTCACGTTGGTGAGCCGCCAGGAGCTCGGTTTCGGCTGGCAGGGCGTGCGCAGCAACGCGCTGTTCACCGCGTACCGCAGCGACTCCCGCCGCGTCGACGGCGTGTCCAGCGTCTTCGACGACCTGACCACCGACCCGGCGGTCCGCCAGCAGGGCGCGGCACTGACACTCGGCCATCGCCTGACCCCGGTCGCCGGCATCAGCATGACGCTGACCTGGCAGCGCAGCCGCGGCGCCAGCGAGACCCGCAACAACGAGCTGACGTCGGCCACGCTGAACTGGACCACGCGTCTCGGCCCGTCGAGCAACTTCTCGCTCGGCGCGCGCCACGTCGAGTTCGACACCCAGCAGAACCCCTACAACGAGAACGCGGTCTTCGCCACGTTCGGCGTGCGGTTCTGAACAGCGCACCGCCATGTACGAAGCGTTCTACGGGCTCAGCAACAAGCCCTTCCAGCTCAACCCGGACCCGAGCTTCTACTTCGGCAGCAAGCAGCACCGGCGCGCGAAGGCCTACCTCGACTACGGCGTCTCGCGCAACGAGGGCTTCATCGTCATCACCGGCGAGATCGGCGCCGGCAAGACCACGCTGCTGCGCGCGCTGATCGACGGCCTGCACGGCTCGAACGTCATCGTCGGCCACCTGGTGACGACCCAGCTCGGCGCCGAGGACACCTTGCGCATGGTCGGCGCCGCCTTCGGCTTCCGGGTCAAGGACGTGCCGAAGTCCGAGCTGCTGATCACCCTCGAGGCCTTCCTGATCAGCCAGACCAGCAAGGGCAAGCGCTGCCTGCTGATCGTCGACGAGGCGCAGAACCTGACGCCGCGGGCGGTCGAGGAGCTGCGCATGCTGTCGAACTTCCAGTTCGGCAACCAGGCGCTGATGCAGAGTTTCCTGGTCGGCCAGCCCGAGTTCCGCGAGATCCTGCAGCGGCCCGAGATGGAGCAGTTCCGCCAGCGTGTCGCGGCCACCTGCCACATCGGCCCGCTCGACGCCGAGGAGACGCAGCACTACATCGAGCACCGCCTGAAGTGCGCCGGCTCCACCGGCAAGCCCAGCTTCGAGGCCGACGCCTTCACCGCGATCCACCAGGCCAGCGGCGGCATCCCGCGCCGCATCAATTCGGTCTGCGATCGCCTGCTGCTGCTGGGCTTCCTGGCCGGCAAGTCGCACCTGGCCAAGGCCGACGTCGACGAAGTGATGCGCGACATCGCGCAGGAATCGGCGCTGCCCGCCGCGCCCGCGGTGCCGGCGGTGCGCACGACGGCGGGCGCCGTCGGCGGCAGCAGCGACGTGATGGAGCTCGATGTCGACCTCACGCAGCTGAAGCTCGATCCCGAGGCGGCCGGCGCGATGTCGCGCCAGCTCGCCAGCCTCACCGCCGAACAGCGCGGCGACCAGCTGCAGCGCCTGGAGCGCGGCTTGCTGCGCCTGGAGCGCACCAACCTGCAGATCCTGGCGATGCTGCAGCAGCTCGTTGGCGCGCTCGCCAAGCCCGGCAGCGACCCCAAGAAACCATGACCTCCACTTCCGCCTCCTCACCCGCTGCGATCGGCCCGGTGATCTGCGTCGTCGGCGCACGTCCCAACTTCATGAAGATGGCGCCGATCCTGCGCGCGCTGGCCGCGCACGAGCCGCCGATCCCGGCGCTGCTGGTGCACACCGGCCAGCACTACGACCACGGCATGAGCCACCAGCTCTTCGTCGACCTGAAGCTGCCGCAGCCGGACATCAACCTCGAGGTCGGCTCGGGCAGCCATGCGGTGCAGACGGCCGAGGTGATGCGCCGCTTCGAGCCGGTGATCGACGAGCACAAGCCGAGCTGCGTGCTGGTGGTCGGCGACGTCAACTCCACGCTCGCCTGCACGCTGGTGGCGGTCAAGCGCAGCGTGCCGGTCGCCCACGTCGAGGCCGGCCTGCGCAGCTACGACCGCAAGATGCCGGAGGAGATCAACCGGGTGCTGACCGACCAGGTCGCCGACCGGCTCTACACCACCGAGCGCAGCGCCGCCGACAACCTGCTGCGCGAGGGCGTGGCGTCCGAGCGCATCGTCTTCAGCGGCAACGTGATGATCGATTCGCTGCTCGACAGCCGCGAGCGTGCGCGCAGCGCCGCCGACACGCTGCGCCAGCACGGGCTCGATCCGGCGCTGCTCGTGCACCCGAAGGGCTACGGCGTCGTCACGATGCACCGGCCGTCGAACGTCGACGATGCCAACACGCTGCGTGCGCTGCTCGAGACGCTGCAGCAGGTGTCGCAGCAGCTGCCGCTGGTGTTCGCGATGCATCCGCGCACCCGCTCCAACATCGAGCGCTTCGGCCTGAACGGCCTGCTCGACCCGGCGCGCGTGGCGGTGCTGCCGCCCCAGGGCTACCTCGAGATGGTCGGCCTGATGGGCGGCGCCACGCTGGTGCTGACCGACTCCGGCGGCCTGCAGGAAGAGACCACCGCGCTGGGCGTGCCGTGCCTGACGATGCGCGAGAACACCGAGCGCCCGATCACCGTCGAGCAGGGCACGAACACCATGGTCGGCCGCGACCGTGCAGCAATTCTCGCCGGCGTCACCGACATTCTCGAAGGGCGTGGCAAACGCGGCCGAGTGCCGGAATACTGGGACGGTCATGCGGCCGAGCGCATCGCGGCCGATCTGTGGCCCTGGCTGCAAGCTGGCGGCCACTAGCCGATCGCCCTGTGGCCGGACAATCACGGCCGGATCCGACATGAACGACCCGCAACTCACCACGTTCGCGGCGCCCGACGGGCGCGCAGCCGCACTCGCCAAGCGCCCCGCGCCGGCGTGCGCGCCGGGCATCGTCAACGCGCTGACGATCGACGTCGAGGACTATTTCCAGGTTTCCGCGTTCGCGCCCTACATCGCGCGCACCGACTGGGACGCGCGCGAGTGCCGCGTCGAGCGCAACGTGACGCGCATCCTCGACCTGCTCGACGAGCGCGAGGCCCGGGCCACCTTCTTCACGCTGGGCTGGATCGCCGAGCGCTATCCGCAGCTGGTGCGCGAGATCGTCGCGCGCGGCCACGAGCTGGCGAGCCACGGCTACGGCCACGAGCGCGCGAGCGACCTGACCGAGACCGCCTTCCTCGACGACATCCAGCGCGCCAAGGTGATCCTCGAGGACCTCGGCGGCGTCGAGGTCAAGGGATACCGCGCGCCGAGCTTCTCGATCGGCACCGGCAACCTGTGGGCCTTCGACTGCCTGGCGCGCGCGGGCTACCGCTACAGCTCCAGCATCTACCCGATCGCGCACGACCACTACGGCATGCCCGACTCGCCGCGCTTCGCCTACCGCGTCAACGAGCGCCTGCTCGAGATCCCGGTGACCACGCTGCGGCTGCTGGGCCGCAACTTCCCGTCGTCCGGCGGCGGCTACTTCCGGCTGCTGCCCTACGCGCTGTCGCGCTGGATGCTGCAGCAGGTCAATGCGAACGACCAGGAGGCGGCGATCTTCTACTTCCATCCGTGGGAGATCGACGCCGGCCAGCCGCGCATCGAGGGCATCGACCTGAAGACGCGCTTCCGGCACTACGTGAACATTCCCCGCATGGAGGCCCGGCTGCGCACGCTGCTGGCCGACTTCCGCTGGGGCCGGATGGATGACATCTTCCTCGGCCGCACGACGGCCCCGGCGGCGCTGCCGCAGGGGGCTGCCGCGCCGGTCGTTCTCTAGCCCTCACGCCGGCCATGCCGACGATCCACCGCCTCGAGGCGCGCGACAGCGCGACCGCCCAACGCTGGGACCAGTTCGTCCGCGACTGCCCGGACGCCACCTTCTTCCATCGCGCCGGCTGGCAGCGCGTGCTCGAGCGCACGATGCGTCACCGCACGCACTACCTGTTCACCGAAGAGGGCGGCCAGATCACCGGCGTGCTGCCGCTGGCGCATGTGAAGAGCTGGCTCTTCGGCAGCGCGCTGACCTCGCTGCCCTTCGCCGTCTACGGTGGCGCCGCGGCGCGCGATCCGGCCGCCGTGGCGGCGCTCGAGGCCGAGGCGCAGAAGCTCGCCCGCGAGCTGCGCGTGCCGCACCTCGAGATGCGCAACGTGCAGCGCCGCCACGAGGACTGGCCGCTGCAGGACCTGTACGTCACGTTCCGCAAGGAGATCCTGCCGGAGGAGGAGGCCAACATGCTGGCCATCCCGCGCAAGCAGCGCGCGATGGTCCGCAAGGGCATCAAGAACGGGCTGACCAGCACGGTCGATGCCGGCGTCGAGCGCTTCTTCGCGCTGTACGCCGACAACGTGCACCGCCACGGCACGCCGGCGCTGCCCAAGCGCTACTTCCAGGCGTTGCGCGAGGAATTCGGCGACGACTGCGAGGTGATGACCGTCAGCGCGCCCGACGGCAAGCCGATCTCCAGCGTGCTGAGCTTCTACTTCCGCGACGAGGTGCTGCCGTACTACGCCGGCGACGACACCGCCGCGCGCGATCTGGCCGGCAACGACTTCAAGTACTGGGAGCTGATGCGGCGCTCCTGCGCGAAGGGCCTGAAGGTCTTCGACTACGGCCGCAGCAAGCAGGGCACGGGCTCGTACTCGTTCAAGAAGAACTGGGGCTTCGAGCCGACGCCGCTGCACTACGAGTACTGCCTGTACCAGCGCGACAGCGTGCCCCAGAACAACCCGAACAACGCGAAGTTCAAGCTGCTGATCGAGACCTGGCGCCGCATGCCGCTGTCGTTCGCCAACTGGCTCGGCCCCTTCATCGTGCGTTCGCTGGGATGAACACGCTCGCGCTGCCCTCGCCCGCAGGACCCTGGCGCAGCGCGCTGCCGGCGCTCGGCCTGCTGTGGCTGGTGCTGGGCCTGGTCTACGCCGGCCCGATCGCCGCGATGGTCGGCATCTGGTCGCGCTCCGACACCTTCGCGCATGCCTTCGTCGTGCCGCCGATCGCGCTGTGGCTGGCCTGGCGCAAGCGGGCCGAGCTGGCGCTGCACGTACCGAAGCCCTCGCCGTGGTGGCTGGTGCCGCTGGCGGCGATGGCGCTGCTGTGGCTGCTCGGCGATCTCGTCGCCGTCAACGCGGCGACGCAGTTCGCCGCCACCGCGTCGCTGGTGATCGCGGTGCCGCTGGTGCTGGGCACGCATGTGGCGGCGGTGATCCTCTTCCCGCTCGCCTACGTGTTCTTCGCGGTGCCGATCGGCGAGTTCCTGCTGCCGGTGCTGATGCAGTGGACGGCCGACTTCACTGTCGCCGCCGTGCGGCTGTCGGGCGTGCCGGTGTACCGCGAAGGCCTGCACTTCATCATCCCGAGCGGCAGCTGGTCGGTGGTCGAGGCCTGCAGCGGCGTGCGCTACCTGATGGCCTCGTTCATGGTCGGCAGCCTGTTCGCCTACCTGAACTACCGCTCGGCGCGCCGCCGCTGGACCTTCGCGCTCGTCTCGCTGCTGGTGCCCATCGTCGCCAACTGGCTGCGCGCCTACATGATCGTGATGCTCGGCCACCTGTCGGGCAACAAGATCGCGGTCGGTGCCGACCACCTGATCTACGGCTGGGTGTTCTTCGGCTTCGTCATCACGCTGCTGTTCGTGATCGGCGCGCGCTGGTCCGAAGCGCCGGCCGATGCCGTCGTGCCGCCGCCGGCGATCGCCGGTGAACACGCCGGCGCCGCCTGGCACCCATGGGCGACGGTGGCCGCCGCGGTCGCGCTGGCACTGCTGCCGCACGGCGCGCTCAAGCGGCTGCAGTCCGGCGACGGCGGCGGCCCGATCCAGCTGACGTACGCCGACGCACCGGCGGGCGACTGGCAGCGTGCCGCGCCGGCAGACGACCTCGGCTGGCGACCGGCCTTCCGGCTGCCGTCGGCCGAAGAGCGCCTGCGTTTCCGCAGCGAGGGCACCGGCACCGTCGACGTGTACCTGGCCTACTACCGCGGCCAGGACGAGCAGCGCAAGCTCGTCGGTTCGAGCAACCAGCTGGTGTCGTCGAACGACAAGGCCTGGAACGTCGTCGAGACGCGGCTGAAGACGGTGGCGCACGGCGCGCGCCAGGTCGAGCTGCGCGAGAGCGTGCTCTACCCGGCGATGAATACGCGCGACCAGTCGCGCATCGTGGTCTGGCAGCTGTACTGGATCAACGGCGAGCTGACCGCGCGCGACGTGCCGGCCAAGCTCATCAGCGCCTGGCAGCGCCTGCGCGGCCAGCCCGACGAGTCGGCCGCCATCATCGTCTACGCGGCCGACAAGGCCGGCCAGCCGGCGCAGGCCGCGCTGAGCCGTTTCGTCGCCGGCAACCTGGCACGCATCGAGCAGTCGCTCGCGGCCGCGCGCGACCGGCCCTGACGCACAGCGCCGACAATCGCGCACTTCACGAACATCGCTTCACCAAACAAGAGGGATCGGAAATGAACACTTTGGCAGTCATCGGCCTCGGCTACGTGGGCCTGCCGCTGGTCGTGGCCTTCGGCAAGCAGATGCGCACGATCGGCTTCGACATCGCCACGGCGAAGGTCGAGTCCTGCCAGCGCGGTGTCGATCCTTCGCGCGAGCTGCCCGACGAGGAGCTGGCCGCGGCGAAGCATGCCGTCTACACCTCCGATCCGACGATGCTGGGCGAAGCCGACGTGATCATCGTCGCCGTGCCGACCCCGGTCGACGAGGCCCACATCCCCGACTTCAAGCCGCTGATCGGCTCGTCGACCAGCGTCGGCCGCCACATGAAGAAGGGCGCGATCGTCGTCTACGAATCCACCGTCTATCCCGGCGCGACCGAGGAGGTCTGCATCCCCGTGCTCGAGCGCGAATCGGGCCTGAAGTGGAAGCAGGACTTCTTCGTCGGCTACTCGCCCGAGCGCATCAACCCGGGCGACAAGGAACACACGCTGACCAAGATCCTGAAGATCGTCTCCGGCGACACGCCCGAGACGCTGGAGAAGGTGGCCGCGGTCTACGAGAAGATCATCGAGCCGGGCGTGCACCGCGCCTCGTCGATCAAGGCCGCCGAGGCCGCCAAGGTCATCGAGAACACCCAGCGCGACCTCAACATCGCGCTGATGAACGAGCTGGCGATCATCTTCGACAAGATCGGCATCGACACCACCGAGGTGTTGACCGCCGCCGGCACGAAGTGGAACTTCCTGAAGTTCAAGCCGGGCCTGGTGGGCGGCCACTGCATCGGCGTCGACCCGTACTACCTGACGCACAAGGCCGACATGCTCGGCTATCACCCGCAGGTGATCCTCGCCGGCCGCCGCATCAACGACTCGATGGGCAAGTTCATCGCCGAGCAGACCATCAAGCACATGATCGCGTCGGGCTCGTACATCAAGGGCGCCAAGGTCAACGTGTTGGGCCTGACCTTCAAGGAGAACTGCGGCGACCTGCGCAACTCGAAGGTCATCGACATCATCCACGAGCTGAAGTCCTACGGCGTCGAGGTCTTCGTGACCGACCCGCAGGCCACCAGCGAAGAGGCCGTGCACGAGTACGGCGTGCCGCTGGTTGCCTGGGACGACCTGCCGCGCGCCGATGCCATCGTCGCGGCGGTGGCGCACCGCGAGTTCGCCGGGCTCGGCATGGAGGACTTCGGCAAGAAGCTGGTCAAGGGCGGCGCGTTCATCGACGTCAAGGCGGCGTTCGACCAGGACGCGCTGATGGCCGCGGGCTACCGGGTCTGGCGGCTGTAAGCCGCCGCCGGCCGCAGGGACGAACGGTGCTTGCTCCGGCCCGGCACGGCAGTGCCGACCGCCGCCCGCTGGTCGCCCACGTCGTCTTCCGGTTCGACACCGGCGGGCTCGAGAACGGCCTCGTCAACCTGATCAACCACATGCCGGCCGATGCGTACCGGCATGCGGTGATCGCGCTGACCGACGTCACCGACTTCCGCCGGCGCGTGCAGCGCGACGACGTGCAGTTCATCGCGCTGAACAAGCCGCCCGGCCATGCGCTGAAGCTTTATCCGCGGCTGACGCGCCTGTTTCGCGAGCTCAAACCCGCGATCGTGCACACCCGCAACCTGGCCGCGCTGGAATGCGTGCTGCCGGCCTGGATGGCCGGCGTGCCGGTGCGGGTGCATGGCGAGCACGGGCGTGACGTCGAGGACCTCGACGGATCGAGCCGCAAGTACCAGTGGCTGCGCCGTGCCTACAAGCCGTGGGTCACGCATTACGTGGCCCTGTCGAACGACCTCGCGGGCTACCTGTCGGACAAGGTGCATGTCGCGGCCAGCGCGCTGAGCCAGGTCTACAACGGCGTCGACACCGCGCGATTCATGCCCGCCGAAGGCGCGCCGCCGGCCATCGAGGGCTGCCCGTTCGATCCGGCGCGGCACTGGCTGGTCGGCACCGTCGGCCGCATGCAGCGTGTCAAGGCACAGCCGGCGCTCGCGCAGGCCTTCGTCGACGTGCTGCAGCGCCGGCCGGCGCTGCGCGAGCGGCTGCGGCTGGTGATGATCGGCGGCGGGCCGCTGCGCGACGAGGTGCAGCGCATCGTCGATGCGGCCGGCGTGGCCGAGCTGTGCTGGCTGCCCGGCGAGCGCAGCGATGTGCCGCTGCTGATGCGCTCGCTGCAGTGCTTCGTGCTGCCCTCGCTGGCCGAAGGCATCTCCAACACCATCCTGGAGGGGATGGCCAGCGGCCTGCCGGTCATCGCCACCGATGTCGGTGGCAATGCCGAGCTCGTCGACGACGGCGGCACCGGACTGATCGTGCCGCCGGGCGATGCGAGCGCGCTCGCCGGGGCGCTCGAAGCCCTGGCCTGCGACCCGCCGCGTGCGGCCGCGATGGGCCGGGCCGGCCGCCAGCGCGCTGTCTCACAATTCAGCCTGCAGGCGATGGTGGCGCGCTACCAGGACCTCTACGACCAGCAGCTGCGCAACAAGCGCGCCGGCCAGCCTCACCGACAAGACCGATGACCGCGCCGACCCCTGCGACGCCGATGAACGTGCACCTCACCTTCGACATCGAGGTCTGGTGCAACGGCTGGGACGACCTCGACGGCCGCTTCCCCGCGAGCTTCGAGCGCTACTGCTACGGCTCGTCGCAGCATGGCCGCTACGCGCTGCCGAAGACGCTGGAGATCATGAACCGCCACGGCATCACGGGCGTGTTCTTCGTCGAGCCGCTGTTCTCGGCGCGCTTCGGTCCGCAGTACCTCGACACCATCACGAAGCTGATCGCCGACGCCGGCCAGGACATCCAGCTGCACCTGCATCCGGAATGGACCGATGAACTGCCGTCGCCGCCGATCGCCGACGCGACGCGCAAGCGGCAGCACCTGACGTTCTACACGCAGGACGAGCAGGCGGCGCTGATCGGCCTCGGCCGCCGGCTGCTCGAGGCCTCGACCGGCCGACCGGTGACCGCATTCCGCGCCGGCAGCTTCGCGGCCAACCGCGACACCTATGCCGCGCTGCGGCGCCAGGGCATCCTGGTGGACAGCAGCCTCAATGCGATGGCCGACTTCACCGGCGGCAGCATCGACGCGCTGCAGGCCCCCGGCGAGCAACGCACGATCGACGGCGTCACCGTCTATCCGATCACCGTGTTCCGGGACGGCTTCGGCCGCGCCCGGCCGGCGCAGGTGGGCGCCAGCAGCATCGACGAGCTGACGCAGGCGATGCTCGCCGCGCGGGCCGCAGGCTGCCGCCACTTCGTCATCGTGTCGCACAACTTCGAGATGCTCAAGCCCGGCGGCAGCGATCCCGACTGGATCGTCGTGCGCCGCTTCGAGCGCCTGTGCGCCTACCTCGGCCAGCATCGAGACCTGTTCCAGGTCGGGCCGCTGCCCCTGCCGCAGCAGGTGCGGCCGGTCTCTCCCATCGCGCAGCGCGTCACCGTCTCGCCGTGGAGCACGGCCGTGCGCCACGTCGAACAGCTGCGGCGCCGTCTCGGCTGACATGGACCCCCACGCTCACTTCGTTCGCTGCCCCCCGAGGGGGCGCGCGGCACCTTCGGAACGGCCGGGCGGTGCCGCGTGATGAGCCGCAGTTTCTCGACCTACCTCGACCTGGTGCGCTTCATCGCCGCCTTCCTGGTCTACCTGTATCACTCGAACATGCGGCTGCTGGTCGAGGACATCCTGCCCGCCAGCAACTACGGCCACAGCGCGGTGACGGTGTTCTTCGTGCTGTCGGGCCTGGTGATCGCCTACGCCACCGATACCAAGGAAAAGACGTGGCCCGACTACACCTCGAGCCGGCTGTCGCGGGTGTACTCGGTCGTGCTGCCGGCCATCCTGCTGACGCCGCTGCTCGATGCGGTGGGCCGCGCCTTGTACCCCGCGCTGTACGGCTACCCGTGGGACCGCTTCGCACTGCGCATCGCCGGCTGCACGCTGATGCTCAACGAGGTGTGGACCGTCTCGATCACCTACTTCTCGAACGTGCCGTACTGGTCGATCGCGTTCGAGTTCTGGTATTACGTGCTGTTCGGCCTGTCGATGTTCCTGCCGCGACCGATGCGCCTGCCGGCCGTGCTGGTCTGCGGGCTGCTGATCGGGCCGAAGTTGCTGCTGCTGCTGCCGGTGTGGTGGTCGGGCGTCGTGCTGTACCGCTGGCGCTGGCTGCAGCAGCGCTCGCTCGGCTTCGCCTGGTGCCTGGTGCTGGTTTCGACGGTGGGCATCGTCGGCATGCACTGGCTCGACCTGTATGCCGCGTGGCCCGGGGCACTGGAAGACACGATCGGCACGAAGTGGTTCACCAACCTGACCTTCGCGCGCTTCTTCCTCGCCGACTACCTGCTCGGCTTCCTGGTGTTCTGCAACTTCGCCGGCATGCGCATCGTCGCGCCGACGCTGGAGCCGCTGCTCAAACCCCTGGACAAGCCGGTCAAGGCGGTCGCCGGCTACACCTTCACGCTGTACCTGCTGCACCAGCCGCTGTTCCTGTTCTGGACCGCGGTGGTGCGCGGCGACCCGAAGGGCCACGGCTTCTGGATGCTGGTCACCGTGTTGACCGGCCTGTCGGTGTGGGCCATCGGCCATGTCACCGAGCAGAAGCGCCAGCCGCTGCGCCGCTGGCTCAAGGCCCGGTTCCAGCGCCTGTCCGACAGCCTGCAGCGACCGGCCCCCGGCACTGCAGGCGTCTGACGCGCTAGTCGGCGAAGAGCCGCCGCACCAGCGGCAGCAGCACCTCGACGGCCGACGCCGAGCGCACCGGCACCAGCGATGTGGTCTGGTCGGTCGGCAGCCGCGGCAGGCGCTCGCAGACGATCTGCACCCGGCGCAGCGACTTGCCCAGGTCCGCGGCCAGCACCTCGGCGGCCGCCTTGGCCATCGTGTACTCGGTCATGCCCTTCGGACGGTCGTCGATGAACACCGTCGACGGCACGAAGACGCGCACGCGCCGCTCGCCCGCGTGCCGTTCGAGCAGCGTGCACAGCGCCTCGAAGCGGTGGGCGTAGAAGGCCATGAATTCGTCGAACAGGGCCGCATCGAAGACGCCGGCCTTCTTGCGATAGATGCGCGGGGTCGCGAAGTAGAAGACGACGTCCGGCGGCGCAGCAGCCGCGATCCAGGCGGCCAGGTCGGCGTTCAGCAGGTCGAGCCGGCGCGCCGCGGCCGCGCCACGGCCCGTGGCATTGATCTCGTCGGCGACCCGCCTCGCGTCGTCGGCGCCGGACGCGTGCGTCAGCGTGACGCTGCCGCCGCCGCTGGCCACCAGCTTGGCGGCCAGCTCGCCGAGCCCGCGCGAGCCGCCGATGACCCAGGCGTGGCGGCCGGCGAAGTCCCCGGCGCCGAGCGCGGGCGCCAACTCGGCCATCGTCGGCTGCGGTTGCGCCGGCGGACGCTGGAAGGCCTTCAGCTGGCCGCGGATGCAGCCGTCGAAGGCGACCACGAAGAGCCGGAAGCGCGGGTCGTACTTCAGCACCTCGAAGCGCAGCGCGTCGGCAGCGCCGTCGCCGGGTTCGAGCAGCACCGACGAGAACACCGAGTGCAGGCCCGGGCAGACCATGCCGACGTAGGCCGACAGCAGGCCGATGGCCGCAACGCGCCGTTCGCCGAGCTGCGCGCTGGTGCGCGGGAACGCGGCGGCGAAGTCGGCCGCCGGCAGCGGCAGCACCTGGATCTGGCCGACCCACGATTCGGGCGCACGTTCGATCGGCTGGGCCGGCACCGCGACGATGTCCGGCGCGGCCTCACGCGGCCGGGGCAGCGCGCCGGCGGGGCCGTCGAGCGTGATGCGCGTGCACTCGAGGCCGGACACCGACGCCCGCAGCGCCACGCCTTCGCCATCGTGTTCAGCGCGACAGAACTCGACCGGATCGTCGACGCACACCGGGTTGACGAACTCGCAATCGATGCGCCGCAGTACCGCGCCGTCTTCGGCCGGCAGGCGCTCCAGGGCCGCCAGCAGGGTATGGATGCCGTGCACCACGGGCCGGCCGGTGATCAGCCGGCGCGCCGCGATGGCATCCATGTGCATCGGGTTGACGTCGGCGCTGAGCGCGGCGAAGCGTCGCTGGTCGTCGGCGCTGAAAGCGTGGACGCCGAGAGGCTGGGGCAGGGTCATGGGCGTTTGGCGTGCGCGCCGGGCGGCTGGAGCGCCGATTGTGGCTGCCGTTGCGAGGGCGCCGTCCGTGACAAATTGGACGGCTGCCACGGCGCCGCACACCCGGCCGTGGGGGCCGGGCCGACATGGTCGGGATGGATAATCGCCGGCTTGCTCACGCTCGAGGCCGGACCTCATGGCCACTGCAATGGCAGACATCGATCGCCTGCTGACTCTCGAAAACCGCGCCGCGGTGCGCCACCAGCTCGGCCAGTTGCGCGCGCCGCTGACGCTGCCGCAAGCCCAGGCCCTGCGCGAGCGCCTCGTCGCCATCGAGCCGGCGCCGAAGCCGCTGCGCCTGGCCGTCGTGCACACCTACACCAGCGACCTGCTGCAGCCCTGGCTCGATCTGAACGCCGCCCTCTCCGGATTCGCCCTCGAGACCTACCACGCGCCCTACGGCCTCGCGCTGCAGGAAGCCCGCCCCGGCTCGCCGCTGGTGGCGCATCGGCCCGACGTGACGCTGCTGATGCTGCGCCGCGAAGACCTGCATCCGGATCTGTCGCGGCCGATCGTCGGCCTTCCGGCCGACCGGCGCGATGCGCTGCGCGCGGCCTGCCTGGCCCAGCTGCGCGAGTGGCTGTCGGCGTTTCGGGCGCAGCCGGTCGGGCAGCTGTTGCTGACGCTGCTGCCGCCGGTCGCGCAGCCCAGCCTCGGGCTCTATGACGCGTCGGCCGAGACGTCCGAAGCCGCGTGGTGGTCGGCGCTGAAGGCCGACATCGGCGCCTGGATGCGCGCCGAGTGCCCGGCCTCGCTGCTGCTCGACCTCGACGAGGCGATGCTGCAGGTCGGCCGCGCGAACTTCTTCGACCGCCGGTACTGGTACTCGTCGCGCTACCCGTTCACCGCCGCCGCGGCGATGGAGTTCACCCAGCGCGTGATGGCCGTCGCCGAGGTCAAGGCGGCGCGCCAGGCCAAGGTGCTGGTGCTCGATGCCGACAACACGCTGTGGGGCGGCATCGTCGGCGAAGACGGCTTCGACGGCATCGCGCTCGGCCCCGACTATCCGGGCAATGCGTACGTCGAGTTCCAGCGCCGCATCCTCGACTTCCAGCAGCGTGGATTCATCCTCGCGATGTGCAGCAAGAACAACCCGGCGGACGTCGAGCAGGTGCTGCGCGACCACCCGCACCAGGTGCTGCGCGCCGAGCATTTCGCGGCACGCCGCGTCAACTGGGAGCCCAAGGCCGACAACCTCGTGTCGCTGGCCAAGGAGCTCAACCTCGGCCTCGAGTCCTTCATCTTCGTCGACGACAGCGACCACGAGTGCGCCGCGGTGCGGCACCGGCTGCCCGAGGTCGAGGTGGTGCAGGTGCCTTCCCGCGCCGTCGACGTGCCGGGCTGCCTGGACCGCGTCGCGCGGCTGGAGGTGCTCTCGCTGACCGCCGAGGATCTGGCCAAGACCGAGATGTACGCGCAGGAACAGCGCCGCCGGGAGCTGGCCGAGGAGCTCGGTGGCAGCGCAGGCGGTGCCGACTACCTGGCGCGGCTGCAGATGAAGATGCAGGTCGGCCTCGACGAGCGCGGCCACCTCGCGCGCCTGGCGCAGCTGACGCGCAAGACCAACCAGTTCAACCTGACGACGCGCCGCTACGACGACGAGCAGATGCGCGCGGCGCTCGAGTCCGACCAGTGGCTGGTGTTCGACTTCTCGCTCGCCGACGTGTTCGGCGACAGCGGCATCGTCGGCCTCGCGATGTGGCGCCTGGTCGGGCCGGCCAGCGCGGAGCTCGACACCTTCCTGATGTCCTGCCGCGTCATCGGGCGCCAGGCCGAAGCCGCCTTCCTGCATGCGCAGATGCGGCTGCTGGCCGAGCGCGGCGTGCATCAGCTCGTCGCCGACTACCTGCCCACCGCGAAGAACGACCTGGTCAGGCACTTCCTGCCGGAGCAGGGCTTCGAGCCGGGTGCCGATGGGCGTTACCGCCGCGACCTGCAGACGCAGCCCGCGAGCGATGCCGCGGCCTTCCCGATCGACGTGCGTTTCGCCGATTCCGCCATTCCTTCCACCGAACCGCGCCTGACCGGAGTTCCCGCATGAGCAGCCTCTTCGGCCGTCTGCAGTCCACCATCGCCACCACCCTGAAAGTCCCGCCCGCGAAGATCACGGAGACCACGTCGACGGAGGACCTGCCGGCCTGGGATTCGCTGGGGCAGGTCAACCTGATGATGGCGCTCGAGCAGACCTTCGACCTGTACATCGAGGTCGAGGACTTCGAGGGCCTGAAGTCGGTGCCGGCCATCCTGTCGTACCTGCAACGCAGCGGCGTGCAGTGAACGAGCCGCGTGCATCGAGCGTTCGACGGTGAGCCCGCTCGAATTCGCATCCGGCCTCGCCAAGCGCTACCTGACCGATCAGCGCGTCGAGAGTCTGCGCAACACCTACCTCGCGGCGCGCCAGCGGGCGGCGCCGCTGCTGCGCCTGGTGCACGGCACCTTCGACTGCGCGGCGCTGCGCGCGCATCTCGAGCAGCGCATCGGCCGCGACTTCGAGGTGCTGATGGTGCACAGCTCGGTGAACCACATGAAGCCCATGTTCACCGACACGCCGCTGGACCTGGTGCGCATGCTGATCGACTACTGCGGGCCCGAGCGCACGCTGGCGATGCCGGCGTTCTACTTCGGCGAGCCGGGCGACGGCGGGGCCTATGCGACGTTCCAGCGCAATCCGCGCTTCGACCTGCGCCGCACGCCGTCGCAGATGGGCCTGGCCACCGAGCTGTTCCGCCGCATGCCCGGCGTGCGCCAGAGCCGGCATCCGGTCTACCGCATCAGCGCGCTCGGCCCGCTCGCCGAGGAGCTGACCCGCGGCCATGAACACGCATCGAGCCCGGCGGGCCGCGGCAGTCCGTTCGAGACGATGGCCCGGCTCGACACCTGCATCATCGGCATCGGCAAGCCGATCCAGGTGCTGACGCAGGCGCACCACGTCGAGGAGCTGATGGGCGACGAGTTCCCCGTGCCTTCGCGCGCCGGCGTGCCGCTGCCGATGACCCTGGTCGACCGCGACGGCGAGATCCCGTTCGAGCTGCGTGCGCGCGGTGTCGACGGTCGCTTCGACATCTGGAAGCTGCGCCAGATCGTCACGCCCGAGGCGTTGCCGGAGTGGCAGTTCCATCACGTGCCATTGTTCGCGACCCGCGCCGGCGAGCTGACGCGCCAGCTGGTCGAGGCGGCACGGCGCGGCGTCACACTATACGATCCGCTCCCCGCGCCGCGCTGACGCGTGGTGCATCACCCAAGCCGACGAGAACTAGCCATGTGCGGAATCACCGGCCTCTACGACACCCGCGCCCAGCGCACGCCCGATCGCGCCGTGCTGCAGCGGATGAACGACTCGCAGCACCACCGCGGCCCCGACGAGGGCAGCCTGCACATCGAGCCCGGGCTCGGGCTGGGCCACCGCCGGCTGTCGATCATCGACATCGCGACCGGCCAGCAGCCGCTGTTCAACGCCGACAGGTCGGTCGCCATCGTCTTCAACGGCGAGATCTACAACTACCAGTCGCTGATGGCCGAGCTGCAGGCCATGGGCTACCAGTTCCACACCAAGAGCGACACCGAGTGCATCGTGCACGCCTGGGAAGCCTGGGGCGAGCGCTGCGTCGACAAGCTGCGCGGCATGTTCGCCTTCGGCCTGTGGGACAAGAACAAGCAGTGCTTCTTCCTCGCGCGCGACCGCATGGGCGTCAAGCCGATGTACTACGCGCTGCTCGACGACGGCTGGATGGCCTTCGGCTCGGAGCTGAAATCGGTGCTCGCGCACGGCGGGCTCGACCGCACGCTCGACCCGCTGGCGGTGGAGGAGTACTTCGCGCTCGGCTACGTTGCCGAACCGCGCACGGTGTTCAAGCAGGCGCTGAAGCTGCCACCCGGACACGCCTTCGTATGGCGCCGCGGCGAACCGATGCCCGAGCCGAAGCCGTACTGGGACGTGCGCTTCACGCTCGACAACAACATCAGCGCCGAGGACGCCTGCGAGGAGCTGCGGCATCGGCTCGACGAGTCGGTCAAGCTGCGCATGATCGCCGAGGTGCCGCTGGGGGCCTTCCTGTCCGGGGGCGTCGATTCCAGCGCGGTCGTCGCGTCGATGGCCGGCGTCAGCGACGAGCCGGTCAACACCTGCTCGATCGCCTTCGACGACCCGCAGTTCAACGAGTCCGCCTTCGCGCAGACCGTCGCCGACCGGTACAAGACGCGGCACCACGTCGAGACCGTCAAGAGCGACGACTTCGACCTGATCGACACGCTCGCCCGCCTGTATGACGAACCCTACGCGGACAGCTCGGCGATCCCCACCTACCGCGTCTGCCAGCTCGCGCGCAAGCGCGTGACGGTGGCGCTGTCGGGCGACGGCGGCGACGAGACCTTCGGCGGCTACCGCCGCTACCGGCTGCACCTGATGGAAGAGCGCATGCGCGCCGCGCTGCCCGCAACGCTGCGCCGGCCGCTGTTCGGCCTGCTCGGGCGCGTCTATCCCAAGGCCGACTGGGCGCCGCGCGTCTTCCGCGCGAAGACCACCTTCGAGGGCATGGCGCGCAGCTCGGTCGAGGCCTATTTCCATTCGGTGTCGATCCTGCGCGGGCCGATGCGCGACGAGCTCTTCAGCCCGCGCTTCAAGGCCGCGCTGGGCGGCTACGACGCACTGGAGGTCTTCAATGCGCATGCCGCGCGGGCCGGCACCGACGATCCGCTGGCACTGATCCAGTACCTCGACTACAAGACCTACCTCGTCGGCGACATCAACACCAAGGTCGACCGCGCCAGCATGGCGCATTCGCTCGAGGTGCGCGAGCCGCTGATGGACCATCCGCTGATCGAGTGGCTGGCCACGCTGCCGACGTCGCTGAAGATCCGCGGCCAGGAGGGCAAGTTCCTGCTGAAGAAGGCGATGGAGCCGCGGCTGTCGGACGACATCCTGTACCGGCCGAAGATGGGCTTCGCAGTGCCGCTGGCGCGCTGGTTCCGCGGGCCGCTCAAAGCACGCGTGCGCGACGCGGTGCTCGGCGACCGCCTGGCGCAGACCGGCTGGTTCAACCGCGACTACCTCAGGCGCCTGGTCGACGACCACCAGAGCGGCGCGCGCGACTACAGCGCGCCGCTGTGGACGCTGCTGATGTTCGAGGCCTTCCTGCGCAACGTCGTCGATGCCGGCGTCGAGCGGCCGGAACCGCGCATCGCCGAGGCGACGGTCTGATGTCGGTGAAGATCCTCCATGTGCTGGACCACTCGGCGCCGCTGCACAGCGGCTACGCGTTCCGCACGCTGTCGATCCTGACGCAGCAGCGTGCGCTGGGCTGGCACACCGAGCACCTCACGTCGCCGAAGCAGGGGCCCGGCACGTCGCTGAAGGACGAGGTCGACGGCTGGACCTTCCACCGCACGCCGAGTGCCGACAACACCGGCCTCGTCGCGCAGATGAAGCTCACCGCGCGCCGGCTCGACCAGCTGATCGGCGAGCTCAGGCCCGACCTGATCCACGCCCACTCGCCCGTGCTCAACGCGCTGCCCAGCCTGTGGGTCGCTCGCAAGCACGGCCTTCCGGTGGTCTACGAGATGCGCGCCTCGTGGGAGGACGCGGCGGTCGACCACGGCACCACCACCGAAGGCAGCCTGCGCTACCGCGTCTCGCGCGGGCTCGAGTCGCTGGCGCTGCACTGGGCCGACCAGGTGACGACGATCTGCGAGGGGCTGCGCGGCGACATCCGTGCGCGTGGCATCGCCGACGGCAAGATCACCGTGATCCCCAACGCCGTCGACGTCGGCACCTTCCAGTTCGGCGCGCCGGCCGACGAATCGCTGCGCACGCGGCTCGGGCTCGACGGCGCGGTGGTGCTCGGCTTCGCCGGCTCGTTCTACGGCTACGAGGGCCTGCACCTGCTGGTCGATGCGGTGCAGCGCCTGCTGCCGGCACATCCGAACCTGCGCGTGCTGATGGTCGGCGGCGGACCGCAGGACGCGGCGCTGAAGGCGCAGGTGCAGGCCGCGGGCCTGTCCGGCAGGGTGATCTTCACCGGCCGCGTGCCGCATGCCGAGGTGCAGCGCTACTACGAGCTGATCGACGTGCTGGCCTACCCGCGGCTGCCGATCCGGTTGACCGAGCTGGTGACGCCGCTGAAGCCGCTGGAGGCGATGGCCCAGGGCCGCATGTTCGTGGCCAGCGACGTCGGCGGTCACCGCGAGCTGATCCGCGACGGCGAGACCGGCTTCCTGTTCAAGGCCGGCGATGCGCAGGCGCTGGCCGATTCGATCGCCGGCGTGCTGCAGCGCCGCGCCGACTGGCCGCGCATCCGCATGCAGGCGCGCCGATTCGTCGAGGTCGAGCGCACCTGGGCCACCAGCGTCGCGCGCTACCGCGACGTCTACGGCCGCGCGCTGTCGGCCAAGGGCCGCCGCGTGCCCGCATTGACCTGAGTCGCCAAGAAAGTAACTCTCAACATGTGCGGCATCCACGGCATCTACCAGCTCGACGGCCGGCCCGTCGAATCGGCCCACCTGACGGCGATGGGCGACGTCACCGCGCACCGCGGACCCGACGACGAAGGCCAGCACATCGACGGCCACTGCGGCATCGCGATGCGACGCCTCTCGATCATCGACCTCGCCGGCGGCCACCAGCCGATCAGCAATGCCGACGGCACGCTGGTGCTGGTGTGCAACGGCGAGATCTACAACTTCCGCGAGCTGCGCGCCGAACTGCAGGCCAAGGGCTACCGCTTCAAGACCGGCTCGGATTCCGAGGTGCTGCTGCACCTGTACGACGCCGAGGGCGACGCCTGCGTGCAGCGCCTGAACGGCATGTTCGACTTCGCGCTGTGGGATGCACGGCGCCGGCGCCTGCTGATCGGGCGCGACCGGCTCGGCGTCAAGCCGCTGTACGTGATGCAGGACGGCCAGCGCCTGGCCTTCGCCACAGAGGCGAAGGCGCTGCTGAAGCTGCCCGGCGCGCGGGTCGCGCTGAACCGCGAGGCGATCCCCGGCTACCTGCACCTGGGCTACGTCGCCGCGCCGCAGACCATCTTCGAAGGCATCCGCAAGCTACCGCCGGCGACGCTGCTGTCGGTCGAGAACGGCCAGGTGCGCGAGTGGCGCTACTGGCGGCTGCCGTCGCGCATCGAGCGCGGCTGGTCCAAGGACGAGTGGATCGCGCGCACCCGCGCGCAGCTCGACCGGTCGGTCGAGATGCAGATGGTGTCGGACGTGCCGATCGGTGCCTTCCTGTCCGGCGGCGTCGATTCGAGCGCCGTCGTCGGCTACATGGCCAAGCACTCCGACCGGCCGATCCGCACCTACGCGATCGGCTTCGAGGGCGGCGAGGCCGAACAGCTCTACAACGAGCTGCCCTACGCGCGCCAGGTGTCGAAGCTCTTCGGCACCGAGCACCACGAGATCGTCGTCAAGCCCGACGTCGTCGGCCTGCTGCCGAAGCTGCTGTGGCACATGGACGAGCCGGTGTCGGACACCGCGTTCATCACCACCTACCTGGTCAGCGAGTTCGCGCGCCAGGACGTCAAGGTGATCCTCTCCGGCGTCGGCGGGGACGAGCTTTTCGGGGGCTATCGGCGCTACCTCGGCGGCCACTACGCGCGCAAGTTCGGCCGCCTGCCCTCGCCGCTGCGCAAGCTCGCCGGCATGGCTGCCGCGCGCCTGCCGGCGGACCGGCACTCCGGCCTGCTGAACACGCTGCGCCTGGCGAAAGGTTTCGTCGCCAGCGCCGAGATGGACCCGGACGCGCGTTATCGCAGTTATCTGCAGGTGCTGTCGCACGAGACCGTCGCGCAGCTGCTGCATGCACCGAAGGGCGCCTTGTCCGACGATGCGCTGGCGCACGCCTTCGCGGCCGCCGGCCACGACGACGAGCTGAACCGCATGTTCGCGGTCGATGCCGAGACGCAGCTGCCCGACGACCTGCTGATGCTGACCGACAAGATGAGCATGGCGGTGTCGCTCGAGTGCCGCGTGCCGCTGCTCGACCACGAACTGGTGGAGCTGGCCGCGGCGATGCCCTCGGACATCAAGATCGAGGGCGGCGAGCTGAAGCACCTGCTGAAGACGGCGCTCGGCGACCTGCTGCCGCAGGACATCCTGCACCGCAAGAAGCGCGGCTTCGGCACGCCGATGGGCGCGTGGCTCAAAGCATCGCTCGCGCCGGTGCTGCGCGGGCTGCTGGCGCCCGAGGTGCTGCAGCGGCGCGGCCTCTTCGATGCCGACGTCGTCACCCGCCTGGTTGCCGACCACGAGGCCAACCGCATCGACGGCACCGATGCGCTGATCGGCCTGCTGAACCTCGAGGTGTGGAGCCGCCTGTACCTCGACGGCCGCGAGCACGCCGACGTGGCCGACGAACTGCATCGGCTGGCCAACGGCGCCGCCGTCCCGGCAGTCACCGTCTGAAGGCGCGAGGGACGCCGCTTCGATGAACATCCTCTACCTCTGCCACCGCTTCCCGTACCCGCCCAAGCGCGGCGGCAAGATCCGGCCGTTCAACATGATCCGGCACCTGACGGCCTCGGGCCACCAGGTGACGGTCTGCTCGCTGACGCGCTCCGAAGCCGAAGCCGAGGAGGGCCGGGGCATCGCGCCGCACTGCCGGGCCTTCGAGATGGGTGCGGTCAGCGAACCGGTGCAGTTCGCGCGCATGATCGTCCGGCTGCCGGTGGCCACGCCGTCGTCGATGGGCTACTTCTACAGCGCGAAGCTGGCGGCGCGTGTCAGGCAGCTGCTCGCCGAGCAGCGCTGGGACCTGATCTTCGTGCACTGCTCGTCGGTCGCGCAGTACGTCGAGCATGTCACCGACATCCCGAAGATCCTGGACTTCGGCGACATGGATTCGCAGAAGTGGCTGGAGTACGCGAACTACAAGCCCTGGCCGCTGTCCTGGGGCTACACCTATGAGGGCCTGAAGATGCTGCGCGCCGAGAAGCGGCTCGCGAAGCGCTTCGACCTGTGCACCGCGACGACACGCGCCGAGCGCGAGACGCTGGACGGCTACGGCACCGGCGCGAAGACCGACTGGTTCGCCAATGGCGTCGATGCGAAGTTCTTCTGCCCGGACGGCGAGGGCTACGAGCCGGAGACGATCAGCTTCATCGGCCGCATGGACTACTACCCGAACCAGGAGTGCATGCAGCGCTTCTGCGACGAGGTGTGGCCGCTGCTGAAGTCCGAACGGCCGCAACTGAAGTTGCTGATCGTCGGCGCGGACCCGTCGCCGGAGATGCGCAAGCTCGGCGAGCGCCCCGGCGTCACGGTCACCGGCTCGGTGCCCGACGTGCGGCCCTTCGTGCGGCGCTCGGCCGTGATGGTCGCGCCGCTGGCGATCGCGCGTGGCACGCAGAACAAGATCCTCGAGGCGATGGCGATGGGCGTGCCGGTGGTGACCAGCACGATCGCCGCCGGCGGCGTCGACGCCGTCCCGGGCGAGCACCTGCTGGTGGCGGACACGCCGCAGCAGACCGCGCAGGCCGTGCTGCGGCTCGTCGGCGATGCGGCCGAGCGGGCACGCTTCTCCGAGGCGGGACGCGCCCGTGTGCTGAGCCATCACGATTGGAATCAGTCGATGCAGCGGCTCGATGCGATCATTGCGCGCTGCCTCCAGGCTGCGCCGGCCGCGTCGGCGCGGCTCACCACCGCTTCCTGAAGACCCACCGTGCTGGCGATTTCCTTTTCCTTGCGATCGATGACGATGGCGCTGGGCGCCGCTGGCGCCCTGGCCTGTGCCGGTGTCGCGGTTGCCGCGCCCAAGGCACCGGCGGCCGCGCCCGTGACCGGCGGGCCGGTCGGCCCCGGCGTCTGCGGCGGTTTTCCGAAGGCCGACAATGGGCCGCACGACTACCGCACGGTGCGCGACAAGCGCCTGGCGATCGTCGAGGCCTACCACTTCACGCCAGGCGTCGAGACGCTCACGCGCGGCAGCAGCAGCGCCGACATCGGCGGCGACCTCAGCTTCACGCTGCGCGCCTTTCCGAACCACCACCGCGCGCTGATGTCCATGGTGCGCCTGTCCGACCGCAGCCGCAGCGAGCAGCCGCGCGGCTCGACGCTGATCGTCGAATGCTGGCTCGAGCGCGCCGTGCGCTTCGCACCGGACGATGCCGTCGCGCGCATGATCTACGCGAACTACCTCGTCAAGCGCAACCGCAGCGACGACGCGCTCGTGCAGATGGACAAGGTGGCCGAGGTCGCCGGCGACAGCGCCTTCACCCACTACAACGCCGGGCTGATCCTGGTCGAGATGAAGCAGTACCAGCGCGCGCTGGATCACGCGCACAAGGCGCAGGCGCTGGGGCTGCAGCGCACCGAGCTGCGCGAGAAGCTGCAGAGCGTCGGCCAGTGGAAGGATGCCCCCGAGGCGGCCGCGCCCGCGGGCGCCGCCGCATCTGCCGCGGCCGCGTCGGGACCGGCCGCGTCGGCACCGGCCGTGGCGGCACCCGCCGCGGCGGCGTCGGCGCCCTGATGTCGCGCGACTGGACGGACGCGATGGGCCAGCCGCTCGTGAACACCCAGCGGCGACGCCGCCTGATGATCGCCTGGGGCTTCGCGACGGCACTGACGACGAGCAGTTGCGGCGGTGGTGGTGGTGCAGGGGCCGCGCCGGCGCCGGGGCCGACGCCGCCGGCGCCCCAACCGCCCTCGCCACCGCCGCCGTCACCTCCACCTGCGCCTCCCCCGCCGCCGCCACCACCACCACCCCCTCCACCGCCGCCACCGCCGCCCTGGGTGCCGGCGGCCGGCCGCTGGGCCGTGATCGACGCGGCGAACGGCTGGAACGACATCGATCCCTGCCCGGCCAACAATTGCGGCTACCGCATCGGCAGCGGGCCCGAGTGGAACAAGGTGATCGACGACTTCTCGGGCGGTGTCTACAACCCGCACTGGGGCCCGCTGGGCGCGTTGATCCTGCATGGCGGCGGGCACTCGGCGACCAACGACAACTCGGTCGCGGTGATCGATTTCAACGACCTGCGCTTCAAGCGCATCGCTGATCCCAGCCTCGCTGCCACCGGCCTCAGACCCGCCGACGGCCCGGCCTTCCCAGGCTACGACCGCGAGTTCGGCGAGTACGTGGTCGACCGCAAGCCCGGCGCGGCGCACACCTATGACGCGCTGGCGGTGATTCCGCCGGAGCTGGCCGGTGCGCCGTTCGGCGGCCTCGTGCGGCCGTTCTCGACCGCGGTGCACGCGACGCTGTCACAGCAATCGTTCTGGGCCCACATGCTGGCCATGCAGACGCGCGACGTCGCCAGCGCCGAAGACCGGGCCCGCAACACGTGGTCGCGCTGGAGCCTGAACGTCGGCCACAACTACGGGGGCGCCGGCGGCTCCTGCGCCTACGACTCGCGCCGCAAGCGCATCTGGTGGACCGGCGTGCCGTCGTCGCGCCCGCAGCGCATCTCGTACCTCGACTGCGTGACGCGCGAGCAGCTCAGCGTGCGCCACAACGGCGGCAACGCGATGCACGACGTCAGCTTCCCCGTGATGCGCTACCTCGCCGCGGCGGACCTGCTGGTATCGATCGGCCCGCGGCCGGATCGCACGGTCATCGATGCCTTCTACATGCGTGCCGGCGCGCCGACCGAAGGCTGGTTCCCGATCACCTTCGATCCGCCGCTGCCGGCCAGCCCGGTGGCCACACCGTGGGACTACGTGCCGGAGCTCAACCGCCTGGTGCTGTTCAGCCGCGGCGACCCGACGGCGATGTACGAGGTGATCGTGCCGGCCGACCCGGCGGCGCCGTGGACGACAGTGCGCCGGCCCTTCGAGCCTCCGACGAGCCTGAGCGAGTCGGTCAGCGTCGTCGGCAAGCGCTTCTCGTGGGCCCCGGCGCTGCGCTGCATCGTCTACAAGCCCCGCGCGACGGTGCCCTCGCTGTCGCAGTTCGTCGTCTACCGCCCGCACGGCACCTGAGCGCACCGCGTGGCCGAAAACAAAAGGGGGGCTTGTCGCCCCCCTTCGTTCACTGGTACGTGATCACCAGCTTCGGCCGCAATTCCGGCGTCGTGGTGATTTCGCTGGAGTGGAACTGCTTGAGCGCGCCGATCGAACCGGACAGCGGCATCACGCGCCAGCCATAGTTCGCGGGAACCGGTGCCGAGCTCATCTGCTGCACCCCGGCCGTGATGTCGAAGGTCATCAAGCCCGGGTTCCAGTCGATCGTGGCAGTCGCGTCGACCACCGACGAGATGTCGCTGCCGACGCCGTTGGCGCCGCCGCTGGACCACGGCACGCCTGCCATGCGGTTGTTCCAGGTGGCACCGCCTTCGGTCCAGTCGGTCAGCACGCGCTGCAGACCGTAGGTCATGTTGTAGGCGGAGAACTTGTACAGCGACAGCTGGGCGGACGTGATCTGGGCACCGTTCGGCACCGGCCCGCCCTCCGACTGGAAGATCGCGAAACGGATCAGCATCGGATAGAACGCGTACTGGTCCTGCACCCGCGCGTAGCCACCGTAGTTGTTGGTCTTGTTGTAGCTCGACAGGTAGGTGTCCCAGACGCCGGCATTCGGCGCGACGCCGCGCTGCAGGGTCACCGTGACGCTGCTGCCCGGTGCGATCACGCTGACGGTGCGTGACGCCGATGTCGTCGTGAGCCCGAGGTTGTCGGTTGCCACGGCCACCAGCGTGCTCTGGCCGAGCGGCGCATTGGGCCACGAGACCACGTAGGGCGCGGCCGTCGCGACGCCGATGCTGGCGCCGTTGGCGAAGAACTCGACCTGGGCCACCGAGCCGTCGTCGCCGGCGCTCGCTTCCACGGAGATCGGCGTGCCCTGCACCACCTGCGCGTTGTTCGCCGGCTGGGTCAGCGCGACAGTGGGCGGCTGGTTCTGCGGCGGCCCGTTGACGGTGATCGTCACCGCGGCCGAGGTGCGGGTCGCGCCCAGGTCGTCGGTCGCCACCGCGGTCAGCACGCGGCTGCCCGTGGCCGCGCCGGACCAGACGATGCTCCACGGCGCCGACGTGCGCTCGCCGATCTCGACGCCATCGGCGAAGAATTCCACCTTCGCGACGCTGCCGCCCGGATCGCTGGCGTCGGCGCTGATCGTGATGTCGGTCGGCTGCGTGAACTGTGCGCCCGTCACGGGCGAGGTGATGGCCACGGTCGGCGCGGTGTTGCCGCCGCCGCCCGGATTGACCCAGCCCGGCGGCTTGTAGACCCAGATGTTGCCCTTGACCGCGTCCGAGAGCCCCATGAAGACATCGAGGTTCGACACGTACTTCCACTTGCCGAGAATGCCCGTGCCGATGCTGTCGGCGGGCACGGCACCCGGGGGCGTCGCGTTCTTCGTCAGCGTCCAGCCCGAGGCCGACGGCGCCCCCGGCGGCTGCGTGATCGTCCAGACGCGGCCGTCGCCGCACCACAGCTTGTAGTCGTTGCGCAGCGGATCGAACTCCAGCGCGCACTTGCCCAGGTTGATCGCGCCACTGGCCAGCAACGACATGAATTCGCCACTGGGCTCGCTGGGCACCACCAGGGTGTCGCCGTTGTCGAAGGCCGGCGTGGCCAGGTTCCAGAAGATCAGCGGCTTGGTCTTGCTGTGCGTCGACAGGAAGATCTTGCGCGCCTGGTCGTAGGCGCAGGTGCTCTGGCCGCCGGAGCCGCCGTAGTAGTAGCGGCCGACACGGGTCCACTTGTCGGCGGCCGGGTTGGCGAGGTCGGTGATCTCGTAGCGGTACAGCTTGCTGGCGGAGCGCAGGTAGACCACGTCGCGGCCGTTCTCGACCGCATAGCCGGTGCAGCCGTTCGACAGCACTTCGGTGGGCGGCGTCGAGTTGGCGTTCGCGTTGAGCCAGGCCTCGCGGTTGGACCACATGTCGCCGCCGACGATCTGCGGATACGGTGCGACGCGCTGCACGTGCGAGCCGGTGGACCCGCCGACCTTGTCGGGATGCGCGCGCGACGGGTCGAACAGGTAGGGGCCGGTATTGCGTGCCAGCCCGTCAGCGCCCTGGGTCAGGAAGTGGCCGCCGTTCTTGTCGGCGGCACCGCCCGGGACCAGCATGCGATCGAGGATGGGCAGGAAGATCGTGTTGTCGTACGTGTGGGCCGAGGCCGGCGCGTGGGCGACGCCGTCGATCGCGTTGACGTGACCGAGCGCGTTCTCGATCATCTCGCTCGGCAGCGCCGCACGCTCCCACAGGCGGGTGCTGGCGCGCCACATGTAGACGTCGTTGCCGCGGTAGTTGGCGTGTCCGCCGCCGTACAGGATCAGTGCGGCGCGGTTGGGATCCCAGGCGAAGCTGCTCCACGCCAGGATGATGCGCGACGGATCCGGATTGCTCTGGAGGTACAGCGGGCGCAGGGCCGCCGGTGCCCAGACCGACGAGTAGTCGTTGAGGTTCAGCTTGGCCCACGAGTTCTCGGGCATCGCGGCGATCACGCCGAGCACGTCCGACAGGTCGCCGGTGGACGTCGGATTCGCCGGCGCGACGGACAGCGCACGCCGCTTCTCGCCGGCGGCGCTGGGCTCCATGCCAGGCGCCTCGGACGGTTTGCCGGCCGACACGTCCACCAGCACCGTCAGCGGCTGGCGGGCGCTCTGCCCACGCGCATCGGCCACGCGCACCGAGAACGCATAGTCGCCGGCCTGCGTCGGCCGGCCGGTGATGCGGCCGCTCGCCGCGTCGAGGGCCAGGCCCGGTGGCAGCTGGCCTTCGTCGACCGAGTAGCTGAACGGCGGCCGGCCGCCACGCACCTCGACCGTCCCGATGTACGGCTCGCCCTTGAGCGCGATCGGCAGCTTGTCGGTGGCCAGCGCCAGGATCGGCGCGGCGTTGCCGAGGTAGACCAGCCGCACCGCGTCGACGTACACCGGCGCGCCGCCGGGGCTTCTGAACTCGATGGTCGAGGCCTGGCCGGCGTTGAACGGGAACGTGCCGATCGACTGCCACTGGCCGCCGCCCAGGCGCTGGTCCACCGAGCTCGCCATCGTGCGGCCGCCGGTGAAGCCGACGGTGATGTCGACCGGGCCGGCGTCCTCCAGGCCCTGGGGCCACCAGACGAACACCTCGTAGTGCCCGGCGCGCGGCAGCTTGGGCTCGAAGCGCGCTCCGCCACCGGTGCTGCGCAGCACGAAACTGCCCTTGGCCAGGTAGCCGCGGCGCTGCTCGGCCTTGGCGCCGTCGGCCACGATCGCCGACGCCGCGTCGAGCACCAGCTCGTCCTGGTTGGCGACGGCCGCCAGCGCGCTGCGCTTCGTCTCCTGCGCCTGCATGTCGGTCGACCCGCCGCCGCCGCAGGCCGCCAGCACCAGCGCTGACATCAGCAGCGCGGGCCACCGGTGGATTCGGGCCGCTGCGTCAGCGGCGACGGCGGCAAGGCGGCGAGTCTTCATCGGAGGAGCCGATCGTTAGCAAATGTAGGGACGATGCAGGTTCCATACCAGTCCGTTGCCGGTACAGCCTGACAAGGACTTAGCCCGCGACCTTGGGCCTGCCGCGGCAAGCCTGTCAATCCCGTCGACAGCCTCGAAGGGGTTGCGACGCGCAGGGCGGGGCCGGGAGGCCGCTCAGGATTCGAAGCGGTGCTGCGGCGCGTGCCGCTGCAGCCATTGCTCCAGGATCGACAGGATCCAGACCATCTCGCCGTAGTAGCCCGGGTGCGCCGGCAGCAGTTCGCTCACCAGTCGACGGATGAAGGCCGGCTGCACGATGCCGCGGTCGGCCAGGCTCATCAGCGTGTCGGTGGCCAGCTTGCGCAGCGGCTCGTGGCGCGTGACCCAGACGCCGAACGGCAGGCCGAAGCCCTGCTTGCGCTTGGTGATGATCTCGTCCGGCAGGAAGCCGCGCAGCGCCTCCTTGAAGAACCAGCGCAGCTTCAGGCCCTTGAGCTTGTATTCGGACGGCAGCCGCAGCGAGAAGTCGAGCAGCGCCTGATCGAGCAGCGGGAAGCCGACGCCGACATGGGCCAGGTGGGTGCTGCCGCGCACCTTCGGCAGGTCGCTTTCGGCGAGCGTGTAGCGCCAGTCGAAGGCCAGCATGCGGTTGATCTCGCGGTCGGTGCGGGCCTGGGCCCAGACTTCGCGCTGCTGCCGGGCCGGGGCCTCCTGGTCGATGCGCGCGAGGAATCCCGGGGTCAGCACCTCGTCCATGCCGAGCCGGCGCAGCAGGTTGTACATCTGCAGCCGGTCCGGCATCGGCACGCGGGCCTGCTCGACGTAGCTGGCCCCCTTCTTCACCAGCGGCAGCTTCGCCGCCACCGCGGTGCCCAGCAGCGGCTCCATCAGCCCGCTGCGCAACGGTCCCGGCACCGCACCGTACCAGCCGAAGATGCGCTGCTTCGCATAGCGGCTGTTGCCGCCGAACAGCTCGTCGCCGCCGTCGCCGGCCAGCAGCTTGGTGACGCCGTCGTCCTTCGCCACCTTCGCGCAGTAGTAGGCCGGCAGCGCCGACGAGTTGCCGAAGGGCTGGTCGTGGGACTGGGCGATCAGCGGCAGGCTGGCGGTGACGTCCGCCGGCGTCACGTAGTACTCGTGGTGATGGCTGCCGAAGCGCTTCGCGGCGATGCGCGCATAGGCCATCTCGTCGTAGCCCTCGGCCTCGAAGCCGATCGAGTAGCAGTGCGCCGGCTGCCCGGCGGCCTGGCCGATCATGCCGGCGACGGTGGAGCTGTCGGTGCCGCCGCTGAGGAAGCAGGCCGGCTTGCTGCCGTCGAGCTCGGCGGCGACCGACTGTTCGAGCAGTTGCAGGAACTCGCGCTTGAGCGGCTCGAACGAGGCCGAGCGCGGCTCGCTGAATTCCGGCACCCAGTACGGCGTCACGGTCAGCCGGCCATGCTCGAACACCGCGCAGTGGCCGGCCGGCAGCCGCAGCACGCCGCTGAAGATCGTGCGCGGCGACGGGATCATGTGGAAGTACAGGTAGTCGAACACCGCCTGGGCGTCGATCGGCGTCGCGCCGTCGGCCAGCGCGTCGGCGCGTTCGGCGAAGCGCAGGCCGCCGTCGACGATCCGATAACACAACGTCTGAGCGGCAAAGCGGTCGACCGCCAGCACGATGCGGCCCGAGGGCTCGCGCAGCGCTACCGCGAAGTCGCCCGATACCTGCGCGAGTGCATGCGCGGGCGACGATGCTGCGGCGAAGGCGCGGGTCCAGGCGCCGGCGCGGTCGCCGGCATCGGCCAGGGCCTGCAGCGCGGCATCGGCGAAGCGCGGCCGTCCGAGCAGCAGCGGTTGAGTGGTGGTGTTGTTCTGATCCATGCCCCTGGTCGATGCGGTGTTCACCACCACATGCCCTCGAAATACACGAAGCCGAGCCACAGCCCGGCGGCGATCCATGCGGCGATGCTCGCCGCGCGCAGCGGTGTCGCGGCACGCGGCAGCCAGCGCCGCAGCGCGAGGAACAGCAGCTCCTGCGCGAACCACGCGATGGCGATCCACTGCGTCCAGCGCCAGCGGAAGTGCACCCGTTCGACGAAGCGCGGCGTGCTGCGTTCGGCCTCGGCCAGCGCCGACAGCACGGCCTGGCGCGCCGCACCGGGGGCGGCGGCCGCGGCCAGCGGCAGCGGCGCGGCATCGCCGATCGCCAGCTGACCGCCGTCGCGCCGCAGCTGCAGCGGTCCGGCCGGGCCGTCGAGCGCCAGCGTCCAGTGGTCGGCGTCGGTCCACTGCTGCATGCGGGCCGCCAGCACCGCGGCCGACTCCGACGCCCCCAGCGCGAACGCGGCCAGCGCCCAGGCCGGCTGCGACGGCTGGCGCACGACCAGGCTGGGCGCGGCGACCGGCTCGCGGTCGTCGACGACCCAGCCGCCGAAGGGCTCGCGGCTGCCGCGCAGCAGCTCGATCCGCAGGCTGTCCGGGCCGGCGATGGCCACGGTGAGCGCGCGCTGCGTCGCGCGGTCGACGAGCCGGTAGTGGCGTTCGTCGACGCGGCCGGCGACGAGGTCGGGCGCGAAGGTCCAGTGCGTCGCCGTCGCGCCCGGGGCGCCCGTGGTGTGGTCGAGCACCAGCCACAGGTCCCGGCCCGGCAGGCGCAGGATCTGGCGCCGGACCTGGAAGCTGCCCGGCCCGTCGCGCAGCAGATCGACGAACGACAGCTGCTCGCCGTGCAGCGATGCCAGCAGGCGCGATTCGCGCTTGGACACCGCGGGCTCGCCGGCGCCGTGCGGCGCGTTCGAGCCGGGCCAGGAGGTGGCCTGCTTGCGGCCCCACGCCCCCCACGGCCAGTAGCCCACGTTGGTGATCCACGGCCGGCCGTCCGACCAGGTGACGAGGCTCAGGTCGTCGGCGAGCTTGTGGCCGAGGCCGGGGAAGTAGGACCAGGTGACCGCGGTCTGGCTCTGTGCGCCGGCGGCACCGGCGCGGTCCCACCACAGCGCGTGGCCCGACAGCGGATAGAGGTCGAACGAGGGACGCGGCGCCGCCCAGTCGCTGCGCACCTGCAGCGGCTGCGCGTCCTCGCGCGGGCCGCGCGCGGTGAGCGCCGGGCCGTGGCCTTCGCTCACGCTGCGGGTGTCGCCGAACATCGGCAGCGTGCCGTCGGGTCGGCGCAGCTTGCCGTAGAGGTCGACGGCCTTCTCGTAGCGTGGCCACCAGTCCGCGCGGATCGGCACGCCGGCCAGCGTGGTCAGGCGCAGCGCCATGCCGAAGAACTCCAGCCCGGTGCCGTGGTAGCCGGCCGAGTGCAGCAGCGTGACGCCTTCGGTGCTGATGTAGTAGCCCAGGTGCTGGGTGAAGCGGCGCTGGCCATGCGCGAAGAAGCGGCGCTCCGGGTCGAGCATCGGGAAGGCCAGCGAGACCTGCATCGCCGCGAGGTCGGAAATGATGCCGTGGCCGGTGCGGAACGCGTAGTGGCTGTCGCGCGTCAGCAGCACGGCGCTGCGCTGGACCAGCGCCAGCACGCGCCGCGCCACGGCCGGATCGAAGTCGGCGCGGCCGCGGTAGTGGCGCCAGAACTTCACCAGCACCGGGATGCGGGCGGCGATCGCATGGTCGTTCCACAGGAAGCCGCTGTTCAGCCAGCGCGCCGCCTCGACGTCGGCGAAGCGCACGAGGTCGTCGCGCGCCTGCGCGAAGTAGCGCTCGTCGCGCGAGAGCGCGTAGGCGTCGAGCAGGGTGTCGGTCGCCACCAGGCTGGCCAGCAGCAGCTGCCAGGTGGGGGGGCCCTTGACGAGGTCGGCCTCGGCGAACGGGCGCTCGATCGTCGTCGGCGCATAACCGGCGAAAGCCGCGGTGCCGCGCAGCACCTGGTCGGCGCGCAGCATCGTCGCGCGCGGATCGCCGTCGGGGCGCGCGGCGACCAGCGCCATGCGGGCGATCTCGTCGAGCCGGCCGTCGTCGGGACCGCGGCGCGCGGCCTCGATCGCCGCGTCGTCGATGCGCGGGCTCGGCACGTACCAGTGCACCAGCTCCGGCACCCAGATCACCGCCAGCACCGCGAGCGCAAGCAACGTGCCGATCAGCAGGCCGCGGCGCGCGCTCAGCGGTGCGCTGCGGCGCGCGGCCGCGGTCGGGGCGCCGGCGGCGGCCAGCACGTCGGATGGGGTGTCGATCGTCATGCGGGTTGCACGCGGTCCGCGGCGCGCCGCACGTGATCGCCGGTCACGAAGCGCGGATCGAACATGCAGTCGCGCGGGTTCGCGTTCACCAGCTGCTCCAGGTAGAGGGCCAATTGTGCGGCCCACAGGTAGCGGTCCGAGCCGGTGGCCGCCAGGATCGCGAGCTGCAGCGCGAGCCTCGGACTGCGCCACGATGTGCTGCGCAGCGCGTCGCGGCCGAACGCGCGCAGGCCGGCGGTGTTGCGGTAGGGGCGTTTCTCGGCATACGGGATGTCGGCCCACTGCGGGTAGGCGCGCGCGATGGCATCGTGGTGCAGCTGGTGATCCCAGGTGAACTCGGGCGGGATGCGGCTCAGGAACTCGAACAGCGCCGGGTCCATGTAGGGCGTCAGCACGCGCCTGGCGCCGACCGGCGCGACCGCGATGTAGCGCATCGTGCGGTTCCAGAACAGGAAGCTCGCGAGCGGGTTCACCGCATCGCGGTGGCGATCCATCTCGGCGCGCAGCAGCGCATGGGCGGCCGCCGGATCGAACAGTCCGGGCAGCACGCGGTCGACCGCGTTGGCGCTGAGAAAGCCCGCGGCGTAGCGGTCGGGCTCGTTCACGAAGCGCTCGACCAGTTCGCGCGACTGCAGCAGGCCCGCCGACAACACGTCGCCGGCGATGCCGTCGTAGACGGTCATCTGCGCGATGTGCTCGCGCAACGGCACCATCCAGGCGTGCTCGATGGCCGAGAACGCGGTCAGCTCGTTCTTGCGCCGTTCCCAGTCGGCCAGGCGCCCGTGCGGGCGCAGCACCACATGCTGCACGCCGGCGCGTTCGCACAGCCGCGCGGCGATCTCGGCGTCGTTGTTCGCCGGCAGGTCCACAGAGATCGCCAGCCGCGGCTTGCGGCCGCTGGTCACCAGCTCGAGGAAGATGTGCCGCGAGTCGCGGCCGCCCGACAGCAGCACGACCTCCGGCGGCAGGGCGGCCATCGCGGCGCGGAACAGCTCGATGTAGCCGTCGATGATCGCGTCCCGGGACAGCCCGAGCGGGCGGTCGAAGATCAGCGGCTGGTTGCGGATGCGGTGCTCGCGGAACGCGGTGCGTTCGCCGACGAAGTGGCCGGCGCGCATGCGCAGCGACAGGGCTTCGAGGTCGAAATGGTCTTGCAGGAAGGAGCGCATGCCGGCGTTCTCGCGGGTTAGCGCCGCCGCAGCGCGAGGATCTCGCGCAGCACGCCGCGGTTCAGCAGCAGCGACAGCAGCAGGTAGCTGGCGGCCCCGGCGGCCACCAGCACGCCCAGGCGCAGCGCGACCGACTCGATCGGCGCCGCCAGCCGCAGCAGGTGCATCGCGCCGGCCATCAGCGCGGCACAGCCGGCCGGCGGCGCCATCGCGCGCAGCAGCGCCGGCAGCCCCATGCCCAGCACGCCGAGCGACGAGCGCATGTTGATCAGGAACACCAGCGGCGAGGCCAGCACCCACGCCAGGCAGAGCCCGTACAGCCCCGACTGGCTGCCGACGATGAACGCCGGCAGCATCACGGCGTTGGACACCAGCAGGTTCTTCAGGCCGACGTCGGCCCGGCCGATGCCGTCGGTGGCCGACGGCACGAAGTTGCCGACCATGCGCAGCGGCATCATCAGCGCCAGCACCTGCAGCGGCAGCACCGCCGCGGTCCACTTGGTGCCCAGCACGACGGCGATCAGCTCGGGTGCGGCCGCCGACAGACCCCACAGCACCGGGAAGGAGAAGAAGCTCAGCAGCCGCACGGCCTTCAGCAGGTAGCCGGCGGCGACTCCGGCGCCTTCTTCGTTGGCGCGCGCGAAGGCCGGGAAGGCCACCTGGTTGGCGAGCGCGGAGATCTTCTGCACCGGCAGCGACGCGAGGTGCATGGCGACCGAATACACGCCCAGCGGCTCCTTGCCCAGCAGCTTGCCGGCGATGAACATGTCGGCCTGCGAGTAGACGAACCACAGCAGCCGGGCGGCCGTCATCTGCCCGCCGAAGAGGATCAGCCCGCGCACGCCTTCGAGCGACAACCGCGGCCACTGCAGGTAGGGCTTGACGACGTTGCACGCGATCGCGCGGCAGGCGTGGGAGACGAGCATGCCGCCGACCAGCGCCCAGACGCCGAAGTCCAGCAGCGCCATCGTCAGCGTCGTCAGCGAGCCGAGGATCGCCGAGCCGAATTCGATCAGCGACTGGCGCTTGAAGTCGAGCTCGCGCGACATCAGCGCGGTCGGCACCGAGGTGAAGATCGCCAGCAGGAAGGTGGCCCCCAGGGCGCGCAGGATCGTCGCCAGGCGCGGTTCGCCGTAGAAGTCGGCGATGGCCGGTGCGGCCGCGTACTGCAGCGTGAACAGCAGGCAGTCGACGACGATGATGGCGCCGAACACCTGCCGCACACGCTGCTCGTCGAGCCGGTCGACCTGCACCAGCGCCTGTCCGAGCCCGATGTCGGCCATCAGCGTCAGGAAGGCGACGAAGACCGTGGCCATCGCCAGCAGGCCGTAGTCGGCCGGCTGCAGCACGCGCATCACCACCAGCGTGACGCCCCAGGTGAACAGCTGCCCGAGCAGGCGCACGCCGCCGCTCCAGGCGAGGGCAGAGAGAACCTTGGATCGCAGCGTCGTCATCTTGTCGTTGTCATGCGAACGGCGCCGCGCACGCGCGGCCGGGCGGGTGGGTCACGCGGCGGGCGAGGCCCCCAGCGCGGCGACGGTGCGGCCACGCTCGCGCAGGTTCATCGCCAGGCGCAGGCGGAAACGCTGGCGGGTCTTGTCCCACGGCGTGAAACGCGGCAGCTGGAAGCGGTCGGCGTGACGGTCGGCCGAGCCGGCGGCGGTGGTGACGGCGGCGTCGAAGCCGCTGTCGCGCAGCATCGCGACATGCTCGGGGCCGAAGTCGCGCCCGGGCACGCCGTTCGGGTAGGCGAACAGGGTCACCGGCTGCTGCAGCAGCGCCTCGACCTGCGCCTTGCCGTCGAGGATCTCCGCCCGGGCCTGCGCCGGCGGGATGCGCGCGAGGATCGGGTGCGTCACCGTGTGGCCGCCGATCTGCATGCCGCCGTCGCGCAGCGCGCGAAGCTGCGCGGTCGTCATCATCAGGTCGCGCGGCAGCGGCTCGCCGGCATGGTGCGCCAGCGCATCGACCGCCTGCTGCCGCTGCGCCTGCGGCAGGTACTTCGTGGCGCGCTGCAGCGCCTGGATCGCCGCGCGGCGATCGTCGAGGGTCGCCAGCGCGTGCACGCCGAGCCCGAGCTCGGTGAGGTCGAGCCGGTCCTGCCGGCAGCGGCGGATCGTCTCCGAGATGGTGTCGTTCCACATCCGCCCGCCGTCGAGGTAGCCGGTGCTGATGAAGAAGGTCGACGTCAGGCCGCGGCGTTGCAGGATGGGCATCGCCTGCGTCAGGTTGTCGGCGTAGCCGTCGTCGAAGGTGATGGCCGCGGCGCGGTGCGGCAGGCCGCCTTCGTTCATCCGGCGCACCGCGACATCCAGCGGCAGCACGTTGAAGGTGTCGGCCACCCACTGCATCTGGCGGTCGAAGGCGGCCGCGTCCGGCAGGTCCGGCTGCAGCTCGTCGGGCCGCGCGAGCACGCGGTGGTAGATCAGGATCGTCAGGCGGGCGTTCCTGCCGCCCGGCGACAGCAGGCGCATCGCGGCATTCGTCGCTGCGTTGATCGTGGCGTCGATCATGGCGTCCCCATGCGCGAGCTCGCCCCTGCGCCGAGTGCCGGCGACTGCACCAGCGGCGATGCGCTCTTCTCCGCCTGCAGCTGCTTCGCGACCGCGACGTCGGTCAGGATGGCCAGCGCGACGACGTAGTACGGCAGGTCGAAGTTGACCAGGTTGACGAAGGCGCCGCCGACCGCGAAGCCGGCGATCGACACCTGGACCATGCGCGCCAGGTTGGCGGCCCAAAGCGTCGACTCGGTCGTGCAGCTCTTGATGATCTTGCCGCAGCGACGCCAGCACGAGATGCCGATGCCCAGGTACAGCGCCAGGCCGACGAAGCCGTGTTCCGCGAGGGCCTGGAAGTAGATGCTGTGCGGCGAATAGGCCTTGGCCCAGTCGGTCACCGCGTAGCGGTACCACGTGGCCGGGTTCTCGGTGACCTGGAAGCCGCCGCCGGTGACCGGGTGGTGCATGGCCAGGTTCCAGATCATCTTCCACGTGTACAGCCGGCTCTGCGCCGAGTGGTCCTCGTGCGTGGTGATCGTGCCCATCTTGTCGGCCCACTGGTCCGACATGATCGCGAACATGCCCATCGCCAGCGTCGCGATGATCGCCAGCATCAGCCAGCGGCGCTTGCTCTTCAACGCCAGCATCACCGCCATCACCAGGCTGCCGACGAGCGCGCCGCGCGAGGTGGTGCCCAGCACCGACAGCGCCGTCAACGCCATGACCACGTACAGGCCGATGCGCACCCAGCGATGGGTCAGCTGCGTGGCGAGGTAGTAGCCCAGCGGAATGATCATCAGCATCGCTAGCGCGAGGTGGTTGGTCACCTCGATGAAGCTGCCCGGCGGGCCCATCACCATCGAACGCCCGCCGTGGGCGATCGTGAACAGGCCGCCCTTGAAGCCGTAGAAGCCGAGCGACAGCACCATCACCCACACCAGCAGGTCGATCTGCTTCTTGCCGTGCAGCAGCATCAGCGTGGCGAACAGCACGAGCTGGATCTTCGTGACCTTGATCCACGCTTCCCAGACGTATTCCGGGTTGTTGAACGACGCGATCGAGGTGATGCACTCCCAGACGTAGAAGGCGACCAGCAGCAGCGCGGTCGACGACTTCGGGAAGGGCTGGCGGTCCCGCGACACGAACAGCATCGCGAGGATCAGGAACGCCGTGATCTGGGCGAACGGCAGGCTGTAGGCGAAGCCGTAGGTCAGCCGGTGCGGGCTCATCAGCCCGAGCCAGGCCCACAGCAGCGGCGCGACGTAGTGGTACCTGAAGCACAGCAGCAGCAGGCCGGTGAAGAGCAGCGTGAACAGGACGTCGCGCATGCCTCATCCTCTCCGGGCGCGCCGGCGGCGCATCAGCAGCTGGCCCAGCAGCAACGCGGCCAGCGCAATCCCGCCGGCGAAGGCCGCCAGCAGCTTGGTCTTCAGGCTGGCCATGCGCTCGCGCATCGGCCCGTTGGTGTCCGATTCGACCGCATGGATGCGCGGGTGCACACCCAGCACGATCGCGCCGAGCTGCTCGAGCGAGCGCGACAGCCGGCCCAGCTGCTGCACCGCGAACGAGTCGTCGTAGCGCTGCACCGCGTTGCCCCACCACAGGTACCACTGGTCGGCGCCGTTCTTGTAGTACTCGTACAGGTCGAGCTCGTTGCGGAATCCCAGCCGGCCGGGGGCGGGCTTGACGATCGCGATCTGGCGGCCGTCGCCGCGCAGCACGGCGCGCCATTCGGCTGCCGACAGCGGCTCGCGGCTGCCGGCGTCGACCACGTAGAAGTTGTTGAACGGGTCGATGAAGCGCCAGCGCTTCGCCTGGCGGTCGTAGAGCTCGACAAACGCGTGGCCGTGGCCGCCGTAGCCGTCGAACGAGAACGCCCATTCGCGCACGAACATGCCGGCGGCACGCGCGATGGCGATGAAGGTGGTGGTGTAGTCCGCGCAGTAGCCGCTGCCCTGCAGGATCTTGCGGTAGGTGCCGGCCAGGTCGTCCTGCGCCGCGTCGCCCTTGCGCGGGTTGTCCAGCAGGTGCCGGCTGATGGCCACGGCCCGGTCCCAGTCGGTCGGCAGCGCCGCCAGCTTCAGCTCGGCGGCCACGCGGTCGAAGGCCGGGTTCGGTGCGGCCGCGGCATCGACGAGGTAGTCGGCCGGCGGGTTGGCCGGCGTCCAGTCGATCGCGGCCATCGGTGTCGTCGCCGACCACAGCAGCGCATTGCGCAGCCGCACCGCCTCGGTCGACGGGCGCGCGTGCTGCGCGACGTAGACCAGCAGCAGGAACAGCGCGGCGAGCGTCGCGAGGATCGCGGGGACGGAGGACAGGGCGCGTTTCATCGTTCGAAAGGGGCGTCAGCGCAGCGCCGGCGCGACGCGGCTGACGACATAGCGGAACTTGCCCGAGGCTTCGGACGGGATCTGGGCGACGCGCTCGATTTTCACCCGCACGGCGCTGCCGAGCCGGGCGCGGAAGTCGTGCGCGATGCGCTGCTCGGCCGCTTCGTCGAAGTCCGGCCCGGGCACCACCTGCACGACGGTCTCGTCGAGCGACAGCTGCTCGATGCGGAAGCGCTCGACGCCGGGCAGGTCGCGCAGCGTGTAGATCAGCGCCAGGCCATGCATCACCGTGCCGTCCTGCGCGACGACGAAATCGGTGGTGCGGCCCTGCACCTCGGCCAGCACCGGCAGGCCGCGGCCGCAGGCGCAGGCCCCCTGGCCGACACCGCCGAGCAGGCCGACGTCGCCGGTGCGGTAGCGCACGAACGGGAAGTCCCGCGTCGCCAGGTGGGTGATCACGATCTCGCCGGCCTCGCCCGCATCGCAGGGGCTGCCGTCGGGGCGCACGGTCTCGACGACGATGTCCTCGGCGCAGATGTGCAGCTGGCCCGACGGGCATTCGTGGGCGATGAAGCCGGCGTCGCGCGCGCCGTAGCCGTTGGCCACCGGCGCGCCGTAGGCCCGCATGATGGCCTGGCGCTGTTCGGGGTAGAGCCGCTCGGAGGTGACGAAGACGACCCGGATGCCGAGGTCGTCGAGCCGCAGCCCCTTGTTCGCCGCATGCGTGCCGATCAGTGACAGGCTCGACGGGTAGCCGAACAGCATCGCCGGCTTCACGCGGCGGATCTCGGCGACGAAGCGGTCGAGGTTGGCCGGCGACATCTCGAAGGCCGGCAGCAGCTCGCTGCGCATCAGCGCGTCACGGATCTGCTTGATGCGGTCCTGCGCGCCGAGCTCGATCGGCGAGCCCCAGACGACGAGCTCCTTGTCGCCGATGTCGACGCCCCACCAGCGCGTCGCGCGCCACTTCGCGCCGACGTCGTGGCTCTTGCGCGCCTTGCCCATGTAGAAGATCAGCGGCTCGCCCGACGAGCCGCCGGTGTTGTAGCGCGTCAGCGGGCCGTGGTCGTCCGCCTTCAGCCGGTCGGCCTGCGCGCGCATCTCGGGCTTGCCGTGCAGCGGCAGTGCGCGCAGCGCGTCGATCGACGTGACCGCGCGCGGATCGAAGCCGCGGGCCTTGAACAGCTCGACGAAGTACGGCACGTGCGTGCCGATGTCGGTGAGGAAAGCGCGCAGCCGTTCGACGCGGTCGGCCTCGATGCGCTCGGCGCTCCACCACTGGCTCGCTTCGAGCCGCTTGCGCACGGCCACGGATGCGTGGCCCTTCAGGCGCTCGTGCAGCGGGAAGAGCACGTGCGAGCAAAACGCGGTGTAGGGCTTCATGCGACGACCCTCTCCCGCCCGCGCAGGCCTGCCGCGCGGCGGTAGGCATCGAGCCACTGTTCGCGCACGCGCGGCCAGGCATAGCGCTGCGCGGTGTGCAGGCCTGCCTGGCGCAGCCGTTCGGCCAGGGCGGCGTCCTGCAGCACGTTCAGCGCGGCGTTGGCCATCGCCTCGGCATCGCCGATGGGCACCAGCAGGCCGTCGACGCCGTGCGTCAGCAGGTCGGGGATGCCGCCGGCGTCGGTGCTCACGGTCGGCACGCCGCTGGCGAAGGCCTCGAGGATCGAGATCGGCATGTTGTCGACGGTGCTCGGGTTCAGCACGCAGTCGGCCGACGCATACAGCGCGCCGATCTGCGCGTTGTCGATGCGGCCGCTGAAGCGCACCGCGCCGGCGATGCCGAGCGACGCCGCTTGGCGCCGCAGCGCCGCCAGGTCAGGACCGCTGCCGGCGACGGTCAGCGTCGCGTTGCGCAGCGTGCGGCGCACGATCGCGAACGCCCGCAGCGCGGTGCCGATGTCGTAGATCGGCTCCAGGTTGCGGGTGACGATCAGGTGCGGCGCATCACCGGGATCGCGCCGCGGCGCCGGCGCAAAACGCGTCAGGTCGATGATGTTCGGGATCACCTCGGCGTCGAGTCCGTGCTCGCCGAAGACACGCAGCAGGAAGGCCGACGGCGTGACCCGCAGCTGCGCGCTGGCCAGCGTGCGCAGCACATGGCGCGGGCCGTGGCTGAAGAACTGGTCGGCGTGGCCGCCCCGGTAGTTGACGATCACCGCGCAGCCGCGCAGCCGGGCGATCACCACCGCCGGCCAGGCGAACAGGTGCCAGGCCCAGCCGGAGTTGGCGAGCACGTGCATCACGTCGGACCGGCCGGCGGCCGTCCACAGCTGCCACAGGTAGGGCAGCAGGCGGAAGCCCGCGCGCAGCACCGGCACGCGGCCGATCCAGGCCGGCGCGTAGGGCGCGTTGTTGCGCACCAGCGTGACGGCCAGGCCCTCCTGCCGCCACAGGCGCAGCAGCTGCTCGCACTGGTTGGCCATGCCGCCGGACGGCGGCGGCAGCGGGCCGACCAGGCACAGCCGGGGCGCGGTCACGGTCATGGGGCACCCCTGGCGCTGCGCGCAGCCTGACCCGCGGAGGGGTCAGGCCTTCGCCAGGCAGGGACCGTCCGCAGGGACGGTCCCTGTCCGGGCTCAGTCCCGCCGAGCGGGGGCTGAGCCCCTTCGGGCGGCCGGGCGGCGCTCACGTCACCAGCACAGGCCGGCGACCCGGGCGCCGCGCGCCTCGATCGCGTCGCGGTTCGGCAGCTTGACCAGGTCGATCAGCTGCTGCTCGGGACGGCAGTGCGCCGCCAGCGCGTCGAACACGCGCGCGTCGTTGAGGCCGACCACCAGCACGTCCGACTCGGCGATCACCGCCGCGAGGTCGGCCTTCAGCAGCTGGCCGATGTGCGGCAGGTGCGTCTCGACATAACGCCGGTTCGCACCCAGCAGCTGCGCCAGGTGCACCTCGGGGTCGTAGACCGACAGCTGCAGGCCCTTGCCGATCAGCTGCTCGGCCAGGGTCACCAGCGGGCTCTCGCGCAGGTCGTCGGTGCCGGTCTTGAACGACAGGCCGACGAAGCCGATCCGGCGCTTGCCCGACGCCATCACCGCATCGAAGGCCAGGCCGAGATGCGCCTCGTTCGAATCGAGGATCGCCGCCAGCATCGGCACCTCGACGTCGCGCTGCTTGGCCAGGTAGGCGGTCGCGCGCAGGTCCTTCGGCAGGCAGGAGCCGCCGAAGGCGAAACCGGGCTTCAGGTAGGCCTTCGAGATGTTCAGCTGAGTGTCCTGGCACACCAGGTCCATCACCTCGAAGGGATCGACGCCGAGCGCAGCGCACAGGCGCGCGGTCTCGTTGGCGAAGGTGATCTTCAGCGCATGGAAGTTGTTGCAGCAGTACTTCATCATCTCGGCCGAACGCACCGAGGTCTCGAGGAACTTGCAGGGCAGGTGGCCGAACAGCGCCTTCAGCTTCTCGGCCGGGAACGCATGGTTCGCGCCGACGACGGTGAACGGCGGCTTGTCGTAGTCGCGGATCGACGACCCTTCGCGCAGGAACTCGGGCTGGAAGCAGAGGTGGAAATCGACGCCGTCCTTCTTGCCGGAGAGCTTCTCGATGATCGGGCGCAGCACGTCCTCGACGGTGCCGGGCACCAGCGTCGAGCGGAAGACGACGACGTGCGGCTCGGCCTTGGCCCCCTTTGCCCCGATAGCGCGGCCGATGCTTTCGGCCAGCTTCAGGATCGCGCCCTGGTCCTGGCTGCCGTTGGCCGCCGACGGCGTGCCGACGCAGACCAGCGAGATCTCGGTCTCGGCGACCGCCTGCTCGGCATCGGTCGTCACGCGCACGCGGCCGCTGGCGGCCACCTGCTGCATCAGCTCGACCATGCCTTCTTCGACCACCGGCGTCTTGCCGGCCATGATCAGCTCGAGCTTGCTGCGATCGATGTCGACACCCACGACCTCGTGGCCGTCGCGCGAGAGGCAGGCCAGCGACACCGCGCCGACGTAGCCGAGTCCGAAGATGCTGATTTTCATGGAGTTCCCTGGATGAGGACGACGGGCAGCGCGCCCGCCGTGGACGGCGGACGCACGGGCCCGCAGGCCGGGCGCACCCCCCCGAAGGGCAGACATGCGAGCCCGGAAGGCGGGCATACCAGCCCGGCCGGAGTATGGAAGCGCCGCGGGGGCGTCACAAGGAATTGGATCACGGCGGTCCGAGGCGAAGTTGCGGCCGCTGGCCGTCGTGCCAGGACAGGTGCACGAAGGGCGCCTGGCCGAGGAATGCCAGCTGCACCGGCCCCAGCACGAGGAAGCTGGCCGTGGCGCAGGTCTCGGTGCCCAGCCGCGCATGCGCCGCCAGCGAAGCGGGGTTGAAGGTCGCGATGCGGCTGAGGGTCCAGGCGATGCCCTGCGCAGCGAGATGGTCGTCCACCGCCTGCCACAGGCGCGCCATCGTGCGGCCCAGGCGGTAGCGCGGTTCGACGTAGACGTCGTAGTCCCAGACGCAGGTGCCGGGTGATGCCAGCACGAAGCTGCAGCGCACTTCGTCTTCCTCGTAGCGCTCGTGCTGCCACCAGATGTAGCCGGCAAAGTCGCCCTTGACGACCGCGCTCATGCAGTGGCCGCCGCTGTCGAAGCGCCGCTGGATCACCGGGGCCGGGCGCGGGAAGTGGCGCAGCAGCGGGCTGTCGGGCGCGGCCAGCGCCAGTTCGGTCGACGGGTCGGGGCGCAGCCGCGGTGCGCCGGCGCGGCCGATCGGCTGCGCGACGATGCGGTAGCGCACCAGCCAGGCGCGGCCGCCGCTGGCCGCGCGCAGCGCCCGGTCGACGAGGTACAGCACGGCGTCGGTCGTGCCGAGCTTGGCGCGCAGCGCACGCAGCCGTGCCGCCCAGCCGGCGGACTGGTCGCTGTCGGCGGGGCTGCTCATAGCGTGTCCAGCCACCCGGCCAGCTGCCGCGCGCGGCCCTCGCGGGAAGCCGCGCTCACCGCGGCGGCCGTCGGCAGCAGCGTATTGCGGCCGCCGTCGAGGCAGTGTTCGAGCAACGCGGCGATCTCCGGCGCCGAGTCGAGCCGGGCCAGCTGCGCGATGCCGGCCTCGCGCATCACGCCGGCGGTGTCGCCGGCCGGGTCGGTGAGGCCGAGGATCGGGCGGCCGGCGCGCAGGTACTCGTAGAGCTTGGCCGGCACCTGCTCGTTGCAGCTCGACGCCTGCAGGACGAGCAGGCCGTCCACGCGCATCATCTCGGCCAGCGCGTCGCCATAGCCGACCGGCGGGGCGATCTCGATGTAGGGCTCGACCCCGTGTTGCCGCGCCATGTCGCGCAGCAGGTCGTCGTGCACCGCGGCACGGAAGCGCACGACCAGCGTGCCGGGCCGGATCCGGCCGCTGTCGTGCAGCAGCCGCAGCGCGGCGATCAGCTGGGAGGGGTCCCTGTCGCCCGGATAGACGATGCCGCTGTGAAGCAGCACCCGCGGCGAGCCGTTCGCGGCCGCCGGCTCGGGCCGGCGCGCCGCGGCGGCGAACGCTTCTTCGTCGTAGCCGTTCTCCAGCAGGTGGATGCGCGCGGCGGCCTGCGGGTACAGGGCCTGGTAGCTGCGCACCGCGCTGGGCGTCGTGAACGTGCACATAGAGGCGTTGCCGAGCGCCATGTCCTCGATCCGCTTGTACGCCTGCCAGGTCTTCGGGTCGCTCGGGTAGCCCTCCTGCGCCATCGGATCGCGGAAGTCGGCGATCCAGGGCAGGCCGGTCTTGCGATGCAGCGCCGCGCCGATGAGGTGCGCGGTGGCGATCGGGTGGGTGCTCCAGATCGCGTCCGGCCGATGCGCCCGGATCATCTCCAGCCCGACGCGCACGGCATCGAAGCGCCAGCTGACCCAGCGGTCGGGCCGCGCCATCGCGCCGATGTAGCGGCCGCCGATGGACAGGTGGCGCGCGGTGTCGAGCGCCCACGCGCGGCGCACGACGGTGTCCGGCGGCACCTCGCGCAGCAGGTCGTCGGCCGTGCGTTCGTAGGCGCGGGGATGCGCGCTCAGCACCAGCGGCTGCCAGCCGTGGCGCGGCAGGTGCTGCACGAAGCGCAGCGTGCGCTGGATGCCGCTGGAGCCCGCCAGCGGCGGGAAGTGGAAGGCGACCATCAGCAGCTTCTTCATGCCGTCGTCGCCTCCCGGGCGGGCTTGCCGTTGCGTGCACGGTCCAGCGCATGCAGCCAGTCGGAGGTCAGTCGTTCCACCGCGCGCTGGGCCGCGGGGTCGGAGAAGGTGTGGTCGGCGCCGTCCAGCGTGTGGCGCTCGAGCCCGGCGCGTTCGAACGCGCCGCGCCATGCGGCGTCGCTGCGCGTGGCCTCGACGAATTCCTTCGCGGTGTAGTCGTCGCCGCTGAGGATCAGCAGCAGCGGCTTCGACGTGTCGCGCCAGGCTGCGGCCATGCGCTGCTGGTACGGCAGCTGCGCGGCCGCGGCCGCGGGCGCGCCGCCGCCGCGCGCCGCGCGCAGGTTCGCCAAGAGGCCGCTGACCGCGCCCCAGGCGACGCCGCCGCGCAGCAGCTTGCGCCAGAAGCCCGGCTGCATCAGCCGCTGCAGGTAGTAGTGCTTCACCTGGGTGCGCGCGAGCGTCTGCGCCGATCGCACCCAGGGGTTCAGCAGGCACAGCGCCGCGACCCGCGCATCGCGCCGGTCGTGGCAGTACATCAGCGCCGCCGACGCACCATCGCACAGGCCCCACAGCGCGACCCGCTTCAGGCCCGGCAGTGTGGCGAACAGGAAGTCGATCGCCGCGCCGATGTCGTCGCCGATGGCCTCGAAGTTGCGCAGGTCGCCGCCGGCGTCGCCCATGCCGCGCACGTCGAAGCGCAGCACCGGGTGGCCGTCCGCGGCGACGCGGCGCGCGAGCTGCACGAACTGGCGGTGGCTGCCGACGCGGTACTGCGGTCCGCCGACGATCACCAGCAGCGCGGTCTCGGCCGGCTTGCCGGCGAGCGTCGCGGGGGCGCTCAGCACGCCGACGAGCGGCTCGCCGGCGCAGTGGAAGACGTGGGCGCTGTCCATCGTCGCGCGGCTCAGGCGGCGAGCGCCGCGGCGCTCGCGCACAGCAGCTCGGTGGTGGCCTCCAGCAGGGCCGGCGCCTCTTCGATCTCGGTGGTCTGCCAGAACGCCGGACCGGCGACGATGCGGCTGTCGACCTGGTGGCCGGCGGCGCGGCAGTCGTCGAGGAATCGTTCGGCGGCCGGCGCCAGCGTCGGCTCGGCGCGGCTGGACACGTCGAGCCAGACGATGTGCGCCGGCTTCGGCGGCACGGTCAGCTTCGCCGCGTCGAGGCCTTTCGCCACCGCGGCGGGCAGGCCGTAGCCGGCGACGTCGACCGTGCCGCCGCCGTCGAGCGTGCGCTTCATGTCGGCGAGACCGCCGGCCGCCGCGGCCTGGCCGCCGTCCATCAGCGCCCCGGCGAGCTTGATGCGCAGGAACTGCTGCAGATGCGGCCGCCCGCTCGCGACCGGCGCCCAGCACAGCAGGTTGGCGGCGATGTCGAGCCGATCGGCGAGCGCCGTCGCCAGCAGGCAGCCGGCGCGGGCGCCCCACAGCCACAGCGGCGTGTCCGGGTGGCGTTCGCGCAGCCAGTGGGCGGCGGCGGCGGCGTCGTCGAGCCAGCCGGACCAGCTCGCGTCGTCGAACTCACCGTCGCTGTCGCCGCAGCCGCGCAGGTCGGGCTGCAGCACCGCGAAGCCGGCCGTGGCCAGCGCACGCGCCTGCAGCGCCGCCATGCGGCGCACCTTGTTCATCTCTTCCGCGAACGGATGCAGGTACAGCACCGCGCCGCGCAGGGCGGCCGGTGCCGGGGACCGTGCCGGATGGTGCAGCGCGAACAGCGGCGGGCTCGACGCTCCGGTCAGGTACAGCGCCTCCACGGCGCCCTCAGCAGCCGCCGGGCCGCCCCAAGGCGGCTGAGCCTTGCAGGCCGCGCTGGTCCTTGCGGACCAGTCGTTCGCCAGGCGAGAACAGGCCACCGGACTGTCCTCGTCCGGGCTCACCCCCCTCGGGGGGCAGGAGCGAAGCGACGTGGGGGTTCACTCAGGCCGCGAGCTTGCCGCGCACGAACTCCGTCAGCGAACCGAGCGTGGCGAATACGCTGCCGTCGATGTCATCGTCGTTGACGACCATGTCGAAGCGCTCTTCCAGCGCGGTGATCAGCGAGACCACGGCCATCGAGTCGAGCTCCGGAATCGCGCCCAGCAGCGGCGTGGCGGCGGTGAAGCCGGCGGCGCGGCCGTCCAGGCTCAGCACCTCGTCGAGTACGCCGACGAGTTCCTTCTCGATGTTCATAACCTCTTGTCCCTGCAGATCCGATTGGGGCGCGATTCTAGGTGGCGCGGTTGACAGCATCGATACGACGGCCGTGCGCCGGGCGTGCGCAAGTTCTCGCCCGGCGGCGGCTTGTGGTTTCACGTCCGTGCCGCACGCCCTGCCGCGCAGAGGGCCTATGACATACTTTTTGGTCGCCCTCCAGACGCAAAGCCCGTCCAGTCCATGGCCCATCCCGATTCTTCGCTGCTGCATGAACTGGCGCTGCGCGCCGCCGACCGCGATGCCGCCGCGCCCGCGCTGACCTACGGCGCCGAGACGCTCGACTACGGCACGCTGGCCGCGCGCATCGAGGCCTTCGCGTCCGGCATCGTCGGGCTGGGCCTCGAGCGCGGCGAACGGGTGGCCATCTACCTCGAGAAGCGCTTCGAGACGGTGATCGCCAGCTTCGGGACGCCCGCCGCCGGCTGCGTCTTCGTGCCGGTGAATCCGCTGCTCAAGCCCGAGCAGGTGGCCTTCATCCTGCGCGACTGCGACGTGCGGCTGCTGGTCACTTCGCCCGACCGGCTGATGCTGCTGAACGAACACCTGGCGCACTGCCCGGCGCTGCAGCACGTGGTGACCACGGAGGCCCCGGCGGGTCCCGCCTCGCGTCCCGCGACGCTGTGGGCCGACCTGCTGGCCGCGCCGCGGCAGGCGCTGCACCGCGTGATCGACAGCGACATCACGTCGATCCTCTACACCTCCGGCTCGACCGGCAAGCCCAAGGGCGTCGTGCTGTCGCACCGGAACATGGTGATCGGCGCGAAGAGCGTCGCCACCTACCTCGAGAACCGCGCCGCCGACACGCTGCTGGCCGCGCTGCCGCTGTCCTTCGACGCCGGCTTCAGCCAGCTGACCACCGGCTTCCATGCCGGCGCGCGCATCGTGCTGCTGAACTACCTGATGCCGCGCGACGTGCTGAAGGCGATGGAACGCGAGCGGGTCACCGGCCTCACCGCGGTGCCGCCGCTGTACATCCAGCTGACGCAGCTGGAGTGGCCGGCGGCGATCGATGCGCACCTGCGCTACTTCGCGAACACCGGCGGCCGCATGCCGCGCGAGACGCTCGACAAGCTGCGCGCGCGCGCACCGAGCGCCAAGCCCTTCCTGATGTACGGCCTGACCGAGGCGTTCCGCTCGACCTACCTGCCGCCCGAGGAGGTCGACCGCCGGCCGGATTCGATCGGCAAGGCGATCCCGAATGCCGAGATCCTGGTGCTGCGCGAGGACGGCAGCCCGTGCGCGCCCAACGAGCCGGGCGAGCTGGTGCACCGCGGCGCGCTGGTCGGCCAGGGCTACTGGAACGACCCCGAGAAGACGGCCGAGCGCTACAAGCTGCTGCCGCCGGGCACTGCGGGCCGGCTGTCGGGCCTGCAGCTGCCGGAATACGCGGTGTTCTCCGGTGACAACGTGCGCCAGGATGCCGAAGGTTTCCTGTACTTCATCGGCCGGCGCGACGAGATGATGAAGACCTCTGGCTACCGCGTGAGCCCGACCGAGGTCGAGGAAATCCTCTACGCCAGCCAGCGGGTCGGTGAATGCGCGGCCTTCGGCGTCGACCACCCGGTGCTGGGCCAGGCGATCCAGGTCATCGCGACGCCGCCGGCCGGCGCCGAGGCGATCGACGTCGATGCGCTGCTGGCCGACTGCCGCGCCCGCATGCCCGCCTACATGGTGCCCTCGGGCATCGAGGTCGTCGCCGGGCCGCTGCCGCGCAACCCCAACGGCAAGATCGACCGCAAGCTGCTGTCCACCGAGTGGGTCGCCCGCCAGCAGTCCACCTGATTCCACGTTCGAGGATTCCACGATGAACACGCCGCCGGTGCATGCACCGATGGACCAGTTTCCGCGCGCCGCCGACGGCCAGCTGATCGTCGGCGGCGTGCCGCTGTCGCAGCTGGCCGAACGCGTCGGCCAGACGCCCTTCTATGCCTTCGACCGCGGCTTGCTGCGCCAGCGCGCCGCCCAGCTGCGCGCGGTGTTGCCGGCCTCGGTGAAGCTGCACTACGCGATGAAGGCCAATCCGATGCCGGCGCTGGTCGGCCTGATGGCCACGCTGGTCGACGGCATCGACGTCGCCTCGGCCGGCGAGCTGAAGGTGGCGCTCGACGCCGGCGCCGACCCGCACGAGATCAGCTTCGCCGGTCCCGGCAAGCGCGAGGTCGAGCTGCGTCAGGCGCTGGCGGCCGGCGTGCTGGTCAACGTCGAATCGCCGCGCGAGGTCGAGCTGCTGGCCAAGCTGTCGGCCGAGCTCGGCCTGCCGGCGCGCATCGCGCTGCGCGTCAACCCGGACTTCGAGCTCAAGGGCTCGGGCATGAAGATGGGCGGCGGGCCGAAGCAGTTCGGCATCGATGCCGAGGCGCTGCCGGCGTTGATGGCGCGCATCGACGAACTGGGCCTGGGCTTCGAGGGCTTCCACCTCTTCGCCGGCTCGCAGAACCTGCGCGCCGAGGCCATCTGCGACGCGCAGCGCAAGAGCTACGAGCTGGCGCTGCGCCTGGCGCAGCACACGCGCCAGCCGGTGCGCTTCCTGAATCTGGGCGGCGGCTTCGGCATTCCGTACTTCCCCGGCGAGCAGCGCCTGGACCTGGCGCCCATCGCCGAGAACCTCGCCGCGCTCGCCGAGCGCGCGCGACAGGAGATGCCGCAGGCCTCGATCGTCATCGAGCTGGGGCGTTACTTCGTCGGCGAGGCGGGCGTATACGTCACCCGCGTGGTCGACCGCAAGGTCTCGCGCGGGCAGGTGTTCCTGGTCACCGACGGGGGCCTGAACCACCACCTGGCGGCGTCCGGAAACTTCGGTCAGGTGATTCGCAAGAACTATCCGGTGACGATTGGTAATCGCCGTCCGGACGCGCCGAGCGAGTCGACGATGGTCGTCGGCCCGCTGTGCACGCCGATGGACCTGCTGGCCGAGCGCATGTCGCTGCCCTGTGCCGAGGTCGGCGACCTGGTGGTGATCTTCCAGTCCGGTGCCTATGGCGCCAGCGCGAGCCCTCAGGGTTTCCTCGGCCATCCGGGGGTGGTCGAGGTGCTGGTCTAGGCATCTTCGCGACAACCCGCCCCCCTCAGGTGGGTGGCGGGCGCGATGCGGCAGGCGACGCGGCGGAGGCCGCTCGGCAGAATACACGGCGTTACCGCTCGGCGTCCCGGGCGGCTCCTGCCCCTGGTGCCGAATCGCCCATGCGCCGCTGTCTCCACGCGCTGTCCGCTGCTGTCTCGATGCTGGGTTGCGTGGCCGCGCTGGCGGGGCCGGTGACGCGCGAGGAGGCCGAGGACGGCAGCAGCGCAGCGGGCCTGGTCGCCACCAGTGGCAGCGCGTGGTGGCTGCAGGCGAGCGGGCGCCTCGATGCCCCGACCGACGAGGGTCAAGAGATGACCCTGTCCGACGATGCCGCCGGCCTGGTGCTGGCCCTGCTGCGCGGCGCGCGTGCGCACGAAGCCGCGAAGTCGGCCATCAGCGACAGCCCGGTCCAGTCGCCCGAGGCGGCGGCGTCGGGCGTGGCCCGCTCGCCGCTGCACGAGCCGCCGGCCGCGCCCTTGCTCGATGGTGGCCTTGTCGGCCTGCTGACCGAGCGCCAGATCGCGTTCGTCTCCGAGGCGCGCGAGTGGTACCAGTTGATGGGCGAGCGCGCCGTCGACGGGCAGGCCGCGCAGTCGCCTGCCGAAGCGGGCCCCGGACTGGCCGAACGTTCGCGGTCCGAACGGCCGGCGCGGGAGCACCTGATTCCGGCCTGGGTCATCGAATTCCTGCGCGACAACCGGTTGAACCTGTTCTACGCCTGCGTCGCGGGCCTCGTGCTGATCCTCAGCTTCGACGTGGCTCGGCGTCGTGCCGCGCGCGGCAGCGTGCACAGCCACCAGAAGCGCGCCAAGCCGGAGCGGCGCGAAGCATCCGACCGGCGCTCGGGCGAGGCGTCGGCGCCGTCCGAACGGCGCAGCGGCAAGCCGCGGCGGACGCTGCCCGAGCGTCGCGGCCCGGAGCCGGTCGCGCGCTGAGCGCCACAATCGTGCGCATGAGCGCGCACGGCCCGATTCCCGCTGCCCAGACCCTGGCCCGCCTGCGTGGCGCGGTCGCCGCGCTCTGTGCGCTGCTGGCGACGGCGGCCTCGGCCAGCGATGCCCCGAGCTTCCAGCTCAGCGACGACGCGGCCGGCCCCAGCTGCCTGTTCTTCACGACCATGGGCCAGCTGCGCTGGCAACGCCGCGGCGGCGACTGGGCGGACGCGAAGGGCACGCTCGGCGGTCCGGTGCCCTACGCCAGCCAGGTCGTGCGGCCGGGGCAGGGACGGCCTTTCGTCGAATGGGACGTCACCGCGCTGGCGCGCGAATGGATCGAGGGCAAGCAGCCGAACAGTGGCGTCTTTCTCCGCCTGCGTGAAGCGCCGGGCAGCGGCACCGTGATCTTCCACAGCCGCGAATCCCCGGACGCCTCGGCGCGCCCGAGCCTCAAGCTGAAATGGGCCGATGGCAGCACCGACCGCCTGGCCCCCAGCGCCGACACCTACCTCGACTGCTCCACCGTCTACAGCCTCGGCCAGCGACCCGAACTGCGCGTCGGCGCGCAGTACGGCGCCATCCTGCGCTTCGAGCTGCCCAAGGCGGCGCGTGCGCTGAGCAGCGCGACGCTGTACCTGACGTCCGACCGGCAGCAGGGCGGCCTCTCGACGCTGGATGTCTTTCGCGCGTCGCCGCCGTTCGTCACCAGCACCGCCGGTCCATCGCACCCCCAGGGCCTGGCCGCGAACCACCCGGCCGATGAAGGCATTGCCGACGAACCCGATGTGCTGTTCGCCGAGGGTTTCGACAGCTGGCTGTGGCCTTTGCGCTGGCGCGATCTGCCGATGCGCGGCGGTGCCGCTGCGATCGGCGATGACCCCGCGAACGGTTTCGTGCCGCTGGCCGGCCGCGCGCTGCGCGTGCGCATCGCCAAGGGCAGCCATCTCGGCCTGGACCTGCGTTACTACTTCAGCCGCCACTTCACGTCCGAGCCGGAAGAGATCTTCCTGCGCTACTACATCCGCTTCGCGAACGACTGGAACCCGTGGTTGCAGGGCGGCAAGCTGCCGGGGATCGCCGGGACCTACGGACGCGGCGGCTGGGGCATGCGGCCGACGGACGGGCACAACGGGTGGTCGGCGCGGACCGGCTTCGCGCGGCGTCCCGCCGAATCGCAGGCCGTCGCCGGCCTCACCGCGCTGGCCAGCTATGTCTATCACGCGGGCCTGTCCGGCATTGCCGGCGGCGACCTGTGGGACTGGAACCTGGCGCCCTCGAGCCTGCTCGCCAACAACCGCTGGTACTGCATCGAACAGCACCTGAAGCTCAACCAGCCGGGCCGCTCCGACGGCCTCTACGAAGCCTGGATCGACGGTGCCCTGGCCGTCCGGCGAACCGATGTCGCGTTTCGCCGGAGTCCCGACCTCAAGATCGAGACGATCTGGTTCAACGTCTACCACGGCGGGCAGCAGCCCGCGCCGCAGGACATGACGCTGTACGTCGACCAGGTGGTCGTCGCCCGGCGCTACATCGGGCCGATGGCCGGCGGCGGCAGCCCGAACCCGCCCTGAGCCGGGCGCCGACACTGCGCTGAAACAAAGCCCAGCCAACTCCTCCACGATTCGCGGGGTGGCGCCCCTCAGATCGGGGGGCGAGGCGTCCCGTCTCGCCGGGACGCGCCACCTAGAATCTCTCGCGAGGGAACATCCGGCAAAGAAAGGTCACAACATGCTTGGCGACAACGAGCGCGACGCGGCAGCGCCGCAGCAGCCGGCCGAGCCGCCGCTGCAGAATCCGTCGCGGCGCCGCTGGGCGCGCGCCGGCATGGCCGCGCCGGTGGTGCTGGGTTCGCTGGCCAGCCAGCCGGTGCTCGGCACGACCACCCGCTACTGGTGCACGATCTCCGGCAAGCTGTCGGGCAACGTGTCCAACCACGAGAACACGCTGAACTGCAAGACGCTCGGCAAGTCGCCGGGTTACTGGAAGAACAAGAGCTGGCCCGCCGGCTTCACGAAGGGCACGCTGCCGAGCAATTCCTGCAGCTTCTCCGGCGGCACCGCGGGCACGGCCTTCAACGGCTACATGTCCGGCGGCAAGACGCTCGCCAGCGCCTTCAAGATGAAGCCGACGACCGACATGTGCCGCATCGTCGACGCGACCGAGTCCGGCTACGGCAGCCTGACGTTGAACGCGACGATGCTGCAGGTGCTCAACACCGGCGGCGGCCTCAACGACACCGTGATCGCCTCGCTCGGCCGCGCCACGGTCGCTTCCCTGCTGAACGCGGTGGCCTTCGGCGGCAACGGTCCGGATGACTATCCGCTGACGCAGGCCAAGATCATCGAGATGTTCAATGCGGTCTACCTCGGCGGCAGCTACCAGGTGAACCCCAGCGTCTCGTGGAACCGCGACCAGGTGCGCAACTACTTCGAGAGCCTCTACGGCGCATGACGCCGCGGCCGCGGCCGCAGCCGACGACGGGCGCTGACACAGCGCCCGTTTGTTTTTGACCGCGGTGCCGCCCGCACTTCGGCCCGCACCTCGGCCCCGCACCTCGGCCCGCATCACGCACACTTCGCCCCCATGCAGCAGCTCTGGCGCCTCGATGCCACCGCCGACCTCGCGTGGCGGCACTGGGACGGCGAGTTCGTCGTCCACCATGCCCTGTCGAACGACACGCATCGGCTGTCGGACCTGGCCGGCGAACTGCTGCTGCTGCTGACGCGGGGCACCCGCAGCATCGCCGCGCTGGCCGCCGAGCTCGATGCCGACGAGCCGCTGGTCGACGACACGCTCGCGGCGCTCGCCGGGCTGGGCCTCGTCGAACGATGCTGACGCTGGGCGCGCTCGGTCCGGACGAATGCCGCGAGCGTCTCGCCCGCGGCGTCACGCTGGCCACCGGCCCGTTCCGCTACCGGGTGCAGACGCCGCTCGCCAGCGTCGCGCAGAACCTGGCCACGCTGTATGCCGACTTTCCGGTGGGCGACGACGCGGGCCTGCGCGATTTCCACGTCCGCGTCGATCGTGTCGACGGCGCGCGCCGCTGGTGGCGGCCACAGGTCAACTTCTGGTTCGACGGCTGGACACCGTTCAAGCCCCTGCAGGACGACCACGCGTTCGCGATGCTCGAGTGGGGCATGAACTGGTGCGTCGCCGCGCACGCCCACCACTACCTGCTGCTGCACGCCGCGGTGCTGGAGCGCCATGGCCGTTGCGTGATCCTGCCCGGCGACCCCGGGGCCGGCAAGAGCACGCTGACCGCGGCGCTGATGCTGTCGGGCTGGCGCCTGCTGTCCGACGAGCTGACTGTGATCGACCGCGACGACGGCGCGCTGTGGCCGCTGGCGCGGCCGGTGAGCCTGAAGAACCGCTCGATCGAGGTCATCCGCGCCTTCGATGCCGGCGCCGTCTTCGGCACGGTGGCCGACGAGACGCACAAGGGCACCGTGTGCCACCTGCGCCCGAGCGCCGACAGCGTCGCGCGCATCGCCGAGCGCGGGCAGCCCGCGCACATCGTGTTCCCGCGCTGGCAGGCCGGCGCGCCCACCGTGCTGACGCCGCGCTCCAAGGCCGACGCCTTCATGCATGTCGCGACGCATGCCTTCAACTACAGCCTGCTCGGCCGCCTGGGCTTCGACCTGACGGCCGCGCTGGTCGACCGCTGCGATTGCTGGGACTTCGGCTACTCGCAACTGCCCGAAGCCTTGCGCACGTTCGAAGGGCTGGTCTCGTGAACGCGGCCTTCGCCCGGCTGCTGCAGGCGCTGCGCGAACCGCGCACGATGGGTGCGTTTGCCGAGTCCGACTGGGACCGCGTGCTGCGCCAGGCCGATGCCGCGGGCCTGATGGGGCGCCTGGGCGCCCTCGCGCGGTCGGTCGGCCTGCTCGAAACGCTGCCGCCGCCGGTGCGCCGGCGCATGCTGGCGCACCTGACGATCGCCACGCAGCAGCAGCGCGCGGTGCGCTGGGAGCTGACGCTGCTGTCGCGCACGCTGGCCGAGATCCCCGGCCCGATCGTCGTGCTCAAGGGCGCGGCCTATGCGGCGGCCGACCTGGCGCCGGCGGCCGGGCGCCTGTTCTCGGACATCGACCTGATGGTGCCGCGCGCGCAGATCGACGCGGCCGAAGCCGCGCTGATGCTGGGCGGCTGGATCTCGTCGCACCATGACGCGTACGACCAGCGTTATTACCGGGACTGGATGCACGAGCTGCCGCCGATGACGCACGTGCGGCGCGGCACGGTGCTCGACCTGCACCACAGCATCCTGCCGCGCACTGCGCGGCTGCAGACGCCGCCCGAGCCGCTGTTCGCCGCGGCGCGGCCGATGCCCGGCTTCCCGCGCTTCCACCTGCTGGAGCCCGCGGACCTGGTGCTGCACAGCGCGACGCACCTGTTCCACGAGGGGGAGTGGCAGCACGGGATGCGCGACCTCGTCGATCTCGATGCGCTGCTGCGCAGCGGCGCGGCGGCCGATGCCGGCTTCTGGCCGCACCTGGCCGGGCGGGCGCGGCTGCTGAACCTCTCGAAGCCGCTGGGCTACGCGCTGGGCTTGTGCGGCGAGCTGCTCGGCACGCCGCAGCCGCCGGACCTGCCGCTGGCCGATGCGGCCACCGGCGTGCGCGGCGCGGCGATGCACGCGCTGTTCCGCCGCGCGCTGTCGCGCGCGCATCCGCCGTCGCAGCAGCCCGGCGCGGCCTTCGCCGAGTGGCTGCTCTACCTGCGCAGCCACTGGCTGCGCATGCCGTTCAGCCTGCTGCTGCCGCACCTGATCCGCAAGGCCTGGGTGCGCCGCTTCGCGAACGACGGCACGACGGCCCGCGACGAACCGGCCGACATCGCCGCCGCGGTCGGCGATGACGCCCCGGCGACCGATCGCTGAGGTCCGGCCCGCTACCATTGGCCGACGTCCACCGCCGGCCCGTGGCCCTCTCGAGCGATGTCCTCCCTCCGCCTGAACGTCAACGGCCGCGCGATCAGCGTCGATGCGGCTCCCGAAACCCTGCTGATCGAGCTGCTGCGGGGCCCGCTCGGCCTGACCGGCACGCACGCCGGCTGCGACACCGCGCAGTGCGGGGCCTGCACCGTCGCGCTCGACGGCCAGGCGGTCAAGAGCTGCAACGTGCTGGCGGTGCAATGTGCCGGCCGCGACGTGACCACCGTCGAGGGCCTGGCGACACCCGACCCGGCCGGCGACCGCCTGCACCCGGTGCAGCAGGCCTTCATGGACTGCCACGGCCTGCAGTGCGGCTTCTGCACGCCCGGCATGATGGTCAGCGCGGCCTGCCTGCTGCGCGAGAACCCGACGCCCACCGACGCCGAGATCCAGCACGCGCTGGAAGGCAACCTGTGCCGGTGCACCGGCTACGTCAACATCGTCGCCGCCGTCCGCCAGGCGGCGCAGGCTTCGGGACAGACGCGATGAGCGCCGGCTTCGACGATGCCGTCGGCCGCTTCGGCAGCGGTCGCGCGATCAACCGCGTCGAGGACGCCGCGCTGGTCGCCGGCCGCGGCCGCTTCACCGACGACCTCGACTACCCGGGCCAGCTGCACCTGGTCTTCCTGCGCTCGACCTACGCGCACGGCGTGATCCGCGGCATCGACACCGAGTCGGCGCGCGCGATGCCGGGCGTGGTCGCGATCTACACCGGCGCCGAGCTCGTCGCCGCCGGGGTCAAGCCGATGCCGGTGCCCGGCTTCAAGCGCGGCGACGGCTCGCCCACCGCCAGCGCGCCGCGGCGCGCGCTGGCGCACGAGCGGGTGCGCTACGTCGGCGAGCCGATGGTCGCGGTGGTGGCGCGCACGCCGGCCGAAGCCCGCGCCGCGGCCGACGCGGTGTGGGTCGACATCGACGAGCTGCCGGCGGTGACCAACCCCTTCGACGCGATGGCCCCGGGCGCGCCGGTGCTGTGCGACGAGGCGCCCGACAACATCGCCGCCGAGATGCGGCATGGCGACGCCGCGGCCACCGACGCGGCCTTCGCGGCCGCCGCGCACGTCGTGACGGTCGACGTGCACAACCAGCGCCTGGCGCCGACGCCGATCGAGCCGCGCTGCATCATCGCGCGCACCCATGCCGACGACGGCGGCCGGCTCTACGTCGACCTGTCGAGCCAGATGCCGACGGCGGTGCGCGGCGGACTGGTCGACTCGATCCCCGGGCTGACCACCGAGCAGGTGCGGGTGCAGGTCGGCGACGTCGGCGGCGGCTTCGGCATGAAGACCGGCGCCTACCCGGAGGACATCGCGGTCGCGTGGGCGGCCCTGCAACTGAAGCAGCCGGTGAAGTGGCGCGCCGAGCGCATCGAGGAATTCCTGTCCGCGGCGCATGGCCGCGACGTCACCAGCCGCGCCGAACTGGCGCTGGGCCCGGACGGCCGGGCGCTGGCGCTGCGCGTGCGGGGCGTCGCCAACGTCGGTGCGTATGCCAGCGGCGCCGGCATCGCGATCCAGATCCTGATCGGCCCGTGGGTCTCGACCAGCATCTACGACATCCCGGCGGTCGACCTGCAGTACCGCGCGGTGATGACCAATACCGCGACCACCGGCGCTTACCGTGGCGCCGGCCGGCCCGAGGCGATCTACCTGATCGAGCGGCTGATGGATGCGGCCGCGCGCAGGCTGAAGCTCGACCCGTCGGAGCTGCGCCGCCGCAACATGATCCGCCCCGAGCAGATGCCCTACCGCAGCGCGATGGCGCAGGTCTACGACTCCGGCCGCTTCGAGCAGATCCTCGACCAGGGGCTGCAGCTCGCCGACTGGAGCGGCTTCGCCGCGCGGCGCGCCGAATCGCGGGCGCGCGGCCGGCTGCGCGGCCGCGGCCTGGCCACCTTCCTCGAATGGACCGGCGGCAACGTGCTGGACGAGCGGGTGACGATCAACGTCAGCGGCGACGGCTTCATCGAGATCGGCTCGGCGACGCAGGCGATGGGCCAGGGCATCGTCACCAGCTACGCGCAGCTGGCGGTCGACGTCTTCGGCGTGCCGATCGAACGCATCCGCGTGCTGCAGGGCGACACCGACCGGCTCAACGGCTTCGGCTCGGCCGGCTCGCGCTCGCTGTTCACCGGCGGCTCGGCGGTGGACGTCGCCGCGCGAAAGACGGTCGATGATGCGAAGGCGCTGGCCGCCGATGCGCTCGAAGCGCCGGCCGGCGACATCGAGTACCGCGCGGGTCGTTTCGAGGTGGCCGGCACCGACCTCGGCATCGGCCTCTTCGAGCTCGCTGCGCGCCAGCCGGGCGCGGCCATCCGCGTCGATGCCAGCACCAAGGCCGGCGGGCCGACCTGGCCCAACGGCTGCCATGTCTGCGAGGTCGAGATCGACCGCGCGACCGGGGCGGTGCAGATCGTCGCCTATGCGTCGGTCAACGACATCGGCCGCGTGATCAGCCCGACCATCGTGCGCGGCCAGATCGAGGGCGGCGCGGTGCAGGGCATCGGCCAGGCGCTGTGCGAGGTGGTGAGCTACGACGCCGAAACCGGCCAGCTGAAGAGCGCCAGCCTGATGGACTACGCGCTGCCGCATGCCGACGGCTTCATCGGCTTCAAGACGGTCTTCGATACCTCGATCCCGTGCACGACCAACCCGCTGGGCGTCAAGGGCGTCGGCGAGCTCGGCACCATCGGCGCGACGCCGGCGGTGGTGCTGGCGGTGATCGACGCGCTGGACCACGCGGGCCTGGGCGACCGCGCCGAAGGGCTGCAGATGCCGCTGACGGCCGAGCGGGTGTGGCGCGCGCTGAACCTGGCCGACATCGAGCCGTCGCCCTTCCGCGGCTGAGCCGGACAAGGCGCGGCTCGCCGCGCCCCGAGGCCTGGTCCTCGCTGGGCATCTTGAAACGCGCCGGCCCGGCCCAAAATGCGGCCCCGCATGGGCGCCGGCCTCCGAGGCCGGCGCCGTCCGCCACTGAAGCAGAACGCCAGCCTCCATCCACCCATGAGCAAGCACACCCACGCCTTCCAGGCCGAGGTCAAGCAGATCCTGCACCTCGTCACCCACTCGCTGTACTCGAACAAGGAAATCTTCCTGCGCGAGTTGATCTCCAACGCCTCCGACGCCTGCGACAAGCTGCGCTTCGAGGCCCTGGACGATGCCGCGCTGTACGAGGACCAGCCGAACCTCGAAGTGCGCGTCTTCTTCGACGCCGAGGCGAAGACGCTGACCATCCGCGACAACGGCATCGGCATGAGCGCCGACGAAGCCGCGTCGCACCTGGGCACCATCGCCAAGAGCGGCACGCGCGAGTTCATGGCGAAGCTGAAGGACGACGAGCAGGCCGGCAAGGCGAAGGCCGATGCCAACCTGATCGGCCAGTTCGGCGTCGGCTTCTACTCGGGCTTCATCGTCGCCGACCGCATCACCGTCGAGACCCGCCGTGCCGGCTGGCCGAAGGACAAGGGCGTGCGCTGGTCCAGCGAAGGCACCGGCGAGTTCGAGCTCGAGGACATCACACGCGAGGCCCGCGGCACCGACGTCATCCTGCACCTGCGCGACGAGGAAGCCGACGAGTTCCTGAAGACCTGGCGCCTGAAGTCGATCATCGGCAAGTACTCCGACCACATCTCGCTGCCGATCCTGATGCGCAAGGAGGAGTGGGACTCCGAAAAGCAGCAGCAGGTCACGAAGGACGAGTGGGAGACGGTCAACAAGGCCGCCGCGCTGTGGGCGCGCGCCAAGAGCGACGTCACCGACGCCGAGTACCAGGCCTTCTACCAGCAGATCAGCTACGACACAGAGCCGCCGCTGGCCTACACGCACAACCGCGTCGAGGGCCGCAGCGAGTACACGCAGCTGCTGTACGTGCCGGCGAAGGCGCCGTTCGACCTGTGGAACCGCGACAAGCGCGGCGGCGTGAAGCTGTACGTCAAGCGCGTCTTCATCATGGACGACGCCGAGGCGCTGATGCCGGTGTACCTGCGCTTCGTCAAGGGCGTGATCGACTCGTCCGATCTGCCGCTGAACGTCAGCCGCGAGCTGCTGCAGGAAAGCCGCGACGTCAAGGCGATCCGCGAGGGCTCGACCAAGCGCGTGCTCGGCATGCTGGAGGCGCTGGCCGACAGTGAGTCGGCCGAGGACAAGGCCAAGTACCAGAAGTTCTGGAACGAGTTCGGCGCCGTGCTGAAGGAAGGCATCGGCGAGGACCACCAGAACCGCGAGCGCCTCGCGAAGCTGTACCGCTTCGCATCGACCCATGCCGACGAGGGCGTCTCCTTCGCCGACTACGTGTCGCGCATGAAGGAAGGCCAGGAGGCGATCTACGTCATCACCGCCGACTCGCTCACCGCCGCGAAGTCCAGCCCGCAGCTCGAGATCTTCAAGAAGAAGGGCATCGAGGTGCTGCTGCTCGTCGACCGCGTCGACGAATGGATGCTGAGCCACCTCTACGAGTTCGAGGGCAAGCCGCTGCAGAGCGTGGCCAAGGGCGCGGTCGACCTCGGCAAGCTGCAGGACGAAGAAGAGAAGAAGCAGGCCGAAGCCGCGGCCGAGACCTTCAAGCCGACGCTGGAGAAGCTGAAGACGGCGCTGAAGGACCGCGCGAAGGACGTGCGCGTGACGACGCGCCTGGTCGACTCGCCGGCCTGCGTCGTCGTCGAGGAAGGCGACATGAGCGCGCACCTCGCCCGCATGCTGAAGCAGGCCGGGCAGGACGCGCCGAAGGCGCAGCCGATCCTCGAGGTGAACCCGGAGCACGCGCTGGTCAAGCGCCTGGCCGGCGACGACGCGCGCTTCGACGACCTGGCGCACATCCTGTTCGACCAGGCGCTGCTCGCCGAGGGCGGCCAGCTCGAGGACCCGGCGGCCTACGTGTCGCGTGTCACGCGGCTGCTGGCGGCCTGACGTTCGATGTGAGCGGCCTCGCCGTGCGCGCGGCGGGGCCCAGGCCGAACCAGACGCGCAGCGGGCCGAGGCGCCGCGCGATCAGGTAGCCGCCGATACAGCCGGCGGCGGTCGCGGCGATCAGCAGCGGCGCTTCCAGCGCCGGGTGCAGCTGCAGCGGCCGCAGCCACCAGGCGGCGAGCAGGATCAGCGTCTGGTGCAGCAGGTAGACCGGGAACACCGCCTCGACGACGGTTTCGCGCCAGCAGTGGTCGCGGTTCCAGTGGCGGTGCGCGAAGCCGAGCGCGGCGACGATCGCCAGCCATTGCAGGGCGCCGTAGCCGGCGCGCTGCAGCTGGCGCATCCATTCCGGTGGCGGCACGGCGTTCGAGTAGGTCGCGAAGTACGCGGCCAGCAAGGTCCACAGGCCGAGCGCGACGCCCAGCGCGATCCAGCGCGGCCGCTCGAAGCGGGCCCAGTCTGCCATGCGCGCCAGCACCGCACCGAGCCCGAAGACGCTGAAGTACAGCGCGTGGCTGTAGACGTCGTCGACCAGCGCGTGGGTGGTCGGGAATCGCGCGGCGAGCAGGCAGCGCCACAGCGCCAGCAGCGCGGCCGGCCACAGCAGCAGGCCCCAGCCCCGCAGATGCGGCCCGGCCAGCGCCGTCAGTCGATCCAGCGCTGCCGGCCAGGCCTTCAGCAGCGCCCACAGCGCGACGCAGTAGACCCACAGGTAGGCGACGAACCACAGGTGGTTCCAGGTCGGCAGGATCAGGCAGTCCTGGCCGCGGCAGAAGCCGCCGTAGCCGCTGAGGTACAGCCGCATGAAGTCGCCATAGCTGCCGCCGTAGGCCACCTTGTGCATCACCTCGAGGTAGGCCTGCGGCGGCACGATCACCAGCATGCCGAGCAGCAAGGGCAGCAGCAGGCGTTTCGAGCGTTCGCGCAGGAAGCTTGCCGGACGGCGCTGCAGGAGCAGCGACATCGCGGCGCCGGAGATCAGGAACAGCAGCGCGAGCCGCCACGGCGAGCTCAAGCGCATCAGCGGCTCGATCGCCGGGCCGGCGTGCGGGCTCTTGAGGTGCCAGTCCCAGCTGACGTAGTACATGCCGACGTGGTACAGGATCAGCAGGCCGAAGGCGGCGGCGCGCAGCCAGTCGAGGAAGTACAGGCGCGGTGGCGCGGTGGGGAGGGCGGTGTCGTTCATGCCCGCAGGCTAGGCAGCGCCCGCGCCCGGCGCCATGCCTGCGGGACGAGCCGGGGGCGGCGCGGGGCGAGCCGGGACCCGCCGGGTGCAGCGCGCCGGCTCAGTCGCGTGCGGCGAGCCGCTCCAGCAGCACCGGTCGGTAGGCGCGGCTGCAGGCGACCTCGGCGCCCGAGCGCAGCACGATCCGCGCGTCGCCCTTGTCGTTCGGGCGCACCAGCGCGACCTGGTCGAGCGCCACCGCGGCGCCGCGATGCACCCGCACGAAGTCGTCGCCCAGGTCGGCGAGCAGGCCGCCGAGGGTTCGGCGCAGCAGGTGTTCACGCCCGCCGGCATGCAGCGTCACGTAGTTGTCGGCGGCTTCGAGCCAGTGGATCTCGGCGCACGGCAGCACGGCGACGCCGCCCTGCCGCGTCGGCACCAGCAACTGGCGCGTCGGCACGGTCGCACGCGGCGCGGCCCGGCGACGGGCGCGTTCGATGGCACGCGCGAGCCGGTCCGCGGCCACCGGCTTGAGCAGGTAGTCCAGCGCCTGCGCGTCGAAGGCCTGCAGTGCGTAGACATCGTGTGCGGTGACGAAGACCACCGCCGGCCCGTCGTCGGGCAGCGACGCGGCGACCGCGAGGCCGTCGAGCTCGGGCATCTGAACGTCGAGCAGCATCAGGTCCGGCCGCAGGCGCTCGGCCAGCGCCAGCGCCGCTTCGCCATCGGCCGCTTCGCCAACCACGTCGATGCCGTCGATCGGCGCCAGCAGTTGTTGAAGGCGGCGTCGCGCCGGCGCCTCGTCATCGACGATCAGCACGCGCATGGCATCTCCAGCGTTGCGCGCACGCCGCCGGCCGGCGCATTCGAACGAAGGGCGAGGGTCGCCGCGCCGCCATGCAGCACCCGCAGGCGGCGCTCGAGATTGCCGAGGCCGACGCCGAAGACCGGCGCGCCGGCCAGCCCGCCGCCGTCGTCGCTGACCGCCAGCCGCAGCCGGCCGCCATCGCGGTGGGCCTCGACCACGATGGTCGTCGCGGCGCGTCGGCGCTCGACGGCGTGCTTGAACGCGTTCTCCAGCAGCACCTGCAGCGCCAGCGTCGGCACGCGGCAGGCGAGCGTCGCATCGTCGACGCGCCACTCGATGCGGGCGCGCGCGCCGAAGCGCTCGAGCATGATGTCGGCGTAGCCGCGCAACAGCGCGAGCTCGTCGGCCAGGGGCTGTTCGGGCCGCTGTGCGACGTCGGAGGCCGCGCGCAGCAGCGCGGCCAGGCGCTGCAGCAGTGCATCGGCGCGCTGCGGATCGTCGTGGATCAACGAGGCGATCGTATTCAGCGCGTTGAACAGGAAATGCGGCTGCAGCTGCTGCGTCAGCTGCGCGAGCTGCGCCTCGTGCGTCAGCGCCTGCAGCCGCTCGGCGCGCAGCCGTTCGGCGAGCCAGGCGCGGTACGAGCGCAGCCCGAAATGCACGCCGCTGAAGAGGGCGTAGAAGATCGCGAACTTCGGGATCTCGTGGCGCATCAGCACCGGCCACGGATCGAAGCGCACCGGTTCGCCGGCCAGCACCAGCACCAGCGCGCGCAGCCCGTAGATCGCGCCGACGAACAGCGGCGCCACCAGCGGCAGCACGCCCAGCACGCGGCCGAACCACTGCCACGGCCGTTGCAGGAACCGGTCCAGGCGCACGCCCCACTGCCACTGGACGATCCCCACGGCCGTGGCGACGAGCATCGACGTCGTCTCGTCGAGCACGCGATGCCAGGGTTGGGTGCCGCCGCTGCGCAGGTGCTCCTGCACGCCGACCAGCGTCATCAGCGCCCAGAAGACGAGCCAGGCGATGGCGAACCCGGCGAGCAGGCGGCGGCGCTGCGGCGTCGCCAGCCGCGGCAGCAGCACATCGGCCGGCGCAACGCGCATCGCGTGGGTCAGTCGAAGTCGATCGGCCCGAGCTCCAGCGGCGGCTCGGCCATCGCCTCGACCTGCTCGTGCAGCTGCGTGGTCTGCTGGCCCCAGTAGCCGGGGCCGCCGAACCACGGGAACGCGGCGGGGAAGGCCGGATCGTTCCAGCGCTCGGCGATCCACGCGCTGTGGTGGATCATGCGCAGCGTGCGCAACGGCTCGATCAGCGCGAGCTCGCGGGTGTCGAAGCGGCGGAACTGGCGATAACCCGCCAGGACAGCGGCCAGCTGCGAACGCATCGACGCGGGGTTGCCGGACAGCAGCATCCACAGGTCCTGGATCGCCGGGCCGTTGCAGGCATCGTCCAGGTCGACGATGTGCGGCCCTTCTTCGCGCCACAGGATGTTGCCGGGGTGGCAGTCGCCGTGCAGGCGAATGATCGAGAGCGGCTGGACCGCGGCGAAGGCGGCATCGATCGCTTCCAGTGCGGCATCGCACGCACGGCGCCAGCCATCGAGCTGCGCCGGCGGGATCAGGTCGAGCGCCAGGATGCGGTCCCGCGCTGCATGGCCGAAGGTCTGCGGATCGAGTCGGCGCCGCGTCGCGAACGGCCGTTCAGCGCCGACCGCATGCAGCCGGCCGATGAACCGCCCCAGCCAGCGCAGCGTCTCGAGGTCTTCCAGCTCCGGCCCGCGGCCGGCGCGGCGCGGGTAGGCAGCGAAGCGGAAAGGCTGGCCGTCGAGGGTCGTGTGCACCAGCGTGGCGCCGCCGTCCAGCACCAGCGGTGCGACCACCGGCACCTCGGCCGCGGCGAGTTCCAGCGCGAAGGCGTGCTCCTCGAGGATCTGCGCGTCGCTCCAGCGGCCGGGCCTGTAGAACTTGGCCACGATCGCGCTGCCGTCCTCGAGGAAGACCTGGAAGACGCGGTTCTCGTAGCTGTTGAGCTGCAGCAGCCGGCCGTCGCCATGCAGCCCCGCGCCGTCGAGCGCGTCGAGCACGGCTTGCGGCGTCAGGCGGTCGTACGGATGCTCGTGCGGCGGGGCCTGGTCAGGCGAAGAATCGGAGGTCAATGGCGCAGCGGCGGTGGGCGATGCGGCCGATCATCGCCCGTTTCGTCCGGCGGCAGCGTCGGCGGGCCTTCGTTCGGCAGCTCGCCGGCGCGGCTGGACGGGCCCAGCGCGCCCATCTCGCTGTTCGGCGCGTCGCGGCCTTCGGGCGAGAAGAAGGAGTCGTGGAAGAAGCCGGAGTCCTGCCACAGGGTCGTGCGCTCTCGGCGGCGCGACGCAACGGCCGTGGCCAGCGAGTCGCGCGCGCGGTAGACCGCCGGTGCCGGCTGCGGGCCGCGCGACGCGGCCGCGCTCTGCGGCACCAGCAGCTGCAGTTCGGGAATCGACGGCAGGTGGTCGACCGGGCAGCGCAGGTAGCGCACGCGGCAGGCCCCCAGCACCGCCTGCTTGATCTGCATCGAGCGTGTCTGGTTCGCGCGGTCGCTGGCGAGGTCGATGGCTGCCAGCACGCGGCCGTTGGCGCTGCAGATCGCGAAGGTGACGTGGATCGAGCCCAGCAGCTCGTACCAGTAGCGCACCTGCTGCGGATCGTTCGGCTGACAGAAGCGCACGAGCGGCAGCTTCGACAGCACGATGTGATGCGGCAGCGCCTCGCGCAGCTGGCGATAGACGCGGCGCTCGTCGGTGCTGAACACCGGTCGTGCGGTCAGCGCCCATTCCTGCGGCAGCGGCTTGGGTTTGGCGGGCTTGCGCGGCCTCAACCAGAACCACACCACGGCGGGCGCCAGGACTGCGACGGCGACCAGGGCGATGATCCAGGGAAGGGTCTGCTGCATGGGCCTCGGACTACTTGCGACGGCCAGATCAGCCGCGCGGCACGGCACACAGCAGTGAGGGAAGCACGAGGAACTGGCGGTCGGATGATATTACCGTCGCCCCTGCGGGCCCGGCCCCCTCGGGCTCGGGGGCGCCGCGCCGCCGCGTGCTCAATTCGGGGGAAAAGGCGTCCCCGGATCGCGGGGGCCAGCGGCCTGCCGCAACGGCAGGTCAGCCCCCCGCCGGACCGCTCTTGCCGACGCCGGAGCGCACCTCGACCAGCGCGTCGATGAAGTTTTCGACCGCGCGCGCCTGCTGCTTCAGCTGGTAGTCGATCGCCGCCGCGCTCTCGCCGACCAGCTGCTCGACCTGCGAGGCCAGCGTCTCCGGCGGCAAGGTCAGCGTTGCATCCGACTCGCCGCCGCTGCGCTGCACCGTGGCGCCGGCCTTGCGCGCGATGCGCAGCATCGCGGTGTTCTCGCTCAGCGCGTGGATGAAGAGCTTGTCGATGCCGCGGTTGCGGGCATGCAGCATCGCGTGTTCGAACAGGCGCGCACCGAAGCCGCGGCCCCGCAGATGCTCGGCGACCGAGCCGCCGAACTCGGCCGGCGTGTCGGCCGGGTAGCCGTCGCCCGCATAGGCCAGGTGCGCCAGCGCGATCACCTTCAGCTTGCGGTTGAAGACACCGAACACCTCGTCGCGATCGAAGTCCAGCCCGTCGACGTAGCGTTCGATCTGTGCATCGGTGGCGGGAAAGCCGAAGCGCAGGTAGCGATCGTGCTCGGACAGCGAGAGCAGGTGCTCGAGGATGCGCGGCCGGTGGGCCGGCCCCAGCGAGCGGATCGGAATCCAGCTGCGCTCGGGCGGTTTCTTGGCCGGCGCGTCCGGTGGCAGCGCGGCGCCGAGCGCCTGGTTGCGGTCCGCGTGCTGCGGGTCCGAGGGGCCGTGGGCGTCTATCGAAGCGGTCATCGAAGACCTCCGACTAAGTGATTACCCGGATACTAGCGGGCTGGCGGCGCCGGCCGTAGTCAAGTCTCCCGGTCGCCGACTCCGGCCATGCCCGGTGGGGCGGCGCTTGTGGCTATAATCCGCGGCTTCCCCAAAACGGCGGGGTGGAGTGTGGGCGCCAAGATTGCAGCGATGCGATCGGCGCCGCGGGCCCTGAGAGGCTGCCTTGATAAGCAGTTCCGAAGGCCACCCGGGCTCCGAACAGCCGTCTTCCGGTGATTCTGCGCCGGCCACCTGATCTTATCGATGACAGGCGGCCGAGCAGGGTGACCTTGATCCCAGAGAGACCCTCATGAAGACCTTCAGCGCCAAGCCGGCCGAAGTGAAGCACGAGTGGTTTGTGCTCGATGCCACCGACAAGGTGCTCGGACGTGTCGCCAGCGAAGTGGCACTCCGACTGCGCGGCAAGCACAAGGCCATTTACACGCCTCACGTCGATACCGGTGATTTCATCATCATCGTCAACGCCGACAAGATCCGCGTCACCGGCAACAAGGCCGAAGACAAGGTGTACTACCGCCACTCGGGCCACCCGGGCGGCATCTACGCCACCAAGTTCAAGGACATGCAGGCGCGTCATCCCGGCCGTGCGATCGAGAAGGCCGTCAAGGGCATGCTGCCCAAGGGCCCGCTCGGCTACGCGATGATCAAGAAGCTGAAGGTGTACGCCGGTGGTTCGCACCCGCACACCGCCCAGCAGCCGAAGGCGCTGGAAATCTAAGGAGCGGTGATGATCGGCAATTGGAACTATGGCACCGGCCGCCGCAAGTCTTCGGTGGCCCGCGTGTTCATCAAGCGTGGCGAAGGCCAGATCGTGGTCAACGGCAAGCCCGTCGACCAGTACTTCGGCCGCCAGACCTCGATCATGATCTGCAAGCAGCCGCTGCTGCTGACGAACAACGAGGCCACCTTCGACATCAAGGTGAACGTGTCCGGCGGTGGTGAATCCGGCCAGGCCGGCGCGGTCCGTCACGGCATCACCCGCGCGCTGATCGACTACGACGCGACGCTGAAGCCCGACCTGAGCCGTGCCGGCTTCGTGACGCGCGACGCGCGTGAAGTCGAGCGCAAGAAGGTCGGCCTGCACGGCGCCCGCCGCCGCAAGCAGTTCAGCAAGCGCTGACCGAGGTTTCGCGTTCCGCGAAGCATCCCGACGAGGGCCGCCCCAGTGCGGCCCTTGTCGTTTCTCGGCCCTTGTCGTCCCTGGAGCCCGTCCACGTCGACCCATGCGCTGGAAGCTGCTGCGCCGCCGCCTGTCGATCAGTGCCCCGCGCGTCATCGTGCGGCGGCACCTGCCGTGGCCGTTGCGCTGGGCTTTCGTTGCGCTGGTGCTGGGCTTCTCGGGCGCGATCGCGCTGTGGGCCTTCGAGCTCGGCAAGGACATCGCGGGCCTCGACCGCCAGGCCAAGGCCGAGCTGGCGCAGCTGCGCGACGAGGTCGGACGGCTGCGCCAGCAGCGCGATGCGGCCCAGTCGCTCGCCCATGCGGCCGACAGCCTGCTTAAAAGCGAACGCGCGGCCCAGGACAAGCTGGCGCAGCAGCTGCGCCAGCTCGAGGCGGCCAACATGGCGCTGCAGGCCGACCTGGGTTTCTTCGAGAAATTGCTGCCGGCAGGGCCGGCCGACCAGGGCGTGGCCGTGCGCAGCCTGCAGGTCGAGCCGCAGATGCCGGGCCGGCTGCGCTACCAGTTGCTGCTGATGCAGAGCGGCAAGGCGGCGCCGGAGTTTGCCGGCCACGTCGAGCTGACGCTGGCCGGCACGCTCGACGGCCGGCCATGGATGCTGGCTGCACCGGACGGCCCGCGCGCGCTGAAGCTGAAGCAGTACGCCCGCCTCGAAGGTGTGCTCGAGCACCCGCCGGGGGCCGTGGTAAAAACCGTGCAGGTCAAGGTGACCGATGCAGGCGGCGCCGTGCGCGCCACGCAGACCACCCGGCTCTAGCCCGATCCAGGGCACCGGGTCCAGCCCAACCGAGGAGGCTTCCACGATGTGGTCCGGCAAGAAGGCGCAACCGCCGATCCGTTCGCTCGTCGGCGAGGGCACGCGCATCAGCGGCGAGCTGCGTTTCCAGGACGGCCTGCGCATCGACGGCGAGGTGCAGGGCGACGTGATCGCGTCGGGCGAAGCGCGCAGCATCCTCGTGATCAGCGAGAAAGCCCGGGTACAGGGCAAGGTGAAGGCCGACCATGTGATCATCAACGGTGAAGTCACCGGCCCGGTCGAGTCGAACGAGTTGCTTGAATTGCAGCCGAAAGCCCGCATCGTGGGAGATGTGCGCTACGAGCTGCTCGAGATGCACCCCGGTGCGCTGATCGAGGGCGAGTTGCGCCCGCTCAAGGCCGGCGAGCGGCCGGCACTGAAACTGGCGGCCTCGAACGATGCCTGATCACGACGCCTGAACCGTTCCGAGTATCCTTGTTGTCTGTCTGTTGGAGTCCTCAAAGCCATGACCGCCGTCGCTGAAACCCTGGCCCCTGAATCGAATGCAATGCCTGCGCCGCTGGTCTTCACCGACAGCGCCGCGAGCAAGGTGGCCGACCTGGTCGCCGAAGAAGGCAACCCCGACCTGAAGCTGCGCGTCTTCGTGCAGGGTGGCGGCTGCTCCGGCTTCCAGTACGGCTTCACCTTCGACGAGGTGGTCAACGACGACGACACGCAGATGAACAAGAACGGTGTCACGCTGCTGATCGACGCGATGAGCCTGCAGTACCTGGTCGGCGCCGAGATCGACTACAAGGAAGACCTGCAGGGCGCGCAGTTCGTGATCAAGAACCCGAACGCGCAGACGACCTGCGGCTGCGGATCGAGCTTCTCGGTCTGACGCGCACCCGATCCCCTTCAGAAGCCGCCTGCGGGCGGCTTTTTGCTGCGCGAACGGTTGGGCAGAGCGGCGTGACGCCGTTCAGCACGCCGGATGCAGCACGCCCAGCACGCGCGGGCCGCGCGCGCCGGTGACCTCCGGCCGGTTGCCCGGCCGCCGCTCGACGAAGGCCTGCGCGAGCCAGGCGAAAGCCGCCGCTTCGACCTGCAGCGGCGGCAGGCCGGCCTCCGCCGTCGAGCCGACGACGATGCCCGGCAGCAGCGCGGTGAGCCGCCGCATCAGGTGGCCGTTCAGCGCCCCGCCGCCGCAGACCAGCAGGCGGCTCGTTGACGGGGCATGGCGTTGCAGCGCCTGCGCCGCGCTGCGCGCGGTGAGCTCGGCGAGCGTCGCCTGCACGTCGGCCGCCTGAAGGCCCGGCTGCGCCGCCAGGCCGGCAGCCAGCCAGGCCGGATCGAAGAGATCGCGGCCGGTGCTCTTCGGCGGCGCGCGCTGGAAGAAGGGCTCGGCCAGCCATTGCGCCAGCAGCGCTTCGCGCACCGCGCCGCTGGCCGCCCAACGGCCGTCGTCGTCGAACGCGGCGCCGTGGTGGCGCTCGCACCAGTGGTCCATCAGCGTATTGCCGGGCCCGGTATCGAATCCACCGACCGAGCCGTCGGCATGCAGCAGGCTCAGGTTGGCGATGCCGCCGATGTTCAGCACCGCCAGCGCCTCGCCCGGGCGGCCGAAGCGCGCGGCGTGGAAGGCGGGCACCAGCGGGGCACCCTGTCCGCCGGCCGCGACGTCGCGGCTGCGGAAGTCGCAGACCACGTCGATCCCGCAGCGCTCCGCCAGCAGTGCGCCGTTGAGCAACTGGACGGTGTAGCCGGTGCCGTCGAACTCGGCCGGCCGGTGGCGCACGGTCTGGCCATGGGCGCCGAGCGCGCGGATGTCTGCGGTAGCGGCACCGGCTTCGGCGAGCAGCATGTGCACCGCGGCGGCGTACAGCTCGGCGACGGCATTGGCCGCCAGCGCGGCGCGATGGACCTCGTCGTCGCCGCGGCGGTTCAGCGCCAGCAGCTCGGCGCGTAGCGCGTCGGGCATCGGCCGGTGCGCATGCGCGCGCACCTGCATCGGCGCGTTCGCGGGAAAGCGGGCGAGCACGGCATCGACGCCATCGAGCGAGGTGCCCGACATCAGGCCGATGAACCAAGGGGTCACGGGACTACCCTCCGCACGGCTGAGCCCTTCGGAACGGCCGGCGGGGTCACGACGGTGAGGTTTACTCGCCGTCTCCGCGGCGGCCGATCAGCGATTCGGCGGCATCGAGCTGCGCACTGGCGGCCGCCGCCGTCTGCAGGAAGCGCGGACGGGCGGTGGCGTCGATCACCACCGTCTCGGCGGCGCGTGCGATCTTCAGCGGGTCCTGGAACTGGCCGCCGACGCGGAATTCGAAGTGCAGGTGCGGGCCGGTGGCCCAGCCGGTCGCGCCAACGAGACCGACGCGCTGGCCCTGCTCGACCCGCTGACCCTTGCGGACCTCGAGCTTGCTCAGGTGCGCGTAGACGGTGGTCTTGTCGCCGCCGTGCTTGACCTGCACGACGTTGCCGTAGCCGTTCTGCCAGCCGGCGAAATCGACGACGCCGTCGCCGACCGTGCGCACCGGCGTGCCGCTCGGCGCGCCATAGTCGACGCCGTTGTGCGCCCGCCAGGTCTGCATGATCGGATGCAGGCGCATCGCGAAGCCGGAAGTGATGCGCGAGAACTCCATCGGGCTGGCGAGGAACGCGCGCTTCTTGCTCTGGCCGTCCGGGCTGAAGTAGGCGCCGCGACCGTGGCCGTCCTTGAACCAGACCGCCTGCGCGGTCTTGCCGTTGTTCGTGAACTCGGCGGCCAGGATGCGCCCGGTGCCTTCGTTCCAGGTGATCGGCTGGTCGTCGGCCGTCAGCGCCTCGAAGACGACGCTGAACGTGTCGCCCTTGCGCAGCTGGCGGTGGAAGTCGATCTCGGTCGAGAAGATGTCGACCATCTGCGTGGCGATGCTGTCGGGCAGCTTCGCCTCGTCGGTGGCGGCGAACAGCGACGAGCGGATCGTGCCGCTGCCCAGGCGCACCTGGCCGATAAGGGGCGCAGTTTCCAGCCGCGTCAGCCAGCGACCGGCGACGCGGCTGATCGTCAGGCGGCTGAAGTGGGTGGCGGTCTGCGCGCTGTCCAGCGCCGGGAAGCGCGCGACCAGTTCCTTCAGCGCGCCGCCGTCGTCTGTGGTCACCTGGACCATCTTGCCGGCACGCCCTTCCAGCAGGCGGCGCGCGTCGCGGTCGCTGCGGATGAAGGCGGCGGCCGAGGCATCGGCGACGCCGAGGCGGCGCAGCAGGCTGTCAGCGGTGTCGCTGGCGCGCGTCAGGTCGCTGCGCGACAGCTCCAGCGCATGCTGGGCGAGCGCTTCGAGCTGCTGGTCGATGCCGGTAAGCGTCAGCTCTTCAGTGACAAGGCGTTGCGGCAGTTCGGCGGCATCGGGCGCCATCGGCGCGATACCGAAGGCCGTGACCGCGAAGCCGGCGAGCACGGTGCACACGCCCGCCGCGACCCGGCGCGGATGCCGGTGGGCCGCATCGTTCAGGCGCTGCAGCAGCGACAGCGATGTTTGCTTGATCGAATTCAACAAAAAAGTCCCTACCCAGGCTTCGACCGGCCAGGCCGAGCGATGAACAGGAGGCTGCGGGGAGCGTCCCCTAGAATCGAGGGCCGCTCGGGGGCGGGACCTGGCCGACCGCCAGGGCACCCAGTGTCCTGAACCCCGCAAACGAGGCGGCAGTATAACAACCGGGTCCTTCGGGTCGCTTCGTAGAACCCCGTAAACCCGCAAATCCAGCACCGATGTCAAGCCCCCAATCCAGCAGTGTGGCGGCGGCGCCGCAATTCCCGGTCACCGATCGCGCCCGCGAAGCGCTGGCGATCACCCAGCGCGGCTGCGAGGAGCTGCTGCCGGCCGACGAGTGGCTGCGCAAGCTGGCGCGCTCGGAAGCCACCGGCCAACCGCTGCGCATCAAGTTCGGCCTGGACCCGACCGCGCCCGACCTGCACCTGGGCCACACGGTGGTGTTCCAGAAGATGCGCCAGCTGCAGGACATGGGCCACACGGTGATCCCGCTGATCGGCGACTTCACGTCGATGATCGGCGACCCCTCCGGCCGCAACTCGACCCGCCCGCCGCTGACGCGCGAGCAGATCGAGGACAACGCCAAGACCTACTTCGATCAGCTGGCGCTGGTGCTGGACATCGAGCGCGCCGAGGTCCGACGCAACAGCGAATGGAGCGACCCGCTCGGCGCGCGCGGGATGATCCAGCTGGCGGCGCGCTACACGGTGGCGCGCATGATGGAGCGCGACGACTTCCACAGGCGCTTCCACGCCAGCACGCCGATCAGCGTGCACGAGTTCCTGTACCCGCTGATGCAGGGCTACGACTCGGTGGCGCTGAAGTCCGACCTCGAGCTCGGCGGCACCGACCAGAAGTTCAACCTGCTGATGGGCCGGCACCTGCAGCAGGAGTACGGCCAGGAGCCGCAGTGCATCCTGACGATGCCGCTGCTCGAAGGCACGGACGGCGTCGAGAAGATGTCCAAGAGCAAGGGCAACTACATCGGCATCACGGAAGCACCGAACACGATGTTCGCGAAGCTGCTGTCGATCAGCGACACGCTGATGTGGCGCTACTTCACGCTGCTGAGCGCGCTGCCGGCCGAACGCATCGCGGCGCTGAAGACCGAGGTCGAAGGCGGTCGCAATCCGAAGGACGCCAAGGTGATGCTCGCGCGCGAGATCGTCACCCGCTTCCACGGTGCGTCGGCGGCCGACGGCGCCGAGCGCGACTTCGAGCTGCGCGCCCGCGGCGGCATCCCGGACCAGATCGACGAGGTGCAACTGGGCGGCGCGCCGCTGGCGATCGGCGCGCTGCTGAAGCAGGCGGGCCTGGCGCCGTCGACCAGCGAGGCGCTGCGCCTGATCGACCAGGGCGGCGTGCGCATCGACGGGGCAGTGATCAGCGACCGCGGGCTGAAGGTCGACGCCGGCACCTGCGTCGTGCAGGTGGGCAAGCGCAAGTTCGCGCGGGTGACGCTGACGGCCTGAGCGCCATCGCCCGCAATGCCGGCGCCGGTTTCGGACCGGATCGCCGGCAATGACCGGGAAACCCCGGGCTTTCGCGTCGATCCGGCCGCTGCCGGCTCCTTCACAATGACCGTCATGTTGACGTCGACCGGCCGCCGCGGCTTCTGCTGCCTGCTCGGGGCCCTGATTTCCGGCCTCGCCGGCGCCGCACAGGCCGGTCCTCCGGCCGCCGAGATGGCGCGCATCGAGCGCCTGATCGTGATGGTCGGCACGCGCAAGGACATGCGCCTCGTGCGCAACGGCAAGGAACACGACACCGACACCGCGGTGCAGTTCCTGCGCGGCAAGCTCCGGTACTACTCGGACGACATCAAGACCGCCGAGGACTTCATCACCCTCTGCGGCACGCGCTCGACGACCACCGGCCAGCTCTACTGGGTGCGCCTGACCGACGGGCGCGAGATGCCGGCCGGCGACTTCCTGCGCGTGGAGCTGGCGCGGCTGGACAAGGCCGCCGCCGCGAGCGGTCGCTAGCGGCTTCGTGCTGGCGCTGGTGCAGCGGGTCAGCGAGGCCCGCGTCGAGGTCGACGGCCAGGTCGTGGGCGCGATCGGCGCCGGGCTGCTGGTGCTGGTCTGCGCTGAACCCGGCGACACCGACCTGCAGGCCGGCAAGCTGGTCGACAAGCTGCTGAAGCTGCGCATCTTCAGCGATCACGCCGGCAAGATGAACCGCAGCGTCGTCGACATCGGCGGCGGGCTGCTGATCGTCAGCCAGTTCACGCTGGCGGCCGACGTGTCGGGCGGCAATCGCCCGAGCTTCACCGGTGCGGCCGGTCCCGAGCTGGGCCGGCGGCTCTACGAGAAAGTGCTCGAACTGGCCCGCGCACGCCACCCACAGGTGGCGGCGGGGCAGTTCGGGGCCGACATGAAGGTCAGCCTGACCAACGACGGTCCTGTGACGATTCCGCTCCAGATCGCCTGACCGGCGCCCTGCGCCGGCCCGGGCTTCAGGCTCGGTCGACGATCAATCGGCGTACTGGCCGGCAGCCTTGATGGCCGGGCCCCACTTGTTGATCTCGGCCTCGACGAACTTCTTGTGCTCGGCACCGTTGACGCGGCCATCGGTCACCACGACGGCGCCGAGCGCTTCTTCGCGCTTGATGAAGTCGGCATCCTTCAGCGCGGCCTTCAGCGCGGTGTTGATCTTGTCGAGCGCGGCCTTCGGCGTGCCCTTGGGCGCGTAGAGGCCGTGCCAGATCGACACGTTGAAGCCCTTCAGGCCGGACTCGTCGAGCGTGGGCAGCTTGGCCAGCGCCGGCGTCGTCAGGCGCTTGGCCGTGGTCACCGCGTAGGCCTTGATCTTGCCGGACTCGATCTGGCCGGTGGTATTGGTCGTCTGGTCGCACATGATGTCGACCTGGCCGCCGAGCAGGTCGTTCATCGCCGGCGCGGTGCCCTTGTACGGCACCGTGGTCATGTCGATCTTCAGGCTCTGCTGGAACAGCAGGCCGCACAGGTGCGACGCGGCGCCCAGGCCGGCATTGGCGAGGTTGATCTTGCCCTTGTTCTGCTCGAGCCACTTCAGCAGCTCGGCCATGTTGTTGGCCGGCAGGGTGGGCCGGCCGACGACGGTCATCGGCACCTCGTTGATCATGCCGAGGTACTCGAAGTCCTCGAGCGTCTTGTAGGGCAGGTTGCGGTACAGCGCCGGCGAGGTGGCCATGCCGATGTGATGCAGCAGCAGCGTGTAGCCGTCCGGCGCCGCCTTCGACACCTTCGACGCACCCAGCGTGCCGCCGGCGCCGCCGACGTTCTCGATCACGATGACTTGGCCGATCTTCGTGCGCAGCGCCTCGCCGAGGTCGCGGGCGACCTTGTCGGTCGGGCCACCGGCCGCGAAGGGCACGACGATGGTGATGGGCTTCTCGGGGTACTCGGCGGCAGCGGTGCCGGCGATGGCGGCCAACGTGGTGGCGAGCAGCAGCTTCTTCATCTCGGTCTCCTGGTCTTTCGGGGACGGTAGGGAAGCCGGATGCTAAGAGCGGGTCGATCCCGCCGACTGTCGGGAACTACCTAGTCAACGGCCCGCATCGTGGCGCGTTGCGCTGGATCAGTTTCCGGCCTGCCGGACTCAGCTGTAGCTGCGTGCGTCCTCGATCACCTTGCCGTCGTTGGGCAGGCCGCCCGGCGGCGTGAACTCCACCTCGCCGCGCAGCTTGGTGATGTCGCGGATGCTGGTGGCGATGGCCGCGGCGAGGCCATCGGGCGCATTCGCCACTTCCGCGCGCAGGGTCATGCGGTCGTTGGCCATCTCGCCGGAGACCACCAGGCGCGCGCGCACCACCTCGGGATGACGGCGGACGATTTCGGCGACCTGGCTCGGGTGCACGAACATGCCGCGTACCTTGGCCGTCTGGTCGGCGCGGCCCAGCCAGCCGCGGATGCGCGCGTTCGTGCGGCCGGTCGGGCAGGGCCCCGGCAGCACCGCCGACAGGTCGCCGGTGCCGAAGCGGATCAGCGGGTAGTCGGGATTCAGCACGGTGACGACGACCTCGCCGACCTCGCCGTCGTTCACCGGATCGCCGGTGCCCGGGCGCACGATCTCGAGGATCACCGCCTCGTCGAGCACCAGGCCTTCGCGGGCGGTGGTCTCGTAGGCGATCAGGCCGGCGTCGGCGGTGGCGTAGCTCTGGTAGCCCTCGATGCCGCGCTCGCGCAGCCAGTCGCGCAGCGACGGCGGGAAAGCCTCGCCGCCGACCATCGCCTTGGTGATGGAGCCGATGCGAGCGCCGGTTTCGGCGGCCTTCTCGACCAGGATCTTCAGGAAGCTCGGCGTGCCGATGTAGCCGTGCGGCCTGAGATCGGCCACCGCCTGTAGCTGCAGCTCGGTATTGCCGATGCCGCCGGCGAAGGTGGTGCAGCCGATGGCGTGCGCACCCGCTTCCATCATCGCGCCGGCCGGCGTCAGGTGGTAGCTGAAGCTGCAGTGCACCAGCTCGTTCTCGCGAAAGCCCGCGGCGTAGATCGCGCGGGCCATGCGCCAGTAGTCGCCTGCGATGCCTTCGGGTTCGTAGATCGGCCCGGGCGACTGGAACACGCGCTTCGCGCCGCGGCCGCCGGCGACACCCTTCCAGCCGATCGCCGAATAACCACCGAAAGGATCGTCCGCGCGCTGCGCCTTCTGCCGCTCCAGCAGCTCGTGCTTGCGCAGCACCGGCAGCGTTGCCAGCGCGGCGCGGCTCGTCACCGCTCGTGCATCGATGCCGTCGAGCAGCTCGGCCATCGCCGGGCTGGCCTGCTGCGCACGGGCGACCTGGCCCGGCAGCGCGGCCAGCAGCGCCGCTTCGCGCGCGGCGGGATCGCGCGTCTCCTGCGCGTCAAAGAAATCGCTCATCGATCCTCCTCGGTCCAGCGCGCGAGCCGGCGTTTGACTTCGTCGGTGAACTTGCGCACGTCCGGGCTGCCTGCAAGCACGAAACGGTCCCACTCCGGCGTGCCGCCGCGCATCGGGCGCTTCGCGAGGCGCGCGTCGATCTGCTTGTCGCCGGCGTCGAGCTCGATCATGCGCGAGCCCTTCAGCTCGTAGGCGTTGCCGCGTTCGGTCAGCGTGCGCAGGTCGCGCAACGTGCGCTTCAGCTGCACCAGGGCTTCCGCAGGTCTGAAAGGGGGAAGTGCAAAGAAGTCATCACTCATCGAAGAAGCTCCGCGCGCGCATGCCGGGCTCATTCAAGCGGCCACCGCGGAACCGGCTCTGCCGGGCCGCTGGTGGCGCCCCCTGGGGGGAGGCGGCCGCCAGGCCGCTACGGGGGGGTCTCATCACGCCAGCCACCGCTTGCGGCGCTTGTACGACTTCACGTCCCGGAAGCTCTTGCGGTCGCCGCCGCCCATGCCGAGGTAGAACTCCTTGACGTCCTCGTTCTCGCGCAGGTCTTTCGCGGCGCCGTCCATCACGATGCGGCCGTTCTCGAGGATGTAGCCGTAGTCGGAATAGCGCAGCGCGATGTTGGTGTTCTGCTCGGCGAGCAGGAAGGTCACGCGCTCCTTGGTGTTCAGGTCCTTCACGATCTCGAACACCTCCTCGACGATCTGCGGCGCGAGGCCCATCGACGGCTCGTCGAGCAGCACCATCTTCGGATTGGCCATCAGCGCGCGGCCGATCGCGCACATCTGCTGCTCGCCGCCGGAGGTGTAGGCGGCCTGCGAGCCGCGGCGCGTCTTCAGACGCGGGAAGTAGTTGTAGACCTTCTCCAGCGTCTGCTGCACGGCCGCCTTGCCGTCCTTGCGCGTATAGGCGCCGGTCAGCAGGTTCTCCTCGATGGTGAGGTGCGCGAAGCAGTGCCGGCCCTCCATCACCTGCACCACGCCGCGGTCGACCATCTCGGCGGTGGACAGCGCCTCGATGCGCTCGCCGCGCAGCTCGATCGAGCCCTTGGTGACTTCGCCTCGCTCGCCCGACAGCAGGTTGCTGACCGCGCGCAGCGTCGTCGTCTTGCCGGCGCCGTTGCCGCCGAGCAGCGCGACCACCTTGCCTTCGGGCACCTGCAGTGAGACGCCCTTGAGCACCAGGATCACGTGGTTGTAGATGACCTCGATGCCGTTGACGTTCAGGAGGGTGGTGTTCATGCAGCGTCTTCCTTGACTCGTTCAAGCACAGCCCGCTGCGCTTGAACGAGGGCCCGGCCCGGGCCCTCGGGATCAGCTCGACTCGAGATCAGCTCTGGCAGTCTTCCGGGGCACGCCGGGTGAGCTTCTTCTCGCCGGCGTACTTGTCGGCGGCCTGCTTGACCATCGGCTTGAGGATCTGCTCGTCGGCCTGGTACCAGTCGGAGGTGAACTGCCAGGCGTTGCCGCTCCAGGTCTGCACGCGCGCCCAGGCGGCGCCCATGTGGTCGTTGCAGCTGGTGGAGACCGGGCGCATCACGCCGGCGAAGCCCAGGCCCTCGAGCTTCTTCTGGTCGAGCGCGAGGTTCTCCAGGCCCCAGCGGGTCTGCTCGCCGCTCATCACCTTGCCCTTGCCGAAGCGCTCCTGCGCGCGGCGCACGCCTTCGACCGCCAGCATCGCGCTCATCAGGCCGCGCGTGTACAGCACGGTGCCGACTTCTTCCTTCGGGCCGGTGCCCTGGCCGGCGTCGTGCACCATCTTCAGCACGTCGGTGTGCACCTTGCCCTTGCCGGCGCCGTGCTGCAGCGCGAGGCCGTTGTAGCCCTTCGCGCCGTCGCCGACGTCCTTGACGTCGGGCTCGGCGGCCGCCCACCACACGCCGTACATCTTCTCGCGCGGATAGCCGGTGGCCACGGCTTCCTTCACCGCGGTGGAGTTCATCACGCCCCAGCCCCACAGGAAGACGTAGTCGGGCCGGCTCTGGCGGATCTGCAGCCAGGTGGCCTTCTGCTCGACACCCGGGTGGGCCACCGGCAGCAGGCTCAGGTCGAAGCCGTGCATCTTGCTGCGCTCGGTGAGCAGCGCGATCGGCTCCTTGCCGTAGGGGCTGTCGTGGTAGACGAGGGCGATCTTCTTGCCCTTGAGCTTGTCGAAGCCGCCTTCCTTCTTCGCGATGTGCTGCACCAGCACGTCGGCGGCCACCCAGTAGGTGCCTACCAGCGGGAAGTTCCACTTGAAGACCCCGCCGTCGGCCGATTCGCTGCGGCCGTAGCCGGCGGTGATCAGCGGGATCTTGTCGGTCGGTGCCTTCTCGGTCAGCGCGAAGGTGATGCCGGTGGACAGCGGCTGGAACACCGTGGCGCCGCCGTTCTTGCCCTTCAGGCGCTCATAGCACTCGACGCCCTTGTCGGTGGCGTAGCCGGTCTCGCACTCCTCGAAGCTGAGCTTGACGCCGTTGATGCCGCCCTGGGCATTCACCAGCTTCAGGTAGTCGACGTAGCCGTTGGCGAAGGGCACGCCGTTGGGCGCGTAGGCGCCGGTCCGGTACACGAGCACCGGGAAGAACTGCTCCTTGGCCTGCGCGAACGCCGGCGCCGAGAGCAGGGTGCTGCAAGCCGCCGCAACGACGCCGGCTGTCAACGCAAGGGACTTCATGTTCATGTCTGCCTCCAGAGGTGGGTACTGCTTTACTGCACTCGTCAGTGCTCTTGTGAGTCCCGAAGACTCAATGCGGGAACGGCCACAGCCGCAACTTTTCCTTGGCCGTAGACCACAGCCGCGCGATGCCGTGCGGCTCGACGATCAGGAAGAACACGATCAGCGCGCCGAAGATCATGAAGGTCAGGTGCGAGGCCAGGGCCGTGTCGATCGGAATGCCGAACCAGTACGGCAGGTTGTCCAGCACGATCGGCAGCACGACGATGAACGCGGCGCCGAAGAAGCTGCCCATGATCGAGCCCAGGCCGCCGATGATCACCATGAACAGCAGCTGGAACGAGCGGTCGATCGAGAAGGCCGCCGGCTCCCACGAGCCCAGGTGCACGAAGCCCCACAGCGCGCCGGCGACGCCGACGAAGAACGAGCTGACGGCGAACGCGGTGAGCTTCGCGTGCATCGGCCGGATGCCGATCACCGCGGCCGCGACGTCCATGTCGCGCATCGCCATCCAGGCGCGGCCCATGTGGCCGCGCACCAGATTCTTCGCGATCAGCCCGAACACCAGCACGAAGGCGAGGCAGAACAGGTACTTCTCGGCCGGCGTGTCGATCTTCCAGCCCAGGATGGACAGGTCGCCGACGGACACCGAGCCCGACGACGAGTCGTTGGTGAACCACTTGATTCGCAGGAAGGCCCAGTCGGTGAAGAACTGCGCCGCCAGGGTCGCGACCGCCAGGTACAGGCCCTTGATGCGCAGCGACGGAATGCCGAACACCACGCCCACCACCGTCGCACAGACGCCGCCCATCAGGATCGCCAGCACCAGCGGCATGCCGTCGATGCGGATCAAGAAGTTGTAGGCCGCGTAGGCGCCCACCGCCATGAAGCCGCCGGTGCCCAGCGAGATCTGGCCGCAGTAGCCGACCAGGATGTTCAGCCCCAGCGCGGCGAGCGAGAGGATCAGGAAGGGGATCAGGATCGCGCGGAACAGGTATTCCGGCGCGACCAGCGGCACGGCGACGGCCGCCAGCACCAGCAGCGACAGCATCACGACCTTGTCCTGCAGGATCGGGAAGATCTGCTGGTCGGCACGGTAGGAGGTCTTGAACTGGCCGTTCTCGCGGTAGAGCATGATCGGTCTCCGGTGTGTTTGTGCGTTAGACGCGATCGATGATCTTCTCGCCGAACAGCCCCTGCGGCCGCACCAGCAGCACCAGCAGCACGACGACGTAGCCGAACCAGATCTCGATGCCGCCGCCGACCAGCGGGCCGACGAAGACCTCGGACAGCTTCTCGCCCACACCGAGGATCAGCCCGCCGATGATCGCGCCGGGCACCGAGGTCAGCCCGCCCAGGATCACCACCGGCAGCGCCTTCAGCGCCAGCACCGACAGCGAGAACTGCACGCCGAGCTTGCTGCCCCAGATGATCCCGGCAACCAGCGCGACGAAGCCGGCGACCGACCAGACGATGACCCAGATGCGCTTCAGCGGAATGCCGATCGACTGCGCGGCCTGGTGGTCGTCGGCCACCGCACGCAGCGCGCGGCCGGTGCCGGTGTACTGGAAGAACAGGCTCAGCACGATCACCAGCGCGGCGGCGATCACCGCGGCGTAGAGGTCTTCCTTGTTCACCAGGATGCCGCCCTGGAACAGGGTGTCCATCAGGAACAGCGGGTCCTTCGGCAGGCCGACGTCGATCTTGTAGATGTCGCTGCCGAAGATGGTCTGGCCGAAGCCGTCGAGGAAGTAGGTGATGCCCAGCGTGGCCATCAGCAGGGTCACGCCCTCCTGGTTGACCAGCTTGCCGAGCACCAGCCGCTCGATCAGCCAGGCGACGGCGATCATCACCAGCATCGCCGCGACGAAGGCCAGCAGGTTGGCGAGGACCTTGTTGTCCAGGCCCATCAGTTTCGGGATCCAGTCGGAGAAGCGCGCCATCGCCAGCGCGGCGAACAGCACCATCGCGCCCTGCGCGAAGTTGAAGACGCCGGAGGCCTTGAAGATCAGCACGAAGCCGAGCGCCACCAGGCCGTAGAGCATGCCGCTCATCAGGCCGCCGATGAAGGTTTCGAGGAAGAAGCCCATGGTCGTTTCTGCCTGCTCAGTGCGAGGTGCCGAGGTACGCCGAGATGACGTCCTCGTTGCGGCGCACCTCGTCGGGCGTGCCGTCGCCGATCTTCTTGCCGTAGTCGAGCACGACGACGCGGTCGCTGATGTCCATCACCACGCCCATGTCGTGCTCGATCAGAACGATGGTCGAGCCGAACTCCTCGTTGACGTCGAGCACGAAGCGGCACATGTCCTGCTTCTCCTCGACGTTCATGCCGGCCATCGGCTCGTCGAGCAGCAGCACCTGCGGCTCCATCGCCAGCGCCCGGCCGAGGTCGACGCGCTTCTGCAGGCCGTAGGGCAGCCGGCCGACCGGTGTCTTGCGCCAGGCCTGGATCTCGAGGAAGTCGATGATGTGCTCGACGAACTCGCGGTGCTGCATCTCCTCGCGTTCGGCGGCGCCGAGGCGCCAGGCCTGCTGGAAGATGTTCGACTTCATCTTCAGGTTGCGGCCGGTCATGATGTTGTCGATCACGCTCATGCCCTTGAACAGCGCCAGGTTCTGGAAGGTGCGCGCGATGCCCATCTCGGCGACCTGGCGCGAGTTCATGTGGCTGAAGGTCTTGCCGCGGAAGGTGATCGAGCCCTGCTGCGGCGTGTAGACACCGTTGATGCAGTTGAGCATCGAGCTCTTGCCGGCGCCGTTCGGGCCGATGATGGCGCGGATCTCGTGCTCGCGGACGTCGAACGAGATGTCGGTCAGCGCCTTGACGCCGCCGAAGGCGAGCGAGATGTTGCGCACGTCCAGCACCACTGGGCCGGCGACGCGGGCCGCGGGCGCGGCGGCATCGTTGGCGGCTTGACCGGTGCCATGGTTGTCGGCCGTTAGCGTCGCGTAGGCGGTGGTGGCGGTCATGCGGCTCTCCGGACAGCGGGGAAGGTCTTCACGTCGACGATCTTCAAGGTGGCCGACACGGCGCCAGAGCGCCCGTCCTCGAACTTCACCGCCGTCTCGATGAACTGCTCGGTCTTGCCGCCGTACAGGGCGTCGACCAGCACCTGGTACTTGTCGCCGATGTGGCCGCGACGGACCTTGCGGGTGCGGGTCAACTCGCCGTCGTCGGCATCGAGCTCCTTGTGCAGGATCAGGAAGCGGCTGATCTGGCTGCCGGCGAGCTTCTCGTCGGCGGCGAGGTCGGCGTTGACCTTCTCGACGCAGTCGCGGATCAGCTCGTAGACCTCGGCCTTCTGCGCCAGGTCGGTGTAGCCGGCATAGGGCAGGTTGCGCTTCTCGGCCCAGTTGCCGACGGCCTCGAAGTCGATGTTGATGAAGGCGCAGACCCGTTCGCGCTTGTCGCCGAAGGCCACCGCTTCCTTGATGTGCGGGAAGAACTTCAGCTTGTTCTCGACGTACTTCGGGGCGAACATCGCGCCGTCGTTCGGGCCGCCGATCAGCCGCCCGACATCCTTCGCGCGGTCGATGATCTTCAGGTGCCCGCCGGCGTCGAGGAAGCCGGCATCGCCGGTGTGGTACCAGCCGTCGGCGGTCAGCACCTCGGCGGTGGCGGCCGGGTTCTTGTAGTACTCCTTCAGCAGGCCCGGCGACTTCACCAGGATCTCGCCCGAGTCGGCCAGCTTGATCTCGACGCCGGCGATCGGCACCCCGACCGTGTCGGCCTTGGCCTCGTTGTCCGGCTGCAGGCAGACGAACACGGCCGTCTCGGTCGAGCCGTAGAGCTGCTTCAGGTTGATGCCGATCGAGCGGTAGAAGGTGAACAGGTCCGGCCCGATCGCCTCGCCGGCGGTGTAGGCCACGCGCACCCGCGAGAAGCCCAGCGTATTGCGCAGCGGGCCGAAGATCGCCAGGTCACCGAGCTTCCACTTGAGCTTGTCGAGCCCGCTGACCGGCTTGCCGTCCATCAGCGCCGGGCCGACGCGGCGCGCGACCGCCATGCAGCGGTGGAACAGCCAGCGCTTGAACGCACCAGCGTCCTCCATGCGGATCATCACGCTCGTCAGCAGGCCTTCGAAGATGCGCGGCGGCGCGAAGTAGTAGGTCGGGCCGACTTCCTTGAGGTCGATCGTCACGGTGGCCGCCGACTCGGGACAGTTGACGACATAGCCGCAAGCCAGCCACTGGGCGTAGCTGAAGATGTTCTGGCCGATCCACGCCGGCGGCATGTAGGCCAGCACTTCCTCGTCGGCGGTCAGCTTGTCGAAGACCTTGCCGGCGTTGGCGCGGTCGAGCAGCGTGAAGTGCGTGTGCACCACGCCCTTCGGGTTGCCGGTGGTGCCGGAGGTGAAGAACATCGCCGCGACGTCGTGCGGCTGGCCGGCGTTGACCTGCGCGTCGTAGAGCCCCGGGTCGCGCTGGTCGCGCTGTGCACCCTCGGATGCCAGCGCATCGAGCGAAGCCAGCCCCGGCTCGTCGTACTTGCGCAGGCCGCGGTCGTCGTCGTACCAGATGCGCGCCAGATGCATGCACTGCGGACGGATCTCGAGCAGCTTGTCGACCTGCTCCTGGTCCTCGACCACCGCGTAGCGCACCTCGGCGTTGTTCAGCGGGAAGACGAACTCGGCCGAAGCCGCGTCCTGGTACAGCGGCACCGGGATCGCGCCCAGCGACTGCGCTGCCAGCATCGATGCGTACAGCCGCGGCCGGTTGTCGCCGATCACGACGACGTGCTCGCCGCGCTTCACGCCGGCCTCGACGAAGCCGCAGGCGATGCGGCGCACCAGCACCGCCAGCTCGCCCCAGGTGACGGTCTGCCAGATGCCGTACAGCTTCTCGCGCAACGCCGCGGCATGCGGCCGCTGGCGGGCGTGGTCGAGCATCAAGCGGGGGAAGGTCGTTTGCACCTGCGGCTCCTTCGGGCGAGGCGGACCGGTCGAGTGACCGGGACCTCGTTGGACGCGGATGCTAGGGACAAGTTTGACGTCATGATGTCGGTCCAACGACAATCCTAGGGTCCGACCCGAGCGGACTTTCCCGTGGTAGGAGATTGAGCATGGTCATGTCGGCCGCGTCGTCGCTGCGCGAGCGTGCGCGCTCGCCCTCGTCGGCGGAACTGCAGAGCATCCCGTGGCTGCGGGTGCTGGATGCCGACGACCGGCAGCGCATGGCGCGCATCTTGGTCGTCGCGCATGCCGAACCCGGCGACCGCATCTGCCGCGTCGGGCGTGCGCCGACCTACTGGTTCGGCGTCGTCGACGGCCTGCTGAAGATGAGCAACGACAGCAAGGGCGGCGCGCAGATCACCTTCACCGGCATCCCGCCCGGCGCGTGGTTCGGCGAAGGCACGCTGCTCAAGCGCGAGGTCTACCGCTACAACATCGAAGCCCTGCGCCGCAGCACGGTGGCCGGACTGCCGATCGACGAGTTCCATGCGCTGCTCGACCGCAGCATCCCGTTCAACCGCTTCGTGATGAACCAGCTCAACGAGCGGCTCGGGCAGTTCATCGCCGCGCGCGAGATCGACCGCCAGAACCACCCAGACGCGCGGGTCGCGCGCAGCCTCGCGGCGCTGTTCCACCCCATCCTTTACCCCGGCGTCGGCGAGCTGCTGCGCATCACGCAGCAGGAGCTCGCCTACCTCGTCGGCCTGTCGCGCCAGCGGGTGAACCAGGCGCTGCGCGCGCTGCAGGACCAGAACGTGATCCGCATCGAGTACGGCGGGCTTCGTGTGCTGGACCTCGCGGGGCTGCGCGAGTATTCGTTCGACAACCCGGTGTCGAAACCCTGAGGGCATAACGCCAGATCGGCGCGTCCTGCGGAGTCGCCGGTGGACGGCTTCGCCGGCGTTCAGCGCAGGTTGGCGACGCCGGCCGCGACATGCCCCGCGGGCACGTGTGGCGCCGCACCGTCGACATGGCGCGTCTGGTCGTCGAAGAAGAAGTCGGGCTCGAACTCGCGCAGGAACTCGCCCTTCGGCAGGCCGCCGAGGAACATCGCCTCGTCGATCTCGATGTGCCAGTCCATCAGCGTGCGGATCGCTCGTTCGTGGGCCGGTGCGCTGCGGGCGGTGACCAGCGCGGTGCGGATGCGCATGCCGGCGGAATCGGCGTCATCGAGCTTCTGCAGCTTGTGCAGCGCGGCCAGCAGCGGCTTGAACGGTCCGGGCGCCAGCGGCGTTGTCGCCTGCGTGCGCTCGTGCAGTTGGAAGGCGTCGAGCCCGTCGCGCTGGTAGACGCGCTCCGCCTCGTCGGAGAACAGCACCGCGTCGCCGTCGAAGGCAATGCGCACCTCGTGGGGGTGGCGCTCGCTGGCCCGCGCGCTGTGCGGCAGCACGCGCGCGGCCGGCACGCCGGCATCGAGCGCCGAGCGCACGTCGGCCTCGTTGGTCGACAGGAAGAGCTGCGCGGCCAGCGGCTTCAGGTAGCGCCACGGCGCCGCGCCGCGGGTGAAGACGCCGCGCTCGATGGGCAGCTCGTAGTGGCGGCAGGAGCGGAAGACGCGCATGCCCGACACCGGGTCGTTGCGCGACAGGATCACCACCTCGACCTGCGGTGTGCCCGCCGCATTGAACGCCAGCAGCTTGCGAACCAGCGAGAACGCGACACCCGGCCGCGCCGGCTCGTCCAGGCGCGCCAGCTGCAGCGCCATGTAGGCGCGGTCGTCGTGCGCCTCGAAGATGCGGTTCTCGTCCTCGAAGTCGAACAGCGCGCGCGACGACAGCGCGACGACGAGACGATTGGCCAGGCGGTTCGCGAGGCGGTCGGCGGCAGGAGGGCCCATGGTCGGCGCATCTTAGGCGCCGCCGGGCCCGGCCCGGCCCGGATCGCGGCCGGGCGGCTACTGCATGAAGCCGATGGGGCTGCGCTTGCCGTGCGGATCGGGCAGGTCCTTCAGCTCGATCGCATCGCGGCCGTCGAGCCGCGCATTGCCGAAGGCCGTCATCCAGGCGCGCCGCATCTCGCGCGGCGCGAGCCCGGCCATCTGCTCGAGCACGCTTTCAGCCGGCTCCGGCGCGAAGCGCTGGCCCCAGTGGTGGTGGCCGCGGATGCCGGCGTACAGCCGCAGCGCGATGATGCGCGCGGCGTCGCGGTCGGGCATCTGCACCTCGTAGACATTGACGCGGTTGAGGATCGGCTCGGGGATCGCGCGCTCGTCGTTGGCGGTGGCCACCCAGATCACCTGGCTGGCGTCGACCGCGACCTCGGCGAACTCGTCGATGAAACTCTCGGCGGTGTCGTGCTCCAGCAGGCTGTACAGCGCGCCCAGCGGGTCGTAGGCATGTTCGCCGCGCGCCTTGTCGATCTCGTCGACCACCATTACCGGGTTCGCGTACTGGCCGTCGACCAGCGTCTCGAACACCTTGCCCGGCCGCGCGCCCTTCCATTGCGACGACGCCCCCGACAGCACCCAGCCGGCGGTCAGCGAGCTCATCGAGACGAAGCCCATGCCGGTGCCCAGCAGCTGGGCGACCTCGCGCGCGAAGTGCGTCTTGCCGACGCCCGGGGGGCCCAGCAGCAGCATCGGCGTGATTTCCAGCGCGTCGCGGCTGTCCTGGCACAGCGCAAGCTGACGCCGGATGTCGTCGAGCGCTTCGTGGAAGTTCGGCAGCTCCTCGTACAGGTGGTCCATCGCCGGCAGGCCCGAGGGCTTGACCTGGAAGCGCTCCGCCCCTTTTTCGAGCATGCGCTCATAGGTGCTGCGCAGCGATTCGTGCTCCTTCGGCGGCAGCTTGGTCAGCCGGCGCTCGACCTCCTCGCAGCGGTAGACGCGCCGCATGTTGGCGATCGGAATGCCGCCGCGATGCGGTGCGTGGCGAACCGGCACCAGATCGGTCGACGTCGATTCGGAGGGCAGGTGAGACATGGCGTGCTCCCGAAGTCAGCGATTGCATTGCAGCAGACGGCGGCCGGGGTGAGCAACTGAAAAGGATCACGTTCCGGGCGCAGTTGACCTTGTGCACCTAGCAAGGCTCGCGCCCGTCGCCGGCCAAAACCTTCCGCGGCCCTCCTGCAACGCAACAAACGAAACCCGCGTCGACCGCCGGCGAAGGCCGCCTGAAACGGGCGCTGCCGACACTGCCGTCACCCCGAACACAGAACCGCCGTCCCAGGAGCCCGCCATGACCGCCACCGCCACGATGCCCGCCGCCGCCTTCACCGCCGCGCCGATGCTCGACGCGGACGAGGCCGGCCTGCCGACCTGGCTGTACCGCAGCGAAGCCTTCGCCGAGGACCTGCTGGGCGGCGACGACGCCATGGCTGCCCCGTCCGCCGTGAGTCGCCCGGTGCCGGCGCTGCTGTACGGCGCGACGCTCGCCGCCGCGCTGATCGCGCTGTGGCCGGCCGCCGGCCTGGTCGCCTGAGGCGACAACGCTGAACGACAGCGCTGAAACAATTGAATCATGGCGCGGCTTGAATCGAAGCCGCGCTGAAACCCGCCCCTCACAGGATCGCCGCCACCACCATGCTTGCCATGCCTACCACCGCCGATCGTTCCGCACGGCCCGCCATGGCTTCCGTCGCGGCCCCGGTTGCGGCCCCGGGAGTGACCGCGATGACTTCAACTGAACCCGATCCCGTTCCGCGCCTGCTGGTGGTGGATGACGAGGGCGAGCTGCGTTCGCTGCTCGCCGAATATTTCGGCCGCCACGGCTTCGAGGTGCGCACCGCCCAGGACGCCGCCGTCGCGCGCCAGCTGTTCGCCGATTCGTTGCCCGACGTCGCGATCCTCGACGTCAACATGCCGGGCGAGAACGGCCTGTCGCTCGCGCGCTGGCTGCGCGACACGCACCCGCGCGTCGGCCTGGTGATGCTGACCACGGCCGGCGAAGCGGTCGACCGCATCGTCGGCCTCGAGCTCGGCGCCGACGACTACCTGCCCAAGCCCTTCGAGACGCGCGAGCTGCTGGCCCGTGTGCGTGCGCTGCTGCGCCGCATCGGCAGCACCGCCGAGGCGCCGGCCGCCGCGGCGAACGCGCCGGCGGCCGTCGTGCCGGTGGCCCCGCCCGGCCAGCGCATCGCCTTCGGCGCCTGCCAGCTCGACCTCGACGAGCGCCGCCTCTTCGGTGCCGACGGCGCCGAGATCCCGATCACCGCCGCCGAGTTCGACCTGCTGGCGCTGTTCGCCCGCCATCCGAACCGGCCGCTGAACCGCGACCAGATCATGGAACAGGCGCACAACCGCGGCTGGGACGTGTTCGACCGCTCGATCGACCTGCGCGTGATGCGGCTGCGCCGCAAGATCGAGCGCAACCCGGACAAGCCGGAGGTCATCAAGACCGTGCGCAACGTCGGCTACGTGTTCGTGCCGAACGCGCAGTGATGGCGCAGTGATGGACCACCGGGTCGACCGATCCGGCGACGACCTGGCCGACACGCCCGCCACGCGGGCGGCTCAGGTCAACCTGGACGACACCGGGCGCTACCGCCTGTCGCCGGACGTGTCGGCCGTCGCGCTCGAGCGCCGCTACGGCCGCCAGCTGTGGCTGAGCGCGCTGCCGCTGTTCGGCCTGCTGCTGGTGCTGGCGCTGTGGCAGGCCTGGCAGTCGCGCATCGCCGTGCTCGCCGAGCTCGAGCGCCAGGCCACGCAGCAGCATGCCGCGCTGCAGGTGCTGGCGCGCGTCGCGGCCGACCATGTCGCCGATCTGCGCCTCGTCGCCGAACGTGAGCTGGTGCTGACCTCGCCCCAGCCCGCGGACCGCGCGCTGCGCGATGCGCTCAAGCGCCGCGGCGACGAGGCTGTGCCGGACGGCTACGCGCTCGACGAGCTGCCGCCGCTGCTGCACGGCGGCAGCGCACAGCTGCTGTGGCCGCACGCCGGCGCCCCGCCGCCGGAGGCGACATTGGCGCTGCTGCAGTCGCTGTCGCGCACCACCGAGATCGCCCACAGCCGCCATGCCGACCTGGCGGCTTCGCTGTTTCTGGGCTGGCCCGAGAAGCTGCTGGTGCACTACCCCTGGCTGCCGAGCCAGGCCCTGCTCGACGCGGGCGGCGTGCCGACGATCCCGGCGCTGGTCGAGCAGGCCTATGCCTCGCCGGTGTTCGCCAACGGCCGGCCCGAGCGCAACCCCGAGCAGCGCGGCTACTGGGCGCCGGTGCAGCGCAGCGGCACCGCGGCGCCGCGCCTGCTGCACGCGCAGCCAGTCTATGTCGGCGAGGATTTCCGCGGCGTCGTGGGCACCGAGGTGCGGCTGGCGAGCATCGCCCGCGTCGCGGCGGCGCGGCCGGTCGGCACGCTGAAGCAGGTCTACTGGTGGGTGCTCGATGCCCATGGCGAAGTGCTGGCCGAACGCATGGCGTCCGACGACGGCCCCAGCACCACGCCGCGCGCGCTGCCGGCCGGCTTCGATGCCGCGGCGCTGGCCGAGGCGCAGCGCTCCGGCGGGCGCGCGCTGGCCCTGGCCGGCCACCGCGTCGTCGCGCTCGATGTCGCCGACGCGCCGTGGACGCTGGTGCTCGCGCTCGGCGACGGCGCGCTGCTGGCGCAGGTGCTGCCGGGGCTGGCGCCGTTCACGCTGATCGGCCTGGCGCTGCTGGGCCTCTTCCTGCGTGCCCAGGTGATGCTGCGCCGGCGCGTGATCCAGCCGGCGCTCGGCGTGATGGGCTACCTGCACGCGAAGTCGCTCGACGTCAACGCCCCCGAGCCCGAGCTGCCGCAGCGCTGGCGCAGCTGGGCGCATGTGATCACCCGCACCTTCGACGAGCAGCGCGCCGCGCGCGCGGCCGAGCGCCGCAGCGAGGCCTTCAAGTCGGCGATCGTCGACCACGCGCTGGCGGCCCTCGTGGCCACCGACAAGCAGGGCCGCATCGTCGAGTTCAATCCCGCGGCCGAGGCGATGTTCGGCCTGCCGCGCGCGCAGGCCGTCGGCCGGCCGGTGAGCCAGATCGTCATCCCGCCGCGTTTCCGCGCCGCGCACGAGGGCGCGATGCGGCGCATCGCCGACGGTGCGCCGGCCAGGCTGCTCGGCAAGCGCATCGAGATGCAGGCGCAACGCGCCGACGGCAGCGAGTTCCCGGTCGAGATGCTGCTGTGGCGTGCCGACGTCGAGGGCCAGGCGGTGTTCACCGCGTCGATGGTCGACCTGTCCGAGCGCCGCCGCCAGGCGCTGGAGATCGAACGCCAGCGCGACGCGCTGCGCCAGAGCGAGAAGCTGTCGGCGATGGGCAGCCTGCTGGCCGGCGTCGCGCACGAGCTGAACAACCCGCTGGCCATCGTGCTCGGCCGCGCCAGCCTGCTCGAGGAGAAGTGCAGCCACGCGCCGGAGCTGGCGGCCGATGCCCAGCGCATCCGCGAAGCCGCCGAACGCTGCGGCCGCATCGTGCGCACCTTCCTGAACATGGCGCGCAGCAAGCCCACGCAGCGCGAGCCGGTGGCCTTCAACGAGCTGGTGCAGGCAGCCACCGAGATGCTGGCGTACACGTGGCGCAGCCATGGCATCCAGTTGGATCTGCAACTGGCGGATCGGCTGCCCGCCGTGAATGCCGACGGCGACCAGATCGGCCAGATCGTGCTGAACCTGCTCGTCAACGCGCAGCAGGCGCTGAGCCACGTGCAGAACGGCCCGCGCCGCGTGCAGGTGTCCACCGGCGTCGAGGTGCCGCGCCCGGGCCGCGAGCCGCGTGTCTGGCTGCGCGTGGCCGACAGCGGTCCCGGCATCGCGCCGGAGCTGGCCGAGCAGATCTTCGAGCCCTTCTTCACCACCAAGGCCGACGGCATCGGTACCGGGCTGGGCCTGGCGGTGTCGCGCTCGCTGGCCAAGGACCACGGCGGCCACCTGGTGCTGGAGTCGGTCGCGCCGCTGGGCGGTGCCTGTTTCCGGCTGAGCCTGCCGCTGTCCGGCGAGGCGGGGCCGGAGAGCGCCACCACGCCGCTCGACGACGCGACGACGCACGAGCGGTCGCGGGTGCTGGTCGTCGACGACGAGAACGAGGTCGCCGAGCTGATCCGCGACATGCTGGAGTCCGCCGGCCACGATGTCGCGGTGGCCGAGTCCGGCGCCGTCGCGCTGGAGCTGCTGGACACCGCGCGCTTCGATGCCGTCGTCAGCGACCTGCGCATGCCCGACATGGACGGCGCCGCGCTGCGCGCCGAGATCGTGCGCGGCCACCCGGCGCTGGCGCGGCGCATGCTGTTCATCACCGGCGACACGCTGTCGCCCGGCGCCCGCGAGTTCCTCGACGGCACCGGCTGCCCGAAGCTCGACAAGCCGTTCTCCAAGGCCGACCTGCTCGCGGGCGTCGCCGGTCTGCTGTCGTGACCGCCACGCCGGGGCCGGCGCCGTCGGCAGCGATGTCGATGCCCGACCAGCGCGTGCTCGCGGCGCCGCGCCGCCTGGTCTGGCTGCTCGGCCTGCCGCTGCTGGTGCTGCTGGCCGTGCTGAGCGCCGTGCAGTACCGCCAGCGCATCGGTGCGGCCGAACAGGCGCTGCTGCTGCGGCTGCAGCAGCGGGCGCAGGAACTGGAGCAGCTGGCGCGGCCGGCGGTCGACCATGTGCACGACCTGCGCGCGATGCTGCAGGCGCAGTGGCATGCGCCGCCCGATGCCGGGCCGGCGCTGCGCCAGGCGCTGTCGCCGCGCAGCTTCGCCGGACGGCCGGACGGCTGGTCGCTCGACGCGGCGCCAGCGGCCGCGCGGGAGCGTTTCGGCCAGGTCTGGTGGGCCGAGCCCGATGGCCGGCCGATGCCCGAGTCGTGGGTCCAGCGCGCCGCCGCCTTCGTGCAGCAGGCACGCATCGCGCACCAGCGGGCGCCCGGCTTCGAGGCCACCTGGTTCGCCGGCGTCGACGTCAACACCTCCTTCGGTTATCCCTACCTGCCGGCCGAACGCATCGTGCAGGCGCTGGGCAGCGACGGGCTGACCGGCATCGCGCCGATCCGCGTCAAGGCGTCGGCCTCCAGCCGCGACTGGCTGCGCCGCCACGCGCCGCGCACGACCTGGTGGGGGGCGCCCGACGTCAGCCAGCTGCACGGCCAGCTGGTGGTCTCGCACGGCGCGATGCTGATCGTCGCCGGCGACTACGTCGGCGAGGTCTCGGTCGACTTCCGGCTCGACGCACTGCAGCAGCGCGTGGCCGACTGGTCGCGCGCCGACGGCGCGCGGCACTGGATCGTCAGCGCGATGCAGCGCGACGGCGGCGCCGCTGGTAGTGGCGGTGTGGGCGAGGTGATGGCCGATTCCGCGGCGCCGCTGCAGCCGCCGGGCCAACCCTGGGCGCCCGGTGCCGACCGGCCGAAGCTCGCGGTGGCGCTGGCCGAGCACCTGCCGGCGGGGCTGCCGGTCACCGCCGCCCGGAACGCGCTGCACGAGCCCGGCCGGGTGCAGCGCGACGGCGGCTGGCTGTTCGCCGGCGCGGCGCGCGACGGCGCGCCCTGGGCCACGCTGGTCGCGCTGCCCGAGGCGACGCTGCGCGCCCAGGTGCTGGCCAGCCTGGCGCCCAACGCGCTGCTCGCCGCGGCGCTGCTGCTGACCTTCGTCGCCGGCCAGTGGCTGCTGTCGCGCCGCATGATCGCGCCGGCGCTCGACGTGCTGGCCTACCTGCGGGCGCTGTCGGTCGACGCCGGCGCGCGGCCGCCGGCGCTGCCGGCGCGCTGGCGCGGCTGGGTCGATGCGGTGACCTTGACCTTCCGTGCGCAGCGTGCGTCCCACCAGCGCGAGGCCTTCAACTCGGCGATCGTCGACCATGCGCTGGCGGCCATCGTCGCCACCGACGCCGCGGGCCGCATCCTCGAGTTCAACCCGGCCGCCTCGGCGATGTTCGGCCTGCCGCGCGAGCAGGCGCTCGGCCGCCGCGTCACGACGCTGTTTCCCGAGCGCTTCCGGGCCGAGCATGAAGCCGGCCTGCTGCAGCTGGTCGCCGGCCGGCGCGCCGACTTCATCGGCCGCCGCGTCGAGATCGTCGCGCTGCATGGCGACGGCCGCGAGTTCCCGGTCGAGATGCTGTTGTGGCGCACCGAGCTCGACGGCGAGGTGCACTTCACCGCGTCGATGGTCGACCTGACCGAGCGCCGCGCCGCGCAGCACGAGATCGAGCGCCAGCGCGAGGCGCTGCGGCAGAGCGAGAAGCTCGGCGCGATGGGCGGCTTGCTGGCGGGCGTCGCGCACGAGCTGAACAACCCGCTGGCGGTGGTGATGGGCCGCGCCGGGCTGCTGGAGGAGAAGCTCGGCGATGCGGCCGCTGGCGACGATCCGGCCTCGCGCGATGCGCTGCGCGACGACGCCGCCCGCATCCGCGAGGCGGCCGAACGCTGCGGCCGCATCGTGCGCACCTTCCTGAACATGGCCCGCAGCAGGCCGGCGCAGCGCGGCGCGGTGAACCTCAACGAGCTCGCGCGCGCCGCCGCCGAGATGCTGGCCTACACCTGGCGCAGCCACGACATCGAGCTGCAGCTGGACCTTCACCCGGCGCTGCCGCGGGTGCAGGCCGATGCCGACCAGATCGGCCAGGTGGTGCTGAACCTGCTGATCAACGCCCAGCAGGCGATCGCGGCGCAAGCGCTGCCGCGCCGCGTGATCGTCTCGAGCGGCGTCGAGGCACCGCGCGCGGACCGCAGCCCGCACGCCTGGCTGCGCGTGGTCGACAACGGCCCCGGCGTGCCGGAGGCGGCGCAGGCGCAGATCTTCGAGCCCTTCTTCACCACCAAGGCCGAAGGCATCGGCACCGGGCTCGGGCTGGCGGTGTCGCGGTCGCTGGCGCGTGCGCACGGCGGCGAGCTGCGGCTGGAGCGGACGACCGGCGGCGCCTGCTTCCGCCTCAGCCTGCCGCTGGACGCCGCGCCGGCGGCCGAGGCCGCCGCGCCGCCGGTGGCCACCGACGCAGCGGCCGATGCGCCGGCGCTCGCGCGCATCCTGGTCGTCGACGACGAGGCCGACATTGCCGGCCTGATGCGCGACATGCTGGAGTCGGCCGGCTACGAGGTGACCACCGCCGAATCGGGCGCGGTGGCGCTGGAGATGCTGTCGATGGCGGCTTTCGACGCGGTGATCAGCGACCTGCGCATGCCCGACATGGACGGCTCGGCGCTGTGGCGCGCGCTGCGCGAGCAGCACCCGGCGCTGGCCCGGCGGGTGCTCTTCGTCACCGGCGACACGCTGTCGACCGGCGCGCGGCGCTTCCTCGACGAGACCGGCTGCGCCGGGCTCGACAAGCCCTTCGCCAAGGCCGACCTGCTGCGCGCGGTGGCCGCGCTGCTCGACGCCGGTGACGCGTCAATTCAGGGTTAGCGTCGCGTCCTGCAGCATCTCCTGGCGCACCACCGCCAGCAGCCGGGTCCAGGCCGCGTGCAGCTCGTGCGTGAAGCCGGGGCCGAGCGCCTCGGCCAGCGTGTCGAGCAGCGCGCTGCCGACGCTGTCGTAGTGCGCCGGCTGCACGCCGTAGCCGGCGTGGCGCGCACCCAGCGAATGCAGCACCGGGAACAGCGTCTCCGGCCGGCCGAGCAGGCCGACCGCCGCGCCCAGCATCTGCAGCAGGCGTTCGCCCTGCTGGTGCATGTCGCCGCGGAAGAGCTGGCGCAGCGCCGGATCGATCTCGAACAGCCGGCGGTAGAAGTGCGCGGCGAGGTCGGCGGAGCCGGTCTTCGCGCGGGCGAAGCTCGCCTGCACGAGGCGGATCTGGTCGGGCGTCATGTCGGAGGGTTCCCTGGCTTTGGTCTCGATGGCCGCGCAGTGTGCGCGGGGATCGATGCACCCCGGTGTCGCGCCGGCCGCCAAATGGTTTCCTTTGTTATCCGTCCGGGGCTCGGCAACAAACGAAACCTGGGCTAGCCTGGACTGAAGCGTCGCTGATGCACGCGCTTCCCACACTGCCCGGCGAGCCAGACGCTGCCAGGAGATTCGCGATGACCCCGCCCGCCGCCGTTGCCACCGCCCGTGCCGCCACCAGCCGCCCGGTCCTGCCGGCCAGTGCCGCCCAGCTCGGCCGCGAGGCGCAGGCCCAGCTGGCGCTGACCGAGTTGTTTCCGCACCTGCGCACCGACGCCGACCTGGCGCTGCGCGACCTCTTCGTCAGCCTGCGCCTGCCCCCGGCCGCCCGACGCTGACGATCGACCCCTGTACGCCGGTGGCCCGGACCCTCGAGGGGATCAGGCCGCTGGCAGCGGCCCGGCCGGGCCTGTGAGGAGACCGCGATGGCCGACACCCCCGAGATGACGCAGCCGGGCGAGCTGCCGCTGCGCCTGTTCCCGTCGCGCATCGCGAGCCTGGGTTTTGCGGTTCGCCTGCCGCCCGACTGGATCGGGCACCCGCTGCCCGACGAGGTGCCCGACTTCGGCGATCCGAGCCGCCTGGTGCCGCTGGCGGCGGTGACCGCGCCGCATGCGGCGATCGTCTGGGCCGTCGCCGCGCGTCCCGCCTACAGCGACGGCTGCGTCGGCGACTGGGCGCGCTACCTGCTGTCCCACCATGGCCTCGAGGTCCGCGAGATCGCCGAAGGCCGGCTCGGCGCGCTGCCGGCGCTGATCGGCGAGGCGGTGCAGCCCAGCGAGGTCGGCCCGCTGACGGTGCGCTTCGCGTTCGCCGAGGACGGTGGCCGGCTGATCAACATGACGCTGACCGCGCCGGCGCTGCTGGCCGACGCGCTGGCCCGCATCTGGATCGCGAGCGTCGAGACCTTCGCGCTCGAGCAGTCGGCCGGTGCGACCGTGCCGCTGAGTCCGGCCGAGGCAGCCGAACCGTCCGCACCGGCCGACCTGTCCGAGGGCATCACCGTGGCCGAGGTCGCCGAGGCGATGCCCGAGCAGGCCAGCCCCTGGGCTGCGCATGCGCGCGCCGAAGGCGCGGCCGCGCTCGATCCCGAGCAGCCGATCAATGCACGGCTGCGCGATGCCGGCGTCGGCCTCGTGCCGCGGGTCCTCGCGATCGACGAGCCGCAGCACTGCGCGACCCTCGGCTGCGGCGCGGTCAGCGCGCAGCTGACGGTGCCGCTGGGCTGGCATGCGATCGACGACGGCCGCCGGGTGCTGGTCTTCGAGCCGGAGGGCGCGGTCCAGGTGCACCTGGACCTGCTGGCGCTGGACGAGGGCGACGTCGACGGCCTGCTGGACCGCCTGGAAGCGCAGGCCCGCCGCGACTACCCGGCGCCCGAGTGCCTGCGGGTGCGGCAGGGACGCATCGAGGCCCTGGCGCTGCGCAACATCTTCGACGGCGACCAGCCGCTCGAGCAGTTCCATATGCTGATCGATGGTCCGGACGCCGACCGCGTGCTGCGCGCGCGGGTCACCGCGCTGCCCGAAGGTGCGGTGCGGGCCGCGAACATGGCCGAGCTGATCCTTCAGTCGGCGGTCTTCGGCAGCTTCGTCGTCGCCACCGGCCGCAGCGACAGCGGGCCCGACTGGTGGCTGGCCGCGCAGCTGCTCGAACGCGCCGACCGCCTCGCCGAAGCCGAGCAGTGCATCACCGACGCGGTCGACCACCTGGGCGCGTCGCTGCAGGTGGCCGAGCTGTACCGCCAGCGCATGCTGCGCCTGCACGCCGAGGGCCGGCCCGATGGCGCCGCCGCCGCCCGCGAGGCGGCCGTGCGCTGGGCCCACCACTACGCGGCCGGCGCGACCAGCGGCGGCGAGGGCGCGGCGCTGTCCCGCGAGCGCGACGCGTTCCTGGCCCGCCTGTAGGGCCGGCTGGACCGGGGGCGCGGGGACATGTCGAGATTGCGAGCGCCGTTGGCCTCTGGCAATGACGGTTGCAGTTGCTCACCCATGAAGCGCGTCCTTTTGCTCAGGTGACGCCTGCATCCACCCATACACTTCCTGCATCGCTTCTCCCAGGAGCGATTTATTCTTCTCGGTGCCACACCAGCAGGGCGCCGAGCCGCCGACCCGGCACCCCTGCGTGCCGTCATCAAGCACAGTCCAGCGTGCGTACGGGCCAGCCCCGGCCTTTCGCCTCTCACTGTGCCGGAAAGAGGTTATGGGAAAGACTCGACGCGAAGTATTGAAGAACGGTGCGCTGCTCGGCGGCGTGCCATTGCTCGGCGCCTGCGGCGGCGGTGAGGGTCTCGACGAGGGGGAGACGAATCAGGAAGCGTTGCGTGTCGTCGGCCGACCCGACGATCCCTCGGCCGCCGAGAATGTTCCGGTCGCCTCGGCCAGCCGAGGCGAGCCGCCGATCAACCCTGTGCCGGTGGCCTCCAGCGCTCGCTACCGCAACGGCCACAAGTATCTTTTCCAGGCCTCGTCCTGGGACATTCAGGAACCGCGCATCCCCGGCGGAACGGCGCGCACGTCCGTCTGGGGTCCCAGCTCGGAGTTCGTCGATCGTTATTGCGGCTGGCCCTGGGACAAGGTCGGCGGCGACTGGCTGGATCGCGCCGGCGTTCGCCACGGCCCGACGCCCTGGGCGAGCGTGGTGACGCTGAAGGCCCCGACCGCGCTGGTCAAGGCGTACACGATCGACGTTTCTGATGTCCTGAAGCGGGTGCAGCAGGACAACCGCTGGTGTGCGTTCCGGCTGGCGACCACGCTGGGGCCGCGAAAGATCGCCGGCTGCTGGAACAAGACCTACCCGAAGCCGACCCTGCAGGTGCACTACACCGACGGCACGCAGGAGGCGCTCAATTGCATCATCACCGCGGTGATGAAGCCGGGCACGCCGAGCTCGATCACGCCGAATGTGTCGACGCCGTGCTTCATCGAGTTCGACCGCCCCAGCAAGGCCGTGCTGTCCGCCAGCATGACGCTGACGGTCGTCGAGCACCCCGGCAACGTCGCCGCCGTGATCCAGGTCTTCCTGCTCGACCCGCCGATGAACACCGATCCGGTGCAGCAGGGCGTGGCGGGCTCGGCCTCGGTCGGCCGGCTCGACGCCGGCCTGACGTCGGCACCCGGCATCATCGGCGCCCACCGCTACGTGGACGGATCGACGGTGGACCAGTTCATCCATCCGGGCGAGCCGATCAACAAGTGGGCGTCGCGCGAATTCGATCCGGCCCTGTGGGGCGGCACGCCGAACACGAGCAAGCTGCCGCACAAGGGCCTGGGCAAGATCATCCGGACCAATGCCGACGGGTTGCCCGAGCTGGTGAAGTCCGACTACGGGCTCGAAGGCTTCAAGCCGCTGGCGGCGGGCATGGGCGCGCTGCGCATGCACATGAAGGCCGATGCGACGAAGGACGGCGATGTCGTCGGCTACGGCGGCACCGGCGCTGCCAGTGGCTCGATCTTCATGCCCGAGCCGCTGTTCGGCCGCCTGCCGCGCATCTTCGTGCGCTACTACCTGCGCCTGGGCACGCCTGAAGGCACGCGCTACCTGCGTGACCCGGTCAAGCGCTACAACGTCTACCACAAGGAAGGCCAGATCGCCCCCAACTGGACCGACTGGGCCGGCAAGTTCGGCTTCACGCCGGACCACACGACCAGCTACGGCGGCGGCAGCGGCTCCTCGGGCGGCGGACGCGGCTGGCAGATGCGGCTGGCGTGGTCCGACTGCGACGCCTACTGTGGCGGTCCGAATGAGGAGGGCATCCGCCCGGGCTTCCACCTGTACGACTTCGGTCCGTTGAACCCGCCGGGCTACAGCTACACCGGCGATACGAACTCGAAGATCTTCTGGGGCAAGCGCGGCGGGCTCGGCGGCATCATCTACGCCAACGAGTGGTACTGCGTCGAGACGGAATTGAAGCTCAACACCGTGATGGACGCGGCACCGGGCTTCCTGCCGGACGGCGAACTGCGGGCGTGGATCGACGGCCGCCTCGTCTTCGAGCGCACCGGCCTCGTATTCCGCTCGAAGCCGTTGTACACCGCGCCCCTGCGCTCGGACCTGATCGCGCCGGTGCGCGACCTCGGCGTACGCGCCTTGTGGCTGAACTGGTACCACGGCGGCGTGACGCAGAACAGCGTGCCGCGCACGATGTTCGTCACCGGCCTGGCCTGGGGCCAGCAGTACATCGGTCCGATGAAGCTGTGATCGGGGCAAGGGCCGCGCGATCGGCCCCGCCCCAGGTCAAGTGGCAGCCGCCGCCGGGCCGCCCCAAGGCGGCTGCGCGCCATGGCCGCAAAGCGGCCGAGCGGCCCCGGGGGGCTGGCGCGTAGCGCCTGGGGCGAGCCCTATTTCACCCAGGTGTTCAGCTGGATGATCGGCTGCAGCACCGCGAGCACGATCGTCATCACGATGCCGCCCATGCCGACGATCAGCAGCGGCTCGAGGATCGTCGCCAGCGCCATCGAGCGGCGCTGCACCTCGATGGACAGCTGGCGCGCGGCGCGTTCGAGCATGCGCGGCAGCTCGCCGGTCTGCTCGCCCAGGCGCGCGAACATTGGCAGCAGGCCCGGGAAGCGCTTCTTCGCGGCCAGCGCGGCGGCCAGCGGCGCGCCTTCGCGTACCTGCACCAGCGCGTCCATCGCATCGGCGCGCAGCGCACGGTTGTTCAGCGTCTCGGCGGCCGCCTGCAGCGCCTTCAGGATCGGCACGCCCGAGGCCGCCAGCATCGCCAGCGTGCCGGTGAAGCGCGCGGCGTTGTAGCCGCGTGCCAGCCGCCCGAGCACCGGCAGGTTCAGCCATCCGGCGTCGAAGCGCAGCCGGAAGGCTTCACTGCGCAGCGCCAGCAGCAGCGCGCCGATGGCGCCGGCGACCGCCAGCGCGAGCAGCCAGCCCCAGTGGCGCATGAAGTCGCTCAGCGCGAGCAGGCCGACCGTCAGGATCGGCAGCGCCTGCTTGCGGGTGGTGAAGACGCCGGCGACCTGCGGCACGACGTAGGTGACGAGGAAGACCACGATCACCAGCGCGATCAGCGAGACGATGGCCGGGTACAGCGCGGCGCCGATCAGCTTGGCGCGCAGCGCCTGGCGTTCCTCGAGGTCGTCGGCCAGCCGCTCCAGCACTTGGCCGAGCGCGCCGCTTTGCTCGCCGGCGGCGATCACCGCGCGGTAGACGTCGTCGAACTCTCGCGGGGCCGAGGCCAGCGCGCGCGCGAACGGCGCGCCGGCATTGACCTCGGCGCGCAGGTGCGCGACGAGCTCCCGCTGACCGGGCGTCTCGGCTTCGTCGGCCAGCGCGGTCAGCGCACGTTCCAGCGGCAGCCCGGCGCCGACCAGGCCGGCGAGCTGGCGCGTCCAGACCGCGAGCGTCGTGCTGCTGAAGGCGCGGCGCCTGAAGCTCACGCTGTCGCCGGCCTGGGCCGCGATGGCCACCGCGTCGACCGCCAGCGGCACCAGCCCCTGGCCGCGCAGCTGGCCGCGCGCGGCGCGCGGGTTCTCGGCCTCGACCAGGCCCTTGCGGGTCTTGCCGTCGGCATCGAGCGCTTCGTACTTGTAGGCGGGCATGACGCGTCTTATGGATGCTAGTCGCGCGTGACGCGCAGCAGCTCCTCGAGCGAGGTGATGCCCTCGGCGACCAGCCGCTCGCCGTCCTCGCGCATCGTGCGGTAGCCGGCGGCCTGCGCGGCGTCGAACAGCGCGCTTTCCGGCGCGCGGTTGTGGATCAGCTCGCGCAGCTTGTCGTCGGCGACCATCAGCTCGTAGACGCCGGTGCGGCCCTTGTAGCCGCTCATGCCGCACTCGGGACAGCCGACCGGATGCCAGTGGCCCTGCGCATCCTCGCGCCGGCAGGTGGTGCACAGCTTGCGCACCAGGCGCTGCGCCTGCACGCCCAGCAGCGACGAGCTCAGCAGGAAGGGCTCGACGCCCATGTCGATCAGTCGCGTCACCGCGCTCGGCGAATCGTTGGTGTGCAGCGTCGCGAGCACGAGGTGGCCGGTCAGCGAGGCCTGGATCGCGATCTGCGCGGTCTCGAAGTCGCGGATCTCGCCGATCATGATGACGTCCGGATCCTGGCGCAGGATCGCGCGCAGCGCCTTCGCGAACGTGAGGTCGATCTTCGGGTTGACCTGCGTCTGGCCGATGCCCGGCAGCTCGTATTCCACCGGGTCCTCGACGGTGAGGATGTTGGTGGTCGAGGTGTCGATGCGGCCGAGCGACGCGTACAGCGTCGTCGTCTTGCCGGAACCGGTCGGGCCGGTGACTAGCACGATGCCGTGCGGCTGGTGCACCAGGCGGTCGAAGGCCGACAGCACCTCGCCGCTCATGCCCAGCGCCTCGAGCGTGAACTTCGATTCGGTCTTGTCCAAGAGGCGCAGCACCGCGCGCTCGCCGTGCGCCGACGGCAGCGTCGACACGCGCACGTCGATCGCCCGCCCGCCGATGCGCAGCGAGATGCGGCCGTCCTGCGGCAGGCGTTTCTCGGCGATGTCGAGCTCGGCCATGATCTTCAGGCGCGAGATCAGCGCCGCGTGCAGCGCGCGGTTGGGCTGCACCACCTCGCGCAGCGTGCCGTCGACGCGGAAACGCACCGACGAGCTGCGCTCGTAAGGCTCGATGTGGATGTCGCTGGCCGCGTCCTTCGCCGCCTGGGTCAGCAGCGCGTTGAGCATGCGGATGATCGGCGCGTCGTCGGCGGCTTCGAGCAGGTCCTCGACCGCCGGCAGGTCCTGCAGCAGCCGCGACAGGTCGACCGCGCTCTCGACCTCGCCGACCACCGCCGCGGCGCTCGATTCACCGCCGGCGTAGACCGCGGAGATGCGCGCGGTCAGCGTCGCCGCCGCTTCGTGCTCGACGTTCGAGATGTCGTACAGCCGCGCGACCTCGCTCAGCGCGCTCGCCGGCGTGCTCTCCGCGGCCCACAGCGTGCGCCGCGCGCCGTCGTCCTCGAGCAGCAGCGTGTGGGCCTTCGCGAAGGCGTAGGGCAGGGGGTGGCGTGAGCCCATGGGCGGCCTCAGGGCGCCTTCGGCGGCGCGGGCTCCGAAGCGGCCGGTGCGGGCATCGGCGCGTCCAGCGGCGCCACCGTCAGCGGCGTGCGCGCGTCCTGCGGCAGCACCGGCGACCTCGGCACCGGCAGCACGATGCTCGGGGTCGGCTGGCTGTTGACCTGGCGGGCGCGGATCTGGTCGTAGCGGTCGAGCGAGAAGCGCGAAGCCGCGTCGGCATCGCGCATCACCACCGGCCGCAGGAACACCATCAGGTTGGTGCGCTTGCGGGTGCGGCTTTCGCTGCGGAACAGCGGACCCAGCAGCGGCAGGTCGCCGAGCAGCGGCACCTTGCTCTTGGTGGTCGTGTAGTTGTCCTCGATGAGGCCGCCGAGCACCAGGATCTGGCCGTCGTCGACCGTCACCGTGCCTTCGATCGAGCGCTTGGTCGTCGACGGGCCGGCATTGCTGGTGCCGGCCGCGGTGTCGGTCTTCACGCTCGACTGCTCCTGGTACAGCTGCATGCGGATCGCGCCGCCTTCGCCGATCTGCGGCTTGATGCGCAGCGTGATGCCGACGTCCTTGCGCTCGATGGTCTGGAACGGATTGGTCGTCGCGGTGCCGGTGTTGGTGAACTGGCCGGTGATGAAGGGCACGTTCTCGCCGACGACGATCTTCGCCTCCTCGTTGTCCAGCGTGATCAGGTTGGGTGTCGAGACCACGTTGGTGGCGGACTGGCTCTGCAGCAGCCGCAGGATCGCCGCCAGCGAGTTGACGCCGTTGATCGTGCGCACCAGGCCGACATTGAGGCCGTCGCCCAGGTTCAGCGAGCCCTGGACCAGACCGGTGTTGATGCCGACGATGCCCGGCGTCGAGCCGGTCGGCAGGTTCTGCACCGCCTGGATCGAACGGTTGCCGTCGCTGCCGAGGATGCCGAGCCACTGGAACCCGAAGTCGGCCGCATCGCCGCCCGAGACCTCGACGATCATGCTCTCGATGTAGACCTGCGCGCGGCGCGAGTCGAGCTGGTCGATCAGCGAGCGCATCTGGCGGTACAGCGGCTCGGCCGCGGTGATGATCAGCGAGTTGGACGCCGGATCGGCCTGGATGAAGCCGCCGGTCGACGGCTGCCCCGCCGAGGCCACCGGCGCGGTCGCCGCGGCCGACTGGGCTGCAGCGTTGGCCGTGGCCTGGGGCGTCATCGACGGCGGCGTCGCGCTGGTCGACGACAGGCTGCTGCCGCCCGAGGTGCCGCCGCTGCCGCCGCCGCCACCAAAGGCCGCGCGCAGCACGGCCGCGAGCCGCGTCGCGTCGGCATTCTTCAGGTGCACGACGTAGAGGCCGCCGGCGGGGCCGTCGCTGCCCGGACGGTCCAGCCGCGCGACCAGCGCGCGGATCGATGCCAGGCGGGCCGGGTTCGCTGCGCGCACGATCAGGGCGTTGCTGCGCGGATCGGCGACGATGCTGGTCGCCTGCGTGGCCCCCGGCACGCCCGGCGCGGCCGTCGCGCTGCCCTCGCCGAGCTTCTGCACCAGCACCGCGATGTCCGCGGCCACCGCGTGCTGCAGCGGGATCACGTCGACCTCGGTCGCCGCCGGCTGGTCGAGCGCGGCAATGATGCGGCCCAGGCGCGCGAGGTTGTCCGCGTAGTCCGTGATCACCAGCGAGCTGGTGCCGGGGTTGGCGTTGATCGTGTTGTTCGGGCTGATCAGCGGCCGCAGCACCGCGACCAGGTTGTTCGGGTTCTCGTGGTTGAGGCGGAACACCTGCGTCAGCACCTGGTCGCCGCGCTGCTCGGCGGCGCCGACGATCACCGTGCCGGTCTGCAGCTTGGCCTCGGCTTCGGGCACGACCTTCAGCAGGCCGTTGCTGTCGACCAGCGCGAAGCCCAGGCCGCGCAGCGAGGCCAGGTAGTTCAGCCACGCGTCGCGCACCGGGATCGGCTGCTCGCTGTAGACGGTGATGGTGCCCTTGACACGCGGGTCGACGAGGATCGGCTGGTCGATCATCGCGGCCATCGCGCGGCTGACGGCTTCGATGTCGGCGTTGACGAAATTCAGCGTCACCGGCGCGTTGGAGCGGAAGCGCGGCTGTGCGCTGCGGGCAGGCCGGCCCGGCTCCTGCGCCGCCACCGGCTCGGCGAGCCCGATCGACGCCAGTGCGAGCGTGCAGGCACAGGCGACGGCCGAGGCGTTGAAAGATCGCACTCGCATGATCATCCAATCGAAATGACGGACAGCGCCCCCTGGCGCTTGCCGATGATGTTGAGCAGGTTGGCCAGCGCGTTCTCCTGGCCGGGCGCGGCGCGCGCGTCGCCGCGGAAGCGCAGGCGGGCGCCGGTCCACTGGCCGCTGCCGGCGAGCTGCAGCGCGCCGTCGAGCGTCTGCAAGGTCAGCGTCGCCGCATCGCCGCCGGCCGCATCGCCGCGCAACTGCAGCCGGTAGCTGCCGAGCGGGTCGACCGGCACCAGCGTCGACGACGCGCCGATCAGCCGCAGCTCCAGCGTGCCGTCCAGGCGGGCGCGGCCTTCGACCATGCGCAGCGTGAAGCCGGTGCTGGCCAGCTGCAGCGTGCCGCCGAGCTGCAGCGTGTTCCAGGGCGTGCCGAGTCCCGCCAGCCAGCGGGCCGGCCAGCGGCCGATGCCCTCGGGCCGCGGCGGCAGCACCAGCGTGAAGCCGCCCCAGGCCGGCCGCAGCTCCAGGCGCAGCGGCTCGTGCAGGCAGCAGGGCTGGCGCGTCTTCAGCAGCAGGCCGCGCCAGTGCGGCCGCAGCCGCCACTGCACGCGGCCGGGCAGGGCCGATGCATCGCGGCTGCCGGGGCCGCCGGCGAGCACCAGCACCGCGTCGCCCGCCCAGACGCTGCCACGCGCATCGGCCAGCAGCAGGCGTTCGCCGCTGGCGCGATGCACGGCCGATGCGAGCCAGCTCGCCGGCGCGAACAGCACCAGGCCGAGCAGCCCGCCCAGCAGCACGCCCCACAGCGCGGCGCGTCGCGTCGCGTGCTGCAGCCGCTGCCAGGCGCGTTCGGCGGCCAGCGCCGCGGCCGGTGCCGCCTTCACGCGGGCGCTCCCAGCACCAGCACCACGGTGCCGGCGTAGCTGCCCTGCGGGGTCCGCTGCAGCTGGCTCTCGATGACGCGGGCGCGTGCGTTGATGCGCACTTCGGCGAGCCAGGCGGCCAGCTGTTCGGCCGGCAGGCCGGTGATCGTCAGGATCGCGCGCTCACCCTGCAGCACGAGCTTCGCGGCGTCGCCGAAACGTTGGGCGCTGCCTTGCAATGCGGCGCGGGCCTGCTCGGGCGGCAGCGGCGGTGTCGCGCGCAGCGCCTGCGCTTCGACCGCCAGGCGCTGCATGCTGTGCCACTGTGCTTCGAGCACGGCCTGCTTCGCCGGCACCGTGCGCAGCGTGCGCCAGGCCGGAACGATCGCCAGCCACAGCAGGTACGCGCCGAGCACGATGCCGGCGACCAGCACCAGGCGGCGCTCGCGCTCGCTGCGCTGGCCCCATGCGGTGGCCAGCTGCTGGCGCCAGTCCGAACGGCTCATGGCTGCGCTCCCGTGCGTGCCGCGGCCGCCTCGGTGCGCACGACAAGACGGCCGCCATCGGACGTCACGCGCACGCCGGCGCCCTCGATGCGGTTGCGGAACTGCTCGACCTGCTGCGGCGTCCAGCCGGCCGCGGCCAGGCTCAGCTGGCCCGGCTGGAACTGCAGTTGCTGCACCGGCGCCTGGCCCTCCGGCCACGCACGGGCGGCAAGCGCCAGCAGCGGCTCGAGGTCGCCTTCGCCCGGCTGGCCGGCGGCGCTGCGCAGCAGTTCGGTCTCGCGCCGCATCTGCAGCGGCGCATCGGCGATCGAACGCACCTGCGGGTGGGTGCTGCGCAGCAGCGCCGTCATCTCCTGCTGGCGCAGCTGCAGCTGGCGCTGCTGCTGCCAGGACGCGAGGTTCAGGCCGACCACCTGCAGCGCGAGCAGCGCCGCCAGGCCCCAGCGCACCGGCCGCCAGGCCGGACCGGCCCACTGCTTGGCGAACTCGCGCACCGCGCGCAGTCCGCGGTGGCGCGGTGCCAGATCGAACTGGCGCAGGTTCCACGGCGACCGGGCGGCGGCGAGCGTCGACTGGCTTTCGGTCTGCACCTGCAGCGGCGCGCCGAGCCAGCGTTCGGCGGCGGCGATCACGGAGGGTTCGGCGGTCCAGCGCAGCGCGGCCGCCTGCCACTGGGGCTGGCGGGCACGCGCCAGGCCGCCGCCCAGCGGCATCGTCAGCACGCCGTCGGCGTCGGCCAGCGTCAGCCAGGGCACCGGATCGGCGCCGTCGATGCGGCCGCCGGGAAAGACGTGGGCGATACCGGGTTCCTGCGGCCAGTGCGCGGGCACGACGCGCTCGAGCGTCAGGCCTGCCGCTTCGATGGCCGCGATCCAGCCGGCGAGCCACGGACGGTGCAGCGCGGCGACCCAGGTCGGCTGCGACGGCTTCGCCTGCGGTGCCAGCGCCAGGTGGACCTGGTCGTCGTCGTCGAGCAGGCCTTCTTCCAGCAGGCCCAGCAGTGCGGCGCGCAGGCGCCCTGCCGGGGCTTTCGGCAGCGGCACGCGGTGCCAGCCGATCTCGGAGGCGGGCACGACGGCGACGAGGCTGTCGGCCTTCGGCAGCTGCGCCAGCGTCGCGTGGCCCTGGACGCCCGGGCTCAGGCCGTCGCCGCTTTGCACATAGGCCAGCGGCAGCGCCGCGGCATCGGGCGCGGCGCCTTCGGCGCGCGCACGGGGCGGCAACTGGATGACGAGCATCGACATAGGCTAGCGGGAGGACGTAAAGACGGATGGCGGGCCGACGTCGATCGCGCGGCGACGGTGCGCCGGCGCGACGGGCGGGGCCGCATTGTGGCAAAGGCCGCGCGCTGTCGAACCGCTCACGAACGCGGCGCCAGCACGAGGTGCTGGCGTTGGCGCTGCAGCAGCAGCACGCCACCGTTCGGATCGCGCCGCAGCAGCGCGGTTTCCTCGAGCACCCGGTCGTCCAGCCGCATGCGGCCGCGCACCTCGAAGTATTGCGACTGCACGCCGATGCGCGCCGCGATCGCTGTCCAGGCCTCGTTGGCGATGTTCAGCTGCGTGCGCACCTCGTCCGCGGAACCGAACGCCTGGCGGTTGCGGGTCTGCACCAGCCCTTCGGCGCGGCCCGGATCGATGCCCAGCACGGCGGCCAGCACGTCGCGCGGGGCGGTGTTCAGGTTGACCGTCGCCCCGGTGCCGCCCCCGGCCTGCGGCGGTTGCAGCCAGACCAGCGGGCGCAACTTCTCGATGCTGGCGCCGTCGATGCCCAGCCACGCCAGGTCGTCCAGGCGCAGCGGCAGCAGCGGCGCGTCCTCGGTGCCCGCGGTCGCGGCGGCGAGGCCGCTGGCCAGCCGTTCCGGCACGTCGGCAGCCAGGCCGGCCTGGGCGCACAGCTGCTTGAGCACTTCGAACTCGGCCGGCAGCACCTTGCGTTCGGCGCTGACGAGGTTGCGCAGGTTGTAGCGCGCCTGCGCGTCGACGATGGTGCCGGCGATGAAGGCGTCGGGGCCGCTGTCGTCGGCGTTGTTGTCCTTGTCGGCGGCGAGGAAGGTCGACAGCCGCGCTTCCTCGAGCGGCTTGGCCCAGGTCTCGTTGAGGTGATCGACCGCCTGGCCCTTCTGCAGGTCGGTGCGCCCGTCCTCGCGCAGGATCAGCCGCGCCCAGTCGATCGCGCCGTTGAGGATCCAGCCCAGCTGCGCGCGGCCGCGCTCGGCGATCTCCACCTGCACCGCGCGCCACTGCTGCCAGACCATGCCGGCGGCCAGCGTGGCCACCAGCGTGAGCAGCACCATCGCCACCAGCAGCGCGGCGCCGCGCTGGCGCGGGCGGAACGTCGCGTGCCGGCTCATGTGGCTTGCGGGCCGAGCGCGATGTCGCGCGTCAGCTTGCCCGCGGGCAGCTCGATGACGATGCGCACACCGGTGGGCAGCAGGGCCCGCGGGGCCTGCGGCGGCGGCTGGCCGCCGTCCGTGGAAGGTGCCGAGGCCGGCGACGCAGCGGTCGGGGCGGCGGCGACGTCGGCGCTCGACTGCGCATTGCTCCAGCCGCCGCGGTAGAAGTAGACCTGCCAGGACGCGACGCCCTCGAGCAGCGTCAGCTGCCCCGGTTCCTGGCCCTGCAGCTGCTGGCTGGCCATCCAGGATTCCTGCAGCGCGCCGGCGCGCGTCGTCACCGGCCCGGCCCAGCGCAGCCAGCGGCCTTCGCGCAGCGCCCAGACGACCACCTGCAGGCCGGCGTCGCTGCGCCGCGTCAGCCGCAGCGCGGCGCCGTCGAAGCTCAGCGCCGGCACGCTGGCGCTTTCCTGAAGCGCCTGCAGGTCCTGCTCGAACTGGCCGACGATCGCCGACATCCTCAGGCTCTGCTCCGACGCGGCCTGCGCGATCTCGCGCGAACGCGCCATGCTGTCGACACCGCGCCAGCCGATCACCGCGATCACCGACATGATCAGCAGCGCGACGAGGACCTCGACGAGCGTGAACCCCGAAGCAGCGCGGCGGTCGTTCATAGCCGGCCGAGGATCGTGGTCAGCGTCACCAGCAGCTGCCCCTGGTCGTCCAGCACGCGGGCCTCGACGCGGCGGAAGTTCGGATTCGGCGTCGGCCGCACCTGCAGCTGGCCGCGGTACTCGCGGCCGAGCTGCTGGCACTCGAAGTCGCTGTCGCCGGTGCCGGGGAACTGGCGCGCGAGGCGCAGGTTGGTCAGCTGGTTGTCGGCGCACCACTGCGCGGCGGTGACGTCGGCCAGCCGCTGTGCGTTGTTGGTCAGCGCACCGGCCGCCTTCAGTCCGGCCGACAGCGTGATGGCCACGATCGCCAGCGCGACCAGCACCTCGACCAGCGTGAACCCGGCGCGGCGGCTCATGGCGTGGCGGCGTCGGTCGATGCGGCCGGCAGCGGCGAGAACGGCGCCAGGCCGTCGGTCGCGATCACCACCTGCTGCTCGCCCAGGCGCAGGGTGATGCGCTGCGGGCCGATCAGCGGCTCGGGTCCAAGCAGCAACGCGCGCGCGCCGCCGATCTCCGCCTGCAGGTCCTCGTTGAGCCAGTGCTGCGGCAGCTTCAGTTGCGGCGGCAGGCCGACGAAGCGGAAGCCCTCGCCGGGCACGTTGCTGCCGAGCTCGAAGCGCACCGGCAGGCCCAGCGCCCGCGCTTCGGCGCGGCCGGCTTCGAGCAGCGCCGACAGCCGCGCGGCTTCCTGTTCGAGGCGCGCCGACGAGGGGTCGCGCAGCGCGAGCGCCACCAGTCCGGCGGCGATGCCGACGAGCACGAGCACGACCAGCAGCTCGACGAGCGTGAAGCCGTGGGCCCGGCGCCGGCGGCTGGCAGCCACCGCGGTCCGGCTACTGCCAGGACCCGATGTCGGCGTTCTTGCCTTCACCGCCGGCCTGACCGTCGGCGCCGAAGCTGAACACATCGATCTCCGCCTTCACGCCCGGATTGACGTACTGGTAGGGCTGGCCCCAGGGGTCCTTTGGCAGCTTCTCGAGGTACGGCCGCCAGTTCGGCGGCGTCGGGCCGCCGGTCGGCTTCTTGACCAGCGCCTCGAGGCCCTGTTCGGCGGTCGGGAAGCGCTGGTTGTCGAGCTTGTAGAGCTTCAGGGCCTGCATCAGGTTGTTGACGTCGGTGCGCGCGGCGGTGGCACGCGCGTCGTCGGTGCGGTCGAGCAGGTTGGGCACGATCAGGCTGGCCAGCACGCCGATGATGACCAGCACCACGAGCAGCTCGATCAGCGTGAAACCCCGCGCGTGGGCCGGGCGGCGGGTCATCGGGCGAAGCGGGGTCGGCATGGCGCTGCAGGGAAGGGCGATCGGCCAAAGCGGTGAATGATAATGCCCGCATGAGTTCGCGCGTGTTCGCGTTTGTCATCTGGGCTGCGGTCGCCGCGAGCGCGCTGTTCTGGGGATTTCGGCTGTTAGCGAAACCGCTGCCGGTGCCGGCGCAGGCCGCGCAGGCCGGCGCCGCGACGCCGCCGGTCGCCGGCGACCTGGCCCGGCTGTTCGGCCCGCCCGCGGAGGCGGCGATCGCCGAGGTCGCGCCGCCGCCGGCCATCGAGAGCCGCTTCAAGCTGGTGGGCGTGGTCGCGCCCGCAGCCGGCCACCGCAACGGGCTGGCGCTGATCGCCGTCGACGGCGGTGCGCCCAAGCCGGTCGCGCTTGGCGGCCGGGTCGATGCGGAGTGGACCGTGGCGGCGATCGGCCACCGCCGGGTCGAGCTGGCGCCGGCCGGCGGCCAGCCGCGCGTGGCGCTCGAGCTGCCGGCCCTGCCCGATGCCGCGCGCGGCGACCTGCCGCGTGCCGGCGCCGCGGCGCCCGGCGCCACGCCGCCACCACCGGCGCCGCTGCCGTACGGCGCCGCCGCGCCGATGCCGGCGCCGCAGCCGATGGGGCGCCCGCGGCCCACGCAGCGCACGGCCGCACCGTTCGGGGTGGTGCCGAATCCCGGTGCCCAGGCGATGCCGCAGGCCAGTCCGCTGCCCTTCGGCGTGACGCCGCCGGCGGCGGCGGTGCAGGCGCCGATGGCGCCCAGCGAGCCGGTGAACGCGACGCGCTGAGGCGTCAGCTGCGCAGCACGGCGCTGTCGTCGAAGCCGCTCGGTTCGCCGCCCATCGCCGAGGGCCGCGACGGCCCCGGGTCCTCGCCGTCGGCGAGTTCCGTCAGCAGCGCGGCGGCGCTGCGCACCAGTGGCCAGGACAGGCAGGCGCCGGTGCCGTCGATGCTGTCGAGGCCGAGCTCGAGCAGCGCGGTGGCGTTGAAGAGGTTCAGCGCCTGGTCCAGCCCGCGGTGGCTGTGGCTGCGGCAGAAGACGCAGTAGTCGGTGACCGACGCGGCGATGCGCGAGGCCACCATCAGTGCCGCGCAGGCCGCCATGCCGTCGACCATGATCAGGTGGCGCTTGCTCGCCGCGACCAGCATCACGCCGACCATCACCGCGGTCTCGAAGCCGCCGAACGCGGCGAGCACCTCGACCGCGTCGGTGACCTCGCGGTGCCGGCTCTGCGCGCCCTGCGCGATCATCATCAGGTGCGCCAGCGCCTCGCTGCTCATCTGCGGTCCGCTGACGAGCAGGTCGCGCACCGGGCTTTGCGTCAGCCGCGCCAGCACCAGCGCGGCGGCCTCGTGCGCGCCGACGCCGATGCCGGCGCAGGCGACGAGGTTGCCGCGCAGCGCGTCGCCGATCTCCATGCCGGCGCGGATCGCGGCATGCGCCTGCTCCAGCGCCATCGCCGGACCGACCCGCGCATTGCGCGTGCCGTGCGCGATCTTGCGCGGCATCAGCCGGTCGTGCGGGCCGATCTCGGCGGCCAGGCCGCAGTCGATCACCGACAGTTCCAGCCCCTGGATGCGCGCGAACACCGACACCGGCAGCTGGCCGGTCAGCAGCTGCAGCACCTGCTCGTGCGACTGCGGCAGCTGCGGCGTCTGGATGCCGTCGACCGCCAGGCCATGGTCGGCGGCGAACAGCACCAGCTGCGGGTCGCGGAAGCGCGGCTTCAGCGTGTTCTGCATCAGCCCGAGGCGCACGGCCACGGGTTCGAGTTCACCGAGGCTGCCGACGACCGTGCCGCGCCGCTCGAGCTTGTCGATCAGCGCCCGCTCGAGCAGCGGGCTCGACGTCGGCGTGATCAGCGAGCGGTTCAGCGACATGCGTGAAGTGTAAGCAGCGGCTGCGGATCGCGGCGTGTGCGCCGTCAGCCCTCAGCGCAGGAACAGGCGGTAGACCGGGTTGTCGGTCTGCTCGACGTAGGGGTAGGCGAGCGCGTCGAGGAAGTCCTTGAAGGCCCGCTGGTCGCCGCGCGGCACCTGGATGCCGACGAGGATGCGGCCGTAGTCGGCGCCCTGGTTGCGGTAGTGGAACAGGCTGATGTTCCACTCCGGGTGCATCGACGACAGGAAGCGCATCAGCGCGCCGGGCTTCTCGGGGAAGACGAAGCGGAAGAGGCGCTCGTGCTCGGCCAGCTCGCTGCGGCCGCCGACCATGTGCCGCACATGCTCCTTGGCCAGCTCGTCGTCGGTCAGGTTCACCGTGGGGAAGCCGTGGCGCTCGAAGCTGCGCGCGATCTTGTCGGCCTCGTCGCGGCGGCTGATCGCGACGCCCACGAAGACATGCGCCTGCTGCGGATCGGAGATGCGGTAGTTGAACTCGGTCACCGCGCGCGGCCCGATCAGCTCGCAGAAGCGGCGGAAGGAGCCGCGCTCCTCGGGGATCGTCACGGCGTACAGCGCCTCGCGCTGCTCGCCGAATTCGGCCCGCTCGGCGACGAAGCGCAGGCGGTCGAAGTTCATGTTCGCGCCGCAGGTGATCGCCACCAGCGTCTGGCCCTTGAGCTTGTGCTGCGCGACGTACTGCTTGATCGCCGCCACGCCGAGCGCGCCGGCGGGCTCGAGGATGCTGCGGGTGTCCTGGAACACGTCCTTGATCGCCGCGCAGACTTCGTCGGTGTCGACGATCACGAAGTCGTCGACCAGCGTGCGCGCGAGGCGGAAGGTCTCCTCGCCGACCAGCTTGACGGCGGTGCCGTCGGAGAAGAGGCCGACGTCAGGCAGCGTCACGCGCTTGCCGGCCTTCACCGAACGCACCATCGCGTCGGAGTCGCGCGTCTGCACGCCGATCACCTTCACCTCCGGCCGCACCGCCTTGATGTACGACGCGACGCCGGAGATCAGGCCGCCGCCGCCGATGGCGACGAACACCGCGTCGAGCGGGCCCTGGTGCTGGCGCAGGATCTCCATGCCGATGGTGCCCTGGCCGGCGATCACGTCGGGGTCGTCGAACGGGTGCACGAAGGTCAGCGCGTCGGCCTGCTGCAGCTCGAGCGCATGCTGGTAGGCGTCGGAATAGCTGTCGCCGTGCAGCACGACCTCGCCGCCGAGCGCAGCGACTGCGTCGATCTTCAGCTTCGGCGTCGTCACCGGCATCACGATGACCGCGCGGCAGCCGAGCCGGCGCGCGCTGAGCGCGACGCCCTGCGCATGGTTGCCGGCCGACGCGCAGATCACGCCGCGGTCGAGCTGTTCCTTCGTCAGGTGCGCCATCTTGTTGTAGGCGCCGCGCAGCTTGAAGCTGAACACCGGCTGCTGGTCCTCGCGCTTGAGCAGCACGTGGTTTCCCAGGCGCCGCGACAGGCTGCGCGCCGGGTCCAGCGGCGATTCGATCGCCACGTCGTAGACGCGGGCGGTGAGGATCTTCTTCAGGTAGTCGGGATGCTGCGCGCGCGCCATGGCCGAGGGCTCGGTTCGGGAATCGATCGGGGCGGGAAGTGGGGAGAAAGGGGCGCGGGATGATAGATCGCGCTCCGACCGACATAGAAAAAGGCCCGGGGCTTGTGGCCCCGGGCCGAATCCACCATTGGGGAGGTGGAGGAGACAATCGGTCGCATCGAGCTCGGGTTCGAGCGATGCAGCGAAGCCAGTCTAACGTCGTGGATGTTGCGCTGCAATATGATGGCTTCGATCTGATCTAGGGTCGGCGCTCCAGGGCCTGGTGCGCAGCGCCCGCGCAGGGTGCGCCGCGCGCACCGTACGAGGTGGTGAAGACATGGAGTGCACGATTCGCTGGGTGCCGGATGCCGGCATGGCGATGGTCGCGGAGACCGGCAGCGGTCACCTGCTGACGATGGACGGCGCGCCGGACGGCGGCGGGCGCAACCTCGCGCCGCGGCCGATGGAAACCCTGCTCGTCGGCGCCGGCGGTTGCACGGCCTACGACGTGGTGCTGATCCTCAAGCGCGGCCGCCATGACGTGACCGACTGCCGCGTGAAGCTCGAGGCCGAGCGCGCGCCGAGCGAGCCGAAGGTCTTCACCCGTATCCACATGCATTTCACCGTCAGCGGCCGCAACCTGCCGGAAGCGGCGGTGGCCCGGGCGATCGAGCTGTCGCACGAGAAGTACTGCTCCGCGACGATCATGCTCGGCAAGACCGCCGAGATCACCACCAGCCACGAGATCGTCGCCGCCTGACCCGACGCACAGCGGGCGTTGCCGCGTCGCCCTGCCTGGACGGGGGCGGTCGAGTCCGGAGGGTCCCGGTCAGAGCACGTGGGCGGTGCGCGTCATCACGCGCGCGGCGGCCCGCATCAGCCAGCGCACCGGCGCCGGCATCGGCGCGGCGCCGGCCTGCTGCGCTTCATCGGCATGGCGGGCCTCGTCGGCCTGCATCACGCTGACGACGGCGCGCGAGCGGTGGTCGGCCGCAGGCAGCCGTTCGAGGTGGCCCGCGAGGTGCTGCTCGACCTGGCGCTCGGTCTCGACGACGAAGCCCAGGCTGTAGCGGTCGCCCGCGCGGCCGGCCACCAGGCCGATCGCGAACGCGCCGGCGTACCACAGCGGATTGAGCAGGCTGGTGCGATCGCCCAGTTCATCGAGCCGGCGTTCGGTCCAGGCCAGGTGATCGGTTTCGTCGCGCGCGGCCGCGCTCATCTGCGCGCGCAGCTCCGGCGTGCGGGCGGTGAGCGCCTGGGCCGCATAAAGCGCCTGCGCGCAGACCTCGCCGACATGGTTCACCCGCATCAGCGCACCGGACAGGCGGCGTTCGGGCTCGGACAGGGTCGCGGGCTCGGCGGCTGGCATCGGCCGCGCCGAGCGGGCGCTGCGGCTGAGGGTGCGCAGCGCCATGTCCGCGCTGCTGATCAGCGCATCGATTCCGGGCATGTGGCGAGCATAGCGCAGGGTGTGCTGGCCTCTGGCCAAGCGCTGCGCCAAGGCCTTTGCAGCCCGTTCCTGCGGCATTCCGTGACCCTGATTTGCCCGTTGTTGTGAGGCAACAAGTGACGGCGTTTTTCGGCCCATTTCTTTGCAACCGGTGCGGCCGTCTGGTGGAATAGCCGCAACTTCCGATGAGGAGGTTGGCCTGACCGGCCCGCGCCGTTCCCGGAGGGCGGGTTCTCTACGGGATCGGGACCTCTTGTTCAACCTAGGAGATAGTCGCAATGAAAAAGTCTCTGCTCGCTCTCGCCGCGCTCGCCTCTTTCGCGGGTGCTGCGTCTGCGCAGTCGTCGGTCACGCTGTTCGGTATCGTTGACGCCGCCTACGCCCACGTTTCGGCCGGTGGCAAGTCCAACAAGGGCATGACGAACTCCGGCCTGAACAGCAGCCGTCTGGGCTTCCGCGGCGTGGAAGACCTCGGTGGCGGCCTGCGCGCGGGCTTCCACATCGAAGGCCAGCTGACCAACGACGACGGCAACGCCGCCGGCCAGACCTGGCAGCGTCGCTCGACCGTCAGCCTGATGGGCAATTTCGGCGAAATCCGCCTGGGCCGCGACTATGTCCCGACCTTCTGGAACACGACCGTCTATGACCCGTTCGGCACCAACGGCGTCGGCCAGGCGCTGACCCCGAACCTGATCGGCGCTGCCGGCACCCCGACGAACTCGGTCCGTGCCAACAACTCGGTCAGCTACTTCCTGCCGAGCAATCTGGGCGGCTTCAGCGGCCAGATCATGTACGCCTTCGGCGAAAGCAACCTGAACGCCACCGGCAAGAAGGCCAACGACTACTTCGGTGGTCGTGTCGGCTACGCTGCCGGCCCGCTGTCGGTGCATGGCGCATACGGCAAGACCAAGGGTGCCACCTCGGGCACCGACACGAAGTACACGAACTTCGGTGCGTCGTACAACTTCGGCGTCATCACCCCGATGGTGCAGTTCGACCAGGAGAAGAACGGCGCGGGCAACACCAAGATCAACGCTTGGTTGGCTGGCGTCGTGGTGCCGCTGGGTCAGGGCGAACTGCGCGCTGCCTACAGCGACTACGACCTGAAGAACAGCAACAACGACTGGAAGAAGCTGGCCATCGGCTACGGCTACAACCTGTCGAAGCGCACGCAGATGTACGCCACGTACGCCCGCGTCGCCAACGACGGCGCGCAGACGAAGACCGTCTCCAACAACGGCCTGGCTGCTCCGTCGCCGAACGGCGGCGGCAACGCCACCGGCTACGAGCTGGGCATTCGCCACTCGTTCTGATCGGTCACCGGGCTTCGGCCCGGTCCGCGAAAACCGCCCTTCGGGGCGGTTTTTCTTTTTGGGGCGCTGCAATTCCGGCGGCCAGATGCCCGTGTGCATGGGAACGGGTGTTTCCCCCTTTGTGCCCGGCATGCGATTTGCGGATCATGGCGCCCTTGTCCGCCAACGCACGAGCGCGGTGCGGGCTTTGCTGTCGGTCGGCCACAAGCCGAACCCACAAGCCCGCGCGATCACAGCCACCCCCGATGCTTGCCTTCATCCTCCGCCGACTGCTCCAGGCCATGGTCGTCATGGTCACCGTGGCGTTCATCGCCTTCACGCTGTTCCAGTATGTCGGCGATCCTGTGACCAACCTGCTCGGCCAGGACGCGACTCCGCAGCAGCGTGAAGACCTGCGCCGCGACCTCGGCCTCGACCAGCCCTTCTTCGTGCAGTTCGCGAAGTTCATCGGCAATGCCGCGCAGGGCGAGTTCGGCCTCAGCCTGCGCCAGGGCCGCAAGGTGTCGACGCTGATCGCCGAACGTTTTCCGGCCACGCTCGAGCTGGCGACTGTCGCGGCCATGCTCGGCCTGTTCCTAGGCATACCGCTCGGCGTGTTCGCCGCGCTCAAGCGAGGCAGCTTCCTGTCGCAGGTGGTGATGACCGGCTCGCTGCTCGGCGTCTCGCTGCCGAACTTCCTGATCGGCATCCTGCTGATCCTGGTTTTCGCGGTCACCTTCAAGTGGTTGCCGAGCTTCGGCCGCGGCGAGGTCGTCGCCTTCGGCAACCTGAGCACCGGCCTGCTGACCGTCGACGGCCTGAAGCACCTGCTGCTGCCTGCCTTCACGCTGTCGTTGTTCCCGATGACGCTGGTGTTGCGGCTGGTGCGCGCCGAGATGCTGGAGGTGCTGCGCACCGACTACATCAAGTTCGCGCGCGCCCGTGGCCTGCCGGACCGCAGCGTCTATTTCCGCCATGCGCTGAAGAACACGCTGGTGCCGGTGATCACGATCGCCGGCCTGCAGCTGGGCGCGATCATCGCGTTCGCGATCGTCACCGAGACGGTCTTCCAGTGGCCCGGCATGGGGCTGCTGTTCATCCAGGCGGTGCAGTTCGCCGACATCCCGGTGATGGCGGCCTACCTCTGCCTGATCGCGCTGATCTTCGTCACCATCAACCTGGTGGTCGACCTGCTGTACTTCGCGGTCGATCCACGACTGCGCATCGAACGCAGCGCCGCGGGGCACTGACCATGAGCAACGACACTTCCTTGGCGCAACCGAGCGTCACGCCGGTTGCTGCGCCGGGCGCGATGGCGCGCTTCCTCGACGGCGACGTCTGGCACAGCTTCAAGAACTCGCCGGTAGCGATCATCGCCGCGGTCATCGCGACGATCTGCATCGTCTGCGCGCTGTTCGCCAACTGGATCGCGCCGCACAACCCGCTCGACCTCGCGTCGCTGGAACTGATGGACGCGCGCCTGCCGCCGGCCTGGGAGGACGAGGGCAAGCCCAAGTACCTGCTCGGCACCGACGATCAGGGCCGCGACATCCTGTCGGCGCTGATGTACGGCTCGCGCATCTCGCTGTTCGTCGGCCTCGCGTCGGTGCTGGTGTCGGTGATCATCGGCGTCAGCCTGGGCCTGCTGTCGGGCTTCGTCGGCGGCCGGGTCGACGCGTTCATCATGCGCGTGTGCGACGTGATGCTGTCGTTCCCGTCGATCCTGATCGCGCTGCTGATCGACGGCGTCGGCCGGGCGATGTTTCCGAACGCGCACGACACGCTCGCGTTCACCGTGCTGATCATTGCGATCTCGCTGACCGGCTGGGTGCAGTACGCCCGCACCGTGCGCGGCTCGACGATGGTCGAGCGCCAGCGCGAATACGTGCAGGCCGCCCGCGTGATCGGCGTGTCGCCGGCGCGCATCATGCGCCGCCACGTGCTGCCCAACGTGATGGGGCCCGTGCTGGTGCTGGCGACGATCCACATCGCCACCGCCATCATCACCGAAGCCACGTTGTCGTTCCTCGGCGTCGGCGTGCCGCCCACGTCGCCGTCGCTCGGCACGCTGATCCGCGTCGGCCAGGACTTCCTGTTCTCCGGCGAGTGGTGGATCACGATCTTCCCGGGCATCGTGCTGATCATGATCGCGCTGTCGGTCAACCTGCTCGGCGACTGGCTGCGCGACGCGCTGAACCCGCGCCTGCGTTGAGAGAAGTCCCATGGCTGCCCCTCTGCTTGAAGTCAAGAACCTGCGCGTCGAGTTCCCGACGCGCCGCGGCACCCTGCGTGCGCTCGACGACATCTCCTTCGACATCGCGCCGGGCGAGATCCTCGGCGTCGTCGGCGAATCCGGTGCCGGCAAGTCGCTGACCGGCGCGGCGATCATCGGCCTGCTCGAGCCGCCCGGCCGCGTGGCCGCGGGCGAGATCCGCCTCGCCGGCCAGCGCATCGACAACCTGCCGCACGACAAGATGCGCGAGATCCGCGGCCGCCAGATCGGCGCGATCTTCCAGGACCCGCTGACCTCGCTGAACCCGCTGGTGACAATCGGCGCGCAGCTGATCGAGACGATCCAGGTGCACCTGCACTTGAGCTACGAGCAGGCCCGCAAGCGTGCCGTGCACCTGCTGCAGGAGACCGGCATCCCGGCCGCCGAGCAGCGCATCGACCAGTACCCGCACCAGTTCTCCGGCGGCATGCGGCAACGCGTAGTGATCGCGCTGGCGCTGGCGGCCGAGCCGAAGCTGATCGTCGCCGACGAGCCGACCACCGCGCTCGACGTGTCGATCCAGGCGCAGATCATCAGCCTGCTGAAGCGGCTGACGAAGGACCACGGCGCCGCGGTGATGCTGGTGACGCACGACATGGGCGTGATCGCCGAATCCTGCGACCGCGTCGCGGTGATGTATGCCGGCCGGGTGGCCGAGATCGGCCCGGTGGCCGACGTGATCCACCGGCCCAAGCATCCGTACACGGCCGGCCTGATGGGCTCGATCCCGTCGATGGACAGCGACCGCGAGCGCCTGATGCAGATCGACGGCGCGATGCCGCGGCTCAACGCCATCCCGAACGGCTGCGCGTTCAACCCGCGCTGCCCCAAGGTCTTCGACCGCTGCCGCGTCGAGCGGCCGGACCTGATGCCCGCCGGTGCGACGCGCGCCGCGTGCTGGCTCAATGCGATGGAACCTGCAGCCGCGCCTGCAGCGATGGTGACGGGAGCGAATGCATGACGGCGCTGGTGGAGGTCCGCGAGCTGGCCAAGGTCTTCGATGTCTCGGCGCCGTGGCTGAACCGCGTGATCGAGCGCAAGCCGCGCCAGTTCGTGCACGCGGTCGACGGTGTCAGCTTCTCGATCGACAAGGGCAAGACGCTCGCGCTGGTCGGCGAGTCGGGCTGCGGCAAGAGCACGGTCGCGCGGCTGCTGGTCGGCCTGTACGGCCCGACGCGAGGGACGGTCCGCTTCGATGGCCAGGACACGCAGACGATGCTGTCGACGCCCGAGGGGCGCACGCTGCACCGGCGCATGCAGATGATCTTCCAGGATCCGTATGCCAGCCTGAATCCGCGCTGGAAGGTGCGTGACATCGTCGCCGAGCCGCTGAAGGAACACGGCCTGGTCACCGACGAGGACGAACTCAAACGCCAGGTCGGCGATCTGCTGAAGTCCGTGGGCCTGGCGGCGGCGGACATGGAGAAGTTCCCGCACCAGTTCTCCGGCGGCCAGCGCCAGCGCATCTCGATCGCCCGCGCCCTCGCGACGCAGCCGGAGTTCCTGGTCTGCGACGAGCCGACGTCGGCACTCGACGTGTCGGTGCAGGCGCAGGTGCTGAACATCATGAAGGACCTGCAGCGGCAGCGGGGCCTCACGTACCTGTTCATCTCGCACAACCTCGCGGTGGTGCGGCACGTCAGCGACTCGGTCGGCGTGATGTACCTGGGCCGCCTGGTCGAGCTGGCCGACAAGGCCGACCTGTTCTCGAATCCGCGCCATCCGTACACGCGCATGCTGCTGGATGCGATCCCGGACATCGGCATGACCGGCCGCGCGCGCACGCCGGTGCAGGGCGAAGTGCCGAATCCGCTGAACCCGCCGAGCGGCTGCGCTTTCCATCCGCGCTGCCCGCATGCGAACCAGCGCTGTTCGACCGAGCGGCCGGAGCTGCAGGCGTTCAAGGGCATCCAGATCGCCTGCCACGCGGTGACCGAAGGGCGGATCTGAGGGACGACGCGGCCGTGACGGGGCCGCAACCCGGAGTACGCGGCCCGAGGGCCGCGTTTTCATTTCAGCGCGCCGGCGGCGGTGCCGACGCTGCCTTCGCGGGCGCCGAGGCGCCAGCAGGCGATGGCAGGTACAGCGGCCCGGGTTGCCCGCAGGCGCCGAGCAGCGCCGCCGCCGCCATCACGGCCGGCAGGGTCAGCGTGCGCGTGACTACACTGGACGTCAGTTTCATCGCCGCATGATATCGACCATGACGTCCGCCGCCACGCCGCTGTCCGACAGCGAATACCACCAGCGCACCGATGCTGTGCTGGCCGGCATCGAAGCGACGATCGACCGCTGGCTGCAGGACGACGTCATCGACATCGACGTGCACCGAACCGGTGGCCTGCTCGAGCTCAGCCTGCCCAACGGCACGAAGATCGTCATCAATACGCAGCCGCCGCTGCACGAGCTGTGGGTGGCCGCGCGCAGCGGCGGCCACCACTACCGCTTCGTTGACGGCCGCTGGGTCGATACGCGCGATCAGAGCGAGTTCTTCGCGTCGCTGTCCACGTTCGCCAGCGAGCAGGCCGGACGGCCGCTCACTTTCGACGCCGCCTGACGCGCCGGCGACCGTCGCGGGATCAGCGGCGGAACAGGTCGAGGATGCTGCGGCGCTCCTCGTCGCTCGGCGCCTGCGGTGCCTTTTCGTCGAGGCCCACGCTGCTGACGCCGGCGCCGGCCGCGTACTCCTCGAAGACCCAGTCGCCGCCGCGCTGCACCAGGCCCTCCGGCACGGCCGCGTCCTGGACCGGCAGGCGCTTCAGCGCGTGCGTCATGTACTCGATCCACACCGGCAGCGACAGGCCGCCGCCGGTTTCGCGGTCGCCGAGTTTGCGTGGGTTGTCGTAGCCGATCCAGACCACGGCCGCCAGGTTCGGCTGGTAGCCGGCGAACCAGGCGTCCATCGAGTCGTTGGTGGTGCCGGTCTTGCCGTGCAGGTCGGGGCGCTTGAAGACCTGGTAGACCTGCGCGGCGGTGCCGGCGCGCGTGACCTCGCCCATCAGCTGGCTCATCACGAACGCGTTGCGCTCGTCGATGACGCGCGTCGACTCGTCGACCGGCTTCGGCGGCGTGTCAAGCAGCAGGCGCCCCTTGCTGTCGGTGACGCGGGTGATCAGTGCCGGATTGACCCGGTGGCCGCCGTTGGCGAACACCGCATAGGCGCTCACCATCTGCATCGGCGTCACCGAGCCGGCGCCCAGCGCCATCGTCAGGTAGGGCGGATGTTTGTCGGCCTCGAAGCCGAAGCGCGTGATCCACTCCTGCGCGTAGTGCACGCCCACGGACTGCAGCACGCGGATCGACACCATGTTCTTCGACTTCGCGAGCGCGGTGCGCAGCGGCATCGGGCCATCGAACTTGCCGTCGTAGTTCTTCGGCTCCCAGGGCTGGCTGCCGGTGGAGCCGGCATCGAAGAACAGCGGTGCGTCGTTGACCACCGTCAGCGGCGTGAAGCCCTTTTCGAGCGCGCTGGAGTAGATGAAGGGCTTGAAGCTCGAGCCCGGCTGTCGCCAGGCCTGCAGCACGTGGTTGAACTTGCTCTTGCCGAAGTCGAAGCCGCCGACCAGCGCGCGGATCGCGCCGGTGTTCGGGTCCATCGAGACGAACGCGCCCTCGACTTCCGGCTGCTGCGTCAACGTCCAGTCGCCCTTGGCGCCCTTGACCGCGCGCACCACCGCGCCGGGGCGGATCTGCGTTTTCGGGCCGGCCTTTTCGGACAGGCCGGAGGTGACCGGCTTCAGCCCCTCCCCCGTCACGGTGATGGCCTCGCCGGACTGCAGCACCGCGACCACCTTGCGCGGTGACGCCTCGAGCACGACCGCCGCCTTCAGCTCGTCATTGTCGGCATGGTCGGCCAGCGCTTCGGCGATCCGGGCGTCGAGCTCCTTCGCGTCCTTGGGCAGATCGACGTAGTCCTCGGGACCGCGGTAGACCTGCCGGCGCTCGTAGTTCAGCAGCCCGCGGCGCAACGCGCGGTAGGCCGCAGCCTGGTCGCCTGAGTCGACGGTCACGTGCACGTTGAGCCCGCGGGTGGTCGTTTCCTCGCCGTACTGCGCCTGCACCAGCTGGCGCACCGTCTCGGCGACGTATTCGGCATGCACGCCGGTGTCCACCGGCGTGCGGTAGCGCAGCACCTGCTTGCGCGCCGCCTCGCCTTCTTCCTCGGTGATGAAGGCGTTCTCGACCATGCGCTGGATGATGTACTGCTGGCGCCGCGTGGCCCGCTGCGGGTTGGCGATCGGGTTGTAGGCCGACGGCGCCTGCGGCAGCCCGGCGAGCATCGCGGCCTCCGCGACGGTCACGTCCTGCAGCGGCTTGCCGAAGTAGATCTCGCTCGCTGCCGCGAAGCCGTAGGCCCGCTGCCCGAGGAAGATCTGGTTCATGTAGACCTCGAGGATCTGCTTCTTCGACAGCTGGCTCTCGATCTTCAGCGCCAGCAGGATCTCGTAGATCTTGCGGGTGAAGGTCTTCTCGGTCGACAGGTAGAAATTGCGCGCGACCTGCATCGTGATCGTCGACGCGCCCTGGCTCTTCGCCTTGTTGAACTGCGCCAGGCCGGCACGGATCACGCCGAGGTAGTCGACGCCACTGTGGCGGTAGAAGCGGGCATCCTCGATCGCCAGCACGGCCTGCTGCATCACCGGCGGAATGCGGTCGATCGGCGTGAACAGCCGGCGTTCCTCGCCGAACTCGCCCAGCAGCACCCCGTCGGCCGAGATCACGCGCAGCGGCAGCTTGGGGCGGTAGTCGGTGAGCCCGCTGATCTCCGGCAGGTTCGGGTAGGCCACCGACAAGGCAACCGCAAGCAACATCAGCACCGCGAGGGCGCCCGCGAACACTCCGCCGGCCAGCCAGGCGAGCGCGCGCAGCACGGGACGAGACCACGCAGGCAGTGCTCGGCGGCGAGCAGAAGTTGGCGCCTCGGCGTCTCGATAGGGTTCACTCATCTTGGCGATCGAGTGTATAGAAGCCGCTCTCCAGGGCGGTTTCAGGCCGCTTTCGAGGTGCGCGGAGAGCCGCAGCGCCTTGTTTCAAATGCGCTCCGAAACGTCGGAGAATCGCAACGAGCTGTTGCTGCCTCCCAGGGAAATTCCTTTGGCGCACAAAGGCTTTACTGCTAGCATTGAAGTAATTTCTTAAGAAATTGCTGTACCTATTCCGCCCCAGTTTGGACAAGTTCCGCCCGTTGGGAGACCGCACGTGAGCTTCATGGACCTGCTGCTGGGCCGCAAGCATGCGCCGATGATCGGGCTGGACATCAGCTCGTCGAGCGCCAAGCTCGTCGAGCTCGGCCAGGCGGCCAACGGCGAATACGTCGTCGAGCGCTTTGCCTCCGAACCCTTCGAGAAGGGCTGGATCACCGACGGCCAGATCGAGAAGTTCGACGAGGTCGCCGAGGCCGTGCGCAAGCTGGTGCAGAAGAGCGGCAGCCGCACCAAGCACGTGGCGATGGCGATGCCGCAGTCGGCGGTCATCACGAAGAAGATCATGCTGCCGGCCGGCCTGCGCGAGGAAGAGCTCGAGTTGCAGGTCGAGTCGGAGGCCAACCAGTACATCCCGTTCTCGCTCGACGAGGTGAGCCTCGACTTCTGCGTGATCGGGCCGAGCCCGACCTCGGGCGGCGATGTCGAGGTGCTGATCGCGGCCTCGCGCAAGGATCGCGTGCAGGATCGACAGGGCCTGGCCGAAGCGGCCGGCCTGAAGCCGATGGTGTTGGACATCGAATCGCATGCGTCGCGCCTGGCGATGACGCGGGTCATCGGTGCGCTGCCGAACGCCGGCAAGGACGCGTTGGTGGCCCTGTTCGAGATCGGCGCCGACACCACCAGCCTCAAGGTGCTGCGCGACGAGGAGATGCTGTACGACCGCGACCAGGCCTTCGGTGGTTCGCAGCTGACGCAGCTGATCTCCCGCCAGTACGGCTTCTCCTTCGAGGAGGCGGAGGCGAAGAAGCTCGCCGGTGACCTGCCCGAGGACTACGAGTCGGTGATCCTGTCCCCCTTCGTCGACAGCCTGTCCCAGGAGATCGGTCGGGCGCTGCAGTACTTCTTCACCAGCACGCCGCACCACAAGGTGCACTACGTGATGCTCGCCGGGGGCACCGCCACGCTGCCGGGCCTCAAGGAGCGGGTCACCGAGCTGACGGGCTTCGCCTCGATGGTGGTCAACCCCTTCGAGAACATGAAGCTGGGCTCGACGGTGCGCGAGGCCAAGGTCCGCCGTGACGCACCCTCGTACCTGACGGCCTGCGGCTTGGCGATGCGGAGGTTCATGCAGTGATCCTGATCAACCTACTGCCCCATCGCGAGGAAAAGCGGCGACAGCGCAAGCGTGCGTTCTTCGTCGGCCTGGGGCTTGCCGGTGTTGCGGGCATCGCGGCGGCCGGCATCTGGATGCTGGTGCTGCAGCACATGACGTCGGTGCAGCAGCAGCGAAACGAGTTCCTGCGCGCCGAGATCACGCGCCTGGATGCGCAGATCAAGGACATCGCCGAACTGCGCCAGGAAATCGAGAGCCTGAAGGCGCGGCAGAAGGCCGTCGAGGACCTGCAGACGAACCGCAACGTGCCGGTCTACCTGCTCGACGAACTGGTGCGCTACACGCCGGAAGGGATCTACTTCACGTCCATCAAGCAGGCGGGCGAGATCGTCACGCTCACCGGCGTCGCCCAGACCAACGAACGCGTGTCCGAGCTGCTGCGCAACACCACGAACCAGTCGCAATGGCTGAAGCGGCCGGAGCTGGTCGAGATCAAGGCGGTCAACCAGCCGACAGGGCCGGGCGCCGCGCGCGACCAGCAGCAGCGCCGCCTGCATGACTTCTCGATCCGCGTGTCGCTGACGCAGCCGGGTGCCGCATCGGCGCCGGCGGCGGCGTCCGCACCGGCATCCGGGCCCACCGGCAAATCCAGCTGAGGACCGATGATGGCCACCACCACTCGACCCGCCAGCCTCGACCTCAACAGCGCATTCAGCAAGGCCAGCTCCCAGTTCCGGGGCCTGAATGCCCGTGAACCGGGTCAATGGCCCATCCTGCCGAAGATCGCCACCTGGTCCGCCGCCGCACTGGTCGTGCTGGGGCTGGGTTGGTTCGCCTTCGTCCAGACCGCCAACGACGAGCTCGAAGCCGAACGCGCCAAGGAGCCGCAGCTCAAGCAGGACTTCCGCAGCAAGTGGGCGCAGGCCGTCAACCTGACCGAACTGCGCAAACAGAAGCAGCAGGTCCAGGAGTACGTGACCCAGCTCGAGAAGCAACTGCCGGGCAAGGCCGAGATGGACGCGCTGCTGTCCGACATCAACACGGCCGGTCTCGGCCGAGGCCTCGAGTTCGAACTCTTCCGGCCGGGCCAGATCGAGCTGAAGGACTACTACGCCGAACTGCCGATCTCCTTGCGCGTCAGCGGCCGGTACCACGACATCGGGTCGTTTGCTGCGGACGTCGCCAACCTGTCGCGCATCGTCACGCTGCACAACCTGACCATCAGCGCGCCGCCGCGCGATGCGTCCGGCAAGCTGACGATGGAGGCGACGGCGCGCACCTACCGCTACCTCGATGTGAACGAGATCGCGGAGATTCGCAAGCAGAAGGCCGAGAAGGCGAAGGGAGCCAAGAAATGAAGCTTCCGGCCCGCAGGTCGCGCTGGCTCGTGCCGGTGCTCGCGACGGTGTTCCTGGCCGCGTGCGCAGGCGAAGAAGAGGACCTGGGCGCGTGGATGGAACAGCAGCGGCGCGACGTCAAGCCGAATGTGCAGGCGTTGACGCCGCCGAAGAAGTTCGACCCCGCGCCCTACAACGGCGCGCAATCGGTCGATCCCTTCAGCAACCAGAAGCTCAGCGTCGCGTTGAAGCAGGAGGCGCGTCAGCCGAACTCGTTGCTGGCGTCGGAGATGAACCGCCGCAAGGAGCCGTTGGAGGCTTATCCGACGGACAGCATGAGCATGGTCGGCAGCGTGACGCGCGGAGGCCAGCAATTCGCGCTGCTGAGGGTGGACAACCTGCTCTATCAGGTCAAGGTGGGCGACTACCTGGGCCAGAACTACGGCAAGGTCACCCGCATCACGGAGACCGAGGTGGCCCTGCGCGAGATCGTGCAAGACGCCGCCGGCGAATGGATCGAGCGCCCCAGCACGCTCCAGTTGCAGGAGAAGGCGCGATGAAAGAACTGCAGGAGAACCGCAACATGCTCAAGACGTGGCGCGCGAGGTTCGTGGCCGGGCTATGGATGCTGGCCGCGCCGCTGGCCGCGTTGGCACAGAACGCGATCCAGTCGATCACCACTTCGCAACAGGCCGGCGCCGAGGTCGTCCGCATCGAGTTGACGACACCGCTGACGGCGATTCCCAACGGCTTCTCGGTGCAGACGCCGCCGCGCATCGCGATCGATCTGCCGGGAGTCGGCAATGCGATGGGACGGTCCAGCGTCGAGGTCAACCAGGGCAATCTGCGCACGGTCAACATCGCCCAGGCCGGCGAGCGCACGCGTCTCGTGCTGAACCTGCGCCAGGCCTCGAACTACCGCGCCGAACTGCAGGGCAAGGCGCTCCTGCTGGTGCTGGAGGCGGGCGGCGCGCCCGCCGTGGCGGCGCCTTCCGAGAGCGTGCATTTCGCATCCCCGCAGAACCGTGAAGCGCTGCCGCTGCGCGACATCGACTTCCGCCGCGGTCCGGATGGTGCAGGGCGGGTCATCGTCTCGCTCGCGAGCACCCAGGTGGGCGTGGACATCAAGCAACAGGGGCAGAGCCTGGTGGTCGAGTTCCTGCGCTCGACCCTGCCGGAGAACCTGCGACGCCGCCTCGACGTGACCGATTTCGGCACGCCGGTGCACAGCGTGGCCACGTTCCAGAGCGGCGAACGCGTGCGCATGGTCGTCGAACCGCGCGGCAGCTGGGAACACAGCGCCTACCAGAGCGACAACCAGTTCGTGCTCGAGGTCCGGCCGCTGAAGGTCGATCCGAACAAGCTCACGCAGGGCCCGGGCTACAGCGGCGAGAAGCTGTCGCTGAACTTCCAGAACATCGAAGTCCGGGCCTTGCTGCAGGTCATCGCCGACTTCACCAATTTCAACGTCGTGACCAGCGACACCGTGACCGGCAACGTCACGCTGCGGCTGAAGGACGTGCCCTGGGACCAGGCCCTCGACATCATCATGCAGAGCAAGGGCCTCGGCGTGCGCAAGACCGGCAACGTGCTGTGGATCGCGCCGAAGGACGAACTGGCGGCGAAGGAACAGGTCGACCTCGAGTCGAAGAAGAAGATCGCCGAGCTCGAACCGCTGCGCACGCAGTCGTTCCAGCTGAACTACACGAAGGCCGAGGAAGTCGCCAAGGGCCTGACCGGCCAGTCGCAGGGCGGCGGCGCCAGTACGGCGACGACACGCATCCTCACCGCGCGCGGCAGCGTGATCTGGGAATCGCGCACGAACCAGCTCTTCGTCAGCGACATTCCGTCGAAGCTCGAGGAGATCCAGGCGCTGATCGCCAAGATCGACATTCCGGTGCGGCAGGTGCTGATCGAAGCGCGCATCGTCGAAGCCGAGGACACCTTCGGTCGCACGCTGGGCGTCAAGCTCGGCGCGGTGGACCTGCGGGGCCTGTCGGGCGGCATCCCCGGCTACAAGGTGGGCGGCGGCAACTACGTGCAGATCGGCAGCAACTACACCACCGCCGGCAAGCAGCTCAACCTGATCGACGAGAAGCTCGACTTCGCGCAGACGCAGATGCTCAACCTGCCGGCCAACGCCAGCGCGCTGGGCACCGCCTCGGCGGCGTCGATCGCGCTGTCCTTGTTCAGCCCGTCCGCCAACCGCTTGCTCAACCTCGAGCTGTCCGCGCTCGAAGCCGACGGCAAGGGCAAGATCGTTTCCAGCCCGCGCGTCATCACGTCGGACCAGACCAAGGCGGTCATCGAGCAGGGCGAAGAGATTCCGTACCAGGTCGCCACCTCGAGCGGCGCAACGTCGATCCAGTTCAAGAAGGCCAGCCTGCGGCTCGAAGTCACGCCGCAGATCACGCCCGAAGGCAGCGTGATCATGAACCTCGACGTCGCCAAGGACAGCCGGGGTGAGCTGACGACGGCCGGCCCGGCGATCAATACCAAGCATGCGCAGACGCAGGTGCTGGTGGAGAACGGCGGCACCGTGGTGATCGGCGGCATCTTCACCCAGAACGATCGAACCGACGTCAACAAGGTGCCCTTCCTCGGCGACGTGCCGATCCTCGGACACCTCTTCCGCAACACCACCAAGATTTCGGACAAGACGGAGCTGCTGATCTTCATCACGCCGAAGATCGTGACCGAGCGGCCCGCCACTCGCTAAAGGTTCCTACCCATGATGATTGCTCAAGCAGGCCGACACCTGACGACCTGGCGGACCTGGTTCGCCGCGATGCTGGCGCTGCTGCTCGTCGCGTGCGGCGGCGGTGGCAGCGGCGGCACGCCGTTCGTCGGCCCGACCAATCCGCAGACCGTCTCCAGTCTGGTGCTGGTGCTGTCTTCGCCGACGATCGCCAACAGCAGCACGGCGACCGTGAACGCCACCGTTACCGCGCTCGACGCGAACAACAACGCCGTCGCGAATGCCGACGTCACCGTCAGCGCCGACAGCAACGCCACCGTGACCGTGCCCGGCGCCAAGACCGGCGCCGATGGCAAGCTGGTCGCCGAGATCGGCATCGGCTCCGACCGCACGCCGCGCACCATCACCATCACGGCCCGCAGCGGCAGCCTGACGAAGACCGCGACGCTGCAGGTCGTCGAGGGCAACAACGGGGCGTCGGATCTGACGCTGTCGCTGTCGTCGTCGCAGCTGAACAACTCGGGCACCCAGGTCGTCAAGGCCACCGTGGTGGCCGTGGACGGCAACCGCAATACGATCGCCGGCATCCCGGTCACGCTGGCCGTCAACAACGGCGCGACGATCAAGGTCAGCGCCGCGGTGACGGATGCGGACGGCAAGGTCAGCGGCGACATCAGCATCGGCGAGGACAAGGGCAATCGGCCGGTCGTCGTCACCGCCAGCAGCGGCACGCTGTCGCGCACCGCCACGCTGCAGATCACCGGTGCGGAGTTGAAGTCGACGCTGCTGCCTGCGGCGATCGCCGTCGGTCAGCCGGGCAAGGTCCAGTACCGTCTGCTCGACGTCAGTGGCAATCCGATCACCCAGCGCTCGATCACCGTGACCGGCCCCGGCGGCGTGCAGACCCCCGGCACGACGAATGCGAACGGGGACTACGAGTACAACTACACCGCGCCGGCGATCACCGGTCCGCTGACGATCCGCGCCTCCGCCGCGGGCGTCGAGACCGTGTCGACGGTCCAGGTGCAGTCCGGCGCGGTGGTGATCGATCCCGTGCAGGTCACCGTGCAGTCGGCGTCGGTCTCGGCGAGCCCGAGCGTGGTTCCGGTCAACACCGCGACGACCAACAACCAGGCGACGGTGCGTGCGCTGTTCCTTGCCGCCAACAACGCGCCGGTGCAGAACATTCGCGTGCGCTTCGACCTGGACGGCGACAAGCAGTCGATCGGCGGCACGTTCACGTCCGGGTCCACGATGGTGTACTCGGACGCCAATGGTGTCGCGACGACCGCCTACGTGCCGGGCTCGCGGCTGAGCCCGACGGATGGCGTCACCGTGCGCGCATGCTGGCACACCGAGGACTTCGCCGCAGGCACCTGCCCGCACGAGGCCAAGACCACGCTGACGGTCATCTCGCAGGCGCTGTCGGTCACCATCGGCACGAACAACCTGATCGAGGAAGACAGCACGAAGCTGAAGTTCGTGAAGCGGTATGTCGTCCAGGTCGTCGACTCGTCCGGCTTGGCCGCGGCCGACGTGCAGGTGAGCGCGACGGTGGACCTGCTCCAGTACATGAAGGGCTTCTGGACCCTGGGCACCGAACGCTGGAACCAGGTGATCAAGAAGACCTGCGACAACGAGGACCTGAACCGCAACGGTGTCGCCGAGGTGTTCAGCAACGGTGTCGTCGAGGATGCCAACAACAGCTTCAACCTCACCAACGGCCGACCGGCACTGGAGCCGCGAAAGGCTGACGTCGCCGTGTCGTTCGAAGGCGCCAGCCGCACCAATACCAGCGGCTCCGTCGTCCTGCGCCTGGAGTACCCGAAGAACGTCGCCTCGTGGGTCCGCTTCAATCTCGTCATCGGCGCCGCGGGCGTAGCGGGCACGGAAGGTCGTGCCAACTTCGTCGGCGACCTGCCCGTGCCGGCCACCGAGGTGAACAACACCAATGCGGCGCCGTCGTTCGTCGAGAGCCCCTACGGCCTCCAGGAGAGCGGCGTCGTGATGGTCCGCCTGCCGGGTAGCACGGGGCCGGAAGCGGCGCTCTGCACGAACCCGAACTGACCGCGTGTCCATCGCGTTGGTCGGCATGCCCGGCTGTGGCAAGTCCACGGTCGGGCGGCAGCTCGCGCGACAGCTCGGGCGGCCGTTCGTCGACAGCGACACCGAGATCGAACACCGGATCGGCATGCCGATCCGGACCTACTTCGACCGGCACGGCGAAGCGGCCTTCCGCGACCAGGAAGAGTCGGTCATCGCCGAACTCTGCGCGCGACCCGAGATCGTGCTGGCCACCGGCGGTGGCGCGGTGCTGCGGGAGACGAACCGGCGCGCGCTGAGCCAGGCCGGCGCGGTGGTCTACCTGCGTTCGACACCGGAAGAGCTGTTCCGGCGCGTGCGGCACGACACGCAGCGCCCCTTGCTGCAGGTGAACGACCCGCTGCGCCGCCTGCGCGACCTGTACCGCGAGCGCGACCCGCTCTACCGCGCCGCGGCCCAGTACGTCATCGAAACCGGCCGGCCGACGGTGCCGACGCTGGTCAACATGATCCTGATGCAGCTCGAGCTCGCCGGACTGATCGATCCCGGCCGCGTGCCGGCGACGATCGGCCGCACGCCGATGCCGCCGCAGTCCTGACGGCGCTTCGGGTCAGCGACCGATGGCGGCGGCGCGCCAGTGCGGGCGGGGCTCCACAGGCGCGGCCTCTACACTCCCGGCATGCAAACGCACAGCGCTCAGACGCAGCAGGTGCCGATCGAGCTCGGCGACCGCAGCTACCAGATCCTGATCGGCCAGGGCCTGCTGGCCGACGACGCCGCCTGGGCCGGCTTGCCCCGTTCGGCCGACGCGCTGATCGTCACCAACACCACCGTCGGCCCGCTCTACGGCGACCGCCTGGCCGCGCGACTGCGGTCGAACCATCGGCGCGTGCTGCGGGTCGAGCTGCCCGACGGGGAGGTGCACAAGGACTGGCAGACGCTGAACCGCATCTTCGACGTGCTGCTCGAAGCGGGCTGCGACCGCAAGACTGTGCTCTACGCCCTCGGCGGCGGCGTGGTCGGCGACATGACCGGTTTTGCCGCGGCCTGCTACATGAGGGGCGTGCCCTTCGTGCAGGTGCCGACGACGCTGCTTGCGCAGGTCGATTCGTCGGTGGGCGGCAAGACCGCGATCAACCATCCGCTCGGCAAGAACATGGTCGGCGCCTTCTACCAGCCGGCGCGCGTGGTCTGCGATCTCGATGTGCTGGCGACACTGCCGCGGCGCGAGCTGTCCGCGGGCCTGGCGGAGATCATCAAGTACGGCCCGATCGCCGACGCCGCCTTCCTGGACTGGCTCGAGACGTCCCTGGATGACCTGCTTGCGCTCGACAGCAACGCGCTGGCCCACGCGGTCAAGCGCTCGTGCGAGATCAAGGCGGGGGTCGTCGGCCAGGACGAACGCGAGGCCGGCCTGCGCGCGATCCTCAACTTCGGCCACACCTTCGGCCATGCGATCGAGGCCGGGCTCGGCTACGGCGAGTGGCTGCACGGCGAAGCGGTGGGTTGCGGCATGGTGCTCGCCGCGGCGCTCTCGATGCGGCTGGGGCGGATCGATCGCCCGCTGTTCGACCGGCTGCGCACGCTGATCGGCCGCGCCGGGCTGCCGGTCGAAGCACCGAGGATGCCCATCGAACGCTGGCTGGCGCTGATGCGCGTCGACAAGAAGGCCGAAGGCGGCGAGATCCGCTTCGTGCTGCTCGATGGCCTGGGCCGCGCGGTGATGCGCGCCGCGCCCGATGCGCTGGTGGCCGAGTCGATCGAGGCGCACACCGCCCGCGGCTGATCGCGATGGCGCTGGCACGCTACGCGAGCCACCCGGCGCAGTCGCGCCGCCGGCGACATGCCGAGGCGCCGGCGCGGCTGCGCGACGACTACCAGCGCGACCGCGATCGCATCGTGCACAGCACCGCGTTCCGGCGCCTGGTCTACAAGACGCAGGTCTTCGTCAACCATGAAGGCGACCTGTTCCGCACGCGGCTCACGCACTCGATCGAGGTCGCGCAGCTCGGCCGCTCGATCGCCCGTGGCCTGGGCCTGAACGAGGACCTCGTCGAAGCGATCGCGCTGGCCCACGACCTCGGCCACACGCCCTTCGGCCATGCCGGACAGGACGCGTTGCACGAGTGCATGCGCGGGCACGGCGGCTTCGAGCACAACCTGCAGAGCCTGCGCGTGGTCGACCTGCTGGAGCAGCGCTACCCCGACTTCGACGGCCTGAACCTCAGCTTCGAGAGCCGCGAGGGCATCCTGAAGCACTGCGCCCGCAGCGACGCCGAGCGCCTCGAAGCGATCGAACCCGGTGGTGTCGCCCGCCGTTTCCTCGACGGCACCCAGCCCAGCCTCGAGGCGCAGCTGACGAACCTGGCCGACGAGATCGCCTACAACGCGCACGACGTCGACGACGGCGTGCGATCGGGGCTGCTGCAGCCCGAACAGCTGCAGGCCGTGCCGCTGCTGCAGCGCCACCATGCAGCGGCGCTGCAGGCGCATCCGCAGCTCGCGGGCCGGCGCCTGCTCTTCGAGGTGATCCGGCGCATGCTGTCCGAGCAGGTGCACGACGTGATCGACAGCAGCGCCGAACGCCTGGCCGAAGCCGCCCCGGCCGATGCGGGGGCCGCACGATCGATGGGGCCCCTGATCCGCTTCAGTCCCGCCTTGCGCAGCGAGATCGTCGAGCTCAAGCGCTTCCTGATGCGCGCGCTCTACCGGCATCCGCAGGTGATGGCCACGACGGGTGCCGCGCGCGACGTGGTGCGCGAGCTGTTTGCGACCTACCTCGAACGTCCGGCGGAGATGCCAGCGGACTTCGCGCGCCGCGAGGACCTCGCTCGCGCGGTGGCCGACTACATCGCCGGCATGACCGATCGCTTCGCGGCCCGCGAGCACCGCCGCCTGACCGGCCGCGAGGCCTTCGGTGCGGCGGGCGCGTAGGCCCGGCGCTCGCGCTTGCGGGCGATGCGGATGAGGCGGTGATGGCCCGGCTGACCCGGCTCGCGCTGGCGGGTCATGTGCACCTGCTGTCGCTGCGGGCGCTCGAGGGCGTGCCACTCTTCGTCGACGAGCCCGACCGGGTGGCCTTCCTGCAGGTGTCGCGCGAGGCCGCCGCCCAGCACCAGGTCGCGCTGCATGCCTACGCCCTGCTGGAGCCGCAGGTCTACCTGCTGGCGACACCGGTGCACACAGACGGGCTGAGCCTGTTCGTCCAGGCGCTCGGCCGGCGGTACGTGAGCGCATACAACCGGCGTCACGGCCGGCGCGGTGGCCTGTGGGACGGCCGCTACCGGGCGACAGTTCTGCAGCCGGGTGCCGCGGTGCTCGATGGCCTGCTGTTCATCGACAGCCAGGCGCCGGCCGACAGCGGCTGGACGAGCGCCCCGCACCATCTCGGATCCCGCCGCGATGCCGTGCTGGCGGACTGCGCCGAGTACTGGCGCCTGGGCAACACCCCGTTCGACCGCGAGCTCGCCTACCGCCGGCGACTGGACGAGGGCCTGTCCGCCCGGCGCAGCGAGCAACTCGCCGCCGCCGTGCACAAGGGCTGGGCGGTGGGCGACGGCGCGTTTCTTGCGCAGTTGGCCGAACACACCGGGCGCCCCATGCAGCCGCGGCCGCGCGGTCGACCGCGGAAGGCAACGACCGCAGCTGAGTGATATGACCCCATTTAATCGCATTGGCATTCTGAAAACAATTAAATAGGGTCAGACCCCAAAATTTCAGCTTGAGCGCTTTGCTGCGCTGCAGTAACCTCCGGCCCGAACGACCTTTCGAAGGAGCGCGCCGTGAGCGATGCCGTCCAGGGACCTGCGTCCCGCACTGAAATCGAAGCGCTCGCGCAGCGCGGCCTGTACGACCCTGCCAACGAGAAAGACGCCTGCGGTGTCGGCTTCGTCGCCCACATCAAGGGCCAGCGCGCGCACGGCATCGTCGAGCAGGGCCTCAAGATCCTCGAGAACCTCGACCACCGCGGCGCCGTCGGCGCCGACAAGCTGATGGGCGACGGCGCCGGCATCCTGATCCAGCTGCCGGACGAGTTCTACCGGGCCGAGATGGCCCGGCAAGGCGTCGAGCTGCCGCCGCCCGGCGAGTACGGCGTCGGCATGATCTTCCTGCCGAAGGAGCATGCCTCGCGGCTGGCCTGCGAGCAGGAGCTCGAGCGCGCGGTGAAGGCCGAAGGCCAGGTGCTGCTCGGTTGGCGCGACGTGCCGGTGGACCGCGAGATGCCGATGAGCCCGGCCGTGCGCGCGAAGGAGCCGGTGATCCGCCAGATCTTCATCGGCCGCGGCGCCGACGTGATCGTGCCGGACTCGCTGGAACGCAAGCTCTACGTGATCCGCAAGACCGCGTCGGCCGCGATCCAGGCGCTCAAGCTCACCCACAGCCGCGAGTACTACGTGCCCAGCATGAGCTGCCGCACGGTGATCTACAAGGGCCTGCTGCTGGCCGACCAGGTCGGCAAGTACTACCTCGACCTGCAGGACGAGCGCGTCACCTCGTCGCTGGCGCTGGTGCACCAGCGCTTCTCGACCAATACCTTCCCCGAGTGGCCGCTCGCGCACCCGTACCGCATGGTGGCGCACAACGGCGAGATCAACACCGTCAAGGGCAACTTCAACTGGATGCGTGCCCGCGAGGGCGTGATGAAGTCGCCGGTGCTCGGCGACGACCTGAAGAAGCTCTACCCGATCAGCTTCGAGGGCCAGAGCGACACCGCCACCTTCGACAACGCGCTCGAGCTGCTGACGATGTCGGGCTACCCGCTCGCGCACGCGGCGATGATGATGATCCCGGAGGCCTGGGAGCAGCACGAACTGATGGACGAACGCCGCCGCGCGTTCTACGAGTACCACGCCGCGATGCTGGAGCCGTGGGACGGCCCGGCGGCGATGGTCTTCACCGACGGCAAGCAGATCGGCGCCACGCTCGACCGCAACGGCCTGCGCCCGGCGCGCTACATCGTCACCGACGACGACCTCGTCGTGATGGCCTCGGAGTCCGGCGTGCTGCCGATCCCCGAGAACAAGATCGTCAAGAAGTGGCGCCTGCAGCCGGGCAAGATGTTCCTGATCGACCTCGAGCAGGGCCGCATCGTCGACGACGAGGAACTGAAGAACCAGTTCGCGTTCGCCAAGCCCTACCGCCAGTGGATCGAGAACGTGCGCATCCGCCTCGACACCATCGAGGTCACCGCCGGCCCCAGCCCGTTCGATGAGAGCCTGCTCGACCGCCAGCAGGCCTTCGGCTACACGCAGGAGGACCTGAAGTTCCTGCTCGCGCCGATGGCCACCGCCGGCGAAGAAGGCATCGGCTCGATGGGCAACGATTCGCCGCTCGCGGTGCTGTCGGACAAGAACAAGCCGCTGTTCAACTATTTCAAGCAGCTGTTCGCGCAGGTCACGAACCCGCCGATCGATCCGATCCGCGAAGCGATCGTGATGAGCCTGAACAGCTTCATCGGCCCGAAGCCGAACCTGCTGGACATCAACGCGGTGAACCCGCCGATGCGCCTCGAGGTGCACCAGCCGGTGCTCGATTTCGACGACATGGCGCGCCTGCGCGCGATCGAGCAGCACACCCACGGCAAGTTCAAGACGCACGAGATCGACATCACCTACCCGCTGTCGTGGGGCCGTGAAGGTGTCGAGGCCAAGCTGGCGTCGCTGTGCGCCGAGGCGGTCGATGCGATCAAGACCGGCCACAACATCCTGGTCATCACCGACCGGCGCATGAGCCGCACGCAGGTCGCGATCCCCGCGCTGCTGGCGCTGTCCGCGATCCACCACCACCTGGTGCGCGAGGGCCTGCGCACCACCGCCGGCCTCGTCGTCGAGACCGGTTCGGCGCGCGAGGTGCACCACTTCGCGGTCCTCGCGGGCTACGGCGCGGAAGCCGTGCATCCCTACCTGGCGCTCGAGACGCTGGTCGACCTGCACCACTCGCTGCCGGGCCAGCTGTCGGCCGAGAAGGCGATCTACAACTACATCAAGGCGATCGGCAAGGGGCTGTCGAAGATCATGTCCAAGATGGGCGTGTCGACCTACATGTCCTACTGCGGCGCGCAGCTCTTCGAGGCCATCGGCCTGGAGCCGAACTTCGTGCAGAAGTACTTCCGCGGCACGGCCAGCCAGGTCGGCGGCATCGGCGTCTTCGAAGTCGCCGAAGAGGCGCTGCGCACGCACATCGCGGCCTTCGGCGACGACCCGGTGCTTCAGTCGATGCTCGACGCCGGCGGCGAATACGCCTGGCGCACGCGCGGCGAGGAGCACATGTGGACGCCGGACGCGATCGCCAAGCTGCAGCACAGCACGCGCTCGGGCAAGTTCGAGACGTACAAGGAGTACGCGCAGCTGATCAACGACCAGAGCAGGCGCCACATGACCTTGCGCGGCCTGTTCGAGTTCAAGATCGACCAGCGCAAGGCGATCCCGGTCGAGGAGGTCGAACCCGCCGCCGAGATCGTCAAGCGCTTCGCGACCGGTGCGATGTCGCTCGGCTCGATCAGCACCGAGGCCCACTCGACGCTGGCGCTGGCGATGAACCGCATCGGCGGCAAGAGCAACACCGGCGAAGGTGGCGAGGATCCGGCGCGTTATCGCAACGAGCTCAAGGGCATCAAGATCACCGACGGCACCAAGGTCTCCGACGTCATCGGCACGAAGGTCATCGCGGCCGACTACGTGATGAAGGACGGCGACAGCCTGCGCTCGAAGATCAAGCAGGTGGCCTCCGGCCGCTTTGGCGTGACGACCGAGTACCTCGTGTCGGCCGACCAGATCCAGATCAAGATGGCGCAGGGCGCGAAGCCCGGCGAGGGCGGCCAGCTGCCCGGCGGCAAGGTCAGCGAGTACATCGGCTTCCTGCGCTACTCGGTGCCGGGCGTCGGCCTGATCAGCCCGCCGCCGCACCACGACATCTACTCGATCGAGGACCTGGCGCAGCTGATCCACGACCTGAAGAACGCCAACCCGCGCGCTTCGGTCAGCGTGAAGCTGGTGTCCGAGGTCGGCGTCGGCACCATCGCCGCCGGCGTCACCAAGTGCAAGGCCGACCATGTCGTGATCGCCGGCCATGACGGCGGCACCGGCGCGTCGCCGTGGTCGTCGATCAAGCACGCGGGCACGCCGTGGGAGCTGGGCCTGGCCGAAACCCAGCAGACGCTGGTGCTGAACCGCCTGCGCAGCCGCGTGCGCGTGCAGGCCGACGGCCAGATGAAGACCGGCCGCGACGTCGTGATCGGCGCGCTGCTGGGCGCCGACGAGTTCGGCTTCGCGACCGCGCCGCTGGTCGTCGAGGGCTGCATCATGATGCGCAAGTGCCACCTGAACACCTGCCCGGTCGGGGTGGCGACGCAGGACCCGGTGCTGCGCGCGAAGTTCACCGGCAAGCCCGAGCACGTCGTCAACTACTTCTTCTTCGTCGCCGAGGAAGCGCGCCAGATCATGGCGCAGCTGGGCATCCGCACCTTCGACGAGCTGATCGGCCGCGCCGACCTGCTCGACACCAGGAAGGGGATCGAGCACTGGAAGGCCAAGGGCCTGGACTTCGCCCGCGTCTTCCACCAGCCGCAGGTGCCCGCCGACGTCGCGCGTTATCACGTCGAGCAGCAGGACCACGGGCTCGGCAAGGCGCTGGACGTCAAGCTGATCGAACGCTGCAAGCCGGCGATCGAGCGCGGCGAGAAGGTGCACTTCATGGAGGAGGCGCGCAACGTCAACCGCTCGGTCGGCGCGATGCTGTCCGGCGAGCTGGTGCGCCACCGGCCCGAGGGCCTGCCGGACCAGACCATCTTCATCCAGATGGAAGGCACCGGCGGCCAGAGCTTCGGCGCGTTCCTGGCCAGCGGCATCACCTTCTACCTGATCGGCGATGCCAACGACTACACCGGCAAGGGCCTGTCGGGCGGCCGCATCACCGTGCGCCCGAGCATCGACTTCCGTGGCGACGCGACGAAGAACATCATCATCGGCAATACCGCGCTGTACGGCGCGACCAGCGGCGAGGCCTTCTTCCGCGGCGTCGCCGGCGAACGATTCGCGGTGCGCCTGTCCGGCGCGACGGCGGTCGTCGAAGGCACCGGCGACCACGGCTGCGAGTACATGACCGGCGGCACCGTGGTCGTGCTCGGCAAGACGGGCCGCAACTTCGCCGCCGGCATGTCGGGCGGCATCGCCTACGTCTACGACGAGGACGGCCAGTTCGCCCGACGCTGCAACACCTCGATGGTCACGCTCGACAAGGTGCTGCCGAAGGCCGAGCAGGTGGCGACGATCGACCGCGCGATCTGGCACAAGGACGAGGCCGACGAGACGCTGCTGAAGTCGCTGGTCGAGCAGCATCACCGCTGGACCGGCTCGCTGCGCGCGCGCGAGATCCTCGACGACTGGGCGAACGCACGCGGCCGCTTCGTCAAGGTGTTCCCGTCCGAATACAAGCGCGCGCTCGGCGAGATCAACGCCGCCCGCGAGTCGGACGCGACGATCGCCAAGGCCAAGGCCACCACCGCCGACAGCGGCAAGGCCGCCAAGGGCGTGCCCGCCAAGTAAGCGTCAGCCCCGGACACGAATCAAGGAATCACGACGATGGGCAAAGTCACCGGCTTCATGGAATACGAGCGCGTGGAGGAGGGCTACGAGCCCGTGCCCCAGCGCGTCAAGAACTACAAAGAGTTCGTCATCGGGCTGAACAACGAGCAGGCCAAGGTCCAGGGCGCGCGCTGCATGGATTGCGGCACGCCGTTCTGCAACTCGGGCTGCCCGGTCAACAACATCATCCCGGACTTCAACGACCTGGTGTACCGCGGCGACTGGCGCAACGCGATCACCGTGCTGCACTCGACCAACAACTTCCCCGAGTTCACCGGCCGCATCTGCCCGGCACCCTGCGAGGCGGCCTGCACGCTGAACGTCAACGACGATCCGGTGGGCATCAAGTCGATCGAACACGCGATCATCGACCGCGCCTGGGCCGAGGGCTGGGTGAAGCCGCAGCCGCCGAAGGCGAAGACGGGCAAGAAGGTGGCGGTGGTCGGCTCGGGCCCGGCCGGCATGGCGGCCGCGCAGCAGCTCGCGCGCGCCGGCCACGACGTGACGGTGTTCGAGAAGAACAGCCGCATCGGCGGCCTGCTGCGCTACGGCATCCCCGACTTCAAGATGGAGAAGTCGCACATCGACCGCCGCATCGCGCAGATGGAGGCCGAAGGCGTCGTGTTCCGCACCGGCGTGCTGGTGGGCCACCTGCCCGAGGGCAGCAAGGTCACCAACGACGCCACGAAGATCGTCTCGGCCGACGAGTTGAAGGCGAGCTTCGACGCCATCGTGCTGACCGGCGGCGCCGAGGCCAGCCGCGACCTGCCGGTGCCGGGTCGCCAGCTCGACGGCGTGCATTTCGCGATGGAGTTCCTGCCGCAGCAGAACAAGGTGATCGCCGGCGACAAGGTCAAGGGCCAGATCATGGCGACGGGCAAGCACGTCATCGTGATCGGCGGCGGCGACACCGGCAGCGACTGCGTCGGCACCAGCAACCGCCATGGCGCGGCCAGCGTCACGCAGTTCGAGCTGATGCCGCAGCCGCCGGAAGAAGAGAACCGGCCGCTGACCTGGCCGTACTGGCCGTACAAGCTGCGCACCAGCTCCAGCCACGAGGAAGGCTGCGAGCGCACCTTCGCCATCGCCACCAAGGAGTTCATCGCCGGCACCGGCAAGGACAAGGGGCGCGTGGTGGGCCTGAAGACGGTGCAGGTCGAGTGGCAGGGCGGCAAGATGATCGAGGTGCCCGGCTCCGAGAAGGAATGGAAGGCCGACCTCGTGCTGCTGGCGATGGGCTTCACGAACCCGGTCGGCACCATCCTCGAGGCCTTCGGCGTCGACAAGGACAACCGCGGCAACGCGCGCGCGACCACCGACGGCACCGCCAGCTACAAGACCAACGTCGACAAGGTGTTCGCCGCCGGCGACATGCGGCGCGGCCAGTCGCTGGTCGTCTGGGCGATCCGCGAAGGCCGCCAGGCTGCGAGGGCGGTCGACGAATTCCTGATGGGCAGCTCGACTTTGCCGCGCTGAGCACGGTCGGACTTCACGCCGGGCCCGTCGCGGCCTTCAAGTCTTCCCGCCGGCGGCCGAAAGTCCGCCGGAGATCACCCAGGGAGGCTTCTTGAATACCGTCTCGCGCATCGCCCGCGCATCCGCTGCGCTCGTCACCCTCGTCACCCCGCTGCTGGCGGCCGGCGCGGACTTGCCCAAGGTCAAGGCCGCGGAGCCGCGTGAGCCGATCGTCGTCGCGGCTCAACCCGGTGCGCCGAGCGTCGTCTTCCGCAAGCTGGTCGTCCGTGCCACCAATGCCAGGATCGGCACGCTGCAGACCGGCTGGTTCTGCGGCACCAGCAACGAAGCGCGCTTCACGCCCACGCTCGGGAGCCTGCTGACGCGCGACGCCGGCCGCATCGTGGCGGCCGAGCTGGTGGCGGCCGGCTATCCGAAGCCGGCCACGCAGGACTCGGTGTTCGCGACGCCGGCGGCGCCGGCGGCGGCCGACTACGAGGTCGGCGTGCTCTTCAAGGACGTGCAGATCGAAGTCTGCGAACGCGACAAGGTGGTCGAAGGGGGTGTCTGGCTCCAGATGGCCTGGGAGCTGTTCTCGCCGCGGCAGCAGAAGACCGTCTTCAGCCTGACCACCGAGGGCTCCATCCAGGTCGGCAGCAACGACAAGTTGTCGCTGGTCACGGCCATCCAGCGCGCGGTGGCCATGGCGGCACGCAACCTGCTGGCGGATCCGGCGTTCTCGGAGCTCGCGCGCAAGCCCATCGATCCGTCGATCGTCGCGGCGGCGCCCGCGGGCCCGCCGCGCCTGCGCATCGCGCACGCAGCCGGAGCAGGCGAGCCCTCGGCGCAGGATCGCATGCCGCAGCTGCAGTCGGCGGTCGTGACGCTGCAAAGCGGCACCGGCACGGGCAGCGGCTTCTACATCCATGCCGACGGCTACCTGCTGACCAACCACCACGTCGTCGGCGATGCCAGGTTCCTGAAGGTCAAGCTCGCGAATGGACGCACGCTGGTCGGCGAGGTCATGCGCAGCGATCGCGCGCGGGACGTCGCGCTCGTCAAGACCGAGCCGGTCACGCTGGCGGCCATCAGCGTGCGTGCCGACGAGGTCCAGGCCGGCGAAGACGTCTACGCGATCGGCTCGCCGCTCGGCGAGTCGTTCGCCACCACCGTGACGCGCGGCGTGCTGAGCGGCACGCGCATGGTCGGGCAGCAGCGCTGGCTGCAGAGCGACGTCAAGATCCTGCCCGGCAGCAGCGGCGGCCCGTTGATCGGCGCACACGGCGCCGCGATCGGGCTGACGTCGCGCGGCATCGGCAGCGGCACGGCAGGCATCAACCTGTTCGTCCCGATACGCGAGGCGCTCGACACGCTGTCCATCGACATCTCGAGCGACTGAGCGGACCGCCGGCGGGCCACGGCCCTCCGGATCGAAGCACGAATGCGATGACGGGCCGCTTGCGCGGCCCGTTGCATTTGGTGCCTTTCCGCGGCGCCGTCACAACGCGTGCCGCCGCTTGATCGGGGCAAATCCTTACGGGAAAACTCGGCGTGCGACAATGATTTCACACATGAAAAGGGCCGGCAGGCCCGCCCGCCGGACCCTTGAACGCCGACCCCGCCCTGATCGAGATCGACCACGTCAGCTTCGGCTACGACGCGAGTCGCACCATCCTGAAGGACGTGAACCTGCGCTTTCCGCGCGGCAAGGTCACGGCCATCCTGGGGGGTTCGGGCTGCGGCAAGACGACCTTGCTGCGGCTGATCGGCGGCGTGCATGCCGCGAGCAGCGGGCGCGTGGTCTTCGACGGCGAGGTGATCAATGCGCGCGACCGGCAGCAGCTGTACCGGCTGCGCAAGCGGCTGGGCATGCTGTTCCAGTTCGGGGCGCTGTTCACCGACCTCACGGTGTTCGAGAACGTCGCCTTCCCGCTGCGGGAGATGACCGACCTGCCCGAATCGCTGATCCGCGACATCGTGCTGATGAAACTCAATGCCGTGGGCCTGCGCGGTGCGGCGCCGCTGCGCATTGCCGAGGTCTCCGGCGGCATGGCGCGGCGTGTCGCGCTGGCGCGCGCGATCGCACTCGATCCCGAGCTGATCATGTACGACGAGCCCTTCGCCGGGCTGGACCTGATCTCGATGGGTGTCGCCGCGCAGCTGATCCGCACGCTCAACGACATCACCGGCGCGACGTCGCTGGTGGTGTCGCATGACGTGCCGGAGTGCATGGCGATCAGCGACTGGGTGGTGCTGATGGCCGCGCCCGGCCGCATCGTCGCCGAGGGCACGCCGAAGGAGCTGATGGACTCGATGGACCCGGAGGTGCGCCAGTTCGTGCGCGGCGAGCCGGATGGGCCGGTCAAGTTCCACTATCCCGCGCCAGAGCTGGCGAAGGACTTCGGCGTGGAGCGCGTGCAATGAGCGCCCACCGGCCGTTGCGGGCATGCTCGCTCCCCTCGGGGGGGGCCGGCCCGGCGGGCTGCAGGAGGCATCCATGAACTGGCTCGCGCCGCTGGGCGCGCGCGCGTTGAAGGTGCTGGGCAACTGGGGCCATGCGGCGCTGTTCCTCGTCGAGCTGATGAAGGCGCTGCCGGCCGCGCTGCGGCGGCCGATGCTGGTGATCACGCAAGTGCATGCCATCGGCAACCGGTCGCTGGTCATCATGCTCTCGTCGGGCCTGGCCGTCGGTTTCGTGCTGGCGCTGCAGATGTACTACGCGCTGGTGCGCTACGGCGCCGCCGAGTCGCTGGGCCTGGTGGTCAACCTGTCGCTGGTGCGCGAGCTCGGTCCGGTCGTTACCGCGCTGCTCTTCGCCGGCCGGGCGGGCACGTCGCTGACCGCCGAGATCGGCCTGATGAAGGCCGGCGAGCAGCTCGCCGCGATGGAGCTGATGGCGATCGATCCGCGTGCGCGCGTGCTCGCGCCGCGTTTCCTCGGCGGCGTCGTCGCGATGCCGATCCTGGCGATCCTGTTCTCGACCATCGGCATCCTCGGCGCCTGGGTCGTCGCGGTTGCGCTGATCGGCATCGACGCCGGCAACTTCTGGTCGATCCAGCAATCGGGGGTCGACGTCTGGCGCGACATCGGCAACGGCCTGGTCAAGAGCGCGGTGTTCGGCGTCATCTGCACCTTCGTCGCCCTGTACCAGGGCTACGAGACGCAGGCCACCCCGGAAGGCGTGGCCTATGCGACGACACGCACGGTGGTGTTCTCGTCGCTCGCGGTGCTGGGCATGGACTTCATCCTCACGGCGTTGATGTTCTCGACGCCGTAGAGCTGCAAGGGAATCAAGATGGGCAAGAGAGGAATCGAGACACTGGTCGGGCTGTTCGTGCTGCTCGGCGTCGTGGCCTTGCTGTTCCTGGCCTTGAAGGCCGCGAACCTCGCGAACTTCGGCCACCGCGACGTCTACCGCGTGAGCGCGCGCTTCGACAACATCGGTGGCCTGAAGGTGCGCGCGCCGGTGCGCAGCGCTGGCGTGTCGGTGGGGCGGGTGGTCCGCATCGGGCTCGACCCGAAGACCTACCAGGGCGTCGTGACGCTGGAGATCGACAGCCAGTACGTCTTCCCGAAGGACAGCTCGGCCAAGATCCTGACGGCCGGCCTGCTCGGCGACCAGTACGTCGGCCTGGAACCCGGCGGCGACGAGAAGAATCTGGCCGGCGGCGATGTGGTCAGCCAGACGCAGTCCGCCGTCGTGCTGGAGAACCTGATCGGCCAGTTCCTGTTCAACAAGGCGGCCGACGCCGGGGCCGCCGGCAACGGCGGCGCGACGGGGAGCCCGAAATGAGCCGCCTGCTCCGACGCGGCATGCTGGGCGTGCTGCTGGCAGCGCTGTTCGTGCTGGGCGGCTGCAGCACGGTGCCGGCGCAAGGCGGCGGATCGGCCGCGCAGGCCGATGCGGCCGCCCCGAGTTCCCCTGCCGACCCGTGGGAGCGCTTCAACCGCCGAGTCTTCGATTTCAACGAGGCGGTCGACACCGCCGTGCTGAAGCCGGTGGCGCAGGCCTACCGCGCCGTGGTGCCGGAGTTCGTTCGCACCGGTGTCGACAACATGTTCGGCAACCTGGGCGATGCCTGGTCGACGGTCAACCTCGTGCTGCAGGCCAAGCCCAAGGCGGCGCTCGAGATGGGCATGCGCGTTGCCACCAACACCGTGTTCGGCTTGTTCGGTTTCCTCGACATCGGCGAGGAGATCGGCCTGTCGAAGCAGTCGGAAGACTTCGGGCAGACGCTCGCGGTCTGGGGCGTCGGCAACGGCCCCTACGTCGTGCTGCCGCTGCTGGGCCCGTCGACCCTGCGTGACACCGCGGCGCTGCCGGTGGACATGAAGGCCTCGCCGGGCAACCTCGTCTTCAAGGAAGTGCGTGACCAGAACGGCGCGACGGTGCTGCAGCTGATCAGCACCCGCAGCCGCCTGCTCAGCGCATCGAAGGTGCTCGACGATGTCGCGCTCGACAAATACATCCTGTTGCGCGACGGTTACCTGGCGCGCCGCCGCAGCCAGGTCTACGACGGCGATCCGCCCGACGACGAAGAAACAAAGCCTGACGAGCCGAAGGCTGCCCAGGCGAAGCCGGCGGAACCCAAGCCGGCGAAGTGAACCGAACGCAGCCTTGCAGCGTTGTGGTGCTCGGGCCGACCCGCCCGCATGAAAGGATGAACTGATGTTGCGACGTACCTGGATTTCTGCACTGGCCCTCACGGCCGCCGCCCTGGCCGTGCCCGCCGCCCGTGCCGAAGCCGTGGCCGCCGATGCTTTCGTCAAGCAGGTGTCGAACGACGTGATCGACGCGGTGAAGGCCGACAAGGCCATCCAGGCGGGCGACGTGTCGCGCATCCGCACGCTGGTCGACCAGAAGGTGATGCCGCATGTGAACTTCCAGCGCATGACCTCGATGGCGGTCGGCCCGCAGTGGCGCAGCGCCACCCCCGAGCAGCAGAAGCGCATGCTCGAGGAGTTCAAGACGCTGATGATCAACACCTACGCCGGCGCGCTGACGCAGGTGAAGGACCAGACCGTGCTCGTCAAGCCGATGCGCGGCAGCGGCGAGGGCGATTCGGTCGTGCGCACCGAGGTGCGCGGCCGCGGCGAGCCGATCCAGCTCGACTATCGTGTCGAGAAGGCCGGCGACGCATGGAGGATCTACGACGTCAACGTCGGCGGCTTCTGGCTGGTCGAGGCCTACAAGGGCCAGTTCGCGAAGGACCTGAGCGCTGGTGGCATGGACGGGCTGATCACGCGCCTGACCGAGAAGAACAAGGCGACCGCCGCGGCGCCGAAGAACTGACCGGCCGATCCGCATGAGCATCGCGCTGCCCGCGGTCCTGACGATCGTCGAAGCCCGCGCCGAGGCCGAACGGCTCGTCGCTGCGCTGGCGGCGGAAGACCAGCCGGTGCTCGACGCGTCGGGGCTGCAGACGCTCGACACCTCGGCGATCGCGGTGCTGCTCGAATGCCGGCGCGCCGCGCAGGCGGCCGGCAAGACGCTGCAGGTGGTCGGCGCGCCGCCGAAGCTGGGCCAGCTGGCGAAGCTGTACGGCGTCGACGGCCTGATCGCCTAGGGTCCGAAAGGCGCGGCCACCGGGGCGGCATCGCCGCCGCTGCCGTCACTCCGGCTGCGTGTAGCGCTTCGCGCGCAGGTTGCGCTTGATCTCCTGCAGCATCGGCCGCAGGTGGCTGCCCAGGCGCAGCGCGACGCCGGTGGTCAGGATGTCGATGATCACCAGGTGCAGCAGGCGCGACACCATCGGGCTGTAGCGGTCGAAATCCTCGGGATGGTCGGCGGCCAGCAGGATGTGGCCGTGCGCCTGCGCGAACTGCGCCAGCGGCGACCCGCTGGCGGTCATCACGATCACCGTCGCGCCCTTGCGGCGCGCGATGTCGGCGGCATCCAGCAGGTCGCGGCTGCGGCCCGAGTTGCTGATGATCACCGCGCAGTCGCCTGGCTGCAGCATCGTCGCGCTCATCACCTGCACATGGCCGTCGCTGCAGGCGATGGTGTTCACGCCGAGGCGGAAGAACTTGTGCTGCGCGTCCTGCGCGACGATGCCCGAGTTGCCGACGCCGTAGAACTCGATGCGCTTGTGCTCGCGGCCGGCATTGGCCAGCGCCTCGATCGCGCGCTCCACCGCATGGCCGGCGGCCGCGTTGCGGTACTTCAGCAGCGCGGCCACCGCGTTGTCGACCACCTTGATGATCAGCTCGGCCGGCTTGTCGTCCTCGTCGACCGCGCGGTGCACGAAGGGCACGCCTTCGTTGACCGTGCCGGCGAGCTTGTGCTTGAAATCGGTCAGGCCGTCGTAGCCGACGCTGCGGCAGAAGCGCACGACGGTGGGCTTGCTGACATGCGAGCGCTCCGCCAGCTCACCGACCGGCAGGCTGGCGAAACTGCGCGGGTCGGCCAGCAGCAGCTTCGCCACCCGTTGTTCGGCCGGCGGCAAGGCCGGCATCGACGCGCGCACGCGCTCCAGCATCGACATCGTTCAGCGCTCCCGGACCGTCGCCGCGGCGGCGACGGTCACTGTTCCTCGTCCCACGTGCAGCCGTCGCGCGCGACCATCGCGCTCGACGCCGGCGGCCCCCAGGTTCCGGCGGCATAGGGCCGCGGGCCGTTCGGGTCCTGCTTCCAGCCGTGCAGGATCGGCTCGACCCAGCGCCAGGCCTGCTCCTGTTCGTCGCTGCGAACGAAGAGGTTCAGCCGGCCGGCGATCGCATCGAGCAGCAGGCGCTCGTAGGCGCCGACGCGCTCGGTCGGGAAGGCCTTGTCGAAGTCGAGGTCCAGCTTCACCGGCGCCAGCAGCTCGCCCTGGCCGCTGCCCTTGGTCGCCAGCAGGTGCAGCTCCAGGCCGTCTTCGGGCTGCAGGTTGATGACCAGCTTGTTCGCGCGCGCCGAGCCCGGGAAGATCGGGTGCGGCACCGGGCGGAAGTTGACGACGATCTGCGCCAGCCGTTCGGCCAGGCGCTTGCCGGTGCGCAGGTAGAAGGGCACGCCGGCCCAGCGCCAGTTCTGCACCTCGGTGCGCAGCGCGACGAAGGTCTCGATCGTGCTGCCGGGAGGCACCTTCTGCTCGTCGAGGTAACCCGGTGCCGGCTTGCCGGCGATCGAGCCGGCGCGGTACTGCCCGCGCACCGCGTCGCGCGCGACGAGCTCCGGCGTGAACGGCCGCAGCGACTTCAGCACCTTGAGCTTCTCGTCGCGGATCGCGTCGGCATCGCTGGTCGACGGCGGTTCCATCGCGATCATCGTCAGCAGCTGCAGCGCATGGTTCTGGATCATGTCGCGCAGCGCACCCGTCTGGTCGTAGAAGTCGCCGCGGGTGCCGACGCCGAGCTCCTCGGCCAGCGTGATCTGGATGTTGGCGATGCTCTCGCGCCGCCACAGCGGCTCGAACAGCGCATTGCCGAAGCGCAGCGCCATCAGGTTCTGCACGCTCGGCTTGCCGAGGTAATGGTCGATGCGGAAGGCCTGCGACTCGGCGAATACCGAGCGCACGACGCGGTTGATCTGCTGCGCGCTCTCCAGGTCGTGGCCGAGCGGCTTCTCGAGCACGACGCGCACGTTCGGGCCATTGAGGCCGGCGGCGCCGAGCTGCTCGCAGATCACCGGGAACAGGTAGGGCGCCGTGGCCAGGTACAGCACGACGGTGTGGGCGTCGCGGTCGTCGATCCACTGCTTGAGCCCGGCGTAGTGCTCGGGCTTCGACAGGTCCATGCGCCGGTAGTGCAGCAGCTGCGCGAAGCGGTCGAACTCCTCGTCGCTCGGGCGCTTGGCGCTCTCGACCTCGACGAAACGCTCCTTGATGAAGGCGCGGTACTCGTCGTCGCTGCGTTCGTCGCGCGCCACGGCGAGGATGCGGCCGCCCGGCGGCAGCTTGCCGTGACGGAAGGCCTGGAACAGCGCGGGCATCAGCTTGCGCCAGGTGAGGTCGCCGGTGCCGCCGAAGAAGACGAGATCGAAGGACATGGGTGGGGGAGGGAGGTGGTGTAACTTTGTTTCCTTTTTCATGATGCATTAGTTTCTTGGACGGGTCAATCGCGGCTTCCGCCGAAGCGGGCGCATCGAGGCGGGGCAGGCGAGGTACCGGCGCTGTAACCGATTGGGAAACCGGGGGCCCTGCCATCGCGGTCTAATCCGGGTTCACCGAAAGACCTCCGCGATGAACCAGCTCGATCAGCTCAAGGCCTTCACCACCGTCGTCGCCGACACCGGCAACTTCAAGCAACTGGCGCAGTTCGCACCGCAGGACGCGACGACCAACCCGTCGCTGATCCTGAAGGCCGTGCAGCAGCCCGACTACGCGCCGCTGCTGGCGCAGACCGTGGCCGGGCACCGCGGCCGCGCGCTCGACGAGATCGTCGACGAGGTGCTGGTGCGCTTCGGCCTCGAGATCCTGAAGCACGTGCCCGGCCGCGTGTCGACCGAGGTCGATGCGCGCCTGTCCTTCGACAGCGCGGCGACGATCGCGCGCGCGCAGCGGCTGATCGGGCTCTACGAACGCGCCGGCATCGGCGCCGAGCGCGTGCTGATCAAGATCGCGTCGACCTGGGAGGGCATCCAGGCCGCCCGCGTGCTCGAGCGCCAGGGCATCCGCTGCAACCTGACGCTGCTGTTCTCCTTCTGCCAGGCGGTGGCCTGCGGCGAGGCCGGCGTGCGGCTGATCTCGCCCTTCGTCGGCCGCATCTACGACTGGTACAGGAAGCAGGCGGGCGCGCAGTGGAACGAAGCGGCCATGGCCGGCGCCAACGACCCCGGCGTGCAGTCGGTCGAGCGCATCTACCGGCACTACAAGCACTTCGGCATCCCGACGCAGGTGATGGGCGCGAGCTTCCGCAACGTCGGCCAGATCCTCGCGCTGGCCGGCTGCGACCTGCTCACCATCAGCCCGGAACTGCTGGCGCAGCTGCAGGCGAGCGACGCACCCATCGAGCGCCGCCTCGATCCCGACGCCGCCCGCGCCGCCGACCTGAGGCCCGCGCGCTTCGACGAAGCCGGCTTCCGCTACGCGCTGAACGAAGATGCGATGGCCACCGAGAAACTCGCTGAAGGCATCCGCGCCTTTGCGGCCGACTCCGCGAAGCTCGACGCGATGATCGAGGCGCAGCGATGATGCGGTGCGACGCCACGGTCGCCTGGACGGCGCTGCAGGGCCACTACGAGGCCCACGGCCGCGATTTCGACCTGCGCGAGGCCTTCGTGCGCGACCCGCAGCGTTTCGGCGCCTTCTCGCTGCAGGCGCCCGAGGTCTTCGCCGACCTGTCGAAGAACCGCTGGGACCTCGCGACGCGCCGGCTGCTGGTCGAGCTGGCGCGCGAGTGCGGCCTGGAAGCGCGGCGCGACGCGATGTTCGCGGGCGAGCCGATCAATACGACCGAGGGCCGCGCGGTGCTGCACACCGCGCTGCGCGCGCCCAAGGGCGCCGCGCCGCACGGCGACGAGGTGCACGAGGTGCTCGACCGCATGCTGGCCTTCGCCGAGCGGGTGCGCGACACGGCGAGCAGCGGCATCACCGACGTCGTCAACATCGGCATCGGCGGCTCGGACCTCGGGCCCCAGATGGTCGTGCCGGCGCTCGAGGCCTACGGCCAGCCGGGGCTGCACTGCCACTTCGTCAGCAACGTCGATGGCCACGACATCGCGCCGGTGCTCAAGCGCCTCGACGCACGGCGCACGCTCTTCATCGTCGCCAGCAAGACCTTCACGACGCAGGAGACGATGGCCAACGCCGGCGTCGCGCGGGCGTGGTTCCTGGCCCAGGGGCAGACCGAAGCCGACATCGCGCGCCACTTCGTCGGCGCGACGACGAACCTCGCCGCCGCGGCCGAGTTCGGCATCCACACCACCTTCGGCTTCTGGGACTGGGTCGGCGGCCGCTATTCGCTGTGGAGCGCGATCGGCCTGCCCATCGCGATCGCCATCGGCGCCGACCACTTCCGCGCGCTGCTCGCGGGTGCGCACGCGATGGACCGGCATTTCGCCGAGACGCCGCTGGAGCACAACCTGCCGGCGCTGCTGGGCCTGCTCGACGTCTGGTACCGCAACTTCCATCGCTTCGGCAGCCGTTCGGTGGCGCCCTACCACCAGGGGCTCAAGCGCCTGCCGGCCTACCTGCAGCAGCTGGAGATGGAATCGAACGGCAAGTGCGTCGACCTCGACGGCCAGCCGTTGCCCTATCACACCAGCCCGGTGGTCTGGGGCGAGCCCGGCACCAACGGCCAGCATGCCTACTTCCAGATGCTGCACCAGGGGACCGAAGTGGTGCCGGTGGAGTTCATCGCGGTGAAGCGGCCGACCCACGAGCACGCCGACCTGCATGCGAAGGCGCTGGCCAACTGCCTCGCGCAGGGCCAGGCGCTGATGCTCGGCAAGTGCGCCGAAGCGGCGCTGGGCGAGAAGGCGCCGACCGCATCGCCCGACCTCGACCGCGAGGTGCTCGCACGCCACCGCAGCTTCCCCGGCAACCGGCCGAGCACGACGCTGGTGCTCGACCAGCTGACGCCGCGTGCGCTCGGCGCGTTGATCGCGATGTACGAGCACCGCGTCTTCACCAGCGGTGCGACCTGGGGCATCAACAGCTTCGACCAGTGGGGCGTCGAGCTCGGCAAGGCGCTGTGCAACAACCTGCTGCCGCGCATCACCAGCGGCGATGCCAGCGGACTCGACGGCTCGACCGCCGGCCTGCTCCACCACCTGACGCGATGAAGCTCGTCTTCGACTTCGGCGGCGTGCTCTTCCAATGGCAGCCGGCCGAGCTGCTCAAGCGCGTGCTGCCCACACGCGCCGTCGACGACACCAGCGCCGCCCATTGGGTGAGCGAGGTGTTCCAAGGCTACGGCGGCGACTGGGGCGACTTCGACAAGGGCCTGCTCGGTGCCGAGGAGCTCGTCGCCAGGCTGGCGCTGCGCACCGACCTGAGCACGGATGAAGCCCAGGCCATCGTCGATGCGGTGCCCGAGGTGCTGCAGCCGATCGACGCCACCGTCGCGCTGCTCGATCGCCTGCGCACCAGTGGCGTGCCGTTGTACTACCTGTCGAACATGCCCGCGCCCTTCGCCGACCACCTGGAGCGCACGCATGCCTTCGTCGGCTGGTTCCAGTCGGGCGTGTTCTCCGGCCGCGTGCGGCAGGCCAAGCCCGATGCGGCGATCTTCGCGCTCGCCGCCGAGCGCTTCGGCGCGGCGCCCGACGAGCTGGTCTTCCTCGACGACCATCCGCCCAACATCCACGCCGCCCGCGCGGCCGGCTGGCGCGCGCTGCACTTCACCGACGCGGCACGCGCCGAGCGCGAGCTGCGCGAGCTGGGCTGGGCCGGCGCCTGAAGCGCGAGGTGCGCCGCGCCGGTGCGCGGCGCCCCCGTCCCGGGCTTATGGGGGTTGATCCGGGGGTCGCGGGGGCCCCGCGGCGTGGCACAAATCTGGCTACGTCCGCCACAATAAGCTGACCAATCGGTCAAGTCCCCGAGTCCCTCCGCGCGTGCTGTCCCGTACGCGCCATCCCCGACGATGAATGCTCCCGACCGGCTGCAAGGCCTGCCTTCCGGTGTCTCTGCGCCGGCCACCGGCGCCGTTCCTGCCGCTGCCGACATCGCCGTCGACGTGCGCCGCGCCAGCGTCGTCTATCCCTCAGCGGACGCGCCGGTGCGCGCGCTGCACGAGGTCGACCTCGCGATCGCCCAGGGCGAGTTCGTGTCGCTGATCGGGCCGTCCGGCTGCGGCAAGACGACGCTGCTGCGCGTGATCGCCGACCTGGAACCCATCACGGCCGGCGAGGTGCTGGTCAATGGCATGACGCCGCGCGAAGCGCGCCTGGCACGCGCCTACGGCTACGTCTTCCAGGCGCCGGCGCTGTTCCCCTGGCGCACGGTGCTGGCCAACGTGATGCTGCCGCTGCAGATCCAGGGCCGCGCGAAGGCCGAGGCCGAAGCCATCGCACGCGAGCAGCTTGCACGGGTCAGCCTGACCGGCTTCGAACGCAAGTACCCGTGGCAGCTGTCGGGCGGCATGCAGCAGCGCGTATCGATCGCGCGCGCGCTGGGCTTCGAGCCGAAGCTGCTGATGATGGACGAGCCCTTCGGCGCGCTCGACGAGATCACGCGCGACCGCCTCAACGAGCAGCTGCAGCAGCTGTGGCAGCGCGAGCGCCGCACCGTGGTCTTCGTGACGCACTCGATCGCCGAGGCCGTCTACCTGTCGACGCGCATCGTCGTGATGTCGCCGCGACCGGGACGCATCCTGAAGGTCATTCCGTCGACGCTGCCGGACGCCCGCACGCTCGACCTGCGCGACTCGCCCGAGTTCATGGCGCTGGCCCATGAAGTGCGCGAGGGCCTGGCAGCAGGCCACGGCGCCGACGATGAAAGCTGACCCGCGCCAGCACGCGTTGCCGATCGCGGCCGTGCTCGCGGCCGTGCTGCTGCTGTGGTACCTCGGCGCGATCGGCCTGAACTCGGCGGGTGCGATTGAGCGCGTGCTGGCGCCGAAGGGCGCCTACACGACGGGCGAACTGATCACGACGACCTGGAATATGCAGCGGCCGGTGCTGCCGTCGCCGCACCAGGTGGTCATCGACCTGTGGCACAGCCTCGTCGACTGGCCGCTGGATTCGCCGCGCAACCTGCTGTACCACGTCGCGGTGACGGCCGAATCGACGCTGGTCGGCTTCGTGCTGGGCACCCTGCTCGGCATCGTGCTGGCGGCGGCCATCGTGCACTCGCGCACGCTCGACCGCGCGCTGCTGCCGTGGATCGTCGCGTCGCAGACCGTGCCGGTGCTGGCGATCGCGCCGATCGTGCTGGTGATCCTCGGCAGCCTGGGTTTCTCGGGCGTGGCGCCGAAGGCGACGATCGCGATGTACCTGTGCTTCTTCCCGGTGACGGTGGCGATGGTGCAGGGCCTGCGTTCGCCGCAGCGCATCGAGACCGAGCTGCTGCACACCTACGCCGCGTCGCGCCACCAGGCCTTCTGGCTGCTGCGGATGCCGTCGGCGCTGCCCTTCCTGTTCCCGTCGCTGCGGGTGGCGATCGCCGCGGGGCTCGTCGGCGCGATGGTCGCCGAGTTGCCCACCGGCGCGCAGGCCGGCCTCGGCGCGCGCCTGCTCACCGGCTCGTACTACGGCAACACGGTGGCGATCTGGTCGGCCCTGGTGATGTCGGCGCTGCTGGGCCTGGGTTTGACGGCGGCGGTGGCCGGCGTCGAGAAGCTGGTGCTGCGGCGGAGGGCCTCGTGATCGGCCGCGCGCTGCTCGCCGTCGTCATCGCCGTGCTGGCGGCGATCGGTCTGTGGTCGGTGGTGCCGGTCGAAGGTGAACCGCGCGCGGCGTGGATGACGCCGGCGCTGCTGGCCGTGTTGGCGCTCGCGCTCTGGAGCGTGCGCCGCGTCGCCGCGCTCGATGGCCGCCGCTTCTACGGCACGCTGACCGCCGCGCTCTTCGGCCTGTGGGTGGCCTCCTTCTGGGAAGTCGGCGTCACGCTCTACGAGGTGCCGCGCGTGCTGCTGCCGGCGCCGTCCTTCGTGCTGCGGATGCTGGTCGACCGCTGGGACGTGCTGGCCGGGGACTTCGTGCAGACCGTGCTCAAGGCGGTGGTGGTCGGCTGGGCCCTGGGCTGCGCGCTCGGCTTCGGCGTCGGCGTGGCGATCGACCGCGCGCCCTTCCTGCAGCGCGGGCTGCTGCCGCTGGCCTCGCTGACCAGCACGGTGCCGCTGGTGGCCGTCGCGCCGATCGCGGTGATGTGGTTCGGCTTCGAATGGCCCAGCAAGGCCGCCGTCGTCGTGCTGATGACCTTCTTCCCGATGCTGGTGTCCACGCTGGCCGGCCTGCAGGCCGCCGGCCGGCTCGAGCGCGAGCTGATGCAGACCTACGCCGCCAGTTACGGCCGCACCCTGCTCGACCTGCGCCTGCCCGCCGCGATGCCCTTCATCTTCGGCGCGCTGAAGGTCAACGCGACCCTGGCGCTGATCGGCGCGATCGTCGCCGAGTTCTTCGGCTCGCCGACCGTCGGCCTGGGCTTCCGCATCAGCACCGAGGCCGCGAAGATGAACATGGCGCTGGTGTGGAGCGCGATCGTCGTCGCCGCGGTCACCGGCTCGATCGCCTACGCGCTGCTGGTGCAGCTCGAGCGCAAGGTGGCGTTCTGGCACCCGTCGGTGCGCGCGACCGCATGACTTGTGCATGATGATTTCCTCGTCCACCGGACCGATCTGGAGCGGGCCGGCATTCACACGCAACCCAAGGAGCACACGATGAAGACACGCTTGATCAAGCTGGCGCTGCTGGCCTCGGCCGCGGCCTGCAGCGTCGGCGCGATGGCCGCCGAGAAGCTGACGGTGCAGATGAAGTGGGTGCCGCAGGCGCAGTTCGCGGGTTATTACGTCGCGCAGGCCAAGGGCTACTACAAGGCCGAGGGCCTGGACGTGACGATCAAGCCGGGCGGCCCGGACGTGTCGCCGGTGCAGGTGATCGCCGGCAACCAGGCCGACGTCGTCGTCAACTGGATGCCCGATGCGCTCGCCGCGCGCGAAGCCGGCGTGCCGCTGGTCAACATCGCGCAGATCTTCGACAAGTCCGGCCTGATGCTGACCTGCAAGAAGGCCAGCGGCGTCGCCAGCCCGAAGGACTTCAAGGGCAAGACGCTGGGCGTCTGGTTCGGCGGCAACGAGTACCCGTTCCTGAACTGGATGGCCAAGCTGGGCTACAAGCCGGACGCCGACGTCAAGGTGCTCAAGCAGGGCTTCAACGTCGACCCGCTGCTGCAGAACCAGGCCGCGTGCATCTCGACGATGATCTACAACGAGTACTGGCAGGTCGTCGATGCCGGCGTCAAGGAGAGCGACCTGATCACCTTCTTCTACGAGAAGGAAGGCGTCGCGTCGCTGGAGGACGGCCTCTACGTGCTCGAGCCGAAGCTGAAGGACCCGGCCTTCGTCGCCCGCATGGCCAAGTTCCTGAAGGCCACTTTCAAGGGCTGGAACGACGCGGTGAAGAACCCCGAGGAAGCCGCGAAGATCGTCGTCGCCGCCGACCCGTCGGGCAGCGCGACCTTGGCCGTACAGACGCGCCAGATGAAGAACATCGCGACGCTGATCAGCACCGCCGGCACGAAGAAGATCGGCTACCTGGAGCCCGCGGCCTACGAGCGCACGGTGAAGGTGCTGCTGACCGGCGGCAGCTCGCCGGTGATCAAGAAGGACCCGGGCAAGGCCGCGATGACGCACGCCGTCTGGGAAGCCGCGCAGAAGTGAGTCCCCCGCCGGACAACGGTGCGGTTGCCAAGGGCCAGATCCGGCAGGCCAACGAGGAGCTGATCCTCGGCGCGGGCGAGCGCGTGTTCGCCCGCGCCGGCTTCAACGGCGCGACGCTCGGGCAGATCGCCGACGAAGCCGGGCTGCCGAAGGCCAACCTGCTGTACTACTTCGGCAGCAAGCAGGACCTCTACCGCGCGGTGCTGGCCCGCACGCTGCACGACTGGCTGGTGCCGATGGACAGCCTCGAGCCCGGCGCCGAGCCGCGCGCGGCGCTGGAAAGCTACATCCGCGCCAAGATGGCGATGTCGGTGCAGCGGCCCGATGCGTCGCGCGTCTTCGCCAACGAGGTGCTGCATGGCGCGCCGGTGCTCGGCGAGCTGCTGCGCGGCGAGCTGCGCACGCTGGTCAAGCGAAAGGCCGCGGTGCTCGACGGCTGGATCGCCGACGGCCGCATGGCCGCCGTCGACACCACGCACCTGTTCTTCACGATCTGGGCCGCGACGCAGACCTATGCCGACTTCGACGAGCAGGTGCGCGCGGTGCTCGGCAAGCAGTCGCTGGGTGCGCGCGACCAGGCCCGCGCGGCCGATCACGTGGTCAGCCTGATCCTGCGCGGCTGCGGGCTTTGAGACACTCCGGGGGGTGATCTCCCTGACCTCCCTGCCGCCTCGATGAACGCCGGCGCCCCGCCGCCGAGCGACGAGCCGTCGCCCACGCCGGCGACGCGGGCGGTGCTGCCCGACGTCGATCTTGGCGCGGCGGCCACCGTCACGGTGGGCAACCGGCTGGCGGCCGGCCAGCGCCTGGACGAGTACGAGATCGGCGGCGTGCTCGGCGAAGGCGGTTTCGGCATCGTCTACCTCGCGTGGGACCACTCGCTGCAGCGCCGCCTGGCGATCAAGGAGTACATGCCGGCGTCGCTGGCCTGGCGGTCGCACGGCATGCAGGTCGAGGTCAAGTCCGAGCGCTACGAAGAGAGCTTCGAGGCCGGGCTGCGCAGCTTCATCAATGAAGCGAAGCTGCTGGCGCGCTTCGACCATCCGGCGCTGATCAAGGTGCACCGCTTCTGGCAGGCCCACGGCACGGCCTACATGGTGATGCCGTACTACGAGGGCATCACGCTGAAGCAGGCGCTGGCCGAGATGAGCGGGCCGCCCGACGAGACTTGGCTGCGCGACCTGCTGGCGCCGCTGCTCGACGCGCTGCAGTACCTGCACGAGGCCTCCTGCTACCACCGCGACATCGCGCCCGACAACATCCTGCTGATCGACGACGGCCGGCCGCTGCTGCTGGACTTCGGCGCCGCGCGCCGGGTGATCGGCGACATGACCAAGGCGGTCACGGTGATCCTGAAGCCTGGCTACGCGCCGATCGAGCAGTACGGCGACATGCCCGGCGTCACGCAGGGCCCGTGGACCGACATCTACGCGCTGGGCGCGGTGCTGCACACCGCGATCACCGGCGTGGTGCCGCGGCCGGCGGTCGCGCGCATGATGCGCGACGACTACGAGCCGCTGGTGCTGCGCGCGCGCGGCCGCTACAGCGACCGGCTGCTGCGCGCCATCGACCGCATGCTGGCGCTGCACCCCGACGAGCGGCCGCAGTCGATCGCCGCGCTGCGCGAGCTGATCGACATCGACCGCGAGCAGGAGACCGCGCCGCTGTCGTTGCCGCCGCGTTCGCCTCGGCCGGTGTTCACCGAGCCGCCGGTGCCGCTGGCGCCCAAGCCCGTGCTGCCACCGGTGCCGATGCCGACGCTGCCGAAGCAGGCGGCGAAGGCGCCGCCGCCGGCACCGCGGCCCGCGCAGCCGCCTGCGGCCGCCGGCACGGCGGTGCGGCGTGCCGCCCCGTCGCCGCGGCTGCTGATCGGTGGCGGCGCTGCGGTCGTCGGCATGCTGGGCCTGCTGTGGTGGCTGGTGGCCCCTGCACCGGCACCGGACGCTGCGCCCCCGCTGCCGCAGGCGCCGGCGTCCGCGGTCGAGCCGGCCGCGCCCGCTCCGCAACCGTCGGCGCCTGTGCCGCAACCGGAGCCGCCGCCCGCGCCGATGCCGGCGCCCGAGCCGGCACTGCAGCCAGCCCCACGACCGGCACCACCACCGCCCGCGCCGATGCCGGCACCGATCCCTGCGCCTGCGCCGGCCCCCGTCCCGGTGACGCCGGTCCCCACGCCCGCACCAGCGCCTGCGCCCCTTCCGACGCCGGTGCCGGCACCCGCTCCCGCCGCCTCGCGCGCGGCGTCCGCGGCGAAGCCGCCCGCGCAACGGCGCACCGAGTCCGTCAAGCCCCCGGCTGCGGCACCCGCGCCGGCACCGGCCGAGCCTAGAATTTCGTCGAATGCCCGCTGTGCGGAAATCATCCAGCGCGTCTCGATCGGCGAGACCTTGACGGCCGCCGACCGGCGCATTCTCAAAGAGGAGTGCGGAAGATGAATCGGCGCCACCCGACCCCGCGACGCAGCCACCGCCACGTCCTGTTCACGGCCGTCACCCTGGCCGCCCTGCTGGCCGCCGGCTGCCAGACCCCGCCGCCGCCACCGGTGCAGCGCGCGAGCGTGCAGGACCTGCCGCTCGACCAGGCGATCGCCGTCGCCACCGATGCGCTGGCCGCGCAGGTCAAGCCCGCGCAGGCCACCGGCCTGGCCGGCGTGATCGCGAAGATCGACAACAAGGCGCCCGCGAAGATGCCGGTGCTGATGGACCCGTCGCTCGATGCCGCGTCGGGCCAGCAGACCGCGCTGACGCGGCAGTTCGACCAGAAGGTCAACGACCGCCTGCGCACGCATGCGCACCTCGACGTGCTGCCTTTCGCGCAGCAGAGCCTCGGGCGGGCGCAGTACCTCGCGGTCGGCACGATCACCCGCATCGATGCCGGCAAGGGCCCGTACCAGATCCACCTGTCGCTGACGGACATGAAGAGCGGCCAGGTGGTCGCGCAGTCGTCGTCGCGCGCCGCCGACGGGGGCTTCGACACCACGCCGACGCCGTACTACCGCGACACGCCGGTGCTGATGCTGAAGGACCACGTCGTCGAAGGCTACATGCGCACCGCGCAGGCTGCGCCGGGCCAGCCGGCCGACAAGGCCTACCTCGAACGCGTCGCGGCCGCGGCGATGATCCAGGAGGCGACGACGCTATACAACAACGAGCGCTACCCGGAGGCGCTGGGCCTGTACCGCAGCGCCCTGACGACGCCGGCCGGCGAGCAGATGCGGTCGCTGAACGGCGTCTACCTGACGAACTGGAAGCTCGGCAACGTCGCCGAGGCCGAGCAGGCCTTCGGCAAGGTCGTCGCGCTGGGCCTCGCGACGCGCACGCTGGGCGTCAAGTTCCTGTTCAACCCCGGCGGCACCGAGTTCTGGTCCGACCAGAAGATCAGCGGGCCGTACACGGTCTGGCTGCGGCAGATCGCCAGGCAGGCCGCCGGCTCGAACGTCTGCATGGAAGTCGTCGGCCATACCAGCCGCACCGGCTCGGAGTCGTTCAACGACCGGCTCTCGGCGCAGCGCGCGGCCTTCATCCAGAAGCGGCTGGAGAGCGAAGCGCCGGCGCTGGCCGGCAAGATGAAGTCCAGCGGCGTCGGCTACCGCGAGAACCTGATCGGCACCGGCACCGACGACGCGAGCGACTCGCTCGACCGGCGTGTCGAGTTCAAGATCAACCAGTGCTGATCCGGCCGCGGGGCTGAGGCCCGCGGCGCACCCCTTTCGCGGCGCACCACGTCGCGGCACATCACTTCGCGGCGACCGCCTCGTCGTCGTCCTCATCGAGCGCGTCGGCCAGGAAGCCGCCGCTCTGGTGCGCCCACAGCCGCGCATAGAGGCCGCCGCGCGCCAGCAGCGTGCGGTGGTCGCCTTCCTCGACGATGCGGCCGCGGTCCATCACCACCAGCCGGTCCATCGCGGCGATGGTCGACAGCCGGTGCGCGATCGCGACGACGGTCTTGCCTTCCATCAGCCGGTAGAGACTGGCCTGGATCGCCGACTCGACCTCGCTGTCGAGCGCGCTGGTGGCCTCGTCCAGCAGCAGGATGGGCGCGTCCTTGAGCATCACGCGGGCGATCGCGATGCGCTGGCGCTGGCCGCCCGACAGCTTCACGCCGCGCTCGCCGACGTGCGCGTCGTAGCCCCGGCGCAGCGCCGGGTCGGTCAGCGTCTCGATGAACTCGTGCGCCTCGGCGCGCTTCGCGGCGGCGACCATCTGCGCATCGCTCGCCCCCGGCCGGCCGTAGAGGATGTTGTCGCGCACCGAGCGGTGCAGCAGCGAGGTGTCCTGCGTGACCATGCCGACCTGCGCGCGCAGGCTGTCCTGCGTGACGTGCGCGACGTCCTGGCCGTCGATCAGCACGCGGCCGGCCTCGACGTCGTAGAAGCGCAGCAGCAGGTTGACGATCGTGCTCTTGCCGGCGCCCGAGCGGCCGACGAGGCCGATCTTCTCGCCGGGCTCGATGCGCAGGTTGAAGTGCTCGATCACCGGCTTCGGCCCGCCGTAGGCGAAGGTGACGTCGTCGAAGCGCACTTCCCCGTGCGTGACCTGCAGCGGCCTGGCGTCCGCCGCGTCGACGACCGCCTGCGGCCGCGCCAAGGTCGTGATGCCGTCCTGCACGGTGCCGATGTCCTCGAACAGCGTGGCCATCTCCCACATGATCCAGTGCGAGATGCCGTTCAGCCGCAGCGCCATCGCGGTGGCCGCGGCGACGGCGCCCAGGCCGACCTGGCCCTGCATCCACAGCGCCAGCGCGACACCGGCGGTGGCCGCGATCAGCACCATGCTCAATGCGTGGATCACGATCTCGAAGCCGGTGACCAGCCGCATCTGCGAGTGCACCGTGCCGAGGAACTCCTGCATCGCGCCGCGCGCATGGCCGGCTTCGCGCTGCGCATGCGCGAACAGCTTGACCGTGGCGATGTTGGTGTAGGCGTCGGTGATGCGGCCGGTCATCAGCGAGCGCGCGTCGGCCTGGGCCTTCGCGACGCGCGCGAGCCGCGGCACGAACCAGCGCAGGGTCACCAGGTACAGCGCCAGCCAGCCCAGCAGTGGTGCCAGCATCCAGGCGTTGAAGCTGCCCACCACCGCGACCAGCGTGACGAAGTAGATGATGATGAAGACCAGGATGTCGCACACCGTCATCCAGGTGTCGCGCACCGCGAGCGCGGTCTGCATCACCTTCGCGGCGACGCGACCGGCGAACTCGTCCTGGTAGAAGCTCATGCTCTGGCCGAGCATCAGCCGGTGGAAGTTCCAGCGCAGCCGCATCGGGAAGTTGCCGGCCAGCGCCTGCTGCTTGAACATCGACTGCAGCGCGACCAGTCCCATGCTGCCGGCCAGCACCGCGGCCAGCGCCAGCAGGCGCGGCTTCTCGTCCTGCCACAGCCGCTGCGCGGGCACCGCGCTGAGCCAGTCGACGATGTTGCCGAGCATGCTGAACAGCAGCGCCTCGAACACGCCGATCGCCGCGGTGAACAGCGTCATCGCGGCGATGTAGCGGCGCAGGCCCTGCGTGCAGGCCCACAGGAAGGGGAAGAACCCCTTCGGCGGCGTGCCGGGCGTGTCGACCGGATACGGGTCGACGAAGCGTTCGAACCAGGTGAACATGAGGCGGGCGAGGGTAGTGCAAGCACCGATGGCCGCGTTGTGACGTGGGACACATCGCGCCCGGTCTTCGACGCGGCTGAAACATGCCGGCACCGGTGCGTTTCATTGGTTGATTTCCCCGCGTCCGGGGTTTGACGAGCGCGTGGGGCTCCCCCTAGGCTGCAGGCCTCCCGACGTTCCGAAGGAGCTTGCGATGTCGTTCTCCCCGCTGCGCCGCTGGCGCAAGACCCTGGCCGTCCTGCTGGCCTCGCTGCCGGTCGGCAGCGCCTTCGCCACCTCGACGCAGCCGCTGCCCGAGCCCGAGAGCTGGGCGCTGATCGGCATCGCCGCGCTGGCCGCGGCGATCGTCACGATCCGCAATCGCCGGAAGTGAGCGGCCATCGGCGATGGCGGACTGGCTGATCGGTCGCGCCGGCACGCTGTACCTGGCCGCCTTCCTCGGCGGCTTCGGCGCGGTGGCGCTGTGGGAGACCTGGCGCCCGCTGCGCCGCGGCGGCGAGTCGCGGCTGGCGGCGCGCTGGTTCACCAACATCGCGCTGTCGTTCATCAACCAGACGGCGATGCACCTGGTGCTGCCGCTGCTGGGCTTCGGTGCCGCGCTGCTGGCGCAGCAGCGCGGCTTCGGGCTGCTGAACCTGGTCGACGCGCCCGCGTGGCTCGCGGTACCGGCCGCGATGCTGGGGCTCGATGCGCTGCGCTGGGCGCTGCACCGCGCGCTGCACCGCTGGCCGCTGCTGTGGCGGCTGCACCGCGTGCACCACAGCGACCTCGACTACGACTGCACGATCGGCCTGCGCTTCCATCCGCTGGAGGCGCTGCTGACGCAAGGGGTGCTGGTGCTCGCGATCGGCCTGCTCGGCCTGCCGCCGATCGCGGTGCTGCTGTCGGATGTGCTGACGATCGCGCACGGCTACTTCGCGCACGGCAACGTCGGGCTGCCCGCCCGATGGGACGGGCTGGTGCGGCGCGTGGTCGTCACGCCGGACCTGCATCGTGTGCACCACTCGGCCCGGCTCGAGGAATCGATGTCGAACTACGGCTCGGTGCTGTGTGTGTGGGACCGCCTCGCCGGCTGCTGCCGCGAGCAGGCCGACGGCGGTGCGACGGGCATGCAGATCGGCCTGGCCGAGGAGCGCGAGCCGCGCCGGCTCGGGCTGGCGCGGCTGCTCGTGATGCCGCTGCGGCGCTGAGCGCGTGCCGAGGCGGCTCGGCGCCGGCCGTCGCCGCCTAGAACTGCTCCAGCGCCAGCAGCTCGGCGATCGTCTGGCGGCGGCGGATCAGGCGCACGTCGTCCCCATCCACCAGCACCTCGGCCGTCAGCGGCCGCGAGTTGTAGTTGCTCGACATCGACGCGCCGTAGGCCCCGGCGTCGTGGAACACCAGCAGGTCGCCGACACGCGCCTCGGGCAGCTCGCGCGACAGCACGATGCCACCTTCGCCCTGCGTGAAGACGTCGCCGGATTCGCACAGCGGCCCGGCGACGACGGTGGGCCGCGTCGCACGCGGCGACTCGTCGGCCGCCAGCAGCTCGATGCCGTGGTGGCTGCCGTACATCGACGGCCGCACCAGCTCGTTGAAGCCGGCATCGACCAGCGCGAAGAAACGCGTGCCCATGGTCTTGGTGGCGCGCACCTCGGCCAGCAGCACGCCGGCCTCGGCGACGAGGAAGCGGCCGGGCTCGATCTCCAGGTGCACCGGCCGGCCGCCCTGCGCGGCCTGGATGCGCTGGCGCGCGGCGTCCCACAGCGCGTGGTAGTGCGCGGTGTCGATGCGCGGCTCGCCGGCGCGGTAGGGGATCGACAGCCCGCCGCCGGCGGAGATCGCGTCGACCGGCTGCCCCAGCCGCGCCACCATGTCGACCATCGCGTCGCACACCTGCTGCAGGTGGTGGTAGTCGACGCCGGAGCCGATGTGCATGTGCAGGCCGATCAGCGTCAGCCCGTGCTGGCGCAGCGCGGCCAGCGCCTGGGGCAGGTCGGTGTGCCAGATGCCGTGCTTGCTGTGCTCGCCGCCGGTATTGGTCTTGTTGCTGTGTCCGTGGCCGAAGCCCGGGTTGATGCGCAGCCACACCGGGTGGCCGGGCGCCGCGGCGCCGAGCTGGTGCAGCATGTCGACCGAGCCGGCGTTGACGGGGATGCGCTCGGCCACCACCTTGGCGAGCGTCGCGCGGTCGATCACGTCGGCGGTGAAGACGATCGGCGAGCGATCGTCGCTGCCAGGCCGGAAGCCGGCGGCCAGCGCCCGCTCGATTTCGCCCAGCGACACCGCGTCGACGAGCACGCCTTCGTCGCGCATCAGCGTCAGCAGCTGCAGGTTGGAATTCGCCTTCTGCGCGTAGCGGATGGTGTCGAAGCGGCGCAGCTCGGCGATGCGCGCGCGGATGGTGGCCGCGTCGTAGACCCACAGCGGCGTGCCGTGGGTGCGGGCGAGGGAGCGGAGCAGGGCGGGAGCGAACGGGTTCATGGTGGCCGCATGATGGCCGGTCCGGGTCATTCAGTCCAATAGCGTATCGTCGCGCATCGATTCAGTTCGGATATGGATGAGCGATGAAGCTGACGCACCGCCATGTCGAGGTGTTCCGCGCGCTGATGCTGTCGGGCAGCGTCACGCGGGCGGCGGAGCTGCTGCATAGCTCGCAGCCGACCGTCAGCCGCGAGCTCGCCCGCCTCGAGCAGGTTCTGCAGATGAACCTCTTCGACCGCGTGCGCGGCCGCCTGCGGCCCACGGTGCGCGCATTGGCGCTGCGCGACGAGGTCGAGCGTTCGTACGTCGGCCTGGAGCGCATCGCGTCGACCGCCGCGTCGCTGCGCCAGTTTGCTGCCGGCCGGCTGGAGATCGCCTGCCTGCCGGCGCTGGCGCATGCGCTGCTGCCGGAAGCGGTGCGGCGCTTCGTCGCCGCGCACGGCCAGGCCAGCGTGGTCATCACGCCGCTGGAGTCGCCGCTGCTGGAGACGCGCCTGACCGAACAGCGCCACGACCTCGGCCTGACCGAACGCCATGAAGCGCCGCCCGGCACGACGCTGCTGCCGCTGCTGCAGGTGGACGAGGTCGCGGTGCTGCCGGCCGGCCATGCGCTGCTGGCCCGCCGGGTGCTGAGGCCCACCGACTTCGCCGGCCAGCCCTTCGTGCACCTGGCGGCCGACGACCCCTACCGCCAGCAGATCGACGCGCTGTTCGAGGCGCAGCGCGTGCAGCGCGCCGGCGCGCTGGAGGCGGGCAGTGCGGTCACCGTCTGTGCGCTGGTGCGGCAGGGCCTCGGGCTGGCGATCGTCAACCCGCTGACCGCGCTGGAGCTGGCCGGCCCGGACCTGCACATCCGGCCGCTGGCGATGCGCGTGCCCTTCCATGTCGGTCTCGCCAGCCCCGAACTGCGGCCGCCGAGCCCGCTGCGCGAGGCCTTCACCGGGGCATTGCGCGATGCGGCGACCGCGGTGAAGCGGCGGCTGAAAGCGGCGCAGGCGGCCTGAACTCAAGCCTGCGCCGCGCGCCGCACGCGCCAGTGCGGCCGCCGCGAGCGCAGCGCGTGGCGTTCGCGCCAGGCCGACATCGTCTGCCCGGTCACGCGCTGGAACAGGCGCCGCATCGAGGCGGTGTCGGCATAGCCGCAGGCCTCGGCGATCGCGTCGATGCTATGCAGCGTGGTCTCCAGCAGCAACTTCGCACGCTCGATGCGCAGCTGGTGCAGATGCTCGAGCGGCGTGCGGCCCGTCGCCAGCCGGAAGTGGCGCAGCAGCGTGCGTTCGCTCGAGGCGGCGGCGATGGCCAGGTCTTTCAGGCGGTAGGGCTGTTCGAGGTGCTGCTCCAGCCACTGCTGCGCCCGCACCACCGGGCTGTCCGAGGTGCGCGCCAGCCAGCGCCGCTGCACCAGCGTTGGCGCGATGCGCTGTCGCTCGGGCTGGTGCAGCAGCACCTGCGCGCAGGCCTGCGCGAGGTCGGGATCGAGCAGCTGGCCCAGCGTGCGCAGCATCAGTTCGCTGACCAGCGCCGGCGCGACGCAGCCGAAGACCGTTGCGCGCTGGAACAGCGCCTCCGTGCTGCCGAAGTCGGCGCGCGGATGGGCCCGCGCCAGCCAGCTCTGGAACGGCCACGGCGCCGCGATGCGTTCGCCGTCGAGCAGGCCCAGCTGCAATGGCAGCACGAGCCCGGTCGAGCACGCCGCGATCCAGCCGCCGTCGGCCGTGTGCTGCTGCAGCAGCTTCAGCGCCGTGCCGCTGCGCGCGACGATCTCGCCGAGATGCGGCGCGTCGTCGACGACGAAGCCCGGCACGACCACCAGGGCCTGCGTCGCGCGCCGCCGGCGCGCCGCGCCGGTGTCGGTCGATCCGAAGGGGTGCGCGATGCCGCGCCCGTTGGCGCCGATCACGCGCCAGCGCAGCGGCGGATCGTCTTGCGGGCGGCGCAGCCGGTGCAGCGTCAGCGCGGTGCGCAGCACGTCGATCGCGGCGAACAGGCTGCCGGGCATCGCGTCGGCCAGCCACAGCAGGCGCACGTCGAGCAGGGGTTCGGGCGCGGCAGGGGCGGTCGTCGACATGTCGTAGCGTGGCGGAATCGGCAAGCCGGTTGGCGATATTGGCATGCCCGCAGCGCGGCGACGCTGCCTAGACTGGCCGCCGTCGCCACTCCTCCCGTCGATTGCCATGAGCGCTTACCGTCCGGTGAGTGCAGGGACGCTCGTTGCCTGCCTCAGCCTGTTTGCTTCCGTCGCCCCGGCCTCGGCCGCATCGAATGCCGCGTTGCAGGCCGCCAGCCGCGCCGCCGAGCCGGCCGTCATCCGCACGCTGGAGGACCTGGTGCAGATCGAGTCCGGCAGCCAGCAGCTCGACGGCTTGAACCGGCTCGCCGACCTTGCACAGCAGCGGCTGCAGTCGCTCGGCGGCCAGGTCGAACGGCTGAAGGGCACGACAGCGCCCAACGGTCCGATCGTCAAGGCCAGCTTCGACGGCAGCGGCCAGCGCCGCATCCTGCTGCTGGCGCACATGGACACCGTCTACCAGCCGGGCATCCTCGCGACGCAGCCGTTGCGCCGCGATGGCAACCGGCTTTACGGTCCCGGCATTGCCGACGACAAGGGCGGCGTCGCAGTGATCCTGCACGCGCTGGCGCTGCTGAAGGACGCCGGCTGGACCGACTACCGCCGCATCACCGTGCTGCTGAATGCCGACGAGGAGATCGGCTCGACCGGTTCGGGCGAGCTGATCGCGGCGCTCGCCGCCGAGCACGACGTCGTGCTGTCCTTCGAGCCGAGCCCGGCCAAGGCGGTGATCAAGGCGGAGGGCCTGTTGCTGGCCGCCAGCGGCACCGCGACCGCTCAGCTCGAGGTCAAGGGCCGTGCATCGCATGCCGGCGCGGCGCCCGACCTCGGGCGCAACGCGCTGATCGAGCTGTCGCACCAGCTGCTGCAGACCCGCGACGTCGCGAAGGAGGTGCCCGGTACGCAGCTGAACTGGACCACCGCGAAGGCCGGCGAAGTCCGCAACCAGATCCCCGAGGCGGCCTCGGCGATCGGCGACGTGCGGGTCACGGTGGCGGATGGCCTGCCGCGCCTGCAGGCGGCGCTGAACGCCAGGATCGCCAACAAGCTGGTGCCCGATACGCAGACCACCGCGACACTGGTGGTCGGCCGGCCGCCCTATGTGGCGACCGAGGGCGGCCACGCGCTCGCGCGCCATGCGCAGACCATCTACAAGGAGCTCGACGGCCGCCCGCTGGCGCTGGTGCCGACCACCGGCGGTGGCACCGATGCCGGCTTCGCGAGCCGTTCGGGCAAGGCGGTGGTGCTGGAGAGCTTCGGCCTCGCCGGCTTCGGCTACCACGCGCGCGACGAGTACATCGAGATCGATTCGATCGCACCCCGGCTGTACCTGGCGACGCGGCTGATGGTCGACATCGGGGCCGGCCGCGTGCCGGGACTCACGCTGCCCCGTCAATAATCCGCGATCGGCGACGGCAGGCCGGAGGCGCCCCCCGGGACGGGGGTTGACGCTGGACAGGGCCCGATTAGGCTTGCGGCACCAACAGTTACACCGCTCCAGGAGAAACGAATGAGCTTCGCCAAGCGCCTGACGGCCGCCGCTGCCGCCCTGCTGCCTTTCGCCGCTTTCGCCGGCACGACGCAACCGGTGCCGGAACCCGAGACCTGGGCGCTGTTCGCGATCGCCGGCGTCGCCGCCGTGATCGTCACGATCCGCAATCGCAAGAAGTAATTCCGCCCGATGGCCGAGGCTTTGCTCGGCCATGCCGGCCCCCTGTACGTCGCCGCGCTGATCGGCGGCTTCACCGCGATGGCGCTGTGGGAAACCGCAGCGCCATTTCGCATTTCGAGCGTGCCGCTCGGCGCGCGCTGGATCAGCAACTTCGGGTTGCTGTTCATCAACCAGCTGTTCGTGCGCGTCGCGCTGCCGCTGGCCGGCCTGGCGGCGGCGGCGCTGGCGGCGTCGCACGGCTGGGGGCTCTTCGCCCTCATCGAGCTGCCGGCGTGGATCGAGGTGCCGCTGCTGGTGGTCGTGCTCGACCTCGTGCGATGGGCCACTCACCGCGCGATGCACTGGCCCGGCCTGTGGCGGCTGCACCGCGTGCACCACAGCGACCTCGACTACGACTGCACGATCGCGCTGCGCTTCCATCCGCTGGAGGCGCTGCTGACGCAGTCGGCGCTGGCCGCGGCCATCGTCAGCCTCGGCGCGCCGCCGCTGGCGGTGCTGCTGTCCGACCTGCTGACGCTGCTGTCCGGCTACTTCACGCACGGCAACGTGCGGCTGCCGGCGGCGTTGGAGCGTGTGCTGCGCCCGGTGCTGGTGACGCCGGACCTGCACCGCGTGCACCACTCGGTGCGGGTCGACGAGTCGATGTCGAACTTCGGCGTGCTGCTGTCGGTGTGGGACCGCTGGTTCGGCAGCTGGCGCGCGGCGCCCGCCGATGGGCAAGCGGCGATGCAGTTCGGTCTGGCCGAATGGCGCGAGCCGCGGCAGCTGAGCCTGCCGCGGCTGCTGGTCTCGCTGCCGCTGCAGCGTTGACCGGCGGACAGCCCGCCGGCCGCTGCGGGGCCCTTAGCCCTCGGCCACCCCCGCCCGCTCCAGCATCGCGTGCAGCAGCACGTTGCCGCCGGCGGTGATGTGCTCGGGCTCGGCGCTCTCGATCTCGTTGTGGCTGATGCCGTCCTTGCAGGGGATGAAGATCATGCCGGCCGGCGCCAGCCGCGCCATGTAGACCGCGTCGTGCCCCGCGCCGGAAACGGCCGGCATGTTGCTGTAGCCCAGCGTCTCGGCCGCCGCCTGCACCGCGTTGATGCAGTCCGGGTGGAACGGCTGCGCCGGGTAGGCCGACACGGGGGTGATCTCAATCGGCAGGCCGGTCTCGGCGCTGAGCTTCGCCGCGACGCCGCGGATGTCCGCGTCCATCGCGTCGCAGATCGCATCGCTGGCATTGCGCAGGTCGATCGAGAACTTCACCCGGCCCGGGATCACGTTGCGGCTGTTCGGGAACACCTGCACCATGCCCACCGTGCCGCGGCCGTGCGGCGGATGGCGGTGCGCGCAGGCCACCACTTCCTGCATCAGCTTCGCGGCGACCTGCATCGCATCCTTGCGCAGTGCCATCGGCGTCGGGCCGGCATGCGCTTCCATGCCGGTGACGACGCAGTCGTACCAGCGGATGCCGAGCACGCCGGTGACAACGCCGATCGTCTTGCCGTTGTCCTCCAGCACCGGCCCCTGCTCGATGTGGGTCTCGAAATAGCAGCCGATCGGGTGCTCGCCGGGCTCTTCGGAGCCGATGTAGCCGATGCGTTCGAGCTCGTCCCTGACGCTCTTGCCCTCCACGTCCTTCGCGGCATAGGCATGCTCCAGCGTGAAGGCCTTGGCGAAGACACCCGAGCCCATCATCACCGGCACGAAGCGCGAGCCTTCTTCGTTGGTCCACCAGGCCACTTCGATCGGTGCCTCGGTCTGGATGCCGTGGTCGTTCAACGTGCGCACCACCTCCAGGCCGGCCAGCACGCCGTAGTTGCCGTCGAACTTGCCGCCGGTGGGCTGGGTGTCGATGTGGCTGCCGGTGACGACCGGCGGCAGGCTGTTGTTGCGGCCGGGCCGGCGCAGGAAGCCGTTGCCGATCTTGTCGATCGTGACCGTCAGGCCGGCCTCCTTCGCCCAGCGGCTGACGAGGTCGCGGCCTTGCTTGTCGAGGTCGGTGAGCGTGAGCCGGCAGACGCCGCCCTTGGGGGTCGCGCCGATCTTCGCCAGCTCCATCAGCGAGTCCCACAGGCGCTCGCCATTGATGCGCAGGCCCTTGACCTTGTCCGGCAGCGGCTTGGTCTTCATGTCCATCGTGGTCTCCTTCAGCGTTCCACCGGCACCGGCGCCTCGCGTTGCGCCTTCTTCGCCAGCGCGTCGAACTGCGGCCCGAAGGCCGGGCGCTTGACGTACTTGCCGGCGCCGCGTTCGGCGCGCAGGTCGCCGTCGGCATACACCAGCTTGCCAGCGGCCACGGTGTGCGTCGCCAGGCCGGTCACGGTGCGGCCCTCGAAGATGTTGAAGTCGCCGAGCGAGCGCTGGGTCTTCGCCGACAGCGTCTTCGTCGACTTCGGGTCCCACAGCATCAGGTCGGCATCGGCGCCTTCGACGACGCAGCCCTTGCGCGGGTAGATGTTGAAGAGCTTCGCCGCATTGGCCGAGGTGACGGCGACGAACTCGGTCGGCGTCAGGCGGCCCTGATTGACGCCTTCGTCCCAGATCACCGCCAGGCGCTCCTCGACGCCGCCGCAGCCGTTCGGGATCTTCGAGAAGTCGTCCTTGCCAGCAGCCTTCTGCTCGGCGCAGAAGGTGCAGTGGTCGGTGGCGGTGGTGTGCAGGTAGCCCGCCTGCAGGCCGCGCCACAACATCTGCGAATGCCCCTTGGCGCGGAACGGCGGGCTCATCACGTGCCCGGCCGCGAACTCGAAGCGCGGGTCGCGGTAGACGCTGTCGTCGAGCACCAGGTGCCCGGCCAGCACCTCGCCGTAGACACGCTGGCCGCGGGCGCGGGCGCGGGCGATCGCGTCGGCGCTCTCGGCGCTGGACACATGCACGATGTAGATCGGCACGTTCAGCACGTCGGCGATGGCGATCGCGCGCTGCGCAGCTTCGGCCTCGACCGCCGGCGGACGCGACAGCGGATGGCCCTCGGGCCCGAGGATGCCCTTGGCCTTCATCTCGGCCTGCAGCAGGAAGACGAGCTCGCCGTTCTCGGCGTGCACCGTCGGCATCGCGCCCAGCTCCAGCGCGCGGCGGAAGCTGTTCACCAGCGTCTCGTCGTCGCACATGATGGCGTTCTTGTAGGCCATGAAGTGCTTGAAGCTGTTGACGCCTTCTTCCTGCACCAGGAGGCCCATGTCGGCGTGCACGGTCTGGTCCCACCAGGTCACCGCGACGTGGAAGCTGTAGTCGGCCGCCGCCTTCTCGGCCCAGCCGCGCCACTTGCGGAACGCCGCCATCAGCGGTTCCTTCGGATCGGGGATCACGAAGTCGATGATCATCGTCGTGCCGCCGGCCAGCGCCGCCGCAGTGCCCGAGTAGAAGTCGTCGCGCGTCACCGTGCCCATGAAGGGCAGCTGCATGTGCGTGTGCGGGTCGATGCCGCCGGGCATCACGTAGCGGCCGCCGGCATCCAGCACTTCGACCCCGGCGGGCGCGGTGATGGATGGTGAGACTTGCACGATGCGCCCTTCGGCGCACAGCACGTCGGCACGGAATTCACGGTCGGCATTGACGACGGTGCCGCCACGGATCAACAGGGGTTTCATCGCCGCTCCTTACGGATGGTCGGAACAGGAAAGCGTGCGCCGGGCGTCGGCCTGCGTCAAGCGGTGGCCGCCGTCTTTCGCATCGGATTGTTGGGATGCGTCGTCCAGTCGGCCACGACGGCGCTGACGGGCTGGCCGGTGCGCGCATCCACCTCACCCGGCGCCAGCGTGCGCAGCGTGATGCACTCGGGCACCGGGCAGACGGTGACGCACAGGTTGCAGCCGACGCACTCGTCTTCCTTGACCTCGAAGTGCCGCCGGCCGTCCAGCGTCGCGGTGATCGCCTGGTGCGAGGTGTCCTCGCAGGCGATGTGGCAGCGACCGCATTGGATGCACTTGTCCTGGTCGATCACCGCCTTGCTGACGGCGTTGAGGTTCAGGTACTGCCAGTCGGTGACGGTGGGCAGCGCGCGGCCGCGGAAGTCCTCGGTGGTCCGGAAACCCATGTCGTCCATGTAGTTCGACAGGCCGTCGGCCATCTCCTGAACGATCTTGAAGCCGAAAGCCATCGCCGCGGTGCAGACCTGCACGTTGCCGGCGCCCAGCGCGATGAAGTCCAGCGCGTCGCGCCACGTGCCGATGCCACCGATGCCCGAGATCGGCAGCCCCGCGGTGTCGGGCGAGCGGCCGATCTCGGCCACCATGTTCAGCGCGATCGGCTTGACCGCCGGGCCACAGTAGCCGCCGTGCGAGCCCCTGCCGCCGGTGGACGGGCTGATGGTCAGGGAGGCCGGATCGACGCCCATGATCGAGTTGATCGTATTGATCAGGCTCACCGCGTCGGCGCCGCCGCGCTTGGCGGCCAGCGCAGGCTTGCGGATGTCGCTGATGTTCGGCGTGAGCTTCACGATCACCGGCAGCTTGCTGTACTGCTTGCACCAGGCCGTGACCATCTCGATGTACTCGGGCACCTGGCCGACCGCCGAGCCCATGCCGCGCTCGCTCATGCCGTGCGGGCAGCCGAAGTTGAGCTCGACGCCGTCGCAGCCGGTGTCCTCGACCATCGGCAGGATCGCCTTCCAGGCCTGCTCGGTGCACGGCACCATCAGCGAGACCACCAGCGCGCGGTCGGGCCAGGCGCGCTTGACCTCGCGGATCTCCTGCAGGTTCAGCTGCAGCGGCCGGTCGGTGATCAGCTCGATGTTGTTGAAGCCGAGCATGCGGCGGTCCGGCGACAGCAGCGCGCCGTAGCGCGGGCCGTTGACGTTGACGATCGGCGGGCCTTCTTCGCCGAGTGTCTTCCAGACCACGCCGCCCCAGCCGGCCTCGAAGGCGCGGTGCACGTTGTAGGCCTTGTCGGTGGGCGGCGCAGAGGCCAGCCAGAACGGGTTCGGGCTCTTGATGCCCGCGAAGTGGTTCGTGAGGTCAGCCATGGTGGACCTTCGACGTCAGTGGCGACCGGAGCCGGTCAGCGTGGCATGGATGCTCTGCGCGGCGCGCTTGCCGTCCTCGACCGCCTCGACGGTCAGGTCGCGGCCGCCGAAGCGGCAGTCGCCACCGACCCACAGCCTGTCGACGCCGGTCAGGCCGTCGTCGTCGGCGACGATGCGACCGGCCTGCAGCGTGAGCCCGAGGCCCTCGAGCAGCCGCGCATCGAGCTTCTGGCCGACGGCGCGGAACACCATGTCGGCGGCGAAGAGCTCATGCGTGCCGTCGGCGACCAGCTGGCCGTCCTGCAAGTGCTGACGCGCAAAGCGCACGGCCATCAGCCGGCCGGCCTCGCCCTCGAAGGCCTCGGGCGCCAGCCAGTGGTGGATCGTCACGCCGTTGGTCTGCGCCCAGTCCTGCTCGGCAGCCGAGGCGCCCATCGTTTCGGGCCCGCGGCGGTAGACCATGTGCACTTCCTCGGCACCCAGCAGCTTCGATTGCACCGCGGCGTCGACGGCGGTCATGCCGCCGCCGATCACGACGATCCGGCGGCCGATCGGCAGCGTGGACTTGTCGGCGGTCTGCAGCAGCTCGGCGATGAAGTCGACGGCGTCGCGCACGCCGGGCAGGTCCTCGCCGGGCAGCTTCAGCGGCTCGGTACGGCCGAGACCGATCGCGAGGTAGACCGCGTCGAACTCGCCGCGCAGCGCCTGCAGCTGGGCGGCCGATTCGAGCCGCCAGTCGCAGCGCAGCGTGATGCCACCGATGCCGAGCAGCCAGTCGAGCTCCCTCTGCGCGAAGCCGCCGGCGGTCTTGTACGACGCGAGGCCGTATTCGTTGAGCCCGCCGCCCTTGTGGCGCGCGTCATGCAGCACGACGTCATGCCCGAGGCGCGCGAGGCCGAACGCGCAGGCCATGCCGGCCGGGCCGGCGCCGATGACCGCGATGCGTTTCCCGGTGGACGCGGCGCGCGTGAACAGCGTGCTGACCGGCTTGTCCATCACCGCATCGGTCGCGTAGCGCTGCAGGCGGCCGATCTCGACCGGCTTGCCTTGCTGCGCGACCCGCACGCAGACCTGCTCGCACAGCAGCTCGGTGGGGCAGACGCGCGCGCAGGTACCGCCGAGCGGATTCGATTCGAGAATCGTCTTCGCTGCGCCGCGCACGTTGTCCTCGGCGATGCGGCGGATGAAGCTGGGCACGTCGATGCCGGTGGGGCAGGCCGTCGCGCAGGGCGCGTCGTGGCAGTACAGGCAGCGCTCGGCTTCGACCAGCGCCTGCGTGCGCGAATAGCGCGGCGCGGCGTCGCCGAAATGGCTCTGGTACTGCGCGGCATCGAGCCGTCCGGCGCGCACTTCGGGCGCCGCGGCCTCCGTGCCGGTGGGGGAGAGGGTGGACACCGCTTCAGGCTCCTGACGCCCGAGCGCGCAGGGTGGCCCGGGATCACCGCGAAGCTGACCGTTTGGTCAGGATTCGACGGATATTACGCAAGGGACGTGCCATGTGACGACCCCGTACAAACCCCCGCCGACCCTCGGCGCGCGGCACGCGCTGGTGCGCCGGCGCACCAGGCGGCGGCGGCTGCGTGCACCCGTTGCGGACAGGCCGCCGTCAGCTCGGTGCGCGCTGCTGGCGCTGGCGCGCGCGCCGCCACTGGCGGTCGGAGCGGAAGCCGGCGAGGTCGACCGCCTGGCTGGTCCGCGCGCCGCGGTCCAGCGCCTGCTGCGCCAGCGTGCTGCGCACATGCTCGACGTAGTCCCGCGGCGTCAGTCCGGTGTGCTGGCGGAAGAGCCGCGCCAGCTGCCGCGGCGTCACATGCGCGATCGCCGACAGCGCCTCGGCCGACCAGTGATCGCCCGGCCGCGCGCAAACCGATTCCTGCACGCGGTGCAGCGCCGGGTGCAGGTGGTCGCGGAACTGCAGCAGCGGCGAACGCTGCGGGTCCAGGCTGCCGCGCCGGCCGGGCGCGACCATCACCTGCGCGACGGTCGCGGCGAGGGCGTCGCCGACGTGCTGCGCGATGCAGTGCAGCGCGAGGTCGATGCCGGCGGTGATGCCGGCGCTGGTCAGGAGCGGCCCGTCCTCGACCCACAGCCGGTTCGCGAGCACCTGGGCCCGCGGCGCCAGCGCGATCAGCGCGTCGAGCAGTTCATGGTGCGTGGTGCAGCGGCGCGTGCCGAGCAGGCCGGCGTCGGCTGCCAGCAAGGCGCCGACGCAGACGGTCAGCAGCCGGTGCGGCGTGCCGGGCGCGTCGAGCAGGGGGGGCAGCACGCGGCCCAGCCAATCGCGCACCGACAGCCACGGTCGTTGCCGGCGCACGACCTGCGCCGCTTCGCCGGGGCGGCCGAGCAGTACGACCCAGGTCGGCGCGTCGAAGGTGTCGGGCAGCGGCTCGATGCCGGCCAGCGACAGGCCGACCGACGAGGGCACTTCGGCCTGGGGCCCCACGTAGCGCAGCCGAAAGGCGGCCGGCCGGCCGCGCCGCTGCAGCACCTGGTTGGCGAGCCGGAAGGCTTCCGCCGGCCCCGCGAGGTCGAGCAGCAGCGTGTCCGGCAGCACGACGAACAGCACGTCGATCGGCGCTGCCGGCGGCAGCGTCAGGCCGGCCGTGCGGTCCATCCGAAGGCCATCCGGCTCAGGCCGCCGCCACTGCACGGGCGAGCGCTTCGTCAACGGTGACGATGCGCGCGAAGCGCCCGGCCAGCACGGTCTCGGTGCGCTCGCGGATCTGCGCGGCGCTCAGCGTGTCGCCGGCGGGCGTCTTCATGTCGAAGGTCAGCGTCGCTTCGGTGATGTAGTCGACCTCCCAGCCTTCGTCGCTGGCATGGCGCGCGGTCGTCTCGCAGCACTGCTCGGTGCGGATGCCGGCGATCATCAGCCGGCGGATGCCGTTCTGGTGCAGCCACACCCCCAGCCCGGTGCCGACCAGCGCGCTGTGGCGGTGCTTCTCGACCGTGACCGCGGCGTCGTAGGGCGCGAGGCCGTCGATCGGGCGGATCAGGCCGCTTTCGGGCGCGAAGGCGTTGGCCGCCTCGCGCGGGCCGTCGGTGTGGAAGATGCGCACGATCGGGATGCCGCGCTCGGCGCAGCCGGCCAGCAGCGCATTGCTGCGCTCGAGGAAGGCCGGTGCGTCGGTTTCGGTCCAATACGGACGGGCGCGGAAGGATTGTTGGGCGTCGATCAGCAGCAGGGCGGTGGACATGCGGGACTCCTCGGGTGAAGGCCTGCATCGTGGCACCGCCGCAGTGTGACCGCAGTGCCGCCGCCGGACAAGCGGCGGTCAGAAACGGACATCGTGATGGATAGGCGCGTTCAACCCGCCTGCCGGGCCGTCAGCGCTGCGCCAGCCCGTCCACCGCCTGGTGCGCCGCCTCGATCGCCTGCTCGACGATGCGCTGCTTCCATTCCGGCGTGTCGGTGTAGAACGCGTCGCGCAGTCGGCGTTTGATGGCGTCCTTCTGCGGCGCGCCGATTTCCGGATGGTTCTCGAGCCACTGGTCGCCGCGCAGCGCGTCCAGCACTTCCTCGATCGGCACGGTGCCGTATTCCATCGCCATGCCGGTGTACTCGGCCTGCGGGCATTCCTCGTACGCGGCCAGCCACATCAGCCCCTGCAGCACGGCCGACGACGACGAGCCGTCGTAGATCGAGGTCACTTCCGGACCCCACCAGGCACGGGCGCGTGCCAGCGCCGCGGCATCGTCGCGGCAGGCGAAGATGCGCTCGCCGTGGCCGCTGGGCCCCAGGCCGGTGTGGAAGTCGATCCAGCCCAGGCGTGCGCAGTGGCGGCCGTGGTCGCGCAGCACATGGCGCAGCGTCTGCTGACTCCAGGTCGGGTTCACGCCGCCGTAGAACAGGCCTTGCGGATGCGCGTACTGCCCACCCGAAATGGCGGCCTGCCAGGCCTTCAGCCCGCGCTCGGCGATGTAGCGCTGCACGTCGGCCTGCAGCTGTTCGGTTGGCGGCCACTGCGGCGGCACCAGCAAGTGCGCGATCTCGTCGTAGGCCGCGTTGTGCGGCAGCGGCTGGTGGAAGTCGTGGAAGTTGCGGTTGAGGTCGACGTTCTCGTGCGTCGTGCGCCGCCACCACGAGAAGCCGTACGGGTTCAGCCCGTGGATGTAGAGCAGCGCGATGCCGCGGTCGTGCGCGCGGCCGCGCAACTCGGCGTCGCCCAGCAGCGCGATCTGCGCGCCCGAGCCGCAGTAGCCCTCGACGCCGTGGCAGGCACTGGTCAGCAGCAGCACGGCTGGCGCATCGGCCGGGCCGTCGCGCACCACGTCCATCGCCAGCGGTTCGCCGTCGCGGCCGAGCATCGGGTGCGGGTGGCTGTGCACGTCCAGCCCCGCGGCATCGACCGCGGCCAGGAACTTGCCGCGCGCCTCGGCATACGTCTGCGCGAAGAAGTCTTCGGCGGCCATCGCGATCATCGCGGCGTGTTCAGCCAGGTCTCGGCCAGGCGCACCCAGGCGGTCGCGCCCAGCGGGATCAGGTCGTCGTTGAAGTCGTAGCTAGGGTTGTGCAGCATGCACGGGCCCATGCCATGGCCGCTGTGGCGGTGCGTGCCGTCGCCGTTGCCGATCATGAAGTAGCAGCCGGGCTTGTGCTGCAGATAGTAGCTGAAGTCCTCCGCACCCATCGTCGGCTCGAACTCGACGACGTTCTCCGCGCCGACCACCTCGCCCAGCACGCGGCGCGCGAACTCGGTCTCGGCCTCGTGGTTGATGGTCGGCGGGTAGTTGCGCACGAACTCGAACTCGCAGCTGCACTCGAAGGCGGCGGCGGTCGACTCGGCCACCTGCTGCATGCGGCGCTCGATCAGGTCCAGCACCTCGCTGGTGAAGGTGCGCACCGTGCCTTCGAGCACGCAGCTCTCGGGAATCACGTTGGTCGCCTCGCCGGTGTGCAGCATGGTCACCGAGATCACGCCGGTGTCGATCGGCCGCAGGTTGCGCGAGACGATGGTCTGGAAGGCCAGCACCATCTGGCAGGCGGCGGGCACCGGGTCCAGCCCCAAGTGCGGCATCGCGCCGTGCGCGCCCTTGCCCTTGATGGTGATCTTGAACTCGTTGCTCGACGCGTAGCAGGGGCCGCTCTTCAAGGCGAACTGCCCGACCTGCAGGCCCGGCCAGTTGTGCGTGCCGAAGACGGCTTCCATGGGGAACTTCTCGAACAGGCCGTCCTTGATCATCTCGCGCGCACCGCCGCCGCCTTCTTCGGCCGGCTGGAAGATCAGGTACACGGTGCCGTCGAAATTCCGATGCTTGGCCAGGTGCTTGGCCGCCGCGAGCAGCATCGCGGTGTGGCCGTCGTGGCCGCAGGCGTGCATCTTGCCGGCGTGCTGGCTGGCATGGGCAAAGGTGTTGCGCTCGGTGATCGGCAGCGCGTCGATGTCGGCGCGCAGGCCGAGCGCGCGCGGCGACGTGCCGTTCTTGATGATGCCCACGACGCCGGTGGTGCCGAGGCCGCGGTGCACCGGGATGCCCCAGCTTTCGAGCGACTTGGCGATCAGGTCGGAGGTGCGCTGCTCCTGGAAGCAGAGCTCGGGATGGGCGTGGATGTCGCGGCGCAGCGTGGCGATGGAGGCCGCGTCGGCGAGGATGGATTCGATCAGGCGCATGACCGGGAGGCTCCTTATGGGGGCGGGGTCGGGGGCGGTGCTTGCCCAGGCAGGAGCGGGCCAGTTTACGCGCGTGCCCCCGCGCCCACGCCCCGCAGGGGTGCTGTGCAATAGTTGCCGCATGAACGTCGCCGCCACCGCCGCCGCCACCGACAGCGCCACCACCGTCCGCACCGTGCGCGGCGCCTGCCCGCACGATTGCCCCGACACCTGCGCGCTGAAGATCACCGTCGAGAACGGCCGGGTGACGCGCGTGCAGGGCGACCCGGACCATCCGCCGACCCACGGCGCGCTGTGCACCAAGGTGTCGCGCTATCCCGAGCGCACCTACCACGAGGAACGCGTGCTGCGGCCGCTGAAGCGCACCGGTCCGAAGGGCAGCGGCCAGTTCGTGCCGGTCAGCTGGGACGAGGCCCTGAACGACATCGCCGCGCGCCTGAAGGCCATCGCCGCGCGCGAGCCGCAGGCCGTTCTGCCCTACAGCTACGCCGGCACGATGGGCATGCTGCAGGGCGAGAGCATCGCCGCGCGCTTCTTCCATCACCTCGGCGCCTCGCTGCTCGATCGCACGATCTGTTCGTCAGCGGGGGGCGACGCCCTGGCCGCGACCTACGGCGGCAAGCTCGGCATGCACCTCGAGCACTTCGTCGACGCGAAGCTGATCCTGATCTGGGGCAGCAACTCGATCACCTCGAACCTGCACTTCTGGACCTTCGCGCAGCAGGCCAAGCGCAACGGCGCGAAGCTGGTCTGCATCGACCCGCGCCGCACCGAGACCGCCGAAAAATGCCACCAGCACATCGCGCTGCTGCCCGGCACCGACGGGGCGCTGGCGCTCGGGCTGATGCACGAACTGATCACCAACGGCTGGCTCGACGAGGACTACATCAACCGCCATGTCGACGGCTTCGAGCCACTGCGCGACAAGGCGCTGGCCTGGACACCGGAGCGCACGGCGGCGGTCTGCGGCCTGGATGCCGACACCGTGCGCGGCCTTGCACGCGACTACGCGACCATCGCGCCGGCCGCGATCCGCCTGAACTACGGCATGCAGCGCGTGCACGGCGGAGGCAATGCGGTGCGCCTGATCGCGCTGCTGCCCTGCCTGACCGGCGCCTGGAAGAAGCGCGGCGGCGGCATGCTGCTGTCGGCGTCGGGCTGGCTGAAGGCGCACAAGAACGCCGCCGCGCTGGAGCGGCCCGACCTGCTCGGCGCGCGCCGCCCGCGCACGATCAACATGAGCACGATCGGCGACGACCTGCTGCGCGAGAGCTCGCCCGCGTTCGGACCGCGCATCGAGGCGCTGGTGGTCTACAACAGCAACCCGGTCGCGGTGGCGCCCGAATCGCCGAAGGTGGTTGCGGGCTTCCAGCGCGAGGATCTCTTCACGGTGGTGCTCGAGCACTTCATGACCGACACCGCCGACCATGCCGACTATGTGCTGCCCGCGACGACGCAGCTGGAGCACCTGGACCTGCACGGCTCCTACGGCCACACCTACGTGCTGATGAACCAGCCGGCGGTCGCGCCGCTCGGCGAGGCGAAGCCGAACACGCAGATCTTCCGCGAGCTCGCCGCGCGCATGGACCTCGACGAGCCGAGCCTGTACGACAGCGACGAGCAGCTCGCCGCGCAGGCGCTGATCGGCATCGACATGGCCGCGCTGCGCGAGCAGGGCTGGGTCAGGCTGCCGGTGCCCGAGCTGCCGTTTGCCGACGGCGGTTTCCCGACGCCTTCGGCCAAGGTCCAGGTGAACGCGCCCGGCCTCGGCGTGCCCGACTTCGTGCCGAACTACGAAGCCGTGCGGTCGGCGCCCGAGCTCGCGCAGCGCTTCCCGCTGGCGATGATCTCGCCGCCGGCGCGCCACTTCCTGAACTCCAGCTTCGTCAACGTGAAGAGCCTGCGCGCGGTCGAAGGCGAGCCGCTGGTCGAGATGCACCCGGCCGATGCCGCGCCGCGCGGCATCGCCGACGGCATGCCGGTGCGGATCTTCAACGACCGCGGCAGCTACCGCTGCAAGGCGGCGCTCAACGCGCGCGCGCGGCCCGGCGTGGTCAACGGCCTGGGCGTCTGGTGGCGCAAGCTCGGCCGCGACGGCACCAACGTCAACGAACTGACCAGCCAGCGCCTGACCGACATCGGCCGCGCACCGACCTTCTACGACTGCCTGGTGGAGGTGGTGGCGGAGTGAGGGCATGAGCCGACGCCGCCTCGGCTGGGCCCTGCTGCTGGTGGCGGTGGCCGGCGCCGGGCTGGCCGGCTGTTCGACGATCGGCTACTACGCGCAGTCGCTCGGCGGCCACCTCGACATCATGCGGCGCGCCCGCCCGGTCGACGACTGGCTGGCCGACGGCGCGACGCCCGCCAAGCTGCGCGAGCGGCTGAAGCTGTCGCAGGAGATCCGCGACTTCGCGGTCAAGGAACTGAAGCTGCCCGACAACCGCAGCTACCGCAGTTATGCCGACCTGCAGCGCAACGCGGTGGTGTGGAACGTGGTCGCGACGCCGGAGCTGTCGCTGGAACTGAAGCGCTGGTGCTTCCCGGTCGTCGGCTGCGTGGGCTACCGCGGCTACTTCGACCGCAAGCCCGCGGACGCGCTCGCCGAGGACCTGAAAGCCGAGAAGTTCGATGTCAACGTCTACGGCGTGCCGGCGTACTCGACGCTCGGCTGGACCAACTGGCTCGGTGGCGATCCGCTGCTGAACACCTTCATCGACTGGCCCGAAGCGCAGCTGGCGCGCCTGATCTTCCACGAGCTCGCGCACCAGGTGGCCTATGCGGCCGGCGACACGACTTTCAACGAGTCCTTCGCCACCGCCGTCGAACGCCTGGGCGGCGAGCGCTGGCGGCAACACCGGGCCTTGAGCGACGTCGACGACGCGGCCTTCGAACGGCGCCGCGCCGACTTCCGCCTGCTGAGCGCGCGCACGCGGGCGTCGCTGGAGGCCCTGTACAAGAGCGACGTCAGCGATGAGCTCAAGCGCCAGCGCAAGGCCGAGATCTTCGCCGGCATGCGCGCCGAGCTCGCGCGCCTGAAGACCGAAGCCTGGGGCGGCTATGCCGGTTACGACGCCTGGGCGCAGCGCGCCAACAACGCGTCGCTGGGCGTGCAGGCCGCCTACGACGAGCTGGTGCCCGCCTTCGAGAAGCTCTTCGAGCGCGAAGGCCGCGACTTCGCCCGGCTGCATGCCGAGGCCAAGCGCCTGGCCGCCTTGCCGCACGACCAGCGGCGCGACACACTCGCGGCGATCAGCCGCTAGCAGAGGACCTCATGCCCGATATCCGCATCCACCGTGATCACCAGCTCGGACTGGAGAAGGCGCGCAAGGTCGCGTGGGATTGGGCGGAGAAGGTCGAAGAGAAGTTCGACATGGAGTGCACGGTGGTCGAGGGCGAGTACAGCGACACCGTGGAGTTCACGCGCTCGGGCGTGAAGGGGCAGCTGATCGTCGCCGCCGACCACTTCGACCTGCAGGCCAAGCTCGGCTTCCTGCTCGGCGCGTTCTCGAAGACGATCGAGGCCGAGATCGAGAAGCAGCTCGATGCGGTGCTGAGCGCCGGAGCCAAGAAGGCCCCGGCGAAGAAGAAACCGAAAGTCTGAGCCCCCTACAGCCCTTCGGGCTGGTCCCCCGAGGGGATCAGTCCGACCGGGAAACCCGGATCGGACTGGACTACTTCAGGGATTCGATCAGGTCGACGTATTCCTGCATCGCCTCGTCGGCCGACTTGCCCTTCAGCTCGTTCCAGGCATCCCACTTGGCGCGGCCGACCATGTCGGTGAAGCCGGGGCGCTTGCCCTCGACGTCGCCGGCGCTGGCCTGCTTGTAGAGCGAGTAGATCTTCAGCAGGGTCATGTTGTCGGGCTTCTCCGGCAGGTTCTTGCTGTCGGCGACGGCTTGTTCGAATTGGGACTTCAGGTCGGCCATGCGCGCTGCTCCTTGCGTGAAAATCGGTCTTGACGGCGGCGATGTTACCCAGCATCGTGGTCCGGGCCCTAGAGAAGCGTACCGAGGAGAAGCGCATGAATGACGTCGCCAGCAGCCGCATGTCGCGGGTGGACACCGCGTGGCTGCGCATGGACAACGACGTCAACCTGATGATGATCGTCGGTGTCTGGATGCTGACGCCCAAGATCGGGCTCGAGGCGCTGCGGGAGCGGGTCGCCGACAAGCTGCTGAAGTACGGCCGCTTCCACCAGCGCGCGGTGGCCGATGCGATGGGCGCGAGCTGGGTCGAGCACGAGGACTTCGACATCACCGAGCACGTGCTGGTGGAGAAGCTGCACCGCGCGCCGGGCCAGAGCGAACGCGCCGCTCTGCAGCAGCGCTGCGGCGAGCTGGCGATGACGGCGCTCGATCCGTCGCGCCCGCTGTGGCAGATGCACCTGATCGAGGACTACGAAGGCGGCAGCGCCCTGATCGCCCGCATCCACCACTGCATCGCCGACGGCATCGCGCTGATCTCGGTGATGCTGTCGATCACCGACGGCGGCAACGACCCGCCGCAGCGCAAGAAGCGCGAGCCGGTCGACGACGCCGAGGCCGACTGGCTGTCCGACGCGGTGCTGAAGCCGCTGTCGGACATGACGATCAAGGCCATCGGCATGTACAGCGGCGGCATGCAGAAGTCGATCGACATGCTGGCCAACCCGCAGCAGCCGCTGCTGGGCTCGATCGACATGGCGCGGTCAGGGCTGCAGGTGGTCAACGACGTCGCGTCGATCGCGATGATGACCGACGATTCGCCGACCGCGCTGAAGGGCCAGCCCGACGGCAAGAAGGTCGTCGCCTGGGGCGAGCCGCTGCCGCTGGACCAGGTCAAGGCCATCGGCAAGGCGCTGGGCTGCTCGATCAACGACGTGCTGCTGTCCTGCGTGGCCGGTGCGATCGGCAGTTATCTGCGCGAGCGGGGCGACGACCCCGACGGCAAGGAGATCCGCGCGATGGTGCCGGTGAACCTGCGGCCGCTGGAGAAGGCCTGGCAGCTCGGCAACCGCTTCGGCCTGGCGCCGCTGGTGCTGCCGATCGGCATCCCGAATCCGGTCGAGCGCGTGTTCGCCGTGCGCGCGCGCATGGCCGATCTCAAGGGCAGTTATCAGCCGCTGCTCGCGTTCGCCGTGCTGTCGATCACCGGCCTGTTCGTCAAGCCGGTGCAGGACGCCGTGCTGAACATGTTCGCGAAGAAGGCCACCGCGGTGATGACCAACGTGCCGGGGCCGGCCAAGCCGCTGCAGTTCCTGGGCTCGACCTTGCGCCAGACGATGTTCTGGGTGCCCTCGTCCGGCAACATCGGTGTCGGCGTCAGCATCCTCAGCTACGGCGGCGGCGTGCAGTTCGGCCTGATCACCGACCACGCGCTGTGCCCCGATCCGCAGGCGATCATCGACGGCTTCGAGCCCGAGTTCGACAAGCTCGTGTGGCTGACGATGATGCTGCCCTGGGCCGGGCAGAACGGCGCGGCCTGATCAGGCCAGCTTGCCGTCGATCGACGGCTGCGGCGCTGCCGGATCGATCGGTTCGGCTGCCACCCCCTCCGCTTCGTGGTCCTGCAGCGGCGCCGGCGAGGTGCTGAGCTCGTCGTGGTGGCGCGGCCGCATGCCGGTGCGCAGGTAGCGGTTGTGATGGTTCACGCGCGGCAGGTAGCGCGCGAGCTCGCTCAGTGCCATCTGGTAGACGTCGCGCTTGAACTCGATCACCAGGTCCAGCGGCACCCAGTACTCGTTCCAGCGCCAGGCATCGAATTCCGGATGGTCCGTCGCGCGCAGGTCGAGGTCGGAGTCGCGGCCGACCAGACGCAGCAGGAACCAGATCTGCTTCTGGCCCTTGTAGTGCCCACGCGCGTCCTTGCGGATGAAGTGCTCGGGCACTTCATAACGCAGCCAGTCGCGGGTGCGCGCCAGGATGCGCACGTGTTCGGGGCGCAAGCCCACTTCCTCGTGCAGCTCGCGGAACATGGCCTGCTCGGGAGACTCGCCGTACTTGATGCCGCCCTGGGGGAACTGCCACGAATGCGTGCGTAGCCGTTTGCCCCAGAAGACCTGGTTGCGCGAGTTCAGCAGGATGATGCCGACGTTGGGCCTGAAGCCTTCACGGTCGAGCATAATCAACCCCAATACTCAGAATTGAAATAATTATTGCACCGGCCCAGTGCGGGCAGCGTCCCTCGCTTACCCGCATGGCTTCCCCGGCATCGGGCCTTCGGTGCAGGCCGCTTCAGGCCAGTCCTCAGTTCCACGCCGCTTCACGCCGCACGCAGAGACTTCACCCCGTCGCCCATGAAAGCCTCCCAGTTCTTCATCGCCACCCTGAAGGAAGCGCCCGCCGATGCCGAGGTGATCAGCCATCAGCTGATGATGCGCGCGGGCATGATCAAGCGCTTGTCGGCGGGCATCTACAACTACATGCCGATGGGCTTGCGCGTGATCCGCAAGGTCGAGGCCATCATCCGCGAGGAGATGGTGCGCGCCGGCGCCGTCGAGCTGCTGATGCCGGTGGTGCAGCCTGCCGAGCTGTGGCAGGAGTCGGGCCGCTTCCAGGCCTATGGCCCCGAGCTGCTGCGCGTGAAGGACCGGCATGAGCGTGACTTCGTCGTGCAGCCGACCTCCGAAGAGGTCATCACCGACATCGCTCGGCAGGAGCTGCGCAGCTACCGCCAGCTGCCGCGGAACTTCTTCCACATCCAGACCAAGTTCCGCGACGAGCGCCGTCCGCGTTTTGGTGTGATGCGCGGGCGCGAGTTCACGATGAAGGATGCGTACTCGTTCGACCGTGACCGCGAGGGCGCGGCGAAGAGCTACGACCTAATGTTCGCGGCGTACAAGCGCATCTTCGATCGATTCGGCCTGCAGTACCGCGCGGTGGCCGCGGACACCGGCGCGATCGGCGGCGACCTGTCGCACGAGTTCCAGGTCATCGCCGACACCGGCGAGGACGCGATCGTCTACTGCCCGACCAGCGACTACGCGGCGAACGTCGAGCTCGCCGAAGGCATCGCGCCCGGTGAGCGGGCCTCGGCGACCGAAGCGATGGCGAAGACGCCGACGCCCGGCAAGAGCACCTGCGCGGATGTCGCGGTGCTGCTGGGCCTGCCGCTGCAGCGCACGGTGAAGTCCCTGGTGCTCGCCACCGACGAGAAGAACGACGCCGGCGACATCGTGAAGTCGACGGTGTGGCTGCTGCTCGTGCGCGGCGACCACGAGCTCAACGAAATCAAGACCGGCAAGGTCGAGGGGCTGAAGGCCGGCTGGCGCTTCGCGACCGTCGCCGAGATCGAGGACCACTTCGGCTGCAAGCCGGGCTACCTCGGCCCCATCGGAACGAAGAAGCCGGTGAAGGTGATCGCCGACCGCATCGTCGCGAAGATGAGCGACTTCGTCTGCGGTGCGAACGACGCCGACTTCCACCTTACCGGCGTCAACTGGGGCCGCGACCTGCCCGAGCCCGACCTGGTCGCGGACATCCGCAACGTCGTCGCCGGCGATCCGTCGCCGGATGGCAAGGGCGTGCTCGCGATCCAGCGCGGCATCGAAGTCGGCCACGTGTTCTACCTCGGCACGAAGTATTCGAAGTCGATGAACGCGACCTACCTCGACGAGAACGGCAAGCCGCAGCTGATGGAGATGGGCTGCTACGGCATCGGCGTCACGCGCATCCTCGGCGCGGCGATCGAGCAGAACCACGATGCGCGCGGCATCGTCTGGCCGGCGGCCATCGCCCCGTTCGCGGTGGTGATCTGCCCGATCGGCTACGACCGCAACGACGACGTGCGCGCGGCCGCGACGCAGCTGCACGATGCGCTCGAGCGCCAGGGCATCGACGTGATGCTCGACGACCGCGGCGAGCGCCCCGGCGCGATGTTCGCGGACTGGGAGCTGATCGGCGTGCCGCTGCGCGTCGTGATCTCCGACCGCGGCCTGAAGGCCGGCACGGTCGAGGTGCAGGGACGACGCGACGACCAGGCGTCGACGGTGGCGCTGGCCGAGGCGGCGGCGCTCGTCAAGGAGCGCCTCTCGGCGTGAGCCCGCGCGGCCGCCCGAAGGGGAACGCCGGCGTTTGCAGCACGGAGGCCGCCGAGTGACCGGGGTCAGCCGTCGCGCGGGGCTCGCGGCGATCGCCGCCGGCGCGTGGTGGCCGGCTGCGCCGGTGCAGGCCGGTGCGCAGGCCGAAGAGCCGCTGATCGACTCGGTGCGCACCGCGCTGTCGGCGGCCATCGCCAGCGCGGCACCGCCGAAGCCGAGCTTCACCGAGATCGAGGATCGCCTCGCCTACCTGCGCTGGCTGGGGGCGATGAGCGAGCGGCTGAAGCGCCGCAAGAGCGAGGCGCGCACGCGCATCGAGTTCCTCGAGACGCTGTGGTACGAGAGCAAGCGCGCGGGCCTGGAGCCGGCGCTGGTGCTCGGGCTGATCCAGGTCGAGAGCGGCTTCCGCAAGTACGCGATCAGCTCGGCGGGCGCCCGGGGCTACATGCAGGTGATGCCGTTCTGGACCAAGCTGATCGGCGACGGCGACCCGGCGCGCCTGTTCCACATGCAGACCAACCTGCGCTTCGGTTGCGTGATCCTGCGTCACTACCTCGACATCGAGCGCGGCGACCTGTTCCTCACATTGGGTCGCTACAACGGCAGTCGCGGGCGGCCGGAGTATCCGAACGCGGTGTTCGCGACGCGCAAGCTGTGGGAGCCGCCGCCGCCGGCCTGAGCGGCGCCGGGTTCAGCGCAGGCCGGCCCAGGCCTTCGGCGTCGCGTGCTGCGCACCGAGCAGCGCGAGCGCATGCTCGACGGTGTCGTTGACCAGTTCCTCGATCGACGCGGGCCGGTGGTAGAAGGCCGGCAGCGGCGGGAAGACGATGCCGCCCATCTCGGTGACGGCGGTCATGTTGCGCAGGTGCGCGAGGTTCAGCGGCGTCTCGCGCACCATCAGCAGCAGCGGCCGGCGTTCCTTCAGCGTGACGTCCGCGGCCCGCGTCAGCAGGTTGTCCGACAGGCCGTGCGCGATCGCTGCGAGCGTGCGCATCGAGCACGGTGCGACGGCCATCGCGGCGGTCGCGAAGCTGCCGCTGGCGATGCAGGCACCGACGTCGGAGACCGCATACGAACGGTCGGCGAGGGCCTCGACCGCGGCGCGATCCAGGCCCATCTCATGGTGCAGGTTGAGCACGCCGGCAGGCGTGACGACGAGGTGGGTCTCGTGGCCCAGTTCGCGGGCGCGCCGCAGCAGCCGCACGCCGTAGGCCGCGCCGGTGGCGCCCGTGATGCCGACGACGAGTCTCGGCACCGGGGCGATGCTCACGCCGGCGCCAGCATCTGCTGCAACTCGCCCGACTGGTACATCTCCATCATGATGTCGGAGCCGCCGACGAACTCGCCGTCGATGTACAGCTGCGGGATCGTCGGCCAGTTGGCGTACTCCTTGATGCCCTGGCGGATGGCCTCGTCCTCGAGCACGTTGACGGTGGTCAGCTCGTTGACGCCGCAGGCCTTGAGCACCTGGATCGCGCGGCCGGAGAAGCCGCACATCGGGAACTGGCTGGTGCCCTTCATGAAGAGCACGACGCGCGAGCCCTTGACGATGTCGTCGATGCGTTGTTGAACGTCGCTCATGGCAATGATCGGAATGGGGTCCGGCAGATGGAAATCGATCCGGCTTTATACGGCAAAGCGCATGCCGCGGCCGGCGACGGCGTCAAGGCCGCATGCCGCGGCGAGGCTTAGAAGCTGTAGCTGACGCCGAAGCGGATCACCGGCTGCACGCGCAGTTGCTTCCAGGCGTCGCCGAAGTCCAGGCCGCCGTTGATCGCCCGGCCGAGCTGGCCGACGGCGCCCGGGTTCTGCGCCGCGAAGCCGACGTCGGCGCTGAAGCCCCAGTCGCCACGCAGTCCGGCGCCCGCGTAGCCGATGCCGAGGTAGGGCTGCGCCGTGCGCGGTTCGTTGCCGATCAGGCCGCTGCGCTGGTTCAGCAGCAGGCCGCCGGTCAGCCGCAGACCGCTGGTCTGGCCGAACTTCAGGGTGTCGAGGTGGTAGTCGCCGAGCAGGCGGGTCATCTGCACCACGCTCGATTGGCCGAGCGGTTGGCCGAGCGGCTGGCCGGCCCAGTGGCCGTAGAGCGGCGTGGTGTCGACTTCGATGCGGGCGCCCCATCGGCTGCTGCCGAACGCGTCGGGCGACGCGGTCAGCCCGTCGCCGGCCGCTTGCGCGGACGCGCCGAACAAGGCGAAAGCCAGGACAAGGGTCGAACGCATGATCCTCTCCTCGAAGTTGGCTGTGCTGTCCATACTACGCCGCCCGACCGCCGCCGTGCGCAATTGAAAGCGGGCGTTCGCGCGTTATTTCGTGGGAAGCGAGGATGCTTCAGACCGCGGCGCGACGGCCGCCGGTGCAGCGGGGCCGGCCGGCCAGATCGGCACGTGTCTGCACGTCGTCGAAGCCGTGGCCGCGCAGCAACGCCTGGACCGCATCCGCCTGGTCCCAGCCGTGCTCGAGCAGCAGCCAGCCGCCCGGCCGCAGGGCCTCCGGCGCGCCGCCGACGATCGCGCGCAGCGCATCGAGGCCATCGCCGCCAGGGGTCAGCGCGAGCAGGGGTTCGTGCCTCAGCGCGGCCAGGTGCGGATCGTCGCCGCGGATGTAGGGCGGGTTCGAGACGGCGAGGTGAAACCGCCGCCCCGGCAGCGCCGACCACCACGCGCCTTCGGCCCATTGCACAGCGAGGCCGAGGCGCTGTGCGTTGTCTTGTGCCACGGCCAGGGCCTTCGGGCTCAGGTCGGTGGCCGTCACGCGCGCGGTGGGATGACGGTGAGCGATCGCCAGCGCGATCGCGCCGCTGCCGGTGCCGAGGTCCACGACCTCCGCCGTCGGCGGCATCGACGGCGCCGCAAGCCGTTCGAGCGCCCAGTCGACCAGCGTCTCGGTGTCCGGCCGCGGGTCCAGCACGTCGCGGGTGACCTGCAGCCGCAGGCCGTGGAACTCGCGCTCGCCGAGCAGGTAGGCCAGCGGCACGCCGTCGGCGCGGCGGGCGATGTCGGCCGCGTAGGGCGAGATCGACGCCGCTGCGACCGGCTGATCGTCGTGCGCGATCAACCACGCGCGTGGCCGGTGCAGGTGGAAGGCCAGCAGCAGCTGGGCGTCGAGGCGATCGACGCCCTGTGCACGCGCCGCGGCCAGCGCCTCGCGCACCGTGGTCGACATGACGCTCAGGCTGCGCCTTCCAGCGCCGCCAGCTGTGCCTGGGCCTGCGCGGCCTTCAGCGCATCGACGACGTCGTCGAGCTCGCCGTCCATGATCGAGCCGAGCTTGTACAGGGTCAGGTTGATGCGGTGGTCGGTGAGCCGGCCCTGCGGGAAGTTGTAGGTGCGGATGCGGTCCGAGCGGTCGCCGGTGCCGACCAGGCTCTTGCGTGTCGCGGCTTCCTTGGCTTCGCGTTCGCCGCGTTCCTTGTCGCGCAGCCGCGCCAGCAGCACGGCCATCGCCTTGGCCTTGTTGCGGTGCTGCGAGCGGTCGTCCTGGCACTCGGCGACGATGCCGGTCGGCAGGTGCGTGATGCGGATCGCCGAGTCGGTCTTGTTGACGTGCTGGCCGCCGGCGCCGGACGCGCGGAAGGTGTCGATGCGCAGTTCGGACGGGTTGATGGTCACCTCGGCCTGCTCGTCGGGCTCGGGCATCACCGCGACCGTGCAGGCGCTGGTGTGGATGCGGCCCTGCGATTCGGTTTCCGGCACGCGCTGCACGCGGTGGCCGCCGGACTCGAACTTCAGCTGGCCGTACACGGCATCACCCTCGACGCGCAGCACCAGCTCCTTGTAGCCGCCGAGGTCCGATGCACTTTCGCTCATCACCTCGATACGCCAGCCGCGGCGCTCGCAGAAGCGCAGGTACATGCGCGCGAGGTCGGCGGCGAACAGCGCCGATTCTTCGCCGCCGGTGCCGGCGCGGATCTCGACGAAGGCGTTGCGGCCGTCGTCGGGGTCGCGCGGCAGCAGCGCGGTCTGCAGCTCGGCCAGCAGGCGCTGCAGATCGGCCTCGGCGGCGTCGATCTCCTCGCGCGCCATCTCGGCCATCTCGGGATCGGCCAGCAGCTCGCGCGCCGCGCGCAGGTCGGCCTCGCGCTGCTCGTAGGCCTGGAAGCGTTCGACGATCGCCGCCGCTTCGGCCTGTTCGCGCGCCACCTGTCGATAACGCTGGATGTCGGCGGTGAGCTGCGGATCAGCCAGGTGGGCGTCCAGCTCGGCGAGCCGCATCTGGAGGCGTTGCAGTTGGTGGCGCAGGGCGTCTTTCATGGGCGGCATGGCCCGCGGCCGGCCGTCGGGAAGCGGGCCCCGTCGGCCGTACGCAGGCAGCGAGGCTAACGGCGGTCGTCGTCCGCCGGGTTGCGCGGCGACTGGCGCAGGAACAGGCGCGCGACCGTGTCGGCCATCTGCGCGCGCTGGGCGCCTTCGCTGGCGTGCAGCTCGGCCAGCGTGCCGTGCAGCATCTTCTGCGTCAGGCCGCGGGACAGGGCTTCGAGCACGCTGTCGACGTCGTTGCCCTTGGCCAGCAGCTTGCGCGCGCGCTGGATCTCGGCGTTGCGCCACTCGTCGGCCTGCGCGTTCAGCGCCTGGATCAGCGGCACGCTGGCGCGCTGGTCGAGCCAGTGGCTGAAGCTCTGCACGCCGGCATCGATGATCGCCTCGGCCTGGGCGACGGCGGCCTGGCGCTTCTCGCCGGCGCTCTGCACCAGGCTCGACAGGTCGTCGACGGTGTAGAGGTAGACGTCTTCCAGCGTCGCCACCTCTTGCTCGATGTCGCGCGGCACCGCGAGGTCGACCATGAACATCGGCCGGTGGCGGCGCGCCTTCAGCGCGCTCTTCACCGCACCCAGGCCGATGATCGGCAGCGTGCTGGCGGTGCAGGAGACGATGGCGTCGAACTCGTGCAGGCGCTGCGGCAGGTCGGCCAGGCGGATCGCCTGCGCGCCGAAGCGGCCGGCGAGCTTCTCGCCGCGCTCGAGCGTGCGGTTGGCGATGGCCATCGCCTTCGGCGCGCGTGCGGCGAAGTGCGTGGCGACCAGTTCGATCATCTCGCCGGCGCCGACGAACAGCACGTTGATGTCGGCGAGGTCCTCGAACAGCTGCGAGGCCAGCCGTACCGCGGCGGCGGCCATGCTGATCGAATGCGCGCCGATCTCGGTCGAGCTGCGCACGTCCTTGGCGACCGAGAACGAGCGCTGGAACAGCTGGTGCAGCGTGGTGCCGAGCGTGCCGGCGGCATCGGCCTCGCGCACGGCCTGCTTCATCTGGCCGAGGATCTGCGGCTCGCCGAGCACCATCGAATCGAGGCCCGACGCGACGCGGAAGGCATGGCGCGCAGCTTCGCGCTGTTCGAGCACGTAGGTGTGCGAGCGCAGCTGGTCGGCCTGCACGCCGCCCTGCGCCGCGAGCCAGTCGACCGCCGGCGTCACCAGCTCGCGCACGGTCGCGGGCGCGGCGGCGACGTAGAGCTCGGTGCGGTTGCAGGTCGACAGCAGCGCGGCTTCCGGCAGCGCCCGGCGCAGGCGCTCCTGAAAGCCGCGAAGCGCGGGGGAGAGTTGTTCCGGCGCGAACGCGAACCGGCCGCGCAGGTCCACCGGCGCGGTCATGTGGTTCAGGCCGAGGGTGAACACACTCATCAGTGCCTGCCCGGCCGCCCGAAAAGCGCTGAGCGCCCATGGCTCCCGCAAGGGGTCCTTCGGATCCCCGGGGCCGCGAACGAAGTGAGCTGGGGGCTCATAGTTCGGCGATTATAGAATTTGATGCATTTGCTACCGCGGTGCGGGGACGACGTGCGCTTGACGCATCTCAAGTCCCGCGCCGGCAGATTTCCCCCCCCGGCGCGATGGACCTTCTCGATGCTGTCTGGCACCTGCTCAACCTCGTCGCGCCCGGAATCGGGCTGGGGCTGATCGCCGGCGGGCTGGCCAAGCTGCTGTGGCGGCGCGAGCTCGCCGGTGTGCGCTGGCAGCGACTTGCGGGCTGGGCCGCCGGGGCCTCGACCTTCGCGCTGCTGGCCGGCCTGGTGATCACCGGCCGCGACGGCCGCATGGGCACGTATGGGGCGATGGTGCTCGCCTGCGCCGCGGCGCTGTGGTGGGCGGGCTTCCGCCGGCGCTGAGGCCGCCGCGGCTGCTTCAGGCCGCCAGCACGTCGTCCTTCGTCAGCACCTCGGCGCGCAGCGAGTGCGGCAGCGCCTGCGTGATGCGCACGTCGATCAGCTGGCCCACCAGCCGGTCACGCAGCGGGCCGCCGTCGAAGTTGACGATGCGGTTGCACTCGGTGCGCCCCATCAGCTCCAGCGCATTCTTGCGGCTCGGGCCTTCGACGAGGATGCGCTGCACCGTGCCGACGCGGCTGGCGCTGATGCGCTGCACGTTCTCTTCAATCAACGCCTGCAGTTCCTGCAGCCGTTCGAGCTTCAGCGCCTGCGGCGTGTCGTCGTGCAGGTTGGCCGCCGGCGTGCCGGGGCGCGGGCTGAAGACGAAGCTGAAGCTCGCGTCGTAGCCGACGTCGCGGATCAGCTGCAGCGACTTCGCGTGGTCCTCGGCGGTCTCGCCGGGGAAACCGACGATGAAGTCGGTGGACAGGCTGATGTCGGGGCGGATCGCGCGCAGCTTGCGGATCGTGCTCTTGTACTGCAGCGTGGTGTAGCCGCGCTTCATCGCCATCAGGATGCGGTCCGAGCCGTGCTGCACCGGGAGGTGCAGGTGGTTCACCAGCTTCGGCAGCCGCCCGTAGGCCTCGACCAGCCGCGGCGTGAACTCGTTCGGATGGCTGGTGGTGTAGCGGATGCGCTCGATGCCCGGGACCTCGTGGATGTAGTCGAGCAGCAGCGCGAAGTCGGCGATCTCGCCGTCGCCTTTCGCCGGGCGGCCCATCGTGCCGCGGTAGGCGTTGACGTTCTGGCCCAGCAGCGTCACTTCCTTGACGCCTTGCGCGGCCAGTCCGGCGATCTCGGCCAGCACGTCCTCGAACGGGCGGCTGACTTCCTCGCCGCGCGTATAGGGCACGACGCAGTACGAGCAGTACTTGGAGCAGCCTTCCATGATGGAGACGAAGGCGGTCGCGCCGTCGACCTTGGCCGGCGGCAGGTGGTCGAACTTCTCGATCTCGGGGAAGCTGATGTCGACCTGCGGCCGGCCTTGCCGTGCGCGCTGCGCGATCAGCGCCGGCAGGCGGTGCAGGGTCTGCGGGCCGAAGACGACGTCGACGTAGGGCGCGCGCTCGATGATCGCCGCGCCTTCCTGGCTGGCGACGCAGCCGCCGACGCCGATCAGCACTCCCTTGCTCTTCAGGTGCTTGACGCGGCCGAGGTCGGAGAACACCTTCTCCTGCGCCTTCTCGCGCACCGAGCAGGTGTTGAAGAGGATGAGGTCGGCCTCTTCGGGATCGTTCGTGGGCTCGTAGCCTTCGGCCGCGCGCATCACGTCGGCCATCTTGTCGGCGTCGTACTCGTTCATCTGGCAGCCGAAGCTGCGGATGAAGACCTTCTTCGCGGGCGTCGTCATGACCGCCTCCTTGTGTTGCTCACGGCTTGGTCCAGTGCTGCGCGCCCCAGTCGAAGGACCAGTGCTGCGCTTCGGCGGGGGTGGTGGGCCAGGGCTTGCGCGCGGCCTCGGCCGGCGTCAGCACCCACACGTCGTGCAGGTTGCCGCTGTCGTCGATGGTGTAGTGCACCAGCAGCTTGTGGCCGACCATCGCGCCGGACATCTGCAGCATGCCGTTGGCACCGCGGATGCGCGCGCCGGGTGCCAGGCGCGCCGGCTTGCCGTTGAGCTGCACGTCCGGCGGCTGCACGACCTGGAAGCTGCCGCGCAGCGCGTTGGCCGGGAACTGGCGCGCCAGTTGAGCGGCCGCCGGCACGGCGACGGTGGCCGCGGCGAGCGCGGTGAGCACACAGCGAAGCATGGTGTAGACCCAGGGGCTGTGGAAAGAAAAACGGCCCGAGCAAGATGCTCGGGCCGGGATCTGGTGGCGCTTCAGGGACTCGAACCCCGGACCTGCGGATTATGATTCCGTCGCTCTAACCGACTGAGCTAAAGCGCCAAGAGCCCGCGATTATAGCGGCACGTTTCGAGGGTTCGCCAAGCGGGCCCGCCACACGGACCTTCATGTTCAGCTTTTTCAAGAAGAAGGCGCCGCCGCCTGCTCCGATCTTCACGATGGGGGATGCACCGGCCACAGCGCCCGCACCCGCGCCCGCAGCTTCACCCGCAACCGCGCCGGCCGCGCTCAAGCCCGCGCCTGCGGTCCCGACATCGCCTTCACCCGCGCCGCCTGCACCCGCCGCGGCCGCACCCGTCGTGCAGCCCGCCGCGCCGGTTCCGCCCGTGCCGCGCGCGCCGGCGGTGCCGATGCCGAACACGATCGCACCGGCACCCGCCGCGACAGGCGAACCGGTCGACATGCGCGGCGGCCTCGCGATGTTCTCGCCGTCACCGCCGTCGCGCGAGCGCTGGGTCGACCGCCTGCGCGGCGGACTGCAGAAGACCGGTGCCAGCATCTCGCAGGTCTTCGTCGGCACCAAGATCGACGACGCGCTGTACGAGGAGCTCGAGGCTGCGCTGCTGATGGCCGATGCCGGCGTCAAGGCCACCGAGCACCTGCTCGAGGACCTGAAGCGCCGCGTCAAGGAGACCCGCGCGACCGATCCCCAGCAGGTCAAGGCGCTGCTCGCCGACGCGATCGCCGACCTGCTGAAGCCGCTCGAGAAGCCGCTCGTCGTCGGCGAATTCACTCCGACGGTGATGATGGTCGTCGGCGTCAACGGTGCCGGCAAGACGACGAGCATCGGCAAGCTGACGCGCCATCTGGCCGATGCCGACCAGAGCGTGCTGCTGGCCGCGGCCGATACCTTCCGTGCTGCAGCGCGCGAGCAGCTGGCGGTCTGGGCCGATCGCAACAAGGTGGAGATCATCAGCCAGGAAGGCGCCGACCCGGCCGCGGTGAGTTTCGATGCGGTGGCCGCCGGCAAGGCGCGCAACCGCGACGTCGTGATCGCCGACACCGCCGGTCGCTTGCCGACGCAGCTGCACCTGATGGAAGAGCTGAAGAAGATCCGCCGCGTGATCGCCAAGGCCGATGCGAGTGCACCGCACGAGGTGCTGCTGGTGGTCGACGGCAACACCGGCCAGAACGCGCTGACGCAGGTGAAGGCCTTCGACGATGCGTTGAAGCTGACCGGCCTGATCGTCACCAAGCTCGATGGCACGGCGAAGGGCGGCGTGCTGGCTGCGATCGCGCGCGAGCGGCCGGTGCCGGTCTACTTCATCGGCGTCGGCGAAAGGCTGGAAGACCTCGAGACCTTCGACGCGCGTGAATTCGCGCAGGCCTTGCTGGGTTGATCAGCGTGCCTGCACGGGCACCGGCTCGAAGTCGTCGAACAGCGCGGACGGCACCGGCTCCATCGACGTGTCGTCGTGGTCCTTGTCGCCTTCGGCGAGGATCTCGGCGACCGGGATCAGCGGCATCGGGCGCGAATTGCTCGACGCCTGCTCGCGTGCCGCCGACGGCGCGGCGAGCATCGGCAGCAGCTGGTGGCGGGCCAGCGCAACGTCCGGCAAGGCCTCGGCCTGCCACGACAGCACCTTGATGCCGGCCTTGCGCAGCAGCGTGGTCATGCGCTCGTGGCGGCGCTTGCTGTTCTCGCTCAGCCGCGCGGGGCGAACGTCGATCACGGCCAGCACGCGCGAGCCGCTGTCGCACAGCAGCAGGTCGGCGCTCAGGCCGGCGATGGCTTGCAGCCACTCCGACTGCTTCGCCGGCACGCCGAGGAAGCGCGACAACGGCACCTGCGCCAGCACCAGGTAACCCGGCATCGCCTGGCGCAGCAGCGTATGGGCCTGGCGTTCGGCGACGGTCAGCACGCGTGCAGCCTGGGGGGTGAACTCGGCAGCGGCGTCCTGCGCTTCCCGTCGGGAACTCGGCCGGGCGACCGGGCGTCGGCGACGGCCGGCAACAAAGGACAGCACCAGCACGAGGATGGCGGCGATCGCGAGTACGGCGGTGGGATCGACGGGCAGCATGGCCGGAATGTTCGGCAGTCCGGCCGTCGGACTGAAGCCCTGAAAGTCACGCAGCGCGTCATTTCGCTGCGACAAGTGTGTCCGACTGCTACGGCACGGCCCGATCGGGGCCGCCCTTCCGGACGCTTCAGCGCATCAGGCCCTTCATGCCGCCCATGCGCTTCATCATCTTCATCAGGCCGCCGCCCTTCATCTTCTTCATCATGCCCTGCATCTGCTCGAACTGGTTGAGCAGGCGGTTGACTTCCTGCACATGCACGCCGGCGCCGGCGGCGATGCGGCGCTTGCGGCTGGCCTTGATCAGTTCGGGTTTGCGGCGCTCGAGCGCGGTCATCGAGTGGATGATGCCTTCCATGCGCCGCACGTCCTTCTCGGCGCGATCCATGTCGACATTGCCGGCCTTGGCCGTGAGCGCGCTGGGCAGCTTGTCCATCAGCCCCGACAGCCCGCCCATCTTCTTCATCTGCGAGATCTGCATCAGGAAGTCGTTGAGGTCGAAGCCGTCGCCGGACTTGACCTTGTCGGCAAGCTTCTGCGCGGCGTCCAGGTCGACGCTCTTCTGCACTTCCTCGACCAGCGCGACGATGTCGCCCATGCCCAGCACACGCCCGGCATGGCGTTCGGCGTCGAAGACTTCGAGCCCGTCGATCTTCTCGGAAACGCCGGCGAACTTGATCGGGGCGCCGGTGATCTGCCGCACCGACAATGCCGCGCCGCCGCGCGAATCGCCGTCGAGCTTGGTCAGCACGATGCCGGTCAGCGGCAGCGCTTCCTTGAAGGCCTTCGCGGTGTTGACCGCGTCCTGGCCCTGCATCGCGTCGACGACGAAAAGCGTCTCGACCGGGTTCAGCAGCGCGTGCAGCTCGCGGATCTCGGCCATCAGCGCTTCGTCGATCGCCAGCCGGCCGGCGGTGTCGACCAGCAGCACGTCGAAGTAGTGGCGCTTCGCGTGGTCCAGCGCGGCCAGCGCGATGTCGCGCGGCTTCTGCTCGCCGCTCGACGGGAACCACTCGGCGCCGGCCTGGCGCGTCACCGTCTTCAGCTGCTCGATCGCGGCGGGCCGGTAGACGTCGGCCGAGACGGTCAGCACCTTCTTCTTGCGGCGCTCGATCAGGTGCTTGGCGAGCTTGGCGGTCGTCGTCGTCTTGCCGGCGCCCTGCAGGCCGGCCATCAACACGATGGCCGGCGGCTGCACGGCGAGGTTCAGGTCGGCCACGCCTTCGCCCATCGTGCGCGCCAGCTCCTTGTGCACGACGCCCACGAGCGCCTGGCCCGGATTGAGCGAGCCGACCACGTCCTGGCCGAGCGCCTTGTCCTTGACGCGGGCGATGAACTCGCGCACCACCGGCAGCGCGACGTCGGCTTCGAGCAGCGCGACGCGCACCTCGCGCAGCATGTCCTGCACGTTGCTCTCGGTGATGCGGGCTTGGCCGCGCATCGTCTTGACGAGGCGCGACAGGCGGTCTGAAAGGGTGGAGGCCATCGGCTTGGGTGGGCAGGCTGCTGCTGTCGACGCCGTCGAGCCCTGCAGGCCGCGAAAGTACACTGTCCTCGATGATTCTATCGTCGGCCCTCTCGTCGGGCTCATCCTCGGGCGCGCTGGTGGCTTCGAGCGCTGCCGGAACCACGCTCGGGCCGGCGCCGCTGGCCCTGGCACTGGCGTCGGTGCTGGCCTATGCGGTGGCCGCCTGGCCGGCGCGCGCCGCTTCGCCCGATGCGGCCGATGCCGCACCGGCGTCGGCGCTGCGCCTGCAGGCGCCTGCGCTGATCGTCGGCTGGCTGCTGCACGCCGCACTGCTGGCGCTGGACATCGGCGGCTGGGGTCGCAGCGACACCGGCGCGCGCCTCGGCTTCGGGCCGGTGCTGTCCCTGACGCTGTGGCTGGTGGTCGCGGTGCACATCGTCGAGAGCCGCTTCGTGCCCTTGCCGTCGGTGCGGCGCGCACTGGCGGTCGGCGGGGCGATCGTCGTCGTGCTCGCCTGGGCCTTTCCAGGGGATGTGCGGGCGGTGGCATCGCCGTGGGCGCCGCTGCATTGGGTGCTCGGCGTCGCGTCGTACGGGCTCTTCGGGGCCGCGGTGCTGCATGGTTGGTTGCTCGACGGCGCCGAGCGGCAGCTGCGTCGCCACAAGACACCCGCGCAGGGGCCACTCGGTTTGCCGCTGCTGCGGCTCGAACGCCTGACCTTCCGTTTCGTCGAAGCCGGCTTCGTGGTGCTGACCTTCGCGCTGGTGCTCGGCTTCGTCACCGCGGCGCGCTGGCGCTGGGATCACAAGACGGTGTTCTCGCTGCTCGGCTGGGCCGTCTTCGCGGCGCTGATCGGCGGCCGCCTGCTGCGCGGCTGGCGCGGCCGCCGCGCGACGCGCTGGCTCTACGCCGGCACGGTGCTGCTGCTGCTGGCCTACGTCGGCTCGCGCTTCGTCTTCGAGGTCGTGCTCGGCCGCAGCTCGACCTGAAGGGCGGCACGATGAAATACCTGCTCCTGCTGCTGGTGATCGGCATCGGCCTGTGGATGGTGGCCAAGCGCTTGCGCGGTCCGGCGCCGCCTGGCGAGCCGCGCGAGGACCGATCGAAGCCCTCATCGACGCCGACGGCCATGGTCGAGTGCGCGCATTGCGGGCTGCACCTGCCGGCCGCCGACGCGGTGCTCGACGGGCGCCATGTCTATTGCGGAGAAGCGCATCGGCGCCTCGGGCCGCGCGGACCGGATGGACGCTGAACGCGCGCCGGCCGCACCGCGGCCGCGTTCGGGCGCTGCCGCGCCGGCGGCGCGCGTCGAGGAACGGCGCCAGGTCGATCGGCGGCAAAACGACCGGCGGCAGACCGACCGGCGGCAGACCGACCGGCGCCGCAGCGATCGGCGCAGCGAACCGCGCGAGCTCGACGAGGACTCGTGGTTCGGCGCGCTGGCCGGCGGCGCGCGCTCGACCTTCCTCGGCGACGCCGACGGCGGGCCCTGGCTCGACGACGATGCCGAGTCGGCGTCGGAGAGCCGCTTCCTCGCCCGCGAGGCCCGCCGCATCGTGTCGAGCGAGGGCAGCGCGCTGCGACGCATCTTCCGCGCCTACCTGACGGCGCGCGCAGTGCTCGGCGCCGCGCTCGTGCTGACGCCCTGGGTCATGACCGCGATGGGCGCACGCCTGTCGTGGCCGATGCTGGCGCTCTGCCTGGCCTACGCAACGCAGGCACTGTCGATGTGGCTGCTGCCCGGCCGCGGACAGGCGGCCGGGGCGATCGGACAGCCGCGCCTGGCACGCCGGCAGTGGACCCTGACGATCGGCGTCGACCTGCTCGCGTTCTCGGCCCTGCACCTGCTCGACCCGGTCGCGCAGCTGAACTTCGCGGCGTTGCTGGCGCTGCCGGTGCTGATGGCCGGCGTGATGACCAAGCGGCTCGCCGCGCTGGCGACCGCGGCCTTCGTGACCCTGGTGCTGCTGGCCGGCGTCTGGCGCAGTGCGGCGGCCGGGCAATTCACGATCGCGCTGATGACGCAGGCCGGGTTGGCGGGCATCGGCGCCTTCGTCATCTCGCTGCTGTCGGGCGAGCTGGCGCAACGACTGGCGCGGGAGGAGCGCGCCGCCCGCGGCAGCCTGGCCCTCGCGCGACAGCAGACACGGCTGAACCGCCTGGTGATCGAGGAGATGGCCGACGGCGTGATGGTGGTCGACCGGCGCCTGCGCGTGCGCACGGCCAACCCCGCCGCGCGCTCGATGCTCGGCGGTGCGGCGAGCGACGCCACCTCGTCGTTCACGCTGCACGACGATCCCGGCTGGTCGGCCCTGCTGTCCGCGGTGGAGCTCGCCTACGGGCTCGGCCACTGGCCCGACGCCTTGCGCGAGATCACCCTGGCCGCCGGTCGAACCGTGCAGGTGCGGGCGCGATTCACCCGCCGCAGCGGCATCGACGACGTGGCGACGCCGCCGCAGGACGTGTGTGTGCTGTTCCTCGAGGACCTGCGCAGCGTGCAGGCGCGCATGCGGCAGGAGAAGCTCGCCGCGATGGGCCGCGTGTCGGCGGGCATCGCGCACGAGATACGCAATCCGCTGGCGGCGATCGCCCAGGCCAATGCGCTGATGCTCGAGGATCCGCTGCCGGGGCCGCAGCAGAAGCTGGCGCGCATCGTCGAGGACAACGTCGAGCGGCTCAAGCGCATCGTCGACGACGTGATGGCGGTGGCGCCGGGCGCGGCGCACCAGCAGCAGGTGATCGACGCGACGGCCGAGGTGTCGCGCATCGTCGCCGAGTGGCAGGCGACGTGCGGGCTCGACCCTGCCGCCGCGGCAACCCGCATCGAGCTGCGGTTGCCCTCGGCGCCGCTGCTGGTGCTGTTCGACGCCGAACACCTGCGCCGCGTGCTGGTGAACCTGCTCGACAACGCGCATCGCCATGCGACCGACGGATCGGGCGCCGTGCGGCTGGAGCTGCTGCCGCGCCGCAAGGACGGCGCGCTGCTGGCCATCGGCAGCGACGGTGCGCCGATCAGCGCCGACGTCGAGCACCACCTGTTCGAACCCTTCTTCTCGACGCGCAGCCGCGGCACCGGCCTCGGTCTGTACATTTGCCGCGAGCTGTGCGAACGTCACCGCGCCAGCATCGAGTACCGCGCCGGTGCGCCGGGCGAGCGGCACCGCAACGTGTTCCGCGTCTCGATGCGCGGTGCGCCGACGAACCCGTAGACCTTCCGCACCGAGATGCCCCCACCCGCCGCCCCGAGCCTGCTGGTCGTCGACGACGAACCCGATCTGCGCACGCTGTACGAGCTGACGCTGGTGCGCGAAGGCTACGACGTCGAGACCGCCGGTTCGGTCGAGGAAGCATGGCAACGGCTGGCCGAACGCAGCTACAGCGTCGTGATCACCGACATGCGGTTGCCCGACGGCAGCGGGCTCGACCTGCTGCGGCGGCTCGAGGCCGCCGATCGCGCCGAGAAGACGATCGTCATCACCGCCTACGGCTCGGCCGAGAATGCGGTCGAGGCACTGAAGGCCGGCGCCTTCGACTACCTCACCAAGCCGGTGGACCTGCGCCAGTTCCGCGGCGTCGTCGCTTCGGCGCTCGGTCGTGCGCCGCAGGCCGGCCCGCTGGTCAAGCCGGCGTCGCTGCCGACGACCGCGGCGCCTGCGCCCACGGCGGTGCCGGCCGCGCGCCCGACGGCGCCGGCGGCGATCGTCGCCGAGGCCGCGCCGGGACTGCATCCCTCGCTGGCGCGCCTGATCGGCGGGTCGTCGGCGATGCAGCAGGTGCGCTCGATGATCGAGCGGGTCGCGCGCGGCATGGCGCCGGTGATGGTGCAGGGCGAGTCGGGCACGGGCAAGGAGCTGGTCGCGCGGGCGATTCACGGCGTCAGCAGCCGCGCGGCGCAGCCCTTCATCGCGGTCAACTGCGGCGCGATTCCCGAGCAGCTGCTGGAAGCCGAGTTCTTCGGCTACCGCAAGGGCGCGTTCACCGGCGCGACCGAGGACCGCGAAGGCTTCTTCCAGGCCGCGCACGGCGGCACGCTCTTCCTCGACGAGATCGGCGACCTGCCGCTGTCGATGCAGAGCAAGCTGCTGCGCGCGATCCAGGAGCGCTCGGTGCGGCCGCTCGGCGCGGTCAGCGAGATGCCGGTCAACGTGCGCATCGTCAGCGCCACGCACAAGGATCTCGCGACCGAGGTGCAGGAAGGACGCTTCCGCCAGGACCTGTACTACCGGCTGAACGTGATCCAGGTCCGCATGCCGCCGCTGCGCGAGCGGACCGACGACCTGGAAGCGATCTGCGGCGCGGTGCTGCAGCGCATCGCCCGCGATGCCGGCGTGAGCCCGGCCCCGCGCTTGTCGGCCGAGGCGCTCGCTCACTTGCGGGCTTATCACTTCCCGGGCAACGTGCGCGAGCTCGAGAACCTGCTGCACCGCGCCGTCACGCTGGCCGGCGGCGACCTGATCGAGCAGCGCGACCTCGGCCTCGCCGACGGTGAGGCGGGCAACGATGCCGACTGGCCGGCACCGGAGGCGCCGGTCGCCGAGACGGCGAGCGCAGCGGCCGTGCCGCGCGCGGCGGCCGAGCCCGCGCCGCTGCCGACCGACCTCGTCGCCTACCTCGACCAGGTCGAGCGCGATGTGCTGATGCGCGCGCTCGAGCGCCACCGCTACAACCGCACCGCCGCCGGCGCCAGCCTCGGCCTGTCGCTGCGGCAGATGCGCTACCGCATGGCGCGGCTGGGCATCAACCTGTCGGACCATGGGGAGTGAGCGGGCCGTCGCTGCGCGCAGCGTGGTCTGACGACGGCTGGTGGCCGTCGGCGCGGCGCATCGAATCGCCCAACGAGGGTCCGCGTCCCGCGGGTGCGGCCGTCGAGCTCGTCGTGCTGCATTCGATCAGCCTGCCGCCGGGCGAGTACGGCGGCGATCAGATCGAGCGCCTCTTCACGAATCGGCTCGACTGGGATGCTCATCCGTACTTCCGGCAGATCCGCGGCGTCGAGGTCTCGGCGCACTTCGTGATCCGGCGCGATGGCGAGCTGCTGCAGTTCGTGTCGACCGATCGGCGCGCGTGGCATGCCGGCCGTTCGCGCTGGCAGGGGCGAGACGACTGCAACTCGTGGTCGGTGGGCATCGAACTGGAGGGCCTCGAAGGGCAGCACTTCGAGCGTGCGCAGTACGACGCCCTCGTGCCGCTGTTGCGCGCCGTGCGCGCGCGCCATCCGATCCGCCATGTCGTCGGCCATGAACATGTCGCGCCGGGCCGCAAGATCGACCCCGGTCCCGGCTTCGACTGGGTCGGTTTGCAGCGCCGGCTGCGCTGGACGGCGCAGCGCTTTCCGCCCGTCGGCTAGCGCCCGCCGAGGCGCCCGTGGCCCGCCTACCACAAGCGCCGTGGGTGCGGGGAAACACCGGCTGGTGTACGCTATAGGTAGTGTCTAGAGTTCCGATCTGGCCCTAGATGTAGTGTCCAACGGTCCACCGGCACTCCACGGCATCTCCACACCTTATCCACACCCGACCGATCCCCGGCCCATCCATGGCAGCTCGGGCGAACAGCGTGTTCGCGGCCCGATCGGTCGACTGCTGCCCAGAAAGAGGAGTACGCATGCAAACAGTCATCAGCAGGACGCTCGAAGCCGGTCTTCCGCCTGCCGCGAGCACCGCGCCCGCCGGCGCGCCGGTGTCGGCCTACGCGGGCTACCAGATCATCCGCCGCAATGGTTCGGTGGTGTCGTTCGAGCCGAACAAGATCGCGGTCGCGCTGATGAAGGCCTTCCTCGCGGTGCACGGCACGCAGGGTGCCGCGTCGGCGAGCGTGCGCGAGACCGTCGATGCGCTGACCGAAGCCGTCGTGCGCGCGCTGCTGCGCTCGCGGCCCGGCGGCGGCACCTTCCACATCGAGGACGTGCAGGACCAGGTCGAGCTCGGCCTGATGCGCAGCGGCCATCATGAGGTGGCGCGCGCCTACGTGCTGTACCGCGAGCGCCGCGCGCAGGAGCGTGCGCGCCAGGTGCAGCCGGCGCAGCCGCAGGAGCCGCAGCTGCATGTGCTCGACAAGGGCCAGCGCGTGCCGCTGGACCTGGCCGGGCTGCGCGCGCTGATCGAGTCGGCCTGCGCCGGACTCGGCGCGGACGTCACGGCCGCGCCGATCCTCGCCGAGACGCGGCGCAACCTCTACGACGGCGTGCCGATCGACGAGGTGCACAAGGCGGCGATCCTCGCCGCGCGCACGCTGATCGAGAAGGAGCCCGCCTACAGCCGCGCCACCGCGCGCCTGCTGCTGCACACGATCCGCAAGGAGATCCTCGGCGAGGAGGTCTCCCAGGCGCAGATGGGCGAGCGCTACGCCGACTACTTCCCGCAATTCATCAAGCGCGGCATCGAGGCCGAACTGCTCGACGCGAAGCTGGGGCAGTTCGACCTCGCGCGGCTGGGCGCCGCGCTGAAGGCCGAACGCGACCAGCAGTTCGACTACCTCGGCCTGCAGACGCTGTACGACCGCTACTTCCTGCACGTGTCCGACGTGCGCATCGAGATGCCGCAGGCCTTCTTCATGCGCGTCGCGATGGGCCTGTCGCTCAACGAGATCGACCGCGAGGCGCGGGCGATCGAGTTCTACGACGTGCTGTCGTCCTTCGACTTCATGTCGTCGACGCCGACGCTGTTCAACTCCGGCACGCAGCGCTCGCAACTGTCGAGCTGCTACCTGACGACGGTCGCCGACGACCTCGACGGCATCTACGAAGCGCTGAAGGAGAACGCGCTGCTGAGCAAGTACGCCGGCGGCCTGGGCAACGACTGGACCCGCGTGCGGGCGCTCGGTTCGTACATCAAGGGCACCAACGGCAAGAGCCAGGGCGTCGTGCCGTTCCTGAAGGTCGTCAACGACACCGCGGTCGCGGTGAACCAGGGCGGCAAGCGCAAGGGCGCGGTCTGCGCGTACCTCGAGACCTGGCACCTCGACATCGAGGAGTTCCTCGAGCTGCGCAAGAACACCGGCGACGACCGCCGCCGCACGCACGACATGAACACCGCGAACTGGATTCCGGACCTGTTCATGCGCCGCGTGCACGAGGGCGGCCAGTGGACGCTGTTCTCGCCGTCGACCTGCCCCGACCTGCACGACAAGTTCGGCGCCGACTTCGAGAAGGCCTACGTCGCCTACGAAGAGAAGGTCGACCGCGGCGAGATCAAGCTCTACAAGCGCATGCCGGCCAAGGACCTGTGGCGCAAGATGCTGTCGATGCTGTTCGAGACCGGGCATCCGTGGATCACGTTCAAGGATGCGGCCAACGTGCGCTCGCCGCAGCAGCATGTCGGCGTCGTGCACTCGTCGAACCTGTGCACCGAGATCACGCTGAACACCAGCGACACCGAGATCGCGGTCTGCAACCTCGGCTCGGTGAACCTCGCGCAGCACCTCGTCGACGGCCAGATCGACCACGCCAAGCTGAAGAAGACGGTGAGCACGGCGATGCGCATGCTCGACAACGTCATCGACATCAACTACTACGCGGTCAAGAAGGCACGCGACTCGAACCTGCGCCACCGCCCGGTGGGCCTGGGCCTGATGGGCTTCCAGGACGCGCTGTACCAGCTGCGCATTCCCTACGGCTCGCAGTCGGCGGTGGAGTTCGCCGACCGCTCGATGGAAGCGATCTGCTACTACGCCTACTGGGCCTCGACCGAGCTCGCCGAGGAGCGCGGCCGCTACTCGAGCTACCGCGGTTCGCTGTGGGATCGGGGCATCCTGCCGCTGGACACGCTGGACCTGCTGCGCGAGCAGCGCGGGGGCGCCGAGGGCACCAGCTACGTCGAGGTCGATCGTTCGCAGACGATGGACTGGAACGCGCTGCGCTCGCGCATCGCGCAGCACGGCATGCGCAACTCCAACAGCATCGGCATCGCACCGACGGCGACGATCTCCAACATCATCGGTGTCGAGGCCTCGATCGAACCCTGCTTCGGCAACCTGTCGGTCAAGAGCAACCTGTCGGGCGAGTTCACCGTCATCAACGAGTACCTCGTGCGCGACCTGAAGAAGCTCGGGCTGTGGGACGACGTGATGGTCATGGACCTCAAGCACTTCGACGGTTCGCTGCAGCGCATCGACCGCGTGCCCGAGGAACTGAAGCAGCTCTATGCGACCGCGTTCGAGATCGAGCCGCTGTGGCTGATCGAAGCCGGCGCGCGCCGCCAGAAGTGGATCGACCAGGCGCAGTCGCTGAACATCTACATCGCCGGTGCGTCGGGCAAGAGGCTCGACGACACCTACAAGCTCGCCTGGCTGCGCGGACTGAAGACCACCTACTACCTGCGCACGCGCGGCGCGACGCATGCCGAGAAGTCGACGATCGCGAGCGGTGCGCTGAACGCGGTGTCGAGCAGCACGACGACGTCGATGGCCGCGAGCGCTGCGCCGGTCGAGGTGATCGACGAAACGCCGGCGAGCGACATCAAGTTCTGTTCGATCGACAACCCCGACTGCGAAGCCTGTCAGTGACTCGAAGCTTGTCAGTGACTCGAGGCCTGTCAGCGATGCAGCGCGCGTGAGCGGGCACGCGCTCGAACGACACCGCATGACGACGATGTGGTGCGGCCGCGATGAGGGCCTCGTGCATGCGTTGCGATCGTTCGCAACGATGCATGAGGACAACAACGAGGCTGCGCAAAAGTCAAGAAGTGCTTGGTGTTTGAACACAACACTCCGATAATTCGCGACCATAGGAAGCACACACATGCTGGTCTGGGAAGACGACGTTCGACTCCCATCGACGACTCAATCGAAGAGCAGCGCGACGCCGATGGCAGGTGACACGCGCGCTCAACAATCGACGCTGATGCAGCAGCCCGCGACGGCGCTGCAAGCCGCGGTGCCTCCGACTTCATCGACCACCGAAACGCTGCCGCGTGCGACGCCCGCACCGGCTGCCGCGAAGAGCACGCGCCGCGTGAACGCGGCCGAGAAGCGCATCATCAACGGCCAGACCGACGTCAACCAGCTGGTCCCGTTCAAGTACAAGTGGGCGTGGGAGAAGTACCTCGCCACCTGCGCGAACCACTGGATGCCGCAAGAGGTCAACATGTCGCGCGACATCGCGACGTGGAAGGATCCGAACGGTCTCAGCGAAGACGAGCGCCGCATCATCAAGCGCAACCTCGGCTTCTTCGTCACCGCCGATTCGCTGGCGGCGAACAACATCGTTCTCGGCACCTACCGGCACATCACCGCGCCCGAAGCCCGCCAGTTCCTGCTGCGCCAGGCCTTCGAGGAAGCCATCCACACGCACGCGTACCAGTACATCGTCGAGTCGCTCGGGCTCGACGAAGGCGAGATCTTCAACGCGTACCACGAGGTCGCGTCGATCCGCGAGAAGGACGAGTTCCTGATCCCGTTCATCGACGCGATCATGGATCCCAACTTCAAGACCGGCACGCTCGAAGCCGACCAGACGCTGCTGCGTTCGATCATCGTCTTCGCCTGCCTGATGGAAGGCCTGTTCTTCTACGTCGGCTTCACGCAGATCCTCGCGCTCGGCCGGCAGAACAAGATGACCGGTGCGGCTGAGCAGTACCAGTACATCCTGCGCGACGAGTCGATGCACTGCAACTTCGGCATCGACCTGATCAACCAGATCAAGCTCGAGAACCCGCAGCTGTGGACGCCGCAGTTCAAGGCCGAGATCAAGGCCCTGTTCCTGAAGGCCGTCGACCTCGAGTACCGCTATGCCGAGGACACCATGCCGCGTGGCGTGCTGGGCCTCAACGCATCGATGTTCAAGGGCTACCTGCGCTACATCGCCAACCGGCGTGCGACGCAGATCGGCCTCGAAGCGCTCTTCCCGAACGAGGAGAACCCGTTCCCGTGGATGAGCGAAATGATCGATTTGAAGAAGGAAAGGAATTTCTTCGAAACCCGCGTCATCGAGTATCAATCCGGTGGCGCATTGAGTTGGGACTGATCGAATCGGCGCGACAGACGCCGGACGGTCACCCCACGCAGATCAAGATCCGCAGTCGCCTGAGCGAAGCCGACAGAAGCTTCGACAGGCGCTGCTCCCCGGTTCACCGGGGCGGATGAACAAGCCGGTCAACCGGCAGGCATCCGATCCGGTGAATGGCCCCGGCGCTCGAGCGGTCGGGGCGTGTTTTGCAACTTGATCAAGGAGATCGTCATGGCAACTGCGAAGAAGGCTCCGGCCAAGAAGGCTGCAGCGAAGAAACCGGCGAGCGTCAAGAAGGCCGCGCCGGCGAAGAAGGCCGCCGCGAAGAAGGCGCCGGCGAAGAAGGCCGCACCGGCCAAGAAGGCGCCGGCGAAGAAGGCGGCACCTGCCAAGAAGGCGGCACCGGCCAAGAAGGCTGCAGCGAAGAAGGCGGCACCGGCCAAGAAGGCTGCCGCGAAGAAGGCGGCACCGGCCAAGAAGGCGGCACCGGCGAAGAAGGCCGCGGCGAAGAAGGCCGCCCCGGCGAAGAAGGCCGCTGCGAAGAAGGCCCCGGCGAAGAAGGCTGCCGCGAAGAAGGCGCCGGCTTCCCCCGCTGCCCCTGCGGCCGCCCCTGCTGCCCCTGCTGCGAAGACCGCGCTGAGCCCGGCCGCTGCGTGGCCGTTCCCGACCGGGAACAAGCCCTGAGCACCGCCGTGCGCTAGCACCTGAAGGACCCGGCCTAGTGCCGGGTCTTTTCTTTCTGGTCGTCGCCGGCCGAGCGCTGATCTAGTAGCTTTAGACGCTGGTCGAGCGCATCTAGCTTCGCTTCGAGCGCTTGCTGTACATCTCGGTGCTTCGCAAGGGCATCCGCGGCGCGCTCTGCGCAGTTCTCAACAAACTTCCGACCCATGCGATCTTCGACCGCCGCTAGTCGTGCGTAAATGTAGGCAAGGTCGTCGGCGTCCTGAGAAACCTCTTCAGCGCGCGTAGCTTCAACCGCATAAGCCTCGACGTGTTCGAAGCAATTCAGTTGAGCTAGACACCACGCGCGCTCGATTGCCAACATGGCTCGATCGCGGGGCGGGAGCCCCTCCGCGTCTACTGCGCTAAGAAGCCGCAGCGCATCGTCGTACTGTCCTTGTATCGCGAGTGTCTGGGCTTGGAGCAATGGTGCCGTTGATAGCATCCACGTCGATAGGCCCACCGCGCGCGCGTAGCTGAAGGCGGAGGATGCCTGCATTGACGCTTGTTTCGCTTCGGCCAGCAGCGGTGTTCCGAAGGCATCTGCGATGCGCACGCGAGCGGCCTGGTACGCCGCCATGTTGTGCATCAATGCATTCATGGTCGCCCCGTCCCCTTCTGCGGCGGCGTGGTGTCGTGCGCGCTTGTACCAGGGCTGCGCCTTCGAGAGTGATGAGCAAAAGTTCAGCGCGTCGGCCAAAGTGAGCGACGCGCGGGCACGACATTGATGGTCATCGACAGCCGCGTCGCACAGCGCCTCATCGAGGAACCTAATCATCGAGTCGAAGTTGCTTTCGTTGAACTCAATGAGTGCAATCCACGCAGCGCAAGCTGGCCGCACAGACTCGGCGTTGAACGCGAATGCGATCCCATAGGCGCCGCGGAATAGGTCGCAAGCAGGCACCCACCTCAGCTGATAGTAGTGCACCAAGCCCTCGGCCAGCATCAGCCAGCAGGCGACCTCGGGGTCGATGCGCTTGCCGAAGTGCTGCTTGACGCTGTCCAGCCACTTCAGCGCCACGTCGGCCTGCCCTTGCCGGGCGTGGTGCGACGCGGCGCGACACATGTCCCGAGCCCAGGACACGCTGTCGGCGCTGGCACGAATTCGCTTGTCGAGTTCGGTCAGAAGTATCGATTCCATCGCTCAGTCCTCCGCCTTCGCCAAGGGCGGCAGGTGCAGCCGGGACTCGAGCTCGATCAACTGACCCTCCAGAGCGGTCTGCACTTCCCGATGTCGGCGCATCGCCGCATTCGCACGGGACAAGCTGTCGTCGACATACCGCCGATCCGTCAGCGCCTCGATTTCGGCAAGCCTCGCGTACACGTAAGCGGCGTCGTCGTCCTCCAGCCGGGCCTGTTCAGGACCGGTGGCCTCCTGGACAAACTGATCGACGTGTTCACGCAGGTCCAGCTTGGCCAGGCATCGCGCGCGTTCGATTGCAATGATCAGGCGCTGCCGTGGTGGCAGCCGCTGCGCGTCGATGGTGGTCAGGATCACCAGCGCATCGTCGAACTTGCCCTGCACGCCTAACAGCTGCGCTCGTATCAGCGGAATGGTCGCGCGGTGGTATGACGCCGAGCCGGTTGCCAGGTCGTAGCTCGCCGCGGACGACGCTTCCATCAAGGCTTGTTGCGTCTCCGCCGGGGACGCCGAGCCGAAGGCATCCGACATGCACACTGATGCGGTCCTGAATGCAGCCATGTTGTGCATCAGCGAGCTCATCGTCGCCCCATCGCCTTCGGCGGTCGCATGCCACCTCGTTCGCTCGTACCAGGATCGCGCCTGCTTGAACGACGACGCATAGTGTTGTGCGCAAGCCATCACCAGGGCGGCCCGCGCGCGTGTCTGGTGGTCGTCCGGCGCAGCGGTAGACCATGCTTCGCCGATGAAGCGAATCATCGAGTCGTAGCGGCCCTCGTTGAACTCGATGTGGGACATCCAGGCCGCGCAGCAGGGTCGTGCGCGGGCGGCGGCGAAGGTCACCGCCGTGCCGTAGGCGCCTCGGAACCGATCATGAGCGTCCTGCCAGCGGAGCTGGAAGTACTGCAGCATCCCCTCCGCCAACATCAACCAGCACGCCACCTCCGGATCGATGCGATTGCCGAAGTGCTGCTTGACGCTGTCCATCCACTTCAGCGCCACGTCGACCTGGCCCTGGCGGGCGAAGTGGGAGGCCGCGCGAAGCACGTCGCGCGCCCACGATACGCTGTCCGGGCTCGTTCGAATGCGTTTGTCGAGCTCGGTCAGCAGTATCGAGTCCATGGGTCCTCCCGGGTCGTGCGCTATGGCGCCAGCATCTGCAGCGCGGTGCGGTAGCGGTCGGCGGTCGCTTGGGCGATCTCTTGCGGCATCGGCGGCGCGGGTGCGCGCTTGGGCCAGGGCTTCCCGTCCACGGTGGCCGACTCTAGCCAGTCGCGCAGGAACTGTTTGTCGAAGCTCGGGGGATTGACGCCTTCGCGGTACGAGTCCAAGGGCCAGAAGCGCGACGAGTCGGGCGTCAGCACCTCGTCCATCAGCGTCAGCTGGCCCTTCTCGTCGAGGCCGAACTCGAACTTGGTGTCGGCGATGATGATGCCGCGGGTCAGCGCGTAGGCGGCCGCTTCGGTGTACAGGCGGATCGCCGTCTCGCGCACCTGCTCAGCCAGCGGCGCGCCGATCAGATCGACGGTGCGCTCGAAGCTGATGTTCTCGTCGTGCTCGCCGGCCTCGGCCTTCGTGGCCGGCGTGAAGATCGGCTGCGGCAGGCGGCTGGCGTTCTGCAGCCCCGGTGGCAGCGGCACGCCGCAGACGCGGCCGTTGTCCTGGTACTCCTTCCAGCCCGATCCGGCGAGGTAGCCGCGCACCACGGCTTCGATCGGCAGCGGCTTCAGGCGCTTGACCAGCATCGAACGGCCGCGCACCTGCTCGACCTCGTCGGCAGCGACGACACTCTCCGGCGTCTCGCCGGTCAGGTGGTTCGGCACCACATGCCCGAGCTTGCCGAACCAGAACAGCGCCATCCTGGTCAGCAGCGCGCCCTTGCCGGGGATCGGCTCGCCCATCACGACATCGAAGGCCGAGATGCGGTCCGACGCGACCATCAGGATGCGGTCGTTGCCGACCGCAAAGTTGTCGCGCACCTTGCCGCGCGCCAGCAGCGGCAGCGAATGCAGTCGGGTCTCATAGACGGTGGGCTCGGAGGTGCTCATGGCGATGCTCGCAACAACAGGGAAGGGGAGGAACTCTGCGCCCGGGATTGTCGCCCGGACAAAAAACAAAGCCCGCCAGTGGCGGGCTCTGCATGCGTCGGTGAAGCGAGGGCGTCAGTTGACCACTTGCGACAGCTGGCCGCTCGCGTACTGCTGCGCGACGGCGGTCAGCGCCAGCGCCTGGATCTTGCCGCCCTGACCTTCGCAGTTGAACTGCTGGTAGCGCTGCTTGCAGATGGCCTTGGCGGCTTCACGCGCGGGCTTCAGGTACTCGCGCGGATCGAACTTGCTCGGGTTCTCGAAGAAGAACTTGCGGATCGCGGCCGTCATCGCGAGGCGGATGTCGGTGTCGATGTTGATCTTGCGCACGCCGTGCTTGATGGCTTCCTGGATCTCCTCGACCGGCACGCCGTAGGTCTCCTTCATGTCGCCGCCGTACTTGCGGATCTCGGCCAGCAGGTCCTGCGGCACGCTGGAACTGCCGTGCATCACCAGGTGCGTGTTCGGGATGCGGCGGTGGATTTCCTTGATGCGCTCGATCGCCAGGATGTCGCCGGTGGGCTTGCGGGTGAACTTGTAGGCGCCGTGGCTGGTGCCGATGGCGATGGCCAGCGCGTCGAGCTGCGTCCGCTTGACGAAGTCGGCCGCCTGCTCGGGGTCGGTCAGCAGCTGCTCGCGCGTCATCGTGGCTTCGGTGCCGTGGCCGTCTTCCTTGTCGCCGCGCATCGTCTCCAGCGAGCCCAGGCAGCCGAGCTCGCCTTCGACGGTGACGCCCAGCGCGTGCGCCATGTCGACGACCTTCTTGGTGACGCCGACGTTGTAGTCGTAGCTGGCGATGGTCTTGCCGTCCGCTTCCAGCGAGCCGTCCATCATCACCGAGGTGAAGCCGAGGTCGATCGCGCCCTTGCAGACGTCCGGGCTCTGGCCGTGGTCCTGGTGCATCACCAGCGGCACCTTCGGATAGGCCTCCAGCGCGGCCTGGATCAGGTGCTTGATGAAGCTTTCGCCGGCGTACTTGCGGGCGCCGGCGCTGGCCTGCAGGATCACCGGGGCATCGACCTCGGCGGCAGCCGACATCACGGCCTGCACCTGCTCCAGGTTGTTGACGTTGAAGGCCGGGATGCCGTAGCCGTTGTCGGCGGCGTGGTCCAGCAGCTGGCGCATCGAGACGAGTGGCATGGTGGATTCCTGCGAAGTGGAGTGAATGCGCTGGCGGGATTTCAGCTGCGTCCAGGGCGCCTGGCAAGCGGCGCGCCGCAGGATGAAACCACGCGGTAACTGGGGCAGGGATTGTACGGGCGCCCCCGGCGCCGGCCCGCCCCCGCCCGCGGGGTCGGACCGTGCCGATCATGCGCCGGGCGCGGCTGAACGACAACGAAATAGGCCGGGGATTGCCCGCTTTTCGAACTGAAGTCGCTGGCCCTGGCGCCGACACTGGAGCCCAGACTCAAGGCGCACCGTCCGCGCCGGAAGGACCGTCGACATGGCCCGCATCACCCTCGCCGACCTCACGCCCTGGATCACCGAAGCCGTGCTCGCCCACCCGCAGGACCTGCCGGCCTACGTCGCCCAGCGCCTGTCGATCAGCCGCACCAGCGCGCGCAACCAGCTCAACAAGCTGGTCGAAGCGCAGTGGCTCCAGCGTGACGGCGTCTCGCGCAAGGCGGTCTACAAGCCCGGCTCGCTGCGCCAGGTGGTGCGCCGCTACAACCTGGACGGCCTGCAGGAGGACCTGCCGTGGTCGCAGGACTTCGCCGGCCGCTTCGAGCTGAAGGCCAACGTCGCGCGCATCGCCCAGCATGTCTTCACCGAGCTGCTGAACAACGCCATCGACCACTCGGGCGGCGCCAGCGTCACCGTGTCGATGCGCCAGACGCCCACGCAGCTGCAGCTGCTGGTTTCCGACGACGGCCGCGGCGTGTTCCAGACCGTCGCCGAGCGCTTCCAGATCACCGACCCGACCGTCGCGATGCTCGAGCTCGCGAAGGGCAAGCTGACCAGCCAGCCGCAGGCGCACACCGGCCGCGGCCTCTTCTTCAGCGCCAAGCTGGCCGACATCTTCGACCTGCACGCCAATGACACCGCGTTCCAGCAGCGCGAGTGGCAACGCGACCAGTGGTGGCAGCGCAGCCGCCCGGCCTGCCGCGTCGGCACCTCGGTCTACGTCGCGATCTGCGTCGACACCGAGCGCACCCTGGACCAGGTGCTGCACCGCTACAGCCTGGACGGCGCCGGCTACGGCTTCGAGCGTACCGTGGTGCCGCTGAAGCTGATCACGCAGGAACAGTCCGGCCTGGAGTCGCGGGCACAGGCGCGCCGCGTGGCGTCGCGGCTGGCGCAGTTCCGCCGCGTCGAGCTGGACTTCGAAGGCCTGGCCGACGTCGGCCATGGCTTCACCGACGAGCTTTTCCGCGTCTTCGGCGCGCAGCATCCCGAGCTGCAGTTGGTGCCGGTGAACATGGCGCCGCGCGTCGCGGCGATGATCGGCTCGGTGCGCGAGACGGTGGCGTTCGCCGCCTGAATCGCGCGCCGCTGAAGCCGGGTCAGTTGACCCGGCAGACCTTCAGCATGTTGGTGCCGCCCGGGTAGCCCATCGGCTCGCCGCAGGTGATTGCGTAGGTGTCGCCCGGCTTCAGCACGCCGCGCTGCACCAGCACGCGCTCGGCATCGGCCAGCGCCTGGTCGCGGTCGGTGTGGTTGGGCATCAGGATCGGCTGCACGTTGCGGTACAGCGCCATGCGGCGCTGCGACGTGTGCTGCGAGGTCATGCCGAAGATCGGCACATGGATGTTGTGCCGGCTCATCCACAGCGCGGTCGAGCCGGACTCGGTCAGCGCGATGATCGCCTTGCAGCCCAGGTGGTGCGCGGTGAAGAGCGCCCCCATCGCGATCGACTGGTCGATGCGGCCGAAGCGCTTGTTGATGAAGTCGGCCTCGAGCTGCACGTCCTCCGCCCGCTCGGCTTCCAGCGCGATCAGCGCCATGTGCTCGACCGTCTCGACCGGGTACTTGCCGGCGGCCGTCTCGGCCGACAGCATCACCGCGTCGGTGCCGTCGAGCACCGCGTTGGCGACGTCGGAGACCTCGGCCCGTGTCGGCACCGGGTTGACGATCATGCTCTCCATCATCTGCGTCGCGGTGATGCACACCTTGTCCATCTCGCGCGCCATGCGGATCATCTTCTTCTGCAGCGCCGGCACCGCCGCGTTGCCGACCTCCACCGCGAGGTCGCCGCGCGCCACCATGATGCCGTCGCTGGCCCTCAGGATCTGCTCGAGCACCGGGATCGCCTCGCTGCGCTCGATCTTGGCGATCATCGCCGGCTTGTGGCGGTACGGCTCGCCGGCGACGTTGGCCAGCTGGCGCGCCATCTCCATGTCGGTCGCGCTCTTCGGGAAGCTCACCGCGAGGTAGTCGCAGCCGAAGGACATGGCCGTCTTGATGTCGTCCATGTCCTTGGCGGTCAGCGCCGGCGCGGTCAGGCCGCCGCCCTGCTTGTTGATGCCCTTGTTGTTCGACAGCTCGCCGCCGATCTTGACGATCGTGTGCACGCGGTCGCCGCGCACGCTGTCGACGGTCAGCACCAGCAGGCCGTCGTTCAGCAGCAGCAGGTCGCCGGGCCGCACGTCGCGCGGCAGCTCCTTGTAGTCGAGGCCGACGATGTCGACGTTGCCCGGGTCGGTGCGCGACGCGTCGAGGATGAAGGGCGCGCCCGGCACCAGCATCACCTTGCCTTCCTCGAACTTGCCGACGCGGATCTTCGGCCCCTGCAGGTCGGCCATCAGCGCCACCGGCTTGCCGACGCGGTCAGCAGTCTCACGCACCAGGCGGGCGCGGTCGATGTGGTCCTGCGCCTTGCCGTGGCTGAAGTTCAGGCGCACGACGTCGACGCCGGCGCGCAGCAGCCGCTCGAGCACCTCGGGATCGCTGGAAGCCGGGCCGAGGGTCGCAACGATCTTGGTGGCGCGTGACATGGGCTGCTCTGTGGGTGGTGTAACTGAGTTCCGGATTATCGGGGTCCTGCTCGTGCGTGGAGTTACCGCGCGGTTTCGGCGTGCACGGCGCGCAACTCCGCGGCGTCGGCCACCGCCAGCGCGGTCATGTTGACCACGCGGCGCATCGTGGCCGACGGTGTCAGGATGTGCGCCGGCGCCGCCGCGCCGAGCAGGATCGGGCCGATCGTCACGCCGTGGCCGCCGACCACCTTCAGCACGTTGAACAGGATGTTCGCGGCGTCGAGGTTCGGCAGCACCAGCAGGTTGGCCGCGCCGGTCAGCGTGCTGTCGGCGAGGAACTTGCCGCGGATCGCCTCCGACAGCGCGGCGTCGCCCTGCAGCTCGCCATCGCATTCGATGTGCGGCGCCTTCTGCACGAAGAGGTCGCGTGCCGCGCGCATGCGCAAGGCCGACGCGCGCTTGGACGAGCCGAACACCGAGTGCGACAGGAAGGCCACCTTGGCCGGCATGCCGAAGCGCTGCACCTCGGCGGCGGCCATCAGGGCGATCTGGGCGAGTTCCTCGGCCGACGGCTCCTCGTTGACGAAGGTGTCGGTGATGAACAGCGTGTGCTGGTCCATCAGCAGCGCGTTCATCGCTGCCAGCGTGCGCTGGCCGGGGCTGTTGCCGATCACCGCGCGCACATGCTCCAGGTGCGCGTCGTAGCGGCCGACCAGGCCGCACAACATCGCGTCGGCTTCGCCGCGCTTGAGCATCAGCGACGAGATCAGCGTGTTCGAGCGCCGCACGGTCGCTTTCGCAGCGTCGATCGAGATGCCCTCGCGGCCCATCAGCTTGTGGTACAGCTCCCAGTAGCTGCGATAACGCGGATCGTCCTCGGGGTCGCAGAGCTCGAAGTCGACGCCGGGCTTCAGCCGCAGCCCCGCGCGTTCGATGCGCATCGCGATCACCGCCGGCCGGCCGACGAGGATCGGGAAGGCCAGGCCTTCGTCGCGCACCACCTGCACCGCGCGCAGCACGCGTTCGTCTTCGCCTTCGGCATAGACCACGCGCATCGGCTGCTTCTCGCTGGCCGCGCGCGCCGCGGCGAACACCGGCCGCATCACCATGCCGGTCTGGTAGACGAAGCGGGTCAGCTGCTGCCGGTAGGCGTCGAGGTCGGCAATCGGGCGCGTCGCGACACCGCTCTCCTCGGCAGCCTTCGCCACCGCCGGCGCGATGCGCAGGATCAGGCGGGCATCGAAGGGCTTCGGGATGATGTAGTCGGGGCCGAACTTCAGCTCCTGGCCCGCATAGGCCGCGGCCACCTCATCGCTGGTCTCGGCCTTGGCCAGCGCGGCGATCTCGCGCACGCAGGCGAGCTTCATCGCCTCGTTGATGCGCGTCGCGCCGCAGTCCAGCGCGCCGCGGAAGATGTACGGGAAGCACAGGACGTTGTTGACCTGGTTCGCGTAGTCCGAGCGGCCGGTGGCGATGATGCAGTCGGGCCGCGCTTCCTTGGCGAGCTCGGGCCGGATCTCGGGTTCGGGGTTGGCCAGCGCCAGGATGATCGGCTGCCGGGCCATGGTCTTGACCATCTCGCCGCTGAGCACGCCCGCGGTAGAGCAGCCGAGGAAGACGTCGGCGCCCTTGACGGCATCGGCCAGCGTGCGGTCGTCGGTCTTCTGGCAATAGCGCAGCTTCGATTCGTCGAGCTTGCCGTCGACGAAGTCGGCGCGGCCTTCGCGGATCACGCCCTTCGAGTCGACCGCCCAGACGTTCTCGCGCTTGACGCCGAGGCCCACCATCAGGTCCAGGCAGGCGATCGCCGCGGCGCCCGCGCCGGAGGCGACGACCTTGACCTCGCCGATCTGCTTGCCGACGAGCTCCAGCCCGTTGATCAGCGCCGCGGCCGAGATGATCGCGGTGCCGTGCTGATCGTCATGGAAGACGGGGATGTTCAGCCGCTCGCGCAGCTTGCGCTCGACGAGGAAACACTCGGGCGCCTTGATGTCCTCGAGGTTGATGCCGCCGAGCGTCGGCTCCAGCGCGGCGACGATCTCCACCAGCTTGTCCGGGTCCTTCTCGGCGAGCTCGATGTCGAAGACGTCGATGCCGGCGAACTTCTTGAACAGGCAGCCCTTGCCTTCCATCACCGGCTTGCCGGCGAGCGGACCGATGTCGCCCAGGCCGAGCACCGCGGTGCCGTTGGTGACCACCCCGACGAGGTTTGCGCGCGACGTGAAGTCCGCCGCCAGCGACGGGTCTTCCTCGATCGCCAGGCAGGCATAGGCGACGCCGGGGGAATACGCGAGCGACAGGTCACGCTGGTTCGACAGCGGCTTGGTCGGCGTCACCGCGATCTTGCCCCGCGTCGGCGCCCGGTGGTACTCCAATGCGGCTTCGCGCAGGGCCAGTTCGGCGTCGGAAAGGGGGGGCTTGTTCATGGCGCGGTCTCCATCGCGTTCATCGGGGTCCCGAGGTTACGCCCGAAGAACAGCGCCGGCCATGTGGCGAACCGAAATCAGATCCACCCGCGGGCGATGCAATCGCCCGCGCGTGCCAGCGCGATCGCTTCAGCCCTGCGCGCGCTTCGCGAGGATCTCGAACGCCGGCAGCGTCTTGCCCTCGAGCACTTCGAGGAACGCCCCGCCGCCGGTCGAGATGTAGCCGACGTCCTTGTCGATGCCGTACTTGGCGATTGCGGCCAGCGTATCGCCGCCGCCGGCAATGCTGAAGGCGTCGCTCGCCGCGATCGCGCGCGCGATGGTCTCGGTGCCCTGCGCGAAGGCATCGAACTCGAAGACGCCGACCGGGCCGTTCCACACGATGGTGCCGGCGGCCTTGAGCTTGTCGGCCAGCAGGGCCGCGGTCTTCGGACCGATGTCGAGGATCAGGTCGTCGTCGGCGACGTCCGCCGCGGCCTTGATCGTCGCCGGCGCGTCGGCGGCGAAAGTCTTCGCGGTGACGACGTCGACCGGGATCGGCACCTCGGCGCCACGCGCCTTCATCGTCGCGATGACCGTCTTCGCGTCGTTCACCAGGTCGGCTTCGGCCAGGCTCTTGCCGATCGGCCGCCCTTCGGCGAGCAGGAAGGTGTTGGCGATGCCGCCGCCGACGATCAGGCCATCGACCTTGGACGCCAGGCTCTGCAGGATCGTCAGCTTGGTGCTGACCTTCGACCCGGCGACGATGGCCACCAGCGGCCGCTTCGGATTGGCCAGCGCCTTGGTGATCGCATCGATCTCGGCGGCCAGCAGCGGGCCGGCGCAGGCCACCGGTGCGAACTGCGCGATGCCGTAGGTGCTGGCCTCGGCGCGGTGCGCGGTGCCGAAGGCGTCGTGCACGAAGATGTCGCACAGCGCCGCCATCTTCTTCGCCAGCGCCTCGTTGTTCTTCTTCTCGCCCTTGTTGAGGCGGCAGTTCTCGAGCAGCACCACCTCACCGGGCTGGACGTCGACGCCGTCGACCCAGTCGGCGCGCAGCGGCACGTCGCGGCCGAGCAGCTCGCCCAGGCGTTTCGCGACGGGAGCCAGCGAGTCCTCGGGCTTGAACTCGCCCTCGGTCGGGCGGCCGAGGTGCGAGGTGACCATCACCGCCGCGCCGGCGTCCAGCGCCATCCGGATGCACGGCACCGAGGCGCGGATGCGCGTGTCCTCGGTGATGTGGCCGGCGTCGTCCTGCGGCACGTTGAGGTCGGCGCGGATGAATACGCGCTTGCCGGCCACCTGGCCGCGGGCAATGAGTTCGTCGAGGCGAAGGATCTTCATGGTGGTGAGCTGGAAAACGACGGCCGCAAGGAGGCCGAAGTTTCGCAGATCACCAGCCCAGGCCGAGCTTGAGTGCCAGCATCACCGCCGTGCCCGACAGGATGGTGCCCAGCATGTCGCGGCGCCAGGCGAACCACGCGGTGGCCGCCGCCGCGCCGAACAGGCGCGGATCCTTCCAGGTGGTGATCAGCGCGCCCTGGCTCATCACCAGCTCGGGCGTGACGATGGCCACCAGCGCGCCGATCGGCGCATAGCGCAGGCCTTCGCGCAGCCAGTCGGGCATCGGCAGCTCGCGGCTGGGCAGCACGAAGAAGCCGCGCGTGAGCAGCGTGATGCCGGCGAGGCCGATGATCGTGACGATGGCTTCCCAGGTCTGCATGCGGACCCCTCGTCAGGCCATCAACCGCTGCCGCAGCGGCCGGCTGTGGTCGATCACCATGCCCATCGCCACCGCGGCGGCGATGGCCACCAGCATGTTCAGCTTCAGCGGCAGCGCGTAGGTCGCCACCGCGGCGCTGCCGGCCAGCACGGCGGGCAGCCAGGTGGCGCGGTCGGCCAGCAGCGAGTAGGTCATGCCCAGCAGCGCCATCGTGCCGGCGAAGCCCAGGCCCCACTCGGTCGGGACGTGGTTGCCGAGCAGGATGCCGGTGATCGACGCGACATGCCACGCACCGGCGTTGACCGTCACGCCACCCCAGAAATACGGCAGCTGTTCCGGCGCCGGCTTGCCCTCGGGGAAGCGGCGCATGAACAGCACGTAGTTGAGGTCGGCGGTGAAGTACGACAGCCGGGCGCGCTGCGCGAGTGGCAGATGCGCGAAGTACGGGCGCCACTGCGCGCTGAAGACGACGAAGCGCAGGTTCAGGCAAAGGGCGGTGGCCCACACGACCCAGATCGGCGCGCCGGCGGCGATCAGCGGCACCGAGGCCAGCTGCGCGGTGCCGGCGAAGACGGTCAGCGACATCATCAGCGCGAGCCACAGGCCCATGCCGCTCTTGACCATCGCCACCCCGGTCACCAGGCCCCAGGCGGCGATGCCCAGCGCGATGCCCACCATCTCTCGGGCGCCGCGGCGGTATTCGGGATGCCGCCACAACGCGGACAGTTCTGACATTCAGGGATTGTCCTATGGCACCGATGCACCTCGCTCGTGCAGGGATGCCCGCGGCGCTTGCGGCGGCGCAAGTTCAGGGCGGCGCCTGGACGCCGCCCGCTTCGTCAGCGCTTGCGCACGCTGCCGTTGCCGGCGACGGTGCTCTTGACCTGCGCATCGCCGCGGTACAGCACGTCGCCCGAGCCGGCGATCGAGACGACCAGCGACTTGTCGGCATGGACCTTCGCGTCGCCCGAGCCGGCGATGCTGATCGACACGTCGTCGGCCTTCATTGACTCGGTCTGCACGTCGCCGCTGCCGGAGACCTTGACCTGCAGCTTGCCCACCTGGCCGCCGCCGACCTTGAAGTCGCCGGAGCCGGCGATCTTGACGGTGAGCTCGTCCGCGGCCAGCGACTCCAGCGCCACGTCGCCCGAGCCGGAAATGGACAGCGTGAGCTGGGGCGTCTTCACCGCGCCGATCGCGACGTCGCTGGAGCCGGCGCTCGACACCGATTGCAGCTTCACCGCGCTGACTTCGACGCTCGGCGACTGGTGCAGGCGCAGATGGCTGCCGCGCTTCCAGCGCACCATCAGCGTCCTGCCTTCGACGACCGTCTCCAGGTACGGCAGCAGGTTCGCGTGCGCCTTGACTTCGGCCGACTGCTGCGCGCCCTGGCGCACGCGCAGGTCGATGCCGCCGGAGACGGCGATGCCGTCGAATTCGGCGCTGATCGCGCGCTGTTCCGAGACCACCGAGCCGCTGGCGCTGATCGTCTCGGCGTGGGCGAGCGTCGGCACCGCGGTCACGACCACGCCGGTCAGCGCGGTGGCCAGCGCCAGGGCGAAGCCGCGGTCGAGCCAGTGGAAAAGTCGGTCAGCGCGGTCCATGGGGTTCTCCGGTGTTCGTGTCTGGACGCGATGATGCCGCGCCGCGGAAACCGGGCAATGCACGGGCGACGAGGTGTCGCGGGGAGGGACTGAACTGCAGGTACCGGCGACGGGCCGGACGGGGCGTGGCGTCAGCCCGGCGGTGCGCGGCGACGGCGCTGCTGCGCGTCGCCCTTCTCGCCAGCCTTGTCGGACGCCTTCTCGGCGGTGGACTTGTCGTCCGCCTTCTCGGCGCCGGCCTTGGCAGCCGGCTTCTCTTCGTCGGGGTCGGCCTTTTCCGCGCCGGCGACCTGCGTCTCCGGCTGGATCTGCGGTGGCACCGCCTGCAGCTTGTTCTCGACCATGTACTCGTTCATCTCGCGCCAGCCGGCGTAGATGGCCGCGCGGTCGGCGCGGCGGTTGAGCACGTAACAATCCTCGATCGCCCTGCCGGCATGGCGGCAGGCACCGCCGATGGCCTTGCCGTCGGCTTCCCGCCGGGCGGCGACGGCGCTCGCCGACTCGATGCCCAGCTGGTCGCAGCCGGCGGCGAGCAGGCTGGCGAGCAACAGGACGGGCGTGAACAAGGCGGGGCGCATGGCGGACTTATCGGCCGGGCACCCCGCCGGCTTGAGCCTGTCCGGCCGGTCAGCTGCGCGCGACGGCCATCTGCAGGAGACGTTCTACACGCTCTTCGGTCGACGGATGGGTGGAGAACAGCCCGCGCAGGCCGCCGGCGGACAGCGGGTTCATGATCATCATCTGCGCCGTCTCGGGGTGGCGCTCGGCGGTTTCCAGCGGGATGCCCTGCGCGTAGCGCTGGATCTTCTGCAGGGCCGAGGCCAGCGACTGCGGGTCGCCGGCGATCTCCGCGCCTTCGCGGTCGGCTTCGAACTCGCGCGCGCGGCTGATCGCCATCTGGATCAGGCCGGCGGCGATCGGCGCCAGGATGGCGACCAGCAGGCCGACCAGCGGGTTGGCCGGGCGGCCTTCGCCGTCGCGGCCGCCAAAGACCATCGCGAAGTTGGCCAGCATGCCGATCGCACCGGCCATCGTCGCGCTGATGGTCGAGATCAGGATGTCGCGGTGCTTCACGTGCGCCAGCTCGTGGGCCATCACGCCGCGCAGCTCGCGCGGGCTCAGCGCGCGCAGGATGCCGGTGGTCGCGGCGACCGCGGCATTCGACGGGTTGCGGCCGGTGGCGAAGGCGTTCGGCGCCTCCTCGTCGATGATGTAGACGCGCGGCATCGGCAGGTTCGCTCTCTGGGCAAGCTCACGCACCATGCCGACGAACTGCGGCGCCGTCTGGTCGTCGACTTCGCGCGCGTTGTACATGCGCAGCACGATCTTGTCGCTGAACCAGTAGCTGAAGAAGTTCATGCCCAGCGCGACCACGAGCGCCAGCATCATGCCGGCCCGCCCGCCCATCCACTGCCCCATCAGCATGAACAGCGCGGTGATGGCAGCCATCAGGATGGCCGTCTTCATCATGTTGAACATCGTGGAGGTCCTCATTCGAGGCCACTGTGGCCTGCCCGGTAGATCGGGCCGGTGCCGCGGAAGTTCAAGCCGCCGGCGTGGCCAGCCGGCGTCCGGCGAGTCCGGGGTTCGACTGCAGCCAGGCCGCTACATCGACGCGGCGGCCGCCGGGCTGCTGCAGTTGCCGCAGCGACAGTGCGCCCGCGCCGCAGGCGATCACGAGGCGGCCGTCGGCGGCCTGCAGCACCTCGCCCGGCTGGCCGCTGGCAGACGAGTCGACCTCGGCCCGCCACACCTTGTGCGTCACGCCGTCGAGCTCGAAGCTGCAGCCGGGGAACGGGTCGAAGGCGCGCACGCGCCGCTCGAGCTCCGCCGCGGGCCGGCGCCAGTCGATCGCCGCTTCGGCCTTCTCGATCTTGTGTGCATAGGTCACGCCGTCGGCGGGCTGCGGCCGGCGCACGAGCGCGGCTGCGGCCAGCGCATCGACGATCAGCCGCGCGCCCAGCGCGGCCAGCTCGTCGTGCAGGCTGGCGCTGGTGGCATCCGGTGCGATCGGGAGGGCGGCTTCGAGCAGCATGTCGCCGGTGTCGAGGCCGGCGTCCATCTGCATGATCGTGATGCCGGTCTCGCGGTCGCCGGCCTCGATCGCGCGCTGGATCGGCGCCGCGCCGCGCCAGCGCGGCAGCAGCGAGCCGTGGATGTTCAGGCAGCCGCGGGGCGGCAGGTCCAGCACCCACTGCGGCAGGATCAGGCCGTAGGCCGCGACCACCAGCAGTTCCGGCGCCGCCTGCTGCAGCGCCTGCCGGGCGGCGCCGGCGTCGTCCGGGTACTTGCCGTCGAGCCGCAGGCTGCGCGGCTGCAGCACTGGCAGGGCATGGTCCAGCGCCAGCATCTTCACCGGCGAGGCCTGCAGCTTCATGCCGCGGCCGGCCGGGCGGTCCGGCTGCGTCAGCACGACGGCGATGTCATGGCCGGCGTCGATCAGCGCCTGCAGCGCCGTCGACGCGAAGACCGGCGTGCCGGCGAAACCGATGCGCATCGGGCCGGACGCGCTCAAGCGCGGACCCGTCCCTGCTCCTCGCGCGTCTTCTTCAGCATCTTGGTCTTGATGCGCTCGCGCTTGAGCGGGCTCAGGTACTCGACGAAGACCTTGCCCAGCAGGTGATCCATCTCGTGCTGCACGCAGACGGCGGTGAGGCCCTCGGCCTCGAACTCGTAGGGCTGGCCATCGCGGCCCAGCGCGCGCACCGTGACGCGGGCATGCCGCTCGACGCGGTCGTAGATCGTCGGCACCGACAGGCAGCCTTCTTCGGCCACGTGCATCTCGGCCGAGCGGGCAATGATCTCGGGGTTGATCAGCACGCGCGGCTGGTCGCGGCCTTCGGAGGTGTCCATCACGATCAGGCGTTCATGCACGTCGACCTGCGTCGCTGCCAGGCCCACGCCGTCGGCCTCGTACATGGTCTCGAGCATGTCGTCGGCCAGCCGCCGGATGCGTTCGTCGACCACCGCGACCGGCGTGGCGACGGTGTGCAGGCGCGGGTCGGGAAAGCGAAGAATGGGTAGCAGGGCCATGGGCATCAGGGTTGCCGATAACTCGTTGGTCACATGCGGCAACAGGTGTGGATCGATTACAACAAATGCAGGTTCGCCGGCGTGTTAGGGGCTTGTGGCGGCATCCGTAATTCGTTGCGGCATCAAGGGTTTATCGGCAAAATCTGCGACGAAGCATGAACATTTGCCAGCCGTTCCGAATGGCCACCTGCTGTAATCGGTCAGGGGCCTTGGCTGAGCGTCATGCCGGCGACGCGGCCGGGGGCCCGTCGGTGGCTCGAGGGGCATGATTGTGGCATCACGCAGGCTGGAGACTGATCAGATGGGTTCTCGGCGCTTCCGCCTGGCCGCCGTGTGCCGGCCGATGCTCGCAGCCGCGGTGCTGCTCGGTGGGGCCCAGGCCGCCCAGGCCGTCGACCTGACGGTCACGCCAGGCCAGCGCGCCACGGCGCAGCAGGTCGCGCAGGCCGGCGTGCCGCTGTCGGAGCTGTCGCCCACCGCGCCCGACTCGCACACCGTGCAGCGTGGCGACACGCTCTGGGACATCTCGAAGCTGTTCCTGAAGAGCCCGTGGCGCTGGCCCGAGCTCTGGGGCATGAACCTCGAGCAGATCCGCAACCCGCACCTGATCTATCCGGGTCAGGTGCTGGTGCTGGTGAAGATCGACGGGCGCGCCACCTTGCGCGTCGCCCAGCCGGTGGACGGTGGCAGCGCGCCGACGAACACCGTCAAGCTCTCGCCCCGGGTGCGCAGCGAGCTGCTCGACAACGGCGCGATCGCATCGATTCCGCTGCACCTGATCGTGCCGTTCCTGAACGAGGCGATCGTGATGGACAGCGACGAGCTCGGCGGCGCGCCGCGCATCGTCGCGGCGCAGGAAGGGCGCGTGATGTTGTCGCGCGGCGAGACGGCCTATGTGCGCGGCGACCTGAAAGGCGCGCGCGACTTCCGCCTGTTCCGCGAGAGCCGGCCGCTGAAGGATCCGGCCACCGACGAGCTGCTCGGCTTCGAAGCCCCCTTCGTCGGCACGGCCGAGTTCACGCGCGCCGCCGAGCTGCGGGCGGTCGAGGGCGGCAAGGCGGCCGTCGAGGTGCCGGCGAGCTTCCGCATCACCAGCGTGCGCCAGGAAGCCGGCATCGGCGACCGGCTGTCGCCGGTGCCGCAGCGCGACTTCAGCGCCTACGCGCCGCACGCGCCGGCGTCGCCCATCAGCGGCCAGATCGTGTCGCTCTACGGCGACGCGCTGACGGCCGGGCAGAACCAGATCGTCGCGCTCAACCGCGGCGCGCGCGACGGCGTCGAGCGCGGCCACGTGCTGGCGCTGTGGCGCAACGGCCCGCTGACGGCCGATCGCACCGACGGCGGCAAGACCGCGATCAAGCTGCCGGACGAACGCATCGGCCTGCTGTTCGTGTTCCGCGTCTTCAACCGGGTGTCCTACGCGCTGATCGTCTCGTCGATCGATCCGGTCGGTCGCGGCGACCGCTTCACGCAGCCCTGATCCCTTCGGCTTGAGCCGGCTGGCGGACGACGAGCTCGACGCCTGGCTGTGGCTGGTGCACCGCACCGGCTTCGGCCGGTCGGCGATGCGTCGCCTGCTGACATCGTTCGGCTCGCCACAGGCCATTACCGTGGCCTCGACGGACGCGCTGGCCGAGGTGATCGGCCCGGCCCGCGCCGAGTCGCTCGCGCAGGCGCCGGACCGGCATGTGGAACGCCTTGCCGCCACCCGGGCGTGGCTGGCCGAAGCGCCCGGCCGGCGCGGCGTGATGACCTTGGCCGATGCCGACTACCCGCCGCAGCTGCTGCAGTCCGCCGACCCGCCGCTGCTGCTGTACCTGGACGGCCGTCGCGAACTGCTGGGCGCCGCGAGCGTCGCCATCGTCGGAAGCCGCAAGCCGACGCCCCAGGGGCTGGAAAACGCCCGGCGCCTGGCCCGCGAGCTCGGCGAGCGTGGCTGGGTGGTGGTGTCGGGGCTGGCCGCCGGCATCGATGGCGCCGCGCATACCGGCGCGCTGCTGGCCGAGGCCGGCACCGTCGCCGTCGTCGGCACGGGCCTGGATCAGGTCTACCCGGCGTCGCACCGGGCGCTGGCCGGCCGCATCGCGGAACGCGGGCTGCTGTGCAGCGAATTCCCGGTCGGCACGCCGCCGCTGCGCGAGCACTTTCCGCAGCGCAATCGCATCATCGCCGGGCTTGCGCGCGGCACGCTGGTGGTCGAGGCCGCGCTGAAATCCGGGTCGCTGATCACCGCGAGGCTGGCGGCCGAGGCCGGCCGCGAGGTGTTCGCGGTCCCGGGCTCGATCCAGTCGCCCCAGGCGCGCGGCTGTCATGCGCTGCTGCGCGACGGCGCCAAGCTGGTCGAGACGGTCGACGACGTGCTCGACGAATTCGGTCCGGGCGCCTCGCCGACCACGCGCGCCGCAGCGGCAGGGCCGGACGCCGACGCTGACTGCGTCGAAGCGCTCGAGGACCCGGTGCTGCGCGCGCTCGGGCACGAACCGACCACGCTCGATGCCCTGATCGCCCGCTGCGGCTGGCCGTCGCCCGAGCTGGGCGCGCGGCTGCTCGAGCTCGAGCTGGACGGCCGCGTGGCGCGCCTGCCGGGTGGGCTTTTCCAGCGCTGCGGCAAGGTCTGAACACGGCATTTCACCTGCCAGCAAGACATCAAACAGCCGGTTGCGGACCGTGCTGCTTTCGGCGCCGTGCCCGGAGGCCGTGGGGTATAGTGGTTTCATGTTTGAGGTGCTGGTCTATCTGTACGAGAACTACTGGCGGCCCGACGCCTGCCCGGACCATGACCAGCTCACGCGCAAGCTCTCGGCGGTGGGTTTCGAGACCGACGAGATCCAGGAAGCCCTGAGCTGGCTCGACGGCCTGGCCGAGACAGCCCAGACCCACGCGGCCGATCAACAGCCGGAAAGCCTGCGCATCTATTCGCCGACCGAGGTCGAGCGCCTGGGCGAAGAATCGATCGGCTTCATCAGCTTCCTCGAATCGGCCGGCGTGCTGCCGCCGACGATGCGCGAGATGGTGATCGATCGCGCGAGCGCGGTGGGCCAGAGCCCGCTGGCGCTGGAGGACCTGAAGGTCATCGTGCTGATGGTCTTCTGGAGCCTGGGCGAAGAGCCCGATGCGCTGATCCTCGACGAGCTCTTCGTCGCCCCCGAAGAGCGCTTGATTCACTGAGGGGTTCCGAGGCGGACACCGCGGAGGCGGGTCTGCCGGTCGCGCGGTCGTCCGTCCGCTGGGACGCGCGGGCGCTCGAGCGGCGCGCTCTAGTGCGTCAGCCGGGCGGGATCCGCGTCGATCTTGGCCAGCGCGCTGCGCGTGGCCTTGACCGTCAGCGATTCGTCCTGGGCCGGCAGCAGCAGCCCGGCCTGCAGGAAGGCGGCCAGGCGCTGCTGCTGGAACAGCACGCAACGCCCGCTGGCCGCGACGAACAGCGACAGCTGCCGCCGCATGCCGTGCCACACCAACTGCACCGGCTCGTTGTGACCCCGGTAGTCCAGCATGTACCAGCTGCCCACCAGCAGCTCGCGCGCCCACGACACCATCGCCGGCGTCGGCATCGAGCCGCCTTCGGCGACGACTTCCAGGTCCGCCGTCTCGTGGCCTGACAAGTCGAGCACCATCGACTCGTCGATCTCGACGTCGGCGGCATCGGGCAGCAGTTCCTCGAGCGTCTCGAGGCGGTCCATGAGTTCGCCGAGGCGGTCGCTCGGGATCACCGCGGCCTTCGCGGTGAAGGCTGCGGCCAGGGAGTTGTTCAAGGCCTGGATGTGCTCGTCCTGGCGCTCGCTGCTCATGTTCGCGGCCTGCATGCCGTCGCGCAGGCGCTTCAGCAGCAGCGGCAGACGGCGGATGACCTCGGCACGCTCTTCGCGCGTGACCTTGGCGCTGGCCGACCAGATCAGGTCCGCGGCCGCGCGCTTCATCGCCTTGGTTTCCTCGGCCTGGCCGCCGTAGCGCACCGCGGACGTGGCGAGCACGTCGGCCCAGACCTGGAACAGGAACTGGCGGATGCCTTCCTGCACCGGAATCTCGTTGAGCATGCGCCGCAGCTCGATCGTGTACTGGATCGCCAGCGTCTCGCGCTGTTCGACCTGCTGCGCCAGCGACACGCCCTTGCGCGTCGCCTCGTTCTCGTTGCGGAAGTAGTGCTCGAGGAACTTCTCGAACTCGACCAGCACGGTCTGGAAGACGCGGCGGCCGGTGTCCGGGTAGGCCTCGACGACCTGCACGACACGCTTGATCTCCTTCTCCAGCGTGTCGCCGACCGCCTGCGCCGAGCTGTCGAAGCCCATCACGCAGGCGCCCATGCGGTCGATCAGCCGGCGCGCCGGGTGGTCGATGGTGGCGAAGAAGTCGGGCTCGGTGACGGCCACGCGCAGCACCGGCATCTGCAGGCGCGCGAACCACACGCGAACGCTGGCCGGAATGCGGTCTTCCGTGAGGATGCTCTGGAACATCATCGCGACGATCTCGATCGTCGCGCGTTCGGCCGGCGTGCTGGCGGCATGCTTGAGCAGCTGCTTGCGCTGCTGCAGGTCGTCCAGCAGCATCGGCGTGGTCATCACCGGCGCGGCCGCCTGGTCGGGCGTCTTGTCGAGGCGGTGCTTCAGGCTGTCCTGCGCCAACTCGATCGCGCGCGACAGCCGCGGCGTCACGGCGACCGGGCCGCGCGTGGTGTCGGCGAAGCCGGGCAGGTGGCGCCCGACCAGCTTGTTGAGCCGGCCCAGCACCGCTTCGGCATGGTCGCTTCCGCGCGCCAGCGGACCGGCGCGCGTCATCATGCGGGTTTCGTCGCCGACGCCGCCGCGGCGTGAGTCCGGCCCGGTGCGCCCGGCGAGACCGCCCACCGCCGACCCGGGATCGGACAGCCGCGCCGCGACGCCGGCCGGCCGGCCGGTCGATGGCACGACAGCGGGACGCGACGCCCCGAGCCCCTGCGCGGTGCTGCTGCCGATGCCGGTGTCCCGCGTGCGGCGGATGAAGGGCCGCAGGTCCACGTCGGGCAGCACATGCTGCTCGACGAGCCAGCGGTTGGTCTCGTGGTAGGCCTCTTCGGTCAGCAGCGCGAACTCATCGTGCAGCCACAGCTGCGCTTCGCGCCAGTCTTCCGGGGTCAGGCCGGCGCTGCGCCAGGAATCGAGTGCGACGCGCGCCAGCACGTGCGCACGCAGCATGTCGTGCGTGTCGAGCTCGTTGCGCTGTTCCAGCATCGCGACACGCGAGCGCAGGTCGGTGAACTCCCACGACGCCTTGTCCATGATGGCCAGCGCCAGGCGGGAGGTCAGGATCTCGCGCTCGATCGTGTCGTCGTCGACCAGCGACAGGCCCTTGGTCGTCGCCGCGCTGCCCGGCCGCGGCAGGTCGGCCGGCTGCGACGCCGATGCGCCGTACTGCAGCACGTGCCGCAAGCCTTCGTTGAGGCCGCCGAGCCAGGCGCGCGCCGACTTCTGCAGGCCCTGCACCAGGTCGCGCCGGCGCTGGGCGGTCTGGTAGTCGGCGGGCTTGTCGAGCGAGTGGCGGGCGCTGTCGAGCAGATGCTGGACCAGCCCCGGCATGCCCTTGACCAGCTCCTCGGTGTACAGCCGACGGGCCTGGGCGGCGAGTTGGCTGGCGTTGGCGCTGGTCGCCATGGGCTGGGAAATCGGCAATCGATCGCGTGAACGAATGCCTACTCTATACCACGGCCCCGGCGTTGGGGTCGTTCGGATCGTGGTCCTTGGTCGTGATTTTGACGAGGTCCTCGCGCTTGACCCCCAGCCACATCGCGATGGCGGCCGCGACGAACACCGACGAATAGATGCCGAACAGGATGCCGATGGTCAGCGCGACGGCGAAGTAGTGCAGCGTCGGGCCGCCGAACAGCAGCATCGACAGCACCATCAGCTGCGTGCTGCCGTGCGTGATGATCGTGCGGCTCATCGTGCTGGTGATCGCGTGGTCGATGACCGCCGGCGTATCGAGCTTGCGCCAGCGCCGGAAGGCCTCGCGGATCCGGTCGAAGATGACCACCGATTCGTTGACCGAGTAGCCCAGCACGGCCAGCACCGCGGCCAGCACCGCCAGCGAGAACTCCCACTGGAAGAAGGCGAAGAAGCCCAGGATGATGATGACGTCGTGCAGGTTGGCGACGATCGCCGCGACGGCGAACTTCCACTCGAACCGGAACGCCAGATAGACCATGATGCCGATGACGACGAAGGCCAGCGCCTTCGCGCCGTCGGCGGCCAGCTCCGAGCCGACCGCCGGACCGACGAATTCGGTGCGCGACAGCTTCACCGGCTCCTTGCCGTCGGCTGTCGTGCACGAGGGCCGCGTCACCTGCTCGCCCTGCGGCGTCGTGTAGGTCTTGTCGGCGACGGTGCCCTTCTCGGCGGTGCACAGCGCGGTGAAGGCGCGCGACGCGATCTCGGCCTGCTTGACGTCGGCACGCACCGGGACACGCACCATCACGTCGCGCGAGGTGCCGAAGGTCTGCACCTGCACCTCGCCGAGGTTCAGCTGCTCGATCGCATGCCGCGTCTTTTCGAGGTCAGCCGACTGCGCGTACTGCACCTCCAGCACCGTGCCGCCGGTGAACTCGATCGACAGGTGAAGCCCGCGCGTGGCCAGGAAGAAGACCGCCGCCGCGAAGGTCACGAAGGAAATGATGTTGAAGATCAGCGCATGCCGCATGAACGGGATGTCGCGCTGGATGCGGAAGAATTCCATCGAGGATCCTTGTCAGGGGCGCCCGGGGCTCAGGCCTTGGCCATCGGCTCGCCGCCGCCGGTGCCGCCATTGGTGCCGCCGCTGCCGTCGGAAGCCTTCGGCTTCCACACCTGGCCGATCGACACCGACTTGAGCTTCTTCTGGCGGCCGTACCACAGGTTCACGAGGCCGCGCGAGAACATCACCGCCGAGAACATCGACGTCAGGATGCCGAGGCAGTGCACCACGGCGAAGCCGCGCACGAAGCCGGAGCCGAAGGCCAGCAGCGCGATGCCGGCGATCAGCGTCGTGATGTTCGAGTCGAGGATGGTGGCGAACGCCCGTTCGTAGCCGGCGGAGATCGCCGCCTGCGGACTCGCCCCGCCGCGCAGTTCCTCGCGCACGCGTTCGTTGATCAGCACGTTGGCGTCGATCGCCATGCCCAGCGTCAGCGCGATGGCCGCGATGCCGGGCAAGGTGAGCGTCGCCTGCAGCATCGACAGCAGCGACACCAGCAGCAGCAGGTTGAAGCCCAGCGCCAGCGTCGAGAAGACGCCGAACAGCAGGTAGTACGCGCACATGAACGCGGCGATCGCCGCGAAGCCCCATGCGACGCTGCGGAAGCCCTTGGCGATGTTGTCGGCGCCGAGCGTCGGGCCGATCGTGCGCTCCTCGATGATCTCCATCGGCGCGGCCAGCGAACCGGCGCGCAGCAGCAGCGCGGTGTCGGTGGCCTCGGTGGTGCTCATGCGGCCGGAGATCTGCACGCGGCCGCCGCCGATCTCGCCGCGGATCACCGGGGCGGTGACGACTTCGCCCTTGCCCTTCTCGAACAGCAGGATCGCCATGCGCTTGCCGACGTTCTCGCGAGTGACGTCGCGGAAGATGCGCGCGCCCTTGGCGTCGAGCGTCAGGTGCACCGCCGGTTCGCTCTGGTTCTGGCCGTCGAAGCCGGCCTGCGCGTCGGTCAGGTTCTCGCCGGTCAGCACGACCTGGCGGAAGACGATGATCGGCGTGCCGTCGCGCTCGAGGTAGCGCTCGCTGCCGAAGGGTACCGGCGCGGCGCCGCGCAGCGCCTCGAGCGCCTCGGTCGAGGTGTTGACCATGCGCACCTCGAGCGTCGCGGTGCGGCCGATGATGTCCTTGGCGCGCGCGGTGTCCTGCACGCCGGGCAGCTGCACGACGACGCGGTCGGCGCCCTGCTGCTGGATCACCGGCTCGCTGGTGCCGAGCTCGTTGACGCGGTTGTGCAGCGTCGTGATGTTCTGCTTCAGCGCCGCGTCCTGCACCTTGCGCGCGGCTTCGGGCTTCAGCGTGCCGGTCAGCTTGAACTCGCTGCCCTCGGCGGCCTCGACCCAGTTCAGGTCCGACAGCTGGTCGGCGAGCAGGTTCTTCGCCTGCAGCATCAGCGGCTGCTCACGGAAGCGCACGACGATGTCGTTGCCCTCGCGGCTGATGCCGGCATGGCGCACGTTCTTGTCGCGCAGCAGCGTGCGCACGTCGCCGGCGAAGGACTCGGCCTTCTTGGTCAGCGCGCCCTTCATGTCGACTTGCATCAGGAAGTGCACGCCGCCGCGCAGGTCGAGGCCGAGGTACATCGGCAGCGCGCGCAGCTTGGTCAACCAGGTCGGCGAGCGGCTCAGCAGGTTCAGCGCGACGATGTAGCTGGCGTCGTCGTTGTTCGGGTTGAGCGCCTTGCTCAGGGCCTCCTTGGCCTTCAGCTGCACGTCGGTGTCGGCGAAGCGGGCCTTGATCGTATTGCCCTCGAACTGCACGAAGTCCGGCTTGATGCCGGCCTGCGCGAGGGCCGCTTCGATGCGGCCGACGAGCGCCGGATCGACCTTGATCGTCGCCTTCGCGCTCGACACCTGGACGGCAGGCGCTTCGCCGTAGAAATTGGGCAGGGTGTAGAGCAGCCCGATCAGCAGCGCGATGCCGAGGATCAGGTATTTCCACCAGGGGTAGCGGTTCATGGAGGCTTCCTCGGCCGCGGGCGGCGCGTCGGCCGGCGAGGGGCCGCGCCGCCGGTTCAGGACTTACTTGCCGTACGTGCCCTTGGGCAGCACCTGGATCACCGCGCTGCGCTGCACCTGCAGCTCGACGCCGTTGGCCACCTCGACGTGCACGAAGCTGTCGCCGAGCTTGGCGATGCGGCCGATCAGGCCGCCGGAGGTGACGACTTCGTCGCCCTTGGCCAGCGCCTCGATCATCGACTTGTGCTCCTTCTGCCGCTTCATCTGCGGACGGATCATGATGAAGTAGAGCACCACGAACATCAGCACCAGCGGCAGCAGGCTCATCAGGCCGCCGGTGTCGCCGCCGGCGGCCGGCGCGGTCTGGGCAAAGGCTTCGGAAATGAACACGATCGTCTTCCTTCGTTGACGTGGGTGCCGCGCGCCGGAAGGCGGCGCGCGCTGGGCAAACAGCGGATTCTAGGGGGCCGGCCGCGCGCGGCCGGATGAGGGCGGGCCGAACCGGACCGGCGTCAGAACAGCGCCATGCTCAGCTTGCGGCGGTACTGGTCGATCAGCGGGTCGCTAGTCGCCGCCGGCGCCTTGCCGGTGACCTCGAGCGTGCTCTTGGCGGCTTCGGCGGCCGGTTTCGGCGCCGGCTTGCTCATCAACTCGAGGATCGCGACGTAGGTCTTGCGCGCCAGCTCGTCGTTCCAGGCCTTGTCGCGCATCACGATTTCGAGCAGCGCGTCCATCGCGTCGGTGAAGCGGCCGGCCGCGAAGTGCCCCTGCGCCAGCTCGAAGCGGGCGTCGAAATCGCGCCGGTTGGCCTCGATCGCCGCGGCCAGCGCCTGGGGCGAGCGGGCGCCGGCGGACTTCTCGCAGGCGTCGAGCCAGTGGCCCAGCGCCGCGATGCGGGTGTCCAGCATCGCCTTGCCGGCCACCGGCTCCCAGGCCTGGCGGGCCTGCGCGATGCGGCCGGCCTCGATCAGGCGCTTGACGTACTCGGTGCGCGCGGCGTCGTTGGCCGGGTCGATGGCCACCGCCTGCTGCAGGCGGGCGAGCGCGGCGTCGGTGTCGCCTTCGGCTTCGAGCTGCTCGGCCGCCTCGGCTTCGGCTTCGGCCTCCATCGCTTCGGCGCTCGGCACGTGGCGGTCGAGGAACTCGCGGATCTGCGCCTCGGGCAGCGCCCCGACGAAGCCGTCGATCGGCTGACCCTTGTCGAACAGCACGCAGAACGGGATCGAGCGCACGCCGAAGGCCTGGCTCAGCTGGCCGGCGATCTCGGGCTGGTCGTCGCTGTTGAGCTTGGCGAGCTTGAAGCGGCCGCCATAGGCTTTTTCCACCTTCTCCAGCAGGGGCCCGAGCGTGCGGCACGGGCCGCACCAGGGCGCCCAGATGTCCAGCAGCACCGGCTGCTGCATCGAGGCCTGGATCAGCTCGGCCTCGAAGTTCTGCAAAGTGATGTCGTTCATGGTGTCGGTGTCGAGAGGTCAGCGCATTCGGCGGCCGACGGCAGGTGGGGGCAGCCGCCTACAATCCAAGGTTTTGCCCATGTTGTCGGAGCCTGCCGTGTCCAGTCATCCATCGTCCGACGGTCGGCCCGACCCCCAGTCAGGCGACATGCCGCTCGTCGGTGTGCTGATGGGTTCGTCGAGCGACTGGGAGACCCTGCAGCAGGCGGCAGCGATTCTCGCCGAGTTTGGCGTGGCGCATGAGTGCCGCGTCGTCTCGGCACACCGCATGCCCGACGACATGTTCGCCTACGCCGCCAGCGCGGCCGGCCGCGGCCTCAAGGCCATCATCGCCGGCGCGGGCGGCGCCGCCCATCTGCCGGGCATGCTGGCGGCGAAGACCACGGTGCCGGTGCTGGGCGTGCCGGTGGCAAGCCGGCATCTGTCCGGCGTCGATTCGCTGCACTCGATCGTGCAGATGCCCAAGGGCATCCCGGTGGCGACCTTCGCGATCGGCCATGCCGGCGCGGCCAACGCGGCGCTCTTCGCCGTCGCGATGCTGGCCAACGAGGACCCGGCGCTGCGCGCCAGGCTCGAAGCTTTCCGCGCCCGCCAGACGGAAGCGGCGCGGGCGATGTCCGCCGAGCTCAAGTGAACGAGCCGCTGCTTCCGGGCGCCACGCTGGGCGTGATGGGCGGCGGCCAGCTGGGCCGCATGTTCGTGCACGCGGCGCAGGCACTCGGCTACGGGACCGTCGTGCTCGACCCCGACGCCGCCGCGCCGGCCGGGGTCGTCGCGCACGACCAGGTGTGCACCGCCTACCTCGATCCCGCGGGCCTGGCCGAGCTGGCGCGACGCTGCGACGCGATCAGCACCGAATTCGAGAACGTGCCGGCCGAGGCCCTGCGCCGCCTCGCCGAGCACCGCCCGGTCGCCCCGGGCGCGGACGCCGTCGCCGTGTGCCAGGACCGCGCCGACGAGAAGGCGCAGTTCGTGCGCTGCGGCGTGCCCTGCGCACCGCATGCCGTGATCGCCGATGCGGCGCAACTCGCCGCGGTGCCCGACACGCTGCTGCCCGGCATCCTGAAGACCGCCCGCATGGGCTACGACGGCAAGGGCCAGGCGACGGTGGTCGACCGGGCCGCGCTGCAGGCGGCGTGGGCGCGCCTGGGGCAAGTCGGCTGCGTGCTCGAGCAGCGCCTGCCGCTGCGCCATGAGCTGAGCGTGATCGTCGCGCGCAATGCCGCCGGCGAGGTGGTCAACCTGCCGGTGCAGCAGAACCTGCACCGCGACGGCATCCTCGCGGTGACGCAGGTGCCGGCACCGGACGTCGATGCGGTCCTGCAGCAACAGGCGATCGCGGCCGCGCGCGCGGTGGCCGCGGCGATGGACTACGTCGGCGTGCTGTGCGTCGAGTTCTTCGTGCTCCAGGACGGCCGGCTGGTGGCCAACGAAATGGCGCCGCGGCCGCACAACTCCGGCCACTACTCGATCGACGCCTGCGACGTCAGCCAATTCGAGCTGCAGGTGCGCACGCTCGCCGGCCTGCCGCTGGTCGAGCCGCGACTGCATTCGGCGGCCGTGATGCTGAACCTGCTGGGCGACCTGTGGTTCGACGCCGGCGACGTGGCCCGCACGCCGCCGTGGGACGCGGTGCTCGCGCTGCCCGGGGTGCACCTGCACCTGTACGGCAAGACCGACGCGCGGCGCGGCCGCAAGATGGGCCACCTGACCGTGACCGCCGCCACGCCCGATGCGGCGCGCGGCGTCGCGCTGCAGGTCGCGGCGCTGCTCGGATTGCCGCCGTTCTGAGGCGGCGGCCCGGCGACCCTGCGTGATGACGATCCTGCGCCCATGACGATTCTTCGCGGGGACGATCCGGCCGCGGTGGCGGCCGCGGCGCGGTGCCTGGCCGACGGCGGGCTGGTCGGCCTGCCGACCGAGACCGTGTACGGCCTCGCCGCCCGCGCCGACGACGATCGCGCGGTGGCCGGCATCTTCGCCGCCAAGGCCCGGCCGGCGGACCATCCGCTGATCGTGCACGTCACCGGCATCGAGGCGGCGCGCCACTTTGCCGCGGGCTGGAACGAATCCGCGCAGCGCCTGGCCGAGGCCTTCTGGCCCGGGCCGGTGACGCTGATCGTGCCGCGCCTGCCCGGTCGCGCCGACGCTGCCGCCGGCGGCCACCTGACGATCGGGCTGCGCTGCCCGGCCCATCCGGTGGCCCATGCGCTGCTGGAAGCCGCCGCCGCGCTTGGCGTGGCCGGCGTCGCGGCGCCGAGCGCCAACCGCTTCGGCCGCGTCAGCCCGACCCGCGCCAGCCATGTCGAGGACGAGTTCGGCACGTCGCTGCTGGTACTCGACGGCGGGCCCTGCGAGGTCGGCATCGAGTCGAGCATCGTCGACTGCTCGCGCGGCGAGCCGGTGCTGCTGCGGCCCGGCCTGCTGATGCGCGAGCGTCTCGAGGCCGCGCTCGGCCGGCCGCTGCGCGAGCGCGATGCCGACGCGCCGCGCTCCTCCGGCGACCTCGCGTCGCACTACGCGCCGGCCGCGCGCGTGCGGCTGGTCGACGCCGCCAGCCTTTACAGCACGGCAACGTTCGCCGATGGCGTGGCGGTATATTCCCGCAGCCGCCCGGCCGGGCTCGACCCGGCCCGCTGGCGGGCCCTGCCGGACGATCCGGCGCGTTGTGCGCAGGACCTGTTCGCCGCACTGCGCGCCTTCGACAGCGCCGGTGCCCGTGAGATCCGGGTCGAGGAACCGCCCGACCTGCCTGCATGGGAAGGGGTGCGCGACCGCCTGCGGCGCGCCGCTGCCTGAGGCGTCGTCCGCTTCGGCCCCTTCCGTCCGCATTCTGAGAGTGAGAGCCTGATGACTTCGTCGACCCCTTCGCGCCGCACCGGCTGGCGCCTCGCGATCACGGCGGCCCTGGCGGCCGCGCTGCTCGCTGCCTGCGGCGGCGGCACGTCGCAGATCGAACCCTTCGCGCCCGGCCGGCTGATCGTGCTCGGCGACGAGCACAGCCTGATCGTCAACGACGGCGCGAACAACGGCCGCAAGTACACCGTCAACGGCGTCACCAGCGACGCGATCCCGATCCGCGACTGCACGTTGAACCCGCTGTGGGTCGAGGCCCTGAGCAACCACTACGGCTTCGTCTTCGCCGAGTGCAACAAGAACAACGCGACGCCGAAGGCCTTCATGCGGGCCAAGGCCGGTGCCAAGGTCGAGGATGCCGCGACCGGCATCGCACGCCAGCTCGGCGAGCAGACCACCAGCGGCGGGAGCCTGCAGTCGAACGACCTGGTCACGGTGATGATGGGATCGAACGACCTCGTCGAGTTGTCCGACCGCGTCATCGCCGGCACCATGAGCGAAGCCGATGCGGTGGGCGAGGCGCGCCGCCGCGCCGGCGTGCTGGCCGCTCAGATCAACGGTTTGCTGGGTGCCGGGGCGAAGGCCATCGTCTCGACCGTGCCGGACATGGGTGTCACGCCCTACGCGATCAACCTGAACAAGACCAAGGCCGGCGCCGCGACGCGGCTGTCGAACCTGAGCTACGAGTTCAACGCGACCTTGCGCACCTCGATCGACCAGACGCGCTTCGACGGGCGCAACTACGCGCTGGTGCTGACCGACGACACCGTGTCGACGATCTCGCGCTTTCCCGGCAACTTCGGCTACACGAACGTGGTCGACGGCGTCTGCGCCGTGGCGCTGCCGAACTGCACCAGCGTGACCGCCGACCTGGTCAGCGGCGGCGTCGTCGCCAGCTACATGTGGGCCGACGATCGCCGGCTGGCACCGTCGATGCACTCGCGCATCGGCTCGGCGGCGCTGACGCGCGCGCTGAACAACCCGTTCTGACCCACCCGTTCCGACCCACCTGTTCGCGGGCTGGAGCGCTGCCCCTAGAAGATTGTCGGGAAAGCCCGCTCCAGACCCGTCCGACCCCCCCCGTATAGTGCCCGGCTGAAAAACGAACGGTCGTTCGTTTCTTTGACGCAGCGGGTCGCCGACGGCCCGATTCGAGGGGAATGCATGAAGACGATCCGGGTTCTGGGGCTGTCGCTGATCACGGCCGCGTTGCTCGCGGCCTGCGGCGGTGGCGATGATCCGTACGTGCCGGGCACCACGCCGACCGCCGGCGCGCCGACGACCAAGGGCAACTTCACCGCGCTGGTCAGCTTCGGCGACAGCCTGAGCGACATCGGCGCCTACGCGCCGGCGACCTCGCTGACCGGCAACGGCCAGGCGCCTTACTTCGGCGGCAAGTTCACGACCAACGGCAGCGGCACCGCGGGCACGGTGTGGGTCGAGAACCTCGCGGCGAAGATGGGCCTGCTGGTGACGCCGGCCGAGGTCGGCTTCGGCACGCAGTCCGTCAAGTGCCCGGCTGCGGCGGCCAACCTCGGCAACACCTGCACCGGCTACGGCCAGGGCGGGGCGCGCATCACCGATCCGAACGGCATCGGCCATGCCGGCGGTGCGCTGACGGTGCCGGTGGTCAAGCAGATCGAGAACCACCTCGCGCGCTTCGGCAGCTTCAAGGACTCGGACCTGATCCTGGTCTACATCGGCAGCAACGACGTCTTCACGCAGTTCGGCGGCTTCACCGCCAAGGCCACGCAGATCCAGACCCAGGCCGCGCAAGGCCAGATCAGCGCCGACGAAGCCAAGCGCCAGCTGTTCCTCGCGCAGACCGACGCGCAGAACGGCATGAAGAAGGCGGCCGGCGAACTCGCAGGTTATGTGCGCAACCAGATCCTCGCCAAGGGCGGCAAGTACGTCGCGGTGATGACACTGTCGGACATCGCGGACACGCCGTTCGGCAAGTCGCTGCCGGCCTCGGTGCAGCCGGTGCTGACCGACCTGTCGGCGATCTTCAACCTGTGGCTGCGCGAGAGCCTGTCGAATGCGCCGGTGCAGATCATCGACACCTATCCGATCCTGAAGGACTCGTACCAGAACCCGGGCAAGTACGGCTTCGTCAACAACACCGTGCCGGCCTGCGACGGCGCGAAGATCTCGGCGATCACCGGCGGCCGCGTCACCGACGGCTCGTCGCTGTTCTGCAACGGCACGCCGGGCGTGCCCTTCAACGGCCTGCGCGCCGGCGCCAGCATCGACACCTGGGCCTTCGCCGACGGCGTGCACCCGACCACCGGCGGCCACCGTGCGCTGTCCGATGCCTTCCACGCCCAGCTCAAGGCCTTCGGCTGGCTCTGACCGTCTACCAGGAGACATGATGAACAACAAGTTCCACGGGATGGCGGTCGCCTGCGGCCTGCTGCTGGCCGCGTCGGCCGTGCAGGCGCAGGAGACGATCATCAAGGTCGGCGTCACCCGCTACCAGACGCATGCGAAGACCACCGGCATCACCGGCATCGGCGTGCCCGCCGGCGCCGATGCCGACGTCGGCTCGGCGACGACGGTGATCTTCGTCGGCGAGCGCCTGATCACGCCGAACATCGGCGTCGAGCTGGTGCTGGGCGTGCCGCCGACGATCAAGTCGCGCGCCGCCGGCAGCGTGTACTTCCTCGGCGAGGTGCTGGAGGCGAAGAACGTCGCCCCGACGCTGCTGCTGAACTACCACTTCGGCCGGGAAGGCGACAGCTGGCGCCCGTACGTCGGGGCGGGCATCAACTACACCCGCTTCACCGGCATCAAGTCGTCGCTGGCCGAACATGTCGAGATGTCCGACTCGGTCGGCCCGACGGTGCAGGCCGGCATCGACTACCTGTTCTCGAAGAACTGGGGTGCCTTCGCCAGCGTCGCGGCGGTCAAGGTCAAGAGCGACCTCGTCGCGCAGGGCAGCACGGTGCTTAAGACGACGATCGACTTCCGTCCGATCGTCTACTCCGCGGGCCTGTCGTACCGCTTCTGAAGCCGCCGCGTGCCGGTGCCTCACCGGCCGGCACGCCAACGGTCAGCGCGAGGGGCCGTCGCGCGGCGCGTCGGCCAGCGCCCACTGCACCAGCGCGTCGAGCGCCGGCCGGGTCTGGCCGGCGTTCGCATGCTGCACGATCGCGACGACGATCCAGCGCCGGCCGTTGGGCCCGAGCGCATAACCCGCGATGCCCGCGACATCGCGCAACGAACCCGTCTTCAGATGCGCGCGGCCGCCGCCCGAGCGGGCGCGCCGCGCCGTGCCGTCGACACCGGCCAGCGGCAGCGAGGCGATCATCTCCGGCATCACCGGGCTGCGCCACGCGGCCTGCAGCAGCAGCGCGAGCTGCTCGGCGCTCATGCGCGTCTCGCGCGACAGGCCCGAGCCGTTGTCGACGACGATGCCTTCGCCGCGCTCGCCCAGGCGCGACAGCAGCCAGTCGCGCAGGACCGCGCGCGAGGCCTCCACGGTGCCGCTGCCGCGCTGGGTCGCGCCCAGGGTCAGGAACAGCTGCTGCGCCATCACGTTGTTGCTGAACTTGTTGATGTCGCGCACCAGCTCGGCGAGCGCCGGTGACGACACCTCGAAGGTCGGCGGCACCGTCGGCGCGCTGCCGTCGCGGACCACGCCGCTCAGGCGGCCGCCGAGCTCGCGCCACGCCGCCTGCAGCAGCCGGGCGTTGAAGCTGCCCGGGTCGGCATAGGCCACCGGCCAGCTGCGTTCGCCGCAGGACAGCGGGTAGGTGCCGGCAAAGCGCATGCGATCGGGGTCGGCCGGGGTGGCTTTCAGCACGGCCCGCCAGTCGTCGCAGGGGCCGGCCGACAACGGCACCTGCGCATCGACCTGCAACCCCTGCAGCGCGGGCTCGACGCCGACCCGCGCGACGCCGTTCGCGGCGTCCGGCGTGAAGGTGTAGACAAGCGCCTTGTGCGACAGCAGCAGCGCATCGGGCTGCACGTTGTAGGCCTTCAGCGGCTCGCCGTCGAAGTCCGCCGGCGTGCCCGCCGGCACGGCGAAGGCACTGCGGTCGAGCACGATGTCGCCGCGGATCTCGCGCACGCCCAGCTGTTGCACGCGCCGCAGCAGCAGCCACAGCCGCTCGGGCACCAGCTTCGGATCGCCGCTGCCCTTGATCACCAGGTCACCCTCGAGCACGCCGTCGCGCAGCCGGCCCTTCAGCCACACCGGCGTGATCCAGGCGTAGCCGGGCCCCAGCAGGTCCAGCGCCGCGTAGGTGGTTGCCAGCTTGAACAGCGAAGCCGGGTTCTGCGGCTGCTGCGCCTGCCAGGACAGCCGCGGCGTTGCGCTGCTGCCGGCTTCCTGCACGACGATGCTGATCGCCTCGAGCGGCACCTGCGCGCGCGCCAGCGCCAGGCGCACTTCCGGCGGCAAGGGCGTCTCGGCCAGCGCAGGCCCGATCGCGCAGCTCGTCAGGAGCGCCAGCACGGCGCGGCGGGCACGGGAGGGGCCAGGCATCGCGCGATGATGGCACGGCTAAACTCTCGCGCCTCGAATGGAACCGTGCCTGCTCGCCCTCGATACGTCGACCGAAACGATGGCGCTGGCCTTGCAGACGCCGGCGGGCCTGCGGCTGCACGAAGAGGCCGGCGGCGCGGCCGCTTCGGCGCGGCTGGTGCCGGCGGCGATGCAGTTGCTGGCCGACGCCGGCATGACGCTGGCGCAGCTCGATGCGATCGCCTTCGGCGCCGGTCCGGGCGCCTTCACCGGCCTGCGCACCGCCTGCGCCGTCGCCCAGGGGCTGGCCTTCGGAGCGGGCAAGCCGGTGCTGGCGGTGGACAGCCTGCTGGTCGTCGTCGACGACGCGTACGCGCAGCAGCCGGCGCAGGCCGCGCCGCCGCCGATCGACGGCCAGGTGCACTGGGCCGCGGTCGATGCGCGCATGGACGAGGTTTATGCCGCGGCCTACCGGCGCGATGCGCGCGGCTGGTCGGTCGTGCATCGGCCGGCGCTGTACACCTTGCCGGCGCTGATCGCGGCGTGGGCCGACGCACCGCCGCAGCACATCGCCGGCAACGCCCTGACGGCCTTCGCCGATCGCCTGGCGCCGGTCGCCGCGGGTGCCATCTGCGTGCCGCTGATGCAATCCCGTGCCGCCGCCCTGGCACGCCTGGCCGAGGCGGCCTGGCGGCGCGGCGAAGCGATCGACGCGGCCGACGCGCTGCCGCTGTACCTGCGCGACAAGGTGGCGCTGACGACCGCCGAGCGCACCGCGCACAAGGCCGTGCCGGAGGGCCGTCGATGAGTGCGCTGCCGCGTCCGGATGCGTCCGAGCAGATCCGCCGCCGCGCGATGACGGTGCAGGACCTCGACGCCGTGCTGGCGGTCGAGGTGCAGTGCTACAGCCACCCGTGGAGCCGCGGCAACTTCATCGATTCGCTCGCCGCCGGCTACCTGGCCGAGCTGCGGCTCGACGCGACGGGCCAGCTGATCGGCTACTACGTCGCGATGCCCGGCGTCGACGAGATGCACCTGCTGAACCTGACGGTGGCGCCGCGCCGGCAGCGCCGCGGCCATGCGCGCGCGATGCTCGGCGAGCTGCGCGAGCGCGCGCTCGAGCGCGGCGACCGCCAGCTGTGGCTGGAGGTGCGCCAGAGCAACGAGGCCGCGCGTGCGCTCTATGCCCGCGCCGGCTTCGTCGAGGCCGGCGTGCGCCGGTCCTACTACCCGTCCGCCGGCGCGCGGCGCGAGGACGCGATCGTGATGAGCCTGCAGCTCGTCGAGGGAGCCGGCGATGCGCTGGACTGACCGCCAGCAGGCGATGCTGCAGGCGATGGGCCTGCGCCTGTGGGCGCCGGAGGGCGGCGCCGACGGCGAACCGCTGGCGCTCACTTCGGACGTTGGCACGGACGATGCCGCCACGGTGCCGGCATCGGTGCCGCCCCTGGTGTCGCGTTCCGCGGCGCCCCAGCCGGCGCCGGCGCCGCTGCCGGCGGCCGGGCCGCCCGCGCTGTCACCGGCCGGTGCGGCCGTCGCGATGCTCGATTGGCCGGCGCTGCGCGCCGCGGTCGCCGATTGCCGTGCCTGCATGCTGTGCGAGACGCGCACGCAGACGGTGTTCGGCGTCGGCCACCCCCGAGCGCACTGGATGGTCGTCGGCGAAGCCCCGGGCGAGCAGGAGGACCTGAAGGGCGAACCCTTCGTCGGCGCCGCCGGGCGGCTGCTCGACCGCATGCTCGCCGCGCTGGGGCTGTCGCGGCAGGTCGGCGACGACCCCGATGCCGCCGACGTTGCGCGCCAGGTCTACATCGCCAATACGCTGAAGTGCCGGCCGCCGCGCAACCGCAATCCCGAGCCGGAGGAACTGCAACGCTGCCAGCCCTTCCTCGAGCGCCAGGTCGAACTCGTGCAGCCGCGCGTGATCCTCGCGATGGGCCGCTTCGCGGTGCAGTCGCTGCTCGACAGCAGCGAGCCGATCGGCCGCCTGCGCGGTCGTGTACACCAATGGCGCGGCCGGCCGCTGGTCGTCACCTACCACCCGGCCTACCTGCTGCGCAGCCCGGCCGACAAGGCCCGCGCCTGGGCCGACCTGTGCCTGGCCGCGCGCGCCGCTGAAACCAAGCCGGCAGGCTGAGCGGCAATCCCGCACAAGCCGCGCCCGGATCGCGGCCCTATGATCGCCGCTTTGCAGTCTGGCGCCCGCTTCAGGAATCGATCGTGCAGCCCGCGGAAGGACCCGCCCGCAGCCTGGCCGCCGCCCCGCAGGGTTGGGATCGCCTGCCGCTGCCCGCGCTCGAGCTGAGCTCCGACGCGCACGCCCTGGAGGCCAACGCCGCGATGGCCGCGCTGGCCGGCATGCCGGCGCCGGCCCTGCTGGGCACGGGCTGGTTCGCGGCGCTGTCGCCCGATCGGCGCGCGGCGCTCTTCGCCGCGCTCTCCGCGCAGCAGGATTTTTCGCTGCCGATCCGCCTGCTGCGCCACGACGGCGTGAAGGCCTGGGTCGACCTCGACGCGCGCTGGCTGCCGCAAAGCGGCAGCTTCCTGTGCCTGCTGCAGGACCGCACCGCGCTGCACCAGGCGGTGCAGGACGCCCAGGCGCTGTCGGCCCGCTTCGAGCTGCTGGCCGACAACCTGCCGGTGCTGATCGCGTACTACGAGAGCGCCGGTTTCACCTGCCTCTACGCCAACCGCCACTACGCGTCGACGTTCGGCCTCGAGCCGCCGGCGGTGATCGGCAAGACCTTCGCCCAGGTGATCGGCGACGACGCGGCGCGCGAGATCCAGCCGCATGTCGACCTGATGCTGAAGGCCCGGCGCACGGTCTCGTACATGCGCCAGATGCCGGCGGCGCAGCCCGGCGGCCGGCCGCGCTGGCTGGAGGTGAGCCTGGTGCCGCACCTGGCGAGCGATGGCCACCCGTTCGGCTCCTTCGTGCTGATCAGCGACATCACGCGCCACCGCGAGGCCGAAGCGGCCGTGCGCGAGAGCGAAGAGCGCATGGCCAAGTTCATGCAGGCCAGCCTCGAGGGCATCGTCTTCCACCACGACGGGCTGATCACCGACCTGAACGAGCCGATGGCCGCGCTGGTCGGCGGCACGCGCGAGGAACTGCTCGGCCGACATGTGCTCGATTTCGTCTCGCCGAACCAGCTGGCGCGCGTGCAGCAGGTGATGACGCAGGGCGCCGAGCTGAGCTACGAGACCGAGATCGTCGACCTGCAGGGCCGCGTGATCCCGGTGGAATTCCTCGTGCGCACGATGCTGCGCGGCGGCACGAAGCTGCGCATGACGGTCGTGCGCGACATCCGCGACCGCCAGGCGCAGCAGGCGCGCATCCGCCAGCTTGCGCACCACGACACCCTGACCGGGCTGCTCAACCGCGGCGCCTTCGTCGAACGGCTCGAGGCCGAGCTCGCGCATCCGCCGGCCGACGGCCGCTCGATGGCGCTGATGTTCATCGACCTCGACCACTTCAAGCGCATCAACGATTCGCTCGGCCACGGCGCTGGCGACGCGCTGCTGCGCGCGGTCGGCCAGCGCATCGCCGATGCCCTGCCGGCCGTCGGCGCGGCCGGCCGCTTCGGCGGCGACGAGTTCGTCGTGCTGCTGCCCGGCATCGCCGACCGGCGTGAAGCCGCGCTGGCCGCCGAGCGCTTGCGCGCCGCCGTGCAGGCGCCGGTGGCGTTTGCCGGCCGCCAGCTGGCGGTGACCCCGACCGTCGGCGTCGCGCTGTTCCCCGAACACGGCCGCGATGCCGACACGCTGCTGCGCCATGCCGATGCCGCGCTGTACGCCGGCAAGGCCGCCGGCCGCGATGCGGTGACGGTGTTCGAGCCGGCGCTCGGTGCGGCGATCGACGAGGGCCTGAAGCTCGAAGCCGAGCTCGCCGCGGCGCTGGAGCGCGGCGAGTTCGCCTTGCGCCTGCAGCCGCGCCTGCGCGTCGCCGACGGCGGCCCGGCACTGGTCGAGGCCCTGCTGTGCTGGAACCATCCGCAGCGCGGGCCGCTCGCGCCGTCCGCCTTTGCCCACCGCGCGCAGCCGCGACTGCTGCAGCCGCTGGCGGCCTGGGCGCTGCGCGAGGCGCTGACGTTGCAGCGCAGCTGGCAGGCCGCCGGCCACGGCGCGCTGCCGGTGCTGCTGTCGCTGGGCAGCCTGCAGCTCGACGGGCCGGCGCTGCTGGCCGCGCTCGGCCACGCGCTGGCGGCGCAGGCCGCGGCGCCCGGCACGCTGATGCTGGCGCTGGACGAACGCCAGTGCGCGGCCGAGGGCGCGCGCCTGCCGCGGCTCTTGGCGGGCCTGCAGCGCCTGGGGGTGGCGGTGACGCTGGAGGGCCTGGGCGCCGGCGGGCTGTCGATCGTGCAGCTGCGCGACCTGCCGTTCGCCGGCTGGAGCCTGGATGCGTCGCTGGTGAATGCGCTGCCGCACGACCGGGCATCGGCCGCGGTGGTGCGCTCGCTGATCGGCCTGGCGCACGAGCTCGGACGCGTCGTCGCGGCCGGCGGTGTCGACCACGCGGCGCAGCGCGACTGGCTCGGCGGCGCCGGCTGCACACAGCTGCAGGGCGAGGCCATCGAGCCCGCGCGGGCGCCGGCGGCGCTGCTGGCCTGGCTGGCCACGCAGCACCCCGCCGCCGCGGCGGCCGCTACTTCTTCGCCTTGACCGGCCGCTGCCAGCCGGCGATCGTCACCTGGCGCGCGCGCGCGACGGTCAGCTGACCGGCCGGCGTGTCCTTGCTGATCGTGCTGCCGCCGCCCACGGTGCTGCCGTCGGCGATGGTGACCGGCGCCACCAGCACGCAGTTCGAGCCGATGTGCACGTCGTTGCCGATCACCGTGCGGTGCTTGTTCGCGCCGTCGTAGTTCGCGGTGATGCTGCCGGCGCCGTAGTTGACGCGTTCGCCGACCGTCGCGTCGCCGAGGTAGGCGAGGTGGTTGGCCTTCGCACCCTTGCCGAGCACCGAGTTCTTCACCTCGACGAAGTTGCCGATGTGCACCTCGGCGCCCAGCTCGGCGCCCGGCCGCAGCCGGGCGTAGGGCCCGATCAGCGCACCGTCGCCGACCCGGGCGCCCTCGATGTGCGTAAACGGATGGATCACCGCGCCGGCGCCGATCGCCGCGTCGCGGATCACGCAGTGCGGGCCGACGCGCGCGCCGTCGCCGAGCGTGACGCGGCCTTCGAAGACGCAGCCGACGTCGATCTCGACGTCCTGGCCGCATTCGAGCGTGCCGCGCAGGTCGAAGCGCGCGGGGTCGGCCAGGCGCACGCCGGCGTCCATCAGCGTCTCGGCCTGGCGGCGCTGGAGCCGGCGCTCCAGGTCGGCCAGCTGCAGCGGGCTGTTGACGCCGAGTACCTCGGTCTCGTCGCGGGCTTGGGTCGCGACCACCGGCACGCCTTCGGCGACCGCCATCGCGACGATGTCGGTCAGGTAGTACTCCTTCTGCGCGTTGTGGTTCGTCAGCGCCATCACCCAGCGCTTGAGCAGCGCGGTGGGCGCGGCCATCATGCCGGTGTAGACCTCGTTGACCGCGCGCTGCTCGGGCGTGGCGTCCTTGTGCTCGACGATGCCGAGCACCCGGCCGGTGCCGTCGGCCGTGCGCAGGATGCGGCCGTACCCGGTCGGGTCGTCGAGCGTGATCGTCAGCAGCGCCAGCTGGCGGCCGCCGCAGGCCTCGGCCAGCGCACGGGCGGTGTCGGCTTCGATCAGCGGCACGTCGCCATTGAGGATCAGCGCGGTGTCGCCGTCGCCGCCGGCCAGGTGCGGCACCACCTGCTGCACGGCGTGGCCGGTGCCGAGCTGCGGCTGCTGGCGCACCGGCAGCGCACCGCGGCCTTCGATCGAGGCTTCGACGTCCGCGGCGCCGTGGCCGGTGATGACGATGGTTCGCGCCTCGCCGAGCTTCGCCGCGGTGTCCAGCACATGTTGCAGCAGCGTTCGGCCTGCCAGCCGGTGCAACACTTTGGGCCACCGCGACTTCATGCGGGTACCCTTGCCGGCAGCCATGATCACGATGTCGAGTGCCATGAGGTCGAGTGTCTTGTCGCGTATCGGGGCCTGGATTATCGCGACGGCGCTGCTGCTGCTGTCGGGCTGCAGTGCGCTGCGTTTCACGTACAACCAGGGTCCGGTGCTGGCCTACTGGTGGCTCGACGGCTACATGGACTTCACCGACGAGCAGTCGCCGCAGGTCAAGCAGGCGCTCGCCGACTGGTTCGCCTGGCACCGCCAGACCCAGCTGCCCGACTACGCGACCTGGCTCGCGAGCGTGCGCGCGCTGGCGTTCGAGAAGGTCAGCGCGGCGCAGATGTGCGCGGTGTCCGACGGCGCGCAGCGCCGCCTCGACGCCGCCTACGCGCAGGCGGTGCCGGCGATGGCGGTGATCACCCGCACGATCACGCCGGCGCAGATCGACCACCTCGAGAAGCGCTATGCGCGCAAGAACCAGGAGGTGGCGCGCGACTTCCTGCAGCCTGATCTCGCTGAACGCGCGGAGGCCTCGCTCAAGCGCACGGTCGATCGCGCCGAGATGATCTACGGCACGCTCGACGATTCACAGCGCAAGCTGCTGGCCGACGGGCTCGCCGTGTCGCCCTTCGATGCGCAACGCTGGATGGTCGAGCGCCGCGCGCGCCAGCAGGAGATCGTGCGCACGCTGCGCCGGCTGATCGCGGAGAAGGCGGACGTGCCGACGGTGGAAGCCGCCGTCCGGCGCTTCGAGGCCGATGCGATGAGCTCGCCACGGCCGGAGTACCGGGCCTACGTGCAGCGGCTGGTGGCCGCGAACTGCGAGCTCGCGGCGCAGCTGCACAACAGCATGAAGCCGGCGCAGCGCCAGCACGCGGCCGACAAGCTCAGGAGCTGGGAAGAGGACTTCCGCGCGCTGGCCGCGGACTGAACCGCGCCAGCGCAGCACCGCCTCAGGACAGCGGCACCGTCACCCGCCGCGGATTGACGACGCCGACCGCCGGAAAATCGAAGAGCGCGGCATCGAACAGCGGCTTCAGCAGCCCTTCGACACCGCCGTAGTTGCCCTCGCTGCTCGCCCGCGCCTCGTACAGCGGCCGGCCGCTACTGCGATCGCGCAGCAGCAGCGCGACCTCGCGGTCGTAGCGTGGGGACTGGTAATACCAGGACGCGCCGACGTGCCAGTGCGGGCCGCGCCACGGGCCGCCGCGCCAGCGGCCGAAGCCGCCGTTCCACCACAGCGGGTCGTCCCAGGGCGAGCGGTCGGTGCGGCTGACGCGCGCGCCCAGCTGCACCAGCACGTCGGGTTCTGCGCCGCCGGCCACCGGCCGGAAGCCGTGCTTCTCCAGGGCCTGCGCGGCCGCGGCCTCGAGCTGCTGCTGCAGTTCGGGCTGCTGCTGTTGCGACGGCAGCCGCTCGAACGCGTAGGTGCCGCCGCGGCGGTTCGCCGGCCAGTCGCCGAAGGTCGATACCTCGGCGGACACCTGGTTCATCGCCGCGCAGCCGCCCAGCCACAGGGTCGGCCCGCCAAGGGCGGCGCCGAGCATCACCGAACGTCGTTGCATGCCGCAGCTCCTCGGAAAGGATGGGGGTCAGCCGCCGTCGAGGTCGAGCCGGATCACTGCCGGCGCCGGGGGCGTCGCGCAGTCCTCGTCCTCGTCGAAGGCCTTGTCGCCGGCGGGGTCGGCGATGCCTGTCGGTCTGATCGTCGTGAACGGGAACAGGTTCCTGTCCATCATGTGGGACAGCGTGATGTTGCCCATCGCGCTGAACATGTTGTCGATGCGCCCGGGGTACTGTTTCTCCCAGTCGCGGATCATCTTCTTCACCTGCACACGCTGCAGGTTGTCCTGGCTGCCGCACAAGGTGCACGGGATGATCGGGAACTGGCGGTGCGCGGCCCAGCGCTCCAGGTCGGTCTCGGCGACGTAGGCCAGCGGGCGGATCACCGTGTGGCGGCCGTCGTCGCTGACCAGCTTCGGCGGCATGCCCTTCATGCGGCTGCCGAAGAACATGTTCATCAGCAGCGTGACCACCATGTCGTCGCGGTGGTGGCCGAGCGCGATCTTCGTCGCGCCGAGTTCCGAGGCCACGCGGTACAGGATGCCGCGCCGCAGCCGCGAGCACAGCGAGCACATCGTCTTGCCTTCCGGCACGAGGCGCTTGACGATGGAGTACGTGTCCTGTTCCTCGATGCGGAAGGGCACGCCGCGGCCCGTCAGGTACTCCGGCAGCACGTGCGCCGGAAAGCCCGGTTGCTTCTGGTCGAGGTTGACCGCGACGATGTCGAAGTGGATCGGCGCGCGTTCACGCAGCGACAGCAGGATGTCGAGCAGCGCGTAGCTGTCCTTGCCGCCGGAGAGGCAGACCATCACCTTGTCGCCGTCCTCGACCATGTTGAAGTCGGTGATGGCCTGGCCGACCTGGCGATGCAGGCGCTTGCTGAGCTTGTTGGCCTCGAAGGCGGCCTTCTTGGCCGCCTTGTCGTCGGCGACGATGCCTGCGTCGACGATGGAATTCATGCGGGGTCCTTCATGCCGAACACTTCACAGCCGACCGCTTCGCAGTCGGGATAAACATCGGGCTTCTCGGTCGAGACGCGCGCCGCGCGCACGCTGGGATGCGCGAGCATCAGCTTCAGCACGTCGTCGGCCAGCGTCTCCTGCAGGTGGATGTGGCCCCGCTGCACACGCTGCGCGATCGAGCGGCGGATGAAGTCGTAGTCGAGCACCTCTTCCAGCTGGTCGTGCGCCGGCGTCGACAGCGCCAGCGGCACGTAGAGGTCGACATTGATCAGCACGCGCTGCTCGCCCTTCTTCTCGAAGTCGTGCACGCCGATGTTGATCCAGACCTCGTAGTCGCGCAGGAACAGCCGGCGGCAGTCCATCAGGCTGGGGTTGGTGAGGAGGGACTGCATGTCAGGCCTCCTGCCGGGCCGCCCCAAGGGAGGCCTGCGCCCCCTGGGGGGGCAGCGAACGAAGTGAGCGTGGGGGCATCAGGTGGTGGACTGGCGGGAAAGGAACATCACGTCGCGCGGCTGCGGCAGCAGGTGCTGGCCGCCATCCACCAGCAGCGTGCTGCCGGTGATGGCCGGCGACTCGAGCAGGAAGCGCACGGCCTGCGCGACATCCTCGGGCGTCGACGAGCGCTCCAGCGGCGTCATGCGGTGAGAGCGGGCGAACTCGTCGGCCGACATCGCGCCCGACAGCATCGTCACGCCGGGTGCGACGCCGCACACGCGCAGCACCGGCGCCAGCGCCTGCGCGAGCAGCGTCGTCGCGGTGTCCAGCGCGGCCTTCGACAGCGTGTACGACAGGTAGTCGGGGTTCGGGTTCACGAGTTTCTGGTCGAGCAGGTTGACCACGCAGCCGTGGGCGCCGTCGCCGCGGGCGACGAGGTGCTCGTGCAGCGCGCGCGCCAGCAGGATCGCCGGCGCGGTGTTCGCGCGCCAGTGGTGGTCCATCGCCGAGACGGTGAAGCTGGCGACGTCGTCGTATTCGAAGAGCGACGCGTTGTTGACCACCGCGTCGAGCCGGCCGCAGCGCAGCAGCACCGCGGGTACCAGGGCCTCGCAGTCGGCGCTGTCGGCGAGGTTGGCCTGGAAGATCTCCGCGCGGGCGCCGGCGGCTTCCGCGTCGGCAGCGGTGGCTTCGGCCTCGGTGCGCGAGCCCCGGCAGTGCAGCGCGATGTCCCAGCCGGCACCGGCCAGCGCGAGCACGATGGCCCGGCCGATGCGACGTGCGCCGCCCGTGACCAGCACCACCGGACGGGGGCGGCCGGCGTCCGGCGAACCGGGGCGCTGCGACGGGGGAATGGGCTTGCTCATGCTTCCTACAATGCCACGGATGGACGCGGCGAGCGAACCCGACAGTGTATCCAGCAGGGTGAGGGCGGTCCTGCGCGAGGCGATCCTGAAAGCCGGGGGCTGGCTGCCCTTCGACCGCTTCATGACGATCGCGCTGTACGAGCCGGGCCTGGGCTACTACGCGCATGGCTCACCGAAGTTCGGCACGATGCCGGCGTCCGGCAGCGACTTCGTCACCGCGCCGGAGCTGTCGCCGTACTTCGGCCGCGCACTTGCCGCGCAGCTGCGCCAGGCCCTGCAGGCCTGCGGTGGCGACACCGTCTTCGAATTCGGCGCCGGCTCCGGCGCACTGGCGGAACAGCTGCTCGACGCGCTCGGCGACGCGGTCCGGCACTACCGCATCGTCGACCTGTCCGGCTCGCTGCGCGCACGCCAGGCGCGGCGCCTCGAACGCTTCGGCGAGCGCGTGCAGTGGCTGGACCGCCTGCCCGACACGATGCACGGCGTCGTGATCGGCAACGAGGTGCTCGATGCGATGCCGGTGCAGCTGCTGCACTGGGACGGCGACGCGTGGTCGGAGCGCGGCGTGGTGATGAACCACGGCGCCTTCGCCTGGGCCGACCGCCCGACCGCGCTGCATCCGCCGCTGGACGGCCCCTTCGTGCCCGGCACGATCACCGAGATCCACCCGCAGGCCGAGGCCTTCGTGCGCAGCATCGCCGATCGCCTGCAGTGCGGCGCGGCCTTCTTCGTCGACTACGGCTTCCCGGAGGCCGAGTACTACCACCCGCAGCGCCATGGCGGCACGCTGATGTGCCACCGCGGCCACCGCGCCGACAGCGATCCGCTGCAGGACCCGGGCCTGAAGGACATCACCGCGCACGTCAACTTCACCGGCATCGCGCTGGCCGGCCAGGACGCCGGCCTCGAGGTGCTGGGCTACACCTCGCAGGCGCGCTTCCTGCTCAATTGCGGGCTGCTGCCGCTGCTCGAAGGTGCGGGCATCGCCGAGCGCGCGATGGCGCAAAAACTGATCACCGAGCATGAGATGGGCGAGCTGTTCAAGGTCATCGGCTTCGCGAAGGGCTGTGCCTTCGACGCCCTCGGGTTCGTCTCCGGCGACCGCAGCCATCGGCTCTAGGCACACGCGATGATCCGCTGGCTGATCGTCTTCCTGCTCGCGTCGCTGGTCTTCAGCGGGCTGCGCAGCTGGCTGCAGAAGATCGGCCTGGGCCGGCTGCCGGGTGACTTCGCGGTGCGCTTCCGCGGCCGCGAGCTTTACCTGCCGATTGCGTCCAGCCTGGTGCTGAGCGTGCTGGCGATGCTGATCGGCGCGCTGTTCTGAATCACTCGGCGCGGCCTCACTCGGCGAGGCCATGCTCGCGCAGCGCCTGCGCGCGGGCCTGCGCGATCGCGGCGCCGACCTGCGGGCCCTTCGAACCACGCTCGGCCGCCGCGCGGGCCACCTCCGCGGTGTCGACTGCCCGCGCGACGGCCAGCGCCGCGTTGAGCCGCGGCCGCGGTTCGTAGGCCTCGTCCTCGCGTCCGCCGCGGCCGCGCGCATCGCACTCGCAGGCCAGCAGCAGCGCATCGAAGCGGTCGGGCCGGCGCCAGGCGTCGCAGCGTTCGAACAGCCGCACCAGAGACGCCGCGTTGAGGTTCGCGCTGCGGTGGATGTTGCCGTGCTCGCGGGCGGCCAGCTCGGCCAGCGCGCGGCAATCGACCGGCACGCGCCAGCGTTCGGACACCTGCCGCGCCAGCTCGACGCTACGCGCTTCGTGCGCGATGTGGCGCGGCAGCTGCGCCGCCGGCGTGCTGCCCTTGCCGAGGTCGTGGCAGAGGCAGGCGTAACGCACCGGCAGCGGCGCGTCGAGCAGCGCCGCGATGCGCAGCACCATCAGCAAGTGCTCGCCGGTATCGACCTCGGGATGGTGGGCCACGGGCTGCGGCACCCCCCACAGGCGATCGACCTCGGGCAGCAGCCTGGCCAGCGCACCGCAGTCGCGCAGCACCGTCAGCAGGCGGTCGGGCCGCGCTTCCATCAGCCCGCGCGACAGCTCCTGCCACACGCGCTCGGCGACCAGCGCGTCGACCTCGCCGGCGTCCACCATGCGGCGGCACAGCGCCAGCGTCTCGGGCGCGACGCTGAAGTCGGTGAAGCGGGCCGCGAGACGCGCCAGCCGCAGCAGCCGCACCGGGTCCTCGGCGAAGGCGTCGGAGACATGGCGCAGCGTGCGCTTGGCGATGTCGCGCTGGCCGCCGTAGGGATCGATCAGCGCGCCGGAGTCGGGGTCCTCGGCGATCGCGTTGATCGTCAGGTCGCGGCGTGCGAGGTCCTGTTCCAGCGTGACGTCGGGCGCGGCCTGGAACTGGAAGCCGTGGTAGCCGCGGCCGGACTTGCGCTCGGTGCGCGCCAGGGCGTATTCCTCGTGCGTCTGCGGATGCAGGAAGACCGGGAAGTCGCGGCCGACCGGTGTGTAGCCGAGCGCCAGCATCTGCTCCGGCGTGCTGCCGACGACCACCCAGTCGCGGTCGTTGACCGGGCGGCCGAGCAGCCGGTCGCGCACCGCGCCGCCGACGATGTAGGCCTTCATCCAGGCGCTCCTAGCGTGCGAAATGCGCGGCCAGGGTGTCGATCCCGGCCGGACGCAGGCCGAGGTCCGCCAGCCCCGGGTGCGCGCCGGTGGCGACGTTGGGCACGCGCATCGACAGCAGGTTGTCGGCCGACATCAGCGGCTCGCCCGGCAGCAGCGCCATCAGCGCGGCCTGCAGGCGGCCCAGAGACTCCGGCAGCGCCAGCACCGGCCGCTGGCAGCCGGCCAGGCGGCCCACCCTTTGCACGATCTGGCGCAGCGTCAGCACCTCGGGGCCGGCGGCTTCGACGATGGGCCGCGCCGGCGGGCGGTCCAGGCTGCCGACGATCGCATTCGCGACGTCGCTGACCCACACCGGCTGGAACAGCGCGTCGGCGCCGGCCAGCGGCAGCACCGGCAGCCAGCGCTGCAGCCGCACGAACAGGTTCGTGAAGCGGTCCTCGGCGCCGAAGATCACCGACGGCCGCACGATTGTCACGTCGAGCCCGCTGTCGCGCCACACCGCTTCGCCGGCGGCCTTGCTGCGCAGGTAGGCCGACGGCGCGTCGGGGGCGACGCCCAGCGCGCTGACATGCACGACGCGCCGCACGCCGGCGGCGCGGCAGGCCGCCGCGAGCTTGCGCGGCAGCTCGACGTGCACACGGTCGAAGTCGGCGGCGCGGCCGTGCAGGATCGCGACCAGGTGGACCAGCGCATCGGCGCCGTCGAACACCGCGGCCAGCTGCTGAGGCTCGTGCACGCTGCAGCGCAGCAGCTCCACCGTCGGCAGCACCTGGATGGCCTGGCCCTGCGGCAGCTGGCGCGTCGGCACGACGATGCGCGTGCCGGCATCCCGCTCGAACAGGCGCTCGCAGACGACGCGGCCGACGAAGCCCGTGCCCCCGGTGACGACGACGCGCCTGGGCATCAGCCGGCGCCGGGCCGTTCGCAAGCCGGTTGCGTCCGGGCGCGCCCCCTCGGGGGCCGCGAGCGAAACGAACCGGGGGCTGACATCAGGGCAGCTCGCCGTTGACCGGCGTGTTGTTGTCCCGGGGACCGATCGGCGGACCGAGGCGGGCTTTCAGGACCGCCGGCTGCTTGTTCAGCAGCGCGGCGTACAGCACGCTGTTGGCGAGCACCTTCTTGACGTAGTCGCGCGTCTCGTTGAACGGCACGTTCTCGGCCCAGGCGGCGGGCTCCAGCAGCGGGCCGTCGCGCCAGCGCCGCGGCCGGCTCGGGCCGGCGTTGTACGCCGCGGCGGCCAGCGGCAACGAGCCGGACAGGTCGTCGAGCACCATCTTCAGGTAGCGCGTGCCGAGCTTCAGGTTGGTCGCCGGCTCGTAGATCTGGTCGCTGCGCGCCGGGTTGAACTCGACGCCGGTCTTCTTGGCCACCCAGCGCGCGGTGGTGGGCATCAGCTGCATCAGCCCGGACGCGCCGGCATGCGAGCGCAGCGTCGCCATGAAGCGCGTTTCCTGGCGGATCAGGCCGAAGACGAAGGCCGGCTCCAGGCCGGCGGCCGCGGCGGCCTGGTGGATCTCGTCGGCGTAGGGTGTCGGGTAGCGCGAGGCGACGTCGAACTCGGTGCGCGTGCGATCGCTGGTATTGATGCACAGCTGCCAGTCGCCGAGCTCGCAGGCCCAGCGTGCGGCGGCCAGCAGCTCGCGGTCGCCCAGGCCCCGCAGCGTGAAGTTCCATTCGCGGCGCGCCTCGTCGCGCAGGCCGAGCGCTGCCAGGTGCATCGCGCGCACGAAGCCGGGCGTGGCGCGCGCCGCGTCGCGTTCGGCCGGCGTCGAGGGCGCGGCGGCCTGCGGCAGGGCGAACGGCCGGCCCAGGTCCTCGAGCGCCAGCTGGCCGTAGAAATGCATCGGGCTGGCCAGCTCCTCGAGCAGCCGCTTCGCGTCCGCGCGCTGCGCCTCGCCGTCGGCGCCGTCGCGGGCACTGGCCTGCAGCGCGCGGGCCTTCCAGTAGGTCCAGGCGGGGTCGGCGAGGGTCGACGGCGCCATCGTGTTGATCGCCTTCAGCACCAGCGGCCAGCGGTCGCGCGCCTGGGATGCCCGCAGGGCGGCACGGGCGCCCCACACCAGCGTCTCTTCGCTCCAGCCAGGCTGCCCCGCGTCGGCGGCCGGCAGCAGCGACCAGGCCTTGCGGTAGTGCTGGACGGCGTCGGTCGACAGCTTGAAGGCGGCCTGCCGGCCGGTGTAGGCCCAGCCCCAGGCAGCCTGCTGCGGCGTGAAGTGAGCGAGGCGCTTGTCGTCGAGCAGGCCGGCGGCGACGTCGGCATCGTTCTGTGCCACGCGCATCAGCGCCAGCAGGCGCAGCTCCTGGCGCTGGCGGTTCGATGCCGCGGGCTTGCGCAGGTAGGGCAGCGGGTTGTCGATCGCCTCGCCGAGCTCGCGCGTGTCGAGCTTGTCGATCAGGCCGGCGGCGGCCTTCGCGGCGGCAGGCCGATTGGCTTCGATCGCCAGGCGGGCCTTGCGCCAGACGTCGTCGGGGGTCAGCTTCTTCGCGTCGAAGAGCGTGCTGGCGAGCGTCTGGCAGCCGTCGTCGAGCTCGCGCTGCGCGAACCACGCGGCGCGTGCGGCGTCGCGCACGTCGCGGCCGGCCTGGTGCTCGGTCAGCAGCCACCAGCAGCTGACCTCGCGGTCGTCGTTCATGCGAAAGCGCGGGTATTCGCGCGCGATGCCCGCCCAGTCGCGGCGGCGGCCGAGCTCCAGCAGCCAGTCGTTGCGAAGGCGGTCCTCGAGGTAGCTGCCGGCCCAGCGACCGAAGAACGCGTCGATCTCCTCGCTGCGCACTTCGTTGAGCCGGTTCAGGATCTCCCAGTACTCCACCCAGCCGGCCAGCGGGTGCTGCGCGGCCTGCACCGCCGCGCGCGCGGCCGCCAGGCGCTGCCGGTCGCGTTTGCGCAGCAGCTCGCGGGCCTCGACCACGGTGTCGTCGGCCGGCGCGCGCGCGCCGGCCGCTGCATTGGCGGGTGGCGTCGACGGGAGCGGGGCGGCATGCGCGGCGCCGAGGGGCAGCACGCTGCAGGCGATCAGCAGCGGGCGCAACAAGGAGGAGAGGGATCGGCGGCCTGGCATCACAGCGGCGAGGCCGGGCGACGGCCTCGCAAAGACACTGTAACGCACGCCCTGCGCAGCGCGCCGACCGATCGCGTCGGGTATTGGCGGCGCGGATCCGCCGCCTTGCGCTGGGTCAGTCGCGGCCGGTGCGGTAGGGCTCCTCGAAGTCGAGGAACTCCTGCTCGGCCAGCGCGTCGCGCACCCACGCGGCCATGCCCGGACTCTGATACATGCGCTCGATGTAGGCGGCGATGGCCGCAGGCACCGGCAGCGCATAACTGCGCAGGCGGGCGCAGACCGGTGCGAAGTAGGCGTCGGCGATGCTGTAGGCGCCGAACAGGAACGGCCCGCCGCTCTGCGCCAGCGCCTCGGTCCACATCGCGACGAGGCGCGCGAGGTCGGCACGCACCGCCGGCTGTTCGTCGAGCACCTTGGCACCGATCGCCGGCAGCGCGGCCTCGATGTTCATCGGGCAGGCGCTGCGCAGTGCGCCGAAGCCCGAATGCATCTCGGCGCACAGGCTGCGTGCGCGGGCGCGCTGCAGGCGGTCCGCCGGCCACAGACCACGCTCGGGGAACGTCTCGGCCAGGTACTCGGCGATCGCCAGCGTGTCCCAGATCGGGAAGCCGTCGTCCACCAGCAGCGGCACGCGGCCGGTCGGCGACAGCTTCAGGATCTGCTGCTTGAAGTGCGAATCCGGCTCGAAGCCATCGAAGCGCAGCAGGCGCTCCTCGAAAGGCAGCTCGAACTGCGTCATCAGCACCCACGGGCGCATCGACCAGGACGAGTAGTTCTTGTTGCCGATGTACAGCTGCATCACGCTGGGCTCTCCACGTTGCGTCGATGCCCTGCGCGAACGACGCGGGGCGGGCCGCCGATCGTAGGCGCTGGCGCGCCGGCGTGCTTTGCAAGTGCGTCATCAATCCGATGCGCGAGGCGCATCCAAGGGGCGGGCCGGCGGCGGCTCGTCGATCGCCGCGCGCGTGCGGGCCGCCTCGTCGCGCACCCAGTCGGCGAACGCGCGCAGCGCCGGGCGCATGCGCGCCTGGGGCAGCAGGATCAGCCAGTAGCAGGTCTCGCCGGGGATTCGGCCGGCCGGGCCGAAGGGCTCGACCAGCTCGCCGCGCTCCAGCAGGTCGTGCACCATCGCCACCCGCGCCAGCGCGACGCCCTGGCCCGCGACCGCGCCCTGCACCTGCTGGTGGGTGTAGTTCAGGTAGATCCAGCGCCGCGGCTCGAGCTGGGCCTGGCCGTGCAACTTCAGCCAGCGCCGCCAGCTCATGAACGCGGCGCTGGGCCGGTGGTCGTCCTCTTCGAGCAGTGCATGCGCCGCGAGGTCGCCGGGCTCGGCCAGCGCCGGTGCGCGGCCGCTGCGCGACTGCTCGAGCAGCCAGGGGCTGGCCATCGGCGACAGCGTCTCGCCGAACATCAGCTCCGCATGCGCCGGCACGTTGCGCTGGAAGTCGTAGCGCAGGCACAGGTCGACCTCCGGATCGTCGAGGTCGATCAGCTTCTCGGTGGCCGACAGCCGGATGTCGATGTCCGGATGCAGCTGCTGGAAGCGCGTCAGCCGCGGCATCAGCCACAGGGTCGCGAAGGACGGGAAGGTCGAGACGTTGACGTGCTCGCGGCCGCGCTGCACGCGCAGCTGGCGCACGGTGCGGTCGATGCGTTCGAGCGAAGGCACCACTGCCTGCTGCAGCGCAATGCCGGCGGCGGTGAGCTCGACGCGCCGCGTGCCGCGGTTGAAGAGGCTGGCGCCCAGCTCTTCCTCCAGCGACTTGATCTGCCGGCTGACGGCCGACTGCGTCAGGAACAGCTCCTCGGCCGCCGCGCTGAACGACAAGCGCCGCGCGACCGCCTCGAAAGCGCGCAGGCCGTCCAGCGACAACGGGCGGCGGATCTGGGCATTCATGTCAGTTGCGCATCAATAGCCGATCGGGATTGCATTGGACCATGAGGGTCGATCTGCCGATCATTCAGGGTAACTACCAAGGAGCACACAATGAGCAAGCTGCATCAATCGACGCGCTGGCAGATGTTGGACCGGACCGCCCGCCGGCTGCGCCTGGACGCCGTGACGCGCTTGCAGGCCCGCCAGGACGGCTGGCTCGCCGTGCACGAAGGGCGGGTCTGGATCACCCGCGACGGCGGCGGACTGGACCATGTGCTGCAGCCGGGTGAACGCTTCTGGCTGCGCGAGGGCGACGCCCTGGTGATCGAGCCGTGGCGCCGCGGCGAGCTGGCCTGCCTGGGCTGGCAGCTGCCGGTGGCGGAAGCCGTTCAGCGCCTGGCGCCGCGGGCCCGCGCGGACGCCGGCTTCAGCGGCGCGGCCTGGGGCGCCGTGGCGCGGGCCTTGCGCGGCGCTGCCGAACGTTTGCTGGCCGCCGCGCGCAGTGCCGACGCGATGGCCAGCCGCGCCCACGGCAGCATCAGGGCGGGCGACTCCATGGCCTCCTGCGGCGCCGCCCAGTAACTCATCACGATGCGTTGGCCGTCGCGCGTCGCGTAGTCGAACGGCGCGCTGCTCGCCGCGCGGAAGGCCTCGCGGGTCTCGTCGTCGGTGCGCAGGTACAGCACGTCGCCGATGAGCAGCGCGACGAAGAGCTCGTCGACATAGAGCCCGTGGCCGCCGAACATGCGTCGGGCCCGAGCGCTGCCGGCCGCGCCGAGCAGTTCGAGGCAGTGGGCGAGGAATTCGGTGTCGACAGGCATCAGGGCAGTGTGCCGGCCGCGGCTGCGCAGCACAATCGAGCCATGGCCCAACCTCCGTCGCCCCTCGGCTTCAGCCTCGAACCACCGCGCGACAAGGCGCGCCTGCGCAAGCAGCTGCAGGCCGAGCGGCAGGCGATGGTCGACCGCCACCAGCGCGCGGTGCATCTGCAGGAAGTGCTGCGCGTGTGGCTGGTGTCGCGGCCCGAGCAGACCATCGGCGCGTACTGGCCGATCAAGGGCGAGTTCGACGCCTTGCCGGCGCTGTTCCGCTGGACCGAGGCCGACACCGCCCGCCGCATCGGCCTGCCGGTGATCAACCGCGAGACGAAGCAGCTGCGCTTCCACGTCTGGTACCCCGGCTGCCCGATGGAGGAAGACGCCTACGGCATTCCGAAGCCCAAGGACACCGAGGCCTTCGAACCGGCGCTGCTGCTGGTGCCGTGCGTCGGTTTCGGGCCGAAAGGTGTCCGGCTGGGCTACGGCGGCGGCTTCTACGACCGCACGCTGGCGGCGCTGCAGCCGCGTCCGCTGACGGTCGGCGTCGGCTACGCGCACGGCTTCATCCCGTGGCTCGAGGCCGAGCCGCACGACGTGCCGCTGGACGCGATGCTGACGGAGGACGGCGTCTTCTGGCAGCGCAGGGACTGACGCTTGCTCAGAAGCGCTTGCCGATCCCGACCGACAGCAACACCGGGTCGACCTTGAACTTGCCGATGTCGCGGCCATCGGAGCGCACGGTGGTGCCGATCGCGACCTTCTTGGCGTCGACATTGATCAGCCAGCCGCCGCCGATCGGCACGTCCGCGCCGGCCTGCACGGCCCAGCCGACGCTGTTGTGCTTGAGCCCGAGCTTCAGCGCCGAGACGTTCGAGTTGAAGTGCACCGACGACAGGTTGGTGTAGTTGATGCCGGCGCCGACGTAGGGCCGCCAGCCGCCGAGGCCGGTGACGTGGTACTGCACCAGCAGCGTCGGCGGCAGGTGCTTGAAGCTGCCGATGTCGGCCCCGACCACCGTCGAGTGCACGGTGTGCTTCTGCGGATAGGTCAGCACGAGCTCGAGCGCGATATTGGGCGACAGGAAGTAGCCGATGTCGACCTCGGGAAAGGTCCGGTCATTGATCGACAGGCCGAAGCCGGTGCTGTCCTTGTCGGCCGACTGCAGGTGCAGTGCGCGCGCGCGCACGACCCAGGTGCCCTGGTCCTGGGCTTGCACGGGAGAGAGGGCCGCAGCGGCGGCCAGCGCGAGGAGGCAGCGAGTGAGGGTCATGGGTTTCATTCCTTGATTCGTTGGGAGTCGAAGCCCCTTTCGGGACGGGTCGATTCCAATCGAACCAGGTAGTAACCCTTAGATCAGGATCAATCCCACGTCGAATTCATGGTTTTTGTTCGATCCTGAGAGGACCCTCGGCCGCCGGGCGTCGGCGGCGCGCCACAGGGTTCAGGCCTCGTCGGCCAGGGGCGACGGCACCGGGTGGTTCTGGCCACCGCGGTGGCTGATCTTCAGCGCACCGACCCGGTTGCCCAGGCGCGCGCAGCGTTCCAGCGTCCAGCCCTTGGCCAGCCCGTAGAGCAGCGCGCCACGGAACGCGTCGCCGCAGCCGGTCGGATCGACGATCTCGCCGGCCGGCACGCCCGGCACGTGCAGGCGCTCGCCGCGCTGCCACAGGTCGCAGCCCTCGGCGCCGAGGGTGACGACGACGCCGTCGATGCCTGGCCGGCGCGACAGGGCTTCCAGCGTCGTGCCCATGCGCTCGCAGAGCATGCGGCCTTCGTAGTCGTTCACCGCGATCCAGCGTGCGCGGTCGACGAAGCGGCCGAGCTCGGCGCCGTCGAACATCGGCAGCTGCTGGCCCGGATCGAAGATGAACGGGATGCCGGCGTCGGCGAACTGCTCGGCGTGGCTGAGCATCGCGTCGCGGCCGTCGGGCGCGATGATGGCCAGCTCGATGTCGCGGCGGCCGGCCGGCAACACCATCTCGTGCGCCTGCTGCATCGCGCCGGGATGGAAGGCGGTGATCTGGTTGTTGTCCAGGTCGGTGATGATGATCGCCTGCGCGGTGTAGGCGTCCTGGGCACGCAGCACCAGCGAGGTGTCCAGCCCCCAGGACTCGAAGCGCTGCAGGTAGTCGGCGGCGTCGCTGCTGCCGAGCGCGGCCATCACCAGCGGCGTGCCGCCGAGCTTGTAGAGCGTGTAGGCGATGTTGCCGGCGCAGCCGCCGAACTCGCGCCGCAGCGTCGGCACCAGGAACGACACGTTCAGGATGTGCACCTGCTCCGGCAGGATCTGCTGCGCGAAGCGGCCGGGGAAGTTGGTGATCGTGTCGAAGGCCAGCGAGCCAGTGATGAGGACGGACATGATGCGGCGGGCCGGGTTGCGGCCGGGTTCGTGGGCGGTGGGCGATCAGGGGTAGAAGAGCTCGACGGTGTAGCCGCTGACACGCTGCTCGCCGGTCGACAGCAGCGCCTGCAGCGGCAGCTCGGCGCCGGCATCGATCACCGGCGGCAGGCCGAGGTCTGCGGCCAGCAGCACCTTGCGCGCGACCAGCTTGCCGCTGCCATCGGTCAGCGACAGGTCGACGGCCGGGGCCGCCAGCGGCACCTCGCCGCGGTTGTGCAGCACGACCGACAGCCGGTACAGCGCGGCGCGCTCGAGCCGCGTCAGGCCGCTGGAGTCGACCGACAGGCGCTCGATGCGCCGCAGCGGCTCGATGCGGCAGCCGGCAAGCGCGCAGGCCGAAGCCAGCAGCGGGCGCGTCGAGGGGACATGGGCCGCCAGCAGGTCGCGGTTGGCCAGCGCGAGCTGGCCGACCAGTGCCACCGCGAGCAGCAGCGCCAGCACCGACAGGCCCACGCGCACCGGCAAGCGGCGCCAGAACGCGGCGCGCTCCGCGGCGCGCACAAAACGCGGGGCTTCGGTGGCGAGGGTGGGGACCGGCGCGGCGATGGCCGCGGCCGTCGCCGCGTCCTCGTCGTCGTCATCCTCGTCCTCGTCCGGCGCGGATTCGCTGCTGAAGGAGACGATGGCGGCAGGCAGGTCGTCCTCGAGCGGTGGTTCCACCGGCGGCGCGGCGGTCGGCGGGAAGGCGCTGTGGCCCGCTTCGGGCGCCTGTGTGCTCGGGAATGCCGAATCGGCGCGGGAGCCGCCGGCGCCCGCCTGCCAGTCGTCGTCGACCTGCTGCGAGGCGCCGACCGGCTCCGGTGCCGGCTCGCCATCGAGCTCGCAGAGGTTCTCCAGCGCGTTGAACACCGCCGAGCAGCGGCCGCAACGCACCCAGCCTTCGGACACCTTCAATTGATCCTGGACGACACGGAACACCGTGCCGCACTCGGTGCAGCGGGTCGCCAGGCTCATGCCGGGAATCATGCCACGCCGCTGGCGTGGTCTTTTCGGGCCGTCATCAGGATCCAGCCGTCTTCGCTGTCGCTCACTTCGAGCGTCAGCCACGGGGCGTACGCGGCCTTCAGCTCGTCGGCCTGGCGCTCGAGGATGCCGGCGAGCACGAGGTCGCCGCCCGGCGCGACATGGCCGGCCAGCAGCGGCGCCAGCAGCTTCAGCGGCGTCGCCAGGATGTTGGCCAGCACCAGCGGGTAGGCGCCGGTGGCGAGCTCGGGACGCCCGGCGTTCAGCGTCACGCCGTTGGCCGCGGCATTGCTCCGTGTCGACTCGACGGCCGCGTCGTCGATGTCCACCGCGTCGATCGCTCGTGCCCCGTGCAGCGCCGCGCCGATGGCCAGGATGCCGGAGCCGCAGCCGTAGTCGAGCACGCGCGGCCAGGGGGCCGCGTGGTTTGCGATCCAGCGCAGGCACATGCGCGTTGTCGGGTGCGTGCCGGTGCCGAAGGCGAGGCCCGGGTCGAGGCGGATCACCTGCTGCGCGGCCTCCGGCGCCTCGTGCCAGCTCGGCACGATCCAGAACGTCGGCGTGATCTCGACCGGCGCGAACTGCGACTGCGTCAGCCGCACCCAGTCCTGCTCGGCGACCTCGCGCAGCGCGGCGACCTTGATGTCGCCGGCCCAGTCCTGCGCCAGCACCAGGGTGGCGGCCTCGGTCGCGGCCTGCTCGGTCTCGAACAGCGCGGTCAGCGTCGAGTGCGCCCAGCCCGGCTTCGGTGCCGGCAGGCCCGGCTCGCCGAACAGCGCCTGCTCGGCCTCGGTGCCGGCGTCCGCGTCCTCGACCGACACCGACAGCGCGTCGAGCTCGTCGGACAGCGCCTCGGTGACCGTCTCGACCAGCGCTTCGGGGACGTGCAGGACCAGTTCGTGCATCACGGTTCCGAGATCATCGCTTGTGGCGCCCGAGCCAGCCTTCCAGGTAGTGGATGCTGGTGCCGCCCTCGATGAACTTGGCATCGGCCATCAGCTCGCGGTGCAGCGGGATGTTGGTCTGGATGCCTTCGACGACGCATTCCGACAGCGCGGTGCGCATGCGCGCCAGCGCCTGCTCGCGGGTATCGCCGTGCACGATGATCTTGCCGATCATCGAGTCGTAGTTCGGCGGCACCAGGTAGTTCGTATAGGCATGCGAGTCGACGCGCACGCCCGGGCCGCCCGGCATGTGCCACATCGCGATGCGGCCCGGCGACGGCGTGAACTTGTACGGGTCCTCGGCGTTGACGCGGCACTCGATCGCGTGGCCGCGCAGCTCGATGTTGCGCTGGGAGAAGGGCAGCTTCTCGCCAGCGGCGATGCGGATCTGCATCTGCACGATGTCGATGCCGGTGACCCACTCGGTGACCGGGTGCTCGACCTGCACCCGCGTGTTCATCTCGATGAAGTAGAACTCGCCGTTCTCGAACAGGAACTCGAAGGTGCCGGCGCCGCGGTAGCCGATCTTCTTGCAGGCGGCGGCGCAGCGTTCGCCGATCTTCTCGATCGTGCGGCGCGGCACGCCCGGCGCCGGCGCTTCCTCGATGATCTTCTGGTGGCGGCGCTGCATCGAGCAGTCGCGCTCGCCCAGCCAGACCGCGTTCTTGTGCTGGTCGGCGAGGATCTGGATCTCGATGTGCCTGGGGTTCTCGAGGAACTTCTCCATGTAGACGGCGGGATTGCCGAAGGCGGCGCCCGCCTCGCTGCGCGTGGTCTGCACCGCGTGCAGCAGGGCCGCCTCGGTGTGCACGACGCGCATGCCGCGGCCGCCGCCGCCACCGGCCGCCTTGATGATGACGGGGTAGCCGACCGCCCGCGCCGTCTGCACGATGACCTTCGGATCGTCCGGCAGCGCGCCTTCGGAGCCCGGCACGCAGGGCACGCCGGACTTGATCATCGCCTGCTTGGCCGACACCTTGTCGCCCATGATGCGGATCGATTCCGGCGTCGGGCCGATGAAGGTGAAGCCGCTTTTCTCGACCCGCTCGGCGAAGTCTGCGTTCTCGGACAGGAAGCCGTAGCCGGGGTGGATGGCCTCGGCGTCGGTCACTTCGGCGGTCGAGATGATCGCCGGCATGTTCAGGTAGCTCTGGCCGGACGGCGGCGGCCCGATGCAGACGGCCTCGTCGGCCAGCTTGACGTACTTGGCCTCGCGATCGGCCTCGGAATAGACGACGACGGACTTGATGCCCATCTCGCGGCAGGCCCGCTGGATCCGCAGGGCGATCTCGCCGCGGTTGGCAATCAGGATCTTCTTGAACATCGGCGGCCGATCACTCGATGATGAACAGCGGCTGGCCGAACTCGACCGCCTGGCCGTTCTCGACCATCACCTTCGTGACGGTGCCGGTCTTGTCGGCCTCGATCTCGTTCATGATCTTCATCGCCTCGATGATGCAGATCGGATCGCCTTCCTTCACCTGCTGGCCCACTTCGGCCAGCGGCTTGGCGCCCGGGCTGGACGCGCGGTAGAAGGTGCCGACCATCGGCGACTTGACCACGTGGCCGGTCTCCACCGGCACCGCAGGCGCGGCGGCCGGGGCGGGCACGCCAGCGGCGGCCGCCGCGGCCTGCGCCGGGGCCTGCATCATCATCGGCGCGGCGGCCTGCATCACGGCCGGCGGGCGGGCGTCGGCCTTGACGATGCGGACCTTGCCATCGGCTTCGGTGATCTCGAGCTCGGAGATGTTCGATTCCGAGACCAGGTCGATCAAGGTCTTCAGCTTGCGCAGGTCCATACGACGCACTCCAGGGATATTTTGGGTTTCTGGCCGCGAAGCAGAAGCGATCTGCGCTCAACGGCGGCGAAAGGCGGGCGATTGTGGCACACGGCTGATGCCGTGCGACAAGCCTGCCTGCCCATCGCGGGAATGCCCTGATCCGGGCGATTTGCTGTCGTTTGGTGGCTTATGCGGCCGAGATCACGCGAGAAGAAATCAGATCTTGCGGGACCAGCTTTGCAGCTCGTCGAAGCTGGTCTCGCCCATCTTGCGCTGCGCGATCTTGCCGTCGGGGCCGATCAGCACGGTGAAGGGCAGACCGCCCTGCAGGTTGCCGAGCTGGTGGACGAGGTCGGTGCCGTCGAGCCCGCCCAGGCCGATCGTGAAGCCGACCTTCACCCGGCGCAGGAATTCGCGCACCGGCGTCGGCCCGTCGATCGCCAGGCCGACCACCTGGCCCTGGCGTTTCGCGAACTCGCGCGCGAAGCGGTCGATCTCCGGCATCTCACGCAGGCAGGGCGCGCACCAGGTCGCCCAGAAGTTGATCAGCAGCGGCTTGCCGCGCAGCGAGGCCATCACCAGCTCGCCGCCTTCGGGACGCTCGAAGCGCATCTGCCACATCGGCCCCAGCGGATCCGGGCCGGCATCGGCCTGGCGGTGCCACCAGGCCACGCCCGCACCGCCGGCCGCGGCCACGCCGGCGACGGCGCCGGTGAGGAGTTGGCGCCGCGTCGTCATGTCGGTTCCTCGGCGGCGAGCAATCGCCGCAGCGCGTCGGCATCGCCGCGCCAGCTGCGGCCCTGCGCGTCGGGCTTCAGCGCACCGCGCAGCGCGTCATGGTCGAGCACGGTCAGGTGCAGCGTCACGTGGTCGTTGAGCGCCTGCGAACGCACCGTGACGATCAACACGGTCGCTTCGCCGCCGCGGCCGTCGGGGCGGCTGGCGCTGTCGTAGCTGATGCCGCGGTTGATCAGCGCGATCTCGGCCGACTTGGCGTCGTCGCAGTAGAGCTCGAGCTGGATCGCCGACAGGCGCGTCGCGGTGCCGCGCCAGACGGCGCCGGCCACATGCGGCCGGAATTCGGCCAGCCGCTCCATCCAGCCCAGCGCCAGCTCGCGCAGCGCGCGCAGCTCGGCCGGCTGGGTGTCCGCGCAGAACAGCGTCAGGTGAGCGCGTACTTCGTCCTCGACGGCTTCGTTGCTGGGCAACTCCGCCGGGCGCACCTGGCCCAACGCACGCGCCGCCTTGCGCTTGGCGGCGCCGTATTCCATGCCTTCCGCCACCACCAGACGGGCGGCGGAGGCGGCGATCTCGGCGGTAAACGGGGCGGCCATGAGCTTCATTCTAGGAAGTGCCGGCCGACCGACGGGGGCGCTACGGCAATTCAACGGCCGGCATGCGGGCGACGATGGTCGCCGCGCGGCCCTGCACATAGCCGGAACCCGGGTTCTTCTCGAAGCGTTTCGGGGCCGGCAGCATCACCGCCAGGCGCGCGGATTCGTAGACACCCAGCTTCGCGGCATCGGTGCGGAAGTAGTGGCGCGCCGCCGCCTGCGCGCCGAACAGGCCTTCGCCCCACTCGACGCTGTTGAGGTAGATCTCGAGGATGCGGCGCTTGGACAGCAGCGTCTCCAACGCGAGCGTCAGCACCAGTTCCTGGGCCTTGCGCGCCAGCGTGCGCTCGCCGGACAGGAACAGGTTCTTCGCCAGCTGCTGGCTGATCGTCGAGCCGCCGATCACCTTCGGCGCTCGCTTGGCGGCTTTCGATTGCGGCGCAGCCGCGGCGATGCGCTCGGCGCGCGCTTCGTTGCGCACGTTCTTTTCCCAGGCCTTCTCGATCGCGTCCCATTCGACGCCCGAGTGTTCGGCGAAGCCGGCGTCCTCGCTGGCGATCACCGCGCGCTTGAGGTTGGCGGCGATCCGGTCGTCGTCGACCCACTGCTGGCTCCACTCGATGCGCTGCTTCTCGAGCAGCAGGCGCCAGGCCTCGCTGCGCTGGAAGGTGGTCGACTGCGGCGCGATCACGTTCATCAGCACGATGCGCAGCCCGAAGTACAGCTGCAGCGCCAGCAGGCACACCAGCAGCAGCGCGAGCGGCCGCCACAGGGCTCGCAGGACCTTGCCAAGGACGGCCGGCGTCTTCATCGCGCCGCCAGCTTCGCCTGCAGCGCCGCCAGCACCGGCGCGGTGTCCGGCCGCACGCCGCGCCAGAGCCAGAAGGCCTCGCCGGCCTGCTCGACCAGCATGCCGAGCCCGTCGCGGCCGCGCGCGCCATGCTCGGCGGCCCAGGCGAGGAACGGCCCGGCGGCGGGCCCGTACATCATGTCCAGCGCCAGCGCACCGGGCGCCAGCGTGTGTGCGCCGACCGGCACCGCGGCGCCGTGCAGGCTGCTGGCGCTGCTGTTGATCAGCACGCCGTAGTGTTCGCCGCAGTGATCGAGGCCGCGCGCCTGCAGCTCGACACCCCGCTGCTCGGCCAGCGCGCGATGGCGCTCGACCAGCGCCTCGGCGCGTTCGAGCGTGCGGTTGGCGACCGTGATCAGCGCCGGCTGCGCGTCGATCAGCGGCCCCAGCGCACCGGAGGCCGCGCCGCCGGCGCCGACCATCAGCACGCGCTGCCCCGCGAGCATCACGCCGGCATGGCGCTCGATGTCGCGCACGAGGCCGATGCCGTCGGTGTTGTCGGCGAACCAGCCGCTGTCCGGGTCCTCCTCGAAGCGCAGCACGTTGGCCGCCTGGGCCAGCGCGGCGCGTTCGGACAGCCGGCGCGCCAGCACCGGGGCCTCGAACTTGAAGGGCACGGTGATGTTGCAGCCGCGCGCGGGCCCGAGGCCGGCGGCCGGATCGGCACTGGCGATGAAGCGGCGTACCGTCGCCTCGAACGCGCCGGGCGGGCATTCGATGCGGCCGTACTCGATCGCCTCGCCGGTCTGGCGCGCGAATTCGGCGTGGATGAAGGGCGACTGGCTGTGGGCCACCGGGTGGCCCAGCACGGCATAACGATCAGGAAGGCTCACTGGACAACCCTTCGCACTGCGTGCTTCGGGATGAGCCCTTCGGAACGGCCGGGCGGGCTCATGGGGGGGAGGTGCCGCCGCCGGTGGGCGACGCGCTCAGGCTGGTCTCGAGGCCGTCCTCGCGGGTGAAGCGGAAGCGCGACGTGACGACGATCTGGTCGGCCTGCTGGCGCATCGCCCTGCTGAACGGGCCGTAGGGCGACGCGCCGTGCACGATGGCCACCGCGCGCTTGTCGAGCACGCGGTTGCCGGAGCCGCGCACGACCTCGGCATCGATCACCCGGCCGCGCGCGTCGACGGTGACGTTCATCGTCAGCTCGCCGTAGAGCTTCCTGCCGCGGTACTCGGGGAAGTCGCGCGTGCCGCGCTCCTCGATGCGGCGGCGCAGCTGGTCGTAGTACAGCGCGTAGACCTCTTCGCGCGTGGCCGGGCTGATGTAGCGCTTCTTCGGCCGCGCGTTCTCCTCGTTGATGCGCTTCTCGATCTCGGCCAGCAGCTTCAGCAGCTGGCGCCGACGCTCTTCCTGGTCGCGCTCCTTCGGCGAGCCGGCGTCGCGCTGCGGATCGGGCGGCGGCAGGGTGGCGACCTCGCGCCGCACCTGGGCCAGCAACTGCTGCTGCTGTTCCTGCAGCGTGTCGACACGCCGGCGCGCGTCTTCGCTGGCATCGCCGATCTCGACCTCGGCGGTGGCCGGCAGCGGCGAGGTCGCGCGCCCCTGGGCCGCTTCGCCGCCGCCGGCCAGCGAAGCCTGCGCGATCGCCGCGGCCCGCGCCGGCACCTCGTCGGATCGCGCATTGACGAGCACGACCTCCAGCGGGGTGTCGCGGAAGATGCGTTCGAAGGCTTCCGGATCGGCGAAGCGCACGCCGATCAGCGCCGCGTGCACCGCGACCGAGAACAGCAGCGCGACCTGCAGCGTCGACAGCCGGGCCCAGAAGCGTCGCAGCGCGGCGGCGGCACCGGACAGGCTCGTCACTCGCAGCCCGCGAAGCTTCATCGCCGCGCCGCCGCCGGATCAGGCCGTGCCGTCGGCCGGCGCGGCCTCGGCATCGGCCCCCGCATCCGCCACGTCGATGGCCAGCGCCAGCGGGGCGGCGGCATCGGCTTCTTCCTCGGCGTCCTCGTCGGCTTCACCCGCCACGGGCAGCGGCTCGTCGAGGCGCGTGACCAGCGTCGCATGCACGTCCAGCGTCAGCAGGTCGATGCCGGTGATGCGCACCCGCACATGCGTGCCGCGTGGCAGGGCGTCGCAGCCGAGGGCCTTGAAGACCAGAGGCAGGCGGTCGGCGCGCACGAGGCCGTCCTTCAGCACCGCGGCATCCAGCTCGGTGACGGCGTTCTGCTCGAGCCAGCGCATCGCCCAGTAGCGCTCGATGCCGTGCTGGAAGTCGTTGTACGCGCTGTAGGCCGCATCGAAGGACGAGATCACCGAGAACAGCGTCGCGTCCTTGGGCTTGAAGGGTGCGGCCAGCGCGGCGGTGCGTCCGTGGCGCGCGCAGGCCACGATCTGCCACTGGTTCACGAGGTCGACATAGCGCCGCAGCGGCGAGGTCGCCCAGGTGTACTGCGGCACGCCCATGCCGGCATGCGGCGCCGGCTTGACACCCATGCGCACCTTGATGCCGGGCGCGAGGCTGGCCTGGCTGCGGTAGATGCCCGGCACGCCGCACTCGGCGAGCAGGCCGCCCCAGTGGCTGTTGGCGAGGATCATGGCCTCCGAGACCATCAGGTCCAGCGGCGCACCGCGGCGGCGCTCGGTGATCTGCACCGTCTCGCTGCCCTCGGGCTCGCCGGTGTTGCCGACGAGGCGGAAGTTGTAGTCGGGCCGGTTGAAGTTCTCGGGCTTGCCGCGCACGACCTCGCGCTGCGCCTTCAGGTGCTTCGCGAGGCGGAAGGTGAACGCCAGTTCGGTTGCGAACGGGTATTCGGCCGGCGCCTCGCCCTGCAGCGAGGCTTCGGTGACCACCGCGTCGAGCCGGTCGTGGCGCAGGTTGGCGGCGATCGGCACGCGCTCGATGCGCGTCTCGGTGGCCTTCACCTCCAGCGTCGCTTCGTCGAACGTGAAGTACACGCTGACCGCCGGGCAGTCGCGGCCCTCGATCAGCGTGTAGGTCTGCACGACCTCGTCGGGCAGCATCGTCAGCTTCCAGCCCGGCATGTAGACGGTGGACAGGCGCTCGCGCGCCAGCTTGTCCAGCGGCGAATCGGGGCCGAACGCCAGCCCCGGCGCGGCGATGTGCACGCCGAAGACCACCGTGCCGGAGCCCAGGCCCTGCACCGACAGCGCGTCGTCGATCTCGGTGGTCGCCGAGTCGTCGATCGAGAAGGCCTGCAGCGCGGCGACGGGCAGGTCGTCCTTGATCGCGGGCGCCGAGAGCGGCGGGAAGCCGGTGCCGCGCGGGAACTGCTCGAACAGGAAGCGCCGCCAGTGGAACTGGTAGGGCGAGCTGATCGCGCCGGCCGCCTTCAGCAGGTCGAGCGGTGCGCGCTGCGAGCGCCGCGAGGCCTCGACGACCGCCTTGTATTCGGGCGCGTTCTTGTCCGGCTTGAAGAGGATGCGGTAGAGCTGCTCCTTGATCGGCTCGGGGCAGCGGCCCTCGGTCAGGTCGACGCCCCAGGCCTCGATCTGCGCGGCGATCTGCTGCTTGCGTTCGATCGCCAGCAGCGCGGCCTTGACGATCTCCTCCGGCGCCTTCTTGAAGCGGCCCTTGCCGGCACGGCGGAAGTAGTGCGGCGCCTCGAACAGCCGGAACAGCGCGGCCGCCTGCTGCTCGGGGCCGGCGCTGGCGTCGAAATAGTCGCGCGCCAGCTCGTCGAAGCCGAACTCGCCCTCGGGCGCGAACTCCCAGGCGAGGTCGAGGTCGATCTCGGCCGCCAGCGCCTGGGCACGGCTGATCAACTCGGCCGGCTGCGGCTTCTCGAAGCGCAGCAGCACGTTGGCGGATTTCACTTTGACGCGCTTGCCCGAATCGAGCTCGATCTGCATCGAGGCATCGGTGTCGGACATCACGCGGCCGGCGAGGAACTTGCCGGCGTCATCGAACAGGGCGTAGCTCACCCGGCGGATTGTCCCATCGCGGCGGTGGCCGACTCGATGGCCATGTCGCCGGGCGCATCCAGCCCCTGCGCGGCGCGCCAGCCGGCATCGAACGCGGTGTCGGCATACCGTTCGCCGGCATCGCAGATCAGCGTGACGATGCTGCCGCGTTCGCCCCGCTCGGCCATCTCGCGCGCCAGGTGCAGCACGCCGGCGAAGTTGGTGCCGGTCGACGGGCCGACGCGGCGGCCGAGCCGCGCCGACAGGTCGAGCGCCGCGGCGAAGCTGAGCGCATCGGGCACGCGCAGCATGCGGTCGATCACCGTGGGCAGGAACGACGGCTCGACGCGCGGCCGGCCGATGCCCTCGATGCGCCCGCGCTGCCCGTGCGCCAGGTCGCCGCGGCCGCCCGCGTAGGCCTCGAAGAACACCGAGTGTTCGGGGTCGACGACCGCCAGCTCGGTGACTGCCAGCGCGTCGCGGCGGTAGCGGATGTAGCGGCCGATCGTCGCCGAGGTGCCGCCGGTGCCGGCGCCGACGACGATCCAGCGCGGCAGCGGGTGCGGCTCGGCGCCGAGCTGCGCGCAGATGCTCTCGGCGATGTTGTTGTTGCCGCGCCAGTCGGTCGCCCGCTCGGCGTTGGTGAACTGGTCCATGTAGTGGCCGCGTCGTTCACGCGCCAGCGCTTCGGCCGCTGCATAGACCTGCGAAGCCTCGACCTCCAGGCACTGGCCGCCGAAGAAGGCGATCTCCTCCAGCTTGCGGCGCGCGGTGCCCTGCGGCACGACGGCGACGAAGGGCAGGCCGAGCAGGCGCGCGAAATAGGCCTCGCTGATGGCGGTCGAGCCCGACGACGCCTCGACGATCGTCGTGTCCGGGCCGATGTGGCCGTTGCACAGGCCGTACAGGAACAGCGAGCGCGCCAGCCGGTGCTTCAGACTGCCCGACGGGTGCGTCGACTCGTCCTTCAGGTACAAGTCGATGCCGGGCGCTTCGGGCAGCATCAGCGGCACCAGGTGGGTGTCGGCGGAGCGGCGGGCATCGGCCTCGATGCGGCGCAGCGCCTCGGCGACCCAGCCGCGGGTGGATGCGCTCATCGAAGGCCCAGGCGTTCGAGCACCCACGGCAGGTGCTCGGCGAAGTCGGACAGCGCGTGGTCGCTGCCTTCGAGCAGGCGGATCGTCGCGCCGGAATACCGGCCGGTCATCTCGCGCCAGTCGAGCAGCTCGTCGCCCTTGGCGATCAGCGCCGAGTAGCGCTCGGGCCGCGTGATGGCCGCGGGCGTCAGTGCGAGCAGCTCATCGACATAGTCCGCGCGGAAGAGGAAGTGCTCCTCGGGCCGGTGGTACTGCGTCTGGTCGCCGATGTACGCAGCCAGGTCGCGCGCCGGGTCGACCGCCGGGTTCAGCAGCAGCGCCCGGCAGCCGGTGGCTTCGGCCAGCACGGTGGCGTAGAAGCCGCCGAGCGAGCTGCCGACGACACGAAGGGCGTCCGGCGGCGTGCCGGACGCTTCTTCGCGGATCAGGGCCCAGGCCGCGGCGGGAGACGGCGGCAGCTGCGGGCAGCCCCACTGCACGTCCGGCCGGTTCGTCTCGAGCCAGTGCTGCAGCATCTTCGCCTTGAACGACGACGGCGACGAGCGGAAGCCATGCAGGTACAGCAGCAGGATGTCGGCCCCTCGCCCGGCGAGTACACCGGTCGATCCCCCGAGGGGATGCGGGCCGGCTTGGGAGCGGCCCGGCGCTCGGCCCGCACTCATTTGTGCAGTGCCGCGAGCAGCTTGCCGTGGATGCCGCCGAAGCCGCCGTTGCTCATCACCAGCACATGGTCGCCCGGCTTCGCGGCGCGCACGATCGCCGCCACCAGCTTGTCGACCGAGTCGGCGACGATGGCCTGCTCGCCCAGCGGCGCGAGCGCGTCGGCCGCGTCCCAGCCGTAGTCGCCCTGCAGGCAGAAGCTCAGGTCCGCTTCCTCCAGCGCCCAGGGCAGCTGCGCCTTCATCGCGCCCAGCTTCATCGTGTTGCTGCGCGGCTCGAAGACCGCCAGGATGCGCGCCGGTCCGGCCTTGCGCCGCAGGCCGTCGAGCGTCGTGCGCATCGCCGTCGGGTGGTGCGCGAAGTCGTCGTAGACCTTGATGCCGCGCACCTCGCCGCGCAGTTCCATGCGGCGGCGCACGTTCTCGAAGCTGGACAGCGCCGCCGCCGCGGCCTCGGCCGCCACGCCGGCATGTTCGGCGGCGCCGATCGCGGCCAGCGCGTTGAGCTGGTTGTGCTCGCCGAGCAAGGTCCAGTCGACGCGTGCGATCTTCAGGCTGCCGCGCAGCACGTCGAAGGCATGCGGCTCGCCGCGGGCGCGCAACGCGCCGGGCTCTTCCTTGCGCGCACCGAAGCGCTGCACTTCGCTCCAGCAGCCGCGCGCCAGCACGCGCGCCAGCGCTTCGTCGCGGATGTTGACCACCAGCCGGCCGCTCGCCGGCACCGTGCGCACGAGGTGGTGGAACTGGGTCTCGATCGCGGCCAGGTCCGGGAAGATGTCGGCGTGGTCGTACTCGAGGTTGTTGAGGATCGCGGTGCGCGGCCGGTAGTGCACGAACTTGCTGCGCTTGTCGAAGAAGGCGGTGTCGTACTCGTCGGCCTCGATGACGAAGCACTTGCCCTGGCCCAGGCGGGCCGAGACGCCGAAGTTCTGCGGCACGCCGCCGACCAGGAAGCCCGGCTGCTGGCCGGCGGCTTCGAGCGTCCACGCGAGCATCGCGGTCGTCGTCGTCTTGCCGTGCGTGCCGGCGACGGCCAGCACGTGGCGGCCGGCCAGCACATGGTCGGCCAGCCATTGCGGCCCGCTGGTGTAGCGCACGCCGGCGTCGAGGAGGGCCTCGATCAGCGGGTTGCCGCGCGTGCCGACATTGCCGATCACGAACAGGTCGGGCTTCAGCGCCAGCTGGTCGGCGGTATAGCCCTCGATCAGGTCGATGCCGAGCGCGCGCAGCTGGTCGCTCATCGGCGGATAGACGTTGGCATCGCAGCCGGTGACCTTGTGACCGGCTTCGCGCGCGATCGCTGCGAGGCCGCCCATGAAGGTGCCGCAGATGCCGAGGATGTGGATGTGCATGGGGAAATTCTAGGAGCCGGGCCGGTCGGACCCGGAGGCCACAATGCCGGCATGTCGTGGATCGTGTCGCATCCGTGGGTCTATCCGCTGCTGGAGGTGCTGCACATCGTCGGCATCGCGCTGCTGGTCGGCAACCTCGTATTGCTGGAGTTGCGGGTGTGGGGATTCGGCCCGGCGCTGCCGATCGAGCCGCTGGCGCGGCTGGCGCTGCTGGTCGCGCTGGCAGGCTTCGGCCTGGTCGCCGCCAGCGGGCTGACGATGTTCGCGGGGCAGCCGGCCGAGCTGATCGCCAACCGCGTGTTCGTGGTGAAGATGGGCCTGGTGATGCTGGGCGGCGCGAATGCGGCCATCTTCCATGCGCGCCGCGGGCTGCAGCGGCTGGACCGCATCGCCAAGGCCCAGACCGCGCTCTCGGTGGGGCTTTGGTTCATCGTCATCATCTTCGGCCGCCTCATCGCCTACCGCTGACTTTCCAGGGGAGTGCCATGCAACGACGCCTCGTGCTCATCGGCAGCGCTGCCTTCGCCGTGCAGCCGGCCTTCGCCCACCACGGCTGGAGCAGCTTCGACCAGTCGAAGCCGATCTATGTCGCCGGCCAGGCCGCCAAGGTGGCTTGGCGCAATCCGCACGTCGAGATCGAGCTCGACGTGGCGGCCGACCTGAAGCTGCCGGCGGACCTGGCGCAGCGCCCGCTGCCGGCGCAGTCGGCGCCGGTCGACGGCCCGCAGCTGCTGAAAGCCGCGGCGGTGCCGAAGCGCAAGGACAAGCGCTGGGAGATCGAGTTCGCGCCGCTGACCCGCATGCAGGCTTGGGGCGTGCCCGAGATCAAGGTCGGCGACCGGCTCGAGGTGCTGGGCTTCAGCTTCCCGAACGAGCAGGGCGAAGCGATCCTGCGCGCCGAGTTCCTGTGGCTCGGCGGCAAGACCTACGCGCTGCGGTCGTCGCCGGCCTGAATGGAGCGGCCGGGCCCGCGCGTACGCGAGCCCACCCGCCGATTGCGGTGCTGGTCGGGTTGCGCGGCCGCCTTGGGGGGGCGGCCCGGCGCCGGTCGCGTGTCGCTGGTCAGGCCTCGAACGCCTGGCGGCCGACCCACTCGCTGCCCGGCGCCAGCTTCACCGGCCGGCCGATGCAGGCCGCCTCGACGCAGAGCATCTGCGTCCAGTCCTCGTCCGGCAGGTCGGCCAACGCCGCGGCCTTCTGAGGGCCCGGGTTCCAGACCACGATGTCGTCGAAGCCTTCCTGCTCGATCGTCATGCGTCCAAAGGCCGTGGCCAGCGACAGCGGCTCGCGCGCGTCGAAGTAGATGCGGTCGATCTCGCCGGAGAAGCCCTGCGGATCGATCTCCTGGCGCTGCTCCTGGCCGCTCAGGCTGTCGATGTAGCGCGTGCCGTACAGGCCCGACAGGCGCGCGCGCCGCACGTCGTCGCAGCGCAGGTAGGTGTGAAGCGCAGCGGTGAAGGCCAGAGGCTCGTCGCCGGTGTTGACGACGGCGAGCTCGACGTCCATGCGCAGGCCCGCCAGGCTGAAGCTCAGCTCGGCCTCGAAGCGATGCGGCCACAGCGCGCGGGTGGCGTCGTCGTCGGTCAGCCGCAGCACGCCGGTGGTGGCGCCGCCGCGCTGGCTGGCCTCGACCCACTGCCAGGCCCTCGTGCGGGCGAAGCCGTGGCGGGGCAACGACCCCCGGCGCTCGAACTGCGGAAAGATCACCGGGATGCCGCCGCGCACGGCCTGGCCCGCGCCGGCCACCGCCTGCGGCGACAGGTAAAGCCGCTCGACGTCACCGGCGGGGACCCATGACACCAGCTGGCCGCCATGCAGCAGCACGGTGGCTTGCGCCCCATCCGCGCCGCGCAGCCGCACGGCCGGCTGCCCCAGCACCTGGACCTGCTCGATCATGCGGCGAGGGCCTCGCGGGCGGCGGCCACGGTCGCGGCGATGTCATCGGCGGTGTGCGCGGCGCTGACGAAGCCGGCTTCGTAGAGCGCCGGCGCCAGGTAGACGCCGCGGTCGAGCATCGCGTGGAAGACGCGGTTGAAGCGTGCCTTGTCGGTGGCCATCACCGCGCTGTAGTGCTGCGGCAGTTCGGCGGCGAAGAAGAAGCCGAACATGCCGCCTTCGCTGTCCACGGCCAGCGGCACCCCCGCATCGCGTGCGGCCGCCGCCAGCCCGTCGACGAGGCTGCGCGTGCGCGCGGCCAGGGCTTCGTAGAAGCCGGGTTGGGCCACCTGCTTCAAGGTGGCCAGGCCGCAGGCGGTGGCCACCGGGTTGCCCGACAGCGTGCCGGCCTGGTAGACCGGCCCCAGCGGTGCCAGGTGCTGCATGATGGCCTTCGAGGTGCCGAAGGCGGCCAGCGGCATGCCGCCGCCGATGACCTTGCCGAAGACGCTGATATCCGGCACGAAGCCGGGGATCGCCTTCGCGTACAGGCTCTGCGCGCCGCCCAGCGCGACGCGGAAGCCGGTCATCACCTCGTCGAACACCAGCAGGGCACCGTGCTGCGTGCACAGCTCGCGCAGCCGCTTCACGAAGGGCACCGCGGCGCGCACGAAGTTCATGTTGCCGGCGATCGGCTCGATCATCACGCAGGCGAGCTGCGCGCCATGCTGCGCGAACGCGGCCTCGAGCTGCTCGAGGTTGTTGTACTCGAGCACCAGCGTGTGCTGCACCACTTCCGGCGGCACGCCGGCGGAGGTCGGGTGGCCGAAGGTCGCGAGGCCTGAGCCGGCCTTGACCAGCAGCGCATCGGCATGGCCGTGGTAGCAGCCCTCGAACTTGATCAGCATCGAGCGGCCGGTGGCGCCGCGCGCGAGGCGGATCGCGCTCATCGCCGCTTCGGTGCCGGAGCTGACCAGCCGCACCTGCTCGATGGCCGGCACGAGGTCGACGATCAGCTCGGCGAGCTCGATCTCGCGCTCGGTCGGCGCGCCGAAGCTCAGGCCCTCGGACGCGGCCTGGCGCACCGCGTCCAATACCGCCGGATGGCCGTGGCCGAGGATCATCGGGCCCCAGGAGCCGATGTAGTCGATGTAGCGCCGGCCCTCGGCGTCCCACATGTACGGGCCCTCGGCGCGGGCGATGAAGCGCGGCGTGCCGCCGACGGCGCGGAAGGCGCGCACCGGCGAATTGACGCCGCCCGGGATCACGCGCTGGGCGCGTTCGAACAGCTCTTCGTTGGTCGTCATGTCGATGTCAATGCACGCGGCGCTGCACGCCCTTGCCCTTGGTCTCCGGCTCCGGCGCGGGTTCCTCTTCGGCCCCGGCGGCTTCCTCGGCCCCTTCTTCGGCCGGCGGCAGCGCCCAGAAGAAGCGGTCCGGTATCACGCTGCCCATGCCGGGGCGGAAGCCGGCGTCGAGCGACTGGTCCATGAAGGCCAGCGCCTCGCCGACGGCGGCCTGCAGCTCGCTGCCGGCGGCCAGCAGCGCGGCCAGCGCGGCCGACAGTGTGTCGCCGGCGCCGACGAAGCTGGTCTCGAACATCTCGAACTTCTCGCCGGTCAGCGCGCCCTGCGGCGACGCGAGCACGTTGTCGATGTACTGCTCGGTGCCCTTGGCGGCCAGCATGATGCCGGTGACCAGCACGTAGCGCGTGCCGCGTTCGCCGGCGGCCACCGCCAGCTCGCGCGCCGAGGCGGGTCGCTCGTTGTCCCAGTCCGGCAGCAGGAAGTCGGTGAGCGTCTTGTGGTTGCCCACCAGCACCTCGGTGGCCGGCAGGATCAGCTCGCGGAAGGCCTCCAGGTAGGGCTGGGCCATGTCGTCCTCGAGCCAGCCGAGGTTGGGCAGGTAGGCCACCGCGGGAATGTCCGGGTAGTCGGACAGGATCTCGGCGACCGCGCTGACGCCCTCGGCGCTGCCGAGGAAGCCGATCTTCCAGCCGGAAACGCTGATGTCCTCGAGCACCGTGCGGGCCTGCTCGACGACGATCTCGGGCTCCAGCGCGTGCTGGTCGAAGATCTCGGCCGAGTCGCGCAGCAGCACGCTGGTGGTGATCGGCAGCGCGTGGGCGCCCATCGCGGCCAGCGTGGCCACGTCGCAGGCCAGGCCGCCGGCGCCCGAGGCGTCGCCGGCGTTGAAGCACATCACGCAGGCGGGCGCCGGCGCATCTTGCGGGACGTCGGTGGCGGAGTCGCCCACCGGCGCGTCTGGCGCTTCTGAAGTCATGGAATGCTTCGTCAGTGATTCCCCGGGGTCCGCCGTGCAGGCTTCACACCGACCTCGAGAATGAATTGAAGAATGTGGCGCATGTGCCTACGAGCCCTTGTCTTTTGCCGAACCCCCGTGGCTACAATGCCCGCTTCATTGTAGTGAACCACCCCTTCACCGTGACCGAATCGCGCACCTGGATGTGCCTCATCTGCGGCTGGATATACGACGAAGCAGCCGGCGATCCCGAACACGGTATTCCTCCTGGCACCGCCTGGGCCGCAGTCCCGATGAACTGGACCTGCCCCGAATGCGGCGCGCGCAAGGAGGATTTCGAGATGGTGCAGATCTGACGGCCGGTGCCGATAACCCGGTGATCATCAACTCCTGTTTGAACCGATAGGAGACCGGAGTGGAGATTCCAGTGCCTGAACTGGCGCCCGCGGGGACCCGGGTGCTGGTCATCGACGACAGCAACACGATCCGCCGTTCGGCCGAGATCTTCCTGCGCCAGGGTGGCCATGAGGTCGTGCTGGCCGAGGACGGTTTCGACGCGCTGGCCAAGGTCAACGACCATGACCCGCAGCTGATCTTCTGCGACATCCTGATGCCTCGGCTCGACGGCTACCAGACCTGCGCGATCATCAAGCGCAACCCGCGCTTCGCGCACGTGCCGGTGATCATGCTGTCGTCCAAGGACGGCCTGTTCGACAAGGCGCGCGGCCGCATGGTCGGTTCCGAGGACTACCTCACCAAGCCTTTCACGAAAGAGCAGCTGCTGCGGGCCGTGCAGCAGTTCAGCCGCCTGGCGGCGGTTGTTGATCATTCACAATCATGAGGGCCCGCGCCGCGTGGCTGACGCGGGGGGAGTACTGACATGCCGGTCCAAAAGATCCTGCTGGTCGACGATTCGAAGACCGAACTTCATTTCCTGTCCGAGCTGCTCACCAAGCGCGGCTACACCGTGCGCACCGCCGAGAGCGGTGAGGAAGCGATGCGCCGCCTCTCCGAGGAAAAGCCGGACCTGATCCTGATGGACGTGGTGATGCCGGGCCAGAACGGCTTCCAGCTCACCCGCACGATCACCCGCGATCCGCGCTTCACGGACGTGCCGGTGATCATGTGCACCAGCAAGAACCAGGAAACCGATCGCGTCTGGGGCATGCGCCAGGGCGCGAAGGACTACGTGGTCAAGCCGGTGGTGGCGGACGAGCTGATCGCCAAGATCAAGCAGTTCGACTGACACCGCGCCGCCTCAGCCCATGGCCAACAAGGAAGCCCTGCGCGAACTGCAAGCCCGCCTGGCCGAGCGCATGCAGGCCGTGCGCACCGAGCAGCCGGGCCAATCATGGCTGGCGGTCGACTGCGCAGGGCAGGGCGTGCTCTTCCCCTTGCGACAGGCGGGTGAGATCTTCGACGTCGGCCAGGTGATGCCGGTGCCGCACACGCAGCGCTGGATGGTCGGCGTCGCCAACCTGCGCGGCGGGCTCTATGCCGTGGTCGACCTTGCGTCCTTCCTGGGCCTGCGCGATGCGCCGCCCGAAGGACCGGCGCGCGAGCAGACGCGCCTGGTCGCGTTGAACGCCGCGCTGGGCATGAATTGCGCGCTGATGGTCGACCGGCTCGAAGGCCTGCGCCACGCCGCCGACATGCGTCGCGACGACGGCAGTGCGGGCGAGCGCCCGGCGTTCGCCGCCACCCGCTGGGCCGATGCCGGCGGCAAGGTTTGGCAGGAAATCGGTCTCGCCGAGCTGGCGGGACAGCAGCAGTTTCTGGGCATCGCCGGCTGATCCACAGCCGGCGCGCCGCTCGACCGATCCCCCAGTGATCGGATTGCGCGGCAAGAACGAAGAGGAAGCGTCATGGGCTTGCTGGACAAACTCAAGGGCATGGGGCGGGGCAAGAACGCAGACCACGCGCCCGGCGATTTCGACGAGATGCAGGCCGATGCCGAGGGCGAAGAGGTCAACCCCTCGACGATGTCCAACGTGCAGGGTCATGTCACGCTCGACATGAACGCGCTGCCCACGGTGGGCGACTCGTCGATCATCTCGGAGGCCACGCCGTCCGAGTTGGCGCCGGACTTCGCCGAATCGCGCATGCACGCCGCGACGCTGGCCGCCGGCGGCGCCGGCGCCGCCGCGCTGCCGCTGATCGGCAACCGCTCCCCCGGCGAGCAGCAGCGCATCCTGGTCGGCTCGATCATCGCGGGCGCGGTGATCCTGGCGCTGTCGGTGGGCTGGGCGCTGCGCAGCGCGAACCAGAACGCCGCGCAGGTGGGTGCCACCGGCCAGGCGCTGATGCAGTCGCAGCGGCTCGCGAAGGCGGTCTCGCAGGCCATGATCGGCAGCGCGCAGGCCTTCCCGGAAGTCAAGGAATCGGCCACCGTGCTGGCCAAGAACCTGCGCGCGCTGAAGAACGGCGATGCCGACCTGCCGGCGGTGCCCGGCGTCGTGCAGGAGTCGGTCGATCCGCTGCTGCCGCTGGTCGACCGCGCCGAGAAGAGCGCCAACCACGTGCTGAGCCAGCAGAAGACGCTGACGCAGGTGGGCGAGGCGCTGCGTGCGATCAACCGCCAGTCGTCCGACCTGCTCGAGACCGCCGAGACGGTGTCGTCGCTGAAGCTGCAGCAGAACGCGTCGCCGGCCGAGCTGTCGGCCGTCGGCCAGCTGGTGATGCTGACGCAGCGCATCGGCAAGAGCGCCAACGAATTCCTGACGATGGAAGGTGTCAGCCCCGAGGCGGTGTTCCTGCTCGGCAAGGACCTGAACTCCTTCCGCGAGATCGCCGACGGCCTGACCAACGGCAACCCCGAGCTGCGCCTGCCGGGCACCAAGGATGCGCAGACCAAGGAACGGCTGCAGCTGCTGATCAAGCAGTACGAGGACACCCGCACGCAGGCCAGCGCCATCCTGGGCAACCTGCAGGGCCTGGTGACCGCGCGGGAAGCGCAGGTCGCGGTGGTGCAGGACAGCGAGCCGCTGCGCAAGGGCCTCGAGGCCGTGCAGGAGCGCCTGGCGAAGGAGGGCGGCTTCACCGCGCTGCACTTCATCGGCATGCTGATCGGCGTGCTGCTGCTGCTGGCCGGCGGCTGGGGCTTCCTGCGCCTGTACGTGCAAGGCAAGGCCCAGCAGACGCTGCAGGCCGAAGCGCAACGACAGGAAGCCGAGCGCCAGGAGCAGGAAGCCAAGCGCGTCAACGATGCGAACCAGGCAGCAATTTTGCGGTTGATGAACGAGCTGCAGGCGGTGGCCGAGGGCGATTTGACCCAGCAGGCCACGGTGACGGAAGACATCACCGGCGCCATCGCCGACTCGGTGAACTACACCGTGGAAGAACTCCGGACGCTCGTTTCGCAGGTGCAAGGCACGGTGGGCCGCGTGACGGAAACGACGCAGCAGGTGGAAGCCACGTCGACCGAACTGCTCGCCGCGTCCGACGAACAGCTGCGCGAGATCCGCGAGACCGGCGAGTCGGTGCTGCAGATGGCGGCGCGAATCAACGACGTGTCGGCCCAGGCGCAGCAGTCGGCGCAGGTGGCCCGGCGCTCGCTGGAAGCGGCCGAGACCGGCCTGACCGCGGTGCAGAACTCGATCGGCGGCATGAACTCGATCCGCGACCAGATCCAGGAGACCTCCAAGCGCATCAAGCGGCTTGGCGAGTCGTCGCAGGAGATCGGCGAAATCACCGAGCTGATTTCGGACATTACCGAGCAGACGAACGTGCTGGCGCTGAACGCCGCCATCCAGGCGGCCTCCGCCGGCGAAGCGGGCCGGGGCTTCTCGGTGGTGGCCGAGGAAGTGCAGCGGCTGGCCGAACGCTCGGCCGACGCGACGCGCCAGATCTCGGCGCTGGTGAAGACCATTCAGACCGATACGCAGGACGCGGTGGCCGCCATGGCGCGCTCGACGCAGGGCGTGGTCGAGGGGGCGCGGCTGTCCGATGCGGCCGGTTCCGCACTGGGCGACATCGACCGCGTGACGCGGCAGCTCGCCGAGCTGATCGAACAGATCTCGGCGCAGGCGTCCAGCGAAGCCGAGTCGGCCAACATCGTCGCCAGCAACATCCAGCACATCTTCGCGGTGACCGAGCAGACCGGCGAGGGCACGCGCTCGACCGCGCAGATGGTGCGCGAGCTGTCCCGCTCGGCTGAAGAACTGAAGCAGTCGGTGGCGCGGTTCAAGATCGCCTGATCCTTCCGACCCCTCCTCCGGCGCAGCGCCCGACCGCACGATGGCCACGACGAACGAACCCGGCATGAACGACGACTTGAGCACCCTGGCCTGGGTGTACGACGAGTTGCGCCGTTCGCTCGACACCGCCCAGAAGGCGCTGTACCGCTACCTGAAGGAAGCCGAGGCGCTCGGCAACTCCGACGTCGACACCGTCGACCCGGCCGTGCTGCGCCAGGCGCGCACGATGTTCCACCAGAGCGTCGGCGCGCTCGAGCTAGTGGGGCTGGGCGTCGCCGCACAGCCGCTGCGTGCGGCCGAGGCCGCGATCCAGCGCCTGGGCGCGAAGCCCAAGCTGATGACGCTGCAGGCGGTGCGCACGATCGAGCAGGGTTCGTTCGCGGTGCTCGACTTCCTGGCCCGGCGCCTCGCCGGCAAGGGCGTGTCGCCGCTGCTGATGTTCCCGCAGTACCGCGCGCTGCAGGAGCTCGCCGGCGCCAGCCGCGTGCACCCGGCGGACCTGTGGGGCCGCGAGTGGGCCTGGCACGACCTGGCCAAGGATCCCGCGACCGAGCCGCGCGCCGCGGATGCCGAGACGATGAACCGCGTCGAGGCCGAGCTGCTGCCGCTGATGCGCGGGCCGAACCCGGCGGCCGCCGGGCGCATGAGCGACCTCTTCGCCGGCCTCGCCGCCGGCGCCACCGAGGCCCATGCGGTCACGCTGTGGCAGCTGGCGGCCGCGTTCTTCGAGGCCCAGGCCGGCGGCCTGCTGCCGACGGATGTGTACGGCAAGCGCGTTGCGTCGCGGCTGCTCGCACAGCTGCGCGCCGGTCCGCAGGCCGATGCCTCCGACCGCCTGGCGCAGGACCTGCTGTTCTTCTGCGCCCAGGCCGCCAGCAGCGGCACGCAGCCGGCGGGTCCGCGCCTGGCCGCGGTGCGCAAGGCCTATGACCTCGGCGACGAGCCGCCGGTCGACTACCAGTCCCCCCGGCTCGGCCGCTTCGATCCGGCGTGGATCGTGCAGGCCCGCAAGCGGGTCGCTGCGGCGAAGGAGTGCTGGTCGGCGGTCGCGGCCGGCGAGCTGGCCCGTCTGTCCGGTCTGGCCGAGCCGTTCTCGCTGGTCGCCGACTCGCTGCAGCGCCTCTACACCGACGGCGAGACGCTGGGTGCTGCGTTGCAGGGCGCGGCGGCGCATGCCGTCCAGTCCGGCGCCGAACCGCCGGCCGAGCTGGCGATGGAAGTCGCCACCGCGCTGCTCTACGTCGACGCGTCGCTCGAGGACGCCGACTTCGATCATCCCGACATGGGCACGCGCGTGCGCCGGCTGGCGCAGCGCATCGACGACGTGCGCGCCGGCCGCGAGCCGGGCGTGCTCGACCGCTGGATGGAGGAGCTGTACCGCCGCGTCAGCGATCGCCAGACCATGGGCAGCGTGGTGCAGGAGCTGCGCGCCTCGCTGTCCGAGGTCGAGAAGCAGATCGACCAGTACTTCCGCAATCCGGTGCAGCGCGAGCTCCTGTTCCCGGTGCCGGCGCAGCTGTCGGCGATGCGCGGCGTGCTGTCCGTGCTGGGCATGGACCAGGCCTCCCAGGCCGTCGTGCGCATGCGCGACGACGTCGACGAGCTGGCCAATACCGAGGTCGACGCGGCGCGCGCCGCGGAGGTCGGCACCTTCGACCGCCTGGCCGACAACCTCGGCGCGCTGAGTTTCCTGATCGACATGCTCAGCGTGCAGCCGCAGCTGGCGAAGTCGCTGTTCCGCTTCGACCCGGCCACCGGCAACCTGAGCGCGGTGATCAGCCGCGCCGAGCGCACGAGCGGCTTCGCCGACCTCGAGGCGGCGGCCGACGACGCACCGGTGCTCGTCGAGCAGGCGCAGTCGCTGGCGCAGGTCGCGGCGCAGCCCGATGCCGATGCCGAGCAGCTGACGCGCGAGCTCGAGCGCCTGTCGCAGCAGGCCCGCGCGGCCGACCAGCCGGCGCTGGCCGAGGTCGCCAGCCGCGCCCATTCGACGCTGGCCCATGCCGCGCAGGAGGCCGACCCGGCCTCGCTGGACGCCGCGCGCCAGCAGGCGATGGCCTCGATCACCGATTTCGTCGCGCAGACGACCATCAGCGCGCCGCTGGAAGTTGAACCGCAGCGCCCGGTGCCGCCGCCGAGCCCGCCGACCGCCCCGGGCGAGACGGGCCTCGAGGAAGACGCCGAGATGCGCGAGATCTTCCTCGAGGAAGCGCGCGAGGTGATCGAGAACGCGCGCGGCGCGCTCGCCGAGCTGAACGACAAGCCCGACGACAACGCCGCGATGACGACGGTGCGGCGCGCGTTCCACACGCTCAAGGGCAGCTCGCGCATGGTGGGCCTGCGCGAATTCGGCGAGGCCGGCTGGGCCTGCGAGCAGCTGTACAACGCGCGCCTGGCCGACAGCGGTGCCGCCGATGCGGACCTGCGCGGCTTCACCGCCGAGGTGCTGGACCATTTCGAGCAGTGGGTCGACGCGATCGAGCAGCGCCGGGATGGCGGCTTCCACCACCAGCCGGTGAGCCACAGCGCCGATGCGTTGCGCCTGGACAACCGCTGGCAGCCGCTGGCCGCGAGCCTGGCGGCGGCCTCCAAGCCGGCCGTTGCCGAGCCGCCGCCGCTGGTCGAGCCGATCGCCGCCGTCGAGGTCATCGAAGTCGCCGAGCCGCAGCCGGTCGAGCCACAACCGGTCGAGCCGCTGCAGGCCGAGGCCGCCGTGTCGACCTTCGCCGCCACCGAGCACGGCCTGATGCCGGTGGACGAGCCGCCCGCGCCGCCGTCGGTCGAGGTCATCGAAACGATCTCGCTCGACCTGCCGCCGCTCGAGAACCCGTTCGACGGACCGGCCACGGCCGAACCGCTGCCGGCGGGCGACATCGAGGCCACGCTGGCGCTGCGCGGCGACGAGCTGTTGACGCTCGACCTGCCGCCGTCGGCCGAGCAGACGCTGCCGTTGACGGCCGAGCACACCTTGCCGCTGGTGGCCGAGGAAGCGCCGACCCTGCCCGCGGAAGAGACCCTGCCGCTCGGCGAACGCACGCTGGACCTCGGGGCCGAACAGACGCTGGCGCTGGAACCCGAGCAGACCCTGCGGCTCGACGCCGAAGAGACGCTGGCACTGCGCAGCGACGTGCTGGCCGCCGAGCTGGCATCGCCCGACACCGAGCCGCCCTGGCCGGCGCTGGATGCCGTGGTGCCGGACCTGCCGGCGGCGGCCGACCTCGACCTCGCGCCACCGCCCGCGCCCGAGGCCCTGCCGCAGGCCGATGCGCTGGAGCCCGATTTCGAGCTGCGCCTGCCCGAGTCGATGTCGCTGTCGCCGGCGGCACCGGCACAGCCGGTCGACGCGCCGCTGATCGACCTGTCGGACGAGCCGGCCTTGCCGGTCGTGGCCGACGAGGCGATCACCGCGGTCGGGGCCGTCGAGGTGATCGATACCGACGCGGCGCTCGACGACCTGCTGGTGCCGGATGCCGCGGTCGAGCCGATCGAAGTGATCGAGTCCGCCGACGTGCCGGCCGAGGCGGTCGCGCCCGAGCTGGCGGTCGCGATGCCGGCGGACGAAGCGCCGGCGCTCGAAGCGGTCGAGTCGATCGAGCCCGAACTGCCCGCCGTCGACGTCGACGCGGGCGAGAGTCCTGACACCATCGAGTCGATCGACCGCCTCGAAGCCGCCGCCGAACCGGCGGTCGAGGCGCTCGAGCCGGCCGCCGAGCCGGCCGCCGAGCCAGCCGCCGAGCCGACCGAAACGGGCGCGCTGCCGGACGCCACGCCGGTGCCGGACGTGCTGGCCGAAGCCGCGCCCGAGGCCGTGGCCGAGGTGCCAGCCGAGCCTGCGCCGACCGAAACCGGCGCGCTCGACGACGAAGCCGAGCAGGTCAAGGTCATCGGGCCGCTGCGCATCGGCATCCCGCTGTTCAACATCTACCTCAACGAGGCCGACGAGCTGTCGCGCCGCCTGACGACCGAGCTGGCCGAGTGGACGCACGAGCAGCAACGTCCGGTCGGCACGACGGCGATCGCGCTGGCGCACTCGCTGGCCGGCAGCTCGGCCACCGTCGGCTACGCCGAGCTGTCGCAGCTCGCCCGGTCGCTCGAACATGCGCTGATGCGCTCGAACGACCGCGGCCAGGGCCGCGGCGCCGAGGCCGAGGTCTTTGCCGCCACCGGCGAGGAGATCCGTCGGCTGCTGCACCAGTTCGCCGCCGGCTTCCTGCGGTCCCCCGAGGCGGACCTGGTCGCCCGCCTGCACGAGATCGAGCACGCCGCACCGGACACGACGCTGGAGCTCGAGCCCGGTGACGCCGCAGCCGCGACGGAGGCCGACACCAGCCTGAGCACGCTGATGGGCGAGCTCGGCCAGCCCGCGCTGATGCCTTTCGCGCCGCTGCCCGAGGTCGCGGCGCGGCCGGCGCCGGTGCGCATCGATGCGCTCGACACCGACGACGACATCGACGAGGTCGATGCGATCGACGCCGAGCTGTTCCCGATCTTCGAGGAAGAGGGTCTCGAGCTGATCCCGCAGCTGCAGTCGCGCCTGCGCGACTGGGGCCGCCGCCCCGGCGAGCCGGCCGCGGCCGCGGCCTGCATGCGCACCCTGCACACGCTCAAGGGCGGGGCCCGCCTGGCCGGCGCGATGCGCCTGGGCGAGATGGCGCACCGCCTCGAGACGGCCATCGAGCACCTGCTGGCCTCGCCGCATGTGCAAGCCGACGACATCGAGCCGCTGTCGCATCGCGCCGATGCGATGGAAGCGCACTTCGAGGCGCTGCGCCGCGGCGGTGGCGTGATGCCCGCCGATGCCGAAGCGCACGTGACGCACGAGTCGGTGCCGCAGGACGCGGTCGACTCCGGCCTCGAGCCGGTGCTCGAGCTCGACGCCGACTCGACGCTCGAGTCGACCCTCGAGACGACACTGGACATGCCGCTGGAGCAGGCGCTCGAAGCGCCGCCGGCGCCGCTGCCGCCGCCCGCTGCGCCGCATCGCGCACCCTCGGCCGCGCCGCGCGCGATCGACTGGACCCGCTTCGAACGCGGCAGCAGCGTCGCCGTCGAAGAGACGCGCAGCGCCGCCAGCGCCCAGACCGCCGCGGTTCGCGTGCGCGCCCCGCTGCTCGACCGCCTGGTGAACCATGCCGGCGAGGTCAGCATCACGCGCGCCCGCATCGAATCCGACGTCTCGCAGATCAAGGGCGCGCTCGGCGACCTGACCGACAACCTGGAGCGCCTGCGCCGCCAGCTGCGCGACATCGAGCTGCAGGCCGAGTCGCAGATCACCACCCGGATGGAAGCCGCCCGCGCGTCGTCGCAGGAGTTCGATCCGCTGGAGATGGACCGCTTCACGCGCTTCCAGGAAGTGACGCGCATGATGGCCGAGTCGGTCAACGACGTGGCCACCGTGCAGCGCGGCCTGCAGCGCACGCTGCAGTCGGCCGAGGACGAGCTCGCCACGCAGGCGCGCCTGACGCGCGACCTGCAGGACGACCTGCTGCGCACGCGCATGGTGGAGTTCGAGGGCCTGTCCGAGCGCCTCTACCGCGTGGTGCGCCAGGCGGCCAAGGAAACCGGCAAGCAGGTGCGGCTGGACATCCTCGGCGGCTCGATCGAAATCGACCGCGGCGTGCTCGACCGGATGACCGGCGCCTTCGAACACCTGCTGCGCAACAGCGTCGCGCACGGCATCGAAGCGCCGGCCGAACGCGAGCAGCGCGGCAAGGAACCGGCGGGCACCATCACCATCTCGGTGACCCAGGAAGGCAACGAGGTCGGCGTCGATTTCCGCGACGACGGCGCCGGTCTGAACCTGCCGCGCATCCACCAGAAGGCGGTCGCGATGGGCCTGTTGGCCGCCGACGCGCAGCCGACCGAGGCCGAGATCGCCGCGACGATCTTCCACCCCGGCTTCTCCACCGCCGAGCAGGTGACCGGCCTTGCCGGCCGCGGCGTCGGCATGGACGTGGTGCGCGCCGACGTCAACGCGATGGGCGGCCGCATCGAGACCGCCACCGCCGCCGGCCAGGGCACCAGCTTCCGCCTCGTGCTGCCGCTGACCACCGCGGTGACGCAGGTGGTGATGCTGCGCTGCGCCGACCTCACGGTCGCGGTCCCGTCGACGCTGATCGAGATCGTGCGCCGCCTGCCGGCCGCCGAGCTGCCCGGCTGTTATCAGTCGGGCCACTACCGCTTCGCCGACCACGACCTGCCGTTCTTCTGGCTCGGCGCGCTGCTGCAGGGCACGCCGCTCGGCCAGGCCACCGGCCGCAGCGTGCCGATCGTCGTGATCCGCAGCGCCGCGCAGCGCATCGCGCTGCACGTCGACGAAGTGCTGGGCAACCAGGAAGTGGTGGTCAAGAACCTCGGGCCGCAGCTGTCGCGCCTGCCGGGCCTGACCGGCATGACGCTGCTGCCGTCCGGTGCGCCGGCGCTGATCTACAACCCGGTGGCGCTGGCCGCGCTGTACGCCGGCAGCGCGCGTGCCGCGACGATTGCCGCACTCGACGCCGTTCGCCGCGGCGCCGAGCAGCAGGTGGTCGCGGAGGCCGAGACCGAGCAGGCGCCGCTGGTGCTGGTGGTCGACGACTCGCTGACGGTGCGCCGCGTGACGCAGCGCCTGCTGCTGCGCGAAGGCTACCGCGTGACGCTGGCCAAGGACGGCCTCGACGGGCTGGAGAAACTGGCCGACGAGCTGCCCAGCGTGGTGCTGACCGACATCGAGATGCCGCGCATGGACGGCTTCGACCTGGTGCGCAACATGCGCGTCGATGCGCGCCTGGCCGGCCTGCCGGTGATCATGATCACCTCGCGCATCGCGCAGAAGCACCGCGACTACGCGGCCGAGCTCGGTGTGAATCATTACCTTGGCAAACCGTTTGCCGAGGATGAGCTGCTGAGCCTGGTGGCAAACTACACGCGCAAGGTCGCCCCTGCCTGAGCTCCGCCGGCAGGCGATCGACAGCGCAGTGACCAGATGTCCAAGGTAGTCGACCACCTCGCCGAGCTGACCGGCTTTCGCGACCGCGATGTGCTGGACACCACGCTTGCCGGTGCGCTGCGCGACCTGCTCGAGCCGCAGCGCGTCGCGATCCACCGCTGTGTCGGCGAGGACTCCGGCCGCCGCTGGCTGACCCGGGCCCGGCTGGCCGCCGACGAAGCCGCCGCCACCGCCGACCCGCTGTGGGTCGAGTTCGACAGCCTGCCGCGCCTGGCCGAGTTTCCGGCGCGCGTCGCGGCGATCGACAGCCACGAGCCGGTCAACGTGCCCGGCACGCCGCACGTCACGATCTTCCCGCTGTTCACCGACCGCGACGTCGCCGGCGTGGTCGAGATCGAATCGGGGGCGCCGCTGGACGGCGACCAGCAACGCTTGGTCGCCAGCATCCTGCGCATCTACCGGAACTTCCAGAGCCTGCTCGACTACTCCGAGCGCGACACGCTGACCGGCCTGCTGAACCGCAAGACCTTCGACGAGGCCTTCTACAAGCTGTCGAGTCAGGCCGCCGACGAGGGCAGTGCGTCGCCGGGCGAACGGCGCACCCGCGGCGGCCCGCAGCTGCACTTCATCGGCGTGCTCGACATCGACCACTTCAAGTCGGTCAACGACAACTTCGGCCACCTGATCGGCGACGAGGTGCTGCTGCTGCTGTCGCGGCTGATGCGTTCGTGCTTCCGCTACCACGACCGCCTGTACCGCTTCGGCGGCGAGGAGTTCGTCGTGATGATGCGTTGCGCCAGCGATGCCGATGCCGGCCGGGCGTTCGAGCGCCTGCGCACCAGCGTCGCGGCCTACCAGTTCCCGCAGGTCGGCAACATCACCGTCTCGGTCGGCTTCACGATGCTCAAGCCCGGCGACACGCCGAGCTCGGCCTTCGAGCGCGCGGACAAGGCGGTGTACTGGGCCAAGACGCACGGGCGCAACCAGGTCTGCAGCCATGCCGACCTGGTGGGCCGCGGCATGCTCGACGACGATTCCAAGGTCGGCGACGTCGAACTTTTCTGAGGCTGCCCGCCTCTGATGGCGATGCTCTGGCGCCGCCTCCTCCCCATCGCCCTCGCCGTGCCGCTCGTCGGCACGTTCTTCTGTCCGGCGCGCGCCGAGGCGCCCGACGTGCTTCCGCCGCCGGCGGTCAGCGCGCGGGTCGAGCCGATCGTGCCGCTGGCGGGCTTCACGACCCGCGACTTCGACTGGACCGACGAGGTGCGACAGCGCGCGGTGCCGGTGCGGCTGTACCTGCCCGATCGCGCGCTGAACGACGCGCCCGTGCCGCTGATCGTGTTCTCGCACGGCATCGGTGGCTCGCGGCTGGGCTACACCTACCTCGGCCGCTATTGGGCCAGCCAGGGTTACGCCAGCCTGCACCTGCAACATGTCGGCAGCGACCGCGGGGTCTGGCAGGGCAACCTGCTCGGTGTCGTCGGCCGCCTGCAGGCGGCGGCCCAGGAGCGCGAAGCGATCGCGCGCGTGCATGACCTGCGCTTCGCGCTCGACCAGCTGCTCGGCGGCGAGCTCGCGGCGAAGATCGACACGACGCGCATCGTCGCGGCCGGCCATTCGTATGGCGCGAACACGACGCTGCTGGCGGTCGGTGCCCGCGTCGAGCGCGAGGGCCGGCCGATGGAGCTGCGCGATCCGCGGCTGAAGGCGGCGATCGTCATCTCGGCGCCGCCGTTCTACGGCGAGTCGTCGGTGCAGCGCATCCTCGGCGGCATCGAGGTGCCGAGCCTGCACGTGACCAGCACCGACGACGTGATCCGGGTGCCCGGCTACTACTCGGCCGCCGAGGACCGGCTCGCGGTCTACGAGGCGACCGGCGGTGGCCGCAAGACCCTGGCCGTCTTCGAAGGCGGCTCGCACAGCATCTTCACCGACCGCACCGGCACCGGCGGCGCGGTGCTCAACCCGCAGATCAAGCGCGCGACGCAGGCGCTGTCGCTGGCCTTCCTGCGCAGCGTCTTCGACGGCGACAGCGCCGGCCTGGCGCAGTGGCCGCAGCAGTTCGGGCCGCTGCTGTCGCGCTATACGAACCCGTCGCGCTGAGCGCGGCGATCAGCCACCGCGGGCCACCGCGAAGCGCGCGAGCGTCTCGCGGCGCGCGTCATCGTGGTCGACCAGCGGCCGCGGATAGTCGCGGCCGAGCACGAGGCCGGCGGCGGCCAGGTCGACCGGGCGCGCGCGCCACGGCGCGTGGATCAGTGCATCGGGCAGCCCCGCCAGCTCGGGCAGGTAGCGGCGGATGAAGCGTCCGTCCGGGTCGAAGCGTTCGCTCTGCGACACCGGGTTGAAGATGCGGAAGTACGGCTGCGCGTCGCAGCCGGTGGACGCGGCCCACTGCCAGCCGCCGTTGTTGGCGGCGAGGTCGAAGTCGTTGAGGTGCACAGCGAAATACGCCTCGCCGCGCCGCCAGTCCAGCCCCAGGTCCTTGACCAGGAAGCTAGCGGCGACCATGCGCAGCCGGTTGTGCATGTACCCGGTCTGGTTGATCTGGCGCATCGCGGCATCCACCAGCGGGTAGCCGGTGCGGCCGGCGCACCACGCGTCGAAATGCGCGTCGGCCGCGGGGCCGTCGGCCCAGCGGATGCGGTCATAGGCGGGCCGGAACGCGTGGCCGACCACGTGGGGGTGGTGGTGCAGCACCTGGTGGTAGAAGTCGCGCCACACCAGTTCCGACAGCCAGACCTCGGCGCCGCGCGAGCCGCCCTGCACGCGTTGCCAGGCCGCGTCGGCCAGGCGCCGGATCGAGACGGTGCCGAAGCGCAGGTGGGTCGACAGGTAGCTGGGCCCCTTGCGCGCCGGGAAGTCGCGCGTCGCGGCGTAGTCGTCGATACGGTCGAGGAAATCGTCGAGCAGGGCCTGTGCGCCGGAAGCGCCCGTCGGCAGCGCCAGCTGATGCAGGTTGGTGGCTTCGAAGCCGAGTGCGCGCAGGCCCGGGAGGCCGGCGAGGTCCGCCGGCCGCGCCGCCAGCGCGCTCGCGTGCTGCTCGACCGGCCAGGCCCGCAGGTGCTGCGGCTGCAGCGCACGCAACCAGGCGTTCTTGTACGGCGTGAAGACGCTGTAGGGTGCGCCGGCCCCCGTCATCAATTCGCGGCGCTCGAAGACCACGTGGTCCTTGAAGCTGTGCAGCGCGATGCCCTTCGCCGCCAGCGCGTCGCGCACCGCCGCATCGCGCGCCAGCGCGGCCGGATCGTCGTCGTGGTTCGTGTAGACGGCCTGCACGTCGAGCCTCGCGGCCAGCGCCGGCAGCTCGTCCGCGGCGCGGCCGTGCCGGACGATCAGCCCGCCGCCTTGCACGCCGTGCGCCGCCGCCTTCTCGCGCAGCGCCGCATCGAGCTCGACGACGCTGTCGTGGATGAACTCGACTCGGCGGTCGGCGCGCGGCAGGGGGTCGAGGATCGCGCGGTCGAAGGCGAAGGCGCACCACACCTGCCGCGCCGACACCAGCGCGTGGTGCAGCGCCGCGTGGTCGTCGACCCTCAGATCACGACGGAACCAGACCAGGGCGCGGGCGTTCGGCTTGTCCATGCAGGCCAGTGTCGCCCACGGCGAGCGGCGGAGCCGCGGCTCTAGAATGCAGCCATGTCGTCCGATCGGATCAACCTGACCAACCAGTTCCTGATCGCCATGCCCGGCATGGCCGACGACACGTTTGCCGGTTCGGTCGTCTACCTGTGCGAGCACACCGAGAAGGGCGCGCTCGGGCTGGTGATCAACAAGCCGATCGACATCAAGCTGAAGAACCTGTTCGAGCGCATCGAGCTGAGCTTGGATTCCCCCGAGCTCGCCGAGCAGCCGGTGTACTTCGGCGGTCCGGTGCAGACCGAACGCGGCTTCGTGCTGCACGAACGCCTGGGCGATGCCGAGCGGCCGTACAACTCGACGCTGTCGATCCCCGGCGGCCTCGAGATGACCACCAGCAAGGACGTGCTGGAAGCACTGTCGCAGGGCGCCGGCCCGAAGAAGCTGCTGGTCACGCTGGGCTACAGCGGCTGGGGCGCCGGCCAGCTCGAGGACGAGATCGGCCGCAACGGCTGGCTCACCGTCGACGCGCAGCGCGAGATCATCTTCGACACGCCGGTCGAACAACGTTACGACCGCGCGTTGTCGCTGCTGGGCATCGATCCGCGCATGCTGAGCCAGGAAGCCGGCCACGCATGAACCAGGGCGCCGCGGTCCAGCGCCCGCAGTCGTTCCTGGCCTTCGATTTCGGCACCCAGCGCATCGGCGTCGCGAGCGGCAACACCGTGCTGGGCCATGCCACCGCGCTGACGACGATCGCCGCGCCGGCTGATGCACGCTTCGAGCACATCGGCCGGCTGATCGCCGAGTGGCGGCCCGATGCGCTGGTGGTCGGCGTGCCTGTGCATCCGGACGGCGCGCCGCACGACAATACGCGCCGCGCGCAGCGCTTCGCCCGCCAGCTGCACGGCCGCTTCCGGCTGCCGGTGCACGAGGTCGACGAGCGCTACTCGACGACCGAAGCGGCGCGCAGCGGCGCGGCGGACGTCGATGCCGCCTCGGCCGCCGTGATCCTCGATCAATACCTGACGAACCTTCCATGACCACCCTGACCCTCGATGCCGAGGCGCTGTACGCCGAGCTGCGCGCCGGCGTGCGCGGCCTGTGGCGGCCCGAGATGGCCCTGCTGGGCATCTGGTCCGGCGGCGCTTGGCTGGCCGAGCGCCTGCAGGCCGACCTGCAGCTGGCCGGCAAGCCCGGCGTGATCTCCAGCACGCTGCACCGCGACGACTTCGGCGAGCGCGGCCTGGCCGGGGGCGTCGATGCCACGAAGATCCCGTTCGCCGTCGACGGCGCGCACATCCTGCTGATCGACGACGTGCTGTTCACCGGCCGCACGATCCGCGCGGTGCTCAACGAGCTGTTCGACTTCGGCCGGCCTGCGAGCGTGACCTTGGCGGTGCTCGTCGACCGCGGCGGCCGCGAGCTGCCGATCCAGCCCGCGTTCGCCGCGGCCAAGGTCGTGCTGGCGCCCGCGCAGCGCCTGTCGCTGGCGCGCGCGGAAGACGGCCGCTTCGCGTTCTCCGTCCGCGAGGACTCCGCCTGATGCTGCACAAACGCAATCCACAGCTCAACGCGAACGGCGAGCTGATCCACCTGCTGTCGATCGAGGGCCTGCCGCGCGAGGTGCTGACGCACATCCTCGACACCGCCGGCACCTTCCTGTCGGTCAACGAGCGCGAGGTCAAGAAGGTGCCGCTGCTGCGCGGCAAGAGCGTCTTCAACCTGTTCTTCGAGAACTCGACGCGCACCCGCACGACCTTCGAGATCGCCGCGAAGCGGCTGAGCGCCGACGTCATCAACCTCGACATCGCGCGCTCGTCGACCGCCAAGGGCGAGAGCCTGCTCGACACCATCGCCAACCTCAGCGCGATGCATGCCGACATGTTCGTCGTGCGCCACGGCGAGAGCGGCGCGCCCTACCTGATCGCCCAGCACTGCGCGCCGCACGTGCACGTGGTCAACGCCGGCGACGGCCGCCATGCGCACCCGACACAGGGGCTGCTGGACATGTACACGATCCGCCACTTCAAGCGCGACTTCACGCAGCTGTCGGTGGCCATCGTCGGCGACATCGTGCATTCGCGCGTCGCGCGCTCCGACATCCACGCGCTGACCACGCTGGGCGTGCCGGACATCCGCGCCGTCGGCCCGAAGACGCTGGTGCCCGGCGACCTTCAAGGCATGGGCGTGCGCGTGTGCCACGACATGGCCGAAGGCGTGCGCGGCGCCGACGTGATCATCATGCTGCGCCTGCAGAACGAGCGCATGAGCGGCGCGATGCTGCCGTCGGCCGGCGAGTTCTTCAAGAACTACGGCCTCACCGATCACAAGCTCGCGCTCGCGAAGTCCGACGCCATCGTCATGCACCCGGGCCCGATCAACCGCGGCGTCGAGATCGACTCGGCGGTCGCCGACGGCTCGCACAGCGTGATCCTGCCGCAGGTCACCTTCGGCATCGCCGTGCGCATGGCGGTGATGTCCATCATCGCCGGCAACGAAGCCTGAACGCACAGATGAAGATCCTGATCAGGAACGGCCGGGTGATCGACCCGGCCTCGGGCCGCGACGAGACGGCCGACATCGCCATCGCCGCCGGCCGCATCGTGACGATCGGCCGCGTCGGCGATGACTTCAACGCCAGCCGGGTGATCGATGCGCGCGGCTGCGTCGTCGTGCCGGGGCTCGTCGACCTCGCCGCGCGCCTGCGCGAGCCGGGCCACGAGCACGAGGGCATGCTCGAGAGCGAGCTCAACGCGGCGGCGGCCGGCGGCGTCACCAGCCTCGTCTGCCCGCCCGACACCGACCCCGCGCTCGACGAGCCCGGCCTCGTCGAGATGCTGAAGTTCCGCGCCCGCAAGCTGAGCCTGTGCCGGCTGTTCCCGCTCGGCGCGCTGACGCGCCGCCTCGAAGGCGAGGTGCTGACCGAGATGGCCGAACTGACCGAGGCCGGCTGCGTCGGCTTCTCGCAGGCCGAGGTCGCGCTGCGCGACAACCTGGTGCTGATGCGCGCGCTGCAGTACGCGGCGACCTTCGGCTACAGCGTCTGGCTGCGGCCGCAGGACGCCTCGCTCGGGCAGGGCGTCGCGGCCAGCGGTGCGGTGGCGACGCGGCTCGGCCTGTCGGGCGTGCCGGTGGCCGCCGAGACCATCGCGCTGCAGACCATCGTCGAGCTGCAGCGCATCACCGGCGCGCGCGTGCACCTGTGCCGGCTGTCCAGCGCGGCCGGCGTCGCGATCGTGCGCGCCGCGAAGGCGGAAGGGTTGCCGCTCACCTCGGACGTCAGCATCAACTCGCTGCACCTGACCGACGTCGACATCGGCTACTTCAACTCGGCGATGCGGCTGACGCCGCCGCTGCGCCAGGGCGCCGACCGCGACGCGCTGCGCGCCGGGCTGGCCGACGGCACGATCGACGCGCTGGTGTCCGACCACACGCCGGTCGACGAGGACGACAAGAATCTGCCCTTCGCCGAGGCCGAACCCGGCGCCACCGGCCTGGAACTGTTGCTGAGCCTGGCGCTGAAATGGGGCGCCGAGTCCGGGCTGCCGCTGCCGCAGACGCTGGCCCGCGTGACCAGCGAGCCGGTGCGCGTGCTCGGCGAAGCGCTCGGTTCGCTGCAGTCGAGCGCCGGCCGGCTGATCGAAGGCGGCATCGCCGACGTCTGCGTCTTCGATCCCGAGCAGACCTGGACTGTCGATGCCGCCGCGTTGCGCAGCCAGGGCCGCCACACGCCGTTCGCCTTCGCGGCCACCGGCATGGCGCTACCGGGCCGCGTGCGTGCGACCCTGGTCGCCGGCACCGTGGCCTACGAGGCCTGAGATCATGGCCCCCTACACGCCTGCGGCGTGGTCCCCCCGGATCCGACAGGATCCCTTGCGCGATCCCGGGGGATCAGGCCCCTTGGGGCGGCCCGGCGGGGCCTGACCTTCGGTGACGAACGCCCGCGTCGGGCGGCTGCACGCCGCATGGCGGCTCGTGCGCGTGCTGCTGCACGTCGCACACGGCATGGCCATCGTCGCGCTGCGCTGGCACGCCCTGGATGCCGCCGGCCGCCACGGGCGCATCGGCTGGTGGGCCGGCAAGCTGCTGCGCCTGCTGGGCATCGAGGTGGTCGTCGATGGCACGGTGCGCAACGGCGCCGTGCTGCTGCTGGCCAACCACGTCTCGTGGCTCGACATCCTGGTGATCCACGCCAGCTGCCCGCGGGCGCGCTTCGTGTCCAAGGCCGACGTGCGTGCGTGGCCGCTGCTGGGCTGGCTGGTCGGCGCCGTCGGCACGCTGTTCATCGAGCGCGAACGCAAGCGCGATGCGCTGCGCGTCGTGCACCAGGTGGCGGCCGCGCTCGACGGCGGCGACGTCGTCGCGGTGTTCCCCGAGGGCACCACCGGCGACGGTCAGACCGTGCTGCCCTTTCACGCCAACCTGCTGCAGGCGGCGATTTCAACGAACGTGCCGGTGCAGGCGCTGGCGTTGCGGTACGCCGATGCGGTGCAGCGCTTCAGCCCGGTCGTCGCCTGGCTCGGGGACACGACGCTCGTCGACAGCGTCTGGACCATCGCCCGCGCGCGCGATCTGCGCGTGCACGTCGTGGTGCTGCCGCCGCAGGGCAGCCGCCATGCCGACCGGCGTGCGCTGGCCGCGCTGGTACGCAGCGCGATCGCCGCCGAACTGCATCGCGATCACAATGCCGCCGAGGAGCCCCGATGAGACCTGCGCTGATCCTGGCCTTCGACGACGAATGGCACCTCGCGCAGGCGCTGGCCGCGTCGCTGGCGCTGCCGCTCGAGCGCATCGAGCGCCATCGATTCCCCGACGGCGAGATCAAGCTCAGGCTGCCGCCGCAGCTGCCGGCCAGCGTGCTGCTGCTGCGCGGCCTGCACCGGCCGAATCACAAGCTGGTCGAGGTGCTGATCACCGCCCCCGCTGCCCGCGAGCTCGGGGTGCGCGAGCTGCTGCTGGTCAGCCCCTACCTCGCCTACATGCGCCAGGACATCGCGTTCACGCCCGGCGAGGCCGTCAGCCAGCGCCACATCGCGGGGCTGCTCGCGAAGGTGATCGACGGGCTGGTGACGGTCGATCCGCACCTGCACCGCATCCACTCGCTCGACGAAGTGATGCCGGGCTGCCGCGCGATCTCGGTCACCGCCGCGCGTGCGCTCGGCGAGTGGGTGCATCGCGAAGTGCCGCAGGCGTTGCTGCTTGGTCCCGACGAGGAGGCGTTGCAGTGGGTGGCCGAGGCCGGACGCGCCTTCGGGCTCGAGTACGCGACCTGCCGCAAGCAGCGCCGCGGCGACCGCGACGTGCGCGTGACGCTGCCGCCGTCGGTGCCGCTGGGCGGCCGCGCCGTCGTGCTGATGGACGACGTCGCCAGCACCGGGCGCACGTTGATCGAGGCCGCCGAAGCCTGCCTGGCCGCCGGTGCGGCGAGCGTGGATGTCGCGGTGACGCATGCCCTGTTCGTCGGCGACGCGTATGCGCAGGTGCGTGCCGCCGGCGTGCGCCACGTCTGGTCCAGCGACGCGGTGCCGCATGAATCGGCCTGCATCCCGGTCGCCCCGCTGCTGGCCGAGGCGGTGCGGCGCTTCGCCTGAGGACGGTCCGCGTCCCCGGGTACGACCCGCTAGGCGGGCACTGACTTCCGATCTAGAGTGCGCTCGCCGTTGGGAAGGTGAAGGAATCCGCCAGGTGGCGACGCAGCAACTGCTCAAGCTCGTATCGGGCCAGTTGAAGGTGGGCGCGGCCCTGCCGTTCGGCATCCGCGACGAACACGGCAAGCTGCTGCTGGCCCGTGGCCAGATGCTCGATTCCGAGCAGCAGCTGGCCTCGCTGATCGCCCGCGGCCTCTACGCCGACCTGGAAGAGGTCAAGGCCTACAAGGAAGGCCGCCAGCCGGTCGAAGCGGCCAACGGGCGCAAGCGCACGCTGTTCGACCTGTGGGAGCAGTCGGCCTGGCACCTGGACCGCCTGCACAAGAGCATCGACGAGCCCGGCTTCGCCGCGCGCTGCGACGAGTTCGCGACCTTGCAGATGGAACTGGTGCAGCGCGACGTCGACATCGCCATCTTCCTGTCGGTGCGGCAGGACCCGCGCCGCCTGCCGCTGTACGGCCTGACGCATGCGCTGCACACCGCCCTGGTGTGCCAGCTGATGGGCCAGCGTGTGGGCTGGGAGCCCGAGCGTGTGCGCAGTCTGGTGAAGGCGGCGCTGACGATGAACCTGACGATCACCGAGCTGCAGGGGCGCGTCGCCGCGATGGGCCGCATCACCGACACGCAGCGCGAGCAGGTGCGGGCCCATCCGCAGGCGACGGCCGAGCGGCTGCGCAGCGCGGGCATCGCCGACGAACGCTGGCTCGACGCCGTGCTGCAGCACCACGAGCGCCGCGGCGGCGGCGGTTATCCGGCCGGCCTGGCCGAGGTGGGCGAGGAGGCCACCGCGCTGCGCATGGCCGATGTCTTCATCGCCAAGATCAGCGCGCGCGCCGACCGCAAGGCCCTGTCGATCCAGGAGGCGGCGCGGCAGATGTTCGCCGAGGCCGCCGGCAACCCGCTGGCTTCGGCCATCATCAAGGAGTACGGCATCTACCCGCCGGGCAATGTCGTGCAGCTGGCCTCGGGCGAGCAGGCGGTGGTGATCCGCCGCGGCCCCACCGCGCTGACGCCGATGGCCGCCGCGATCACCGACAAGTCCGGCATGCCGACCGTCGCGACCACGCGCCGCGACACCGCGCAGCCGGCCTTCGCGATCAAGGCCGCGGCGGCGGACGCGTCGCTGTTGCAGCGCGTGCCGCCGGAGCGGCTCTACGGCCTGGCCGAATAGCGTCCGAAAGGGGCGGCAGCTCGGCCGGGCCCGGTTGCATCGTTGCCTTCAGGCCTTGCCCTGGTTCGCGACGGCCGCGGCGGCCTTGGCGATGGCTTCCGCGTCGCCCAGGTACTCGCGCCTGATCGGCTTCATGTCGGCGTCCAGCTCGTAGACCAGCGGGATGCCGTTGGGGATGTTCAGGCCGACGATGTCGGCATCGCTGATGCCGTCGAGGTACTTCACCAGGGCGCGGATCGAGTTGCCGTGCGCCGACACCAGCAGGCGCTCGCCGCGCTTGATCGCCGGCGCCAGCACCTCGTTCCAGCACGGCAGCACGCGCGCGACGGTGTCCTTCAGGCATTCGGTCAGCGGCACCTGTTCCGGCGCCAGCTTCGCGTAGCGCGGGTCCTGGCGCTGGCCGCGCGGATCGCCCGGCTCGAGCGCCGGCGGCGGCGTGTCGTAGCTGCGGCGCCATTGCAGCACCTGCGCGTCGCCGTACTGGCGCGCCATGTCGGCCTTGTTCAGGCCCTGCAGCGCGCCGTAGTGGCGCTCGTTCAGGCGCCAGTCGTTGACGATCGGCAGCCAGGTGCGGTCGAGCTGGTCGAGCGCGTGCCACAGGGTCCAGATGGCGCGCTTGAGCACCGAGGTGTAGCAGACGTCGAACTCGTAGCCAGCGGCCTTCAGCAGCCGGCCGGCTTCCTGCGCCTGCGCGACTCCGGTGGGCGTCAGCTCCACGTCGGTCCAGCCGGTGAAGCGGTTCTCGAGGTTCCAGGTCGATTCGCCGTGGCGGATCAGCACGAGCTTGTACATGGGGCGTCAGGCTTGGGTGGGGCGGCAAAGGGGCCGAATTCTATAATCCGGCCCCCTTCGAGAGCCCCTTGCGCATCCGCCGTGAAATTCATCGTCGACAACTGGCCGCTGATCCTCCTGGCCGCCACCTCGGGCGGCCTGCTGCTGTGGCAGACGCTGCAGAAGACCCAGGGCGGCACGATCGGCACCGCCGAGGCCGTGCGCCTGATCAACCGCGAGAAGGGCGTGCTGGTCGACGTCAGCGAGCCGGCCGAGTACGCCGCCGGCCATGCGGTCGGCGCACGCCACATCCCCTTCGGCTCGCTCGAGGGCGCGAAGGAGCTGCCGTCGAACAAGGCGCTGCCGGTGATCCTGATGTGCGCCAGCGGCGCGCGTGCGAACCGCGCCGCCGGGCTGCTGCGCAAGGCCGGCTACGAGAAGGCGGTCGCCGTCTCCGGCGGCCTCGCCGCGTGGCGGGACGCGAACCTGCCGACGGAAAAGGCCTGAACGGCCGGCCGCCGAGGCGACCCCGCCGGGCCGGTGCCGCGGCGGCCGGCCGATGACCGAGCGCCAGCAAGGCAATTCACGCGCTTGGACAATTGCGCTCATCTCCACTGCCCGCCGAAGTCGTCGTCGATGAATGCCGTCCGCATGTACACCACGCAGGTCTGCCCGTATTGCATCCGGGCCAAGGCGCTGCTGAAGCAGCGCGGCGTCGAGCAGATCGAGGAAGTGCGGGTGGACCTGAACCCGTCCGAGCGCGAGCGCATGATCGAGCTGACCGGCCGCCGCACGGTGCCGCAGATCTTCATCGGCGACACCCACGTCGGCGGCTGCGACGACCTGATGCTGCTGGACCGCAGCGGCGGTCTCGCGCCGCTGCTCGCCGGCGCCTGACCGGGCCTGCCCGGTCCGGGCCGTCCCCCCGCGGACGCGGGCCCGGCCCGCGGGTGCGCGAGCGATAATGCCCGCCGCAGCCAGCCCGCCCACCTGACGGAGGCGGGCTTTTCACATTCCCACCTGCTTCAAGCACATCCCATGGCCGAGCAAGACGCAACCCCGGTATTCCAGATCCAGCGCATGTACCTGAAGGACCTGTCGCTCGAGCAGCCGAACTCGCCGCAGATCCTGCTCGAGCAGCAGCAGCCGCAGGTCGACATCAACCTGTCGATGGCGGCCAGCGGCGTCGCCGACGGTGTGTTCGAAGTCACGGTCACCGCGACGGTGACCACCAAGGTCGGCGACCGCACGCTGTTCCTGATCGAGGCCAAGCAGGCCGGCATCTTCGAGATCCGCAACGTGCCGCAGGACCAGCTGCAGGGCATCCTCAGCATCGTCTGCCCGCAGATGATCTACCCCTACCTGCGCGCGATCGTCTCGGACGTCTGCACGCGCGCCGGCTTCCCGCCGATCATGCTGACGGAAGTGAACTTCCAGGCCATGTTCGAGGCCCAGCAGGCGCAGGCCCAGAACGGCAACGGCAGCGGCGTGCTGAGCAGCGCGAACTGACGACGCACCCGTCCATGCGCATCAGCGTGCTGGGCGCCGGTGCCTGGGGCACGGCGCTCGCCGTCGCCGCGGCGGCGCGTCACGACGAGGTGATGTTGTGGGCGCGCGATCCGGCGCAGGCCGCCGCGATGCGCGCCGACGCGTGCAATCGGCGTTATCTGCCCGAGGTTCAGCTGCCGGCGTCGCTGGCCGTGGCCGACGACTACGCGCGGGCGCTGGCCCATGCCGGCGACGACGGCCTGCTGGTCATCGCGACGCCGATGGCCGGGCTGCGCGAACAGCTGACGCGGCTGCCGGCGGCCGCCAACGTCGTCTGGCTCTGCAAGGGCTTCGAGACTTCCACCGGCGCGCTCGGCCACGAGATCGCACGCGCGCTGCGGCCGCAGGCGCATGCCGGCGTGCTGTCGGGCCCGAGCTTCGCGCTCGAGGTCGCGCGTGGCCAGCCGACGGCGCTGGTCGCCGCCAGCGCCGACGAGACGCTCACCGCGCTCGCGGTGCAGGCCTTCCACGGCGAGCATCTGCGCGTCTACACGTCCACCGACGCGATCGGCGTCGAAGTCGGCGGCGCGGTCAAGAACGTGATGGCGATCGCCACCGGCATCGCCGACGGTCTGTCGCTCGGACTCAACGCGCGCGCGGCGCTGATCACGCGCGGCCTGGCCGAGATGACGCGGCTCGGGCTCGCGCTGGGTGCCCGGGCGGAGACCTTCATGGGCCTGTCCGGCCTGGGCGACCTGGTGCTGACCGCCACCGGCGACCTGTCGCGCAACCGCAAGGTCGGCCTGCTGCTGGCGGCCGGCGAGCCGCTGCCGCAGATCCTCGCGCGGCTGGGCCATGTCGCCGAGGGTGTGCACACCGCACCGGTGGTGCAGGCGCGCGCGCGCTCGCTGGGCGTCGAGATGCCGATCACCGACGTGGTGGTCGAGGTGCTCGAGGGTCGGCTGGCGCCCGCGCAGGCGCTGCGCCAGCTGATGGCGCGCGAGGCCCGGCCGGAGACCTGATCCAAGGAACGCGCAGCGGCCGGGCGGGCGTCCTGGCGTCCTCGCCGGGCCGGGTGCCGGTCATGCCCCGCCGGCGTAGCCCTGCTGCCGCCAGGCCTCGAACACCACCACCGCGACGGTGTTGCTGAGGTTCAGGCTGCGCTGCCCGGGCCGCATCGGCAGGCGCACGCGCTGTTCCGGCGCGAAGTCGGCCAGCACGGGGGCGGGCAGGCCGGCGGTCTCGCTGCCGAAGACCAGCCAGTCGCCCGGCTGCCAGGCCATGCCCGCGAAGCGGCCGGTGCCCCGCGTGCTGAAGGCGAAGCAGCGGCCGCCGTCCGCCTGCTGCGCGGCACGCAGCGCGGCCCAGTCGGGGTGTCGATGCACGGCCGCGTACTCGTGGTAGTCGAGGCCGGCGCGGCGCAGCAGCTTGTCCTCCATCGCGAAACCCAGCGGCTCGACGAGGTGCAGCGTGCAGCCGGTGTTGGCCGCCAGGCGGATCACGTTGCCAGTGTTCGGCGGGATCTCGGGATGCACGAGCACGATGTGAAACATGCGCGCATTGTCGTCACCCGACCGCGGGTCCTGAGGGTCAGTCGCCGGGATCCGGCGTGCGCGCGATGACCCACAGGTCGACGGCCGCGGCGCCGGCGCGCAGCAGCACCTCGGCGGCCGCGGCCGCGGTGGCGCCGGTGGTCATCACGTCGTCGACCAGCGCGATGCGGCGGCCGGCCAGCGCCGCCGCGCGCGCCGGCTCGATCCACATCGCGTCGCGCAGGTTGGCATCGCGCTCGCGCCGGCTCAGGCCGACCTGGTGCGGCGTGTCGCGCAGCCGGCGAAGCGTCGCCGCATCGGCGGCCACGCCGCGTGCCCGGGCGATGCGACGGGCGATTTCCCAGGCCTGGTGGTGGCCGCGCTCGGCCAGGCGCGCATCGCTCAGCGGCACCGGCAGCACGAGGTCGACCGCCGGGCCCGGAGCGGCGGAGAGGGCGGCCAGAAGCGCGGCGGCGAGGGCCGGCGCGAGCTCGATGCGGCCGCGGAACTTGAAGTCGGCGATCAGCCGGTCCCACGGAAACGCGTAGTCGCCGGCACAGAGGCAGCGTTCGAAGGGCAGCGGCTGGCGCAGGCAGTCGGCGCAGGCCGGCAGCGCCACGCCGAGGCGCCGCGCGCAGCGGCCGCAGCGCGGTGCGGGCGCCGCGAAGCGCTGCAGGCAGTCCGCGCACAGCGGCTGCGCCGTCCAGCCGCGGCACAGCGGGCACTGGCGCGGGAAGCCGAAGCGGCCGGTGGTCCCGGTTCGACGCGGCAGGCGATGGCCGGACAGGCCGTCGATGATCATCGGCTCAATATACTGCCCGGCCCTGTTAAGCCCGGTCCCTCGAACCCGGTCCCATGTCCCCGCCGCCCGAACCCCGCACCGATGCCCGCGCCGTCGCGCGCGTGCTCGATCGGCTCGCGCGGGCCGAGGCCGCGCCCTGGTTGCACCAGGAGGTCGCCCGGCGCATGGCCGAACGGCTGCCGCTGATCAAGCAGCCGCCCGCGCGCTGGCTGGACTGGTGGGGCTTTCTCGGCGGCAGCGCCGACGCCGTGGCGACGGTGTTGCCGGACGCTCGGCGCCAGGTGATCGAACCGACCGCGGCGCTGGCCGAGCGCAGCCAGGCCGCGCTGCGGCCGGCGTGGTGGCGGCGCTGGCTGCCGGCCGGCGAGGTGTCGCCGGTCTGGCGCGAGCACGAGGTGCCGCCGCAGTCGGCGTCGATGCTGTGGGCGAACATGGTGCTGCACTGGTCGCCGCAGCCCGAGGCGCTGCTGGCGCGCTGGCACGCGGCGCTCGCGGCCGACGGCTTCCTGATGTTCTCGACGCTCGGCCCCGACACCTTGCGCGAGCTGCGTGCGCTGTACGAGGAGTTCGGCTGGCCCGCACCCCATCCACCCTTCACCGACATGCACGACATCGGCGACCAGCTGGTGCACGGCGGTTTCGCCGACCCGGTGATGGACCAGGAGACGCTGACCTTGCACTGGTCGTCGCCGGACGCACTGCTGGCCGAGTTGCGCTCGCTCGGCGGCCACCTCGGGCTGCAGCGCACGCCGGGCTTGCGCACGCCGCGATGGCGCGAGCGGCTGAAATCCGCGCTCGCCGAGCGCGCCGACGCGCAGGGCCGCATCGCGCTGCGCTTCGAGCTTGTCTACGGCCATGCCTTCAAGGCCGCGCCCAAGCCGCCGCCCGGTGCGCCGGTGGCGATTCCGCTCGACGAGCTGCGCGCCTCGTTGCGTTCGCGCCGCGCGGGGCCGGGCACATCGTGACGCTTGGTTAGAATCCCGCGGTTCAGCCGTGCCCGGGTCCGTTCCAGGACCAACCGCCATCGAAGGGCACGCCTGTTCCTCGAGCCGCCGCCCAATGACCGCCACCCTTGCCCCCAGCCCCTGGCCCGCGCCGGCGTCGCCCCGTCGCGACGGCGGCTGGCGCTTCGGCCGCCGCGGCACGGGGGCCGACGAGGGCAGCTGGCGCTGGGACCTGCGCCGCAACTGCGCCATTTCGCCACGTCAGCTGCTGTCGGCCTACGGGCTGCTGTGCTCGCTGGTGCTGGTCGTGGCTGTCGGCTTCTGGAGCCAGGGCGTGCCGTCGGTGCTGCTGTTCGCCGGTGTCGAGCTGCTGGCGGTGGGCGCCGCGATGCTGGTGATGGCGCGCCATGCCGGCGACCGCGAACTGATCACGTTGGCCGGCCGCGAGATGGCCGTCGAACAGCGCGTCGGCCCGCAAGTGGAATGCACGCGCTTCAGCGCCGACTGGGTGCGCGTCGAGCCCGCCGCAGGTGCCGGCTCGCTGGTGGAATTGTCGGGCGAGGGACGCAGCGTACGCATCGGCCGCCATGTGCGGCCCGAGCTGCGCGACGAACTGGCCGAGGAGCTGCGCTGCGCGCTGCGCCTGTCGCAGGCAGGGTCTGCGTCGATTGGTGCCGGCGGTGGACCGGATTGGGATCACGAACTTCAAGCATGACGATGAACACGACAAAGACGCTTTGCCATCGCATCGCCGCAGCCGGCCTCGGCATGGCGACCCTGCTGGCCGGCCCGGCCGCGCGGGCCGCGGCCGCGGTGGCTGATCTGCCCGGCGGTCCGAAGACCAACCAGCTCGACCTGCACGAGCCGGTGACGCGCATCGCGTCGGACATCCAGGGGCTGCACTACTTCATGCTGGTGGTGTGCCTGGTGATCTTCGTCGCCGTCTTCGGCGTGATGTTCTATTCGATCTTCAAGCACCGCAAGTCCAAGGGTGCGAAGCCGGCGAACTTCCACGAGAGCGTGGCCGTCGAGATCGCCTGGACCATCGTGCCCTTCGCCATCGTCATCGTGATGGGCATGGCGGCCACGCGCACCGTCGTCGCGATGAAGGACACCAGCAACGCCGACCTCACGATCAAGACCACCGGCTACCAGTGGAAGTGGGGCTACGACTACCTGAAGGGCGAAGGCGAGGGCATCGGCTTCCTGTCGACGCTGGACGTCACGCAGCGCCAGCTGTCCGACGCCGCCAAGCCGGCCGGCGACAACTACCTGTTGAAGGTCGACAACCCGCTGGTGGTGCCGGTCAACAAGAAGATCCGCATCATCACCACCGCCAACGACGTGATCCACGCGTGGATGGTGCCGGCCTTCGCGGTCAAGCAGGACGCGATCCCGGGCTTCGTGCGCGACACCTGGTTCCGCGCCGAAAAGACGGGTGACTTCTACGGCCAGTGTGTCGAACTGTGCGGCAAGGAGCACGCGTACATGCCGATCCACGTCAAGGTCGTGTCACAAGCCGACTACACGAAGTGGGTCGAGGGCAAGAAGAAGGAGATGGCGGCCAAGGCCGACGATCCGAACAAGACCTGGACGCTCGACGAGCTGCTGACGCGCGGCGCGAAGGTGTACGCCGCCAACTGCGCGGTCTGCCACAAGCCCGACGGCTCGGGTGCCGGCCCGATCAAGGCGCTGGACGGTTCGCCGATCGTGAAGGACGCCGACAAGGCCAAGCAGATCGACATCGTGCTGCACGGCAAGGGCGCGATGCCGGCGTGGAAGACGCTGTCCGATACTGAGCTCGCCGCGGTCATCAGCTACACGAAGAACGCCTGGTCGAACAAGACCGGCCAGATCGTGCAGCCGGCCGACCTGGTCGCCGCCCGCAAGTAATTCCGAAGATTTCCAGAGCACCAGACCGCTGAAAGGCCCGCCGATGAGCGCCGTCCTCCCGCAACACGCTGCCCACGATCACCACGACGATCACGCGCACCACGCCCCGCATGGCTGGCGTCGCTGGCTGTTCGCGACGAACCACAAGGACATCGGCACGATGTACCTGTTGTTCTCGTTCACGATGCTGATGATCGGCGGCGTGCTCGCGCTGTGCATCCGCGCCGAGCTGTTCCAGCCCGGCCTGCAGTTCTTCAACCCGGAGCTGTTCAACTCGTTCACCACGATGCACGGGCTGATCATGGTCTTCGGCGCGATCATGCCGGCCTTCGTCGGCTTCGCGAACTGGATGATCCCGCTGCAGATCGGCGCGTCGGACATGGCCTTCGCGCGCATGAACAACCTGAGCTTCTGGCTGCTGATCCCGGCGGCGGTGATGCTCGCGGGCTCGTTCTTCATGCCCGGCGGTGCGCCGGCGGCCGGCTGGACGCTCTATGCGCCGCTGACGCTGCAGATGGGCCCGTCGATGGACGCCGGCATCTTCGCGATGCACATCATGGGCGCGTCGTCGATCATGGGCTCGATCAACATCATCGTGACGATCCTGAACATGCGCGCGCCCGGCATGACGCTGATGAAGATGCCGCTGTTCGCCTGGACCTGGCTGATCACCGCGTACCTGCTGATCGCGGTGATGCCGGTGCTCGCCGGCGCAATCACGATGACGCTGACCGACCGCCATTTCGGCACCAGCTTCTTCACGCCGGCCGGCGGCGGCGACCCGATCATGTACCAGCACATCTTCTGGTTCTTCGGGCACCCCGAGGTCTACATCATGATCCTGCCGGCCTTCGGCATCGTCAGCGCGATCATCCCGGCCTTCGCCCGCAAGCGCCTGTTCGGCTACACGTCGATGGTCTACGCGACGGCGTCGATCGCGATCCTGTCGTTCATCGTCTGGGCCCACCACATGTACGTCACCGGCATGCCGGTGACGGGCCAGCTGTTCTTCATGTACGCGACGATGCTGATCGCGGTGCCCACCGGCGTGAAGATCTTCAACTGGATCGCCACGATGTGGCGCGGCTCGATGACCTTCGAGACGCCGATGCTGTTCTCGGTCGGCTTCCTGTTCGTGTTCACGATGGGCGGCTTCACCGGGCTGATCCTGGCGATGGCGCCGATCGACATCCAGCTGCAGGACACCTACTACGTCGTCGCCCACTTCCACTACGTGCTGGTGGCGGGCTCGCTGTACGCGCTGTTCGCCGGCGTCTACTACTGGGGCCCGAAGTGGACCGGCGTGATGTACAGCGAGACGCGCGGCAAGATCCACTTCTGGGGCTCGTTGATCTTCTTCAACCTGACCTTCTTCCCGATGCACTTCCTCGGCCTGGCCGGCATGCCGCGCCGCTACGCCGACTACCCGCTGCAGTTCACCGACTTCAATGCCATCGCGTCGATCGGCGCCTTCGGCTTCGGCCTGATGCAGGTCTACTTCTTCCTCTTCATCTGCGTGCCGATGATGCGCGGCAAGGGCGAGAAGGCACCGCAGAAGCCGTGGGAAGCCGCCGAAGGCCTTGAATGGGAAGTGCCGTCGCCGGCGCCGTTCCACACCTTCGAGACGCCGCCCAAGCTCGATGCGACGGCGACCAAGGTGATCGGCTGACCATCGCCGCGATGACTGCGATGGCCCGATCCACCGAAGAGCAGCGCAAGGCGAACCGCCGCCTTGCGTGGACGCTCGCATCCGCCGCGCTGGTATTCGGCCTGGGCTTCGTCGCCAAGGTCGTGCTGTTCGGCCGCTGACGCGGCAGGCGCTACACACGCGAAAGACGCGGCACCATGTCGACCACGAAGCCCGGGCTGCTGCATCGCGACAACCGTCGCATGCTGGGCAAGCTGGCGGTCATCGCGCTCGCGATGTTCGGCTTCGCGTACGCGCTGGTGCCGCTGTACTACTCGATCTGCGAGGCGCTCGGCATCAACGTGCTGTCGGTCAGCGAACGGCTGACCTCAGCGGGCCTCGCCGGCACGCGCGAGCGCAAGGGCAGCACGCAGGTCGACTACTCGCGCAAGGTGACGATCGAGTTCGACGCCAACGCGCGCGGCCCGTGGGACTTCAAGCCCGCGCAGCGGTCGATCGAGGTGCATCCGGGCGAGCTCGCCACGGTGATGTACGAGTTCAAGAACGTGCAGGATCGCACGATGGCCGCGCAGGCCATCCCGAGCTACGCGCCGATGCAGGCCAGCCCGCACTTCAACAAGCTGGAGTGCTTCTGCTTCAACGAGTACGTCCTGAAGCCGGGCGAGAGCAAGCAGTGGCCGGTGGTCTTCTACGTCGACCCGAAGCTGCCGAAGGACGTCACGACGATCACGCTCTCGTACACCTTCTTCGAGGTCGGCGGCAAGGTGGCGCCGAAGTCGGCCACGGCGCCGTCGGTGCTGAAGTCGACCGCCGCGCCGTCGGTGCGCGACGCGGAGAAGGCGTCGTGAGCGACGACCGCAACGGCCTGAAGGGCGCGGCGGCCCGCAAGGGTTCGTTCCTGCAGACCATGCGCGCGGTCGGCTGGTCGTTCTTCGGCGTGCGCAAGTCGTCCGAGTATGCGAAGGATGTGGAGAAGCTGAACCCGGTGCACGTGATCGTCGCCGGCATCATCGGCGCCGCCATCTTCATCGGCGTCCTGGTGCTGGTGGTGCGCTGGGTCGTCGGCAGCGGGGTCGCGCGCTGACGCGTGGCCCGCAGACAGGTTTTTTGGTTTCGAGGAGAGCACACAAGATGTCCGCAGCGACTCCAGGGGTGACCCCCTACTACTTCGTCCCGGCGCCGTCGCGGCATCCGGTGATGGCCGCCTTCGGCCTGTTCCTGGTGATCCTCGGCGCCGGCCAGTGGGTCAACGGCCACGGCTGGGGGGCCTATTCGCTGGCCGCCGGCCTGGTTTGGTGGCTGGCCACGCTGTTCTTCTGGTTCCGCGACTCGATCGGCGAGAGCGAGAGCGGACAGTACTCCGAGCGCGTCGACGTGTCGTACCGCTGGAGCATGAGCTGGTTCATCTTCTCCGAGGTGATGTTCTTCGCCGCGTTCTTCGGCGCGCTGTACTGGGCCCGCGTCTACTCGGTGCCGATGCTCGGCGACATCGACCACCGCGAGATCCTGTGGCCGGACTTCCGCGCCGTGTGGCCGAGCGGCGGCACCGGCTCCACCGCGTCGCCGGCGGACACCGTCGAGCCCTTCCGCGTGATGGGCCCGTGGCCGATCCCGACCATCAACACCGCGATCCTGCTGACCTCCGGCGCGACGCTGACGATCGCCCACCACGCGGTGATCGCCGGCCAGCGCTCGAAGGCCATCGCCTGGATGTGGCTGACCGTGCTGCTGGGCATCACCTTCGTCGGCTTCCAGGCCTACGAGTACATCCATGCCTACCGCGACCTGAACCTGAAGCTCACGTCGGGCATCTACGGCTCGACCTTCTTCATGCTCACCGGCTTCCACGGCTTCCACGTGTTCGTCGGCATGCTGATGCTGGTGTTCATCACGCTGCGGCTGATGAAGGGCCACTTCACGCCGGAGCGCCACTTCGGCTTCGAAGGCGCCGCGTGGTACTGGCACTTCGTCGACGTGGTCTGGCTGGGCCTGTACTTCCTCGTCTACTGGCTCTGACCCTCTCGATCTGTCGAAACGAAAACGCCGCCATCGGGCGGCGTTTTTTCTGGTGCCACGACACTAGCGCAGCGGCAGCCCCGACGGCTTGATCCACCCCAGGTGCCACGAGAGCAGGATGAACAGGAACAGCGCGATCGACAGCCCGACCCGCAGCGCGAGCGCTCGCGCCATGCGGGCGTCGCGGTCGTTGCGGTCGGTCTTCCTGCGCAGCATCAGCAGCCCGGCGCTGGCCAGCGCGACGAGCACCAGCACCAGCATCACGACGATCACGGTCTTCATCGGCGCCGATTATCGGCGGGGGTCCCAGGCGTGATCGCGGGCTGGCGCGAGCGCGCGATCTTCCTCGTCGCGACGGTTGCCGCCTGCGCGGGCACCGCGCGGCTCGGCGTCTGGCAACTCGATCGCGCGGCGCAGAAGCAGGCCATCGCCGACGCAATCCGCACGCGCTCGACGCAGCCGCCGCTGCCCCAGGCCGAGCTCGCGCGCGACGCAGCGGCGGCCGTGGGCCAGCACTACCGGCCTGTGGTGGTCAGCGGTCGCTGGCTCGCCGCGCGCACCGTCTTCCTCGACAACCGCCAGATGGATGGCCGGCCCGGCTTCTTCGTGCTGACGCCGCTGGAGCTCGCGCCGGGCGACGCGGTGCTGGTGCAGCGCGGCTGGCTGCCGCGCAACTTCCAGGACCGCACGCAGCTGCCGGCGCTGCCGACGCCCGAGGGCGCGGTGCGCCTGTTCGGGCGCATCGCGCCGCCGCCATCGTCGCTGCTGGGCTTCAGTGAAGGCGAGCGTGGCCCGATCCGGCAGAATCTGGTGCTCGACGACTTCTCTCGCGAGATCGGCATCCGACTGCGGCCGCTGTCGATCCAGCAGCTCGACGAGCCCTCGGCGCCGGCCGAGCCCCTGCAGCGCCGCTGGTCGCAGCCGGTGCTCGACACCGGCAAGCATCACGGCTATGCCTTCCAGTGGTTCGCGCTGTCCGCGCTGATCGCAGGTTTCTATGTCTGGTTCCAAATCCTCCGTCCCCGACGCGGCGGCCGCTGAGCCGCTCGGCCTGACCGTGCACGGTCTGCCGAATCCTGCGCTGCCGGACGACACGCAGCGGCGCAGCGGCCGCATCCGCATGCTGCTGATCCTGCTGGTCTGCGCGATGCCGGTGATCGCCAGCTACTTTCTCTATTACGTGGTCAAGCCCGGTGGCCGCGGCACGAACTACGCCGAGCTGATCCAGCCGACCGTCGCGCTGCCGTCGGTCGACGCCCGCGGGCCGGACGGCCGCCCCGTCGCCTTGCAGAGCCTGAAGGGCCAATGGCTGCTGGTCGTCGTCGGCAGTGGTGCCTGCGATGCGGCGTGCGAAAAACGGCTGTACCTGCAGCGCCAGCTGCGCGAGATGACCGGCCGCGAGCGCGACCGCATCGACAAGCTGTGGCTGGTGGTGGACGACGCGCCGATCGCCGCGCCGCTGCAGGCCGCGATCGAGCAGTCGCCGGCGACGCAGGTGCTGCGTCTGCCGCGGGCCGCGGTTGCCGCCTGGTTGAAGCCCGCGGAAGGACATGCGCTGGACGACCACCTGTACATCGTCGATCCGATGGGCGAGTGGATGATGCGCGCGCCGGCCGACCCCGACCCGGCCAGGCTCAAGCGCGACCTCGAGCGCCTGTTGCGGGCGTCGGCCAGCTGGGACCTGCCCGGACGCTGACCCGATGAACACCTCGCTCGTCAACCTCGCACCGTTGCCGCGCCTGGCCCTGCTGGCGCTGCTGGTCGCCCTGCCGATGCTCGCGTGGTGGTGGTGGCGTGGCCGAACGTCGGGCGCGTCGGCCCGCCTCGCCGCGCTGACCGCGCTGACCCTGTTCCTGACCTTCGACCTGATCGTCTTCGGCGCCTTCACCCGCCTGACCGACTCCGGTCTCGGCTGTCCCGACTGGCCGGGCTGCTACGGCGAAGCCAGCCCCTTCGGCGCGCGCAGCGAGATCGGCGAGGCGCAGGCGGCGCTGCCGAGCGGCCCGGTCACCTGGGGCAAGGCCTGGATCGAGATGATCCACCGCTACCTCGCGATGTCGGTCGGCCTGCTGATCCTCGTCGCGACGATCGGCAGCTGGTGGAAGCGCGCCCAGCTGCCGCATTCGCCCTGGTGGCCGACGCTGACGCTCGTCTGGGTGATCGTGCAGGGCCTGTTCGGCAAGTACACGGTGACGCTGAAGCTGTACCCGGCCATCGTCACGCTGCACCTGATGGGCGGCTTGATCCTGCTGCTGCTGCTGGTGCTGCAGCGCGAGTCGTTCGCCAACCGGCCGATACAGCCGGTGCAGCCGCTGCACGGCCGCCTGCCCCGGTGGGCGATCGGCACGACCCTCGCGATCCTGCTGCTGCAGGCCGCGCTCGGGGGCTGGGTCAGCAGCAACTACGCGGTGCTGGCCTGCCGCGGTTTTCCGGACTGCAACGGTGCCTGGTGGCCGGCGATGGACTTCGAACACGGCTTCACGCTGCTGCGGGAGCTCGGCCGCGCCGGGCATGGCGGCTTTCTGCCGTTCGATGCGTTGGTCGCGATCCACATGGTGCACCGCCTGTTCGCGCTGGTCGCGACGGCCGCGCTGATCGCACTGGTCGTCGGCCTGCTGCGCGACGGCGGGGCGACGCCGCGACGCTTCGCGCTGCTGCTCGCTGGCCTGCTGGTGGTGCAGATCGCCTCCGGACTGTCGAACGTCGTGCTCGACTGGCCGATCGTCGCGGCGCTCGGCCACAGCGCCGGCGCGGCCGCGCTGGTCGGCGTGCTCGGCGCGCTGTGGTCACGCTGGCGGACGGCACCGCAGGCAGCCATGGCCCGCAGTGCGGAATGGCGGCCTGCCTAAAATCCGCCCCTCCCGATGAATCCCTCGCTCGCCACCGCCGCCCGGCCCGCGTCCCGCTGGTCGCAGTACATGGTGCTCACGAAGCCCCGTGTGGTGCAGCTCATCGTCTTCTGCGCGGTGATCGGCATGCTGCTCGCGGTGCCGGGCCTGCCCGACCTGCGTACCGCGCTGGCCGCGACCGCCGGCATCTGGCTGGTGGCCAGCGCCGCGGCGGCCTTCAACTGCCTGGTCGAGCAGCGCATCGACCAGAAGATGGCGCGCACCGCCTGGCGGCCGACCGCCAAGGGCGAGCTCAGCAGCACGCAGGCGCTGGTCTTCTCGCTGCTGCTCGGCGGCGCCGGCAGTGCGCTGCTGTACGTGTGGGTCAATCCGCTGACGATGTGGCTCACCTTTGCCACCTTCGTCGGCTATGCGATCGTCTACACCGTGGTGCTGAAGCCGCTGACGCCGCAGAACATCGTCATCGGCGGCGCGTCCGGCGCGATGCCGCCGGTGCTCGGCTGGGCCGCGATGCGGGGCGAGGTCGGCCCCGAGGCGCTGGTGATGTGCCTGATCATCTTCCTGTGGACGCCGCCGCACTTCTGGGCGCTGGCGCTGTACCGCGTCGAGGACTACCGGCGTTCCGGCCTGCCGATGCTGCCCGTCACCCACGGCAGCGACTTCACGCGCCTGAACGTGCTGCTGTACACGCTGGTGCTGTTCGCCGCGACCTTGCTGCCCTTCGTCATCGGCATGAGCGGCTGGCCCTACCTGGTGGCGGCCACCGTGCTCGGCGGCTGGTTCATCGCCTACGCCTTCCGGCTGTGGCGCCACTACAGCGACCAGTTGGCTCGCCGCACCTTCCGCTTCTCGATCATGCACCTGGCGCTGCTGTTCGCCGCGCTGCTGGTCGACCACTACGTCTGGCCATGGCTCACCTGAATCCGCTGCGCCGCCGCAGTCTGCTGGTGGCGGCGTCTGCAGCGGTGGCTGCGGCCGCCGGCTGCGATGTCGCCAAGCCGCAGTTCAAGTCGATCGACATCACCGGTGCCGACTATGCGCGCACGCTCGCACTGACCGACCAGAACGGGCAGCCGCGCACGCTGGCGGACTTCAAGGGCAAGGTCACCGTCGTCTTCTTCGGCTACACGCAGTGTCCGGACGTCTGCCCCACGACGATGGCCGAGCTCGCCGAGGTCAAGCGCGCGCTGGGTGCGGACGGCGCGAAAGTGCAGGGCATCTTCGTGACGGTGGACCCGGAACGCGACACCCCCGAGCTGCTGAAGGCCTACATGGCGAACTTCGGCGCCGATTTCGTCGCGCTGCGCGGCACGCGCGAGCAGACCAAGGCCGCGGCGAAGGAGTTCAAGGTCTTCTTCGCCAAGGTGCCCGGCAAGACCGAAGGCAGCTACACGATGGACCACACCGCCGGCTCCTACGTGTTCGATACGCAGGGCCGGGTGCGGCTCTTCACCCGCTACGGCAGCGGCAGCAAGGCGCTGGCCGACGACCTGAAGCTGCTGCTGGCCGAGGCCTGAAGGACGCGGCGCTGCCCGCACCAACGAAAACGCCGGCCCTCGGGCCGGCGTTCTTGTTCAGGACGTGACGACGCGCCGTCAGACGTGAGCTTCCATCGCCTTGCGCATCTTCTTCATCGCCGCGACCTCGATCTGGCGGATGCGCTCGGCGCTCACGCCGAACTCCGCCGCCAGCTCATGCAGCGTCTTGCCGCCGCTCGAGTCGTCGTTGACCTGCAGCCAGCGCTCCTCGACGATGCGGCGGCTGCGCGGGTCCAGCGTCGCCAGCGCCTGGGTCAGGCCGTCGGTCGACAGCGCGTCGCGGCGACGCGACTCCAGCACCCGGGTCGGCTCGCCGGTTTCGTCGGCCAGGTAGGCGATCGGCGCGAAGCTTTCTTCGCTGTCGTCCGTCTGCGGTTCCAGCGCGACATCACCACCGGACAGCCGGGTCTCCATCTCGATGACCTCGGACGGCTTGACGTTCAGCTGCTGCGCGATGTGCTCGATCTCGCTCGCCGACAAGGTATGGCGGTGCGCTTGTTCGTCTGTCGCGTCGCTCTTCAGGCTCTGCTTCATCGAGCGCAGGTTGAAGAACAGCTTGCGCTGGGCCTTGGTCGTCGCCAGCTTGACCATGCGCCAGTTGCGCAGGATGTATTCGTGGATCTCGGCCTTGATCCAGTGCAGCGCGTAGCTGACCAGGCGCACGCCCTGTTCCGGATCGAAGCGCTTGACCGCCTTCATCAGGCCGACGTTGCCTTCCTGGATCAGGTCGCCCTGCGGCAGGCCGTAGCCCAGGTACTGCCGCGACACCGACACGACCAGGCGCAGGTGCGACAGCACCAGGCGGCCGGCGGCTTCCAGGTCGCCCTGGTCGCGCAGGCGCCGCGCGAACTGGGTTTCGTCTTCCTGCGTCAGCATCGGCAGGCGGTTCACGGCAGTGATGTACGCGTCCAGGTTGCCCAGCGAAGGCACCAGGGCCCACGGGTCGCGGACGGACAAGGCGGTGGTGGCGGACAGGTTCATGGGTAGATGTGACAAGCCGAAGGCTCGTGGAGTTCCCAGGATATTAGCACTCGCTGGCGAGGAGTGCTAAGGACCTCGAGCGAGGGACTTGTCGCCGCGCAAAGTTCGAAATTCAGTGCTTTCTTTGGTAGCAAGCACTGACTTCTATCCGAACCGCGTATCCGCTTCCTCGAGCAGGCCGTCAACCAGGTGCAGGAAACTCGCCAGATTGAGCGGCTTGGTCAGGTAGTGCACCGCACCGGCCGAGATCGCCTCGTTGACGCGCGAAGGCGTGGCGTCGGCCGAGACGACGACGATCGGCACGCCGCCGGTATGCACGTCGCGCTTCAGGTGTCGCAGCAGCTCCAGCCCGTCGATGTCGGGCAGGTGCATGTCCAGCAGGATCAGATCGGGCGGCTCGGCGCGGATGGCCGCCAGCCCATCCAGCCCCGTCGTCGAGACCTTCATCGTCACCTGCGGGCGCTGCGCCAGGATGCCGCGCATCACCTCGGCGTTGGTCTCGTTGTCCTCGACGTAATGCACGCGGCGTTGCCGGTAGGGCGCTGCCAGCGCATCCAGCGCCTGGTCGCCGGTGTCCTCGTCGACCTCCAGCGCCGCGGTGGGCAGGCTGAGTACGAAGGTCGATCCGAGCCCGAGCCGGCTGCTGGCCCGCAGGCTGCCGCCCATCAGCTCGGCCAGGCGGCGGCTGATCACCAGGCCGATGCCGGTGCCCTCGATGTTGCTGTGCTCGCGGCCCAACCGGTTGAAGGGCTGGAACAGTTCGGCGACCTGCACCTCGCTCAGCCCCTGGCCGGTGTCGGTGACCCGGATCTCGATCAGGCCATCGGCGCCCCGCACCGTCTCGACGTCGACGCGGCCGCGCTCGACGTTGTACTTGATCGCGTTCGACAGCAGGTTGGTGAGCACCTGCTTGAGCCGCGTCGGATCGGCCTGCACGGTGCGTGCGGCCGGATCGACATGCTCGCGCAGCAGGATGCCGCGGCGCCCGGCCGAGGGTTCGACCATCGCCACGCACAGGCGCAGCAGCGGCGCCAGGTCGACCGGCACGGTCTCCAGTCGCAGGGTGCCGGCCTCGATGCGCGACAGGTCCAGCGTGTCGTTGATCATGTCCAGCAGGTGCCAGCCGGCATGCTGGATCTGCGTCGTCCACTCGGTCTGGTGGGCCGACAGCGGCGGCTGGCGGTCGAGCTCGAGCAGCTGCGCGAAGCCGAGCATCGCGTTCAACGGCGTGCGCAGTTCGTGGCTCATGCGCGACAGGAACTCGCTCTTGGCCTGATTGGCCGATTCGGCGAGCTGGCGGCCGCGCTCGGCATCCTGCAGCTTCAGCCGCTCGGTGATGTCCTCGACCACCGCGACCAGGCGCTGCGGCTGGCCGGCGGCGTCGCGCAGCACGCTCAGCGTCATCTGCACCCAGACCAGCGGCCCGTCGCGGTGCAGCAGCCGCTTGCGGCGGGTCGGGGCACCACCGTCCGGGCGGGCATCGGCGCGGATCAGCTGCACCAGCAGCTCCGCATCGTCGGCGCGATCGTCCGGATGGGTGAACTCCGCCAGCGTGCGGCCGGTCAGCGCGTCGGCCTTGTAGCCGAGCATCTCGCGGAACTTGGGGTTGGCCTCCCGCACCCGCCCAGCGAGGTCGGCGTAGACGATGCCGATCGGCGCGTGGTCGAGGATGTTGCGCAGGCGCTGCTCGCTTTCGCGCAGGGCCTGGTCGCTGCGTGCACGTTCGACCATCTCGCGCTGCAGCTCGGCGGTGCGCTGCGTCACCGCATGCTCGATGCGGCGCGTGCGGCCGGTGACCGTCAGCAGCAGCGCGGCCAGCATCGCCGTCGACAGCAGGCCGACGGTCGAGAACAGCCAGGCCGACAGCGGCCCGGCCTCGGCGAATTCACCGGCCACCGCCGACAGGCGCAGGCGCCATTGCCGTCCGCCGATGCTCAGCATCCGCTCCACGCTGTACGGCGCCGCGGCGGCCGACTCGCAGCCGGGAGCACCCGCCAGGCGCACGCGCGGCGCGGCAGGGTCGGCATCGATCAGGCACCAGCGCAGGAAGCCGGGCTGGTCCCGCATCGCCGCGGCCAGCGACTGCTCCATGCGCAGCGTCACGAACACCACCCCGCGCAACGCGGAGGCGCGCTCGCTGGCCGGCGGCTCGCCGCGGTAGAGCGCGCGGTAGATCACGATGCCGGTCTGGTCGCCGATCTCCTGCGTCAGCCGGAAGCCGGCCGAGGCGGCCGCTTCGTCGGTGCCGATGGCCCGCTGCACGGCTTCGCGCACCGCGGGGATCGACAGCGCATTGACGCCCAGCGCGCTGGCATTGCGCTCGAAGGGTTCGACGTAGCGGATCACCAGCGCCTGCGCGTCCTGCGCCGAGATCGGTTCGCCGCCGCGCTCGCGGCGCTCGAAGATGCGCATCGGCCGCCCGTCGGCGGCGGCCGCCTGCTGTTCGAAGCGGGCGAAGTCGGCGCGCGGCACCGACTGGCTGAAGCCGATCGCCTGCAACTGCACCGGCAGCCTGAGCCACGGCCCCGCCGCGCGCTGCATCTCCTCGCGCGACACCTCGCCGGACGCGATGAACAGCCCATGCATCGCCTCGAGCGCGAACAGCGCGTGCTGCAGCTGGTTGCTCGCCGCTTCGGCCGCGGCGCTGGCGGCCCGTTCGAAGGCCGTGCGGTTGCGCAGTTCCTCCAGCCGCGCCACCTGGATCGTCGCCACCGCCAGCAGGCCGGTCGCCGCCAGCAGCGGCAGCGCCAGCGCGATACGGCGTGGCGCCCAGTCGCTGCGCGGCTGGCCGATCAGCGTCAAGGCGATCGGGGCGCCGATCAGCACGCCCAGCGAGTCGCCGGCCCACCAGGTCCACCAGGTATAGGCCCGGTTGTCGGCCGGCACGACGCCGGCGGCGCTGAGCGCGGTGGTGGCGATGGTGGCGTTGACCAGGCAGGCCGCCAGCGCGCCGAACAGGCAGAAGGCCAGCACGTCGCGCGGTTCGGCCAGCGCGCGCGAGCGCACGCGGCTGCGCACCAGCCAGTCACCCAGCGCGGCCTGCGCGCCGGCACCGACGCCGATCACCGCGGCCAGCGCCAGCGCGGTGCCGCCGGGCACGCTGCGCGGTGCGGCGAGCAGCGCGTTGACGATGAAGGAGCCAATCACCACGCCGGGCAGCGCGCGCCAGCCGTAGACCAGCATCGCCGCCAGCGCGATGCCGGCCGACGGGTAGATCGGGGCCGCGTAGCCGGGCGGGATCGCCAGCATCAGCGCCAGCTGACCGGCCGCGGCGTAGGCGGCCGCCGTCAGCACGGCGGGCAGCACGACTCCCAGCAGCGCCCTCATCATCGCGTCTTGTCGGGCGCCGTCGGATCGCGCCCCCTCGCGGGCGAGACTACCATCACCCGCCGATCATCCGCGCACCGGCCGGGTTAGACGTTGAACAGGAAGTTCATCACGTCGCCGTCCTTGACGACGTACTCCTTGCCCTCGGCCCGCATGCGCCCCGCATCCTTGGCGCCCTGTTCGCCGCCGTGCGTCACGAAGTCGTCGTAGGCGATGGTCTGCGCGCGGATGAAGCCGCGCTCGAAGTCGGTGTGGATCACGCCGGCGGCCTGCGGCGCGGTATCGCCGATGTGGATCGTCCAGGCGCGCACTTCCTTGACGCCGGCGGTGAAGTAGGTCTGCAGCCCCAGGAGCGTGAACGCGGCGCGGATCAGCCGGTTCAGGCCCGGCTCGTCCTGGCCCATCTCGGCCAGGAACATCACCTTGTCCTCGTCGGCCATGTCGGCCAGTTCCGCCTCGGTCTTGGCGCAGATCGCCACCACCGGCGCGTTCTGCTTCGCCGCGTATTCGCGCAGGCGGTCCAGGAAAGGGTTGTTCTCGAAGCCGTCCTCGGCGACGTTGCCGACGAACATCGCCGGTTTCGCGGTGATCAGGCACAGCGGCTTCAGCACCACCAGCTCTTCCTTGCTGAAGTCGATGCTGCGCACCGGCTTCGCCTGGTCGAGCGCCACCTGGCATTTCTTCAGCACGTCGACGATGCGCTGCGCTTCCTTGTCGCCGCCGGCCTTGGCCACCTTGGTGTAGCGCAGCAGGCCCTTCTCGACGGTGGTCAGGTCGGCCAGGCAGAGCTCGGTCTGGATGACCTCGATGTCGGCGATCGGATCGACCTTGCCGGCCACGTGGATCACGTTCGGATCCTCGAAGCAGCGCACGACGTTGACGATCGCGTCGGTCTCGCGGATGTGCGACAGGAACTGGTTGCCCAGGCCCTCGCCCTTGCTGGCACCGGCCACCAGGCCCGCGATGTCGACGAACTCGACGATCGCCGGCACGACGCGCTCGGGCTTGACGATCTCGGCCAGCTTGCTCAGCCGCGGGTCCGGCAGCTCGACCACGCCGACATTCGGCTCGATCGTGCAGAACGGGTAGTTCTCGGCAGCGATGCCGGCCTTGGTCAGTGCATTGAAAAGGGTGGACTTGCCGACGTTGGGCAGGCCCACGATGCCGCATTGGAGGCTCATGGAAGGCTTTCGGGGCCGGCGCCGGGCGGGCGGCCAAGAGGGGCGAAAGGCGGCAATTTTAGGACGCCGCCGACGACCGGCAGCCGCTTCCTACAATCCCGCCCATGAATGCGGTCGACGTCAGCATCCTGGGCAGCGGCCCGGTGGCCTTCAGCCTCGGGCTCGCATTGGCCCGCCAGGGCCTGCGCGTGGCGCTGCCGCGCGTGCCGCCGCTGGCCGCGGCGGGCGACCTGCGCGCCTATGCGCTCAACGCCGCCGCGCGCACGCTGCTGAAGTCGCTGAAGGTCTGGGACGCGCTGCCCGCCGACGCGGTGACGCCGGTGTACGACATGCACGTCGAAGGGGATGGCAGCGACCAGACCGGCGGCCGGCTCGATTTCTCGGCCTGGCAGCAGGGCGTCGAGGCGCTGGCCTGGATCGTCGATGCCGCCGAGCTCGACCGCGCGCTGCACACCGCCGCCCGCTTCGCGCCGCACCTGGTGCTCGACAGCGGCGACGTGAAGGCGGCGCTGACCGTGCTGGCCGAAGGCAAGGACTCCGCCGCCCGCGACGCGCTGGGCGTGCGCTTCGAGCGCCACGGCTACGGGCAGGTCGCCGTGGCCGCCCGGCTGCGGGCGGACAAGCCGCATGCCGGCGTCGCGCGCCAGTGGTTCCGCTCGCCCGACGTGCTCGCGCTGCTGCCGCTGGACCGGCCGCAGCCGCAGGCGAGCTACGCGCTGGTGTGGTCGCTGCCGGGCGAGCGTGCGCAGGCCCTGCTGCAGGCCGACGACGCCGCCTTCGAACAGGCGCTGGCCGAGGCCACCGGCGGCGCCGCCGGCCGCCTGGCGCTCGCCAGCGCACGCGCCGGCTGGCCGCTGTCCATCGCCCGTGCCGAACGCCTGTGCGGCGCAGGCTGGGTGCTGGTGGGCGATGCGGCGCACGTGGTGCATCCGCTGGCCGGCCAGGGCCTGAACCTGGGCCTGGCCGACGTCGCCACGCTGGCCCGGGTGATCGCCGGGCGCGAGCCCTGGCGTCGCTTAAGCGACGAGGTGCTGCTGCGCCGCTACGCCCGCGAGCGCGCGCTGCCGACGCAGGCGATGGCCCGCCTGACCGACGGCCTGCTGCACCTGTTCGCCACCGAACAGCCGGCGTTGCGGGAACTTCGCAACCGGGGCATGACTCTGCTCAACCACTTCGCGCCGCTGAAGCGGCTGCTCACCGCGCGGGCGCTCGACGCCTGAAGGATTCCGATGAAGCCCTCCCTCCCGATGCTGCGCGCCGCAGCCTTCGCCGTGGCCACGCTGGCCGCCGTCGCCGCCAGCGCGGACGAAGCGGCGATCCGCAAGACGCTCGCCGAGCGGCTGCCGAACATGCCGAAGATCGACGAGGTCACCAAAACGCCGATCCCCGGGCTCTACGAAGTGCGCATGGGCACCGAGATCGTCTACACCGACGAGAACGGCCACTACGTGGTCCAGGGCGCGCTGATCGACACCAAGACGCGCAGCGACCTGACGCAGGCGCGCATCGACAAGCTCACCGCCTTCGACTTCGCGGCGCTGCCGCTGAAGGACGCCGTGCTGGTCAAGCAGGGCAGCGGTGCGCGCAAGCTGGTGGTCTTCGCCGATCCGAACTGCGGCTACTGCAAGCGCATCGAGCGGGACCTGATGGCGCTGAAGGACGTCTCGATCTACACCTTCCTGTACCCGATCCTCGGCACTGACTCGACCGCCAAGTCCAAGGACATCTGGTGCGCGAAGGACGCCGGCAAGGCCTGGCGCGCGTGGATGCTCGACGGCGTGACACCGCCGAAGTCGGCCGCGGAATGTGATGTCGCCGCGCTCGACCGCAACCTGAAGCTCGGCCAGAAGCACCGCGTGACCGGCACGCCGGCGGTGGTGTTCGAGGACGGCAGCCGCGCGCCCGGCGCGGTGCCGGCGGCGCAGATCGAATCGCGCATGGCGGCGGCCAAGAAAGGCTGACGCGCTGACGCCCCGGCGCCACGGCGGCGAACCGCCCGCTGCGGCGGCCGCCACAATGCGGGGCACCATGTCCGCCGCGTCCACTGCCCTCCCGACTCCCTTGTCGCCCGTCGCGCTGCGCATGGGGCACCTGGGGTTGTTGCCCTTCGTCGTCGGCGCTGCGCTGGTGTGGCTGGTGCATGCGCCCCTGCGCCCACCGGTCGCGCAAGGGTTGGCGGTCTACGCCGCCCTGGTGGTCGCGCTGCTCGGCGGCGTGCACTGGGGCATCGGCTTCGCCGAACCGTCGCCGCCGGTGTCGCTGTTCACCTGGGGCAGCGTGCCGGGTCTGCTGGCCTGGCTGGCCGCCATGATGCCGCCGGAGTCGGGCCTGGTGCTTGCCGGCGTGCTGCTGGTCGCCGGCTACCTCGTCGACCGCCGGGTCTATCCGCGCCACGGTCTCTCGGCCTGGCTCACGCTGCGATTCCGCCTGTCGGCCGTGGCCGCCCTCTGTTGTTTCCTCGGTGCCGCCGGCGCCTGAACCATGATCAGCTACCGCATCGACGTCGACGACCCGCACGGGCACCTGTACCGCGTGACGATGAGCGTCGCGCAGCCGGCCGACGAGCAGCGCCTGTCGCTGCCGGTGTGGATTCCCGGCAGCTACATGGTGCGCGAGTTCGGTCGCCACCTGTCGGGTCTCTCGGCCGCGCAAGGCCGGCGCGAGGTGCCGCTGGAGCAGCTCGACAAGACCACCTGGCTCGCGCGCTGCAGCGGCCGCGCCGCGCTGACGGTGAGCTACCGCGTCTATGCCTTCGACACCTCGGTGCGCACGGCCTTTCTCGACGCGCGCCGCGGCTTCTTCAACGGCACCAGCCTGTGTCTGCGCGCCGAAGGGTTCGAGGACGCGCCGCACCGGCTGGCGCTCGGCAAGCTGCCCGCCGGCTGGGAGATCGCGACGGCGCTGCGCCCGGCCGGCGCGCGGGCCTTCGAGGCCGACGGCTACGACGAGCTGGTCGACCACCCGGTGGAGCTCGGCCGTTTCTGGCGCGGAAGCTTCGAGGCCTGCGGCGTGCCGCACGAGTTCATCGTCGCCGGCGCGTGGCCGGGCTTCGACGGCGACCGGCTGCTGGCCGACACCAAGCGCATCTGCGAGACGCAGATCCGCTTCTGGCATCCCCAGAAGCACCCGAAGGCGCCGTTCGACCGCTACGTCTTCCTGCTCAATGCGGTCGAGGAAGGGTACGGCGGCCTCGAGCACCGCGCCAGCACCGCGCTGATCTGCAACCGGCGCGACCTGCCGCGCCAGCGCATGGAAGGCCTGCCCGACGGCTACGTGACGCTGCTCGGGCTGATCAGCCACGAGTACTTCCACACCTGGAACGTCAAGCGCCTGCGGCCCGCTGAATTTGCGCGTTATGACTACACACGCGAGAACTACACGCGGCTGCTGTGGTTCTTCGAGGGCTTCACCTCCTACTACGACGACCTGCTGCTGCTGCGCGCCGGCCTGATCGACGGCAACCGCTACGTCAAGCTGCTGGCCAAGGCGGCCAACGCGGTCGCCGGCACGCCGGGCCGCCACGTGCAGAGCGTGGCCGATGCGAGCTTCGACGCCTGGGTCAAGTACTACCGGGCCGACGAGAACACCGTCAACGCCACGATCAGCTACTACGTCAAGGGCTCGCTGGTCGCACTGGCGCTGGACCTGACGCTGCGCGAGGCCGGCGGTTCGCTCGACGGCGTGATGCGGCGGCTGTGGAAGGCGTCCGCCGGCGGGCCGATCGACGAAGCGGCGATCGCCGCGGCGCTGGAAGCCGAAGGCGGGCGCAGCTTCGAGAACGAGCTGGCCGCCTGGGTGCACGGCACCGGCGAGCTGCCGCTGGCCGAGTTGCTGCCGGCGGTGGGCATCTCGGTGCGGCGCGAGCGCGCCGGCTTCGGCCCGGCGCTGGGCCTGCGGCTGTCCGAGGGGCCGGTGACCGGTGTCATCGTCAAGTCGGTGCTGGCAGGCAGCCCGGCGGCGGCGGCCGGGCTGTCGGCCGGCGACGAACTGCTGGCGGTCGACGGATGGCGCATCCGGCGCCTCGACGACGCGCTGAACTGGATCGACCGCAGCCGGCCCTTCGAGCTGACGCTGGTGCGCGACCAGCGCCTGCAGACGCTGCGCCTGTCGCCGACCGCCGACGCCGCGTGGACCGAAACCCAGGCCTGGCAGCTCGACGACAAACCCGTGCGCGCGGTGCTCGCCCACCGGCGCGGCTGGTTCGATGGCTGAAGCCGCCCGCCTCGGCGCGCCCGTGCATCCGCTGCTGCAGCGGCGCAGCGGCTGGGGCCTGCTGGTGGTCGTGACGATCGTGCACCTGCTGGCGGCCGACGAGCTGGTCAGCAACCGTTTCGGCGAAGGGGATGCGCCGCGCGACATGCCGCGCATCGAGGTCGCCTTCGTGCGCGAGCTGCAGCAGGCCGCGCCGCCGGAGGCCGCGCCCCCGCCCGCGCCGAAGCGCTCCGAACGCGCCTTGCCGACACTGGCCGAGCGGCCGCAGGCGCCAGCGTCCGCGCCGATCGCTGCGCCGCCGCCGCCCCCGCCCGTCGTCGCGGCGGTGGAATCGCCCGCCGCAGCGACGCCGCCGGCCAGCGAGCCGCCCCGCAGCGTCACGGTGGCCGAGCTGCCACCGGCGGTGAACGCGGCGTCCGATCCGCCGTCACCGCCGACGGCGGCGGCACCGGCCGCGGTCGAAGCCAGCGCCGCCGTCGCCGCGACCGCTGCCAGCGCGCCGGCCGTCCCGGCGGCGAGCTTCGAATGGCCGCCGTCGACGCAGCTGTCCTACATCGTCGACGGCTACTTCCGCGGTCCGCTGCCCGGCGAGGCAGTGGTCGAGTGGCTGCGCTCGGGCTCGCGCTACCAGGTGCACCTGAAGGTCTCGGTCGGCGGCGGCGCGATGAAGCGGCGCGCGTCGAGCGAAGGCGAGCTCACCGATCGCGGCTTGCAGCCCCGTCGCTTCGATGGCGAGCAGGGCGGCCTGTTCATGCGCACGCGGCGCTGGAGCCAGCAGTTCGGCCCCGAGCGCATCGTGCTCGGCGACGGCAGCGAGCTCGACGCCTTGCCCGGCGTGCAGGACGAAGCGAGCCAGTTCGTGCAGCTGACGTGGCTGTTCACGACGCGGCCGGAGCTGCTGCAGACCGGCCGCACGATCGAGATCCCGCTGATGATCAACCGACGGCTCGACCGCTGGACCTACGACATCGTCGAGCGGCAGACGCTGAACCTGCCCTTCGGCGAGGTGCCGGTCTACTACATCAAGCCGCGCCGCGACGCCCGCCCCGGCACGATGGTGGCCGAGGTGTGGATCGCGCCGACCCTGCAGTACCTGCCGGCGCGCATCCGCATCCGCCAGGACGAGTCGTCTTATGCGGACATGACGCTGGAGCGCGCGCCGATGCAGGCCGGGGAACCGGTGCGCCGATAATTCCCGCATGGACACCCAGTACATCCTGATCGACACCCGCGGCGACGGCCCGCGCCGCACCGGCCTGATCACGCTGAACCGGCCGAAGGCGCTGAACGCGCTGAACGACGGCCTGATGGACGAGCTCGGCGCGGCGCTGAGGGCCTTCGACGCCGACGAGACGATCGGCTGCATCGTGCTCACCGGCAGCGAGAAGGCCTTCGCCGCCGGCGCCGACATCGCCGCGATGGCGCAGCTCGACCACATGGACGCCTACAAGGGCGACTACATCTCGCGCAACTGGGAGCACCTGCGCAGCGTGCGCAAGCCGGTGATCGCCGCGGTGGCGGGCTTCGCGCTCGGCGGCGGCTGCGAGGTGGCGATGATGTGCGACATCGTCATCGCCGCCGACACCGCGAAGTTCGGCCAGCCCGAGATCAAGCTCGGCGTGATCCCCGGCGCCGGCGGCACGCAGCGCCTGCCGCGCGCGGTTGGCAAGGCCAAGGCGATGGACATGGTGCTGACCTCGCGCATGATCGACGCGGCCGAGGCCGAGCGCGCCGGGCTGGTGTCGCGCGTGGTCCCGGCCGACAAGCTGCTCGACGAGGCCTTCGCCGTGGCCGACGTGATCAACGCGCTCGGGGGTCCGAGCGTGATGATGGCCAAGGAAGCGGTGAACCGCGCCTTCGAGTCGGGCCTGTCCGACGGCATCAGCTACGAGCGTCGCCTGTTCCAGTCGCTGTTCGGCACCGAGGACCAGCGCGAAGGCATGGACGCCTTCCTCAATAAGCGCAAGCCGCAGTTCAAGCACCGCTGACACCGCTGAACACCGGGGCTGAGGGCGCCCGGGGCGCCTTTCAAGCGGGCGCATTGTTCGCAAAACCGCATTGGTGCATTCGCGCCGGGGCGGTTTTTCTTCGGGCGCGCGATTTCTACAGTGCCAACCATCGACACGAACCTGATGGAGCCTGTATGAAGAAGCTGATGATTGCCGCGCTCGCCGCCACCGCCGTCGGCACCGCGTTCGCCGACGACCCGACGCTGGACACGCTGGCGCACACCGCGTCGCTGAAGTCGCGCGGCCAGGTGATCGCCGAGCTCGCGCGCGCCAAGGCCGACGGTTCGATCAAGGCCTGGGCCAACGTGCCGCAGTTGAACAAGGCGCAGGACATCCGCACGGTGAAGACGCGTGCCGAAGTGAAGGCCGAGGTGCTCGCTGCCCGCGACGCCGGCGCGCTGAACACCGGGGTCGGCGAGGATAGCGGCGCGCTGGCCGCGGCCCAGCGGACCGACGGCCGCGCCGCACCGACGCTGCTGGCCGGCCGCCGCTGAAAGCCTGCCGCTCAGGGCGCGACCCAGCGCGCGCCCTGGGCGTCGATCACCGCGCGGCGGTGCACGCCATGCTCGTGCAGTTCCAGCCAGTCGAGCCGCTCGACGTGGGCGTTCACCAGCGCGAAGTGGCCCACCATGCCCGGCGCCGCCGGCGCATCGAGGGCCTCGCCCGGCGGCGCCGGCGATCGGTAGTCGCCCGTCGCCTGGGCCTCGAGCAGCGATTCCCAGCGCGCCGCGACGTCCGGTCCGGTGGTGCGGACCTCGAAGCGGCAGCGCAGGCGCAGCTGCCATTGCAGCGCGCGCGACCAGACCATCAACGTACCGAGCGGATGCTGCGCCAGCTGCCGCACCTTCGGCGAGCGCGCATCGGTGAAGAACACCAGCACCCGGTCGGCCGGCCGGCACTCGCGCAGCACCACCTGTCGCAGGTCCGCGGCCTCGCCGTCGACGGTGGCCAGCGCCATCAGGCGCCACGGGTGCCCCGGTTCTTCGAGCGCGCGCCACAACTCCGCCCAGCACGCCGCCTCGACGTCGGTCAGCGCCAGGGCGGCCATGTCGCGCGCGGCCGGCCCGGCGTCAGGCTTCGCGGCGCAGGGCCGGGAAGAGGATCACGTCGCGAATGCTCGGGCTGTCGGTCAGCAGCATCACCAGGCGATCGAGGCCGACGCCGCAACCGCCGGTGGGCGGCATGCCGTACTCGAGCGCGCGGATGAAGTCGGCGTCGTAGTACATCGCCTCCTCGTCGCCGGCTTCCTTGTTCGCCACCTGGGCGCGGAAGCGCGCGGCCTGGTCCTCGGCGTCGTTGAGCTCGGAGAAACCGTTGGCGTACTCGCGGCCGGTGATGAAGAGCTCGAAGCGTTCGGTGACCTTCGGGTTGGCGTCCGATGCCCGCGCCAGCGGCGACACCTCGACCGGATAGTCGATGATGAAGGTCGGCTGCCAGAGCTTTTCCTCGACCACCGCCTCGAAGAGGCCGAACTGCAGCTCGGCCAGGCCCCAGTGCGCCGGCGGCTCCTCGCCGAGCGACTTGAGCTTGTCGTGCAGCACGCGCGCATCGGTCGACTCGGCGTCCGTCAGCCCCGCGTGCACCACCAGCGATTCGCGCACCGACAGCCGCGCGAACGGCTTGTCCAGTTCGACCGCCTTGCCGTTGTAGGTGACGCTCGCCGAGCCGGTGGCCATGCGCGCGGCATGGCGCAGCAGCGCCTCGGTGAAGTCCATCAGGTCGTGGTAGTTCCAGTACGCCGCATAGAACTCCATCATCGTGAATTCCGGGTTATGCCGGACCGAGATGCCTTCGTTGCGGAAGCTGCGGTTGATCTCGAACACACGCTCGAAGCCGCCGACGACCAGGCGCTTCAGGTACAGCTCCGGCGCGATGCGCAGGAACATCTCCTGGTCGAGCGCGTTGTGGTGCGTCTTGAAGGGCTTGGCGTTCGCGCCGCCGGGGATCGGGTGCAGCATCGGCGTCTCGACCTCGAGGAAGCCGTGCTCGACCATGAAGCTGCGGATCGAGCTGACCGCCTTGCTGCGCGCGACGAAGCGCGCGCGTGAAGTCTCGTCGGTGATCAGGTCCGCGTAGCGCTGGCGGTACTTCATCTCCTGGTCCGCCATGCCGTGGAACTTGTCCGGCAGCGGGCGCAGGTTCTTCGTCAGCAGCTGGATCGACGTCAGCTTGACCGACAGCTCGCCGGTGCGCGTCTTGAACAGCGTGCCCTCGGCGCCGACGATGTCGCCGAGGTCGAGGTGCTTGAACTGCTCGTAGGCCTCGTCGCCGAGCGCGTCCTTGGCGGCGAAGAGCTGGATGCGGCCGTGCGTCTTGCCGAAGCTGCCGTCCTGCAGGGTCGCGAAGCTGGCCTTGCCCATCACGCGCTTGAGCATCACGCGGCCTGCGACGGCCACCGGGATGCCCTGCGGCTCGAGCTCTTCGTTCGCCAGCTCGCCGTACTTCTGCTGCAGGTCCGCGGCGTGCTGCTTCGGCTTGAAGTGATTCGGGAACGCGACGCCGCGCTGGCGGATCGCGGCCAGTTTCTCGCGACGCTCGGCGATCAGCTTGTTGTCGTCGTCGGGGGGCAGGGCGTCGTGGGTGGTCATGGCGCGGCTCGTTGCGGCTCGGGGCGTCTTGGGGAAACCGCGAATTGTAGGCAGGCGGTTGGCGGCTTCGTTCACAATGACGCTGGAGGTGTCCGTCATGGGTGTTGCGCTGCAGAAACTGACGCTGGCCGACTTCCTGGCTTGGGAGAACGCGCAGCCCGAGAAGCACGAGTTCCATCGTGGCGACGTGTTCGCGATGGTGGGCGGGCGGCGCAGTCATGGCCGGGTCATCTTGAACCTGGCGCGCCAGCTGATGAATCACCTGGATGGTTCGCCGTGCCAGGTGTTCGCCGATTCGATGAAGCTGCAGATCGCCGACGACACCATCCTCTACCCCGACGTCTTCGTCACCTGCGACAAGGCCGACCTCGCCACGGACCAGATCTTCCGCGCGCCCAGCCTGGTGATCGAGGTGCTCTCCCCGAGCACCCAGGCCTACGACCGCAGCCAGAAGTTCGCGCTGTACCGCCGCGTCGCGTCGTTGCAGGAGTACGTGCTGGTCGACCCGGAGACGCGCCGCGTCGAGGCCTTCCGCCGCACCGCCGACAACCAATGGCTCTTCGTCGACATGAGCGGCGACGAGGCGATGCGCGCGGTCAGCATCGACTGCAGCGTGCCGCTCGCCGAGGTCTTCGCCGGCGTCGACCCCGCCGGCAGCGCGTCCGGTTGACGCGGCCCGCTGGCGGATAATCCGCGGCTCGCCGCGCGCCGCCCGCAGATGCATTCGCCCCCGCTTCCCGTCACCGATCGCAAGGTCCGCTTCGCGCTGGCCGGCTGCGGCCGCATCGCCGCCAACCACATGGCCGCGATCGAGCGCCATGCCGAGCGCGCCGAGCTGGTCGCCGTCTGCGACACCGACCCCGGCGCGCTCTTTGCCGCGGCCGAACGCACCGGCGCGAAGCCCTTCGCGAGCTACCCGGCGATGCTGGCCGGCAGCGATGCCGACTGCGTGGTGCTGACCACGCCCAGCGGTCTGCATCCGCAGCAGGCCATCGACGCGGCCGCCGCGCGCCGCCACGTGATGACCGAGAAGCCGATGGCCACGCGCTGGGCCGACGGCCTGGCGATGGTCAAGGCCTGCGACGAGGCGGGGGTGCGCCTGTTCGTCGTCAAGCAGAACCGCCGCAACCGCACGCTGCAGCTGCTGCGCGAGGCGCTGAAGCTCGGGCGCTTCGGCCGCATCTACATGGTCACGGTCAACGTGTTCTGGTCGCGGCCGCAGAGCTACTACGACTCCGCGGCGTGGCGCGGCACCTGGGAATTCGACGGCGGTGCGTTCATGAACCAGGCCAGCCACTACGTCGACCTGCTCGACTGGCTGATCGGACCGGTCGAGAGCGTGATGGCCTACACCGGCACGCTGGCGCGCAACATCGAGGTCGAGGACACCGGCGTCGCGGCGCTGAAGTGGCGCAATGGCGCGATGGGCTCGGTCAACGTGACGATGCTCGCGCACCCGAAGAACTTCGAGGGCTCGATCACCGTGCTCGGCGAACACGGCACAGTGCGCATCGGCGGAGTCGCGGTGAACTCGATCGAGCACTGGGAGTTCGCCGAACCGCACGAGATGGATGCGCACCTGGACGACGCGAGCTACCAGACGACCTCGGTCTACGGCTTCGGTCACCCGCTGTACTACGACAACGTGATCGCCACCTTGCGCGGCGAGGCCGAGCCCGAGACCGATGGCCGCGAGGGCCTGAAGTCGCTGGAGCTGCTGATCGCGATGTACCGCTCGGCACGCGACGGCAAGCGCATCAACCTTCCCCTGGAGTATTGATGCCGTCCAATGTGAGCGTGCATCCCAGCGCGATCGTCGACGACGGCGCGCAGCTCGGCGACGGCTGCCGGGTCTGGCACTTCACGCACATCAGCGCGGGCGCGCGCATCGGCCGCGACTGCTCGTTCGGACAGGGTGTCTACGTCGGCAACGACGTGTCCATCGGCGACAACGTCAAGGTGCAGAACAATGTCTCGGTCTACGACGCGGTGACGCTCGAGGACGACGTGTTCTGCGGCCCGAGCATGGTGTTCACCAACGTCTTCAACCCGCGTTCGGCGGTGCCGCGCAAGAACGAATACCGCCGCACGCTGGTCAGGCGCGGCGCGACGCTGGGCGCCAACTGCACCATCGTCTGCGGCACCACCATCGGCGAACACGCCTTCGTCGGCGCCGGCGCGGTGGTCAGCCGCGACGTGCCGGCTTTCGCGCTGATGGTCGGCGTGCCGGCCAGGCGCATCGGCTGGATGAGCCGCCACGGCGAACGCCTCGACCTGCCGGCTTCCCTGCCGAACGGAGGCTCGGGCGAAGCCGCCTGTCCCGCCACCGGCGAACGCTACCGCCTCGACGGCGACACCCTCACGCCATGCAGTTCATCGACCTGAAATCGCAGTACGCGGCCCTGAAGGCCGGCATCGACGCACGCATCCAGCGTGTGCTCGACCACGGCCAGTACATCATGGGCCCCGAGGTCGCCGAGATGGAGGCGGCGCTCGCCCGGCTCACCGGCGCCAAGCACTGCATCGCGGTGGCCAGCGGCACCGAGGCGCTGCTGATCGCGCTGATGGCGCTGGACATCCGCCCCGGCGACGAGGTGATCACGACGCCGTTCACCTTCGCCGCCACCGCCGAGATGATCGTGCTGGCCGGCGCGAAGCCGGTCTTCGTCGACATCGAGCCCGACACCTGCAACATCGATGCGCGCCTGATCGAGGCGGCGATCACGCCGCGCACGCGGGCGATCATGCCGGTCAGCCTGTACGGCCAGGTGGCCGACATGGCGGAGATCAACGCCGTCGCCGACGCCCATGGCCTGGCCGTGATCGAGGATGCCGCGCAGAGCTTCGGCGCCAGCTACCAGGGCCGCAAGAGCTGCAACCTGTCGACCTTCGGCGCGACCAGCTTCTTCCCGAGCAAGCCGCTCGGCTGCTACGGCGACGGCGGCGCGCTGTTCACCAGCGACGACCGGCTGGCCCAGGTCTGCCGCGAGATCCGCGTGCACGGCCAGAGTGGCCGCTACCACCACACGCGGCTGGGGGTCGGCGGGCGCATGGACACGCTGCAGTGCGCAATCGTGCTGGCCAAGCTCGAGCGCTTCGAGTGGGAGATCCAGCGCCGGCTGGCGCTCGGCGACCGTTATGCGCGGCTCATCGATCAGCGCGGCCTGCCGCTGCAGCGCCTGGCGGTGCGGGCGGACCGCGACTGCGTGTGGGCGCAGTACACGGTGCTGGTCGACGAGCGGCCGCGCGTGCAGCAGGCGCTGCAGGCGGCCGGCATTCCGACCGCCGTGCACTACCCGAAGCCGCTGCACCACCAGCCGGCCTATGCCGCGGGCCAGGACCCGGCATCCTGCCCGCACAGCGTGCGCGCGGCGCAGCGGGTGCTGAGCCTGCCGATGAGCGCGGACCTGAGCGAGGCCGACCAGGACCGCATCGTCGACGCGCTGGCGGCTGCGCTGACCTCTTCTGCCACCGCCTGACCACCCGATGGCTGCGGCCGGCCTGCTGCGTGCGACCCTGACGCTGCTGACCGGCGGCGCGCTCGCGCAGGCGCTGCCGCTGCTGCTGGGGCCGTGGCTCGCACGGCTGTACAGCCCGCAGGAGTTCGGCATCTACCACCTGTTCGCCGCGGTCGCTGCCAACATCGCGGTGGTGGCCTGCGCGCGCTACGAGTTCGCGCTGCCGCTGGCGGCCGATGCGCGCGAAGCCGATGCGCTGCGGCGCCTCGGGCTGGTGCTGCTGGCCGGCGCGACGGTGCTGTGCGCGCTCGGCGCCGCGCTGTGGGCCTGGATGGGTGCGGCGAGCTGGCCGCTGTGGCTGCCGCTGTCGGTGGCGGTGCTGGGCGCGCTGTCGCTGGCGACGCTGTGGGCCACGCGCGGGCAGCGCTTCCGGGCGCTGGCCGGCGCGCGCGTGCTGCAGCATGGCGGCGGCGCGGCGGCGCAGGTCGCCGCGGGTGTCGCGCAGGGTGGCGTGCACGGCCTGATCGCGGCGCCGATCGCCGCCGCACTGGCGGCACTCGCGCTGCTGCGGCTGCCGCTCGGCCGCGGCGCGTCGACCGGTTCGGCCGACGAGCTGAAGGCCGCTGCGCGGCGCCACCGCGAGTTCCCGCTGCTGAATACGCCGCATGCCTTTCTCGGCGCGCTGCAGGACACGCTGACGATGGCGCTGATCACCGCGCAACTGGGCGCCGCCGCCGGGGGGGCCTGGGGCCTGGCGCTGCGTTACCTGAAGGCGCCGGCGACGCTGGTCGGCGGCGCGCTGTCGCAAGCGCTGTACCCGCGGCTCGCTTCGGCGGGGGGCATCACCGCCGAAGCGCGCCACACCGTGCGCCGCGCGATGCTGGCGCTGGCGGCGATCGCCGCGCCGCTGGTGTTGCTGCTGTGGATTTTCGGCCCCGACCTCTTCGCGTGGGCCTTCGGCGAACGCTGGCGCGAGGCCGGCGAGCTGGCGCGCGCGCTGGCGCTGTACATCGGCGTGCACTTCGTCGCCTCGCCGCTGGCGGTGGTCACGATGGCCTGGGGCGCGCAGGCCTGGGCGCTGAAGCTGGCGCTGATCGGGCAGGGCGCCTTCCTCGCGGCGCTGGCGCTGGGGCTGCAGCTCGGCAGCCTGGCCGCCGCGGGCTGGGCGGTTTCGATCGCCACGGCCGCGTACTTCGGCTGGTACTTCTTCAAGCTCGCGACCTGGCCGGTGGCGCCGGTGGCACCGGAGGCGGGCGCATGATGCGCGCGGTCTTCAACCGCCTGCGCCGCCGCCTCGCGCGCTGGTTGTGGCACCGCATGGTCTTCGGCGAGACCTCGCAGGGCCGGGCGCTGCCGAACACCCGCATCGCACCGTCGACCTGCATCGAGCACGAGGACCGGCTGGTGCTGGCCGACCATGTCTACATCGGCCCGTTCAACTTCATCGAGGCCAGCGCCGGCATCGAGATCGGCGAGGGCGTGCAGATCACCCACCATGCCAGCATCGTCACGCACAGCTCGCACCGTGCGCAGCGCCTGCTCGGCCGGCGTTTCGTCGAATGGACCGGCGAGCGGCCGGGCTGGGTGCAGGCGCCGGTGGTCATCGGCGCCTGGTGCTTCATCGGCCCGCACAGCCTGATCGAGGCCGGCACGCGGCTGGGCCGCGGCTGCGTGGTGCGCGCGGGCAGCGTGGTGCGCGGCGAGTTCCCCGAATTCGCGGTCATTGCCGGCAACCCGGCGCAGGTGGTCGGTGATACCCGCGCGGCCGACCGGCGCTGGCTCGAGCGCCATCCCGAGCTGCTGCCGCACTACGAAGCCTGGGCAGGCGAAATGTCCCACCCCCGGAGCGCCTTCGGCGCTTCCCCCTCAAGGGAGCGCCCCCAGCGGCCCGGCAGAGCCGGTTCCGCGGCGGCCGCTTGGTGGCGTCGCCTCTCTCGGCGGTCGGTGCGCAAGTCGTCCGACGGAGAGGGTCAGCCGTGAAGCTCGTCCTCATCGGCGACGGCGAAAGCCCGCACCTCGTCAAGTGGGCGCGTGCGCTCGAACCGCGGCTGGAGCTCTATGCCGCGTCGTCGCGCGGCTTTGCGCCGGCGCTGGCCGAGCTGCTGCCGCCGGAACGGCGCCTCGCGCTGAATACGCGGCCGAACTTCGCCGGTGGCAATACCGCGGTGCTGCGCAGCCTGCCGAAGCTGGGTCGCTGGCTGAAGGAGATCGATCCGGCCTGGCTGCATGCGCACTACCTGACTTCCCACGGCACGCTGGCCGTCGCCGCGAAGCGCGGCTGGGGCCTGCGTGCAAAGATCGCCGGCTCGGCCTGGGGCTCGGACATCCTGGTGACGCCCGAGCGAAGCGTCGTGCTGCGCTGGCTGACCCGGCGTGTCCTGCGCGCGTGCACGCTGTGCACCAGCGACTCGCTGCACATGGCCGAGCGCATGCGTGCGCTCGGCGCGCGCGAGGTGATGAGTTTTCCGTTCGGCCTCGAGACACTGCCGCCGCCGCCCGGCATGAAGCAGGAGCGCCTGTTCTTCGGCAACCGCGGCCTCGAGCCGATCTACGCGCCCGATCGCGTGCTCGCCGCCTTCAGCGCGATCGTGCGCGACTGGCCCGATGCCGAGCTGGTGCTGGCCAACGACGGTTCGCTGCGCCCCGCGCTGGAGCAATGGGTCAAGCACTCGGCCATCGCCGACCGCGTGCGCTTCGTCGGCCGCCTCTCGGCCGACGCGCAGGCGCAGTGGTACACCCAGGCGCGCTGGTACTTCAGCCTGCCGCGCTCCGATTCGGTGTCGGTCTCGGTGCTGGAGGCGCTGGCCCACGGCTGCGTGCCGATCCTGTCGGACCTGCCGGCCAACCGCGAACTGGTCAACGACGGCGAGAACGGCCTGATCCTCGGCGACGGCCGCCTGCCCGATGCGGCCGAGCTGCACGCGATGGCCGTGCGCGCCGACCGCATCGCGCACGACAACCACGGCTGGGTCGCGCGCCAGGCGATGTTCGAGCCGGCGGTCGAGCGCTTCGTCGCGCGCCTGCACGCGCTGCACACGGGCCATGGGCTGCGGCGCCCGCGCGGGTCGGTGGCCTGATGAGGTTATTGCTCATCAACCACTACGCCGGCCATCCGACGCTGGGCATGGAGTACCGGCCGTACTACCTCGCGCGCGAATGGGTACGACAGGGGCATGCGGTGCAGATCGTCGCCGCATCGCACAGCCACGTGCGCTCGCGCCAGCCGGCGCCGGGCGACCAACTGCTCGACGGCATCCACTACCGCTGGCTGCGCACGCCGGCGTACCAGGGCAACGGCCTCGGCCGGGCCTGGAACATCGCCCGCTTCCTGTGGCCGCTGTGGCGCGACGCCCGCGCGATCGTCGACGGGTTCCGGCCCGACGTGGTGATCGCCTCGAGCACCTACCCGATGGACATCTGGGTCGCGCGCCGCATCGCGCGGCTGGCCGGTGCGGTGCTGGTGTTCGAGGTGCACGACCTGTGGCCGCTGTCGCCGATCGAGCTGTCGGGGATGTCGCCGGGCCATCCGTTCATCCGGCTGTGCCATGCCGCGGAGTCAAGCGCCTACCGGAGTGCCGACCGCGTCGTTTCGATGCTGCCGGTGGTGCACGACTACATGGCCTCGCGAGGACTGGACCTGAAGCGCCTGGCGATCGTGCCGAACGGCATCACGCTCGACGAGTGGCAGGGCACGCCGCCGCCGCTGCGCGAGGACGTCGCCGCGGCGATCGCGTTGCAGCGCGCGGCCGGCCGCACCGTGGTGGGTTATGCCGGCTCGATGGGGCTGCCGAACGCGCTGGACGTGCTGCTCGACGCCGCGAAGCTGTTGAAGGGCGAGCCGATCGCCATCGTGATGGTCGGCGACGGCCTCGAGCGCGAGCGCCTCGCGCAGCGCATCGCCGACGAAGGCATCGCCAACGTGCAGTGGCTGCCGCCGATCCCGAAGGCGCAGATTCCCGGCTTCCTGGCGCTGATCGACATCGCCTACATCGGCTGGCAACGCGTGCCGATCTACCGCTTCGGCATCGCGCCGAACAAGCTGATGGACTACATGATGGCCGGATGCGCCGTGCTGCATTCGGTCGAGGCGGGCAACGATCCGGTCGCCGAGAGCGGCTGCGGCCTCACGGTCGCGCCGCAGTCGGCGCAGGCGGTGGCCGACGGCCTGAAGCGCCTGGCGGCCGTGCCGCCCGTCGAGCGCCGCGCGATGGGCGAACGCGGTCGCGCATTCGTGATGGCGCACCACACCTACCCGGTGCTGGCCGAGCGCTTCCTGCAGGCAGTCGCGCGATGACGATGCCGCACGAGGACGAGTCGCGCGCGGTCGCCGAGCGCTACGCGCGCCGCGGCGCGCCCGACCGCTATAGCCTGCTGCAGCCCGACGTCTGGCAGACGGTGCAGGAGCGCCAGCGCGCCATGCTGAAGCTCTTCGCGCGGCTCGGCTGGCACGACCTGCCGCGGCGCCGGGCGATCGAGGTCGGCTGCGGCGCGGGGGGCAATCTGCTGGAGCTGCTGCGCCTGGGCTTCCTGCCCGAGCACCTGGCCGGCATCGAACTGCTGCCCGAACGCTTCGCGATGGCCAGGCGCGTGCTGCCGGCCGCGGTGCCGCTGTGGCAGGGCGATGCCAGCACGCTGGACATCGAACCGTCGAGCCGCGACCTGGTCCTGCAGTCCACCGTCTTCTCGTCGCTGCTCGACGACGGTTTCCAGCAGCGCCTGGCCGAGCGCATGTGGACCTGGGTCGCGCCCGGCGGCGGTGTGCTGTGGTACGACTTCACCGTCGACAATCCGCGCAACCGGGATGTGCGGGGCGTGCCGTTGAAGCGCATCCGTGCGCTGTTCCCGCGTGCGACGCTGTGGCACCAGCGCATCACGCTGGCACCGCCGCTGGCGCGCCTGCTGTGCCGCGTGCACCCGGCCCTGTACCCGATCTTCAACACCCTGCCGCCGCTGCGCACGCACGTGCTGGCTTGGCTTCAGAAACCCGCTCCATGACCGCTGCCGCCCCGCTCCTGCCCTTCCTGCCGTTTGCCGCGCCCGAGATCGGCGACGAGGAGATCGCCGAGGTCGTCGACACACTGAAGACCGGCTGGGTCACGACCGGGCCGAAGGCCAGGCGCTTCGAAGCCGACTTCGCGGCCTTCCTCGGCGAGCCGTCCCTGCACTGCATCGCGGTCAACTCCGCGACGGCCGGTCTGCACCTCGCGCTCGAGGCGCTGGGCATCGGCCCCGGCGACGAAGTGATCACGACGACGCACACCTTCACCGCCACGGCGGAAGTCGTGCGCTACCTCGGCGCCGACGTGAAGCTGGTCGACATCGATCCGGCGACGCTGAACATCGACCCGGCCTTGGTGGAGCGCGCGATCACGCCGGCGACCAAGGCGATCATCCCGGTGCACTACGGCGGCCTGGCGGCCGACATGCCGGCGCTGCTGGCGATCGCGCGGCGGCATGGCCTGAAGGTGGTCGAGGACGCCGCCCATGCGCTGCCGACCACCAGCGCCGGCCGCCTGGTCGGCACGCTGGACAGCGACGCCACGGTCTTCAGCTTCTATGCCAACAAGACCATCACCACCGGCGAGGGCGGCATGCTGGTGACGCGCGATGCCGCGCTGGCGCAGCGCGCCAAGGTGATGCGCCTGCACGGCATGAGCCGCGATGCGTTCGACCGCTTCACCGCCACGGTGCCGAGCTGGTACTACGAGGTCATCGCGCCGGGCTTCAAGTACAACCTGACCGACATCGCCGCGGCGCTGGGCATCCACCAGCTGAAGAAGGCCGAGCGCTTCCAGCAGCGCCGGGCGGCGATTGCCGAGCGTTATGCCGAGGCCTTCGCGGCGCTGCCGTTGACGCCGGCGCCGATGGCACCGGCCGGCGAGCGCCATGCCTGGCACCTGTATCCGGTGCAGCTGGCCGACGACGCCGGCCTCTCGCGCGAGCGCTTCATCGAGAAGCTGTTCGAGCTCGGCATCGGCTGCAGCGTGCACTACATCCCGCTGCACCAGCAACCCTACTGGCGCGACCGCTACGCGCTGAAGGCGGAAGACTTTCCCCACAGCCAGCGCGCGTACGAGCGCATGGCCAGCCTGCCGATCTACTCGCGCATGAGTGACGCCGACGTCGAGCGCGTCATCGCCGGCGTACGCGCCGTGCTCGGCGCCTGAGCCGGAGCGCGACGAACTGCCGTGGCCAAGCGCCTGTTCGACCTGATCGTGTCTCTCGTCGCGCTGCTGCTGCTGTCGCCGCTGCTGCTGCTGGTGGCGCTGGCGATCCGCGTCGACTCCGGCGGCCCGGTGTTCTTCCGCCAGGAGCGCATCGGCCGCCACGGCCGGCCGTTCCGCATCCACAAGTTCCGCACGATGGTGGCCGACGCGCCGGAACGCGGGCCGGCGGTGACGGTCGGCCGCGACGAGCGCATCACGCGCCTCGGTCACCTGCTGCGCCACTACCGCCTCGACGAGCTGCCGCAGCTGATCGACGTGCTGAAGGGCGACATGAGCCTCGTCGGCCCGCGGCCCGAGGTGCCGCGCTACGTTGCGCACTATCCGGAGCCGCTGCGCGCGCAGGTGCTCGCGGTGCGGCCCGGCATCACCGATCCCGCGTCGCTGGAGCACCTGGACGAAGCCGCGCTGCTGGCCGCCGCGGACGACCCGGAGCGCGAGTACGTCGAGGTCATCCTGCCGAACAAGCTGAAGCGCCAGGCCGCGTATGCTGCGCGCGCGACGCTGGCCTCCGACCTGGCCGTGCTGCTGCGCACCGTTCGCCTGCTGATCTCCCGATGACCCGACCGGCCGATCCCGTCGATCCGAACGACGACCGCGACGAGCAGGAATCCGACCTGTCGTTCTGGCTGAAGCTCGACCGCGCGCTGGCCACGCTGCGGCCGCGGCGCGTGCCGCTGTCGATGCTCATCGACGCGCTGGTCGTCGTGCTGGCGTGGAACGTGACCTACCTGTTCCGCCTCGGCTTCGAACGCTGGATCAGCGCGCGGCCGGGTTACGACGGCTGGGTGCTCGCCGGCATCGTGGGCGCCTACCTCGCCGCGTTCGCCGCGCTGCGCGTGCCGCAGGGCATGTGGCGCTTCGCCGGCTTCGGCGACATCCAGCGCCTGGCGCTGGCCTGCGCGATCGCCGGGCTCGGCTCCGCGGTGGTGGTGCTGATGCTGCAGCTAACCGCGGTGCCGCGCGCGGTGCTGGCACTGCATCCGGTGGTCACGCTGATGGGGCTGGCGCTGGCGCGGCTGGCCTACCGCATGCTGTACGAGCATGCGCGCTCGCGCCTCACCGGCAGCGATGCCGAGGTCAAGCGCGCGATCGTGATGGGTGCGGGCGAAGCGGCCAAGCGCCTGATCGCCGGCATCCAGCACCAGGGCTGGCTGGTGCTGGGCCTGCTCGACGACGATCCGAGCAAGCAGGGCGCCCGCATCGCCGGCGTGCCCGTGCTGGGGCCGCTCGAGGCGGTGCAGGACAAGGCGGTGCGCGGTGCGGCCACGCACATCATCGTCGCGATGCCGGCTGCCCGGGGCGCCCAGCGGCGGCGCGCGTTCGAGCTCGCCGCCCCGGCCGGGTTGCCGGTGCTGACCGTGCCGTCGGCTGCCGAGCTGCACACCGGCCGCGCCGGCATCGAGCGCGTGCGCGACATCGAGCCCGAGGACCTGCTCGGCCGCGAGCCGGTGCAGCTGGACGAAGCCGGCATCGCCGAGGTGCTGTCGGGCAAGACGGTGCTGGTCACCGGCGCCGGCGGCTCGATCGGCAGCGAGCTCTGCCGGCAGCTGGCGATGTACGGGCCGGCGAAGCTGGTGCTGGTCGAGCAGGGCGAGTTCAACCTCTACACGATCGAGCAGGCGCTGTCGGCGCAGTTCCCGCAGCTGCCGCTGGTGCGGCTGGTGGCCGACGTCAAGGACTTCGACGCGCTGCGCGCGGTGTTCCTGCAGTGGCGGCCGCAGGTGATCTTCCATGCGGCGGCCTACAAGCACGTGCCGCTGATGGAGGAGCACAACGCCTTCGCCGCGCTGGCCAACAACACCCTGGGCACCTATCACGCCGCCAGAGCGGCCGCCGAGTGCGGCGCCGAGCGCTTCGTGCTGATCTCCACCGACAAGGCGGTCAACCCCACGAACGTGATGGGCGCCAGCAAGCGCGCCGCCGAGCGCGTGGTGTCGGCGCTGGCCAAGCAGGCGGGCCCACATCCCCACACCACGCGCTTCATCGCCGTGCGCTTCGGCAACGTGCTGGGCTCCAGCGGCAGCGTGATCCCGAAGTTCAAGGAACAGATCGCGATGGGCGGCCCGGTGACGGTGACCCACCCGGACATCATTCGCTACTTCATGACCATCCCCGAGGCGGCGCGCCTGGTGCTGCAGGCCGCGGCGATCGGCGAGAGCGGCCAGGTGCTGGTGCTCGACATGGGCGAGCCGGTGAAGATCGTCGACCTGGCGCGCGACATGATCCGCTTGTCCGGCCATGCCGTCGACGAGATCCCGATCGTCTACTCCGGCCTGCGCCCGGGAGAGAAGCTCTACGAGGAGCTGCTCGCCGACGCCGACACCACGCTGCCGACCCCGGTGCCGCGCCTGCGCGTGGCGCAGCTGCACGACGACGATGCCAGCGCGGTGCTCGCCTGGGTGCAGGGCCTGAGTGTGCGCGAGCGGCTGGACGATGCCGCGGTGCGCGCGACCTTGCGCGCGGTCGTGCCGGAGTACCGGCCGGCATGAGCAGGCGGCTGGCTGCCGCGCTGCTCGCACCCGTCGCGATGTGGGCGGCTGCGGCAGCGCAGGCCGCCGACCCGGAACGTGGCCAGCGCCTGTTCATGATCGCGCCGGCGGCCGGCGAGCTGGCCTGCGCCGACTGCCACAGCGACAACCCGGTCGCCAACAACTTCGGCAACATCTGGTCGGGCCGCAATGCGGTGGCCCTGATCCAGCGCGCGGTGACCCTGAACACCGGCGGCATGGGCGTGTTCAACCGCTACTACAGTGCCGCCGACCTGGCCGACATCGCCGCCTTCCTCGGCAACGCGCCGGTGCGGCTGGACTTCCCGTCGACCGCGCTCGGCGCACGCAGCGCCTCGCAACGCGTGACGGTCAGCGCCAGCTCGAAGCTCGGCCTGAACGCGCTGCAGGTGCAGGTCCAGGGCGACTACGTGGTGCTGTCGCCGGCCTGCCCGGCGAGCCTGCCGCCCTTCGGCAGCTGCGAGGTCGACATCGCCTTCGCACCGGGTGCACCGGGGGCACGCGACGGCAGCCTGCTGGTCACGCACGACGGCACGCCGACGCCCGTGCGCGTGCCGCTGCGCGGGGTGGCCCGCGAGCAGCCGCCGGCAGTCGTCGCGCTGAGCGCGTCGGCGCTGGACTTCGGCCGCATCGCGGTCGGCGGCGCCAGCGGCGCCCAGGTGCTGCAGCTGGCCAACCGGTCGGCGCAACCGGCGAAACTGGGGGATGTGTTCCTCGATGCGCCCGACTTCGTGATCGACGGCGGCACTTGCGAAGCCGGCCGTCGTCTCGACGGCGGCCAGGCCTGCGTGCTGCAGCTGCGCTTCGAGCCGTCGGCGGCCGGCGCGCGCAGCGCCAGCCTGGCCATCGCGCACGACGGCGCCGGGGAAGGGTCGATCGCCGCGCTGCGCGGTGACGCGCTGCCCGGCCCGGCGCCGCGGCCGCGGCTGTCGGCGCCGGTGCTGCGCTTCGGCGCCGCCGACACCACGCTGCCGCTGCGGCTGCACAACGCCGGCAGCGGGCCGCTCACCTTGGGCGCCAGGACGATCTCGCAGGGCGGCTTCGGGGTGCGGGACGATGCCTGCGGCGCAGTGCTCGCCGCCGGCGCCGCATGCGCGCTGCAGGTGATCGCGCCGGCGCTGCGTGGCGCCGGCAGCATCGGCGAGCTGCGCATCGACATGGCCGGCCGCGACGCGCCGTTGCGGGTGGTGCTGGATGCCGGCGTCGCGCCGGCGGAGGCCGCGCCGGAGGCGTCGGCCCTGTGGCTGGATGCCGTGGCCGTGCCGCTCGGCGAGCGTGCGGCGCAGGTCATGCTCGCCAACCGCGGCGCGGCCGCGCTGACGCTCGATTCGCTGCGCCTGGTCGGCAGCCGGGCCGCCGCGCTGCACATGGGCGGCACCTGCCAGCCGGGCGTGACGCTGCCGGCGCAGGGCCGGTGCATCGTCGAGCTGCAGCGCATCGGCGCGGACGCCGCCCGCGCGACGCTGGTGGTGCGCGCCGGCGCCGCCGAAGCGCTGGTGACGATCGACGAGCCCTGGCCCGGCGTCGACGCGGCCGCGGCGCCGTTGGCGCCCGCGCAGCCGCGGCTGGCCGCCCATCCGGCGTCCCTCGTGTTCGCCGCGCCAGCGGGCGCGGGTGGCGCGCGGCAGCGTGTCTGGCTCGAGAACCGCGGTGCGGCCCTGTTGCGCCTGCCGACGATCGGGGTGCTCGGCAGCGGCTTCATGCGCCTGCCCGCCGACGACGAGCAAGGCTGCGCCATGACCGACGTCGTGCTGCTGCCCGGCCAGGGCTGCGCGGTCGACATCGCCTGGACCGGCGGTGCCGACGCCCGTTTCGGCGGCGAGCTGGTGGTCGATGCCGAGGCCCCGGCCGCGCCGCGCCGCATCGCGCTGGCGGTGGTCGACGACGGCGCGCCGCGCAACCAGGGCGGTGGCGGCGCGGCCGGCGGCATCGTGCTGCTCGGCCTGGCGCTGGCCTGGGCGCTGCTGCGCGGCCAGCGGTCAGAATGCGCGCGATGAGCTGCTCGCCCGCCCGCCGACACGGCCTGCGCACCGCGCTCGCGCTGGCCGCCATCGCCAGCACGGGTGGCGCCCTCGCCGCCGAGCCGCGCGCGCCGGCGCTGCCGTTGCGCACCGCGGCCGGCGAGCCGATCCTGCCGCCGGACGACGGCGTCGCACCGCGCTGGAAGGTGCTGTACCTCGACTTCTGGGCCTCCTGGTGCGGCCCGTGCCGGCAGTCCTTCCCATGGATGAACGAGCTGCACGAGCGCCACCGCGCCGCGGGCCTGGCGATCGTCGCGATCAACCTCGATGCGCGCCGCGAGGATGCGCAGGACTTCCTCGACCGCCTGCCGCCGCGCTTCGCGATCGCCTTCGATCCGGGCGGCGCCAGCGCGGCGGCCTTCGGCGTCAAGGCGATGCCCAGCTCCTTCCTCGTCGGACCGGACCGGCGCGTGCTGCACGCGCACCGCGGCTTCCGCCCGGCCGATCGTGCCGACCTGGAGCGGCGCATCGCAGCGGCGCTTGCATGAGCCCATCCGGCCGTCTTGAAGCACTCATGCCGGGGCACGCCGTGCAAGGCTGTCCTGTGGCGCGGCCGCGCGCACTGCTGGCCTGCCTGGCATGGCTGCTGCTGGCCGGCGGCTGCACCGCCCGTCTGCCGCAGGCCTGGCAGAAGCAGCACCTCGCGCGCCCCGAGATGGCGATGGATGCCGATGCGCTGGAGCAGCGCAACAACCTGCACGTCCATGGCAGCAAGGAAAACAGCGCCGGCGGGCAGGGTGTCGGCGGCGGCGGCTGTGGCTGCAACTGAGGGCGATGCTGCGCCCGCGGCGCGCCTCGGGGGCGGGCTGCTCGCCGCCGCGCTGGCGCTGCCGGGTTGCAGCGTGCAGGCCGCGGACATGCCGACCGAGACGCAGGTCGCGTTCAAGTGGCTCGGCTACCAGGACTGGCAGCCTGGGCTCAAGCGCGTGCGCGTCGAAGCGCCCTCGCTACGCATCGAGGCCCCGGTCGGCGAGCGCTGGTCGCTGGCGGCCACGGCCACGCAGGACAGCGTGTCCGGCGCCAGCCCGCGCTACCACAGCGCGGTGTCCGGCGCGTCGGTGATGAGCGATCGCCGGCAGGCCGGCGATGTGAAGCTCACGCAGCACGGCGAACGGTCGAGCTGGCGCATCGGCGCCGCGGGCTCCGACGAGCACGACTTCCGTTCACGGGCGCTGTCGCTCGAAGGCAGCTGGTCGAGCGAGGACAACAACCGGCAGTGGCATGCCGGCCTCGGCTTCACCCGCGACCGCATCGGCTCGATGGACGATGCGTCGCTGCACGCCCGGCGGCGCACCGTCGAGCTGAGCGCCGGCCTCACGCAGGTGCTGTCGGCGGTGGACGTCGTGCAGCTGGACCTGACGCTGGCCGACGGGCAGGGCCACTACTCGGACCCGTACAAGCGCATCGACCGGCGCCCGGACGAGCGGCGCCAGCGCATCGTGCTGCTGCGCTGGAACCACCACCTCGAAGGGCTCGGCGCCACGCTGCGCACCAGCTGGCGCTGGTATGGCGACTCGTTCGGCATCCGCTCGCACACCGTCAGCGCCGAGTGGGTCCAGGCGCTGTCGCCGCGCTGGGCGCTGACGCCGTCGCTGCGCGTTTACACCCAGCGTGCTGCGTGGTTCTACTACGACCCCGTCTACTCCTATGCCGGCGCGCCGCTGCCCCCGGGCTACCTCGAGCATGCACCGGCCACCCTGTCGCCCGACGCGCGGCTGGCCGGCTTCGGCGCGCTGACCGCGGGTCTGAAGCTCGCGCTCCGCCTGACCGGGGGCTGGACGGCCGACCTGCGGCTCGACCACTATGCGCAGCGCGGCGGGTGGCGCCTGGACGGCGACGGCTCGCCGGGGCTCGCGCCGCTGCGCGCGCGCTTCGTCCAGGTCGGCGTGGCCCGGCGCTTCTAGCCGGATCACCCATATTGACGAGGCAACGGGCCGGCCGCGGTGGCATCCTGCCGCGCACGGCCGGCGACAGATCGGCCTTCAGACGAATCAGATCCGCGAGAGGAACCCCATGCGAACACCTGCGCGACACGCCGCCGCAGCGGTCTTCAGCCTGGCCGCGCTGCTGGCTGCCTGCGGCGGTGGCAGCGAGACGCCGGCCAGCGCCAGCCCCGAGGCCTCCCGAGGGCAGGTGTCCACCGGCGGGGCTGCCGCCAAGGTCAGCTTCTATGCCGCGTCGCGCTTCGCCGAGCAGGCCACGTTCGGGCCGACGCCGGCGTTGATCGACGAGCTGCGCAGCAAGGGCTTCGAGAAGTGGATCGACGAGCAGCAGGCGATGGCGCCGACGCTGATCGACGTGAAGCCGGCGGAAGACTGGTCCGACCCGACGCCGCAGTCGGTCCACGTCTATCGCGAGCGCGAACTGCTGCGCGTGATGCTGGTCGTGCCGGACCAGCTGCGTACGCGGGTCTCCTGGTCGCTGTCGCAGTTCCTCGTCGTCTCGAACCGCAAGGCCGAGGCTGCCGGCCTGCTGCGCTGGGCCAACCTGCTGCAACAGCAGGCCTTCGGCCGCTACGACCAGCTGCTGTACGAGCTCAGCGTGCACCCGGCGATGGGCAACTACCTGGACAACGTCCAGAACCGGCCCAAGAGCACCGAGTGCCCGCACTGCGCGCCCAACGAGAACTTCGCGCGCGAGCTGATGCAGCTGTTCTCGCTCGGCGTCTACAAGCTGAACCCCGACGGCACCGCGCAGCGCGACCGCCGGGGCCGCTTCATCGAGACCTATACGCAGCGCGACGTCGAGGAAATGGCGCGTGTGCTCACCGGCTGGCAGTACGACCCCGACCCGCCGAACCGGCCGAACAAGAACTGGGGCAACTGGGCCAAGCCGATGGTGCCGTCGACCTGGCCGCCGGAGCGCGATGCGGGCCAGAAGACCGTGCTCGGCAAGACCTTCGCCGCCGGGCGGCCCGCACCCGACGACCTGCGCGACGCGATCGCGCTGCTGATGTCGCACCAGAACATCGCGCCCTTCGTCGCGACGCGCCTGATCCAGCACCTGGTCAAGAGCAACCCGACGCCGGCGTACGTCGGCCGCATCGCGGCGGTCTTTCGCGACAACGGCAAGGGGGTGGCCGGCGACCTGAAGGCGGTGGTCAAGGCCGTGCTGCTGGATGCCGAGGCCCGCGCCGGTGACAACCCGGCCGTGGCGCGCACCGACGACGGCAAGCTGCGCGAGCCGGTATTGCACCGCACCGCGGTGATGCGCATGCTCGGCTGCAAGCGGCCGTTCGAGAACCGCTGGGGCGTCATCCGGCCCGCGCTGCAGAACCCGTACAACGCCGAGAGCGTGTTCAGCTTCTACGCGCCGACCGACCGGGCACCCGGCAGCAACCTGCTGGCGCCGGAACAGAAGCTGCTGAACGCCGACGAGCTCACGCAGCGCATGGGCCACTGGAACTGGGTGCGCTGGAACGACGTGACGCGGACCAACGACCGCACGGTCTTGACCGACGCTGGCTGCGACATCGAGCCGCTGGTCAAGGCCTTCGCGACCTCGCCGCGTGTCTTCGCCGACCACCTGAGCGAGCGCTACTTCCGTGGCGCGATGCCGCCGACGCTGCGCAGCAACCTCGAGCAGCTGATGAAGGACGCGCCCTGGGACGCCCGCAACCCGGACGACGGCGCTCTGTGGCTGCTCGGCTACGCCACCAACACGCCGTACTTTGGAGTCATCAAGTGATGCAGCGACGCGACTTCCTCGGCGCGTTCGGCCTGGCCGGCGCCGCCAGCCTGCTGGGCTCGACCAGCCTGCCCGGCGCCGCGGCCGGTTCCGACTACCGGGCGCTGGTCATCGTCTTCCTGCACGGCGGCAACGATGGCCACAACTGCCTGGTGCCCACCGACGGCGCCTACACCAGCTACCAGAACGCGCGCGCCAATTTGGCGCTGCTGAAGAACAGCCTCGTCACGCTGAAGGGGCAGGCCGCCGGGCACACCTTCGGCGTGCACCCGTCGCTGGCGCCGCTGGCCACGCTGTACAACGACGGCCGGCTGGGCTGGATCGCCAACGTCGGGCCGCTGATGGAGCCGGCGACGGCGCAGCAGGTGATCGACGGCGCGGTCGACGTGCCGCCATTCCTGCTGTCGCATTCCGACCAGGTCGCGATCCAGCAGGGCTGGCTGGTCGAGGACGACATGAGCGGCTGGGCAGGCCGCGGGCTCGAGCTGCTGCCGTCCGTGCTGCGCAACCCGGTGGCGGCGGTCACGATGTCGACCGACCGCACGCTGCTGCTCGGCCGCAACTCCGGCGTCGCCTACCTCGACCGCAACGGTTCGCGCTACTGGGGCTTCTCGGACCTCGCGCAGCCCGGCACCATGGGCACGCAGTCGATCAACCGCATGGCGCGCTGGCAGTTCGCCAATGCCTACGAAGCCGAGTACGCGCGCACCTTCGGCGCGGCGGTGGACGATGCCGCGCGCTTCACGCGTGCGATGGTCAATGCGCCGCTGCCGGCGGCGGACTTCGGCAGCAACTACTTCGCCGAGCAGTTGCGCACCATCGCCACCGCGCTGCCGAGGCTGAAGGAACAGGGGCTGCGCCGCCAGGTCTTCCTCACCAACTACGGCGGCTTCGACACCCATGCGAACCAGCGCGGCAACGGCGAGAACACGCAGGACACGCTGCTGAAGGACGTCGCCAAGGCGGTCGCCGCGTTCGACCAGACCATGCGCACGAACGGCATGAACGACGAGGTGCTGACGCTGATGATGACGGACTTCGGGCGCACGGTGCGTCCGGGCTCCGGCGGCGGCAGCGAACACGCCTGGGGCAACCACTGGTTTGCGCTCGGCGGGCCGGTGCAGGGCGGCACGGTGCACGGCCAGTTCCCGAGCGCCGTGCTCGGCGGTCCCGACGACAGCGACCTCGGCAAGAACGGCCGCCATGTGCCGACGACGTCGACCGACCAGGTCGGCGCGACGGTGATGCGCTGGCTCGGCCTGCCCGACAACCTGCTGCACGAGGTGTTCCCGCACCTCGCGAACTTCAACCAGAAGACGATCCCGCTGCTGCGGGCCTGAGGGCAGTCCATGGCCGACATCAAGCTCACCGCCGGCAACGACACCTACGTCCAGGACCCGACGGCCACAGCGAACTGGAACAACCTCCACGGCGAAGCGGGCAACGACAGCTTCGGGCTCTACAACGGCAGCGCGCTCGGCGGGCCGGGCGACGATCGCATCGAGCGCCTGGTGCACCCGACAGAGTGGTGGAACCAGCCCAATGCCGCGTACTGGACCTCGCCGGCCGCGATCAGGGCCGACCTGAACACCGGCATCGTCGAGGACGGCTGGGGCGGCCGCGACACGCTGGTCAACATCAACAACGTCGCCGGCTCGAACCACAACGACACGATGATCGGCAATGCCGCCGACAACCGCTTCTGGAGCAACGGTGGGGTGGACACCATCGATGGCGGCGCCGGCATCGATACGCTCGACGGCCTCTGGTACGAGAGCGTGCCGGGCCAGCCGTGGCTGCCGGCGACGCTGAGCGACCTGCGCCTCGAGGTCTCGGTCGACGGTCTGAGCGCGACGATCGGGCCGCGCAGCGGTCGTGGCCAGGGTGCGGTCGTCACCAACGTCGAGTACCTGATGGTCTTCACCGGCCTCGACGCCAACGGCAACCACCGCTGGGAACCGTTCCTGATCGCCGATGCGATCGAACCGGCACAGATGGCCCAGCAGGCCGTCGCCAGCGGCGGTGACCTGCGCTGGAACGCCGGCCAGGCCCTGGGCAGCAGCGCCACGCTGAGCTACAGCTTCGTGATGCAGGCGCCGGCGTCGGGGCCCGGCGCCGCGGGCTTTCGCGCCTTCACGGCCGCCGAGCAGCAGGCCGTGCGCACCTTGCTGGCGAGCGTCGAGGCCTTCACCGGCCTGCGTTTCGTCGAAGTGAACGAGGCCGGCGGCACGCCCGGGCAGATGCGCTTCGGCGTCAGCCAGCAGGCCGCGACGCGCGGCGTGTCGTGGCAGCCGAACCAGGCCGGCGCCGGCGAACAGGCCGGCGACATCTGGATGGATGTCGAATCGATGCTGGCGCTGGCGCCGGGCACCGAAGGGTATGCCGCGCTGCTGCACGAGATCGGCCATGCGCTCGGCCTGCGCCACCCGCGGGCGACGGAAAGCGGCGAGCAGTACGCGGCGAACCTGCGTGCGCAGGACGACCGCACCGCGCTGTCGGTGATGTCGCAGACCTCTTCCGCCGACGGCCTGTTCCGCGCCGACTGGGGCCTGCTGGACGTGCAGGCGCTGCGTTATCTCTACGGCAGCCGCGCGGTGCACGCGGGCGACGACGTCTACCGGCTCGGAGCGGCGGCTTCGGGCGCGCAGACCACGCTCGTCGACGACGGCGGCATCGACACCATCGATGCGTCCGAGCTCGCCGCCGGCGTGAGCATCGATCTCGCGGCGGCGCACCTCAGCAGCGTCGGCGTCACCGCGGCGGGCACCAACGCGGTCGAGAACCTCGGGCTGGCGATCGGCACGCAGATCGAGCACGCGGTCGGGTCGCGCTTCGACGACGTGCTGAGCGGCAATGCGCTGGACAACCGGCTGACCGGCCACCTCGGCAACGACTGGATCGACGGCGGCGCCGGCACCGACACGGCCGTCTTCGCGGGCCGGCGCGCCGACTACGAGGTCTCCACCGGCTTCGGCAAGACCTTCGTGCGCGACCGCCTCGGCGACGGCGGCTTCGACACGCTGGTCGGCATCGAGCGGCTGGAGTTTGCCGATCGCACGATCGCGCTGTCCGCCAGCGCACTCGGGGCCGATGCCAGCCTGGCGGTGGACGAGGACGGCGGCCTGACCGCGGCGCTGCCCGACCCGAGCGATGTCGCGCGGACGGCCGTCAGCTACCGCATCGCCGGCGCGGCGGCCCATGGCAGCGCGTCGATCAGCGCGGACGGCCAGCTGCGCTACACGCCGCAGGCCGACTTCCACGGCGTCGACAGCGTGGCCTACGAGATCGTCGCCGCCGGCAGCAGCAACCTGTACCTCGCCTATGTCGACGTGCTGCCGGTCAACGACGCCGGGCCGGTCGGCCGCAACAGCGACTTCCTGGCGATCGCGCAGGTGCTGAAGCAGTCGCAGCTGCCGGCGGCGACCGACATCGATGGTGATGTACTGAGCTACAGCCTCGGCGCCGACGCGGCGCATGGCGAGGTGGTCGTCGGCGAGCAGGGCAGCTTCAGCTACCGGCCGGCCGCGGGCTACGCGGGCAGCGACAGCTTCACCTACGTGATCAGCGACGGCATGGGTGGCAGCGCGACCTACACCGCGCGGCTGACCGTCGCCGCGGTCAGCGGCACGATCGAAGGCACAGCCGGCGACGACACGCTCGCCGCGGGCGCGACCGGGCAGGGCTACAGCGGCGGCGCCGGCAACGATCGCATTACCGGGGGCGGCGACAACGACGTCATCGACGGCGGCGCCGGGCTGGATGTGGCCAGCTTCACCGGCAAGCGCTCGGAATACACGCTGACGTCGCAGCCGGGCCAGTGGACCGTCAAGGACAAGAAGTCGGCCCGCGACGGCGTCGACCTGGTGACCGACGTCGAGCGGCTGCGCTTCTCGGACCTGCACGTGGCGCTGGACCTCGACGGCGCCGCCGGCTCGGCCGCGCAGATCCTGCGCGCCTTGATCGGTCCGCAGTACCTGCAGAACGAGACCTACGCCGGCATCGCGCTGGGGCTGTTCGACGGCGGCATGAGCTACGAGGCGGTGATCGGCGTGGCGCTGTCGGTGGTGCCGCAGTTCGCCGGCGGGTCGTCCAACGAAGCCTTCGTCCAGCACGTCTACCGCAATGTGATCGGGACGGCGCCGGCGCCGGCGACGCTGGCCGAATTCACGGCGGTGCTCGACAGCGGCGCGATGAGCCGGGCGGCGCTGGCCCTGCTGGCCTGCCAGATCGACTACAACACGCAGAGCGCCGACCTCGTCGGGCTGGCGTCGACCGGGCTCGAGTACCTGCCGGGCTGACGCTGCCCGGGCATCAGCCCTTGGCCGGCGCCACCTTGCCGTCGGCGGCCTGCTGAAGCGTGTCCGGCTGGTGCACCACCAGCAGGTTGCCATCGCGGGCCAGCACCTTCAGGCCCTGCAGGAACTGCAGCGTGCGCGTCACGGTCTCGCGGCTGGTATTGACCATGATCGCGATCTCCTGGTGCGTCGGCGGCATCACGATGACCACCTGACCCTCCTTGCCGCGCGTGGCCAGCAGGCTGAGCTGCGCGCAGACGCGCTGGAACGAGCTCGGCAGTGCCAGCAGCGAGCGGTGGCTCGCCGCCCGGCGCATGCGGGCGGCCAGCCGTTCGGCCACCGCCGCGGCGCCGCGCGGGGTCGAGAACATCAATTCGCGCGCGCGGTCGCGGTCGAGGAAGGCGAGCCGCGACGGCGCGACGGCGATGATGTATTCGGGCGCCGGTTGGCCATCGATGACCGAAAGTTCGCCGAAGAAGTCTCCATCTTCGATGAAGTCAATGCCAACTTCGCGACCGTCCAACGTAAAATTGACCGTTTGCAGGCGTCCTTCGATCAGGAATCCGAGGCCCGCGTCGGTCTCGCCGCGCTTGATCACCACTTCGCGGCGCTCGACCCGGCGCTCGTTCATCATGAGCGAGACCTCGGCCAGCTTGTCGGCCGGCAGGCTGTCGAACAGGCGCAGCCCTTGCAGGATCGGGATGAGGATGGGCATCGGGGGACGAACTGTGCATGCGACAAAGCCGATCGGCTTGTGATGCACAACACATCAGGCGGGGCGGGCGCGGTGCAAGATTCATTCTCCCGCCCCTCGCCCCGGCGTTCAGGAGTTCGAGATGATACGTAACCGACTGGTCCAAGCCCTCCGCCCGCAGCTCCTGCGCTCGTCGGTCGTGCTGGCTTGCACAGTTGCCGCGTCCGGTTACGTGCTGGCCAGCGAACAGGCGGTCGGCCAGGTCAGCCTGCTGATCGGCGCGGCGCGCGTGGTGCACATGAACGGCACGTCCGAGCCGCTGAAGCGGGGCGCTTCGATCCTGGTGGGCGACCGGGTCGAGACGTCGGCGAACGGCCACGTGCACGTGCGCTTCATCGACAAGGGCGCGGTCAGCGTGCGGCCGGACAGCATCCTCGAGGTGCAGGCCTACCGCTACGACGTCGACAAGCCGCAGGCCAACGAGCTGCGCCTGCGCATGGAGCAGGGCACCAGCCGCTCGATCTCCGGCGCGGCCACCGATGCCGACAAGAACCGCTTCCGCCTCAATACGCCGATCGCGGCGATCGGCGTGCGGGGCACCGACTTCATCGTGCAGGCCGACGCCAGCGGCGTGCGGGCCACGGTGGCCGATGGCGCGATCGTCGTCGGTGCGCTCGGCAACGGCTGCTCGGCCGCGGCACTCGGGCCCTGCACCGGCGCGGACGCGCGGCTGCTGTCGGCCGACATGGGCCGGCTGATGGCCGAGGTGCGCCCGGGCGAACGCACCACCCACGTGGTCCCGGCCGCCGGCGGCATCGCCGCCGTGGCCGGCGCCGAGGAACGGGTGGCGGCCATGAATGCCGCGGAGTCCGCCGCGCGCGCCGCGAGCCTGGCGGCCGCCGAGGCGAAGGGTTTCGCGCCGCTGCGCGAAAGCGACCGCGCGGCCGCCGACCTGCTGAGCATCGCCTCGGCGAGCGTGGCCGAGCTGAACAGCCCGGCCGACCTGACGGCGCAGCTGGTGTGGGGTCGCTGGCGGGTTTCCGGCGCGGCGGCCAACGACAACGTCAGCGTCCAGTATTCCAAGGTCATCGACGGCCGCCACTGGACCACCGCGAACAACAGGGATGGCGACGTGCTGCTGCGCATGAGCGATCCGTCGAATCCGAACCAGGAGCTGCGCCCGATCAGCGACACGCCGATCGTCGAGATGCGGCTGAGCCGCGCGCAGGCGAGCTTCGAGTACGGCAACAAGCAGACCGAAGCGGCCACCGTCAACGGCGGCTCGCTGACGCTGGACTTCGATCGCCGCACCTTCGCGACGGCCCTGGGCCTGTCCTCGCCGACCGGCGGCAAGACCGAGCTGCGCATGGGCGGCGACATCGCCAGCGACGGCACTTTCGCCGTGCGCAGCAATACGCAGATGGTGTCGGGTGCCTTGTCGCTGGACGGCAAGGAAGCCGGCTACCTGTTCGAACGCGCCGTCGGCAACGGCCTGTTCCGCGGCAAGACCCTCTGGGGTCGCTGAGCGGCGTTCCCGACGCCAACAATCGCGAAGGCGATGTACACCTTCTGGCGCGATCATCCCTGGCGGCTCCGCAGTGCGGTGCTGCTGGTGGTGGCGTTGCTGGTCGGTGGCCTCCAGGCCATCGCCCCGCAGGCGTTCGATGCGCTCGAGCAGACCATCGGCGACTGGACCTGGCGCATCGGCTCCACGGCCCGGCCGGAACGGCGCATGGTCGTCGTCGACATCGACGAGGCCAGCCTCAAGCAGGTCGGGCCCTGGCCATGGTCTCGCGGCACGCTCGCGAAGCTGTCGGAAAAGCTCCAGCAGGCCGGTGTCGTCGTGCAGGTCTACGACATCAACTTCCCCGATCCGCGCGAAGGTGACGGCGCATTGGCCGAGGCCTGGAAGGCCGCGCCGGTGGTTGCCGGCCAGATCTTCTCGCTCGATCCGGCCGTCACCCCGCGCGTGGGCACCGTGGCGGGTGCACTCGCCGCCGGCGGCTGCCCGCCGTTCGCGCCGCGCAGCCACGGCTTCTACGGCCATCCCGCTGAACTGCTGCAGTCCGGCGCCACCATCGGCCACATCACGCCGCGCACCGAACGCGATGGCGTCGTGCGCAAGGTGCCGGCGCTGATCTGCCATGAAGGCCGGGCCTATCCCAGCCTCGCGCTGGCGGCGCTGTGGCGCGCGACGCAGGCCGAAGGCGCCACATCGGCAGGGCCGGACTGGGTGTGGTCCGACGCCCAGGCCACCGGGTTCGGCGGCGGGCCGCTGGCGCCCTTCGCCTGGTTGACCAGCCCGAGCCTGCCCGGTCTGGCCGTTCCGGTCGACGAGCACGGCGACCTGCGCGTGCCGTACCGCCTCGAGCGCCGGGCGTTCGTCTCGGTCTCGGCGCACGACGTGCTCAACGGCACCGTCGACCCGGCCCTGCTGAAGGACACGATCGCGCTCGTCGGCGCCACGGCCTTCGGCATCGGCGACACGATCGCAACGCCCCATGCCACCGTGGCCGCGGGCCTCGAGGTCCATGCGCAGGCGTTGATCGGCCTGCTCGACCACCGCCTGCCCTACACGCCGGCGCGGGCCGGATGGATCCACGGCCTTGCAGTGATCACCATCGCCGGCCTGCTGCTGCTGGTGCTGCGCCGGCGCGCGATCCCGGCCAAGCGCCTGCCGATCGCCGGTGCGCTGCTGGCCGTCGCCTGCTATGGCGCATCGGCAACCCTGCTGCTTCAGGCCGACCTCTGGCTGCCCTGGACCAATGCCGCGCTGTTCGCGCTGCTCGCGTCGGTGGCCCTGGCCACCGCCGAGCATGCGCTCACCCGCGCGCAGCGCGAACGTCTGTCCGCCCATCTGGGCGCCTACCTGCCGGCGCCGGTGGCGCGGCGCCTGATGGCCACCGACCCCTCCGGCCGCGTTCAGGTCGACCAGCGCGAAGTCAGCGTGCTGGTGGCCGACATCCGCAATTTCTCCTCCTTCGCGGCCCACCGTCCGGCCGAAGAAACCGCCGCGATGCTGCATGCGTTCTGTTGCATCGCGGTCGACGTTGTCGAGCAACATGGCGGCGTGGTGGAAAATGTCGTCGGCGACTCGGTGCTGGCCGTCTGGAATGCCTACTCGGACTGCGCCGACCATCCGCAACAGGCCCTGCTTGCCGCGCAGGAACTGCTGCGCGCCACCCGCACGCTCCTAGCGCCCACGCAGCCAACGCATGAAGACAGCCCCGTCCAGCCGCTCGCCCTTGGCGTCGGCATCGAGTCCGGCCGAGCCCTCGTCGGCTCGTTCGGTCCGGCTCGACGCCGCGCCCACGCGGCGCTGGGCGAGCCGGTCAGCGTGGCGTCGCGCCTGCAACAAATGACGCTTGACCTGTCGATGCCGATCCTGATGGGACCCCAGCTGGCCGCCCAGCTGCCCCAGGACAGCACCGAATCGCTGGGTGACTACCTGCTCGAAGGATTGAGCCGGCAGTACACGCTGCACGCCCCCAAGGCGTGGGCCGAGCTCGTGCCGACCGAACCGCTGTGGGTCAAGTCCGCGACCGCGGATGCCCATGGCGGGGATTCCGGCAAGTGGTCGGGATGGGCGGATTCCGGTGCGTCCGCTCCGATGCGAGTACATGCGGCGATCCAGTTGCGCGACGCGTGAAGCGCCGCGACCTTCGCGTCTCGCGTGAGCGAGCTCGCCGCTGGCTGCTTCCAGCGTTGATGCTCGCCGGGGCGGGCGGCTTCGCCACCGCCGCCCGTGCCCAGGCCCCCCAGGTCGTGGCTGCCGAGCTGCCGTCCTCGTCGGTCAGCGACGTCATGCGCCTGGCCGGCTACTGCAACGCGCTGGCCGCAACCGCCTGGCCCAATACGGCGGCGGCTCGGCGCGCGCTGCTGCAGCGACTCGAGGCCTTGCGGCAGCCCTGCATGAGCCACGGGGCTTACCTGGCGATGCTCGGCGCCTTGTGGCTGGAAGAGGGCGAGCCCGCCCAGGCGCTGCTGTGGCTGGAAAGGTCGCTGCTGCTCGATCCCACGGCGCTGGGCACCCAGGCGGATCACGCGCTCGCCCTGGCGGCGCTCGGTGAAACCGCCGCCCGGGATGCGCTGGCGCGCGAGTGGCGCGAACGCACCGACATCCCGCCCGCACTTCGGCAGCGGCTGGCGCTCGGCCCGGAGGCGAATAGTCGCACCAAGGGCAACGGGCCGGCGCCGCCGCCGTCGGCCGTGAGGCCGCCCGACGGCTGGGTCAGCTACCGCGAGGCTTCGCTGGTTGGCGGCTATGAGACCAACCTGGACCACTCGCCGCGGCTGGACGAGATCACGATCACCCCGCCGGGCGGTCCGCAGACGGAGCCCCTGGTCACGCCGCTGCGGCCGCGGCGCGGACCGGCGATGATCGGCGACATGGCCTGGCAGCTCGCCCGCAGTCCGGTCGTCGGCACCGTGTTCCAGACCGGCATCCAGGGCAGCGTGCGCCACGCGCCGGGCAACAGCGGCACCGACTGGCACCACCTGCAGTGGGCGGGTGTCGCCAGCCAGCGCTGGGGCCCCTGGCGGGCGCAGCTGCACGGCCACGCCACCTGGGTCGGCGGTGCGCTCAACGAACCCTACCGGCTGGCGCGGCTGGGCATGTCGATCGACCGCGAGGCCATCGGCTGCAGCCATCGATTGACGTTGGAGGGCGAGGTGCGCCGCTTGCGGACAACCCGCAGCGCGGACGGCCGGACCACCGTCACTGCCTGGAACAGCCTGTGCCCGCTGAACCTGCTCGGCAGCGATTCCGCGATCGGCATCGCCGGCCGCATCGGCATCGACCGCGCCGACGACCCGACCCGCCCCGGCGGCGACCAGCGCCATGCCAGCGTCGGCCTGCGGCTGCTCAGCACGCTCGGCGGCGGCATCCGGCTGGATGCCACGCTGCGTGCAACCCGGGTGCTCGACAGCGAAGGCTACAGTCCGCTGCTGGAAAACGGCGCCACCCGTCGGCTGCACCAGACCCAGCTGACGCTGGAACTGAGCAAGCCGCTGCAGCTGCGCTGGCTTTACGGTGCGGAGGCCCTGGTGCAGTTCCAGGCGGTCCGGCAGTCGAGCAACCTCGTGATCTTCAACTACGAAGGCCTGGCCACCTACGGCGGCCTGCGCTGGCGCTGGTAACCGCTTCGTACCCGCCAGACTGTTGCGATACCGCAACTCAAACCCGGGTTCTCCCTTGCCACAAGGCCGCTTCCACGGCTGGGAAGCGGGGATGCGGGTGCCATAATCGCGCCGCTACCGGGGGTGGAGACCCCTGGTCGTTTTGCTTTCACACCAACAACTTGAAGCCAAGCAAAAACCTGCTGACCCTTGTGATGGTCATCACATGGCCCCTCCAAGCGGCAACGCACACTCCGCGCACATGATTGGCGGACTCCCCTCTCATTCGACTCAGCGCCTTGCGCACCACCTGGTGCCGCAGGACGCTGAGTCGAGTGCGGGTGAGAGCCTGATCACTCGTGCTCGATTTCTTTGCAAAGAAGTCCTTACTTCCTAGACCAACAGGAGTTTCAAGACATGGCATCTTTCAATAGCACTGTCATCGCTCGAGTTGCCGCTGCGCTGTATGACCTGCAGCTGGGCAACGAGACGATGGACTGGGCGCTCGAACAGGCGAACGCCTCCGGTGGCGTGGCCTCGGTCGTGCAGTCCGTCTACAACGCCGACTTCGCGGGCATGACCTATGCGCAAGTCGCGCAGAAGATCGTTGCCAACGTCGGCATCTCCGGCGCGGTTGCCAGCATCGCCGAAGGGGCTGTCGTTGATGTCCTGAACGCTGGCGGCGCCGGCCACGAAGGCCAGTCGATCGTCACGATCCTGAATGCCTTCGCCGGCATGACCGCCCACTCGAACGCCGACGTCGCCGCTGCGGCCCGCGCGTTCAACGCACAGATCTCGGCTGCCGTCGCCTACGCGGCGATCGACGACACCACCGACGTGCCGGTCCACACCACCGCCGGCAAGCTGTTCACGCTGACCGCTGAAACCGCGGCCGGCGCCGACGTCATGCGCCTGACCGGCGACCAGGACGTCCGCATCGACTTCACGAACCCCGCCAACCAGGTCATCGGCCTGGACCTCGACGGCGACGGCGTGATCGAATTCAACGGTGGCGAGCGCAGCATCACCGGTGTCGCGGCGAACTTCGAGATCGTCGACGCCTACGCGCGCAACCCGCTCGACCACACCGACACCGCGAACAACTTCCTCGGTGACATCTACTACGACGGCACCGCCTTCGACGGCGACGGCGTCTCGACCAACGGCAACATCTTCCTGGGTGGTCTGGGTACCGACACCGCGTTCGGCGGCGTCGGCAACGACTTCCTGGCCGGCGGTGGCATCGCCCAAGGCCGCACGGGCCGCGACTACCTGAGCGGCAACCGCAACGCCGACTTCTTCTTCGCCGAGTTCTCGGGCATCGACGCCACCGACGGCAGCACGCTGCTGATCGACGGCGGCATCACGTCGGACGACGAGTCCGCCGGCAACAACCAGAGCGCCGAAGACAACGACTGGCTGCTGTTCGAAGCGTCGGACGACGACGAGCCGGTCCGCATCTGGCTGAACAACGACAACACCACGTCGCTCGACGACCGCGATGGCGCGGACGGCCTGTTCGACGACATGGGTCGTGTGCTGTCGCGTTCGGGCGAAAGCATGCAGCTCGACGACGTCGAGAACGTGGACGCCTCGGGCAACCTGTACGGCTTCCTCGATGACGTGGATGTCGAGATCGGCGGCCGCGCGGTCGACACGCGCGACGAGGCCGGCGCCAGCAACTACGGCATCGGCTCCTCGGCCCAGCTGTGGATCTCGGGCAGCAACGTCTCGAACATCATCATCGCCGGCTACGACAACGACTACGTCGAAGGCCGCGACGGTGCCGACCTGCTGATGGGTGGCAACCTCAACCACCTGAACAACCCCAACCTCACGGGCATCTGGAACAACGGCCGTGACGAGCTGATCGGCGGCGCTGATGCCGACGACATCGTCTTCGAGACCGACGGCGGCATCTACGAAGGTGGCGCGGAGCAGGGCCTGGGCTCGACTGGCTCGAACGCTGGCCCCACTCCGGACGACGACGGTTCGGGTGACACGCTGTGGCTGACGCGCGAAGCCTTCGGCACGCGCACGGTTTCCGATGTCACCAGTGACGGCACGGTCCGCATGGACCTGGCGGTTGGCCTGGTCGGCGGCCTGGCCAACGCCGCCGGCTACGGCGGTGCGGACAAGAACGCCGCAACCGGCAACTACACGTCGGACCAGACCCTGTACAAGGCCGGCTATGCCCGCGCCCAGGTGCAGGACTTCGACAATGTGATCGCCACCGGCCTCGGCTCGGTCGATTACCTGGCCGCCGGCGCCAATGATCCGGAACTGGTCTTTGCCAACCAGCAGAACCACTTCGCCTTCACCGGCAACCTGGACCTGCGTGGCAATGGCAACGACAACACGCTGTACGCCGTCGGCGGCGCCGACGTGCTGGAAGGCCGCATGGGCAACGACGCCCTGTCCGGCGGTGACGGCAACGACGACTTCATCTTCTTCCTGCAGGTCGCGGAAGGCGACGGCGTGGACGTGATCCACCGCCAGACCGATGCCAACGGCGACAACCTGTGGGACACCGACGCCGCGGGCAATGGCCTGTTCGAGCGTGACTTCAACATCGGCGGCAGCAGCACCACCGGCCCGTCGAAGCTGATCGTCGACCTCGGCACGACCGACCTGTCGTCGCCGGACGTCGCGCTGACCTCGTTCACCATCAAGATCGGCGGCGCCACCGGCACCGTGTTCTCGGTGACCGACTCGGCCGCGCTGATCGCCGCGACCAGCGCCGCCGCCGTGGCTGCCCTGGTGAACACCGCCTACCAGGCGATCGACGCCAAGGTGACCGCGGTCGCCATCGGCAACACGATCGTCGTGACCGACACCGGTGGCCGTGACATCTCCGACACCGTGGCCGAAGGTTATGCCGTCGGCGGCGTGGTGTCGAACGGTGCGTTCTCGGCGCTCGCCACGTACCAGGCTCCTGGCACGTCGACCACCAAGGACCGCCTGATCTACAACTCGTACGAAGACCGCCTCGACGCCGAGAGCACCAACGACGACGCGACGATCGGCAGCCAGATCTCGCTGGGCGCTGATGCCTACGCCGAAGACCTGGTGGCCAACTTCGAAGACGAAGACGGCGACGGCGTCGCCACGACCCGTCTGGCCGAAGACCAGGCCTACACGCTGCGCTTCACGAACCTGACGACGGAAGACATCGTCACGATCGCCGTCAACGGCGTGAAGTACACGCTGCAAGTCGGCGTCGACCTCGACGGCAACCCGATCGCGGCGGAAGACGGCGAAGGCGGCGACACGCAAGCCGGCATCCAGACGGCCTTCCTGGCCCGCCTGAACGCCTTCATCAACAGCTTCATGGACGACGACACGTCGGCCGGCGAGGTGGCGTCCGCGTTCAACGGCGTCGACACGCTCACGCTGACGCAGGCCGACTACCAGGGCGAAGAGACCGTCTTCATGGTCACGCCGGTCGTCACGCTGGGCAACCAGTCGGGCGGCGAGCCGGCCAAGGTCACCGTCACGAACGTCTCGCAGCACGAAGTCGAGCTGCTGGACTTCGACGGCCGCAACGGCGAACTGAACGAGACCAACGTCCTGTTCTGGGGTGCCGAGAAGACCAACCGCGCTGAACTGTCGACCGCCAAGGCCGCCGGCGATACGCTGACGGGCTACGAAGCGATCGTCGTCGACGTGGGGGCCAACAACCTGCAGGACGTGATCTTCGGCACGACCACCGCGGTCGTGAACAACACGATCACCAACACCCCGATCGCTGCCATCCCGAATGGCGTCGCGATCCACGGTGACGACTTCCTGATCGGCGGCGCCGGCCTCGACACCATCAGCGGTGGCACCGGCGACGACCGCGTCGAAGGCTCGGTGGGCGGCAACGGCACCTCGACCTGGGACACGCTGGACGGCGGCAAGAACTTCTACGCCGTTCAAGTGCTGGGCGAAGCGCAAGCGCGCGTCTACGTGCTGAACCACTGGGAATCGCAGAACCCGAGCAAGGTTGCCGCGCTGAGCAGCCTGACGATCTCGTCGATCACGCTGATCGACCAGACCGAGTCGGGCAGCGGTGCCGTGAGCGGCCGTTTCGACGACACGCTGCAGTTCACGCAGAAGCTGTTCACCCCGGGCGTCACCCGCTTCACGATCACGCTGGACAACTTCACGTTGACCGGCGGCGTGGTCGAGCTGCGCAATGACGGCGCCGGCACGGTCGGCGTCGACATGGACGGCAACGGCGTCATCGAGTCGTGGACCCGCTTCACGAACTTCGAGAACATCCGCACCGTCTCCGGCACGGGCAATGCCATCGCCAACGACGGCCAGGGCAACGACACGCTGAACGTCTCGGCGCTGTCGTCGGCCACGACCGGCGCGAACGGCGTGATGTACAACCTGACCAACGACGTGGTCAACGGCTTCGCCGCCGGCTCTGTGACCTACAGCGCCAACGCCCACGCCAGCCTGACGAAGCCGGCGATCACCGACTTCGAGTCGCTGGTCATCCGCGTCGACGGCGTCGAAAGCGTGATCGGTGGCACCGGTGACGACCTGCTGGTGATCGACGAAACCGAAGCCGCCAAGAACAACACGTTCACCGGCGACCTCGGCGACGACCGCATCATCTACCAGAACGACCTGGGCACCATCGTCGGCGAGCCGACCATCACGATCGCGGTGGACAACGTCGCGGCCAGCCTCGGCGGCACCGACACCGTCACCAGCACCGCCGGCCGCGTGGGCACCACGCAAGCCGTCGACACGCTGAACGGCGTCGAGTTCATCTCGCTGGAAGCCAACACGGCCGAAAGCGTGCGTGAGAACGACGTGCTGGATGTGTCGGCCATCAACGGCGCGCAAGTCAGCTACGTCGACGGCACCGTGAAGTCGGGTGGCACCACCCACGTCACCATCGACGGCCTGGTTCAGATCGAGCGCGTGAACGGCGGCGGCGGCAACGACACCGTCTTCGTCGCTGACTCGGCGCTGATGGACGACAACGCCCGCGAAGACATCGCCAACGGTACGCCGGACCAGAACATCCTGTTCATGACGTACCTGGACTTCGACGACCTGAACACCAACGCGACGACCCGCAAGTCGTTCGCGGCTCAGGTGGCCGACGACACGGTGACCAACGTCATCAACCAGGGCGAGTTCACGTTCGCGCTGAGCAACAGCGGTGCCGGTACCGAGACGGGTGACCGTGTCGACTACAGCGCCGAAGACGGCCGCATCATCGTTCCGGTGGGTCAGGGCAGCGCCACGGCGCCGCAGTACGTGGTGGTCAGCGGCGACGCCGACACCAGCATCACCGACCAGGGCTCCCGCGTCGACATCCTGCGCAGCGTCGAGGAAATCGTCGCCGCGACGGGTCCGTCGGTGATGGACTTCACCGGCGTCGGCGCCGCTCGCCAGATCACCTTCCAGTACGCCGCGCCCTCGGGCAACCCGGCCGAAAACCAGGTGCTCGAGCAGACGGTCCGCATCGCCGACGCGACGGGCAACACCGTCGCCGGCCTGACCGGCTTCATCGAGAAGTGGACGTACAACAAGACCACGTCTGCCGTGGCCGACGCGACCTGGAACCAGATCGAAGGTGGTGACTCCGCCGAGACGGTGATCTACCAGGGCAGCGAAGACCTGGTGAACCAGTCCGGTCTGGACCACCGCTTCACGACCGACGTGCTGACCCTGCGTGGCGGTGCGAACGAAGTGCGCTACTCGCCGCTCGAGACCTCGGTCTCGGCGGTGATCACGGTGACGGAAGAGAACCTGGCGACGACGAACGTCTCGGAAGGCCTCATCAACGCCGTCGTGACCTTCCAGGACGGCCTGGGCGTCAATGCGCCAAGCGGCACCTTCCTGGGTGGCATGCACACCATCACCTCGCACACCTCGGACAACACGACGGCTTCGGGCAGCCTGAAGATCGAAGGTTCGCAGGACGCGGAAGACGTGGTGCAGTTCGCGGGCCTCGGCTCGAAGACCTTCATCCTCGGCTCGTCGCCGGGCGTGATCACGGTCAACATCGGCACCTCGACCTCGATGACCCTCACCGGCTTCGAGTTCATCCAGGACGCCGCTTCGAACGACCTGTACAACTTCGCCTCGCTGGTGGGCGTGACGGGCCTGACGCTGCTGGACACCGCTGGTGATCACGACGTCATCAAGGTCAACAACGACGCGGCTGCAGCGGCCTTCAACGGCGGCATCGCGGGCAACACGACGATCGACCTGGGCGAACTCAACGAGTTCTTCCTGTACGACTTCGACGTGCTGGACCTCAGCGCCGTCAACCTGGCCACGCTGACCACGATCAACGGCTCGGACGGCACCGAAGTCATCGCTCCGGCGGTGCAGGACGGTGGCGGCGACGACGAACTGGTGATCGGCACGCTGGGCACTGCGGCGACGACGACGGTCAACGACTTCGAAGCCGTGGTCGTCTCGAACGCCACGATCGCCTCGCACGGCACCAGCTTCGTGCTGAACACCAGCGCCAACTCGCTGGTGATCGGCGCCAAGACGCTGCAGTTCAACGGCAACATGAACACGCTGAGCTTCGCCGGCACCGTGTTCGCCACCACCCCGGTCCCGCATGCGACGACTGGCGTGGCGGTGACCATGGTCGGCAACGAAGCCGTGACGATCTGGGGCAGCGATGCCGCGGACACGATCACGACCAACGGCGGCAACGACACCCTGCGTGGTGGCATGGGCAACGACACCCTCAGCGGCGGCTTCCAGGCTGCGGTGGGCCCGTCGTACGTGGCGACCTTCACCGGCGGCGCTTCGGTGCTGACGGCGAACGGCGACAACGTGACGGTGGCCGGCGCGACCATCACGGCCGCGGCGGCTCCGGCAGCGTTCAACCCGGCTGCGGCCTCGAACCAGATCGCCACGGGCGCTGATTCGGACCAGGTCGGTGCGATGTTCGCGTCGCTGAACCTGGCGACGTGGGTCGCTGCGCTGCAGACCGCTGGCGCGACCGCTGCTGAAGCGGGCGCACTGACCGGTGTGACGTACAACGCCGTGTCGAACCAGCTGAGCTTCGCGTTCAACAACTCGGCGAACGCCGCGACGATCCTGATCACCGACTTCCAGACGGGCCAGGATCTGACGGGCGGCACGATCACCGTGACCGAGGCCTTCACGGCCCTGGCCCCGGCGGTCGACAGCGCCGACACGTTCGTGTTCGAAGCCACCGCGGCCCTGAACGGTGCTGACACGCTGAACCAGGTCGACCTGACCGACACCTTCAACTTCAGCGCCTTCCTGGGCGCCGGCAACGGTGGCGGCACGGTCGAGACGTTCACGTACAGCGGCGCGGGCACGTTCTCGCCGGCTGGCGCGACCGACCTGGTCGTCGTTGCGAACAAGGGCGGCCTGGCCGCTTCCGACTTCGCCGCGGCCGCCACGGCTGGCAAGTTCAACATCGCCGACGGCGACATCGCGGTCTTCGCGGTCTCGGCTGACGCGACCGGTGCCGGCGGTACGGCGGGCAACCAGTCCTGGCTGCTGTACTACGTCAGCAATGGCGCGACGGCCGGTGTGGGTGACCTGACGGTCAGCCTGGTCGGCACGGTGAACAGCACGGTCGAACTGACCGCCGCTGACGTCGCCGGCATGCTGTAAGCCAGCGTTCCCAAGGGCCGCGCCAGCGCGGCCCGACGAATCGCCAAGACCGCCCCGGGCAACCGGGGCGGTTTTTTTATTGCCCGAATGACGCGGCACCCCACATTCGGGGGGCGGGATCAGGATGTCCCGTTCGTGGTGACACGCATCACAACCTGATCGTCATGACAACAACACAATCACCACATACCCTCCAGACAACTGCTCCGACACCATGCCCCCGCCGCCCGCCACCGCCGACTACCCGCTCGAACGCCCGATGCAGCACCACGCGTCGCCGGTCGCCAAGGTGATGCCGCGTCAGGTGGAAAGCAGGGCGCGTGTGGTGTCCCGGCGCTCGCTGCCCGGCAAGGACTTTCTGCAGCGCCTGCGCGAAGCCGGTCTCTGAGGGCGCTCGGTCCACCGCGGCACCGGTGAATGCCCGGCACCCGGGCAGCTCGTCCGCTCCACTACAATTTCGCGCTCCCGGCGACACGCCGGCCGCACTCGGTCGTGCCGTCCAGCGACACGACCTCTCCCCGCCAGCCGGGGCCACCTCCTCCTCAGAAGTCAAATTTCCATGGCTAACAAGCAAGTTGTCTTCACCGACCGCATCGTCGGTGTCTCGATCCAGAACGGCCTCGTGCGCATCGAGCTGGCCACCATCGCCGGCCCGGCCAAGACCAAGGAAGGCAAGGACGGCATGCGCATGGACATCACGCACCAGCTGGTGATGCCGATCGACGCGTTCGCTGCCGGCTTCAACATGCAGCAGAAGCTGGTCAACGAGATCGCCAAGCAACAGCAGAAGCGCGCGGCGAAGTCCGGCGCCAAGGCCGAAGGCAAGGACGCGGCCCCGGCGGCCTGACCCGGCGACGCCCACCACACTGCCAGGCCCTGACGGTCCCGACCGTCGGGGCCTTCGACCTTCATGCTCCAGAAGATCAGCCTGCGTTTCGATCCGGTCGAAGACCGGCTGGTGCTGCGCCTGACCGTCAAGACCTCGGCCGGCCCCGTCGATCACTGGCTGCTGCTGACGCGCCGCCTGTGCGTCGGCTGGCGCCGCGACCTGCAGGCGATGGTCGACATGTCCGCAGCACTGCCCGAGCGCATGGACCGCGCGGCCAAGGCGGCCGTCTCTTCGGCCCACCACCAGGCCCTCGCCAGCCAGGTGCCGACGCGCACGGAAGCCGCGGAGCCTGTCGTCGAGCAGCCCGCCGAACGCCCGCCGATGCTGGTCACGAAGATCGAATGCGGGCGCCGCCGCGGCGATGGCCGCTGGGTGCTCAACTTCGAGCTGCGGGACGGCCCGCCGCTGACCATGGTGGTGGCTGATCCGACCTTGCATGCGCTGGTCGATGCCGTCTCGCGTCGCGTCGCCGCCGCCGGCTGGAACTTGCCCCCGATCGCCAGCGAACGCGCCCCCGTGAATCCGCATCCGGCAGCACCTTTGCACTGAATCCGAAGGACACGGCAGAAGTCGATTGACTTCATATAGGACTTGGCTATGATCCGCGTCCTATATGAATTCCGTCGTTCGCCTCGCGCTGAACACCGACGCAGCGCAGGCGCAGCGGCTGGTGGCGCTGCAGCACGCGTTCTCGGCGGTCTGCAACGCACTGGCGCCGCTGGTGCAGCAGACCCGCTGCTGGAACCGGGTCGCGCTGCACCACATGGCGTACAAGCAACTGCGGCAACAGTTTCCGGGGCTCGGCTCGCAGATGGTCTGCAATGCGATCTACTCCGTCTCCCGCTCCAGCCGCATCGTCTACCAGCATCCGCAGAGTCCGTTCAACCTGGCCCGCCTCGGCGACCGACCGCTGCCGCGCCTGCAGTTCCTGCCCCAGTCGCCCGTGTACTTCGATCGCCACACGCTGAGCATCAAGGACGGCCAAGCATCGATGTACACGCTCGACGGCCGCATGCGCTTCCAGCTGAACCTCGGCGCCGGCGACGAACAGCGCTTCCGCCATGACAAGCTGCGCGAGATCGTGCTCGCCTCGAAGGGCAGCACCTTCACGCTGAGCTTCCACTTCGCCGATGCCGACGGCGCGGAAGAGGAAGCCCAGCCGGCCGCAGCGGCCAGTGCCGACCTGCCCGAGTACGTCGTCGTCACGCAGGACGACCCCGCGGCCATGCCGCCCCCCCTTCGAACCGGCGCCCCGCGTCTGAGCCCATGAACCCGCCACGCCAACCTTCCGGCCCGACGTCCCTGCTGCGCGACGCGCTGATGTCGCAGCGCCCGCTGATGATCCAGGCGGCCTGGATCAGCGTCGCGACCGGCCTGCTCGCACTGACGCCCTCGTGGTTCATGTTCGAGGTCTACGGCCGCGTGCTGAACAGCCGCAATGCCACCACGCTCGGGATGCTGGTGCTGATGGTGCTCGGTGTGTACGTCGTGATGGAACTGCTCGACCTCGTGCGCGCCCGCGCGCTGCACCGGATCGGCGAACAGTTCGAGCACAAGGTCCGCGCGCGCCTGTTCGATGTCGCGTTCGACGCCAACCTGCGGCGCGCCCCCGGCGGTTCGCCGCAACCCTTCACCGACCTGAAGACCGTGCGCGACTTCATCAGCACGCCGGCCGTGACCGCGGTGCTCGACACACCGGCGGCAGCCGTCTGCCTGCTGCTGCTGTTCGCGATCAGCCCCTGGCTCGGCGTGCTGGCGCTGATCGGCGCCATGCTGCAGGCCGGCCTCGCGCTGCTCACCGAGAAGCGCACGATGCCGCTGCTGACCGAGGCCATCCAGTCCTCGATCCAGGCCCAGGCCTACGCGAACAGCACGCTGCGCAATACGCAGGTCATCGAGTCGATGGGCATGCTGGGCCAGATCCGCGCGCGCTGGCTGCGCACGCAGCGCCGCTTCCTCGCGAAGCAGGCGATGGCGTCGGACTACGGCGGCATGACGGCCACCACCGCGAAGCTGATCCAGACGATGCAGAGCTCGATGCTGCTCGGCGCCGCCTGCTGGGTGATGCTGCATGACGGCCTGTGGGGCGGCGCCGGCATGCTGATCGTCGCGTCGATCCTCGGCGGCCGGGTGCTGCAGCCGCTCGCCCAGCTGGTCAGCCAGTGGCGGCTGCTGATCGGCGCGCGCGATGCCTATGCCCGCCTCGACCAGCTGCTCGGCAAGGCGCCCGAGAAGACCGACCAGATGCCGCTGCCGGCGCCCACCGGTGTGCTGACGGCCGAGAACTTGGTGGCCGGTGCGCCGGGCGCCGCCGCGCCGATCCTGCGCGGCGTGACCTTCAATGCGCGCCCCGGCGAAGTCGTCGCGGTGATCGGCCCGTCGGCCGCCGGCAAGAGCACGCTCGCCCGCCTGCTGGTCGGCGTGTGGCCCGCGGCCGCCGGCAAGGTGCGCCTCGACGGCGCCGACATCTACGCCTGGAACAAGGCCGAGCTGGGGCCCCACCTGGGCTACCTGCCGCAGTTCGTCGAGCTCTTCGACGGCACTGTCGCCGAGAACATCGCCCGCTTCGGCAAGGTCGACATGGACAAGGTGCGCGAAGCCGCGCAGCTGGTCGGCATGACCGAGACCATCGAGGCGCTGCCGCAGGGCTTCGAGACCCGCATCGGCGACGACGGCGCGGTGCTGTCCGGCGGCCAGCGCCAGCGCATCGGCCTGGCGCGCGCCGCCTACGGCAACCCGACCTTCCTGGTGCTCGACGAACCCAACGCCAGCCTCGACGAAGCGGGCGAGAAGGCCCTGCTGCAGATGCTGCACGCGCTGAAGGCCCGTCGCGCGACGGTGATCGCGATCACCCACCGAACCACCCTGCTGCCCGCCGCGGACAAGCTGCTGGTGCTCAACGAAGGCCAGGTGGCCTCGTTCGGCCCGCGCGACGAAGTGCTGGCGGCCCTGAAGAAGGCCAACGACCAGGCCCGCGCCCAGATGGAAGCCATCGCCCAGAAAGCCGCCGCCCAGCGCGTGCAAGCCCTGCCCGGGAGCGCCGCATGAAGAACGCCGCCTTCTTCGAGCGCAGCGCGCTCGGCCGCACGCTCGCGCGTTTCCGGCGCGAGCTCGCGTGGGTCGCCGTCTTCAGCATGTTCGCGAACCTGCTGATGCTGACGCCGACCATCTACATGATGCAGGTCTACGACCGGGTGATGGTCAGCGGCAGCGAATACACGCTGGCGGCCGTGTCGCTGATCACCGTGATGCTGTTCCTCGTGATGGCGTTCGCCGAGTGGGCCCGCTCGCGGCTGCTGGTGCGCGCCGGCGCGCGTTTCGACGAAGCGCTGAACGGCGAGGTCTTCGACGCCAGCTTCGAGTCCAGCCTGAACGGCGCGAACCGCAGCCCGCTGCAGGCCTTCGGCGACCTGACGAACCTGCGCCAGTTCCTGACCGGCAACGGCACCTTCGCGCTCGTCGACCTGCCGTGGACCCCGGTGTACATCGCGGTGATGTTCCTGATGCACCCGTGGCTCGGCTGGACCTCGATCGCCTTCGCGGTCGTGATGCTGGTGCTGGCGATCGTCGGCAACCGCATCGCGGCGCCGGGCTACAAGAAGGTCAACGACGTGCAGATGGAGTCCACCGGCTACCTGCAGAGCAAGCTGCGCAACGCGGAGACCGCGCACGCGCTGGGCATGCTGGACAACCTGCGCCGCCACTGGCTGGCGATCCAGCAGCGGCTGGTGCAGGTGCAGGGCGAAGCGGCCGAGCGCACGCACCGCATGCAGGCGATCACCAAGTACGTGCAGTACAGCCAGCAGTCGCTGATGCTCGCGCTCGGCGCGCTGCTGGCGATCGACGGCCAGATCTCTGCCGGCGCGATGATCGCCGCGAACGCGCTGATGGGCAATGCGCTGCGCCCGATCAGCCTGGTCGTGCAGACCTGGAAGCAGTTCGTCGACACGCGCCAGTCCTACGCGCGGCTGGAAAAGCTGCTGGAGGACCACCCCGCGCGCGAAGCCACGCACGTCGGCGACGAGGTCCGCGGCCAGCTGACGCTGCGCCAGCTGCAGGCCACGGCGCCGGGCCGGGAACTGCCGATCCTCAAGGGCCTGGACGTCGAGTTCCGCGCCGGCGAGGTGGTCGCGATCCTGGGCCCCTCGGGTGCCGGCAAGTCGACGCTGGCCCGCTGCCTCGTCGGCATATGGCCCGATGTGAGCGGCCAGGTGCTGCTCGACGGCCACCCGCTGCAGGAGTGGTCGCGCGAGGCGCTGGGGCCGCACATCGGCTACCTGCCGCAGGACATCGAGCTCTTCGACGGCACGATCGCCGAGAACATCGCGCGCTTCCAGCCCGACCGCTCCGAGCAGGTCATCGAGGCGGCCAAGCGCACCGGCATCCACGAGATGATCCTGCGCCTGCCCAAGGGCTACGACACGCCGATGGGCGAGGCCGGCGGCATGCTCTCGGGCGGCCAGCGCCAGCGCATCGGCCTGGCGCGCGCGATCCTCGGCGATCCGGAGCTCGTGGTGCTCGACGAGCCCAACGCCAACCTCGACGACGCCGGCGAACAGGCGCTGGTGCGCACCGTGCGCGAACTGAAGAACCGCGGCCGCACGGTCTTCATGATCGTGCACCAGCAGCACCTGCTGGCCGCCGCCGACCGCGCGCTGTTCCTGGAGAACGGCCAGATCACGCGCTTCCTGCCGCTGGTCGCGCAGAACCAGGCCAACCCGGGCGCGCTGGCGCCGGTCCCGAATCCGAATCCGGCCCGCGCCGGCCAGAACAACTGAGTTTGAGCGAGGGGCGCCGGCATGACGGCGCTCCACTGCAAGAGGCAAGACCATGACCACGACCACCAAAACGCTGCAGCTCGGGGATTCCGCCGGCGCTGGCCCGGCGAAGGACATCACCGACCTCGACGACGTCGAGCTGAAGACCGACACCAAGCCGGTCACCCGCCTCGGCTTCTGGGTGCTGATCGTCGGCTTCGGCCTGTTCCTGCTGTGGGCCGCGTTCGCGCCGCTCGACGAGGGCGTCGCGGCCCCGGCCACCGTGTCGATCGAGACGCGGCGCAAGACCATCCAGCACATGCAGGGCGGCGTCATCCAGCGCGTGCTGGTCAAGGAGGGCCAGCAGGTCCAGCAGGGTGACGTGCTGATCTCGCTCGACGACGCGGCGACGCGCGCCGCCTATTCGGCGATCCGGCAGAACTACCTCGCCCAGCGCGCCATGGAAAGCCGGCTGCTGGCCGAAGTGAGCGGCGCCAGCGCGATCAGCTTCCATCCCGACCTGACCGCCGCCAAGGACCCGCAGGCCCTGCAGCACATGCAGGTGCAGCAGCAGCTGTTCTCGTCGCGCCGCGCCGCGCAGTCGAACGAGATCGCCGCCGCGCGCCAGACGATCGCCGGCCTGGAGGGCCAGATCACCGGCATGCAGCGCATGCTGGAGAGCCGCAAGGCGCAGGCGTCGCTGCAGTCCAAGCAGCTGAGCAATGTGCAGGCGCTGGCCGAGGAGGGCTTCGCGCCGCGCAACCAGGCGCTGGCGCTCGAGCAGTCGCAGGCCGAGCTCACCACCTCGCTGTCCGAGCTGATGACCAGCATCCAGCGGCTGCACAGCGGCATCGCCGAGACGCGCCTGCGCATCGCGCAGCGCGAGCAGGAGTTCCTGAAGGAAGTCTCCGGCCAGCTCGCCGAGGTGCGCCGCGAGGTGCAGGCCAACGAAGAGCGCCTGGCGGCCGTCACCGCCGAGCTCGGCCGCACGCAGATCAAGGCGCCGGTGGCCGGCCAGGTCATCGGCATGGGCATCAGCACGGCCGGCGGCGTGGTAACGCCGGGCCAGCGCCTGATGGACATCGTGCCGAAGGGCGAATCGCTGCTGCTCGACGCCAAGGTGCCGCCGCACGCGATCGACCGCGTCAAGGTCGGCGAGAAGACCGAGGTCCGCTTCACGGCCTTCGCCGATTCGCCGCAGCTGGTGGTGCACGGCAAGGTCGTCTCGCTGGCCGGCGACGCGATCAACGAGCAGGTCGGCAACGGCATCGTGTCGTACTACCTGGCGCGCGTCGAGCTGACGCCCGAGGGCATGAAGTCCCTGGGCAACCGCAACCTGCAGCCCGGCATGACGGCCGAAGTGCTCGTCAAGACCGGCGAGCGCTCGCTGCTGACCTACCTGCTGCACCCGCTGATCAAGCGCGTCGCGGCAGCGATGACGGAGGAGTGACCATGCGGCGTCGGACCGACCACCGCCTGAAGCGCGCGGCGATCGCCGTGCTGGCCCTTGCCGGCGCGCTGATCGCCGGCACCTCCCACGCGATGAGCTTCGCCGAAGCCTACGCGGCGGCGCGCAACAGCGACCCGAACTTCCGCTCGGCCGGCTTCGAGCTGGAATCGCAGCGCCAGGCCGTGCCGATCGCGCGTTCGAACCTGCTGCCGCAGGTCAACGTCAACGTCTCGCGCGCCGACGTCTCCGGCAGCCGCTCGTTCTACAACGGCGGCAACCAGGAGGTCCGGACGCAACTGGACTACTCGTCGCCGCAGAGCTCGCTGCAGGCCCGCATGGCGCTGTTCAACCGCGAAGCCTCCAAGCGCTACGAGCAGGCGCAGGCCCAGGTCGACGTCGCCGAGTCGGTGTACCGCTCGCGCGCGCTCGAGCTGATCGACCGCCTCGGCACCGCCTACATGCAGGTGCTGCTGGCCGACGAGAACAAGGGGCTGGCGGATGCACAGCTGGTCGCCGCGCAGGCGCAGCTGACACGCGCCGAGCAGCGCTTCAAGCGCGGCGAGGGCACGCGCACCGAGCAGGCGCTGGCGCAGGCCCAGGCCGACGTCAGCAGGGTGCGGGTGATCGAAGCGGCCGACGCGCGCGAAGTGGCACGCCGCGGGCTCAAGCGCCTGATCGGGCGCGACGTGCCGCCGCTGAACCAGCCCGCGGCGGATTTCATGCCGGGCCCGCTGGAGCCGGGCGGACTGTTCGAGTGGATCGAGATCGCGGTGCGCAACAGCGCCACCGTGCGCGCGCGCGAGCAGAGCGTGATGGTCGCCCGTCTCAACATCGAGCGCCAGTCCGCCGCGCACTATCCGCGCCTCGACCTCGTCGCCAGCATCTCGCGCAACGAGAACGACTCGGTCAACAACCTCGGCCAGACCAACATCCTGAAGAGCCTGGGCATGCAGCTGTCGGTGCCCATCTACAGCGGCGGCGGCATCGATGCCAGCGTCAAGCAGGCGGTGGCCGAACGCCAGCGCGCCGAGGAAGACCTGCGTGCCGAGCGCGAGACGGTCGAGCTGGAGGTGCAGCGCAACTTCCAGAACGTCGTCAATGGCGCCGAGCGTGTGCAGGCCTACAAGCGCGCCGCCGAGTCCAGCGAAGTGGCCTACCGCGGCGCGGTGCGCGCGCAGGAAGCCGGCCTCGGCACCACGGCCGACGTGCTGGACGCGCTGAGCCGCCAGTACCTCGCGCAGCGTGACCTCGCGCAGTCGCGCTACGAGTACCTGCTGTCGCGCCTGCGGCTGCAGTCGCTGTCCGGCCTGCCCATCGACGAGGTGGTGTCCGACTGCGACCGGCTGCTGAACCGCGCGCCCGCGCCCGCGCCCGCGCCCGCCAAACCCTGATGCAACGAGTTCCGACCATGCGAATCCTCTCGACCCTGCTGGCGCTCGGCTGCGCCGGCCTGATGGCCGCCTGCGGCGGTGGCGGTGATGCCGGCGCCAGCGTGTCCAACATGAGCGCCACGCCCAGCACCATCGGCTACGGCAAGATGCTGGTCGTCAATGTGAGCGGCAGCGGGCTGGCCACGTCGACGGCTTCGGTCGAGCCCGGGTGCACGATGACGCCGACCTCGCGGTCCGACACCGCAGCGGCTTTCACCTGCCGCGTGCTCGCGACCGGCGACCTGCGCGTGCGCGTGCGCAACAACGAAGGCAAGGAGCTGGCGTCGCTGCGCATCGACGTGGCGATCCCGCAGGTCTCGATGACCGTCAAGCAGGGCGCGGCGACCGGCACGATGGTGATCGAGCTCGATCCGGCCGCGGCGCCGAAGACGGCCGAGAACTTCATGATCTACGTGAACACCGGCCAGTGCTTCTACCGCGACACGCTGTTCCACCGCGTGATCCCGAACTTCGTCGTGCAGGCCGGCGGCTACTCGAACGGCTTCACGCCGAAGACGGGCCTCGGGCCGCCGATCGTGCTGGAGTCCAACAACGGCCTGAAGAACCTGCGCGGCACCATCGCGATGGCCCGCACCGACGAGCCGAACTCGGCGACCTCGCAGTTCTACTTCAATGTCAAGGACAACCCGGACCTCGACTACAAGAGCGCCGAGAACCCCGGCTACGCGGTGTTCGGCCGCATCCTGCCCGACGTGCAGGACGGCCTGAAGGTGATCGACGCGATCGCGGCGGTCGCGACGCAGGCGACACCGGGCTTCCCGAACGCGCCGGTCGAGAACGTGACCATCAGCGCGTGTTCGCAGCTTCGCTGACGGGAGCCGGTTGCCCTTGCGCTGGATGATCGACCACCTGCCGCTCGCGTGGCCGCTGGCCAAGCGCGACATCCTCGCGCGCTACCGCGGCAGCGCCGGCGGGCTGGCCTGGGCGCTGCTGGCGCCGCTGGCGATGGTGGCGGTCTATGCGCTGGTCTTCCAGGGCGTGTTCCGCGCCCGCTGGACCGGCTCGGCAACGAATGCCGGCGGCCTCGACTATGCGCTGCGCCTCTTCGCCGGCCTGATCGTCTTCACCGCGGTGGCCGACGTCGCCGCGCGCGCGACGCGGCTGATGCAGGACAACGCCAACCTCGTCAAACGCGTCGTCTTCCCGCTCGAGCTGCTGGCCGTCGCGCTGGTGATGCAGGTGGCCGTGCACACCGGCCTGCAGATGGCCGTGCTCGCGATGCTGCTGGTGGTGATCGGCGAAGGCCCGGCCTGGACCTGGTTGTGGCTGCTGGCCGCCTGGCCGTGGATCATCGCGCTGCAGCTGGCGCTGGCGATCGGCCTGGCCGCGCTCGGCTGCTACCTGCGCGACCTGCAGCACATCGTGCCGCTGGTCACCTCGGGCCTGCTGTTCCTGTCGCCGGTGTTCTATTCGACCGCCGCGGCGCCCGAGCCGCTGCGCGTGCTGCTGCAGCTGAACCCGCTGTCGGCGCCGATCGAACTGGTGCGTGCGGCATGGTTCGGCGATGCCTTCGCCTGGGGCCCTGCGCTGTGGCCGCTGGCCGGCGTGCTGCTCGCGCTGCTGGCCGCGCATGCGCTGTTCGTGCGGCTGCGCCCCGGCTTCGCCGACCTGGTCTGAGAGCACCGACGTGGCCGACGACAGCGTCGTGATCGAGCTTGCGCGCGTCAGCAAGCGCTACTCGCTGGAGCAGCGCCCGCTGCGCCGGCTCTGGCAGCAGCTGACGGGCGGCGACGGCAGCGGCGCGCAGCACCATGCGCTGCACGACATCGACCTGCAGGTCCGCCGCGGCGAGGCCATCGGCCTGATCGGCCGCAACGGCGCCGGCAAGTCGACGCTGCTGCAGGTGATCTGCGGCGTGCTGCAACCCAGCAGCGGCGAACGCCGCGTGCGCGGGCGCATCGCCGCGCTGCTGGAGCTGGGCGCCGGCTTCAACCCCGACCTGAGCGGGCGCGAGAACGTGCGGCTGAACGGCCCGCTGCTGGGCATGACGCCAGCGCAGATCGAGGGCCGCATGGACGCGATCATCGACTTCGCCGGCATCGGCGAGTTCATCGACCAGCCGGTGCGCAGCTACTCCAGCGGCATGTTCGTGCGCCTGGCGTTCTCGATGGCCACCAGCGTCGAGCCCGACATCCTGGTGATCGACGAGGCGCTGTCGGTCGGCGACGGCCAGTTCGCGCGCAAGTCCTTCGATCGCATCATGACGATGAAGGACCGCGGCGCGACCATCCTGTTCTGCTCGCACTCCACCTACCACGTCGAGGCGATCTGCTCGCGCGTGCTGTGGCTCGACCAGGGCCGCGTGCGCAAGGTCGGCGACGCCGCCCCGGTGATTGCCGCGTACAACGACTTCATCGGCGGCGAGGCCCACGGCTTCGAGGCCGCGGCTGCACCGGACGCGCCGGTGGCGGTGCCGATGGCCGGCGCCGACGACCCGCAGGCCGCCGCCAGCGCCGATTTCCGGCCCGGCCAGGGCCGGCTGCTGTCGCTGCAGGCGCGCAGTGGCGAGCAGGTCGGCCGCCGGCTCAAGCTGCACACCGCGGCGAACGACCTGCAACTCGACATCGCCTACGAGGTCGACCCGGCGCTGCCGGCGCCGAGCGTGATCATGGCGATCTTCACCCGCGCCGGCACGATGGTTGCCAGCGCCGGCTCGCACAACGACGGCGTCGAGCTGCCGCGCGATGCGCGGGGCGTCGGCCGCACCAGCCTGACCTTGCCGAAGCTGCCGCTGCTCAAGGGCGATTACTTCATCAATGTCTTTCTGGCCTGCGAGCGCGGCCTGCACTACTACAATTCGGCCCTTTACGCGTTCGAGCTCGAAGTGACCCAGGACGGGCTCGAGCAGGGGGTCGTGACCCTCGAACACCACTGGAGTTGATCGTGTTGTCGGCTACTCGCCCGATGCCCGCGGCCGAGGCCGCCGCGGTCGATGCCACCGCTGCCTGGCAGCGGTGCCACGCCCACCTGGTACCGGACGCGCAGCACCTGCGCCTGCCGGCCGCCAGCTATCACGCATGTGACGCGTGCGGCGGCCGCCGCGGTTTCGAGCTCGTCGCGCACGTGCGCTTCGGGCCTCAGACCTGGCTGAACGAGACGCCGCTGCTGCATTGCCCCGACTGCCGCCGGTTCACGCTGACGGCGGCCCGCCATGCGCAGTGCCTCGAACGCGTGCCGGCCATCGCCGGCCACCCGCTGACGGCGGTCGACGCGAGGCTGTGGTCGGCCTCGCCGACCTTCCTGAACATCGAGCCGACGACGCGCTGCAACTTCAACTGCTGGTACTGCGTCGGCCGCCACATGGTGCAGGCGGACATCGAGGTCGACAACTTCGCGAAGATGCTCGACAACTTCCCGTCGCTGAAGGCCATCGCGCTGGTCGGCGAGGGCGAGCCGCTGCTGCACAAGGGCTTCTTCGCGATGGCCGACATGGCGCGCGCGCGCGGCATCCGCGTGCTGATGCTGTCCAACGGCTCGGCCTTCAGCGAGAGCGTGGTGCGCAAGCTGTGCGAGTCGCAGATCGCCTACGTCTCGATCTCGATCGACTCGATCGACCCGAAGACCTTCGCCGAGTCGCGCATCGACGGCGACCTGCAGCGCATCTGGGAAGGCATCGAGCGCCTGCGCCGCTACCGCGACGCCAACGGCTACCAGTACCCGAAGATCGGCCTGAAGGGCACGCTGTTCCGCCACACCGAGGACCAGATGCCGGCGATCGTCGACGAGGCGAAGCGGCGCGGCGTCGAGGTGTTCGAGAGTTTCCAGCCGCTGAACCCGATGGTCACCTACGTGCGCATCTATCCGAAGGACCAGCTGCGCCAGCTCGACGACGTGCCGCGGGTCGCGCAGCGCATCGACGAGGACAGCGCGCGGGCGCGCACGCTGCTGACCGGCGTGATGGACTTCTGCGCCAGCGAAGGCATCCCCGGCTCCAACGTTGGGCGGCCGAACGGCCTGCGCCCCGGATGCGACGAGGAATGGATCTACAGCCTGCTCAGCGGCCACGTCACGCCGTGCTGCCAGGTCAAGGACGTGCTCGATCCGGACTGGAACCTGTTCGAGCACCCGATCGAGGAGATCCTCGCCAACGAGCACTACGAGAACACCCGCTTCAACCTGTGGAACGGCCTGTTCCCGGCCTACTGCGGGGGCTGCTCGAAGACACGCGCGACGGCATGAGCCTGCACGGCCAGGCGGCCGCCGTCGTCAACAGCCAGCCCTACTGGGAGCAGCGCTTCGAGGGCGACTGGGAAGCGGTGCACGGGCGCGAGCAGAGCCGCTTCTTCGGCGAGCTGGCGCTGGCGATGTGGCCCGCATGGCTGGCCGAGCGGATGCGCGGCGACGCGATGAACGTCTGCGACTGGGGCTGCGCGCTCGGCGACGGCAGCGCGGCGCTGGCCGAGGGCTTCGGCGTCGCGGTCACCGGCATCGACTTCTCGCCCGCCGCGGTGGCCAAGGCCGCATGCCGCTATCCGCAGTGCCGTTTCCTGGCCGAAGACTGGCTGGCCGGCAGTCCCGATCCCGAAGGCGGTGCGAACCCGGCCTACGACCTCGTCTTCTCGTCCAATACGCTCGAACATTTCGACGCGCCCTGGTCGGTGTTCGAACGCCTGGCCGCTCATGCGCGACGTTACGTCGTGCTGCTGCTGCCGTTCGAGGAGCCGCTCGACGGCATGCTGCACGAGCACCGCGTGCGCTTCGACCGCTCGACGGTGCCGCTCTGCCCGCATCCGGACTGGGTGCTGTGCGACGCGGCGCTGAGCGACCTCGGCAGCTCGCCGTTCTGGCCCGGCCAGCAGGTGCTGCTGGTCTACGGCCGCTGCAGCGAACTGGCGGCCACCGGTTTCAGCGACCTGCACAGCCGGCGCTCGCGCATCGCCGACGCCGATGCCGCGCAGCGCCAGCGCGAGCGGGACGACGAACTGGCCGAGATCTGCCGCCAGCGCGACCTGGCCTCGCGCAAGCTGGCGGAGATCGCCCAGCAGAACGTGGCCCTCGCGCAGCAGAACGCGGTGCTGGCGCAGCAGAACACGGTGCTCACGCAGTCGCAGCAGCAGCTGCTGCAGAGCCGCTCCTGGCGCTGGACCGCGCCGCTGCGGCGCCTGCAGGCCCGGCTGCGGCCCGGCCCGCGGTGAGCGCCGACACCATGGCTATCGCGCGCGCCATCGAGCTCGACGAGCCCGGCGTGCCGGCCGATGCCTGCGAGGCGCTGGCGCTGGACGGCGACGCGCCGGTCTCGTTGCGCGAGGCGCCCGAGCGCACGCGCGCCTGGCTGCGCCAGCTGGCGGCCGATGTCGGCGTCGCGGCGCCGGCCGTGCAGCTGGCGCCGGTCGACGGCTACGACCCGGTGGCCGGCCTGGATGCCGCGTCGGATGCCACCGCCGTCGCGCTCTTCGCCGAAGTGCAGCTGCAGCCGGGGCCCGACAGCGCCGCCGGCTCGCCCCTGCGCGACCACCTGCTGGCGATCGCCGAACGCTGCGGCTGGCAGCTGGTGCACGAGCACGATGCCAGCGCCGCGCTGCTGCGCCATCGCGAAGCGCTGGTCGCCGCGGTCGATCGCCAGCGGGCCCGCCTCGCGGCCGAGGGCCACGATGTCGCCCGGCTGCTGGAGCGGCTGCGCCGCCGCAACGCCGAGCTGCGCGACGGGCGCCGTCGTGGCGTCGCTTGGGTGCTGCGGCGGCGCGGCGAGGTCGATGCGCTGCGCCTGGCGCCGGCCGGCGCCGGACAGCAGGCCGCGATGCGCGCGCTGTTCGCCGAGACCTTCGGCCATGAGATGAGCGCTGCCCATTGGCAATGGAAGTACGGCCGCGGCCCCGGCCGCGGCATCGTGCTGCTCGATGCCGCCGGCGAGCTGGTCGCGCACTATGCGGGCCTCACGCGCGAGCTGCGCGTATTCGGCGAGCGGCAGCTCGGCTGCCAGGTCTGCGACGTGATCGTCGCGCCGCGCGCGCGCCGCTCGCTGGCGCGCCGCGGGCCGATGTTCCGCCTCGCGTCCACGTTCCTCGAGACGCAGATCGGCTGGGGCCTGCCGCATGCCATCGGCTTCGGTTTCCCGAGCGCGCGGCACCACGGCGCGGCCGACCGCCTCGGCCTGTACGAGGCGGTCGACCGCATGGTGCAGCTGAGCTGGCCGGCGACGGCTTCCGGTGCGCCGCTGCCGTGCCGCAGCGAGCGGGTCGTGCTGGCCGACGGCCGCTTTGCGCCGGACCAGCGCCGCGTGATCGACACCATCTGGCAGGCAATGGCCGAGGCGATGAAGGACGTCGCGCTCGGCGTGCGCGACGCCCGCTGGCTGCAGTGGCGCTTCCTCGAACGCCCGGAGGTCGACTACGAGGTCACGCTGCTGCGCAGCCGCTGGTGGCGCCGTCCGCTGGGCGTGCTGGTCACGCGCCGTCGCGACGATGCGTTGGAGGTGCTCGACCTGGTCGCCCCGCCGGCGCATTTTCCGCTGCTGATCGGATTCGCCCGCCGGCAGGCCGCCGCCGCCGGGCTGCCGCAGCTGCGTTGCTGGATCACCGCTTCGCAGCAGCAGCGCCTGGCCTCGATCGACGCCGCGGCGGTGCGCGTCGAGGACCTGCCGATCGACGTGCCGGCCTGCAAGCACACCGCCGGCCCGGCGCCCGCGCTGCTGAAGGCGCGCTGGTTCCTGCTCGCCGGCGATGCCGATTTCACCTGAGACCCAACGCTTGAAAGACGCGTCCACGCCCGAACCGCTGCCCGAGCATGCGCTGCTGCCGTACGCGCCGCTGCGCGCGCTGGCGATCGATTCGCTGCTGGTGCTGGCACCGCACCCCGACGACGAGGTCTTCGGCTGCGGCGGCCTGCTGGCGCTGGCCGCGATGCAGGGCGTGCGCACGCAGGTGATCGTGGCCTGCGACGGTGCCGCCAACGGCGACGTGGAAGAGCGCGAAGCGGAAGGCCGCGCGGCGGCGCGGGTGCTGGGCTACCTGCGACGGCCCGACGCGTTGCAGTTCTGGCGCCTGCCCGACCGCGGCTTGCGCGCGGACGCCGCGCTGCGCCAGCGCATCGCCGACGCGCTGCGCGACAGCGGCGCGCAGTGGCTGCTGGTGACTTCGCCGTTCGAGATCCATCCGGACCACCGCGCGCTGTGCCTGGCCGCGATCGAGGCCTGCCGCGACATCGATGGCGTGCGGCTCGGTTTCTACGAGGTCGGCCAGCCGCTGCTGCCGAACTGCCTGGTCGACATCACGCCGGTGATGCCGCTGAAGCAGCGGGCGATGCGCTGCTTCGCCTCGCAGCTGGCGACGCAGGACTACGCGTCGCAGGTCGCGGCGCTGAACCACTACCGCGCCTACACGCTCGGCGCTGCCGTGCGCCATGCCGAAGCGCTGTGCTTCGTCGACGCCGCGGACCTGCGCGGCGGCCTCGACGGCGTGCTCGCGGCGACCCAGCGCGTGCTGCGCCGGCGTTTCGACGCCATGGACAATCCGGCGCCATGAGCTCGATCAGTTCCATGCCGCTCGATGCGCGCCGCCCGCTGGTGCTGGCCGCGCACGACGGCGACGCACTGCTCGGGGCCGGCGCGCTGCTGCGCCGCCTCGGCGACGCCGGCGCGGCCGTGCAGCAGCTGGCGCTCGACGGCGAAGCGCCGCTGGCCTACGGCGAACTGCTGGTCGAGCGCGTGCGCACGGCGCTGGCCGCACACCAGGCCGACCTGCTGCTCGCGCCATCGCCGCTGGAGACCGACGCCGACCGACGCGCGCTGGCGATGGCGGCGATCGAGGCGGTGCGCCGCGACGGCGGCGCGCTGCGCATCGCGCTGTACGAGATCGGCAGCCCGGGCCGGCCGACGGCCTGGCTGGCCCTCGGCGACCTGCTCGACTGGAAGCGCGCGCAGGCGATGCCGCGCGGCGACGGGGCGGCTGTCATCGCGCTGAACCTCTTCCGCGGTCGCTCCGCGGTGCCGGCCACCGACGCGGCCGAGGCTTTCGAGCTGCTCGAGGCGTCGGCGCTGGCGGACGATCGCTGGTCGCTGTTCGCCACCGAGCATGCCCGCGTCGCGGTGCGCGGCGAGGCGCTCGACGGCCGCGACCGGCCGCTGGTCAGCGTGCTGATCCGCAGCATGGACCGGCCCAGCCTGGCGGACGCGCTCGACTCGGTGGCCGTGCAGACCTACCCGAACCTCGAGGTCGTGGTAGTCGAGGCCTGCGGCCCGGGCCATCGCCGGCTCGGCGAACGCTGCGGGCGCTTCCCGCTGCGCCAGGTCGGCACCGGCGCGCCGCTGCAGCGCGCGGCGGCGGCGAACGTCGCGATCGAGCACGCCGCCGGCGCGTGGCTGCTGTTCCTCGACGACGACGACTGTCTGTCGGCCGCTCACATTGCACGCTTGCAGGCGGCGCTGGCCGCTTCGCCGCGCCACCGCGTGGCCTACGCCGGCGTGCGCCTGGTCGATGCCGAGGGCCGCTGCACGACGGTGCTCGACGAACCCTTCGACGCCACCCGCCTGTGGTGCGCGAACTTCCTGCCGATCCACGCGGTGATGTTCGCGCGCGCGCTGGTCACGCCCGAGCGCCGCTTCGACGAAACGATGCCGGTCTACGAGGACTGGGACTTCTGGCAGCAGCTCGCGCAGCACGAGCGCTTCCTGCACGTGCCCGGCGTGTCGGCGAGCTACCGGCTGATCGGCGATTCGGGTCTCAGCGCCGAGAAGGATGCGGCGCTCGCGAAGACCTGGCGCGAGGCGTTCTATCGCAAGTGGCTGCCGCGGCTGCCGGTCGAGGGGCTGGAGCGGCTGGGGGCGCATGCCGAGCATGCGCGTGCCGCCGAGCGGCAGCTGCGCACGGTGGCCGAAGCGGCGGAGCAGGCGCTCGCGGCGTCGCGCGCGGAGGCCGCCGGCCTGCACCAGCGCCTGGACACTGCACTGGCCCAGCATGCGCAGCTCGCGCAGCAGCTGGCCGAGCAGAGTGCCTCGGCCGCGCGCGAGCATGCGGCGGCCAAGGCCGAAGAAGCGTCGCTGCGCGCGCAGCTGACATCGACGACCGAGGCCTACGGCCGGCTGGAGCAGGGCTACCACCAGGTCACCGGGTCGATGTCGTGGCGCGTCACGGCGCCGCTGCGCACGGTGCGCGGCGGCGTCGCCCGGCTGGCGCTGCGCGAGCGCGCGGCGGGGTTGCTGCGCACGCTGTCACACATCGTGCCGGCGCCGCTGCGCCATCGCTTGCGGTTGCGGCTGGCGACCAGCGCCGGCGGTGCGCGGGCGCTGCGCTGGCTGGCGCCGCGGCCCGCCGCCGCGGGGGCCTCTGCGGCGGCCGATGCGCCGGTGTTCGACAAGGAAGCGGTGCGCGCGGAGGCCGAAGCGCAGCTCGGGGACTTCCTCGTCGCGGGCGCCCGCCTGCGCTTCGCCGAGTCGGCGGCGCCGCGGGTGTCGGTCATCATCGTGCTCTACAACCAGGCTGGCCTGAGCCTGTTGTGCCTGCAGGCGCTGGCTGCGCTGCAGGCGCCCGAGTTCGAGCTGCTGATCGTCGACAACGCATCGAGCGACCGCATGCCGCAACTGCTCGACCGCATCGATGGCGCGACCATCCTGCGCCAGTCGGACAACCTGGGATTCCTGCGGGCGGTGAACCTGGCCGCCCGGCAGGCCCGCGGCGAGCACCTGCTGCTGCTGAACAACGACGCCGTGGTATTCCCGGACACCTTGGCCAACGCGGTCGCGCGGCTGGACGGCGAGGCCGACGCCGGGGCGGTCGGCGGCCCGATCCTGCTGTGGGACGGGCGCCTGCAGGAGGCCGGCAGCATCGTCTGGCGCGACGGCGCGTGCCTGGGTTACGGCCGCGGCGAATCGCCGGATGCCGGGCCCTATCGATTCCTGCGCGACGTCGACTACTGCTCGGGCGCCTTCCTGATGGTCCGCCGCGCGCTGTTCGAGCAGCTCGGCGGCTTCGACGAACGCTTCGCACCGGCCTACTACGAGGAGAGCGATCTCTGCGTTCGGCTGTGGGAGGCCGGTCATCGCGTGGTGTTCGACCCGCGCGTGCGCGTGCGCCACTTCGAGTTCGCCAGCGACGTGGGCAGCGGCAACGCGATGGCGCTGCAGGCCCGCAACCGCGAGCGCTTCGTCGAGAAACACGCCGCCTTCCTCGCCGGCCAGTGCATGCCGTCGCCGGCGAACCTGCTGCAGGCGCGGCAGCGCCTGCGCGCGGGCACGCCCCGCGTGCTGGTGATCGACGACCGCGTGCCGCTGCCGTCGCTGGGCCGCGGTTATCCGCGTGCCGCGGCGCTGGCCGAGGCGCTGGTCCGCGCCGGCGCCTTCGTCACCCACTATCCGCTGCTTTTCCCGGAAGAAGACTGGGCCGCCGTGCCGCAGGCATTGCCGGAGACGGTCGAGGTGATGCAGGGACTGGGGACGGCGGGACTCGCCGACTTCCTGCACCAGCGTCGCGGCAGCTACGACATCGTGCTGGTCAGCCGCCCGCACAACATGGAGCTGGTGCAGGCCATCCGTCGCCGCAGCGCCGATGCGCTCGGCGGCGCGCGGCTGGTCTACGACGCCGAGGCGCTGTTCTCGCTGCGCGACATCGCGCGTGCCGCCGTGCGCGGATCGCCGCTCGCGCCGCTCGAGCAGCGGCGCCGGATCGCCGAAGAAATGGCGCTGGCCGAGGGCAGCGATGCCATCGTCGCGGTCTCCGATGCCGAGGCCCGGCACTTCCGCGCGGCGGGCCGCGCCGAGGTGCACGTGCTGGGGCACGCGCTGGTCCCGACACCCACCACGACGGCGTTCGAACAACGCCGCGGCTTCCTCTTCGTCGGTGCCACCGAAGGCGACGAATCGCCGAACACCGACAGCCTGCTGTGGTTCGTGCGCGAGGTCTGGCCGCTGGTATGCGCCGAGCTCGGCGATGACGCGCAACTCGACGTCGTCGGCCCGTGCGAGTCGGCCAGCGTGCGCGCATTGCAGGACCAGCGCATCCGCGTGCACGGCCGCGTCGACGCGGTCGAGCCGTTCTACGAGCGTGCGCGGGTCTTCATCGTGCCGACGCGTTTCGCGGCCGGCATCCCGCACAAGGCGCATGAAGCGGCCGCGAACGGCGTGCCGATGGTCGTCTCGCCGTTGATCGCCGATCAGCTCGGCTGGCACGACGCGGCGCTGCCCCGGGCCGCCGATGCGCGCGGTTTCGCCGCCGGCTGCGTCGCGCTGCACCGCGATCGCGAGGCCTGGCTGGCGGCGCGCCGCTACCTGCTGGACGCGGTCGAGCGCGACTGCGCGCCGCAGGTCTTCGAACGCACGGTGCAGGCCCTGCTGGGCGCCGCCGCGCCTGCCCGTCACACGAGCGCCGCCACCGCCGGGGCCGGGCGCTGATGGCCTCCGGCGCCGGCACCTTGCGGTCGATCGCCGCCGGGCTGCGGCTCGGACGCTGGCGTGCGCTGGTGCACGGCGCCTGGCAATTGCTGGTGACGACGAAACGCCGGCACGGCTGGCGCGGCCTGTTCGCGCGCCTTCGTCGCCACGCCTTCCGCTGGCCGGGCATCCTGCGCGCGCTGGCGCACACCGCGCGCGCCGATGCGCCGGCGATCGACCGGGGGGCCGACGCGCGCCACGCGCTGCCGCCGCCCCGGCTGCATCCCGAACTCGGCGGCCCGGCGGAGATCATCGATGCCGCGGTGTCGGTCGTGATCCCGGTGCTCAACGGCGGCATCGAGCTCGAGTTGCTGATCCGGCGGCTGCTCGACCAGCGCGGCGTGCGGTCGATCGAAGTGGTGGTGGTCGACTCCGGGTCCACCGACGGCAGCGTCCAGCGCGCGCGCGAAGCCGGCGCGCGGGTGATCGAGCTGGCGCCGCAGGACTTCAGCCACAGCCACGCCCGCAACCTCGGCGCCGACCATGCGGGCGGCGACCACCTGCTGTTCATGGTGCAGGACGCCTACCCGATCGGCGAGCTGTGGGTCCACGGCCTGCTGCGCTACCTGCTCGACCACCGCGAGCAGGGCGTCGTCGCCGCGTCCTGCGCGGAGTACTGCCGCAGCGACAGCGATGCGATGTACGACTGCATGATCGACACGCACTACCGCTACCTCGGCTGCCGCGACCGCGATCGTGTCGGCGCGCACGTCGGCGACGACCACACCAGCCTGCGCACGATGGGCCAGCTCAGCGACGTCGCGTGCATCCTGCCGCGCGAGCTCTTCCAGCGCTTCCGCTATCGAGGAAAGTACGCGGAGGACATGGACCTCGGCATCCGGCTGATCCAGGCCGGCCACCGCATCGCGATGCTGGCGTCGGTGAAGGTCATCCACTCGCACCGGCGGCCGGCCTGGTACTTCCTCAAGCGGGCATTCGTCGACGTCGTCTTCCTCGTCGACCTGTTCGACGACTTCGACGTGCCGCCATGCACGTCGATCGACGGGCTGGTCACCGGCATGCGGGTCGTCGCCGAGCATGCCGGCCGCTGGTGTGCCGACCTGGCGGCGCTGCCCGACGGTGCGGCGATCGGCGAGGTGCTCGGCGGCTGGATCGCGGCGGCGCACCGCTGGGCGCTCGTGCCGGCCGGCGGCGAGCTGGCCTCGCTCGGCGATCCGCGCGTGCAGGATTTCGTCGAGCAGCTGTGGCGCGCGGCGCCGCCGATGCGCGGCGCCGCCCCATCGGCGCAGCACACCGCCCAGGCGCGGCGCTTCGTCGAGGAATTCATCGGCCGCATCGATCACTTCAACCGCTTCGCGTCGCCGCTGTACGACGGCGCCGATCACCGGCTGCGCGCGGAATTCGCGGCGGCGGTGCGCATCGCCTTCGCGTCGGCGGTCGGTGCCACCCTCGCGCACTGGCACCTCGAGCGGCGTGCCGCGGCTACCGACGATCCCGAACGCCGCTGGTCGCAGCAGGTGTTCGATCAGTTGACGGCGGGGGTCTGATGCGCATCGTCTACGCGACCTGCAGCGGCTCCAGCCGGCTCGACGACGACGCCGGCGACTTCGCGCTCGGGCTGGCGCGCATGGCGCAGCATGCCGGTCACCGCGTCGACCTGCTGGTGCAGGTGCCGGCCGGCGAGGGCGAACGCCTGCGCCGGTCGACCATCGACGGCGTGCCGGTCGTTCTGCTGGCCGCCGACGCCCCGGCCGCGCGGTCGGGCGCGGTCGCCGAGTGGCTGGATGCGCGTCAGGCCGATGTCGTGCACCTGCTCGACAGCCAGGCGGCGTCGTTCGCCAGCCAGGCGGGCGGCGATACGGCACCGGCGCTGGTGGTCAACGTCGATGACCAGCCGGCGTACGGCGGCGATGCGACGCGCGCCGGCGAGGCGCTCCTCCGCCGCGCGGCATGCCGCATCGCGCCCGATCTCGAGACGGCGGCGCGGCTGCGCGGCCGGTGGCCGGAGCTCACCTTCGACGTCGTGATCCCGGGTGTCGATCTGCTGGCGATCGCCGCCGGTCGACGCCTGGACCCCGCGGCCGGGCCGCCGTGCGTCGGCTGGGCGGGTGGTCCCTGGCCGACGCTCGAGCACCTGCTCGAGCAGCTCGGCCTGCGCGCGCGGCCGCTCGATGGCCGGCCGGCCGAACGGCAGGGCACGCTGCATGCGATCGACCTGCTGTGCCTGCGCGCGTGTGCGGCGCGCCGGCTGGACTTCGAAGCGCAGGCGGCGGGCGTGCCGGTGCTGCGCGCAGACGACGACGCGGCGGGGCTGGCCGAGGCGCTAGTCGCCTGGGCGGCCGATGCCGCGCTGCGCGCGCAGTGGCGCCGGGCGGTGCGGCCGCCGCCACGCATCGAGGAGACGGCCTTCCTGTACGAAAGCCTCTACCGTCGCGCGGTAGCGGGTCGCTAACGCCGAATCGGCGCGTCGTCTGCGGCGGGCCCGGCGCCACCGCGGGCCACGGCCCCCGCCACCCCCGCCACCAGCAGCAGCGGCAGCCCGAACTTCGCGTCGCGCAGCACGACATTGAAGATCGCGGTCCAGGCGATCGCCGTCCAGGCCAGCAGCGCGGCCTGGCCGTCCGGACCCGCGCGCCAGGCGCGCACGGCCTGGCCGACCAGCAGCCACAGCAGCAGCGCGATGCCGGCGACGCCGAGCTGCGAGGCGACGAGCAGGTACTCGTCGTGCGGCGTCAGGTGCACCGAGATCAGCAACCCCGGCTGCACGCGCGCGCGCCACTGCTCCAGCCAGGCGCCGACACCGTGGCCCAGCAGCGGCTTCTCGCGCACCATGTCCAGCGTGTGCTCGGCCAGGCGCAGTCGCATGCCCCAGCTGGTGTCGGCGGTGTCGCTCGACTGGTAGTGGCGCAGCTCGTTGAGCCCTTCGTCGATGCGTCCGTGCACCGCCGGCGAGAACTGCCAGGCGGCCAGCGACAGGCCGGCGACGACCGCCACCGACAGCAGCCGTCGCGGCCAGTTGCGTTGCCGGGCCAGGCCCAGCATCGCCAGCAGCACCGGCAGCGCGACCATGCCGGTGCGGCGGTCCTGCAGCGCGAGGCCCAGCACCGCGAAGGCGGCGGCGATCGTCCAGCCGGCCGCGGCGCGCCAGTGCGTCCCGCGATCCGCCTCGGCGCGCGTGGCAGACAGCGCCTGCAGGGCCAGCAGCATCGCCAGCGCGGCGCCGACGGCCAGCATCAGCGAGTTGATGATGCGCTGGTTGCCCTGGGCATCGACGACGAAGCGCCACAACACGCTGTCGGGCAGCAGTCCGATGCGCCACAGCGCGGTGGCCGCGCCGATCACGCCGGCGGCGATCGTGAACTGGCGCAGCACCCGCCAGGCCCATGCCGGCGGGCAGGCCAGCGCGATCGGCGCGACCAGCAGCAGCAGGCCGTAGAGCCACAGCTGCGGCCCGCTGTCGTGCCAGCCGGCCGACGTCCACAGCAGCGACAGCACGGTCAGCCCCCAGAACGCCGCCGCGGCACGGAAGCCCGGATCGCGCGCCAGCTCGCCGAGGCGGTGTTCGCGCTGCAGCCGCACGAGCGCCGCGGCGCCGCAGCCGAGGAAGGCGAGGTACTTGATGCCGATCGGCAGGAAGGCGGCCCAGGCGACGGCCGCGGCGAGCACGGCGCTCATCGCAGGCGGCGTGCGAACAGGCCGGTGAGCGCGCCGCGCAGCAGTGCGGCCAGCTTCGGCCCGCGCTGCGCTTCGGCCATCACGATGCCGACGGCTTCGTAGGCCAGCCGCATCGCACACAGCGCCGCGAAGGCCGGCTCGCGCCACAGGTAGCGCCGGCCCAGCCAGGCGGTGTTGCGGCCGATCAGGTAGCGCCGCTCGGGCGAATGGCCGCCGGCCTGCAGCTCGCGACCGAAGAGTCGGTAGCGCCGGCGCTCGCCGATCGCATGACGGAACTCGTGCCCGCCGTGCAGCCACACCTGCAGCCCGGCGCGGCGTGCACGCAGGCAGAAATCGGTGTCGACGTGGTCGACGCGCAGGCCTTCGTCGAAGGGCCCGATCGTGTCGAGCGCCGCCAGCCGCCACACCGACATCGAATTGATCACGAAGGCGACCGGCTGAAGGCCGTCGAAGCGGCGCGGCAGGTAGTGCAGCCGCCAGCGGCCCAGCTGCATGTGCTTGCCGCGCAGGCCGGTGGCGCGGTCGCAGTAGGCAGGCGCGACGGCGGCGGTGCGCTCGTCGGCCAGCAGCGCCTGCACGGCGGGGTCGGCCAGCAGGGCCTGCAGCACCGTCGCGTCCGAGTCCTCGTCGACCAGCACCACCTGGCGCGGCGGCACGGCGGCGCGGCGCAGCAGCGCGAGCGCGCGGTTGTAGGCGCCGGCCAGGGCGCCGGCATTGGCGTTGTGCAGCAGCCGCACGCCGGCCGGCAGCGGCGTCGCGCCGAGCAGCGGATGGCCGGCGGGGGTGTTGTCCACGACCACCACCTGCCCCAGCGTCGCCGCCAGGCGGGCGATCGCCGCGGCAGGATCGGACGCGGGGCGGAAGAGCACGAGGATCGCGGCCGTCGTTTCGGCCACCGGATTCATCGGCCGAACGCTAGGCGCTGCGGCGCGTGCCGCCAAGCGGGAAACCGCGTCCCGCGCGGCCGGCAGCGCCATGTCGCCGGCCGATTAAAGCCGGTTGATCAGCGCGGCGAGCGTGATCCCGAGGTTGCCGAGCGTGGTCTGGCGGTGGATGCCCGAGCGCTTCAGCCCGAGCAGCCGGGCGCCGATCCAGCGCTTGCGCGCCCGCGTGAATTCGTCGAGCACGCGCTGGCTTTCCGGCGTCATCAGGTGGCGCACACGTTGCAGCGCGACGAGGTTCGCATCGACCCAGCCGCGGAAGCGGCCCTGCAGCAGCAGGCGGGCGCGCCGCAGCTGCGCGAGCGGGTTGATGTTCGAGCCGAACTGGTTGCCGCCGTGCTGGCGGTAGCGCACGGTGGGATAGACGTCGTAGTGGACCTTGCCGCCGCAGCTGCTGACGAGCATGTAGGCCCACCAGTCGTGCGTGACAGCCTCGACGTTCTCGCCGGCGGCGCGCAGCAGCTCGCGCGCCGCGCGGTTGAAGACCATCGTATTGCCGCCGGCGATGCTCTGCACCAGCGCGTTGCGGAAGCTCGGCGGCCGTTCGAACAGCGGCGAATAGCCGATGTGCTGGTTGCGCGCATCGACCAGCAGCGTGCGCGAGCCGTAGAGCGCCGGCACGTCGGCGGGAATCGTCTTCAGCCAGGCGACGGCACGCTCGAGCTTGTCGGCCTCCCAGACGTCATCCTGGTCGGCATAGGCGAAGTAGTCGGCCTCGATGTCGGCGCGGCAGGTCAGCGACAGGAAGTTCGCGGTCGAGCCTTCGGCGGGGCCGGCGTGGATCGAGATGCGATCGTCGCCCCAGTGCGACTGGTAGTACTCGAGGATCGCGTGCGTGTAGTCATTCGAGCCGTCATCGGACGCCCAGATCGCCCATGCGGGATGCGTCTGGGTGGCGATCGAATTGAGCTGCTCGGCCAGGAAATGCTGGGCCTGCATCGTGCAAAGCAGCACCGCGACCTTCGGCACCGAAGGATGCGGGCGGTGCAAGAGGGACTTCAGCGACACCAGCGGAATGACGCGCCGGAACTCCTCCCAGGGGGAAAGAAGCTCTGCGACGGAGGCTCGTCGCTCGTCGGCTGATCGGCTGATGCGCGGGGCTCCCCGCGTTTTTTCTAGTATCCCGGCCATTCAAACGAGTTTAACCGCATCCGTGCGGTGCCTCACGAACTGTGTCCGCAAGTGGTTGATTTACCTAATGAATTGACGATTGGACACGACAGTTGCAGGCGCGCCGGCGATGCCGGCGCGCACTTCGCTCAACAGCCGATGACCTTGAACTCGACGCGCCGGTCGAGCGCGTCGCTGGCATCGTCGCGCCCGTTGCCGATCATCGTCTCGCGCGAGCCGACGCCGTTGGCGACCAGCCGCTTCTGCAGCGCCGGCTGGATGATTTCCATCTGCGCGCGCACGTACTCCGCGCGCAGCATCGACAGGCGCTCGTTGATCGGCTCCGGGCCGGTGGGGCTGGAGTGGCCGACGACTTCGAGGCAGCTCTGGCGGCGCATGGCCTGCGACGACAGTTCGCTCACCCACATCTTGTAAGGCGGTGCGGCCGGGCCGGATTCGGCCGCCAGGCTGGCCGAGCCGGGCCGGAACACGAACTTCACGCCGACCCGCTTGCTGTCGAGCCCCTGGTCGACGAGCTGGCCGAAGGCCTTGGCGGCGGCGTCGCGGCGTCCCAGGCGCCAGTTCGTCAGGTACAGGCCGCTGAAGGTGCGGGCCTGCTTGCCCTCGGGCATGCGCAGCACCGTTTCGTACAGGTTCAGCGCATCCTTGTACTTGCCCGAGCCGTAGGCGTCGATCGCTTCGCTGATGATCGACGCGGCGACGATGCGGTCGAGGTACATCGGGTGGATCGGATCGCCGGGGCGCGTGCCCTGGCAGGTGCGGATGTAGCCGGTGGTCGGACCGTCCTCGGCCCAGGCCGGGTTGTCGCGGAAGGCCGGCAGCGGCGTCGGGTCGACGCCATCGGGCTTCGCGAAGGCCAGGCCCTTGCTGACCAGCTTGCCGGTCTTCAGGTCGGCCAGCGCCAGGCAGATGCGGTAGGCCTCGCGCTGGCCTTCGGTCTTGCGCTCCTTGTTGACGCCGGTGAAGGTGCCGACCAGGACCAGCGGCGACTTCTGCACGTTGGCGCTGTTGAACGGCTGCACTTCGTATTGCTGCGGATAACGTTCGCGGATCAGCGAGACGATGCGCGCGCCCATGGCCTGCGTGGCCTTGGATTGCTGGCCGGTGACGCCGTCGATCAGCGGATCGATGACGACCGTGAACTTCGGGCCCGGAGGCAGCTGGGCCTTGCCGAGCAGGTTGTTCGCCGCGCTGAGCACCGCGTCGTCGAACGGCATGATCGGCGGTGGCGGAGGCGGTGCCGGGGGGGCTGCCGGCGCCGGCGGCGGGGCCACCGGCGGGGACGCCTCGGCGGGGGCCGCCGGTGTCGGCGCCGGAGCAGGCGCCGCCGCGGGCGGCGCTTCGCTGCTCGGCTGCGGGCCCGCGCAGGCGGCGAGCAGCATGATGGACATCCCGCCAACCCATGTGCGGAGGGATGCGGCGGCTTGACGAGCAGATGTCATCGCTTGCACTCCTTCTGGTAGATCTCGAGGTGCTCCGGCGACAGTGGCTCCCCGAGCTGCATCCGTTCCAGCAGTTCGCCGCAGCGCGGGTTGGCGCTGCGCGGTGCCGGCGGTGCACCGACCTGTGTTCTCCGGTCCGGCTTGACTGTACTCCCGGGGTCGGCATTCGCGGGCGCTGGTGTCCGCGAAGATGGGGATGGCGCGACGGCACTCGCCGCGGGCGCCGGATCGCGCACCGGCGTCGGCGACGGTCGAGTGACGCCGGCCGGCTCGGTGGTGGCCGGCGGCGTGACGGCGGGTCCCGGTGCGGGCGCCGCAACGGGTGAAGGCGCTGGCGTCGGCGCGGGGGTGCGACGGCCCTCGAGCGGCGCCGGCGCCGGTGCGGGTGCGGGTGCGGGCGCCGGGACCGTTGCCGTGGGCTTGGACGGCGACGGGCGTTGTTCGATGCTGTCGGGCGGCGTGGGCGTGCTGCCCGGGCGCCACAGCAGCAGCGCCACCGGCAGGCCGGCGGCCGCCGCCAGCCCGGCCATCCAGCGCCAGCTGGGGCGGCGTTGCGCGTAGGGCGACGTCGCGGGCCGGCGAGGCGGGGGCGGTGTGGACGTCGGTGTCGCGCTCGGCATCGGCGCGCGCGGGGGCAGCCAGGTCGCGGCGGGCGAACGGGCCCACTCGAGTGGCGTCGTGCCGGCCGGGAGCGCCGGTGCAGCGGTCGCCAGAGCAGCCGTCGGCACCGGCGCCGGGGATGACGGCAGCGGTGCCGGCTGCACGGTGCGTGGCGAGGCCGGCGCAGCCACCGCGGGCGAGGGCGCGCGTGGTGGCGCCGGCACCGCGGGCACGGTCGAGCCCGTCGCCATCGACGCCGGTACCGGTGCCGGCGACCGGGGCGGCGCGACCGTCGGCAGTGCCGAAGGCGGTGGCGCGCTCGGCAGCGGGTTCGTCACCGGCATCGTCGGCGGCGCGGTCACCATGCCGGCCGTCTGACGCGTGCCGCGCGTGCCGCGCGAGCCGCCGGTCGCCGTGCCGCTCTTCATGTAGACGGTCACGTCGGGGTCCGGGATCGCGCGCGGGCGCACCTGCGGCGGCAGCGTCGACAGCGCGAGCTGCATCTCGTCGGCAAAGGCCCGTGCGCTCTGGAAGCGGTGGTCCGGGTCCTTGGCCAGCGCGCGCATCGCGATGGCGTCGAACAAGGGCGGCACCGAGGGCTCGAGCTCGGAGGGCAGCGCAGGCTCCTCGTGCAGGATCTTGCGCTGCACCACCCATTGCCCGCCACCGGCGAACGGGCGCTGGCGCGTCAGGAACTGGTAGAGGATGACGCCGACCGCGAACAGGTCGGTGCGCGAGCCGACCGCCTGGCCCTGGATCTGCTCCGGCGACATGTAGCTCGGCGTGCCGACCATCGTGCCGGGCAGCGTGCGGTCGGCATTGGTGTCGGCGAGCCGGGCGACGCCGAAATCGGTGAGCTTGACGTGCCCGGCGCGGTCGATCATCACGTTGGCCGGCTTGATGTCGCGGTGCACGATGCCGCGCTCGTGCGCGTAGGCCAGCGCGTCGAGCAGCTCGCAGAGGATGCGCACGGCCTCGTGCAGCGTGAACGGGTGCTGCGCCTCGAACATCTGCGTCAGCTCGCCGCCCTCGATGAACTCCATGACGATGTAGGCGACCTCGTCCTCCTCGCCGAAGTCGAACACCGTGACGATGTGCGGATGGTTCAGGCGCGCCGCCGCCTGCGCCTCGCGCACGAAGCGGCGCGAGTAGTCCTCGGCGACGGCGTCGTCGAGCAGGTGGCTCTTCAGGATGGTCTTGATCGCGACGCGGCGTTCCAGCCGCGGATCGAGCGCCTCGTAGACCATGCCCATCGCGCCGCGCCCGAGCACGTTCTTCAGCTGGTAGCGCCCCAGTTGGGTCAGTGGCCCGGGGTTCATCATGCGCGGCTGGCGGGCGCGGACGGCATCGGCCGCCTCAGGCGTCGTGGGGGGATGCGCGAGAGTATAGGGACCGTCGCCGCGCGCGACGGTCCTTCATCCGATGGAAGTGGTGTCCGTGTCCTACACGCGTTGCGGCTGGCGCGCGCTGTACCACGCGGCGACCACGCCCATGCCGGCGCGGATGTCGTGCGTCGGGGCGTAGCCCAGGCGCTCGCGCGCCTTGCCGATGTCGGCGCGCGAATGGCGCACGTCGCCGGCGCGGAAGTCGCGGTACTGCGGCGGCTCCACGCGCAGGTCCGGGCGCTGCGCGGACAGCTGCTCGCCGAGCATGGCGTGCAGCTCGTTCAGCGTGGTCTGGTCGCCGACCGCCACGTTGTAGACCTGGTCCAGCGCCTGGGGATTGGCGGTCGTCGCGGCCAGCAGGTTGGCCTGCACGGCGTTGGCGACGAAGCAGAAATCGCGGCTGGTCTGGCCGTCGCCGTTGATGAAGACCGGCTCGCTGCGCAGCATCGCGGCCGCCCAGCGCGGCACCACCGCGGCATAGGCGCCCTCGGGGTCCTGGCGCGGACCGAAGACGTTGAAGTAGCGCAGGCCGATCGACGGCAGTCCGTAGCTGCGCGCGAACACCGCGGCGTAGAGCTCGTTGACGTACTTGGTGACCGCGTAGGGCGACAGCGGGTTGCCGATGGCGTGCTCCACCTTGGGCAGGCCGGGATGGTCGCCGTAGGTCGAGCTGCTCGCGGCGTAGACGAAGCGCTGCACCTTCGCGTCGCGCGCGGCGACCAGCATGTTCAGGAAACCGCCGATGTTCACGTCGTTGGTCGTGATCGGGTCGGCCAGCGAACGCGGCACCGACCCCAGCGCCGCCTGGTGCAGCACCAGGTCGACGCCCGCGCAGGCCGTGCGGCAATCCTCGAGCCGCCGGATGTCGCCCTCGACCATCGTGAAGCGCGACCAGGCGGGCGCGCCGACCGCGGCCTGCACGTCGTCGAGGTTGTGGCGGTGGCCGGTGGCGAAATTGTCGAGGCCGACCACGCGTTGGCCGAGCCCGAGCAGCGTCTCCAGCAGGTGGCTGCCGATGAAACCGGCGACGCCGGTGACCAGCCATGTGCGCGGCGTCGCGCGCAGGGCCTGGCAGCAAAGGTCGTAGGGGCTGGAAGCGCTCAAGTTGGGAACCTCGTGGGCGGTAGTCAGGCGAAGACCTCGGCGGCCGCGAAGGCGGGCGCGGCGGCGTCCTTGGCCGCCAGCAGCGGCAGCGGCGGCTGGATGACGCCGGCGGGCCAATCGATCGCCAGCGCCGCGTCGTTCCAGGCGATCGCGCGTTCGCAATCCCGGGCGTAGACGTCAGTGGTCTTGTAGAGGAAACGCGTGCCGTCGACCAGTGCGACGAAGCCGTGCGCGAAGCCCTCGGGGATCCACAGCTGGCGCTTGTTCTCGGCGTTCAGCTCGAGGCCGAACCAACGCCCGAAGTGAGCGGAGCCGCGGCGGATGTCGACCGCGACGTCGAATGCCGCGCCTTCGGTGACGCGCACCAGCTTGCCCTGCGGGTGCGGCGGCAGCTGGTAGTGCAGGCCGCGCAGCACGCCGCGGCGAGAGAACGATTCGTTGTCCTGCACGAAGGGCCGCGGCGCCGGCAGGCCGAGTTCGGCCAGGCCTTCCGCGAACCGGCGCTGGTTGAAACTTTCCATGAACCAGCCGCGGTCATCGCCGAACACCTGCGGTTCGACGATCACCACGCCGGGCAGCGGGGAGGGGATCAGCTTCATGCGGGGGCCGCGAGCGGCAGGTTGAGGGCTTCGGCGAGCATGCGCTCGACGCCCTGCTGCCACGGCGGCAGCGTCACGCCGAAGGCCTCGCGCAGCTTGCGCGTATCGAGGCGCGAGTTCAGCGGCCGGCGCGCCGGCACCGCGTACGCGCTGCTCGGGATCGGCTGCACGGCTTCGGGTGCCACGCGCAGCGCGAGACCGCGCGCCTTCGCCCAGCCGATCACGTGGCGCGCGTAGCCGCACCAGCTGGTCTCGCCGGCGGCGCAGGCGTGGTAGGTGCCGCCGAGCTCGGGCCGGCGCATCGCATCGCGCAAGGTCAGGGCGCCGAGATCGGCGAGCAGCTCGGCACCGGTCGGCGCGCCGACCTGGTCGTCGACGACCTTCAGCTCGTCGCGCTCGGCCGCCAGCCGCAACATCGTGCGGGCGAAGTTGCCGCCGCGCGCGGCATGGACCCAGCTCGTGCGCAGGATCAGGTGGCGGCAGCCGCTCGCGCGGATGGCGTCTTCCCCGGCGAGCTTGCTGCGGCCGTAGGCGCTCAGCGGGCCCGTGGCGTCGTCCTCGCGCCAGGGGCGCTCGCCGCTGCCGTCGAAGACGTAGTCGGTGCTGTAGTGCAGCAGCCAGGCGCCGCTGTCGGCCGCGACGCGCGCCAGCGCGGCCGGCGCGTCGGCGTTGATGGTCTGTGCCAGCGCGGCCTCGCTCTCGGCGCGGTCCACCGCGGTGTAGGCGGCGGCATTGACGATCACCTGCGGCGCCAGTGCGCGTACCGTGGCGGCCAGCCGATCGGGGTCGGCGAGGTCGGCGCCGTCGGCGCGGCCGGCGACCACGAGCGTGCCGAGCGTTGCCAGCGCGCGCCGCAACTCCCAACCCACCTGGCCCTCGGCGCCCAGCAGCAACGTTTTCATCGGGCGGGCATTGTATGTAGGCCTTCTCGGCCGGGCGGGCGGGCGGTAGCGGTCCGTGGCGGATAATCCGTGATTCATGACCGAATCCACCATCACCGCTGCCGAGCCGATCGCCGCCCCGCAGAAATTCGAGACGCTGGCGCTGGACGCCAAGCTGCTGCGGGCCGTTGCCGATTCCGGCTACACCGCGATGACGCCGATCCAGGCCAAGGCGATCCCGATCGTTCTGGCCGGCCGCGACATCATGGGGGCCGCGCAGACCGGCACCGGCAAGACCGCGGCCTTCACGCTGCCGCTGCTGCAGAAGATGCTGCGCCACGAGAACGCATCGATGTCGCCCGCCCGCCACCCGGTGCGCGCGCTGGTGCTGGCGCCGACGCGCGAGCTCGCCGACCAGGTCGCCAACAACGTGCGCACCTACGCCAAGCACACCGACCTGCGCTCGACCGTCGTCTTCGGCGGCATCGACATGAAGCCGCAGACCGCCGAGCTGAAGCGGGGCGTCGAGGTGCTGATCGCGACCCCCGGCCGCCTGCTCGACCACATCGAGGCCAAGAACTGCGTGCTGAACCAGGTCGAGTACGTGGTGCTCGACGAGGCCGACCGCATGCTGGACATCGGCTTCCTGCCCGACCTGCAGCGCATCCTGTCCTACCTGCCGAAGCAGCGCCAGACGCTGCTGTTCTCGGCCACCTTCTCGCCGGAGATCAAGCGCCTTGCGCAGAGCTACCTGCAGGAGCCGCTGACGGTCGAGGTGGCGCGTCCGAACGCCACCGCGTCGACGGTCGAGCAGTGCTTCTACAGCGTCGGCGAGGACGACAAGCGCCGCGCCGTGCGCCAGATGCTGCGCGAGCGCGAGATCGGCCAGGCCATCGTCTTCGTCAACTCGAAGCTCGGCGCCGCGCGGCTGGCGCGCGCCTTCGAGCGCGATGGCCTGAAGACCGCCGCGCTGCACGGCGACAAGTCGCAGGACGAGCGGCTGAAGTCGCTGGCCGCGTTCAAGCGCGGCGAGGTCGACCTGCTGGTGGCCACCGACGTCGCGGCGCGCGGTCTCGACATCGCGGACCTGCCCGCGGTCTTCAACTTCGACGTGCCGTTCAACGCCGAGGACTACGTGCACCGCATCGGCCGCACCGGCCGCGCCGGCGCCTCCGGCCTGGCGGTGACGCTGGTCGACCGCGACGATGGCCGGCTGATCGGCGACATCGAGAGGCTGATCAAGAAGAAGATCGAGATCGAGGCCTTCGAGCTCGAGGACGAGAGGCCGCGCCGGCCGCCGCGCCGCGCCCGCGAGGACGAAGACGAACGGCCGCGCGAGCGCAGCGAGGCCCCGCAGCGCTTCAGCTATGCCGCGCCGCGCACCGCACCGAGCGATCCGTTCTTCGACAAGCCCTACGAGCCGCCGACCGTCGCGGACGATGTCAAACCGGCCTGGGAGGCCAAGACGCCCGCGGCCCCGGCACCGGTTCGCGGGGTATCGCCCAACATCCGCGGCAAGCGCAAAGTCGCCGCGCTGCTGGGCGGCGGCGGCCCGAAGACCTGAGCCGGCCCTTCAGCCGAGCCAGCTGAAGACCGCCGGCAGGCGGTCCGGCAGCACCGGCACCGCGTCGCGCCACGCGCGCACGCTCAGCGTCCGGCACCAGCCACCGGGCAGCGTCAGGCCGCAGGCGATCGACAGGCGCGTTGACGGCTGCAGGTGCTGCAGCAGCGCGGCCAGCAGCGCCGCGTTGCGGTAGGGCGTTTCGATCGCCAGCTGGGTCTGGTTCTGCCGGCGCGACAGCACGTCGAGATCTCGGATGCGCGCGGCGCGTTCGGTCGCCTCGACCGGCAGGTAACCCACGAACGCGAAGCTCTGGCCGTTGAGGCCGCTCGCAGCCAGCGCCAGCAGCAGCGAGCTCGGGCCGGACATCGGCAGCACGACAAGGCCCTGGGCATGGGCGGCCGCGACCAGCGCGGCGCCGGGATCGGCGATCGCGGGCAGGCCCGCTTCGGACAGCAGCCCGATGTCGTGGCCGGCAAGCGCCGGCACCAGCAGCGGTCCGAGGTCCTGCGGCGCCTCGTCGGCCTGGCCCTTGCGCGGCCGCGGCAGCTCGCGGATGTCGATGCCCTGCAGCGGCTGCGCCAGCGGCACGATCCGGTCGACGCGCTTGAGAAAGGCACGTGTGCTCTTCGCGTTCTCGGCGACCCAGTGGCTCAAGCCCGCGGCCTGGGCGATCACCGCCTGCGGCAGCACCTCGTGCAGGTCGACTTGGGCCTCCGTGCCGAGGTCAAGCGTGTTCGGCACCAGCAGCAAGCGGCCCGGGGCGGTCATGCGCGAAGCGGGTCGAGACCGGCCGCGCGCAGCATCGCGCAGGTGCGGATCAGCGGCAGGCCGACCAGCGCCGTCGGATCGTCGGAGTCGATCGCCTCGAGCAGGGCGATGCCCAGCGTCTCGCACTTCGCGCTGCCGGCGCAGTCGTAAGGCTGCTCGGTGCGCAGGTAGTGCTCGATCTCGGCGTCGCCGAGCGCGCGGAATCGCACCGTCACCGGCGCCCGCTGCACCTGCTCGAAACCGGTCGATGGCCGCAGCACCGCGACCGCGGTGTGGAACACGACCGCGCGGCCCCGCATCGACCGCAGCTGCGCGACGGCGCGCTCATGCGTGCCGGGTTTGCCGATCGGCTGGCCGTCGAGCTCGGCGACCTGGTCCGAGCCGATCACCACCGCGCCGGGATGGCGGCTGGCGACCTCGCGCGCCTTGGCCAGCGCGAGGCGCTCGGCCAGCGCCGCCGGGGCTTCGCCGGGGTGCGGCGTTTCGTCGACCTGCGGCGCCACCGACTGGAACGGCAGGCGCAGGCGTTCGAGCAGCTCACGCCGGTAGCGCGACGTCGAGCCGAGAATCAGCGGCAGGGTCATCACGGGATTCTCCCATCGGCCGCTCGTACACTGACTCCATGAAGTCGCGTTCCCAAGACCCGCTGCGCCTCGATGTGGCGGCCTTTGCAGCCGAAGGCGGCGAGCTGGCCGGGCAGTGGCCCGGTTCGTCGCTCGAGCGCCTGGCGGGCTCGCAGTCGCCGCCGCAGGACACGCCGATCGCCGACGTCGAGTGGCGCGCCGCTGGCGAACGTCGTCCCGTCACCGGCGGCGAACCGGAACTGTGGCTGCAGCTGTCGGCCCGCACGCCGGTGTGGCTGACCTGCCAGCGCTGCCTGCAGCCGATGCAGGAGCCGCTGGCGATCGACTGCCGGTTGCGTTTCGTGCGCGGCGAAGCCGAGGCCGAGGCGCTCGATGCCGAGCTCGAGGACGACGTGCTGGCGCTGCCGCGTTGGCTCGACCTGCGCGAGCTGGTCGAGGACGAATTGCTGCTGGCGCTGCCGTTGGTGCCGCGCCATGAACGCTGCCCGACGCCGCTGCAGTTCGACGAGGGGCCGGCCGGAGGCGACGAGGCCGAGATCGAGGAGCGGCCGAATCCGTTCGCCGCGCTCGAGGCGCTGAAGAAGGGGCGATCGACTTCGGGCGGTTGAGTGCGCCTGGGGTAGTGATTTCCCGTGCCATGGTATAGTCGCGGGCTTTTCCCGGCGGGATGGGCTACAGGCGTCGAGTCGCAGCCATCCCCGCAGCAATACCTACCCGCACGCCGATCGATCGAATCGATTCTGGCGTCCGGTTCCGATCAGGAGTTTTCCATGGCCGTCCAGCAGAACAAGAAGTCGCCGTCCAAGCGTGGCATGCACCGCTCGCACAACGCCCTGGTCACCCCGGGTACCGCGATCGAGCCGACCACCGGCGAAGTGCACATGCGCCACCACATCAGCCCGACCGGCTTCTACCGCGGCCGCAAGGTGCTGAAGACCAAGCAGGACGCCTGATCGTCCTGCGGACCCGGCAGGACGCCGCCCGCGTGCTGCCCCGTGGCGCAACGACGCTGCGACCGACAAGTTTCAATGCCGACGATGCCCGGCTCCGCATGACGTGGGGCCGGGCATTTGTCGTTGTCGGTGCCTTCGTCCGGCGATGCATGGCCGGGCCGGCCCGCTTGTCTCCGGCGACCGCTTCGCCTACCGTCGCGCTTCCCTGAATCCGGGCAAGCCTGATTCCAGGCCGGCAAGACCGGCCCGGCAGGGCGCCCCACAATAAGCACCGTGTCCTCGACGTCGTCCCTTCAACCGCTGGAGCGCGTGCGCGTGGCCGTCGACTGCATGGGCGGCGACCATGGCCCCTCCGTCACGCTGCCGGCCTGCCGCAGCTTCCTCGACAGCCATCCCCACGCCGAACTGCTGCTCGTCGGTACCGAAGAAGCGCTGCGACCCGCCGCGGGCTGGGCGCGTTGCACGCTGGTGCACGCCAGCGAAGTGATCGAGATGGACGATGCGGTCGAGGTCGCGTTGCGCCGCAAGCGCGATTCGTCGATGCGCGTGGCCATCGCGCAGCTCAAGGCCGACGACGAAGGCCAGGCGAAAGCCGATGTCTGCGTGTCCGCAGGCAACACCGGCGCGCTGATGGCGGTGGCGCGCTACGTGCTGAAGACCTTCGCCGGCATCGATCGCCCGGCGATCGCCGCGTTGTTGCCGAACGCGCGCGGCGGCTTCACCAAGGTGCTGGACCTCGGCGCGAACGTCGACTGCACCGCCGAACACCTGCTGCAGTTCGCGGTGATGGGCAGCGCGCTGGTCAGTGCACTCGACGGCAAGGACGAACCCAGCGTCGGCCTGCTGAACATCGGCGAAGAAGCCATCAAGGGCAGCGAGATCATCAAGCAGGCCGGCGAGCTGCTGCGCGCGGCCGCCGCCGCCGGGCAGCTGAACTTCCACGGCAACGTCGAGGGCAACGACATCTTCAAGGGCACGACCGACCTCGTCGTCTGCGACGGCTTCGTCGGCAACGTGGCGCTGAAGACCTCCGAAGGCCTGGCCGGCATGCTGACGCAGATGATCAAGCAGGAGTTCTCGCGCACGCCGATGTCCAAGGTCGCGGCGCTGGTGGCGCTGCCGGTGCTCAAGCGCTTCCGGGACCGCGTCGACCACCGGCGCTACAGCGGTGGCGCGCTACTCGGCCTGCGCGGACTGGTCTTCAAGGCGCACGGTTCGTCCGATGCCTTCGCCTTCGGCAAGGCGTTGGAGCGAGCGTATGATGCCGCCCGCAATCGCCTGCTCGACCGCGTGCACGATCGCATCCGCGACACGCCGGCAGTGCTGCCGGCCGCGCCGGACGAACCAGCCGCGGCCCACGCTGCATGACTCCCACATCCCCCGCACCCGCCCGCTACTCCCGCATCACCGGCACCGGCAGCCTGCTGCCGCCGCGCCGCGTCAGCAACGACGACCTGGCCCGCGAGCTGGCTGCCCGCGGGGTCGAGACGTCGGATGAATGGATCGTCGCGCGCACCGGCATCCGTGCGCGCCACTTCGCGGCGGCCGACGTCTCGGCCAGCGACCTCGCCGTCGAGGCGGCCCGCCACGCACTCGAAGCGGCCGGCCGCCAGGCGTCGGAGATCGACCTGATCCTGGTCGCGACCTCGACGCCCGACATGGTGTTTCCGTCGACGGCCTGCATCGTGCAGCGCAAGCTCGGCGTGCATGGCTGCGCCGCGTTCGACGTGCAGGCCGTGTGCTCCGGCTTCGTCTATGCGCTGACCGTCGCCGACTCGATGATCAAGACCGGCGCCGCGAACCGCGCGCTGGTGATCGGCGCCGAGGTCTTCTCGCGCATCCTCGACTTCAACGACCGGGGCACCTGCGTGCTGTTCGGCGACGGTGCCGGCGCCGTGGTGCTCGAGGCCAGTGATCGTCCCGGCATCCTGGCCACCGACCTGCATGCGGATGGCCGCCATGTCGACATCCTCTGCGTGCCGGGCCATGTGTCCGGCGGTCAGGTGCTCGGGGACCCGCTGCTGAAGATGGACGGCCAGGCGGTGTTCAAGCTCGCCGTCGGCGTGCTCGAGTCCGCGGCGCGTGCGGTGCTCGAGAAGGCCGGCCGCAGCGATGCTGACATCGACTGGCTGATTCCGCACCAGGCCAACATCCGCATCATGCAGGGCACGGCCAGGAAGCTGAAGCTGCCGCTGGACAAGCTGATCGTCACGGTCGACGAGCACGGCAACACCTCGGCGGCCTCGATTCCGCTCGCGCTCGACGTCGCGGTGCGCAGCGGCCGCGTGAAGCCCGGCGATACGCTGATGCTCGAAGGCGTCGGCGGCGGCTTCACCTGGGGCGCGGTGCTGCTCGACTTCTGAGTCTCTTCTTCTCAGCCACATCCGATCAACGATGAGTTCGTTCGCTTTCGTCTTTCCTGGCCAGGGCTCGCAGGCCGTCGGCATGCTCGACGCTTGGGGCCACCATCCGGCCGTGCGGGGCACGCTCGACGAAGCATCGACGGCGCTGGGCCAGGACATCGGCGCGCTGATCGCCCACGGCCCGAAGGAACAGCTCGACCTGACGACCAATACGCAGCCGGTGATGCTCACCGCCGGCATCGCCTGTTATCGCGCATGGCTCGCCGAAGGCGGTGCCGCGCCGGCGGCAGTCGCCGGCCACTCGCTCGGCGAGTACGCCGCGCTGGTTGCCGCGGGCGCGCTGAGCCTGGGCGATGCGCTGCCGCTGGTGCGCTTCCGTGCACAGGCGATGCAGGAAGCGGTGCCGGTCGGCGCGGGCGCGATGGCGGCGATCCTCGGTCTCGATGCCTCCGCGGTGATCGAAGGCTGCCAGCGCGCGGCCGCCGAGTCGGGCGAGGTCGTCTCGGCCGCGAACTTCAATGATCCGAAGCAGACGGTCATCGCCGGCACCAAGGCTGGCGTCGACAAGGCCTGCGAGCTGCTGAAGGCCGCCGGCGCCAAGCGCGCGCTGCCGCTGCCGGTGTCGGCACCCTTCCACTGCAGCCTGATGAAGCCGGCGGCCGAGCGCCTGCGCGAGCGTCTGGCGGGCGTGCAGTTCGCCGCGCCATCGCTGCCGGTGATCAACAACATCGATGTCGCGACGCCGAGCGACGCGCAGGCGATCCGCGATGCGCTCTACCGCCAGGCCTTCGGCCCGGTGCGCTGGGTCGAGGTGATGCAGGCGCTGCGCGCGCGCGGCATCACGCACGTGGTCGAGTGCGGGCCCGGCAAGGTGCTGTCCGGCATGGTCAAGCGCATCGACGCCGAGATGGTGTCGGGCGCGCTGTACGACCCCGCGACGCTGCAGGCAAGCAAGGAGCTGCTGGCATGAGCGAACCGAAGCAAGTCGCGCTGGTGACCGGCGCCTCGCGCGGCATCGGCCGGGCCATCGCGTCGACCTTGGCCGCCAGGGGCTACACGGTGATCGGCACGGCGACGACCGACGCCGGCGCCGCGGCGATCAACGAGGCGCTGGCGCCGCACGGCGGCCGCGGCGTGGCGCTGAATGTCAACGACGCGCCCGCGGTCGATGCCGCGATCGACGCGATCGTCAAGGCCGACGGCGGCCTGCAGGTCCTGGTCAACAACGCCGGCATCACGCGCGACACACTGGCCATGCGCATGAAGGACGAGGACTGGGATGCCGTGCTCGACACCAACCTGAAGGCGGTGTTCCGGCTGTCGCGGGCGGTGATGCGCACCATGATGAAGCAGCGCTACGGCCGCATTGTCAACATCACGTCGGTCGTCGGCGCCTCGGGCAATGCGGGCCAGGCCAACTATGCGGCGGCCAAGGCCGGCGTCGCGGGCATGACACGTGCCCTGGCGCGTGAGCTCGGCAGCCGCAACATCACCGTGAACTGCATCGCGCCCGGCTTCATCGCCACCGACATGACCGACGGGCTGCCCGAGGCGCAGAAGGCCGCGCTGCTGCAGCAGATTCCGCTCGGCCGCCTCGGCACGCCCGAGGAGATCGCGCACGCGGTGGCCTTTCTCGCCAGTCCCGAAGCCGGCTACATCACCGGCGCGGAGCTTCATGTCAACGGCGGCATGTTCATGAACTGAGCGCCCAACCGCATCCCTCGCCGGTCCCGCCCGGCCGGTGCGGCGCTGCCTTCGTCGGGCGTCCTAGAGCGGACACCCCAGCGCCATTAGAATCCCGGGCTGGTTTTTGCATTCACTCCTGGAGGAGTCATGAGCGATATCGAATCCCGTGTCAAGAAGATCATCGCCGAGCAACTCGGCGTGCCTGAGACGGATGTCACCAACGAGAAGGCCTTCGTGGCCGATCTGGGCGCCGACTCGCTCGACACGGTGGAACTGGTGATGGCGCTCGAAGACGAGTTCGGCATCGAGATCCCCGACGAGGAAGCCGAGAAGATCACCACGGTGCAGCTGGCGATCGACTACGCGGTCAAGCACCAGAAGACCTGATTCGAGAGCATCGCGCATGAGCCGTCGACGTGTCGTCATCACCGGCCTCGGGCTGATCAGCCCGGTCGGCAACAGCGTGGCCGAAGGCTGGGCGAACCTGGTGGCCGGGCGCTCGGGCATCGACACGATCACGCGCTTCGATGCGTCGCCGTTCGCGTGCCGCTTCGCCGGCGAGGTCAAGGGCTTCAACGTCGAGGACTACATCCCGGCGAAGGAAGCCCGCCACATGGACACCTTCATCCACTTCGGGATGGCGGCGGCGATCCAGGCGGTGACCGACGCGGGACTGCCGACCGGCGACGCGCTGAACGAACAGCAGGCCGAGCGCATCGGCTGCCTGGTCGGCTCCGGCATCGGCGGCCTGCCGATGATCGAAGGCACGCACCAGGAGTACGCCGATCGCGGTCCGCGCCGCATCTCGCCGTTCTTCGTGCCGGCCTCGATCATCAACATGATCTCCGGCCACATCTCGATCAAGTACGGCTTCACCGGCCCGAACCTGGCGATCGTCACCGCCTGCACCACCGGCTTGCACTGCATCGGCGAAGCCGGCCGGCTGATCGAGTACGGCGATGCCGACGTGATGATCGCCGGCGGTGCCGAATCGACCGTCTCGCCGCTGGGCATCGGTGGTTTCGCCGCGGCGCGCGCGCTGTCGACGCGCAACGACGACCCCAAGACCGCGTCGCGTCCGTGGGACAAGGACCGCGACGGCTTCGTGCTCGGCGAGGGTGCCGGCGTGATGGTGCTCGAGGAATACGAGCATGCGAAGGCGCGCGGCGCGAAGATCTACGCCGAGCTCGCGGGCTTCGGCATGGGCGCCGATGCCTTCCACATGACGGCCCCGAATGTCGACGGGCCGAAGCGCTCGATGATGGCCGCGCTGCGCAACGCGCGCGTCAACGCGCAGGACGTGCAGTACCTCAACGCCCACGGCACCTCGACACCCCTGGGCGACGTCAACGAGACCAACGCCATCAAGCTGGCGTTCGGCGACCATGCGAAGAAGATGGTGATCAACTCGACGAAGTCGATGACCGGCCACCTGCTCGGTGGCGCCGGTGGCATCGAGTCGGTGTTCACCGCGCTCGCGCTGCATCACCAGGTGTCACCGCCGACCATCAACATCTTCAACCAGGATCCGGAGTGCGATCTCGACTACTGCGCCAACACGGCGCGCGAGATGCGCATCGACATCGCGGTGAAGAACAACTTTGGCTTCGGCGGCACCAACGGCACGCTGGTTCTGCGCCGGGCCTGACGGGCGACGGCCTCGCATGCGGGCGGCGCCGCCGGCAGTCGACATCGAACTGGGCTGCGGCCGACGCGAACGTGCCGCTGCGGCAGCGCTGTACGGGCTGGCCGGTGCGGTGATCGCCGTCTGGCTGTGCCTGCTCCTCGAGCGCAATCCGGTGCTGCCGGCGTTCGCCGCTGCGCTGGCCGGCCTGGCCGTCGGCGCGAAGATCCTGCGTCCCGTGTGCGGGCACCTGCGGTGGGACGGTGCCGCCTGGACCCTCGCACAGCCCGGGCACACGCCCCTGGCGCTGCGGCGGGTCCGACTGCAGATCGACCTCGGCGGCTGGCTGCTGCTGCGCATCGAGCCGATCGGCCCGGCCCGTCCGGGCTGGTGCGGCATCGCCCAGAAAGACATCGGCGCGGCCTGGCATGGCGTGCGTCTTGCCCTTTACCAAGGGCCGATGGATGCCGACACCCTTGCGCTCGACGACGGAGCGACCCGATGACCGTCGACCAGGCCGACGTGCTGCTGGTCGATCGCGCGAAACGTGGGGATACCCGTGCCTTCGAGATGCTGGTGGTCAAGTACCAGCGCCGCATCGAGCGCCTGATCGCGCGCATGGTCCGCGACGTCGACCTTGTGCAGGACATCGCCCAGGAAACCTTCATCCGCGCCTATCGGGCGCTGCCGCAGTTCCGCGGCGAGAGTGCGTTCTACACCTGGCTCTACCGCATCGCGGTCAACACCGCCAAGAAGGCGCTGGTGGATCTGAAGCGCGACCCGCTCGTGGTGGAATCCGCACTGGCGTCGGTGTCGGATGACGATGACGAAACTTCCCGGGTGGAGCGCGAACTAACCGACGGCGCAACGCCGGAGGCGGTGTTGGCCAGCAAGGAGATCGCCGAGACGGTCAATGCCGCGATCGCAGCCTTGTCGGAGGATCTGCGACAGGCCATCACCCTGCGCGAGATCGAAGGCCTCAGCTACGAAGAGATTGCCGAGATGATGAATTGCCCCATCGGCACGGTGCGTTCGCGCATCTTCCGGGCGCGCGAGGCCATCGCTCAGCGGCTGCGGCCGCTGCTCGATACGCGCGAGGGCGAACGATGGTGATGGTGAGCCTCGGCGCCGGTGCACGGGTCGGCGCCTTCGACGGAGTCGTACGAAGATCATGTTGAACAGCTCGGGTTCTTCCTCGGAGGCGATGCGCCAGTCCCTGTCGGCGCTGATGGACGGCCGCCCGGATGGTGCGGGCCTCGACGGCGCGTGTTCGGCGTGGCGGGCAGAAAGCCAGGCGCGCGAGTGCTGGCACACCTACCACCTGATCGGCGATGTGCTGCGGTCGGATGAGCTGGCCGTTCGGCCGGCGCGCGACGAAGCTTTTCTCGCCGGCCTGCGCGAGCGCCTGGCCAGCGAGCCGGTGCCGCTGGCGCCGTCGCATGAGCGCGGGCGCTGGCGGCAGCGCTTGGTGGCCCCGGTCGCGGTGGCTGCGGGTTTTGTCGCGGTGGCGGGCGTGCTGGTCGTGCTGAGGGTGGTGCAGCCGGAAGCGGCCGACGGCGTACCGATCGCCGCCAGTGCCGGCGCGCAGGTGATGGCCGATGGCCAGCTGGTGCGCGACGCCCGCCTGGACCGTTACCTCGCCGCGCACCGTCGGGTGAGCCATGGCGCGGCGGTGCAGGTGCCTGGTGCGGTGGTGCGCAGCGTCGAGACCGTCGTGCTCGAGCCCAAGTGAGCATGCAGCCGGTGAGCGAGCGCCGCCGATTCGGGCGGGTGGGTGTCGGCGTCGTCCTGCTCTCCTGCGCCACCCTGAGCGTGGCGCAGGCGGTCAGCGACCCCGCTCAATGGCTCTCGCGCATGAGGCAGGCGGCGACCAATCGCACCTACCAGGGCACAATGGCCTTCTTCGCGGGCAGTCAGGTGACCAGCTCGCGCGTCACCCACATCAGCGAAGGCCGTGAGCGCTACGAGCGCATCGAAGCACTCGACGGTCAGATGCGGCAGCAGTTCCGGCACAACGGCGCGGTGCTGACGCTCTGGCCCCAGACCAAGGTGGCCGTGATCGAGCAGATCGAGCCGATCGCCGACTTCCCGGCGCTGCCGGCCTCGAGCCAGCGCGCGCTGGAGAGCTACGAGCTGAAGTCGATGGGCGCGGATCGTGTCGCCGGCCACGAGGCGGAGGTGTTGCTGCTGAAGCCGCGCGATGCGCTGCGATTCGGGCAACGGCTGTGGGCCGAACGGGAAACCGGGCTGCTGCTGCGCACCGAGGTGCTCGGTGCGAAAGGCGAGGTGATCGAGTCCGCCTCGTTCACCGACCTCGCCATCGGCGGCAAGCTGGCGTCGGACAGCGTGCTCAAGCCGATGAAGAAGAAGCTCGACGGCTACCGCATCGTGCGGCCGCAGGCCCAGTCGACGCAGCTGGACACCGAGGGATGGAGCCTCAAGGGCAGCGTGCCCGGCTTCCACTTGCTCAACTGCGTCAAACGCCCGCTCGATGCGACCGGCGGCGAGGGTGTCGCCGACCTGCAGGTGCTGCAGTCGGTCTTCTCGGACGGCTTGACGCATGTGTCGGTGTTCATCGAGCGCTTCGATGCACAGCGCCACAAGCCGATGCGCACGATGCTGGGTGCGACGCACACGCTGATGAACCGGCACGGCGACTGGTGGGTAACGATCGTCGGCGACGTGCCGATGGCCACCGTCCAGCAGTTCGAGTCCCTGCTGCAGCGTCGGCCTTGAACGCGCCGCAAGATCCGGCACTGGCAGACGGGCGCCGCGCATCGATCCGAGGCGCGGCGGCACCCCATTTCAGGAGAAGCATTCCATGTTGATCGCATCGACGGGCCGTCGCGCCCTCGGTCGTGCCCTGCTGGCGCTCGTGCTGGTCGCGCCGGGCGTACCGCTCGTGGCCGCGGCACAGTCCCGCGTCGAGCTGCCTGACTTCAGCGAGCTCGTCGAACGCGTCGGTCCGTCGGTCGTCAACATCCGCACGCTCGAACGCTCGCGCGGCGGTCCCGAGCGCGGCGTCGATCCGAACCTCGAGGAGTTCTTCCGCCGTTTCGGCATTCCGCTGCCGGGCGGCCGCGGCGGCCCGCGCGGGGGTGGACAGCCGGACGAGGAGCCGCAGCAGCGCGGTGTCGGCTCGGGCTTCATCCTCAGCGCCGACGGCTACGTGATGACCAACGCCCATGTCATCGACGGTGCCGACGAGGTGCTGGTGACCTTGACCGACAAGCGCGAGTTCAAGGCCAAGCCGATCGGCTTCGACAAGCGCACCGACGTGGCGGTCGTGAAGATCGAAGCGGCCGGGCTGCCGGCCGTGCGCATCGGCGACGTCAACCGGCTGAAGGTCGGCGAGTGGGTGATGGCCATCGGCTCGCCGTTCGGCCTGGCCAACAGCGTCACCGCCGGCATCGTCAGCGCGAAGGCCCGCGAGACCGGCGACTACCTGCCGTTCATCCAGACCGACGTGGCGATCAATCCGGGCAACTCCGGCGGTCCGCTGATCAACCTGCGCGGCGAGGTCGTCGGCATCAACTCGCAGATCTACAGCCGCTCGGGCGGCTACATGGGCATTGCCTTCGCGATTCCGATCGACGAGGCGATGCGTGTCGCCGACCAGCTGCGCAGCACCGGCCGGGTGATCCGCGGGCGCATCGGCGTGACGATCGCACCGGTCACGAAGGAAGTGGCCGAGTCGATCGGCCTGGGCAAGCCGGTCGGTGCGATGGTGCGGGGTGCGGAGTCCGGCGGGCCGGCCGAGAAGGCCGGCATCGAGGCCGGCGACATCATCACCAAGGTCGACGGCAAACCCATCGAGAGCTCGGCCGACCTGCCGCGTATCGTCGGTGGTATCAAACCAGGCTCGAAGACGACGCTGCAGGTGTTTCGCCGCGGCGGCTACCGCGACCTGACGGTGACCGTCGCCGAGTTCGAGGCCGAACAGACGCCGCGGATCGCGCAGTCCGACAGCGGGCCCGCGGCCTCTGCCAAGACGGCGCTCGGCCTGGCCGTCAGCGAGTTGACGGATGCGCAGCGACGCGAGCTGAAGATCCGGGGCGGGGTGCGTGTGGACGCGGTCGATGGTGCGGCTGCGCGCGCGGGCCTGCGCGAAGGCGATGTGATCCTGACACTGGACAACACGGAGATCACCGACGTCAAGCAGTTCCAGGCGGTCGCCGCGAAGGCCGAGAAGTCGCGCGCCGTCAGCGTGATGGTGCGCCGCGGCGAGTGGGTGAACTACCTCGTGATCCGGCCGGGCCGCTGAGCCGCCGCGACCAGCCAAGCCGACTGCGCCGCCGGGTCTTTCCGTATCGTGGAATGGGCCGGTCGATCATTGCGGCCCCGGTCGGGCAGGACGCTTGCGCGGTTTGCAGTTCTTGCCAGACGCGAAGTTTGTAGGTGCATGCTAACTTTTGAAGCCGAAGAGATTGAGTACGGACTTGGTTAGAATTCGCGCTGTTTGGCCACTGTTTAGCGCAGTCGTCTTCGCGCACTCCGGGTTCACCCGCTTGCATCGCGATGACTCGACAAGCTGTGGATAAGCTGTTGATGATTTGTGTCTGTTGGCGCTCCGCAACGACCAGAAAACACGCAACGGCGCGGCTTCCAGCCGGATCGTTTTGGCTACAATGAAGGCCCAACAAGCAGTTGCCATACGTTTTGTTGGAAGGCGCGTCTCCTCTTTGGACGTGCCTTTTTTTTAGCTTGAACGAGGGCCTCGCGGCCCCTTGCGCCACGCCCGTGGCGCGCGCTCGGCACCCTGGCGCTTCGAACGGCACGAAGCCCGCCAGCCATCCGCCGGGCGACGATCTGCACACTGCATGGACCACATCAGAAACTTCTCGATCATTGCCCACATCGACCACGGCAAGTCGACGTTGGCCGATCGACTGATCCAGCGCTGCGGCGGCCTCTCCGATCGCGAGATGGAAGCGCAGGTGCTCGACTCGATGGACATCGAGCGCGAACGCGGCATCACGATCAAGGCCCAGACCGCGGCGCTGCAGTACACCGCGCGCGACGGCCGCGTCTACAACCTCAACCTGATCGACACCCCCGGCCACGTCGACTTCTCGTACGAGGTCAGCCGTTCGCTGTCTGCCTGCGAAGGCGCGCTGCTGGTCGTCGATGCGAGCCAGGGCGTCGAGGCGCAGACGGTGGCCAACTGCTACACCGCGCTCGACCTGCACGTCGAGGTCGTGCCGGTGCTCAACAAGATGGATCTGCCGCAGGCGGACCCGGACAACGCGAAGGCCGAGATCGAGGAAGTGATCGGCATCGATGCGAGCCATGCGATCCCGTGCTCGGCGAAGACCGGCGAAGGCATCGACGACATCCTCGAGGCGGTGATCACGCGCATGCCCGCGCCGCGCGGCAATCCGGACGGCCCGCCGCGCGCGATGATCATCGACAGCTGGTTCGACAACTACGTCGGCGTCGTCATGCTGGTGCGCGTGGTCGACGGGCGTCTCGCGAAGGGCGACCGCATCCGGCTGATGGCGACCAGCGCGGTCTACCCGCTCGAGCAGCTCGGCGTCTTCACGCCGAAGGCGGAACCGCGCGAGGAACTGCGTGCCGGCGAAGTCGGCTTCCTGATCGCCGGCATCAAGGAGCTGAAGGCCGCCAAGGTCGGCGACACCGTCACGCTCGAGAAGAAGCTGCCGAACAATGCCGGCCCGGCCAGCGAGCCGCTGCCCGGCTTCAAGGAAATCCAGCCGCAGGTCTTCGCCGGTCTCTATCCGACCGAAGCGAGCGAGTACGACGCGCTGCGCGATGCTCTGGAGAAGCTGCAGCTCAACGACAGCTCGCTGCGCTACGAGCCCGAGGTGAGCCAGGCGCTGGGCTTCGGCTTCCGCTGCGGCTTCCTCGGCCTGCTGCACATGGAGATCGTGCAGGAGCGCCTCGAACGCGAGTTCGACCAGGATCTCGTCACCACCGCGCCGAGCGTGGTCTACGAGGTCGAGCTCAACGACGGCACCGTGCTGGAAGTGGAGAACCCCAGCAAGATGCCCGACCAGGGCCGCATCCGAGAGATCCGCGAGCCCATCGTCACGGTGCACCTGTACATGCCGCAGGACTCGGTCGGCCCGGTGATGACGCTGGCCAACCAGAAGCGCGGCGTGCAGATGAACATGGCCTACCACGGCAAGCAGGTCATGCTGACCTATGAGCTGCCGCTGGCCGAGATCGTGCTGGACTTCTTCGACAAGTTGAAGAGCGTGTCGCGCGGCTACGCATCGATGGACTACGAGTTCAAGGAGTACCGCGCCGCCGACGTCGTGAAGGTCGACATCATGATCAACGGCGACCGGGTCGATCCGCTGGCGATGATCGTGCACCGCGGCCAGTCGCAATACCGCGGGCGCGCGGTCGCCGCGAAGATGCGCGAACAGATCCCACGCCAGATGTACGACGTGGCGATCCAGGCGGCCATCGGCGCCAACATCATCGCGCGCGAGAACATCAAGGCGCTGCGCAAGAACGTGCTGGCAAAATGCTACGGGGGCGACATCACGCGCAAGAAGAAGCTGCTCGAGAAGCAGAAGGCTGGCAAGAAGCGCATGAAGCAGATCGGCACCGTGGAGGTCCCGCAGGAGGCCTTCCTCGCCATCCTGCAGGTCGAGGACTAGAAGAGAACCACCGGGATGATGAGTGCACTCACCGTCGCGCTGTTCGGCGCGCTCGCGGTCTACCTCGGCGGTTGGTACGCCGGCTACTGGATCGGCAACTTTTCGCTGCTGCTGTTCGTGATGACGGTAGTGACGCTGGGCTACTGGCTGGCCGAGCGCCTGCGCTTCGCGCCGGCACGGGCCGCGGCTGCCGATACCCTCGCGTCGCAGGACGCGCAGCGGCGCGCGGACCTCGCCCGCATGGGCATCGAGAAGGTCGACGGCGACGTCGAGCTCGCGCGCCAGAAGGTGCTGGAGCAACCCTGGTGGCTGGACTGGACCGCCGGCCTCTTTCCGGTGATCCTGATCGTCTTCCTGCTGCGGTCGTTCCTGTTCGAGCCGTTCAAGATTCCGTCGGGCTCGATGATCCCGACGCTGCTCGTCGGCGACCTGATCCTCGTGAACAAGTTCCACTACGGCATCCGCCTGCCGGTGCTCAATACCAAGATCGTCCCGAACAACGAGCCGAAGCACGGCGACGTGATCGTCTTCCGCTATCCGGTCGACCCGCGCATCGACTACATCAAGCGTGTCGTCGGCCTGCCGGGCGACGAGGTGAGCTATCAGAACCAGCGGCTGTCGATCAACGGCAAGCCGGTCGACCTGAAGGCCCTGGGCGACTATTACGACGAGGACAGCATGCGCTATGCGCCGCGCTTCGCCGAGAAGCTCGGTAGCATCGAACATGACCTGCTGGTGCAGCCCACCGGATCGTCGGCCTTCCGGCCGCTGGAAAGCTTCCAGCGCTTTCGCGACCAGTGCCGCTACAGCGCCGAAGGTGTGACCTGCAAGGTGCCGGCCGGCCACTACTTCGTGATGGGCGACAACCGTGACAACTCGCAGGATTCGCGCTTCTGGGGTTTCGTGCCCGACGAGAACATCGTCGGCCGGGCATTCTTCGTGTGGATGAATTTCGGTAACCTACGGCGTATCGGCAGCTTCCACTGAGCCCTCGGCTCGACACGCCCACCATGACCCGACCCTTCGTTCATCGATCCCAGCGTGGCGTCACGCTGATCGGCCTGCTGATGTGGGCCATCGTGTTCGGGTTCATCGGGTATGTGCTCGTGCGGACCGTGCCGACGGTGATCGAGTACCAGGCGATCCAGAAGGCCGTCACCAACATCGCCGCCAACCCGCCGCCCACGGTGGCCGGCATTCGGGCGGCATTCGACCGGCAGAAGGAAATCGAGTATTCGATCGAGTCGATCACCGGCTCCGACCTCGAGATCACGAAGGAAGAGGGCAAGGTGGTCATCCGCTTCTCGTATCAGAAGGAGGTCGAGCTGATCAAGCCGGTCTTCCTGCTGATCAAGTACGAAGGGCGCTCGCAGTAGGACTGCCGAATGCCCGGCGCCGACATGGACCAACGACTGGATGCCCTGCAGGCCCGCCTCGGCCATCGGTTCGAGGACGCCGGGCTGCTGCAGCGCGCGCTGACGCACCGCAGCTTCGGCGCCGACCACAACGAGCGGCTCGAGTTCCTCGGCGACGCCGTGCTGAACCTCGCCGTGTCGAGCCTGCTGTTTGATCGCTTCGCCGGTTCCGACGAAGGTGATCTCACCCGCGTCCGGGCCCACCTCGTGCGGGAAGACAGCCTGCACCGCGCTGCCTTGCAGCTCGGCCTGCCCGAGGTGCTACGGCTGTCCGAAGGCGAGGCGCGGGGCGGTGGCGCGCAGCGGCCGTCGATCCTCGCCGACGCGGTCGAGGCCGTGGTCGGCGCGGTCTACCTCGATGGGGGCTTCGAGCCGGCACTGCAGCTCGTGCGGCAGCTGTTCGGCGAGCTGATCGCCGGCAGCGACGCCGACAGCTGGAGCAAGGACCCGAAGACCGAACTGCAGGAATGGCTGCAGGCGCGACGGATTCCGGTGCCGAGCTACCGCATCGTCGCGACACGCGGCCAGGCGCATGCGCAGACCTTCGAGGTCGAATGCGCGGCACCGACGCTCGGCGTCTCCGAGCAGGGCGAGGGCCGATCGCGCCGCGCCGCCGAGCAGGAAGCCGCGCGGCGCCTGCTGATCAAGCTGAAGGCCAGCGACCGCCCTGGCGGCCCGCTGCGCTCCTGAACCTTTCCCGCGAGGCCCCAATGAGCGAAACCTCCGCCGGCGCCGCAGCCGCGCAGCGCTGCGGCCTGATTGCCGTTGTCGGCCGGCCCAACGTCGGCAAGTCGACGCTGGTCAACGCGCTGGTCGGCCAGAAGATCAGCATCACGTCGAAGAAGGCGCAGACCACGCGCCACCGCATCACCGGCGTGCGCACCGACGGCGATGCGCAGTTCGTCTTCGTCGACACCCCCGGCTTCCAGACTCGCCACAGCACGGCGCTCAACCGCAGCCTGAACCGCACCGTGCAGGGCGTGCTGGCCGACGTCGATGTCGTGCTTTTCGTCGTCGAGGCCGGCCGCTTCGGGCTGGACGATGCCAAGGTGCTGGCGCTGCTGCCGAAGGACAAGCCGGCGATCCTGGTCGCCAACAAGCTCGATGCGGTGCAGCGCCGCGCCGACCTGCTGCCCTGGCTCAAGAGCATGCAGGAACGACACCCCTTCGCGGAGTTCGTGCCGCTGTCGGCGCGCCAGAAGGCCGACATCGAGCGCCTGCTGAAGATCGTGTCGCCCTACCTGCCCGAGCAGCCGTGGTTCTACGAGGCCGATGCGCTGACCGACCGCAGCGACCGTTTCCTCGCCGCCGAGCTGATCCGCGAGAAGCTCTTCCGCCTGACCGGCGACGAGCTGCCGTACAGCTCGACGGTCGTCATCGACAAGTACGAGGAGGAAGGCAACCTGCGCCGCATCGCCGCGACCATCATCGTCGAGCGCGACGCGCACAAGGGCATGGTCATCGGCGACGGCGGCGAGCGCCTGAAGCGCATCGGCAGCGAAGCGCGCCAGGACCTCGAGCGGCTGATGGATGCCAAGGTTTTCCTCGAGCTGTGGGTCAAGGTGCGATCGGGCTGGGCCGACGACGAGGAGCATCTGCGCTCCTACGGCTACGAATGAAGTCCGGCGCGCAGCCGGCCTTCGTGCTGCACCAGTGGGACTGGAGCGAGACCAGCCTGATCCTCGAGCTCTTCACGCGCGAGCAGGGCCGCGTGGCGGTCGTCGCCAAGGGCGCCAAGCGGCCGTACTCGCAGCTGCGCGCGGTGCTGCTGCCCTTCCAGCGCATCGCGGTCACGCTGAGCCGGCCGAAGGCCGACGAAGGCAGCGACATCCTGACCCTGCGCGCCGCGGAATATGCCGCCGGAGGCGTCGTGCTGCCGGCGCCGCGGCTGTTCGCCGGCTTCTACCTTAACGAGCTGCTGATGAAGCTGCTGGCGCGGCAGGACGCGCATGCGCTGCTGTTCGATGCCTACGCCGAGACGCTGCATGCGCTGGCCCTCGGCGGCGAGGAAGAGGGCCCCCTGCGGGCGTTCGAGCTGCTGCTGCTGCGCGAGACCGGCGTGCTGCCCGACCTCGCCTGCGACACCGCGACGCAGCAGCCGGTGCACCCCGGGCGCGGCTATCAGCTGCGCGCGGAGGCGGGCCTGGTCGCCTTCGCGGACAGCGCACTCGACGGTGGCCAGTGGCTGGCGCTGCAAGCGGCGCTCGATGCCGACGACCTCGAAGGGCTGCGCATCAGCGCCCCGTCGGTGCTGGCCGCGCTGAAGCCGCAGCTGCGCTCGCTGCTTCACTATCATCTCGGCTCGCCGCACCTGCGCACGCGCGCCGCGATGCTCGACGTGCGCCGCCTGCTCGACAAGGACTGAACCCTCGATGAATCCGCTCGTCGCCCCGGAAGCCGGTGCCCGGACGCAGCGCACCGCGCTGTCGGTCAACGTCAACAAGATCGCGCTGCTGCGCAATACGCGGCACCTGGGCATCCCGGACGTCGTGAAACTGTCGCGCATCGCGCTCGAAGCCGGCGCCCAGGGCATCACCGTGCACCCGCGGCCCGATGCGCGCCACATCCGCGCGCAGGACGTGCACGACCTGGCCGCGCTGCTGAAGGCCTGGCCCGAGGCCGAGTTCAACATCGAGGGCAACCCGTTCCACAACCTGATGGACTTCGTGCGCGCGCTGAAGCCGCACCAGGTGACCTTCGTGCCCGATTCGGAAGGCCAGTTCACCTCCGACCACGGCTGGAGCTTCCCGGCGGACCTCGCGCGCCTGCGGCCGCTGGTCGCCGAAGCGCAGGCCCTGGGCGTGCGCGTGAGCCTGTTCATGGACCCGCTGCCCGAGGCGATGGCCGCCGCGCGCTCGACCGGCGCCGAGCGCGTCGAGCTCTACACCGAGACCTACGCCAGCGCGCACGGCACGCCCGAGCAGGCGGGCGTGCTGGCGCGCTTCACCGCTGCGGCCGACGCGGCGCTCGCCGCCGGCCTGCAGCTCAACGCCGGCCACGACCTCAACCGCGCGAACCTCGCCGACTTCCTGCGCGCGGTGCCCGGCGTGCTCGAGGTGTCGATCGGTCATGCGCTGATCGCCGACGCGCTCGAGCTCGGCCTCGCACAAACCGTGCGCGACTACCAGCGCTGCATCCAGAGAGCCTTTGCGCCGGCTCGATGATCTACGGCATCGGCACGGACATCTGCGACCTGCGCCGCATCCGCGCGACGCTGGAGCGCCGCGGCGATCGTTTCGCCGAGAAGGTGCTGGGGCCGCGCGAGCTGCAGGTCTTCCACGCGCGACGCGCGCGCGTCGAAGCGCGCGGCGTCGCCTACCTCGCGACGCGCTTCTCCGCGAAGGAGGCGTTCTCGAAAGCCATCGGCCTGGGCCTTCGCATGCCGATGACCTGGCGTGCCTGCGAGATCCTGAACCTGCCCAGCGGCCAGCCGGTGCTGCGCCTGGACGGCGCGCTGGCCGACTGGTTCGCCGAGCGCCGACTGCGCGGCCACGTCACGGTGACCGACGAGACCGAGTACGCCGCCTCCTTCGTGGTCGTCGAGTCCATCGAGCACCCTCAAGACAAGCCATGACAGCCAAAGACAGCGGCCACGAACGCCAACCGGACGACGGCCGCGACGACGCTTTCAGCGGCCCGCTTGGCGGCCACAGCCCGGTGGTGATCGACATCGCCGGCCACGAGCTGAACCACGACGACCGGCGCCGCCTGCTGCACCCGATGTGCGGCGGCCTCATCTTCTTCACCCGCAACTTCCGTGACCGCGCCCAGCTGACCGCGGTGACTGCCGAGGTCAAGGCCTTGCGGGCCGACCTGCTGGTCACCGTCGATCATGAGGGCGGGCGGGTGCAGCGTTTCCGCCGCGACGGCTTCACCCACCTGCCGCCGATGCGCGTGCTCGGCGAGCTGTGGATGAAGGACGCGATGCGGGCGACCGCGGCGGCCAGCGCGGCTGGCTACGTGCTCGGTGCCGAGCTGCGCGCCTGCGGTGTCGACCTGAGCTACACACCGGTGGTCGACCTCGACCATGGCCACAGCGAAGTCATCGGCGACCGTGCGATGCACCGCGACCCGCGCGTCGTCGCGTTGCTGGCCAAGAGCCTGATGCACGGTCTGCTGCTCGCCGGCATGGCCAATTGCGGCAAGCACTTTCCCGCGCACGGCTACGCGGCGGCCGACAGCCACTTCGAGCTGCCGATGGACAAGCGGTCGCTGAAGGCCATCCTGGCCGAGGACGTACGGCCCTACGACTGGCTGTCGGACACGCTGACCAGCGTGATGCCGGCGCACATCGTGTTCCCGAAGATCGACAGCTGGCCAGCCGGCTTCTCGGCGCGCTGGCTGCGCGAGATCCTGCGCGGGCGCATCGGCTTCCAGGGCGCGATCATCAGCGACGACCTGAGCATGGCCGGCGCCCGGGCCGCCGGCAGTGCGCTCGACGGCGGTATCGCCGCGCTGAACGCCGGCTGCGACATGGTGCTGCTGTGCAACCAGTCGATCGTCGACGGCGGCGCGCCGGTCGATGTGCTGCTCGACGGCCTGCTCGAGGCCGCCGGGCGCGGTGCGTGGCAACCCGACGCGGTGAGCGAGGCGCGGCGGCTGGACCTGCTGCCGCTGACGCCGCCGCTGCCGTGGGACGAGCTGATGCATCACCCGGCCTACCAGCACGCGCTCGAGCGCCTGCCCTGAGTCGCCTTCGAGTCGGCCGCTGACTTCGGGCGACATGGCCCGACGTCATTGCCCGAAGTGCATCTGGTACTTGGCGCCGTCTGAGAACAGGCAGGCTCCGGTGCCGATCGATGCCCCGGTGACGACGTACTCGCACTGCGCGTTGATGCCGTTGGCGCCGTAGGCGTTGGCGATGCCGCGGCGGCCGGTGGTCGGTGTCGCCGACGGGCCCAGCACTTCGCGGTGGATGCGGCCGTAGAAACCGTGGCTGCCGTCGACCCGCGTCGACTCGCCCTGCAGCAGCGCGCCGCGGTAGGCCAGCGTGATGCTGCCGCGGCCGGTGTGGCTGTCGACCACCTGCGCGGTCAGCAGCCCGCCGGTATTGGCTTCCTTGTTCAACGGGTAGAGCCGCGCCTGCAGCGTGGTGGGCGCGGGCGGGGCGATCACCATCGGCGCAGCCGCCGCCGGGGCCGGCGGCACGATGAAGACGGGCGTTTGCGGGCCGTCATAAGACAGCGGCCGGCCGGTGCGGGGATCGACCGGCACGACATAACAGGCCGACAGCAGGGCGCCGGCGAGCGAGCACAGCGCGAGTGCCGGCAGGGCGTGTCGAAGGGCAAGGTTCATGAAGCCATCCGGGGCGCGGCAACATCGCCGCGCCGGCAGCTTCAGGGCTCGCATCGACCGCGCTCAAGCGCGCGCCGACGCGGTCGCGCCGCGCGCGCCGGGCCGGCGCATGCGGCGATACCGCGCGACCGTCAGGCGGCGGTCGTGGTGCCGGCCTCGAAGGGCAGCTTCAGCTGCGACAGGTCCTTGCGCGTCTCGACGAGCACCAGCGGGCCCTCATCGACCAGCGCCACCGGCTTGCGCTCGCGCGGCACATGCACCGGCGCCGGCGTGGCGGCGATGGCTTCCTGAACGGCGCGGATCTTCTCGGGGTCCGAGTTCACCCACTGCAGGCCCGAGCCCTCGGCGATGCGCTGCAGGTCGTCCATCGGCAGCACGAAGGGCTCGGCGCGGGCCAGCGTGGCACGCGTCGAGACCGCTGCCGGCTCGGCGTCGGTGACCAGCGGCAGCGCGCCGGCATCCGCGGCGGGCGCCAGCTCGGCGGCGGGCGTTTCGGTGGCCTGCTCGGCAGCGGCCTCGCCCGTCATCTCCGTGCCGGCCTCGTCCTCGCGGCGTTCGCGGCGGAAGCGATCGCGGCCACGGCCACGGCGACGGCCTTCGCCGGCGGTCTCGTCGGTTCCGGCCGGTGCGGGCTCGGCGATGCTCGCGGTGTCGGCATCGTCGCGCGGGGCGACGGGTTCGGCTCCCTCGGCATGCTCGAGGCCTTCGGCGCCCTCGCCGGTGCCCGGCGCACCGGTCTCGTCACCGCGACCGCCGCGGCCGCCCCGACGGCGGCGCCGGCGGCGCTGTTCGTCGCGCTCACCGCCCTCGGCCGCCTCGCCCGTTGCCAGGGCGTCGACCGGCGCCAGCTCGGCAGCAGCCAGCGTCTCGTCGGTCTCGACCGGCCGGGCTTCGCGTTCGGGACGCGGCCCGCGGCGCGGCGCGTCCGACTCGGCCGGACGTTCACCGCGGCGCTGGTCGCGCGCCTCGCGGCCCTCACGACCCTCGCGACCTTCACGACCTTCACGACCTTCACGACCTTCACGCGGACCGCGACCTTCGGGACGCCCTTCGGCACCGCGGCCCTCGCCGCGCGCTTCGCCCCGGCGCTGTTCGCCGCGCTCGCTGCGGCCTTCAGCGCCACGGCCCTCACCACGGCCCTCACCACGGCCACCGTCGCGCCCGCGTCCACCGCGTTCGCCACGCTCGCCTCCGCGTTCGCCGCGGCCACCGCGTTCGCCGCGACGGCCTTCGCGCTTGTCACCGGCCACCGGCGTTGCGGCAGCGGGCTGCGCGGCCGCGGCCGCGACCACCGGTTCAGGCGCCGGCGCCGGTGGCGGCGCGCCGAAGAGCTTCTTGATCCACGCGAAGAAGCCGCCGCCGGCCGCGGCCGGCGCCGGGCTGGCCCAGCTGGGGGTCGGCGGCGGTGCGCTGATCGGGGCCGGGACGACCGCCGCCGCGGCCACCGGCTCGGGCTTGGTTTCCTTCGGCGGTGCGATCGGTGCCGGCTGGTCGGGCAGCACGCCCTTGATCACCGGCTCCTGCTTCGGCTTCGCGCGTTCGTTGGCGTCGCGTCGGCGCGAGATCGAGACCTCGTCGTCCGGCTCCTCGATCATCGTGTAGCTGGCCTGCAGGTTTTCCAGGCGCGGGTCGTCGTGGCGCAGGCGCTCGAGCTTGTAGTTCGGCGTCTCGAGGTGCTTGTTCGGCACCAGCAGCACGGTGACGCGCTGCTTCAGCTCGATCTTCGTGATCTCGGTGCGCTTCTCGTTCAGCAGGAACGAGGTCACCTCCACCGGCACCTGCACGTGCACGGCGGCGGTGTTGTCCTTCATCGACTCCTCCTGGATGATGCGCAGGATCTGCAGCGCGGAGGACTCGGTGTCGCGGATGTGGCCGGTGCCGTTGCAGCGCGGGCAGGTGATGTGGTTGCCTTCGGACAGCGCCGGGCGCAGCCGCTGGCGGCTGAGCTCCAGCAGGCCGAACTTGCTGATCGACGAGAACTGCACGCGGGCCCGGTCCTGGCGCATCGCGTCGCGCAGGCGCTGCTCGACCTCGCGGCGGTTCTTCGACTCCTCCATGTCGATGAAGTCGACGACGATCAGGCCGCCGAGGTCGCGCAGCCGCATCTGGCGCGCGATCTCGTCGGCGGCTTCCAGGTTGGTGCGGGTCGCGGTTTCCTCGATGTCGCCGCCGCGCGTCGCGCGGGCGGAGTTGACGTCGACCGAGACCAGCGCCTCGGTGTGGTCGATGACGATCGCGCCGCCGGCCGGCAGGTTCACGGTGCGCGAGAACGCGGTCTCGATCTGGTGCTCGATCTGGAAGCGGCTGAACAGCGCCGCGTCGTCGCGGTAGCGCTTCACACGCGAGGCCGAGTCCGGCATCACGTGGTTCATGAACTGCTGCGCCTGATCGTAGATGTCGTCGGTGTCGATCAGGATCTCGCCGATGTCCGACGTGAAGTAGTCGCGGATCGCCCGGATCACCAGCGACGACTCCTGGTAGATCAGGAAGGCGCCCTTGCCGGCCTTGCTCGCCGCGTCGATCGCCGACCACAGCTTGAGCATGTAGTTCAGGTCCCACTGCAGCTCGGCGGCGGAACGGCCGATGCCGGCGGTGCGGGCGATCAGGCTCATGCCCTTCGGGTAGTCGAGCTGCTCGAGGTTCTCCTTCAGCTCCTCGCGGTCCTCGCCCTCGATGCGGCGCGACACGCCGCCGCCGCGCGGGTTGTTGGGCATCAGCACGAGGTAGCGGCCGGCCAGCGAGATGAAGGTGGTCAGCGCCGCGCCCTTGTTGCCGCGCTCTTCCTTCTCCACCTGGACCAGCAGTTCCTGGCCTTCCTTGATCGCGTCCTTGATGGTCGCGTTCTTCAGTTCGATGCCGTCGCGGAAGAACTGTTTCGAGATCTCCTTGAACGGCAGGAAGCCGTGGCGGTCCTCGCCGTAGTCGACGAAACAGGCTTCGAGCGAAGGCTCGACGCGGGTCACGACGGCCTTGTAGATGTTGCCCTTGCGTTGTTCGCGGCCCTCGATCTCGGTCTCGAAGTCGAGCAGCTTCTGCCCGTCGACGATCGCCAGGCGCCGTTCTTCCGGCTGCGTGGCATTGATCAGCATGCGCTTCATGTGCACTCCTCATCGCACGCGCGCCGCTGCTTGGCGGCCGCGCACGTCGGTCCGGTCACCGGCCCGCGGACGGGCTGGCGACTCTTTTTCGATGCACGAGATGCGCGCTGGAAGCCGAGTGAGGAATCGCCCTGGACTGCGGTGAGATCGCCGTCAGGCGATCAAGGGTGCAGCGGGGCCGCATGCGTCGTTGCGGCGGTCGGCGTCGCGACTGCGCCCGGGCTTGCCGCGCGCGCAGGAGCGCGCCGCGCCATGATCGGCGCGGGGTCGGACAAGGGGGTGGGCAGGCATGCGAACCGCGGGCCTCGACGCGGACGACAGACCGGTGCACGACGATTCGATCGTCGGCGCCGCTCTGCCGCCCATGAGCTGGTTTCTTCCCAATGACGGGACGGCTGTTGGCGACGTTTCTCTTCCACCCGGACCATGCTGCCGCGCCGTCGCTACGGCGAGGGCGCCTGCGGCCCGTTCACGGGTGTTGCATCAACGCTTGTCGGCAGGCCCGGTACGGCCCGCCACCACGAGAACACCGGGAATGCCCGGGTAAACTCTGAAAAATCAAGCACTTACGGCGAAAACGTGGTCCGGGGCATTATAAGCAGCAAAGTGTCACCCGACGGTCATGCGGGTGGTGCGGTCGCGACGGTGCGCCGCGTGGTGGTCGACGAAGCCGGTGAAGGCCAGCGGCTGGACAACTTCCTGATCCGTCTGCTCAAGGGGGTGCCGAAGACGCACGTCTACCGCGTGATCCGCTCGGGCGAGGTGCGCGTCAACAAGGGCCGGGCCGCGGCCGACACCCGGCTGGCGATCGGCGACGAGGTGCGCGTGCCGCCCGTGCGCGTGGCCGAACCTGCCGCGGACGCCCGACCTGCGCCGCCGCGCGAATTCCCCGTGCTGTTCGAGGACGAGCACCTGCTGGCGATCGACAAGCCGGCCGGCACCGCGGTGCACGGCGGCTCCGGCGTCAGCTTCGGCGTCATCGAGCAGTTGCGGCGGGCGCGGCCGCAGGCGAAGTTCCTCGAGCTCGTGCACCGGCTCGACAAGGAGACGTCGGGCATCCTGCTGCTGGCCAAGAAGCGCAGCGCGCTCACCACGCTGCAGCAGCAGTTCCGCATCCGCGAGACCGACAAGACCTATTCGGCGCTGGTGATCGGCCACTGGCCGGCGACGCTGAAGGTGATCGATGTCGCGCTGCACAAGACGCTGGACGCCGCCGGCGAGCGCCACGTGCGCGCGGTGGACGCCGACCACGAGGACGGCCGCCGCTCGATCTCGCTGGTGCGCATCGCGCAGCACTTCGAGCACTACACGCTGCTCGACGTGACGATCAAGACTGGCCGCACGCACCAGATCCGCGTGCACCTGGCGCATGCCGGACACCCGATCGTCGGCGACGACAAGTACGGCGACTTCGAGCTCAACAAGCAGTTCGCGCGCGGGGAGGCGTTGGCCGGCGCGCGCTTCGGCCGCATGTTCCTGCATGCGAAGCGGCTGGCCTTCGATCACCCGGCGACGGGCGCGCGCATCGAGCTGCTGGCACCGCTGCCGCCCGAATGCGTCAAACTGATCGGGTCGCTCAGCGCCCCGCACTGATTCCTCCCGATGAGCCTTCGACCCCGCCGCTTCGACCTGATCGCCTTCGACTGGGACGGCACGCTGTTCGATTCCACCGCGCTGATCGTGCGCTGCATCCAGGCTGCCTGCCGCGACATCGGCATCAACCCGCCGAGCGACCAGGACGCCGCCTACGTCATCGGCCTCGGCCTGCAGGACGCGCTGCAGCATGCGGTGCCCGGTCTGTCGCCGGACCGCTACCCCGAGCTCGGCCGGCGCTATCGCCACCACTACTTCGCGCGCCAGCATGAGCTGGTGCTGTTCCCCGGCACGCTGCAGATGCTGCAGGCGCTGAAGGCGCGCAACCACTGGCTCGCGGTGGCCACGGGAAAGAGCCGGCGCGGGCTCGACGAGGCCTTGCAGACGGCGCAGCTGGGCGGCCTCTTCGACGGCAGCCGCACCGCCGACGAGACCGCCAGCAAGCCCAGCCCGCTGATGCTGCAGCAGCTGATGCGCGAGTTCGGCGTCGATGCCGGGCGCACGCTGATGATCGGCGATACCACGCACGACCTGCAGCTGGCGCGCAATGCCGGCACGGCGTCGGTCGGCGTCAGCTTCGGCGCGCACGACCATGCCGCCTTCGCCGAGTTCGAGCCGCTGTTCGTCGCGCACTCGACGTCCGAGCTGCAGGCCTGGCTGGCCGACCATGCCTGAAGCGCCGCCGCCGCGAGGTCCCGCCGACCCGGGCGCGCGCAGCGATGCGCAGCCGCTGTGCGCGGGCGCCGAGCTCGCCGAGCGGGGACGCGCGCTGCTGTTCGACGTCCTGCTGTGGGGTCAGCCGGCACGCGCCTTCGCGCTGCGCTACGAGGGCCGGGTGGTCGCCTACATCAACCGCTGCGCGCACGTGCCGGTCGAGATGGACTGGCAGCCGGGCGAGTTCCTCGACATGGACAAGCGCTGGATCGTCTGCTCGATCCACGGCGCCAGCTACGAGCCGCTGGGCGGCCATTGCGTGGCCGGACCCTGTGGCCGGGGCCGGCTGCTGCCCCTCGAAGTGCAGGAGGCCGGTGGCCGGGTGTATTGGTATCCTTCCCGCGACATCCGGCCCGTCGTCTTCGACGAGCCCGCGGCCCATTCCGGCCCATTCCTCCCCCAGGCCGATCCCGGCCCCGACGGCAGACCATGAGCTCCCCGCACGACGACTCTCTTCCCGACGCCCCGCCGCCGGCCGTTCCCCCTTCGCCTCCACCGGCCGCGTCGGCCGCCCCGCCCGTCACCGCCGCGCCCCCGGTCGCCGCCGTGTCGGCCGGCGTCGAGCAGGCGATCGAGCGCCTCGCGCGCGAACTGCTGCATGAACGCCGCACCGAGCGCCGCTGGCGCGGCTTCTTCCGCCTCTCGTGGCTGCTGCTCGTGGCGGTGGTGCTGTGGATGCTGTTCGTGCAGCGCACCCACCCGAGCGCGCCGAACGGCCCGCACACCGCCCTGGTCGACGTGCGCGGCGAGATCGCGCCGGACACCGAGGCCAATGCCGAACTGCTGGTCGGCGCGCTGAAGCAGGCCTTCGAGGACAGCGGCGCGCAGGCGGTCGTCGTGCGCATCAACAGCCCCGGCGGCAGCCCGGTGCAGGCCGGCATCGTCAACGACGAGATCCGGCGCCTGAAGGCCAAGCACCAGAAGAAGGTCTACGCAGTCGTCGAGGAGATGTGCGCGTCCGGCGCCTACTACATCGCGGTGGCCGCCGACGAGATCTTCGTCGACAAGGCCAGCCTCGTCGGCTCGATCGGCGTGCTGATGGACGGCTTCGGCTTCGCCGGCGCGATGGAGAAGCTGGGCATCGAACGCCGCCTGCTGACCGCGGGCGAGAACAAAGGCATGCTCGACCCGTTTTCGCCGCAGAACGAGCGCCACAAGGCTTACGCGCAGGCGATGATCGACCAGATCCACCGCCAGTTCATCGCCGTCGTGAAGGACGGTCGCGGCAGCCGCCTGAAGGAGGCGCCCGACACCTTCTCCGGCCTGTTCTGGAACGGCGAGGAAGCGGTCAGGCTCGGCCTCGCGGACCGGTTCGGCACGCTCGATTCGGTCGCGCGCGATGTGGTCAAGGCGGAAGAAGTGATCGACTACACCCCTCGAGAGAACGTGGCCGAGCGGCTGGCCAAGCGGTTCGGCGCGGCGCTCGGCGAGGGCGCGGTGCGGGCGCTCGGTTTCGGCGCGCGCCTGCGCTGAGCGGTCGGTCGGGAAGGACGCCGCGGCAGCGGCAGCAGGAGGAACGGGATGAGAGAGCAACGACGGGCCGCCTCGCGCGGCCTGCGGCGCGCCGGCTGGGCGGCGCTGGCGCTGGCGGCGGTGCTCGCCGCGGGCTGCGGCGGCAAGAGCGAAGCGGAGCTGATGAGCTCCGCCAAGGCCTACTTGGACAAGCGCGACGCGAAGGCGGCGACCATCCAGCTGAAGAACCTGCTGGAGAAGAACCCGCAGTCGGCCGAAGCACGCTTCCTGCTGGGCCAGGCGCTGATCGAGAGCGGTGACCCGGTCAGCGCCGAGATCGAGTTCCGGCGCGCCCTCGACTACCGCCATCCGGAGTCCGCGGTCGCCCCCGCGCGGGCGCGGGCGCTGCTGGCGATGGGCCAGCCGCGCAAGGTGATCGACGAGTACGGCCAGACCGACCTGAAGGACCCGCTGGCCGACATCGAGCTGCAGGTGGTGCTGGCGCGGGCGCACGCGACGCTCGGTGCCAACGACGAGGCGCGCGCGACGGTCGACAAGGCGCTGGGCATCTCGGCGGACTACGCGCCCGCCGTGGTGATGGACGCCAAGCTCAAGGCGGTGGCCGGCGACCTGGATGGCGCGATGGCGGCCATCGATCGCCTGCTCGCCCGCGCGCCGGAGAACACCGACGCGCTGCAGTTCAAGGCCGACCTGCTGCTGCACGGCAAGGGTGATCGCGCCGGGGCGCTGGCGATGTACCGCAAGGCGCTGGCGGTGCGCAACGACCTCGTCGAGGTCCACGGCGCGGTGTTCTCGCTGCTGCTGGCCGACCGTGACAACGACGGTGCCGCCAAGCAGCTCGAGGAACTTCGCAAGATCCGGCCCACGCACCCGCACACGCGCTACATGGAGGCCCAGCTCGCGTACGCGAACAAGGACTTCAAGAAGGCGCAGGAACAGCTGCAGGTGCTGCTGCGTCTGGCGCCGGACAGCGTGCGCGTGCTGCAGCTCGCCGGTGCGGTCGAGATGCAGCAGGGCACCTTGCCGCAGGCCGAGACCCTGCTCGCCCGGGCCGTGCAGCATGCGCCGGGCGCCGTCGATGCGCGGCGCCTGCTGGCCGAGGTCTACCTGCGTTCGCGCCAGCCGGCCAAGGCCCTGTCGACGCTGAAGCCGTTGCTGGATCGCCAGCCGACCGCCGAAGTGCTCGCACTGGCCGCGCAGGCGCATCTGCTCGAAGGCGACGCGAAGGCGGCCGAGCAGATGTTCGTGAAGGCGGCCCAGATCAAGCCCGACGACAAGCGCCTGAATGCCGCTGTCGCGCTGTCGCAGCTCGGGCGCGGCAATGCCGACGCCGCGTTCAGCGAGCTGCAGAAGCTGGCCGCCGCCGACGAAGGCCGCGCGGTCGACATGGCGCTGATCAGCGCGCGCATCCAGCGCCGCGAGTACGACAACGCGCTGAAGGCCATCGACCTGCTCGAACGCAAGCAGGCGGACAGCCCGGTGCCCGCGGTGCTGCGCGGCCGCGTGCTGGCCATGAAGAAGGACTTCGCGGCAGCGCGCAAGGCCTTCGAGCTCGCGCTGTCGCGCGATGCGAAGTACCTGCCGGCGGTGGCCGGCCTGGCCGCGCTCGACCTGCAGGACAAGCAGCCGGCGGCGGCGCAGCAGCGCTTCGAGGCGGTGCTGAAGCTCGATCCGAAGAACGTGCAGGCCTTGCTGGCGCTGGCCGAGCTGAAGCAGCGCAGCGGCGTCGGCAGCGCCGACGTGGGCAAGCTGTTCGCCGATGCCGTGCGTGCGAACCCGGGCGATGTCCAGGCGCGCATGGCGCAGATCGACTTCCTGACGCGCGCGCAGGATGCCAAGGGCGCGCTGGCCGCGGCGCAGGCCGCCGCGGCCGCGCTGCCGAACAACATCGAGGTGCTCGATCGCCTCGGCCGCGCGCAGCTGGCGGCCGGCGATCGCGAGCAGGCGAAGAGCAGCTTCGCGAAGATCGTCTCGCTGCGTCCCGACTCGTCGCTGGGCCACCTCGGGTTGGCCTCGACGCTGATCACCGCGAGTGACTTCGATGGCGCCGAACGATCGATCCGCAAGGCGATCGAGAAGGACGCCGACTCGGTGCCTGCCCATCGCATGCTGATCGCGGTCATGCTGCGCCAGAAGCAGCCGCAGAAGGCGGTCGAGGTGGCGCGCCAGCTGCAGAAGCGCCGCCCGGACGAGAGCGTCGGCCACCTGGCAGAAGGCGAGATCGAGGCGTCGCAGAAGCGCTGGGACCAGGCGATCGCCGCCTTCCGCAATGCGGTCGCCAAGCCGGACGGCGCGACCGCGGCGACCCGGCTGCATGCCGCTTACCTTGGTGGTCAGCGCCTGCCCGACGCCCAGCGTTTTGCCGACAGCTGGCTGAAGGACCATCCCAACGACGCCGCCTTCCGTCTCTACCTGGGCGACGCGGCGCTGGCGCTGAACGACCTGCCGTTGGCCGAGTCGCGCTACCAGGAAGTGTTGAAGGCCCAGCCCGACAACCCGATCGCGCTCAACAACGTCGCCTGGCTGCGCATGCGCCAGAAGAAGCCCGGCGCGCTGGAGCTGGCCGAGCGGGCCGTCGCCGCGGCGCCTAACCAGCCGGCGATGATGGACACGCTGGCGATGGTGCTGTCGGCCGAGCGCCAGTTCCCGCGCGCGATCGAGCTGCAGAAGCAGGTGGTCGCGGCGGCGCCGCAGGTGCACGGCTTCCGCCTGAACCTGGCGAAGATCTACTTCGAGGCCGGCGACAAGAAGCAGGCGCGCGCCGAGCTCGAGCCGCTGGTGAAGCTGGGCAAGGATTTCCCGGGCCACGCGGACGTGGCCCAGCTCGTCAAGAAGATCGAGGGCGGTTGACCGATCAAGCGCAGACGTCGGCGACGGCCACCGGCGCGCCTTCGCGCCGGAACGCCACCACGTGGTCGAGCTCCAGCCGGATGCCAATGCGCTCGCCGATCGCGTGGTTGTGGTGCGAGGGCACCAGCGACAGCACGGTGGCGCCGCTGTCCAGGCGCAGCGTGTAGAGGAACTCGGCGCCGCGGAAGGCCTTGGCCAGCACCTGCGCGGTGACCGGGCTCGCGTCATCGTGCACCACGTCGTCCGGGCGCAGCAGCACGTCGACCGCGCAGCCGGCCGGGCAGAGGTCGCCGTGCTCGGTGCAGCGCACCGGCTGCGGGCTGTGGATCAGCCCGAACTCCATCTGCAGGCGCTGCTCGTCGGCCACCACGCCGGGCAGGAACGCGCCCTGGCCGACGAAGTCGGCGACGAAGCGGTTGGCCGGCCGGTGGTAGAGGTTGTAGGCCGAGTCCCACTGCTGGATGCGGCCCTCGCTCATCACGCCGATGTCATCGGCGATCGCGAAAGCCTCGTGCTGGTCGTGCGTGACCATCAGCGCGGTGATGCCGGCGGACTTCAGCAGCTGGCGCAGTTCCAGCCCGAGGCGTTCGCGCAGCTCGATGTCGAGGTTGGCGAAGGGCTCGTCCAGCAGCAGCAGCCGGGGCTCCGGCGCCAGCGCGCGCGCCAGCGCGACGCGCTGCTGCTGCCCGCCCGACAGCTCGTGCGGGAAGCGCCGCGCGGCATGCGCCAGGCCCACCGTCTCCAGCATGCGCAGCGCGCGCTCTGCGGCATCCGGATGGTGCTGCAGGCCGAAGCGCACGTTGTCCAGCACCGTCAGGTGCGGGAACAGCGCATGGTCCTGGAACACCATGCCGACGCGCCGCGATTCCGGTGGCCGCTGCAATTGCGCGCTAGCGACCAGCTCGCCGCCGAGCTCGATGCCGCCGGCCAGCAGCGGCTCGAAGCCGGCGATCGCGCGCAGCACGGTGGTCTTGCCGCAACCCGAGGGCCCGAGCAGGCAGCCGATGGTGCCGGCGGGCAGGGTGAGCGACAGCGCCTCGACGACCGCGCGCCGGCCGTAGCCCACACTGATCCGGTCGACGACGAGCCAGGCGGGCGCGGCGGACATGTCTCGCATCATAGAAGGCCTCCTGCGGCGCAGCCGCACGCGGCGCGCGCACGTCGCGCCGATACACTGCCGCGGTGCCGTCCCCGTCCGTCGCGCTGCAGCCCCGTTTCCCGTTCACGCTGCCCTGGCTGAAGCTGTGCGCGCTGCTGGCGGCGGCGCTGGTCGCCGCGCCGCTGGTATCGGTCGGGCTGAACGTGTTTGCCGCCGGCACCGCGGACACCTGGTCGCACCTGGCGGCCACCGTGCTGCCCGACTACGTGCTGACGACGCTGCTGCTGTGTGCCGGCGTCGGCACCGGTGTCGCGGCGCTCGGCGTCGGTGCCGCGTGGCTGGTGACGCGCCACGACTTCCCCGGCCGTGCGCAGTTCGAATGGGCGCTGGTGCTGCCGCTGGCGATGCCGGCCTACGTGATGGCCTACACCTACACCGACCTGCTGCAGTTCGTCGGCCCGGTGCAGACGGCGCTGCGCGAGGCCTTCGGCTGGCGCCGCGCCGACTACTGGTTCCCCGACGTGCGCTCCACCGGCGGTGCGGTGCTGATGTTCTCGCTGGTGCTGTACCCGTACGTCTACATGCTCGCGCGCACCGCGTTCCTCGAACGCGCCGGCGGACTGGTCGAGGTCGCGCGATCGATGGGGCTGACGCCGTGGCAGGGCTTCGTGCGCGTATCGCTGCCGCTGGCGCGGCCGGCGATCGCCGGCGGCATGGCGCTGGCGCTGATGGAGACGCTGGCCGACTACGGCACGGTCTCGTACTTCGCGGTGCAGACCTTCACCACCGGCATCTACCGCGCCTGGTTCTCGCTCGGCGACCGCGCCGCCGCGGCGCAGCTGGCGCTGGCGCTGCTGGCCTTCGTGGTCGCGGTGCTGGTGCTGGAGCGCCTGTCGCGCGGCCGTTCGCGCTTCCACGAGACGACGCTGCGCCGCACCGGCACGCCGCGGCAGCCCTTGCACGGCGCCAGGGCGGTGCTGGCCTGGCTGGCCTGCGCGCTGCCGCTGGGGCTGGGTTTCCTGCTGCCCGCCGGATTGCTGCTGCGCATGGCGCTGCGCGAGGGCGATGCCCAGTTCGGCACGCGCTTCGCCACGCTGGCCGGCAACAGCGTGCTGCTGTCCGGATCGACGGCGCTGCTGGCCGTCGCGCTGGCGCTCCTGATCGCCTATGCCGCGCGCAGCCACCGTGGCCCGGCGATGCGCTGGTCGCATCGCATCGTCGGACTGGGGTATGCGCTGCCCGGCTCGGTGATCGCGGTCGGCGTGCTGATCCCGGTGACGCGGCTCGACCACCTGATCGCCTCGGCGCTGCGCGGCGCCTTCGGCATCGAGGCCGGCCTGCTGCTGACCGGCACGATCGCCGCGCTGGTCTACGCCTGCCTCGTGCGCTACCTGACCGCCGCGGTGCAGACCATCGATGCCGGCCTCTCGAAGATCACGCCCCACATGGACGACGCGGCACGCAGCCTCGGCCACGGGCCCGCCGCGACCCTGCGCCGGGTGCACCTGCCGCTGCTGCGCGGCAGCGTGCTGACGGCCGCGCTGCTGGTGTTCATCGACGTGATGAAGGAACTGCCCGCGACGCTGGTGATGCGGCCCTTCAACTTCGACACCCTCGCCACGCAGGCCTTCACGCTGGCCTCCGACGAGCGCCTCGCCGAGGCCTCGACCGCGGCGCTGGCGATCGTCGCGGTCGGGCTGCTGCCGATGATGATCCTGTGCCGGCAGATCGCGCGCGGGCAATCGGTCTCGGCACACTGAGGCCACCTCTGATGCCTACTTCCAGCCGGCGCGGTCGAAGACCTTCTGGGCCTGCGTGGTGGTTTTCGCGAGCTCGCCGATCGGCAACTGGTCGGCCTTGAAGCTGCCCAGCGCCGCCAGCTCCTTGTTGGCGACGGTGGCGGTCTTCACCACCGGCCACTCGTTGTTGCCGTTGGCGAAGTAGCCCTGGGCCTCGTCGCTGGCCAGGTACTCGAGGAACTTCACCGCCGCGTCGCGGTTCGGCGCGTGCTTGAGCACGCCGGCGCCCGAGACGTTGACGTGCGTGCCCCAGCTCGACTGGTTCGGCCACACGATGCCGATCGCGTTGACGGTCTGCTGATCCTCGGGCTTGGTCGAGCGCATCATGCGCACGAGGTAGTAGGTGTTGGAGATCGTCACGCCGCACTCGCCGGCGGCCACGGCCTTGATCTGGTCGGTGTCGCCGCCCTTGGGCGCACGCGCGAAGTTGGCGACCAGGCCCTTGGCCCAGGCCTCGGTCTTCGCCTCGCCGTCGTGCGCGATCATCGCGGCGCCCAGCGACAGGTTGTACGGATGCGAGCCGGAACGCACGCAGACCTGGCCCTTCAGCGCGGGCGCCGCGAGGTCGGCGTAGCTCTGCACCTGCTCCCGCTTGAGCGCGACCTTGTTGTAGACGATGACGCGCGCGCGCGTCGAGAAAGCGAACCAGGTCGGCGTGCGCAGCGTCGCCGGCACGCGCGACTCGAGCACCGGCGACTTCACCGGCTGGAACAGCCCCAGGCTGTCGGCCACTTCGAGCCGCGCGGCATCGACGGTGATCAGGATGTCCGCCGGGCTCGCCGTGCCTTCGTTGCGGATGCGCTCGACCAGTTCGTCCTCGCGGCCGTCGAGGCGGTTGATCCTGATGCCGGTGGCCTTCGTGAAGTTGGCGTACAGCGCCTCGTCGGTCTGGTAGTGGCGCGCGGAGTAGATGTTCAGGACCTTGTCCTGGGCCTGCGCCGGCAGCGCCGCGGCGGCGGCCAGCAGGGCGGGGACGAGGGCGAGGATCGGGCGGCGATGCATGGTGGCTGGTCTTGCACGGATGTCGGGGCAAAAATCATAACAAGAATGATTCGCAAGAAGAGCTGCCCACCTTCGCCGGACTTGCGATGCCTCAACCCGCGCCGGCATGGGGCCGGCGCTCGATCGCCCGCAGATCCTCCGGCCGGACCGTCGCTACACCCAGCCCGCCTTGCGGAAGCGCCACCACATCACGCTGCACACGGCGCCGATCACCCCCAGCGCCGCCGGGTAGCCCCAGGGCTGCTTCAGCTCCGGCATGTTCTCGAAGTTCATGCCCCAGATGCCGACGAAGAAAGTGGCCACCGCGAAGATGCCGGCGTAGGCCGCCAGGCGCTTGGTGACCTCGGATTCCTCGATCGTCGTCACCGACAGGTTGACCTGGATCGCGGTGGTGATCGTTTCGCGGATCGCGTCGATCGAGGTCTGCACCCGCAGGAGGTGGTCGTAGATGTCGCGGAAGTAGGCCTCGGTATGCACGCAGACCGAGGGCACGCGGCCGCCGTGCAGCTTGCTCGACGCATCCAGCAGCGGCGCGACGGCGTGGCGCAGCGTCGTGACCTTGTGCTTCAGCTCGTACAGCCGCTCGATGTTCGCGCGCGCCTGGCCACGCTCGAAGATCTGGCCCTCGATCGCCTCGAGCTCGGTCTCCAGCGCCTCGACGATCGGGAAGTAGCGGTCGACCACCGCGTCCATCAGCGCGTAGAGCACGAAGCCTGTGCCCTGGCGCAGCAGGTGCGGCTCGCGCTCGCAGCGCTCGCGCACGCCGAGGAAACCCTGGGTGCTGCGGTTGCGCACCGACAACACGAAGTTGCTGCCGGCGAAGACGTGCACCTCGCCGATGCGCAGCTCGTCCAGCGGCGTGAACTCCACCATGTGCATCACGGTGAACAGCGTCGTCCCGTACTCCTCGATCTTCGGGCGCTGCTGGCCGTGATGCGCGTCCTCGATGGCCAGGTCGTGCAGGCCGAACTCGTCCTGCATCGTCGACAGCTCCTGTTCGCTGGCATCGCGAAGCGCGACCCAGACGAAGCATCCCGGCCGCTGCAGATAGTCGCTGATCGCCTCGACGGGGATGTCGGCGAGCTTGGTCCCTTCCTGGTAGGCGACGCAGTTGATGAGCATGGACAACAGACTCCTGGTGGGCACCCGCTCGGCGGGCCGCCGATCTTGGCATGGCGGGCGTCACCTGCCGGCGCGAGAATGCGCGCCGTCGACCCCCGAGGAGAACAAGCGATGAAAGGTGACGCCAAGGTCCTGGCTTACCTCAATGCCCAGCTGAAGCTGGAGCTCACGGCCATCAACCAGTACTTCCTGCATGCGCGCATGCTGAAGAACTGGGGCTACAACCGCATGGCCAAGCACGAATACGACGAGTCGATCGAGGAGATGAAGCACGCCGACAAGCTGATCGAGCGCGTGCTGATGCTCGATGGCCTGCCGAACCTGCAGGACCTGGGCAAGCTGCTGATCGGCGAGAGCGTGGTCGAGACGATGCAATGCGACCTGAAGGTCGAGCTCGCTTCGCAGGCCCACCTGAAGGAGGCGATCGCGCATTGCGAAAGCGTGCGCGACTACGTCAGCCGCGAGCTGCTCGAGGACATCCTCGAGGACACCGAGGAGCACATCGACCACCTCGAGACGCAGCTGGGTCTCGTCGGCCAGGTCGGCGAGCAGAACTACCTGCAGAGCCAGATGGGCGATGCGTCGAGCTGAGGGCGCCCGCGCAGGCCGGGTCCGCGTGACATATCGCCGCGCTGAAAGCCCCCGTGAGGCGCGGGACGATTGAGAACTATTCGTATTAAGGTGTAGACTGCCGGCACCGTTTGAGTTGTGCCGCCATGATCGTCTGCCTCTGCCGCCGAATCTCCGACCGAGACATCCAGCATGCCGTGCGCGAGGGCATCAACAGCTTCGACGTGCTGCAGGACGAGACGGGCGTGTCCAGCCATTGCGGCGCCTGCCACGATTGCGCGAACGAGGTGTTCCAGGAGGCGTGCGCAGCGCTGCACGGCGGCGGCGCCGAGACCTGCCACGCCAGCCAGAAGGTGATCTCGATCGCCACCGCGTTCGCGACCTGAGCGTCGGTCCGGGACGGACCGGCCCGGCGGCGCGCCGGGGCGCCGCCCGTCAATCGGCCTTCAGCAGGCCCTTGGTCTCGATGAAGGCCACCACCTCGGCCAGCCCCTGGCCGGTGCGCAGGTTGCTCATCACGTGCGGCCGGTTCGGCCGCATGCGGCGGGTATCGGCTTCCATCACCGCGAGGTCGGCGCCGACGTGCGGCGCGAGGTCGGTCTTGTTGATCACGAACAGGTCGCTCTTCGTGATGCCGGGACCGCCCTTGCGCGGGATCTTCTCGCCGGCGGCGACGTCGATCACGTAGATCGTCAGGTCACTCAGCTCGGGGCTGAAGGTCGCGGCGAGGTTGTCGCCGCCGGACTCGATGAACACGATGTCGGCCTGCGGAAACCGTTCCAGCATGCGGTCGACCGCCTCGAGGTTGATCGACGCGTCCTCGCGGATCGCGGTGTGCGGGCAGCCGCCGGTCTCCACGCCCATGATGCGCTCGGGCGCCAGCGCGCCGGCCACCGTCAGCAGGCGCTGGTCTTCCTTCGTGTAGATGTCGTTGGTGATGACGACGAGGTCCCAGCGCTCGCGCATCGCCTTGCACAGCATCTCGACCAGCGTCGTCTTGCCCGAGCCCACCGGCCCGCCGACACCGACGCGCAGCGGCGGCAGCTTCTTGGTGCGACCGGGGATCGTGTGCAGCAGGGTCATCGTGGTGTCCGGTGGAAGAAGGTGTTCATGAGCGGAACAGGCGCGAATACTGGGCCTCGTGCCGGGCCGACAGGATGGCCCAGCGCGGCGCGAAGCTCTGGCGGGCGGCATCGCCCTCCGGCGCCGCGGCCGTCGCCAGCGCCGCGTCGATCACGCCCGGCAGCGCCTCGGCCAGCGCGTCGAGCAGGCGTTGGCCTGCGGCCTGGCCGAGCGGCACCGCCTTCAGCGCCGCCTGCACCATGTTCTCGGCCCAGCCGAAGCCATAGCCCAGCAAGGTGCCCGCGGCATCGAGCCCGCTGCAGTCGGCGGCCAGCGCGAAGGCGATCGGCCAGGCCGGCGCCGGCCGCAGCGCGCGCAGGTGTCCGACACGGGGGTCGTCCGGATGGCGCTGGCGCAGCCAGTCGGTCAGCGAGCGGCCGGTCTGCTCGGTCTGCAGGCGCAGTTCGGCGCTCTCGCGGGTCTGCAGCGCCCAGTCGTTCAGCGCACCGACGCGGGTCCGGTCGTCGGCCTGCCAGGCCCCGTGCGCGGCGGCGACCAGCGGCAGGTCGGCGCGCTGCAGGCCGAGCGCGAGGTGGTCGAGCAGCCAGCGCGCGGCGCCCGCCTCGTCGACCACCAGACCGGCGTCGACCGCCGCTTCCAGCACCTCGGAATAGCTGAATCCCCCGACCGGCAAGGCCGGCGAGGCCAGGCGCAGCAGGCCGAGCAGCGCGCGCCGGTCAGGAAAGGTCGGCGCGGTCAATGGTCGTGGTCGTGACCGTGGGCAGGGTGATGGCCCTGCCCATGATCGTGATCGTGATCGTGCGCATGGTCGTGTCCGTGCGCAGGGCCGTGGCCGTGATGATCGTGGTGCGCATGGCCGTGCCCGCCCGTGCCGTAGGCGCCTCCTTCGGGCTCGAAGGCGGCCTGCTCCTCGGTGACGATCAGGTGCTGCTGGCGCAGCATGGTCGCCAGCACATGGTCGGGTTCCAGCTTGAGGTGGTCGGGCTTGAGCTCCAGCGCGACATGGCGGTTGCCCAGGTGGTAGGCCGCGCGCATCAGGTCGAACGGCGAGCCGTGCACGCTGCAGTGGCGCACGACCAGCACCGGCTGCGGCGCCGCCTGCACGGCGATCAGCGAGCCGTCCTCGGCCACCAGCACGTCGCCGCCGCGCACCTGCGTGCCGCGCGGCAGGAAGACGCCGAGCGCGCGGCCCGTCGAGTCGGTGGCATCGAAGCGGCTCTTCTGCCGCACGTCCCAGTCCAGCGCGACGGTCGCTGCGCGGTTCAGCAGCACCTTCGCGAGGCCGCGGCCCTGGGGAATCAGCTTGTTGATCGTCAGCATCGGCCGATTGTCGCGGCAGGCGAGGGCCGCTGTCAGAACTCGACCATCTCCAGCGGCACACCGCGCGCGGCCAGCGCGGCGCGGGCGTTCTCGGCCTGGCGCGGATGGGTGAACGGCCACCAGGTCACGCGCCAGCCCTCCGGCGTCTGCTGCAGGCCGGTCTCGATCGCCGTCGGGTGCGCGATCCGGCTGGTCTCGGCGCGCAGGCGCTTCAGCACGCCTTCAGCCTCGGCGCGCGAGCGGATCGGGCGCGTGACCAGCGCATAGAAGTGCACGGCGCCCGGCGCGGTCGCGGAGCCGGCGGCGGGGGGTGTCGCCGGCCTCCCGAGCTGCGGCAGGTTCGGATGCTTCTCGCGCTCGGCGCGCGCGGCCTCGGCGAGGTCCGGCTTCAGGCGTGGCACCAGCGGCGCGGAGGCGCGCTGGGCTTCGGCGAGCGGTGGGCTGGGCGGCGTGGTTGGCAGGGTCTGCGCGGGCGGCAGGGGTGGCGCTGGCGCCGGCGAGGTGACCGACGCCGCCGGGGAAGCCACCGACGCCGCCGGCGAGGGTGCCGGCCCCGGCCGCGGCCGGGCGGCAGCGACCGGCGGTGGTGACGCGGAGGCCGCCGGCGAAGGCGCGGCGGCCGGCGATGCCCCGGCCACGGGCGGCGGCGGTGCCGATGGGCGGGCAGGCACGACCACCGCGGCCGAGGCCGGCGCGGCGGCGCTGGCCACCGGCGGCGCCGGAGGCACCGACGCCGCCGCCACCGGGGGGGCCGGTGGCGGCAGGGAGGCGGCCACTGCGGGCGGCGCCGCACGCGGTGCCGGCGTCGATGCCGCACTCGCCGGCGCGCGTGCGGCCGGCGGCACGTCCGCAGCCCGCTGCTGGGTCGCGACCAGCCACAGCGCCGCGGCGCCGACCAGCAGCGACACCATCGCGCCGCCGCCCAGTGCGGCCAGCCGCGGCACGCTCCACAACCTCTGGCCGAGCACCGGCATGCGCCGGCCGTGGCCCAGCACCAAGCGGGGCCGGGCCGGCCCGATGTCGATCGCCGCGGTCACGAGGTAGCGGCTCAGCCGCTCGGGCGGCTCGTCGCCGCGCGGCGCGTCGACCAGGTCGCGGTCCGTCTGCAGCACGCGTTCGGGCAGCTCGGGTGGCCCGGGGCGCTCGACGAAACCATGGCGCAGCGCGAAGGCCGACAGCTTCTTCGGGCCGATCTCCGGCAGCGCATCCTCGCTGAACACCGGCCACGGCTTCAGGTTCACCCGCTTCGGGAACATCAGCGCCAGCAGCCCGCGCTTGGGCGGCACCGCGTGCCACGCCGGCTGCGCTTCACGGGCGAACGGCAGCGCGACGATGCCGACGCTCTGCACGTCCTTGCGGGCGATGCGCCGCGCGAGCGGATGGCGGTTGTGCCAGGCCACCACCTGGGCCGCGACATCGGCGATGAAGCTCGGCGGGTCGGCGCTCACGTGCTCAGCAGGGTCCGGCACTCGGCCCGCGAACGGATCCGGCCTCGAATGGCCCCCGGGTGGTTGTACTTTTGCAATGCGCGAACTGTAACCCGCCCCCTGTCACGGGCCTGCGACGACAATGACGCCACGGGCGCGGCCTGCGGCGCCGGCCCCGGTGACGGTCAAGGAAGATCAACATGCGCGTCGTGGGTCGTCTGCTGTGCAGCCTTGCCATCGTCCTGTCGGCAGCGCCGGCCGCCGCCGCCGATCCGCCCGATTGCTCGCGCACGCTCAGCCTCGCGCTGCACGAACACGGCCTGCTCTACTCCGGCCAGACCGGCGAGGGCATCGACAAGGACATCTCCGACGAGCTGCAGCGGCGCAGCGGCTGCCGCTTCTCGGTCACGGTGATGCCGCGCGCGCGCATCTGGCAGCTGATCGAATCCGGCGCGCTCGACTTCAGCCTGTCGGGCATCACCAACGAGGCGCGCGAGAAGTTCGCCGCGTTCGCGTGGTACTTCTCCAACAAGTACTACCTGCTCGTGCGCAAGGATGCGGGCGTGCGCACGCATGCCGACCTGCTGGACAACCCGAAGCTCAAGCTCGGCGTGATCCGCAGCTTCCGCTACAGCCCGACCGCCAACCGCATGGTCGACCGGCTCGACGGGCAGCAGCGCGTCAGCTACGCCAGCCACCTCGATCCGCTGTTCGAGATCCTGCTCGACAACCGGGTGCAGGCGATGATCGTCGAGCCCTTCGACTATCCCGTCGTCTTCCGCGGCCGGCTGCGCGAAGAGACCGCCATCCTCGAGTTCGACGATCCGCCGGTGCCGCACGGGCTGATCATGTCGAAGAAGGCGCTGTCGCCGGCCCAGCACGCCGCCTGGCGCGGCGTGGTCGACGAGATGCGCCGCGACGGCACGATGCAGCGCATCTTCGAGAAGTACTTCCGGCCCGAGCTGGCGCGGGACATGACCAATTTCTAGGGCGACGAGGACGACGCTCGTGCACCGCCGCCTGCTGACCCTGCTGCTGCCGGCGCTGGTGGGCCTGGCGGCGCTGGCGATCAGCGCGGTGCTGGTGTCGCACGAAGCGGAGATCGAGCGGCGCGCGCTGCGCTCGGCCTTCGACCTGGGCCTGCGCCAGACGGCCAGCCGCATCGAGCAACGCATCGCCAGCTACGAGCTGGTGCTGCGCGGCGCGCAGGGCCTGTTCCACGCCACCGGCGGGCGTGTCACGGCCGCTGACTTCGCGAGCTATGTGCATGCGCAGCTCGGCGGTGCCGACGCCGCCGGCATGCAGGGCATCGCTTACGTCGCGGCGCCCGGCGACGACGGCCGCGCGACGCTGCGGTTCAGCGCCCCCGCGCCCGCGACGCCGGCGCGCCTGCTCGGCTTCGACTTCCTGGCCGAGCCGGTGCGCCGCGATGCGCTGCTGCAGGCGCGCGACTCGGGCGGCGTGGCGGTCAGCCGCAAGCTGCGCCTGGTCCCGGACGGCGAGGGCGCGTCGTCCTCGTCCTTCCTGATGGTGCTGCCGGTGTACGGCCCCGGCGAGCCGCCGGCCGACCTGGCGCAGCGGCGGCAGCGCCATGCCGGCTGGGTGATCGCGGCCTTCCGCATGAACGACCTGATGGCCAGCCTCTACGGCGAGGGCATGCCGGGGCTGGCGCTGCGCGTGCACGACGGCGTGCGGCTCGACGCCGAGGCGTTGATGTACGACTCGGCGAACGCCGCCGCGCCGCCGGCGACGCCGCCGCGGCACGAGGCGCACGAGTACATCGGCTTCGCCGGCCACACCTGGACGCTGACCGTGCATACGCTGCCGGAGTTCGAGGCGCTGCATGCGCCGGACACCCCGCGCATCATCCTCGGCGCCGGCCTCGTCGCCAGCCTGCTGCTGTCGCTGCTGACCTACCAGCTCGTCAGCGGCCGCGAGCGCGCGCATGCGGTCGCGCAGGCGATGACGCGCGAGCTGCGCGAGAGCGAAGAACGCTACCGGCGCATCGTCGAGACCGCCGACGAAGGCATCTGGATGCTCGACGCGCAGGGGCGCACGTCCTTCGTCAATCCGAAGGTGCTGGCGCTGCTGGGCCATCCGCAGCAGGCGCTGCTGAGCCAGCCGCTCGGGCGCTTCCTCGACGAACCGGGCCGCGTGCTCGTCGAGCGTTTCCTCGCGCGCGGCGCTGCCGCCGCCGCCGAGCACCACGAGCTGCGCTTCCGCCGCGCCGACGGCGCCGACCTGTGGGCCTCGCTGACGATGAGCGCGGTGACCGACGCCGCGGGCCGCTACGCCGGCACGCTGGCGATGGTCACCGACATCAGCGCGGCCAAGCAGGCCGAGGCGCGGCGCCAGCTGCTCGAGGCGCAGCTGCGCGAGTCGCAGAAGATGGAGGCGGTCGGCACGCTGGCCGGCGGCATCGCGCACGACTTCAACAACATCGTCGCGGCGATCCTCGGCAATGCCGCGCTGGCGCGCGATGCGCTGCCGGCCGATGCGCCGGCCGCCGCGCACCTGTCGCAGATCCTGCTGGCCGGCGACCATGCGCGCAGCCTGGTGCAGCAGATCGTCGCCTTCAGCCGGCGCCAGCCGCTGGCGCGGGTGGCGCAGCCGCTGGCGCCGCTGGTCGAGGCGGCGGCCAGGCTGCTGCGCGCGACCCTGCCCGCGGGCGTCGAGCTGCGCACCGCGCTGAGCGAACAGCCGGTATGGGCGCAGGTCGACGCCAACCAGCTGCAGCAGGTGCTGATGAACCTCGGCACCAACGCCTGGCATGCGCTCGCCGGTGGCGCGGGCCGCATCGAGCTCGGGCTGACCAGCACGCCGCTCGACGACGACGCGGTGCAGTCGATCGGTGGCCTGCGGCCCGGGCGGCATGCGCACCTGTGGGTGCTGGACAACGGCATCGGCATGGACGAAGCGACGGTCGCGCGCATCTTCGAGCCCTTCTTCACCACCAAGCCGGTCGGCCAGGGCACCGGGCTCGGGCTGTCGGTGGTGCACGGCATCGTCGCCGCTCACCAGGGCGCCATCGTCGTCGCCAGCCGGCCCGGCGAGGGCACGCGCTTCGACCTGTACTTCCCGCTCGCCGAAGGGGATCGCGCGCCGGCGACGCCGCATGCGCCGGCCGATGGCGCAGCGCAGCGCGGACGCGGCGAACGCCTGCTCTACGTCGACGACGACGCGGTGATGGTGATGACGGTCGAGGCGCTGCTCGAACGCGCCGGCTACCGGGTGCGCGCGTTCGTCGATGCCCGTGCGGCGCTCGAGGCGCTGCGCGCCGAGCCCGAGGCCTTCGACCTCGTGATCACCGACTACAACATGCCGGAGCTGTCGGGGCTGGACGTGGTGCGCGCGCTGCGCTTCATCCGCCCGACGCTGCCGGTGATCATCAGCTCGGGCTACCTGAGCGAGGACATCCGCGCCGCCGCCAAAGACGCCGGCGTGCGCCACCTGCTGCAGAAGGAATACAGCACCGAGCGGCTGGTGCCGCTGGTGCAGCAGGTGCTGGAGGAAACCCGGGCGGCCTGAGCGGCGGCCGCGCCGCCCGTGGCGCAATGGCCGCTCAGAACAGGAAGTAGCGCTGGGTCATCGGCAGCGACGACGCGGGCTCGCAGGTCAGCAGCTGGCCGTCGGCGCGCACCTCGTAGGTCTGCGGGTCGATCTCCATCGTCGGCAGGTAGTGGTTGTGCACCATGCCGGCCTTGGTGATCGTGCGGTTGCCCTGGACCACCGCGAGGCGCTTCGCCAGACCGTAGCGCTCGCCGACCCCGCCGTCGAGCGCGGCCCGGCTGACGAAGCTCAGCGAGCCCGCGGCCAGCGCGCCGCCGAAGGCGCCGAACATCGGCCGGTAGTGCACCGGCTGCGGCGTCGGGATGCTGGCGTTCGGATCGCCCATCGCCGCGGCGGCGATGAAGCCGCCCTTGAGCACGACGCTGGGCTTGACGCCGAAGAAGGCCGGCCGCCACAGCACCAGGTCGGCCCACTTGCCGACCTCGATCGAGCCGACCTCGTGCGCGATGCCGTGGGACAGCGCCGGGTTGATCGAGAGCTTCGCGACATAACGCTTGATGCGCCAGTTGTCGTTGCGGGATGGATCGCCAGGCGACCCTCCGGGTCGCGTGTCGCCCGGCAGCGACCCGCGCTGCGTCTTCATCTTGTGCGCCGTCTGCCAGCAGCGGATGATGACCTCGCCGACGCGGCCCATCGCCTGGCTGTCCGACGAGAACATGCTGATCGCGCCCAGGTCGTGCAGCACGTCCTCGGCGGCGATGGTCTCGCGGCGGATGCGGCTCTCGGCGAAGGCCAGGTCCTCGGCCACCGAGGCGTCGAGGTGGTGGCAGACCATCAGCATGTCGAGGTGCTCGTCGACGGTGTTGACGGTGTAGGGCATCGTCGGGTTGGTGGACGAGGGCAGGAAGTTCTTCTCGCCGACCACGCGCATGATGTCCGGCGCATGGCCGCCGCCGGCGCCTTCGGTGTGGAAGGCGCAGAGCGTGCGGCCCTTCGTCGCGGCGATCGTGTCCTCGACGAAGCCGCTCTCGTTGAGCGTGTCGCTGTGGATCGACACCTGCGTGTCGGTGGCCTCGGCGACGTCCAGGCAGTTGTCGATCGCCGCCGGCGTCGTGCCCCAGTCCTCGTGCAGCTTCAGGCCCATCGCGCCGGCGTCGATCTGCTGGCGCAGCGCGTCGGGCTTCGCGGCATTGCCCTTGCCGAGGAAGCCGAGGTTCATCGGGAAGGCATCGGCCGCCTGCAGCATGCGGCGGATGTTCTCGGGGCCCGGCGTGCAGGTGGTCGCGAAGGTGCCGGTGGCCGGCCCGGTGCCGCCGCCGAACATCGTCGTCACGCCCGACATCAGCGCTTCCTCGATCTGCTGCGGGCAGATGAAGTGGATGTGCGTGTCGATCGCGCCGGCGGTGACGATCAGCCCCTCGGCCGACAGGATCTCGGTGCCCGGGCCGATGACGATGTCGACGCCCGGCTGCACGTCCGGGTTGCCGGCCTTGCCGATCGCCGCGATGCGCTGGCCCTTGATGCCGATGTCGGCCTTGACGATGCCCCAGTGGTCGACGATCAGCGCGTTGGTGATCACCAGGTCGCAGGCCTCGTGCGGCCCTGGGCCGTTGATGCGCTGGCCCTGGCCCATGCCGTCGCGGATGGTCTTGCCGCCGCCGAACTTCACTTCCTCGCCGTAGCCGCCGGCGCGCAAGGTCAGGTCGTCCTCGACCTCCAGCACCAGCGCGGTGTCGGCCAGCCGCAGGCGGTCGCCGATGGTCGGGCCGAACATCTCGGCGTAGGCGCGTCTGCCGATCGTTGCCATCACAGCGCTCCCTGCACGAGGCCGCGGAAGCCCCAGGCTTCGCGCGCGCCGGCGTAGTCGACGAGCTCCACCGTGCGCTGCTGGCCCGGCTCGAAGCGCACCGCGGTGCCGCTGGCGATGTTCAGCCGCATGCCGTGCGCGGCGGCGCGGTCGAAGCGCAGCGCGGCATTGGTCTCGGCGAAGTGGTAGTGCGAGCCGACCTGGATCGGCCGGTCGCCGGCGTTCTCGACCACCAGCGTGATCGTGCGGCGGTTCGGGTTCAGCGGCAGCTCGCCGTCATCGGTCAGCAGTTCTCCGGGGATCATCGTCGGCCTCCTCCTCAGGCGATGGGCTGGTGGACGGTCACCAGTTTCGTGCCGTCGGGAAAGGTCGCCTCGACCTGGATCTCCGGGATCATCTCGGCGACGCCGTCCATCACGTCGGACCGCGTCAGCACCGTCTTGCCCTCGCTCATCAGCGCGGCGACGGTCTTGCCGTCGCGCGCGCCTTCCATGATCGCGGCGGTGATCAGCGCGATCGCCTCCGGCACGTTGAGCTTCAACCCGCGCGCCTTGCGGCGCTCGGCCAGCAGCGCGGCGGTGAAGATGAGCAGCTTGTCTTTCTCGCGTGGGGTCAGGTCCATGGGGCGATTCTGGCGGAGCCGTCGGCGGCCCCGCATCGTCGCAAGCCCTGTGCCAGCGTGGTGCGTTCCCTCAGCCGAAGACCACCGATGCCGCACCGCCGACACCGGTCCAGCGGCCGGTGAAGCGCGGCACGCCGTCGCCATCGAGCGCGAACCACGCGAGGTGGTCGCTGCGCTGATTGCAGACGACGAGGCCGCGGCCGCCCGGCAGCAGCGCCAGCGTGCGCGGGTAGCTGCCGCGGCACCAGTGGGTGTCGCGCAGCGTCGGCGTGCCGTCGGGCGCCAGCGAGAAGTGCGCGATGCTGTCGTGCAGACGGTTCAGCGCGTAGAGGTGGTGGCCGTCGGGCGAGCAGCGCAGGTCGGAGGCGTATGCCGTGCCGGCGAACCCCGCCGGCAGGCTGCTGGTCTCGCCGAGCGGCTGCAGCGCGCCGTCGTCGAAGCGCAGCCAGGCGAGCGTCGAGGCTTCTTCGCTCAGCAGGTAGACCCGCGACGGGTTCTGCGGGTGGAAGACGAGGTGGCGCGGGCCGGCGCCGGGCGACGTGGGCATCACCCGTGGTTCCAGCAGCCGGCCGCGGCCGGCGTCGAAGCGGAACACGACGAGCCGGTCGAGGCCGAGGTCGGTGCACAGCACGAAGCGGCCGCCGGGGGCGGGCAGCGCCATGTGCGCATGCGAGGCCTCGTGCCCGCTGCAGGCGAAGCTGCCCGGCGGGGCCTGCTCGGCCTGCGCGGCACCGGGCCGTGCCTGCGGTCCGCAGGCGTCGGCCAGCGCACGCCGGTCCAGCACCGGTCCGAGGCAGCCGTCGTCATCGATCGCCAGCACGCAGACGTCGCCGCTGTCGTAGTGGGCGACGAAGGCATGGCGGCCCTCCGGATGCAGGCCGAGGTGCACCGGCCGCACGCCGCCGGAGCCGGTGCGGCCGAGCAGCCGCGGCCGCCCGCTGCTGAGGTCGTAGCTGCTGAGGCGGCCCTCGCCGCGGCCTTCTGCGTTGCCCGGTGCGCGATGCAGCTCGTGCACCGCGTACAGGTGCGTGCCGGCGGCATTGACCGTCAGCCAGCTCGGGCTGTCGCCGTCGGCGATCCAGGCCTCGCCCGCCAGCAGCGGCGGGCTGCCGGCTTCGATGTGAACGCCATGGATGCCGCCGCCGTTCGGCGCATAACTGCCGATGTACGCGGTCAGCATGCGAGCCGGTCGCCGGGGTCCACCTCGAACAGCGCCGCCGCCGCGCGGTAGAAGGCGATGCGCCGCGCGAGCTTGCGCTGCACGTCGGCGTCGCCCGGCTTGTCGCACTCCAGCGCGCCGTTGATGCTGCGCGTGGTCTCGCCGAAGCCGAAGCCGCCGATGTTCGCCTCGTGCGCCGTCATGCGGCCCGGGCCGGGCTGCGTCATCCAGTACCAGACGGCGGTCTGCCAGGCGATCTTCGGATCGCTGGCGACGAGGTCGGGCTCGGCCCACAGGTCGACGCCGATGGCCTGGCCGGCCGCGCGGTACTGGAAGTTCCACGACAGCTGGATCGGCCCGCGGCCGTAGTACTGGCGGCCCGCTGCGCAGCCGCCGGCCTCGCGCGGGTTGCAGTAGTGGTCCCAGTGTTCCTTCGCATACTCGCGCAGCGCGCGCAACGAATCGGACTCGTGCGCGATCTGCGCCAGGAAGGCGGCCATCTCCCGACGGCGCACGCTGTCGGGGCCGGTCGATGCGAAACCTGGCATCGCACGCACCGCGGCGACGAAGCCGTCGTAGGTGTAGAACGGCAGCCGCCCCGGGAACAGGCGCTCGAACTGCGCGGCCGTCGGCACGAAGGGCGCGGTGGCCGCTGGTTCAGGACGGCCGGCACAGGCCGCCAGCAGCAAGCACCCGAGAACAATCGACGTCATCGACTTCATCAGTCACGCAACTCCATCAGGACATTCGCCGCGTCCGCGCGCCAGAACGCGGTGCGCGTCTCGATCGGCCGGCCGCCGTCGGCATAACGCCACTGGCGCAGCACCAGCAGCGGCGCGCCGAGCGGCAGCTTCAGCAGGCGCCGAAGCGTCGCATGGCCGGCACCGGCGATCACCGCGCTCGCGCGCTGCAGTGTGCGCGCCGCGGGCGGGCCGGGCAGGGTGAGCATCAGGGAGACGATGGCCGGCGCCAGCGTGCGCGAGCCGCCGGGGCTGGGCAGGCTGCGGCTGATCAGGCCCAGTGGCCGTCCGCCGCGTTCCTGCAGCCAGCGCCCGCGCAGCACGACGGCGGCGCGGCCCAGCGACAGCGCGCAGCGCTCGTCGTCGCTGGCGCGCACCAGGCCGCCGTCGTGCCAGCGCGTATGGCCGTCGTCGAGCCAGCCGTCGTCCAGGCCGGGCCAGCCGTCGCGCGCACGCACGGCCGGCTCGAACCAGGTCAGCGCGGCATCCATCGTGCACCCCTACATGCGCAGCCGCACGCCGCGCGCGACCAGCCAGCGCGTGGCCAGCAGCACGCCGGCGGCGTAGAAGAGGGCGATGGCGATGCCCGGCGCGCCTTCGCGCAGCAGCGCGGGCCGCCGCCAGCCGACCAGCGCCGCCGACGCGTCGATCACGAACGGGATCAGGTACGCCAGCAGCGGGTTCGCGGCCACCGGCGCCAGCAGCGCGGCGGCGCGTTCGCTCCAGGCCGGCGCGCGCTGCAGCCAGGCGCGCAATGCGATGAGGACCGGGATGCAGGCCGCCGCGCTGTACAGCGCCCAGCTCGGCGTGGCGTGGATCTTCGAGATCGGAAAGCCCGGCCGCAGTGCGGCGGCCGCGACCGCCAGCACCGCGGCTAAGGCCAGCGCGGCGGTGGTGCGCGGCTGCTGCGCATCGAACAGCAGCCGCGCGGCGACACAGCCGGCGAGCACGATCGCGGTGTGCGATGCATGCCCGCCCTGGCCCAGCACCGGCGCGACCGCGGCGTACCAGCCGACGCACAGCGCGATCGCCGCCAGCAGCGCCGGCATCCGGCCCTGCAGCGCGACATACACCGCGCAGGCCAGCAGGTAGGCCCAGCCGATCAGCCCGAGGATGCCCCACCAGTGCGGCTGCATCGTCGAGCCGCTGGCGTCGCGGTAGACCAGCGCCAGCACGACCAGCAACAGCGCACCGGCGATCCGCCAGCCGCGCGCCAGCGCCGGCCCGCCGAGCAGCGAGCCCCACAGCAGGAAGGCGCCGACGTAGGACGCCAGCGCCCAGCCCGCCATCGGCAGCGGCATGCCCGGGCCGGCCGCCTGCTCGGCGTTGACCATGAACACGCCCAGCACGATCAGCGCGAGCGCGCGCTGCGCCGCATGGCCCAGCATCGCCGCCGGCCCCTGGCCCGCATCGGCGCGCTGCTGCAGCGCGAACGGGATCGACAACCCGACGATGAACAGGAAGGCCGGGAACACCGCGTCGACGACGCTCATCGCGTCGGCATCCGCCGGCATGTGCGCCGCCCACGCCGGCAGCCCCGGCACGCCGGACCAGTCGTTGACGATGACCATCACCAGCACCGTCAGCGCGCGGAACAGGTCGATGGCGGCGTTGCGCCCGGCCGCCAACCTGGGAAGTCCGGGGCCGGACATCAGAAATACCAGGTGCCCCGGATGCCGAACATGCGCGGCGGGTTGTAGCTGTTGTAGGTGTAGCCGCCGGCGTTGCCCTGGCCCATCCAGTTCCTGACGATGTTGTTCGTCAGGTTGTTGCCCCACAGCTCGACGTCCCACTTGCCATCGGCCGGCGCGAGGCGCACCGATGCATTCCAGTTGGTGTACGCGTCCATGTAGTCGCCGATGCGCGGGTTGTCGAGGTTGCGCACGGTGAAGTACATCTTGCTCTGCCAGCGCGCGCTGACCGTGGGCGAGACGACGAGGTCGCCGAGCGCGAAGTCGTGCGTGACCGTCAGGCCCACCGCGACCTTCGGCGCATAGGGCAGCTGGTTGCCGCGCACGTCGCGGATCGCGCGGCCGCGCTTGGCCGGATCCTCGCCCAGGTAGATCGGCGCGCAGGGCTCGGCGCCGAACTGCGCGCGGTAGCCGCACATCCAGTTGTCGTCGTAGGTGGGGTACGACTTCACCTTGGTGTCGAGCAGCGCGAAGAAGCCGGTCACCTTGCCGCCGGTCCACGGCAGCGCCTTGAACTCCAGCTCGATGCCGCGGATGTCGGCATCGCCGATGTTCTCGGTCTTCCAGGCGGTGACGACGTCGCAGGCCGGGTTCCAGTCGGGGCAGGTCTCGCCCTCGCGCAGCTTGCGCTGGCCGACCGCGTTCATGCCGGTCACGTGCATGCCCTGGTACTTCGTGAAGAAGGCGACCGCGCTCAGGTCCAGCTTGTTGTCCAGGTGGCGGCCCTTGTAGCCGAACTCGAGGTTCTTCGTCGTCTCGGGACCGTACTCGAGGAAGCTGTACTTCTGCGTGCTGCCGTCGGTGCAGGTGCCGCCACCGCAGGTGTCGAACTTGTCGCCGAAGCCGCCGGGCCGGTAGCCGGTGGCCAGAGACACGTAGACCATGCGCGTCTTGTCGATGTCGTATTGCAGGCCGCCGCGCCAGGTGGTCTTGCGCCAGTCGGCGCTGTGCGTGTTCTCGGTCGGCGCCGGGTAGACGCCCAGGCCCGCGAACGGGCCCATGCCGAAGGTGAGGTCCGTGCCGTTGTGCGGCGTGCCCAGGCCCGGCGCGACCGGCGGCGTGTACTTGCCGTTGTAGTACCACGGCGTGCTGGCATCCCACAGGCCGGCGCTGATGCCGCCGACGTCGCTGCGGCGGTCGCGCGTATATCGCATGCCCAGCGTGGCGGTCAGGTCCTTCGCCAGCTGCTTGTCGCCCTGGAAGAAGAGGGCCTTCGACTCGACGCGGCGGTCGGGCTGCCCGTAGAACTGGCCCTGCGGCATCGCGTACGGCGCGGCGACCAGGTTGTCCTGCGCGAAGTCGATCGCGTTCTTCTCGTTCATCGTGAACAGGCCCGCGACGTAGCGCCAGTCGCTGCCCTGCTGCTTGAGCTGCAGCTCGTGCACCCAGGAGCGGTAGTTCGAGGCCAGCGTGTAGCTGGCCCAGTCGATCGCGTGCTGGTTGCCCCAGTTGCCCCACTCGTACATCACGCCGACCTCGTCGTCGAGCCAGTTTTGGCCGCCGTCGTCGTCGTGGTGCTGCACGCGGCGCTGCTTCGCGAAGGCCGACTTGTAGGTGAGCTCGGTCATGTCGCTCACTTTCCACGTCAGCGTGTTGCGCCACGTGTCGATCGTCATGTCGAGCTTGCCCGGCACGTTGATGATGGCGTGCCACTGGCCTTCGGGGCCGCAGGCCCAGCGCGTGCCTTCGGCCATCTTGCAGTCCTTCAGGCCGATGTCGCCGGCGCCGTGGTTCTTGTAGTGCTCGAGGCCCGAGGTCCACTCCAGGTTCCTGGCAATCGCCCAGCGGCTGGTCAGGCGCAGGCCGGCCTGGTCCGAGTTGTTGTAGTACTCCGACCGCGACAGCTTGCGGTTCAGGCGCTGGTCGGCGTCGGGCTTGCCGTCGGGCGTGAACACGCCGCTGTCGCCGGGACCCGGCAGCCTGACGCCGCGGTCGCGCAGGTCCTGCTGCTGGTTGAGCCAGCTGTCGCGCTTGTCGACCATCGCGCCCAGGCGCAGCGCGAAGTTGTCGCTGACGCCGAGGTTGTAGGCCGCGCGCAGCTGCTTCGCGTTGTAGTTGCCCAGCTGCAGCGACGCCCAGCCGTGGTTGTTCCTGAACTCCGGCCGGGCCGGGATGATGTTGATGACGCCGGCCGTCGAGTTGCGGCCGAAGAGGGTGCCCTGCGCGCCGCGCAGCACCTCCACCTGCTCGAGGTCGAACATCAGCGCCAGCGAGCCCTGCGGCCGCGGCGAGTAGATGCCGTCGATGTGGATGCCGACGGCGGGGTCGCCGATCTCGGTGAAGTTGGTCGACGTGACGCCGCGGATCGCCGCCAGCACGCCCGAATCGGCGTTCGACAGGCCGAGCTGCAGGTTGGGCACCATCGCGCTCAGGTCCATCAGCGCCTTGACGTTGTCGCGCACCAGGTCGTCCGGGTTCAGCGCGGTCACCGCCACCGGCGTCTTCAGCAGGTTGGTCGTCGTGCGCGTGGCCGTCACGGTGACGGTGGGCAGCTCGTTCGCGGGCGCCTTGTCGGCCTTGTCCGCCGCGGGCGCGGTCTGCGCGTGCAGGCCGGCGCTGCCGCCGAGCAGGCTGCACACGGCCAGGCGCAGAACATGGGGTACCCAGGCCGGTGGCCTGCTGGCCGAGGTGGCGGCGGAACGCTTCATCGAAAAACCCTCCAGTGGTGCAGCCGGCACTATCGGCCGCGCCGCCTCGCGGTTCCTTCAGCGCCGTCTCAAGGTTCCCTCAAGACCCGACGCCGCGTGCGCGACCCCCTCCGGCAGAATTCCCCGGGCTGGAGGATCCGAATGAAGGTGTGCCTGGTCGAGGACGACCTGACGCTCGGCCGCTCGCTGCAGGCGGTGCTGCAGGACGGCGGCCACGAGGCGCTGTGGGTGCGGCGCGTCGCCGACGCGCGCTTCTGGTTCGACGAGCAGCGGCCGGACGCGATGCTGCTCGACCTCGGACTGCCCGATGGCGACGGGCTGGACCTGCTGCGCCACGTGCGCCAGCACGACCGGCAGATGCCGGTCATCGTGATCACCGCGCGCGACGGCATCGAGGACCGGCTGCAGGGCCTGGACAGCGGTGCCGACGACTACCTGGTCAAGCCCTTCGTCGGCGCCGAGCTGCTGGCGCGGCTGCGCGCGGTGGCGCGTCGCGCCGGACTGGGCGGCGAGGCAGACGAGGGGCTGTGGATCGCGCGCGACCTGGTGCTCGACGAGAAGCGCCGCCGCGTCACCCGGGGCGGCACGCCGGTGGCGCTGTCGAAGACCGAGTTCGAGCTGCTGGCGACGCTGCTGAAGTTCACCGACCGCGTGCTGACGCGGCGCGAGCTGGAGGTGCGCGCGCTGCCCGGCAGCGACGGCCATGCGCTGGACGTGCACATGGCCAACCTGCGCAAGAAGATCGGCGAGGGCTACATCCGCACGGTGCGCGGCGTGGGCTACGCCGTGGAGCCCTGACGGCGCGATGAGTCCGGCGCCGACCCGATCGCTGTTCAAGCGCACGCTCGCCGTCTTCGTCGGCGCGGCGCTGGCCGTGTGGCTGGCGCTGATGGTCAACGAGGTCTACTACATCAAGGTCGTGCAGGCGCGCAACGGCCAGGCCTGGAACCGCGTGTGGGCCGAGCACGTGCTGCTGCAGTTCCGCCAGGGCGCCGGCACCGCGCACCTGGCCGAGCTGGAACGGCTGCGCGCGGACGAGTGGCACCAGATGGGCTACGAGCCGCCGACCATCCTGCTGCAGGTGCTGCGCGACGGTGCGCTGGTGCACGAGTTCGCGTCGCCCGACCTCGCCCGCCGCAAGCCGCCCGATCCGGCGCAGACGGCGAGCGATGCCGACTGGCTCTACGTCGAGCTCGCGCTGCCCGAGCAGCGGCTGCGCGTGCGGCGCTGGCAGGAGGTGCCGGGCGACTGGCACTTCGGCCTGCAGGGGCTGACCTACTACAGCCGGCCCTTGTTCCTCAGCCTGCCGGTGCTCGCGCTGACCGCGTGGCTGGTGCTGCGCCTGGGCTTCCGGCCGCTGCGCCGCGTCGGCCAGCAGATCGCCGCGCGCACGCCGGCGAACCTCAAGCCGCTGTCGGCCTCGCCGTACGTCGAGCTGGCGCCGCTGGTCGACGCGGTGAACGCACTGCTGGCGCGGCTGCGCGATCACCAGGACGGACAGCGCGATTTCCTGCTGAATGCGGCGCACGGCTTGAAGACGCCGCTGGCGGTGATCCAGGCCAATGCCGACACGCTGGCCAGCGACGATGCTGGACGCCGTGAGGCCGCACGCCAGCGCCTGGCCGACGGCGTGCGCCAGGCCGGGCACATGGTGCACCAGGTGCTGTCGCTGGCCCGCTCCGAGGCCGATCCGCAGACGCTCGACCGCCGCGACGTCGACCTCGTCGACCTGCTGCGCGACCGCATCGTGCTGGCCGCCGACCTCGCGCAGCGGCGCGGCATCGAGGTCGAGCTGCTGGCGCCCGAAGCCTGCGTGCTGCCGCTGCACCGCGAGACCATGGGCTCGCTGATCGACAACCTGCTGGACAACGCGGTGAAGTATTCGCCCTCGGGCAGCCGGGTGGTCGTCGAGCTGCGCGCCGACGACGACGCGGTGCGCATCGCCGTCACCGACCAGGGCCCGGGCATCCCGGCCGCCCTGCGCGCCAAGGTCTTCGAGCGCTTCTACCGCCCGCCGGACCAGGACGTGCCCGGCAGTGGCCTCGGGCTGACGATCGTCGAGCGCGCGGCCGCGCAGCATGCGGCCGACGTGGTGCTCGGCGACGGTTTCGACGGGCGTGGGCTGCGCGTGGAGCTGCGCCTGTCGCGAACGGGAAAGGCCTGAGGCGCGCGACGCCCTAACGGGGTGCCGAAGCGTCCCGATCGAGTGCCGACGGGGCCGCATCGGTGCGCTGCGCAGCGCCTGGTGCCGGCAGCCGAAGCGACGCCGCACCTGCGGGCACGCGGTGCAGCGCGCCGTTCCAGGCCAGCCACAGCCCACCGGGCGGCGGCCGCAGCCCGGGCGAGATCGTCAGCTGCACGGCATCGCCGTCGCGCTGCAGCCGCCAGCCCAGCGGGCCGTGCGCGGTCGACAGGCCGGCGATGCCGACCGGCCCCTGGTCGAGCCAGGCCGCCGGCACGCCCGCGGCCAGCACCAGCGCCTGGTCGCTGTCGCGCTCGTAGGCGAACAGGTCGAGCACCGAGCGCAGGTAGTCCGACGAGATCCACGCATGCGGCATGTCGCCGATGAAGCGCGGCTCGCGTGCACCGCGTCCGACCACCTCGGCCCACTGGTGCCAGCCGGCCGGGCGCTGGTCGTCGTGGAAGAAGCGCAGCATCGCGTGCGCGCGCTCGGACCGGCCCAGCCGCAGCAGCGCGGACACCGAGCGCAGTTCGTAGGGCGTGTAGTCGGCCCAGTCGCTGCGCTCGCGGCGCGTGGCCACGTCGTCCCAGTAGCGCTGCCAGGTCGCCTCGAGCGCGGCGCGCGGCACCAGGTCCTCGGCGCCGGCGGGGCTGAAGACCAGCGTGCTCGAGCTCGGGTCGAAGTCGCCCAGCTCCGCGGCGCCGGGCAGGTGCGCGATGCGGTGGTGGGCCATCGTCGCCGCCAGCGAGGCCCGCAGGTCGCGGCGGAATTCCGCATGCTGCGCGGCGAGCTCGCGCGCCCGGCCGTCATGGCCGAGCACGTCGGCCACCCGCACCGCATCGCGCCAGCCGGCCAGCGCCCAGAAGTTGTCCCAGTAGCTGTGCATCGGCTTGGCCGAGTAGCCCTCGTGGCTGATCGACGCCGGCATCATCCCGAAGAAGCCCGGCGGCCCCGGCTTGCGCTCGGACTGGCGCAGGGACTCCATGTAGCGCGCCGCCGCATCGACCTTCGGCCACAGCTCGGCCAGCAGCGCGCGGTCGCCGGTGTGGCGCCAGAGCTCGGCCACCGCGAAGATGAACTGGCCGTGGCTGTCGTTCTCGGCCACCGGATCGGCGCCGCGGCGGTCGACGCAGCACGGCACCTTGCCGTTGGCGAACAGGTGGCCGGCGTACCAGCGCACGAAGTCCCGGGCCGCCTCGACCTCGCCCAGGCGCAGCAGGCCGGCCACCATCATCGCGCCGTCGCGCACCCAGCTGCGCGCGTAGCTGCGCGTGCCCGGCTGCAGCGCCGGCCCGTCGCGCGACAGCAGCATGTGCGCGAGCGCGCTGCGCACCGAATCGTGCAGCGGCTTCGCCTGCGGCGGCAACGTGAACCGCACGCGGTTCAGCCGTGTGCGCCAGTGCGCGGCGGCGGCCTCGAAGCGGCGGTCGATGTCGGCGGCCGTCGTCGCCGCGGCGGGCGCGTCGCCGAGCGGCAGCACGAGGTGCACCGTGCGCTTCTCCCCCGGCGCCAGCGTCATCGGCCAGGCCAGGCGCGCGCTGGCGCCGCCGCCGGCATCGGCCAGCGTCGCCAGCGGCGGCGCACTGTCGACCACCGCATCGGCGATGTCGCCGGCCGCGGCGCGCACCTCGGCCGGCGGCTGCACCGTGCGCAGCCACGGGCGGCCGTTCACCGCCAGCAGGCCGCCGCGCCAGGCCAGCTGCCGTACCGGCGCGAAGCCGCCGGCGGTATTGAGGAACTGCTGCGGCGGGTTGACCTGCCACGGCCGCGGGCCGAGCGACAGGGTCAGCGACTGGCGCTCCCAATAGACGTTATGAACCGTGTAGCGCAGCAGCAGCTGCGGCGCGTCGCGCGGTCCGTCGGCGGCGGCGTCGATGCGCATCGCGATGCGCGGATGGCGCCAGTGCACGATGGGCAGCGGCAGGTGCTCGTCGTGCAGCTCGTGCGTGCGCTGCACCTCGGCCCAGCCGATGCGCGTGCCGTCGGCCAGCGTCAGCAGCGGCTCCAGCGACGGCCCGGCGATGCGCGGCTCGATCGCGCCGTCCTCCGAGATCAGCGCCGAGCGCGCCGCGCCGCCGTCCACGCCGACCAGCGTCCAGTAGTTCTGTTCGCCGTGGAAGGCGCGCGGGTAGGCGCTCTTCGGCGCAGCCGCCGCCAGCGTGCGCAGCAGCGCGTTGCGGTCCGGCCAGTCGGCAGGCGAGGGCGCGCGCAGGTCCTCGACGCGCGAGCGCGACAGCACACGCACGAAGCGTGCTTCCTGCTCCGGCAGCCACAGCGCCTGCAGCGCGCGCCGGCTGCCGCGCAGGGCCTGCAGCGTGCGCCAGCGCCGGCCGTCGTCGGAGGCCTGCACGGTGGCGTCGTGCGGCCCGGCACCGGCCCAGCGCCAGGCGACACCGTTGAACTCGGTGGCGCGGCCGAGGTCGAGCCGGGTTTCCCCGGCGGATCGCGTGATCGAGGCTTCGACCGCGGGACCCGGCGGATCGAGCCGATGCATCGCCAGCCGGTCGAAGCACAGCCGGCCGCGGCCGCCGTCGCCGCTGGCCACCACCAGTTCGATGGCCGCCGCGCGCCTGAGCACCTTGTCCTCGGTCGGCCCCCAGGCGAACTGGATCTGGCGCTGGCGGATGCGCAGGTCGGTCGGCTGCGCGGGCGGCTCGAACGACGGCAGGTTGCGCCACCAGACGTTGTCGCCGCTGGCATCCACGAACTTCACCTGGAACGCGTTGCGCGGACCGTCGCCGTGCAGCCGCAGCGTGAATCCGTGGTGCGGCGGCAGGTCCAGCGGCAGCGTGCGGCGCATGACCGCGTAGCCCGAGACGCCGTGGAAGTCGTACTGCAGGCACAGGCCACCGCGCGGGCCGGGCGCGATCGTCGCCTGCACCTGGTCCGACGCCGAGGCCTGCCAGCGCGCGCGATCCCGGAAGTCGTCGAGCAGTTCGGTCGACGCCGCGCACGTGGCGCCGGCCCGGCCCAGCGCCAGGGCCAGCAGCAGCGCCGCGCGCATCACTTCACCGATCCCATCACCAGCCCCTGCATGTAATGCCGCTGCAGCGCGAGGAACAGCACCAGCACCGGCAGCACCGTGACCACCGCGCCGGCCATCATCAGCTCGTTGTCCTGCACATGCTCGCGCGACAGCGAGGCCAGCGCGACCGGCAAGGTGTGCAGGTCGCCGTCGGTCAGCACGATCAGCGGCCACATGAAGTCGTTCCAGCTGCCGAGGAAGCCGAACACCGCCAGCGTCACCACCACCGGCTTCAGCAGCGGCAGCACGATCTGGAAGAAGATGCGGCCTTCGCCGGCGCCGTCGATGCGCGCGGCCTCGATCAGCGCGTCGGGCACGCTGCGCGCGTACTGGCGCACCAGGAAGATGCCGAAGATGCCGGCCATGCCGGGCACGATCACGCCGGCCCAGGTGTTGACCAGCCCCAGGCTCTTGAGCATCAGGAACAGCGGCATCATCGCCACCTGCCCCGGGATCACCAGCGCCGCGAGCAGCGCCTTGAACAGCGGCTCGCGGCCGCGGAAGTGCAGCTTCGCGAAGGCATAACCGGCCATCAGGTTGAACAGCAGCGACAGCGCGGTGATGCCCAGCGCGATCACCAGGCTGTTGGCGAAGTAGCGCGCGAGGCCCACGCTGTCGAAGAGCGCGCGGTAGTGCGCGAGCGTCGGCGCCTTCGGCAGCAGCGGCGGCGGGTAGTGGCTGGCCTCGCCGGCGGCCATGAAGCTCACGCTCAGCATCCACAGCAGCGGCCCGATCGCGAACGCGGCGGCGATCGCCAGCAGGCCGTTGACCAGCCAGGCGACGGGATCGCGCGGGCGCGAGCGCTTCATGCCGCGGCCGCGTCCTCGGCACGGCGCCCCAGCCGCAGCATCAGCTGCGTCACCGCGACCATCAGCACGAACAGCAGGAAGGCGATCGCCGAGGCCTGGCCCAGGTTCCACCAGCGGAAGCCTTCTTCGTACATCAGGTACAGCACCGACACCGTGCTCTGCACCGGGCCGCCCTGCGTCATCACGTAGGGCTCGGCGAAGAGCTGGAAGTAGCCCGCCATCGTCAGCACGCTGACCATCAGCAAGGTGGGGCCGAGCATCGGCAGCGTGACGTGCAGGAACTGCTGCCAGCGTGACGCGCCGTCGATGCGCGCGGCTTCGTACAGCTCGTCGGGAATCGCCTGCAGCGCGGCGACGAGGATGATCATGTTGGCGCCGAAGTTCTTCCACACCGCGAACAGCACGATCGCCGGCATCGCCCAGCGCGGATCGCCGAGCCAGTCGACCGGCGGCAGGCCCAGCGTGCCGAGCCCGGCGTTGACCAGCCCATAGCGCGTGTGCAGCAGATAACGCCAGATCACCGCGACGGCGACCAGCGTCGTCACCACCGGCGCGAACAGCGCGGTGCGGAAGAAGGGCTTGAAGCGCGCCAGCGGCGACTGCAGCAGCACCGCGCAACCCAGCGACAGCCCGATCGACAGCGGCACGCCGAGCACGACGAATTCCAGCGTATTGCGCAGCGCGCGCCAGAACAGCGGCATCGCCAGCACCTGCGCGTAGTTGTCGAGGCCGGCGAAGCGCAGGTTGCGCAGGTCGGCCAGCGCGTAGAGGTCGAAGTCGGTGAGGCTCAGGGCCAGCCCGGCGGCCACCGGCCCCAGGAAGAACAGGCCGATCACCGCCAGCGCCGGCGCGGTGAAGGTCCAGGCGGCGAGCGTGCGCGTCTTCATGTGGTCGTCGCCGGCCGCCGCGCCAGCATCCAGCGGCGCTTCTCGAGGAAGCCGTCGACCCGCGCATCCAGCGCCGCACCGAGCCGTGCGCCGGGCCAGCGCTCGTGCACCGCGCGCTGCGCGAGCTGCTGCATCTCCTGGCCGATGCGCTCCCACTCCGGCACCGCGGGCGTCGGCTTCACGCGCTCCAGCTGCTCGGCGAAGGCGCGGGCGCGGGGTTCGTCGATCAGCGGCACGCCGGCCTCGGCCGGCAGCGTCCAGGTGCTGCGGCGCGGCGGCAGGTTGCCGGTCAGCGCATGGAAGCGCTGCTGCACCTCGGGCCGCGCGAGCCAGGCCAGCACGGCCAGCGCGTCGGCCTGGCGCTTCGAGCGGCGGAAGACCACCAGGCTGGAGCCGCCGGCGGTGGACGCGCCGGGGCCGTTGGGGCCGGGCAGGGGGGCGGTGGACCAGTGATTGCGCCGCTCGATGCCGATGCGGCGATCGAGCTCGCCGATGCTCCAGGGGCCCGAGATGAACGCCACGAACGTGCCGCGCCCGAACTCCTGCCAGAGGTTTGCTATCTGCACATTGGTCACCGCCGACGCGTGGCCGCTGCGATAGCGGTCCAGGAAGAAGTCGGCCGCGCGCACGAAGCCCGCGCTGCGGAAGTGGCCGAAGCGCCCGCCGTCGCGCAGCAGCGGCTCGTCCTGCTGCAGCGCCAGCGCCAGCAGCGGCTCGTACTCGTTCAGCGGCAGCAGCTGCGGATGCGCGATGCCGCTGCGCTGCAGCGCGTCCAGCGCAGCGGTCCACTCGGCCCAGCTGCGCGGCGCGGCGGCCTGCCCGGCGCGCGCGAACAGGTCGCGGCGCCAGAACAGCAGCCGCGTATCGACGTACCACGGCAGCCCGAGCAGCCGGCCGTCGACCACGTTGGTGCGCCAGATGCCGTCGAACCAGTCGCCCGGTGCCAGGCCCGGCTGCGTCACCAGCCAGTGATCCAGCGGCTGCAGCGCGTCGAGCGCGGCGAGCTCGGGCACCCAGCTGTTGCCCAGCTGCGCGAGGTCGGGCGTCGCGTCGCCGGCGAAGGCGGTCAGCAGCTTCTCGTGCGCGGCGGTCCATGGCAGCTGCTCGATGCGCAGATCGATCGCCGGATGCGCGCGGCGGAAGCCCTCGAGCAGTTCGCCGACCACCTCGCCCTCGCGGCCCATGGCCCAGAAGCGCAGCGGCGCGTGGCCGCGGCGCGCGCAGCCGACCAGCGCCGGCGCGGCGATCGCGCTGGCCACCAGCGGCGCGGCACGCGCCGCCATGCTCGCCAGCACCGTGCGCCGCGTGCAACCGGTCCGCCTGTCCATCGGTGATCTCAGCCCTGCGCCAGCCAGCCGCCGCGAAAGCCCGCGCGTTCGAGGCCGCGGCGCACCTGCGCATTGCCGCGCATGATGCGCCACACCTCGTCGCGGCGGGCATTCGCCGCCATCAGCGTGATCGGCCCCTGGTCGATGCCGAGGTGGTCGGTGTCGACCCAGCCGACGCCCGGCACCAGCTGGCCGTGCTTCAGCGCCACGTCGGCATGGTCGAAGCTCGGGTTGAAGGCATCGACGAAACCGTGGCGGTTGTAGATCGCCGCGCCGTAGCGCTCGCGCAGCGCGCGCAGCGCGGGCTTGACGATCTCCGGCGCGAACGGCAGCGAGGCCAGCGCTGCGGTGGGCGCCAGCGTGCCGTCGTCATGCAGGCCGGCGCCGCGGCCGGCGTAGCTGATGAAGCGCCGCGGCGTGCCGCGGAATCGCCTCGTCACGTCGGCAGGGCCGTCGCAGGCGGTGATGCCCCAGATGTCGCCGCCGTAGCCGGCCCAGCCCAGAGGATTGGCCTGCGCATAGGCGCGCTGCGCCAGCGTCGCGCGGCGGCTGTTCTCGAAGTAGTCGAGGTCGTGCTCGCGCATCCACGCATCGCGGATGCCGCGGAAATCGACCCAGCAGTGCGTGTACTGGTGGCCGAACAGCGGCGGGAAGTGCAGGTGCGTCTGGCCGTGGAAGGTGGTCCAGTGGCGGGCGTAGGTGCTGGTCCACGCGCCCCAGGCGTCGCTTGCGACCGCCCGCGCCGGTGCGCCGAGGGCCAGCAGGTAGACCAGCATCGCCTCGCTGTAGCCGGTCCAGTCGTAGGGCAGGAAGCCGTGCTCGGGCCGCCAGCCATGGCAGATCGCCGGGCCGCGCGGCTGCGCCCAGCGCCAGTCGACGCGTTCGCTCAGCGCATCGGCGAGCTGGCGGATCTCGGTCTCGGCCGCGTCATTCGCCTGGTAGAACGACGCCGCGTGCAGCACGCCGGCCAGCAGCAGCGCGGTGTCCACCGTCGACAGCTCGCAGTCGGCCCAGCGCTCGCCGCTGCGCATGTCGAGGAAGTGGTAGTAGAAGCCCTTGTGGCCGCTGGTGCCGCGCGCCTGCGGACCCTGCTTGCTGTCGCGGAAGAAGCGCAGCGTCGCCAGCGTGCGCTCGCTCGCCTGGGCCCGCGTGATCCAGCCCTGCGCGGCGCCGATCGCCCAGGCGCTGAGGCCGAAGCCGACCGCCGCGATGCTGCAGAACGACGGGCTCGGCCAGCGGTCCGGCACCAGGCCGTTGACCGGGTTGGTCGTCTCCCAGAACCAGCGGAAGGTGCGCTGCTCCAGGTCGTCGAGCAGCGCCTCGTCGCCGGCCAGCGGCGAGGCTTCGGGCGCCGCCGCGCAGGCCGTGCCGACCAGCGGCGCGAGGCCGGCGACGAGCACCTCGCGTCGGCTTACGCCATGCGCACCGCCGTCAAGCGGACGCCGCGGATCCGGCTCTGCCGGGCCGCTGGGGTCGCCCCCCTGGGGGGGAAGCGGCCGCCAGGCCGTTCCGGGGGGGATCACCATTTGTAGCTGAGGCCCAGCTTGTAGGTGCGCATCGGCCCGCCGCGGCTGTTCGGCGTGCCGAAGTTCGCGTTGTCACCGCCATAGGCGTTCTGCGGATTGCCCGGGCCGCCGATCCAGTCGTCGTAGCCACCGTAGTTGACGCTGTTGAAGACGTTCAGCACGTCCAGGCGCACGGTGATGCGGCCGAACGGCAGCTTGACGTCCTTCGCGAGGCCCAGGTCCACCTGCTTGAAGTCGTCCTTCTCGCCGGCGCGGTAGATGCAGCCGTTCGGGCCGTCGAAGCCGCGCGAGCAGTCGGTGAGCTGGCGCACGCGGCCCGAGCCGTAGGTCGCCTTGCCCGACAGCATCACGCCCCACGGGATCAGCTTGTCGGTGAACGCGGTGGCGACGACGCGGTGCTTGTCGACGTCGAGCGACGGGTTCCAGCCGCCCTGGCCCGGCTTGCCGTAGGTCCAGTTGAAGATGTCGTTGGTCCACTGGCGGTTGGTGGTCTTCGCGTCGCTGTAGGTGTAGGCGATCGACGCGGCCCAGCCGGAGGCCTCCGTGTAGGGCTTGTCGGCCTTGAAGTAGATCGTGTCGGTCTTGGCCTGCGAGACGAAGTCGCCCAGCACCACCGAGCCGTAGCCGGCGGGGCCGCCCCACAGCGGGTCGATCGGCGGCTTGTTGCCGAAGCCGCCGTTCGGGTCGCGGTTGCCGTGGTACCAGTTGAACTGGTTGCGTGCGTGGCTGCGCGTGGCCGCGACCTCCAGGTTCCACACGCCGGCCGCCTGGCGCACGCCGAGGCTGAACTGGTCGGTGTAGGGCATGTCGTGGTCGTTGCGGATCAGCCAGATCTCGCCGTGGGGCTGCGCGTTCTTCTGCATCTCGTCGAGCGCGTGGTTGGCCATCGCGCGGTCGTAGGCACGGCCGGCGCCGCCGAAGAGCACGGTGCTGCGGTCGCCCTTGACGTCGAAGCTGAAGCCCACGCGCGGCTGCCACGCGCCGGTATAGGCCTTGCGGCTGTTGCCATTGGCGATGAAGTCCTCGATGCGGATGCCGCCCTTGGCGAGCGACTGCGCGTAGGTCTGGCCCGCCGGCGGCGTGATGCCTTCGCGCGTGACGTCGGGCGCGAACAACGCGGCGACGCGATCGGCCGGCGTCACGTAGTTGTCGTTGAGCGCGTTGTCCTCGTAGTCCCAGCGCAGGCCGAGGTTGAGCTCGAGCTGCTTGGTGACGCGCCAGTCGTCCTGGAAGTACAGGCCGAACTGCTTGTTCTTGAAGCTGACGCCGGCCGGTGCGATCGCCGGGTCGACCTTGCACTGGTCAGTCTCGAGGGTGCGCCCGTTGACGGGCGGCTTGGCGTTCGAGCCGATGCAGTTGCCGGTGGCGGGGTTGTAGTAGATGCTGCCGTTGTTGCGGTCGATCACCGTCTGGATCACGTCGAGACCGCGGAAGGTGCCCGAGAGGTCGAACTCCAGCGCCTTGAGCTTCGCACCGCCCTTCATCGTGTGGCCGGCGAGGCCGGTGAAGGTGAGGTCGTCGCTGACGAAGAAGCCCTTCTGCTTGCGCCGCTGCATGTCCGGCGAGCCGCCGCCGATCGCGACGTCGCGCGTATTGTTGAGGTTGGTCGTCGGCGAGCCCTTGTAGCGGATCATCGGCTCGGCGGCGTTGGACAACGGCGCCCAGGTGTAGTCCTCGTAGCCCACGCGCGCCTCGTTCAGGAAGTCGCCGCGCGTCCACTCGTGGCGCAGGGTGGCGCGGTTTTCCTTGTTGGTGCGGTTCTTGTCGTTGCCCGGCAGGCTCAGCAGGTTGTCCTCGGGCACCTTGTCCGATTCGTCGCGGTAGCGGATCGAGAAGTCCAGGCGCTGGTCGGCGTCGATCTGCGCATCGAGCTTCGCGAACAGCAGGTCCTCCTTGAACTTCTGCACCGTGCTGCCCTGCTGCGCCATCAGCTGCGGCACCACGCCGGCATTGGGCAGCACGTCCTGCGCCTGCAGGATCACCTGGCGCGGCTGCTCGATGTCCTTGCCGTCGTAGGCGACGAAGTAGTGCAGCGCATCGGGCTTGATCGCGCCGCCGATCGAGAAGCCGTACTGCTTCTGCGTCGCCTCGGGCCGCTTGACGCCGTTGGCCTCTGCCTTCTTCTCGAACGGGTCCTTCGCGGTCCAGTTGGTGCCGGTACGGTCGATGTAGGCCTCGCCGTGCAGCTCGTTGCTGCCGGACTTGGTGACGGCGGTGATCGCGACGCTGGAGACCTGGTCGAACTCGGCCTTGTAGTTCTGCGAGATCACCTTGTACTCGGCGATCGCCGACTGCGGGAAGGCATTGCCGCGCGTCGAGTCGAGCCCGGCGATGCCGCCGCGCAGGATGTAGTTCTTCTGGCCGACGCCGTCGATGAAGACGTTGACGTTGTCCCGGTTCTGCGCGCCGCCCTGCAGCTTCTGCTGGCCGTTGTTCTCGACGTCGAAGCGCACGCCGGGCGCGAGGTCGGCGAAGGCCAGGAAGTTGCGCGTGACCTGCGGCAGCGACTCGATCTGCCGCGTCGTCACGTTGGTGCCGACCTCGGGCGCGCGCACGCCGGCGCGCTGCGCCGTGCCGATGATCGTCACCTGCTGACCGGCCGCACCGAGCGCGAGGTCGAGCGACGCGGTCTCGCCCACCTGCAGCGTGATGCGCTCGGTCGCCTGGCTGCCGACGCGGATCTCGTAGCTGCCGGGCGACAGGCCGGTCAGCACGTAGCTGCCGTCGCTGCGCGTGGTCGTGCGGTAGCGGTTGCCGTTGGCGGTGTTGATCGCCACCACCTCGAGCCCGGCCTGCGCCGGCGCGGTGCCGCTGGTGACCTGGCCCTGCACGGTGGCGCTGCTCAACTGGGCCTGCGCGGCACCGGACAGCGCGAGCACGACGGCCGCGGCGAGGGCGTGCACATGAAAACCTTTTCGCGATCTCGTCATGGTGTCTCCTGGGCGTTGGGGGGGTCGTTCGGAGAAAAGGGGAAACGGCGCGCGGCGGGCGGGCGGCTCAGCCGGGTCCGCAGGACTGGCGCACCACCAGCTCGGCGCGCAGCGTCTGGTGCTGCGCGGTGCTGCGGCCGGGGTTGTCGATCGCGCCGGCCAGGCGCTCGAGCGCCAGGCCGCCCAGGTCGGCGATGCGCACGCGCACCGTGGTCAGCGGCGGCGTGACATAACGCGCGATCGGAATGTCGTCGAAGCCGGCCAGCGCGATGTCCTGCGGCACCCGCACGCCGGCCTCGGCGAAGGCGGCGAGGCAACCGATGGCCATCATGTCGTTGCCGCAGAAGACCGCGTCGGGCCGCTCGGCCAGCATCGCGATCTCGCTGCCGGCACGCCAGCCCGATTCCTCGGTGAAGTCGCCGTCGAACACCAGCTCGGGCGTGCCGGGCCGCAGCTCGGCCAGCGCGCTGCGGTAGCCGCGCAGGCGCTCCTGGGCCTCGTAGTTGTTGGCCGGCCCGCCGATGAAGGCGATGCGGTGGTGGCCACGCTGCACCAGGTGCCGCGTCATCGCGAACGCGCCGGCGTGGTTGTCGACGGCGAAGGACGAGTACCCCGCATCCGCCAGCCGGGTATTGATCAGCACCACCGGCACGCCCTGCGGCAGGTTGGCGCCGAGCGAGGCGCTGTCCAGGTGCGGCGACATCACCAGCAGGCCGTCGACGCGGCCATGCATCGCGCGCAGCGCCGCGGCGGCCTCATGCACGTCGCCATGCGAGCTCGAGACCAGCAGGTGCAGGCCGCGCGCGCGCGCCTTCAGGTCGATGCCGCGGATCAGCTCGGAGAAGTATTCGCCGTAGAGATCGGGCAGCAGCGCGCCGATGGTCTGGGTGCGGCGCGTGATCAGGCTGCGCGCGGCCGACGACGGCGTGAAGCGCAGCGCGGCGGCCGCGGCGTTGACCCGTTCGCGCGTCTCGGGCGTGACGTTCGATGCGGCGTTGACCACGCGCGAGACGGTGGCCACCGAGACGCCGGCCTGGCGTGCGACGTCGCGGATGGTCGCCGGCGCCGCGGCGGAGTCGGCGCCCGGGCCCGCCGGCGCGAGCGCGGGCTGCGCACGCCGGGTGCTGCGAGCGGGGCTGCGCGGGGCGGGGCGGGCAACGGTGCGGGTGGCCATCGTGTGTCCTACAGCCCCGCGCCGTGGCGCGCGATCGCCTTCGCATACCAGCGCGCGCTGGCCTTCGGCGTGCGCCGTCCGGTCGCGAAGTCGACGTGCACGATGCCGAAGCGCTTCGCGTAGCCGTGCGCCCATTCCAGGTTGTCCAGCAGCGACCAGGCGAAGTAGCCGCGCAGGTCGACGCCGGCGCGGATCGCGTCGGCGACCGCGCCGAGGTGATCGCGCAGGTACTGCAGGCGCAGCGGGTCGGCGATGCCGTCCGGGCCGGCGACCGGCGGGTCGTAGAACGCCGCGCCGTTCTCGGTGACGTACTGCGGGATGTCGCCGTAGCGCTCGCGCACCCACAGCAGCGTCTCGGTCAGCGCGCGCGCATGCACCTCCCAGCCGGTCTCGGTGTAGGTGGCGCCGGGCTGGCGCACGTGGCGCGCCTGCAGCGGCCAGGTGGTCTCGTCGTGCGCCATCACGCCGCGGGTGTAGTAGTTGATGCCGACCCAGTCGATCGGCGTGCGCATCAGCGCGATGTCCTCGTCGCTGCAGGCCGGCCACGCCGGGCCGAACAGCGCGGCCAGCTCGGCTGGCCGTTCGCCGCGCAGCACCGGGTCCAGGTACTGCCGGTTCATGTAGGCGTGCGCGCGTTCGCAGGCGGCGCGGTCGGCCGGGTGATCGCTGGCGGCGCGCTTGGGCTCGATGTTGACCACCAGGCCGATGCGGTGCTGCGGCCCGCTGCATTCGGCGCGCAGCGCCTGCACGCCGCGGCCGTGCGCGCAGAGCAGGCGCTGCGCGACCAGCGCCGCTTCCCAGGCCGAGCGGTGGCCCGGCGCGAGCACGCCGTGCATGAAGCCGCCGTCGGCGATGACCCAGGGTTCGTTGAGCGTCGTCCACAGCGCGACGCGGTCGCCCAGCGCACGGCCCACCAGCGCCGCGTAGTCGGCGAACCAGTCGGCGCTGTCGGGATTCAGCCAGCCGCCGCGGTCGTCCAGTGCGGCCGGCAGGTCCCAGTGGTGAAGCGTCAGCATCGGCGTGATGCCGGCGCCGAGCAGCTGATCGACCAGGCGCTCGTAGAAGCCGAGCCCGGCGGCATTCAAGCGGCCGCGGCCTTCGGGCAGCACGCGCGACCAGGCCACCGAGAAGCGGTACGCGTTCAGCCCCAGCGTGCGCATCAGCGCGACGTCCTCGGGCATGCGGCGGTAGTGGTCGCAGGCGATGTCGCCGGTGTCGCCGCCGGCGATGCGCCCCGGCGTGTGCGCGAAGCGGTGCCAGTTGCTGATGCCCGCGCCATCGGCCAGCGGCGAGCCTTCGACCTGGTAGGCCGAGGTCGCGGCGCCCCACAGGAAGCCGGGCGGGAAGACGGTGTCGGGCATCGGGGCGGGGCGTTGTGAAAACGTTCTCACAACATGATAGGGACCGATGCCGGAAATGTTTCGAGGGTAAATGCGGAGAATCGAGCCCACCTCGAAAGCCCTGGCAGGGTCCGCTTCAAGCGTCGGCTGAAACCGATTACATTCCCGTCGATGAGCGATTCCGTCGACCCCGGCGCCGTGCCCGCACGACCCTGGCTGGCCCGCGCCGGTGGATTCCGGGCCGAGCTGAACGCCCATGGCGGGCTGCACCGGCTGGCCGTCGGCGACGTGAACATCAACCTGTTCGCCGGCACCGAGCTCGAGCCCGGCCCGGCCGGCCTGGTGCTGCGCCGCTTCGCGCCCGACGGCCGCTTCGAGGCGCTGCCGCTGTGCGGCCCGTTGGCGCCGCTGCGCTGGTTCGGCGGCGGCGCGGGCGGTGATCAGGGCGAGGGCGCCGGCGACGCCGGGCGGCGCTGGCGCGAAGGCCGCTGGCAGGGCCTGCGCCTGCGCCTCGAGCTGGTGCCGGCCCGCGCGGCCACCGCCTGGTTCTGGCACCTGGCCATCGACCATCAGGGCGAGAGCCCGTGCAGCCTCGACCTCGTCTACCTGCAGGACGTCGCGCTGGCGCGCTGGCCGGCGGTGCGGCTGAACGAGGCCTACGTCAGCCAGTACATCGACCACCAGCCGATCGCGCACGAGCGCCACGGCTGGCTGGTGGCGTCGCGGCAGAACGCGCCGGTCGACGGCCGCTGCCCGTGGCTGCTGAGCGGCTGCCTCGGCGAGGCCGCGGCCTACGCCACCGATGCGCTGCAGCTCGCCGGCGCCGACCGCCGCCACGGGCTGCCGGCCGACGCGCTGCCGGCCGTGCTGCCGAGCCGCCGCCTGCAGCACGAGCACAGCCTGGTCGCGCTGCAGACCCACCGCTTCACGCTGCAGCCGGGTGAAGCGGCGCGGCACGGCTTCTTCGGCTGGTTCGAGGCCGACCATGCGGCGCCGAGCGGACCGGCCGACCTGGGCCGCGTCGACCAGGTGCTGGCGCTGCCCGAGGCGCAGTGGACGCCGCCCGAGGGCGCACCGGTGGCCGCGCCGGAGCCGCCCAGCCTGCTGCTGAGCGCGCCGCCGCTCGACGCACCCGCCGCCGGCGAGGCGCTGCTGCGCCGCTGCTTCGGCAGCGGCTGGCGCCATGTCGAGCGCGATGCCGGCGGCCGGCTGCTGTCGTTCTTCTGCGGCGAGGCCACGCACGTCGTGCTGCCGGCGAAGGACGCCGCGGTGCTGCGCCCGCATGGCCACCTGCTGCGCAGCGGCCACCACACGGTGCCCGATGAAGCGGCGGTCGCCGGCACGGTGTGGATGGCGGGCGTGTTCCAGAGCAGCTTCACGCAGGGCCATGCCAGCGCCAACCGCCTGCTGTCGACGCAGCGCGGCTACCTCGGCCTGCAGCGCGGATTCGGACTGCGCATGCTGGCCGACTTCGGCGACGGCTGGCGCCGGCTGGAGCTGCCATCGGCCTGGGGCGTGCAGCCGCAGCAGGCGCAGTGGCTGTACCGCCATGGCCGCGGCGTGCTGCGCATCACCACCAGCGCCGACGCGCGGCCGGCCTGCCAGCGGCTGCGCATCGAGGTCGACGGCCCGCTGCGGCCGCGCCTGCTGCTGCTGCACCACATCGCGCTGGGTGACGACGACGGACTGGCGCGCGGCCGCGTGGCATGGCGCGCGCTCGACGATGCCACGCTGCGCGTCGAGGCGCCGCCCGGCAGCACGATGGCTGAACGGTTCCCGGCCGGTGGCCTGGTGATCCGCGCGATCGGCGACTCGCGCTGGTCCGACGTCGGCGGCGACGAACGGCTGTACGGCGATGGCCGCAGCCGCGAGCAGCCGGTGCTGTGCCTGCGCTTCGACGCGGCGCCGGCGATCGTGCTCGACTACGAGGCGGCGCTGATCGATGCGCGGCCGCTGTCGCTGCCGGCCGACGCGGCGCCGCCCGGCGCGGACCTCGTGCTGCGGCCGCCCGGCCGCGGCGCCGCCGCGCAGGCGGTGCGGCAGCTGGCCGACTGGCTGCCCTGGCTCACGCACAACGCGCTGGTGCACTACCTGTCGCCGCGCGGGCTCGAGCAGTTCTCCGGCGGCGGCTGGGGCACGCGCGACGTCTGCCAGGGGCCGGTGGAATGGCTGCGCGCGCTCGGCCGCCACGAGGTGATCGCCGACCTGCTGCGGCGCGTGTTCGCGGCCCAGAACACCGACGGCGACTGGCCGCAGTGGTTCATGTTCTTCGAACGCGATGCCGCCGTGCGGGCCGGTGATTCGCACGGCGACATCGTGTTCTGGCCGCTGCTGGCGCTGGCCCGGCACCTGGCGGCGACCGGCGATGCCGCGCTGCTCGACGTCGTGCTGCCCTTCCACGCGGCCGCCGGCAGCGCCGCCGAGCGGGCGCCGCTGCGCGTGCATGTCGAGCGCGCGTTCGCGGTGATCAACCGCCGCCGCATCGACGGCACCGCGCTGGCCGCCTACGGCCACGGCGACTGGAACGACGCGCTGCAGCCGGCGGACCCGGCGATGCGCGAGCACCTGTGCAGCGCCTGGACGGTGACGCTGCACCACGAGGTGCTGGCGGCCTGGCGCGAGGCCTGGCAGCGCCTGGGCCGGCCCGACGCGGCCGCGGCGATGCAGGCCGAGGCCGACGCGGTGCGCGCGGACTTCCAGCGCCTGCTGATCGCCGACGGCGTGCTGGCCGGCTACGCGTCCTTCGATGACCCCGGCCGCGTGCAATGGCTGCTGCATCCGCGCGACCAGCGCACCGGCATCCGCTACAGCGCGCTGGCGATGGTGCACGCGATCATCGACGAGCTGTTCACGCCCGAGCAGGCCGACGCGCACGCCGCGCTGATAGCGGCCGAGCTGACCGGCCCCGACGGGCTGCGCCTGTTCGATCATCCGCTGACCTACCGCGGCGGCGTGATGCAGCTGTTCCAGCGCGGCGAGAGCGCGAGCTACTTCGGCCGCGAGATCGGGCTGATGTACATGCACGCGCACCTGCGCTGGGCCGAGGCGCTGGCGCAGCTGGGCCGTGGCGACGCCCTGCTGCACGCGCTGCGGCTGGCCAACCCCATCGGGTTGGAGGCGCTGGTGCCCAGCGCCGCGCCACGCCAGCGCAACTGCTACTACTCGAGCAGCGACGCAGCCTTCGCCGACCGCGTCGAGGCGCAGGCGCATTACGCGCGGGTCAGGCAGGGCGGCGTCGCGCTCGAAGGCGGCTGGCGCATCTACAGCAGCGGCGCGGGCATCGCCTGGCGGCTGGTCGTGCAGCGCCTGCTCGGCCTCACGGTGGAAACGCACCGGCTGCACATCGACCCGGTGCTGCCGCCGGCGCTCGACCGGCTGGACGTGCGGCTGCCGCTGGCCGGCATCGCGCTGCAGGTGCGCTACCGCGTCGGGCCGCGCGGCCATGGCCCGCTCGGCGTGGTGCTGAACGGCCGGCCGCTGCCGATCACGCCGGGATCGAACCGCTACCGGGCGCCGGGGGTCGACGTGGCGATGGCCGACTGGCAGGACGCGCTGCGACCGCGCGACAACCGGCTCGAGATCACGCTCGGCTGAAAACGACCGCTGGCGGTGCGCCGATGCGCCGCGATGGTGCCTCGCGCACCACGATGCATCGATTCCGGGGCGCGAACCAGACGCCCAGCTTGGTGCGTTTCTTGATCGCAGCCCTGCCGTGTCCTCGATGCCCCCCGCCACCGCCGCCCCGCAGCGCGTCATCACCTTCCGCCGCGACTACAACAGCTGGGTCGCGCGCGAGACGATGGAGGACTACGCGCTGCGCTTCACGCCGCGCACCTTTCGCAAGTGGAGCGAATGGCGGGTGGCGAACACCGCGTTCGGCGCCGCGTCCTTCCTGATCCTCGAGGCGGTCGGCGCGACCTTGCTGGTGCAGCACGGCTTCAGCAACGCGGCGCTGGCGATCATCGCCACCGGGCTGATCATCTTCCTCGCCGGGCTGCCGATCAGCGTCTATGCCGCGCGCCATGGCGTCGACATGGACCTGCTGACGCGCGGCGCCGGCTTCGGCTACCTGGGCTCGACGATCACCTCGCTGATCTACGCCAGCTTCACCTTCATCTTCTTCGCGCTCGAAGCGGCGGTGATGGCCTATGCGCTGGAGCTGGCCTTCGACATCCCGCCGGCCTGGGGCTACGGCCTCTGCGCGCTGGTGGTGATTCCGCTGGTCACGCACGGCGTCACCGCGATCAGCCGGCTGCAGGTGTGGACGCAGCCGCTGTGGCTGGTGCTGCTGGTGCTGCCCTTCGCCTTCGTGCTGTGGAAGAGCCCGGACGAACTGACCGGGCTGACGAGCTTCGGGGGTGTCTCGGGCCACTTCGCCGGCTTCGACCTGCATGCCTTCGGCGCCGCGCTGACGGTGGGCATCGCGCTGATCACGCAGATGGGCGAGCAGGTCGACTACCTGCGCTTCATGCCCGAGAAGACCAAGGCCAATGCGGCGCGCTGGTGGTTCGGCACGCTGCTCGGCGGGCCGGGCTGGGTGATCGTCGGGGTCGCGAAGATGATGGCCGGCGTGGTGCTGGCCTACCTCGCGCTCAAGCACATGGTGCCGCCGGAGCGCGCGGTCGATCCGAACCAGATGTACCTCGCGGCCTGGGAGTACGTGTTCAGCGACTACGGCTGGGCGGTGGCCGCGACGGCGCTCTTCGTCGTCATCTCGCAGCTGAAGATCAACGTCACCAACGCCTATGCGGGTTCGCTGGCGTGGAGCAACTTCTTCTCGCGGCTGACGCACAGCCACCCGGGGCGCGTGGTGTGGGTGGTGTTCAACACGCTGATCGCGCTGGTGCTGATGGAGATGAACGTCTTCCAGGCGCTGGGCCACGTGCTGGGGCTGTACTCGAACATCGCGATCGCCTGGATGATGGCCGTCGTCGCCGACCTCGTGATCAACAAGCCGCTCGGGCTGTCGCCGCCGGGCATCGAGTTCCGCCGTGCGAACCTCTACGACATCAACCCGGTCGGCGTCGGCGCGATGGGCATCGCGTCGCTGCTGTCGGTGGCCGCGCACCTGGGCGCCTTCGGCCCGACGGCGCAGGCCTTCTCCGCGATGATCGCGCTGGTCACCGCGATGCTCGCGTCGCCGCTGCTGGCGTGGGCGACGCGCGGGCGCTACTACCTCGCGCGGCGCGCCGAGGCACTGCCCGACGACGAGGGCACGCCGCTGAACGCCGCGCTGAACGCGACCCTGCGAGGCCCGCGCCTGGCCCGCTGCTGCATCTGCGAACGCGACTACGAACCCGAGGACATGGCCCGCTGTCCGGCCTACGGCGGCCCGATCTGCTCGCTGTGCTGCACGCTGGATGCGCGCTGCGACGACCTGTGCAAGCCCGACGCGCGGCTGTCCGCGCAATGGCTGCGGCTGTGCAAGCGCCTGCTGCCCCGGCCGATGGCGCCGTACCTGGAAAGTGGCCTCGCGCACTACCTGCTGCTGATGTTCGCCGGCGTGCCGCTGCTGGGCGCGCTGCTGGGCGGTCTGTACCTGCTGGGCCTGCGCACGCTGACCGCCGCCGGCCCCGACGAGGCCGCCATCATCGCGCCGCTGCTGCGCCAGGGTTACGGCCAGGCCTTTCTGGTGTTATTGGTCGTCGCCGGCATGGTCGCCTGGTGGCTGGTGCTCGCGCAGCGCAGCCGCCAGGTGGCGCAGGAGGAATCGCGCCGCCAGACGCGCGCGCTGCAGGACCAGGCCGAAGCGCTGCAGCGCGAGATCCAGTCGCACCAGCGCACCGATGCGCAGCTGCAGCAGGCCAAGGCGGTGGCCGACGCGGCGAACCAGGCCAAGAGCCGCTACATCACCACCATCAGCCACGAGCTGCGCACGCCGCTGAACTCGATCCTCGGCTACGCGCAGCTGCTGGAGGACGACCCCGCGGTGCCGGCGCACCGGCGCGACGCGGTGCAGGTGATCCGCCGCGGTGGCGACCACCTGCTGAGCCTGATCGAAGGCACGCTGGACATCGCGCGCATCGAGAGCGGGCGATTGGCGCTGGAGCCGTCGCCGATGCGCTTCGCCGAGGGCCTCGACGAGATCGCGCGCATGTTCGAGCTGCAGGCCGCGGCGCGAGGCCTCGGCTTCGAGCACCAGCGCAGCGGCACCTTGCCGGCGCTGGTGCGCGCCGACGAGAAGCGGCTGCGGCAGATCCTGATCAACCTGCTCGGCAACGCGGTGAAGTTCACCCGCGCCGGCCGCGTGACCCTGCGCAGCGCCTACGCGGGCGAGATGGCGCGCTTCGAGATCGAGGACACCGGCCCCGGCATGGGCGACGCCGAGCTGCAGCGCGTGTTCGAGCCCTTCGAGCGCGGCACCGCGGCCGGCCTCGCGTCGGCCGGCGGCACCGGCCTGGGCCTGACGATCGCGCGCATGCTGACCGAGCTGATGGGCGGCGAGCTGCGCGTGCGCTCGACGCCGGGCGTCGGCACCTGCTTCTCGATCAAGCTGTACCTGCCCGAGCTCGCCGCCGGCCACGAACACCGGCACCGGCTCGCGCCGCGGCGCGTGACCGGCTTTCACGGCCTGCGCCGCCGCCTGCTCGTCGTCGACAACGAGGAGGCCGACCGCGGGCTGCTGATCGACCGGCTGGCGCCGCTGGGCTTCGAGCTGCTGCAGGCGGCGTCGGGTGAGGAGGCCCTGCAGGCCCTGCGCGGGACCGCGGTCGACGCGGTCTTCCTCGACCTCGCGATGCCCGGCATCGACGGCTGGACCACGCTGCGGCGGCTGCGCGACGAGGGCCTGAGCGACGCGCCGGCGGCGATCGTCTCGGCCAATGCCTACGACAAGGGGCTGGAGAACGACCTCGGCATCACGCCGGCGGATTTCCTCGTCAAGCCGGTGCGCATGGACGAGCTGCTCGGCTGGCTCGAGCGGCGCCTGCAGCTGCAATGGGTGCAGGCGCCGGCCGACGTGCCGGCCGCGGTGCCCACCGCGCAGGCGAGCACCGTGCGGCCGCCCGCCGCCGCGTTGCGCGCGCTCGACGAGCTGGTGCGCCTGGGCTATGTGCGCGGCATCCTGAAGAAGCTCGATGCGCTGGCCGCCGACCATCCCGAGTGCGCGCCGTGGCTCGAACGCCTGCGCACACTGGCGCGCGGCTTCGAGCTGGAGACGATCACCGCGCAGCTGGCGCTCGCGCTGAAGGAGGCCAGCGATGCCTGAACACCACCCCCCGCCGCCGCTGGACCGCGGCGCCGGCGACCTCGTGCTGATCGTCGACGACGTGCCCGACAACCTGTCGCTGCTGCACGACGCGCTCGACGAAGCCGGCCACACGGTGCTGGTCGCCCGCGACGGGCCGAGCGCGATCGCCCGGGCCCAGCAGGCGAAGCCCGACGTCGTGCTGCTCGACGCGATGATGCCGGGCATGGACGGTTTCGAGGTCGCGCGGCGCCTGAAGGCCGACCCCGAGACCGCGGCGATCCCGATCATCTTCATGACCGCCCTGACCGAGACCGAACACGTGCTCGCGGCCTTCGGCGCCGGCGGCGTCGACTACGTGACCAAGCCGCTGGAGCCGCGCCAGGTGCTCGCGCGCATTGCCGCGCACACGCAGACCGCGCGTGCGCAGCACCAGGCCCGCCATGCGCTCGATGCCTTCGGCCATGCGACGCTCGTCGTGCGGCCGGCCGACGGCCGCCTGGTGTGGCAGACCGCGCTCGCGCGCGCGCTGCTGCGCGACTACTTCGGCAGCGCCGGCAGCGCCGCCCCGGTGCCGTTGATCGACTGGCTGCGCGAGCAGGTGGCCGCGGTGACCGGCGCGGGCACGGGCACGGGCACGGCGCCGCAGCCGCTGGTCAGCGCGCGCGGCGGCCGGCGCCTGACGCTGGAACTGCACAGCCTGATCGGTGACGACCCCAGCCCCGGCCCGGACGAGGCCGAGTGGCTGATCGTCGCCACCGAAGCCGACGATGCCGCGGCCTTCGACGCGATGATGCAGGCCTTCGGGCTGACGGTGCGCGAGGCCGAGGTGCTGTACTGGGTGGCCAAGGGCAAGACCAACCGCGACGTCGGCGAGATCCTGGCGATGAGCCCGCGCACCGTCACCAAGCACATGGAGCACATCCTGCAGAAGATGGACGTCGAGACACGCACCGCGGCGGCGGCACGGGTGCTGAAGCTGATCGGCTGACCGGCTGACCGGCTAGCGTTCTTCAGACGCGGCCGGCAACGCCAGCAGCGCGGCGATCGACCGCGCCAGGTTCGCGCGCGCCGCGCGCTCGAAGCGGCGGTGCGCGGCAGCGGTCGCATACAGACGCGGCCGCTCGGCGAACTGCTGCAGCACGCGCAGCCGGCCGGCGCGGAACGCGTGGTCGTCGACCAGCGCGTACTCGGTGCGCACCTGGCGCTCGTACTCGTCGAAGCGCGCGCCGGGCGCGCCGAGGATCGCGAGGTCGATGTCGACCAGCACGCCCGCATCGACGCCGACCGGCTCGACGGCGTGGCGCGTGGCCATCACCAGCGAATGCAGGCGCTGCGCCACCTCGTCGGGCGCGCCGCAAGCCCACGCCGCCGAGCGGGCCCAGTCGGCCGAGCGCTGCTCGTTGTCGTGCCGCGCCGGGTCGTAGATGGCGTCGTGGAACCACAGCGCCAGCGCGATCTCGGCCGGGCGCTCGGCTTGCTGCGACAGGTGCGGCAGCAGCGCGAGGCATTCGCGCAGGTGCTGCAGCGTGTGGTAGCCGCGGTGCGGCTCCTGGTAGCTCGCGAGCAGCACGTCGCGCAGCGTGTCGTCGACCCGCTGCGCGCCGGCCTCGCGCCAGGCGCGTTGCCAGCCGTCGGGGCCGAGCGGGTCCGCGTGCGTCGCCATAGGCGTCGCAGCATACCTGCGCCGCGCCGCGTGGCCGCGCATTGCGCTGCGACGCCGGGGCTCTTAAGCTGCCGTCGGCCGAGCCCGCGGCGCGGTGGCCGCCGGACGACTTCACAACAGGAGACCCGCGATGAGCAACCACGTCTACAAGCTGCTCGAACTCACCGGATCGTCGCCGACCGGCATCGAGGATGCCGTGAACAACGCGATCGCCAAGGCCAACGAGACCGTGCGCAACATCCACTGGTTCGAGGTGATCGAGACCCGCGGCCACGTCGTCGACGGCAAGGTCGCGCACTGGCAGGTGACGATGAAGGTGGGCTTCACGCTGGAGTGAGTGGCGGGCACGCCGGCTCCGTGCGCCGGCGCCACGGCCTGCGGCCCCAGGCGATGAGGCCCAGGCCCAGCGCCGCCAACGGCAGCGACGCGGGTTCCGGCACCTGGAGCAGGTAGCGGAAGTCGAAGCGCGCGCCGAAGTCGTCGACGGCTGTTCCGGCCAGGTACAGCGCGTTCGCGCCGGCACTGAAAGCCGAGAACAGCGACCCGGTTCCGTCCCCGGGTGCCAGCACCAGGTCGGACAGCGTGTGCGAACTGCCGGGCGTGTCGTTGTCGATGTCGAACGTCGAGGACACCATCGCGTAGGTCAGGCTCGACAGCGAGAGGCCCGTGTCGTCGGTGGTGTTGAGGAACTCCCAGTCGTACCCGGCACCCCCTGCGCTCTGACTGACCAGCACGCCGCCGAAGCGGAAGTACTTCTTCAGGTTGCCGGGCGTGCCGAACTTGATCGCGTCACCGTCCTTTGTCCAGTAGTAGCTGAGGTCGAGCGCGACGTTGTTGGAAATCGTGGTGTCGATGTGGATGTCGACCGATTCGCCTGGAAAGGCGGTGAAGCCGGCGAAGCCGGCGTTGTGCGAGTCTTTGGGCGAGACGCCGCCGGTCATGCCGGGGATCAGGCCGGTGGTGGCTGCGGTGAACCGGCCGCCTTCCAGCTCGAGGTGCACGTCGTTGGCGAGTTGATCCGTGCCGTTCTCCAGCGTGATGCGTCCGCTGGCGGTGCCGCCCAGGGCGGGCGAGGCCATCAGGGCGACCGCGGCAACGGCGCTCGCGAGTCGAAGCGCGGTAAGGGTGGGTGATCTGGTCGACATGCCTGTCTCCCTGCGCTTGCGCGCTTGTATGGGAACGCGGTGACGCATATTCCAGGCCCTCGTGCGGATGGTCGAGCCTCGATGACGGAACCGCTGTCGCTCCCGCCGCGCGCGGAGTAGCCTTGCCGGCCTGGACCTGCACGATGCCGGACACCGCAGCCCTTCCCGATGCGCCGTTGCGCGCCGCGCTGCGCGCCTGCCTGCGCGGCGGCGACGACCTGCGCTTCCTTCATCACGTGCAGGCGGTGCTGCTGGTGTCGCAAGGCCTGTCGTGCGCGCGCGTGGCCCGGTGCTTCGGCTGCAGTCGCCGCAGCGTCGAGCGCTGGGTGCGGTGCTATCGCCTGGAGGGCTGCGAGTCGCTGCACGTCACGCACGGCAGGGGCCGCCCCGCACGGCTGACGCGGTCGCAGTTGCTGCAACTGCGCGCCGAGTTCGCGCTGCCGCCCAGCAGCCAGGGCCTGGCGTACGACCACTGGTGCGGCAAGCTCGTCCGCGCCCACGTCGAGCGCCGCTTCGGCGTGCACATCAGCCTGCGCCAGAGCCAGCGCCTGCTGCGCCGCCCGGGTTGATGCGCGTCCGTGCCGCTGCCGGCATCGCGACGCGCGATCTGGCGTTCGGGGCGGGCCGGCACACGGCCCGCGGTGCGCTGACCGGACGCGGGGCGTCCCAACTGTCAAATGGAGCGACAGTCGGCGGCGCGTGTGCTCACGCGTTCCCCTGCGACCCCCGATGCGCCCAGCCGGTGATGCGCTTCTCGAGGTACGAGAAGAGCTCGTACATCAGCATCGCCATCACGCCGACGACGACGAGCCCGGCGAAGGCCAGGCCCATCTGCATCGCCGAGCCGGCGGAAACCAGCAGGTAGCCGATGCCTTCGTTGCTGGCGGTCATCTCGCTGACCGTCGTGCCGACGAAGGCCAGCGTGATCGCGACCTTCAGCGAGCCGAAGAAGTAGGGCATCGAGCGTGGCAGGCCGACCTTCACCAGCACGTCCCAGCGCCGTGCGCCCAGCACGCGCAGCACGTCCTCGAGCTCGGGCTCCAGCGTCGCCAGGCCGGTGGCGATGTTGACGGTGATCGGGAAGAAGGAGATCAGGAACGCGGTGAGCACGGCCGGGCCGACCCCGATGCCGAACCAGACGACGAGGATCGGCACGAAGGCCGCCTTGGGCAGCGCGTTGAAGGCCGTCATCAGCGGGTAGATCGCCGCGTAGGCCAGGCGCGAGCTGCCGATCAGGAACCCCAGCAGCACGCCGATGACGATCGCCAGCCCGAACCCCGCCAGCGTCACCCAGAACGTTCGCCACGCATGCTTGGCGATCTCGCCCTTGAACTCGACGAACTGTTCCCAGATGCGCGCCGGGCTCGGGAAGATGAACTCGCTGACTGAAAAGGCCGAGCAGATCGCCTGCCACAGCAGGATCACCGCCGCCATCAGCACCCAGGGCGCCCAGGCTTCGAGGCGCTTGCTCTGCAGGCTCATGCGGCCGCCTTGGCGAACGTATTGCGCACCGCGCCGATGTGCCCGCGCAGCTCGTGCACGAGGTCGGTGAAGGCGGGCGTGTAGGTGAGCTCGAGATCGCGCGGGCGCGGCAGGTCGATCTCTCGCCGCACGACGAAGCGGCCGGGGCTCTTGCTCATCACGTAGACGGTGTCGGCCAGGAACACGCTCTCGCGCAGGTCATGGGTCACCAGGATCACGTTGAACTTCTGCGCCGCCTGCAGGTCGCGCAGCGTGCACCACAGCTCCTCGCGGGTGAAGGCGTCGAGCGCGCCGAAGGGCTCGTCGAGCAGCAGCATCTTCGGCTCGTGGATCAGCGCGCGGCAGATGCTGGCGCGCTGCTGCATGCCGCCGGACAGCTGCCACGGGAACTTGTCCTCGTAGCCGGCGAGGCCGACGTTTTGCAGCAGCGTGCGCGCCTTGGCCTCGTACTCGGCCTTCTTCTGCTTGAAGCTCGAGCGGTAGGGCTCGACGATCTCCAGCGGCAGCATGACGTTGGCGAGCGTCGTGCGCCAGGGCAGCAGGCTGGGCGCCTGGAAGGCCATGCCGGTGATCTTCAGCGGCCCGTTCACCGGCTGGCCGCCGATCACGATGCTGCCGCGGCTCGGCCGCTTCAGCCCGGTGGCCAGCTTCATGAAGGTGGACTTGCCGCAGCCCGAGGGCCCGACGATGGCGATGAACTCGCCCTCGGTCACCTGCAGCGTGATGTCCTCGACCGCGAACTGGCCCTTCGCGAGCAGCTCGTCGTTGTAGGCGAGCCAGACGCCCTTGAAGTCGACGAAGCTCACTTCTTGCCGCTGCCGGCGAAGATGTTCCGCTCGTCGGCGCTCGGCAGGAAGTTCCCGTTCCAGATCGCATCGGGATCGATGCGGCCCTTGGTGGTGTAGGCGTCGGCCACCTGGCTGGCCATCAGCGCCAGGCGCGGCGGGCTGACGTTGCCGAAGCCTTCGGTGCGCGCGTCCGCGGTGGCGATGGCCGATTGGATCGCCAGGCGCAGGCGCCGTTCCTCGAGCTCGGCATTGATGATGCCGTCGCGTTCCTTGACCACCGCGACGCCGGCCTTCGGGTTGTTGACGATGTCCTTCGCGGCCTTGCTGAAGGCGCGCAGGAAGGCCTTCACCGCGTCCGGCTTCTCCTTCAGGAACTTCTCGGAGACGATGATCGCGTTGCCGTAGAGCTTGACGCCGAACTGCGGGTAGGCCATCACCGACACGTCCTCGGCCTTCACGCCGCGGGCCTCGAGGTTCAGCAGGCTGGTGAAGTAGAAGCCGGTGATCGCGTCGACGTCGCCCTTGGCGAGCATGGTCTCGCGCAGCGGCGGGTCCATGCTGATCCAGTTGACCGCGCCGATCGAGTTGGCCTTCTGGAAGATCGGGAAGCCGCGCCGGCCGGCGTCGAACACCGGCGCGCCGAGCTTCTTGCCGGCCAGGTCCTGCGGCTTGTTGATGCCGGTCTTCTTCAGCGAGAACACCGCCGCCGGCGTGTTGTTGTAGACCATCATCACCGCCACCGGCTTGTTCGGCGCGGTGGGGTTGTTGGCGTGGAACTCCATCAGCGCGGCGAGGTCGGCGAAGCCCATCTCGTAGGCGCCCGACGCGACGCGGTTCACCGCGTTGCCCGAGCCGCTGCCGGCGTCGACCGTGACGTTGAGCTTCTCGTCCTTGAAGTAGCCCTTGGCCACCGGCCACAGGAAGAAGGCCGCGGGGCCTTCGAAGCGCCAGTCGAGCTGGAAGCGGATCGGCGTTTCCTGCGCCTGCGCCGGCAGCGTGGTGGCGGACAGGGCGAGCGCGAGGGCGGCGGCGCCGTGCAGCGCGGTGCGACGGCGGATCGGTGCGGACATGGGTCGGGTCTCCTGGGGTCGGTCGACGGCGCCGCTCGCAAGAAGCATGCGCGCGGCCGCCTGGCATGTTCCCATGCCGCGATGCGGCCTCGACAGCCGGGAATGTCCTAGCCGCGCTTCAGCGGGCGTCGACCAGCGCCGCGCGCACGATCTGCTCGAACTGGGGCGCCGGCTGCGGCCGCGCCAGCAGGAAGCCCTGCAGCACGTTGCAGCCGATGCCGCACAGGAACTCGCGCTGCGGTTCGGTCTCGACGCCCTCGGCGACGACCACGATGCCCAGCGCCCGCGCCAGCTGCACGATCGCGCGCACCAGCACGCGGTCGTCCTCGTCGGCCGGCAGGTCGCGCACGAAGCTGCGGTCGATCTTGATCTTCGAAGGCCGCAGCCGCTTCAGGTAGGCCAGCGACGAGTAGCCGGTGCCGAAGTCGTCGACCACCAGCCGCAGGCCCAGCGCATGCAGCCGCTCGACGATGCGTTGCGTGGTGTCGGTGTCGGTCATCAGCACGCTCTCGGTGAGCTCGATCTCCAGCTCCGCCGGCTGCACGCCGAAGTCGGCCATCGCCTGCGTCAGCGTGTCGACGAGGCGATGGTGGCGGAACTCCAGCGCCGAGACGTTGACCGCGACGGCGCCGACGTTCAAGCCGGCCCGCTTCCACTCGGCGATCTGCGCGCAGGCCGCGCGCACGGTCCAGGTGCCGAGCTCGCTGATCAGCCCGCACTGTTCGGCCGCGCCGATGAACTGGCCCGGCGGCACCAGGCCGCGCAGCGGATGCTGCCAGCGGATCAGCGCCTCGCAACCCAGCACCGCACCGCTGTCCGCGGCCACCAGCGGCTGGTAGTGCAGCACGAACTCGTCGTTGACCAGCGCGTACTGCAGCTCCTTCTCGAGCCGCAGCGTCGCCTGCAGCTGGCTGTTGAACTCGCTGCGGAAGAAGCTGTGGCGCGCGCGGCCCAGGCGCTTGGCCGCGTACATCGCGGTGTCGGCGTGGCGCAGCAGCTCCTCGTGGTCGGCGGCGTCGTCGGGGAACAGCGCGATGCCGATGCTCGCCGAGACGGTGACCTCCTGCTCGCGCACCATCATCGGCGCCTCGATCGACTTCAGCAGCCGGTCGGCGGTGGCCGCGACCTCGTCCCACTGGTGCGCGTCGTGCAGCAGGATCGTGAACTCGTCGCCCGAATGCCGGCACACGACGTCGGATTCGCGCACCGCGGCACGCAGCCGTCCGGCCAGCGCGACCAGCAGCTCGTCGCCGGCGGCATGGCCGAGCTGGTCGTTGACCGACTTGAAGCGGTCGAGGTCCAGGAACAGCAGCGCCAGCCGGCCGCCGTCGCGCCGCGCCGCGGCCACCGCGGCCAGCGCCAGCTCGGCGAACAGCGTGCGGTTGGCGAGCCCGGTCAGCGGGTCGTGCAGCGCCATCGTCTCGAGCGCCGCCTTCTTGGCCTCGATCTCGGTGAACAGGCCGTTGATCTGCGCATGCACTTCGTTGAGGTGCTGGCCCAGCTCGGCCAGTTCGTCGTCGCCGCGCCAGGTCATCGGCGCCACCTCGTCGCGGTGCGCCATCGCGCTGGCCTGGCGCTTCAGCCGCTCGATCGGCAGCAGCAGCCGGCGGTAGAACACGCCCAGCAGCACCGCGGTGGCCAGCAGCACCTGCAACGCGACCAGCTGCAGGGTGGCCGCACGCCGCGCGGCGAGGATGCGGTCGAGCTCGCGGTCGTCGAAGCGCAGCTCCAGGTCGGCCAGCACCTCGCCTTCGCGCACGATCTCGGTGCGCATCGGCCGGCCGGCATCCTCATCGGTGCCCGGGCGCCTGAGCACCAGCGGCGGCGCCAGCGGCCGCCGCTCGGCCAGGCGCACCGCGAGCACCGAGGGCTCGTCCAGCGTGCGCTTCAGCGCCGACTGCACCTGGTTGCTGTCGATGGTCCACAGCGGCTCGACCAGCACGTTCGAGGCCATCACCAGCACCGCCTGCCGGTGCTGCTGGATCAGCGGCTGCTGCACCTCGCGGATCAGGCCCTGGTCGAAGCGCCAGAGTGCCGCGGCCGGGATCAGCACGGCCGCGGCGATCGCCAGCAGCACCGTGGTGCGGATCGACAGCCGGGGCCAGTGCATCGCGTCGACAGGCCCTAGCGCTCGCCGAGCACGCGGTTCAGGCGCTCGATCAGCGCTTCGGGCACCGCCCGGTTGCAGTACAGGTGGCGGTACTGGCCGTCGGGCACGCCGGGCAGCGCGCTCAGCTGCAGTTGCGCGCCGAGGGGGCCCAGCTCGGCCAGCAGGGCGTCGGCCTCCTCCGGCGCGATGATCATCCACGCCGCGCGGCCGGCGAGCACCATGCGCGCCATCTGCGCGCTTTCAGCCGAGGTGCGCCGCACGTTCGCCGCGTGCTGGGTGATCAGGCCGTCGAGCAGCGGGCCGTACGAATACCCGTCCTTCACCAGCAGCGGCAGCGCGGCATCGTTGAGCAGGTCGGCCGGCGTGCGGCTCGCCGGCCAGCTGGCGTTGCGCCGGGTGAGCGCCACGTAGGGGCGGTCCTGGTACAGCGGCAGGCTGAAGCGGCCGAGCTGTTCGCGTTCGGGGTTGCGGAACCAGCCGATGCCGCATTCCATCGACGGGGTGCTCGCCTGGATCAGCACCAGCTGGCGCTGGCTGGGCGTCTTGACCCAGTGGAAGGGCAGTTGCGCGCGCTGGAAGGCACGCACCGTCGGCGCCACGAGCAGCCCCTGGACCTGGCCGTCGGCGGTGGTGTACGAGTAGGGCGGGCGCTCCTGGTAGTGCAGCGTGATCGCGCCGGGTGGGGCCGTTGGCGGCGTTGAGGCCGTTTGCGCCGTTTGCGCCGTTTGCGCCTGCACGGCCGCCCCGAGCAGCAGGCCCGCGGTGGCGACGCCGGTCCGCCCGAGGCTGCACAAAGAAGGGTCCTGCAACGTTCGCATTGTCTGGCGCGGTGGCCCGCGTAGGGGAAGCCCACCGAGTCGGCAACGATAGCATCGTGGTCCCCGCGGCGCGGCCGCGTCGATGTGGCGAAAGGCGCAGCCCGCGCAAAAAAAGGTCTCACCGCGCCGGGTCGCCGCCCGGCTCGGGCGTGGCCGCCAGCGCCGCCGCGGCGCCGGCCATCGCCAGGTGTCGGCGGTGGCGATCGCTCCAGTCCTGCAGGCTGCGGCCGCTGGCCTCCAGGCGTTCGCGCAGCGCGCGGCGCTCGCCATCGTCGGCCACGCTCTGCCACCAGCCCTGCGCCGAGGCCAGCGCGGCGCAGCCGAGGTCGTTCGGGTCGGCGCTCTCGGGCGTGCCCACCTCGACCAGCGCGTCGTGCTCGAGCTGCCAGGCCGACGGCCCGGCGGCGGTCAGCTGCGTCGAGCGGGCGATGGCCAGCGCCGTCGCCAGCTCGGCGAGGCTGCGGCCCTGGTCGCCGAGCACGCGGGCGAGCGCGCGGCAGCTGGCCTGGCGCGAGGGCTCGGTGGCCAGGGCGTCGACGCCGGCGGCGCAGTAGTCGCGCGCCTGGGCCGACGCCACCGGCGACAGGCGCCAGGTGTCGTGCAGGTTGATCGCGATGCTCGATGCCAGCGTGCGCTGCAGGACCGGCACCGGTGGCGCCAGCGCACGCACCACCAGCGCGGGCAGCTGCGCGAGGTGCACCTCGCTGCGCGTGGCCTGCGCGGCGCGTTCCATCGCATCGCGCTCGGCCGCTGCGTCGCCCCGTGCCGCGGCTTCGGCGGCCAGCTCCAGCCAGGGCGGCGCGTTGTCCGGCTCGAGCCGCGCCGCCTGGGCGCGGCCGAGCAGCCCGCAGGCGCTGCCGTCGCGGTCGGCGACCACGCCCTGGCAGGCGCGCAGCGCGAACGCGTAGACCACCGGATCGGGCAGGCCGGCGGCCAGCCAGGCGAGGCGCTCGATGCGCTGGCGGCCGCCCGGGCCGCGGCCGCGCAGGCCGATCAGCAGGCCGGCCGCCTGCACGCGCACGTCGGGGTCGGCGAGCAGCCGCTGCTCGGCGGCGTCGAGCGCGGCCGTGCGCTGCGCCGGCGGAATGCGCTGCAGCGGGAAGGGATCGTCTCCGGGCAGGTCGACGCGGCCCCAGCCGCAGACTTCGACGCCGGGCTGGTTCGTCGTGCGCGGCGTCGCAGGCGTGTGCTGCAGTGGCGGCGACATCGCCGCGGGGGAGACCGCCGTGGCCATGGCCGGGTCCATGGCCGGTCGCGGGCGTGGCGCCGGCGCGCCAGGCGGCGTGCGCGCATCGCGCAGCACCACGGCGCCGGGCGACGGCGGCGCGGCAGGGTGGCCGGCCCAGTACATCAGCACCGCCAGCGCCAGCATCGCCACCGCGCCCCAGCGCAGGCCCGACTCGCCGCGCCAGGGCGGCACGGGGGGCGGGGGTGGCGGGCGGCGGCGGCGCACTTCGACCTCGGCCCGCGCGACGGCGGCGCGGACGGCCCGCATCCTGCGCCGGCGCGCGCCGCTTGACCAGCGGGCGCGGCCTGATCCGCGGCGGCGGCGCGCCTTTTCAGTGGGCTATTCGTCGGCCGGATCCTGGGCCGGATCGCGGACCTGATCGTGGGCCGTGTCCCGGGCCTGAACGCGGGTCTGTTCGCCCGCCAGCACGCGCAGCAGCTGCCGCAGCGCTGGCTCGGCCTTGCCGCGGCGGCAGGTGAGCACGATGTCCTGCGCGTAGCTGAAGAGCGCCGGTTTCACCCGCCGCAGCCGCCGCAGCGGCGCGGACGCGGCGACGAAGTGATCGGGCAGGAAACCGGCATGGCGGCCGCTGGCCACCAGCAGCGCGACCCCTTCGATCGTATCGGCGCGCGTGGCGCCGGCCGGCGGGCGGTGGCGGTGCGGCAGGTCGGTGGAGTACGGATCGACGACGCAGCCCATCGCGTCCAGGTCGGCCGACGAGATCGTGCGGTCGTCCCGCGCGAACCACGGGTGGCCGGGCGCGACGTACAGGCTGTTCGGCTCGGCATACAGGCGCAGCTGCTGCAGCCCGGCGGCCGGCGGGTGCGCCGCCAGCACGCCGGCATCGAGCTCGCCGGTGAGGATGCGGCGCTCGATCTCGATCGGCCGCAGCGTCACCAGCTCGATCGCCAGGTCCGGCAGCGCATCGACGCAGTCCGACAGCGCGCTGCTCAGCGGGTTGCCGGGGGCGGTCAGCAGCGCATCGACGATGCCCATCCTGAGCCGCGCGCCGGGCGGGTGGGCGAGCCGCGCGACATCGTCCCGGAAGGCCTGCAGCGAGTCCAGCAGCTTCAGCGCGCTGCGGTGCAGCAGCTCGCCGGCGGGGGTCAGCACGAAGCCGCCGCGGCCGCGTTCGGCCAGCCGGGTGCCGATGCGCGCCTCGAGCTCCTTGAACTGCCGGCTGACGGTCGACAGGTCCGCCTGCAGCTCGGCGGTGGCCGCCGAGAGCCCGCCGGCGGCGACGACGACGCAGAACAGGCGCAGCTGGCGCAACTCGGCATCGCCGACCGGCGCGAACGCGCGCGCGGCGTCGCCCGCAAACAGGACCTGCGCCTCCAGTGAACTTGTTCGGCTCGTCATTCTTCGGCTCGCGGCATCGGGCTACCCTCGCCCGCATGTTGGCATTCTTGTCCTCCGCAAGCTTCCTGCGCGTGCCCGCCGTCGATGCACACGCCCCCGCGCCCGCCGTCCGGCCCTTCGGCCTCGCCGGCCTCGCCTGGGACGGCTCGACCACCAACCGCCCCGGCGCCCGCTTCGGCCCGCGCGCGATCCGCGACGCGAGCCACATGCTGTGCGACGGCATCCATCCGCTGTTCGACACCACGCCGGTCGAGGCGCTGGACGACCTGGGCGACCTCGCGCTGCCGAACACCGGCCTCGAGCCGATGCGCGCGGCGCTGGCGCTGCAGCTGCCGGCGCTGCTGGCCGCGCGCCACATGGTGTGGCTGGGCGGCGACCACTCGGTGACGCTGCCCATCCTGCGCGCGCTGAAGACGCAACTCGGCCGGCCGCTGGCGGTGATCCACTTCGACGCCCACTGCGACACCTGGACCGACCATTTCGGCGAGCCGAGCGGCCACGGCACCTGGGTCTACGAAGCGATGCAGGAAGGCCTGGTGCTGGATGCCTGCTTCACGCAGCTGGGCATCCGCTCGGCCGGCGAGCGCGCCGCGCGCGACTACGTGCGCGCGCGCGGCGGCCAGATCTTCACCGCGCGCGACCTGCGCGGGCTGGAAAGCCCGGCGCAGCTGCAGCCGGTGCTCGGGGCGATCCGCGAACGGCTGGCCGCGCACGGCAACCCGCCCGTCTACCTGAGCCTGGACATCGACTGCCTCGATCCGGCCTTCGCGCCCGGCACCGGCACGCCCGAGCCCGGCGGCTTGACCAGCGCGCAGGTGCTGACCGTGCTGGAAGAGCTGGCGGACCTGCCCTTCGTCGGCATGGACTGCGTCGAAGTCGCGCCGGCCTACGACCACGCGCAGCTGACCTCGTACGCCGCGGCGAGCTTCGTCTGGACCTACCTCTGCGGCCGGCTGGCGCAGCAGCGCGGTCAGCACGCCGGCCGGTCGAGCACGTAGCGGTACTCGTCGCTCGTGCGGCCCTTGAAGTGGTCGGCGTCCTTCGTGACGCCGGTGCGCACGAAGCCCAGGCGTTCCAGCAGCCGGATCGACGGCGCGTTCAGCGTGTCGCACTCGGCGATCACGCGCTGCACCGCGTAGCCGTGAAACAGCAGCGCCAGCACGCGGCTGCAGGCCTCGGTGGCGTAGCCGCGACCCTGGTGCGCGTGGCCGAGGTCGTAGGCGATCAGCGCGCGCTGGTCCGCCAGCACGGTGGCCTGTGCGGTGCCGATCAGCGGCTCGCCGGCCAGGTCCGTCGCGCGCAGCGCCCAGTTCAGCCAGCGCTGCGTGCCGTCGTCCGACGCACGGCGCTCGAGCCGGGCATAACGCCGTTCCAGCGCGGCCACGTCGGCCGGTGGGTCCTGTGGGATGAATGCGTACAGCCGTGCATCCGACAGCAGCGGGATCAACTCGGCCGCGTGGGCGACCCGGATCGGCTCCAGCCGCAGGCGCTCGGTGAACAGCAGGGCTTCGGGATCGGGGGCGGCGGTCTTGTCCATGTCCCGATCATCGCGCCGCGCGGCCGGGAATCAACCGGCCGCCATGAACGGCCCGGCCTCGGGCCAGGCGCGGTCGGTGATCGGCGGGGCTGCGGCTTCGGTCTCGCCCTGCGCGGCCCGCCAGGCCAGGAAGCGGCTGCAGCGCAACGTGTCCTCCAGCGTGTGGATGTGGGTGATGCGGCCCCAGCGCATGCGCATCTGCTGCATCACGACGTTGCGGTACGGCCCGCCGTCGGCATGCGGCACGCGGAACTCCAGCCGCACGTGGATGCGGGTGTTCCATGGCGGGCCGAGCACGTCGACTGCCTGCACCTCGAACTGCAGCCCTGGGAACAGGCGGTACAGGCGCTGCCACCACGCGGCCATCGTGTCGCGGCTGGAGCGCAGCCCGCCGATCGGCGAATCGCCCTCGAAGCGGTACTCGAAGTCCGGCGCCAGGCCAGCCAACATGGCCTCGAACTCGCCGCGGTTCAGCGCCGCGAAGATGGCGCGCAGCTTGCGTTCGACGATCAGCGCGTACATCATGTCCCCACAAGGCTTGCTTGAAGCAAGTCAATGTAGCGATAAAGCTTGCTTCAAGCAAGCCAACAACGACGACCCCGATGGAACGCCGCTCCTACGCCGATTTCGCCTGCTCGATCGCCCGCACGCTCGACCTCGTCGGCGAGTGGTGGACGCCGCTGATCGTGCGCGATCTCTTCCTCGGCATCGATCGCTTCGACGAGCTGCAGCGCGACCTCGGCCTCGCCAGCAACGTGCTGGCCGCGCGGCTGCGCAGGCTGGCCGATGCCGGCCTCGTCGAGCGCCAGCCGTTGCCCGACGACCGCCGCGCCGCGCGCTACGTGCTGACCGAGCGCGGCCGCGACCTCTGGCCGGTGCTGCTGTCGCTGATGGCCTGGGGCGACAAGTGGCTGGCCGGCGCGGCCGGCGCGCCGCTGCAGGTGGTGCATGCGCGCTGCGGCGCGGTGACCGCGGCGGTGCCGCACTGCTCGGTCTGCGGCGAGCCGCTGGCGCTGCACGCGCTCGAGTTCCGCGCCGGCCCCGGCGGGCGTCACGGCGAGGGCACGGCGGTGCTGGCCGAACGGTTCGCCGCGGCGGCTGCCGCGGCTGCGGGCGTGGCTGCGGCGGGCGATGCCGGGCCGCGGGTGACCGGCGACGACAGCACCGCCAGCCCGGCGCCATCCGGCCGGAAACGCGGCAGCTAGGGACGGCTCAAAGCCAGTCCTCGCCGACCAGCAGCGACAGCAACCCCAGCTTCAACTGCAGGCCGGCGGACGAGTCCGGCTCGTCGCGCAGCACGCGCAGGCCGCCATCGTCCTGCTGCGCGAGCCATTCGATGCGCTGCTCGTCGTCCAGGCGCAGCCGGTAGGCACCGGTCAGCACGTCGGGGCGCGACAGGCGCGCCAGCTCGCGGGCCAGCGCCGGGCTGTCGATGAGCAGGCCGACTTCGGTGTTCAGCCGGCGCGAGCGCGGGTCCAGGTTCAGCGAGCCGATCAGCACCTGGCGGCGGTCGATCACCGCGACCTTCGCATGCAGCCGCGCCAGCGAGCGGCCGAAGCTGCCGAGCGCGGTGGTGCGGGTGGTCAGGGTCGGGCTCAGCTCGCGCAGCTCGATGCCCAGGTCCAGCAGCGCCGGCCGGTAGCGCGCGTAGCCCGCATGCACCAGCGGCTCGTCGGTGGCGCCGAGCGAGTTGGTCAGCAGCTGCACCTTGACGCCGCGCGCGGTGGTCTCGCGCAGCAGCGCCAGGCCGTCGTCGCCGGGCACGAAGTAGGGCGAGACCAGGGCCACCGAGGTCTCGGCGTGGCGCAGCAGGTCCAGCGCCTGGTCGACCGCGCCGGCGGCGCAGTCGGCGGCGTCGCAGCGGGCCTTGTCCGGGGCGTCGGCCAGCACGCGCGCCGGCGCGAAGACCTGGTCCAGCCGGCCGGCGGCCAGCTCGATCGACACCGCGCGGCGGCCCAGCACGTCCTCGGGCGGCGCGGCGGGCGGCGCGTCGCTGCCGGCCAGCGCGTGATCGAGCTGCGCGCGCAGGGCCGCGCCGTCCTGGCCGCGTCCTTCGAGCGCCAGCACCGGCCACGCGCGTTCGCTGTTCCAGAAGCCGTCGAACACGCCGGCCAGATCGCCGACCACCGGGCCGCTGGCGAGCACGTCCATGTCGATGAAGTTGGACTGCGCGCTGCGCATGAAGTATTCGTCGCCCAGGTTGCGGCCGCCGGCCAGCGCCAGCGTGTTGTCGGCGATGAAGAGCTTGTTGTGCATGCGGTGGTTGATGCGCTCCAGCTCGTGCAGCGAGCCGAGCACCCGGCCGGCGAGCGAACCGGCGCGAACCGGCAGCGGGTTGTACAGCCGCACCTCGGCATTCGGCTGCGCCGCCAGGCCGGCCAGCAGCGGCAGCACCGGCGCGGCATGCAGGTCGTCGACCAGCAGCCGCACGCGCACGCCGCGTCGCGAGGCGTCGCGCAGCGCACCCAGCAGCTGGCGGCCGGAGACGTCGTCGGCGATCAGGTAGGCCTGCACGTCCAGCGTCGCTTCGGCGCGCTGGGCCAGCGCCAGCCGCGCATCGAGCGCCTGCGGGCCGCTGGGCAGCAGGCGGAAGCCCGACAGCGCCGCCGCTTCCGGCGGCGTGCTGGCGGCCACCGTGCGCTGCAGCGGCGTCGGCGCCGCGTGCTGCACGATCGACGAGGACGGCTGACGCACCACGTCGGCCGGCAGGCTCGCACAGCCGGCGGCGGCGAGCAGCAGGGCCAGCGGCACCAGCTTGTTCGCCAGGCGCGAGACGGTGTGGAGCAGGGCGTTCATGGTCTTTCGTCGAAGGGGGTTGTTCAGTGGTGTCCAGTGTCTCGATCGCGCCGCTTCGTCACATCGCCCGAACAGGCCAGCGGCCGGGTGCGGGACGGGCCATGCGGCATGGCCCGTTCGGCGTGGCGTGACTCTCGCCCGTGACCGATGTCGCGTCCCGCGGTGTTCGACGGCCTGCGCGCCGGCGTCGCGAAGCGTCGGTGGCGTGGCGCCGCCGGGCCGCCCCAAGGCGGCCGAGCCTTGCAGGCCGCGCCCGCTCGGGGGGGCAGGAGCGAAGCGACGTGGGGGTCCAAGTTGCCGAGCGGGTATCCTCGTCGCTGGTCCGGAGTCGTCTGATGTCTCGTTCGTTTCAATCGCCATCGCTCGCCGTGCTGCTCGCGGCCTGTGCCGCCTGCGCCGCCGTCACGCCGCTGATCGCCGAAGCGGCCAGCACCGCGTCGTCGGCCTCGTCCACCGCATCGACCTCGGTCGGCAGCGTGTCCGACTCCATCCAGGGGTCGAGCCGCGGCTCGTCGAAGGCCACCGGTGTCGCCGCGGGTCCTTACCGCGTGATCGAGGTGGCCGCGCTGCCCGATCGCCCCGGCACGCTGCACGTCGCGCTGCAGCCGCTGGACGACTCGAACGGTGCCGAAGCCTTCGCGCTGCTGCTGCCGCAGGCCGCGGCCGACGAGGCGCGCCTCGCGCAGGGCGACGTGGTGAACGCCCGCACCCGGCCCTACGGCACGGAGTTCGCGCGCCAGGACGACGGTCGTGCGTTCTTCCTGGTGCTGGCCGACCACTGGCACCGCGAGCTGCGGTCCAACGCGGTCGCGCTGTAGTCCCCATGCGCTCGTTGCGCGGGCTGGCGACCATGCTGTGCCTGGCGGGTGCCGCCACGCTGGCGCAGGCCGGCCTGCCGCGCACCTGCGCCGCGCCCGAGGCCTTCAGCGCCACCGAGCAGGACCGGCTGCTGCGCATCGCCGCGCTGGTCAAGGACGAGCTCGATGCCTCGGGTGCGCGCCTGGCGCTGGTCGCCCGCTCGGGGCTGAACCTCGCCCGCTTCGGCGTGCGCTACTCGCATGCCGGCATCAGCCTGAAGGCCAGCCGCAACGCGCCGTGGTCGGTGCGCCAGCTGTATTTCGCCTGCGACGAACAGCGGCCGTCGCTCTACGACCAGGGCCTGCCCGGCTTCCTGATGGGCATCGACGATGCACACGAGGGCTACCTGTCGCTGCTGCTGCTGCCCGACGCCGAAGCCGCCGCGCTGGAGCGCAGCGCGCTCGACGACCGGCGTGCGCTGGCCCTGCTGGCTGCCGACTACAGCGCCAACGCCTACCCGTTCAGCGCGCGCTACCAGAACTGCAACCAGTGGCTGGCCGAGCTGTGGGCCGCCACCTTCGGCGCGCTGCCGGAGGCCGCCGATGTGCCGGCGCGCCGCGTGCAGGCGCAGGCCTGGCTGCGCGGGCAGGGGTATGCGCCGCCGCCGATCGAGGTCGGCGCCTGGATGGCGCTGGCGCCCTTCGTGCCGTGGCTGCACCAGGACGACCATCCGCCCGAGGACCTCGAACGCCGCGTGATGCGCACCAGCCTCCCGTCGGCCATCGAAGCCTTCGTGCAGGCCACCGTGCCCGGCGCGCAGCGCCTCGAGGTCTGCCACGCCGGCGACCGCGTCGTGCTGCGGCGTGGCTGGTTGCCGATCGCCGACGGTTGCCGGCCGGCCGCCGGCGACCGCGTGGTGGCGCTCGATTGAACGCCCGTGCTGGAGCACGCCAGGTGCTGTACCGATACTCGACTTCCCCACCGGAAGCCATGCAAGGGGCGATCCCGATGCTGTTGCGAACCGCCACGCTGCTCACCGCGCTGTCGCTGACGCTCGCCGCCCCGGCCGCGCGGGCCTGGAGCAACCACGCGCTGTGCACCTGGCCCGCGCTGGCCGCGCTGCCCGAGGTGGCCGCGCTGCCGCCGGCGCCGGCCGAGTCGCTCGCGGCCTTCGTCAAGGCGGAAGCGCCGGCGCTGCAGCAGCTGCTGGAAGCCGAGGAGCAGTGGGCCCTGCGCAGCGTGCCGAACTACCCGGCGCGCCCGGCGGCGCTGGCCTTCCGCGCCGACCCCCAGGCCTCGGCCGACGAGCTGCTGAAGCGCTTCGTCGCCGCGCTGCGCATCAACCCGGGCTCGAAACTGTCGCTGTTCCAGCAGCTCCGGCCCGGCCAGGGCGCCGGCCGCGCGCTGTTGAGCCAGGCCGACGTGACGCCGCTGAAGACCCAGGAGTCGAGCAAGTCCGACGCCTTCGTCGCGCTGCGCGAGGGCGAGCCGGTGGCGGTGGTCGACATCCTGGCCACGGCCTCCGACGAGCCCGACTACGGCCTCGACATCGGCCTGTGGTCCGACAACGGCACCGCGCACGGCGCCGCCTACGGCTTCGGCAGGCAGCCCTTCGGCAACCCGGCGGTGGAGTTCGCCAGCCAGGCGCCGATGCACATGAGCTTCTTCCACGAGGCCTCGATCGTCTACAGGGCCGCGCCCTTCCTCGGCCGCACCTTTCCCGAGTACCGCGTGCACCTGTGGCGCTCGCTGGCGGTGCATGCGCTGAAGAGCGGCCATCCGTACTGGGGCTGGCGCTTCGCCGGCTGGGCGCTGCACTACCTGCAGGACCTGACGCAGCCCTACCACGCACGAGTGCTGCCCGGCGTCGGCACCGCGCGCCTGCTGGGCATCAATACGATCGACATGGTCGGCATCAGCGGGCCGAAGGCGCGCGCGATCACCTTCGTCAGCAACCGCCACCTCGCGCTCGAGAACTACCAGCTGCGCTGGCTGCGCGAGGCGCACCTGTCCGGCCGCGACGACAACGCCGCCTTCCGCGCGCTGCGCGACGCCTCGCTCGATGCCGGCGTGGTCTACAACGACGATTCGCCGCGCCAGGCCATCGCGAAGGCCGCGCACGCGGCGGCCGATGCCACCGACGAAGCGGTGGTCGACGCGCTGCCGCCCAAGTACACCAGCGAACCGGGCTACAACTTCGGCGTCACCGAAAGCGGCCTCGACCTGCGGGGTGAACTGGCGAAGGACGCGCCGCAGCAGACCCAGGCGATGGAAGCGGCGATCACGCCGCTGCTGAAGCAGTTCGGCCTGCATACGCGCAGCTTCGTGCGTTCGCTGCTGCCGACCCGCTGATGGCCGGGAGCTCGCGATGACCCGCTTCCAGGGCCGGCACGTCGCGACGATCGCGGCGAAGCCGTTCCCGCGGTGACCAAGGTCATCCCGCGGGCGCCGGCGACCTAACCCCGTTCGTGGACCTCGGCCGTGCAAGGGTGGACAAGCCACCCTTTCACGAGGTCCCCGAATGCCCGCTTCCCACACTCCCGCCCGCCGCACCCTGCTCGCGGCGATGGTCGCCACGACGATCGCCGGTGCTGCGCTGCTCGCCGCCGGCTGTGCCAGCGCCTCCGGCGTGCGGCCGCTGCCCTCTCCGCACCTGGCCGTGCTGGAGGTGTTCGACCGCGACAGCGGCCAGGTCCTGCCGGTCTACGAACAGGCCGGCCGCCGCTTCGTGCCGGGCCGCCCCGGCGCCCGCTACGCGCTGCGGCTGCGCAATGTCACCAGCCAGCGCGTGCTGGTGGTGCTGACGGTCGACGGCATCAACGTGGTCTCCGGCGAGACGGCCGACTGGAACCAGGTCGGCTACGTGCTGGACCCGCACCGCAGCTACGACATCAACGGCTGGCGCAAGAGCGGCACGCAGATCGCGGCCTTCGAGTTCGCGCCGATCGAGCAGTCCTACGCCGCGCGCACCGGCCGGCCGGACAACGTCGGCGTCATCGGCATGGCGGTGTTCCGCGAGCGCGTCTATGCGCCGCCGCCGCCGATCACCGCGCCGCCGGTGTCGCGCTCGGATTCGGGCCGCTTCGAACGCGAGAGCCGCGCCGCTGCCGAACCCGCCGCGCCGCCGGCGCCCGCCGGGGCGGCGCAGCCCGCCATGCCGTCCGCGCGCGATGCGCAGAAGAGCGCCGACGAATCCGTGGCGTCGGCCGGCTCGCGCCTGGGTACCGGCCACGGCCAGCGCGAATGGTCGGTGTCGCAGCGCACGCGCTTCGAACGTGCGTCGAGCACGCCCGAGCAGCTGAGCCAGCTGGAGTACGACAGCCACGAGCGCCTGGTCGCTGCCGGCATCATCCCGTCGCCGCTGGTCTACCACCAGCCCGGGCGGCCGCGGCCCTTCCCGTCGAACCCGGGCTACGTGCCCGACCCGCCGCCCTACCGTTGATGTGCCGCGCGGCCCGAGACACACTCGCGAATGATGTGCCCCAAGCTCACTCCGTTCGCGGCCCCCGAGGGGCGCTCAGTGCCCTTCGGGCGGCCGGGCGTGCACTGATGAAGTACGAGGTCCACCGCGTCGGTCACCGCCTGGAGGCGATCGGGGCGCACAGCGGGTACCGCATCCGCATGTCGACCATCGCCGACGACCGGCTCGAGACCTTTCCGATCAGCGTGCACATCCGCGGCTCGGAGAGCGAGCCCGAGGTCAAGGTCGACACGCCGCAGCACCACTTCCGCAGTGCCGATGACGCCTTCGAGCACGGCTACCGCTGCGCGACGATGTGGATCGACGCCTGGGCGCACCGGAAGGACTGATCAGGCTTCAGCTGCGCAAAGCCAGATACGCCCCCGTGATCGCCAGCGTCGCCAGCGTCACCGGGATGCCGATGCGCGCATGCGTGCGCCAGTCGATCGCCACGCCGCGCTGCGCGGCCGCGTCGACGACGATGATGTTCGCGATGCTGCCGACGATCAGCAGGTTGCCGGCCAGCGTGCTGACCAGCGCCAGCGTCGCGCCGGCCAGCGGATGCTCGGCGCCAGGCAGCAGCAGCATCACCGCCGGCACGTTGGACACCAGGTTCGACAGCACGAAGGTCGCCGCGAACAGCGGCCCCGGCTGCTGCAGGGGCACGCCGGCCGCCGCCATCGCCGCCATCGCCTGCGCCGGCAGCCCGGTCTTCTGCAGCGCATGGTTGACGACGAACAGGCCCATGAACAGCACCAGCAGCTCCCAGTCGATCAGCCCGAGCATCTGGCGCGAGTGCAGCTTGCGGCTCATCAGCAGCACGCCGGCACCGGTCAGCGCCACCACCTCGCGCGGCAGCGAGGTGAACAGGAAGCAGCCGACGATCACCACGGCCACGCCGAGGCCCTTGATCGTCTGCCAGCGATCCAGCGCATCCGCTTCCGGCGCGGCGTCGACGCTGACCACCGGCGGCGCGCCCAGCGCCCCGCGCGATGCGAAGCCGATCAGCGCCCAGGTGCAGAGCAATCCCAGCCCCACCGGCAGCGCCGCGTCGCGCAGGTAGCCGGCGAACGGCAGCTTCAGCGCTTCGCCGATCAGCATGTTCTGCGGGTTGCCGATCAGGGTGGCCGCCGAGCCGATGTTGGCCGCGCAGGCCAGTGCCAGCAGGAAGGGCAGCGGGTTCAGCCCGCGGCGGCGGCAGGCGTCGATCAGCACCGGCGCGACGGCGAGGCAGACGATGTCGTTGCTGAACACCGCCGACAGCGCCGCGACCACGCCGATCAGCGCACCCAGCAGCAGCGGCGGGCTCAGCGGCAGCTCGCCGAGGCGGCGCGTCACCCGGTCGTAGAAGCCGCCCAGGCGCATCTGCGCCGAGACCACCATGAAGGCGAACAGCAGGATCACCGTCGGCAGGTGGATCGCGCGCGCGGCCTCCTCCAGGCTCAAAGCGTCGATGCCGATCAGCGCGATCGCGCCGAGCAGCGCGATGCCGGTGCGGTCGAGCTGCAGGAACGGCAGCCCGCCGAGGATCATGCCGAGGTAGACGATCGCGAAGATCGCGACGATGGCCTCGGTCACGACTTGCGCAGGTCCGACAGCAGCACGCTGAAGTCCATGCCGCCGCGCGCGCGCCGGCGTTCGCCCATCGCGTCGAGCAGTGCATCGAGCTCCGCGTCGGCGCTGCCCTCGGCCACGGCCGCCGCGGCCGGCGCGGCGGTGTTCAGCACCGCGTCGCCACCCCAGGGGCCGGCCAGCGCGCCGCCGGCCAGCGACTGGAAGCCGGCCAGGCGCACCTCCGGCTGGCCCTTGTGTGCCAGCAGCGGCACGACGCCGATGCCCTGCAGCGCGGCGACGTGGCGCTCGGTCAGCAGCCGCTCGGTGCAGGGCACCGCGGTGGCCTCGCCGTCGGCGTCGTAGTGATAGAAGTAGGGCAGGTCGTCGAGCCCGTACTGCGCCAGCGGCGGCTGCTGCGCGCCGTGCTCGGCGACATGCTGCGCCAGCAGCACCGCGGCGGCCAGCGACGGCGGGCCCCACAGCAGCTGGTCGAGGCCGGCGGCCGGGTCGAATTCCTCGAAGTTGAAGCGCGAGACCGGATCGGAGCGCTTGCCGTAGGGCGCGCGCAGCAGCAGCCGCGGCGTGATCAGCGACAGGAAGCGCGCCGCCGGCAGCGCACGCAGCAGGCCGACGGCTTCGGTGATGCGCGGATGAACCGGGCCGGCCTCGACATCGTCGATGCAGCCGCGGCCCACGCCGGCGAAGAACGGCGCGCGCGCCGCGGCGGCGATCTGCGCGACGCGGCCCAGCAGCTCGGCCTGCGGCGGCGTCAGCTCGAATCCATAACAGCCGATCAGCGTGGAGAGCGCGCCCTGGTGCGCATCGAGCGACGGCTGCTCGACCAGCAGCTTGTACAGCGCCGTGTCCTGCAGCTGGTCGGTGCTGGACAGGTCGGCGGCGAGCTCCTCGGCGCTGAGGTCGTAGGCGACGAGCTGCACCGCCTCGTCGGTCTCGATGCGCCGCGCCGCGAAGTCCAGCGTGCGCCACGCGGCCTCCAGGCACTGGAAGTCGGGGTGGTGCAGCACGCGTCGCATCGCCTGCGACAGCGCGCGGTCGACCGCCGCGGTCAGCGCCGGCGCATCGGGCGACGCGGCCTGCTTCAGGTGCGGCGCGACGATGCGCTTGAGCATCTCGTCCAGCGGCCCGGGGGCCGGCGCCGGGGCCGAGGCGCGGCCGAGCAGGCGCGAGAAGTCGCCGAAGGTCGCGTCGACCGCCAGCGCATCGCCGCGCGCGGGCTGGTTCACCTCGGCCGCGGCGGCGGCGGCCAGCTCGGCGGCGGCCACGTCGTCCCACTGGCGCACCTCGGCCGCCGCGGCGGCGAAGGTCGATGGCTGCGCCAGCCGCTGGCGCAGGCTCACGAGGCGGCTGAAGATCGGCAGGCTGTCGTACAGCGCATCCGGGTGGAGGTCGTCGAGCGAGCGCGGCTTCAGCTCCACCACGTCGCCGACGCTGTCCATCGGCAGCCGCAGCACGGCACCGAAGCCGGCGAGCAGGCGGTCGAGCGTATCGACGTCGAGCTTCAGCGGCCTGGCCTGCGCCAGCGCCGCGCCGCGCCGCAGCTCGCCGCGGTGCGCGCGGCCGGAGAAATCGCCCAGCAAGGCGATGCGGAAGCGCCCGCCGCCGCGCCGCTGCGGCGCCGCACCGCTGGCCGAGAAGCGGCCGAAGTTGAAGCTGTGGCTCATCGCAAAGACTCCCCTCGTCGGATCGTGTGATCCTAGCCCTGGCGACGCGGTACAAACCACCCCATGCTGGAAGTCCTCTTCGAGATCTTCGGCGAGCTGCTGCTGCAGGTGATCTTCGAATCGCTCGCACAGGCCGGCGTGCACGCGGTGCGCAACCCGGACAAGCTGCCGAAGGCGCACAGCCTGTGGCTGATCATCCCCGGCTACATCCTGTTCGGCCTGATCGCCGGCGGCATCAGCCTGTGGCTGTTTCCCGACTACCTGATCCGCGGCAAGGCAGCGCAGATCGGCTACCTCGTGCTCGGCCCGGTGGCCGCCGGCGCCGCGGTGGCCGCGATCGGCTACTGGCGCAGCCAGCGCGGCGTGCCCCGCTACGGCATCGATCGCTTCGCCTGCGGTTATGTCTTCGCGCTCAGCTTCGCGCTGCTGCGCTTCGTGGTGGCGGAGTGAGGTGCCGGATCAAGCGCCCAATCAAGTGCCGAATGAAGGAGATGGCAACATGAACCTGATCGACCTGACGGGCCGCCGTGTGCTGATCACGCAGAGCAGCGATTTCATGGGCCCGGCCCTCGGCCGCGTATTCGCTGCGCTCGGCGCGACGGTGATCGCCGACCAGCGCCCGCTCGACGATCCGTCGGCGGCGCAGGCGGCGGTGGCCGCGGCCGGCGACATCGACGTGCTGATCGCCCACCTCGCGTGGCCCGCGCCGACGACGCCGGTGGCAGAAGTGACCGACGACGAATGGCGCCTGGCCTTCGCGCACCTCGTCGACCCGCTGCCGCGGCTGGCGCGCGCGGTGCTGCCGCAGATGCGCGCGAGGAAAGCCGGCCGCATCGTCGTGATCGGCAGCGCCGCGCCGCTGCGCGGCATGAAGCGCACCTCGACCTACAGCGCCGCGCGCGGCGCGCAGCTGGCCTGGGTGCGCGCGGCCGGCACCGAGCTGGCGCGCGAGGGCATCAACTGCAATGCCATCGCGCAGAACTTCGTCGACAACCCGATGTACTTCCCGCCCGAGGTCCAGGCCAACCCGGCGTTCCAGGAACGCCTGAAGCGCGAGGTCCCGCTGGGCCGGCTGGTCAGCGGCGACGAGGACGCGCTGTTCGCCGCCTACCTCGCAAGTGACGCGGCCGCGTGTTTCGTCGGGCAGGTGTTTCCGGTGTGCGGCGGCTGGGTGGCCTGAAGGAGCAGGGCGATGGCAAGCAGCGACGATCTCCAGTGCTGGCTCGTCCGCGTGCGCGGCCGCGTGCAGGGCGTGGGCTATCGCGAGGCCTGCGTGCGCCATGCGCGCTCGCTCGGCATCACCGGCTGGGTGCGCAACCGCATGGACGACTCGGTCGAGGCGACCTTGCAGGGGCCGCGCGCGCAGCTGCAGGCGATGTGCGACTGGATGCGCGAGGACATGCCGGCGGCGCTGGTCGATGACCAGCAGGTGACCGTGGTCGAGCCGCCGTTTCCGCGCTTCGATGACTTCGAGCGCTGGCCGACGCTGTAGGCATCGCGTGTTGTTGCTTGCGAAGAGCGGAGCGACAAAGGCGCGGGCGGGCAGGCGGCGTCGCGCGATTCCGGCGGTCGGCCCCTGGGGGGCCGACTCCCCGGCCTGCGACGGTCCGGAGGGCGCGCCGTCCATTTAGCTCCGCGCTGGCGCGCTGCGCACAGCGCCGGCGAGTCAGTTGTTGAAGCGCGCTTCGCGCGCCGCCCTCCGAACCGCCGCAGGCCGGCGCCTCCAACGCGCGACGCCGCCTGCCCGCCCACGCCTTTGCGAGACACGGTGGCGTGCGGCCGCATGCACCGACATCCCACCAGAGGGCGGCTCGGGGCGCGGGCCCGGCGGGTCGTCGCAGGCGCCGAGGACCGCAGGGCGAGGGGGCAGCGTTCTGACTCGCCGGCGCTGTGCGCAGCGCGAAGCGCGGAGATGACGGCGGCCTCCTCGACCGAGGACCGCAGGGGAGTCGGCCCCCCAGGGTCGACCGCCGGAGCCGTCCCGCCGGGCCCGCGCCCCGAGTCGCCCGACCGCTCCGTCTTCGCAAGCCCGCAAGCCCGCAAACGTCACGGGACACATTTGAAACGGATCAAGCCCCCCGGGAAGCTTCGCTGATACAGCCCCGCCGCAGACTGGTGCCGCCCCGTCCCCGACGTACGCACCAAGATGCCCGCGCTCCATCTCGTCGACCCCTGTGCGGCGTTGCGCGAGCACGTGCTGTGCTACGTCGTGCGCGATGAAGCGGCGGCGAAGCAGACACCGCCCGAGGCGCAGTTCCCCGCGCACACGATCAGCGTGCTCGCGCTGCTGCACGAGGGCCGCATCGAAGCCCCCGACCACGGCCGTGACTTCGCCGAGTGCACGCTGCTCGGCCTGCAGCCGAAACCCTACCGACTGAAATACGTGTCCCTGCCGCAGAGCACCAGCGTGCTGCTGCGCGCCGGGCGGGCCGGCGAGCTGCTGGGCCTGCCGCCCGCAGACATGGCCGGCTGCGTGCTCGACGCCCGCGCCGCGATCCCGTCGCTGGCGCTGCAGGTGCTGATGCACCGCGCCCGCCACGCGAGAAGCGTGCAGGAGCGTGTCGGGGCGCTCGAAGCCTATCTGCTCAATCGGCTGGATCGCCGCACCGCGCTGCCCGCGTGGGCCGACGCGCTGCTCGCGCTCGGCCCCGAGATCGCGCGCCGGCCGGTGGCCGAGCTCGGAGAGCGTTTGCAGCTCAGCACGCGGCAGCTGCAGCGCTGCTTCGGCGAATTGTTCGGCGTGCCGCCGAAGACGTACCAGCGCATCGCCCGCGCGCAGACCGCGCTCAGGGGCCTGCACGCGCCGGGCGGCACGCCGCTGCCGGAGCTGGCCGAAGCCTGCGGCTTTTCGGATCACGCGCATCTGTCGCGCGAATTGCGCGATGCCGCGGGCCATGCGCCCGCGGCACTGCGGCGCGCCTTCGAGCGCCAATGGCCGGCGCTCGCGCCGCTGGCCGCGCTGCTCGCCGCCAATCTGTGACCTGCGTCACCGGCCGCGGTTTGCATTGTTTCATCGCGGCTTCAATCGCACCGTTTGAAGAAATCGGACCGGGCTTTTCTCCCTCGGCACCTACAACTGCGAGGCGGCAACGTCGTCGCGTTCAACCCCGAAAGAGAAAGCACCATGAAGTTCGACACCCTGAAGAACCTGGCCAAGACCAAGGCGCCCACGATCCGTCCGCCGAAGTCGATCTGATCGTGACCTGAAGGCGCCGGCCGCCGTCATCGCGGTTGCGGCCGGCGCCTTCCCTCCCTTCGGAATACCGCCACCGGCATTCCGCCATTCCCTTCATTCGACCCTTTCGAGCCAATCCATGGACGTTCGCATCACGAACCTGTTTGTCGACGAATCCGCGTCATTCGTCTATGCCGCGGACGATCGTGGATTGGTCCGAAAGCTGAGCCTCGGGCTCGAATTGCTGCAGACCTCGCCGGCCCTGAAGCACGGCGCCTGCATCAGCGCGATCGCTGTCGGCGACGGGCGCGTCTTCACCCGCGACATCCTCGGCAACCTGATGCAATGGGATGCCGCGACGCTGCAGCCGCGCGGCATGGTGTCCACCGGCCAGTACACGCTGGAATTCGCCGGCGAGACCGCCGCGCCCAACCCGTCGCAGGCGATGGCGTTCGACGGCGAGCGCATCTGGTGCGCCAACCCCTTCGGCGAACTGCAGGCCTGGCGCGTCGGCACGCTGGCCTTCGAGCGCTCCCTGTGCCCGGAAGACAACGTGATGCTGGACTCGGCCTGCTTCGACCGCAACGGCCGCATCTACGCGGCCGACACGATCGGCGGCATCTGGCAGGCCGGCAGCGAGGACCAGCGGCTGCAGGTGCTGCACGCCGCCGAGACGCCGCTGGGCACCAGCCATTCGCTGGTGCACGACGCGCGCTGGGACCGCCTGTGGTGCAGCACCGACAACCATGGCGGTGTGCTGATCGTCGGCCTCGACGGCGCAGTGCAGCACCGCTTCCAGTTCACCCGCGACGACGTCGAGCAGATCGCCTTCAGCGGCTGCGGCGGCACCGCCTACATCGCCTGCTTCGACCACTACATCTACCGCGTCGACAACCGCGAGGCGACGCCGCGTCTGGCCGGCCGTTTCGGCCCGTTCAAGTTCCAGGTCAACCACGTGCGCGTAGGCCCTGAGCGCACGCTGTACGCGACGCTCGAATCGGGCGAGCTCTACGCCCTCGATGCCGACACCGGCGCGATCAAGGCGCAGGCCTTCGGCACCGACGCGGTGTGGGGCATCGACCCGATGGCCGGGCAGGGCTTCTGCGCCGGCCTGGAGTCCGGCTCGCTGCTGTCGATCGGCGTGCAGCCGGGCCAGCGCGGCGACGTCGCGCTGGCGCTGCACAAGAGTCCGGACCTCGGCTTCGGCCGCGTGCGCCGCGTGCTGACGATGAACGACGGCGCGCTGGTCGGCATCAGCACCTCGGGGGCGGTCTTCCGCAGCGATCGTGATGGCCGCGTCGAATGGACGCAAGCGATCGGCGGCATCCTGCGCGACATCGTGGTCGGCCCCGACGGCGACAGCGTGATCGTCGCCAGCGAGGACGGCCACCTGAGCGAGATCGACCTGCGCCGCGGCGCGCTGCTGCGCCGCCTGGGCTGCGAGCGCCCGGTGTGGTGCCTGGCGCTGGACGCCGACGGCACGCGCCTGGTGATCGGCGAACGTTCGCTCGGCGGCTTGGGCGCGGTGCGCGTGCTCGATGCCGACAGCTGGGCGGAGCTCGGGCGCCTCGAGCTGGAGGGCAATCCGAAGCGGCTGCGCGCGCTGTCGCCCGGCCGCATGCTGATGGTCGGCAACGGCGCCTTCGGCGCGCGCCTGCTCGATACGCGCAGCGTGCAATGGGGCACGCAGTACCGCGAGTGGGTGATGAACACCGTCGAGAACGGCATCACCTTCGGCAGCCGCACCTACCTCGTTACCTACGGCCAGCAGCTGCTGTCCTTCGACACCGAGAGCGCCGAGCTGAAGAGCGTGCAGTTCAGCCCCGATTCGTTCCCGAAGGGCCTCGCGGTGCTGCCCGGCGATGCCCCCGACGAGGCCTTCCTGCTGATGGGCGGCCGCGAGTTCCTGTCGGTCTACCGCATCGGCGACGCCATCGATCCGGCGCTGCTGAAGACGGTCTACCTGGCGCGCGACGCGCAAGGCGCCCTGTGAACGCGGACACCGCATCGGCGCATCGCGGCGCGGCAGGCGGCGCGTTGCCGATGCCCTTCTACGCCTTCCAGTCCGGCATCGTGCTCGGCTACTTCGCGCTGCGCCTGGCGTCCTTCGCCGGCGCGTGGTGGTGCCTGGAAAGCACGCGCGAGCCGCTGCAGCTGGCCGCGATCCTGGCGCTGGCGACCGGCTTCGACCTGCTGATCGGCCCGCTGGCCGCGCCGCTGGGCGACCGCTTCGGCGGCCGCGTCGTGCAGGTCACCTTCCTGCTGCAGATCGCCTGCATCGCGCTGCTGGCGGTGGTGGCGCGCGGGCCCTTCGATGCGGTGCTGCTCGCCGCGCTGCTGATCCCCGCGCAGTTCCTCGACGCGGCGCGGGACCCCGTGGCCGACGCCGCGCTGCCGCGGCTGGTCGGCGACGCCAGCCTCACCGACGGCGTGCGCATCCGCCGTGCGCTGGGCACCGCCTCGCGCATCCTCGGCCCGGCCGTCGGCGGCGGACTCACCGCCTGGCTGGGCGCGAGCGCCACCTGCATGCTCGCGGTGGCGGCGCTGATCGCCGGTGCGCTGCTGTGCGCCGGTGCGACCCTGCCGCAGGCCTCGGCGACGTCGCCCGCCGGCACGCTGTCGTTCGGCGCGTGGTGGCGCGACACGCTCGACGGCCTGCGCAGCCTGTGCCGCATCCGCACCGAGCTGGCCGTCGCGATCGGGTCGGCTTTCCTGACCGCGGCGGTCGCGTGCTTCGTCGCCATCGTCGTGCCGCAGCTCGCGCTGCTGGGGCAGGGCGCCTGGGTCGCCGGTGTCGTCGACGCGGCGCTCGGCGTCGGCGTCGCGGTCGCCGCGCTGTTCGCGGTCAAGCCGCTCAATGCCCGCTTCGGCGCCTGGCGCACCGTGCTTGCCGGCCTGGTGATGCTGCCCGCCGCGTTCGCGCTGATGGCGCTGGCGCCGCTGCAGGTGGCGCTGCTGGTGCCGGCCACCGCGGCCATCGGCTTCGCGCTGGTGCTGGTCGGCACCAACCTGTCGGCGCTGCGCCTGGGCGCCACGCCGGAGGCCTGGCGCACGCGCATCGTCGCCAACGCCGCTTTCGTCTCGTCGCTGCTGGTGCCGGCGGGCAACGTCGGCGCCGGCTGGCTGGCGCAGCGCAGCGAACCGGCGTGGCTGCTGGCCGGCTTCGCCGGCCTGTCGCTGGTGCCCTTGCTCGCAATTCCTGCCGCGCCGCACCTGCGTGCGCTGCTGATGGCCGGCGAAGCGGGCCAGCGCGCCGCCTACCTCGGTCTCTTCCCTGCGGCCTTCCGCCCCGGCCGTCCCTGAGTGCGCCTGATCGAACCCCGAAGGAGCCCACCGTGCAGTCCCCCGACACCCGTCTCCTGATCCTCGCCGGCAGTCCGCGGCCGGCTTCCGAATCGCTGCGCATCGCGCAGGTGATGCAGCGCTTCGTCGACGAGCAGCCCGGCGCGATGTCGCAGCTGCTGGACATCGCCCAGCTCGACCTGCCGAAGTGGGAGGACGACGCGGCCGAGCACGAGACGCAGGCGCTGGGCGCGCTGCGCGAAGCCGCCGAATGGGCCGACGCGCTGGTCATCGTGGTGCCCGAGTGGGGCGGCATGGCGCCGCCGGCGCTGAAGGCCGCGCTGCTCGCGCTGACCAACGGCGAGGTCGCGCACAAGCCGGTGCTGCTGATCGCGGTGTCGGCCGGCATCGGCGGCTCGTACCCGATCGCCGAGCTGCGCGCGTCGTGCACGAAGAACGCGCACCTCGTCTTCATTCCCGACCACCTGATCGTGCGCAACGTGGAACAGCAGTTCCCGGCGTTTCCCGGCGACAAGACCGCCGACCACCAGCGGCTCGAGCTGCGCGTGAAGACCTCGCTCGGCCAGTTGATCACCTATGCGCGCGCGCTGGCCCCGGTGCGGCCGACGCTCGCGCGCGCCCTGAAGGCCTACCCCTATGGTCATTGACCTGCCCTCTCCGGTCCGCGCCGCGCCGGCCATCAAGGCCAGCGCCGAGATCCCGCTCGCCGGCGGCGCCCACGGCCGCTTCTACAGCTTCGACCTGCACGGCGCGCAGGCCGCGCACGGCCACGGCCACGGCAACGGCCCGGCGCCGGACCATGTCGCGGTGCGCTTTCCGGGCCCGTCGGTCGAGCCCGGCGGCGTGCCGCTGGTGCGCATCCACTCCGAATGCCTGACCGGCGACGTCTTCGCGTCGCTGCGCTGCGACTGCGGGCCGCAGCTGCAGGAAAGCGTCGCGATGTTCGGCGAGCAGGGCGGCTACCTGCTGTACCTGCGCCAGGAAGGCCGCGGCATCGGCCTGGTGGCCAAGCTGCGCGCCTACCAGCTGCAGAGCGAGCAGGGCCTGGACACCTTCGAGGCCAACCGGGCGCTCGGCTACCGCGACGACCACCGCGACTACGGCATCGCCGCGCAGATGCTGCAGGCGCTGCAGGTCGAGCGCGTGCGCCTGTTGACCAACAACCCCGACAAGGCCGCGGGGCTGGAGCGCCACGGCATCGAGGTCGACGCCGTGCTGCCGACCCGCCGCCACGAGAACCCGCACAACCACCGCTACCTGCATGCCAAGCGCAAGCAGGGCCATCGCCTGTAAGGAGCGTCCATGAAGACCATCGACACGGCTGCCGCCGGCAGCCTGGAGCACGCTGCCGCAGGCAGCCTGGCCCACTTCGGCCCCATCGCCGGCATCGCCTGCAGCGCGACGCACATCGCCACCGCCGGCTACGACAACCGCGTGATCCTGTGGGACCGCGCGACGCGCCAGGCCGTCGCGATGGGCCTGCACGACCACCTCGTCAACAGCGTCGCCTTCTCGCCCGACGGCCAGCGCCTGGTCAGCGCCAGCAGCGACCACACCGCGCGCATCTGGTCGGTGCCGGCGATGCAGCTGACGGCCGTGATGAGCGGCCATGCCGACGACGTCGACACCGCCGTGTTCTCGCCCGATGGCAAGCGGATCGCCACCTCGTCGCACGACCACACCGTGCGCACCTGGGACGCGATGACCGGCCAGCCGCTGGCGATGATGCTCGGCCACCACGGCGACGTGCTGGCCCTGGCGTGGGACGACGCAGGCCGATCGCTCGTCTCCAGCAGCGACGACGGCACCGTGCGCCGCTGGTGCCCCGACAGCGCGGTCGAGATCGAGCGTGTGCAGCTCGGCGGCGCGCAGAGCGATGCGCTGGCGGTGATGGGCGATGGGCGCCTCGTCTGCGGCGACGACACCGGCACGATCTACCTCGTCGGCGAGAAGGGCGTGCTGCAACGCCAGTGCGCGCACGCCGCCGGCATCAAGTTCCTGAAGGCCGATGCCGAACGCCAGCGGGTGCTGTGCCTGAGCTACGACGGCAGCTTCTCGGTCTGGCAGATCGAGCACGGCCAGCGCCTGGCCGAAGTCGCGCGCATCTGTATTCCCGGCATCGTCTGGCCGCGCAGCTGCGCGCTGGCCGGCGAGCACGAGGCGGTCTTCGGCACCTTCGGCTCGACCTACGCCAGCGTCGACCTGGTCTCGGGCCAGTGGCAGCTCGACCCGATCCGCCGCGACCGCAGCCTCAATGCGGTCTGCGCCGCGGCCGGCAGCATCTGGGACATCGGCGATGCCGGCGTGCTGCGCCGCGACGGCATCGCGGTCGCCGATCTCGGCAGCCTGTGCAACTTCCTCGTTCCGGGCTTCGACACGCTGTATGCCGGCGGCCAGACCGGCATGCTGTTCGACGCGCGCAGCGCACGGCCGCTGCACCGCCACGCGTCGCCGCTGAACTGCGCGGCCGCCTACCGGCAGGACGGCGAAGCGCGGCTGGTCGTCGGCACCTACACCGGCGAGCTGCTGTACTTCGCGCAGCGGGAAGGCATGCTGGTACTGATCGACAACGTCCGCACGCACGAGAACGCCATCAAGGGGGTCGCCGTGGCGCACGGTCGTGTCTTCTCCTGCTGCGCCGACGGCGCGGTCGCCCTGAGCGACGCGGCCGACGGCCGCCTGCAGCAGCGCGTGCCGGCCGGCCACAGCGCCATCGCGAACGGCTGCGTCGCCACCGCCGACGGCTTCGCCAGCGTCGGCCGCGACTTCAAGCTGCGGCTGTGGCGGCGCGACCTGCAGCAGCGCTGCCTGAACACGCCGCACCGGCATTCGATCCGCTGCATCGCGGTGTCGACCTCCGGCCGCACCCTCGCCACCGCCGGCTACCGCGGCCTGGTGGCGCTCTACGACCGCATCGAGGACCGATGGCTGCCGACGCTGCGGCCGTCGACCTTCGGGATCTCGAGCATCGTCGCCGATCCGGAGGGCGAGGGGTTCATCGCCAGCTCGTACGACGGCGCGACGCACCGCATCCCGGCGCCGCGCACGGTGCCGATGCCTCGGCCCGCGGAGACGCTGGCGTGATGCGGGGTCCCACGCTCGACCCGCTGGGGCCGATCGCCGAATACCACGCGGCGCTCGGCGGCGGCTGGCTGCGCGCGGGCGACGCGGTGGACATCGCGCTGGCCAACACCGCCGAGCCGCGGGGCGAAGGCGCGCGGGTCTTCGTGCAGCACGATGCCGACGCCGCGCGCACCCGGGCCGCACAGCTGCAGCAGGGCGGGGGGCGCACGCTGCGCACGCCGCTCGACCGCGTGATCGTCAGCGTGAAGGACAACTTCGACATCGCCGGGCAGGTCACGCGCGCCGGTTCGCCGACGCGAGCCGCCGCGGCGCCGGCCACGCGCGACGCGGTGGCCGTCGAACGCCTGCGCAGCGCCGGCGCGATCCTCGTCGGCCGCACGTCGATGTCCGAGTTCGCGTATTCGGTCACCGGCACGCACCCGGCCTGGCAGCCGCCGCGCAACCCCTGGCGTCGTGCCGAAGCGCGCATCCCGGGCGGTTCGACCTCCGGCGGCGCGGTGTCGGTCAGCGACCGCATGGCGCACGTCGCGCTCGGCACCGACACCGGCGGCTCGCTGCGGGTGCCGGCCGCGCTGTGCGGGCTGGTCGGCTTCCGCCCGTCGCTGGGCCGCGTGCCGAGCGCCGGCCTGTTTCCGCTGTCCCCGGCCAGCGACACCATCGGCAGCCTCGCGCATTGCGTCGACGACTGCTGGCGCGTCGACGGCGTGGTCGCCGGCCGGCCGTTGCGCATCCGGCGCGACCGCGCGCCGCGCACGTTCCGCTTCGCGGTGGCCGAGAGCCTGTTCACCGAGCAGCTCGCGGCGCCGGTGGCCGCGGCCTTCGAGCGTGTGCTGATGTTGCTCGGCCGCGCCGGCGCGTCGGTGCAGCGCCTGCCGCTGCCGGTCTTCGGCGAGCTGGCCGCGCTGTGCGCCGACGGCGGCATCACCGCGGCCGAGGCCTGGCGCGCGCACGGGGCCGCCGGCGGTGCGATCCACTGCGTCGATGCGCTGGTGCGCCAGCGCATCCTGCTGGGCGCACGCACCGACGACCAGCGCCTCGCGCAGCTGAAGCGCCAGCGCGCGGCGATCGTGCGCCGCTTCGCGCGCGAGCTGCGCGGCGTCGACGTGCTGCTGGCGCCGACGGTGCCGATCACCGCGCCGACGATCGCCGAGGCCGACGGCGACGGCCCCGAGGCGCAGCGCATCAACCAGCGCTTGCTGCGCAACACGGTCGCGATCACGCTGGTCGGCGGCTGCGCGATCTCGCTGCCCTGCCAGGCCCGCGAGGAGGCCCCGGTGGGCGTGATGCTGGCCGCGCCCGGCGGCCACGATGCGCGGCTGTTCGAAGCGGCGCTCTTCGTCGAATCGCTGTTGCGGTATGCCCAGGTATAGCCCAGGAGTGCCCCCATGACCGTTGCCATGCCCGCGCCCACCGACCTTCCCGCGCCGACCTCGTCAACCGGCCACGGCCACTTCTTCTGGCCGACCCTGCCGGCCGAACTGCCGCTCACCTTGAGTGAAAGTGAACTGCTCGGCCTGCCGGCCTACCACGTGCCGTCGCGTCTCTCGACGCCGCAGCCGGCGCTGATGCGGCGCCTGCTGCGCGGCGACGAGGCCGACTGGCTGGAGCGCCTGGCCGATGCCGATGCGCCGATCGCCGAGCGCTGGCTCGCCGGCCAGCTGCTGGCGCTGGCGGGTGATCCGCGCCTGAAGCCGCTGGCGCCGCCGATGGTGGACGTCGCCGGCGGCGAGTTCACGCTGGGCCTTGCGCCGGAGCGGGTCGACGCGGTGATGGCCTCGCTGGCCGGACTCGGGCTCGACCGCGCCTGGATCGCCAAGGAGTGCCCCGCCTACCGGGCGCACATCGCCGCCTTCCGCATCGGCCGCTATCCCGTCACCAACCACGAGTACCGCGCCTTCCTGCTGGCCACCGGCCACCCGGTGCTGCCCACCAGCTGGGAGCTCGGCCGCTACCCGCTGGAACGCGCGAACCACCCGGTGCACTCGGTCGACGCCGCCAGCGCCGAGGCCTATTGCGCGTGGCTGTCCGGCGCCACCGGCCGGCGCTTCCGGCTGCCGAGCGAAGCCGAGTGGGAGCTCGCCGCCGGCGGCCCGGCGCAGCGCGAGTACCCGTGGGGCGACCATTTCGATCCGGACCGCTGCAATACCGTCGAATGCGGATTGCTGAGCACCTCGCCGGTTGGCATGTTCCCGCGCGGCGCCGCACGCTGCGGTGCGCAGGACCTGTCCGGCAACGTCGAGGAGCTGGTGGCCACTGACTATGCGCCTTATCCCGGCGGCCAGTTCGTCGACGACCACCTGGTGCAGATCAACGGCCGCTACCGCGTCGCGCGCGGCGGCAGCTTCGCGCGCTTCCGCGACCTGGCCCGCTGCAAGCGCCGGCATGGCATCCACCGCACGACCCGCGTCTACGTCGCCGGCTTCCGGCTGGCGGAGGACCCGATGCCCGCCTGAGCGGCGGCACCCCAGAATGCAGCGTTCCCTGAAGGAGAGGCCATGAGTTCTTCCGAGTCCGGTTACCTGCTCGCCGGCCAGGCGTCCGAGCTGCAGCGGCTGCAGCTGCAGTCGCGCGTCTGGGAGCCCGCCGGCCGCAGCCTGCTGGCCGAGCTGCCCGCGCCCGCGGGGGCGAAGGCACTCGAGGTCGGCTGCGGCGTGATGGGCTGGCTGCGCGTGCTGAGCGAATGGGTCGGTGCCGAGGGCCAGGTGCTGGGCACCGATGTCGACGACAAGATGCTCGCCGGCGCGCGCCAATTCGTGCAGGACGAGGCCCTGGCCAACGTGACGCTGGCGCGCGACGACCTCTTCGCCAGCGCGCTGCCCGAAGCGTCGTTCGACCTCGTGCACGCACGCTTCCAGATCGCGCCGCTCGGCCGCGCCGAGGCGCAGCTGGCGGCCTTCCGCCGCTGGCTGCGGCCGGGCGGCTGGCTGGTGCTGGAAGACCCCGACCTGGCGTCGTGGCGCGTGCATCCGGACGCGCCGGCGGCGATGGCGCTGATCGCGCTGATCGAGCAGGGCTTCCGCGCCTCCGGCGGCGACTTCAATGCCGGCCGTGCGCTGCCGACATGGCTGCGCTCGATCGGCCTGCAGCCGCGCGTGCGCGCGCAGGTGCTCGCGCTGGAGCCGGGGCATCCGTACCTGCGGCTGCCGGTGCAGTTCGCGACCGCGCTGAAGCCGCGGCTGCAGGCGCTGCTGCCGGCGGCCGAGCTCGACGCGCTGATCGCGCGCGCCGAGGACGAGATCGCCCGACCCGATGCCTGGGGCACCACCTTCACGCTGATCCAGGTCGCGGCGAGGGTCTGAAGCGCGGGCCAACGCGCGCGGCTGCGGCTATGCTGGCGGGCCTTGTCCGCTCGCCGAGGCCGCCCATGCTCGAAGCCACCTGGCTGCTCTTCATCGTCGCGTCGCTGGTCCTGATCGTCACGCCAGGCCAGGACATGATCCTCGTGATGTCGCGCTCGGTCGCGCAGGGGCCGGGCGCCGGCGTCGCCACGGCGGCCGGCGTCAGCGTCGGCCTGGTCGGCCACACGGTGCTCGCGACGCTCGGCCTCGGCGCGATCCTGCGCACGTCCGAATGGCTGTTCATCGCGCTGAAGCTGATCGGCGCGGCCTACCTGGTCTGGCTCGGCGTGCAATTGCTGCGCAGCCGCGGGCACGAGCTGGTGGCCGCGGCCGGCGCGCCGCGCTCGCTGCTGCGGCTGTTCGCCGACGGTGCGCTGTCGAACGTCTCGAACCCGAAGATCGCCGTCTTCTACTTCGCCTTCCTGCCGCAGTTCGTCGCGCCCGGCGCGGCGCACCCCACCGCCACCGTCTTCGCGCTCGGCCTCGCCTTCGCGGCGCTGACCTTCCTGGTCAAGGGCCCGGTGGGCCTGGCGGCGGGCCTCTTGTCCGGCTGGCTGCGCGCGCGGCCGCGCGTGCTCACCGGGCTGTACCGCACGAGCGGCGCGGTGCTGCTGGGGCTGGGCGTGAAGCTGGCATTCGAGCGGCGCGACTGAACAACGAACCCGGGAGAACCGCCGATGATCACGCTCTACGACAGCGCCTTCAGCCCGTTCGCGCGCAAGGTGCGCCTGGTGCTGGAGCACAAGGGCCTGGCCTTCGAGGCCCTCGATGGCTTGCTGAAGACCAACCACGCCGCGCTGCAGGCGGTCAACGGCCGCATCGAGGTGCCGACGCTGGTCGACGACGGCGTGGTGGTGGTCAACTCGTCGGACATCGTCGCCTACCTCGACCACCGCTACCCGGCGAACCCGGTGCTGCCGGCGTCGCCCGCGGCGCGCGTGCATGCCCGCGCCTGGGAGCGCACGGCCGACAGCTTCATCGACCCGATCCTGATCAACGTCTCGTACTGGAAGTGGGCCGAGCGCGACGACGCGATGCCGGCCGGGTTGCAGGAAGCCGCCTGCGCGGACCTGAAGCCGGTGTACGACGCGCTGGAGCGCGACCTTGCCGCGCGCGACTTCGTCAGCGGCGACGCGCCGTCGATCGCCGACTTCGCGCTGTTCCCGCACCTGGCCAGCGCACGCGCGATGGACGCCGAATGGAGCGCCGACGCGTATCCGCAGCTCAGTGCCTGGTTCCGCCGCCTGCGCGCGCTGCCGGTGTGCCGCGCCGACCTGCAGCGCGCCCGCGACTTCCTGGCCACGGTCGGCGCGCAGGACGTCGAGCGGCGCAGGATCTTCTGGCGCGGCGACCGCATCGAATGGATGCTGGCACGTGGTTTCCACGACTGGTTCTTCAACGAGATCCGTGAGGATCGGGTGCTGTGGCCGGGGCCGTCGATTCCGGCGCCGATGGCGTCCACCGGCTCCACCCCATGACCCGACCGTCCGCCGCGGCGATCGCCGCCGAAGCGCTCGCCGCCCGCGACGGCGAGCGCCAGATCGCGCCGTTCTCGTCGCGCGGCGACGGCCTGGACCTCGCCACCGCCTACGACGCCGCGGCACAGGTGCGCGCCACCCGCCTCGCGCGCGGCGAACTGCCGGTCGGCCGCAAGATCGGCTTCACCAACCGCACGATCTGGGACGAGTACGGCGTTTACGCGCCGATCTGGGGCACGATGTACGCGTCCACCGTGCACGAGCTCGCCACGCTCGGTGGCCGCTTCGCACTGGAGGGCCTGGCCGAGCCGCGCATCGAGCCGGAGATCGTCTTCGGCCTGGCCCGCGCGCCGGAACCGGGCATGGACGCTGCGGCCGTGCTCGGCTGCATCGACTGGATCGCGCACGGCTTCGAGATCGTGCAGTCGATCTTTCCGGCGTGGAAATTCGCCGCGGCGGACACGGTGGCCGCCTTCGGCCTGCACGGCGCGCTGCTGCTGGGGCCGCGCCGCTCGGTGATCGACGCCGATCGGGCAGGCTGGCTGGCGAGCCTGTCGTCGTTCCAGATCGACCTGCTGCGCAACGGCCAGCCGGCCGACCACGGCCATGCGGCCAACGTGCTCGACGGTCCGCTCTTCGCGCTGCGCCACCTGGTCGAGGTGCTCGCAGCCGACCCGGCGCAGCCGCCGCTCGAAGCCGGGGAGATGGTCACCACCGGCACGCTGACCCGTGCGCTGCCGATCGCGCCGGGCGAGCGCTGGTCGACCGCGCTGCACGGCGTGGCGATCGACGGGATCGAGGTGGTGTTCGCGTGAAGCCGAGCGGCCTCGCGCGGGCGGGCTGGCTGGCGCTCATCGGGCTGCTGCCGGGCTGTGTCGGGCTGATGGTGTCCTCGGCTGATTACGAGCAGATCGACATCAATCTCGAGAGCAAGGCGGATGTGGAGCGCAGCCTCGGTCCGCCGGCGCGGCGCGAGCAGCAGGGTGGCAACGAGACCTGGTTCTACAGCTTCCAGCATGCGGGCCTGGCCGGGTCGCCCGTGCGCTCGACGATGTCCGGCGTCGCGCTCGGCCTGCCGGTTGGGTCGCGCTCGCGCTACGACGATAACGTGCGCATCGAGTTCGAGGGTGAGCAGTTGCGCTCCGTGCATGAGCGATACGAGCGCACGTCGACGACCGGCTGCGGACTCGTCGGCCATGGCGGCCGTGTGGTCTGCTCGTCCGACGCGGATCGGCGACCTCATCGCGTACCGGCCGACGCGTCGGCACTCAGGGTTTCGCTGACCGAGCTGCCGGCAGGCTGCGCGCCGGACGCAGCCACCGCGGTGGGTGCCGCCTGCCTGGCGCGGGCGTTCGTGCTGAGCCGCAGAACGCTGCAGGGCGATGCGACCGTGCAGGTGCTCGACCGCGAGCATGAGCACTGGGTCGTCGCGGCGTCACCGACGGCCGCTCAGTCGATCGGTTACGACGAGATCCGCGTGTCGAAACGGCGCGGCGTGGTTGCCGCGCGGCGCCTGCTCGATCGCTGAGGCGCGTCGTCTACTTCCACAGCTCCGGATCGATCTGCCTGAATGGGGCTGTAGCGCGTTCGAACTCGTCCGCTTCCTGACGGGTCCAGCGCCCCAGCAGCGCCCGCACCTTCGCCACCAGCTCCGCCCCCGAAAACGGCTTCTCCAGCGCCTGGCAGCCGGTCTCGGCGAGCAGGCGGCTGGCGTCCAGGCTCAGCGTGTCGCCGGTGACGAACAGCATGCGCTCGGCCAGCGCGGGCTGGTGCGCCTTCACCGCGCGCCACAGCGCGGCGCCGTCGGTGTCGGGCATGCGCAGGTCGCTGACGATGGCGTCGAAGCGGCCGAGCTGCAGCATCTCGATCGCCACTTCGCCGGACTCGGCGGTGGTGACGTCGAAGCCGGCGGATTCGAGCATCGCGCGCATCACGTCGGCGAGCTCGGGCTCGTCGTCGACCACCAGCACGCGCGCGCCGTCGGGCGCTTCGGCCGCGGGCTGCGGCAGCGGCGCGGCCGTGCGCGGCGGGATCGTCGCCTCGAGCGGCAGCCAGAACAGGAAGGACGCGCCTTGCGCGCTCGGCTCCAGCTCGAGGTCGCCGCCGTGCTCGTGCGCGATCGCGCGCGACACCGCCAGGCCCATGCCGGTGCCCATGCCTTCGCCCTTGGTGGTGAAGAAGGGCATGAAGATGCGCTCGGCCACCTCGGGGGGCACGCCGGGGCCGGTGTCGGCGACGCGCAGCCAGATGCGGCGGCCGGCCTCGCCCGACCCAGCGTCGTGGCCGGTCTCGATGCGCAGCCGGCGTGCGCCGTCGGCGCTGCCGGACATCGCCTGCTGCGCATTGACGAACAGGTTCAGCACCACCTGGCCGAGCTGGTCGCCGTCGCCCCACACCGCGGGCAGGTCCGGCGCCAGCGTCAGCTCGACGCGGATCGCATGCGTGCGCAGCACATAGCCCAGCATCTCGGCGGCGCCCTGCACCACGTCGTTGAGCTGCACCTCGCCGCGCGGGGCGCTGCGCTGGCGCGCCATGTTCAGGAAGGTGCGCACGATGCGGCTGCAGCGCAGCGCGGCCTCGCGCACGCGCTGGGCCTCGACCTGCAGCGGGCCGCCCTGCGGCAGCTGCGCGCACATCTCCTCCAGCAGCGACGCGCGCCCCATCACCACCGCCAGCGGGTTGTTCAGCTCGTGCGCGACGCCGGCCAGCAGGCTGCCCATCGTCGTCAGCTTCTCGCTCTGGCGCAGCTCGTTGCGCTGGCGCTCGATGGTCTCGGCGCTGCGGTGCTGCTCGGTGACGTCGCGCACGCTGGCGGTGTAGTGCACGACACCGTCGACCTCCGCGCGCCACAGCACCGCCTCGACCGGGAACTCGCTGCCGTCGGCGCGCCGCCCGCGCAGCGGCCAGCGCCGCCCGTACAGCGCCTCGGCGGCGTCGCCGCCGTGCTGCAGCTGCGCCAGCAGCGCGCGGCCGCGCGGCCGGTCGCCTTCGGGCAGCAGCAGCTCGCCGGACTGGCCGACGACATGCGCGCGGGGCTGGCCGAACATCGCTTCGGCCGCCGGGTTGAATTCGACGATGCGGCCGTTCGCATCGGCGGTGACGATGGCTTCCATCGCGTGGTCGACCACCGCGGCCTTCAGCGCGTTGGCCGCGCGCAGCCGGCGCTTCAGGCGCTGGCGCCACCACAGCGCGAGGCCGCCGAACAGCAGCACGCTCGCGGCGAGCAGCGCGATCAGCAGCCCGCGGCGCGCTTCCGATTCGGCCTCGCGCGCGCGCAGCAGCGAGTTCTCGTACTCCTTGCGCTCGAGGTCGAAGCGCGTGCGCAGCTCGGTCACCGCGGCGTTGTTGCTGGCGGTGATCATCGCCTTCTCGGCCTCGCGCAGCCGGCCCAGCGCGCGGAAGGCGCTCTCGTAGTCGCCATGGCGCGCGGCGACGGCCGCGTCGATCTCGTGGTAGCGCGCGGCCCAGCGCGGCGAGCTCAGCGCGGCCAGGATCTTGCGGGCCGCGTCCAGCGCCTCGGCGCTCGCGGCGCGCTGGCCCTGGCGCGACAGCGCATCGGCGCGCGCCACCGCCAGCCGGAAACGCAAGGACGCTGGCAAGGGTGCCGGCAGCGCCGCGCCGGTGCGCGGCTGGCTGGCGCGGGCCAGCGCGGCCAGTGCGGCGTCGGGGCGGCCGGCCTTCAGCTCGGCCTCGACCAGCAGCGCCAGCAGGAAGTTCTGGATGTCGCCGTAGTCCAGCCGCTCGGCCATCGCCAGCGCGCGCTCGACGAGGCTGCGCGCCTCGTCCACCTCGGCGGGGCCGCCCTGGCCCATCAGCACCCCGGCCAGGTTGTGCCACATGCGCACGGCGTAGGTGCGGTAGACCTCGGGGTCGATCAGCTCCAGCGCGGCGCGGTAGCGCCCGATCGCCTCGTTGGCCTTGCTCGGCGACAGGCGGTCGACGTGGCTCAGCACGCCGGCGACACCGTTGAGCGCGCGCGACATCGCGTAGCGGTCGCCCTGCGCCTGGGCGATCGAGTAGGCGCGGTTCAGGTGGGCCATCGCGTCGCTGCTGCGGCCCTGCGCCTCGTACCAGCGCGCATGCTGGATCAGCGCGCGTGCGAGGTGGAAGGGCTGCTGCCGCTGCTCGGCCATCGTCACCGCGCGCGCGAAGCGCGTGTCGGTGTTCGCGCCTTCGCCGAGCACGTGCGAGATCATCGCGTCGCCCAGCAGCAGCTCGGAATGCGCGTCGTTGTCCTGCAGCTGCTCGGCCAGCGCCAGCGCCTCGTTGATGAGCGCGCGCGTGCCGGTGGTCTCGTCAATGTCGGCGCGCACCTTCACCAGCCGGCGCAGCGCCAGCAGCGTCGCGCGCTGGTCCTGCTTCGCACGCGCGGCGGCGAGCGCGGCCTGCGCCTCGGTGGCCGTGGCGCGCGGGTCGTGCGAGACGGCGCGTTCGATCTCGTCGGCGATGCCGGCATGGGCGGCGGCCGCGCCCAGCAGCAGCAGCGCGGCGGCGAACAGCACCAGGCCCAGCCGCCGCAGGCGGTGGTGCCCCTCGATGAACAGCGAACCCAGTTGCGGTGGAAAGCTCACGTGCCGGGGCGCCCCGTCGAAGCCGTCGATGCTTTCGACGGCGGGTTTCAGCGCCGCTTCAACGGCACGCGGCGGATTGTCGCAAGTGTTTCAGGCGCATCCGGCCGCGCGGGTCACTCGATGACCTCGCCGATCCACACGCGGTCGAATTGCGCACCGGCCTCGCGCTGGATGCGGCGCATCGTCTCGGCATCCGCGGCCTCGTACTCGCAGACCATGCGCTTGCGGTCGCTGGACAGCAGGCTGCGCTTCCAGGTCGCCTGGTAGGCGGCCAGGCACGGGCGCTCCTGGTCGGCGACGCGCCTCATGTCCTCGTCGGACTGGGGGGTGTCGAAGCTGCGTTCGACGACGATTCGGGGCATGGTGGTCTCCTGCGGGTGGTGCGCGCCGGCGGTGCGGCGACGGCGGTCGAAGCGGAAGCGGCCGCGGCCCGTGCACGGTCGAGCGCGGCGGCGGCACGGGCGGTCGGGGCCTCGTCCTGCGGCAGCTGCGCGCGCCACGCGGCAGCCTGTGCCGCGTCGCCGCTGGCGGCCGCCAGCGTGGCGAGCGCGACGGCCACCTCGGTCGGCCGGCGCACCGCCTGCGCGGCGGCCAGCGCTTCCGCGGCCCGGGCGGCGGCCTGTTCGCGGCGGCCGCCGGCCAGGTCGAGCAGGGCCGCTTCATTCAGCGCATAGGCCAGGTGGGCCTTGTCGTCGAGCGTGCGCAGCGCGCACAGCGCATCGTCCAGCGACGGCGCGGCCGCGGCGTCGCCGCGCTGCAGCCGTGCCAGCGCGGCCAGCGCCTGCGCGAACGGTGCGTCGGTTTCGCCCATGCGCGCGGCGGCGGCGATGATCTGCCCGACGCGGGCCAGCACGGCGTCCTGCGCGCCGGACTCGAGCTCGATCGTCGCCAGCCACACCAGGCACTCGACTTCGCGCCAGTGGATGCCGGTCAGCCGCGCCAGCTCGACCGCGCGCTCCAGCGACGAGCGCGCGTCATCCAGCGCCCCCTGCGCGCGGTGCTCCAGCCCGCGGCCCCAGTGCAGCTCCATCAGCGTCAGGTCGAGCTCGTCGGCCAGCTGGCCGGCTTCGGCCAGCAGCGCGCGGCCGCGCACCGGGTCGGCCTCGATGTCGAGCAGGCAGCGGCCGCTGTTGGCGAGCTGGCGGCACCGGGTCTCGGCATCGGCGCGGCGGGCGCGCTGCTGCGCGGCGAGGCTGGCCTGCTGCGCATGCGCCGGGTCGCTGGCCTGCTGGCGCCAGAAGGCCAGGATCTCCCAGCCGGCGGCCGCCTGGGCATGCAGCCCGAGGGCCTCGGCCGCGGCGATGGCCGATTCGATGCGCGCCGCCAGCGCGGGCAGCCGGCGCCCGCCCGGACCGGCCGCGGCGGCCACGCGCAGGCGCAGCAGCGCGATCTCGAGCTCGACGCGCTCCGGCCCCGGCAGCAGCTCGTCGATGCAGGCGAGACCGCGTTCGGCGACCGTGCCGGCAGGCCCGTTGGCGAAGACACGCAGGCAGTGTTCGCCCGCGGCAATGCTGGCCCGCGCCGCGCCGAGCGCATCGCGCGCCTGCAGCGCATGGCGCACGACTTCGCCGTGCAGCGACGGGTCGCGCTCGGCCGCGGCCGCGAGCACCTGCGCGCACTGGCGGTGCATCGACTGCCGGCGCGGCTGCGACAGCCCGCGCATCACCTGCTGGCGCACGATGTCGTGCACGAAATGGAAGCGCTCGTCGCCGCTGTCGGCCAGCAGGCCGCGTTGCGCCAGCCGGTCCAGCCGCGACAGCAGCTCGGCCACCGGCAGGCCGGCGGCCGCGGCCAGCAGGTCGGGGCGCAGCTCGCCGCCCATCGCGGCGGCCCAGCCCAGCAGCTCGCGCGAGGGCGCGTCCAGCGCCTGCAGGCGTTCGTCGACCAGCGCATCGATGCCGGTGTCGCGGGCATCACGACCCCGGCGGGCCGCCCGCGCCAGCTCCAGCAGGTACAGCGGGTTGCCGCCGGCCAGCTGCAGGGCCTCGCCGGCCTCCAGCGGTGCGGCCTCGATCAGCAAACGCGCCTCGGCGTCGGCCAGCGGGGCCAGCGGCAGCCGGCGCAGCGCCCGGCTGCGCGCCAGCGACTGCACGAGGCCCTTGCACCACGGGTTGTCCTCCAGCTCGCCGGGGCGGGCGGCGGCGGCCAGCAGCACCGGCGTCGCGGCGGCGCGCTCGTCCTGCAGCGAGCGCGCGACGTAGTGCAGCAGCGCCGCCGAGCCTTCGTCGATCCACTGCAGGTCGTCGAACAGCAGGGCCAGCGGCTTCAGCCGTGCGAGCTGCGCGACCAGCGCCGCGGCGGCCCCGAACAGCTGTTCGCGGTTGCCGTCGATCGCGGCGCGGCCGGCCAGCAGCGGCGCGGCCTGCTCGACCGTGGCGGCGTCGAGACCGGCCGTCGGCAGGCTGCGCAGCGCGTCCAGCCACAGGCCGTAGGGCCGCGCCATCTCGGCCTCGAAGCAGCGGCCACGGATCACGCGGCGGCCGGCGGCGAGCGCGGCATCGGCCAGCTGATCGAGCAGGCGGGTCTTGCCGAGGCCGGGTTCGCCGGTGATCAGCAGCAGCGGGCCGGGACGGGGGTCGGCGAGCGCCTCGGCGATCAGCCGGCACTCGTCGGCGCGGCCGATCAGCGCGGCGCGCGGCGGGGCGGCGGCGTCGGCGGCGGCGTCCGCCGCAGCGGCCGCGGCGGCTTCGGCGGTGGGGGGGCACGCCTCGACCGCGGCCGGCGCCGCGCCGGTGGCGGCGGCGGGCTCCGCCGGCGGCGGCGCCACGTCGCGCCGGGCCTGCCGCGCGCGGCGGATGGCCTCGTCCAGCGGGCCGTCGGCCGCCAGCGCGCCTTCGCGCCGGAGCAGCGCACGCGCCCACTCGTGCTGGCGTTCGGCGTCGGGATAGCGCCCGTCGGCGGCCAGCAGCGTCACCAGCGCGGCATGCGCGGCTTCGTCCAGCGGCTCGGCGGCGACCATCGCATGAGCGTGCGGCAGCGCGCGCGCCGGCGTGGCCGCCAGGCGCTCGACCAGCGCCTGCAGCACCGCGCGGCGCTGGCGGCCGTGGCGTTCACGCTCGGCCAGGCACCAGTGGTGGAAGCGGTAGCAGGCGGGCAGGTCCAGGCCGTCGAGGAACTCGCCTTTCAGCAGCGTGGCGGCCTGTTCCAGCGCGGCGAGGTCCGCCGCCGCGAGGCCGCCGGCGAACAACGCGTCGATGCGCACGGTGTCGATGTCGCAGTCCCGGGCCTCGAAGCCGACACGTTCGCGATCGGCCACCAGGCGCTGCAGCGGGCCGTGATCGACCAGCGGGCGCAGCTTGGTCAGGCTCCAGCGCAGCGCGCCGCGCGGGTCTTCGGGGCCGTCCCAGAGCAGGTCGCACAGTGCGCTGCGCGACTGCGGCGTGCCGGTGGCCACCAGGTAGCCTAGCAGCGCGCGCGTGCGGCGCGAGGCCGGCAGCGCCAGCGCCACGTCGCCGCGCCGCAGCTGCAGGTCGCCGAGCAGGCGCACCTGGAGCGGCGCATCACCGCGGCCGGCGGGCAGTGCCGCAGCACCGCCGGCGGCGGGCAGTGCCGGAGCACCGCCGGCGGCGGGCAGTGCCGGAGCACCGCCGGCGGCGGTGGGGGGGGCGTCCTGCGGCGGGCTTACCACGCTCGTTCCCATCCTGGTTCCAACGATCGGAGCGGATCGTTCGTCTCCAGGGATCAGGAGCACTTCCCGCCACCGACCCGAGTTGACCACCCAGGAGACCCACCATGCAATCCCGTCTGACCAGCGCCCTCTTCGCCCTCGTCCTGACCAGCGTCGCCGGCACCGCCGTGCAGGCCCAGACCGCACCCGCGGCCCGCAAGGCGGCGATGCCGACGATCGAGGACACCTACCGCGACATCCAGGCCACGCTCGGCCTGGTGCCCGGCTTCTTCCGCGCCTACCCCGAGCAGGGCCTGCCGGGCGCGTGGCTGGACTTCAAGGGCGTGCAGGTGGCCGAGAACACCCGCATCGACCCGAAGATGAAGCAGCTGATCGGCCTGGCCGTCTCGGCCCAGGTGCCCTGCGGCTACTGCGTCTACTTCCACACGCAGGTCGCCAAGGCGTACGGCGCCACGCCGGAGGAGATCAAGGAGGCGGTGGCGCTCGCCGCGATCTCGCGCCACTGGAGCACCGTGCTCAACGGCATGGCCATCGACATGGCGTCGTTCAAGGGCGAAGTCGATGCCTCGCTGCGCATCGCCGCCGAACGCGCCGCGAAGAAGTGAGCCGCGCCTGAAAGCCCTGCCGCCCCTCCCCCGACGAACACCGGAGCCCACCATGACGATCACCACCGCGATGAACACGATGAACACCGAGACCACGCTGCTCGACGGCCGCCGCTTCGACGGCATCGTGCTCGAACGCGGCAAGACCAGCGGCGATGCCGACACGCTGACCTTCGAGGGCGGGCGCTTCCGCTCCTCGGCCTGCGACCGCTACGGCTACGGCGACGGCCCGTACACCACCACCGCCGTCTACCTCGGCGACGTGGTGTTCGAGGCCGAGACGATGAGCCCGAAGCACGGCCGCCTGCGCTGGCACGGCATCGTGCGCAACGGCCGGCTCGACGGCACGCTGACGATGCTGCGCGATGGCGTCGTGCTCGGCGAGAAGTGGGTCATCGCGGGCGAGGTGTGAGATGAAGGTCGCGATCGTCCAGCAGGCCCCGGTGTTCCTCGACCGCGCCGCCACCCTCGACCGCGCCGCCGGCGCGATCGCCGAAGCCGCCCGCGAAGGCGCCGTGCTGGCCGTCTTCCCCGAGGCCTTCGTGCCGGGCTACCCGGCCTGGTTGTGGCGGCTGCGCCCGGGGCCGGACTTGGGGCAAGCCGAACGCCTGCATGCGCGGCTGCTCGACCAGTCGGTGAACCTGGCCGCCGGCCACCTGGCGCCGCTGCAGGCCGCCGCGCGCCAGCACGGCATGACCATCATCTGCGGCCTCAACGAGCGTGACCCCGCGTTCAGCGGCGACACCCTCTACAACACCGTGGTCACCATCGGCCCCGACGGCACGCTGCTGAACCGCCACCGCAAGACCATGCCGACCAACCCCGAGCGCATGTGCTGGGGCTTCGGCGACGCCAGCGGGCTGAAGGCGGTGGACACGCCGGCCGGCCGCGTCGGCGCGCTGATCTGCTGGGAGAACTACATGCCGCTGGCGCGCTGCGCGATGTACGCGCAGGGCGTGCAGGTGTACGTGGCGCCGACCTACGACAGCGGCGAGCGCTGCACCGCGACGATGCAGCACATCGCCCGCGAAGGCGGCTGCTGGGTGCTGGGCGCCGGCTGCGCCTTCCGCGGCCGCGACATCGCGCCGGCGATGCCGGCCGGGCTGTTCGCCGACGACGAGGCCTGGGTGAACCCGGGCGATTCGGTGATCGTCGCGCCGGGCGGCAAGCTGATCGCCGGGCCGCTGCACGAAGCGCACGGGCTGCTGGTCGCCGACATCGACCTGGACCGGGTTGCCACGGCTCGCCGCAGCCTCGATGTGGTCGGACACTATGCGCGGCCGGACCTGTTCCGGCTGCAGGTCAACACCGCGCCGAGCCGGCCGGTGACGTTCACGCCAGCGGAGTGATCACGATGGACCACCAACCCCCCACCTACCACGGCGGCATGCGCGATCTGCAGGACCGCTTCGACACCCGCCGGCTCGCCGACCGGCTGGACGAGCGCCTGGGCCGCGCCGCGTTCACCGACGAGGACCGCGCGTTCATCGAGAGCCGCCCGATGTTCTTCCTGGCCACCGCCGACGCGCAGGGCCATCCGGACTGCTCGTACAAGGGCGGCGTGCCGGGCTTCGTGCGCGTCACGGCCGACGACGAACTGGCCTTCCCGAGCTACGACGGCAACGGCATGTTCCGCAGCCTCGGCAACGTGATGACCAACCCGGGCGTCGGCCTGCTGTTCATCGACTTCGAATCACCCCGCCGGCTGCGCGTCAACGGCCTCGCGTCCTTCGCGGACGACGACCCGCTGCTGCAGACCATGCCCGGCGCGCAGCTGGTGGTGCGTGTGAAGGCGCGGCGCATCTTCCCGAACTGCCCGCGCTACATCCACCCGAGCACCGCGCCGGAGCTGTCGGTGTACGCGCCGCGCGATGGCCACGAGCCGCCGGAGCCGAAGTGGAAGAGCTTCCCGTTCCTGGCGGAGGTGCTGCCGGGCAAGCGCTGAGGCGTCCGTCCTGAGCACCGCCGCTCCAGGCCGCGCAGGCCGGTGAGCGGCCTGCAGCGCTACATTGTTCCGCCTGGGCGACCAGAAGATTCGGGAGGAACGATGACGAACAGGCGCATGCGGCTGGTGGCAGCCGCGTGGACGATGGCACTCGTGGCTGCCTGCGGCGGCGGGGGAGCGGGCGGTGAATCGCCGACGCCACCACCGCCACCACCGCCGGCCCCGGCGCCGGTTCCGGCCCCCACGCCGCTGCCGGCCCAGATCACGATCGACGGCCCCCGCGACGCGCCGTCGCAGGCCAGCCTGTCTTGGCGAGTCAGGGATCTCGCGGCCGCACCGGACCTGCGCTACGAGTGGACCTTCGGCGATGGTGAACGCAGCGACGTGGCGCAGCCCGCGCATGCATGGTCCGCGGACGGCGTCTACGAGCTGCGGGTGACCGTGCGCAACGGCGCCGGCGCGACGATCGCGGCGACGGCGGACGTGTACATCGGACGTCATGCCGCGGTGGCCGGCGCCGAGTGCCGCGGCAGCGCACCCGGCAGCGGCTGGTGCTGGACGCTGCCGCAGCCGCGGCCGCGGCCGATCGCCGAGGGCGTGCTGGCCGGCGACGTCGGCATCCTCGTCGGCGAAGCCGGCGCGCTGTGGGTCAGCGGCGACGGCGGTGCGAACTGGGCACGGCAACCGGCGCCGGTCGACGGCGATCTGCTGCACGTGGTGCTGGGCGAGGGGCGCGACGCCTGGGCGATCGCGCGCTCGGGCCAGGTGCTCTACAGCGACGACGGCGGACGGCAATGGCAGCGTGTCGGTCAGGTGCCCAGCGGCGTGACGGACCTGAGCCACGGCGGTGCCGGCCGCTTGGCGGCTCAGCTGGCTGGCCAGAACGCCCTCGTCAGCGAGGACGGTGGTCGCTCCTGGCGCGACAGCGGCCTGCGCGGTCTGCTCGCGTTCACGCGGGCCGGCACGATGATCGGCTGGCGCCCGGACGGGCGCAGCATCGCTGTGCTGCGCGACACGGGCCGGGGCAGCGCTGCGACGATCCCATGCGACTCGACGGCCGAGTGGCCGCGCATCTGCGAACCGGTGGCCGTCGGTGGTGACGACGCCACCGAACTCGTCGTGATCACGCGCGAGAAGGGCGAGGACGGCGGGCCGCTGCCACCCTGGACCCGTCACTCGAGTCGGGACGGTGGGCGTCAATGGATTGCAGAGACGATGGCGGCGCCGTTCGTGACCTGGGACGTCGCCAGGCTCGGCGCGGATGGCCAAGGGTGGAACCGGGAATTGCGGCACAACGAATATGTCCAGTTGTGGCGCACGGCGGACGGTGGGCGCACCTGGTCGCAGGCAACCGCAAACTGGCCGGCCACCGACCTGGTGGTGTATTGGCCTGCCGTGGACAGCCGCTCCGCCATCGTTCGCGACAGCCGCGGATTCGTGCTGACCACCGACGGCGGCCGGACCTGGCGGGTCATCCCGCGCCTGCGCGACGTCGACGTCTGGCACAGCGCGGGGGGACGACTGCTCGTGAAGGAGCGAACCACCCAGAACGAGGAACCCTTCGAACGCTGGCTGAGCTCGGCCGATGGCGGGAACAACTGGACCGAGCTGCCGCCGACCCGGCTGCCGCCCACGTCGTCGAGTTGGGCCTTCGGACCGTGGTTCATGCCGGATGGCACACGCGGTTTCGCGGTGCGATGGGATCATGATTGGGATGTGACGGAAGATGGCGGCGTGCACTGGACACGCCGGCGAATCGCGGACAACGCCCGCTTCACCGTGCAGCAGGTCACCGCCGACGGGACGGTCTGGGCCATCGTCCCCGGTGCGATGCCCAGCATTGCCCGCTCGCAGGACATGGGCTTGACCTGGGAACGCATCGACCTGGCCCCGGCATCGGGCGGCCGGGAAACCATCATCGACAAGCTGCTCTTCGTCGACGCACGAGACGGGTGGATCCAGATGCGCGACTGCATGTACGGCCTCTGCTCCTCATCCTTGATGAAGACCCAGGATGGCGGGAGAACGCTCTCGTCGCTAGGGTCCTTCCAACAGGTGTTCTACCGGAATGGAGCCACGGGAATCGCCCGGGACTTGGGCGGGCTGTACCGCACGCAGGACCATGGCGCCACCTGGCAGAAGCTGCCGTTCGATGAGCCATACGTCCGCGCCTTCTTCAGCAGTGCGAGCGAGGGTTGGCTGTACGTTCGCAATGGGATGGTCCGGCGCACCAGCGACGGTGGGACGACGTGGCAGCCCGTGGATGCGCAGGGCGGCAACGACCTCTGGTTCGCCGATGCGATGCACGGCTGGATCGTCGGCGACGGCGGCCGCGTGATGGCGACGACCGACGGCGGCCGTACCTGGACGCGGCAGGAATCGGGCACCGAGCGCGACCTGGAGCGCGTGCGCGGCGCCAGTGCGAACCTGGTCTGGCTGATCGGCCGGGACTTCGTGCTGACCACCGCGACGGGCGGTCGAGAGGGACCCTGAGGATCGCATGTCCGATCTGCACGCGCTGGTCCGCCGCTTCCCGCACGCCGGCCGGCTCGAGGCGATCGTGCTGCGGCCGGCGCGCGACGCCCCGGCCATCGAAGTCGATGCGGTGCAGGCGATCGCAGGCCGCGGCCTCGACGGCGACCGGCGCGCGCTGCGCGCGACCCGGTCGGCAGACGGCGCCAAGCGCGAGGTCACGCTGATCCAGGCCGAGCACCTGCCGCTGATCGCCGCGTGGTCCGGCCTGGCGGTGATCGATCCCCTGCAGCTGCGGCGCAACCTCGTGGTGTCGGGCCTGAACCTGCTGGCCGCGCGCTCGCCGTTCGCGCGTGCCGCCGCCGCACCGCTGGTGCTGCGCATCGGCGATGCGGTGCGGCTGGAACTCACCGGGCCGTGCGACCCGTGCTCGCGCATGGAAGCCGCGCTCGGTCCCGGCGGCTACAACGCGATGCGCGGGCACGGCGGCATGACGGCGCGCATCCTCGCGGGCGGCTGGCTGCGGGTAGGGGACGCGGTGCGCGTCGAGGCCGTGTCGGACGCCGGGCCGGGCACCTGAGCACGGCGCCTGGTCCAGAATGACCGCTCCCTGCCGAGGAGCGCGACGATGCAAGCCGCCTGCTACGAACGAACCGGCGCCGCGCGCGACGTGCTGCGCGTCGTCGAGCTGCCCGAGCCGATCCCCGGGCCCGGCGAGGTGCGCGTGCGCCTGCACTGCTCGGGCGTCAACCCGTCGGACGTCAAGTCGCGCGCCGGCCTGCGCAGCAGCGTGCTGCCGTTCCCGCGCATCGTGCCGCACAGCGACGGCGCCGGCGTGATCGACGCGGTCGGCGAGGGTGTGCCGGCCTCGCGCATCGGCGAGCGCGTGTGGGTGTGGAACGGCGCCTGGGGCCGCGCCGACGGCACGGCGGCCGAATGCATCGCGCTGCCGGCGCGCCAGGCGGTGCCGCTGCCCGAAGGCACGCCGATGGAGGCCGGCGCCTGCTTCGGCATTCCGGCGCTGACGGCCTTGCACGCGGTGCAGGGCTTCGGTGGCGTGGAGGGCCGCTCGGTGCTGGTCGCCGGCGGCGCCGGCGCGGTCGGCCATTACGCGGTGCAGTTCGCGAAGCGGCTCGGCGCGCGCCAGGTGCTGGCCACGGTCAGCAGCGCGCAGAAGGCGGCGATCGTGCGCGACGCCGGCGCCGATGCGGCGATCGACTACCGCAGCGAGAACGTCGCCGAGCGCGTGCGCGCGTTGACCGACGGCGCGGGCGTCGACCGGGTGATCGAGGTCGACGTCGCGGCCAACGGCGCGCTCGATGCCGAGCTGCTGCGCCCGGGTGGGCAACTGGTGGTCTACGGCAGCGGCGCGCGCGAGTTCAGCCTGCCGTTCTTCCCGCTGATCGCGCGCAACCTGAACCTGCACTTCTTCATCGTCTACAACCTGGCCGATGCCGACCGCGCCGCGGCCGAGGCGACGCTGCAGCGGCTGCTGATCGAAGGGCGGCTGAGCCACCGCATCGCGGAGCGGCTGCCGCTGTCACGCATCGCCGAGGCGCACGAGCTGGTCGAGTCCGGCCGCGTGGTCGGCAACGTGGTGCTGACGCTGGCCTGATTCATCCTCGGGAACCCCAATGTCCAAAGTACGCGTCCACACCTTCACGCTGTCGGCCGACGGCTACGGAGCCGGCCCCGATCAGAGCCTGCAGGCGCCGCTGGGCGTCGGCGGCGAACGCCTGCACGGCTGGATGATCGCGACCCGCACCTTCGCGAAGATGTTCGGCCGCGACGACGGCGCCACCGGCCTCGACGACGCCATCACCGCGCGCGGCTTTCAGAACATCGGCGCGTGGATCCTCGGCCGAAACATGTTCGGCCCGGTACGCGGCCCCTGGCCCGACGAGCAGTGGAAGGGCTGGTGGGGCGACGAGCCGCCGTACCACGGGCCGGTGTTCGTGCTGACGCACCATGCGCGCGCGCCGATCGAGATGCAGGGCGGCACGGTCTTCCACTTCGTCACCGACGGCATCGAGGCGGCGCTGTCGCGCGCCAGGGCCGCGGCCGCGGGTCGCGACGTGCGCCTGGGCGGCGGCGTCTCGACGATCCGCCAGTACCTGCAGGCCGGCCTCGTCGATCAGATGCACCTGGCGATCTCGCCGGTGCTGCTGGGCCGCGGCGAATCGCTGCTGGCCGGGCTGGACCTGCCGGCGCTGGGTTACGACATCGCCGAGCAGGCGGTCGGCGAGGGCGGCGCGCAGCACCTCGTGGTCGCGAAGCGCGGCACGCCTGCGCCCGCCTGGCTCAAGCCACCAGCACCTTGACGTCCGGGTAGCCCATCAGCCGCAGCACGTAGTAGGCCATCGCCGCTTCGCCGGGGTTGTCGGCGATGCAGACGATCTCGGCGTAGCGCGGCACGCCGGCCTTGCTGAGCAGCGACCACAGGTCCTTGGCCGCCTTCGGCGTGCCGTCGGCATTCACCAGCTCGCGCGCCGGCAGGTGCACCAGCTTCGCGCCGGCCGGCGCCTGGGCCGGTGCCTGCGCGCCGGCGGCGAGCATCACGCGCGGGTAGGCGTTCCTGGCCGGCGCGGGCAGCTCGCGCAGCACCACGCCGTCGCGCGCTCGCTCGGGGTAGGCGGTCGGCGGGATCGACACGTCCAGCGGCGACTTCTTCGGGCCCACGGCGGTGGGTTCCTTGGTGATCTCGCCGCCGCGCAGTCCCCACTCGTCGACCGAGTCCATCAGGATCGAGGCCTTCTGGCCCAGGCGCTCGAAGGCCAGGAAGGCCAGTGCCGAGTGTTCGTTGAGGCCGCCGTCGGAGACGATCACCGCCTCGTGCGTCGCATCGACGCCGGCGGGGCCGAGCAGCTTCGCCAGCTGGGCGGGCTCGCCGAGGTGGCGCCGGAAGTGCTCGGACGGCACGCTCAGCGAGAAGGGCACGTGGCCCCGGCCGTAGCGCTCGGCCGCGCGCACGTCGACGATGCTCACCTTCGTGGCGGCGTACATGCGCAGCATGCGGCTGCTCCAGCCGGTCAGCCAGCCGGTGTCGCGCTGGAGCATCGGCGCGTCGTAGGTCCAGAACGGCAGGGTGCGTTCGTCCTGCAGCCATTCCAGCTGCGATTCCTTGTACAGCCGCACGTCGGGATAACCGGCGATGTATTTCAGCGCGAAGAAGGGCACGGTCGCCGCGACGCCGCCGCCGCAATGCGCATGCACCTGCTGCTCGCGCTGGATGCCGAAGTAAGCGGCCATGCGCGAGATCTCCTCCGGCGACTTGAAGGTCTTGTCGGCGTTGAAGAAGTCACCGCTGGGCATCATGATCGCGTTCGGCACGTGGCCGGCGCGGTTGAAGAACTTGGCTTCGCCGAAGTGGTAGTTCGGCTCCAGCGCCTCGACCAGCGCGTGGCGCCTGGTATCGCCCGAGGCGTTGAGGAACTCCGGCAGCCGCGAGCGCAGCTCGTCCCTCGGCGTCGCGGTCACGCGGAAGCTGCCGCGGGCCGGCGCGGGCGTCGGCTCCTTGGTCACCGGCTTGCCGGCTTCGGTCCACTTCGCCATGCCGCCGTCGAGCACGAACACGCGCTCGGCCGGGAAGCCCTGGTAGACGAGGTCGAAGAACAGGCGCGTCGCGAGGTAGGCGGCGCCCTGGTCGACCAGCACGATGCGCTTGTCGGTGCCGACACCCCAGGACTGGAAGTGCGCCTCGACCTCGGCCGGCGTGCGCTCGCGGCCGCCGAAGGCGAACACGTCGACGTTCACCGCGCCCGCGATGTGGCGGGCGGCGTGCATCGGCTGCGGCTGCGCGTCGAGCACCAGCACGTCGCCGGCGGCGAGCGCCTGCTCGAGCCAGGCGACGTTGACGAGCGGGCCGGCGACGCGGGGGGCGGCCGCGGCCGCGGTGGTCGTGGCGTGGGTGCCCAGCGGGAGCAGCGCCGCGCCGGCGGCGGCGAGCACGACGGACAGCAGCGATCGGCGAAGGGATGCGGTCATGGGGTTCCTCCTGGTGCCCCCACTGTCTCGCCGCCGACGCCAAGTGGCCACCGGCGGCAGACGACCTGCATAGCCGCGGGGTCCGGGCGCGCACGATGGCGACGAACGACGACCGCGCCAGGTCGGTTACAAATCGGCGATGAACGACGACACCCTTATCGCGCCATCGACGCCCCGGTACGAGATCCGGCGCCTGCCCCGCAGCGACTGGTCCGCGCTGGCACCCTTCATCCATCGGCACAACCGCGTCGACGGCGGCGTGCGCTGCCTGCATGCGGAGCAGGGCGACACGGTCGGGCAGCACGCGCAGGAGCTCGCCGACCTGGCCGCCGGGCCGCAGGACGAAGCGGCCTTCTGGGCCGTGCACGAGGCGGCCAGCGGGGCGGCCGGAGAGGCGGCCGGCGAGGTGGCCGGCGAGGTGGCCGCGATGATCGGCTGCGTGATGGACCCGGCGCTGCGCCGTGCGTGGCTGCGCGGTCCGCTGCTGGCGCAGGCCGGCGACCCGGCGCTCGCGCGGCGGCTCGTCGAGCGCCTGCAGGCCGAGCTGGCACCGGCGATCCACTGCTTCGACGCCTTCCCCGCCGAAGCCGACGAGCCGCTGAACCAGCTCTACCGCGAAGCCGGCTTCCGCCCGATGGGCGTGTACCGCGTGATGCAGGCGGACCTCGCCGAGGGGCCACCGGCGCACGGCGCCGCGGGTGGCGCCCTCGCGCGGGCGGCGACGGTGGCGGACCTGCCGCCGCTGCTGGCCCTGCACCATGCGCTGTTCCGCTCGAGCTACCTGAAGGACAGCGATTTCGAGGCCGCGCTGGCGGCCGAGGATCGCCGCATGCTCGTGGCCGTGGTGGACGGGCGCATCGCCGGCTACCTGCATGCGAAGGACGACCCGGCCGAGGACGAGGTCTACGTCGACTACCTCGGCGTCGACGAGGGCCTGCGCGGCCGCGGCCTCGGTGGTGCGCTGCTGCGCGAGGCGATCGCCTGGGGCCGTGGGCTCGGCCGCCGCAAGGCGTCGTTGACGGTGCGCGAGGACCGTCCGGTCGCGTTGCGGCTGTACGAGCGGGCGGGCTTCCGGCAACTCCGCGCCGGCATGCACTGGCGCAGCGGCGCGGACTGATCGCCGACCCGTCGGCGAAGCCGCCTTTCGGCGGATGCGGGATCGCCCGGAGCGCGGGCGCGGGCGTGGGGCGTCACAATCCCTGGCTAGAAAGCGCTTTCATCGCTGGCGTGGGCGCTGCGTTCCGACACCGATGAACCCGTCGACCTCCCGTGCCGTCACCGCGGTCGCGCTCGCCCTGACCGCCGGTCTCGCGGCCCTGCTGGTGCAGGCGACGCCCGCCGCGGCGCGCACCGACCCCTCCCGCCCGATGTTGATCCACACCACCGCCCGCGACATGCCCGGCCGCTTCGTGCGCAGCGATGCGCCCGCTGCGACGCCGGCTGGCCAGCCGTTCGAGAACGAGGTCGCGGTGATCGTCGACCGCACGCGCCGCCATCAGACGCTGCTGGGCATCGGCGGTGCGATCACCGATGCGTCGGCCGAGGTGTTCGCGACGCTCGCACCGGCGCAGCAGGCCGCGCTGCTGCAGGCCTACTTCGACCCGCAGCACGGCATCGGCTACACGCTGCTGCGCACCACCATCCACAGCTCGGACTTCAGCCCGGCGAGCTACACCTACGTCGCCGACGGCGATGCCAGCCTGCAAAGCTTCGACATCGCGCCCGACCGGCGGCATCGCCTGCCGATGATCCGCGCCGCGATCAAGGCCGCCGGCGGCGCGCTGACCACCTACCTGAGCCCTTGGAGTGCGCCCGCGTGGATGAAGGACAACGGCAGCCTGCTGCAGGGCGGACGCCTGCTGCCCGAGCACGCAGCCACCTGGGCGCGCTACATCGCAAAGACCGTGGCCGCCTACGAAGCCGAAGGCGTGCCGGTGTGGGGCCTGACGGTGCAGAACGAGCCGATGGCGAAGCAGCGCTGGGAGTCGATGCTCTACAGCGCCGAGCAGGAGCGCGACTTCATCAAGCAGCACCTGGGGCCCACGCTGCACGCGGCCGGCTTCGGCGCGAAGAAGCTGATCGCCTGGGACCACAACCGCGACCTGATCGTGCACCGCGCGAACGTGATCCTCTCGGACCCCGAGGCGGCGAAGTACGTCTGGGGCCTCGGCTTCCACTGGTACGAGACCTGGGCCGGCGGCGAGCCGATGCACCGCAACGTGGCCGCGGTGCACGCCGCGTGGCCCGACGTCCAGCTGCTGGGGACCGAAGCGACGGTCGAGCGCTTCGATCCGGCGCAGATCCACTCGTGGGCGAACGCCGAGCGCTACGCGCGGCAGATCATCGAGGACTTCAATGCCGGCGCCGTCGGCTGGACCGACTGGAACATCCTGCTCGACGAGCGCGGCGGCCCGAACCATGTCGGCAACTTCTGCTTCGCGCCGGTGCATGCCGACGGGCGCAGCGGCGAGCTGGTGTTCACGCCGAGCTTCGCGGCGCTGGGCCACTTCTCGAAGTTCGTGCGGCCGGACGCACGGCGGGTCGACGCGACGTCGACGCGCAGCACGCTGCTGACGACCGCCTTCGAGAACGCCGACGGCCGGCTCGCGGTGGTGGTGATGAACGGCGGCGATGCCGCGGTGGACTACCTGCTGCAGGTGGGCCCGCAGCAGCGTGCGCTGCGCATCCCGGCGCGCGCGCTGCAGACGATCACCGAATGAGCCGCCGGGCGGTTCAGGTGCTCTGCCGCACCACCAGCTCGTAGCCCAGGTCGACGCAGGGCGAGGGCACCGCGTCGCCGCGCATCAGCGCGAGCAGCATGCGCGCGGCCTCGATGCCGATCTGCGCGCGCGGCGTGCGCACGGTGGTCAGCGGCGGCAGCATCTGGTCGCTGCCGGTCAGGTCGTTGAAGCCGGCGATGGCGATGCGTTGCGGCACCGGGATGCCCAGCTTCAGGGCGGTGAGCAGCGCGCCGTGCGCGAGGTCGTCGTTGTTGAAGAAGATCGCCTCGATCGGCGGTGTCTGCGCCGCGATCTGCTCGAACATCGTGCCGCCGAGCGCGATCGACGACGGCGCGGGGTTCAACCATTCGAGCGTCGGCGTGTACAGGCCCGCGTCGCGCATCGTGCGCCGCCAGCCTTCCAGGCGCTGCATCGTGCGCGGGTCCAGCTGCGCGGCGGCGAAGGCGATGCGGCGGCGGCCGCGCTCGAGCAGGTGGCGCGTCAGCGCGGCCGCCGCGTCGGACTGCGAGAAGCCGACGCTGTAGACGTCCGGCGCGTCGACGGTCTCCATCAGGTGCACGCAGGGCACGCCGCTGCCGCGGATCAGCGCGCGCGTCGCTTCGTTGCGGTCGACGCCGGTCACCAGCAGCCCGGCGGGCCGGTGCTGCAGCTGTTCACGCAGCAGCTGTTCCTCCTCGGCCGGGTCGTAGTGGGTGACGCCGATCAGCGTCTGGTAGCCCGCCGGCCGCAGCGTGCGCTGCACGCCTTCCATCACGTCGACGAAGAGCGCGTTCGACAGCATCGGCACCAGCAGCGCGACGTGCGTGCCGTGGCGCGAGGCCAGCGCGCGGGCTGCGGGGTCGGGCACGTAGCCCAGGCGCTGCGCGGCGGCCTTCACCCGGTCGACCAGCGCGGGATCGACGGCGCGTTCGCCGCGCAAGGCGCGCGACACGGTGATCGGGCTGACGCCGGCGAGCGCGGCGACGTCGGCCAGCGTGACGCGGCCGGTGGCGCGGGAGCGGGCAGGGCTCGGTGGGCTGGGTGGGGGCATCGCTAGCGTGCAGTATGACGCGCCGGTGACGCGGCTCGTTCGGACAGCGATGTCCGATGCGCTGTCGTGCGTCTCAGAAGCGGCGCTACAGCAGGTTTCCGCAAGTACGGGTTTACCACGACTGCAATCAGGATAGCGCTATCCTAAAGTTCGACGAACGCCGGCAGCCGCAGGCGCCCCCCGCGCAGCATCCGCTCGCCGCCCCCTTCGCTCGAACCCCGCAGGAGATCCCATGACCGTTTCCCGATTCGCGACCACCCGCCGCCGCGCTCTGTTCGGCGCCGCGGCGCTCGGCCTGGCAGCGCTGTCCGCGCCGGCCGCATGGGCCCAGGCCGCCTACCCGAGCAAGCCGGTCACGCTGCTGGTGGGCTTCCCGCCGGGCGGGCAGACCGACTTCGCCGCGCGCGTGCAGCTGGCCTCGCTGCAGACCGCGCTCGGCCAGCCGGTGATCATCGACAACAAGGCCGGCGTGAACGGCAACCTCGCCGCGGTCGACGTGATGAAGGCGCCGGCCGACGGCTACCGGCTGCTGGTCGGCAACGGCTCGATGACCATCGCCGCGCACGTCTACACGACGCTGGGCATCGTCGATCCGCGGCAGCTGACGCCGATCGGCGTGATGCTGCAGTCGGCGCTGGTGCTGGCGGTGCCGGCCACGTCGCCGATCAAGACCTATGCCGAGTTCGCTGCGCTGGTGCGCAACAAGAGCAGCAACGGCAACGGCATCGACTACGGCACCGGCGGCATCGGCGCGCTGCCACACGTGACGATGGAGCTGCTGCGCGAGCGCCTGGGCAATCCGAAGATGAACCACGTGCCGTACAAGGGCAGCAGTCCGGCGATGACCGACCTGATCGCCGGCCGGCTCGACGCGATGTTCGACGCCACGTCGGTGATCGCGCCCTTCATCAAGTCCGGCCAGCTGCGGCCGCTGCTGGTCACCAGCGACAAGCGCGTGCCGGCCTTCCCGGACGTGCCGACCGCCGCCGAAGCCGGGCTGAAGGACTTCAACATCATCTCGTTCATCGGCCTCTATGGCCCGCCGAACCTGCCCGCCGACGTCGTCAAGAAGGCCAACACCGCGCTCAACGCGTCGCTGAAGGACCCGACGGTCGTCAAGGGCATCCTCGACCGCGGCGACGAGCCGGGCGGCGGCACCGCCGAGCACCTGGGCAACCTGACGCGCAGCCAGTTCAAGACCTGGGGCGACGTCGTGAAGGCCAACAGCATCAAGGCAGATTGAGCGCATGGCGCACGCTTACTTCGAGCGTCATCGGCCATGACATCGCTGGTGGTGATGGGCGTCTCCGGCTGCGGCAAGTCGCGCGTCGGCGCGGCGATCGCCCAGCGGTTGGGCCTGCCGTTGGTCGAGGGCGACGAGTTCCATTCGGCGGCCAACCGGCAGCGCATGCGCGAGGGCATCGCGCTGACCGATGCCGATCGCGCCGACTGGCTGGACCGCCTCGGCGCGGAGCTCGCGCGGCGGCCGGGCGGCGCGGTGCTGACCTGCTCGGCGCTGAAGGCGAGCTACCGCGACCGGCTGCGCGCCGCGTCGCCGGACCTGCGCTTCGCGTGGCTGGACCTCGACCGGACAGCGGCCCAAGCGCGCGTCGCGCAGCGCGCCGAACACTTCTTCCCGGCCGGCCTGGTCGCGACGCAGTTCGACGCGCTCGAGCCGCCGGCGGGCGAGCCCGGCGTGCTGCGGCTCGATGCGCTGCTGCCGCCCGACGAGATCGCCGAGCGCGTGACGCGCTGGATCGGCGACTGATCGAGGTCGCCATGCCCTGACGCGGCCGGCAGCGCTGCGGGTTTGTACGCGTGTACAACACATTTGTACAAGCGTTCAATTCGTGTCATGCCCACGCGCCGAGCCGCCGCCACCTCGCCAGAAGCCCGCCCGGATCGCAAGCTCGCGATCCTGCTGGCGGCCGAGCGGCTGTTCGCGCAGCACGGCTACGACGCGGTGACGATCCGCCAGGTGGCCGAAGAAGCCGGCGTGCCGCTGGCGCTGGTCGGCTACTACCACGGCCAGAAGCACGAGCTGTTCGAGGCCGTCTTCGGCCAGTGGCGCGGCACCATCGACGAACGCCTCGCCGGCCTGGCCGAGGCGATGGCCGCGCCGAAGCCCGAGCGCCTCGCGCGCATCGTCGATGCCTTCCTGCTGCCGGTGCTGCGCCTGCGCGCCAGCACCGAAGGCGAGTTCTACGCCCGCATGGTGGCGCGCGAGCTGCTGCACCAGCGCGGCCACACCGACCGCGTGATGCGCGAGATCTTCGATCCGCTGGCCGAGGCCTTCATCGACGCGCTGCATGCCACCTTGCCGCACGCCAGCCGCGGCGAGGTCGCATGGTGCTACCAGTTCATGCTGGGCGCGCTGCTGCACCACATCAGCGACGACCGCGTCGAGCGCCTGTCGCACGGCGAGAACCGCTCGGCCGACCCCGCCGCCGCGCCGCTGCTGATGCGCTTCGTGCTCGGCGGCCTGCAGGCCGCGCTGCCGGCGCCGGCCCCCCGATCCTCTTCCAAGACCAACGCCCGGAGACCCGCATGAAACGTCGAGACCTCCTGACCGCCGCCTCGGCGGCTGCCGCCGCGGCCGCCGCACCCGCCGTGCTCGCGCAGCCGACACCGCGCATCGTCTTCGGCTACACCGCGGTCACCGACTTCGCGTCGGTGTTCGTCGCTGCCGAGGAGGGCCTGTTCAGGAAACGCCAGCTCGATATCGAGCTGAAGTTCATTCCGCTGAACTCGACCATCCCCGCCGCGGTGCAGGCCGATTCGCTGCAGATCGGCGGGCCGACGCCCAGCGTCTTCCTGCAGTCGGTCGACGGCGGGCTCGACCACGTGGTGCTGGGCGGCGGCGGCGTCACGTCGAAGTCGATCACCGGCTTCGGCCTCGTCGCGCGGGCCGGCAGCGGCATCCGCTCGGCGCCCGACTGCCTCGGCAAGAAGATCGGCGTGCCGGGGCTCGGCGCCTTCCTGCACGTCACCTTCCGCGCCTGGCTGAAGTCCCAGGGTGTCGACTACCGCAAGGTCAACTTCGTCGAGGCCGCCTTCCCGCAGCACGGCGACCTGATGCGCGGCGGCACGCTGGACGCCGTGGTCAGCGCGGACCCGTTCATGAGCCGCATCACCGATTCCGGCGTCGGCTACGTCGCGTCCTACTACTCGACCTTCCTGCCCGAAGGCCAGCCGACCATCCTGTACACCGCCAGGCGCGAGTGGGTGGACAAGAACGCCGCCGGCGCGCGCGCCTTCCAGCAGGCGGTGCAGGAGGCCGCGGCCTTCATCACGAAGCCGGCGAACAACGACAAGGTGCGCGCCGCGATCGGCAAGTACATCAAGCTGCCGCCCGAGGTGCTGGCCAAGGCGCAGATCTCGCCGCCGGGGCCGGTCATCACCGAGAAGCAGCTGGCCTACTGGGTCGGGCTGATGAAGGACCAGGAGATGCTGAAGACCACGCCCGATCCGTCGAAGCTGATCTTCAAGTGATGCGCCCGGACGCGGAACGATGAAGCCGATGCTCGCCGCCGTGCCCAGCGGTCCCTCGACGCGGGTCCAGGACCAGCTGCTGGACTTCGACGGCGTCGCGATCCACCTCGGCGGCCGCGAGATCCTGTCGCCGACGAGCCTGGCCGTCGGCCGCGGCGAGTTCGTCTGCATCATCGGCCCCTCGGGCTGCGGCAAGACCACGCTGCTGCGCGCCGCCGCCGGTTTCATGGCGCCCAGCGCCGGCGCGGTGCGGCGCCACGGGCAGGTGGTGGCGGGCCCGTCGCGCGAGGTGGCCTTCGTCTTCCAGGACTACGGCCGCGCGCTGCTGCCCTGGCGCACCGTCGAGGGCAATGTCGCGCTGGCGCTCGAAGCGGCGGGCGTGCCGGCGGCCGAGCGGCCCGCGCGCATCGCCGAGGTGCTGGCGACGGTGAACCTGGCCGCGCACGCGAAGAAGTTTCCGGCGCAGCTGTCCGGCGGCATGCAGCAGCGGGTGCAGATCGCGCGCTGCCTCGCGCAATCGCCCGAGCTGATGATGATGGACGAGCCCTTCGGCGCGCTCGATGCGATGACGCGCGAGGGGCTGCAGGACGAGCTGTCGCGGCTGGTGCGCGCCAGCGGGCTGACGGTGCTGTTCGTCACCCACGACCTCGAGGAGGCGATCTACCTCGGCGACCGCGTGATCGCGCTGCGTTCGAACCCGACGCCCGAGCAGCCGAGCCTCGCCGCGGTGATCGACGTCGGCATCCCGCGGCCGCGCGACCAGCTGTCGACGAAGGAACATCCCGAGTTCCTGCGGCTGCGGCGCGAGCTGTACCGCTTCCTGGGGCACCCCGCATGAAGGTGTTGCGCGCGCTGGCGGTGCCGGCAGTGCTTCTGCTGGCGTTCGAGCTCTACGCGCGCCAGGTCGGCGCGCAGAGCGACGCGATCGCCCCGCCCAGTGCGGCGCTGCGGGCCTTCGGCCGCGCGCTGGCCGATGGCTCCCTGTGGCAGGCCACCGCGTTCACGCTCGGCGCCACGGCGCTGGGGCTGCTGATCGGCGCCGCCGGCGGCGTGCTGCTGGGCATCGTGCTGGGCCTCGTGCCGCGCGCGGCGCGCGCGAGCTTCCTGTCGATCGAGGTGCTGCGGCCGGTGCCTTCGGTCGCGCTGATCCCGCTGGCGATGCTGGTGTTCGGCTTCGGGCTGACGATGGAAGTGAGCGTCATCGCCTTCGCCACCTTCTGGCCGATGCTGGTGCTGGCGCAGGCGGCGGCGCGGCAGATCGAGCCGCGGCTGCTGGAAGTCGCCGCCGCGCTGCAGCTGTCGCCGGTGTCGCGGCTGACGCAGATCGTGATCCCGGCGATGCTGCCGCGGCTGTTCGTCGCGCTGCGGCTCGGCGTGGCGATCGCGCTGGTCGTCGCGGTGACGGTGGAGATCGCCGCCAATCCGCACGGCATGGGCTACGCGATCATGATCGCGCAGCAGAGCCTCGACCCGGCGCTGATGCTGGCCTGGCTGTTCTGGACCGGCGTGGTCGGTTATGCGATCAACGCCGGCGCGCTGGCGCTGCAGCATGCGGCGACACGGCGCATGGGGGCGCTCGCATGAAGCGCGGGCCGTCCCGCCTCGCGGCCGCCGTCGCCCGGTCCACCGAGTCGCTCGCCCTCTTCGCCGCGCTGCTGGCGCTGTGGTGGTTCGCGAGCCATGGCGGCTGGATCAGCCGCGTCTTCCTGCCAACGCCGGAAGCCACCGCCGCGAGCCTGGCTGCCGGGCTCGACCCGGACCGCGGCGGCGAGCTGCTGAACTTCAGCGCGATGACGGTGCAGCGCATGCTGCTCGGCTGGCTGCTGGCCTCGCTGGTCGGCATCGCGCTCGGCGCGCTGATCGGCATGTCGTCGGCGGCGCGGACCTGGCTGCTGCCGACGCTGGAGTTCCTGCGGCCGCTGCCGGCCTCGGCGCTGATGCCGCTGGCGATCTCGCTGTGGGGCCTGAGCGGCGGCATGGTGCTGGCCGTCGTCGCCTTCGGCGCGGCCTGGCCGGTGCTGCTGGCGACGATCCACGGCTTCGCCAGCGTCGAGCCGCGGCTGCGCGAGGTGAGCGCGGCGCTGCAGCTGTCCCGCCTGGCGTTCATCGGCAAGGTCGCGCTGCCGGCCACGCTGCCCGACATCCTGGCCGGCATGCGGCTGTCGATGACGGTGTCGCTGATCGTCGCGGTGGTCGGCGAGATGATCGCCTCGCAGCCCGGCCTCGGCCAGGCCATCCTGCTGGCCGCCCGCGCCTTCCGTGCCAGCGAGCTCTTCGCCGGCATCGTGCTGCTGGGCGTGCTGGGCTTCGCCAGCAATGCGCTGCTGGCGCTGGCCGAACGCCGCCTGCTGCGCTGGCAGCGACCGTGAGGCGAACCGAACGTGCCAACCCCTGAAGTCATCGTCCACCCGCCGAGGAGACCCCCATGCCCCGCCAATTCGTCGACCTGTCGATCTACCTCGAGAACGACGTGCTGTCCGACCCGCCCGCCTTCGCGCCGAAGATCCAGTACTTCACCCACGACAACACCTTCGCGCAGATCGAGCCCTTCTTCCCCGGCCTGCAGCAGCAGGACCTGCCGGACGGCGAGGGCTGGGCGGTGGAGCTGGTGCAGCTGTCGACGCACAACGGCACGCACCTCGATGCGCCCTACCACTTCCACTCGACGATGAACAAGAAGCTCGGCGAGAAGGAGCGGGCGATCGCCATCGACGAGGTGCCGCTGGAGTGGTGCTTCCAGCCCGGCGTGAAGCTGGACTTCCGCCACTTCGGCGATGGCTACGTGGTGACCGCCGAGGATGTCGAGGCGGAGCTCAAGCGCATCGGCCATGCGCTGCAGCCGCTGGAGATCGTCGTCGTCAATACGCGCGCCGGTGCGCGCTACGGCCAGCCAGACTACGTGTCGTCCGGCTGCGGCATGGGCTACGAGGCGACGATGTACCTGCTGGAGCGCGGCGTGCGCCTGACCGGCACCGATGCCTGGAGCTGGGACGCGCCCTTCGTGCACACCGCGAAGAAGTACGGCCAGAGCCACGACGCCTCGCTGATCTGGGAAGGCCACAAGGCCGGCCGCGACATCGGCTACTGCCACCTCGAGAAGTTGCACAACCTGGAGTCGCTGCCGGCCGACGGCTTCTACATCAGCTGCTTTCCGCACAAGATCCGCGGCGCGTCGGCCGGCTGGACGCGCGCGGTGGCGATCTTCGACGACGTGCTGATGGCTTCGCCGCGCTGATCATGACGATCCCGCTCAATGCCACGCACGACCCGGCCGCGCGCAGCTGGGTCGAATCGGCCAACCAAGCCGCCACCGACTTCCCGATCCAGAACCTGCCGCTGGCGATCGTGCGGCGCGCCGAAGGGCACGACGGCCATGCGCGCGGCGCCGCGGCGATCGGCGACCGCGTGCTCGACCTCGCCGCGCTGTCGGCCACCGGGCTGCTGCACGGGCCGGCCGCCAGCGCCTGCGCTGCGGCCGCGCAGCCGGCGCTGAACGACTACTTCGCGCTCGGCCCCGCCGCGTGGCACGCACTGCGCCACAACCTCTTCGCGCTGCTGCGCGACGAGGCGCCCGAGCACGTGCGGCAGCGGGTCGCCGAGTGCCTGCTGCCGATGGACGCGGTGCTGCACGAGCTGCCGGCGCGCATCGGCAACTACACCGACTTCTACACGTCGATCCACCATGCGCTGAACGTCGGGCGGCTGATCGCGCCGCAGAACCCGCTGACACCGAACTTCCAGTGGCTGCCGATCGCCTACCACGGTCGCGCGTCCAGCGTGCGCGTCGGCGCGCCGGGCTTCGGCTTCCATCGGCCGATGGGCCAGGCGATGCCACCGGGCGCCGAGGCGCCGGTCTACGGGGCCTGCGCGCGGCTGGACTTCGAGCTCGAGATGGGCTTCTTCGTCGGCGGCGGCAATGCGCTCGGCCGGCCGATTCCGCTGGCCGAGGCCGAAGCGCACATCGCCGGTCTGGTGCTGCTGAACGACTGGTCGGCGCGCGACCACCAATTCTGGGAAATGGCGCCGCTCGGTCCCTTCCTCGGCAAGAACTTCTGCACGACGATCTCCCCGTGGGTCGTGAGCCTCGAAGCGCTGGCCCCCTACCGCGTGCCCTTCGTGCGCGACGCGGGGGACCCGCAGCCGCTGGCCTACCTCGACGACCCGGGCCAGCGCGCGCACGGCGGGCTCGACATCCAGCTCGACGTGCGCATCGACACCGCACGCCACCGCGAAGGCGGCATCGATCCGAGCACCATCGCGCGCACCAGCTTCCGCCACCAGTACTGGACGCCGGCGCAGATGGTCGCGCAGCACACGGTCGGCGGCTGCAACCTCGAGCCGGGCGACCTGATCGGCACTGGCACCGTCTCCGGCCCGACGCCCGGCGAAGCCGGTGCGATCGTCGAGCTGAGCCTCGGCGGACGCGCCCCGATCACGCTGCCCGGCACCGGCGAGCAGCGGGCCTTCCTCGAGGACGGCGACACGGTGATCCTGCGCGGCTGGTGCGAAGGCGCGGGGCGCGCGCGCATCGGCTTCGGTGAATGCCGGGGCGTTGTGCTGTCGGCGATCGGCCCCGGCGGCGCTGACTGAGCCCGCCGGGCCGCCCGGGCTTTCGCCGCGCTGTTTGAGCTATCTCAAGCACCGGCCATTTGGCGCGCCAGTGGCGCTCCAGTTCACGCCCGCCGCGCCGAAGTCCAAGGCGCCGGCGGCCTGCCGCTTCACCATCTCCACGGGCGCCGGCGCAACCGGAAAGACCGCTCGTGACTGCTGCCGCCCGCCTGACGCCGCCCAACGATCTGCCCCGCCTGCGCCGCGCCGGCGACCTCTACCTGCTGGTTGCCGCCGCGCTAGGCTGCGCCGGCTGCCTGTGGGCCGGCTGGCGCTTCGACCAGATCGGCTTCGGTGCCGCGGTCGGCCTCGGCTCGATGCTGGCGGCCGGGGCCTTCTTCGGCCTGTCCAGGGGCAGCTGGTTCAACTCGGTCGCGCTGCCGCTGCTGCTGGTGGTGCAGGTGGCGTCGCAGATCCAGATCGCCGGCGGCCGCACCGAGTACCACTTCGGGGTCTTCGTCACGCTGGCCTACATGCTGGCCTACCGGCACTGGCTGCCGATCGCCGTCACGGCCGCGTCCTTTGCGATCCATCACCTGGTGTTCGACCGCTTGCAGGCGGCCGGCTTCCCGGTGTTCTGCCTGACCCAGCCCAACCTGCTGACGGTGGCCGAGCACGGCATGTACCTGGCATCGCAGGCGCTGCTGAGCGGCTTGATCGCGCGCCAGATGCGGCAGGCCGCGCACCTGGGCGCCGAGCTCGATGCGATCACCACGGCGCTGTCGCGCACGCCGGGCAAGGTGTGCCTGGACGGCCTGCCCGACGGCGCACGCACGCCCGCCGGCGAACGCCTGCTGAACGTGCTGCGCACCATCCGCCGCGCCACCGGCGTGGCCGGGCGCACGGCCGAGTCGGTCAACATCGCGTCCAGCGAGATCGCCTGCGGCAACCAGGACCTGTCGCAGCGCACCGAGCAGGCGGCCTCCGACCTGCAGCGCACGGCGGCGGCGCTGGAGCAGCTGACGGCCACCGTGCGGCGCTCGTCCGACACCGTGCTGCAGGCGGGCCAGGTGGCGTCGGCCGCGGTGGGTCGCGCGGCCGACGGCGAAGCGGCGATCGAGCAGCTGGCGACCAGCCTGCAGCACATCGCGCAGAGTTCGCAGCGGGTGGCCGACATCACCTCGGTGATCGACGGCATCGCGTTCCAGACCAACCTGCTGGCGGTCAACGCGTCGGTGGAAGCCGCGCGTGCCGGCGAGGCCGGTCGCGGCTTCGCGGTCGTCGCGCAGGAAGTGCGGCTGCTGGCGCGGCGCAGCGCCGATGCCGCCCGCGAGATCAAAGGCCTGATCGCGCGCTCGAACGAGCAGGTCGACGACGGTGTCGCGGTCGGCCGCGAGACGCAGGCCACGCTGGCCGGCATCATCCGCGAGGTGCGGCATGTCAGCGAGATGCTCAACGACGTGTCGACCGCGGCGCGCGAGCAGTCCGCCGGCATCGCCGACGTCAATCGCGCGGTGGCCACGCTGGACGAAGCGACGCAGCAGAACGCCGCGCTGGTGCAGCAGTCGGCCGCCGCCGCCGATGCGCTGAAGGCGCAGGCCGCGCAGCTGGCCGACGCGATGGGCTCGTTCGAGCTGGGCGGCTTGCGCGCGGGCTGAGGGGCCGGCCGATGCGCCGCTGATGCGCCGGGCTGGCCGATGCCCGCGCCGCGCAACACGCGTGCACCGCGGACATCGGCCAGCCCGCCGCAAGAGGCAGCGGTCGGCCGGGGAGAGGAACGGGCCGCCATCGCGGTGAACGATGGCGGCACGATGATGGCGCTCATGGCGCCATCAACCACGCTTGGCCTGGCTGGCGGCCTTCACGGCCGCCGCCTTGGCGGCCGCCGGCTTCACCTGGGCCAACGCCGGCTCGAGCTCGCCCGACGCCGAAGCGAAGAGCAGCACCACGAAGCTGAGGCAGGCCAGGCTGAAGACGGCAGCGAATGCCGCGCCGGCGCAGCGGGCCTTCAGGGACGAGAGAGAGAACGTCGATTGCATGATGATTCCAATGGCGTGAATCGCACGGTGGGTGAATGGATGTCGACAGGCGACACCCGGCCTTCGCCACGCCACCGTGCAACGGTGTGGCGAATGCATGCTGCAAATGAATCGATGCCGCGGGCGCCGGAAATGGACGAGGCCCGGAACCTTGCGGTGTCCGGGCCTCGGTGGAAACCTTGGCGCGAGGGGTGCGACCGTTCTTACGGTGCGCCGGAACCCTCTTCCGGACAATGGGGCTGCAGTGCCATGCCGATTCCCGCTGACAGGCCTGCGTACGGGCGCACGAATGTGCGCGACACGCCGGCAATGCGTGCGTCGATGGGGGTTTGGCGGCAATTCATGTCGAACCTCCTCGGCGTTGCGGTTGGGATCGGGCCTGGGCCCTGCGGGGTCCGCGTCGGTTCGCGGACAGTGGGGCGAAAGTTAATCGAGCGATTGCAGGCCGTCAAGCCGACAAATGCGGGATGTCATTCGAATCGTGGACTCGGCGCGACGGAAATGACGTTCGGCCCACAATGGGCCGCATGAGCGTCCTCCATCACCCCGACTGGGCCACGCCTTTCGAACAGGGCAACGGCAACCAGACCACCACCTGGCACGACTGCATCGGCTTCCACCAGCGCCTCGCAAAGGCCTTCCCGCAATGGCTGCGCTTCGACGAGGCCGGCCATTCGGACGCCGGCGTGCCGATCCATGCCGGCGTGTTCTCCGTCGACGGCGTGTTCGATCCGCTGGCGGTGAAGGCCGCCGGCCGGCCGGTGTTCTTCAACAACAACGGCATCCATCCCGGCGAGCCCGAGGGCATCGACGCCAACATGGCGCTGATCCGCGACCTGTGCCTGGACGAGACGAAGCGCGCCGCGCTGGGCCGCACGGTGCTGCTGTACATCCCGGTCTACAACGTCGACGGTGCGCTCAACCGCAGCGACACGAGCCGCGTCAACCAGGTCGGCCCGGAGGCCTTCGGCTTCCGCGGCAATGCGCGCCACCTCGACCTGAACCGCGACTTCATCAAGGCCGACAGCCTGAACGCGCGTGTCTTCGCGCGCGTGTTCACGCGCTGGGACCCGGACGTGATGGTGGACACGCACACCTCGAACGGTGCCGACTACCAGCATGTGATGACGCTGATCCCGACGCAGCCCGACAAGCTCGGTGGCCGCACCGGCGCCCACCTGCGAGAGCAGATGCTGCCGGCGCTGTATGCCGACATGGCCGCGCGCGGCTTCCCGATGTGCCCGTACGTCAACCCGGTGAAGGAGATCCCGGACGACGGCATCGCCGACTTCCTCGACTCGCCGCGTTTTTCCACCGGCTACGCGGCGCTGCACCACACCATCGGCTTCATGCCCGAGACGCACATGCTGAAGCCCTTCGAGGCCAGGTACCGCAGCATGCGGGCGCTGGTCGACAGCGCGCTGACCTGGACGACGGCGCACGGCGATGCGATCCGCGCGGCACGCGCCGCCGACCGCGCGGCCATCTCGGCCGGTGCGCCGGTGGCGCTGGACTGGGCGCTGGACCTCGCGCACAGCCGACCGTTCCGCTTCAGCGGCTACGAGGCGGTCTACGAACCGAGCCGCCTCGGCGACTATCGGCGCCTGCGCTACGACCGCAGCCGCCCGTGGCAGAAGGACATCCCCTACCACGACAGGTACGCGGCCACCGCGCACGCCGTGCCGCCACAGGCCTACCTGCTGCCGCAGGCCTGGCATGACGTGGCCGAGCGGCTGCAGGCCCACGGCGTGGCCCTGCAGCGCGCGACGCAGGCGCGGCGCGTGGCGGCCGACGCCTGGCGCATCGTGCACTTCGAGAAGCGCCGCAGGCCCTTCGAAGGCCGGCACCTGCACGAGGCCCTCGAGCTGCGCGCGGAGCCGATCGACGCCGACATCGCCGTCGGCGACTGGATCATCCCGCTCGGCGGCCAGCACGACCGCTTCGTGGTCGAGGTGCTGGAGCCGCGCGGCATCGACAGCTTCTTCCGCTGGGCCTTCTTCGACAGCGTGCTCGACAAGAAGGAAGCCTTCAGCGACTACGTCTTCGAGGACGAGGCGGAACGACTGCTGGCGCAGGAGCCTGGCCTGCGTGAATCGTTCGAGGCGTGGAAGGCGGCCCATCCGGCGCTGCAGGGCGATGCCGAGGCGGTGCTCGGCTTCCTGTTCCGCACCGCCGCGCGCTACGCGGAACCGGAATGCGGGCGCTACCCGGTGCTGAGGCTGCGGCAGCGGCCCTGAAAAGCCTGCGCTGGCGGCGAAGGAACGCGGCTTGCCCCGCCGCAGCATCGCGCCCGACGCAAGGGCGCACACTGCCAGGAGCCCCCGATGACCGACCGCACCGACCCGCCCAGCGAACATCACGCCCGCGAAACGCTGTGGAACCTGATCAAGGACATCAGGTTCGGCATGTTCACGACGCACCACGCGAACGGCCACCTGCATTCGCGCCCGATGACGACGCAGAACCGCGGCATCGACGAGGACGACGTGCTGTGGTTCTTCATGTCGCGCTCGACCGAGCCGATGCGGGACCTGTCGGACGATCCGCAGGTCAACGTGGCCTACGCCGACCCGGGAGAGGACCGCTACGTCTCCGTCTCCGGCCGGGCGACGATCGACGACGATCCCGCCACGCGACGCCGCCTGTGGAGCAAGATGAACGAGGCCTGGTTCCCGAAGGGCGTGGACGATCCGGACCTGGCGCTGGTGTGCGTGCGCATCTCGCACGCCCACTACTGGGACGTGAAGTCGAGCAAGCTCGTGCAGCTGTACGCGATGGCCAAGGCGCTGGTGTCCGGCAAGGCGCCGATGAACCTGGGCGAGACCGCCGAAGTGCGCATGCGCTCGTGATGCGCCGTGGTGCGTCGGCGCGGGCTCAGGTCGCCAGCATGCCCGCCAGGCGGTTGCGGATGATGGTTTCCGCCTCGGCCATGATGCGGTCGATCAGGTCCTTCACCGTCGGCACGTCGCGGATCAGCCCGGCCACCATGCCGCAGGACCAGGCGCCCAGGTCCATCGTGCCCTGCTGCATGATGCTCGGGTAGACGCCGGCGACTTCCTCGCGGATGTCGTCGAAGCCGATCGCAGCGCCGAGCCGGCGTTCCTTCTCCAGTAGCCGCTCCACGGCCGCGTTATTTAGCACGCGTTCGGTATTGCGCAGCGGCCGCATCACCAGCCGCGTATCGAGCTCGCTGGCGGCGACGATCGCCTGCTTCACGTTGTCATGCACCGGCGCTTCCTGCGTCGCGATGAAGCGCGTGCCCATGTTCATGCCGTCGGCGCCCAGCGCCAGCGCAGCGACCAGCGAGCGCCCGTCGGCCATGCCGCCCGAGGCGACGAAGGGAATGCGCAGTTCCTCGGCCGCGCGCGGCAGCAGGATGAAATTCGGCACGTCGTCCTCGCCCGGGTGGCCGCCGCACTCGAAGCCGTCGACGCTGACCGCATCGCAGCCGATGGCCTGCGCCTTCAGCGAATGGCGCACCGAGGTGCACTTGTGGATCACCTTGATGCCCGCCTCGTGCAGCATCGGCAGCCATTTCTGCGGGTTGTTGCCGGCGGTCTCGACGATCTTCACGCCGCCGTCGACGATGGCGCGGATGTAGCCCGGGTAGTCCGGCGCGCTGACCGTCGGCAGGAAGGTCAGGTTCACGCCGAAGGGCTTGTCGGTCATCTCGCGGCAGCGCCGGATCTCGTTGGCCAGCAGCTCGGGCGTGCGCTGCGTCAGCCCGGTGATGATGCCCAGCCCGCCGGCGTTGGACACCGCAGAGGCCAGCTCGGCGAAGCCGACGTAGTGCATGCCGCCCTGGATGATCGGGTGCTGGATGCCGAAGAGCTCGGTGATGCGGGTCTTCATGGGCTGTGCCTTTCGTGATGGCGGCCGGGGCGGAAGGACGGTCAGAGGTAGCGCGCGAGCTCCTGCTTCGCGATCGCGTTGCGGTGCACCTCGTCGGGCCCGTCGGCGATGCGCAGGTGGCGCTCGTAGGCGTAGAACGCGGTCAGCGGCGTGTCCTGGCTCAGGCCCATCGCGCCGAAGGCCTGCATCGCCCAGTCCACCACCTTGACGCAGTTGTTCGGCGCGATCACCTTGATCATCGCGATCTCCTGCGCGGCCACCTTGTTGCCCACGGTGTCCATGCGGTGCGCGGCGTGCAGCACCATCCAGCGCGTCTGCTCGATCAGCATGCGCGACTCGGCGATGCGTTCGCGCCAAACGCCCTGTTCGGCCAGCAGCTTGCCGAAGGCCTTGCGCGACGCGAGCCGCCTGCACATCAGCTCGAGCGCGGCTTCGGCCATGCCGATCGCGCGCATGCAGTGGTGGATGCGCCCGGGGCCGAGCCGGCCCTGCGCGATCTCGAAGCCGCGGCCTTCGCCGAGCAGGATGTTCTCGACCGGCACGCGCACGTTCTGAAAGCGCAGCTCGGGGTGGCCGAAGGGCGGGTCGTAGACGCCCAGCAGCGCCATGTCGCGCACGACGGTGATGCCCGGCGTGTCCATCGGTACCAGGATCATCGACTGCTGGCGGTGGCGCTGCGGGTGGTCGGGCGATGTCTTGCCCATCACGATCAGCAGCTTGCAGCGCTCGTTCGCGGCGCCGGTGATGTACCACTTGCGGCCGTTGATCACGTAGTCATCACCGTCGCGCACGATGCTGCATTCGATGTTCGTCGCGTCCGACGACGCAACGTCCGGCTCGGTCATCGCGAAGGCCGAGCGGATCTCGCCGGCCAGCAAGGGGCCGAGCCAGCGCTGCTGCTGTTCGGGCGTGCCGTAGCGCGCCAGCACCTCGGTATTGCCGGTGTCCGGCGCCCCGCAGTTGAAGATCTCGCTCGCCCAGTAGCGCCGGCCCATGATCTCGGCCAGCGGCGCGTATTCCAGGTTCGTCAGGCCCGCCCCGTGTTCGGGCTCGGGCAGGAACAGGTTCCACAGGCCGGCGGCGCGCGCCTTGGCCTTCAACTCTTCGATCACGGGCACAGTGGCGCAGGGCCGGCCGGCGCGCGCATTGGCGGCGAGCTCGTCCTCGCGCCGCTGCTCGTTCGGATAGACGTGCTCGTCCATGAAGGCCTGCAGCTGCGCGCGCAGCGCGGCGACCTTGGGGGAATGCTCGAAGTCCATGGTTCATCTCTCCTGCGATGAGGGGATCGTCCCCGCATTGGGGTGGGGCGGCAGTCCGGTTCGCGACAGGCACTCGTATAGTTCCCGCGACTCGGAGGGAGGAATCAATGATCCATCGCAAGACGCCGCGATTGGCGCGGCTGCTTCGGCATGTGGGCCTTGCCGCGCTGTGCACGGCCCTGTTGGCGGCCTGCGGCGGCGGGCAGGACGGCACTGCGGCCGAACCGATGGCGTCGCCGGTGCAGGCGGTGCTCGCGCCATCCGCCTGCACGCCGCAGGCGGTGGCCGAGGGCGCCGCGCAGCAGATCGACCAGCGCTGCGTGCGCGCCAGTCCGCTGATGCGTGCCCACGCACGGCCGCAGGCGCTGGCCGCGGCCACGCCGGCCGCCGCCGCTACCACGCTGACACCCGACCAGCTGATGGACTGGGCCGAGCGGCAGTACCCGCACTTCTTCGCGCCGTCGGCGCAGCCGACGCAGATCCTCGCGCCCTACACCTACCGCTACTACCCGGCCACCGGCAACTACATCGGCGTGGCCGGCACCGAGGTCTACGTGCTGGGCCCGCTGAGCCAGGGCCAGATCGCGCTGGTCGGCACGCTGGCCGACTTCGCCTGCGTGGCCGCGAACATCGGCTGCGCGGTGCCAGGGGCGCCGACGATCACCGCGATCACGCCCCAGGACGGGGCGGCCTACGTCGAGTTCGCCGCGCCCGCCAGCAGCGGCAGCAGCGCGATCAGCCAATACAGCGTCAGCTGCGCCTCGGGCTTCGATTCGATCCGCACGGCGACCGGGCCGGCGAGCCCGCTGGTCGTCACCGGCCTCGGCAATGGCCGCAAGTACTCGTGCATCCTCACTGCGACGAACCAGCAGGGCACCAGCGCGCCGTCTGCGGCGATGACCGTGACGCCCGTTCTGCCGTCGTCGCAACCCACGACGATCCGGCTGGTCAGCGACAGCGGCGACTACATCGGCGGCGGCCGCACGTACCTGTACAACCGCACCAATACGCAGATCGGCTTCAGCGCCAGCGGCAACCGCATTTCCATCCAGGTCAATGGCGACGAATGGTGGTACGCCGATTTCGTGCTGCCGGCCAGCCAGCCGACCTGGGTGCCCGGCACCTACACCGGGCTGACGCGCTATCCCTTCCACGATGCCGCGAAGGGTGGCCTCGACTGGGGCGGCGAGGGGCGCGGCTGCAATACGCTGAAGGGCTCGATCACCGTGCTCGCGGCCACCTACAACGGCAGCACCGGCGAGCTCGACTCGATCAACTTCAGCTTCGTGCAGTACTGCGAGGGCGGCTCGGCGGCGCTGCGCGGCACGATCGCCTGGGGTGCGAACGACACCACCGGGCCCCCCGGGCCCGTGGTGCCGGTGCCCACGACGCTGTGGAAGCCGACCGCCACGCTGCCCGCGTCCGGCAACTACGCCTACCTGCAGAGCGACAGCGGCGACTACATCGGCCAGGGGCAGACGACGCTGTACACCGGCAGCCAGGCGCCGCAGCTCAACTTCAACGGCTCCAGCCTGACGGCCTACGTCGGCGGCTACGACGGCACCTTCGTCGCGATGCAGGGCACGTCGCCGCTGAAGGTCGGCTACTACCCCGACCTGAGCCGCTACCCGTTCCACAACCCGTTCAAGGGCGGCCTGTCCTGGGGCGGCAACGGCCGCGGCTGCAATACGCTGACCGGCTGGTTCGCGATCGACGAGATCACGATCGTCGACAACCAGCTGCAGCATGTGCTGCTGCGCTTCGAGCAGCATTGCGAAGGGGGCACGGCGGCGTTGCGAGGGCAGATACGGTGGACGAAGCCGTGACCGGCGGCGCGCCCCCGCGCGGGCGAGGGGGCGAGGGGCCGAGGGGAGAGGTGGGCGGCCCGCCCCCGCTTCGTTCAGGCCGCCACGGCCAGGGCGGCGTGCGCTGCGTGGTGCATGGCCTCCGCGATCAGGTCCAGGTCTTGCGCCGTGGCCTGCAGCAGGCCGAAGCGGAAGGCATAGCCCCAACTTGCCCGGCCAGCGGTGAAGGACAGCCGGTCCAGCAGCGGAGCGATCGGCGCCTCGCCGGCATCGTGGTCCCAGGCCACGTCGCGCCGGAAAGGCACGAAGCCTTCGCCCATGTCGAACTGGTAGGCGTCACCGTGCTTCACGGTGCCCAGCGCGGTGAAGGCCTGCAGCCGGTCCTTGCCGCCGAAGTGCACGGTGGGCGAGTAGTAGACGACGCGGTCCCCGGGCCGCAGGCGCCGCAGCGGCGCGCACTTGCCGTGGCACACCTGCATGAGGCCTTCGCGGCGGCCACGGCGCACGTGCTCGGCCGAGGCCACGGCCACCCAGCAGTTGCTGTTGGTGGCCATCTCACTGGCCCTCCGGCGCGAACACGCGCACGCGGTGGCCGTCGGGGTCCTGCACCGTGAAGGTGTAGCCGAAGTCCATCGGCGTGGGCGCCTGCAGCACCGTGCAGCCCAGCGCCTGCCAGCGCGCGTGGCGGGCGTCCACCGCGTCGCGGCCGGCCACGGCAAAGGCCAGTTCGCTGGCCCCCGGCGCGCCGGCGCTGGCCGGCGCCACCGTGTCGCGCTTCCACAGCCCCAGCATGCCGCCGGGGCCCAGCGCAAACATCGCGAAGGTGGGCGAAGCCTCCACGGCGGGCCGATCCAGCAGCCCGGCGTAGAAGCGTGCGCTGGCCTCGGGATCGGCGACGTGGAACAGGGTGAACAGGGTGTCTTGCATGTCAGGCTCCGTGCTGCGTTGTCTTGAAGGCCTCCATGGTGCGTGGACACCCTGTCAATTTCTGGCAGCAGCCGACAACGGCGGCGGCGGTCCCGCAGCGGGCCTCGGCGCCGATTCGGGGGGCGCGCCGCCCGGCGCGTTTCAGGGGGCGCTGATGCCTTCGGCCTCGCGCCACTCGCGCAGCAGCACCTGGCGGCGCCGTGGGTAGCGGTGGCCGGTAGGCTCCAGCGCGGTGATGCGGTCGGTGCGGAAGTGGCGCAGTTCCTGCCGCATCTCGCACCAGGCCACCAGCACCCGCGCGCGGTCGAAGAAGCCCAGCGCGATGGGCCACACGGTGCGCGCCGTCTCGCGGCCCTGGCCGTCGCGGTAGCGCAGCGCCAGCTTCTGCTCGTCGCGGATGGCCAGGCGCAGGGTCGACAGGCCTGCATCGCCGGCAGAAGGCTCGCCGGGCGGCAAGGGGTCCACCGCGGGGCCCACCATCAGCGACGAGCCGTCCAGCAGTTGCCGCGCTTCCGTCGGCAGCACCGCGGCGATCTTGGCCATCGCCTGCCGGGCCGCGCCGCCGAGCCGCGCATCAGCCCGGTCAGCCACCCAGCGCGAACCCAGCACCAGCGCCTCGATCTCGTCCGGCGTGAACATCAGCGGCGGCAGCATGAAGCCCGGCTGAAGCACGTAGCCGAAGCCCGGCGCACCGTCGATGGCCGCACCCTGGGCCTGCAGGCTGGCGATGTCGCGGTACAGCGTGCGCAGGCTGATGCCCAGTTCCTGCGACAGCGCCGCACCGCTCACCGGTCGGCGGTGGCGGCGCAGCAACTGAATGAGGCAGAGCAGGCGTTCGGCGCGGGACATGGCGTGATTGTCCGTGGGCGGCCGCACCCGGGCTGGCGGCGGCTGCCAGGGTCGCAGGGCCTGTGCGCAGCCGCCGGTTCGCGACATCGGATTTGAGCGACAGCCACCGGCCAGTTCCCGTCGCTAACGGCCGGCCGCTTCAGGGCGAGCTGAAGATCATCGCGGCGCTCCTGGAGCGGCCGGTGATCGAGAAGATCCTTACCCACCTTGGGCGTGGACCCGTATGCTTCGATGGCGTTGCTCGCGCGAGGGAATGCGATGGATCTTCGTCCTTCGGATGGACTGAGCGCCCGGCGCGCCGTGTTGGCGCTGCTGGGGTCGGCCGCAGTCTGGACGCCGGCACTGCGCGCCCAGGGCTTGGCCAATCCCTGGCGCATCGCCTTCCTGGCGGCCGGCAGTGCGCCGCAGGCGGGGCAGTTCTCGACCTTCGACGCGGTCACTGCCGGGCTGCGTCAGCGCGGCTACCTGTCGCTGCAGACGCGGGCCTGGTTTGCCGAGGGCCGAGGCGACACCCTCACTGCGCTGGCAAGACAGGTGCTGGACTGGAAGCCCGACCTGATCGTCACCAACCTGACACCGGCCACGCTGGCGGCCCAGCGGGCGACGAAGACCGTTCCGATCGTCATGGCCGGCAGCGGTGACCCGGTGGCCACCGGCCTGGTGCGCAGCCTCTCACGGCCGGGCGGCAACGTCACCGGCGTCGCGGCGCTGGGCCCGGAGCTGGCAGCCAAGAGCATCGAGCTGCTGCGCGAGCTGCGCCCCAACCTGCGCCGCCTGGGCGTGCTGGCCAACGTCAGCGACAGCTTCACGCCGGCGATGCTGGACGCGGTGACGAAGGCCGCGGCGCTGCTGGCGCTGGATCTGCAGGTCGAACGCGTCGCCGCGCCGGCCCAGTACGCGGCCGTGTTCGATGGCTGGCGCCGCGATCGTGTCGATGCGCTGTTCGTGCAGCCCAGCCTGCCCGGCAAGCCGGCAGCCGATCTGGCGCTGCAGTACCACCTGCCGGCGTGCTCGTTCGTCCGCAGCTTCGTCGAGCAGGGTGGCTTGCTGGCCTATGCCAACAACCTGGCCGAGATCGCCCGACGGGTGGTCGACATGGTGGATCGCATCTTGCGTGGCGCTGCGCCGGCCGAGCTGCCGGTGCATCAGAACACGCGCTTCGAACTGATCATCAACCGTCGCACGGTCGCCGCGTTGCGCCTGGAGGTGCCGGCCGGCGTGCTGGCGCGGGCCACCGAGTTGCTGGAATGACGCGGCACGCTGGCCCGGCCATTGCTCGCGCATCGGCTACCGGCGATGATGGACCGGGCTCGACTGCTGGCACTGCACACTGCCGAACAGGTGGAGGTTGCGCGCGCCCGTCATGGGCAAGGGAGGCATAGTCTGTGGGCAGAGGGCTGTCTGCCGCTCAGACTTCATCGTCGACCCGGTGACGCGGGCAGTGCAGCAGATTGATTCCACCCTCGCTGCAGTCGCGATCGATTCCGGCGCGGCCCGAGGCGCCGCGTGGCGCGCCTTCAGGCCAGTCTCACGATCTCCACCCAGTTCGTATTCCTGCGTGCGGCTCGACGACTACCCGGCGGTGCAGGCATGGGTCGAGCGCATCGCGGTGCGGCCAGCGGTCGTAAGGGGGCTACAGGCGATCGCCTGAGTGTGTTGCGCGCCGAAGCCGTGGTCTGACATGGTGGGACGCGATGCGGCGCAACCGGCGCGCCGGCCCTCATGCAGGGACAAGGCCGATTCGTTGCGCCAGCCACTCGGTAGGTGTCTGCCCCAGCCGCTGGGTGAAGGCACGTGTCAGCGCATTGGGGCTGCCGTAGCCCACCTCGTCGGCAATGCTCTTGACCTGCCGGCCTTGCGTCAGCAGCCCTTGCGCGACGCTCAGGCGCCAGCCGGCAAGGTACTCGATGGCGGGTTCGCCGACGACCTCGCCGAAGTGCGCCGCAAAGCGTGCGCGCGACATGCCCGCCAGGTCCGCCAGCCCCTGCAGCGTCCACGGCCGTTCCGGCGCGGCATGCATGGCGTTGAGCGCCTTGGCCAGACGAGCGTCCCCCAGGCCCGCCACCACGCCTGAGCGCAGCAGCCCGTGCTCGATGGCATGGCGCAGCAGGTAGACCAGCACGACTTCGCTGAGCCGGTTCAGCGCGGCGTCGCGGCCGCTGCGCTCGTCGAAGGCCTCGGTGAACAGCGCGTCCAGCACGCCGCGCATGGCCGGGGCCTCGCGCAGCGGCAGCACCAGCAGCGGCGGCATGCCGTGCACCAGCGGGCTGCCGAAGGAGGCGCCGAATTCGACCGAGGCGCAGACGAGGTCGGCGCCATCCGCCTCATCGGCACTGAGCCGGTGGTGGCTGGCGCGCGGGAAGAAGACCAGGCTCGGCTCGTCGAGTTGCCGCACCCGGCCGTCGGGTGCAGTCAACTGCAGCCGGCCGGCCTTCAGCAGGTGCAGGTGGCCGACGCCTTCGACGGCGTCGAAGTTGACGAGGCTGCACAGGTTGCCGGCGTAGAAAACGCGCGACCTGAGTTCGACGCGTTGCAGCAGGGGGGCCAGGCGATCATCCATGGCGTCATCTTGGCGGCTGCCGGCCGAAGGGTGAAGCGCTGGCGCGGACAAGAGACTGTTTCCGAGCCGGCAATGACACGTGCCGCATCAGATGCGCGGCGGCACCCATCGGGCCGCGAGCAGGTGGTCGAGCGTCCAGCGCCCGCCGCCGCGTCCAACCACGTACAGCAGCAAGGTCGCCCAGCTCAGGTGGGTGGACCAGGCCGCTGGGTAGACGAAGAGCTGGATCACCAGCGTCATGCCCAGCAGTGCTGCCGCCGACAGGCGCGTGCCCAGGCCCAGCACCAGCAAGACCGGGAAGGCGTGTTCGGCGTAGGCCGCCAGGTGGGCGGCCACGTCGGGCGGCAGCAGCGGCAAGCGGTACTCGTCTTCGAACAGCGACACGGCCGTGTCGGTGACGCTGAGCAGCCCTTCGACCTTGGTGCGGCCCGACAGGAAGAACACGCCAGCCATTGCAGCGCGCGCGCCGAGTGCCAGCAGATCGTGGCTGATCCAAGCGCTGACGCGGTCGCGCAGCGCCAGCAGGCGACGGACCGGACGGGCAGTGGCAGAGTGCAGAGACGTCGCGTTCATGTCATGAATCCATTGAGTGGGGTGGAGGCTCGACCTCGACAAAGGCGCCTTGCGCGAACAGCGTCGACAGCAACACCTGCAGGTCGGTTTCGGGTGCCACCCGCAGAGCGGCCTCCGCGGCATCGGCCAGGGGCAGGCCTTGCGCACAGGCTTGCAGGAAGGCGCAGCCGGCGGCGTCGATCTCGCAGCACAGCACCTCGTCGCCGGGGCGGGTGATCAGTACCGCCTGGCCGCGCCAGGGCACGGTGGATCGACCGATGTCGGCGGCGCGCGCGATCGACCACAGGTCCCAGACCGGCAGCGTGCTGTCGCCGTGCCAATGGGTGGCCGGGGCCAGGTGCAGCCGTGCCGCCCCCAGGCTTTCGGGATCTTTCGCAGCCCAACGTGCAAAGTCCAGCGGCACGGCGTCGGCCGCCACGTGCGCCTGCGTCCACATCCGGTCCAGCTGTGCCAGATGCTGCAGGCAGGGCCAGTCGCTGTCGGCTTCGCACTCGCGCAGGAACTCGGCGAAGGTCTCGCCGTACAGGATCAGGCGCGCATCGGTGGGCGGGCGCAGTCGCGCAAAGCGGCCGGCCAGCGGGCGGAACCAGGGCTCGCCAAGCCAGCGCGCGACGCTGGGGAAGTTGGCCTCGAGCGCGGCGATGCAGGCCTGCAGGCCTGTGTTGGCATAGACCGCAAAGCCCGGATCGAAGGCCTCGGACAAGGTCTCGTCGGGCAGATTGCCCGATCGCCAAGCCTCGATTGCCGCCAACCAGCGCCCGTGGAAGTGGGGGCGCCCGATCATGAGGCGGTCTCCAGGGTGCCGAGGATTCGCCGCGCGGTGTCGGCTTCGGCGAGCAGCCGTTCGAAGGCTGGCAAGGGCCCGTCCCATTCGATGAGGGTCGGCCGTGGCCCGATGCGCTCCATCAGCCGCCTGTACAGCGCCCAGGTGCCCACGTGCACCGGCGCGTCGTGCGAGTCGATCCACAGGGCATCGCCCAGGCGTGGATCGGCCGAGTGGCCGGCCAGGTGCACCTCGGCCACCGCGTCAGCGGGCAGCCGGTCCAGCCAGGCCTCGGCCGCGAACCCCAGGTTGTGCGCGCTCAGATGGACATTGGCGACATCCACCAGCAACTGGCAGCCGCTGCGCCGCACCAACTCGCACAGGAAGTCCACCTCGTCCCAGGTGTGGCCGGCCAGCGCCAGATAGTGCGACGGGTTCTCGACCGCCAGCGGCCGGCCAATCGCCTCCTGCACGATCTGCACGTGATCGACCACACGCTGCAGCGACTGGGCGTTGCGCACGAAGGGCAGCAGGTCGGGCTCGTAGCGCGCGCCCAGGCGCGACCACGCCAGATGTTCGGACACCCGCACCGGCCGCACCCGACTCACCAGGGCCGCAAAGCGGCGCAGGTGATCCGGGTCCGGCGGTTCGGCGCCGGCCAGTGACATGGACACGCCGTGCAGCGATACCGGGTGCGCCGCGCCCAGGGCCTGCAGCAATCGCGGACGCGGGCCGCCGTCGACCATGTAGTTCTCGGCGTGCACCTCGAACCACAGGCCCGGCTGCCGCGCTGCCAGCGCTTGTTGCAGGTGCGACGGCTTGAAGCCGAGCCCGGCGGCGAGATGGGTCATGGCCTTCCAGCGATGTTGGTGGCGGGGCTGGCTCAGGCCTTCAGGGGCGTCAGCGAGCCGTTGCCCTTGGGGGTCTTGATCGCCACGCAGGTGCCGGCGGGCACCTTCTTCCAGGCATTGCCCTGGTAGTCGACCTTGGAGGTGCCGGCGCAACTGGTGCCGGGGCCGGCAGCGCAGTCGTTCTGGCCGGCCAGCGAGACGCCGTAGCACTTCTCCATGGCGGGCTTGGCCGGCTTGTCGGCGGCCAGTGCGGCGCCTTGGGCCAGCGCGGCCAACGCCATCACACTCAACACGGTGCGGCGGGTGGACATGGTGTTCTCCTCGAGATGGGATGAGGTACGGCGAGGCGGACGGCGCGGGCAGGCTCACACACCTGCCCGGCCACGCTCAGGCCAGCGACTTCGGGGTCTTGCCCTTGATCTGCGGCCAGTTGATGTCGGCCTTCTTGTTGTTGCCGGACACGTCTTCCAGCCACTTCTTCTGCACGTCCTTGTTGACGTTCAGGTAGAGCTTGCCGTCGACGATGCGCCAGGCGTTCGGGTCGCCGTCGAGCTTCCTCTCCAGCGCCACGCCCATCGCGCAGAAGCCGCCGTACTGGGGCGCGTACTTCGCCGGGTCGGCCTTGAAGGCGTCACGGTTGGCGGCGCTGGCGAAGTGGTAGGTCACGCCGGCATGGGCGGCGTTGAATTCGGCCTTGCCGGCCGTGGGCGCACCGGCGGTGAAGTACGCCACCGGGTCGTGGCCCTTCAGGCCGACGCCCTTGGCGTCGATGTTGACGGCGGCGGTGGAGTTCTCGTCGTAGGCGTGGGCCGCCAGCGGCACGAGGGCGGCGCCCAGGGCGATGGCTGTGGTGACGGCCAGCAGGCTGGCGCGCAGGGTCTTGGCATTCATGGTGAGTTCCTTGTGTCGTATCGATTCGAGTGGGAGGGGAAGGACGTCAGCGCCGCATCACGCTTGCGTGTGCGCGCTGACGCGGGGGAAGTCGACGTCGGTGTGGGCCACGTTGTTGACGTAGTTCGTCAGCACGTTCAGCGCCACGTTCAGCACGATCTCGACCGTCTCGGCGTCGCTGAAGCCGGCGGCGCGCAGCGCGGCGATGTCGGCGTCCTGCACGCGGCCACGCTCGCCGGCCACACGCTGGGCAAAGCGCAGCGCGGCGTCGTTGCGGGCGTCTGCGGCGCGGCCGTCGCGGGCCTGGGCGATCTGCTCGTCGCTGAGCTTGACGAGGTTCTTGCCGATGTAGCTGTGCGCGGCCAGGCAGTAGTCGCAGCCGTTGAACTCGGCCACTGCCAGCGCCAGCGACTCGCGCAGCTTGGCGTCGAGCGCGCCCTTGTCGAGCGCACCGCTGAGCGACAGGTAACCTTCGAGCGCGGCCGGCGACTGACCCAGCAGCTTCATCAGGTTGGGGACGACGCCGAGCTTCTTGTGCACGGCGGCGAGCAGAGGTTGGGACGCGGCGGGGGCGTCGGCGACTGCGGGGATGGACAGACGGGACATGATGAGACCTTTCGGGGGGTTGGACGCTGCGACAGGTGCAGCGAGGCGGGGAACAGGGACTTCAGAGCGCAGCGCGCACCCACGACGAGAGTTGCGTCTCGTCGTGAAGACCGACCAGCCGCGAATGGGCTTGGCCGTCCTTGAAGAGGATCAGCGTGGGGATGCCGCGGACGCCGTGGGCGGCGGCGAGCTCGGGCGCGTCGTCGACGTTGAGCTTGCGCACCCGGATCTGGCCCTCGAACTGCCGGGCCAGCTGTTCGAGCCGGGGCGCAAGCGCACGGCAGGGGCCGCACCACGGCGCCCAGAAATCGACGACGACAGCGCCCGGTTCGTTGGCGATGAAGGCAGCGAAAGACGCCGCGTCGAGCGCGGCGGTGTTGGTGGAGGTCGCGGCTTCGGACATGACGGACACCTCTTGCGGTGGTGGGGCCGCGTTGTGTTGCGGCATGTCCGTCACTGTAGGAACCGGCCCCTCAGGCCAGGTGGCCAGGCGTCTCGCAGAAGTGGCTCATCGTCGCGGTCGCCGAACTGCCACCGTTCCACCCTCGCTGCAGTCGCGATCGATCCCGGCGCTGCCCGCGGCGCCGCTTCCAGCGCCTTCAGGCCAGGCCCACGATCTCCACCCAGTTCGGGTTCCGGCCCAGTCGCATCGACGACGACTGCCGCGTCAATCGGCCGCTGGCCGCATCGATGCGGTACACCGACAGCCCATTCGACACCTGCCCCACCGCCAGCAGCCAGCGCCCGGTCGGGTCGACCTGGAAGCCGCGCGGCTGCTTCTCGGTCGGCTCGTGGCCGATCAGGTCCAGCGTGCCGCTGGCTGCATCCACCGACCACATCGCCAGCGTGCTCGACGTGCGCTCGCTGGTGTAGAGGAAGCGGCCATCCGGTGACAGGTGCAGGTCGGCGGCCCAGGGCTTGCCGGTGAAGCCGGGCGGCAGCGTCGACCAGCGCTGGCGCGGCGCCAGCGTGCCCCGGGCCGCGTCGAGGTCCAGCAACTCGACCGCGGCGTCCAGTTCGTTCAGCAGGTAGGCATGGCGACCGTTCGGGTGCAGCACGAGGTGCCGCGGCCCCGCGCCCTTCGTGGTGTCGACGACCGCCGGCGCGTTCGGCGCCAGCAGGCCGGTGGCGGCATCGAAGCGCCATTGCATCACCTGGTCGCTGCCCAGCGTCGGCACGAACAGGAAGCGGTTGCCGGCATCGATGACCACCGCATGCGCGTTCTTGCCCGTCGGCAGCACCTGCGTCGCGGCGCCGGCCAGCCCGTCGGCACCGATCGGGCTGACGCTGACCTTGTTCCCGCCATAGGACGCGGCGAACAGCCAGCGGCCGCTGCGGTCGGTGGCGAGCGCCGGCATGCTGTCGGGCAGCGGCGACTGGCCGATCGACTGCAGGCGGCCGGTCGCGCGGTCGATCGCGAAGCTGACCACCGCGTACGGCTCCGAACGCAGCGCGGCGTACAGGAATCGCCGGTCGGGGCTCAGCGCCAGCGGCATCACGGTGCCGGCCACCGGAACGGTCTGCAGGGCTTGCACCGCGCCGGTCGCCAGGTCCAGCGACAGCACGCTGATCTCGCGGCTGTCGGCGTTGCTGACGTAGGCGACCGCGCGCGTGGGCTCGGGCAGCTTCGGGCTCAGCACGCCGCAGCCCGGGAGCACGAGCGGCAGGCTGCTGGCGCCGGCAAGCGCCAGGATGGCGCGGCGACGGGTGTGCGCTGGCATGGAATCATTCCCTGAGCATGTTGTTTGTTAGGAAGACGCCCCACGCGCGGGTCCTGGATGCGGTTTCTCATGGCGATGAGCGCCGGTCACTCGTGCGCTTCACGCCGCGCCCTGCGCATTCACGTACAGCGCATACAGCGAATGGCTCGCGGCCATGAAGAGACGATTGCGCTTCGCGCCGCCGAAGCAGACATTGGCGCAGCGCTCGGGCAGGTGGATGTGGCCGATCGGGGCGCCGTCGCGATCGAACACGCGAACGCCGTCCAGGTCCTCCGCCTTCGCCTCCGCCGAGCCGTCGCTGCCGAAGCCGGCCCAGATGCGGCCGTCGGTGTCGACCGCGATGCCGTCGAAGGCGCCGGGGCCGCCGGCGTCGAGGTGCAGGCGCTTGTTGATCAGCCGTGCGCCCTCGGCCACGTCGTAGGCCCACACCAGGCGCTGCGGCTTCGCGCGGCTCTCGACGACGTACAGCACCGCGCCGTCGGGTGAGAAGGCCAGGCCGTTCGGCGCGGCGAGGTCGTCGATCACGCAGTCGAGCCGGCCGCTTTGTGCATCCAGCCGGTAGACGGCGTGCGGGCGCTCGGGCTCCGCCGGGTCGCCTTCCCACCAGCCGGTGATGCCGAAGGTGGGGTCGGTGAACCAGATGCTGCCGTCGCGCGCGCTGCAGACGATGTCGTTCGGCGAATTGAGGCGCCGGCCGTCGAAGCGGTCGGCCAGCACGGTGATGCGGCCGTCGATCTCGGTGCGGGTGACGCGGCGGCCGCCGTGCTCGCAGGTCAGCAATCGGCCCTGCGCGTCGCGGGCCAGGCCGTTGGCATGGGCGGCGGGCTGGCGGAACACGCCGACGGCGCCCGAGCACTCGTCCCAGCGCAGGATGCGGTCGTTCGGGATGTCGCTCCACAGCAGGCAGCGCAGGTCGCCGAACCACAGCGGGCCTTCGGCCCAGCGGCAGCCGCTGGCCAGCTGCTCGACGCTGGCGCTGAACAGGCGCACGGGGCGGAAGCGCTCGTCGAGCACCTCGGCCAGCGGATCGGGATAACGTGCGCTCGGCGTGAAGGCAACGTGCGTCATGGCCGCGTTCCTGGCAGGTTACTTCATCAGGCCCGGCAGCCACAGCGAGAACGCCGGCACGTAGGTCACCAGCATCATCGTCGCGATCAGCGCGCTGTAGAACGGCAGGATCGAGCGCATCACCTCGCCGACCGAGATGCCGCCGATGGCGCAGCCGACGAACTGCGTGGTTCCCACCGGCGGCGTGTTCAGCCCGAGCGCGCAGTTGATCAGCATCATGATGCCGAACTGCGTCGGGTCCATGCCGAACTGCTGGCAGATCGGCAGGAAGATCGGCGTGCAGATCAGGATGGTGGCCGCCATGTCCAGGAAGGTGCCCAGCACGAACAGCAGCACGTTGACCATCAGGAAGATCAGCCAGGGCTCGCTGGTCACCAGCTTCATCAGCTCGCCGGTCTTCGCCGGCACCTCGTACAGCGCCATGAAGTAGCCGAAGGCGGCCGAGATGCCGATCAGCAGCAGCACCACGCCGGTGGTCTTGCAGGCCTTGGCGCAGGCCTTCAGGAAGTTCTCCCACGACAGTGTCTTGTAGACGAACACGGTGATCAGCAGCGCCCAGAAGACCGCGGTGGCCGCGGACTCGGTGGCGGTGAAGACGCCCGACAGGATGCCGGCCAGGATGATCACGACGATCAGCAGGCCGGGCAGCGCGGCGATGAAGGCGCCGAACACCACGCTCCAGCCCGGGAACGCGCCATGCGTCGGATAACCGCGCTTGACGGCCACCCAGTACGCCGCGACGAGGTTGGCCACCGTCAGCAGCAGCGCCGGGATGATGCCGGCGAGGATCAGGCTGAAGACGCTGACCGACGCGATGCCGGTGGTGGCCAGCGTGAAGATGATCAGGTTGTGCGAGGTCGGCATCAGCGCGCCGACCAGCGCCGCATGCGTGGTGACGTTCACCGCGTAATCCGCGTGATAGCCCTCCTTCTTCATCAGCGGGATCATCACCGAGCCCATCGCCGACACGTCGGCCAGCGGCGAGCCGGCGATGCCGCCGAACAGCGTGCAGCCGACGACGTTGCTCATGCCCAGCCCGCCGCGCACATGGCCGACCAGGCTGTTGGCGAAGCGCACGATGCGGTCGGCGATGCCGCCGTAGAGCATCAGCTCGCCGGCGAAGACGAAGAACGGAATCGCGAGGAAGCTGAATACCTGCATGCCGCCGACCATCTTCTGGAACACGATGGCCACCGGCAGCCCCGCGGCGAGGATGGTGGCCACCGAGGCCAGCCCGATCGAGAAGGCCACCGGCACGCCGAGCAGCAGCAGCAGCGTGAAGCTCACGCAGAGGACGGTCAATTCCATGAGGGGGATCTCAATGCCACGCGGGCTTGACTTCAATGCCGCGCAGCAAGGCGACGATGTGCTCGATCGAGAACAGCACGATGAGGGCGCCGGCGACCACCAGCGGCAGGTAGTCCATGCCCGCGGGCACCGGCAGCATCGGCTTGCGTTCGGTCCACTTCATCGTGGTCCACATCCAGCCGGACTGCAGCATCAGGGCGCCGAACAGCGCGACCAGCGCGTGGATCAGCAGCTCGAGCTTCAGCCGCCAGCGCTCCGGCAGCAGCGCGACGATCGACTCGAGCCCGATGTGGCCGGCGTCGCGCACGCCCACCGCCACGCCCAGCGCGGTGACGTAGGACACCAGCAGCAGCGCCAGCGCCTCGGCCCAGGTGGGCGTGTCGTTCAGCAGGTAGCGGCCGACCACCTGGTACTGCACGCACAGGATCAGCGCGATCAGCCCGACGATGGCCAGCACCAGCGCGGCCTTCGACAGCGCGGCGCACAGGCGGGTGAAAGCGCCCGCCGGCTCCGCGATGGCCGGTCCGGGCGCCGCGACCGGCGTGCCGATCGCGGCGTCCTGCGCCGCTTCCGCCGAAGAACGAACGTTCACTTGGTGTCCTGGATCGCCTTGACCAGGCGCTTCAGGTCCGGCGTGGTCATGAACTTGTCGTAGACCGGGCCCATCACGCCCTGGAACGAGGCCTTGTCGACCTCGATGATCTCGGCGCCGCCGGCCTTCACGACGGCCAGCGACTTGGCTTCCTGCTCGTCCCACTTCTTGCGCTGGAAGGCCACCGATTCCTTCGCGGCGGCGCGGATCATGTCCTGCTCGGCCTTCGGCAGCTTGTCCCACACCACCTTGCTCATCAGCAGCATCTCGGGCGCCATCGAGTGCTCGGTCTTCGAGTAGTACTTGACCGCCTCGAAGTGCTTGAAGCCGTCGTAGCTCGGGATGTTGTTCTCGGCCGCGTCGATCAGCTTGGTCTTCAGGCCGGTGTACACCTCGCCGATCGGCATCGGCGTGGCATTGGCGCCCATCGCGCTGACCAGCGCGACCCACAGGTCGCTCTGCTGCACGCGGATCTTCATGCCCTTGGCATCGGCCACCGTCTTCACCGGCTTGTTGCCGTAGATCGAGCGCGCGCCGGAATCGTAGAAGGCCAGGCCGATGAAGCCCTGGTCCTCGCAGCTCTTGAGGATCTCCTCGCCGGCCGGGCCGTCGAGCGCGTGGCGCATGTGCTCGACCGAGCGGAACAGGAAGGGCATGGTCGGCACCTGCGTCTTCGCGCAGATCGAGTTCATCGGGCTGATGTTCACGCGCGTCAGGTCGAGCGCGCCGATCTTCACCTGGTCGATGGTCTCCTTCTCGGAGCCGAGCGCGCCCTTGTTGAAGACCTTGATCTTGTGCTTGCCGCCGCTGGCCTTGGCCAGCAGCTCGCTCATGTGCTTGACGGCGGCCACGGTGGGGTAGTCGTCGCTGTTGTGCACGTCGGACGAGCGGAACTCGGTGGCCTGCGCGGCGGCGGCGCAGGCCAGGGCCGCGGCGACGGCCAGGGTGGCATTCACGAGGGGGGACTTCAACATCATGGCTGTCTCCAGGCGGTGTGTTCTGACGGTGGGGAAAGGGGCGGGGAAGGGGCGGGAAAGGGGCGCTCAGTCGTACGGACCGAGCTCGACGAACACGCCGCCGTGGTAGAGGCGGACCGGGTCGTCGGGCGCCATCGCCGGCTGCTTCGCTTCGAGCTCGGCGCGCCAGGGCTCCGAGCTGTCCTGCGGCCGGTAGCCGATGTGCGCGGCGAGGCGGTTGTCCCACCAGCGCGTGACGTTGTCGCTCAGCCCGTAGACGATGCTGTGGCCGGCGTCGGGCGCGGTGAGCGAGGCCACCACCAGGCGCTCGAGGTCGTCGAAGCTCAGCCAGGTGGCGAGCATGCGGCGGTTCTCGGGCGCGGGTGTCGCGCTGCCGATGCGCAGGCAGACGGTCTCGATGCCGTAGCGCTCGAAGTACATGCGCGACAGGTTCTCGCCGAAGGCCTTGCTGACGCCGTACAGCGTGTCGGGCCTCGGCGGCGCCAGCGCATCGATCACCTCGTGCTGGCGGTAGAAGCCGACCACGTGGTTGGAGCTGGCGAAGACGATGCGGCGCGTGCCGGCCAGCCGGGCCGCTTCATACAGGTGATAGACACCGGTGATGTTGGCGGCCTGGATCGGCGCCCAGGCGGCTTCGACCGAGATGCCGCCCAGGTGCACGACCGCGTCCACGCCCTGCAGCAGCGCGCGCATCGCGGCGCGGTCTTCCAGCGCGGCGGGCTGCAGTTCCTCGCCATCGGCGGCCGCGCCCAGGTCGCCGCGATCGGACAGCCGCAGCGTCGTGCACCAGCGCTTCAGGCGCGGCCGCAGCACGCGGCCCAGCGTGCCGGCGGCGCCGGTGAGCAGCAGGCGGCCGATCGGCGGCGTGGCGGGAGCGGGCATCTGGGGCATGGCGAGAAACAGGCGAGTGACTAGTTGTCTGTTGTCGTACAACTTGGCATCTTCGCGGCCGATGCAGGGCCGCTCAACAGCGTTTACCCGAGGAACGGGGCATGCCGCAACGGTTTTCGAATATTATCGAAACGTCGTTCCAGTTCTTCTTCGGGTAATCCATGAATCGGTCGCAGCGGGTCGTCTTGTTCGGTGAATGCATGCTGGAGCTGCAGGGCGAGGCCTTCGGCACGCTGCGTCAGACCTTCGGCGGCGATACGCTGAACACCGCCGTCTATCTGTCGCGCCTGGCGGGGCCCCGTGGGCTGGACGTGCAGTACGCGACGGGCCTGGGCGAGGACTGCCTGAGCGACGGCCTGCTGTCGCGCTGGCATGCCGAAGGCGTGGGCACCGAGCTCGTGCGCCGCATCCCCAGCCGCGTGCCCGGCATGTACATGATCGAGGTCGATGCGCACGGCGAGCGCCGATTCGCCTACTGGCGCGACACCAGCGCCGCGAAGGCCTACTTCGATGGCGTGGCGCCGGGTGCGACCCCGCTCGAAGCCGCGGTGGACACGATCGCCGTGCTCTATGTCAGCGGCATCAGCCTGGCGATCCTGCCGGCCGCGGGTCGCGAGCGGCTGTTCGCGCTGATGGCGGCGCTGCGTGCGCGCGGTGCGGTCGTGGCCTTCGACAACAACTACCGGCCGCGGCTGTGGCCGGTGGTGGCGGCCGCGCGGGATGCGTTCGCGCAGGCGTTCGGGCTGGCGACGATCGCCTTCGTGACGGCAGACGACCACCAGGCACTGCTCGGCCTGCACTCGTTGGACGAGGGTGTCGAAGCCGCGCGCGCGCTGCCGACGCCGGAGCTGGTGATCAAGCGCGGCAGCGCGCCGACGCTGGTGCGCAACGACGGCCGCTGGCACGACGCCGCCACCGTGCCGGTGGCCCGGGTGGTCGACACCACCGCCGCCGGCGATTCGTTCGCGGCCGGCTACCTGAGCCGCCGGCTGCTGGGGGCCTCGGCGGTGGACGCGGCGCGCTTCGGCAACCGCGTCGCCGCGCGCGTGATCCAGCATCCGGGCGCGTTGATCAGGCGCGAGGCGATGACCGACCTGATCGAGGACGCGTCTTTCATCGCCTAGCGCACCGGCAGCGCGCCGGCGGGCTCCTGGTCGATGATGCGGCCGCGGCCCTGCACGGCGTCGCCGATGATGCGGGCGTCGATCGGCGAACGGTCCCAGGGCCGCGCGCCGACGGCAGCCGGCAGCGCCTGCAGCACCCGTTCGGCGGGCAGCGGCAGCAGGCCCGGCGGCAGGTAGGGCACCGCATCGGTGACCAGGCGGGCGCGACGGTGCATCCCCTCGCCGCGGCGCGCCTGCGGCTCGTCGACGCCGGGCGGCAGCGGCGGGCCGCCATCACCGGGCACCGATGCCCGCACCGGCACCGGTGCGCCGGCCGCGTCGAAGGCGAGGTTGTCGGCCAGGAACAGCTCGAGGTCGCCGATGCCTTCCAGCGCGACGAAGGGCACGCCGGGCAGTGTGTCCGGCCCGGCGCGCAGCACGTTGCCCTGCAGCGCCAGCCGGCCGGGCACCGGCGCACGGCCGCTCCATTCGTCCGCCAGCAGGTTGTAGTGCACCGCGCGTGCGCCGGGGTTGACGATCAGGTTGTTGACCATCGCGCCGCGCGCGCCGCCCTTGAACAGCGCGTTGCGCTCGCGGTTCGACACGTAGAGGTTGCCGTACAGCAGGATGCCGCTGGTGTTGTCGTGGATCAGCGAGCCCTTCGAGTGTTCGCCCTTTTCGTGCACCGAGCGGCTCAGGCCCTCGGCGATCAGGTTGTGGCTGTAGGTGATGTTGTGCGAGGTCGCGCGGCGCCAGTGCGCGGGCGTCGGACCGCCGTCGAAGCGGGGGCCGGAGGCCGACAGGTTCTCGTCGGTCGCCCAGGTGAAGCTGCAGTGGTCGACGATCACGTCGTGCGCGCCGCCGGCGGTGGACAGGCCGTCGTGATCGGTCCCCGAGCGCTTGGGCCGGCCGTACTCGCCGGGGCGGAAGGCGAGGTGGCGAACGATCACGTCGTGCGTCGCGACCAGCGTCTCGCCGCGAATGAGCGTGATGCCGGGCGAGGGCGCGGTCTCGCCGGCGATCGTCAGGTGTGGGTGCCGGATCGCCAGCTGGCCGCCGGCCAGGTCGATGGCGCCGGCGACGTCGAAGACGATGGTGCGCGGGCCCTCGGCCTCGACCGCGGCGCGCAGCGAGCCGGGGCCCGAGGCGGCGAGCGTCGTCACGCGCAGAAGGCGGCCACCGTCGCCGCCGCGGGTGCGGGTCCAGCCGACCGGGCCCCACGCGTCGGCCGGTCCGATCGGTCCCATCGGTCCCATCCCGCGCGGGTCGAAGCCGGCCGTCGGCGCGGCCCAGCCGCCGGGCGGCGCCAGGCCCGCCGTGCGCAGGGCCTCGGCCGCCAGCTGCGCCATCGCCAGCGCGCCCTGCGCGCTGAAGTGGGTGTTGTCGCGCACGCCCTGGGGGTAGCGCTCAAGGTCACCGGCCTCGGCATGCACGAACAGGCGCCGCGAGTCGGCGGGTCCGGCGCGTTCGAGCAGCGCGGCGCTCGCGCGCTGCAGGTCCAGCAGCGGCACCCGCTCCTGCGCGGCGACCGCGCGCGCCATCGCCGGATAGTCGCCATGCGTGTCGCGCAGCCGGCCGCCGGCATCGAACTCGCGCCGTGCCAGCGGCGTCGCAAGCCACGGTGTCGCGCCGCGGTCCCGGACCTCGCGCACGAAGCGCCGCAGGTTCTCGCGGTAGGTGGCCGGATCGGCGAAGCGCTTCGCATCGTCGGCCTTCGCATCGTTGTGGCCGAACTGGATCAGCACCGTGTCGCCGGCCTGCAGCTGCGACAGCAGGTGGGCCCAGCGCCCTTCGTCGCGGAAGTTCTTCGTGCTGCGGCCGTTCACCGCATGGTTGACCAGGCGGGCCGGCTCAGCGAGCAGCGTGCGCAGAAGCTGGCCCCAGCCGTGCTCGAGGTTGAGCGGCGACGAGGGTTTGTCGGCCATCGTCGAATCGCCGACGAGGTGCAGCGCCGGATGCACGGTGGCCAGGGGGCCGGCGCGGTGCACCGGCGCGGCTGCTTCAGCGAGGTAGCGCTCCAGCGGCGTGGTGCCGGTGGCCGGATCGATGCGCGCGCCGTCGCGCGCATCCGCGGGGTCGAGGCCGTGCGCCACTTCCCACGCATCGGGCAGGCCGTCGCGGTCGCCGTCCTTCGGCGGCGGCAGCGAATGCAGCGCCGGCCAGCCGCCGACGTCGCGCTGGCTGTCGATGAGCCGGCCGCTGCGCTGGCGCACGTGCTGAACGATGCGCAGGTCGACAAGGTCGCGGACCAGCGACGCGCCGGCCCGTGCGAGCACGAGGTCCGTCGCGACGTCGGCCGAATCGGGGCGCACGGCGCCGTTGTCCGGCGGCTCGGCCAGCCAGTAGCCGGGCGGGAAGCCGTCCGGCAGGTGCTTCGCATGCGCGCGCACCAGGCTGCGCGGATCGGCGGGGATCACGCCGTTCATCGCATTGCGCGCAAAGTACGCGTGGGCCTGTGAACTGCTTTCCTCGAAGGCCAGCGTGCCGGTCGACATCGGGCCGGCGAGGTAGGCGTTGTCGGTGAAGCGGTAGGTCGAGCGGGTGTTCGTCGAATCGACGTTGTAGCCGGCGCGGTCGCGGCCCCAGCCGTAGAAGACGTTGGCGCGGAAGTCGAAGACCGCGCCCTGCGGGTCGACGTCGGGCTTGAGCCAGTTGCCGGGCCGCGGCATGCGGTCCAGGTGCAGCGCCCACAGGTTGTGGTGCATGCTGATGCGCGCGCCGCGGCCGGCCCGCAGCAGCGTGCCGAAGCCGTGCGCCTCGCCCTTCTTGGCGGCGTTGCGGTTGAGCGATTCGGTGATGAAGCTCCATTGCACCGTCACGTCGCCGAAGGAGCGCTCGGGCGCATCGAAGCGCGCCGACAGCGACAGCGCCTCGTCGGTCGACCAGCTCGCCGAGACGTGGTCCAGCATGATGCGCTGCCCCGCGACCACGCCGATCGCATCGCCGTCGACGCCGGACTCGTCGCCGAGCCGCGAGCGGATGAAGCGCACGATCACGTCGTCGGCCGCGATCTCGAAGGGCTGGTCGCGCAGCGTGATGCCGTCGCCGGGCGCGGTCTGGCCGGCGATGGTGAGGCGGCCGTGGCGCACGACCAGCGGCGACTTCAAGGCGATGGTGCCGGAGACCTCGAAGACCACGGTGCGCGCGCCGCCGGCCTCGACCGCGGCGCGCAGCGAGCCCGGGCCGCGGTCGCCCAGGTGGGTGACGTGGAAGACCGCGCCGCCGCGGCCGCCCGCCGCAAAGCGGCCGGCGCCTTCGGCACCGGGGAAGGCGAGCACGGCGGCCGGCGCGGCCGGCGTCGATGAGCGTGGCGGCGGGCTCGCGCACGCCGCCAGCGCCAGCGCCGCGAGCGCGGCCGCGCGCCGCCTCACGGCTGGGGCACCCAGCCGCCCGGCGCCCCGGTGGCCGCGGTGCTCCTGAAGAACACCTCGGCGCGCGTCGCCAGGCCCTGCGTGCTGTCCAGCGGCTTCGCCAGCTGCACGGTGGCCGGCGCGCCATTGACCAGCACCGTCGCCGCGCCGAGCCGGCCGCTCACATCGAGCGGCAGGCCGGCGAGGTCCATGCTGCCCCACTCGCGCCACCCGGCCGCGTCGGTCGCGCCGCCGTTGCCGGCGCCGGACCACGGTGGCGGGTTGCTGCCGCAGCTGCCCTGTGCGGTGCCGGTGCGGCTGGTCCCGGTGCCGACGCACCAGCCCACCGGCAGGATGTGCGGCCCGATGCGGGTGTTGATCAACGCGATGTTGTCGACGTAGGTGCTGCTCGCCGTGCTGCCGCTGCGCGCGAGGTAGGCCTGCGTGACGCCGGCGCCGGCGGTGAGCGTCGAGTCGAGGAAGACGAAGCCCGCGTCGCCCGGTGTCGCACGCGCCTGCAGGATGAAGCCGGGCGAGCTGCTCGACGGATCGAACACCGAGCGGATCTCGCACTGCTCGAACAGCACCGCCATCGGACCGCCCCAGATGAAGTCGACGTTGCCGACGACGAGGGAGCGCCACATCCAGACATAGCCCTTGAGCTGCAGGGTGTCCTGCTCGGACAGGAAGTTCATCTCCTTGGCCACCAAACGCGCCGCGGCCGGCGTCTGGCTGGTATTGAAGTAGATCGCCTCGGCCTGGTTGTCGTACAGCCCGCTGCGCGTGTGCGGGTTCTCCAGCGTGAAGTTCGACAAGGTCAGCAGGTCGGCGTTCTCGACCAGCAGCACCGCGCGGCCGCCGCCCAGCACGCGGTGGCCCGGCACGCGGCCCGACGTGGTGAACGTGGTGCCCGCGCTGGTGGCCGTCGCGCCGCTGCCGGCGTTCAGTGATTCGAAGTTCACCGTGCCCACGCGAACGCCGTCGCGGCTTTCGCCGACGATGTTCAGGTTGTGCACGTTGCGCAGGGTCGCCAGCTCGGGGTAGAGGCCGTTCTTCAGCGTGATGGTCTTCGGCGTCGCGACGGTGTTGCAGCCCCCCGCCGGCGCGCTGCCGGTGGAGCAGTTCAACATCACCCAGTTCAGCGCACCCTGCAGCGTTCGAAAGTCCGCTGCGCTGCCGTCGTCGTCGACCGACACGCTGGTGCGGCTGATGGGCGCGCTGCGGGTCGTGAAGCTCCACTGCGCGCCGGCGAAGGCCGCGCCATGCACCGTGCCGCCGAAGGCCGCGGCATCGATCGTCACGGTGTAGGTCGTGTCGAAGGCCAGGCGGTTGTTGTGCAGTTTGATGACCGCGGCATTGCCGCTGATCGTCACCGGCCGGAACCAGACGAAGCGCGCGCGCTGGGCGTTCTCGGGCATCGCGCCCAGCGCCAGGGCGTCGATCTCGAGGTTGCTGCGCGCGAGGACCGTCTGCGTATCGCCGGCCGATGGGGCGGTCGAGAGGTCGATGCGGTCGGCCACCGTGCCGTCGCTGGCGCGACGGACCGTGACGAAGCCGGTGCTGCCGAGCTTCGGCGCGCCGTCGAAGGCGAGCATCAGCGCGGTGTCGACGTGCACGCCGGCGGCGCCCGCTGCCGGCAGCAGCGTGCCGGGCGTCGCGCCGACATTGCCGCTGCCGCTGATCGTGGTCTTCAGCTTGCCGGCGCCGGCCTTGGCGAGCGCGTTGGCCTTCACCAGCGCCGCCGGGCGCGGCGAGAAGGCGTAGGGCACGCTCCACGCGACGGCGTTCGACACCGGGCAGGCGCCGAGCGCTGCGCCGTTGAGCAGCGAGCCGGCATCGGCGAATGCGCTCGTGGCGCTCGGGTTCAGCGTCTGCAGCACGCTGGCGCAGCCGGGCGCAGCGCCGGCGATGGCGAACATGTTGGCCTGCGAGATCACCTGCGCGCCGGTGCCGATGCCGACGCTGTACGAGTGCCCGTACACCGCCGCTGCTTTCGTGCCGGCGTGAACGTTGTTGAACAGGTGCACCTGGCCGAAGCGTACGCGCGGCGCACGCTGGCCGATGGCATTGAAGACGTTGTTGGCGATCGTCACCTTCAGCCGGCCGATGTCGGCGGTGAAGCTGTCCGAATGGCCGATCAGCATCGTCTTGTCGTGGCGGTCGAGCAGGTTGTACGACACCGTCACGAAGTTGGCGCCGCGCGTGATGTCGATCGCGCCGTCGTGGCACTGCTTCGTCTTGCCGTTCTCGACGGGCAGCTGGTCGTCGGTGACCGGGGCGTCGGTGATCGTGTTGTGGTCGATCCAGACGTGGTCGGCGCCGAGGATGGTGATCGCGTCGTAGGCCGCGTTCCAGTTGCCGGTGGCGCCGTCGTTGGGGTCCCACACCGGCGCGACGTCGCAAGGCGCGACGATGTGCAGGTTGCGCACGATGACGTTCGAGACGCCGATGATCTCGATGCGGCCATGGACGAGCCCGGCCCCCGGGCCGGCGCCGATCAGCGTGGTATTGGGCGGCAGGCGCACCATCGCGCGCTGGTCCTGGTCGGCCTTCGACGTGTAGGGCAGGCCCTCGCTCATGTCGATGGCGCCGACCACCTTGATGATCTTCGGCTTCGCACCGCCGTTGGCGATCGCCGCCAGCAGCTGCGCGCGGTTGGCCACCGTGTAGATCTGGTCGGCCGTCGCCGCCGCGCCGCCGCTGGTGCCGCCGGCCATCGCGGCGAAGCCGTCGGCCGGCGCGACCTCGCGCGCGGGATCGATCTGGGCCGCCGCCGGCAGCGCGACCGCTGCCGCGAGGCCGAGGGCCGCGAGCGAGCGCCGGCGCAGCCCGCTGCCGGCTGCGGCGCCGAGGGCCGCGGCGATCAGCGCGATCGTGGCCGGCTCGGGCACGCTGTTCAGCTGCAGGTTCAGCGGGCCGAAACCGTCGCGCAGCTGCACGTCGCTGAACGTCAGCTTCAGCGTGTGGCCGCCGTCGAGCAGCGTGGCGTCTATGCTGCCGGCGACGAGCATCGCGTGATCGACGCTGACGCTGCCCAGCGGTGCGAGCAGGCCGGCGAAGGCGAGGACCAGCTCGGTGGTGCCGGCCCAGCCGCTGCCGCCGTTGTCGTACAGCTGCACGAGGCCGCTGCTGAACAGGTCGACGGCGATCGCGAAGTCGGCGCTGAGCAGCTCGAGGTCTGTGTCGGTCAGCGTGACGACGTTCGAGCCCGCGACGTCGGCGAAGCCGGTGTCGAGGCCGAGCATCGACGGCTGCCCGTCGCGAAGGGCTGTGACGACGGTGCCCGCGGGCACCGGCGCGGCGACCGCGGACAGCGCCGCGCCGCCGAAGGCCGCCGCGGCGAGCGCGGCGGCGGTGAAGGAAGCCAGGCGATTCATCGGTGTGGCTCCTTCCTGCGTCAGAACTTGTAGCGCAGGCCGAACAGGTATTCGCGCCCGGTCACGTGGTAGACCACCGAGCTGTTGCGCGCCCGGCTGATGAACTGGTCGTTCGGCCGGTCGGTCAGGTTCACGCCTTCGAGCGTGAATTCCAGCGCGTCGCTGTACTTGTACGAGATCGACGCGTCGATGTTGACGCTGGAGTTCTTGCCTTCGACGTCGTTGTTGTTCTGGCCGGGCACGCGCTGCAGGAAGCCCATGCGGTAAGCGCCCGAGACACGCGCGCTCCACTTGCCGTCGTCGTAGTACAGCGTCGCGTTCCACGACTTCGGCGACAGGTTCAGCAGGTCGTCGGTGATCGTCGCGCCGCCGTTCGGCGAGACCAGGTACTCGATCTTCGACTTCACCTGCGTGTAGTTCAGCAGCGTGCCGAAGTTTTTGGCCGCGCCGGGCAGGAAGGTGAAGGGCTGCTGGATGTTGATCTCGAAGCCGTTCAACTTGCCGCCGCGGGTATTGACCGGCGTCGTCACCTGGAACACCTCGTCGCCGGTGAAGTTCGACGGCAAGAGTGTGAGCGGCAGGCCGGTCTCCTTGTAGGGCACGTTGGTGCGCAGGCTCTGGATGTAGGTGTTGATGTTCTTGTGGAACAGGCCCAGGCCGACGAACGCATTGCGCGAGTGGTACCACTCCAGGCTGGTGTCGAAGGTCTTCGCGCGGAAGGGCTTCAGCAGCGGGTTGCCGCTGGTGATCGACAGCGTGCCGGTGGTGCTGATCGTGCCGCCCGGGTTCAGGAAGCCGAGCTGCGGCCGGGCCATCACCTTGGCCGCCGCGAAACGCACGATGAAGTCCTTGCTCAGCGAGGCCGAGAGGTTCAGCGACGGCAGCAGGTCGTCGTAGGTCTGCGCCACCTGCACCTGCGTGCCGCCGGCGGTGGCCTGGTAGCCGGTGGCCACCTGCTCCGTCTTCACGTAGCGCACGCCGAGGTTGCCGCGCAGGGGCACGCCGCCGAGCGCGGTGGAGAAGTCGGCCATGAAGAAGCCGCCGGAATCCTTCTCGCTCACCGCGCGGTTGTTGCCGCGTGCATTGCCATTGGTGATCGACGACAGCGTGAAGTCGCCGGGGCCGCCGACCGGGCCGCTCTTCAGGCAGTTGCAGTAGATGTCGTAGGCGTTCGCAATGGCGTTGAGGTCCGGGATCGCCCACGAGGTCGGCGTGCCCGCCGGCAGGTTCAGGTTCTTGCCGAAGCCCGAGATCATCGTCACCAGGTTCGACAGCGGCACGCCGTTGGCCGGCGCGAAGATGGTGTCGTTCTGGTTGATGCGGCGGAACTCGTAGGTGTCGAAGTCGTATTTCTTGTAGTCGATGCCGGCCTGCAAGGTCAGCTTGTCGGGCACGATCTCCCAGGCGACGTCGGCGTGCAGGATGTCGTTCCGGTTGTTCGAGCCCTGCGGGCGGATGCGGATCTCGCTGCTGGTGGTATTCGCGATCGTCGTCGGCTGCGTGCCGCTGCTCACCTGCGGCACGCCGACCAGGGTCAGGCTGTTCGGACCCACGGTGTTCGGATCGAACGGGTAGCTGATGACCGGCAGCCGCGTGCTGTTGCGGAAGTCGATCGCATAGCCGTTGACGTTCAGCGCATCCAGCGTGGTCGTCGTCTGCACCGGGTTGCGGAACTTCGAATCGGCGCGGCCGAGCTTGGCGTTGACGGTGACGAAGTCGCCGAAGCGCTGCTGCAACGTCAGGCTGGGCTGCGTGAATTCGGTCGACAGCTCGTCGTAGCGTGACTCGGCGCGGATGTCGACGCCGTTGTAGCGGCCGTAGAGCAGCGAGCCATTGGCGTCGTACTGCGCGTCGAGCACGCTGGTCTGCGGCTTGCCACCTTGGCCGGCGGTGCGGCTGAACGAGATCGCTTCCAGGAAGTCCTCCTGGCGCGTGGCCTTCAGCTTCGCGTAGAGCAGGTCCAAGGTCAGCAGCGTCTCGTCGGAGGGCTTCCACTGCACCGAGCCGGTGACGCCGAGTCGGTCCTGGTCGTGCGTCAGCCGGCCGTAGCGCGGCAGGCGCGGGTGGAAGTTGCCGGCCTTCGACGCCTCGTTGTACTCGGCGATGTTCTCCGGCGTGTTCGGCAGCCGCTGCACGCCCTGCGCCGCCGGGCCGCAGGTGGTGGCGGTGGAGTTCGCCGGGTTCGCCGGCGTCACGCCCTGCGGTGCGCACCAGCCGCCGGACGACGGGCCGTTGTCCCAGCGCACGGTCGAGAAGCCTTCTTCGTTCAGCTGGCGCCTGGAGTACGCGGCCGACAGCAGCACGCCGAAGCTCTTGTTTTCGTTGGTGTTCGACACGAGGAACGCGACGCGTGGGTCGGTCTTGCCCGACAGGTCGTTGTAGCGGCCCTTCAGCGACGCGGTGGCCTTGAAGCCGCGCGGGAAGTCCAGCGGGCGCGAGGTCTGCAGGTCCACCGTCGCGCCGAGCGAGCCTTCGTCGACATCGGCCGACGCGCTCTTGCGCACGGTGATGGAGTTGAAGAGCTCGGCCGCGAAGACGTTGAAGTCGAAGCCGCGCGAGCGGTTCGCACCGCCCGACGAATCGGTGCCGCCGGTGGTGGCCAGTGCCTCGATGCCGTTGATGCGCACGCGGGTGAAGTCCAGGCCCAGGCCGCGCACCGTGATGTTGCGGCCTTCGCCGGCGTCGCGGTCGATCACCACGCCGGGGATGCGCTGCAGCGACTCGGCGAGGTTGGTGTCGGGGAACTTCGCGATGTCCTCGGCCTTGATGACGTCGACGATGCCCTTGTCCTCGCGCTTGGCGTTCAGCGCACTTTCCAACGCGGCGCGCAGGCCCGTGACGACGACGGTGTTGCCGGCTTGCGCAGGCTGCTGCGCGGGTGTCGTCTGTGCCGATGCGCCGCCATTCAGCGCGGTCAGCACCGCCAGCGCGACGGCCGTCGGGAAGGTCTGCGGGAGTCGCGTGATGCGCGTGCTCATGTCTTGTCTCCTGTGGCGTTCAATAGGCGCGGCCATGCGCGCAGGCAGCGGTCGGCCGCCGGCGTCGTGCCGGTAGTTCAGGGCGGGGGCGGCGCGCGCAGGGCGCCTTCGATCAGGAGCGCGTGGGCGGCTGCAGTGCCGCGGGCGCCGGTCGATCAGGGCGGCATCAGAGGTAGTCCTCGCGCCGCGGAGAGAACTGGTCGAGCAGGGTGCTGCCCGCCTCGAGCGCGATCACGCCGTGCTCGGTGCCGTGGGCGGCGATGAAGGCATCGCCGGCTCGAAGCACCCGCTTGATGCCGCCGACGGTGGCCTCGAACGAGCCGCTGACCACATAGGCGATCTGGTCGTGCACCTCGTGCGCGTGCGGCGTGCCGATGGCGCCGCGGTCGAACTGCACCAGCACGCTCATCAGCTGCGGCGTGTGGCCGACGATCTTGCGGCGGATGCCGTCGCCGAGCTCGGTCCACGGGTGCTCGTCATTGACGTAATACAGGCTCATCCTCGGTCCTCTTCCCGTCGTCCGGTTCGCCTCGATCACCGCGCCCTGGGCGCCTGCTCTGCGGGCAATCCCGAGGTGCCGCGAGGCTTGCGAAACATCGATTTGCAGGTACTATAGCGCCACGAATTCTTTTTGAAACGTCGGTTCAATCGAAAAGAATAGCGATTCCGGGAAAGTCCCGAGAGAGTCCCGAGAACGTCCCGAGCAGTCCCGAGGAGCCTCCGAATGCAGATCCGCCAACCCATCCACAGCGAACACGCCCGCACGCTCGACACCACGGGGCTGCGCCGCCAGTTCCTCGTTGAGGACCTGTTCCAGCCCGAGCAGGCCACGCTGACCTACAGCCAGATCGACCGCATCATCGTCGGCGGCATCCACCCGGTGCGCGAGGTGGTGCGCTTCGCGCCCGAGCTGGGCAAGCACACCGGCACCGACTTCTTCCTGCAGCGCCGCGAGATCGGCCTGATCAACATCGGCGGCGCCGCGGTGATCGAGGCCGACGGCAAGCGCTACGAGGTGGGCGCGCGCGAGGCGCTGTACATCGGCCAGGGCGCGAAGGACCTGAGCTTCGCCAGCGTCGACCCCGACAAGCCGGCCAAGCTGTACTTCAACTCGGCCCCGGCGCACTGCCACTACCCGAACAAGAAGATCACCTTGGCCGAAGCCTCGCCCGAGACGCTGGGCGATGCGAAGACCAGCAACCGCCGCACGATCCACAAGTTCATCGTGCCCGACGTGCTGCCCACCTGCCAGCTGCTGATGGGCATGACGCAGCTCGAGCCCGGCAGCCTGTGGAACACGATGCCCTGCCACACGCACGACCGCCGCATGGAGGTCTACTTCTACTTCGACATGCCCGCCGACGGGGTGGTCTTCCACATGCTCGGCGAGCCGCAGGAGACGCGTCATCTGGTCGTCAGGAACGAGCAGGCGGTGATCGCGCCGAGCTGGTCCATCCACTCGGGCGTCGGCACGCAGGCCTATACCTTCATCTGGGGCATGGTCGGCGAGAACCAGGTCTTCAAGGACATGGACCACGTGCCGATGTCGGCGTTGAAGTAATGGCCATGGTCCTCGAGCAATTCAGCCTTGGCGGCAAGGTCGCCATCGTCACCGGCTGCAACACCGGGCTCGGCCAGGGCATGGCGGTGGCGTTGGCCGAGGCGGGCGCGGACGTGGTCGGCGTCAACATCAGCGAGCCGGTCGACACCATAGCGCGCATGAAGGCCACCGGCCGGCGTTTCCTCGACCTGCGCGCGGACCTGGGGGACGTCGGCTGCATCGACGGCGTGCTGCGCGAAGCGGTCGGCTGGGGCGGGCACGTCGACATCCTGGTCAACAACGCCGGCATCATCCGCCGCGAGGATGCGATCAAGTTCAGCGAGAAGGACTGGGACGACGTGCTCAACGTGAATCTCAAGTCGGTGTTCTTCTTCTCGCAGGCGGTGGCGCGGCAATACCTGGCGCAGAAGAGCGGCGGCAAGATCATCAACGTCGCGTCGATGCTGAGCTTCCAGGGCGGCGTGCGCGTGCCCTCGTACACCGCCAGCAAGAGCGGCGTGGTCGGCATCACGCGGCTGATGGCGAACGAATGGGCGGGGCACCGCATCAACGTCAATGCCATCGCGCCCGGCTACATGGCGACGAACAACACCGCGCCGCTGCGCGCCGACGCCGACCGCAGCGCGGCCATCCTCGACCGCATCCCCGCCGGCCGCTGGGGCGTGCCGGAGGACCTGGCCGGGCCGGTGGTATTCCTGTCGTCGCCGGCGTCGGACTACGTCAACGGCTACACGGTGGCGGTCGACGGCGGCTGGCTCGCCCGTTGATTCGCTCCTAACCTGCAACAGACGCGTGGCGCCACGCACGCCACGCGCTGGAGACAACCCCGGTGTACGAGAACCGCCGCATCGGCTTTCTCTTCGTGCTGCCCTTCGTGCTGGGCGTGCTCGGCTTCAAGCTCTTCCCCTTCGTGATGAGCTTCGCGCTGAGCTTCACCCAGTACGACGTGTTCTCGCCGCCGCAGTTCGTCGGCATGCAGAACTACGTCGAGCTGGCGACGCAGGACCGCATGTTCCGGCAGTCGCTGGGCGTCACGCTGCTCTTCGTCGTGCTGGCGGTGCCGCTGCGCGTGGGCTTCGCGCTCTTCATCGCGCACGTGCTGAACTTCAAGCTTCGCGGCATCAACTTCTTCCGCTCGGCCTTCTACCTGCCGTCGATCCTCGGCGGCTCGATCGCGGTGGCGGTGCTGTGGCGCTTCATCTTCTCGCAGCAAGGGCTGGTGAACAGCGTGCTCGCGCGCTTGGGGCTGGAGCCGGTGCTGTGGCTGGCCAACGAGCACTACGCGATCTGGACCGTGGTGACGCTCTTCACCTGGCAGTTCGGCTCGTCGATGGTGATCTTCCTGGCCGCGCTGCAGAACGTGCCGCAGAGCCTCTATGAAGCGGCCGAGATCGATGGCGCGACGAAGTGGCAGCAGTTCACCCGCATCACGGTGCCGCTGATCACGCCGGTGATCTTCTTCAACCTGATCATGCAGCTGGTGCACGGCTTCCAGGAATTCAACGGCCCGTACATGGTGACCGAGGGCGGCCCGCTGCACTCCACCTACGTGCTGAGCCTGTACATCTACGAGGAGTGCTTCAAGTACTTCAACCTCGGCTACGGCGCGGCGCTGTCGTGGGTGATGTTCGCGCTGATCGGGGCCTTGAGCGCATTCAGCTTCTGGAGCTCGAAGTACTGGGTCTTCTATTCCGGCGAAAAGGAAGGCAGGACATGAGCGCCGACGTGATGCGCCCGGTGATCACCGCCGACTCGATCGCGGCGGCGACGAGGCGCCGCGAACGCGCAACCATCGTCTTGCGCTACGTCGCGCTGGGCGCCGTCGGCTTCGTGATGCTGTACCCGATCCTGTGGCTGGTCGGCGCCTCCTTCAAGACCAATGCCGAGATCTTCAGCGAGATCGGTTTCTGGCCCTCGCATCTGGACTTCAGCGCCTACGTGAAGGGCTGGAAGACCAGCAGCGAATACACCTTCGCGACCTACTTCCTCAATTCCTTCCTGATCGTCGTGCCGCGCATCATCGTCACGGTGATCTCCTGCGTGCTGGTGGCCTATGCCTTCGCGCGCTGGGAATTCCCGGGCCGGAAGTTCCTGTTCTCGGTGATGGTCACCACCATCATGCTGCCGCACATCATCCTGCGCATTCCGCAGTACCTGATGTTCAAGGAATTCGGCTGGCTCGACAGCTACCTGCCGCTGATCGTGCCCTCGGCCTTCGCCACCGACACCTTTTTCGTCTTCATGCTGGTCCAATTCCTGCGCGGCATTCCTCGCGACATGGAAGAGGCCGCGATCATCGACGGCTGCAATCCGCTGCAGCTGCTGCTGTACGTGATCGTGCCGCTGCTGAAACCCGCGATCGTCTCGGTGATCGTCTTCCAGTTCATCTGGACGATGAACGACTTCATGGGGCCGCTGATCTACCTGTCGTCGGTGGAAAAGTACCCGGTGTCGCTGGCCTTGAAGATGACGATCGGCGCGACGGAAGAGGTCGAGTGGGCGAGTGCGATTGCGATCTCTGTTGTTGCTCTCTTGCCGTCGGTGCTTGTCTTCTTTGCTGCGCAGAAGCACTTCATCGAGGGGGCCACGTCGAGTGGCATCAAGGGGTGATCTGGGTGAGGTCGTCTTGCATGCCAACACCGAGCGGACGCCAAGGCCACGGGGTGGCCCATTCCGCTCATGTCCCCCGGGCCGTGCCGCGCCGAAACCTCTCGGGCCGCGCCCGGCCGGCCCTCCTCCTTGACTTCGCTCCATGGGCCACCCCGCGCCCTTGGCTCGCGTTGCGCACTGGCAGGCCCCTTGGCACGCCCTCGACGCACGCGGCGCATTGCCAGCGTCGCTTGCCAGGGCGGTGGCGGATCAGGAGGGTGGGGTGCTCTGTGGAGCGAAGTCAAGGAGGAGGGCCGGCCGGGCACAGCGCAAGAGCCATCAGCGGAGCCCGGCCCGGGGGACATGAGCGGAACAGAGCACCCCACCCTCCTGATCGTGCTCCGGACTTGCCCACACAACACCCCACCCTCCTGATCGAGTGCAGGAGTACGCAAGCAGGTTACGACCAACTCACATGGCTCAGCTAAGCCTCACCAAGATCGAGAAGATCTACCCCAATGGCTTCAAGGCCGTGCACGGCGTCGACCTCGAAGTGAAGGACGGCGAGTTCATGGTCTTCGTCGGCCCGTCCGGCTGCGCGAAGAGCACGCTGCTGCGCATGGTCGCCGGCCTGGAAAGCATCTCTGCTGGTGAGCTTCGCATAGGCGGAAACCTCGTGAACCAGCTGCCGGCCAAACAGCGCGGCATCGCGATGGTGTTCCAGAACTATGCGTTGTACCCGCACATGACGGTGTTCGACAACCTCGCGTTCGGGCTGAAGCTGGCCGGCACGCCGAAGGCCGAGATCCAGACCCGCGTGCACGAAGCCGCCAGGCTGTTGGAGATGGAGCACCTGCTCGAACGGTATCCGAAGCAACTCTCCGGTGGCCAGGCGCAGCGCGTGGCCGTCGGCCGTGCGATCGTCAAGCGGCCGGGGGTGTTCCTGTTCGACGAGCCGCTCTCGAACCTCGATGCCAAGCTGCGCGCGTCGATGCGCGTGCGGCTGACCGACCTGCACCGCACGCTGCGCGATTCGGGGCGACCCTCGACCGTGATCTACGTGACGCACGACCAGGTCGAGGCGATGACCATGGGCGAGCGCATCTGCGTGCTGAAGGATGGCACGATCCAGCAGGTCGATACGCCGTCGACGCTTTACGAGCGGCCGGCCAATGCCTTCGTCGCCGGCTTCATCGGCTCGCCCGAGATGAACCTGCATGCGGTGCAGGTGGCCGCCGACGGTGCCGCGCTGCATTGGGGCGGCCTGGTGCTGCCGCTGCCGGCGGACCGGCGCGCGCTGCTCGCCTCACGCAGCGCGCAACGGGTCACGCTGGGCCTGCGTCCCGAGCATCTGCATGCCGTGGCGCCCGCTTCGGGAGATGGTGCCGCGCTGCCCGGCACGCTGCGCTTCATGGAGAACATGGGCAGCGAGGTCTTCGTGCATGCCGACATCGGCGGCCTGCCGTTCACCGCGCGCGTGGCGCCTGAGGCGCTCGGCGACCTGGGTACCAAGTCGCGCGGCGATGGCCACGTCTTTCACCTGCAAGCGAAGGCGCTGCACCTGTTCGATGCGGACAGCGGCGTGAACCTGTGCACGCTGCACTGAACCGTCGCCGCGTCCTGCAGGCCGGGGCGGCGCTTGCGGCGCCGGCGATTGTCGGCGCCGCCGAACCCGTCACGCTGCGCTTCCTCTGGTGGGGCGGCGGCGACCGCCACAAGCGCACGCTGGCCGCCATCGCCGCGTTCGAGGCGCGCCATCCCGGCGTGCGCATCAAGGCCGAGTACATGGGCTCGGTCGGGTATCTGGAGAAGCTGACGATGCAGATGGTCGGCGGCACCGAGCCCGACCTGATGCAGATCAACTGGGCCTGGCTGAACATGTTCAGCCGCACCGGCACCGGCTTCCTTGACCTGAACACGCAATCGACCGAACTGGCGCTGGACCAGTTCGCCGACGAAGACCGGCGCATCTGCACCATCGCCGGCAAGCTCAACGGACTGCCGATGTCGTACACCGCGCGGCTGTTCCTGTGGAACACGGCGAGCTTCGCGCGCGCCGGCATCCCTGTGCCGTCGACCTGGGACGAGCTCTTCGCCGCCGGGGAAGTCTTCCGCCGCACGCTCGGCGAGCGCGCCTACCCGATCGACGGCGAGATCTACGACATGCTGCTGCTGGCGCAGGCCTACGTGTTCCAGCTGCACGGCACGCCCTACGTGCATCCCACCGAGCCCCGCGTGGCGATGAGCCCGGCCGCGGTGCTCGACTGGGTGAAGACCTACAAGCGCCTCTTCGCCAGCCGCGCGGCGACGCCGGTGCCCTACCGCGCCAGCCTGGGCGGCGCCGAGAAGCCGCTGGAGCAGCAGCCGGACTGGGTGGTGGGCCGCTGGGGCGGCACCTACACCTGGGACACGGTCGTTCGTTCGCGCCTGTCGACGCTGGATGCGCAGCAGACGCTCGATGTCGGCCCGTTCCTCACGCTGCCAGGCGCGAAGAACTCCGGCATGTTCGGCCGGCCGACCGCGCTGTTCGCGATCAGCAAGCGCACGAAGCATCCGGCGCTCGCCGCGAAGTTCCTCAACTTCCTGCTCACCGACGCCGAGGCTGCGCGCATCCTGGGGCTGACGCGCGGCGTGCCGTCGTCGCGCATCGCCTATCGCGCGCTCGAAGAAGCCAAGCTGCTGCCGGCGCTGGAGTTGAAGGCCTACCGCCAGATCGCCGAGCAGCGGGCCGCGGGCCGCATCGACCTGCCGGCCATGCGCTTCGAGGATGCGCGCTTCCGCCGCTTCCTGCTCGAGATCTTCGAGCTGCTGGGCTATGACCGCATCGGCGAGGCCGATGCCGCACGGCGCCTGGTGGACGACGGCAACGCGCTCCTGGCCCGCATCAAATGACGAGACCTCCGATGACCACCGGCAAGCACACCCTGGCACGCCCGCAGGGCGGGCGCGGCACCCCACAGCGACCGCTTGCGGGCGCGCGCGGAACAGTACGCACGCTCACCTTCGACGTCAGCACCGATCCCGACACCGGCGCGCGTTTGACGCGCCTGACGCCGATCGACGTCACCTGCCATCGCAATTACTTCTACCAGAAGTGCTTCACCAACGACGGCTCGAAGCTGCTGTTCGGCGGCGAGTTCGGCCCGAGCGATCACTGGCACTACCACCTGCTGGACCTGCGCACCGGCGAGGCGCTTCAGCTCACCGACCAGCCCGAGGAGAACACCTTCGGCGGCTTCCTGAGCCCCGACGACCGGCACCTGTACTTCGTGCGCGCCAAACGGCAGTTGGTCCGCCTGGCGCTGGATACGCTGCAGGAGGAGGTGGCCTACGTCGTGCCTGAGGGCTGGGTCGGCTACGGCACCTGGGTGGCCAACAGCGCCTGCACAAAGATGGTCGGCATCGAGATCCGCGCCAGCGACTGGATGCCGCTGACCGACTGGCAGAAGTTCCGCGAGATGTTCTTCCGCAAGCCGCGCTGCCGCCTGATCCGCATCGATCTCGCGAGCGGCGCGCGCGAGACCATCCACGAGGTCGACTGCTGGCTCGGCCATCCGCAGTACCGGCCTTTCGACGACCGCACGGTCGCCTTCTGCCACGAGGGCAACCACGACCTCGTCGACGCGCGCATGTGGTTCATCGACGAGGACGGCAGCAACCTGCGCTGCGGCAAGCGCCACGCCGAGGGCGAGAGCTGCACGCACGAGGTCTGGGTGCCGGACGGTAGGGCGATGGTCTACGTCTCGTACTTCAAGGGCCGGCCCGAGCGCGAGATCCGCTCGCTGGACCCGGTCACGCTGCAGGACCGCGTGCTGACCACGATGCCGCCGTGCTCGCACCTGATGAGCAACCACGACGGCACGCTGATCGTCGGCGACGGCTGCGCGAGCCCGGCCGACGTCGACGACAAGGCCGGCTACACGATCGCCGAGGACCCATACCTGCACCTGTTCGACCTGCGCGGTGCGGCACCGACCACCCGCCGCATCGCGCGCCATGACAGCTCGTGGCAGGTCTACAAGGGCGACCGCCAGGTGACCCATCCGCATCCGTCGTTCACGCCGGACGAACGCCAGGTGCTCTTCAGCTGCGACAAGGCCGGCGAACCCGGACTGTTCCTCGCCGACCTGTGAGTGCAGGCACCGGTTTGGAGCGAGAATCCCATCCTTGAAACGCCATACCGAAACAGTCGAAACGATGGACGACGATAGCTACGACCCGAAGCAGCCGGAGTCGGTCGCGGCGGTGCTGAAGGTGTTCGCGATCCTGCAGGCGCTGGCCGAGCGGGACGAGACCGGCGTGTCGGAGCTGTCGATGCGCCTGGCGATGCCGAAGGCCACCATCTACCGCTTCCTGCAGACGATGAAGAGCCTGGGCTACATCCGCCAGGAGGCCGACAGCGAGCGCTACGGCCTGACGATGAAGATGTTCGAGCTCGGCACCAAGGCGCTGCAGTACCACGACCTCGTCGAGCTGGCGAAGCTGCGCATGCAGCTGCTGGCCGACGAGACCGGCGAGACCGTGCACCTGGGCATGCTGATCGACAGCGAGATCATCTACGTGCACAAGGTCGACTCGCGCCACATGCTGGGCATGTACTCGCGCGTCGGCCGCCGCGCGCCGCTGCACTGCACGGCCATCGGCAAGGTGCTGCTGGCCTGGGAACACCCCGAGCGGCGCGAGCGCATCCTGGCGGGCTGCGACTTCAAGCGCTACCGCGACAAGACCATCACCGAGCCGACCGCCTTCGCCGCCGAGCTCGAGCGTGTGCGCGCCCAGGGCTTCGGCGAGGACCGCGAGGAGTTCGACGACCACATCCGCTGCCTCGGCGTGCCGATCTTCGACCGCCTGAACCAGCCGGTGGCCGGCCTGAGCGTCAGCTTCCCGACCTTCCGCTTCGACGAGGCCAACGCGCCGAAGGTGGTGCAGCTGCTGCAGGACGCGAGCCGGCAGATCTCGGCCGAGCTCGGCTGCACGCAGTTCCCGCTCGACCCGCCGGCGGCAGCCAAGGCGGGCAGGGCCGCGGCGCGGCGTCCCTGATCCGGCCGGGCGCCCTGGCGCAGGCGCCCGCAACGGCGGCGCTGCTGCTGACGTTCGCGGCGGGGTCGATGCCGCTGCGGCGGCCTGGACGGCGGCGGGAATGCGATCATTGCGTTTCGGCCGAAGATCCGTTGTCATACAACAATGAGCGACAGTGCGCTTCATCCTCCCCTGGCTGCCGGCCGGGCGTCCGATGCCGACGCCGGCCGGCGGCGCCGGCCGCGCACGCTGGCGCTGGAACTGGTCGACGCCATCGGCGAGCGCATCCGCGACGGGCGGCTGGCCACCGGCGACAAGCTGCCGACGGAGGCCGCGATCATGGCCGAGTTCGGCGTCAGCCGGACGGTGGTGCGCGAGGCGATCTCCAAGCTGCAGGCCTCGGGTCTGGTCGAGACCCGGCATGGCATCGGCACCTTCGTCACCGGCCTGGGCGATGCGGGCTTCCGCATCGGCGCCGACCAGCTGGCGACCCTGCGCGACGTGATCGCCGTGCTGGAGCTGCGCATCGGCATCGAGACCGAAGCCGCGGCGCTGGCCGCCGCGCGCCGCAGCGACGAGGACCTGCGGCGCATGCGCGGCGCGCTGGCCGCGGTGTCGGCGGCGATCGACGCCGGCCGCGATGCCGTCGAACCCGACTTCCAGTTCCACCTCGAGATCGCCCGCGCGACGCAGAACCCGCACTTCATCGAGCTGATGAACACGCTGGGCGCGCGCATCATCCCGCGCGCGCGGCTGGCCGGCGCGAGCGTGCTCAGCGACGAGCAGCGCCACTACCTGAAGCGCGTCAACGGCGAGCACGAGAGCATCTTCGACGCCATCGCCGCGCGCGATGCCGATGCCGCACGGGCGGCGATGCGCACGCACCTCGCGAACAGCCGCGAGCGCCGCCGCCGGGCGAGCGGCGAGGGCGCGCCCGGCGCCTGAGCGCCGCGAAGCCGGCCGCGAAGGGTGCGCCGCAGAACCGTAGTTCCACGTAAGCCCAATGCCTTGATTTCCTCGAGCCATGTTGTACGATGACTGACAACTGACTTTAATCACCCCGACCCCTTGGAGCCCGCCCCGATGAGCCCGCAAGAGTTGAAGCACGCCATGTCCTCCGGTCTGCTGTCGTTCCCGCTGACCGACTTCGATGCGCAGCTGCGCTTCGAGCCCCGGGGCTACGCGGCGCGGCTGGAATGGCTGAAGCCCTACGGCGCCACCGTGCTGTTCGCCGCCGGCGGCACGGGCGAGTTCTTCTCGCTGGAGCCGGGCGAGTTCTCGCAGGTGATCCAGGTGGCCACCGAAACCTGCCGCAACGAGGTGCCCATCGTCGCCGGCGCCGGCGGCGGCACGACACTCGCGATCCAGTACGCGCAGGAAGCCGAACGCCAGGGCGCGCAGGGCATCCTGCTGCTGCCGCACTACCTGACCGAAGCCTCGCAGGACGGCCTGGCCGCGCATGCCGAAGCGATCTGCAGGAGCGTGAAGATCGGCGTGATCATCTACAACCGCGGCGCCGCGCGCTACGCGCCCGAGACGCTGCAACGCCTGGCCGAACGCTGCCCGAACCTCATCGGCTACAAGGACGGCGTCGGCGACATCGAGCACTTCGTCTCGGTGCGCCGCAAGCTGGGCGACCGCTTCGCCTACCTCGGCGGCCTGCCGACGGCGGAGATATTCGCCGGCGCCTACCAAGCGATGGGCTGCCCGGTGTATTCGTCGGCGGTCTTCAACTTCGTCCCGAAGACGGCGATGCAGTTCTACACAGCGCTGGCCGCCGGCGACACCGCGACCACGAACCGCCTGCTCGACGACTTCTTCCTGCCGTACATCGAGCTGCGCAACAAGGGCCAGGGCTATGCGGTGAGCATCGTGAAGGCCGGCGCGACGATCGTCGGCCATGGCGCCGGCCCGGTGCGTCCGCCGTTGTCGGACCTGAAGCCGGCCGAGGTGGAGACGCTGCGCACATTGATCGCCAAGCTCGGCCCGCAATAACGTCCGAAAAACGCGCGTCCAGCGCACGCTTTCCCGTCTGTGGTGCCGGACGGCCGACGCCCGCCCGGACCTTGCTCCAGGAGACATGACCATGACGTCCATCCTCCGCCGCGCGACCGTTGTCGCGCTCGCCACCGCCGGCCTGGCCGGCGCCTTCCCGGCGCTCGCGGCCTGGCCCGACAAACCCGTGACCCTGCTCGTGCCGTTCCCGCCGGGCGGCTCGACCGACACCATCGCCCGCGCATTGGCGCCCAAGCTGCAGGAAAAGCTCGGCGGCAACTTCATCGTCGACAACAAGCCGGGCGCCACCGGCACCATCGGCGCGGGCATCGTCAAACGCGCGCCGGCCGACGGCTACACGCTGTTCGTCTCGTCGCTCGGTCCCTTCGTGATCGCGCCGCACCTGATCAAGAACGTTCCGTACGACGCGGCCAAGGACTTCGACCTGCTGACCGTCGCGGTGCAGGCGCCCAACGTGCTGGTGGTGCCCGCCGCGTCGCCGCACAAGAGCGTGGCCGACGTGCTGGCGCAGCTGAAGAAGACGCCGGGCGCGATGAGCTTCGCGTCGTCGGGCAACGGATCGTCGGACCACCTGACGGTCGAGCTCTTCTGGCAGCAGACCGGCACGTCCGGCGTGCACGTGCCCTACAAGGGCGGCGCGCCGGCGATCAGCGACCTGCTGGGCGGCCAGGTCGACGGCTCGTTCCAGAACATCAACGCGGTGATCTCGCACATCAACGCCGGCAAGCTGCGCGCACTGGCGGTCACCGGCGACAAGCGCTCGACCCTGCTGCCGCAGGTGCCCACGCTGAGCGAAGCCGGCGTCAAGGGCGCCGACGTCTACTCGTGGCAGGCCGTCGCGGCGCCGAAGGGCCTGCCGGCGGACATCAAGGCGAAGCTGCATGCGGCACTCGTCACTGCGCTGAACGACCCGTCGGTCAAGCCGAAGCTGGTCGAGCAGGGTTTCGAGATCGTCGCCAACACGCCGGAGCAGTTCGCCGCTTTCCAGGCCGCTGAATTTGCGCGTTGGAAGAAGGTCATCGAAGCGGGAAAGATCACGGCAGACTAGATGACCCTCCCCCGGAGCGGCTGCGCCGGGGCCCCCTCGGGCTCCGCCCTCTCCCCCTCAAGGGGGCGGCCCAAGGGGCCCGGCAGAGCCGGTTCCCCGGCGCCCGCTTGAATGCACGTCGATCGAGGCACTGATGACTACGCTTTCGGACACCCCCCGCGTCACCGCGCTGCGTGTGATCCCCGTCGCCGGGCGCGACAGCATGCTGATGAACCTGAGCGGCGCGCACGGCCCGTTCTTCACCCGCAACCTGCTGATCCTGACCGACAGCGCCGGTCGCACCGGCGTCGGCGAGGTGCCCGGCGGCGAGAAGATCCGCGCGACGCTGGAAGACGCGACGTCGCTCGTGATCGGCCAGCCCATCGGCGCACACCTGCAGATCCTGCAGCGCGTGCAGCAGACCTTTGCCGACCGCGATGCCGGCGGCCGCGGCCTGCAGACCTTCGATCTGCGCACCACGATCCATGCGGTCGCGGCGATCGAGTGCGCGCTGCTCGACCTGCTGGGCCAGCACCTGGGCGTGCCGGTCGCGGCGCTGCTCGGCGAAGGCCAGCAGCGCGAGTCGGTCGAGATGCTGGGCTACCTGTTCTTCGTCGGCGACAAGCGCAGCACGAACCTGCCGTATGCCAGCGAGCCCGAGGCCGACAACGCCTGGTTCCGCGTGCGCCACGAAGAGGCCATGACGCCCGCGGCCGTCGTGCGCCTGGCCGAAGCGGCGCAGCAACGCTACGGCTTCAACGACTTCAAGTTGAAGGGCGGCGTGCTGTCCGGGGATGCCGAACGCGAAGCGGTGATCGCGCTGCACGAACGTTTCCCCGACGCCCGCGTCACGCTGGACCCCAACGGCGGCTGGCGGCTGTTGGACGCGATCCGGCTGATGCGCGACATGCGCGGCGTCGTCGCCTATGCCGAGGACCCCTGCGGCGCCGAGGGCGGTTTCTCCGGCCGCGAGGTGATGGCCGAGTTCCGCCGCGCCACCGGGCTGCCGACGGCGACCAACATGGTGGCCACCGACTGGCGCCAGCTGGTGCATGCGCTGTCGCTGCAATCGGTCGACATCCCGCTGGCCGATCCGCATTTCTGGACCATGGCCGGCAGCGTGCGCGTCGCGCAGACCTGCCGCGACTGGGGCCTGACCTGGGGCTCGCATTCGAACAACCACTTCGACGTCTCGCTGGCGATGTTCACCCACGTCGGCGCCGCGGCGCCGGGCAAGGTGACGGCGATCGACACGCACTGGATCTGGCAGGACGGCCAGCGCCTGACCAAGGAGCCGCTGCAGATCGTCGGCGGCCATGTGCAGGTGCCGAAGACGCCCGGCCTCGGCGTCGAGCTCGACATGGCCGAGGTCGAGAAAGCGCACCAGCTCTACCAGCAGCACGGCCTGGGCGCGCGCGACGACGCGGTCGCGATGCAGTGCCTGATCCCCGGCTGGACCTTCGACCCCAAGCGGCCCTGCATGGTGCGCTGAGCAACACCTTCCAAAGCGACGATGAAGACCCATCACCGCCGACTGAACACGTGAGCCGGTCCATGAACGAATGCATCCTCAATGCCGGCAGGCTGCCGCCGTCGCTGCTCGCGCGCCTCGGCGAACGCTTCGAGCTGCTGATGCTGCCCGACGCCGCCGAGCGCGAAGGGTTCCTGGCGATGCACGGTGCGCGCGTGCGCGGCATCGTGACCTCGGCCGCGGTCGGTGTCGAGGCCGCGCTGATCGACCAGCTGTCCGAATTGCAGGTGATCTCCAGCTTCGGCGTCGGTCTCGACAAGCTGCCGCTGCAGCGCGCGCACCAACGCGGCATCGCCGTCGGCTACACGCCCGACGTGCTGAACGACTGCGTCGCCGACCTGGGCTTCGCGCTGCTGCTGGACGTGGCGCGACGCATTGCCGAGGCCGACCGCTTCGTGCGCGCCGGTGCCTGGCCGCGGGCCGCGTTCCCGCTGGCGCGCAAGGTGAGCGGCGCCCGCCTGGGCCTGGTCGGCCTGGGGCGCATCGGCCGCACCATCGCGCAGCGTTCCAGCGGCTTCGAGATGGCGGTGCGCTACCACAGCCGCCGGCCGGTGGCCGACGTCGCCTGGACGCACGAGCCCGACCTGCGCGCGCTGGCCGAATGGGCCGACTACCTCGTGGTCATCACCTCCGGCGGCCCGGAGACCAGGCACCTGATCGACGCCGGCGTGATCGACGCGCTGGGCCCCGACGGTGTGCTGATCAACGTCGCGCGTGGCTCGGTGGTCGACGAGCACGCGCTGGTGCAGGCGCTGCTCGACGGCCGCCTCGGCGGCGCGGGGCTGGATGTCTTCGCCGACGAGCCCAACGTGCCGGAAGCGCTCTTCACCTGCGACCGCGTCGTGCTGACGCCGCACATCGCCAGCGCGACGCGCGAAACTCGCCAGGCGATGGCCGACCGCGTCTTCGACAACCTCGACGCGTGGTTCAGCAGCGGCCGTCTGATCAGCGCCGCGGCGCCTGCGTGAGCATCCGCGTGCCCACCCTCATCCCCTGACTTCGAAAGGACGCGTCATGCACAAGAACCTCATCAACGGCGAGTGGGTCGACGGCGCGCGCACCAGCCGCAACATCAACCCGTCGGACACCACCGACGTGGTCGGCGAATACGCGCAGGCCGATGCCGCCCAGGCCAGGGAAGCGGTCGCCGCCGCGCGCGCGGCATTCGGCGCCTGGTCGCTGTCGACGCCGCAGCAGCGCTTCGACATCCTCGACGCCGCCGGCAGCGAGATCCTGGCCCGCAAGGCCGAGCTCGGCGACCTGCTGGCGCGCGAGGAGGGCAAGACGCTGCCCGAGGCGATCGGCGAGGTCGCGCGCGCCGGCAACATCTTCAAGTTCTTCGCCGGCGAGGCGCTGCGCGTCGGCGGCGAGGTGATCGCCTCGGTGCGGCCGGGCGTCGGCTGCGAAGTGGTGCGCGAGCCGCTGGGCGTGATCGGCCTGATCACGCCGTGGAATTTCCCGATCGCGATCCCGGCGTGGAAGCTGGCGCCGGCGCTGGCCTTCGGCAACACCGTGGTGATGAAGCCCGCGGACCTGGTGCCGGGCTCGGCCTGGGCGCTGGCCGACATCCTGCAGCGCGCCGGGCTGCCGAAAGGTGTGTTCAACCTGGTGATGGGCCGCGGCTCCGAAGTGGGCGCGGTGCTGCTCGACGATGCGCGTGTCGACGGCATCAGCTTCACCGGCAGCGTGGCCACCGGCAAGAAGGTCGCCGCGGCCTGTGTCGCGCGCATGGCGAAGTTCCAGCTCGAGATGGGCGGCAAGAACCCGTTCGTCGTGCTCGACGATGCGGACCTCGAGGTGGCCGTCAACTGCGCGGTGAACTCGGGCTTCTTCTCGACCGGCCAGCGCTGCACCGCGTCGAGCCGCGTGATCGTCACCGAAGGCATCCACGACCGCTTCGTCGCCGCGGTGATCGAACGCATGAAGGTGCTGAAGGTCGACGACGCGCGCAAGGCGGGCACCGACATCGGCCCGGTGGTCGACCAGAGCCAGCTCGCGCAGGACCTGGAGTACATCGCGATCGGCCAGGCCGAAGGTGCGAAGCTCGCCGCCGGCGGACAGGCGATCGAGCGAAACACCGCCGGCGCGCCCGGCTTCTACCTGCAGCCGGCGCTGTTCACCGAGACGACGCCTTCGATGCGCATCAACCGCGAGGAGATCTTCGGCCCGGTGGTCAGCGTGATCCGCGCGAAGGGCTACGACGAGGCGCTGGCGCTGGCCAACGACACGCCGTTCGGGCTGTCCTCGGGCATCGCGACGACGAGCCTGAAGCACGCCACGCACTTCAAGCGCCATGCCCAGGCCGGCATGGTGATGGTCAACCTGCCGACCGCGGGCGTGGACTACCACGTGCCCTTCGGCGGCCGCAAGGGCTCGAGCTACGGCCCACGCGAGCAGGGCCGTTATGCGGCCGAGTTCTACACCACGGTGAAGACGGCCTACTCCCAGGCGTGAGGGCCACCGTGATCCATGCGGCGCGGGCGAACACCTCGCCCGGGCCGCTCACTTTCCGATCAAGATCTTCAGGAGACGCCCGATGATGAACACCAAGCGCACGACCCTCGCCCGGCTGCTGGCCGGCTGCGGCCTGCTGGCCGCGGCCGCATTGCCCGTGCAGGCCGCCGACGCCTGGCCGAACAAGCCGCTGAAGATCATCGTGCCGTACCCGCCGGGCGGCTCGTCGGACATCATCGCGCGCGCGATCAGCCAGCCGCTGTCCGAGGCGCTGAAGACGACGGTGGTGGTCGAGAACAAGCCGGGTGCCAACGGCAACACCGGCACCGACTTCGTCGCCAAGGCCAACGACGGCCACACCCTCCTGCTGTGCGACGTCGGCGCGCTGGCGATCACCGCGTCGGTCTATTCGAAGCTGCCGTTCGAGCCGTCGAAGGACCTGAAGGGCGTGACGATGCTGGCGTACTCGCCGCACCTGCTGGTCGTGCATCCGTCGGTGCCGGCGAACAACCTGAAGGAGCTGGTCGCGCTGTCGAAGAAGGACAAGCTCAACTTCGCAGTCACCGCGATCGGCTCGGCGCCGCACCTGGCCGGGGTCGCGGTCGAGAAGGCCACGCAGGCGAACTGGACCTACATCCCGTACAAGGGCGGCGCGCAGGCCATCGGCGACACGGTCGCCGGCCAGACGCAGGTGATGATGAACGGCATGCTGGCCACCTTGCCGCATGTGCAGTCGGGCAAGCTGAAGGTGCTGGGCGTGTCGAAGGCGACGCGCGTGCCGCTGCTGGCGCAGGTGCCGACGATCGCCGAGCAGGGTGTCAAGGGCTTCGAGTCCGGCACCTGGCAGGGCGTGCTGGTGCCCGCGGGCACGCCGGCGCCGGTGATCGCGAAGCTCAACGCCGAGCTGACGCGCATCATCCGCAGCCCGGAGGTGCGCGAGCGCCTGGTGTCGCAGGGTGCCGAGGTGTACACGATGACGCCGGCCGAGTTCTCCACCTTCTTCGAGCGCGAGCGCAAGAACTGGGCGGGCGTCGTCGCGCAGGGCGGGGTCAGGCCCGAGTGACGTTGCGGCGCTGAATCACGACCATCGATCAACGTCACCGCCCGTGGAGAACGCCATGCGAGAGAACCGATTGCGCAGCCTGTGGCGCGAGGACAAGCCGGTGCTCAACGGCTGGCTTGCGGTGCCCAACGGCTTCAGCGCCGAGGTGATGGCCAATCAGGGCTGGGACAGCCTGACCATCGACCTGCAGCATGGCGTGGTCGACTACCAGGCGATGGTCGGCATGCTGCAGGCGGTGTCGACGACGCAGACGATGCCTGTCGTGCGCGTGCCCTGGCTCGATCCGGCCGCGCTGATGAAGACGCTGGACGCCGGCGCGTACGGTGTCATCTGCCCGATGGTCAATACGCCCGACGATGCCGCGAAGCTCGTTTCGTGGACGCACTACGCGCCCCAGGGCGGCCGCAGCTTCGGGCCGGTGCGCGCATCGATCTACGGCGGGGCCGACTACCCCGAGCGCGCCAACGACACCATCGTGGTCTTCGCGATGATCGAGACCCGGCAGGCGCTGGACAACCTCGACAAGATCCTGGCGGTCGAGGGCCTCGACGGCGTCTACGTCGGCCCATCCGACCTGTCGCTGTCGCTGGGCTGCAAGCCGAGCTTCGACGACGTCGAGCCGCCGGTGGCCGACGCCATCGCCCACATCGTGCAGCGCGCGACCGCGCATGGCCGCATCGCCGGCGTGCACAACGGCCGGGTGGACGTCGCGCGCGCACGCGCCGCGATGGGCTACCGCTTTCTCACCGTGAGCTCGGACGCGCGCATCCTGGCGGCCGGCTCGCAAGCCATCGTCTCGCAATGGAAGGGCAGCGCGTCATGAAACTCGGCTTCATCGGCCTCGGCATCATGGGCACGCCGATGGCGGGCCACCTGCGCGCCGGCGGCCACGAGCTCTACGTGCACACCCGCAGCCAGGTGCCGGCCGCGCTGACCGAGGCCGGCGCGATCGTCTGCCCCAGTGCGGCCGAGGTCGCGCGGCGCGCGGACATCGTCTTCCTGATGCTGCCGGACACGCCGGACGTCGAGCGCGTGCTGTTCGGCGCCAATGGCGTGGCCGAGGGCCTGAAGGGATCTGCGGGTTCGGCGGCGGGCAAGGCGGTGGTCGACATGAGCTCGATCTCGCCGATCGAGACCAAGGCCTTCGCCGAGCGCATCGCGGCGCTCGGCGCCGACTACCTCGACGCGCCGGTGTCCGGTGGCGAGGTCGGCGCCAAGGCCGCGAGCCTGACCATCATGGTCGGCGGCAGCGATGCGGCGTTCAGCCGCGTGCAGCCGCTCCTCGCGCTGATGGGCAAGAACATCACGCACGTCGGCGAGGCCGGCGCGGGCCAGGTCACGAAGGTCGCGAACCAGATCATCGTCGCGCTGAACATCGCCGCGGTGGGTGAGGCGCTGGTCTTCGCCAGCAAGGCCGGCGCCGACCCGGCGAAGGTGCGCCAGGCGCTGATGGGCGGCTTCGCGGCCAGCCGCATCCTCGAGGTGCACGGCGAACGCATGATCAAGCGCACGTTCAACCCGGGCTTTCGCATCGGGCTGCACCAGAAGGATCTGAACCTCGCGCTGCAGGGCGCGAAGGCGCTGGGGGTGGCGCTACCGGGCACCGCCAACGTGGCGCAGCTGATGCAGGCCTGCGCGGCGCAGGGCTGGGGACAGCTGGATCACTCGGCGCTGGTGAAGGCGCTGGAGCTGATGGCGGCGCACGAGGTGGCGGGGGAGCCCTAGCCGAACGGTCGGCCCGTGGCGGACGACCCGGTCATTGCGCCGGCTGCAGCCAGGCGTCGTGCGTGATCGCGAGGGCCTGGCGCGTGTGGCGCTCGTCGACCCAGGCGCGGCCCTGGGCCAGGGCGTAGCGGATCGCGGTGCCGCGATCGTCGAACAGCGGGGTGAAGCGCATCACGCGGTCATGCGTGGCGCTGCCTTCGCCGCTTCGGATGGAGACCGATGCCGCGTAGCGGCTGTCGGACAGGCGGTGCGCCAGACTGCTGACGCGGTACTTGCCGACGTGGATGCTCTTGTTGTCGATGTTTTTGATGAGTAGCTTTCGTTGAGGCGCTCCGGATGAAGCGCGAATGGCCGGCAACGCCTGCGTGGGCGGCCGGCAAACCCGCGGCGGACGCCGCGGGCGGTGGTTCCGGTCGATCAGACCGGACGGATGTTCGAGGCCTGCAGGCCCTTCTTGCCTTGCGTCACTTCGAACTGCACGCGCTGCGCTTCGGCCAGGCTCTTGAAGCCGTCGTTGCGGATCTCGCTGAAGTGGGCGAAGAGGTCCTTGCCGCCGCCGTCCGGCGTGATGAAGCCGAAGCCCTTGCCGTCGTCGAACCATTTCACGGTTCCCGTTTCGATCGTCATGTGAATTTCTCCAGTCAATGATGCTGCGCAGCACATGCTCACGCAGTGCAGAAACACCAAGCAAATCAGTGACGGGGGGAAATTCGTCCGAGACACCCGCAGCGACTGTGCGGGGGGACCAGAGGAGTGACCTGCGAAACGACGGTCTTGTGCGTACCTACGGGGGCGTATGGTACACGTGTTGGCGCCGGCCGTCCTGAAAAGATCGTGTGGCCCCTCACGCCGCGCGTCCGCGGGCGCGATCTGGCTTACGCTTCAGGCCTGTCCTTGACCTTTGCTCATGCCGATGGCCCTTCGCCGCGGGACGCGCTCCCTGATACCCCTGCTCGCCGTGGCGCTGCTCGGTGGCGTGCAGCCCTGCGCCGGTGGCGACGAACCCCAGGGGCCGGCCAGCCTGCTCGATCTGCAGCCCACCGGCTGCCGCACGCTGGCCTATCCCGCCATCGCGATGGCGGCCAGGGCGCAGGGCACGACCGGTGTGGGGTTCTCGATCGGACCCGACGGCAAGGTGAACAAGGCGGTGATCGTCCGGCCGGCCGGTGCGACGCGGGAGCATCGCCTGCTCGACAGGGCCGCGGTCGAACACCTCGCGAGTTGCACGTTCCCGGTTCCGGCCGAGCCGCAGCGCATGGTGCGCATCGACTACGTCTGGAAGCACGGGTTGCCCGACCTGCCGGCGTCCGCGCCCTAGGCAAGCCACGCCGCAGACAGGAGTGCGTTCATGTCGGCCCTCGAACTGACACGCCTGCTAGATGCCCAGCCCCAGCCCGACTGCGCCGCGCTGACCCCGTTCACCATCGACGACGCCAGCTTCGACGATGGCCGCGTGGTGCTGCGCTTCGCGCCGCAGCCCGCGTTCAGGAACCACTTCGGCAACGTGCAGGGCGGCTTCGCGGTGGCGATGATCGACGTGCTGGTCTCGGTCGCCGCCTACGCGAAGACCCGGGCCTGGTTGCCGACGGTCGAGATCAAGAGCAGCTTCGTCGCGCCGGTGAAGCTCGGCGAGTGCCGGGGCGAGGGCGTCGTGCTCAAGGCGGGCAAGCAGCTCGTGTTCCTCGAGGCGCGCTTGTGGGGCGCCGACGGCAAGCTGGCGGTGCATGCGACGGCCACCGCGGTGGTGCCGGCGGCCGGCTAGCATCGGCGCATGCCAAGCGCCTTGCACGTCGAGCTCGTCACCGCATCGCAGCACGAATCGCTGGTCGAGCTGCTGCTCGAGCTGCATGCGTACTACGACGCCGGGCCGCCGATGCCGCGCGAGGCGGTGCGTTCCTACCTCGACGACTGCCTGCTGGCGCCGGATTCGCCGCTGCGGCTCGGGGTGGCGGCGGATCACGATGGCCGCGTCGTCGGGCTGGCCGCCATCATGCTGACCTGGTCGCTCGTCGAACATGCGCCCCACAGGCGCCGGCAATGCTGGCTGAAGGAGCTGTACGTGCTGTCGTCCTGCCGAAGCCAGGGCGTCGGCCGGGCGCTGATGACCTGGGTGGCGCGCCACGCGGTCGACAACGGCTGCGCGCGCATCGACTGGCCGGTGAACGCGTCCAATGCGCGAGGCATCGCGTTCTACGAAAGCCTGGGCGCGCGGCCCGTCGACGAGCGGCGCAGCTACCGGCTGGCCGGACCGGCGATGCGCGCGCTGGCCGGTTCATGACATGGTCCCTCCGCGGCCGACTTCCGCGCTGCTGCGCTTCTCCGGCGCGGCCGACTGCGACCCGCGCATCGACCCCTGGTTCGACGCGCGACCGCCCGCGCTGATGACGCTGGCCTATCCCTGGTTCGAACGCCTGCGCCGCTGCGGGCCCGACGTGCGCGAGCTCTTCCACGACGGCTGCCCGGTGGTCTGCGTCGACGATGCGCCGTTCGGCTACGTCAACGTCTTCAGCGCGCACGTCAACGTCGGCTTCTTCCACGGCGCACAGCTGCCCGATCCGGCGCGCCTGCTGCAAGGCAGCGGCAGGCACATGCGCCACGTGAAGCTGATGCCCGACGCCGTGTTCGATGCGGCCGCGCTGACGGCGCTGATCGAGGCGGCCTACCGCGACATCCAGGCCCGCGTGCACGTCGATGCCGTGCCGCGCCGTGCCTCCTGACGAGACCACCGCCCATGCCCCTGCTCCGCCAGGCAGCGATGCTGCTGAACTTCGACATCGAGCCTTCGGCGATCGCCGAGCACGATCACTGGCACACGCACGAGCACCTGCCCGAGCGGCTGTCGATCCCTGGCTTCCGTCGCGGCACGCGCTGGGTGGCCGTCAGCGGCGCGCCGCGCTACACGGTGCTGTACGAGGTCGACCGCCTGGAGACGCTCGGCTCGGCCGCCTACCTCGCGCGCCTGAACGATCCGACGCCGTGGACGCGGAAGATGATGCCGTACTACCGCGGCATGAGCCGCGGGCTGTGCACGGTGAACGGCTCGTGGGGCCATGGGCTCGGGCACTTCGCGCTGCTGCTGCGCTTCGCTTCGACGGACGAAGCGCGCGCCGGCGTGCATGCTGCGCTGGCCACGCGGCTGCCCGGCCTGCCGTCGCGCCCGGGGTTGGTCAGCGTGCATTGGCTGACCGGCGCCCTCGCCGCGGCGATGACCTCGGAGCAGCGCATCCGCGGCGCCGATGCCGGTGTCGACGGCGCGCTGCTGGTGACGGGCTACGAGCTCGAGGCGGTCGAAGCGCTGCAGGCCGGCGAGCTGTCGCCAGCCGCACTGCAGGCGCACGGCGCCATCGACCTCGTGTCGGGCATCTACCGGTCGGCCTGCACGCTCACCGCCGACGAAGCCCGGCCGTCGACGCCCTGAACGCCATGCAGCTGCCCACCCGCTACGAGGCCTTCTGGGCCATCGCCGTGCAGGCCCACCCGGCGCTGGAGCGCGGCCGTTTCCTGGAGGCGTTCGCCTTCGGCGACAGCGAGGCGCTGGCGAACGAGCTGGCCGCACTGGTGCTCGCCGGCACCAAGCGCGCGACGGCCGCTCTGGTGTGGGGCAACGAGCATGACGGCAAGCCGCAGCCGCGGCCCGGCGACCTGAGCATCGTGACGACGTGGCAGGGCGAGCCGCTGTGCCTCATCGAGACCACCGCCGTCGAGGTCGTGCCTTTCGAGGACGTGTCCGCCGAGTTCGCCCGCACCGAAGGCGAGGGCGACGGTTCGCTCGCGTTCTGGCGCCGCGAACATGCCGCGTACTTTGCGCGGGAATGCGAGCGCATCGGCCGTACGCCGGATGCGCGCATGCCGGTCGTCTGCGAACGCTTCCGGGTGCTTTACCCGCCGCCCGCGGGCGATCGTCCGGGCTGAGGCAGGGGCGGCCGCTGCGGCCGCGCGTTCATGTTGTCGATGTCGGCCGCGATGCGCCACTGGCCGTCGCCGCCGCGGCGCAACACCAGCACGAACTTGCCGACGTCGGGCTGGTTCGCCGCCGGCGCGAAGCCGCCGACGATCGTCGCCAGGTCCTGCGTCTGGTGGAAATCGATCGCCCGCAGCGCCAGCGGCGATCCGGCGGCCTTGCTGTACGCGTCGGTGATCGCGGCCGGGCCCTTGGCCGGCGGGCTGCCGTTGGGCAGCGCCATGCCATCGGCCGTGAACAGCCGGGCCAGCGCGTTCGCATCGTTCGCGGCCCAGGCCCGCTCGTAGGCGCGCAGCACCGATTCGATCTCGGGTGGCACGGCCACCGTCGGCAGCGCGGCGGGCTGGGCGATGACCGGTGCGATGCATGCCAGCAGGAAGCCGTAGAAGAGGGATTTCAGCGACATGGCATCAGCGATCGAGTGGTTCGACGGGTGACGTGCTCACGAGCTCCGTGGCGCGGCGGGCACCGCGCAGTTGGCGGCGGCGCCCAGGCCTTTCAAGTACGCGCGGCGGATCGTGCCGGCGGTGATGGCCGCGCTGACTTCCTTCGAGTAGCGCTCGGCGCCGCTCAGCTTGCGCACCCAGCCGCGGAACGGCACGATGCCCTCGGCCGCGCTGCGCACCGCGCCGACGGCGGCATCACCGACCGCGCTGCTGCCACGCTCGACGAGGCTCGGGTTGCTGTCGGTGGCCGGCGTGTCGAGGTCGGCGCCGAGCGCGGCGTCGAGCGCGCGCACCTGGTCGGCCAGCGCGCCGCAATCGCGCTGCGCGGGCAGCGCATACGGCGCGCGCTGCGCCGCGGCGAGCACCGGCGGGATCTCGGCGCGCACGAGGTTGAAGTCCGACAGCGGCGTGGTCGCGGCCTGGCCGATCTGGGTCGACGGCGGCGGGCCGCCACCCTTGTCCGGCTCGGTGGAGGCGCAAGCCGCCAGGGCGGCGAGCAGCGGCGTCAGCAACAGCAGCGGATTCTTCATCGGCGCAGGATAACGCCGAAGGCAAGCGCCCAGACGGCGCCGCGCTCAGCCGCTTCGTTTCAACGTCGCGATCAATCCCGGCACCGGCTGGCGCTGATCCTCGCGGATCGGGTGTTCGTCGATCGCCAGCACCTCGAAGCCGTGGCCCGCGGCCAGCGCGTGGAGATAGCGCCGCGACTGCGCGTAGCGCGCGCTCGGCCGCAGCAGCCAGTCGTGCGCATCGTCGGCGGCTTCGACCGAGGCGCACAGCACGCCGCCCGGCCGCAGCACGCGGCGTGCGCCGGCGAACACCGCGTCGAGCGCGCCGATGTAGATGAAGACGTCGGCGGCGACCAGCAGGTCGTAGCGGGCCTCGGTCGTTCGCAGGTGCTCGGCGATGTCGGCCTGCACCAGCGAGCGGTAGACGCCGCGCCTGCGGGCGGCCTCCAGCATCGTCGGCGACAGGTCAATGCCGTCCACCGCTTCGACGAGCGGCGCCAGCAGCGGCCCGCACAGCCCGGTGCCGCAGCCCAGGTCCAGCGCGGCGCCGAAGCGCCGGCCGGCGGCCTTGGCCAGCGCGGCGACCTGCTGTGCGATCAGCTGCGGCGCGCGGTAGTGCAGCACGTCGACGAGGTGCCGGTCGAAGCCGTCCGCGTAGCCGTCGAAGAGGCCGCGCACGTAGGCGGCCGGCGACTGCGCCGGCGCCGCGTCGCCGCCGCTCACCGAGGCCAGCAGGTAGCCGTTCAGCGCCGCATCGCCGCCGTGCTCGATCGCGCGGCGGAAGCACTCGGCCGCGTCGGCGAGCGCCCCGCGGTCCTTCAGGATCGCGCCGCGGCGGCTCCAGGCGTCGGCCAGCGCCGGGTCGTGGTCCAGCGCACGTCGATAACTCTCGAAAGCCTCGTCCTCTTGCTGCAGCTCCTGCAGCGTCTGGCCACGGCGCCACCACGCGGCGGCGGCGGCCGGATCGGCCTCGAGCAGCCGGTCGAAGCAGGCCAGCGCGTCGGCCGGCCGCTGCAGGCGGTTCAATGCCAGCCCGCGGTGGAACAGCGCGACCGCGTGGCTCGGATCCTCGTCGCCGACACAGTCGTAGGCGGCCAGCGCCTCGTCGTCGCGGCCCAGGTCGGCCAGCGCATGACCGCGCTGCACCCAGGCCTCGCCGAGCGTCGGCTGCGCGGCCAGCACCGCGGCCAGGTTGTCGAGCGCGTGTTCGGGCCGCCCGAGCTTCAGCTGTGTCATCGCCAGGTTCAGCAGGGTCGAGGTGCGGCCCGGCATCAGCGCGAGCGAGGCCTCGAACTGCCGCAGCGCCTCGTCGTACTGCGCGGCCTCGAAGGCGCGCACGCCGTCGACGAAATGCCGGCGCGCGGCCTCGAAGACGTCGCCGCTCATCGCTGCGAGGTGCTATTGCAGCGCCGCAGCTCGTCGACCGCCGCGGGCGACAGCCACAGCACCGAGCTCAGGTGGCGGTCGATCATGCCGAGGATCGCCTCGCGCGGCCCGCTGCGCCAGCCGGCCGAGCCGTAGAACGCATCCTGGCGCGACTGCAGGTCGGCCAGGTCTTCATAGGCGCGCACCAGCGTGTAGCAGTCGGCCTCGTGGGCCGACGGGCCGAAGGCCACGACGTCGGTCGACCAGTCCTGCAGCATCGGCACCGCCTGCTGCGAGACGGTGGCGTGGAACGCGGCCAGCGTGCCGGGCTTCAGCTTGTACGAACGCACCTCGACCAGCCGCGGCCCGGCGCCGATGCGCTGCGCGGCGAGCAAGGCTTCGAGCCGGTCCAGGTTCTGCTCGTTGGCCGGGGCCGCGTAGGGCGCGACGCGCGCGCATTCGGCCGCGTCGTCGAACAGCTGGTGCCAGTCCACGCGCGTGCGGCCGCCAACGTCTTCGAGCGTCACGGTCAAGGTGAAGCCGTGCATCGGCCCGACGTGGCGCGCGACGAAGCGCGCCGGGCCGGCGAGCTCGGTGAACACCCATTCGTTCGGGTACTCGCTGCCATCGGGGCCGTGCATCGTCAGCCGCCAGCGGCCGCCGGGGCGCGGCTCGAAGACATCGAAGGTGTTGCGGAAGCCGGCCGGGCCGAACCAGCGCCCGAGCGGCTGCGGATCGATGAAGGCGGCGAAGACGCGCTCGCGCGGCGCGTCGATCAGGCGGCTGGTGGCCAGCGTGCGGGCGGAGAGGTCGTTCATGCGGGGGGGCTTCGTCAGGCGTCGAGCAAGTCTGCCAGCGCCTGCACCGTGCGCCAGTTGCGGCCGGTGGCCGGCGCGCCGATGCACTTGTCGATGAAGGCCGGCGTCAGCTTCGAGCCGGCGACGCTCTGCGCGTAGTGGATCCACACGGCGTCGCCGACCGTGCGGACGCGTTCGCCGGCGGCGGCGCGTTCGGCCAGGCGCGCTTCGGCGTCGTCGGCCGGCGCGCGCGCGGCCAGCAGCAGGATCACGCGGTTGGGCTCGGCCTCGGCGGCTTCGGCGAACGGGTTGCCGCCGAGGTACGGCGCCCACTGCGCGGCGCTGCGCACGATGACGTCGCTGTGGAAGCCGAAATGCTCGGTGATCGCGGCTTCCAGCCGCTTGGCCGCGGCGGCCGGCGTGCCGGCGATCGTCGCGACCAGGTTGCCGCTGGCGAGGTGGGTCTTCGCATCGGCGAAGTCGAGCTGCGCGGCGATCTCGCGCAGCGCCGCCATCGGCAGCTGGCGCCGGCCGACGTTGATCGCGCGCAGCAGGAACGCGCAGCGGGTGGAGGTCTTGGCGGCGGGCACCGGGCCATGCTAACCGCGGCACCGCGGGGCGGCCTGTCAAGCCCGCCCCGCATTTCATCTGAAATCGCCGCGTCGCCGGCGCGATACCGCGCGGCAACCGTCGCCGGCCACAGTGGGCCCATCGAACCCCACGGCGACCCTTCACGATGCAAACCCCGGCGATCGAATCCACCCTCGGCTACCGCGGCGCGGTCTACCCCTGGCACTGCGACCACATGGGCCACATGAACGTCATGTGGTACGTGGGCAAGTTCGACGAGGCGCTGTGGAACTACCTGGCGCGTCTCGGCCTGACGCCGGCCTACCTGCGCGAGCAGCGCCGCGGCATGGCGGCGGTGGAGCAGACCATCCGCTACCAGCGCGAACTGCTGGCCGGCGACACGATCGGCGTGCGCGTGCACATCGTCGAGCTGCGCGACAAGGCGCTGGTGGTCGAGCTGACGATGTTCAACGAGGTCGCCGGCCATGCCGCCGCGACGATGCGCCTGACCGCCGTGCACCTGGACACCACGCAGCGCCGCGCGGTGGCGTTCGAGGCGGCGATCGCCGACGCGCTGCGCGCGCAGCTGCAGCCCGCGGTGGAGCCGGCTTGAATCCGGATCCGCGCCTGCGCGACGGCGTGCCGCCCGCGCGGCCGCGGCGCGTGCGGCTGGTCGACGTCGAGCCGGCGCTGTGCGAGCTGCTGCACGAATGGCTGGTCGACGTGGGCACCGAGCCGCTACGATCGGCGCCGGCGCCCGTGCAGGCCGAACAGGCCGAACAGGCCGCCGATCCCGCGCGCTGCGAGCTGGTGATCACCACCGTGCACTACCCCCGCCAGAGCGACGCCCTCGCGCTGCGACAGCTCGCCGCGCGGCACGGCGATGCGCCGGTGCTGGTGCTGTCGCCGACGTTTTTCGCCGGCATCGACTGCCACGGCCCGGTCGCGCAGGCGCTGGGCGTGGCCGGCGTGCTGCCGCAGCCGGTGGCGCGCGACGCGCTGCAGGCGGCGGTGCGGCGGCTGCTGGCGCTGCCGCGGGCCGAGGGGACGGCGTGACCGCCGAACGTGTGCGCTGGCGCGCGCTGCCCTGGCTGGGCGGCCTGTTCATCGCCGCGGTCGTCGCGTTCGCCGCCTACGACATCTGGCGCGACTACCACGCGACCATCGAGGCCACCACGCGCGAGCTCGAGGCGCAGGCACTGGTCATCGGCGAGCAGACCGCGCGCAGCGTGCAGGCCATCGACGTCGTGCTGCGCCACCTCGCGCGGCAGCACCGGGCGCGCGCCTTCGACGGGCTGGACGATGCGCAGCTGCATGCGCTGCTGCGCGAGCAGGCGGTGGCGCTGGGCCAGGTGGCCGATGGCCTCGCGCTGCACGATGGCCGCGGCCGCACGCGCGCGCTGTCGTGGCTGCATCCGGTGCCGGCGGCGCTGGCCAGCGCCGCCGAGCGGCCCGCTTTCCAGCGCATCCGCGACGACCCGACCACCGAGCTGGTGATCGGCGGCACCACTCGCGGGCGGCTCGACGGCGTCAGCTTCTTCCCGATGGCGCGCCGGCTCGTCGGCGCCGACGGCCGCTTCGACGGCACGATCACCGCGCGCGGCCGCGTCGCCTATTTCCAGGACTTCTACCGCGACGTGCAGGTCGGCCCGACCTTGCGCATCGCGCTGCTGCACCACGACGGCACGCTGCTCGCGCGCCACCCGCCGGCGCCCGAGACACTGGGCCAGCGCATCGCGCAGGCCGAAGAGCGCCTGGCCGCCTACCTGGCCGGCCGCAAGCCGCCCTCGCGCATGAAGAGCCCGGTCGACGGCCATGACCGCTTCGGCGCGATGCGGCCGGTGCCGGACTACCCGCTGGTGGTCGTCGTCTCGCGCGATGCCGATGCGGTGCTCGCCGCCTGGCGTGCGCAGGCGCTGGGCTCCGGCGCACGCACGCTGGCGCTGGCAGCGCTGGCGGCGGTGCTGCTGGGCTTCGCGACGCGGCAGCTGCGGCGGCTGGATGCCGCGCGGCGCTCGCTCGAGGCCTCGCGCGAACGTTTTGCGCTGGCGGCCGCCGGCGCCGACGACGGCATCTGGGACTGGGACCTCGTGGCCGGCACCGCCTACGAGTCGGCCCGCGCGCGCGAGCTGCAGGGCCTGCCGCCGGGGCCGGAGACGCAGCCGCTGGCCGAGCTGCAGGGTTCGCTGCAGGTGCATCCCGACGATGCCGAGCGGCGCCGCGCGACGATGCAGGCGCACCTCGACGGCCAGTCGCCGGCGTACGAGGTCGACTACCGCGTGCGCCACCCCGACGGCGCCTACCGCTGGATCCGCGTGCGGGCGCTGTGCATCCGCGATGCGCAGGGCCGGCCGCAGCGCATCGCCGGCTCGGTCAGCGACATCGATGCGCGCCAGCGTGCCGAGATGGCGCTGCGCGAAAGCCAGGAGCGTTTTGCGCTGGCGGTTGCCGGCTCCGACGACGGCATCTGGGACTGGAACTACGCCGCCGGCCATGCCTTCGCGTCGGCGCGCGCGAGGCAGATCCTCGGCATGCCCGATGGTCCGGAGATGCAGTCGATCGACGCGTGGTTCGCGGCGATGCGCGAGCAGCTGCATCCGGACGACCTGGCGCAGCGCGACGCGGCGATCGCCGATCACCTGGCCGGCCGCACGCCCGCCTATGCCGGCGAGTGGCGTGTGCGCCAGCCCGACGGCAGTTACCGCTGGGTCCGCGTGCACGGCGTGTGCATCCGCGACACCGGCGGCCAGCCCTACCGCATGGCCGGCTCGGTCAGCGACATCGATGCCGAGCAGCGCGCCAAGCAGGCGCTGAAGCTGTCGGAGGAACGCTACGCGGTCGCGATGAGCGGCTCGCACGAGGCGCATTGGGTCTGGGACATCGTCGCCGACCAGGTCTTCGTCTCGCCGTACATGCGCGAGCTGTTCCGGCTGCCCGAGGGCATGGCGAACCCGACGATGCGCGCGCTGCTCGACGAGGTGCCGGTGCACGCCGACGACCGCGCGCGTGTCGAGCAGGCGGTGGCCGATCACCTGGCCGGCCGCTCGCCGCAGATCGACGTCGAATACCGGCTCGTGGTGCGCGATGTCGCCGGCACCGCCGCGCCGCGCTGGGTGCACACCCGCGCCAGCTGCTTCCGCGGCCCCGACGGCCGCGCCGAGCGGCTGGCCGGCGCGTCTGTGGAGATCAGCGCGCGCAAGAACGCCGAGATGGCGCGCGACCGGCTCGAGCTGCAGCTGCGCCAGGCGCAGAAGCTCGAGGCCATCGGCACGCTGGCCGGCGGCATCGCGCACGACTTCAACAACATCCTGTCGGCGATCCTCGGCTACGGCGAGATGGCGCAGAAGGACGCGCCCGAGCGCAGCGCGCTGCGCCGGCATGTCGATGCCATCGTCGCCGCGGGCCAGCGCGCGAAGTCGCTGGTCGAGCGCATCCTCGCCTTCAGCCGCAGCGGCATGGGCGAACGCGTGCCGGTGCCGGTGCAGGCGGTGGTCGCCGAGGCGCTGGACGGCGTGGCCGCGACCTTGCCGGCCGGCATCGTGCTCGAACGCCGGCTCGAGGCCGGCGACGCCGCGGTGCTGGGCGATGCGACGCAGATCCACCAGGTGGTGCTGAACCTGTGCGCGAACGCGGTGCAGGCGATGCGTGGCGGTGCCGATCGGCCCTTGGCGGGTGCCGCCGGGCCGGACACGCTGGCCGTGGCCGTCGAACGTGTGCAGCTCGACGCCGACCTGCCGGTGGCCACCAGCGTGCTGCAGCCCGGCCGCTACCTGCTGCTGACCGTGCGCGACACCGGTGCCGGCATCCCGGCGAACCTGCTCGAACGCATCTTCGACCCCTTCTTCACCACCAAGGAAGTCGGCGTCGGCACGGGCCTGGGGCTGTCGCTGGTGCACGGCATCGTCACCGATCTGGGCGGCGGCATCGCGGTCGACAGCGTCCTGGGCGAAGGTGCGACCTTCCGCGTCTACCTGCCCTGGCAGGGCGCGCAGGCCGATGCGCCGGTGCCGGCCGTCGACGAACCCGTCGCCGCGGGCCATGGCGAGACCATCCTGCTGGTCGACGACGAGGCGCCGCTGGTCGCGCTGGGCGAAGAGCTGCTGGCCGAGCTGGGCTACGAGCCGGTCGGCTTCTCGTCGAGCACCGCCGCGCTGCAGGCGCTTCGCGCCGATCCCGATCGCTTCCAGGCCGTGCTCAGCGACGAGGCGATGCCCGGCATGACCGGCTCGGAGCTCGCCGCCGAGATCCACCGGCTGCGGCCACACATCCCGATCGTGCTGATGAGCGGCTTCGTCAACGCCGCGCTGAGCGCCCGCGCCCGCGAGGCCGGCGTCGCCGAGGTGCTGGCCAAGCCGCTGGTCGCGCGCGACATCGCTCGTGCGTTGGCCCAGGCACTGAACCGAGTCACCCTGACCGAAGGCTGAGATCCCCATGCATGCGAGCTTGCACATCGAAAGGACAGCAACGATGCTTCCTGCCATGACGTCCCTGCCGCACGTGCTGGCGCTCGACGACGACCCGCAGGTCCGCGAGCTGCTGGCCGACTACCTCGGTGACAACGAGCTGCGCATCACCACCGTGGCCAGCGGCCGCGAGCTGGTCGACGTGATGGCGCGCGAGACGGTCGACCTGCTGGTGCTCGATGTGCGCCTGCCCGGCGAGGACGGCCTGCAGATCGCGCGCCGGCTGCGCGAGGACTCGGCGATCCCGATCCTGATGTTGACCGGCCGCGCCGAAGAGGCCGACCGCGTGATGGGCCTCGAGCTCGGCGCCGACGACTACCTGACCAAGCCCTTCAGCCCGCGCGAGCTGCTGGCGCGCATCCGCGCGCTGCTGCGCCGCGCGCAGGCGCAGGCCCCGGCGGCCAGGCCGAAGCTGCGCGCCTACCGCTTCGCCGGCTGGGAGCTGAACCTCGGCCTGCGCAAGCTGCGCGACCCCCAGGGCCAGTCGGTCGAGCTGACCAACGGCGAGTTCAGCCTGCTGTCGGCCTTCCTGTCGTCGCCGCAGCGCACGCTGACCCGCGACCAGCTGCTCGACCTCTCGCGCCTTCACAACGCCGAGGTCTACGACCGCTCGATCGACGTGCAGATCCTGCGCCTGCGCCGCAAGATCGAGGTCGACCCGTCGAACCCGGCCTACATCGTCACGCAGCGCGGCGCGGGCTACGTGTTCGACGCGGTCGTGGAGATCGTGCGCTAGAAACCGGCGCGACACGGGTGTCGCGCGCTGGCGCGAATGCAGCCGATGCTGGCGCGCATCGCCCTGGTCCGGCAGGACGCGGCTGCGCAGAATCGGGCGCCATGCACCTCCTCGACGCCATCGGCCACACCTCGCTGATCCAGCTGCGCCGGCTCGTGCCCGACGGCGCGGCGGATGTCTTCGTCAAGCTCGAAGGCGAGAACCCCACCGGCAGCATGAAGGACCGCATGGCACGCGCGGCGATCGAGCGCGCCGAGGCCGACGGCCGGCTGAAGCCGGGCGATACGGTGGTCGAGTACAGCGGCGGCAGCACCGGCGCGTCGCTGGCGCTGGTCTGCGCGGCCAAGGGCTACCGGCTGCGCATCGTCACCTCGGACGCCTTCAGCCAGGAAAAGCGCGACCACATGGCCGCGCTCGGCGCCGAGCTGGTGCTGATTCCCAGCGAGGGCGGGCGCACGACGAAGGCGCTGATCCTGCAGATGATCGACACCGCGCGCCGGCTGGCCGCCGAGCCGCGCACGTGGTGGTTCAACCAGCTGGAGAACGCCGACACGATCGCCGGCTACCACGGGCTCGGCGAAGAGATCTGGCAGCAGACCGGCGGCGCGGTGGACGCCTTCGTGCAGGCGGCCGGCGCATCGGCCTCGTCGCGCGGCGTCGCGACCGTGTTGAAGCGCCACCGGCCCGACGTGCACAACGTCGTCGTCGAGCCGGCGGAGTCGGCGGTGCTGTCCGGCGGTTCGCCGGGCGCGCATCGCATCGAGGGCATCGGCATCGGGCGCGTGCCGCCGCTGTGGGCGCCGGAGCTCGTCGACGAGGTGATCACCGTCTCGACCGATGACGCCGAGGCGATGGCGCGGCGGCTGGCACGGGAGGAGGCGATCTTCGCGGGCACGTCGTCGGGCGCGAACGTGGTGGCGGCGCTGCAGGTCGCGCAACGCCTGGGGGCGGGGCGCTGCGTCGTGACGCTGATGGTGGATTCGGGCCTGAAGTACCTCAGCACCGCGGTGTACCGGCGCGGCTGAGGCCGCGGCCCGGCCGCGCGAGGGGCGTTCCGCTCAGCCCGCGCCGTGTTCCACCACGGTCAGGATCGTCTCCCCGGTCGCCACCAGCCGCTCACCTTGGGCGTCATGGGCAAACAGCTCGCAGGCCGTGAACACCTGCGTGCGCCCGGCGCGCACCACACGCGCGCGGGCGCTGAAGCGCTCGCCCACCGCGGGCCGCAGGCAGTTCACCGCGTAGTGCGAGGCCAGCACGCGCCCGGCGACGGTGGCCGCCGCGAAGCCGCAGGCGGTGTCGATCAGCGCGCCGACGATGCCGGCGTGCAGGAAGCCGGCGTACTGCCCGGCCTGCGGCTGGTACGGCATGCTGATCTCCGCCCGTCCCGGTTCGGCGGTGTCGACCTCGATGCCGCACCAGCGGTTGAAGGCGGCGGTCTGGTTGATCGCGCGCAGTTGTTCGAGCGTGGCGCCGGCCGTCATGATGCTGCTCCCGACAGAGGGTGCGGTGCACTCTAGGCGCGACGGTGAGCGGCGTCTGTCCCGGCCGGGACGCCGGATCTGTCGCGCCGGCGACGCCCGTGAACCGCGGCCCGCGCGCCGCGCTCAGCCCGGCACACCGAACGCCAGCGCCAGCGCCGCGTCGTCGTCGAGGCCGGGGTCCTGCTGCAGCAGCGCCTGCAGCGGGGCGGCCTCGGCATGGCCGGCGAGCGCATCGACGAGCGCGCCACGCAGGCGGCTGAACAGCGGCCCGCGCGTATCGCCGCGGGCCTTCGCGACCGCATCGGCCCAGGCCTGCAGCCGCGCCGCGTCGTGCGCGCGGCCGGCATGCCAGGCGGCCCAGGGCAGCGCGTCGGCCATCCACCACAGCATGCCGTCGGCGCGCAGCAGGCGCACCGCCTCGTGCGCGAGCGCCAGCGTCGCCGCGCCGGCATCGCGCCGCAGGTGCAGCATCGCGGCGATCGCCAGCACCTGCACCTGCTCGCGCTGGCGGCCGGCGGCGCGCACGTCGTCCGCCGTGCGGGCGATCAGCGCACAGGCTTCGTCGAGCCGGCCCTGCAGCGCCAGCGCCTGAGTCAGCGCGTTCTCCACCGCCCACACCTCGGCGCGGCCGCCGGCGGCGCGGCAGGCCGCGGCCATCGCGCGGCTGGTGGATTCGTAGCGTGCGAAGTCGCCGCGGTCGCGCCAGGCGAAGGCCTCGAGCATCTGCAGGTAGCGGCGCGCGAGCGGGCCCCAGTCGGGCTGCTGCAGCTCGCGCATGCGCGCCAGCAGCGGCGCGACCTCGTCCTGCGGCGCCAGCCGCATCAGCAGCATGCGTTCGGCGTACAGCGACAGGTACTCGCGCCGCGTTTCGCCGGCCTGCTGCAGCGCGGGACGGGCCGCCCGCAGCGCCGCCAGCGCATCGGCCGGCGCGCCGAGCTGCGCGAAGGTGACGAACAGGCCGTGGCCGAGGTCCAGCAGCGTGCGCGTCCAGCCCGCGGCGGGCGCCGCGGCGCGGCCGAGCTCGAGCCAGCGCAGCCCTTCGGCGCGCAGGCCGCTGCGGGCCCAGAACATCAGGCTGGCGGCGAGCAGCCGCAGCGCGCCGTCGCGCACCGCCGGGTCCGCGGCCTCGGCGACGAGCCCGAAGCGCAGCGCCGCGCGCAGGTCGTCGACTCGTTCGGCCAGCGGCGGCAGCCATTGCAGCAGCGGCGTGCAGAACTCCACCGCCTCGGACGCCTCGAAGCGCGTGCGCAGCCAGGCGAGGTGGCGCTGGTGGGCGGCCGCTTCATTGAATCCCGCGGCGCCCGCGTTGCCGGCGGCCAGCGCCTGCAGCGCATGCCGGCGCACGCTGTCGAACAGCCGCAACCCGCCGTCGGGCTCGACGACGATCAGCGAACGCTCGCGCAGCGCGTCGACGAGGTCGAGCGCATCGTCCGCGTCCAGCAGCGATTCGGCGGCCTCGACGTCGAAGCGGCCGTGCACCAGCGCCAGCGTCTGCAGCGCGCGCTGCTCGGCGGCATCGAGCAGGCCGCAGGTCCAGTCCAGCGCGGCGGCAAGCGTGCGGTGGCGCGTCGCGGCATCGCGCGGCGCGCGCGTCAGCAGCGTGAAGCGCTGGTCGAGCCGCGCCTGCACGCCGGCCACGCCGAGCAGCGGCACGCGCGCGGCCGCCAGTTCCAGTGCCAGCGGCACGCCGTCCAGCGCGCGGCAGATCGCCGCGATGCCGGCGGCGTCGGCGCGCTGCGGCTGCCAGCCCGGCTGGCGCTCGCGCACGCGCTCGCAGAACAGGCGCGCGGCGGCGTAGCCGGCGGGGTCGGGGGCGGCATCGCCGAAGTCGTCCGGCAGCGCCAGCGCCGCCAGCGGCAGCACGCGCTCGCCGGCCAGGTGCAGCGGCACCTGGCTGGTGACCAGCACCTGCAGCAGCGGCGCGCCGTCGAGCAGCGTGGCGACGAGCGCGGCCACCGCGTCGACCACGTGTTCGGCGTTGTCGAGCACCAGGCGCAGCCGCAGCGGCGCCAGCGCGCGCGCCAGCGCCGCCGCCGATGCCCCGGCGCCCGGCCCCAGCGCCAGGGCCTGCGCAACCGTGCTGGCCAGCGGGTCGCCATCGGCCAGCGACTCCAGCCGCACCAGCGCGACGCCGTCCGGCGGCGGCGCATCGCCGGCCACCGCCAGCGCGAGCCGGGTCTTGCCGATGCCGCCGAGCCCGGTCAGCGTGACCAGGCGGTGCCCCGCGAGCAGGCCGCGCAGCTGCAGCGCCTCCGCCTCGCGGCCGATCAGGCCGGCGGTGCCGGTGCCCTTGCCGGCCGTGTCGGCGGCACCCGGCCAGGCCGCCTGGGCGGATGGCGGTCCGGCTTCGGCCCCCGGCAAGGCGGTCGGGGTCGCGCTGGCGGCCGCCGGCGCTGGCAGCGGCCGCAGCGGCGCGATGAAGCGGTAGCCGCGCCGCGGCACCGTCTCGATGTAGCGCGGCGCCTTGGCATCGTCGCCCAGCGCCGCGCGCAAGGTGTTGACGGCGCCCTTGAGCACCGAGTCGGTCACGTGCCGGTGGCCCCAGACGCCGTCGAGCACCGCGTCCTTGTCGACCAGGCGTCCGGCACGCGCGGCCAGCAGCGCCAGCACTTGCAGCGGGCGTCCGCTCAGGGCCAGCGGCTCGCCGTCGCGCGTCAGGCGCTGCTCGGCGGCGTCGAGCACGAAGGGGCCGAAGGCCACCGCAGCGGCCGGTGTGGTCGGATCCGCGCCGGCGGGCGAGAACGGCGCGGGGTCGGCGGCAGGGGTCGGGGCGGTCACGGCGAGGGGTTGGGAAACGGACGCGGCGCGATTGTGCAGGTCTGACCGCAGGTCAGACCGATGTCTGACCGCGGCCTGACGACACGCGCCGGCCGCACCGCGACACTGCCGGACAACCCCCTGCCACCGCGAGACCGACCATGACGCCCCACGAGATCCGCCTCGTCCGCAAGAGCTTCGAGCTGGTGCGCCCGATCTCGTGCCAGGTCGCCGCGCTGTTCGTCGACAAGCTGGTCGAACGCGACGCCGAGCTCGCCGGTCGTCTTTCCGACGAGCTCGGCGACCAGGGCGACCGGCTGGTCGCGCTGCTCGATCACATCCTGGCCCACCTGGATCGTCCCGCGGAGCTGGCGACCCGGCTGCATGCCAAGGGCTGCCGGATCGGCCCGGGCATCAGCGATGCGCAGCACCGCGTGGTCGGGGCGGTGCTGATCGACACGCTGGCCGCCGCCATCGGCGTGGTGTTCACGCCGGCGGTGCGCGGCGCGTGGGCTTCGCTGGTCCGGGACGTGAGCACGGCGCTGCGCGCCGGTGCGGCCGAAACCCTCGCGATGGCCGAAGCCGCCTGAACGCCGGCCACCGGCCTTGGCCGCGCGCCCTCAGCGCGGCGGCGGCGGACCCGACGCCAGCCCGTGCCGCTCGTGCCACTCGGCCAGCGACATCGACGGGTACACGTTGAAGCGCTCGTCGTCCACGCGGCCTTCGACCTCGACCCAGTTGGCCTTGGAGCCGAGCATCAGGTGCACGTGCGCCGGCGGCACCGGCAGCGGCGTGTCGATCGCGCTGGCATGCGGATGCACCAGCTCGGGCCAGCGTGGGTCGAACAGCCACAGCGCGCTGCCGCAGTGGCCGCAGAAGTGGCGCTGCGCGCTGCTTTCGCGTTCGCCGCCCGGTGCCGCGGGGTCGGCCAGCCGGGCCTTGTAGACACGCAGCTCGGCATGGCCCTGGTGCACCGCCAGCGTCGACGCGTCGGCGCCCAGGTTGATGCCGAAGCCGCCTGAGCCGGCGGTCTTGCGGCAGATCGAGCAGTAGCAGCGCATGAAGGGCACCGGGCTGGGCGCCCAGACGCTGAACTTCACGCGGCCGCAGTGGCACGAGCCGTCGAGTTGCATGATCGGTCCTCCAGTCAGGCCGCCTTGTCCAGCGAGCCGAGCCACTGCTCGAAGCGCCGGATCGCGACCAGGTCGGCCTTCCAGGCAGGGTAGCGCAGGTAGTAGCCCTTGTCCGCCGTCACCGCGCACGGCGACAGCTGCTGCAGCTGGCCCGCCGCCACGGCGCCCGCGGCGGCGTAGTCTGGCAGCAGCGCGATGCCGAGCCCGGCGATGGCGCCGTTCAGCGCCATCGACAGCAGGTCGTACTGCGGGCCGGCCGCCAGCCGGTCGGGCGCGACGGCGTCGGCCAGGCCGGCGGCCTGCAGCCACACCGGCCAGCCGTTCGGCACGCTCGCCACGCGGATCAGCGGCAGCGTGCGCAGCCACTTCTTCAGCGTGCCGTGACGCACCAGCCCCGGCGCCGCGAAGGGCCGCACGACCAGCGGCAGCACCAGCGTGGCCTGCAGGCCCGGCGCGGCGCCGCTGCAGAACTCGATCGCCGCGTCGTGCGGCGAGCCGGCCAGGTCGACCGGGCCGACGTGGGTCGCGAGGTTCAGCGTGATCTCCGGATGCGCCGCGACGAAGCCGGGCAGGCGCGGGATCAGCCAGTAGGCGCCGAAGCTCGAGGCCACCGACAGGTTCAGGCTGCCGCCATGGCCGCCGTGCGTCAGCAGGTCCTGCGTCGCGCGCTCGATCTGCCGCAGCGCCGGCGACACCGCGCTCCAGTAGGCGCTGCCGGCCGCGGTGAGCTGCAGGCCGCTCTTGCGGCGCAGGAACAGCGGCACGCCCAGCTGGGCCTCGAGCCCGAGGATCTGGTGGCTGACCGCGCCCTGGGTCAGGTGCACCTCGTGCGCGGCGCGCGTGAAACTGGCGTGGCGGGCGCTGGCGTCGAAGCAGCGCAGCGCGCGCAGCGAGGGCAGGTTCATGATGAGAAAGTCTAATGCCCATCGCAGAAGCTTTCGATGGTCTGCGCCGGTCATTCGCCCTAGATTCCGCTCCCGTGTCGGGAAGCAGGAGTGCATTGCATGAATGGATTCGATGAATCGATGCGCCACGGCCGGCGGACCTGGCTGCAGCTGGCGGCGGCTGCGGCGGCCGCGCAGGCGCTGCCGCTGCGGGCGGCAGCCGCCTACCCGGCCCGGCCGGTGCGGCTGATCGTGCCGTCGGCCGCGGGCGGCTCGCCGGACGCGGTCTGCCGCATCCTGGCCGAGGAGCTCGGCCGCGCGCTCGGCCAGCCCTTCGTCGTCGACAACAAGCCCGGCGCCAGCGGCACCATCGGCATGGTGGAGCTGGCGCGCGCCGAGCCGGACGGCTACACCATCGGCTACGGCAACGTCGGCACGCTGGCGATCAACCGCTCGCTGTTCGCGAAGCTGCCCTACGACCCCGATGCGCTGGTCGGCATCGCGATCACCGGCACCGTGCACAACGCGCTCGTCGTGCGGCTGTCGCTGGGCGTGAAGACGGTGCGCGAGCTGATCGAGCTGGCGAAGTCGCGGCCCGGCCGGCTGATGATGGGCTCGGCCGGCAACGGCACCACCGGGCACCTCGGCGGCGAGCTGTTCAAGGCGATGACCGGCACCTTCATCGTGCACGTGCCCTACCGCGGCAGCCCGGCGGCGATCCAGGAGCTGATCGGCGGTCAGACCGACCTGATGTTCGACAACCTGTCGTCGATCGGCCCGCACATCCAGGCCGGCCGCGTGCGGGCGCTGGCCGTCAGCGGCCTGCGGCGCAGTGCGCTGTTCCCGGAGCTGCCGACGCTCAACGAGGCGGGCGTCACCGGCTACGAGAGCACCGCCTGGGGCGGCCTCGTCGGCCCGCGCGGGCTGCCGGCGGAGATCGTCGGCCTGCTCAACCGCGAGGTCAACCGGCTGATCATGGTCCCGGCGGTGCGCGAGCGCTTCACGCGGCTGTCCGTCGAAACCATGGCCTCGCCGCCGAATCTGATCCTCACGATGGCCAAGCTCGAGACGCCGCGCTGGCTCGAGGTCATCAAGCGTTCCGGAGCCCGTGTCGAATGAATCCCGCGTCGTCTTCGCTCTTCGTGATCCGCGGTGCCGAGCTGATCGACGGCAGCACCGCACCGCGCCGCGCCGCCGACGTCGCGGTGCGCGACGGGCGCATCGCCGCGGTGCTGCCGCCCGGCGCCGCCGCCGACGGCCCGGTGGTCGACGCCGGCGGCCTCGTGCTGTGCCCCGGTTTCATCGACACGCATTCGCACGACGACGGCCTGCTGCTGCAGGAGACGGTGCCGCATCCCAAGCTGATGCAGGGCGTGGCGACCGTGGTGACGGGCAACTGCGGGCTCAGCCTGGCGCCGCTGACGATGGCCGAGCCGCCGGCGCCGCTGGACGTGCTGGGCCAGCACGACGCGCCGCGCTTCGCCGCCTTCGGCGACTACCTCGCGCGGCTGGACGCCGTGTCGCCGTCGATGAACGTCGTGCCGCTGATCGGCCACACCAACCTGCGCCTGCAGCATGTGGCCGACCTGGTGCGCCCGGCCGATCCGGCCGAGTGCCGGGCGATGCGCGACGACGTCGCCGCCGCGCTCGAGGCCGGCGCCTTCGGCCTGTCGACCGGCGTGTACTACCCGCCGGCGCGGGCCGCGAGCACCGACGAGATGGTCGAGGTCGCGGCGGCGCTGAAGGCTCGCCCGGGCGCGATCCTGGCGATGCACCTGCGCGACGAGGCCGACGCCATCGCGCCGGCGATCGACGAGGCGCTGCTCGTCGGCCGCAGCTGCGGCGCGACGCTGCTGCTGTCGCACCACAAGGTCATCGGCCGCCGCAACCACGGCCGCACGCGGCAGACGCTGCAGGTCATCGACGCCGCGGCGGCGCGGCAGCCGGTGTGCCTCGACTGTTATCCCTACGCGGCCTCGTCGACGATGTTGCGCGCCGACCGCATCGCCGATGCCGACGACGTGCTCGTCACCTGGTCGGGCCCGCACCCGGAGCAGGGCGGGCGCCGGCTGCGCACGATCGCCGCCGAGTGGGGGATGTCGCTGGAGGCAGCGGCGCGGCGGCTGATGCCCGGCGGCGCGGTGTACTTCGCGCTGTCCGAGGGGGACGTCGAACGCGTGCTCGTGCACCCGCTGACGATGATCGGCTCCGACGGCCTGCCGCACGACGCGCATCCGCACCCGCGCCTGTGGGGCAGCTTCCCGCGGGTGCTGGGCCACTACAGCCGCGACCGCGGCCTGCTGCCGCTGGAGACCGCGGTGCACAAGATGACCGGGCTGCCGGCGCAGCGCTTCGGCCTGGCCCACCGCGGCCGCATCGCCGCCGGCTGCGCGGCCGACCTGGTGCTGTTCGACCCGGCGCGCATCCGCGACGGCGCCACCTACGAGCAGCCGACCACCCGGCCCGAGGGCCTGCACGCGCTGTGGATCAACGGCCGGCTGGTGATGCGCGACGGCGAGCTGCAAGAGCTGCACGCGGGCCGGCGGCTGCGGCCGTAGCCGCGCCTTTCGCTCGCTAGCGCTTCGCAGCCAGTGTCGCCAGGTAGGCGATGACGTCGGCGCGCTCGGCCGCGTCACCCAGGCGATAGCCCATGCGCTGGCCGGGGATCACGCTTTCCGGATCGGCGAGCCAGCGCTCCAGCGCCTTCGCATCCCAGCGCAGCGTGGCGGCCTTCAGCGCCGGCGAATAGTCGAAGCCCTCGACGCTGCCGGCGCGTCGGCCGATCAGCCCGGCATGGCGCGGGCCGATGCGGTCGGCCTGCACCGCGTGGCAGCCGCCGCAGCGCGCTTCGTAGAGCCGCGCACCGCGGGCGGCGTCGGGTGCGGCGGCGGCCGGCAGGGCGACGGCGGCCAGCGTCGCAGCGATCATCGTGGCGACCACCGCCGCGACGGGACGCATCGCCGCCACGTCATGCTCCGAAGCTGAGCGCGCCGTTCGGCAGCGCCTGCCCCATCGCGCTCATCAGCGCGGTGTAGTGCATGGTCTCGTCGGCGGCCAGGCGCGCGGCGACCTGGCCGAGCTTGTTGTCCTTGAAGGACGGGATCACGCCGAGGTAGGCGTTGGTCGCGCCGAGCTCGAGCTTCGTGGCCAGCATCAGCACGTCGCCCTGGTTCTTCAGCGATCCGGCGTTGAGCGCCTTGGCGTAGTCGTCGAGCTTCTTCTCGGCCACCGGCGTGCCGCCGAGCGCGCGGATGGTCGCGATCAGCGCGTCGCGGTGCGCCTTGTGGTGCGCCTGGAAGGCGACGGCGACGTCGAGCACGCCCTTCTGCAGCAGGCCGCTCATCGCGCCGAGCTGGTAGGCGTTGATCGCTTCGTGCTCGAGGCCGAGCGCGACGTTGAGGATGCCGACGTCGGCGGCGGTGGCGCCGGACGATTGCGCATGCGCGCTGCCCGTGCCGGCGAGCAGGCCGACGGCGGCGGCGGACAGGGTCATCCGGCTGGTGCGGGACAGGAACAGGCGGCGCGGCGGCGCGATCAGGGGGCTCATGGACATCTCCTCGAAGGGCGGTGGCTGGGGACGGTGTCGACGAAAGGTCGACAGGCAGCCTTACGCGGGCCCGTGTGGATCGGATGCAACCGCACGCATCCAGCCCGCGCTGTAGTCCGGCTCCGACATCACTTCGGGTTCGAGTCGAAGCGGCTGTGGGCGCGGCACTTGCCGGACCGCCCGCACACCTCGCCAAACAGGAGACCCCCATGGCAGACCTCAAGGACACCCGCATGCATCCGGACGCCGATGCCAACCGCGACCCGCTGAGCGGCGCCCCCGGCGCGCACCCGGTGGGCACCGGCATCGGCGCGGCCGTCGGCGGCATGGCCACCGGCGCGGCGATCGGCACCACCGCGGGCCCGGTCGGCACGGCCATCGGCGCTGCGGCCGGCGCCATCGTCGGCGGGCTGGCCGGCAAGGCCATCGCCGAGCAGGTCGACCCGACCCTGGAAGACGGCTACTGGCGCGACAACTACTCGAAGCGCCCGTACGTCGACCAGGGCGCGCCCTACGACGACTACGCGCCGGCGTACCGCCACGGTGTCGATGCCTATACGCGTTATCCCGGCGAGCGCTTCGAGGACATCGAGCCGCGCCTGGCGAGCGAGTGGGACACCGTGCGCGGCAGCTCGACGCTGACCTGGGAGCGCGCGAAGCAGGCCACGCGCGATGCGTGGCAGCGCCTGTCCGACGGCATCGAGCGCGCGATGCCGGGCGATTCGGACCGCGACGGCAAGTGACCGCCTCCGGCCGCCGCGATCAGCGCAGCGGCCGGACCTCGATGCAGCCGAAGCGCGCGGCTGGAATCTGCTGCGCGATGCGGATCGCTTCGTTGAGGTCCTTCGCCTCCAGGATGAAGAAGCCGCCGAACAGCTCGCTGGTCTCGGCGAACGGCCCGTCGGTGATCGACACGCGGCCGCCGCGCACGCGCAGGCAGGTCGCCGTCTCCGGCGGCTGCAGCGAGTGCGCGGCGATGCCGTGGCCCTGGGCCTGCAGCTGCGCGAAGTAGTCGAGCTGCTCGCCCATGCAGGCCTCGAGCTCGGCGGGTGTCTGCGTGTCGAGGCGGCCGTCCTCGCAGTAGACGAAGCACAGGTAGCGCATCGCGGCGTCCTTTCGTGGTCGGCGGCATCCTAGGCGGCGTCGCGGGCCGCGTGCAACGCGGCAATGTCGAACCGGGTCATGCCGAGCATCGCCCGCATCACGCGCTGCGCCCGCGCCGGGTCGGGGTCGGTCATCAGCTGATCGAGCTCGCGCGGCACGACCTGCCACGACACGCCGAAGCGGTCGGTGAGCCAGCCGCAGGGCTGCGTGCTGCCGCCTTCGGACAGGCCCGCCCACAGCCTGTCGATCTCGGCCTGGCTGTCGCAGTGCACGACGAACGAGATCGCCGGCGAGAACTTGACCATCGGGCCGCCGTTGAGCGCGATGAACGCCTGGCCCTCGATCGAGAAGGTGGCGGTCATCACGCTGCCGGCCGGGCCCGGGCCGCCTTCCGGGTAGCGTGTGACCCGGCCGGCGCGGGCGTCCTTGAACAGCCGCGTGTAGAGCGCGACGGCTTCTTCGGCCTGCGTGTCGAACCACAGGAATGGGGTGATCTTCTGCTGCATGACGGAACCTCAGTGGGTTGACGCGGCCGACGGCGGCTCGCCCTCCTGGTCGAACGGCCCGGCGCCGATTCGACATCCGCGCGCAATTCTTTTCAGGCCGGCGGCAGGCCGTCCTTCTGCCGCTGCAGGAAGCGGCGCTCCGGGCCCTGCTGCGCCAGCGCCAGCGCGGCGTCGTAGGCGGCGCGCGCGTCGTCGAAGCGGCCCAGGCGCCGGCACAGCTCGGCGCGCGCCGCCTGCGCGAGGTGGTACTGCGCCAGCGCGCCGCCGGCCAGCAGCGCATCGATGCGGGCCAGGCCCGCGGCCGGGCCGTCGCGCATCGCCAGCGCCGCCGCATGGTTCAGCGCGATCACCGGCGACGGCTCCTCGGCCAGCAGCAGTTCGTAAAGCCGGACGATCTGCGGCCAGTCGGTGGCGGCCGGGGTCGCGGCGTCGGCATGCAGCGCGGCGATCGTCGCCTGCAGCGTGTACGGGCCCGCGCGGCCGGCGCGCAGCGCGCGCTGCACCAGGCCGCGGCCCTCGGCGATCAGCGCGGCGTCCCACAACGAGCGGTCCTGGTCCTCCAGCCGCACCAGGTCGCCCTCGGCGTCGCTGCGCGCGACCCGCCGCGATTCGTGCAGCAGCATCAGCGCGAGCAGGCCCGGCACCTCGGCGCCGGCCGCGGCGGGCGGCAGCAGGTCCATCAGCAGGCGGCCGAGCCGGATCGCCTCGGCCGACAGCGCCTGCCGGGTCAGGTCCGGGCCCGTGGCCGGGGAGTAGCCCTCGTTGAACACCAGGTAGACCACGCGCAGCACCGGCGGCAGCCGCGCGGGCCACTCGCCGTCCTCGGGCACCTGGTACGGGATGCGCGCGTCGCGGATCTTGGTCTTCGCGCGCACGATGCGCTGCGCCAGCGTCGGCGCGCCGGTGAGGAAGGCATGCGCGATGGCCTCGGTCGTCAGCCCGCAGACCTCGCGCAGCGTCAGCGCGATCTGCGCCTCGGGTGCCAGCGCCGGGTGGCAGCAGGTGAAGACCAGGCGCAGCCGGTCGTCCTCGATCGGCTCGGGCGCGGTGTCGTCCAGGCTCGCCGGGTCGGCCGGCTCGGCCTCCTCGGCCAGCGGCTCGAAGCGTGCGCCGCGGCGGATCGCGTCGATCACCTTGAAGCGGCCGGCGGACACCAGCCACGCACGCGGGTTGTCGGGCAGGCCGTCGCGCGGCCAGGTCTCGATCGCGGCGCGGAAGGCCTCGTGCAGCGCTTCCTCGGCGCGGTCGAAGTCGCCGAGCAGCCGCACCAGCGTCGCGAAGATGCGGCGCGATTCGCTGCGGTAGAGCGCATCGATCGTGGCGCGCAGGTCGGTCGGGTCCGCCATGGGCGCCAGTGTGCCGCGGTCGCGATCGGGGGTCTTCTCGCGCGCCCTGCAGCGACTGAAGGCGTGGAACGATCGGCCTTGACGGGCCGGCGTCCGCTCGACGAAGCTTCAGTTGACGAGGCGCACCATGAACACGCCGATTCCGCTGCTGCTGGGGCTCGCCGCCGCGCTGCTGGTGCTGGCGTGGCGCCGCTGCCGGCTGCACGGGCTGCTGCTGATCGCGGCCGCCTGCGTGCTGATCGGCAGTGGCGTCGACGCGCTCCTGCCCGGCGGCTCGCTGCTCGACCTCCGGCCGGCCGAAGGCGCGCTGCTGGCCGCGGCGGTGCTGTTCGCCTGGGGCGCCTGGGAGGTGCTCGGTGCGACGCTGCATCCGGACAGCCGGCGCCTGCTCAACCCGCACAAGCGCTCCGGCGCCAGCGCGCTCGCGCACGTCGGCCTGCGCCTGCTGGTCTGTGCCTTCACCGCGGCCTTCGCGCTGGCGTTCGGCATGCTCGCGCCCGGCCTGCTCGACGCCCTGCCGGTGCTCGAAAGTTACGCCGTCGCCGCGGCGATCGTGCTCGTCGTCTGGGCGCTGTGGCCCGCGACGCGCTACCGCGGCCGCGGCGCGCACATCGGCTCGTCGCCGGGCTGACCGGTCCGCCGCTGGGCTATCCTCGCCTGCTGGAGGTGAGGACATGAAACCGCAATACCAGAAGCCGACCGCCGCGTTCGTCGGCGCCTCGTGGGCCGCGCTGTTCGCCGGCGGCATCACGTACATGGCCGGGCTGTGGAGCGCCGAGATGGCGCTCAACGAGAAGGGCTACTACTTCACGATCCTGTTCTACGGGCTGTTCTCGGCGGTGTCGCTGCAGAAGTCGGTGCGCGACAAGCTCGAAGGCATCCCCGTCACCGGCATCTACTCGGCGCTGTGCTGGTTCTCGCTGATCCTGTCGCTGCTGCTGCTGGCCGTCGGCCTGTGGAACGCCAAGCTCGGCTCGACCGAGAAGGGCTTCTACGCGATGGCCTACGTGCTGAGCCTGTTCGCGGCCGTGGCGGTGCAGAAGAACGTGCGCGACTCGGCGGCGTTCGACGGCGCTGCGGTCCGCGGGCATCGGGACACGGAACCCGGCGGGGCCTGAGTCCGCCGGCCGCGGCGACCGCTCAGCCGGCGGTCGCCAGCTCGTAGAGCACGTCCGGGCAGCGCTCCTCGTTGCCGCTGCCGTCGCTGAACGCCAGCGCCCGAAAGCCGTGGCGTTCGTAGAAGCGCCGCGCGCCGGCATTGGCTTCGAAGGTGTACAGCCGAACGGGCCGCGGCAAGGTGGCCAGTGCCCCCTGCAGCAGCCGCGTGCCGAGTCCCCGACCGACGAGCGCGGGTGCGAGGTACAGCTGCTCGATCCAGCCGACGCCGTCGACGATCGCCGTGGCCAGCACGCCGGCGAGCGTGCCGTCGTCGGCCACCGCGACGGTCACCGCCTGCGTCGGCAGCAGCACGCCGGCGACCCAGCGCTGCACGTCGTGATCGGGATGCGCGATCGGCGCGTAGGGCAGGTGCGTGCGGCGCGATGCGATCAGCAGCGCGGCGATGGCCGGTGCGTCCGCGGCTTGCGCAGCGCGCAACGTGGCCTTCATCGCGATCGGCGGCTGCTCAGCGCTGCTCCGACGGCGGCACCACATGCACGACGCCGAAGGCGCCGTAGGACACCGTCTTGCCGTTGATGGTGGTGTAGGACGCCACGCCCCACGAGCGGTAGTTCGAGGCGAAGGCGGTCAGCGCGCCGACCCCGAGCGCGCCGGCGAGCGGGCTGCGCTCGGCGGTGGCCGCGCGGATCGCCTGCCGGTGCTGCTCGGCCGACGGGTTCAGCACGATGGCCAGCACGAAGGCGGCGGCGGTGAGCACCGCCGAGACCAGCGCGGTCTTCATGCGCGGCTCCCGGCGCGGGGCGGATCGGTGCGGTCGGTGCAGGCAGTGCGGACGGGCATGGCGGTGTCGGGAGCGTCGGTGGCGGGGCACCGACGCTCACTGCAGCGCGTACAGATTCCCGTCGGCGCTGCCAATATAGACCACGCCGTCGACCACCAGCGGCGTCGAGAAGAACGAGCCGACGCTCCACTGGCGCTCGGTGCCGGCGGCCATGCCTTCGCGCCACTGCGAGTGGTAGATCATCGGCGTGTTGAAGCGGCCGTCCGCGCTGAGCACCCAGCCGCGGTTGGCGCGGGCGGCCTCGGTGCGGAACTCCCACAGCAGCGCGCCGCTCGCGCGGTCGCGCGCCTGCAGCGTGCCGTTCAGCACGCCCAGCAGCACCACGTCGCCGGCCAGCACCGGCGACGAGAACACGTAGGCCTGCGTCGGCTGCTGGTGGATGGCCTTGCCCGTGGCCGCGTCGACCACGTGGTAGAGGCTCGAGTCCGAAGTGGCGAAGTGCACGCGCCCGTCGGCCACCGCCGGCGAGGTGTTGACCCAGCTCGCGCCGGTGGAGAAGCGCCAGCGCTCGCGGCCGGTGGCGGCATCGAGCGCATAGACGTTCGAGTCGCGGCTGCCGGTGTAGACGATGCCGCCCACCACCGCGGGCGACGACTGGAAGCCCTGCTGGTTGGCCATCAGCGCATCCACGCCGCCCTGGAAGCGCCACAGCTCGCGCCCGGTGGCGGCGTCCAGCGCGTAGAAGCGGCCGTCCCAGCTGCCGACGAAGAGCCGTCCGTCGGCCAGCGCCGGCGACGCGTGCACGACGTCGCCGGTACGGAACTTCCAGCGTAGCGTGCCGGCCCTCGCATCCAGCGCGTAGACGTGGCCGTCGCCGCTGCCGAAGTAGACGAGGCCGTTGGCCACCACCGGGCTCGACAGGTAGACGTCGAAAGGGTCGGCGAAGGTCTGCGCGCGCGGCTGCAGCCCGTGCAGGCCGCGGGCCTCGAAGCGGCGCTCGCCCTCGCCGGCGAACTTCCACAGCAGCGCGCCGGTGGCCGCGTCCGCGGCATGCAGGCCGCCGCTGTAGCTGACGACGTAGACCCGGCCCTCGGCCACCGCCGGCGTCGACGCCACCGGACCGCCGGTGGCCAGCTGCCAGCGCTGGCGGCCGCTGGCCGCATCGATCGCGTAGAGCTGGCCGTCGTCGCTGCCGACGTAGAGCGTGCCGGCCGACCACACCGGCGACGAGACGATGCGGTCGCCGGTCGGGAAGCGCCACTTCAGCGTCGGCGCCTGGCGCGGCGCGGCACTGGTGGTGACGCCGGCGTGGGTGGCGTCGCCGCGGAACATCGATTGCGCCGCGGCGGGCGCGGCCTGCAGGGCTGCGATCAGCGGCAGCAGGACGGCGAGCGTGCGCTTCATGAGCCGCTCCCGGTCGACATCACGCGCCTGAGCTGCAGCGGCGCATCGAACGGACCCTGGACGAACTGGCCGTCGATCGCGCCGTCGGCCAGGCGGCCCTCGATGCGGATGTCGGCCGCTGTCGAGCGCAGCGTGACGAACGAATCGCTCTGCACGATGTGGTCGATCGGCAGCGTGGTCGTGCGCTTGCCGACGATCACCAGCTCGCCGCGGCCATAGCCGTCGGCCGCGCGCTGCAGCGTCAGCGTCACCTGGCGCGGGTTGCCGCCGAGCTCGTAGCGGCCGCGCCATTGGCCCGGCAGCGCCGCGGTGATGATCGTCGGCGCGACGGGCTTGTCCACCTGGGCGACGCCGGTGCGCGTCAGCACCAGCGGGGCGCGGTGGCCGGCCTGCGTGAACTCGCCGGCCAGCGAGCCGTCGGGCGCGAAGCGCAGCGCCGCGCGGGGGGCTGGTTCGGGCGCGAAGCGCATCGCGGCATCGAGGCCGAAGCGCACGCCGGTGTCGTCGACCTGCAGCGCATTCAGCGCCGCGCCCTTGATACCGCGGCCGGGCACGATCACCGAGCCGATCCAGGTACCGCCGTCGCGCGCCAGGTCGACCACCAGGCGCAGCGGGGCGCCGGGGATCTCGACCGAGCCCTCCCAGCGGCCCGCCGCATCCGGCGCCGCGCTGAGCGTGCAGTGCGCCAGAAGTAGGGCCAGCGGCAGCAGGTGCTGCGCGGCGGTGCGGGTCGCGCCCGTGGTTCGTGCTTGCATCGTCCCCTCCGAATGGCCGGCGCGCCGGTGCCGGCGTCAGGCGCACCAGCTTAGGTCGCGCGCACCGCAGCGCCGCGCGTGCTGCGACGAACGACCGCAATCGGGGTGCGAACGACGGGCGACCGGCCTACCATCGATGAACGATGACGCGCTGCGCGGTCCGTGACAGCGTCGCGGTCGACCCCTGACCCGCAGGACCGATGGAGGACCGCATGCCGAAGAACCTCGTGCTGTTTTCGGACGGCACCGGCAACAGTGCCGGCAAGCTGTTCAAGACCAATGTCTGGCGCCTGTACCAGGCGGTCGACCTCGCCGATCCGCCGACACCCGACGAACCGCGGCAGTTCGCCTTCTACGACGACGGCGTCGGCACCTCGTCGTTCAAGCCGCTGGCGGTGCTGGGCGGCGCCTTCGGCGTCGGCCTGGCGCGCAATGTGATCGACCTCTACGTGTTCCTGTGCCGCATGTACGAGCCGGGCGATCGCATCTATGCCTTCGGCTTCAGCCGCGGTGCGTTCACGATCCGGGTGCTGGTCGGCCTGGTGATGTCGCAGGGCATCCTGCGCTGCAAGGGCAACGAGGCCGACCTGGAGCGCCTGGCCGCCGATGCCTACCGCGCCTACCGCGCGCTGCGGTTCAAGAGTGCGAATCCGCTCGTTGGCTGGCTGCGCACCGGACGCGACCGTGCGATCCGCGGCTGGAACCGGCTCCGGGGCCGCCTCTCCTACGCCGACCCCCGGGTCGAGCGCATCGGCCGGCCCGAGGACGGCCCGGCCGCCGTGCACATCGCCTTCCTCGGCGTCTGAGACACCGTCGATGCCTACGGCCTGCCGGTCGACGAGCTCACGCGCGCGATCGACACCGTCGTCTGGCCGCTGACGATGCGCGACTACAACCTGAACGAACGGGTCGACCGCGCCTGCCACGCGCTGGCGCTCGACGACGAGCGCAATGCCTTCCATCCGCGGCTGTGGAACGAGAAGCCCGACCCGCAGCGCCCGGGCACCGGCGTGTACGGCGGTAACCGCGAGACCACCACGCTCGCGCAGGAGCGCATCTCGCAGGTGTGGTTCGCCGGCGTGCATGCCAACGTCGGCGGCGGCTATGCCGACGATGCGCTGGCCTACGTGTCGCTGCAATGGATGATGCAGCAGGCGCACGCCAAGGGCCTGCGCTTCGAGCCCACCGTGGAGCAGCTGCAGCAGGAGCTGTCCGACGAGAACGGCCGGCTCTACGACTCGCGCCATGGCCTGGCGGGCTACTACCGCTACAACCCGCGCCGCATCGAGCGGCTGGTGAACACGCCGCAGGTCACCGTCGAGCGGACCAAGGTGCACGAAAGCGTGCTGCGGCGCCTGCGGGCCGGTCACGACGGTTATGCGCCGATCACGCTGCCGCCGGGATTCGCGGTCGTGATGATGGACGGCCGCATCGTCGATGGCGATGCCTACCTGCGCAGCCTGCCGCTGAAGCCGACGGACCCCGCGCCGCCGCGCGGCCCGCTGACCGGTCCGGGCTCGAGCTACGAGCGGGACCGGGAGCTCGTCTACAACGGCGTCTGGCGCCGGCGCATCGCGTACTTCGCGACGCTGGGCGTGACGCTGGTGCTGCTGGCGATGCCGCTGTTCGCGCCCGGCACGCAGGCCTGCGCCGGCCGCCTGTGCTTCCTGGCCGCGCCGATCCGCGCGCTGTCGGTGCTGCTGCCGTCGTTCGCGACGACCTGGACCGATTCGTTCGCGTCGCATCCGGGCCTGTTCCTGTCGTTGCTGGCGGCGCTGGTCATCGGCCTGCGCGCGGGCAGCGCGCTCGAGCAGCGGCTGCGCGACCGGATGCGGCGCGTCTGGTATGCGCTGCCGATGCTGCGGCCGACCGCGGTGGCCGGCGTGCCGGCCCCACCGGCGCCGAGCGCCGTGGAGAGCTTGATCCGGGGCCTGCGCAACCATCAGGCCTACCGCGCCTCGTTCCGGGCGCTGACGCATGGCCTGCTGCCGGGCTTCTTCCTCGCCGGGCTCGCCTACGCCACCTGGGCGCTGGGCAGCCAGCTGGTTTTCGCGGCGCGGGCCTCGGCCGGTGCGCTCTGCCCGGACACCGCGGTGCCCGCGGCCAGCGGGCCGGCGCCGAACGGCGCCGCCTGGTTCGACCTGCGCTCGCGCTGCGCGCCGACCGGCGTGCAGGTCGCCAAGGGCGCGACCTACCGCATCCGCATCACGGTGTTCGAGGCGCTGCGCTGGAGCGACAAGACCATTCCGGCCGGCCCGCACGGCTTCGAGTGCCGCCTGCCGCCGGCCCAGGCGCTGACGATGGCGGCGGCCGTGCCGCTGCGCCGCCACTGGACGCAGGGCTGGTTCCAGCCGATGGCGCGCATCGGGGCCACCGGCAATGACAGTTATGCCCTCGAGGGCCGGCCCTCGACGGCGCCGCTGCAGGACCGCTGCAATGGCGCATCGACCGTGCCGGCGCCGCCGGTCGACTGCCCGGCCAAGGCATCGGGCGCGGGCGCCGTGGCCGAGGTCTTCGACAGCGTGCTCATCGCCCGGTCGAGCGGACCGCTGTATGTCTACGTCAACGACGCGATCGGCCTGGACTTCTTCTACCGGAACAACGTCGGCTGCGCCGGCGTCGAGGTGAGCCTGGTGTCGCCGCAGGCACCACTCACCGCACCCTGACCCGCGCCCGGATCCGCGCACCGACCCGCCCGACCCGCACCTGACCCGCGCCCGGCCGGCTGTGCGCGCGGCCGCCCGGCCGGGCCCGCCTGCCGGCGCCGGCACGGGTGCATGCGTGCCCGCGGCGGCGTCGTTTCATCCGTAATCGGTCGGCCTCTTCCTCGCAACCGCGGCGCAACGCCGCGCCGGCGAAATGAGCAGCCTGGTGCAGCGTTGCACCGGTGCCTCAGGAGAGACCCGCGATGAACAAGCCCCCGTCCCACCGTCGCCCCGGCGCGCTGCAGGCGCCGCTGACCGTGGCGGCCGCGCTCGCCGCGGCCGCCTTCCTGGCCGCCACCGGCGATGCCGCCCCGACCCTGGCCCTGCCTTCGATGGAGACCCTCATGACCGCCACGACCACCCTGGCCCTGCAGACCTCCCCGCGGCGCGATGCGATCGCCGGCTGGATCGCCGGCTGGCGCGCCCGGCTGGCGGCGCTGCTGCAGCGCCGCGCCCGCGTCGACAGCCTGCACGGCCTCGATGCCCGCATGCTCGCCGACATCGGCCTGGACGCGAGCGAGATCGGCTCGGTGGAGGCCGAGGCGCGCTGCCGCAGCCCGCTGACGCGCCAGCGCATCGTGCGCGGGAGCTGCCATGCGTGAGACGACGATGCGCCGCGCGGCGCTGTGCGGCGCGGGCTGGCTGCTGCTGGTGCTGGCCGGCGGCTGCGCGATGCCGCAGGCGCTGCCGCACGACACCCCGAGCTTCGCCGGCGCCGCCTTGCCGCAGCCGGCCGCCGGCCTGGCGCTGCAGTTGCAGCCGGGCCTGGCGGTCGATCGCTGGTGGCTGCTGTTCGACGATGCGGCGCTGACGCGGCTGATCGACGACGCGCTGCGCGACAACCACGACCTCGTGGCCGCCGCGGCGCGGGTGCGCGCGGCGCGTGCGCAGCTCGACGAGCGCCGCGGCGCGCAGGGCCCGGCGCTGAACCTGCAGGCGAGCCACGGCCGCGCCCGCGAGGCCGGCCGCGACAAGGTCGGCGGCCAGCACTCGGCCGCGCTGGAAGGGCGTTACGAGCTCGACCTGTGGGGCCGGCTCGGCTCGGCCAGCGAGTCCGCCCGCCAGAGCCTGCTGGCGCAGCAATGGGCCCAGGCCGCGCTGCAATCGAGCCTGGCCGCGCAGGTGGCCGATGCCTGGTTCGCGCTGCGCGCGGTCGATCGGCAGATCGCGCTGAGCGAGGCGCTGAAGGAAACGCGCCGCGCGACCGTGCGGCTGCGCCAGCAGGAGCGCGAGGCCGGCGCCGGCAGCGAGTTCGAGCTGCGCCGCGCCGAAGCCGAACTGGCCGGCGCCGACGCCTCGCTGGTCGCGCTGCGGCGCCAGCGCAGTGCGCTCGAATCGGGCCTCGCGCTGTTGAGCGGCCGCAGCGCGCACCAGATCGCCGGCTTCGCATTGCCGGTCGAGCCGCTGGACCCGGCCCAGCCCTTCATCGCGCGGCTGCCGCAGGGCAGCACGGCGATGCTGCTGGCGCAGCGGCCCGACATCCGCCGCGCCGAGGCCGAGCTGACCGCGGCGCGTGCGAACGTCGATTCGGCCCGCGCGGCGACGATGCCGTCGATCGTGCTGGCCGGCCGGCTCGGCAGCGATGCGCAGACGCTCAGCCAGCTCTTCAACGGGCCGGCCTTCGCCTGGTCGCTGGTCGGCAGCGCTGCGCAGATCCTCTTCGACGGTGGGCAGGCGAAAGCCCGCGTGAGCGGTGCCGAGGCGCGTGGGGACGAGCTGCTGGCGGGTTATCAGAGGGCCGTCACGGCGGCCTTCATCGACCTGCGCGACGCCTACGCCGACCTGCAGCAGGGCGAAGCGGCGCAGCGCGCCGAGCAGCAGCGTGTGGCCGCGCTGATGCGCGCACGCGCTCTGGCGCAGCTGGGCGTGCGCAACGGCGCCTTGAGCGTGCTGGACCTGCTGGATGCCGAGCGCCAGCTCTACCAGGCGCAGCTGGCCGAGGTCGACGCGCTGCGCGACCGGCTGCAGGGCCAGGTCGCGGCGTTCAAGGCGGTCGGCGGCGGCTGGAGCGCGCCGGCGGACGAGCCGCGGTCCTGAGCCACCCGATCCCGAGCTTCGAGACAGATCCAGGAGAACACGATGAGATGGCCCTATTTCCCCCGTTCGAACACCTTGCGCACGGCGCCGCGCCGGCATGTGGCCGCCGCCGCGGCGGCGCTGCTGCTGGGCGTCGGCGCCGCCGGCTGGCTGGTCCAGGCCCACAGCAGCGAGACCCGCGATGCGCGGCGGCCCGCCGCGGCACCCCAGGCGGCGGCGTTGCCGGTGAACCTGGCGGTGCAGGTGGTGAACCCGAGCCGGCGCACGTTGATGCGCGGCATCGCCGCGACCGGCAGCGTCGCCGCGCGCGACGAGCTGATCGTCGGCTCCGACGCGTCCGGCGTGCGCCTGCTCGAGGTGCGCGCCGAGGTCGGCAGCGTCGTGAAGAAAGGCGAGCTGCTGGCGCGCGCGGACGATGCGCAGCTGCTCGCGCAGCTGGCACAGCAGGATGCGCAGATCAAGGCGGCACAGGTCGAGCTGCTCCAGGCGCAGGCCAACCACGAGCGCGCCGAGCGCGTCGAGGAGTCTGGCCTCTACAGCATCGAGGCGTTGCAGACGCGGCGCACGGCGATGCAGGCCGCCGCCGCGAAGCTGGAGCTGGCGAAGGCGCAGCGGCGCGAGCTCGAGGTGAAGCTGGCGCAGACGCGCGTGCTGGCGCCGGCCGACGGCGTGATCGCGAAGCGTGCGGCCACCGTCGGCGCGGTGCTGCAGCCGGGCGCCGAGCTGTTCCGGCTGATCCGCGACCAGCAGCTCGAGTGGCTGGCCGAACTGCCGGGCCATGCGATCGTGCAGGTGAAGCCCGGCGCGACCGTGCAGCTGCAGCTCGATGGCGGGCGCAGCGTGCCGGCCACCGTGCGGCTGGTCGCGCCGACGCTCGATGCCGCCTCGCGCAACGGCCTGGTGCACGTCGCGCTGCCCGCAGGCACGGCGCTGAAGGCCGGCAGCCATGCGCGCGGCGAGATCGTCATCGGCGAGGTGAATGCGCTGACCCTGCCCGAGGGTGTGCTGCTGATGCGCGACGGCCAGCCGCATGTCTTCGAGCTCGACCGCAACGACGTCGCGCGCCTGAAGCGCATCGAGACCGGCGCGCGCCAGCGCGGTCTGGTCGAGGTGCTGGCCGGACTGAAGCCGGACAGCCGCGTGGTCGGCACCGGCGCCGGCTTCGTCAAGGACGGTGAACGGGTGCACGCGGTGCCCTCGGGCGCCGCCCAGGCCCCTGGAGGCTCTTCGACATGATGCAGAACATCTCGGCGCAATCGATCCGCCACCCGATCCCGGCGATCGTCCTGTTCGTCCTGCTGACGCTGGGCGGGCTGCTGGGCTTCCACAAGCTGGGCATCAACCAGTATCCCGACGTCGACATCCCGGTCGTCACCGTCACGGTGGCCGACCCCGGCGCGGCGCCGGCGGAGCTGGAGACGCAGGTCACCCGCATCGTCGAGAACGCGGTGGCCACCGTCGGCGACGTCGCGCACATCATGTCCACGGTCAGCGACGGCTCGTCGTCCACCGCGGTCGAGTTCCACTTCGGCAAGGACGTCGACCGCGCGGTCAGCGACGTGCGCGATGCGGTCACCCGCATCCGCGGCGAGCTGCCGGGCAGCGTCAACGAACCGGTGATCACCCGCACCACGACCTCCGGCGGGCCGATGATGACCTATGTCGTGAAAGGCGCGGCCAACGGTGTTCCGATGGCGCCGGACCAGCTGTCGTGGTTCGTCGACAACGAGCTGTCGAAGAAGCTGCTGACGGTGGCCGGCGTCGGCCAGGTCAAGCGTGTCGGCGGCGTCGACCGCGAGATCGGCATCGTGCTCGATCCGCAGCGGCTCAATGCCTACGGCATCACCGCGGCCGAGGTCAGCCGGCAGCTGAAGGCCACCAGCGTCAACCTGCCGGGCGGCAAGTCGACGGTGGGCGGACGCGAGCAGAGCATCCGCACGCTGGGCGGCGCGCAGTCGGTCGACGCGCTGCGCGGCCTGCAGATCGCCTTGAAGGACGGCCGGACCTTGCGCCTGGCCGACCTGGGCCAGGTGAACGACGGCATCGCCGAAGCGACGCAGGACGCCTTCGTCGACGGCCAGCGCGTGGTCGCCTTCCAGGTGATCCGCGGCATCGGCTCGTCGTCGGTCGACGTCGCGCGCGCGGTGGAGGCCGTGGTGAAGCAGGTCGACGCGGCGCATCCGAACATCGAGCTGAGCCTCTTCAACTCGTCGGTCGAGTTCACGAAGGAAAGCTACCACGCGTCGATCGAGGCGCTGATCCTCGGCGCGCTGCTGGCGGTGATCGTCGTCTTCTGGTTCCTGCGCGACTGGCGCGCGACGCTGATCTCCGCCGTCGCGATGCCGCTGTCGGTGATCCCGACCTTCATCGTGATGTCCTGGCTCGGCTACTCGCTGAACCTGATCACGCTGCTCGGGCTGTCGCTGGTGGTCGGCATCCTGGTCGACGACGCGATCGTGGAGATCGAGAACATCGTGCGTCACATGCGCATGGGCAAGAGCGCGTACCGCGCGGCGATCGACGCCGCCGACGAGATCGGCCTGGCGGTGGTGGCGACCACGCTGGCGATCGTCGCGGTGTTCGTGCCGGTGAGCTTCATGTCCGGCGTGCCGGGGCAGTTCTTCCGCCAGTTCGGCATCTCGGTGGCGGTGGCGGTGGTCTTCTCGCTGCTGGTCGCGCGGCTGCTGACGCCGGTGATGGGCGCCTACTGGCTGAAGTCGCACGACGAGCTGAAAGTCCACGAGGACGGCCCGCTGATGAAGCGCTACCTGCAGCTGGTGCAGTGGGGCCTCGCGCACCGCAAGCTGGCGATGCTGTCGGGCGTGGGGCTGTTCATCGGCTCGATGGCGCTGGCCCCGTTGCTGCCGAGCGGCTTCATCCCGGCGAGCGACCGCTCGCTGTCGTCCATCAGCTTCGAGCTGCCGCCGGGCACGCGCCTGGCCGACACCACGGCCGCCGCCGAGGCCGCGCGCCAGATGATCGCGAAGCATCCGGAAGTGCGCACGGTGCTCGTCACCGTGGGCAACGCCGCGCAGCTCGACGGCCTGGGCACCGCGGGCAGTGCGGAGGCGCGCGCCGGCACGATGACGGTGGCGCTGGTCGCGCCCTCGAAGCGCGACGTGACGCAGCGCCAGTTCGAGAAGCGCATCGAGCGCGAGCTGCGGGCCATCCCCGGCTTGCGCTTCCGATTCGGCGGCGGCGAGGCTGGCGAGATGCTGGAGGTGATCCTCGTCGGCGACAACCCGCGCTCGCTGGAGCAGGCGGCCGAAAGCGTCGAGCGCGAGATGCGCACGGTGCCCGGCGTCGGCAACCCGGCGGCGGCCTCGTCGCTGAAGCGGCCGGAGCTCGTCGTGCGGCCGGACCTCGCACGCGCCGCGGACCTCGGCGTGACGGTCAGCGACATCGCGGCGACGGTGCGCGTGGCGACCATCGGCGACAGCACGACGCAGTTGCCGAAGTTCCACCTCGACGAGCGCAGCCTGCCCATGCGCGCGCAGCTGGTGCTGCCCGCGCGCGACGACCTGGACACGCTGAAGCTGCTGCGCGTGCCGACCCTCGATGGCAGGAGCGTCACGCTCGACACGGTGGCGACGCTGGAGATGGCCTCCGGCTCGGCGCAGATCACCCGCTTCGACCGCCAGCGCAGCGTCAGCATCCGCGCCGACGTCGGTGGCGCGCCGCTGGGCGAGGTCAACGAGGCGATCGGAAAGCTGCCGTCGGTGCGCAACCTGCCGGCCGACGTCAGGCAGGTGGACTACGGCGACTCGGAGCGCATGAACCAGCTCTTCGAGGACTTCGGCGTCGCGATGATCGCCGGCGTGCTGCTGGTGTACTGCGTGCTGGTGCTGCTGTTCCACGACTTCGCGCAGCCGGTGACCATCATGGCGGCGCTGCCGCTGTCGATCGGCGGCGCGCTCGGGCTGATGCTGCTGGCCGGCGAAGCGATGAGCCTGCCGGCGACCATCGGCATCCTGATGCTGATGGGCATCGTGACGAAGAACTCGATCCTGCTGGTGGAGTACGCGCTGGTGGCGCTGAACAACGGCGCGTCGCGCCGCGAGGCGATGCTCGATGCCTGCAGCAAGCGCGCGCAGCCGATCCTGATGACCACCGTCGCGATGGGCGCCGGCATGCTGCCGATCGCGCTGAAGATCGGCGCCGACGCCGACTTCCGCGCACCGATGGCGATCGCCGTGATCGGCGGGTTGATCACGTCGACCGTGCTGTCACTGTTCTACGTGCCGGTGGTCTTCAGCGTCGTCGACGATGCGAAACGGTGGATCAAGGGGCGGTTCGTGCGGAAGGCGGCCCGGCCGGCCCCGCCGCGTGAAGCCGAGCCATCCGCCTGATCCCACCTGCCGATGTGAGCGGCCGCCTGCGGGCTGCCGCTCACGTCCGTTCGACAACGTGCGGCGATGCGCCCGCGGCGCTATGCTCGGCGGCGCGCGGCCAGCGGTCTGGTTGCGTTGCGAGCTCTGGACTGGGTCCCATGAACTGCTTCGTGATCATGCCGTTCGGCCCCGACTTCGACGACGTCTATGCCGCGATCAAGGCATCCGTCGATGGCGTCCGGAGCGATCCGGCGCTTCGCTGCTTTCGCCTCGACGAACACCGGCCGGCGGGGCGCATCACCTCGCGCCTGCTGGACGAGCTGCGCAGCGCGAGCATCTGCATCGCCGATCTGTCGGGCTGCCGCGCCAACGTGATGTGGGAGCTCGGTTTCGTCATGGCGCTGGAGACGCCGACGATCCTGATCACGCAGTCGTCCGCGCAGGATCTGCCTTTCGACGTGCACGACATGCATTGCATTCCCTACGATCGCACGCGGCTGACGGCGACGCTGACCGGCCCCCTGTCGAGGTCGATCGTGGACACCTTGAGCCATCCGGTCGTGCGGGCTTCGGCGGTCGCTGGCAACGGTGCAGCGACGCCGGATGCAGTCGCGCCGCTGGCCCTGCAGATCGAAGAACTGCGCGCGGTGATCAAGGACCTCGTCGCGGCGATGCGGCCGGCATCGTCCGACGCGGCTGCGCCGTTGGAGGAACTTCGCAGCCTGGAAGGGCACTGGGTGAACGTCGAGAACGGCTCCCACGCCTACGCCCGGATCGTCGACGGGCAGCTGGTCGCGCCCTATTGCTACGGCAACAACACGCTGCTGACCGGCCTGTACCACGACTGGCGCCGGGTTGGCGACCACTGGTACGGGCAGTTCCACTGGGTCTCCGGCTCCCATGCCGGCTTCACCTTCCTCAAGCGGCGCGCCGACGGTGCACTGGTGGGCGCGTGGTGGTTCGAGGACGAGGCACCGGATCGCGGCGATGCGCCGCCGGACGCCGGAGGATCGGCATCCACCTGGCTGAAGCAGCCCGACGACGACCCGCCGCGCTGGGCCAGCGATTGCCTGGCCGACATCCGGTCACGGGGCGTCCGGGCCGTCATCGGCCGTTGACGCGCAGCGCCGATTCAGGTCGGTATCGCCTGCGCGTCGTACAGCGCCATCCCGACCGGTTCGGCCGCCAGGCCGGACAAGGCCTTCGCGAAGGCGCGCGACGCCGGCACGCGGAAGTGCTGCTGCAGCGCCGCCATGTCGGCCCACTGCTCGACGAACACCAGCCGGTTCGGCCGCTCGCCGTCGATGTGCACGCCGTGCTGCAGGCAGCCGGGCTCCTGGCGCGAGCGCGCGACATGCTCGTGGCTGAGCGCCAGCGCGGCGTCGAGCTGGTCTTCGCGGACGACGGCGTGGCCGAGGACGATGATCATGGGGCTCCCTGCAGCAGGCGATGGCGAGGTGCAGGGTAGTTCATCGTGATGAGGGCCGGTGTCGCCGACCGGACGGGTCCATTGAAATTGCGATGCGCCGGGCGCAGACTGCGCCGCTGGGGCCGGCCCGCCCGTCGACGAGGGGGAGATGCGTCACGTCGTCTTTCTCAGCTACCCGCGCGACATCCCGATCGTGCGCAAGTTCACCGACGAACTGCACGACGTGCTGTCGTCGCAGCTGATGCTGTTCGACAAGCGCTTCAGCATCGTCTACGACGACCGCATGGAGAGCAAGCGCACCGGCACCGACTGGCGCGAATGGGTCACGCCGCTGCTGGCCGACAGTGCCGTGATGGTCGCGGTCTGCTCGCCGGCCTATTTCAAGAGCCGCGGCTGCCTCGAGGAATTCCATGGCATGAAGCAGCTGGTCGAGCGCCGCCGCAAGCTCACCGGCGAGTCGCCGCCGTACTACATGTTCGCGTTGCAGCTGGTCGACCAGCCGCACCCGCTGCTGGGCGGCGTGCGGGTGTCGCAGGCCTTCGTCGACTACACCTTGCAGCCCGGCCGGCTGGACAGGAAGGCCAAGTACCTGAAGGAGATCGCGCAGATCCGCGATCAGATCCTGCAGTCGTGGAACCACCTCAGCGGCGACGCGCTGAAGGCACAGCTCGAAGCCGATGCCGCCGCGAACCCGTTCAAGCTGCCCGAGGTCGATCTGCCGGCCGCGCCGCCGGTGCCGGCGTATCCGCTCGACGGCATGAGGGGCTGATGCAGCTGCCCGTGACCTCCAACGACGGGCTCGTATTCCGCTTCGAGCTGGAGGACGAGCGCGTGCCCGGCTCGGTGGTGACCTTCTATTCGTACAAGGGCGGCACCGGCCGCACGATGGCGCTGGTCAACATCGCCGGGCTGCTGGCGCCGCGCGTGGCGCGCAAGGGCCGGCGCGTGCTGGCCATCGACATGGACCTGGAGGCGCCCGGCCTGCACCACTACTTCGCGCGCAACACGGCGCTGATGTCCGACGAGCAGCCCGGCATGATCGACTGGCTCGAGCAGCTGCGCGATGCCGCGCTGCAGCGCGTCGAAACCGGCGCCGGCGGCCTGTCGTACGACACCTGCCGCGAGCTGCTGGAGGCCAGCGACTTCGAACGTCATGTCGTCGCGACCGGGGTGAATGGCCTGGACGTGATCAAGGCCGGCCGTTTCGCCGACGGCGACTACGCCACGCGCGTCAACCGCTTCGGCTGGGAGGCGCTGTACCGCAGCGCGCCGCCGCTGTTCGGCGCGATGGCCGAGTGGCTGGGTCGGCGTTATGCCTTCACCTTCATCGATTCGCGCACCGGCGTCACCGATGTCAGCGGCATCTGCACGATGCTGCTGCCCGACACGCTGGCCGTCGTCTTCACGCCCAATGCACAGAGCCTGACCGGCATCGGCAAGCTGGTCGAGCAGGCGGCGGCCTACCGTCGCCAGTCGTCTGCCGACCTGCGGCCGCTGCAGGTCTACCCGCTGGTGTCGCGGGTGGAGGGCCAGCGCGAGGATTTGCGCGGGCTGTGGCGCTTCGGTGGCGAGTCGCCGATGTTCGGTCGTGTCGAAGGCTTCCAGCCGCAGTTCGAAGCGCTGCTGCGCCGCTGCTGCGGTGCCGAGGGCGATCTCTCCGCCTACTTCGGCGCGATCCAGGTGCCGCACAGCCCGGACTATGCGTACGGCGAGCGCACGGTGTTCGACGAGTTCGCGCTGGACGACAGCCTGTCGCTGCGCCAGAACTACGAGGCCTTCCTGCCGTGGATCGCCGCCGGCGTGCCGCCCTGGAAGTCGGCGCATGACGTGCAGAAGCGCCTGCGCTTCCAGCTCGAACTGCAGGCGCTCGCCTCGGTCGGCCCCGGGCGCATCGATCGCGCGGCGGCGACGGCGCTCGGCACGCTGCTCGCGCAGGTGCAGCGCGAGCAGCCGCCGCCGCCCGAAGAACTGGCCGAGGCGCAGGCGTTGATCGCGCTGGGCTGGCTCAACGAGGGCGAGTTCGCGCATGCCAAGGACGCCTTGCAGCGCCTGCTCGAGCTGCCCGAGGACGGCCTGCTGCTCATCGGCGCCCCGGTGCTGCAGGCCCTGGCCGAAGTGCCGCAGCGCTGGCAAGAGGCGGGCGAGACGTTCAAGACGAAGCTGAGCGAGGTCGAGGCGTTCGAGTTGCTGTCCGATGCCGCCAGGGTGCTGGCGCGGGCCGTCGGCGAGGAGGCCCAGGTGCATCGCCAGCTGATCGACGGGCGCCGCGACTGGCTGTCGTCGTCGAAGCCGACGCCGTATGCCGTCACGCCGCCCGACGCCGACCCGCGTTCCTCGCTGGCCGACCCCGCCCGACCCAACCCGGAGATCCCCACGATGCGCGCGTTCATCATCCGCGGCTTCGGCCAGAAGAAGGATTCGTCGGGGGCGGTCGTCGACTTCGACGAGGTCGAGCGGGCGCTGATCCGCCCGGCGATGCAACGCTGCGCGCTCAGCGGCGGCACCACCGGCGAGGTGACCGAGGCCGGCAACATCCGCGCCGACATGTTCGCGCTGATCCTCGAGGCCGACCTCGTCATCTGCGACATCACGGTGCACAACGCGAACGTGTTCTACGAGCTCGGCGTGCGCCATGCGCTGCGCAAGAAGCGCACGCTGCTGATCAAGGGCGCCCCGTCGGCCGACACGACGCCGTTCGACCTCTCGACCGATCGCTACGTCGCGTATGACGTGAAGGATCCGGCGGGCGCGCTCGACCGCTTGTCCGCCGCGATCAACGCCAGCCTGGCGAGCGAGCGCGAGACCGACAGCCCGATCTTCCTGATGATGCCGGGGCTGGCCGAGGCCGATGCCTCGAAGGTCACGGTCGTGCCGCTGACCTTCATCGGCGAGGTGCAGCGCGCCGAGGTCGTGCGCGACCGCGGCTGGCTGCGCCTGCTGGCCACCGACGTGCGGGGCGAACGCTTCCAGTGGGACGGCCTCAAGCTGGTCGGCCGTGCGCAATGGAACGTCAAGGATTACGACGGCGCCCGGGACACCTGGGAGGCCGTGCGCAGGACCTATCCGAACGACCTGCAGGCCAATCTGGCACTGGCCAACGTCTACGAGCGCATCTATCGGCAGACCCGGGCGGCCGATCTGCTCGAGGCGTCGAACCAGGCCATCCGCGCCGTGCTGGATCAGCCCGGCCTCGAACAGAAGGACCAGGCCGAGGCGCTCGCGCTGCAGGGGCGCAACCTGAAGACCTTGTGGCGGCGCGCCTTCGAGGGCTGCGAGAGTGTTGCCGAGCGCCGCGAACGGGCGCTCGACCGCCAGCTGCTGCAATCGTTCGAAGCCTATCGGCGGGCGTTCTTCGTCGACCTGAACGCGTTCTATCCGGGGCTGGCCTGCCTGCAGGCGGGCGTCATCCTGCAGTCGCTGGCGCAGTCCCCGACGGCGTGGCGCAAGCTGGTCGGCACCGACGCGCGCAAGGCCTCGCGCTACGCCGAGGACCTCGAGCACGATCTGGCGATGCTGCGCCAGGTGGTCGGCGCGGCGATCACGCGCGCGAAAGAGCGCGCCCAGGGCGACGAGCTGATGTGGACCGAGATCAGCGGTGCCGACCTCGCGTTCCTCACCGAGCCCGAGGAGCTGCTGGCCAGCGATCCGTCGATCGCCATCGAGACCTACCGATCGGTCATCCCGCCGCACAGCCTGTTCGCCTGGGACGCGGCCCGCGGGCAGTTGCAGCTCTTCGCCGATCTCGGCATCCGCGCCGAAGCTGCCCGGGCGGTGATCCAGGCGTTCGATGCGCAGGACACCGCGTCGGGCGCGGCGAAGGCGGCGCCGTCGCGACCGGTGCACTTGGTGGTCTTCACCGGGCACACGCCCGACCTGCCGGGCTCGGCCACCCGGCGCTTCCCGGCCGCTGCCCAGGGCACCGCGCGCATGCTGATCCGCGACGCGCTGATGGCGCTGAAGAACGACGACGAGGAGCTCGTCGTGCTGGCCTCGGCCGCGCCGGGCGCGGACATCCTGGCCCACGAAGCCTGCCGCGAGGCCGGCATCCCCGTGGTGCTGTGCCTGCCGATGCCGGCGCCGGACATCGCGCGCGACGTGTTTGCGCGTTACGACGACTGGCTGGGCCGCTTCTTCGAGATCGTGCGCCAGCACGAGCGCAAGGCCCTGACGCTGGGCGGCGCCGCGGACGCGCCGCGGTGGATGCCCGGCCGCCCCCTCGATGCCTGGGAACGCGGCAACCGCTGGGTGCTGGAACTCGCGCTCGCCTGGGGCGCCAGCCGGTGCACGCTGCTCGCGCTGTGGGACATGGACGAGTCCGATGCCTCGCGGGCCGGCACCGCGCAGATGGTGCGCCTGGCGCGGGCGACCGGCCGCTTCGACATCCGGCCCATCGACTGCCGTCAGCTCACGACCTGACCGCAGGCCGCGGCGCGTCTTGGCCGGGACCGGGACACGGCGCGCGCGCCCAGGCGCCCGCGTCCGGTCACTGCTTGCGCACCAGGCCGATCACGAACAGCAGGAGGGCCGCGCCGACCACCGACGCGATCCAGCCGGCCGGCTGGCCGACGGCGTACCAGCCCATCGACTGGCCGACGAAGCCGGCGATCAGCGAGCCGGCGATGCCGAGCAGGCAGGTCAGGATCCATCCCATCTTCTGTTCACCCGGCAGCACGAAGCGCGCGATGGCGCCGACGATGAGCCCGACGACGATGGTGCTGATGATGCCCATGCGGTGTTCCTCGTATTGATGTGCCCAGATGGCCGCGCGATCCTAACCGGCTGGCAGGAGCTGGCACGCCACTGGACGGGCGCCGGCGTGCCGCCGTAAGCTTGCCGGCGCGCGCCGCGGCCGTTGCGAAGCGGCGACGGGCTTCCCACCTCCGCACCGGGCGATCGAACATCGCCGTGTGCTTCGCGTGTTATCACGCACCGCGTCCGATCCCCATGACCGACACCCCCGTTCCCACCCTCTACGACTGGCTCGGCGGCATCGATGCGCTGAACCGGCTGACCGAGCGCTTCTACCAGCGCGTGAAGGACGACCCGCTGCTGGCGCCGGTGTTCGCGCACATGAGCGGCGAGCACCCGGCGCATGTCGCGGCCTTCCTCGGCGAAGTGCTCGGCGGGCCTCCGAGCTATTCCGAACAGCACGGCGGACATCTGAGCATGATCCGCCACCACCTGAACAAGCACCTGACGCAGGAACAGCGCCGCCGCTGGATGGCGCTGCTGCTGGACACCGCCGACCAGCTCCAGCTGCCCGACGACCCCGAGTTCCGTTCGGCGCTGGTCGGCTACCTCGAATGGGGCTCGCGGCTGGCGGTGATCAACTCGCAGCCGGGTGCCGACGTGACCGAGGACGCGCCGATGCCGAAGTGGGGCTGGGGCGAGGTCAAGGGGCCCTATGTCGGACAGTGACTCGGACAGTGACTCGGACAGTGACACCGGCGCCTGAGATGGACCCCCTGCAGCACAACCGCCGCGCCTGGAACCGGGCCTCCACCGGTGGCTGCGTCTGGTCGCAGCCGGTCGACGCCGCGACGATCGCCCGCGCACGCGCCGGCAACTGGCAGGTGGTGCTGACGCCGAAGCTGCCCGTGCCGCGCGACTGGTTCGGCGACCTGCGCGGCAAGGACGTGCTGTGCCTCGCGTCGGGCGGCGGGCAGCAGGTGCCGGTGCTCGCCGCGGCCGGCGCGCGGGTCGTCAGCTTCGACCTGTCGGACGAGCAGCTGAAGAAGGACCGCGAGGTCACCGAGCGCGAGGGCCTCGCGGTAACCTGCGTGCAGGGCGACATGACAGACCTCGGCGCCTTGCGAGATTCGTCCTTCGACCTCGTCTTCCATCCGGCGTCGAATGCCTTCGTGCCCGACGTACGGCCGGTCTGGCGCGAATGCCACCGCGTGCTGCGCCCGGGCGGCGAGCTGCTGGCCGGCTTCATGAACCCGCTGGTGTTCCTATTCGACGACGACGACGACGACGACGAGGACGAGGACGAGGACGAGGAGGGCGGTGCGCCGGCTGCCGATGCCAGCCTTGTCGTCAAGTACCGGCTGCCGTATGCCGACGTCGAGCAGCTGAGCGAGGCGCAGCTGCGGGACAAGCTGCAGCGCGAGGACATGCTGGTCTACAGCCACTCGCTGGACGCCCAGATCGGCGGCCAGATCGCCGCAGGCTTCGTGATCACCGGCTTCTACGAGGACCGCTGGTTCGACGACAGCTGGCGCCTGGCGCGCCACACGCCGATTGCGATGGCAACAAGGGCGAGGCGGTCATGAGCCGTGGTCCGGTCGGGTGGCGCGCAGCCGGCGTCACCATGCTGCTGGCCGCCTTCGCCGGCGCCGCTGCGGCGCAGGGCATCGAGCAACTGGCCTGGCTCGCCGGATGCTGGGCGGCCGATAGTGGCGAGCCGGGTTCGGGTGAACAGTGGATGGCACCGGCCGGCGGCACGATGCTCGGCATGTCGCGCACGGTGAAGCGTGGCCGCACCGTCGAGCATGAGTTCGTGCAGATCCGCGCCGGCGCCGATGGCGTGCTGGTCTACATCGCGCAGCCGTCGAACCAGCGCGAGACGAGCTTCACGCTGAAGAGCCAGACCGCGCACGAGGTGGTGTTCGAGAACCCGGCGCACGACTTCCCGCAGCGCGTGATCTATCGACTGCTGCCCGACGGCCGTCTCGCTGCGCGCATCGAAGGCCTGCGCCAGGGCAGCTTGCGCGGCGTCGACTTCCCGATGCGGCGCGCCGCCTGCGAAGCGCCGGTGCGCTGAGCGCGACGCCGATCCGACACACCGATCCCATGGACAAACAAGCCTTCTTCTGGCGCATCATGGCCGGCGAACTGCCGCCGCCGCGTGCGGCCGATACGCTCGGCGCCCGCTTCACGCAGGTCGATGGCGATGCCGGCACCGCCGAGCTGACGTTCGACGGCAAGCCCGGGTTCACGAACCCGGCCGGCCACATCCAGGGCGGCTTTCTCGCCGCAATGCTCGACGACACGATGGGCCCCGCGCTCGCCGCGACGCTGAAGGCCGGCGAATTCGCGCCGACCTTGAACCTCAACCTCTCGTTCCACCGCCCCGCGGTGGTCGGGCCGCTGACGGGCAGAGGACGCGTCGTGCGCCGCGGTCGCGACATCTGCTTCCTCGCCGGCGAGCTCTATCAGAACGGCGAGCTGGTGGCCTCGGCGACCGCGACGGCGATCGTGCGCGCGATGCCGGCGCCGGCGCGGGAAGCCTGAAGCCGACACTTCCGTTGCAGCCCCGGCGTCCGCCGGGCCCCGCCTGACGCCCCGCGCCTACTCCAGCTTCGCGCCGGAGGTCTTCACCATGCGCTGCCACACCGGCCATTCGCGCTTGTAGACCGCGGCGAACTGCTCCGGCGTGCTGGCCCTGACATCGAAGCCCATGGCGACGATGCGGGCCTTCACGTCGGGCTGCTCGCAGGCGGCGCGCAGCTCGTCGGACAGGCGCTGCAGCACCGGCTTCGGCGTGCCGGCGGGCGCGGCGACGGCCAGCCAGCCGGTCAGCCGGTAGGCCTCGTCCTTCAGGCCCTGCTCGACCATCGTCGGCAGGTTGGGCATTGCCGCGATGCGGTTGTCGCCGGTGACGGCCAGCGCCTTCAGCTTGCCGGCCTCGACATGCGCCTTGACCTGCAGCGCGCTGGCGTAGGCGATCTGGATGTTGCCGGCCAGCAGGTCCTGCACCATCGGCGCTTCGCCCTTGTAGGGCACGTGCGACATGTCGGCGTTGGCGACGTCGCTCATGTGCGCGCCGGCCAGGTGCGGATAGGCGCCGATGCCGTACGAGCCGTACGACAGCTTGCCCTTGCTCCTGCCGATGTGCGCCATCAGCTCGTTGGCGTTGTTCGCCGGCACGCTCGGGTGCACGACGAGGATCAGCGGCGCCACCGCGATCTGCGACACCAGCGCGAGGTCGCGCTCGACGTTGTACGGCAGCTTCTCGTACAGGAACTGGTTGGTCAGCAGCGAGTTCGACAGCCCCAGCACGATGGTGTGGCCATCCGGCGGCGCCTTCGCGACCTGGTCGGTGCCGACGATGCCGGCGGCACCGGGCTTGTTCTCGACGATCACTGTCTGGCCCATCTTCGGTCCCATCTTCTCGGCCAGCAACCGCGCCAGGATGTCGGTGGCGCCGCCGGGCGCGAAGGGCACGACGATCTTCACCGGCTTGCTTGGATAACTTTGAGAATGAGCGGCCAAGGGTGTGAGGGCGGCGAGCGCGGCGGCGGCGAGCGACAGCAGGCCGAGGCGGCGTGGGGGCGAGGCGGGCGGGCGAGGGGTCATGCGGGCGTCTCCTGGGGAATCGTTGTCGGGGGCGGCTTCAGGCGCGCACGAGGCGGCTCGGGAAGGGCAGGCGGCCGAGCGCATCGCGCAGCGCGGTTTCCAGCGCGGCGTTCACGCCGGCGCCCAGCGTCACGTCGACGCGCTGGTCGCCGATCGCGGCCACCTGCACGGCGGCGCCGTCGGCAGCGTGCGTGCGCGCGAGGCCGTCGGCCAGCTCGCGCACCACCGCGGCGGCGGCCAGCGCGCGCAGCTCGGGCTTGTAGATCTTGCCGACGTTGGTCTGCGGCATGCGCTCGATCACCAGCACGCGCTTCGGTCGCGCGGGCGCCTCGTCGACGCGCGCGGCGGTGTGCGCGAGCAGCTCGGCCTCGTCCACCGGCGCGGCGCCGGGTACCAGGGTCGCGAAGACCACCGGCAGCTCGCCGGCATACGCATCGGGCGCGCCGACCGCGGCGCACAGCGCCACCGCCGGGTGGCTGCCGAGCGCATCCTCGATCACCTTCGGGTCGATGTTGTGGCCGCTGCGGATGATCAGGTCCTTCGAGCGGCCGGTCAGGTGCAGGCGGCCTTCGCCGTCCAGCCAGCCGAGGTCGCCGGTGGCGAGCCAGCCGTCGGCGGTGAAGGCCTTCGCGTTGTCGGCTTCGTCGATGAAGCCGGAGAAGAGGTTCGGCGCCTTGAACAGCACCATGCCGGTCTCGCCGGCGGGCAGCTCGCGTTCGGTGGCACCGCCCTGCGCATCGAGCGCCGCGATGCGCAGCTGCGCGTAGGGCATGCGCCAGCCGACGCAGCCGGCGGGTGCAGTGACGCCGGGCGGCGTGATCGTCGAGATGCCGGCCATCTCGGTCATGCCCAGGCTCTCGTGCGGATGCAGGCCGGTGAAACGCTCGAAGCGCGCCGACAGCTCCGGCGACAGCGGCGCCGCGCCGGTGCGGCAGTAGCGCAGGGTCGAGATGTCGGCGCCGTCGATCGGCACGTCGGCCAGCGCGGCCAGCACCGTCGGCACCGCCGACAGCACGGTGGCGCGGTGGCGTTCGACGAGGCGCCAGTACTGCTGGAGGACCTCGCGGTTGCGGTACAGCTGCGGCGTCGGGATGACCGTCTGCATGCCGCAGGACAGCGCGGCCAGCGAGCCCGGCAGCACGCCCGCGACGTGGAACAGCGGATAGCCGTTGATGGTGACGTCGTCGGCCCGCGCGCCCTGCATCTGCACGCAGGCCCAGGCGGTGAACACCTGCGCGCCATGGCTGTGGCGCGCGAGCTTGGGCGCGCCGGTGGTGCCGCCGGTGTGGAAGTAGGCGGCGATGTCCCCGGGCGCGATGTCGCGGCCGCTGACGAGGTGGTCGTCGGGTTCGCGGGCCCGCGCGGCGCCGAAGTCCAGCACGCCGTCGGGCAACGCGGTCGGCAGGTCGGCCGGCGGCAGGGGCTGCCCGGGCGGCGCCACGCGCAGCAGCGTGCGCAGCGTCGGCACCTGGCCGCGCAGGCGCAGCGCCTTGGCCCAGTAGCCGGCGTCGCCCTCGGCGCCCCAGGCGAAGAGCACGGTCGCGCGGGCGGCGGTGATCAGCGAAGCCAGCTTGTCGTCGCTGAGCAGCGGGTTCAGCGGCTGCACGATGGCCGCGGCCTCGCCGCCCCACAGCGCGAGGTGGTAGTCCAGGCAGGCGGGCAGCAGCACCGCCACCGCATCGCCCGGCTGCACGCCGAGGCGGTGCAGCAGGTTCGCGGTCTGGTGCACGCCGCGCAGCAGCTCGCGGTACGACCAGCACAGCGGCGGCGTGTCGGCCGACATGTCCGGCAGGAAGGTCAGCGCGGTCCGGTCGCCGAAGGCGTGCGCCGAGTTGCACAGCAGCTCGTAGGTGCTGCGCACCGGCAGCGCCTCGGCCAGCGGCGTGCGCTCGAGCCGGCGCACGTCGTCGAGGCTGCGGATCGGGAACTGCGGCGCGAACGGCGGATGAAACGCGGGCATGCAACGGTCCGGGACGGGCCGTCGATGATGCCACCCGGGCTGGCGCGGCGGTGTTGCCACCGCGACAGCGGTCGGGCTGTTCTCAGGTGCCGCGCGGCGCCAGCAACTGCACCGCCGCCGCGGTGTTCGAGATCGGGATGTGGTACGTGCGATGCAGCTCGTGCACGGCGCCGTCGCCCAGCGTCGCGCGCGCGGCCAGCCAGTTCAGCAACTCGATGCCCTGGGTGCCGACGGCACGCACCAGGTCGTTGATCGACTGCTGCGTGGCCCAGGTCGGGTCATGCACCAGGCTGTCGAGGAAGCGCAGGTCGAAGGCCCGGTTGATGTGGCCCGCGCGTTCCCCCTCGAGCTGGTGCGACAGCCCGCCGCTGCCGACCACCAGCACGCGCGACTCGCCGTCCCAGCGCTGCACCGCGCGGCCGATCGCGCGGCCCAGCTGCCAGCAGCGCGACGCCGACGGCAGCGGGAACAGCACGGTGTTCACGCACACCGGCACCACGCGCACCGGCCAGCGCTCGTCGGGCCACAGCAGCTTCATCGGCAGCGTGAAGGCGTGGTCGACCAGCATCTCCTGGCAGGTGACGAGGTCGAAGGCCTGCGCCACGAGCGACTCGACGAGGTGCCACGACAGGTCCTCGGCACCTTCGAAGGGCGCCACCGGCTTCAGGCCCCAGCCCTCGTCGGCATTGCGGTAGCTCGGCGCGGCGCCGACCGCGAAGGTCGGCATCTTGTCCAGGAAGAAATTCAGGCCGTGGTCGTTGTAGACGGTGACGACGATGTCCGGGCGCGCCTCGGCCAGCCATTCGCGCACCGGCACGAAGGCGTCGAAGAAGGGTTTCCAGTAGGGCTCCTGCTGCAGTCCCTTGGCGATCGCGCCGCCGATGGCCGGCACGTGCGAGCACATGAGGTTGCCGATCACGCGGGCCATGCGCGCGCCCCTATCCCTCGGCCAGATCGCGCTGTGCGACCAGCCGGGCCTGGAACGCGGCCTTGCTGACGCCGGTCTGCTGCGCGCCGATGTCCTGCATGTCCAGCCCGAAGATGCCGGCGAGCTTGGCCAGGTAGTAGGCATTGCCGCCGGCGTTGAGCATCTTCAGCACCTGGCGGCTCTTCACCGCGTCGCGCTGCTCGGGCGTCAGGGCGAAGCGCTCGAGGTAGCCGTCCTCGTCGCGCAGGAAGGCCGCGCGGTTGGCCGCGTCATTGAACGAATAGCACATCCGGTTCAGCGCGTAGCCCTTTCGCGCGAGGCGCGAGTCGAACAGCGGCGTGCCGGGGATGTCGTCGTGGATCTGGCGCGGGTGGTGCATCGGCTCGTGCTCCTGGGGCCTCGATGCGCTGCGGGCGACCGAAGGGGTTGCGGGCAGTCTAGGGAGGCGCCCCCGGCAAGGTCTTGCGCTGGATCAAGCAGGCCCGGATCGTCGTGGACGCCGTGGCATAGTGCGCCGCCCGACCATGGACCTGAAGCTGCTCGAGGATCTTGCCGCGCTGGCGCGCGAGCGCAGCTTCGTGCGCGCCGCCGAGGCGCGCCACGTCACGCATCCGGCCTTCGGCCGCCGCATCCGCGCGCTGGAGGCCTGGGCCGGGGTGCCGCTGGTCGAGCGCGGGCGCGGCGCGGTGAAGCTGACGCCGGCCGGCCAGGCGCTGCTGCAGCAGGGCGAGGCCCTGGTCGACGGGCTGATGCTCACGCGCGATGCGCTGCGCAGCCGCCACGTGCTGGGTGGCGAGGTGCTGCGCATCGCCACCGGCCGCACCTTGGCGCGCACGCTGGTGGCCGACTGGCTGGCCGGCCTGGCGCGACCGCGCCGGCCGCTGCACGGCCAGCGCGTCGAGATGCGCACCGGCACGATGACCGAGATCGTCGGCCTGCTCGAGCGCGGCGAGGTGCACTTCGTCTGCTGCTACGAACACCCGGCGACCTCGGTGCGGCTGTCCAACCAGCGCTTCCGCCACCTGACGCTGGCGCAGGACCGGCTGGTGCCGGTGTCGAAGGCCGATGCCCAGGGCCGCCCGCAACACACGCTGCACGACGGCGCGCTGATCGGCTACGCGGAATCGCTGTCGCTGGGCGCGCTGCTCGCCGAGCACCTGCGCCGCAGCCAGCCCGAGGCGATCGCCCGCACGCGCTTCGTCTGCGACTCCGCCGATGCGGTGCAGGAGCTGGTCGCCAAGGGCCTGGGCCTGGCGTGGCTGCCGTGGTCGATGGTCGCCACCGGCTGCAAGCAGCGCTCGCTGGCGGCGCTGGGCGGCCGCAGCGACGAGGTGCACTTCGACGTGCGGCTGTACCGCGCGCGGGCGCGCCAGTCGCCGCTGGTCGAGGCGGTGTGGGCGGCGACCGATCGGTGACCGGCGGCGCCTGGTAGCGCCGCATCGCGCTGCCGCTGGCCAGGTGCCGAAATGGTTCCTCAGCGTGCCGCTTCGGCACCGTGCGTGCCTCGGCCGCGGCCAACACTGGCGCACCCCGTCACCTCCCGTCACCCCCCGGTCACCCTCTCCAGCGAGACCCCCATGCACCGACGACACCTCTGCGCCCTGGCCCTGGCCGCGCTCGCTGCCGGCGCCGCGCTGCCGGCCGCGGCCCAGGCCGACTATCCGAACCGGCCGATCACGCTGGTGGTGGGCTACCCGCCGGGCGGCAGCGTCGACCTCGTCGCGCGCACCATCGGCCCGGAGTTGTCGCGCCGGCTGGGCCAGCCGGTGGTGGTCGAGAACGTCGGCGGTGCCGGCGGCACGATCGGCGCGCAGAAGGTCGCGCGCGCCGCGGCCGACGGCTATACGCTGCTGGTCGGCTCGAACAACGAGATGGCGATCGGCAAGCTGGTGAACCCGTCGCTGCGCTACGACCCGCAGCGCGACTTCACGCCGATCGGCCTGCTCGCGACGCAGCCGATGGTGCTGGTGGCCGCGCCGCACACCAAGGTGAAGTCGCTCGACGACTTCCTTCGCGTCGTGAAGGCCAGCCCGGGCAGGTACAGCTACGGCAGCTCGGGCATCGGCACCGGGCTGCACCTGGCCGGCGAGATGGTCAAGGAGTCGGGCGGGCTGTTCATGGTGCACATCCCGTACCGTGGCGTCGGGCCGCTGACCAACGACCTGCTCGGCGGCCAGCTGGATTTCGGCGTCTACGTGCTGTCGAGCGGGCTGCCGCACATCCGGGCCGGCAGCGTCGCGGCGGTGGGGGTCACGGAAGCGCGCCGCGCGGCCGCCGCGCCCGAGATCCCGGCGCTCGCCGAACATGCGTCCTTCCGCAAGGTCAACATCGGCATCTGGTTCGGGCTGTTCGCGCCGGCCAGGCTGCCGGCGGCGCTGTCGGCGCGCATCGGCCAGGCCTTCCAGGCCTCGATCGCCTCGCCCGACGTGCGCCGCAAGCTCGAGGAGGCCGGCGCGCGACCGCCGGCCCCCGAGGGCAAACCCGACGAACTGCTGGCGGCCTACCAGAAGATCGAGCTGGAGAAGTACGCGCGTGTCGTCGACTTCGCGAAGATCCGACATGAGTGACGACGTGAATGCGCTGGCGCCGGCCTTCGAGCTGCCGGTGCCCGAGCTCGGGCCCTGGCGTGCAGGCAATACCGGCATCGAGGGCGTGTGGCAGTGGGATTCGGGCCTGCCCGGCCGCGACGTGCTGGTCAGCGCGCTGGTGCACGGCAACGAGCTCTGCGGGGCCTGGGCGCTGTGCGCGGCGCTCGACGCCGGGCTGCGGCCGCGCCGCGGCCGCCTCACGCTGGCCTTCTGCAACCTCGCGGCCTTCGACCGCTTCGATGCGGCGGCGCCCGATGCGTCGCGTTTCGTCGACGAGGACTTCAACCGCGTCTGGGGGCCGGGCTTGCACGACGGATCGGTGCGGTCGGTCGAGCGCGAGCGTGCACGGCAGCTGCGCCCGCTGGTCGAGCGCGCGGACTGGCTGCTGGACCTGCACTCGATGCACGAGCCCGGCGAGCCGCTGCTGCTGACCGGCCTGGCACCGCGCCACCGGGCGCTGGCGCGCGAACTGGGCGCACCGCGCTGCGTGATCGTCGATGCCGGCCATGCCGAGGGCCGGCGCATGCGCGACCACGGTCGCTTCGGCGGCATCGAAGGCGCCGGCGGCGACGACGGCACGCGCTCGCTGCTGCTCGAGTGCGGCTGGCACGGCGCGCTGTCCAGCCGCACGGTCGCGCTCGACATGCTGGCGCGCTTCCTCGCCGCGGCCGGCACGGTCGGCGAGGCCGACCTGCCGGCCGGCTGGCGGCAGGCCCCTCCGCCGGCGCAATGCCTGCTCGACGTGACCGATGCAGTCGTGGCCCGCAGCATGGACGTGCGCTTTGCGCGTCATTGGTCGAACGGCGAAACCGTTCCCCAGGCCGGCACCGTGCTGGGCTGGAACGACGGCCGGCCCTTCGTCACGCCCTACGCCGACTGCACGCTGGTGATGCCCTCGCTGCGCCAGCTGCGGCCGGGTGTCACCGTCATGCGGCTGGCGCGCGCGCTGCCGGCGGGCTGAGCCGCGCAGCTTCGCTCAGGCGTTCGCGCGCTGCAGCAGCTGCGCCACCACCGCGATCGCGATCACCTCGGGCTCCTTGCCCTCGATGCCGGGCACGCCGATCGGGCAGGTCATGCGGCCGAGCACTTCATCCGATATTCCGCGTTCTTCGAAGCGGTGCAGGAAGCGCGCGCGCTTGGTCTTCGAGCCGATCAGCCCGAGGTAGCCGAAGTCCCCGCGCTTCAGGATCGCCTCGGTGATGCGCTGGTCCAGCTCGTGGCTGTGCGTCAGCACGAGGTAGAACGCGCCGGGTGGCGCGACCGCCACTTCCGCCTCGACGGGCTCGACGCACACGCGCTCGATGTGCGCCGCCGTCGGCTCGAGCGGGAATTCGCTCTCGCGCTCGTCGATCCACTGCACCGCGCAGTTCAGGCCTTCGAGCAGCTTGATCATCGCGCGGCCGACGTGGCCGGCGCCGTAGAGCTGCAGCGTGAACAGCGGCCGCTCGTGCGCCCACTCGGCCAGCGATTCGGCGGTGAGCCCCTGCGTGCGCAGCGTCAGCGCGCCGCCGCAGCACTGGCCGAGCGTGGGTCCGAGCGCGATCGCGCGGTCGCGCGGGGACGGGTTGCCCGCGGCGAGCTGCGCGCGGGCATCGGCGATGGCCTGCAGCTCGAGGTGGCCGCCGCCGATGGTGCCGATGACCGCGTCGGCCGCGACCAGCATGCGCGTGCCGGTCTCGCGCGGCACCGAGCCGCGTGCGTCGAGCACCTGCACTTCCATCGCCGGCCGGCGCTCGACGAGCCAGCGGCGCGCGGTCTGCTGCAGGAAGTTCGGCGCCGGCATGGGGTCCTGCCCTCAGGCGACGGCCGCGCGCACCGCGTCGACCGCGTCCAGGATCGCCTCCGGCGTCGCCGGCGCGCGCAGCGGCGGGTTCACGCGGTGTTCGCCGACGGCCGATACAGCATCGCGGATCGCGAGGAACACCGAGAACGGCAGCAGCAGCGGCGGCTCGCCGACCGCCTTGCTGCGGTGGATGGTGTCGGCGGGGTTCTGCGTGTCGTAGAGCGCGACGCGGAAGTCGGCCGGGCAGTCGTTGGCGGTGGGGATCTTGTAGGTCGACGGCGCATGCGTCATCAGCTTGCCGGCGTTCTTCGAACCATCGGCGGGATGCCACCACAGCTCTTCCATCGTCAGCCAGCCCATGCCCTGGATGAACGCGCCTTCGACCTGGCCGATGTCGATCGCCGGGTTCAGCGACTGGCCGACGTCGTGCAGCACGTCGGCACGCGTGAGCTTCCACTCGCCGCTGAGCGTGTCGACCACCACCTCGGAACAGGCCGCGCCGTACGCGAAATAGAAGAACGGGTTGCCCTGCAGCTTCTCGCGGTCCCAGTGCAGCCCGGGCGTCGCGTAGAAGCCGTCGCTCCACAGCTGCACGCGCGCGAAGTAGGCCTGCTGCACCAGCCCGTCGAAAGGCACGCTGAGGCCGTTGACCAGCACGCGGTCGTTGCCGAAGCGCACGTCCTCCGGCCGGCCGCCGTGCTTGCCCGCGGCGAAGGCCGCGAGGCGGTGCTTGATCTGCTGCGCGGCATCCTGCGCGGCCTTGCCGTTCAAGTCCGAGCCGGTCGAGGCCGCGGTGGCCGAGGTGTTGGCGACCTTGTGCGTATCGGTGGCCGTCACGCGAACGCGATCGAGCCGCACGCCGAGCTCGTGCGCGACGACCATCGCCACCTTGGTGTTCAGGCCCTGGCCCATCTCGGTGCCGCCGTGGTTCGCGAGGATGGTGCCGTCGGTGTAGACATGCACCAGCGCGCCGGCCTGGTTGAAGTGCGCGACGTTGAACGAGATGCCGAACTTCACCGGCGTCAGCGCGAGGCCGCGCTTGAGCACCGGGCTGCTCTCGTTGAAGGCCTTGATCTGCTCGCGGCGCGCGCGGTAGTCGCTGGTCTGCTCAAGCCGTGCGACCAGCGCCTCGATGATGTTGTCGCGCACCACCTGGCCATACGGCGTCACGTTGCGTTCGCCGGTGCCGTAGAAGTTCGCGCGGCGCACGTCGAGCGGGTCGCGGCCGAGTGCGCGCGCGACGTCGTCGAGGATCATCTCGATCGCCAGCGCACCCTGCGGGCCGCCGAAGCCGCGGAACGCGGTGTTGCTCTGCGTATTGGTGCGCGCGCAGTAGCCGTGCGCGGCGACGGCCGGCAGCCAGTAGGCGTTGTCGAAATGGCAGAGCGCGCGCGTCATCACCGGCGGCGACAGGTCGGCCGAGAAACCGGCGTTGGCCACCAGGTCGATCTCGACGCCTTCGACGCGACCCTCGGCATCGTGGCCGACGGTCCATGCGAACTCGAAGCCGTGGCGGCGGCCGGTGATCAGCATGTCGTCGTCGCGGTCCGGCCGCAGCTTGACCGGGCGCTTCAGTTTCGCGGCGCCGATCGCGGCGATGCAGGCGAAGAGCGCGCTCTGGCTTTCCTTGCCCCCGAAGCCGCCGCCCATGCGCCGGCACACCACCTGCACGCGGTGCGAGCCGATGTGCAGCGCATGCGCGACCGCGTGCTGCATCTCGCTCGGGTGCTGCGTCGAGCAGTGGATCAGCAGGCCGCCGTCCTCCTGCGGGATCGCGTACGAGACCTGGCCCTCGAGGTAGAACTGCTCCTGGCCGCCGAGCGAGAACGCGCCCTGCGCACGCTGTGCCGAAGCGGCGAGCGCAGCGTTCGCATCGCCGCGCTTCAGGTGCATCGGCGGCACGACGTACTGCTGCTTCGCATGCCCGTCCAGCGCCGTCAGCACCGGCGGCAGCGCTTCATGGCGGATGACCTGCTTCGCCAGCGACGCGGCGCGGCGCGCGGCCAGGCGGTCGGTCGCGATCACCGCGAACACCGGCTGGCCGAGGTAGTGCAGGGTGCCGTCGGCGAGGATCGGGTCGTCGTGCACGATCGGGCCGCAGTCGTTGGTGCCGGGGATGTCGGCCGCGGTGAGCACGGCCACCACGCCCGGCTGCGCGCGCAGCGTGTCGACGTCGATGCCGAGCAGCCTGCCATGCGCGACCGGCGACAGGCCCAGCGCCGCGTGCAAGGTGCCCTGCGTCTCGGCGATGTCGTCGACATACGGCGCGGCGCCGGCGACGTGCAGGTGCGCGGATTCATGCGGGCGGGCGGTGCCGACGACCGCGGCGGTGTCCTGGGGTGCGTTCATACGATGTCGCTCCACACCGAGACGTGCTTGCTGCTCAAGGGCGCCGACGGTCTCGTTTCGAGGAACAGCCGCTGCAGCAGGTTGCGCGCGGCGCGGCGGCGGTAGCCGGCGCTGGCGCGCAGGTCGGACAGCGGCGTGTAGTCGGTGTCCAGCGCGGTCATCGCGCGTCGCAGCGCGGCCTCGGTCCACGGCTGGCCGCGCAGCGCGGCCTCCGCGCCCTTCGCGCGCTTGACGATGGCGGCCATGCCGCCGAAGACCAGGCGCACGTCCTGCACGAGGTCGCCGTCGAGCTTCAACCACAGCCCGGCGGCCAGGCCCGAGATGTCGCTGTCGTAGCGCTTGCTCAGCTTGTAGGCGCGCAGCAGTTCCCCGTCGCGCGGCAGCGGCACCCGCAGCGCCTGCACGAACTCGCCCGGCTGCAGCTGGTTCTTCATGTAGTCGAGGTAGAAGTCCTGCAGCAGCATCGTGCGCTCGGCCTCGCCGCGGCGCAGCACGATGTGCGCGCCCAGCGCGATCAGCACCGGCGCCGAATCGCCGATCGGCGAGCCGTTGGCGATGTTGCCGCCCATCGTGCCGGCGTGGCGGATCGGCGGCGACGCGAAGCGCAGGTGCATCTCGCGCACGGCAGGCCAGCGGCGCTCGAGCGCGGTCCACGCGTCTTCCAGCGACGCGGCGGCGCCGATCTGAAGCTGGCCGTCGACATCGCGGATCGCCTTCAGCTCGGCCACCTCGCCGATGTACAGGATCTCGCCCAGGTCGCGGAACTGCTTGTTGACCCACAGGCCGATGTCGGTGCAGCCGGCGAGCAGGCGGGCCTCGGGCTTCGCGGCGCGCAGCGCGGCGAATTCGGGCAAGGTGCGGGGCGCGAAGAAGCCGGGGCGGGCGAGCGTCGCGTCGGCGCGCAGCGTGCGCAGCGCGGCGGCGATCGGCGCTTCGTCCAGGCGCTGCACCGGCAGCTCGAACATGCGCTGGCCGGCATCGAGGATCGGCCGGTAGCCGGTGCAGCGGCAGAGGTTGCCGGACAGCTCGTCGGCCAGCTGCTGGCGCGTCGGCTGCGTGCCGCAGCCCTGGTGGCGCTCGTAGCAGGCGGTCATCGACATCACGAAGCCCGGCGTGCAGAAGCCGCATTGCGAGCCGTGGCAGTCGACCATCGCCTGCTGCACCGGGTGCAGCTGCTCGCCCTGCTTCAGGTCTTCCACCGTCAGCAGCGCCTTGCCGTCGAGCACCGGCATGAACTGGATGCACGCGTTGACGGTCTGCCAGGCGATGCGATCGTCGCCTTGCAGCTCGCCGACCATCACGGTGCAGGCGCCGCAATCGCCCTCGTTGCAGCCTTCCTTGGTGCCGCTGCAATGCGCGTCTTCGCGCAGCCAGTTCAGCACGGTGCGGGTGGGTTCCACGTCGCCCAGCGAGACGATCTCGCCGCGGTGGAAGAAGCGCACGGGCCGTGCCGCATCGAGGCTCGCGGCGGCCGTCTGGTCGGGAGCGCTCGGGGCGCCGTGTGGTGCTTGGGACATACCCGTAACTTAGCTGCTGATCGCCGGCTGTGTATACGATCGACCTTATAACTCCTATCAAAATGCTCGTATGGCACGCGGCGCTGCGTTCGACAAGATCGAGTTGTCTCTCGTCAGGGTCTTCCACACCGTGATCACCGAACGCAGCGTGTCGCGCGCCGCCTTGAGGCTCGCGACCAGCCAACCGGCCGTGTCGGCCCAACTGAAGCGTTTGCGTTCGCTGACGGGTGACCCCTTGCTGGTGCGCAGCGGCGCCGGCATGGCGCCCACCGCGGTGGCGCTGTCGCTGCTGCCGGCGGCCGCGCAGATCCTGCAGGGCGCGCAGGCCATGTTCGGCGGCCACTCGCCGGCCCAGGGTTTCGCGCCCGAGCAGGCCGAGGTGACCTTCCGCATCGCCGCCAGCGACTACCTCGACCCGCTGTTCCTGCCCGAGCTGGTGTCCCGCGTGAAGATGCAGGCGCCGAACGTGCACCTGGACCTGCTGCCGCTGACGCGCGACTTCGACTACCGCGGCCACCTCGCGCGCGGCGAGGTCGACGTAGTGATCGGCAACTGGCTGCAGCCGCCGGCCGAACTGCACCTGGGGCGGCTGATCAGCGACGAGATCGTCTGCCTCGTCGCGCAGGACCATCCGGCCGTGCGCAGCCCGCGCAGCTGGACTCTGGACCGCTACCTTCAGAGCGAACACATCGCGCCGACGCCGCTGCACGCCGGCGGCCGCGGTGTCGTCGAGGAGCACCTGCAGGCGCAGGGCCTCGAACGCAACATCGCCGTGCGCACGCCCCACTTCGGCCTGGCGCCGGCGATGGTCGCGCGCACCCATCTCGTGCTGACCACCGGCCGCCAGTTCTGTGCGCGCTACCTCGGCTTCCTGCCGGTGCGCATCGTGCGCTGCCCGGTGGACTTCCCGCAGCTCACCTACTACCAGCTGTGGCACGACCTGACGCACGCGTCGCCGGCGATCCGCTGGCTGCGCGAGCAGGTGCGGGATGTCGCGCGCGGGTTGTCGGAAGGGGGGCGCGCGTGATTGCTCTGTTGCGTGCGATCGGCGGCACGACAAAGGCGCAGGCGGCCAGGCCGCATCGCGCGAGTCCGGCGGTCGGCCCTGGGGGGCCGACTCCCCGGCCTGAGTCGGTCCGGGGGTCGCGCCGTCCATTTAGCTCCGCGCTGGCGCGCTGGCGCGCTGCGCACAGCGCCGGCGAGTCAGTTCACGAAGCGTTCGCTGCGCTCACGCCGACCCCCGAACCGCCTCAGGCCGGCGCCTCCCACGCGCGCTGCGGCCTGGCCGCCTGCGCCTTTGCGAAGCACGGTGGTGCGCGAAGAGACGCATGCCAACACCTCGCAGGAGAGCGGCTTGGGCTGCGGGCGCAGCGGGCCGTGGGAGGCGGCGAGGACCGGAGGCTTGGGGGCGGCGAGCGAAGCGAGCTTCAACAACTGACTCGCCGGCGCTGTGCGAAGCGAGCGCAGCGAGCGAAGCTAAATGGACGGCGCGCCCCCAAGCCGAGGACCGCAGCGAAGTCGGCCCCCCCGGGGCCGACCGCCGGACTCGGCCCGATGCGCCCGCGGCCCATGCCGCTCGGGCGCTCAGAACTCACGAAGTCGAAACCCCTAGAGCGGGCTGACACGACGACAACGACAACGACCCCATGACCATGCTCCCGAAGACCGCGATCCGCGCGGACCTGCTCGACTTCACCGCCGACCCCGGCCTGGCTGACATTCACAGCGCCGCCGTGCGTTTTCGTCCCGACCACTGGCTGCTGACCGACGAAAACGGCCGCATCGCCGCCGTGCAGCCGCATGAACCGGGCGAGGATTTCCTGAAGATCGACCGCCGCGGCCAGCTGCTGCTGCCGGGCTTCATCGACACGCATGTGCACTGCCCGCAGATCGACGTGATCGCGTCGTGGGGCGCGCAGCTGCTGGACTGGCTGGAGACCTATACCTTCCCCGCCGAAGCCCGCCATGCCGAGCCCGAGGCCGCCGCTGCCGGCGCGAAGCTCTTCCTCGACGCGCTGCTCGAGCACGGCACGACGTCGGCCGTCGTCTTCCCGACCGTGCACCGCACGGCGACCGAGGCGCTCTTCGATGCCGCGATGAGCCGCGGCATGCGCGTCATCGCCGGCAAGGTGCTGATGGACCGCCACGCACCGGACAACCTGCGCGACGACGTTGTGCACGCCGAAGCCGAATGCCGCGCGCTGATCGACGCCTGGCACGGCCGCGGCCGCATCGCCTATGCGCTGACGCCGCGCTTCGCCGCCACCAGCACGGACGAGCAGCTGGCGATGGCCGGCCGGCTGCTGGCCGAGCACCCCGGCGTCTACATGCAGACGCACGTCGCCGAGAACCCGGCCGAGGTGCGCTGGATCGCCGAGCTGTTCCCGAGCGCGCGCAGCTACCTGGATGTCTATGCAGGCCACGGCTTGCTGAACGAGCGCTCGGTGCTGGCACACGGCATCTGGCTCGATGCAACGGATCGCGCGCTGCTGCACGACAGCGGCGCGCAGATCGCGCACTGCCCTTCGTCGAACCTGTTCCTCGGCAGCGGCCTCTTCGGCTGGCGCGAGGCACGGGAGGCGGGCTTCAACGTCAGCCTGGGCAGCGACGTCGGCGGCGGTACCTCGCTGTCGATGCACCGGACGATGGCCGACGGCTACAAGGTGCAGGCGCTGGCCGGCACCAAGCTGTCGGCGTGGGCGCTGCTGCATGCGGCGACCCGGGCCGCCGCGCAGGCGCTGCGGCTTGGCCACGAGATCGGATCCCTCGAACCCGGCTGCGCGGCCGATTTCTGCGTCTGGGACTGGGCCGTCGGCTCGGTCGCCGAACGCCGGCACGCGGTGGCGCGGGAGTTGCATGAGAAGGTCTTCGCCTGGCTGACGCTGGGCGACGAACGCAATCTGGTGGAGAGCTGGGTGGGCGGAATTCGCCGCTACGAGCGCTAGAGCGAGAACCAGGTTCGCGGGCGCCAAGACCCGAGAAAGCCATTTGCAGGAGACAGTTTTATGCTGCGACTCGAACTCGCGGGCATCACGAAGCAGTACCCCGCGGTGCGGGCGAATGACGACGTGAGCTTGCGCGTCGCTCCCGGCCAGATTCACGCCGTGCTCGGCGAGAACGGCGCAGGCAAATCGACGCTGATGAAGATCATCTACGGCGCGGTGCAGCCGGACGCGGGCGAGGTGCGCTGGAACGGCCAGCCGGTGCGCATCGCCAACCCGCAACAGGCGCGGCACCTGGGCATCGCGATGGTGTTCCAGCACTTCTCGCTGTTCGACACCTTGTCGGCCGCCGAGAACATCTGGCTCGGCCTCGACAAGTCGCTGCCGCTGCCGCAGGTGACCGAGCGCATCCGCGGCGTCTCGAAGGAGTACGGCATCGAGGTCGACCCGCTGCGGCCGGTGCATACGCTGTCGGTGGGCGAGCGGCAGCGCGTCGAGATCGTGCGCGCGCTGCTGACGAACCCGCAGCTCTTGATCCTCGACGAACCGACTTCGGTGCTGACGCCGCAGGCGGTGCAGACGCTGTTCCTCACGCTGCGCCAGCTGGCGCACGAGGGCTGCTCGATCCTCTACATCAGCCACAAGCTCGACGAGATCCGCGAGCTCTGCCACCACTGCACGGTGATGCGCGGCGGCAAGGTGACGGGCGAGGTCGACCCGACGCGCGAGACCAACGCCAGCCTGTCGCGGCTGATGATCGGCGCCGAGCCGCCGCAGCTGCAGCACCGGCCGGCCAATCCCGGTGCGGTGGCGCTGGAGGTCAAGGGCCTGTCGCTCGCCAAGAGCGGCCCCTTCGGACGCACGCTCGACGGCATCGGCTTCCAGGTGCGCGCCGGCGAGATCGTCGGCATCGCTGGTGTCTCCGGCAACGGCCAGCAGGAGCTGATGGCCGCGCTGTCAGGCGAGGACCGCCGTTCGTCGCCCGGCACGATCAGCCTGTTCGGCACCGACATCGCCACCGCGTCGCCGAAGAAGCGGCGCAAGCTGGGCCTGAACTTCGTGCCCGAGGAGCGGCTGGGCCGCGGTGCGGTGCCGACGATGTCGCTGGCCGAGAACACGCTGCTGACGCGCACCGAGGCCATCGGCGCCGGCGGCTGGCTGCGCACCGGCGCGGTGAAGTTGATGGCCGAGGACCTGATCCGGCGCTTCAACGTCAAGGCCGGCGGCCCGGGCGCGGCGGCGAAGAGCCTCTCGGGCGGCAACCTGCAGAAGTTCATCGTCGGCCGCGAGATCGACGCGAAGCCGAAGCTCTTGATCGTCTCGCAGCCGACCTGGGGCGTGGACGTCGGTGCCGCGGCCTTCATCCGCGGCGAGTTGCTGCGGCTGCGCGACGAAGGCTGCGCGCTCTTGATCGTCAGCGAGGAGCTCGACGAGCTGTTCGAGATCAGCGACCGGCTGCTGGTGATCGCGCAGGGAAAGATGTCGCCGAGCATCCCGGTGGCCGAAGCCACGGTCGAGCGCATCGGCCAGTGGATGTCGGGCCTGTGGGACGAGCCGCCGCCCGATCCCGATGCCCACAACGACGCCAACACCAACGTGCATCCGTTCCCCGCCGCGCCGACGTCCGCCAGGAGTGCCCGCCATGCTTAAGCTCGAAGCCCGCCCGCAGCCGTCGAAGGCGATGTCCATTGCCTCGCCGCTGATCGCGCTGGTGATCACCGTGGTGGTCGGCGTGATCCTGTTCACCCTGCTCGGCAAGGACCCGGTGCGCGGCCTGCAGATGTTCTTCGTCGAGCCGGTGAAGAACGCCTACGCGTTGAGCGAGATCGCCATCAAGGCGACGCCGCTGGCGCTGATCGCGCTGGGCCTGGCGGTCTGCTACCGCTCGAACGTCTGGAACATCGGCGCCGAGGGGCAGTTCGTGCTCGGCGCGATCTTCGCGTCGGGTGTCGCGATGCAGGCCGGGCCCGACACCTCGCGCGCGATCGTGTTCCTGGTGCTCGCGGCCGGCGTGCTCGGCGGCATGGTGTGGGCCGGCATCACCGCGCTGCTGCGCGACCGTTTCAACGCCAACGAGATCCTCGTCAGCCTGATGCTGGTGTACGTGGCCGAGCTGCTGCTGTCGTACCTGGTCTACGGGCCGTGGAAGGACCCCAAGGGCTACAACTTCCCGCAGACCATCACCTTCGCCGCGGCGACCAAGATTCCGCGCCTGGTCGACGGCTTCCGCGCGCACATCGGCGTGCTGGTGGCGCTGGGTGCGGTGGCGCTGACGTGGCTGCTGCTGTTCCGCACCTACGCGGGTTTCCAGCTGCAGGTCGGCGGCCTCGCGCCGGCGGCCGCGCGTTATGCCGGCTTCTCGTCACGCAAGGCGCTGTGGCTGGCGCTGCTGCTGTCGGGCGGCCTGGCCGGCCTGGCGGGCGGGCTGGAAGCGGCCGGGCCGCTGGGGCAGCTGACACCGTACGTGCCGGTGGGCTACGGCTTCGCCGCGATCATCGTCGCCTTCGTCGGCCGGCTGCACCCGGTGGGCGTGGTCTTCGCGGCGGTGCTGATGAGCATGTTCTACATCGGCGGCGAGCTGGCGCAGTCGCGCCTGGGGCTGCCGAAGTCGATCACCGGCGTGTTCCAGGGACTGCTGCTGTTCGCGCTGCTGGCCTCCGACACGCTGATCCACTACCGCGTGCGCTGGCAGCCTGCGCGCCGCACGCCGGCCGCAGCGGCCGTGGCCGCGCACTGATCGAACACCCAGGAGAATCACGATGGAATCCTTTGCGCTCCTGGTGGCCGCGACCTTGTCGGCTGGCACCGTGCTGGCGATCGCCGGTCTGGGACTTCTGATCAACGAACGCGCGGGGGTCTTGAACCTCGGCGCCGAGGGCATGATGCTCGTCGCCGCGATCGCCGGCTTCGCCACCGCGGTGACAACCGGTAGCGACCTGATGGCCTTCGCCGCCGGCATGGGCGCCGGTGCCCTGATGGCGCTGGTGTTCGGGCTGCTGGTGATCTGGCTGAACACCAACCAGTACGCCAGCGGCCTGGCGCTGAGCCTCTTCGGCATCGGCTTCTCGGCCTTCGCCGGCATCCGCTTCACGCAGGAGAAGCTGGGCCCGCGCATGAAGTTCGAGATCCCGGGCCTGGCCGACATCCCGTTCATCGGACCGGCGCTGTTCAAGCACCACCCGATGGTCTACCTGGCGGTGATCCTGACGCTCGCGCTGACCTGGTTCCTGTACCGCTCGCGCGCCGGGCTGGTGCTGCGCGCGGTCGGCGAGTCGCCCGACTCCGCTCACGCGCTGGGTTATCCGGTGCGACGCATCCGGCTGCTGGCGGTGGTGGTCGGCGGCGCGCTGTGCGGCCTGGCGGGGGCCTACATCTCGGTGATCTACACGCCGCTGTGGGTCGAAGGCATGGTGGCCGGCAAGGGCTGGATCGCGCTGGCGCTGACCACCTTCGCGACCTGGCGGCCGGTGCGCATCCTGATGGGCGCGTACCTCTTCGGCGGCGTCACGATGCTGCAGTTCCACCTGCAGGGCGAAGGTGTGCAGATCCCGAGCCAGTGGCTGTCGATGTTGCCGTACCTCGCTACCGTCGTCGTGCTGGTGCTGATCTCGCGCAACCCGACGTGGATCCGCATCAACATGCCGGCCTCGCTGGGCAAGCCGTTCACGCCCTGATGCAGCGACCCATAATCGCCGCTCGACCTTTCCACCCCCTCATCACCCCTGGAGAAATCATGACGCCGACCTCGAAGCGCACGCTCCTGAAACTCGCCGGCTGGTCCACGCTGGCCGCCACCGCCGCCCTGGTGGGCTGCGGCAAGAAGCAAGAACCGGCGGCGCCCACGGCCGCCGCGCCGGCCAGCGCCGCTGCATCGGCCGCCGCGCCCAAGCCCGAGCCGCTGAAGATCGCCTTCGCCTACGTCGGCCCGGTCGGCGACGGCGGCTGGACCTTCGCGCACGACAACGGCCGCAAGGCGGTCGAGAAGGAGTTCGGCGACAAGGTGGTCACCAGCTTCGTCGAGAAGGTGCCCGAGGCGGCCGATGCCGAGCGCGTGTTCCGCGACATGGTCGGCCAGGGCAACAAGCTGATCTTCGGCACGACCTTCGGCTACATGGAGCCGATGCTGAAGGTGGCCACCGACACCAAGGACGTCAAGTTCGAGCACGCCACCGGCTACAAGACGGCCGAGAACCTGCGCACCTACGACTCGCGCACCTACGAGGGCGCCTACATGGCCGGTGTGATCGCCGGCGCGATGACGAAGACCAATACGCTGGGCGTCGTCGGCTCGATCCCGATCCCCGAGGTGATCCGCAACATCAACTCGTTCACGCTGGGCGCGCAGAGCGTCAACCCGAAGATCAAGACCAAGGTGGTGTGGGTCAACGAGTGGTTCAACCCGCCGAAGGAAACCGAAGCCGCGACCGCGCTGATCAACGGCGGCGCCGACGTGCTGATGCAGAACACCGATTCGGCCGCGGTGCTGAAGACCGCCGAAGAGAAGGGCAAGCGCGCCTTCGGCTGGGACTCGGACATGACGGCCTACGGCCCGAAGGCGCACCTCGGCTCGGCGGTGATCAACTGGGGCCCGTACTACATCAAGGCCACGCGTGATGCGCTGGAAGGCAAGTGGGTCACCGGCAAGGCCTGGTGGGGCGTCAAAGAAGGCGCGATCGACTTTGTCGGCCTCGCCGCCGACGTGCCGGCCGAGGCGAAGGCCAAGCTCGAGACGGTCAAGGCCGGCCTGAAGGACGGCAGCTTCTCGATCTGGAAGGGCCCGATCACCGACAACACCGGCAAGGTCGTGATCGAGAAGGACAAGGTCGCGGACGACGAGTTCCTGGGCGGGATCAAGTTCTACGTCAAGGGTGTCGACGGGAAGGTTCCGGGGGACAAGTAAGCGATCAAGCTTGCCTCGATCGAGCGAGCCGGGCAGGCAGGGACAGGCCCGGCTCCTCATGCGTCCCTAAATCGTCGCCGGGCCTGTCCCTGCCTGCCCGGCGGGCGACGCTCGTCACGTGCGCAGGAGTTGCGCGAGCGCCATCGCCAGCAGCGCGACATTCAGCGTGAACGTCATCTGCACACCCGGCGCGCGGCCCAGCGTGCTGCGGCGCAGGTAGCCCCACCAGTAGATGAAACGCGCGGCGGCGAACAACACGCAGGCCATCGGCACCAGCCTCAGCGGCGCGGTGCCGGCGGCCAGCGCCAGCACGCACAGCGTGAACCAGACCAGTTGCTCCAGCGTGTTCTGCATGACGCGGCAGTGGATCTTCAGGCGTTCGCTCTCGCTGCCCAGCAGCGGGTTGTGGGCGCCTTCGAGGAAGCGCGCGAGCAGGATGTGCAGGCAGGTCGCGGCATACGGCAGCAGGGCCACCGGCAGCCAGCGCAGCGCGAAGGCCAGGCGTGCCGCCGGCGCGTCGGCCACCGCCAGCGGCGGCAGCATCAGCGTCGCCGCGCCCAGCAGCAGCAAGGTGCCGGGAATCGTTACCCACATCGAGCCGGCAAGCGTGCGCTGGCGTGCGGACTTGTTGCCAGCAGCCTCCGGCGAGGGCTTCAGTTCGTCCATCGTGCGCTTCCTTGGCGGCGTGCAGCCAGCGTAGCATTCGCGCATGCTGCGGATCACGCTCGCGACGCTGATGACCGGTGCGCTGCTGCTGCCGCTGTCGGCGCGCGCCGACAGCGCGTCGCTGATGGCGCAGGCGCAGGCCGCTGATCCCGTGCGTTATGCCTTCGCTGTCTCCAAGCAGGCGGAGATCCGCGCCACCAGCGACAACAAGGCCTTCACGATGTGGTGGCAGCCGCCGGGCAACAAGCCACCGGCCGGCGTGATCGTGCCGCTGAGCGGCCACAACGGCTGGGCGCACGACGGCATCTACCTGTGGCATCCGTATGCCGAGAAGCACGGCTACGCGATCCTGTCGCTGCAGTGGTGGTTCGGCCAGGGCGAGGCGATCGACGACTACTACCGGCCCGAGCAGATGTACCCGCTGATCGCCACGCTGCTGGCGGCCGAGGGCGTGGCGCCGGGCAAGGTGTTCTTCAACGGCTTCTCGCGCGGCTCGGCCAACAGCTACGCGATGGCGGCGCTGGACAACGCGGCCAGCGGCAGCCGCTACTTCGGCCTGGTGCTGTCGAATGCCGGCGGCGTGGCCGCAAACTATCCGCCGAACCAGCAGATCGCCGCCGGCGCCTACGGCGGCCAGCCCTTCAAGGGCATGCAGTGGACGATGTACTGCGGCGAGAAGGACCCGGACCCGGCGATCAACGGCTGCCCGGCGATGCGCGCGGCGCGCGACTGGGTAACAGGCTACGGCGCGACGGTGCTGCAGCTGATCGAGGACCCCAACGGCGACCACGGCGGCTTCATGCTGAATGCGGCGAACGTCGACGCCGTGCTCGCGACCTATGCGTCGGTGCTGGCGAAGGTGTCGAACGTGCTGTCCAACGCCGAGAGCGATTGCCTCTTCAACTGGGGCGAAGACCGCTACCCATCCCTGCTGGCGCCGCGCCGCCCGGCGTCACGCAGCGCGGCGCCGTACTACTACCGGCCGTACCCCGGCACCGGCGCGCACGTCGGCGTGTCGTCCGCCGACAATCACCTGTACTACCTCGATGCCGCCGGCGTGCTGAGCGACCTGGGCCTCGCGTCCACCTGGTCGGCGCAGGCCGGCTGCCGCTGAACTCCTTGCGAAAGACGCTGATGATCCCCTTCGACGCCATCCCCCGCGACCAGTTGCCCGCGCTGCTGCGCACCGCGCCCAAGGCCGAGCTGCACATCCACATCGAAGGCTCGCTGGAGCCCGAACTGATCTTCAAGCTGGCCCAGCGCAACGGCGTGAAGCTGGATTACCCCAGCGTCGAGGCGCTGCGCGCGGCCTACGCGTTCACCGACCTGCAGAGCTTCCTCGACATCTACTACGCCGGCGCCAGCGTGCTGCTGAAGGAGGAAGACTTCTTCGACATGGCCTGGGCCTACTTCGAGCGTGCCGCGGCCGACAACATCGTGCGCGCCGAGCTCTTCTTCGACCCGCAGACGCACACCGCGCGTGGCGTCGACATCGGGGTCGTGATCCGCGGCCTGCACCATGCCTGCCAGCGCGCGCACCAGGAACTGGGCATCAGCGCCGACCTGATCCTGTGCTTCCTGCGCCACCTGAGCGAAGAGGATGCGCTGGCGACGCTGGAGGCCGCGCTGCCGTACCGCCAGTACTTCATCGGTGTCGGGCTGGACAGCAGCGAACGCGATCATCCGCCCGAGAAGTTCGCGCGCGTGTTCGCGAAGTGCCGTGCGCTCGGACTGCGCCTCGTGGCCCATGCCGGCGAGGAGGGCCCACCCGCCTACGTGACCAGCGCGCTCGACGTGCTGAAGGTCGAGCGCATCGACCACGGTGTGCGCAGCCTCGAGGACCCCGAGCTCGTCAAGCGCCTGGCGAAGGAGCGCGTGCCGCTGACGGTGTGCCCGCTGTCCAACGTCAAGCTCTGCGTCTTCAAGGACCTGTCGCAGCACAACCTGCCGGCGCTGCTCGACGCGGGTCTCGCCGCGATGCTGAACAGCGACGACCCCGCGTATTTCGGCGGTTATCTCAACGAGAACCTGGTGCAGACCTTCGAGGCGCTGCCGCAGCTGGGGCCCCGCCAGGCCTACCAGGTGCTGCGCAACAGCTTCGAAGCGAGCTTCGTGCCCGACGAGCGCAAGCAGGCGTGGATCGCGCAGCTGGACCGGGCGTTCGCCGAGGCCGCGGGCTGAGCGTCGTCTGCCGTTCGCCTGCCGGTCCGCCGGCAGGCGCCGTCCGCATCACGGGGACTCGGCCTCCTGCATCCACGCGGGAATGTCTCGCTGCGCATGCAGCACGCGCCAGACGTCGATGTGCTCGTCGCGTTCGATGTAGAAGACCAGGTAGGGGTAGCGCGAGAGTGCCCATGAGCGCAAGCCGGGCAGGTTCAGCTCATGCGCGTAGCGCGGCGAGCCCGTCGCCGGATGGCGCCCGATGTGTCCGAAGGCCCGTGCCAGCGCATCGATGAAGCCCAGCGCGGCCTGTTCCGCGTCTTCGGCCAGGTAGAAGTCGATGGCGTCGGTGACGTCCCGGTTCGCCTGCTCGCGCGGGATGACGGGCTTGGCCTTCACGCCTTGGCGCGACGCTTGGCCGGCTTCTGGACGCGCTTGCGCAAACCCTCGTAGTAGGCCTCGTCGACCCCCGCAGCCGGCGCGGACGCTGCCCCCTGAAGCAAGAGCCCGCGCAACTGCTGACGCTCCTGATCTCGCCGAATCAGCTCGCGCACGTACTCGCTGCTGGTGCCGTAGCCCCGCTCACCGACCTGCTCGTCGACGAAGGCCTTCAGGCTGTCGGGCAGGGAGATGTTCATCGTGCTCATGATGGCGAGCGTAGTCGTCTTGGCAAAATTTGGCAACAACAAGCCGGTGGCGTCGAACACGTCGTGCCATTGCAGGGCCCAGACGCCGGTAGATGGCTTCGATATGGGGATTGCGCGATGGGCGGACCGGACCGTCCAATCGACCCCGGCGACACGCGCGTCGGAGGTCTCGGCGATGCACATCAACCATGCGGTCCTGCCGCTGAAGCTGACACTGGCGGCCATCCAGCCCAAGCCGCTGCCCAAGTGCTGGCACTTCGCCGTCGCGCCGATGGCCGGCTGGAAGCCCTCCGGGCGCCTGGGCATCGTGCTGCTGATCGGCGACAACCCGTCGCCGATGCCGCTGCCCTGGCAGGACCAGCCGGGCGACTACGGCTTCAACCACCTGCCGCGCAGCGTGCTGATGTACGCGTCGATCAACAACCTGTGGGGCCAGGCAGTGCAGGCGATCGCGGTCGGCGGTGTCGCGCAGACGCTCAACGGCGCACTCACCTGGGTCGCGAAGTCCAATCCGCAGATGCTGCAGTTGCCGGTGCTGCCGTTCGTCGCCCACGGCCCGCACAAGCTGTTCGTCGGCGATCCGCCGCCGGCGCCGGTGCCCACCGGCATGAACCCGCCGGCCGGGCGCTTCCTGTACCTCTGCCGCTCGCCGTATGTGGGCGAGACCTTCCCGCCGATGTGGTACCTGCGGCCGGACCTGAGCCTGGAGGACCAGCCCGCCAACCGCGGCTTCGACCGCCTGACGTTCTGGCTGGCGGCCTTCGGTGTGCCGATCCGCATCGGCAAGGGCCTCACGACGCCCGAGGCCCTCGCGCAGCACCTCGGCGGCTCGCCGACCATCAACGTGCCGCAGCTGGGCAGCGCCGCGGCCATCGTCACCGCCTACCACGCGCTGCCGGACCACCATCCCGCGCTGATGTGGACGTCCGGCCGCATCGTCGTGATCAGCGGCTTGCCGACGCCGCCCTACCTCGCGGCGCTGGAGTTCGACGCGGGCGGCTTGCACAAGACCGACCTGCTGGCCTGGCGCAACCAGCAGAGCGCCGCGGTGCAGTGGCACTTCCGGCAGCTGAAGCCGATCGGCGCGATCCCGCTGCAGTGGGGGCCCGGCACCTTGCCGGTGGCGATGCCGCTGCAGTCGGTGGCCTGAGGCCGGGACCTCAGTCCAGCAGCCCCAACTCCCGCATCCGCTCGATCACCCGGTCCGCGCACTGCTCGGGCGTGAAGCCCACGGTCTGCAGCCGCAGCTCCGGCTGCTCGGGCGGTTCGTAGGGTGAATCGATGCCGGTGAAGTTGAGCAGCTCGCCGCGCCGCGCCTTCTTGTACAGGCCCTTGACGTCGCGCGCCTCGGCCACCTCGAGCGGCGTGTCGACGTGCACCTCGAGGAACTCGCCGGCCTCGACCAGCCCGCGCGCCATGCGGCGCTCGGCGCGGAAGGGCGAGATGAACGCGGTGATCACGACCAGCCCGGCGTCGACCATCAGCTTGGCGACCTCGGCGATGCGGCGCACGTTCTCGACGCGGTCGGCTTCGGTGAACCCCAGGTCGCGCGACAGGCCGTGGCGCACGTTGTCGCCGTCGAGCAGGTAGGTGTGCCGGCCCATCGCGTGCAGCCGCTTCTCGACCAGGTTGGCGATCGTCGACTTGCCGGCGCCGGAGAGCCCGGTGAGCCACAGCACCGCGGGCTTCTGGTGCTTGGCGGCGGCGCGCGCGGCCTTGTGCACGTCGACCTGCTGCACCTGGATGTTGTGCGAGCGGCGCAGCGCGAAGTGCAGCATGCCGGCGCCGACCGTGTGGTTGTTCAGCCGGTCGATCAGGATGAAGCCGCCGGTCTCGCGGTTGACCTGGTAGGGGTCGAACGCGATCGGCCGATCGAGCGAGACGTTGACGACGCCGATCTCGTTGAGATCGAGCTTCTTCGCGGCCAGGTGCTCCAGCGTATTGACGTTGAGCTTGTACTTCGGCTCGGTGATCGTCGCGTTGACGGTGCGCGGGCCGATCTTCAGCAGGTACGGCCGCCCGGGCAGCATCGCCTCGTCGGCCATCCACACCAGCGTCGCCTCGAACTGGTCGGCCACCTCGGCAGGCGCGTCGGCCGCGACGATCAGGTCGCCGCGCGAGATGTCGATCTCGTCGGCCAGGGTCAGCGTCACCGACTGGCCGGCGATGGCGTGCGGCAGATCCCCGTCGGCGGTGACGATGCGCGCCACCGTGCTCTCGCGGCCGGAGGGCAGCGCCTTGATGCGGTCGCCCGCGCGCAGCTCGCCGCCGGCGATGGTGCCGCCGAAGCCGCGGAAGTCGAGGTTCGGCCGGTTGACCCACTGCACCGGCAGCCGGAACGCGCCGGCGCGCTGGCGCGATTCGTCCTGCTCGACGGTCTCGAGGTAGCCCATCAGCGTCGGCCCGTGGTACCACGGCAAACGCTCGCTGGGCTGCAGCATGTTGTCGCCGGCCAGCGCCGACAGCGGCATCGCGACGATGTGATCGAGGCCGATCTGCTTCGCGAAGCCGCGGTACTCGTCCTCGATGCGGCGGAAGGTGGCCTCGGCGTAGCCGACGAGGTCCATCTTGTTGACCGCCAGCAGCACCTTGCGGATGCCGATCAGGCTCACCAGGAAGCTGTGGCGCCGCGTCTGCGTCAGCACGCCCTTGCGCGCGTCGATCAGGATCACCGCGACATCGGCGGTCGATGCGCCGGTGACCATGTTGCGCGTGTACTGCTCGTGGCCCGGCGTGTCGGCGACGATGAACTTGCGCCGCTCGGTCGAGAAGAAGCGGTAGGCCACGTCGATCGTGATGCCCTGCTCGCGCTCGGCGGCGAGCCCGTCGACCAGCAGCGCGAAGTCGATCTCGCCGCCCTGCGTGCCCCACTTCTTCGAGTCGGCCTCGACCGCGGCGAGCTGGTCCTCGAACAGCATCTTCGAGTCGTACAGCAGCCGCCCGATCAGCGTGCTCTTGCCGTCGTCGACCGAGCCGCAGGTGATGAAGCGCAGCAGGCTCTTCTTCTCGTGCTGCCGGAGATAACGCTCGATGTCGGTGGCGATGAGGTCGGAGACATGCGCCATCAGAAATACCCTTCCTGCTTCTTCTTCTCCATCGACGCGGCGCTGTCGTGGTCGATCAGGCGGCCTTGGCGCTCGCTGGTGCGCGTCAGCAGCATCTCCTGGATGATGGCGGGCAGCGTGTCGGCGGACGACTCGATGGCCCCGGTCAGCGGATAGCAGCCGAGCGTGCGGAAGCGCACCTTCTTGCTCATCGGCACCTCGCCCGGTTTCAAGGGCAGGCGCTGGTCGTCGACCATGATCAGCATGCCGTCGCGCTCGACCACCGGCCGCTCGGCCGCGAAGTAAAGCGGCACGATCGGGATGTCCTGCAGGTAGATGTATTGCCAGATGTCGAGCTCGGTCCAGTTCGACAGCGGGAAGACGCGGAACGATTCGCCCGGCCGCTTGCGCGCGTTGTACAGGTGCCAGAGCTCGGGCCGCTGGTGCTTCGGGTCCCAGCGGTGCTGGGCCGAGCGGAACGAGAAGATGCGCTCCTTCGCGCGCGACTTTTCCTCGTCGCGCCGCGCGCCGCCGAAGGCCGCGTCGAAGCCGAAGTGGTCCAGCGCCTGCTTCAGCCCCTGCGTCTTCCACAGGTCGGTGTGGATCTGCGAGCCGTGCTCGAAGGGGTTGATGCCCAGGCGTTCGGCTTCCGGGTTGCGCCACACCAGCAGTTCCATGCCGGCCTCGGCCGCCATGCGGTCGCGCAGCGCGTACATGTCGCGGAACTTCCACGTCGTGTCCACGTGCAGCAGCGGGAAGGGCGGCGGCGCCGGGAAGAAGGCCTTCTTCGCCAGGTGCAGCATCGTCGCCGAGTCCTTGCCGATCGAGTACAGCATCACCGGCTTCTCGCACTCGGCGACCACCTCGCGCAGGATGTGGATGCTCTCGGCTTCGAGGCGCTGCAGATGCGTCAGTGACGGCGGATGGAACGTATGGGTCATGGGCGCATCGGATGCTGAGGCAGCCTTGAGGAAGGCGTTTCGATTCTGGCGCACAATCCGCGCCGCCCGCACCCCGGCCGCCCTCGAAAAGGCCCTGAGATCGATGAGCTCCGCCGCCGTCCCGATGCCCTTGAGCGCGCTGCTCGATGCGGTCGCGATCATCGTGCGCCAGGCCGAGTCGATCGTGATGGTGGTCTACGGCAGCGAGTTCGCCGTGCGGGGCAAGGACGACCAGTCGCCGGTGACCGAGGCCGATGAACAGGCCGAGCGGCTGATCACCGAGGCGCTGCGCAGCCTGACGCCGGAGATCCCGGTGGTCGGCGAAGAAGCGGTGGCCGGCGGTGCGCAGCCCGACATCGGCGGCGAACGCTTCTGGCTCGTCGATCCACTCGACGGCACCAAGGAATTCGTCAGCCGCAACGGCGAGTTCACCGTCAACGTCGCGCTGATCGAGCACGGCGAGCCGGTGCTGGGCGTCGTCGGCGCGCCGGCGCAGGGCCGGTTGTGGGGCGGCGCACAAGGGGCCGGCGCGTGGGTCGAGGACGTCGACGGGCAGCGCCGGCCGATCGCCTGCCGCAGCGTGCCGCCGGAAGGGCTGACCGTCGTCTCCAGCCGCTCGCACGGCGATGCGGCGGCGCTGGAGGCCTACCTGGCGGGCCAGCGCATCGCGTCGACCGCCTTCGCGGGGTCGTCGCTGAAGCTGTGCCTCGTCGCCGCGGGGCTGGCCGACGTCTACCCGCGGCTCGGGCCGACGATGGAGTGGGACATCGCCGCCGGCCATGCCGTGCTGGCCGCGGCCGGGGGCAGCGTGATCGCGCTCGACGGCACGCCGCTGCGCTACGGCAAGCCGGGGCTGCGCAACCCGCACTTCGTCGCGCGCGGGCTGCTGCCGGCATGACGCCCGGCGCGCAGCGGTCCCGCGCCCTGGACGTGCTGCGCGGCGCGACCGTCGCGTTGATGATCGGCGTCAACAACCCGGGCAGCTGGAACCACCTGTACCCGCCGCTGGCGCATGCGCAGTGGCATGGTTGCACGCCGACCGACCTGGTCTTCCCGTTTTTCCTGTTCGCGGTCGGCAACGCGATGGCCTTCACGATGCCGGCGCTGTCCGCCGCCGCGCCGGCGGCCTTCTGGGCCAAGGTGCTGCGCCGCACGCTCTTGATCTTCGCGCTCGGGCTGCTGCTGAATGCCGCGCCTTTCGTGCGTTGGCAACCGGATGGTTCACTCGGCTGGCGCGACTGGGAGCAGCTGCGCGTGATGGGCGTGCTGCAGCGCATCGCGCTGGCCTGGTGCGCGGCGACGCTGATCGTGCGCTTCGGCGGTCCGCGGATCGTGCTGCCGGCGGTCGCCGCGCTGCTGCTGGGCTACTGGGCGCTGTGCGTCGCCTTCGGCGCGCCGGGTGACCCGTACAGCCTCGAGGGCTGGTTCGGCACTGCGCTCGATCGCGCGCTGCTGGGCCCGCAGCACCTCTACCGCGGCGAGGGCGTGCCCTTCGACCCCGAGGGGCTGGCCAGCACGCTGCCGGCGATCGCGCAGGTGCTGCTGGGCTACTGGGTCGGTGCGCGCGTGAAGGCGGAACCGCCGTCGCACGGTGCGGTGGCGCGGCTCTTCACGCTGGCCGCCGGGCTGCTGGTGCTGGCCTACCTGTGGCAGCTGGCGATGCCGATCAACAAGAAGATCTGGACCAGCTCCTACGTGCTGCTGACCACCGGCCTGGCCGTCGTGCTGCTGGCGCTGCTGGTGCAGGCGCTGGACCTGCAGCGCCGCGACGGCGCGTGGGTGCGCTTCTGCGAGGTGCACGGCAGGAACGCACTCTTCGTCTACGTGATGAGCGGCCTGATCCCACGGCTGGACGGGCTGCTGCGCTGGGCCAGCGGTGCGGAACAGCCGCGCTGGTGGACGCCGATGAGCTGGACCGCGAAGAACGTCTTCGAGCCGATCGCGCCCGATCCCCGCTTCGGCTCGCTGCTGTTCGCGCTGGCCAACGTCGCGGCCTATGGCGCGCTGGCGTGGTGGCTGGACCGGCGGCGGATCTACATCCGCGTCTGAGCGCGATCCCCCCGCAGGTGCGGGGCCGCCGAGACAGGGGGTGCGGCGCCGCGCGCACGTGCGCACAGGCGAACATCGCGCCCCATGACGTCCCGCCGCTGCCTTGCCCTGCTGAGCCTTGCCGCGCTGCTGCCGTTTGGCGCCGCTGCCGACACCGCGGACCGCGCCGAACTGGCCGCCTTGAGCCACCAGGCGAAGCTGTGGGTCGAGCTCGACCGGCCCGAGCGCGCGCTGGCCAGCTACGCCGCGCTGCTGCAGCGCTCGCCGCAGGATGCGGGCGCCTGGCTCGGGCGCGCGCGTGTGTTCGCGCGCCAGGGTGAGCACGCCGCCGCGGCGGCGGACTTCGAGCGCGCGTTGCAGCTCGATGCGACGGATGCCGAGGCCTGGTACCAGCTGAGCCTGGTGCGCTACGAGCTGGGCGAGCGCGCCGCCGCCATGGCTGCCCTCGAAGCCGCCGTGCAGCGCGACCCTGCGCATGCGGCGGCCTGGGGCCAGCTCGGCGTGCTGCAGCTGCAGGCGAAGCAGCTCGATGCCGCGATCGCCAGCCTGGACACCGCGCTGAAGCTCATGCCGAACGACGGCGACGCGCTGCGCAACCGCGGCAGCGCCTGGCTGCAGAAACGCGACCTCGCGCGCGCGATCGCCGACCTCGACGCCGCGATCCGCCTCAACCCGCGCGACGCCACGGCGCACGGCAACCGGGGCATCGCCTACACGCGTCAGGCGGACTTCGCCCTCGCGGTCGCCGACTTCGATGTCGCGCTGGCCCTGCAGCCGGACAACCCGGTGCTGCACTTCAACCGCGGCGTCGCGCTCGAAGCCCGCGGCGACTGGGCGCCGGCGCTGGCGAGCTACGACGCCGCGCTGAAGCTGCAACCGGGCCTCGCGCCGGCGCAGCAGCGGCGCGACGCGGCGGCGCGGCAGCTTCAGCAGCGCAAGCGCGGCGCCTGAGCCGCTTCCCGCTGCAAATTTGCGCGCCGTCCGCCGCGGACAATGCGGCGATGCCTTCCTCGCCCGAAGCCGCGCGCAGCAGCGAGCTGCAGCTCGCCTACGCGCTGGTCTTCATCACGCCGGCGCTGTGGTGCGTGAACTACCTGGTCGCGCGCTGGGCGCCCGGCGTCATCGCGCCGCATGCGCTGGCGCTGGGCCGCTGGTGCGTTGCCGCGGCGCTGCTGGCCGCGCTGGCCTGGCGCGAGCTGTCCGACAAGCGCCACCTGATCCGTGCCGAAGCCGGCCGCTTCGTCGTGCTGGGCGCGCTGGGCATGTGGGTCTGCGGCGCCTTCGTCTACATCGGCGGGCGCAGCACGTCGGCGATCAACATCGGCCTGCTGTATGCCGCGTCGCCTGTGCTGATTGCGCTGGCCTCGGCGCTGTGGCTGCGCGAGGCCTTCGGGCCGCGGCAGATCGCCGGCGTCGTGCTGTCGCTCGGCGGCGTGCTGCACATCCTGGCCAAGGGCGACTGGTCGGCGCTGGCGGCGCTGCGCATCAACCCGGGTGACGCGTGGATCTTCGTCGCGGTGGTCTGCTGGACCGCCTACTCGCTGCTGCTGCGCGCCTGGCCCTCGGCCTTCGGCGGCACCGCGCGGCTGGCGCTGATCGCCGTCGGCGGCATCGTCGTGCTGATCCCGTTCACCGCGTGGGAGGCGCTGGCCTGGCTGCCGACGCGCTGGTCGTGGCAGGCGGTCGGCCTGGTGCTGGCCGCCGCACTGCTGCCCGGTGCGGCGGCTTATGGGGCCTATGCCTACATGCAGCGCGTGCTCGGCGCGGCGCGCGTCGGCGTGGTGCTCTACCTGGGGCCGCTGTACAGCGCGCTGATCGGCTGGCTGGTGCTGGGCGAGCGCATCGAGCCCTTCCACGGCGTCGGCGCGCTGCTGCTGCTGCCGGGCATCTGGCTCTCGACGCGACGCTGATCTCGCCGATCGGCGCCGCGCCGCGCCGCGGCACTCAGCGGGGGTCCTTCACGATCCGCAGGTAGGGCTTCGGCGCCTTCCAGCCGCCCGGGAACAGCTTCTTGGCATCCTCGTCGGACACCGAGCCGGCGATGATGACGTCGTCGCCCGGCTTCCAGTTCACCGGCGTCGCGACCTTGTGCGAGGCGGTCAGCTGCATCGAGTCGACGACGCGCAGGATCTCGTCGAAGTTGCGGCCGGTGGTCATCGGGTAGGTCAGCATCAGCTTGATGCGCTTGTCCGGCCCGATCACGAAGACCGACCGCACGGTGGCATTGGTGGCGGCGGTGCGGCCCTGCGAGGTGCCGGGCTCGTCGGCCGGCAGCATGTTGTAGAGCTTGGCGACCTGCAGGTCCGGGTCGCCGATCATCGGGTACTTCGGCAGGTAGCCTTGCGTCTCCTCGATGTCCGCGGCCCAGCGCTGGTGGTCGTCGACCGGGTCGACCGACAGGCCGATCAGCTTGGTATTGCGCCGCGTGAACTCGGGTTGCAGGCGCGCCATGTAGCCCAGCTCGGTGGTGCACACCGGCGTGAAGTCCTTCGGGTGCGAGAACAGGATCGCCCAGCTGTCGCCGATCCACTCGTGGAAGCGGATCGGGCCCTGGGTGGTCTGCGCCGTGAAGTCGGGCGCGATGTCGTTGATGCGCAGGGACATGGGCACTCCTCGGTGGGGTTCGGTGCAACCAGCATAGGCGAGCGCCCGGACCGCGCAAGCCTGTCCCCCTAGCCGTGACAAGTGCAACCGCAGGCTGCGAGAGCTTGCCGGCGGTTCACGCTGCGGGGCGCGCCCTTACGTTGCGCTACACCGCACGCCGGCCGCTCCACGACGATGCGGCATGGCCGCCCCGCCTCGCGACTTCGAACAATCGACGCTCTGGCGCATCAGTTCGTTCGAGCGCCTGCGCGCCGGCGACCCGGGCGGCCCGCCGACGCTGCTGCCGACCACCCTGCTGGCCGACCTGGACCAGCTGCGGCGTGACCCGTCCAACGACGACGTGCTCGAAGTCGTGGCCGCCTGCCTGCGCCACCGCGAGGCGGCGCTGCTGTACCTGGCGTGCGGAGCCTATGTCTGGTCGGTCACGCTGTTCCCGCAGCAGTGGCTGCACCACTCGCCGCAGGACGCGCAGACGATGGCCGCGGCCTGCGACCTCATCCACCTGAAGCTGCTGAGCGCCGAGCGCCCCGGCGTGCGCCCGCCCGGGCACTGGATGTTCGAGCGCGTCGCGGCGGTGGAGAACTACCGGCCGCTGCGCCCGCTGCTGTGGGTGCTGGCGATGCAGGGCCCGCGCCGCCACCTGCTCGGCGAGATCGGCGGCCGGGCCGCCTACCGGCTGACCAGCGGCGGCGTCGGCGAACGCCCGGCCACCGGCGGCCCGATCGCCTCGGCGATGCAGCGGCTGCGTCAGGACGCCGCCGCGCTGCGCGACATCGGCAGCTGGCCCGGCATGACCATCGAGCGCGCCTGCCGGCTGCTCAATGCGCTGTACCTGACCGGCGGGCTGATGGTCACGCGCAGCCACCCGGCCGCTCGCGACGAGCCGGTGCAGCCGCGCATGCCGGGCGCGCGGCACTGAGCGCGCCGCGGCCGCCGCGGCCTTCGCCGCGGCACCGCAAGCCGGACCGGCCGCGCGCGGCCGGCCGCTTCACTGGCAACTCAGCGGGTAGGGCAGCGGCGGCGGCTTGCAGCGGTTGCCGCCGCCGTCGGTCACCATGCCGGTGACCGGCGTGCCGCCGAAGTCCGGGGCCGCGAGCACCTGGCCGAAGTCGTTGCTGCGGAAGGTGTTGCGGGCGATGACGAAGTCCGCCGCCACCAGCGCGCGTTCGCCGATGATCGACGAGACGCTTCCGGGCGTGTAGCCGAGCCGGTTGAACAGCGGCATGTACGCGCTGGGGTTCGTGCCGGCGAACGGCTCCTCGAGCCGGTTGCCTTCGAACAGGTTGTCGCGGAACTCGGCCGCGGTGTCCGCCGGCCGCTGGAAGCCGTCCTCGAAGCGCGCCGGCCGCAGGCCGTAGACGCGGGTGAAGCCGAACAGCGTCGGTACCTGGCGCACGCGGTTGTCGCGCATCGTCGAGCTCACCAGGCTGGCCCAGTCCGCACCGCCGATGCCGCACACGCCGGCCTGCGCGATCTGGTTGCGCTGCAGCGTGGCGGTGGCCAGCTTGCCCAGCCACTCGATGCCGCAGCCGTGCACCCGGCTGATCGTGTTGTCCTCGACCGTCGTGCCGCTCTCGTCCTGCAGCATCACGCCGGCATCGGCGCCGTTGACCGTGCCGGGCGTGCCGTCCCAGCGCCCGTCGAGCACATTGGCGAAGATGCGGTTGTTGCCGCCCCAGGTGCTGGTCAGCACGCCGGCGCTCACCGGCGTGCCCGCGCGCGCGCTGATCTGGTTGTCGCGGAAGACGTTGCCGAAGCTGAAGCGCTGGTGGTAGGTGGCATCGGTCAGCGTGTTGTTCGCGAAACGCATGCCGAAGACGTTGCTCGCCTGCACGCTGGCCGGCTGCGCCGCCAGCAGCGGCGCCAGGGTGTTGCCGACGAGGCTGCCGGTCGTCACGTCGGCGAGCTCCAGCGTCGTCGCGCTGAAGCGGCAGTTGCGCACCGAGAAGGTCTGCACGCGGCGCAGCGCGAGCGCGCCGCCACCGTTGACGAGGTCGCCGCGCAGTGCGTGCTGGTTGCAGTCGAGCTGCACGCCGGCGACGTCGCGGATCGTGATGCAGGGCTGCGTGCCGGCGGCGTTGAGGTCGTGCGCCAGCACGTAGCGGCCCGGCGCCGTGATCTCGCGGCAGGCATTGAGCTCCACCGCGGAGGCCGACGCGTCGACGTTGAGGCGCACGGTGCGGCTGGTCACCGAGCCCAGCGTGTTGGCGACCACGACCGAATAAGCCTGGCCGTCGTCCGTCAGCGCCGGGTTGGCGATCGTCAGCGTGGCCGATTCGGCGCCGGGGATCAGCACGCCTTCGCGGTACCACTGGTAGGCCACCAGCTGCGTCGACGCCACCACCGACAGCTGCGCGCTCGTGCCCATCACGACCGAGGTGTCCACCGGCTGCACCGTGATCGTCGGCGCCACGCAGTCCTGCGGGTAGACCAGGCAGCGGAAGTCCGCGCGGGTGCCGACGACCTTCAGCGCGCCGCCGGACAGCGGCCCCATCACCGCGACCGTGTCGCCGGAGACGCCGACGTAGTTGCCGGTCTGCGGGTAGTAGCGGTACTGGTAGGTCGTCCAGGTGCTGGTGCGCTGGTGCAGCGGGAAGAGGTCCGGGTAGGTGCGCTCGGCCCAGTCGAGCAGCGCCTCGGCATCCGGGATGCGCGGCTCCGGCAGGCTGGCCAGCGCGCGTTGCCGGGGGGTCGCGGCGGCCGGGGCGACGGTGCCGTCGGGGGCAGCGCCGCCGCCGCAGGCGGCCAGCGCGGCCGCGACGGCCAGCAGCGCGGTGATGACGCGTGTCTTGCGAGTCAGCCAGGGGCGGGATGCGGGCATGGGGGCGTCCTCCGTGACGCCGATGATGCCAGTCACCACCCGTCGATGAAACGCCGCCCGGCCGGCCGGGGCTTGCCCGATGCCTGCGCGAGACCGCGCGCGATCCAGGCGCGCGTTTCGAGCGGATCGATCACGGCATCGATCTCCAGCGTCGTGGCCATGTTGATCGCCGAGCCGTTGGCGTACTGCTGCGCGACGAGCCGGTCGTACAGGGCGCGGCGCTCCGGTCCGTCGGCGGCGGCCTCGAGCTCCTTGCGGAAGCCCAGCCGCACCGCGCCCTCGAGGCCCATCGCGCCGAACTCGGCCGACGGCCAGGCGATCGTGAACACCGGTGCGTCGAAGCCGCCGAAGGCCATCGCCTGCGCGCCCAGGCCGTAGCCCTTGCGCACGACGACGGTGAAGCAGGGCACCGTCAGCCGGGCCGCGGCGAGGAACATGCGGCAGGCATGGCGCACCTGCGCCTGGCGCTCGATGTCCGGGCCGACCATGAAGCCCGGGGTGTCGCACAGCGACAGGATCGGCAGCCCGCGCGCCTCGCACAGCTGCAGGAAGCGCGCGGCCTTGTCCGCCGCGTCCGGATCGATCGCGCCGCCCAGGTGCTGCGGGTTGTTGGCGAGCACGCCGACCGGCTGGCCGTCGAAGCGGGCGAACGCCGTGATCAGGCCGCGGCCGAAGGCGGCGCGCAGCTCCAGCACCGAGTGTGCATCGGCCAGCGCCGCGAGCAGCGTGCGCATGTCGTAGGCGCGTACGCGGTTTTCCGGCACCGCGTCGCGCAGCGCCGCTTCGTCGCCGGCGGAAGCAGGACCGGTGGCGCCTTGGAAATACGCCAGCAGCCGCTTCGTCGCCGCCACGGCCGCGGCTTCGTCGTCCACCAGCAGGTCGATCACGCCGTTCGCCGCCAGCTCGGCCGCCGGGCCGATCTCCTCGGGCCGGAACACACCCAGCCCCCCGCCTTCGATCATCGCCGGCCCGCCCATGCCGATGTTCGCGGCCCGGGTGGCGATGATCGTGTCGCAGCAGCCCAGCAGCGCCGCGTTGCCGGCGAAGCAGCGGCCGTGCACCACCCCCAGCAGCGGCACCTGGCCCGACAGCGCGGCGAACTGGCTGAAGGTGTGGTTGTTCAGGCCGGCGACGATGGGAAAGTCGACATCGCCCGGCCGGCCGCCGCCGCCCTCGGCGAACAGCACCAGCGGCAGCTTCAGCCCGTGCGCCAGGCCCAGCAGCCGGTCCTTCTTCGCGTGGTTGCGCATGCCCTGGGTGCCGGCGAGCACGGTGTAGTCGTAGGCCATCACCGCGCAGCGCGCGCGCTCCGCGCCGAAGGCCGCGGCGTTGACCGTGCCGATGCCGCTGACCAGGCCGTCGGCCGGCGTCTGGCGCTCCAGCTCGGCGACAGGCCGCCGCCGGGTCTGCGCGGCGATCGCGAAGGCGCCGTACTCGATGAACGAGCCGGCGTCGCAGAGGTCGGCGATGTTCTCGCGCGCGCTGCGGCCGCCGGCCGCATGGCGGCGCGCGATGGCCTCGGGGCGCGCGGCGTCTTCGGTCAATGCGCGGCGGTGGAGCAGGCGCTGCAGGTCGGCGCGCAGGTGCCCGGCGTCGGCACCGTGCACCGGCGCGAGTTGTTCGGTCGCGGCATCGGCCGGCGCGAGGCGCATCAGCAGCTGGCCCTCGTCGACGGCTTCGCCGGCCGCGACCTCGATCGAGACGATGCGCACCGGCGCATCGACCAGGACGCCGTGCTGCATCTTCATCGCCTCGAGCACCAGCGCCTCGGCGCCGGCGCCCAGCAGGTCGCCGGGCGCCACCGCCAGCTGCACGACACGGCCGGCCATCGGCGCGCGCAGCGCCTGCTGGCCGGCCGGCAGCGTCTCGTGCGCCACCGGCGGCAGCGCGGCCGCGGTGGCGCCGCTCGTCGCGGCCAGCAGCGCCGCCTGCTCGTCGAACCAGCGGGTGTGCAGCCGCTGGTGCCGCAGGTCGTCGTGCGCGGCCAGCGTGCGCAGCAGCGGCAGGTTCGTCGCCAGTCCGTCGAGCCGGCACTCGGCCAGCGCCCGCTGCGAGCGCCGCAGCACGTCGTCGAAGCGCGTGCTGGCATGGTGCACGACCAGCTTCGCGAGCAGGCTGTCGTAACGGCCATTCGACGCGTCGCCGGCACGCACCGCGGCGTCGATGCGCACGCCCGGGCCCTGCGCGAACTCGCAGCGATCCAGCCGGCCGGTCGCGGGCTTCGCGCGGCCCTGCGCATCGATCGTCTCGGCATTGATCCGCCACTGGATCGCGAAGCCGCGCGGCTTGGGCGGGCGCTGCGCATCGAGGCCCAGCGCGGCCAGCGTCTCGCCGGCCGCAACCTGCAGCTGCAGCTGCACGAGATCGAGCCCGAGCACCGCCTCGGTCACCGTGTGCTCGACCTGCAGGCGCGGGTTCGCCTCGATGAAGACGAACGGCAGCGCGGCGGCCTCGTCCTCGTCGACCAGGAACTCGACCGTGCCCAGGCTGGCATAGCCGGTTGCGCGGGCCAGCGTCAGCGCTGCGGCGACCAGGCGCTCTCGCAGCGCAGGCGACAGCGTCGGCGCCGGCGCGATCTCGACCAGCTTCTGGAAGCGCCGCTGCAGCGTGCAGTCGCGCTCGCCGAGCGCGATCGCCTGCCGGCCGTCGCCGAGCAGCTGCACCTCGATGTGGCGGGCGCGCGGGATCAGCCGCTCGGCGTAGACCGCGCCGTGGCCGAACGCGGCCTCGGCCTCGGCCGAACAGCGCGCGAAGGCCTGGGGCAGCTGCGCCGGATCGTCGACGATGCGCATGCCGCGCCCGCCGCCGCCGGCCACCGCCTTCAGCAGCAGCGCGCAGCGCGGGTCGGCCGCGCGCTGCGCGGCGAAGAAGGCCTGCAGCGCATCGAGATCCGCGGCACCGGTGCCGGACAGCAGCGGCAGCCCGTGCTCGGCGGCCAGCGCGCGGGCGCGGGCCTTGTCGCCGAAGATCGCCAGCTGCGCCGGCGTCGGGCCGACGAAGGTGATGCCGGCGTCGGCACAGGCCTGCGCGAAGGCCGCCGATTCGCTGAGGAAGCCGTAGCCCGGATGCAGCGCATCGCAGCCCTGCGCGCGCGCCGCGGCGATCAACGCGGCCCCGTCGAGGTAGGCCGCCGGGCCGCTGCCGGCCAGGGCCACCGCCGCGTCGGCCGCGGCGACATGCGCCGCAGCCGCGTCATCCTCGGCGAACACCGCGACGCTTCGCGCGCCGAGGTCGTGCAACGCGCGGCCGATGCGCAGGGCGATCTCTCCGCGGTTGGCGATCAGGACCTTCTGGAACAAGCGACGCTCCTCGTCTGGTGTCTCGGCCGCACTGTGCGTCGGGCGCGCCGGCGATCCTGTCGCGTCGGTGACGGCCGCGGGCTCAGCGCAGCGCCGCCAGGTCGACGTCGGCCAGTTTCTCCAGCGGCCCCTTGCCCGGCCGCGGCGCATCGTCGGGCGACAGGTCCTCGGCGTCGAGATCGCGGCGAAAGCCGGCCGACGCCGCGATCCGATAACGCTCGATCCACGCGGCCAGCGCCTGGGTCTGCGCGGCGGTCGGGGCGCCGGGCAGCCAGTCGATGCGCTGCACCCGCAGGAAGCCGTGGCGCGGCTCGGCGAAGTGCAGCGTGCTGGTCAGCGCCGGTCCGGCCGGTGCGGTGGCGCCGAGGCGATTCAGCGTCCGGGCCGCCTGTTCCGCCGCCGTGTCGCCGGCCAGCGCGTGGGCGGACACGGCCTGCACGCGCAGGCATTCCCCGCGCATCGCCGAGGCCGGCGTCGCCGCATGCTGCAGCAGCTGCGGATCGGGCTGGGCGCAGGCGTCGTGATCGCTCCAGCGCGCGCCGGCGGCGGCGCGGCGGTTAGAGGTCGTCGACAGCAGCGTGCGCAGCCGCGTGCCGTCGAAGCGGCCGAAGACCAGCGTCGTCAGCTCCAGGCCCTGCGGTGCACGTTCGTCGACCGCGGCCAGTGCAATCCATTCGCCGGCCGGCAGCACCACCTGCTTCTTCGAGCCCATCCAGCCGACGGTCAGCACGCCGGGGCCGTGGAAGCGGTCGCCGAGGTTGTAGGCGATCACGCCGCTGCCGCTCGCTTCGGAGAACGGGCGCAGCCCGGTGGCCTCGGTGGCGGGCGAAGTCGCGTGCGCGGGGGTGCAGGCCCAGCCGATGGCCAGCGCGGCGATCGTGAGGCGGGTGGACGTCATCGAGGGCACGGGGTCGTGGGGGAGTGGGGGAGAGGCGATTGTGAGCGCCAGGAGGGCGCGCCGTTGCGGCGCGGTGCCCGACAGCCGCTCTAGGACGATGACTACGCGCAGCGTCGGCGTCGTCCGATGCGTGCGCGGCGGCGGCGGTTTCCATACTGGGTCCACCCGTCGTTGGGAGACCACCATGCATCTGAAGACCACCGCTCTGGCGCTCGTCGCCATCACCTGGGGCGCGCAAGCCGCGGCCCAGGTCACCTTCTACGAACGCGAGGAGTTCCAGGGCCGCGCATTCACCACCTCGAAGTACGTGCCGAACCTGGAGCGGCGCTTCAACGACCGCGCGTCGTCGGCCATCGTCACCGGCAACCGCTGGGAAGTGTGCGACGGTCCGGACTTCCAGGGCCGCTGCGTCGTGCTGCGGCGCGGCAGCTACCCGTCGCTGGCCGCGATGGGCATGAACAACCAGATCACCTCGGTGCGGGCGTTGCGCCAGAACGTGCGCGTCGACGACACGCGCTATGCGCCGATGCCGCTGGTGACGCAGGACTTCCGCCGCCGCGGCGGCGAGCGCCTGTTCGAGGCGCCGGTGACCTCGGTGCGCGCCGTGATGGGCCCGCCGGAGCGGCAGTGCTGGGTCGAACGCCAGCAGGTCACCGAGGACGTGGGCCGCAGCAACGTGCCGGGCGCCATCGCCGGCGCGGTGATCGGCGGCATCCTCGGCCACCAGGTCGGCGGCGGCAGCGGCCGTGACGTGGCCACCGGCGTCGGCGCGGTCGCCGGGGCGGCGATCGGCTCGCGCGTCAACAGCCGTGACGAGCGCGTGAGCTACCGCGACGTGCAGCGCTGCAACGAGACCACCAGCGGCACGCCGCACCACTGGGACGTGACCTACAACTTCCGCGGCCAGGAGCACCGGGTGCAGACCACGCGGCCGCCGGGCTCGACCGTGACGGTCAACCGCCTGGGCGAACCGCGCGCCGCGACCTGACCGGCGGCGGTCCGGGGCCCGTCGACGCCGACGGGCCCTAGTCGAGCTTGGTGCCCGACCGATCGACCGCCTGCTTCCAGCGCGGCAGCTCGGCCGCCAGGTAGCGGCCGAACTGCTCGCTGTCCAGGAAGGCCGGGTCCGCGCCCTGCGCGGTCATCGTCTTCTGCAACTCCGGGTTCGTCAGCACCTGGCGGAAGGCGTCGGCCAATTTCGCGACCACGTCCTTCGGCGTGCCCGCCGGTGCCAGGATGCCGTAGAAGCCGACTACCTCCATGCCCTTGACGCCGACCTCGGCGAAGGTGGGCACCTCGGGCAGCGCGGCATTGCGTTCGCGGCCGGTGATCGCCAGCGCGCGCAGCTTGCCCTGCTTGACGTACTGCGCGGCGAGCGGGATCGACTCGGCCATCATCTGCACCTGGCCGGCGATCAGGTCGGTCATCGCCGGCGCGCTGCCGCGGTAGGGGATGTGCACGATGAAGGTGCCGGTGGCCTGCTTGAACATCTCCGGCACCAGGTGCGAGCTGCCGCCGTTGCCCGCCGATGCGTAGTTCAGCCGGCCCGGGCTCTTCTGCGCCAACGCCACCAGCTCGGGCACCGTCTTCGCCGGCACGCTGGGGTGCACGACCAGCGCCAGCGGTTGCTGCGCGGTGCGTGCGATCGGCACGAAGTCCTTCAGCGTCTGGTAGCCGAGCTTCGGGTAGACGGCTGGATTGATGACCATCACGCCGGTGTTCGCCAGCATCAGCGTGTAGCCGTCGGCGGGCGACTTGGCGACGAACTCGGCGCCGATGGTGCCGCCGGCGCCAGCCTTGTAGTCGATGATCACCGGCTGCCCGAGCGCGGCCTGCAGCTTGTCGGCCAGCAGCCGGCCGTGGGCGTCGAGCGGGCCGCCGGCGGGGAAGCCGATGATGATCTTGACCGGCCGGTCGGGGAACGCGGCGTGGGCGGGCGCCACGAGCGCGGTGGTGACTGTGGCGGCCGCGAGCAGGCGGGTGAGCAGTGTCTTCATGGGGCGATTATTGGCCGGCGCGATCCGGCCCGGGCGCGGCCGCCGCCGGGCTCGTCGCTAACCTGCTTCTGGAGCGTCCTATTTGCTTGCCAGCCGCTCGACGCCGCGCCAGTCGGCCGGCGGCGCCTGCGTTCGGTAGCGCAGGCAGCGCTCGACGAACAGCGGCGGCACCGCGTCGTCGGGATCGGCGCGGCAGGCCGCCTCGAACAGCGACAGCGCGGTGGCGAACTCGCGCGCGCGATAGAGCTCGCCGGCGCGCTCGAGCAGCTCGCGCGTGGCCAGCCGGGCATCGCGGCGGGCCGGCGTCTCGGCGTCGAGCACCTCGTACAGCGCGACCGGCGCATCGCGGCCCTTCACCGCGACGCGGTCGACGCAGCGCAGTGCCCAAGCCTCGGGCCGGGCCAGCGCGGCGCGGGTATCGTCGCTGATCAGGAAACGCGCGCCGTAGGGCTTGGTCAGCTGCTCGATGCGCGAGGCCAGGTTCACGCTGTCGCCGACCACCGAGCACTGCAGCCGCTGATCGCTGCCGACGGTGCCCAGCACCACCGGCCCGGTGTGCAGCCCGACGCCCATGCGCAGCTGCGGCTGCCCGAGCGCCGCCGAACGGCGGTTGAAGGCCTCGAGCGCGCGCCACATGCCGACGCCGGCATGCACCGCGGCATCGCTGGCGAGCTGGTCGAACAGCGCCTTGATCTCGTCCCCTGCAAACGAGTCGATGAAGCCGCCGGCCGCGGCGATCGGTTCGCCCATCGCGTCGAAATAGCCGTTGAGCAGCCCCATCACGTCGCGCGGCGGCAGGCGTTCGGCCAGCGGCGTGAAGCCGCGCAGGTCCGAGAACATCACGCTCATCGTCTTGCCGACGTGTTCGCCGGGGTCGACCATCGCGATGTCCGGGCGGTTCAGGCTCTCGAGGAACTCGCGCGGCACGAAGCGGCGCTGCGCCTTGATCAGCCGCGCCTGCTCGTCGTAGAGCCGCGCGTTCTCGATCGCCACCGCCACCTGCGCGCACAGCGCGCGCACCAGCGCGACACGCGCCGGCCCGAACACGCCGGCGGCGATGCGGTTCTCCATGTACAGCGCGCCCTCGAGCTGGCCCTGGCGCAGCAGCGGCAGGCACAGCAGCGACTGCGGCTGCGCGCTGCGCAGGTAGGCGTCGCGCGCCGCGTGCTCGCTGCGGCGCGCGTCGTGCAGCACCACCGGCTCGCGGGTATTGAGCACCTGGTAGACGAGGCTGACCGGCAGCAGCGCGGCGGCCTGCGGGCCGTCCAGCACGAGCTCGGTCGACGGGGCCGCGGGCGCCTCTCCGGCCAGACCCTCTATCGTCCAATGGGCGTGGCGGCGCACGACGAAGCAGCCGCGCTGGCCGCCGGCGTTCTCCAGCATGATCGCCAGCGTCGTCGACCACAGCTGCTCGGCGACCACCTCGCCGGCGATCGCCTGCGCCGACTTCATCAGCGCGTCGAGGTCCAGCCGCTCGGTGCCGATCCCGGCCGCGCCGGGCGCCGCGCCCGGCGCGCCGCCGGGGTCGGCGAACCAGTCGGGGTGGCGCGCACGCAGCAGGTCCAGCTTGCGGCGGGCCCCCCAGTGCTCGTAGAGCCGCCACGCGGTGCGCAGGTGGCCCTCGGCGGCGGCGCCGCGCCCCAGCGCCAGCAGATGCGCGGCGGCGAGCTCGTGGGCCTGCGCCTCGTCGCGCCGCCAGCCGTGGCGCTCGGCCAGCCGTTGGGCCTGCTCGTAGTGGCGCAGCGCGGCGTCGGCATGGCCGTCCAGCCGCGCGAGCTCGGCGCGCATCAGTGCATGCAGGTGCGCGAAGTTCTCGGGGCAATGCCGCGCCCAGCGCGCCATGCGGCGCAGCCCGGCCTGCAGCTGTACTCGCCACCCAGCCGCTTCGGCCGCCGCGCGGCCCGGCAGCAGCGCCGCTCGCACCAGGAAGGCGACCAGCACAAAGCGAACCAGCTGCGGCAGCGACATCGACGAGGCCAGCAGCTGCTCCTGCGCCAGCACATGCGGCAACGCGGCCTCGGGCGCGTCGTGCAGGCAGGCGACCTCGGCCTTGTAGATGTGGAAGTTCGCGACGCCGGTCATGAAGCGGCGTGCGTGCATGCCGGCGAGGACCTGCTGCTCGTCGAAGCCGTCGTCGGACAGCGACAGCGCATCGCGCGTGCGGCCGAGCAGGCAGCGCTGCATCTGCAGGAACAGCGAGCCCGAGTCGAACGAGTCGCGGTAGCCGGTGTCGCGCACGATGCGCAGGTACTCGGCATGCTCGCGCTCGGCGCGTTCGAGGTCGAGCCGCGGGTCCCAGATGATGCAGTCCTGCGCGTTGTAAGCCAGGTACAGCAGGTCGCCCGACTGGTAGCCCGATTCGATGCCGCGCCGGAACCACGGCGTCAGCGTGCTCCAGTGGTTGCTCCAGTGGTGGATGAACATCGCGTGCACGTACATCACGCGCGACTTCAGCGCGATGTCGTCGAGGCGGTCGTTCATCGCCACCGCGAGGCAGCCGAACTCGTGCCCGAGCGCCGGGTCGTCCAGCGCGCCGCACAGCAGCATGCCGTAGGCCGCGTAGGCGAAGGCCGATTCCGCGCTGTGGCCGTGCGCCAGCGAGATGTTCACCGACTTCAGCACGAGGTAGGGGAACAGGTTGCCGCTGCCGGACAGGAACGCGGCCGGGAAGATCTCCATCAGCAGCCGGATCGCGATGCGCTGCGCCGGATCGGCGAGCGCCGGCGCGTCGATCAGCGCGGCGATGCGGCGTCCGGCGAGGTGACGCTTCACCGCGGCGCGTTCGCGCGCGATCACCGCCGCGCTCGGTGATTCGCTGATCGGGATGCCCAGCAGCGCCAGGCCCTGGATCGCGCTGCGGATCGACGCTTCCATGCGGCCGGTGGTGCTGTACTGGCGCGTGCGCATCGACAGGATGTCGGCGCGCTGCAGATCGCTCTTCGCATGCGCCAGCAGCTGTTCGAGCCAGTGCTCGGCCTCGTCGGTGCGGCCGGTCAGGTAAGTGCACTGCTGCACCTCGGTGGCCAGCGCCATCGCCAGGTCGATCAGCTCGGGCCCGCGCTGCCACGCATCGGCGGGCAGCAGCTCCTGGCCGATGCGCAGGTAGGCCAGCGCCGATTCGTAGGCCGACGAGCGCTGCGCGCGCAGCCCGGCCTCCAGGTTCAGCCGCGCCAGTTCCAGGCGTTCGGCCTCGCTGTCGATCAGCCGCCGGCCCTGGTTCAGGTGGCCGACGATGTCGATCAGGCGCTCGTGCAGCTCGGCCGCAGTGGCATGGCGCTTCATCAGCCGGCCCACCGACAGGTGCACCGCCTGGCGCCGCTGCTCGTCGATCAGCGCGTAGGCGGCCTGCTGCACGCGGTCGTGCTGGAAGCGGTAGCGCGGGTTGATCGCGCCGGCCTCGTCGTCCCCCTGGCCGGCGAGGCGGTAGCCGTCGTCCAGCGGCTGGATGACGTGGCGCTGCAGCGCGGGCATCAGCTCGCGCGCGGTGCGCGAAGGCGGCAGCTCGGCGGTGATGGCCAGCGTGCGCAGGTCGAAGCTGTTGCCGATGCAGGCCGCCAGCTGCAGCATCAGCGGCGTGATCGGCGGCAGCTCGCGCAGGTTCGCCAGCACGAACTCGACGACGCCGGCGCCGGCGTCGCAGCGCCGCACCGCATCGAGGTCCCAGCGCCAGCGGCCGACCTCCGACACGAAGCGGATCGCGCCGGCGCGTTCCAGCGTCGCCAGCAGCTCGCCGAGGAAGAACGGGTTGCCCTGCGCACGTTCCTGCAGCAGCAGGGCGAGCGGCAGGCAGTCGGCCGGTTCGACATGCAGCGTGTCGGCCAGCAACTGCTGCACCGCGTCGACCGGCAGCGGCCCGACCTGCAGCCGGTGCAGGGTGCGCCCGTTCGGCCGAGCCTGCGCGATCTCGTCGAGCGTCAGCTGCAGCGGATGGCCGACGCTGACCTCGTTGCTGCGGAAGGCGCCGATCAGCAGCAGGTGCGGCAGGTCGCGCGCGCCGGCGAGCCAGCGCAGCAGCTGCAGCGTCGAGGTGTCGCCGAACTGCAGGTCGTCGAGGAAGATCAGCACCGGCTGCTCGGCGGCGATCGTGCGCAGGAAGTCGACCAGCGCGATCTGGAAGCGGTTCTGCGCCTCGGTGCGCGGCAGCTCCGGCACCGGAGGCTGCGGGCCGAGCAGCTGGCCGAGCTCGGGCACCAGGTCGACCAGCACCTGGCCGTTCGGCGCGACGGCCTGCTGCAGCCGCTCGCGCCAGCGCGCGCGGTGCGGCGCGTCCTCGACCAGCCATTGCCGCACGCCGTCGCGCAGCGCGGCGGCCAGCGCCGCGTACGGCGTGCCGCGCTGGAACTGGTCGAACTTGCCCTGCAGCAGGTAGCCGTTGCGCGGCAGCAGCTGCCGCGCGGCTTCGCCGACCAGCGCCGACTTGCCGATGCCCGAGCTGCCCTCGACCGTGCACAGCTCCAGCGTGCCCTGCGCGACCTGCTCGATCAGCGCCGACAGCGCGGCCAGCTCCGGCTCGCGGCCGTAGAGCTTCTGCGGCACGTGCAGCCGCGGCGAGACATCCTGGTGGCCCAGCGCGAAGGCCGTGATGCGGCCCTGCTGCTTCAGCTCGCGGCGGCAGCGCTGCAGGTCCTCGATCAGGCCGTAGGCGCTCTGGTAGCGGTCCTCGGCGTTCTTGGCCATCAGCTTGGCGACGATCGCAGCGACCGTGTCGGGGATCGACGGATCGAGCTCCTGCGGCGGGCGCGGCGCCTTGCCGATGTGCGCGTGCACCCAGCCCAGCACCGTGTCGGCCTGCAGCGGCCAGCGGCCGGTCAGCAGCTCGTACAGCAGCACGCCCAGCGCGTAGTGGTCGCTGCGGTAGTCGAGCTCGCGGTTCATGCGCCCGGTCTGCTCGGGCGACATGTACGGCAGCGCGGCGGCGAACTCGCGCCCGAGTGCATCGTCCTGGCGCTCGCGCGACAGCTCGGACGCGAGGCTGAAGTCGATCAGCCGCAGGCTCGGCACCGTGCCCGCGCCACCGCCGTCGATGAGCACGCTGTCGGGGCTCAGGTTCTTGTGCACGATGGCGCCGGCATGCAGCGGCGCCAGCGATTGCGCCAGCACGATGGCCAGGTCCAGCCACTGCGCGAGCGGCACGCGCCGGCCCGGGAACTGGTCCAGCCAGAGCGCCAGCGAGGTGCCGAAGGGCGCCATCACCAGCGCGACATTGCCGTGGCCGTGGTTCACCAGCTCGTGCACGCGCACCACCGGCGCTTCGCCCTGCAGCCGCTGCAGGATCTGGAACTCGCGCTGCAGCGCGGCGACCTGCGTGCGGTTCGGAAAGACCGCGGCCAGCGTCTTGATGATCACCGGCTGGCCGTCGGACTCGCGCACCGCCCGCCAGACGATGCGCGCGGCGCCGCGGTGCACCGGCTCGCCGAGGCGGTAGCCGGGGATCATCGCGGTGCCGCGTCCTTCAGCTTGCAAAGACCTGCGCGAAGCGCTCGCCGAAGGCTTCGCGCGCGCTGTCCTTCAGCGGGCTGCCGTGGCCGGGCAGCACATGGCGGAAGTCGAGCGCCATCAGCCGCTCGAAGTCGCCGCCCTGCGGCTCGTTGAACTGTCGCCACGCCGGGCCGATGTTGGCCGGCGTGAAGAAGCCCATCTGCGTCATCATCGCGCGCGACTCGTCGGAGAAGAACGCATCGGGGGCGAGCCAGTTCTGCAGCGCGTCGCAGGCGACGAGGATGCCGCCCTCGCGGCCGAGGTGCAGGATGGCCTCGGGCAGCTTGGTCTGGCGGAACAGGAACACCGAGGCATCGGGCAGCGGCGCGGCGCCGTCGTCGACCAGCGGCCGGTCGGCCTCGATGCCGGGGGCGGGAGGCACGCCGGCCGTCGCCCAGTAGGTGGCCTTCGGATGGCGGTGCTTGTAGAACGCATCGTCCTGGCCGTGCAGCGCCCCGAGGCGCACGATGTTCGTCACGGTGCCCAGCGCGTCGAGCGCGGCGAGCCCCGCGTCGTCGAGCCGCACGGTGTTGACGAGCGTCAATTCGCGGCCGCTCGAGATCACCGTCATGTTGCGGCTGAAGTGCCAGTGCGCGCCCATCAGCACCGTCTTCATCGTGCCGGTCACCAGGTGCACGCCGGGGAAGACCGGCTGCAGCTCACCGTGGGGCAGCGCGGGCGCGAAATCGGGCGTGGCGGACGTGGTGGACATGGCGGACATGGAACCCTCCTCGCTCGACCGGTCGAGCAAGCCGAGGTTACGCCGCGCGCCGCAGCGCGGCAATGCGATTGCGGCGCAGGTCACACAGGGCTTGACCGCTCGCGCCGGAAGCGGCCGACGTAGCGGTACTCCGCGGCATAGCCGTGCAGATAGTCGTCCAGGTACTGGCGCTGCGCGGGGCTCGGCGCGTCGAGCACGTCCAGGTCCTCGATGCCGCTGGCGCCGTCGAGCCGGCGCAAGTGGTGCAGCGTCATGTCGCGGCCGCCGTAGTGCGGCCACAACAGACGGTGCTGCCAGCGCGCGTCGGCCATGTCGAAGACCGCGTCGTCCAGCGCGGTCCAGGTCGGCTGGCCCGCCAGCGCCGCCGCGTCGATCAGCGGCCATTCGCCCGGCGGATGCACGAAGCGCGGCGCCGGCGTCCGCGCGAGCACTGGCTGCGCCGCGAGGCGCTGCACATAGTCGGCATCGAGCCCGGCGGCCTGCGCGCCCTGCAGCAGGATGTTCAGGTAGCGCCGCGTCGGCAGGCAGGTCTCGTCGACGAAGGCCGGCGTGCCGACGTAGGCCAGCGCGCGCCGCGGGCCATCGGCGGTGAGCACGTCGAGCTCGATGCGGTCGTAGCCCTGCGGGTAGGCCTCGGCGATGTCCAGCAGCGCCAGCGAGTCGCGCGGGCAGCGGTGCAGCACGCCGCAGACGCGATCTGCCGCCGCACCCGGCACGATGTTGCCGACGCCGCCTTCGTGCGCGAAGAAGTGCCGCACGTTGAAGCGCAGGCGCCAGCCGGCCAGTTGCGCCGGGCAGGACGCGAGCGGCTGCACGCCCTTGGCGAGCAGCGAACGCGCGTCCATGTTCGAGCCGTAGCCGAAGTAGAGGAAGTCCATCGCGGGCGCACCGAAGCGAGTGCATTTATTCTCCTCGCGCTTGTGCCGTCCCGCGAGTAGCATCGCGCCGGGCTGTACGAGGAGGTGCTTCATGGCGACCGTTCCCGTCTCGCGTCACGAGTTCGTGCTGAGCCGACGGACCGACAGCGACGAGTACGCCGTGTGGCGCTTCGATCCCGATGCGCCCGAGCTGCTCACCGCACTCGGCAGCACACCGGCCGGCAGCGGCCCGCGCCCGAGCTTCGACCGCACGCACCAGATCGTGCAGATCGGCGCCTACCTGCTCGAATGGGGGCCGCAGACGCTGAAGGCGTATCAGCCGTGCTTCCCGTTCCGGCTGCTGCGCTTCGATGCCAGCGCGGCCGATCCGTTGAACCTGCCGTCGGCCAGCGTGCAGAAGGGCCTGTGGACCAAGACCAAGTTCTGGGCCTACCGCCCGGATTTCGGCAACCCGCAGGGTGCGCACGAGGGCTTCGATTCCGGCGAGCAGCTGATGCTGCTGCCGCTGGGTGGCTTCGTGCTCAACGTGATACCCACCGAAGGACGCGGCACCTACCAGCTGTGGAACTTCGATCCCGGCTCGCAGCAGCCGCGCCAGGGCCGGCCGCCCTCGTGCGGCGGCCTCGATCCGCTGCCGGCGCCGTACACGCCGCAGGGCAGCTTCGACCAGATCGAGTTCGGCCACGAGCTGCTGCCGATGAACAATTACGTGCTCGACCGCGAGCGCGCGAGCGGGCAATGGGCGCTCTACAGCTTCGATCCGCAGGGCCAGCCGCCGCTGGCCCTGCCGGCGGTGCAGTCGGGGCGCTGGACCGACGGCGACGCCGGCATCGACGCCACCCACGAGCTGGTGCCCATCGGCGACCTGGTGCTCGACTGGACCCCCGCCGACCGGCGCTACCGCCTGTGGCGCTTCGACCCGCACGACCCGGCGGTGCTTGTCGGCGCGAAGAACGGCCCGAAGGGCGTGCCGCTGCGCAGCGGCACGCTGCCCGCGGGCTTCGACGCGCAGACCACGCTGCTGGGCATCCAGCCGCCTATCCCGGTGGACACGGCGCGCGCGGCCCAGCCCGGCACGGTGGACTTCATGCGCAGCCGCATCAAGCATGTCGTCTACCTGATGCTGGAGAACCGCTCGTTCGACCACCTGCTCGGCTGGCTGCACGCGAAGGGCGATGCCGGCCTGCGCTTCATCGGCGACGACCGGCCCTTCGACGGCGCGTCGACGGCGATGTTCAACGTCGACCCGAGCACCAACGACCGCGCGGTGCACCTGAAGCAATTCCTCGACGGCCAGCCGTTCGACGGCGAGCGCACCAGCGACTTCCTGCCGCAGGACCCGTACCACGACAAGAGCGACGTGCTGCGGCAGTGCTTCTTCACCAACCGGCAGGGCTACTCGCAGCGTGCGAAGCCGGACATGGGCGGCTTCGTCTGGAACAACGGCGTCGACCAGGTGATGTGGACCTACACGCCCGAGCAGCTGAGCGTCATCAACGGGCTGGCGAAGAGCTTCGCGGTCAGCGACGAGTGGTTCTGCTCGATGCCCGGCGCCACCGACCCGAACCGCGCGTTCGCGTTCAGCGGCTCGGCGATGATGAAGCTGAACAACTGGCAGAACGGCAACGACTACCTCTACTGGCCGGACTACCCGCACCGCCAGTCGATCTGGAAGGTGCTGTGGAGCCAGGGCATCGGCGACTGGAAGATCTACCACTCGGTGGAGTGGATGAACTTCGTGCACACCTACCACCTGTACCTGCAGGGGCAGATCCCCACCGTCGACAAGACGCCGTCGAACTGGATCTCGACCATCGACCAGTTCAAGGCCGATGCGCGCACCGGCAACCTGCCGGCCTTCAGCTTCCTCGAGCCGGCATGGATCGCGCCGGTGGGCACCACCAGCTACCACCCGGGCGCGGACCTCGTGCCCGGCGAGCAGGCGCTCAACGAGATCTACGAAGCGCTGCGCGGCGGCCCGCACTGGGAACAGACCCTCTTCGTGATCACCTTCGACGAGCACGGCGGCATCTACGACCATGTGCCACCGCCGTATGCGCGCAACCCGTGGCCGAACGACGTCAACGACGGCTTCGCCTACGACATGATGGGCGTGCGCGTGCCGGCGATCGTGGTTTCGCCGTGGATCGACGAGAAGACCGTGTTCCGCTCCGGGCAGCCGACCCCGTTCGACCACACGTCGATCCTCGCGACGCTGCTGCAGTGGTTCGGCGTACCGCGCGCGCGCTGGGCGCTGGGCGACCGCACGGACGAGGCGCCCGGCTTCGAGGCGGTGCTGTCGCGCAAGACGGCGCGCACCGATGCGCCGGTGAGCTTCCCGGTTCCGCACGATGCCAGCTTCGCGGCCCAGGCCACGCCGCCGCGCATCAGCGACCTGCAGAAGCTGATGCTGCCGCGCATCGTCGCCGCGCTGCGGCCGTCGGCCGACGCGCAGGAGGCCACGCGCATCGCCGACGAGCTGCTGGCCACCAGCGGCGATGCCACCGAGCTGCACGACGCGCTGCAGCGGCTGGCCCGGTCCTGATCCGAAGGGAGACGCCATGAAGAGCTTGCTGTGCCGCGGGTTGGCGGCGATCGCGGCCTGGCTGCCGCTGGTACTGCCCGCGCATGCCGCGCCGGCAGCGCCAAAGGCGGACGCGTCCTCGGTGAGTTATCAGCTCGGCACGCTGGACACCGTGCGCAGCCTGTACCCCGATGCCTCGTGGCTGCCGGCGCCGTACCAGCCCTACTACAAGGACCTCGCGGAGACGATCCGCAAGTACACGCTGCAGTCGCTGCAGCGCGACGGCGTCGAGAATCCGACGGTCGACGTGCAGGTCCAGGGCACCGGCGCAGCGGCGAAGGTCAGCGTGACGATCCGCCCGCGCAACGCGGTGACGCAGCGCTACGCGACGGTGCATCCGGCCTTCCTGGCGCGCGGCCAGGCGGCACGCACCGGGGTCGCGGCCTGCGAGAAGGACAAGGCGTGCTGGAAGGACGACTCGGCGACCCGGCCGCATCCGCACGGCGGACCGCAGCCGTGGGCGCTGTACCTGCCTTTCGGCATGGCGATGGCCAAGGCGCAGGGCGTGATGTTCATGGACTACCCGCCGGCGGTCTCGCTGCAGCAGGCCGACTACCTGAGCAACTTCACGATGTGCCGCTGGAACCAGGTGATGGGTGCGGCCGGCAGCCCCAATCCGCTGGAGAACGCGGTGATCATCGACGCGCGGCCGATCGCCGCGCCGGGGGCGGGCGAGGACGCGCTGATGCCCAATCCCGCGACCTGGTTCAACAGCAAGACCGGCGCGGAGTACCTGACGCCGATGCTGCAGCTGCGCACCGCGCGCGCCGGCACGAAGGCGGCGACCACCTTGCCGGTCACCGTGTTCGGCGCGACGCCGCGCGCCGCCTGGGGCGAGCTGGTCGGCCAGAAGAACCTGCATGTCGGCAGCGTCGGCAGCACCGCGCTCGGCGGGCAGAAGGCGAAGACACCGTGGCTGGCCACCAACCATCCCGACGTCACGACCTACAACTGCTGCCCGGGCGACGGCAGTGCGTCGTGCAAGGGCAGCACCCGGCTGGTGGAGAGCGCGCAGACCGACTTCATCGCCGCCTGCTGGACGCTGGCGATGAGCGGCGCGAAGCCACCGGCGCCGGATGCCGCCCACCAGCAGTGCACCGCCGCGTGGAAGGACCAGCCGACACCGGCGAACAAGCAGGCGCTGTGCGTGCAGGCGAAGTTCGACAACCAGAACAAGGCCGCGCGCTGCAGCACCTACGAGGAGGCCTGGAACTACTGCGCCGCGCACGGCGGCAACCCGTGCGCGACGCTGGACTGCCAGGTCGATGCCAAGGCCGAGCCGAACCCGCCACTGCCCCCGCCGGACAAGCGCCCGTGGGGCTCGGCGAAGGCCTGCGCGATGTTCTAGCAGCCTGCGCGATGTTCTCGCCGGCTAGCGGCGCGCGCGCACCGGCTGGTCGTTCTCGGCGATGTAGATCTCGACGCGGCGGTTCATCGCCCGGTTGCTGTCGGTGAGGTTGTCGGCGACCGGATAGGCCTCGCCATAACCGACGGTGGTCACGCGCTGGCCGGACACGCCCATCGCGCCGAGCATCGTATTGACGGCGTCGGCGCGCCGGCGCGACAGCGCTTCGTTGCTCGCGGCCGAGCCGATGTTGTCGGTGTGGCCCTCGATCAGGATCACGCGGCCCGGGTAGACCTGCAGGAACTCGGCCAGCTTGCGCAGCGAGACGCTGGCGGCCGGCTTGACCGTGGCCTGGTTGGTTTCGAACAGCACGTCCCCCAAGGTCACCAGCAGGCCGCGTTCGGTCTGCGTGGCCTGCAGGGCGTTCAGGCGCTGCTGCAGCTCGGCGGTCTGCTGCTGCGCGTCGGCGGCCTGGGCCTGGGCCGTCGCGCTGCGCTGGTCGGCGCTGTCGGCGCGCTGCGCGGAGATGTCGGCCCGCTGCGCGGAGAGGGCGGCCTGCTCGCGCGCCATCCCGGCCTGGGCCTGCGCGACGCCGGTCTGCGCGCGGGCGCGCTGTGCCTCGGCGGTGCGCATGTCGGCGCGCATGCGTTCACGCTCGACCTGGGTGCCGGCGATCGCCGCCTCGTTGCCCTTGGCCTGCGCCGCGGCCATCGCGGTGCGTGCCTGCTGACCCGCAATGTACGCGGCACTGTCGATGGCGCTCGACGAGCGGTCCTCGGCGAACAGCGTGTTCGCGCGCTGCAGCGCATCGACGGCCTTCTTCAGTTCGAGCGGCGCGAGCGAGGCGACCGCGGGATCGGCTTCGGCCTGTCGCAGCGCGGAACGCGCTTCGACCAGCGCCGGGGGCGGCATCGGGGTGCTGGCGCAGGCGCCGAGCAGCAGGCTGCCCAGCAGCGCGCCGGTGGTGAGGGTGTGGTTCATGCTTCGGTTCTCCGGGATTCGGGGGGCGGCCACGGGGCCGCGGAAGGTGGTGTTCACTTGCGGCCGGCTTCGTCGCGCAGCTGGCGCAGCCCGTCGCGCACTTCGGCCAGCGCGCGCTGCGAGCGCAGCGCCCGCGCCTGGGCCTCGGCCAGCGTGGCGTCGGCCTCGGCCTGCTCGGCCAGCTCGCGTGCCAGCACGTGGTCGCCGGCGGTGCGGGCGGCGTCGGCGCGTGCGATCTTGCTGCGCGCCGCGGCCAGCAGCAGCGGCGCGTCGGCGGCGGCGGACGAGTTCGCGCGTTCGACGGCGGCCTGGCCGACGGCCAGTTGTTCGTTCGGCGGCGGCGTGCTGGCACAGGCCGACAGCAGCAGCACGGCCCCCGCGGCGGTCAGGGCGATGAGGGACAGCGGTCGGTGGTTCGGGGCGGTGCGGGGCATGGAGGCTCCCTCTCGGGTTCGCACCGCGGACGGGTTGGCGGGCGAAGGCCCGGTTCGCTGAGGTGGTGGATCACTCTGGGTGGACGCGCCTCGGCGGTCCATCGGACAAGCCGACGACCGGCTGTGGGACAGGCACTACACCGCCGCGGCGCCCCCGGCCGGGGCCAGCGTCGACGGCGGCAGGGTCACCAGGATCAACGCGCCGTGCCCCGGCGAGGACTCGATGGCCAACGTGCCGCCTTCGGCCGCGACGCGATAGCGCATGCCGACCAGGCCATAGGCGGCGCGCGTGGCGGTGTGCGTGTCGAAGCCGATGCCGTCGTCGCGCACCGAGGCCAGGACGGCGCCCTCGTGCAGCGCCAGGCTGATCCACACGTTGCGGGCTTGCGCGTACTTGCTGATGTTGGTCAGGGCCTCCTGCACCAGCCGGTAGACCACCAGCTCGGCATTCGGCCGCAGGCGCAGCGGCTCGATCGTGCGGTGCACGTCGATGCCCGAGGCGTCGGCGAACTCGCGGCACAGGATCTCCAGCGTCGTCGGCAGCCCCAGCATCGTCAGCGCCGAGGGGCGCAGGTTCTCGATGATGCGGGCCTTCATCGCGGCGATGCTGTTGAGCGTTTCGACCAGGTGGGCGAGGCGCTCCTGGGCCTCGGGCGCGGCGCCGCCCAGCCGCGACTTGATGCGGGCTGCATCGAGCCGCGCCGAGGTGAGCAGCGAGCCGAGCTCGTCGTGCAGCTCGCGCGCCAGGCGGTTGCGCTCGTCCTCGCGCGCCGTCTGCAGGTGGTGCGTCAGGTCGGTCAGCTGCGCGGTGCGCTGCAGCACCTCGAGCTGCAGCCGGTCGTTCGCCGACGCCATCTGCTGCTGCGCCTCGTGCTCCCGCCGCGTGAGCGCGGCGGTCTGCCGCAGGAACAGCACCAGCGCGATCAGGCTGGCCGCGCTCAGCGCCGCCAGGCTGTACGAGCCCCCGCCGGCGAACTGGAACAGCAGCAGCACCGCCGCCGCGACCGCCACGGGCACGGTGACCGGGCGGCGCTGCAGCACCGTCAGCAGGCTCGAGACCATGGCAGTCCTAGGACAACGACTACGCCGGCTCGCGCCGACCTCCGATGGCCGCGCCCGGCCGGGCTTTCCAGACTCGGACAGTCCCACGAACACCGCGGTTGCCGATCGGCTTCGGTGCACTTCACAGCCCACCGGAGAACACCATGAAGGTCCGCTCGACAATCGTCCTGGCGCTGGTCGCCCTGACGGCCACCGCGCAGGTCGCGGCGCAGGTCACGTTCTATGAGAGCGAGGGCTACGAAGGCCGCTCGTTCACCACGCAGGAGCAGGTGCGCAACTTCGAGCGCCGCTTCAACGACCGCGCGTCCTCGGCGGTGGTCACCAGCAACCGCTGGGAGGTCTGCGAGGACGCCGACTTCGGCGGCCGCTGCGTGGTGCTGCGCCGGGGCAACTACCCGTCGCTGGCCGCGATGGGGCTGGACGACCGCATCTCCTCGGTGCGCGCGGTGCGCATGCAGCAGCGCGTCGACGACGAGCGCTACGCGCCCTCGCCGCGCATCGATCGCGACTTCCGCCGGCGCGGCGGCGAACGGCTGTACCAGGCCGACGTGATCTCGGTGCGCGCGGTGATGGGCCCGCCGGAGACCCGCTGCTGGGCCGAACGCGAACAGCTGCCCGAGCAAAGCCGCAGCAACGTGCCGGCGGCGATCGCCGGCGCGGTGATCGGCGGCATCCTCGGCCACCAGGTCGGCGGCGGCAGCGGCAAGCAGATCGCCACGGTCGGCGGCGCCGTCGCCGGCGGTGCGATCGGAGCCCGCGTCGGCCGCGACGACAACGGCCGGCCCGGCTCGTTCCGCGACTTCCAGCGCTGCGACGACGCGGCGGTCAGCCAGCAGCCCGACCACTGGGAGGTGACCTACCGCTTCCGGGGCCAGGAGCACCGCGTGCAGATGACCGCCCCGCCGCAGGGGTCGACCGTCACCGTCAACCGGGACGGCGAGCCGCGGGCCTGAGCGCCGCGCAGCGGCGGTCTGCGCCGGGGGGAGGGTGGCGAAGGCAGGCATTGGGGGAGCGGGGCGCAGCAGGGGTGGATGATCCCGCCTTGTCCTCCAGTACCGCCGACTTGTCCGTGCGCGAGCGCACGGACGCCGCCGGGCCTGCCGGTCACCATCGAACCTCCACCAGAACGACTCGAGCCAGCCCATGTCCCCGGATCCCATCTACGACCAGCCCTCCGGCACGGTGCGCTTCTGGGTCGAGATCGACGGCGTGGCGATCGGCGCCAGCATCGGCAGGCAGACGCTGCACTACCGCTACCGGCCGACCCACAGCGACGACGATCCGATTGCGACCTACACGGCCCATGCCGCCGAGATCGAGGCCGCGGTGCGGCGCCGCGTGGCCAACGGTGCGCGCCACCCGGTGATGCTGCGCGACCACGACATGCAGCCGCCCGAGCCGCCCCAGCCGATCAGCCCGCCGCCTGCTTGATGGCCGCTCTGATCCGGGGATAGGTGCCGCAGCGGCACAGGTTGCCGCTCATCGCCTGCGCGATCTGCGCGTCGTCGGGCTTCGGCGTCGACTTCAGCAGCGCACACGCGCTCATCAGCTGGCCGCTCTGGCAGTAGCCGCACTGCACGACGTCGAGCTCGGTCCAGGCGCGGCGCAGCGCGGCGATCTCCGGGCCCTGCACGCCCTCGATCGTGGTCACCGCCTTGCCGGCGCAGGCCGCCAGCGGCGTCGAGCAGCTGCGGATCGGCACCCCGTCGAGGTGCACGGTGCAGGCGCCGCACAGCGCCATGCCGCAGCCGAACTTGGTGCCGGTGAGCTGCAGCTCGCCGCGCAGCACCCACAGCAGCGGAGTGTCGCCTTCCGCCTTCGCGGTGACGGGTTGGCCGTTGATGGTCAGCGATGTCATGTCTTTAAGCCGTTAGGGTGTTCAGGCGAGCTTCAGCGGCAGGCTGCGCAGCCGCTGCCCGGTCAGCGCGAACAGCGCGTTGGCCACCGCCGGCGCCACCGGCGGCGTGCCGGGCTCGCCAACGCCTTCGGGGTGCGCGGTGCTGGCGATGATGTCGGTCTCGATCACCGGGCATTCGTCGTAGCGCAGCATCGGCTGCTGGTGGAAGTTGGTCTGCTGCACCTGGCCCTTGTCGAGCGTGATCTCGCCGTGCAGCGCGGCCGACAGGCCGAAGACGATCGCGCTCTCCAGCTGCTGACGGATGCCGTTCGGGTTGACCGGGAAGCCGCAGTCGATCACCGCGACGATGCGGTGCACGCGGATCGCCTTGTCGGTGCCGACGGATACCTCGGCCACCTGCGCCACCACCGAGCCGAAGGATTCGTGCAGCGCCAGGCCGCGCGCGCGCCTCGTGCCGTCCGGCAAGGCCTCGAGCGGCGTGCCCCAGCCCGCCAAGGTCGCGGCGCGTTCGAGCACCGCGCGGTGCCGCGGGTGCCGCTGCAGCAGCGCGACGCGGAAGGCCAGCGGGTCCTGCTTGGCGGCCGCGGCCATCTCGTCGACGAAGCTCTCCTTGAAGAATGCGTTGTGCGAATGGCCCACCGAACGCCACATGCCCACCGGCATCGGCAGCTCGACGATGGCGTGCGCGATTCGCGCGGCCGGCCATTCGTAGGGCTGGTCGAAGGCGCCCTCGGCGGTGGTCTTGTCCGGCCCCGCGCCGGGCAGGCCGAACTGACGCTCGACCACCTGGTGCACGATCGACGGCGCGGCCGATCGTGCACTGAGGCCGACGAGGCGGCCCTGCGCATCGAAGCCGGCGCGGTAGCGCGCGACCGCCGGCGGCCGGTAGAAGTCGTGCGTCATGTCCTCTTCGCGCGACCAGAATGTCTGCACCGGCTGGTCGGGCAAGGCGCGCGCGATCGCCGCTGCCTGGGCGATGAAGTCGACCTCCAGCCGGCGGCCGAAGCCGCCGCCGAGCAGCGGGATCTCGAGCCGGATGCGCTCGGCCGGGATCTGCAACGCCTCGGCCGCCGCGGCGAGCGCGAAGTCCGGCACCTGCGTCGGCGCCCACACCGTCGCGCTGCCGTCGTTGCGCAGCAGCACGGTGCAGTTCTGCGGTTCCATCGTCGAGTGCGCGAGCGGTGGTGCGCGGTATTCGGCCTCGATGGTCCTGGCGGCCGACTGCAGCGCGGCAGCGGCGTCACCCTGGCTGAAGTACACGCTGCCGCTCGCTTCGGACGTCAGCGCGTCGGCCAGCTGCTGCATCATCGCCGCGCTCGACAGCGACGCCGCGGGGCCCGCGTCCCATTGCACGTCGAGCGCCTTCACGGCCTGCATCGCATGCCAGGGCGAATCGGCGATCACCGCGACACCGCCGGTGCCGCCGCGTTGGCCCGGCACGCGCAGCGCGTGTTTGAAGCCGGGCAGCTGGCGCGCCGCGTCGTCCTTGAAGCCGATGGCGCTGCCGCCGAGCGTCGGGCACATGCGCACGCTGGCGTACAGCAGGCCCGGCGGCCGCTGGTCGATGCCGAAGCGTGCGCTGCCGTCGAGCTTGGCGGCGTTCTCCAGCCGCCGCTGCGGCCTGCCGATCAGCGTGAAGCGCGCCGGGTCCTTCAGCGCCGGCGCGCCCGGCAGCGGCTGCTGCGCCGCCCGCTCGGCAAAGGCGCCGAAGCGCGACGAGCGGCCGCTGCCGCCATGGCGGAGGACGCCGGCGCGCACGTCGATCTCGGCCGCGGGCACGCCCCAGGCCGCCGCGGCGGCGCCCACCAGCATCCCGCGGGCCGACGCACCGGCCTCGCGCATCGGCCCCCACAGGTCCTTCACGCTCGACGAGCCGCCGGTGACCATCACGCCGATCTCGCGCATCGACTTCGCGGTCAGCCAACCGGCGAGCCGCTTGATCCGGCCCTGGTCATCGGGATGGAAGGGCAGCGCGTCGACGACGGTGGCGAGGTTGTTGTAGATCGCATCGACCGGCGCCATCTCGATGCCCACGGTGGCCCAGTCGGCGTCGAGCTCCTCGGCCACCAGCATCGCCAGCGCGGTGTGGATGCCCTGGCCCATCTCGCTCTTGGCCATCATCACCGTCACGCGGTCGTCGCGGCCGATCTTGAGCCAGCCGTTCAGGGCCGGGCGGTCGGGCGTGGTCGGCAGCGGCGTCGACGTGAGCAGCCGCTGGCGCACCGGCAGCAGCGACCAGCCGATCGCCAGCGCGCCAGCGGCGCCCAGCGTGCCCAGCAGGACGTGGCGGCGCTTCATGCGGCGGCCTGTGCCGGTGCGGTCGCCGCCGGGGCGGCGGTGCCCGCGGCGAGGAAGTCGATCAGGAAGCGGCACTCGGGATCGGTGATGCGGTCCATGCGGCCCTCGGCCGCATCGACGAGCACGGCGCGCAGCAGTTGCAGCCGCGCGAGCCGGGCATCGACCTGCGCGAGCTGCGTGCGCGCCATCGACTGCAGCGACACGGCGTCGATCGGACCCCCGTCGTGCACCGCGAGCACCAGCGCGATCTCGCGCAGCGTCAGGCCCAGGTCCTTCAGCAGCCGGATCGCCTGCAGGCGATCGACCGTGTCCGGCGGGTAGTGGCGGTAGCCGCTGTCGCTGCGCCGCGGCGGCGGCAGCAGGCCTTCTTCTTCGTACAGGCGCAGCAGGCCACGCGTCACGCCGGCGGCGGTGCACAGGCGCGCGGTGGTCAGCGCAGCGGGAACGGGCAGGGGGTCGGACATCGGCCGGCGCAGGAATTGGGAAGCTGTCCGCAGGATAAAGCCGGCACCTTGGTGCCGGGTCAAGTGCGGGTTTGCCCCGACGGCTCAGCCGAAGCGGCGCGGCGACAGGCGGTCCGGCTCGACGCGCTGCGCCTGCAGTGGCGGCGGCAGCGGCACGCCGCGCCACAGGGCCGCGGCCAGCGCGCCGGCGGCCCACGCGGTCTGGATGCCGACGCCGCCCTGGCCGGCGAGCCAGAAGAAGCCGTCGACGATGCCGTCCCAGCCGATGACCAGCTCGCCGTCCGGCGCGAAGGTGCGCAGGCCGGCCCAGCTGCGCTGCGGACGCCGGATCCGCAGCGTCGTGTCCTGCTCGATGCGGTGGATGCCGGTGGCGATGTCCAGCTCCTCGGGCTGCACGTCGTGCGGCGGCACCGGGTCGACGTTGGCCGGGCTGCCGAGCAGTCGGCCGGCATCGGGCTTGAAGTACCAGCTGTCGTCGACGCGGTCGACCGTCGGCCAGCGCCGCACGTCGAGGCCCTCTGGCGCGGCGAAGGCGAATGCGCTGCGGCGCTTGGGCTGCAGCCCGAGCGGCCGGGCGCCGGCGAGCTGCGCTACCGGGTCGGCCCAGGCGCCGGCGGCGTTCACAAGCGTGCGCGCGGTGACGTGCCTGCCATCCTGCAAAGTGAGCGTCCAATGCCCGCCGGCGCGCTCGGCCTGCACCAGCCCCGCATCGCAGCGCAGCGTCGCGCCCGGGCCGCTCGGCGGATGGCGCGCCCCGCGCAGGAAGCCCTGGTGCAGCGCGTGCACGTCGATGTCCATCGCGTCGGCTTCCCACAGACCGCCGAGCAGGCCCTCGGGCCGCAGCACCGGGCACAGCGCGAGCGCGACGGCGGCGTCGATGCGCTCGATCACGCTGCCGGTGGCGCGCAAGCCGGCCTCGACCTCGTCGAGGCGCGCTTCGTCGCCGGCCCAGCCGACGTAGAGTGCGCCGCGCGGCGCCAGCAGCGGCCCCTCGGCGAAGCCGGGCCGTGGCGCGGTGTAGAAGGCGCGGCTCGCGCGCGTCAGCGCCCGGCCCTGCGGCGGGCCGTAGCTCTCCATGAACATCGCCGCGCTGCGGCCGGTGGTGTGGTAGCCGGGCTGCGATTCCCGTTCGAGCAGCAGCACGCGGGCATGCGGCGCGAGGTGCCAGGCCAGCGACGCGCCGGCGATGCCGGCGCCGACGATGGCCACGTCGAAGGAGTCGGGAGACGTCATGTCGGCGGGTCGGTGACGATGGACTTCAGCGCCGGCTGCGGCGTGCGCAGCGCGGCGACATCGGGGCGCGGGCGCGCCAGCGTGGGGTCGTCGGCGAACAGCGCCTCCAGCGCGCGGGCGGCGGCCAGCAGCGGCGCATCGCCGTGCAGCCGGCCGATCAGCTGCAGGCCGAAGGGCAGGCCGCTTTGGTCGCGGCCGCAGGGCAGCGCGAGCGCCGGGTGCGCGGTCAAGGTGATCACATAGGTCAGCGCCAGCCAGTGGTAGTAGTTGCGCATCGGCCGGCCCTGCACTTGCTCGGCGTACCAGGTCGACCAGGGGAAGGGCGACACCGGCGTCACCGGCGCGAGGATCAGGTGGTGGCGCTGCAGCAGCGCGGCGAGCGCGCGCGCGAGCCGTGCCTGCTCGGCGCCGGCGGCGGCGCCGTCGGCCAGCGTGAACTGCGCGGCGAGCGCCATGTTGGCGCGTACATTGGGCGATAGGGTCTGCGGCCGCTCGCGCCACGCGTCGAGGTGGTTCGCCAGGTAGCTCTCGGCGCGCAGCACGTCGAAGGCGCGGTCGGCGTCGCCGTACGGGAAGTCCACCGGCTCGAGCCGGCCGACCCGGTTGGCCAGCGCATCGATGCGGTCGCGGAAGCTGCGGCGGATGTCCTCGTCCACCGCGCAGCCGCCGAAGTCCTCGGTGTAGCCGATCGACAGGCGCGACAGGTCCGGCATCGGCTGCGGCTCGAAGCGCGGCCCGTGCGACCACGGGTCGCGCGCATCGGCGCCGCTGATCGCCTGCAGCATCAGCTCGAGGTCGCCGACCGAGCGCGCCATCGGCCCGGTGATCGACAGCGGGCTGAAGGCCACCGCGCGGGTCTCGTTCGGCACCAGCCCGGGCGACGGCCGGAAGCCGACGACGCCGCACAGCGCCGCCGGGATGCGCAGCGAGCCGCCGAGGTCCGAGCCGGTGGCCAGCGGCAGGTAGTCCAGCGCCAGCGCGACCGCCGAGCCGCCGGACGAGCCGCCGGCATTGAGCCTCGGGTCGAAGGGATTGCCGGTGGCGCCCCAGACGGCGTTGCGCGTGTTCGCGCCGGCGCCGCCGTCCGGCGTATTGGTCTTCGCCAGCACGATCGCGCCGGCCGCCTTCAGGCGCTCGACGATCAGCGCGTCGGCCGCCGGCACATGGTTGCGGAACGCGATGTTGCCGTAGGTGGTGCGCAGGCCGGCGGTGTCCTCGAGGTCCTTGATGCCGACGGGCAGGCCGTGCAGCGGGCCCAGCGGCTCGTTGCGCATCAGCGCGGCCTCGGCGGCACGGGCGGCCTCGCGGGCGCGCTGGAAGTCGGTGGCGCACAGCGCGTTGACCGCCGGCTCGAAGGCCTCGATGCGCGCGATGCAGGCCTCGAGCAGCTCGACCGGCGACAGCTGCCGCGTGCCGATCAGCCGGCGCTGGGTGATGGCCGGCAGCGCTGCCGGCGACGACGAATCTTCGAACGGGGTGCCCATGGGCCGATCTTGCATCAGCGACAGGCGCCGGAATACGGGCGGCGGGCGGCTCGCTTATGCTCCCGGCCTGTCCTCACCCACCGGAGCCCCAGTTGGCATCGTCATCACTGGCTGATATCCGAAAGCGCATCGAGTCGCTGCAACGCGAAGCGGAGGCGCTGAAGGCCAGGGAGAAATCGAGCGTCGTAGAACGCATCAAGCAGGCGATCGCGCTGTACGCGATCAGTGCCGAGGAGCTCGGCTTCGGCCGCAGCCTACGCGGCAAGCCGGGCCCCCAGGCCCGGGTCGGCGCCACGGCCGCGCCGAAGAAGAAGGCCAAGGGGCGCCGCGGCTTCAGCGACGGCGCCGGCAACCATTGGTCGGGCCGCGGCCCGCGGCCCGGCTGGTTCAAGGCGGCGCTGGCGGCCGGCCGCAGCGTCGACGAGCTGCGCGCCTGACGGCGTTCAGGAGCGCGGCGCGCCCGGCGCGCCGCCCTCGATGCGCAGCACGCCGTCGCGCTGCTGCCAGCGCAACTGGCCGAGCACGTTCATGCCCAGCAGCGGCTGCATGCCGAGCCCGGGCAGCGCGGTGATGCGCAGGCGCTCGGCCAGCACGCCGCCCTGGAGCTTCACGTCGGCCCGCACTTCCTGCCCGCGCGCCGGGCCGTTGGCGGTCATCGACGTGACCTCGCGTTCCACCGGCAGCCCGAGCTCGGCGGCCAGCGCGGTCGAGATCGCCGTGCCGGTGGCGCCTGTGTCGATCAGGAAGACGACGCGCCGGCCGTTGATCTCGCCCGGCCAGTGGTAGTGGCCGTCGTCGGCGCGGCGGATCTCGATCACGCCGTCGTTGGCGGTGAAGCGGCTGGCGCGCGCCTCGCGCTGCCAGGCCTGCACGCCGAGGAAGACGGCCAGGCCGACCAGCATCCAGATGGTCGCGACCTTCAGCGTCGAGGGGAGTTCGTGCTGCATCGGCCGACAGTGTCGCCCAGGCCGGCGCGCGCTGCCGTCCGCATGCCAAACTGCCCTGTCAGCAGCTGCAGCGGAGGCCGCGATGAAGACCCTCGAACTGCCCGGTGGTGCCCGGATGCCCGCCTTCGGGCTCGGCACCTGGCGCTACGGGGAATCGGCGGGCCGCCGGCGCGCCGAGATCGCCGCGATCCGCGACGCGATCGCGCTCGGCTACCGGCTCTTCGACACCGCCGAGATGTACGGCGAAGGCGGTGCCGAGACGGTGCTCGGGCAGGCCATCGCCGATGCGCTGCGCGCGGGCGACGTCAGCCGCGACCAGCTCTTCGTCGTCAGCAAGGTCTATCCGCACAACGCCAGCCGTCGCGGCGTGCCGGCGGCCTGCGCGCGCAGCCTGCAGCGGCTGCAGCTCGAGCGCATCGACCTGTACCTGCTGCACTGGCGCGGGTCGCATCCGCTGGCCGAGACCGCCGAGGCGATGCAGGCGCTGGTGGCCGAGGGACACCTGCTGCACTGGGGCGTCAGCAACCTCGACGTCGACGACCTCGAGGAGCTGGCCGCCGTGACCGGGCCGTCCGGCGCGCCGTGCGCGGTCAACCAGGTCTACTACTCGCTGAGCGAACGCGGCCCCGAGGCGGCGCTGCTGCCGTGGCAGCGCGCGCGGGGCCTGCCGCTGATGGCCTACAGCCCGATCGACGAAGGCGCGCTCGCGCGCGCCGATGCGCTGGCCGCGCTCGGCGCGCCGCTCGGGCTGTCGGCCGCGCAGCTGGCCCTGGCCTGGGTGCAGGCGCAGCCGGGCGTCGTCGGCATCCCGAAGGCGGTGAACCGCCAGCACCTGCAGGACAACCTCGCCGCCGCCGGCACGACGCTGCCGGCCGACGTGCTGGCGGCGCTCGACCGCCACTTTCCGCCGCCGAAACAGAAACGCCCGCTCGCGATGCGCTGAACCGGCCCCCTCCATCCCCACTTCGTGGGGGGACGGCGCCGGTCGCGATGCGATGATGGTGGCCATGTCCGACTTGTCCCTCGACCACTACCTGCACCGCATCGGCTACGCCGGCGAACGCAGCAACACCCTGGCCGTGCTCGCCGCCGTGCAACGCGCGCACGCCCAGGCCATTCCCTTCGAGAACCTCGATCCCTGGCTCGGCCGGCCGCTGGCGCTCGACGTGCCGTCGCTCGAACGCAAGCTGGTGCACCAGCGCCGCGGCGGCTTCTGCTTCGAGCACAACCTGCTGCTTGCCGCCGCGCTGCGCGCGTTGGGCTTCACCGTGCTGGAGCTCGCCGCACGGGTGCGCTGGAACGCGCCCGACGACACGCCGCGGCCGCGCACCCACATGCTGCTGCTGGTGACCATCGGCGTCACCCGCTACCTGGCCGATGTCGGCTTCGGCGGCCACACGCTGACCGCGCCGCTGCGGCTCGACCGCCGCTCGCCGCAGACCACGCCGCACGGCCCGGCGCGCCTGAACCACGCCGATGGCCTGTACACGGCCCAGGTCGAAGTGCATGGCGAATGGCGCGACCTCTACCGCTTCGACCAGCAGCCGCAGCTGCGCGTCGACTACGAGATGGCCTGCTTCTACCTGTGCCAGCACCCGCAGTCGATGTTTCGCAGCACGCTGGTCGCCGCCCGCGCGCTGCCCGACGGGCGGCTGGCGCTGCGCGACCGGCAACTCACCTTCTACGGGCTCGACGGCCGCGTCGAGTCGCAGGAACTGGACAGCGCCGACGCGCTGCGCGAGGTGCTCGCGAAGCGCTTCGGCGTGCAGCTCGAGGGCGTGGAGGGCCTGGACGAGGCGCTCGCGCAGCGCCTCTTCGCGTGACGCGGGTCCTGGCCCGGCGCCCCGTCCGCCGGGCCGCCTGATCAGCCCAGCGCCCGCAGCTCCCGCAGCGCCACCGACAGCATGGCCGCATCCGGCGCCGGGGCGGCGCGCAGCTCGGTCATCAGCTGCGAGGCGCGTTCCAGCGCACGCTGGTTGTCGGCGACCCAGTGGCCGACCAATGCCGCGGGCTCCGCATCACCCGCTCCGCCGCCAAGCACCGCGCCGGTGATGCCGCGCTGCAGGCTCTGCAGGTCGTCGAGCATCGCGCCCTTGGCCAGCATCTGCCAGTGCTGGTCGCCGGGCAGCGCGGCGATGCGGTCGCGCAGCCACGAGATGCCCAGCCGCGCGGTGATGTCGAAGTAGACCGCGGCCACCGGCTCCACCGGCCGCTTGGCGTTGCCGGCGACTTCGGCGATGTCCAAGGTCGAGAACAGCGCCGCGAAGTTGACGACGCGCTCGGCCAGCTCGCGCGGCACGCCCTGGTCGACGTAGTTCGCGATCGCCTTGTCGACGCGCGCGCGCTCGTCGGCCTCCAGCAGCTGCGGCAGCCGCGCGCGGATGCCTTCGACGCCGGGCGTGAAGTGGCCGATCGTCGCCGCCATGTCCTCGCCAAGCCGCTTCGAGCGCAGGAACCACTTGGTGCCGCGCTCGAGCTGGCGCGACAGGTCGATCAGCATGTGCGACTGCACCGCGTCGGCCACCTTGTTGTCCAGCGCCTCGATCGCCACCCACAGGCCGACGATGCCGAAGATCTCGCGGCTGATCAGGTAGGCACGCACGATCTCGAAGGGCCGCGCGCCGGTGGTTTCGCCGAGCCGGTGCACGAAGGTGCTGCCGACGCGGTTGAGCATGCTGTTGATGACGTGCGTGGCGATGATCTCGCGCTTGAGCGGATGGCGCGGCATCCAGTGCGCGAAGCCGTTCTTCAGCCGCTGCGGGAAATAGCGCTCGAGGGCCGTGGCCACCCACGGATCGTCGGGCAGCGGCGAGGCCACCAGCTCGTCGTACAGCCACATCTTGCTGTAGGCCAGCAGCACCGCGCGCTCGGGCGAGGTCAGCCCCAGTCCCGCGGCGCGGCGCTCGGCGATCGCGTCGTCGTCGGGCAGGTACTCGATCGCGCGGTTCAGCCGGCCGGCCTTCTCGAGGAACTGCATGAAGCGCGCCTGCGCGTCGAGCAGCTGCGGCGCGATGTGGCCGGTGACCGACAGCACCTGCGTCTGGAAGACGTTGTCGCGCAGCACCAGCGCAGCGACCTCGTCGGTCATCTCCGGCAGCAGCGCATTGCGCTGCTTCTCGGTGAGCTCGCCGTCGGCGACCGGCAGCCCGAGCAGGATCTTGATGTTGACCTCGTGGTCCGAGGTGTCGACGCCGGCGGAGTTGTCGATCGCGTCGGTGTTGATGCGCACGCCGGCCATCGCGGCCTCGATGCGGCCGAGCTGCGTGCAGCCGAGGTTGCCGCCTTCGGCGACCACCTTGCAGCGCAGCTCGTGGCCGTTGACGCGCAGCGCGTCGTTGGCGCGGTCGCCGACCTGCGCATGCGTCTCGCTCTCGGCCTTCACGTAGGTGCCGATGCCGCCGTTGTAGAGCAGGTCGACCGGCGCCTTCAGGATCGCGTTGACCAGCTCGGTCGGCGTCATCGATTCGGTGTCCGCAGCGAGGCCGAGCACGGCACGTACTTCGGGCGTTATCGCGATCGACTTCGCGCTGCGCGCGAACACGCCGCCGCCGGGCGAGATCAGCTTGGCGTCGTAGTCGGCCCACGACGAGCGCGGCAAGGTGAACAGGCGCTGGCGCTCGGCGAAGCCGATCGCGGCGTTCGGGTTCGGGTCGAGGAACACATGGCGGTGGTCGAAGGCGGCGACCAGCCGGATGTGCGGCGACAGCAGCATGCCGTTGCCGAACACGTCGCCCGACATGTCGCCGATGCCGACGACGGTGAAGTCCTGCGACTGCGTGTCCACGCCCATCTCGCGGAAGTGGCGCTTGACCGATTCCCACGCGCCGCGCGCGGTGATGCCCATCGCCTTGTGGTCGTAGCCGATCGAGCCGCCGGAGGCGAAGGCATCGCCGAGCCAGTGGCCGTACTCCTTGCTGATCGCGTTGGCGTAGTCGCTGAAGGTGGCGGTGCCCTTGTCGGCGGCGACGACGAGGTAGGGGTCGTCCGGATCGTGGCGGCGCACGTCGGGCGGCGGCACGATCTTGCCGCCGACGAGGTTGTCGGTGACGTCGAGCAGGCCGCGCAGGTAGTCCTGGTAGCAGGCGATGCCTTCCTTCATGTACGCGTCGCGGTCGCTCGGCGGCGGCGCCTTCTTCAGCACGAAGCCGCCCTTGGAGCCCACCGGCACGATGACGGTGTTCTTGACCATCTGCGCCTTCACCAGGCCCAGCACCTCGGTGCGGAAGTCTTCCGGCCTATCCGACCAGCGCAGCCCGCCGCGCGCGACCTTGCCGCCGCGCAGGTGCACGCCCTCGAAGCGCGTCGAGTAGACGAAGATCTCGAACATCGGCTTGGGCGCCGGCAGCCCGGGCACCTTCGACGAATCGAACTTGAAGGACAGGAAGCCGCGGCGCTGGCCGGCGCTGTTGCGGCGCCAGCAGTTGGTGCGGGTGGTCGCGAGCATCAGCCCGAGCAGCTGGCGCAGCACGCGGTCTTCGGACAGGTTCGCCACCTGCTCGAGCGCCTTCTCGATCGCCTGCTGGTGGGCCTTCGCGCGGGCGTCGTTCTCGGCGCCGCCGGCCGGATCGAAGCGCGCCTTGAACAGCGCCAGCAGCTCGCGCGCGATGCCGGCATGGGCGACCAGCGTCTGCTCGACGAAGGCCTGCGACAGCGCGAAGCCGATCTGCCGCATGTAGCGCGCATACGCGCGCAGCACGACGATCTCGTAGGCCGGCAGCTGCGCGGCGACGACGAGGCGGTTGAAGTCGTCGTTCTCGACCTCGCCGCGCAGCACCGCGGCGAAGGCCTCCTCGAAGACGGCATGCAGATCGTCGACCTCGACCTCGCCGCCGGCTTCGGCGCGCAGCCCGAAGTCGTGGATCCACACCGGCGCGGCATCCTTGGGCGCGACGTGGTACGGGTGCTCGTCGAGCACCTTCATGCCCATGTGCTCGAGCATCGGCAGGCTGGCCGACAGGGTCAGCGGCTCGCCGAGGCGCAAGAGCTTGAAGCGCAGCGTGCCCGGTGCGGCCTCGAGCGGGCGGTACAGGCTCATCGCCACCGGCTCGGCATCGGTCAGGCGGGCCATCATCTCGATGTCCGGCACGGCGGCGCGGGCGCTGAAATCCTCGCGGTAGCCCGCCGGGAAGGCGGCGCCGTACTGGCGCAGCAGCGCGACGCCGCGCGCTTCGCCCGCCGATTCGAGCAGCGCGGTCTTCAGGTCGTCTTCCCAGCGCCGGGCGGCGGCGACGAGGCGCTGCTCGATCTCGCGCACGTCGAAGGCCGGGATGTGCCCGGGCTGTGTGCGCACCGTGATGTGGATGCGCCCGAGCACCGATTCGCTGAGCGCGACGTTGAACTCCGAGCCCAGGCCGTTGAAGGCCTGCACCAGGATCGATTGCCACTTCTGGCGCAGCTCGGTGGTGTAGTTCTCGCGCGGCGCGTAGATCATGCAGGACAGGAAGCGCTCGAACGGATCGCGGCGAACGAAGACGCGGAAGCGCTGCCGGTCGCCGAGGTGCAGGATGCCCATCGCGATGTGCAGCAGCTCGTCGGTCGGCGTCTGGAACAGCTCGTCGCGCGGGTAGGTGTTGAGGATGTTCAGCAGCGCCTTGCCGGCGTGGCTGCCCGCGGTCAGGCCCGCCCGCTCGACGATCTCGCCGACCTTGCGGCGCAGCAGCGGGATGTCCACCGGGCTCGCGCTGTAGGCCGTCGAGGTGAAGACGCCGAGGAAGCGGTCCTCGCCGACCACCTCGCCGTCGGCACCGAAGCGCTTGACGGCGATGTAGTCGAGGTAGCCCGGCCGGTGCACGGTGGAGCGCGCGGTCGACTTGGTGACCACCAGCAGCTCGGGCCGGCGCGCGAAGGCGCGCACCTCGGGCGGCAGCGCGGTGTAGGTGGGCACGACGTCCAGCGCCGCCTCGTCGCGCAGGATGCCGAGGCCCGAGCCGGCGACGACGCCGACGACGTCCTGGCCGTCGTGCAGTCCCAGCGTGTGGCTGCGGCAGCCGAGGAAGGTGAAGTGGTTGTCGGCCAGCCAGCGCAGGAAGGCCTGGCCCTCGCTGACCTCGTCGCGCGGCAGCGGTGGCGGGCTGACGTCGATCTGCTGCACCAGCGCCGTCACGCGGTCGCGCATCGCCTGCCAGTCGGTGACGGCGGCGCGGACGTCGCCCAGCACGCGCTCGATGTCGGCCACCAGCGTCTCCAGCCGCTGCGGCTCGGGCACGCGGTCGACCTCGACATGCATGAAGGATTCGCGCGTGCCGCCACCCAGGCCCTGCAGCACGCCGTTGGCGTCGCGCTGCACGTCGAGGATCGGGTGCACGATCAGGTGCAGGGTCAGCCCGTCGCGATTGACCTCCATCGTCACCGAATCGACGAGGAAGGGCATGTCGTCGTTGACGATCTCGATGATCGTGTGCGTCGACTGCCAGCCGTGCTCGGAGATCGTCGGGTTGAAGGCGCGCACCTTCGCGCGGCCGGGCTCGCGCTTGCGCGCGAAATGCCAGTGCGACAGCGCCGCGCCGTACAGGTCGCCGGTGTCGCGCTCGGCGAGGTCCTCGGGGTCGACCTGGCCGAAGTACTGGTCGACGAAGGCGGCGAGCGTCTCGCGCTGCTCGGCCGGCAGCTTGGCCTGCACCAGCGTCTTGACCGGGGCCAGGAGATCGTCCTTGCGGGCGGCGCTGGTGCTTGTGATCGCCATGAAAGTCTCCTCGGTAACCGTTTTCGCCGACTCTAGCGCGCGCCGTGTCGGGCGGCTATGCTGGGTTCGCCGCTTCCGGTTCGCCACTCTCGAGGGGCCGACATGCACACCGTGCGCATCGAGCTGCTGCAGCAGATGCCGATCTTCGGCGCGATCCGCGAGGACGCGCTGGCCTACCTGCTGGAGCCGGCGCCGTCGGTGCACGTGGCGGCCGGGGCCTATTTCTTCCGCGAAGGCGAGCCCGCGCAGTCGATGTACGTGCTCGAGTCGGGCCGGGTCTCGATCCTGAAGCAGTGGGAAGGGCGCGAGTTGCTGCTGCGCGAGCTCGGTGCCGGCGACTGCATCGGCGAGATGGCACTGCTCGACCTGTTCCCGCGCAGTGCCAGCGTGCGCGCCGTGTTCGACTGCACGGCGATCGAGCTGACCCCCGCGCACCTGATGCGCCTGTACGAGAAAGACCTGGAGCAGTTCGCGCTGGTCCAGATGAACATCGCGCGCGAGATGAGCCGCCGCCTCCGGGTGACCGACGAGCTGCTGTTCCGCGCCCGCATGGGCGACCTGCCGAGCTCGCAGGCGAACCCGGAGTTCGACACGGTCAGCCTGCGGATCGGCCCCAGGCCCGCCTGATCTCGCGCAAGGTCTCGCCGTAGCGCGACGCGTCGAGCTCGCGCGGTTCGTCGAAGGCGTATGCCAGCAGGAAATACACCGCGCGCGGCCGCAGGCTGTTGAAGTACACCGTCTCGACGCCGGCTGCCTTCGCCAGCGCGTCGCCGATCTTCAGGGCCACCGCCGGCGAGATCGTGTTCTCGAAGCTGACCTGGATCCACGGGTAGCCGACGTCCTCGTAGCAGTGCACCGAGAGGATGTCGAGGTCGAGCGCGCGCAGCTGCGACTCGATGGCGGCGCCATCGGCCGGGACCGCCGCAGCCGACACCGCGCCTGCGGCCTGGCCCTGGGGTCGTTTCGCGGCGCCCGGCGACACCGCCGCGGCAGCGGGCGGCACGCGCTTGCGGCCGCGCCAGTCGTCGATCAGCTCGAAGGCCATGGCCGGTCGCTCCTCCAGTCGATGGACGGCCGGGCTGCACCGGCCGCGCTGCGGACCATACACTCGGCCGCGGCGTGCCGCCAGGGGCAGCGTCCATCGACTGGAGGAGGGCTGACATGGCCAGACCGACGACCGGAGAACGCGACAAGAAGCGCGCGATCGCCCTGGCCGGCGGCGGCCCGGCCGCCGGGCTGCACATCGGCGCGCTCGACGCGCTGCGCCGCCAGGGCATCCAGTTCGATGTCTGGTCGCTGTCGTGCATCGGCGCCTGGGTCGGCATCCACTACCACCAGTGCCTCGATGCGGACCCGGCCGCGAAGACCTATGCGTTCTTCGAGGAGCATGCCTTCCGCGACACCGCGTCGTACAACGGTTTCCCGGTCAACAAGGCCTTTGCGCCGAACTTCGAGGCCTACGCGCAGGCGTGGGCGCAGCACGCGACGAGTCCGCAGACCTGGGCCGATGTGTTCAACGTGGTCACCGAACTGCCCGGCGCGGGCGAGCGCTGGCTGCAGTTCCTGTCGTCGCCGCAGAAGTGGTTGCGCGCCGGCGACCGCAACGCGCACCTGCTGAACAACGTGCTCGCGCTGCACCCGGCGAGCCGCTTCATGACCTCGATGGCCTACCTGTCGGGCATCAACGGGCTGAGCAACATCTACTACCCCGACAGCTCGCTGCTCGAGATGATCGACATCCGCTCGCTCGACCTCGTCGGTGTGCCGGGCATCGACGAGATGTCGCGCGCCGAGCTCGACGAGATGGTGGCGCACTTCCGCGCGCACGGCTGGGCGGGCCTGCCGCTCAACGACCGCGCGGTGCCCGAGATCTACCACAACGCCTACCGCCTGCGCGACGACCAGCGGCCGGGCCACGCGGCCCGGCTGCAGCTGTTCAACAACAAGTGGATCGAGTACCGCAGCGGCACGCGCCTGCGCGGCGGCAAGCCCGGCCCCCGGCGCGACTACCTGCCGATCAGCGCGCCCAGCCTGTGCGCCTGCTCGGCGCTGCCCTACATCGAGCAGACGGTGAAGATCCCGAACGACGACGGCTGCGAGTACAGCGAAGGCGCGCTGATCGACACGGTGAGCTTCCGCAACCTGGTCGAGGACCACCCGGACCTCGACGAGATCTGGGTCTGCCGCATCGTCGACTACCAGCAGGTGCGGCTGCAGCGCAACCTGCACGACAGCCTGGGCAACCTGTGCCAGCAGTTCGCGGCCGAGGTCGGCCAGAACGACATCGCGCTGTTCAAGAGCCACCTGCGCAAGAGTGCGGGCCGCGTGCCGCGTGTCGTCGAGATCCCGCTCGACGTCGCGACCATGGTCGACTACCGCTGGGACCACGAGAACCTGAAGGTCGGCTTCAACGAAGGCCGCAAGGCGGTCGAGCTGCTGCTGGCGCGCCAGCCGGAGCTGCTGTCAGCGACGACGCCGGCCCCCGCCTGGCACGACTGACCAGCGCGTCACAGCAGCGCAGCGGCGCCGTGCTCGCAGTGCGCCAGCGTGAAGCCGTGGCGCTTCGCGAGGCTCGTCGCCTGGTCGATCCACGGCCGCGCGCGCGCGGCATGGCCGGCCGTGACCAGCGCCTGCGCCCACACCAGCGACGAGAACGCGCGCTCGGCCTGCGCATCACCTTCGTCGTGGCGCGCCATCGCGCGGTCCAGGCAGGCCTGGGCGGCGCCGACGTCGCCGCCGTGCTGCAGCAAGCCGATCGCCTTCGCGCGCCATGCGATGGCTTCGGCGAAGTGCCCGCCGATCGGCGTGGCGATGGCGATGGCTTCGTCGGCGGCGGCGATCGCGCGTGCCGGATCGCCGGCGTGCGCGGCGATCTCGGCCTCGATCGCCGGCAGGTAGTCCAGCAGCGACCAGCAGCCGTCCTCCACCTGCGCCAGCAGCCCGCGCGCCTTCTGCAGCGAGGCGCTGGCGCCGGGGTAGTCGCCCTGGCGGCACTGGCACAGCGCGAGGAAGACGAGGCCGTGCCAGCCGAGGTAGGGCACCGCATGCTGCTCGGCCAGCGTGACGCACTGCGTCGCGTCGGCCACCGCATCGTCGAGGCGGCGCAGGGCCATCATCGCGTGGCTGCGCCAGATGTGGGCGCCGGCCAGGTAGATCTGCGACTGCACGCCCGTCGCCTCCTGCACCGACAGGTCGCCGCAGCGCAGGCCGCGCTCGATCGCGCCGGTCTGGCAGCTGGCATAGGCGATCCAGCCGAGGCCGGAGATGTAGTCGATGAAGCTGCCCGAGGCCTTGTAGTAGCCGATGCCGTCCTCGTTGACGAAGTCCAGCATCTCGCTGAAGCGACCCTGGCAGCACAGCGCCATCGCGAAGGCCGAGGCCGGCTTGCGCTCGATCGCCGGTGCCCCGTGTTCGGTGCCCAGCCGCCGCATGTCGCGGAAGATCTCGCAGGCCTCGGCGTAGCGGCTGGAGTAGAGCCGCGCGCGCGCGTCCTGGAACAGGATCGAGGCCATCACCGCGTCGTCGCAGGTCACGCCGTCCAGCTGCGCCAGCGTGCGCGCGCGGGCGCTCAGCGCGCGCAGCTTGCTGGGCAGGATCGCGAAGCGGCCGACTTCCATCATGCCGAGGATCACCGCGATGTGGCGCATCGCGTTGCGGGCGTTGGGCTCCAGCCGCTCCAGCGCGGCATCGGCGCGCCGGAAGTACGACAGCGCCTCGGGGATCGCGACGATGCGTGTCGACGCGACGCCGGCGGCCTGCAGGTAGTCGACTTCGCGGTCGGTCAGGCCGGCCAGCTCGCAGTGGTGGGCCATCAGGCCGGGCTCGAGCCGCGCGGTCTCGGGCTGGTGGGCCTCGATCGCGCGCACGATGCGCGCATGCAGCGCCTGGCGGTCGCTGCGCAGCTGGCTGTCGTAGGCCGCCTGCTGCACCAGCGAGTGCTTGAAGACGTAGTCGGCCTCGGGCGGGTCGCCGTTCTGGAACAGCAGCTGCGCCTCGACCAGGCGGTCAAGCGCGGCGATCAGCCGGTTCACCGGCTTCTCGCTGACCTGCGCCAGCAGCGCGAAGCTGAACTCGCGGCCGATCGCGCTGGCGACGCGCGCGACGTCCTTGATGTCGCTGAGCCTGTCCAGCCGCGCCATCAGGCTGTCGCGCAAGGTCGACGGGATGTCCAGCGCCGGCAGCGGGCGGTCCATCACCAGCGCATCGCCCTGTTGCTGCAGCAGGCCGGACTCGAGCACGGTGGCCGTCAGTTCCTCGATGAACAGCGGCACGCCGTCGGTCTTCGCGAGGATCTCGTCCATCACCTGCGGCGGCAGGCGCTGGCCGCGGCAGGCGGCCTGCACCAGGCGCTGTGCCTCGGCCGGCGGCAGCGGCTCGAGCGTGAAGGTGCTGGCCATCGGCAGATCGAGCCAGCGCCTCGGATAACCGGGGCGCACGGTGATCATGGCCATCAGCGCGCGGCTGCGCAGCGCGTTGAACAGCGCGACCAGGAAGTCCTCGGTCGCGCCGTCCATCCAGTGCGCGTCCTCGACGATCAGCAGCGCCGGCGCTGTCGCGAGGTGGCGCTCGAAGTGGCGCAGCACGACGTCGCGCGTCAGCTGGCGCTTGCGCTCGGGCGGCAGCGCGGGCGGCGCCTGGCCGTCGTCCAGCGGCACCGCAAGCAGCTCGGCCACCAGCGGCAGGTCGGTCGGCCTGGCATCGGCGCCGAGCCAGGCCTGCAGGCGCGCGCGGTTGTCGGGCGCCGACTGTTGCGGCGTGATGCCGCTGTCGCGGCGCAGCCAGTCGATCAGCGGATGCAGCGGCGTCGTCGCCTGGCTCGGGGAGCACTGCATGAAGACGGCCAGCGTGCCCGGCGCGGCGAGGCGCTCGCTGGCCGCACGCAACAGGCGCGACTTGCCGATGCCGGCCTCGCCGAGCAGCGTGACGATGCGGCAGCCGCTGCTGCGGATATCGCTCCACGCGCGCTGCAGCGCATCGAGCTGGGCATCGCGGCCGATGCAATCGGTGTGCGGCGCGTGCTGCGCGTCGAAGCGCGCGCCGGCGCGCGCTTCGCCGATCACCCGCCACACCTGCACCGGCTGCTCGATGCCCTTGACGACGTGCTGGCCGTGGTCGGCATAGACGAAGAAGCCGCCGGCCAGGCGCCGCGTCTCGTCGGCGATGCCCACCGTGTTCGGCGGCATCAGCGACTGCACGCGCGAGGCCAGGTTGGGGGCCTGGCCCATCACCGCGTGCAGCTCGGAGAAGCCGATGCCCACCATGTCGCTGATCACCGACAGGCCGGTGGCCAGGCCGATGCGCACGTCGATGCGGCCGACGCCGTGCACGTGCTCCTGCGCCACCCGCTCGACGATGCGCAGGCCCGCGCGCACCGCGCATTCGGCCGCGTCCTCGCGCGCCGCGGGGTAGCCGAAGTAGGCCAGGATGCCGTCGCCGATCACCCGCGCGATGAAGCCGCCGGAGTCCTCGATCAGCTTGCAGCAGGACGAGTAGTAGGCATGGATCAGGCTGCGCAGGTCTTCCGGATCGAGCCGCGAGGACATCTCGGTGGAGCCGACGAGGTCGCAGAACATCACGGTGATCTGGCGCCGCTCGCCGCGGCCGTCGGGCGCCGCTGCGGCCGGCGCGATGCTGCCGCCGCTGCGGCGTGGCAGCTGCTCGACCGCATGCTGCAGCAGGCGCCGGTGGCCCAGCGACAGCCCGAGCTCCTTCAGGTCGGCATCGGACAGGTGCGGCAGCGCATCGAAGCCGACGTCGTTCTGCGCGAACGCGGCCGTGTACTGCGCGAGGCCCAGCCCTTCCAGCCAGCTCCGGAATCGATCCTGCTCGGCGCTCACCTGTCTTGTTCTCCCTTGGGGTCCGCCGCGGCGATTGTCCGTCAGCGCAAGGTCAGCGCAAGGCCTCCAAGGTGTCCCGGATCAGGTGCCCGGCGATCGAGAAGCGCGGCGGGATCGGCGGCAGCGCGTCGGGCGCGAACCAGCGCGCGTCGGCGATCTCGTCGGCCTGCGGCACGATGTCGCCGCCCGCCCATTCGGCGGTGTAGGCGACCATCAGGCTGTGCGGGAAGGGCCAGCTCTGGCTGCCGAAGTAGCGCAGGTTCTTCACCTGCAGGCCGACCTCCTCGGCGACCTCGCGGTGCACGCAGTCCTCCAGCGATTCGCCGGCCTCGACGAAGCCGGCCAGCGCGCTGTAGAAGCCGGTGACGGAATTGACCGCCCGCGCCAGCAGCAGCTCGCGGCCGCGGGTGACGAGGCACATCATCGCCGGCGACAGGCGCGGGTAGGCGGTGTGGCCGCAGGCCGGGCAGCGGCGCGCGCGTTCGCTGGCCTGGCCTTCGGTGGGCGTGCCGCAGACGCCGCAGTAGCGGTGCGTGCGCTCCCATTCCAGCACCTGCGCGGCGCGGCTGGCCACCAGCAGCAGCGGCTCGCTCATCGCCATCATCGCCGCGCGCAGCGGCACGCTGCGCCAGCCCTCGGGCACCGCGTCGATGCGCGCGGCCCAGCAGTCCAGGCCGTCGAGGCGGCCGAGGTAGTGGCGGCTCGAGGCCGGCCAGGTCTCGAGCAGTGCGCCGTCCTGCGGCGCGAAGGCCGAGCCTTCCGGCTGCGGCAGCAGCAGTCGGCCGTCGACGAAGGCATAACACCAGATGTGGGCGGTGGCGGGCTGCAGCGGCTGCACCGCGGGGGCGAAGTCCAGGGGCACGGTTCTCATCGTCATCGGTTGGGTCATCGCGTGGTATTGGCCATGGCCGAGGCGTCGACCCACTGGTCGAATTGTTCGGCGCTGACATGGCCGGACGCAAGCGCCGCGTCGCGCAGCGTCGTGCCCTCGCGGTGCGCCTTCTTGGCGATCGCCGCGGCCTTGTCGTAGCCGATGTGCGGGTTCAGCGCGGTCACCAGCATCAGCGAGCGCTGCACCAGCTCGGCGATGCGCTCGCGGTCCGGCTCGATGCCCTGCGCGCAGTGGGTGTCGAAGCTGCGCAGGCCGTCGGCCAGCAGCCGCGCGCTCTGCAGCAGGTTGTGGATGATCACCGGCTTGTAGACGTTGAGCTCGAAGTTGCCGGACGCGCCGGCCATCGCCACGGCGGTGTCGTTGCCGATGACCTGGCAGCACAGCATCGTCAGCGCCTCGCACTGCGTCGGGTTCACCTTGCCGGGCATGATCGACGAGCCGGGCTCGTTCTCCGGGATGGTGATCTCGCCGAGCCCCGAACGCGGGCCGGAGGCCAGCCAGCGCACGTCGTTGGCGATCTTGTTCAGCGCCGCGGCCAGCGTCTTGAACGCGCCGTGCGCGAACACCAGCGCGTCGTGCGCGGCCAGCGCCTCGAACTTGTTCGGCGCGGTGACGAACGGGTGGCCGGTCAGGCGCGCGATCTCCTGCGCGACGCGGCGCGCGAATTCCGGATGCGCGTTGAGCCCGGTGCCGACCGCGGTGCCGCCGAGCGCCAGCTCCGACAGGTGCGGCAGCGCGGCGCGCAGGTGGCCTGCGGCATGGTCGAGCTGCGCGACCCAGCCGGAGATCTCCTGGCCCAGCGTCAGCGGCGTTGCGTCCTGCAGGTGCGTGCGGCCGATCTTCACGATGTCGGCGAACGCGGCCGCCTTCGCCGCCAGCGTCGCGCGCAGGCCGGCTAGCGCCGGCAGCACGCGCTCGACGATGGCCTGCAGCGCGGCGACGTTCATCGCCGTCGGGAAGACGTCGTTCGACGACTGTCCGCGGTTGACCTCGTCGTTCGGATGCACGAGCCGGCCTTCGCCGACCGCACCGCCGAGCCGCTGCGACGCGCGGTTCGCCAGCACCTCGTTCATGTTCATGTTGCTCTGCGTGCCCGAGCCGGTCTGCCAGACCGACAGCGGGAACTCGTCCCAGTGCTGGCCGGCGATGACCTCGTCGGCCGCGGCGACGATCGCATCGGCGGTCTCGGGCTTCAGCTGCCCGAGTGCGCGGTTGACCACCGCGGCCGAGCGCTTGACCTGCGCCAGCGCCGTCAGCAGCTCGCGCGGCATGCGCTCCTCGGAGATCGCGAAGTGGTGCAGCGAGCGCTGCGTCTGCGCGCCCCACAGGCGCTGCGCGGGCACGGCGATGTCGCCGAAGGTGTCGTGTTCGATGCGGTGCTCGGCCATGGCGGGGGGTTCCCAGTCGGTGGTTCAGAACGAGGCTGCCACACGCAGCGTGACCATGCGGCCATGCTGGCCGAAGGTGGCGCCGCGCAGCACGGCGGCGTCCAGCTGCAGCGTGGTGCCGCCGGCCAGCGGCAGCGTGCCGAAGACCGCCGGCCCGGCCCGGTGCGATTGTCGGTCGCGCGGCAGCCAGTGGTTCCAGTCGCCGAGCTCGCTGAAGCCGCTGAGACCGACGTGCAGCGCCGGCTGCCAGCGGTGGCGCAGCTGCCACTGCACCTTCAGCTCGGTCGGCCGGTGTTCTTCGGCGCCGAGGCGGCGCTCGAACAGCAGGTTGAGGTTCCAGCGCGTGCGGCCGAGGTCGCCCTGCAGCAGCGGCCCCGCTTCCAGCAGGTGGCCGTCGGCGCGCTCGGCCGGGCGCACCAGCGCCCCGAGCAGCGCGACGTCGACCGGCCACTCGCCCTGCGTCAGCTGCACGATGTTCTGCCAGCGCCACAGGTCGAGCCGCGTGCGCAGGTTCGACGGGCCGACGAAGCTGGCCAGCAGCTGCGTGTGCCAGCGGCTGTTGAGGCCGTGGCCGATCGCCAGCTCGGGCCAGACGCGCTCGCCGCGTCCGCGGGCCTTCGTGGTCCAGTGGCGCAGTTCCAGCGTCGTCACGCCGGCGAGGTCGTACGGGGCGTGCACGTAGTAGCCGGGTTCGGCCCGCGCGGTGCCTGCCAAGGTGGCCAGCACGGCGGCGCAGAGCGGGTATCCGGCGGCGCGCACGCGTTCAGCGCCGCACCGGCGCGGCCGCGCGCCGGATCTGCAGCTTCAGCTGCCAGCGCGACGGTGCATCGTCGGCCGGCATCAGGCTGGCGTGCGCGAACTCGTGGCCGAGCGTGGTGCTGAGCAGGCCTTGCGTCGCGGCCAGCGGCAGGCGCCAGCCGCGCGAGGCTTCGACCCACTCGGCGCCGCGCGTGAAGCGGCCGCGCTCGTCAGCCCACCACGCGCCGGCGGTCGAGTGCACGCCGGTCGAGCGGTCGGCGAACCAGTCGAGCTCGGTGGTGTAGAGGCAGGGCGTGCCGAGGAAGGGCAGCTCGACGCCGACCTGGATCCAGTCGACCCGTTGCGGCAGCGACAGCAGCGTGTCGACGTAGTTGCTGACCCAGCGCTTGATGCGCGTCTCGCGCGGCACGGTGCCGGTCCAGCCGGCGCGGCCCTGCGCATCGGTGCGCAGCGGATAGCCGGCGCCCGGTGCACGCCAGTCGCCGCCGTTGCCGAGCACCACGCGCAAGGCCTCGCCGGCGAGCGGGCGGCGCTCGTGGTCTTCCAGCTGCAGCTGCAGCTCGAGCGCGCGGTCCTCCGCACGGGCGAAGCCCGGCCACAGCGCGGCGAGCAGCAGCGCGGCGCGGCGCGTCATCACGGGCGGGCGACCGGCGGCGCGGCCGTGGGGGGCGGGGCCGGCCATTCGGCCGGGTGGGCGTCGGGCATGCGGGCGGTGAAGTGATCCGGAGCCCCGCATGCTAGCGGCGCGGCGCCCGCACCGGCCGCGCCGCTCGTCCGTCAGCCCTTCGCGCGGCGCAGCGCCACCGCCGGGAAATCCACCGGCACCGCGAAGGCGACGTTGACGTAGTTCGTGAACAGGTTCAGCGCCACGTGCGCGAGGATCTCGACGATCTCGGGGTCGCCGAAGCCGGCGGCGCGCAAGGCCGGCACATCGCCGTCGGCCAGCTGGCCGCGCTGCTCGACCAGCTTCAGAGCGAAGCGCAGCGCGGCGTTGGTCTTCGCATCGGCCGACTCGCCGGCCTGCGCGGCGGCCATCTCGGCGGCGCTGGCGCCGGCCTTGCGCCCGAGCGCGGTGTGCGCGGCCAGGCAGTATTCGCAGGCATTGCGATCGGCCACCGCGACGGCGATCTGCTCGCCCAGCTTCGCCGGGATCGTGCCGCCGCCGAGCGCGCCGAACGCGCTCCACATCATCTGCAGCGCGGCCGGCGATTGCGCGACGGTGCGGAACATCGCCGGCGTGGCGCCGAAGGCCTGGTGGATCTGCTGCAGCAGCGCGGCGCGGTCGGGCGTCGTGGCGGCGGGGTCGACGAGGGGGATGCGGGACATGGAGGCTCTCCGTGGATGTCTGGCGTGCAACAGCGCACGGGAGCCAGTGTGGGTCGCGCAGGTCGACGAAAGGTGCCGTTCAGTCCATCGAACGAGACTGATCGTCCAATGTTCGACGGTCGGATCAGGACCCGCAGCGCGGCGGCCAGTCCTCGGTGGCGTTCGGCACCAGGTCGATCAGGAACAGCTCGCCGGACCGCGTGGGTTGCGCGCCGTCGGCCTGCGCGAACAGCAGGCGCTCGGCGCGCGGCGACAGCAGCGGGCCGACCTGGAACACGTCGGGGCGCGCCGGCACGCGGCCTTTGTCGACCCAGCGGCCCGCTGCATCGAGCGTGAAGCGCACCAGGTGCGAGCGGTCGCCGCGGTCGACCACCAGCACCAGCGTGCGGCCGTCGCGGGACAGCTCGGCCTCGTACTCGTTGGCCGCGCTGCTGATCGGCGCGCCGAGGTTGGCGACCGACCAGCGGCTGCCGTCCTTGCTCTGCGGCTTCGCGCGCCAGATGTCGCCCTGGCCGAAGCCGCCGGGGCGATGGGAACCGAACAGCAAGTGGCCTTGCGCGTCTTCGCGCGGCAGCAGTTCGGAGGCGTTCGAGTTCACCGGCGCCGGCAGGCGCTGCGGCGTGCCCCAGGCGCCGTCGGGCTGCCGGTGCACACGCCAGATGTCGAAGTCGTCGCGGCCGGGCGGGCGCTCAGGCGGGTCAGGACGGGTCGAGATGAAGTACAGCCGCCGGCCGTCGGCGCTGATGAAGGGGTCGCCTTCGTTCACCGGCCTGACCGACGAAGGGGCGGCGAAGGGCGGTGGCTCGGGGGCGGTCCAGCGGCCGTCGACGCAGCGCGACAGCAGCAGGCGGTAGCGTCTGAAGCTCGGGTCGGCGCGCATGAAGATCAGCTCGCGGCCGTCGGGCGAGAAAGTGGGCGACGATTCGTACTCGTCGCTGGCGATCGCCTCGGGTGTCCAGCGGCGCGGCTGCGGCGGTTCGGCGGCGATCACGGCCGCGGCCAGCAGCGCCAGTGCGATGCCGACCGGCTTCATGCCGCCGCCACCGCCTCGATCTCCAGCAGCCAGGCCTCGTCGTAGATGCCCGCGATGAGGATCGTCAGCGCCGGCGTGCGGCCGCCGAGCACCTCGTGGCGCACCTCGTAGTTCTGCTGGCGCCACTTTCTGTCGGCGAGGTACACGGTGACCTTAACCAGGTCGTCGAAGCCCATGCCGGCGGCCTTCAGCTGCGCCTCGACGTTGGCCCACGCGAGGCGCGCCTGGCTGCGGAAGTCGGCGGGCACCCGGCCCTCGGCATCGGCGGGCACCTGGCCGCTCACGTACAGCCAGCGCGTCGCGCCGCGCACCTCGTGGGCCTGGCAGTACGAGACCGCGGTGGGGTGGTGCGCGCGGTGCGTGGCACGCGGCGGCGTTGCGGCGTCGGCAGGGACGCTGGCGCCGGCGCTGGCACCGGCGCTGGCACCGGCGCTGACACCGGCGGAGGAGGCGGCAAGAAGGCCCATGGCGGCTGCTCTACGATGCATCGGTGCATCGTGTCACGGCGCCGCGCGTGGCGCGGCCGCCGTTTGAACGGCCTGCACCGCCACTTTCATCGCCGAACCGCCACCCCCGCATGGACGACAAGGACCGCCAGCTGCTGAACCTGCTGACCCGCGACGCGCGTCTGCCGCTGAAGACGATCGCGGCCGAGGTCGGCCTGGCGCGCAGCTCGGTGCGCGAGCGCATCGCCAAGCTCGAGGCCGCCGGCGTGATCCGCGGTTATCGGGCCGAGCTGGCCGACGACCTGGCGCCGGCCGGCGTGCGCGCCTTCCTGCTGCTGCGGCTGCTGCGCACACCCCTGCCGGACACGATCCGGCGCATCAATGCGATGACGGGCACGCGGCGCTGCTACTCGGTGTCGGGCGAGATCGACCTGGTGGTCGAGCTGGCGGTGGCTTCGATGAGCGAGCTCAACGCCCACCGCGACGCGGTGGCGCGGCTCGACGGCGTGGCGGACGTGACGACGATGCCGGTGCTGCGGGTGGAGCGGGAATAACGGGCCCGCGTGGCGGGCCCTCAGGCCCGCATCAAGGTGCTCTTGCCGAACAGGCTCTCGATCAGGTCGACGGCCACATGCGCCGTCGCATTGCGCACATCCAGGGCCGGATTCAGCTCCATGACATCGAGCGAGGCCATCGCGCCCGAGTCGGCGATCATCTCCATGCACAGCTGCGCCTCGCGGTAGGTCGGCCCGCCCTTGACGGTGGTGCCGACACCGGGCGCCACGTCCGGGTCGAGGAAGTCGACGTCGAAGCTCACGTGCAGGTGGGTGTTGGCGTCCATCGTCGCCAGCGCCAGCTCCATCGTGTGCCGCATGCCCATCTCGTCGATGTAGCGCATGTCGAAGACCTCGAGGCCCACCTGGTGCACGAAGCGCTTCTCGCCGGCATCGACCGAGCGGATGCCGATCTGCCGGATCCACTTCGGATTCACCGCGGGCACCTGGCCGCCGATCTCGATCAGTTCCTTGGGGCCGTAGCCGCACAGGCAGGCCACCGGCATGCCGTGCACGTTGCCGCTGGGCGTCAGCTCGCTGGTATTGAAGTCGGCATGCGCGTCCAGCCACAGCACGCGCAGCTTCTTGCCGGCTTCGCGGCAATGGCGCGCCACCGCGCTGATCGAGCCCAGGCCCAGGCAATGGTCGCCGCCGAGCAGGATCGGCAGCCGGCCGAGCTTGAGCTCCGCATGCACCGCCTCGTGCACCAGGCGGTTCCACTCGACCACCTCGGCGAGGTGGCGGTAGCCCTCGACCGGCGTCTGCCAGGGGTTGGCCGGGCCGATCAGGTTGCCGCGGTCCACCACCTCGAGGCCGTGGCTCTCGAGGATCGGGCCGATGTTGGCGACGCGCAGCGCCTCCGGGCCCATGCTGGCGCCGCGGCTGCCTGCGCCGATGTCGGTCGGCGCGCCGATCAGGGTGACTCGCTTGTTCATGGGGCCGCATTCTTGCCGCAGCCCCGCCGAACTTCCAACGGTCGCGGGTAACCCAGGCCGCAGAATGTGCTGCCGCCTGCCGCCGCGCCGGTGCGCGGCCGAAGGAGTCACGGCGCGGGGGGTGGCTCGGCCAGCAGGTCCTCGATGCGGCGCTCGATCAGCGCCTCGTCGCCCTCGCCGATGTGGCGCAGCGCGATGCGGCCGCGGCGGTCGATCAGGATCTGCGTCGGCCAGGCCGTCACGCCGTGGGCGTTCCAGGTCCTGAAGCCGTTGTCCTGCGCGACGGGATAGGCCAGCGCGTGGCGGCGCACGGCGGCCTGCAGCGCAGCCAGCGGCCGTTCGTGCGCGAACTCCGGGGTGTGCACGCCGACGATCACCAGGCCGCGGTCGGCGTAGCGCCGGTGCCATTCGCGCAGCTGGGGCAGCGTGCGCACGCAGTTGATGCAGCCGAAGGTCCAGAAGTCCAGCAGCACGACCTTGCCGCGCAGCCCTGGCATCGTCAGCGGCGCGTCGGTGTTCAGCCAGGCCTCGATGCCGGTGAAGTCCGGGGCCGGGCTGCCGAGGCCGGCCCCGCGCCCGGATGCGGCTTCGGCATCGGGCAGCGCGATCGTCGTGGCCAGGCGTTCGCTCACGGATGAGAGGGACGAGAGTCGCTGCGCGAGCCACGCGGTGGCCTGGGCATCGACCTGCGCGAGCATCGCGGCCGCCGTCGCGACCACCAGCGCGCCGAGCGCGCGCCGCACCGCCACGGCGTGGCGCGCCACCGGCTTCAGCCGCGCCAGCATCCAGCCGGCGCCGCCGCTGATCGCCAGCATCGGCACACCGGCGCCGATCGCATAGGCGGTGAGCAGCGGCGCGGCTTCGGCGCGCTGCGCACCGGCCAGCAGGCCGAGGATCGCGGCCAGCACCGGGCCGGCGCAGGGCGCCCAGACGACGCCGAGCGCCAGGCCCAGCAAGGCCGCACCGGTCAGGCCCTGGGGCGCGATCGGCAGCCGCCGCTGCAGCGCTTCGGCCAGCCGTTCGGCCGGTGCGAAGAGGCGCGCGCCCAGCGCCGGCCAGGCCATCGCCAGGCCGGCCAGCATCAGCAGCAGCGCGCCGCCCTGGCGCACATGTTCGGCCGGCACGCCCAGCACCTGCGCCGAGGCGCCGAAGGCCAGCGCCAGGGCGACGAAGCCGAGCACGAAGCCGGCGACCAGCGCCAGCGGCCGCCAGCGTCGGGCGCGCGCCGCCGCCGGCCCGCCGCTGCCGGCCCCCAGCAGCAGCGGCAGCACCGGCAGCACGCAGGGGCTGGCGATCGTCGCGACGCCGGCCGCGGCGGCCAGCGCGAGGTTCCACGCGGGAAGGGTGTCGGTCATGGTTGGCGCCCGCCTTCAGCGCGTCGCGGTGGCCGAGGCGGCCACCCGTGTCCACAGTTGCGTCTTGCCGAACAGCGGCAGCACGACGTAGGGGCGCAGCACGAGGTCGCCGCGTTCGTCCAGCGACATCAGGGCGCTGTAGTGCTTGCCGTTCTCGCGGTTGTAGATCTCGCCGCGCCACTGTGTCGGCTGCGGCGTGCCGTCCGCGGCGGGGGCGTCGAACGCGGTCGGCACGAAGTCCTTCAGGACGCCCAAGCCCATCGGGTCGCGGCCGTCGGCGGCCTGCATCGCGCCGCTGCCGCTCATCGAGCGGTTCGCCAGCACGCGGGTGACGGTGCCGCACCAGGCCTCCCCGCAGGGCGCGACCTCGACCTCGAGGTTGCCGCTGGCGGTGATGTAGCGGCCACGCGGGTCGGCGGCGTGCGCGGCGCTGAACGCGGTCAGCGCGGCCAGCGACAGCAGCAAGGTCGCGGCGGCGCGCATCGTGAGGTTGGAAGAGGTCTTGGTCATTGCAGGGCTCCGGAAAGGGATCGACGAGCCCGCATTGCAGCGGCCGGCCGTATCGCCGATGTGTTCGGCGACCCCCGCGCCGGTCGCAGCGCGTGTCGTGCGGCGGTACAGACAAACTGCGATACAAACGGCCGCGCCGCCGGGGTTCCGGCGGCCTACGCTCACGGCCCGATGTCCACCCCCGATCACCTGCTGCTGGTCGACGACGACCGCGCCCTGCTCGGGCTGCTGGGCGACTACCTGCGCGCGGCGGGCTACCGCATCAGCACCGCCGGCAACGGCCGCGAGATGCGGCGCGTGCTCGCGCAGCAGCCGGTCGACCTGGTCGTGCTGGACCTGATGCTGCCGGGCGACGACGGCCTCGCGCTGTGCCGCGAGCTGCGCAGCCGCGATGCGCCGCAGATCCCGGTGCTGATGCTGAGCGCGCGCGGCGACGAGGCCGACCGCGTGCTGGGCCTCGAGATGGGCGCCGACGACTACCTGGCCAAGCCCTTCGCCAGCCGCGAGCTGCTGGCGCGCATCCGCTCGGTGCTGCGGCGCACGCGCGCGCTGCCGCCGAACCTGCAGAAGGGGCACGATGCGCGGCGCCTGGTCTTCGCCGGCTGGACTCTGGACACGACCGCGCGCCATCTGCTCGATGGTGACGGCGCGCTGGTGGCGCTGACCGGCGGCGAGTACCGCCTGCTGCGCGTGCTGCTCGACCACGCGAACCGCGTATTGACCCGCGACCAGCTGCTGACCCTGACGCAGGGCCGCGATGCCGACCCCTTCGACCGCTCGATCGATCTGCTGGTCAGCCGGCTGCGGCGGCGCCTGCGCGACGATGCGCGCGAGCCGCGGCTGATCAAGACCGTGCGCAACGAGGGCTACGTGTTCTGCGCCGAGGTGCAGGCGGCGGGGACGCTGGGGTGATGGCCTGGCCGCGTACTTTGCGGGGCAGGGTGGCGCTGGTGCTGGTGACCGGCCTGCTGGCGGCGTACGGGCTGTCGGGCTGGCTGGTGATGCGCGAAGCGGCCATCCGCCTCGACGCCGATGCGCGCTGGCGCTGGCTGCTGCAGGCACTGGTGATCGGCGCCGCGGTGGCGGTGGCCGCGCGGCTCGTCACCCGCCCGCTCGCGACATTGGCCGACGCGGCACGCCGCCTCGGCGACGACCCGGCCGCGCCGCCGCTGCCCGAGACGGGCCCGAGCGAGCTGCGCGCCGCCGCGACCGCGTTCAACACCATGCAGCAGCGCCTGGCCGAGCAGACCGCGGAGCGCATCGCCGAACGGGTGCAGATCCTCGCCGCGATCTCGCATGACCTGCAGACGCCGATCACCCGCATGCGCCTGCGCTGCGAGCAGCTGGCGGACGAACCGCTGCGCGACAGGCTGCAGGCCGACCTCGACCAGATGCAGCGCCTCGTCGAAGCGGGCCTGGCCTATGCGCGCAGCGCGCATGCGGCCACGGAAGTGCTGCAGCCGGTCGACATCGCCGGGCTGCTCGATGCGCTGGCCTGCGAGCGCGCCGATGCCGGCCAGGCGATCGCCTGGCAGCCGCCGGACGAGGCGCTGGTCTGGCCGACGCGGCCGCTGGCGCTGAAGCGCATCGTCGACAACCTGCTCGACAACGCGCTGAAGTTCGGCGGTGGGGACGCCGAACTGGCGCTGGAACCGTCCGCCGATGAGGTGGTGATCGCCGTGCGCGACCGCGGCCCCGGCATTCCCGAGGCGCAGCTCGCCGACGTGCTGCGGCCCTTCGTGCGGATCGATGCGTCGCGCGATCCGGCCCGCGGCGGCTCGGGCCTGGGGTTGGCGATCGTGCAGCGGCTGGCCGACGCGCTGGGCGCACGGCTGGTGCTGCGCAAGCGCGAGGGCGGCGGGCTGGAAGCGATCCTGACGCTGCGCCGTCAGACGTCTTCGGCGTAGGCGCCGGTGATCGTCGGCGTCGCGTCGAAGCCGTAGTGCTCGGCCAGGCGCGACCACGCGTCCTCGGCGGTCTCGACGAAGTGGAAGAGTTGCAGGTCGCCCGGGCTGATCATCCCGGTGTCGACGAGGTGCTGCCAGTTGATCAGCTTCTCCCAGAACGCGCGTCCGAACATCAGGATCGGCCGGCGCCGGCTCTTTCCGGTCTGGATCAGCGTCATCACCTCGAACAGTTCGTCCAGCGTGCCGAAGCCGCCGGGAAAGCACACCAGCGCGATGCTGCGCATCACGAAGTGCATCTTGCGCAGAGCAAAGTAATGGAACTGGAAGCACAGCTCCGGGGTGATGTAGGCGTTGGGTTCCTGTTCGTGCGGCAAGACGATGTTCAGGCCGATGCTTTTCCCGCCGACGTCGAACGCACCGCGGTTGCCCGCTTCCATGATGCCGGGGCCGCCGCCGGTGACGACGTAGATCGGCGTGTCCAGCGTGCGCGAGCGCTCGGTGACCAGCGCCGCGAAGCGCCGCGCCTCCTCGTAGTACAGGCTCATCGCGACGGCGGCCTCGGCGCGGCGTTCGTTCTGCTCGATGCCGGTCGCGCGCGCCTGGTCCAGGCGCTGCTGGGCGACCTCCGGCGGCAGGATGCGCGCGGAGCCGAAGATCACGATCGTCGACTCGATGCCGTGCTCGTGCTGCACGACCTCGGGCTTCAGCAGCTCCAGCTGCATGCGCACCGGCCGCAGCTCTTCGCGCAGCAGGAACTCGGTGTCCGTGAAGGCCAGCTTGTAGCTGCTTTCCGGGCCGCCGTAGCGGCTCTTCTCGTGCACGAGGTGCGCGTCCTCCTCGGCCGTCGGAAAGTTGCGCACGTTCATCGGTGCGCCGGCACCGGCGCCGGTGGCGCCGCCCGCTGCCGCCTGGGGATCCGCCGCCGGGGCGGTGCCGCGTGTGCCGGGGTCTTGTTCGAGGCTGTCCATCGGCGCGAGCTTACGCCACTACGATGCCGGCTTGATCAACCGGCCCGACCCGGCCCGAACGACGAATCCCGTGACGATGATTGCCGCGCTGACGCTGGACCTCGACGACACCCTGTGGCCGATCTGGCCGGCCATCGCGCGCGCCGAGGACGTGCTGCTGCGCTGGCTGGCCGAGCACGCGCCGGCCACCGCCGCGGGCCACGACGCGGCCTCGCTGCGCGTGCTGCGCAACCTGGTCGCCGCCGAGCAGCCGGACTGGTCGCACGACCTGTCGCGCATCCGGCTCGAATCGATCCGCCGCGCGCTGCAGCAGCATGGCGACGACCCGGCGCTGGCCGAGCCCGCGTTCGACGTCTTCTTCGAGGAGCGCCAGCGGGTGGAGCTGTTCGCCGACGTGATCCCGGCGCTGGACCGGCTGGCCGCGCGCTGGCCGATCGTCGCGCTGTCGAACGGCAATGCGGATGTCGCGAAGGTCGGGCTGGGCCGCTACTTCCGCGGTGCGATCAGCGCGCGCGAGTTCGGCCGCGGCAAGCCGGAGGCGGCCATCTTCCACCACGCCTGCTCGCTGGCCCGCGCGTCGCACGGCGCGGTGCTGCACATCGGTGACGACGGCCAGCTGGACGTCGACGGCGCGCTCGGCGCGGGCCTGCGTGCCGCGTGGCTGGAGCGTGCCGACCTGAAGCCGGTGACGCCGCAGGGCACGCCGCACCACCGCGTCGCCGACCTGCTGCGGCTGGCCGATCAGCTCGGCGCCTGAACCCTCGGTCTGCGCCCGGCGCAGACGGGGCAGTCCGCCTGGCGCGCCAGCTTGATCTCGGTCCACTCCATCGTGCGCGCGTCCAGCATCTGCAGCCGGCCGGCCAGCGACGAGCCGATGCCGGCCAGCAGCTTCAGTGCCTCGGCCGCCTGGATGGTGCCGATGATGCCGACCAGCGGCGCGAACACGCCCATCGTCGCGCAGCGCACTTCCTCGGTGGTGGCGTCGGGCGGGAACAGGCAGGCGTAGCAGGGCGCATCGGCGCGGCGCACGTCGTAGACCGACACCTGGCCGTCGAAGCCGACCGCGGCACCCGAGACCAGCGGCCTGGCATGCGCGACGCAGGCGGCGTTGACCGCCTGGCGCGTGCCGAAGTTGTCGCTGCAGTCGACCACGACGTCGGCGCGCGCGACGGCGGCGTCCAGCCACGCCGCGTCGGCGCGCTGGATCACCGGCAGCACCTGCACGTCGGGGTTGATGGCGGCGATGCTGTCGCGTGCCGACTCGGCCTTGGGCCGCCCGATGCGCGCCGCGTTGTGCGCGATCTGGCGCTGCAGGTTGGTCAGGTCCACCGTGTCGTGGTCGACCAGCGTCAGCGTGCCGACGCCCGCGGTGCCCAGGTACAGCGCGACCGGCGAGCCCAGGCCGCCGGCGCCGATCACCAGCGCGTGCGACTGCAGGAAACGCTGCTGGCCCTCGACGCCGATCTCGTCGAGCAGCACATGGCGCGAATAGCGCAGCAGCTGGGTGTCGTCCATGCGGGGCTTTCGGGGCGGCTTTCGGGGCGGCTTTCGCCCGGGCTTTCGTTTTGTGCGACGGCCCTGCGCAAACTGCGCGCGGGCACCGGGATTCCGGTCATTGTGCAAGCTGTTCGCTGGCGCGGCGGTTTTCGAGAATCCAGCCCCATCGCCCTTGCCGGAGTCTGAGCCGCATGCCCCCGACGTCGATCCAGGCGCCCGCCGCCGTCGTGATGATCCGCCCGCACCGTTTCCATCCGAACACCGAGACGGCGGCCGACAACGCCTTCCAGCAGCCCGCCGGCGACCGCGTGCCGCGTCAGATCGCCGCGGCCGCGCGCGACGAGGTGACGGCCGCGGCCGAGACGCTGCGCGAAGCCGGTGTCACCGTGCACCTGTTCGACGACGAGGGCGAGCGCGACACGCCCGACGCGGTGTTCCCGAACAACTGGTTCTCGACCCATGCCGGCGGCCATGTCGCGATCTACCCGATGTTCGCGCCGAACCGCCGCCGCGAACGCCGCGCCGACGTGATCGAGCTGCTGAAGCAGCGCTACCGCGTGCAGGACGTCATCGACTACTCGGGGCTGGAACCCGACGGGCTGTTCCTCGAGGGCACCGGCGCGATGGTGCTGGACCACCTGCACCGCGTGGCCTACGTCGCGCGCTCGAACCGGGCGAATGAGGTGGCGCTGGAGCGCTTCTGCACCCACTTCAACTACGAGCCGATGCTGTTCGATGCCCGGGGCAGCGACGGCCGACCCGTCTACCACACCAACGTGATGATGTGCCTGGGCAGCGAGGTCGCGCTGGTGGCGCTGGACCTGATCGGCGACGAACGCCGCCGCGACGAGGTGCACCGGCGCCTCGTCGACTCGGGCCGCGAGGTCATTGCGCTCAGTGCGGCGCAGATCGCCGAGTTCGCCGGCAACGCGCTGGAGCTCACCGGCCGCGGCGGCCGGGTGCTGGCGCTGTCGGCCCGCGCGGCGGCCGCCCTGAACGGGCTGCAGCGGCGCCGCATCGAGCGCAGCGCGCGGCTGCTGCCGCTGTCGGTGCCGACGATCGAGCTCGCCGGTGGCTCGGTGCGCTGCATGCTGGCCGGCGTGCATCTCGCGCCCCGATGATGCAGGCCGTCGCATAGCGCGGGCGCCGCCCGGCCCGCGCCGTATCATGCCGGCGCCACCAATCAGGTGGCTTGCAAGGCAGGTTCATGGCGGCACTCTCCAAGACGGGGCGCACGGTCATCACGCTGGTTTTGCTGGCGGGCTTCGGCGCGGCCCTGTTCTTCGCGCTGCGCGGCCAGCAGCGCGACGAAACCCAGCGCATCGAGCAGCAGGCGATCGCCAACGCGGTCGAGCTGAAAGGCGTGATCGCGCTCGACGTCGAGCCCTTCTTCAAGGACCCGCGGGTCCTCAAGGTGCTGGCGGCGAACAAGCTGCCGGTGGCGGTGACGCGCGTCGGCAGCCGCGACATGGCGGCCAAGGTGGTGGCCGGCGCGGCACCCGACTTCCTGTTCCCGTCCGGCGTGGTCGCGGCGAACCAGATCGTCGACGCGGCGCGCAAGGCCAACCTGGCTGCCGCGCAGTCGGCGCCGTTCTTCACGCCGATGGTCATCGCGTCGTGGGAGCCGATCGCGAAGATCCTGGTCGCCAACGGCATCGCCAAGCCCCTGAGCCCGAAGGTCTACGGCCTCGACATGGCGAAACTCACGCAGGCGATGCTGGCGAAGAAGAAGTGGCGCGACTTCAAGGACGCGTCGGCCTACGACGTCAGCCGCAGCGTGCTGGTCTCGACCACCGACGTGCGGCGCAGCAACTCCGCGGCGATGTACCTCGCGCTGACCAGCCACGCGCTCAACGGCGACGTGGTCACCGACCGCGCCACCGCGCAGGCCAGCGCGCTGAAGCTGGCCGAGCTGTTCAAGCGCCAGGGCTACCAGGAGAACTACGTCAACGGCAACTTCGACGACTACGTCGCGATCGGCATCGGCAAGACGCCGCTGGCTTTCATCTACGAGAACCAGCTGGTGCACTACGCGCTGCAGAAGAAGGGCATCGGCGCCGACATGGTGCTGCTGTACCCGCAGCCCACGATCATCAACAAGGTGGTCTTCATCGGCATGAACGAGCGCGCGAAGGCGCTGTCCGAGCTGCTGGCCAACAACGCCGAGCTGCAGAGCATCGCGGTCGAGTACGGCTTCCGCGTCGCCGACACGCAGCGCTTCATTCAGGCGGTGCAGCCGACCGGGCTGGCGGTCGAGCCGCGGGTGACGCAGGTGGTCGATCCGCCGTCCTTCGAGCTGATGGCGGAGATGATCGACACGGTGGCCAAGGAGATGACGCAATGACGTTCGCGAAGCGCGGTTTCCTGCTGACGGCGGCGGTCGCGCTGATCGGTCTCGCCGGCTGCGGCAAGGACGAGACACCGCCGGCGTCGAAGCCCTCGACGCCGGCCGTCAGTGCCGAGACGGCGGAATTCAAGATCCTCGCCACCAGCGACCTGCGCGACGTGCAGCCGCTGGAGGAAATGGTCGCCAAGGCCACCGGCGTCAAGCTGAAGTTCCAGTTCGGCGGCACGATGGAAAGCACAGAAGCCGTGCTGACCGGCGCCACCAAGGCCGACGCCGCGTGGTTCGCGAACGCCAAGTACCTGCTGTCCGATGCGCAGGGCCAGTCGCGCGTCAAGCTGCAGGAGAAGATCATGCTGTCGCCGATCGCCGTCGGCATCAGCGAGAGCGACGCCAGGCGCATCGGTTGGGCCGACCCGGCGGTGGCCGCCAAGCTGACCTGGAAGCAGATCGCCACCGCCGCCAAGGCCGGCAAGCTCAACTACGCGTTGTCGAATCCGGCGACCTCGAACCAGGGCTTCATGGCGCTGATGGGCGTGGTGGCGTCGGCCAGCGGCAAGACCGAGGCGCTGAACGCGGCCGACGTCGACCGCGGCGCGATCGCCGACTTCCTGAAGGGCTACAAGCTGCCGGGCGACAACTCGACCTACCTCTCCGAGCAGTTCATCCTGCAGCAGGGCACGCGGGTCAATGCCTTCATCAACTACGAGAGCTGGCTGCTGAGCCTGAACGCCTCGGGCAAGCTGCGCGAGAAGCTGCAGCTGATCTACCCCTACGAAGGGGTGGCCACCGCCGACTATCCGCTGATGCTGCTGAACGACGCGCGGCGGGCGGACTACCAGAAGGTCGTCGACTACCTGAAGGGCGAGGCCGCGCAGCTGTGGCTGGCGCGCCAGACGCTGCGGCGGCCGATCAAGCCCGAGTTCGCGTCGCGCGTCGAGGACCTGCTGCCGAAGCAGGGGCTGCAGGTCGAGCTGCCGTTCTCGCCCGATCGCGCGCTGGCCGACGGCCTGATCGCCGCCTACCTCAACGAGTTCCGCACGCCGATCGCGTCGACCTTCGTGCTCGATACCAGCGGCAGCATGCAGGGCGGTGGCCGCCGGCAGCAGCTGGTGCAGGCGATCCACTACATCGCCGGCGCCGATGCCTCGCTGACCGGCCGCATCGCCCGCCTGACCGACCGCGAGAAGCTGTGGATGCAGCCCTTTTCCGAGCAGCCCTACGGCCTGACCAAGTTCGAGCTGCCCGCGCCGGTCACCGGCGCGAAGGGCGTGCAGCTGCAGCAGGACAGCGAAGCCAAGCAGCAGGCGCTGGGCCAGGTGCGCGACTTCGCCGACAAGCTGGTCTTCACTGGCGGCACAGCGCTTTACGACGCGGTCTACGAATCGCTGCGCAACATGCTGGCCGAGAAGCAGAAGAACCCGCGCTACCAGTACTCGGTGGTGGCTTTCACCGACGGCGAGAACAACAAGGGCCGCTCGCTCGAGCAGTTCAAGCGCGACTACGCCGCGCTGCCCGAGGACGTCAAGGGCATCCCGGTGTTCATGGTGCTGTTCGGCGAGGCCAACGAGGCGGCGCTGAAGGACCTGGTGCAGACCACCGGCGGGCGTGTGTTCGATGCGCGCAAGACGCCGCTGTACGGCGTGTTCAAGGACATTCGTGCATATCAATGACCACCCCCGGAGCGGCTTCGCAGGGTTAGTCCGGCTCGTTCGTTCATGATCGCCCGCTGGTTCCTCTCCCCCGCCAACTGGGTCGGCCTCGGGCTGGCCAGCATCGTGCTGGTGCTGAAGGCGCTCGGCCTGCTCGGCACGCTGGGGCTCGGTGTCGCGGTGATCGGCTACCTCGCCGGCTTCGCCGTCGGCGGGCTGTGGCTCGGCTTCCCGTGGCAGAAGGAGCCCGAGTGGGAGGCGCTGGAGTTCAAGGACGAGGGTGACGCGCGCGAGGCGATGGAGCGGGCGCTGTCGGGCGTGCGGCGGCTCACCGAGCACAACCCGGACAACCGCATCCCCGCCAGCCTGCAGGCCCGCGTGCTGGAGCTGTGCAAGGGGCTGGAGGCGCTGCTGCAGCAATGGGAGCGCTCGCGCGGCAACCTGTCGCTGCAGGACAGCTTCCACGCGCGCCACATCGCGATCAGCTACCTGCCCGATGCGCTGAACACCTACCTGTCGATTCCGGCGTCGTACGCAACGACCAAGGTGCTGGCCAACGGCAAGACCGCGCAGGACACCTTCAAGGACACCATCGCCGAGCTCGAATCGAAGGTGCGCCAGCTCGGCGACGACCTCGCGTCGCAGGACGCGCATGCCTTCCTCGTGCATTCGAAGTTCCTCAGCGAGAAATTCAGCCCCGCCGGCCTGCCCGGCGCGGATGCCCCGTCATTGAACGCTCCGAGCAAGGAGAACCCGCGATGAGCGCCACGCCCCCGACCACCACCGCCACCAAGACCACGCCCGCCTTCACGCTCGAGCCGCCGGAGGTGATCCAGGCGGTGCCTGCCGAAGCCGCGCGCGAGGCGGTGCCGCTGAAGCCCGAGGTGCAGACGCAGGTCGACGAGCAGGTCATGCGCTTCATCGACGCGCTGGCCACCGAGGACGTGCAGTCCGATTCGTTCCGCTCGCGCCTGGACAGCGCGTTCAAGCTCGGCAAGGAGGAGGTGTCGAACGCCTCGTCGCTGATGCAGGGCCGCTTCATGCAGCGCAACTTCGCCGGCATCGAGGACACGCCGGCGTACAAGGCGATCGCCGAGATCCGCTCGCAGCTCGACGAGCTGAACCCCGGCAACGACGGCGACCTGATGCAGCCGCGCAAGCTGCTGGGGCTGATCCCGTTCGGCAACAAGCTCGAGGCCTACTTCCGCAAGTACCAGAGCGCGGCCGAGCAGCTGAAGGGTTCGATGTCGCAGCTCTACGCCGCGCGCGACGACATGGAGAAGGACGTCCAGGACATCGAGCTGACGCGCAAGACGCTGTGGGACGCGATGCAGAAGCTCGCCGCCGCGTCGCGCTTCGCGACCACGCTGGACGCCAAGCTCGAGGAGAAGGTCAAGTCGCTCGAATCCAGCGACCCGCAGCGCGCGCAGGCGCTGCGCCAGGAAGTGCTGTTCTACGCCCGCCAGAACCTGCAGGACATCCAGACGCAGCAGGCGGTGTGCGTCAACGGCTACCTCGCGCTCGACGTGCTGAAGAAGACCGGCCGCGAGATGATCAACGGCTGCACGCGCGTGGCCACCACCGGCATGAGCGCGCTGGCGGTGGCGCAGACGGTGGCCCGCGCCACCGGCAACCAGATCCGCGTGATGGAGATGCTGCAGGGGGTCAACGCGACCATCGGCAACCTGATCAGCGAGACCGGCCGCGCGCTGAACCAGCACGTCGACCAGACCACGCAGTTCGCGCAGAACCCGATGCTCGGCATCGAGAAGATGAAGGAAATGTTCGACCAGACCTTCCAGGCCATGGACGCGATGGACAACTTCCGCACCAAGGCGATCGAGGTCATGGGCCAGAACAACACCATGATCCGCGAGCAGCTGGCGCGCGCCGACAACTATGCCGACCGCACGCGCCAGCAGCAGGCCCGCGAAGCCGCGCAGACGGTGGCGCCGTCGCTGGACGGACCGGTGAAGCTGTAAGGTACGCGGTGCAGAGGCGGTCGGTCGGGAGCGCGCGATGAACACGACACGGTGGTGGGGCTGGATCGCGGCGGCGCTGCTGCTCGCGGGTTGCGGGGGCGGCCGCGAGGCGGCCGAGGCCTCGCGCGGGCGGCTCGACGCGCCGGCCGCGGCGCGGGCGCCGGCGTCGGCCTGCGATGCGTCGACTGGTGCGGCCACCGAGGCAGCGGGCCTCGTCGGCCATCGGCGCGTCGGCAGCGAGTGCCTGCACAGCTTCGCCGGCTTGCGGCAGGCGGCCGCCACCGATGGCCGCCGCCGTGCCCAGAGCGCGGCCGCTGCAGCGAACGTCATCAAGCCGAACGCGCCGCCGCTGACCGCCACCGAGCTCTTCGACTGGGCCGAGCAGAACTACGCGCACTTCTTCCCGGGGCACGAAAGCAACCGCACGCTGGTGCCCTACGTCTACCGCTACTACCCGACGACGCAGAACCACGTCGCCGTCGCCAACGGGCTGGTCTACGTGCAGGGGCCGCTGTCGGGCGGCACGCTGCTGTTCATCGACGAGCTGGTGGACTTCACCTGCACCGTGTTCCCCGACCGCTGCGAACCGGCGCCGACCGGCAAGCCCTGCACTGCGCCGAACTCCTGGCTGGTCGGCTTCAACGTCTGCACGCCGAACGCCGACCAGACGGGCTCCGTGCCCTCGGGCACGACGGTCGCGTACCTCGACTCGAGCGGCCCGACGCGCGGCAGCGCCAGCTACACCTGCAACGACGGCACCCTGACGCAGAAGGGCGGCCTGGCCTGCGACCTGGCCGAGCCGCTGGCCTGCAATACCAGCGGCCTGAGCTGGACGGTCGGCGGGCGCACCTGCGTCGCCAATGCCGGCGAGCCGACGCAGCTGGCTTCGGGCGCGAGCCATGTGTTCAAGGCCTCGTCGGGCACGGTCGGCAGCGCCGACTACAGCTGCTTCAACGGCAGCCTGAGCCCGGTCGGCACGCCGAGCTGCAATCCGCCGCCGGCGGTCTCCTGCCAGCCGGCGAGCGTCAGCTGGACGGTCGGCGCCAACACCTGCGACGCCGACAGCGTGCCGGCGCAGATCGCCGATGGCGGCAGCTTCCTGTTCGGCGACATCACCGGCGCGACCACCGGCAACGCCACCTTCCAGTGCAGCGCCGGCAACCTGGTGCAGCTGCAGGGCGTCTGCGAGTCGATCCCGCACATCCTCGACAGCTTCGGCGGCGACGGCGGGGCGGCCGATGGCGGTGCCAACGGCGACGGCACCGCCGGCGACGGCGCACCGATCGTCGGCGGGCTGGTGCAGGTGGTCGACCGCAACGGCAAGCGCACCAGCGCGACCACCGACGCGCAGGGCTACTTCCGCGTCAAGCTGACCGGCTTCCAGCCGCCGCTGCTGGTGCGGGTGACGCGGCCGGACGGCGTCGTGCGCGTCTCGCTGTCGGTGCAGCCGCTGAAGACCAACGGCTACATCTTCATCAGCGTGACCGGGCTGACGACGAAGATCGCTGCCGAGATCGCCAAGGCGGCCGACCTGGGCGGCGCGGCCAGCCTGACACCGGCGATCATCGAGGCGAATCCGAATGCCCTGATCGCCGCGATCAATGCGATCCGCAACCATCCGGTGGTCAACCCGCTGCTGATCGAATCGGGCTTGGATCCGTCGACCTTCGACCCGCTCACCATCCCGTTCCGGCCCAATGGCAGCGGCCACGACCGCGTGCTCGACCACATCGTCGTGACGACCGACAGCAATGGCGACACGCAGATCCAGAGCGCCGACTGCCCGGCGCCGACCTCGTGGACCGTCGGTGGCGTGACCTGCACGCCGGACGTCGGCGAGGAAACGGTGGTGCCGCACGGCCGGACCGTGGTGCACAAGGACACCGTCGGGCCGACCACCGGCACGGTGGGCTACACCTGCCTGCGCGCGGTGCTGCAGCCGCCGATCCTGCCGTCCTGCAAGGCGGGCTGAGTGGGCCCCCACGTCGCTTCGCTCCTGCCCCCCGAGGGGGGTGAGCCCGGACGAGGACAGTCCAGCGGACTGTTCTCGCCTGGCGAACGGCTGGTCCGCAAGGACCAGCGCGGCCTGCAAGGCTCAGCCGCCTTGGGGCGGCCCGGCGGCGGCTGAAGGCCCCGCTTGCGGACGGACGATCGGGATCAGAACGTCATCTTGAACTGCGCCCCCCAGGTGCGCGGGTCGTTGATGAAGCCGGTCAGGTTGTTGAAGTCGATGCCGCCGACCGCACGCACCTGGTCGGTGATGTTGCGGCCGAAGACCGCGGCCTCGTACTTGCCGTTGCCCCAGATGTAGCCCACGCGCAGGCCGCCTTCGGTCAGCGGCTTGCCGGTGAATTCCACCGCTTCGTAGAGGAAGAAGTTGATCTTCGAGCGGTACGACCAGTCGGTGTAGACATACCACTCGCCGTCGGCGGTCGGCATGGCCCAGCGCGCGTTGACGTTGACCACCGTCTTCGGCGCCTGCGGCAGCGGGTTGCCGTCGATCGACACGGTGGGCGAGAACTTGCCGATGGCGGGGTTCGCCGGCGCGGTGATCGGATCGAGGATCGTGCAGTTGGCGTTGATGCTGCAGGCGTCGACGCGCAGGTTCTTGTCGCGGATCTTCGTGTCGTTGTAGCTCGCGCTGATGCCGAGCAGCAGGTTGTCGGTGGCCAGCAGCTTGAAGTCGACCTCGAAGCCCTTGCCGACGGTCTTCTCGGCATTGACCAGCTGGTTGAAGTTGGCCGCGCCGCCGACGGCGGTGAGCTGCTGGTCCTTGATCGTGTAGTGGAAGGCGCCGGCCGAGATGCGCGCGCGGCCGTTCATGAAGTCGCTCTTCACGCCGGCCTCGTACGAGGTGACCTTCTCGGAGCTGGCCACTGACACGATGTCGCCGAACAGCAGGCGGCCCTGGATCGACGGCGCGCGGAAGCCGGTGGCCACGCGGCCGTAGACGTTGGTCGTCTTGTCGAGCGCGTAGGTCAGGCTCAGGTCGCCGCTGGTGTTCGACGCGTCGGTGGACTTCGGGATGCGGCCGATGAAGGTCGGGCTGAAGGGCGGGGCCTGCAGGCGGTCGGCGTAGAAGTCCTTCTTGTCCTTCGTGTAGCGCAGGCCGGCGCGCAGCTCGAGCGCGTCGGTGGCCTTGAAGTTCACCGAGCCGAACACGGCCCAGGCCTTGTTGTCCTGGTGCTGCGTCGCGTAGCCGTTCTGCGCATTGCCGCCGATCGACGAGTAGTTGAAGCTGTCGATGCCGATCTCTTCGTTGAAGTAGTAGACGCCGCCCTGCCACTTCAGCGGGCCGGTGGCGTTCGACTCGACGCGGAACTCCTGCGAGACCTGGCGGTGCTTGGGCAGGCCGTCGGCCGACTCGGCATCGAAGGGGATGAAGCCGGGGCCCGACGACGGCAGGAACACCGCGCCGAAGCCGCCGTCGATGTCGCCGCGGCTGAACACCTTGACGTGCTCGTAGCCGGTGATCGAGTGCAGCGTGACGTCGCCGAGGTTCCAGCGCACGCGCAGGTTCGCACCGTCGCTGCTCAGGTCCTGCTGGTTGATGCCGTCCTGCGAGACCTTCTTCGGATCGAAGCCGTCGACGAAGTCGCTGGTGCCGCGCTTGAAGACGTTGGCGCGGAAGACGCGCGCCGAGCCGTCGAGCTTGCGGCCGTGCACGTTGAACAGCGCGCTGAAGTCCTTGCTCGGCTGGTACAGGAACTGCACCCGGCCGGCGGTGTCGTCGTAGCCTTCCATCTCCTTGGTCGGGCCGGCGGCATGGGTGTTCTTGACCCAGTCGTCGCGGTGCTGCGTCTGCAGCGAGACGCGCGCGGCGAGCACGTCGGACATCGGGATGTTGAACGCGCCCTCGGCATTCAGCGTGCTGAAGGTGCCCGCTCCGATCGTGAAGTAGCCCTCGGTCTTCTTCAGCACCGGCTTGACCGACTCGAACTTGACGACGCCGGCGGTGGTGTTGCGGCCGAAGAGCGTGCCCTGCGGGCCGCGCAGCACTTCGATCTGCGCGACGTCGAAGATCGGGAAGCCCTTCAGGATCGGGTTCTCCTGCACCACCTCGTCGAACACCAGCGACACCGGCTGCGAGGCGTTGAGGTCGAAGTCGGTGTTGCCGAGGCCGCGGATGTAGAAGCGCGGGAAGGCGCGGCCGAAGGACGACTCGATGTTCAGGCTCGGCACGCGCGCGGCCAGCATGCGGATGTCCTGGCCGCTGGAGTTCAGCACGTCCAGCGCCTCGCCCGACAGCGTGGAGATCGAGCTCGGCACGTCGCGGATGTTCTCGACGCGGCGCTCGGCGGTCACCGTCACGGTTTGCAGTTGCTGGGCAGCCTGCTGTTGTGCGAACGCGGGGGCCGCGATCAGCAGGGCGGCCGCTGCGGCGAGGGGATGGAGGGTGAAGCTGCGCCGGACGGACGTTTCGGGCATGGTGGCATTCCTCGGTGGGTGAAAGTCGCCGGGGCAATGCAAGCGGCGTGCAGACCGGCATCGGTCGGCACGCCGCATGGGTGCGCCCCCGCTGGACAGGAGCGTTTCATTCTGCAGCCCTGCTGACGGGCCGAGATGTCAGCGATCGTCGGCTGTTGCGTTCAGGTCACATGAAGAGATGCTCGCCGGCGTTCTCGCCGCCGAGGACCACGTAGTTGACCTTGCGCAGGTCGCCCAGCGTGCGGCCGCCGGCGTACGAGATCGAGCTCTGCAGGTCCTCGCGCATCTCGCGCAGCGTGTCGTCGAGCCGGCCCTTCACCGGCTCGAGGATGCGCTTGCCCTCGACGTGCTTGTACTCGCCCTTGTTGAAGTCGCTGGCCGAGCCGTAGTACTCCTTGAACAGCTTGCCGTCGACCTCGACCGTCTGGCCGGGCGACTCCTCGTGGCCGGCGAACAGCGAGCCGACCATCACCATCGCGGCGCCGAAACGCACGCTCTTGGCGATGTCGCCATGGTGGCGGATGCCGCCGTCGGCAATGATGGGCTTGGTGGCCACCCGGGCGCACCATTTCAGCGCGGACAGCTGCCATCCCCCGGTGCCGAAACCGGTCTTCAGGCGCGTGATGCACACCTTGCCGGGGCCGATGCCGACCTTGGTGGCGTCGGCGCCCCAGTTCTCGAGGTCGATCACGCCTTCGGGCGTGCCGACGTTGCCGGCGATCACGAAGGTGCGCGGCAGCTTCTGCTTGATGTGCTCGATCGTGCGCCGCACGCTCTCGGCATGGCCGTGGGCGATGTCGATGGTGATGTAGTCGGCACCGACGCCCTCGGCCGCGAGGCGGTCGATCACCGCGATGTCGGCCGGCTTCACGCCCGAGCTCAGCGAGACGAACAGGCCCTTGTCGCGCATCTGCTTCGCATAGGCCACGTTGTCGAGGTCGAAGCGGTGCATCACATAGAAGTGGCCGCTCCTGGCCAGCGTCTCGGTGATCGATTCGTCCACCACCGTCTTCATGTTGGCGGGCACCACCGGCAGCTTGAAGCGGCGGCCGCCGAACTCGACCGAGGTGTCGCACTCGGCGCGGCTGTCGACGCGGCACTTGCGCGGCAGCAGCAGGATGTTGTCGTAGTCGAAGATTTCCATGGCTGAAGTCTCGTCAGGCGTGGCGGCGTTGAACGCAGTGCCGTCACTGGGGCTGCGAGCGCTTGACCTGAGACCCGGTCCGGGCCGCGAACGCCGTCGGCGAAGGACGGTGCGACCCCAAAAGGAAACCGGGCGCCAGAATTTGGGCCCGGTGGCTGATTCTACGCGGGCGGCACGCCCCGGCGCGGTGCGGCGCGAGAGAGCCGCACCCGCCCGGGGAGATGGCGCGGCGGCGCGGCCTCAGCGCGCCGGGCAGCGGTCGGCGGCGATGGCCAGCAGCCGACCATCCGGGGCTTCGACCCAGCCACGTGCCTGCAGGCGCGTCGGCTGGGCGCTCTCGGGCCAGCGCAGTGCACGCAGGTGGGAGATCGGCCGCTTCGCGCCGTCCAGCGGCAGCGGGCCGGCGACCGCGCGCACCAGCTGGCGTTCGACGGTCGAGCCTTCGCTGCCGGCCGGCAACAGCTCGACCAGCGCGAGCCAGCCGCTGCTGCCCCTGGGCACCGCGCCGCGCAATTCCAGCTGCAGGCCGAAATAGCCGTTCCATGCCGGTCCGGACAGCACGCGCAGCGCCGGCACGCCGGACGGCAGCGCCGAGCGCACCGTCAGCATCTGCTGCGCGACCGGCGACGGGCCGCCGGCGCGCTGCGCACGTTCGGCGGCTTCGGCCGGCGCGGCCGCGGCGAGCGGCGCATCGCCGGCGGCCGGCGTTGGCGTGATCCAGTCGAACAGCCAGCCGGCCGGCGCCGCCGCGCCGTCCTTCGCCGCCCAGCACTCGGGGCAGTCGGCGGAGACGAAACGTTCGGTGACCGCCGCGCCGGCGCGGGGGCAACCCGCCGCCGGCGCCGCCGTGTCCGCTGCGTGCGCCGCCGCGCCGAGCAGCACGAGCCCGGCTCCTAAAATCCATGGATGCATGACCAGCATTCTGACCGCGCGCCCGAACCACGGAATGGCACGGGTGGCGACGTGCCCGGCACCGGCACCTTGCTGCGCAACCTGAACCCCGAGCAGTACGCGGCCGTGACGCTGGGCGCGGAGCCCTCGCTGATCCTCGCCGGCGCCGGCTCCGGCAAGACGCGCGTGCTGACCACGCGCATCGCGTGGCTCTTGTCGACCGGGCAGCTGTCGCCGGGTGGGCTGCTTGCCGTGACCTTCACGAACAAGGCCGCCAAGGAGATGCTGACGCGCCTGTCGGCGATGCTGCCGATCGCCGTGCGCGGCATGTGGATCGGCACCTTCCACGGCCTGTGCAACCGCTTCCTGCGCGCCCACTGGAAGCTGGCCGGGCTGCCGCAGTCGTTCCAGATCCTCGACTCGGGCGACCAGCAGTCGGCGGTCAAGCGCATCATCAAGGCGATGGGCCTCGACGAGCAGCGCTTCGTGCCCAAGCAGGTGACCTGGTTCATCGCCGGCGCGAAGGAAGAGGGCCAACGTCCGAAGGACGTGGACGCGCGCGATCCGCAGACGCGCAAGATGGTCGAGATCTACGAGGCCTACGAGGCGCAGTGCCAGCGCGAAGGCGTGGTCGATTTCGCCGAGCTGATGCTGCGCACCTACGAGCTGATGCGCGACAACGCCGCGCTGCGCGAGCACTACCAGCGCCGCTTCCGACACGTGCTGGTCGACGAGTTCCAGGACACCAACCGGCTGCAGTACCGCTGGCTGAAGATGTTCGCGCCTCCGGGCGGCGTGCCCGGCCTCGGCCCGCAGGGCGTGTTCGCCGTCGGCGACGACGACCAGAGCATCTACGCCTTCCGCGGCGCGCAGGTCGGCAACATGGCCGACTTCGAGCGCGAGTACCGCGTGCGCCAGGTCATCAAGCTCGAGCGCAACTACCGCTCGTTCGGCAACATCCTCGACAGCGCCAATGCGCTGATCGCGCACAACGCGCACCGCCTCGGCAAGAACCTGCGCACCGAAGCGGGACCGGGCGAGCCGGTGCGCATCGGCGAACATCCCAGCGACTATGCCGAGGCGCAATGGCTGCTCGACGAAGCGCAGGCGCTGCATCGCGGCGGCATCGCGCGCAGCGAGATCGCCATCCTCTACCGCAGCAACGCGCAGAGCCGCGTGCTCGAAAGTGCGCTGTTCAACGCCGGCATCCCGTACCGCGTCTACGGCGGCCTGCGCTTCTTCGAGCGCGCCGAGGTCAAGCACGCGCTGGCCTACCTGCGGCTGATCGAGAACCCGCACGACGACACCTCGTACCTGCGCGTCGTCAACTTCCCCGCGCGCGGCATCGGTGCACGCACGATGGAACTGCTGCAGGACGCAGCGAGGGCGGCATCGCAAAGCCTGTACCAGAGCATCGGCGCGGTCGCCGGCAAGGGCGGCGGCAACCTGGCGGCCTTCAACGCGCTGATCGACGGCCTGCGCGAGCGCACGCGCGGCCTGACGCTGCGCGAGATCATCGGCGAGGTGCTCGCGACCTCGGGGCTGGTGGAGTTCTACCGCACCGAGAAGGAAGGCACCGACCGCATCGAGAACCTGGAGGAACTGGTCAACGCCGCCGAGTCCTTCGTCACGCAGGAAGGTTTCGGCAAGGATGCGGTCGCGCTGCCGGTCGACGAGACCGCGCCGGGCGCGATTGCCGGGGCCGAGGCATCGGCCACCGCACCGCCGGCGCCGGATGCCGAGACCGGCGAGATCCAGTCGCCGCTGGCCGCGTTCCTGACGCACGCCGCGCTCGAAGCGGGCGACAACCAGGCGCAGGCCGGGCAGGACGCGCTGCAACTGATGACGGTGCACTCGGCCAAGGGCCTGGAGTTCGACTGCGTCTTCATCACCGGCCTGGAAGAGGGCCTGTTCCCCCACGAGAACTCGCTGTCCGATGCCGACGGGCTGGAGGAAGAGCGGCGGCTGATGTACGTCGCGATCACGCGCGCGCGCCAGCGCCTGTACCTGAGCTTCAGCCAGACGCGCCTGCTGCACGGGCAGACCCGCTACAACGTCAAGAGCCGCTTCGTCGACGAGCTGCCCGAGGGCGCGCTGAAGTGGCTGACGCCGAAGCACCAGGGCTTCGGCTCGGGTTATGCGCGGGAGTACCAGAGCGCGTGGTCACGCGGCTCGGGCCTGGGCTCCGTCGTCGGCATGGGCCGCGTCGCCGGCCGGCCTGCGTATGCGACACCGCCGCCGCCGGCGCCCGTGATGCTGCAGAAGGCCAGGGAAGCCGAGGCCGGCCTGCGGGTCGGCCAGACCGTGTTCCACAACAAGTTCGGCGAAGGCGTGATCATGACGCTCGAAGGCAGTGGCAGCGATGCGCGCGCGCAGGTGAACTTCGGCCGCCATGGCGCGAAGTGGCTCGCGCTGGGCATCGCCAAGCTGACGCCGGTGAACTGAAGGCGCGGCGGGTGGGAAGAGCGGCCGGCGCCGCTCACGCGGCGGGCGGCGCGTCGATCTCGAAGCTGTCTTCGAACATGAACCACAGCGAGACATAGAAGGCCGCGCTCAAGGCGGTGACCAGCAGCGCCGCGAAGGCCATCACGATCGCCGCGCTGCCGAGCAGCGCCGACAGCATGCCCACCACCAGGCCGCCGAGCAGGCTGCCGATCGCCACGCAGCCCAGCCAGCCGAGCCCGAAGAGCAGGAACGCCCCCTTGGCGCGCCACAGCGCCAGCGTGCTGGAGAACAGCGCCTGCGCCGCCGATTGCCCGCCCCAGTGCACCAGCGCGAGCGCGTGCCAGTAGGGCACCGACAGCAGCGCGCTCAGCACGAGGATGGTGTGCGAGAAGCGGGTGACGGCCGGGTGCGTCAGCGCGGTCATGAAGTCCTGTGCGCTGCGGTTCGTCGCCGACAGCGGCTTCAGCGCCTCGACCAGCTCCTGGCCGCCGGCCCACGCGGCGAGCTCGACGATCAGCGTCACCAGGAGGCCGAAGCCGATGCACAGCAGCAGCATCGCGCGGCGCGCGGCGGGCGGTTCGTTGCGCAGCGCGAACAGGTGCTTCAGCCGCACCCGCTGGCCGGCCAGCGCATCGCGCGTGGCCAGCATGAAGGCCAGCGACAGCAGCGGCAGCGTCGCCAGCGACAGCGGCGCGCCCAGCAGCGGGATCCAGCCGATCACGCTGAACAGCAGCAGGTAGGCCAGGAACAGCACGCAGTAGCCCAGTGGCTGGCGGAAGAAGGTCGCGAGCGCGCTGCGCAGCCAGAAGCTGCCGCGCTGCGGGGCGACTTGACGGAGTCGGAGGCCCATCGGGAGAGGTGTCGGTCGACGGCGGCGCGCGTGCTAACGCGGCGGATGCCAGGGTTCGGCGATGCGCGCGCGCAGCACGCGTTCGAAATGCGCCGGGTCTTTCGGCTCCAGCAGCGCGGCTTCGCGCGGCAGGTGCCAGTCGGCCGCGCGCGACAGCCAGAAGCGCAGCGCCGCGGCGCGCAGCAGGCCGGGCAGCAGGCGCAGCTCGCTGCTGGTCATCGGCCGCTCCTGCTCGTAGGCGTCGATCAGCGCCAGCGCGCGCGGCTCGTCGAGGCGGCCGGAGTCGGCATCGATGCACCAGTCGTTGAGCGCGACCGCGAGGTCGTACCCGAAGGCATCGGTGCCGGCGAAATAGAAGTCGTAGGCGCCGGTCAGTTTTTCGTGGCCGGGCAGGCCGTCGAACAGCACGTTGTCGCGGAACAGGTCGGCGTGCACCGCGCCGCGCGGCAGGCCCTGGTAGGCCGGCGCGGCGGCGAGCTGCTGCTGGAACTGCAGTTCCTCGGACAGCAGCGCCTGCTGCGGCGCGGCCAGGTGCGGCATCACCTGCGGTGCGGTCGCCAGCCACCACGGCAGGCCGCGCAGGTTCGGCTGCGCGAGCGGGAAATCGGCCACCGCCAGATGCAGGCGCGCGAGCAAGTGGCCCAGCTGCGCGCAGTGGTGCAGGTCCGGCGCCAGCTGGTGCGCCCCGGGCAGCGCGTTGACCAGCGCGGCGGGCTTGCCGGCCACGCGGTGCAGGATCTCGCCGGCGGCATCGGCGCGGGGTTCGGGCACCGGCAGGCCGCGCTGCGCGAGGTGCTGCATCAGCCGCAGGTAGTAGGGCAGCTGCTCGAAGGACAGGCGCTCGAAGAGTGTGAGCACCCAGCGGCCGCGGTCGGTATCGATGAAGAAGTTGGAGTTCTCGATGCCGCTCGCGATGCCTTCGATCGAACGGAGCGATCCGGCACCGAGGCGCTCGGCGAGCGCCGCCGCTTCGTCGCGGCCGACCTGCGTGAATACCGCCATGACGAAGGCTCTAGGGTTGCGGGGCGACGAAAGGCGGGCAAGGGCGCGCGGACATCCGCGGGATTCTACGCAGCGGGTCCACGCTGCTGACAGGGCCGGTCGGAGGCCGAAGCACAATCGCCCGCTTGAGCCCGCCGGCCACCCGGCAGGCGCCGCCCTCGAAGGCCCCCGCCGATGACCGACTCCCCCACGCCCGACGCGCCGCTGCTGCTGCTCGTCGATGGCTCCAGCTACCTGTACCGCGCCTACCACGCGCTGCCCGACCTGCGCAGCGCCGACGGCTTCCCGACCGGTGCGATCCACGGCTTCATCGCGATGCTGAAGAAGCTGCGCGACGACGTCGGCGCCGGCCACGCGGTGTGCGTGTTCGACGCGCCCGGCCCGACCTTCCGCGACCACTGGTACGACCAGTACAAGGCCCACCGCTCGCCGATGCCCGACGACCTGCGCCAGCAGATCGCGCCGATCCACGAGGTGGTGAAGCTGCTCGGCTGGCCGGTGCTGGAGGTGCCCGGCATCGAGGCCGACGACGCGATCGGCACGCTGGCCTGCCAGGGCGTGACCAGCGGCCACCGCGTGCTGATCTCCACCGGCGACAAGGACCTCGCGCAACTGGTCAACGAGCACGTCACGCTGATCAACACGATGAGCAACGAGCGGCTCGACGTCGAGGGCGTGAAGGCCAAGTTTGGCGTGCCGCCGGAGCGCATCGTCGACTACCTGACGTTGATCGGCGACGCGGTCGACAACATCCCCGGCGTCGAGAAGGTGGGGCCGAAGACCGCGGCGAAGTGGATCGCCGAGCACGGCTCGCTCGATGGCGTGATCGCTGCGGCGGCCAGCATCAAGGGCGTGGCCGGCGAGAACCTGCGCAAGGCGCTGGACTGGCTGCCGCAGGGCCGGCGCCTGGTCACCGTGAAGTGCGATTGCGAGCTGGCCGAGCACATCCCCGGCTGGCCGGCGGTGGAGAGCCTGCAGCTGCGCGAGCCGGACCGCGAGGCGATGCTCGACTTCTACCAGCGCTACGGCTTCAAGGCCTGGAAGCGCGAGCTCGAGGGTGCGCTGGGCCGGGCGCCGGCCGAGCCGCAGCGGCCGACCGTCGCGCGCTTCGACAACGCGGCGCCGGCGGCGTCCGCCGCGCCGGCCGTGCCGCTGCCGGACCTCTCCGGGTTGAAGCGCCACTACGAGACCGTGCTGACGATGGAGCGGCTCGAACACTGGATCGGCGTGCTGCGCGGCGCCGAGCTCGTCGCGCTGGACACCGAGACCGATTCGCTCGACCCGATGGCAGCACGCATCGTCGGGCTGTCGTTCGCGGTGACGCCGGGCGAAGCCGCCTACGTGCCGCTGGCGCACAACTATCCCGGCGCGCCGGACCAGCTGGAGGCCGATGCGGTGCTGGGCGCGCTGAAGCCCTGGCTCGAGGATGCGGCGGCCGCCAAGATCGGCCAGAACACCAAGTACGACAGCCACGTGCTCGCCAACCACGGCATCACGCTGCGCGGCTGGCGCCACGACACGCTGCTGGAGAGCTACGTCTTCGAGGCCCACCTGGGCCACGGGCTGGAGAAGCTGGCCGAGCGCCACCTCGGCCGCAAGGGCCTGAGCTACGAGGACGTCTGCGGCAAGGGCGCGAGCCAGATCCCGTTCTCCCAGGTCGATCTCGAGCGGGCCACCGAGTACAGCGGCGAGGACAGCGAGATGACCTTGCACATCCATCAGGTGCTGTACCCGCGCCTGGCCGCGCTGCCGGGCATGAAGTACGTCTACGAGCAGATCGAGCTGCCGGTGTCGGCGCTGCTCGCGCGCATCGAGCGCCACGGCGTGCTGATCGACGGCGCGCTGCTGCAGCGCCAGAGCAAGGAGCTCGCCGAGCGCATGCTGGGGCTGGAGCGCGAGGCCTACGAGATCGCCGGCGGTCCGTTCAACCTCGGCTCGCCGAAGCAGATCGGCGAGGTGCTGTTCAACCGGCTCGGGCTGCCGGTGCGCAAGAAGACCGCGTCCGGCGCACCGTCGACCGACGAGGACGTGCTGCAGGAGCTGGCCGCCGACTACCCGCTGCCGGCGAAGATCCTCGAGCACCGCAGCCTGTCGAAGCTGAAGGGCACCTACACCGACAAGCTGCCGCAGATGGTCAACGTGCGCACCGGCCGCGTGCACACGACCTATGCGCAGGCGGTCGCGGTGACCGGGCGGCTGTCGAGCAACGAGCCGAACCTGCAGAACATCCCCATCCGCACGCCCGAGGGCCGGCGCGTGCGCGAGGCCTTCGTCGCGCCGCCGGGGCACGTGATCGTGTCGGCCGACTACTCGCAGATCGAGCTGCGCATCATGGCCCACATCTCCGGCGACCCGGGCCTGACGCGCGCGTTCTCCGAGGGCATGGACGTGCACCGCGCGACCGCGTCCGAGGTCTTCAATGTCGCGCCTGAAAACGTGACGTCCGAGCAGCGGCGCTACGCGAAGACCATCAACTTCGGCCTGATCTACGGCATGGGCGCGTTCGGCCTGGCGCAGGCGCTGGGCATCGAGCAGAAGGCCGCGCGCGCGTACATCGAGCGTTATTTCGCGCGCTTCGAAGGCGTCAAGCGTTACATGGACGACACCCGGCGCTCGGCCGCCGAGCTCGGCTACGTCGAGACCCTGTTCGGCCGCCGCATCGAGCTGCCCGACATCCGCGGCGGCAACGGCCCGCGCCGTTCGGGCGCCGAGCGCCAGGCGATCAATGCGCCGATGCAGGGCACCGCGGCCGACCTGATCAAGCTGGCGATGCTGGCGGTGCAGCGTGCGCTCGACGAGGGCGCCAAGCGCACCGCGATGGTCATGCAGGTGCACGACGAGCTGGTCTTCGAGGTGCCCGAGGACGAGCTCGACTGGGTGCGCACGCAGGTGCCGGCGCTGATGGCCGGCGTGGCCCCGCTGAAGGTGCCGCTATTGGCCGAAGTGGGCGTCGGCGCGAACTGGGACGAGGCGCACTGAGCGCGCCCGGCCGGGGTCAGCGCGCCCGTTCGCGCTCGGCGAGGTAGCGCTTCAGGTCGTCGAAGCTGACTGCGCCTCGGCCGCTGCGGTCGATCTGCTCGAAGTGGCGCGCGACGAAGCCGAGGCCGGCGCGCTCGGCCTGCGCGCGGGTCAGCGCGCCGCTGCGCTGCGCGTCGGCGGCGTCGAAGCGGCGCTTGAGCTTCGCCAGCGCCTGCGCGTCGAGCGCGGCGCCGGCGGCCGGTGCATCGGGGCTGCGGATGCGCGCTTCGGGCGCCACCCAGGGGTCCATGCGGCGCAGGCGCGGTTCGTCCGCCGTCTGCGCGGCCGCGGCCGTCGCGGCGATCAGCAGCCACCAGGGCAGCAGGCGCTTCATGGCGTGGTCCTCAGCGCGCGGTAGAACGTGCCGAGCGCGTCGCGCTGCGCGCGCCGGCCGGCATCGTCCAGGTAGGTCATGTGGCCGCCGGCGACATGCTGCACGGCGATCGTCGGCCGGTTGCCGAAGCGGCGCAGGTCGAGCACGGTCTGGTGGAAGGGTGTCGCGAGGTCGTGCCGGCCGTTCAGCGACAGCACGCGCAGCCGCGGGTTCAGCAGCATCGCGGCGGCGAGGTCGGGCACGCCGTCGGGCAGCGCCTTGCCGTCGTGCTGCCACTGCCAGACGTTGATCGCGGCGTCGGTGAAACTGACGTAGGGCGACGGGCTGCGGTAGTTCAGCGTCTGCGGCAGCAACTCGTTCATCGCGGTGACGAACGGTGCCTCGATCACCGTCAGCGACGGGTCGCCGTCGCGCGCCAGCGGGCTGCCGAGCGCGCCGATGATGCGCGAGTCGTAGCGGCCGATCAGCTGCCCGGCGCGGAAGCGTTCGCGGTAGCGGTCGGGCCGCAGGCTGAACTGCTGCTGCCAGGTGGCGGCGCTGGCGCCGGTCAGCGCGACCAGCTCGCTGACCAGCGTGGCGTCGGATTGGGGCTGACCGGTGCCGGCGATGAAGGCGGCGACCGCCGGGCCGTAGCGCTGGTCGGCGAAGTTCATGGAGCCGAGCACGAAGGCGTCGACGTCCGCCGGCGGCGGCGACGCGACGCTGTAGTGTGCCGCCGTGGCCGCGTAACTCGGCAGATAGCCCGCGCAGTTGACGCGGCCGGGCTCGAACACCGCGCAGTTGCTGTTGTAGTCGAGGATCGACGACAGCAGCACGACGCCGTCGAGGCCGACGCCGGCGGCTTCGAGCTCCTCGGCCAGCAGCGCCGCGCGCAGCGTGCCGTAGGACTCGCCGAACACCACGCGCGGCGAATCGCGGCGGCCGTTGGCGTCGAGCCAGCGGGCGATGAAGTCGCGGAAGACACGCGCGTCGGCGTCGACGCCCCAGAAGGTGCGGTTGTTCGCCGGCGCGATCGCCTGCGACTGGCCGGTGCCCACCGCGTCGACGAAGACGAGATCGCTGACGTCGAGCAGCGTCTCGGCGTTGTCGACCAGCGCGAAGTGTTCGGCGATCTGGTTGCTCGGCATGTTGGCGACCAGCCGCTTCGGCCCGAACGAGCCGAGGTGCAGCCACATCGACGCCGAGCCGGGGCCGCCGTTGAAGAAGAAGGTGACCGGCCGCGTGGCCGGGGCCGCGCCGTCGAGCGTGTAGGCGACGTGGAAGAACGAGGCCTGCGGTGCGCCGCTGCGCACCTCGGTGGCGGTGAGGTGGCCGGCGCTCGCGGTGTAGGCCAGCGTGCGCGTGCCGCTGACCCACTGGTGGCGCGTCACCGCACGCGCTTCGCTGGGCGTGGCGAGCGACGCGGTCGCGGCGTTCGAGTAGACCGTGCTGTCGGTGAAGCTCGGCTCGACCGGGGGTGGGGCGGGCGCGGGCGCCCCCCCGCCTCCGCCGCCACCGCCTCCGCAACCGGCCAGGGCCGCCGCGATGCCGAGCAGCCTGGCGCAGGCCGCGAGTCGGCGCACGGCGCGCAACGCATCGTTGGTCATGGCGGGCGAGCGTAGCGCGGTTTTCATGGCCCTGTCATCGGCGGTCGCCAGCATGCGGGGCGACCGTCGCGCGCCGTTGTGGCGAACAGGCCCGACGTCGTCATCCTCCTGTTGCACGAATGTCATGAATGGGTTTCGATATCGGCCGATGCGTTGGATCGGCACGGAAGAGGACTTGCATGGACCTGATCCTGTGGCGGCATGCGGAAGCGCGCGAGGCCGCCGACGGTGAAGCCGACCTCGAGCGTCCGCTGACCGGGCGCGGCCTCAAGCAGGCGCACCGCATGGCCGACTGGCTCAACCGCTTCCTGCCGGAAAGCACGCGCGTGCTGGTCAGCCCGGCCCTGCGCGCCCGCCAGACCGCCGAGGCGCTGGGCCGCAAGCTGCGCATCAACGACGGCCTGGCGCCCGGGGCCGGCGTCAACCAGCTGCTGGAAGCGGTGCGCTGGCCCGACGCGCGCGAGCCGGTGCTGGTGATCGGCCACCAGCCGACGCTGGGGCAGGTGGCCGCCTACCTGATGGCCGGCGCCGATGCGGTACAGCAGCCGGCGTGGACCGTGCGCAAGGGTGCGGTCTGGTGGCTGCGCCACCGCGAGCGCGAAGGCGTGCCGGAGGTGGTGCTGGTGTCGGTGCGCACGCCGGAAAAGCTGTAGCCGGCCTGGACGTCAGTGCGTCTGCAGGCGCAGCCGCGGCGCGTCGAGCTTCTGCCAGCTGTCGGCCTCTTCCTGCAGCAGGTGCAGCGTGCGTGGATGCGTCGCGGCCCAGGCGGCGTCGAAGCCGAGCACCGCATGGCGGCCGTCGCGCGCCAGGCGCAGCACCTTCGTGCTGACCGGCGCGCGTGCATGGCACTTGATCGCCGCCAGCCGCAGCGCGAGCACCTGCCATGCGAACAGCTCGCTCGCCAGCTGGGCCTCGATCTTGCGCAGGCCACCGCGCTGGCCGAGCACGAGGTCGGCGATGCGGCGCTGCTGGCTCTGCGAGAAGCCGGCGGCATCGACATGCGCCATCAGGTAGGCGCTGTGGCGGTGGTGGTCGTGGTGCGACACCATCAGGCCGATCTCGTGCAGGTCGCACGCCCAGCCGAGCTCGCGCTGCGCCTCGTCGTCGGCCTCGGGTCGTGCCGCGGCAAACAGCGTCGTGGCGATGGACCGCACGCGCGCGGCCTGCGTGCGGTCGGCGCCGAAGCGCGCCTGCAGCTCGGCGACGCTGGCATCGCGCACGTCGCCGGCACCGGCGCCGGCGCGGTGGCGCTGCGCGGCGTGGCGCTCGTGCAGGTCGACGATCACCCCCTGGCGCAGCGCCCCCTTGGCCGGCTGCAGCGCTTCGATGCCGAAGTGCGTGACCAGCGTGTACAGCAGCGACAGCCCGCCGGCGATGATCGGACGCCGGTCGGCGGCCAGCGAGGGCAGGTCGAGCCGGTCGACATGGCCGGCGGCGATGCAGCGGGCGATGCACCAGCGCAGGCCCTCGGGCGTGATGCGGCCGTCGGACAAACCGGCGGCGGCCAGGATCTGCGATACCGCGCCGGCCGTGCCCGACGAGCCCAGCGCCTCGCGCCAGTGGCGCGGCGAGAAGGGTTCCAGCGCTTCCTCGAGTTCCGCGCCGGCGGCGACCTGCGCGTTGCGGAAACCTTCTTCGGTCAGGCGCCCGTCCGGAAACCAGCGCATCGACAGGCTGACGCTGCCGACCTTGAACGACTCGGCGACCTTGGGCACCACGCCGCTGCCGAGGATCATCTCGGTGCTGCGCCCGCCGATGTCGATGACCAGGCGCGGCGCTTCCGAGGGCTGCAGGTGCGCGACGCCGGCGTAGATCAGGCGCGCTTCCTCGCGGCCGGAGATCACCTCGATCGGGAAGCCCAGCGCGGCCTGCGCACGCACGAGGAAGGCATCGCGGTTGCGCGCCTCGCGCAGCGTCTGCGTCGCGACCGCCCGCACCTGCGACAGCTCGAAGCCCTGCAGGCGCTCGGCGAAGCGCTGCAGGCAGGCCAGGCCGCGCTGTGCGGCGTCTTCAGTCAGGTAGCCGTCGGCGTCGAGCCCGGCGCCCAGGCGCACCGTGTCCTTCAGGTAGGCGATGCGGCGGTAGCGGCCATGTTGCAGCTGGCCGATCTCGAGGCGGAAGCTGTTGGAGCCGATATCGATGGCGGCGAGCGGGGCGCTGGCGGAAGGCGGGCGGGAAGGCATGGGGCGGCATGCTAGCGGCAACGGCTCTCTAGAATCTCGCCTTTCGTCCGCCGGACCGGTCCTTCCTTCGAGAGGAGCTTCTCCACCATGCTGCAGCAGGACCTCGACAGCCTGACCCCCACCCGCGACTTCAGCCGCCGCGACTTCGTGCGTGGCAGCGTCGGCGCCGGCTTCGCCGCCGCGGTGCTGCCGGTGTCGGCGCAGACAGTGGTCAAGACCGACGTTGACGGCCTGACCGTCGGCGAGGTGACCATCCCCGTGGGCGACTTCCGCATGCCGGCCTACCGTGCGCAGCCCGCCGGCAAGACCGGCGCGCCGCTGGTGCTGGTGGTCAGCGAGATCTTCGGCGTGCACGAATACATCGCCGACGTGGCACGGCGCTTCGCGAAGCAGGGCTACTGCGCGGTCGCGCCGGAGCTCTTCGTGCGCCAGGGCGACGCCGGTTCGTACGGCGAGATCGCCAAGCTGCTGGCCGAGGTGGTCAACAAGGTGCCCGATGCGCAGGTGATGGGCGACCTCGACGCGACGGTGGCCTGGGCCAAGGCGCAGGGCGCCGATGCCTCGAAGCTGGCGATCACCGGCTTCTGCTGGGGCGGGCGCATCACCTGGCTCTATGCGGCGCACAACCCGGCGCTGAAGGCCGCGGCCGCGTGGTACGGCCGGCTGACCGGGCCGGCGTCGCCGCTGACGCCGGCGCACCCGGTCGACCTCGTCGGCAAGCTGCACGCGCCGGTGCTGGGCCTGTACGGCGAGAAGGACGGCGGCATCCCGCTGGCCGACGTCGAGAAGATGAAGGGGGCGCTGGCCGGCGGCAGCGCCGCCGCGAAGCGCTCGGCGTTCGTGGTCTACCCGGAGGCGCCGCATGCCTTCCACGCGGACTACCGGCCCAGCTATCGCCGGGAAGCCGCCGACGACGGCTGGAAACGCTGCCTCGCCTGGTTCAGGCAGCACGGGGTCGCCTGACGCGCCGCTGATCGATGACCCTGCTCTACATCGTGCTGGCGACCACCGCCGGCGGGCTGCTGTCGGTGCTGATCGCCGCGTCGGTCACGCAGGCGCTGCTCGGCGTGCTGGTGCGCCAGCTGGTGAGCCTGTCGGTGGGCGTGCTGCTGGGCACCGCGCTGCTGCACGTGATGCCGGAGGCTTTCGAGAGCCATGTCGAGCCGCAGCGGCTGTTCCTCACGCTGCTGGCCGGGCTGCTGTTCTTCTTCCTGCTGGAGAAGGCCGAGCTCTACCGCCATGGACACCATCACGAGGGTGACGGGCACCACCACCACCACCATTTCGATGCCGAGCAGGCCGGACGTGGCGGCTGGAGCGTGCTGCTGGGCGACAGCATCCACAACTTCTGCGACGGCATCATCATCGCCGCGGCCTTCCTCGCCGATCCGAAGCTCGGCGTGGTGACCTCCGCGGCCATCATCGCGCACGAGATCCCGCAGGAAGTCGGCGACTACATCGTGCTTCTCAACGCCGGCTTCAGCCGGGCCAAGGCGCTGCTGTACAACGCGCTGTCGGGCCTGGCCGCGGTGGTCGGCGGCGTGCTCGGCTACTTCGTCGTCGGCGCCTGGGAAGCGCTGTTTCCGTATCTGCTGGTGATCGCGAGCTCCAGCTTCATCTACGTCGCCGTGGCCGACCTGCTGCCGCAGCTGCAGCGCCGGCTGCCGCTGCGCGACACCGCGACGCAGCTCGGGCTCATCGGCGCCGGCTTGGCCCTGGTCTGGCTCGCTCGCAGTTTGTTGCACAGTCACTGACGCGAACCCTCAAGGCGGCCGTCGCCGGGGCCGAAGAACGACGGCATGAAACTGCTGCCCTTGGCCGACCTGCGCGATCGCCTCGCCCCCGGCCAGCCGCTGCCGTGGGGCGTGCGCGACGAGCGCGGCAACCTGCTGCTCGGCAAGGGGCACCTCGTCGACAGCGAGGTGATGCTGGAGGCGCTGTTCGCGCGCGGCGTCTTCGTCGAAGCCGCCGAAGCGGCCGCCGATGCCGTCGCCCAGCCCGCGGCGCCGGCCCCAGCGCCGGCACCGGAACTGGCTGCCGGCACGCCGTTCGAGCGCTGGGACAGGCTGTGCAGCAACCTGGCGCAGGTGCTCGCCAACCCGCTCGAGAAGCTCTTCCTGCAGCGCGTGCGCGACGCCGCGCTGCATGTGCAGGCGCTGTCGGCGATGAACACCGACCTGCTGCTGTTCCTGATCCTGCGCCAGGACCACGGCCGCTTCGAGACCTACGGCATCACGCATGCGCTGCATGTCGCCTGCGTCTGCAACCTGATGGCGCAGCGCCTGGGCTGGGACCGCGCCGACCAGCAGCGCATCATCGGCGCGGCGCTGACGATGAACCTCGCGATGATCGAGCTGCAGGGCGTGCTGGCGCGCCAGCCGACCCCGCCGACCAGGCGCCAGCGCGAGCTGATCGTCGAACACCCGACGCAGTCCGCACGCCTGCTGCGCAACGCCGGGCTCGACGACGAGCCCTGGCTGGCCGCCGTCGAGGATCACCACGAGCGCCGCGGCGGTGGTGGTTATCCGCGCAGCCGCGCCGAACCCGGCACGATGGCGCAGCTGCTGCGGCTGACCGACCAGTTCACCGCCAAGCACAGCGCCCGCGCGACACGGCCGGCGCTGCCGGCGCAGATCGCCGCGCGGCAGCTGTTCATGGACAACCCGGGCGATCCGCTCGCGGCGCTGCTGATCAAGGAATTCGGCATCTACCCGCCCGGCTGCCTGGTGCGGCTGGTATCGGGCGAGCTGGCGATCGTCGTGCGGCGCGGCCGCAGCGCGAATGCGCCGTGGGTGTCGACCTTGACGACATCGCAGGGCCGGGCGGTGATCGCGCCGGCGCTGCGCGACACTTCGCGCAGCGAGTTCGCGATCACCAGCAGCGTGCCCGAGCCAGTGGCGCGCCCGCGGCTGGCGCCGCAGGCCTTCTATCCGGAAGCCGCCGTGGCTACTTGACGACCAGCACCGGCAGGTGGCTGTGCGTCAGCACGCGGTTGGTCTCGCTGCCCAGCAGCATCGCGGCGACGCCGCGGCGGCCGTGCGAGGCCATCACGATCAGGTCGCAACCGAGCTGCTTGGCCTGGTCGAGGATCGCTTCCCATGGGTGCAGCGCCTCGACGGTGTAGGCCTCGCAGGGCAGGCCGGCCGCCTGGGCGGCGTCGACCACCGATTTCACGCGGGAGGCCGCGATACGTTCCTGCGCGTCGTAGAACTCCTGCGGCGGCACCGGCTGCATCTCGGAAATCGCGCTGTACGGGAAGGGCTCCTTGACGCTGACGGTGGCCAGCGTCGCACCGACGGCCTTGGCCAGCGTCAGCGCGGTTTGCACCGCCTTGGCGGTGATCTCGGAACCATCGGTCGGAACGAGGATGCGCTTGTACATGGTCAACCTCCTGGTGGGAACCGGGGCGAGGCCCGTGTGCTGCACGCCGCCAGATCCGCCCCGTGGCCAGTGTGCCGCCGCAGGTGCGACCGCGCATGACATGCCGCAAGCGGATGCAAGCGGGCTGGCCGCGCAGCGCCTCAGGACTCGCTCGTCGGCCTATTGGACTGCGGCGCGGCCTGGCTGCGCAAGCGGCTCGCCCCGATGCCGGCGGCGACGATCAGCGCCATGCCGGCCAGTGCCATCCAGGTCACCGGGTCGCCGAAGATCCAGACGCCGAGGAAGAACGAGAACACGATGCCCAGGTATTGCAGGCTGGCGTTGACCAGCGGCCGACCGATCGAATAGGCCCGCGTCATCATGAGCTGCGCGACCGTCGCCAGCAGCCCCGTGGCCAGCAGCAGCATTGCCCCGCGCCAGCTGTGCGCGTGGAAACCCTCGAAGACCGCGGTGACGGCGCCGGCGATCGCGCTGCCGAGCGAGAAATACAGCACCACGCGCAGTTCGGGCTCGCCGGCGCGGCCGAGTGCGGTGACCTGCAGGTAGGCCATCGCGGCGAGCATGCCCGACAGCACGCCCGCCATGCCGTGCCACAGCTGGTTCTGCGCCATCGTCGGCCGCAGGATCAACGCGACGCCCGCAAAGCCCACCATCACCGCGAGCAGCAGTCGCCAGTCGACCCGCGAGGCGCCCAGCAGCACCGCGCCACCGAGCAGGAACAGCGCCATCCACACCGACGACATGTAGTTCAGCGTGACCGCGGTCGCCAGCGGCAGGTTGCCGATCGCGTAGAACCACAGCATCAGCGCCGCGACGCCGCTGGTGCTGCGCCAGAAGTGCATCGCCGGCACCGGCGTGCGCAGGGGCACCCCGCGCCAGCGCGAGATCGCCGCGATCATCAGCGTGCCGATCAGGCCACGGTAGAAGACGATCTCGCCGGTGCCGTACAGCGCCGACGCGAGCTTCACGGCCACGCCCATCGTCGCGAAGAGAAAGGCGGCAACGATCATCAGCAGCGCGGCTTGCATGCGGACGATTCTCGCCAGCGCGACGCGCGATGCAGGCGCTGCACGAAGATTTGCCTCGCAATGTTGCCAACGCCTTTTGCTCCATGCTATAGTGCAAGACTTGCTTGAGCCGACAGCGGAGTGGTAGTTCAGTCGGTTAGAATACCGGCCTGTCACGCCGGGGGTCGCGGGTTCGAGTCCCGTCCACTCCGCCAAACTTCAAGCAGCCGCGCCACCGTCAGGTGGCGTTTGTTTTTGTGCCGTACGTCTTGTGCCGTACGCACTCCGTGTCCTCGTGGCTTCGGTCGGCTCCCGCCGAATGTCTCCCGCTCGATCGTGAACTGCTGCCGGCGCCGTCTCCATCCGCCGGCTGCCTTGTCGGGCGGATTCCTACACGCAGCGCACCGTCGCGCCGACCTCACGCTCAGTCACTGACCGAGCGCGCCGCCGCGACGCCTTGTCTATGCTTTGGTTCATCCGAAACGCAAAGCACTGCACCGAGGACACCATGTCGCACAGCGCCCGCAGCCACGACGCCAGCAGCTACGAACTGCGCTTCGACTCGCTGTTCATCGAAGGCCGCGGCATGTCCTTCCCGTGTGATGCGGCGGGTCAAGTAGACCTTGACGCGTTGAGCGAACGGGCCCGCTGCAACTACCTCTACGCGCGGGCGGTGGTCGGCCGCGAGTTCAGCACGCCGGCGGTGCGGGTCAGCGGCCTGCACTGACCCCTGCTCATCCACGCGCTCAAGGGGGCGTGGGCTGGTGCTGGAGCGTATTGCTGTTGACCATGTCACCCGTGACCGGATTGGCCGCACTGTCGCTCGGGCAGGCTTTCAGCGCGCTGATCACGAGGAAGTTCTGGTTGATCAGGTTGCCCACCACACTCGTGTAGTCCAGCGGATGGTCAGCGTTCGTCGTGACCGGCAGGGTCGACTGGGTGTATCGGCACACCTTGTATTCGTAGGCGGCGTTGCCGATGGCCCACTTGGGCGACGATAGACCCCCGTACCCCACGGGACGAAGCTCGGAGCGGCCGGACCACGAAGTGACGCCCGTGCCGCTGATGACGCAGAAATACTCCGCCGACATCTGGACGGGTGCTGTCGCCACGGCAGTCTTGAGCAAGCTCGCGGCCGAGCTGAAGCAGGTCCAGGGCTGCCCGGTCGACAACACGCCGCCCGCGCCCATTCGCACCTCGACCGGCAGCACGGGCCAGCGCGGGTTCTCCGAGTCGGCTGCGGTGAGCACATAAGCGGCGTCGGTGACGGCGAAGGGCGCGATCGCCGCGTTCGCCAGGGGACAGCCGGCCACCAGGGTATCGGTCAAGGACGAAGTCGGCGTACCGGTGCCGATCGAGGTGCAGTTCTTGACGATCTTCGACGTCGCGTGATCGATCACCCACGCCACCGTGTCGGTCGGCACCGGCTTCATCGCACTGGTGCCGTTCCCCAGGTCCTGGGCGATGTCGCGCAGGTTGAAGCGGATTTCGCCGGCCAGCAGCTGCCCGCCATAGCTCAGCGCGGTGCAGGTCGCCGGCGCGACGACGAAGGAGCTCGACGTGCTGGCCGCGCTAACGACGCAGATGTGCGTGATCACGCCGGTGGTGTTGTTGAACATCCAGGCCGTCGTGCCCGTTTCGATCGGCTTGAAGACGCTCGTGCCGTCGCCGAGGTCGTGCGCGCGCGGCGGAATGGTCGGGTGGCGGTTGTCGCGGCGGCCGATCGGCGTCAGGGTCTTCGGCGCGATGACCATGCCCGAGAGCACCGGATCGACGCGGGAAATGGTGTCGCGCAGCGTGACCGCCTGGGCCAGGCCTTGGCGGTCGGTCCAGGTCACCGTCGCGGCGATGATCACCGCGGCCCGCCGCACGCCCGCCGCGGGGTCGGGCGTCACGTTCCGCACGACGGTATAGGTCGTGTTGTATTCGGGCCCGCTCACGGTGGCCGGTGCGAGGTCGGCGATGGCGTCGAACTCCGCGTCGGTGGCGCCGGCCGTGCCCACGAGGTTGAACCCCCGCGCCGCTTCGATGACCTGCTCGGCCAGGCGCGTGGCTTCGGCCCGCTGCTTGGCCATGTCGGAATTGAACCGCAGCGTGCTTTGCACGCCGACCACGGCCAGCATCCCGAAGGCCATGACGGCCATCGCAACCAGCGCTTCGACGAGCGAGACGCCGCGCCGACGAGAGAAGGGAAGGCGTGTCATCTTCATGTGCCCGCTCGTGTGCTCCAGCTGCCCGGGACGCGGACGAACGAACCGTAGCCGTCTCGAATCTGCTGGACCATGGCCCGGTCGTAGGAAACCGCCGCCGTGCCGGAGCCTGCGTAGTTGCCCCGAACCAGCAGCGCCCCTCGCACGATGCCGTCGGCTGCCGCCGCGTTCCAGGTCACGTCGCCTTCGACGTAGATCAGCCCGTTGAATGCCACCTGCTGGTTGAAGGTGAGGTTCCCGTTCACCACCAGCATGGTCGGCAGCGCGGCGGTTCCGATGGTTACCGGGCCCGGCAGGCCGGCGAAGGTCAGGTTGCCGTTGACGTAGATGATGCGCGTCGGATTCTGCGCAGCCAGCGTTGTGAGCGGCAACGTGACGCCGTTGTACAAGACCGCGCTGGCATCGCATCCGAGCGGGCAACTGACGAAGACCGCTGCCGGCTGCTCGCCGTAACGCGTCGCCGGCAGGTTGAAGCTGCGGCGGAAGAAGTCGCTGGCCGGCACGTCGGTCAGCGTAGTGTCGCCGGCCTTGGTGACCTCGCCGGTGCCGCCGGCCGGGCCGGCTGCCTTGACGGCGAGCGGATCGACGATCGCGCCGCCGACGCGGAGCGCGACGCCGGTCGAGCTGTCGGGATTGATCACCCGGAGTTCGCCGGCACTCTGATCGACGGTGCCACGAACCGTCATCGCGGCCGAAGGAAACACTGGCATCGCCGGCACCAGTGCGACGGCCACCCGCAAGGTCGCCATCGAGTCGACCTTGACCGCGCCGGAGCCACCCAGGTTGAGGTTGATCGGCTCGATGTGGCAACTGCCCGCGCTGTTGACGTTGCCACCGTTGATCGCACCGCTGCGCGCGGCATCACAACCGCGGGTGTTGAGCACGATGACGCCCGGCAGGTTGTTCATGGGATCGAATCGGGTCGTGAAGACCGGGCGCGTGACCTCGGCGCCCAGCGTCAGGTTGCCGGGCGGTCCGACCGGGCAGGTGCAGTTCCATCCGGTGTCGGTGGCGATGCAGGCTGGCTGGGCCTGCAATCCCCCCCAGACTTTCGCCTCGAACGTTCCGTCGGCCTTCAGCGTCAGGTAGCGGTTGCGGAAGTCGTCGGTGGCACCGATCGACGTGCAGCTGGGGCCGACGATGCCCCCATTGAGCATCGACAAGGTCCAGTCGAGACCGGCCTCGGCGGCGCTCATCGATTGCGCGGCGCGGAAGCTGTTGGACGACGTGCGCTGCTCGAAGATCATGTTGCGGTTCGTGTATGCCGCGACCATGGCGAGGATGAAGAACAGCACCATCACCACGGCGAGCGTGGCGGCGCCCCGTTGGCGAAGGAAGGCTCGGGAGAGTGACGGCTTCACAGGCACACCTCGTCGTTGCGGACGCGCACGGTGGCCCGGATCTGGCGCCGGACGCTGGCGTCATGCACGGCCTGTCCGTTCATCGTCAGCACGAGGTGGCGCGTCGCGACGTACTGGCCGTTCGGCAGCGGGCAGGCGGCCGTCGCGCAAGGCGTTGTTTCGCAGGTCGGCAGCGGCATCGGGGCGCTGACCTGCTGGGTGATGTCGAACGACGTGATCGTGACGACGTTGGGATCGGTCAGCGCCTGGTAGCCGCCGGCACCGAGCAGGGCCTCGATCTTTCCGCTTGTCAGGCGAAAGCCGTGCATGTCGTCGGCCTCGATAGTGTTCTTCGCGGCGTTGTCCGGTTCGCTCGAATAGCTGTAGGTGATGGAACTGCCCAGCGTCGCAGAGAAGTTGTTGTAGCCGGCCGGGCGATAGGCCACCGCCGCCTTCGCTGGCGCGTTGACAGGCTGCACGAGGCTGTCGGCAAACTTTGTGTAGCCGCTGCGCCGGATGTCGCGCACGATGATGTCCATCGCGGCGCGCATGTCCTGCTGTACCTGTGTCTCGAGCAGCAGCCGCTTGTTGTCAGAGATTTGGTTGGAAACCACCATCGTCGCGCCCGCCAGCACGAACATGCCGACGGCGATACCGACCAGCAATTCGACGATGGACAAACCCTGCACCGGGCCTGTTCGGCGCGCGCGAATGACGAAACGCGGTGTGACTAGCATGGCTTGAACCCGGGGATCTTGGAACCGGTGGGCGCACAGATCTTCGGCTGGCTGACGCCGTACGTGGGAATGACCGACAACTGGCGGGACGGGCTGCCGCCGTTGATCGTCACGGTGGCGGAGAGATTCGTGTCCAGACTGAGCGAACTGCCGGTCTCGTACGCCAGTTGCGACATCGGGGTCGTGAGGCGGACATCACCCGGGTCCGGCAGGATGACCGTCTTCAGCTCGGTCCATTGAGCCTGGCACTTCGGCGTGGCCGCACAGTCGCAGGCCTCGCCGCGATTGGGGGGACCGCGGAAGACGATGTAGCAGCCGTTGCCGATGTTGTAGAAAGCGATGAAGGCCTGCACGTTCGCGCTGATCGCCTCCGCACGCGCGTAGCGCATGTCGGTGACCAGTTCGGTGGCCACCGAGGAGACGCGTTGCGCGACCATCCAGTTGCGCAGCGACGGCACGCCGAGCGCGAGGATGATGGCCACGATGGCGACGCCGACGAAGAGCTCGATCATCGTGAAGCCGCGCCGTGCCCGGCGAGGCGCTTGCACGGTCACTTGGCCCAGCATGCGTTGACCCCCGCGGAATTCCAGGCGCTGCCGTCGGCGGAAGAGCTGTAGGTCATGTTTCCGCCCACCATCGCCACGCGCAGGTACTTGCAGGCCGTGTCGCTGACCTGCGAGCCCTGCGCCTGGGCGGTGATGGTGTACTGCGAGCCCGCATCGGCGCCGGCCCCGACGGCCAGCGTATAGGTGTAGTACCCGTTCGGCGACACGTTGCCGCTGGGCAGGCCCAGGTCGGCGAAGCTGGTCGTGTAGGCCGCGTTCCGGCCGCGCCAGCGTTCCTGCGCCTGTTGAAGCCTGGTCATGCCCTCGACGGCGTCGGCGCGTCGGCCCTTGCGCACAGAACCCATGAAGTTCGGGTACGCGATGGAGGCCAGGATGCCGATGATGGCGATCGTTATCAGCAGCTCGATCAGCGTGAAGCCTTGCCGGCAAAGACGTGGCGGAATCGATTGACGCATGGCCCGCATGGTGGCATTGATCGTCCGCGTGGTCGCCGGTCGACGCGCCTTTTGTCCGCCATGACCAGCCGCTCGTCGTCTCCCCCCACGTCCTTGGGGGACTTCAGCACGGTTTGACGCCATGCACCGCTCCGTCGGGCGAGCAGGTGCGCGTGCGGCCCATGATGTTGACCACCTGGTGCAGCGCCCGGCCCTTGGGATCCGCCAGCTTGAAGGTGGCGGTCGGCGTCACCGTGCCGTGGTCCGGCGCGAATGCGATCGACAGCTTGCCGTTGACCAGCTGCGCCGGACCGCCGGCCCGGTGCTCGACCAGCCGCAGCACCTCGGACTGACCTTCGCACTGGACCTGGCCAGCGCCCTGGCAGACGCAGGCGTGCGCCTCGCCGGTGTGGATGGCGTAGCAGCTGCCACCGCCGTCGAGCGGGCGTGCCGACAGGCGCACCGGGGCGTTGCGGGCAACGGCCAGCGAGCGGGCGTACTGGATGTCGGTCTCGAGCTCGGCGGCGGCCGATTGCAGCGCCTGGATGCGCTGCCAGTCGGTGAAGTTCGGTACCGCGACGCCCAGGGCCGTCGCGACGATCGAGGTCGCGCAGAGCGTCTCGACGAGCGTCATGCCGCGCGCGGCGGCGCGGCGGAAGGTGGGCTGGAAGTGGCTGGCGGTGTTCATGTGGACGCTCCCTGTGTTCGGTATGCGTCCACTGTAGGAATCGCCGCGCCGGCGCGCGTCGCCCCGAGGTGGGGATCGGCCACCCCCGGAGGGGGGAGGGGAATCAGATGTCCCGGATCAGCTGGCGGAAGGCGTCGACGTCCTCGAAGCTTCGATACACCGACGCGAAGCGCACGTAGGCCACCTTGTCCATGCGCTTGAGCTCGCGCATCACCAGCTCGCCGATGCGCGAGCTCGGCACCTCACGGGCGCCGGTGGCCAGCAGCTTGTCCTGGATGCGTTCGAGCGCGGCGTCGACCTGCTCGACGCTGACCGGCCGCTTGCGCAGCGCCAGCATCATCGACGAGCGAGGCTTGGCGGGGTCGTAGTCGACGCGCGCGCCGTCCTTCTTGACGACCGCCGGCATCGCGATCTCCGCGCGCTCGTAGGTCGTGAAGCGCTTGTCGCACTTCAGGCAGCGGCGACGCCGACGGATGACGTCGCCTTCGTCGGATTCGCGGGTCTCGACGACCTGGGTCTCGTGGTGGGCGCAGTAGGGGCAGCGCATCGATGGGTCGTGGAGGGCTGCCCCGGCTGTTGCCGCCGATCAGCGGTAGACCGGGAAGTCGCGCGTCAGCGCGGCCACCTTCGCGCGTACCGCGGCGATGTTCGCCTCGTCGTGCGGGTTGTCGAGCACGTCGGCGATCAGGTTCGCGGTGGCGCGGGCCTGGGCCTCGCCGAAGCCGCGCGTCGTCATCGCCGGAGAACCGAGGCGGATGCCGCTGGTCACCATCGGCTTCTGCGGGTCGTTCGGGATCGCGTTCTTGTTGCAGGTGATGTGTGCCTGCCCCAGCACGTTCTCGGCTTCCTTGCCGGTGATGCCCTTGGCGCGCAGGTCGACCAGCATCACGTGGCTCTCGGTGCGACCCGAGACGATGCGCAGGCCGCGCTGCACCAGCGTCTCGGCCATCGCGGCCGCGTTTTTCACCACCTGCTGCTGGTAGGCCTCGAAGTCGGGCGACAGCGCTTCCTTGAAGGCCACCGCCTTGGCGGCGATCACGTGCATCAGCGGGCCGCCCTGGATGCCGGGGAAGATGGCGCTGTTGATCTGCTTGGCGACCGCATCCTTCATCAGGATCAGGCCGCCGCGCGGGCCGCGCAGCGTCTTGTGCGTCGTCGACGTGACGACGTCGGCATGCGGCACCGGGTTCGGGTAGACGCCCGCGGCGATCAGCCCGGCGTAGTGCGCCATGTCGACCATGAAATACGCGCCGACCGCCTTGGCCACCTTGGCGAAGCGCTCGAAGTCGATGCGCAGCGAGTAGGCCGAAGCGCCGGCGATGATCAGCTTGGGCTTCTGCTCGTGCGCCAGGCGCTCCATCGCGTCGTAGTCGATCGCCTCGTTGGCGTCGAGGCCGTAGCTGACGACCTTGAACCACTTGCCGCTCATGTTCAGCGGCATGCCGTGCGTCAGGTGGCCGCCTTCGGCGAGGCTCATGCCCATGATGGTGTCGCCGGGCTGCAGCAGGCCGAAGAACACGGCCTGGTTGGCCTGCGAGCCGGAGTTCGGCTGCACGTTGGCGTTCTCGGCGCCGAACAAGGCTTTCAGCCGATCGATCGCCAACTGCTCGACGACGTCGACGTGCTCGCAGCCGCCGTAGTAGCGCTTGCCGGGATAGCCCTCGGCGTACTTGTTGGTCAGCTGGGAGCCCTGCGCCGCCATCACCGCGGGCGAGGCGTAGTTCTCCGAGGCGATCAGCTCGATGTGCTCTTCCTGGCGGCGGTTCTCGGCCAGGATGGTGTTCCAGAGCTCGGGGTCGACGTTGGCGACGGTGGATTGGTTGCGGTCGAACATGGAGGGCAGTCCTCGTCGAAGGTTGGTCCCGCGCGGGCCTCCGCTCGGTCGGGAGGGCTCGGGCGGGCTGCCCAGGCGAACGGCTACGAAAGCCGGCGGCGCATCGACGCCCGCCGGTCGCGCTCCATGGTGGTGATCCACCTCGGGCCGGGACGGCCCTATCGCCAGTCGCGCGAGGCTTGCAGTGTAGCGGAGCAGGGCGTCTGAAGCGCCCCGCGCCTGGGCGTCAGCGCGCCAGCGCGACGCGCTCGATGCCGGCGGCCGGCTGCGACGGCGCAGCGTCGATCGACAGGGCCGGCGTCGCGGCAGGCAGCGGGCTGACCAGCGGCGCGGTGACCGACACCGTCTTGCCTTCGACGACGCGGCGCAGGTGCAGCTGCTCGGCGAGCACCTTGCCGACGTAACCGCCGTCCTCGCCGAGGTTGGCCGCACCGACGTAGTGGCGCAAGCCCGCCTCGAGGCCGCCGGCGCGGGCGATGCACTCCTTGAGCACCTGCACGCCGACCCGCAGGTTGGTCACCGGGTCGAAGGCCGCGCGCGTCCCGCCGAAGGCTTCGTACTTGTCATCGTGGATGCGGGTCATCACCTGCATCAGGCCTTGCGCGCCGACCGGGCTCTGCGCAAACGGGTTGAAGCTGGACTCGACGGCCATCACCGCGAGGATCAGCGTCGGGTCCATGCCGACGCGCTGGCCGACGTGCCATGCTTCCTGCACCAGCCTGCCCACCGGCTCGGGCGCGACGCGGTAGCGCCGGGACAGCCAGTGCGCGACGGCCGCCTGCTGGCGCGGCAGGTCCTTGGGATCGAGCGCGGTGGCGCGGGCGATGGCGTCCGGCTCGCTGAATTCGGCAGGCAGCGGGGCCGGCTCGCGGGCTTCCTGGCGCGCCAGCAGCCAGTCGAGCGCACGCTGCTCGATGCTCAGCCGCATGTCGTCCCGGCCGCCGGCGAACAGGGTCGCGGCCACCACGCACAGGCCGAGCAGCGCCAGCGAGTTGTGGCACACCTCGAGCAGGCCGGCACCGATGTCGCGCACGAAGACGTTGCACGATCGTGCGCAGGCCTCGAGGGCAGCGCGCACGTTGGCGATCGCTGTCATGTCCTTCCTTTCCACGTCGCCGCTTCCACGGCCGGCCGACAGGCGGCACGGCGAAGGCGACAACGATAATGACTGCTCGCTGTAAAGCCGCTCGCGGCGGTTGCCGGGCGGCCTTGTTCCAAGCTTCCGGAGCCCTTGCCTCCCAACGAGGAAGGACACCGTGTAAACCCTGACGAGATCAGGTTGGCGGGATTCTGGAAGACATCTAATAACCGGTCAAGCATAAGGGCTCGACCTCTAATATCACCAAGGCATGAAGTACCGTGATTTGCGGGACTTTTGCGCTCAGCTGGAGCGCCAGGGGGAGCTGAAACGCATCACCCCCCCTGTTTCGACGGTGCTGGAGATGACGGCGCTGGCCGACCGGGTGCTTCGGAGCGGCGGTCCGGCGCTGTGGTTCGAGCGGCCGCAGGGCTTCGACGTGCCGGTGCTCGCGAACCTGTTCGGCACGCCGCGCCGGGTGGCGCTGGGCATGGGCGCCGACAGCACGGCGGAGCTGCGGGAGATCGGGGCGCTGCTGGCGCGGCTGAAGGAACCCGAGCCGCCGCAAGGCCTGAAGGACGCCGGCCGGCTGATGCAGCTGGCCAAGGCGGTGTGGGCCATGAAGCCGACCCGCCGCGGCGACGGGCCTTGCCGCGAGGTCGAGCTCGAAGGGGATGACGTGGATCTCGGGCGCTGGCCGGTGCAGACCTGCTGGCCGGGCGACGCCGCACCGCTGCTCACCTGGGGGCTGGTGGTCACCCGGGGGCCGCAGCAGGGCGTGGACAAGCCACGGCTGCGCCAGAACATCGGCATCTACCGGCAGCAGGTCATCGGGCGGCGCGAGGTCATCATGCGCTGGCTCGCCCACCGCGGCGGCGCACTCGATTTCCGCGACTTCGCGCGGGTGCAGCCGGGACGCCCGTTCCCGGTGGCGGTGGCGCTGGGCGCCGATCCGGCGACGATCCTCGGCGCCGTCACGCCGGTCCCGGACAGCCTGTCGGAATACCAGTTCGCCGGCCTGCTGCGCGGAAGCGCGACGGAACTGGTCGACTGCCGCGTCGGCGAGCCCGGCCGCCCGCTGCAGGTGCCGGCCCACGCCGAGATCGTGCTCGAAGGTCACCTGCCGCCGGCCCCGCCGGGCTTCGAAGGCCGCAGCGAACGCGGCGTGCCGCTGCGCGAGATCGGCGGCTACCTGCATGCGCTCGAAGGGCCTTACGGCGACCACACCGGCTATTACAACGAGCAGGACTGGTTCCCCGTCTTCCGCATCGACCGGCTGACGCACCGGCGCGATCCGGTCTACCACTCGACCTACACCGGCAAGCCGCCCGACGAGCCCGCCGTGCTCGGCGTCGCGCTGAACGAGGTCTTCGTGCCGATCCTGCAGCGGCAGTTTCCGGAGATCGTCGACTTCTACCTGCCGCCCGAGGGCTGCAGCTACCGGCTGGCGGTGATCTCGATCCGCAAGAGCTACCCCGGCCATGCGAAGCGGCTGATGTTCGGCCTGTGGAGCTTCCTGCGCCAGTTCATGTACACGAAGTTCATCGTCGTGACCGACGACGACGTGAACATCCGCGACTGGCAGGACGTGATCTGGGCGATCACCACGCGCATGGACCCGGTGCGCGACACCACGCTGGTGCCCGAGACGCCGATCGACTACCTCGACTTCGCGTCGCCGGTCAGCGGCCTGGGCGGCAAGATGGGCCTCGATGCGACCAACAAGTGGCCCGGCGAGACGAGCCGCGAATGGGGCCGCCCGATCACGATGCCCCAGGACGTGCAGGACCGGATCGCCCCGCTGTTCGATGCGCTGATGAAGACGGACGGCGCCGCCTGAAGGCGCACAAGCCGAGCGCTTGATCGAGCGCAACCCGGGTCTCCCCGGGGCTTGAAAGCCCTCCGGTGCTCGCCTATTGTTGGGTTGCCTTGAATGAACAAGGCATCAACCGTTGCGCAGTCTCTGCGCTGCAGGGGCCCTGGACCAATTTCCTCTGGAGCTCCATATGGTGGCTGGTTGCCACCCACCCCTCCGTGCCTCAGGGTCCGGGGGGGTTTGACTTTGTGGGTCACGCGTTTTCACGCGCTGCCGCGTTCAAGCCCCCATCAGCAGGCCGAGCGCCTCGCGCAGCACCAGCCGCACCTGCACGAAGCCCTCGCTCGAGGGCAGCCAGCGCAGCACCATCCGATCGTCGGCCGCGGCCAGGCCCATCGGTGCGGCCGTCACCTGCATCGGGCTGCGGCTGCGCTGCGCCGCTTCGACGAAGGCCCGCTGCGCGCGCCGCATGTGCCAGTCGTGCGTGACCAGCACGACCTCGGTCACGCCGGAGCCGGCCAGCATCGCCAAGCCCGACGCCGCGTTCTCGCGCGTGTCTCGCGAGCCGTTCTCGACCCAGCGCAGCTTGCGGCCGTAGTCGCGTTCGGCGATGCGGGCGGCGATGTCGGCTTCGGCCGGGCCCTCGTCCTGCGCCAGGCCGATCCCGCCGGCGAACATCAGCGGCGCGTCGAGCCGGCGCGCGAGCCAGATGCCGTAGTGCAGCCGCTGCATCGAGCGCGGCGCGAGGTGCGATTCGCCGTATTCCGGCGCCAGCCGCTCACGCCCACCGCCGAGCACGACCACGGCGATGCGCCGTGCCGCCGTCGGCTTCATCGCGGCGATGCGCGCTTCGCTCAACGCCGGCGGCGGCGACAGCAGCCACTGCTCGAGTGCGTTCCCGAGCACCGTCGTGCAACTGAACCACAGGCCGAGCAGGGAGGCGATCACCACCACCCGCCGCGTGCGGCCGCGCCCGCGCAGCAGCGCGAACAGGATCAGCAGCATCCACGGCACCGGCGGCAGCGCCAACGCTGTCAACACCGGTTTCACATGCACCCAGTCGAGGGTGGCGAGCAGGCTGTCCAATGGTTTCTCCCGGGCGGCCGATCCCGGCGCCCGCGGCGCGCATTGTGCGGGCTGTAAGGCCTTGCGCCGCGCCTCGACAATGCGTCATCGAACACAACAAGGACGATCCGATGGACCTCGAGACGATCACCCTGGGCGGCGGCTGCTTCTGGTGCCTGGAGGCGGTGTACGAGCAAGTCGACGGCGTCACCGCGGTCGAGTCCGGCTACAGCAACGGGCAGGTCATCGCGCCGACCTACGAGCAGATCTGCGGCGGCGACACCGGCCACGCCGAGGTCGTGCGCGTGCAGTTCGACCCGCACCGCATCACGCTGCGCGAGGTGCTCGAGATCTTCTTCGTGATCCACGACCCGACGACCCTCAACCGCCAGGGCAACGATGTCGGTCCGCAGTACCGCTCCGGCATCTACTGGCATGAGCCGTCGCAGCAGGCCGTGATCGACGAGGTGCTGGTGGAGGTGAACCGGGCGAACAAGGACCGCGTGGTCACCGAGGTCGCGCCCGAGCGCAACTACTCGCGTGCGGAGGACTACCACCAGCACTACTTCGCGCGCAATCCGGGTCAGGGTTATTGCGCGTTCGTGGTCGCGCCGAAGGTGGACAAGTTCCGGCGCACCTTCGCCGCGCGCGTGCGCCGCTGACGGCGACGGCTTTCCCGCGCCGGACCCGGCGCTACACTGACCCGGGGCGTGGTTGCCGCAGCGAACGGCGAACTTCAACACGGGTGTTCGATGGACCAGCTCTGGCGCCAGGCACCGTTGCCGGCCGTTCGCGTGCGCGAAGGCGGCGACGAGCCGGGATGGGAAATGAACGATGCGGCCCGCCAGTGGCTCGCCGGCAGCGGGCTGTCACCGGTCGCCTTCGAACACTGGATCGACGGACTGCGCGTGCCCGGCGACGCCGACCGCCTGTTCGGTCATCCGATCGCGCAGCGCGTCCGCAGTCGCACCATCGCCCTGCCCGACGGCCGCCTGATCTGGCTGCTGCCCGATGCCGCCCCGCGCGTGGGGCCCGAGGACGACCGCGAGCTGATCGAGCGCGCGCTGTACCTGTCGGACGTGTCGGTCTGGTGGATCGACGCCGAGCTCAGCCACATCCACTTCATCCGGCGCGGCGCGATGGCGCTGGGCAACAGCGGCGACGTCTTCAAGGTGCCGCTGGCGGAGCACCGCGCGCACATGCACCCGGACGACGTGGCGGGCGCCGCCCGCGCGATGCAGCAGGCGCTGGGCAGCGACCGCGTGGCCGATGCGATGGTGCGTTATTCGCTGCCCGAGGGCGGCTTTCGCACGCTGCTGACGCGGCGCGTCGCGCAGCGTGACGCACAAGGTCGGCTGCTGGGGCTGCTGGGCATCTCGATCGACCTGAGCGAGCTGGCCGCCGAGCGCGAGCGCAGCCTGCGGCTGTCCGATCGCATGCGGCTCGCTGCGGAGACGATCGGCCTCGCGTTCTGGTCGCGGCCCGTCGACACCGGCCCGGTCGAGTGGGACGACCAGATGTACCGGATGCACCACCGGGCCGCTGCCGAAGGGCCGCCGTCGATCGACGAGTACATCGAGCGCCATGTGCATGCGCTGGACCGCGACTGGATGCGCGAGCGCCAGCGCCAATCGCAGGCCCAGTGGCCGCAGGTCGACGACCTGGTGTTCCGCATCCCGGTCCCCGGCAGCGACGAGGTGCGCTGGATCCATGCGCGCACGCGCCGCGTCGTGCGCGACGGCCGGCGGGTGTCCTTCGGGGTGCACGTCGACGTCACCGAGCAGGAGATGGCCCGCCTGGCGCTGGCGCGCGAGCGCGAGCGGCTGGGCTTCGTGCTGGAAGCCGCCGGTGTCGGCGTGTGGGAGCGTCGCCTCGATGGCCGGCCCTCCTACCTCAGCGACGTCGGCTACCGCCTGCGCGGCCGCGTGCCGTCGCCGCTGCCGGTCGAGGACGTCATCGCGGAATCCACCGACCCGGGTGACTTCGCGACCGGCGAAGCCGCGTTGCGCCGCGACATCGAGCGCGGCGAGACCTACCGCCACGAGAGCCGCGTGCGCTGGCCCGACGGCGAACTGCGTTGGCTCGCGTCCTTCGGCCGGGCGGTGCGCGATTCGGCCGGCCGTGCGCTCTATGTCGCCGGCATCGACATCGACATCACCGAACGGCGCCATGCCGAAGCGGTGGCCCGCGAGCGCCTGCAGGCCGAGCAGGCCAGCCGCGCGAAGACCGAGTTCCTCGCTCGCATGAGCCACGAGCTGCGCACGCCGCTGAACGCGGTGCTCGGCTTCGCGACCTTGCTGATGCACGACCGCGACGAACCGCCGAGCACGCGCCAGCAGGAACGCCTGGCGCGCATCGAGACCGCCGGCCGCAAGCTGCTGCTGATGATCGACGAAGTGCTCGATCTGGCCGGCGACGACAGCAGTGCCGCGCCGCTGGTGTTCGAGCCGCTGGCGGTGGACGAGCTGGCGACCGAGGCCGTGCAGCGCGCGCAGGCCGCGGCGCGCGAGGCCGGTGTCGAACTGCACGTGTTGTCGCGGCCGCTGCCCGGATGGGTGTTGAGCGACCGCCTGCGCCTGTCGCGTGTGCTCGACCAGCTGATCGACAACGCGATCCGCTTCAACTGGCCCGGCGGCATCGTCGAGCTGCGCAGCTTTGCGCGCGAGCGCGACGACGCGCCGGGCTGGGTACTGGCGCTGCGCGACACCGGGCGCGGCATGAGCGCGGAGCAGCTGCAGGCGGCCTTCGAACCTTTCCAGCGCCTGGGCGCCGAGCACGAGGCGATCGATGGGCCCGGCATCGGCCTGGCCATCGTGCGCCGCTACGTCGAGCGCTTGCGCGGCCGCATCGATGTGGACAGCCGGCCCGGCCGCGGCAGCGAGTTCCACATCTGGCTGCCCAGTGCGCCGGAGCCGGCCGCCTCGTCGTCGGCGGCCGGCGTGCCGGGGACCGTGGTGACCGCTCCCGCGGCGCCCGTGTCGGCAGCCGCGAAGCCTGCGCCCACATCCGCCGGCGGTTCGCCGCTGCTGCGCGTGCTCGCCGTGGAAGACAACCCGGTCAACCTGCTGCTGCTGCGCGAAGTGTTCGGCATGCGCCCCGCGCTGGCGGTCGAGCTCTGCGAGGACGGCACCAGTGCGATCGAGCGCGCCGCGGCCTTCGAGCCGGACGTCGTGCTGCTGGACCTGCAGCTGCCGGACATGTCGGGGGTCGAAGTGATGCAGCGCCTGCGCGCCGATCCGCGCCACGCCCGCCGCCGCTACATCGCGTTGTCGGCCAACGCGATGCCCGACGACGTGCAGGCCGCGCGCGACGCAGGCTTCGACGACTACTGGACCAAGCCGATCGACGTGCGACGCTTCCTCGCCGCGATCGACCAGCTCGTGCAGGCGGTGGCGATCACGCCGGACTGAAGGGCTGAGGGACCCGGGCGATCAGGGCGCGAGACGCTCGCGCAGCCACTGGCCGCCGTCGAGCCGGTAGCGCAGGCGGTCGTGCAGGCGGCTCTTGCGCCCCTGCCAGAACTCCCACGCGTCCGGCACGAGGCGGTAGCCGCCCCAGTGCGGCGGCCGCGGTGGCGACAGCGCGAACTGCGCGGCGTAACGCGCGGCGTTGGCCACCAGCACCGCGCGCGAGCCGATCACCTGGCTCTGCGGCGAGGCCCAGGCGCCGAGGCGCGAATCGAGCGGGCGCGACGCGAAGTAGGCGTCGGATTCGTCCGCGCTCACCTTCTCGACCGTGCCCTCGATGCGCACGACACGTTCGAGCTCGACCCAGTGAAACTGCAGCGCGGCGGCCGGATGGACGGCGAGCTCGCGGCCCTTGCGGCTGTCGTAGTTCGTGTACCAGACGATGCCGCGCTCGTCGCAGCCCTTGATCAGCACGATGCGCGTTGACGGCCGGCCATCGGCGCCGACGGTGGCCAGCGTCATCGCGTTCGGCTCCGGCAGCTCGGCCTCCAGTGCCTGCTGCAGCCACAGCTGGAACTGGCGCAACGGTTGCGGATCGGCGGCCGACTCGTCGAGCTCGGCCCGCTCGTAGCTCTTGCGCAGGTCGGCGAGGCGGCGGTCCATGAGGGTGCAGTATGCCGCCCCCTCCCGCTTGGGGCGGAACCCCTACGTGGAACGCCTTAAGTGATGCTCCCACTGTCGATCGGCGCCGGGCGCCCCCATGCTTGGCCCATCGATGCAACGCAGCATGAAACCGCAACCGGTCATCGTCGTGTTGGCCGCGGGCCGCGGAAGCCGTTTTCGCGGGCGTGACCACAAGCTGGTGCAGCAGCTCGGCAGCCAGAGCGTGCTGGGCCGCACCATCGGGCAGGCGATCGCCAGCGGGTTGCCCGTGGTGGTGGTGACCACCGAGCCGCTGGCGACCGAATCGTCGCGCTGGGTCGCGCGGCGCGATGTCGTCGTGCTGCCCGAGGTCGGCACCGGCCCGTCCGGGCTCGGCATGGGTTATTCGATCGCTGCCGGCGTCGCGGCCCGGCCGGAAGCGGCGGGCTGGCTGGTGCTGCCGGGCGACATGCCGATGGTGAAGCCGGGCTCGCTGCAGGCGGTGGCTGCGGCGCTGGACCAGCACCCGGTGGTCTTCGCGCAGCACCGCGGCCGCCGTGGGCACCCGGTGGGCTTTTCGTCCGAGCTGTTCTCCGACCTCGTGCAGTTGAGCGGCGACGAGGGTGCTCGCCGCGTTGTCGCGCGCTACCCGTCGATCGGGCTCGAGCTCGAGGACCCGGGCGTGCTGATCGACGTCGATACCGAGGACGATCTCGCGGCGCTTCGGGCCTCGAGCCCACCGCCGCCCGCTTACCCGGCAAGTTAGCGGCGGATCAGACCAGTCCCTGGCCGCGCGCCAGCGCGACCAGGCGCTCGATTTCCCGGTCGCGCACCGCGCAGTCGCGCAAGGCATGGGCGGTCTGCAGCAGGTAGTCCAGCGTCGTGCCGTAGCGGCCCTCGGCATGGCGCAGGATGTGCAGCAGCTGCTCGTCGTCGAGCCGGCCGGTGTAGTTCGGGCTGCGGCGGCTCAAGGTGAAGGCCAGCGCATGCAGCACGCCGCCCGGGGTCTGGCAGGCGAGCCAGCGCGGGTCGTACACGCCGGTGGGCATCTCGCGCTGCCACAGCCGCACCAGCTCGTCGTCGGCGCGCTCGCGCGGGATGCGGTAGACACGGCCGCGGCACATGCCGCCCGACATCAGCGCGAAGACCAGGCCCGGTTGGTCCGGCGAACCGCGGTTGACGCGCGAGCGCATGCGGAACGAACGGTGCCAGCCGCGCACCAGCGCCGGCCGCCATTCGACGGCCTCGAATTCCGGCCGCCAGATCAGCGACGCGTAGCCGAAGACCCAGAGGTCGCCGTGGTCGGGCCAGTCGGCACGGGTGCGCTCGAGCAGCGCCAGCGGGTCGCGGAGCGGGGTCAGCATGGGCGAGGCACGCAGCATGCCAGAACTGCCGAATACCCCGCCCGGGTACTCGGTCTGTAACCAAGTTACCTGATTTTCGACTCATCGATTACCATCGTGCCATGAAGACCCGCATCGCCGAGATCACCGCGCGCATCCGCGAGCGCAGCGCCGCCGGCCGGCGCGCCTACCTGGCCCGCATCGACGCGCTGTCGAACCGCCCGCCGGGCGCCGAGCGCATGGGCTGCGCGAACGTCGCCCACGCCTTCGCCGGCATGCCGGGCGACCAGCGCTTCAAGGTCGTCGCCGAGCGCGCGCCCAACATCGGCATCGTCACCGCGTACAACGACATGCTGTCGGCGCACCAGCCGTACGAACGCTACCCGGCGCTGCTGCGCGACGAGGCGCAACGCCTGGGCGCGACCGCGCAGGTGGCCGGCGGCGTGCCGGCGATGTGCGACGGCGTGACGCAGGGTCTGCCGGGCATGGAGCTGTCGCTGTTCTCGCGCGACACGATCGCGATGGGCACCGCGATCGCGCTGACGCACGACGTCTTCGACGGTGCGCTGCTGCTGGGCATCTGCGACAAGATCGTGCCCGGCCTGCTGATCGGCGCGCTGCATTTCGGCCACCTGCCGTGTGTGTTCGTGCCGGCGGGTCCGATGGCCAGCGGCCTGTCGAACAGCGACAAGGCCAAGGTGCGCGAGCAGCACGCACAAGGCCTCGTCGGCCGCGACAAGCTGATGGAAGCCGAGCAGGCCGCCTACCACGGCGCCGGCACCTGCACCTTCTACGGCACCGCGAACAGCAACCAGATGCTGCTCGAGGCGATGGGCCTGCACGTGCCGGGTGCCGCCTTCGTGCACCCCCATGCGCCGCTGCGCGAGGCGCTGACGCGCGAGGCGGTGTGCACCTTGCTGGGCATCACCAAGCGCCAGCGCTACACGCCGATCGGCCGCCTCGTCGACGAGCGCGTGATCGTCAACGCGATGGTCGCGCTGCTGGCCACCGGCGGCTCGACCAACCACCTGATCCACTGGGTGGCCGTGGCGCGCGCGGCGGCGATCCGCATCGACTGGACCGACTTCGCCGAGCTGTCGGCCGAGGTGCCGCTGCTGGCGCGCGTCTACCCGAACGGTCAGGCCGACGTGAACCAGTTCCAGGCCGCCGGCGGCACCGGCTTTGTTCTGCGCGAGCTGCTCGACGCCGGCTGCCTGCACGGCGATGTCGAGACCGTCGCGGGCGGCGGCCTCGCGGCCTACGGGCAGGCGCCGGTGCTCGACGAGCGCACGTCCGGCGCCCCCCGGGTTGCCGTGCGCTGGCAGCCGGCGCCGGCCGAATCGCTCGATGCCACGGTGGTACGGCCGCACGCGGCGCCGTTCTCGGCGTCCGGCGGGCTCAAGCTGCTGACCGGCAACCTCGGCCGCGCGGTGATCAAGGTCTCCGCGGTGCCGGAAGACCGCCACGTGGTCGAGGCGCCGGCGCTGGTCTTCGACAGCCAGGAAGCGCTGCTGAAGGCCTTCGCGGCCGGGCAGCTGGAGCGCGACTTCATCGCCGTCGTGCGTTTCCAGGGCCCGCGTGCGAACGGCATGCCTGAACTGCACAAGCTGACGCCGCCGCTGGCGGTGCTTCAGAACAAGGGCTTCAAGGTCGCGCTGGTCACCGACGGGCGCATGAGCGGTGCGTCGGGCAAGGTGCCGGCGGCGATCCACGTGTCGCCCGAGGCGCTGGCCGGCGGCGCGCTGGCCAGGGTGCGCGACGGCGACCGCCTGCGGCTCGATGCCGTCAACGGCCAGCTCGACGTGCTGATCGACGACGCCGCATGGGCCGCCCGGGCCACGCACACGATCGACCCGACGCAGTCCGAGGTCAATGCGCACGGCCTAGGCCGCGAGCTCTTCGGCGGCATGCGCCGCCATGTCACCAGCGCCGAAGAAGGCGCGATCACCTGGTTGTGAGGATGAACATGATCGACCCCCTGAGCCTGGCCGCGCACGGCCCCGTGATCCCGGTGATCGTGCTGCAGCGCGTGGCCGACGCCGTGCCGCTGGCCGAGGCGCTGCTGGCCGGCGGCGTCAAGGTGCTGGAGGTGACGCTGCGCAGCGACGTCGCGCTGCAGTGCATCGAGGCCATCGCCAAGGCGGTGCCGGAGGCGCTGGTCGGCGCCGGCACGATCCGTTCGGCGGCCGATGCGCGCGCCGCGCGCGATGCCGGCAGCACCTTCGCCGTCAGCCCGGGCTACACGCCGGAGGTCGGCCGCGCCTGCCGCGAGCTCGGCCTGCCGCTGCTGCCGGGCGTCGCCACTGCCAGCGAAGTGATGGGCGCGCACGGCGACGGCCACAGTTTCCTGAAGTTCTTCCCGGCGCAGCAGGCCGGCGGCGTGGGCATGCTGAAGGCCTTCGCCGGCCCGTTCCCGGATATCGTCTTCTGTCCCACCGGCGGCATCACGCCGGAGACGGCGCCGCAGTTCCTCGCGCTGCCCAACGTCAAGGTCTGCGGCGGCTCGTGGCTGACGCCGGCCGACGCGGTGGAGCAGGGCGACTGGGCGCGCATCACGCGGCTCGCGCGCGAAGCGGGCGCGCTGCGCCGCTGAGGCCTGCGCGTGCGCCAGCAGCTGCTGACGCGCGAAGTCAGCGGCCGTTGCCGCCGCCGTTCATCTCGAAGATCAGGCAGGTCGTCGTGGCGTGCGCGTACAGCGTGCCGTCGGGGCCGACCAGCCGCCCCTCGGCCGTGCCGACGCGATTGCCGACGCTGATGACGTCGCCGATCGCGCGCACCAGCGGCACGCGCTCGGTCAGCGCCTTCACGTAGTTCACCTTGAGCTCCAGCGTCGTGTAGGCCTTGCCGGGCGCCAGCGTCGAATGCACCGCGCAGGCCACCGCCGAGTCGAGCAGGGTCGCGATCCAGCCGCCGTGCACGGTGCCCAGCGGGTTGTAGTGCGCGAACTGCGGTCGGCCCTGGAACTCGGCATGGCCGTGGCGCGCCTCGATCAGCAGGTAGTCCAGCGTGTGCGCGATTGGCGCGGTCGGCAGCTCGCCGGAGAACATGGCCTCGAAGATCTGCGTGCCGGTCCTGCCGGCGAACTGCTCCGGACGGCTGACGCCCGGCGCGTGCATGCGCGCGCGCAGCTCGGCTTCGCGCGCCTGCCAGGCGGCCAGGGTCTCTTCAGGGGTGGGGCTGGACATCGCTTTGCGGCTCCAAACGGTTGTACCTGCAACCATTGTATATACAATCATCTGATGAGCCGATCAACCAGCGCGTCCACCGAACCGGGCACCGCCGCCGCCCCGCGCGGCTGCACCAACCTGAAGCTGCGCCAGCTGAGCCGCGCGGTGACGCGCCACTACGACGCCTACGTCGCGCCGACCGGGCTGAAGAACACGCAGTACGCGCTGCTGTCGCAGGTCGTGCTCTTCGGCCCGCTCAAGCCCTCGGCGCTGGCGCAGCGCATGCGGCTGGATGCGTCGACCTTGACGCGCAACCTGCAGCCGCTGCTGGCGCTGGGCTGGATCGAACAGGGGCCGGGGGAAGATGCGCGCAGCCGCTCGGTGGTGGCCACCGAGGCGGGCCGCGCGAAACGCGCCGAAGGCCAGCGCGCATGGAAACAGGCGCAGCTGGCGCTGAATGCGCGGCTGGGCGATCAGCGCGTGGCCGCGCTGCATGCGCTGCTCGACGACTGCCTCGCACAGCTGGACGCCGACGACGAGCTTGCCTGAAGGACGCGGCGACGCACGTCGCCGCCGGTGCGGATCAGGCCCGCACCCTGCATCAGGCCCGCATCAGGCCTGCTTGTCGCGGTCGAGCCAGACCGCAAGCCCTTGCGCGTTCAGCTCGATGTCCAGCGCCAGCTGCTCGACCGCCGCGGCCGGATCCTGCACGCCGTGGCGTGCGAGCTGCGAGCGGTAGATGTCGGCCAGGCCGGCCTTCAGCCGCGCGTGGCGCTCGGGTGCATCGCGCAGCGACAGCCCGAGCGCGACCATCGCGTCGAGCTGTTCGTGCAGCAGGCCGGCCAGTCGGGGCGCGTCGCCGACGCGGCTGTAGTGCGTGAGGTACATCGCGCGCGGCGATCGGGCCAGCAGGCGATCCATCGAACGGCGCAGTGCATCGGGATCGAACTGCACCGGCGTCGAGGTCGGCAGGATCCAGGCGCCGCGCGCGGTGTCGTGCTCGCGGTAGGACAGGCCGAAGGTGTCGCCGGTGAACCAGCCGCCGGAGGCTTCGTCCCAGATGCAGTGGTGGTGGCGCGCGTGGCCAGGCGTGTCGATGAAGCGCAGCGGCCGGCCGGCGAGCTCGATCACGTCGTCGTCGGCCGGGCTGCGAACCCGGTCGGCGGGCACGGCGTGCAGCGTGCCATAGGAGCGCTGCATCTCGTCTTCGCCGTAGACCGCCTGCGCGCCCATGTACAGCGCGAGCGGGTCGATCATGTGGCGCGCGCCGCGCGGATGCACCAGCATCGTCGCGCGCGGCAGCGACTTCATCAGCAGCCCGGCGCCGCCCGCGTGGTCGAGGTGCACGTGCGTCGGGATCACGAAGTCGACATCGGCAGGCGCCAGGCCCAGCGCCTCGAGGGCGGCCAGCAGCCGCGGCACCGCGTGGTTGGTGCCGGTGTCGACGAACGCGGCGCGGCCGCGTTCGACGAGCAGGTAGGCCGCATCGAAGCGCGGCCGGTGGAAGCCGGTGTCGACGGCGTAGAGGCCATCGCCGAGCGGCTCGACGAAGTCGGGCAGCGACACGGGACCGGCGCGCGAGACGAGGTCGTTTGGCCGATCAGCCGGCCTGGTTCGCGTGCAGCGCCCACAGCCGGCCGAGGTCGGCCGCACCGTCGTTGCCCTGCACGCTGCGCAGCGTCTGCACCGCCTTGGCCTTGCCGCCCTTGCCCGACTGCAGCATCGCCATGCCCAGGCGCAGCTTGGCGTCCTCGGGACGCTTCAGCCCGCCCTTGGCGATGCCCTGCTCGATCATCGGGATGCCCTTGTCGGCCTGGCCCATCGTGACGTAGGCGTAGCCGACCTGCACCAGGTCGTTGCCATCCTTCTGCGCGGCGGCTTCGGTGGCACGCTGCTCGATCGAGGCCTTGGCGTCGGCCTCGCGCTGCGCGGCGAGGTCGCGCAGGCGCTTGTGGCGGTCGGCCTCGGCGCCGGAGCCCAGCGCGCCGGCGGCGAAGCCCTTGTCGACGATCGCCTTGCCTTCGGTCGGGTAGCCCGCCTGGATGGCGAGCTGCGCCATCTCCATGAAGTCTTCGGTCTTCGTCAGGTTGCCGGTGGCGAGCTTCAGCCGCATCACGTCGAGCGCGAAACGATCCGAGAAGCCGCTCTTGCGCTGCACGCGGGCGAGGTAGATGCCCCAGTAGTCCTTCTTGGGGTAGTGGGTCAGCAGCTTCTCGAGCGTGGCGGTCTGGCCGGCGGTGTTGTTCGTCCTGGCCTGCGCGTCCTGCAGGCGCAGCAGATCGCCCTCGTCGGGGCGGCGGCCGGCCTGCTCGGCGGCGGCCACGGCGGCCGCGGCCTCCTTGGCGATCGCGCCGTAGTCGCCGCTCTGGCCCTGCACGTAGGCCTGCAGTTGCTTGAGCTGGGCGCTGTTGCTGCCGGCGGCCTGCGCCTTGGCAATCCACTGGCCGGTCTTGCCCCAGTCCTTGGCCTGCGAATAAGCGAAGGCCAGTTGCTCGGCGACCTGCGCGGCGTCGTTGCCGGAGACCTTCGGGTACAGCGACTCGAGGGCCTGGATCGCACTGCCGGTGTCGCCCGCGCGCTGCGCGGCGGCGGCCCGCATGCGGTCGATCATGATCTGCTCGGCGCCGGTCTTGCCGCCGACGGCATCGGCCTCGCGCACCTTGGCGAGCGCTTCCTTGGCTTTGCCGGCGCGCAGCAGCTCGTTGGCCTGCTGCAGCGGCTTGCCGACTTCGGGCCGCACGGACTGCGCCTGGGCGGTCCCCAGCGCGCAGGCCAGCACCGCGGCGGCGGCGAGGGCGTGCAAGGTCTTCATCGTCTGTCTCGAATCGGAGGAATGGATGACGGTGCGATCAGTTCAGGAACTGCTCGTTCCCGATGATGCCGATCTTGGTGACGCCCAGTCGCTGCGCATTGGCCATCACCATCGCCACCACCTTGTAGCTAACGAGCTTGTTCGGACGCAGGTGCACCTCGGGCTGGTCCGGCAAGGCCGCGGTTTGTGCCAAGTTGTTGATCAGTTCATCCTTCGAAACGATGGTGCCGTTCCAGCCGATCGTGCCGTCGAAGTCGACGTCGATGCGCACGATCTCCGGCGGCTTCGGCGGTGCCGAGCTCGGCCCCACCGGCATGTTCATCTTCACCGCGTGCGTCTGGATCGGGATCGTGATGATCAGCATGATGATCAGCACCAGCATCACGTCGATCAGCGGCGTGGTGTTGATGTCCATCATCACGTCGCCTTCGCCCTCGCCCGAGCCTACTGACATGGCCATGATCGGCTCCTCTTACTGGTTGAGCGCCGGCGGTTCGGTGATGAACCCGACCTTCGCGATGCCTGCACGCTGGCAGGCGACGACGAGCCGGCCGACGCTTTCGTAGCGCGCGTCCTGGTCGCCGCGGATGTGCACTTCCGGTTGCGGATCCTTGACCGCTTCCTTCTTCAGCTCTTCGACGAGCTTCTCCATGTCCGGCATGCGACGCGTGCTCCAGTACACGTCGCCATCCTTGCTGACGGCCAGCAGGATGTTCTCCGGCTTGGTCTGCGTCGGGACGTTCTTTTCCTTCGGCAGCTCGAGCTTCACGCTCTGCGTGATCACCGGCGTGGTGATCAGGAAGATGATCAGCAGCACCAACATGATGTCCACGAGGGGCGTCGTGTTGATGTCCTTGTTCATCGCGTCTTCATCGCCGTCGGGCGATCCGACTGCCATGGCCATGATTCAGGTCCTCAATCTGTGTTCCCTTGCGGGAAGTCCGCAACGCGGCTGGTAGTCCCCGTCGGGGACCGGCCGCGTTGCGACCAGGGGGCGGTGTCGACCGAAGCGCGAAACCGGATCGGGTGGACCGGTCCGGTTTCGACAACCCCCTCGGGGCGGCCGCCGGGCGGCCGCGGGTTCAACGCTTGCCGGCCAGCAGCACGTTGTGGATGTCGGCCGAGAAGGCGCGCACGCGCTCCATCACGGTCTTGTTGCGGCGGATCAGCCAGTTGTAGCCCATCACCGCGGGCACCGCGACCGCCAGGCCGAAGGCCGTCATGATCAGCGCTTCACCCACCGGGCCGGCCACCTTGTCGATCGACGCCTGACCCGAGATGCCGATGGCCGTCAGCGCGTGGTAGATGCCCCACACGGTGCCGAACAGGCCGACGAACGGGGCGGTGGAACCGACCGTCGCCAGGAAGGCCAGGCCGTCCTGCAGGCGGCTGTTGATGTTGTCGACGGCGCGCTGCACGCTCATGCCGATCCAGGTGTGGCGGTCGATCTGCTCGGTCAGCGTGCCTTCATGGTGCTCGTCGGCTTTGATGCCCGACTCGGCGATGAAGCGGAAGGCGCTGCCTTCGTCCAGCGTCGAGGCGCCCTTGGCGACCGAGCCGGACTTCCAGAAGCCTTCGCTGACGGCGTCGGCCGCCTTCAGCAGCTTGCGCTGCTCCCACAGCTTCGTGAACATGATGTACCAGCTGCCCATCGACATGATGATCATGATGATCAGCGTGCCGCGGGCAACGAAGTCACCCTGCGTCCACAGCGCTTCGAGGCCGTAGGGGTTCGCGACTTCCGCCTTCTCGACCTTCACGGCCGGCTCGGTGGCGATGGCCGGTGCCGGGGCGGCGTTGGCCGGGGCCGAGGCGGCCTGAGCGAGCGCGGGGGTCGGGGCGGCGGTGGTGGCCAGGGCGGCGATCGCCAACAGAGCGGCCGCCAGCGGCGCGCGCAAGAGTTTGTTCAGGAACATGGGGTGACTCCAGGCAGGGACAGTCGCGCAGTTCTCGTTCGGATGTCGTGCTGCGCGGGGTGAAAGGAAAGACGGGCGAGGCGAAAGCGGGTCGACCGCTTATTCGAGCTTCCAGACGTAGTCGACCTCGGCGGTCGCACCGACGGGCTTGCCGTTCTCGTCCGTACCAGGCTTGAACGGGCACTTGCTCAACGCATCTGCAGCGGCGCGGTCGAGCAGGCGATGCTCGCGCGAAGCGCCGGACTGACGCAGGATCTCGGCCTTGGAGACCTTGCCCTGGGCATCTACGGTGAAGCGGATGCGCGTGGTGCCGGTGGCTTCGGCGCGCGTGGCCGCGGCCGGGTACTCGGGCTTGTCGCAGCCGGCGACGTTGATCTGCGCGGCGACGGCCTGGCGCGGCGCGGCCGGGGCCGGCGGAGCGGCCGGTGCCGGCGGCGGCGCCAGCGCCACCGGCGGTGCCGGCGGCGGTGCTTCACGCGTCACGGTGATCGAAGGCGCCGGCGGCGGGTTCGCGATCTGCACTTCCGGCGGCGGCACGAAGGACGGCGGCGGTGGTGCCATCTTCGGCGGCGGCGGCAGGTTCTCCGGCGGCGGCGGCGGGGGCGGCTTGACCTCTTCGATGATCTTGGTTTCGATCGGCGCCTTGATCACTTCGACGATCTTGCGGCCGAGGCCGGCGACGAGCGCGTAACCCAGGATGATGTGCAGGACGACGACTATCGAGAACCCGGTCAGGTGCTTGCCAGGGTTGCGTTGCTGTTGAGCGTAATCCACTCGTTGACCTCCAGAAGGCCCGACGCGCGAGTGCATCGGGTCTCTGCGACTTGGGTGTGTATTGATATCAGGGGCCAGACCCGGCCCATGGCAGCTCGCCCGGCTGCGAAGGGCGTGAATATAGCTTGAATGAATCTCGTGTTCGCTCGGTGCAACACCTTAAAGCGTCAACGCGGTTACGGGCCGTCATGTGCTTGAAGTTTCATCGCCGTTGAGGTAGGCAAATCGGTCGTTTCCAGGGGGATCGACACGTTTGCATGCACGTGACGTGCCAGCGCGGACGTCCCTCAGCGGACGCCGGACGGCCTCGCGATGAACCTGCGCCGTTACTTTGCGAAGCGCTCGCGCAGATCCCGCTTGAGCACCTTGCCGATCGCGCTGCGCGGCAGTTCGTCGAGCACGCGCACGGCAGCCAGGCGCTGCGTCTTGCCGACCTGATCATTGACCCATTGGCGGATGGCGTCGGCGTCGGCAGGCGCGCGCAGCACTACGCAGGCCACCGGCGTCTCGCCCCACTCCGCCGACGGGATGCCGATGACCGCGGCATCGGCGACGGCGGGATGGCGGCGCAGCACCGCCTCGAGGTCGCTCGGGTAGATGTTGAAGCCGCCGCTGATGATCATGTCCTTGCGGCGGTCGTGCAGGACCAGGAAGCCGTCGGCATCGAAGCGGCCGACATCGCCGGTGCGGATGTAGCGCCGGCCTTCGGCGTCGAACCACTCGGCTTCGGCGGTCTTCGCAGGCTGCTTGTGGTAGCCGCTCATCATCCCGGGCGAGCGGCCGACGACCTCGCCGCTCTCGCCGGGCGGCACCTCGCGGCCGTCTTCGTCGATCAGCCGGATGTCGTGGCCCTCGGCCGGCTGGCCGACCGTGTGCAGCTTGTCCGGATGCAGATGGGCCTGCAGGATGCAGGTGCCGCCGCCTTCGGTCATGCCGTAGTACTCCACCAGCGCGCCGGGCCAGCGCGCGAGCACGTCCGCCTTCAGCTCGGCATGGAAGGGTGCGCTGGTGCAGAACTTGAAGCGGAAGGCCGACAGGTCGAAGCGGTCGAAGTCCGGCCGCGCCATCAGCCGCTGGTACTGCACCGGCACCAGCATCGTGTGCGTCGCGCGGTGGCGCTCGGCGAGCGCCAGGTACTGGCCGGCCTCGAACTTCGGCATCAGCACGACGCAGCCGCCGTAGGCGAGCGTGGGGATCACCGAGACCAGCGTGGTATTGGAATAGAGCGGCGTCGCGGTCAGCGTGACCGTGTCCGGCCCGTAGCCCGACATCGCCGCACGCTGGATGTGCGCCCAGCGCATCGCATGCGGCTGCACGATGCCCTTGGGCGTGCCGGTGGTGCCGGACGAGTAGATCAGGTTGAAGGCCCAGTCGGGATCGATGGCCACCGGCGCGGGGGCGGTGCCCGCGGGCGCCAGCCAGTCGCCGAAGCGCAGGTCGCCGGCGCTGTCGTCGAGCCGCACGCTTCGCGCGCCCGGCGGCAGCGTGGCGCCCGCGGCGGCCAGCGAGTCTGCGACGGCAGCATCGACGAAGAACAGGCGCGCATCGGCATCGCCCACCATCGCGACCAGCTGCGCCGCGGTCGAGCTCGGCGCGAGCGGCGCGACGGCGACGCCGGCGCGCAGCGCACCGATGAAGAGCGCGAGGTAGTCGATGCTGGACGGCGCGCAGATCGCGATCGTGTCGCGCGGCTGCAGGCCGTCGCGCTGCAGCGAGGCGGCGATGCGGTCGGCGCGGGCGTCGAAGCGCCGGTAGTCCATGCCCTCGTCGCCGCAGACGACCGCCGGCGCCGTCGGCCGGGCGTCGGCATGCGCGCGCACCAGCGCGGCGAGGTCGCGGAAATCGGCCGGTGCGGCCGTCGTCGAGGCAATGGTCATGGCGTGCGGTCGCGGCCTGGGGCAGCCAGGGGTCGATTCATTCTAGGCAGCACCCCCGCCGGCAGCGCTGTCGCCCGCGGGACGGCGGGAGGGGATGGGTGCAGGGCGATAGACTGCCTGCCTATGGCCACCGTCACCGAAGCCGCGCTGCTCGAAGCGCTCAAGACCGTCACCGATCCCCACACCGGCAAGGACTACGTGTCCGGCCGCCAGCTGAAGAACCTGCAGATCCGCGGCGGCGACGTCTCGTTCGAGGTCACGCTGGGCTACCCGGCGAAGAGCCTGATCCCGCAGCTGCACGCGCAGCTGGTCGATGCGGCGCGCAGCGTGGCCGGCGTCGACAAGGTCAACGCGATCGTGCAGAGCCGGGTGATTGCGCACGTCGTGCAGCGCGGCGTGCAGCTGCTGCCGTCGGTGAAGAACATCATCGCGGTCGCCTCGGGCAAAGGCGGCGTCGGCAAGAGCACGACGGCGGCCAACCTCGCGCTGGCGCTGGCGGCCGAAGGCGCGTCGGTCGGCGTGCTCGATGCCGACATCTACGGCCCGAGCCAGCCGATGATGCTGGGCGTCGCCGGCCGGCCCGAGAGCGCCGACGGCAAGACCATGGAGCCGCTGGTCGGCCACGGCGTGCAGGTGATGTCGATCGGCTTCCTCGTCGAACCCGACCAGGCGATGATCTGGCGCGGCCCGATGGCCACGCAGGCCCTGGAGCAGCTGCTGCGGCAGACCAACTGGCGCGACATCGACTACCTGATCGTCGACCTGCCGCCGGGCACCGGCGACATCCAGCTGACGCTGTCGCAGCGCGTGCCGCTGACCGGCGCGGTGATCGTCACGACGCCGCAGGACATCGCGCTGCTCGATGCGAAGAAGGGCGTCGCGATGTTCGAGAAGGTCGGCGTGCCGATCCTCGGGCTGATCGAGAACATGGCCGTCTACAGCTGCCCGAACTGCGGCCACACCGAGCACATCTTCGGCGCCGACGGCGGCAAGCGCATGGCCGCCGAATACAACATGGACTACCTCGGCGCGCTGCCGCTGACGCGCGCGATCCGCGAGCAGGCCGACTCGGGCGCGCCGACGGTGGTCGCCGCACCTGACAGCGAGGTCGCCGCGACCTACCGCGCGATCGCCCGCCAGGTGGCGGTGAAGATCGCCGAGAGGGCCAAGGACTTCAGCGCGAAGTTCCCGACCATCACGCTGAGCAAGAACACCTGATCCTGCAGCGCCGCGAAGCGCGGCGCCGCCAGACACGTCAGCTGGCGGCGGCCTCCGCCGTCTCCCAGGGCGGCAGGTCGGTGGTGCCGGTCGCTCGTGCCGCCGCTTGTGTCGTCGCTTGTGCCGCCGCCGGGGCCGTCGCCGCGGGCGCCGGCGCCGGTGCGCCGCCGCCGCCGCCGATCGCCTGCTCGCCGCCGAGCGCGTCGATCAGGTCGCCCAGCAGCGGCGCGAGCTCGCCGGTGGCGATCGCGGCGTCGGCGTCGAAGCCGTCATCCTTGCTCGCCTTGCGGCCCTCGAACACGCCGTCCAGGAAGGCCAGCTTCTTGATCTGCCCGGACTCGGTCAGCATGAACGAGACACGGCCGTTCCAGGTCAGCGCCAGGCGCGTGGGCTGCTTGCCGGCGGTGATGTGGCCGCGGATCTCGTCGATGTCGAGCGCGTGGCGGGCGTAGCGCACGGCGGGTTTTTCGCCGTCGCTGGCCTTGAGCTCGCAGTCGCGGTCGACGGTGAATCCCGACGGCGCTTCGCCGCTCACCAGCCAGTCGGCCATCGCCGCGGCCGGTGACAGCGCTGTCTGCACCGCCGGCGCGGCGAAGCCGGGCAGCGACTTCGTCAGCAGCGTGATCACCTCGTCGGCCACCTTGGTGCTGCCGGCGTCGATCAGCAGCAGGCGTTCGGCCGGCGCGATCCACAGCTTGACGTGCACGCGCTTGGTGAAGGCCTGCGGCAGCAGCGCCAGCTGCACCTGTTCCTTCAGCTCGCGCAGCTGCTTCTTGCCGGGCTTGCGGCCGCTGTCGCGCTCGATGCGTTCGGCCAGCGCCTCGACCTGGCGGCGCACGACGGCGCCGGGCAGCACCTTCTGCTCGATCAGCAACTGCAGCAGCCACTGGCCGTCGACCACCTCGACCAGCGGGCCGTGGGCCACGCCGCGGGGTTCGACCCAGCCGGCCGAGCGCGGCTGCGTCGCGCCGCATTCGAGGAAACGCGCCGCGTCGAGGGCGGCTTCGAGGTCCGCCGGGGTCGCCGACCAGCCGGGCGCGAGGCGATGAACGATCAGATTCTTGAACACGGAAGAGGGGACCGGAAGGGGTGAACCGAGGGAGCGCGATTGTGCCTGCCGGGTCCGGGCGCCTCGGCTCCGGCGCTGCGCACGAAACGGCGTATAGGCGTTGTCCTACACGCGAAACGGTGCTGCGCCGATTCGGCGGCCAGCGCTCGCTGCCTAGAGTGGGCGCGGTACCAGGAGACAGCCGATGAAGCTCAGCCGCCGCCCCCGGCCCCGCGAGATCGACAGCAAGATCGATGACACGCTGCTGGGCTACGAAGCGGCGACGCCGCACCTGACTCTGCCTGCCGGCACCCTGCCCGGTGCGTCGCGCCGGCGCAGCGGCCGCAGCGGCGCCCGTTCGCTTCTGGCGGCTGTCGCGGCGGCGATGCTGGCGCTGCCGGGCTGAGCGCCGGGCGAGCCGGCTGCCGCACAGCAGGACGACTGCGAATGCACGACTGCTTGGGTTTCAGCCCGGGACTTCGATAATGCACGACCCCGGAAAGCATCCGATTCCCGCAACACGCCTGCAGCCTGTCGTGCGCGAACCCGATTCCCACCTCTCCCAGCGCGCTTCGGTCGCCGGCGCAGCGCGCCGGCTGCGCTGCTTCATCGTCGAGGACAGCGCGGTGATCCGCCAGAACCTCGTCGCGATGCTCGAGGACCTGCTGCCCGTCGACGTGGTGGGCTACGCCGAGGACGAGAAGCGCGCGCTGGAATGGCTGGACTCGGCCGAAGGCTACTGCGACCTGCTGCTGATCGACGTCTTCCTGAAGGTCGGCTCCGGGCTGCCGGTGCTGGCTGCCGCGCAGGCCAGCGGACGCGCCGGCAAGCTGGTGGTGCTGAGCAACTATGCGACGCCCGACATCCGCCGCCGCTGCGCCGCGCTGGGCGCCGACCGCGTCTTCGACAAGTCCAGCGAGCTCGACGAGCTGATCGCCTTCTGCGCCGAGCTCGGCGCCGGCGAGCAGCGGTCATGAACCGGCCGACGGGCTCGTCGGCCGAGGGACGGACCTCACTGGATCAGGCCGTTCTTCAGCGCGTAGTAGGTCAGGTCGCTGTTGGTCGACAGCTTCATCTTCTCCATGACGCGCGTGCGGTAGGTGCTGACGGTCTTCACCGACAGCGACATGCTGTCGGCCATATGACCGATCGTCTCCCCCCTGGCCAGGCGCAGGAAGACCTGGAACTCGCGCTCGGACAGCAGCTCGTGCGGCGGCTTGTCGGCGTCGCCGGCCAGGCTGTCGGCCAGCCGCTCGGCGACCGACGGGGTGATGTACTTGCGGCCGCGCACGACGGTGCGGATCGCGCGCAGGATGTCCTCGGGATCGCAGTCCTTGGTCAGGTAGCCGCTGGCGCCCTGCTTCAGCAGGGCGGTGGCGTAGTGTTCCTCGGGCAGGCCGGACAGGATCAGCACCGGCAGGTCGGGCGCGCGCGCCTTGATCGCCGCCAGCGCGTCGACGCCGCCCTGGCCCGGCATCGACAGGTCCATCAGCATCACGTCGATCTCGCCGGCGCGCAGCAGGTCGAGCGCCTCGCGGCCGTTGGCCGCCTCGCCGGTGACGCGCAGGTCGACCTGGTCGGAGAAGAACTGCCGCAGCCCGGCGCGCACCACGGCATGGTCGTCGACGATCGCGATGCGGATCATGCGCGGGCAGCCTCCTGGCGATGCTCGCGCGAGTGTAGGCCTGGGGAGGGCGCACGGTGAAACTTCCGGACTGGCTGCGCCGGTTCCGCGACAGCGCATTCGCGCTGCCGCTGGCGGTGCTGGCGGGCGGGCTGATCATCGCGGTCAGCGAAGGCGGCTACCAGCAGGCGCGCACCACGCTGGACCGGCTGGTCGAGGTCGGCCAGGCGCGGCTGGCGGTCTACGCGGTGATGCGGCGCACGGTCGACGTCGAATCGAGCCAGCGCGGCTACCTGCTGACCCTGCGCGACGAGTACCTCGCGCCCTTCGACAGCGCGGTGGCCGAGCTCGAGCAGAGCCTGCTGACCCTGCGCGACTACTACGAGCACCTGGGCGACCCGGCCGCGCAGCCGGTGGCGCGCCAGCTCGCCGAGACGGTGACGCTGCGTGTCAGCGAAGCGAAGGAGACCATACGCCTCGCGCGCGAAGGCCGCATCGACACCGCGCGCGAGGTGGTGATGACCAACATCGGCCGCGACCAGATGGAGTTCATCCGCGTGCGCAGCGAGCAGCTGATGGCGCTGGAGAACCGGCGTGCCGAGCAGAGCCTGAAGCGCATCTTCGGCACGCTGCTGCTGAACCGCATCGGCGTCGCGACGCTGACCGGGGCGAGCCTGCTGGCGCTGATCCTCTTCCTGCGCCAGCGCCAGTCGATGGAAACGCAGCGCCGCAGCCAGCAGCAGGCACTGCAGGCCGAGCGCGACCGGCTCGAAGTGCAGGTGCGCCGCCGCACCACCGACCTCACCGAGCTCGCGCGCCACCTGCAGACCGCACGCGAGGACGAACGCCAGCGCCTGGCGCGCGAGCTGCACGACGAGCTCGGCGCGCTGCTGACCGCCGCCAAGCTCGACGCCGCGCGCATCAAGCCACGGCTGGCCAATGCCGCCCCCGAGGCGCTGGAGCGCCTGGACCACCTGACGGCCACGCTCAACAGCGGCATCGCGCTGAAGCGCCGCATCATCGAGGACCTGCGCCCGTCGTCGCTGAGCACGCTGGGCCTCGTGGCCGCGCTGGAGATCCAGTGCCGCGAGTTCGGCGAACGCATCGGGCTGGACGTCGACGCGTCGTTCGCGCCGGTGCGCCTGACGCCCGAGGCCGAGCTGACGGTCTTCCGCCTCGTGCAGGAGGCCTTCACCAACATCGCCAAGTACGCGAAGGCGCGCAGCGTCAAGGTGACGTTGACCGACGATGACGACGGCATGGCGAGCATCGAGGTCGACGACGACGGGCGCGGCTTCGACGTCAGCGCCGAGGCGCAGGGGCGCCACGGGTTGCGCGGCATGCGCTACCGCGTCGAGTCAGACGGCGGCGAATTCGAAGTCACGTCGGCGCCCGGCCGGGGCACACGGGTGCGCGCGCGCATTCCGCAGATGCCGGCAGCGGCGGCCGACGCCCCGGCCGAGGCCGAAGCCGCCATCGCGCCGCCATCAACCTGACTCACGGCGCCAGCGCGCCCAAGTATTGCCGCACGCGCGGCTCGGCCGCCAGCGTTTCGAAGTCCGGCAGGCGCGTCACGCTGCCGGTCTGCACGAACAGGAAGCCCTCGCAGATCTCGCGCAGGATCTGCACGTGGAAGGGTTCGTTCGGGTGCAGGCACAGCAGCACCAGCCGGCCCTCGCCGCGCAGGCGGCGGAAGAAGTCGAGCATGAAGCCGATGTAGCCGTCCTGCGTATTGAACTGCGGCTCGTCGAAGAGGTGCACCCAGGGCGCGTCCGACCGGGCCGGCGCCAGCATCCAGTCGGGCCGGCGGCGGCGGAAGCGCCGCAGCTGGTAGGACTGGTGGTAGTGGATGGCCAGCCGGTCGCGTTCGCGGGTGCGCACCGCGTGGATGTCCTGGCCGCGCACCAGCACGCGCCCGGCGTCGGGCCGGTTGCTGCCGGTGATGAGCTCGAAGAGCGTCGTCTTGCCCGAGCCGTTCGGCCCCAGCACGCCGATCACGGCCGGCGCGTCGATGCGGAAATCGGCGGCCAGCGAGAAGGTCGTGCGCCGCGCGAGCGGCAGGCCGCGGCGGTAGTGGCGCGCGAGTCCGTCGACCTGCAACAGCGGGGTGTCTGTCGGTGACGGCATGGCCGCGTCCTTCATGGCCTAGACTCCCAGCAGCTGCCGGCGCAGTGCCGCATCGCCGCGCAGCACGTCCGCCGGCCCGTCGTGCACGATGCGGCCGCTGCTCATCACGCAGATGCGGTCGGCCACCGCCAGGGCGCTCGACACGTTCTGCTCGACGACGATCGCCGCGACGCCTTCATGCTTCAGACGGCCGATGATCGCCATCACGTCCTGCACCACCTTCGGCGCGAGGCCCTGGCTCGGTTCGTCGAACAGCACCAGGCCCGGCGCACCGAGCAGCGCGCGCGAGATCGCCACCATCTGCATCTCGCCGCCTGACAGGTTCTCGCATTCACGTGGCATCAGGTGCTCCAGCGCGCTGAAGAGGCCGAAGCAGTCGGCCAGGGTCCAGCGCTTGAAGCGCGTGGCCTTGCGCGCGATGGCCAGGTTGCGCGCGACGGTCAGCGTCGGGAAGATGCGGCGGTCGTCCGGAACCCAGCCGATGCCGGCGCGCGCGATGGCATGCGTCGGCGCGCGGCTGATGTCGCGGCCGTCGAACCGGATCGCACCGCGCCGCGGCGGCGTCAGGCCGAGGATCGATCGCAAGGTCGTCGTCTTGCCGGCGCCGCTGGCCCCCAGCAGTGCCAGCACCTCGCCGGCGCGCACCTGCAGCGACACACCGAACAGCACCTGCGTCTCGCCGTAGAAGGTGTCGATGCGGTCGACGGCCAGCATCGGATCGCCGCTCACTGCAAGGCCCCCAGGTTCGAGCGCCGCACCCACTCGTTGCTGCGCAGCGCATCGGGCGTGCCTTCGGCGATCACCTGGCCCCAGTGGATCACCGTGATGCGGTCGGCCAGGCCGAACAGGAAGCGCATGTCGTGCTCGATGACCACGATGGTCAGCCGGCGCTTCAACTCCTGGATCAGCTCGATGAGGCGTGCCGTGCCGTCGGCCCCGAGGCCGGCGGTCGGCTCGTCGAGGAACAGCAGCCGCGGCGCCGCGGCCAGCGCGACGCCGATCTCCAGCGCCCGCCGGTCGCCGTAGGACAGGCGCTTCGCGCTCACGTGTTCCTTGCCCTTCAGCCCCACGCGCGCCAGCACCGCGGCCGCCGCGTCCTGCGCCGCGCCGTCGCGCCCGAGATCGCGCCACGCATCGAAGCCGCGCGCGCGCACCGCCGGCAGCGCGACCAGCACGTTGTCGAGCGCACTGTCGGCGTCGAACAGGTTCATCGCCTGGAACGACCGCGCGATGCCCTTGCGCGCGATCTCGCGCGGCGCCAGCCCGGTGATGTCCTCGCCGGCGAAATGCACGCGGCCGCGGTCGGGCTTGTAGCGGCCGGTCAGCAGGTGGAAAGTCGTCGTCTTGCCGGCGCCGTTCGGACCCATGATGCCGGCCAGCTGGCCCTCGTCGACCCGCAGCGAGACGTTCTGCAGCACGACCTGGTCGCCAAAGCGCTTGGCGAGGCCCTTGGCTTCGAAGAGGGGCATGTTCATTCCGCGCCGCCGTGGGGACCGGCCGCTGGCGGTCCGTTGAAGTCATGCATGCGGTCACCGAGCGCGCCAAGGCCACTGGGTGCCCGGCTCCGCTCATGTCCCCCGGGCCGTGCGCCGCTGATACGCCTCAGGCTGGATCCCGGCCGGCCCTCCTCCTTGACTTCGCTACGCCGGGCACCCAGCGCCCTTGGCTCATGCGACACCGTGGCGTGCGATCCCTTGCCAGGGCGGTGCGGATCAGGACGGCGGGGCGCTCTGTGGAGCGAAGTCAAGGAGGAGGGCCGGCCGAGCACCACCCGGGGCGTATCTACGCAGCCCGGCCCGGGGGACATGAGCGGAACAGAGCGCCCCGTCGGCCTGATCTTGTGCAGACCTCCGCACGCGACGGCGAACGTCCGCAACAGGCCGTCAGCCGCCGTCGCGCAGCGTGTCCTCACGTCAAGCCTCCCGGTGCTCGATGCGCGCCGATGGCAGCCCGCGTCGCCGCTGCCACCATGCGGCCCCGTCCTGCCACAGCCCCGCTAGCCCCTCCGGCTTCACCAGCACCATCGCGATGAAGACCAGGCCGTACCACAGCAGCCAGGTCTCGGTGTAGGCGCCCAGCAGGTCGCGCGCGAGGATGAAGAAGGCCGCGCCTGCCAGCGGCCCCCAGAAGCTGACGAGCCCGCCGCCGATCAGCACCATCATCACGACGAAGCCCGAGTTGTGCAGGCTCATCACGTTCGGATAGGCCGATTGCTGGGCCATCGCGAACAGCGCACCGGCAAGGCCGGCGATTGCCGCCGACAGCGTGAATACGAGTGCCTTGCACAGCCAGACGTGGTGGCCGATGAAGGCCGCGCGCAGCTCGTTCTGGCGGATGGCCGACAGCACATGGCCGAAGGGCGAATGCAGCAGGCGCCACAGCGCCGCCATCACGATCGCCAGCACGCCGAGGCAGAAGAAGAACAGCGCCTCGTTGCTGTGCAGCGGCAGCGTCGCGAAGCCCAGCTCGATCGGCAGGCGCCGGATGTTCAGCAGCCCGTCCTCGCCGCCGGTGACCGAGTGCCACTTGATCGCGATGAACCACGCCACCTGGCCGAAGGCGATGGTCAGCAGCGCGTAGTAGATGCCGCGCCGGTGCGAGATGAAGAGGGCGACCAGGGCGCCTGCCATCGCCGCGGCGAGCACTGCGCCGGCCAGGTCCAGCCACAGGTTGGCGACCAGGCGCTGCTGCAGCAGGCCGAAGGCATAGGCGCCGATGCCGAAGTAGGCGCCGTGGCCGAAGGAGGGCAGGCCGCTGATGCCCAGCAGCAGGTTGTGCCCGAGCGCGAACAGCATCCAGATCGCGACCTCGAGCGCCAGGTACTGGTACAGGCCGACCTGCTTGAGCCACAGCGGTGTCGACAGCAGCAGGCCGAGCGTGAGCAGCATGGGCCACGGCAACAGGCTCGCGGGACCGCTCGATCGGCGCATGCTGGAAAACCCTTTCGCAACAAGACTGGACAAGGCCGTGATTGGAATGTACGTTCTCATCATTCCACATGCAAGAACGTTTGTTCTGATGTCGTTCTGATCCGAACGAGGACTTTCCCGAGATGACCCCGGCCGCAAGCTACGAGGAACTGAAGGGCGTGATCGCCGCCGCGTTCCCGACGCTGTCGAAGCAGCAGCAGCGCATCGCGCGCTACGCGCTGGAGAAGCCGCACGAGCTGGCGCTGGGCACGGTGGCGGCGCTGGCCGAGGCCAACGAGGTGCAGCCCTCGGCGATGGTGCGTTTCGCCAATGCGCTGGGCTACCGCGGCTTCTCGGAGATGCAGCAGGTCTTCCGCGGCCACCTCGTTGAACGCTCCGGCGGCAGCTACCGCGACCGCATCGCGCAGCTGCGGCGCACGCCGGTCAATGGCCGGGGCACGCCTGGCGGCGTGCTGCACGAGCTGGTCGGCGATGCGGTGGCCGACCTCGGGCAGTTGGAAGAGGGCATCCACGCCGCCGACCTGCAGGCGGCGGTCCGGCGCATCGCCCAGGCCGAGCGCATCCACGTGCTCGCCCAGCGGCGCGCGTTCCCGGTGGCCTGCTACCTGGCCTACGCGCTCGGCCGGCTGGAGTTGCGCGCGCAGCTGCTCGACGGCGTCGGCGGCATGCTGCGCGACGGCCTGCGGCTGATCGGCAAGAACGACCTGCTGATCGTCGCCAGCTTCCGGCCCTATTCGCCCGAGGTGCTCGAGGCCGCGCAGGCCTGCCGCGAGCGCCGCGTGCCGGTGATCGCACTGACCGATGCGCCGCTGTCGCCGCTGCAGGCGCAGGCCGAGGTGTGCTTCGAGATCGCCGACGACTCGTCGCGGCCCTTCCGCTCGCTTGTCGCGCCGCTGTGCCTCGCGCAGGCGCTGGTGGTCGGAACCGGGCACCGGCTGGCGGAGCTGGCGGCGGCGAAGGCGGCGAAGCCGCGCGGGACGACGAGGCGGGTCTCATGAGTCGTCGCTTCGACCTGATCTGCCTCGGCCGTGCCGCGGTCGACCTCTACGGCGACCAGGTCGGCGGTCGCCTCGAGGACATGCGCAGCTTCAGCAAGTACCTCGGCGGCTCGCCGGCGAACACCGCGGTGGGCCTGGCGCGCCTGGGGCTTCGGGCCGCGATGCTCACCCGCGTCGGCGACGAGCACAACGGCCGCTTCGTGCGCGAATCGCTGGCCGCCGAAGGGGTGGACGTCAGCCAGGTGCGCACCGATCCGGCCCGGCTGACCGCGCTGGTCTTCCTCGGCATCCAGGACCGCGACACCTTTCCGCTGATCTTCTACCGCGCAAACTGCGCGGACATGGGCTTGTGCGCCGGCGACATCGATCCCGCGGTCATTGCCGACGCCGGCGCGCTGCTGGTCTCCGGCACGCACCTGTCGCAGCCCGGCACACGCGCGGCCTGCGACGCGGCCATCGCCGCGGCGCGCGCGGCCGGCACGCGCATCGTGCTGGACATCGACTACCGGCCGGTGCTGTGGAACCTGACCGCGCCGGGCCTGGGCGAGCAGCGCTACGTCGAGAGCGCCGAGGTCAGCGCGGTGCTGCAGGCGGTCGTGCCGCAGTGCGACCTGGTCGTCGGCACCGAGGAAGAGATCCACATCGCCGGTGGCAGCACGACAACGATCGACGCGCTGCGCCGCCTGCGCGCGCTGACCGACGCCACGCTTGTGATGAAGCGCGGCGCCGCGGGCTGTGTCGTCTTCGACGGCGCGATCCCCGGCGGCATCGACGACGGCCTGCAAGACGCGGGCTTCCCGATCGAGGTCTTCAACGTGCTCGGCGCGGGCGACGCGTTCATGGCCGGTTTCCTGCGCGGCTGGCTGGTCGGCGAGCCGCTGGAGCGCAGCAGCCGCTGGGGCAATGCCTGCGGCGCGCTGGTCGTCTCGCGCCACGGCTGCGCGCCGGCGATGCCCAGCTGGACCGAGCTGCAGCACTTCCTCACGCACGGCGTCACGACGCCGCGGCTGCGCGAGGATGAACAGCTCGAACACGTGCACCGCGCGACCACGCGCCGCGCCGATCCGCCCGAGCTGCTGGTGCTGGCGATCGATCACCGCGCACAGCTGGAACGGCTGGCGGGCAGTGGCGACGCGGCGGCCCGGCGCATCCGTCACTTCAAGCGCCTGGTCGATGCTGCCGCGCAGCAGGTGGCGGTGCAGCGGCCGGGCGCCGGCCTGATCGTCGACAGCGGTTATGGGGAAGCGCTGTTGCCGGCGCTGCACCGGCGCGGCTGGTGGATCGCGCGGGCTGTCGAACAGCCGGGATCGCGGCCCTTGCGTTTCGAGGCGCCCGACCTCGCGCTCGAGCTGCGGCAGTGGCCCACCGGGCAGGTCGCGAAGTGCCTGCTGCTGCACCATCCGGACGACGATGCCGCGCTGCGGGCGCAGCAGGTCGAGCGGTTGGCGGCGCTGCAGCGGGTCTGCATCGCCGAGGGCCGCGCCTGGCTGCTGGAGGTGATGGCGCCGCGCGACAGCGTGGTGGACGCGCTCACCACCGTGGCCTCGCTGGCGCAGCTCTACGACGCCGGCCTGCGCCCGGATTGGTGGAAGCTGCCGGCGCCATCGGCCGCCGCGTGGAGCGCGATCGTCGACCTGATCGGTCAACGCGATCCGTTCTGCCGCGGCGTGCTGCTGCTCGGCAACGAGGCCGACGAGGCCGCGCTCGCCCGCCAGTTCCACGAGGCCGCGCCGCATGCGCTGTGCCGCGGCTTCGCGATCGGCCGCTCGGTGTTCGGGCCGGCAGCCCGCGCCTGGTTCGCGGACGAGATGTCCGACGACGCGGTGGTCGACGACGTCGCACGCCGCTACGCACGGCTGATCTCTCACTGGGATGCCGCCCGGCACCCCGCCCCTGAAAGGAGCGTCGCATGACGACTGCAGCCCAACGCATCGGCCTGGTCGGCCTCGGCATGATGGGCCATGGCATCGCGCGCAACCTGCTCGCCAAGGGCTTCTCGCTGAAGTTCAAGGCGCACCGCAGCCGCGAGCGCATCGACGAGCTGACCGCCGCCGGCGCGGTCGAGGTTGACAGCCACGCGGCACTGGCGCGCGACTGCGACGTGGTGCTGGTCTGCGTCACCGGCTCGCCGCAGGTCGAGGAGGTGGTGCGCGGCCGCCAGGGCCTGCTCGAAGGCGCGCGGTCGGGGCTGCGCATCGTCGACTGCTCGACCGCCGAGCCGGCCTCGACGACCCAGCTGCGCGCCGAGCTCGCGACACGCGGCGCGGTCCTGATCGACGCACCGCTCGCGCGCACGCCGAAGGAGGCCGAGGAGGGCCGCCTGAACACGATGGTCGGGGCCGAAGCCGCCGACTTCGAAGCCATCGAGCCGGTGCTGCGCGCGTTCTGCGAAAACATCTTTCACGTCGGCCCGCCGGGCCACGGCCATGTGCTCAAGCTCGTCAACAACATGATGGCGATGAGCTTCGCCTGTGCGATCGCGGAGGCCTTCGCCGTCGCCGCGAAGGCCGGGCTCGACCTGAACCGGCTCTACGACGTGGTGTCGGTCGGCGGCGTCAACTGCGGCATCTTCCAGATGATGGCCACGCGCATGCTGAAGGAGGGCGCGGTCGACGGCTTCCGCTTCGGCATCGGCAATGCGCAGAAGGACCTGCGCTACTTCGCGCACCTGGCCGAGACGCTGCCGGTGGCCGCACCGATCGGCACCGCCGCGCACCAGGCGCTGGTGCAGGCGACGAACTTGGGGCTAGGCGGACGCCTGATCGCCTCGCTGTTCGAAGCGCAGGAGCAGCTCAACGACGTGCGCATCGTGCCGCGCGCCTGACCCCCGAGGAGATCAACATGAGCGAACTCGAGCATCCGAACCGCCGCGCGCTGCTGCGGCAATCGGGCCTGGCGCTGCTGGGCGCGGGGCTCTACGGCGTCGCGCCGTTCTACGGCCCGTGGAAGCACAACCATGCGTGGGCCCAGGCCGGGCAGAAAAAGCCGCTGGTGATCGGGCTGACGATGGACGCATCGGGCCAGTACGCGGCCTCCGGCGGCGAGGAGCGGCTGGGCGCGATGATGGCCATCAAGGAGTTCAACGACAAAGGCGGCGTGCTCGGCCGGCGCATCGAGGCGCTGCACATGGACACCGAGACCACGCCGGCCACCGGCTCGCGCGTGGCCGAACGCATGATCACGCGCAACGAGGCCGCGTTCCTGATCGGCGCGGTGCACTCGGGCGTCGCCAATGCGATCTCGCAGGTGGCGCAGAAGTACGGCACGGTGTTCCTCAACACCAACTCCAGCTCGCCGACCGAGGCCGGCAAGGACTGCCACCGCGTCAAGTTCGTCTGGGACGGCAACGGCAGCAACTTCTCGCAGGCCATCGTCAAGAACGCGATGAAGACCAGCGGCAAGAACTGGGTGCTGCTGACCAACGACTACGTGTGGGGCCACAACACCTCGAAGGCCACGCGCGCGGTGATCGAGGCCAATGGCGGCAAGGTGATCGACGAACTGCTGGTGCCGCAGAACACGCGCGACTTCTCGCCCTACCTGCTGAAGCTGCAGCAGCTGAAGCCGCAGGTGGTGGCCACCGCGGTCGGCGGCGACGACATCAAGGCGCTGCGCCAGCAGGTGGTGCAGCTGAAGATGCACCAGGCCGCCGCGTGGATCAACAACCAGCAGGACTGGCCCGACGTCTACGGCCTGGGGCCGGAGGCGATCTTCGGTGTCTTCGGCACCACCTGGTACTACCGGCTGAACCTGCCCGGCGTGAAGGAGTTCGTCGCCGCGTACCAGAAGCAGTACCCGGGCATGGCGATCCGCGTGCCGGGCAACGTCTATCACAACGCCTACATGGCCACGCGCGAGCTGCTGCGCTGCGTCGAGGAGGCCGGCACGACGAACAACCTGGCCGTCATCAAGAAGCTTGAGGGCCGCAAGATGGCCGCGGCCGACCGGCTGCAGCACTTCGATGCGTGGATCGACCCGGCCACGCACCAGTGCCAGCAGACGATCTACATGGCCAGCTACAACGACGCGCCGGCGGAGAAGGACGACATCTTCAAGATCCTCGCGCAGGTCGATCCGAAGGAGGTGCAGGACAAGGACGCGGCGGCGGCGTGCAAGCTGGAGAGCTACGAGGCCACGCCGAGTTACGAGGTCTGATCCTTCCCGCATGGCTCAGCTGCTGCCGCACCTGCTGAACGGGCTGTCGCTCGGCCTGCTGTTCGCGCTGATCGCGCTCGGCTTCATGCTGATCGTCGGCGTGATGGAGACGATCAACCTCGCGCACGGCTCGCTGTTCGCGCTCGGCATGTACGCGGCGCTGTTCGTGATTGCGCCGCAGCTCGGCTGGTTCCCCGAGCTGCAGCAGTGGTACCGCGGCCTGCCGGTCGAGCTGCGCTACGCGCTGGCATTGGCGCTGGCGCCGGTGTTCGTCGGCACCTTCGGGCTGCTGCTCGAGCTGTGCCTGCGCCGCACCTACGGCCGCGATCCGCTCTACGGCCTGCTGCTGACCTTCGGTGCCGCGCTGGTGATCGAGGAGCTGATCCGCCTGGGCTGGGGCGCCACCGAGAAGCAGTTGCCGCTGCCGGAGGCACTCAATGGCGCCGTCCTGATCGGCGACCTGATCTACGCGCGCTACCGCTTCTTCGCCACCGGCTTCGCGCTGGCGATGATCGTGCTGCTGTGGCTGTTCCTCGAGTTCACGCCCTATGGCGCGATCATCAAGGCCGGCGCGCACGACAGCGAGATGGTGCGCGCGCTGGGCATCAACCTCTCGCGCTTGCGCATGCTGGTGTTTGCGCTCGGCGTCGCCCTGGCGGCGCTGGCCGGCGTGGTGATGGCGCCGATCTGGGGCATCCGGCCCCAGGTGGGGGTCGATGCGGTGGTGCCGGCCTTCCTGATCATCGTGCTCGGCGGCGTCGGTTCGCTGTGGGGCGCGGTGATCGCCGGACTGATGGTGGGGCTGGTCGTCGGCCTGACCGGCGCCTACGCGTCGGAGTGGTCGCTGATGAGCATGTACCTGCTCTTCATCGCCATCGTCACCTGGCGTTCACGCGGGCTGTTCGGCAAGAAGAGCGTGCTGGACACTTGAGCCCATGACGAGCCTCACGCCGCCGCTCGATTCCGCCAGCCTGCGCGGGCTGTTCGACCTGCGCGGACAGCGCGCACTGGTCGCCGGCGCGACCGGCGGCATCGGCGAGGCGATCGCCTGGGCGCTGGCGATCGCCGGCGCCGGCGTGGTGGTGGGCGGGCGCGACGAGACGAAGGCGGCCGCTGTCGCCGAGCGGCTGCGCGCCGCGGGCCACGAGGCCGCGATCACGGTGATCGATGCCCATTCGGTGGCCTCGATCCGCGACGGCGTGGCCGCCGCCGGACCGCTGGACGTCCTCGTCAACTGCATCGGCATCCAGCGCGAGGAGCCGCTGCTCGACGTGACCGAAGCGGCGTACGACGAAGTGCTGCAGCTGAACCTGAAGGCGGCGATGTTCCTCGCGCAGGCGGCGGCGAAAGCGCAGATCGCCGGTGGCCGGGGCGGCGCGCAATTGCAGCTGCTGTCGGTGCGGGCGCAGCTGGGCCTGCGCGGGCGCGGTTACTCGGCCTACTGCAGCAGCAAGGGCGGCCTGCAGATGCTGGTGCGCCAGCATGCGGCCGAGCTGGCGCCGCACGGCATCCGCGTCAACGGCCTCGCGCCGACGGTCGTGCGCACGGAGATGGCCCGCCACTGGCTCGACAACCCGGCGACGCGCGAGCAGATCACCGCCCGCATCCCGCTCGGGCGGATCGCCGAGCCGGCCGACGTGGCCGGCGCGGCGGTGTTTCTCTGCAGCCCCGGCGCGGCCTTCGTCACCGGCCAGGTGCTGTACCTGGACGGCGGCATCACCGCGACGCAGTAACACTCGATCTACGCGGCAGCGAGCACCGGCTCCGGCGTGCGGATCAGGTGGTCGAAGGCGCCGAGCGCGGCTTTCGCGCCATCGCCGGCGGCGATGATGATCTGCTTGAACGGCACCGTGGTGACGTCGCCGGCCGCGAACACGCCGGGCAGGCTGGTCGCGCCGCGGGCGTCGACGATGATCTCGCCGTGCTTGCTGAGCGCGAGCGTGCCCTTGAGCCACTCGGTGTTCGGCTGCAGGCCGATCTGCACGAAGATGCCTTCGAGCGGGATCTCGTGTTCCGCGCCGACGGTGCGGTCCCGGTAGCGCAGGCCGTTGACCTTGCCGGCCGCGCCGGTGATCTCGGTGGTCTGCGCGTTCACGACCACGCGCACGTTCGGCAGGCTCTCGAGCTTCTTCACCAACACCGCGTCGGCACGCAGCTGCGGCGCGAACTCCAGCAGCGTGACCTCGCGCGCGAGGCCCGCGAGATCGATCGCCGCCTCGACGCCCGAGTTGCCGCCGCCGATCACCGCGACACGCTGGCCCTTGAACAGCGGGCCGTCGCAGTGCGGGCAGTAGGCGACGCCGCGGTTGCGGTACTCGCGTTCGCCGGGCACGCCCACCTCGCGCCAGCGCGCGCCGGTGGAGATCACGATGCTGCGCGCCCGCAAGGTCGCGCCGTTGGCCAGCTGCACGCCGATCGGCGCGCCCGGTTCGTCGGCCGGCAGCAGGCGTTCGGCGCGCTGCGCGTTCATCACGTCGACCTCGTACTCGCGCACGTGCTGCTCCAGCGCGACCGCGAACTTCGGCCCTTCGGTTTCCTTGACCGAGATGAAGTTCTCGATGCCCAGCGTGTCCAGCGTCTGGCCGCCGAAGCGGTCGGCGACCACGCCGGTGCGGATGCCCTTGCGCGCCGCGTACACCGCGGCCGCGGCGCCGGCCGGGCCGCCGCCGACGATCAGCATGTCGAACACCGGCTTGGCATGCAGGCGCGCGGCGTCGCGCTGCGCGGCACCGGTGTCCAGCTTCGCGACGATCTCCTCCAGGCCCATGCGGCCCTGGCCGAAGACGGCGCCGTTCAAGTGCACGGTCGGCACCGCCATGATCTGGCGCGCTTCGACTTCGGCCTGGAACAGTGCGCCGTCGATCGTCGTGTGGCGCACGCGTGGGTTCAGCACCGCCATCAGGTTCAGCGCCTGCACGACGTCCGGGCAGTTCTGGCACGACAGCGACATGGTGGTCTCGAAGACCAGGTCCTGCGCCGGATCGAGCGCGCGGATCTGCTCGATCAGCGCCGCCTCGACCTTCGCCGGGTGGCCGCCGGTCTGCAGCAGCGCGAGCACCAGCGACGTGAATTCATGGCCCATCGGGATGCCGGCGAAGCGGATGCGCGCCGGCTCGCCGGGCAGGCCGATCGAGAACGACGGCGTGCGCTGGCCCGCGTCGGTGCGTTCGACCAGGCTCACCTTGGCCGACAGCCCGGCGATGTCGACCAGCAGCGCGCGCAGTTCCTGCGACTTCGGCGTGTCGTCGAGCGCGGCGACCAGCTCGATCGGGCGCTGCAGCTTCTCGAGGTAGGCCTTCAGTTGCGTCTTCAGGGCGGTGTCCAGCATGGCGAATCTCCGTGCGAAGGCGAAAGTCAGCCCGGCACCTGCGCGCAGCGCAGGTGTCAGGGCTTCGTCAAGCGACCACCGCGGAACCGGCTCCGCCGGGCCGCTGGTGGTGCCCCCTTGAGGGGGAGAGGGCGAAGGCCCGAGGGGGCAACGGCCGCCAGGCCGCTACGGGGGTGGGAAGGTCAGATCTTGCCGACCAGGTCCAGCGACGGCGCGAGGGTCTCGGCGCCCGGCGTCCACTTGGCGGGGCAGACTTCGCCCGGGTGGCTCGCCACGTACTGGGCCGCCTGCACCTTGCGCAGCAGCTCCGAGGCGTCGCGGCCGATGCCGTTGTCGTGCACTTCCATCAGCTTGATCTGGCCTTCGGGGTTGATCACGAAGGTGCCGCGCAGCGCGAGGCCTTCTTCCTCGATCATCACGCCGAAGTTGCGCGTCAGCGTGCCGGTGGGGTCGCCGACCAGCGGGTACTTGATCTTCTTGATCGTGTCCGACGTGTCGTGCCAGGCCTTGTGGGTGAAGTGGGTGTCGGTCGACACGCCGTAGATCTCCACGCCCAGCGACTTGAAGGTGTCGTAGTGGTCGGCCAGGTCGCCGAGCTCGGTCGGGCAGACGAAGGTGAAGTCGGCCGGGTAGAAGAAGACCACCGACCACTTGCCCTTCAGGCTCGCTTCGGTCAGGTCGACGAACTTGCCGGCGTGGTACGCGGTTGCCTTGAAGGGCTTGATCTGGGTGTTGATGAGGGACATGTTCCGGCTCCTTGTAGTGGGTAGAGGGGTCACAACGAGCCAGACTTTAGCTGCGGCGCAGCATTGCGTGGTTTGATTGAACAGATAAGTGTCATTGCCAATCTTTATCGGCCGTCCGCGCGGTCGACCTCACCGGCCAGGCGCGCCCGGGGTCGCGTTCACCCGGGCGATCCAGGCGTCGACCTGACGCTCCAGCACGTCCAGCGGCATCGGCCCCTGGTCGAGGATCACCTGGTGGAACTGGCGGATGTCGAAGCGGTTCCCCAGCGTCTGTTGCGCTTTCTGCCGCAGCGCCAGGATGCGCTGCTGCCCCACCATGTAGGCCAGCGCCTGGCCCGGGTTCGACAGGTAGCGGTCGACTTCGGCGGCCATCGACTCGCCGTCCTTGGCGGTCTGCTCGATCATGTAGGCGAGCGCCCGCTCACGCGTCCACCCCTTGGCATGCAGGCCGGTATCGACCACCAGCCGCGCCGCCCGGAACATCTGCGCCTGCAGGTGGCCGAAGCGGCTGTAGGGGTCGGCGTACAGGCCGAGCTCCGGCCCCAGCGTCTCGGCATACAGCGCCCAGCCTTCGCCGTAGGCGGTGTAGAACGCGCCGCGGCGGAAGGCCGGCAGGTCCTTCTGCTCGACGGCGCGGGCGCCCTGCAGGTGGTGGCCGGGCACGGCCTCGTGGGCGACCAGGGTTTCCATCGTCCAGATCGGATGCGCCTTGTAGGCCTGGGTATTGGCGTTGAACCAGCCGGGGCGCAGGCCGTCGGCGGTGCCGCGCACGTAGGTGGCCGCGGCGCCGGGGCCCAGGTACGCCGGTATCGCGCGGATGCCGTAGGGCATGCGCGGCAGTTCGGCAAAGAGCTTGGGCAGCTCCGGATCGATGCGCTTGGCGATCTCGCGGTAGCCGGCCAGCATCGCCTCCGGGCTGGCGTGGAAGAACTTCGGGTCGGTGTTGAGGTACTTGATGAAGTTGTCCCAGGTGCCGGTGTAGCCGCTCCCGCGCATCACTTCTTCCATCTGCCGCCGCAGCTGGGCGACGAGATCCAGCCCCATCTGGTGGATCTGGTCCGGCGTCATCGTGGTGGTCGTGTGCTCCTGCACCAGCGCCGCGTAGACCTCGGCGCCGCCGGGATAACCGGACAGCGCGCCCTCGGCCGGCGCCGCCGCCATGTACGGGCCGGCGATGAACTCGCGCAACCGGCGCAGTGCGGGCTGCGCTTCGGTCGCGATCGACTTCAGCGCGCGCTCGCGCAGCTGGCGCTGCTCGTCGGGCGGAATGGCCGACCCCAGCGTCTTGAAAGGGTCGAAGATCGGGCTCGCCTCGGGCGCGACCAGCAGGCCGTCCAGCGCCACCAGCGCACGCTGCAGCACCGGCTTCGACGGCACCCAACCCAGCCGCATGCCTTCGCGCAGGTTCAGGATCTCCTGGTCGAGGAAGGCCGGCGCCGCGGCCAGGCGGGCCAGCATCATCTCGACCTGCGCCTTCGTGCCGCTCGGGTTGAAGCGCAGCACCTCGGCCAGCGCGGTGTGCACGCCGCGCATCGCACCGATCGTCATCGATCGGAAGCCGGCGAAGGCCTGGTGCCTGACGTCGCGCTCGGCGCGTTCGAGCGCCATGTCCAGCGACACCTGGTCGGTGGCGCCGAGCTTCGAGCGATCGATGCCGCGCAGCTGCTGCAGCCGCTCGCGCGTGGCGCGGTCGCGGGCGTCGCGGGCGGCCGGGCGGTTGTCGGTCCAGCGGTCGTTGAAGCGCTGGTCGCCGCGAAAGGTGGCCCACTCCGGGAAATCGCGCGCCGACGCTTCCCAGTGGGCGTCGAACAAGGCGTGCAGCTTGCGCGCTTCGTCGGCGTCCGGGCTGGCCGCGGCGGCCGGTGCGGCGGCGGGCGTGGTGACGGTCTGGGCCGAGGCGCCGGCGGCGGTCAGCGCGCCCGTGGCGACCAGGGCGATCAGGGCGAGGGCAGGGCGCTTCGTGGGCATCGTGCGGCTTGATCGTTGTCGAGGGCGGCCATGATAGGTGGGCGGCACAATGATCCGGCTCCAGCCAAGGTTCGCCCGCACACCGACATGACCCGCGCCGATGCCGCTTCCGAAGATCCGTCGCCCGGCCGCCGCCGCGGCCCCGGCCGCCTGAAAGGCCGCCAGCCCGATGAGCAGGCCCTCGCCGACGTGCGTGCGCTGGTCGGCGCGGGCCCCCAGGCGCGCGACCGCCTGATCGAGCTGCTGCACGCACTCAACGACCGCTACGGCCTGATCTACGAGCGCCACCTCGTCGCGCTGGCCGCCGAGATGCGCCTGTCTGTGGTCGAGGTCTACGAGGTTGCGAGCTTCTATCACCACTTCGAGGTGGCCGCCGACGACGTGCCGGCGCCGCGGGCCCTGGTGCGGGTGTGCGATGGCCTGGCCTGCACGATGGCGGGTGCGGCCGCGCTGCAGGCGGGGGTCGAAGCCATCGCCCCGGCCGACGTGCGCGTCGGCCACGTGCCCTGCGTCGGCCGCTGCGAGCAGGCGCCGGTCGCGGTGGTCGGCCAGCGGCCGCTGCCGCGAGCCGACGTGGCCGCCGTGCAGGCCGCGCTGGCCGGCGGCGGCTTCAGCCACGACCCCGGCCCGGACGCCGAGGCGGATTTCGATCCGGCTGCGATGGCCCCCTGCGCGATCACGCCGCCGCAGCACGGCATCACGCCGGGCCATGTCGGCTACGCGGCCTACCGTTCGCGTGGCGGCTACCGCACCGCGGCGGCCATCGCGCAAGGTGAGCGGCCTGGCGACGCGGTCATCGACGCGCTCGACCACGCCGGCCTGCGCGGTCTCGGCGGCGCGGGCTTCCCGGCCGGCCGCAAGTGGCGCATCGTGCGCGGCTACCCGGCGCCGCGGCTGATGGCGGTGAACATCGACGAAGGCGAGCCCGGCACCTTCAAGGACCGCACCTACCTCGAGCGCGATCCGCACCGCTTCCTCGAAGGCGTGCTGATCGCCGCCGCGGTGGTCGGCATCGAGGCCGTGTACCTGTACCTGCGCGACGAGTACGCCGGCTGCCGCGCGCTGCTCGAAGCCGAGCTCGCGCAGCTGCAGGCCGACCCGCCCTGCCCGCTGCCGCGATTCGAACTGCGCCGCGGCGCCGGCGCCTACATCTGCGGCGAGGAGTCCGCGATGATCGAGAGCATCGAGGGCCGGCGCGGCGAACCGCGGCTGCGGCCGCCGTACATCGCCGAGGTCGGCCTCTTCGGGCGCCCGACGCTGGAGCACAACTTCGAGACGCTGTACTGGGTGCGCGACATCGTCGAGCGGGGGGCCGCCTGGTACACGTCTTTCGGCCGGCATGGGCGCACGGGGCTGCGCTCGTTCTCGGTCAGCGGCCGCGTGCGCGAGCCGGGGCTGAAGCTGGCGCCGGCGGGCATCACGCTGAGCGAGCTGGTGGACGAATACTGCGGCGGCATGGCCGAGGGCCATGTGCTCTACGGCTACCTGCCGGGCGGCGCGTCGGGCGGCATCCTGCCGGCCACCCTGGCCGACGTGCCGCTGGACTTCGACACGCTGCAGCCGCACGGGTGCTTCATCGGCTCGGCCGCGGTGACGGTGCTGTCGCAGGCCGATCGTGCACGCGATGCGGCGCTGAACGCGATGCGCTTCTTCGCCGACGAGAGCTGCGGCCAGTGCACGCCGTGCCGCGTCGGCACGCAGAAGGCCGCGCAGCTGATGGAAGCGGCGCAATGGGACCAGGCGACGCTGGACGACCTGTCGGCGGTGATGATCGATGCGTCGATCTGCGGCCTCGGCCAGGCGGCGCCGAACGTCGTGCGCTGCGTGCAGCGGCACTTCCCTGACGAGGTGAAGTGATGGACACCGTGAACTTCACGCTCGACGGCGTCGCTTGCGAAGCGCAGCCGGACGAGACCATCCTGCAGGCCGCCGACCGCCTCGGCGTGCCGATCCCGCGCCTGTGCTACGCCGATGGCCTGCGCGCCGACGGCAACTGCCGGTCCTGCGTCGTCGAGGTGCAGGGCGAACGCGTGCTCGCGCCCTCGTGCTGCCGCGCGGTGCAGCCGGGCATGGTCATCGACACGCAAAGTGAGCGGGTGCAGCGCAGCCAGAAGATGGTGCTGGAACTGCTGCTGGCCGACCTGCCCGAGCACGGCTACCAGTGGGTCGACGGCGATGCGCAGCGCCCGCACGGCGAGCTGAGCGACTGGGCTGCGCGCCTGGGCGTGACGCCGCGTCCGGCGCTCACCGCGCTGCGCCGCGCGCAGCCGCCGGCCGATGTCAGCCACCCGGCGATGGCCGTCAACCTCGATGCCTGCATCCAGTGCACGCGCTGCGTGCGCGCCTGCCGCGAGGTGCAGGTCAACGACGTGATCGGCGTCGCGCACCGCGGCGCCGACGCGGCGATCGTCTTCGACCTGGCCGACGGCATGGGCGCGAGCTCGTGCGTGGCCTGCGGCGAATGTGTGCAGGCCTGCCCGACCGGCGCCTTGAGCGCGAAGACCTTGATCGGCGACCGCACGGTCGACCGCGAGGTCGACTCGGTGTGCCCGTACTGCGGCGTCGGCTGCCTGATCACCTACCAGGTGAAGGACGATCGCATCGTCGCGGTCCAGGGCCGCGACGGCCCGGCCAATCGCGGGCGCCTGTGCGTCAAGGGCCGCTTCGGCTTCGACTACGTGCACCACCGGCAGCGGCTGACGAAACCGCTGATCCGCAAGGCCGGCGTGCCGAAGGAAATCACCGGGCTCAAGCCCGAGCAATGGTCCGAGGTGTTCCGCGAAGCGAGCTGGGACGAAGCGCTGGACTTGGCCGCCAGCGGCCTGAAGCGGCTGCGCGACGCCCACGGCCCGAAGTCGCTCGCCGGCTTCGGCTCGGCCAAGGGCAGCAACGAGGAGGCGTATCTGTTCCAGAAGCTGGTGCGCACCGGCTTCGGCAGCAACAACGTCGACCACTGCACGCGGCTGTGCCATGCCTCCAGCGTCGCGGCGCTGCTCGAAGGCGTGGGCTCGGGGGCGGTCAGCAACCCGGTCAGCGACGTGCAGCATGCCGACCTGATCCTGGTGATCGGCGCGAACCCCACGTCGAACCACCCGGTGGCCGCAACCTGGATGAAGAACGCCGCGGCGCGCGGCACGCGCATCGTGCTGGCCGATCCGCGCCGCACCGACCTGTCGCGCCATGCCTGGCGCTCGCTGCAGTTCAAGGCCGACATGGATGTCGCGCTGCTGAACGCGCTGATCCATGCGGTGATCGACGAAGGGCTCGCCGACCAGGCCTTCATCCGCGAGCGCACCAAGAACTACGAGGCGCTGGCCGCTCACGTCGCAGACTATTCGCCCGAGCGCATGGCACCGCTGTGCGGCATCCCGGCCGCGACCATCCGCGAGGTCGCGCGCGCCTTCGCCACCGCGAAGGCGGCGATGGTGCTGTGGGGCATGGGCATCAGCCAGCATGTGCATGGCACCGACAACGCACGCTGCCTGATCTCGCTGGTGGCAGCGACCGGGCAGATCGGCAAGCCGGGCAGCGGCCTGCATCCGCTGCGCGGCCAGAACAACGTGCAGGGCGCCAGCGACGCGGGCCTGATCCCGATGATGTTCCCGAACTACCAGCGTGTGAACGATGCCGGCGCGCACGCCTGGTTCGAGAAGTTCTGGGGCACGCCGCTCGACGCCGCGCCCGGCTACACGGTGGTCGAGATCCTGCACAAGGCGCTCGCCGACGACAGCGATCCGCACAAGGTGCGCGGCATGTACATCCTGGGCGAGAACCCGGCGATGAGCGACCCGGACCTGAACCATGCCCGCGCCGGCCTCGCGGCGCTCGAGCACCTCGTCGTGCAGGACCTCTTCCTGACCGAGACGGCGTGGCTCGCCGACGTCGTGCTGCCGGCATCCGGCTGGCCCGAGAAGACCGGCACCGTGACCAACACCGACCGCATGGTGCAGCTCGGCCGCAAGGCGCTGCCACTGCCGGGCGACGCACGACTGGACCTGTGGATCGTGCAGCAGATCGCGCAGCGCATGGGCCTGCACTGGCACTACGAGGGCGAGGACGCGGGCGTGGCCGCCGTCTACGACGAGATGCGCCAGGCGATGCACGGCGCGATCGCCGGCATCACCTGGGAACGCCTCGAGCGCGAGCACAGCGTGACCTACCCGTGCCTGACCGAGGACGACCCCGGCCATCCGATCGTCTTCATCGACCGCGTGCCGACCGACGACGGCCGCATCCACCTCGTGCCGGCGGACATCGTGCCGGCCGACGAGCGGCCCGACGAGCAGTACCCGTTCGTGCTGATCACCGGCCGCCAGCTGGAGCACTGGCACACCGGCAGCATGACGCGCCGTACCGACGTGCTCGATGCGATCGAGCCGCTGCCGGTGGCCAGCCTGCACGGGCTCGATCTGCAGCGGCTGGGCGTCGCGCCCGGCGGCCTGCTGACGGTGGAATCGCGCCGCGGCCGCGTCACGCTGCATGCGCGGCGCGACGACGGCACGCCGCCGGGCACCGTGTTCATTCCGTTCGCTTTCGCCGAAGCCGCGGCCAACCTGCTGACCAACGCCGCGCTCGACCCGGTCGGCAAGATCGCCGAGGTCAAGTACTGCGCGGTGCGGCTCACGCCGGGCGGCGCCGCACCGGCGGACGTCGGTTATGGCGGCGGCATCACGTCGCAGCAGGAGACTTCGGCATGAGCCTCAGCATCGTTCGCCTCGGCACCCCGCGCGCGGCCGGCGAAGGCCTGCGCATCGGCACCGTGCGCCGCCCGCCGCGCGGCGTGCCGAAAGCCGAGTTCGCTAAGCGCGACTTCTACGACGTCTGGCTGCCGCAGCTGTCGCCCGAGGACGAGCTGATGAAGCTCGGCCAGGCCGCGGAGACCGAGGCGCATTGGAAAGCCTTCGCGCGTCGCTTCACCGCGCAGCTGAAGCAACCCGACACCGCGCACCTGCTGGATGCGCTGGCCGCGCTGTCGCACACCAGCGACTTCGCTGTCGGCTGCTACTGCGAGAACGAAGCGCGCTGCCACCGCTCGATCCTGCGCCAGCACTTCGAGGCCCGCGGCGCGGCGATTGCGCGTTAGGGCAGGTCGCTGCGCGGCACCAGCGCGGCGCTCGCGATGCTGACCAGCAGCAGCATCGTCGCCGCCGGCACCAGCGACGCGCCGCCGACGAAGGGCGCGATCGCCTGTGTCGCGATCGCGCTGACCGCCAGCAGCGCCAGCACCATCAGCGCCGACGCCCGACCCATCTGCGCCGGCGGCAGCTGCAGCGCGAGGCTGAAGGCCGCCGGCCCGCGCAGCGCGATCACCGCGCAGTAGGCGCACCAGAAGACCACCAGACCGGCGAAGCTCACGGCGTGCAGCAGCGCGGCCACCAGCAGCGCCGCACACAGCAGCACGTGCGCCGCGGCCCCCCAGCGCACCGCCCGCAAGGGCTGCAGCCGCTGGCTGACCCGCCCCGACTGGCTGGCCGCCAGCATGAACGCGCCGACGCCGAACACCTGCAGCACCGCGAAGGCCGAGGTCCCCAGCAGGAAGACCCGCGGCAGCAGCTGCGGCGCGCTGGCGACGAAGCTGATCAGCGCGCCGATGCACAGCGCATGCGACAGCGCCAGGCGCAGGTAGCGGCGGTTGCCGAGGATGTCCACGTAACGCGCGGGCACGCGGCGATCGAGGCCCGGCAGACTGGCCGGCGCGATGCGCACCACGAAGGGCAGCACGGCCAGGAAGGCCGCGGCCAGCACCCAGAAGGTGCCGCGCCAGTCGGTCCAGGCCAGCAGCGCGGTGCCCAGCACCGGACCCGCGGCGGGCACGATGGCCTCGATCGACGCGATCGTCGCCATGCCGCGCACCGCGTCGACATCGGCGAGGCTCGCGCGCACCACGCTGGGCGCGACCACCGTCGCTGCACCGGCCGCGATGCCCTGCAGCAGCCGCATCGCCAGCAGCCAGGTGATGTCGGGCGCCAGCGCGCAGCCGACGCTGGCCAGCAGCAGCAGGCCCACGCCCGCCTGAACGCAGCGGCGCGGGCCGATGCGGTTCAGCAGCTCGCCCCACAGCAGCTGCGAGGCCGCAAGGCCGCCGAGGAAGATCGCCACCGTTGCCTGGGCCTGGTCGATGCCGATGCCCAGGGCCTGCTGCAGCGCCGGCACCGCCGGCAGGAAGAGGTCCATCGCCAGCATGCTCGAGCCGGTCAGCACGGCCAGCGGCAGCACGGTGCGGATCGATGTCGCACTCATCGCGCCGTTTCCTCGTCGTCCAGCGGCGCCATCAGCGTGCGCAGCTCGGCTTCGTCGAAGGGCAGCGTTGGCCCGGCGTCGGCGTCGAGCACGCTGTCGGCGAGCACGCGCTTGCGCGACTGCAGCGCGCGCAGGCGCTCCTCGATGCTGCCGGCGGCGATCAGCTTGTAGACCAGCACCGGCTTGTCCTGCCCGATGCGGTGCGCGCGGGCGCTGGCCTGGTCCTCGACGGCCGGGTTCCACCACGGGTCGACGTGGATCACCGTGTCGGCCGCGGTCAGGTTGAGACCCACGCCGCCCGCCTTGAGCGATAGCAGCAGCAAGGGCACGGTGCCGGACTGGAAGTGGCCGACGATCTCGCCGCGTTCGGCCGGCGGTGTCGCGCCGGTCAGCGCCAGCCAGGGCAGCTGCAGCGTTTCGAGCTCGGCCTGGATCAGCGCCAGCATGCGGGTGAACTGCGAGAACACCAGCACGCGCCGGCCGTCCTCGACCAGCGAGGGCAGCATCGCCCGCAGCCAGTCGAGCTTGGCGCTGCCGGCGCCTTCCGGAACCGCCCGCCCGCGCAGCAGCCGCGGGTCGTTGCACACCTGGCGCAGCTTCAGCAGCGCGTCGAGGATCGACAGCCGTGCATGCGCGAAGCCGATGCGCTGCAGCAGGCGTTCCAGCGATTCGTCGGCGGCGGTGCGCACGCTTTCGTACAGCAGCCGCTGCGCGCCGTCGAGCTTCACGCGGTGCAGCTGCTCGGTCAGCGGCGGCAGCTCGGGCGCGACCTCGTCCTTGCGCCGCCGCAGCACGAAGGGCGCGATGCGCTGCGCCAGCAGCTGTGCGCGCAGCGTCTCGCCGTTCTTCTCGATCGGCGTGCGCCAGCGCCGCGCGAAGCTGCGCGCGTCGCCGAGGAAGCCGGGCATCAGGAAGTGGAACTGCGCCCACAGCTCGCCGAGGTGGTTCTCGACCGGCGTGCCGGTCAGGCACAGGCGGTGGCGCGCCTCGAGGCGGCGTGCGGCGGTGGCCGTGCGGCTGCCGGCGTTCTTCACCGTCTGCGCCTCGTCCAGGATCACGACGTGCCAGCGGCGCCGGCGCAGCGTGCCGGCATCGCGCCACAGCAGCGGGTAGGAGATCAGCACGACGTCGTGGTGCTCGATCGTGGCCGCGTCCTTCATGCGTTGGGCACCTTGCAGGGTCAGCAGCTTCAGCGCCGGCGCGACCCGCGCGCACTCGGCCTGCCAGTTGAACAGCAGCGAGGCCGGTGCGACCACCAGCGCCGGCCGGTCGAGGCGGCCGGCCTGCTGCTCCAGCAGCAGGTGGGCGAGCGCCTGCGCGGTCTTGCCCAGGCCCATGTCGTCGGCCAGGATGCCGCCGGCGCCCTGCGCACGCCACTGCTGCAGCCTCGCGAGGCCGTCGCGCTGGTAGCCGCGCAGCGTGATGCCCAGCCCCGCGGGCGGCGCGACCGGCCGCGGCGAACCGGACTCGGCCATCACGGCGGCGAGCCGGCGCAGTCCTTCGTCGCCGGCCAGGGCCCAGCCGGGTGCGGCCAGTTGCAGGCGCAGCGCTTCGAGCCGGCGCGCTTCCCAGCGCTGCAGCACCAGCCGGCCGTCGACCGGTGGCCGCGGCCCCAGCAGGTCGAGCATCGTGCGCAGGATGGCCTTCAGCGGCGCCGCCGGCGCATCGATGTGGCGCCCGCCGGGTGCACGCAGGCGGATGGTCGCCGCGTCCTCGATCGACTCGAGCTGCGCGGCATCGAGCCAGCGCCGGTCCTGGCCGAGCAGGCGGATCAGCATCGGCGCAAGGTCCAGCAGCTCGCCGTCGACCACCACGCCCAGGCTCAGCAGCCACGAGCCCTCGGGCTTCAGGCCCTTCAGCCGCGGCGGCGGCACGGCCAGCGGCGCGGCGACGGCGCGGCCGGCGGTGGTCTCGACACCGTCGATCGGCTCCAGCACCAGGCGCCAGGCCTCGACCGGCGTGCTCTGGTGCGCGAAGCCGGGCCATACCACCACCGCCCAGCCCGCCTGCTGCAGCGCCGGCAGCTGCTCGGCCCACCAGTCGCCGAAGGCCGCTTCCTGCACCATCGACCACAGCACCGCGTGCTCACCGAAGCCCTCGGGTGCCGCGCCGCGCCACTGCAGCGCGTCGGCCGGCAGGCGGCGCAGGCCGGTGGCCTGCAGGCGGGCGACGGCGTCGGCGACGACGGCCTCGGCCGGGGCAACGCTTGCGCGCTGGGTGCCGGGCTCGAACCACCTCAGCCGGGCGACGGTGACCTGCGGGCCACGCGCGCCGAACAGCGGCGTGCGCGCCGGCGGCAGCACCGGGCCGCAGGGGCGCAGGCCGAGCAGGCCATCGCCGCGCGTCAGCGTTTGCAGCAGCAGCGCGGCTTGCGGCCGGACGCCGCTCACGGCGCCGTCTGCAGCTCGCGCAGCGCCTGCCAGTAGGCCGGCGCGTCGCCGATGCTGTTGTGGTCGGTGCCGCGCAGCACGCGCACCTTGGCGACGCCGGAGGCGAAGTGACCGGCCAGCGCATGGCCGTGCTGCGGCGGGATCAGCGTGTCGTCACCGGCCAGCAGCAGCAAGGCCGGTGCACGCACGCGCGGCGCATCGCGCCAGGCTTCGTAGCGGTCGCGCAGCAGGAAGCGCACCGGCAGCCAGGGGTAGTGCCGCGCCGCGACGGCGGCGATGCTGTCGTAGGGCGTGATCAGCACCAGCCGTTCGACCGCGCGCTCGGCGGCCAGGCGCACCGCCAGCGCGGTTCCCAGGCTGCGGCCGACCACCGTGATCCGGGGGTGACGGTGGCGCAGCGCATCGAACAGCGCGCGCGCGTCGGCATGCAGCGCGTCTTCGCCGGGCAGGCCTTCGCTGCCGGCGTAACCCCGATAGTGCAGGCCATAGACCGCGTGACCGGGGAACGCGTCGGCGAAACCGGCCAGCGCCAGGGACGGGTCCTCCGCATTGCCCCCGAGGTACAGCAGCGCCCGCTCGCCCCCGCGCGGCTGCTCGGCATAGCGCAGCTCGATGCCGTCGACCCGCAGCGTGGCGTAGGCGCGCTTGGACGGCGGCGTCGGGAAGTACAGCAGCGAGTCCTGCATCAGGGCCATCGCCAGGCAGAGCGCGCCATAGGCCAGCACGGCCACCAGCAGCAGCCAGCCGATCAGGCCGGCAATCACTTTCATGCGGGAATCCCCGGTCTTCAGTTCGTTGCGGGCACGCCGATAAGCTCGTCCAGGCGGCCCTGTGCCGTGCATTGTCCGCGTCAATGGCGAGCGCGACGTGGTTTGCGTCGCCCGCTGTCTTGACGCTGCCTGCACGCCAAGCCACAGTGCGGTAACAAAAGGAAACCCCCGTCGTTGGGGGCAATGGATCCATGGGACTTCGGGCCTACGTAGCGCGCAGTGGCTGGCGCGAAACCCCGATCACGGCGGACGAATGGCACGACGCGGTGGTCACCTTGCCGGAACTCGAAGTACACCACGTGCAGGGTGGCGGGCCCGTGCGCGCGATGCTGCGGGGCAGCCAGCGCCGGGGGCTGAGCTGGCACGACGGCTACATCTCGGCGCACCATGCCAACGCGCGGCTCGTCGCCGCGATGTTCGTGCTGGCCGACCGGCTCGGCGCGCAGGTGTACAGCGCGCATCGTCGCCCCTACCTCGACGTCGCCGACTGGGAGCAGCGCACCCAGCGCTACCGGCGTTATCCCGGCGAGAAGAACGGCAGCGGCCGTCGTGGCGTGCTGGGTGCGGGCAGTCCCGCGCTGCGCGGCGCCGCGCAGGTGACCACGCTGTGGGGGCCGTTCATCGTGCTGCTGGTCGTGCTGGTGGTGGGCATCAGCTGGGCGATGCAGTAGGGCGGGCTCAGCCCGCCACCACGCGCACCGCGCCGGGTGTCTCGGGTTCCGGTTCGAATCGCTCGAAGCCCGTGTAGCAGAGGAAGTGGCGGTTCGCCGCGCGGCCGAACAGCGTCATGCCGAGCTGCGTCGCGAGCGCATGGCCCATCGCCGTCACCCCGTTGCGCGACACGATGATCGGCACGCCCATGTGCGCGGCCTTCATCACCATCTCGCTGGTCAGCCGGCCGGTCGTGTAGAACAGCTTGTCGGCGCCGCGGATGCCCCGCATCGCCATCCAGCCGGCGATCGTGTCGATCGCGTTGTGGCGGCCGACGTCCTCGACGAAGTGCAGCAGCTGGGTCCCGGCGAAGAGCGCGCAGCCGTGCACCGAGCCGGCGCGGCGGTGGATGCTGTCCTGCTGCCGCATCGACTCCAGCACGCCGACCAGCGTGCGCTGGCGGATGCGCGCGGACTGCGCATCGGGCAGGTGCACGGCGCCGAGCTGCGCCATCAGGTCGCCGAACACCGTGCCCTGGCCGCAGCCGGTGGTCACCACGCGCCGCGCGGTGCGGGCCTCGACGTCGGCGATGCCGGCATGCGTCTTCACCGCCGCGGCGGCGACGTCCCAGTCGACGGTGACCGACTCGACCTCCGCCGCCGCCCCGATCAGCCGCTGGTTCAGCAGGTAGCCCAGCACCAGCAGCTCGGGCGAGGCGCCGAGCGTCATCAGCGTGACCAGCTCGCGCTTGTCGACGAAGAGGGTCAGCGGGCGTTCGGCGGGGATGTGGATGGTCCGCTGCGTGCCGTACTCGTCGACGATCGTGATCTCGCGCATCGACTCGGCCGCGGCCTGGGTCAGGCGCGGCAGGGGCGCGGCGTGGTCGAGCGGCGAAGGGGAAGCCATCGCGCCAGCATAGACCCAAGCGGCTCCGGCCGATGCCAGGGCCTGCCCGACGCTACAGTCGGCGCGATGGACATCGCCGCCCGGATCGACCGCGACCACATCACCGGTCTGGTGCTGGCCGGTGGCCGCGGCAGCCGCATGGGCGGGGTCGACAAGGGCCTGCAGCTGCACCGCGGCCGGCCGCTGGCGCTGCATGCGCTGGAGCGCCTGGCGCCGCAGGTCGGCCGCACGATGCTCAATGCCAACCGCCACCTCGAGGCCTATGCGGCATTCGGCGTGCCGGTGTGGCCCGATGCGCTGCCCGACTACCCCGGCCCGCTCGCCGGCTTCCTCGCCGGGCTCGAGCATTGCGAGACGCCGTGGCTGGTCACCGTGCCATGCGATACGCCGGACTTTCCGCCCGACCTGGTCGCTCGCCTGTCACGCGCTGCCAGCGATGCCCGGGCCGACCTGGCGATCGCGGCGACGATCGAGGCCGGCGAGCACCGGCGCCAGCCGGTGTTCTGCCTGATGCGGGCGAGCCTGCGCGAGGCGCTCGCCGCAGCCGTGCGGGCCGGCGAGCGCAAGATCGACCGCTGGACCTCGGGCCAGCGCGGGGTCGAGGTGGTCTTCGACGATGCCGGCGCCTTCTTCAACGCCAATACGCTCGACGAGCTGCGCTCGTTGCAGGACGAATGACCAGCGAAGTGAGCGGCCATGACCTGCTGGCGCTGCTGTGCGCGCGCCAGTCGGTCGGCGCCAAGCACCTGGCCGAACCGGGGCCGGACGAGGCGCAGCTTCAACGCATGGTCGAGGCGGCGCTGCGCGCGCCCGACCATGCCGGGCTGGTGCCGTTCCGTTTCGCCGTGGTGCGGGGCGCGGCCCGGGAGGGCCTGGCGGCGCTGTTCGAACGGGCGGCGCTCGAAGGCGGCAAGGATGCCGCCGGCGCCGCGCTGGACGCCGACCGCGCGCGCCGCGCGCCGGTCACTGTCGCGGTGATCGCGCGGCTCGATCCCGGTCACCCGCAGGTGCCGGTGCACGAGCAGTGGGCCTGCCTCGGCGGGGCGCTGACCAACCTGCTGAACGCCGCGGCGGCGCTGGGCTTCGGCGGCAAGATGCTCTCGGGTGCGAAGGTGCGCCAGCCGGCGATCCAGGCGGCGTTCTGCCGGACCGGCGAACAACTGGTGGGCTGGGTGGCGCTGGGCACGCCGGTCGGCAGCCCGCAGCGGGTGCTGCCCAAGCCCCGTGCCGTGGACGTGCTGGGCGACTGGCAGCCGCCCGCGGATGTTCAGGGTAGCGTGTAGTCGAAGCGGTACAGGTGCCGGCCGTCGACGATGTCGATCTGGAACGTGCCGGCCAGGCCGATCAACTCCCCGGTGCCGGAATCGGGCACCACGCTGATCGTCAGCATCGGCGCCCCGCGGTTCATCTGCCCGCTGTGCTGGAACACGAAGCTGCCGCGGCGGCCGTGCAGCGTGCCGCTGACATGCTCGATCGCGACATAACCCGCCGAGCCGATCTCATCGGTGCCGGCGGTCAGCATCTCGCCGCGACCGGTGGCCTGCAGGTCGCCGCTGAACTGCTTGTCGAGCGTCAGGCGGCCCAGCAGCGGCGATGCGGCGTCGTCGCGCGCGGGCTGCGGCGTCATCTGCACCTCGAAGCGGCCGCTCGCGCAGCGGGTGGTTGGGGTGGGCACGGTGCCCGGATTCGTGGTCATGGTCGGCTCCCGGAGTTGGCGGTGGCCGATTCTGCGACGGATGACTGTGGATTTGTACAGTATCCGGGTGGGCTCACGCGGTTTCCAGCGCCCGGCACAGCTCGGCGCCGGCGAAGGGGTGGCGCCGCACCGGCCAGGCCTCGACCAGCGCCGCAATGCGCTGGTTGCGCGGCGCAGCGACGCCGTGGCGCTGCGCCAGCCGCACGACCTCGCCCTGCAGCGCGTCGACCTCGGTGATGCGGCCGAGCGCCAGGTCGTCGGCCATGCTCGAGCGGGCCTGGTGATCGATGCGCAGCATGCGCGCCGCGACGATGCGGAACAGAGGCGTCGGCAGCCGCAGCACCCGCGGGATCCAGCGCGGCGGCAGCGGCGACATCCGGGCCGGCGCGATGCCGGCGGCGGCCAGCACGTCGAGCGTTTCGTCGATCAGCGCCGCGGTGCAGCGGCGCAGGTCGCGGTCGAGCAGTTGCGCGCGCAGCGGCAGGCCGGACAGCGCATTGACCGCGTTGTTCAGGTTCAGCAGCAGCTTGCCCCATTGCACCGAGCGCAGGTCGGCATGCAGCTCGACCGGCAGCCCCGCGGCGGCGAACACCGGCTGCCAGGCCTCGAGCACCGGGTCGCGCTGCGCCGCCAGCACGCCATCGGTGCCGCGGTGCAGGTGGCCCGGAGCGAGCTCGGCGATGTTGTAGGGCACCATGCCCGGCAGACAGCGCAGCGACGGCGCCGCCTGCTGCGCGGCGATCGCGTTGGCGATGCCGTTCTGCATCGACAGCACCGGCGTGCCGGGCGGCAGCTGCGCGCCGAGCTCGCGCGCGGCCTCCGCGGTGGCCGCGCTCTTGACGCACAGCAGCACCAGCGCCGGCACGAGGCCGGCCGGCACGTGTTCGTGCAGGTGCAGCGCGTGGGCGCTCAGGCGCAGGTCGCCGCCGTCGAGGTCGGTCAGGCGCAGGCCCCGGCTGGCGAGCGCCTTCAGCACCCGCGGCCGGCCGACGAAGTGCACCTCGACGCCGGCGGCCTGCAGCCGGCCGCCGAGCCAGCCGCCGACGCTGCCGGTGCCCATCACCAGCACCGGGCCGCGGGCGGCCGGGCTCATCGCACCGGTCTTCAGGGCCGGCCTAGCGCGCCATCGGCGCGGCCAGGTCGCGCAGGTGCGCGGGGCCGGCGCGGCGCTCGATCTCGGCCAGCAGCTCGCGGCCCCAGCCGGCAGCGAAGAGCCACTCGGCGACCACGAACATCGGGCCGACCAGCAGGCCGACGAGGTCGTCGACGAAGGCCGGCTTGCGGCCTTCGTAGTAATGGCCGATGAACTGCAGCACCCAGCCGGCCGCGAACACGCCGAGGCCCCAGCCCAGCCAGCTGCCGAGCGAGCCGGCCGCCAGCGGGATCGCCAGCGCGATCAGGGCCCCGTTGACCACGCTGACCGCGATGCCCAGGGCCAGCTGCCCGCGCGTCAGGTACCAGGCCGTCGTCAGCGCCCAGACGATCCACGCGAGCTTCACGCCGGCGACATCGACGCGCGCCAGCAGCACGCCGATCGCGAAGACGATCAGCGGGATGCCGAAGAAGTGGGTGACGATGTTGCGGCGGTCGCGGTGGTACTCGGCGTACTGCACGAGCAGGTCGTTCGCCGGGCGGAACGGACTGGCGGCCATGACGGCTCTCCCAACTGTCTCGATTGCGCCATCTCAGCACAGCTGCAGATGGCCCGCCATGCGGGCTGGCCCGCACCCCGGTCCTTCTTAGAATCCAGGCCATGAGCATCAAGAGCGACAAGTGGATCCGCCGCATGGCCGAGCAGCACGGCATGATCGAGCCGTTCGAGCCGGGCCAGGTGCGCCAATCGGCCGACGGGCACAAGATCGTCAGCTACGGCACGTCGAGCTACGGCTACGACATCCGCTGCGCGCCGGAATTCAAGGTCTTCACCAACATCCACTCGACGGTGGTCGACCCGAAGAACTTCGACGAGAAGAGCTTCGTCGACATCGAGTCCGACGTCTGCATCATTCCGCCGAACAGCTTCGCGCTGGCGCGCACGCTCGAATACTTCCGCATCCCGCGCAACGTGCTGACGATCTGCCTCGGCAAGAGCACCTACGCCCGCTGCGGGATCATCGTCAACGTCACGCCTTTCGAGCCGGAATGGGAAGGCTACGTGACGCTGGAGTTCAGCAATACGACGCCGCTGCCGGCGAAGATCTATGCCGGCGAAGGCTGCGCACAGGTGCTGTTCTTCGAGAGCGACGAGGTCTGCGAGACCAGCTACAAGGACCGCGGCGGCAAGTACCAGGGCCAGCGCGGCGTGACGCTGCCGAAGACCTGAACTGACATCCCGCGCGGCCGTTTCTCGGCACATCGCGGTGCGGCGCGCACGCGCAAGATGGCTCCACTGCCCATCACGCCGAGGCCGCCGCGATGTCCACCGCGTCCCCCGCCACCCCCGCCGAACTCGAGCGCCTGCCGCAGGCCTACTTTGGCGGTGGCCGTGTTCTGCCGGCGCTGGTGCCGGCCTGTTGCATCGACATGGGACTGCTGGCGAGCTTCCAGTTCCGCATGGAAGGCTTCGGCGAGGCGGTCGCGGTCCAGCGCATGCGCTACGACCGCGCCTACGCCTTCGAGCGCATCGCGATGGCGCACGGGTCGGTCGACCCGCTGCTGCGCCGCCTGGCGCTGATGCTGTTCGAGATCTACCAGGGCGGGCGCTGACCGGCCGGTCCGGGCCGCGTCAGGCCACCGCGCTCGACAGCCAGTCGCAGCGCAGCACGCCCAGGCGATGCAGGCGCGCGCGCAGCCGCACGTAGAGCGACGGCGCGACGTACAGCAGGGGGCAGGCGAGCAGGCCGATCTCCGGCGCCAGCAGCATCGCGGCCGGCAGGCCCATCCAGCCCAGGATCCAGCAGGTCAGCATCGCGTCCCACAGCTGGTACTCCAGGCCCTTCTCGCGGTGATGCGCCTGGTGCCAGCGCTTCACCATCGACAACTGCTGCAGGCTGAGCATCGTGGGCCTCCTCGCGAACTGGGGACTTGCCCGGATCTTAGGCTTCCTGTCAGCTTCGTGTCAGCAAAATAGCGCGTCGGAAAGCTTCAATTGTCGGGGTAGGAGGAGACGCGACATGCCTCATTCATCCCATGCGCACCAGCGCATGAGCGCGCTGCGGGCCGGCAGCCGCGGCAAGGTGGTCAGCGCGGCGGAAGCGGTGCAATTGCTGGCCGACGGCGACATGCTGGCCACCGGCGGCTTCGTCGGCATCGGTTTCCCGGAAAACCTGGCGGTGGCGCTGGAGCAGCGTTTCCTGGCGACCGGGGCGCCGCGCAACCTCGGCCTGGTGTACGCGGCGGGGCAGGGCGACGGGCGCTCGCGCGGCCTCAACCACCTGGGCCATCCGGGCCTCGTCGGCCGGGTGATCGGCGGCCACTGGGGCCTCGTGCCGGCGCTGCAGAAGCTCGCGGTCGCCGGCGAGATCGAGGCCTGGAACCTGCCGCAGGGCGTGATCTCGCACCTGTTCCGCGACATCGCGGCGGGCAAGCCCGGGCACCTGTCGCGCGTCGGCCTCGGCACTTTCGTCGACCCGCGCCAGGGCGGCGGTGCGATCAATACCCGCAGCACCGAGGAGCGGGTGCGGCTGATGCCCATCGACGGCGAGGACTACCTCTTCTACAAGGCCTTCCCGATCGACGTCGCCTTCATCCGCGGCACCACCGCCGACACCGACGGCAACATCACGATGGAGCGCGAGGCCCTGACGCTGGAGGCGCTGGCGATCGCGATGGCCGCGCACAACTCCGGCGGCATCGTCATCGTGCAGGTCGAGCGCCTCGCGGCGCCGCAGTCGCTGCATCCGCGCGAGGTCAAGATCCCCGGCGCGCTGGTCGACTGCATCGTGCTCGCCGAGGACCCCAGCTACCACTGGCAGACCTTCGCCGAGCCCTACAGCGCGGCGTTCGCCGGCGAGCTGCGCGTGCCGGCGGGCCGGGTCGAGCCGATGGCCCCGGGCGAACGCAAGCTGATCGCGCGCCGCGCGGCGCTGGAGCTGAAGCCGAACGCGGTCGTGAACCTGGGCATCGGCATGCCGGAGGGGGTCGCCGCGGTGGCCGCCGAGGAGCGGGTGATCGACCTGATCACGCTGACCGCCGAGCCCGGCGTGATCGGCGGCATCCCCGCCGGCGGGCTGAACTTCGGCGCCGCGGTGAATACCCAGGCGATCATCGACCAGCCCTACCAGTTCGACCTCTACGACGGCGGCGGGCTGGACATCGCGATCCTCGGCCTCGCGCAGGCCGATGCCGAGGGCAATCTCAACGTCAGCCGCTTCGGCCCGCGCCTGGCCGGCGCCGGCGGCTTCATCAACATCAGCCAGAACGCGCAGCGCGTGGTCTTCGTCGGCAGCTTCTGCGCCAAGGGCGCCGACGGCCGGCCGGCGCCGAAGTTCGTGCGCCGCGTCGAGCAGGTGACCTTCTCCGGCCGCGAGGCCTGGCGGCGCGGCCAGCCGGTGCTCTACGTCACCGAGCGCTGCGTATTCCGGCTTCACGAACGTGGCCTCGAGCTGATCGAGATCGCGCCCGGCGTCGACCTGCAGCGCGACATCCTCGCGCTGATGGACTTCGAGCCGGTGATGGAGCGCCCGCCGGCGCTGATGGACGCGGCGATCTTCGCCGACGAGCCGATGGGCCTGCGCGCGCGCCTGCTGCTGCTGCCGCTGGCCGAGCGCTTCCATCTCGACGAGGCCCGGCGCACGCTGTTCATCAACTTCGAGCACCTGTCGATCCGGCGCCCGGAAGATGTCGAGGCGGTGCGCGGCGAGGTCGAGCGCCTGCTCGTGGCGCTGCCCTACAAGGTCGACGTCGTCGTCAACTACGACCACTTTGCGCTCGACCCGGAGGTCGAGGACGACTGGGCGGCCATGGTGCGGCTGATGGTCGAGCGGCACTACCGCAGCGTCGTGCGCTACACGACCTCGGCCTTCCTGCGCGCGAAGCTGGGGCCGGCGCTGGCCGCGCGCGGCGTCACGCCCAGGCTGTACGACAGCGCCGGCGCCGCGCAGGCCGGCCTGGACCAGGACCTGGGTCTGGGCCAGGACCAGGACCAGGACGCCGGCCGATCAGGCTGAGGCCACCGTGAAGCGCTGCCGGCGGTGCTTCGGCGTCGCGAGCTCGTCGGCGATCGCCACCGCGAGGTCGGCCACCGTGATGCCGGCCGGCTGCGCGCCGTCCATCAGCAGCTCTTCGCCACCGAGGCGGTAGGCGCCGCTGCGCGGGCCCGGCTTCAGCATGGCCGGCGGCGACAGGTAGACCCAGTCCAGCTGCGTCTCGCCGCGCAGCTCGCCCAGTGCATCGCGCGCGGCCTGCGCGCCGGGCACGATGTTCGGCGGCACGTGGTCCAGGAAGGCCGGCGTGTCGACCAGCTGCACGCCGGGCGCGACGAACAGGCTGCCGGCGCCGCCGACGATCAGCGCGCGCGGGGTGCCGGCGCGCTTGAGGCCCGCGACGATCGCGCGGCTGCCCGCGAGGAACAGGTCGTAGAGCTTCGGGTCGGACCAGCCGGGATTGAAGGCGCTGACCACGGCGTCGTGTCCTTCGACCGCCTGCGCGACCTGCGCGGCCTGCTGCACGTCGGCCGCGACCACGGTCAGGCCGTCGCGCGGTGCCAGCTTCGTGGCGTCACGAACGATCGCGGTGACGCGGTGACCGCGCTGCAGCAGTTCGTCGAGCACGGCGCTGCCGACGAAGCCGCTGGCGCCGATGAGGGCGATGTTCATGGGGAAGTCTCCGGGGGTGGAATGCAACGTTGCTTATGATTCCCGCTTCACGATCAGCCAACTAGCCGTTGAGAATCGCCATCTGATTGAAGTGCAGCTTCAAGATGGAGGGTCGACATGGATGACTTGCAGGCGATGTCGGTGTTCGCGGCCGTGGTCCGTGCGGGCTCGATGAGCGGTGCCGCGCGCCAGCTCGGCATGACCCCCTCGGCGGTGAGCCAGCGGGTGCGCGCGCTGGAGACCGCGCACGGCGTGACGCTGCTGCACCGCTCGACGCGCAAGCTCGCGCTGACCGAGGTCGGCCAGCGCGTGCATGCGCACTGCGAGGCGCTGGTGCAGTCGGCCGCGCAGGCGCGCGAGCAGCTGCAGCTGGCGCGTGACGCGCTCGATGGGGAACTGCGGCTGGCGGCGCCGGTGGGCTTCGCGCGCCACGTCGGCCCGGCGCTGGCGCCGCTGCTGGCACAGCACCCGGCGCTGAAGCTGCGGCTGCTGGTCGACGACGCGATGATCGACCTGATCGAAGCCCGCGTCGACCTCGCGCTGCGCGCCGGCCGCATGCCCGACTCCAGCTGGGTCGCGCGGCGCCTGTGCAGCTTCGGCTGGGTGCTGTGCGCGTCGCCGGCCTACCTGGCGCGCGCCGGCGTGCCGGAGACGCCGGCCGACCTGGCCCGGCACGAGTGGCTGGGCGGTGATGCGCGGTCCGAAGGCGGCCTGATGCTCGAGCTGGCGGCGGCCGACGGGCGCGTCGAGCGGCTTCGGGTCGAGCCGCGCATCGTCAGCAACAACCAGCTGACGATCGAGCAGCTGTGCGCCGCCGGCCTCGGGCTGGCGCTGCTGGTGCGGCCGGATGCCGACGAGGACCTGCGCGCCGGCCGCGTCGTGCCGCTGCTGACTGGCTGGCGGCTGCCCAGCACGCCGGTGTGGGGGGTGACCCCGCAGCGTGGTGCGCAGCCGGCCAAGGTGCGGCATGCGCTGGCGGCGCTGGAAGCCGCGTTGCGGCGCTTGCCGGGGGCCGAAGTGTGAAGAACGGCCGCCCCCTCGTCGCCGGGGGCGGCTCAGGCCTAGCTTCGCGCGGACCGCGCTCTCGTCGCGGGTGCCGGCGCTGGCGACGCAGCGGCAGCGGCCAGCGCCGCGGCTTCGCGCAGCTTGTCCTTCTTGCTCTTGCGCCGCCCCTTGATGCCACCGGTCGGATCGCTCGCCACCGGCACTTCGGTCGGCTCGAAGCCGCCGATCACTTCACGGGTTAAGCGAAGGCCCTGGCGCTTCTCGATCAGCCGGAAGTGCGCCTCGGTCGCGGCGGTGACGAAGCTGATCGCCAGGCCCGCTTCGCCGGCGCGGGCGGTGCGGCCGATGCGGTGCACGTGGTCGGCGGCCGAGCGCGGCAGGTCGTAGTTCACCACCACCGGCAGGCGCTGGATGTCGATGCCGCGCGCGGCGACGTCGGTGGCCACCAGCACCTGCACCCGGCCGGCCTTGAAGTCGGCCAGCGCCTGGCGGCGCGCCCCCTGGCTGCGTTCGCCGTGCAGCGCGGCCGCGGCGATGCCGGCCCGCCGCAGCTTGTCGGCCACGTGTTCGGTGGCGTACTGCGTCGCGACGAAGACCAGCACGCGGTCCCAGCCGCGATCGCCGTGGCCTTGTGCAATCAGGTGGCGCAGCAGCGGCGTGCGCTGCGCGGTGTCGACCTGCAGCGCGCGCTGGGTGATCGCGGGCGGGTCTGCCGCATCGACGGCCAGGTCGATGCGCAGTGGGTCGCGCAGCAGCGCCCGGGCCAGCGCCTGGACCGCGGGCGGGAAGGTGGCCGAGAACAGCAGCGTCTGCCGCTGCTGGCGTTGCGGCAGCAACGCGACCACGCGCTGCAACTCGTCCTCGAAGCCGGCGTCGAGCAGGCGGTCGGCTTCGTCGAGCACCAGCAGGCCGGCCCAGGCGAGGCCCAGCGCGTTGCGCTCGACGAGGTCCAGCAGCCGGCCCGGCGTCGCGACCACCACGTCGGCGCCGCCGCGCAGCGCCATCATCTGCGGATTGACCGACACGCCGCCGAAGAGACAGGCCACCTTCACCGGCTCGGCCAGGGGTTCGGCGAGCGTGCGAACGGTCTCGGCCACCTGGTCGGCCAGCTCGCGCGTGGGCACCAGCACCAGCGCGCGGGTGCGACGCGGGGTGCGGCGCACGCTGCGCGACAGCTGCTCCAGCAGCGGCAGCACGAAGGCCGCCGTCTTGCCGGAGCCGGTCTGCGCCGACGCCAGCAGGTCGCGGCCCTGCAGGGCCGCCGGGATCGCCGCGGCCTGGATCGGCGTGGGCGACGCGTAGCCCTGCTCGGCCACTGCACGCAGCAGCGGCTCGGACAGGCCGAGCGTCGCGAACAAGGCGCTCACAGCGCGCGTGCCTTCACCGTCTTGCCCTTCACCTTGCCGGCATTGAGCTTGCGCAGCGCGTCCTTCGCGATGCCGCGTTCGACCGCCACGTAGGTCGAGAAGTCGTTGATGTCGATCTTGCCGATCTGCGTGGCCGTGAAGCCGTGGTCCTTGGTCAGCGCGCCCAGCACGTCGCCGGCACGGATCTTTTCCTTGCGTCCGCCCAGGATCTGCAGCGTCGCCATCGGCGGGTGCAGCGGCTCGGCGGACGTGGGCACCAGCTCGCTCAAGGCATGCCATTCGCTCTCGCGGCCCTGCAGCTCGTCGATGCGGCCGACACGGCCCATCTCGTCCAGGCTGGCGAGGCTGAAGGCCCAGCCGGCCTCTCCCGCACGGCCGGTGCGTCCGATGCGGTGCACGTGCACCTCGGGCTCGGGCGAGATGTCGACGTTGATCACCGCTTCGAGCTGCGCGATGTCGAGGCCGCGCGCGGCGACGTCGGTGGCCACCAGCACGCTGCAGCTGCGGTTGGCGAACTGCACCAGCACCTGGTCGCGATCGCGCTGCTCGAGGTCGCCGTGCAGCTCGAGCGCCGACAGGCCTTGCGCGCGCAGCACCGCCACCAGGTCGCGGCACTGCTGCTTGGTATTGCAGAACGCCAGCGTGCTGACCGGCCGGTAGTGGTTCAGCAGCAGGCCGACCGCATGCAGGCGCTGGTCCTCGGCGACCTCGTAGAAGCGCTGGCGGATCGTGGCCGCCGCATGCTGCTCGGTGAGCTTCACCTGCTTCGGCTCGCGCAGGTAGCGGCCGGCCAGCTTCGCGACGTCGTCGGGGAAGGTGGCGGAGAACAGCAGCGTCTGGCGCTGTTTCGGGCAGTGGCCGATCACCGCGGCCATGTCGTCGGCGAAGCCCATGTCCAGCATGCGATCGGCCTCGTCGAGCACCAGCGTGTTCAGCGCGTCGAGCGCGAGCGTCTGCCGCGACAGGTGATCGAGCACCCGGCCCGGCGTGCCGACGATCACGTGCGCGCCGTGCTCCAGGCTGGTGATCTGGGTGCGTATCGCGGCGCCGCCGCACAAGGTGATCACCTTGATGTTCTCCTCCGAGCGGGCGAGGCGGCGGATCTCCTGCGCGACCTGTTCGGCGAGCTCGCGCGTCGGGCACAGCACCAGGGCCTGCACCGCGAAGCGGCGCGCATTCAGGTTGGCCAGCAGCGGCAGGCCGAACGACGCGGTCTTGCCGCTGCCGGTCTTGGCCTGCGCGATCAGGTCCTGGCCGGCCAGCGCCAGCGGCAGGCTGGCGGCCTGGATGGGGGTCATGCGCTCGTAGCCGAGCTGGCGCAGGTTGGCCAGGACCTCGGGGGCGAGCGGGAGGATGTCGAAGGCGGGGCCGGTCGGCGCGCCGGCAGGAGAGGCGGTCATGCCGGATTGTCGGCGACCCGCCGTGCCGGGCCGGCGCGGCCGGCCGGCCCGGCGTCAGGCGGTCGGGAAGGTGCCGGGCAGCAGGATGCTCTTGTCGACCTGCTCGATCTGCGTGCGGCCGCAGAAGGCCATCGTCAGGTCGAGCTCCTTGTGGATCACTTCCAGCGCCTTCGTGACGCCGGCTTCGCCCATCGCGCCCAGGCCGTAGATGAAGGCGCGGCCGATGTAGCAGCCGCGCGCGCCGAGCGCACGCGCCTTCAGCACGTCCTGTCCGGAGCGCACGCCGCCGTCCATGTGCACCTCGATCTGCGAGCCGACCGCGTCGACGATCGCCGGCAGCGCCCCGATGCTGGACTGTGCGCCGTCGAGCTGGCGGCCGCCGTGGTTGCTGACGATCAGCGCGTCGGCGCCGCTGGCCACCGCGAGCTTGGCGTCCTCGACGTCCTGGATGCCCTTCAAGATCAGCTTGCCGCCCCAGTGCTTCTTGATCCACTCGACGTCGCCCCAGTTGAGCGTCGGGTCGAACTGCTGGGCGGTCCACTCGGACAGCGAGCTCATGTCGTTGACGCCCTCGACGTGACCGACGATGTTGCCGAACTGGCGCCGCTTCGTGCCGGCCATGCCCAGGATCCAGCGCGGCTTGGTGGCCAGGTTGGCCAGCGCGGCGAAGGTCGGCTTCGGCGGCACCGACAGGCCGTTCTTCAGGTCCTTGTGGCGCTGGCCGAGGATCTGCAGGTCCAGCGTCAGCACCAGCGCGCCGCACTTCGCTGCCTTCGCGCGTTCGATCAGCCGCTGGCTGAACGCGCGGTCGCGCATCACGTAGAGCTGGAACCAGAACGGCTTGGTGGTGTTCGCGGCGACGTCCTCGAGCGAGCAGATGCTCATCGTCGACAGCGTGAAGGGCACGCCGAACTTCTCGGCCGCGCGCGCGGCCAGGATCTCGCCGTCCGCATGCTGCATGCCGGTGGAGCCGACCGGCGCCAGCGCCACCGGCATCGAGACGGGCACGCCGACCATCGTCGTCGCGGTGCTGCGGCCTTCCATGTTCACCGCGACGCGCTGGCGCAGCTTGATGCGCTGGAACTCCTCGCTGTTGGCGCGGTAGGTGCCTTCGGTCCAGCTGCCGGAGTCGGCGTAGTCGTAGAACATGCGCGGCACGCGCTTCTGGGCCAGCACGCGCAGGTCTTCGATGTTGGTGATGACGGTCATGGTCGGGCCTCGTCTCCTCGTTCGACGGCGATGCTAGCGGCGTGGCCGGCGCGCGGCCGGAAACTTCGTCAGCCGAGGCCGGAAAGCCATTCCGCCGCCCAGGCCTCGGCCTCGGCGCAGACCGCGCGCAGCCAGTCGGCGAAGGCGGCCGCGGCGCCCTGCACGTCGGTGGGCGACAGGAAGTACGGATTGGCCGCCGGCGAGGTGATGGCGAACAGCGGCTGCAGCGTGCCGGTCTCGAGCCAGGCGCGGGCGAGCGAGGGCCGCGCCAGCGCGATGCCCTGGCCCGACACCGCGGCCTCCAGCGTCAGCCCGAGGTCGATCAGCCGCGGCCCGCCGGTCGGCTCCGGCCAGTCGAGCCCTGCGGCGCGGAACCACGGCGTCCACGGCTCCAGCGGCGTGCGCAGCAGGGGCGCGGCGCCCAGGTCCGCCGGGCGCTGCAACGGCGGCAGCTTCGCCAGCAGCGCCGGTGCGGCCACCGGCAGCACGCGGTCGTCGAGCAGCGGCCGACCGATGCGTTCGGGCGCGCGGCCGCCGGCGGCCCAGACTTCGACGTCGCAGTCGTGCGGCGAGCGGTCGAGGTAGGGAATCGACAGCAGCAGCTCGAGCTCGATCTGCGGATGGGCCCGCGTGAACGACTCCAGCCGCGGCACGAGGATCTGGCGCGCGAAGGTCGGCGGCGCGGTGACGCGCAGCCGCTCGATGCGCTGCACGGTGCGCTGGTGCAGCGGCATCGCGGCGAGCAGCCCGAGCGCCGAGCGCACCTGCTCGAGGTATTCCTTGCCGGCGGCGGTCAGCGCCAGCGCCTTGCCGCTGCGCGTCAGCAGCGGCGTGCCGAGCAGCTCCTCGAGTGTCGCGAGGCGCTTGCCGACCGCGCTGGCGGTGATCGCGAGTTCGTCGGCGGCGCGCTCGAAGCTGCCCAGGCGTGCCGCGGCTTCGAAGGCGCGCAGGCCTTCGATCGACGGGAAGCGCAGGTCGCGCGGCGCAGCGGGCATGGCGGGGGACTGTAGCCGCTGGGCCGGACCGCCGGCCGCCCCGGCGGCGCCGATGCCGACGATGACGCCGGCGCCGCCGTGCCGGTCGCTCACGCGGTTAGCATGGCCCGATGACGGTTCCCACCGAGGCTGTCCCGCCGCCCGACCGCCCGCTGTGGCAGCGCTGGCTGTGGCTGATCGCCGGCTGGATGTGTCTGCTGACCGGCATCGTCGGCATCTTCCTGCCGCTGCTGCCCACCACGCCCTTCGTGCTGCTGGCGGCCTACTGCTTCTCGCGCGGCAGTGCGCGCTGGGAAGCGTGGCTGCTGCACCATCCGCGCTTCGGCCCGCTGGTGCGGGACTGGCGGCTGCACCACGCGGTGCCGCTGCGCGCCAAGCAGTTCGCGACGGTGATGATGGTCATCGGCTCGACCTGGGGCGCCTTCATGCTGCCGCTGCGCCTGGCCTGGCTGCCGGCGGCCTGCTGCCTGGCCGTCGGCACCTGGTTGTGGCGGCTGCCGACACGTCGGGCCACCGGCGCCTGACCGGCGCCCCGCGGGGCGCAACGATTGCGCAAACGCAACGCGCGCGACGGGCTGACTCCTAAGCTGGATTCACGGCTTGAAGGGAGTTGCGATGGACACCGGTCATCGGCATGGCGTGCGGCTGGCCTTCGCGGCCGCGTTGCTCGCAGTGGCGCCCCACGTGGCGGCGCAGGTCCCGGCGACCGCACTGGTGACGGTGCGTGTGCACCTGGCGCGGACGGCGTCCGACGCCGATGTGCTGCGCGTCCGTGACAACCTGGTGTCCTTCGGCGGCGTCATCAGGGGTTATGCGGCCGGCGACGTGCTGGTGGCGAGCCTGCCGCCGCATGCGCTCGCCGCGGCACGCAGCATCCACCGGGTCGAGCGTGTGCAGCCGCTGGCGGTGCCAGCACCCGCCGCAGCGGCCGCGCGTGCGCTGCAGCCGGCGATGTCGGCGCAGGAGCGCGTCGCGCTGATGCCTCGGCACTGCACCAGCGGCGCCACCGACGCGCAACGGGCCCGCGCCGGGCGCGTGGCCAAGCCGGCGCCGAACGCGCTGTCGAGGCGGCGGGCCCTGCTGGCCGGCGCGGCCGCCGGCCTTCCGGCGGCCGTCGACAACAGCCTGTCGCACCACTTCCCGCCGATCGGCGACCAGGAGGGGCGCGCTTCCTGCGTCGCCTGGTCGGTGGGCTACTACTGGGCCACCTACACGCAGGCGATGGACGAAGGCCTCGACGTCTCGGGCACCTGGCTGCCCCGCGACCCCGAGTGCCATGTCGCGCGCGCCGAACCGCCGGTCGGCGCCTTCGTGCTGCGCTGCACCGGCCAGCCCGACTGCCCGATCTCCAGCCCCGATCCCGCCAACCCCGGGCAGCACGTCTGGGACGGCGCGAAGTTCGATGCCTGCAATCAGACGATCGCCCCGCCGCGGCCGTCGCGAGCGACCGAGCACATCGCCAGTCCCGCTTTCCTGTACCCGCTGATCAAGTGGGCGGCCTTCGGCAAGGACGGCCAGTGGACGACCGATGACGGCGGCAGCTCGCTGTGGGACGGCATGAATGCCCTCGAGCGCTGGGGCATCGGCAACTGGCAGTCGCGGCCGTACGACCCGTGGCGCTTCGACGACGTGGTGTACGGGTGGCCGACCGAGGCGCAGTGGATCGAGGCGCTGCCGCGCCGCACGGCATCGAGCGCGTTCTTCGACATGACCAGCCCGGCCGGCTTCGACGCGCTCAAGCAGCATCTCGCGAACGGCGGCATCGCGGCCTCGGCCTTCATCCAGTACGAGAACGTGATGCACTGGGGCTGGGACCGCGGCTGCCAGCAGACCGGCGTCGACTGCCCCGGCATGAACAACGATGTGCTTTACGACAATGGCGGCAAGCTTTCCGGCGGGCACGCCGTCACCATCGTCGGCTACGACGACGACCGGCCCTATGTCGACGCGAGCGGACAGAACCGCCGCGGTGCGCTGCTGATGGCGAACTCGGCCTCGCCGCAGTGGGGCGTGCCGAACACCGCCGGCGGCACGTCGAACGGCTTCTTCTGGGTGGCCTACGACTACGCGAGGGCGCACATCGACGCGGTGACCGCCGAGGACCGTGCGCGGTACCGGCCGCGGCTGTACGCGGCCGGGCAGCTGGTATCGAGCCAGCGCACCAACGGCGAGGTGCGGGCCGGGCTCGGCGTTCCCGCGCTGTCGTTTGCGAGCTTCAGCACGCCCGACGTGCTGCCGCACCCGGACGAACACAGCCCGCGGGCATTCGCTCCGGACCAGCGCTTCATCGCCGACTTCACCGACGCGCTGCCCCAGTTCGACCTGAACGGCCCGCTGCCGGTGATGTTCATGTACTACGCCGGCCCGGCCGGCAGCTCGCTGGGCCCGGTCGAATTCCGTCTCGACCGCCTGGGCAACGGCAGCTTCACCCGCATCGCCGCGGTCGATCCGGTGCGCTTCATCGGGGTCGGCGCGCCCGAGGTCGCGGCCTGCAACCACGTGCTGCAGAACGGCGACGTGCTGCAGGACGGCCAGGTCGACCGCGACGACATCACGGCGATCACGCTGTCGATGCGCGGGCCGGCGCTGTGCCGCAGCGACCCGCGCGACATCGACCGCGACGGCCGAATCACGATCCTCGATGCACGCAAGGCGATGCTGCGCTGCGCGCATCCGGGTTGTGCCAAGTGACTTCACAGGGACCTTCGATGAGAACGCTGATCCATTCGCTCGCCGCCGGGTTGCTGGCGGTCGTGCTGGCTGCCGCCGCACACGCCGGACCGGTGCTGCAGTTCATTCCGGACCGCACCAAGGTGCACGGCACCGAGGCGCTGGAGGTCGACCTCGTGCTGTCCGGGCTGGCGCCGGGCACGCAGCTGGCCGGCATCGACCTGTCGCTGCACTACGACCCGTCCATGCTGACGCTCTACGACGTGACCGTGGGCCAGGCGCTCGGCGATCCGCAGGACGCGGCGCAGACGGTGGTCGACGTCGTCGACGCCTTCTGGCTCGGCCAGATCACGCTGGTCGAGGTCTCGCTTCTCGAGGGCTCGGCGCTCGGTTGCGCGTTCTGCGTCGGGCCCTACCTCGACGACTTGCAGTCCGGTGGCCCGTTGCTGCTGGCCACCCTGCTGTTCCACGGCACCGGGACCGGGGTCGGTGCGTACACGACGCTGCAGTTCACCGACCTGATGCTCGCCGACCAGGTGGGCGATGCGATCGGCGGCGTGATGGTTCAGAACGTCACGATCGCGATCGACGAACCCCCTGCCGGAGCGCTGCTGGCCGCCGCGCTCGTCGCCGCCCTCAGTACCGCGGCGGCGGTGCGGCGGCGCCGCGGCGGCGCGGCGCGAAGTTGAGCCTGGCGTCGGCGCTGGCGCTGCCCGCCACCTGCAGCCGGATCGCGGCCTGGTCGCTCAGCTGTTCGGGATGCCACAGCTTCAGCTCGACCTGGCCGTCGGGCACGCCGGCGATGGTCGCGACGCCCTTGTCGTCGGTGACCGCGAACCACGGCGTCGTGCTGACGACGACATGGCCGCGCATCGAGCCGTGCAGGTGGCAGCCGAGGGCGACGGTGCCGGGCACGTCCATCTTCAGGTCCGCCGGCGTGGGGTCCTTGCCCGCGGCGGCCATGCGGAACTCGAACTGCCTGGCCGGCGCGACGTTGCCGAGCGGCCCGCCCGGCTGCGAGCGCACGTGGTGGTCGAAGCGGTCCTGGTTGACGAAGCGCACCGTCGCACCGACCGGCACGACGGTCACGAAGGGCACGAAGCGGATGTTGCGCTGCGCGATCACCACCGGCTCGGGCAGCGGCTGCGCGGTCCATGCGGCCGTGGGATGCACCATCACCGCGACGTCGGCGGCCGGCTGGCCGTCCGGCGTCGTGACGCTGATCTGCACCTGCCCGCCGTGGGCGGCGGCCTGCAGCAGGGCGAGGAGGGAAGCGGCCAGGAGCGTGTTCTTCATCGTGCGTCCATCTTAGGTGGCGGGTCGTGCGGCGCACACCCCGGTGCGACCCGGGGCAGGCTCAGGCGCGCTGCCCGGCACGCCGCAGCGCACTTACGCGCACGCCGAGCAGGCGGATGCGCCTTGCCAGGTCCACGCGCTTCAGGCACAGCCCGGCGGCGAGCCGGATCGTCGCGGCGTCTGCGGTGGGGTCGGCGATCGTCATGTCGCGGGTGACGGTCTTGAAGTCGTCGAAGCGCAGCTTGATGCCGATCGTGCGGCCGACATAGCCCTTGCGCTGCAGGTCCAGCGCCAGCTGCTCGACCAGCCGGGTGAAGATGCCCGAGAGCTCGGCCTTGTCGCGCCGGGCGTGCAGGTCGCGGTCGAAGGTGGTCTCGCGGCTGATCGTCACCGGCTCGCTGTGCGTGACCACCGGCCGGTCGTCGACGCCGTGCGACGCGTCGTGCAGCCAGGCGCCGTAGGCCCGGCCGAAGTGCTGGATCAGCCAGGGCCGCTCGCGCTCGGCGAGCTCGCCGATCGTGTGGATGCCCAGCGTCGCGAGCTTCTCTCCGGCCTTCGGGCCGATGCCGTTGATGCGCCGCACCGGCAGCGGCCAGATGCGCGTCGGCAGCTCGTCGTGCGTCAACAGGGTCAGGCCATCGGGCTTGTCGAGCTCGCTGGCGATCTTCGACAACAGCTTGTTCGGCGTCACGCCGATCGAGCAGCTGAGGCCGGTGGCGCTGCGCACGTTGTTCTTGATGTCCAGCGCGATCGCGCGCACGCCGCCGTGCGGGTCGTGGCCGACCGGCTCCTGCGCGCCGGGCAGGTCAGTCAGGTCGATGTAGATCTCGTCGATGCCGCGGTCCTCGATCAGCGGCGCCACCTCGGCCACCGCGGCCTTGAAGCGGCGCGAGTACAGCCGGTACTGCTCGAAGTCGGTCGGCAGCAGCACCGCCTGCGGCGCCCGCAGCGCGGCCTTCATCAGACCCATGCCGGAATGCACGCCGAGGTCGCGCGCCGGGTAGGTGGCGGTGGTGATGACGCCGCGGCCGGTGTAGTCGGCCAGGCGCGCATAACGTCGGGTGCCGTCGGCCAGCAACTCCGGCTGGTGGCGCCGCCCGCCCCCGATGACCACCGGCTTGGCCCGCAGGTCCGGGTAGCGCAGCAGCTCGACCGAGGCGTAGAACGCGTCCATGTCGAGGTGCGCGATCCAGCGGCGGGCGCGGGGCGGGGACATCAGCGCCCGTCCGGCCGCCCGAAGGGCGCTGAGCCCCCCTTGGGGGGAGCGAACGCAGTGAGCAGGGGGTCGACAGTTCGCCCGCCCGGCCGCCCGAAGGGCGCTGAGCCCCCCTGGATCCAGGGAGGGATCCTTCGGATCCTTGGGGGAGCGAACGCAGTGAGCAGAGGGCGGACCATTCCGGGGATTGTGGGTGCACGCCAAGCAGGCTTCGGCGTACGATGGCCCGATCGAATTCGGAGACGCTCGAGATGATCAACAAGCCGGCCCGCCGGGCCCTCGCCGATTCGGCGCTGGCGCTGGTCGCCGCGGTCGCGGCGATCGCGATGTTCCTGCCGCCGATGGTCAACGACACCACCGGATCGGTGCCGCGCATGGTGGCACTGGGACTGGTGATCGCGGTCGCGATCCCGTTGCACTGGGTGCTGCTGGGCATCGGCGTGCGCCGCATGCGCCGTTCGGCGATCGCGCCGGTCGCGGCCGCGGTGCTGCTGTTCCCGATCGGCGGCGCCGCGGCGCTGATCCTGCTGCTGTGGCTGCTGCACGAGGAACCGCAGGCGCTGTCCGCGGCGTCGCGTTGAGATGCGGCCCGCCGTCCTCGGCGCCGGCCTGGTGGCGGCGGCCATGAGCCTGGGCGACGTGCACGCACAGGCGAGCGCGCCGGACCTCGCCGCGCTGCGCCAGCAGGTGGAGGCGGCCGAACGTTCGTTCGCCAGGTCGATGGCCGACCGCGACCTCGCCGCCTTCGGCCGGCACCTGTCCGAGCACGCCGTCTTCTACGGCAACAACACCGTGCTGCGCGGCAGGGCCGCGGTGATCGAAGGCTGGAAGGCCTTCTATGACGGCAAGCAGGCGCCTTTCTCCTGGGAGCCGGACCAGGTCGAGGTGCTGGCCGACGGCACGCTGGCCCATTCCACCGGGCCGGTGCGCGACCCCTCGGGCCAGCGCGTGTCGCGTTTCAATTCGATCTGGCGCCAGGAGGCGCCGGGCGTCTGGAAGGTGGTCTTCGACAAGGGCCAGCCGATCTCCGACGCGGAGAAGAAGTTGCCGTGATGTAAAGCGAGGCGGGCGCATTTCACGCGCCGCTCCGCCGTTATCGGCCGCACGGCCGATCGAGCGCCCGGCGCCGATAGCATCGCGCGCTTCGTCGATTGCCCGAGGGCTTGTCCACCATGTTCCTGCCGAGAACGGCCGCCGCCATCGCGCTGGCCTTGCTTGCCGTGCCCGCCGTCCATGCTGCCGATGTCGAAGGCTGCAAGGATCACCCCGCGTTCAACCGCATGCCGAACTACCAGATCGTCGACTGCGAGATGAAGGAGTTCGACGCGATGAGCTTCCAGACCAGGATCAGCGAGGACTGCTCGGGGGCCGAGCAGACCATCGAGGGTCGCACCTGGCGCTACGACTACCGCCTGATCGACGGCCGCCCGGCCGGCAGCGCGCTGCAGATCCAGCGCAACTTCGCGAACGCGGTGCGCGCCGCCGGCGGCACGGTGGTGGTCGAAGGCGCGGGCATCACCGCCGACAAGGCGCTGTGCCACAACGGCTCGACCCGCGACCGGGCGGCGCTGTTCAAGCTGGCGCGCGCGGCCGGCGAGACCTGGGCGATGGTGGTGCCCTTCGATGCCGGCGGCGGCTACGAGCTCTTCATCGTCGAACGCCAGGCCATGACGCAGGACATCGTCGCCAACGACCTGCTCGACAGGCTGAACAAGGACGGCCGCGTCAGCCTGTACCTGCACTTCGACACCGGGCTGGCGACGATCAAGGCCGAATCGCAGTCGCAGCTCGACCAGGCCGCGCAGATGTTGAAGGCCGCGCCGGCCCTGAAGCTGGAGGTCGGCGGCCACACCGACAACGCCGGCACGGCGGACGGCAACCTGAAGCTGTCGCAGGCGCGCGCCGCGAGCGTGATGCAGGCCCTGGTCGGCCGCGGCATCGCCGCCACGCGCCTGACGGCCAAAGGCTACGGCCAGACCGTGCCGCTGGCCGACAACCGCAGCGAGGACGGCCGGGCGAAGAACCGGCGCGTCGAGCTGGTGAAGCGCTAGACCCGACGCGGCCGGGCGCTGGGGTGGTTGCTCAGGCGGCCGGTGCGGACAACCTCGCGCGGTGCCGCGCCACCTGCAAGCGCACCTGCTCGGGCGCGGTGCCGCCGGCCACGCGGCGCGCCTCGAGCGAGCCGCGCAGGCTCAGCAGCGGCAGCACGTCGGCCTCGATCGACGGGTGGAAGGCCTGCAGCGCGGCCAGCGGCAGCGCCGACAGGTCGACGCCTTGCGCCATCGCCTGCTTCACCGCATGCGCGACGACCTCGTGCGCATCGCGGAAGGGCAGGCCTTTTTTCGCCAGGTAGTCGGCCAGGTCGGTGGCGGTGGCGTAGCCGCGCAGCGCGGCGCGCTCCATCGCCTCGGGCTTGACGACGATGCCCTCGACCATCTCGGCCATGATGCGCAGCGTGTCGGCCACCGTGTCGACGGTGTCGAACAGCGGCTCCTTGTCTTCCTGGTTGTCCTTGTTGTAGGTCAGCGGCTGGCCCTTCATCAGCGTGATCAGGCCCATCAGGTGGCCGACCACGCGGCCGCTCTTGCCGCGCGCCAGCTCGGCGACGTCCGGATTGCGCTTCTGCGGCATGATCGACGAGCCGGTGCAGTAGCGGTCGGCGAGGTCGATGAAGCCGAAGTTCTGGCTCATCCACAGCACGATCTCCTCGGCGAGCCGCGAGACGTGCACCATCGTGATCGAGGCGAACGAGGCGAACTCCAGCGCGAAGTCGCGGTCGCTGACGGCGTCGAGCGAGTTCTCGCAGATCCCGTCGAAGCCGAGCGCCTTGGCGACGGCGTGGCGATCCAGCGGGTAGCTGGTGCCCGCCAGCGCCGCAGCGCCCAGCGGCAGGCGGTTGACGCGCTTGCGCACGTCGGCCAGGCGCTCGGCATCGCGCGCGAACATCTCGACGTAGGCCAGAAGGTGGTGCGCGAAGCTCACCGGCTGCGCGACCTGCAGGTGCGTGAAGCCGGGCATCACGGTGTCGGCATGCTGCGCCGCCAGCTCGACCAGCGCGTGCTGCATCGCGACCAGCAGCGGGCCGAGGCGATCGATCTCGCCGCGCAGCCACAAGCGCACGTCGGTGGCCACCTGGTCGTTGCGCGAGCGGCCGGTGTGCAGGCGCTTGCCGGCATCGCCGACCAGCTGCGTCAGCCGCGCCTCGATGTTCAGGTGCACGTCCTCGAGGTCGAGCTTCCAGGCGAAGGTGCCGCCTTCGATCTCGGCGACGATCTGCGCCATGCCGCGCTGGATGTCGGCCAGGTCCTGCGCACCGATGATGCCCTGCGCGGCCAGCATGCCGGCATGCGCCAGGCTGCCGTCGATGTCGGCGCGCCAGAGGCGCTTGTCGAAGTCGACGCTCGCGGTGTAGCGCTTGACGAGCTCGCTCATCGGCTCGGAAAACAGGGCCGACCAGGCCTGGGACTTCTTGTCGAGTTGATTGCCGGACATGCTGGATGGAAGACGGGGGAGGGCTGCACGAACGCGCGGCCGACAGCCCGTATTATCCCGGGCACCTTCCGCCGCGACGCCGCCCGCAGCGCGTCCCTCGATGGCCACGCCGATCCGATCCGAGCCCGACCCCCCGGCGCCACCGGCCGGTGAATCGCCCAGCCGTCCCGCGAGCCTGTGGCCCGACACCACGCGGCTGCCGCGCAATGGCCGCAGCGCCTTCTTCGAGGTCAGCGCCTTCGACCCGCTGCACGAACACGAGCAGCGCGAACGCGAGCGCCTGAGCTCGCAGTTCGACCTGTGCCGGCCCGCGCTGGGGCTGCGCGTGATGATCTTCGTGCAGCTGGTGGTGGCGGTGGCGACGCTGCCGGCGTCGGTCGGCTGGATCGACTGGCTGTGGCGCGCGGCCACGCTGGCCTTTGCGTCGCTCGGCGCCAGCCTGGTCTGGCTGCCGACGGTGTGCGCGCTGCGGCCGTGGCTCGGGCGCCTGCGCCAGCGCGTGCGCCAGTCGCTGATCGCGCTGCTGGGCGCCAGTGCGGCGGTGATCGGCTGGGGCTCGATCGCGGTGCTCGCGCTGGCCCCGGCGACGCCCTTCGCCGCCGGGGCCGCCGCGGTCGGCGGCGCGGCGATCGCGACGCTGGTCTGGAGCTGGCTCGGCCTGCGCTCGCGCGCGGCGCAGCCGATCGAGATCGGTGCCCGACTGGCCGAGCTGCAGTCGCGCATCCGGCCGCACTTCCTGTTCAACGCGCTGAACACCGCGCTGGCGCTGGTGCGCATCGACCCCGACCGCGCCGAGACGGTGCTGGAGGACCTGGCGCAGTTGTTCCGCGTGGCGCTGGCCGAGACCGGTGCCGCGGTGACGCTGGACGAGGAGATCGAGCTCGCGCAGCGCTACCTGGCGATCGAGAAGCTGCGCTTCGGCGACCGCCTGCAGGTCACCTGGGACCTCGATCCGGCCGCGGCCGGCGCGCGCGTGCCGCCGCTGGTGCTGCAGCCGCTGGTCGAGAACGCGGTGCGCCACGGCATCGAGCCGGCGGTGGGCGGCGGCCGCATCCTGGTGCGCACCCGCGCGCGCCTGGGCACGGCCGAGCTGACCGTCACCAATACGCTGCCCGACGAACCCGGCCCGCCCGGCAGCGGCATCGCGCTGGCCAACGTGCGCGAGCGGCTGCGGCTGCTGCACGATGTCGCCGCCGGGCTGGAAACCGGCGTCGTCGATGGCCTCTGGCGGGCGCGCATCGACCTGCCGCTGTAGGAATCACAACGATGGAACGAACCCCGCTGTCGGTGCTGATCGTCGACGACGAGCCGCTCGCGCGGCTGCGGCTGCGCTCGCTGATCGAGGCCAATACCGAGCCGCCGGCGCGGGTGGTCGGCGAGGCCGGCGACGCGTCGGCCGCGCTCGCGCTGCTGCAGCAGACGCCCTGCGACCTCGTGCTGCTGGACATCGCGATGCCCGGCCGCGACGGCCTCGGCTTCGCCGACGACCTGCGGCGCCAGCCCGAGCCGCCACTGGTGGTCTTCGTCACCGCGCACGCCGACCATGCGCTGCGGGCCTTCGAGGTCGACGCGACCGACTACCTGACCAAGCCGGTGCGCCGCGAACGCCTGCAGGCCGCGCTGCTGCGTGCCGCCGAGCGCCGCGTGCAGCGCGCCGAGTCCGCGCCGACCGGGCCCGTGCTGGTCGTCAGCGACCGCGGCCGCGTGCTGCGGGTGCCGGCCGCCGAGGTGATCTACCTGAAGGCCGAGCAGAAGTACGTGACGCTGTGCAGCGGCCGCGGGCGCTGGACGCTGGACGACGCGCTGGCCGACCTGGAGCAGCGCCTCGGCGACGGTTTCCTGCGCGTGCACCGCAACGCGGTGGTCGCGGTGTCGGCGGTGCGCGCGCTCGAACGCCGCGGCGACGACGACGGCGAAGAAGGCTGGTCGGTGCAGATGAGCAATGGCGACTGGCTGGCGGTGTCGCGCCGGCAGCTGACGGCGGTGCGCGAGGTGCTGGCAGCCCAGCAGCGGGAGTGATCCGCCCGCTGGATGGTCCAAGGTTTCGCTGATCGCGAAGCCTGGATTTCTGTTTCCCGTGCACACGGCGCCGAGCCTTCGCGCATCATTGCGGTCCGCCCCTTCGCCGCCATGCGCTTCGACCTCACCAGCCTCAACCTCGTGCTCGCCATCGCCGAGACGCGCAGCATCACGCGTGGCGCCGAGCGCGAGCACCTGGCGCTGGCCGCGGCGAGCAAGCGGCTGTCGGACCTCGAGGCGCGCCTGGGCGTGCCGCTGTTCGAGCGCCGCGCGCGCGGCGTCGAGCCCACCGAGGCCGGCCGTGCGCTGGTGCGCCACATCCGCTCGCTGAACACCGCGCTGCATGCGCTGGAGAGCGAGGTGGTCGAGTTCTCGCGCGGCATCAAGGGCCACCTGCGGGTGGCGGCCAATGCCAGCGCGATCGCCGAATGGCTGCCGGCCGACCTGGCGGCGTTCTCGAAAGCCCATCCGGGCATCCGCATCAGCCTCGAGGACCTGACCAGCGCCGAGGTGCAGGCCGCGGTGGCCACCGGCCGCGCCGACGTCGGCATCTTCGTGCCGCCGCAGCACGAGGCCGAGCTGCGCTGCTGTCCGTACCGCGAGGGCCGTCTCGCGGTGCTGGTGCCGCAGGGCCACGTGCTGGCGAAGCGTGGCGCGGTGGCCTTCGATGCGCTGCTGGACTTCGACATCGTCGGCCTGCACCTCGGGGCCGCCGCGCATGAGCTGATGCGCGAGCGTGCGCAGGCACTGGGCCGGCCGCTGAACGAACGCATCCAGGTGCGCGGCTTCGATGCCATCGCGCAGCTGGTCGAGGCCGGCCTCGGCGTCGCGATCCTGCCGGCGCTGGTCGCCGAGCGCGCCGGCCGCATCTTTGCCGTGCAGCCGCTGGCGCTGCACGAAGACTGGGCGCGCCGCCACTACCTGCTGGCTGTAAGGCCGCAGGAGGTGCTGCCGACCATCGTGCAGCGCTTCGTCGACGCGCTGTGCCCCGCCGCTTCGCCTGATCTGCCCGTCGTTTCCGACATGCCCGCGCCCGTGGCCCAGGCTTCCGAGCCGAAACCCGCAGCGCGACAATCCCGCCCCCGACCGAGGAAGCCGTGACATGAGCGCCGCCCCCCGCACCCTCTACGACAAGCTCTGGGACGAACACGTCGTCCACACCGAGGAAGACGGCACGTCCGTGCTGTACATCGACCGCCACCTGGTGCACGAGGTCACCAGCCCGCAGGCCTTCGAGGGGCTGCGCCTGGCCGACCGCAAGGTCTGGCGCATCAGCTCGGTCGTCGCCACCGCCGACCACAACACGCCCACCACCGGCTGGGAGCGCGGCTACGACGGCATCGCCGACCCGATCAGCAAGCAGCAGATCACGACGCTGGACACCAACATCGCCGCCTTCGGCGCCGCCGCGTACTTCCCGTTCCTCGACAAGCGCCAGGGCATCGTGCACGTCATCGGCCCCGAGCAGGGTGCGACGCTGCCGGGCATGACGGTGGTCTGCGGGGACAGCCACACGTCGACGCACGGCGCCTTCGGCGCGCTGGCGCACGGCATCGGCACGAGCGAGGTCGAGCACGTGCTGGCGACGCAGACGCTGCTCGCCAAGAAGGCGAAGAACATGCTCGTGAAGGTCGACGGCACGCTCGCTCGCGGCCTGACCGCGAAGGACATCGTGCTGGCGATCATCGGCAGGATCGGCACGGCCGGCGGCACCGGCTACACGATCGAGTTCGGCGGCTCCGCGATTCGCGCGCTGAGCATGGAAGGCCGCATGACGGTCTGCAACATGGCGATCGAGGCCGGCGCGCGCGCGGGCCTGGTGGCCGTCGACGACATCACGATCGCGTACGTCCAGGGGCGGCCGTTCGCGCCCAAGGGCGTCGAGATGGAACATGCCATCACGCACTGGCGCACGCTGCATTCCGACCCTGGCGCGCACTTCGACAAGGTGGTCGAGCTCGATGCCAGCCAGTTGAAGCCGCAGGTCACCTGGGGCACTTCGCCGGAGATGGTGCTGTCGATCGAGGACCGCGTGCCCGATCCCGAGAAGGAGAAGGACGACGTGCGGCGCGGCGCGATCGAGCGTGCGCTGGCCTACATGGGCCTGGAGCCGAACAAGGCCATCGCGGACGTGCGCATCGACAAGGTCTTCATCGGCTCGTGCACCAACAGCCGCATCGAGGACATGCGTGAGGCTGCTGCCGTCGTGCGCCGCATCGGCGGCAAGGTGGCGGGCAACGTGAAGCTTGCGCTGGTCGTGCCGGGCTCGGGCCTGGTGAAGGCGCAGGCCGAGGCCGAGGGGTTGCACGAGGTCTTCAAGGCCGCGGGCTTCGAATGGCGCGAGCCGGGCTGCTCGATGTGCCTGGCGATGAACGCCGACCGGCTCGAGCCTGGCGAACGCTGCGCGTCGACCAGCAACCGCAACTTCGAAGGCCGGCAGGGCGCCGGCGGCCGCACGCACCTGGTCAGCCCGGCGATGGCCGCGGCGGCCGCGCTGAACGGCCACTTCGTCGACATTCGCCGCGTCTGAGGAACCACCCGCCATGCAAGCCTTCACCGTGCACCAGGGCCTCGTCGCCCCGATGGACCGCGCCAACGTCGACACCGACGCGATCATCCCGAAGCAGTTCCTGAAGTCGATCAAGCGCTCGGGCTTCGGCCCGAACCTGTTCGACGAATGGCGCTACCTCGACCCGGGCCAGCCCGGCCAGGACCCGGCCGCGCGTAAGCCGAACCCGGATTTCGTGCTGAACCAGCCGCGCTACGCCGGCGCCTCGGTGCTGCTGGCGCGCGAGAACTTCGGCTGCGGCTCCAGCCGCGAGCACGCACCGTGGGCGCTGGAGCAGTACGGCTTCCGCGCGCTGATCGCGCCCAGCTTCGCCGACATCTTCTTCAACAACTGCTTCAAGAACGGCGTGCTGCCGATCGTGCTGCCGGCATCGGTGGTCTCGCAGCTGTTCGACGAGGTCGCCGCCTTTCCCGGCTACCGGCTGACGATCGACCTGCCGCGGCAGGTGGTGGTCAAGGGCGATGGCACCGAGATCAACTTCGACGTGCAGCCCTTCCGCAAGTACTGCCTGGTCAACGGCTTCGACGACATCGGCCTGACCTTGCGCCACGCCGACAAGATCAAGGCCTTCGAGGCCGAGCGGCTGGCGAAGATGCCCTGGCTCGCGCACCGCGAGCTCTAGCCTTCAAAAGACGTGGCATCGGTGATCAAGCGCTGGTTCCATCGGATCGTGCTGAGCCGGCTGTGGCTCAGCTTCGTCGTGATGAGCCTCGCGTTCTTTGCGTTCGGCGTCGGCTCGCTGAACCTGTTCTTCCTGCTGCGTGCCAACGGCGCCCTGCTGCTCGACCACGGCTGGCAGGGCCTGATGGACGGCGGTGCCGCGCAGTTGGCCGAGCTGCTGGTCAGCGGCTTCGTCGCGATGGCCGCCTACGTCGTCTTCAAGGCCTGCGAGTACCGCCTGGTGCACTGGCTGGGCGACCCCCGAGATTCCCACTGATCCTTCGAAAGACATTCCCATGAAGATCGCGATCCTGCCGGGCGACGGCATCGGTACCGAAATCGTCGCCGAAGCCGTCAAGGTGCTGCAGGCCCTGGACCTGTCCTTCGAGTCGGAGACCGCGCTGGTCGGCGGTGCCGCGTACGAAGCGCACGGCCATCCGCTGCCGGAAGCCACGCTGAACCTCGCGAAGGCCGCGGACGCGGTGCTGTTCGGCGCCGTCGGCGACTGGAAGTACGACAAGCTCGAGCGCGCGCTGCGGCCCGAGCAGGCGATCCTGGGCCTGCGCAAGCACCTGGGCCTTTTCGCCAACTTCCGTCCGGCGATCTGCTACGAGCAGCTGACGCATGCGTCGAGCCTGAAGCCGGAGCTGGTCGCGGGGCTGGACATCCTGATCATCCGCGAGCTCACCGGCGACATCTACTTCGGCGCCCCGCGCGGCCGCCGCACCGCGGTCGACGGCCACTTCCCCGGCGCCGAGGAAGCCTTCGACACGATGCGCTACTCGAAGCCCGAGATCGAGCGCATCGCGCATGTCGCGTTCCAGGCGGCGCGCAAGCGCGGCAAGCGCGTCACCAGCGTCGACAAGGCCAACGTGCTGGAGACCTTCCAGTTCTGGAAGGACGTCGTCACCGAGGTGCATGTGCAGTACCCGGACGTAGCGCTCGACCACATGTACGTCGACAACGCGGCGATGCAGCTGGTGAAGGCGCCGAAGAAGTTCGACGTCGTCGTCACCGGCAACATGTTCGGCGACATCCTGTCAGACGAGGCCGCGATGCTGACCGGTTCGATCGGCATGCTGCCGTCGGCGTCGTTGGACCGGAACAACAAGGGCCTCTACGAACCCAGCCACGGCAGCGCGCCGGACATCGCCGGTAAGGGCATCGCCAATCCTCTGGCTACAATCCTGTCCGCAGCCATGATGCTCCGCTTCTCCCTCAACCAAGCCGAAGCCGCCGACCGGATCGAATCCGCGGTGCGCACGGTGCTGTCCGCCGGGCTTCGCACGGCCGACATCTGGTCCGAGGGCACGCAGAAGGTGAGCACGCGCGAAATGGGCGATGCCGTGGTCTCGGCCGTCCGTGGCGCGTCGGTCAAAACCATTACCACCATTACCAAGAGCTGACCCAGCTCCGGATTCGTTTCGCCCCACACCTGGACCCCGGCGATTCGAGCCGGGGAAGCTGGGGTCCGGATCGACGGAAAGGTGATTGATATGGCTCTCGTTGGATTGGTCGGCTGGCGCGGAATGGTCGGTTCCGTGCTGATGGAGCGGATGCAGGCCGAAGGTGACTTCGCGCTGATCGAACCGCTGTTCTTCTCCACCAGCAATGCCGGTGGCGCCGCCCCGGCGATGGCGAAGAACGAAACCCGGCTGCAGGACGCGTTCGACATCGAGCAGCTCAAGCGCTGCGACATCGTCATCACCGCGCAGGGCGGCGACTACACGACCGAGGTCTTCCCGAAGCTGCGCGCGGCGGGCTGGAACGGCCACTGGATCGACGCGGCGTCCACGCTGCGCATGAAGGACGACGCGGTCATCATCCTCGACCCCGTCAACATGCCGGTGATCAAGAACGCGCTGGCCAAGGGCGGCAAGAACTGGATCGGTGGCAACTGCACGGTCAGCTGCATGCTGATGGGGGTCGGTGCGCTGTACAAGGCGGGCCTCGTCGAGTGGATGAGCACGCAGACCTACCAGGCGGCCTCCGGCGGCGGCGCGCAGCACATGCGCGAGCTGCTGACGCAGTACGGCACGCTGAACGCATCGGTCAAGGCGCTGCTCGACGATCCGAAGAGCGCGATCCTCGAGATCGACCGCCAGGTCATCGCCAAGCAGCGTGCGCTGTCGGCCGAGGAGACGGCGAACTTCGGCGTGCCGCTCGGCGGCTCTTTGATCCCGTGGATCGACAAGGACCTGGGCAATGGCCAATCCAAGGAAGAGTGGAAGGGCATGGCCGAGACCAACAAGATCCTTGGCCAGGGCGAGGGGTTCGGCACTGCGGCCATTCCGGTCGACGGCTTCTGCGTGCGTGTCGGCGCGATGCGCTGCCACAGCCAGGCGCTGACCTTCAAGCTGAAGAAGGACGTGCCGCTGGCCGACATCGAGGCCATGATCGCCGCCGACAACGAGTGGGTGAAGGTGGTCCCGAATACGCGCGAAGCCACCATCCGCGACCTGACGCCGGTGGCGGTGACCGGCACGATGACGATCCCGGTCGGCCGCCTGCGCAAGCTGGCGATGGGCCCGGATTACCTCGGCGCGTTCACCATCGGCGACCAGCTGCTGTGGGGCGCAGCCGAGCCGCTGCGCCGTATGCTGCGCATCCTGCTCGACCAGTAACGCGGGCCGAAAACAGGCGTTGCCAGAAGGCAACATCTGGCAACCAGTCGCAACGGCTGTGCAGGATCATGCAGAACGTCAGGTTTTGCATGAGCTTGTCAGCCTATATGCTTGATGCTATTGTGGTTTCGGGCATTTAGGCTGTGCGCCAGGCGTTCGCCGGGTTCCTAGCGCCCCCGCACGGGGTGGCCCGGCGATGACTGAGATGATTGCTCTGGCGGCGGGCCTGAACAGGTCCGCCGAAGCCTTTGTGGAGACGCCTTGAACAAACGCACGTTCCTCACTGCCCGCACTGCACTGGCGCTTGCCGCGGCGGCTGCACTCGGTTCGCCCGTCGTCGACGCCTGGGCCCTCGGCCTGGGCCGGCTGAACGTGCAATCGGCGCTCGGCGAATCGCTGCGCGCCGAGATCGACATCACGACGCTGACGCCGGAAGAGGCGTCGACGCTGTCGGTGCGCATCGCGTCGCCCGACGCCTACCGCGCCGCCGGTGTCGAATACAACAGCGCGCTGGCCGGCGCCCAGGCCGTGCTGGCCCGCCGCCCCGATGGCCGCCCCTACCTGCGCGTGCAGACCGATCGTGCGGTGCAGGAACCCTTCGTCGACGTCATCCTCGAGCTGACCTGGGCCAACGGCCGCCTGGTGCGCGAGTTCACGCTGCTGATCGACCCGCCGACCTCGCGCCAGGCGCCGCCGGTGCAGGCGCAGGCCCCGGTCGCCCCGTCGATGGCGCCGGCGCCGGCCGCGCCCGCCCCGGCGCCCACGGCAGCCGCCCCCGCACCTGCGCCGCGCGCACCGGCGCCCCCGCCGGTGGCCGCCGCGCCGCGTCCCGCGCCCGCCCCCGCGCCGGCAGCGGGTGGCGACAGCTACACCGTGCGTCCGGGCGACACGCTGTCGCGCGTCGCCAGCCGCACGCAGCGCCCCGGTGTCGCGCTCGACCAGATGCTGGTCGGCCTGTTCCGCGGCAACCCGGACGCTTTCATCGGCAACAACATGAACCGGCTCAAGTCCGGTGTCGTGCTGTCGGTGCCGTCGGCCGAAACCGTCAAGGCGATCACGCCGGCCGAAGCGCGCGAGGTCATCGTCGCGCAGAGCGCCGACTTCGGCAGCTACCGGCATCGCCTGGCCGAAGGCGCGCCGGCGACCGGCACCGGTGAAGCCGGCCGGCAGGCGCGCGGCAAGGTGCAGGCCGCCGTCGACGACCGCAAGTCCGCCGGCGCCACCTCGCCGGACAAGCTGAAGCTGTCGCAGGCTGCGTCGGCGCCGGAAGCGGCGATCTCCAAGTCGACCGAGCGCAAGGACAACGCGACGCGCGTCGCCGAACTCACCCGCAACGTCGAGGAACTGAAGAAGCTGCAGCAGGGCACCGCCGCCGCCCAGGCGCCGTCCGCGCCGGCCCCGGCGCCCGCCGCTGCGCCGACACCGCCCGCGCCGGCGCCGGTGGCACAGGCGCCGGCTCCGTCCCCGGCGCCCGCCGCCACCCCGTCGGCGGCCGCACCCGCACCCGCACCCGCACCAGCCCCCGCGGCGGCGCCGGCGAAGCCTTCCGCACCGTCGCTCGGCGGCGCCAAGCCGACCCCGGCTCCCGCGCCGGAGCCGAGCTTCCTCGACACCATCGTCGACAGCCCGCTCGCGCTGCCCGGCGCCGGCATCATCGCGCTGGTGCTCGCCGGCCTGGCCTACTACCGCTTGCGCGGCCGCGGCCCGCGCAAGGACCGCTCGGAGACCTCGTTCCTCGAGAGCCGCGTGCAGCCGGACTCGTTCTTCGGTGCCAGCGGCGGCCAGCGGGTCGATACCACCGACCAGTCCGCCGGCGCCTCGTCGATGGGCTTCTCGCTGAGCCAGCTCGATGCGATCGGCGACGTCGATCCGGTGGCCGAGGCCGACGTCTACCTGGCCTACGGCCGCGACCTGCAGGCCGAGGAGATCCTCAAGGAGGCGATGCGCACGACGCCGGATCGCCTGGCCATCCGCACCAAGCTGCTCGAGGTCTACGCGAAGCGGCGCGACACCAAGGGCTTCGAACTGCTGGCGACCCAGCTGTTCTCGATCACCCAGGGCACCGGCGCGGACTGGGAAAAGGCCCAGGAGATGGGCCGAGGCATCGACCCGAACAATCCGCTGTACCAGCCGGGCGGCCGTCCGGAAGAGGTGATGCGCGACGGCCAGGCGGTGCACGAGCCGCTGAGCGCGACGACGCTGCCGCAGTCGGTGCTGCCGTCGCAGCAGCCGATGTTCGGCAGCGACGCGACCCTGCCGGTCGAACCGCCGGCGAGCGCGCTCGACCTCGACCTCGACCTCGACGACAGCCCCACGATGCCGCCGATGCCGGCGCCGTCGCCGATGGAGATGACGCGGCCGCTGCCTACCGATTCGACCGCCGCGCCGGCCAACGTCGACCTCGACTTCGATTTCGGCAACGAGCCGGTGACGATCTCCAAGCGCACCGGTGCCCCGGCGCCCGCGCCTTCGGCGATGGACTTCAACCTCGACGACCTGTCGCTCGACCTGACCGCCCCGCTGCCGCGCCACACGGCCGCCCCGGCACCGAGCAACGAGCCCGCGCTGGACTTCGGCGAGTTCTCGCTGAACACGCCCGCGCCGGCCGGCGACGAGACGCTGCCGATCAGCGCGCCCAACTCCGAACTGCCGCCGGACGAGGCCGACCCGATCGCGCGCAAGCTCGAGCTGGCCGAGGAATTCCGCCAGATCGGCGACATGGAAGGCGCGCGCGACCTGCTCGAGGAAGTCATCGCCAAGAGCAGCGGCACGCTGAAGGCCAAGGCGCAAGGCATGCTCGACGAATTGGGGTGACCACGCGCATCGCGCTGGGGGTTGCCTACCGCGGCACCGCCTACCAGGGCTGGCAGAGCCAGCCTGGCGGCCGCACCGTGCAGGACAAGCTGGAGGCTGCGCTGTCGGCCTTCGTCGACGCGCCGGTCACGACGCTCTGCGCCGGGCGCACCGATGCCGGCGTGCATGGGCTGAACCAGGTCGTGCACCTGGACAGCCCGGTCGAGCGGGATGCCTTCAGCTGGGTGCGCGGCACCAACCGCTACCTGCCGCCGGACATCGCGGTGCAGTGGAGCCGCGAGGTGCCGCCGGACTTCCACGCCCGCAACAGCGCGCGCAGCCGCCGCTACCGCTACCTGCTGCTCGAGTCGCCGGTGCGCCCGGCGCTGGAGGCCGACGCCGTCGGCTGGAGCTTCCGCCCGCTCGACCGCGATGCGATGCGCGATGCCGCCGCACGCCTGATCGGCGAGCACGACTTCAGCTCGTTCCGCTCGTCGGAGTGCCAGGCGGCCAGCCCGGTCAAGACGCTCTACGCCGTCGACATCACGCGCCACGGCGCCTACTGGCGCTTCGATTTCCACGGCAACGCCTTCCTGCACCACATGATCCGCAACATCATGGGCTGCCTGGTGGCGGTCGGTACGGCCCGGCAGCTGCCCGGCTGGATCGATGCCGTGCTCGCTTCGCGCGACCGCGACGCTGCCGCGCCGACCTTCGCCGCGGAGGGCCTGTACTTCGTCGGTCCGCAGTACGATGCCGCGCTCGGACTGCCCGAGCACACGCCGGCGATGGACTGGATCGCATGAGCCTCACCACCCGTACCCGCATCAAGATCTGCGGCCTCACCCGCGAGGGCGACCTCGACGCCGCCGTCGCCGGCGGTGCCGACGCGATCGGCTTCGTGCTGTACCCGAAGAGCCCGCGCGCGGTCAGCCTGCGGCGCGCCACCGAGCTGGCGCGGCGGCTGCCGCCCTTCGTGACGCCGGTGCTGCTGTTCGTCAACGCGCACCGCGACGAGGTCGAGGCGGCGCTCGACGCCATCCCGAACGCGCTGCTGCAGTTCCACGGCGACGAGCCGCCCGCCGACTGCGAACGCTTCCGCCGCCCCTACCTGCGTGCCGCGCGCATGTCGCCCGGCCTCGCTTTGTTAGACTTCGCCACCGCTTATGCAAGCGCCGCCGGCCTGCTGCTCGACGCCCATGTCGAAGGCTACGGCGGAGGTGGAAAGGCGTTCGATTGGTCTCTCGTTCCCGCCCACGTGCCCCTTCCGGTCGTTTTGTCTGGTGGGTTGAATCCTGCAAACGTGATCGATGGGGTCATGAGCGTCCGGCCCTGGGCCGTTGACGTGAGCTCCGGCGTCGAGAGCGCCAAAGGCATCAAGGATCCCGCGCTGATGCGCCGTTTCTGCGAAGCCGTGCGCGAGGCGGATGCCCGCATCGCCGACGCCGACAACTGAACCCCTTGGCGACCGCCCCGCGCGGCGCCTGCGTTGTCAGGACACCATCATGTTCGAATACCACCAACCCGATGCCGCCGGGCATTTCGGGCCCGTCAACAACACCTTCTATGGCGGCAGCTTCGTCGCCGAGACGCTGGTCCATGCGCTCGACGAGCTGAAGGCCGCGTACGACAAGTACCGCGTCGATCCGGCCTTCCAGGCCGAGTTCCGGCACGAGCTGCAGCACTTCGTCGGCCGCCCGAGCCCGATCTACCACGCGGCGAGGCTGTCGCGCGAGCTCGGCGGCGCGCAGATCCACCTCAAGCGCGAGGACCTCAACCACACCGGCGCGCACAAGGTCAACAACACCATCGGCCAGGCGCTGCTGGCCAGGCGCATGGGCAAGCCGCGCGTCATCGCCGAGACCGGCGCCGGCCAGCACGGCGTGGCCACCGCGACGATCTGCGCGCGCTACGGCATCGAGTGCGTCGTCTACATGGGCAGCGAGGACGTCAAGCGCCAGTCGCCGAACGTCTACCGCATGCACCTGTTGGGCGCCAAGGTGGTGCCGGTCGAATCCGGCAGCAGGACGCTGAAGGACGCACTGAACGAGGCGCTGCGAGACTGGGTCACCAACGTCGAGAACACCTTCTACATCATCGGCACGGTGGCCGGCCCGCACCCGTACCCGACGATGGTGCGCGACTTCCAGCGCGTGATCGGCGACGAGTGCCTGACGCAGATGCCGGCGCAGATCGGCCGCCAGCCCGACGCGGTGATCGCCTGCGTCGGCGGCGGCAGCAACGCGATGGGCATCTTCTACCCGTACATCCCGTACGACAACGTGCGGCTGATCGGCGTCGAGGCCGCGGGGCAGGGCCTCGACAGCGGCAAGCATGCGGCGTCGCTGTCCGCCGGCTCGCCGGGCGTGCTGCACGGCAACCGCACCTACCTGCTGCAGGACGACAACGGCCAGATCACCGAGACGCACTCGGTCTCCGCCGGACTCGACTACCCCGGCGTCGGCCCGGAGCACGCCTACCTGAAGGACATCGGCCGCGCCGAGTATGTCGGCATCACCGATGCCGAGGCGCTGGAAGCTTTCCACCGCCTGTGCCGCACCGAGGGCATCATCCCGGCGCTCGAATCCAGCCACGCCGTGGCGTACGCGATGAAGCTCGCGCCGACGATGAAGCCCGACCAGCACCTGCTGGTGAACCTGTCCGGCCGCGGCGACAAGGACATCGGCACCGTCGCCGACCTGTCCGGCGCCGAGTTCTTCTGCCGGCCCTCGTGCCGCGGGCAGACGGTGAAGGGAGGCCGCGCATGAGCCGCATCACCGCCACCCTGAACGCGTTGCAGCAGGCGAATCGCAAGGCGCTGATCCCCTACGTCACCTGCGGCGATCCCTACGCCGAGACCTCCGCCGACGTGATGCGCGCACTGGCCGACGGCGGCGCCGACATCATCGAGCTCGGCGTGCCGTTCTCCGACCCGATGGCCGACGGCCCGGTGATCCAGCAGGCGTCCGAACGCGCGCTGGCCAAGGGCATCGGGCTGCCGCAGGTCTTCGACACGGTGAAGGCCTTCCGCCGCCATGACGACAAGACACCGGTCGTGCTGATGGGTTACGCGAACCCGGTCGAGCGTTACGACCAGCGGCTCGGCGCCGGCGCCTTCATCGCCGCGGCGAAGGAGGCCGGTGTCGACGGCGTCTTGGTCGTCGACTACCCGCCCGAGGAGTGCGAAGCCTTCGCCGGCGATCTCAAGGCGGCCGGCCTCGACCTGATCTTCCTGCTCGCACCCACCTCGACCGATGCCCGCATCGAGCAGGTCGCACGCATCGCCTCGGGCTACGTCTACTACGTGTCGCTGAAGGGCGTCACCGGCGCCGGCCACCTCGACACCTCGGCGGTGGCCGACGCCGTGCCACGCATCCGCCGGCATGTCAAGATTCCGGTGGGTGTAGGCTTCGGGATTCGCGATGCGCAGACCGCCCGGGCCGTGGCCCGGGTCGCCGATGCGGTGGTGATCGGGTCGCGGCTGGTGCAGATCCTCAACGACCAGCCGCGCGAACAGGTCGCCGCCGCGGCGAAGGCCTTCATGGCCGAGATCCGCAGCGCGCTGGACACGCCCTGATGCTGCCGATGCAGCGCAAAGGAACACGATGAGCTGGCTCGAGAAACTGCTGCCGCCGAAGATCCAGCAGACCGACCCCACCGAGCGCCGCTCGGTGCCGGAAGGCCTGTGGGTCAAGTGCCCGGCGTGCGAGACGGTGCTCTACAACACCGACCTCGCGCAGAACGTCAACGTCTGCCCCAAGTGCGACCACCACCACCGCATCGGTGCGCGGGCACGGCTGGACGCGTTTCTCGATGCCGAGGGCCGCTACGAGATCGGCCAGGAAGTGGTGCCGGTCGATCCGCTGAAGTTCAAGGACAGCCGCAAGTACCCCGAGCGGCTGAAGGACGCGCTGGAATCCACCGGCGAGACCGATGCGCTGATCGTGCTCGGCGGCGCGGTGATGAGCGTGCCGCTGGTGGCCGCCTGCTTCGAGTTCGACTTCATGGGCGGCTCGATGGGCTCGGTGGTCGGCGAGCGCTTCGTGCGCGGCGTCGAGACGGCGATCGAGCAGAAGGTGCCCTTCGTCTGCTTCACCGCCACCGGCGGCGCCCGCATGCAGGAGGGCCTGTTCAGCCTGCTGCAGATGGCCAAGACCAACGCCGCGCTGACACGCCTGGCGAAGGCGAAGCTGCCCTACATCAGCGTGCTGACCGACCCGACGATGGGCGGCGTCTCGGCGAGCTTCGCGTTCGTCGGCGACGTGGTGCTGGCCGAGCCGAAGGCACTCGTCGGCTTCGCCGGGCCGCGCGTGATCGAGAACACCGTGCGCGAGAAGCTGCCCGAAGGCTTCCAGCGCGCGGAGTTCCTGCTGAAGAAGGGCGCGATCGACCAGATCGTCGACCGCCGCCAGCTGCGCCCGCGCATCGCGCAGATGCTGGCGATGCTGCAGCGGCAGAGCGCCGACGCCGTGGCCTGACGAGCACGCTCCTGCAACTTCAAGACCGGGCCCTCGCGGCCCGGTTTGTCTTGATGCACACGCCCACCACTCTCGATGACTGGCTCGCGCATTGCGAGCGCCTGCATCCGAAGACCATCGACATGACGCTCGACCGGGTGATCGCGGTGCGCGACCACCTCGGCCTGTCGTTCGGCGACACGCCGGTGGTCAGCGTCGCCGGCACCAACGGCAAGGGCTCGACCTGCGCGATGCTGGAAAGCATCGCGCTGCAGGCCGGCTACCGCGTCGGGCTGTACATCAAGCCTCACCTCGTGCACTTCGAGGAGCGTTGCCGCATCAACGGCGCGATGTGCGACGCGGCGACGCTGCTGCCGCACTTCGAGGCGGTGGAAGCCGCGCGCCTGGCGCTCGGCCTGACGCTGACCTACTTCGAGTTCACGACGCTGGCCATCATGCGCGCACTGGCCGAGTCGAAGCTGGACTTCGTCATCCTCGAGGTCGGCATGGGCGGGCGGCTTGATGCGGTCAATGCGATCGATGCCGACTGCGCGGTGATCACCAGCATCGCGCTCGACCACACCGAGTTCCTCGGGCCCGACCGCGAGTCGATCGGCCGCGAGAAGGCCGGCATCGCGCGTGCGGGCAAGCCGGTGGTCGTCAGCGACCCGCAGCCGCCGGCGAGTATCGCCGCGCATGCGCAAGCGCTCGGCGCCGACCTCTGGCTGATCGGCCGCGACTTCAACTTCCAGGGCGACCAGCAGCAGTGGAGCTGGAGCGGCCGCGGGCGGCGCTGGAATGCACTGGCCTATCCGGCGCTGCGCGGCGCGAACCAACTGCTGAACGCTTCCGGCGCGCTCGCCGCGTTCGAGGCGCTGCGCGAGCGCCTGCCGATCACTGCGCAGGCCGTGCGCCAAGGCTTTGCGCTGGTCGAGCTGGCCGGGCGCTTCCAGATCATCCCGGGGCAGCCGACGCTGGTGCTCGATGTCGCGCACAACCCGCAGTCGGTCGCCGCGCTGGCGCTGAACCTCGACCAGATGGGCTTTTTCCCGACCACGCACGCGGTGTTCGGTGCGATGCGCGACAAGGACATTCCGAGCCTGCTGAAGCACGTCGCGCCGATCGTCGACCGCTGGTACCTCACCGACCTGCCACTGCCGCGCGCGGCCACGGCGCAGGAACTGGCCGACGCGGTGCGCGCCGCGCAGCCGGCCGGACGCAACGTGATGGTCAGCACCCATGCGAACCCCTCGGACGCGCTGCGGCAGGCCGCGGCCGCGTCGGACCCGACGGATAGAATCGTCGTCTTCGGATCGTTCTACACCGTCGGCGGTGTGCTGAAGGAGGGCCTGCCCCGGCTGACGGCCCGGCACATGGGCTGACGGCTTCAGTCCGCACCGCGGCGGCCACCCTGGCTCGCATGGGTCTGTTGTCCTTCTTCCAGCGCAAAGCAAGCACCCCGGCGAGCGATGCCGCCGCGTCCCCCGATGCCGTGGCCCAGGCCCGCACGAAGGCGCGCCAGCGGCTGATCGGCGCGACGGTGCTGCTGGGCATCGGCGTCATCGGCTTCCCGCTGGTCTTCGAGACCCAGCCGCGGCCGATCCCCGTCGACATCCCGATCGAGATTCCCCGCAAGGAGAACGCGCCGCCGCTGCAGCGGCCGCAGGCGGTCACGCGGGCGGCGCCGGTGCCGGCGACACCGCCGGCGCTGGTCGAGGCCCCAGTGCCAGCGGCGCGGACGGCGTCGGCCGCGCCGGCGGACGTCACCACTGAACGCGCGACCGATCAGGGGCGCGACGTCACGGCCCGCGTTGTTGCTTCGGCGCCGGCGGCCGCGTCAAGGCCGCCGGCCGTCGCGGCCTCGAAGCCCGCATCGGCCGCGGTCGCGCGCGCTGCCTCGGCACCGGCGCCCGCGCCGGCACGCGCCAGCGCCCCGGCCGCCAGACCGGCCGACGACGGCCAGCGTGCGCAGGCGCTGCTCGAAGGCAAGGCCGCCGCCGCGAAGGCGGCTTCCGACGCCGCCGGCCGCCTCGTCGTGCAGGTCGGTGCCTACACCGATGCCGACAAGCTGCGCGACGCGCGTCTGAAGGTCGAGAAGCTCGGCATGAAGACCTATACGCAGGTGATCGAGGCCGACGGCGCCAAGCGCACCCGCGTGCGCGTCGGCCCGTTCGCGACCCGCGACGAAGCCGACAAGGCCGCCGCGCGCCTGAAGGCCGCCGGCCTGCCGGCGGCGATCCTCACGCTGTAGACAACGATGGCCGACACCGTGATGCTGCCCGCGCTCGGCTGGGTCGACTGGACCCTGCTGGCGGTGCTGCTGCTGTCGGTGCTGATCGGCCTGTGGCGCGGCTTGGTGTTCGAGCTGATGTCGCTCGCCGGCTGGGTGGTCGCCTACATCGTCGCGCAGGCCTTCTCGCCGGCGCTGGGCCGGTACATCCCGATCGGCGCGCCCGGCAGCGCGCTGCACCAGGGCGTCGCGTTCGCCATCACGTTCCTGCTGGCGCTGCTGGCCTGGTCCCTGGTCGCGCGCCTGGTGCGCCTGATCATCCATGCGACGCCGCTGACGATCCCCGACCGCGCGCTCGGCGGCGCGTTCGGCCTGCTGCGCGGCCTGGTGCTGCTGCTGGTCGTCGCGACGCTGGTCACCTTCACGCCGGCCGCGCGCTCGGCCGCATGGACCGAATCGAAGGGCGCCGCCTGGCTCGGCAGCCTGCTCAAGGGCCTGAAGCCGGTGCTGCCGCACGAGATCGCGCGCCACCTGCCCGCCTGACCGTCTCATTCGCTTTGCCAAGGACCTCCCCATGTGCGGCATCGTCGGCGTCATCTCGAAGACGCCCGTCAACCAGCTGATTTACGACGCGCTGCTGCTGCTGCAGCACCGCGGCCAGGACGCCGCCGGCATCGTCACGATGCAGGGCACGCAGTGCTTCATGCACAAGGCGCGCGGCATGGTCAAGGACGTCTTCCGCACGCGCAACATGCGCGCGCTGCCGGGCACCGTCGGCCTCGGCCAGGTGCGCTACCCCACCGCCGGCAACGCGTTCAACGAGGAAGAGGCGCAGCCCTTCTACGTCAACGCGCCCTACGGCATCGTGCTGGTGCACAACGGCAACCTGACCAACGCGCATGCGCTGAAGCAGGAGCTGTTCGACATCGACCGCCGCCACATCAATACCGGCAGCGACACCGAGGTGCTGATCAACGTGCTGGCGCACGAGTTCGAGCGTGCCGGCCGCGACGTGCCGCTGACGCCGCAGCTGGTGTTCCGCGCGGTGCGCGAGGTGCACAAGCGCATCCGCGGCTCTTATGCCGTGGTCGCTCTGATCGCGGGTTATGGACTGCTGGCGTTCCGCGATCCCTACGGCATCCGTCCGCTGGTGATCGGCGAATCCGACACGCCCGACGGCCACGAAGTGATGGTCGCCAGCGAGACGGTCGCGCTCGAAGGCACCGGCCACCAGGTGCTGCGCGACGTCGCGCCCGGCGAGGCGGTGTTCATCGACCTCGACGGCCGCATCCACGCCGAGCAATGCGCCGAGAAGCCGTCGCTGAACCCGTGCATGTTCGAGTTCGTCTACCTCGCCCGGCCGGATTCGGTGATCGACGGCATCTCGGTCTACCAGGCGCGGTTGAACCTCGGCGAGACGCTGGCGCAGCGCGTGATCTCGACGATGCCGCCGACCGAGATCGACGTCGTTATCCCGATCCCCGAGTCGAGCCGCCCGTCCGCGATGCAGCTGGCGCAGAAGATCGGCAAGCCCTACCGCGAGGGCTTCGTGAAGAACCGCTACGTCGGCCGCACCTTCATCATGCCGGGGCAGGGCGTGCGCAAGAAGAGCGTGCGCCAGAAGCTCAACGCCATCGCGCAGGAGTTCAAGGGCCGCAACGTGCTGCTGGTCGACGATTCCATCGTGCGCGGCACCACCAGCAAGGAGATCGTGCAGATGGCCCGCGAGGCCGGCGCGCGCAAGGTCTTCATGGCCTCGGCCGCGCCGCCGGTGCGTTATCCCAACGTCTACGGCATCGACATGCCGACGCGCGAGGAACTGATCGCGCACAACCGCAGCGTCGAGCAGATCCGCGAATACATCGGCGCCGATGCGCTGATCTACCAGGACGTCGACGCGATGAAGCGCGTCGTCAAGCAGCTGAACCCGTCGCTCGCCGGCTTCGAGGCCTCGTGTTTCGACGGCACCTACATCACCGGCGACGTCAGCGTGGCGGACTTCGAGGCCATCGAGCAGCAGCGCACCGAAGCGCGCAAGGACGACGAGGACGGCGACGCGCGCACGCGGCTGACTCTGCAGAGCCGGGTCGAACAATGAGCGATTCGACGGCACCGAAGGGCATTCCCCGCGTTGCGCTGCCGCCCGACGCACGGCTCGATACGCTGGCCGTGCGCGAAGGCCTGCCGCCGTCGCCGTGGGGCGAGAACTCCGAGGCGCTGTACCTGACCTCGAGCTTCGTGCATCCCGACGCCGCCACCGCCGCGGCCCGCTTCGCGAACGAGGAGGAGGCCTTCGTCTACAGCCGCTTCTCGAACCCGACGGTGACGATGATGGAGCGCCGGCTCGCGGCGCTCGAAGGCACCAGCGGCTGCATCGCGACGTCCAGCGGCATGGCGGCCATCATGCTGCTGGTGATGGGCCTGTTGAAGGCCGGCGACCACGTGATCTGCTCGCGCAGCGTGTTCGGCTCGACGATCAAGCTGCTGCAGGGCGAGTTCGGCAAGTTCGGCGTCGACACCACGTTCGTCTCGCAGACCGACGTCGCCGAGTGGCAGGCGGCCCTGAAGCCGACCACGAAGCTGCTCTTCGCCGAGACGCCGAGCAACCCGCTGACCGAGGTCTGCGACATCGCCGCGCTGGCCGAGATCGCGCATGGCGCGGGCGCGGTGCTGGCGGTAGACAACTGCTTCTGCTCGCCGGCGCTGCAGCGGCCCGCCGAGTACGGCGCCGACTTCATCATCCACTCGGGCACCAAGTACCTCGATGGCCAGGGCCGCGTGATCGCCGGCGCGATCTGCGGGCCGGCTGACGCGATCGAGTCGAAGTTCGTGCCGGTGATGCGCTCGGCCGGCATGAGCCTGTCGCCCTTCAATGCGTGGGTCGTGTTGAAGGGGCTGGAGACGCTGTCGATCCGCATGCGCGAGCAGAGCGCGCGGGCGCTGCAGCTGGCGCAGTGGCTGCAGGCGCAGCCGCAGGTCGAGCGGGTCTACTACCCGGGGCTGGAATCCCATCCGCAGCACGCGCTGGCGATGCGCCAGCAGGGCGGCTCGGGTGGCGCCGTGGTGTCCTTCATCGTGCGCGGCGAGGGCGCCGAGGCCGGCCGCCGCAATGCCTTCGCGCTGATCGACCACACCCGCATCTGCTCGATCACCGCCAACCTCGGCGATACCAAGACCACCATCACGCATCCCGCGAGCACGTCGCACGGCCGGCTGACGGAGGCGCAGCGCCTGGCCGCCGGCATCACGCAGGGCCTGATCCGCGTGGCCGTCGGCCTCGACGACGTCGAGGACCTGAAGAACGACCTTGCCCGCGGCCTCGCCACGATCTGACTTCCCCGATGAGCACTCCATCCAAGATCCGCACCCGCATCGCCCCGTCGCCGACGGGCTTCCTGCACCTGGGCACCGCGCGCACCGCGTTGTACTCGTGGGCCTTCGCGCGCCACTTCGGCGGCGAGTTCGTGCTGCGCATCGAGGACACCGACGTCGCGCGCTCGACGCAGGACTCGGTCGACCAGATCCTCGCGGCCATGCGCTGGCTGGGCCTCGACTACGACGAAGGCCCGATCTACCAGATGCAGCGCCTCGATCGCTACCTCGCGGTGATCGAGCAGATGATCGCCGCCGGCACCGCCTACCGCTGCTACTGCACGCCCGAAGAGCTCGATGCGATGAAGGCCGGCCAGGAAGCGCGCGGCGAGAAGCGCCGCTACGACGGCACCTGGCGCCCGGCGCCCGGCAAGGTGCTGCCGCCGGTGCCGGCTGACGTGAAGCCGGTGGTGCGTTTCGCGAATCCCGTCGACGGCGTCGTCACCTGGGACGACCTCGTCAAGGGCCCGATCTCGATCGCCAACGAGGAAATCGACGACCTGATCATCCTGAGGCCGGACGGGGTGCCGACCTACAACTTCGCGGTCGTCGTCGACGACTGGGACATGGCGATCACGCATGTCTTCCGCGGCGACGAGCACATCAACAACACGCCGTGGCAGATCAACATCTTCGAAGCGCTGAAGGCACCGCTGCCGCGCTTCGGCCACTGCCCGATCATCCTCGGCGACGACGGCCTGAAGCTGTCGAAGCGCCGTGGCGCGGTCAGCGTCACCGCGTACGAGGAGGGCGGCTACCTGCCTGAGGCGATGCTGAACTACCTGGCGCGACTGGGCTGGAGCCATGGCGACCACGAGCTCTTCACGCGTGAGCAGGTCGTGCAGTGGTTCGATGGCACGCATCTCGCGAAGAGCCCGGCGCAGTGGGACCCGGCGAAGCTGGCGTGGGTCAACGCGCAGTACCTGAAGCAGGCCGACGATGCGCGGCTCGCGACGCTGGTCGCGCAGCAGTTCGCGCGGCGCGGCCTCACCGTCGCCGCCGACGAACGCCTGGCCGCGCGCTGCGCGCTGTTCAAGGACCGCTGCAGCACGACGGTGGAGCTGGCCGACTGGCTCGCGATGTACGAAGCGCCGGTGACGCCACCGGCCGACGAACTGGCTGCACAGACGACCGATACCGTGCGCACTGCGCTCGCTGCGCTGCGCGAGCGCCTGGCGACCGTGGCCTGGGACAAGGCCGCGATCAGCCAGGCGATCAAGGACACGATCGGCGAGCACAAGCTCAAGATGCCGCAGCTCGCGATCCCGGTGCGCCTGCTCGTCTGCGGCCGCGCGCAGACGCCGTCGATCGATGCGGTGCTCGCGCTGTTCGACCGTGAAACCGTGCTCGCGCGCCTGGCTGCGTGACCCGGAATGCGGGCTGCGTGCCTTGCACGCGAAAAGTCCTGTGCTATAGTCGCGGACTCGCTTGAACAGTGCTTTTCGCGAAACCCTCGGGGGTATAGCTCAGCTGGGAGAGCGCTTGCATGGCATGCAAGAGGTCAGCGGTTCGATCCCGCTTACCTCCACCAAGATTCACGGTGGCGCTGTTCAAGGGAATGAAGGATCACAGTCCCCTTCGTCTAGAGGCCTAGGACACGACCCTTTCACGGTTGTAACAGGGGTTCGAATCCCCTAGGGGACGCCAGCGTTAGATGTTGAGTCGCTGATTCTCAAGAAGAATCGCGACGGTGACCTGGCAAATGTCGAGAGTGGTTACGCTTGAGGCGTTGACACCTTATGGCATGAAGCAGCAAAGCAAACGGCGCCTTCGGCGCCGTTTGTCTTTTGGCGATCTCGACAACGGGCGAGGGAGTGGTGTCCTCGGTCGCCACCGAGCGCCGAATCGGCCCGCTCGTGGTCCGAAGCGATGCGCCGAGGCGCGAGGCGCGCTAGAGGAGCGGTCAAGGGACTCTGTCAAGTCCGGGGCACGTTGCAGACCTTCGAGCGCTGGGCCCGTCGTCCCTGATGCCCATCACCGCTGGCGCGCGTCGATGCGTGCTCAGCGGTTCGCATGGTTTCCTGCTGATGAGGCGGCGCCCGTGGCGTTTCGCTGGACGCCCCAAATAGAAGCTAGCGGAACGGGCAGGATTGCGCGATGCGGGCGATCGGGGCCATCGGACCCCACAACGTCGTGCCGGTGCTCGCCCGCTTTCGCGCGCAGCGGCCGCGCGTGAGGATCGTCGTGACGATCGGGGACTCGCGCACGGTCGCCCGGCGCGTGCTCGAAGGGTCGTCAGCTGCCGCCGCCCATCTGCGATTGCAGGTAGTTCTGCTCACCGGCCTTGCCCACCAGGTCGAGCTGTGTCTCGAGGTGGTCGTAACGCGGCGCGGTGGTGTCATCAAGTCATCAAGCTGCAGCTGACTCGGCGCCTCAGCCGCCAGCTTGTCGGAGCTGCCCCGGTAGACCCGGCCGGCTCGCTCAGACCCGTTCGATGGCCAGCGCGATGCCTTGTCCGCCGCCGATGCACAGGGTGACGATGCCCCGCTGTGCCTCGCCGCGCTGGATGGCGTGCAGCAGCTTGGTGGCCAGCACGGCACCGCTCGCACCGATCGGATGGCCGTGGGCGATCGCACCGCCATCGACGTTGACGATGTCTTCGGGGAAGCCGATCTCCCGCAGGCAGGCGAGCGCGATGGCCGCGAAGGCCTCGTTGATCTCGACCCGGTCGACGTCACCCGCCGACCAGCCCGCGCGCTGCAGCGCCTGGTGCACGGCCGGTACCGGCCCCAGGCCGAAGAATCCGGGCTCAACCGCGCCGACGCCGTAGCTGACCAGGCGAGCCATCGGCAGGAGGCCCTGCTTCTCGGCCCACGCGGCGTGCGTGACGACCATCGCCGCACCGGCCGAGTTCAGGCCCGGCGCATTGCCGGCGGTGATGGTGCCCTCCTTGCGGAAGGCGGGCTTGAGCTTGGCCAGCGACTCGGCGGTGGTCTCCGGTCGGTTGTGTTCGTCCTTGGCAAACAGCGTCGGACCCTTGCGGCCCGGCACCTCGACGGCAACGATCTCCGCCTCGAACTTGCCTGCGGCCTGGGCCGCTGCGAAGCGCTGCTGCGAACGCAGCGCCCAGCGGTCCTGGTCCTCGCGGCTGATGCCGTTCTTCAGGACCAGGTCCTCCGTGTGCCAGCCGGAGTGCTTGCCGCTGAAGGCGTCGTTCAGGCCGTCGTAGAGCATGCTGTCGAACATCGTCACATCGCCCATGCGGGCGCCCCAGCGGCCCTGCGGCAACAGGTAGGGCGCACGGTCCATGTTCTCCATGCCGCCGGCGATGGCGCAGTCGATCATGCCGGACCAGATCTCGAGTGCCGCGCTCACGACACCCTGGGCACCGGAGCCGCACACGCGGTTCACCGACAGCGCCGGCACCTCGATCGGCAGCCCCGCGGCGATGCCGGCCTGCCGGGCCGGGTTCATCTTGCCACCGGCCTGGATGACGTTGCCCATCACCAGCGTTTCGATCTTGTCGGCCGCGAGGCCTGACCGCTTCAGCGTTTCGCGGATCGCCGCGGCACCCAGGTCGGTGGCAGGCACGTCCTTGAGGCTGCCGCCATAGGTGCCGATCGCAGTGCGGACCGGATGGCAGAGAACGATGTGTCGGCTGGTCATGGTGTCTTCTCCTGTAGGAACAAGCGGCGCACTGGCGATCAGATACCTGCGGACCGCTGCGCTCGTTGATCGCCATCAATCGGCCCGGTCGCCATACAGGTGGCGCAGTTCGGCGGCCATCCGCTCGCGCACGTCCACTCCGGGGCCGAAGACCTTGAACCAGCGACGCGGGCGGCCCTCGCAGCGGAAGTCCACCACCCAGGTCGTCGAGGTCCTGAAGAATTCAGACGGCATGGCTGCCGCTACTCCGCCCGCAACGCCTCCACCGGATCCAGCCGCGCTGCCCGCCGCGCCGGAAGCACCCCCGCCGCCAGTCCGATCACCAGCGCCACGCATTCGGCCAGCACGAGGAACAGCAAGGGCGTCTGCACCGGCAGCGCCGGCACCGCCAGCCGCAGCGCCTGCGCCAGCGCGATGCCGATCGCCAGGCCGAGCAGCCCACCGGCGGCGGACAGCACGACTGCCTCGCCGAGGAAGAGGCGCAGCACGGTGGCGCGGCGCGCCCCCAGCGCCACCAGCAGGCCGATCTCGGCGGTGCGCTCGGCCACAGCGATGGTCATGATCGTGACGATGCCGACGCCGCCGACCAGCAGCGAGATGCTGCCCAGCGCGGCCACCGCCATCGTCAGCACGTCGAGGATGTTCGACAGCGTGCGCAGCATGTCTTCCTGCGTCACCAGCGTGAAGTCCTCGCGGCCGTGGCGCGCCGCCAGCACCGCCTTCGCGGCATCGGCCACCTGGTGCGCATTGGCGCCTTCGGCGTAGCTCAGGTTGATCTCCATCAGCCCGTCGCGGTTGAACAGTTCCAGCGCGCGCGCCGCCGGGATGTAGGCCACGTCGTCGAGGTCGATGCCCAGGAACTGGCCGCGCGGCTGCAGCACGCCGATGACGCGGAACTGCAGGCTGCCCACCCGCAGCCGCGTGCCCAGCGGGCTGTCCGCGCCGAACAGCTCGCGCTGCAGCTTGGCGCCCAGCACGACAAAGTTGCGTGCGCTGTCGGCATCATCGGGCGGCAGGAACCGGCCGCTGCGGATGCTCAGCTTGAAGGCCTCGATCAATGTCGGCGTGGTGCCGTAGACCATCACGCGGCGCAGCCGGCCGTTGCCTTCGACCTCGGCATTGCCGGTCACGCCGGGCGCGACCTGCAGCACCTGCGGAACGCGGCGCAGCGCCTGCGCGTCGGCCAGCGTCAGCGGCCGCACCGACGACGGAAAGCCCGGGTTGGCGCCGCCGGTGGTGGTCCTGCCCGGCGTGATGCCGATGACGTTGGTGCCGAACTGCGTGAACTCGGCCAGCACGAAGCGGTGCAGCCCCTCGCCGATGGAGGTCAGCAGGATCACCGCGGCGATGCCCACCGCGATGCCCAGCAGCGTGAGAAAACTGCGCAGCCGGTGCGCGCTGAGCGCGCGCCACGACATGCCGATCGCGTCCTGCAGCCGCATGCCTGTGTGCCGTGCTAACGCCGTCCCAGCGCGGCCACGGGGTCGAGCGCGGCGGCGCGCTGCGCCGGCAACACGCCGAACAGGAGGCCGGTGAGCAGCGCAGTGGCCAGCGCCGCCAGCACCGCCCAGGTCGGCGGCCAGGCCGGGAAGGCCGGGTAGAGCTGGCGGATCACGAAGGCACCGAAGTGGCCGACGCCGTAGCCGAGCACCGCGCCGGCCACCGACAGCAGCGCCGCCTCGGTCAGGAAGGCGGCGCGGATGGTGCGCGCGCTGGCGCCCAGCGCCTTCAGCAGGCCGACCTCCGCGCTGCGCTGCGTCACCGACACCAGCATCACGTTCATCACCAGGATGCCGGCCACCGCCAGGCTGATCGCGGCGATGCCGGCGACACCGGCGGTCAGCGCCGCCAGCACGCGGTCGAAGGTGGCCAGCACCGCGTCCTGCGTGATCACGGTGACGTCTTCCTCGCCGTCGTGGCGCTGCTTCAGGATCTCGCTCACCTGGGCCTTGGCGGCGGGAATGGCCTCGCGGCTGCGCGCCTCGACCAGGATGCGGAACAGCGTGTTCGAGTTGAACATCGCCTGCGCCAGCACCACCGGCACGATCGCCAGCTGGTCGGTGTTCATGTTCAGCCCCTGGCCGGCCGGGGCCAGCACGCCGATCACGCGCAGCCGGCGCTCGCCCAGGCGCATCCACTGGCCCAGTGCCGGCTGCGCGCCGAACAGCTCGCGCTTGAGTTCCGCGCCGAGCACGACCACCGAGGAGCCGCGGCTCCATTCGTCGTCGGGCAGGAAGCGGCCCTGCGCCAGCGGCAGCCGGCGCACCGCGGTGAACTCGCTGGTGGTGCCCAGCACCGCGGTCTCGCGCAGCCGGCCGGTGGTGCTGGCCTCCGACAGGCCGACGATGATCGGCGCCAGTCGGCGCACCGCGCCGGCACGCTCCAGCGCGCGGGCGTCGGCGATCGTCAGGTCGCGCGTGGTGCTGGTGATCGCGCTGGCCGGGCTCAAGCCGCCGGTCTGCGAGCGGCCGGGCAGCACGATCACCAGGTTGCTGCCGATCGAGGAGAACTGGTCGACCACGTAGCGCCGCGCACCGTCGCCGAGCGCGGTGAGCACCACCACGGCGGCGACGCCGATGGCCATCGCCACCATCATCAGCGCGGTGCGCAGCGGGCTGCCGCCGGCGGCGCTGCCGGCGAAGGCGAGGATGTCGCGCGCTTTCATCGAGGCGCCGCGCTCACGTGACTGCCTGCGCGACGCGCTTCATGTGCTGGCCACGGCCGCGGCCGCGCTGTCGTGCCGGATCGCGCCGTCTTCCATGGCCAGCCGGCGCCTGGCACGCGCGCCCATCTGCGCGTCGTGCGTGACGACGATCAAGGTCACGCCGCGTGCGTTGAGCCCTTCGAGCAGGCGCATCACTTCGTCGCCGGTGGCGCGGTCGAGGTTGCCGGTGGGCTCGTCGGCCAGGATCAGCGCCGGCTGCATGATCGTCGCGCGGGCGATCGCCACGCGCTGGCGCTGGCCGCCCGACAACTCGCTGGGCTTGTGCGCTGCGCGGTCGGCGAGGCCGTAGTCCTGCAGCGCCTGCGCCACACGGGCAGCGCGTTCACGCGCCGGCGTGCCGGCCAGCACCATCGGCAGCGCGATGTTCTCGGCGGCGCTCAGCCGCGGCACCAGGTGGAAGCTCTGGAAGACGAAGCCGATGCGGCGGCTGCGCACCTGCGCCTGCTCGTCGGGCGTCAGCGTGGTCACATCGCGGTCTTCGAGCCGGTAGCGGCCGGCGTCGGGGCTGTCGAGCAGGCCGAGCACGTTGAGCAGCGTCGACTTGCCCGAGCCCGAAGGCCCCATCACCGCGACGTACTCGCCGGCGCCGATGCGCAGGTCGAGCGCGCGCAGCGCATGCACCGGGCTGCCGCCGAGGTGGAAGACCCGCGCGATGCCTTCGAGCTCGACCTGGGCCATCGTGTTCGGCGCGGCTTCAGCGTGCCCTGGCCGGCGCGGCCTCGACGGTCACGCGCGCGCCGGGCTTGACGCCTTCGCGTTCGAGCGAGGTGACCACCCGCTCGCCAGCGGCCAGGCCTTCCAGCACCTCGGCATGCTCCCAGTTGGCCAGGCCCGTCTTCAGCCGGCGCTCGACCAGCCGGTCGCCCTCGACCACCAGCGCACGGTTGCCTTCGCCCAACGCGGCCGCGGGCACGCGCAGCACCTGCTCGCGCACCTCGAGCACCACCTCGACATCGGCGCTGTAGCCCACCAAGAGCGCACCGATCGCTTCGCGCTGGTCGAAGCTCACGTCGATGTCGACGGTGCGCGCCTGCTTCTCGATCGCCGAGACGAAGGGGGCGATGCGCTTGACGCGGCCCGGAAAGCTCTGCCGCGGCAGCGCGTCGATCGAGATGCGCACCACCTGGCCGGGCCGGATGCGCGGCGCGTCCACCTCGTCCAGTGGCGCCTTGACGTACAGGCAGGTGTCGTCGATCAGGTCGATCGCCGGCGGCGTCGGCACGCCGGGCGGCGAGGGCGTGGAGTACTCGCCAACCTCGCCGACGATCTTGGCCACCGTGCCGGCAAACGGCGCCCGCAGCAGCGTGCGGCTTTGCTCGACGCGGGTGACCTCCACCCGCGCCTGGGCCTGCCGCACGTCGGCCTGCGCGGCGGCACAGCTGCCGCGGCGTGCATCGGCCTCGCTGCGCGCGGCGTCCTCACGCGCGCTCGATACGAAACCCTGCTCGCGCAGCGTGGTCTGGCGCCGTGCCTCGCGTTCGGCCGCGTCGGCCATGGTGCAGGCCTCGGCCACGCGGCGGCGCGTGGTCTCGAGCTGCGCCTGCGCCAGCGCCTGCTGCGCCTGCTGGTCGTCGTTCCACAGCTTCATCAGCAGTTGGCCCTTCTTGACGCGGTCACCCTCCTTGACCGCCAGCAGCTCGATGCGGCCGCCGCTGATGGTCGACAGCCTGGTGCGCTGGCAGGCCTCGATGCTGCCGGCGCGTGTATTGGCGACGGTCGATTCGACCCTGCCACGCGTGACCTCGGCCACCACCACCGCGACCGGCTTGCTGCGGCCGAACCACGACACCGCGGCGGCCAGCGCGGCGATCATTGCCAGCAGCAGCAGCCCGCGGCGCCACCACCGTTGTGAGCGGGAAGGGAGCTTCATCGTCGCGGCGATTCTGCCCCCCGCGGACCCGATCGGTCCCTGGCGGCTCGACGTGCTCGTGGCCGACGGCTCGGGCAAGACGCCGACGCACCCGGATCACGGCCATGCCAGCAAGCTGGCGGAGGCATCTCCCGCGCTGCGCGCATGGATCTCAACGAACGGGGCCGCGGCCTCGGTTTCGATCGCGCGCACGAGCGCGGCCTGCAGCGCCCCCGGTCGCCGGGTCTCGAACGTCATCCGGAAGACCGTGCCCCTGCGCTGCACGCCGTGGCAGGTGCTCCGGTCGATCGACGCCGCCAGACGCGCCAGGCGCCGGTGCAGGTCGGCGATCTCCGGTCCCCAGCCCATTCTTGCGCCGCCCACGGCGTCCTCGATGTCGAGGAAAAGCAGCGTCGTCGGCTCGACGGCGCCCGCAGCCCGGGCGCGTCGCCACGCGCGGCGCAGCGCGTTCACGAGCGTCAGACCGAAGCTGGCCGTCGGCCCGGCAGACGCGTCCTGCATGGGGCGCACCGGTGCCCGGCCTCAGCGACGCCAGTCGCGGCCGTCGTGGCGATCGTGCCAGTTCGGGATGCCGTCGCCGTCGCGATCCCGGTCGCGCCGGTTGGGGATGCCGTCGCCATCGACGTCCCAGCGTGGGTTGTACACGCGGTCGTGGCGATTCGGGATCCCGTCGCCGTCATGGTCCCAGCGCGTCGGCTCGCGGTAGAAGCGGTGATCGCGGTACGGCCCGTGATAAGGCCCGTGATACGGCCCATGGTAGAAGGGGGCGGCGACGCGGTAAACGGGATAGGGCTGCACGACCACCGGCGCCGGCCGGGTGTAGACCGGCGTGCCGATCGTCACCGACCACTGCACGTCGGCCCCGTGGCCGGCACGTGCCGCACCGGCGCCGAGCATGCCTGCCAGCGCCAGCGCGCTGAAGACGAACCACTTGCTCTTGCTCATCGCAGACTCCATCGGGGTTGGCATGGCGCCATGTTGTGCCCCCGTGGATGAACCGAAGCTGAACCGAAGTCAGATCGGTCAGAAGGCCGGGAGGGTGATGTCGAGCCGCGCACCGCCCAGGTCCGAGCGGGTCAGGGTCATCTGTCCTTCATGGCTGGCCACCAGGTCGTTGACCACGGCCAGGCCGACGCCGTGGCCGGGCACCTGCTCGTCGCCGCGCACATGCAGCCGCAGCACCGACTGCGTATCGCTGAATCCCGGGCCATCGTCGTCGATGCGGATGTTCAACCCCTCCGCATCGCGCCAGGCCTTCACGGCGACCCGGTGCCGCGCCCACTTGGCCGCGTTGTCCATCACGTTGCCGAACATCTCGAAGGCATCGCCTTCGTCGATCCGCCAGCTGAGTTCGGGCGGGCAGTCGACCGAGAACGCCAGGCCCTTGTCGGCATAGACCTTCTGCAGCGAGTCGCGCGTGCGGGTCAGGACCGGTGCAAGCGGCAGGTAGGGCACGAAGCGAGCCGCGCCGCTGGCCGCCGCCCGGCCGAGCTGGTGCTGCACGATGTCGTCCATGCGCGCCACCTGCTCCTTCACGGCGGCTTCCAGGCGGGCCGGCTCACGCACCGCGGTGCGCAGCACGGCCAGCGGCGTCTTCAGGCTGTGGGCGAGAAAGCTCAGGGCCTCCTTGTAGCGCGTCTGGCGCACGCGCTCCTGCCGGATCAGGGTGTTGAGGTTGCCCGTCAGCGCGGCGATCTCCGCGGGGTAGCGTCCCGCCACCTCGGCCTGCTCGCCATGCTCGATGCGGCGGATCTCCCGCGTGATGCGCCGCAGGGGCGACAGCCCCCATTCCAGCAGCACGGTCTGCGCCAGCAGCAGCAGCACGGCGGCGCCGCCGAGCCAGGTCCACAAGGTGCGCTCGAAGATGCCGACCTCGCGGTCGAGCTCCGCCTTGTCCTCCAGCACCGACAGCACCAGCGGTGCCGCCTGCGTTCGCCCCGCCCACTTCACGCCATAGCCGACGGCAAGGTACGCCCGATCGCCTGCCGCAAGCGTTTCCTGCCGCCACTGACCCACGGCCACGCCGCGCTGGAAGGGCGGGTTCAGGCCAACGACCGACGACGAGTGCCACGCCTCACCGCGAGCGACGTCGACGATGCTCGCGTACAGGCCGGAGCCCGGCAACGACAGTCGGGGCTCGGGGAAGCTCTCGGGCATCACCAGCGCGCCGCCGGCGTCGACCTCGGCGCCGGCCAGCAACAGGTACACGGTGCTGCGCAGCTGGGCGAAGCGGGCCGCGCGCACGCTGTCGGCATGCGCGCGCTGCACGGCGAGCCCGGCCCCCGCCACGAAGGCGATCAGCACCAGCGTGGCGCCGATGATCAGGCGGGCACGGATCGAGTCGTGAAACCTCATCCGAGGGTGAATCGGTAACCCCGCCCGCGCAGCGTCTCGATCGGCGTCAGGCGGCCGTCCGGGTCGAGCTTGCGGCGCAGCCGGCCGATCAGCACCTCCAGCACGTTGCTGTCCCGGTCCTCGTCGTGCGGGTAGAGGTAGTCGGAGAGTTCCTGCTTGCTCACCACCCGCGCCCGCTCGCGCACCAGGTACTCGAGCAGCCGGTACTCGAAGGCGGTCAGGTCGAGGGCCTCGCCGTTCAGGCGCGCGACCTGCGCCGCGAAGTCGATGGCGATCGGCCCCAGCGTCAGCACGTCCGACGTGGCCTTCAGTGAACGCCTCAGCAAGGCCTTGATGCGCGCGGCCAGCTCGGGGTACTCGAAGGGCTTGACCAGGTAGTCGTCGGCGCCCGCTTCCAGCCCCACCACCTTGTCCTGCCAGTTGCCGCGCGCCGTGAGGATGAGGATCGGCAGGGTTCGACCGTCCGCCCGCAGGCGCTGCACCACCGTCAGGCCGTTCAGCTTCGGCAGTCCCAGGTCCACGATCGCCAGGTCGACCGGATACTCGCGCGCCTGGAAGAGGCCGTCTTCACCGTCTGCCGCCTGATCGACCCGGTGCCCGTCTGCTTCGAGCTGGCGCGCGAGCCCGAGCCGCAACGCGGCATCGTCCTCGATCAACAACAGGCGCATGCTTGCCGCCGCACGGGCACACCTACACCGGTCGCCCGCTGACGGCGTCGATCAGGATCACCCGGACTTCGCCTTGCGCGGTGAGGATCTTCACCCGCCACACCGGCCGGCGTTCCGACTCGACCTTCTCCACCGACAACACGCGCCCGGCGCTCACGCGCTGCGCCGCCGCGGCAGCTTCGTCCCGGCCGATGTCGGCCCACGCGGGGGTGGTCATCACGATCAGCAGGGCGCAGGCAAGCTCGAGAAGCGACTTCATGTGCGGCAGGATCGTACTACCGTCGAAACGGGTGTCAGGCGGGATCAACGGAGACGCGCACCCGCAGGTTCGGCCCGGGGTTCTCGCGCATCAGCGTGGTGAAGTGCTGTCCGCGGTACTCGTAGGTGACCTGGTAGCCGACGATGCGGGCCTGGACCTCGTGCACGGTGCGGCAGGTCGTCACCTCACGCGGGACGTCGTCGTGCTGCTCCCACCGGTCACCGCGGTTGGCGATGCGGTCGCCGGCCAGTGCGCCCACGACCGCACCCACGGCCGTCGCGGCTTCCCGTCCATGGCCCTTGCCGACCTGGTTGCCGAGCACGGCGCCCGCGATGCCCCCGATCACGACGCCGCCAGGGTTGCGATGCGGTCCGACAGGTTGGCGCTCGTTGACCCACTGCCGGGTGCACTCCTCCCGCGGAACGCTCACGCGCTCGTACTGCGGCTCGACGTCGCGCACACGGGCCTGGTCGAAGAACGGCTCGGCGTGCACACCGAGGGCTGCGGTTGCCAGCAGGGAAGCAAGGCCGAGGTGTTTCATGGAGGCTCCGGTGTAGGTCATGAGCGCATCCTGCCGGTGCCTGCGTGAACGAACGCTGAACGGAGGCGGCGCTGTCTGCACGCGCGTTCATGTGTCCTGCGCCCCATCGCCGCGCATGCCTGGCCAGGACCGCGGCGCTGCTTGGCGGAATCAGAAGGGCAAGCGCCCGCTTCTGAGCTTCCGACGTTGGGATGCTCAGAAGAAGTAGTCGCGCGCAGCCGCGCAGCCGGCGCAGATCCGTCGCAGCGGTGCCGGGGCTCCGGCGCCGGGCGCGGCCGCCGCGACATGCGCTGGCGGAAAGTGGTCGCCTGTGAGCGGACCACCGGCCAATGCATCCCATCCCAGCGCCACGTTGCCGTTCAGATGCCCCTGGGCGTTGGCCTGTGCAGGCGTGGCGGGGACGGCCACGGGCAAGGGGTCGTAGGGCTGCGCACTTTCGAAGTCATGCGGAGCGGTGTCGAGGCGGTGGAAGGTGGACGTCACGGGCGGTGCCGGCAGCACCGGGGCGTTGCCCCAGCCATTGGCCTGATAGGCCGCCAACGCCGCAGGTCGCGGATGACCCGGACCGCCCACCGCATAGCAGTGCGCGCCGTTGTGGGGCCCGCCGATGCGTGTGCCGTACGAGTAGACGATCTTGTCGCTTGCTGCGACGGGGGCGGCCAGTACGCCCGCGATGCCGGGCTCCAGCGGGATGTGCTGCAAGGCCGCGGCGGCGCCAGCGGCCGGGATCCAGCTATCAGAGCCGTGGTGCGTGGCGACCAAACCCACCGCGTGCAACGGCACGGCGCCGGCGGCCGCCGCGCCTCCCGCAGCGGCAAGTGCCGCCGGCCAGCCGGCAAGCGCGGGCAGGTGGTGGTAGCCCGCATCGCCCGGCAGCACGACATAGCGCTCCTGCGGTGTCACCGGGGCGGCGCCGGGTGTCGTCGGCAGCGCCGCTGGCCCACCGGGAAGCGGAGGAATGGCGGCCGCAGCCACCGGCTGCAGAGGAATCGCCCAGCACGCGCCGGCCCCGCCGCCCCAGATGGGTTGCCACATTGCGGCGCCGGCGGCGAGGCCGACCGCAGGCACCACCAGGGCGCCCGGCGCTGGCAGCGCCCCGGGCGCGCCCGGCAGGCCCGCCGCCACTGGGAGCCAGTTGCTGCCCGGCGTCGGGGACAAGCACATCATGTGCTGGTGCGGGGCGCCGGTGGCAGCCGGCGGGAAATCAACAATGAAACCGCCCAGCGCCACAAAGTCGGCCGCGCTGACCGCCCACCATCCCAGCGCGCTGGGGACGCTGGGCACGTAGTTGCCGCCCACGGCCGGGGGCAGAGGCGCCCCGGCGGGCGGAATCCACAAGGCCATGTTGCCGGTGGCTACCAGCACCTGGCCGAACCCCGCAGGTTGAGCGGCCGCCGGAGGCGCAAGGCCGCCGCCCGCCACAGCTGCGATCGCCACCAGCGCCGGGTTGAAGACCCCGGCCAGCATGTAGTCCACCCACTCGCCGTCGATGAATCCGGGTGCGACAGGCGGCGTCACGATGACGGCGGTGTTCAGCACCATGCCGGGCACCATGCCCGGCGGCACCGCGACCGCGGGAGCGACCCGCGCCCCGAAGCCTGGAGGCATGGCGGCGGCCGGAATCGCGGCTGGATCGTCCTGCACCCGCACGTACATCACGATGCCATCGTCATTGACAGCCGGGCCGGTGGCCCGTTCGGCGAACCCGAACGGCGTCATCAGGTGGCTTGGCACGGCAGCGACCCCGGGCGTCGGCCACAGTTGTAGCGCCGCGCCATTGGGCACTTCGACCAGGAGGCGCACATACAGCTCGCGCCCTGCAACGCTGCCGAAGACCTGTTGCGGTGCGATCCAGCGTCGCCTCAATGCGGCAGGCACCTGCCGCACCATCGCGTAGTGGTCGTAGTCCCAGTGCGATAGCACCATCAGGGGGTCGTCGCAGACACAGGGGTCGGGCGCCGCCGCCGGATAGGTGTTGATGTTCACGTTCGTCGGCAGGCCATAGTCGACAAAGGCCACGATCCGGCCGGCACGGTCGTACAGCGCGATGTTGTTGCCAGCGCCGACCAAGTTGGCGCCGACGAAGGGTTGGAACGCGCCCGGGTGCGGCGCCATCGGGTTCAGCGGCGGCGCCACGGCCACCGCCGGGCCGCCCCCAGGTGGTCCGCCCACCGCGGGCAGCCCGACCGGAGCGCCACCCGCGCCACCCACTGGGGGTCCGCCGCCGCCGCCGGCGGGCAAGCCGGCTCCTCCCCCCACGTCGATACGGCGCCGCTTGTTCGCCCGTGCGAACTGGCGCATCAATGGTGGCGAACCGCCGGATGGTGGAATTGCGGCCGAGGCCCCGGCCGGGCCGCTGATGGGCACAACGCCGCTGTCGGTGTGCCAGTAGAGCGTGCCCTGCAGGTCGACCGCGAGGACCGGATCGCCGCCTCCCGGGGTTCCCCCTGGCGGCGCAGCGTGGCCGGGCTTTGCATCGGGATCAGGCTGAGGGAAGTGCAGCGCCTGCAGCATTGCGTGCAAGGGTGGGTCGAGCCGCGCCAAGGGCTCGATGCGCAGCAGGTCGCACAGCCGCGGTGGGCCGTCCTGCGCGCGGGTCAGGCCCAGGGGCGCGTACGTGAGTTCGCCCTCATCCTCCGGCTGACGCAGCGGGTCCAACGGCGGGCCGGCAATGAACTCCACGACGAACCAGTCGCCCTCACGCAGGGCATCGCGGTCGATGAACGCGTCGCCCGCCAGCAGCTCGATCAGCCCGACCGGGGCCGGATCGCCAGCCAGCATGGTGCGGGTCATGTAGCGCAGGTGCAGTTCGAACAGCCGCCGCCGCACGTCCGGTGGAAGCTGGGGGTGGCCGGCCTGGATCGACTGGCCGCCGAGCGCTGCCGCCAGCGTGGTCTGCAGCGCATCGCCGCCGAACTGCGTCTTGAGCACCTGCCAGACGGCGGCGAACCACTCCGCCTCCAAGGCTTCGAGGCGCAAGAGCCAAGGTCCTGGCGTTCCACGAGGAGACTCATCCTGGTACAGGAACGCGAGGTGGACGTCGTGCTGTTCGAAGACGTTGATCTTGCTGTCCTCGTTCGAAGTCGGTTCGAGTCCGCCGAAGCCGCCCATTGGCTGCGCCGCGCTGAGCACCCACACTGATTCCTGCCGAGGGCGCCGCGGTGATGGCCACTTTGCCCCGCGTGCCACGGCGGTGTGCAGCGGCTCGAGCGTCTGCGGCTCCGACCGCAGCGGCCCCGGCAGAAGGCTACGCGCCATGCACGTCCCGTAACGCATGGCCGGTCGCTTCGTCGAGCGATCCGGTGATGGCGAGGCCGTGTCGGCGCTGAAAGCGCCGCAGCGCCCTGGCGAAGCCTTCCGTGCCGGAGTCTTCGCTGTCCAGCAGCCCCAGGTTCACGAGGCGGCGCCGCGCGCCACTCGCCTCTTCGGAGGGCTCGAGGCCCCCGAGCTGCAGCCGGAACCGTTCATGCGCGCCCAGCATCAGCGTGGCCTCGCGCGCCGCCGGCGGAATGTGTACGACGATGCGGCCCTCGTCGTCGGTCGTGCCCGTGCTGAGCTGGCCGTCCACCCACAGTTCGTAGGCCAGGCCGACGCGCGGCCGGCCCCCGCGCAGGAACTGCAGGCGCAGCAGCTCCGGTACGCCGCGCCGGCGAAAGACATGACGGCGGTCCGTTGCGCAGGCGCAATGCTTCGGATGCGGGTCCGGGACGGTCACGACGTCGCCGGGCGCCAGCACGTTGCCGTCGCGGCGCTGTGCGCGCAGCGAGCCATTGGCCGCATCGTTCCAGATCGTGTCCGGCAGGAAGCCGTGAAGGAAACCGATGCTGGCGATGCAGTCACCCGCTTGCACCACGTGCTGGCGTGCCATCGTGCTCATCTCCCTGATCGACGCTGCGGCTGGCATAACCGGCCAAGTCAGCGGGCAGCCAGTCTGCGCCATGCGCGGCGCTTCGCGCGCAGGCGAGTGACAAATTCCATCGCGTATGAGCGCCTGGGGCGGGGGCGCCTAAAGTGGCATCGGAAGCAGCTGTTGCGTGACGGAGTCGCTGGAGGCCGGGACCGGTATCAGGAGGATGGCGATGTGGTCGGTGCAGTTCATGGCGGATGTGGCCACGGTCGAGCTTCGCCCGGCATCGCCGGATGCCGATGGCAGCCAGTTCGGGCACTCGGTCGAGCGAGTTGCGCTGGCGCCGGAACGCGTGCGGGGAAATGTGCGGCGCTGGTTGCGCGCTTGTGGGGCTGCTCGACTGCGGCCGCTGCTCGATGACATCTGGCTTGATCTCTGGCGGCGCAGCGACGAACAGGTGTTCGAGCAGGTCGAGCACATGCTGGGCTCGGGCGAACTGCGGCTTTGGGAACTGCGCCAGCGCCCGATGGCCCATGCGGAAGCGACAGGTTGGGCGCGTCACACGCGCGAGCTGGCCGTCTCGCCCTCGATGCTTCGCGGCACTCCGCCGGCCGCTACGGAACCGTCCGCCGCAGCGACCGTTCCTCTTGCCCAACCAGCACATTGGATCGAGATCGAGTTGATCGGCGAGGACGACCGGCCGATTCCTGCAGAACCGTTCGCGGTTCGCCTGCCCAGCGGCGAGCAGCGAAGTGGCCAGCTAGACGCCCGCGGCTTCGCCCGGCTCGACGGCTTGCCGCAGGCTGGAACGTGTTTCGTGAGCTTCACGAGACTGGATCGAGATGCGTGGTTCCCAGTTACTTCGACAGGCGCTCGGCGCCATCAGCCGCCAGCGTGAAGCGTTCGGCTGGCTGGCCTGATGTACCGCTGTCTGCATACCAATTCCGGCCGACAAGCAGTTCGATGGGCGTCTTTCGGGGGGCGCGGCTTCGACGCGTCAGATGCCGTCGGCGACATGCAGGGTGTGCTCTCGACAGCAACTCGGGAATGGTCCACCTCGAGTGGCGCGGTCGGGCCACATTGGGCTCGGGTGCACCCCAGCTCGCGGAGGGTCGGGTGTAGTCGGCGAGTCGGCGTTGACGTCCGTCGGGCGGCGGATCACCATGACAAATCACCGCCATGGCGGCGGGGTGAAGGACAGTGGAATGCGCGCATGGATCGACATGACCGGAGTGCGCTTCGCCCCTGCTTGGCACGTCGCGCCGTCGGCGTTCGGATCGGCGTTGGTGCGCATGGCCTTGTGCGCCGGCGCGGCGCTGCTGCCCTCATTGGCGGCCGCGGCCGACCGCCCCGTGGTTCGCGCTTGTGGTCATCACGACTACCCGCCCTGGAATTGGCAGCAGGATGCGCACATCGTGGGTGTCTGTGCCGACGTGGCACGGCGTGCGATCGAACGCCTGGGCTACCGAGTCGACCTGGGTTTCGTCGGGCCCTGGAAGCGCTGTCAGGAGATGGTGGCCTCCGGCGACGTCGACGTGAACATCTGCGCCTTCCGCAACCCTGAGCGCGAACGCTACGCCGTCTTTTCGGAGCCGCGCATGGCGCAGAACCGGATCGCCGTGTTCGTGCCTGCCGACAAGGTCTCCAGCCTGCGGGCGCAGCCCTGGCAAGCGCTGGCCGGTTCCCGCACCGGCCTGGTCCTGGGGGTCAGCATGGGGCCGGACTTCGACGCGTTCCTGGAACGCGAGACGCAAGTCAGCCGCGTCAGTGTCGTGCAACAGGCGCTGCGCATGTTGACGCTCGGCCGCCTGGACATCGTGCCCTTCGGCTGGGAAGCTGGGCTGATCGAGATCGAACGCGCGGGCTTGGCCGGCCGGGTGCTGCCGCTGGAGCACCCTGCGCTCGTCGGTGACTTGTGGCTCTCCGTATCCAAGCGTTCGCCGCTGGCCGGACGCATCCAGGAGGTCGGAGCCTATTTCGCGCGGCCGGAGTACGCCGAGGAACTGCGCACCCTGTTGGCCGAGCATCACCGCCGGGCCCTGCAACGCGAAGCGCCGGGCGCCAGTGCCCGCTGAGCCGCACCGGAGCGAATGGCCTCCCGAAGCGACCGGATCAGCTCCTGAACTCCTCGGCCGCAATGCCGAAGCGCCGCAGCTTGTCATGCAGCGTCTGCCGCGCGATGCCCAACGCCGTGGCGGTGGCGGGCTGATCGCCCTTGTGCCGCCGCAGTTCCTCGACGATCACCGAGCGCTCGAAGTGTTCCACCTGCTGCGGCAGCCCCAGGGGCAGGCCGGGGGTGCCTTCTGCGGCGCCGCGCGCCAGCGTCAGCCGGTCGCCCAGCAGGCCGAGCACGAATCGATCGGCCACGTTGCGCAGTTCGCGCACGTTGCCGGGCCAGGCGTAGGCGGTCAGCTCGGCCAGCTGCGCGCTGCTGAGCAGCGGCGCTGCGCGTTCGTAGCGGCTGGCCGCCAGCAGCGTGAAATGCTCGAAGAGCAGCGGAATGTCTTCGCGCCGCTCGCGCAGCGGCGGCAGCTCGATGAAGGCCACGCCGATGCGGTAGTACAGGTCGGCCCGGAACTTCTGCTGGTCGCTCAGCGCCTTCAGATCGTCCTTGCTGGCGGCCACCACGCGGCAGTCGATCGGAATGGCCTTGTTCGATCCGACACGCTCGATGCTGCGCTCCTGCAGCGCCCGCAGGAACTTGATCTGCACGGCCATCGGCATGCTCTCGATCTCGTCGAGAAACAGCGTGCCGCCGTTCGCATATTCGAGCTTGCCGACGCGCTGCTTGTTGGCGCTGGTGAAGGCCCCGACTTCATGGCCGAAGAGCTCGCTGTCGGCAAGGGTTTCGGGCAAGCCGCCGCAATTGAGCGGCACGAAGTGATGGCGCCGGCGTTCGCTGTGGTCGTGCAGGCAGCGCGCGACCAGCTCCTTGCCGGTGCCGGTCTCGCCGTAGATCAGCACGTCGGCGGCCGTCTCGGCCAGCGTCATCACCATGCGGCGCACCCGCTGCATCTGCGCCGAGCGACCGATCAGCACCGCCTGGATGCCGTGCCAGTTCTCCAGCGCATCACGCAGCGTGCGCACCTGCAGCGACAACTGACGTCGCTCGACGGCATGCCGCACCACCGCCAGCAGGCGCTCCGACGTGAAGGGTTTCTCGATGAAGTCGTAGGCGCCCTCCCGCATGGCCTGCACCGCCATCGCGATGTGGCCGTGGCCGGTGACCAGCACCACCGGCAGCTCGGCGTCGATCTTGCGAATCTCGGGCAACCACTCGGCGCCGCTCAGGCCCGGCAGCCGAACGTCGCAGACCACGATCAACGGCGCGCCGAAGCTGATGTGCGTACGCGCGCGTTCGACGCTGCCGCAGGCCTCGACCTCGAAGCCGGCCAGCGTCAGCGCCTGCGTGATGCCGACCTGCACGTCTTCGTCGTCCTCGACCAGCAGGACCCGGATGGATGGCGCTTCGCTCACGTTCGATTCACTCCTCGGGGACGCCACCGGGCAGCTCGACGGTGAAACAGGCCCCACCGTCGGGACGATTGGCCGCGCGCAGCGTGCCGCCTGCAGCACGCACCAGCTGGGCCGAGATCACGAGCCCCAGACCCAGCCCCGCCCCGGCCGGTTTGCTGGTGACGAAGGGCTCGAAGAGTCGTGCCAGGATGTCGGCGCGGATGCCGGGGCCGCTGTCGCTGACGGTCAGCACCACGCGGTCGCCGGCGCCGCGCGCGAACACCTCGAGCCGGCGCTTCGGCGCGTCCTGCATCGCATCGATGGCATTGCGGAAGAGGTTGACGAGCAGGCTGCTCATCGTGGCCTCGTCCGCCAGCACCTGAAGCGCGGTCGGTTGCACGTCGCTGTCGAAGGCGATGTCACGCGCCTTCAGCTCCGCGCCGACGAGGGCCTGCGCGTCGGCGATGCAGCGCGCCAGCGGAACGGCCGCCGGCGGCGCTTCGCTCTTGTGCGCGAAGGTCCGCAGCTGCGACGTCAGCCGGGCCAGGCGGTCCACCAGACCGGCGATGCGGCGCAGGTTGCCGTGCACGTCGTCGCGACGGTCCTGGTCGAGCAGGATGCCCGCGTTCTCGGACAGCGTGCGCATCGCCGTCAGCGGCTGGTTCAGCTCGTGCACCATGCCGGCCGACATCTGCCCCAGCGCGGCCAGCTTGCCGGCGTGGACCAGGTCGGCCTGCGTCGCGCGCAGCTCGGCCGTGCGCGCGACGACGGTGGCTTCCAGGCTGTCGTGCGCCGCCTGCAGCGCGGCCTGGCTGGCCAGCTTCTGGCGCACGGCGCGCTGGCGCTGCCACAGCGTGACGCCGGCCAGCACCAGCACGGCCATCGCCAGGCTGGCGGTGACGGCGGCGTAGCGCGCCATCGCATGCACCGGCGCCAGATCGTCCAGCGCCACCACGCGCCACGGCGTGCGCTGCAACGCGCGCGTCGAGGCGAGGTGCGGCCGTCGGTCCAGCGCCACCTGTTGCACGTTCGCGGCCGGCGCTTCGAGCGCGGTCCAGTCCAGCGGCGTCAGGCTGGCTTCGCCGTAGGGCCGCGAACGCTGCACTTCGGCGCGCTGGCCGGCTTCCAGCGGCGCCACCGGCCGGTACTTCAGGTCCTCGCGCGTCGACAGGATCACCACGCCGCGCTCATCGATCAGCATCACGTCGCCGGGCAGGTTGCGCCACGCGCGCTCGGCGTCCTCGATGTTGACCTTGACGGCCGCCACGCCGCGCAGCCGCTCGCCGCGCCGCAGCGCATACGACAGGTAGTAGCCGGGCCGGCGGCTGGTGATGCCCACGCCGTAGAAGCGGCCGCGCCCTTGGCGGATGGCATCGACCACGTAGGGCCGGAACGAGAGGTCCTGGCCGATCGTGGTGCCGCTGTCCTGCCAGTCGGATGCGGCCAGCGAGGTGCCACCTGCATCCAGCACGTACAGCATCTCGGCGCCGACAGTGGCGCCGACGCTGTTCAGCGTGCGGTTGGCGGCTTCGCGCAGCGCGGGGTCGGCCGGGGCGTCCAGCAATGCGGGGATGATCGGCGTTATCTCCAGCAGCGCCGGCAGGTAGTCGAAGCGCGACAGGTCGGCTTCCAACCCGGTGGCCAGCATGTCGAGCCGGTGCGCTGCTGCTTCGCGCAGGCGCGACAAGCCCGACTGCAGCGCCACCTGGTGGCCGATCCAGGCGGCCAGCAGCACCGCGCCGAGCGCGGCGCACCAGCGCGGCAGCCCGCGCCAGCGGCGCTTTGATATTGCCCGGGCATCCCGTGCCGTTGAGGTCATCGGACGGGTATCGCACAGGGCGGGGGCCGCTGGCATCCGTAAGAGCACTATGCGCTCAGTCGCTCGAGAGCGGCTGCAGCTTGAACACGTGTTCCAGATGCGGGCTCATCGGCAGGTTGAGATTCCCACCGTCGGGCAGGCGCTGCTGGAACCAGCGGCGATAGATCGCGCGGGTCTCGCCGGTGCGTGCCATGCGCTCGAAGGCCTGGTTGATCACCTCGGCGAACTCGGCATCGCCGCGGCGGAACATCAGCGCGTAGTCCGCGTACGTGAGGAAGTCCCCCACCACGCGGTAGTCGCTGGCGGCATTGCGCAGCGCGATCGCGCCGTAGAGCTGGATGTCGTCGTTCGCGAAGGCGTCCGCCTTGCCTTCGGCCAGCATCTTGAAGGACGCGTCGTGGTCCGGCGCGAACACGAACTGGATGGCCACCTTCTGGCGCTGCGCCAGCCGCGGCACGGTGTCGGCGTGCACGGTGCCGCTGGTGAGCACGACGGTCCTGCCCTGCAGGTCGCGCAGCGAACGGATGCCGCTGCCGCGCTTGACCAGCAGCTTGGTGCCGGTGATGAAGATGGCGGGCGAGAAGTCGAAGGCCGTGCGCCGCTCCGCGCTGGCCGTCGTCGAGCCGCATTCCAGGTCCACGGCACCCGACTTGACGAGCTCGAAGCGATTGCTCGGGCTCACCGGCACGTATTCGACGCGCGGCACCTGGCGAAGCAGTTCGCCCACCTGTTCGACGACGACGTCGCACAGGTCGAGCGAGTAGCCGATGGGTCGGCGCTGGGCATCGAGGAACGCGAACGGCGGAGAGTTCTCGCGGTGCCCGAGGCGGATGACGCCGGTTTCGTGGATCTTCTGCAGCGTCCCGGTGAAGGGTGCGACGGCCGGGGCCGCCCGGGGCTGGGCCACGGCCGAGCCCATCACCAGCAAACCGACCACCAGGGGCCCGACCAGGGGCCAATGACGAACACAGGCGCGAAAGTCCATCGTTGTCTCCGTGCGCCGGACACGGCGGCGCGTGGGTGGATGAAGGGTCAGGCGTACTTCAGCTCGCTCGTCTTGCCGCGGAACACCCGGTACGAAAAGATCGTGTAGCCGGCGATCGCCGGCACCGCGATCAGCACGCCGACCAGGATCACCTTCAGCGCCGCCGGGCTGCTGGCCGCCTGCCAGATCGTCATGCGATCGATCACCACGAAGGGGTAGAGGCTGTAGGCCAGGCCCAGGAAGCCGAGCAGGAACACCACCACCAGCAGCACGAACGGCATCCAGCACAGCGGCCCGCGCACGAAGCGCGTGTGCAGCAGGCCGCGCACCGCCAGCAGCGCGAGCAGCGCCGTCAGCGGGATCGCCATCAACGCGATGATCTCGGGCAGCGTGAACCAGCGCTCGCGCACGGTCGCGCTGACCCAGGGCGTGGCCATCGAGATCAGCACCAGCCCGCCGACCATCGGCGCCCAGGCGATGCGCGCCCAGTGCACCGCCTTCTGCTGCAGCTCGCCGTCGGTCTTCATGACCAGCCAGGTGGCGCCCATCAGCACGTAGGCCATCGGCAGCGCCAGCGCGATCGCCGCAGCGAACAGCGGGTAGTTCCAGCCGGTGCCGAAGCCGCTGACGTAGCGCCCGAGCATCCAGCCCTGCGCCACCGAGGCCAGCGTCGAGCCGGCGAAGAACAGCCGGTCCCAGGTGCGCTTGTGCGTGTCCTTGGCCTTGACGCGGAAGTCGAACGCCGCGCCGCGCAGGGTCAGCCCGATCAACATCAATACGACCGGCAGGTACAGCTCCCCCAGCACCAGGCCATGCGCCTTCGGGAAGGCCACCAGCAGGATGCCGATGCCCAGCACCAGCCAGGTCTCGTTGGCGTCCCAGAACGGGCCGATGGAGGCGACCAGGATGTCCTTCTCGGCATCGGTGGCGCGGTGCATCAGCATGCCCACGCCCAGGTCGTAGCCGTCGCTGACCACGTAGATCAGCATCGAGGCGCCCATCAGCGCCATGAAGATCACCGGCAGCGCGTCGTCGAAGCTCATGGCGCTCATCCCACCCGCTCCTCGACCAGCGGCGCGGTGATCGCGCCGGCGGGCGTCACGGCCCGTTCCACCGCCTCGCGCTGCAGCACCTCCTCGGGTTTCTCGGCCATGTACTTCAGCACCGACAGGTAGGCGACGATCAGGCCCAGGTACAGCGCGACATACAGCGCCAGGCTCAGCCCGATCATCGACGGCGGCACGGTCGAGACCACGTCGGCCGTGAGCACCAGGCCGTGCACGATGTAGGGCTGGCGGCCGATCTCGGTGACGTACCAGCCCGCCACCGTGGCAACCCAGCCCGAGAACGCCATGCCGGCGAAGAGCCACAGCAGCGCCCGGGGCAGACGCGCCGGCTGCCACGCGGCGCGCCGGTACAGCCACCAGCCCAGCCAGCTGGTTCCGAGCATCGCCAGCCCGGTGCCGACCATGATGCGGAAGGCGAAGAACACCGGCAGCGGCGGCGGGTGCGCGCCGGGGAAGTCGTTCATGCCGCGGATCTCGCCATCGGCGCGGTGCGTGAGGATCAGGCTCGCGCCGTTCGGCACCGCGATCTCGAAGTGGTTGCGGCGCTGCGCCGCATCGGGGATCGCGAACAGCAGCAGCGGTGCGCCGCGCTCGGTCTGCCACACGCCTTCCATCGCGGCGATCTTGGCCGGCTGGTGCTTCAGCGTGTTCAGCCCATGCAGGTCGCCGACGACGATCTGCAGCGGCACCAGCACGGCCGCCAGCGTCAGGCCGGCGCGCATCACGCGGGGCGCCGAGCGCTGGCCGACGCCCGAGAGCACCTGCCACGCCGACAAGCCCGCCAGCAGGAAGGCGCAGGTCAGCGCCGAGGCCAGCACCATGTGGCTGAAGCGGTACGGAAACGACGGATTGAAGATCACGTCGAACCAGCTCTTCACGTGGTAGACGCCGTCGATGACCTCGTGGCCGGCGGGCGTCTGCATCCACGAGTTCAACGCCAGGATCCAGAACGCGCTCAGCGTCGTGCCGAAGGCGACGAAGAAGGTCGACAGCAGGTGCACCCGTTCGCTGACCTTGCCGTGGCCGAACAGCATCACGCCGAGGAACCCGGCCTCGAGGAAGAACGCCGTCAGCACCTCGTAGCCCAGCAGCGGGCCGGCGATGTTGCCCACGCGCTCCATGAAGCCCGGCCAGTTGGTGCCGAACTGGAAGCTCATCGTGATGCCGCTGACCACGCCGAGCGCGAAGGTCAGCGCGAACACCTTGGTCCAGAAGCGGTAGGCATCGAGCCAGCCCTGGGCCTGCAATGCATCGCCGCCGCGCCGCGTGCGCAGCCAGCGCCAGCGGAAGAACAGCAGCACCCAGCCCAGGCCGATGCTGATCGTCGGGAACAGGATGTGGAAGGTGATGTTGGCCGCGAACTGCACGCGTGCCAGGATCAGGGCGTCCATCGATGGGCTCTCTGCGCGGCCGCTGCCGGCCGCGCGGCTGCGATGTCAGGCCTTGCGCGAACGGCCCGGGGCTGCTGCAGCGCCGGCGGGCTGCAGCGCGTCGGACAAGCCGATCAGCACACCGCTGACGAGCGCGCTGTAGCCGTCGAGCATGGCCTGCGAGGCCCGCAGGCCCAGCGCGCGCCCGTCCTTCAGGCTCTGCTGCGCACCGTCCATCAGCTGCTCGACGGTGGCGCTGGCCAACGCGCCGGTGCCGGTGCCCTTGCCCTGCATCGACTGCAGCACACCGGCCCATGGCCCTTCGAGCGATGGCCCGGCGCCGGCCGCGGCCTTGCGCACCGCGGCGAACAGGCTGTCCTCCATCTTCTCGATGTCGGCCACCGCCTTCTTCAGCTGGGTCTCGCGCAGGCTCGCGCCCTGGTCGACCAGCTGCTGCAAGGCCTTGCGATGCGCCTGCACCGCCTGCGCCAGCGCTGCATCCATGCCGGCGAAGGCCTTGGCCAGCAGGCCCTCGATGTCGGCCTGCGGCAGCGTGCTGCCGGCGGCACCGGCCGAGGCCGCCTTGGCCACCGTGCCCAGCACCTGCCTGATGTTGGCCAGCGTCAGCTCGCGGCCCTGCAAGGCCTTCAGCGTGGCCTCGTTGACGGCCTTGCGCAAGGCTTCGCCCTGCCGGGCGCCGGCCTGCGAGAAGCGGGTGATCAGCGCGTCCTGATCGATGCCGTGTTTGATCATGGCTGCGGCCTCATTGCATGTGCTGGCCGCCGTTGATGGCGATGTTGGCGCCCGTCACGAAGGCGGCTTCTTCCGAAGCCAGGTAGATGATCAGGCCGGCCACTTCCTCGGGCTTGCCCAGGCGGCCGACCGGGATGTGCGGCAGGATCTTGCTGTCCAGCACGTCCTTCGGGATCGCCGTGACCATCTTGGTGCCGATGTAGCCCGGCGAGATCGTGTTGACGGTGACGCCCTTCCTGGCCACTTCCAGCGCCAGCGCCTTCGTGAAGCCGTGCACGCCGGCCTTGGCCGCCGAGTAGTTGGTCTGGCCGAAGGCGCCCTTGGAGCCGTTGACCGACGAGACGTTGATGATGCGGCCCCAGCCGCGCTCGGCCATCGCGTCGGCGACCTGCTTGCTCATGTTGAACAGGCTGTCGAGGTTGGTGCGCAGCACCGCGTCCCAGTTGACCTTGTCCATCTTCTTGAAGGTCATGTCACGCGTGATGCCTGCGTTGTTGACCAGCACGTCGATGGCGCCCAGCTTCTGCTGCACCACGGCCACCGCCTCGGCGCAGGAATCGAAGTCCGCCACGTCGCAGGGCACGGCCAGGATGTCGTAGCCGCGGGCCTTCATCTGCTGCAGCCACTCACCATGGGTCTTGTTGCCGGGCGAATACGTCACCGCCAGCTTGTAGCCGGCATCGACCATCTTGGTCGAGATGGTCTCGCCCAGGCCGCCCATGCCACCGGTGACCAGCACCACACGTTGTTTGCTCATTGCTCTACTCCGTTCGAGTGAAAAGTTGGATGCCTTGAACCAAGTGAACACCGCGGAACCGGCTCTGCCGGGCCGCTGGTGTTGCCCCCTTGAGGGGGGGCGGCCGAAGGCCGTTACGGGGGTGGGTGATCACGCGCGCTCGACCGCGAGCGCCACGCCCATGCCGCCGCCGATGCACAGCGAGGCCAGGCCCTTGTTCGCCTTGCGGCGGCGCATCTCGTGCAGCAGCGTGACGAGCACGCGGCAGCCCGATGCGCCGATCGGGTGGCCGATGGCGATGGCGCCGCCGTTGACGTTGATCTTGCTGGTGTCCCAGCCCATCTCCTGGTTCACCGCGCAGGCCTGCGCCGCGAAGGCCTCGTTGATCTCCATGAGGTCCAGGTCCTGCGCCGTCCAGCCGGCCTTCTGCAGGCACAGGCGCGAGGCCGGCACCGGGCCCATGCCCATGATCGACGGGTCCAGCCCGGCGCTGGCATAACCGCGGATCACCGCCAGCGGCTTCAGGCCCAGCGCCGCGGCGCGTTGCGCCGACATCACCAGCACCGCCGCCGCGCCGTCGTTGAGGCCCGAGGCATTGCCGGCCGTCACGCTGCCGCTCTTGTCGAAGGCCGGCCGGAGGCCGGCGAGGGCGTCGGCGCCGGTCTTGCGGTTGATGAACTCGTCGGCCGCGAAGACGATCGGGTCGCCCTTCTTCTGCGCGATGCTGAGCGGCAATATCTCGTCATTGAAGCGGCCGGCGTCCTGTGCCGCCGCGGCCTTCTGCTGTGAGGCCAGCGCCAACGCGTCCTGCGCCTCGCGGCCGATGCCGTACTTCTTCGCCACGTTCTCGGCCGTGGTGCCCATGTGGATCTGGTTGTAGACGTCCCACAGGCCGTCGGTGATCATCGAATCGATCAGCTTCCACTCGCCCATGCGGTTGCCTTCGCGCGAGTTCAGCAGCACGTGCGGCGACGCGCTCATGTTCTCCTGGCCGCCCGCGACCACGATCTCGGCGTCGCCGCACTTCACCGCCTGCGCGGCCAGCATCACCGCCTTCAGGCCCGAGCCGCAGACCTTGTTGATCGTCAGCGCGGGCACCGATTGCGGCAGCCCGGCTTTGATCACCGTCTGGCGCGCCGGGTTCTGGCCCGAGCCCGCGGCCAGCACCTGGCCCATGATCACTTCGGAGACGGCGTCGGCGGGCACGCCGGCCTTGGCGAGCAGCCCCTTGACGACGTGCGCGCCGAGCTCCGGCGCGGCGGTGCGGGCCAGCGTGCCGCCGAACTTGCCCACCGCGGTGCGTTGCGCGGCGACGATCACGATGTCGGTCATGTCATTCTCCTTCGGGGTTGGGAACTTGGAAGCGGCGTTCAGGCGGCCGCGGTCTTGACGTAGCGCCCGGGGGCAGCTTCGATGACGGGGAAATCGCGGTGGCCGGCCTGGCGCGGCGCGGCGACCAAAGCGCCGGCGTGCGCGCGCAGCCAGTCGATCCAGGCCGGCCACCAGCTGCCGTCGACCTGTTGCGCGCCATCCAGCCAGTCCGATGCCTCGGGCTGCAGCGCGCCGGTCCAGTGGTGGCGCTTGCGCTTGGCCGGCGGGTTGATCACGCCGGCGATGTGGCCGCTGGCGCCGAGCACGAAGCACGTGTCGCCGCCGAGCAGTTGCGTGCTGGCATAGGCCGTCTGCCAGGGCACGATGTGGTCCTCGCGCGAGGCATAGACGAAAGCCGGTACGTCGATCAGCGACAAGTCCACCGGCACGCCGCACTGCACCGTGCCGCCGGATTCGCGCAGCTTGTTCTCGAGGTAGGTCTGGCGCAGGTACCAGCAGTACATCGGGCCCGGCAGGTTGGTGTCGTCGCCGTTCCAGAACAGCAGGTCGAAAGCCGCCGGCGCCTGGCCCTTCAGGTAGCCGTTGACGACGTAGGGCCAGATCAGGTCGTTGGCACGCAGCGCGGCGAAGACCTGCGCCAGCTCACGCCCGCGCAACAGCCCGCCCTGGCCGATGCTGGCTTCACGCGCGGCCACCAGCCCCTCGTCGACCATCAGGCCGAGCTCGCCGGTGTCCGAGAAGTCGAGCATCGTCGTCAGCAAGGTCAGGCTGGCCGCGGGCTGCTCGCCGCGCGCGGCGGCCACCGCCAGCGCGCTGGCCAGCAAGGTGCCGCCGATGCAGAAGCCGAGCGTGTTGATGCGGTCTGCGCGACTGATGCGGGCCGCTACCGTCAAGGCCTGCAGAACGCCCTGCTCGAGGTAGTCGTCCCAGCCCAGCTGGCCCTGTTCGGGCCCGACATTGCGCCACGACACCAGGAACACGGTGTGGCCCTGCGCCACGGCATGGGCGACGAAGGAGTTCTCGGGCTGCAGGTCGAGGATGTAGAACTTGTTGATGCACGGCGGCACGATCAGCAGCGGACGTTCATGCACCTGCGCGGTCGCCGGTGCGTACTGGATCAACTGCATCAGCGCGTTCTCGAACACCACGCTGCCCGGCGTGGTGGCCAGGTTGCGGCCGACCTCGAAGGCCTGGTCGTCCGACATCGCGATGCGGCCGCGGCTCATGTCTGCCAGGAACAGCCGCGCGCCTTCGACCAGGCTCGCGCCGCTGCTGTCCAACGCCGTCTGCAGCGCCTCGGGGTTGGTGGCCAGGGCATTGGCCGGGCTCATCGCATCGACCACCTGGCGCATCGCAAACGCCCATTGCGCCTTGCTGCGCTCGTCCAGCGGCGCGGCGGCCAGCGCCTGGTTCATCCAGCTGCTCAATTGCAGGTAGCCCTGGGCCAGCGGTGCGAAACGCGGGTCCTTCTGCCACGCATCGGCGGCGAAGCGGCGGTCCGTGGGCGCGTGCGCTGCAGGGTTCAGCGCGCTGGTCCACAGACTCAGCCAGGTGCTCGGATCGAAGGGATTCGGCGGGGCGGTCATGTCGGTTACTCCACTGCGCTTCGCGTGACTTGACGCATGAAACGAGCGTGGGCGTTCGCCGTCGCATGCGTGCCACCGCGCAAGATCAGGCCGACGGGGCGCTCTGTTCCGCTCATGTCCCCCGGGCCGTCGCATGCCACGGTGTCTCTAGAGCCAAGGGCGCTGGGTGCCCGGCGTAGCGAAGTCAAGGAGGAGGGCCGGCCGGGATCCAGCCTGGGCATATCAGCGCCGTACGGCCCGGGGGACATGAGCGGAGCCGGGCACCCAGTGGCCTTGGCGCGCTCGGTGCCGGCATTCCCAACCCCAGCACGCGCTCCCTGCTGGCCTGATCCTTCAAGCGGCTGATGTCGCATCTCGGCGCCCCCTTCAATGCAGCTTGACGTGCGGCTCGGTGCGCCGCGTGATCAGGCGCGCCAGCGTGTCCAGCGCCATCTTCGGAAAGCCGTGCAGCGCGAGCTCGTGCATCTTGTAGAGCGACACGTACATCAGCCGCGCGAAGGCGCCCTCGATCATCAGGCTGCCACCGATCAGCCCGCCCATCATGTTGCCCACGGTGCTGAATTCGCCCAGCGAGACCAGCGAGCCGAAGTCGCGGTATCGGTACGGCTTCATGGGCTTGTTGGCCAGGCGACGCTTGATTTGCGCGGCCACGTGCGTGGCCTGCTGGTGCGCCGCCTGCGCGCGCGGGGGCACGAAACCACCCTTGCCGCCGTTGGCCTGCGGCCAGGCGCAGGCCGCGCAGTCGCCGATGACGAAGATGTCGTCGTCGCGCGTGGTCTGCAGGCTCGGCTTGACGAGCAGCTGGTTGCTGCGGTTGGTCTCCAGCCCGGCGATGTCCTTCAGGAAGTCGGCGGCCTTGACGCCCGCGGCCCACACCACCAGTTCGGCCGGCAGCACGCGCCCATCCGACAGCTGCACGCCATCGGAGCGCACCGCGGCCACCTTGGCGTTCGTGTGCACCTGCACGCCCAGCTTGCGCAGCAGGTCCTCGGTGGCCTGCGACAGACGCGGCGGCAGTGCCGGCAGCACCCGGTCGGCCGCTTCGATCAGGTTGACCTGGATGTCCTTGTCGGCATCGACGCGGTCCAGCCCGTAGGCCACCACCTCGCGCGTCGTGCGGTGCAGTTCGGCGGCCAGCTCCACGCCGGTGGCGCCGGCGCCGATGATGGCCACGTGCAGCTGCTCGGGCCGCAGCGGCGTGCCCTGGGCATGCGCGCGGATGCAGGCATTGACCATGCGGGCATGGAAGCGCTGCGCATCGGCCTTCGATTCGAGCTTCAGCGCGTGCTCGCCGACGCCCGGCGTGCCGAAGTCGTTGCTCTGGCTGCCCAGCGCCAGCACCAGCGTGTCATAACCGAACACACGATCGGGCGTGACCTCGCGCCCCTCGGCATCCCGGTAGGGAGCCACGCGCACCTCGCGCCGCTGCCGGTCCAGCGCAATCATTTCGCCGATGCGGAAGCGGAAGTGATGCCAGTGCGCCTGCGCCAGGTAGTCCACCTCGTGCGCGCTCAAGTCCATGCTGCCGGCGGCGATCTCGTGCAGCTTGGGCTTCCAGACATGGGTGCGGTTCTTGTCGATCAGCGTGACCTCGGCGCGGCCGCGCCGGCCCAGCGTGTCGCCCAGGCGGGTGGCCAGCTCGAGGCCGCCGGCACCGCCGCCGACGACGACGATGCGGTGCTTGGTGGCGCTGCTGTTCATGCGGCGGCTCCTGTCAACGAAGGCAGCGTCGGCATCGGCAGCCGCATCACTGCGCGGCGCGGGCGGGCATCTGGACCTCGGTCGCGTCGAGCACCTGCTCGGGCTCCTCGGCGATCGCGTCGGACTCCTGGTCCAGCATCCGTTGCATGCGGCTGGTGTCCAGGTCCTTGGTCCACTTCGCGACGACCACGGTCGCCACGCCGTTGCCGATCAGGTTGGTCAGCGCGCGCGCTTCCGACATGAAGCGGTCGATGCCGAGGATCAGCGCCAGGCCCGCCACCGGCACGTTGCCCACCGCCGACAGCGTGGCCGCCAGCACGATGAAGCCGCTGCCCGTCACGCCGGCCGCGCCCTTGGAGGTCAGCAGCAGCACCAGCAGAAGCGTCAGCTGCTGCGTCAGCGACATCGGCGTGTTGGTGGCCTGGGCGATGAAGACGGCGGCCATCGTCAGGTAGATCGAGGTGCCGTCGAGGTTGAACGAATACCCCGTCGGCACCACCAGGCCGACTACCGACTTCTTGGCGCCCAGGTTCTCGAGCTTGGCCATCATGCGCGGCAGTACCGATTCGCTGGACGAGGTGCCCAGCACGATCAGCAGCTCTTCCTTGATGTACTTGATGAACTTCCAGATCGAGAAGCCGTGCGCCCGCGCAATGCCGCCGAGGATCACGAAGATGAACAGCAGGCAGGTGATGTAGAAGGTCGCCATCAGCTGGCCCAGCTGCAGCAGCGAGGCCACGCCGTACTTGCCGATCGTGAAGGCCATCGCGCCGAACGCGCCGATCGGGGCCACCTTCATGATGTAGCCGACGATCACGAACAGCACGTGCGAGAACTTCTCGATGAAGTCGAACACCAGCGTGCCGCGGCCGCCGAACTTGTGCAGCGCGAAGCCGAACATCACCGCGAACAGCAGCACCTGCAGGATCTCGCCCTTGGCGAAGGCATCGACCACCGTGCTCGGGATCACGTTGAGCAGGAAGTCCGTGGTGCTGGCCATCTTGCCGGGGGCGGTGTAGGCGGCGATGCCCTTGGTGTCGAGCGAGCTGGCATCGATGTTCATGCCGACGCCGGGCTTGACGATGTTGATGATCAGCAGGCCCACCACCAGCGCGACGGTGCTGACGATCTCGAAGTACAGCAGGGCAAGACCGCCGGTCTTGCCGACCTTCTTCATGTCCTCCATGCCGGCGATGCCGACCACCACGGTGCAGAAGATGATCGGCGCGATGATCATCTTGATCAGCTTGATGAAGCCGTCGCCCAGCGGCTTCATCGCCGCGCCGGTCTGCGGCCAGAAATGGCCCAGCAGGATGCCGATGACGATCGCCGTGATCACCTGGAAATACAGGGACTGGTAAAAGGGCTTGGGTCGCGGATCGTGGTCCATCGCGGGTTCTCCTTCCGATGTGGGCAGTGATGTCAGGGTTCAGAGGCCGGCCGCGTGGGCCTGGCTGTCGGCGTGGTAGCTCGAGCGCACCAGCGGCCCGCAGGCCGCATGCGCGAATCCCATGGCCCGCGCCTTCTCGGCGAGGGCTTCGAACACCGGCGGCGCGACGTAGCGCTGCACGCTCAGGTTGCCCGGCCGCGGCTGCAGGTACTGGCCGACGGTCAGCATGTCGACGTCGTGCAGGCGCAGGTCCTGCAGCACCTCGATCACCTCGTCGTCGGTCTCGCCCAGGCCCAGCATCAGCCCGGACTTGGTCGGCACGTGAGGGCAACGCTGCTTGAAGGACTGCAGCAGTTGCAGCGAATGGCCGTACAGCGCACCCGGCCGCGCCTGTGCGTACAGCCGCGGCACGGTCTCGAGGTTGTGGTTCATCACGTCCGGCGGATCGGCCGCCAGGATGTCCAGCGCGATCGTCGCGCGGCCGCGGAAGTCCGGCGTCAGCACCTCGATGCGCGTGCCCGGCGACTGCTGCCGCAGCGCGCGGATGCAGGCCGCGAAATGCGCCGCGCCGCCGTCGCGCAGGTCGTCGCGGTCGACACTGGTGATGACGACGTACTTCAGGCTCAGGCGCGCCACCGTGTCGGCCAGGTGCTGCGGCTCCAGCGGATCAGGCGGCTGCGGCCGGCCGTGCGCCACGTCGCAGAACGGGCAGCGCCGCGTGCACAGGTCGCCCAGGATCATGAAGGTCGCCGTGCCCTTGCCGAAGCACTCGCCGATGTTCGGGCACGAGGCTTCTTCGCACACCGTGTGCAGGCCGCCCTCGCGCAGCAGCTGCTTGACGGCGCGGAAGCGCTCGGCCTGCGGCAGCGGCACGCGGATCCAGCCGGGCTTGGGCAAGGCGGGCGCCACCTCGACCTTGATCGGGATGCGCGCAGTCTTCGCCGCACCGCGTTGCGCGGTGGCGTTGGTGAGGTCGCTCATCACGGGCCTTCAGTCGATGGCGTGCGAGGCCGCGCGCTGCGAGCTCGCGTCGACCACCGCGAGTGCGGTCATGTTGACGATGCGCCGCACCGTCGACGACGGCGTCATGATGTGCACGGGCCGCGCCGCGCCGAGCAGGATGCCGCCGACGGTGATGCCGTTGCCGGCCGCGATGCGCAGCAGGTTGTACGAGATGTTGGCCGCATCGACGTTGGGCATCACCAGCACGTTGGCTTCGGTGCTCAAGCCCGAGTCGGGGAACTCGTGGTCCAGGATGGTCTTGGACAGCGCGGCGTCGCCACGCATCTCGCCTTCGATCGCCAGCCGCGGGTCGGCGGCCTTCACGAGGCCCAGCGCCTGCCGCATCTTCAGCGCCGAGGGCGCGTCCGAGCCGCCGAAGCTGGAGTGCGACAGCAGCGCCACGCTGGGCGTCACGCCGAAGCGGCGCACCTCCTCGGCGGCGAGCAAAGCGATCTCGGCGACCTGTTCAGCGCTCGGGTCGCGGTTGACGTGGGTGTCGCAGATGAAGAGCTGGCGCCCCGGCAGCATCAGCATCTGCATCGCGGCCAGCGTCTGCGAGCCGGCGCGCAGGCCGATCACGTCGCGCACGTGGCGCAGGTGCTCGGCATAACTTCCAAAGGTACCGCACAGCATCGCGTCGGCGCGTCCCTGGCGCACGAGCATCGCCGCCAGCAGGCTGCAGCGGCTGCGCATCTCGACACGCGCTACCGCACGCGACACGCCTTCGCGGCGCTTGAGTTCGTAGTAGTCGTCCGCCGCATCGCCGTAGACCGCCGGGTCGTGCAGGTTGACGAGCTCGCAGTCGATGCCCGGCTGCAGGCGCAGGCCGTACTCGGCCAGGCGGTGGCTGATGACCTCGGGGCGGCCCAGCAGCAGCGGCCGCGCCAGGCCTTCGTCGACCACCACCTGCGCGGCGCGCAGCACACGCTCGTCCTCGCCTTCGGCATAGACCACGCGCTTGGGCGCCCTCTTGGCCGCGGCGAACAGCGGCTGCATGCTGCTGCCGGACTGGTAGACGAACTGCGACAGGCGCTGGCGGTAGGCCGGCAGGTCGGCGATCGGCCGCGTCGCGACGCCGCTGTCCATCGCCGCCTGCGCCACGGCCGGCGCCACCACCTCGATCAGGCGCGGGTCGAAGGGCTTGGGGATCAGGTAGTCGCGGCCGAAGCGCAGGCCGCTGGCGCCGTAGGCCTGCGCCACCACTTCCGGGATCTCGGCATGCGCGAGCTCGGCAATCGCCCGCACGGCGGCGAGCTTCATCGCTTCGTTGATCGTCGTGGCGCCGGTGTCCAGCGCGCCGCGGAAGATGAACGGGAAGCACAGGACGTTGTTGACCTGGTTCGGGTAGTCCGAGCGGCCGGTGCCGATCACCGCGTCGGGGCGCGCGGCCAGCGCGTCCTCGGGCAGGATCTCCGGCGTCGGGTTCGCCATCGCCAGGATGATCGGATCGCGCGCCATCTTCTTGACCATCTCGGGCTTGAGCACACCGCCGGCCGACAGGCCCAGGAAGATGTCGGCGCCCGGAATCACGTCGGCCAGCGTGCGGGCGCTGGTGTCGCGCGCATAACGCGACTTGTTCGGGTCCATGCCCTCGGTGCGGCCCATGTAGACCACGCCCTTGGCATCGCTGACGAAGATGTTCTGGGGCTTCAGGCCCAGGCTCACCGCGAGGTCCAGGCAGGCCAGCGCGGCCGCGCCGGCGCCCGAGGCCACCAGCTTGACCTCGGCGATGTGCTTGCCCACGTGCTTCAGTGCATTGAGGATCGCCGCCGCGGCGACGATGGCCGTGCCGTGCTGGTCGTCATGGAAGACCGGGATCTTCATGCGCTCGCGCAGCTTGGTCTCGATGTAGAAGCACTCGGGCGCCTTGATGTCCTCGAGGTTGATGCCGCCGAAGGTGGGCTCCATGCGCGCGATGGTCTCGATCAGCGCGTCGGGGTTGTTCTCGGCCAGCTCGATGTCGAAGACGTCGATGCCGGCGAACTTCTTGAAGAGGCAGCCCTTGCCTTCCATCACCGGCTTGGCGGCCAGCGGCCCGATGTCGCCCAGGCCCAGCACCGCGGTGCCGTTGGTGATCACCGCCACGAGGTTGCTGCGGGCGGTGAGGTTGCCGGCTTCGCGCGGATCGTCGGCGATGGCCAGGCAGGCGTCGGCCACGCCGGGCGAATAGGCCAGCGACAGGTCGCGTGCCGTGGCCATCGCCTTGGTCGGGGTGACCGAGATCTTGCCCGGGGTCGGATAGCGGTGGTAGTCCAGTGCGGCTTCGCGCAGGGTGTCGTCGCTCATGTCGGTCTCCTTGTCTTGTGCGCTGGTGTGTTCAGGTGGTGCTGGCCGCCGGCGCGCGCCGCACCGACGCCGATCGCTTGAGGGCCTGTTTCACGCTGACCACGAATGCCGCGGGCTGGTCGGCGTGCACCCAGTGGCCGGCGCCGGCGACCACGTCGAGCTGCGCCCGCGGGAACATCGTCGGCGCGAAGGCCGCGCCGTCGCGCGCTTGCACGTAGTCGGAGCGCTCGCCGGCGATCACCGTCACCGGCCGCTCGAAACGGGCGCCCAGCAGCTCCGCCGGGAAGCCGCACAGCTGCGGCATCGCGGCGCAGATGCCGACCAGGTTGATGCGCCAGTCGAAGTGGTCGTTGTGGCGCACCAGGTTCTGCATCAGGAAGGGCACGACGCCGGGATCGGGCACGGCCTGCTGCAGCCGCCGCTGCACTTCGGCGAGGCTGGCTGTGGCCATCACGTCGGCCGCGCTCATCGCCTGCGCGAACGGCGTCAGCGTGTCGGCATACGACACCGGCGCGATGTCGACGACCACCAGGCCGCCGATGCGCTGCGGCTGCCGCAGCGCCAGCGCCATCGCCACCTTGCCGCCCATGCTGTGGCCGATCACCGTCGGCGCCCGCAGGTCCAGGCGATCCATCAGCTGCAGCACGTCGTCGGCCATCTCGCCGTAGCCCATCGTGTCGGCCCACGGCGACGAGCCATGGTTGCGCAGGTCCACGCTGTGCACCGTGTGCGTGATCGCCAGGTGCCGCGCGACGCTGCGCCAGTTGGCGCCGGAGCCGAACAGGCCGTGCAGCACCAGCACCGGCGGGCCGCTGCCCACCGTCTCGAAGGCCAGGTTGAGTGCCATGCTGCGGCGCCTCACTTCTTCTTCTGCGGCGGCAGGTCGGTGCAGTGGCCGGCGAAGACCTCGGCGGCCATGCCGATCGATTCACCCAGCGTCGGATGCGGGTGGATGGTCTTGCCGATGTCGGCCGGCTCGCAACCCATCTCGATGGCCAGGCAGACCTCGCCGATCAGGTCGCCGGCGTGCGTGCCGACGATGCCGCCGCCGACGATGCGCTGCGTGGCCTCGTCGAACAGCAGCTTGGTGAAGCCTTCGTCGCGGCCGTTGGCGATGGCGCGCCCCGACGCAGCCCATGGGAACACCGCCTTGCCGACCTTCAGGCCTTCGGCCTTGCACTGCTCCTCGGTCTTGCCGGCCCAGGCCACCTCGGGGTCGGTGTAGGCCACCGAGGGGATCTGTCGTGCGTCGAAGAAGGCCGCCTCACCATGCGCCGCTTCAGCCGCCACGTGCGCCTCGTGCACCGCCTTGTGCGCCAGCATCGGCTGGCCGACGATGTCGCCGATGGCGAAGATGTGCGGCACGTTGGTGCGCATCTGCCGGTCGACCTCGATGAAGCCGCGCTCGGTGACGAGCACGCCCGCCTTGTCGGCGGCGATCTTCCTGCCGTTGGGGCTGCGGCCGACGGCCACCAGCACCAGGTCGTAGAACTGCGGCTCCTTCGGCGCCTGCTCACCCTCGAAGCTGACCTCGATGCCGAACTTCGTCGCCTTCGCGCCGACCGTCTTCGTCTTCAACATCACCTTGTCGAAGCGCGGCGCGTTCAGCTTCTCCCACACCTTCACCAGGTCGCGGTCGGCGCCTTGCATCAGGCCGTCGAGCATCTCGACCACGTCGACGCGCGTGCCCAGCGTCGAGTAGACGGTGGCCATCTCCAGGCCGATGATGCCGCCGCCGACCACCAGCAAACGCTTCGGGATGCCCTTGAGCAGCAGCGCGCCGGTGGAGTCGACGACGCGTTCGTCGTCGGGCATGAAGGGCAGCTTCACCGCCTGCGAACCGGCGGCGATGATGGCCTTGGCGAACTTCACGATGCGCCTGCTGCCGTCGGCCGCCAGCACCTCGAGGTGGTGCGGATCGACGAAGCTGCCGACGCCCGTGAGCACCTCCACCTTGCGTGCCTTGGCCATGCCGGCCAGGCCGCCGGTGAGCTTCTTGACCACGCCGTCCTTGAAGCCGCGCAGCGCGTCGATGTCGACCTCGGGCGCCGCGTATTTGATGCCGTGGTGGCCGAGCGACTTGACCTCGTCCATCACCGCTGCCGTGTGCAGCAGCGCCTTCGACGGGATGCAGCCGACGTTCAGGCAGACGCCGCCGAGCGTGGCATAACGTTCAACCAGCACGGTCTTCATGCCGAGGTCGGCACTGCGGAAGGCGGCCGAATACCCGCCGGGGCCCGCGCCGAGCACCAGCATCTCGCACTCGACGTCGGCCTTGCCGGCGTAGCTGCCGGCGCTGGGCGCGGGCCGGGTTGCGGCCGGTGCCGGCGCGGAGGCCGCGGGCGCCGGGGCCGGGCTCGGCGCGGCAGCCGCAGCGCCCGCCGCTTCCAGCACCAGGATCACCGAGCCTTCGCTGACCTTGTCGCCCAGCTTGACCTTCAGCGCCTTCACGGTGCCGGCATGCGTCGACGGGATCTCCATCGAGGCCTTGTCGGACTCGACCATGATCAGTCCGGTCTCGACGGCGATCACCTCGCCCGGCTTGACCATCAGTTCGATGATCGCCACATCCTTGAAGTCACCGATGTCCGGGACCTTCACTTCGATCAATTGCGTCATGTCGTGCGCCCCCGGGGTTCAGAACAGCACGCGCCGGAGGTCGGCGAGCACGCTGGCGAAGTAGACGTTGAAGCGAGCGGCCGCGGCGCCGTCGATCACGCGGTGGTCCCAGGACAGCGACAGCGGCAGGATCAGGCGCGACTGGTACTGCTTGCCGTCGCTGGACACCTGCTTCCAGTAGCTCTTGCATACGCCCATGATCGAGACCTCGGGCGCATTGATGATCGGCGTGAAGTAGATGCCGCCGATGCCGCCCAGCGAGCTGATCGTGAAGGTGCCGCCCTGCATCTGGTCGGGCTTCAGCTTGCCGTCGCGCGCCAGCTTGGCCAGCTCGCCCATCTCCTTCGCGATGTCGGGCACGGTCTTCCTGTCGACGTCGCGGATCACCGGCACCACCAGGCCGTTGGGCGTGTCGGCGGCGAAGCCGATGTGCCAGTAGTTCTTCAGCACCAGGGCGTCGCCCGAGTTTGTGGATTCAAGGCTGGCGTTGAACTCCGGGAACTTCTTCAAGGCCGCCACCGCCGCCTTCATCATGAAAGGCAGCATGCTGAGCTTGACGCCCGACTTCTCGAGCTCCTTGTTCATCTGCACGCGGAAGGCCTCGAGCTCGGTGATGTCGGCCTCGTCGTGCGTGGTGACGTGCGGAATCACCACCCAGTTGCGGTGCAGGTTGGCGGCCGAGATCTTCTTGATGCGCGACAGCTCCTTGCGCTCGACCGGGCCGAACTTCGCGAAGTCGACCTTCGGCCACGGCAGCAGGTCGAGGCCGGCGCCACCGCCGGCCGGTGCGGCGGCCGCCTTGGCTGCCGCGGGGGCCGCCGCTGGCGCACCCCCCTTGGCGAAGGCCAGCACGTCCTCGCGCACGATGCGGCCGTGCGCGCCGCTGCCCTTCACGAGGCCGAGGTCGACGCTCATTTCACGCGCCAGCTTGCGCACCGCGGGGCCGGCATACGCCAGCGAGAAGGCCGCTTCGTCGATGCGGCTGCCGGCAGCGGCCGCTGCGGGTGCCGGCGTGGCAGCGGCTGCGGCTGGCGCAGCCACGGCAGCCGCCGGTGCATCCCCGGTGGCCAGCGTCAGGATCACCGAGCCTTCGCTGACCTTGTCGCCGACCTGGATCTGGATCGCCTGCACCACGCCCGACAGCGGCGCGGGCACGTCCATCGTCGCCTTGTCGGACTCCAGCGAGACCAGCGGATCCTCGGCCTTCACCGCATCGCCGACCTTGACGAAGACCTCGATCACCGGCACGTCCTTGAAGTCGCCGATGTCGGGCACGCGCACCTCGGCGAGGCCGGTGGGCGCGTTGACCGGCGAGGGCGGGGCGCTGACGCTGGGCTTGGCGGCCGCGGCCGGTGCCGCGGCAGGTGCGGCGACGCCGTTGTCGAAGGCCATGATCACCGTGCCCTGGCTGACCTTGTCGCCGACCTTCACCGCGATGGAGCGCACCGTGCCGCCGCGCGGTGCCGGCACGTCCATCGTTGCCTTGTCCGATTCCAGCGAGACCAGCGGGTCCTCGGCCTTCACCACGTCGCCGACCTTGACGAAGATCTCGATCACCGGCACGTCGTTGAAGTCGCCGATGTCGGGCACTTGGATGTCGATGTTGCTCATGGGTGCCTCAGACCGTCCAGGGGGCTGCACGCTCGGTATCGAGCCCATAACGCGTGATCGCCTCGGCCACGATCGCCGGCTTGATGACGCCGTCGTCGGCCAGCGCCTTCAGCGCGGCCACGGCCACGTGCCAGCGGTCGACCTCGAAGAAGCGGCGCAGCTTGCGCCGGTAGTCGCTGCGGCCGAAGCCGTCGGTGCCGAGCACGGTGTAGCGCCGGCCCGCGGCCTGCACGTACTCGCGCACCTGGTCGGCATAGTTGCGCATGTAGTCGGTGGCGGCGATCACCGGGCCGTCGTGGCCTTCGAGGCAGGCCTCGACATGGCTCTTGCGCGGCGGCTCGGCCGGGTGCAGCCGGTTCCAGCGCTCGGCGGCCATGCCGTCGCGACGCAGCTCGTTGTAGCTGGTGGCGCTCCACACGTCGGCGGCGATGCCGAAGTCGGCCTTCAGCAGCTCGGCCGCGGCCATCACTTCGCGCAGGATGGTGCCGCTGCCCATCAGCTGCACGCGGTGGCCCTTCTTCGGGGTTTTGCCGCCGTCGCTCAGCTGGTACAGGCCCTTGAGAATGCCCGCCTCGCTGCCCTCGGGCATGCCGGGGTGCGGGTAGTTCTCGTTCATCAGCGTGACGTAGTAGTACACGTCCTCCTGCTCGGCATACATGCGCCGCATGCCGTCGCGGATGATCGTCACCACCTCGTACGCGAAGGTCGGGTCGTAGCTGATGCAGTTGGGGATCGTGCCGGCCAGGATGTGGCTGTGGCCGTCCTCGTGCTGCAGGCCTTCGCCGTTCAGCGTCGTGCGGCCGGCGGTGCCGCCGAGCAGGAAGCCGCGGGCGCGGATGTCGCCGGCCAGCCAGGCCAGGTCGCCAACGCGCTGCAGCCCGAACATCGAGTAGTAGATGTAGAACGGGATCATCGGCACGTTGTTCGTGCTGTACGACGTGGCCGCGACGATCCAGCTCGACATCGCGCCGCCTTCGTTGATGCCCTCCTGCAGCACCTGCCCGTCTTTCGACTCGCGGTAATACATCAGCTGGTCGGCGTCCTGCGGCTTGTACAGCTGCCCCAGCGACGACCAGATGCCCAGCTGCCGGAACATGCCCTCCATGCCGAAGGTGCGCGACTCGTCCGGCACGATGGGCACCACGTGCTTGCCGATGGCCTTGTCGCGCACGAGGCTGCCCAGCATCTGCACGAAGGCCATCGTGGTGGAGATCTCGCGCTCGCCGGTGTCCTTCAGCAGCCGCTCGAAGCTCGCCAGCGGCGGGATCTCCAGCGCAGCCGACTTGCGGCGGCGCTGCGGCAGGTAGCCGCCCAATGCCGCGCGCCGCTCGCGCAGGTACTTCATCTCCGGGCTGTCTTCGGGCAGCTTGACGAAGGGGACCGAAGCAAGGTCTTCGTCCGAGACGGGGATCTGGAAGCGGTCGCGGAAGCCGCGCAGCGCGTCCTGCGTCATCTTCTTGGCCTGGTGGGCGATCATCTGGCCTTCGCCCGATTCGCCCATGCCGTAGCCCTTGACCGTCTTCGGCAGGATCAGCGTCGGCTGGCCGGTGTGCTTCACCGCGGCGGCATAAGCCGCAAAGACCTTGACAGGGTCGTGCCCGCCGCGCGTCAGGCCCCAGATCTCGTCGTCGCTCATGCCGGCGACCAGGGCCTTGGTTTCTTCGTACTTGCCGAAGAAATGCTCGCGCACGTAGGCGCCACTCTTGCTCTTGAAGTCCTGGTACTCGCCGTCGACGCACTCTTCCATGCGCTGCAGCAGCTTGCCGCTCTTGTCGCGCGCCAGCAGCTCGTCCCAGCCGCTGCCCCACAAGACCTTGATGACGTTCCAGCCGGCGCCGCGGAAGACGCTCTCGAGCTCCTGCACGATCTTGCCGTTGCCGCGCACGGGGCCGTCCAGGCGCTGCAGGTTGCAGTTGATGACGAAGACCAGGTTGTCCAGGTTCTCGCGGCCGGCCAGCGAGATCGCGCCCAGCGATTCGGGCTCGTCCATCTCGCCGTCGCCCATGAAGGCCCAGACCTTGCGCTGGCTGGTGTCGGCCAGGCCGCGGCCCTGCAGGTACTTCAGGAAGCGCGCCTGGTAGATCGCCATCAGCGGCCCCAGGCCCATCGACACCGTGGGGAACTGCCAGAAGTCCGGCATCAGCCACGGGTGCGGGTAGGACGAGAGGCCCTTGCCCTCGGTCTCCTGGCGGTAGTTCAGCAGCTGCGATTCGCTGAGCCGGCCTTCGAGGAAGGCGCGCGCATAGATGCCCGGCGCGCTGTGGCCCTGGATGAACAGCAGGTCGCCGCCGTGCGTGTCGGTGGGCGCGTGCCAGAAGTGGCCGAAGCCGATGTCATAGAGCGTCGCTGCCGACTGGAAGCTGGCGATGTGGCCGCCGAGCTCCGACGAATCCTTGTTGGCGCGCAGGATGATCGCCATCGCGTTCCATCGGATGATCGAGCGCAGCCGGTGCTCGATCGCGCGGTCGCCGGTGCTCTTCTCCTCGCGCTCCGGCGGGATGGTGTTGCAGTACGCGGTGGTCAGCGAGCGCGGCACGTAGACACCCTCGCGCCGGCCCTGGTCGACCAGGCGGTTGAGGAGGTAGTTGCTGCGCTCGCTGCCGCGGTGTTGCCGGACCGCGCTCAGCGCGTCCATCCATTCGACGGTTTCGGTGGGGTCGAGGTCGCCCATGCCTGTCTCCTTCAGTCGTGGTCTTGTCGCGCACCGGGCGATGCGGCTTGTTAGACGATTCGCAACCCCCGTGCCACGTGACATCGGGAACGGGATGCGCGCCAAGTGATTGATTTAAAAGACCTTCGCCGATGTCCGGCGGAGCGGTCGTCCGCCGATCCGGATTTCGGGCCGATGGCTTGTCCGGCGTGCCGGGCCGGCTTCTACGAACAAACCCCGAGGGGCTTCGATCAGGGCGGGCGGAGGGGCGGGCAGGGGCGGGCGGGGCGGCCCGCGCCCTTCGAGCCCCCGCGTGTGGCGGGCGCCGCTGCGAACGCCGTTCGTCGCCGGGGCCTAGGCGACGTAGCGGCAGGCCGAGGCGGGCGCGCGCGTGTCCATATCGCGGCCGCGGCTGAGGTGGTCGTCCGCCTCGGCCGCGCAGCCGAGCATGCGGGCGTACAGGAAGATCGTGAAGGCGGCCGCTTCGAGCGCCGGCGCGTCGATCTCGCCGCTGCGGTAGCCGGGCCACACCATCTTCAGCAGCAACGCGGCGATCACCGCGTCGATGTTCACGCAGTACACCGTGCGCGCGACGCCGGCGTCGAACAGCTGCTGCACCAGCGCGCGGTAGAAGTCGTGGAAGACGTTGTGCTCGCCGCGTTCGCGCATCAGCCGGGCGACGAAGACCTCGCGCGGGTCCTGGTTCACCGGCTTGTCCTTGAACACCGGATGGTTGACGCCCGGGATCTTCTGGATCTCGAGGCTGCCGGCGTGCTTCTTCTCGGCCTTGTACCGCGCATAGCGCTCGACGCAGCGCGCGACCAGCGCGGCGACGTCGACACCGTGCTGCGGGTCGGAGGGGTCCTTCAGCCCGCTGCCCTCGAACTGCTGCAGCAGGAAGGCCACGCCCTCGTAGCCGTTGCCGCCGTGTGCATAGCCGCAGTGGCTCAGGAAGCCGAGCAGCGCCTTGTTGAGCTGCACGCGGTCGGGCTGCTCGGGCCCGTCGGAGGACACCGCGCCCTTCGCGCCCTGGGCCGAGATGGTGCCGGGGCCGTTGGACAGCAGCAGGCCCAGCAGCGTCTGGAACGCGAACAGGTCGCCGGCATTCGGCGTCGACTTCAGCAGCGCGACGAACGCCACCTCGCCGATCGAGCGGCGGCCCAGCAGCTCGGCCTCGTCGATGCCGCAGAAGCGCGTCGGCTCGTGCCGCGCGGCCGGCACCGAGGCGCCGATCAGCGTGCCGAAGAGCTGCAGCCAGGCCGGCAGGCACTCGGCCGTCAGCCGCGTGACGCGCTTGCGCTGCAGCGGGCCCCAGGCCAGCGTGGCGCAGATCGCGGCCAGCACGCCGTCCGCGCTGGGATGGCCGCCGAGCGCCTCGATGAAGCGCACGAAGACCGAGCGCGCGCCGCGCTGTCGCAGGCCTTCGAGCAGCGCCTGCGCGCGCGCATCGGGCGCCGGCGCCAGCAGCGCGGGGCCGCCGCCATCGAGCAGGGTCCCAAGCTCGAAGCGCTCGTCCAGCGCATCCTTGAGCCCGGCGGCGCTGAAGCGATCGACCAGCTCGCGCACCAGCGCGCGTGCGCGTTCGCTGTAGCGGGGGCCGACGATCGCCAGCGCGGCGGCAACCACGGCGTTCGGTGCGTTGCCGCCGGCGCGCGCGGCTTCGGCCGCCGCGAGCATCGGCGTGCCGTGCAGGTTCAGGTGCGCGGCGAGCGCCACGTTGACCAGCTTGCAGTCGTTGTCGCCGCCCGGCTCCTTCAGCAGCGCCAGGCCCACGTTGGCCTCCAGCGGATGCTGCGCGGCCTCGAGCATCGAGACGCCGTGCAGCCGCGTGATCTGCGTGCGCGGGTCCATCTGCGACGCGCCGGACGCGTCCTTCATCGTCTCGCGCGCGAACACCGCGCCGATCTGGCGCGACAGCGCATCGATCTGCGCGTCGTACGGCGGCAGCGCGCGCACCACCGGCAGCGCCAGCTCGGGCGGCAGCGTCAGCCCGCGGTCGGAGGCGAACCAGGGCTTCAGCGCCATCGTGCCTTCGGGCGCGAAGTCGGGCGCGTGGCCGTTGGCGGCCATCACCGCGGTCAGCGCGGCCGGGATGTGCGCGATGTTGGTCACCACGGCGCCGCGTGCCGAGCACACCGGCCGCTCCGGCGTGAACAGCGCGTCGACGCCGAACTTCTCCATGAACCAGCGTTCCTTCGACGCCGCGTCGTCGCCGCCGCCGGCCATCGCGCCGGCATGGCCGACCGCGCGCGTCAGGCGGCTCTTCCAGCGGCCGACGACGCAGGCGACGACCGGCTTGGTGAACTGCGCGTCGAGCTCGTAGTAGCCGCCGGGCTCGCAGTACAGCACCGCGGCCTTGCTGCGGTCGTCCTGGCCGAGCGCGAAGGCGAACTCGGGCGCCGCGTAGTGGATGTAGACGTCCTTGCCGGAGCTGACCAGCGTCGTCGTGCCCCAGCCGCCCATGCGCAGGTACTGCGCAATCGTCGTCGTGAAGCCGCCGGAGTTGGACAGGATGGCGATCGAGCCCCGGCGCAGCGTGTCGCCGGGCCGGTCGCCGCCCAGGGCGCCGCCGATGCGCACCTGGTGCCAGCTGTCGGCCACGCCGAGGCTGTTGCCGCCGAAGATGTCGATCCCGCGCGACTGCGCCAGCGCGCGGATCTCGCGCGCGTCGTGCACGCTCATCTTCTCGGTGGGGATGAAGATCTTCGTCAGCTCCGGGTTCACGCGGATCAGCTCGACCACGCCGTCGTCGGCCGCGCTCGGCGGCAGGTAGACCACGCCGCAGTTGAAGCGGTGGCCGTCCTCCAGCCCCTCGCGCACGTTGTTGTAGACCGGGATCGGGCCGGCCGGCGTCTCCAGCACCTGGCCGCGCCGCCCGGGCGAGGTGCCGAAGACGACGTTGCCGCCGCTCCAGGAATGGCCCACCGGCGTGACCTCGCTCGATTCGCCGCCCAGGATGTTCAGCACGCAGACGCGGTCGTCGCGGGTGGCGATCTGCGCGAGCGACTGGATGCCGGTGTAGTACTTGAACGGGCCGACGCCTTGTCGAAACATGCGAATCTCCTTGATGACGCGTACTTCGGAGGTCAGACGGCCGCGCCGGCCGCAGGGGCCGCATCCACTGCGTCGACCGGCTCGGCCGCGGCGCCGGACAGCCCGAGCCGGGCCGCGATCTGCGCCCGGCCGCCGGACTTCATCCAGGCGTCGATGCGGCGCGCGTAGTCGACGACCTCGCTCATCGCCGAGTCGAAGCCGAACAGCCGGTACGGCAGCCCCAGCGACTCGCAGGTGTCGCGCAGCACCGCCATGCCGCGCACCAGGTTCGGTCCGCCGCGCCCGGCGACGACGTACAGCGGCTGCGGCCCGTGCGCGCCGACGTGCTCGCGCAGCGCGTCGGCCATCGCGCGGAAGGTCTCGAAGATGTCGGTGTTGTTGCTCTTGCCGCCGATGATGAACAGCACGTTGCTCTGCGCCAGCCAGTGCTTGAAGCACACGCGGGCCACCGACTTCATCTTGGCGTACGGCGGGTTGCCGCCGAAGTCGGAGCTGATGATCGCGTCGTCGCCGAGCATCTCGGTCACCAGCGAGTTCGCGCCGCCGCCGAAGGTGGGCGCGAGGATCGTGCCGCGCGGGTTGATCACGTAGACGTCGCTCTGGCCCTGGTAGGTGCGCAGCTGGTTGATCTCGGACTCGAAGTCCGAGTAGTCGGCGGCGAACAGCTCGGACGGCAGCTCCAGGCGCGACCAGCGCGGATCGTCGCGGTCGAAGCCGCACTTGAAGTCGCATGCCACCGGTGTCAGCCGGCCCTTGGCATCGGGCCGCAGGCGGATCGGGTTCAGCTCCAGCGTCGTCATGCCGTAGTCGTGGAACAGGTCCCACAGGTTCGGCAGGTGCTGCACCAGCGGCGAGATCAGCGCCTGCGGCGCGTTGATCTCCGACAGTGCGTTGGCCACGACGAAGGCCTTCAGTCCCGTCAAGGGGTTGAACGGCACCACCGCGATCTGGCTCCGGTCGAGCTCCTCGATGTCGACGCCGCCGTGGTGCGTGAGCGTCATCGTCGGCGCGCGGAAGTGCGTGTTGTCGGTGAGCGAGAAGTACACCTCGTGGTCCGACGGCACCGCGGCCTCGAAGGTCACGCCGTTGGCCTTGGCCACCTGGTGGCCGTGGCGGTGCTCGCAGAAGTACAACCGTTCCTTCTCGGCCAGCGCGGTCTTCAGGTCCTTCGCGCGGCCGACGAGGCCCGCCTTGCCCTTCTTGCCGACGCCGCCCTTGAAGACCGGCTTGACGAAGACCATGCCGTGGCGGGCGATTAGCGCCTTGATCTCGGATTCGCTGGCGTCGGGGCCGAGCACTTCGGGGGTTGGGAAGCCCGCCAGCTTCAGCAGGCGCTGGCCGTGCAGCATGCCGGTGATGTTCATCGGATCCTCCGCTTCGGGGCGTGTCGACGGAACCTGCCGACCGATGTGTCGACAGGACGTGTCGAGGGCATGCTAGGAAGGCACGGGCCGCGCGGGCTTTCGAAAGCCTGTCATCGGCCCCTGCGGGATTCCCGATGCGGGAAAACCCCGGCGAGCGGGGTCGCCCGATGAAAGGTGGCCGACAGCTTCGGGCGCCGCCACCGCCGCAACATCGCTGCCCACAGCCCCGCAACACCAACAAGGCGACGAGGAGACCTGCGATGCGGCCAGACACGATGGAGCCCGCCACTGCCCGCGGCTCGGTCCACCAGACGCTGGTGGGCCTGGGCGCGGTGCTGCTGGGCATCGCCTACGGCATCGGCGCGGTGGCGATCCCGGGCGAGGCCGGCTACGGCGGCGTCGGCCCGAACTTCCTGCCCTGGCTGGTCGCGGTGGCGCTGGTGGGCTGCGGCGGCTGGCTGGCCTGGGAGGCGCAGCACGGGGGCTTTCGCGGCGTGGCCGAAGGCAGCGTCGAGCGCGGCGACTGGGACGCGCTGGCCTGGATCTCGGCCGGCGTGCTGCTGAACGCCGCGGCGATCGAGCGCATCGGCTTCATCCTGAGCTGCGCCTGCTGTTTTGCCTTCGCGGTGCACGGCCTGCGCCGCTCGGAGGGCCGGGCCGGCCGCGGCCTGCGCGGCGCGGTGGCCGACCTGCTGACCGGCATGCTGATCGCGGCGCCCGCGTACTGGCTGTTCACGAAGCTGCTCGCGATCAACCTGCCGGGGCTCACGCGCACCGGCTGGCTGTAGGCCCGCACACGAGGGGAAACCGATGATCGACCTGTGGTCGCACCTTCTGGCCGGCTTCGCGACGGCCGCCACGCCGATCAACCTGCTGTGGGCCTTCGTCGGCTGCGCGCTGGGCACCGCCATCGGCGTGCTGCCAGGGCTCGGCCCGGCGGTGACCATCGCGATGCTGCTGCCGATCACCGCGCAGGTCGAGCCGACCGCGTCGATGATCTTCTTCGCCGGCATCTACTACGGTGCGATGTACGGCGGTTCGACGACCTCGATCCTGCTGAACACGCCGGGCGAGACCGGCTCGATGGTCACCGCGCTCGAGGGCTTCAAGATGGCCAAGAACGGCCGCGCCGGCGCCGCGCTGGCGACCGCGGCGATCGGCTCGTTCGTCGCCGGCACGATCGCGACGGTGCTGGTGACGCTGTTCGCGCCGGTGGTCGCCGAATACGCGGTGCAGTTGGGCCCGCCCGAGTACTTCATGCTGATGATGCTGGCCTTCACGACGGTGACGGCGGTGCTCGGCAGCAGCACGCTGCGCGGGCTGACCGCGCTGGTGGTCGGCCTGGCGATGGGCCTGGTCGGCCTGGACCAGATCACCGGCCAGGTGCGCTACACCGGCGGCATTCCCGAGTTCCTCGACGGCCTCGAGGTGGTGCTGGTCGCGGTGGGGCTGTTCGCCGTCGGCGAGACGCTCTACACCGCGCTTTACGAAGGCCGCGTGAAGTCGTCGCTGAACGAGATGAACCGGGTGCACATGACGCGCAGCCAGTGGCGCCGCTCGTGGCCGGCATGGCTGCGCGGCACCTTCCTGGGCTTTCCGTTCGGCGCGGTGCCCGCCGGCGGCAGCGAGATCCCGACCTTCCTCAGCTACGCCACCGAGAAGAAGCTGTCGAAGCACCCGGAGGAGTTCGGCACCACCGGCGCGATCGAGGGCGTGGCCGGGCCCGAGGCCGCCAACAACGCCGCGATCACCGCGACGCTGGTGCCGATGCTGACGCTCGGCATCCCGACCTCCACCACCGCCGCGATCATCCTGTCGGCGTTCCAGAACTACGGCATCCAGCCCGGGCCGCAGCTGTTCGACACCAATGCGTCGATGGTGTGGGCGCTGATCGCGTCGCTGTACATCGGCAACGTGATGCTGCTGGTGCTGAACCTGCCGCTGGTGGGGCTGTGGGTCAAGCTGCTGCGCATTCCGCGCGCGCCGCTCTACGCGGGCATCCTGGTGTTCGCGACCGTCGGCGTTTACGGCATGCGGCAGAGCGCGTTCGACCTCTTCCTGATGTACGCGATCGGCCTGTTCGGCGTGCTGATGCGGCGCTACGACTTCCCCGCCGCGCCGGTCATCGTCGGCATGATCCTCGGGCCGATGGCCGAGGCGCAGCTGCGCAACGCGATGGCCATCGGCGAAGGGCGCTGGAGCGTGTTCGTGCAGCGGCCGGTCTCGCTGGCGCTGCTGGTGATCGTGATCGCGGTGCTGGTGGCGCCGCGCGTGGCCGCGGCGCGCCGGCGGCGGCGCATGATCGCGGCCGCGGCGGCCGGTCAGGCGAGCGCCGCGTGAGGCGGTGGCGCGCGAGGTGGCGGCGCTGAAGGGGTGGCGTTGCGGTGGCGCCGTCGTGGTGGCGGCGTCACCCGGCATCCGCTCACTTCAGGTGTTGGACGGCCACATCCCCCGCCCGCTGCCAGCGCCGCAGGATTGCCTGACGCTTGCTGCGGTCGAGGTGCGCGATCAGCCCCGGCCCCAGCGGAATCGGCCGTGCCGCTCGACCCAGGCGCTGCTGCAGGCCGGCGGCCGAGCGCGGCAGCGAGGAGTCGGCGCGCACGCTGTAGAGGCCGCAGCGCTCGGCCAGCACGTGCTGCCCGGCCGGCGACAGCAGGTGGTCCAGCCACAGCCGTGCTCCCTCGGGCTGCGGCGCGCGGCGCGGAATCAGCGCGACGCGCGAGGCGATCAGCGTGTAGTCGCGCGGGTAGACCACCACCAGGTCCGGATGGCGCTGCGCGAAGGCCTCGGCGTACGGGCCGAGCACGTTGTAGGCCAGCAGCGTGCGGCCGGCGGCCACGCCGTCGAGCAGCGCCTGGGTGTCCGCGTGCAGCTCGGCGCCGCAATGGCGCAGCGCCTCCAGCAGCGGCCACGCATCGGACGAGGCCTGCAGGTCCTGCGCCGCCAGCAGGAAGCCCAGGCCCGCGCGTTCGATGTCGTAGGTGGCCACGCGCTGGTGGAAGCGCGCGCGCTGCTGCTGCAGCAGCACGCGCAGCGCCGCATGGCTGTCGGGCGCGCTCGCGCTGTCCAGCAGCGCGCGGTGGTGCACCAGGGCCACCGGCTCCCAGGTGGTCGCGAAGGCCTCGTGCTTCCAGACCGCCCCGTGCGGCAGCCCGCCGGCATGCTCGCTCGCGTGGCGCTGCGCATGGCCGTCGTTGACCAGCTTGATCTGCAGGTCCATCGCCGAGCTCCACAGCACATCGGCGCCGGCGCCGTCGGCGGCCAGGAAGCGCTCGTGCAGCGTCTGGCTGCCCAGCGCCTCGTAGTCGACCTGCCACGGCGCGTGCCGCTGCTCGAAGTCATCGATCAGCGGTTGCACCAGCGGGCGGTCGGTGGTGGCCCAGACGCGCACCTTGCGCGGTGCCGCCGCGGCGCGCGCCGCTGCGCCCGACGGCGTGCCCGCGGCTGCGCCGGCGAGCGCGCTCGCGATGGCCAGGCCGGCGCTGCGTCGGTTGGGCATGCCCTTGTCTCCGTCGTCCCCGCTGCGGGGGCTGGCTGGATTATCGGCGCCGGCCGGCAGGCGCTCGCGTGCCGCCGCGCGCCCGATCACAATCGCCGCCACATCCCATGCGCATCCTGCTGATCGAAGACCAGGCCGAGCTCGCGCGCACCCTGCAGCAGTCGCTGGCGGCGCTCGGCATCCAGGCCGACGTCTGCACCGACGGGCTGGCCGGCGACAGCGCACTGCACGACCACGCCTTCGACGCGGTGGTGCTCGATCTCGCGCTGCCGCGGCTGCACGGGCTGGACCTGTTGCGCCGCCTGCGCCAGCGCCGCGACGCGGTGCCGGTGCTGGTGCTCACCGCCAGCGGCGAGATCGGCGACCGTGTCGAAGGCCTGAACGCCGGCGCCGACGACTACCTGCCCAAGCCCTTCGCACTGGCCGAGCTGGAGGCGCGGCTGCGCGCGCTGCACCGGCGCAGCCTGGGCGCGACGCACGCGGTGCAGCAGGTCGGCACGCTGGCGTTCGACACGGTGACGCGGCGCTTTGCGCAGGGCGGAAGGGCACTGGAGCTGCCGCCGCGCGAGCACGACCTGCTCGAGGCGCTGATCGCGCACCCGGGCAAGCCCGTCAGCAAGCAGGCGCTGGTGCAGCGGCTGTGCAGCAGCGACGAGGTGCTGAGCCATGACGCGCTCGAGGTCTACGTGCACCGGCTGCGGCGGCGTCTGCAGGGCAGCGGCGCGGCGATCCACACGCTGCGCGGTCTGGGCTACGTGCTCGATGCGGTCGACGACCCGCCTGCGTAGCCAGTTGCTGGCCTGGCTGCTGCTGCCCACGCTGACGCTGTGGGCCGCGGGCTTCGGCTTCAGCTACTGGCGCAGCCTCGCGCAGGCCCATGCGGCCTATGACCGCACGCTGCTCGGCTCGGCGCAGGTGATCGCGGCGCACCTGCGGCTGCAGGACGGCGAGGTCGTGGCCGACCTGCCGTTCGCGGCGCTGGAGATGCTGCGCACCGATGCGCAGGACCGCATCTTCTACCGCGTCGCCGACCTCGATGACGGCGACGAGGTCGGCGGTTATCCCGACCTGCCCGCGCCGGCGCGGCCGCCGGCCGAGCAGGCCACCTTCTACGATGCCGACTACAAGGGCGAGCGCGTGCGCATCGCCGCGCTGCGTCATGCGCTGCCCGACGGCGCACGCCAGCGCCAGCTCGTCGTGCAGGTGGCCGAGACCTTGGAGGCGCGCCACCAGCTCACGCGCCGCATCACCCTCGAGGCGGCCGCGCTGCAGCTGGCGCTGATCGGCCTGGCCGCGGCCTTCATCGCCTATGGCGTGCGCCGCGGGCTGGCGCCGTTGAAGCGGCTGCGCGACGAGGTGCGCCGCCGCGGCATCGACGACCCGACGCCGATGGACGCCGCCGCGGTGCCGCGCGAGGTGGCGCCGCTGATCGAGGCGATCAATGCCCACACCGGCCGCCAGCGCCAGCTCACCGAGGCGCAGGTGCGCTTCGTCGCCAACGCCTCGCACCAGCTGAAGACGCCGCTGACGCTGCTGCGCGCGCAGCTGGACCACGCGCTGATGCAGGCCGACCTGCCGGCGATGCGCGGCGTCGTCGAGCGCATCGGCGAGACCACCGAGCTGACCGGGCGCCTGGTGGCGCAGCTGCTCGCGCTGGCGCGCAGCGAGCCGGGGCGCCCGCTGGCGGCGGAGGCCGTGGAGCTGGTCGCGCTGGCGCAGCAGGCCACCTTCGACCTGCTGTCGCAGGCGCGCCGCAAGCGCATCGATCTGGGCTTCGAGGGGTCGCCGCCGGTCGTGCTGCAGGGCGAGCCGGTGCTGCTGCGCGAGCTGGTGACCAACCTCGTGCACAACGCGATCAGCTACACCCCGGAAGGCGGCACGGTGACGGTCGCCGTGGAGCCCGGCCCGCGGCTCGTCGTGGTCGACAACGGCCCCGGCATCCCGGCCGCCGAGCGCGAACGGGTGCTCGAGCGCTTCTACCGGCTGCCCTCGGATCAGGCCGAGGGCAGCGGCCTGGGCCTGGCGATCGTCAAGGAAATCTGCGCGCGGCACGGCCTGGCGCTGCAGCTGGACGACGCGCCGGGCGGCGGCCTGCGGGTCGTGGTGGCGGCAGCGTGCTAACGCCTATCACCGCTGGCGCTGCGTCGATCATTGTTCTGGTGTACGAGGCTTGGGTCGTTGCAACTCGGTGATACGCCTTGCGGGTTTCTGGCGGCACTGCCGCGTGTCGCTGCGCGGCCTGGTGCCGGGCGACAACGCGTGCTCGTGCCCCGCTCGCGACCAACCCCATCCTTCTGACTGGCCGGGCGCAGTTCTTGCGATGTCTGCAGCCAGAGGCACCAAGTTGGCAATGGGCATGGACCACGAGCGAATCTACCGAATCGACGATCATCTGCGCCCGACGGACGAAACGGATGAGCCGTTGCGATCGGTCGTCATCGAGACGGAGCAGGCGGCTGTCGTGGCGTGGATCGTTCTGCCGGGGCAGCGCATCGCGTCCCATGTCCACCCGCAAGGACAGGACACGTGGATCGTGCTGCGCGGTGGCGGTGACTATGCGACCGGCCATGGAGGTGCAGTGCGCATGCTGGGTGCAGGCGACATCGCGATCGCGCGCACCGGCGACGTGCATGGCGTCTACAACGCGGGACACGAACCCCTGGTGTTCATCTCGGTCGTGTCGCCTGCGGGGGCAGGCTACGAACGCATCGACGAAGCCGGGGCTCGAACTGCGCTCGCGCCGGAAGGCCGAGGCGCGTAGACACCGCGCCTCAGACGAAGTCGACGAACGTGCTGAACGTACGTCACGCTGATGAACTGACCGCGCAGCCGAACAACGTTGGATCGTTGTGATCGGGCTCTGTGAACATGAAACAAAACTACTAACTGTCGATATCGCTGAGATGCATTGCTAGGTGATTGGCTGCTGTAATCCCTAGATTCGCATCGGGATTCCCCCGACTCGCGATGTAGTTTTACTTCGTTAGCATCGCGCCGATTCCAAACAGGGGATGGCGATGACGGCATCGGCTGGCGGGCTCGCGAGACAGGCGCGGCGGTGGATCGGCGCGATGGCGCTCGGACTGAGCGGCTTGCTGGCCGCCTGTGGCGGTGCCGGGGGCGAGGCGGTGTCGCCGCAGGCCCAGGCGCTGGCGCTGGACGGCCGCGCGGCGGTGGGTGGGGGCGACAGCGAGGTGCTGAGCAGCGTGCCCACCACGCCGCCCGCTGCACGCGCCCGCATCGCGGCCGCGGCCACGCCCGGCGAGCCCGCGACCTCGCTGCGTGTGCACTACCGCCGCGCCGACGGCAACCACGCCGGCTGGCAGATCCACACGTGGGGCGCGGCGCAAAGCCCGAACTGGAACGCCGGCTTCAACCCCTCCGGCAGCGACGACTACGGTGTCTATTTCGACGTGCCGCTGGCCGCCACCAGCGGCACCGTGGGCTTCCTGTTCCACAAGGGCGACGACAAGGACAACGGGGGCGCAGACCAGAGCTACGTGCTGCAAGGCGGCGCCAACGTCTTCTGGCGCCTGCAAGGCGACAGCACCAACTATCCCGCCAACCCGCTGGCGCTTCCGGTGCCCGACATCAAGACGGTGCGCGTGCACTACAAGCGCTTCGACGGCGCCTACAGCGCCTGGGGCCTGCACCTGTGGAACGGCAGCGGGCTCGACGTCTCGCGCCTGCCCGGCGGCATGGCCATCGACAACTGGAACCAGCCGGTGCCGCTGGCGAGCATGCCGGGCTACGCCGTGGGCGACGGCGAGGTGGTGTTCGACATCCCCGTGCTCAACCCGCAGGGGGACAACCAGCGGCGGGGACTGGAATTCATCATCCATGGCATGCCGCCGAACCAGAACGACAAGGACGGCCGCAACGACAACATCCGCGTCGAGTACGCCGCGCTGACCATCGCCAACCAGGTGGGCCACGTGTGGCTGGTCGAGCGCGACGCCACCGTCCACCTGGCGCCGCCCGATCTGCGCGAGGTGTCGAGCACCGACGCCCGCGCCGTCTGGCTGAACAAGGCGCTGGTGAAGTGGCCGCGCGTGGCCGCCGCCGGGCCGGTGCGGCTGTACCACTCGGCGACCGGGCAGCTCGCCGTGGCCCGCGATGCGCCGGTGCAGGGCGCGGACGGCTTCATCACGCTGGACCCGTTCACCGGCACCGTGCCGCCGGCCGATGCCGAGCGCTTCAAGTACGTGGCCAGCGGGGCCGTCTTCGCCGTGCGCGGCGCCGACCTCGCGCGGCTGCCCGCGCTGCACCGGCAGCAACTGCTGCTGGTACAGGAAGACGCCCAGGGCCGGGTGCAGAACGCGACGGCGACGCAGATCGCCGGCGCGCTGGATGACCTGTATGCCGCGGCCGGCGACGAGCCGGACCTCGGCGCCGTGGTTTCCCATGGCCACACCAGCTTCAAGCTGTGGGCGCCGACGGCGCAGGCGGTGTCGCTGCAGCTCGGCAGGCGGGTGCCCGGCTCGGAGAGCGTGGTGCGCACCACCACCGAACCGATGACCCGCGACGCCGCCACCGGCGTGTGGCGTCTGGTGAAGCCGGGCAACCTGCACGGCGTCACCTACCGCTACCAGGTGCAGGTGTTCGTGCGCGGCACGGGTGTGGTGCGCAACCTCGTCACCGACCCGTATTCGCTGGGCCTCACGATGGGCGGCCAGCAGAGCGTGGTGATGGACCTCGACGCCGCCGTCACCAAGCCGCCGGGCTGGGATGCCGGCGCGCCGCCGCCCACCGTGGCCGCGCCCTCGGACCTGAGCATCTACGAGCTGCACGTGCGCGACTTCTCGATCAACGACGCCACGGTGCCGGCGGCCCGGCGCGGCAAGTACCTGGCGTTCACCGAGACCCACAGCAACGGCATGCGCCACCTGGCCGGGCTGGCCGCCGCCGGGCTGACGGACGTGCACCTGCTGCCGGTGTTCGACATCGCCAGCGTCAACGAGAAGAGCTGCGTGACGCCCAATGTGAGCGGCCCGCCGGACGGCGAAACGCAGCAGGCGACCATCGCCGCCACGGCGGGCAGCGACTGCTTCAACTGGGGCTACGACCCGCACCACTTCACCACGCCCGACGGCAGCTACGCCAGCAGCGCGGCCGACCCGGTGGCGCGCGTGCGCGAGTTCCGCAGCATGGTGCGCGCGCTCAACGCCGCCGGCCTGCGCGTGGGCATGGACATGGTCTACAACCACACCACCTCGTCGGGCCAGGCCGCGACGTCGGTGCTGGACAAGGTCGTGCCGGGGTACTACCACCGCTACAACGCCAGCGGCGGCATCGAGCGCTCGACCTGCTGCGAGAACACCGCGTCCGAGAACCGGATGATGGCCAGGCTGATGATCGACTCGGCCGTGACCTGGGTGCGCGACTACCGCATCAGCTCGCTGCGCTTCGACATCATGGGCCACCACCCGCGTTCGGTGATGGAGCAGCTGAAAGCCCGCGTCGAGGCGGCGGCAGGCCGGCCGGTGCAGATCGTCGGCGAGGGCTGGAACTTCGGCGAGGTGGCCAATGGCGCGCGCTTCAAGCAGGCCGAGATGCTGAGCCTGAACGGCTCGGGCATCGGCAGCTTCAACCCGCTGATCCGCGACGCGGTGCGCGGCGGCGGCTGCTGCGATTCGGGCAACGCGCTGATCGCCAATCAGGGCTACGTCAACGGTTTCCACTACGACCCGAACGGCCACAACGGCAACCAGAGCCGGGGCGAGCTGATGTGGTTCGCCGATCGCCTCAAGGCGTCGCTGGCGGGCTCGATTCGCAGCTTCACGATGCAGACGAGCTGGGACGCCACGCTGCGGCTGGACCAGATCGACGTCGGCGGCATCCCGGCGGGCTGGGTGCTCGAGCCGGGCGAGGTGGTGAACTACGTCGAGAACCACGACAACCTCACGCTGTTCGACAACAACGTATTCCGTCTGCCCACCGCCACCTCGCGCGAGGACCGGGCGCGCGTGCAGATCCTGGCCAACGCCATCAACGCCTTCAGCCAGGGCGTGGCCTATTTCCACGCCGGCACGGAGACGCTGCGCAGCAAGAGCCTGGACCGCAACAGCTACGACAGCGGCGACTGGTTCAACCGGCTCGACTGGAGTTTCGCCGACAACAACTTCGGCGTGGGCCTGCCGCCTTCTCGCGACAACGGCGATAACTGGAATCTGGCGCGGCCGCTGCTGGGCAACCCGCTGATCAAGCCGACCGCCGCCGAGGTCGCCTGGACCCGCGATGCCTTCCGCGACCTGTTCAAGATCCGCAGGAGCAGCACGCTGCTGCGCCTGCGCACGGCCGAGGACATCAAGCAGCGCCTGAGCTTCCTCAACACCGGCTCGGCGCAGGAGCCCACGGTGCTGGTCGGGCGGCTCAACGGCGTGGGCTACCCCGGCGCGAACTTCGACGAGTTGGTCTACCTGATCAACGTGGACAAGTCGGCCAGGCAGCTGACGCTGCCGGCGCTGGCCGGGCGTGCGCTCGAGCTGCACCCCGTGCACACCGCTGCCGACGCCGCCGACCTGCGCGCGCGCCAGGCGGGCTTCGACAGCGCCACCGGTGCCTTCAACCTGCCGGCGCGCACCGCGGTGGTGTTCGTGGCCCGTGCGACGCGGGCGTCGTCGAAGTGAACCAGGAGCGGATCGTTTGGCCGCCGGTGCCGACGGCCCGCTGCGCATCGAGTTCAGCGAGCGAACGGTTAATCTGGCGACATGGATCTGATCGACCTGAGCCACACGCTGCAGCGGGATGTCGTCGCGGTCGTCTTCGTCAACGTCCTGCTGCAGCAACTGGGTCTTCCGGTGCCCGCCGTGCCCACCTTGCTGCTCGCAGGCAGTCTGGCGGTTACCCCGGGTCATGCCGGCAAGATCGCGGCGGCCGCCGTGCTCGCTTCCGTGGTGGCGGATTGGGTCTGGTACCACGCGGGCCGGCTGTTCGGCTACCGGGTGCTGACGGGCCTGTGCAAGCTGTCGATCAACCCGACGTCCTGTGTCTCGCAGACCGAGTCGCGCTTCGTGCGTTGGGGCCTGCCGTCGCTCGTGGTGGCCAAGTTCGTGCCCGGATTCTCGACGGTTGCGCCGCCGATCGCAGGGGCGATGCGCATGAACCAGTGGGGCTTCCTGCTGGCTGCCGGCGTCGGCGGCGCCCTGTGGGCGGGCCTGGCGATCGCGGCCGGCTGGGTGCTCAAGGACACGGTGCGGGACGTGATCGTCGTGCTCGACCGGCACATCGCCACGGCACTGGCTCTGGCGCTGGCGGCAGCGGGCCTCTGGCTGGCCTGGAAGCTGTGGCGAATGGTCTGGTTCAGGAAGCTGCGCGCCATCCCGCAGATCACGACGGCGGACCTCATCGCGGCCATGCAATCCGAACATCCGCCGCTGGTGCTCGATCTGCGCGGCCCGACGATGATCTCGGTCACCGGTCCCATTCCGGGGACCAGGGCCGTCGAGCATGAGCAGGTGCGTGAAGCCGTCGCTGACTGGCCCAAGGATCGACCCATCGTGACGCTGTGCGCGTGCCCCGAGGACGCCGGCGCCGTTCTGGTGGCGCGCGAACTGCTCCGCGACGGCTACTTGTCGGTCAAGCCTCTGCGCGGGGGCTACGAGGCTTGGGTCGCGGCAACCCGGTGATGCGCCTGGCGGGATTCCTGGCGCGCCTGCGCCGAAGCCGCCTGCGTCCGAAGGGCGTGCCGCCGTCATCCGTGCGGCGAGCCTCACGTATCCACGCCGGCACTTGACGTTGCCATCGCGGCAAGGTTGACAGTGCGCTGCATCGGGCGTCCCTGCCCGTTCGCCACAGGAGCCACTGCGATGAATCACGCCGCACACCACGGGTCGCATCACCACCCGGCCCCGTCCACGCCCGGCCGTTCGGCTCGGCCGGCCGCCCCCGGCCTGAACCGCACCGCGTTCCTGGCCACGCTGCACTGCCTGTCCGGCTGTGCGGTGGGCGAGGTGCTGGGGATGGTCATCGGCACGGCCCTCGACTTGTCGAACGGCGCGACCATCGGCCTCGCCGTGCTGCTGGCCTTCTCCTTCGGCTATGCGTTCACGATGCTGCCGCTGCTGCGCAGTGGCCTGCCGCTGCGAAAGGCCGCCCGGCTCGCGCTGCTGGCCGACACGGCGTCGATCGCGGTGATGGAGCTCGTCGACAACCTCGTGATGCTCGCCGTGCCGGGTGCGATGGACGCGCCGCTGTCGTCGCCGCTGTTCTGGGCGGCGCTGGCATTCGCGCTCGTGGTCGCCGCCGCCGCGGCATTCCCGCTGAACCGGTGGCTCATCGCGCGTGGCCAAGGCCATGCCGCAGTGCACGCCCACCACCACCACCATCATTGAGCCGGCCCATGCACACGACGACCAGCAGCGCGAGAGCACGTGCCTTCGAGGCCGTCATGGCGGAGGCCGCGCTGCAGGGTCGGGGCGGCGATCCGCGGACGGCCCTCGAGCGCATGCGCGAGGACCCCGGATCGAGGGCCGCCTCAGGAAGGGCCCGCAAGATCGACGGATGAGACTCGATCGCGACCTTCCGCCTTGGCCCGGTAGAGAAGCTTGTCTGCGATCTCGACGAGCTGACGCGCGCTGGGCAGGGCGGAATCCGCCTCCGACCCCGCCGTGCGCGACGGGACCGTCACCACGCCGGCGCTCACCGTCACGTGGGACCCGGAAGGTGAGGCTGCGTGCGCAATGGCCGATGCGGCAAGCCCGGCACGAACGTGCGCGACGACGGCCAGGGCGCCGTCATGGGCGGTGTGGGGAAGGATCAGCATGAACTCCTCCCCGCCGAATCGTGCAGCGGTATCCGCCGGGCGCCGCGCCGCGTCCGCCAGCAGCCTGGCGATCGCCTGCAGGCAGGCGTCGCCTTGCGCGTGCCCGTAGTGGTCGTTGTAGGCCTTGAAGTGGTCCACGTCCAGCATCACCAGCGACAGCACCCCCTCGATGCGCCTCAGTCGCGCCAGTTCACGCTGGAGGACGGCATCGAAGTGGCGCCGGTTCGCCAGCCCGGTGAGTTCGTCCGTGTTGGCCAGCCGGTCCAGCCGGTCCTTCGCTGCCCTCAGCTCTTCGTTGCGCCGCGCCAGCTCTTGCAGGCGGTCGTTCAGCTCCCCGGTCCGGGCATCGACGGCTTGCTTCAGGCGCCTGCGCTCGAGGTCGAGCGCATCCAGCGCGCGCAGACGCGCCACGTTGATCCTCCACAGGCTCAACGACAGCGCGAGCAATCCGCAAGCAATGGCGGCCGCTGCGAGGATTCGCCCGCCGTAGCGTTCGAACACGCTCGGTTCCTCGAACTTCATCGAGCTGCCGGGGGCGGTGGCGGAGCGGTCGATCCCGAGCCTCTGCAGCTGACGCCAGTCATAGGCATGGCGCATGCCGCTGACGCGCACGACAGGCGTCGGTGCCGCCGCGTTGTCGCCCGCCGTGGCTTCGCCCATTGACAGCGCCAGCCGGCCCAGTTCCTCGCCGATCACGTGGTGGCTGATGACATAGCCCCCCAGCACCCCGCTGCCCAGCAGCGACTCCCACGGCGACAGCACCGGCACTGCAGAACGCTCGGCAATCCGGGCGGCGATGTCATAAGGCCTCGATGGCCGCGTTCCGTCGCTGAACATCAGCAGGTAGTAGACCGCGCTGCCGGGCCCCAGCTCGCCGGCCCGTGCGAGCACCTCCTGCAGCGGCCGGTCCAGCAGGTATTCGACCTTCAAGTCACGCCGCCTCGACTCGAGGGCCCGTCGAAACAGCGTGAGCCGTGTGGCTGCGCTGACATCGGCTGTCTCGCCCACGACGAGAAGATGCCGCACGCCGGTCACCCTCAAGGACTCGTCGAGCGATGGTGAGTAGTCGTGTTGCGCCGCGACGATGACGGCGCGCGGGTCGGCCGCCCTGATCTGCTCGAACGAGGGCGATTCCAGTTCGACGTAGGCTCGCCGCACCTCTGGCAGCGTTGCACGCAGGCCCGCGAGGGCCTGCCCCGCCGCGGGCGCGAAGGCCACGATGAGGGTCAGGTTCGCATCGCGATACTTGTCCGAAAGATAGAGGCCGAGCGACTGCGGCGGCGCGCTCAGACGTGCGCTGTCCAGATACTCGACGAAGACCCGATGCCTGCCGGAACGGAAGTGCAGCACCGAGTCCAGTCCATCCTCCAGTTGCTGCTGCGCCGGCAGGTCCTTGTGGAAGCTGGACAGCATCAGCAGGTTGACGCGCGCCGAAGGGGGCTCGGCGTTCGTGGGCGTTCCGTGCAGGTTGGCCGCCACCCCGAGATGGACCGCGACGGTCGCGGCGACGGCAAGAAGCGGCCTGACCAGTACTGCTCGCAAGGTCCGCGCTCCCGCGCTGCTCAGCGCCTTCTCACCGGTGCGCCGTTCGTGGCGACGCACGCTCTTCTCCCGCTGCTGCTCATCGTAGCTCGCTTGCCGGGCAGGCGCTCGACTTCGCGGCCGCACGGCTGATATCCGTGCTGGCTGGCCAGGCTGCCGCTTTCGCGGCGCCCATCACGGCTCCGTGAGCCGGTGGTCCCAGGATTCCACCAACTGCTCGAGGGTCCGCGCCACGACCCGGCAGGCCGGCGACAACTTCCCCTGCTTCGGGAAGGACAGGCTGACGTAGCGGCAGAGGTCTGGACGGACCAGCTGGCTGGCCTGCACGCGCCCGCTCTTCAGGTCCGCCGCGATCGAATACGGCCCGAGCACCGAATAGAGCCCGGGCGTGCGCGCGACGAGCTCCTTCTGAACCGTCAACGAGTCGGCTTCGGCGACCGCCTCCAGACGAAAGCCGAGGCTGCGCGCGGTGTCGTCCAGGGCATTGCGCCAGTGACTCGGCCGACGCGGCAATACGAGGCGCAGGCCTTTCAGGCGCGCGAAGTTCAGCGTCGGCGCGCGCGTCAGCGGATCGTCCGGCGCTGAGACGAGGTAGGTCTTCGCCACGCCCAGCTGGCGCTCGTCGCTGCCGCTGGGCTTGCTGAAACGGAACAGCACCGCCAGGTCCACCGTCGCGCTGTCGAGCATGGCATCGAGCTCGGCACCCTGCGCCTCGGCGATGCTGAGGCGGACCGCCGGATGCTTGTCCTGAAGTTCCGCGAAGAGGTGGGTGACCAGCGGATGGGCCGCCGACGGAATGATGCCCAGCCGGACCTCCCCCATCAGCTGGCCGGACTCGGACCGCAGGTCCTGCTCGAGTTGCTCCGTCGCCTGCACCCACGCGCGAAGCCGCGCCGCCGCGCGCGTGCCCAGCTCGGTCAGCTCGACGCCGCGGCCGGTGCGCCGGAAGAGCTTTCCCCCGCACTGGCTCTCGAATTCGGTGATCTGCCGGCTCACGTGCGACTGCACGATCTGCCGGCGATTCGCGACCTTGCTCAGGCTGCCGGCTTCGGCCACTTCGAGGAACAGCTTGACCAGGGAGATGTTCATCAGGGCTCCTGCGCACAGAGTTGCCATGCCAGGCAAGTCTGAATTATGCGAAGTCTATCTAGCGGCAAAGGTGCGGGGTGCCTAAAGTGAAGCCACTCACCCACCGCCCAACCCCCCTCCAAGGAGACGCACCATGAGCAAGCCCGGTTTCGACATGCGCGGCCTGAACCCCGCTCCGATCACCCCCTTCAACCGTGATGGCTCGGTCGACTACGCCGCCATCCAGCGCCTGGGCAGCTGGCTGGCCAGCGTGCCCGGCGTCAAGAGCCTGACGGTGCTCGGCCACGCCGGCGAAGGCACCTTCCTTGAGCGCGACGAGCAGTTCAAGGTCATCGAGGCCTTCCGCGAGTCGGTCGGCGACCGCATCCCCATCATCGCCGGCATCACGCTGGAAGGCACGCAGGTCGCGGCCGAGGAAGCCAAGCGCGCGGTGAAGGCCGGCGCCAAGGCGGGCCTCGTCTATCCCTCCCACGGCTGGCTGCGCTTCGGCTACCAGAAGGGCGCGCCGCAGGACAAGTACAAGGCCATCTACGAAGCCAGCGGCCTGCCGCTGATCCTGTTCCAGTACCCCGACGCGACCAAGTGCACGTACGACCTGGAGACGCAGCTGGAGATCGCCGCCCAGCCTGGCGTGTTCGCGATGAAGAACGGCGTGCGCAACATGAAGCGCTGGGACCGCGAGATCCCGGTGATCCGCAAGGAGCGTCCGGACCTGCAGATCCTCACCTGCCACGACGAGTACCTGCTGCACACGATGTTCGACGTCGACGGCGCGCTCGTGGGCTACGGCTGCATCGCACCGGAGCTGCTGGTCGAGATGATTGCCGCGGGCAAGGCCAAGGACTACAAGAAGGCGCGCGAGCTGCACGACCGCCTGCTGCCGGTGACCGCCAACGTGTACCACCGCGGCTCGCACATGGAAGGCTCCGTCGCGCTGAAGTGGGCGCTGGTGGCGCGCGGCATCCTCGAGCACGCGACGGTGCGCTCGCCGCTGCTGCCGCTGGCCGAAGGTGCGGACAAGGAGATCGCCGACGCCGTGCGCGCCGCGGGCCTGGGCCGGGTGGCCTGAAGCCCGACGCCCATTCGAGCCGAGGCGCACGTCAGCGCTCCGGTCATCACGGTGGCACGGCCCGACTTGTCGCGGCGTGCCACCGCACGGCCGGTCTCACCGGCTCACGGAGACAATCATGACGACGCTATTGAAGTTGGCCACGGCCGCCGCGCTCGCCCTTGGGGCCATGGCCTCGACCTTGGCCGCGGACGCCAGGCTCCTGGACAAGGGCCAGACGCTGAAGATCGTCGTGCCGTTCGCTGCCGGCGGCGGCGTCGACAACGCCGCGCGCCTGCTCGGCGAACAGCTGCGCAAGGCGCACGGCGTCACGGTGATCGTCGAGAACAAGGCCGGCGCCAGCGGCAGCATCGGCGGAAAGGCGGTGCAGACGGCCGCCGCGGATGGCACCACGCTGCTGTTCTCGGCCGCCACGCACGTGCTCGCGAAGCAGGTGCTGGGCAGCCCGCCCTACGACCCGCAGGCGGACTTCGTTCCGGTGGCCCGCGTCGGCGAGGCGCCGCTGCTGCTGGCCGTGTCCCCGCAGGCGGACCAGAAGAAGCTGTCCGACGTGCTGGCCGCGGTACGCGCGCAACCGGACAAGTGGACGGCCGGCATCCCGGCCGCCGGTGCCCCCAGCCACCTCGCCACGCTGCTGCTGGCCAGGCAGGCGAATCTCAAGCTGACCTATGTGCCGTACAAGGGCACGCAGCCGGCGCTGACGGATCTTGCCGGCGGGCACATCCAGATGCTGATGGACTCGATGGTGTCGATGCTGCCGCTGGCCAAGGCGGGCAAGGTCAGGCCCATCGCCATCACGTCGAAGAAGCGCAGTGCGCTGGCGCCCGACATCGCGACCGTCGATGAGAGCGGCCTCGCCGGCTTCACCTATGCGTCCTGGTATGGCGTCTGGGCACCCAAGGGCACGCCGGACGAGCGCGTCAAGGCACTGAACCAGGCCATCAACGCCGCGGTGGGCGAACTGGGGAAGTCCGGCGCGTTTGCGGCGCTGGGCATCGAGCCGGTCAGCGAGACGCCGGACCAGTTCAGGCGCTTCATCGCCAACGACGTCGCGCAGAGCGCCGAGCTGCTGAAGAACGCCGGGTTCAAGCCCGAGTGACGTTCCACCCCTGACGAGGAGACAGACATGAAGAAGTCGCTTTGCGCGGCGGGGCTGGCCGTTGCCTGCGCCGGCGCGATGGCCCAGTCGTCGGTGACCGTGTCGGGCACCGTGGACGTCGCGGCCCGCCGCGTGCGCAATGATTCGCTGGGGTCGCTGACCTCCGAAGTGAGCGGCTCCAACTCGACGAGCAAGCTCATCGTCCGAGGCACGGAGGACCTGGGCGGGGGACTCAGCGCCGGCTTCTTCCTGGACAGCACGATCCTGGCCGATACCGGCGGTGCGGGCGGGCTCGTCTTCTGGGACCGGCGCTCGACCGTGAGCGTCGCGTCCGCCAGGCTGGGCGAGTTGCGCCTCGGTCGCGACTGGGTGCCGACGCACCTGGTGTGGAGCGGCTTCGATCCGTTCTCGACGCTCGGCATTGCCAGCGCCAATACTTTCCGGTCGTTCACCGCATCGCGTGCACTGGGTCAGGCCTTCGGCACTGCGCCGGAATCGCAGGCCGCCAACCCGACGCTGCGGGTGGCCAATGCGGTCGAGGTGTTCGCGCCGCCGAACCTGGGCGGGTTCTACGGCGGCCTGATCAAGACCTTCGGCGAGAACGGCACGACGGCGAGCGGCTTCACCAAGGGCGAAGGCTTTCGCGCCGGCTGGACGGGCAGCGGCGTGCATGTGGCCGCGGCCCAGTTCACCACGCGCAACGCGACGGCCGGCCAGCACTTCCGCGACCAGGCCTATGGCGCGTCGTACGACTTCGGCGCCGGACGCGTCAGCCTCGCGCAGCGGCGCTGGACCTTCGGCTCGGACCGCACCGTCAATACGCAGCTCGGCGTGGTCTTCGTCGTGGGCCTGGGCCAGATCAAGCTGAGCGTCGTGCAGGCCGACCAGACCGGGGCGACTGCTGCACAGAGCGCCAATGACGCCCGACTGGTCGGTGTGGGCTACGTGCACAACCTGTCCAAGCGCACCGCCGTCTATGCGCACGCCGCCCGCGTGCACAACCGCGGCGCAGCGGTCTTCGCGGTTCCGGGCGGGCCGGCGGTCAGCGCGTCACCGACGGCCGCCAACTTCTTCGGCGGCAAGGCCTCGACCGCGTTCGAGACGGGATTGCGGCTGGACTTCTGAGCTGAGCAAAGCGATCGCATGACCAGCCGAGAAGCCGCGGGAGGATTCTTCCCAGGCCTGGTCATGCGCCTGCGGGCGCGCCTGCGGCCGGGTCGGCTGCCGCCGCCCGGCGGGCCAGGCGCTTCATCTCCCAGGTCTTCACCAGCGCGTACAGCGCAGGAATCACCACCAGCGTCAGCACGGTGGACGACACCATGCCGCCCACCATCGGCGCGGCGATGCGGCTCATCACTTCCGAGCCGGTGCCTGTGCCCCACATGATCGGCAGCAGGCCGGCCATGATCGCGACCACGGTCATCATCTTCGGCCGCACGCGCTCGACCGCGCCTTCCATCACCGCGGCGTAGAGCTCCGCCGGCCCGGCCGACGTGCCCGCGGCCGCGCAGCGTGTCTGCGCCGCCGTCCACGCGTGGTCCAGGTAGATCAGCATCACGACACCGGTTTCCGCCGCCACGCCGGCCAGCGCGATGAAGCCCACCGCCACCGCGACCGACAGGTTGTAGCCCAGCGCCCACATCAGCCACACGCCGCCGACCAGCGCGAAGGGCACCGACAGCATCACGATCAGCGTCTCGGTCAGGCGGCGGAAGTTCAGGTACAGCAGCAGGAAGATCGTCAGCAGCGTCACCGGGATCACGACCTTCATCTTCCCGATCGCGCGCTCCATGTACTCGAACTGGCCGCTCCAGGTGATGTAGTAGCCGGGCGGGAACTTCACCTGCTCGGCCACCGCGCGGCGCGCGTCGGCCACGTAGGAGCCGATGTCGCGCTCGCGGATGTCGACGTAGATGTAGGCCGACAGCAGCGCGTTCTCGGTGCGGATGCCCGGCGTGCCGCGCACGACGTGCACGCGCGCCACCTGCCCCAGCGGCACCATCGCGCCGTCCATCGTCGGCACCAGCACGCTGCGCTCGATCTGCTCGGGGCTGCCGCGCAGCTCGCGCGGGTACCGCACGGTGACGCCGTAGCGCTCGCGCCCCTCGACGGTGGTGGTTGCCATCTCGCCGCCGAGCGCCGTGCCGATCACCTCCTGCAGCTCGCCGACCCCCAGGCCGTAGCGCGCCAGCTGTGCGCGGTCCGGTTCGATCTCGAGGTAGGAGCCGCCGGTGATGCGCTCGGCGAAGGCCGAGCTGGTGCCGGGCACGGTCTTGACCACCGACTCGATCTGCCGCGCCAGCTTCTCCATCTCGTCCAGGTCGCGGCCGAAGACCTTGATGCCGATCGGCGTGCGGATGCCGGTGGACAGCATGTCGATGCGCGCCTTGATCGGCATGGTCCACGCATTCGACAGGCCGGGGAACTGCAGGGCCTTGTCCAGCTCTGCGATCAGCTTGTCCGTCGTCATGCCCGCACGCCATTCGGACTCGGGCTTCAGGTTGATGATGGTCTCGAACATCTCCAGCGGCGCCGGATCAGTGGCGGTGTTGGCGCGGCCGGCCTTGCCGTAGACCGAGGCGACCTCGGGGAAGCTCTTGATGATCTTGTCCTGCGTCTGCAGCAGCTCGGCGGCCTTGGTGATCGACATGCCGGGCAGCGAGGAGGGCATGTAGAACAGCGTGCCTTCGTTGAGCGTCGGCATGAACTCGCTGCCCAGGCGCGACGCCGGCAGCGCCGTGACCGCCAGCACCGCGAGCGCCGCCACGATGGTGGCGAGCTTCCAGCGCATGACGCCCGAAATGATCGGCCGGTAGATCCAGATCAGGAAGCGGTTCACCGGGTTCCTGGCCTCCGGCAGGATGCGGCCGCGGATGAACAGCAGCATCAGCACCGGCACCAGCGTCACCGACAGCAGCGCCGCGCCGGCCATCGAGAAGGTCTTGGTCCAGGCCAGCGGCGAGAAGAGCCGCCCCTCCTGCGCCTCCAGCGTGAACACCGGCAGGAAGGACACGGTGATGATCAGCAGCGAGAAGAAGAGCGCCGGACCGACCTCCTTGCAGGCGGCCAGCATGGCGTCGGCGCGTTCCTTGGTCGTGTGCTGCGCCGGCAGCCGCTCCAGGTGCTTGTGCGCGTTCTCGATCATCACGATCGCCGCGTCGACCATCGCGCCGATGGCGATGGCGATGCCGCCCAGGCTCATCAGGTTGGAGTTCATGCCGAGCAGCCGCATCGCGATGAACGCGATCAGCACGCCCACCGGCAGCATCAGGATCGCCACCAGCGCGGAGCGCACGTGCAGCAGGAACACGATGCACACCGCGGCGACGATCAGGCTTTCCTCGATCAGCGTGCGCGTCAAGGTGTCGATCGCGCGGTGGATCAGGTCGGAGCGGTCGTAGACCGTGCGCAGGCTCACGCCCTCGGGCAGGCCGGACGAAAGCTCGGCGATCTTGGCCTTCAGGTTGTGGATGACCTCGAGCGCGTTCTGGCCATAGCGGGCCATCGCGATGCCGGAGACGACCTCGCCCTCGCCGTCGAGCTCGGTCAGGCCGCGGCGCTCGTCGGGCACACGTTCGACGCGCGCGATGTCGCGGATCAGCACCGGCGTGCCGGCCTCGCTGCGCACGACCAGCGCCTCGATGTCGCCGGTGCCGCGCAGGTAGCCCTTGCCGCGCACCATGTACTCGGTCTCGGCCATCTCGACGACGCGGCCGCCGACGTCGCGGTTGGAGTCGCGAATCACCTGCGACACCTTGGCCAGCGGGATGCCGTATGCGCGCAGCTTCACCGGGTCCACGGTCACCTGGTAGGTCTGCACGAAGCCGCCGATCGACGCCACCTCGGCCACGCCATGCGCCTTCGTCAACTGGTAGCGCAGGTACCAGTCCTGCAGGCTGCGCAACTCGGCCAGCGTGCGGTTCTTCGCGACCAGCGCGTACTGGTAGACCCAGCCGACGCCGGTGGCGTCCGGACCCAGCGACGGCGTCACGCCGCGCGGCAGCCTGCCGGAGGCGAAGTTCAGGTACTCGAGCACGCGCGAGCGGGCCCAGTAGATGTCGGTGCCGTCCTCGAAGATCACGTAGACGAAGGACGCGCCGAAGAACGAGAAGCCGCGCACGACCTTGGACTTCGGCACCGCGAGCATCGCCGCCGTCAGCGGGTAGGTGACCTGGTCCTCGACGACCTGCGGCGCCTGGCCGGGGTACTCGGTGTAGACGATGACCTGCACGTCCGACAGGTCGGGCAGCGCGTCCAGCGGCGTGCGGATGACCGCGTAGATGCCGGCGATCACGATGAACAGCGTCGCCAGCAGCACGAGGAAGGGGTTGCGGCCGGACCACTCGATGAGCCTCGAAAGCATGGCGGGCTCCTTTTCAGCGGCGGACGTGGTCGTGCCCGGCGGCGGCGATCGAGGTGATCACCCATTCGCCGGGCTGCCGTTCGACGAACTCGAAGCGCACGCTCGCGCCGGACTTCAAGCCGTCCAGCAGCGCGCTGTTGGCGACCTTGAAGTCCATCGTCATCGCCGGCCACTTCAGCGAGGCCACCGGGCCGTGGTCGATGCTCAGGCTGCCGGCCTTCGCATCGATCGTCTCGATGCGGCCCTGCGCGACGTGGCCGACCCCGGCCTTCGACGGCTCGGCGGGCGCGGCCTTCGCCCCTTCGGCCGGCACGGCCTTCGCCGCTACGGCCGGCCCGGCCTTCGACGGCTCGGCCGGCGTGGCCTTCGGCGCATCGCCGGTCCCGCCCGGGCTGCCGAAGCCGCGCACGGCGGCCTGCAGGTTGCTCTCGGCGTCGATCAGGAAGTTGGCCGAGGTGACCACCGCTTCGCCCGCGCGCACGCCGTCGAGCACCTGCACGTAGGCGTCGCCGCGGGCACCGAGCTTGACCTCGCGCGGCTCGAAGCGGCCTTCGGCCAACTGCACCAGCACGATGCGGCGCGTGCCGCTGTCGATGACCGCGGACTCGGGCACGGTCAGCACGGGGTCCCGGCCGCCGGTGCTCAGTTCGACCTGCGCGAACATCGCCGGCTTCAGCAACTGGCCGGGGTTGGGCATCTCGATGCGCACCGGCACCGTGCGCGTGTTGCCGTTCAGCGTCGGGTAGACATAGGTGACCCGGCCGGTGAAGGTGCGCTCCGGATAGGCGGTGATCACCAGGCGGGCGGTCGCGCCAGTCTTCACCTGGCCGAGGTCCTGTTCGGGGATGTCGGCGATGACCCACACCGCGCCCAGGTCGGTGACGGTGTAGAGCGTCTCGCCGGGCATGAAGCGCATGCCCTGCAGCGCCTTCTTCTCGGTGACGATGCCGCTGGCCGGCGAGCGGAAGGTCACGGTGCGCCGCGGCTCGGCGCCGGCGGCCAGGGCGGCGATCTGCTCCCTGGGCACGTCCCAGTTGCGCAGCCGAAGCAGGCTGGCTTCGGCCAGCTGCTGCAGGCCACGCGCGGACTCGCCGGTGAGCGACGCAGCGCCCTGCGCGGCGATGGCGTATTCGCGCTGTGCCGAGACCAGCTCCGGGCTGTAGACCTCGAACAGCGGCTGCCCCTGCGACACTACCTGGCCGCTCACATTGACGTGCAGGCGCTCGACATAGCCCTCGAACTTCGGCGTGATCGCGACGATGCGGCGTTCGTCGGGCTCGACGCGGCCGCTGGCGCGCACCAGCCGGCCCAGCGGGCGCATCGCGGCAGCTTCGGTGCGCACGCCGAGCTTCTGCACCTTGTCGGCGCTGATGCGCAGGCTGCCCGGGCCCGCGGCGACGGCCTCGGTGGCCTCGCCTTCGTAGACCGCGATGTAGTCCATGCCCATCGGGTCCTTCTTCGGCGTCGGCGAGATGTCCGGCAGGCCCATGGGGTTGCGGTAGTACAGCAGCTTGCGTTCCTTCGGAGCCGCGGCTGCCGCGGCCGCCGTGGCGGTGGTCGCGCCGGCGCGCGCGTCGCCGTGCGCGCGGGTGCCCCACCAGTAGCCGCCCGCGACGCCGAGCACGGCGACCGAGGCGATCGTGACGATGACGGACGTGTTCTTCACAGGTCTTCTCCGACGGTGCGTTCGATCTCGGCCAGGCGCATGCGCGCCTCGGCCTGGGCCATGAGCAGGTCCTGGCGGACTCTGCGGATCTGGCGCTGCGCTTCCAGCAGCGTCGCGAAGTCGGCCTTGCCGTTCTCGTAGGCGGCCAGCGCCGAGCGGAACCCGAGCTCCGATTGCGGCAGCAGCTCGGTGCGCGCGAGCGCCTCGGTGCGCCGCGCGGCCTCCAGGCCTGCCAGCTGCCCGGCCAGCTCGCCGGCGAGCTGGTGCGCCGCGGCGGCGGCGCGGGCCTGCGCGGCGTCGACCATCGCCACGGCCTCGCGCTCCTGCGCGCGCCGGGCCGCCTGCTGCAGCGGAATGCTCATCTCGACCATCACGCTCCAGGTCGTGATGCGCGAGCCCATCTGCGTCGGCGACAGCCCGACGCTGATGTCCGGATAGCGGTTGCGCCAGGTCAGCTCGCGGTTCGCCTGCGCACTCTCGACGCGGTGCGCCTCGCCCTGCAGCGCGGGATTGGCACGGCGCGCGCGCTGCAGCAGCGCCTCGGCCGACAGCGCCGGCGCCGGCGGCAGCGGCAGCAACGCCTGCGGATCGGCCAGCGGCGCCGACATCTCGCGCGCGAGCAGCGCGTTCAGCCGCGCGCGCTGCTGGCGTTTCTCGTTGTCCAGCGCGATCAGCTCGGTGCGCATCGCGGTCTGCTCCACCTGCGCCCGGATCGCATCCTGCTGCGGCACCAGGCCGCCGGCATAACGCGCCTGCGCGATGCGCTCCAGGCGCGTCATCAGGTCCAGCACGTCCTTCGCCAGCCGCTCGCGCTCGACGGCCAGGTACAGCTGCGCGTAGGCCGCCTTGACGCGCATCGCCAGCTCGTTCCAGGTCGCGGCGGCGCGGGTGCGGGCCTGCTCGGCGTCGGCGCCGGCGAGCTGCTCGCGCAGCGCGCGCTTGCCCCACAGCGGCAGCGACTGCATCAGCGTGTACTTGGTCTCGCCGACCTTCGACGGCAGCAGGCTCGCGCGCGCGTCGTTGCCGTAGTTGTTGACGTTCTCCAGCTCGACGCGCAGCACCGGGTCGGGCAGTGCGCCGGCGGGCTGGATGCGCTGCGCGGCGGCGTCGGCCTCGAGGCGCATCGCGCCGAATTCGGGGTTGGCGCGGCGGGCCTGCTCGAGCAGGCCGGGCAGGTCGGCGCCCAGCGGCGGCGATTGCGCCGCCGACAGCAGGGGCGTGGCCGACAACATCATGCACAGCAGGGCCTGCACCATGCCGCTGGCCGAGCGTGCACGCGAGCCTCGCGCGGGCTTCCGGTTCATTCTCGTCTCCGGGTGGGCCGCTGCGCCGGGCAGCGGCCAGGTCCATCAGGCGCGCCAAGGCGGCGCGCGCTTGCCGGAATGGCGGCAGGTGCGCCCTGCCGGCACGCCTGGCCGCAACGCTCGGGCTATAGCGTCAGGCGCAGGAAGACGATGGACAGCGGGGAGGGGCCGACCGGCGGGTCGGCGAGGGCATCGGGCGGGGCGGTGTCCCTCGCGTGTTGGCCCGGATCGAAGTGCCAGTGCAGCACCGGCAAGGCCGCGTGGGGCACGTGGTCGGGCGAGAGATCGGCGGGCGCGGCGGGGCTCTTCGGCACCGGCGCCGGCGCCTCGGTGCAGAGCTTCTCGCAGGCCACCGTCGCGCCGTCGGGTGTGCCGCGATCCGGTGCGGTGTCTGCGGCGTGGAAGTCGCAGTGCGCCGCCGGCGACGGCGCCGCGGCGGCCCGGGTGATGCACGCCTGTGCCACGCCGGCGGCGAACAGCAACACCCACACCACCAGCATCGCGGTTGAAACGTGGCGGATCCGGTGGCGGGTGAATCGCACGGCAGGGGGCATCGATCTACGGCAAGTGACTCGAAGCTTAGAGGCGATCCTGCGATGGCCTTTGATGGGCGTCAAGCGCCGCGGCAGGAGACGGCTGCCCCCTCAATCGGCCATGCGCTGCACGGCCGCACGCAACAGGTTCCTGAGCCACACCAGACCCGGATCCTGCGTGCGGTACTTGTGCCACTGCACGGCCTGCTGCATGCGTTCGATCGGCAGCGGCGGCGCCTTGATGGCCACGGGCCAGGCCTTGACGAAGGCCCGCGCAAGACGCGCGTGCACCGTCGCGACGTACGCCGTTCCGCAGACCAGCGCCGGCATCGCGGCGAACCCGTACGTCGTCACGGCGACCCGTCTCGACACGCCGTAGCGCTTCAGGAACCAGGCCTCGAACGACTCGCCGACGGCGCCGGCCGGTTGCATCACCACGTGGCCTGCCGCGAGGTAGCGCTCGAAGCTCAGTTCGCCGTCGGCCAGCGGGCCGTCGCGCCAGACCACGCAGACGAACTCCTCCTCGTAGAGCACTTCCTCCGGATGGTCCGGTGAGAGGAAGCCGCGCGGGATGATCAGCAGATCGGCTTCGGCGCGCTCGAGGCTGCGCTGCGGGTTCGTCACCTGGGGCAGGAACTCGAAGCGCGCGGAACAGTGCTGCTCGGCCGCCAGCGCCAGCATGTGCGGCGCGAAGACGAGCTGCGAATAGTCCGACAGGAAGATCCGGAACGTGCGGTCGGTGTTGGCCGGGTCGAACTGCGGCTGCATGGCGATCGTGCTGTCGATGCGCACCAGCACGTCCCGCACGGCTTCGTGCAGCCCCTCGGCGCGCGGCGTCGACTCCATCTTGCGGCCGACCTGCACGAGCAACTCGTCGTCGAAGTACTCCCGCAGGCGCGCCAGCGCGCTGCTGACGGCCGACGGCGTGAGCTTCAGTCGCTCGGCCGCGCGCGTGATGCTGCGCTCGGTCAACAGCGCATCCAGCGCCACCAGCAGGTTGAGGTCGAGGCGGTTGAAGCGCATGGTGGACTGCTCGGGTTATCCCTTGATCGTTAGACGGCATCGAATCGACGCCTCCATCGAAGTCATTTTTCAAGAACGTTGCGGCTGCGTAATCTCTCGCTAACCCGCTTCCCCCACACATACAACGGAGACAACGAATGGCCGCGTGCCAAGCGTCAGGCGAACTCACGCCCGAATTTCCTGTTCCGCCTTTGCGGCAGGGCTGACGCATGGCGCGCCGCTTCCATCGCGTGGGGATCGTCGGTGCCGGGCTCGCGGGCCTGACCGCCGCCGTGGCCTGCGCCGCCGCGGGAGCGCACGTCGATGTCTTCGATGCGGCCGACGGCCTGGCCGCGCCGCCTGCGCCCATCAACGTGGTGCCCAACCTGATGCGCGAACTGGCGGGCCTGGGCCTCGCCGAGCGCTGCGTGCGCGCAGGGTTCCCGTACCACGGCGTGTCGTTCCTCGATGCGGATGGACGCTCGCTGTTCGAGCTGCCGACGCCGGCCCTGGCAGGCGCCCACTTGCCGTCGTCGGTCGGCATGCGCTACGGCGAGCTGTTGCGCATCGTGCGGGACGCCGCGCTCGATCGCGGCGTCGCGATGCACTGGCGGTCCCGGGTGGGGGCCATCGAGGCCTCACCGTCGGGCAGCCGGATCGCGCTGGACGATGGCCGTGAAGTCGCGGTCGATCTCGCCGTGCTGGCGGGCGGCAGGGGCGTCCAGGGTGTCGCGATGGCGATCGAGCGTGAAGCCGACCGCCTGCCGCAGCGCTGGGACCATGTGCTGATGCGCCGCCCGCGGGGCCTCGATCGAGCCACGTGGGTGATCGGGCCGGATGCCAAGGCGCTGCTGGTGCCGGTCGACGTTCACCAGACCGGCCTCGCGCTGCTGCGCGACGAGCGGATGGCGCATGAGCACGCCAGCCGACCGCTGCGCGACGTGCTGATGGCCGCCAGGGGCCTGATGAGGACCTTCGCGGCGCTGGTGGACGACGAGTCGCCGGTCATCGCACGGCCCGTCATGACGGGCATGTTGAGCGGCCCGTGGCACGACGGCCTCGTGCTGCGCATCGGCAGCAGCGCCCACCTGCTGCCGCCGCACTTCGGGCAGGCCGGCGCGCAGTCGGTGGAGGACGCGGTCGTGCTGGGGGCCTTGCTGCGCGACGCCGGCAGCCACGACGAGCTTTTCGTGCGCTTCATGGCGCGCCGCGCCGGGCGCGCCGCCCGCGTGCACGCCCTGACGACGCAGGCCGCGCGCTGGGACCTGACGCCGGAGCCGGCCACCGACCTGTCGTCGCTGGCACGGCAGCTCAGCCCGCTCGTCGAGCAGCCCGCCTGACCCCTTGCCTGACACCCCACCGGAGGAGACCCGATGAATTCCCTGACCCCGCGATCCGCCCCTCGCGCTGCGCTGCTGGCCGCCGCCGCGGTCCTCGCGCTCGATGCGCAGGCGCTCGAGATCGACACCGGCCAGCCCGACCTCAAGCTGCGCTGGGACACCACCGTCAAGTACAGCGCCGCGGCGCGCATCCAGGAGCGTTCGCCCGGCCTGTCGGTCACCCGGTTCGGCCCGACCGGTATCAGCGGGCCCAACAACCTCAACCAGGACGACGGCGACAACAACTTCGATCGTGGCCTGGTCTCGAACCGGCTCGATCTGTTCAGCGAGCTCGATGCGGTCTACGGCAGCTTCGGCGGCCGCCTCAGCGGGGCCGCCTGGTACGACGCGGTCTACAACCGCGGCAACCGCAATGCGACGACCAGCGCGAACCACGCGCCGCGCAACGCGTTTCCCGACGACACGCGCGAGATCATGGGCCGCAAGGCCGAGCTGCTCGATGCCTTCGTCTTCGGCAAGTTCCAGCTCGGCGAGCGCTCGGCCACGGTGCGCGCGGGCCGCCACACGCTGCTGTGGGGGGAGAGCCTCTTCTTCGGATCGAACGGCATCGCCGGCGGCATGGCGCCGCTGGACCTGCCCAAGCTGCTGTCGGTGCCGAACGCCCAGTTCAAGGAGATCGCGCGACCGACCGGCAAGGTGTCGGGCCAGCTGCAGCTGTCCTCCGACGTCTCGCTGGGCGCCTATGTCGCGTACGAGTGGGACAAGACGCGGCTGATGCCGGTCGGCGCCTACCTGTCGACCAGCGATTCGCTCGGCCCCGGCGCCGAGCGCATCAACGCCGGCCCCACCGGCACCTTCGCCAACGCCGGGGACCTCGAAGCGCGCGACAGCGGGCAGGGCGGCGTGCAGCTGCGCTGGCACGTCGACGCGCTGGACACGGACTTCGGCGCCTATGCCATTCGCTACCACGCGACCGGTCCGAGCAACATCTACACGCGGCTCGACGGCGCGCCGCCGGCGCTGCGGGCCCACAGCTTTCGCTGGGCCTACCACGAGGGCATCCGCGCTTACGGCCTGAGCTTCGCGAAGACGGTGAACGAGTGGAGCCTCGCAGGCGAGGTGTCGTATCGCCAGAACACGCCGCTGGCGAGCTCGGGCCAATCGGTCATTCCCGCCATCGGTGTCGGCGTCAATTTCGACAACCGCGACAACCCCGGCTATGCGGTGGGCGAGACCGCGCACGCGCAGTTCTCCTGGCTCGCGAGCCTGGGGCCGAGCCTGCTCTGGCAGGAAGCGAGCTTCCTCGGCGAGATCGCCTGGAACCGGCGCGCCAAGGTCACGAAGAACGAGCGCATGCTGAATCCGAACGCCGACACCTCGGCCACCGGCCTGCGCATGGTGTTCTCGCCGACCTACCGCCAGGTGGTGCCGGGCCTGGACCTCACGCCGAGCCTCGGCGTCGGCTACACGTGGGGCAAGTCGTCGGCAGTCGGCCCCGCGTTCGGCGTCGACAAGGGCGGCGACGTGAGCCTGGGCCTGGGCGCGGTGTACCTCGGCACCTGGTACGCCAACTTCAGCGTCGTGCGCTTCGTCGGACCTGAAGGCCCGACGCTGGACAACGCCAGCAACGCCCAGTTCAAGCAGGCCTTGAAGGACCGCCACTTCGTGACCTTCTCGCTGCGCACCACCTTCTGATCATCGGAGACATCCCATGCGACACACCTGGCGAGCACTGATCCTCGGCTCGACGCTCATCTCGGCCACAGGCTATGCAGCGGTCACCGCCGATGAAGCGGCCAAGCTCAAGTCCACGCTGACGCCCTTCGGCGCCGAGAAGGCCGGCAACGCCGATGGCAGCATCCCGGCCTGGACCGGTGGCTATACCACCGCGATCCCCGGCTTCAGGAACGGCGGCCGCCGCGGCGACCCCTTCGCGGGCGAGAAGCCGCTGTACTCGATCACCGCCGACAACCTGGCGCAGCACGCCGCGAAGCTCACCGAGGGCACGCAGGCGCTGCTGAAGAAGTACCCGAAGAGCTTCCGCGTCGACGTCTACAAGACGCATCGCACCGCGGCCGCGCCGCAGTGGGTCTATGACGCGACGCTCAAGAACGCGACGAACGCGAAGCTCGAGGGTGAAGTCGTCAAGGGCGCCTTCGGCGGCATCCCGTTCCCGATCCCGAAGAGCGGCAAGGAGATCGTCGCCAACAACGAACTGCACTGGCGCGGCGAAGCCTGGCAGAACGACTTCCGCGGCTACCTCGGTACCGCCAGCGGCCAGCGCGTGCTGTCGGTCGAAGGCCTGGGCGAGTGGCAGATGCCTTACTACGCGCAGGGCCAGGAGGACAAGTTCGGCGGCGACTACTGGCTGATCCGTCTCGTCAACAGCGGGCCGCCGGTGCGCGCCGGCGAGGCGATCACCGGCCGCCAGAACCTCGACCAGGACAAGACGCAGGTCTGGGTCTACCTCACCGGCCAGCGCCGCGTGCGCAAGCTGCCGAACGCCTGCTGCGACACGCCGACGCCCGCCTCGGCCGGCGTGGCGAGCTTCGACGAGGTCGACGTGCTGTCCGGCCGCACCGATCGTTTCGACTGGAAGATCGTCGGCAAGCAGGAGATGCTGATTCCGTACAACAGCAATCGACTGCACGTGCCGGCCAAGGACAGCGACGTCCTGATGGCCAACCACCTGAATCCGGATCACGTGCGCTGGGAACTGCATCGCGTGTGGATCGTCGAGTCGACGCTGAAGCCGGGCCAGCGCCACCAGGCCCCCAGGAGCCGCTACTACATCGACGAGGACACCTGGGTCGCCGTGCTGGGCGACCGCTGGGATGCCAACGGCCAGTTGTGGAAGACGCTGTGGGCGCATCCGGTCGTGATGCCCGACCTGCCGGCGACCACGCCGCAGCAGCAATGGGGCTTCAACGATCTGCTGTCCGGCGCGTGGTACGCGAGCGGTGTCGTCAATGAACGCTCGACCCAGTACAAGGCCGTGCCGCGCCGCGCGGACAGCTTCTTCACCGGCGAAGCGATGGCCGGCGAAGGTGTCAGATGAGCCCCCCCCCGGAGCGCCTGCGGCGATGCCCCCTCGGGCTTGGCCCTCTCCCCCCCAGGGGGGCCACGCCGACGGACCGGCGGAGCCGGATCCGTGGCGTGTGCTTGATGGCACTGAGCCTTTGGCTGGCGTGGCCGGTTGGCGCGGCGCCCGTCGGCGACGCCTGGCAGCGCCCGGCGCTGATGGTGCGCCAGCCTGAACGCAGCGTGCTGCTGGCCGCCGCATGGGCTGGCGACCGCATCGTGGCGGTCGGCGAACGCGGCATCGTGGTGGTCAGCGACGACGCGGGCGGCCAGTGGCGGCAGTCGCCGAGCCCGGTCAGCGTCACGCTGACCATGGTGCGCTTCGCCGATGCGAAGAATGGCGTCGCCGTCGGGCACGGCGGCACCGTGCTGATCACCACGGACGCCGGCGCCACCTGGCAGCGACGGCTCGATGGACGCCGGATCGCCAAACTCGCGAAAGACGCGGCCAACACACCGGAAGCCCGCAAGGACGCGGAGCGCCTCGAGGCCGATGGTCCGGACAAGCCGCTGCTCGACGTGCTCGTCTGGGACGCCCAGCGCATGCTGGTGGTGGGGGCCTACGGCATCGCCTTGCAGACGTCGGACGCCGGCGCGACCTGGACGCCGTGCATGGGGCACCTGCCCAACCCGAAGGGCCTGCACTGGTACGTGGCGCGGCGCGCGGGCGACGTGCTGCTGCTGGCCGGCGAGCAGGGCCTGCTGGCACGCTCCGACGATGGCGGCGCCACCTTCAAGCCGCTCGCTTCGCCCTACAAGGGCAGCTGGTTCGCCGGCGAGATCGACGCCGATGGCCGGATGCTGATCGCCGGGCTGCGCGGCAACGTCTGGCGATCGAGCGACGGCGGCGCGAGCTGGGCCGCGATCCCGTCGCCGGTGCCGGCGACCATCACCGCGACCGCGCGTGCGGCCGACGGCAGCACGCTGCTGGCGAGCCAGGCAGGCATCGTGATGAAGCTGCAGCACGACGCGATCGCGCCGCTGAGCAGCACGCCGGTGCCGATGCCCGCCGCGCTGCTGGCCCGTCGCGACGGCTCGGTGCTGACCCTCGGTGTCGCCGGTGCGGTCCCTCTGCCGATGACGGGAGGCCGTCCATGAACGTCGACCGGTTCGATCACCGCTCGGGCTCGTTCGTCGAGCGGCTGCTCTTCAATCACCGCGCGGTGGTGGTCGTGTTGTGCGCGCTCGTCACGGCCTGGCTGGGATGGCAGGCCTCGAAGCTGCAGCTGAACGCCAGCTTCGAAAAGACGATCCCGGCGAGTCATCTGTACATCCGCAACTTCCTGCAGCACCAGGCGGACCTGAGCGGCCTGGGCAATGCGGTGCGCATCGCCGTCGCCCGTCCCGATGGCACCGTCTACGACGCCAAGTACCTCGACACGCTGCGCCGCCTCTCCGACGAGGTCTTCCTGCTGCCGGGCATCGACCGCGTGCGCATGAAGTCCCTGTGGACGCCGACGACGCGCTGGGTCGGCGTCACTGAGGACGGACTGGAGGGCGGGCCGGTCATCCCCGATGGCTACGACGGCTCCGCGAAAAGCCTGCAGCAGCTCGGCGCCAACATCGCGCGTTCGGGCGAGGTCGGCCAGCTCGTTGCGCGCGATGCCCGGTCCACCGTGATCTTCGTGCCGCTGCTGGCCGCGGATGCGCAGGGCCGCCCGCTCGACTACGCCGCGCTGTCGCAACGGCTCGACACCCTGCGGGCCAGGTACGAAGCCGAAGGCGTGCGCATCCACGTCACCGGCTTCGCGAAGATCGTCGGCGACCTGATCGACGGCGTGCGCGCGGTGCTGCTGTTCTTCGCGCTCGCGGTGGCGATCGCGACGGCAATGGTGTTCTGGTACACGCGCTGCGTGCGCTCCACCGCGCTGGTGGTGCTCGCATCGCTGGTGGCCGTCGTCTGGCAGCTGGGCCTGCTGCCGGTGCTCGGCCAGTCGCTCGACCCGTATTCCATCCTCGTGCCCTTCCTCGTCTTCGCCATCGGCATGAGCCACGGGGCGCAGAAGATGAACGGCATCATGCAGGACGTCGGCCGCGGCATGCACCGGCTGGTGGCCGCGCGCTTGACGTTCCGTCGCCTCTTCCTGGCCGGGCTGACCGCGCTGCTGGCCGACGCCGTGGGCTTTGCGGTGCTGCTGGTCATCGACATCCAGGTGATCCGCGAACTGGCGCTGGCCGCCTCCATCGGCGTTGCGGCGCTGATCTTCACCAACCTGATCCTGCTGCCGATCCTGCTGAGCTACGTCGGCGTCAGCCCGGCGGCCGCCGCGCGAAGCCTGCGCGACGAGCAGGCCGATGCCAATGGCGCGGCGCGCCATCCGCTGTGGGCCTTCCTGGATCGGTTCACGCAGCGCCGGTGGGCGGGCATCGCCGTGATCACGGCCGCCGTGCTGGGCGCGGGCGGCTTCGCGGCCAGCACCCGGCTGCAGATCGGCGACCTCGATCCGGGCGCGCCGGAGCTGCGGCCGGACAGCCGCTACAACCGCGACGTCGCGTTCATGAATACCGCCTACGGGGCGTCCAGCGATGTGCTGGCGGTGATGGTGAAGACGCCGGAGGGGCAGTGCTCGCGCTACGAGACCCTGAACAAGGTCGATGCGCTCGAATGGGAGCTGCGCCAGCTCGACGGCGTGGAGTCCACCAGCACGCTGGCGCTGCTGAACCGCCGCGTGCTGTCGGGCCTGAACGAGGGCAACCCACGCTGGTACGAGTTCCTGCCGAACCAGGACATGCTCAACACCGTCACGGCGGGTGCGCCGCGCGGCCTCTACAACGACGCCTGCGGCCTGCTGACGATCTACGTCTACCTGCGCGACCACAAGGCGGCCACGCTCATCCGGGTGGTCGACCACGTGGCGCAGTTCGCCCGGGTCAACGACAGCGCGGACACGACGTTCCTGCTGGCCGCCGGCTCGGCCGGCATCGAGGCCGCCACCAACATCGTCGTCAAGGACGCGTGGCGAACGATGCTGGTGCTCGTCTATGCCGCGGTGGTGCTGCTGTGCTTCATCACGTTCCGGTCCTGGCGCGCGGTGCTCGTGGCCGTGCTGCCGCTCGTCCTGACCTCGTTCCTCGCGGAAGCCCTGATGGTGGGCCTGGGCATGGGCGTCAAGGTGGCAACGCTGCCGGTGATCGCGCTGGGCGTGGGCATCGGCGTCGACTACGCGCTCTACATCCTGTCGGTGACGCTGGCGCAACTGCGTGAAGGGCGCAGCCTGTCGCAGGCTTACTACCGCGCCTTGCTCTTCACCGGCAAGGTGGTGATGTTGACCGGCGTGACGCTCGCCATCGGTGTCGTCACGTGGGTGGCCAGCCCCATCAAGTTCCAGGCCGACATGGGGCTGCTGCTGGCCTTCATGTTCCTGTGGAACATGCTGGGCGCGCTGATCCTGCTGCCGGCATTGGCGCACTTCCTCCTCGTGCGGCATCCGCGCCCCAGCGAAGACTCCGCGACCTTCATGCGCTCGCTGCAGGCCTGAGACCGTTGCGATCGACGCTGACTTCCTGACCCGAAAGACTTCCATGTTCCGCTACTTCCCTACCAACTACGTCTGGAACCTGTCCGTCGACCTGGCCATCGAGATGGGAGCCAAGCTCGGCGAGATCGAGGAGATGTGCGCCCCGCTGCAGGAGGCGGCAAAAGCGCCGGACGCCGCGGGCACGCGCGCCTTCCGCGAGACCTGGTCGCGCATGGCCGACAAGCTGTGCACCCTGGCGGCCGAAGACGAAGCGGGCCAGCGCCTGCTGTCGGCCGGCGAGAAATACGGGCGCGCCGCCACCTACTACCTGACGGCCGAGCGCCTGCAGGCGCATGGCGCGGAAGGCCGGGAGGCGCTCTATGCACGATTCCTCGAGGTCTTCGCACGCGGGCTGGCGCTGGCGCGCGAGAACTGCGAGCGGGTCGAGATCCCCTACGAGGGCCGGCATCTCTCGGCGCTCTACGTGCGTGCCGACGGCGTGCAGGGCAGGGCACCGGTGCTCGTGCAGCTCAACGGCCTGGATTCGACCAAGGAGATGAAGTACCGGGTCGGCCTGCCCGCGCTGCTGGCGCGCCGCGGTATCTCGTCGCTGATCGTCGACCAGCCCGGCACCGGCGAGGCGCTGCGCCTGCACGGCCTGACCGCGCGCTTCGACAGCGAGCACTGGGCCAGCCGCGTCGTCGACTGGCTCGTGCAGCGCGACGATGTCGACGCGTCGCGCATCGGCTGCGAAGGCGTGTCGCTCGGCGGGTACTACTGCCCGCGTGCGGTGGCCTTCGAGCCGCGTTTCGCCTGCGGCGTCGTCTGGGGCGCGAACCACGATTGGCGCGACGTGCAGAAGAAGCGCCTCGCGAAGGAAGGCAACCTGCCGGTGCCGCACTACTGGGAACACGTGCGCTGGGTCTGGGGCGCGAAGGACATGGACGAGTTCATGACCATCGCCGAGCGGGTGCACCTCGACGGCATCCTCGACCGCATCACCGTGCCCTTCCTCGTCACGCACGGCGCCAAGGATTCGCAGATCCCGCTGCACTGGGCGCAGCGCACCTACGAGCAGCTGGTCAACAGTCCCCGGCGCGAGCTGAAGGTCTTCGACGAGCGCACCGGCGGCGTGCAGCACTCGAGCTTCGACAACCCGGCCAACGCCGGCGCCTACATCGCCGACTGGGTGGCCGAAACCCTCGGCGGCCGCACCCGTTGACCCCTTCCTCCCTCGAACGACTGCCCCATGAACATCATCGGACCTGACGCCCTGGTCTTCGGCGTGGACGACCTCGCCGCCTGCCGGCAATACCTGATCGACTATGGCCTGAAAGACGCGGGCGATCACCGCTACGAAGCACGCGACGGCACGGCCATCGTGCTGCGATCGAAGCACGACGCCAGCCTGCCGACCGAGCTCGGCACCGCGAGCCAGCTGCGCAAGACGCTCTACGGCGTGGCCGACGCCGCGACGGTGGAGGCCATCGCGAGCGAGCTCGCGCGCGACCGCGAGGTGAAGCGCCTGCCGGATGGCTCGATCGAGGCGCTCGACGACATGGGCTTCGCACTGGGCTTCCAGGTCACCACACGTCGCCCGCTGGCGGTCGCCGGCGAGACCGTCAACTGCCCCGGCGCGGCCGCGCGGCGGGCGCTCAACCAGGTGGCCGTCGACGAGCAGGCCGACTGCCGCCCCCTGACGCTCTCGCACGTCGTCTACTTCGTGCCCGACGAGGCGCGGGCGACCGCCTTCTACACCGAGCGCCTGGGCTTTCGCATCACCGACCGGCTGGGCGGCGCCGGTCCCTTCCTGCGGCCGGCCGGCACGCAGGACCACCACACGCTGTTCCTGATCCAGACCCCGCCTTTCATGAAGGGCGTCGAGCACTTCACCTTCCACATGAGCGGCCCCACCGCGGTGATGCAGGCCGGCTACCGCTTCCAGGCCAAGGGCTACGAGTCGTTCTGGGGACCGGGCCGGCATCGCATGGGGTCCAACTGGTTCTGGTACTTCAACAGCCCGCTCGGCTGCCACGTCGAGTACGACGCCGACATGGACCTGCACGACGACGCGTGGACCGCCCGCGAGGCACCGATGAGCGCCGACGCCTCGCAGCTGTTCCTCTTCCAGCACCGGGCCAAGTGGGCGCCCGGCGGTCCGCCTGCCGAGGCTGCCGCCGGAGCCGGCGGCGCCGCGCACTGATCCGGCCACCTGGACCTCGATCCCCATGCGTGCCGTGCTGTGCCATGTCGACGACATCCCCGATGGGCAGTCGCGCGGCTTCGACCCGGGCGCCACGGGCCGGGACACGGTGTTCATCGTCCGCCAGGGTGAACGGCTGCACGGCTACCGCAATGCCTGCCCGCACATCGACGGCGCACCGATGGCCTGGCGCAAGGACGCCTACCTCAGTGGCGACCGACGCCACATCGCGTGCCATGCGCATGGCGCGCGTTTCGACATTCAGACCGGTCGCTGCGTGCTCGGCCCCTGCCTGGGCCAGTCGCTGACGCCGGTCCCCCTGCAACTGCTTTCCGGAGGCCAGGTCCTGATGACCGGCCCCGCACACGAGGAGACATCCCCATGAACCGTTCGGCGCGTCGGATCCTGATCATCGGTGGCGGCTTCTCCGGCATGGCCGCTGCGATCGAACTGCGCAGGCGTGGCGACGACGTCGACCTGGTCGAGATCGATCCCGGCTGGCGCAGCTACGGTGCCGGCATCAGCCTTGGCGGCGCCACGCTGCGGGCCTTCAAGCAGTTGGGCATCCTCGATCAGTTCCTCGCGCGGGGGCATGCCGCGGATGGTGTCGAGCTGCGATTGCCGAGCGGCGAGCTGATCGGCTCGCTGCCGACGCCCCGCCTGGCCGGCCCGGATGTCCCCGGCGGCGGCGCCATCATGCGGCCGGTGCTCGCTTCGATCCTCGCCGAGGCGACGAGGGCCTCGGGCACGCACGTGCGGCTGGGCTGTACGTTCACGTCGATCGAGCAGGATGCGCAAGGGGTCGAGGTCGGCTTCACCGACGGCCAGCGGCAGCGCTACGACCTCGTGATCGGCGCCGACGGGCTGTACTCGAAGACGCGCGAGGCGCTGTTCCCGCAGGCGCCCAAGCCTCGCTACAGCGGCCAGGCCGTCTGGCGCGCGGTGCTGCCGCGGCCGCCCGAGGTGACGACGGCGACGATGTGGATGGGCCGCGTCAAGCCGGGCGTGAACCCGGTGTCGAAGGACGAGATGTACCTCTTCGTCACCGAGCACCGACCCACCAACGAGCACGTCGATCCCGAGACCTTCGCACCGCAGCTGCGTGCGCTGCTGGCCGAATTCCCCGCGCCCGCGCTGCAGGCCATGCGCGCGCAGATCACGCCGGATTCGAGCATCGTCTACCGGCCGCTCGAGGCGCTGCTGCTGCCGCAGCCGTGGCATGCCGGCCGCGTCGTGCTGATCGGCGACACGGTGCATGCCACGACCCCGCACCTCGCGTCAGGGGCCTGCATCGGCATCGAGGACGCGCTGGTGCTCGCGGAGGAACTGCATCGGCATCAGGCGCCGCAGGACGCCTTGCGCGCGTTCGAGGCGCGCCGCTGGGAGCGTTGCCGCATGGTCGTCGAGAACTCGATACGCCTCGGCGAGATCGAGATGAGCGGCGGCAGCAAGGACGAGCACGCGCAGATCATGCGCGACTCGCTGATGGCGCTGGCGCAGCCGATCTGAGCCGCCGGAGCCCGCATGATCAGCACCGACTCCCGACGCGGCCGCGCCGCGCTGATGGTGGCGCACTGCGCCGGCATGGTCGATCTCGTCGCCCTGCCGGTGTGGGTCGGCACGCTCGTGCAAGCCTACCGGCTCGATCCGCAGCAAGCCGGCCTGCTGGCGACGCTGTTCCTCGCCGGCGCCGTGATGGCCAGCCTGACGCTGGCGCCGCGATTCCATCGCACGCCGGCACGACCGGTCGCGACGATCGGCTTCGCGCTCGCCGCCGGCGCGTTCGCGCTCGCGGCCGCGTCGCGGGACTTCGCCCTGCTGGCGGTGCTGCACGCCGGCGCGGGGCTGTCGGCCGGCGCTGCGCTCAGCGTCACGCACGGCACGATCGGACGCAGCGCTCGCCCGCACCGGCTGTTCGCGCTGGTGGGCATGTCGCTGGGTGTGTTCGCGATCGTCTTCCTCGGCAGCACGCCGCCGCTGGTCGCGGCCTTCGGCGGCGCGACGCTGTTCGTCGCCTTCGCAGGCGTGATGGCGATCGCCGCCGCGGTGTGTGCGGCGTGGTTCCCGGGTTCGCAGGCTGGTCCGGCAGCGAGCGCGGCGGCGAGCGAACGCCCGGCACGCATGTCGCCCACCGCGTGGTTCGGCATCGTGGGCATCGGCTGCATGGCCCTCGTGCAGGCGATGACCTTCAGTTTCCTGGAACGTGTCGGCATGGACCGCGGCTTCGGGCTCGCGGCGATCACCGGGGTGCTGGTGGCGCTGGGCGTGGTCAACCTCTTCCCGGCGGCGCTGGCGGCGCTGCTGGAGCGGCGCTGGTCGGCGCGCGCCGTGCTGCTGGCCGGGCCGGTCGTGCAGGCCGGGCTGGCCATGGTCATCATGAATGCCGCTCACTTCGTTCCCTATGCGATCGCCGCCGCGGTGTTCGCCGCGGTGATGATCTTCACCCACACCTTCGGCTTCGGCCTGCTGTCGCGCCTGGATGCCAGCGGCCGGGCACTGGCGGCCACGCCGGCGATGCTGATGGTGGGCGCCGCGCTCGGCCCGATCGTCGGCGGCACGCTGGTGAAGTCCCACGGCTACGGCAGCCTGGGCCTGGCCGCCGTCGTGATCGCCACGGTCGCGGTCGGCTGCTTCCTGCGCCTGCCATCCGCTGCTCGTCCATCCGTCCAGGAGGCCACCGCATGAGACCGCCGCGCCAGAAGAAGCGCTTCGTCGACCTCTCGATCTACCTCGAGAACGACGTGTTGTCCGATCCGCCGCCGCTCGCGCCGAAGATCACCTACCAGAAGCACGCCGATACGCTGCCCGAGTTCATGGCGATGCTGCCGGGCACGCGGGCCGAGGACTATCCCGAAGGCGAGGCCGCCGCTGCCGAGTGGGTGACCCTGACGACGCACAACGGCACGCACCTGGACGCGCCCTACCACTTCCATTCCACGATGGACGCGAAGCTGGGGGCGAAGAAGAAGTCGACCACCATCGACGAGGTGCCGCTGGCGTGGTGCTTCCAGCCGGGCGTGAAGCTCGACTTCCGCCACTTCCCCGACGGCTATGTCGCGACGGCCGCAGACGTCGAACGAGAGCTCGCCCGCATCGGCTGGCAGCTCGAGCCGCTCGACATCGTCGTGGTCAATACCCGCGCCGGCGCGCGCTACGGGCACGCCGACTACGTCAGCGCCGGCTGCGGCATGGGCTACGAGGCGACGATGTACCTGCTGGAGCGCGGCGTGCGCCTGACCGGCACCGATGCATGGAGCTGGGATGCGCCGTTCTCCTATACCGCGAAGAAGGTGGCCGAGACCGGCAACAAGGCGCTGATCTGGGAAGGGCACAAGGCGGGGCGCGACATCGGCTACTGCCATCTCGAAAAGCTGCACAACCTCGAAGCGTTGCCACCTCACGGCTTCTTCATCAGCTGCTTCCCGCACAAGATCCGCGGCGCCTCCGCCGGCTGGACGCGCGCGGTCGCCATCTTCGACGAGACCCTTTCATGAGCTTTCCTCCCATTCACCGAGTCGTCACCGGGCATGACGCCGACGGCAAGGCCATCGTGACGAGCGACGGTGCGTTGCCGACCGTGGTCGAGTTGCAGGCCCTGCCCGGCACGGTCTTCCACGAGGTGTGGAGCACCGTCGGTGCGCCCGCCACCGTCGACAACGGCGCCGATCCGACGCTGGGCCCCATCGTGCTGCCGCCGCCCGTGCGCGGCACGCGCATGCGCTTCGTCGACATCCCGCCCGACAGCGCCGAGTTCCTCGCCCACGGTGCGGCACGCATGAAGGACGCGTTCAGCCAGATCGGCGACGTGGCGGCGTCGACGGTGAAGGCGGAATCGCCCCATCCGCTGATGCACCGCACCGAGTCGGTGGACTACGGCATCGTCATCGACGGCGAGATGACGCTCGTGCTCGACGACAGCGAAGTGGCGCTGAAGCCTGGCAGCGTGGTCGTGCAGCGCGGCACCAACCACGCCTGGGCCAATCGTTCCGGGCGGCCCTGCCGCATGCTGTTCGTCCTGGTGGACGGCGCGTACGAGCCCGCCATCGCCAAGGCGATCGCATCGCGCTGATGGTGGACACGCGCTTCGATCTGCGCCGCACCGACGCGCCCGTCGCCGGCGCTTCCGATGCTGGAACGACCATCAGCGACAGCGCCTGAGAACCAGAGAAGGATGCAATGAAACTCGCCACCTTGCGCGACGGCAGCCTGGACGGCCGCCTGCTCGTCGTCTCGCGCGATCTGACCCAGGCCGTCGAGGCGCGCGGCATCGCAGCGAACCTGCTGGACGCGCTGCAGCGTTGGGAAGAGACCGAACCTGCGCTGCGGCGCCTTGCCGGCGCGCTCGAAGCGGGCGCCTGCGACGACGCACGGCCCTTCGAGCCCGCCGCTTGTGCGGCGCCGCTGCCGCGCAGCCCGCAGTGGATCGATGGCTCGGCTTTCCTCAACCATGGGCGCTTGATGGAGCAGGCGTTCAATGCGCCCCCGATCCCGCACTTCGACAGCGTGCCCGTGATGTACCAGGGCGCCAGCGACGACTTCCTGGGGCCTCACGACGACGTGCCGCTGCCGAGCGAGCAGGACGGCATCGACTTCGAAGGTGAATTTGGCGTGATCGTCGGTCCGGTGCCGATGGCGGCGACGGCCGACGAAGCGCTGCGACGCGTGCGCCTCATCGTCCAGATCAACGACTGGAGCCTGCGCGCGCTCGGCCCGCACGAGATGAAGACCGGCTTCGGCTTCCTGCAGGCCAAGCCGTCGACCGCGTTCGCGCCGGTCGCGGTGACACCCGATGAGCTGGGCGAGGCCTGGTGCAACGGCCGCGTGCACATGCCACTGCACGTGCGCTGGAACGACGAGCGCTTCGGCGAGCCGCATGGGCGTGAGATGAACTTCTCGTTCGGGCAACTTGTCGCGCATGCGGCGCGAACACGCCGGCTGACGGCCGGCACCATCGTCGGCTCCGGCACGGTCTCCAACGTGGCGCGCAGCGCGGGCTCCGCCTGCATCGCCGAGCGGCGGGTGATCGAGAAGATCGACCTCGGCGAGATCCGCACCGGCTTCATGCACTTCGGCGATCGTGTGCACATGCAGGCCTGCTTCGACGACGGGCGGCCCGGGCCCTTCGGGGTCCTCGAGCAGCGCGTGATCGCGGCGGGCTGAAGGCGTCGCCATGCATGTGCTGATCACCGGCGCCAATGGATTCGTCGGTCGCGCGCTGGCGCGGCGGCTGGCCGAAGCCGGGCGACTCGACGGCCGATCCATCGACCGGCTGACGCTGGTCGACCTTGCGCTCGAGGGCCTGCCCGAAGCCGACGCCGTCCATGCGGAGGCCGGCGACCTGGCCGATGCGCCGTGGCTGAGGCGCGTCGTGGCGGAGCGGCCGGTCGACGTCATCTATCACCTGGCCAGCATCCCGGGTGGCACGGCGCAGCAGCAGTACGCGCTCGCACGCCAGGTCAACCTGGAGGCCACGACGACGCTGCTCGAGTCGGGCAAGGCGCAGGTCGAAGCCGGCCAGCGCGCGCCTGTCTTCGTCTTCGCGAGCTCGATCGCGGTGTTCGGGACGATGCCGCCGAAGGTCGACGACGAGACACCGCCCCGGCCCGTGATGGCCTACGGTGCGCAGAAGCTCATCGGTGAAGTGCTCGTGGCCGACTTCAGCCGGCGCGGATGGATCGATGGCCGCTCACTTCGACTGCCAGGCGTGCTGGCGCGGCCACCCGCCCGGACCGGCCAGCTGTCCGCCTTCATGAGCGACATCATCCGCGAGCTTGCTGCCGGACGCCCCTTCGTCTGCCCGACGGCGCCGGGTGCGACGACCTGGGCGTCGTCGTTGCCCTGCATCGTCGATCAGCTGCTGCATGCGGCGACCGTGGCGGGCGATCGCTGGCCTCAAGGGCGTGCCCTGACGCTGCCGACGCAGCGCTTCTCGATGGCCGAGCTGGTCGACGCCATCGCCCAGGTGCACGGCTCGCATGCCCGCGACCTCGTGCGCTACGAACCCGACGAGCGCATCGAAGCGCTCTTCGGTCGCTTTCCTCCCCTCGACACCGCAGCCGCCGACGCCCTGGGTTTCCGCGGCGACGCCGACCTGCCCTCGCTGGTACGACAGGCGCTGGCGCCTGGCCGGACGTCATGAACCCGCGTCTGCAGACTGTCGCCCGCGCCGACGCTCGTCAGGTGCCCCGGCACCCCGACCCGCTTCCTGCATCAACCAGGCGCTGAACGCCGCCACCGCCTTGGGCTGCGCCGACCGGACGGGATGAACGATGTAGTAGCCGAAGCGAAGCAGCGTCCTGCGCGCAAACGGGCGCACCAGCCGCCCGCTGGACAGGTCGTCCGCGACCAGCACGCTTCTGCCCAGAGCGACGCCCTGTCCTTCGATCGCCGCCTGGATGGCGAGCATCGAGGCGTTCAGGTGCAGGCCCCGGCGTGAATCCACGCCCGTGACGCCCGCGGCTTCCAGCCAGGCCGACCATTGCGGGAAGGCACTCGCCTTCGGCATCGAGGCGTCGTGGATCAGCGTGCAGTGCGCCAGGTCCGAGGGGTGGCGCAGCGCGCGACGGCCGACGCGCAGCTTCGGACTGCAGACCGGGAACACGTCCTCGCTCATCAGCGGCGTGACCGTCATGCCCGGCCAGCGGCCGGCGCCGTACCGCAGCGCGAGGTCGACCTGCTCGCGCGCGAAGTCCACCAGGCGGGTGGTCGTGTCGAGCCGGATCTCGATCTCCGGATGCAGCGCCGTGAAGCGCTCCAGCCGTGGCATCAACCACTTGGCCGCCACCGAGGGCGTGAGGCTGACGACCAGCGTGCGGCGCGCACCGCTGCTGCCGGCCCGGGCGAGCGCTTCGGCCAGCAGGTCGAAGCCTTCCTTCAGCAGCGGCAGCATCGCGTGCCCCGCGTCGGTGAGCTCGACTCGCCGCGGCAATCGCTCGAACAGGCGCACGCCGAGGTAGTCCTCGAGCCGCTTGATCTGCAGGCTGACCGCAGCCGGCGTCACGGCCAGCTCCTCGGCGGCGAGCGCGAAGCTCGCCTGGCGCGCGGCGGCCTCGAAGGCCCGCAAACCATTCAAGTGTGCAAGGCGGCGCATGGCAGCTGGGTCGGCGGTAAGAGCAAGTTTTTCTAATGTTAACCCGGTGCGAAGTGTCGTTTGTCCATGGGAAACCGAGCACCTAGAGTGCGTGCCAAGCATCAGGTTTTCGAAGCCTCTTACCTCCCGTTGACGCTGATCCGGCCGATGCGACGCCCGAACCCCCTGCTCACTGGAGATCGCATGTTCGAAGTCAATCGCGCCCTTCCGATCGAGGCCCATCGCGGCTATCGGCGGGTCTTCCGGCAGGACCGCCTGACCCTGGGCGTGATGGTGCCCATCGAGTCATATGCCGGCGATCGCCCCACGATGAGCCACCACGTCGAGCTCGCGCAGTTCGCCGAGGCCGCCGGCTTCGACGCGCTGTGGGTGCGTGACGTGCCGCTGCGCGACCCGGGCTTCGGCGACGTCGGGCAGGTCCACGACGCGTTCGCCTACCTGGGCTACATGGCTGCGCAGACGCGGTCGATCGCACTGGGGACCGCCGCGATCATCCTGCCGCTGCGGCACCCGCTGCACACGGCGAAAGCGGCCGCGTCGATCGATCAGCTCAGTGGCGGCCGGCTGGTGCTCGGCGTGGCTGCCGGCGACCGTCCGAGCGAATTCCCGGCGTTCGGGGTCGACCACCTGGAACGGGCCGAACTGTTCCGCGACAACCTGATGGTCCTGCAGCGGGCACTGACCGAATCGTTTCCAGCCATCGACAGCCGATACGGTCATGCCGAGGGTGTCGACCTGGTGCCGAAGCCGGTCGCGCACGGCATCCCGCTGCTGGTGACGGGACGCGCCGGCCAGACACTCGAGTGGATCGCCGGCCATGCGCACGGCTGGTTGTCCTACCCGCGGCCGGCGGCCGCCCAGGCGCAGGTCGTGGCGGAGTGGCGCCGGGCCCAGCGCAGCGTGCGCACGCAGGCCGATCTGCCCTTCGCGCAATCGCTGTACATCGACCTGCTGCGCGACCCCGATGCCGATGCTGTGCCGATGCACCTGGGCTACCGCCTCGGCCGACGCGCGCTGGTCCGACTGCTGAAGGCGCTGCACGCCGCCGGGGTCGCGCACGTCATCTTCAACCTCAAGTACGGCCACCGTGGGGCCGGCGAGGTCATGCGCGAGTTGGCCACCTCGGTGCTGCCCGACCTGCAGTCCCCGAGCGCTTTCGGCGCCTCCCCGGCCTCGCCGGTGTCTGCAACGGAGGCCCGATGATTGCCACCGACGAGATCGCCAGCGGCCTCCGCCCGCCGCAGGCGCTGCGCGCAGCGATGGCCCGGCACGCCGCTTCCGTCGCCGTGCTGACGGTGCACGCAGGCGATCGCGTGCTGGGCGTCACGATCAGCTCGTTGATCAGTCTTTCGCTGCACCCGCCGCTGGTGCTGTTCGCCCTTCATCGCCACAGCTCGATGCTCGATCGGCTCGAGAATCAGCCCTTCGGCCTGACTGTGCTGAACGATGGGCAGCACGACATCGCAACCCGCCTGGCGCACCCTCATCGGCCGCCCGTGCCGACGGCCTGGCTGCAACCGCCACTGGCCACGGGCGAGGTCGCGACGATCGCCGGTGGTGCCGTGGCCATCACCGCCGAGCTGGATTCGCGCTGCGACGCAGGGGACCACGTCTGCGTCATTGCGCGCGTGATCAGCGCTCGCAGCGCGAGCCGTCGACCTTTGCTGCACTTCCTCGGCGGGTACACCGGGGTGGGTTTCAGCGAATAGGCCATGGACCCTCTCAACCGCATTCCCGCACAAGTGCCCGCGCCGCTCGGTGCCTACGAGGCCGTCGTACTGCGCGGCGCGGCCGGCTACGTCTCGGGCCAGTTCCCGATCGCCGACGGACGGATGCTGCACCGCGGCCGTCTCGGCGACACGCTGGACCTGCGCGCCGGCCGTGAAGCGGCGCGAGCCGCGGCGCTCAACGTGCTCGGCCAGATCGACAAGGCGGTGCCCGGTGGGCTCGAAGCGATCGAGCTCGCGCGCGTGGACGGCTACATCGCCTGCGTTCCCGGTTTCGACGCACTGCCCGCCGTGCTGGACGCGGCGTCGGAAACGTTCGTCGAATTCCTCGGCTACCGTGGCCGGCACGCCCGGGGGCTGATCCCCCTCGCGCATCTTCCCGGCGGCGCGCCCATCGAGCTGCTGGTTTCCTTCACCCTTTCTCCCGCCACCAACCACACGCCATGAAAGCAGCACTGTTCAGAGAATTCGGACCCGCGAGCGTCCTCAAGCTCGAAGACGTCCGCACGCCGCAAGCGCAGGCCGGCAACGTCCTCATCAAGGTCCTCGCATCCGGCGTCAACCGGCTCGAGGTCTTCCTGCGCCAGGGCACGATCACGCGCGACATCGCCTTGCCGCACGTGCTCGGCTCGGACGCATGTGGCGTGATCGCCGACGTCGGACCCGGCGTCACCGGCTTCGCGACCGGCGACCGCGTGATCCCCATGCCCGGGTACCCGCTCGACGAACGCGACGACGGCGCCAGTCCGCTCAGCGCGGCACCCAGCTACGCCATCGGCGGCATCCTGCGCTGGGGAACGTACGCGGAATACGTGGAGGTGCCCGCGCGCTGGGTGGTCAAGGACCCGACCGACCTCACGCCGGCGCAGGTCGCGACCTTGCCGATGGTGCTTGTCACCGGCGTGCGCGCCGTGCGCACCGTCGGGCAGGTGCGCGCCGGCGACCACGTGCTGATCCAGGCCGGTGCTGCCGGCACCAGCACCTTCAGCATCCAGCTGGCCAAGTCGCTCGGTGCCCGCGTGGCGACCACGGTGGACTCGGACGCGAAGATCGAGCTGGTGAAGCGGCTCGGCGCGGACCTCGTGGTGGACGTGCGCCGCGACGACTTCGTCAAGCAGGTCATCGACTGGAGCCATGGGCGCGGCGCCGACGTGACGATCGACAACCTCGGGGGAGCCGTCCTGCAGCGCAGCATCGACGCCACGCGCGTGGGCGGCACGGTCGTGACCATGGGATTCGTCACCGGCAACGAAGCGACGTTCAAGGTGCGCGAGTTCTTCTTCGCCCACAAGACGCTGCGCGGCACGCTGATGGGCGACCTGGAGGAGTTCAAGTGGGGGCTGGCGCAGGTGGCCCAGGGGCGCATCAAGCCCGTGCTGGACCGCGCGTTCGCCCTCGCCGATGCGGCCGCTGCGCACGAACTCGTCGGCGCCAACGGCGCGCTCGGCAACGTCGTGCTGGTGAACGAATGAACGCCAGGGAAGGATCGGCGATGAGCACGCGGACCGTCGGCATCCTGGGAACCGGGCGCATGGCCGTGAGGATCGCGGACCAGCTGGTGCGCAACGGGCACGAGGTGATCCTGGGCTCCAGGACACCCGCGCGGGCCCGGACGATCGCCAACGAACTCGGGCCGTACGGGATCACGGCCGGGAGCTACGACTTCGCCATGGAAGCACCCTTCGTGCTGCCCGCGGCCTTCATCCGCGACGGCCTCTTCGACCTGCTGCGACAGCACCGCGATCAGCTCGCCGGCAAGGTGGTCATCGACATCCTGAACCCGTTCAACGACGACTACTCGGACTTCATCCTGCCGTGGGACACGAGTGCCGGCGAGGAGCTGGCGAAGCTGCTGCCCGACTCGAAGGTCGTGGGCATCTTCAAGAACATCTTCTGGGAGACCTTCGGCCACCCGCAGTTCGACGAAGGCGTGAGCGACGTGTACGTGCTGGGTGACGACCAGCACGCGAAGCAGGCGGTGACCACGCTGTTCGCCCGGTCGCCGTTCAGGTTCGTCGACGGGGGCGGCACCCGCAATTCGCGCGTGGTGGAGCGCATGACGCTCTTCGCGTCGGAGCTGAGCCGCCGCTACGCCTACGCGCCGCGCCTGGGCTGGCGCTTCCTGGGCGGGCCGCCGGCAGAGGGCCGCGTGGACCCGTACGCGCACCTGGCCTGAGGGACTGCATGTGGCGGGCTGCGCACGGTGTGTTCGGCACCCCCGCTACCGAGCCTTTCGGGCGCTGATTGCGCTGGCGCAATCGGCGCCCGTCGCGGCGGCGCAGACTGCCATGGGATTCGCCAGGGTTCATCACAGGAGCGGCCATGACATCCTGGACCGAGCGACACCCCGATGACAGTCCGGCCTTCGCGAACCGCGCGGAAGCCGGAAGGCTGCTGGCCGAGCGCGTGGCTGCGGTTGCGCTGCGCGCGCCGCCGGTGGTGCTGGCACTGCCGCGCGGCGGCGTGCCGGTGGGCGCGGCCGTGGCGAGGCGGCTGCAGGCGCCGCTGGACCTGCTGCTGGTGCGCAAGATCGGCGTGCCGTGGCAGCCGGAGCTGGCGCTCGCGGCGGTCGTCGAAGGCGACCCGCCGGACCTGGTGATCGACGAGCCGGTGCAGCGTGCCGTCGATGTCGGCCGCGACTACATCGAGCTCAAGATGGCCGCGGCGCTGCAGGAGATCGCCCGCCGGCGCGCGCTGTACCTGCGCGGCCGCGCCGCGGTGCCGATCGAAGGTCGCTGCGCGATCGTCGTCGACGACGGCATCGCCACGGGTACGACGGTGCGCGCCGCGCTGCGCGCGCTCAAGCGCCGCCGCCCGGCGCAGCTGCTGCTGGCGGTGCCGGTGGCGCCGCCCGACACGGTCGCCGCGCTGCGCGACGAGGTCGACGAGTTGATCTGCCTCGCGCAGCCGGTGCCCTTCGTGGCGATCGGCGAGCACTACCGCGACTTCCACCAGATCGAAGACGACGAGGTGCTGGCCGCGCTGGACAGCGTGGCCGGCGCGCAGCCCCGGTGACCTGGCGGCCCTGGAGCGGGGACCTGCCAGCCATGAACGACGCCTGGCTGCGACGGCTCGGCATCCGGCTGCCGCTGCTGCAGGCCGGCATGGGCGGCATTGCCGGGCCGGCCCTGGCCGCCGCCGTGGCCGAAGCCGGTGCCGGCGGCATCGTCGCCATGTACCGGCTGCCCGGGCCTGCGGTGGCCAGGCGCGTGCGCGAGACCCGCGCGCTGACGGCCGCGCCCTTTGGCGTCAACCTGATCCCGGAACTGCAGACCGAATCAGCGCTGGCGGCGCAGGTGCAGGCCGCGCTCGCCGCCGATGCGCGCGTCTTCTTCAGCATCTACGGCCTGCCGCCAGCTTCACTCGCGGCGACGGTGCGCGACGCCGGCCGCGCGCTGGTGGTCATGGTGGGCACGCCCGAGGACGCGCTGGAGGCCGAGCGTCGCGGCGCCGACGTGGTCGTGCTGCAAGGCGTCGAGGCGGGCGGCCACCTGCTGGGCGACTGGCCGCTGCAGGCGCTGCTGCAGGCATCGCAGGCGGCCGGCTGCCGGGCGCCGCTGGTCGCGGCCGGCGGCATTGCCCACGGCGCGGCCTGGCGCACGCTGCAGCGGCGCGGCGCGGCCGGCTGCCTCTGCGGCACGCTGTTCGTCTGCACCACGGAGAGCGAGGCGCACCCGCACTACCAGCGGCGCCTGCTGGCCGCGGACGCCCATGACACCGTCGTCAGTCGGGCGTTCGAGACCGGCTGGCCGGGACGCGCGCACCGGGTGCTGCGGGTGGCGGCGGCCCCGCACACGCAGGCGCCGCCCGGCTTCGTCGGCAGCGTGCTGATCGACGGCCGGCGCCACCCGCTGCCGCGCCACTGCGCGATGGTGCCGACGATGCATACCACCGGCCGCATCGACGAGATGGCGATGTACTGCGGCACGGGCGTCGGCGCGCTGAGCGAGGTGCTGCCCGCGGCGCAGCGCATCGAGCGCTTCTTCGCCGAGGCACGGTCCGTGCCGTACGCAGACCCGGCTACCACCGTGGCAGAACGCGGATGCAACTCGTCGACCGCCTGAAGGTCGCTGCGCGGCGCGTGGCGCGTGGCGCGAACGGCCGGCTCGACAGCGCGGAGTTTGTAGTCCGAAGCGATCAAGGCAGGAGCCACGAATCCGTGTTCGCCCTTCACCGCGTCGTTACGGTACTAGAACGGCGGCGCCCTGCACGCGGCCGAGGCGCAGGTCGTCCAGCGCCTCGTTGGCACGCGCCAGCGGATAGGTCGTGACGTGCACGTGCAGCGACGCGCGGCGCACGGCTTCGAGGAATTGCCGGCCGTCGTCGCGCGTCAGGTTCGCCACCGAGCGCAGCTCGCGCTCCTGCCACAGCAGGCGGTAGGCAAAGGCCGGGATGTCGCTCATGTGGATGCCGCCGCAGACGACGCGGCCGCCCTTGCGCACGGCCGCCAGCGCGCGCGGCACGAGTGCGCCGTCGGGCGCGAAGATGATCGCGGCGTCGGGAGGCGCGGGCGGCTGCTCGTCGGCTGCCCCGGCCCAGGCGGCGCCGAGGCTGCGCGCGAAGTCCTGCGAGGCCGTGTCGCCCGGCCGTGTGAACGCGTAGACCTGCCGCCCTTCGTGCAGCGCGAGCTGCGTGACCAGGTGCGCCGCGGCGCCGAAGCCGTAGAGTCCGAGGCGCCGTACCTCCGCGCCCCCCGCGCGGCGCAGGCAACGCCAGCCGATCAGGCCGGCGCACAGCAGCGGCGCCAGCTCGGCCGGCGAGCCCGCCAGCCCGTCCAGCGGCAGGCAGTACGCGGCCTCGGCGATCACGTGCGTGGCGAAGCCGCCGTCGCGGCCGTGGCCGGTGAACAGCGGTGCGTCGCACAGGTTCTCGCGGCCGCGCAGACAGTCGGTGCAGTGGCCGCAGGTGTGGGCCAGCCAAGGCACGCCGGCGCGCTGTCCCGGGCGCCAGCCGCTCACGCCGGGGCCGAGCGCGTCCACGATGCCGACGATCTCGTGTCCCGGCACCAGCGGCAGCCGCGGCAGCGCGAGCTCGCCGTCGACCACGTGCAGGTCCGTGCGGCAGACGGCACAGGCCTCGATGCGCAGCCGCAGCTCGCCGGCGGACGGCAAGGGCAGCGCGCGTTCGACCAGCCGCAGCGGACTGCCCGGGGCCTCGAGCACCATCGCCTGCATCGTCAGGGCCGTGTCCATGGGAGCCTCTCCAGGGGGCGCCCGACCATCGGGCACGCGTGGATGGCCAGGAAGGCGACGGACATCTGCCGCAACCCGGTGGAGAAGCCCTTGAAGACCCCGCCATGAGCATCGCTTCGCCCAGGGTTCAGGATGGGGTGGCGCGCCGCCGCAGCTCGCGGATCTCGTCGAGCAGTTCCAGCGCCAGCGCTGCGCCGGCGATGTTGACCGACAGGTCGCGCGTCAGCCGCCATGCGGCGTGGGTGCGCGCGATCGCGGCTTCGTCGAAGCGCCATTCGATGGGCTGTCGGCCGGCGGGCACGACCACCCCCTCGTCGACCAGATCGATCACCCACTCGACGCTGCAGCCGCAGCAGCGCGACAGCTCGACCAGCGAGAGCTCGTCGACGACCTGCGTCGCATTGGCGGCGGTAGCCTGCTGATCCTTCATGACCTTGCTCCATGAAAGCCCGGGCGCGGATCGAACTCGAAGGCCGCACCGAATGTGCGATAGGCGTCCCGCCGCTGATCGGTGTCGGCCGGCGGCAGCACGATCGCGATCTGGGCGAACAGGTCGCCGGGCGGCTGGCCCGGCAGGCCCTGGCCCTTGAGCCGCAGGCGCTGGCCTGCGGCCGAGTTCGGCGGCACGCGCAGCTCCAGCGGGCCGGCCGGCGCGGGAACGACCACGGTGGTGCCGAGCGCCGCTTCCCACGGCGCCAGCGGCAGCGTCAGGCCCAGGTCCCGGCCGTCGACCTGGAACACCGGGTGCGGCTTGAAGCCGATTTCGAGGTACAGGTCGCCCGCCGGTCCACGGCCGGCACCCGGTCCGCCCTGGCCCGTCAGACGCAGCCGCTGGCCCGCGCGGATGCCGCGCGGGATCTGCACCTCGAGGCGGCGCTCGCGCCAGCGCAGGCGGCCCCGGGCATCGTGCTCGGGCACGTTCAGAACCATCGTCTGCGTGGCGCCGCGAAAGGCGTCCTCGAGATCGATCAGCACCTTGGCATGGTGGTCTTCGCCGGCCCCATCGGCCCGCGCTTGCGCATGGCCGCCATGTGCACCGAACAGGGCCTCGAAGAAGTCGCTGAACGCGGCGTCCCGCTCGGGGTGGCCGGACGGGCCGCCGCCGAACTCGTAGCCGGCGTCCCAGTCCGGCGGCGGGCGGCCGTCGCCCCAGTCGCGGCCGATGCGGTCGTAGGCGGCGCGTCGTTCGGGGTCCTTCAGCACCTCGTAGGCTTCGGCCACTTCCTTGAAGCGCGCCTCGGCATCGGCTTCACGGCTGACGTCGGGGTGGTACTTGCGGGCAGCCTGACGATAGGCACGCTTGATCGCCGCCTCGTCGGCGGAACGCTCGATGCCGAGCACGGCGTAGTAGTCCTTGTAGTCCACGGGGTCTGCGCTCCTGGTCGTTCCTAGTGCGCCAGCAGCACCGGCAGGCTCATCTCGTTGAGCACGGTGAAGGTCGCGCCGCCGAGCAGCAGTTCGCGGGCCCGGCCTGGGCCATTGCCTGCCGTCCCAACCTCGAAGCGGGCCTCCGCGGCGTCGTCCTCGTCGGTGAGGGGCAGCGAGCCGAGCAGCGTGGGCTGGATCGTGAGCATGGCCTGCAGGCGGGCTTCGAACGCGCCGGCGAGCAGGCGCGCCGCGTCCAGCCGTGCTGCAGCATGACGGCCGGTATCCAGGTGGACCAGCAAGGAGCGCAGGGCAGGGCTTGACATCGTCACTCGGCTTTCAGTTCGTTGATGACGGCGCGCGTGCAGGGCAGATGACCCGCGCCCGGCACCGCTGTGTCTCCCGAGGGTGCGGGTGCAGTCTAGACAGGGCCTCGCCGAGGCGCTTGCGCGGCATCAATGCGCCGGAACGGAGAAGCCGCGCGAAGTGAGCGTCCCGCGCAGATCGGGCCGCTAGCGCCCTGCGCTGTCCGACGTCAACCGGACTTCCGGCAGGGAGACCTCGCGACCCACGCCGGCACAGACGCGCAGATAGCTGCGCTGGCCGACGTCACTGAGGGAGGCCATGTCGACCTGGCCAGAGGCGTCGCACGGAAACGCGAACGAGCGCCCGACATCGAAAAGCAGGTGGAAGCGCAGCTCATAGCGCGAGCGCTCCAGCGAAGGTTTCTTGCCGTCCATCGCCGACTCCCTCGGCGTGACCTGGTTCGAGACTGGATCTGCGCACGCCGGCGCGCGATGGCCTCGTCCGCAACCCCTGCGGCAGGGCGTCTGGTGGACGACCAGGCGTCGATCGCCATGTTCGCGCTCCCTCGCCGGTCGCTCTGTTCGCTGCCGCACGTGCGCCCGGTGGCCCCGGCTCGCCCTTTCTCCTTCTTTCATGCAGCAGGTTGCCGGCTTGCCCTGCCTTCTGACCCAGGTCGATCCGACGCAGCAAGTTGCTGCCGGACGATTCCCCCAGGCAACCGTCTACCCGGCGGCACGCGAAGCCCTCGAAGAGCAGGAACTGCTGGACGATGTTCCCAAGATCCGCAAGGCCGACCTCGACCTGAAGGAACTCGGCGCGGAAATGGCGCAGCGCAAGGAAGCGCTGATGAGCGAGATGCTCTGATGCCCGCCGCCGGGGCGGCACCGAGCGTGCCGACCCCGGCCCGGACTCGTGATGGCGAGGGGCGCAGGGCGGCGCAGCGCTCGATTGGCTTCGAGCGCGCCGCCGGTTCGGTTCACCCGTGCGAGGGGCGGTCTCCGCTGCTGCTGCCCCCGGATGACCTGAGGTGTTCCTTCACCTTCTCCGCGTTGTCGCCCACGGCGCGCACGGCTTCCTTGAGCTGGTCCTTCGTGACACCGAGCTTCCTGGACCAGTCCTGCAGCTCGTAGTCCTGGTTCACGTTGATGCGCTGGCGGTCCTGGCCGCCTGTGCGGTCCTTGTTGTCGGGCATGTGCGTCTCCTGTCGGCTGATCGGCAGGAAAGGCCGGCAAGGATCGTTCCTGACTGCCGCAGATGGCCGGGCGGTGGTTGCGAATGCAACGGGGCGTCGGCCGATCGACCGCTGCGCCGCACGGCTCCTTGCAGCCAATGGACGCGGCATTGTCCGACGAGCACCCGTGCTTCTCTCCGAGCGCGGGCAGCGGTGCGGCCACTCACACTGACCCCGACGCCAGTCCTCTAGAAATGGCGCACGACGAGGGCACCCCAGGAGTTCATATGGCAACGAAACAATCGAAGAGTGGCAATCAAGACTCACGCAGCAAGTCGGAGCCCGGTTCCGCAGCGAACGACACCAAGTCGTCGGACGGCCAGGCCAAGGCGTCGAGCAAACGCAGCAGCCAGGGCGGCGAGAAGAAGCCGTCACGCAGCTCGAAGTAGTTGCGACCTGTTCGACAGGGCCCGCAGCGCAAGCCGCGGGCGCTGTCGTTTTTTCTTCGGGCCCCTGGGCACGGCCTGCCTTAGCAGCACGCCGTCGAGCTCGCGCAGGGCGTGCTCATGCCGGAGGCGCCGACGTCGTGGCATACGGCTGCCAGCGGTCCTCGCGCTGGCCCAGGCGGTCCGCGATCACCGCATAGACCGACGCGTTCCAGCCGAGCCCGCAGTGGCTGCCGGCGACCTCGATGTTCTCGCTCTGTGCATGGTCGCCGTCCTGCAGGCAGGCCTGCCACGCCACGATGCCGTCGCTGCGGCTGTAGATCGAGGTCGTGGGCACACGCGGCGGTGTCTTGAGCCGCTCGATGAGGTCCTGGTCGAGCGGCGGCGATCGGCCGTTGAGCAGCCGGTAGACGAGGGTGGCGTTCGTGCTGCCCGGGCCGCCGGCGAACGGCGTTCCGAGCGTGATGATCTGGCGCACGCGGTGCGGCAGGCGCTTGCCCACCTCGCGCGCGTAGATGCCGCCCAGGCTCCAGCCGACCAGGCTGACGCGCGGGCCGTGGGCCTGCGTCAGTTGGTCGATGTCCTGCGCCAGCGCATCCAGCCACGCGTCGATCTCCTGGTCGGGACCGGTGTTGAAGCCGCGGCCCCAATCGAGCGCGACATAGCCCAGCGACTCGCAGAAGTGCTGCAGCGGCACCGTGGCATGGCGATCGGAGGCCAGGCCCGGGAACAGCACCACGGCATGGCCGTCACCGGCAGGCAGGGATTGCCGATCCATCAGTTTCATGGCCGCGTATTCGATGGCGGCACGCAAGGGTTCGATGCCCATCAGCACCCAGGAGGGCGGGGCGGGGGTCTGGCGGTCGGGCGAGGTCATGGAGGAAGTTCATGTTGCGATGCAGCATGATGCGTGGGCCCGGCGGCGGTCCGGGGGTGCAAATCGATGAGCTTGCGGTAAGACCGCTCCTACCCGGCGCTGCGGGCGCGAACGTTGCCGGCGGTGCCTGCGATGCACCGTGATCACCTGACGCGACCGTTCATCCGCGTGCGCGGTGCGCGCGAGCACAACCTCAAGAACGTCGACATCGACATTCCGCGCGATGCCCTCGTCGTCTTCAGCGGCGTCTCGGGTTCGGGCAAGTCCTCGCTCGCCTTTGGAACGATCTACGCGGAAGCGCAGCGGCGCTACCTCGAGTCGGTCGCCCCGTACGCGCGGCGCCTGATCGAGCAGGTGGGCGTGCCGGAGGTCGACGGCATCACCGGCCTGCCACCGGCCGTGGCGCTGCAGCAGCAGCGCGGCACGCCCAGCGTGCGCTCCTCGGTCGGCAGCGTCACCACGCTGTCGAGCCTGCTGCGCATGCTCTATTCGCGCGCCGGCAGCTATCCGCCGAAGCAGCCGATGCTGTACGCCGAGGACTTCTCGCCGAACACGCCGCAAGGCGCCTGCCCCGTCTGCAGCGGCCTCGGCATGGTGCATGAGGTGAGCGAACAATCGATGGTGCCCGACCCGTCGCTGACGATCCGCGAGCGGGCGATCGCGGCGTGGCCGCCGGCCTGGCACGGCCAGAACCTGCGCGACATCCTCGTCACGCTGGGCTACGACGTGGACCGGCCCTGGCGCGACCTGCCGAAGAAGCACCGGGACTGGATCCTCTTCACCGAGGAGCAGCCGCAGGTGCCGGTGTATGCGGGCTTCACGCCGGCCGAGACGAAGGACGCGCTGCGCCGCAAGCTCGAGCCGAGCTACCTGGGCACGTACATGGGCGCGCGAAAGTACGTGCTGCACACCTTCGCGACCACGCAGAGCGCGATGATGAAGAAGCGCGTCTCGCGCTTCATGCTCGGCGCGCCCTGTGCGGCCTGTCACGGCAAGCGCCTGAAGCCCGAGGCCCTCTCGGTGACCTTCTGCGGGCTGGACATCGCGCAGCTGTCCCACCTGCCGCTGGCGGCGATGGCCGAGGTGCTGCGACCGGCCGCCGAAGGCCGGCTGGCCGCGGCTGACGGATCGCAGGAGGCCACGCTCGGCCGCGCCGCCGCGCGCCGCGACACCGCGCGGCGGATCGCCGCCGGCGGGTCGGCGCATGCCGCCGCGGCGGACGTGCGCCGCACGCCGAACCTGTCCGACGAGAAACGCCTGGCCGCCCAGCGCATCGCCCACGACGTGCTCGAGCGCATCGATGCGCTGGTGGACCTGGGGCTGGGCTACCTGTCGATCGATCGCAGCACGCCGACGCTGTCCGCCGGCGAGCTGCAGCGCCTGCGCCTGGCCACGCAGATGCGATCGAACCTGTTCGGCGTGGTGTACGTGCTCGACGAGCCCTCGGCCGGTCTGCATCCTGCCGATGGCGAGGCGCTGCTGAGGGCGCTGCAGCAGCTGAAGCAGTCGGGCAACTCGGTGTTCGTCGTCGAGCATGACCTCGAGCTGATGAAGGCCGCCGACTGGCTGGTGGACGTGGGACCCGACGCCGGTACCGAAGGGGGCGAGATCGTCTACAGCGGGCCGCCGGCCGGACTGCGCGGCGTGGCCGCTTCACGAACCGCGCGCTACCTGTTCGACGACGGGCGCGACGAACCCGCGCCCGCACGGGCCCGGCCGTCGCTGAAACCCGGGGGCTGGCTCAGACTGCAGGGTGTGCGGCGCAACAACCTCGCAGGCATCGACGCCGCGTTCCCGCTGGGGGCATTGACCGCCGTCACCGGCGTGTCCGGCTCCGGCAAGTCCAGCCTCGTCAGCCAGGCGCTGGTCGAGCTGGTGGCGATGGCGCTGGGCCATGAACCACCGCTGCCCGACGAGGACACCGACGGCGGCGACCCGGTGATCGCCCGCACCAGCGGCCATGTCACCGAGGGCCTGGATGGCGTGCGCCGGCTCGTGCAGGTCGACCAGAAGCCCATCGGCCGCACGCCGCGCTCGAACCTCGCCACCTACACCGGCCTGTTCGACCACGTGCGCAAGCTCTTCGCCGCGACCCCGGCGGCGCGCAGCCGGCGCTACGACGCGGGCCGCTTTTCGTTCAACGTCGCCAAGGGCCGCTGCGACACCTGCGAAGGGGAGGGCTTCGTGAGCGTCGAGCTGCTCTTCATGCCCAGCGTCTACGCGCCGTGCCCGACCTGCCACGGGGCGCGCTACGACGAGCGCACGCTGCAGATCCGCTGGCGCGAGCGCAACATCGCGCAGGTGCTCGAGATGACGGTCGACGAAGCGGCCGCGTTCTTTGCGGACCAGGCCCCGCTGTGCCGGCCGCTAGAGCTGCTGCAGCACATCGGCCTGGGCTACCTGCGGCTGGGCCAGCCCGCCACCGAACTCTCCGGTGGCGAGGCGCAACGCATCAAGCTGGCCACCGAGCTGCAGCGCGCGCAGCGCGGCGCCACGCTGTACGTGCTCGACGAACCGACCACCGGCCTGCATCCGCTGGACGTCGACCGGCTGATGGCCCAGCTGCGCCGGCTGGTCGACGCGGGCAATACCGTGGTGATCGTCGAGCACGACATGCGGGTGGTGGCGGACTGCGACTGGGTGCTCGACATCGGCCCGGGCGCAGGCGCGGCGGGCGGACGCGTGATCGTCGCCGGACCACCGGACGAGGTGGCGAACTGCGGCCACAGCCCGACGGCGCCCTATCTTCGAGCGAAGCTGCGGTGATGTCGCCGGGCCGAGGGGGCCTGCAGCGCAGCATCGGCTACGGTCGTGCCGAGGCCGATGGCGCCGCGGTGGTTCCGCGCTGGACCAGCTGGATGGGCAGCACGTCGTGCACCGCCGGCGCCGTGCCGCGGGCCTGCATGCGCGCCAGCAGGCGCCGGGCCGCGGTGCGTGCCATGGACTCCACCGGCTGGCGGATCGTCGTCAGCGAGATCAGCGGCGATCCCGCAAGCGGGATGTCGTCGAAGCCGATGACCGACAGGTGTTCCGGGACGGCCATGCCGCGCCGGCGGGCGGCTTCGAGCGCACCGATGGCCATCGTGTCGTTGCCCGCGATGATGGCGGTGAGCCCGGGATGGGCGTTGAGCATCGCCATCGTGCCCGAGTAGCCGCTTTCGTTGGTGTACTCGCCGAAGGCCAGCGGAATGTCCGCGGCGGCCAGGCCCTGCGCCTGCAGGTAGCGCAGCGCGCCTGCGGCGCGATCGCGACTGGTCGAGGTGTTGCGCGGCCCCATCAGCAGGCCGATGGCCCGATGACCCAGCTCGTGCAGATGGCGCGCGGCCTCCTCGCCGGCGTGCACGTTGTCGATCTCGACGGTGTCGATGCCCGGCTCGTCGACCGATCGCACCACCAGCACCAGCGGCACGCCGCGCCGCCGCAGCTCGGCCACCAGCGGCGAGTCGAGCGTCGCGGTGGCGAAGATCAGGCCGTCGAGGTAACCGTCGATCAGGGGCCGCAGGGTCTGCAGCGCGCTGGCCTCGTGCATGGTGTCGATGATCAGCGTGATCTGGTAGCCCGCGTCGTGCAAGGCGTCGTGCAAATGCTCCAGCAGCAGCGTCATGAACCGGTTGTGCAGCGCACCGATGACCACCCCGACGATGCGGTTGGCCGACTTGCGTGGCCGCCGGCCCTGCTCGGGCAGCCGATAGCCCATCTCGGCCGCGGCTGCCTGCACCTGCTCGCGCATGCTGGCACTGATGGCCGGGTTGCCGGCCAGCGCGCGGGACACGGTGGACACCGCCACGCCCAGCTGCATGGCGATGTCCTCGAGGCGGGCGGGAGCGGGCATGTTTCGGGCGGCCGAATGGGCGATCCCGCAATTTGCCCAAACGGGTGCGATCGCAAACTCGGGATTTTCCCGAATGTTTGCACTGCAATTGCATTGCCTTTGCATGCACACTGGCGTCATCAAGTCCTCGTCGGAGACCCGCATGAAGCTCACCGTCGGCCACGTGATCGGCAAGGCCCTGAAGGCGTACGGCGTGCCCTACATCACCGCGCTGCCCGGCCACGGCAACTGGAACCTGCTGGACGCGTTCAACGACGCCGGCAGCGACGTGCCGGTGGTGCAGGTCATGCACGAGCAGGCCGCGGTGCACATCGCCGACGCCCACTACCGCGTCACCGGCCAGCCGATCGCCGCCTGCACCTCCATCGGCCCCGGCGCGGCCAATGCCGTCATGGGCCTGGCCAACGCCTACTGCGACAGCACCGCGCTGCTGCTGCTGAGCGGCAGCGCCAGCACGCACATGCGCGGCCACGGCGTGATGCAGGAACTCGACCGCGAGAACGTGCCGGACTTCCTGCAGGTCACGCGCTCGGTCACCAAGCGCAACTTCGACCTCTTCCGCCCCGACCACGCGCCCTTCGTGATGCATCGCGCGTTCAACGCCATGCTGACCGGCCGGCCCGGGCCGGTGCACGTGGAGGTGCCGCTGGACGTGCAGACCGCGACCACCGACATCGACGTCGCCGACCTCGCGCAGCGCCTGCCAGTGGGCCAGCCGCGCGGCGATGCGCGCGCCATCGAAGCGGCCATCGCGCTGCTGCTGTCGGCCGAGCGGCCTTGCATTGCCGTCGGCGGCGGCGCGATCACCAGCAACGCCAGCGCGGCGCTGAAGACCCTGGTCGAGCGGCTGGGCATCCCGGTGGTGTTCACCTGGAACGGCAAGGGCGCGCTGCCCGAGGACCATCCGATGAATGCCGGCACCGTCGGCTGGCCGGGCTCCCTGACCGGCAACACCTTCGCCTCGCAGGCCGACGTCATCATGACCCTCGGCTGCCGCTTCACCGACTGGTCGGCCTCGTCGTGGCGCAAGGGCGTGAGCTTCTCGATCCCCGGCAGCCGGCTGATCCAGGTCGACATCGATCCGCGCGAGATCGGCAAGAACTATCCGGCCGAGGTCGGCATCGTCGGCGACATCCGGCTGGTGCTGGAGGACATCGCCGCCGGCATCTCGGCGCCGCAGGCCGCGGCCGCGCTGGCCCGGCGCGAGCCCTATCACGACGAGCTGCGCCGGCTGTGGACCGAATGGGACGCGATCCAGGCCCCGCGCCGCGAGCACGACCGCATCCCGACGACCATGCTGCGCACGCTGCGCGAGCTGCGCAAGGTGCTGCCGCGCCACGGCATCGTCACCGTGGGTTCGGGCCATCCGCAGAGCAGCACGAAGCAGGACTTCCCGATCTACGAGCCGCGCACGCACATCACGCCCGGCAGCTACTCGCCGATGGGCTTTGCGCTGCCCGCGGCCATCGGCGCCAAGCTGGCCAGGCGCGACACGCCGGTCGTCTGCATCATCGGCGACGGCGACTTCATGATGTGCGTGCAGGAGCTCGCCACCTGCGTCGCCTACAACATCCCGGTGGTGTTCCTGGTGCTGAACAACGCCGGCTACATCAGCATCCGCGACGGCCAGAACGCGTTGATGGGCCGCAACATCGCCAGCGAGTTCACCGACCGTCGCACCGGCCAGCCGTACTCGGCCGACTTTCCGGCCCTGGCGAAGAGCTTCGGCCTCGAGGTCGCGGTGCGCGTGCAGCGGGTCGACGACATCGGCCCCGCGATCCAGCGCGCGCTGGACGCCAAGGCGCCCGCGCTGGTGGAGGTGCCGATCACCCGCGATGTCGGCATCGCGGCGAGCAACGTCGTCGGCTGGTGGGACTTCCCGCCGGTGCCGGGCGCACCCGAGGGCGTGCGCACCGACTACGAGTCCGGCCTGCAGGCCGAGCAGCACGAGGGCCGCGACACCTCGCAGGTCCGCATCGTGAAGGCCAGCGGCGCGGTCGGCTGAAGGCCGCGTCTTTCGCCCGTCAGCAAAGCAACTTCCTCCAAGGAGATCCCCATGAAGTCAACCGCCGCGCGCGGTGCGGCTCGGCTGCGCCGTTCCCTCGTCTGCGCCACCCTGCTGGCCGCCGCCGTGCACGCCCACGCCGACTACCGCGGCGTCTCGCGCTCGTTCCTCTGGAACCCGTCGTTCAACGAGCTGGCCGACACCGCCCGGTTCAAGAAGGACGGCCCGTACACCATCGGCTTCGCCAACGCCTCGCAGGGCGACCTGTGGCTGGTGGCCTTCACGCACGGCGTGCAGTGGTCCGCGGCGCAGAACAAGTCGAAGATCAAGCGCCTGATCGTCACCGACGCGAACGGCAACGCCGCCAAGCAGATCAACGACATCCAGGACCTGGTCAACCAGAAGATCGACCTGCTGATCGTCAACCCCGCGGCGGCCGACCCGCTGGACCCGGTGCTGCAGCGGGTGATGAAGCAGGGCATCCCGGTGATCACGGTGGCGCGGCGCCCGAAAAGCGACAGTTCCTTCGTCAGCTTCGTCACGGCGTCCGACCAGGCGCTGGCCCGGCTGAACGCGACGTGGCTGGCCGAGAAGCTGGGCGGCAAGGGCAACATCGTGCTGCTGCCGGGCCTGGCCGGCGCCAGCCCGGCCGAGATGCGGCTGAAGGCCGCCAGGGAAGTCTTCGCGATGTTCCCCGACATCAAGATCCTGGACACGCAGTACACCGGCTGGAGCCCGGCCACCGGCAAGACGGTGACCGCCGCGATGATCCAGAAGCACGGCAAGTCCATCCAAGGGGTCTGGGCCGACTCCGGCCTGCAGGGCTCGGGCGCGGTGGAGGCCTTCCTGGCGGCCGGCTGGGCGGGCAGCACCGTGCCGCCGATCACCGGCGGCGACCTGAATCGCATGTACAAGCTCGCCTTCGAGCACAAGTTCCCGTACGTGGGCATCGACTACACGCCGTCGATGGGCATCAAGGCGGTCGAGACGGCGCTGGACGTGCTGCAGGGCGTGTCGGTGCCGAAGACGCTGTCGATCAACTTCCAGATCGTCACCGCCGACAACGACGACACGCTGTCGGTGCGCGGCGATACGCGGCTGAAGAACTACGTGCAGATGGCCGCGCCGGACGACCTGATCATGGGCCACGGCATGGGGCCCAACTACAACCCGAAGACCTTCAAGGTCGATCTGCCGCAGTGACGCCACGGTGACGGGCATGTCGGACATGGGCGCGGGCACGAGCACTTCGGGAGTCAGGCGATGGACGCGATGATCGAGCTGCGCGGCATCCACAAGGCCTTCCCGGGCGTGAAGTCGCTCGACGGCGTCGACTTCAGCGCTGCGCCGGGCGAGATCCACGCGCTGCTGGGCGAGAACGGCGCCGGCAAGTCCACGCTGACGAAGATCATCGCCGGCGCCTACCAGCCCGATGCCGGCACGATCGTCTTCGACGGCGCCGTGCGGCGCTGGGCCACGCCGGCCGAGGCCCGGCGTGCCGGCATCGCGGTGATCCACCAGGAACTGCAGCTGTTTCCCGAGCTGACGGTTGCGCAGAACGTCTTCCTCGGCGACGAGCCGCGCAACCGCTGGCGGCTGATCGACTACGCCGCGATGCGCCGCCGCACGCGCGAGGCGCTGCAGGGGCTGGGGCACGACCTGGACCCCGACAGGCCGGTGCACGCGCTGTCGGTCGCCGATCGCCAGATGGTGGAAATCGCCAAGGCGCTCGTGCGCGAGGCCAGGCTGCTGATCCTGGACGAGCCGACCGCGGCGATCTCCGGGCGCGAGGCCGAGCGCCTGTTCGTGCGGCTGCGTGCGCTGCGCGACCGCGGCGTGGCCATCGTCTACATCTCCCACCGCCTGGAGGAGATCGAGGTCCTGTGCGACCGGCTCACCGTGCTGAAGGACGGGCGCCTCGTCGGTGCCCGGCCGGTGGCGGACACGCCGCGGGCGCAGATGGTGGCGATGATGATCGGCCGGCCGCTGGCCGACATCTACCCTCCAAAGACCGCGGCCACGGCCTCCGCCCCGGTGGTGCTGTCGGTGCGCGGGCTGCGCAGTGCGCCGCGCGTGCACGACGTCAGCTTCGAGCTGCGCGCCGGCGAGGTGCTGGGGCTGGGCGGCCTGGTCGGCGCCGGCCGCACCGAAACGGCCCACGCCATCTTCGGCAGCGCGCCGCGCCAGGAAGGCAGCGTCTTCGTCGATGGCCGGCCGCTGCCCCCGGGCGACGTGCGCGCCGCGATCGCGGCGGGCATCGGCCACGTCACCGAGGACCGAAAGGGCGAAGGCCTGCTGATGCGCCATTCGATGGCCGCCAACGTCAGTGCGCCGCTGCTGGGCCGCCATGCCCGCGCGGGCTTCATCGACGTCGCGGCCGAGCGCGATGCCGCGGCCGAGGAGATCCGGCGCTTCCGCGTCGCGATCCCGGGCCCGATGGCCGGCGTGCACAAGCTCTCCGGCGGCAACCAGCAGAAGATCCTGCTCGCACGCTGGTCGCGCGCCTGCCGGCACGTGCTGATCCTCGACGAGCCGACGCGCGGCGTCGACATCGGCGCGAAGGTGGAGATCTACCGCGTGGTGCGCGAGCTGGCGGCCGCGGGCATCGGCGTGCTGGTGATCTCGTCCGAGCTGCCGGAACTGATCGGCCTGGCCGACCGCGTGGTCGTGCTCAGGGAAGGGCGCAGCGTCGGCGAACTGGGCGGTGCCGCCGTCACCGAAGAAGCCGTGATGACGCTGGCCACGATGGGCCCCAGCGCGCCCGCGCTGGCCGCCTGAGGAGACCCCCATGAGCCTCGCCGTTCGTGCCCTGCACCGCATCGACCCTTCGCACCTGGTGGTGCTGGCGCTGTCGCTGGCGCTCGCCCTCTGCGGCGTGGCGGTCAACGATGCCTTCGCCACCACCGGCAACCTGTCGAACCTGCTGGAGCAGTCGGTGGCGGTCGGGCTGGTCAGCCTGGGCCAGACCGTCGTGGTGCTGGCCGGCGGCATCGACCTCGCGGTGGGTGCGCTGGTCAGCGCGCTGGGCGTGCTCTTCGCCACGCAGGCGGAGCGCCATCCGGACGCCGCCGGCTGGCTGCTTGCCGGCACCCTGGCCGCCGGCGCCGGCATCGGCGCGCTGAACGCGGCGCTGATCCTGCTGCTGCGGCTGCATGCGCTGGTGGTCACCATCGGCATGGCGGCGCTGCTCAACGGCCTGACGCTGATGGTGACGCGCCAGCCCGCCGGCAGCGTGCCGGCGTGGGTGCAGGAGATCGCCTACGGCCAGTGGGCCGGCTGGTCGTACGCCGGGCTCGGCATGCTGGCCGCCTTCGCCGCGCTGGGCGTGTGGCTGCGCCATGCGCCGGGCGGCCTGCGCCTGCTGGCCGCGGGCGGGCAGCCCGAGGCGGCCCGCGTGACCGGCCTCGGCGCCGGCCGCGCGACGGTGATCGCGTTCACGCTGAGCGGCCTGTGCGCCGGCTGCGCCGCGGTGGTGCTGGTGGCGCGCACCGGCACCGGCGACCCGCTGGTCGGCGAGCCGCTGACGCTGGCCTCGATCACCCCGGTGGTGATCGGCGGCACGCTGCTGGGCGGCGGCAAGGGCGGCGTGCTGGGCACGCTGCTGGGCGTGTTCATGCTGGTGCTGCTGGGCAACGTGCTGAACTACATGAACGTCTCCACCTTCCTGCAGTGGACGATCCAGGGCCTGATCATCATCGCCGCGGTGCTGTTCCAGCGCCGGCGCGGGCACGGCGCCTGAGGAGGAACGGATCGTGAACACCCGCGCACTTCGCATGTTGGCATCCGCGGCCCCGCGCGAGTCCGGTCGCGACAACCCCGTGCTGGCACGCGAGGTCTGGCTGCTGGGCGGCGTGCTGGCGCTGCTGGTCGGCGTGGCCGGCTGGCTGTCGCCGGCGTTCCTGGGCGCCGGCAACCTGGGCAACCTGGCGGTGCAGGCGGCCCCGCTGTGCCTGGCGGTGCTGGGCCAGATGCTGGTGATCCTGGCCCGCGGGCTGGACCTGTCGGTGGGGTCGCTGATGGCCACCGTCGCGGTGGCCGCGACGGCCTTCGAGACCACGTCCAACGCGATGACGCTGCCGATCTGCGCGGCCACGCTGGCGCTGGCTGCCGCGGTGGGCTGGGCCAATGGCTGGCTGGTGGTGCGGCGCGGTGTCAGCCCGTTCCTGGCGACGCTGGCGATGATGATCGTGCTGCAGGGGGCGCGGTTCGCGTACACGAAGGGCGCGCCTTCGGGCGAGCTGCCGCCCGCGCTGCGCCTGCTGGGCACCGGCACGCTGGTCGGCGTGCCCGTGTCGCTGCTGCTGGTGGCGGCGGTGTCGGTCGCGCTGGTGCTGCTGCTGCACCGCACGACCTTCGGCCGCCGGATCTACGTCACCGGCACCAACCCGCGCGCGGCGGCGCTGGTGGGCATCGACGCCGGCGCCGTCACCATCGCGTGTTATGTCCTGGGCGCGCTGCTGTCGGGCCTGGCCGGGCTGGTGCTGATCGGCTACGTCGGCACGGTCGACAACTGGGTCGGCCGCGGCTACGAGCTCGACTCGATCGTCGCGGCCGTGATCGGCGGCGTCGTGCTCGGCGGCGGCGCCGGCAGCGTGCTGGGTGCGCTGCTGGGTGCGCTGATCCTGGTGGTGCTCTTCAACCTGGTGCTGCTGCTCGGCCTGCCGGTCGAACTGCAGCTGGTGATCAAGGGCCTGGTCATCCTGCTCGCCGCGGCGGTGCATGCCACGCGCATGCCGCGCTAGCACCGGCGCAGCGGGTCGTTCGTTTTCCTCAAGGAGCTGTCATGGTTCGATTCCTGAAGACCGGCCGCACGGCCGAACAATCCGCCACCGACGCGCAGGCCGTGCGCGACACCGTGGTCGCCATCCTGCGCGACATCGAGGCGCGCGGCGATGCCGCGGTGCGTGAACTGTCGGCGAAGTACGACCGCTGGAGCCCGGAGTCCTTCCGGCTGTCCGAGGCCGAGATCCAGGCGTGCGTGCGGCAGCTGACGCCCGGTCAGCTCGACGACATCCGCTTCGCGCAGCAGCAGATCCGCCACTTCGCGCAGGTGCAGAAGGAGGCGCTGCGCGACGTCGAGGTCGAGACCTTGCCGGGCGTGGTGCTGGGCCACCGCAACCTGGCCGTAGAGAGCGTGGCCTGCTACGTGCCCGGCGGCAAGTTCCCGCTGGTGGCCTCGGCCCACATGGGCGTGGTGACGGCCAAGGTGGCCGGCGTGCCCCGAATCGTCGCGAGTTCGCCGCCGGTGAACGGGCAGGCGCTGCCGGCGGTGGTGGCGGCGATGCACCTGGGCGGCGCCGACGAGATCTACACGCTCGGCGGCGTGCAGGCGATCGGTGCGATGGCGCTGGGCACGCCGTCGATCGCGCCGGTGACGATGCTGGTCGGTCCCGGCAATGCCTACGTCGCCGAGGCCAAGCGCCAGCTGTTCGGCCGGGTCGGCATCGACCTGCTGGCGGGTCCCTCGGAGACCCTGGTGATCGCCGACGACTCGGTCGACGCCGAACTGTGCGCCACCGACCTGCTGGGCCAGGCCGAGCACGGCTACAACACCCCGGCGATCCTGCTCACCACCAGCGAGCGCCTGGCGCGCGAGACGATGGCCGAGGTCGAGCGGCTGCTGGCGGTGCTGCCGACGGCGGCGACCGCCGGCGTCTCCTGGCGCGACTACGGCGAGGTGATCGTCTGCGACAGCGACGAGGAGATGGTGCGCGAAGCCGACCGCATCGCGAGCGAACACGTGCAGGTGATGACCCGCGACCCGGACTACTTCCTGGCGCACATGCGCAACTACGGCGCGCTGTTCCTGGGGCCGCGCACCAACGTCGCCTACGGCGACAAGGTGATCGGCACCAACCACACGCTGCCCACCGGCAAGGCCGCGCGCTACACCGGCGGGCTGTGGGTCGGCAAGTTCATCAAGACCTGCACCTACCAGAAGGTGCTGACCGACGAAGCCTCCGCGCTGATCGGCCGTTATTGCTCGCGGCTGTGCGCCATCGAGGGCATGGTGGCCCATGGCGAGCAGGCCAACATCCGGGTGCGGCGCTATGGCGGCGAGGCGGTGCCCTACGCCGGCGTCGCCTCCTGACCAGCCCGGACGACAGGCGGCGGCATGAACGCCAGGCGACGCGGCCTGTTGCGTGGCGCCGCTGCGCTGGCGGCGGCGGCGACCCTGCCGCTGCGGGCATCGCCCGGCGAGCGCCTGCGTTTCCTCGCCTGGGAAGAGCCGCCGCTGCTGGTGGTGCGCGGCCGCACGCACAGCGGGCCTGCCGTCGACCTGGTGCGGGCCGTGGCCGGCCGGGCAGGCGTCGACCACAGCCTGGAGGTGCTGCCGGTCCCGCGGCTGCTGATGGTGCTGGAACACGAGCCGGCAGTGGCGGTGTGCATCACGCGCCTGGCGGCCAGGGAGCGCGCGTTCGACTGGATCGGCGAGGTCCACCAGGACCGCTTCCGCTTCATCTCGGTCGGGCCGCCGGTGCACAGCCTGGCCCAGGCCAGTGCGTTGCGGCGGGTCGGCGTGCGCGGCGGCACCTCGCTGCACCGCACGCTGGTCGATGCCGGTTTGATCAACCTGGAGACGGTGCCGAGCGAGGATCAGAACGTGCGCAAGCTGGTGGCGGGGCGCATCGACGCCTGGTTCTCCAACACCTTCACCGCCGCCGCCCGCATTCGTGACGCCGGCTTCGCGCCGGAGGCGTTCCGCATGGGCAGCCCGGTGGCCGACAACCCGCTGTGGATGGCGGCCTCCTGGCGCCTGCCGGCCAGGGTTCGGACGCTGCTGCGGCGCAGCTTCGAGGCGGTGGCGCGCGACGGCAGCCTCGCGGCCATCACCGCCCCCCTGGCGGTCGTCGACGCCGAGACCCACGCGCCCGCCGGGACGACGGCGATGCCGTCGGCGATGGCCGCGTTCGAACGGCGTTAGAAACGGCGCTTGCAGGCCAGGGCGGCATCGCGCCCCGGCGTCACCCGATCCGCCGCTCGAACACCGGCCCGCCGTCGTCGATGCGCACGTGGTGCCCGCGCGCGAAGCCGTTGTCCAGGAGCGCCTCGGCGATCGCCGCGCTGCCGGCGTCCACCTGGCCGATCGCCGACTGGGCATCGGGCGACAGCATCGAGACGTAGATGCACTGGCGGGGCATCAGCGCGGCGACCTGGGTGCGCCAGGCGACGCCGAACCGGGCGCGGGCCTCGTCCGGATCGCCGGCATGGAAGTGCCGCCCCAGCCCGTCCCAGAACGGCGAGCGTCCGGCCGCGTCGCGCCGCCCCGGCAGTTCCGCGACGATCGTGTCGGCCGTGCATCGGCCGGCGGCCGCTTCGGCGTGGAGTCTTCGCAAGCACTCGGCCTGCAGCGCCCGCTGCGCCTGCCGGGCCTGCTCGTGGTCGAGGCGCGCGGCATCGACGGCCAGGTCGGCCAGCTCCGCCGCTCCGGTGTGGTCGTTGCCCAGCTGCAGGGTCGACTGGCGCTGGAACAGCCCCAACTCGGCCGCGGCATGCACCATGCAGCCGACGCGGTACCAGTAGCGCGGCCGGTCCAGGCCGAGCGCCGTGCGCACGCGCAGCGCGGCGATCGGCGTTTCGGCGCCGGGTCCGACCGCCGCGAGCCACCATTCGCCGGCCCCTTGCGCGGGGAGCGTGCGCTCGGCATCGGGTGGCAGCCAGCGCGCCATGGCGTCCAGGTCCGCGGGCTGCACCTCGCGCAGGCGATAGGTCTGCATCATTCGTCCTCCGGCCGGCCGCCGGCATCGAGTGCCGCGCTCAGCAGTGCATCGTCGTCCCGCACGCCCAGCTGCGCCGCGGTGGCCTGTGGCAGGGGCAGCGATCCGGCGTCGCCCGCGTCGGGCGCCAGCGCGGCGCGGAAGTGATCGCGCCGCGTGGTGCTCACCAGCTGCCAGGCGCCCGGTGCAGCGCCGGCGGCCGCGCCCTCGCGCAGCACCAGGGCCTGGCGATGCCGCATGCGCCCCACGGTCTTCAGCATCGCGAGCCGCGCCTCGACCGTCGGGCCGCCGTCGAAGATGTCGATGTAGGTGTCGGCATCGAAGCCCTCGTCGAGCAGGATCGAGAACGGCAGCTCGGCCACCGGATGCAGCTGGCCGATGGCCCACTGCGCCTCCTCGGGCAGCAGCGGCACGTACACCGGCGAGTGCGGCAGCAGCTCGGCGATGAAGGCCTTGCTGCGCCCGCCGGCAAGCCGCTCGATCTCCGGGTAGTCGACGCCGAAGAAGCGCCGGCCCACCGCATCCCAGAACGGGCAGCGCCCGCGGTCGTCGGCGAGCCCGGGGCTCTCGGCGGCGATGCGGTCGGAGAAGCGTTCGGGGTGCGCGCCGATGAACAGCAGCCGGGCGCGCGAGAGCAGCTGCGGCGCCAGCGTGCGCTCGTAGGCCGGCTCGATGTAGAAGGACGTCAGCAGCGTCACGTCCGTCAGGTCGTGGCACAGGTGCAGCGTGTGGATGCGGTTGCTCACGCCCAGCGCCGCGCTCGCATGCACGATGAACTCGTTGCGGTAGCTGTAGAAGCGGTCGGCGAATCCGGCGCTCGCCGCGATGCCGCTGGTGCCGACGATGCCGCCGGTCGCGCGGTCCTCGAGCACGAACAGGTAGATCTCCTCGCCGCTGGCATCGTCGGACGTGGCGAAGGCATGCGCCGAGCGGTCGAGGCGTTCGGCCAGCTTCTGGCGGTCCGCCGGCAGCGTGGTGATGCCGTGCGCGCTGGCGGCCGCGAAGCGCTCGAACGCCGGCAGGTCGTCGGGGGTGGAGGGCCGCAGCACGAAGCGGCCCGGGTCGACATCGGACAGGGTCATGGAGCCTCCTCGCTCGGTGAAGCCGCGGCCGGGACCGCATCGCCCGGACGGGCCGCCCGCCACGCGGCGGCGCGGCCGGCGCGTTCGTCGCGGGGGGTGCGCCCGAAGTGGGCGCGGTAGGCATTCGAAAAACGCGGGCCGGACGAGAAGCCGCAGGCCAGCCCGATCTGCAGGATCGACTGCGAGCTTTCCTGCAGCAGGCGCCGGGCCTGCGCGAGCCGCAGCTCGGTGTACCAGCGCGACGGCAGCGCATCCAGGTGCTGCTTGAACAGGCGCTCGAGTTGGCGCCGCGAGACGCCGACCAGCTGCGCGATGTCCTCGGTGGCGAGCGGCTCGCCGAGGTTGGCTTCCATCAGCGCGATCGCCTCCGAGAGCTTGCTCGACGTGCCGGGCAGCGCGGCGCTCGGCGTCGGCTGCCGCTCGTCGGCGGCGCGCAGGCGCGTCAGGCCGAAGTGCGCGATCAGCTGCTGCACCACGCGCTGGCCGTGGCGCCGGCCGAGCCAGGCGATCATCATGTCCAGGCTCGCGCTGCCGCCGGCGCAGCCGAGGCGCTCGCGGTCGATCTCGAAGACGTTGCTCGAGACGACGACATCCAGGTGCCGTTCGGCCAGGCCGCGCACCTCGCGCCAGGGCAGCGTGGTGCGGTAGCCGCCGAGCACGCCGCAGCGCGCGGCCCAGACCGCGCCGCTGCCGAGGGTGGCGATCGTCCGGCCGGCCGCGGCGGCCGCGCGCAGCAACCCGCCCAGCGGGCCGAGCCGGTCGTCCGGGTCGAGCGGGGGCGCGTCGGTGGCCAGCACCAGCAGGTCGTCCAGCGCGACATCGTGGCCGTCGAGCGAGCCCTGCACGCTCACTTCGCTGCTTATCGTGTCGGCCACCGGCCGGCCGTCGATCGACAGCAGCCGCACCGCATAGGTCCGGCTGCCGAGCGCCTGGTTGGCCGCCTTCAGCGCCTCGAGCGCGCCGCCCAGCGCGAGCAGCGACACGGGCGGCAGCAGCACGAAGGTGGCGCGCCGGGGGGCCGAGCTCATGCCGCCCCCTGCGCGCTGCGCGCCGTCCCCCCGAGGGGGGATTCGCCCTTCGGGCGGCCGTGCGAGCTCATGCCGCGTCCATCCGGTGCTACTTCAATCCGCCCGACAGGAACTGCCGCAGGCGCTCCGAGCGCGGCTGCGCCAGCACCTCGCGCGGGGGGCCTTGTTCCTCGATGCGCCCCTGGTGCAGGAAGACGACGTGGTTGGCCACCTCGCGCGCGAAGCCCATCTCGTGCGTGACGACGAGCATCGTGCGCCCTTCGGACGCCAGCTCGCGCATCACCGCGAGCACTTCGCCGACGAGCTCGGGGTCGAGCGCCGAGGTGGGTTCGTCGAACAGCATCACCTCGGGGTCGACGGCCAGCGCGCGGGCGATCGCCACGCGCTGCTGCTCTCCGCCGGACAGCTGCGCCGGGTACACGCCGGCGCGGTGGGCCACGCCGACGCGGGCCAGCAGCGCCTGGGCGCGTTCGGTGGCCTCGGCCTTGGAGCGCCCCAGCACGTGCACCGGCGCCTCGATCACGTTTTCCAGCACGGTGCGGTGGGCCCAGAGGTTGAAGTTCTGGAACACCATCGCCAGCCGCGCGCGCCAGCGCCGCAGCTGCGCGGCATCGGCCGCGCGCAGGCTGCCGTCGTGGTCGGGCACCAGCCGCAGCGCCTCGTCGCCGAGGCGGATCGTCCCGGCATGCGGCTGCTCCAGCAGGTTCAGGCAGCGCAGCAGCGTGCTCTTGCCGGAGCCGCTGGAGCCGATCAGGGCGACCACGTCGCCGGGCCGGGCGCGCAGGGACACGCCCCGCAGCACCTCGCGGTCGCCGAAGCGCTTGTGCAGGTCGTCGACCTCCAGGCTGGCGGAACTCATGCGGCGATTGTCCTTGCGGTTCATGCGGAGAGCAGCGCGCCGTGGCGGCGCGCCTCGGTGCCGGCGACCTTCGCGATGCGCGCGCCGGCGGGCACGTAGCGGCGATGGTCGCGGGCGTACAACAGGCCGTCGACCGGGCTGGTGACCGGCGTCACGAGGCCGCGCAGCGGACAGACGAGCTCGGCGATCGTGTCGCCGGCGGCGAGCTGGTCGCCCACCTCGCTGCGGAACACCAGCACGCCGCCGGTCGGCGCGAGCACCGGGATCGAGCCGGCGAGCGGCCGCGGCGCGCGCTTGAGCGGCGGCAGCGCCGCATCGTCGCCGACGAGGCAGCCGCAGTGCGCCAGGAAGCGCATCAGCGCGTCGGCGTCGTGCCGCGCCAGCGCATCGGCGACGTCGGCCTCGCCGCGCAGCTCGACAGTCACCGCGAGGCCCGGCCAGCGAACCGGCGCACCGCCGCGCTGCGCCCAGGCGTCGGCCGCCGCCTGCCAGGGCGACGAGCAGGCCTCGTCGAACGGATCGCCGCCGGAACGGGCCGCCAGCAGCGCCAGCTCGGCGCCGAGCAGTCGAGCCAGCGGCTCGGCATCGTCCCAGCGCGCCTGCGGGCTGTACAGGTGCAGCACCGCTTCGTTGTCGCAGTGCAGGTCGAGCACGATGTCCGCGTCGATGGCCAGGCCCAGCAGCGTGCGCCGCAGCGCCTGCAGCTCGGTCGGCGCCGGCAGCGCGTCCGCCGCCTGGCGCAGCGCGCGGCGCAGCGGCGGCAGCGGGTCGTGCGCCAGGTCCGCGGCCATCGCGGCGGCCACGGCCACCGCGCCGAGGTCGGCGAAATGCCGGTTGAAGTTCTCGCCGCTGGCCAGGTCGAAGCGGCCCTGCGCGCCGTGCAGCAGGCGCTGCGACAGCCCGATCGGGTTGGCCATCGGCACCAGCGTGATCTCGGCGGCCAGGCGCCCTTCGGCCTCGGCGGCGGCGAGGCGTTCGCGCAGGTGGTGCGCGACGAGCATCGCCGGCACCTCGTCGGCGTGCAGGGAGGCCTGGATGTAGACCTTCGGCGGCGCGTCGGATGCCGGCCCGGTGGGTTCGAAGTGCAGCGACTGCAGCTGGCGTTGCGTGCCCGGGGCGTCGCAGGGGAGTGGATGGTGGCGGATCAGCATGGAAGGAGGGCGGCGGCGCCTCAGCGGCCGGGCTGCGTGGGCAGCAGCCAGCGGCGCTCGGCGGCGCGGAAGGCGGCGACGAGCACCATCGTCAGCAGCAGGTAGATCAGCGCCGCGGTGAGGAAGGCGGGAAAGGGCAGGTAGTGCCGCGAGTTGACCTCGCGCGCGGCGCCGGTCAGGTCGAGCAGCGTGACGACGCTGGCCAGCGAGGTGCCGTGCAGCATCATCACCACCTCGTTGCCGTAGGCCGGCAGCGAGCGGCGCAGCGCCGACGGCAGCACCACGCGCCGCAGCAGCACGCCGCGCGACATGCCGAACGCCAGCCCGGCCTCGATCTCGCCGGCGGGCAGCGCGCGGATCGCGCCGTGCAGCATCTCGGTGGTGTAGGCGCAGGTGTTGATCGCGAAGGCGGCGATCGCGCAGAACCAGGCCGAGCTGAGCCAGGGCCACAGCACGCTCTCGCGCACCGTCTCGAACTGCGCCAGCCCGTAGTACAGCAGGAACAGCTGCACCAGCATCGGCGTGCCGCGGATCACGTAGGTGAAGGCCTGCACCGGCGCGCTGCACCACGGCGAGGGCAGCGAGCGCAGCACGGCCAGCGGGATCGCCGCCGCGAGGCCCAGCACCAGCGCCGCGACCAGCAGGCGCAGCGTGGTCCACAGGCCGCTGGCGTACAGCGGCAGGTTTTGAAGAACCGCGTCCATGGGGGGTTAGAAGTCGGTGCGCCGCGTGCCGACCGCGAGCCGCCTGCGCAGCAGCGCGAAGCCGGCCTCGGACAGTGTCGTGAAGCCCAGGTACACCAGCGCCGCCGCGGCATAGAACAGGAACGGCTCGCGCGTCGCGCCGGCGGCCAGGCCGGCGCGGTGCATCAGGTCGGTCAGGCCGATCACCGAGACGATCGCCGTGCTCTTGAGCAGCACCAGCCAGTTGTTGGCCAGCGGCGGCAGCGCGTGGCGCAGCATCTGCGGCGCGACCACCCGCGCGAAGACCTGCCAGCGCGTGAAGCCGAAGGCGCGTGCCGCCTCGGCCTGGCCGGGCGGCACCGCCAGGAAGGCGCCGCGGAAGGTCTCGCTGAGGTAGGCGCCGAAGACGAAGCCGATCGTCGCGACGCCGGCGACGAAGGGGTCGACGTCGACCGGTTCGCGCCCGGCGCGCTCGGCCAGGTCATTGACCAGCATCTGGCCGCCGTAGAACACCAGCAGCATCAGCACGAGGTCGGGCACCGCGCGGATCGCCGTCGTGTACGCGGCGGCGAGCGCGCGCGCGGCGCGGTGGCGCGACAGCGCGGCGCTGGCGCCGGCGATGCCGAACGCCAGCGCGATGGCCAGCGCGCACAGCGCCACCGCCAGCGTCATCGCGGCGCCTTCGAGCAGGGCGAAACCGTAGCCGTGCAGCATCTCGTCGTCCGGGGACTCAGGCCGCGCGTCGCGTCACTTCGACGCCTCGCCGTAGATGTCGAAGTCGAAGTACTTGTCCTGGATGCGCTGGTAGGTGCCGTTGGAGCGGATCGCCGCGATCGCGCGGTTCAGGCGCTGCACCAGCTCGGTGTCGGTCTTGCGCACCGCGATGCCCGCGCCATGGCCGAAGTAGGCCGGCTCGACGTACGCCGGCCCGGCGAAGGCGAAGCCCTTGCCCTGCGGCTTCTTCAGGAAGCCGGCATCGGCGGCCACCGCGTCGACCAGCGTCGCGTCGAGCCGCCCCGCGGCGAGGTCGAGGTAGATCTCGTCCTGCTTGGCGTAACGCACGATCTCGCTGCCCTTGAAGGTGTCGGTCGCGAAGCGGTCGTTGATCGACGCGCGCTGCACGCCGATGCGCTTGCCCTTCAGCCCCTCGGGGCTGACGGTGAGGTTCGCCGCGCTGCGCACGATCATGCGGTTGGGCGTCTTGTAGTACTTGTCGCTGAAGGCCACGGCCTTCTTGCGCTCGTCGGTGATCGACAGCGACGCGACGATGGCGTCGAACTTCTTCGCGTTCAGCGCCGGGATCATGCCGTCGAAGTCCTGCTGCACCAGCGTGCACTCGACCTTCATCTCCGCGCACAGCGCCATCGCGATGTCGATGTCGAAGCCCTTGAGCTTGCCGTCGGGGCCGACCTCGGAGAAGGGCGGGTAGGCGCCTTCGACGCCGAGGCGCAGCTTGGACGGCTGGGCGAACGCGCTGCCGGCCAGCAGCACGGCGCCGGCCAGCAGGATCTTGACGAGGGGGCGGCGTTGGGTCATCGGGGTCTCCGGTGGTTCAGGAAGGCAGGGGGGCGGGTTCAACGTGTCCACGGCCGGTGCAGCGGCTGCTGCACGCGCACCGGCAGCACGTCGAGGTACAGGTTGGCGACGGTGTAGTCCTCGCCGCCGAAGCTGCCGGTGAACCAGCCCAGCGTGTCGGCGCCCTTGTAGAGGCGGAACTCGAAGCCGAGCGCCGGCTGCGGATCGTCGGCCGGCGGCCGCGCGTCGAACGCCAGCCCGCGCAGCTCGCGCTCGGGGCTGTCCAGCAGCTGCGCCATCGCGTTGGCGATCGTCGTGTCGCCGAGCATGTCCAGCGGGTAGGGCACGCGGGGGAAGTAGGGCTTGAAGCCGGGCGCGTTCGGGTCGATGCGCAGGTCCGCCGCCTTCTGCGGCGAGGGCGTCACGACCCGTGTCCTCAGGTTCACGCGGTCGCCGCGATCGAGGTAGCTCAGCTTCGCGCCGCGCAGGTTGAAGGCGCCGAGGGCGCGGTCGCTGGTGGCCTCGGACAGGTCGGCCAGCAGCGCGCCCTTCGCGCCGATCACCTCGACCTCGTCGCCGCGGATGATGGCCGCGGAGTCCTCGTCGACGCCCAGGCCCAGCCGGTAGCCCTTGGCGTCCATCAGCGCCAGCAGGCGACCGACGCGTCCACGCTTGAGGAAGTGCTGGTCGACGAAGAGATCGGGGCCGACGAAGCCGAGGCCGCGGTCGATCTGCCGGCCCTCGGCGAGCGCGCCCTTCATCACGCGCATCACGTCCTGCGCGTCGCGGAACATCAGCGTGCTCATGATGGCGGCACCGGCCGAGCTGCCGGCCACCACGCCGCCGCCGCGGTAGACGTCCCACACCGCCTGCAGCAGCGGTGTGGGCCGGCCGCCCGGCTGCAGCGTATCGACGATGCGCTCCTGCGCGCCGCCGGAGAAGTACACGCCGCGCGCGGCGCGCACCGCGTCGATCCAGCGCGGGTTCTTCGTCTCGGCGTCGAGGTCGATGCCCTTCAGGCGCGGGGCCACCGGGATCACCTGCACGTCCGCGCCGCGGCGCTTCAGTGCGTCGGCGATCTGCGCGCCGGACTTCTCCGGGTTGCCGGCGGCCGTCGCGAAGACCACCCAGCGCGAGCCCGGGCCGCCGGTCAGCTGCACCAGGCGCGACCAGACGGCATCGTTGTCGACCTTCAGCGCGCCGCCGATCGGCACCGCAACTCCGGCCGGCTTCGATGGGTCGGACTGGGCCAGTGCACAGGCGCTGGTGAGCAGCGCGAGCAGCATCGCGAACCAAACGCGGCGGGTGGACAGGAAGGTCATCGGTCGGGGGGGCAAAGCGGCCTGACAAGGCCAACGGGCCGCGATGCTGCCAGCGCCGGCCGCGCGACAGCACCGGGTTCCCCCGCGACTGCTGGCGCGATGACCGATCGCGGCAACTGCGTGTCGCCTGCGGTGAAGCGGCGGGTCGCGTCGGGTGGTGCGCCGGCGATGCTGTTTTCGCGAAAGCGACGACGACTTTTCATGCGGCGACGGCTCGGTGTGCACCCGGTTACCGCCGGACAGCGCCGTTCGTAGAGTCCGCCGCCAGTCGATTCCCAACCCACGGCAGGACCCCCATGCGCATGCATTCCTCTACGGCCGCCGGCCGCCTCGCCCTCCACCGCGGCCGCTGGCCGCTTCGTCCCGCGTCGCAGGCCGCGATGCTGCTGGCCTGTGCGATGGCGGCGACCGCCGCGCACGCGCAGGAGGCCGGGCCGCAGCGCGTCGAAGTGACGGGCTCGTCGATCAAGCGCATCGACGGCGAGACCGCGCTGCCCGTGCAGGTGCTCAAGCGCGAGGACATCGACCGCACCGGCGCGACCACCGCGGCCGAGCTGCTGAAGACGATCAGCGCGAACACCGCGCCGCTGTCCGACGGCGTCAGCATCACCGACGGCACCTCGGGCCAGCGCGGCTTCAACGGCGCGAACCTGCGCGGCATCGGCGTGTCGTCGACGCTGGTGCTGCTGAACGGGCGGCGGCTCGCGAACTTCGCGTCGCCCGGCGACAACGCGGGCGTCGACCTGAACAACATTCCCGCCGGCGCGATCGCGCGCGTCGAGGTGCTGAAGGACGGCGCTTCGGCGATCTATGGCACCGACGCGATCGGCGGCGTCATCAACTTCATCACGCGCAAGGACTGGCGCGGCGTCGAGGTGGCGGCGTCCTTCGCGGACACCCAGCACGGCGGCGCCGGCAAGAAGACCGCGACGCTGTCCGCCGGCTTCGGCGATCTCGCCAGCGACCGCTTCAACGTCTTCGGCGTGATCGACGTGCAGAAGCTCGACAGCCTGCGCTCGACGCAGCGCGACTGGGTGGCCGAACGCGCGCTGGCCAGCACACTGCCGGCGCTGATGTCGTCGAACACCTGGCCGGCGAACATCGACATCTCGAGCGCGCAGCGCAACGCGCTGATCGCCGCCGGCGTGCTGCCGGCCGGCACCACGCGCACGCGGCTGAACCCGTCGGCGCCCGGCTGCAACCCGCCGGCCACCGTGCATGCGCCGCAGGGGCCGGGCGGCCCGCTCGCCTGCAGCTACGACTACATGCAGGACACCGAGATCTATCCCGAGGCCGAGAAGATCGGTTTCGTCGGCCGCGCGACCTGGCAGCTGGCGTCCGACCACCAGCTGTTCGCCGAAGTCGTGCAGGCGCAGGCCAAGACCGACTACCGGCTGAGCCCGAACCCGATCCGCATCCGCAACCTGCCCGTCAGCCTGCTGCCCGACCCGTACCGCTCGGTGCTGGTGGCGCAGAACCCCAACGGCACGTTCAGCGGCATCCGCTACCGCATGACCGAGGCGGGCAACCGTACCAACGAAGTGACCAGCGAGGCGCAGCGGCTGGTGGTCGGCGCGGTCGGCACCGTGGCCGGCTGGGACTACGACACCGCGCTGAGCCGCGCGGAGAACCGGGCGGTGGACAAGTACGTCGACGGCTACGTGCTCTTCAACGAGTTCAATGCGGCCGTGCGCAGCGGGGTGATCAATCCGTTCGGCACCTCGTCGGCCGAGGGCCTGGAGCGCCTCGCGCAGATCAAGGTGAACGACGAGGCGCGCAAGTCCAAGGGCATCACCGAGGCGGTCGACCTGAAGCTGTCGAAGGCGATCGGGCAGCTCGCCGGCGGCGACCTGGCGCTGGCGGTCGGCGGCGAGCTGCGCCGCGAGACGACCAGCTTCACGCCGTCGGCGCTGCTGCTGTCGAACAACATCGCCGGCGACCGCTCGGCCTCGGGCGACGTCGAAGGCATCGTCGCCACGCGCGACAGCCGCCAGGTGCGCGGCGTGTATGCCGAGCTGGTCGCGCCGTTCACGAAGTCGCTGGAGGCGCAGTTCGCGATCCGCCACGACCGCTACAGCCAGGTCGGCAGCACCACCAACCCCAAGGTCGGCCTGCGCTGGCAGCCGTCGAAGGCGCTGCTGGTGCGGGCGTCGGCGAACACCGGCTTCCGGGCGCCGTCGCTGGCCGACCTGAAGCGGCCGACGACCTTCGGCTCGGCGTCGAGCTTCCTCACCGACCCGCAGTGCGTCGCGCAGGAGGGATCGATCGACCTGTGCACCGACCAGTGGCCGGTCGAGCGGCGCAGCAATCCGGACCTGAAGCCGGAGAAGTCGCAGCAGGTCTCGCTGGGCCTGGTATTCGAGGCGACGCGTACCTTGAACGTCAGCATCGACTGGTGGGCGATCGACAAGAAGGACGTGATCAGCACGCTGGGCGAGCAGGTGATCGTCGAGAGCCCCGAGAAGTACAACGGCACCTACATCGAGCGCGATGCCGACGGCTTCATCACCAACATCCTGCTGCGCAAGGAGAACCAGGGCCGGCTGAAGACCGCCGGCGTCGACCTCGGCGCCGAGTGGCGCGGCGACATGACGGCCGCGGGCCGCTTCAGCGCGGCGCTGAACGGCACCGTGGTGCTGAAGTACGACCGCCAGTTCGGCCCGCTGGAGCCGTACCGCAGCAACCTCGGCGTGTTCCTCAACGACCAGGTCATCCAGCGCTGGCGGCACCGGCTGTCGTTCGGCTGGGACCGGGGCCCCGTCTCGCTGACGCTGGCGAACCAGTACTCGTCCGGCTACACCGACCAGAACACGACCTACGACCCGGTGAGCGACAAGCTGCTGCCGTCGCGGAAGGTGTCGGCCTACTCGCTGTGGGACCTGACGGGCAGCTGGAGCGTCAACAAGCAGCTCAAGCTGCGCGCGGGCATCCTGAACCTGGCCGACAAGGCGCCGCCGTTCTCGAACCAGGCCTACTACTTCCTGGCCGGCTACGACCCGACCTACGCCGATCCGCGCGGTCGATCGTTCTACCTGAGCGTGAGCTACGCCCTCCGTTGACCCGGGGCCGGCCCCCTTGCCCGGGGCCGATCATCGACCCGCCGACGTCCGGAACGCAGGCTAGGTGTTTGCACGCAGTTGATTCATTCGACGCTCGAACTAACATGCCGTCGGGCTTGATACTTCGAGAGATCAGTGGAGAGACGACGCTTTTCCATCCTCGTGGGCACGGCACCGCTCGCGCTGGGCGGCCTGATGTCCGGCTGCGGCGGCACGGGCAACGGCTCGGGCTCTGCGGGCCCGGCGGAGGCCGGCGCCGGCACCGTCGGCAGCGCGGGCATGCGCAACCTGACCAGCGTGCAGATCTCGCGCGAGATGTCGCCCGGCATCAACCTGGGCAACACGCTGGAGGCGATTCCCGAGGCCACGTCCTGGGGCAATCCGCCGCCCACGCGCGCGCTGATGCAGGCCTACAAGGCGGCCGGCTTCCGCAGCGTGCGCATTCCGGTGGCTTGGACCCAGTACGCCGACGTGCAGGGCCGGATCGGCGCGGCATGGATGGCCCATGTGAAGCAGGTGGTCGGTCACGCGCTCGACGCAGGCCTCTACGCCATCGTCAACATCCACTGGGACGGCGGGTGGATGAACCACCCGACCTACGACAAGCAGGCGTCGATCAACGCACGCATCACGACGTACTGGGCCCAGATCGCCCGCGCCTTCCAGGAGTTCGACGACCGGCTGCTCTTCGCCGGCACGAACGAGGTGGGGCAGGAGGGCACCTGGCAGGGGCCGACGCCCGAGTACGCCGCGGTGCAGAACAGCTTCAACCAGACCTTCGTGGACACGGTGCGGGCCACCGGCGGCAACAACGCCGCGCGCCACCTGATCGTGCAGGGCTACTGGACCAACGTGGCGTACACGCTGGCCCACAACACCCTGCCCAGTGACCGCATCGCCAACCGCCTGTTCATGGAGGTGCACTTCTACGATCCGTACAACTTCACGCTCAACGGCGACAGCAAGATCTGGCAGTGGGGCGCCGGCGCCACCGACCCCGCCGCCACCGAGGCCTGGGCCAGCGAAGCCGCGGCCGATGAGCAGTTCCGCCGCCTGAAGGCGCACTTCGTGGACCGCGGGGTCGCGGTGCTGGTGGGCGAGTACGGCGCCTACGTGAAGCCGGCCTACCCGGGCATGGCGCCCTACCGCAAGGCCTGGGCCCAGAGCATCACGCGCGCCATCGTCCGCCACGACCTGGTGCCGGTGTGGTGGGACACCGGCGAGCTGATCGACCGCCACACGGCCCAGCCCAAGGTGCCGGACGTGCTGGCCGCCATCGTCGACGCGGCGCGGCGATGAAACCGGTGCACGACGCCCGCGTCCTGCCGGCGCCGGGCCCGCGGGCGACGAGGGCGACGAGGGCGACGAGGGCGGCTTTGGCCCTGGCTTGCGCGGTCCTGGTGACCGCCTTCGACGCCCATGCCGCCGATGGGCAGCCGCCGGCGTCGCCGGTGCGCCGGCTCGCCGAGACGCAGGCCGCCGCGCTGGTGGCGCGCATGAGCACGGACGAGAAGATCGAGCAGTTGCTCAACGTGGCGCCCGCGGTGCCGCGGCTGGGCATCCCGTTCTACAACTGGTGGACGGAATCGCTGCACGGTGCCATCGGCATCGTGCCCACGACCAACTTCCCCGAGCCCATCGGCCTGGGCGCCACCTTCGACGCGCCGCTGGTGCAACGCGTGGCCGAGGCCATCAGCCGCGAGGTGCGTGCGCTGCATGCGCTGGGCCGCGAGAGCGGCCGCCCGGGCCCCGGGCTGAACACCTGGGCGCCCAACATCAACCTGTTCCGCGATCCGCGCTGGGGGCGCGGCCAGGAGACGTACGGCGAAGACCCGCACCTGACGGCGATGCTGGGCGTGGCCTACGTGCGCGGCATGCAGGGCCGGGACCCCGACCAGCCCGATGTCATCGCCACGCCCAAGCACTTCGCCGTGCACAGCGGGCCGGAATCGACGCGCCACTCGGCCAACGTGTTCGCCTCGCCGCACGACCTGGAAGACAGCTACCTGCCGGCCTTCCGGGCCGCGATCGTCGACGCCCAGGCGGGCTCGACGATGTGCGCCTACAACCGCGTGGACGGGCTGCCGGCCTGCGCCCACGGGCCGCTGCTGAAGCACAAGCTGCGCGGCGCCTGGGGCTTCCAGGGCTACGTGGTGTCCGATTGCGACGCGGTGCAGGACATCGACCTGCACCACAAGTTCGCGCCCGATCCCGTGGCCGGCGCGGCCGCGGCCCTGCGCGCCGGGGTGGACAACGAGTGCCACACCGGCGTGTGGTCGAAGGCGCCGCAGCTCCGCGGCCACTACCGGCAGGCGCTCGAGCGGGGCCTGATCAGCCACGCCGACATCGACCGCGCGCTGGTGCGCCTGCTGTCCGCGCGCCTGCGCACCGGCGACCTGCCCGGCGTGGTGCAGAAGACGCCCGTGCCGGCCAGTGCCATCGGCACGCCCGCGCATGCGGCGCTCGCCCTGGAGAGTGCCGTCAAGAGCCTGGTGCTGCTGAAGAACGACGGCACGCTGCCGCTGGCCTCGCGGGCGCGCATCGCGCTGATCGGGCCGCACGGCGACAGCACGCGCGTGCTGCGCGGCAACTACTCCTCCGAGCGCACGCTGGCCGCGGTATCGGTGCTGGACGGCCTGCGCCGGGCCCTGCCGCAGGCCCGCATCACGCACGTGCCCTTCACGCCCTCGATCACCGACGGCGATCCCGTTCCCGCCGCCGCCTTCCTGACGCCGGAGGGCCGTCCAGGCCTGAGGGCCGACTACCACCATGCCGCGTCCGATGGGGGTTATGAAACGGCGCCTGCGGCGACCCGGGTGGAGACACACGTGGTCTCGAATGCCGACCAGGTGCGCGAGGTCGGCGGGCGCCACAAGGTGGTGTGGACAGGCTTCCTCGTGCCGCCGGAGAGCGGCACCTATCGCATCGGCATGACCGGCCTCAAGGGCGAGGTGGCCACCGGCGGCGACGGCATCCGCGTGGCTGCCTACTCCGGCTGGAACGAGCCGCCGCGGCTGAGCGACGTGGTGCTGGAGAAGGGCCGCCGCTATGCCGTGCGGCTGGAGTCCGAGCCGGGCGTCGGGCCGACGCCGGGCCTGCTGTGGAAACGGATCGCCACCGACCTGCAGGCCGAGCTGAAGGCGGCGGTGACCCGCGCCGACGTGGTGGTCGCTGCGGTCGGCCTGACCTCGGACATCGAAGGCGAGGAGATGCCGATCACCGTCGATGGCTTCTCGGGCGGCGACCGCACCTCGCTGGCGCTGCCGGCCGACCAGCGCCGCCTGCTCGAATTCGCGCAGACCTTGGGCAAGCCGCTGGTGGTGGTGGCGATGAGCGGCAGCGTCGTCGACCTGCGCTGGGCCAAGGCGAACGCCGCGGCCATCCTCCAGGCCTGGTACCCCGGGCAGGCGGGCGGCCTGGCCATCGGCCAGGTGCTGGCCGGCCAGGCGGACCCGGGCGGCCGGCTGCCGCTCACTTTCCACGGCAGCGTGGACGAGCTGCCGCCGTTCGACGACTACCGCATGAAGGGCCGCACCTACCGCTACTTCGGCGGCACGCCGGTGTACCCCTTCGGCCACGGCCTCGGCTACACCCGCTTCGGCTACACCGGCCTGCAGGTCGCGCCCGAGCGCGGTGCGGCGGAGAACGGCCTGCGTGTCACGGCCAGCGTGCACAACACCGGCGCGCGCGCCGGCGACGAGGTGGTGCAGCTCTACATCACGCCGCCCGCCTTCGACGGCGCGCCACGCCACGCGCTGCGCGGCGCCCAGCGGGTGACGATCGCGGCCGGTCAGTCGCAGTCCGTGAGCTTCACGTTGTCGCCACGCGACCTGAGCTTCGTCAGCGCCGACGGCCGGCGCAGGCTGGTCCCCGGGCGCTACCAGATCTCGGTGGGCTCCGGACAGCCCGGCACCGGGGTCGCGGCGGTGGACGGCAGCTACATGGTCGAGCGCGACATCCCCCTGCCGGAATGACCGGCGCCTTCGAGACCACGATGACCACCGGCGTGCCGGCGCACTGAGATTGCCCTTGAAGACCACAGCCTCCATCGTCCTGGCCTGCGGGCTCGCGGCGCCCCTGGCAGGGGCCGGCGCGGGCATGGCCGCGCCTGTCGTTCCCTATGCCCACGAACACGTGATCGAGCCAGGCGACAGCCAGGCCGTCGTCGTCGAGAAGGCGGCCAAGGTGTTGCCGCGTGCGAACCAGCGCGCGTGGATGCGGCTGGAGCGCACGTTCTTCCTGCACTTCGGCGTCAACACCTTCAGCGAAGTGGAGTGGGGCAGCGGGCGCGAGGACCCGGCGATCTTCAACCCCACGGCGCTGGACGCGACGCAATGGCTGCGCGCCGTCAAGCAACTCGACGGCAGGCTGCTCGTGCTGGTGGCCAAGCACCACGACGGCTTCTCGATGTGGCCGACGCGCTATTCCGGGCATTCCACGCCCGCGAGCCCCTGGCGCGCGGGCAAGGGCGACCTGGTGCGCGAGGTCGCCGACGCTGCGCGCGCCGCCGGCGTGAAGCTGGGCATCTACCTGTCGCCCGCCGACCTGTACCAGCTCAGGACGAATCCGAAGAATCCGGCCGGCTACTACGGCAACGGCAGTGCGAAGCGGCCGTCGACCATCCCCACCGACCCGGCGCGCTTCACGAGCGACCCGTCCCAGGGGCGCCCGCCGACGCCCGGCTTCGGGTCGTTCCGCTACGACGTCAACGACTACAACCGCTATTTCCTCAACCAGCTCTACGAGTTGCTCACCGAGTACGGCCCGGTGCACGAGGTGTGGTTCGACGGCGCCAATCCCGACCCGAGCGTGCCCGAGCGTTACGACTATGCCGCCTGGTACGACCTGATCCGCCGGCTGCAGCCGAACGCGGTGATCATGGGCAAGGGCCCGGACGTGCGCTGGGTCGGCACGGAAAGCGGGTACGGCCGCGCGACGGAGTGGAGCGTGATCCCGCTGCCGACGGCGCCGGCGAGATTCGACTGGCCCGACTGGCAGGGCGCCGACCTCGGCAGCCGCGCGCAGCTCAAGCCCGGCTCGCACCTCTGGTGGTACCCGGCCGAAACCAACGTCACGCTGCTCGCCAACGGGGCCTGGTTCTGGGCACGCGACAAGCAGCCGCGCCCGGTGACCCAACTCGTCGACATCTTCTACGCGTCGATCGGCCGCAACGCCAACCTGATCCTCAACCTGTCGCCCGACCACCGCGGCCTGGTGCCCGACGACCAGGTGCAGGCGCTGGGCCAGATGGCCGAGATCGTGCGCGAGACCTTCGCGCGCAACCTGGCCGCCGGCGCGAAGGTGACGGCCGATCATGCGGCGCGCGGGCGCCGCGCCGGCGCCGCGCTCGACGGCCGGCTCGACACCTGGTGGGAAGCCGCCCCCGGCCGCAGCGACGGCACGCTGACCTTGCAGCTGCCCCAGCCGAGGAGCTTCGACGTGATCTCGCTGCAGGAGGCGGTGGACCGCCGCAGCCAGCGCATCGAGTCGTTCGTGATCGAGACCTGGAACGGCAGCGCCTGGGTGACGGCCGAGAAGGTCGGCAGCGACGCGCTGACGACCGTCGGCTACAAGCGGCTGATCCGGCTGCGGCAGCCGGTGAGCACCGATCGCCTGCGCATCCGCATCACCGGCGCGCGGCTTCAGCCCACGCTGGCCGAGGTGGCGCTGTACAAGCAGTCGGTCGACCTGCTGCCGCCGACCATCGGCGATCGCGGCGGCGACGGCTCGGTGCGCATCAGCCACCCCGCCGGTGGCCGCATCGTGCACACCACCGACGGCACGCCGCCCACGCTGGACTCGGCCGTCTACGCCGGGCCGCTGACGCTCACCTCGAGCGGCATCGTGAAGGCCGCGCGCGTGCTGCCCGACGGGCGGCTGGGTGTGGTCGGCTCGCGCACCTTCGCCGGCCTGTCGCCGCAGGGCTGGAAGGTGGTGGCCGTCGACAGCGAGGAGGTGACGCAGGGCGCCAACGGCGCGATGCTGGCGATCGACGGCGACTCGTCCACCCACTGGCACACGCGCTGGAGCAGCGACCTGAAGCTGCCGCACGCGATCACCGTCGACATGGGCCAGGCGCACCGCATCGGCGGCGTCGCCTACCTGCCGCGGCAGGACGGCATGCTCAACGGCACGGTCGAGAACTTCCGCTTCGAGACCAGCGAGGACGGCACACGCTGGCACACGGCGATCGAGCGCGGCCACTTCGCCAACGTGCGCAACAACCCCGACCTGCAACGGGTGCGCTTCCAGCCGGTGACGGCGCGCTACTTCCGCTTCACCGCGCTGGACGAGGTGTGGCGCAACGGCTGGACCAGCGCCGCCGAGCTGTCCGTCCTGCCGGCCGATTGACGCGGCAGCCGGCCGCGAAGCCCCGGGGCCCACGACACCAGGACCATGAAGAAGACATTGACGACGCTGATCCTGGCCGGCAGCTGCGGCGCCGTGGCCCTGCACGCCGGCGCGCAATCCGCCGCGGCGCTGCCCACCATCCGGGTGGCGGCCGACCGCGAGCAGGCGCGCATCAGCCCGATGCTCTACGGGCTGATGACCGAGGAGATCAACTTCGCCTACGAAGGGGGCCTGTACGGCGAGCTGATCCGCAACCGCAGCTTCAAGGCCGAGGCCGGTTATGCCTACCAGGCCGAGGAGCCGGTCTACTGGAGCACCGTGGGCGCGGCCGGCATCGCGCTGGACCGGAAGCAGCCGCTCAACGAGGCGCTGGACCTCAGCCTGGTGCTCACCATCCCCACGGCCAGCGCGGCGCAGCCTGCGGGCATCCGCAACGGCGGCTGGTGGGGCATCGGCCTGCGGCCCGACACCGAGTACCGCGTGTCGTTCCACGCCAAGGCGGAAGCCGACCCCGGGCCGCTGACCCTGGCGCTGGCCAAGGCCGACGGCACGACGCTGGCCTCGTCCACCGTCGGCGGCGTCGGTGCCGAGTGGCAGCGGTTCGAGCTCACGCTGCGCACCGATGCCGCGCTGGCGCCGTCGAAGGACAACGTGTTCACGCTCACCGCCGCGCGGCCGGGCAAGTTGTGGCTGCAGCAGGTGTCGCTGTTCGGCCCCACGCACAAGAACCGGCGCCATGGCCTGCGCCCCGACCTGATGGCGCTGCTGGCCGGCCTGAAGCCGAAGTTCCTGCGCTTTCCCGGCGGCAACTACGTCGAGGGCGACACCTTCGCGCAGCGCTTCGACTGGCGCAAGACCGTCGGCGACCCCGCCCGCCGGCCCGGCCACCGCAGCCCCTGGAACTACTGGTCGACCGACGGCATGGGCCTGCTGGAGTTCCTGCTGTGGTGCGAGGACCTGCAGATGGAGCCCTTGCTCAACGTCTTTGCGGGTTATGCGCTCAACGGCGAACGCCTGAGCACGGCCGAGGAGCTGGCGCCCTATGTGCAGGAGGCGCTGGACCAGATCGAGTACATCATCGGCGACACGGGCACGATCTGGGGCGCGCAACGCGCACGCGACGGCCATCCGGCGCCGTTCCGGTTGCGCACCGTGGAGATCGGCAACGAGGACTTCTTCGACAAGTCCGGCTCCTACGACCGGCGCTTCTCGATCTTCTACCAGGCCATCAAGGCGAAGTACCCGCAGTTGCAGCTGGTCTCGACGATGGCGCGCGAAGCCACGCCATCGCAGCGCCCCGACCTGGTGGACGAGCACACCTACGCCTGGGGCGAGGCGATGATGTACGAGCGCCTGAACGACTACGATGCGCGGCCGCGCAGCGGCCCCAAGGTCTTCGTCGGCGAATGGGCCACGCACGAGGGCTGGCCGATGCCGAACATGCTGGCCGCGATCGCCGACGCGGCCTACCTCACCAGCCTGGAGCGCAACGCCGACCTGGTGGCGATGTCGGCCTACGCGCCGCTGCTGGCCAACGTCAGCCAGGTCACCGGCCACAGTCGCGAGCGGTCGATGCAGTGGTCCACCAACCTGATCGGCTACGACGCGCTGCGTTCCTACGGCACGCCGTCGTACTACGTGCAGAAGATGTTCTCCGAGTCGCTCGGCGAGGTGGTGCTGGCGTCCTCAGGCCGAGACATCCCCACCTGGTCGAGCAAGGAGAACAAGACCTTCCCCTCGCTGCACTGGGTGGCCACGCGCAAGGACTCCGCGACCGGCGGCAGCCGCATCCAGCTCAAGCTGGCCAGCCGCAGCGCCACGGCGCAGCCGGTGCGCATCCAGCTCGACGGGCTGAAGACCCTGGCGGGCACCGGCACGCTCACGGTGCTGAGTTCGCCCGACCCCGCGGCCGGCAACTCGCTCGACGAGCCGACGCGCATCGCGCCGAAGACGCAGGTCCTGGAGGGCATCGCGCGCGCGTTCACGCTGACGCTGCCGGCCTGGTCGGTGGCGGTGCTGGAGCTCGAGGGGCGCTGAGCCCTGTCCGCCCCTCTCCGGCAGGCGTGGCGTGCCGCGCCGTGCGGAGTCCGTTACCCTTGTCGGTTCGAAGCCGGACAGGAGGGCGCACTTTGTTCGTTGACAAGACCGAGGCTGCAGGCCACCAGCAGCTGCTGAAGAGCATCAACCGGATGGCGCTGGTGCGCCACCTGTGCAGCCATCCGGGCCTGTCGCGGGCCGACCTCGCCGGCGCGGTGCAGCTGACGAAGTCGACGATCAGCATGCTGGTGCGCGAGTTGATCGAGGAAGGCTGGCTGGTCGAACACGAGGTGGTCGCCACCGGCGACCTGGGGCGGCGGCCGACGCCGTTGTTCGTCGACCCGGGGCGGCTGGTGCTGCTGGGGGCGGAAGTGGGCATCGAGGGCGTGCGGGCGGTGGTCACCTCGCTGACCGGCGAGGTGCTGGCGCAGGCCCGCTCGGGGTATGGGGGCGCGCGCAGCGCCAAGGCCAGCATCGGCGTGCTGGCGGCCACGGTGCTGAAGGTCGCCGGCCGGCTCGACAGCGGCACGCAGCGGGTCATCGGCATCGGCGTCGGCCTGCCCGGCGGCGTCGACGAGGCGACCGGGTTCCTGCACTTCGCGCCGAACCTGCGCTGGCGCGACGTGCCGGTGGGCGAGCTGCTCGCCGAGAAGCTGGCGGGCTCCGCGTTGGCGCGCGTCCCGCTGTTCCTGCAGAACGAGGCGGATGTCGCGGCCATCGGCGAGATGGAGTTCAACCCGGCCGAATTCGTCGATCCGCTGCTGTACGTCAGCGTGAACCAGGGCGTCGGCGCCGGCGTGATCGTCGGCGACCGCCTGCTGCGCGGCCGCCGCGGCTTCGCCGGCGAGGTCGGCCACATCGTGCTGCAGATCGGCGGGCCGGCGTGCTCCTGCGGGCGCCGCGGCTGCGCCGAGGCCTTGATCGCCCCGCGGGCGATGCTGCCCGGCCACGGCGACGACGACCCGCTGGCCGAGGTGCAGCGCCGCCTCGAGGCGGGCGATGCGGAGATGCAGCGCGCGGTCAAGAAGGCCGGCAACCACCTGGGCGTGCTGCTGCAGAACCTGGCCGCGGCCTATGACCCCGGCTGCATCGTGCTGGGCGGCTCGGTGATCGAGCTGGGGGAAGCCTTCGTGCAGCCGGCGCTGCGCACGCTGAACGACTATGCCGAAGCGGCGGGCCTGCCGCCCCCGCCGGTGCGCATGTCGCGTTTCGGGGCCGACGCGGTGGCGGTGGGCGCGGCGGCGCTGGCGCGCTACCGGATCACGCGGCCGCTGATCGGGCCGGCGTTCGCGGTCGCGCGCGACGCCGCGGCCGCCGCCTGAAGGACGTGGCCGGCGAGCCCAAGCCCCGCAGGGCGCGCCGCGCCGCGACGCTGGCGGACGTCGGCCGCGAAGCCGGCGTTTCGGCCATGGCGGCGTCGGCCGTGCTCAATGCGGCGAAGACCTCGACCCGCATCTCCGAAGAGACGCGCGTGCGCGTGCTCGCCGCCGCCGAGAAGCTGCGCTACCGGCGCAACGCCACCGCGCGCGGGCTCGCGCACCGGCGCATGAATACGCTGGGGGTGGCCGCCACGCTGATCGGCGACGAGCCGAACCAGTACTTCCTGGAGGTCTTCAACGGCATCATCCAGCGCGCCGCGGCGCGCGGGCAGACGGCCACCGTCTTCACGCTGAGCGACTGGCACGAGGCGCCGCTGCGCATTCCGGCCTTCTGCGACGGGCGCATCGATGGCCTGATCCTACTGGCGCCGCTGCTCCAGCCCGATGCCGCGTCCTGGCTGCCCGAGCACACGCCGATGGTGTCCGTGCATGCGAACCACGTCATCGCCGGCGTCGTGAACCTGGAGTCCGACGAAGAAGCCGGCGCCTTCGAGATGACCGGCCGGCTGCTGGCGATGGGGCACCGGCGCATCCTGCACGTCGGCGGGCCCCTCGATGCGATGGGGGCCGAGCGCCGGGTGCAGGGGTACCTGCGTGCGCATGCCGCGGCGCGCGTCAAGCCGCCCGCCGGCCACGTGCTGCGCGGCACCTTCAGCGTCGAGGGCGGTCGCGACGCGCTGGAATCCTGGCTGCGACGGCACCGCGGCGAACCGCTGCCCGACGCGGTGTTCGCCGCCAGCGACGCCATCGCGCTGGGCTGCATCGACCGGCTGCTCGCGCGGGGCCTGCGCATCCCGGCCGACATCTCGGTCGTGGGGTTCGACGACATCGTGCTCGCGCGCACCGCGCGCATCGCCACCGTGCGCCAGCCGCTGCGCGAGCTCGGCGCGAAGGCGGTGGACGTGCTGCTGACGCGCATCGAGGCCGGCCTGCACGCCGGGTATGGCGGGCCGCGCAACATCGTGCTGCCCACCGAGCTCGTGGTGCGCGGCACGCTGGCGGCGCCGCGCACGGCGCCGCTGGCCATTGCCTGACCGGGCAGCGGCGCCGCTGCGCATTGCCTGAGCGGGCAGCGGTGCCGCTGCCCGTCGCCTGACCAGGCACCCGGCACTGGCGCAGGCCGCCACGCTCGCTTTCCCCTAGTCGACGGTTGGCCGCTGGTGGCAGCCGCTGTGTATAGTTTGGGCATCGAATTTAATAAGCCGGCGGCTTGAACGCATCGACGGATCGGTCATCGACGGATCCGTCGACGGGTGAGGCGGCCGGTGTGAGCTCACGTGGTGGATTCCCGCTCCAGCAGCACGTGCCGGGTCCGGCAGCGCGGCACCGGCCTGCGGCATGCAGGCCGCGAGGTCACCGAGTACCTGCTCGATGCGGGGGGCGGTGTCTCGATGGCGGTGCTCGACCTCGGGGGCATCGTGACCGCCGTGCACTGCCCCGACCGCCAGGGCCGCGCGGGCAACATCGTGCTCGGGCCGGCGCGCCTGGACGACTACCTGGGGGGTGCGCGCAACTTCAACAGCCTGATCGGGCGCTACGCCGGGCGCATCGCCGGCGCGCGTTGCCGGCTCGATGGCCGCGACGTGCGGCTGGCCGCGAACGAGGGACCGAATGCGCTGCACGGCGGCCCGCAGGGCTTCGGCAGCCGGCTGTGGCGAGTCACGGCGCTGCCGGATGCCGCCGATGGCAGCGCCGCGATCGAACTGGCGCTCGACAGCGAGGACGGCGACCAGGGCTTTCCCGGCCGGCTGCAGGTGCGGGTGCGCTACACGCTGACGCGCGCCGCCGAATGGCGCATCGACTACCACGCCGTCACCGACCAGCCGACGGTGATCAACCTGACGCACCATGCCTACTGGAACCTGGGCGGCGGCGGCAGCATCGAGGACCACCGGTTGACGCTGCCGGCCGGCCGCTATGCTGTATTGGGCGCGGCCATGATCCCGCAGGGCCTCGAGGACGTGGCCGGCACGCCGCTGGACTTCCGTGCCGGGCGGCGCATCGGCGACGGCCTGCGCGCGGCGCATGCGCAGATCATCGCCGGCTGCGGGTACGACCACTTCTTCGAGCTGCACCGCAGTGCGCCGGGCCTGGTGCCGGCGGCGCGGCTCGAGGACCCGGCGAGCGGCCGCGTGCTGCACATCGAGACCACCGAGCCCGGCATCCAGTTCTACTCCGGCAACTTCCTCGACGGCACGCTGCAAGGCCACCATGGCGCGATGCTGCGCCAGGGCGACGCGCTGTGCCTGGAGACGCAGCACATCGGCGATGCGCCGAACCGGGCAGATGCGCCGGGCACCGTGCTGCGGCCGGGAGAGGTGTTCACCAGCACCACGGTGCACCGGTTCGGCGTGATGCCCTAGCGCATGAAGGACACGTCCACGCCACGCCTCGACCGGCGCGCCCGTGCGCGGCGCCGGTCAACCGGCGTAGGCGTGCGCCGGCAGGCCGGTGGCGTCGGTGTCGACGGCGAAGAGCGCGCCGGCCAGCGGCTCGGCGGCCCGCTGCGCCGCATCGAGCCCGAAGCGCGCGCTGGTGACGAACAGCGTGCACAGGTCGGGGCCGCCGAAGGCGACGTTGGTGACGTGGCTCGTCGGCAGCGGCACGCGCAGCAGCTCGGCGGTGGTGCCGGGATCGTGGCAGGTGACGCAGGCGGCGCCCCAGTGCGCGATCCACAGCCGGCCGGCGGCGTCGGTGGTCATGCCGTCGGGGAGGCCGTCCTGCGCATCGAAGCGAAGCCAGGTGCGCGGTGCATCGAGCCGGCCGGTGGGGGGGTCGAAATCGTACGCGCGGATCTCGCGCCGGACGGTGTCGTTGACGTAGAAGGTGTGGCCGTCCAGCGACCACGTGGGCCCGTTGGTCACCGCCCAGCCGAGGTCGGCCGCGCGCCAGGGGCGGCGATCGGCGCCGTAGCAGTACAGCGCACCGGTCGGCGCCTCGCAGCCGAAGTCCATGCTGCCGAGCCAGAAGCGGCCGGCGGCGTCGCATCGGCCGTCGTTGAAGCGGTTGCCGGTGCGCTCGGGTTCGGGTTCGTCCAGGCGCTCCAGCGCGCCGCTGTCCGGATCGAACAACGCCAGCCCGCGGCGCAGCGCCAGCGCGAGGCCCGTGCGGCCGCGGCGTTCGGCGACCGCCGAGACCGTCTCGCCGTCGAAGTGCCACTGCCGGCGCCCGCCGCCCGCCGCGTCGCAGCGCAGCAGGGTGCCGTTCAGGATGTCGACCCAGTACAGCGCCTGCTCGTGCACCGACCAGCAGGCGCCTTCGCCGAGCGTCGCGCCGGCGTCCCACAGGCAGCGCACGGGCGATTTCAGGCGCGGGGCGGTGGTCATCGCGGCGTCGCCTCAGTGAGAATCGCGCGGCACCGGCGCGCCGCTGCCGCCGACCAGGAAGTCGAGGTCGGCGCCGAGATGGGCCTGCTGCACATGGTCCACGTACAGCTTGTACCAGCCGCGCTCGGGCCTGGGCGGCGGCGTCCACGCGTCGCGGCGGCGCGCCAGCTCCGCGTCGCTGACTTCCAGGTGCAGGCGGCGGCGCGGCACGTCGAGCTCGATGATGTCGCCGTTTTGCACCAGCGCCAGCGGCCCGCCGGCCGCCGCTTCGGGCGAGGTGTGCAGCACCACGGTGCCGTAGGCCGTGCCGCTCATGCGCGCATCGCTGACGCGGACCATGTCGGTGATGCCCTTCTTCAGCACCTTCGGCGGCAGCGGCATGTTGCCGACCTCGGCCATGCCCGGATAACCGCGCGGCCCGCAGCCCTTGAGCACCATCACGCAGGTCTCGTCGATGTCCAGCGCCTCGTCGTCGATGCGCGCATGGAAGTCCTCGATGCTCTCGAACACCACCGCGCGGCCGCGGTGCTGCAGCAGGTGCGGCGACGCGGCCGACGGCTTGATCACCGCGCCGTCGGGCGCCAGGTTGCCGCGCAGCACGGCGATGCCGGCGGCCGGCTTGAACGGCTCGGCCAGCGGGCGGATCACCTCGCGGTTCCAGCACGGCGCCTGGGCGATGTTGTCGCCGAGCGTCTTGCCGTTGACGGTCAGCGCGTCCGCGTGCAGCAGGTGGCGGATCTCCTTCATCACCGCGGGCAGGCCGCCGGCATAGAAGAAGTCCTCCATCAGGAAGCGGCCCGACGGCTGCAGGTCGACCAGGCAGGGCACCTCGGCGCCGAAGCGGTCCCAGTCGTCCAGGTTCAGCGTCACGCCCATGCGGCCGGCCACGGCCAGCAGGTGGATCACCGCATTGGTCGAGCCGCCGATCGCGGCATTGGTGCGGATGGCGTTCTCGAAGGCCGCGCGCGTCAGCACCTTCGACATGCGCAGGTCTTCCTTGACCATCTCGACGATGCGGCGGCCGGTCAGCTGCGCCAGCCGGTTGCGGCGCGTATCGGCCGCGGGGATCGCGGCGTTCTCCGGCAGCGACATGCCCAGGGCCTCGACCATCGAGGCCATCGTCGAGGCCGTGCCCATCGTCATGCAGCTGCCCTTGGAGCGGTGCATGCAGCTCTCGGCCTGCGTGAACTCCTCCATCGTCATCTCCCCGGCACGCACCATCTCGCTCATCTGCCAGACGCCGGTGCCCGAGCCGATGTCCTGGCCGCGGAACTTGCCGTTGAGCATCGGCCCGCCGGACAGGCCGATGGTCGGCAGGTCGCAGCTCGCCGCGCCCATCAGCAGCGAGGGCGTGGTCTTGTCGCAGCCCATCAGCAGCACCACGCCGTCGATCGGATTGCCGCGGATCGACTCCTCGACGTCCATGCTGGCGAGGTTGCGGAACAGCATCGCGGTGGGCCGCAGCTGCGTCTCGCCGAGCGACATCACCGGGAACTCCAGCGGGAAGCCGCCGGCTTCGTAGACGCCGCGCTTGACGAACTCGGCCAGCTCGCGGAAGTGGCCGTTGCACGGCGTCAGCTCGCTCCAGGTGTTGCAGATGCCGATCACCGGCCGGCCGTCCAGCAGGTCGTGCGGGTAGCCCTGGTTCTTGATCCAGCTTCGGTGCACGAAGCCATCGCGGTCCGGCCTGCCGAACCAGGCCTGGCTGCGGCGGACGGGCTTCTTCGGATCCATAACGCTCCTTGACGCTTGACGGCCGGGAGCTTATCGCCGCAAACTGATATCAGAAAAATAACAAAATGAACACTAAACATATCAATTCACGTATACCTCATTCGGAGCAACGCATGCCGCCTGTCGCCCACCCGGCCTCGTACCCCAGCCTCGCGGGCCGCCGCGTCTTCGTCACCGGGGGCGGCTCCGGCATCGGAGAAGCCATCGTCGAGGCGTTTGCGCGCCAGGGCGCGCTGGTCGCCTTCGTCGACGTGGCCGACGCCGCCAGCGCCGCGCTCGCCGAGCGACTGGCCGGCGGGGGACTGCCGCGCCCGTGGTGGCGCCGATGCGACGTGCGCGACGTGCCCGCGCTGCAGCAATGCATTGCCGAGGCGGCCGAGGGCCTGGGCGGCGACTTCGACGTGCTGGTCAACAACGTCGCCAGCGACGACCGCCACGCGCCGGAGGCGGTGACGCCGGACTACTGGGACGAGCGCATGGCCGTCAATGCGCGGCCGGCGTTCTTCGCGATCCAGGCGGTGCTGCCCGGCATGCAGCGGCGCGGCGGCGGCGCGGTGGTGAACCTCGGCTCGATCGGCTGGCAGATCAAGGAGGGCGCCTACCCGTGTTATGCGGTGGCGAAGTCCTCGGTCAACGGCCTCACGCGCGGCCTCGCGCGGCCGCTCGGCGCGCATGGCATCCGCATCAACACCGTGACGCCGGGCTGGGTGATGACAGAGCGCCAGCGGCGGCTGTGGTGGACGCCCGAGGGCGAGGCGGAGCGCCGCCGCAGCCAGTGCCTCGTGGACGAGCTGCTGCCGCACGACATTGCCGCGATGGTGCTGTTCCTCGCCTCGGACGACGGCCGCATGTGCACCGCGCAGGAATTCAAGGTCGACGCGGGGTGGGCCTGAGCCCGCACGGCCGCCCGTTGGGCACAGGCCCGCGGGCGCAGCCCGACGGCGCCCCCGGGCGGAGCGGCCGCCGGGGCCTACGGCGCCGCGTCGAGGGCCACGTTGTAGACCGTCATCGCCGCCTGGCGCAGCGCGGCCAGCATCGCCTTGGCGCCCGGCGACAGCAGCCGGTCGCTGCGCGTGATCAGGCCGAAGCCGTCCATCTTGCAGGGCAGCTGGATCGGCAGCACGGCGACCATGCCGTGTTCGGCGTAATAACGCGCGACGTCCGCGGCCAGCACGGCGACCATGTCGCTGCGCTGGAGCATGCGCGTGATGAACAGCAGCGCGGTGGTCTCGATCAGGTTGACCGGCGGCTCCAGCCCGTCCTCCTGGAACATCAGCTCGAAGCGGTGGCGCAGCACGCTGCCCGACGGCGGCACGATCCAGCCGGCGCCGACCAGGTCGCGCAGGCCCAGCTTGGCCACCGACAGCAGCGCATGGCCGGGGCGCGCCACCGCCGCCACCGGCTCCTCGACCAGCGGCTGGTAGCGCAGCGCGCTCTTGTCGTGGGTCTCGAACAGGCGGCCGATGACCATGTCGAGCTTGCCCTGCTGCAGCCGCTCCATCAGCACGTCGCTGGTCTCGATCTGCAGCGCCACGCGCAGGTTGGGATGCGCCTGCTTCACCAGCGCGGTGGCCGCCGGCAGCAGCGTCATGCCGGGCGCGGTGATCGCGCCGACGCTGACCTGGCCGAAGCGGCCGGCCTTCAGCGCCTCGATCTCGTCATGCGCCTGCGACAGGCTGGCCAGCGCCATGCGCGCGTGCCGGATCATCGTCTCGCCGTACCACGTCGGCCGCATGCCGCGCGGCAGCCGCTCGAACAGCGGCGCGCCCAGCGCGTCCTCCAGGTCCTTCAGCAGCTTGGACGCCGCCGGCTGGGTCATGTTCAGCACCTGCGCGGCGCGGTGGATGTTGCCTTCCTCCTCCATCGCCACCAGCAGCAGCAGCTGCCGCGTCTTCAGCCGGGCGCGGATGAACCAGTGGGTGTACGGAGCGGGCATCGGTCGCAGCCTCGGATTGACGGATGCCAAATCGTATATGACTCCAGCCGCAATCTCTATTGGTTAGTTATCGGTCGCGTTCGTACCATCGCCCCGCACGAACACCGGTGGACGGACATCGGTGCGCAGGAGACACGATGCGACTGATCCAGTACCTCGACGCCCAGGGGCGCGAGCAGGTGGGCGTGACCGCCGGCCGGGCCGAACCGGTGCGCGTGGTGGTGGGCGCCGGCAGCACGCGCGCGCTGGCGCTGGCCGCGCTGGCCGCCGGGCGCTCGCTGCAGGCGCAGGTGCACAGCTTGCCGGCCGAGCCGAGCGCCGAGACCTACGGCGAGCTGCTGGACGAAGGCCGCGTGCTGCCGCCGCTGACGCATGCCGATCCGTCGCGCTGCCTCGTCAGCGGCACCGGCCTGACGCACCTGGGCAGCGCCGCGACGCGCGACGCGATGCACCAGAAGCTCGCCGGCGACGAGGCCGCGCTGTCGGACTCGATGCGCATGTTCAAGTGGGGCGTCGACGGGGGCCGGCCGGCCGCCGGTGCCGCCGGCGTGCAGCCCGAGTGGTTCTACAAGGGCGACGGCGACATCGTCGCCCGGCCGGGTGCGCCGCTGGCGTCGCCGGCATTCGCGCTCGACGGCGGCGAGGAGCCGGAGCTCGTCGGCCTGTACGTCATCGGGCCCGACGGCCGGCCCGCGCGCCTGGGCTTCGCGATCGGCAACGAGTTCTCGGACCATGTGGTCGAGCGCCAGAACTACCTCTACCTCGCGCATTCGAAGCTGCGGCCCTGCGCCATCGGGCCGGAGCTGCGGCTGGGCGCGCTGCCGGCCGACCTGCGCGGCGCGAGCCGCATCCGCCGCGGCGATGCGGTGCTGTGGGAGAAGCCCTTCGTCACCGGCGAGGCCAACATGTGCCATTCGCTGGCGAACCTGGAGTTCCATCACTTCAAGTACGCGGCCCACTGCCGGCCGGGCGACGTGCACCTGCACTTCTTCGGCACCGCGACCCTGAGCTTCGCCGATGGCATCCAGGCGCAGCCGGGCGACCGCTTCGAGATCGAGCTGCCGGGCTTCGGCGAGCCGCTGGTCAATGCGCTGGCGGCCGCGCCCGCCGCCTTCGCGCCCGGCGGCATGCACCTGCTGTGACCGCCATGCCCGCGCTGAAGCACCTGATCAACGGCCGCTGGGAGACCGGCGTCACGCTGGGCAGCAGCGAGAACCCGTCGGACCTGTCGGACACGGTGGCCGAGTTCGCCCGCGCCGATGCGACGCAGACCGAGGCCGCGATCCGCGCGGCGGCCGATGCGCGCGAGGACTGGGCGCACAGCACGCCGCAGCGCCGCTTCGAGGTGCTGGATGCGATCGGCAGCGAGATCCTCGCCCGCAAGGACGAGCTCGGCCGCCTGCTGTCGCGCGAAGAAGGCAAGACGCTGCCCGAGGGCATCGCCGAGACCGCGCGCGCCGGCCAGATCTTCAAGTTCTTCGCCGCCGAGGCGCTGCGCATCCCCGGCGAGAAGCTGGCCTCGGTGCGCCCGGGCGTCGAGGTCGACGTCACGCGCGAGCCGGTGGGCGTGGTCGGGCTGATCGCGCCGTGGAACTTCCCGCTCGCCATTCCGGCGTGGAAGATCGCGCCGGCGCTGGCCTATGGCAACAGCGTGGTCTTCAAGCCCGCCGAGCTGGTGCCGGCCTGCGGCGCGGCGCTGGCCGAGATCATCAGCCGCGCGGGCCTGCCCGCGGGTGTGTTCAACCTGGTGATGGGCAGCGGCCGGCTGGTCGGCCAGACCATCGTCGACAGCCCGCTGGTCGATGCGATCAGCTTCACCGGCTCGGTCTCGGTCGGGCAGCAGCTGCTGAAGGCCGCCGCCGCGCGCCAGGCGCGCGTGCAGCTCGAGATGGGCGGCAAGAACCCGCTGGTGGTGCTCGACGATGCCGAGCTCGCGCGCGCCGTCGACTGCGCGGTGCAGGGCAGCTTCTACTCGACCGGCCAGCGCTGCACGGCCTCCAGCCGCATCATCGTCACGCCCGGCATCTTCGACCGCTTCGTCACGGCGCTGCGCGAGCGCACGCGGGCCCTGGTGGTGGGCCATGCGCTCGAGCGCGGAACCGACATCGGCCCGGTGGTCAGCCAGGCGCAGCTGGAGCAGAACCTGGCGTACCTGGAGATCGGCCGCGCCGAAGGCGCCGAATGGCTGGCCGGCGGCGAGCGGCTGCAGCGCGACACGCGCGGCCACTACATGAGCCCGGCGCTGTTCATCGCCGAGCCGCAGCACCGCATCGCGCGCGAGGAGATCTTCGGACCGGTCGCCTGCCTGATCCGCGCCAACGACTACGAGCATGCGCTGGCGCTGGCCAACGACACGCCGTTCGGCCTGTGCGCCGGCATCTGCACGACGAGCCTGAAGCATGCCGCTCACTTCCGGCGCCATGCGCAGGTCGGCATGGTGATGGTGAACCTGCCGACCGCCGGCGTCGATTTCCACGTGCCCTTCGGCGGCCGCAAGGGTTCCAGCCACGGCCCGCGCGAGCAGGGCCGCCATGCCGTGGAGTTCTACACCACGGTCAAGACCGCCTACATCCACGCGTGACCACACGCACGACCGCAGAGGAGACCCGCATGAGAACCACCCGTCGCACCACCCTGGCGGCCGCCGGGGCCCTGGCCCTGAGCGTCGCGCTGCCCGCCTTCGCGCAGAAGAAGATCGTGCTCGGCTTCAGCCAGATCGGCGCCGAGAGCGAATGGCGCACCGCCAACTCCGAGTCGATCAAGTCCTCGGCCAAGGACGCCGGCATCGAGCTGAAGTTCTCCGATGCGCAGCAGAAGCAGGAGAACCAGATCAAGGCGATCCGCTCGTTCATCGCGCAGAAGGTGGACGTGATCGCGTTCTCGCCGGTGGTCGAGAGCGGCTGGGGCACGGTGCTGCGCGAGGCCAAGGCCGCGAAGATCCCGGTGATCCTGACCGACCGCGCGGTCAATGAGAAGGACGACTCGCTGTGGGTCACCTTCATGGGCTCGGACTTCGTCGAGGAAGGCCGCAAGGCCGGCCGCTGGCTCGTCGAGAAGATGAAGGACCACAAGGGCGAGGTCAACATCGTCGAGCTGCAGGGCACCGTGGGCTCGGCGCCGGCGATCGACCGCAAGAAGGGCTTCGAGGAGATCCTGAAGGCCGACCCGAAGTTCAAGATCATCCGCAGCCAGACCGGCGACTTCACCCGTGCCAAGGGCAAGGAGGTGATGGAAGCCTTCCTGAAGGCCGAGGGCAAGAAGATCAACGTGCTCTACGCGCACAACGACGACATGGCCATCGGCGCGATCCAGGCGATCGAGGAAGCGGGCCTGAAGCCGGCCAAGGACATCACGATCATCTCGATCGACGCGGTCAAGGGGGCGTTCGAGGCCATGATCGCTGGCAAGCTCAACGTCAGCGTCGAGTGCAGCCCGCTGCTCGGGCCGCAGCTGATGCAGGCCGTCAAGGACCTGAAGGCCGGCAAGACATTGCCCAAGCGCATCGTGACCGAGGAGACCATCTTCCCGATGGAAGTGGCCGCCAAGGAATTCCCCAAGCGCAAGTATTGAGTTGTCGAGATCATCCAGGAGACGACGATGAAGCAGTGGATCACGCGGCTGGCCGCGGTTGCGGCCTGCACGGCCGCCTTCATGCAGCCGGCGGCGGCGCAGGACAAGGGCACCATCGGCATCGCGATGCCGACCAAGTCGTCGTCGCGCTGGATCGCCGACGGCCAGAACATGGTCAAGGAGTTCCAGGCCAAGGGCTACAAGGCGGACCTGCAGTACGCCGAGGACGACATCCCGAACCAGCTGGCCCAGATCGAGAACATGATCACCAAGGGCGTGAAGGTGCTGGTGGTGGCGTCGATCGACGGCACCACGCTGTCCGGCGCGCTGCAGAAGGCGGCCGACAAGGGCATCAAGGTCATCGCCTACGACCGCCTGATCAAGGGCACGAAGAACGTCGACTACTACACCACCTTCGACAACTTCCAGGTCGGCGTGCTGCAGGCGAACTCGATCGTCGACAAGCTCGGCCTGAAGACCGGCAAGGGCCCGTTCAACATCGAGCTCTTCGGCGGCAGCCCGGACGACAACAACGCCTTCTTCTTCTACGACGGCGCGATGAGCGTGCTCAAGCCCTACATCGACTCGGGCAAGCTCGTCGTGCGCAGCAAGCAGATGGGCATGGACAAGGTCGGCACGCTGCGCTGGGACGGCGCGACCGCGCAGGCGCGCATGGACAACCTGCTGTCGGCCTTCTACGGCAAGGAGAAGGTCCACGCGGTGCTGAGCCCGTACGACGGCATCTCGATCGGCATCCTGTCGTCGCTGAAAGGCGTGGGCTACTGCAGCGCGCAGCAGCCGTGCCCGGTGGTCAGCGGCCAGGACGCGGAGATCCCGTCGGTGAAGTCGATCCTCAAGGGCGAGCAGTCGTCCACCGTGTTCAAGGACACCCGCGAGCTGGCGCGGGTAACGGTGAACCTGGTCGACGCCATGCTGGCCGGCAAGCAGCCCGAGGTCAACGACACCAAGACCTACAACAACGGCGTCAAGGTGGTGCCGTCCTACCTGCTGAAGCCGGTGGCCGTGGACAACGGCAACTGGAAGAAGACGCTCGTCGACAGCGGCTACTACAAGGAATCGCAGGTGCGCTGAAGGCCGGGCCGCCCGCGCACGCTGCCCGGCGCACACGTTGCCGGGCGTGCGCGGGCCCCGGCGCCCTCGCCATGGACGTACTGCTCGAAATGCGGGGCATCCGCAAGACCTTCCCCGGCGTCGTCGCGCTCGACGGCGTGAACCTGTGCGTCCGTGCCGGCGCGATCCACGCCATCGTCGGCGAGAACGGCGCCGGCAAGTCGACGCTGATGAAGGTGCTGTCGGGCGTCTACCCGCACGGCAGCTTCGACGGCGAGATCCGCTTCGCCGGCCAGTCGCGCCGCTTCGGCGGCATCGCCGACAGCGAGGCGCAGGGCATCATCATCATCCACCAGGAACTCGCGCTGGTGCCGCTGCTGTCGATCGCCGAGAACATGTTCCTGGGCAACGAGCCGGCCCGGCATGGCGTGATCGACTGGGCCGAGGCCCACCGCCGCACGCGCGAGCTGCTGGCGCGCGTGGGGCTGGATGAATCGCCCGCCACCCTGGTGACCGACCTCGGCGTCGGCAAGCAGCAGCTGGTCGAGATCGCCAAGGCGCTGGCCAAGCAGGTCAGGCTGCTGATCCTCGACGAGCCGACCGCCAGCCTGAACGAAAGCGACAGCGCCGCGCTGCTGCGGCTGCTGCAGGAGCTGAAGCGGCAGGGCATCGCCTGCATCCTGATCTCGCACAAGCTCAACGAGATCGAGCAGGTCGCCGATGCGCTCACCGTGCTGCGCGACGGCGCGACCGTGGCGCACTTCGACTGCCGCGACGTGGCCGTCGGGCAGGACGTGGTCGTGCGCCACATGGTCGGCCGCGAGATGGCGGACCGCTATCCGAAGCGCACGCCGAAGATCGGCGACACGCTGTTCGAGCTGCGCGATTGGTGGGTGCACCACCCGCAGCATGCCGATCGGGCCGTCGTGAAGGGCGTGAACCTGCACGTCCGGCGCGGCGAGATCGTCGGCATCGCCGGGCTGATGGGCGCCGGCCGCACCGAGCTGGCGATGAGCGTGTTCGGCCGCAGCTGGGGCCAGCGCATCCGCGGCACGGCGCTGGTGCACGGCCAGCCGCGCGACCTGTCGACGGTGCGCAAGGCCGTCGCCGCGGGCCTGGCCTACGTCACCGAGGACCGCAAGTCGCTGGGGCTGGTGCTGAACGACTCCATCGCGCACAACACCTCGCTGGCGAACCTCGAGGGCGTCTCGCGCCGCGGCGTGATCGACGAAGGCCGCGAGCACCGCGTGGCCGAGGACTTCAGGCGCAAGCTCGCGACGCGCTGCGCCGGTGTTCACCAGCCGGTGGCCAACCTCTCGGGCGGCAACCAGCAGAAGGTGGTGCTGGCCAAGTGGCTGTTCTCCGGGCCCGAGCTGCTGATCCTCGACGAGCCCACGCGCGGCATCGACGTGGGCGCCAAGTTCGAGATCTATTCCCTGATCGCGCGGCTGGCCGAAGACGGCGTCGCCATCCTGCTGATCTCCTCCGAAATGCCCGAGCTGCTGGGCCTGTCCGACCGCCTGTACGTGATGAACGAAGGGTCCTTCGTCGCGGAGCTCACGGCGGCCGAGGCCTCGCAGGAGCGGATCATGCATGCCATCGTCAACGGGTCGAGACATGAACGCCGTGCCTGAAGTCCATCTCCCCGCAACCCGGCCGCAGCCCGCGGGCACGCGACAGGCCGTGCACTTCCTGAAGCAGAACCTGCGCGAGTACGGCATGCTGCTGTCGCTCGTGGTGATCATGGGCTTCTTCCAGGTCGTCACCGACGGCACCTTGCTGCAGCCGCTGAACCTGACCAACCTGGTGCTGCAGAACAGCTACATCGTCATCATGGCGCTGGGCATGCTGCTGGTGATCGTGGCCGGGCACATCGACCTGTCGGTCGGTTCGGTGTGCGGCTTCGTCGGCGCGCTCGCGGCGGTGCTGATGGTGCAGTTCGACTGGCACTTCGTGCCGGCCACGCTGGCCTGCCTGGCCGCCGGCGCGGTGATCGGCGCGGCGCAGGGCTGGTTCGTCGCGTACTTCAAGATCCCCAGCTTCATCGTCACGCTGGCCGGCATGCTGGTGTTCAAGGGGCTCGCGCTGGCGCTGCTGCAAGGGCAGTCGCTCGGGCCGTTCCCGGAGTCCTTCCAGCTGCTGAGCTCGGGCTTCATTCCCGAGGCCCTCGGCACCGGCGGCGGCGAGCTGCGCATGACGTCGCTGCTGCTGGGCATCGGCGTCGCCGTGACGCTGGTGGTGGCGGCCTGGCGCGCGCGGGGCCATGCGCAGGTGCACGGCATGGAGACCGAGCCGGTCGTGCTCTTCGTCGTGCGCAACGCGGCCTTCGCGGGCATCCTCGTCGCGCTGTCGTGGCTGATGGCCTCGTACAAGGGCCTGCCGAACGTGCTCGTCGTGATGTTCATGCTGACGCTGGCCTACGACTTCGTCACCACCCGGACGGTGCCGGGCCGCCGCCTCTACGCGCTGGGCGGCAACGAAAAGGCGGCGCGGCTGTCGGGCATCAAGACCGAGCGCCTGGCCTTCCTCACCTTCGTCAACATGGGCGTGCTGGCGGCGCTGGCGGGCCTGGTATTCGCCGCGCGGCTGAACACCGCGACGCCGAAGGCGGGCCTCGGCTTCGAGCTGGACGTGATCGCCGCCTGCTTCATCGGCGGCGCGTCGGCCTCCGGCGGCGTCGGCAAGGTGATGGGCGCGGTGATCGGCGCGTTCGTGATGGGCGTGATGAACAACGGCATGTCCATCCTCGGCGTCGGCATCGACTACCAGCAGGTCATCAAGGGCGGCGTGCTGCTGGCCGCGGTGTGCCTGGACGTCTACAACAAGAACAAGTAGCCGATGCTGCGGTTGTCCGGGATCAGCAAGCGTTTCGTCGGTGTCCAGGCGCTGCGCGACGTGCAGCTGCACCTGCGCGCGGGGGAGGTGCACGCGCTGATGGGGCAGAACGGCGCTGGCAAGTCCACGCTGATCAAGGTGCTCACCGGCGTGCATCCGGCCGACGGCGGCGAGATCCGGCTGGCGGGCCAGCCGATCCACCCGCGCTCGCCGGCCGAGGCGCAGGCGCTGGGCGTCGCCACCGTCTACCAGGAAGTGAACCTCTGCGGCAACCTCTCGGTGGCCGAGAACATCTTCGCCGGCCGGCTGCCGCGCCGTGCCGGCTTCATCGACCGCGGGCGCATGGCGCGCGAGGCGCAGGCGCTGCTGGGCCGGCTGCACCTGGAAATCGACGTGCGGCAGCCGCTGGGCCGCTTTCCGGTGGCCGTGCAGCAGATGGTGGCCATCGCGCGGGCGCTCGGCCTGCGATCGCGCGTGCTGATCCTCGACGAGCCTTCGTCCAGCCTCGATGTCGACGAGGTGCAGCATCTCTTCGCCGTGCTGCGCGAGCTGCGTTCGCAGGGCCTGGCGATCCTCTTCGTCACGCACTTCCTCGACGAGGTCTATGCGCTGGCCGATCGCATCACCGTGCTGCGCAACGGCGAATTCGTCGGCGAATACACGCCGGCCCGGCTGCCCGCGCCGGCGCTGGTGGCCGCGATGATCGGCCGCGAGCTGGCGGCCGATGCCGCCCGCCAGCCTGCCTCGGTCGTCGCGCCGGATGCCGCGCCGCTGGTCGAGGCGCGCGGCCTCGCGCGCCGCGGCGCATTGCAACCGGCCGACCTGCAACTGCGGCCCGGCGAGGTGCTGGGCCTGGCCGGCCTGCTCGGCTCCGGCCGGACTGAGCTCGCACGCCTGCTCTTCGGCATGGACCGGCCCGACCGCGGCGAGCTGCGCGTCGACGGCCGCGCGGTGCGCCTCGAGCACCCGGCGCAGGCCGTCGCGCTCGGCCTGGCGATGTGCCCGGAGGAGCGCAAGGTCGACGGCATCGTCGCCGAGCTCTCGGTGCGCGAGAACATCGTGCTCGCGCTGCAGGCGCGGCAGGGGCTGTGGAAGGTGCTGTCGCGGCGGCGGCAGCAGGAGATCGCCGAGCGCTACATCCGCGCGCTCGACATCCGCACCGCCGACGCGGACACGCCGATCGGGCAGCTGTCGGGGGGCAACCAGCAGAAGGCGATCCTGGCGCGCTGGCTGGCGACCGAGCCGCGTCTGCTGATCCTCGACGAGCCGACGCGCGGCATCGATGTCGCGGCGAAGCAGGAGATCATGGGCGAGATCGTGCGGCTGGCGCGCGCGGGGCTGTCGGTGCTGTTCATCTCGTCCGAGCTCGACGAGATCGCCCGCCTGGCCGACCGCATCGTCGTGCTGCGCGAGCGGCGCGTCGCCGGCGAGCTGCCCGGCGGCAGCGACGAGGCCACCATCGGCCGGCTGATCACCGGGGCCGCGGCATGATCCTGTTTCGCAAAGTGAGCGGCCACCGGCTGTTCTGGCCGGTGTTCACCCTGTTCGCGCTGCTGGCGCTGAACGCAGCGTTCAATCCCGGCTTCCTGCAGCTGCGCTGGCGCGACGGCCACCTCTACGGCAGCCTGATCGACATCCTCAACCGCGCCGCGCCGCTGGTGCTGGTGTCGCTGGGCATGACGATGGTGATCGCGACGCGCGGCATCGACATCTCGGTGGGCGCGGTGGTGGCGATCAGCGCCGCGATCGCCGCGCTGATGGTCGGCGGCGAGCTCACGATGGTGGACGGCGTGAAGACGGTCGGCAGCCGCTTTCCGATGCCGCTCGCGCTGGCGGCGGCGCTCGGCGTGGCCGCGCTGTGCGGTCTGTGGAACGGCGTGCTGGTGGCAGGCGTCGGCATGCAGCCGATCATTGCGACGCTGATCCTGATGGTGGCCGGGCGCGGCGTCGCGCAGCTGCTCACCGGCGGCCAGATCATCACCGTGTACTACTCACCGTACTTCTACCTCGGCAACGGCTACCTGCTGGGGCTGCCGTTCTCGGTCTTCGTCGCCGGCGCGGTGGTGCTGGCGCTGCACCTCATGCTCACGCGCACCGCGCTCGGCCTGTTCGTGCAGGCGATCGGCATCAATCCGGCGGCCGCCCACATGGCCGGCGTGCGCCAGAAGCGCCTGACCGTCGCCGCCTACGTGTTCTGCGGCCTGTGCGCCGGGATCGCGGGCCTCTTGATCAGCTCCAACGTCAAGAGCGCCGACGGCAACAACGCCGGCCTGCTGATGGAGCTGGACGCGATCCTCGCCGTCACGCTCGGCGGCACGCTGCTGACCGGCGGCCGCTTCAGCCTGGCTGGCACCGTGCTCGGCGCGCTGATCATCCAGACGCTGACCTCGACGATCTACTCGATCGGCGTGCCGCCCGAGGTGAACCTGCTGGTGAAGGCGGCGGTGGTGTTCGTCGTGATGCTGCTGCAGTCGCCGGAGTTCCGCGCGATGCTGCGGCAATGGGCGCTGCGGCCGGCGCCAGGGGGTGCTCGTTGAGCGCCGCCGCCCGGCCGGAGGGGCCGCCGATGGGCATCGAGGCGCCGCAGCCACCGGCGCGACGGGCGCGCGGCCCGCGTCTCGACCCGCGCCATGTCCCGCTCGCGGTCACGATGATGCTCTTCGCCGCGATGGTCGGCTACGGCGGCATCGCCTACGACAGCTTCTTCTCCGCCCAGGTGCTGCTGAACCTGCTGATCGACAACGCCTTCCTGCTGATCGTCGCGATCGGCATGACCTTCGTGATCCTGTCCGGGGGCATCGACCTGTCGGTGGGCGCGGTGATCGCGCTGTCGACGATGCTGCTGGCCTGGCTGGTCGAGCGCCAGGCTTGGCCGCCGGTGGCGGCGATCACGCTGGTGCTGGTGCTCGGCACCGCCTTCGGCGCGCTGCAGGGCTGGCTGGTGCAGCGCTTCCGGCTGCAGCCCTTCATCGTCACGCTGGCCGGCATGTTCCTCGCGCGCGGGCTGTGCTACGTGATCAGCATCGATTCCATCAGCATCGAGCACGCGGGCTTCGTCGCCGTCTCGCAGGCACGCGTGGCGCTGGGCGAAGACGCCTCGGTCAGCGTCGGCGCGCTCGTCGCGCTGGCGCTGCTGGCCGCCGGGCTGTACCTCGCGCATGCCAGTGACTTCGGCCGCGCCGTCTATGCGATAGGCGGCAACGCACACTCGGCGCTGCTGATGGGTCTGCCTGTCGCGCGCACGACGGTGCTGGTGTATACGCTGTCGGGCCTGTGCTCGGCGCTGGCGGGCCTGGTCTTCGCGTCCTACATGCTGTCCGGATACGGCCTTCACGCGATGGGGCTGGAGCTGGACGCCATCGCCGCCGTGGTGATCGGCGGCACGCTGCTGTCCGGCGGCGTCGGCACGCTGGCCGGCACCTTGTTCGGCGTGCTGATCCTCGGCGTGATCCAGACGCTGATCAGCTTCGACGGCAGCCTCAGCTCCTGGTGGACGCGTATCGTGATCGGCGCGCTGCTGTTCGGGTTCTGCGTGCTGCAGCGGCTGTTCGAGCGCCGGCCGGGACCCTCGACCTGAGAACCTCATGACCTCGACCGACACCTTCTCCGGCCACGCGGCCGGTTATCCCCGCCTGGTCGCCGACATCGGCGGCAGCAACGCGCGCTTCGGCTGGATCGACCTGCCCGGCGCCGACGTCGCGCACGTGCGCAAGCTGCCGGTGCCCGGCTACGACAGCCCCGCCGGCGCGGTGCGGGCCTACCTGGCCGAGCTGGCGCCGGTGCTGGGAACGGCCTTCCGCTCGCCGCGGCAGGCGGCGCTGGCCGTGGCGACGCCGGTCGAGGGCGACCAGATCCGCTTCACCAACAGCCACTGGTCCTTTTCGCGCCGCGGCCTTCAGCACGAGCTGGGCCTCGCCGGCCTCCAGGTGCTCAACGACTTCGAGGCCCTGGCGCTGGCACTGCCGCACCTGAAGCCGGCCCAGCTGCGTGCGCACGGCGCGCTGCCGCGGGCCGATGGCGGCGTGCTGGCGGTGGTGGGCCCCGGCACCGGCCTCGGCGTGGCCGGCGTGGTGCGCACGCGCGCCGGCTGGCAGGCGCTGCCGGGCGAGGGCGGCCACAGCACGCTGGCCGCCGGCGACGACTTCGAGGCCGAGGTGCTGCGCGCCGCGCGTGCGCAGCACGGCCACGTGTCGGCCGAGCGGCTGCTGTCGGGCATCGGCCTGCCGACGCTGCACCAGGCGGTCGCCGCGGCGCTGGACCGACCCACCGGGGTGATGTCCGCCGAGCAGGTGGTGGAGCAGGGCGGCGACGGGGCCGATCCGCTGTGCGCACGCACGCTCGACACGTTCTGCGCGCTGCTGGGCAGCTTTGCCGGCAACGTCGCGCTGACGCTGGGCGCACGCGGCGGCGTCTTCATCGGCGGCGGCATCGTGCCGCGCATCGCCGAGCGCTTCTTCGCGTCCGCGTTCCGCGAGCGCTTCGAGGCCAAGGGGCGCATGCGGCCCTACGTCGAGTCGATCCCGACCGCGCTGATCACCGACACGCTGGTCGCGCTCACCGGCTGCGCGGCCGGCATCGAGCCGGTGGCCGGCGAATGAACATGCCGATGCCCCCGCACGCCGAGCCCGGCAGCGCGTTGCGCCGGCCGGACTTCATCGGCATCGACTGGGGCACGAGCAACCGCCGCGCCTGGCTGCTGGATGTGGCGGGCGAGGTGCTCGCCACCTATCGGGACGAGCAGGGCAGCCTGGCCTGTCGTGGCCGCTTCCGAGCGGCGTTAGAGGACTTGTTGTCGCTGTGGCCGCAGGCCCGGCAGGTGCCGGTCGTGATGTCCGGCATGGTCGGCTCGGCACTGGGCTGGCAGGAGGCGCCGTACCTGGACGCCGGCGTGCCGCTGAGTGCGCTGCCGCGCCACCTGGTCGCGGTCGGCGACGCCCCGGCGCGGGCGCGCTGGCGCATCGTGCCCGGCATGTGCTGGCGCGATGCGAGCGGGCGCGCCGACGTGATGCGCGGCGAGGAGACGCAGCTGCTGGGCGCGCTCGCGCTCGCCGCCGGCGACGGCTGGACGGTGCTGCCCGGCACGCACGGCAAATGGGTGCGGCTGCAGGCCGGCGCGGTGAGCGTGCTGCGCACCTACCTGACCGGCGAGCTGTTCGCGTCGCTGCGCGCGCAGGGCACGCTCGCGCCGCTGATGGCCGTTGCCGCCGATGATGCCGGCGAGGCGTTCGACCGCGGCGTGCGCGCGCTGGGCGACGAGGAGATCAGCCACGCGCTCTTCGGCGCGCGGGCCCGCGTGATGGCCGGCGGTGCAACCGCCGCGGGCAGCGCCGAGCACGTCAGCGGTCTGCTGATCGCCGCGGAGTGGCGCGACGCGCTGCGCCGGGGTCTGCCGCGCGAGCAGCCGGTGCGCCTGCTCGGCGAACCGGCGCTGGTCGAGCGCCATGCCCGTTGCGCGCGCCACTTCGGCTGCCGCACCGAGACGCTGGACCCGCAGGCGGCGCAGCACGCCGCATGGCGGGCCTTCCAACGAGCGCTGACGGAGCCCCCGCGATGACCACTGCCAACGCCACCCCGCTGCCGCCGCTGGTGGCCATTCTTCGCGGGCTGCAGCCCGAGCGCGCGGCCGCGGTCGGCCGGGTGCTGTTCGACAGCGGCTTCCGCGGCCTCGAGGTGCCGCTGAACCGCCCGGGCGCGCTGGCGGCGATCGCGACGCTGGCGGCGATGGCGCCGCCCGGTGCGCTGGTGGGGGCCGGCACCGTGCTCGACGCGGCCGACGTCGACGCGGTCGCGCAGGCCGGCGGGCGGCTCATCGTGTCGCCGCACTTCGATGCCGCGGTCGTCACCCGTGCGGTCGAGCGGGGCTTGATCGCCGCGCCCGGCATCTTCACGCCCAGCGAAGCCTTCGCCGCGCTGCGTGCCGGTGCGCAGGTGCTGAAGCTGTTCCCTGCAGAAGCCAGCAGCCCGGCGGCCCTGCGCGCGTTGCTCACCGTGCTGCCGCGGGGCACGCCGGTGTGGCCGGTCGGCGGCATCGAGCCCCGGCATCTGGGCGCGTGGCGGGCGGCCGGCGCCACCGGCTTCGGCATCGGGGGCGCCTTGTTCAAGCCCGAGTTCGAGCTCGACGAGATCGCGGCCCGTTCACGCGCCTTCATGGCCGCCTGGAACGCCTGAGTGCCCGCGGGGCGTCGCCCCGCCGCATCGTCGAGCCACCGGCAGGTCCCGCCTTTCGCCGCGGGGCCGTTGCGCACAGAATGGTGCGTGTCGACGACACGGAGGTGACCATGGTGTACAGGTGGATCGCCGCATTGATCGGGCTGGCCGCGGTCGCGGCACCGAATGCCCTCGTGGCGCAGACCGCCCCGGCGGCGCGGCCCGAGAGCACCACGACGACGGTGGTGCAGCCCGCCGACCTGCCGGTGCCAAGGGTGCTGCCGCCGTGCGCCGCGGGCAAGTGCCCGTTCGCCGGGCAGAAGGTGACGGTGATCGCCACCCGCAGCGCCATCAGCCTGGCCCTGCTCGAGGTCAAGGACGAGTACGAAGCCGCCACCGGCGCCGAGCTCGAGATCGTGCGCCTGCCCGGCGTCGAGCACTACCCGACCATCATTTCGGACATGACGAACAAGGTCGGCAAGTACGACGCGTCGATCGCCGGCGGCTGGTGGATCGGCGACATGGTGGCCGGCGGGCACCTGCTGCCCTACGACCGCTTCTACGACGACCCCCGCTTCCCGAAGTGGAGCGTCGACGACGTGCTGCCGGGCCCGCGCCACCTGCTCAGCTACGGCGGCCGCAAGTACATGGTGGCCTACGACCACGACGGCCAGGTCATGTACTACCGGCGTGACCTCCTCAACGATGCGCGCCACCAGGCGGCGTTCCGCCAGAAGTACGGTTATGCGCTCGGCGTACCGCAGACCTGGGCCCAGTTCCGCGACGCGGTGGCCTACTTCAACGGGCAGGACCTGGACGGCGACGGCGTGCCGGACCACGGCATCGTGCTGGCGCTGAAGCCGGGCAGCCAGGGCATGTTCAACTTCATGACGCTGTCGGCGTCGTTCCTGATCGGCCCCGGCAACCCGCGCCTGTACTGGTTCGACCCGCAGTCGATGAAGCCGCTGGTCGACAGCCCCGGCCATGTGCGCGCGCTGGAGCTGTTCACCGAGCTGGTCAAGAGCGGTCCGCGGGAGATGCTGGGCTGGGACCACGGTCGCGGCTGGGACCACTTCCTCGCCGGGCGCGCCGCCTTCGCGATCACCTGGGGCGACCTCGGGGCGCTGGCGCAGCAGCCCGGCAGCAAGGTCAAGGGCCGCACCGGCGCCGCGCAGGTGCCGGGCACGCAGGAGTACTACGACATCGCACAGGGCCGCTGGGTGCGGACCGAAGGCATCAACCGTGTCGGCAATACCACCGGCGCCTCCTGGGCGGGGGTCATCTCCCGCTACTCGAAGGTGCCGGAGGCCACCTACTTCCTGCTGGCGCTGCTGGCCGCCAAGGACAAGCAGATGGTCTACGGCGCGCGCGGCTCGGACGGCGTCGACCCCGGGCGCAGCTACCAGTTCCTGCCGCCCGAGGGCACCGGCTCGATCGAGCCCTACCTGCGCATGGGCTGGGACGAGGCCGACGTCCGTGACTACCTGCGCGCGTTCCAGCGCACCTTCGCCGACAAGCAGCAGTTCCCCTACCTGCGCATTCCGGGGGCCTACAGCTACTGGCTGGCGCTGGACCTGCACCTGGTCGCCGCGGCGAGCGGCCAGATGAGCGCGGCCAGTGCGCTGCAGGCGGCCGTCGTCGACTTCGAGGAGATCACCATCCGGCTCGGCCGCGAGCGGCAGCGCGAGGCCTATCGCACGTCGCTCGGATTCTGACGACGGCGCATGCGGCGCTGGCTGCAGACCCAGGCGCCGGGCATCGGCACCCGCCTGACCGCCGGCATCGGGGTCCTGGTTTTCTTCACGCTGACGGTGGTGACGCTCGCCTTCGTCGCCGGGCGCGAGGCCACGCGCGACATCGAAGCCAGCGAAGCCGTGCGCGCACCGGCCGCGCTGACCGCAGCGCAGGCGCAGGAGGCGCTGCTGCGCATGCAACTGAACGTGCGCGGTTACCTTGTGCTGTCGGACCCGGCGAACATCGAGCAGTACCACGCCGCGCGCATGACCTTCGAGAGCGGACTGGCCGCGCTGCAGCGCTCGTCCCGCGCCTGGGACGAGGACGACGGCCGGCGCGTGCAGGCGCTGACCGAAAAGTATGCGCTGTGGAAGAAGCTGCCGCCGCAGCTGTTCGATCTGCATGACAACCCGCTGCGCAACCGGCCGGCGCTGCGCCTGTCGCGTGTCGACGTGCAGAGCCAGCGCGTGCGCGTGATGGCCGAGGTCGAGGCGATGATCGCGCTGCAGAAGGCCCGCCCGGCCCGCGAAGCGAATGCCGAGACGATGGCCGCCATGGTCGCGTTCCAGAGCTCGATCGACGCGATGACGACCAACGTGATCGCCTACGGCGCGTCGGGCGACAACGGCTTCCGCCTGAACTACGCGCCGCAACTGGTGGCCAACGCGGCGCTGTGGGACGCGCTGCTGGCGCGGCGCCCCTCGCTGACGCCGGCGCAGCGCGAGCAGCTGGACCGCATCGGCCGGGCGCGCCAGCGGCTCACCGAGTCCGCGCTGGAGGTGCGTGCGATCCTCGAGGGCGATCGTGCGTTCGAAGACCTCTACCTGTACCGAACGCAGGTGGTGCCGCAGTCCGCGGCGCTGCTCGACTTGCTGCGCCAGGTGACGGCGCGGCAGCAGCAGCTGCTGCAGGGCGAGCTGGCCCACGCCCGGAAGAGCCTGGCGCGCGCGCGCACCTGGACCTTGACCGGTGGTGCGCTGGCGCTGGTATTCGGCATCGTGATGGCCTTCCTGCTGCGTCGAAGCATCGTCGAGCCGGTGCGACGCCTGACCGCGGTGGCCGGACGGATCGCGGGCGGCCAGCTCGAAGCGCGCGCGCCGGTGGAGGCCCGCGACGAGATCGGCCGCCTGGCAGAAAGCTTCAACATCATGACCGACCGCCTGGCGGAGACCATCGCGCGGCTGGAAGCGGCCTATGGCGAGGCGAGCCAGGCCAAGGACGCGGCCGAGACGGCCAACCGCGCCAAGAGCGCCTTCCTCGCCACCATGAGCCACGAGCTGCGCACGCCGCTGAACGCGATCCTCGGCTACGCGCAGATGCTGCAGCACGCGCAGGGCCTGCAGGCGCGCGATGCCAAGGGCGTCGACATCATCCGGCGCAGCGGAGAGCACCTGCTGCTGCTGATCAACGACGTGCTCGACCTCGCGCGCATCGAAGCCGGCAAGGTGGACCTGGACGTCCAGGTGACGGACCTGCCCGTGCTGCTGCACACGGTGTGCGACATCGTGCGCGTGGAGGCGCAGCGCAAGGGGCTGGCCTTCACCTACGAGGTCGTCGGTGACCTGCCGCGCACCGTGTACGCCGACGACAAGCGTCTGCGCCAGGTGTTGCTGAACCTGGTCAACAACGCGGTGAAGTTCACCGCGCAGGGCAGCGTGAGCCTGCGCGTCAGCGCGCTCGCTTCGGACGGGCAGCGGACCCGTCTGCGCTTCGAGGTGGTGGACACCGGCATCGGCATCGCCGCGGACCAGCTGGCGCGCCTGTTCCAGCCCTTCGAGCAAGCCAGCGGCGTGCAGCGCCGCTTCGGGGGCGCCGGGCTGGGCCTGGCGATCTGCCGTCAGCTGGTGCAGCTGATGGACAGCGACATCCGCGTCGACAGCCGCGAGGGCGCGGGCAGCCGGTTCTGGTTCGAGCTCGAGTTGCCGCTGGCGACGCCTGCCGCCGCGCCGGACGCGCCGGCCACCGAGGACATCGTGGGTTATGAAGGGCGGCGGCGGTGCGTGCTGATCGTCGACGACCTGCCGGCGAACCGCATGCCGCTGGTGCAGGCGCTGACGCGGCTGGGCTTCGGCACGATGGAGGCGGCGCACGGCGGCGACGCGCTGAGCCAGATCGAGCAGGCGCCGCCGGACCTGGTGCTGATGGACAGCGTGATGCCCGTGATGGACGGGCCGGAGACCGTTCGCCGCCTGCGCAGCGACGAGCACTTCCGCGCGCTGCCGATCATCATGGTGTCGGCCAACGCCTCCGAGGCCGACCGCGAGGCGAGCCTGCAGGTCGGGGCCGATGCCTTCATCGCCAAGCCGGTCGACTTCGCGCGGCTGCTGGGCGAGATCGCGCGCCTGCTCGGTGTGCGCTGGGTCCGCCGCGGCGCGGTCGCCGAGGCCGGGCCGCCACCCGCGCCGCTGGTGCCACCGCCGCCCGAGGAGCTCGAGGTGCTGGTCCGGCTGGCCCGCATCGGCAACATGCGCAGCATCCGCGAGCGGGCCGAGCAGCTCGGTGCGCTCGACAAACGCTTCCAGCCGCTGGCCGAGCGGCTGTGCACGCTGGCCGAGGGTTACGAATCGGCGGCCATCACCGAGCTGCTCGCGGCGATGCAGCAGCAGGGGCGCCTGGCGGACGCCGCCAAGCCGGCGGTGGCGTCCTGACGGATCGCGCCGCCGGCGGGCCGGGCGGCGGCGCTACTGCGGGGTGTCGGTCTCCAGGCCGGCGGCGAGCCTGTCGGTGACGGCGGCGATGTCGCTGGCGATGTCGGTGAGGGCCACCAGGGCCTCCGCCAGCAGGGCACCGGCCGGGCGCAGCAGCGGGTCCGCGTGCATCTGCGCCAGCGCCGGTCGAAGGTCGTCGCACAAGCTCTGCAAGCGCTCGCCCTGGACAGCGACGACCGCCAGCCCAGCCGCCATCTGCTGAACCGCCCGCTCAGGACGCACACGCCCGGTCGGGCGGGTCGAGTCGATTGGACCATCCATCAGTTCTCTCCAGTCGGTACCGCCTTGACATATGATCGCTCAGATCAGAACTGATCGTGATCCGGAATTGTGAGATTTCCGGCCGATCCGGTGCGCGGTGGCGCCCGTCAGGGGCCACGAGGCGGCATCAGCAGGCGCTCACTGTCGATCCAGCCAGGCGCGGTAGGCATCGAACCAGTGGTCGCTGGTGGCACCTTGCTTGCGCAGGCCGAAGCCGTGGCCACCGCGTTCGTACAGGTGCAGTTCGGCACGCTGGCCGGCGCGGCGCCAGTCGTCGAGGATGGCCAGCTGCCCGCTGTCGAACAGCGGGTCGTCGGCAGCCTGGGCCAGGAACAGCGGCGGCACCGGCGCGCGCGGCACGGTGGCGGCGAATCCGCCGTAGACCAGTGCCAGGCTGTCGGGCATCTCCTCGGCCGTGGCCTGCGCCACCAGCGCGCGGCCGCAGCGCGCGCCGGCCGAGAAGCCCAGCAGGCCGAGCCGCGCGGGATCGAAGCCGAAGCTCGCGGCGTGCGCGCGCAGCCAGCGCATCGCCGTGCGGGTGTCGTCCAGCGCCGGGCCATGCAGCGCGAGGTCGCCGTCGGCCTGGATGCGTTCTGCCAAGTCCTGCCAGGCTCGCGGCAATCCCTGCTCGAAGCTGCGGTCGTCGTCGGTCGTGGGCCGGGTGCGGTAGACGAGCACGAAAGCGGTGTAGCCCGCCTTGGCCAGGCGCCGGGCGACTGGCAGACCTTCGTTCTCGACGGCGACGAAGAGAAAGCCGCCGCCCGGCACGACCAGCACCGCGCGGCCGTTGCCGCGGCCCGGCGCCGGCTCGACGGGCAGCAGCGCCGCGGCGCCGACGTTGCGCAGCACGCGTTCGTGTTCCAGCCGCGTGACCTGCCACCCGCACGCTTCGGGTGTTATCGAGATTGCGCCCGGCAGGTCCATCGACAGCGGGCCGGGACGACCGCGACTCAGGAGCGCGCCGGCGCGTCCGGCTCGGCCGCATGCGGGAACGGAGCCAGCCACGCCAGGATCACCGGCGGCACCGAGAACAGCAGCACCAGGCCGAAGAAGCTCGCGTAGTCATGCCCGACCGCGTTCCACACCCAGCCGCTGACGGTGCCGGTGGACCACTTGGTCAGCGCCATCACGCCGGTGGCCATCGCGTAGTGCGCCATGCGGAAGGGGCCCGGCGCCACCTGCTGCATCATGTACAGCATGTGGCCCACCGAGCCCATGCCGAAGCCGAACTTCTCGGCCGCGACGATGGCGCCGATCCACAGCGGGTCCTGCGGCAGTGCCGTGGACAGGTAGAAGTAGGTCAGGTGCGGCACGTTCAGCACCAGCGCCAGCACGAAGAACGAGCGCGGCAGCGTGCGCCGGGCCACCAGGAAGCCGCCGAGGAACGCGCCGGCGATGAAGGCGATCGTGCCCACCGTGCCGTTGATGTGGCCGAGCGCCGCGTTGTCCAGGCCCAGCCCGCCGGCCGCGCGCGGGTCGAGCAGGAACAGCGGCCCGAACTTCTCGATGAAGCCTTCGCCGAAGCGGTAGAAGAAGATGACCGCCAGCATCATCCAGATCTGCGGCTTGGCAAAGAAGCTGACCCAGGCCTCGCGCATCGCGGCGAAGCTGCCCGCGCCCGCGCCCGCGCCGCTGGCCATCGCGGGCGGCCCGCCTGGCGGCAGCACGCGCAGGTGCCACAGGCCGAACAGCGCCATCGTGGCCGCGGCCATGCACACCACGATCATCCAGCACTGCACCCAGGGCAGTCCCTGCCGCTCGTGCAGCCAGCCGGTCAACGAGACCAGCAGCCCCGAGCCGATCACCGCGCCCAGGTTCCAGCACATGCCCTGCAGGCCGGAGTAACGCGCCTGGTCCTTCAGCGAGACGGTGCTCATGAACACGCCGTCGGCGCAGGTGTCCTGCGTGGCGCTGGCGAAGCCGGTGATCCAGAAGAACGCCAGCGACAGCTTGAAGAAGCCTTCCAGCGGCAGGCAGAAGGCCACCAGGCCCAGCGAGGCGGCCATCAGGAACTGCATGCTGATGACCCACCAGCGCTTGGTGCGATGGGCTTCGAGCAGCGGCGCCCACAGCGGCTTGAGCACCCACGGCAGGTACATCTGCGAGGTGTAGAGCGCGATGTCCTCGTTCGAGACGCCGAGGTTCTTGTAGATGATCGCGGCGACCACGCCGACCATCACGTTGGGCAGGCCCATCGCCAGGTACAGCGTGGGCACCCAGGCGAGCGGGTGGCGCCGGCGGGCTGTCTCGGGCGCCACGGCGCGGGCGGTGTCGGCGAGCGTGTTCATGGTCGGGCTCCGGGTGTGAGCACCTGCAGCGCCGCGCTGACGTAGACCAGCGGCGCGTTCCAGTTGATCGCCACCTCGTTCGTCGTGTAGCTGCAGAAGCGGTCGAGCCAGGCCTTGGCCGCGGCTTTCGAGGGATAGGCGAGCGGCCTGCAGTCGTCCGAGGTCTCGTGGCGAGGGCCGCCGACGATGAAGCCCGGCACCGGATCGGTCACGCCGTCGGCGCCGGAGGGGCGGTGGTGCGGCTCGCGCGGCGCGCGTTCGCCGAAGCCGGTGACCATCGAGTAGCCGGTGGGATGGCGGCCGAGCACGAAGTCGAGCGCGGCCTGCGCGGCATCGAGCTGGCGGCGGTCCCCGTTCAGGCGATAACCCTGGACCAGCATCAACGCCTGATTCAGCGCCACCGCGTTGCTGCCCCAGTAGAAATCGTCGCGCTGCATCGCGACGCGGTAGGGCGAGGCCTGCCACTGCGCGGCGAGCTTGCCGGCCTGCGCGGTGATCTGGCGCGCGATCTCGGCGCGGTCGGCCGCGGGCGTCAGGCGCTCGCGGTGGTGCGCCAGCGTGATCCAGGCCAGGCTGCCGACGTCGCCCCAGCCGGGCACGCCGGCCGGCTGGGCCCGGGCCTTCAGCGCGGCGAGGTAGGCGTCGTCGCGCGTCGTCACGTACAGCTCGGCCGCGGCCCAGGCGAACTCGTCGCCGAGCTTGCTGTCGTCGTAGCCGCCGGTGTGGATGTCGGCGGGCTGCTGGTAGACCACCGCCGGGTGCGCATGCGCCCAGCCCCAGGCCGCCTTCGCCGCGGCCAGCAGGCGCGCCGACAGGCCGGGGCGTTGCGCCTCGAAGGCCGCGAAGACCCGGCTGGCCTGTGCGGCCACGGCCGCGAAGTCCAGCGTCGCGGCCGTCGTCTTCATCACGACGTAACGCTCGTTCCTCGCCTGGTGCGGCATCACCACGCCGTCGAAGCCCTTGTCGGTGAGCTTGTGGTAGACGCCGCCGTCGGCGGGGTCCTGCATCGCCAGCATCCACTCGAGGTTCCACAGCACCTCGTCGAGCAGGTCGGGCAGCGCATCGCCGCTCTCGGGGATGTCCAGGCGCTGACGTTCGAAGTGAGCGGGGAAGTGTTCCCAGGCGGCGAGCAGCGTGTACATCGTGATGCCGGAATTGACGATGTACTTGTTGTAGTCGCCGGCGTCGTACCAGCCCTTGGGCGCGCTGATCACCGTGCCGGCGGGCCGGACCGGTCCGGCGGCCGAGGCATGCACCAGCACGCGGGTGTCGGGGTGGCCGGCCGGCCGGGCCCAGGGGCCGGCGTGTTCGGGCTTCAGCTCGATGCCGGCGCGGTTGAAGAAGAAGGCCCGCAGCGCGGCCGCGTTCACCCGCTCGTAGGCCCGCGCGTCGATCACGAAGCGCGCCGACTCGGGCAGGCCCTCGACGCGCAGGCGGTACTCGCCGGCGATGCGGAAGCCGGAGAAGTCGGCCAGTCGCAGCGCTTCCTGCGCGGGCTCCCAATGCGCGGCGGCGGCGAGCGGACCGCGGAAGACCTCGCGCCCGGAGGCGGCATCGATCAGCGCGAACTCGGCCGGTACGACGGTCGGCACGGCGGCCGGCACGACGGCCCATTTCGCCGCGCCCGGCAGGAAGCCGACCTGGTTGACCTGGATGGCGGGCGTGGCCGCGCCGGGCGCCGAGCCGGGCGTCGTGGCGGCCGGCGAGGACGAGGTGCCCGGTGCCTGGGCGCAGGCCTGCAGCACGAAGACGAGGGCCAACGCGGCGGCGTGGCGGACAGGGGTGTTCAGCACGGGGATCGACATGGGCATGAAGACGAGGGGGCGCATCAGCGCGGCGACCACTGCAGGTGCACGACGCGCCAGCCGTCGTCCTTCAGGCGGCGCAGCAGCAGGGGCATCGCGGCGGCGGTCTGGTCCATCGCGTCGTGCAGCAGCACGATGCCACCGCCGCGCTCGCGCAGGCGGGCGATCAGGCGGTCGGCGAGCACCGCGGGCGACTGCCCCGGCTGCCAGTCTTCGATGCCGACGTCGGTGGACAGGACCGTGATGCGTTCTTCGCGAAGCCTCTCGCGCAGGGCGTCGGACTCGTGAAGGTACGGGTAGCGCCAGGCCGGCGGGTCGCCGCCCAGCACGCTGCGGTGGGCTTGCTGCATCGCCTGCAGGTCGGCCCGCTGGTCCGGCGGCGACAGGCTGGGCAGGCTCTGGTGGCGAAAGCTGTGCATCGCCACCGTGTGGCCCTCGGCCTGGATGCGACGCGCGAGCTCGGGGTGGCGCAGCAGCGGCTCGCCGATCAGGAAGAAGGTGGCGCGCACGCACTCGGCCTTCAGCGCCTGCAGCACCTGCGGCGTGGCCTCGGGCCGCGGGCCGTCGTCGAAGGTGAGCACCACCTCGCGCGGGCCCAGCGGCAGCGGGCCGTGCTGGACACGGCCGTAGGCCGCGCCCTCGCGCGGCAGCACCAGCGTGCGGTGGGTGCCGAGCGCCGTGGCGTCGCAGCCCGTCGCGGCGGGCGGCGGCAACGCGAGCGGCCCGGCGCAGCCGGCGAGCGCCAGCAGCGTGGCCATCGCCAGCGTCGATGCCAGCGGCCTGCGCGACCGAGGCGCCGGCATGCGGGTGGCGTGGCCGGCCGTCATGGCGTGACCTCCCACGCGACGCTGTCGCCGGCGCCGTGGTCGCCGCGCACGACGATCTGCTGCCGACCCGGCGCCAGCACCACGCCGGGCCAGGTGGCGATGCGGTCGATCACGTCCGCGCTGCCGACCACGCGGCCGCTCACTTCCAGCGTCAGGCGGCGGGCATTGCTGTAGGCCTTCAGCGTCACGCTGCCCGCCGGGCGCGGGCTCAGGCGGCGGCTGGCGATGTGCACCATCGGCTCTTTCGACCAATGCGCCTGGTAGAGAAAGTACGCGTCCTTGCGGTAGCGCCGGTCGTAGGTGACGAGGCCCTTGTCGTTGATGCCGGTGGCGTCGCCCTCGTGGCGTCCGGCCGAGGCATGGTCGAAGCCCAGCCAGACGAAGCGGCCCCAGAAGAAGGGCCGGCGCGAGATCTCGGCCGCGTAGGTCTCGTGGAACAGCGCCTGGTACTGCTCGGGGTGCCAGCGGCCGCCGGGCTCGGGGCGCTGCGGCGGGTCCTGCTGCTGCAGCACGCTGGCGCCGGCGCCGTATTCGCCCAGGCCGATCGGCCTGGCCGGCAGCTTCGCGTGCAGGCGGTCGGCCCACGGGCCGATGTCGGCGAACTGCCCGTCGTACCAGCCCCAGTAGCGGTTGTACGACGCGAGGTCGGTCTGCAGCGCCATCGGGTGGTCGTCGGGCGCGCAGCAGTGGGCGTAGCTGGTCAGGCGCGACGGGTCTTCCTGCTTGGCCAGCGCATGCAGCTCGCCCAGCAGCCTCGTGATCGGCTCGTCGGCACGGTAGACCTCGTTGCCGACGCCCCAGACCGCCACCGACGCATGGTGGCGGTTCTGCCGCACCAGCTCGCGCAGCTGCTGGTGCAGGTTGTCGCGGAAGGCCGGCGTCTGCTGCATCGCCGCGTTCAACGGGATCTCGGTCCACAGCACCAGGCCCAGCTCGTCGGCACGCTCGTAGGCGCGCGGCGGGTGCTGGTAGTGCACCAGGCGCAGGGCGGTGAGGCCCAAGTCCTTCAGGATGCGCAGGTCCTCGTCGACCTCCGCATCGCCCACCGCCACGCCGCGGCCGGGCCGGCCGGCGTGGAAGTAGTTGACGCCGTGGAGCGGGTAGGGCCGGCCGTTGAGCAGGAAGCCGCGCTGCGGATCGACATCGAAGCGGCGCAGGCCGAGCGGCAGCTGCACGCTGTCGCCCACGCGCCTGCCATCCAGCAGCTCGACCTGCAGGCGATAAAGGTGCGGGTCGTGCACGCCCTGCCACAGGCGCGGCTTGGGCACGTGCAGCAGCACGCTGGCGCGCTGCGCGGCGGTGGCGGCCAGCTGCACCGGCTGGCGATGGCGCAGCACCACCTGGCCCTCGCCATCACGCAAGGTGAGCAGCAGCTCGCGTTCGGCCGCGGCACCGTGGTTGCGCAGGTCGACCTGCACGCTCAGCCGGGCCGCGGCGGCGACCAGCGCTTCGGTGTCCACCTTGACGCCCGGGCTGCCGTGGTCCAGCAGCTCGATGTGCGCGCTGTCGGTCTCGACCAGGCGCACCGGCCGCACCAGGCCGCCGAAGACGGTGAAGTCGCCGCCCAGCGGCGCGACGTGCGGCAGGGGGCTGTTGTCGACCCGCACGGCGAGCACGTTGCGCCCGGCCTTCAGCAGCGGCGTGATGTCGAAGCGGAAGCGGGCGTAGCCGCCTTCATGCCGGCCGGCGAGGCGGCCGTTGACCCACACGTCGGCGGCCAGCGTCGCGCCGTCGAACTCCAGGAACTGGCGCCGGCCGGGCGTGGCGCCGGCGGGCCGGTCGATGATCCGGCGGTACCAGCCGGCGCCGCGATGGTAGGCGCCGCCCACCTCGCCGTCCGGCGCGTTCCAGGTGTGCGGCAGCGTCACGCGCTGCCAGGCGGTGTCGTCGAACGCCGGCTCGGCCGCGCCGGCTGAATCTGCGCGCTGGAAGCGCCAGGGGCCGTCCAGCAGCGTGGTGGTGCGCATCGCGGACGCCGCGCCAGCTGCCAGCAGGCCGGCGACGAGCAGTGCCGCGCGCACGAGAGGCAGCCCCCTCATGGCGTCCCGGCCTCGGCGAATACGCGGCCGGTCAGGCCCGAGGGCTGGCCCGGCTGCGCGCGCACCAGCACCGTCAGCGTGCGCCAGCCCGAGCCGGCGACGAGGGGCACTGTCAGCGGGCTCGCCTCGAAGGTGGTCTTCTCGCCGAGCTTCACGCCATCGGCCCACACTTCGGCCTGGCCGACGATCTCGCGGAACACCAGGCGGCCGCGGCCGTCGTTGCGGTCGGCGCGCAGCTTGAGGTTGGCACGGTAGGCGCGCCAGGACGCGGGCTCCGGCGTCTGCCGGATCGGCGGCGTGCCCCAGCCCCAGCTGTTCATGTCGTTGCCCGCCAGCACCTGGTTCGGGTCGGGCCGCTCGGCCTGCGGCGGCGAGATGCGCCAGCCGTCGACCCGCGTGACCGCCTCGGCCACCGGCACCGCGGCGACCGGCGCCACCGGCTGCACCGGCAGCGCGAGCTCGGCGCCTTGCAGCCCCGGCGCGCTGGCGCGCAAAGTGAGCGTGCCCTGGCTGTTGCGCCGGCTCTGCAGGATCACCTGCGCCAGGCCGTTGAACAGCGAGCGTTCAGGCGCCTTGGACGACTCGTGCGAGTTCGGGTCGCCATTGCCGACGCCGATGAGCCGGCCCGCGCCCGCCACGTCGAAGCGCACCGGCAAGTTCGCAGTCGGCACGGCGCGGCCCTGCGCATCGACGGCGCTGACCATCACGGCGATGGCGTCGCGCCCGTCGCCGGCCAGCACGGCCCGGCCGTCGGTGCCGGGCATCGCGCGGTCCGACATCGCGCGGTCGGGGGTCAGCACCAGACGCACCGGCGCGCCGGTGGTCTCCACGACGTCACGGCCGAGCTCGCGGCCCGCCTGGGCGCCGGCGCCCAGCGCCACCGCCTCGAGCCGGCCGGGCGCGTAGGGCACCTGGAAGCTGACCATGTCGATCGGGTCCACGTCCTGCTCGCCGACCACGCTACCGTTCAGCAGCAGCCGCACCCGCGGCGCGTTGCTGGCCACCATCACCTTCACCGGCTGGCCTTCGCGGCCGGCCCAGTTCCAGTGCGGCAGCACTTTCACCACGGTTCGGCCCGAGTCAGCGAAGGGCCGTTCCCGGGACGACTCACCCCCCTTGCCGGGCGACGGCGGGTGTTTGCCGCCGTCCGGGGGCGGTTTCACCCAGTGCGCCTGGCGGATGTGGAACGCCGCCTTGGGCGCCCCGGTGAGGTCGATCGCGCCGAAGAAGGTGCTGGCGCTCGGCCACTCGAAGGGCGTCGGCTCGCCGTGGTAGTCGATGCCGCTCCAGACGAAGGCGCCGGCGAGGAATGGCCGGCTCGCGATCTGCTTCCACGATTCGCGGTGCGTCGCGCCCCACGACGAGGGCTCCTCGTCGTAGCCCGCCAGCACCTGGGCGGGCTGGTCGCTGGCCCAGGCGCCGCGCGTCATGAAGGCCGAGGTGTCCTCGCTGCTCAGCAGCGGCCGGCCGGGGTGCTCGCGGTGGTAGCGGTCGTAGGCCCAGGTCTGGTAGTTGATGCCGACCACGTCCAGCGCCTGGGCGGCGTTGCGCTCGGCGAAGAGGCCGTCGTGCATGCCGGCGGTCACGGGGCGCGTCGGGTCCAGGCGCTTGATCGTCGCGACCATGCGCCGCGCCATCTCCAGGCCCTGCTCGGTGCTCTGCAGCGGCTCCTCGTTGAAGATCGACCACAGGATGACGCTCGGGCGGTTGCGGTCGCGCCGCACCAGCCATTCCAGCTGGGCCGTGACCTCCGCGCTGGCGCTGAAGTTGCGGTTCTCGTTCATCACCAGCAGGCCCAGGCGGTCGGTGAGGTCCATCACCTCGGGCGCCACCGCGTTGTGCGCGAAGCGGACCGCGTTGACGCCCATCTGCTTCAGCCGCCGCAGCCGGAACTCCCAGATCGCCGCGGGCACGGCCACGCCGACGCCGGCGTGGTCCTGGTGGATGCAGACGCCGTGCAGCTTCAGCGGCTGGCCGTTGAGGAAGAAGCCGCGCTCGGCGTCGAAGCGGATCGTGCGGAAACCGGTGTGCAGCTCGGCGCGGTCCAGCTCGCGGGGGCCGGCCGCGGCGCCGCGCAGTGCCGCCTCGACCTTGTACAGGCGCGGATCGTTCACCGACCACATCTGCGGCCGCGGCACCGCCAGGTCCAGCGTCGCCGTCTGCGTGGCCAGCGCGGCCACGCGCACGCGTCGGCTGCCGCGGGCCACGGGGGTGCCGTCAGGGTCGATCAGGCGCACCTTCAGCACCGCGTCGCGCGGGCCGCGGTCGGCACTGCGCACGTCCACCGCCACCGGCACGGTCCAGCGGCCGTTCTTCTGCACCGGGTTGGCGTGCACGCCGTCGGTGGCGATGTGCAGGGAGTCCCGCTTGACCAGCCAGGCGTGGCGGTAGATGCCGGCGCCTTCGTACCACCAGCCTTCCTGCGCCTGCGCGTCGACGCGCACGGCGATGCTGTTGACGTCCTCGCCATAACGCACGAAAGGCGTGACATCGATGCTGCGGCCGTTGTAGCCGGAGAAGTTGCGGTCGACGACGATGCCGTTGACCCACACCGTGCTGTGCGTGGCGATGCCGTCGAACTGCAGCTCGATGTGGCGGCCGCGGTCCGCTTCGGGCAGCTGGAAGTAGCGCCGGTACCAGCCGAAGCCGCGCGCACGGTAGCCCTGCGAGGCGTTCTCGTTGCGGTCGAGCGGGTTCTCGATGGCCCAGTCGTGCGGCAGGTCCAGCCTGCGCCAGCCGGAGTCGTCGAAGTCGGGCGCGCCGGCGCCCACGGCGCCGCCGGCCTTCGCCTGGTGGTAACTGGCGCCGTGGCCCTTGACCGGCTGCGCGGGCACGTCGCCGCGGTGGAACAGCCAGCCGGCGTCGAGCGACAGGCGCTCCCGCCCGGCGGCCCCGGCCGCCCCGGCGGGCCCGGCCGCCGCCAGCAGCAGCACGGCAATGCCGAGCAGCGCCCCGAAGGTCGACAGGACTTGCAGCGCACGCCACGGCATGGGCGCGCGCGCGCAGGGAGCCGGCCGCCGCATCGTCAGACGTCCAGGCGCGCGGTGTCGCCGCCGGCCTGCACGGGACCCCGGCGGCCGTCGACCTCGAGGCGCCAGTCGTGCAGCCGGCCCTCGCTGATCACCGCGGTGTACTGCGTGCCCTCGCGCCGCACCTCGCCGCGCGCGGCGATGCAGCCATCCACCGTCGGCACGGTGAAGCCGGCGCGCGCGCCGTCGGCCAGCTCGAAGACGCGCAGCACCACGCCGCGGGCGTAGTCGTAGTCGGGCCGCTGGTCGTCGGCGCCCCAGGGCAGCACGGTGTTGGGCGCGACGTACAGCGGCAGGCTCAGGAAGCCGTGCGTCTCGCGCAGCCAGCGGCCGCCGGCGCGCTTCTCGCCGCTGAGCAGGTCGGTCCAGGTGCCGGTGCCCGGCAGGTAGAAGTCGACCTCGCCGCTGTCGGTGAACACCGGCGCCACCAGCAGCGATTCACCGAGCTGGTACTGGCGGTCCAGCGGCGCGCAGGCGGGGTCGTCGGGATGTTCGACCACCATCGCGCGCATCACCGGCACGCCGGTCTCTGTGGCCTCGATCGCCTTCGCGTAGAGGTAGGGCATCAGGCGGTGCTTCAGCTGCGTGAAGGCACGCAGCACGTCGCAGCTTTCTTCGTCCACCAGCCACGGCACGCGGTAGAAGCTGCTGCCGTGCAGCCGGCTGTGCGAGGACAGCAGGCCGAACTGGATCCAGCGCTTGTACACCGCCGGCGGCGGCTTGCCTTCGAAGCCGCCGATGTCGTGGCTCCAGAACGCGAAGCCGCAGCTGGTCAGCGACAGCCCGCCGCGCAGGCTCTCGGCCATCGATTCGAAGTTGCTCCAGCAGTCGCCGCCCCAGTGCACCGGGTAGCGCTGGCCGCTGGCGTAGGTGGAGCGGGCGAAGAGGACGGCCTCTTCCGGGCCGCGTACTTCACGCAGCAGCTCGAACACCGCCTCGTTGTACTTCAGCGCGTAGAGGTTGTGCATCTCCACCGGGTCGGAGCCGTCGTGGTAGACCACGCCCTCGCTCGGGATGCGCTCGCCGAAATCGGTCTTGAAGCAGTCGACGCCCATCGCCAGCAGCCGGCGCAGGTGGCCCTGGTACCAGGCCACCGCGGCCGGGTTCGTGAAGTCGACGATCGCCATGCCGGGCTGCCACAGGTCGGTCTGCCAGGTCAGGCCCTTGCTGGCCGGGTCCTGCCGCTTCAGGAAGTAGCCCTCGCGCTGGCCCTCGGCGAACAGCGGCGACTTCTGCGCGATGTACGGGTTGATCCAGAGGCTGATCTTCAGGCCCTTGGCATGCAGGCGCGCGAGCATGCCTTCGGGATCGGGGAAGCCGCGCGGGTCCCACTGGAAATCGCACCACTGGAATTCGCGCATCCAGAAGCAGTCGAAGTGGAACACCGACAGCGGCAGCTCGCGGCGCGCCATCTCGTCGATGAAGTGCGTCGCGGTGGCCTCGTCGTACTGCGTCGTGAACGAGGTCGTCAGCCACAGGCCGAAGGTCCACGCCGGCGGCAGCGGCGCGCGGCCGGTGAGGGCCGTGAGTCGCTGCAGCACGTGCTTCGGCGTCGGGCCGGCGATCACGCAGTAGTCCAGGCTCTCGCCGGCGCGGCTGAACTGCACGCGCGTGGTCTTCTCCGAAGCCACCTCGAACGACACCGGCCCGGCTTCGTTGACCAGCACGCCGTAGCCGCGGCTGCTGAGGTAGAACGGCACGCTCTTGTAGGCCTGCTCGCAGGCGGTGCCGCCGTCCTTGTTGGTGTTCTCGACCACCTGGCCGTTCTTGACCCACGGCGTGAAGCGCTCGCCGAGGCCGTAGACGTTCTCGCCCACCTGCAGCGTCAGCTGCTCGTGCACGAAGTTGCCGCGGTCGCCCCACTGCAGGTAGCCCAGGCTGCGCCAGTCGCTGCGCGTCAGCACGCGATCGCCTTCGCGGAAGGTCAGCCGCCAGCCCTCGCCCTTGTTGACCTCGACGCTGATGGCGCCGCTGGTGAGCGTCGCGGTCTGGTCGTCCTGTTCGATGCGCACGGCAGGCCGGCCGGCGCCCGGCATTGGCACGTGCAGCCGCGGCGGCTCGGAATCGCTGTAGTGCGCGACGCTGACGCGCAACACGCCTTCAGCCGGCGAGCTGAGCGTGACCGTCAGCACCGGGCCGGCGAGGGTGTCGCCGCGGTGCTTGATCGGGCGCGTGGTCGCCAGCACGACGAGGCGGTCGTCGAAGGCCTGGATGTCGTACGCCTCGACCGCGTAGTGCGCGGTGAGCCCGGGCTGCAGCAGCCATTGTCCGTCGGTGAATTTCACGAGGAATTTATCAATAAATCAGTGATGCGAAATCGTACACCGGCGCGCTGCGCTGGGGTGCACGTCGGGGGTTGCCGGTGCGTGGCATTCAGCGTGGCGCGGCAGGGCGGCCGGCCAGCACGCCGCGACCGTGCGGGGCGATGTAGAGCACGCCGTGCTCGCGGGCATCGCCGGCCATCGACAGCAGCCGGCCGTAGCGGTGGCGATCGTCGTTGATGCGTACAAAGCGCTCGCCGCCGTCGTCGGAACGGAACAGGCCTTCGACGGCGCCGCCGTCCTGGTGCACGCGGCCCCACAGGTAGAGGCTGTGGGGATACGCGGCGCCGGCCGCGCCACGGCCCAGCGCCAGCATCCAGGCCTGCTCGACGGCGGCGATCGTGCGCGGCGCCTGCCCTGGACCGGGCCGGTGCAGCAGCCGGTCGTCCAGCGCGAGCCACAGCGCGCCCTCGATGCCGGGCGTGCTCATCAACTGCCCGTCGTCGTCGCGCCGCAACCGCGGCAGGTCGGTCAGCAGCGGTTCGAAGCGCCGGCCGCCGTCGTGGCTGATCAGCACGCGGCCGCCGTCGCGGTCGTGCACGTAGAAGACGCCATCGGCCGCGCGGTCGGCAACGGGCGGCAGGACGTCGTGCCCGCCGTCGGGCCAGCCGCGGCAGGCCATCCACGTCGCGCCGCGGTCGTGCGTGCACACCGCCGCGCCGCGCTGCGCGAAGACGAAGGCCGTTCCGCGCGCCGACACCGCGATGCGCCCGGTGTGGCCGCGGCCGGCGATCGGCGGCGTTGCGAACGGCTGCCAGCGCTGGCCGCCGTCGTCGGACCAGTGGCCGCGCGCGGGGCCGTCGCCGGTGCGGGCGATGATCGCCGGCGCGAGCTCGGCAAAGTCGATCGCGCGGTTGGTTTCCTTGGTCGGCGTGAAGAAGCCCTGGCCGAGCGGGCGCGCCGGATCGGCCCACGCGCCGCCGGCCACGTCGCCCACCGCGGCGAGCAGCCGTGCACCGGCGGCCGGACTGCGGATCTCGAGCGTCGCGGTCTCCTCGAGGTTGGCCACGGTGAAGACCCAGGGCACCGGGCCGCCATGCGCCGCGGCGCCGAGCCGGCGTGTCAGCCAGACGCCGTAGCCGGTGCCGTACAGGGCTCGCTCGCGGTCGAACGGGTCGATGCGCACCGCCGAGGTCCAGTGGCCCAGGTTGCGCTCGGTGCGCATGTAGTCCTGCAGCCACGGGTAGCCCGCCGCGTCGTGCCGCGAATGCGGCCCGAGGGCGGTCCAGTGCGCGCCGCCATCGTCGGACAGGAAGATCTCGTCGCCGGCGCCATGGCGTTCGATGGTGGAGACCACGAGCCGGCCCTGCGGGCCCACATCCAGGCCCGCGTAGCCGAAGCCCTGCCGGCCGGTGCCCGGGCGCTCGGGCGTGATGTCGCTCCAGCGCCCGTGCGCGTCGCGCTTCCAGACGCTGCCGGTGCGGGCGTGGCTCGGATTGCAGGCGACGGCCGACTCGCCGAGCGCGAAGCTGACCACCAGCGTGCCGTCCGGCCCGAAGGCGGCCTGCTGCGGCGCCTGCCGCGGCGTGGCGGCCACGCGCTCGAAGCTCTGGCCGAAGTCGTGCGAGACGTACAACCCGGGCTGGTCGTGGCTGCCCACGTAGAGCGTGCCGCAGGCGTTGCCCGGCGCGCCGCTGGCCGGATCGAGCAGCACGCAGGACACGTGGCGGGGTGCGAATCCGGCCGGGCGGAAGCTGGCGCCGCGGTCGGTGCTCTTGAACAGCCCGTCGCGCGAACTGCCGAGCCACAGCACGCGGCCGTCGTGCGGGTCCACCTGCAGCCGCTCGCCGGAGCCGCGGCCGGGTGAATTGCCGCCGAGGTGGAAGCCGAGCTCGTGCACCTGCCAGCTCGCACCGCGGTTGCTCGAGCTCAGCAACGCGCCGCGGCGCACGCGTTCGTCCAGGTACAGGCCGCAGGCGGCGTAGAGGCGGTCCGGCTCGTTGACGTCGATCGCCAGGCTCAGCACGCCCATCAGGTCGGCGTCGGCCTTCGACAAGTGATCGAGCAGCGGCACCCAGGCCTGCGCGGCGTCGTCGAACCGATAGGCGCCGCCGATGTCGGTGCGCAGGTACAGCAGGCCGCGCTGGCGCGGGTGGAAGAGGAAGCCGGTCACGAAGCCGCCGGCGCCGAAGGGCACGCTCTGCCACTGGTAGGGTGCGGCGGACGGCGCCGGCGCGGCGCCCGCACCGGCCATCGCCCCGGAGGCGGCGCAGGCCGCGCCCAACAGCAGCCGCCGCCGAGGCAGCAGCGGAGCGATGGCGGCGGCGGCGGTGTCTGGCCGGGTCAAGGTGGGGTCCTCGTTGGGGCTCGTGCGGAGGGGTGCCGCGCAAGGCAGCCAACGATTATTAGTTCGAGCGGGGAACGAAAGATAAGCGCGTAAACCCTGGTCGACAACTAGGTGTTTGCCATGTATTCATTCCTTCGACGATCGAACTATGCTGGCGCCTCGGAAGCTGTCGCACAAGGGAAGGTGGTCCTGCCGGACCGCCTCTCGAAGTCACCGCTTTGCGGCCCCGGCCAGGGGCGTTTCGAAGGGGCCGTGCCGGCCCGCTGCCCGGCTGTCAACGCCGGGGCCCGTCGCGTCGGCATCGGCCCGTCTTTTTTCGTGATTGATTTATGGACAAATCAGCGACCGCGCAGCGGCGCGTGCGGATGGCGTGACGGCGCAGAGCCGCCCGGCTCGCCGCGTTGCGGAAATAAGGAGAACGAGCGTGAGACAAGAGCTTCGGCGGGGGCGCATGACCCTGGTATCCATGGCCTGCGGCGTGATGCTGGCGGCGTGCGGCGGTGGGGGCGGCAGCAGCGCAGGCGAAGGCCGGCTCCAGCTCATCACCTTCGACTATCCCGGCGGCGGCACGCTGCTGTCGCCGCCCCAGAAGCTCAAGGCGACGACCACCTCCGGTCTGCCGGTCAAGTTCGAGTCGACGACACCGGCCATCTGCACCGTCTCCGGTGACCAGATGACGCTGGTGGCCACGGGCGAGTGCCGCGTCGTCGCCAGCCAGGAGGGCGGCACCTCGGCCGACGGCGTCAAGTGGGCGAAGGCGGAAGACGTCAGCCAGCTGTTCAACGTGCTCAAGCGCAGCCAGACGATCACGATCGAGGCGCCGGACTACGTGCTGAGCAGCCAGACCCGCGAGGTCACGCTGAAGGCCAAGGCCAGCTCCGGACTGCCGGTCGTGATCACCGGCGGCACGCCTGGCGTCTGCACGCTCGAAGGCGACAAGCTGCGGCTGCTCGGCAAGGGCTCGTGCGCGGTGACCGCCCGCCAGGCCGGCGATGCCAACCACAACGAAACCACGGCCGCCGGCTTCATCGCGGTCGATCCGCTGATCGTCGCCGACGGCATCATCGGCGCCGGCCAGGGATCCACCAACGACGCCGTCACCCGGCAGGGCGGCGCGGTGTCGGTCAACGCCTGGTCGAGCATCATCGGCGGCGGCTGGGAGTGGTGCGGCAACACCGACAACACCTGCTTCCGTGCGGAGTCGGCGGACGGGCGGGCATTCACCTCGGCGCTGCATATCCCGAAGTCGAAGTGGACCCCCGGAGGCTGGCATGCGAGCTCCAACACCATCGACATCTTCGCGCCCGGGCTGAAGGCCTTCGACACGGCGGGCGACACCGCCGGCGGCCTGAAGGTGACGACCGAGACCGCGTTCGCGATCAACCTCGGCGTCAACGAGGGCCTGCTGAAGGCGAAGAAGCCGGTGGTGGTGCAGCTCGACCTGGGCAAGCGCAACAACGGCTGCAACGTGACCGTGAGCAGCCTGCTCTGGCCGGCTGCGATGGTGGGCGGCTACGGCATCGCGCTCGGCGACTTCGCGGTGACCGAGGCCTGCGGGCTCGCGGGCGTCAACACCGCCTCGCTCGATGACGACGTGCGCAAGCTGCCGAGCCCCTGGGGCAGCAGCCCGGCGGACTTCGCGGCCGCCATGGCGGCGTACCAGGCGGCGCTCGACAAGTTCAAGCCGGCCCGCGAATCGGCGCTGCAGCTGATCAGGTCGTCCACCGTCGTGCGCGTTCGGCTGCGGCTGATGGACGTCAACAGCGACACGTCGGCGCCTTCGGACGGCGACTTCTACGCCTCCGACCTGTCGGTCATCGGTGCCATCACGATCCAGTAACGCCCGAAAACATCGTCATTGCGCCTGCCCCAAAGAAAGTAGAGACGAGACATGAGACAACCCAAGCGGACCGCGATCTCCCTGGCCGTGGCCCACATCGCCCTGTTCGGCGGCGCCGGCATGGCGTGCGCGCAGTCGGCGGCGCCGAAGCCCGACGCCAATCCGACGACGGTGGTGGTGACCGGCCAGCGCCAGGCGCTGCAGACCGCGCAGAAGATCAAGCAGGAGGCCGAGGAGATCGTCGACTCGGTCGTCGCCGAAGAGGCGGGCAAGCTGCCCGACCGCTCGATCACCGAGGTGCTGCAGCGCGTCGTGGGGGTCACGGTGCAGCGCCAGCGCACGATCGACATCGATGCCAAGCACTACTCGGAAGAAGGCTCGGGCATCAAGGTGCGCGGCCTGTCCTGGGGCGCGTCGAATCTCAATGGCCGCGAGATCTTCTCGGCCGGGTGGCCGGGCCGTGACCTGAGCTGGGGCGCGGTGCCCACCGAGCTGATGGCTGGCGTGGATGTGTACAAGAACCCTTCGGCCGAGCAGATCGAGGGTGGTGTCAGCGGCCTGGTGAACCTGCGCACCGCGCTGCCCTTCGACTACAAGGGCACCAAGCGCTATGTGTCCTTCGGCAGCACCTACGAGCAGACGACGAAGAAGTCGTCGCCGTCGCTGTCGGGCCTGTACTCGACGCAATGGGAGGCCGAGTCCGGGCGCTGGGGCGTGCTCGTCGACCTGAGCATGAACAACTCGACCTATGCGTCCGAGTCGGTCGACCTGGGTGCCTACTTCCCGCGCACCAACGTCGTCCCCGGGCAGACGGTCTGGGTGCCGGATGGCGCGAGCTGGTCCAACAACGTCGGCAAGTCCGACCGTGTCGGCTTCTATGGCGCACTGCAGTGGAAGAAGAACGACATGCAGTCGTCGCTGACCTATTTCCTGACGAAGGGTCGCGAGCGCGACTCCGGCGCGGGCATGTACCGCGGCGGAACCTACGAGACGCCCTACGGCTCGGTGATCGACAACCCGGTGGTCGACGACCGCGGCGTGCTGGTGGCGGGACACTACCGCTATCCCGTAGGCGGCCTGGGTGCGAACCGCTATGCCGACGGCGGCATCGGCCTGGGCACCACGCGTTCCTACAACGAGCACAAGACCAACACCGGCGAGCTGGCCTGGAACTTCAAGTGGGCCATCAACGACCGCTGGTCGCTGCAGAACGACCTGCAGTACGTGCGCTCGAAATTCGACACCATCGGCCGTGAGGTGCAGCTCGGCACCTTCGTGCCCAGCATGGACCTGTCGATCCCGGGCAACGGCCCGCTGCGCATCGACTTCGACCAGAAGTCGCGCGACTTCCTGGCCGATCCGGGCAACTACTACTGGAACGTCGTCCAGCCGAAGCAGTACCGCGGCGACGCGGAAATGGTCGCCTGGAAGATCGACGCGAAGTTCAAGTTCGAGGACCCGGTGCTGCGCGACCTGCGCTTCGGCTACCGCGCTGCGCACAAGGCCTCGGAACGCGAGGCCGCCGTCTTCGCAGGCGACTTGGGCAGCACCGGCTGGCGGTCGATTGCCGAGCCCTGGGCCGTCACGCCCACCAAGGTGCCGGGCCAGCTTCCCGGCCAGTCCGAGTACGGCTGGCAGCGCGGCGGCAGCCTCGCCTACCTGAACGATCCCCGCTACCAGTTGCCCACGGAGGTCTACGCCTTCAACAACTTCCATGCCGGCCAGTTCGGAGTGCTGCCGAACGTGGTGTTCCCCACCGTGGCGTTCACCGGGGACTACCCGGCCACCTACGCGAAGCTGCTCGGTGAACTGAAGTACCAGCAGTGCCTGGACGGCGTGCGCGACAAGGGATCGGGCAGCTGCGATCCGAAGGACTTCAACTTCGACCCCACGTTGCGGTACGGCCTCAATCCGAACATGACCAGCCGGCACACCGAGACCACGCAGGCGGTGTACGGCAACCTGCGCTTCGGCTTCGACGAGTGGAAGGTGCCGGTCGAGGGCAACGTCGGCGTGCGCGTGGTCTACAGCAAGGCGGTGGCCCACGGCTACACGGTGTTCACGCCCAACTACTCGAATACGACGCCGCCCGACTTGCCGCGCTTCGGGCCGATCAACGAGAAGATCGACGTCTCGGACAGCCACATCGACGTGCTGCCCTCGATGAACCTGAAGTTCAACCTGAGCGGCGACAACAAGCTGATCAGCCGCATCGCCCTGGCACGCAGCATGTACCGCCCGGGCTTCAACCAGCTGCAGGAGTCGATCAAGCTCTCGCAGAACCACAACAGCTCGACCAACCAGGTCACCTACACCGGCGAGAACACCGGCAACGTCAAGCTCAAACCGCTGACGTCCGACAACGTCGACGTCTCGCTCGAGTGGTACCCGCGCAATGGCCAGGCGGTCACCGCCGTGGCGTTCTACAAGGACGTCAAGGACATCATCTACGACAGCGCCTACACGCGCACCTACAACAGCCTGGCCGGCAACCCGCAGACCTTCGTGATCACCGGTCCGCAGAACGCGGCGCGCGGCAAGGTCGCGGGCATCGAGCTGGCGGCCGAGACCTACCTCGACCACTTCGACGCGTTGAAGGACACGCTGCCCGACTGGGCCAAGGGCATTGGCTTCTCGGCCAACTACACCTACATCGACAGCAAGAAGGAGCTCTACAAGACCTCCGGGATGAAGTACTGCCCGGCCGACAGCGCGATCGGCACCGACCCGGTGAAACTCTCCGGCTGCGACACCAACGGCGTGCCGTTCGGCGACATGCCGCTGGAAGGCCTGGCCAAGCACGCCGCCAACTTCGCGTTCCGCTACGACCGCAACGGCTTCTCGGCACGCCTGGCCTACAACTGGAACAGCCGCTCGCTGAAGAGCATCGGCGGCTTCGGCCACAGCGGCAACAACGGCACCAGCGCCGACCCGGCGCGCCCAGGTGCGCAGGACACCTGGTGGGGTCTGCCGCTGTGGCAGGAAGCCTACGGCCAGTGGGACGGCGGCATGTCGTACGCCTTCACCGACAAGTTCTCGCTGTCGCTCAACATCTCCAACCTGAACAACGTGCAGGTCCGCGAGACGCGGCAGCAGGGCCCCGGCGACATGGGCAAGGTCTGGAAGTACCCGGGCCGCAGCTACTACCTCAGCGGCCGCTACGAGTTCTGATCGAGGCCGACAGGCCGCCGTGCCGCGCCGAGGAGGACCATGGTTCCGAAGTTCGATCGCATCGTCGTCGTCGGCGGCGGCAGCGCCGGCTGGATGACCGCCACCGCCATCGCCACCGGACTGCGCGGGCGCAGCACGGTGGCGGTGGTGGAGTCCGAGGAGATCGGCATCATCGGCGTCGGCGAGGCCACGTTCCCGTCGATCCGCGAGTACAACCGGCTCGTCGGCATCGACGAGCGCGAGTTCCTGCGCGCGACCAACGGCACCTACAAGCTCGGCATCCGGTTCTGCGACTGGCTCGAGCGCGGCCGCGACTACTTCCACACCTTCGGCCACTTCGGCAACCTCTTCGGCTCGCAGACGCTGTGGGCGCAGCACCGGCGGGTGGGCCTCGACGAGCCGCTGGGCCTGCAGTGCGTGCCGACGGTGATGGCGATGAAGGGCCGCTTCGTGCTGCCCGACGAGGACAACGCGCAGTTCAAGTACGCCTACCACTTCGATGCGGTGCAGTACGCGGCCTTCCTGCGCAGGCTGGCGATCGAGCGCGGCGCGCGCCACACCACCGGCCGCATCGTCGACGTGGTGCGGCGCGACGACGGCGGCGTCGCCGCGCTGGTGCTGGCCGACGGCCGGCGCATCGAGGGCGACCTGTTCATCGACTGCTCGGGCTTCGGCTCGCTGCTGCTGGGCCGCACGCTCGACGAGCCCTTCGTCGACTACAGCCACTGGCTGCCGGTCGACAGCGCCTGGGCCTGCCCCTGCGAACGCGCGGGCGACGAGCTGACCCCCTACACCCGCGCCACCGCGCTCGAAGGCGGCTGGGCCTGGCGCATCCCGCTGCAAAGCCGCACCGGCCACGGCCACGTCTTCAGCAGCCGCTTCATCGACGCCGACCGTGCACGCGAGCAGCTGATGGCGCAGCTGGACGGCCCGCCGGTGGCCGAGCCGCGGCTGCTGCGCTTTGCCACCGGCCACCGGCGTCGCTTCTGGGTGCACAACGTGGTCGCGGTCGGCCTGTCCTCGGGTTTCCTGGAGCCGCTGGAGTCGACCAGCATCTACCTGGTCCAGGACGGCATCGGCCGGTTGATGACGCTGCTGACCAGCGGGCGGCCGCTGGTCGCCTCGGACCGCGAGGACTACAACGAAGGGGCGGTGCGGCGCTTCGCGCGCATCCGCGACTTCATCATCCTGCACTACTGCCTCACGCGCCGGCGCGACAGCGCGCTGTGGCGCCACGTCGCGAGCATGGAACTGCCCGAGACGCTGGCCTTCAAGCTCGACGCCTGGCGCCGCCACGGCCTGCTTCACCAGGCCGACGAGGAAGGCTTCGACGCCACCAGCTGGCTCGCCGTGCTGGCCGGCATGGACCACTGGCCCGAGCGGGACGACCCGGTGCACGCCGAAGTGCCCTTCGACCGGGCGGTGCGTGCGCTGGCGTCGCGGCGCGACGGCATCGCCGCGACGGTGGAGCGGCTGCCTGCGCACCACCGCACGCTGCAGCAGGTGCTGCGCTGACGGGGACCGGCCGCAGCCATCCCGGCAAGGGCCGACCTGCAATACAACGGAGACTCCCGTGAAGATCAGGAAGAGCGTGCTGCTTTTGTTGGCAGCCCTGAGCGCGCCTGCCTGGGCGCAGACGTGCCAGCCCAGCGCCGTCACCCCGTACCTCAACCTCAACGGCACCAATGCCTGGGCCGTGAAGTCCTCGGCCACGCTGAACGCCGGGTCCACCGTCGTGCTCGGGCCGCAGCCGATCAGCGGCAGCTGGTCGTGGAGCGGCTGCGGGGCCTCGGGCTCGTCGCGCGAACAGACGCTCAAGCTCACCGCGAGCTGCACCGCCACGGCCACCTATACCAACAGCTGCGGCGCCCGCACGGTGCAGGCGTACAACTTCACCGTCTGGCCGGCGATGGCCGCCAACGCCGGCAAGTACATCCTGGTCGACCAGTTCGGCTACCTGCCGACGATGAAGAAGGTGGCGGTGCTGCGCTGGCCGCGCGTCGGCTACGACAGCAGCGAGTTCTACTGGCCCGGCCGGCTGCAGGTGGTGAACGCGGCCACCGGCGCGGTGGCCTACGAGTGGTGGCCCCAGGAGTGGAAGGACCGGCAGATCGACGAGTCGTCGGGCGACCAGGCGTGGAGCTTCGACTTCAGCCAGGTCACCGCGCCCGGCACCTACGAGATCGTCGACGTCGACCGCAACCAGCGCTCCGCGCGCTTCGAGATCGGCGACAACCTCTACCGCAACGTGCTGGTGCAGGCGGTGCGGACCTTCTTCTACCAGCGCGCGGGCCAGGCCAAGAACGCGGCACAGGCCGGCGCGGGCTGGGCCGATGGCGCCAGCCACCTGAAGGCCGGGCAGGACACGCAGGCGCGCCGCTACCTCGACAGGAACAACGCCGCCACCGCGCGCGACCTGCGCGGCGGCTGGTACGACGCGGGCGACTTCAACAAGTACACCAGCTGGACGGCCGGCTACGTGCAGGACCTGCTGGAGGCCTACAGCCAGAACCCCGGCGTCTGGACCGACGACTTCAACCTGCCCGAGTCGTACAACGGCCTGCCCGACCTGCTCGACGAAGTGAAGTGGGGCCTGGACTGGCTGGTGCGCATGCAGAACAGCGACGGCTCGGTGCTGTCCATCCAGGGCGTGTCGCATGCCAGCCCGCCGTCGGCCGCCACCGGTCCGAGTTATTACGGCGATGCCAGCACTTCCGCCACGCTGGCCGCGGCCGCGGCCTATGCGCACGGCGCCAAGGTCTTCGGCAGCCTCAACAACGCGGCGATGAACACCTACGCTGCCGACCTGCTGGCGCGGGCGCGGCGCGCCTGGGCCTGGGCGGCGGCCAACCCCAACGTCGTCTTCCGCAACAACGACGAGGCCAGCGGCACCGCCGGCCTGGGCGCCGGCCAGCAGGAGACCGACGACGCCGGCCGTGCCGAGCTGCGCCTGTACGCGGCCATCAAGCTGTTCGCGGCCACCGGTGAAGCGAGCTACCGCGACGTCGTCGATGCCAGCTACACCATCACGCCGATGTTCGCGCAGTGGTACCTGTCGGCCTTCAACGCGGGCCATGCGCACCAGCTGCTGTACTACGCGGCGCTGCCCGGTGCCACCGCCGGCGTGGCGAGCAACATCCGCACGCGCTTCCTCGACCTGTGGGGGCGCAGCGACTACGGCGGCTGGGGCGCGGTCGACTCGCAGCGCGACCCGTACCGCGCCTACATCACCGACTACACCTGGGGCAGCAATGCGGTGAAGGCGCTGGGCGGCACGTTGTTCGCGGCCGAGACCTTCTACGGCATCAGCCGCCACACCGCGGACCAGGTGTCCGCCGCCGCCGCCGGCTACCTGCATTACCTGCACGGCGTGAACCCGCTCGGCAAGGCCTACCTCACGAACATGGTGAGCTTCGGCGCCGAGAACTCGGTCAACCAGATCTTCCACTCCTGGTTCAGCGACGGCAGCGCGTTGTGGGACAGCGCCAAGACCTCGACCTACGGCCCCGCACCGGGCATCGTCACCGGCGGCCCGAACTACAACCAGTGGGACTGGGACTCGCGCTGCCCCGGTGTCTCGACGGCCTGCGGTTCGAGCCGTCCGACGCCGCCCTACGGTCAGCCGGCGCAGAAGTCCTACCTCGATTTCAACGACGGCTGGCCGCTGAACTCCTGGCCGATCAGCGAGAACTCCAACGGCTACCAGTCGGCCTATATCCGGCTGCTGGCGCGTTTCGTGAGGTGAGCCGATGCTGACGAAGGTCCGATCGATGAGGCACATCCGGACGGCGGCCGCCACGCTGGCGAGCGTGCTGGCGCTGGTGCTGGCCCACGCGGCGCTCTCCGCCACGAGCCCGGTCGCGCCGCGGGCCGGCGGCCAGGCCGCGCAAGGGCCCGGCCTGGGCAACCTCGCGTACACCGAGGCCGAGCTGTTCGGGCCGCTCTCGATGATCAAGACCGAGAGCGCGCCCGGAGCGGGCGATGGCGAGATGCCGTTCCGCCACCCGGGGCGCAAGGACTTCGGCACCAACGTCGGCCTGATGGTCAACGGCTGGTTCGTGGTGATGTTCGCCCCCGACAGCGGCTACCCGCCCGGCGGTTTCCTCGTCTACGACGTCTCCAACCCGCGAAGCCCGCGGCTGGTGAAGCGGATCTACGAGCCCACCGGCCGCACCGCGGAGTTCCGCGAGCCGCACGCCATCGGGCAGGCGACCATCGACGGGCGCACGCTCATCGTCGTGCCCAGCACCCGCGGCATCGAGTTCTGGGACTTCACCGACATCGATGACATCCGCCAGGTCAGCAAGCTCGCGCTGCCGACGGTGCACGGCGGCGACTACTCCAACGTCACCTGGCAGCTGTGGTGGCAGGCGCCCTACGTCTACGTCGCGTCCGCCGAAGACGGCCTGTACATCGTCGACGCGCGCGACCCCACCAAGCCGGTGCTCGCCGAGCGCGGCGAGGGCCGGCCGAACCCGGTGCCCACCGGCGAGCTCGGCGGCTTCCGGATCGGGCCCGTCTTCACGCTGGGCAACCACCTGGTGCTGAGCTCGATGGAAGCGGCCTCGGGCCTGGCCAGCCTGGACATCTCCGATCCGTTGGACCCGCGGCTGCTCGACACCGTCGGTGCGCTGCCGTTCTACTACGCCACCTGCTTCGACGGCCGCACGCTCTACGGGGCGGTGCGTGGCCGCGGGGCGCGCATGTTCAGCTACGACCTGAGCGATCCGGCGCGCTTCGTCGCGCAGGACAAGCGGCTGCAGGCGGACGAGCAGCTGTACTGCGCCACGCAGGATGCGTTCGTATTCCAGGGTGCGCAGGAAAAGGTCCACAAGGTGGACGTGAGCGATCCGCTGCACCACGTCCAGGTCGGCGTGGGCGGCCTGTTCCCCGAAGGCTCCGATCAGGCGCGCCACTCCGACCACGGGCAGGTGACGCCGATGGGCAACCTGCTGTTCATCGGCAACGACCACGGCAACGGCAGCGGCTTCATCGTGCACGACCGCCGGCCGGACACCACGCCGCCGCAGGTGCGACAGGTCTCGCCGCGCGACGGCGCGCGCCACCAGGCGACGAGCTCGCGCATCGGCATCGCGCTGTCCGACAACATCCTGCCGGAGAGCATCGGCGCGTCCAGCTTCATCGTGCGTCCGCGCGGCGGCGCGCCGCTGGCCGGCACCTACAGCGTGCAGCTGGGGCTGGTCAACTTCGCGCCGGCCGTGCCGCTGTCGCCGGACACCACGTACGAGGTGCTCGTGCCGGCCGGCGGCCTGCGCGACTACGCCGGCAATGCCATCACCAAGGCGTTCAGCGCGCAGTTCACGACAGCTCCGCAGGTCGAGGCCGCCGCACGCGCGCCACGGCCCGGCGGCCAGCAGGCGATGCGCATCGCCGACCCCGCCGACGCGCAGACGCTGCACGTGAACGCGCCGGCAGTCTTCGATCCGGTCGCGCTGGCACGCCCGGGCGCGCGGTACCGCTGGAGCTTCGGCGACGGTTCGCCGCCCACCGCCTTCTCCGCCACGCTGCGGGCCACGCACCGCTTCAAGGCGCCCGGCCACCACACCGTGGTGCTGACGGTGCGCACCGCCGACGGCGCGCAGTCGACGCATGCGTTCCGCCGCACGGTCATCCATCCGCCCACCGCGCTGGCGCCCACGCACAGCAGCAACATCACGGGCGATGCGACGCGGGTCTACAGCGTCAACCCGGACAGCGGCACGGTCACCGCGATCGACGCGACCACGCTCGCCAAGACCTGGGAGACGCGCGTCGGCACCGAACCGCGCACGCTGGCCGTGGCACCGGACGGCCGTGTCTGGGTGGCCGTGCAGGGCGAGGACAAGCTGGTCGCGCTGCGCGCGGCGGATGGCCAGCTGTCCACCAGCGTTCCGCTGCCCTATGGCAGCGCGCCGCACGGCATCGTGTTCACGCCGGACGGGCGCACGGGCCTCGTCACGCTCGAGGGCCGTTCGAGCCTGATGAGCTTCGACCCCGCCAGCGGGGCGATGCGCGCACTGCTGGCGCTGACCGACGATGTGCGCGGCATCGCCGTCACCGCCGATTCGGCGCAGGCCCTGGTGACCCGCTTCCGCTCGCGCATGGACGGCGGCCAGGTGCATCGCGTGTCGCTGGGTGCCCAGGGCCGGACGCTGGCGCTGCGGCAGACCCTCCGGCTGCGGGTCGACAGGACGACCGTCGACGCCGAGAACCGCGCCCGCGGGGTGCCGAACTACCTGCACCAGGTGCTCATCTCGCCGGACGGCCGGCGGGCGGCGCTGCCCTCGAAGAAGGACAACATCGCCGGTGGCCTGTTCCGCGACGGCCGCCCGCTCGAGCACGACACCACCGTGCGCTCGATCGTCTCGCAGATCGCGTTGCAGCCGGCGGCGGTGGAGCTGTTCGACGCGCAGCTCGACTTCAACGACCGGGCGCCGGCGCGTGCGGCGGCCTGGTCGCCGAACGGCGACTACCTGTTCGTCGCGCAGATGGAGGGCAACCGCGTCGCGATCGTCGATGCCTTCGACCGCTCGGTGCGCGGCGAGATCACGACCGACCGGGCACCGCACGGCCTGCACGTCGACGCCGGGCGCCAGCGCCTGTTCGTCAACAACTTCCTCGGCCGCTCGGTGGCGGCGTACGACATCGCGGTGGTGCTGTCGGGCCAGTCCTTCGCTGCGAGGCCGCTGGCCACGGTGGCCGCGGTGGCGACCGAGCCGCTGGCCGAGGCCGTGCTGCGCGGCAAGCGGCTGTTCTACAACGCGGCGGACCGGCGCATGAGCCGCGACAACTACATGTCCTGCGCCAGCTGCCATGCCGATGGCGGCGACGACGGCATGGTGTGGGACTTCACGCAGCGCGGCGAGGGGCTGCGCCGCACCCCCAGCCTGCTCGGCCGCCAGGGCCTGGGCCATGGCCGCGTGCACTGGAGCGCGAACTTCGACGAGCTGCAGGACTTCGAGCACGACATCCGCCAGGCCTTCGGCGGCGCGGGCTTCATGAGCAACGCCGATTTCGAGGCCACGTCGGACCCGCTGGGTGCGCCGAAGGCGGGGCTCAGCCGCGACCTCGACGACCTCGCGGCCTACCTTGGCTCGCTGTCGCGCCACGGCCGCAGCCCGGCGCGGCTGGCGGACGGCCGCCTGAGCGTGCACGCGCTGCGCGGACAGCAGCTCTTCGACTCGCTGCGCTGCGCGAGCTGCCACGCCGGCGCGACGATGCGCGACGGCCTGCGGCATGACGTCGGCACGATCCAGCCCTCGTCCGGCCGCGGCATCGGGCAGGCGCTGGCCGGCATCGGCTTCGACACGCCCACGCTGTACGGGCTGTGGAACGCACGCGCCTTCTTCCACAACGGGCAGGCCGCGACATTGCGCGACGTGATCGCGGGCGGGCATGGCGCCACGCGCGCGCTGTCCGCAGCGGACCGCGACGCGCTGGTCGAGTACCTGCGCTCGCTGGACGACAGCGAGGCCGCGCCCGCCGTGCCCGCAGCGGCGCGGGCGGCCGCGCGGTGACGCGGTTCGTCCCCCTTGACCCCTCGCGGCGCGCGGCTCACGCTGCGCGTCGGCGCTTCCCTTGTCCCTCTGCAGGAGATCTGCCATGAAGACCCCCACCAAGCACTTGCTGGCCGCGACGCTCGCCGGCCTGGCCTTCGGCGCCCAGGCCCAGACGGTCGGCGTGAGCTGGTCCAACTTCCAGGAAGAGCGCTGGAAGACCGACGAGAAGGCCATCAAGGACGAGCTGGTCAAGGCCGGCGCCAGCTACGTCAGCGCGGATGCCGGCGGCTCGCCGGAAAAGCAGCTGGGTGACATCGACAGCCTGATCGCCAAGGGCGCCAAGGTGCTGATCGTGCTGGCGATGGACAAGGACGCGATCCAGCCGGCCATCGCCAAGGCGAAGGCACGCAACATCCCGGTCATCGCCTACGACCGCCTGATCGAGGCGCCCGGCGTCTTCTACATCACCTTCGACAACAAGGAGGTGGGGCGCATGCAGGCGCGCGGCGTCTTCGCGGCGAAGCCGAAGGGCCAGTACGTGATGATCAAGGGCTCGCCGACCGACCCCAACGCCGACTTCCTGCGCGCCGGCCAGCAGGAGGTGCTGGAGGCGGCGATCAGGAAGGGCGACGTGAAGATCGTCGGCGAGGAGTACACCGAAGGTTGGAAGCCCGAGGTGGCGCAGCGCAACATGGAGCAGATCCTCACGCGCGCCGGCGGCAAGGTGGATGCCGTGGTCGCCAGCAACGACGGCACCGCCGGCGGCGTGATCGCGGCGCTGTCCGCGCGCGGCCTCAAGGGCGTGCCGGTCTCGGGCCAGGACGGCGACCATGCGGCGCTGAACCGCGTGGCGCTGGGCACGCAGACGGTGTCAGTGTGGAAGGACGCGCGCGACCTCGGCCGCGAGGCCGCCAAGGCCGCGCTGCAGATGGCCGCCGGCAAGCCGGTGGCCGGCGCCACCAAGTGGTCCGGCGGCGAGAAGAAGCTGACGATGGACGCAATGTTCCTGAAGGCGGTGCCGATCACGCGCGCCAACCTCGACGTCGTCATCAAGGCCGGGCACATCGGCAAGGCCGAGCTGTGCAAGGGCGTCAACGCGGCCGATGCGCCGGCCGCCTGCAAGTGATGCTGAGCCGATTGCAGCTCAGTGCGCTCGACCTGCGGCTGCTCATCATGGCCGCGGTGCTGGGCGCGCTGGGCCTGGCCTTTCACGCGCTGACGGGGCAGTTCCTCACGCCGGAGAACCTCTACAACATCGCGCAGCAGACGGCGGTGGTGGGCATCATGGCCGCGGCGATGGCGCTGGTGATCGTCGCGCGGCACATCGACCTGTCGGTGGGCTCGGCGCTGGGGCTGGTCGGCGTGCTGATCGCCTTCCTGATGTACACCAAGGGCTGGCATCCGGTGCCCGCCTGCCTGGCCGGGCTGGCGGTGGCGCTGCTGGTCGGCGTGTACCAGGGCTGGCTGGTGGCGGGGCTGGGCGTGGCCTCGTTCGTGGTGACGCTCGGCGGCCTGATGTCGCTGCGCGGCGCGGCCTTCCTCGTCGCCTCGGGCAAGACGCAGCCGATCACCGACCCGTGGTTCCTGATGCTCGGCGGCGGGCTCGACGGCGCGATCGGACCGCTGCCCAGCGGGGTGCTCGCGGGGCTGCTGTCGCTGTGGCTGGTCGCGCGCACGGCGCAGCGGCGGCGCCAGCAGCGGGCGCACGGCGTGACGCCGCGGCCGCTCTGGTTCGACGTCATCGCCACCGGTCTCTTCTGCATCGCGGCGCTCGGCTTCGCCGCCGCCATGGGCGCCTACCGCATCGGCGACAAGCCGCAGGGGCAGGGCATTCCGGTGCCGGTGCTGATCTGGGCCGCGGTCGTCGGCGCGGTCTCGTTCCTCGTCAACCGCACGCGCTTCGGACGTTATGTCTATGCGATCGGCGGCAACCCGGAAGCGGCGCGGCTGGTGGGCATCCCGGTGCGCCGGGTGATGCTGCAGCTCTTCATGCTGCTGGCGGTGCTGGTCACCGTCGCGGCGATCGTCGCGGTGGCGCGGCTCAACGCCGGCACCAACTCGCTCGGCACCAACCAGGAGCTCTACGTGATCGCCGCGGCAGTGATCGGCGGCGTCGCGCTGTCGGGCGGCAGCGGCACGGTGCTGGGCACGGTGCTGGGCGCGCTGATCATCCAGTTCCTCGAGGGCGGTCTGCTGCTGCTCGACGTGGACATCGGCTGGCGCATGGTGATCGTCGGCCAGGTGCTGATCGTCGCCGTCGTCTTCGACGTGCTGTTCCGGCGCGCGACCGGGGAGCGGGTGGCATGAGCGCGCCGCTGGTCAGCATGACGGGCATCGACAAGGCCTTCGGCGGCGTGCAGGCGGTGCAGGGCGCGAGCCTGGCCGTGCACCCCGGCGAGGTGCTGGCGCTGCTGGGCCACAACGGCGCCGGCAAGTCCACGCTGATGAAGATCCTGGCCGGCGCCTGCGGCCACGACGCCGGCGAGATCCGCGTCGACGGCCGGCCGGTGCACATCCGCACGCCGGTGCAGGCGCAGGCGCTGGGCATCGAGACCATCTACCAGACGCTGGCGCTGGCCGACAACCTCGATGCGGTGGCCAACCTCTTCCTCGGCCGCGAGATCCGCACGCGCTGGGGCACGCTGGACGACTACGCGATGGAAGCCGCCGCGCGCGCGGTGTTCCGCAAGCTGAACCCGAACTTCCGGAACATCCGCGTGCCGGTGCGGGCCCTCTCCGGCGGGCAGCGGCAGGTGGTGGCGATCTCACGCGCGCTGTACTTCAACGCCCGCGTGCTGATCATGGACGAACCCTGCGCCGCGCTCGGCCCGGAGGAGACGCGCATGGTGCACGACCTTGTGCGCACGCTGCAGGCCCAGGGCGTCGGGATCATCCTGATCTCGCACGACATGCCCGACGTCTTCGCGCTCAGCGACCGGCTGTGCGTGATGAAGAACGGCCGCACCATCGGCACCTACCGCACGAAGGACGTGGACGAGGAGGCGGTGCTCGGCATGATCATCGCCGGCCGGTTGCCCGACGCCGTGGCGCCGTGCACCCGGCTCGAGGCCTAGGAAGACCCCGGCAAAGCGGGCGGCCCGTGCGGCCCGGCGGGCCGCCGCGCCGGGGCGGCCTCAGCGCGTCCCGGGGGCCGCGGTGTTTTCCTGCCGCCGCAAGGCCCACGCGATGCCGCCGGCCAGGTGCTGCTGGAAGGCCGGCAGTTCCCACACCGATTCGTTGTGGCCCAGCGCCGTGTAGAAGACGCGGCCGCGCCCGAAGGGCTTGCACCACGACAGGCCGTGGTAGCCGGGCTCGCCGCTGTGCGGGTGCCGCTCCAGCGCCAGCAGCGGCTGCACCGCGTCGCGGTGGTGGTTCTGCAGCAGGTAGATCTCCTCGAGCAGGCCGCCCAGGTTCCAGCGAGCGCCGAAGTGGCGCGTGGCCGGGTGCGAGGGCGCGAGGTTGACGGCTTCGACGCGCACCTGCTCGCGGTGGTGGTGGAACTCGCCGCCCAGCATGTCGATGTAGGGCCGGAAGCCGTGCAGCGTGTCGCTGGCGCTGTGCACGCCGACGAAGGCGCCGCCGGCACGCACCCACGCGATCAAGGCCTCGGGGTCGGGCAGCGGCAGCTCGCCGGTGGTATTGACGAACGCCACCGCGTCATAACGCGATAGCGACGCGGCAGCGAGCTTGTCCGCCAGTACGGCGCGCACGCGGTCGGCGTAGGCCGCGCGCTCGCTGGCGTACTGCGCCACCTGCGCCGCCGTGACGCCGGCGCCGGGTTCGGGCGGCGGCGTCACCGCGGCCAGCTCGACAGTGAACGAGCCGCCCGCGGCGCCAAGCTGCGCGATCACCCGTTCGGCGGTCTCGATCGAGCTGTGGCGCCAGCCCAGCGTGGTGGTCACCAGCAACAGCCGCCTCGCCGGGGCCGTCGCGGGACCGTCCGGCGCGTCCGCCGCGATGGCCGAGGGCGGCGTCCCGCCGAGCGGCGCTGCCGCGAGCAGCGCCGCCGCGTGCAGCCATCGTCGCCATCGCATCACGGCATCTCCTCGGCGGGGCCGCAGCGACCGGTCACCGGGCGGGTTCCAGCGTCACCAGCACCACGTCGTTGCTGCGCATGCGCAGCTTCTGCTGCAGCTCGCCCCGGGCGCCCACCTTCACCACCTTGTCGAGTTCGGGCTTGTCCGTCGTCAGGCCTTGAAGCGTGCCCAGCTGCTGCGCGCTCAGCTGCCTGGGCGAGCCCATCTCGAGGTAGGCGGTGTGGGCGTCGTTCGCCTTGTAGCCGGTGCGGCGCACCTGGAGCCGGTAGCTGCCGGGGGCCAGGTGCTTCAGGCTCAGCTGCACCGGCGGTGCATCGATGGCCGGCAGCGGCTTGCCGAAGTAGACGCCGTTGCTGGTGGGCTGCTCGCGCTGCCGCGGGTCCCACACCAGCACGGCGGTCTTCGCGCCGTCGGCCGCGGCCATCACCGCCGGGTCGGCGCTGGGGATCTCGAGCCCGCGCAGCGCGTTCAGGTACTTGTAGGCGAACCACGCCGGCTTGCGCACGCCGTCGCGTGTCATCAGGCCGAAGCCGCCGTGGAAGGGCGCGTCGGGCGGACCGGGCTCCTCGAACAGGTCGCTGTAGGTCCAGTAGCTCATGGCCTGGGCATGGCCCTGGGTGCCGCGCAGCTTGGTGAGGATCCACGACGCGCTGACGTAGCTGTCGTGCACCTTGTCGCGCGGGTTGTAGCTGGTGCTCCACTCGGTGATGTACAGCGGCAGCCCGGGGAAGGCGGACTCGTTGATCTCGCGCCGGTTGCGCCTGACGTCGCCGATGATCGAGTCGGGGTTGGGCGAGAGCTTGCGGTCGGACTTGCCGTACTCGTCGAGGAAGCCCTCGTCCACGCCGTAGGTGTGCGTGGTGACGAAGTCCACCGGGACGCCGTTCGCCTTGCAGTACGCCAGCAGCTCGGGCACCCAGGCCGCGCCCGCGGTGGACGGACCGCCCACGCGCAGCGCGGGGTCGATCTTCTTGATCGCGCGCGCCGTGGCCGCGTACAGGTCGAAATAGGCCTTCTGGTCCGCCTTCTCCCAGAAGCCGTCCAGGTTGGGCTCGTTCCACACCTCGAACGGCCAGCGGCGCACCTCCTCGGCGCCGTAGCGCTGGATCAGGTGGCGCACGAAGGCGTCGATCAGCTCGACCCAGGGGCCGGGCTGCGGATGCGAGGTATTGCCCTTCCAGTAGAAGATCGTCTGCTTCGAGGTCGTCATCGCGCCCGGCGTGAAGCCGAGCTCGACGAAGGGCTTGATGCCGCGCGCGAGCAGCGCGTCGTAGAGCTGGTCGATGGCGCGGAAGTCGAACACCAGCTTGCCGTCGACCTGGCGCACCGTGCCCAGCTCGTCATGGAAGATGTCGTGGAAGCGCACGTAGCGGAAGCCCAGCTCGTCGACGGCGGATTTCAGCTGCGCCAGGTTCTCGGGGCGGCGCGTGGTGCCGGGGTAGTCGGCGCCGACCGACAGGTCGAAGAAGCGGTCGACCGGCGCGCCGGCGCGCGAGCGGTCCAGCGCCACTTCGCGTGCGGGTGGCTCCGCGGCCGTGGCAGCGCCGAGGCCGAGCATCAGCACCGCGGCGGCCAGCGGCCGCATCAGGGGGAGTCGCAGAGGAGGGTAGGGGGTCGTCATGGAATCGTTGTCGATGAGTCGGCGGGTGGGTCAGGCGGCCACCAGCACCACGATCGGGAACGCGTAGTCACGCCCGCGCAGGGCGCGTGCGAAGAGGTAGTCGTTGCGGGCCTGGGCGCTGAGCAGGTCGATCTCGACCTGGCCGTTCGGGTTGCATGGAAAGGACAGCAGGCGGCGGCCGGCGCCGCGCGGCCGGAACTGCAGCTGCGCGGCGGGTGCGCCACTCGTCGCCGGTTCGGCGCTGCCGGCGTCGGCAGGCTGCGGCGCGGCCGACGGACCCTGCGGAGAACTGCGTGGCATGGGAACGAAAGGAGACGAGAGGCGAGGGTGCGAAGGTTGCCGTCGCCGGACGGTCTTGTCGGTAGGTGTTTCCACCTGATTGGTTCGGGCATCGACCGAATTAGCATGCCGACCGTGCCGGCCGACTCCCCCTTGCCCCCCGATCGTGCGGCCGCGCCGGCCCTGTTGCGGCTGGCCGGCATTCGCAAGGCCTTCGGCGGCGTGATCGCGCTCGAGGGCGTGGACCTGGAGGTGCGCGCGGGCGAGGTGCACGCGGTGTGCGGCGAGAACGGCGCCGGCAAGTCCACGCTGATGAAGATCATGAGCGGGGTCTACCAGCCCGACGCCGGCAGCATGCACTGCCGCGGCGAGCCGGTGCGCTTCGCCTCCACCCAGGACGCCGCCGCGCGCGGGGTGGTGATGATCCACCAGGAGCTGAACCTGATCCCGCACCTCACGGTGGCGGAGAACATCTACCTGGCCCGCGAACCGCGGCGCGGCTGGTTCATCGACCGCCGGCGCCTGCGCGCCGACGCGCAGCGCTGCCTCGACCGGCTGGGCGCCTCCATAGCGCCCGAAGCGATCGTCCACACGCTGCCGGTGGCGCAGCAGCAGATGGTGGAGATCGCCAAGGCGCTGTCGATGGACGCCGACGTGCTGATCATGGACGAGCCGACGTCCTCGCTCACCGAGGCCGAGACGCGCCAGCTCTTCGAGGTGATGCGCGAGCTGCGTCGCGGTGGCGCGGGCATCGTCTACATCTCGCACCGGCTCGACGAGCTGGCGCAGATCGTCGACCGCGTGACGGTGCTGCGCGACGGGCGGCAGGTGGCCAGCGGCGTCTTCGCCGACACGACGGTGGATGCGATCGTCGCGCAGATGGTCGGCCGCGCGCTGGACGAGAAGTTCCCGCCGCGGCGCCGCGTGCCGGGCGGCGAGGTGCTGCTCGAGGTGCGCGAGTTGCAGCGCCGCCCCGCCTTCGGCCCGGTGAACTTCGAGCTGCGGCGCGGCGAGATCCTCGGCTTCGCCGGCCTGATCGGCGCCGGCCGAACCGAAGTCGCGCGCGCGATCTTCGGCGCCGATGCGAAGGACGGTGGCCGCATCCGCCTGCACGGGCAGGACCTGGCGATCCGCTCGCCGATCGAGGCCATCGGCCATGGCATCGCCTACGTCAGCGAGGACCGCAAGGCCCACGGCCTGGCGCTGGAGATGAGCGTGGGCGAGAACATCACGCTGGCCAACCTGGCGGCGGTGTGCGGCCCGGGCGGCTTCATCCGCTTCGGCGCCGAGCAGCAGGCCGCGCGCGACTACATCGGGACGCTCGGCATCCGCACCCCGGGGCCGCAGCAGCGGGCGCGGCTGCTGTCCGGCGGCAACCAGCAGAAGGTGGTGATCGCGAAGTGGCTGTTCCGCCAGGCGCGCGTGATCATCTTCGACGAGCCGACGCGCGGTATCGACGTCGGCGCCAAGGTCGCGATCTACGAGCTGATGGACCGGCTGGCCGCCGAGGGCATCGGCGTCATCCTGATCAGCTCCGAGCTGCCCGAGATCCTCGGCCTGACCGACCGCGTGGCCGTGTTCCACGCCGGTTGCATCGCCGCGGTGCTCGACACGCGCCGCACCTCCCAGGAAGAGATCCTGCTCCACGCCTCGGGCCTCGAGAGCGCCCGCGTGGCGCAGGGCTCGATCGCGGCGCTGCCCGCGCTCGAAACGGCCGCCCCATGAACGACCGCCGCCAGGACCTGATCCAGAAGTTCGGCGCGCTCGCCGGCCTGCTGCTGCTGGTGATCGCCTTCTCGCTGACGAGCGAGGCCTTCTTCAGCGTCGGCAACGCGATGACGGTGTCTCTGCAGGTCACCTCGATCGCGCTGCTCGGCGTCGGCGCGACCTACGTCATCATCGCCGGCGGCATCGACCTGTCGGTGGGCTCGGTGCTGGCGCTGGCGGGCGTGCTCGCCGCGCTGGCAGCCAAGGCCGGCGTGCCGGTGCCGCTGGCGATGGCGCTGGGCGTGCTGGCCGGTGCGGTGTGCGGCGCGGCCAACGGGCTGCTCGTCACCCGCGCGAAGCTGCCGCCCTTCATCGCGACGCTAGGCATGATGCTGGTGGCACGTGGCATCGCGCTGCAGATCACCGGCGCGCGCGCGGTGTCGGGCCTGGGCGAATCCTTCGGCGTGCTCGGCAACGGCTCGCTGTGGCGCGTCGAGCGCATCGACGCGCAGGGCTTCCCGGACGTCGTCTTCCCCGGCATCCCGTACCCGGTGCTGCTGATGGTGGTGATCGCCATCGTCGCATCGGTGGTGCTGACGCGCACGCGCCTGGGCCGGCACATCCACGCCGTGGGCTCCAACGCCGAGGCGGCGCGGCTGTCGGGCGTGCACACCGGCCGCATCGTGCAGTTCACCTACATCGTGTCCGGCGCGCTCGCGGGGCTGACCGGCTGCGTGCTGATGTCGCGCCTGGTGACGGCCCAGCCCAACGAGGGCGTGATGTACGAGCTCGACGCGATCGCCGCGTCGGTCATCGGCGGCACCTCGCTGATCGGCGGCGTCGGCACGATGTCGGGCACGGTGATCGGCTCTTTCGTCATCGGCATCCTGCGCAACGGCCTGAACATGAACGGCGTCTCGGCGTTCACTCAGCAGATCATCATCGGCCTGGTCATCCTGCTCACGGTGTGGATCGACCAGTGGCGTCATAGGCGATGAAAAACGCGGCCATCGCGCCGCCCGACAGGGCCGCGGTTTGAGCCGCGGTTTGAGCCGAACCACCCAGGAGACCGGAATGAAGAAGACCCTTGCCCCGCTGCGCAGCCTCGTCGGCCTCGCGATCGTCGGCCTCGCGTCCGCCGCGGCACAGGCCGGCGAGATCGCGGTGATCGTCAAGACCACCAATTCCACGTTCTGGCAGAACGTGAACAAGGGCGCCGACGCCGCGATCAAGTCGCTGAAGGGCCACACGATGACCTTCTCCGGCCCGGCGTCGGAGTCGGCGATCGCGGACCAGGTCGGCATGGTCGAGAACGCGGTCAACCGCAAGGTCGCCGGCATCGTGCTGGCGCCGTCGGACCCCGATGCGCTGGTGCCGGCGATCAAGAAGGCCTGGGAGGCGCGCATCCCGGTGGTGCTGATCGATTCGATGGTGTCGGACGCCGGCAAGCCCTACTACCAGTCGTTCCTCGCCACCGACAACCGCCTCGCCGGCGAGCTGTGCGCGAAGCAGCTGATCGCCAAGGTCGGCACCACCGGCAAGATCGCGGTGATGTCCTATGTCGCGGGCGCCGGCTCCGAGATCGGCCGCGTCGGCGGCTTCCGCGACTACATCGCCAGGCATTCCAAGCTGCAGATCGTCGGGCCGTTCTACTCGCAGTCGCAGATGGCGACCGCGCTGAACCAGACGACCGACGTGCTGGCTTCGAATCCCGACCTGAAGGGCCTGTTCGGCGCCAACGAGCCGACCGCCGTCGGCATGGGCCGCGCGCTGGTGCAGTCCGGCAAGACCGGCAAGGTCGTTGCCGTGGGCTTCGACGGCAACGAGGACCTGCAGAAGTTCGTCAAGGACGGCACGCTCGAGGCCATCGCGGTGCAGGGCTCGTACCAGATGGGCGAGCTCGGCGTGAAGACACTGGCCGACGTGATGGCCGGCAGGAAGGTCGCGAAGTTCGTCGACACCGGCGTCGTGATGGTCGGCAAGGGCAACATCGACAAGCCCGAGGCGAAGAACGTCCTGTACTGAAGAAGCTGTGAACGTCAGCGACCTGCGTGCAGTGGCCGACGGCCGCCTGCAGCTGACCCGCTTCGGCCTCGGCTGCGCTCCGCTGGCGGGCTTGTACGAGCCCGCGTCGGACGCGCAGGCCCAGGCCGTGCTGCAAGCCGCCTGGGACGCCGGCCTGCGCTGCTTCGACACCGCGCCGTACTATGGCTACACCGCGAGCGAGCACCGTGTCGGCCGCTTCCTGCGCGACAGGCCGCGCGAGTCCTTCGTGCTCAGCACCAAGGTGGGCCGGCTGATGCGGGCCGATGCCGGCGTGCCGGCGATGGACAACGGCTGGGCACGGCCGCTGCCGTTCCGGCCGCACTTCGACTACGGCTACGACGCGGTGATGCGCTCGTTCGAGGACAGCCTGCAGCGCCTGGGCCTGGCACGCATCGACATCCTGCTGGTGCACGACATCGGCCGCCTGACCCACGGCGACGCGCATGCCGCGCACTGGCAGGCCTTGACGCGCGGCGGCGGCTTCCGCGCCCTGGAGACCCTGCGGCGCGAGGGCCGCATCGCCGCCTTCGGCCTGGGCGTGAACGAGGCCGCCGTGGTGCACGACAGCCTGCAGGAGGCGCAGCTCGACTGCGTGCTGCTCGCGGGCCGCTACACGCTGCTGGAGCAGGGCGCGCTGCGGCTGCTGGATGAGTGCGCGCGGCGCGGCACGGCGATCATCGTCGGCGGGCCGTTCAACTCCGGCCTGCTCGCCGGCAACGGCAAGTTCGACTACGCCGATGCGCCGCCGGCGCTGCTGGCGCGCGCCGACGCGCTGCGCCGCACCTGCGGCGAGTTCGACGTGCCGCTGCCGGCGGCGGCGCTGCAGTTCCCGCTGGCGCATGCGGCGGTCGCGTCCTGCGTCGCCGGCATGCGCGATGCTCGGCAGGTGGCGCAGAACCTCGCCTGGTTCGAGCAGCCGATACCCGCCGCACTGTGGACGGCACTGCGATCGCGAGGGCTCGTGGCCGAGGCCGCGCCGTGCCCCGGGGACGAGCGATGAGCCCTGTTCCGCGCACCCCGCGCATCGACGCGCACCAGCACTTCTGGCTGCTGGCCGAGCGCGCAAGCGACTCGGGAGGCTGCGCGTGGCCGCCGCCCGAGCTCGCGGCGATCCACCGCGACTTCACGCCCGCGGACTTCGAGCCGCTGCGCCGCGCCGCCGGCATCGACGGCACCGTGGTCGTGCAGTCGCTGCCCAGCGAGCAGGAGACGCGGCAGCTGCTCGGCCTGGCCGAGCGCCACGACTTCATCCTCGGCGTCGTCGGCTGGGCGGACATGAAGGCGCCGGACGCGCCACAGCGCATCGCCGCGCTCGCCGCGCATCCGAAGCTCAAGGGCCTGCGCCCGATGCTGCAGGACCTGGACGACGATGCCTGGATCGCCGACGCGGCCGTCGATCCCGCGGTGCGCGCGATGCGCGCGCACGGGCTGGTCTTCGACGCGCTGGTCCTCACGCGCCATCTCGGCGCGCTCGAGACCTTCGCCGCGCGCCACCCCGGGCTCACCATCGTCATCGACCATGGCGCCAAGCCGCCGATCGCCCGCGGGCAGATCGAGCCGTGGCGCGCTGCGCTCGCGCCGCTCGCCGCGCGGCCGAACGTGCACTGCAAGGTCTCCGGCCTGCTGACCGAGGCCGGCCCGCACGCCAGCGCGCAGGCGCTGCAGCCTTATGTGCAGGCGCTGTGGACCTTGTTCGGCCCCACGCGGCTGCTGTGGGGCAGCGACTGGCCGGTGCTGCGCCTGGCGGCCGACTACGGCGCCTGGCTCGACATGTGCCAGGCGCTGCTGTCCACCCTCGCGCCGGCACCCACCGACGAGCAGCGCGCGGCGCTGTTCGGCGGCCATGCTCAGCGCGTCTACCGGCTCACCGGCCACCCGGGCTCCGGCCGCCGCCCGCACGCCGCTGCGCCGGCCGGGCCGGCCCCGGGCCCTGAGCCCTGAGCCCCACCCTTGATTCCCCTGCCACTCATGCTCACCGTCATCTGCGAGTCCCCACGCACCTTGCTCGCCCAGCAACGCGAACGCCCGTCGCGCGCGCCCGGTGAAGTGCTGCTGCGTGTGCGGCGCGTCGGCGTCTGCGGCACCGACCTGCACATCTTCACCGGCCACCAGCCCTACCTGAGCTATCCGCGGGTGATGGGGCATGAACTGTCCGGCGTCGTCGAGCAGGCCGATGCGGGCAGCGGGCTCGCGCCCGGCGACACGGTGTACGTGATGCCCTACCTGTCCTGCGGCCAGTGCATCGCCTGCCGCCAGGGCAGGACGAACTGCTGCGTGCGCATCCAGGTGCTGGGCGTGCACCGCGACGGCGCCTTCACCGAGTTCCTGAGCCTGCCGCGCCAGGCGGTGCACAAGGCCGAGGGCCTGACGCTGGACCAGGCGGCGATGCTCGAGTTCCTGGCCATCGGTGCGCACGCCGTCCGGCGCGCGGACGTGCGCGCGGGCGAGCGCGTGCTGGTGGTCGGCGCCGGTCCGATCGGCCTGTCGGCGATGATCTTCGCGCGGCTGCGCGGCGCCGAGGTCATGGCGCTCGACGGCCGGCGCGACCGCCTGGACTTCGCGCAGCGCGAGGTCGGTGTGGCCGCCACCGTGGCCTTGGGCGAGGGCGACGAAGCCGAGCTCGCGCGGCTGACCGGCGGCGAGTTCTTCGACGCGGTGTTCGATGCCACCGGCAACGCGCAGGCGATGGAGCGTGGCTTCCGCTTCGTCGCTCATGCCGGGCGTTATGTGCTGGTCTCGATCGTGCAGGGCGAGATCCGCTTCTCCGACCCCGAGTTCCACAAGCGCGAGGCGACGCTGCTGTCCAGCCGCAACGCGACGCTGGACGACTTCGAGACCGTGGCCGCGGCGATGCGCGCCGGCCACGTGCCCGATCGCGCGCTGGCCACGCACCGGCTGGCGCTGAATAATCTGCCCACGGACTTCGCGCGTCTGCTCGACCCGGCCGAGGGCGTGATCAAGGCGCTGGTGGAGTGCTGACACCGGAGGTGGCCATGACGCCCGAGCCCCCGATCCTGCAGTTCGGCACCGGCCGCTTCCTGCAGGCCCATGTCGACCTGTTCGTCTCGCAGGCGGCCGAACGCGGCGACGCGCTCGGCGGCATCACCGTCGTGCAGTCCAGCGGCCAGCCGGCCGCGATCGCGCGCATGCAGGCGCTGGCGCGCGCCGAGGGGTACCCGGTGATCGTGCGCGGGCTCGAGGGCGGCGTGCCGGTCGAGCGGCACGAGACCGGCCGCGCGGTGCGCGAGGCGCTGGATGCGCGCGTGCACTGGCCGCTGCTGCGCGCGCGCCTGCGCGGCCCGGTGCAGGTGATCGTCTCGAACACGGCCGACCAGGGCTGGCAGCTCGATGCGAGCGACGGCGCGCACCAACTGGCCGACGAGGCGGCGGCGCCGGCGTCGTTTCCGGCGAAGCTGCTGGTGCTGCTGCACGAGCGCTGGCGCGCCCGGCCCGGCGCCGAGCTGACGCTGCTGCCCTGCGAGCTGGTGTCGCGCAATGGCGAGACCCTGCGCGAGATCGTCGCCACGCTCGCGCGCGCGTGGGCGTGCCCTGCGGCCTTCGTCGACTGGCTGCAGCGGCAGCCGGTGTGGGCCAACTCGCTCGTCGACCGCATCGTGTCGCAGGCGCTGGAGCCGGTGGGCGCGATGACCGAGCCCTATGCGCTGTGGGCCATCGAACAGCAGCCGCGGCTGCAGCCGCCCTGCCGCCATCCGGCGATCGTGCTCACCGATGACCTGGCGACCTTCGAGCGCCGCAAGCTCTTCCTGCTGAACCTGGGCCACACGCTGCTGGCCGAGGCATGGATGACGCAAGGCCATCCGGTCGACATGACGGTGCTGCAGGCGATGCAGACCCCCGTGCTGCGCGACCTGCTGGAGGCCGCGTGGGACGCGGAGGTGCTGCCGGTGTTCGATGCCCTGGGCGACGGTCCTGGCGCGCGCGCCTACGTGACCGAGCTGCGCGACCGCCTGCTCAACCCGTTCCTGGCCCACCGCCTGGCCGACATCGCGCAGAACCACGCGCAGAAGAAGGCGCGCCGCCTCCAGCCCTGCATCGAACTGGCGCAATCGCTCGTGCCCGCGCTCGCGCAGCCGCGCCTGGTCGCGGCGATGGGCGCCTGAACGAGATCAGAGCGCCTGCATGCAACGCATGGGCATGGTCATTGGCATCGCGCCGGAGCGCATCGCCGAGTACAAGCGGCTGCACGCCGCCGTCTGGCCGGCGGTGCTGGCGCGGCTGGCCGCGTCGCATGTGCGCAACTACAGCATCTTCCTGCGCGAGCCCGAGAACCTGCTGTTCGGCTACTGGGAGTACCACGGCAGCGACTTCGAGGGCGACATGGCCGCCCTCGCGGCCGATCCCGACACCCGGCGCTGGTGGACCTTCTGCAGCCCCTGCCAGCGCCCGCTGCCCAGCCGCCGCGCCGGCGAGCACTGGGCGATGATGGAACGCGTCTTCCATGTCGACTGAGCCCCCGCGGTGGGCCGCGCCATTCAGCCGCTAGCGGCCGTGCCGGCGGTAGAAGCCGAGCGCGTTCCTGTACATCACCTTGTCGCGCACCTTGGTGCCAAAGGGCGCAAGGTACTCCTCGGCGATCGCGATCTGCGCCTCGAAGCTGCCGTGCAGCGTGATCACCGGCCAGTTGCTGGCCCAGATCAGGCGGTCGGCGCCGAAGGCGCTCATCAGCACGTCGAAGTGCGCCTTGTAGGACGCCAGGTCGGTCGGCGAGGCGAAGATCACGTCGCCCGGTGCGTACATGTCGTAGAACGACGAGAACTTCATGGACAGCTTCGGGCACACGTCGGCGAGGCGGCGGATCTCCAGCTCCCAGGTCGGGTCGACCGGCGGCGGTCCCTTCGCGCCGCCGAGGTGGTCGATGATGATGCGCAGCTCGGGCACCGCCGTGCACAGCGCCTGCACCTGGTCCTTCGGGTTCTTGCTGCCGCGGCTGATGATGTCCAGCGTCATGCCGCGCCGGGCCAGGTCGCGCAGGCTGGTCAGCTGCGCGGGGCTCAGCGTGATGCCTTCGGCCGGGCCGGTCAGGTAGCCGCGGATGCCGACGAAGCGCGGATCGCGCGCGAAGCGGGCCAGGTCGGCGGCGAAGGTCGGTGCGCCGATCTCCAGGTTGCCGACGAAGAACGAATAGAAGCGGTCGTTGCGGACCAGGTCCAGGATCCACTGGTTGTCCTCGACGATGCCGCTCGCCTCGACGATGCCGGCCCTGACGACGCCGCTGGCGTGGGCGATCGCCGCGTACTCCGCCGGCAGCACGTCGCGGAAGATCGGCCCTTCCGCCGGCGTCGGCCAGGGCACGCCGCCGGGCCGCGTGACCTGCCAGAAGTGGATGTGGGTGTCGATGATGGGCCGCCGCCCAGGTGGCGCGCTCTGTTCGGCCTGTTCCACCGCCGCGCGCAGCGCGGCGTCGGGCGCGTCGTCGGCGGCGCGCGCGCCGCAGGTCCAGGCCAGTCCCAGCAGGGCCGCCGCAGCGGCCGCGCGGGCGAAGCCGCGTCGCATGATTGCGTTCATCTGTCTGTCTCCTTGTCGGCTCGATCGGGTCTTGCTCGAGAGAAACGCGTCTTCGGCGGCGCCTCGAGCACCAGACCGCCGCGACGGGTGAGGGCAGGCGCTCGTCAACATTCGACGAGGGCCTTGACGACGCCGGCTGCCGGGTCGAGCAGCGCGTCGAAGCGTTCAGGCAGCTCGGCCAGCGCGAGGCGATGGGTCGCGAGCCCGGCCGGCACCTGGCCCGCGCGCAGCGCCTGCACGACGGTCGCGAAGTCCTCGGCCGTTGCATTGCGGCTGCCCAGCAGCGTGGTCTCGCGCTTGTGGAACTCGGGGTCGTTGAACCGGATGTCGGCCGACACCACCGAGATCAGCACGTAGCTGCCGCCATGGGCGACGAAGCCGAAGCCGCGCTCCATCGCGGCGGGGCTGCCGGTGGCGTCGAAGACGACGTCGAAGAACTCGTGCGCGGTCAGCGCGGCGAGCTCGTCCACATCGCCGGCGCTGAGCATCACGCCGGCCTGCGCGCCGAGCTGCTGCCGGCACAGCGCGAGCCGGTCGGCGCGCGCGTCCATCGCCACCACGCTCGCGCCGCGCAGCCGCGCGAACAGCACCGCGCCCATGCCGATCGGGCCGGCCCCGACCACCAGCACGCGCTGGCCTTCGCGCACCTGCGCGCGCCGCACGGCATGCGCGCCGATGGCGAGGAACTCGATCATCGCGGCCTGGTCCAGCGACAGGCCCTCGGCGCGGTGCACGAAGGGCTCGGGCACGCACAGGTACTCGGCGAAGGCCCCGTCGCGATGCACGCCCAGCACCTGCAGCTGCACGCAGCAGTTGCTGCGCTGCTGGCGGCAGGCCACGCAGCGGCCGCAGGACAGGTAGGGCATCACGTAGACCGCGTCGCCTTCGGCCAGCGTGCTGCCGCGCGGCGCGCCGGCGACCGTCGCCGACAGCTCGTGCCCCATCACGCGCGGGTACTGCAGGTAGGGCTGGCGGCCGGCGTAGATGTGCAGGTCGGTGCCGCACACGCCGACGCGCCGCACGCGCAGCAGCACGTCGCCCGCCGCGGGCACCGGCAGCGGGCGTTCCTCGGCCCGCAGCCGGCCGGGCTGATCGCAGACGATCGCCAGCACCGCGCGGCCCTCAACCGTGGAAGCGGCGATGGATCGCCGCCAGCTGGCCGTTGGCGGTGTTGGCCTGGATCCAGTCGTTGACCCAGCGCTGCAGGCGCGCCTCGCCCTTGCGCAGCCCGATGCCGAGCGGGAAGCTCTTCATCACGAACTTGACCTCGATGTCCCGCTGCGGCGCGCTGTCGCGGATGGCCTTGATCAGCGCCGGCGAGGTGGCGGCGATCTCCACCTGGCCGCTGGCGACGGCGGTGATCAGCGTCGCGTCGTCGTCGAAGCGCACGATCTGCGCGCCTTTCGCGCCTTCGGTCGCCAGCTTGTCGTTCGTGGTGCCGCGGGTGGTGGCCATGCGCTTGCCGGCCAGGTCATCGAAGCCCTTGAGCGCGACCGTCTTCGGGCCGGCGACGACCGACTGGATCTGGGCGTACGGTACCGAGAAGTCGATGACCTTCTCGCGCTCGGGCGTGACCGAGAGCGACGAGATCACCAGGTCGGCCTTGCCCGTCTGCAGGAACGGGATGCGGTTGGCGCCGGTGGTCTGCACGATCTCGAGCTCGACGCCGAGGTCCCGCGCCAGCAGGCGCGCGGTCTCGACGTCGGAGCCGGTGGGGTTCATCTGCCCGTCGGTCATGCCGTAGGGCGGCACGCCGAGGTCGATGGCGATGCGGATCTTCTTCGCGGCCTTGACGTCGTCGAGCAGGTCGGCCTGCGCGCTGCCCATCGCGACGATGGTGGCGAGCACGAGCGAACCCTTGAGCACGGTGGATCGGCGGATCATCGAAGTCTCCTTGGCTGAGGTGGGGTCGGGCAGCCGTCGTCTACAGGCCGTTGCCGAGGAACTGCCGCAGCTCGTCGGTCCGCGGCGCATCGAGCACTTCGGCCGGGCCTTCTTCCCAGACCTTGCCGTGGTGCATGAAGATCACGTGGTCGGCGACGCGGCGCGCGAAGCCCATCTCGTGCGTGACGAGGATCATCGACATGCCGTCGCGGGCCAGCGCCTCGATCACCTTCAGCACTTCGCCGCGCAGCTCGGGGTCGAGCGCGGAGGTGATCTCGTCGAACAGCATCAGCCGCGGCGCCATCGCCAGCGAGCGCGCGATCGCCACGCGCTGCTGCTGCCCGCCCGACAGCTGCGCGGGATAGGCGCGCGCCTTCTCGGCCAGGCCCACCTGCGCCAGCACGCGCTGCGCCAGCGCGCGCAGCTCGGCCCGCGGCAGCCGCAGCACCAGCCGCGGGGCCAGCATGACGTTCTCTTCGGCCGTCAGGTGCGGGAACAGGTTGTAGCTCTGGAAGACGATGCCGACGTCGCGGTGCAGCCGGTGCACGTCGAGCGAGGGCGCGGTGAGGTCCTGGTCGCAGACGCGCAGGCGCCCTTCGTCGATGGTCTCGAGGCGGTTGATGCAGCGCAGCGCCGTGCTCTTGCCCGAGCCGCTGCGGCCGATGATGGCCACCACCGAGCCCGCGCGCACGCGGAACGACACGCCTTCGAGCACGCGCACCGCGCCGAATCGCTTGCACACCGCGTCGAGCTCAACGATGGGCGACATCGAAGCGCCTCTCGAGCCGCCGGCTCCAGGCCGACAGCGGATAACACAGCGTGAAGTACAGCGCGGCGATCAGCGTGAAGACGACGAAGGGGCGGAAGCTCGCGTTGTTGATCATCTGCCCCGCGCGCACCACCTCGACGAAGCCGATCGCCGACGCCAGCGAGGTGTTCTTGACGATCTGCACCATGAAGCCGACCGTCGGCGGCGTGGCGATCTTCATGGCCTGCGGCAGGATCACGTGCGCGAGCCGCTGGCGCCAGGTCAGCGCCAGGCACAGGGCCGCCTCTTCCTGCGTGCGCGGCACCGCTTCCAGGCTGCCGCGCCAGATCTCGCCCAGGTAGGCCGAGACATAGAGCGACAGGCCGAAGGCGGCCGCCACCAGCGGCTCGACGGCCAGCCCCAGCGCCGGCAGGCCGAAGTACGCGAGGAACAGCAGGATCAGCAGCGGTGTGCCCTGGATCAGCTTGATCCACAGCACGGCCAGCAGCCGCAGCGGCCGCGGCGCGTACACGCGGGCCAGCGCGAGCACGAAGCCCAGCAGCCCGCCGCCGGCGAAGGCCAGCAGCGACAGCGCCGCGGTCCAGCCGAAGCCGCGCAGCAGGAACAGCAGCTGATCGTTCGTCAGGCCCGTCACAGCGGTGTTCCCAGCCGGCGCCGGCGCGGGAAGGCGCACGCTCCCACCGCCCAGAACAGCAGCCGCATCAGCAGCGACAGCGCCAGGTACGCGCCGGCGACGATCAGGTAGGTCTCGACCGAGCGGAAGGTGTCCGACTGCACGCGGTTCGCCACCGCGGTGAGCTCCTCGGCCGAGATCTGCGAGGTGATCGACGAGGCCAGCATCAGCAGCACGTACTGGCTGGTCAGCGCGGGCCACATGCGCTCGATGGCCGGCGGCAGCACCACGTGCCGCAGCACCTGCCAGCGGCGCAGTGCCAGGCACTCGGCGGCTTCGAGCTGGCTGCGCGGGACCGACTCGATGCCGGCCCGCACGATCTCCGCGGTGTAGGCACCGACGTTGACGACGAGCGCCGCGATCGCCGCGGTGAAGGCGCCGAGCTTCAGGCCCAGCGTCGCGAGCCCGAAGTAGACGATGAAGATCTGCACCAGCAGCGGCGTGTTGCGGATCGCCTCGACGTAGCCACCGGCGAAACGCGCCGCGACGACGGACGGGCCGGTGCGCGCGAGCGCGCACAACACGCCCAGGCCGAAGCCGAGCACCGTGGAGACGACGGACAGGCCCAGGGTCGTGCCGGCCCCGGCCAGCAGGTCCGGCCAGTGCGCCCAGGGCGCGGCGAAGTCGAGCTCGTACCGCATCGGTGGTCCCTCTGCCGGTGGCGAGGTCGTGGACGCTGGCCAGACCTCTGATGAAGAAGACGGTAAAGCCACATGACCAACAAATCAATAGTGGTCATACCAATTAGGGGGTCGGCGGAGAGCGGCCCGGCGCGGCGGCGCACGCGTGCCGATAATGTGGCGTCGCTCACTTCGTGCTCGTGCCCATGGCCTTGCAGCTCAAGCCGGTCGAGTCGCGCCGGCTCTACCAGCAGATCGCGGACCAGATCCGCGAGCTGATCGACCGGGGCGGCTTCGAGGCCGGCATGCGGCTGCCGCCCGAGCGCGACCTCGCGCTGCAGCTGGGGGTGTCCCGGCCGTCGCTGCGCGAGGCGCTGATCGCGCTCGACGTCGAAGGCCGCGTCGAGGTGCGCGGCGGCTCGGGGGTCTACGTGTCGGCCGCGCGGCCGAGCCCCGCGCCGGGCCGGACGTCGTCGCTCGGCGAAAGCCCGAGCCAGCTGATGGAGGCGCGTTCCGTGATCGAAGGCGAGGTCGTCGTGCTCGCCTGCGCCCGCATCACCGACGAGCAGTCGGCACGCCTGCGCGACATCGTCAGGAGCATGGCCTCGGACATCGAGCGCCGCCGCGCGCGCGTCGACCTGGATCGCGAGTTCCACCTGACGCTGGCCGAGATGAGCGGCAACGCGGTGCTGGTGCGGCTGGTCGCCGAGCTGTTCGACGAACGGCACAGCCCGATCTCGGCCAAGCTCAGCTCGCGCTTCGAGAGCACGCGCACCTGGAAGGCGGCGCTGGCCGAACACGAGGCGGTGCTGCACGCCATCGAGGCGCGCGACCCGATCGCCGCGCAGGCGGCGATGCGCACGCACCTGCGGGCGTCCACGCTGCGCTGGGTGGGCGAGTAGGTGGGCGCGTAAGCGGGCGAGTAGGCCGTCAGGCGGCCGCCGCCTCCTCGCGCGCCATCGCGTCCAGCACGCGGGCGACGAAGTCGCCGTGCGCGGGCATCGCATTCACCGTGCCGTCGATGGCCGCGCGCACGCGCCGGAAGTGTTCGCGCAGCACGGGCTCCTCGAGCAGGTCCGCGGCCGGCTCGTGGGCCTGGGGCCGCAGGCCGTTGCCGAGGTAGATCGAGGCCCAGGACGCATCGAGGAAGCTGTCCGGGTCATGGATGGCCACGCGGCCGCTGCTGCGGAACAGCTCGATCTGGTGCTGCAGCGTCTCGGGGATGGCCATCGCCGCGCAATGGCGCCAGAAGTCGCTGTCGTCGCGCTGCGTCAGCTTGTAGTGCAGGATGATGAAGTCGCGGATCGACTCGTACTGGCGTGCCATGCGCCGGTTGAATTCCGCCGCCAGCGCGGGCGCGCAGTCCCGGTGCGGCAGCAGCTCGACGAGGCGGCCGACGCCGTCCATGATCAGCTGGATGCTGGTCGACTCCAGCGGCTCCAGGAAGCCCGAGGACAGGCCGATGGCCACGACGTTCTTGACCCACGCCTCGCGCCGCCGGCCGGTGGTGAAGCGCAGCTGGCGCGGCGTGTCCAGCGCGGGCCCGTCCAGGCCCTGCAGCAGCACGCGCGAGGCCTCTTCGTCCGAGGTGTAGGCGCTGCAATAGACGTGGCCGTTGCCGGTGCGGTGCTGCAGCGGGATGCGCCAGGTCCAGCCGGCCGGCTTCGCGGCCGAGACGGTGCAGGGGGTCAGCGGTTCGACGCGCGCGCAGGGCACCGCCTGGGCGCTGTCGACCGGCAGCCAGTGGCTCCAGTCCTCGAACGGACTCTTCATGACCCCGTCGATCAGCAGGCCGCGGAAGCCCGAGCAGTCGACGAACAGGTCGCCGTCGATGCGGCGGCCGTCGCGCAGGCGCACCGCTGCGACGAAGCCGTCCTCGGGCCGCCGCTCGGCGTCCACGATGGTGCCCTCGATGCGCTGGGCGCCGTGCGCGATCGCGTATTCGCGCAGGTAGGCGGCGTAGAGGCCGGCATCGAAGTGGAAGGCGAAGGAGTAGGCATTGGCCGCCGACGCCTGGTCGCCCCGCGGCAGCTGGAAGCGGTTGCGGCGGGCCATCACGGTGGCGGTGGACCACTCCTCGTACGAGGGCATGCCGCCTGAGCCCTGCAGGCGCAGCCAGTAGCTCCAGGCCGGGCGGTTGGCGATCGGCGGGCCGAAGTCGCCGAAGCCGTGGAAGAAGCGGTGGCCGATGCGGCCCCAGTCCTTGAACTCGATGCCGAGCTTGAACGTGGCCTTGGTGCGGCGGATGAAGTCCGCGCCGTCCAGGCCGAGGGTGTCGTTGTAGGCGCGGATCGGCGGCAGCGTGGCCTCGCCGACGCCGATGGTTCCGATCTCCGGCGACTCGACCACCACCACCTCGCAGCGGTGGCCGCCGCCGCCGTGGCGAAACAGCCGGGCCAGCGGCGCCGCGGCCATCCAGCCGGCGGTGCCGCCGCCGACGATCACGATCTTGCGAAGGGGTTGTGCTTGCATTGCGGACGACATCGATCAGATCCAGGGCAGAAACGGGGCGGGCGGGCGGATCGGGCGCGGGGCGTTCCGCCGCACGCGGCGGGCGCGTCGAAACCGGGTGGACCCCGTCGACCGCGCTGCCGTGGCCGCCACATTGAAGCACCCGGCCCGCACTGTCGGTAGGTGTTTCCCCGGTCTTTATTAGTTTGTCGAGCGAACTATGATTCGTTCATGACAAGAACCATGATGATCAGGAGCGTGTCTCTTGCTCGTTGATCTTTCGGAAGCCGCGGGCCACCAGCAGTTGCTCAAGGGCATCAACCGGATGGCGCTGGTGCGCCACCTGTGCGCGAACCCCGGTCGCTCGCGGGCCGACCTGGCGGTCGAGGTGCAGCTGACCAAGTCGACGGTCAGCATGCTGGTGCGCGAGCTGATCGACGAAGGCTGGCTGATTGAGCGCGAGGTGGTGGCCACCGGCGAGCTCGGCCGCCGGCCGACACCGCTGTATGTCGACCCCTCGCGGCTCGTGCTGGTCGGTGCGGAAGTCGGCATCGAGGGCGTGCGTGTCGTCGTCACCGCGCTGACGGGCGAGGTGCTGGCGCAGGCGCGCTCGGGATACGGGTCGGCGCGCGGCGCCAAGTCGTGCATCGCCGTGCTGGCGGGGGCCATGCTCCGGGCCTGCAAGCAGCTCGATGCGCAGACCCAGCGCGTCATCGGCATCGGCGTGGGCCTGCCCGGCGGTGTCGACGAGGCGACCGGCTTCCTGCACTTCGCGCCCAACCTGCAGTGGCGCGACGTGCCGGTGGGCGAGTTGCTGGGCGAGAAGCTCGCCGGCTCCGCGCTCGCCGGCGTGCCGCTGTTCCTGCAGAACGAGGCCGACGTCGCGGCCATCGGCGAGATGGAGTTCAACCCGGGCGAGGCGGTCGATCCGCTGCTGTTCGTCAGCGTCAGCCAGGGCGTCGGCGCCGGCGTGATCGTCGGCGACCGGCTGCTGGTGGGCCGCCGCGGCTTCGCCGGCGAGGTCGGCCACATCGTGCTGCAGGTCGGCGGGCCCGAGTGCTCGTGCGGCCGCCGCGGCTGCGCCGAGGCCTTGATCGGCGCGAGGGCGATGCTGCCCAACGCCACCGACGACGACCTGCTGGCCGAGGTGCAGCGGCGTCTGGCCGCCGGCGATGCCGAAACCGGGCGCGCGGTGAAGAAGGCCGGCAGCTACCTCGGCGTGCTGCTGCAGAACCTGGCCTCGGCCTACGACCCCGGATGCATCGTGCTCGGGGGCGCGGCGATCGAGCTGGGCGAGGCCTTCCTGCAGCCGGCGCTGCGCACGCTGAACGACTATGCCGAAGCCGCCAGCCTGTCGCCGCCGCCGGTGCGCACCTCGCGCTTCGGCGTCGACGCCGTGGCCGTCGGCGCCGCGGCGCTGGCGCGCTACCGGCTCACGCGGCCGCTGATCGCGCCGGCCTACGCGGCCGCGCGCGAGGCCGCGAAGCAGGAGGCGGCGTGACGGCCGACACGTTCCTCGGCATCGACCTCGGCACGTCCGAGGTCAAGCTGCTGCTGATGGACGAGCAGGGCGGCATCGTCGGCAGCGCCGGCGCGCCGCTGGCGCTGTCGCGGCCGCAGCCGCTGTGGTCGGAGCAGGACCCCGCGGCCTGGTGGCAGGCCACCGAGGCGGCCGTCGCCGCGTTGCGTGCCGCGCATGCAGCCGCCTTCGCCCGCGTGCGTGGCATCGGCCTGTCGGGCCAGATGCATGGCGCCGTGCTGCTGGGGGCCGACGACGAGGTGCTGCGTCCCGCGATCCTGTGGAACGACGGCCGCAGCCATGCCGAGTGCGCGGAGCTGACCCGCGCCGCGCCGTCGCTGCACCGGGTGGCCGGCAACCTGGCTATGCCCGGCTTTACCGCGCCGAAGCTGCTGTGGGTGCGGCGCCACGAGCCCGCCGTCTTCGCCGCGACGCGCAGCGTGCTGCTGCCCAAGGACTACCTGCGCCTGCGGCTGACCGGCGAGAAGGTCAGCGAGCCCTCCGATGCCGCCGGAACGCTGTGGCTGGACGTCGCCCGCCGCGACTGGTCCGACGCGCTGCTCGCCGCCTGCGGCCTGCAGCGCGCGCAGATGCCGCGCCTGGTCGAGGGCACCGAGCCGTCGGGCACGCTGCGGCCCGAGCTCGCGCGCGCCTGGGGCCTGGCGCCCGAAGTGATCGTCGCCGGCGGTGCCGGCGACAACGCCGCCAGCGCCGTCGGCGTCGGCGCGGTGGCGCCGGGCGACGGTTTCATCTCGCTCGGCACCTCGGGCGTGCTGTTCGTGGTCGACGACCGCTTCCGCCCGAATGCAGCGTCCGCGGTGCACGCCTTCTGCCACGCGGTGCCGGGCCTGTGGCACCAGATGAGCGTGATGCTGTCGGCGGCCAGCTGCCTGCGCTGGTTCACGCTGCTCGCCGGTGCGGCCGACGAGGCGCAGCTGCTGCACGAGGTGGCGGCGCTGACGCCGGCCGAGCGCGACGCGGCGCCGCTGTTCCTGCCCTACCTGGCCGGCGAGCGCACGCCGCACAACAACCCGTTCGCCACCGGCACGCTGCACGGCCTGCGTCATGACACCGGCCGCGCTGCCTGCGGTTATGCCGTGCTCGAAGGCGTCGCCTTCGGCCTGGCCGACGGCCTCGACGCGCTGCGCAGCACCGGCACGCGGGTCGAGCGGCTGTCGCTCGTCGGCGGCGGCGCCCGCAGCCCGCTGTGGGCGCAGTTGATCGCCGACGCGCTCGGCGTCGACATCATCGTCCATGCCGGCGCGGAAGCCGGCGCGGCGCTGGGGGCCGCTCGGCTGGCGCGCATCGCCTGCGGCAGCGGCGGCCTCGAATCCTGCACGCGGCCTGACGTCGCGGCCAGCCATCGTCCCGATCCGGTTCGCCATGTCGCGCTTCAGGAAAGGCTTCAATCGTTCCGCCGCATTTACCGGCAAATCAATCCCATCACATGACGAGCTATTTCCAAGCCATCGCCCCGGTGCGATTCCGCGGCCGCGACAGCGACGATCCGCTGTCCTACCGCCATTACGACAAGGACCGCATCGTCCTCGGCAAGCGCATGGAGGAGCACCTGCGCTTCGCGGTGTGCTACTGGCATTCCTTCTGCTGGACCGGCCTCGACCCCTTCGGCGGCCAGACCTTCGAGCGTCCATGGTTCCAGGGCGGCTCGCCGATGGAACTGGCAGCGGTGAAGGCCGAGGCGGCCTTCGAGCTCTTCAGCAAGCTCGGCGTGCCGTACTACACCTTCCACGACCGCGACGTCGCGCCCGAAGGCGCCACGCCGCGCGAGAGCCGCGAGAACTTCCTGCGCATGGTCGACCTGCTGGCCGCGCACCAGCAGCGCAGCGGCGTGAAGCTGCTGTGGGGCACGGCGAACCTGTTCAGCCACCGCCGGTTCATGGCCGGCGCGGCGACGAACCCGGACCCTGCGGTATTCGCGCAGGCGGCGATCCAGGTGCGCGACGCGCTGGAGGCGACCCATCGCCTGGGTGGCCAGAACTACGTGCTGTGGGGAGGCCGCGAGGGCTACGAGACCCTGCTGAACACGCGCATCGGGCAGGAGCTGGACCAGATGGGCCGCTTCCTGAGCATGGTGGTCGAGCACAAGCACAAGATCGGCTTCGACGGCGCGATCCTGATCGAGCCCAAGCCGCGCGAGCCGTCGAAGCACCAGTACGACTTCGACGTCGCCACGGTCTACGGCCTGCTCGTGCGCCACGGCCTCGAGAAGGAGATCAAGGTCAACATCGAGGCCAACCACGCGACGCTGTCGGGCCACAGCTTCGAGCACGAGATCGCGATGGCCTCGGCGCTGGGCATCCTCGGCAGCATCGACATGAACCGCGGCGATGCGCAGCTCGGCTGGGACACCGACCAGTTCCCCAACAACCTGCCCGAGACGGCGCTGGCGCTCTACCACATCCTGCAGGCCGGTGGACTGGGCTCCGGCGGCTTGAACTTCGACGCCAAGGTGCGCCGGCAGTCGCTCGATGCCGAGGACCTGTTCCACGGCCACGTCGGTGCGATCGACCTCTGCGCGCGTGCGCTGCTGGTGGCCGAGAAACTGATCCAGGACGGCCGCCTCGCGCAGGCCCTGGACGCTCGTTATGCGGGTTGGGCCTCGACGGAAGCCCAAGCCATTCTCGATGGTCGGGTGACGCTTGAACAGCTGGCCGACCGGGCACTGCAGGCGAACGCCGACCCGGCGCCCGTCTCCGGTCGCCAGGAACTGCTGGAAAACCTGTTCAACAGGTTGTGCGAGGGATGAGGCGGATGAAGGACTGACCGCCGCGCGGGCAGGAGCGCAACGAACGCTTCGCTCGCCGGCGGCAGTGTCGCCATCCATTGGGGGCCCCGGGGGTCGGGGCGAGGTACCACTCGTAGGAGACATGAACATGAACCAATTCAAGCGGACCGCGCTGTCGCTGGCCGTGGCCCAGGTGGCCCTGATCTGCGCAGGCGGGGCCCTGGCCCAGATGGCGGCGCGCAAGGACGACGAGAAGAAGCCGGACACCGTCGTCGTCACCGGCCAGCGCGCGGCGCTGCAGTCGGCGCAGAAGATCAAGAAGGACGCCGACGAGGTCGTCGACTCGATCGTCGCCGACGACATCGGCAAGCTGCCGGACCGCTCGGTGACCGAAGTGCTGCAGCGCGTGGTCGGCGTCACGATCGACCGCACGATGGCGAAGAACGACCCGGAGCACTTCTCCGTCGAGGGGTCGGGCGTCTCGATCCGCGGCCTGCCCTGGGTGCGCTCCGAGCTGAACGGCCGCGACTCGTTCTCCGCCAATGGCGGCCGTGCGCTGAACTTCGAGGACGTGCCGCCGGAGCTGATGGCGGGTGTCGACGTCTACAAGAACCCGTCCGCCGAGCAGATCGAGGGCGCGATCGGCGGCCTCGTCAACCTGCGCACCGCGCTGCCGCTGGACTACCCCGGCATGAAGGCCTCGCTGTCGCTGCAGGACACCTACACCCGGCTCAACAAGCAGCACTCGCCGTCGTATTCGGCCCTCTTCAGCAACCGCTGGGACACCGCGGCAGGCCGCTTCGGCGCGCTGCTGCACGTGGCCAGCTCCGAGAGCGCGACGCGCTCGGACTTCTTCCAGGTCGAGCCCTACTACCCGCGCAACGACGCCGTGGCGGGCCAGGATCCGGCCACCACGCTGTGGGTGCCGAAGGGTGCGCAGTGGCGCACGCTGGAATTCGACCGCAAGCGCGAAGGCCTCTATGGCGCGCTGCAATGGAAGACCAACGACATCGACACGTCGCTGACCTACTTCCAGTCGAAGTACCGCATGCAGTGGGACGAGCGGGCGATCTTCGCGCAGTCCGATCCGTACCGCATCCGCGTCACCGGCGGCCAGTTCGACGGGCAGGGCGCCCTGCTGTCCGGCGTGATCACGAACAGCGACGGCTCGCTGATCAACTTCAACGACGATACGCGCACGTCCTGGCGCAACTCCAAGACCGAGGAGCTCGCCTGGCGGCTGAAGTGGAAGGCCAGCGAGCGGCTGAGCTTGAGCTCGGACCTGCAGTACATCCGCGCCAACACCTCGAGCTTCGATTCCACCGTGGCCACCGGCGTGGGCATGCCCAAGCAGAGCCTGGACCTGACCGGCACGATCCCGAGCCTCAGCTTCGACGCCAGCGACCGCGCCTACCTCGCGAACCCCGCCAACTACTACTGGGGTTTCACGATGGAGCACATGGACCGCAGCAAGGCGGAGGAGAAGGCCTGGAAGGGCGACGCGCTGCTGAAGTTCGACGACCCCGTGCTGCATGACCTGCGCGTCGGCCTGCGGCTGACCGAGCGCGAGGCCAAGACCAGCCAGAACCCCAGCGGCTACCACTGGCAGGCGATCACCCAGCCGTGGACCGCCGGCGGTCCGGCCTACCTCAGCGCCTTCCCGGGCGGCACGCACCTGCACACCTTCCCGAACTTCTTCAACGGCAAGGTGCCGGCGCCGCCGGCGGTGGTGTTTCCCGACGTCGCGCTGGCGCAAGGCTTCCCCGGCAGCTACGCCCAATTGCACGAGTACGGCCGCCAGCACTGCCTGAACGAGCCGAGCGTGGCCGACAAGAGCGTGTGCAACGGCTGGCCGTTCACGTTCACGCCCGAGTCCATCAAGGACGACGTCGACAGCGCCGGCACCAACGTGCAGCAGGAGCGCACGCAGGCCGCCTACGCGCAGCTGCGCTTCGGTTTCGACGACTGGAAGTTCCCGGTGGACGGCAACCTCGGCCTGCGCATCGTGCACACCAAGGCCTCGGCGCGCGGCTACACCACCTTCTCGGGCTCGAACCCGAACCCGACCGATACCGGCGTGTCCGTGCCGGTGATCCCGCGCTTCGTGCAGCCGCAGGACTTCAAGAACAGCTACACCGACACGCTGCCGAGCCTGAACCTGCGCATGAAGGCGAGCGAGGAGCTGCAGTTCCGCTTCGCCGCAGCCAAGGCCATCTCGCGGCCGGACTTCAGCCAGCTGCAGGCCTACACCACGCTCACCCAGGACGTGAAGCGCTCGGGCACCGAGGTGACCTCGGTCTCGCACACCGGCGAGGCCAAGGGCAACCCCTTGCTCAAGCCGATCCGCTCGACGCAGGTCGATGCCACGGCCGAGTGGTACTTCAGCCGCACCGGATCGCTGACCTTCGCCGCCTTCAACAAGGACCTGAAGGACGTCATCATCAACCAGACGGCGCTGTTCTCGCTGCCGGACGTCAACGGCCGCCCGCAGGACTTCGTCGTCACCAGCCCGATCAACGGCGGCAAGGGCCATGCACGCGGATTCGAGCTGGCGTTCCAGACCTACTTCGACAAGCTGCCGGGCTGGCTGTCCGGCCTCGGCATGCAGGCCAACTTCACCTACGTGGACAGCAAGACCAAGCTGTACAAGCCGGTGCTGCAGGCCTGGTGCTCGGGCAACAGCACCGGTGCGGCGAACCTGAACCTGAACCTCAACGGCTGCGACACCGACGGCCGCACCTTCGGCGACCTGCCGCTGCAGGGCCTGTCGCGCAAGGCCTACACGCTGACCTTCATGTACGACCAGGGGCCGCTGTCGGCGCGCCTGGCCTACACCTGGCGCTCGAAGTACCTGCAGGGCGTGAACGTCAACGGCACCAACGGCACCGACGGCACCAACAACAATCCCGACAGCCCCGATGTCGGCCAGCGCGGCATCGCCTGGGCCCTGCCGACCTGGGCCGACGACTACGGCCAGCTCGACGCCGGCATCTTCTACAAGCTGCTGGAGGAGAAGCTGACGCTGGGCCTGGAAGCGCAGAACCTCAACGACGCCAAGCAGCGCCAGGTGATGCAGCAGCACATCGGCGACAAGACCCGCGGGCTGTTCTACTCGGGGCCGCGCTACACGCTGACCGCACGCTACACGTTCTGACGCGTGCCGCGCGTGGGGCGGCCTTGCCCGCCGCCACCACCGCCGCCGCCCGTTCCCGCCCGCGCCGCACGTACCCCCGTGGCGCGGGCCGGATCCGACCTTCCGATGCCATGCCGATGTTCAAGATTCCTCGCTGGAGCGCCGCCGCCTGTTCGCTCGTCTTCGCCGCCGCGTCGTGGGCGGCAGAGGCGCCCCGCCTCGTCGAGCGCAACGGCCGCCATGCGCTCTTCGTCGACGGCGCGCCCTTCCTGATGCTGGGCGCGCAGGTCCACAACTCCAGCAACTACCCGCAGGCGCTGGAGAAGGTGTGGCCCGCGGTGAAGGACATCCACGCCAACACCGTCGAGGTGCCGATCGCGTGGGAGCAGGTCGAGCCGGTCGAGGGCCGCTTCGACTTCAGCTTCGTCGATGCCCTGGTGCGCCAGGCGCGGCAGAACAAGGTGCGCGTGGTGCTGCTGTGGTTCGGCACCTGGAAGAACACGAGCCCGCAGTACACCCCGGCCTGGGTGAAGCTGGACAACCGGCGCTTCCCGCGCATGCTCGATCCGCAGGGCAGGAACAGCTACTGCCTGTCGCCCTTCGGCGAGCAGACGCTGGAAGCCGACAGAAAGGCCTTCGTCGCGCTGATGACGCACCTGAAGAAGATCGACGAGCAGCAGCGCACCGTGATCATGGTGCAGGTGCAGAACGAGGTCGGCACCTTCGGGCTCGCGCGCGACTTCGGCCCGAAGGCCCAGGCCGCCTTCGAGCGCGACGTGCCGGCGGCCGTGCTGGCGCGCAAGAAGCCGCCGGTGCCGGCAGCGGCCTCGGGCAACTGGAAGGCGGTCTATGGCGACTATGCCGACGAGTACTTCCATGCCTGGGCGATCGCCAGCTACATCGAGCAGATCGCCCGCGCGGGCCGGGCGGTGTACGACCTGCCGATGTACGTCAACAACGCGCTGCGCGATCCGCTGGAGCCGATCGCACCGTGGAAATCGAACTTCGCCAGCGGCGGGCCGACCTACGACGTGATCGACATCTACAAGGCCGCTGCGCCCAGCATCGACGTCGTCGGCCCCGACATCTACCACGTCGAGTCGGCCAAGGTCGGCGCGCACCTGGACCGGTTCCAGCGGCCGGACAACGCGCTGTTCGTGCCCGAGCTCGGCAATGCCGCGCCTTACGCGCGTTATGTCTACCAGATCCTCGGCCGCGGCGCGATCGGCGTCGCGCCCTTTGGCATCGACTACTTCGACTACGCCAACTTCCCGCTCGGCGCGAAGAACAGCGACAAGGCGATGGTCGAGCCCTTCGCGCGCATCTACGCCGCCTTCGCGCCGATGCAGCGCCTGTGGGCGCGCTGGGCCTTCGAGGGCCGAACCCACGGCGCCGCCAAGGGCGACGACCTGGCCGACCAGACCATCGCGATGAAGGGCTGGAAGGCCCACGTGACGTTCGACCAGTGGATGTTCGGCGAGCGCGAGTGGCCTGGCAACGCGAAGGAGCTGCCGCCGCATGCGAAGCAGCTCAACGGCGGCGTCGCCATCGCGCAGATCGCCGACGACGAGTTCGTGCTCGTCGGCCAGTTCGCGCGCGTGCGGCTCGACGATGCCGAGGGCAGCGGCCGGGCGCAGCTCGTCAGCGCCGAGCAGGGCCGCTTCGACGAGCGCGGCCGCTGGCAGATGGAGCGGCGCTGGAACGGCGACCAGGTCGACTGGGGCCTGAACTTCACCGGGAACCCGGTGGTCCTGAAGGTGACGATGGGACGCTACTGAGCCATGGCCACGATCCGCACGAACACGCTGCTGACCGCCGCCCTCGTCGCCTGGGCCGGCACCGCCGGCGCGCAGGCCGATGACCTCGTCCTGCTGCCCGCCCCGGCGAACGCCTGGCGCACCGTCGTCGGCCACTGGGAGCACCGTGTCGAGCTCGCCGGCAGCGCGGTCGGGCACTGGGAGACGCGCCCGGAGCTGGCCGGTGCCAGCGCCACGGTGCCCGCCGGCAGCAACGGCGCCTACGTGGGCGGCGCGGCACTCGGTCCGGCCGACCGGCGCACGGCGCTGTCGCTGGAGTGGAAGGACGTCTGGATGTCGACGCTGCGCGTGGAGAGCCGCACGCCGCTGGACCTGCGCCCCTACGCCGGCGGCATGCTGACGATGGACCTGCATGTCGACGACCTGGCCGCCGGCGGCCTGCGCGTGAAGGTGGCCTGTGGCGAGGGCTGCGAGCGCAGCGTCTCGCTGCTGGAGCCGGCGCGCGCGATCGCCGGCAAGGGCTGGCAGCGCGTGTCGCTGCCGCTGGCGTGCTTCCAGCGTGACGGGGGCGACTTCTCGCGCGTGAGCCTGCCCTTTGCGCTCGAAGGCGGTGGCACCGGCCGCGTCAGCGTCGCCAATGTCCGCCTGTCCCGCGCCGCCGCGACCGCGACGATGACCTGCGCGGACTACCGCACCGAATCCACCACGCCGGCGATGCTGGCCGAATCCTGGTCGCTCGACTGGTGGCTGCCGCGCCACGAGCAGAAGAAGCGCGAGGCGCGCGACGCGATCGCCGCCGGCCAGGCGCCGCAGCTCGTCTTCATCGGCGACTCGATCACGCAGGGCTGGGAGAACGAAGGCCGCGAGGTCTGGGCCCGCCACTTCGCGCGTCACAACGCGCTGAACCTCGGCTTCGGCGGCGACCGCACCGAGAACGTGCTGTGGCGCCTGCAGCACGGAGCGCTCGACGGCCTGGCGCCGCGGGCGGTGGTGCTGATGATCGGCACCAACAACACCGGCCACCGCGCCGAAAACCCCGAGACCACCGCCGCCGGCATCCGCCGACTGGTCGAGGAGATCCGGCGCCGCCTGCCCGCGGCCCAGGTGCTGCTGCTGGCGGTGTTCCCGCGCGAGGAACAGCCCACCGGCCCCCTGCGCCGCCTCAACGAGCGCATCAACGAGCACATCCGCGGCCTGGCCGACGGCCGCGACGTGCACTTCCTGGACATCGGCCAGGTGCTGACGCAACCCGACGGGACACTCTCCAAGGACGTGATGCCCGACCTGCTGCACCTGTCGCCGAAGGGATATGCCCTGTGGCAGGCCGCCATGGACCCGGTGCTGACCCCGCTGCTGAACCGACCCTGATGAATCCGCTGACCTACGCCTCGCCGTTTCCGTCCACCTTCGTCTTCGGCGCCGCCGCCGCGGCCGCGCAGATCGAGGGCGCCGCCTTCGAGGACGGCAAGGGCCCTTCGATCTGGGACACCTTCGCCCGCCAGCCGGGCAAGGTGGCCGGCGGCGACACGCTCGACGTCGCCTGCGACCACTACCACCGCTTCGACGAGGACTTCGCGCTGATGGCCTCGCTCGGCATCCGGCACTACCGGCTGTCGATCGCCTGGCCGCGCATCTTCCCCGATGGCGACGGCGCGGTGAACCAGGCCGGCCTCGACTTCTACCGCCGCGTCTTCGCCAGCATGGCGCGCCATGGCATCACGCCGTGGGTCACGCTGTTCCACTGGGACCTGCCGCAGGCGCTGGAAGACCGCGGCGGCTGGACCGCGCGGGCCACGGTCGAGGCTTTCGCGCGTTATGCGGACACCGTCGTCAAGGCTTTCTCCGGCGACGTGCGGCACTGGATCACGCTGAACGAGATCCGCTGCTTCACGTGGCTGGCCTACGGCGTGGGCAACAAGGCGCCGGGCCGGCGCGAGAGCGACGCGGTCGTCAACCAGACCATCCACCACGCGCTGCTCGCGCACGGCCATGCGGTGCGCGCGGTGCGCGAGTTCGGCGGGCCGCAGGCGCGCGTGGGCCTGACCGACAACTGCGACGTCAGCGTGCCGGTCACCGAGACCCCCGCCGACATCGCCGCCGCCGAGGCCTGGTTCGAGGACAAGAACGCGCACATCCTCGGCGCGATCCACCGCGGCGGCTACTCGATGGCCTACCTCGAGCGTGTCGGCGACGCCGCGCCGAGGGTGGCAACCGGCGACTTCGACCTGATCAGCCTGCCCACCGACTTCCTCGGCCTGAACGTCTACACCGCCACCTACGTGCGCGCCGGCCGCGACGGCGCGCGTTACGAGGCGCTGGCCCTGCCGGCGCACTACCCGCGTGCCGACAGCCCGTGGCTGAACCTCGTGCCGCAGGCGATGTACTGGGCGCCGCGCATGTGCCATGCGCTCTACGGCCACCGCTCGATCTACATCACCGAGAACGGCTGCGGCTACAACCACGAACCGGTGATCGACGGCGAAGTGATCGACCTGCACCGCCGCGACTACCTGCGCGGCCACCTGCGCGAGATGCACCGCGCGATCGCCGACGGCGTGCCGGTGGACGGCTACTTCCTGTGGTCCTTCATCGACAACTTCGAGTGGGAGGACGGCTACGAGCGCCGCTTCGGCATCGTGCACTGCGACTTCGAGACGCAGGTGCGCACGCCCAAGCTGTCCGCGCGCTACTACGCCGACGTGATCCACACGCGCCGCATCGTCTAGGCCGTGAAAGACGTGGCCACGGTCCTGAAGCCCCGCAAGTCCCACGCCGCCGCGCCGGCGCATCGGCGCATGAACACGCTCGGCGTGGCCGCCACGCTGGTCGGCAACGAACCGAACCCGTACTTCCTGGAAGTCTTCAACGGCATCGTCCGCGGCGCCGCGGCGGCCGGGCAGGCCACCACCGTGTTCCCGCTCGGCAGCTGGGACGACGCGCGCGAGCGCATTCCCGCCTTCTGCGACGGCCGCATCGACGGGCTGGTGATGCTGGCGCCGCTGCTGCCGCCCGACGCCGCCGACTGGCTGCCCGAGCGCACGCCGGTGGTCTCGGTGCATGCGAACCACGCGATTCCCGGCGTGGTCAACCTCGAGTCCGACGATGAGGCCGGCGCCTTCGAGATGGTCAGCCGCCTGATCCAGCGCGGCCATCGGCGCATCCTGCACGTGGCCGGCCCCGAGGGGGCGCTCGGGGCCGAGCGGCGTGTGCAAGGCTACCGGCGCGCGCACGCGGCCGCGGGCTTCCTGCCGCCGCCGGACCACGTGCTGCGCGCCGGCTTCGGCGCCGAGGACTGCCGCCGCGCGCTGGAGGCCTGGCTGCGGCGGCACTGCGGCGACGAGTGGCCCGAGGTGATCTTCGCCGTCAGCGATGCCGCCGCGCTGGGCTGCATCGATGCCTTGCTGGCCCGCGGCCTGCGGATGCCGGCCGATGTGTCGGTGATCGGTTTCGACGACAGCCTGCTCGCGCGCGCGGCCCGCCTGGCCACGGTGCGCCAGCCGCTGCGCGACCTGGGACGCCGCGCCGTCGAGGTGCTGGTCGAGTGCATCGATGCCCGGTCGCGCGCCGCGACGTCGCGCCGCCCGAAGAACATCGTCCTGCCCACCGAGCTCGTTCCCGGCGCCACGCTCGCCGCGCCGCGCGCCCATTCCCTGACGATTGCCTGAGACCGCCAAGATGCTGATGCCCGCCACCGCCCGCACCGACAAGGTCCCCGTGAGCCAGAAGGTCGGCTACGGCCTGGGCTCCTTCCTCGACATGTGGGGGCACTGGCTCTACTCGTCGTTCGCCTATTCGGTCTTCAACATCTTCCTCGGCGTGGCGCCCGGGCTGATCTCGACGGCGATGATGCTCAAGACGCTGATGGACGCCGCGTCCGACGCCATGTTCGGCTGGCTGTCCGACAACGCCCGCACGCGCTGGGGCCGGCGGCGCCCGTTCATGCTGGTGGGCGGCGTGCTGGCCGGCGTGGGGCTGCCGCTGCTGTTCGCGGTCGGCCGCGGCTGGACCGAGATGCAGTACTTCACCTTCATGCTGGTGTCGCTGCTGATCTACGCGCCGGTGATGAGCTGCTTCAACATGCCCTGGGTCAGCCTGGGCGCGGAAATGACGCCCGACTACCACGAGCGCACCGTGGTGTTCCAGGTCAAGAACGCGATCCAGAAGCTGCCGGAGCTGGGGCTGTTCGTGGCCGTGCAGTTCGCGACGCTGTCGATCTTCAACGGCCCCGACGGCAAGCCCGACGTGCTGCAGGGCGCGCAGGTCTACACGTCGATCCTCGGCGCGATCATGGTGGCGGTGTCGCTGGCGATGTTCCTGCTGGTGCGCGAGCGCTACTACGAGAAGGTCGTCATCACCCAGACCGCGAAAGTGCCGTTCCGCGACACGCTGTACCGCACGTTGCGCAACAGGCCCTTCCGCACCCTGCTGTCCGCGATGATGGCTTACGGCATGGCCACCGCTATGGTCGGCACGCTGGGCTTCTACCTCACCGTCTACTACGTCTGCAAGGGCGACCTGGCGCTGGGCGGACGCTGGAACTCGGCGATGGGCCTGTCGGGCATGGCGTTCGGCTTCGCCGGCATCTTCTTCTTCGGCGCCATCGCCAAGCGCCTGGGCAAGCGCGCCGGCATGATGGCGGTGCTGAGCGGCGCCATTGCCGCCTTCATCGGCGACTGGTGGTTCTACAACCCCGAGCTGCCGTTCCTGCAGCTCTTCGCCTCGGGCTTCGTGGCCTTCACCGGGGCCGGCTTCTGGACCATCTACGGTTCGATGCTCGCCGACGTGGTCGACCACGACGAGCTGCAGACGGAACAGCGCCGCGAGGGCTCGTTCTCCGCCTGCCAGTCGTGGATCTCGCGCGCCGGCATGGCGCTCGGCAGCGGCGCCTCGGGCTGGATCCTGCAGTTCACCGGCTTCGATTCGCAGATCCAGGGGCCGCAGGACGAGAACGTCATCCTGGTGATGCGGCTGCTGATGTCCGGCGTGCCGGTGATCGGCCTGTTGATCGCGCTGTTCCTCGTCTCGCGCTTCAAGCTCGACGAGGCGCGTGTGCACGAGATCCGCCTGCAGCTCGAAGCGCGGCGCGGCACGGTATGAGCGGCCCCACCGATCGACGGCGCGCCACGGCGATGCGCCGCGGCGCGACGCTGGCCGCGCTGGCCACGCTGATGGCGCTCGCGGGCTGCGGGGGCGGCGGGGGCGGGGGCACCACCGGCGCGCCGCCCGCGCCGCCCCCGGCGCCTTCGGCACCGACGCCACCGCCGCCGGCGCCCAACAACGCCGCCCCGGTGCTGAGCTCCGGCACGATGGCCTCGGCGTGGGTCGGCGCCACCGGCACCGTCTACACCGCCCGCGCCGCCGATGCCGACGGCCAGTCCGTCACCTACGCGATCTCGGGCCGCGACGCGGCGCTGTTCACGATCGATGCCACCAGCGGCGCGCTGCGCTTCAAGACCGCGCCCGCCGCCGCGAACGCCTATGAGCTCACCGTCACCGCCAGCGACGGCAGCCAGAGCGACAGCCGCGAGCTCAGCGTCGTCGTCGCCGCCGACACCGGCACGCGGCCGATGCGCTGGACCAACGCCCGCTGGGGCGGCGGCGGCTATGTCAGCGGCATCGAGTTCCACCCCGCGGTGCAGGGCCTGGCCTATGCCCGCACCGACGTCGGCGGCCTGTACCGCCGCGATCCCGGCTCGACGACCTGGGTGCCGCTGAACGATCACTTCGGCCGCGACGACGCCGACTCGCAGGGCATCGCCTCGGTCGCGCTGGACCCCAACGATGGCAACAAGGTGGTCATCGCCACCGGCATGTACCTGCCCGACTGGGGCCGCGCGGCGACCATCTTCCGCTCGTCGGACCGCGGCCGCACCTGGCAGCGCACGCCGCTGACCCTCAAGATGGGCGGCAACAGCGATGGCCGCGGCACCGGTGAACGCCTGGTGGTCGACCCCCACCTCGGCTCGGTGCTGTTGCTGGGCACCTTCCAGGACGGGCTCTACCGATCGAGCGACGGCGGCGCCAGCTGGGCGCCGGTGCCCGGCTTCGCGCCCCGGGCCACCACCTTCGTCGTCTTCGACCGTTCGAGCGGCCGCGCGGGCGCGCCGACGCCGGTGGGCTACGCCGGCGTCGCGACGACCAGCGGTCCGAGCCTGTACCGCTCCACCGATGCCGGCACCACCTGGAGCGCGGTGCCCGGCGGGCCCGGCGGCCTGATGCCGCTGCAGGGCACGCTCGCCGGCGACGGCCAGCTCTACCTCAGCTACGGCAACGGGCTGGGGCCCAACGGCGTCACCGACGGCGCGGTCTGGAAGCTCGATACGCGCACGCTCACCTGGCGCAATATCACGCCGTCCGTTCCCAACCCCGCGGGCATCGCGTTCGGCTACGGCGGCATCGCGGTGAGCGCGAGCCATCCGCAGCTCGTCGTCGTCGCCACGCTCGATCGCTGGGCCATCGGCGACGACGTCTACCGCTCCACCGATGGCGGCCTGACCTGGACCGCGCTGGCGGCGCGCAGCACGCGCACGGCGCCGCGCCACGCCTGGATCACCGCCAGCGAAGGCGGCACGCTGGCGAACGGCCGGCTCGGCCACTGGATGACCGATGTCGCGATCGATCCCTTCGACGACGGCCACGCGATGTTCAACACCGGCGGCGGCATCTGGGAGACCACGAACCTGAAGGCCACCGCGCTCGACTGGCTGCCCGGCGTCGACGGACTGGAGGAAACCTGCATCACCAGCCTGGTGTCGCCGCGCAAGGGCGCGCAGGTGCTGGCGACGATGGGCGACGTCGGCGGCATCCGCTACGGCAGCAACGACTTCAGCGACAACAGCGGCCACTTCCCCTCGCACGTCAGCGGCCTGAGCGTCGACGTCGCCGAGCTCGAGCCGGACGTCGTCGTCTACGCCAGCTACCGCAGCTGGAACCAGGGCGGCGCCTACCTGTCGCGCGACAACGGCATCACCTGGGCGGCGATGGCCGCGCGGCCGGCGGGGACGGCCCAGGACGACAACGGCCTCATCGCGATCTCGGCGAAGGCGACCTCGATGGTGTGGGTGCCTGCCGGCGCGCGGGCGTTCCATTCGGCCGACGGCGGTCGCAGCTGGCACGCGTCCGGCGGCTACCCGCTGGCGGGCGCCGGCTTCAGTGCCGACTTCCCGCGCCCGGTGGCCGATCGCGCCGTCGACGGCGCCTTCTACACCTACGACGTCGCCGAAGGCCGGCTGCTCGAGAGCACCGATGGCGGCAAGACCTTCAGCGCGACCGCCAGCGGGCTCGACAAGCTGCCGCCGTGGGCCGCGCAGCACCGGCTGCTGTCGGTGCCCGGCGGGAAGCGGCGCGACCTCTGGCTGGCCACGCCCACCGGGCTCAGGCACTTCGACGGCCCCGGCGCGGCGCCGGTCAAGGTGGCCGGCGTCGACCTGGCCGTCGCCGTCGGCTACGGCGCGCCGGCGCCGGGCCAGGCCTACCCGGCGCTCTTCCTGGCCGGCAGCGTGAACGGCCTCTACGGCCTCTGGCGCTCCGACGACAAGGCGGCGAGCTGGGTCCGGATCTCCGACGCCACCCACCAGTTCGGCGCCGTCAACTGGATCACCGGCGATGCCCGCCAGTTCGGCCGCGTCTACCTCGGCACCGGCTGCCGCGGCGTGATGGTCGGCGATCGCTGAACGACGACATGACCACGATGAACCCCTTCGAGACGACCCGCCGCGGCTTCGTGGCCACGGCGGCGCTCGGCAGCACGCTGCTGTCGGCGCTGCCGGCCCTGGCGGCCAGCGGCGCCGCGCGCCTCGGCGACGACGCGCTGAGCCTCTGGTACGACCAGCCCGCCGGCCCCTGGATCGAGGCGCTGCCGGTGGGCAACGCGCGCCTCGGCGCGATGGTCTTCGGCCGCCCCGCGCAGGAGCGGCTGCAGCTCAACATCGACACGCTCTACGGCGGCGGCCCCTATGTGCAGGACAACCCCGCCTTCCGCGAGGCGCTGCCCCGGGTGCGCCAGCTGATCGCGCAGGCCAAGTGGAGCGAGGCCAACGAGCTGGTGTCGGCGGCGCTGATGGGCAAGCCCCTGAAGCAGATGCCCTTCAGCAGCGCCGGCGACCTGCTGCTGGACTTTCCCGGCGTCACCGGCGCGGCCCGACTGCGCCGCAGCCTCGACCTCGACAGCGCCGTCGCCGTCACGACCTTCATCGACGGCGGTGGGCGCCATCGGCGCGAAGTCTTCTGCAGCGTGCCCGACCAGGTGGCGGTGATGCGCCTGGAGATCGAGGGCGAGGGCACGATCGACCTCGACCTCGGCTACCGCCACGCCGACTACCAGCCCTACGGCGGCTTCGGCGACACCAGGCACGATGCACACGGCGTCGTCTACGTCGGCGCGCCGTGGCATCACCGCGAGTCGCTCGAGGCCGGGAAGCGCCCGCCGACGCTGGCGATCCGCGCCGACGGCCGCGACGCGCTGCTGGTCGAGGGCCGCAACGTCGCGGCCTTCGGCATCCCCGGCCAGCTGCGCTACGCGCTGCGCGTGCAGGCGGTCGGCGACGGGCGCATCGAGGCCGCCGGCGATCGGCTGCGCGTGCGCGGCGCGCGTCGGCTGATGCTGGTGATCGCGGGCGAGACCAGCTACGTCAACTACCGGGATGTGAGCGGCGACCCCGTGGCCGCCGTGCGCCGGCGCACCGCCGCGGCGGCGCTCAAGCCGTACGACAAGCTGCGCATCGACCACGTGCGCAGCCACCGCGCGCTGTTCCGCCGCCTGCACATCGACCTCGGCGGCCACGAGGCCGACGCGAAGCCCACGCACGCCCGCATCACCGGGGTGCCGCGCGCGGCCGATGCGGCGCTGGCGGCGCTGTACGTGCAGTATGCGCGTTATCTTCTGCTGTCCTGCTCGCGGCCGGGCAGCCAGCCGGCCAACCTGCAGGGGGTGTGGAACGAGGTGCTGCACCCGCCCTGGGAAGGCAAGTACACGATCAACATCAACACCGAGATGAACTACTGGCCCGCCGGGCCGGCGAACCTCTTCGAGTGCGTCGAGCCGCTGCTGAAGATGGTCGAGGACCTCGCGGTCACCGGCGCGCGCACCGCGCGCGACAGCTACGGCGCGCGCGGCTGGGTCGCGCACCACAACACCGACCTGTGGCGCGCCACCGCGCCAATCGACGGCCCGCTGTGGGGCATGTGGCCCACCGGCGGCGCGTGGCTGTGCACGACACTCTGGGAGGCCTGCCGCTACCAGCCCGACCCCGCGCTGCTGCGCCGGCTGGCGCCGCTGCTGAAGGGCGCCTCGCTGTTCTTCCTCGACACGCTGATCGAGGACCCGAAGGGCCGCGGCCTCGTCACGTCGCCGTCGATCTCGCCCGAGAACGAGCATCACCCCCAGGTCGCGCTGTGCGCCGGCCCGGCGATGGACAGCCAGATCCTGCGCGACCTGTTCGACGCGACGCTCGAGGCGCAGTCCACGCTGGGCGACGCCGACCCTCCGTTCGCCGAGGCCCTGCGCCAGGCGCGCGCGCGCCTGCCGGCCGACCGCATCGGCGCGCAGGGCCAGCTGCAGGAATGGCTGGACGACTGGGACGCGATCGCGGCCGATCAGCAGCACCGCCATGTCTCGCACCTGTACGCGGTCTACCCCAGCGGCCAGGTCAACGTGCGCGACACGCCCGCGCTGGCGCAGGCGGCGCGCGTCACGTTGAACGCGCGCGGCGACGAGAGCACCGGCTGGGCGACCGCGTGGCGGCTGGCGCTGTGGGCGCGGCTGGGCGACGGCGAGCGCGCCTACAAGATCCTGCAGGGCCTGCTGGGGCCGCGGCGCACCTACCCGAACATGTTCGACGCGCACCCGCCGTTCCAGATCGACGGCAACTTCGGCGGCGCGGCGGGCATCCTGGAGATGATCGTGCAATCCTGGGGCGGCGAGGTGCACCTGCTGCCCGCGCTGCCACGCGCCTGGCCGCAGGGCCGGCTGCACGGCGTGCGGGCGCACGGCGGGCTCGAGCTCGATGTCGACTGGCGCGGCGGGCAGCTTCACCGGCTGCAACTGCGCGGCCCGGCGCGGGCGGCGGTGGCGCTGCGCTACCGCGGCCAGCGGCTCGGCATGACGCTGGATGCACGCGGCCAGGGCCGCTTGACCGCGGATGACTTCAAGGCTGCGGCATGAGCGATCGCACGACGCTGCCGTCCAGCGCGCGGCGCCGCGCGATGAAGGCCGCACTTGCCGGCGCGGCCGGCACGGCCGGCACGGCCGGGGGGCCGGCAACGGCCGCCGCGCCGGCCGCGGCGGCGTGCGCCGCGGCGCCGCGCTTCGGCCGCGGCATCGAAGGCCAGCGCCGCGCGGACCTCGGCGACGGCCGCTTCGTCAATCCGATCGTGCCCGGCGACCACCCGGACCCGACGATCCTGAAGGACGGCGCCGACTACTACATGACGTTCTCGTCGTTCCAGTCGACGCCGGGCGCCGTGATCTGGCACTCGCGCGACCTGGTGAACTGGACGCCGATCACCGCCGCGCTGAACAAGCCCATCGGCACCGTCTGGGCGATGGACCTGGTCAAGCACGGCGGCCGCTACTTCCTCTACATCCCGGTGTTGCAGCCGAACCGCACGGCGACCTTCGTCGTGCATGCGGACAACATCCGCGGCCCCTGGAGCGAGCCGATCGACCTCGGCCTGGACGGCTGCATCGACCCCGGCCACGTCGTCGGCGAGGACGGCAGGCGCCACCTGTTCGTCAACGGCTTCCGCCGCGTCGGCCTCGCCGACGACGGCCTGTCCACCGTCGGCGCGCTCGAGCACGCGCACACCCCGTGGCAGTACCCGCCCGACTGGGAGGTCGAGATGTTCGCGCCCGAGGGGCCGAAGCTGCTGCGCCGGGGCGACTGGTTCTACATGATCTCTGCGGTCGGCGGCACCAGCGGGCCGCCGACCAGCCACATGGTCACCGTCGCGCGTGCGCGATCGGTCCACGGGCCGTGGCAGGACTGCCCGTTCAACCCGATCGTGCGCACGCGAAGTGCCGGCGAGCCCTGGTGGTCGCGTGGCCATGCCAGCGTCGTCGAAGGCCCGGCCGGCGACTGGTGGATGGTCTACCACGGCTACGAGAACGGCTTTCGCACGCTGGGCCGGCAGACGCTGCTGGAGCCCGTCGAGTGGACGGCCGACGGCTGGCTGCGGGCCAGGGGCGGCACGCTCGACCGGCCCCTGCGCAAGCCGCGCGGCGGCCAGGCGGGGCCCGCGGGCCTGGCGCTGTCGGACGACTTCCGCGGCAGCCGCCTCGGCCTGCAGTGGAGCTTCTTCGATGCCGCGGCGGACGAGCTCGCGCGTGCCCGCCCCGGTGCCGACGGTCTGACGCTGCGCGGCAAGGGCAGCGGCCCGGCCGACTGCTCGCCGCTGACCTGCCTGGTGGGCGAGCGCAGCTACGAGGCCGAGCTGGACTTCGAAGTGAGCGGCCAGGCGGTGGGCGGCCTGGCGCTCTTCTACGACGCCCGCGGCTTCGTCGGCATCGGCATCGGCGAAGGGCAGCTGCGCACCTGGCAGTACGGCCAGGAGCAGGCCTGGATGCGGCAGGCGGCGAGCGGCCGGCGCCACCGCCTGAAGGTGAGCAACCGCGAGCACATCGTCACCTTCCACCACGCGGCCGGCGACGGCCCGTGGGTCCGGCACCCGTGGCAGATGGAGGTGTCCGGCTTCCACCAGAACGTCTTCGGCGGCTTCCTCAGCCTGCGCATCGCGTTGATCGCGGCGGGGCAGGGCGACGTGCGCCTGACACGCTTCGCCTACCGCGGCCTCGGCGCCTGACGCGGCGGCGATTCGCTGCGTGATCTGGTGTTTGCCCGAAGTTCATTGCTTCGGCGACCGAACTAACATTCGACAAGCGCGCCACGGAGGCGCGCGTGGTTCCTGCGCCGAGCGAACGTCCCGCTGCAGGCGTTGCGTCCAGCCACCCACTCCGAGTTCAAGGAACGATCGATGTCCCACCGGTGCCTCGAGGCAGGCAAGAACGTTGCGGTTGCGGCCGTCATCGCCATGACGATGTTGTCCGGGGTGAGCGCCGCCGAGCCCGTGCCCGCGCGCCTGACCGTCGGCGCCGAGCCGGCCGGCCCGCGCATCGAACCCACGATCTACGGCCACTTCGTCGAGCATGCCGGCCGCGGCGTCTACGAAGGCCTGTGGGTGGGGCCTGAATCGCCGATTCCCAATACCCGCGGCTGGCGCAACGACGTCGTTGCCGCGCTGCGCCAGGTCGGCGTGCCGGTGATGCGCTGGCCCGGCGGCTGCTTCGCCGACGACTACGACTGGCGCGACGGCATCGGCGACCCCACGAAGCGCCCTGTGCGCCTGAACCGCTGGTGGGGCGGCACCGAGGACAACCGCGTCGGCACGCACGAGTTCATGGACCTGGCCGAGCAGATCGGCTCGGAGGTCTACATCGCCGCCAACATGGGCTCGATGCCGCCGCGCGCGATGAGCCACTGGCTCGAGTACATGACCGAAGGCGGCAGGACCGCGCTGGCCGAGGAGCGTCGCCGCAACGGCCGCGACAAGCCGTGGAAGGTGAAGTACGTCGGCGTCGGCAACGAGAGCTGGGGCTGCGGCGGCAACATGCGCGGCGAGTACCAGGCCGACCTGCACAACCAGTACGCCACCTTCCTGCGCGACGTCGTGCGCGTGGCCTCCGGCGACGGGCAGGGCAACGACCAGCTGATCGACGTGCTGATGGACCGCTCCGGCCCGCACCTGGACGCGCTGACCCTGCATTACTACACGATGCCCGGCGACTGGTCGAAGAAGGGCGACGCGACCGGATTCGATGCGCAGCAGTGGGCGAAGACGCTGAAGTCGGCGCTCGGCATCGAAGGGCGCATCGCCGCCGTCTCCCGCGTGATGGACAAGCGCGACGACAAGAAGCGCGTGGCGCTCTACGTCGACGAGTGGGGCACCTGGTACGACACGCCCGCGGGCGCGAGCGCGCTGTGGCAGCAGAACTCGCTGCGCGACGCGATGGTGGCCGCGCTGTCGTTCCACGTCTTCCACCGCCACACCGATCGGGTGAAGATGGCCAACATCGCGCAGATGGTCAACGTGCTGCAGGCGCTGGTGCTCACCGAGGGGCCGCGTTCGGTGCTGACGCCGACCTACCACGCGTTCGACCTGTACCGGCCGTTCAAGGGCGCGACGCCGCTGCAGGCCACCCTGCAGGCGCCGACCTTCCGCACCGGCGACGTCGAACTGCCCGCGGTGGAGGCCAGCGTCGCCCGCGCCGCGGACGGCAGCACGCTGCTGGCGCTGGTGAACCTCGACCCGCAACGCGCGGCCCGCGTGGCCACCAACCTGAAGGGCAGCGCGCAGGGGCGGGTGCTGACCGCCGCGGCCATCGACGCGCACAACACCGTCGCCCATCCGCAGGCCGTGGTGCCCGCGCCCTACAACGCCCGCGCCGGCGCCCAGGGCCTGGCGCTGGACCTGCCGCCGAAATCCATCGTCGTCGTCAGCGTGCCGTCCGCGCGCTGACATCCCCTCGCCACCACGCCCGCATCCGGCGGAGACAACCGGGACCGGGCGCCTTCCACCACGAAAGGTCGACCATGAGAACCTTGCTTGCGGGCCTGATGCTCGGCGCCGCCTTCCTCGCCGCACCCGCGGCGCAGGCGCAAAGCTGCGGCAGCGGCGGCGGCGCCAGCGTGTGCCTGATCGCCAACGGCCTGGCCGACAACATCCAGCTTGGCTGGACGGCCAGCGGCACCATCAAGTCGCTCGAGGTCTACCGCGACACCGATGCGAATCCGGTCGGCCGCAGCCGCATCGCCGTGCTGCCGGCGTCGGCCACCAGCTTCACCGATCCCAGCGCGGCCACCGGCACGCCGTACTGGTACTGGGTGCGCTTCGTCACCAACGCCGGCAGCTACAACTCCGGTGCGGCCACGGCCACGCGCGGCTCGGCCTGCCTGCCCACCGCGGTCACGCCGCTGGCCCAGGTCGGCGGCGTCTGGGCGCAGACCGATGCGCCGGTGCTGCCCATCGGATCGAGCGCCGTGCTCGGCCCGCAACCCGCGTCGGGCGGGTCGTGGTCATGGAGCGGCTGCGGCACCACCGGCTCGGCACGCCTGCAGACGATCAAGCCCGCGGCCGCCTGCAAGGCCAACGTCGTCTACACCAACAGCTGCGGCGCAAAGACCGCGCTGACCTTCAACGTCGCCGTCGCCGGCGTGATGCGCGACCTCACGAGCCTGCAGCTGTCCAAGCTGATGTCGCCGGGCTGGAACGTCGGCAACTCGCTGGACGCGACGCCGAACGAAACCTCCTGGGGCAACCCGCCGATCAACCAGGCGCTGCTGAACGGCGTGAAGGCCGCCGGCTTCAAGAGCGTGCGCATCCCGGTCACCTGGACCACGCACGTCGATGCCAACGACAACATCCACCCGCAGTGGATGGCGCGCGTGGCCGAGGTGGTGAAGTACGCGCGCAACGCCGGCCTGTACGTGATGATCAACCTGCACCACGAGGGCGGCTGGCTCGACAACGTCACCTACGACCAGCAGCCGGCGAACAACGCCCGCTTCGCCAAGCTGTGGACGCAGATCGCCGAGCACTTCAAGCACCATGACGACTACCTGCTGTTCGCCAGCCTCAACGAGGTCGGCAAGCAGAACGCGCCCTGGGGCGTGCCGCCGCAGCAGGAGTGGACGGACGTGCAGAACGGCTACCACCAGGTCTTCGTGAACGCCGTGCGTGCCACCGGCGGCAACAACGCCAAGCGCCACCTCGTCGTGCAGGGCTACTTCACGAACATCGACACCTCGTTCGACCGCGCGGTGCTGCCCACGGACACGATCGCCAACCGGCTGTTCTTCGAGGTGCACTACTACGACCCGTACAACTTCACGATCAACGGTGACGGCACGATGTGGCAATGGGGCGCCACCGCCACCAACCCCACCGAAACCTGGGCCGACGAGCCTTGGGTCGATGCGCAGTTCGACAAGATGAAGGCCCGCTTCGTCGACCAGGGCGTGCCGGTGATCGTCGGCGAATACGGCGCCTACCTGAAGCCGAACTACCCGGGCATGGCGCCGTACCGCAAGGCCTGGGCCGAGTACGTCACGCGCTCGATGTCGCAGCGCGGCCTGGTGCCGATGTGGTGGGACACCGGCGAGATGATCGACCGCGTCACCGGCGCGCACAAGCTGCCGGACCTGCTCAAGGTGCTCGTCGACAGCGCCAAGTGAGCGGGAACACCATGTCCGGCCTGAGCAAACGCACTTTCCTGAGCACGCCGTTGCTGGCGGCCGCCGGCCTGGGCGCCGCGCGCGTCGCGCAGGCGCAAGGCTGCGCGCCCGGCGCACCCGCGCCGTATGCGCCGCCGCCGCTGGCATCCGGGCCCTTCACCCCCGCTGTCGATTCGCTGCGCCAGCCGGCCATCCCGGCGTGGTACCGCGATGCCAAGCTGGGCATCTGGTCGCACTGGGGGCCGCAGGCCGTGCCCAGCCGCGGCGACTGGTACGCCCGCTTCATGTACGTGCCCGGCCACCCGCACTACGAGCACCACCTGAAGACCTACGGCCACCCGTCGGAGGTCGGCTACAAGGACATCATCAAGCGGTGGAAGGCCGAGCGCTTCGAGCCCGAGGCGCTGATGGACCGCTACGTCGCGGCCGGCGCCAAGTACTTCGTCTCGATGGGCGTGCACCACGACAACTTCGACCTGTGGGCGTCCAGGCACCACCGCTGGAATGCCACGCAGGTCGGACCGATGCGCGACGTGGTGGGCGACTGGGCGCGCGCCGCGCGCAGGCGCGGGCTTCGCTTCGGCGTCTCGGAGCACCTGGGCGCCAGCCACAACTGGTGGTGGACCAGCCACCAGTGCGACCAGTTCTGGCCCAAGCTGGGCGTGGACTACGACGGTGCGAAGCCGGAGAACGCCGACCTGTACCACGCGCCGCACGACACCCCGTTCCTGAACCGCGGCGGCGACTGGTACACCACGAACCCGAAGTTCCACGAGATCTGGTACCGCCGCATCGTCGACCTGATCGACAGCCACCAGCCGGACCTGCTGTACTCCGACGGCGGCATCCCGTTCGGTGCGGTCGGGCGGGCGGTGGTGGCCCACCTGTACAACACCTCGGTGCGCCGGCACGGCCAGATGCAGGCGGTCTACAACCACAAGGCGCTGGGGTCCGGGGATTTCATCCGCGAGGTCGGCGCGCAGGACGTCGAACGCGGCGTGCTCGACGGCATCAACCCGCTGCCGTGGCAGACCGACACGTCCAACGGCGACTGGTTCCACTCCGAGCACGACCACTACAAGACGCCGGCCCAGGTGCTGACGATGCTGTGCGACATCGTCAGCAAGAACGGCAACATGCTGCTCAACGTGGTCCAGCGGGCCGACGGGACCTTGACGCCCGAATCGGACCACTTGATGACGGAGATGGCCGCGTGGATGAAGGTCAACGCCGAGGCGATTCACGGCACGCGGCCGTGGAAGATCCACGGCGAAGGTCCGACCGAGGCCACCAGCGGCGCCTTCCAGGAGAACACGGCCTACACGCCGCAGGACATCCGCTTCACCACCCGGGGCGACGTGCTGTACGCGCTCACCCTGGGCGAGCCCCGGGGGACGGTGAAGATCGCGTCGCTGCGCCAGGGCAGCGCCCATGACCCGCGTCCGGTGCGCCGCGTCGAGCTGCTCGGGGCCGGGCCGCTGCCGTTTCGCCAGAGCGGCCAGGCGCTGGAGGTCGACGTGCCGGAACGCCTGCCGAGCCGCCATGTGAGCGCGTTGCGCATCGCGCGCGCCTGAAGGCCCGAGGGCGCCAGCGTGGCGAGTCCGCCTCTGCGCGCCATCGGGCGCCCCCCACCCAGTCCATCGCTTCCCATGCTCGCATCTGCCCTACGCCGCCGCATCAGTACCGTCAGCTTGTCCCGCACCTTGCTCGTCGCGCCCGTGGTCCTGCTCGCCGCCTTCGCGGCGCCGGCCTTCGGGCACGAGACACTGAAGCTCGACACCCCGAAGCCGCTGCTCGCACCCACGCCGCCGATGGGCTGGAACTCGTGGAACAAGTTCGGCTGCAACATCAACGAAGCGCTGGTGCGCCAGCAGGCCGATGCGATGGCCGCCTCCGGCATGAAGGACGCCGGCTACCGCTACATCGTCATCGACGACTGCTGGCAGAAGAGCCGCGATGCCGACGGCAACATCGTGGCCGATCCCGAGCGCTTTCCCGGCGGCATCAAGGCGCTGGCGGACTACGTGCATTCGAAGGGGCTGAAGTTCGGCCTTTATTCCGATGCCGGCGCGCTGACCTGCGGCGGCCGCCCGGGCAGCGCCGGCCACGAGTTCCAGGACGCGCGGCAGTACGCGAAGTGGGGCGTCGACTACCTGAAGTACGACTGGTGCCACACCGGCACCCGCAACGCCGAGGCCGCGTACACGATCATGGCGAAGGCGCTGCGCGAATCGGGCCGCGACATCGTGCTGTCGATCTGCGAATGGGGCGTCAACCAGCCCGAGCGCTGGGCACAGCAGGTCGGCCACCTGTGGCGCACCACCGGCGACATCTTCGACGCGTGGGAAGGCAAGAAGGACTGGTCGATCGGCATGACCAACATCCTCGACCTGCAGGCCGAGCGCTGGCGCCATTCCGGCCCCAACGCGTGGAACGACCCCGACATGCTGGAGGTCGGCAACGGCGGCATGACGAGCACCGAGTACGAGTCGCACTTCTCGCTGTGGGCCATGCTGGCGGCGCCGCTGATCGCCGGCAACGACCTGTCGAAAATGGACGCGGAGACGCGGCGCATCCTGACCAACGCCGACGTCATCACCGTCGACCAGGACCCGCTGGGCCAGCAGGCGCGCCGCATCTGGAAGCAGGGCGATATCGAGATCTGGGCCCGGCAGCTGTTGGGCGGCGAGCAGGCGGTGGTGCTGTTCAACCGCGGCAAGGCGCCGGCCGAGATGACGGTGAGCTGGGACCAGCTCAACCTGCCCGCCGCGCTGAAGGCCGACGTCCTGGACCTGTGGAGCAAGAAGGTCTCGAAGAACGTGCGCGGCCGCTTCGGTGGCACGGTGGCCCCGCACGGCGTCATCATGGCGCGCATCACGCCGCGGCCATGACGGGCATGCGCAGGCGCCAGGTCCTGCTGGCCGGCGCCGGGCTGGCGCCGGCGCTGTCGGCCCGGGCAACGCCTGTCGCAGCGGGCCGCGCGGCGCGGCCCTTCGCGCTGGCCGACGTGCGGCTGCTCGCCGGCCCGTTCCGCCGCGCGCAGGCGCTCGGCGCCCGCTACCTGCTGTCGCTCAACGCCGACCGCCTGCTGCACGGCTTTCGCCGCAACGCCGGGCTCGAGCCCCGGGCCGCGCGTTATGGCGGTTGGGAATCCAGGGACCTGTGCCCGGGCCACACGCTGGGCCACTACCTGAGCGCCTGCTCGATGATGGGGGCCGCCACGGCCCGGGCGGTGTTCCACCGGCGCGTGGGCCACGTCGTGGACGAGCTGCACGCCTGCCAGCAGGCCGCGGGCAGCGGCCTGGTCTGCGCATTTCCCGACGGCGACACGCAGCTGCGCAACGCGATCGCCGGCCGGCCGGTGACCGGCGTGCCGTGGTACACGATGCACAAGATCATGGCAGGCCTGCTCGACGCCCATGTGCATGCCGCCCATGCGCGCGCCTTGCCCGTGCTGCGGCGGCTGGCCGACTGGATGGTGGACGCGACCCAAGGCATCGACGACGACCGCTTCCAGCAGATGCTGGGCATCGAGTTCGGCGGCATGGGCGAGGTGCTGGCCGACCTGCAGGCCCTCACCGGCGACGCGCGCTACCTCAGCCTGGCACGGCGCTTCGATCACCGCATGCTGCTCGAGCCGCTGGCCGACGGCCGCGATCCGCTGGACGGGCTGCACGCCAATACGCAGATCCCCAAGGTGATCGGCTTCCAGCGCCTGGCCGAAGCCACCGGCGAGCAGCGCTACGCGAGGGCCGCGCATTACTTCTGGGGCCGGGTCGTGCACGAGCGCTCGTTCGCCACCGGCGGCCACGGTGACGGCGAGCACTTCTTCCCGCCTGCCGAGGCGCGCCGGCACATCGGCTCGGCGAAGACGATGGAGACCTGCTGCACCTACAACATGCTGCGCCTGACGCGGGCGCTCTTCGCCGCCGCGCCCTCCGCGGCGCATGCCGACTACTGCGAGCGCGCGCTGTTCAACGGCATCCTGGCCTCGCAGGACCCTGACACCGGCCTCGTCACCTACTTCCAGGCCACGCGCCCCGGCTATCCCAAGCTGTACGGCACGCCTGAGCGCTCGTTCTGGTGCTGCACCGGCACCGGCATGGAGAGCTTCGCCAAGCTCGGCGATTCGATCTACTTCCACGACGCCGACGATGGCGACGCGCTCTACGTCAACCTGTTCGTCGCCTCCACGCTCGACTGGGCCGCGAAGGGCGTGCGCCTGCGCCAGACGACGAACTTTCCGGAGCAGGCCGGCACGCGGCTGCAGATCGATGCGCGTGCGCCCACGCGCTTCGCGCTGCGCCTGCGCCATCCCGCGTGGTGCGCACGGCTGACCGTCCAGCTGAACGGCCGTCCGCTGATGACGAGCACCGAGCCCGGCCGCTACGTCGAGCTCGACCGTCAATGGCGGCCGGGCGACGTGATCGAGGTCGCGCTGCCGATGCGGCTCGCGCTGCAGCCGCTGCCCGGCGCCAGCGACATCGCCGCCGTGACGCTGGGGCCGCTGGTGCTGGCCGCGCGCCTGGGCCGCGAAGGCCTGCGGCCCGGCAACGACATCATCGACAGCGAGTACCTCTACGGCGCGGTGCTGAAGTCCGACACGGCCTTGCCGCGGCTCGCGCTGGGCGGCCGCCCGTTGCAGGACTTGCTGCGGCCCGCCGCGGCGCCGCTGCGCTTCCGCACCGGCCCGCCGGGCCGCGAGATCGAGCTGGCGCCCTTCCACCACATCGCGCATGAGCGCTACAGCCTCTACTGGCAAGTCGCCTGAGCAGGACCTGCATGTTTCGCCACACGTTCTTCACGACCTGCGCCTGGTGGGCGCTGACCCTGGCCACGGCGCACGCCGCGGACCAGGTGATCTTGTCGCCCGACGGCCGCACCACGCTGCGCATCGCCGACGACGGCAGCAGCTTCTCCGCGACGCGGCGCGGCGAACCCGTGATCGCCGCCTCGCCGCTGGGCCTGGAGCTGGACGGTGCGCCGGCCTGGGGCACGTTGGCGCTGGAGTCGCGCGAGGACACCACCGTCGACCGCAGGGTCCCGCTCGTCGCGACGAAGGCCTCCAGCGCACGCGACCACTACCGCGGCGCGACGCTCGCGTTCCGCGAGACCGGGGGCGGGCGGCGCCTGTTGATCGACGTCCGCGCGTATGACGACGGCATCGCGTTCCGCTATCGCCTGGAAGACGTGGCACCGGTGAAGCTGCGCGGCGAACGCACGGCCTTCGTGCCGGCGGGCGACCCGAGCTGCCTCGTCACGCCGGTCGACGGCGCGCACGAGCGGCCGTTCGAGCGCCTGCGCGTCTCGCAGCTCAAGCCCGACACGGCCTACGACGTGCCGGTGGTCTGCGCGACGCCGTCGGGTCGCACCCATTACGCGATCACCCAGGCGCACCTGGAGGGCTACACCGGCGCGTCGTTCCGGCGCGACGGGGCCGCGCTGCGGGTGCAGCTGTCGGCCGTGCCGCAGCGCCCGGGCCCGGCCGTCGTCTCGTCGCGCGGCCTGCAGACGGCCTGGCGCGCCGTGATGATGGCCGACCGCGCCGGCGCGCTGATCGAGTCGCACCTCGTCGGCAACCTGAACCCGCCGCCGAAGCCGGGCGACTACGGCGACTTCGGCTGGGTCAAGCCCGGCAAGACCTCGTGGGACTGGTGGTCGGGCCCGCTCGAAGGCGTGAAGCCCGACGTGGCCGCGTACAAGCGCTTCATCGACTTCGCGGCCGAGTCCGGCTTCTCCTATCACCTGATCGACGCGGGCTGGTCCTTCGGTGCTGGGCCCTGCTGCGACCCGCTGCCGACCACCGACATCACCCGCGCCGCCGACGGCATCGACATGCCGGCGCTGGTGCGCTACGCGGCCGACAAGGGCGTGGGCCTGCTGCTGTGGGTGCACTGGGAACACCTGGCGCCGCGTCTGGACGAGGTGCTCGATACCTACGCGCGCTGGGGCATCCGGGGCATCAAGGTCGACTTCATGAACCGCGACGACCAGGAGATGGTCTCCTTCTACCAGCGCGTGGCCGAGGCCACCGCGAAGCGCCGGCTGCTGCTGGACATGCACGGCGCCTATGTGCCCGCCGGTCTGCAGCGCACGTTCCCGAACTACATCACGCAGGAAGGCGTGCTCGGCGCCGAGTGGAACAAGATGGACAGGCGCATCACGCCGCAGCACAACCTGATGCTGCCGTACACGCGCATGCTGGTCGGGCCGATGGACTACACGCCCGGCGGCTTCCGCAACGTCGCGCCGCAGGCCTTCGAGGTGCGCGCGGTGATGCCGCAGACGCAGACCACGCGCGGCCAGGCGCTGGCGATGTTCGTGGTCTACGACAGCCCGCTGCAGATGGTCTCCGACGATCCCGCCGCCTACCGCGGCGAACCGGGCTTCGACTTCATCCGCCGCGTGCCGACGGCCTGGGACGAGACGCGCTTCCTGCAGGGCGAGCCGGGGCGCGACATCGTGCTGGCGCGGCGCGCGGGCGAGGCCTGGTACGTCGGCGCGACGACTTCCGACGAGGCGTGCACGCAGCGCGTGCCGCTGGACTTCCTGCCCCCGGGGCCGTACCGGGCCACCGCATGGGAAGACGGCGAGGTCGCGCGCGAGCTGCGGCGCAGCGTGCGAACCGTGAAGCGCGGCGACGTGCTGACGCTGCGCCTGGCACCCACCGGCGGCGCCGCCGTGGTGCTGGAGCCGCTGCCGGGAACGGCCGCCCGGCCCGCCCCGTGATCCGGGACAGGCCTTGCGCCGAATCGCCGATGCACACCGCCTGCGCTGCCAGCCCGCCTGACGAACCCGGCCGTCGCGGCTTCGTGCGCGCCGTGGTCGGCGGCGGGCTCGCCGCGGTGGCCGGCCTGCCCGCGGCGGCGGCCATCGGAGTGTCGGCCCCGGCCGCAGCCGAGCCGGGGCTGCCTTTCCATGCCTGGGCGCCGACGCCGCCGATGGGCTGGAACAGCTGGGATGCCTTCGGCGCCAGCGTCACCGAAGCCGAGTACCTGGACAACGCGCGCATCCTCGCCGAGCGCTTGCTGCCCTCCGGCTACGACATCGCCACCGTCGACATCCAGTGGTACGAGGCGGGCGCCACGTCGTCGTGGTACCGGCCCTTCGCGCCGCTGGTGCTCGACGCGCATGGCCGCCCGCAGCCGGCGCCCAACCGGTTTCCCAGCGCCGCCGGCGGCCGCGGCTTCGCACCGCTGGCCGCGCAGGTGCATCGCCTGGGCCTGCGCTTCGGCGTGCACCTGATGCGCGGCATTCCGCGGCAGGCGGTGGGGCTGGAACTGCCCATCGCCGGCAGCGCGTACCGCTGCCACGAGGTGGCCAACCCCGGCTCCACCTGCGCCTGGAACACCGACATGTGCGGCGTCAACCCGGAGCACCCGGGTGCGTTCGACTGGTACCGCGCCTGGTTCGCGCAGCTCGCCGAATGGGGCGTCGACTTCGTCAAGGTCGACGACATCGCCGCACCGTCCTATCACGCTAAAGAGGTGGCGCTGATCCGACGGGCCATCGATGCCACCGGCCGGCCGATGGTGCTGAGCCTGTCGCCCGGCCCGGCGCTGCTGGAGCAGGCGGCGCATCTGCAGGCCCACGCCAACCAGTGGCGCGTGTGCAACGACTTCTGGGACACCTGGCCGCAGCTGCGCGACAACCTGGCGAACCTGGTGAAGTGGGCGCCGCACGCACGCCCCGGCGCCTGGCCTGATGCCGACATGCTGCCGGTGGGCAGGATCGGCCTGCGAAACCACGACGGCGATGCGCCCACTCGTGGCGAGCGCGACACCCGCTTCACCCGCGACGAGCAGGTGCTGATGCTCACCGCGTGGACCTGCGCGCGCAGCCCGCTCATCCTGGGCAACGACCTGCGCCGGCTCGACGACTGGACGCTGCGCTTGGTGAGCAACCCCGAGGTGCTGGCGCTGCTGCGCGTGCCCGGCACGCGCGAATGGCACAGCACGCACCAGGGCCATCGCTTCCTCTGCAGCGGCCCGCAGGGCCACTGGGCCGCGTGGATGAACACCGGTGACACGCCTTGGAGCGCGCCGCTGCCTGCGTGGCTGCCCGACGCGCGCCGCGACTGCTGGGCGCGTGCCGACTTGAGTCCCGGCACCCGCCAGCTCATCGTGCCGCCGCATGGGGCGCGCCTGGTGCGCTGCGGTCCGATGCCGTTGAAGAACGACCCGACCTGATGATGAACCCGATCGAATTGAAGCGCCGCGACTTCCTTGGCGCGCTGGCAGGGGCCTCGGCCGGCGCGCTCGGCTTGCCGGCCGGCGCGGCCACGGCGCTGCCCTCCGCGCTGGATGGCGCCGGGCAGCTGCAGGCCCTGCGCATGGACGCCGCGCCGGACGGTTTCGCCTGGCGGCGCGTGGCCGAGGGGGTGCAGTTCCGCACCGGCGACCTGACCAAGAGCGTGCTGTTCTACGGCGCCGGCCTGGTGCGCGTGGCCGCCCACCTGGGCGTGGCCCACACCACCCAGCCCAGCCTGGTGGTGGTGGCGCGGCCGAAGCCCGTCGCCTTCGAGGTGAGCGACAGCGCCGACACGCTGGACATCGCCGGACCCGGCGTGCGCGTGACGGTGGACAAGCGCAGCGGCGCGCTGGCCTTCTTCGGCGCCGGCGGCCGCCTGCTGACCCGCGAGCGCGCCCAGGCGCCGACCGAGCTGCAGCGCGTCGAGATCGCCGGCGGCCCGAGCTACGCGCTGACGCAGACCTTCACGCTGACGCCCGACGAATCGCTGTACGGCCTGGGCCAGTACGACGAGCCGCACATGGACTACCGCGGCCGCGACGTGCTGATGGTGCAGACCAACATCGGCATCGTGGTGCCGTTCCTGGTCTCCACCCGCCGCTGGGGCCTGCTGTGGGACGTGTACTCGAAGATGCGCTTCAGCGACCGGCCCGACGGCATGCGCTTCGAGGTCGAGAGCGCGCCGGCCGGCGCCGACTACTACCTGGTGGCCGGAAGTGACATGGACGCGGTGATCGCGGGTTGTCGCCAGCTCAGCGGCGCGGCGCCGATGTTCCCGAAGGCGGCCTTCGGCCTGTTCATGAGCAAGGAGCGCTACCAGACCCAGCAGCAGCTGCTGGACGTGGTGCGGCGCTTCCGCGCCGACCGCTTCCCGCTGGACTACATCGTGCAGGACTGGCAGTACTGGGGCGGCGAGAAGGACGGCCCGAACGGCCGCGAATGGGACGGCCGGTGGAGCGGCATGGTCTGGGACGCCGAGCGCTTTCCCGACCCCGCCGCGATGACGCGCGAACTGCACGGCCCGCTCAAGGTCAAGCTGATGGCCTCGATCTGGCCCTCGGTGGGCAACGACACCGCGTTGGCGCGCGAGCTCGATGCGCACGGGCTGCGCTTCGAGCCGCTGCACTGGATCTCCAGGCGCGCGCGCATCTACGACGCTTTCAGCGCCGAGGGCCGCCGCATCTACTTCAAGCACCTCAAGCAGGGCCTGCTCGACGTCGGCGTCGATGCGCTGTGGATGGACGGCACCGAGGTGGAAGTGGGCGGCGCCGCGCACGACCCGCGCGAGGTCGAGGCCGACATCAAGCGGCTGGGCCGCACCGCGCTCGGCGATTCCACCCGCTACCTCAACGTCTACAGCCTGGTGACGACGCGCGGCGTCTACGAAGGCCAGCGGGCCGCCGCGGACCTCGGCGGCCGGCGCGTGTTCACGCTCACCCGCTCGGCCTGGGCCGGCCAGCAGCGTTATGCCGCGATGCCGTGGTCCGGCGATACCACGGCGTCCTGGGCCACGCTGCGCGCGCAGATCGCCGGCGGCCTGAACGTGTCGATGGCCGGCCTGCCGTACTGGACGCAGGACACCGGCGGCTTCTTCGTCAACTTCCCGGATGGGCAGCGCAACCCGGCGTACCGCGAGCTCTACGCCCGCTGGAACCAGTTCGGCATCTTCAACCCGGTCTACCGCATCCACGGTACCTCGATCGACCGCGAACCCTATCTGTTCAAGACGCTGGACCCGGCGCTGTACGGCTCGCTGCTGCGCGCCGCGCAGCTGCGCTACCGGCTGCTGCCCTACCTCTACAGCCTGGCCTGGCGCAGCACGCAGCAGGGCTACACGATGATGCGCGGGCTGGCGATGGACTTTCCCGACCAGCTGCCGTTGCGCCGGGTGGACGACACTTACATGTTCGGCCCGGCGTTCCTGGTGCAGCCGATCACGCGGCCGATGTTCCACCCGGTGCACCCGCCGCCGCCCACGGTGCCGGCGACGCAGCTGCGCACGCCCGACGGCCAGCGCGGCCTCGCGCTGGCGTATTTCGAGGGCATGAACTTCGAGAAGCCCGCCAGCCGCACCGTCGACACGGTGATCGCCCACCACTGGTCCGACCCGCCGCTGGGCAGCCTGCCGCCCGGCCTCGCCAGCCTGAATCGCTTCTCGGCGCGCTGGACCGGCACGATCACCGCCGCCGAGAGCGGCGAGCACGAGATCGGCGTCGAGGGTGATGACGGCTTTCGGGTGTGGCTGGACGGCCGGCTCGTCGTCGACGAGTGGGCCGTCGGCGGCGCCCGCTTCGGCGGCCACCGCCTGACGCTGCGCGAGGGCCAGACGCTGGAGCTGCGGGTGGACTTCTTCCAGGACGGCGGCGGCCGCGTGATGCGCCTGGCCTGGCGCACCCCGAGCCTGCTGCGCGAGCTGGCGGATGCGCAGCGCCGGCTCGACCGCCGCCAGGCCACGCTGCTGCCCGCCGGCTGCGACTGGTTCGACTTCTGGACCGGCGAATGCCACGCCGGCGGCCGCAGCACTGAGCGCGACTACGCGCTGGACGAGTTCCCGCTGTTCGTGCGCGCCGGCGCGATCGTGCCGCTCGGCCCGGTGGTTGAGCACACCGGCCAGCATCCCGACGCGCCCTGGGAGATCCGCGTCTACCCCGGTGCGGACGCTGACTTCACAATCTATGAAGACGACGGCGAAACCTATGCCTACGAACGCGGCGAGCGCGCCACCACCGCGCTGCGCTGGGACGACGCGCGCCAGACGCTGCACATCGGTGCGCGCCAGGGGCGCTACCGCGGCATGGTGGCCCGGCGCGCGCTGCGCGTGCGGTTGATGGCCGCGCCCGGGCAGGCCGAACAGGCCCGGACCGTGCGGGTTGAGGGCCGCGCGCTGACGCTGCGCTTCGGCCCGGACGAGCGATGAAGCAAGCGCCTCGCGGCAACACGCCCGGCCACGAAGAAGCGAGAAACCCGACCCCGATGAAGAAGTCCGCCCTGCCCCTGTTGCTGGCCCTGCTGGCCGTGTTGCCCGCCAAGGCGCCAGCCGAAGTGCGCCTGTCCCCCGTGTTCGGCGAGCACATGGTGCTGCAGCGCGACCGCCCGCTGCGCCTGTGGGGCACGGCCACGCCCGGCCAGACGCTGACGGTGGCGCTGGGCGGCCGCCAGGCCCGCGTCCGCGTCGGCGCCGATGGCCGCTGGCGCGTTCAGCTCGCACCGCTGCCGGCCGGCGGGCCGCACCGCTTGCGTGTCATTGGCGACCAGACCGTCGAGCTGCGCGATGTGCTGATCGGCGACGTCTGGCTGCTCGGCGGGCAGTCCAACATGGAGTGGGTGCTCGCCGAGACCGACACCGGTGCGCTGGAGAACACCACGCCGCAGAACCCGCAGCTGCGGCACCTGCGCGTGCCGCACCGCGCCAGCGTGCGGCCCGAGGCGGAGATCGCGCCTGCGCCCTGGGTCGTGGCCGAGCCCGGCAAGGTGGGCCAGTTCAGTGCCATCGGCTACCACTTCGCGCGCCAGATGCAGGCAGTGCAGGGCGTGCCGATCGGCCTGATCAACACCGCCTGGGGCGGCTCGATGCTGGAGACCTGGGTGCGCCGCGACGCCGCGCTGCAGGACCCCGACCTGGCACCCGCGGTGCGTGCGCTGCCGGCCGACAACGCCGCGTTCGGTGCGGCGCTGCGCGAGCACCTGCGCGGCCGCGTGGGCGCATGGCAACCGGGCCTGCCGCTGGAGGGCATCGATCCGGGCGGCTGGTCGGCCGCCGCCGACATCGACACCAGCTGGCCGACGCTGCAGGCGCTGCACGAGTGGGAAGGCCAGGGCCTGCCCAACCTCGACGGCGTGGTCTGGATGCGCAAGCGGGTGGAACTGACGCCCGCGCAGGCGGCCGGAGCGGCCGAGCTGCACCTGGCGAAGGTGGACGACTGCGACGAGACCTGGGTCAACGGCCAGCGGGTCGGCGGCCAGTGCGGCTGGGAGCAGCCGCGCCGCTATGCGCTGCCCGCCGGCCTGTTGCGCGCGGGTGCCAACTGGATCGCCGTGCGGGTTACCGACACGGGCGGCGGCGGCGGCTTCCATGGCGATGCGGCGTCGATGCGCCTGGACACCGCGGCCGGCGCCGTCCCGCTGACCGGCGCCTGGCGCGCGCGCGTCGAGCAGATCGCGGCTCCTGCGCAGCCGAGTGCCAACGACGCGCCGGCGCTGGCCCACAACGGCCTGATCGCGCCGCTGCACGGGCCACGCCGCGCCGGGCCGCCCCAAGCGGCGGACGCCCCCTCGGGGGGCAGCGACCAGCGGGAGCATGGGGGCCTATCCGTGCGTGGCGTGCTGTGGTATCAGGGCGAGGCCAATGCCGGCCGCGCGGCCGCCTACGCCGATGGCTTCAAGCGCCTGATCCAGGACTGGCGCGGCCAGTTCGGCGATGCGAAGCTGCCGTTCTTCTTCGTGCAGCTCGCCGCCTTTCTGCGGCTGGCCGACAACGTGCCCGGTGCCGGCGGCTGGCCCGAATTGCGCGAGTCGCAGGCCGCGGCGCTGGCGCTGCCGCACACCGGCATGGCCACCGCCATCGACGTCGGCGACGAGGTCGACATCCACCCGCGCGACAAGCGCACCGTGGGCCACCGGCTGGCCGCGCTGGCGCTGCACGAGCTCGGCCTGCGCGCCGCGCCGGCCGGCGGCCCGCGCCTGCTGGGCCACGAAGTGAGCGGCAGCGCGCTGCGGCTGCGCTTCGGCGACACCGCCGGCGGCCTGCGCACCGCGCGCGCGGGCGAACCTGTGAGCGGCTTCTACCTGGCCGGCGCCGACCGGCGCTGGCAGCCGGCGCAAGCCCGCCTCGACGGCGACCGCATCGTGCTCAGCAGCCCCGCCGTGCCCGCGCCGGTGGCGGCGCGCTACGCCTGGGTGAACAACCCGAGCGAGGCCAATGTCGTCGGCGGTGACGGCCTGCCGCTGCCCCCACTGCGCACCGACGACTGGCCGCTGGAATCGGCCGGGCGGCGTTACGCGCGCTGAAGCCGTGAAGGCTTCCGCAGGCGCCTCGACACCTTGAACCACCAAAGATCCCGTGACAAGACTGCTCGGCTTCCTGAGTGCCCTGTGCATCGGCCTGCTCGCGAATGCCGCCCTGGCGGCCCCGCGCAGCAGCGAGCTCATCAACCGCGACTGGACCTTCACGCTCGGCAATCCAGTGGGCGCGCAGGCGGTGGACCACGACACCAGCGGCTGGAAGCGCGCGGACCTGCCGCACTCGTTCTCCGAGCCGTACTTCCTGGGCACCGGCTTCTACGTCGGCCATGGCTGGTACCGCAGGCAGCTGGACTTGCCGGCCGCTGCCCTGGCCAGGCGCATCACGCTCGAGTTCGACGGCGTGTTCCAGGACGCGGTGGTCTACGTCAACGGCCAGCAGGCCGGCCGCCACGTCGGCGGCTACACCGGCTTCAGCATCGACATCACGCCCCATGCGAAGCCCGGCCGCAACCTGGTGGCCGTGCACGTCAATAACCTGTGGAATGCGCGTGTGGCGCCGCGTGCCGGCGAGCATGTGTTCTCCGGCGGCATCTACCGCAACGTGCGGCTGGTGATGACCGATCCCGTGCACGTGGCCTGGTACGGCACCTTCGTGACCACGCCGCAGGTGTCCGATCAGCGGGCCACCGTGCGCGTGCAGACGGAAGTGCGCAATCACCGCCCCGCCGAGGTCCGGGCGACGCTGGTCTCCGACGTGCTCGATGCGGACGGCCGGCGCGTGGCCGGCGCGCGCAGCGAACAGACTGTGCCGGCCGCCGGCACCGTCGCCATCGACCAGACGCTGTCCGAGCTGGCCAGGCCGCAGCTGTGGTCGCCCGAGCGGCCCATCCTCTACAAGCTCGTGAGCCGGCTCTACGTGGGCGGACGGCCCGTCGACCGCTTCGAGACGCCCTTCGGCATCCGCACGATCCGGTTCACCGCCGACAAGGGCTTCTTCCTCAACGGCAAGCCCCTGTACATGATCGGCGCCAACGTGCACCAGGACCAGGCCGGCTGGGGCGACGGCGTGACCGATGGCGCGGCGCGGCGCGACGTGCAGATGGTCAAGGACGCCGGCTTCAACTTCATCCGCGGCTCGCACTACCCGCATTCGCCGGCGTTCTCGAAGGCGACCGACGAGCTCGGCCTGCTGTTCTGGTCGGAGGCGCCGTTCTGGGGCATCGGCGGCTTCGGCGCCGACGGCACCTGGCTGTCCAGCGCCTACCCGCCCGATCCGGCGGACCGGCCCGGATTCGAGGCCAGCGTGCTGCAGCAGGCGGCGGAGATGATCCGCATCCACCGCAACCACCCGTCCATCGTGGTCTGGAGCGCCAGCAACGAGCCGTTCTTCACCGTCGGTGAAGCGATGGCGCCGATGCGCGATTTCCTGAAGCGCCAGGTCGCGTTCATGAAGACGCTGGACCCGACGCGGCCGGTGGCCATCGGCGGCGCGCAGCGCGGCGAGATCGACAAGCTGGGCGACATCGCCGGCTACAACGGCGACGGCGCCACGCTGTTCCTGAACCCGGGCGTGCCGTCGGTCGTCTCGGAGTACGGCTCGACGATGGTCGACCGGCCCGGCGACTACGAGCCCGGCTTCGGGCTGATGCCCGACACGCCCGACCAGCAGGCGAACCCGCGGCCTTACTCGTGGCGCTATCCGTGGCGCTCGGGCGAAGCGCTGTGGTGCGCCTTCGACCATGGCTCGATCGCCTCGGTGGAGTTCGGCTCGATGGGCTTCGTCGACTACTTCCGCCTGCCGAAACGGCAGTACCACTGGTACCGCGCGCACTACCGCGGCGTGGCGCCACCGGTATGGCCGGTCGAGGGCCAGCCGGCGCAGCTGCACCTGGCCGCGAGCCAGACGCTGATCCGCGGCACGCAGGGGCAAGACGATGCGCAGCTCGTCGTCACCGTGCAGGACGCCGCGGGCAGGGCGCTGAGCAACTCGCCCGACGTGACGCTGAGCATCGTCAGCGGCCCGGGCAAGTTCCCCACCGGCCGGCGCATCGTCTTCAGCAAGCCGTCGATGGTCGCCATCCGCGACGGCCAGGCCGCGATCGCGTTCCGGTCGTACTTCGCGGGCCGCACGGTGATCGAGGCCTCGTCGCCCGGCCTGAAGCCGGCGCGCATCACGATCGATACGACGGGGCCGGACCGCTTCGTCCCGGGCCGCTCGCCGCTGGCGCCCGACCAGCCGGTGATCGCCTGGCCGCGCATCAACCGCAACGCGCTCGAGGGCGACCCGATCAACGTCGCCACCAGCCGGCCGACGGCCAACAGCGGCGCCGAGGCCGGTCACGAAGCGCCGCTGGCCAACGACAACCAGGACCACACCGGGTGGCGCGCGTCGGCGAAAGACGGGTCTGCGTTCTGGCTCGTTCACCTGGAGAACGTGTACGCGCTGCACTGGCTGTCGCTGGTGATGCCGGACGACCGCGGCCCCGACCTCGTTGTGGAGGTGAGCCGGGACGGCACCGAGTGGCGCCCGGTCGCCGAGGCCAAGGGCGGACGCAAGAGCCACGAGATCGGGCTCTTCGACAAGGCGGCCACCGCCAGCTTCCTGCGCATCCGCTTTCCGGCCGTCACGCCGGACCGGCCGGCCACGATCAGCGAAGTGCGGGTGTGGGCCAAGCCCGCGAACTGAATCGCGCCGGTGCCTGCGAAGGGGCCGTCGGTGCATGACGCCTGAGATGAGCGGCCAGGTCCGGCGCCTGGCCGCGAAGCGGGTGGTGGGCCGGCCGCGTGGTGCGCGTCACGCGGCCGCTGCCGGCCGGAAGGCTTCAGCGGAACAGGCGTTGCGCGAAGTGATAGAGGTTGTCGGCCCAGCTCTCGCGCACGTGCCCGTACTCGTCGACGTTCCACACGTGTGGGACGCCGCGCTGCTGCAGCTCGCGGCGCAGCGCCTGCGGCACGCGGATCAGGCCGTCCTGGCGCCCGCAGGACAGGTACAGCAGCGCCAGCTGGCGCCGCGCCGCCTCGGCATCCGGCAGCAGCTGCGCCGCCGGCCGCGTATTGGGCGCCGGTGAGAAGGCGCCGACCCAGGCGAAGCGGTCGAGGTGCGCGAGGCCGATGTTCAGCGCCTGGCCGCCGCCCATCGACAGCCCGGCGATCGCGCGCCGGCGGCGGTCGCCGTCCGCGGCATAGGTGGCCTCGATCGCCGGGATCAGCGATTGCAGCAGCTCCGGTTCGAAGCGCGCGAACGCGGCGACGTGCTCGGGCGTGAACAGGCGTTCGACGGGCGGCACGCGGTCATCGGCCTGCGCGCGGCCGTTGGGCATCACGACGATCATCGGCCGCGCCCGCCCGGCGGCGATCAGGTTGTCGAGGATGTGGTGGGCCCGCACGTAGCCGCGCCACTCGTCGTGGTTGCCGCCGATGCCGTGCAGCAGGTACAGCACCGGGACCTTGCGGCCGGATGAATGGCCGGGGGGCAGGTAGACGCTGGCCGCGCGGCGCGTGCCGGTGACGGGTGAGTCGTGTTCGAAACGTTCGATCCGCCCGGCGGGCACACCCGCCTGCGCGGTGTCGAAGCCGGGCGGTGCCGCAGGGAAGGCGCGCACGTCGTCGGCGGCCAGCACGGGCGCTGCGCCGAAGTCGCGTGCCGGTTCGGGTGCGGAGGCCGCGCCGCTGCGCGCGCGCGCCGGCACCGCGGCCGCGCACAGCAGCCCCGCCGTGCCGGCGATCAGCGCACGCCGGCCGCGGCGGCCGGGCGGCGCCGGCGGGGATGCGTGCATCGCGTGCCGGACGGGCTCAGCGGCCGCGCCCGCGCCGGCTCAGGCTGAGCATCGCCAGGCCGGTCATCAGCATCGCGAGGCTGGCGGGCTCGGGCACCGCGTTCGGCTGATCGCTCTCGGCCGAGGCGCTCAGGCCGATGCGCAGGCGCGCCCAGCCGGTCGCGCCCGGATTGGTCCAGCTGGCCGACAAGGTCGCCGGCCCGCCGTAGGGGCCGCTCGTCGCATCGACGAAGGCCTCGGCGTAGTTGAGCGGCGCGCAGACGTCGGTCGTGAAGTCGGTGCTGCACAGCTCGATGGTGGCATTGGCCTGCGCGACGTCGCCCTCCGCGAAGAGCTCGGTCAGCGTGGTCGACAGCGTGATCGTCGCGTTGCCGCCGACCATGATGTAGCCGTCGAAGACCTGGGCGAACGCCCAGCCCGAGTGGCCGGCATCCGCCGACACCTGGGCGCTCGCGGACACGCCGTCGAGCAGGTTGCCGCCGCCGGTGGCCGCGCCGATGCCGGCCTTCGCGAACGAGCTCGCGTCGACGACGGTGGCATCGTAGGCGGCGCCGTGCCAGCCGGTCGCACCGTCGGCCATCGACGGGTTCTCCAGCGCGGCCGAGGTCGCCGCCGTGGGCGCCAGCCAGGCCTGGTCGTGCGGCAGCCAGTACCACCACTCGCCGCCGCTGACCGACAGCGACAGGTCGGAGATGCCGACCCGCGCGATGCCGGCGCTGGCCAGTTGGGAAGCGGCCAGCAGGGTGGCACCGAGAACGAATCGTAGGCGTTGGCGCATGCAGGTCTCCGGAATGGCTATATTGATTAGTGCGAAGCACGAATTTAATAGCGACGACGCGATGACTCCCACTGCGGCTTTCCCTAGGGTCTGCGCCGCGCCTTGTCCACCGCGGGCGGATGCGCGGTGGGCACCCCGGGCGCAGCTGCCTGGGCGGGCCCGGCACCACGGCATCGGCACCGCCAGACGACGCAGCTTGATGCGCAGCAAGCCCATCGGCGCGCACGCTGTCTCTAATGCGGCCATGAATCACACCGCCGAAGCGACCGACCCGACCCCCTCGGCCACCGTGGTGGCCCTGCGCCACGGCGCCGCCGAGAACGCGGCCGGCTGGGGCGCGCAGAGGCGCCGCGCGACCGCCGTGCTGGCCGGGCTCGATCCGATGATCGAAGCGCAGGCCGGCCACCGCGCTGCGCTGGCCGCGCTCGCCGCCCGGCTCGGGGCGCTGGGTGTCACGGCGCAGGCCTTCGCGTGCCGGCTGGAACTGCAGCAGTGGCTGGCCCAGGGCGCGGACAGCGCCGCCACCGATGCGACGCACGCCGCGGCCGAGGCCGCCCGCAGCAGCCATGCCGCGGCGCAGGCGGCCGAAGCGCTGAACCGCACCGTGCAGGGCGCGTTCATGCTGCTGCAGGCCGACGACTTCGGGTCGGCACTGGCGCGCGACGCGAAGCTCGCCGCGCAGGCCAGCCAGCAGGCCGCCGTCGCGCTGGCCGAGCTGGAACGCAGCGCCGGCGCCACCGCGGCGGCGGCGGCCTCGCCGCGCGGCCACACGGCGGCAGAGGCCGTGCGCCTGGCGCAGCCCGAGACCCGCCGGCTGGCCGAGACCCTGGAGACAGCCAGCCAGCTGGCCACCGAACGTTGTGCCGCCAGCCAGGCCGAGCTGGCCCGGCTGTGCCACCAGCGCAACGAGCAGGCCGTGCTGCAGCATCGCGCCGAGGCCGAGCACGCCGGCTGGCAGGGGCTGTTGGGTGCGCTGCCCGGGCCGGCCGCCGCCTCGCCCGATGTCGGGCCGACCGCCGCGGCAGTCGCGCAGGCGGCCGAAGAAGAGGCCCGCGCCCTTCACATGCAGGCCCAGGCGGCCAGCGAGGCGGCGCAGGCGCAGCAGGCCGAAGCGCAGCAACTGCAGCGGGCGCTGCAGGCGGCGCTGCTGGCCGGCCGCGCGCTGGCACCGGCGGCGCAGGCCGCCCGGCAGGCCGCGAAGCAGGCCGAGCCCTGGGCCAAAGGCTTGCCGATGCGCTGCGCCGCCGTGCTGGCGCTGGGTTGCGATGCCGAGCCCGCGCTGCAGGCGGTGGGCCACGCCCTTCAGGCGCTAGGCGCGACGCGCCATCGCGCGCTGGCGCACGGGGCGGCACTGCCAAAGGCGCTGGAGGCGGCGCTGGCCCAGGCGGCCGACGACCACGCGGCCGCGACAGCCGCCCTGGCCGCAGCGCTGCCCGCGCTGGCCGCGGCCCACCACGGCGCCGGCCGTGCGGCGAGCGCCGCGGCGACGCTGGTGGCCGAAAGCGATGCGGAAGGCGACGCCGGCCCCGCGGCGCAGGCGGAACTGCTGGCGCAACTGGCCGCGCTGGTACAGGCGCAGGACCAGGCGGTGCAGCAGTGCGAGCGGGCCGTGGAGGATGCGGTCAGTGCGGCAGCGCAAGCGCAGGCCGCCGTGTTGCGCGCGCCAGGCGGCTGAGGCCGACGTCAGCGCACGGCCCGAAGCATCGAGCGTCAGCGACGCGAACGAGTTCACGGCGCTGCCCGGTCGCCTCCGGGTTTGTCACGACCTCTCCCGTCGATATCGTTAATCAGAATAACAATATGAACGCGTGATCGCGTGCAGCTTGCAGTGCGTAGGCAGGGTGCAACGGTCATTGAACAAGTTCATCGACTGAGTCAAATCGTTCGCCCCCGCCACTGGCTTCCCAGGGGCTGCCGCGGCGTTCGTCGAACGGGAGAAGACCATGCCCACCACCCGACGCGCCGTGCTCGCGGCCCTGCCGCTGCTGTTGGCCACTGCACGCACACGGTCCGCCGGCGTCACCGGCGACACGCTTCACCTGGGCGCCTCGCTGGTGCTGAGCGGCCCGCTCGGCACGCAGACGGCGGCCTATGCGGCCGGCTCCCGGCTGTGCTTCGAGGCCGCGAATGCACGCGGCGGCGTGCACGATCGCCGCATCCGCTACACGACGCTGGACGATGGCTTCGACGTGCAGCGCGCGGTGCAGAACACGCGGCGGCTGATCGAGCAGGAGCAGGTCTTCCTGATCCACAACTGCACCGGCACCGCGCACACCGCGGCCATCCTGCCGCTGGCCCGCGCCGCCGGCGTCATCGTGTTCGGCCCGGTCACCGGGGCCACCAGCCTGCGCCAGGGGCACGAGCGCATGCTGTTCCACGTCCGCGCGGGTTACGCCGACGAGGCGGCGCGCATCGTGCGGCAGCTGCGCGAGCTGGGCACCACCGCGGTGGCGCTGTTCGCGCAGGACGATGCCTTCGGCCAGGCGCTGCTCGTCGAGGTGAAGAAGGCGGCCGACGCGGCAGGGCTGCGCCTGGCGGCCGAAGTGCGCGTGGACCCGAAGCAACCCGAGCTCGATGCCGCGGCGCGGGCCGTGGCGGTCGCCGCGCCGCAGGCGGTGGTGATGTGCACGGCCGGCGGCACCTTCACCGGACTGGTCAAGGCCTTGCAGGCCACCGCCGTGCGGCCGACCGTCTACGGCTTCTCGGTCGCTTCGGCCGACCAGCTCGTGCGCGAGTTGGGCGCGGCCGCACGCGGCATCGTGCTGGCGCAGATCATGCCGTCGCTGGCGAACCGGTCGAACCCGGCGGTCAACGAGTTCCTGGCGCTGCACGAGGCGCAGGCCGTCGGCACGCCGCCGTCGGCCTCGATGTTCGAAGGCTACATGCACGCGCGCGTGCTGCTGGAGGGCCTGCGCCGGGCCGGCCGCGCGCTGGACACCGACCGCCTCGTCGCCGCATTCGAATCGGCCGGCGAGATCACCTTCGGCAAGTTCGCGCTGCACTACACGCCGCAATCGCACCGCGGCTCGGCCTACGTCGAGCTGGCCATCATCGGCAGCGACGGCCGGCTGCGCTATTGATCGCGCGCCGGTGCAGGCCGGCCCTCAGCGTTGCGCCGGCGGCGCCCGGTTCTCCAGCCGATAGGCCAGCTGCGCGCGCGTCAGCCCGAGGCGCCGTGCGGCGGCGGACAGGTTGCCGCCGGCGGCTTCCACCGCCTCGCGCAGCAGCCGGTCTTCCAGGGCCGTGAGCTCCAGCGTCTCGGCGCCCAGCGCCTGCTGCAGGTGCTGCAGCAGGTTGCTCACGCCGGCGGTGTCGGGGCTGGGCATCAGCGCGCCGCCGGCGCCGATGGCCAGCAGCGTCTCGTCCGACAGCTGCTCGCGGCGGAACAGGTGGCGCACGTCGATCGGCGCGCCGTCGTCGGCGGAGATCACGCCGCGTTCGATCAGGTTCTGCAGCTCGCGGATGTTGCCCGGGAAGGCGTAGTGCAGCAGCGCGCGCACCGCGCGCGGCGTGAAGCCGCTGGGCGAGCGGCCGTGGCGGGCCGACTCGCGGCGCAGGAAGTGGTTCATCAGCAGCGGGATGTCGTCGCGCCGCTCGCGCAGCGGCGGCAGGTGCATCGGGTAGACGTTGAGCCGGAAGAACAGGTCCTCGCGGAAGCGACCGGCGTGCACCTCGGCCTGCAGGTCGACGTTGGTGGCGGCGACCACGCGTACATCGACGGTCAGCGTGCGGGTGCCGCCGATGCGCTCGATCTCGCCTTCCTGCAGCGCGCGCAGCAGCTTGCCCTGGCTGACAGGGCTCAACGTGGCGATCTCGTCGAGGAAGAGCGTGCCGCCGTCGGCGCGCTCGAAACGGCCGGGTCGCGAGTTGCTGGCGCCGGTGAAGGCGCCGCGCTCGACGCCGAAGAGCTCGGCCTCGATCAGCGTGTCGGGGATGGCGGCGCAGTTCACCGCGACGAAGGGCCGCTCGGCGCGGCGGCTGATGCGGTGCAGGCGCCGCGCGAAGGCTTCCTTGCCGACGCCGGACTCGCCGGTGAACAGCACCGTGGCCTGGGTGCGCGCGACGCGGTCGAGCTGGTGGCAGGCGGCGTTGAAGGCCGACGAGGCGCCGACGATCTCGTGCCGGTCGGCCGGGGCATCGGCCGGCTGTGCACTCGCGGCCGCCGCCGCCACCATCCGCGCCGGCGCCGGCGCGGGTTCGGCGGCCAGGTCCTCGGCCAGGCTGCGGAAGTCGCGCGCCTGCAGGTAGCGCATGTCCTCGCTGACGTCGCCCCACGCCGCCGCGTGGCGGCCGATCACGCGGCAACTGGACGCGCCCATCGCGCGGCATTCGACCTCGCGGAAGATCACCAGCTGGCCGAACAGCGTGGTCACGTAGCCGCAGGCATAACCCACCTGGCTCCAGCAGGCCGCGTCGGTGCCGATGCCATAGGCCGCGATGTGCTCGTCATCCTCGCTGGAGTGCTCCCACAGGAACTCGCCCTCGTAGAAGCCGCGGTCGATGTCGAAGTCGAAGGCCAGCGGCGTGACCTTCACCATGCCTTCCAGCGCATGCAGCCGCGTGCCGGCCATGAAGACCGCGGCCGCGTCACCCTGCGGCCAGCGCTCGCGCACCAGCGTGGCATCGCGCGCGCCGCTGACGTAGCCGGCACGCGTCAGCAGCCCGCGCGCACGTTCCAGGCCCAGCGCATCGACCAGCTCGCGGCGCAGGTGGCCCATCGCCGAGCTGTGCCACAGCAGCATGCGCTGGTCGTTGAGCCAGATGCGGCCGTCGCCGGGCGAGAAGAACAGCGACTCGGTCAGGTCCGACAGCGTCGGCGGCAGGCCGGCCGCGGGATCGAAGTGCGCGCTGTCACCACGCCGCAGCATGGCGCCGGTCCGGCGGGCCACCTCGGCCAGCGAGATGCGTTGCGGTTTGGCCATATTTGTTCAATTCATGAAATGCTCGCCGCGAGTTTGCCCAGGATTTTCTGATTTCCGCAACTGAAAAAGCTTCAGTGGCTTCATGTTGCGGTGCAACGTCGGCATCCGGGAATGTCCTGATCCGGACCCCGTGCCGCCCTCGGGGCGGAACCGTCCGTAGCGCCGTGCTGCAGCGCCGCAACCGGCCGCCGGCACGGCCCGCGGCATGCGCGTTGCGATGGTGAAGGTCGATGGCGCCCGCCATTCATCCGATGGAGACCCGCGACGTGACAAGCACGACCTTCCTGAATCCCGCGCTCTGGCGCGAACATCTCTTCAGCACCGGCTGGCGCGCGGCGAGCCTGTCCGCCGACGTGATCGAACCGGCCACCGGCGAGCCGCTGGTGCGCACCGGCGTCGCGGTGCCGGCCGACGTGGCCACGGCCACGGCCGCCGCGGCCGCGGCGCAGCCGGCCTGGGCCGCGATGGCGCCGCGCGAGCGCGCCGCGGTGTTCCACCGCGCCGCGGCGCTGCTGCAGCAGCACTTCGACGAGCTGGCGCTCTTCGTCACCCGCGAATCGGGCGCCATCCTGCCCAAGGGCCAGCACGAGGTCCGCGAGGCCGTCGCCTTCTGCCAGCTGGCCGCCGGCATGCCGATGCAGGCGCAGGGCGAGCTGCTGCCGTCCACCCCCGGCCGGCTCAGCATCGCGCGGCGCGTGCCGCACGGCGTGGTCGGCGTGATCTCGCCCTTCAACTTCCCGCTGATCCTGACGCTGCGCGTCGTCGCCCCGGCGCTGGCTGCGGGCAATGCGGTGGTGGTGAAGCCCGATGCGCGCACGCCCGTCTCGGGCGGCTTCCTGATCGCGCAGCTGTTCGAGGCCGCCGGCCTGCCCGCCGGCGTGCTGCACGTGCTGCCCGGCGGGGCCGAGGTCGGCGAGGCGCTGGTCGGCGATGCCCACGTGCAGATGGTGTCGTTCACCGGTTCGGCCGCGGTGGGCCGGCGCGTCGGCGAGCTGGCGGCACGGCACCTGAAGAAGACCTCGCTCGAGCTGGGCGGCAGCAATGCGCTGGTGATCCTGGACGACGCCGACCTGGACCTGGCCGCCAGCAACGCCGCCTGGGGCGCCTGGCTGCACCAGGGCCAGATCTGCATGGCGACCAACCGCGTGCTGGTGCACGAATCGATCGCCGACGTGCTCACCGAACGCCTGGTCGCCAAGGCCACGCACCTACCGGTGGGCAACGGCGCGACGCAGCCCGTCGCGCTGGGGCCGCTGATCGACGCACGCTCGCGCGACCGCGTGCATGCCGTGGTGCAGGACAGCGTGCAGGCGGGCGCGCGGCTGCTCGCCGGCGGCAGCTACGACGGCCTCTTCTACAAGCCCACCGTGCTGTCCGGCGTGAAGCCGGGCATGCGCTGCCACGACGAGGAAGTCTTCGGCCCTGTGCTGAACATCGCCACCTTCGCCACCGACGACGAGGCCGTCGCGCTGGCCAACGACCACCACGGCGGCCTGGCGGCGGCGGTGATCTCACGATCGGTCGGCCGCGCGCTGGCGGTGGCCCGGCAACTGAAGGCCGGCATGGTGCACGTGAACGACCAGACGGTGAACGACGATGCCGTCAACCCCTTCGGCGGCCCCGGCGTCGCCGGCAACGGCAGCTCGCACGGCGGCCGCGGCGACTGGGAGCAGTTCACCACCTGGCAGTGGCTGACGGTGAAGGACGCACCGCCCGCCTTCCCCTTCTGACGGCCACCCCCGAAGCGCCTTCGGCGCTTCCCCCTCGAGGGGGCGGCCGCCAGCGGCCCGGCAGAGCCGGTTCCGCGGCGGCTGCCTGGAAAGGCCCGCGTTTTCGATCGACTGGAGACATTCATGGACTTCCAAGGCAAGACCATCGTCATCACCGGCGCCAGCTCCGGCATCGGCGCCGAGACCGCGCGCCTCATGCGCCTGGCCGGCGCCCGCGTGATCGGCATGGACCGCAACGAGCCGATGCTGACGCTGGACGGCTTCGTCAAGGCCGACCTGTCCGAGCAGGCGGCCATCGATGCCGCGGTGAAGCAGCTGCCCGAGCGCGTCGATGCGCTGTGCAACATCGCCGGCGTGCCCGGCACCGCGCCGGCCGACCTGGTCGCCCGGGTGAACTACCTGGGCCTGCGCCACCTGTGCCAGCGCATGCTGGAGCGGCTGCCCGCCGGCGGCAGCATCGTCAACATCTCGTCCATCCTCGGCGCCGAGTGGCCGCAGCGGCTGGACCTGCACAAGGCGCTGGCCGAAACGCCGCATTTCGAGGCCGGCCTCGCCTGGCTCGCGAAGCATCCGGTGGCGCAGGCCAGCTGCTACCAGTACTTCAAGGAAGCGCTGATCGTCTGGAGCGTCACGCAGTCGCAGACCTGGTTCCTGGAGCGCGGCGTGCGCATGAACTGCGTGGCGCCCGGCCCCGTGTTCACGCCGATCCTCGGCGACTTCGTGCAGATGCTGGGCGACGAACGCGTGCAGAAGGACGCCCACCGCATGAAGCGCCCGGCCTACGCCGACGAGGTGGCGCCGGTGGTGGCCTTCCTGTGCTCGGACGCGGCGCGCTGGGTCAGCGGCATCAACCTGCCGGTCGACGGCGGGCTGGCCTCGACCTACGTCTGACCCGACTGCGACAGCAGGGCCGCGCCCCCGAGGGCGCGTGACCCATCGATACCAAGACCGACCGGAGACAAGCATGACCTTCCGCCGCCACGCGCTGGCGGTGGCTGCAGCGCTCGCGCTGCCTGCCACGCTCGCGCCCCCCGCCGCCCACGGCTTCGAGATCCCCACGCCCGACCCGGAGCTGAAGGTCCGCCTGGACCTGACGCCGAAGTTCAGCACAGGCTACCGCCTGAAAGACGCGTCACCGGCGCTGACCAAGCTCGACGTCGCCGCCGACCCCGGCATCGCCAACGAGGACGACGGCGACCACAACTTCGCCAAGGGCCTGATCTCGCGCCGCTTCGACCTGCTGGGCGAATTCGACGTGTCGGCGCGCCACTGGGGCGCACGGCTGTCCGGCACGGCCTGGCACGACGGCCTCTACCTCGGCCGCAGCGACTACCGCGGCACGCCGCTGCTAGCCGGCGGGCAGCCGCTCGGGCCGGTGGTGTCCACGTCGAACAACTTCCCCGGCCAGGCCGCGGACGAATTCCTGCCCGATACGCGCCGCCAGCACGGCCGCGGCAGCGAGGTGCTGGACGCCTTCGCCTACCTCAAGGGCGAGATCGGCGGCATGAAGGGCACGCTGCGCGTGGGCAAGCACACGCTGCAGTGGGGCGAGAGCCTGTTCTTCGGCCAGAACGGCATCGCCAACGCCCAGGGGCCGGTGGACGTCGCGAAGATCGTCTCGGTGCCGGGCTGGCAGTTCAAGGAAGTGCTGCTGCCGGTGGAGCAGGTGTCGGGCTCGCTGCAACTGGCGCCGGGGCTGTCGATGGGGGCGTACTACCAGCTCCGGTGGCGGCCGAGCAAGATCCCCGGCGTCGGCAGCTACTTCTCGAACCAGGACTATGTCGGCACCGGCACGGTGGGCTTCGGCAACGCGCCGGACGGCTCGCCGATCGCCCTGAGCTACGACAAGGGCAAGGACTTCCGGCCCAGGGACAGCGGGCAGGGCGGCGTGCAGCTGCGCTTCAGCCCCGTCGGCGGCGACTACGAGTTCGGCGTCTACGCCGCCCGCTACCACGACAAGACGCCGGCGGTGCCGGTGTTCGACTTCGTCAACGGCAACGTGCACCTGGCCTATGCCAGCAACATCCGCACCGTCGGCGCCAGCGCCACGGCGTCGGTGGGGCAGCTGAACTGGGCGGTCGAGGCCTCGGTGCGCGACAACGCGCCGCTGACCAGCGACCCCGCGGTGCTGGGCCTGGGTCCCATCCTGGCCTGCGACACCAGCAGCGCCACGCCCTGCTACGCGGTCGGCCGCACCGGTCACCTGCAGGCCTCGGGCATCTACGTGCTGCAGCCGAACGCGCTGTGGCAGGGCGGGGCGGTGGTGGGCGAACTGGCCTACAACCGGCGCCTGAAGATCACCCGCGACATCTTCGCGATCGGCCCCGGCGGCAGCAGCGTCGGCCTGGGCGGCCTGGACCCGAACACGACCAAGGGCGCCTGGGCCTTCCGGATGCTCTTCGAGCCGCAGTACTTCCAGGTGCTGCCGGGGCTGGACGTGTCGGTGCCCATCGGCCTGGGGTGGAACTTCGGCGGACGCTCGTCGGCGATCTTCAACTTCGCCGGCGGCGCGTCGGACGCGGGCGACTACAGCGTCGGCGTGAAGGGCCGGTACCAGAACGAGTGGAACCTCGCGCTGGCCTACACGGGCTACTTCGGCGACGAGAAGACCTTCACCGGCAACTTCACGCCCGGCACCGGCGCGCCGCGCCAGCTGAGCTTCGCGCAGTCGCTGCGCGACCGCGCCCACCTCTCGTTCAGCGTCTCGCGCACGTTCTGACGGCCACCCCGTTCACGAGTTAGGAGTCTTTCGATGCGATTCATGTTCACGGCCGCCGCCAGCGCGGCCACCCTGGCCCTGTGGGCCGCCGGCGCCGCGGCGGCGGTGACGGCCGACGAAGCCGCCCGCCTCAAGACCACGCTGACCCCGCTGGGCGCCGAACGCGCCGGCAACAAGGACGGCAGCATCCCCGCGTGGGAGGGCGGCCTGACGAAGGCGCCGGCCGGCTACAAGGCCGGCGACCCGCGGCCGGACCCTTTCGCCGCCGACAAGCCGGTGCTCACGATCACCGCGAAGAACCTGGATGCGCATGCCGCGCGCCTGAGCGACGGCGTCAAGGCCCTGCTGAAGAAGCACCCCGATTTCCGGCTCGAGGTCTACCCCACGCGGCGCAGCGCCGCGGCGCCGCAGGCCGTCTACGACAACACCCTGCGCAATGCCACGAAGGCGAAAGCGGTGGACGGCGGCCATGGCGTGGAGGGCGCGATCGGCGGCATCCCGTTCCCGATCCCCAAGGACGGCCACGAGGTCATCCTGAACCACCGCCTCGCGTGGACCGGCACCACGGTGCAGGCGCCGGTGCGCGTGTGGGTGATGACCGCCGACGGCAAGCGCGCGATGGCCTCCGGCGGCACGCAGACCTTCCGCCGTCCCTACTACGACGCCGACGCGTCCGCCGACAAGTTCGACGGCTACTACCAGCTCGGCAAGTTCGTCGTCAGCGAACCCGGCTCGAAAGCCGGCGAGGCCATCCTGGCGCACGACGGCCTGACCAGCGCGCAGCCGCGTGGCCTGTGGCAGTACCTGGTCGGCCAGCGCCGCGTGCGCAAGGCGCCTTCGGTGGCCTACGACACGCCGGACTCGGTGACCTCCGGCATCGGCCTGTTCGACGAGGCCTTCATGCTCTTCGGCCCGCTCGACAAGCACGACCTGAAGCTGGTGGGCAAGCGCGAGCTCTACATCCCCTACAACAACAACCGCGCCGCCGCCGCGAAGGTGGTCGACCTCGTCACACCGAACACGCTGAACCCGGCGCTGGTGCGCTGGGAGCTGCACCGGGTGTGGGAAGTGGAGGCGACGCTTGCCGCCGGCAAGCGCCACGTGGTGCCCAAGCGCAAGTACTACATCGACGAGGACAGCTGGCAGATCGTGCTGCTCGACGGCTGGGATGCCAAGGGCGAGCTCTGGCGCACCAACTTCACGCTGACGCTGCTGGCGCCGGACATCCCGGCGGTGGTGGGCAACATGCTGTGGGGCGGCTACGACCTGCAGACCGGCGCCTACTACCTGAACATGGCCTCGAACGAGCTGCCGGTGCAGTACAAGCCGCTGCCGCCGCTGCCGCGCAGCTTCTTCAGCCCCGAGGAACTGGCCAACGAGGGCGCGCGGTGATCGCACGCCGCCAGCTGCTGGTGCTCGCGGCGCTGCCGGCAGCGGGCCACGCGGCCCCTGCCGCCGCCACGACCGCCGCCGCCACGACCGCCACCACGGCCGCGGCACCGGCCGCCGCCGAGGGGCCGGCGGTGCTGCGCACGCCCGCGCTGATCACGCCGCGTGCCGCCGGTGCCGCGATGCTGGCGGTGGCGCGTGCCGGCCGCCGCCTGGTGGCGGCGGGCGAACGCGGCATCGTGCGCCTCAGCGACGACGACGGCGCCGGCTGGTCCCAGGCGCGCGTGCCGGTGCAGGTCAGCCTGACCGCGCTGCACTTCGCCGATGCGCGGCGGGGCTGGGCCACCGGGCACCTGGGCACGATCCTGCGCACGGGCGATGGCGGCGCGAACTGGACGCTGCAATTGCACGGTATCGACGCGGCCCGGCGCCTGCTGGCGGCCGCCGCGGACGAGCCGGCCCGGCAGCGCGCGCAGCGCCTGGTCGACGAAGGGCCGGACAAGGCCTTCTTCGACCTCGACCTGGCCGGCCCGCGCGGCCTGGCGGTCGGCGCCTACGGCCTGGCCGCCGAGACGCGGGACGAGGGCGCCAGCTGGCAGCCGGTGCCGCCCGCGCGGCTGCCCAACCCGAAGGGCCTGCACCTCTACGCCGCGCGCTGGCTGGGCCGGCAGCTCTTCGTCGCCGGCGAGCAGGGCCTGCTGCTGCGCTCCGACGACGGCGGCGGCAGCTTCGAGCCGCTGGCCTCGCCCTACAAGGGCAGCTTCTTCGGCCTGCTGGCCATGCGCGCGGGCAGCCTGATCGCCTTCGGCCTGCGCGGCCACGCCTTCCGCTCGACCGACGCCGGCGCCAGCTGGGAGAAGCTGGAGACCGGCGTGCCCGCGAGCCTGGGCGCCGGCGTGCAGCGCGCCGACGGCCGCCTGCTGCTGCTGGCGCAGAACGGCGACCTGCTGGCCAGCCGCGACGATGGCCGCCATTTCGAACGCCTGTCCGCCGCCCGGCCGCTGCCGGCGGCCGCGCTGGCCGCCTGCGACGACGGCCACGTCGTCGTCGCCGGGCTGCGCGGCCTGCAGCGCGTGAAGACGTCCTGAGCGACGCCGCCGCCGGCATCCCACCACGGAGTCCCGCTTGAAACACGACATCGCCGACGATGCCCAGCCGGTCGTCGCCCGCCTGGCCGACTTCGACCCCCGCTCGGGCTCGGCGCTCGAACGCGCCTTCTTCAACCACCGGCCGCTGGTGCTGCTGGCCTGCCTGCTGGCGACGCTGCTGCTGGGCTGGCAGGCGCTGGGGCTGAAGCTCAACGCGAGCTTCGAGAAGACGATCCCGACCGCGCATCCCTATATCGCGAACTACCTGGCCAACCGGGCCAACCTCGGCGGGCAGGGCAATGCGCTGCGCATCGCGGTGGCCGTCGACCAGGGCGACATCTTCACGAAGGACTACCTCGAGACGCTGCGGCAGCTCAACGACGAGGTCTTCCTGCTGCCCGGCGTCGACCGGCCGTTCATGAAGTCGCTGTGGACCAGCAATACGCGCTGGATCGCGGTGACCGAGGACGGCCTCGACGGCAACACCGTGATCGGCGACCGCTACGACGATTCGCCCGAGGCGCTGGCCGAGGTGCGCGCCAACGTCGAGCGCTCGGGCGAGATCGGCCAGATCGTCGCGGCTGACTTCCAGTCCAGCATCGTCTTCGTGCCGCTGCTGGACAAGGACCCGCGCAGCGGTGCCGCGCTGGACTACGGCGAGCTGTCGCGCCGCATCGAGGCGCTGCGCACGAAGTACCAGTCCGCGCACCTGCAGATCCATGTCACCGGCTTCGCCAAGGTGGCCGGCGACCTGATCGACGGCCTGCGGCAGATGGTGGGCTTCTTCGCGCTGGCGCTGGCCATCACCAGCGGCGTGCTCTATGCCTACACCCGCTGCGCACGCTCGACGCTGCTGGTGGTGGCCTGCTCGCTGGTCGCGGTGGTCTGGCAGTTCGGGCTGCTGAAGCTGCTGGGCCACGAGCTCGACCCCTACTCGGTGCTGGTGCCCTTCCTCGTCTTCGCCATCGGCATGAGCCATGGCGCGCAGAAGATGAACGGCATCCTGCAGGACGTGGGCCGGGGCACGCACCGCGTGGTGGCGGCGCGCTACACCTTCCGGCGCCTGTTCGTCGCCGGGCTGACCGCGCTGCTGTGCGACGCCGTGGGCTTCGCGGTGCTGGCGCTGATCCCGATCCGCGTGATCCAGGACCTTGCGGTGATCGCCAGCATCGGCGTCGCGGTGCTGATCTTCACCAACCTCGTGCTGCTGCCGGTGCTGCTGTCCTGGCTGGGCGTGAGCCCGGCGGCCGCGCAGCGCAGCCTGCGGCTCGAATCGCGCGAGTCGTCCCGGCGCGGCCTCTGGGCGGCCATCGCGCGCTTCACCGAAACCGGGCCGGCCCGCGCGGCCATCGCCGCCGGCGTGGTGCTGGCGGTGGCCGGCTACGGCGCCAGCCTGCAACTGCGCATCGGCGACCTCGATGCCGGTGCGCCCGAGCTGCGGCCCGACTCCCGCTACAACCGCGACAACGCTTACATCGCCGCGCACTACGCGGCCAGCGCCGACATCCTGACGGTGATGGTCGCGACGCCCGAGGACCAGTGCACGCGCTACGCCGTGCTGTCGCGGGTCGACGCGCTGGCGTGGCGCCTGCAGCAGCTGCCGGGCGTCGAAGCCACGCAGTCGATGGCGGCGCTGTCGAAATGGGCCTCGGTGGGCTACAACGAAGGCCAGCCGAAGTGGTACGAGCTGGTGCCCAACGACGCGGCGCTCGGCGGCGTGCAGACGCGGGCCCCGCGCGAGCTCTTCAACCAGGGCTGCTCCTTCCTGTCGCTGCTGGTCTACCTGCAGGACCACAAGGCCGAGACGCTGTCGCGCGTGGTCGGCGAGGTGGAGGCCTTCATCGCCGAGCACGAGCGCACGCCCGGCGCGGCCGCGCAGTCGCGCTTCCTGCTCGCCGCCGGTTCGGCCGGCATCGATGCGGCCACCAACATCGTCGTCGCGAAGGCGATGCGCGAGATGCTGCTGTGGGTCTACGGCGCGGTGCTGCTGCTGTGCTGGCTCACCTTCCGCTCCTGGCGCGCGGTGCTGGTGGCGGTGCTGCCGCTCGTCCTGACCTCGATCCTGTGCGAAGCGCTGATGGTGATCCTGGGCATGGGCGTCAAGGTGGCCACGCTGCCGGTGATCGCGCTGGGTGTCGGCATCGGCGTCGACTATGCGCTGTACGTGCTCAGCGTGATGCTGGTGCGGCTGCGCGCCGGCGCCAGCCTGGCCGAGGCCTATGCGCAGGCGCTGCGCTTCACGGGCCGGGTGGTGATGCTCACCGGCATCACGCTCGCTTTGGCCGTTGGCACCTGGGCCTTCAGCCCCATCAAGTTCCAGGCCGACATGGGCGTGCTGCTGGCCTTCATGTTCCTCTGGAACATGGTCGGCGCGCTGGTGCTGCTGCCGGCGCTGGCGCGCTGGCTGCTGCGGCCGGCGGCCGGACCGCACGCCGAGGACACCGGCCAAGCGCGAAGCCGCCTGGCGACACCGACCGAGCAACCCCTGATGGAGACCCCCCGATGACTGCACGACTGCCCGACCCGCTGCCGATGACGAGCGAGATCGACCCGCCGCTGGCCGGCTTCCTGGCCCAGGCCGCGTCGCAGCCGCCGCTGGAAAGCCTGCCGGTGGACGTGGTCCGGCAGGTCTACCGCGATCTGAGCGGCGCGCTCGGCCTGCCGCCGCCGCCGGTGAAGATGGTGCGGGACCTCGCGGCCGAGGGGCCGGGTGGCACGCTGCCGCTGCGCCTTTACTACCCGGCCAATGACGCGGCCGCGCCGCTGCCGGTGCTGGTCTACCTGCACGGCGGCGGCTGGGTCATCGGCGACCTCGAGACGCATGATGCGGTCTGCCGCCGCCTGTGCCACGACGCCGGCATGCTGGTGGTGGCGGTCGACTACCGCCTTGCGCCCGAGCACCCGTTTCCCGCGGCGCCGGCCGATGCCGAAGCGGCGCTGCGCTGGGTGGCCGCGCACGCCGCCGAGCTGGGCGCCGATCCGGCCCGGCTGGTGGTGGCCGGCGACAGCGCCGGCGCGCAGCTGGCCGCGGTGGCAGCGATGCGGGTGGCGGGCGAGGTGCCGCTGCGCGGTCTGGGCCTGCTCTATCCGCCGGCGCTGCACCACCAGGAATCGATGCCCTCACGCGTCGAGAACGGCGAGGGCAAGTTCCTGACGGCCGCGGTGATGACCTGGTTCATGGACGCCTACCTCGGCACCGACGCGTCCCTGGTGCGCCACCCGGAAGTCGCGCTGCTGCACGCCGACCGCCTGAACGCGCTGCCGCCGACCTGGATCGCCACGCTGGGCCACGACCCGTTGCGCGACGAAGGCCTCTTGCTGGCGCAGGCGGCCGCCGCCAGCGGCGTGGCAGTCACCCACGTGCACGAGCCCTCGGGCGTGCATGCGTGCATCCACTTCACCGCGCTGTCGCCGGTCGGCGGGCGGCTGATGAACGGCCTGGCGCAGTGGTTGCGGCAGATCGCCCACTGAGAAAGGAGCATCCATGTCCATCCGTTCAACACTCTGCCGCCGCGCGTGCGCGGTGCTGCTGGCGATGCTCGGCGCCTCGGCCGCGCGGGCCGACATCACCATCGGCGTCTCGCTGTCGCTGACCGGTCCCTTGTCCTCGCTGGGCATTCCGGTGAAGAGCTCGCTGGCGCTGTGGCCCGAGCGCATCGCGGGCGAGAAGCTGAACCTCGTCGTGCTCGACGACGCCTCGGACACGACGCAGGCGGTCAGCAACGCGCGGCGCTTCATCGTCGACAGCCAGGCCGACCTGATGATCGGCTCCTCCGGCGTGCCGGCGGTGCTGGCGCTGGCGCCGCTGGCGGCCGAGGCGAAGACCGTGCAGCTGGCGCTGGCCCCGGTGCCGCGGCCGGGCGGGGCCGGCGACTGGACCTTCAACCTGCCGCAGCCCATCACGCTGATGGCCGACGTGCTCGCCCGCCGCATGGCGGCCGACAAGGTCCGGCGCGTGGCCTTCCTCGGCTGGAACGAGGCCTACGGCGAAGCCTGGGCGCAGATCTTCAAGGGCTCGGCGCAGAAGGCGGGGCTGGAGATCGTCGCCAGCGAGCGCTTCGCGCCGCCGGACACCGGCATCACCGCGCAGGCGCTGAAGGTGCTGGCCGCGAAACCCGACGCCGTGCTGATCGTCGCCGCCGGCACGGGTGCGGCGATGCCGCACATCGCGCTGCGCGAGCGCGGCTACACCGGGCCGATCTACCAGACGCACGGCGCCGGATCGCCCGACCTGGTGCGCGTGGCCGGCCGCAGGATGGACGGCGCGATCCTGCCCGCCGGCCCGATGCTGGTGGCCGAGCAGCTGCCCGATACGCATCCGGTGAAGAAGGTGGCGCTGGCCTATGTGCAGCCCTATGAGCAGAAGCACGGCCCGATGACGCGCACGCAGTTCGGTGGCCATGCGCACGATGCGCTGCAGATCCTGCAGCGCATCGTGCCGGTGGCGCTGAAGGCGGCCAGGCCCGGCACGGCGGCGTTCCGCCAGGCCCTGCGTGACGCGCTGGAGAACGAGCGCGAGATCGTGCTGTCGCACGGCGTCGTCAACTACACGCGTGCCGACCACGTCGGCTTCGACGAACGCGGCGTCGTGATGCTGACCATCGACCAGGGGCGCTTCCGCCTGGCCGACCCGCCGCGGCCCTGAAGGCGCGCGGCCGGCCGGTCTTCGCCGCGGGCTTCAGGCCCGCGCCAGCCCCGCCAGCGCCTGCCGGTAGACCTGCTCGGAGCGGAACAGCACCATCTCCTTCCAGTCGTCGTGCGGCGGGAAGAAGTGGTCGCGCGTGGCCTGGCGGATCGCCGCCGCCTCGGGGCCGCGCGGGTCGCCGTGGCGCCACAGCCAGGCATCGTCGCGCAGCACGCGGGCGCCGCGCGGCGGTGGGTAGGTGCCGAACTCCAGCGCGACGAAGGCGATGTCAGCATGCGCCAGCGCGCGCTCGTAGCCGAACTCGGTGAGGCCGGTCTTCTCCTGCGAGCTCGACGTGCCCAGCAGCGGCTCGGTGACGCTGTCGCCCCACCAGTCGCGCGCGCGCCGCACGCGCTCGCCGCCCGGCGCGTGGTTGCAGATCGGCTCGCCATACCCGTACGGCCCGAGCCCGGTATGCATGTCGACGATGGCGATGGTCTGCCTGCGGCCGCCGGTGCGCGGCGACAGGTGCTGCCGAAGAATGGCCTCGCTGGTGCGGCGCGCCCAGGTGGGACCGGTGCCGCCGAAGAAGAGGCCGTCGGGGTGCGTGTACTGGCCGGTCGAGCGGGCGACGCGCTCGGCATGTTCGCCGTGCTGCGCGCGGTAGGCCGCGATCGCGGCATCGCAGCGCGCGAGCGTGGCCTCGTCGAGCGAGGCCGGCGTGTAGTGCGCGTGCAGTTCGGTGTAGCCGGGGTTGTCCGGCAGCGGCTGCGTGAAGTCGATCCAGTTGCGGTTGAGGTCGACGTTCTCCTCGGTCACGCGCCGTTGCCAGGCGAAGCCGTGGGCATTGATGCCGTGGATCAGCAGCACGCCGGTGTCGGGTGGCAGGGCCTGCGACAGCGGGCCGCGCAGGAAAGCGATCTGCGGCCCCGACCCGGCGAAGGCCTCCACGCCATGCGTGCCGGAGATGATGACCAGCGCGCGGCTCGCGTTCTCGGGGCCCAGCCACGCGCTGTCGGCGAAGAGGGCCTCGCCATGCGGTCCTGTCAGCGGGTGCGGCCAGTGGGTGAGCACCGCGCGCCGCTTCGTCGCGGCGGCCAGGAATTCATCGCGTGCTTCGACGTGGTCGAGCGAGAAGGCGGAGAGGTCGAGGTTCATCCGGCCATTGTGGGGGCTGGCGTGGGGGCAGGCGTGCGGGCCGCCGGCGAGAGTCGCCTGGCGGGCGGCGCGGACGCGGCCGCAGGCCGCCCGGATCGCCTCAGGCCGACGTGCGCCGCCGCATGCCGGCACTCAGCCACAACGTGCCGTCGCGGCCGCCGATGAGCGCGTCGATGCCGCGCCCGCGCAGCCACTCGCGGCCTTCGTCGGGCCCCATCACCATCGTCGCGGTGCCGATGCCGTTGACCGCGTCGAGCGATTCGGCCACCAGCGTGACGCCGTGCGGCCCTGTCGCCGGGTAACCGGTGTGCGGGTCCAGCACGTGGTGATAGATCCGGCCGTCGCGTTCGAAGCAGCGCTCGTAGTCGCCGGAGGACGCGACGATGCCGTTGCTGATCTGAACGGTACCCGCCAGGCGCTGCGGCGCGCGCGGATCGCGGATGCCGATGCGCCACGGCCGTGCGCCGGGCGCGGTGATGCCCAGCACGTCGCCACCGCCGTCGACCAGCGCGCTGTCGATGCCGTGCCGCTGCAGCGTGCGCAGGCCGGCGTGCAGGATCGGCAGCTTGGCGATGCCGCCCAGGTCGAGCCGCATGCCGCGGCGCGTCAGCAGCGCGGTGCCGGCATGGTCGTCGAGCACCAGCTGCCGCCAGTCGACGCCGCCGAGACCGCGGGCGATCTGCTGCGGCGTCGGCATCGCCGGTGCGGCGGGGTCGAAATGCCAGCGGCCGACCGAGCCGACCGTGGCATCGAAGGCGCCGTGGCTCTGCCGGGCCACCGATTGCGCGGCCTGCAGCACCTGCATCAGCTCGCGCGGCACGGCGACCGGCTGCAGGCCGGCGGCCAGGTTGATCGCGCCGACCACGCTGGTCGGCTGGTAGTGGCTCATCATCGCGACGAGCCGCGCCATCTCGGCGTAGGCCGCCTCGATCGCCGGCGCCAGCAGCCCCGGGTCGCCGACCGCGGCGATGCCCACGCGCGTGCCCATCAGCGGCCGCTGCACGCGCAGCGGGGCCGCCGCGGTGCGCGACGGTTCACCACGCAGCGGCAGCGCCCAGCCGGCGAGCAGCGCGGTGCCGCCGGCGAGCAGGCGGCGGCGGGTCGCCGGTAGGCCGGCGTACACAGGACGCGTCATTCGGACATTACTTGGACAGGCCGACCATGTAGTCGACGGCTGCCTTCACGTCGTTGTCGGGCAGCGCCGAACCGCCCTTCGGCGGCATCGCGCCCTTGGCGCCGGTGAAGCCTTCGATAGCGTGCTTGTAGAGCGTGTCGTTGCCCTGCGCGATGCGCGGGGCCCACTCGGCCTTGTCGCCGGGCTTGGGCGCACCGGCGACGCCGGCGGCATGGCACAGCGCGCAGGCCTTGCCGAACGCGGACTTGCCGGCTTCGTTGACGGCCACGGGGGCGGCCGGCGCGGGCGCTGCGGCGGGGGCGGGGGTGGCGGCGGGCGCCGGCGCGGCGGCCGGTGCTTCGGACTTGCCGCACGCGGCCAGCAACAGGGTGCAGAGCGCGACGGCAAGGCTGAGTTGTCGGGTCATGAAGGGCCTCTTGATCAAAGTGAACGCATTGTCCCGGCATAACCCGCACGCGCTATTTGAGGAATCTCAAATACATCTTTAAGTCGCGCCACGATGATGCGTGCCATCGGCGGCAACCATGCATTTCGCCCGATATCAAACCAACGAGGACAACATGACCCCCAGCGACAACAAGGCGGCATCGCGCCGTCGATTCCTCGGCACCACCGCCGCCGCCGGCCTGGCCGGGGCGGGCCTGGTCGCCTGCTCCGACAAGCCCGCCACCGCGACCGTCAAGCCGGCGTCCGCGCCGGCCCTCGGCAACCCTGGCGAGCATGTCGCCGGCGTGCACCTGAAGCCGGGCGAACTGGACACCTACTACGGCCTGTGGAGCGGCGGACACTCCGGCGACCTGCGCGTGCTGGGCCTGCCCTCGGGCCGCGAGATCACCCGCATTCCCGTGTTCGTGCCCGATGCGCTCGTGGGCTGGGGCATCACGAACGAGTCCAAGAAGATCATGGGCACCAAGGCCGACGGCAGCCTGCGCTACACGGTGGCCGATACCCACCACGTGCACGCGTCGTACAAGGACGGCAACTACGACGGCCGCTACGCCTGGATCAACGACAAGATCAACAGCCGCATCGCCCGCGTGCGGCTCGACACCTTCACGTGCGACAAGATCACCGAGCTGCCCAACGTGCAGGGCTTCCACGGCATCTTCCCGGACAAGCGCGACCCGGTCGATCCGGCGATCAACCACACCACGCGTGTGTTCTGCGGCGCCGAGTTCTCGATCCCGCTGCCCAATGCCGGCACCGAGGATGCGACCAAGTACCGCTCGATGTTCACCTGCGTCGACGCCGAGACGATGGAAGTGCGCTGGCAGGCACTGATCGACGGCAACTGCGACCTCACCGCCACCTCGTACGACGGCAAGCTCGCGGCGACCAACCAGTACAACGTCGAGATGGGCGCGAAGTACGAGGACATGATGTCCGCCGAGCGCGACGCGTGCCTGTTCTTCAACGTCGCCCGCATCGAGGCCGCGGTGAAGGCCGGCAAGTTCAAGACGTTCGGCGACAGCAAGGTGCCGGTGGTCGACGGCACGCGCGAGGCGAACAAGGACGCCAAGACGGCGCTGACGGCCTATGTGAGCGTGCCCAAGAACCCGCACGGCGTGAATGCGTCGCCCGACGGCAAGTACTTCATCTGCGCCGGCAAGCTGTCGCCCACCGCGACGGTGATCGACCTGGCCAAGGTGCTCGACTACTTCGACGGCAAGCTCGAGAAGCCCGACCAGACGATCGTCGCCGAGGTCGAGCTGGGCCTGGGCCCGCTGCACACCGCCTTCGACGGCCGCGGCAATGCCTACACCACGCTGTTCCTGGACAGCCAGGTCGTGAAGTGGAACGTCGACGCGGCGATCAAGTTCCATGGCGGCGACAAGAGCGCGAAGTACGTCGTCGACCGCATCGACGTGCACTACCAGCCGGGCCACCTGAACGCCTCGCAGTCGGAGACCAAGGCCGCCGACGGCAAGTGGCTGGCGGTGGGCTGCAAGTTCTCGAAGGACCGCTACCTGCCGGTCGGCCCGCTGCACCCGGAGAACGAGCAGCTGATCGACATCTCCGGCGACAAGATGGTGCTGATGGCCGACCACCCGGTGCGCGGCGAGCCGCACGACTTCATCATCTTCAAGCGCGAGCTGCTGAAGCCGAAGCAGGTCTATGCGATCGACGATTCGCCGATCGCGGTGAAGGACGTGAAGGAGTCGGGCGTGACGCGCGAGGGCCGCAAGGTCACGGTGCGCATGGCCTCGGTGGCGCCGGCCTTCAGCCTGCGCGAGTTCAAGGTCAGGAAGGGCGACGAGGTCACGCTGATCCTCACCAACCTCGACAAGGTCGAGGACCTGACGCACGGCTTCGCGATCCCGAAGTACAACGTCAACTTCATCGTCAATCCGCAGGAGACGAAGTCGGTGACCTTCGTCGCCGACAAGCCGGGCGTCTACTGGGCCTACTGCACGCACTTCTGCCACGCGCTGCACCTGGAGATGCGCTCGCGCATGATCGTCGAGGCCTGACGAACCGACCCACCCCCGGAGCGGCCTGGCGGCCGCCTCCCCCTCAAGGGGGCGACACCAGCGGCCCGGCAGAGCCGGTTCCGCGGTGTCCGCTTGAATGCACGCCTTTGCCATGTCACTTGTCTTTCGCTGGCTTCTACTTCTGGCGTGCTTCACTGCCCCTTCGGCGTCCTGGTCTGGCGCCTACGAAGCCGAGCTGCCCGATCAGATCCACAGCAGCAAGCGCCTGTGCGACTTCGCGCCGTGCAAGGACGTCTTCCCGGGCGCCACCTCGTTCGGCGAGCGCAAGGGCCAGCCGCCCTACGTCGAGGCCTTCGCCGGCGACAAGCTCGCCGGCTACGTGATGCTGTCGACCGACATCACCGACATCCCGGCCTATTCCGGCAAGCCGGTGGTCACGCTGATCGGCATGGACCTGAAGGGCCGCTTCGTCGGCGTGAAGGTGCTCAAGCATTCCGAGCCGATCCTGCTGCTCGGCATCCCCGAGTCGGCGCTGATCAAGTTCAACGAGCAGTACCTCGGCAAGTTCGTCGGCGACAAGCTCGAGATCGGCGCGTCCAGGGCCGACGAGCAGGCCATCGGGCTCGACGCGATCTCCGGCGCCACCGTCACGGTGATCGCGCAGAACCAGGTCATGATGACGTCGGGCCAGGCGGTCGCGAAGCAGACCGGCATCCTCGCGCCGACCTTGCGCCCGCAGGCCACCTTCGCCGAGCGCGGCGACCGGCCCAGCTGGCAGCAGCTGGTCGACGAAGGCAGCGTGCAGCGCCTGGTGGTGCAGGCGCAGCAGGTCGGGCGGGATGTCTCTGCGGGGGGCCGCGCGCCGTTCATCGAGCTGTGGTTCGGCGGCCTCGACCATCCGGACATCGGCCGCGCGCTGCTGGGCGATGCCGGCTGGTTGAACCTGCGCTCGCGGCTGGCACCGCACGAGCACGCGATCTTCGTCGTGCGCACCGCGGGCAGTGAATCCTTCAAGGGCTCTGGCTTCGTGCGCGGCGGCCTCTACGACCGCGTGCACGTGCGCCAGGGCAGCGACACCTTCACTTTCCGCGACCTCGACTACGTCAACCTCTACGGCCTGGAGGCCGCCGGCGCACCGGCGGTGACCGAGTCGGCGATCTTCATCGTGCGCGGCCAGGGCTTCTCGGCCGCCTACCCGTGGAAGCTGGCCTTCCTCGGCAACCGGGTCGACCGCGCCACCGGCACGCGCAGCTTCGCGCGCTTCGATGCCGAGACCTGGCTGCCCGCTGCGCGCTTGGCAAACGGCCGGCCGGTCATCGAGGAACCCGAAGCCGCGTGGCAGCGCGTGTGGTCGGCCAAGGCGCCGCAGATCGCCGCCTTCGCCGCGATGCTGATCGCGCTGGGCGTGGTCTATTCGCAGCGCGAGCGCCTGACGCGCCACTCGACCCGCCGCAACAAGTGGCCGGTCAATGCCTTCAAGTATTCGTTCTGGCTTGCCGGCATCGGGCTCGTCGGCTTCGGCCTGATGGCGCAGCCCTCGATCACGCAGGTGCTGACCTGGTTCCACGCGCTGCTGTTCCACTGGGAGTGGCAGCTCTTCCTCAGCGACCCGTTCATCTTCCTGTTCTGGGTCTTCATCATCGCCACCGTCTTCATCTGGGGCCGGGGCCTGTTCTGCGGCTGGATCTGCCCGTTCGGCTCGCTGTCGGAGCTGCTCTACAAGCTCGGCGGCGCAGTGGGGCTCAAGCGCTTCCAGTTCTCGGTGCCGCGGCGCTGGCACGACCGGCTGAAGTGGGTGAAGTACGGCGTGTTCTTCGGCCTGGTCGCGGTGTCGATGTTCTCGATGCCGGTCGCCGAGATGCTCGCCGAGGTCGAGCCCTTCAAGACCACCTTCTTAGTCGGCTGGGGCCAGCGCGCGTGGCCGTACACGCTGTTCATGGCGGTGCTGCTGGGCCTGTCGATCTTCGTCGAGCGGCCGTTCTGCAAGTACCTGTGCCCGCTGGGCGCGTCGCTGGCGATGCCGTCGACCTTCCGCTGGTTCGGCCTGCGCCGCAAGCAGGAGTGCAGCACGTGCAAGGCCTGCGCTGTCGGCTGCGGCGCGCAGGCGATCGATGCGCACGGCCGCATCGACCACCGCGAATGCCTGCACTGCCTCGACTGCATGGTGCTCTACACCGACACGCATGCCTGCCCGCCGCTGGCCAAGGAACGCAAGCGTCGTGAAGCCGCGGGCCTGCCCTTGACGCGTATCAATCGCGACGGCTACTTCATCCCCATCATCCCGGTCCAGGAATGAAGACGAACCCGACCATGGTCGACCCCCGCATGCCCACGCCCGCCGCGACGCCTGCCTATGCGCAGGGCGAGCCGGGCCTGTGCGGCTGGATCTGCGCCGAAGCCTGGGACCACCTGTGGCCGTGGCGCAGCGGCGTCGTGCGCCCCGAGGACACGCGCGGCTTCGGCCCGCGCAGCACGCTGCGCCTGGCCAGCTACGCGCTGGCAACGGCCGCCACCGTGATGTGGGCATTGGCCTTGAGCGGCGGCCTGCGCGCCGGCGCGATCATCGGCTGGTGGTTCGGCTGGAGCGTGCTCGAGGTCTTGATCCGCCTGCGCGACAAGCGCTACGTGAAGGACGGCCCGTGGTGGGGCCGGCGCTACCGCGTCGCGAGCGTGATGGACATGCTGAGCTACGTCGGCTTCAAGAACCTGCTGATCGGCGCGGCGCTGTTCCTCGCGCTGAAGGCGGCCGGGAGGTTCATCGCATGAAGACGCGCTGGATCGGCCTGCTGTTCGCGCTCTGGATGCTGCTGTGGATCGACGCGGCCAGCGCGGCCGGCCCGGCGACCCGCAGCGTGCGCGCCGGCGAGGCCATCCAGCCCGCGCTCGACGCCGCCGCCCCGGGCGACGTGATCGAGGTGCAGCCCGGCCACTACGCCGGCAACCTGAAGATCAGCAAGCCGCTCACTTTGCGCGGCATCGGCCGGCCGACGATCTCCGGCGGCCTGCAGGGCGACACCATCCGCATCGCCGCGACCGACGTGACCCTCGAGGGCCTGATCGTGCGCGACTCGGGCGACAGCCTGCTGGCGCAGAACGCCGGCATCTACGTGGCGCCCGGATCGCACCGCGCGCTGGTGCGCGGCAACGACCTGGTCTACAACCTGTTCGGCCTGTGGATCGAGAAGGCCGACGGCGTGACGGTGGAGCGCAACCTGATCGTCGGCAAGCGCGACTACGGCTCTTCGCAGCGCGGCAACGGCGTGCAGCTGTACAACACCAAGGGCGCGCGCATCATCGGCAACAACATCTCGTTCGTGCGCGACGCGCTCTACGTCGACGTCTCGCACGACGCGATCTTCCGCGCCAACCGGCTGCACCACAGCCGCTACGGCACGCACTACATGAACTCCTACCGCAACCTGTGGGAGGACAACGAGAGCTTCCGCAACCGCGGCGGCCTGGCGCTGATGGAAGTGAAGGACCAGGTCGTGCGCCGCAACAAGGCCTGGGGCAATACCGACCACGGCATCATGCTGCGCACGCTGCAGGACTCGGTGATCGAGGACAACGTGGTCAGCGGCAACGCGCGCGGCTTCTTCATCTACGACGTCGAGTACGCCACGCTGCGCCGCAACGTGGTCACCAACAACCAGGTCGGCGTGCACCTCGCGGCCGGCTCGACGCGCAACGTCGTCGAGCGCAACGACTTCATCGGCAACCGCGAGCAGGTGCGCTACGTCGGCTCGAAGGACGAGACCTGGGGCAAGGACGAAGGCAACCACTGGAGCAACTACGTCGGCTGGGACCGCGACGGCGACGGCCGCGGCGACGTGCGCTACGAAGCCAACGACGTCGTCGACCGCCTGGTCTGGCAGCACCCCGAAGCCAAGCTGCTGCTGGCCGCGCCCGCGGTGCAGGCGATGCGCCTGGTGGCGCAGCAGTTCCCGGTGCTGCGCGTGCCCAGCGTGATCGATCCCAAGCCGCGGATGAAGCCGACGGCGGCGCCCGCGACCAGCGCGGCCGCGCTGCGCTGAAAGGACATGATGCGTTCCCCCGTCACCCGTGTCGCCGATGCCGTCGTGCTGCGCGGCGTCGTGCGCCACTTCGGCGCTGTGCATGCCGTCGACGGCGTCGACCTCGAGGTCGAGCGCGGCGAGCTGTTCGGCCTGATCGGCCACAACGGCGCCGGCAAGAGCACGCTGATCCGGCTGATGCTCGGGCTGATCGAGCCCGGCGCCGGCGAGATCCGCATCGACGGCCAGCCGGTCAACGGCCGGGGCTTTCGCGACGTGCGGCGGCGCATCGGCTGGCTGCCGGAGAACGTCGTGCTGTACGACAACCTGAGCGGCCACGAGACGATGGCCTACTTCGCCAAGCTCAAGGGCGCCGACCGTGCCGAGATCGGCCCGCTGCTCGAGCGCGTGGGCCTGGCCGACGCGGCGCAGCGCCCGGTGCGCGAGTACAGCAAGGGCATGCGCCAGCGGCTGGGCTTCGCGCAGGCGCTGCTGGGCAAGCCGGCGGTGCTGTTCCTCGACGAGCCGACCACCGGCCTCGACCCCGCCGCGATCCGCGATTTCTACGCCACCCTGCGCGAGCTGCGCCAGGCCGGCACGACGGTGATCGTCACCTCGCACATCCTGGCCGAGCTGCAGGAGCGGGTCGACCGGCTCGCGCTGCTGGCGCATGGCCGCGTGCAGGCCACCGGCAGCGTGCAGCAGCTGCGCGAGCGCATGGCGCTGCCGCTGGACGTGTCGTTGCGCGCCACCTCCGTCGAGGCGCTGCCCGCGCTGCAGGCGGCACTCGCCGGGCTGCCGGTGCAGGACCTGTCCTGCGATGGCGCCGAGCTGCGCGCGCACCTGCCGCGCGCCTCGAAGATGGCGCTGCTGCGCGCGCTGGCCATGCTGCCGGCCGAGTGGGTCGACGACGTGCAGGTGCACGAGCCGACGCTGGAGGACGTCTACTTCGCGCTGCGCGAGAACCGGCAGCCCACCATCGGGAGTGCATCGTGATCGAGCTGCGCCAGGTCGCCGCCGTCGCCGGCAAGGAGTTCCGCGACCGCCTGCGCAACCGCTGGGTGCTGGCGGTGGCGCTGGTCTTCACCGTCTTCGCCGTCGTCATCGCCTGGTTCGGTGGTGCGCAGCAGGGCGCCGTCGGCCTGCGCTCGACCGAAGCGACGATCGCCAGCCTGGTCAGCCTCGTGATCTACCTGATCCCGCTGATCGCGCTGCTGCTGGGGTTCGACGCGGTGGTCGGCGAGCGCGAGCGCGGCACGCTGGAGCTGGTGCTCGCGCTGCCGATCACCCGGCTGGAGCTGCTGCTGGGCAAGTACCTCGGCCTCGCGGCGGCGCTCACCGCGTCGACGCTGGCGGGCTTCGGCGTCGTCGCGGGGGTGCTCGGCGCGCAGGCCGGGCGTTCGGCGCTGGAACCCTATGCCGGCTTCATCGCCGCGTCGGTGCTGCTGGGGCTGGCGTTTCTCAGCCTCGCGGTGCTGGTGTCGGTGCTGGCCTCGGACCGCGCGCGCGCCTCGGGCCTGGCGATCGCGCTGTGGTTCTTCTTCGTGCTGGTCTTCGACCTGCTGCTGCTGGGCCTCCTGGTGACCACCGGCGGCCGCATGGGCGACGCCGCGGCGGCCTTCCCCTACCTGCTGCTGCTCAATCCCGCGGACGTGTTCCGCATCCTCAATGTGTTTTCGCTCGAGGAGGTCCAGAACCTCTACGGGCTCACCGGCATCGTGCCGGCGCCGCTGGCCAAGCCCTGGCTGATGGCGCTGGTGATGCTGGGCTGGATCGCGGCGCCGCTGGCGGCGGCCGCCTGGAGGTTCCGTTCGCGATGAAGACGTCGACCCTTTCGATGAACCCGGCGCGCCGCCGCCTGTTCTGCGCGGCCTGCGCCGTGCCGTTCGCGGCGCTGGTCGCCGGCTGCGGCGACAGCAAGACCGAAGCCGCCAGCGCGGCGGCGCAGGACTTCACGAGCGCGACCACCTGCGAGCTCGACGGCATGTCGCTGGCCGACTACCCCGGCCCGAAGGCGCAGGTGCACTACGCCAACGCCGCCGCGCCGGTGTTCTTCTGCGACACGGTGGAGCTCTTCGCCGCGCTGCTGAACCCCGAGCAGGTGCGCGCCGTGCGCGCGGCCTACGTGCAGGACATGGCGCGCGCCGACTGGAACCAGCCGCGCGGCCACTGGATCGACGCGAAGAGCGCGTGGTTCGTGGTCGGCAGCAAGCGCCACGGCTCGATGGGCCCGACCTTCGCGAGCTTCGCGGCCGAGGACGCGGCACGCCAGTTCGCCGGCCAGCACGGCGGCAAGGCGCTGCGCTATGCCGAGGTCAAGCCCGACATGGCCGACCTGTCGGGCGGCGCGAAGCACGACGCGCGCATGTAGCCGAACCCGCCGGCACCGCCAGCAGCGCCGGATCGCGCCGGCCCGCGAAACCCCGCCGCGCGCGGCCACGGCATGATCGGCCCATGTCCTCGTCGATCCATACCGCCGCCAACCGTCGCGGCATGGCCTGCATGTCCGCGGCCATGGTCTGCTTCGTCATCAACGACATGCTGATGAAGAAGCTGGGGGAATCGCTGCCGCTGGCGCAGCTGATCTTCGTGCGCGGCATCGTCGCATCGCTGCTGGTGCTGGTCGCGGCGCACGCCACCGGCGCGACGCGCCACCTCGCCGCGGTGACCGATCGCCGCGTGCTGCTGCGCGCGCTGATCGATGCCGTCGGCAGCCTGGTCTTCCTGGCGTCGCTGATGCACCTGCCGCTGGCCAACGCGACGGCGATCAACCTCGCGTCGCCGCTGGTGATCGTCGTGCTCGCGGTGCTGGTGCAGGGCGAGCGGCCGGGGCCGACGCGCTGGCTGGCGGTGGCCGCGGGCTTCGCCGGCGTGCTGCTGATCGTGCAGCCGAGTGCCGCGGGCTTCAGCGGCTGGGCCTGGGTGTGCCTGGCCGGCACGCTGTGCCATGCCAGCCGCGACCTGATGACGCGCCGCATCGGCGCATCGGTGCCGGCGCTGATGGTGACCTTGGCCAACGCCGTCAGCGTGACCGCGGCGGCCGGCTTGTGGATGAGCACGTCCGGCTGGCAGCCGATCGGGTGGCCGCAGGGCGCGCTGGTGCTGCTGACCGCGACGCTGCTGTCGGCCGGCTACTGGCTGATCGTGCTGGCGATGCAGGCGGGCGAGATGTCGGTGGTCGCGCCGTTCCGCTACGTCGCGCTGCTCGCCGCGCTGCTGCTGGGCTGGCTGGTGTGGGGCGACCTGCCGAACGCGCTCGCCAGCGGCGGCATCGTGCTGCTGCTGGCCGCCGGCGTCTACCTGCTGCACGAGCAGCGCGCCGCGGCCGCGGCGCGGGCGGTGGTCGCGGCGGGGCCGGCGGGCGGCGGTTGATCGTGGGCCGCTAGCGCGCCGTGCCGTCGTCGGCGTCGGCGGCATCGTGTGCCGCGCCGGCGCCGAGGCCCACGCCCATGCCGAGGCCGGCACCGCCGGCGCCCCGTCCGCCGCCGCCACGCGCGCCGCCAGCACCGCCGCCCGCACCGCCGCCGCGTTCATTGCGGCCGCCGCGCGCAGCGCCGGTCGCAGGCCGCAACGGACCTTGCTTCGGGATGCCGAGCTCGGACGGCACCGGCTCGAGGTCCAGCACGTCGCGGATGAAGCTGCGCAGCGAGATCACCAGCGCAGCGGTCTCGACCGGGCGCCCGGCCACCATGTCGTTGGCCGCCTGGACCGCCAGGCGCACCTGGTCGGCGGTGCCGAGCAGGAGCACGTCCGACAGCGCCGCCTCGACCGCATCGCGCACCCGCCGCCGCCGCTCGGCGCCGGGTGACGAGGGGTCCGACACCGCGCCATCCGCCGGCGCCTGGCGCAGCTCGCGCAGGTGGCTCGGATCGACCGCCAGCTCGCCGGTGAACGAGCCGCCCAGCGTCTTGTACGCGGCGATCAGCGTCTTCAGCCGCTCGTTGATCTGGCGGTTCTCGCGTTCGCGCCGCTGCTGCACCGTGTGCATCAGCAGCAGCCGGATGCCGATCGCGATCACCGAGACGAGGACCAGGCCGAGCAGCGTGGTCAGCGCGCCCTGCCAGGTGCTGAAGTCGAAGGCACTGCGCATGCGGAAGGTCCCCGGCAGCATGGATGCCCACCGCGGGCAAGCCGGATGCCTTGCCGGTAGGTGCCTGCGGTGGCGAGACGAACGCGGTGGGGCGTGTCAGCCCGCCGACAGGCGTTTCACCGCGCCGACGAAGCGCGCCAGCGTCGGCGAGCAGGCGCCGGGCGCGAGGCGCACGTCGATCAGCTGGAAGCGGCCGCGGGTGGCGTGCGCGCGGGCCAGCGCGGCGTCGAGCTCGGCGCCGGTCGACACAGCCTGGCCGTCGCCACCCATGCCGGCGGCCATCGACGCGAAGTCCCAGCGGTCGAGGTCGTTGAAGCGGGCCCCGGGCTCGAAGACGCGCAGCATCTCCCAGCCGGCGTTGTTGAACACCAGCACGATCGGGTCGACGCCGCAGCGGCGCGCGTTGCCGAGCTCCCAGCCGGTCATCTGGAACGCCCCGTCGCCGACCAGCACGATCGGCCGCAGGCCCGTCGCCACCTGCAGGCCGATGGCCGCCGGCACGCCGTAGCCCATGCCGGCGTAGTAGCCGGGCGCGATCAGCGCGGTCGGCAGCAGGTCCATCGCGGTGAACAGGCAGTCGCCGACGTCGCAGGCCACCGGCAGCGTGCCGTGGCGCTGCATCAGCCGGTTGACCGCGCGGGCGATGTCGGCCGGCACGACCGGCGTGTTGTCGCCCGCGGCCTCTTGCGCGCGTGCCGGCGTGGCAGCCGGCGCGGTCGGCGAGGCCGCGCCGGGGCGGGCCGTCGCGCGCTCCAGCAGCGCGTCGATCAGCCGTGCCAGCGGCACGTCCGGGTAGACGTGGTGGCCCATCACGACGCGGCCGTCGAGCGCCTGGATCGCATAGCGCAGGTCGATGCGCCGGCTGGAGACCGCGAAGTTGGTGTCCGAGACGATGACGCCCAGCAGCAGCAGCCCGTCGGAACCTTCGACCTCGGCCGAAACCGCCGGATCGCCGGCCAGGCCCAGGTAGGCGCCGCGCAGCGCGAGGCCGGTGCCCGTCAGCAGGCCGCGCCCCATGAAGCTGGTGACCACCGCAATGCCGAGCCGGCGCGCGAGCTCGGCCACCTTCTGCTCCAGGCCGTAGCGCCGCACCTCGACGCCGACCATCAGCACCGGCCGCTCCGCGCGCTGCAGGCGTTCGAGCAGTTCGTCGGCGCAGGCGGCGAGCGCCTGCTCGTCGACCGGCGCGGCCTGCGGGCGCGGCACCTCGGCGCAGGGCCTGGCCGGCATGTCGCGCGGGATCTCCAGGTACACCGGCCGCGAGGCCTGCAGCGCGGCATCGAGCACGCGCGCGATCTGCGCCGGCGCCTGGCGTGCGTCGTCCAGGCGCGCGCGGTCGACGGTGAGCTCCTCGAAGACGCGCCACTGCGAGTCGAGCGTCTTGACCTGGTGGTGCAGCAGCAGCCCGCTCGCGGCTTCGTGCGCCGCCGGCGCACCGGACAGCACGACCAGCGGCACACGCTCGGCATACGCCGCGGCCACCGCGTTGACGACGTTGAACGCACCGGCGCCGTAGGTGACGGCCGCGACACCCAGCCCGCCGCGCAGGCGCGAGGCGGCATCGGCCGCGAAGCCCACCGACGGCTCGTGGGAGAGCGTGTGCAGCGGCAGCTGCCCGCTGCGCTCGATCTCGCGGAACAGCGGCAGTGCGAAGTCGCCGGGAATGCCGAAGATCTCGGTCGCGCCGCGCAGCGCCAGCGCCTGCAGCAATCGGTCGGTGAGGTTCATGCCCGATTCTGGGCAAGGGGGTGCCTGCCGGCCTTGCGCCGGGTCAACGGTCGTGCACGGATCCGGTGCACGATCGTGCGGATTCGCTAACGCCTGATCGGCGCGTCAGATGCAAAGGCCAGCACGTGGCCGTCCGGGTCCAGCAGGTAACCGGCGCGGTGGCCCCAGTCGCGCGGCTGCACCGGGCTCAGCTCGACCGCGCCCGCCGCCAGCGCGCGTGCGTGGCAGGCGACAGGATCGTCGACCAGCAGGTACAGCTCGGCACGCGGCGTGCCGCGCGCGGCGCCCGGGTCGGGCAGGCGGTGGCCCAGCAGCCGCCAGATGCCGGCCTCGGGCATCAGGCCCAGCACCGCGCCGCCGTCGAGCGCGAACTCGGTCATGCCGGGCACGTCCAGGCGCGGTGCGCGGTCGAGCGCTGCACGCCAGAAGGCGGCGCTCGCCGCTTGGTCGGCGACATAGAGGATGAAGTGGGCGGTGGCCATTCGGGTCTCCCGGCGGTCGCGCGGCTGTGGGGTGCGTTGTGCCGCGATGCGCATGGCGATGGCACGGCGATGGGTTGGGGTTGCATAGACCGTCGCAATCGGTCAGGGCGCAATGCTGTTCGCCTGTCCATTCTGGGCCCGCTGCGGTCGTTCCCGTGTGTGGCCGAGCGACTGGCGATGTGTCGAGCGACAAAGGCGCGGGCGGGCAGGCCGCATCGCGCGAGTCCGGCGGTCGGCCCCTGGGGGGCCGACTTCCCGGGCTTGAGCGGCTCGGGGGCGCGCCGTCCATTTAGCTTCGCTCGCTGCGCTCGCTACGCACAGCGCCGGCGAGTCAGTTGTCGAAGCTCGCTGCGCTCGCCGCCCCCAAGCCGCTCAAGCCCGGCGCCTCCCACGCGCGCTGCGGCCTGCCCGCCCGCGCCTTTGCGAGTCACCGAGGACTTTGAAGGACCGCATGCCCGCACCCCGAGCCGCTCGGGCGCTCCACACCTTGCAGGACCAGCGGCATCAACGTCCGCTGCCGATAGCCCCGCAGTTGTGCTCGACCGCCTTCAGCCCGCCAGTAGCGCGCAGAACCGCGTCAAGTCGACATTGCCGCCGCTGACGATCACGCCGACCCGCTTTCCCGCCAGTTCGTCCTTCATGCGCCGCGCCGCGGCGAAGCCGAGCCCGCCGGTGGGCTCGACGATCAGCTTCATGCGCTCGGCCATGAAGCGCATCGCGTCGACCAGCTCGGCATCGCTGGCGGTCAGCACGTCGTCCACGTCGCGGCGGATGATGCCGAACGTGATCTGGCCGAGGTGCTGCGTCTGCGCGCCGTCGGCGATGGTCTGCGGCGTGTCGATGTGCACGATGGCCCCGCTGCGGAAGGATTGCTGGCCGTCGTTGCCGGCCGCGGGCTCGACGCCGTAGAGCTTGCACTCCGGCGACAGCGCGCGCGTGGCCAGCGCCGTGCCGGACAGCAGCCCGCCGCCGCCCAGCGGCACGAACAGCGCATCGAGCCGGCCGACCTCGTCGAACAGCTCCTTGGCGGCGGTGCCCTGCCCGGCCAGCACGTGCGGGTGGTCGTAGGGCGGGATCAAGGTCAGGCCGTGTTCCTGCGCCAGCCGGCGGCCGATCTGCTCGCGGTCCTCGGTGTAGCGGTCGTAGACGATCACCTGGCCGCCGTAGCCCTTGGTGGCGGCCACCTTCGCGGCCGGCGCGTCGTGCGGCATCACGATGGTCGCGGGAATGCCGAGCAGCTTCGCCGACAGCGCGATGGCCTGCGCATGGTTGCCCGACGAAAAGGCGACGACGCCGGCGCGCTTCTGCTCGGGCGTGAACTGCGACAGCGCGTTGAAGGCGCCGCGGAACTTGAACGCGCCCATGCGCTGCAGGTTCTCGCACTTGAAGAACAGCTGCGCGCCGAGCTGATCGTCGGCGGTGCGCGAGGTCATCACCGGCGTGCGATGCGCGTGGCCTTCGATGCGGCGCGCGGCGGCGGCGACATCGTCGTAGGTGGGCAGGGACAGGTCGGTCATGGCGATGACGGCGGGCGCGGATCGTTGGTCGGGCTTCATTGTCCGGCAAGCCCCCGGCCACTTTCCGGGCTCGCGGATGCAGGTGGGCGGTCGAAGCGCGCGGTGCCGGAGCTCCCTCCCATCCTCCTGGCCCCGCGGCGTCATCGACCGCCCGGAACGGCACTGTGCCGGCGGCCGCCGCCCATCGCCATCGCCCTGAAGAGGGCCCACGCGAGGGGGACGTCCGCCGGCACTGCGTCACACCCCGGACGCTCGCATTCGGGCAGCGCTTCGTGCAGTCGGTCACGGCCGGTCACGGTCCGGCCACCCGTTTTCTGCACGCCGGGTGCGTCCGTCCGGGATGGTCGGTCCGTAGGTGCCGGCGCAACAACCGAACAGGAAGGACTTCCATGACCGCCCGCACCACCGCCACCCTCCCCGCCGCCGTGACCACGAGCGCGCTGTCCGCCGTCGGCGCCCGTTTCTCCAAGGGCCTGCTCGACGTCACCGGCGATGCGCTGGACAACAACCTGGCGGTCTCGCGCAACGCGGCCGGCCAGCTGCTGGTCAACAAGGGCGCCATCGCGATCAGCGGCGGCACGCCCACCGTCGCCAACACCGTGCTCGTGATGCTGACCGGCGATGCCGGCAACGATGTGCTGGCGATCGACGAGTCGCTGGGCGCGCTGCCCGCGGCCGGCATGATCGGCGGTGCAGGCAACGACAGCCTGACCGGCGGCAGCGGCAACGACCGGCTCTCGGGCAACGAGGGCAACGACGTGGTGAACGGCAAGGGCGGCGCCGACCTGCTGTCCGGCGGCGACGGCAACGACACCATCATCGGCGGCGACGCCGACGACACGATGCTCGGTGAAGGCGGCGACGACCGCCTGATCTGGAACCCGGGCGACGACAGCGACCTCGTCGAAGGCGGCGATGGCATCGACACGGCCGAGGTCAATGGCGGCAACGGTGCCGAGCGCTTCACGATCACGACCACCGGCCTGCGCGTGCACATCGACCGGGTCGATCCGGCGCCGTTCAAGGTCGACGCCGGCACGATCGAACGCATCGCGCTGAATGCCAACGGCGGCGACGACGTGATCGATGCCAGCGGCCTGCAGGCCGCCAGCGCGGTGCAGCTGACGGTCGACGGCGGCGCCGGCAACGACAGCATCACCGGCAGCCAGGCCGCCGACGTGATGATCGGTGGCGACGGCAACGACATCCTCGACGGCAAGCGCGGCAACGACACCGCGCTGATGGGCGCCGGCGACGACCGCTTCACCTGGAACCCCGGCGACGGCAGCGACGTGCTCGAAGGCCAGGCCGGCCTCGACACGATGGTCTTCAACGGCGCCGCCGGCAACGAGCAGATGAGCTTCGAGGCCAACGGCGGCCGCGTGCGCTTCTTCCGCGACATCGGCAACATCGTGATGGACAACGACGACGTCGAGGTCGGCGTGGTCGCGGCGCTGGGCGGCACCGACACCATCACCGTCGGCGACATGACCGGCACCGACCAGACGCTGGTGCGCGTGGACCTGGCCGGCACGCTGGGCGGCACGGCCGGCGACGGCGCGGCCGACACGGTGAACGTGCGCGGCACGCAGGGCAAGGACACCGTGAGCATCGCGCCGCAGGCCGGCGGCGGCGTGCAGGTCAGCGGCCTCGCGGCGACGACGGTGGTCACGAACGCCGACGCCGGCGACGTGATCCGCGTGCTGGGCGAAGGCGGCGACGACACGCTCACTTCGAATGAAAGCAGCGGCGCGCTGCCCGCGCTGGCGCTCGACGGCGGCGCCGGCAACGACGCGGTCACCGGCGGCAGCGGTGCCGACCAGATCGACGGCGGCCTCGGCAACGACACGCTGCTGGGCAAGGGCGGCGCCGACGTGATGCGCGGCGGCGACGGCAACGACATCCTGACCGGCGGCGATGCCGACGACCAGATGTTCGGCGAAGGCGGCAACGACCGGCTGATCTGGAACCCGGGCGACGACACCGACCTCGTCGAAGGCGGCGACGGCACCGACACCGCCGAGGTCAACGGCGGCAACGGCGCCGAGCGCTTCACGATCACCACCGTCGGCGCGCGCGTGCACATCGACCGGATCGACCCGGCGCCGTTCAAGGTCGACGCCGGCACGATCGAGAGCATCGCGCTGAACACCAACGGCGGCGACGACGTGATCGATGCCAGCGGGCTGCAGGCCGCGAGCGCCGTGCAGCTGGTGGTCGACGGCGGCGCCGGCAACGACAGCATCACCGGCAGCCAAGCCGCCGACCTCTTCATCGGCGGCGACGGCAACGACAGCATCGACGGCAAGCGCGGCAACGACACCGCGCTGATGGGCGCCGGCGACGACCGCTTCACCTGGAACCCGGGCGACGGCAGCGACGTGCTCGAAGGCCAGGCCGGCCTCGACACGATGGTCTTCAACGGCGCCGCCGCCAGCGAGCAGATGAGCTTCCAGGCCAACGGCGGCCGGGTGATCTTCACCCGCGACATCGGCAACATCCTGATGGACAACGACGACGTCGAGGTCGGCGAGATCGCCGCGCTCGGCGGCTCGGACATCATCACGGTGAACGACCTGTCCGGCACCGACCAGACGCTGGTGCGCATCGACCTCGCGGCCACGCTCGGCGGCACGGTGGGCGACGGCCAGTTCGACCGGGTCAACGTGGTCGGCACCGCCGGCGACGACGTCGCGACCGTCAGCAACGATGCGAGCGGGCTGCATGTCGACGGCCTGGCCGCCTCGGTGGTGGTGACGCGCTTCGAGGACGGCACCGATCGCCTGACCGTCAGCATGCTGGCCGGCGACGACGTGATCGACGCATCGGCCGCGACCGTGGACCTGGTGCTCGAGGGCGGCGCCGGCAACGACATCCTGATCGGCGGCGCCGGCGACGACGTGCTCGATGGCGGCGACGGCGACGACGTGCTGCTGGGCGGCGGCGGCAACGACACCTTCATCGGCGGCGAGGTCACGATCCAGGGCTTCACCGCCGGCGCGGCGAGCAGCGACAAGATCGACCTGCGCGCGTTCGCGAAGACCTTCGATGCCTTCGACGACGTGCTGGCGCACGCGCGGCAGCGCGGCGGCATGGTCGAGCTGGACCTCGGCAACGGCGAACAGATGAACCTCCTCGGCGTGCGCATGGCCGACTTGGTCGCCGACGACTTCGTGTTCGGCCAGGTCACGCTGGTCGGCACCGCGGCGATCGATGCGCACGACGCGGCCTTCGCCGACGGCCTGTTTTGACCTGGGACACACACCCGGCATGCGGATTGCCCGCACCATCGGTTTCCCCCCGACAGCGCAAGGAGAACCGTGATGGACAAGCGACTGCAATGGCTGGACTCGTTCGAGGCCCGCGGCTCCGACGGCCGGACCTACCAGGTGCGCGCCTACGAGCACCTGGTGCGCGACGAATCGCTGCCGACCGGTGTGGACCACTGGGAGCCGACCGGCCTGGCCGAGTACCGGCTGGCCGACGGTGCGCGCGTCGAAGCGCGCCCCGACGGCAAGCTGACGCTGGCCAATGGCGTCGAGCTGGCGCCGCCGGCCTGATCGCCGGGCCGCGCTGCCGCGTTCTTTGCGCGGCAGCACGCGGTGCTTCAAGCAGGCCGCTCAGGCCTGCGAGTTCATGTAGCGCAGCAGCTGCGACATGCCGAAGTCGGTGGTGAAGCCTGCTGCGCTGCCGATGTTCTGCTTGTAGACCATGCTGCCGCGGATCAGGTCGGTGTGGTTGCCCTTGGACTTCGACCACACGATGAAGTCCTTGCCGACGTGCACGTGCGGGTACTTGTTCTCCGACGGCACGAAGATGTCCTTGCCCTGCGCGACGTACGTGGCCACGTCGAAGTAGCTGCTGTACAGGTCGTTGGACGTGACCCACTCGCGCACCATCTTGATCGTCAACGGCATCTCTCGGCTCCCCGGGGGATTGGTGATTGGATGCGCCGCAGCTTAGGGCGCGCGGCCGGTCGTCGTCGATTGACGAAATGCACATCGCCGTCGGCGCGCGGCGCACGACCGACGGCGGCGCGGCACCCTGGACGTCTAGGGATGGGCAGCACGCGGATGCGCGGTTTCAATGCGCGCCGGCCGCGACTGGCGGCCGACCCACCATCCGATCCGGAGACCCCTGCATGAACCGACTGTCCACGGCCCTGTGCCGCTCCCTCCTCGGGCTGGCCGCCGCCACCGCCACGTGCGGCGCCGCGCTCGCCGCCGAGGGTGCCGCCGTCGCCACGTCCACCGCCACCAGCGTCGCGACCCCATCGGTCACCGGCCCCGTGCGCCGCGTGCTGACGGCGCGCCTGCGCGTCACCGAGACCGTGCTCTTCACCGGCCTGCCGCCGTGCTTCGCGTACAGCACCGTGCAAGGCACCGGCACTTCGAACGTGCTGGGCAACCTGCGTGTTAACGCGACGGACTGCGTCAACCCGGAGGGCGGCTTCACGCCGGGCGGGCTCAACCACCTGAGCTTCGCCAGCCTGCCCGGCACGCTGGTCTTCACCACGGCCAACGGCGAGCGCATCCACGCCAGCTACAGCGGCACGGTGGACCCGTGGGGGCGCCTGCGCGGTCACTTCGTGGTCACCGGCGGCACCGGCACCTACTTCGGGGCCACCGGCGGCGGCACCCTCAGCGGCCAGATGGACCTGTCGCAGATCGTCACCGCGCAGGGCCTGATCGATGCCGCCGGCGAGATCACCTATTGATCCGCAGGCAGCGCCCGCCGCAGGGCGTTCTGCACTGCGCGAGGGCCAACAAATGAAACCTCCGTGCACGGTGCGATCGCCCTAGACTGCGGTCCGCCGGTCGCACTCCTTTCCTCCCTCCCAATCCCGCGACCGGATTTCGCGCCACGCAGTTTCCTGCGTGGCGATTTCTTTTCCAGGCCCCCCTCTTCGCGAACCGGCGGGGAAGCGCCGGCCCCGGGATCGACCCGGGTTGCGGGCCCCGGCACGCTCGCTCTATCATCGACCGAACGGTCGGTCGAACATCGGCCGCCCCCTTTTGACCAAGCCTCCCCGCCAGGAGACCGCATGGCCGAGCGCAATCCGCAGCAGACCGCCGAATTCGTGCGCGACCGCATGTATGCCAACGACCGCGTGTCCCAGGGCCTGGGCATGCGCGTGACGCAGATCGGCCCCGGCAACTCGACCGTGACGATGACCGTGCGCGAGGACATGCTCAACGGCCATGCGCTGTGCCATGGCGGCCTGATCGCCACGCTGGCCGACACCGCGTTCGCCTTCGCCTGCAACGCCTACAACGAGCGCACGGTGGCGTCGGGCTTCTCGCTCGACCTCCATGCGCCCGCGCACCTGGGCGACGTGCTGACCGCCCGCTGCTTCGAGCAGGCGAAGACCGGCCGCACCGGCGTCTACGACACCGAGGTGCACAACCAGCGCGGCGAACGCATCGCCCTCTTCCGCGGCCGCTCCTACACCCAGCGCGGCCGCCCCGCGGTGGAAGGCTGAACCGCGCACACCGCCGCTTCGAAAGGCGCCCGATGTACACACAAGCCCTGGATGCCCCCGATCCCGACGCGCTGCGCGCGCCCCCGGCCGATGCCTCCCAGCTCCAGCAGCGCTTCGACGCCCGCATCGACGCCGGCGACTTCATCGAAGCCAAGGACTGGATGCCCGAGCACTACCGCAAGACGCTGGTGCGGCAGATCAGCCAGCATGCGCACTCGGAGATCGTCGGCATGCTGCCCGAGGGCAACTGGATCAGCCGCGCGCCGACGCTCAAGCGCAAGGCCATCCTGCTGGCCAAGGTGCAGGACGAAGGCGGCCACGGGCTCTACCTGTACGCCGCAGCGGAGACGCTGGGCACCTCGCGCGACCAGATGATCGACGCGCTGCATTCGGGCAAGGCCAAGTACAGCTCGATCTTCAACTACCCGACCTTGACCTGGGCCGACGTCGGCACCATCGGCTGGCTGGTCGACGGCGCGGCGATCATGAACCAGGTGCCGCTGTGCCGCTGCTCGTATGCGCCGTATGCGCGCGCGATGATCCGCATCTGCCGCGAAGAGAGCTTCCACCAACGCCAGGGCTTCGAGAGCCTCCTGACGATGATGCAGCACGGCACCGACGCGCAGCGCGCGATGGTGCAGGACGCGGTGGACCGCTGGTGGTGGCCGTCGATCATGATGTTCGGGCCGCCGGACGACCAGTCGCCCAACTCCGCGCAGTCGATGCGCTGGGGCATCAAGCGCATCAGCAACGACGAGCTGCGCCAGAAGTTCATCGACGCCACCGTCGATCAGGCCAAGGTGCTCGGCGTCACGCTGCCCGACCCCGACCTGAAGTGGAACGAGGAACGCGGCCACCACGACCACGGCACGATCGACTGGGACGAGTTCAAGCGCGTGCTGGCCGGCGACGGCCCGTGCAACCGCGAGCGCCTGGCCGCGCGCGTGAAGGCCTGGGACGAGGGGGCATGGGTGCGCGAGGCCGCGCTGGCGCATGCCGCCAAGCACGCCGCAGGAGCGGACGCATGAGCAACGATCAGGGCACCCCGACCACCACCGAATGGCCGCTGTGGGAAGTGTTCGTGCGCAGCAAGGCCGGCCTCGACCACAAGCATTGCGGCAGCCTGCACGCCGCTGATCCGAAGATGGCGCTGCAGATGGCGCGCGAGGTCTATACGCGGCGCCAGGAAGGCGTGAGCCTGTGGGTGGTGCGCTCGGACCAGATCGTCGCCAGCGACCCCGGCGACAAGGAGATGCTGTTCGACCCGATGGAGGACAAGGTCTACCGTCATCCCACCTTCTACAAGCTGCCGCAGGCGGTCGACCACCTCTGACCGACCCATCCGATGCAAGCCTCGATCACCCTCGCCCCGGACGCGACGCAGCAGTACCTGCTGCGCATCGCCGACACCTGCCTGATCCTCGCGCAGCGCACCAGCGAGTGGTGCGGCCACGGGCCGGTGCTGGAAGAAGACATCGCGCTGGCCAACATGGCGCTCGACCTGCTGGGCCAGTCCCGCGCGCTGCTGGCGCATGCCGGCACGCTCGGCGCCACCCGCTACGACGAGGACCAGCTCGCCTTCCTGCGCGACGAGCGGGACTACCGCAACGTCACGCTGGTCGAGCTGCCGCGCGGCGACTTCGCGGTCACCGTGCTGCGCAACCTCTTCGTCGCCGGCTTCCTGAAGGCGCTGTGGGCACGCCTGGCCGAACAATCGAAGGACGCCGAGCTGGCCGCCATCGCCGCGAAGGCGCTGAAGGAAGCGCGCTACCACCAGCAGCATGCGGCGGACTGGCTGCTGCGCCTGGCGGACGGCACGGCCGAATCCCGACGACGCGTCGAATCGGCGTTGGCACTGTTGTGGCCCTACACCGCCGAGCTGTTCGAGGACGACGCGATCGATGCCGCGGCCGATGGTGCCCGGCTCGGCCCGCGCTGGTCCGCGCTGCACGAGCCCTGGCTCGCGGAGCTGGTGCCGCTGTTCGATGCCGCGAACCTGGCCCTGCCCTCGACCGGCGCCTTCCGCTCGACCGGCAAGCAGGGGCGCCACAGCGAGCACATGGGCTTCCTGCTCGCCGAGATGCAGCACCTGCAGCGCGCCTACCCGGGAGGCGCCTGGTGAACGCGGTCGCGGCGCGCATCTCCGCGGCCTGGCGCGTGCTCGACGGCGTGCCCGACCCCGAGGTGCCGGCGCTGTCGGTGCGCGACCTCGGCATCGTGCGCGACGTGGTCGAGCATGCCGACGGCCTCGAGGTGGTGCTGACGCCGACCTACTCCGGCTGCCCGGCCACCGAGGCCATCGCCAGCGACGTCGTGCGCGCGCTCGACGAGGCCGGCCTCGGCCCGGCCCGCACCACGCTGCGCCGCGCGCCGGCCTGGACCACCGACTGGATCAGCGACGCCGGCCGCAGCAAGCTGCAGGCCGCCGGCATCGCGCCGCCGCAGCGCACCGACCCGGCGCCTGCGGCCACCGCGCAACCGATCGTCTTCAGCCCGCGCCGCCCGACGCCCGCGTGCCCCCGCTGCGCGAGCCCGCGCACCGAGCGCCTGTCGGCCTTCGGTTCCACCGCCTGCAAGGCGCTCTACCGCTGCCTCGACTGCCGCGAACCCTTCGAACATTTCAAACCGATTTGAATCCGCGATGAGCGCCCTCTTCCACCCGCTGCGCGTGCGCTCGATCCGCCCCGACACCGCCGAGGCGGTGGTGGTCGCCTTCGACGTGCCGCCCGATCTGCGCGAGGTCTTCGGCTTCACGCAGGGCCAGTACCTGACCCTGCGCACGAAGATCGACGGCCACGAGGTTCGGCGCTCGTACTCGATCTGCGCCGGCGTCGACGACGGCGAGCTGCGCGTCGGCGTGCGCCAGGTCGCCGGCGGCGTCTTCTCGAACTGGATCAACCGCCAGCTGCGCGAGGGCGACGTCATCGACGTGATGGCGCCGCAGGGCCGCTTCTTCGTGCCGCTGGACCCGGCGTCGCATCGCCACCATGTCGGCTTCGCCGGCGGCAGCGGCATCACGCCCATCCTGTCGATCGCCAAGACGGTGCTGGCCCGGGAGCCGCACAGCCGCTTCACGCTGGTCTACGGCAACCGGCGGCTCGCGTCGACGATGTTCAAGGAAGAGCTCGAGGACCTGAAGAACAAGTACATCGCGCGGCTCGCGATCCACCATGTCTTCTCCGACGAGCCGGGCGACGGCTCGCCGCTGCTGAACGGCGTGCTCGAGCGCCACAAGATCGGTGCGCTGCTGGACACGCTGATCCCGCCCGCGACGATCGCCGAGGCCTACGTCTGCGGCCCGTTCGCGATGAACGACGAGGCCGAAGCCGCGCTGCTGGCCGCCGGCGTGCCCGAGCAGCGCATCCACATCGAACGCTTCGGCATCGCGCCGCAGTCGGGCGCCGCCGGTGAGGCCGGCGCCGGCGGCAGCGTCGACGCCATCGTGCATGCCGCCGCGCCGGGCGATGCCGACGAAGCGCGGGTGACGATCATCCGCGACGGCCTGCGCCGCGAGGTGGTCTTCCGCCGCGACCAGCCGAGCATCCTCGACTGCGCGACCGCCGCCGGCCTGGAGATGCCCTACTCCTGCACCTCCGGCGTCTGCGGCACCTGCCGCGCGAAGCTCATCGACGGCCAGGTGCGCATGGAGCGCAACTTCGCGCTCGACAAGCAGGAAGTCGCCGCCGGCTTCGTGCTGACCTGCCAGGCCCATCCGCTGACCGAGCGGGTCACGCTGTCGTTCGACGATCGCTAGCGCGGTAAGCGAGCGTCCGCCCGCTCGACTGCCTCAGTCGATGGCCGCCGCCGCGCGCTCGCAGTCGGCGGCGCGGCGCTCGTCGGATTCCTCCCTCGCCAGCGCCGCCAGCGTGCGCCAGGCGCGCCGGCGTGCGCGCGGCTCCAGCGCCGGGTCCTTCGCCGCCTGTTCCAGCGGCTTGCGCGCCTTGCCCCACAGCTGGCGCTGGAACAGCACCGCGCCGACGGCGCCCTGCACGGCCGATTCGGTGGGATGGTCGCGCTGCGCCGCCTCGACGCGCGGCAGCCAGTCGGCACCGACGCCGGCCACGGCGTCCACCAGCGCCAGCGCCACCTGCGCGCGGCCGTCGACACCCAGCGCGTCGAAGCGGTCCCACAACGGCCGCAGCCAGCCGCAGCCGTCCTCGGGATGGTGCAGCGCCGCGGCGCGACGCGCGGCGCGCGCAGCGACGAAGGGGTCGCGCTGGTCGGCGGCATCGAACTGGTGCCAGGCGCGCCGCAACTGCTCGATGTCGTGGGCCTCGTCGAGCACCTCGAAGGCCAGCGAGCGCAGCAGGCCCTGTGCCGCGGCGCTGGAGAAGGCCTGGTGATTGGCCAGCAGGCGGGCGGTGTGCAGCGCCTCGAGCGGCCGGCGGGCCAGCCGCGATGCCTGCAGCTTCAGCCGCAGCGCCTGCGTCCGGCGCGCGACCCCCGGCGGCAGTTCGGCCAGCCAGGTTTCCGCCGTCGCCGCATCGCGATCGTCCAGCGCCCACTCCGCCGCCAGCAGCCGGGCGCCTTCGTCGATCAGCGCGCCGCCGCGCTGCCCCGGGCGCAGCACCCGCTTGAGCATCTCGTCGCGGCGGCCGCGGTCCTGCAGCTTGTGCAGGCTGCCCGCGGCCAGCAGGTGCGCGAGCACGCGGAACTCGCGCCCGCCGCCGCCCGCGCCGACCGCGCCGTCATCACCCGCGGCCAGCGCACGCTGCGCGGCCTTGTAGGCCCGGGTGTAGCGGCCGCCGTAGTACTCGGCCATCGCCTCGCGCAGCGCCGCCTGCGCGGCGCGCTCGACGCGCAGCGCGCGCCACTCGCGCGCGCGCTCGGGCAGCCCGATCAGCGAGTTGATCGCCTGCACCGCCGAGAAGATCACGAAACCGGCGCCGAGCGCGGCCAGCATGAAGAAGTTCAGCGACATGTCCAGCCGCCACGCGCCCCAGTAGAAGGACGCGACGCCGTCGTTGTCGCCCAGCGTCAGCGCCGCGACCACGGCGACGACGAACAGCAGGACCAGCCAGATGACGCTGCGCATCGCGAGGCGGGCGGGGCTAGCGGCCGGCCTGAGCGGCCGCGATCGCCGCCAGCGTCTCGTCGGGCCGCGGCAGGCTCATCTGGCGCGCCTGGCTGGCCACCTGGCGCACCAGCTCGGTGGCGGTGGCCACGCGGCGCGAGTTGCGGTCGAAGTAGCGGTCGAGCGAGGACTGCACGTCGCGCAGGTCGCTCTGCGCGGTGTCGAACTGGCGGGACAGCAGCGCCAGCCGCGCGTTCAGCAGGCGCAGCTTCAGGTTCTCGCGCAGGAACCAGGTCTGCTCCGGCGCGACGAGCATCGCCTCCGGGTTGTCGATGCGCGTCACGCGCACCAGCGAGCGCACTTCGGACCAGACCCGGCCCGACGCCGCGTTCCACGCGCCGGTCGCCCAGCCCCACCAGTCCTGCTGGGCAGGCGGCGCCGGCTCGCCGTTCTTCAGCACCCGGCCGGCGGGTGCCGACGCGGCGCCGGGGGCGGCCACCCGGCGCTCCGGCTGCGCCAGCAGCGGCAGCTCATCGGCCAGGCGCGCGGCTTCGTCGAGCTTGATCGCCAACGTCGCGATGTCCGTCGTCGCGACGGCCTTGGCGCGGTCGATGTCGCGCGACAGCGCACGCCGCACGCGCTCGGTGCGCGGCTGGTTGATGCGTGCGAGCCGGTCCTCGGCCTGGCGCAGCGCGCTGACCAGGGGTTCGGCGCTGCCGGTGATGGCGCTCTGCTGCACGGCGACGCGGATGGCCGCGTCGACGTCGGCCAGCACGTTCTCGTCGCGTGAGCGCGACAGCTGCTGGATCAACTCCTCGAGCTGGCTGCGCTGCAGCGCGGTCTCGGCGACGCGGGCCTCGAGCAGCGCCACCTTGGCCTCGGCGGCGCGCGAGGTCTCCTGCGCCTGCTTGGCCGCGGCGCGGGCCTCGACCGCCTGGCTCTGGCTGTCGTGCTGGCGGCGCACCAGCTCCTGCTCCAGCGACTTCAGGCGCTGCTGGCTGTAGATCGCCAGCGTCAGGCTGGCCACCGCCAATGCCCCGATCAGCGCGGCGGCCGCGAACCAGGCGCGGCGCGACAGGCCGGTGGCGGCCGGGGCCATCGCGGCAGGCGACGCCGTGGCCGGGGCGGTGGCGGGCGCGGAAGAGGCCGAGGCCGAGGCGGTCACCGTGGGCTCGGCCCCGGCGGGCTCGGCGCCACGGTCGGGGGTCGGGGCGATGGAATTCACGGTCGCGATGAAGGGTCGCGGGATTGTATAGAGCGCCTCACCCGCGCCGCGACCGCCTCGGGCGTCACGTCGACCTGTTCGACATCACCGAAGCCGAGCGACCGTGCGGTGTCCGCGATGCGCTCATGGGTGGCCAGCGCCGAGGCGCGCGACCAGTCGGCCGATGGCGCCAGCGCCGGCAGCTGCCGCACCGCCTCGCTGCTGCTGAGCAGCCAGCAGTGCGCCGTGGGCCGCGACAGCGCGTCGGCCAGCAGCGCCTGCTGCGGTGCATCGAGGCGCGGCGCGGCACGCCGGTAGGCCTCGGCGAAGGCCACTTCGGCCCCTGCGGATCGAAGGGTCTCGGCCAGCCAGTCGCGCCCGCCTTCGCCGCGCACGATCAGCACGCGGCGGCCGCGCCAGCCGATTGCCATCGACTGCAACCGCTGCCAAAGCGCTTCGGAATCGAAGCGGCCGCCCTCGGGCGACGGGGTGACGATCGCAGCCTCCGGCACGCCGGCGCGGCGCAGGGCCGCATGCGTGCCCGGACCGGTGCCGCCGGCGATCGGTGCGTCCGGTGCCGAGAACGCGGCAACCAGGGCCGGCTCGGCACCGTCGAAGAAACGCTCGACCGCGCTCGGGCTGACGAACATCACCAGCGCCATGCGGCCGACCGCTTCGCGCGCACGGCACAGCGCCGCCGGATCGGGCGCCTCGTCGATCGCCAGCAGCGGCAGCGCGACGGCATCGACGCCCAGCGCCTGCAGCATCGCAACCCATTCGTCGGCCTGCGGCTGCGGCCGGGTCACCAGCACGCGCATCGCGTCGATCAGGCTGCGAGGTAGTCGGCCGCCCCGGCGTCGCGCAGCTGCGCGGCGGCGGTCTCGCCGAGCAGCGTCGCCTGGCCGGCATCCGCCACCAGGCCTTCGACCCGCGTTCGCAGCAGCGGCCGTTCCGGATGCTCGGGATGGCCGAGCGCCGCGGTCAGCACCAGCTGGTCGCCCTCGCACATCGCGTGGGCGGCCAGCGGCATGCTGCAGCTGCCGCCGAGCGCGCGCGACACGGCGCGTTCGGCATGCGCGGCCAGCCAGGTCGGGCGGTGGATCAGGCCGGAGACCTGGGCGATCAACTCGGTCGGCGCGGTCGCCGGCATCTCGATGCCCAGTGCGCCCTGGCCGGCCGCGGGAATCATCTGCTCGGGCTCGAAGCGCGCGCGGATGCGGTCGCCAAGCCCCAGGCGCATCAGCCCGGCGGCGGCCAGCACGATGGCGTCGTAGCCGCCCTCGTCGAGCTTGCGCAGCCGCGTATCGAGGTTGCCGCGCAGCGGCTCGATGCGCAAATCGGGCCGCAGGTTCATCAGCTGCACCACGCGGCGCAGGCTCGAGGTGCCGACCACCGCGCCCGGCGGCAGCGCCGCGAGCTCGTCGAAGCGGTTCGAGACGAAGGCGTCGCGCGGGTCCTCGCGCTCCAGGATCGCCGCCAGCACGAAGCCGGGCGGCAACTCCATCGGCACGTCTTTCAGCGAGTGCACCGCGATCTGGGCGCGGCCTTCCTCGAGCGCCACCTCGAGCTCCTTGACGAACAGGCCCTTGCCACCGACCTTGGACAGCGTGCGGTCGAGGATCTGGTCGCCGCGGGTGGTCATGCCGAGCAGCTCGACGGCGAGGCCGAAACGATCGGCGAGCAGCGCGCGCACATGCTCGGCCTGCCACAGCGCGAGGCGGCTTTCGCGGGTGGCGATGCGGATGGGATGCGACATGCGGCGAATTATCGGCCGCGGGTCGGCAAGCCCGCTGATACCATCGGCACCGTTGCCGTTTGGTAATCCGGTTACACCGCCAGGAGCTTTCCGATGCCTCGTCCTGCTCGCCCCGCACGCCGTTCGACCGTGCCCCGTTCCAGTGCGCCGACACTCGACGCGCAGGACGCCGCCGCGAAGAACAAGCCGCTGGTCGACGATATCCGGTTACTCGGCCGCATCCTGGGCGACGTGATCCGCGAGCAGGAAGGCAAGGAGGCCTTCGAGCTGATCGAGCGCGTGCGCCAGCTGTCGGTGGGCTACCGGCTGAAGAAGGACGCCTCGGCCGGCCGCGTGCTCGACCGCCTGCTGAAGAACCTGTCCGGCGACCAGACGGTCAGCGTGATCCGCGCCTTCAGCTACTTCTCGCACCTGGCCAACATCGCCGAGGACCGCCACCACGTGCGCCGCCGGCTGCACCACGAGCGCCAGGGCCACCTGCAGGAAGGCTCGCTGGCGCTGACCTTCGAGCGCCTGCACAAGGCCGACATTCGTGCGGCCGACGTCGCGCAGACGCTGCAGCACGCCTACATCTCGCCGGTGCTGACCGCGCACCCGACCGAGGTGCAGCGCAGGAGCATCCTCGACGCCGAGCGCGCGATCGCCGAGCTGGTGGGCCAGCGCGACGAGCTGCACACCGAGCGCGAGCTGCGCGACAACGAAGACGCGATCCGCGCCCGCGTGACGCAGCTGTGGCAGACGCGCATGCTGCGCTACACCAAGCTGACCGTCGCCGACGAGATCGAGAACGCGCTGAGCTACTACCCCAGCACCTTCCTGCGCCAGATCCCGCGGCTGTACCGCGAATTGGAGCAGCAGCTCGCCGGCCACCCGGTGCCGAGCTTCCTGCGCATGGGCCACTGGATCGGCGGCGACCGCGACGGCAACCCGAACGTCACCGCCGACACGCTGCGCCAGGCGCTGGCGCGGCAGGCCGAGGTGGCGCTGCGCTTCTACCTGACCGAGGTGCACGAGCTCGGCGCCGAGCTGTCGATCAGCAACATGCTGGCCGGCGTGACGCCCGAGATGCACGCACTGGCCGAACGCTCTGGCGACCGCAACGCGCACCGCATGGACGAGCCGTACCGCCGCGCGCTGATCGGCATGTACTCGCGCCTGGCCGCGACGCTGCATGCGCTGACCGGCACCGAGGCGCTGCGCCACGCGGTCGCGCCGCAGGCCCCCTACCGCACGCCGGCCGAGTTCCTGGCCGACCTGCAGGTCATCGAGGCGTCGCTGCGCTCGCACCACGCGCAGGCGCTGATCGGCCCGCGCCTCGCGCCGCTGCAACGCGCGGTGCAGGTCTTCGGCTTCCACCTGGCCACCGTGGACCTGCGCCAGAGCTCGGACAAGCACGAGGCCGTGATCGCCGAGCTGCTGCAGCAGGCGCGCATCGAGCCCGACTACGCGGCGCTCGACGAGGCCGCGCGCCAGGCGCTGCTGATGCAACTGCTCAACGATGCACGGCCGCTGCGCGTGCGCGGCGGCACGTACTCGGAGCTGGCCGTCAGCGAGCTGGCGATCTTTGAAACGGCGGTCGACATGCTCGATCGCTTCGGCCGCGAGGCGCTGCGCCACTACATCATCTCGCACACCGAGACGGTCAGCGACCTGCTGGAAGTGCTGCTGCTGCAGAAGGAGTGCGGCCTGCTCACCGGCACGCTGGACGACGGCGCGACCAACGCGCTGATCGTCGTGCCGCTGTTCGAGACCATCGGCGACCTGCGCCAGGCCTCGGCCGTCATGCGCGGGTTCTATGCGCTGCCCGGCATCACCGAGCTGGTGAAACGTTCCGGCGGCGAGCAGGACATCATGCTGGGCTACAGCGACAGCAACAAGGACGGCGGCTTCTTCACCAGCAACTGGGAGCTGTACCGCGCGGAGATCGCGCTGGTGTCGCTGTTCGATCCGCTGGAGGCCGAGCACGGCATCACGCTGCGGCTGTTCCACGGCCGAGGCGGCACGGTCGGCCGCGGCGGCGGCCCGAGCTACCAGGCCATCCTGGCGCAGCCGCCCGGCACGGTGAAGGGCCAGATCCGGCTGACCGAACAAGGCGAGGTGATCGGCTCGAAGTACGCGCACCCGGAGATCGGCCGGCGCAACCTCGAGACGCTGGTCGCCGCGACGCTGGAAGCGACGCTGCTGCACCGCGGCGGCGGCGCCTCGCCCGCCTCGTCTTCACGCGCCGGCGCGCCCAAGGCCTTCCTCGACGCCGCCGCGCAGATCAGCGACGCCAGCTTCGCGGCCTACCGCAAGCTGGTCTACGAGACCCCGGGCTTCACCGACTACTTCTTCGCCGCGACGCCGATCCGCGAGATCGCCGAGCTGAACATCGGCTCGCGCCCGGCCTCGCGCAAGGCGACACGCGCGATCGAGGACCTGCGCGCGATCCCCTGGGGCTTCTCGTGGGGCCAGTGCCGCGTCGCGCTGCCGGGCTGGTGCGGCTTCGGCTCGGCGATCGAAAGCTTCCTGGGCGATGCCAGGCAGCGCAAGGCGCGGCTGGAGCTGCTGCAGCGCATGTACAAACAATGGCCGTTCTTCCGCACGCTGCTGTCCAACCTGGACATGGTGCTGGCCAAGAGCGACCTGCGCATCGCCGCACGCTATGTCGAGCTGGTCGAGGATCCGCGCATCGCCAAGCGCATCTTCACCGCGGTGAAGGCCGAGTGGGAGCGCACGCAGGAGGCGCTGTCATTGATCACCGGCGATGCCCAACGGCTGCAGAGCAACCCGGCGCTGGCGCGCTCGATCGAGCACCGCTTCCCCTACCTCGACCCGCTGAACCACCTGCAGGTCGAGCTGATGCGCCGCTACCGGCAGCGCAAGGACAACGATCCGTCGATGGAGCGGGTGCAGCGCGGCATCCACATCTCGATCAACGGCATCGCGGCGGGCCTGCGCAACACCGGCTGAACCACCTGTTCAGGGGGGCCGACCGCGGCGGCCCAGTGCAAAAGTGTGAATGACGTTGCCTGGCGCGCGCACTAAGCTGTGCGCGCCACCGATGGCAAGAGTCCATCGGCCTTTCACCAACGCCGCCGCTGGGACGCTCGACATGAACCCTCTTCTCGAAGCGCATCGCCACACGTCGAAGAACCGCGAAGAGCTGGAGGGCAGCAAGCTCTGCGGCTGCTGCTGCTGCATCGGCATCTTCAAGACGACGGAGATCGTCGCCTGGACCGGCCTCGACATCGACCAGCTCGACAACCCCGAGACGGCCGGCGGCGAGACCGCGCTGTGCCCACGCTGCGGCAGCGAAGCGCTGATCGGCGACCGCGCCGGTTATGCGCTGACGCCCGACTTCCTGAACAAGATGAACCAGGCCTGGTACCAGACGACGCGGCGCATCAAGCTGCCGGACCGGCAGGCCTAGTTCAAGGCGCGGGAAGTTCCACCGCGGGTGTCAGCCCGCGGCGCTTCGCTCTGCGAACGAATCGTCGATCGTCGAAGCTGATCAATCGCTCGCAACCGGCGCTGAGCGCCCAATGCAAGGCATCGGCAAAGTCGAAGCCTTCGCGGTGAAGTTCGGCCGCATCCTTCGCGGCTTGCCAGCGATCGACGGTCACGTGCGGCATGCCCAGCAGGTGAGCGAGGGCATCGCAGAAGGCTGCGGGCTCGGCCTCATAGAAGCCGCGCATGACCCACTCGAACTCGAGGACGACCGTCAGCGGCACGAACACCGGCGCCGGCCCCACCATCACCTTGTAGGCGGCCGGCCGTTGACGCTTGGCCTCCGGATCCGAGGGATCGTCGCAGTAGAAGCGCGCGAGGATGTTGGTGTCGACCGCGATCACTTGCGCCGTCCGGTGCCCTTGATCACGAGGCTGGCGGGATCAAATTCCGACAGGCGGCGCTGCACGCCTGCCTTGCGCGTGACCTTGATCATCCCGAATCCGGCGGCCGGTTCCGAGGGGGCGATGCGACGCCGCACGATCAGCCGCAGCACGCCACCTTCGTCGACGAATTCGACCTGTGTACCGGGCGTCAGACCGAAGCGCTCCCGGATGCGTGCCGGGATGACGATCTGGCCCTTCTCTGTCAACGTGGCGCTGGCCATGACGGCCCTCCGTGCGAGTGTCGCGAGGCCCGAGTCTACGCCGCTTACCCAGTAAGCGGATTCAGCGCAGCGCCGCGATCACGTCCGCCGGCGCCTGCACCAACTCGATCAGCACACCCTCGCCGCCGATCGGGAACTCGTCGTTCGCCTTCGGGTGGATGAAGCAGATGTCGTGGCCCGCGGCGCCGGGGCGGATGCCGCCGGGCGCGAAGCGCACGCCGTGGGCGGTCATCCAGTCGACCGCCGCGCGCAGGTCATCGACCCACAGGCCGACGTGGTTCAGCGGCGTCGTGTGGACCGCCGGCTTCTTGTCGGGATCGAGCGGCTGCATCAGGTCGACCTCGACCGCATGCACGCCTTCGCCGAGCGCGCAGATGTCCTCGTCGACGTTCTCGCGCTCGCTGACGAAGGTGCTCTTGACCGACAGCCCGAACATGTCCACCCACAGCGACTTCAGCCGCTGCTTGTCGGGCCCGCCGATGGCGATCTGCTGGATGCCGAGGATGCGGAAGGGCTTGTCCATCGTCACAGCTCCGAGCTGACGGCCAAGTCCAGCCGCTGCAGCAGCGCGCGGTCGTCGGCGACCTCGGGATTGCCGGTGACCAGCAGCTTGTCGCCGTAGAAGATCGAGTTCGCGCCGGCCAGGAAGCACAGCGCCTGGATGCCGTCACCGAGCTCGCGGCGGCCGGCCGACAGGCGCACGCGGGCGCGCGGCATCGTGATGCGCGCCGCGGCGATCACGCGCACGACCTCGAAGGGGTCCACCGGCTCCTGGTTCTCGAGCGGCGTGCCGCCGACGCGCACGAGGTTGTTGATGGGCACCGATTCCGGCGCCGGATCGAGGTTCGCCAGCTGCGCGATCAGCCCGGCGCGCTGCGCCCGCGTCTCGCCCATGCCGAGGATGCCGCCGCAGCAGACCTTGATGCCGGCCTCGCGCACGTGCTGCAGCGTGTCCAGGCGGTCCTGGTAGTCGCGCGTGTGGATCACCTGGTCGTAGAAGTCCGGCGACGAGTCGAGGTTGTGGTTGTAGAAGTCGAGGCCGGCGTCCTTCAGGGTCGCCGCCTGCGCGGGCTTCAGCATGCCCAGCGTCGCGCAGGTCTCGAGGCCCAGGCCGCGTACTTCGCGCACCAGCACCGCCACCTTCTCGATGTCGCGGTCGTTCGGGCTGCGCCAGGCCGCACCCATGCAGAAGCGCGAGGCGCCGGCGGCCTGCGCCGCGCGTGCCGCCTCGAGCACCGCATCGGGCTCCATCATCTTCGTCGCCTCGACGCCGGTGTCGTAGTGCACCGACTGCGGGCAATAGCCGCAGTCCTCCGGGCAGCCGCCGGTCTTCACCGACAGCAGCGACGCCAGCTCGACGTCGCGCTGCGGGAAGTGCTCGCGGTGCACGGTCTGCGCCCGGTACACCAGTTCCATGAAGGGCAGCGCCAGCAGCGCCTCGATGCGCTCGGGCGTCCAGGCGGCGGTGGCCGGAATCGGCGCGACGGGCGTCGGCTTGCGCTGGATCTGGATCGGCTGGGATTCGACGACGGAAGAAGTGCTCAAGAAACTGCTCCAGGAAGAGTGCTCACGTCAGGCGAAGCGCAGGATGGGCTGGTCGACCGCCAGGCTCTCGCCCTGCTTGGCCAGCACCTCGCTCACGGTGCCGTCCTGCGATGCGGTGAGGATGTTCTCCATTTTCATCGCTTCGATGACCGCCAGCCGTTCACCCGCCTGCACCGGCTGGCCGGGCTGCACGGCGATGTTCACCAGCAGGCCCGGCATCGGCGACAGCAGGAACTTGCTCATGTCCGCCGGCGCCTTGAACGGCATCACGCGCAGCAGTTCGGCCGCACGCGGGGCCAGCACCTGCGCGTCGATCTGGCGGCCGTTGTGCGCAACGCGCAACCACAGCCCGTGGCGCTCGATCTGCGCGACGAAGGCTTCGCCGTTGCAGCGGCCGCTGGCGCGGATCGCGCGGAAGCGCCAGTCCTTGGCCAGCGCGTAGCGCCGTTCGCCGACGGTGACGACCAGCTCGCCGTTCTGCTGCACGCGCACCGGCCGGTGCTCGAACTGCCCGCCCTGGCCCCGGATGACGACGACGAACTGCTCGCCGATCTGCACGCCATGCCCCGGCAACTGGCCGGTGATGCCGGCGGCCCGTTCCAGGTAACGCCGGTTCGCAGCGGCCGCCAGCGCGACCAGGAAGTCCGGATCGTCGTGCGGCACGTCCTCGGCGCGGAAGCCCTTCGGGTAGTGTTCGGCGATGAAGCCGGTGTTGAAGTCGCCGGTCGCGAACTTCGGGTGCGCCAGCAGCGCGGCCTGGAACGGGATGTTGCTCGAGATGCCGCGGATCACGAAGCCGTTCAAGGCCTCGCGCATCTTGGCGATCGCGTCGGCGCGGTCGCGCCCGTGCACGATCAGCTTGGCGATCATCGAGTCGTAGAACATCGGGATCTCGCCGCCTTCGTAGACGCCGGTGTCCACGCGAACGCCGCCGAAGCGATCGCCTTCATAAGCCGCGCCCTGCAGCGTGGTGACGCCCTGCACCAGGTCCGCAGCCGGCGGCTGGTAGCGCACCAGGCGCCCGGTCGACGGCAGGAAGTTGCGGAACGGGTCCTCGGCGTTGATGCGGCACTCGATCGCCCAGCCGCGGCGCGGGATGTCGGCTTGCGCGAACGCCAGCTTCTCGCCGGCCGCGACGCGGATCATCTGCTCGACGAGGTCCAGCCCGGTGATGCACTCGGTGACCGGGTGCTCGACCTGCAGCCGCGTATTCATCTCGAGGAAGTAGAACGACTGGTCCTTGCCGACGACGAACTCGACTGTGCCCGCGCTCTGGTACCTCACGGCCTTCGCCAGCGCCACCGCCTGCTCGCCCATCGCGCGGCGCGTGGCGTCGCTGATGAAGGGCGACGGCGCCTCCTCGATCACCTTCTGGTGGCGGCGCTGGATCGAGCACTCGCGCTCCCACAGGTAGACGCAATTGCCGTGCGCGTCGCCCAGCACCTGGATCTCGATGTGCCGCGGCTGCTCGACGAACTTCTCGATGAAGATGCGGTCGTCGCCGAAGCTCGCCTTGGCCTCGTTGCGGCAGGAGGTGAAGCCGTCCAGCGCTTCCTTGTCGTTGAAGGCGACGCGCAGGCCCTTGCCCCCGCCCCCGGCACTGGCCTTGATCATCACCGGATAGCCGATGTCGCGCGCGATCTCCACCGCCCGCTCGGGCGACTCGATCGCGTCGTTCCAGCCGGGAATGGTGTTGACCTTGGCCTCGTTGGCCAGCTTCTTTGACGCGATCTTGTCGCCCATCGCGGCGATCGAGTAGTGCTTCGGACCGATGAAGACCAGGCCCTCCTCCTCGACGCGCCTGGCGAAGTCCTCGTTCTCGGACAGGAAGCCGTAGCCGGGATGGATGGCCTGCGCACCGGTGGATTTCGCGGCGGCGATGATCTTGTCGGCGACGAGGTAGGACTCGCGCGAGGGCGCCGGCCCCAGCAGCACGGCTTCGTCGGCCAGCTCGACGTGGCGCGCGTCCTTGTCGGCCTCGGAATGCACCGCGACGGTGGCGATGCCCATCTTGCGGGCGGTCTGGATGACGCGGCAGGCGATCTCGCCCCGGTTGGCAATCAGAATCTTCGTGAACATGGCGCGGCGTCCTCTTACAGCGGGATATTTCCGTGCTTGCGCCACGGGTTGTCGAGCTTCTTGTCCTTCAGCATCGCCAGCGAGCGGCAGATGCGCTTGCGGGTCTCGTGCGGCTGGATCACGTCGTCGATGAAGCCGCGCGCGCCGGCGACGAAGGGGTTCGCGAAGCGGGCCTTGTACTCGGCCTCCTTGGCGGCCAGCTTGGCCGGATCGCCCTTGTCCTCGCGGAAGATGATCTCCACCGCGCCCTTGGCGCCCATCACCGCGATCTCGGCATTCGGCCAGGCGAAGTTGACGTCGCCGCGCAGGTGCTTGGAGCTCATCACGTCATAGGCGCCGCCGTAGGCCTTGCGGGTGATCACCGTCACCTTCGGCACGGTGCATTCGGCATAGGCGTAGAGCAGCTTCGCGCCGTGCTTGATGATGCCGCCGTACTCCTGCGCGGTGCCGGGCATGAAGCCGGGCACGTCGACGAAGGTGACCACCGGGATGTTGAAGGCATCGCAGAAGCGCACGAAACGCGCCGCCTTGATGCTGGACTTGATGTCCAGGCAGCCGGCCAGCACCAGCGGGTTGTTGGCGACGATGCCCACCGCCTGCCCGTCCATGCGCGCCATGCCGACGACGATGTTCTTCGCATGGTCGGGCTGGATCTCGAAGAAGTCGCCGTCGTCGACGACCTTGTGGATCAGTTCCTTGATGTCGTAGGGCTTGTTCGGGTTGTCCGGCACCAGCGTATCGAGCGAATCGTCGCGGCGGTCGGCCGGGTCGCCGCTCTTGCGCACCGGCGGCTTCTCGCGGTTGTTCAGCGGCAGGTAGTTGTAGAAGCGCCGCAGCATCAGGATCGCCTCGACGTCGTTCTCGAACGCCAGGTCGGCGACGCCGCTCTTGGTGGTGTGCGCGCTGGCGCCGCCGAGCTCCTCGGCGGTGACTTCCTCGTGCGTCACGGTCTTCACCACCTCGGGGCCGGTGACGAACATGTACGAGCTGTCCTTCACCATGAAGATGAAGTCGGTCATCGCGGGGGAATACACCGCGCCGCCCGCGCAGGGGCCCATGATCAGGCTGATCTGCGGGATCACGCCGGAGGCCATCACGTTGCGCTGGAACACCTCGGCATAACCGCCGAGTGACGCGACACCTTCCTGGATGCGCGCGCCGCCGGAATCGTTGAGGCCGATCACCGGCGCGCCGACCTTCATCGCCTGGTCCATGATCTTGCAGATCTTCTCGGCGTGCGCTTCCGACAGCGCGCCGCCGAAGACGGTGAAGTCCTGGCTGAAGACGAAGACGAGGCGGCCGTTGATCATGCCGTAGCCGGTGACGACACCGTCGCCCGGAACCTTCTGCTCGGCCATGCCGAAGTCGGCGCAGCGGTGCTCGACGAACATGTCCCATTCCTCGAAGCTGCCCTCGTCGAGCAGCAGCTCCAGCCGTTCGCGCGCGGTCAGCTTGCCCTTCTTGTGCTGCGCGGCGATGCGCTTCTCCCCGCCGCCCTGGCGCGCCTTCGCGCGCTTGTCCTCGAGCATCTGCTGGATGTCGTGCATGAAATGGTCCTTCTTCGACAAATCAATGGAACAGGTCGAGCAGCCGCCGCGCGGCCACCGAGGCGGCCACGGTGCCGCCGCGTACTTCGGCCGCCAGCGCCGGCAGCGCCGCGCGCACGTCGGGGTGGTGGCGGAAGCGGTCCTTGAGCCCCGCGTCGATGCGTTCCCACATCCACGCATGGTCCTGCGCATGGCGGCGCGCGGCAAGGCGGCCGTTGGCGGTCTGCAGCTCGCGAAAGCGCGACACCGCGGACCAGAAGTCATCGAGGCCGCTGGCCTTTAGCGCGCTCAGCTGCAGCACCTGCGGTTGCCACAGGCGGGCATCGTGGTGCTCGTGCTCCGGGTTGCCGTGCTGGCCGATCAGCCGCAGCGCCGACGTGATCTGCGCGCGGGCGCGCGTCGCGGCCGCCTCGTCCAGGTCGGCCTTGTTGATGACGACGAGGTCCGCCAGCTCCATCACGCCCTTCTTGATCGCTTGCAGGTCGTCGCCGGCGTTGGGCAGCTGAAGCAGCACAAAGCAGTCCGTCATGCCGGCGACCGCGGTCTCGCTCTGGCCGACGCCGACGGTCTCGACGATCACGATGTCGTGGCCCGCGGCCTCGCACACCAGCAGCGACTCGCGCGTCTTCTCCGCGACGCCGCCGAGCGTGCCGCTGGCGGGGCTGGGGCGGATGTAGGCGCGCTCGTGCATCGACAGCCGTTCCATGCGCGTCTTGTCGCCGAGGATCGAGCCGCCCGAGACGCTGGAAGACGGGTCGACCGCCAGCACCGCGACGCGGTGGCCGCGCTCGATCAGGTAGAGGCCCAGCGCCTCGATGAAGGTGCTTTTCCCCACGCCCGGCACGCCCGAGATGCCGAGCCGGAACGAGCGCCCCGAGGCCGGCAGCAGCGCGTTCAGCAACTCGTCGGCACGCGCGCGGTGGTCGGCGCGCGTCGACTCGAGCAGCGTGATCGTCTTGGCGATCGCGCGGCGCTGGCGCGGGCCGGGCTCGCCGGTCACCGCGTCATGCAGCGCCTGGTCGTCGGGGCTCATCTACAGGATCTCGAAGGTGCGGCCGTCCGGCAGGCGGTAGCGCGAAAAGTCTCTTCGATCGAGCGTCATGACCTGCGTGACGCCGGTGTCCGCCGCCAGCCAGACGAGCGAGGCGTCGGCGAGGTCCATCTCGGTACGAGGCGATTCGGTGTAGCGGCGCATCAGCTCAACCATCGGATCCAGCGCATCCTGCGCGAACGGGTAGACGGACACGCCGCCATCGGCCACCCAGCGCAGCATGGCGAAACGGCGCGGCGGCATCAGCAGGTGGCTGGCTTCGACGACGCACGGCCAGGTGGTCGCGAGCGGCCAGCCCTCTTCGGCCGCGCGCGCGAACAAGGCCTGGTAGTGCGCGGTGTCGCGCTGCCGCTCGCCGAAGGCCGCCACGATGGCGCTGGCGTCAACGATCGCCGCCAACACCGTGCTTCGCCTTCAACTTCTTCGTCAACGCCGCGCGCGACTTGACGGTGTCGTACGGCAGCTCCTGGCCCTCGTAGGCCTGCTTGAGCTTGTAGCCCGCACGCTCCTCTTCCGCGATCAGGCGCTGCATCAATTCGAACGGGTTTTTCTTGCCCAGGGCCCGTTCGACCGCCTGGATGATGAACTGAGACTTCGTGATGCCCTGACGCTGGGCTGCGGCTTCGAGTTCCCGCTCCAGCAACGGGTCCATGCGCACGGATACGGCCATGATCGACTCCCGGGTGAACTACCGTATTACAGTATCACACCCGGACCGCTGCCGCCTTGATCTGCTCCAGCACATCCTTCGCACTGACCGGGATCGGCGTGCCCGGCCCGTAGATGCCCTTGACGCCGGCGTCGTAGAGGAAGCCGTAGTCCTGCTGCGGGATCACGCCACCGACGAAGACGATGATGTCGTCGGCGCCCTGCTTCTTCAGCTCGTCGATGATCGCCGGCACCAGCGTCTTGTGGCCCGCCGCGAGCGTCGAGATGCCCACGGCATGCACGTCGTTCTCGATCGCCTGGCGCGCGCATTCCTCGGGCGTCTGGAACAGCGGGCCCATGTCGACGTCGTAGCCGAGGTCGGCGAACGCGGTGGCGACGACCTTCGCGCCGCGATCGTGGCCGTCCTGGCCGAGCTTGGCGATCATCACGCGCGGGCGGCGGCCGGCTTCGTCGGCGAAGGCGGCGATCTCGGCCTTCAACTTCTCCCAGCCTTCGGCCGAGTCGTAGGCCGCCGCGTAGACGCCGGTGACCTTCTGGATGTCGGCGCGGTGGCGGCCGAACACGGTCTCGAGCGCGTCGCTGACCTCGCCGACGGTGGCGCGCACGCGCATCGCCTGGATGCTCAGGTCCAACAGATTGCCCTGGCCGGTCTGGGCCGCCTCGGTCAGTGCCCGCAGCGCGGCGCGCACGGCATCGGCATCCCGCGTCGACTTGATCGACTGCAGCCGCGCGATCTGCTGCTCGCGTACCCGGACGTTGTCGACCTCGAGGATGTCGACCGGATCTTCCTTCTGCAGCCGGTACTTGTTGACGCCGACGATCACGTCCTTGCCGGAATCGATGCGGGCCTGCTTCTCGGCGGCGCTGGCCTCGATCTTCAGCTTGGCCCAGCCGGAGTCGACGGCGCGGGTCATGCCGCCCATCGCCTGCACTTCCTCGATGATGGCCCAGGCCTGGTCGGCCATCTGCTGGGTGAGCGTCTCCATCATGTAGCTGCCGGCCCAGGGATCGACGACGCTGGTGATGTGCGTCTCTTCCTGGATGATCAGCTGGGTGTTGCGCGCGATGCGCGCGGAGAACTCGGTGGGCAGCGCGATCGCCTCGTCGAAGGAGTTGGTGTGCAGGCTCTGCGTACCGCCAAAGACAGCGGCCATCGCCTCGATCGTCGTGCGCACGACGTTGTTGTACGGGTCCTGCTCGGTCAGGCTCCAGCCCGAGGTCTGGCAGTGCGTGCGCAGCATCAGGCTCTTCGGGTTCTTCGCGCCGACACCCTTCATGATCCGGCACCACAAGAGGCGCGCGGCGCGCATCTTGGCGATCTCCAGATAGAAGTTCATGCCGATCGCCCAGAAGAACGACAGGCGGCCGGCGAACTCGTCGACGTCCAGGCCCTTGGCCATCGCCGTCTTCACGTACTCCTGGCCGTCGGCCAGCGTGAACGCGAGCTCGAGCGCCTGGTTCGCGCCGGCTTCCTGCATGTGGTAGCCGGAGATCGAGATCGAGTTGAACTTCGGCATCTTCTGCGCCGTGTACTCGATGATGTCCGCGATGATGCGCATCGAGGGTTCGGGCGGGAAGATGTAGGTGTTGCGGACCATGAACTCCTTGAGGATGTCGTTCTGGATGGTCCCCGACAGCTGCGCCTGCGGCACGCCCTGCTCCTCGGCCGCGACGACGTAGCCCGCCAGCACCGGCAGCACCGCGCCGTTCATCGTCATCGACACTGACACCTTGTCGAGCGGGATGCCGTCGAACAGGATCTTCATGTCCTCGACCGAGTCGATCGCCACGCCGGCCTTGCCGACGTCGCCGGTGACGCGCGGGTGGTCCGAGTCGTAGCCGCGGTGCGTCGCGAGGTCGAAGGCCACGCTGACGCCCTGTGCCCCGGCGGCCAGCGCCTTGCGGTAGAAGGCGTTCGATTCCTCGGCGGTCGAGAAGCCGGCGTACTGGCGGATGGTCCACGGCCGCACCGCGTACATCGTGGCCTGCGGGCCGCGGATGAAGGGCTCGAAGCCGGGCAGCGTGTCGGCGTGCGGCAGGTTCGCGGTGTCGGCCGCGGTGTACAGGGGCTTGACCGTCAGCCCTTCGGGCGTCACCCAGTTCAGCGCGCTCACGTCGCCGCCGGGCGCCGACTTGGCCGCCGCCTTCGCCCATTGGTCGAGGGTGGCGCGGTTGAATTCAGGGGCGTTGGACATGAACGGGCTCCGGCGAGATCTCTTGCAACCAACCGGTCCAGTAGCCGGCTTGCCGCGCATGATACATGATGCATAATTATGAATCACGAATACCCGAGACGGAAGCCCCGATGCTCGCGAACCCGCCACTGACCCCGCGCGCGCTGTACCAGGACGTCGCCGAAAGGCTGCGCCAGCAGATCTTCGCGCGCGAGCTGGAGCCCGGCAGCTGGATCGACGAGCAGAAGATCGCGGCCGACTACGGCATCAGCCGCACGCCGCTGCGCGAGGCGCTGAAGGTGCTGGCAGTCGAGGGCCTGGTGACGATGAAGGTGCGCCGCGGTGCCTACGTCACCGAGATGTCGGCCGACGACGTGACGCAGATCTACCACCTGCTCGGCCTGCTCGAGGCCGATGCCGCGGCGGTGGTGGCACGCGAGGGCGGCGGCGAGCAGATCAAGCGCCTGCGCACGCTGCACGACAAGCTCGAGAAGCACACACGGCAGCGCGACGTGTTCTTCGCCGCCAACGAGCAGTTCCACCTCGCGCTGCTCGAGATGTCAGGCAACCGCTGGCTGCAGCACACGGTGCAGGACCTGCGCAAGATGATGAAGCTCAACCGCCACCACTCGTTGTTCCGCCAGGGCCGCATCGCCGAGTCGCTCGACGAGCACCGCGCGCTGATGGAAGCCATCGAGGCGCGCGACCCGGTCGCGGCCGAGCGCTTGATGCGGCAGCATTTCGAGAACGGTCTGGCAGCCGCCGTGCCCCGCTGACGCGGCAAAGCCGCTAAGCTCGCCGGATGAATCCTGCGGACTTCGCCAAGCGCAGCGGTGCCGATCGCCGCGAGGCGGTGCGCCGCCCGCTGCGCTCGCCGGCCCTGGTGCTGCTGCCCGGCCAGCCGGGCCGCGTCGGCAAGACGCTGGACGTCTCCGAGACCGGCGTCTGCGTGATGCTGACCGAGATGCTGCCCGGTGGCACGCAATGCCTGGTCGGCTTCGAACTGCCCGACCGCACGGGCGCACGCAAGCGCGTGCAGTCGAAGGCCCGCGTCGTGCACAGCGTGCTGTCGACGCAGGGCGACGGCTTCAAGGTCGGCATGCAGTTCGTCGAGCCGCCGGCCGAGACCTGCCGCGCACTCGAGTCCTTCATCCGCGAATGACCAGCGCGGGGGTCTGCCCGCTGCCCGGCTCGCGCTCGACCACCTCGCCGATCTCGGCCGCGTCGGCAAAGCCCTGAGCGCGGAACACCGCGAGCACCTGATCGACGGCATCCGGCCGGCACGACACCAGCAGCCCGCCGCTGGTCTGCGGATCGGTCAGCAGCGCCCGGTCCGCCGCCGCGAAATCCGGCGGCAGCACGATCTGGTCGCCGTACGAGCTCCAGTTGCGCCCCGACGCCCCGGTGACCTGCCCGCCCGCCGCGCGCTCGCGCACGCCGGCCAGCAGCGGCACGCGCGGCCAATCGATGCGCAGTGTGCAACCCGCGCCGCGCGCGAGCTCCAGCGCATGGCCCGCGAGGCCGAAGCCGGTGACGTCGGTCAGCGCATGCACGCCATCCAGCCCGGCCAGCGCCGGGCCCGGCGTGTTCAGCCGCGTCGTGCAGTCGATCATCTGCGCGTAGCCGGCCGCATCGAGCTGCTCCTTCTTCAGGGCCGCCGACAGGATGCCCACGCCCAGCGGCTTGCCGAGCACCAGCCGGTCACCGGCGCGCGCATCGGCATTGCGCTTGACCTTGTCCGGATGCACCAGGCCGAGCACGACGAGGCCGTAGATGGGCTCCACCGAGTCGATCGTGTGGCCGCCGGCGATCGGGATGCCGGCGGCGGCGCAGACGGACTGCCCGCCTTCGAGGATGCGGGCGATCGTCTCCAGCGGCAGCACGTTGATCGGCATGCCGACGATGGCCAGCGCGAAGATCGGCTGGCCGCCCATCGCGTAGACGTCGCTGATCGCGTTGGTGGCCGCGATGCGGCCGAAGTCGAAGGGGTCGTCGACGATCGGCATGAAGAAGTCGGTCGTCGCGATGAGCGCCTGGCTCTCGTTGAGCCGGTACACCGCCGCGTCGTCGGCGGTCTCGATGCCGACCAGCAGTTCCTTCGGCACCGGCAGCGCCGGCGACTGCCGCAGGATCTGCGACAACACGCCCGGCGCGATCTTGCAGCCGCAGCCGCCGCCGTGCGACAGGCTGGTCAGGCGGGGGACGGTTTCGGGAGCATTCATGGTTTTGCGTGAGTCGCTGGGTCGGTCGTGAATGATGTCACGCACGCACGGCTCAAGCCGGGCGCCGGCGCGCCGAAGAGCGCAGGAAGCGCGAAAGGAGAAGTGCCATGTCGAACACGCCAGAAGAACCCATCCATCTCACGTTCGACGGTGCCGGTGCGCCGCAGCAGCCGCGCCCGGCCGAAGCCGCGGCGATCGCGCTGGAGCTGGCGCGCCGCAGCAGCGCCGAGGAAGCCGCCGCCGCGGCCGAAGCCGAGCGCCGCGCCTTCGCCGATACCGAGCCCGCGTTCCTGGACACGGTGACGCCGGACTCCGACTGACGCTGTCATCCCGCTGGTAGAAAGTACAACGGCCGCCAGGGCTCGAGCCCTGGCGGCCGTCGGTGCTCGAGCCCCGTCACCCGCCGCGAATGCAGCGGGCGCCGGACCCGCCGGTCAGCGCTCGCCGATCGGCTTGACGTCGCGCTTGGGCGATCCGACGAAGAGCTGGCGCGGGCGGCCGATCTTGTACTCGGGGTCGCCGATCATCTCGTTGAGCTGGGCGATCCAGCCGACCGTGCGGGCCAGCGCGAAGATCGCGGTGAACAGCGACACCGGGATGCCGATCGCGCGCTGCACGATGCCGGAGTAGAAGTCGACGTTCGGGTAGAGCTTGCGGGCGACGAAGTACTCGTCTTCCAGCGCGATCTTCTCCAGCGCCATCGCCAGCTTGAACAGCGGGTCGTTCTCCAGGCCCAGGGCCTGGAGCACCTCGTGGCAGGTCTCGCGCATCAGCTTCGCGCGCGGGTCGTAGTTCTTGTAGACGCGGTGGCCGAAGCCCATCAGCTTGACCTGCGAGTTCTTGTCCTTCACCTGCCGGATGAACTCGCCGATCTTCTCGACGCCGCCCTGCTTCTGGATGTCCTCCAGCATGTTCAGCGCCGCTTCGTTCGCGCCGCCGTGCGCCGGGCCCCACAGGCAGGCCACGCCGGCCGCGATGGCTGCGAACGGGTTGGTGCCCGACGAGCCGCACAGGCGCACCGTCGAGGTCGACGCGTTCTGCTCGTGGTCGGCGTGCAGGATGAAGATGCGGTCGATCGCGCGCGTCAGCACGTCGTTCGACTTGTATTCCTCGCACGGCGTCGCGAACATCATGCGCATGAAGTTCGCCGAGTACGACAGGTCGTTGCGCGGGTACATGTAGGGCTGGCCGACGCCGTACTTGTAGGCCATCGCCACCAGCGTCGGCATCTTCGCGATCAGGCGGATCGCCGCGATCTCACGATGTTGCGCGTTATTGATGTCGGTGCTGTCGTGGTAGAAGGCCGACAGCGCGCCGACCAGGCCGGTCATCACCGCCATCGGGTGCGCGTCGCGGCGGAAGCCGCGCAGGAAGAACTGCATCTGCTCGTTGACCATCGTGTGGTTGGTCACGAGCTTGACGAAGTCCGCCTTCTGCTGCGGGTTGGGCAGGTCGCCCTTGAGCAGCAGGTAGCAGGTCTCGAGGAAGTCGCACTGCGTCGCCAGCTGCTCGATCGGGTAGCCGCGGTACAGCAGCTCGCCCTTGTCGCCGTCGATGTAGGTGATCGTCGAGTTGCAGGACGCGGTCGACAGGAAGCCCGGGTCGTAGGTGAACTTGCCGGTCTGACCGTAGAGCTTGCGGATGTCGATCACGTCCGGGCCGATGCTGCCCTTGTAGATCGGCAATTCCATGCTGGGGCTGCCATCGGAGAAGGACAGCGTGGCTTTCACGTCGGACGGGGTCATGGCATTCCTTTCGGAGCTCTTTCAGAAAACGGTCAGTGCGGGGCGTCGTCCCGGGCACGCAGCATGCCGAGCACTTCGGTCACCTCCGGGCGCGCGAGCTCGCCCTCGGGTTCGCGCCGCGCCAGCAGCAGGTCGAGCAGGTCGTTGTCGGCCAGGTCCATCAGGGCCTGCAATCCGGTGGCATGGCGCACCGTCAACTGCGCCTCATGGCGGCGGAAGAAGCGCTCGATGAAGAGATCGTTCTCCAGCAGCCCGCGCCGGCAGCGCCACTTCAGGCGATTCAGCTCGGCGAGTTGCAGCGCAGCGGTGTCCATGCGTCGGATCAGATGGCTCGACGAACCATCAGCTCCTTGATCTTGCCGATCGCCTTCGTCGGGTTCAGGCCCTTCGGGCAGACGTCGACGCAGTTCATGATCGTGTGGCAGCGGAACAGGCGGTACGGGTCCTCGAGGTTGTCGAGGCGTTCCGCGGTGCCCTGGTCGCGGCTGTCGGCGATGAAACGGTAGGCCTGCAGCAGCCCGGCCGGGCCGACGAACTTGTCCGGATTCCACCAGAAGCTCGGGCAGCTGGTCGAGCAGCTCGCGCACAGGATGCACTCGTACAGGCCGTTGAGCTCCTCGCGCTCCTCGGGCGACTGCAGGCGCTCCTTCTCGGGCGGCACCTCGTCGTTCACCAGGTACGGCTTGATCGAGTTGTACTGCTTGAAGAACTGCGTCATGTCGACGATCAGGTCGCGGATGACGGGCAGGCCGGGCAGCGGCTTCAGCACGATCGGATCCTTCAGATCGCGCATGTTGGTCAGGCAGGCGAGGCCGTTCTTGCCGTTGATGTTCATCGCGTCCGAACCGCAGACGCCTTCGCGGCACGAGCGCCGGTAGCTGATCGCCGGATCGAGCGACTTCAGCTTGATCAGCGCATCGAGCAGCATGCGCTCGGAGCCGTCGAGCTCGACCTCGATGGTCTGCATGTAGGGCTTGGCGTCCTTGTCGGGGTCGTAGCGGTAGATCTTGAACGTGCGCTTCATGTGTTATCTCGATCCCAACATCAGAACGTGCGGACCTTCGGCGGAACGCTGTCCACCGTCAGCGGCTTCAGCTGCACCGGCTTGTACTCCAGGCGGTTGCCTTCGCTGTACCAGAGCGTGTGCTTCATCCACTCGGCGTCGTTGCGGCCCAGCGGGTGCTGCGGGTCGTCGGCGCCGCGCTCGTAGTCCTTCACCGTGTGCGCACCGCGGCATTCACGGCGGGCGGCGGCCGATTCGATGGTGGCCTGTGCCGACTCGATCAGGTTCTCGACTTCCAGCGCCTCGATGCGCGCGGTGTTGAAGACCTTGCTCTTGTCCTTCAGCGTGATGCCGGCGACACGTTCGCGGATCGCCGCGACCTTCTTCGTGCCTTCGTCCATCGCCGCCTGCGTGCGGAACACGCCGGCATGCTGCTGCATCGTGTTGCGCAGGTCGTTCGCGACGTCCTGCGCGTACTCGCCGCCGGTGGAGCTGTCGAGCTTGGCGATGCGCGCCAGCGAATAGTCGGCCGCGTCCTTCGGCAGCGGCTTGTGCGCGATGGCGCCCTTGGCCAGCTGCGCGACGATGTGGTCGCCGGCGGCCTTGCCGAACACCAGCAGGTCGAGCAGCGAATTCGTGCCGAGCCGGTTCGCGCCGTGCACGCTGACGCAGGAGCATTCGCCGACCGCGTAGAAGCCGTTGACGACGCGCTTGTAGTCGCCGTCCTTGGGCACCACCACCTGGCCATGGATGTTGGTCGGGATGCCGCCCATCTGGTAGTGGATGGTCGGCACCACCGGGATCGGTTCCTTCGTGATGTCGACGTTGGCGAAGTTGTGGCCGATCTCGAGCACGCTGGGCAGGCGCTTGGCGATGGTCTCGGCGCCCAGGTGCGTCATGTCGAGCTGGATGTAGTCCTTGTTCGGACCGCAGCCGCGACCTTCCTTGATCTCCTGGTCCATGCAGCGCGAGACGAAGTCGCGCGGCGCCAGGTCCTTCAGCGTCGGTGCGTAGCGCTCCATGAAGCGCTCGCCGTTGATGTTGCGCAGGATCGCACCTTCGCCGCGGCAGCCTTCGGTCAGCAGCACGCCGGCGCCGGCGACGCCGGTCGGGTGGAACTGCCAGAACTCCATGTCCTCGAGCGGGATGCCCGCGCGCGCGGCCATGCCCAGGCCGTCGCCGGTGTTGATGAAGGCGTTGGTCGACGCGGCGTAGATGCGGCCGGCGCCACCGGTGGCGAACAGCGTGACCTTGCCCTCGAGGATGTGCACGTCGCCGGTTTCCATCTCCAGCGCGGTGACGCCCAGCACGTCGCCATCGGCGTCGCGGATGATGTCCAGCGCCATCCACTCGACGAAGAACTGCGTGCGCGCCTTGACGTTCTGCTGGTACAGCGTGTGCAGCATCGCGTGGCCGGTGCGGTCGGCGGCCGCGCACGCGCGCTGCACCGGCTTCTCGCCGTAGTTCGCGGTGTGGCCGCCGAAGGGCCGCTGGTAGATCGTGCCGTCCGGGTTGCGGTCGAACGGCATGCCGAAGTGCTCGAGCTCGTAGACCACCTTCGGCGCTTCGCGGCACATGAACTCGATCGCGTCCTGGTCGCCCAGCCAGTCGGAGCCCTTGACGGTGTCGTAGAAGTGGAAGTGCCAGTTGTCCTCGCTCATGTTGCCCAGCGAGGCCCCGATGCCGCCCTGCGCGGCGACGGTGTGCGAGCGCGTCGGGAAGACCTTGCTCAGCACGGCGACATTGAGGCCCGCGCGGGCCAGTTGCAGCGACGCGCGCATGCCGGAGCCACCGGCCCCGACGATCACCACATCGAACTTGCGCTTTGCGACTGCCATCAGAGTCTCCACAACACTTGCACGGCCCAGCCGGTGCAGCCGACCAGCCAGGCGATCGTCGCGACCTGCGCGACGAGCTTCACGCTCACCGACTGGATGTAGTCCATCCACACGTCGCGCATGCCGACCCAGGCGTGGTACGCGAGCGAGACGATGACGATGAAGGTCAGGAACTTCATCCACTGCTGGGCGAAGATGCCGGCCCAGCGCTCGTAGCCGAGCGGGCCGGGCAGCAGCACCTGCACCAGCAGCACGAGGGTGAACAGCGCCATCAGCGCCGCGGTGACGCGCTGGCTCAGCCAGTCGCGGAAGCCGTAGTGCGCGCCTACGACGAGGCGCTTCGAACCGTAGTTGGTGGCCATGCTGCCGTGCTCCTTCAGTACAGGCCGAACAGCTTGGCGCCCAGCGCCACGGTGAGGATCGTGCTCAGCGCGACCGTGACGATCGCCGACGAGCTGCCCTGCTGCTTGCTGACGCTGTGCGTCGCATCCATCCACAGGTGGCGCAGGCCGGCGATCGCGTGGAACAGGTAGGCCCAGATCAGCGCCAGCACGACCAGCTTGATCACCACGCCCGGCACGCCGCCGATGCCGGCGACGAAGGCGCTGGCGAAGGTGTCGTAGGAGATCTCGGAGGTGACGCTCTTGTCGAAGAGCCAGATCACGAAGGGCAGCAGGAAGAACATCAGCATGCCGCTGCCGCGGTGCAGGATCGACACCACCCCGGCGATCGGCAGCCGGTATTGCAGCGCTTCGATCAGGCGCATGTTCGCGCCGGGCCTTGTTCTCGAGATCTCTGGCATGGGGCTTGTCTCTTCGTAATCCGGGTGAAACCCTAGAAGTTTATTGCAACGCACAAGGCTTACCGGAAGCTTGGATGCGCGCGAACAACGCCGGTCAGCTCAATTCATTGCGATAGAAGTGGTGCTCGGTGTTGTACAGGCCGCGGCGCAGCTCGACCGGCTTGTCGCCGTAGGTGAAGGACAGGCGCTCGACGCTCAGCAGCGGCGTGCCTTCGGCCACCGCCAGCACGTCGGCCGTCGCGGCATCGGCGGCGACGGCGCGGATGCGCTCCTCGGCGCGGATCATGCGCACGCCGAACTCCGTCTCGAACATGCCGTACATCGGGCCCTTGTAGTCGGCCAGGCGCTCGGCCGTCAGGCCCTTGAACAGGGTGCCGGGCAGCCAGATCTCGTCGAAGACCACCGGCTTGGTATTGGCCAGCAGCAGCCGGCGCAGCAGCACCACCGCGTCGCCGCTCTTGACGTCGAGCGCCCGCGCCACCGGCGCCGGCGCGCGCAGCCGGCTGCAGTCGATCAGCCGGCGCTCCATGTCGGGCGTCACGCCGTCGTCGGCGGTCAGGCGCAGGAAGCGGTACTGCACCTGCTGCTCGGCATGCGTGGCGACGAAGGTGCCCTTGCCCTGGCGGCGCACCAGCAGGTTCTCGGCCGCCAGCTCGTCGATGGCCTTGCGCACCGTGCCCTGGCTGACCTTGAAGCGCGCGGCGAGGTCGAGCTCGCTCGGGATCGCCTCGCCCGGCTTCCACACGCCGGCCTGCAGCTCGCGCATGATCAGGCCCTTGATCTGCTGGTACAGCGGGCTGAACGCGGGCGCACCGTCGCCGGCCGGTTCGGCGGCGGGCGGCAGCACGGGGGCGTTCGGTGAGGGCATCGCCGGATTGCATCACAGCGCCGCGCCGGGTGTCCACCAAATGCTGACAGTTGTCTTATAGAAGACATAAGACCTATGGACAGGCCCCGTGAGAACCCCTAGAGTGGCCTACACTCGCTGTCTCGGTCCGGCCCTGCCCGTCAGCGCCCTCCCTGCAACGATGCTGCATCGATGTCGCATCGGTGCCCGGGGCACGCGCCGCAGCCGCCGCCCGCTCAGGTTTTCGCTCTCTCTTCACCCACCCATCCGCTGGAGTTTTCCATGAGCAAGAAGCCCGTCCGCGTGGCCGTCACCGGCGCCGCCGGCCAGATCGGTTATGCCCTGCTGTTCCGCATCGCCTCGGGCGAGATGCTGGGCAAGGACCAGCCGGTGATCCTGCAGTTGCTGGAGATCCCGGACGAGAAGGCGCAGAAGGCGCTCAAGGGCGTGATGATGGAGCTGGAGGACTGCGCCTTCCCGCTGCTGGCCGGCATGGAAGCGCACGGCGACGCCAACACCGCGTTCAAGGACACCGACTACGCGCTGCTCGTCGGCGCCCGCCCGCGCGGCCCCGGCATGGAGCGTGCCGACCTGCTAGCCGCCAACGCGCAGATCTTCACCGCGCAGGGCAAGGCGCTGAACTCGGTCGCGTCGCGCAACGTCAAGGTGCTGGTCGTCGGCAACCCGGCGAACACCAATGCCTACATCGCGATGAAGTCCGCCCCGGACCTCAAGCGCGAGAACTTCACCGCGATGCTGCGCCTGGACCACAACCGCGCGCTGAGCCAGGTCGCCGCCAAGACCGGCAAGCCGGTCGCGTCGATCAAGAAGCTGGCCGTGTGGGGCAACCACTCGCCGACGATGTACGCCGACTACCGCTTCGCGACGATCGACGGCGCCAGCGTCAAGGACATGATCAACGACCAGGTGTGGAACAAGGACACGTTCCTGCCCACCGTCGGCAAGCGCGGCGCGGCGATCATCGAAGCCCGCGGCCTGTCGTCGGCGGCCTCGGCGGCCAACGCGGCCATCGACCACATGCGCGACTGGGCGCTGGGTTCCAAGGGCGAGTGGGTCACGATGGGCGTGCCCTCCAACGGCGAGTACGGCATCCCGAAGGACGTGATGTTCGGCTTCCCGGTGACCACCGAGAACGGCGAGTACAAGATCGTCGAGGGCCTGACGATCGACGCGTTCTCGCAGGAATGCATCAACAAGACCCTGGCCGAGCTGCAGGGCGAGCAGGACGGCGTCAAGCACCTGCTGTGACGCATCTGCCGTGATCGCCGGGCGACCGCCCGGCGTAAGCTGCGAAGGGCTGGTCGGCATGATGCCGCCGGCCCTTTTTCATTGGCCCCCATCGAAGCCGCGCGAGACCGACGATGAGCTCCCCCACCCTGCCCCACGACGTGCTGTTCGACGAGGGCGACGCCGCGCCCGACTTGGCCGTCTGCGACCACTACTGCGGCGTCGAGGCCCGCATGCACAAGAGCCTCGCGCTGCAGGCGACGCTGGGGCCGGTGTTCGACGTCACGCTCGATTGCGAGGACGGCGCGCCGGTCGGCGCCGAGGCCCGGCACGCGGAGATGGTCGCCGAGCTGGTGATGTCGACCGAGAACAACTTCGGCCGCGTCGGCGCCCGCGCGCACCCGGTGGACCACCCGGCCTTCGAAGGCGACCTCGAGACGCTGATCGGCCGCGCCGGCGACCGCCTGGCCTACCTGATGATCCCGAAGCCGCGCCACCTGGCCGACGCGCAGGCGGCGATCGCCGCGGTCGAGCGGGTCATCGCACGCACCGGCCGCGGCGCGCAGCTGCCGCTGCACATGCTGATCGAGACCCACGGCGCGCTGCGCGACGTGATGGCCATCGCGGCGCTGCCGCGCCTCGAGTCGCTGTCCTTCGGGCTGATGGACTTCGTCTCGGCGCACCGCGGGGCGATCCCGCAGTCGGCGATGACGGTCAGGGGGCAGTTCGAGCATCCGCTGGTGGTGCGCGCGAAGCTCGAGATCGCGGCCGCCTGCCATGCCGCGGCCATCGTGCCCTCGCACTGCGTGGTCACCGAGTTCAAGGACCAGAAGGCGCTGGGCGCGGCAGCCTCGCGCGCCGCCCGCGAGTTCGGCTACACGCGCATGTGGAGCATCCACCCGGACCAGATCGAGCCGATCGTCGAGGCCTTCGCGCCCAGCGTCGCCGAGATCGACGAGGCGATCGAGATCCTCGGCGCGGCTCAAGGCGCGAGCTGGGCGCCGATCCGCCACCGCCACCGCGGCGGCGCCGACACGCTGCACGACCGCGCCAGCTACCGCTACTACTGGCAGCTGCTGCAGCGCGCGCGCCGCACCGGACAGCCGCTGCCGGCCGAAGCTGAACAGGCCTTCTTCGGCGCCACAAGGAACTAAGTCGGTTTTTGCGGGTCCCTTGCCGGCCGTTGCAGTGCTGGCTTTCACTGACACCGGCGTGGGCCCCTCGCGCCGCAAAATGCGGCACCCCGTCGTCCCGTTCCGGGTCCATCGGACCTGCACGCGGCTTGGGCTTTCTTCACGAAAGTGAGCGCTGTACCGATGATCCGCTTCGCCCCCCGCCTGCCGCGAGCCGCCCTGGCCCTGTCCACCCTGTCCATCCTGCTGACCGGCGCGGCGCAGGCGGCCGGCGAGTCGCCGGCCGCCGCCAAGTCCGCGGCGAAGAAGCCCGCGGCGGTGGCCGCCAAACCCGCCCCCGAGGTGGCCGAGCCCGCCACCGAAGCGCAGCTGGCCGTCGCCTCGCGCGTGCTGACGGGCGATGCCGCCTGCGAGTTCAAGCAGACCATCGCGGTGGAGCCGGTCGCGAACCACGCCGGCCACTTCAACCTGACCTTCAAGAAGGTCACCTACCGCATGGTTCCGCAGGAAACGACGACCGGCGCGGTGCGGTTGGAGGACAAGAAGAACGGCATGGTCTGGATCCAGATCCCGTCGAAGTCCATGCTGATGAACTCCAAGATCGGCCAGCGTGTCGTCGACGACTGCACCCACGCCGAACAGCGCGCCGCGGTCGAGGCGTCCACTGCCGCCGGCAAGGCGCAATCGAGCGACACGTCGATCGGCATCTCGCCGGTCAGCAGCGCGCCGCGCAACTGACGGGCCACTGACGGGCAACTGAGGGGCCGCCGCCGGCGGCCATCGCGCCTCGCGCCTACCAGTCGCGCAGCGCGGCGCGCGTCTCGTCGACCGCGATGCGCCACAGCTGATCGCTCACCTCCGCCGGGACCTCGTAGCGCCCGCCATAACAGCCGTCGCCGAGGTAGGCACGCTTGTCCACCGGGTCCATCAGCGCCATGCGGGCGTAGTCGACCAGCGGCTTCGGCGCGGTCGGCGGCACGACGCCCGCCAGCCGGGTGCTGGCGAAGTTCTCCATCCACGACGCGTGCGAGGCCTCGCGGTCCTGCGCCTGCACGAAGGCCCACGTCTTCGGCGCCGACCACCAGTTGTGCCAGCGCAGCTTCAGCCCCGGCAGCCGCGCCATCAGCTCCTGCGCGAGCGATGCCCCGGCCGAGTTGCCGCCATGACCGTTGACGACCAGCACGCGGCGGAAGCCGTGGTGATGCAGCGACTCGACGATGTCGCCCAGCACCGCCAGCAAGGTGGCCAGCTTCAGCGTCACCGTGCCCGGAAAGGCCATGTAGGTCGGCGTGTAGCCATAGGGCTGCGCCGCGAACACCGGCACGCCGAGCGGCTCGGCCGCGTCCACCGCCACCGCTTCGGCCAGCAGCGCGTCGACCGCCAGCGACAGCCAGGCATGCTGCTCGATGCTGCCCAGCGGCAGCACCACCCGGTCCTCGCCGGTCTTCAGCAGGGCCTCGACCTGCATCCAGTTCATGTCGCGTATCCGCATGGGTGGTGTCTCCGTGGGAAAGCTGTCGGCGGGAACGCCGGATGCTAGCGGCGACGCATCGCCCGCCCACAATGGCCGCATGGCACTCGCGCTCAGCCACCTCGTCGAGACCTCGTCGGCCGCCGCATCGACGCGCAGCCGGATCGCGAAGCGCGACGCGATCGCCGGCCTGCTGCGCGACGCGCGCGAGGACGAGATCGACATCGCCGTCGCCTTCCTGTCCGGCGAGATCCGCCAGGGCCGCATCGGCCTCGGCTGGACGACGCTCGCCGCGCAGCGCGGCACGCCGGCGACCGACTCCTCGCTGAGCCTGCTGGACGTCGATGCCGCGCTGACGCGCATCGCGGCAACCAGCGGCAAGGGCTCGGCCGCGGCGCGCGCCGCAGTGCTGCACGACCTGTTCGCCCGCGCCACCGCGGCCGAGCAGGACTTCCTGCTGCGCCTGCTGGTCGGCGAGCTGCGCCAGGGGGCGCTCGAAGGCGTGATGGTCGATGCGATCGCCACCGCGGCCGACGTGCCGGTGGCGGACGTGCGGCGCGCATCGATGTTCTCCGGCTCGCTGGTCGTGACCGCCCGCACCGCGCTCGCCGAGGGCGCCGCCGGTCTTGCGCGCTTCGGCCTTGCGCTGCACCGCCCGCTGCAGCCGATGCTCGCGAGCCCGGCCGAGGACATCGCCGACGCGATGGCCCAGCTCGGCACCGCGGCCATCGAATGGAAGCTCGACGGTGCCCGCGTGCAGGTGCACAAGTCGATGGACGACGCGGGCGAGCGCATCGCCGTCTACACCCGCAACCTCAACGACGTCACCGCGTCGGTGCCGGAGGTGTTCGAGGCCGTGCGGGCGCTGCCGGCGCGCGAGCTGGTGCTCGACGGCGAGGCGATCGCGCTCGATGCCGCCGGCGCCCCGCTGCCCTTCCAGCAGACGATGCGCCGCTTCGGCCGCAAGCTCGATGTCGAGCGGCTGCGGGCCGAGCTGCCGCTGGCGGTGATCTTCTTCGACTGCCTGCACCTCGACGGCACGCCGCTGATCGACCGCCCGGGCCGCGAGCGCTTCGATGCGCTGACCCGCGCGCTGCCCGCGGCGCTGGTGATCCCGCGCCTCGTCACCGCCGACGTCGCGGCCGCGGAGGACTTCTACGCCGATGCGCTCGCGCGCGGACACGAGGGCGTGATGGCCAAGGCGCTCGACGCGGCCTATGAAGCCGGCAGCCGCGGCGCAAGCTGGCTGAAGGTCAAGCGCACGCACACGCTGGACCTCGTCGTGCTGGCCGCCGAATGGGGCCACGGCCGGCGCAAGGGCTGGCTGTCGAACCTGCACCTGGGCGCGCGCGATCCGGATACCGGCGGCTGGGTGATGCTGGGCAAGACCTTCAAGGGCATGACCGACGCGCTGCTGGCATGGCAGACCGCCGAGCTGCTGGCGCGCGAGACGCACCGCGACGGCATCACCGTGCACGTGCGGCCCGAGCTGGTCGTCGAGATCGCGTTCAACGACCTGCAGAAGAGCCCGCAGTATCCCGGCGGCCTCGCGCTGCGCTTCGCGCGAGTGAAGGGCTACCGGCCGGACAAGCGGCCCGACGACGCCGATGCGATCGCGACGGTGCGCGCGATCTTCGAGGCGCAGGCCGCGCGCGAGGGCGCGCCGGGCTGAGCCGAGGCGTTCAGCGGCCTTCGTTCAGCGCATCCAGCCACAGCAGCGCATCGACGTAGCCGACGAAGCGGCTCAGGTACTCGGGCGACTGCTCGCGCATCAGCGTCAGCGCGCGGTGCACCAGGTGGTGGGAATTGAGCGGACCGGCGTTCTCCGGCAGCCTGGCCAGCGATTGCGTCAGCCGCTGCTCCGCCTGCAGCGTCGACCAGGTGCGGCGCAGCGTGCGCAGCACCTCGGGCTCGGCGGCCGGCATAGGCGACGGCGCGCCGTCCAGCGCCACGCGGGTCCGCCCGCGCGTGGCGGCATGGGCATCGAGCCGGTCGATCAGTGCGCGCAACGGCCCGGGGGCGGCGCCATCGGCGGCGGTGCCGGCGGCATCCATCGCGGCAGCGGTAGGGGCATCGGCAGGCGCGGCGGCCGGCGCCGCGTCATAACTCTCTATGAGAGCGGCCAGGCGCCGCTTGAGCACGTGCCGCACCGCGTCGTCCTGCAGCGCGGCGCGCCGCTCGATCGCCTCGATCAGCCGCTCGCGCAGGGAGGCCGGCTCATTCACGCGGCTTCGCTCCGTCACGGGTCGGCCGCGCGGTCGGCGCCATCTCGACGCGGCGGTTCTTCGAGCGGCCTTCGGCATCGCCGTTCGACGCCACCGGCTGCTCCGAGCCGAAGGCCGCGGCGAACACTGTCGACGAGGGCACGCCTTCCTCGATCAGCGAGCGCACCACCGTCAGCGCGCGCTGCGCCGAGAGCTCCCAGTTGTCGGCGAAGCGGTCGCTGCCGCCGCGCACCTGGCGGTCGTCGGTGAAGCCGCTGACCATCAGGATCTCGTCGCGCGACTTCAGGTACGTCGACAGCGGCACGGCCAGGCTGCGCAGCAGTTGCCGGCCTTCGGGCGCCAGCTCGGCCGAGCCGAAGGCGAACAGCACGCTGCCGCTGATGCCGATGCGGCCGTCGGCCAGCGTCACCCGGCCGGCGGCCAGCGGGCCGGCTAGCGCCTTCTCCAGTGCCTCGCGCCGCTGGGCTTCGGCCCGCGCGCGCTGCATCTCGGCCTCGAGCTTCGTCGTCAGCTCGAGCTGCAGGCCGATCACGCAGGCCAGCACCAGCACGATCGCGCCGAGCAGGCCGGCCATCAGGTCGCCGAAGGCGGCCCAGACCGGCACCGCCGCGTCGTCGCCTTCGCCGTGTTCCGCGTCGACCATGCGCGTCAGGCCTCGCTCGGCACCGCCGCACCCCGCTGCGCGGCCACGCGCTGCAGGTCCTCGACGATCTGCTGCTGCGACAGGATGCTGAGGTCGACGACCTCGCGCGCCTGCGCGACGTAGTAGGCGAGTTGCTCGTCGCTGCGCGCGATCGACTTCGACAGCGTGCCCTCGATGCGCTGCAGCTGCGCGACGAGCTTGTCGTTGGCGTGGCCGAACAGCTGCACCGACTGCCCGAACACTTCGCCCAGGCTCGCCACCTCGACCGCGCTGCCCGTGATCTGCGCGGCGATGCCGGCGATGCGGCCGGCCTCGGCGTCCACCTGTTCCGCGAAGCGGTCGCCGGCGCGCTGCAGCAGCTCGGCGGCGGTGGCCACCAGCGCGTCGATCGCGGCGCGCTGCTCGCCGGACGCATGGTTCACCGCATCGAGCAACTGCGCCAGCGTGTCGAGCAGGCGGCCACGTTCCTCGAGCATCGTGTTGTCGCGCGCCATGCTGTCGCTCAACTTCTGGCGCAGCTCGGCGATCACTTCGGCGGCGATGCGCGGCGCCTCGGATGCCGCCTGCACCAGGCGCGACAGCTCGGCGATCGTGGCCTGCGCATGGGCCTCGGCCTGCGCCGACAGGGCCTGCGCCGTCTGCTGCAGCGTCGAGAGGATCTGCTGCTCGCGCTGCGCGGCGCGCTCGCCGGCGGCCTGCGCATCCTGCTGCAGCGATCCGGCGATCGCCTGCAGCGAGCCGGTCCAGGCGGCGAGGCGCTGTTCGTCCGCCACGGCAGCCTGCGCCTGCAACGCCGACTGCGCGTCGGCGATGCCGCGCAGCAGGGCCGCGGCATGCTGCTCGAAGGCCGCGGCCGTCTGTTCGATCGCCGTGCGGGCGTCACGCGCCTGCGCCGCCTGCCGGTCGCGCTGCTCGTCGAGCAGGCGCTGCCAGCGTTCGCTCTGCGCCTGCAGCGTCGCATCGAAACGCGACGACAACGCATCGAGCTGCGCCTGCGCGCCCTGCGCCAGGCCGGCCTGCAGCGCCCGCGTCTCGCGCGCGATGCCGGCCAGCGCGGATTCGGCGATCGGTGCCATCGCCTCGCCGGCGAGCCGAGCGCTGTCCGCGAGGCTCGTCTTCAGCGACCGGTCGACCGAGGCCGCCAGCGCACCGTAGGCCGCTTCGGCCTGGCCGTGGAAGCGCTCCTGGCCGGCCACCAGCTGCTCGCCCAGCCGGCCCTGCTGCTGCTCGATCGTGGCCATCATCGCCTGCAGCCGGTCGACCAGCGCCGGCATCGCCTCCGCCTGGCGCTGCAGCAGCGCGGACACTTGCACGAAGGCCTGTTCGCGCCGAAACGCCGGTGTGAAGCCGCGCAAGGTGGTGGCGATGGCGGCGTCGAGGCGGTGCGCGACGAGGCCCCGCTCGCGGCGGCCGAGCGCGAGCATCAGGCCCAGCATTGCCGAGGCCATGACGCCGGCGATCGACGTGCCGAAGGCCAGCCCCAGGCCCTGCACCGGCGCCGACAGCGACGCGCGGATCGCCGCCAGGTCGGTCGCGCCCTGCAGCGCGAGGCCGGTGCCGTTCAGGGTCACCACCATGCCGAGGAAGGTGCCCAGCATGCCCAGCAGCACCAGCAGGCCGGTGAGCGACGGGGCGAGCGCCGGCCCGGGCAGCGCGGCGCGTTCGCCGTCGATGCGCATCCGCACCGCCTGGCGCAGCGGTGCCGGCAGTGTCGCCAGCCAGGCCGGCAGGTCGGCGGGCGGCGCCTGCAGTGCGTCGACCGCGGTGGCCAGCTGGGCCGTCACCCGCTGGAAGCGCAGCAGCTCGAGCCCGCCGGCGACGAAGAAGGCGCCCACGACCGCGGTCACGGCCAGCGCCAGCGCGTTCGTGCCGACATAGGCGGCGCCGACCCAGCCGATCAGCGCGAGCCCGGCGGCGAAGGCGGCGAGTTGCAGGGTTCTCATCATCGGGCGGTCCCACTCATCACGTTCTTGCACCGGTGGACGCCAGGGCGTCGATCAGCCCCTCCACCGGTTGCAGTCGAAGGTCCAGTTCGGCCTGCAGCAGCTCGTGCAGGTCCTTGCGAAAGCGGGCCAGCCAGGCGCCGGACAGCGTGGCCGCGGGTGCCGCCGCATCGGGAGGCTCCGGCGCGGCCGCGGCCGAGCCGTCGTCCGGCGGCGCAGCGTCGTGCGCGCCCTGGGCCGCCCGCGCCGCCAGCTCGTCCTGGCGCAGCCGCTCGAAGCGCTGCGCCAGCACCACCGGCACCAGCGACAGCAGCTCGCGCTCGCGCTCGCCGAGCACCTGTTCCATCACCGCGTCCACCGCGGCCAGCTTTGCCAGGTCCGGCGACCGCGCCGCCAGCGCGGCGCGCAGGCCCTCGCGCAGCGCGGCGACGCCGGCTTCCATCGCCTGCTGCTTCGCGAGGTAGCGGCGGCGGTGGCTGCTGAAGTCGGCCACCGTCTCCGCGGGCTCGGCGCGGGCCGGCACGCCGCGTGGTGCGCGCGCACGATCGCCCGGGCGCGGCTCCGGCGGCGCGTCGTCGCGCATCGCCCGCACCAGCGCATCGCGCTGGCGGGCGAACGCCCCGTCGACAACCCGGGTGCGCATCGGCGTCGCGGCCGTCGGCGCACCGAGCGCCGACGACAAGGCGATCGCATCGGTCCAGCTCAGCCATTGGCTCAAGCGGTCGGCGAAGGCCTGGCGGGGCTCGGCGATGTCGGCCTCGGCCAGCCGGGCGAGCAGGCGCACGAGCGGCGCACCCCCGGCGCGGGCAGGACAGGCAGCAAGGGCCCCCACACTGGCGGAGCCCGCAGTCAGGGCGCGCCCTTCAGCGGAACGCGCGGCGAAAGACCCGCGCATCATGGCGTCGGCAGTCCCGAAACGAAAAACCCGGCAGTTTACTGCCCCGGTCCCGGCTCGCCCGGCGCCCCCCAGTGCAGCGAGGTCGCGGACAGCGCCGCCATGCGCAGCACCAGCGCGCCACCGGCTGCCGAATCCAGCTCGACGCGGTTGTGCCCGGGCGTGCCAGCGCTCAGCGTCAGTTCGAAGGTCCGTCCGTCCAGCGCGCCGCGCAGCACACCGTCGCCCAGCCGCAGCCGGCCCTCGATACGGGTGCGCGCCAGCAGGCCCTGCGCGTGGCTCGCCGCCTCGCCGATCGTCGCGCCGCCGGCGATGGCCTCTGCCAGCGGCTGCAGCGCGAGCACACCGCGGTCGGCGACCAGCGCGCCGAGCAGCCCGCGGCGTTCGAAGCGCGCGCCGGGCACGTGCGTGGTGTCGAACAGGTAGAGGTAGTGCCGGCCGTTGGGCGCGTCGACGTACAGCCCCATCGGGCTCAGGCCCATCGACGAGTCCGGGCCGGCATGTTCGACCGTCACCCGGTTGAAGTCGATCACGCCCTGGCGGATCGGCAGGGTCACGTCGGCATCCAGCTGCCACACCGCATCGTCGATGTGGATGAGGAGTTCGCCGTCGAGGCCGGCCAGCGTGTCGAACTGCCAGGCGGCGCGCGCGGCCGTGGCGGGTGCAGCGGGCGCGGCGAAGCTCCGCAGCTCGAGCCGCAGGTTCTCGACGTGCGCCGCTGCCGCGCTCGCCGGCGGCGACGTCCCCGCATCGTCGGACCCGATGGCCAGCTTCACGCCGGACAGCACCGCGCGCGCCGCCTCCAGCGTCACGCCGCCAAGCGCGATGCGCAGGTCGCGCAGCTCGATCGTCGATTGCAGGGATGCGGGCACCGCCATGCCGGCGATGCTGCCACCACCGGGTCGCGGGCACGGTTGCACGATGTTCCCGACGCAGCAGTCCCGGGGCTCGGCGTAGGATGGCCCGCGTCGGTCACCGCCGGCCTCCTTTCATCGCGGTCACGAGGATTGCACACGATGCAGCACGCACCCGATGCCTTGTCGCCCCCTCAGGGTGACCTGCGCGACTACCGGCTCGCCGACAACCTCGCGGCGCGCACCGGACAGGTCTTCCTGACCGGCACGCAGGCGCTGGTCAAGCTGCTGTTGATGCAGCGGGTGCTCGATGCCGAACAGGGCCTGCGCACGGCCGGCTTCGTCTCCGGCTACCGCGGCAGCCCGTTGGGCATGGTCGACCTGCAGCTGTGGAAGGCGAAGCCGCTGCTCGAAGCGGCACGCATCGACTTCCTGCCGGCCATCAACGAGGACCTCGCCGCCACTGCCTGCCTGGGCACGCAGCGCGTGGCCTTCGACCCGCAGCGCACCGTCGATGGCGTGACGGCGATGTGGTACGGCAAGGGTCCCGGCGTCGACCGCTCCGGCGATGCGCTGAAGCACGGCAACGCCTACGGCTCGAGCGCGCTCGGCGGCGTGCTGGTGGTCGCCGGCGACGACCACGGCTGCGTGTCCTCGTCGATGCCGCACCAGTCGGACCTGGCGATGATGGCCTGGAGCATGCCGGTGCTGCACCCGGCCAACGTCGCCGAGTACCTGGAGTTCGGGCTCTACGGCTGGGCGCTGTCGCGCTTCTGCGGCGCCTGGGTCGGCTTCAAGGCGATCAGCGAGGTCGTCGAGTCCGGCATGACGGTGGACCTCGATGCCGTGCCCTTCGACTTCGAGCTGCCGGTCAGCCATGCGCCCGCTGTCCCGCTGCACGTGCGCAGCGTCGACCTGCCCTCCCTGGAGCTCGAGACGCGGCTGGCGCTGAAGCTCGACGCAGTGCGCGCCTTCGCGAAGCTGAACTCGGTCGACAAGCACATCGTCGCCAGCCCGAGCGCGACGCTGGGCATCGTCACCGTCGGCAAGGCGCATTTCGACTTCATGGAAGTGTTGCGCCGGCTCGACCTCGACCCCAACGCGCTGGCCGCGGCCGGCGTGCGCGTCTACAAGGTCGGCCTCGTCTTCCCGCTGGAGCCGACGCGGCTGCGCGAATTCGCGCAGGGCCTGGACGAGCTGCTGGTGATCGAGGAGAAGGCGCCGGTCGTCGAGCGCCAGATCAAGGAACTGCTCTACGACCTGCCCGACGCGCAGCGCCCGCGCATCGCCGGCAAGAACGATCCGCGCGGCGCGCCGCTGCTGTCGGCCTTCGGCGAGCTGCGGCCCTCGCGCATCATGCCGGTGGTGGCCGAGTGGCTCGCGCGCCTCAATCCGGCGCTGGACCGCCGCCACCTCGTCGTCGACTTCACGATGCCGGCGCTGAAGTCGAATGCCGCCGACGGCGTGCGCCGCCAGCCCTACTTCTGCTCCGGCTGCCCGCACAACACCAGCACCCGCGTGCCCGACGGCTCGCGCGCTTTGGCCGGCATCGGCTGCCACTTCATGGCCAGCTGGATGGAGCGCCGCACCTCGGGGCTGATCCAGATGGGCGCCGAAGGGGTGGACTGGGTCGCGCAGTCGCGCTTCACGAACGACCCCCACGTCTTCCAGAACCTCGGCGACGGCACTTACTACCACTCGGGTTACCTCGCCATCCGCCAGGCGGTGGCCGCCGGCACGACGATCACCTACAAGATCCTCTACAACGACGCGGTGGCGATGACCGGCGGGCAGCCGGTCGACGGCCGCCTCGGCGTGCCGGAGATCGCGCGCCAGGTCGAGGCCGAAGGCGCGGTGCGTGTCGTCGTGGTGTCCGACGACATCACGAAGTACCGCGGCCACGAAGGCGAGTTCCCGCGCGGCACCACCTTCCACGACCGCGCCGAGATGGACGCGGTGCAGCGCGAGCTGCGCACGGTGCGCGGCGTCAGCATCCTGATCTACGAGCAGACCTGCGCGGCGGAGAAACGCCGCCGGCGCAAGAAGGGCGAGCTCGACGATCCGCCGCGGCGCATCTTCATCAACGAGCAGGTCTGCGAAGGCTGCGGCGACTGCGGCCAGGCCTCGAACTGCCTGTCGGTGATCCCGGTCGAGACCGACTGGGGCCGCAAGCGCCAGATCGAGCAGAGCTCGTGCAACAAGGACTATTCCTGCGTCAACGGCTTCTGCCCCAGCTTCGTGTCGCTGCACGGCGCGGTGCCGAAGAAGCGGGTCGGCGCAGGCTTCCATGCCGACCAGCTCGGGCGCGAGCTCGCGGCCCTCCCCGCGCCGCCGCCGTGGACCTGGACCGGCCCTTTCGACCTGCTGATCACCGGCGTCGGCGGCACGGGCGTGGTGACCATCGGCATGCTGGTGACGATGGCCGCTCACCTGGAGCGCAAGCAGGCCTCGATCCTCGATTTCATGGGCTTCGCGCAGAAAGGCGGCGCGGTGCTGAGCTACGTGCGCCTGGCGCCGACCGCCGACCAGCTGAACCAAGTGCGCATCGACACCCAGCAGGCCGACGCGATCCTGGCCTGCGACCTGGTCGTCGGCGCGTCGGCCGAGGCGCTGGGCACGGTGAAGCACGGCCGCACGATCGTGCTGGCGAACGCGCACGAGCTGGCCACCGCCGCGGCGGTGCGCGATCCCAACGCCGACCTGCACGCCGGCGCGCTGCTCGACAAGCTGCGCTTCGCCGCCGGCGACGATCGGGTGTTCACGATCGACGCCCAGGCCATCGCGCTGAAGCTGCTGGGCAATACGATGCCGTCGAACATGGTGATGCTGGGCGCGTGCTGGCAGCGCGGGCTGGTGCCGGTGAGTGAAGCGGCGCTGATGCGCGCGCTGGCGCTCAACGCGGTGGCGGTGGACGACAACCGCACGGCCTTCGCGCTGGGGCGGCTGGCGGTCGCGGCGCCGCAGGCGCTGCAGCGCCTGGCCGGCGAGGTCGCGGCCGCGCCCTCCGCCGCCGATCCGCTGGACACGCTGATCGAACGGCGCGCCGCCTTCCTCGCCGCCTACCAGGATGCCGCCTACGCGCAGCGCTATCGCACGCTGGTCGAGCGCGTGCGCAACGCCGAGCGGGCCCTGTCGGCCGGGCTGCGACTGACCGACGCGGTGGCCCGCAACTACGCGAAGCTGCTGGCGATCAAGGACGAGTACGAGGTGGCGCGGCTCTACACCGACGGCCGGTTCGAGGCGACGCTGAAGGAGCACTTCGAACGCTGGGACCGGGTCGAATTCCACATGGCACCACCGCTGCTGGCCCGGCCGGGGCCTGACGGCCGCGTGCGCAAGCTGACCTTCGGCCCCTGGCTGATGCGCGCGATGAAGCTGCTGGCGCGGGGTCGGCGCCTGCGCGGCACGGCGCTCGACCCGTTCGGCCACACCGCCGAGCGCCGCCTCGAGCGCCAGCTGATCGCCGACTACGAGGCGCTGGTCGACGAACTGCTGCCCGAGCTGAATGCGCAGACCCTGCCGCTGGCGCTGCGGCTGGCGCGCTTGCCCGAGGGCATCCGCGGCTACGGCCACGTCAAGCTGGCAAACGCCGCGAGCGTGAAGGCGCAGTGGACCGACCTGCTGCAGCGCCTGCGCAACGGCGAACCGGCGCCCGCGAAGGCCGATCCGATCGCCGTGCCGGTCGTGCTGCGCTGACGCGGACGCCGGGCGCTAGCGCAAATCCGGCGGCCGGCCAACCCGGCCGCCGGGTTCTCCGCCGCGGTGCCGGGTCATTGCCTCGGGTTGACCCTGATCAAGGTATGCTGCGCCGCAGCATCATCCGATGCGCCCCTTCTTCACCCCTTCTTGTCACTCATGATCAGCACCGTTCTCGCCCTTGTGCCGCTCGTCTTCGCGACCGGCTGTCTCGTCTGGACCATGATCGGCGGCGCGCAAGCGCAAGCGCGCTCGGATGCCTGGGCCGCCAAGTGGATGAACGACAACGCCTGATCGGCGGATTCACCGCAAGAAGCCCGAAAGCCCGCTCGAAGCGGGCTTTTTCTTTGTCCGCGCGGCCCTTCGCCGCCTCGCGAGCCGCGCGCGGGCATCCAGGCGTCCGCGGGCAGCGCCAAAATGCCCGGTTCCGCTCGGCCATCGGGATTTCGCCTTGGCTAAGTCTTATATAAGACATAAAATAGCGGACTGAAACCCCACTAGCGGACTGAAACCCTCAAGGAGCCTTCGAGATGCTGACCGCCTATCGCCAACACGTCGCCGAACGCGCCGCGCTCGGCATTCCGCCGCTGCCGCTGTCGGCGCAGCAGACCGCCGAGCTGATCGAGCTGATCAAGGCCCCGCCGGCGGGCGAAGGCGAGTTCCTCGTCGACCTGCTGACGCACCGCGTGCCGCCGGGTGTCGACGATGCCGCGAAGGTCAAGGCCAGCTTCCTGTCGGCCGTCGCCCACGGCGACCTCGCGGTGGCGCTGATCAGCCGCGCCAAGGCCACCGAGCTGCTCGGCACGATGGTCGGCGGCTACAACGTCAAGCCGCTGATCGACCTGCTCGATGATGCCGAAGTCGCCGAGGTCGCCGCCGCGGGCCTGAAGAAGACGCTGCTGATGTTCGACTTCTTCCACGACGTCGCCGAGAAGGCCAAGGCCGGCAACGGCCAGGCGAAGCAGGTCATCGCCAGCTGGGCCGACGCCGAGTGGTTCACCTCGCGCCCCGAGGTGCCGAAGTCGATCACCGTCACGGTGTTCAAGGTGCCCGGCGAAACCAACACCGACGACCTGTCGCCGGCGCCCGACGCCTGGAGCCGCCCCGACATCCCGCTGCATTACCTGGCGATGCTGAAGAACACGCGCGAAGGCGCGGCCTTCAAGCCCGAGGAAGACGGCAAGCGCGGCCCGATGGCCTTCATCGACGAGCTGAAGAAGAAGGGCCATGTCGTCGCCTACGTCGGCGACGTCGTCGGCACCGGCTCGTCGCGCAAGAGCGCGACCAACAGCGTGATCTGGGCCACCGGCCAGGACATCCCGTTCGTGCCGAACAAGCGCTTCGGGGGCGTCACGCTGGGCGGCAAGATCGCGCCGATCTTCTTCAATACGCAGGAAGACTCGGGCTCGCTGCCGATCGAGGTCGACGTCTCGAAGCTCGAGATGGGCGACGTCATCGACGTGCTGCCCTACGACGGCAAGATCCTGAAGAACGGCGCCACCGTCGCCGAGTTCGCGCTCAAGAGCGACGTGCTGCTGGACGAAGTGCGCGCCGGCGGCCGCATCAACCTGATCATCGGCCGCTCGCTGACCGCCAAGGCGCGCGACTTCCTGGGCCTGCCGGCCTCCACCACCTTCCGCCTGCCGAAGGCGCCGGTGGACAGCGGCAAGGGCTTCACGCTCGCGCAGAAGATGGTCGGCCGCGCCTGCGGCCTGCCCACCGTCAACGGCCAGCAGCAGGGCATCCGCCCCGGCACCTACTGCGAGCCGAAGATGACCACCGTCGGCAGCCAGGACACCACCGGCCCGATGACGCGCGACGAGCTGAAGGACCTGGCCTGCCTGGGCTTCAGCGCCGATCTCGTGATGCAGAGCTTCTGCCACACCGCGGCGTACCCGAAGCCGGTCGACGTCAAGACGCACCGCGAGCTGCCGACCTTCATCTCCAGCCGCGGCGGCGTCTCGCTGCGTCCGGGCGACGGCGTGATCCACAGCTGGCTGAACCGCCTGCTGCTGCCCGACACCGTGGGCACCGGCGGCGATTCGCACACCCGCTTCCCGATCGGCATCTCGTTCCCGGCCGGCTCCGGCCTCGTCGCCTTCGGCGCGGCCACCGGCGTGATGCCGCTGGACATGCCCGAATCGGTGCTGGTGCGCTTCAAGGGCCAGATGCAGCCCGGCATCACGCTGCGCGACCTGGTGCACGCGATTCCGTACGCCGCGATCCAGCAGGGCCTGCTGACCGTCGCCAAGCAAGGCAAGAAGAACATCTTCTCCGGCCGCATCCTCGAGATCGAGGGCCTGCCGGACCTGAAGGTGGAACAGGCCTTCGAGCTCAGCGACGCGTCGGCCGAACGCTCTGCCGCCGGCTGCACGGTCAAGCTCAACAAGGAACCGATCATCGAGTACCTCACCAGCAACGTCGTGCTGATGAAGAACATGATCGTCGACGGCTACGCCGACCGCCGCACGCTGGAGCGCCGCATCAAGGCCGTCGAGGCCTGGATCGCCAATCCGAACCTGCTGGAAGCCGATGCCGACGCCGAATACGCCGCGGTGATCGAGATCGACCTGAACCAGCTGAAGGAGCCGGTGCTCTGCTGCCCGAACGACCCGGACGACGCGAAGCTGCTGTCCCAGGTGCAAGGCGCGAAGATCGACGAGGTCTTCATCGGCTCCTGCATGACCAACATCGGCCACTTCCGCGCGGCGTCGAAGCTGCTCGAGGGCAAGCGCGACATCCCGGTGAAGCTGTGGGTCGCGCCGCCGACGAAGATGGACGCCAGCGAGCTGACCAAGGAAGGCCACTACGGCGTCTTCGGCACCGCCGGCGCACGCACCGAGATGCCCGGCTGCAGCCTGTGCATGGGCAACCAGGCCCAGGTGCGCGAAGGCGCGACCGTCGTCTCCACCAGCACCCGCAACTTCCCGAACCGCCTCGGCAAGAACACCAACGTGTACCTGGCCTCGGCGGAGCTCGCGGCGATCGCCTCCAAGCTCGGCCGCATCCCGACCGTCGAGGAGTACCACGTCGACATGGGCGTCATCAACAAGGACGCCGCGCAGGTCTACCGCTACATGAACTTCGACAAGATCGAGGAGTACGCGGAAGCGGCGAAGAGCGTGGCGGTCTGAGCGCACCGCGCGACGCGCTGACGCGCCGGACGACGAAGGGCCCGCGCTGCGGGCCCTTTTCCATTTCTTGCCTGGGCAGCGCTGGCGGATGAGAATCGCGCGATGGAACGAGTGATCCAACGCAGCACGCTCTCGAGCCAGACCGCGGCCGACCTGGCCTATTGGCGGCGGCGCTCGATGGCAGAGCGCATAGCGGCGGTGGAGTTGCTGCGGCGCGATTGGGAAGCCGCGACGATGACAACGGCCACCGATGCTGAACCGCGACTTCAAAGAGTTTGCCGAGTTGCTCAACGCCGAGGGCGTTGAGTACCTCGTGGTCGGGGGCTACGCGCTGGCTGCGCACGGGCACCCGCGCTACACCGGCGACATCGACTTCTGGATCCGGCCGACCGCCGACAACATCGATCGGCTTCTGACCGTGCTGCACCGCTTCGGCTTCGAGTCACTCGGCTTGAAGGCGGTGGATTTCAGCGCGGACGCGGTCGTCCAGCTCGGCCAGCCTCCGCGTCGCATCGATCTGCTGACGGCCATTGACGGCGTGCAGTTCGACGATTGCTGGACGCGACGCGAAGAGGTCGGCGTCGATGGCGTCCAGCTCGCGATCATCGGCCTCGACGATTTCGCTAGGAACAAGCGGGCGAGCGGACGCTTGAAGGACTTGGCCGATCTGGAAAGTCTCGGGCTCACCGGACCGGCCCCGGGAAGCAGCGACCGCGTGGACTGATCCCCGCTCCGCCTCGCACGCTCACATCACGCGATAGACCTTCCCGGTCTGCGCGCCTTCCACGCTGCGCTGGTACGCCAGCGCCACGCGTTCCGCCGGAACGGTCTCGAAGCCGGGGAAGAAGGGGCCGTAGGTGGCCAGCGATTCGGTCAGCAGCGTCGGGCTGATGACGTTGATCCGGATGCCGCGCGGCAGCTCGATGGCGGCGGCCGCGGCAAAACCTTCCAGCGCGGCATTCACCGCGGTGGCGTTGGCGCCGGCGGCGATCGGCTCTACCGACAGGACGCCGGACGTCAGCGTGATGGAGCCGCCGTCGTTCAGCCAGCGCTGACCCTGCAGCGCGACGCGCACCTGGCCGAGCAGCTTGTCCTGCAGGCCGATGTCGAACTGCGCGGCGGTCATCTCGGCGAGCGGCCCGAAGTGCAGGTTGCCGGCCGTGACCACGATCGCATCGACCTTGCCGACGGTCTCCAGCAGCGCGGCGACGCCCTGGTCGCTGGTCAGGTCGACGCGGTGGTCGCCGCTGCTGCGACCGGCGGTGATCAGCTGGTGGCGTGCGCCGAGGTTCTTCGCGACCGCCTGGCCGATGGTGCCGCTGGCGCCGATGAGCAGGATCTTCTTCATGGTGGGTTCGTCGTGGGTGGTGAATCGATGGACGCCATTGTTTTGAGAACCATCGCTGCAATAAAGTAGCGCCTGGTTCCACCACTCCGAACCATTGGTTCGCAATCAAGCCGCATGGACAAGCTGCGCAGCATGGAAGTGATGGTCGCGGTCGTCGAAGCCGGCAGCTTCGCCGCGGCGGCGGACCGGCTGGAGATCTCCTCGGTGATGGTCGGCAAGCACATCCGCCAGCTCGAGCAGCACCTGGGCGCGCGCCTGCTCGCGCGCAGCACGCGGCGGCAGAGCCTGACCGAGGTCGGCCAGGCCTTCGTCGACGACTGCAAGCGCGTGCTCGAGCAGGTGCGCTGGGCGGAATCGGCGGTCGAACGCAGCCGGGCCGCGCCGCAGGGCCTGTTGCGCCTCAGCGCACCGGTCACGCTGGGCAGCCAGGTGATCGCGCCGCTGGTCGCGCAGTTCCTGCAGCAGCATGCCGAGGTGCGTGTCGACCTGCAGCTCAGCGACAGCGTCGCCGACCTGACCGGCGAGGGCCTCGACTGCGCGATCCGCATCGGCCGCGTGGTCGACGAAAGCCTCGTCGCACGACCGCTGCAGCCCTACCGCATGGTGATCGCCGCCGCGCCGGCCTACCTGCGCAAGCACGGCAAGCCGAAGCGGCCGGCCGAGCTGGAACGCCACGTCTGCCTCAGCCACTCGGTGTGGCAGCGCCGTGTCGAGTGGACGCTGAACGACGGCGGCGAAGGGATGCAGTGGCCGGCCAACGCGCGCTTCGTCTGCAACCACGGCGACGGCCTGCGCCGGGCGGCGCTGGCCGGCCTGGGCCTGGTGATGCAGCCGCAGGTGCTGCTGGCCGACGACCTCGCCCGCGGCCTGCTGATGCCGGTGCTGCAGGACTGCCTGCCGCCGCCGCGGCCGGTGCACCTGATCTACCCGCCGGACCGCCGGCCGCTGCCGAAGCTGGCCCGCTTCGTCGAGCACATCGTCAAGGCGATCGGCGACGCGCCCACCCCACCGGCGGCGCTGACACCGCTGCAGCCGGCGGCCGGCCGCCGCATGCGGGTCGCCCCCGGCCGGAGCACCACGCGACCGCGGGTATAACCGCCGCCATGCACACCACCCTGCACTGGCGCCGCCCCGCGGTCGCGGCCGCCGCGTTGCTGACGATGCTCACCAGCGGCCTGTCGGCCGCCGAGCTGAAGCTGCGCATCCTCGAGACCACCGACCTGCACATGAACCTGCTGTCCTGGGACTACTACCAGGACAAGGCGACGACCGAATACGGCCTGGCCCGCACCGTCACGCTGATCAAGGCCGCGCGCGCCGAAGCGAAGAACGCGCTGCTGTTCGACAACGGCGACCTGATCCAGGGCAGCCCGCTCGGCGACTACGTCGCAAAGGTCAAGCCGCTCGCCGCCGGGCAGGTGCACCCGGCCTACAAGGTGCTCAACACCATCGGCGTCGACGCCGCGAACATCGGCAACCACGAGTTCAACTACGGCCTGCCCTTCCTGCGCCAGGCGATCGCCGGCGCGGCCTTCCCGTATGTCAACTCGAACGTCTACCTCGCCGACGGCGACAACGACCCGGCCAACGACAAGCAGGCCTTCACGCCCTACGTGATCCTCGAGCGCACCTTCACCGACGAGGCCGGCGTGAAGCACCCGCTGAAGATCGGCGTCATCGGTTTCGTGCCGCCGCAGATCATGACCTGGGACCAGAAGAACCTGACCGGCAAGGTCACGGTGCGCGACATCGTCGAATCGGCGCGCCGCTTCGTGCCGGAGATGAAGTCCCAGGGCGCGCAGATCGTGATCGCGATCCCGCACTCCGGCTTCGAGAAGGGCGAGACGGTGCTGTTCGCCGAGAACTCGGTCGCCCGGCTCGCCGAGGTGCCGGGCGTCGATGCGATCCTCTTCGGCCACTCGCACGGCGAGTTCCCGGGCCGCTTCTTTGCCGGCCATCCGAAGGTAAACCTCGCGAAGGGCACGATCAATGGCGTGCCGGCGGTGATGCCCGGCCGCTGGGGCGACCATCTCGGCGTGATCGACCTGACACTGGACAACGCGTCGGGCGCCTGGAAGGTGGTCGACAGCCGCGCCGAGATCCGCCCGATCACCGACCGCGCGACGCGCAAGCCGCTGGTCGATGCCGATCCGCAGGTCGCGCAGCTGATCGAGGCCGAACACGCCGGCACGCTGGCCTACGTGCGCGGCGCGGTCGCGCAGACGGCCGCACCGATCATCAGTTATTTCGCGCAGGTAGCCGACGACCCGTCGGTGCAGATCGTCTCGCAGGCGCAGCTGGCCTACGCCAAGCGCGCGCTGCAGGGCACCGAGCACGAGGGGCTGCCGTTGCTGTCGGCCGCCGCGCCGTTCAAGGCCGGCGGCCGCCAGGGCTGGAACTACTACACCGACATCCCGGCCGGCGCGCTCGCGGTGCGCAACGTCGCCGACCTCTACATCTATCCGAACACCGTCAAGGCGGTGCGCATCGACGGCCGCACCGTGCGCGAATGGATCGAGATGTCCGCCGGCCAGTTCAAGCGCATCGACCCCAAGGGGCCGGCCGAGCAGGACCTGATCGAAGACAACTTCCGCACCTACAACTTCGACACGCTCGACGGCGTCAGCTACCGCATCGACGTCACGCAGCCGGCGCGCTACGACCGCGACGGCAAGCTGATCGCGCCCGATGCACGCCGCGTGATCGACCTGCGCTACAACGGCCAGCCGGTGGCCGACGACGCACGCTTCATCGTCGTCACCAACAACTACCGCGCCTCGGGCGGCGGCAACTTCCCCGGCCTGGACGGCAAGAGCATCGTGCTCGATGCACCGGACGAGAACCGCGAGGCTTTGGTGCAGTACCTGCAGACCGCCGGCCGCATCGATCCGAGCGCCGACAACAACTGGCGCATCCAGCCGGTGCCGGGCGTGAAGCTGCGCTTCGTGTCGGGCGCGGGCGGCATCGCTCACCTGCCGCGTTATCCGCAGATCAGGCTGGTGAAGGACAACGGCGACGGCTCGGCGACCTACGAGCTCGTGCCCTGACCCCGGGCCCGGTGCCCGGGACGGCACTCGCCGCGGCCGTCACGGCAGCGCGACGCCGTCCTTCTCCACCGTCGCCCCGACCTGCCCCAGCACATAACGCCACTGGCCGCGCACGCGCACGTAGGTGTCGCTGAACCACAGCTTGCGGTCGATCGGCTTGCCCGCGTAGGTGCACTTGACCCACAGCAGCGCGGTGACGACGGCGGTATCGCCCCACACCCGCACGGTCTGCGTGCCGGGCAGCTCGTCCTGCTGCTCGTAGACGACGCTGCCCTTGCGGGCTTCGGCCAGCAGCTGCTCGCGGCCGACCACCTGCCCGGCGCTGCCGATCAACACCATGTCGTCGGCCAGAATCAGCGCCATCGCCGCGTGGTCGTTGCGCTTGACGGCGGCCTGGTAGGCGGTGTCGATCGCGGCCACCGCCGCGCGGTCGGCGTCGGCGGAAGCGGCCATGGCCGTGGGCGGCGACAGCAGCGAGAACATCAGGGCCGGCGCGAGCGTGCGCGCGGCCAGGCGGTGAAGCAGCGTGGTCATCGGAGGTGAAGATCGGTGATGGACGATCGGCGCAGCATAGGCAGCGCATGAGCGCCGGCCCAGATCCACTTCGCGCTCCGCGACGGAACCGCTCGCGGCCGCCGCTGCTGGCCGACGCGCTCGCCGCGGCACTGGACCGCGCGGCGACCGGCACACTGGCACAGCAGCTCGGCGAGCAGCTGCGCCGCCTGATCGCCGACGGCCGGTTGCGGCCCGGCCAGCGCCTGCCGGCATCGCGCCAGCTGGCGGCCGAGTTGCAACTCGGCCGCAACACCGTCATCGAGGCCTACAACCGGCTCGCCGACCAGGGTTACCTCGACACGCGCACCGGCGCCGGCTGCTTCGTCGCCGATCCGGTGCCACCGTACGAGATGCCGGCGGCGGCGCCGATGTCGCCGCCGGCTCCCGCGACCGGCACCGGGCCGCGCCCCGGCGCCACCGGGCTGTCGCGCCGCGGGGCGGCGGTGCTGCGCGAGCCCGGCATCGCGCAGGGCGGCGCGTTCGCGCCCTGCGTGCCGGACCTGCAGCACTTCCCGCACCGGCATTGGCAGCGCCTGGTCGCGCAGGTCTGGCGCGGGTCGCGCGCCAGCGACCTGGGTTATGCCGGACGCGGCGGCGACCCCCAGCTGCGCCGCCTGATCGCCGAGCATGTGCAGCTGACGCGCCAGGTGCGCTGCACGCCCGAGCAAGTGCTGATCGTCGACGGCGCGCAGCAGGGCCTCGACCTGGTCGCACGCTTCGCTGCCGACCCCGGCGCGCTGGCCTGGGTCGAGGACCCCGGCTACCCCGGCGCGCGCCGCGCCTTCGCCGCTGCCGGGCTGCGCATGTGCCCGATTCCCGTCGATGCACAGGGCCTGGCACCGCAGGACAGCGACTGGCACGAGCCGCCGCAGCTGGTCTACGTGACACCGTCGCACCAGTTCCCGCTGGGCGTCGAGATGGATGTCGCCCGCCGCCGCGCGCTGCTGGCCGCGGCCGCCCGGCACGGCAGCTGGATCGTCGAGGACGACTACGACGGCGAGTTCCGGCTGAGCGGGGCGCCGGTGCCCTCGCTGCAGGGCCTGGATACCGCCGACCGCGTGATCTACGTCGGCACCTTCAGCAAGGTGCTGTTCCCGGCGCTGCGTCTGGGCTACCTGGTGCTGCCGCCGGCGCTCGCCGAACCTTTCGTCGGTGCGAGCGCGCGGCTGCTGCTGCAGGGCCGCCAGCCCGAGCAGCGCGCGCTCGCAGCCTTCATCGGCGAGGGCCTGTTCGCCGCGCATATCCGCCGCATGCGCCAGGTGTATGCCGAGCGGCGGGACCGGCTGGCGCAGGTCTGGCAGCGCGAGCTCGGCGAGGCCGCACCGCTGCTCGGCACGACCACCGGCATGCACCTGTCGGTGCCGCTGCCGATGGCCATCGACGATCGCGCGCTCGGCGCCCAGGCCGCGGCACAGGGCATCGTCGCGCAGGCGCTGTCGCACTTCAGCGCGCTGGACCGCTGCCGCGGGCTGGTGCTCGGCTACGGCGCCGCGCACGAACGCGCGATCGATGCCCAGGGCGCGGCGCTGGCCCGGCTGGTGGCCGACACGCTGACCGCGCAGCGCTGAGCGCCCCGAGGCGCATCAAAGCGCCGCGAGACCCCGTGCTTGGCACGGGCATCGCCCACGAATATGATGCACGTCATATAGAAGCCGCATCATCCCGCCATGAACCGCCCCGCGCCCACCCGCAAGGAAGCCACCCACGAGCGCATCGTCGAGGTCGCCGCCCGCGCCATCCGCCGCAGCGGCTATGACGGCACCGGCGTCGCCGACATCATGAAGCAGGCCGGGCTGACGCACGGCGGCTTCTATGCGCACTTCGCGTCGCGCGATGCGCTGCTCGCCGAAGCGGCCGACCGCGCCGGTGCCGACGGTGTCGAGGCGCTGGCCCGCATCGCCGCCGAGGCGCCGGCCGACGCCGCGCTGGCGACGCTGCTGAAGGCCTACCTGTCGAGGGAACATGTCGCGCAGGCCGAGACCGGTTGCCCGGTCGTCGCGCTCGGTTCCGAGATGGCCCGCCAGGCGCCGGAGGTGCGCCGCGCGGCGACCCGTCGCATCAAGGAACTGGTCGACCTGATCGGCCGGCTGCAGCCCGGCTGGGGCACGCCGGAGGCCCACCAGCAGGCGCTGGCCACGCTGGCGACGATGGTGGGCGCACTGACCATCGCCCGGGCGGTCGACGATCCGAGGCTGTCCGACGCGATGCGCCACGCGGCGCTGGCGCAGCTCGGCGTCCGCCGCGGCTGACCCCCTGTCACCCTGCCCCGCCTGCCCGTCGGCTCGTGCAGAAATATGACGATCATCATTCACTGGAGATCCCGATGAGCGACACCCTCGCCCCCACCGAGCTCGACCGCCCGCCGCCGGCGCAGGTCGTCGACTTCTTCCTGACCCCGCGGCTGCCCGCGCCGGCGCCCGAGTTCCTGCCGAACCCGACCGCGCTGTCCGTCGACACACCCGCCGGCCGCGTCGCGCTGCGTAGTACCGGCCAGGGGCCGCGCGTGCTGCTGCTGCACGGCTGGGAGGGCCAGGCGTCGGACCTCGCGGCCTTCGCGCCGCCGCTGCTCGAGGCGGGCTTCGAGGTGATCGCGATGGACCTGCCCGCGCACGGCGCGTCGGCGGGCAGGCAGACCTCGATCCCCGAGTCGGCGCGTGCGCTGCACGCGGTCGGCGAGGCGCTGGGCCCGCTGCACGCGGTGATCGCGCACTCGGTCGGCTCGGCGGTGCTCGGCGAAGCGCTGCACCGCGGCCTTCACGTGGACCGCAACGTGCTGATCGGCGCCCCCGCTCACTATGCGGCCTATGCCCGGCAGGTCGCGGCCTTCGCCGGCCTCGATGCCGACGGCACGGCGCAGATGCTGGCGCTGCTGCGCGAACGCCTGGGCATCGACGTGCACGAGGTCTCGTTGCCGGTGCGCGCGCGGCACTTCACGCAGCCGGCCCTCTTCATCCACTCGGCCGACGACCGCATCGTCGCGATCGCCGACAGCGAAGCGTCGGCCGCCGCGTGGCCGGGCGCGCGCCACCTGCGGGTCGAGGGCCTGGGTCACCGCCGGATCCTCGGCGATGCCCGCGTGGTCGCCGCGGCCGTCGAATTCGTCGTCGCTGCCCACCGCTGATCGGTCCGCTCTCGGAGCCCGGCGCGTCGAAGCGCAACCCGAGGTTGCGGAAAGGCCGCCGGCCTGACAACCGGTTGCGATGCAAAGCCGCCCGCGGCGCGATCCCGGTTGCGCCGGCGCCGGCGCGGTGCGAGCCTTCGCGACTCGCCGACAGGAGACCGCCCATGGCCGCTCGCATCGTCCGCCCCGTCGCCGCATCGATCACCACGGCCGCGGTGCTCGCCGGTTGCGCCAGCACCACCCCCGACCCGCAGGCCCTGCTGCGCCAGGCCGACCAGGCGCTGGGCGCCAGCAGCCTGCAGACGCTGCACTACAGCGCGCGCGGCACCGGCGCCACCTTCGGCCAGGCCTATCAGCCCGGCAACGACTGGCCGGCGCTGAACTACGCCAGCTTCACCCGGACGATCGACTACGGCCGAGCAGCGATGCGCGAGGACTTCGCGCGCAGCCGGGCCGAACCCACCGGTGGCGGCGCGCTGCCGCTGATGGGCGAGGGCGAACAGCGCGCCAGCGCGTTTTCGCTCGGCGAACAGGCCTGGACGCTGGCCGGCGCGACCGCCACGCCGTCGCTGGTGAGCGTCGACGACCGCGTGCACGCGCTGTGGACGACGCCGCATGGCGCCATCAAGTCGGCGCAGCAGCATGGCGCGAGCACCGGCACGCGCAGCGAGGGCGGCGTGAGCCATTCGACCTTCAGCTGGCGCGTGCCCGGCCGCATGGAGGCCACCGCGTGGGTCGATGCGCAGGGGCGCATCACCCGCATCGATTCGCGCATGCCGCATCCGGTACTCGGCGACGCCGAGTTCACGACGCACTACAGCGACTACCGCGCCTTCGGACCGATTCACTTCCCGATGCAGATCCGCCAGACGCAGGACGGCCGGCCGATCTTCGCCCTGCAAGTGCTGCAGGTGCAGCCCAACGCGCCCGCCGACATCGTGCTGCCCGACAACGTGCGCAGCACCACCGCCGAACGCGTGCTCTCGGAGCAGGTCGCGCCGGGCGTCTGGTTCCTCTTCGGCGGCTCGCACAACAGCGTGGCGATCGAGATGAGCAACCACGTCGTGCTGGTCGAAGCCCCGCTGTACGAGGGCCGCACCGCGGCGGTGTTCGCCGAGGTGAAGAAGCTGCTGCCGGGCAAGCCGATCCGCACCGTCATCAACTCGCACCATCACTTCGACCACGCCGGCGGCCTGCGCGCGGCGGTGGCCGCAGGCGCTTCGCTGGTGACCAGCCAGCAGGCGAAGCCCTACTTCGAGCGCGTGCTGGCGCAGGGCTCGCGCGTGCGGCCCGCGGCCGGCGCGGTGCGCGCGCCGGAGGTCTTCGGCGTGCAGAGCAGGCGCGAGTTCGTCGACGGCGAGCGGCGCTTCGAAGTGCACGAGATCACCGGCAGCGTGCACGCGCAGGGCTTCCTGATGGTCTACCTGCCGAAGGAGAAACTGCTGGTCGAGGCCGACGCGTACACGCCGGCTGCGCCGAACACGGCGCCGCCGGCGGTGCCGAACGGCAACCACGTGAACCTGGTGCAGAACATCGAGCGCCTGGGCCTGCAGGTCGAGCGCATCCTGCCGCTGCACGGCCGCGTGGTGCCGATCGGCGAGCTCTACACCGGCATCGGCCGCACGAGGCCCTGAGCGCCGGGCGTCTAGTCGCGCGCCAGCGCCAGCAGCACCGCCTCGCGCGACGGCGGCAGGCCGGCCTTCGTGAAGGCCTGGCGCTCCGGCGGCAGGCTGCGCCACCAGGCGAGCGTATCGGCCACCGTCTCGGCGAGCGGCCGGATGCGCAGGCCGGCGGCCTGGGCCCGGTCGGTCGGCACGTCCATGAAGGCGGCGTACTCGCCCTCGGCCGGCAGCCACAGCGGCAGGTCGGTCCAGGGCTTGGCATCGGCACGCAGCAGCGTGTGTTCGTCGATCCACTGCAGCTTCGCCGCCGGCGCACCGGCCGCCTGCGCGCAGGCGGCGAGCAGGCCACCCATCGTCGTGAAGGCCGGTGGCGAGATCACGTTGAACGCGCCGCGTATGCCGCGGTCGAGCGCCAGCAGCACGAAGTCGGCCAGATCGCGCGCATCGACGAACTGCAGCGGCCGCTGCGGATCGCCCGGCGCCAGGACCGGCTGCCCGTCCTCCGCCGCCCGCGCCAGCCGCGCCGGCCACCAGGTGAAGCGCTGCGTGGGGTCGTGCGGCCCGACGACGAGGCCGGGCCGGATCACCAGCCGCTGCGCCGCCGGCACGCGCCGCGCGAGCGCCGCCTCGCACAAGGCCTTCAGCGGCCCGTAGGTGCGGCCGTCGACCACCTCGGTGTGGGGATCGTCCAGCGTGCCGAGCGGGGCGTCCTCGTCGTTGGGCGTGCGCGTGCTGGCGTAGGCCGACACACTGGAGATGAAGGCATAACAGCCAAAACGACCGGCCAGCGCGTCCGCCAGGTCCCCGACCTCCGACGGCAGGTAGCCGCAGCAGTCGATCACCGCGTCCCACTCGCCTTCGGCCAGTGCCGACAGGTCGGCGCGCCGGTCGCCGCGGCGGCGTTCGACCTGCGGCGGCAGTTCGTCGGCCGTGCGGCCGCGGTTGAAGACGGTGACGCGGTCGCCGCGCCGGCAGGCCGCTTCGACGAGATGGCGGCCGACGAACTGCGTGCCGCCGATGATCAGCAGGTTCATGCGTCGAGTATCGCCGTGTGCCCGGCGCGCTGCCGCCGACGGTCCGCCAGGCGCGCGCCAGACGATCGGCGGAGCCAGCGATACGAAGGCTCGCCCCCCTCATCCGGGTGGTCAGGGATGACCCGGCCCACCCGGCCCCGGAACCCGCCCGCCGCGCTGCACGCTCCCCTGGAAAGTTCGCGTCTGAACATTGCTGCACTGCGAGCGATTGAAACAAGCATTCCGATACGAAAGCTAACCCGTTGTTCTAGGGGGTATTCGTAGACTGCCACGCAGGCCTTCGCTTCCGGGGGCCATTCCCCCAAAAAGCAATGAACGTCTTCAGGCACCTGTTACGCCTGTGGCTGCTGCTGCTCGCCTGCGGCGGCGCGATGGCCCAGAACATCACCGTCTACGGCGCTGGCCACGTCGAGATCGGCACGTCCCGGCAGATGACGGCCTATGTGCCGCTCACCCCCAACACCGTGACCTGGAGCGTCAACGGTGTCGCCGGCGGGAGTGCCACCTACGGCACCATCAATGCCAGCGGGCTGTATCTGGCGCCGGCGGCGGTGCCAGCGGCGAACTCGGTGAAGGTGCGCGCGACCAGCACGGTCGACCCGACGCGCTTCGGCGAAGCCACGCTCACCGTGTCGCGGATCAAGCCGCGCCTGTGGAGCACCACGCCCACGAGCGTCGCGGTCGGCAGCTTCACGATGACGCTGAATGGCGAGAACTTCACGCCCGACGTGGTGAGCAAGTTCGACAACGTGCTGATGAAGACCACGTTCGTTTCGGCGACCCAGCTGCAGGTCAGCGGAACCGCCACCACGCTGCAGGTCGGACGCTCGGTGCCGGTGATCGTCGCGCAGGTCGGCCTCGGCGCGCGCCTGAGCGATACGGTCATGGTCGCGGTCACCAACGGCACGCCGCCGCCGCCCGTCACGGTCGCGGTGGCCCCGAGCGCGGTCTCGCTGGCCGTGTCGAGCACGCAGGCCTTCACGGCCAATGTGAGCGGCAGCAGCAACACGGCGGTCAGCTGGTCGGTCAACGGCATCGCCGGCGGCAATGCCACGGTCGGCACGATCACCGCGGCCGGCCTCTACACCGCGCCGGCAGCGGTGCCCTCGCCCGCCAGCGTCACGGTGCGCGCCACCGCCGCGGCCAACGGCACGGCCAATGCCCAGGCCACCGTGACCATCACCGCTGCGCCGGGCGGCGGCGGTTCGGCGGACCTCGCGGCCTCGCGGCTGCTCGAACAGGCCGCCTTCGGCCCCACGGCGGCCGCGGTCGCGCGCGTCAAGCAGCTCGGCGTCAACGGCTGGCTCAACGAGCAGTTCACGATGGCCGAGACGGCCATTCCGGTGCCGGCGAACGACAACCGCATCGCGCAGTCGCAGTACCTGAACCGGCTGTCGGCCGCGCCCGACCAGCTGCGCCAGCGCGTGGCCTATGCGCTGTCCCAGATCATCGTGATCTCGATCAACAAGAACAACTACCCGGACCAGATCGTCCCGTACCTGCAGATCCTCAGCCGCAACGCCTTCGGCAACTACCGGACGCTGCTCGGCGAGATCACCACCAGCCCGCAGATGGGCAAGTACCTCGACCTCGCGCGCAGCACCAAGCCCGGTGCCGGCGGCGCGGCGAACGAGAACTACGCTCGCGAGCTGCTGCAGCTGTTCACGATCGGGCTCTACAAGCTGAACCCGGACGGCTCGACGCAGACCAGCGGCGGCGTGCCCGTCGCGACCTACACGCAGGACGAGGTGCAGCAGCTGGCGCGCGCGCTGACCGGCTGGGTCTACATCAACAACGAGTGGGAGAACTTCACCGGCCCGATGGTGCCGCGCGAGGCCAACCACGACACCGCGGCGAAGAGCTTCCTCGGCTGCAACCTCGCCGCGGGCCAGACGACGCAGCAGGACACCAACGCGGCGCTCGACTGCATCTTCGCGCACCCGAACGTCGGCCCCTTCGTCGTCACGCGGCTGATCCGCTCGCTGGTGACGAGCAACCCGTCGCCGGCCTACGTGCAGCGGGTGACGGCAGTGTTCAACAACAACGGCAGCGGCGTGCGCGGCGACCTGCGCGCCACCGTGCGCGCGATCCTCACGGACGCCGAGGCCCGCAACGATGCCGCTACGCCGACCGGCGGCCGCCTGAAGGACCCGATCTTCCACATCCTGTCGATCGCGCGCGCGCTCGGCGGGTCGATCAGCGCCACCAACCAGCAGGCGTGGTCGTTCAGCCGCACCGGCCAGACGCCGCTGGCGCCGCCGTCGGTCTTCGGCTTCTATTCGCCGATGTTCCGCGTGCCGCAGTCGTCGCTGTACGGGCCGGAGTTCCAGATCTACTCGCCGACCGAAGCCGTGCTGCGCGGCAATTTCATCTGGCAGATCCTGTCGAACCCCGGCAGCGACTTCCCGATCAGCATCCAGTCGTTCGTCAACCTCAGCGGCAATACCGCGGCCCTGGTCGAGGCCTGCAACCAGACCTTCCTGTACGGCCGCATGCCGGCAGAGATGCGCACCAGCATCACCAACGCGGTGAACGCCCAGCAGGGCGACAACCGCGACAAGGCGCTGACGGCGCTGTACCTCACGCTGCTCTCGGGCCAGCATGCCATCCAATACTGAAGGCGCCGCGATGACGCACCAACACCATTTCCCGCAGCGCTCGCGCCGGCGCTTCCTGCTCGAAGCCAGCGCACTGCTCGGCGCCGCCGGCTTCGGCAGCACCGCGCAGGCGCAGAGCACCGGCTACAAGGCGCTCGTCTGCGTCTTCATGGCCGGCGGCAACGACGGCCACAACATGGTCGTGCCGCAATCCACCGCGGCCTTCAATGCCTACCGCACGATCCGCGGCGGCCTCGCGCTGCCCAACGGCGACGCGACGCTGACCACCGTCACCACGGCGGGCGGCGTGCCCTACGGCCTGAACAGCGGCCTCAACGCCATCGCGCCGCTGTGGGCGCAGGGCAAGCTCGCGGTGGTCGCCAACGTCGGCATGCTGGCGCGGCCGACGACGCGCGCGCAGTACCTGGCCGGCTCGGTGCCGCTGCCGAGCAACCTGTTCTCGCACAGCGACCAGATCCAGCAGATGCAGACCGGCATCACCACCGGCGGCGGCACCGGCTGGGCCGGCCGCAGCGCCGATGCGATGAACGGGCTCAACGGCACCTCGCGCTTCCCGGCGTCGATCTCGATGAACGGCACCGCGCTCTTCTGCGCCGGCAACGTCGTGCAGTCCGCCAGCCTGATTCCCGATTTCGACCTCGGCGCCGACGGCATGTCCGCGTGGCCCGACAGCGCGGCGGCCGCCAAGCGCAACGCCTTGAACCAGATCCTGCAGATGGACTCCGGCATGGCGCTGGTGCAATCGGCGAACAAGGTGCGTCAGGACGCGATCGAGCTCAACAAGCTGCTGGCCGGCACCAGCGGCGGCGCGGCCTTCGCGACACCCTTCCCCGGCACGCCGCTGGGCCGCCAGTTGCAGCACGTGGCCAAGATCATCCGCCTGCGCGCCACCACCGGCATCAGCCGCCAGGTGTTCTTCTGCTCGCTCGGCGGCTTCGACACCCACTCGGCGCAGAGCTGGACCCACTGGGACCTGCTGCGCAACGTCGGCGACGCGATGGCCGCGTTCTACGCGGCGACCGTCGAGATGGGCGTGGCCGGCGGCGTCACCACCTTCACCGAGAGCGACTTCGGCCGCACGCTGCAGCCCAGCGGCAGCGGCACCGACCACGGCTGGGGCAACCACCTGCTGGTGATGGGCGGCTCGGTGCGCGGCGGCGACCTGTATGGCAGCTTCCCGACGCCCGCGCTCGGCGGCCCGGACGATGCCGGCAGCCGCGGCGTGCTGATTCCCAGCACCTCGCTCGACCAGTTCGGCGCCACGCTGGCCAAGTGGTTCGGCGTCGGCCCGGCGGCCATGGCCCAGGTGTTCCCGAACCTGGGCTACTTCCCGAACGCTGACGTCGGCTTCATGAGCTGAAGCGGGATCGGCAGCACCACCGGCTTCAGGCCACGGCGCGGGCTCGCTGCCAACGCGCCCGCGTCACGCGGCGCGGCCGGCGCCGGTGACGGCTCGTGCGCCGGCAGCAGCGCCGGCGTCGCGCGCAGGCCCTGCACCGGCGCGCTCACCATCAGCAGGCCATGGCCCTGCACCGGCGCCAGCGGCGGCGGCTCGGCCGGGCAGGCGGCATCCGGCTGCAGCAGCGGCATCAGGCGCGGACCGATCGACTTCAGCAACTGCACCGGCAGTGCACTGGTGAAGCGGTAGCGCGCGGCCTCCGGACCCTCGACATAGGCGACGACGGTGCCGTGGTAACGATCGCCGAGCATGAAGGCGAAGGTCGCCGAGCGCTCGACCACACGCTCGCTCAGCAGTTGCCCGCCGGCGCCGAAACGCTGAGCGCGATGGTCGCCGGTGCCGGTCTTGCCGGCCACCGCCAGCGGATGGCCCGCCGCATCGAGCAGCGCACCCTTCAGGCGGCGCGCCGTGCCCGATTCGACGACGCCCAGCAGCGCGCCCCGCGCGGCCGCAGCCACTTCGGGCGCCAGCACCGCGTGGTCACCGGCCGGGCGCCGCTCCAGCCGCGTCTCGTACGGCGTGCCGCGGCCGAAGTGCAGTGTCCGCAAGGTCAGCAGCGGCGGCCGGTGGTGGCCGGCATCGAGCAGCACGCCCATCAGGTGCGCCAGGGCCGCCGGCCGGTCGCCCGCGGCGCCGATCGCGGCGGCGTACGACGGCGTCAGCGTGTCGAACGGGTAGCCCAGGCGCTGCCAGTCCTTCAGGATCTCGCCGAAGGCGTCGCGCTCCAGCATCTGCGCGATGCGCTGGTTCTGCGCCAGCGGATGGCGGGTGCGGAAGAGCCAGGCATAGGCCTCGCGGCGGGCCTCGGCGCTGGCAGAGCGGACCTCGTCGAAACTGGCGTCGGGATGGCGCTGCAGGTATTCGTCGAGCCAGGTCTGCAGCGGATGCGGCCTGGCCGGCACATCGACCCAGCCGCCGGTCGCGCGCCAGTCGCGATAGAAGCGCCGCAGGTACACGGTGCCTTCATGATCGGCAAAGCGTGCCAGCAAGGCTTGCCGCCGGGCATCGGTGCCGTCGGCCAGCAACTGGTCGACCTCGGTGCTGCCGTGGTGCACCTTGTGGCGCACGACATCGCGCATCAGCCGGATGAACACCAGATTCACCGAATGGTGGAAGGCCTCGCGCACGCTCATCACGCGGTGGTCGTGCTTCTCGCCGTCGAAGTTCTCGAAGCGGTGCGCGCCACCGCCGGTGAAGAAGGTCTCGTGCGGGCTGGCCGGGTAGCGGCGTTCGAGCGCCGCCTCGAGCATCGCCGGCAGCGTGACCGGTGCCTGCTGCGCCAGCAGGTGTTCGCGGGCCCACACCGCCAGCGGATCGCGCGCGCTCGGCGCCCAGGCGCGAATCTCGTCCGCCGGCCGCCGGGCCCACTGCCCGTGCAGCGCGGCGATCGCCTCGAGATAACTGACCAGCGTTCGCAGCTTGGCGGTGGAGCCGAGGTCCAGCCGCGCGCCGCGGTTGACGTCGAAGGGCTGGTCGACGTTGTCGGCCTGCACGCGCAGCAGGTGGCTCCCGTCGTCGGCCCGCTCGATCAGCGTCAGCGCGAAGACGATCTTCGACGCATCGTCGTGTTCGCCCAGCAGATGCTCGCCGACGAGGCCGGCCGCGCGCAGCATCAGCGGATCCTTCAGTTGCAGCAGCGCGTCGGTGACCAGCCGCTGCGCGCGACCGTCGAGCGTCGAATCGACGTCGAGGTCCAGCCGCTCCAGCGCATAGGTCTCGGGCAGCCCCAGCAGGCCGGCGAGCTGGGTGCGCAGGGTCATCGCGGCCTTGCGCTCGACGAAGTCGGGGCGCGGCAGCGCCGGGGCGCGCGGCGCCAGCGTCAGGCGCTGGCGAAGCGCCGCGTCGCGCAGCGGCGGTTCGATCACGCCGGCCTCGGCCATCAGCCGCACGTAGCGGTTGCTCTGCTCGTCGAGCACCGCGCCGTCGTCGACCAGGTACTGCATCGGCCGGCGCTGCGCGATCACCAGCGACAGCACCTGCTTGAAGGCGAGTCCGCGCGCGCGCTGCCAGGCGAACGCATCGGCGCCCGCGGGCCGCTGGCCGGTCAGCAGCCGGTCGACCTCGGACGAATCGCGGCCGTACCAGGCCCACAGGCCATCGCCCAGGCCGTGCACCTCGCCGAAGCCGGCACGTGCGCCGAGCGGCACCGTGTTGATCCAGTCGACGGCGATCTGGCGCCTCCGCGCGAGGGTGTCGGGCCCGTCGAGATAACCGCGCAGCGACGCGGCCAGCATCTGGCGCAGCTTCTCGCCCGCCGAACCGGTGCGGCCGCCCGGCGAATGACGGTACTTCTCGATCTGCGTCGCCAGCGTGCTGCCGCCGGCGGCGGAGCGGTCGTGCAGCGCGACGCGCTGCAGCTGCTCCAGCACCGCCTTGCCCAGACGCGGCGGGTCGAGCGCGGGGTTGCGGCTGGGCGACTCGGGATCAAGCAGCTGCCGGTCCTCGACGAACAGCAGCGACTGCAGCATCAGCGGCGGCACTTCGTCGAAGCCGGCGTAGATGCGCTGCGGCATGCGGCGCTCGGCCAGCGGCTCGGCGCGGCAGTCGCGCAGGCTCAACCCGGCCTGCGGCTTCTCGCGATAGGGCAGCGAGAGCCCGGCATCGTGCAGCGCGATCAGCGTCGGCGACAGGCGCGCCTGGGCGCTCACCTCGTAGCCGGCGGCCTGCAGGCGCTCGATCCAGGACGGCAGGTCGCGGTAGCCCAGGCGCTGGTCGTGCGGGCCGCCGACGGGAAAGCGGATGTCTGCGCTGCGGCCCTCGCCGAGCGAGAAGCGCGCCTCGCGGCCGATGCCGCCGAAGAGCGCCGCCTGCAGGTGCGCGCCGCGCCATTCGAGGGTCGCGAACGTCAGCAGCAGGCCCGCCGCCGCGAGGCGGCTGCCGATCATCAGCACATGCCCAGTCTTCGCCACGCCGCGCCTCACTTCGTGAAAGTCGCACCGCCAGCCCGACCATCATGCACCGCGGGCGATGACCCCGCGATCCTGAAGGTGCGGCATTTGACGCAGGAGCAATCGGCGCGCCAGCATCGGGGCATGCACAGCGACGCACCGGGATCGGTCACGGCCAGCTTTCGCTTCTACGAAGAGCTGAACGACTTCCTCGCGCCGCAGCACCGCCGCCGTACCTTCGAGGTCCGCTGCGCGCGTGCGGCGACCACCAAGCACATGGTGGAAACGCTGGGCGTGCCGCACACCGAGGTCGAACTGGTGCTGGTCAACGGCGAGTCGGTCGGCTTCGACCGCCCGCTGAAGGAGGGCGACCGCGTCGCCGTCTACCCGAAGTTCGAGGCGCTCGACATCACGCCGCTGCTGAGGGTTCGCAAACGCCCGCTGCGCAGCGTGCGCTTCATCGCCGACGCGCACCTGGGCGGCCTGTCGCACGGCCTGCGCCTGCTGGGCTTCGACACGCTCTACGACAACCACATCCACGACGACGAGGTCGAGCGGCTGGCGGTCGACGAGCAGCGCATCGTGCTGACGCGCGACCGCGAGCTGCTGAAGCGCCGCGGCATCACGCACGGCTGCTACGTGCGGCCGCTGAAGCCCCGGGACCAGCTGCAGCAGGTGTTCGAACGCCTGGACCTCGCGCGCCTCGTGCGCCCGTTCACCCGCTGCCTGCGCTGCAATGCGCTGCTGCGGCCCGCACGCGACGACGAGATCGAGCGTGCGCCCGACGACGTGCGCGCGCGCCACCTGCGCTTCGCCGCCTGCGACGGCTGCGGCGGGCTCTACTGGGAGGGTTCGCACTGGCGCCGCATGCGCGCGGACATCGACGCGCTGCTGGCGCCCTCCGGCTGAAGCGCCGCGGTTCCCCGGCGCTCAGACCGCGCGCCACTCCTTCGCGTCGATCTGCGGGAAGCAGACCTTGCACGCGCCGCCGGTCTTCAGGCCGCCGACGTAGGCCTTGCCGTCGGCGTCGAGCCGGCCTTCGCGGATGGCGCCATCGGGCAGCTCGATCTTGTAGGCCTGGTTCGGCACCGGCTGGTCCTGGTCGTCGAGCAGCGCGATCTGGATCCAGTGCTCTTCCTCGGTCGCCTGGCTCATCTGCGACGGCGTGACGGCCTCGGCCGCCTGGCTCACCGCGCTGTTGAAGGTGCGGTCGACGATGCGCACCAGCAGCAGGCCGTCTTCCGAGCGCTCGGGCCGCCAGTGCGCCGGCAGCAGCCCGATGCCTTCGCCGACCGCGGTGGCCTCGTCGTGCGACAGCATCGGCCACGCGGCGATGCGCGCCATCAGCGCGGCCGCCTCGGCGCGCGGCAGCACGCGGTAGCGCTCGCTGTCGGTGCTGCCGTGCAGCCGCGACCACTCGCGCGCGTCGACGATGCGAAGGCGCTCGGCCTCGAAGTGGAACAGGTGCGAGGTGACGCGCAGCCGGCGCATCAGCTTCTGCGCTGGCGTCGGCGCCAGCCCGTCGTCGGCGGCGCGGGCGATGTCGCCGAGGCGCCCGCGGATCACGCGCAGCTGGCCCCCCACCATCATCGCGGCGAGCTGCTCGACCAGCTGCGCAGTCGTCGCCCGCGTCAGCAGCTGCGGATCGAGCAGGTCGACGGCCATCCGCTGCAGGTCCGACGGCCGGCAGCCGTGCAGCCACTGGATCGCCGATGACGTGTCGAACGGCAAGGCCTGCAGCGTGAACGCCTGCGGCGGACATTCGTGCCAGCGGCACACCGTCCACCGTTCGCCGACCGGCGCGCCTTCGCGGAAGAGCTCGACCATGCGGCCGATTGTGAGCGGCGTGAGCCCCCGGCGGGAACCGTCAAGTTCGGGAGGCCGAGGCCTGGTGAAACGTCGCACAGCGGCACGGCGTGACATGCGCCACGCCGCATACAAACGCGCACAATTCTCCGACCGCCTCACGGAGTCGACGATGTCCTGCACCCGGCGCCATGCGCTCGCGGCCTGGCTGCTCGCCTGGGGCGCCGCGGCGGCGCAGACCGGCCGCAGCCCGATCGTGCTCGGCACGGACCAGTCCGAGACCTCCTATCACGGGCGCTGGATCCGCCGCGCCTATGCCGAGGCCTTCCGGCGCCTCGACCTGCCGCTGCAGCTGGTCCACCTGCCGACGCAGCGGGCGGCCGCGATGCTGGCCCAGGGCGAGATCGACGGCGAAGTGGCGCGCGCACGCGCCTACGCCGCGGCCAACCCGTCGGCGATCCGCGTCGACGAGGCGATTCTCGAAGCCCGCTTCGTGCTCTACGGCCTCGACCCCGCGCTGCGCCTGGAGCGGGTCGAGGACCTGCATGGGCGACCGCTGCGCGTGGTCTACCGCCGCGGCGTCGTGTTCTGCGAACGCACGCTGCAGGCGCTGCAACTGCCGCCGGAGCGCCTGATGGACGTGACCGATACCGCGCAGGGCCTGAACATGGTGCTCGCCGGCCGCGCCGATGCCTTCTGCGACATCGACGCCGCCGCGGCGCCGGTGTTCGCCAGCGGCAGTGTCAAGGGCGCGGCGGCCATCCGGCGGGTGCTGGAGCTCGACTCCGCCGACAACTATCCCTACCTGCACGCGCGCCATGCGGCGCTGGCACCCCGGCTGGCCGAGGTGCTGAAGCAGCTCAAGGCCGAAGGCCTGATCGAGCGCTACCGGCAGGAGGCGAAGCGCGAGGTCGAGGCCAAGTGATCCGCGCCCGCCTCGGTCCGCGGCTGCTGGCTGCGATCGTTCTCGCGAGCACCTGCCTGGCGCTGATCGCCACCGCGGTGCAGCTGTACCTCGAATACTCGCGCGACCTGACCGAGATCGAGACCCAGTTCAGGCAGATCGAGGCCTCCTACATCGACAGCCTGTCGCGCAGCCTGTGGTCGTTCGACCGCCAGCAGACGCAGGTGCAGCTCGAAGGCCTGGTGAAGATGCGCGACGTGCAGCATGCGTCGGTGCGCGACAGCGCCGGCGAGGTGCAAAGCGTCGGCCCGCCGCAGGGCGCCCGCCGCCTGCAGCGCAGCTACCCATTGCACTCGCCCGACGCGATGCGCCGGCCGATCGGCACGCTGACCGTCGGCGTGGGGCTCGACGGCGTCTACGCGCGGCTGGTCGACCGCCTGCTGGTGATCGCGACGACGCAGGCCATCAAGACCTTCTTCGTCGCGCTGTTCATCCTCTACATCGTCAGCGCCTGGGTCACGCGCCACCTCGATCACCTCTCCAGCCATGCACGCGCGCTGACGGTGGACCGGCTCACGCAGCCGCTGGTGCTGCGCCGCGGCAAGCGCCACAAGGCGGACGAGCTCGACGACGTGGCCGCCGCGCTGAACGACACCAGCCGCGCGCTGGCGGTCGAGATCGATCGCCGCGTGCATGCCGAGCAGGGCAGCCGCGCGAAGAGCGCGGTGCTGGCCAACGTCAGCCACGAGCTGCGCACGCCGCTGAACGCGATCCTCGGCTATGCGCAGCTGCTGCAGATGGGCGACCGCCTCGACGCCCACCAGCGCCAGCAGGTGGCGACCATCCAGTCCAGCGGCGAACACCTGCTGGCGCTGATCACCGACCTGCTCGACCTGGCGCGCATCGAGGCCGGCAAGCTCGACCTGGAGCCGTCGGTGGTGCCGCTGCGCGAACTGCTGCACCGGGTGGCCGACATCGTGCGCGTGCGCGCCGAGGACAAGGGCCTGCAGTTCGTCGTCGATGCGGACCCGGCGCTGCCGCGCACGGTGATGGCCGATGACCGCGCGCTGCGCCAGGTGCTGCTGAACCTGGCGAGCAACGCGGTGAAGTTCACCGACCGCGGCAGCGTGCGGCTGAGCCTGCGCCGCGACGGCGACGGCGCGCCGATCCGCTTCATGGTGGAGGACACCGGCATCGGCATGGACGAGGCGCAGCTGCAACGGCTGTTCCGGCCCTTCGAGCAGCTGGGCAACCGCGAACGGCGCGCCGGCGGCACCGGCCTCGGGCTGGCGATCAGCGCCGAGCTGGTGCGCGCGATGGGCGGCGAGATCCGCGTCGAGAGCCGGCTCGGCGCCGGCAGCCGCTTCTGGTTCGCGCTGGCGCTGCCGGTGGTCGATGCGCGGCCGATCGACGCCGCGCCGGCGCACGACATCGCCGCCTACGAAGGCGACCGGCGCCGCATCCTCGTCGTCGACGACCTGCCGCAGAACCGCACGCTGCTGGTCGAGATGCTGGCGCCGATCGGCTTCGCGGTCAGCGAGGCGGCCAACGGCGACGAAGCGCTGCAACGCATGCAGTCGGCGACGCCCGACCTGGTGCTGATGGACATGGAGATGCCCGGCCTGGACGGCCTGCAGGCCACCCGCTTCATCCGCGGCCACGCCACCTGGGGCGCGACGCCGATCATCGCGGTGTCGGCCTCGAACATCCCGCGCGAGGACTGCCTGGCCGCCGGCGCGAACGCCTTCCTCACGAAGCCGCTCGACCGCGACAGCCTGCTGGAGGAGATCGGCGCCTGCCTCGACCTGCGTTGGCGCGCCGCGGCGGCCTGACGCGCCTTCAAGCCGTCTCGGGCGCGATCTCTTCGGCCCAGTCCGCCAGCGCCCCCAGCAGGTCCTGCCCGCGCTCGTCGGCGGTCTCGCTGAGCTGGTCGATGCGCTCGAGGTACTGCGCCAGCGTCGTGAAGCCGCCCTGCCCCTTGTGCAACCGGGCATGGCAGTGGCCGTGCCAGCGCTGCAGCTCATCGTCGGTCAGCGTGCCAGGGAAGTTGCGCGCGCGGTAGCGGAACAGCAGCTCGTCCAGGCGAGGGTCCTCGAAGGCCGGGCGCTTGGCGGCCAGCTGGTCCGGCGTCAGCAGGCGCAGGCGCTCCAGCGTGCGGCGGTCGTTGTTGCCGACGAAGCCGCCGTAGAGGTCCTCATCGACGTCGGCCGGACCCGCCGGCGCCGGGCGCTGGAACACCGCCGGCCACAACGCCGACCAGCCGGCCGCCTCGCGCAGCGCGGTCTCGGCATGGCGCAACCCGAGCGCGATGTCCAGCCCCCAGCGCTCGGCCTGGGCGTCCGACAGCGTCTTGCGGTTGCCGATGACCACCGGCGACTTGTTGATGTGGATGGTCTTGATCGGCAGCCGCGCCACGCCCTCGGGCAGGTCCTCGGTGCGCGCGAACAGGCGCAGCCGCACCGCGTCGGCATCCAGCCCGGCGAGCTGCATCGGGTCGTGCGCGCAGTCCCAGACGATCAGCTCGTTCTTGTTGGTCGGGTGCGGGGCCAGCGGGAAGACCAGCGCGATGCAGCCGCGCTCGGCCGGGTACATGCCGGAGATGTGCAGGAAGGGCCTGGCGCCCTCGGCCAGCGCGCCGATCTGCTGCCACACCGCGTCCTTCCTGCGCAGCGACAGACAGAAGTCGAAGAGCTTCGGCTGCTGCCGTCGGATCAGCCGCGCCAGCGCGACGGTGGCGCGCACGTCGGACAGCGCATCGTGCGCCGCCTCGTGCGCCAGGCCGTTGGCCTTCGTCAGGTGCTCGAGCTTGAAGGAGACACGGCCGTCCTCGTGCCGCGGCCACTCGAGGCCATCCGGCCGCAGCGCATACGCGCAGCGCACGACGTCCAGCAGGTCCCAGCGGCCGCACTCGTTCTGCCACTCGCGCCCGTACGGATCGATCAGGTTGCGCCAGAACAGGTGCCGCGTGACCTCGTCGTCGAAGCGGATCGTGTTGTAGCCGACGCCGATCGTGCCCGGCTCGGCCAGCGCCGCCTCGATGCGCGCGGCGAACTGGTGCTCGGGCACGCCGTGCTCGGCGCAGTGCTGCGGCAGGATGCCGGTCAACAGGCACGACTCCGGGTCCGGCAGCATGTCGCGCGGCGGCTGGCAGTACAGCATCAGCGGCTCGCCGACCTCGTTCAGCTCGGCATCGGTGCGCAGGCCGGCGAACTGCGCCGGGCGGTCGCGGCGCGGGACGCGGCCGAAGGTTTCGTAGTCGTGCCAGAAGAAGGTCGTCGTCATCGGCCGGCACGATACACCGCCGGCAGGCCAGGTCCCGACGGCTCAGGCCACCAGCACCCGGTCGCGCCCGGCCGCCTTGGCCCGGAACAAGGCCGCATCCGCCGCCTCGATCAGCGCCTCCGGCGTCTTCCCGTGCTGGGGAAACAGCGCCAGCCCGATCGACGCGGTGATGTTGCCCAGCGGCCGGCCGCCGTGCGTGGGCTTCAGCGCCCTCACCTCCCGCAGCAGCTCCTGCGCACGCTGCTCGGCGCGCGCCTGCGACAGGCCGGCCAGCAGCAGCACGAACTCCTCGCCGCCATGCCGGCAGGCGACGTCGCTGCGCCGCACGTGGGTTTCCAGCAGCTGGGCCATCGCCTGCAGCACGACGTCGCCGGCATCGTGGCCGTAGGTGTCGTTGAAGCGCTTGAAGTGGTCGACGTCGATCATCGCCACCGCCAGGCCCTGGCCCTGGCGTGCGGCGCGGGCGAGCTCGCGGCGGATGGTCTCGGTCATGAAGCGTCGGTTGTAGAGCCCGGTCAGCGGGTCGCGGATCGACTGCTGGCGCAGCGTCTCGCGCAGCCCGATGTTGGCCAGCGCCAGCGCGCACTGCTCGGCCAGCGCCACCGCGAGGCGATGGCGCGCATCGGCGCGGGCGCCGTCGACGGCCGCATGCTCGACGTACAGCAGGCCGAAGATCTTGCCCTGCGCCAGCAGCGGCAGGCAGGCGCAGGGGCCGACCGCGCGGTGGCCGGCGTTGACGTGTGCGCAGCAGCGCACGCTGCTCGGCTGGTCGAGCCGGTAGGGCTGCGTGCGGCGCAGCGCCCAGCATTCGTCGTTGATGAAGTGCGCCACCAGCGGCTTGTCGCCCCAGCGCAGCGCCTCGTTCATCAGCTCGATGCCATCGCCCTCCTGCAGGTACAGCGCGCCGGCCGACGCGGGGAAGAGCCGCGGCGCGTAGTCGGCGATCGCCGCATGGGCCTCGGCGGCCGTCGCGCAGGCCTGCAGGAAGCTCGACAGCTCGGACAGCAGCGAGATCTCGCTGCGCGTCTGCTCCACCTCGGCCAGCCCGCGCTCCAGGCGCTCGTTGGCCGCCACCAGCGCGGCCTCGGCCTGCTTGCGCCCGCTGATGTCCTGCATCACGCAGACGCCGCCCAGCTCGGGCCGGTCGGCCTGGATGCCTTTGGCATGCACGCTGCACCACAGCCGGCTGCCGTCGCGGCGCACCAGCTGCATGTCGCGCGAGAACACGCCGCCGGCGCGCGCCACCGGCGCCAGCGCGGCGCCGATGGCCTCGTATTCCTCTTCGCTGGTGTACCAGCAGCGTGTCGAGCGGCCCTTCATCTCGCCGGCGTCGTAGCCCAGCATGCGTTCGAGCTCGCCGTTGACGCGCACGATCGTGCGCTCGACGACGAAGGCGATGCCGATCGCCGAATGGTCCAGCAGCGCCTGCTGCTCGAGCAGCAGCTCCTGCAGCGCGGCCTCGGCGCGACGCCGCTCGGTCACATCGTGCGAGATCCAGATCGTGCCCTTGCCCGGGTCCTGCGGGTCGATCACCGACCCGTGCGACGCGAACCAGCGCCGCTCGCCGTCCTTGCGCACCAGCTCGATCTCGCCGATGTACGGACGCCCCGCGGCGATCGGCGCATAGGCGAGGCGGCCGAACTCGTCGTAGGCCTCGTCGGACGGGAAGTACATGCGCGTGGAGCGGCCGTCGAGCTCGCCGGGGCCGTAGCCCAGCATCGCCTCGAAGCCGCGGTTGCAGCGCAAGGTCACGCGGTCGCGCACGACGTGGATGCCGCCGTTGACGTTGTCGAAGATCGCGCGCTGCTCGATCAGCGCGGCCTGCAGCGCTTCTTCGGTTCGCTTGCGCTCGCTGATGTCGACACCGACCCACACCGTGCCCTTGCTCAGGTCGGCCGGGTCGATCGCGGTGCCGAAGGCCGTGGTCCAGATCAGCGAGCCGTCCTTGCGCATGATCTCGGTGTCGGCGACGAAGCCTTCGCCGGCGCCGATGCGTGCGTAGGCCGCCTCGCCGAACGCCTCCCAGGCCGCATCGGAGGGGAAGTACACGCGCGTCAGCTGACCGTTGAGCTCGCCCGGCTCGTAGCCCAGCAGTTCCTCGAGGCGGCGGTTGCAGCGCTGGATCGCGCGGTCCTTGACCAGGAAGATCGCCGTCGTCGCGTTGTCGAAGATCGCGCGTTGCTCCAGCACCGCCTGCTGCAGCGCGTCCTCGTGCCGCTGGCGCTCGATCGCGATGGCGGCGATGCCCGCCGCCCTGGCCAGCAGATCCGTCTCGGCGGCGGTCGGCGGCCGTGCGTGCTGGCCGAGCAGCGCGACGCTGCCGAGCAGCGCGCCGTCCTTCGAGACGATGGGTGCCGACCAGCCGGCCTCGGCGCCGGCCGGCGTGCCAGCGGCCGGGCACCCGGGCTGGCCTTCGGCGTCCAGCACGCGCACCGCGCAGCGCAGCCCGTCGCACTGCGCCTCGATCAGCCGCGCCAGCTGCTGCAGCGCATCGGTCAGCGGCGCGCCACGCGCGATCAGCTCCAGCAGGCGACCCTGACCCTCCTGGAAGTCGATCGCGGCCGGTGGCATCCCGGCTCCTGCGGCGTCTGGCGCGTCGGCTTCAGCGCTTGCGCGACGGCTTCGCGGCCGGTGCCTCGGCCGCGGCGGCACCCTGGCGCAGCGCGTCGGACATGCCGATCAGCACGCCGCTGACCAGCGCGCCGTAGCTGTCGGCCAGCGTCTGCGCGGCGCGCAGGCTCGCGGCACGCGTTTCGCGCACGGCGGTCTGCATCTGCTTCGCGAAGGTCTCGGCGGCTTCGCTGGCCTGCTGGCCCGACAGGCTGCCCTTCATCTGCAGCTTCTCGGCCACCTGGTTCCAGGCGCCGGCCAGCGGGTCGCCGGCCGCGCCGGCGCCCTTCTGCACGACGCCCAGCAGCATGTCCTCGAACTTCTCGAGGTCGCCGAGCGCCTTCTTCAGCTGGCTCTCGCGCAGGTCCACGCCCTGGTCGACGAAGCGCTGCAGCGCGACCTGGTTGGCCTCGACCGCCTTCAGCAGCGCCTCGTCCATGCCGGTGACGGCCTTGTCGAGCAGCGCGTCGGCGTCGACGCCGGCCAGCGGGTTCTTCGCCACGCCGGCACCGGCGGCCTGCGTCACCGCGCCGAGCACGCCGCGGATGTTCTTCAGGCTCAGCTCGCGGCCCTGCAGCGCGCCGAGCGTGGCCTGGTAGACGGCCTGGCGCAACTGCTCGGTCTGCTTGGCGCTGGCGTTGGCGAACAGATCGATCAGCGCCTGCTGGTCGATGCCGGACTTGATCATGCGCGTCTCCTCGTGGTCGCCTCAAGGGCCGACCGACTGTGCCACGAGCGCGGCGCGCAGGCCAGCGCCTTCGGCCCCGGGGGGCCTAGAAACGGCGGCGCAGCTCGTCGACGTCGACCTGCAGCTTGACGAAGACCTCGTTGCTGCGCGCCGGGCCGTGCACGCCTTCGCGCGAGCGCGCCGCGCCGACGTAGAGCACGCTGCCGGAGGACTGCCGCCAGGCGTAGGTCAGCGAGCCCTGGGTGTCGGCGTAGCGCCAGCCGTCGAGCCCGGCCTCGGCGCGGCGGTCGATCGTCGTGTGCTGCACGATCGCGCGCAGCGTCTGCTTCGCATCGAAGTGCCACACCGCCAGCAGCTGCGCGGTGGTCTCGCGGTACATGCGGCGGCCGTTCTCGCTGCTCCAGGCGTACGAGCCGCGCGGCTCCAGCTCCAGCCGGGCGTGCGGGCGCATCGTGACCACGAGCGACGCATCGCCGCCCTTGCGCAGGCGGTCGGCCTCGACATCGACGATGCGGCCGGCGCGGCCGCTCAGCTCGAGGAAGGGGATCCACGGCGCCGGCGTGATCACCACCATGCCCTTCCAGTAGCGCTCGTCGTGCAGCGCGCCGCCGGGGCGCACCCGCAGCTGCGACCAGCCGTGGTAGTGCAGGTCGGCCTCGAGGTTGTGCGGGCCGACCAGCCAGAAGCCCGGGTAGACGCTGCGGCCGATGCGCTCGCCGCTGCGCTTCGTGCGGCTGTCGTCGACGTGCACGTTGAGCCAGAACTCGTTGAGCCCGGCCCACTGGCGCCATGGCTTGCCGAAGAAGAACTCGAGCTTGCGCACGTCGTTCTGCACCACGAAGCCGGAGTCGTGGCGGAAGCCCGGATCGATATCGTCCAAGGTGAGCGCGGTCTCGGTGGTGTCCGTCAGCCGGGTGGCCTTCAGCAGCACGCGGTCGCCGGTCCGCTCGGAGCCGCGACGCAGGCGGCCGTCTTCGTCGGGCAGCGCGGTGGTCATCGAGCGCAGCCACTGGCCGCGCACGCGCCAGGCCTCGTCGACCTGCCACGACAGGTCCGGGCCGACGACGTTGTTCGCGCCGCGCTCGTCGGCATAACGCCGGCCGACCGCGAGGCCGCCGAACTGCAGGCCGTCGCCGCTGCGCAGCCCGCGCATCACCAGCGCCTGCGAGGCCGGCTGCAGCGCTTCGCCGGTCGCGAAGGCGCTGGGCAGCAGCACGAGGCCGCCGCCGCGGTCGTCGATGCCGAAGGCGGTGCCCGCGATGCTGCGGCCGCGCCAGGTCGCACGCAGGCCGGCCTTGGGCTCGGTGAAGCTGCGGGTGTAGATCGCGTCGGTCGGGCTGCGCAGCAGGTCGCTGGACTCGAAGAAGAACGGCCGCTTCTCGTCGACGAAGAGCGCGAAGCGGGTGTTGCCCGACAGCTGCGGCACGTCGAGCGCCACCTGCGAGAAGTCGGGGTTCAGCGTGCCGTCGATCACCAGCTCGGGCAGCGGCCGCCACTTGAGGTCGAGGCTGGCATCGACGTTCCGGTCGCGGGCCGAGGGGCCGTCGCCGGTGCGGGCGCGCGTCTGCCGAAAGGTCACGCTGGGCCGCAGGGTCAGGAACTGCTGGTGCGCCGGCAACTGCACGCCGTCCAGCGGCTGCATCGTCGCGATGAAGCTCGGCGCGTCCACCGGCACCAGCACGGACGTGTGCAGGTAGAACTGCTCGCGCGGCACGCGGCGCCCGACCATGATGCGCCACGCCGGCTGGCCCTCGCCGTCGAAGCGCAGCGAGCCGAACGGGATGCGCATCACCACCGTGTAGCCGCGCGCGTGGCGCCTGGCGACGGCATCGAAGTCGAAGTCGGGCGCGAAGTCCTCGGCGTCATCCGCGGCGGTGTACATGCCGTCGGCCATCGAACCGGCGGCATTGACGCGAAAGAACTGCGCCGCCTGGCGCGCGCCGATCGCGTCGATGTTGGCGAAGACGAAGTCCTGCGTGCGGTTGACCTGGTCGTGGCGCACCAGCGGCGCACGGATGCGCTCGGGCTGCTCGTCCAGCGCCTCGACGCCGATGTACAGCGCCGCGTCGTCGAACAGCACGCGCACCTGCGTCTCGTGCGGCGGCTTCGGGCCGGGCTCGGGAAACTTCTGCACGAAGTCCTTGAACACCGGCGCGCGCTGCCAGGCCGGGTGGTCCAGCGTGCCGTCGAGCCTGAGGTGTTCGCCCGGCTGCAGCCGCACCGCGACGATCGGCGCGGCCGGCGCCGGTGCGGGCGTCGCCGGCTGCGCCAACGCCGCCGTGGCGGCCAGGCCGAGTGCGAGGAACGACAGCGGACGCAGCGGGTGGAACCAGGGCATCGGCACGGGCACTTAGCAGCGAAAAGACGCGCATTGTGCATGCGCGTGGGCGCTTCAGCGCACCCTGCGACGCCTCACTCGCCCGCCGCCGTCGTCGGCTTCCGCCAGCCGCCGCCGAGCGCGCGGTAGACCCCGGCCTGCGCCGCGATCAGCGCCCGCCGTTCGTCCTGCGCCTGCAGGCGTGACAGCAGCGCGTCGCGCTCCGACTCGATCACCTGCAGCCGGCCGACCTGGCCGCCTTCGAAGCGAAGCTTCGTCAGCTGCGCGGCGCGCTGCAGCGCAACGCTGCGGCGCTGGCTGGTGTCCAGGCTTTGGCGCGCTTCGCCGTGCGCGGCCAGCGCGTCGCGCGTTTCCTTGAACGCGGTGGCGATCGCATCGCGGTAGTCGAGCTCGGCCTGCAGCCGGCGCGCCTGCGCGGCGTCGCGCTGCGCGTCGAGGCGGCCGCCGTTCCAGATCGGCTGCGTCAGTGACGCGACGACGTTCCAGATCAGCGACGGCCCGTCGAGCAGCTTCGACAGCTCGGTGCTCTCGCGGCCGAAGGCCGCGGACAGCGTGATGCTCGGCAGGTAGGCCGCGCGGGCGACGTCGACGCGGGCGCCGGCCGCACGCAGACGCGCCTCGGCGGCCTGCACGTCGGGACGGCGCAGCAGCAGGTCCGACGGCAGCGCGTCGGGCAGGTCGGCCACCGGTGGCACCGCCGCGACGCTGCGCTGGATGCCCTGCTCGATCAGCGCCTTCGGGCTGCGGCCGAGCACCAGCGCCAGCGCGCGCTCGGCTTCGCCGCGCGAGCGCTCCAGCTTCGGCAGCTGCAGCTCGCTGTTCAGCAGCTCGGCCTCGAGCTGGCGCCAGTCGAGCTCGGCCATCTCGCCGACGTCGAGCCGCAGCTTGTTCAGCCGCAGCCCGTCGCGCTGGCCGACCAGCACCTGCTGGTAGATGCCGATCTGCGCGTCCAGCGACAGCAAGGTGGCATACGACTGCACCACCTGCGCGGCGAGCGCGGTGCGCAGCGTATCGCGCGCGTACTCGGTGGCCAGAAGCTCTTCGCGGGCGGCCGCGCTGGCCTTCGTGAGCTTCGACCACAGGTCGAGCTCGTACGAGACGCCGACCGTCGCGTTGAACAGGTTCGCGGTGCCGCCGCCCGGGATCGCGCCGTTCTCGCTGGACCGCGCGCGCGCGCCGCTGGCGGCCGCGTTGACCTGCGGCGAGCGGTCGGCGTTCGCCGCCCGCAATGCGGCGCGCGATTCGTCGATGCGCGCGAACGCACGCGCGAGGTCGCGGTTGTTGGCCAGCGCCTCGGCGACCAGCGCGTCGATCTGCGGATCGCCGAAGCGCTTCCACCAGTCGACGGGCACCGGCGCGACGGCCTGGCCCGCGGGCAGCTCGTCGGCCTGCAACGGCGGCGCCGCCGGGCCGGGGCTCGCACAGCCGGCCAGTTGCGCGGCAAGCAGCACGGCGAGCGCCAGCGCGGTGAGGGTGGGGGTCGAGGTGGTCTTCATCGTCGTCGACGGCCGGGTCATGCCGGCTCTCCCTGGGTTCCCGCCACCGGGCCGATGCCCGACGGCGGCGTCGAGCCGGGGCGGTGGCTCGGGTGGTGCACCGACGCCAGGCCGGCCTGGTGCGCGTGTTCGGCCTCGGCCTTCAGCTCGGCGGTGCTGCGCGCCTCGCGCAGCTTGCGCGCGGTGACGATCTTGAAGAACATCGGCACGAAGAAGATCGCCAGGAAGGTGGCGGCCAGCATGCCGCCCATCACGCCGGTGCCGACCGAGCGGCGCGCGGCCGAGCCGGCGCCCGACGAGATGGCCAGCGGCAGCACACCGAGGATGAAGGCCAGCGAGGTCATGATGATCGGCCGGAAGCGCAGCCGCGCGCCTTCGAGCGCCGCGGCCGACGGCGACAGGCCTTCGTGCACCTTGTGCGATGCGAACTCGACGATCAGGATCGCGTTCTTCGCCGCCAGGCCGATCAGCGTGACGAGGCCGATCTGGAAGTACACGTCGTTCGTGTAGCTGCGCAGCCAGACCGCGGCCAGCGCGCCGAAGGTGCCGAACGGCACGGCCAGCAGCACCGACAGCGGCAGCGACCACTTCTCGTACTGCGCCGCGAGGATCAGGAAGACCATCAGCGCGCCGAGCGCCAAGGTCAGGCCCGAGGTGCCGGACGCTCGCTTTTCCTGATAGGAGGCGCCGCCCCAGTCGAAGCTGAAGTCCGGCGGCAGCACCTCGCGCGCGATGCGCTCGACCTCGGCGATCGCCTGGCCCGAGCTGACGCCGGGCGCCCCCTGGCCGAACAGCTTCACCGCCGGCAGGTTGTTGAAGCGGTCCAGCGTCTCCGGCCCCGACGAGTAGCGCACGGTGGCCAGCGCGGACACCGGCACCATCTCGCCGCTGGCCGAACGCACCCACATGCGGCCGATGTCGTCCGGCTGCCTGCGGTAGCTGCTCTCGGCCGACATCAGCACCTGCCATGCGCGGCCGTACTTGTTGAAGTCGTTGACGTAGTAGCTTCCGAGCGTCGACGACAAGGTGTTGAACACCTCGTCGACCGGCACGCCCAGCGCCTTCGCGCGCTCGCGGTCGACGTCCACCGTCAGCTGCGGCGACTGCGCACGCCACAGCGACTGGATCTGACCCAGCAGCGGGCTCTTCGAGGCCGCGCCCTGGAACTGCTGCATCACCTCGGCCAGGCGCCTGGCGCCCCCTTCGCCGCGGTTCTGGATGTAGAACTCGAAGCCGCCCGCGGTGCCGAGGCCGAAGATCGGCGGCGGGTTGAAGGCCAGCACCAGCGCTTCCTTGATGTGCATGGTCTTGCCGAACAGTTCGCCCACCAGCGCCTGCACCGGCACCGGCCGGTCCTTCCACGGCGTCTGCGTGACGAAGATCGTCGCCGCGTTGTTGCGGTAGCCGCCGCCCAGGAAGTCGAAGCCGGTGAAGGCGACGACGTCCAGGTTGTGCGGGTTGCTCTTGATGATGCCGATGACCTCGTTGACCACCTTGTCGGTGCGCTCCAGCGACGCGCCGTCGGGCAGGATCACCGCCGAGATGTAGAAGCCCTGGTCCTCTTCCGGCACCAGCGAGCCCGGCGTCACGCGCCACAGCCCGATGGTCAGCAGCACCATGCCGCCGAACAGCAGCAGGCCGATGCCGGCGCGCCGCACCATGAAGCCGACCCCGTCGACGTAGCGGCCGGTGATGCGGTGGAACCAGTCGTTGAACCAGGCGAAGAAGCGGCCCGGCTTGCCATGGCCCTTCTTCAGGATGAGCACGCAAAGGCTCGGCGTGAGCGTCAGGGCCACGATGCCGGAGATGACGACGGCGATGGCGATCGTCACCGCGAACTGGCGGTACAGCTCGCCGGTCAGGCCGCCGAGGAAGGCAATCGGCACGAACACCGCGCACAGCACCAGCACGATCGCGATCACCGGGCCGGAGACCTCGCGCATCGCCAGGATCGCCGCTTCGCGCGCGGAGACGTGGTCCTCCTGCATGTGGCGCTCGACGTTCTCGAGCACGACGATCGCATCGTCGACGACGATGCCGATCGCCAGCACCATGCCGAACAAGGTGAGCGTATTGATCGAGTAGCCCAGCAGCAGCAGGCCCGCGAAGGTGCCGATCAGCGACACCGGCACCGCGACCACCGGGATCAGCGTCGCGCGCCAGTTCTGCAGGAACAGGAACACCACCGCGATCACCAGCACCATCGCCTCGAGCAGCGTGATCACCACCTCCTCGATCGACACCTTGACGAAGCGCGTCGTGTCGTACGGGATCGAGTGCGTGATGCCGGGCGGGAAGCGCTTGCCGAGCTCGCTGACGGTGGTCTCGACCTCCTTCGCGACATCCAGCGCATTGGCGCCCGGCTGCAGGAAGACGCCAACCAAGGTCGCCGGCTTGCCGTTGATGCGGCCGATGAAGTCGTAGTCCTTCGAGCCGAGCTCGACCCGTGCGACGTCCTTCAGCCGGACGAGGCCCGAGCCGTGCCCGTTGCCGTCGCCGGAGCGCACGATGATGTCCTCGAACTGCCGCACATCGGACAGCCGGCCCTGCGTGGTGATGGTGTAGACCATCTCCTGCGCCCCGCCGGTCGGCGCCTGGCCGACCTTGCCGGCGGCGAACTGCGCGTTCTGCTCGCCGATGGCGCGCGCGAGGTCGCCGGTGGTGAGCTTCAGCTGCGCGAGGCGGTCGGGCTTGACCCAGATGCGCATCGCGTAGTCCTTGGCGCCGAAGATCTGCACGTTGGTGGTGCCGGGCACGCGCTTGAGCTGGTCCAGCACGTTCAGCGTCACGTAGTTGCTGATGTCGAGGTCGCTCTTGCTGCCGTCGGGCGAGAAGAACGCGATCACCTGCAGGAAGGCCGACGAGCCCTTCTCCACCGTCACGCCCTGCCGCCGCACTTCCTGCGGCAGCTTGGCCTCGGCCTGCTTGACGCGGTTGTTGACGAGCTGCGCGGCCTGGTCGACGTTGGTGCCGATGTCGAAGGTGACCTGGATCGTCACGACGCCGTTGGAGGTCGACGTCGAGTTCATGTAGATCATGTGCTCGACGCCGTTGATCGCGTTTTCCAGCGGCGCGGCGACGGTCTGCTCGATCACCTCGGCGCTCGCGCCGGGGTAGACGGCGACCACCGACACCACCGGCGGCGCGATCTCGGGGTACTGCGCGATCGGCAGCACGCGCATCGCCGACAGCCCGGCGATCATGATGAAGATCGACAGCACGGCCGCGAAGATCGGCCGGTCGATGAAGAAGCGGGAGAACATGGCGAGCCCCCGCGCTTACTTGGACGTGGCGCCCGACGCGCCGTTCGCCGCGACCTTCGCCGGGGCCGAGGCCGGCGCCGCCGCGGGCGCTGCGCCCCCGGCGGCAGGCGCCGACGCGCCCGCTGCAGCCACCTGCACCGGCGCGCCCGGGAAGAAGATGCGTGCCATGCCGTCGACGATCACCTGGTCGCCCGCGGCGAGGCCCTGCTGGATGATCCAGCCGTCGCCCTGCTGGTCACCCACCGTCACCGGCTTGGGCATCGCCTTGCCGCCGGCGTTGACGTAGACGAACTTGCCCTGCGGACCCTCCAGCACCGCGCGCGATGGCAGCTTGAAGGCCTGCGGCCGCGTCGCGCCGAGCAGGCGCACGCGCACGAACTGGCCCGGCTTCAGCGCGCCGTCGGGGTTCGGCACCTCAGCCTCGGCCTCGACGGTGCCGGTATTGCCCGACACGCGCGTGTCGGCGAACAGCAGCTTGCCGCGGCGCGGGTAGGTGCTGCCGTCGGAGAGCTTGACCTCGATGTCGAAGGCGCCGCCAGGCGGCATCTTCAGCGTGCCGGCGCCGATCTCGGTACGCCAGCGCATCTGGTCGGTGTCGGCGACGCCGAAGCGCAGCTTGATCGGGTTGGTCTGCACCAGCGTGGTCAAGAGCGTCTGCGGACCTTCGACCAGCGTGCCCTCGGACACCTGCGACCGGCCGGCGACGCCGCTGATCGGCGCCTCGACTTTCGAATAACCGACGTTCAGCGCGGCCTCGGCGCGGCGCGCCTGGGCGCCCTTGACGTCGGCGCGCGCGATCTGGTCGGCCGACAGCGCGTCGTCGTACTCGCGCTGGCTGATGGCCTTGGCTTCCCACAGCGGCTTCAGGCGCGCAAGCGAGCGCGACGCCTGGCCGGCACGCGCCTCGGCCGCGGCGACGTCGGCATCGGCGCGGTTCAGTGCGGCGATGAACGACGCGGGGTCCAGCGTGTAGAGCGACTGGCCCTGGCGCACCGCGGCGCCTTCGGCGAAGTTGCGCTTCTGCAGGATGCCGGGCACGCGCGCGCGCACCTCGACCTCGCGCGAGCCGACGGTCTGGCCGACGTATTCATAGACCACCGGCACGTCGACCGGCGTGGCGGCGAGCACGGCCACCGCGGCGGGCGGCATGCCGCCGCCGGCACCGTGGCCGCCGTTCTCGGCGCCGGAGCGGCCGCAGGCGGACAGCAGGACCACGACGGCGAGCATCGAGGCCACGGTGATGGCCGCGACGGGCCAGGGAGAGCGGCGGAGAGGCAGGGAACGAACTGCGGGCATGACAAGCCGACCTTTCGGATGGGAGCACCGGCTCGATCGGCCGGCGCCTGTTGTTGTGCAGGGTGTGGAGGCTGTAGAGGGTGCACCCCGGCGGCGCACCGGGCGCGGCCAAAGGTTGCGGGGCAGTTTACATACATGCGTGAATGTATGCTTTCGAGTAGGGTCTATCCCGAACCCGGTGCCCCGCAGTGGCGCGCCCCGTCTACGATGCGGCCTGCTGCTGACGCCTGCTGTCATGGCCCGCCGTACCAAAGACGAAGCCCTCGCCACCCGCCACGCGATTCTGGATGCCGCCGAGCTGCTTTTCCAGCAACGCGGTGTATCCCGCACTTCGCTGCAGGAAATCGCCGAGGCGGCCCAGGTCACGCGCGGCGCGATCTACTGGCACTTCAAGGACAAGGCGGACCTCTTCAACGCGATGATGGACCGCGCGACGATGCCCTTCGAGCAGGCCGTCGGCGCGTGCGGGCGCTGCCCCGACGACGGCGACCCGCTGGCGTTCATCCAGGACCGGCTGCTGCGCGCGCTGAAGCTCACCGCCGAGCACGAGCCGACGCGCCGCGTCTTCGAGATCGCCACGCACAAGGTCGAATACGTCGACGAGCTGCTCGCCGTGCGCGACCGCCACCTGCAGTGCCGCAACGACTGCCTGGCCGAGGTCGAGCGCGAGCTCAAGCGCGCGATGAAGCTCGGCCTGATCGCCAACCGGATGCCGGCACGCGCCGCAGCGCTCGGCCTGCATGCGCTGATCGACGGGCTGATCCAGAACTGGATGCTCGACCCGACGGTCTTCGACCTGGTGAAGACCGGCCGGCAGGTGACGCAGGCCTACCTGGCCGGGCTGCGCGCGGAGCCGGTGCCCGCCTGATCCATCGCCCCCGCGGCAGGCGTCGCCCCATGCGACGATGTGCCGATGGACGCTCCCACCCTGCCCGGCCCGCCGCGGCTCGCGATCGCCGACGGCTGCGCGACGATCACGCTGAACCGCCCGGCACACCACAACCGCCTGCACCGCGAGGACCTGCTCGCGCTGCAGGCCCATTGCCGCACGCTCGCGGCCGACACGAGCCTGCGCGTCGTCGTGCTGACCGGCGCCGGCCCGAGCTTCTGCGCCGGTTACCACCTGGGTGAGCTGGATGCCGACGCCAGCGCCGGCCCGGCGCTGTTCGAGCAGACCGTCGATGCGGTCGAGGCGCTGCCGGTGCCCAGCATCTGCCGGCTCAACGGCGGCGTCTTCGGCGGCGCCACCGACCTGGCACTCGCCTGCGACTTCCGCGTCGGCATTCACACGCTGACCCTGCGCATGCCGGCCGCGCGGCTCGGCCTGCACTACTACCCGAGCGGCCTGCGCCGCTATGTCACGCGGCTTGGGCTGCCGGCGGCCAAGCGCCTCTTCCTGCTCGCCGAGACGCTGCCGGCCGACGAGCTGTTGCGCATCGGCTACCTCGACCGCTGCGTGACCGCGGACGCGCTCGATGCCGAGGTGCAGCACCTCGTCGACGCGCTGCGCGCCGGCGCGCCGCTGGCCTTGCGCGGCATGAAGACCTCGCTCGACGAGATCGCGCGCGGCGAGTTCGACCTGGCGCGGCTGCGCGCGCGCGAGGCCCAGTGCGCGGCGAGCGAGGACCTGCGCGAAGGCCAGGCGGCGTTCGCGGCGAAACGAACGCCGCGGTTCAGCGGGCGCTGACGGAGCGTCGGCGGCCGAGCGCCAACACGAGGCCCGCCAAGGCGAGCACGAGCGTGGACGGCTCCGGAACCTGGGCCACCGTGATGGTCAAGGTGTAGTCGAACGAAGAGCCCGACCACTGCTGGAAGTCGTCCCACAGCCAAGTCGCTCCTTGACCGATCACGACACTCGTGGCGCCCACCGGCTGCTGGATCCCCAACTGTCCACCGGTCGGAGCGACGTTGGTGCAGAACGGATTCGGGGCGACGATGACAAAACAGGTGTCGATCGTCTGCTGATACGGCGGGCCGGCCAGAACGCCCCACTGCCAGACCAGGTTCTGAAGATTGACGAGCTGCATGTTGGCCAGCGTGACGGACATGCCTGTCACTCGTAGACCATCGGGCAGATTCAACTGAATGGGATCGAAGTCGCTGTCGAACTCACCCAGTTGGTTGGAAAAGGCATGCATCTGCCCCTTGATGGTGTTCAACCCGAGGTCGATGGGAAGCGTCATGACGCTCCCATTCATCGGAATGTCGCCCGACACGCTCTCGTCGTAGTTCAGCGGCGCAGCGCCGATCGATGTGCTCGCGCAAATGGCGAGCGCGGCCGCGGCCGCACGCAACAGTTTCATCGCTCCTCCCTTGGGCAGCTCGAGGCCGCCTGTGCATGGCGACGCCCTTCGGACGCCGTGCCGCGAGCGTAGCAGCGACCGGCCGCGCCCTGAGCGCCCACCCCTCGTTCATGGGGCCGCAGGCACGCTGCCTGCCCCACGGTACTTCCGACGACATTCACCGATTCAGGAGGTCCCCGATGAAGGTTTGCGACATGATGAGCAGCGACGTCTGCCTGGTTTCTCCCGACGACCGCATCTGCGATGCGGCCCGACAAATGGCCGACAAGGACATCGGCGCGCTGCCGGTGGGCGAGAACGACCGGCTGGTAGGCATGGTCACCGACCGCGACATCGCCGTGCGCGCGGTCGCCAGGGGCCTGGGCCCGGACACGAAGATCCGCGACGTGATGTCGGGCGACGTGATGTACTGCTTCGAGGACGAGGAGCTCGAGACGGTGGCCGACAACATGGCCGACATCCAGGTGCGGCGACTGCCGGTGCTCAGCCGCGACAAGCGCCTGGTGGGCATCGTGTCGATGGGCGACCTGGCGCAGTGCGAGGATGCACGGACCGCCGGCGAGACGATCGCCGGCATCTCGAAGCCCGGCGGCGCCCATTCGCAGGCGGCCGCGCACTAGTCACGCAGGCTTCACCGACAGCGCCGGGCCGAACGCCCGGCGCGTCGGCGGCTACTTGATCGCCTGCACGTTCTCGCCGGTGAGCGCGCCGTGGTCGCGGATGTTGTTCGCGCGGCGGCGCCAGCTCAGCAGCGAGCGCTTGAGCTGCTGCACGAACACCAGGTAATAGATGCCCTTCAGCGCCCACAGCGACGGCCAGATCGGCGTCTTGCCGTAGATGTCGCCGGACAGCAGCGACAGCAGCGCTTCCTTCACCCGCAGCGGGTTTAGCGGGTGCAGGAAGAGCTCGCGGATCGTCGGGTTGGTCACCCGGTAGATGAACCACGCGTACTGCTTCGGCCCGAAGCGCATCATCTTCTCGAACTGCCGGCGCGACTTCGCCGCGGCGCGCGGCGTGCCTTCGAGGTGCGCGGCGATCACGTCGACCGCCTCGAACGCGCTGTGCATCGCCAGGTACACGCCGGACGAGAACATCGGGTCGATGAAGGTGTAGGCGTCGCCGAGCATCAGGTAGCGCTCGCCGCTGCAGTGCGTGGCCTCGTACGAAAAGTTGCCGGTCGCGTAGACCTGGTCGTCGATCAGCTCGGCGTTCTTCAGCCGGTCGGCCAGCTCGGGGCACATCGCGACCGTGTCGTTGAAGAAATCCTTCAGCGGCTTGTCGCGTGACTTCAGGTAGTACGGCCAGGCCACCGCGCCGACGCTGGTGGTGCCGTCGCGCAGCGGGATGAACCAGAACCAGCCGTGCGGGAACCAGCAGATGCTGATGTTGCCCTCGAGCCGGCCTTCGAGCCGCCGCGCGCCGCGGTAGTGCGCGAACATCGCCGAGCTGTTGTGCTTGGGGTGCTTTTCCTTGCACTTGAACTTGTGCGCGAGGAAGGTGTCGCGGCCCGAGCAGTCGAGCACGAAGCGGGCGCGCCAGCTGCGCTTCGCGCCGTCGTCGAGCTCGGCCTCGACGGTCGCACCCTCGGCGTCGAACTGGACGTCCTTCACCGTGCAGCCTTCGATCGCCGTCGCGCCGCTGGCGGCCGCCTCGCGGAACAGCAGCTCGTCCATCTCGGAACGGCGCACCTGCCAGGCGTAGGGCATGCTCTTGTCCCACGCATCGCCGAACTCGAGATAACTGCGATGGTCATCGTCCGGCGAGATGAACTCGACGCCCCATTTGGGCATGCCGATGCGCTCGAGCTCTTCGCGCAGGCCGAGCTTGTCGAACAGCGGCACGTTGGCCGGCAGCAGCGATTCGCCGATGTGGAAACGCGGGTGGTGGGCCTTCTCGAGCATCACGACGCGGCGGCCGGCACGTGCCAGCAGGATGGCCGCGGTGGCGCCGGCGGGGCCGCCGCCGATCACCAGCACATCGCAGTTGTCGGACGCACTGTGGGAAACGGGATTCATCGGGCCTTGATGGCGGTGTATTCGGAGAAGATGCCGAGCTCGACGTAACGCTGCACCTGCACGAAGCCGGCCTCGCGCAGCGCGCCCATCACCGCCTCGGGCGGGATGCAGGCCTCGATCGTGTCCCAGTAGTAGCGCCACAGCTCGGCGGTGTCGCGCTTGCGGGCAACGGCGCGGGCGATCAGCGGCACGACGGCGCGCATGTAGCCCTTCAGCAGCGTGGTCGCGACGCGGCCTTCGGGCTTGGTGATCTCGAGCACCAGCAGCCGGCCGCCGGGCTTCAGCACGCGGTGGAACTCCTCGAAGGCGGCGGCGACGTCGCTGATGTGTCGCAAGGCGTAACCCATGCTGACGAAATCGCTGCTGGCGTCGGGCCGCGGCAGCGATTCGGCCTTGCCCTGCACCAGCTCGACGCCGGGCAGCATGACCTCGTTCATCATGCCGGGGCTGGGGTCGATGCCGGTGAGCCGGCCGTTCGGGCCGATCAGCTTCAGCGCCTCGCGCGCGACCAGGCCGGTGCCGATGCCGACGTCCAGCACCTTCGCGCCCACCGCCAGGCCCGCCCGCTGCAGGGCCTTGCGCCGGTACCAGGGGCCGCTGCCGAAGGCCAGCACACGCTCGATGCGGTCGTAGTCCGGCGCGGTGTCGTCGAAGATGCGGCGGATGTACTGCTGGCGTTCGCGCTCGTCGGCGTAGTAGTCGGTCAGCGGGGCGTGCGGCGGCAGCACGCGGTGTTCCGGCTGCAGCGGTGCGGGGTTCGGTGGCATCGGGGGATTATGGCAACCGGGCCTGTCGAGTCCTCCATGGGCAACGTGGGGTGTTCCCGGGTGTTCCCCGTGTTTCGCTGGGGGCACGGCGCCTGCCGCACCGGTCGCTGACAGAATCGACGCAACCCCCCAAGCCAACGCGACGGAGACTCCATGACCCACCCGTTTGCCGACACGCTGCAGGACCTGCCCGCCGCCGGGCGCGGTGCCCGCTTCCACTCGCTGCCGAAGCTCGCCGAACGTTTCCCGAACGTCGCCCGCCTGCCGGTGTCGCTGCGCATCGTGCTCGAGAGCGTGCTGCGCAACTGCGACGGCAAGCGCGTGGACGCACAGGACGTGCAGGTGCTCGCCGAATGGCAACCCACCGCCAACCGCACCGCCGAGATCCCGTTCGTCGTCGCCCGCGTCGTGCTGCAGGACTTCACCGGCGTGCCGCTGCTGGCCGACCTGGCGGCGATGCGCAATGTCGCCGCGTCGCTGGGCCGGAACCCGAAGACGATCGAGCCGCTGGTGCCGGTGGACCTGGTGGTCGACCACTCGGTGATGATCGACCACTACGGCACGAAGCAGTCGCTCGACCTGAACATGCAGCTGGAGTTCCAGCGCAACCGCGAGCGCTACGCGTTCATGAAGTGGGGCATGCAGGCCTTCGACACCTTCGGCGTCGTGCCGCCGGGCTTCGGCATCGTGCACCAGGTCAACCTGGAGTACCTGGCACGCGGCGTGCACCGCGGCGCCGACCGCGTGCTGTACCCCGATTCGCTGGTCGGCACCGACAGCCACACGACGATGATCAACGGCATCGGCGTCGTCGGCTGGGGCGTCGGCGGCATCGAGGCCGAGGCCGCGATGCTGGGCCAGCCGGTGTACTTCCTGACGCCGGACGTGGTCGGCTTCGAGCTCTCGGGCCGGCTGCGCGAAGGCGTCACCGCGACCGACCTGGTGCTGACCGTCACCGAGATCCTGCGCAAGCACAAGGTGGTCGGCAAGTTCGTCGAGTTCTTCGGCGAGGGCACCGAGAGCCTGTCGCTGCCCGACCGCGCGACCATCGCCAACATGGCGCCCGAGTACGGCGCGACGATGGGCTTCTTCCCGGTCGACGGGCGCACGCTCGAGTACCTGAAGGGCACCGGCCGCACGGCCGACGAGCTGCAGGCCTTCGAGGCCTACTTCCGCGCGCAGGGCCTGTTCGGCGTGCCGCGCCCCGGCGACATCGACTTCTCGTCCGTGATCCGGCTCGACCTGAACACCGTCGCGCCCTCGCTGGCCGGGCCGAAGCGGCCGCAGGACCGCATCGAGATCGGCCAGGTCGCGCAGCGCTTCACCGGCCTGCTCGGCGCGCTGCCCGAGGCCAACGGCTTCAACCTGCCGGCCGCGAAGATCGACCAGGCTGTGGCGCTCGACAGCGGTGTGACGCTGCACAACGGCGACGTGCTGATCGCCGCGATCACCTCCTGCACCAATACCAGCAACCCCGGCGTGATGCTGGCCGCCGGGCTGCTGGCGAAGAAGGCGGTGGCGCGCGGGCTGAAGGTGGCGCCGCACATCAAGACCTCGCTGGCGCCGGGCTCGCGCATCGTCACCGAGTACCTCGAGAAGTCGGGGCTGATCCGGCCGCTGGCGCAGCTGGGATTCCACCTGGCCGCCTACGGCTGCACCACCTGCATCGGCAACGCCGGCGACCTGGCGCCCGAGATCAACGACGCGATCAGCCGCAACGACCTGGTGTGCGCCGCGGTGCTGTCCGGCAACCGCAACTTCGAGGCGCGCATCCATCCGAACCTGAAGGCCAACTTCCTCGCCAGCCCGCCGCTGGTGGTGGCCTACGCGATCGCCGGCACGATGCGGCGCGACCTGATGACCGAGCCGGTCGGCCATGACGAGGCCGGGCGCGCGGTGTACCTCGGCGACATCTGGCCGTCCAGCGACGAGATCCACGCGCTGATGCGCCATGCGCTCGACCCCGAGGCGTACCGCCGCAACTACGCGCAGGTCGGCGCCAAGCCCGGCGCGCTGTGGGAAGGCATCGAGGGCGTCAAGGGCCAGGTCTACGACTGGCCGCCGAGCACCTACATCGCGCAGCCGCCGTTCTTCGCCGACTTCCGCATGAAGCCCGCCGACGACGACGGCCTCAACGGCGTCAGCGGCGCGCGCGTGATGGCGCTGTTCGGCGACTCGATCACCACCGACCACATCTCGCCCGCCGGCTCGATCAAGGACAGCTCGCCGGCCGGCCTGTACCTGCAGGCGCAAGGCGTGCCGAAGCTCGACTTCAACAGCTACGGCGCGCGCCGCGGCAACCACGAGGTGATGATGCGCGGCACCTTCGCCAACGTGCGCATCAAGAACCTGATGCTGCCGGCGCGGGCCGACGGCTCGCGGGTCGAGGGCGGCATGACGATCTACCAGACCGACGGCGTCGACCACGGCCACACGCTGCCGATCTACGACGCCGCGATGAAGTACATCGCCGCCGGCGTGCCGACGGTGATCTTCGCCGGCGAGGAATACGGCACCGGCTCCAGCCGCGACTGGGCGGCCAAGGGCACGCAGCTGCTGGGCATCAAGGCGGTGGTGGCCAAGAGCTTCGAGCGCATCCACCGCAGCAACCTGGTCGGCATGGGCGTGCTGCCGCTGCAGTTCAAGACCGGCGACTCCTGGCAGAGCCTCGGGCTCAAGGGCGACGAGCGGATCGACATCGTGATCGACGGGCCGCTCGCGCCGCAGCGCGAGGCGACGCTGGTGATCCGCCGCGCCGACGGCAGCGAGAAGCGCGTCGCGCTGATCCTGCGCATCGACACGCCGATCGAGGTCGACTACTACGAGCACGGCGGCATCCTGCCCTACGTGCTGCGGCAGCTGCTCGCGGCATGACCCCGGGCCCGCGATGCGCGTAGTCATCATCGGTGGCGGCGCCATGGGTTCGGCGGTCGCGCTTTTCCTGAAGCGGCAGGGCGGCGCGGGCGTCGACGTCACCGTGGTCGAGCCCGATCCCGGCCTGGCGCGCGCCTCGTCGGCGTTGTCGGCCGGCTCGATCCGCCAGCAGTTCTCGAACGCGATCAACGTGCGCATGTCGCAATTCGGGCACGAGGTGATCGCCAACGCGCAGGCGTGGCTGGGCGTCGATGACGAACCGGTCGACCTGGGCTTCGTGCCCTCGGGCTACCTGTTCCTGGCCACCGGCTCGACCGGCGTGCTCGAGGCCAACCATGCGGTGCAGCGCGACCTCGGCGTGCCGGTGCGGCTGCTGGCGCGCGACGAGCTCGCTTCGCGCTTCCCGTGGCTGCGGGTCGAGGACGTGCAGCTCGCGAGCCTGGGCGAAGGCGGCGAAGGCTGGTTCGACGGCTACGCGTTCGCGCGGGCGCTGGCGCGCAAGGCGCGCTCGATCGGCGCGCGCTGGCACAGGGCACGCGTGACCGGCCTCGAGCGCGAGGGCGACCGGCTGCGCGCCGCGTCGCTCGACGACGGGACGCGCCTGGAGGCCGATGCGATCGTCAATGCCGCCGGCCCGTGGGCGCGCAGCGTCGCGGCGCTGGCCGGCGTCGCGCTGCCGGTGCATGCGCGGCGCCGCACGGTGTTCGCGTTCAGCTGCCCCACCACGCTGCCCCTGACGCCGCTGGTCATCGACCCGAGCGGCTGCTGGTTCCGCAGCGAAGGCCACCAGTTCATCGGCGCCTGGACGCCGGGCGAGCACGACGACGATCCCGACGACCTGCCGCTGGACGAACCCGACATCGCGCTCTTCGAGGAGCGCCTGTGGCCGGCGCTCGCGCACCGCGTGCCGGCCTTCGAGGCGCTGCGTTTGACGCGCGCCTGGGCCGGCTACTACGAAGTGCACCCGCTCGACCACAACGCCATCATCGGACCGCATCCCGAGCTCGCCAACTTGCTCTTCGTCAATGGTTTCTCGGGCCATGGCCTGCAGCACGCACCGGCCGCCGGCCGCGGCATCGCCGAATGGCTGCTCGAAGGCGGCTGGCGCAGCCTCGACCTGTCGCCCTTCGCCTACGCACGGCTGGCCGAAGGTCATGCCTTCGCCGAACTAGCAGTTATTTAGCAAACCGGCGCGGTCGTCGGGACTACGATTCCTGATTCCCTTTTCGACCGATCCGGAGTTCCCATGAAGATGCACCTGCTTGCGCTGGCTGCGGCCGCCCTGCTGGCCGCCTGTGGTGGTGGTGACGACAGCGCCGCCGGCACGCCGATGTTGACCCCCGCCGCCAGCGCGGACGGCCTGCGCCGTGCGCTGTCCGCGGTGCGCGTCGAAGCCGTCACGCCCGAGCAGGCCGCCGAGCAACTGCTGAACTACGCGCAGGTGTCGCCGTACGCCAGCTACTTCCCGGGCAACCCGCAGACGCAGACCTTCGGGCCGTTCCGCTTCCGCTACTACCCGGCCACCGGCATCTACCTGGGCGTGGTCGTCACGGCGGGCCAGGGCTACACGATGAACGGCGTCTACGTGATGGGCGGCGCCTTCGGCAACGACCCGGTCTTCCAGGGCCTGCTCACCGACTTCATCACGCCGACCGATCCGAACCCGCCGCCGACGGGCGCGAACAACGGCTGCTACGACCTGTCGCTGCTGGAGGCCACCGGCACGCGCATCGTCGTGAACTACCAGCACTCGGGGACGACGAGCGGCACGCAGACGGTGGACATGGTGGTCAACGGCCCGAAGACCTTCGAGGGTCGCCAGGCCATCGAATCGTTCGTCAAGACCACCGGCACGCTGACGGTCGAGGGGGAGACCGGCACCACGACCCTCGAGGCGAAGAACTACGCCAAGCGCACCGGCGACGCCGAGGTGACGGAGTACGGCTCCGACGCCGTGCTGACCACCACGATCGCCGGCTTCAACGTGACGATGACCACCAAGTCGGTTTCGAATCCGCCCTTCGCGGACAAGCAATACGGACTCGCCGTGGGCCAGTCGATCACGCAGTCCCAGACCGATACGACGACCAGCACCACCAGCGGCATCCCGGGCGTGCCCTCGACGCCCCAGACGACGACCACCACGACCACGACGACGACGAAGTTCGTCGGCCGCGAGTCGGTGACGGTCCCGGCGAAGACCTACAACACCTGCAAGTTCGAGACGACCACCGCCGGCGTGCCGAACGTGGTCACGACGATGTGGGTCGTCGACGGCAAGGGCGTCATGGTGAAGATGCAGACGACCGAGAACGGTGTCGTCAGCACCAAGCAGGAAGCCACTTCGGCCACCCTGAACGGGGCGTCGCTGTAAACCTGCCGGAGCGGATGGCGCCCGGCCTGGCCGGGCGCTACCCCTGCAGCACCCGCAGCACCGCGGGCCCGAGCTCGTCGACGGTGTTCTCCTTGCGCACCAGGCCACGCACGCCCAGCGTCGCGGCCTGCGTGCGCATCTGCTCGGTGATGTAGCCCGAGCTGATCAGCACCGGCAGTGACGGCCGGATCCGCGCCAGCTCCCGCGCGACGTCCAGCCCGGACAGGTCGGGCATGTTGTAGTCGGCGACCACGAGGTCGAAGGCCTGGGGCGCGGCGCGCACCGCGTCGATGGCGTCCTGCCCGCTGGCGCAGCCGGTCACCAGGTAGCCCAGGCTGAGCAGCAGGCCTTCCTCGGTCAGCCGCATCACCTCGTCGTCGTCGATGCACAGGATGTGGCGCGGCCGGTCCGCGACCGGCCGCTGCGGCGCCGCGACCGCCGCCTCGGGCCGGTCCTCCTCGGTGGCCGGTGCGGCCACCGCCGGCAGGTACAGGTGGAAGGTCGAGCCGCTGCCGGGCGCGCTCTCCACCGCGATCGCGCCGCCATGCTCGGTGACGATGCCATGCACCACCGCCAGCCCCAGCCCCGTGCCGGTGCCCACCGGCTTGGTGGTGAAGAACGGTTCGAAGATGCGCGCCCGCGTCGATTCGTCCATGCCGCGGCCGCTGTCGCGCACCCACAGGTGCGCATGCGGACCCGGCGCCAGCCGATGGCCCAGGCGCAGCACCGCCGCGTCGTCCAGCAGCGCCGGCGCCACGCCGATCTCGATGCGGCCGCCCGAACCCGGCAGCGCATGCCAGGCGTTGGAGCACAGGTTCATCAGCACCTGCTGCACCTGCGTCGCGTCGGCGCGCACGAACAGCAGCTCGTCGTCCAGGCGCGCCTCCAGCCGCACCGCCGCGGGCAGCGAGGCCCGCAGCAGCGCGATGGACTCCTCGACCAGCGGTTGCAGCGCCTGCGCCCGCAAGGCCTGCGGCTGGCGGCGGCTGAAGGCGAGGATCTGCTGGACCAGGTTGCGCGCGCGCTGCGCCGAGCGGTCGATCTGCGCCAGCCGTTCGGCGCCCTCGCCAGCGCCCGCCCCCTCCTGCCGCAGCAGGCTCAGGTTGACCAGGATCGCGCCGAGGATGTTGTTGAAGTCGTGCGCGATGCCGCCGGCCAGCGTGCCGAGCGACTCCATCTTCTGCGACTCGCGCAGCGCCGCGTCGGCGCGCTGGCGCTCGATGCAGATCGCCGCCATCTGCGCCGCGCTGGCCACCAGCATGGTCTCGGCCTGGTCCGGCACATGGCGCCGTCCGCGGTAGATGCCGAAGGTGCCCAGCAGCGCGCCGCCGCGGCCGAGGATCGGCTCCGACCACACCGAACCCAGCTCGGCGGCCACGGCCAATGGGCGATAGGCGGACCAGTTCGGATCGGTCGCGATGTCGGCGGTGACCACGCGCCGCCCGGTGTGTCCGACGACGCCACAGGTGCACACCTGCGGGCCGACCGCCAGGCCGTCGGCCGCCTCGCGGAAGAACGCCGGCAGCGACGGCGCCGCCAGCAGCCGCAGCCGGCCCTGCTCGAGCGCCGTGATGCTGACCTTCGCGGCGGGCAGCTCGCGCTCGACGTGCCGCGCCAGCGCGGCCATCACCTCGGCCAGCGGCGCCCCGTCGGCGACCATCGTCAACAGCTCGTTGCGCGCGGCAGCCCGCGCGGCGACGAGCCGGCGCTCGGTGATGTCGGTGACCATCGCCAGCGCGCCGGCGTAGGCTCCGCCATCATCGAAGACCGGGCTCGTCGACAGCGCGGCCCAGACGTCGCGGCCGTCCTTGTGCACGAAGCGGAAGTCGTGCTGCTCGCCGATGCCCTGGCGGCGGCGCTCCAGGTGGCGCGCGGCCTCCGCGCGCGTCGCTTCGTCCATGAAGTCGAAGAGCGAGCGATTGAGCATCTCGGCCGGCGTGTAGCCCAGCATGCGGGCCAGCGCCGGGTTGACGAAGGTGGTGCGGCCCTCGGCATCCACCGACCAGATGCCCTCGCGCGCGGTCTCGACGATGCGGCGGTAGCGCTGTTCGCTGGCCAGCAGCTCGGCCTCGGCGCGACGCAGCGCGCTCAGGTCGCGCGCCATGATCAGCCGCGCCGGCTGGCCTTCGAAGTCGATCGCGTCGGAGACGATCTCGACCTCGAAGACCTCGCCGTTGCGGCGCTGGTGCCGCCACACGGTCGGCGCCGGGCTGGCGGTGGCCGCCGGCGTGCTCTGCAGGTAGAACGCCAGGCGCTCGCGATCCTCCGGCGGGCGGATGTCGAAGATCGACATGCCGAGGAACTCCTCCTCGCTGTAGCCGTAGGCGCGGATGGCGGCCTGGTTGGCCGCCAGGAAGCGGCGCGACCCGCGCTCGGTGATGAACATCGGCAGCGGGTTGCGCTCGAACAGCAGGCGGTAGGTGGCCGGGATCTGCGCCCCCGCGGGGGCCGCGGCAGACGCGGGTGCTGTGGGCGCCGCGGGTGCCGCGGGTGCCGCGGGTGCCTCAGGTGCCGCCGGGGCAGGCGGCGCCGCGCAGGCCGGCGCTGGCGGACTGCTCGGCGACGGCGGCGGCGTGACCATGCGCGATCAGGTCCCGGGCTTCGGGCCGGCGGGCGCGGCCAGTTCGGCGAGCTCGTGGCCGCGTTCGGCGAGCAGCTTTTCCAGCACCGGCAGCAGCGTGCCCAGCCGCTCCTCGAGCGCGTCGCGCACCGTGTCGACGACGACCTGCGTGCTGCGCTCGATCTCGATGTTCAGCGCGTCGCCCTCGCGCTTGGCGCCGAAGCTGGTCATGCGCAGCGTCTCGGGGATCAGCCAGACCTCGAACCAGCCCTCGCGCCGGTTGGCCTCGGCCACCGTTAGGCTCGCGCCGTTGACCGCGATGTAGCCCTTCGCGAAGACATAGCGCATGTGCGACGGCGGCACGCCGATGCGCAGCACGCGGTTGTTCTCGGGCGTGCGGATGGCCACCAGGGTCCCCAGGCAGTCGACATGGCCGGACAGCGGATGGCCGCCGATCTCGGCGCCGTCCCGGGCTGCACGCTCGACGTTCAGCGTGCTGCCGACGGTCCAGCGGCCGAGCGTCGTCAGGTCGAGGCTCTGCTGCATCACGTCGAAGGCGGCGCGGTTCCCGCCCAGCCGCTCGGTGACCGTCAGGCACACACCGTCGCAGGCCACGCTGGCGCCGATCTCGAGGCCTTCGTCGAAGCCGGGCGGCATCTGGAGCACCAGGGTGCGCAGCCCCGGGCGGTCGGTGATCGCGGCGACGGTGGCGACGCCTTGCACAATGCCGGTGAACATCTGGGAGACAACAGGCTCGTGAGAGAGTCCGCAGCTTAGCAGCGAGGAGACCTTCGATGTCCGACCCCTCCGAACGCCCGGTGCGCCTGGAAAGCGACGGCCCGGTGGCCACCATCACGCTGCACCGGCCCGGGTGCCGCAACGCGGTCGACGGCCCCACCGCCGCGGCGCTGCGCGAGGCCTTCGAGGCCTTCGAGGCCGACGACGCGCTCGCCGTCGCGGTCTTCACCGGTGGCGGCGGCCACTTCTGCGCCGGCGCCGACCTCACGTCGCTGTCCGACCCGGCGCGCGCCAACGTGCTGACGGCCGACGGCAGCGGCCCGGGCCCGATGGGGCCGAGCCGCATCGACTTCGCCAAGCCGGTGATCGCCGCCGTTGAGGGCTATGCCGTCGCCGGCGGCCTGGAGCTCGCGCTGATGTGCGACCTGCGCATCGCGGCGAAGAGCGCGGTGTTCGGCGTCTTCTGCCGCCGCTTCGGCGTGCCGCTGATCGACGGCGGCACGGTGCGCCTGCCGCGACTGATCGGCATGGGCCGCGCGCTCGACCTGATCCTCACCGGCCGGCCGGTGCCCGCCGACGAGGCGCTGGCGATGGGCCTGGCGAACCGCGTCGTGCCCGACGGCGAGGCGCTCGCCGAGGCGCAGGCGCTGGCGCGGCAGATCGCCGCCTTCCCGCAGCGCTGCCTGCGCGCCGATCGCGCCAGCGCCTTCGCGCAATGGGACCTGCCGCTGGCCGAGGCGCTGCAGCGCGAAGGCGCCGGCGGCTACCCGGTGGTCTTCGCCGAGGCGCAGGCCGGTGCCGCGCGTTTTGCCGCGGGCGCCGGCCGCCACGGGCAGTTCGATCCGTCCTGAATCCGGGAGACCATGGAACCGTTCAAGAATTTCATCGACGCGACGCTGGTGCGCAGCATCGGCACCCACCTGCAGCGTGCCGACCGCCGCTTCGCGCGCCGCGACTTCGAGGCCGCGGCGCTCGACGGCCTCGAAACGCTGGAGTTGAAGGACCGCGTGCGCCGCATCGCCGACGCGCTGGTCGCCACCCTGCCCGACGACATCGACCGCGCCTGCGCGCTGATGGAAGCGGCGCTGGGTCCCCCCGGCGATGCCGACGACCTGTCGACGCAGCGCACCAGCGACGCCGGCCTCGGCGGCTGGGCGATCTGGCCGCTCACCGAGGCGGTTAGTCGCATCGCGCTCGACGACCCCGAACGCGGCCTCGCCGCGCTGCATGCGATGACGCAGCGCTCGACCGCCGAATTCGCGATCCGGCCCTTCATCCTGCGCCATCCGGACGTCTGCTGGCCCACGCTGGCGCGCTGGGTGCACGACCCGAGCGCGCACGTGCGCCGCCTGGTCAGCGAAGGCAGCCGCCCGCGCCTGCCCTGGGGCCTGCGCCTGCAGCCGCTGGTGCAAGACCCGACGCCCACGCTGCCGCTGCTGGAGGCGCTGCAGGACGACGGCAGCGCCTACGTGCGGCGCAGCGTCGCGAACCACCTGAACGACATCGCGAAGGACCACCCGGCGCTGGTCGCCGGCTGGCTGTCGCGCCACCTGCCCGGCGCATCGGCCGATCGCACCGCCTTGCTTCGGCATGCGAGCCGCGGCCTCATCAAGGGCGGCGACGCGGCGGCGCTCGCCGCGTGGGGGCTGGGCCAGAAGTTCAAGGGCGACGTGGCGTGGTCGGTCTCGCCGCGTCGCGCGCACCTCGGCGGCGCGCTGGCGCTGGGGCTCGACCTGCATTCGCGCAGCGCGAAGCCGCAGCGGCTGGCGATCGACTACGCCGTGCACCACGTCAAGGCCGACGGGCGCCTGACGCCGAAGGTGTTCAAGGGCTGGGTGATCGACCTGGCGCCGCGCGAGCAGCGGCGCCTGGAACGCCGCCATTCGCTGAAAGCCGTGACGACCCGGCGCTACCACGCCGGCCGCCACCTGGTGGACCTGCGCATCAACGGCCAGGTGCTCGCCGAGGCGGCGTTCGACCTGAGCCTCTGAATTCAGGGGGGCGGCCCAGCCGATCCGGGTCCCCCGGTCGGCTGGATCCCTGGGGACGACGCCGCAGGCGTCTAGGGGGGCGGCGTCAGCCCCAGCGCCGCGACCTTGCCGGCGCCGCCGCGCGCGACGTCCGCACGGGGCTTGCCGTAGTAGCGCAAGGCGCCGGCGCCCCCGACGCTGCCCTGCAGCGATTCGCGCACCCACAGCACCGCCTGCGCGCTGCCGCCGATGCGCAGGTCGGCCTCGCGGGTGGACAGGCGCTTGGCGCTCAGCGTCGACGCGCCGCCCAGCGCGCCGCGCAGCACGCCCGCGCTGCCGCCGAGGTTCAGCACGCCGCTGCCGCCGCCATCGACGGACAGCTGCTCGACCGCGAGGTCGCTGAACTTGATCACGCCGGCGCCGCCGATGTCCAGCCGCAGCTTCTCCGCCTTCCAGCGACCCGGCGCGACGAGGCCGGCGGCCCCGGACACCGTCAGCGCATCGATGCGGCGCGCGGTGACCACGATCGACAGCGTCGTCGGCTTGATGTTGCCGCGCTGGCCGATGTCCAGCGCCGCGCCGCGATGCACCACCTCGATCAGCGGCTGGAGGTTGTCGTCGGTCTCGACCTCGATGCCGTCGCGCTCGCCTTGGCGCAGCTCGACCTTCACGCTGCCGGACAGGCGCATTGTATCGAAGGCCTCGACGACGCGCACTTCGCGCGTTACCGTGCCCGAGCCCCGGGTCGTGCCGCCGAAGCTCCATGGGGCGGCCGGCGCCGCGGCCGGCGCCAGCAGCGCACCGAGCAACAGCGTGCGGCGGGTCGAAGCGCGCATCTCGATCATGAGAAGTGCATCCCCCCGATGCGCAGCCACGGCAGGTTCCAGCCGCCGGTGTCGATGCGCTCGCGGCTGACCGCCAGCACGTCGAGCAGCATGCGCGCGATGTTGCCACTGACCATCACCTCGCGCAGCGCCGGGCCGACCGTGCCGCCCTCGACCAGGAAGCTGTTCTTGATCACGCCGGAGAAGTCGCCGTTGGGTGCCGGGTTGCCCATCGACAGCCGGCCCACCAGCGCGCCGTGGCGCACGCCGGCGAGCAGCTCGGCCAGCGGTGTCGTGCCGGCCGGCACGTCCCAGCCCGCGCCGGCGATCGGCACCTGGCGAAGCCCGGTCTTGCGGCTGCCGTAGAGCGAGGGCGTCAGGTTCATCAGCACACCGTCGCGCAGCAGCTCGACCGGCGGCGCGACGTGGCCGTCGGCCGAGATCGCCGCGACACCGGGCGCGTCGAAGCGGCTCTTCAGCGACAGCAGCGGCGCGGCGACGGCCTGGCCCAGGCGTTCGCGGTACAGCGAGCTGCCGGCGATCAGGTGCATGTCCGAGAGCTGGCCCTGCAGCCAGCCGAGCAGGCTGGCGACGGCCGGCGGCGTCAGCACGATGTCGCCGACGAACTTCGAGGCGATCGGCTGCGCGTCGACCTGCCGCACCGTGTCGCGCAACATCGGCTCGATGCCGCCGAAGCCTTGCGCCGGCGCCGCGCGCAGGTCGTTGGTGGTGCCTTCGGCGTAGTTGAACGAGCTGACGCGCTGGCCGATGCGTGCGGTGCCGAAGGCGGTGACGCGGTACCAGCCGAGACGGCAGCCGATGTCGCTGCCGCCGCTGCTCAGCAGCTTCGATTCGAGCCGCTGGTGCGAGACGAAGCCTTCCTCGAGCATCATCGCCGGCGTCTCGGTCTCACGGAAGTGCAGCAGCTCGGCCACCTTGTCGGCCAGCCGCGCTTCGTCGGCCTCCTGCGGGCCCTGCAGCAGGTCGGCATGCTGGCCGGCGGTCAGGGCGTTCGCATCGTCCTGCGGCGCGGTGCGGGCGTCGGCGAACAGCGCGCTAACCGCGCTGCGCACCGCGTCGTCGGACAGGTCGCTCAGCTCCGTCGCCGCCATGCGGCCGTCGACGATGCCGGCCAGCGCCAGCTTGTCCACCGTCGTGCTGCGCAGCAGGCTGGGCTCGTTGTGCGCGAGGTTCAGCTCGGTGCCGGAGAGCCGGCTCGCCTCGGCGCGCGCGGCGTCGAAGCCGGCGGCCTTCATCAGCGCCAGCGCCTGTTCGGCCTGGTCGTGCAGGCTCATGGTCGCGGCCATCGTCACTGCCCTCCGAGGTGGGCCTGCGCGCGCAGCGCCGGGCCACCCATCGAGACGACCATCGTCTGCTTCTTGCCGCAGTAGCCCGAGCAGTCCCAGTACATGTCGTCGGACACCGCGTCGACGCTCTGCAGCACCTTGATCGCGCTGCCCGACAGCGTGGTGTCGCGCACCGCGCGGCCGATCCGCCCGTCGCGGATCTCGTAGGCCAGCGTGATGCCGAACATGAACTCGGTCGTCGAGTCGGCCTGGCCGTTGGCGGTGTTCAGCAGCAGGTAGCCGCGCTCGACGCCGGCGATCATGTCCTCGTACTTGTCCCGTCCGGGCAGGATCGCCGTGTTGCGCATGCGCACCAGCGGCTCGTCGTTCGGGCCGAAGGCGCGCGCGCTGCCGGTCGCCTCGATGCCGAGCCTGGCGGCGGTCTCGCGGCTGCTCATGAAGCCCTTGAGGATGCCGCGCTCGATCAGCACGGCGTCGCGTGCCGGCGTGCCTTCGTCGTCGACGTAGACCGGCACCATGGCCTCGGCACCGTCGACGCTGTGCGCGAAATCGACCATCGACACCAGGTCGCTCGCGACACGCTGGCCGACCAGGTCGCCGGTGATCGCGCCGCCGAGCACGATGTCGGCCTCGCAGGGATGGCCCATCGCCTCGTGCGCCAGCATGCCGGCGAGCTTGGGCGCCATCACCACCGTGTGCAGCCCGCCTTCGGCCTGCACCGCATGGCGCTTGGCCTGCAGGTGGCCGTGCATCCTGTCCAGCAGCGGCGCGAGCGCGTCGACGGTGAAGTCGATCTCGGCCAGGCTGCCCTTGCACGACAGCGGCTCGAAGACCTCGATCGGCGTGCCCTGCTCGTCCTCGCCGATCAGCGTCAGGTAGCACAGCGCACGCTGGATCGATGCCAGCGATTCGCCGCCGACGCTGGTGGTCAGGCGCTTGACGTGTTCTTCCTCGAGCAGCACGAAGCGCGTGGACTTCAGGCCCGGGTAGCGCTGCTTGCAGTGCGCATGCAGCGCGGCCAGCCGGTCGCTGCAGTCGCCGGCGCTCATCGCGGGCTTGCCGGCATAGCGGTGCTCGCCGCGGTAGGCGCCGCCGGGCAGCGCGTGCGGCTGGCGGGCGCCGAAGCGGGCCATCGCGCGCGCGTTGCGCAGCGCCTGCTGCTCCAGCTCGGCGGCATCGCCGCCGGGCGCCGACGCGAAGCCCCAGTAGCCGCCGTCGTAGACGCGGCTGGACAGGCCGCCTTCGCTCATGCGCTGGTTGACGACGAGGTTGCCGTCGACCATCAGCATGCGGTTCTTGCGCAGCTCGTGGCGGCGCACTTCCCGATAGGGGGACTGCAATGCGGAGGACATCGTTGTTCCCTGAGGTTGTCTTGTGGGACGACGATGATAGGTCGCGACAGAAGCCCCCACGCGCCGGTCTCGGACCGGTCGCCGGGCCGCTCGCGGCGATCAGCGTTCGGCGATGTAGTGCTGCATCGACACCGTCTCGCCGTCGATCACGAAGGCGCGCACGCGCGCTTCCAGCGCCTGGTCGGCCAGCGTCGCGCGGGCGCGCTGGTGCAGGTAGTCGGCCCACGAGGTGACGATGAAGCGCTCGACGTAGCGCGACGGGTCGCCGAGGTCCTTGTACAGGCGCCAGAAGGTGGCGCCGTCGCGCTGGCGCGGCGCGCGCAGCAGCGCGACGGTGTCGAGGAACTCGGCGGTGTCGACCGGGCGGATGCGGTAGCCGAGTTCCACCGCCACCGGGCCGGCCTCCGGGTCAGGCTCGTCGGCGACCAGCAGGTCCTCGAAGGGCACGTGCGGCGCCTGCGTCACCTCGGACGCGGCTCCCATGCGCAACGGGAAGGGCTTCACCAGCAGCAGCCCGGCGAACATCAGCGCCGCGGCGATGCACAGCGCCGCCTGCAGCCCGAACACGCCGGCGACGATGCCCCAGAAGGCCGAGCCGATCGCGAACGAGCCGAGCGCGCTGAGCACGTGCATCGCGGTCGCTCGCGAGCGCACCCACGGCGGCGCGCTGGTCTGCGTCGCGGTGTTGAAGGTCGACATCACCGCCATCCACGCCGCACCGGCGGCCACCAGCGCGATGTACACCGGCAGCGCCCAGCGCGAGAACGCGGCCACCAGCATCACCGCGGCGAAGATCACGCAGCTCGTCCCGACGAGGCGCTCCAGGCCCACCTTGTGGCGCAGCGGGCCGATCACCAGGCCGACGGCGACCGCGCCGGCGCCCAGGCAGCCCATCAGGAGGCCGAAGCCTTCGGCGCCCAGCCCGAGCCGCTGCTGGCCGATCACCGGCAGCAGGGCCCACAGCGCCGAGCCGGACGCGCCATAGGCGGCTGTGCGCACCAGCTGCGCCAGGATGGTCTGCGAATGGCGCGCATAGCGCAGCCCCGCCAGCGTGCCGCCCCACAGGCGTTCGGCCGGCAGCCGGCTCGGCGGGTGCGCGCGCGGCGGCCAGCGGCGGATCGCCAGCGCCATCGCCGCGGTGCCCAGCAGCGCGAGGCCGAACACCGAGGCGCCGCCGGCGAACGCGAACACCACGCCGGCCAGCGCCGGCCCCAGCGCGCGTGCCGCGTTGTAGGCGATGCTCATCGCCACGATGGCCTGCGGCAGCTCCTCGCGCGGCAGGATCTCGCCGACGGTGGAGTTCCACGCCGGCGACATCATCGCGGTGCAGCAGCCGATCAGGGCGGTGAAGAAGAGGATGGTCGCCGGCCCGGCCCAGCCGGTCAGCACCAGCAGCGCCAGCAGCGCCACCGAGGCCGCCTGCGTGTACAGCGCCAGCAGGATCAGGCGGCGCCGGTCGGTGGTATCGGCCAGCACCCCGGCCGGCAGCGCCAGCACGAACATCGGCAGGAACACCGCGGTCTGCACCGAGGCGACGAGGAAGGTCGAATCGGTGCGCTCGACCATGAACCACGCCGCCGCCATGCCCTGCATCGCGTTGCCGATGAAGTACGCGGCGCTCGCGAACCACATGCCGCGGAACACGGCGTGGTGCAGGGTGCGCCAGACGGACGGCGACGCGGTGCTCGACGGGGAGGCGGTGTCGCGCGGGCTCATCGGAGCGCCGACTGTAGCGCCGGAGCGCTGCTGCATTCGCGACCGGCCGCATCGGCTGTTGCCGGCCGTTCGGCCAGCTGTCGTCGGCCGTTCAGCGCCACGCGAAACGCGGCTGCCCGAAGTGCGCGACGCGCATCGCGCGGCCTTCGATGCAGACTTCCCGGAACTGGTACAGCAGCGCGGCGGTCGGCGCGGCGATCCAGCCGTCGCCGATCGGCATGCGCAGCACCGGCGGCTCGTCCGGGGCCTCCTGCGTCAGCAGCGGGGCGTCCGGCCGCTGCAATTCGGCGATAGGAATGCGGTGCAGGCTGGCCACCTCGTCGGGATTGGCCCGCAGCGTGCGCACCGCGCCGCCCCAGACGACCACCGGCGTGATCGCATAACCGGAGCGGGTTTCGTAGTCATCGAGCCGGCCGAGGATCGCGGCTTCGGGCAGGTGCAGCGCGACCTCCTCGTCGAGCTCGCGCAGCGCCGCGGCATCGGGCGTCTCGCCCTCGTCGATGCGCCCGCCCGGGAACGCGAACTGGCCGCCGTGCTGGCGCAGCGAAGTGGCGCGCAAGGTCACCAGCAGCGCCGGCGCATCGCTCCAGCCGGCCGGCTCGGTCACCCCGGGCAGCTGCGCGCCCTCGCCTTCGTCGAGCACGACGATCGCCACCGCGGCGCGCCGCAGGTCCGGCGCATCGATCGCCTGCCGCGGCCAGGCCGCCAGGCGCTCGCGCAGCAGCAACTCCAGGGCGGCGTCGGTGCGCATCGGGGGTCCGTCAGGCCTTGAACTGCGGCGCGCGCTGCTCCAGGTTGGCGCGCACCGCCTCCATCTGGTTCGGCGCGCCCATCAACGCCACCTGCTCGTCGGACTCGGCCTGGAACAGCGCCGCGTCCGAATCGCCGCGCGCGGCCGCGTTCAGCAGGCGCTTCGCGGCGCGCAGCGCATCGGGGCTGCGCTGCGCCAGCTCGGCGGCCAGCGCGCGGGCATCGGCCAGCGGATCGGCGCACACGCGCGTCGCGAGGCCCAGCGTCACCGCTTCCTCGCCGACCACGACCCGGCCGCTGAAGGTCAGCTCGCGCACGACGTCGTCGCGCAGCAGATGGCGCATCAGCACGATGCCGGCCATGTCGGGCACCAGGCCCCACTTGATCTCCATCACCGACAGCTTGGTCGCCGCGTCGATGTAGCGCAGGTCGGCGCCCAGCGCCACCTGCAGGCCGCCGCCGAAGGCCACGCCGTGCACCGCGGCGATCACCGGCACCGGCAATTCGCGCCAGCCGCCGCCGATGTACTGCGCCGAGTTCATCGGGCCGTGCGTGCGGGCGCGCAGGTCGCGCGTGCCGCCGGGCTCGCCGGCGCCGATGCGGCTCATGCGCTGCATGTCCAGGCCGGCGCAGAAGGCGCGGCCCTCGCCATGCAGCACGACGACGCGCAGGCCGGGCGTGTCGCGCAGCGTGTCGATCGCGCCGGCGAGCGCGTCGAACATCTCGAAGTCGAGCGCGTTCATCTTGTCGCCGCGGGTCAGGCAGACCTCGGCGATGCCGGGCTCGGTGAAGGTGATGCGGACGCGGTCGTTCATGGGGAATCGGTCTCCTCGGGCGAACATGCCCGACGAGGCCGATTCTGAGCCGCGCGCGGCCTTCAGCGCTGTCGCGCGTGCAACGTGCGATCGAGTTGCCGGTCGAACCGGCGACGCAGAGGCCGCCAGGCCAGCGCCGCGAGGGCCGCGGCCAGCAGCGCGAGGCTGCCCGGCTCCGGCACGGCCACCGCGGGCCGCTGCAGCGCGTCGCTGGTCGAGAACACCGTCCAGGCGCCGCTGGCGCCGAGCCGGAACTCCCCTTGCTGCGCGCCGTCGCAGCAGCCTTCGAGGCCGTAGGCCACCAGCCGGTGGGCGCCGTCGTCGAGGTCCAGCCCCAGGGCCTGGAAGATCTGCGCGGGCTGGCCGAAGCTGCCGGCCCACCACATGTCGCTGGTGCGCACGGCCAGCAGCTGGCCGTCGAGGAACAGCGCGCCGCCGCGGCCGAAATCCGGGCCGATGCGCAGACCGAAGTCATCGCCCTGGCCGCCGCTGGTGTGGAAGTCGACGACAAAGGCGAAGGCCAGTTCCTGCACGCCACCGCCGCACTGCACGTGGTTCGCCAGGCCGGCGTAGGCCAGCGGCGACGCGTCGCAATAGCCGGCGGTGGGCGCGACGGCGATCGCCGACTCCAGCAGCGCCCGGTAGTACTCGGCATTCGCCGCATCGCTGCCGAGGTTCGGCGCCGCAGCGTCGGAGTGGCGCGTGTGCATCGTGATCACGCTGGCCTCGGCCGGCGCGAGCGCGACGAGGCTCAGCGCGGCCGCCAGCGCGGCCATCATCGAACGGATCATCGGGAAGACTCCTCACCTCGGCCCCCTCGGCCGACATCGGGATATCGGCGGGGTCGCGGGGAAGCTTGACCCCCGCGAACGCGGGGGGCGCAGCAGCCGTTGCCGGCAGCGGTGGGGCCAGCGTCTCGACGCGCGAGCGGAAGACGCCGGCGTGGCCGCCTGCGCGGCGCGCCGGTCAGCGCGCGGCGTGCCGTTCGAACTCGGCGGCGTCGAAGCCGACGCTCGACGCGCCGCCGCGCCACTCGACCACCGGCCGCTTGATCACGCTGGGCTGCGCCAGCATCAAGGCCTTCGCGCTGGCCGCGTCGGTCACCCCCGCGCGCGTGGCGTCATCGAGCTTGCGCCAGGTGGTGCCCTGGCGGTTCAGCAGGCGCTCCCAGCCGTGCGCAAGCATCCAGGCATCGAGCCGGTCGGCCGGCACGCCGGCCTTCTTGTAGTCATGGAAGGCCACGTCGATGCGGTGCTCGGCGAACCAGGCGCGGGCGCGCTTGACGGTATCGCAGTTCGGAATGCCGTAGAGGGTGATGCTCATCCCGGCAAGTATCGCGGCCGATCACGGCCGACCGGCGCGCCGCTTCACTCGCGGTCGCGCGACGGGGCGTCGCACATCGGGTCGGGCATGTAGCCGCCGCCGCTGATCACCTTGCCCTCGGGCGACAGCGTGACGCGGAACCACAGGCAGTCGTTGGTCGGGTAGCGCCACGACCAGGTCTCTCGGTTCATCCACTCGCCGGCGCGGTGGGCCGGCCGGCCGATCGTGCGCAGCAGCACGTCACGCGGCATGCCGTCGGTGATGGCCGCGAAGTGCGCCTCGTCGAGCACCTGGTCCCAGCGCAGCACGCGGCCCTGGCTGTCGAGGTCGACCATCCAGGTCATGCGGCCCATCGGTCCGGTCGCGTACTCGAGCCGGGTGGTGCCGTCGGGCATCGCATAGCGGCCGGTCGGGCGGCCGGCGGCGGCAGCGAGCTCGCTTTCGGTCTGGCCGGCGCGGAACGGCACGGCGCAGCCGGCGAGCAGGACGAGTAAGGTGGTCGCGACGACGAGACGGTGCATGGCGGCACTCCGGGAATCGGCGGATGAGGGTCCGATGATCGCCGCCGCGCCGCAGTTCCGTGGGCCGGACGGATCGCGCCGCCTTCAGTGCCCGCCCGCGGCGCGCGGCGGAACCGACTTCAGGTAGAGGAAGGCGGCGTCGAGGTCGACGTCGTTCATCTGTGCCAGCGCCTCGAAGGGCATCACCGGGCTGATCGCGCTGCCGTCGGGCCGCTTGCCGCTGCGCATCATCCGGCGGAACTGCTCGGCGCTGGCGTAGCGGGCCATCGCGCTGCCTTCGCCCGGCGTCAGGTTCGCGGCGGCCGGCCAGTCGGGCGGCGCGCCGGTGATCTTGCCGCCCGACAGCCCGGGGCCGTGGCAGCCGATGCAGCTCTGTGCGACGTACTGGCCGTGCTGCACGGTGACGCCCTCCGGCACCGGCTGGGCCGGCGGCAGGCGGTGGTCGATGCGCGCCGCGGCATCCTCGATCACGCCCAGGCCGTAGGCCACGCGCACCGGCAGCGGCAGCTGGATCACCGCCGCGCCGCCGTCCACCGCCGGCACCGAGCGCAGGTAGGAGGCGACGGCGACCACGTCGCCATCGGTCCAGCGCGCGAAGTCCTGCGAGGGCATCACCATCAGCGGCTTGCCGTCCGGCTTGACGCCGTGGCGCAGCGCGCGTTCCCAGTCCTCGCCGCGGTAGCGGGCGACGACGCCGTCCGGCCGCGGGCTGATGTTCGGACCGGCCAGCTTCAGGCCGCTCTTCGGATCGTCGACGAAGGTGCGGCCGCCGGCGTTCGCGCCGTGGCAGTCGGCACAACCGCGCGACAGGTAGAGATAGCGGCCGCGCTCCAGCGTCGCGGCGTCGTCGCTGAACGCGAGCGGCCGCCGCGCGATGTCGACGGTGCGCGACTGCAGCGTCGTGCCGCGGTGCTCGGCGATGCCGACGGTGGCGGCGCCGGCGGCGACCAGCGCAATGACGGTGCCCAGGGTGATCTTGATCCAGCGTTTCATCGTGTGCTGCCTTGGAAGTTCGAAAGTCGATTCGTCTACGCGCCGGAGCCACGGGCAGATCTGGCACGAAGCCCGGCGCGGCGTGAACGAGTTGCAGCACACTTTAGGAAACGCAGGGTCGGGCGACATCGCCCGGATGGGCCATCCGGGGCGGCGGCCGAAGAGCCACGGGGCAGGCGGAGTCGTCGCCGGCGGGATCGCCGGTGAGGTCGCCGGAGGAGTCGGCGACGGGGACGCAGAGGGTTCGCGGCGGGGTCGCCGGGGGGGCGCCCCAGGGATCGCGGCGGGGTCGGCGGATGAGTCGCCGGGTGGGTCAGCGCCCCGACGCCGTCGTCGGAACTGCTGCGGCCGCGGGCGCGGCCGGCTGCGCCACACCCGGCGCGCCGGACACGGCAAGCGCAACGACCACCGCGGCGATCAGCAGGCTGCCGATCACGCCCAGGCACTGCCTGCGCTCGAGGTCCTTCTCGTCCATGTCGCGGCTCCCGGATCAGGGCTGATGTGGCGGCGATGGTCGCGCAGCGGGCGTCCGCGGGGGTTGATCGCCATCAACCCGTGCAGCACCGACATTGAGGGTTCGCAAGCCGGCGCCGCCGCCAACGCTCCAGCATGCGCATCTGCACGGAAGCCGGAGGCAGCATGTACCAGGTGCGCATTCATGGCCGTGGCGGCCAGGGCGTGGTCAGCGCAACCGAGATGCTGTCGGTCGCCGCGTTCGTCGGCGGACGGCATGCACAGGCCTTTCCCAGCTTCGGCTCCGAACGAACGGGCGCGCCGGTGGTGGCCTTCTGCCGCATAGCCGACACGCCGATCCGCACGCGCGAGCCGATCGTCGCGCCCGACGCGCTGATCATCCAGGACCCGACGCTGCTGCACCAGGTCGACGTCTTCAGCGGCCTGCAGCGCGACGGCACGATCCTGATCAACAGCGCACGCAGCCTGGAGGCGCTGGGCATCGGCGAATTCGCGGCCGGCTTCCGGGCCGAGCGGGTGCTGACGGTGCCCGCGACCGAGCTGGCCCTCGACCACGTCGGGCGCCCGCTGCCGAATGCCGCGCTGCTGGGCGCCTTCGCGGCGCTGGGCGGTCCGATCCTGCTGGCGGACGTGGTGGCCGCCATCGAGGCGCGCTTCAGCGGTGCCCTGGCCCGGGGCAACATCAACGCCGCCACGGCCGCGCACCGGTTCGTCCTGCAGCAGCAACGGCAACCCGCGGAGGCCGCCGATGCTTGAACAATGCGAAGGCTCGCATGCGGTCGCGCGGGCGGTGGCCGCCTGCCGCCCCGAGGTGATCTGCGCCTACCCGATCTCGCCGCAGACGCACATCGTCGAGGGCCTGGGCGCGCTGGTGAAGACCGGCGCGCTGCAGCCCTGCGAATTCATCAACGTGGAATCCGAGTTCGCGGCGATGAGCGTCGCCATCGGCGCATCGGCCACCGGCGCGCGCGCCTACACCGCCACCGCCAGCCAGGGGCTGCTGTTCATGGCCGAGGCGGTCTACAACGCCTCCGGGCTCGGCCTGCCGATCGTGATGACGATCGCCAACCGCGCGATCGGCGCGCCGATCAACATCTGGAACGATCACAGCGACAGCATGGCGATGCGCGACGCCGGCTGGATCCAGCTGTTCGCGGAATCGAACCAGGATGCGGTCGACCTGCACATCCAGGCCTTCCGCATCGCCGAGGAGCTGTCGCTGCCGGTGATGGTGTGCATGGACGGCTTCATCCTGACCCATGCGGTCGAGCGCGTCGACCTGCCCGACCAGGCGACGGTGGACGCGTTCCTGCCGCGCTACGAGCCGCGCCAGGTGCTGGACCCGGCCGAGCCGGTGAGCATCGGCGCGATGGTCGGGCCCGAGGCCTTCACCGAGGTGCGCTACCTGGCGCACGCGAAGCAGCTGCAGGCGCTGGACCTGATCCCGCAGGTGGCCGCCGAATTCCGCGCCCGCTTCGGCCGCGCCGCCGGCGGCCTGATCAGCCGCTACCGTGACGACGATGCCGAGACCATCGTCATCGCGCTCGGCTCGGTGCTCGGCACGATCAAGGACACGGTCGATGCGCTGCGCGAACAGGGCCACCGCATCGGCGCGGTCGGCATCACCTCGTTCCGCCCGTTCCCGATCGCGGCGCTGCAGGCAGCGCTGGCGCAGGCCCGGCGCGTCGTCGTGATCGAGAAGTGCTTCGCGGTCGGCATCGGCGGCATCGTCTCGCGCGATGTGCGCATGGCCTTGCGCGAGCACCCGCTGCCGGTGCTGGCGGTGGTGGCGGGCCTGGGCGGCCGCGCCATCACGCAGGCCTCGCTGCAGCGCCTGCTGCTCGATGCGATGGCCGACCGGCTCGAGCCGCTGACCTTCCTCGACCTCGACCACGAGCTCGTCGAGCGCGTGCTGGCGCGCGAGCGCGCCACCCGTCGTTCCGGCCCCATCGCCGAGGGCGTGCTGCGCGACATCGGCACGGTGGCCTCGCGCATCGGATGACACCATGGAAGCGATCAAGTTCTACCAGACCGGCACGTTCACGGTCGGCAATCGGCTGCTGTCGCCGCAGCAGCGCAGCGAGCAGGCCTCGCCCGAGCGCAGCAACGCGCTGAACTCCGGCCACCGCGCCTGCCAGGGCTGCGGCGAAGCGCTGGGCGCGCGCTACGCCATCGATGCGGCGATGCGCGCCGCCGGGGGCCGGCTGATCGCCGCCAATGCCACCGGCTGCCTCGAAGTGTTCTCGACGCCCTACCCCGAGACCTCCTGGCAGATCCCGTGGATCCATTCGCTGTTCGGCAACGTCGCGGCGGTGGCCACCGGCATCGCGGCGGCGCTGCGGGTGCAGGGGCGCGACGACGTGCGCGTGGTGGCCCAGGGCGGCGACGGCGGCACCACCGACATCGGCCTCGGCTGCCTGTCCGGCATGTTCGAGCGCAACGACGACGTGCTCTACATCTGCTACGACAACGAGGCCTACATGAACACCGGCGTGCAGCGCTCGTCGGCCACGCCGATGGCTGCGCGCACCGCGACGACCCCGGCCGTCGGAGAGCGGCCCGGCAACAACTTCGGCCAGGGCAAGTTCCTGCCTCGCATCGCCATGGCGCACGAGATACCGTACGTCGCCACCGCCACGGTGGCCGAGCTGCACGACCTCGAACGCAAGGTGCGCAGCGCGATGGCCCTGCGCGGCGCGCGCTACATCCACATCCTCGTGCCCTGCCCGCTCGGCTGGGGCGCGCCTTCGCAGGAAACGATCCGGCTGGCGCGCCTGGCGCACGAGAGCGGGTTGTTCCCGGTGTTCGAGGCGATGAACGGCGAGCTGACCGGCAGCTCGAAGATCCGGCGCCAGGTGCCGGTCGAGGCCTACCTGAAGCCGCAGAAGCGCTTCGCCCACCTGTTCGGCGCGCAGCCCGATGTCCAGACGCTGGAACGGCTGCAGGCGCTGGCCGATCGCAACATCCGCCGCTATCACCAGATGGACGCGGCAGGAGCAGTGGCATGAGCGCACCCAAGCCGTTCGCGATCACGCTGGATGTCGGCTCGTCGCTGGCCAATCACACCGGCTCGTGGCGCACCGAGCGGCCGGTCTATGTGCACCGCATGCCGCCATGCAACCAGGAATGCCCCGCCGGCGAGGACATCCAGGGCTGGCTCTACGAAGCCGAGGCCGGCCGCTACGAAGCCGCCTGGCGCCGGCTGGTACGGGACAACCCGTTCCCGGCGATCATGGGCCGCGTTTGTTATCACACCTGCGAAAGCCAGTGCAACCGCGGCCGGCTCGACGCACCGGTGGGCATCAACGCCGTCGAGCGTTTCCTCGGCGATGAGGCGATTCGCCGCGGCTGGGCCTTCGATGCCCCGCCGCCGCCCAGCGGTCGGCGCGTGCTGATCGTCGGCGCCGGGCCGTCGGGGCTGTCCGCGGCCTACCACCTGGCGCGGCTCGGCCATGCGGTGACGATCCACGAGGCGGGCCCGCGCCCCGGCGGCATGATGCGCTTCGGCATTCCGAAGTACCGCCTGCCGCGCGACGTGCTCGATGCCGAGGTGCAGCGCATCGCCGCGCTGGGCGTGCGCATCGAGCTCGGCCGCAAGGTCGAGCGCATCCTCGACACGATGCAAGAGGGCGGCTTCGACGCCGCCTTCCTCGCCGTCGGCGCGCACATCGCCCGGCGCGCCTTCATCCCGGCCGGCGATTCGGCCCGGGTGATGGATGCGCTGTCGGTGCTGCGCTCGATGGAAGGCGAGGCTCCGCCACTGCTCGGCCGGCGCGTCGTCGTCTACGGCGGCGGCAATACCGCGATCGACGTCGCGCGCACCGCGCGCCGGCTCGGCGCCACCGAGGCGCTCATCGTCTACCGCCGCACGCGCGAGAAGATGCCCGCGCACGACTTCGAGCTCGAGGAGGCACTCGAGGAAGGCGTGACGGTCAAGTGGCTGTCGACGATCCGCGAGGCCGGCGACCACAGCATCACCGTCGAGCGCATGGTGCTCGACGCCAGCGGCTTCCCGCAGCCGACCGGCGAGCTCGAGACGCTCGAAGCCGATGCGCTGGTGCTGGCGCTGGGCCAGGACGTCGACCTGTCGCTGCTGCACGGCGTGCCCGGTCTCGCCATCGACGACGGCGTGGTGCAGGTCGACCAGCGCATGATGACCGGCCACCCCGGCATCTTCGCCGGCGGCGACATGGTGCCGGCCGAGCGCAACGTCACCGTGGCCATCGGCCACGGCAAGAAGGCCGCGCGCCACATCGATGCGTGGCTGCGCGGCGCCGAGCTGGAACCGGCACCCAAGCCCGCGCTGGCCCGCTTCGAGCTGCTGAACACCTGGTACTACGCCGACGCCCCGCAGACCGTGCGCCCGCAGCTCGACCTGATCCGGCGCCAGTCCAGCTTCGACGAGGTGCAGGGCGGGCTCGACGAGGGCAATGCGCTGTTCGAGGCGCGCCGCTGCCTGTCGTGCGGCAACTGCTTCGAGTGCGACAACTGCTATGGCGTCTGCCCCGACAACGCGGTGACCAAGCTCGGCCCGGGCAAGGGCTTCGAGTTCAAGCTCGACTACTGCAAGGGCTGCGGGCTGTGCGTTGCCGAGTGTCCGTGCGGGGCGATCGAGATGGTGCCCGAGTTGCGCTGAGCACCGCGCAGGTTTGCGAAACCTCAACGTGCGGTGTCGCCTGCAAGCCGACAGTCGGATCACCCCGACGCCAGTGTGGGGCCAACGGCAACGCAGTCCCGGCGTCACAGGAGTTCCGGATGAAGGTCGGTCTGTTCATCCCCTGCTACGTGGATGCCTTCTTCCCCGAGGTCGGCATCGCCACGCTCGAATTGCTCGAGCGCGTTGGCTGCGAGGTGGACTACCCGCTGGACCAGACCTGCTGCGGCCAGCCGATGGCCAACAGCGGCTGCGAAGAGGATGCCCGCGGGGCCGAGGCGCTCTTCGTGCGCAACTTCGCGGCGCACGACTTCATCGTCACGCCTTCGGGCAGCTGTGCGCACCACGTGCGCAGGCACCTGACGGCGATCGAGCAGACGCCGGTGGTGTCGCAGGTGCGCGCACGGACCTGGGAGTTGGTGGAGTTCCTGCACGACGTGCTGGAGGTGCGCGAGTTCCCCTGGGCCCGATTCCCGCACAAGGTGGGCCTGCACATCGGTTGCGCCACGCTGCGCGGGCTGAACGAGGCGCAGTGCTCGGAGATCGGCGAGCCGCGCTGGAACAAGCCGCGCGCCTTGCTCGAGTCGGTGCGCGGCATCCAGTTCGTCGAACCGCGGCGACCCGACGAATGCTGCGGCTTCGGCGGCACGTTCTCGGTGTTCGAGGAACCCGTGTCCGGCCGCATGGGGCATGACAAGGTGGCCGACCACCGCGACGCCGGCGCCGACTACGTCGTCTCGCCGGACATGTCCTGCCTGATGCACCAGAAGGGCTGCGCCGAGCGGGCCGGGCTGCCGCTGAAGTTCCGGCACATCGCGCAGGTCCTGAACGGGGACCCGGCATGAAGCGGGTCGACCACGCCGAGGCGTCGTCGACGTTCATCGCGGCCAGCAGCCATGCCGCGTTCCACGACCGGCGCCTGTGGGACCTGCGCGGCAAGCGCGACCGCGAGGCGCACGGCCTGCCGGAGTGGGAGACGCTGCGCGAGCTGGCCTCGGCGATCAAGGCGCACACGCTGACGCACCTGGCCGACTACCTGGAGCAGTTCGAGCGCAACGCGCAGGCCAACGGCATCGTCGTGCACTGGGCGCGCGACGCGGCCGAGCACAACGAGATCGTGCACCGCCTGCTCGACGAGCGCGGCGTCACGCTGCTGGTCAAGAGCAAGTCGATGCTGACCGACGAATGCGAGATGCGGCCGTATCTCGAGCAGCGCGGCATCACCGTGATGGAGACCGACCTCGGCGAGCGCATCCAGCAGCTCGACGACGAACCGCCCAGCCACATCGTCGTGCCGGCGGTGCACAAGCTGCGCGGCGACGTCGCCGCGGTCTTCGGCCGCACGATCGGCCCCGCGCTGGGCACCGATCCGGAGAACGACGACGTGCCCTACCTGGCCGAGAGCCAGCGCCGCCATACGCGGCCCGCGTACCTGGCCGCCGGCGCCGGCCTGACGGGCGCGAACTTCGCGATCGCCGAGACCGGCAGCTTCGTGGTCTGCACCAACGAGGGCAATGCCGACCTGAGCGCCAACCTGCCGCCGCTGCACATCGCCTCGATCGGCATCGAAAAGCTGATCCCGACGCTGGAGCACCTGGGCGTCTTCGTGCGCATGCTGTCGCGCAGTGCGCTGGGGTCGCCGATCACACAGATCACCTCGCACTTCCGCGCGCCGCGGCCGGGCACCGAGCTGCACGTGGTGCTCGTCGACAACGGCCGGTCGGAGCGGCTGGGCATGGCCGACTTCTGGTACTCGCTGAAGTGCATCCGCTGCGGCGCATGCATGAACACCTGTCCGGTCTACCGGCGCTCCGGCGGCCTGAGCTATGGCGCAACGTACTCGGGCCCGATCGGCGTGATCATCGATCCGACCTTCGACCTGCGCAAGTACAGCGCGCTGCCGTTCGCCAGCACGCTCAACGGCAGCTGCACCAGCGTCTGCCCGGTGAAGATCAACATCCACGAGCAGATCTACAAGTGGCGCCAGGTCATCGCCGAGCGGCGCCAGCTGCCGCTGGTCAAGCGCGAGGCGATGCGCGTGGCCGGCAAGATCCTGGCGCGGCCGCGCCTGTACCGCGCCGCGGTCGAAGCGGCGGCCGCCGGCATCGACCACCTGCCGCGATCGCTGGTCTACAACCCCTTCAACGCATGGGGGCGCCAGCGCGAAGTGCCGGCCGCACCGCCGCAGACCTTCCGCCAGTGGTACCTGAAGGCACGTGGAGGCCCGACATGATCGGCAGCCGCGACCTGGTGCTGGCGCGCGTCCGCGCGAACCTGCCGCCGGCCGAGCCGCTGCCGGCGCTGCCCGACTTCCACCGCGCCGCGGCATCGCCGTGGGACGCGTTCACGGCCGCGCTCACGCGCATGGGCGGCGCGGTCGGCACGCCCGCGCCGGGCCAGTCGCTCGACGCCTGGCTGCGCGATGCCTTCCCCGGTGCCCGCGTGATGTGCTCGGCCGTGCCGGAAGCCGGCGGCACGCGCCGGCTCGACCCGGCGCTGGCACCGGCGACGCTGGACGACGTCGATGTCGGCGTCGTGCGCGCGGCCTTCGGCATCGCCGAGACGGGCTCGGTGGCGCTGAGCGAACGCGAGCTCGGCGTCAACGCGCTCGGCTTCCTGTCGCAGCACCTGGTGGTGCTGCTCGATCCGGCCTGCATCCTGCCCGACCTGCACCACGCCTACCGCGAGCGCGCGTTCTTCGACGCGGGCTACGCGGCGCTGATGACGGGCCCATCGGCCACCGCGGACATCGAGGGCGTGCTGGTCCGCGGCGCGCAAGGCATTCGCACGCTCACCGTGGTGGCGATGCCGCATCAGAACAATCAACGAGGCATTCGATGAACTTCCGCATTCTCGCGCTGCTCGTCTTCCTGCTCGCGGCGCCCGGCATCCAGGCGGCCGATGGCACGAGCGCCGCATGCCTGAACTGCCACGACGGCAGCAAGACGCTGCAGGCCACCGGCGAAGACGGCAAGAAGCGCGAGCTCAAGCCGGTGCACAAGTCCGCGCTCGCCAGGAGCACCCACACCTACCTGGAATGCAACGACTGCCACAAGGACGTCGTCGACAACCAGACGCCGCACAAGAAGACCGGCGTGGCGCCGCCCGACTGCGTGAGCTGCCACCAGAACCTGTGGGAGCAGCTGAAGAAGGATGGCCGCGACGCGTCGCGGCCGGACGTCAAACTGGTGCTGGACCAGGCCGAGGCCTACAAGCGATCGGTGCATTCGAAGCCCAACACCGACGAGCCGGACAAGGCCAACGCCACCTGCGCCGGCTGTCACAACGCGCATGCCTTCCGCCGCATTCCGAAGGAGGGCCCTGAGCGCACGGCCTGGCGCCTGGGCGTGCCCGCCGCCTGCGGCACCTGCCACGACACGCAGCTCGAGGACTACCAGGGCTCGGTGCACGGGGCCAAGATCGCCAAGGGCGATGCCAAGGCCGCGATCTGCGCCGACTGCCACAACCCGCACGGCGTCGACCGCATGTCGCAGCCATCGGCCAAGCTGCACACCACGCAGGCCTGCATCGGCTGCCACCAGGAACGCGGCAAGTCCTACACCGACACCTACCACGGCCAGGTCACCGCGCTGGGTTACACGAACACCGCGCAGTGCTTCAGCTGCCACGACAACCATGCCGTGAAGAAGCTGGACGACCCGACCTCCAAGATCCACCTGAACAACCGGCTCGAGACCTGCCAGAAGTGCCACAAGCAGGCGACCGCCGGCTTCGTCAGCTTCCAGCCGCACGCGACCAGCCACGACTTCGAACGCTACCCACAGGTGTGGCTGGCCACCAAGTTCATGGCCGGCCTGCTGCTGGGCACCTTCGCGTTCTTCTGGGTGCACCTGCTGATGTGGCTGTACCGCGAGATCCAGGACCGCCGCCACGGCAAGCGCGCGCCGCACGTGGATGTCTCCTCGCTGGGGCTGCCGCCCGGCAAGGCGGTGCACCGCTTCAACGCGTGGTGGCGCCTGGGCCACCTGCTGTTCGCCGTCAGCCTGATGCTGCTCACGCTGACCGGCATGACGCTCATGTACGCCGGCAGCGAGTGGGCGCCGGTGGTGGTGCGCGCGCTCGGCGGCCCGAAGGTCGCGGGGCTGATCCACCGCGTCTCGGCGATCGTCTTCTCGGCGATCTTCGTGATCCACCTCGTCTACATCGTGGTCTACCTGGTGCGGAACTGGCGCACGTTCAGGATCTTCGGCCCCGACTCGTTGATCCCGAACCTGCAGGACCTGAAGGACGTGGTCGCGATGTTCAAGTGGTTCGTCGGCCGCGGCCCGCGCCCGATCTTCGACCGCTGGACCTACTGGGAGAAGTTCGACTACTGGGCGCCGTTCTGGGGCGTCACGATCGTCGGCGTCAGTGGCTTCATGATGTGGTTCCCCGAGGCCACGGCGAAGGTCCTGCCGGGCTGGGTGTTCAACGTCGCGACCATCGCGCACGGCGAAGAAGCGTTCCTGGCCGCGGTGTTCCTGTTCACCGTGCACTTCTTCAACAACCACTTCCGGCCCGACAAGTTCCCGTTCGACCCGGTGATGTTCACCGGCTCGATGCCGATCGAGCACTTCGCGCGCGAGCACGGCGTGCAGTACCGCCGCCTGGTCGAGAACGGCGAGCTGCACAAGCACCTGGTCGACGCGCCGTCGCGGCCGATGACGCTGGCGTCGCACGCGCTCGGCTTCTTCCTGATCGGCTGCGGCCTCGTGCTGCTGGTCCTGATCGGCAAGGGATTCCTGCGCAGCATGGGCGCATGACCGTCATCCATGCGGTTCAGATGGAGAGACCACCATGACATCGACGGCACCTTCCCCCCGCGGCCTCGGCGCACTGGCCGCTGTCTTTGCCTGTTGTTGTGCGTTTGCGGTGCCTGCCGCCGCCGCCCCCGATGCGGCCGCGGCGGAGAAACTGGCCAAGGCCAGCGGCTGCACCAAGTGCCATGCGGCGGACAAGTCGAAGAAGGGTCCGTCGTACCAGAAGACGGCCGCGAAGTTCCGCGGCAAGTCCGACGCCGAGGAGAAGCTGATCACCCACCTGACGACCTCGCCGCGCGTGAAGTTTCCGGACGGCACCGAGGAGGAGCACGACACCGTCGACACCAAGGACGCGGCACAGATCCGCAACCTGGTGCAGTGGATCCTGGCGCAGTGAGATCGTGAGCGCCGCACGGCCGCCCGAAGGGGCGAATTCCCTGTCGGTGGAACCGGGCCGCGGGCCCGCGGGAGCCCCATCATGAGACGCTGGATGTACGGCTGCGTCGTGGTCTTCTTTGCGCTGCTGACCGCCGCCTGGCTCACGCACGGGCGCGGCATCATCCGCAACGACCCGGCCCGCGGCATCGAGATCCCCGCCGAGCGCACGGTGCCGCTGCAGGTCAAGGCCGCGTTCGACGGCCAGCGCATCTGGGTGCGCTACCGCTGGCCGACGCCCAAGCGCAACATCGAGGTCGACATGCTGCGCCACGAGGGCGGCAAGTGGATCCGCGAAGGCCAGGCCAAGTCGGAGGGCGACTACGAGGACCGCGTCGCGATGATGATCGACGACGGCAGCGTGCCCGAGTTCGGCCGCTACGGCGCCTACGTGATGGCCAACGTGCGCATGTGGTCCAGCGGCGACGACGGGGGCGAGGAGGAGGTCGCCGCGCACCCCTACCTGGGCGCGAAGAAGGGCCAGCGCGAGGTCGGCAAGTACCTGCCGTCGACGCGGCAGCGCCCGGGCGACTGGTCGACCGTCGTGCCCGAGCCGGAGCTCGCGCGGCTGCGCGCCGCCGGCTACTTCGTCGACCTGTGGCAGTGGCACATGAACCGCACCAACCCGATCGGCAAGGCCGACGACGGCGTGATCGCCGAGGCGCGCTACAGCGACACCGGCCGCGGCGTGCTGTTCTCGACCAACTGGGACAACAAGGCCGGGCAGCCGCGCTGGATGCTGGACCCGAAGAAGAGCGGCGGCCGCCGCGCGCTGGCGTGGAGCGAGGTCACCAGCGGCAAGCTCGCCGATGCCGACACCTACCTGCGCCAGGAGGACGCGGTGGCGTTCGATGCGGCGCAGGCGTGGAAGGATGGCGACACCATCCCGCGCCGCGTGATGCGCCCCAGCGAAGGGTCTGCCGGCGACGTCACCGTGCACGGCACGCCGACCTGGGCCAACGGCCTGCGCGACGTCACGCTGACACGCGCGCTGAACACCGGTCATCCGGACGAGGACAAGGCGATGCTCGACAAGGGCGTCTACACGATCGCCTTCGGCCTGCACCGCACCACCGACGGCAGCCGCTTTCATTACGTGTCGTTGCCGGCCACGCTGGGGCTGGACCGCGAGGCGCAGATCAACGCCGTCAACATCCCCACCGGCGAGGCGCCGAAGTGGGAGCAGCCGTGGAGCGACGTCACGCTGTTCTTCCCCGGCCGCATCGCGTGGGCCACGCTGTCGAGCGCCAAGCACGCCGGATCGAAGTACATCGACAAGGGCGTGCCGGTGAAATTCCGGCACAGCGAGAAGCAACTCTCGCACTACAGCGTCGAGGCGGTGTTCGCCGACGAGATCTTCCGCCAGTGGGTATCGACGCTGGTGTCCGGACTGGCCTTGATCGCCGGCTTCGGCCTCGCGCTGAACCTCCTGCTGCCGCGACCGGGAGCCCAGCATGAACTATGAGGTCTTCATCCGCCTGCTGGCACCGTTCCATGCGGTGCTGGTGCACTTCCCCGTGGCGATCTGGACCACGGTGTCGCTGGTCGTCGTATTCCGCGCGCTGTTCGACGGCCCCACCGCCAGCGCCGCGGGCCGCGTGCTGCCGCTGCTGGTCGCGCTGGGCGTGGCCTCGGGCATCGCGGCGTTCGCCGCCGGCTTCTTCATCTTCTCGCTGACGGCCGCCAGCGCCTCGCCGCTGATCCGCAACCACATCCTGGCCGGCGCCTGGTCGATCGCCTACTGGAGCGTCTTCCTCGTCACCGTGTGGCGGCTGGGGAACAGCGCCTGGCAGGGCGGCAACCGCTGGCTGATGCTGGCGCTGGCGGGCCTGGGCACGCTGCTGGTCACGGTGACCGGCACGGTCGGCGGGCACATCGCGGGCAACCCGACCGCCGTGTCGCTGATGTTCGACGCCCTCGGCTGGAACGTCTACGACACCTTCTACGTGCCGAACCCGATGGTGGCGGCGATCGCGGCCGGTGCGCTCGGGCTGCCGCTGATCGCGCTGCTCGTGAGGCGCCGTCACCACGGTCGCGCCGTCGCCCGCACCACCGACTGATATTCATCAACCCAAACCACCACCACGGCGAGAACACTCGACCAGGACCGCAAGGAGACATGCATGAAGATCCCCGCCCTGCTGGCCATGCTGGCCACGACCCTCGTGCTGGCGAATCCCGCGCAGGCCACGCCGGACGCCGATGCAGCGCAGAAGCTCGCCAAGGACAGCGGCTGCATGAAATGCCACGGCATCGACAAGTCGAAGAAGGGACCGTCGTTCCAGAAGACCTCCGCCAAGTACAAGGGCAAGACGGCCGAAGGCGAAGGCAAGCTGCGCGACCTGATCACCAAGACCACCAAGGTCAAGCTCGACGACGGCTCCGAGGAAGAGCACGGCGCCGTGAAGTCCAAGGACGACGCGCAGATCAAGAACCTCGTGAGCTGGATCCTCGCGCAATGACATGAGACAGCCCCGGGCAGCGGCAACGGCGCCGCTGCCCGTTCCGCACCGACGGAGGACGACATGAAGCGTACGTTGACCTCATGGGGCCTGGCGGCCTCGATGGCCTTCGGCATCGTTGCGATGCTGGCTGGTTGCGGAGGAGGAGGCGGCGGCAGCGAACCGGCCCCGCCGCCGGTGACGCCGCCACCATCCGAGCCGCCGCCGGTGCAGGTGCCCACCGGCACCTCGCCGATCACGATCACCGCGAACACGCCGCCGGCGACCTTCGCTGCGCTGGCGCCGAAGGTGACGATCGGCAAGGTCACGATCGCGGGCGGTCCGCCCACGGTCGACTTCGCGGTCACGGACGTCGACGGCAACGCGATCATCGGACTGGGCAGCACCAGCAAGGCCGCCACCGCCACGGTGGCGAGCTATCCGAACATCGCGTTCTCGCTCGCCAAGCTGGTTCCGGGCAGCAACGGCAGCCCGAGCAGGTGGGTCAGCTACATCGTCACGACGGTGCCCACCACCACCGCCGCCGCCGCGCCGACGCGCCCGAGCACCGACAACACCGGCACGCTGGTCGACAACCGGAACGGCACCTACAAGTACACGTTCTACCGCGACATCACCAAGGTCAAGGACCAGGTGGCCGGCATGACGGTCAGCGGCACCAACAACAAGGCCGACCTGGGCGACCTCACCTACGACGCCAGCCTGACGCACCGGCTGACGCTGCAGTTGTCCGGCAACGCGCCCGGCACCGGCAACAACACCGCCACCGGCGCGACGGTCGTGCCCGGCGTGCCGATGACCAAGCCCGTCGACGCGATCTACGACTTCATCCCGGCCACCGGCAAGCCGGTCAGCGCCAGCGATGCGAGCCGCGAGATCGTCGCCACCGCCAAGTGCAACGAGTGCCACCAGAAGCTGGGCGGCATCCCGGGCGACAGCCCCGAGAGCTCGGCCGCCGGCTTCCACGGCGGCAGCCGCAACGAGACGCGCTACTGCGTGGTCTGCCACACCGACCAGCGCAAGTACGGCCGCAGCGAAGCGAAGTACGACGCCGCCACGCGCACGTTCACGGGCACGTCCACCGAGCTCGTCGACGGCCGCGCGCTCGGCGACATGCCCAACAACATCCACAAGACCCACATGGGCGGGATGCTGGCGAAGAAGAACTACAACTACGCGGGCGTGCAGTACAACCACGTGAAGTTCCCGCAGGACATCCGCAACTGCACCAAGTGCCACGACGGCAGCGCGACCTCCAGCGCGAAGACCGCCCAGGGCGACAACTGGAAGAACGTGCCGAGCCGGCTGGCCTGCGGGTCCTGCCACGACGGCATCAACTTCGCCACCGGCAAGGGCGTCACGATCGCCGACGCGGTCAAGGGCCTGTCGACCAGCGAGCACGGCCACGTCGGCGGTGCGCAGGCCGACGACTCGCTGTGCGTGTTGTGCCACAAGCCTGCCGCGATCGACCTGAACCACCTGCCGGTCACGCCGCCCAGCGCCAGCAATGCGCTGCTGGCCGGCGGCACCAACGCGAACAGCAACGCCGCGTGGATCGCGTCGAACACGAGCCGGCTGCCGCCGGGCGCGATCAAGGTCAGCTATGACCTGAAGAGCGTGTCCCTCAATGCCAGCCGCAACCCGATGATGGTGTTCCGCATCCTGCAGAACGGCGCGCGCGCGGACCTCAATGCGCCGGGCACGGGCAAGACGGAGATCTGGGACAACTTCGTCGGCGCGCCCAGCGTGTACTTCGTCTTCGCGGTGCCGCAGGACGACGTCGCCGCGCCGGCCGACTTCAACGCCAGCGTCTCCAGCTACCTGCGCAGCCTGTGGAACGGCAGCGCGAGCGGCACCGGCAAGGGCACGCTCACCGGACCTGACGCCGACGGCTACTACACCGCCACGCTGACCGGCGCCACGATCCCCGCCAACGCGGTGATGCTGACCGGCGGCCTCGGCTACTCGTACAACGTGGTCAACACGCTGCCGCTGACGCAGGCCAACCTGGAGGACTATCCGATCGCGGCGGCCACGGCCACCACGGGCCTGAACCCGGCGATGCCGAACAAGACCGGCGGCCTGATCGTCATCGCGCCCAACGTGCAGAAGGTGGCCGACGGCTTCACCGGACGCCGCGCGGTCGTCGAGGACAAGCGCTGCAACAACTGCCACCAGGAACTCGGCACCTTCACCGAAGAGGCCTTCCACGGCGGCCAGCGCAACGACGGCACGACCTGCTCGTGGTGCCACACGCCCAACCGCGCCAGCAGCGCCTGGTCAGCCGACTCGACGAGCTTCGTTCACGCGATCCACGCCGGCGCCAAGCGCGAGGCGCCGTTCACCTGGCATGCGCTCAGCACCACCGAGTCGTTCGCCGACATCGGCTTCCCCGGCGTGCTGAAGAACTGCGAGGGTTGCCACGTCCCCGGCAGCTACGACTTCAGCAACACGGCTTCGGCCAACGCGCTGCCGAACCGGCTGTACCGCACGACGGCGGCCGGCACGTTCAGCTCGACCGCCAATGCGCTGGCGCTGTTCCAGATGTCGCCGTACATCACGAAGGACGTCAACTACGGCGCCGGCTTCAGCTTCAACCTCGGCACCGGCGCCACCACGCCGGCGGCGCCGACGACGCTGGTGAACTCGCCGATCGCCACCGCCTGCGTCTCGTGCCACGACTCGGCCCTGGCCCTGTCGCACATCCGCGCCAACGGCGGCTCGTTCTACGCCCCGCGCAGCAGCGCGCTCGCCAGCGGCGAGCAGTGCATGCTGTGCCACGCGCAGGGCAAGGTCGCCGACATCAAGGTGATGCACGAGAAGTGAGCCGGCCGTGATGCAACGCTTCACCATCGGCGCGGTGGCGGCCGTGCTCGTCGCGGCGGTCGCCGCGGCCGCGCCGGCAGCCACCGTCTCGGCCACCACCGCAGCCACCACCGCGGCCCCGGCCGCGCCGGCAGCGGCCCGCGCCAAGGTCGCCGCGCCGCCGGCGCAACCGCTGGTCGACATCAACCGCGCCAGCCGCGCCGAGCTCAAGAAGCTGCCCGGCATCGGCGATGCCGAGGCCGATCGCATCGTCGCCCACCGGCCGTACCAGACCAAGGCCGACCTGGTGCTGACGAAGGCGCTGCCCGCGGGCGTGTACCTGCAGATCAAGGGCCGCATCATCGCCAAGCCCGTCGCTGCGCCGAAAGGGAAGCCGCGTGTTTAGGGCGTTATCGTCGCTGCTGGCTGCGGCTGCGCTCGCGGCCGCCCTCGCCGGCTGCGGCGGCGGCGGTGGCGCCGCGAGCCCGCCACCCGCGGATCCGTCGCTGCCGCCGACGATCGACACCGGCCCGGCCGCGCTCGCGGCGGCGCAATCCCTGTCGATCCGCGTCGACAGCGCGCGCTTCGACGGCAAGCCGGTGATCGAGTTCACCGTGACCAACCAGGCCGGCGCCGGCATGACCGGCCTGCAGCCGGCGGACCTGCGCTTCAACGTCGCCAAGCTGGTGCCCATCGGCAACGGCGAGCCCGCGCGCTGGCAGAACTACATCAACCGCGCATCGAACGGCCTGGTGCAAGGCACGCAGGAACGGTCGTCGAGCGGCTACGCCTTCGGCTCGCTGGAGCGCCTGGGCAGCGGCCGCTACCGCTACACCTTCGCCACCGACATCGCCGATGCGGCGAAGAACCCCTGCCCCGCGCCCTGCACCGGCGCCGACGGCCGGCCGCTGGACCTGCGCTTCGATCCCGCACTGACGCACCGCGTGACGGTGCAGCAGGCCAACCGCAGCTACCCCGAGGCTACCGGCGTGCTCGACCTCGTGCCGAGCCTCGGCGCCGGCAGCGGCGTGAGCCTGCAGCGCGACATCGCCGCCAGCGCCACCTGCAACTCCTGCCACAACGTGCTGAAGGCGCACGGCAACCGCACCGATACGAAGCTGTGCGTGACCTGCCACAACGGCGGCACCTCGGCCGCGGGCGGCGCCAACATCGACTTCAAGGTGCTGGTGCACCGCATCCACTACAACGCCGGCGGCGCCGCGCTGCCGAGCGTGCGCGCCGGCACGCCGTACACCGTCGGCGGCCACGACTACTCGGCCGTTCGCTTCACGCAGGACGTGCGCAATTGCACGCGCTGCCACGACGGCACGCCGGGCGCCGCCAACGCGACGCCGCAGGGCGACCACTGGAAGAGCCAGCCCAGCATCGCGGCCTGCGGCAGCTGCCACGACGACGTCTACTTCGGCCGCACGCCCGACGCGAAGAAGCCGTACCAGACCCGCGCGCACTCGGGCGGCGTCGCGACCGACAACAGCACCTGCACGCTGTGCCACGCGGCGGGCAAGTTCAACGATGCGAAGGACGTGGCGATCGCGCACGACTACCCGGCGCGCCTGAAGGCCGCCGCGGCGCGCTTCCAGCTGAACATCGTCTCGGTCAGCGGCACCACGCCGGGCGCGAAGCCGGTCGTGACCTTTTCCGTCACCGATCCGACGGCCGGCGGCGCGCCGTACGACATCCAGGCCGATCCGCACTTCACCGCGGCCGGCGGCGCCAGCACGCTGGCGGTGAAGATCGCGTGGACCACCGCCGAGTTCGGCAACGACGGCAGCGGCCAGGCCTTCGGCCAGCCGGTGACGATCAACGCGCTGACCGCGGCGGCGCCGGCGGGCGCGGCGGGCACCTACACGGTGACGTCGCCGGTCACGCTGCCCGTGGGGCTGACGGGCACCCTGCGCGCCACCCTCGAAGGCCACCCGGCGGGCGACGTGACGACCCCGGGCCGGTACACCGACCGCCTCGCCGTGAAGACCGCGTTCAGGGACACGGCCGTCACCGGCACCGTCGTCACGCGGCGCACCGTCGTCGACGTCGCGAAGTGCAATGTCTGCCACGACGTGCTGAGCCTGCACGGCAACAACCGCAGCAACGAGATCGGCGCCTGCACGGTCTGCCACAACCCGAACGCGACCGACGGCGGGCGACGGCCGTCGGCCAACGGCGTGCTCACCGGCGGCGCCGACGGAAAGCCGGAGGAGTCGATCGACTTCAAGACCATGATCCACGGCCTGCATGCGGGCCAGGCCGACAAGGGCGGCGTGCGCGACAAGGGCCTCGTCGTCTACGGCTTCGGCGGCAGCGTCAACGACTTCGGCCATGTCAACTTCCCCGGCCGCCTGTCGGACTGCGCCACCTGCCACGTCGGCGAGACCTATCGCCTGACCGGCGCGTGGGCGGCGCCGGTGGGCGCGGGCCTGCTCGGCACGACCACCTCGTCCGGCACCTCGCGAACCGATGCCGCGGACAACCTGCGCACGTCGCCGACGGTGGCGGTGTGCGCGTCCTGCCACGACGGCGCGGTGGCGAAGCTGCACATGCAGGACCCGGCCAACGGCGGCCGCTTCGGCGCCACGCAGAGCGCGCTCGCCTCGAACACCGAGGCCTGCACGCTGTGCCACGGCGAGGGCCGCGTGTTCGACGTCAAGACGGTGCACCGCGTCAAATGAAGCCACTCCACCTGCTCCTCGCCCTGTGGCTGATGGCCGTCGGCGTCGGCGCGCACGCCGCCGACTGGACCCCGCACGACACCGAGTACAGCAAGAAGGGCGCCGACACCTGCCTGGAGTGCCACGACACCGACAGCGACACGGCCACCTACACCACCAACGGCATCTTCAAGAGCAAACATGCGCAGCGCGGCCATGCCGGCACGCCCTTCGGCAAGGGCGGCCTGCAGTGCGAGGCCTGCCACGGCCCCGGCGGCCGCCACTCGGCCAGCGGCAGCAAGAAGAAGCTGACGACGATCAGCTTCCGGCCCGACTCCTTCCTGCCCGTGGCCGAGCGCAATGCCGCGTGCCTGCAGTGCCACCAGGCCGACCGCCGCAGCGCGTGGCACGACGGCCCGCATGCGCGCGGCGACGTCGCCTGCACCGATTGCCACAAGCTGCACACCGGCAACGATCCGGTCAAGGCCAAGGCGAGCCAGCCGGAGGTCTGCTTCGCCTGCCACAAGGCGCAGCGCGCCGACTTCCACAAGGCCTCGGCCCATCCGGTGAAGGCAGGCAAGATGGCGTGCTCCGATTGCCACAACGCGCACGCGGACACCAGCGCGAGTGCGCTGCTGAACAAGCCGACGACGCTGCAGGCCTGCCAGAGCTGCCATGCCGACAAGCGCGGTCCCTTCCTGTGGGAACACGCGCCGGTGGCCGAGGACTGCACGCAATGCCACAGCGCGCACGGCTCGCCGCGGCCCGCGCTGCTGGCCAAGAGCCCGCCGCTGCTGTGCCAGCAGTGCCACAGCGTGGCCGGCCATCCGGCGGTGGCGCGCACGGGCGCCGCACTGCCGGCAACCTCCGGTGGCGGCACGGCCGGCGGAGCCTCGGTCTTCCTGCTGGCGGGCAGCTGCACCAACTGCCATTCGCGCGTGCACGGATCGAACCACCCGGCCGGCAGCAAGCTGATGCGCTGAAGACGAACCGCCATGAAGCCGATCCTCCCCCTCTGGCTGCTCGCGGCGCTCGGCGCGCTGGCCAGCCCCGCCCTCGCGGTCGACACCTCGGCCTGGACCTGCTCGACCTGCCCGTTCGACGAGCCCGGCACCACCGGCAGCATCGACGCCGGCATCGCGGTGCAGTCCGGCCGCACGCGCCGCTTCGCCGACTTCACCGGCTACGACCGCTCCGGCGCCCGCGCGGTGCTCGGCGGCACGCTGAGCCACCGCGGTGCCGAGGGCTTCCGCGTCGACGCGAACGCCGAGGACCTGGGCCTGGACAGCCGCGCGCTCGCCGTCCAGCTTGGCCACGAGGGCCGGTACGTGCTGCGCCTGGGCTACAGCGCGCTGCCGCGTCATTTGAGCAGCAGCGCCGCGACGCCGTTCAACGGCGTCGGCAGCAGCGTCCTGACGCTGCCCGCCGGCTTCCCGGCGCCGGTCACGGCGGCGATGCCGCTGGCCACCACGCTGCGGCGGGTCGACATCGGCTACGACCGCGAGACGATCGATGCCGGCGCCAGCGTGCCCACCGGCGCCTGGACGCTGCGCGCTGACATCCGGCACGAGCGCCGTGCCGGCACGCAGGCAGGCGCCGGCTCGTTCTTCTCGACCGCCGCGCAACTGGTGCTGCCGGTCGACGACCTGACCGACCAGGTCGAGCTCGCCGCCACCTACGGCGGCCGTGCGCTGCAGGCGACGGTGGGCTACCACGCGTCGATCTTCCGCAACGACAAGCAGGCGCTGACCTGGTCGAACCCGTTCGCCAGCGGCGCGCTCGGCGGCGGCACCGGGCAGCTGGCGCTGGCACCGGACAACGAGCTGCACCAGCTGTTCGCCAATGCCGCCTACGCCATCGGCCCGCAGGCGCGCGTGAGCGGCGACGTTGCCGTCGGCCGGCTGACGCAGAACACGCCGTTCGTGGCCTCGACGCTGAATCCGGCGCTCGCCGTGCCTTCACTGCCCGCAAGCTCGCTGCACGGCCGCGTCGACACGCTGGATGCGAACCTGCGCGTCAGCGCGCATGCGCTGCCCACGCTGCGGGTGCATGCGAGCCTGTCCCGGAACGAGCGCGACAACCGCACGCCGGCGCTGGCGATGCCGCTGGTGGCCACGGACCTCTTCGTGCTGCCCGGCTCGCGCGCAACGCTGCCCTACGGCTTCACGCGCGACCGCATCAAGCTGGGCGCCGACTGGCGCGGCCCCGGCAGCTTCAAGCTGGACGCCGGCGCCGAGCATGAGCGCATCGCGCGCACGCTGCAGGAAGTGGCGACCACGCGTGAAGACACGCTGTGGCTGCGCGGCAGCCTGCGGCCGCTGGACAACCTCGGCGTGACGGTCAAGCTGCTGCGCGCCGAGCGCGACGCCTCGGCCTGGCAGGCGCTGCCCGGCATCGATCCGCCCGAGAACCCGCTGCTGCGCCGGTTCTCGATGGCCGACCGCCGGCGCAGCAGCGCGTCCGTGCGCGCGGACATCACGCTCGGCGAGACCGTCGCGCTGGGCATCGCCGCCGAAGGCGCGGCCGACGACTACACGCGCTCGGCGGTGGGACTGACCGATGCGCGCAGCGCCGGGCTGTCGATCGACCTCGGCTGGGCCATCGGCGACAACACGCGCCTGACGCTGTTCGCGCAGGGCGACGCGGTGCAGTCGCAGCAGGCCGGAAGCCAGACCGCGACCCAGCCGGACTGGACCGGCCACGTGAAGGACCGCTTCGGCCTGATCGGCGCCGGCTTCACGCACGCCGCGCTGAAGGGCAAGCTCGAGCTCGGCGCGCAGGCCGCGATCTCGCGCGCACGCAGCCAGACCCTCGTGCGCACCGGTGCGTCGGCGCCCGGCTTGCCGACCGCCACCGGCGCGCTCGACAGCCTGAAGCTCACGGCCGCCTGGCGCTTCAGCGACACGCTGACCCTGAGCGGCAGCTATCGCGTCGAGCACCACGCGGCCACCGACTGGCAGCTCGACGGCGTGCAGCCGGCCACGGTTCCCAACCTGCTCGCCTTCGGCGAACAACCGCCGAGAGGCACGGTGCACCTGCTGAGCCTGCTGCTTCGTTATCGCTATTGACCCGTCCCGAGGAGGACCTCATGACACCGAGACTCACGACGCTGGCCGTCGCGGCTTCGTTCGCCCTGCTGGGGGCCTGCGAGTCGCCTTCACCGCCCCAGAAGGCGCCGCCCAATACGCTGGTTGCGCTGAAGACCGGCACGGCGCCCAACCCGGCCGCAGGCGCCGCGGACCCGGTGTGGTCCAGGGCGCTGCCGCTGGAAGTGGCGCTGAGCGACGGCGCGAACTTCGGCGGCACCGGCTCGACAACCGCCACGCTGCGCGCCGCCTACACTGGCGACACGCTGTACATGCTGGTGCAGTACAAGGACCCGACCCACTCGATCCGCCGCGGGCCGTACCAGAAGCAGGCCGACGGCAGCTGGTTGCAGCTGAAGGACGCGGCCAACAAGGGCGGCGACGAGAACACCTACTACGAGGACAAGTGGGCGTTCATCTGGCCGATCGCAAATTCGATCAAGGGCTTCGACGATCAGGGCTGCGCGGCGCTGTGCCACAAGGGCCAGGGCAAGCCCTATGGCAACAAGTACACGACCAACGAAGGCGAGATCGGCGACATGTGGCACATGAAGGGCAGCCGCACCGCGCCGCTGGGCCATGTCGACGACCAGTACGTGGACCACACCCGCTACGACGCGAAGACGAGCCCCAATGCCGGCCGCAAGAGCGATCCGGGCGGTCCCGAGTACGCGGCCTTCGGCCTGGCGAACGGCAAGCCGCAGTACATGAGCCGCGAGGCGCGGGCCCTCACCGCCGGCGGAACGCCGTACATCAAGCGCGGCGACGAGGTGCCGTTCGACGACAGCCGCTTCAAGGCCGGCGACGAGGTGGCCTCGTACATCGTCAACCCGCTGCAGGGCGACCGCGCCGACATCCGCGTCGCGGTGAGCTGGAAGGACGGTGTGCACACCTCGGTCCTCAGCCGCAGGCTGGTCACCGGCAGCAAGTTCGACGTGCAGTTCGACAAGCTCGACGCGCGCTACGCCTTCGGCTTCGCGGCCTTCGACAACGCCCAGGTCCGCCATGCCACCGGCGACGACGCGCTGTTCATGGTGTTCGGGAAGTAGACTGCCGACGGCGTGCCGTTTGTTGATGCCGATCAAGCGGTCACGGGCGGCGACTCATACGCTGATCGGCACGTCAACGTGGGCGCCGTGAAGCGTCCCAACCGGAAAGGTTGCCCGCATGTCCTCTCGTCCGATCGAAGCCGCGCTGGAGCCGATGACCCTGGCCGCGCCCCGTACCGTGCCGACCCCGGGCTACCTCGAGCAGGTGTACTGGTGGGCCTACGTGCACCCGAACGCGGTGCAGCTGTTCGAGCGCGAGTGGCTGGTCAACCTGATCCTGTTCAACAACTACGGCCGGCTGCGCGACGCGGCCCTGGCCGAGCTGGGCGCCGAAGTGCGCGGCCATACGCTGCAGGTGGCCTGCGTCTACGGCAACCTGACGCCCCGGCTGCGCGAGCGCCTGGCACCCGATGCGCGGCTGGACGTCGTCGACGTGCTGCCGGTGCAGCTGCACAACCTCGGCAAGAAGATGCCGGCCGACGAGCGGATCGCGCTGCTGCAGGGCGATTCGTCGTCGCTGGCCTGCGAGGACGCGCGCTACGACCAGGTCCTGCTGTTCTTCCTGCTGCACGAGCAGCCTGAATCCGTGCGCCGCGCCACGCTCAGCGAGGCGATGCGCGTGCTCAAGCCCGGCGGCAAGCTGGTGATCGTCGACTACCACCGCCCGGCCGCGCTGCATCCGCTGCGGCCGCTGATGCGGCTGGTGTTCGACAAGCTCGAACCGTATGCGATGGACCTCTGGCGCCACGACGTGCAGACCTTCATGCCGGCCGGCACCCCCGCGCCTGCGTGCAAGCGCACCTGGTTCGGCGGGCTGTACCAGCAGCTCGTCTACACGCGCTGAGGCCTGACGGCGAGCCCCAGCGATGGACACCTTGCAGACCGATGTCGTGATCGTCGGCGCCGGCGGTGCCGGGCTGCGTGCGGCGATCGCCGTGGCCGAGGCCGATCCGGGGCTGCGCATCGCGCTGGTCTCGAAGGTCTACCCGATGCGCAGCCACACCGTCGCGGCCGAAGGCGGCGCCGCCGCGGTGACGCAGGCCCACGACAGCCTGGAGCACCACTTCCACGACACCGTTGCCGGCGGCGACTGGCTGAGCGACCAGGACGTGGTCGACCATTTCGTCGGCGAAGCGCACCGCGAGCTGGTGCAGATGGAGCACTGGGGCTGTCCCTGGAGCCGCCGGGACGACGGCCACGTCAACGTGCGCGCCTTCGGCGGCATGAAGATCGAGCGCACCTGGTTCGCCGCCGACAAGACCGGCTTCCACATGCTGCACACGCTGTTCCAGACCTCGATCAAGTACCCGCAGATCGAGCGCCTGGACGAGCACTTCGTCGCCGACCTGCTGGTCGACGACGGCCGCGTGCAGGGCATCGTCGCCATCGACATCGCCAGCGGCGAGTTCCGCTGCATCGAGGCCCCCTCGGTGATCATCGCCACCGGCGGCGCCGGCCGCGTATTCCGCGAGAACACCAACGGCGGCATCGTCACCGGCGACGGCATGGCGCTGGCCTACCGCCACGGCGTGCCGCTGCGCGACATGGAGTTCGTGCAGTACCACCCCACCTGCATGCCCGGCACCGGCCTGCTGTTCACCGAAGCCTGCCGCGGCGAAGGCGGCTTCCTGCTGAACAAGGACGGCTACCGCTACCTGCAGGACTACGGGCTGGGCCCCGCCGAGCCGACACCGCGCAACAAGGCGATGGAGCTCGGCCCGCGCGACCGCCTGAGCCAGGCCTACTGGCACGAGAAGCAGAAGGGCCGCACGATCGCCACCAAGCACGGCGACGTGGTGCACCTGGACCTGCGCCACCTCGGCCACAAGAAGCTGCGCGAGCGGCTGCCGCAGATCTGCGAGCTGGCCGAGCAGTACCTGGGCATCGATCCGGCGCTGGCCCCCATCCCGGTGCTGCCGGCGGTGCACTACACGATGGGCGGCATCGCCGCCGACGCACGCACGGCGTCGCCGCTGTCCGGGCTGTACTCGGCCGGCGAGTGTTCCAGCGTCGGCCTGCATGGCGCGAACCGGCTCGGCTCGAACTCGCTGACCGAGCTGCTCGTCTTCGGCAAGATCGCCGGCATCGAGGCCGCACGCCACGCCCGCGAGGCGCAACCCGCACGCAGCGCGCTGCTGGCGGCGCAGGCGCGCGATGCCGAAGCCCGCGCGCTGGCGCTGGTCGGCCAGCCCGGCCGCGACCGCATCGCCACGCTGCGCGGCGAGATGGCGCGCAGCATGGAAGAAGGCTGCGGCATCTACCGCAGCGCCGCCCAGATGCAGGCCACCTGCGACACGATCGCGCAGCTGAAGCAGCGCTTCCGGCAGGTGCACCTGGACGACCGCTCGCGCGCCTGGAACACCGAGTGGCTGACGGCCATCGAGCTCGGCTTCCTGCTCGACGTGGCGCAGGCGATGGTGCACTCCGCGCTCGAGCGCCGCGAGTCGCGCGGCTCGCACCAGCGCCTGGACGGCTTCGAGGCGCGCGACGATGCGCGCTTCCTGAAGCACACGCTGGCCACCTGGAGCGGCAGCGACGCACCACGCATCACCTACCAGGACGTCGTGATCACCCGCAGTCCACCCGGCACGCGCGCCTACGGGGCCGCCGGCGAACAGGCCGAGCAGGCACGACGATCCCTTGCGGAGCCCGCGAAGTGAGCACCCCAGGCCAGCCCCCCGCCCGCACCATCCGCATCGAGGTGATGCGCTACGACGGCGAGCGCGACCGCGCCCCGCGCTGGCAGGGTTTCGACGTGCCCTACAGCGACGACATGTCGGTGCTGCAGGGCCTGCAGGCGATCAAGGACCAGTTCGACGGCTCGCTGAGCTTCCGCTGGTCTTGCCGCATGGCCATCTGCGGCAGCTGCGGCGTCATGGTCGACGGCGTGCCGAAGCTCGGCTGCCAGACCTTCCTGCGCGACTACGCGCACGCCGGGCGGCTGCGCATCGAGCCGCTGGCGCATTTCCCGATCGAGCGCGACCTCGTCGTCGACATCCGCGACTTCATCGGCAAGCTCGAAGGCATCACGCCGTACATCGTGCCGAAGCAAGCCCGCTCGCCGGACGACGGCGAGTACCTGCAGACGCCGCAGCAGCTGGCGATGTTCGAGCAGTTCAGCTCCTGCATCAACTGCCTGCTGTGCTACGCCGCCTGCCCGCAGTACGGACTGGACGACCAGTTCCTGGGCCCCGCGGCGATCGCGCTGCTGCACCGCTACAACGCCGATTCGCGCGACGGCGCGCGCGTGCAGCGCATGCAGCAGCTGCACGCAGAAGAAGGCGTCTGGAGCTGCACCGCGGTGGGCTACTGCAGCGAGGTCTGCCCGAAAGGCGTCGACCCGGCGAACGCGGTGAACCAGAACAAGGTCGAGAGCGCGAAGGACTACTTCCTGCGCTTCGTCGCGCCCAAAGGGGCCCACAACGGGGCGGACAAGGCCACGGACAAGGCAACGGACAAGGGGGCCAAGACATGAGACCGCGTCCCTACGTGCGGCCGATGACCAACTGGTGGCGCCGCGACCCGTTCTTCGTGCGCTACATGTGGCGCGAGGCCACCGCGCTGGGCGTCGCCGCCTATGCCATCGTGCTGCTGGTCGGCCTGTGGCGGCTGAGCCAGGGCGAAGCGGCGTTCACGGCCTGGCTGCAGGTGCTGCGCAGCGTGCCGTCGCTGCTGCTGCATGCGCTGCTGCTGGCGGCGATGGCCTACCACACGCTGAGCTGGTTCCAGATCATGCCGAAGACGATGCCGCTGCTGTTCGTGCGCGGCGAGCGGGTGGCCGCGGCGACCATCACGCGCAGCGGGCTGGCGGTGGCCGCGGTGGTGACGCTGGTGGTGCTGGCGCTGGCCTGGTGGATCGGACGATGAAGCGCCCCACGACGCCCGCCCCCCGTCGCTCGAACGCGCCGATCTTCTGGGCCCTGTTCGGCGCCGGCGGCATGCTGTCGGCGCTGCTCGGGCCAGTGCTGGTGCTGATCACCGGGCTGCTGGTGCCGCTGGGGCTGCTGCCCGGGCTGGCGGACCCTGCCCGCGTGCTGCGCTTCGCGCAGCATCCGCTGGGCAAGCTGGCGCTGCTGGCGGTGATCGCGCTGTTCGCCTGGCACGCGGCGCATCGGCTGTTCCACAGCCTGCACGATCTCGGCCTGCACACCGGCGCCCTCGCCCGGCTGGCCTGCTACGGCAGCGCGCTGTTGATCACGCTGGCGGCTGCGGCCTGCCTGCTGGCGATCGGCTGAAGCGGCCGGCCGCGCGCCGCGGCCCGCTGGAAGGCCCGGAGGCCGATGCGGCCCCGGATTTGACGGGGATCAACCTTGCATCCCGGTCCCGGCAGAATGATCGCTGCCAGCCAATCACGCCATGCCGACATGCTGACCGCCACCGATCTCGTCTGCAGCCGCGGCGAACGGCCGCTGTTCGCGCCGCTGCAGTTCGCGATCGGCCCCGGTTGCTGGCTGCACCTGCAGGGCGAGAACGGCGCCGGCAAGACGACGTTGCTGCGCACGATCGCCGGCCTGGCCCGCGCCGATCACGGTGAACTGCGCTGGCACGGCACGCCGATCGCCCGTGCCGGCGCCGACTACCGCCGCGCGCTGATCTACATCGGCCACGCCGCCGCGCTCAAGGACGAGCTCGATGCGCTCGAGAACCTCGCGCTGATGCTGGCGCTCGACGGCCTCTGCCCGACGGAAGACGCGCTGCTCGACGCACTCGAGCACCTGCACCTGGCCGGCCGCGAGCACCTGCCGGTGCGCCAGCTGTCGGCCGGCCAGAAGCGCCGCGTGCTGCTGGCGAAGCTGATGCTGCGGCCGGCAGCGCTCTGGCTGCTCGACGAGCCCTTCGCCGCGCTCGATGCCGAAGGCATCGGCCTGCTGAACGCCCTGGTTGCCGGCCAGCTCGCACGCGGCGGCATCGTCGTGCTGACGAGCCACCAGCCGGTCGACCTGCCGAACGGGCTGGCCTTGACGCTGCAGCGGCCCGACGCCGGCGCTTCGCGCGCGGCCGCTGCCGACGCCGCGCGCCTGGAGCCCGCGACATGACGCCGGCCGCCGACATCGTGCTGCCGTCGATGGATGCATGCTCGCCGGGCGCGCGCGCCGCGCGGCCGGCCGGTGCGATCGCCGTTTCGCTCAAGCGCGACCTGCTGCTCGCCGCGCGCCGCCGCAGCGAGCTGCTGACGATGCTGTTCTTCTTCGTCGTGGTCGTCAGCCTGTTCCCGCTGGGCATCGGCTCCGAGCCGGCGCTGCTGCGCCGCATCGCGCCCGGCGTGCTGTGGGTGGCTGCAATGCTGGCCACGCTGCTGGGGCTGCCGCGGCTGTTCGCCGCCGACCATGCCGACGGCACGCTGGAGCAGATGGCGCTGGCATCGCAGTCCTTCGCGCTGCAGGTCATCGGCAAGGTGATCGCGCACTGGCTGACCTGCGGCCTGCCGCTGGTGCTGCTGGCGCCGCTGCTGGGGCTGCAGTTCGGCCTGCAGGGCGACGAGCTGGCGGTGCTGACCGGCTCGCTGCTGCTGGGCACGCCGCTGCTGAGCCTGCTCGGCGCGATCGGCGCGGCGCTGACGCTGGGCATCCGCGGCGCAGCGGTCGTGCTGTCGCTGCTGGTGCTGCCGCTGTTCATCCCGGCGCTGGTCTTCGGCGCCGGCTCGGTGGACGCGTACATCAGCGGCCTGGGCGTCGAGGGCCACTGGTCGGTGCTGGCCGCGATGCTGCTGCTGGCAGCGGTCTTCGCGCCGTGGGCGATCACCGCGGCCCTGCGCATTGCGATGGAGTGACCGGAGATGGCCGATACGACGTACCCTGCCCCCCGCGCCGATGCCGCGCCGCGGCCGCGGCGCTGGCGCCTGAACCACTTCTCGTCGCCGGCGAGCTTCTACCCGCTGGCCGGCCGCCTGGCGCCATGGTTCGCCGCCGCCGCCGCGCTGCTGGCCATCGCGGGGCTGTGGATCGGCTTCTTCGTCGCCCCCACCGATGCGCAGCAGGGCGAGGGCTACCGCATCATCTTCGTGCACGTGCCGGCGAGCTGGCTGTCGATGTTCGTCTACCTGGTGATGGCGTTCTGGGCCGCGGTGGGGCTGGCCTTCAACATCCGGCTGGCGTCGATGATGGCCTCGGCGCTGGCGCCCACCGGCGCGCTCTTCGCCGCGCTGTCGCTGATCACCGGCAGCCTGTGGGGCAAGCCGATGTGGGGCACCTGGTGGGTGTGGGACGCGCGGCTGACCTCGGAGCTGCTGCTGCTGTTCCTGTACCTCGGCTTCCTCGCGCTGCAGGCGGCGATCGACGAGCCGCGGCGTGCCGACAAGGCCGGCGCCATCCTCGCGATCGTCGGCGTCGTCAACATCCCGATCATCTACTTCTCGGTGAAGTGGTGGAGCACGCTGCACCAGGGGGCGTCGGTGTCGCTGACGAAGTCGCCGTCGATGGCGCAGACCATGCTGCTGGCGATGCTGCTGGTGGCGCTGGCCTTCTGGATGTACTCGGTGGCCGTCGCGCTGGCCCGGGTGCGCGCCATCATCCTCGAGCGCGAACGGCATACCGACTGGGTGAAGCATGCAGTGGACTAGCGTCGGCGAGTTCTTCGCGATGGGCGGTTACGCCCTCTACGTCTGGGGCAGCGTGGGCGCCTGCGCCGCGGCGATGGCCCTCGAGCCCTGGCTGGTCGCTCGGCGGCATCGCGCCGCGCTGAACGACGTGCGCATGCAGCGCCGGCTGTCGGCACGCCGCGCGTCGCGCGGACAGGAGAACCCTCGATGAAACCGCGGACCCTGCGCATCCTGCTGATCACCGGCGGCCTCGTCGCGGTGAGCGGCGCATCGGCCCTGGTGCTGAACGCGCTGAACAGCAACGTCGCGTTCTTCTACACGCCCACGCAGGTCGGCGCCGGCGAAGCGCCGCGCAACCGCGTGTTCCGCATCGGGGGCCTCGTCAAGTCCGGCAGCATCGTGCGCGAGCAGATGACGGTGCGCTTCGTCGTCACCGACACCGCGCACGACATCCCGGTGCACTACACCGGCATCCTGCCGGACCTGTTCCGCGAGGGCAAAGGGGCCGTCGTGCAGGGCCGCCTCGTGAACGGGCCGACTGGCCACTTCGCCGCCACCGAGGTGCTGGCCAAACACGACGAGAACTACATGCCGCCCGAAGCGCAGCATGCGCTCGACCAGGCGCACAAGGGGAAAGCCATGACGGAGACGACGAAGTGATCGCCGAGCTGGGCCACCTCGCACTGATCCTGGCGTTCTGCGTCGCGCTGGTGCAGGGCACCTTGCCGCTGATCGGCGCGCAGCGCGGCGACCACCGCGGGGGCGGCTGGATCGCGCTGGCCAGGCCGGCGGCACAGACGCAGGCCGCGCTGGTGGTGTTCGCCTTCGGCTGCCTGATGCACGCGTTCATCGCCAACGACTTCTCGGTGGCCTACGTCGCGCAGCACTCCAATTCCCAGCTGCCGACCCCGTACCGCGCCGCCGCCGTCTGGGGCGGCCATGAAGGGTCGCTGCTGCTGTGGCTGCTGATGCTCAACGGCTGGACGCTGGCGCTGAGCCTGCTGTCGCGCCAACTGCCCGATGCGATGGTCGCGCGTGTGATCGGCGTGCTGGGGCTGGTGGCCGCGGGCTTCGGCGCCTTCCTGCTGCTGACCTCGAACCCGTTCGCGCGCCTGCTGCCGGCGCCGGCCGACGGCCGCGACCTCAATCCGCTGCTGCAGGACCCCGGCCTCGTCTTCCACCCGCCGATGCTCTACATGGGCTACGTCGGCTTCTCGGTGGCCTTCGGCTTCGCGGTGGCCGCGCTGCTGGCGGGCCGGCTCGATGCCGCGTGGGCGCGCTGGTCGCGACCGTGGACGACGGTGGCGTGGCTGAACCTGACGCTGGGCATCGCGCTCGGCTCGTGGTGGGCCTACTACGAGCTCGGCTGGGGCGGCTGGTGGTTCTGGGACCCGGTGGAGAACGCCTCGCTGATGCCGTGGCTGGTCGGCACCGCGCTGATCCACTCGCTGGCGGTGACCGAGAAGCGCGGCGCCTTCCGCCACTGGACCGTGCTGCTGGCGATCGCGGCGTTCTCGCTGTCGCTGCTGGGCACCTTCCTGGTCCGCTCCGGCGTGCTGAGCTCGGTGCATGCCTTCGCCACCGATCCGAAGCGCGGCCTCTTCATCCTCGGCTTCCTGGTGGTGGTGGTCGGCGGCTCGCTGGCACTCTTCGCGGTGCGCGCCCCCCGCGTCGGCGGCGGCGGACGCTTCGCCTGGCTGTCGCGCGAATCGCTGCTGCTGGTCAACAACCTGCTGCTGCTGGTGGCCGCGGGCTCGGTGCTGCTGGGCACGCTGTACCCGCTGGTCCTCGATGCGCTCGATCTGGGCAAGATCTCCGTCGGGCCGCCCTACTTCAACACCGTGCTGCTGCCGGTCTTCGTGCCGCTGCTGGCGCTGGTCGCGCTGGGCCCGCTGGCGCGCTGGAAGCAGCTCGACCCCCGATCGATGGCGCGTTCGCTGCGCGGCGCGGCGCTCTTCGCGCTGGCCGGCGCAGCCGGCATTCCGGTGGCGATGGGCCGCTTCTCGCCGATCGTTGCGCTAGGCATGCTGCTGGCGCTGTGGATCATCGCGTCCACCGCGATGCAGTTGAAGGCCCGCCTGAAGTCCGGCAATCCGCCGCCCGCCTTCTGGGGCATGCACGTCGCGCACCTCGGGCTCGCGGCCGTGGTCATCGGCATCACGCTGGTCAAGGGCTACGAGGTCGAGAAAGACGTGCGCATGGCGCCCGGCGACACGCTGGCGATCGGCGCCTACAGCTTGCAGATGGTCGGCGTGTCCCCCGTGTCCGGACCGAACTACACCGCACAGCGCGGCGAGCTGCGGCTGCTGCAGGACGGCCGCCTGCTGCGCACGATGCATCCCGAGAAACGCGCCTACCAATCGTCGCAGATGCCGATGACCGAGAGCGCGATCGACTCGGGTCTGACGCGCGACGTCTACGTCTCGCTCGGCGAGCCGCTGGACAACGGCGCCTGGAGCGTGCGCGCCTACGTCAAGCCCTTCGTCGGCTGGATCTGGGGTGGCTGCGTGCTGATGGCGCTCGGCGGCGCGCTGGCGGCGTCGGACCGCCGCTACCGCCTGAAACGAGCGGCCACGTCCACGACAGAGGCCACGACCACCGGCCGCGGCGTGCCCGCGCAAGGAGCCGCCGCATGAAGCGCTCGACCTTGCTGATCCCGCTGGCGCTGTTCCTGGTGCTGGCCGCGTTCCTCGCGCGCGGGTTGTCGCGCGATCCGCACGAGATCCCGTCGCCGCTGGTCGGCCGCCAGGCGCCGCTGTTCGAGTTGCCGCAGCTGCAGACGCTGCAGGCGAACGCCGGCCCGGCCGGCCCGGCCGTGTTCACCCCGGCTTCGATGCGCGGCCAGGTCTGGCTGCTCAACGTCTGGGCCTCGTGGTGCGCTTCCTGCCGCGAGGAGCATCCGGTGCTGATGGCGGCTGCCCGGCGCGGCGACGTGCCGCTGATCGGCCTGGACTACAAGGACGCGCCGGCCGACGCGCAGCGCTGGCTGGCGCAGCACGGCGACCCCTACCGGCTGTCCGCCGTCGACCGCGACGGCCGCGTCGGCATGGACTACGGCGTCTACGGCGTGCCCGAGACCTACCTGATCGACGCACAGGGCACCATCCGCCACAAGCACATCGGCCCGCTGACCGAGGCGGTGATGCAGGAGAAGATCCTGCCCATGGTGGGCAAGCTCATGCGGGAGTCCAAGCCATGAGCCGTCAGCGACAAGAAGCCTCGCCGATCGCGCTGATGAAGCGCTGGCCGCCGCTGCTGGTGCTGGCGCTGGTATTCGCGCTGGCCGGCCTGGCGCCGGCCCACGCCCGCGACGCGCAGCCGCTGGCCGACGACGAAGCGGTCGAGCAGCGCCTGATCGGCATCGCCGACGAGCTGCGCTGCCTGGTCTGCCAGAACGAGTCGCTCGCCGGTTCGCGGGCCGAGCTGGCCCAGGACCTGCGCCGCGAGATCCGCACGCTGATCAAGGCCGGCAAGAGCGATCGCGAGGTGCTGGACTTTCTGGTCACCCGCTACGGGGACTTCGTGCGTTATCGGCCGCCGTTGCGGCCGAGCACCTGGCTGCTGTGGGGCGGACCGGCGCTGCTGCTGGCGATCGGCGCCGGCGCACTGGCGCTGCACCTGCGCGCACGACGCGCACCCGCGGGCGGCGACGGCGCCGCCCGGCCGCTGACCGACGACGAGCGGGCGCGTGCCGCCCAGCTTCTGCAAGGAGAGCCGTGATGGGCGCGTTCCTGTTCGCCGCCGTGGCGCTGATCACCGTGACGCTGCTGCTGCTGCTGCGACCATGGCGTCGCAGCACGGCCCGCAACGCCACGTCCGCCGGCGCGCTCAATGCGGCGGTCTACCGCCACCAGCTGGCCGAGCTCGAACGCGACCTCGCGGCCGGCACCTTGTCCGAGCAGGACGGCCGGGAAGCGCGCGAGGAGCTGCAGCGCCGGCTGCTCGACGACACCGCGGCGGCCGAGTCCGCATCGCCTGCGCCTGGCGCGCCCGCGCCGGCCGCGCCACTGCCGCGCAGCGCGCTGGTCGTCGCGCTGATGCTGCCGCTGGTCGCGACTGGCCTCTATGCGCAGCTGGGCGCGCCGATCGCGCTGCTGCACCCGTCGGCGGCAACCGCCGGCGCGCCCTCCCCGCATGGCGACGGCGCGGCGCCGTCCGGCATGCCCCCGGACGTCGAGCGCATGGTCGCCAGCCTGGCGGCCAAGCTCGAGAAGAACCCCGGCGATGCCGCCGGCTGGGCGATGCTGGCGCGCTCGTACCACGCGCTGGGGCGCATGGCCGAGGCCGCCGCGGCCTACGAGCGCACCGGCGACGCGCTGCAGCGCGACCCTTCGCTGCTGGCCCAGTCGGCCGACGCGCTGGCCACGCTGGCCAACGGCAGCATCGAGGGCGAGCCGCTCAAGCGCGTGGAAGCCGCGTTGAAGCTCGATCCCGATCACCCCATGGCACTGTCGCTCGCCGCGACGGCGGCGTACAAGCGCCGCGACTTCGCGGTGGCCACCGTGCACTGGAAGCGCCTGCTGACGCTGGTGCCGCCGGACTCCGACGACGCGCGCTGGCTCGAGGCCCGGCTGGCCGAGATCGCGGCCAACCGGCGCTGACCGGATCAGGCTGCCGACGCGGACCGCGACAGCAGCTCGATCAGGCGCGCGGCGACCGGCGAGATGAAGCTGCGCTCGCGGTAGGTGACGACGAGTCGCCTGCGCATCGTGGCGCCCTTGACGGGCACTTCCTTGAGGCCGTGGATGCGCGCCTGACCCTGCAGGTGGTGCCGGGAAACGAAGCTCAGCAGGCCGGTCTCGACGATCAGCGCGGGCAGCATCAGCAGGCTCGTCGACTCCACCTGCACGCGCGGGCGCGGCAGGGCCTTGCGATCGAACGTGTGGTCCAGCCAGTCGCGCGTCGGCAGCCCGGGTGGCTGCAGGGCCCACGGGAACGCCGTCAGGTCCTTCAGCGTGACCGGCTTGCTGAAGACGTCATGGCGCTCGCTCGCGGCCACGACGATCATGTCCTCGGCGACCAGCCGGGACTCGTAGCCCGGTTCGGGGGCGCTGGCGGTGCCGACCATCATGTCCAGCTCGCCCGCGCGCAGCTGCGGCTTGAGGGTGTCGATGAGGCCGACCACGGTATGCAAGGTCACCCCGGGCGCTTCCTGCAACAGCTGCCGCGCCACCGACGGCAACACGAACTGCGCCGCCGTGGGCACGATGCCCAGGCGCACGTGTCCGGTCAGCCCGCTGCCGATCGCCGACAGCTCGCGCCGCGCGTCCTCGACATCGAAGCGCACGCGCTGCGCCCACCGCAGCAAGGTCTTGCCGGCTTCCGTGAGCCGGATGCCGCGGCCGGCCTTCTCGAAGAGCGCGGCCCCGCAGTCCGCCTCGAGCCGCCGGATGCTGCTGGTGAGCGCGGGCTGCGACCGGTGCAGCCGGGCCGACGCGCGGCCGAGGTGCTGCAGTTCGGCGATCGTCTCGAAGTAGCGCAGGTCGCGCAGGTCCATTGCCGAAGTCGCGTGGATCGATCGGAGGCAGGAATCGACCGGACTGTACTCGTGCGGCGGCCCGCCCCGGGCCGGTATGAGGGTGGCTTCGGCAGGTCGCTGCGGCTCAAGCGACGGCGGCGAGGACCCGGTCGACCATGACGCCGGACTGCCCGAGGTAGTTGCTCGGGTCGCACAGCCTGGCCAGCGCGGCCCGGTCGAGATGCTTGTTGATCTCCGGATGAGCCGCCAGCAGGTCCAGCAGCGGGCGCTGCTGCTTCACGGCTTCGCGGCAGATGTCGTAGACCAGGTCGTGCGCATACTCGCGGCCGATCCAGGGCCCCAGCCCCATCATCACCGCCTCGCTCATCACGAGCCCGTGCGTCAGGTCGATGTTGCGGCGCATCGCCGCGGCATCCACTTCGAGACCTTCCAGCACGAAGCGCGACTGCTTCAGCGCGCCGGCCATCAGGCAGAACGCCTCCGGCAGCACGATCCATTCGATCTCCCACGGCCCCGTCGAACGCTCGTGATCGGCCACCATCGCATCCATCAGGGCTGCGGCATGCTGGCGCACCACCGAGATCGCCGCGTGGATGTAGCACGAGGAGATCGGGTTGCGCTTCTGCGGCATGGTGCTGCTCGAGCCGCGGCCGTGCGCAAACGGCTCGTAGACCTCGCCCACTTCCGTCTGCATCATCAGCTTGATGTCCATGCTGAGCTTGCCCAGCGTGCCGCCGACCAGGCCGAGGAACGTGCCCACCTCGGCGATGTTGTCGCGGATGGTGTGCCAGGCGATCAGCGGCTGCTTCAGGCCGAGCTCGGCGCACAGGCCGGCCTGCGTTTCCATCGCGCCCGTCTGCAGCGACGCGAGCGTGCCCGCGGCCCCGGCGAACTCGCCGACGAGCACACGTTCCCTCAGCTGGGCCAGCCGCTCGCGATGGCGCTCGATCGCGGACAGCAGGCCGGCCATCTTGTAGCCGAAGGTCACCGGAATCGCCTGCTGCAGGTTGCTGCGGCCGATCATCGGTGTGTCGCGATGCGCCCTGGCGTGCCGCGCCATCGCGGCCGAGATCGCGGTCAGTTCCCGGTCGACGATGTCCAGTCCTTCGCGGATCTGCAGCACCGTCGCGGTGTCCGTGATGTCCTGCGTCGTCGCACCCCAATGGCAGTACTCGCCCAGCTTGTCGCGGCACAGCGCATTGAGCTGCGAGACGACACCGAGGATCGGGTAGCCGATGCGCTCGGTCTGCTGGCGCAGCTTGGCCATGTCGATCTGCTCGAGCTTGCAGTGGCTGACGATCTCGTCGGCCGCTTCCTGCGGGATCAGGCCCAGGCGTCCCTGGACCTTGGCGAGCGCCGCTTCGATGTCGAGGTATTTCTGCGTGCGGTTCTCGTCGGACCAGACGCGGCGCATCTCGTCGCTCGAGAAGATGCCCTGGAAGATGGCGGAATCGATGATGGTGGCGGGCATGGAGGCTCCGTGGTGGCAGGTGGGGTCAGGCGCCGGGCGCGTCGCCCGGCGTGGACAGAAGGGGGCGCGGCGACATCAGATCGCCACCGCGGCGCGCAGGGCGCGCACGTCCTCGGCATCGATGCCCAGCTCGGCGAGGATGGTGTCGGTGTGCTGGCCGAGCGCGGGAACCGGGTCCATGCGCGGACCGTCGTTCCAGGTGCCCGGGGGCAGCATGGCCGGCAGCATGCCGGCCGGCGAGCCGACTTCGCGCCAGCGGCCACGCGCCTCGAGCTGCGGATGCGCCCACACCTCGTGCATCGTGTTGACGCGCGCATTGGCGATCTGCGCCGCCTCCAGCCGCTCGACGACCTGGGGGGCCGTCAGCGACGAGAAGACCTGCACGATGATCTCGCGCAGCGCGATGCGCTCGGCGACGCGCCGGGCATTGCCCGCGAAGCGAGGGTCCCGCGCCAGCTCGGACCGTTGCAGCACCTTGTCGCAGAAGTTGACCCACTCGCGCTCGTTCTGCAGGCCCAGCATCACGCTGCCGCCGTCCGCGCCGGTCGGGAATGGGCCGTAGGGATAGATCGTCGCGTGAGCGGCCCCGGTGCGCGGCGGCGGCGGCGCGCCGTCGAACGCGTAGTACAGCGGGTAGCTGGTCCATTCGGCCAGCGACTCCAGCATCGAGATGTCGATGTGCTGGCCGCGTCCGGTCTGGGCGCGCTGCAGCAGCGCGGCCAGGATGTTCGTATAGGCGTACATGCCGGCAGCGATGTCGGCGATCGACGGTCCGGCCTTGCACGGTTCGTCCGCGGTGCCGGTCACCGACACGAAGCCCGCCTCGCTCTGGATCAGCAGGTCGTAGGCCTTCTTGTCGCGGTACGGGCCGTCGGCGCCGTAGCCGGAGATGTCGCAGACGATGATCGAGGGCTTGCGCGCCGCGAGCACCTCGTAGCCCAGGCCCAGCCGCGCGGCCGCGCCCGGCGCGAGGTTCTGCACGACCACGTCGGCCTTCTCCAGCACCAGGCGTTCGAGCACCTTGGCGGCCTCGGGATGCTTGACGTCCAGCGTGAGGCTCTCCTTCGACCGGTTGGTCCAGACGAAGTGCGAGGCGAGGCCGCGCACGCGGCTGTCGTAGCCGCGCGCGAAGTCGCCGACGCCGGGGCGTTCGATCTTGATGACGCGGGCGCCAAGGTCGGCGAGCTGGCGGGTCGCGAACGGCGCGGCGATCGCGTGCTCGAGCGTGACCACCGTGAGGCCCTTCAGGGGTTGCATGGCAGTGCTCCTTCAGCGCAGCGTGGCGACCGCGTCCATCGTCAGCCAGCCTTCATGGTCCTGGGCCCAGAGCTGGATGGTCTTGCCGTCGGCTTGAAGCTGTCCGTTGACGCGGAAGGGATGCAGGTCGAACGTCGGTCGCACCGCCTTGAAGCGGAAGCTCGCGACGTCGGCCTCGGGCGCCTGGCGGCGCACCAGATCCATCAACAGCGTCGCGATCAACGGGCCGTGCACGATGAGGCCGGGATAACCTTCCACCTCGGTCACGTACTGGCGGTCGTAGTGGATGCGGTGGCCATTGAAGGTCAAGGCCGAGTAGCGGAACAGCAGCACGTCGTCGGGCACGATCTCGCGCTGCCACGCGGCCGCGGTCGGAGCCGGCTGCGGCGGCGGCTCGACATCGCCGGGGCGCTTCGCGTCGCGGTAGACGATGTCATGGAATTCGACGATCGCGGGTTCGGCCGCACCGTTGCAGCGCCATTCGTGCCGCACCTTGACGAACACCAGCGTGCCCGTGCGGCCCTCCTTGATCGTCACGTCGGCGATCGTCGAGGTGCGCTCCACCGCGTCGCCGACGCGCACCGGCGAGCGGAACTCGAACTGGCTGCCGGCCCACATGCGCCGCGGCAGCGGCACGGGCGGCAGGAAGCCGCCACGCCTGGCGTGGCCATCCGGGCCGATCTCGCTCTGCCGGTGCAGCGGCAGGACATACAGCCAGTGCCACAGCGGCGGCAGAGGCGTGCCTTCCTGCACCGCCCGCGGCGGATGGTCCAGCGTCGCGTCGAGGGCCTTCACCGGCGTCGCGCCGATGCGGTCGCCGACCGTTTCGCTGCGTCCGATCCAGGCCTTCAGGTCGTTCAGTGTCGAGTCCATGGGTGCTCCTCGTGCGGGTGACCGGCCTCAGTCGGCCGTCAGCTTGGCGCGTTGCACGACGCCCTTCCACTTGACCAGCTCGCTCTTGACGAGCGCGCCGAGTTGCTCGGGCGTGCCGGTCTCGACGTCGGCGCCGTGGTCCTCGATGCGCTTGATGATCTCCTTGTCGGCCAGCACCTGGTTCAGCGCCTTGTTGAGCTGGTCGATGATCGGCTTCGGCGTCTTGGCCGGCGCGAAGAAGCCGTACCACTGCTGCACGTCCACGCCGTCGACGCCGGCTTCCTTCAGGGTCGGCACGTCGGGCAACAGGCTCGAGCGCTTCGGGCCCGCGACGGCCAGCGCTCGCAGCTTGCCGGCCTTGACGTGCGGCAGCGCGGTGAAGAGGCTCGGGAACATGAACTGCGTCTGGCCGCCGATCGTGTCGCTGATGCCGGGCGCGGCGCCCTTGTACGGAATGCCCAGCATCACGGTGCCGGTCGAGAGCTTGAAGAGCTCTGCGGCGTAGTGCGGCGCGGTTCCGTTGCCGGCGGAGGCGTAGGTGTACTTGTCCGGCTTGGCCTTCAGCTGCGCGACGAGGTCCTTGACGTCCTTCACCGGCACGGTGCCGTTGGCGACCATCAGGGTCGGCGAGTAGCCGACCAGGCCGATCGGCGCGAAGTCGGTCACCGGGTCGTAGCGCAGCTTCTGCAGCGCCGGGTTCATCGCGTGCGTGGCGATGTAGCCGAACATCAGCGTGTGGCCGTCCGGCGTGGCGCGCGCGACGAACTCGCTGGCGATCGCGCCATTCGCGCCGGCGCGGTTGTCGATGATGATGGTCTGGCCGAGCAGCGGCCCGAGCTTCTGCGCGATGGTGCGCGCCATCGCGTCATTGCCGCCGCCGGCCGCGGTGGGCACGACGAGGGTGATGGTCTTGTCGGGCCAGGCCATCGCCATCGGCGAGGTGGCGGCGACAACGGCGGCCACGGCGGGCGCGATCAGGCGTTTCATCGGACGGTCTCCTTCAATCGGTTTCGTGAACACGTAGGGCGGGAGATGCAGCTCTCCCTGCAGGATCTTTCGGGCGGTGCGCACGAGCGCTGCGCGCTGGATGCGGGCGTCGGCACCGGCACCGTCGATGGCGACTTCCACGTCGATGCGCCCCTGCGGATGCAACACCGAGATGACACGCGCACCCGGCCGACCCTCGTCGCCGCTGACGACGGTGCCCGGCAGCGCGAAGGCCGTCGCGACGCCGATGGCACCGGTGACCGCGTGCGATGCGTGGCAGCGCCGCGGCGTGAAGTACCGGGACGTGATGCTGTTCTCGTCGTCGCCGTCGCTGGCGATCACCGGCTTCGGCACGACGCTGGTGGAGACGTCGCCCAGGCCCATCGCCTGGCCCGCGGCGACACGGATCGCCTCGATGCGCGCCAGCAGCGCGAGGTTCGCGTCCAGTTCGGCCGGAGACTCGCGTCCGCTCAGGCCGAGGTCGTGCGCCCGCATGACCACCAACGGCATGGCCGCGTCGATGCAGGTGACTTCGATGCCGTCGATGAGGTCGATGCGCTGGCCGGTCGGGAAGACCGAACCAGTCACCGCACCCCAGGCATCGAGGAAGTTCAGGCGGATCGGCGCCGCGGTGCCGGCGACCCCGTCGATGCCGGTCTCGCCGTCGTAGCTGACGCGTCTTTCAGGCGTCAGCACGGTGACGTCGATGCGCGAGCGCGTATTGACGTTGAAGACGCGCACCGTCGTCTCGCCGTCCTGCGCGCCCACGAGGCCCTGTTCGATCGCGAACGGTGCCACGCCGGAAAGCATGTTGCCGCAGTTGGGCCGCGTGTCGACCGAGCGCTGGCCGACACCGACCTGGGCGAACAGGTAGTCCACGTCGCAGCCCGGCTCCGCCGACTTCGAGACGATCGCCACCTTGCTGGTCAGCGTGCTGCCGCCGCCGACGCCGTCGACCTGCAGCAGGTCCGACGCGCCGATGGCCCCGATCAGCGCCTCGTCGCGCGCCGTCTCGTCGGCGGGCAGCCAGTCGCGCAGGAAGAACGGGCCGCGCGACGTGCCGGCACGCATCAGGACGCAGGGAATGACTCGGTTCATGGCAGCAATGGTGGACGCCGGCATTGCAAAAGAGAATTGCATCTTCGGGATCAATTGATGCAGACTGAGCATCAGTGAGCAACGCCTGGAAACGGAGCGCAGGATGGCCATCAACTTCGACCTCAACGACCTGCTGGCCTTCCGCTCGGTGGCCGAGCTGAGCAACTTCCGCAAGGCGGCCGAATCGGTGCACCTGTCCCAGCCGGCGTTCAGCCGGCGCATCGACAAGCTGGAGCAGGCGCTCGGCGTGAAGCTGCTGGAGCGCACGACCCGGCGCGTGACGCTCACGGCCGTCGGCCGCGACTTCGAACGCAAGGTGCGCGAACTGCTCGACGAGCTGGACGCCACGCTGCTGGGCATCCGCGGCGTCGCCGCCACGCGCATGGGCGAGGTCACGGTGGCCTGCGTGCCGTCGACGGTGTACTACTACCTCTCCGAGGTCATCCGGCGTTATCACGAGCGTTCGCCGAAGGTGCGCGTCAAGGTGCTCGACGCCGGCGCGAACGAGGTGCTGGCCTCGGTCGCGCGCGGCGAGGCGGACTTCGGGCTCAACTTCATCGGCGCGCAGGAAGGCGAGCTCGACTTCAAGCCGCTGGTCGAGGAGCGATTCGTCGCCGCCTGCCGGCGCGACCATCCGATCGCGCGGCTGCGCCGCGTGAGCTGGGCGCAGCTGGGTACGCACGACTACATCTCGGTGGGCCGCGCCTCGGGCAACCGCGTGCTGCTCGACCAGGCGCTGGCCGGCGTGCCCGGGCGGCCGCAGGCGATCTACGAGGCGCAGCACGTGACGACGACGCTCGGCCTCGTCGAAGCCGGGCTGGGCGTCGCGGCGGTGCCGTCGATGGCGATGCCCGGACCGGACCATCCGCTGCTCGTCAGTGTGCCGCTGGTCGACCCGGTGATCACCCGCAAGGTGGGCCTGATCCGCCGGCGCGGCCGCTCGCTGTCGCCCGCGGCGCAGCAGCTCTACGACCTGTTCTCCGAGATGAAGGGGCGGCGCGCGCAGCGCCGAAGCGATTGATGCGCTGAGCAGATCAATCGTTGCGGTCTTTGCAATTCACGGCAGGTGCACCACTGCGGATCATCCGGGCCACTCACAACCCGGAGACTGATCGATGCCGCTGAATCCGATCGCCGCGATGGCGGCCTGCCTGTGCGCGTTGTCCGCGACGTCCACGATGGCCCAGAGCACCGTGACGGTGTCCGGCATCGTCGATCTCGCGCTGCGCCGCGTGTCCAACCAGGGGGTCGGATCGCTCACGTCGCTGGTCAGCGGCTCGAACTCGACGAGCCGCCTGGTCATCAGCGGGCGCGAGGACCTGGGTGGCGGCCTGAGCGCCGGCTTCCATCTCGAGCACGGCATCCTGGCCGACCTGGGAACGCCGGCGGCGGCCGACAAGTTCTGGGATCGGCGCTCGACGCTGAGCCTGGCCGACCAGCGGCTCGGCGAAGTGCGGCTCGGCCGCGACTTCGTGCCTTCGTACGTCGCCTGGAGCCGGTACGACCCGTTCAGCTACGTCGGCGTCGCTCGTTCGGCCAACCTGGTTTCCGCGACGCCCGTCGGTCCGCTGCGCGCGGCGTTCGGGACCAACGCCAATACCACCGTGCGCAGCGACAACGCGGGTCAATGGCTGGTGCCGGGCGGCCTCGGCGGACTGGAGGGCGGCGTGCTGGTGGCCGCCCGCGAAGGGGGCGACGCCGCCAGCGGTCGCGCCAGCGTGCGGGGCCTGCGCATCGGCTACACGGGCCAGCGCTTCAGTGTGTCGGCCGCGACGACGCGCAGCGAGAACAGCCTGACCGCCTCAGGCAGTTTCCGGGATTCGACGCTCGGCGGCCATGTCGACGTGGCCAACGTTCGACTGATGGCCGCCTGGCGCGCCTTCGAGGTTGCCGAGGCCAAACAGGCGATGCTGCTGCTCGGCGCGGTCGCGACCTGGGGCCTGCACGAGGTGAAGGCCTCGTGGCTTCGCGCCGACCTGTCGGGTCGGGTGGGACAGACGATCATCGACCGCAACGACGCGCGCCAGCTCGGCCTGGGGTATCTCTACAACCTGTCGAAGCGCACGGCCGTCTACGCCACCGCGGCGCAGGTGAAGAACGAGGGCGCGGCACGCTACGTCATCAGCGACGGGCTGGCCGGCATGGCCGCAGGAGGCACGTCCCGGGGCTACGAGACGGGAATCCGGCATCGGTTCTAGGCAGCGCCGGCCGGGCTGGCGCCCTGCTGCCGCCGGCTTGATGCAGGCGGCCTGCCCGGCTCAGGTCGAGCGGTGGATCGAGATCAGCAGGTCGGCCGTACCTTCGGCGGACACCATGCGCGTGGTGCTTCCGAGCATCAGTTCCTCCAGTGCATGGCGGCCCTGCCGGCCCATCACGACGAGGTCGCAGTCGTGCTCGACCTCGGCGCGCACGATCATCATCCAGGGATCGGCATCGGCGGCAATGCTCACCGTGTGTTCGTCCGCGCGCAGGCCGGCTTCGCGGGCCAGGCCCGCCAGGCGCTGCCCGGCCTCCTGGCGGGCGTTCTCCCGGTAGCGCTGCACCGCGTCGTCGGCCACGCCGGCCAGCCGCATGCGTCCCTCGTAAGGCACCTGGATCACGTGCAGCAGCACCAGCGGCGCACCCGGCGCCACCCTGCGGGCCAACGTGATGGCGCCGACGCTCCACGGCGAAAGATCGACCGGCACCAGCACGCGCCGGTACGGCTCGTGCGGTTGCTGCCGCACCATCAGCACGGGGATCGCCGTACGCTTGGCGATGCGTTCGGCCGTCGCGCCGATCACCACGCCCCGCGAGAAGCCGGCGCCGCGCGTGCCGGTGACGACCAGCATCGCCTGCAGTTCCTCCGCCAGCCGCGGTACCTGCTCCACCGGGTGCCCGAAGGTGAGGTGCTGCTGCACGGCGACACCGTGGCGCTGGGCGACAGCGTCGGCCGCCGACTGCAGTTGGGCGCGCGCATCGTCCTCCAGCGCACGCACCGCCTCCTCCCCGCCGGGCAGCCCCCTGCGCAGGTCGGAGAGCGCCGACCCGGTGACGGTGTGCACCAGCGCCAGCGGCGCGCCGACGGCACGCGCCTGCAGCGCCGCGCGCCACGCGGCATGCCGCGCGTGCGCCGAAAAATCGGTCGCCACGACGATCGGGGATGCGGCAGCGGATGCCGGAGGAAGAACATCCGGGGAAGGCAGACCCATGTCGAACCTCCTGGCGGCACGGGAGAGGACGGCCGCAGCGGCGGCCTGGTTCCGTGCCGAGTGTCTTCACATTGTCCGCGCAGAACGACCCCGCGGCGCGCAGCCGGCCAGGCCCCGGGGCGCCGGGGCGCCGCCACGGTCAAGCCGGCGGCAGCACGGTGAAGCCGGCGGCAGCACACGAGCGGAGCCGACCGGCCGCCCATGGCGGGCATCGGCCGGAGCGGCTCTAGCTCCCAAAGGACGCGTGGCCGCGCGTATCCGGGCGCTGAAATGACAACGACCCAGCCACTTGCGCGGCTGGGTCGTCATTGTTGGTGGGCCCTGTAGGATTCGAACCTACGACCAACGGATTAAGAGTCCGCTGCTCTACCAACTGAGCTAAGAGCCCTGAATTCTTTCCAACTGTACCGTGGCACGGTTGGTGGGTTGTGCAGGATTCGAACCTGCGACCAACGGATTAAAAGTCCGCTGCTCTACCGACTGAGCTAACAACCCGGTCGCTGCGCTGGGCGCTGAACTTTCATTCTTTGCCTTGCGAGCGGTAGAGCACGACATTCTAGCATGCAATTCTTCGAGCTCAAGCCCTGCGCGCCCGGTCGATGCATTGGCGCAGCAGTTCACCCGCCGCGACGAGCCCGAAGGTCGCGGTGACCATCACGCTGGAGCCGTAGCCGTGGCAGTTGAGGCTGCCGTCGCCGGCGCCGATCTCGCAGCTGGCGTCGGCGGGTGCACGCACGTCCTCGCGCGAGAACACGCAGGCGAGGCCGATGCGGCCGGTGCGCGGCGCGCCCTGCTTGCGCAGGCGCTGACGCAGCGTCGCGAGCAGCGGGTCGTGCGTCGTCTCGGCGAGGTCGGCCACTTCCACGCGCTGCGCGGCCTGCTTGCCGCCGGCCGCGCCGGCACAGACATAGGCGACGCCGCGTTCGCGCAGCGCCCAGGCCGCCATCGCGACCTTGGCGTGGCCCTGGTCGCAGGCATCGAACACGCCGTCGACGGGCGCGGGCAGCAGCGCCGGCCAGTTGTCCGAGCTCGCGAACTCCTCCACCGCGCGCACGACGCAGCCGGGGTGGATGTCGGCGATGCGCCGCTTCAGCGCCTCGGCCTTGGCCATGCCCAGCGTGCTGCCGAGCGCCTGCACCTGGCGGTTGACGTTCGACTCCGCGACGTGGTCGAGGTCGATCAGCGTGAGCTCGGCAACGCCGCTGCGCGCCAGCGCCTCGACCGCCCACGAGCCGACGCCGCCGAGGCCGATCACCGCGAAGCGGCCCGCGCGCACGCGGGCATAACCTGCTTCGCCGTACAAGCGCCGCAGGCCGCCGAAGCGGCGCTCGAGGTCGGCCTCGTCGGTGACCGCAAGTCCGGCGCCCATCACCCGCTCAGACCTGGCGCTCGATGCGCCAGACCTGCCAGCGCAGCGCGGCGACCGCGCCGGCGATGATCGAGGCCAGCGCGACGAAGCTGCCGATCGACAGCGTCGACACGCCCGACAGGCCCTGGCCGATCGTGCAGCCCAGCGCGGTGACGCCGCCGATGCCCATCAGCAAGGCGCCGACCACGTGGTTCGCGGTGTCCTCGACGCCGCGGAAACCTTCCCACTGAAAGGAGCGGCCGGCGAGCGCGGCCGCGGCGCTGCCGAGCACGACGCCGGCGACGATCACGATGCCCTGCGTCAGCAGCTTGCTCTTGTCGCTGAAGAACATCAGCCAGTCGACGCTGTAGGCCAGCGGTGCGACGAAGCTGAAGGCCTCCATGCGGCCGGAGTTGGTGGCGAGGAAGATCGGCTCCAGCGTCTGCGGGTGTTCAGGCACGAAGCCCAGCCGGCCCGACACCCACCACGCGGCCACGACCACCCCGCCGATGCCCAGGCCGCCCAGCAGCACGTCGGCGCTGCGGCCTTCGCGCCGCAGCAGCACCCACGCCATCAGCGCGGCGCCGATGACCAGGCCCAGCCAGCCGGCGTAACCCGCCGCGCTGCCGCCGAAGGCCGCCGCGGCGAGCGACGGCAGGTCCTGCCCCGCCGCTGGCAGGTTCACGCGCACGGCGTCGACGGTATTGACGCGCAGGACGGCGGTGATGCCCTTCAGCGTCGCGAAGGCCGCGACCGCCAGCACGATGAACACCATCAGCGACTTCAGGTTCCCGCCGCCGATGCGCACCAGCGTCTTGCTGCCGCAGCCCGATGCCAGCACCATCCCGAAGCCGAACATCAGCCCGCCAACGACCTGCGACAGCCACAGCCAGGCGGGCGGCGCGTAGAGGCTGTCGGCCGCACGCAGCCAGCCCAGCGCGACCATCGCATTGAAGCCCAGCATCGCGACGGCGATGGCCAGCACCCACATGCGCATGCGCGACCAGTCGCCGATGTTGACGATGTCGGCCACCGCGCCCATCGTGCAGAAGTGCGTGCGCTGCGCGATCGCGCCGAACAACACGCCCAGTGCAAACGCCGCCCACAGCACCTTGGTGCCGAGCGACAGCAGCTCGGCATCGCTCATTCGAACCTCACCGGCATCAACCCTTCAGGGACCCGAGGCGCTCACGGCCGGCGGCGGCGGCTTCCGACTTCGGATAACTCTTCAGAAGATCGTCCAGCGTGCGGCGCGCCCCGCGCACGTCCTTCATCTCGACCTGGCAGTTCGCGACCGCCAGCAGCGCCTCGGCGGCGCGCGGATGGTCCGGCGACGAGGAGATCATCGCGCGGAAGACGGCGATGGCTTCCTTGTAGTCGCGCTTGCCGTACAGGGCGTTGCCCAGCCAGAAGCGCGCGGAGTCCAGGTAGCCGCTGGCCGGATAACGGCGGATGAACGCGGCCAGCGCGACCGCGGACTTGTCGAAGTCGCCGCCGCGCAGCACGTTGACGGCCTCGTCGTACATGCGACGCTCGTCGGGCTCGACCATGAACTCCTTGCCGTCGACGGACACCTGCTGCGGCTCGAGCTTGCGCAGCCGCTCCTCGACGACGCCGACGCGTTCGCGCTGCTGCTTCTGCAGCTCGGCGACGTCGCGCTGCATCTGCTCCTGCACGCCGCGCAGGCGCGCGAGCTCCGCGCGCTGCGCCTCGATCAGCGTATTGAGCTCGACGAGGCTGCGGCGCAGCTGCTCGAGCGCCTGCGCCTGGCTGGCCGCCAGCTCGGCGCTGCGGGCCTTTGAGGCGTCGTCGCTGGCCTGGATGCGGGCGCGCAGGTCAAGAATCGCCTTGCGCGCCTCGTCGTCGTCGAACAGGCCTGCCCGCGCACCGCCGGCCGCGCCGCACAGGCCGGCCGCCACGGCCAGCGGCAGCAGCGCGCGGCCGAACCGGCCGGCCCGGCCACGCGCGTAGCACCCGGTCACGTCAACGGTCCTTCAGCTCGGCGCGGCGGTTCTTGGCCCAGGCCGATTCATCGTGGCCTTCGGCCACCGGACGCTCCTTGCCGAAGCTCACCGCCTCCAGCTGCGCATCCGTCGCGCCCAGCAGCGCCAGCGACTTGGCCACCGCCTCGGCGCGTTTCTGGCCCAGCGCCAGGTTGTACTCGCGGCCGCCGCGCTCGTCGGTGTGGCCCTCGATCAGCATGCGCTTGCCCTTGTTGGTCGACAGCACCTTGGCATGCGACTCGATCATGCCGCGGAAGTCTTCCTTGACGATGAAGCTGTCGAAGTCGAAGTAGACGATGCGGCCGAGGCCCGCGCTGGTCGCGGAGCCCCCCGCGATGGCCACCGGCGCCACGCTCGACGAGCCCGCAGGTCCGCTCGTGCCGGGGCGGGTATTGGTGCTCGAGGTCGTGCTGCTGCCGGTGCGCGACTCGACCGGCGCCTGTTCGTCGAGCTTGACGTTGGAGCCGCAGCCCGCCAGGAAGGTGGCGACGGCGGCGCACAGGATCGTGGTGCGGAGGACATGCATCGTGAACTGCTCCTTGGCTATGGGTCGGTGAATCCGGTGGGCGGTGTGGCGGGTCAGCGGCTGAAGGGGCCCCAGGCGGGCTCGCGGACATCGACACCGGTCGACAACAAGCGCGTGCGAATCTTGCCATCCAGGGTGGTGGTCATCAACACGTCGCGCCCCTGCGCCCGGGTGGCGTACATCAGCAGGCGGCCGTTCGGCGCGAAGCTGGGGCTCTCGTCGTCGGTGGTATCGCTGACCGACGCCGGTGCGGCACCGCCGCCGAGGTCGAGCGTCATCACGCGGAAGCTGTTGCCGTTGTCGCGCGCCACATAGGCCAGCGTGCGCCCGTCGGGACTGACGGCGGGGCTGATGTTGTAGCTGCCGCCGAAGGTCACGCGGTCGGCATTGCCGCCGTTGGCGGACATGCGGTAGATCTGCGGGCTGCCGCCGCGGTCGCTGACGAAGTAGATCGTCTGGCCGTCGGGCGCGAACACCGCCTCGGTGTCGATGGCGCTGGTGGTCGTCAGGCGCCGCGGCTCGCCGCCTTCGGCGTCCATCATGTACAGCTGCGAGATGCGGTCGCGCGACAGCGTCACGGCCAGGCGCTTGCCGTCGGGCGACCACGCCGGCGCGCTGTTCGAGCCGCGGAAGCTGGCCAGCGCGCGCCGGTCGCCGGTCTGCACGTCCTGCACCATGACCACGGCCTTGCCGGTCTCGAACGAGACGTAGGCCAGCCTGCGGCCGTCCGGCGACCAGGCTGGCGAGATGATCGAATGCGGGCTGGTCAGCGCCACCTGGCCGCCCTCGCCATCGGCATCGGTGATGTGCAGCGTGTAGCGGCCGCCGGCCTTGGTGACGTAGGCGATGCGCGTGGCATTGACGCCGCGCTCGCCGGTGAGCTTCTCGTGGATCGCGTCGGCGATGCGATGCGCGGTCAGGCGCAGGTCGGCCGCGGTCACCGCATAGGCCTGGCCCATCAGCTCCTGGCCCTTGACGACGTCCCAGAGCTTGAAGCGGATGTCGAAGCGGCCGTCCGGCAGCCGGGTGACCGAGCCGGCGACCAGCGCATCGGCCGCGCGGCCGCGCCAGTCGGCGAACTCGGGCGCGCTGCGCTCGTCGAGCGCACCGCTCGAATCCACGATGCGGAACTGGCCGCTGCGTTCCAGGTCGGCGCGCACGATCAGCGAGATCGGCTGGCCGCTGCGGTCCTCGTCGCGGAAACGCGTGATGGCCACCGGCAGCTGCGTCGCGCCGATGCCGGAGATCTCGACGCGAAACTGCGCGAGCGCGGCCGTCGACAGCGGCAGGCCGAAACCGGCTGCCAGAGCCGCGTTGAATCGTCGTCGTTGGAGGCGCATCGGGGGGAATGGAGTCGGAGGCGACCCGGTGGTTCCGTCGCCGGGCATTGTAGGCAGCGGTCTTCGGCGCCCCGCAGCCGGTGTCACCCGAGGTAACGGCGCAGCGTGGCGCTGCACAGGTCAACGGCCGTGCGGGCTTCCTCGATGACGCGGCCCATCGTGATGAAGCCGTGGATCTGGCGTTCGAAGCAGATGTACTGCGCCGGCGTGCCGGCCGCCGACAGCGCGTCGGCGTACTGGCGGCCCTCGTCGCGCAGCGGGTCGTAGCCGGCGGTCAGCACCAGCGCCGGCGGCAGCTTCGACAGGTCCGGATGCAGCAGCGGCGACGCCCGCCAGTCGGACCACTGCGCCTGCTCGAGGTAGTGGCCGCGGAAGTAGTCGACCGAGTCGCGCGTCAGCAGGTAGCCCTCGCCGTTGGCGGTGTGGGACGGCGAGCCGGCGCGCTGGTCGGTCGCCGGATAGATCAGCAGTTGCAGCCGCGGGGCCGGGGCGTCGCCGCCACCGTCGCGCAGCGACAGCGCGACCACCGCGGCCAGGTTGCCGCCGGCGCTGTCGCCGCCGATCGCCAGCCGCCGTGCGTCGAGGCCCAGCGACTCGGCCTGCGTCTGCAGCCAGCGGGTCGCGGCGACCGCGTCGTCGACGGCGGCCGGGAAGCGGTGCTCGGGCCCGAGCCGGTAGTCGACGGCCACCACCGCGCAGTCGCCGCCCTGCGCCAGCTCGCGGCACAGCACGTCGTGCGTATCGAGGTCGCCGATGGTCCAGCCACCGCCGTGGTAGTAGACGAGCACCGGCGCCAGCGCCGGCAGGCCCTCGGGCCGGTACAGCCGTAGCGGCACCGGACCGGCGGGACCCGGCGCGGCCAGGTCGCGCACGTCGGCCAGCACCAGCGGCGCGGGCTGCGTGAAGAAGCGGCGTTCGCGGTAGGCGCGGCGCGCCTCGTCGGGCGTCAGCGTGTGCGTGGGCGGGATGGCGCGTTCGGCGATCAGCGCGAGCAGCGCGCGGGCTTGCGGGTCGAGCATCGTGATCTCCGTCAGCGGGCCGTCGCCCTGATGGCGGACCAGTGTAGCCACCGGGTCTGCAGCCGCGCCACAGGACCAGATGATTGCCTTTGGCAATCATATTGTTGACAATGCGTCGCATGAACACCCCGGCCTCCGCGGCGACGCAGCCCGCCGACCGTATCGCTGCACTGCGCGGCTTCAACCGCTTCTACACCCGCCGCATCGGCGTGCTGCACGAGCGCCTGCTCGGCACCGGCTTCGGGCTGGCCGAGTCGCGCGTGCTGTGGGAACTGGCCCACCTGCCGGACGGCTCGCGGGGCGCTAGCGCCGCGGCGCTGGCGCGCGAGCTCGAGCTCGATCCCGGCTACCTCAGCCGCCTGCTCAAGGGCATGAAGGCACGCAAGCTGCTGCGCACGCAGGCGGCCGAGGGCGACGCCCGGCAGCAGCTGCTGTCGCTGACCGCCGCCGGCCGCCGCGCCTTCGCACCGCTGGACACGCGCTCGCAGGCGCAGATGAACGACCTGCTGGCGACACTGCCGGAGGCCGACCAGCGCCGGCTGCTGCAGGCGATGCAGACCATCGAAGGCCTGCTCGGCGCGCGCCCGGCCGAGCGCGCGCCCTACCTGCTGCGCGCGCACCGTCCCGGCGACATCGGCTGGCTGATCTCGCGCCACGGCGCGATCTATGCCGACGAGTACCAGTGGAACCTGCAGTTCGAGGCGCTGGTCGCGCGCATCGCCGCGCAGTTCATCGAACGCTTCGATGCGAAACGCGAAGCCTGCTGGATCGCCGAACGCCCGCTGGCGGGCGGCCAGGGCGAGAACATCGGCTGCGTGGTCCTGGTGCAGGCGCGCAAGGACGACGTCGGCGAACCGGAGCCCGGCGTCGCGCAGCTGCGGCTGCTGCTGGTCGAGCCGTCGGCGCGCGGCATGGGCGTCGGTGCGCGGCTGGTCGCCGAGTGCGAGCGCTTCGCGCGCCAGGCCGGCTACCGCCGCATCCGCCTGTGGACGCAGGACAACCTGACGGCCGCGCGGGCGATCTACGCCAAGGCCGGCTACCGGCTCACCGGCAGCGAACCGCACCACAGCTTCGGCCACGACCTCGTCGCCGAGGTCTGGGAGCGCGAGCTTGGTTAAGTGGACCCCCACGTCGCTTCGCTCCTGCCCCCCGGGGGGGCGTCAGCCGCCTTGGGGCGGCCCGGCGGCGGCTGAGCACGATCCCTCACCCTGCCCCTGCGGCCGGCCCGCGGCCTACACCGACTGCTGCGGCCGCTGGCATGCCGGTGCGCAGCACCTGCAGGCGCCGGATGCGGAGAGCCTGATGCGCTCGCGCTACAGCGCCTTCGTGCGCGGGCTGCCCGCCTACCTGCTCGACACCTGGCATCCATCGACGCGGCCGCCGACACTCGAGCTCGAGCCCGGCCTGCGCTGGCTCGGGCTGGAGGTCAGGCGCCACCGGCCGGACGGCGACACGGCCATCGTCGAGTTCGTTGCCCGCAGCAAGCAGGGCGGCCGCGCGCACCGGCTGCACGAGACCAGCCACTTCGTGCGCGAAGGCGGCCGCTGGTTCTACGTCGACGCGCTGGCCGGCGCGTAGCGCGCCATCAGCCGAAGCGCACCGCGTAGATCGGCGGCAGCGTCGTCGACACCGTCGTCCAGCGTTCGCCGCCGTCGTCGCTGGCCCACAGCCCGCCGGTGGTGCTGCCGATCATCAGCGAGCGGCCGTCGTCGGACACCGCGAGCCCGTGCCGGTAGACCAGGTCGTAGCAGCCCTGCTGCGGCAGGCCTTCGCGCAGGGTCTCGAAGGTCCGGCCGCCGTCCTGCGTGCGGTTGACCACCAGCGCCCCATTCACCGGGATGCGACGCTGGTCGGCCACGCCGGGCACGAACCACGCGGTGTCCGCATCGGCCGGATGCACGCCGACCGCGAAGCCGAAGCTCGACAGCGGCGCGCCCTTCACCTCGGTCCAGGTCGCACCGTCGTCGATCGAGCGCCAGATGCCGCAGTGGTGCTGGCACCAGAGCACCTCGGGCTGCGCCGCGCAACGCACGATGCGGTGCGGGTCCTGCGTGTTCTGCTCGCCGGCCTGCTCCGGCGGCATGAAGTCGGCACGCATGCCGCGCGCGCTCAGGGCCCAGCTCGCGCCGTTGTCGCGCGTGATCCACGCGCCGCCGCAGCTGATGCCCAGCAGCACCTCGCCGGCGCGCTGCGGATGGGCGCAGATCGAGTGGATGCCGGGCGCGTCATAGCCGCCGCCGAACCAGCCCAGGCGCTCGGGCTTGTGCCACAGCGTCTCGTCGAGCTGCCAGCTGGCGCCGAAGTCCGTCGAGCGGAACAGGCCGCCCGGGATCGTGCCGGCCCACAGCGTGCCGCCGATGTTCTCCAGCGACCAGATCTGCTGCAGCTTCCACGCGGGCCCTTGCGCGCCCTCGGGCTGCGGCGGATAGGCCGGCGCCGCGACCTCGGCCCATTCGCGACCGGCATCGCCCGACACCTGCACCTTGGTGCCGAAGTGACCGAGGTTGAGCGCGGCCATCATGCGGCCATCCGAACCCGAACCCCCTTGCGGCGGCAGCAGCATCGACACCGGCTCGCCGAGGAAGTGTTCGCGAGCGATGGCCCAGCGCGGACCGTCGCGGTGCAGTTCGAGCAGGCCCTTGCGGGTGGCGATCCAGGCGCGTTGCGACATGCGATGGGTCCTTCCTGAGGAGGGGCTTGGAACGGAGCCGGGTCAGCCGCCGGACAGGGCCTGCAGCACGTAGACCTGGCTGTCCGGCTGCAGCGCATCGTCCAGCGACACGCGGTCGAGCACGCGGCGGCCGTCGATGAAGACCACGACGTTCGCGCGCAGGTGGCCCTGCTCGTCGAGCACATAGCCGCGCAGGCGCGGGTGGCCCTCGAACACCGCGTCGAGCGCAGCACGCAGCGTCGCCGCGCCGGTCTCGACCTCGGGCGTGTCGATGAAGCGCTTCAGCTGGGGCGTGAACCGCACGACGGGCATGCGCCGACTGTAATGCGACGACGGCGCAACAGCCCCATGGCGGTGCGGGCCACCGGCGTGCGTTCCGTCGTCGAGCGGATGGGCGCTGTGACAATGCGCCCCTTTCCCCTCGTCCACCAGAGAGCCCCTTGCGCATCAGCTCCGGAGTGCCCGCCGCCGCCCTCGCCTACATCCTGTGGGGGCTGTTCCCGCTGTACATCAAGCAGATCGAAGCGGTGCCGGCGCTGGAGATCGTCGCGCACCGCTCGGTGTGGTGCCTGGTCTTCATGCTGGCGCTGCTGGCGGCGATGCGGCGCTTCGCCTGGCTGCGCGACGTGCTGCGCCAGCCGCGTACGCTGGGCGTCTTCGCGCTCAGCGCGCTGCTGCTGTCGGCCAACTGGCTGGTCTACGTCTGGGCGGTGAACCATGGGCGCGTGCTCGATGCCAGCCTGGGCTACTTCATCAACCCGCTGGTGAACGTGATGCTCGGCTACCTCGTGCTGCACGAGCGGCCGCGGCGGGGCCAGTGGGCGGCGGTGGCCATCGCGGCGATCGGCGTGCTCTGGCTGACGATCGGCGCCGGCAACCTGCCGTGGATCGCGCTGGTCCTGGCCGCGAGCTTCGGCTGTTATGGCCTGCTGCGCAAGACGGCGCCGCTGGGCGCGATCGAGGGCCTGACATTGGAAACGCTGGTGATGGCGCCGCTGATGATTGCGCTGCTCGGCTGGTTCGCGCTGGGGGGTTTCGATGGCGCCGGCCGCTTCGCGCAAGGCGACGTCGCGCTCGACGGCTGGCTGCTGCTGGCCGGCCCGCTGACGGCGATTCCGCTGCTGCTGTTCGCGTACGGCGCGCGCCGCGTGACGCTGGCGACGCTGGGGCTGCTGCAGTACCTGGGCCCGTCGATCCAGTTCCTGCTCGGCGTCTTCCTCTACAAGGAGCCGTTCGATCCGGCGCGCGGCATCGGCTTCGCGCTGATCTGGTCGGCGCTGGTGGTCTACAGCGCCGAGGGGCTGTGGCAGATGCGGCGCGGCGCGGCCGCGCCGGCGGCGGCCTGACGTTCAATCAGCGCAGGTCGCCCGCCAGGCTGGCCAGCGTCTCCGGCGCGATGTGCACGTGCGCCGGGTAGTGCTTGTGGTCGCAGCCGAGCTTCACCGAGGCCCCGGCGCGCACCGCGTCCCGCGCCGCCGCGGTCAGCTCGAAGCGCACGAAGTGCACCGACGAGGTCTTCTCGGCGTTCTCGCGCTCGAGGTCCTCGTCGGCGATCGCGTAGACACGCTCATGCCCTTCGACCTCGACGAACATGCGGTCCTCCACGCCGATCAGCCGCGCGAGCTCGCGCTTGCGCTCGTTCGGGTCGGGATACTCCAGCAGCATCGTCGCCTTCCAGTTGGTGCCGTCGGGAATCAGCGGCGCGTAGGCGTCGATCTCGGCCTGGATGCCGTCCTCCTCGAAGATCTTCTCGATGCGCAGCATCTCCTGGATCTGGTAGCGGACGGTCTGCTCGTCCTCGAACTGCAGCAGCACATGCTCGCCGAGCGAGACGCTGCGCAGCCGGCGGTGCGCGATGATCTCGGGCTTGTGGGCCTTGCGGTACTTCGCATAGGCCTCCAGCGTCATCAGGGTGTCGGGGGTGATGGTGGCCATCGTGTTCACTCCAGTCCGTAGGCGTAGCGCAGCAGGCTCAGCGGGTGCTGCAGCGCCTTCGGCGGCGTGCCCGCTTCGCTCATGCCCTGCGCGATGTGGTGGCCGGCCAGCGCACAGTCGCTGCTGATGAAGTCGGGCTCGTCCTTGGCCATCGCCTTGAACACCGGCTTGCCGATCTTCATCGCCACCGGATGCGTCGGCGTCTTCACGCCGTAGGTGCCGGCATGGCCGGAGCAGCGCTCCACCGTGTTCAGCTGCACCTTCACCTGCTGGCCGATCAGCTTGAACATCTCCTCGGTCTTGCGGCCGATCTTCTGCACCCGGCCGTGGCAGGGGATGTGGTAGCTGACCTTGCCGAGATCGCGCTTGAAGTCGGTCTTCAGCAGGCCGTCCTTCTGCCGCGCGACGAGGTACTCGAAGGGGTCGTAGAAGGCGTCCTTGACGAGCTGCACGTCGGCTTCGTCGGGGAACATCAGCGGCAGCTCCTGCTTGAACATCAGCGTGCAGCTGGGAATCGCCGAGAGGATCGCGAAGCCGTCCTTCGCGTACTTCGCGAGCACCGGGATGTTGGCGTTCTTGTGGCGTTCGACCGCGGGCAGGTCGCCGAGCTCGAGCTTGGGCATGCCGCAGCACGATTCCTTCTCGACGATCACGTAGGGAATCGCGTTGTGCTCGAGCACCTTCAGCAGGTCATGGCCGATGCCGGGCTCGTTGTAGTTGACGTAGCAGGTCGCGAAGATCACCACGCGGCCCGGCGTGCGCTCGCCGTCCCTGACGTCGGTCGCGGTGCCCTGCTTCGGCGCCGACCAGCGGAAGCGCTTGGTCGCCAGCTCGGGCATCCAGGCATCCGGGTGCACGCCGAGCAGGCTGTCGAGCGCATTGCGCGTGACCTTCGCGCGATTGACGGCGTTGACCGCCTGCACCACCACCGGGATGCCGGCGAAGCTGCCGTGCACGTCGGTCGACGCGAGGAACTGCTCGCCGGGGCCGACCAGCCCCTGGCTGTGCTTGATCGCCTTGGCCCGCAGCATCAGGTGCGGGAAGTCCAGGTTCCACGGGTGCGGCGGCACGTACGGGCACTTCGTCATGTAGCACAGGTCGCACAGGTAGCACTGGTCGACCACCTGGCCGTAGTCGGCCTTCGCGACGCCGTGCACCTCGCCGTCCTCGGTGGCATCGACCAGGTCGAACAGCGTCGGGAAGCTCTGGCACAGGCTCACGCAGCGGCGGCAGCCGTGGCAGATGTCGAACACGCGCTCGAGCTCGCGGTTGCAGTCGTCGCGGTCGTAGAAGAGCGGGTTCTTCCAGTCGATCGGATGCCGGGTCGGGGCTTCGAGGTTGCCTTCGCGCATGGGCTGGCCTTTGGCTGGCGTCGGGGAGCTTCGGAAGCACACAAGGGGCCGCGAAGCCCCTTGTGATCATCGTGCGTCGCGGAGGTCAGTCGACCAGCTGATCGAGTGCCTTCTGGTAGCGGTTGGCATGCGATCGCTCGGCCTTGGCCAGCGTCTCGAACCAGTCGGCGATCTCGTCGTGGCCCTCTTCGCGCGCGGTGCGGGCCATGCCCGGGTACATGTCGGTGTACTCGTGCGTCTCGCCGGCGACGGCGGCCTTCAGGTTGTCGCGGGTGGGGCCGATCGGCAGGCCGGTGGCCGGATCGCCCACGGCCTCGAGGAACTCGAGGTGGCCGTGCGCATGGCCGGTCTCGCCTTCGGCGGTGGAGCGGAACAGCGCGGCAACGTCGTTCTGGCCTTCGATGTCCGCCTTGTTCGCGAAGTACAGGTAGCGACGGTTGGCTTGCGACTCACCGGCGAACGCGTCCTTCAGGTTCTGCTCGGTCTTGGATCCCTTCAGGCTCATGGGAGGCTCCTCTGGAAAGTGGGTCGGCGTCCGCCTCTGTTCGGGCGGCACGAATCAACGCTACCAAACGGGATGCGCTGCAGCCAATACATCGCTTCTATTCAATGTATAGCCGATGACTATGAATAAGTAGTTACCCATAGCTGGCACAGAGTCTGTGCCTCGGCGACCGGGCTGTCAACCGAGGCCGAGCAACCTCAATCCCAGTGCATGCAATCGCGCCGCCGGGTCGACGAATTCGTGCAGCACGTCGAAGTGGTTCTTGCCGACGACCGTCTCGCACACCGGCACCGTGCTCGGGCCCCACTGGTCGCGGATCAGGCGGTTCTGCCGCAGGTGCTCGTCGCTTTCCTGCCCGCCGACCACTGCGTACAGCGGCCCGCGCGGCCGCGGGAAGAAGGCCGGGCTCAGGCGCTTCACGCTCGCCGGCGTCAGCTGCAGGTCGGCCTGCAGGAACGGCGCCTGGCGGATCGGGTCGAGGTCGAACACGCCGGAGATCGACAGCGCGCCGGTCACCAGGCGCGGCGGCAGGTCTTCGGCGACGGTCTTCCAGCGGCAGGCCAGCAGCATCGCCGCAAGATGACCACCGGCCGAATGCCCGGCGACGACGATGCGCGACGGATCGCCGCCGTGCTCGGCCGCGTGGCGCCAGGTCCATTCCAGCGCGCGCGTCATCTGCAGCGCGATGTCCTCGATGGTGACCGCCGGGCACAGGCCGTAGTTCGGCACCACGACCATCGCGCCGGCCTTCACGTAGGCCGGCGCGACGAAGGAATGGTCGGCCTTGTCCAGCGCGCGCCACCAGCCGCCATGAATGAAGACGAGCACCGGCGAGCCGGGTCGCTCGGCGGCGAAGACATCGAGCCGCTCGGCCGCGCTGTCGCCGTACGGCAGGTCGAGCGCGTGGCGCAGGCCCTCGCGCGCCAGGCGCGACGCCTCCGTCCAGCGCGCGAGCACCGCGCCGTGCTCGGGCACGCGGGCCCGGTTGTTGTACTGGGCCTCGTACCAGGCCGGTTCCTGCTGCACTGCGGCTGTCGCCATCGAGGTGTTCCGATCGTTCGTGGCGCCTTGCGGCGAGGCCGCTTTCTATCGCGCGCGCCGTGCGGCGGGGAAGGCTCAAAGTATTGCTAGAATGCCCAGCTTCTGGGGACGTAGCTCAGCTGGGAGAGCGTCGCGTTCGCAATGCGAAGGTCGGGAGTTCGATCCTCCTCGTCTCCACCAGACATTCCAGGGGCCGCCAGTGTGCGGCCCCTGTTCTTTTCGGGCTTGGGAAAGCCAAGGGGAAGGCCAAGTCAGTGGGGCCCCGTTATCCGCTCCAGTCGCTGCGCCAGCGTGGCCGTCGAGAGCGCGCCGATGTGACTGGCCACCTGCTTTCCGTGCCTGTCGAAGAACAGCGTCGTTGGATAACCCTGCTGCTTGAACGCTGCGCTGGCCTGGCGAAGCGGGTCGGTCAAGGCGTTCTCGAGGTCCAGCCCCTGCCGTTGCAGCCAAGCCTTCACGTGGCCGGGGTCTTCCCCCTGGTTCAGGAACACGAACGTCACGTCGCGGCGGTCCCGCTGGCCTTGTTGCAGCACGGGCATCTCGCGGACGCAGGGCGGACACCAGGTGGCCCAGAGGTTGATCACGACGGGCTTGCCCGAAAAGCTGTCCAGCCGGACATCGGTTCCATCGAGGGACTTGAAGCTCAGATCGGGCAGCGCACGATCGACCGGGTGAAGGACAAGCGCCGCCGTGCCGGCGACGAACAGCGCGGTGCCCGCCGCCATCGCGGCTCGCAGCGGCACCACAAGGCCCGGGCGCTTGCGCCAGCGGCTGAATGCCAACAGCCAGCCGCCCGCCAGGCCCGCCGGGGCGTTCCAGCCGCCGTCGCGGAGGTCCAGGATCGTCAACGGCGAAGCGAGGTAGAGCCCTCGATACTCGTAGACGAACGCCAGCCGCGCAGCCAGCACGCACACCAGGACGGCCAGCCACAGCTCGTCTTCGACCTTGACGCTGGCTCGCTTGCCGAGCCACAGGCCCGTAGCGAAGGCCAGTCCCACGGAGGCCAGGACCAGGATCAGCTGAAGCGGTAGCAGCAGAGGTCCGATTTGGACGGCGTTCGTCATGGGCAGCAGGTCGGCAGGCGATCGTGTTCGAAGGTCAACGGCTGGGAATCGTGGTTCCAGCAGTACCAAAAAAAAACCGCGGCGAACCGCGGCTTTCCTGTCACAGAGACCGAACGGTCAGACCGGACGGATGTTCGATGCCTGCAGGCCCTTCTGGCCTTGAGTGACTTCGAACTGGACGCGCTGGCCTTCGGTCAGGCTCTTGAAGCCATCACCGCGGATTTCCTTGAAATGCGCGAAGAGGTCCTTGCCGCCCTTTTCAGGCGTGATGAAGCCGAAGCCCTTGCCATCGTTGAACCATTTGACGGTGCCGACTTCGGTGTTGTCGTTGGACATGAAGATTTCCTTTGAAGGTGAAAGAACCGCGCAGCAAACGCTGACGCGTGGCAGAGACACGCAAGAGATCACCAAGGGGGAAATCCAGACAGAGCCCGTCACGGAACCGGACGGGAGAACAGAACCGACCTCGAAACGACGGTCTTGTGCACCACTACTCAGCGCAGTATACGCGTTCGCAGCAGATCCTGTGAGCAAATCTCGCGATCACGGAACTGACGCTCACATCGTACGCTAGCAACGAGGCGAACGATGTCGCATCCGATTTCCTGCCTTAGCGCCCTTGCTTACGGACCTGGTCGCATGCTGGAGACGGTGCACACGCACGCCGGAGAGGCGCGCGGCGGCATGCATTGCGTTTGCGCAAACGGCCCCGAGATGCAGTGCCTAGACTTTTTGGCACCCGTGCACGCGGTCGTGCCGGGAACGATCACATCGCAAGCCAGGAGTTTCATCATGAGCGCATTGACCCGCCTCGAGCGTTTCGACGAGTTCTTCCCCGAGCTCTTCCGCCGCATGTCGCGGCCGCTGGCCATGCCCGACATGCCCGGCGAGATCAAGATCGATGTCACCGAGAACGACAAGGACTACCAGGTGCGCGCCGAGATCCCCGGCGCCAAGAAGGAGGACATCCGCGTCACCGTCGACGGCAACTTCGTCTCGATCGCCGCCGAGGTCCGGCGCGAGAAGGAAGAGAAGGAGCAGAAGACCGGCCGCACGCTGGTCAAGGAGACCTACCAGGGCAGCGTGTCGCGCGGCTTCTCGCTGGCCAGCGAGATCGACCAGAAAGGCATCGTCGCCAAGCTCGAGGACGGCGTGCTCAAGCTCACGCTGCCCAAGCGCGAAGGTGCCGGTGCGCGGACCATCCCCATCCAGTGAGTTGTCGCCCACCCGGGAAGGAGTCGATCCATGAAGAACTGGCTGGTGGTGGCCAATGCCGCGCGGGCCCGGGTGCTCGAAGCCGCCGACGGGGCGGAACCGTACGTGCACGTTGCCGATCTGGTGCACCCGCAGAGCCGGCAGAAAGGCGTGGAGCTCGGCGACGACCGCGCGGGTCGCGTCTCCGGTGCGGGCCATGGCCTGGGTAGCGCCCAATACATCCCACGCACCGACGTGCGAGAACGCGAGCACGAGCGTTTCGCGCGGGAGGTCGCCGCGGTGCTGGACGACGGCGTTGCGGCGGGGCGCTGTGCCGGACTGGTGCTGGTGGCGTCGAACCCGTTCCTGGGCGAACTGAAGGCCCATCTCGGAGCACAAGCGTTGAAGTCGGTCCTGCGCACGGTGGCGGCCGACTACACCACGCTGGCGGACGACGAACTCGCTCAGCGCCTGCGCACCTGAGCACCACTGGTTCGCCGCGGGGCTCCTCGAAGCCGGCCCGGATCGCTACCGGTTATCCGGTAGCCCGCCCTACCAATGTCCGGCATGGCGCGCACGGGGCGCCGTGCCTACAGTCGGCGTCATGGCTGGAACGGACGTCGCCGCGACCGTGCGGGAGCTTGCGCCCGCCCTGCGAGCGGTGCTCGACGAGCGCATCGAACTGGCACTCGACATCGGGCCAGGCTGTCCCCCGGCGGCCTGCCGGCGCGAAGCGGTGGAAGACCTGTTGCTGCTGGCGATCAGGCCATTGCTCGGTGCCATGCTGGACAGTGGCCGTCTCCGGATCGGCGTGCACCCGGCCCAACGGCATGCGCGTGGCGGCATCCTGCTGTCCATCGATGGCGGCGGAGGCCGCGTGGTCACGCGCCGCCTGGCCGCCTGCACGCGGCCATGCTGGCCGACCGATCCGGCAACGGCCAGCGACTGCGGGATCGGTATGCCCGCCAGAGACGACAGCGGTGCGCACAACAGGGCCAGCGACGCGCTGTTGCCTTCGACAGGGCCATAGGCCTGTTCGAACACCAGGCTCGCGCACAAGGACAGTGACCGAACCAGGGTGACCTGCCCATCGCCGATGCGGGCCGCGGCGCCCCCGCCGGCCGCTTTGCGCTCGCGCAACGCCTCCCCTCGCAGCTCGCGTGACGATCGCCGGCATCTGATGCGACGGAGCTTGCACGCATGAACAGCCCCTTGCCCGCCCCCGCGCCGGGCCGCGTCCAGTTCGCCGGCCGCCAGCAGGCCGGACAGTTGCTCGCCGAGCGCCTCGCGGCCATGCCGCTGGCGGCCGATCCCGTGGTGCTGGCACTGCCGCGCGGCGGCGTTCCGGTAGGCGCCGCCATCGCTGCGCGCCTGCGGGCGCCGGTCGACCTGCTGCTGGTGCGCAAGATCGGGCTGCCGTGGCAGCCGGAGCTGGCGCTGGCCGCGGTCGTCGAGGGGTCCCCACCGGGTGTGGTCGTCAACGAGGCGGTGCTGAGCGACGGCGGCGTCGACCGCGACTTCCTCGACTGGAAGACGAAGGAGGCGACGCAGGAGATGGCACGGCGCCGCGCGCTCTATCTGGGCGGGCGCGCGGCCGTGCCGGTCGCCGGCCGATGCGTGATCGTGGTGGACGATGGCCTGGCCACCGGCACGACGATGCGCGCGGCCCTGCGGGCCTTGCGCGAACGGGGAGCGGCCCAGCTGGTGGTGGCGGTCCCCGTGGCCCCGGTCGACACCGTCGAACAACTGCGGCACGAGGCGGACCTGGTCGTCTGTCTCGAGCAGCCGGTGCCGTTCATCGCCATCGGCGACCACTACGCGGACTTCCACCAGCTGAGCGACGACGAGGTCCTGGCGGCGTTCGATGCGGCCGCACCGGGGGACATCCACCCCTGGCTGCAGGCGCGGGCGCTGCTCGGCCTGGCCCCGTCGGGCGGCCCGCTGAACATCGCCGCCCTCGCCGTCGACCGCCCCGCCGCCGGCCCGGCCGCGACGCGCTGCGCGCTGCGCTGGCTCGGCCAGGACGGGCGCCGCCGCGACATCACCTATGCCGAGCTGGCCGAGCGAAGCAACCGCTTTGCCAACGTGTTATCGACGCGTGGCCTGGCGCCGGGCGACGGCGTCTTCCTGCTCTGCGGCCGCGTGCCGGAGCTGCCGATCGCCATGCTCGGCGCGCTGAAGCACCGCTGCGTGGTCACGCCGCTGTTCTCGGCCTTCGGGCCGGAGCCGATCGCCACGCGGATGCGGCTCGGCCAGGCCCGCCTGCTGGTGACCACCGCCTCGCTGTACCGCCGCAAGGTGGCGTCGCTTCGGGCCACGCTGCCGGCGCTGGCCCATGTGCTGCTGATCCCCGACGACGACCAGCCGCTGCCACCGGACACCGCGGACCTGCGTGCGCTGCTCGACGCCGCGAGCCCGGACTACCGCATCGCGCCGACCGATCCGCAGACGCCGGCGCTGCTGCACTTCACCAGCGGCACCACGGGCCTGCCGAAGGGCGCGCAGCACGTGCACGAGGCCATCGTCGCGCACGTCGCGACGGCGCGTATCGCGCTCGACCTGCGCAAGGGCGACGTCTACTGGTGCACCGCCGACCCCGGCTGGGTCACCGGCACGTCCTACGGCATCCTCGCGCCGCTGGCGCTGGGCGCGACGCTGGTGATCGACGAGGCCGAGTTCGACGCCGAGCGCTGGTACCGCACCGTCGCCGACGAAGGCGTCAACGTCTGGTACACCGCGCCGACCGCGGTGCGCATGATGATGCGCGGCGGCGCGGCCGCGGCACAGGCCCATCGCTGCCCGGCGCTGCGCTTCATCGCCAGCGTCGGCGAGCCGCTGAACCCGCAGGCGGTGCAGTGGGGCCGCGAGGCCTTCGGCCTGCCGATCCACGACAACTGGTGGCAGACCGAGACCGGCGCGATCATGATCGCCAACCGCCCGGGGCTGCCGATCCGCCCGGGCTCGATGGGCCGGCCGCTGCCCGGGGTCGACGCCGCGATCGTGCAGCGCCAGCCCGACGGCAGCCTGCGCTTCATCGACGATCCTTCGACCGAAGGCGAGCTCGCGCTGCGGCGCGGCTGGCCGTCGATGTTCCGCGGCTACCTGAACGACGAAGCGCGCTACCGCAAGTGTTTCGTCGGCGACTGGTACCTGACGGGCGATCTCGCGCGCCGCGACGCCGAAGGCTACTTCTGGTTCGTCGGCCGCGCCGACGACATGATCAAGTCCTCCGGCCATTTCATCGGCCCGTTCGAGGTCGAGTCGACGCTGATGGAGCATGCCGCCGTCGCCGAAGCCGGCGTCATCGGCAGGCCCGAGCCGACGGTCGGCGAGATCGTCAAGGCCTTCGTCGTGCTGCGCCCCGGCATCGAGCCGACCGAGGCCCTGCGGCGCGAGCTGCTGGGCTTCGCCCGCACGCGCCTGGGCGCCGTGGTGGCGCCCAAGGAGATCACCTTCGCGCCGGCGCTGCCGCGCACGCGCAGCGGCAAGATCATGCGGCGCCTGCTGCGCGCCCGCGAGCTCGGCCTGCCCGAAGGCGACACCTCGACGCTGGAGGCGGCATGACGACGATGAATGCCGACGAGGCACGCGCCGCGCTGCACCAGATGCTGCGCATCCGTCGCTTCGAGGAGGCCTGCGCCGAGCTCTACGGCACCGGCAAGATCCGCGGCTTCCTGCACCTGTGCATCGGGCAGGAAGCGATCAGCGCCGGCGCGGTGCCGGAGCTGCGCCCGGGCGACAGCCTGCTGGCCACCTACCGCGAGCACGGCCATGCGCTCGCCCGCGGCGTGCCGATGAACGCCCTGATGGCAGAGATGTTCGGCCGCCGCGAAGGCTGCAGCCACGGCCGCGGCGGTTCGATGCACCTGTTCGATGCCGAGCGGCGGCTGTTCGGTGGCAACGCCATCGTCGCCGGCGCGCTGCCGATGGCCGCCGGCTTCGCGCTGGCCGATCGGATGCGCGGCAGCGACGCCGTCACCGCCTGCTTCTTCGGCGAAGGCGCGGTCGCCGAGGGCGAGTTTCACGAGAGCGTGAACCTCGCCGCGCTGTGGCAGCTGCCGCTGCTGCTGGTCTGCGAAAACAACCTGTACGCGATGGGCACGGCGCTGGACCGCTCGGAGTCGTCGACCGACCTGTGCGCCAAGGCGCGCAGCTACGGCATCGGCGCGATCGCCGTCGACGGCATGAATGTCGCCGCGGTGCGGGCCGCGACGCGCGCCGCGCTGGCCCGGGTCCGGGCCGGCGACGGTCCGCAGTTCCTCGAGCTGCGCACCTATCGCTTCCGCGCCCACTCGATGTACGACGCCGAGCTGTACCGCACGCGCGACGAGGTCGAGCTGTGGAAGCAGCGCTGCCCGATCGCCGCGCTGGCCCGCCACGCCGAGGCCGAGGGCTGGCTGCTCGACCAGCCGGCGCTGGAGGCCGAGGTGGCGCGGGAGGTGGCCGAGGCCGTGGCCTATGCCGAGGCGGGCACGCTGGAGCCTGTCGACGCGCTGGAGACCGATGTCACGGCGGAATCGGGGAGACCGGCATGAGCGCGCGCATCAGCTATCGCGAGGCGCTGCGCCAGGGCCTGCGCGCGGCGCTCGGCGCCGATGCCCGCGTCTTCCTGATGGGCGAGGATGTCGGACGTTATGGCGGCAGCTACGCCGTCAGCAAGGGCCTGCTGGAAGAGTTCGGGCCGGACCGCATCCGCGACACGCCGTTGTCCGAGTCGGCCTTCGTCGGCTGCGGCATCGGCGCGGCCATCAACGGGCTGCGGCCGATCGTCGAGGTCATGACCGTCAACTTCAGCCTGCTCGCGCTCGACCAGATCGTCAACAACGCCGCGACGCTGCGCCACATGTCCGGCGGCCAGGTGCACGTGCCGCTGGTGATCCGCATGAGCACCGGCGCCGGCCGCCAGCTGGCGGCCCAGCACTCGCACAGCCTGGAGGTCTGGTACGCCCACGTGCCGGGCCTGCGCGTGCTGGCGCCGGCCACCGTGGCCGACGCGCGCGGCATGCTGCAGGCGGCGCTGCAGCGCGAGGATCCGGTGGTGATCTTCGAGCATGCACTGCTGCTGAACGCCGAGGACGAGCTGCCGGACCCGCCGCCGCCGGTGGACATCGAGCGCGCCGCGCTGCGCCGCAGCGGCCGCGACCTGAGCCTCGTCACCTACGGCGGCTCGCTGCCGCGCTGCCTGGAGGCGGCGCAGCAGCTGGCGGCCGAGGGCATCGAGGCCGAGGTGCTCGACCTGCGCGTGCTGCGTCCGCTGGACCGCGCGGCGATCACCGCCACGGTGCAGCGCACCCGGCGCGTGCTGGTCGTCGACGAAGGCTGGAAGACCTGCGGCCTGGCCGCCGAGCTCATCGCCTCCGTGGTCGAAGGCGCGTTCTACGAGCTGGACGCACCGCCCGCGCGGGTGTGCAGCGTGGAGGTGCCGATGCCGTACGCCAGGCACCTGGAAGAGGCGGCGCTGCCGAACGTGGCGCGCATCGTCGAGGCGGCGCACGCGCTGGTGCAGCGATGATCGAGCTGCGCCTGCCATCGTTCGGCGCCGACATGGACGACGCCGAGTTCGTGCAATGGAACGTGCAGCCGGGCCAGGCGGTCGCGCGCGGCGACATCGCCTGCGTCGTCGAGACGCAGAAGGGCGCGATCGACGTCGAGGTGTGGCAGGACGGCACCGTCGCGCGACTGATCGCCGAACCGGGGCAGCGCCTGCCGGTGGGCAGCCCGCTGGCGCTGCTGGCCGAGGCGCACGAGGACTGGCGCACGCTGGCCGACGCCGCACCCGCGGCCGCCGGGCCGGCACCGCCATCGACACCGGCCGCCGCGACCGCCACGGCGCCGGCGCCGGACGCAGCGGCAGCGCCCTCGCCCGCGGGCGGGCCCCCGCTCTCGCCCACGGGCTCGCCCGAGCGTGCCGGTGGCCCGCGTGCATCGCCGGCAGCGCGACGGCGCGCGCGCGAGCTCGGCGTCGACCTCGACGCGCTGGCCGCCCGCGTCGGCGACAGGCCGCTCACCTTGTCCGATATCGAGTCCGCTGCGGCGGCGGCACCCGCCGCCGGCGCGCCCTCCGAAGGGTCGGCCATGCGCGAGGCCATCGCCGCGGCGATGGCGCGCTCCAAGCGCGAGATCCCGCACTACTACCTGGCCCGCGAGGCGGTGGTGGAGCCGGCCCTGCGCTGGCTGGAGGGCTACAACGCCGCGCGGCCGCCGGCCGAGCGCATGCTGTTCGCCGCGATGCTGCTGCGCGCCGTGGCGCTGGCGCTGGCCGATGCGCCGACGCTCAACGGCCGATGCGTCGGCGGCCGCTTCCAGCCGTCCGCCACGGTGGACCTGGCGGTCGTCACCTCGCTGCGCCGCGGCGGGCTGGTGATTCCGACGCTGCACGACGCCGCCCGGCTGCCGCTGCCGCAGCTGATGGCGGCACTAAACGATGTGCTCGCCCGGGCGCGCGGCGGTCGGCTGCGCAGCTCGGACCTCGGCGAGGCGACGATCAGCGTCAGCAACCTGGGCGATCTGGGCGCGGACGCCGTGCACGGCGTGATCTACCCGCCGCAGGTGGCCCTCGTCGGTGCCGGCCGCATCGCCAGCCGCGCGATCGTGCAGGACGGCCGGCTGATCGCCGCGCGCACCGTGCAGCTGACGCTGGCGGCCGACCACCGCGTCAGCGACGGCGCGACCGGCGCCCGCTTCCTGGCCACGCTCGTCGAGCGCCTCGACCATCCGGAGGACCTGTGACCCCTGCTCCCCTGCCGCAAGACCCGTCCGGCGCAGCGGCCGCGCCTGTCGACACCGCGGCGCTGCGCGCCACGCTCGCCGACAGCATCGCCGCCATCGCGCCGGAAGCCCGGATCGACGACCTGGTGCCCCGGCGATCGTTGCGCGCCCAGCTGGACCTCGACTCCTACGACTTCCTGCAGCTGCTCATCGAGCTGCACGAGCGCCTGGGCGTCGACGTGCCCGAGGCGGACTACGCGCGCGTGGATTCCCTCGACGGCCTGCTCGACTACCTCGCGGCGCGCACCGCTCAGCGCTGAATCGCTGCGGCGGACACGTCCCTCGAGCCGTCGCCCGCCACGTCACTGAACCGCGGATCGGCGCGCTACGGCGTGTTCGGTGCCCGCAGGCCGGCGGCCAGCGCCGCGAGCTCCGCTTCGTCGAGCGTTTCCCGCTCCAGCAGCGCCGCGGCGGCGCGATCGAGCAGCGCGCGGTTGAGCTCCAGGACTTCGCGCGCCTGCGCGCCGGCCGCCTCGATCAGCCGGCGCACCGCGGCATCGATGGCCTGTGCGGTCTGCGGGCCGAGGCCCGGCGACGTCCCGGCATCCAGGGGCAGCGGCAGGAAGCGCGGGCGCTCGTCGGCGTAGGCGACCGGGCCGAGCTCGTCGTCCATGCCATAGCGCATCACGAGGTCGCGTGCCAGGTCGGTGGCCTTCACGATGTCGTCCGCGGCACCCGTCGAGGGCTCGCCGAAGACCAGCGACTCCGCCGCGCGGCCGCCCATCAGCACGGCCAGCCGCGCGACCAGCTCGCCGCGGCGCATCAGGTGCCGATCCTCCGATGGCCGCTGCAGCGTGTAGCCGAGCGCGCCGACGCCGCGCGGCACGATCGACACCTTGTGCACCTGGTCCGTGCCGCGCAGCGCCAGCGCGGTCAGCGCGTGGCCGAGCTCGTGGTAGGCGACAGTGCGGCGTTCCTCGGCGCCCAGCAGGCTGCGCGGCTTCTCGATGCCGGCGACGATGCGCTCGATCGCCCGCGTGAAGTCGGCCAGGGTCACCGCATCGCCGCGACGGCGTGTCGCGACCAGGGCGGCCTCGTTGACGACGTTCGCCAGATCGGCTCCGGCCAGGCCGACCGTCAGCGCGGCCACCTGGTCGAGATCGACGTCGGGTGCCAGCCGGATCTTCTTCGCATGCACGCGCAGGATCGCCGCGCGGCCGACGCGGTCCGGGCGATCGACCAGCACCTGGCGGTCGAAGCGGCCGGCGCGCAGCAGGGCGGGGTCCAGCACTTCGGGCCGGTTGGTCGCGGCGAGCAGCACGACACCGACGCTCGGATCGAAGCCGTCGAGCTCGACCAGCAGCTGGTTCAGCGTCTGCTCGCGCTCGTCGTGGCCGCCGGACAGCGCGGCCGCGCCGCGCACCCGGCCGAGCGCATCGAGCTCGTCGATGAAGATGATCGCCGGCGCGTGGGCCCGCGCCTGCTCGAACAGGTCGCGCACGCGCGCCGCACCGACCCCGACGAACAACTCGATGAACTCCGAGCCGCTGATCGAGAAGAAGGGAACGCCCGCCTCGCCGGCCACCGCGCGCGCGAGCAGGGTCTTGCCGGTGCCGGTCGGTCCCATCAACAGCACGCCCTTGGGCATGCGCGCGCCGAGGCGGCCGTGCTCCTTCGGGTTCTTCAGGAAGTCGACGATCTCCTGCAGCTCGGCCTTGGCCTCGTCGACGCCGGCCACGTCCTCGAAGCGCACGCCGGTGCTGGCCTGCATGTAGAGCCTGGCCTTGCTCTGCCCGATGCTCAGCATGCCGGCGCCGAGGCCGCCGGCGCGCCGCGCCAACCACGACCACAGCAGCAGCATCAACGCCACCGGCACGATCCAGCCGAGCAGCGTCTGCAGCCAGGCCGGATCGCGCACGCGCTGGTAGGGCACGCCATGGCGGGCGAGGCGCTCGGCGATCGCCGGCTCGACCACCGTGGCCACCAGCGCCTGCGTGCCGTCCGGCTCGGGGGTCTTCAGCCGCGCGGTGACCGCCGTGTCGCCCACGCTCACCTCGGCGACGCGCCCTTCCGCCAACGCCTGCTCGAAGGCGCTGTAGGGCACGCTGCGCACTGGCGTGCGCGATTCCCAGCATCCGCGCATCACCATCATCAGCAGCAGCACGCCGATGGCGAAGCCGACATGCCGGGCGTTGTTCAGGCCCCACGGGCTGCGCCCGCCGGCCGGGGGCAGCGTGTCCTCAGTCCCCGGCTTCACGAACCTGCTCGCGGCTTGCCTGGCGGCCCGCTATGCGCGCCAGCGCGGAGAGCTCCTGCGCGAGCAGGTCGGCCACGTCGTCGGCGGTCACGATGCCGACCAGGCGGCCGTGCGCGTCGACGACCGGCAAGCGGCGTATGCCGTGGCTGCGCATGTGCCAGATCGCGTCGTAGGCGGTCTCGGAGCCGATCGCGGTGTGCACGTCCTCGTGCATCAGGTCCTCGGCAACTGCGTGCTCGGGCGCGATGCCGCACGCCATCACGCGCACCGCGAGGTCGCGGTCGGTGACCACGCCCACCGGGCGCACGCCGCCCTCGACGTCCTCGACGATCACCACGTCGCCGACGTGCCGGTCGCGCATCACGCGCGCCAGTTCCAGCGCGCTCGCCTGGCGCCCGCAGGTGACCACCGCGCGGGTGCACAAATCAGACAGGTACATGCCGTGCCTCCTGGGCGCTAGTCGGCGCGGCCGCGCTCGCCGCGAACGCGGAAGCCGCGGTCCAGCGCCGCCAGCGTCTCGACGATGCCGGTGTATTCGAACTCGCTCATCGGCAGCATCGCGGCGCCGACCTTCATGTGCAGCCTTCATGCGAGCCGCCTGGGCCCGTCGAAACAAGTCTAGGAAGCGACCTGTCCGCGCGCTTGCGGCAGATCAATCGCCGGGGCGGGCGTGATCGCGCGGGCGCGAGCCCGGGCTGGCTGGCGCCTCGGACACCAGGCGCTGCCGCGTTTCGGGCGTCGGCGCGCCAGGCCGCGGCTGACATCGATCAATCGTCGGCGCGCAGCGCTCGACAGAATCGATCGGCATGGAGGCCCCGCAAAGGCCGACCGACCGGAGGACTGCCCATGCCCACCCGCTACATCCGCTGGTTCTCCGAGCTCGGCCTGGCCGACGTGCCGCTGGTCGGGGGCAAGAACGCTTCGCTGGGCGAGATGTTCCGCGAGCTGTCGCCACTGGGCGTGCGCGTGCCCGACGGCTTCGCCGTCACCGCCGATGCCTACCGCCTGACGCTCGAGCGCAGCGGCGTGCTGCCGGCGCTGCGCGCGACCCTGGACGGGCTCGACGTCGACGACCTCGACGGCCTGGCCCGCCGCGCGCAGCGGGCGCGCGACATCGTCGCCGGCGCGGCGCTGCCGGACGAGCTGGCGACCGAGATCCGCGCCGCGTACCGGCGCCTGCGCGACGAGTACGGCGATGCGCTGACCGTCGCGGTGCGCAGCTCGGCGACCGCCGAGGACTCGGCCGAGGCCAGCTTCGCCGGGCAGCACGAGACCTTCCTCAACGTCGCCGGCGAGGCGCGTGTGCTCGACGCCGTGCGGCATTGTTTCGCCAGCCTGTTCCGCGACCGCGCGATCGCCTACCGGGCGCAGCGCGGCATCGACCACCTGAAGGTGCTGCAGTCGGTGGGCATCATGAAGATGGTGCGCTCGGACCGCGCGAGCAGCGGCGTGATGTTCACGCTCGATACCGAGACGGGCTTTCGCGACGTGGTCTTCGTCACCGGCGCCTGGGGCCTGGGCGAGAACGTCGTGCAGGGCACGGTCGACCCGGACGAGTTCCATGTGTTCAAGCCGACGCTCGCCGCCGGCCACCGCACGGTGCTGCGGCGCAGCCTGGGCAGCAAGGAGGTGCGCATGGTCTACGCCTCGCGCGCCGGCCGCGACACCACCTGCAACATGCCGACGGCGGCCGAGGATCGTGTGCGTTACTGCCTCGACGACGACGAGGTCATCGAGCTCGCGCAGGCGGGCGTGGCGATCGAGGCCCACTACAGCGCGCGCGCCGGTCACCCGGTGCCCATGGACATCGAATGGGCCAAGGACGGCCTCGACGGACGCCTGTACATCGTGCAGGCGCGGCCCGAGACGGTGGCCTCGCAGCGGCCGGCCGGTGTCGTCGACGACTACCGCCTCGGCGGCAGCGGCCCGGTGCTGGCGCGCGGCCGCGCGGTGGGCAGCCGCATCGCCACCGGGCGCGCCCGCGTGATCGGCGACATCGCGCAGCTGGGCGACTTCCGGCCCGGCGAGGTGCTGGTGGCCGACACGACGATGCCCGACTGGGGCACGGTGATGAAGATCGCCGCCGCCGTGGTCACCAACCGCGGCGGACGCACCTGCCATGCGGCGATCGTCGCGCGCGAACAGGGCATCCCGGCGGTCGTCGGCTGCGAGACGGCCACCACGGCGATCCGCAGCGGCGACGCCGTCACCGTCTGCTGTGCCGAGGGCAGCGAGGGCCGCGTCTACGCCGGCACCCTGCCCTTCACGCGCCAGGCCGTCGAGACGGCCGGCCTGGGCCGGCCGCGCACGCGGCTGATGGTCAACCTGGGCAATCCGGATGCCGCTTTCCAGACCGCCATGCTGCCGAACGACGGCGTGGGGCTCGCGCGCATGGAGTTCATCGTCGCCGAGCACATCCGCGTGCACCCGATGGCGCTGGTGCATCCCGAGCGGGTCGAGGATGCCGCGGTGCGCGCGCAGATCGCGCAGCTCACGCGCGGTCACGCCACGCCGGCCGCGTACTTCGTGCGCCAGCTCGCCGAGGGCGTGGGCACCATCGCCGCGGCCTTCTACCCGAAGCCGGTGATCGTGCGGCTGTCGGACTTCAAGACCAACGAATACGCCAGCCTGCTGGGCGGCCGCTGGTTCGAGCCGGTGGAGGCCAATCCGATGATCGGCTTCCGCGGCGCGTCGCGCTATGCGCACCCGGCGTATGCCGAAGGCTTTGCACTGGAGTGCGCGGCCATGAAGCGCGTGCGCGACGAGATGGGCCTGACGAACGTGAAGCTGATGATCCCGTTCTGCCGCCGCGTGCAGGAGGCCGAGGGCGTGCTCGCGGCGATGGCCTCGCACGGCCTGGTGCGCGGCGAGGGCGGGCTCGAGATCTACGTGATGTGCGAGATCCCCAACAACGTGATCCAGATCGACGCGTTCGCGCGGCTGTTCGACGGTTTCTCGATCGGCTCGAACGACCTGACGCAACTGGTGCTGGGCGTCGATCGCGACTCGGAGCTGGTGGCCTTCGACTTCGACGAGCGCGATCCCGGCGTGCTGGCCTTGATCCGCCAGACCATCGAGGGCGCGCACCGCAACGGCCGCCACGTCGGCCTGTGCGGCCAGGCGCCGTCGGACCATCCCGACTTCGCGCGCATCCTGGTCGAGCTCGGCATCGACTCGATCAGCGTGACGCCCGACACGCTGCTGCAGATCCGGCGCACGGTGCTGGACGCCGAGCGCGGAGGCCCCGCGCGCTGACGACTGCGCGGCGGGCGGGGCTCAGGCGCGACCGGGCCCGAGCCCTGCGGGCTCGCGCAACGAACGCACGATGCGAACCGTCCTGCGGTCCTCGGCGTCCGATCGCTCCACGAACCCCAGCTGGCGTGCCAGCTTGCGCATGCGGCGGTTGGTGACCAGCACCAGACCCTCCATCGTCGCCAGGCCGCGCGCCCGCGCGATGTCGATCAGCCGCTGCATCAGGATGCCGGCCAGACCGCTGCCCTGCCAGGCGTCGTCGACGGCGACCGCGAACTCGCAGCCGGTACCGGGTGCATCGACGAAGTAGTGCACGACGCCCACCTCGAGGCAGCCGGCGGGGGACTCGACGGTCGCCACCAGGGCCACGTGTCGCGCCTGGTCCACCGACGTCAACCAGTCCAGCTTCTTTTCCGGCAGCTCCTTCATCGTGACCATGAACCGGTTGTAGCGGGCCTCGGCGGAGAGTCGGCGGACGAAGGACGCCTCCAGGGCCTTGTCGTCGGCGCAAAGCGGCCGGATGGTGACCGGCGTGTCCCGCAGCACGTGCCGGCTCACGCCCCGTTCGTCGGGGGCCTCGCCGGACGGCGGCGGCGCCCGCCGGTCGGTCAGCCGGCGGCCGAGGTAGTCCACCAGCGCATCGAGGGTGTCCAGCTGTCCGTGGTCGGAAGCCGGAATCGGGACCGACAGGCGTTCGCCCAGTATCTCGACGACGTTCAACCAGTCCAGCGAGTCGAGCTCGAGCTGGGCGCGCAGCGGCTGAGCGGGCCGGATTCGCTGCACGTCGGCGCCCGGCACTACTGCGTCGATGGCCGCCAGCACGGCGCGGCGGATCTGCTGCGCATCGGGGGCGGTCTCAGGTCCCATGGACGGCAGGCGCGATCCAGGCGTTGTCGGGGCGCTCCATGGGGCACCCACTATCCGGGCTGTCGGCGATGTCGCGTTGATGCGCCTCAATCGCTATCGGGCCGACCGATGGCACGCAAGCAACTCGTTCATGGGGACGACGCGCGCGAGAAGATCCGCCGCGGCGTCGATGCCCTCGCCGATGCGGTGAAGGTGACGCTCGGCCCGCGCGGCCGCACCGTGATCCTCGATCGCGACTTCGGGCCGCCGCAGATCGTGAATTCCGGCGTCGTCGTCGCCAAGTCCACCGGCGAGGACGTCGCACGAGCGGGGAGTGCCTCCAGTGAGTCCCGAGATGTACTGAAGCAGCCGGTGCCGACATCGGCCCTCAATGCGGCGCCGCGGCCTGCACCGCCGGCGCCGAGAACTCCCGCCCGACCGCGTGGCGCGCGAAGAAGTAGTTCAAGCGCGCGCGTTCGCTCAGGGCATCGAGCGCCACATGGCCTTCTTGGTCGCACGGAAATGCGAGCGCGCGGCCTTCGTTGAACAGCGAACGGAAGCGCAGCTCGTAGGCGGCGGTCGACATCGGCTGGTTCATGGCGGTCTCCTGGGCGGATGAAGGAAGACTAGGCCGCCCCTGTCAATCGCCTGACAACGGCATGCACCACTCGGCAACGATCGGTGAATCGCCCGTATCCATCCGGTGACGGTGCATGCGCCCGGCCGTGCGGTCGATGATCAGCGGCGTCCGAACCGCAAGCCTGGATCCGGCCGGCAGCCGACCCGGACGGCGTGATCGCCCTGCCGTGCGACCTCACCGATCGATCGATGCCGGCGCGCGCGCCGCGAACGCGGCGTCGGGCAGCCGGACCGGCCGCGGCACGCTGACGCAGACCAGCGTTCCACCGTCGTCGCCGGGACGCACGTCGAGCGTGCCGTCGATCATGCGCACGCGCTCCTGCATGCCGATCAGCCCGACCGCGCCGCTGCGGCGCTGCTGCATCGCGGCGATGCCGACCCCGTCGTCACGGATCACGAGGCGCAGCTGCCGCGGCTGCACCTCGAGCGTCACCTGCGCCGTGCGTGCACCCGAGTGCTTCGCGACATTGTTCAGCGCCTCCTGAACGATGCGGTACAGGCAGGTCGCGGCGCGCGGCGGCAGCAGCGGCTCCACGGCATGGGCGTCGGCCTCGACATGGCAGGCCATGCCGGTGCGCCGCGAGAACTGCGCCGCCAGCGTGCGCAGCGCCGCGACCAGGCCGAGATCGTCGAGCATCTGCGGCCGCAGGTCGCCGATGATGCGCCGCGTCGCCTCGATCGACTGGTCGGCCAGCTCGCGTGCGGACTGCAGCAACGCCAGCGTCGCCGGCGCGGTGTCGGCCAGCCGCTGCACGGCGAGCCCGATGTCCATCTTGATCGCCGCGAGCGTCTGCTGCAGCTCGTCGTGCAGCTCGATCGCGATGCGCCGGCGTTCGCCCTCCTGGACCTCGTCCTGCGCGGCGACCAGGCGCTGCAGGTCGGCATTCGATCGCGCGAGGTCGGCCTCGATGCGGCGCAGCTCGCTCACGTCGCGCATCACCAGCACGATCTGCGGGTGGCCGCGTTCGATGAACTGCGTCGCCGTCGCCTGCACCGTGCGGATGCCGCCGTCCAGTCGCATCACGCGCAGCTCGACGAGCGGCAGCGTCGTGACGCCGGCCTGCAACGCCTCCATGCGTTGCTGCAGCAGCGCGCGCGAGTCCGGATGGACCAGCGCGAGCGGCGTACGCGCGGCGAGCTGCGCCGGCGTGCCGCCGAACAGGTGCAGTGCCTCGGCATTCACGTAGGCGATGCCCTCGTCGGCCTGCACCAGGACGGCGTCGGGCAACAGCTCGAGCAGCCGGCGAATGCGCGCTTCGCTGTCGCGCACCTCCTGCTCGGCGCGCCGCTGCTCGCTGGTGTCGCGGATCACCGCGGTGCAGAAGTCCTGCCCGTTGACCCGCTGCTGCGAGATCGTCGCTTCGGCGGAGAAGCGCTCGCCGCTGCTGCGCTGGCCGATGAGCGGGCCGCCGCCGCCCATCGTACGGCGCCCGCTCGCGCCGCCGACGAAGGTGGCGACCGCCTCGTGATGCCACTGCTGCAGTGGCGCGGGGATGAGCAGGTCCAGCGGCGCGCCGATCAGCCGCTCCACACGATGACCGAACATCGATGCCGCCGCCATGTTGGCCATCACGATGCGCTGCCGCGCGTCGACCGTCACGATCGCCTCGCTCGCGGTCTCGAAGATCGCGCGCAGTCGCGTTTCGCTGAGCGCGAGGGCGTCGCGTGTGGCCTGCAGCGCCCGCGTCCGCTCGGCCATGAGCCACTCGAGCGCCTGCCGGTGGCGGCGCTGCAGGCCCAGCGCGCGCAGGCGCGCCGCGCGCTGGCTGCGCAGCCTGCCGCCCAGCACCGTGAACAGCGCGATGCCCGCGGCCCCGGCCACCAGCAGCAGGCTCCGGTCTCGCTGCAGCTCGCGCTGCGCCTGGTCCAGGCGCCGGACGACGCGCGCGCCGGCCGCGTCGTCCAGACGGCGCAGCAGCGCGCGCACGCGCTCCAGGCTGCGGTTCCGGTCGTCACCGGTGATGCGTGCGGCCGCGCCCGCCCGATCCTGCAGGGCCAGCGCCATCGTCGTCGCCAGCTGGTCGCGCTTGACGTCGACGGCCGCGCGCAGATCGAGCAGGTCGGCATCCGGTTCGGCCAGGCGCTCGGCAGCGTCGAGCCGCGCCGCGGCGCGTGCGTCGGCATCGCGGTACGCGGCGGCCGCCGACGTGTCGCCGTCCAGCACGTGCGAGCGCAGCGCCTCGTCCGCACCCTCGAGCGCCGACTGCAAGTCCGCCAGCGCCTCGCGCGCCTGCGCGGCGCGCTGCGCCTGGGCCAGCGCCTCGCGCCAGTGCGCGGTCGACAGCACGCCGATCGCGGCGATCATCGCGATGCCTGCCGCGGCCAGCGCCAGCACGGCGAGGAATCTGCGGTCGAGGCGAAGGCGCATGGCTCGGCTGTGGCGCGCAACGTCGCGCAGCGGCCAGTCTAGGCATCCGGTTCAAGCGTCGCTTGCGGGCGATCAAGCGGTCAACTGCGGCGGCGAATTGATCAGGCGCAATCGAGGACCACGACGGCCACGTAGGCTCGACTGCATGAGTCGTGCGCCGCCAGCTGCCCGTTCGCGCCTCAGGCTGGCGCGTGTCGCGTCGCTCATCGGATGGCTGCTGTGCGCCATCGCGAGCGGCCCTGCGGCAGCTGCGGCCGATCCGCTGGTGATGGCCGTGGCCCGCCTGCCGCTGAGCCTGCCGCTGTACGTGGCCGAGGCGCGCGGCTTCCTGTCGGCCGAGGACGCGCCGGTGCGCATCGTCGATTGCGACTACGGCCGTCGCTGCCTCGAGCGCCTGCTGGCCGGAGGCGCGGACCTCGCCACGGTCGCGGTGCTGCCGCTGGTCGACTCGGCGCTGCGCGGCGAGCGCTTCGGCGTGCTGGCCACCATCGCGACCACGCGCAACGACACCAAGATCGTGACGCGGCGCGGCAGCGGCATCGACGCTGCCGCCGCGCTCGTCGGGCGGCGGGTCGGCACGTTCGTCGGCACGTCGGCGCAGTACCTGCTCGATCTGAGCCTGCTCGCCGCCGGCGTCGATCCGGCGACGGTGCAGGTGCGGGCGCTGCAACCGGCCGATGCCGTCGGCGCGCTGCGTGCGCGCGAGGTCGACGCGTTGGCGGTGTTCGAGCCGTACGCCTGGCAGGCGATGCAGGCGCTGGGATCGCAGGCGCAGGTGATCACCGACCGCCGACTGCACGTCGAGCCCTGGAGCATCGTCGTCTCGGCCCGCGTGCTGCCAGGCCGGGATGCACAGTTGCGCGCGCTGTGCCGCGCGCTCGACCGTGCGATGCGCTTCATCGCCGAGCAACCGGACGAGGCCTGGGCCATCCTGGGCCGCCGCCTCGGCTACGACGCGGCCGCGGTGGCCGCGATGCGTCGGGACATCGACTTCGCGCTGGAGTTGCGGCAGTCGCTGCTGACGTCGCTGGAGGGTCAGGCGCGCTGGGCGCTGCGCGGCGGACATGCGCGCGGCACGATGCCCAACTTTCTCGACTACCTCGTGCCCGGGCCGCTGGAAGCGGTGCGTCCGGACGCCGTCACCGTCGTGCGCTGACCATGCAGCTGCGCCGCCAGTTTCGCGCGCTGATCGCCTTCGCGGTGGTCCTGGGCCTGACGATGCTGACCGTGCTGGGCTGGTCGCTGCTGCGCACGCGCACGCTGCTGGCCAGCCACGAGGCCTCGACGTCGATGGCGCTCGAGGTGACCGGCCTGCTGGTGCTGACGCAGGACTACCTGCTGCATGCCGAACCGCGCGCGCTGGCGCAATGGCAGGCGCGCATGCGCCGCATCGAGAAGGCCTATGCCGCCGCGCGCGAGGCCGACCTGCCCGGCGTCACGCGCCTGGCCGCGGTGGAGCAGGTGCAGGTGCTGCCGGAGCTGTTCGAGCAGCTGCGCTCGCTGGCCGACGCGCCGTCCGACTCGCCGCTGCTCGCGCGCCGGCGCGAGCTGGCCATCGACCGGCTGCTCGGGGCGGCACAGTCGCTGGCCGACAACGCCTACCAGCGCGAGCAGGAGATCGAAGCGCTGCAGGCCGACAGCGAGCACCGCCTGATGGCGCTGGCGGTGGTGGTGCCCGCCCTGCTGCTGGTGCTGCTCGCCGTGGCCGTCGCGCTGGTGATGCGGCGCGTGCTGGCGCCGCTGGCCCGGCTGCGCGCGGCGATCGACGCCGCGGCGCGCGGCACCCGCGTCGCGGCGAGCGACGGTGCGCCGCGCAACGAGATCGGCGAGCTCGCAGAGCACTACGACCGGCTCGCCGATGCGCTGGCCGAACGCACGGCCGCGCTGGACGCCAGCGAGGCCCTGCTGCGGCGGGTGATCGACAACGTGCCGGCGCTGATCGGCTACTGGGATCGCGAGCAGCGCAACCGGCTGGCCAATGCCGACTACCGCCGCTGGTTCGGCCGCTCCCCGGAAGACATGCGCGGCCGGCACATCGCCGACGTGCTGGGCCCCGAGCTGTACGCGCAGAACAAGCCGTACATCGAAGGCGCGCTGGCGGGCGAGCGCCAGGAGTTCGACCGCTCGATCCCGGGCGCCGACGGCGTGCTGCGCCACAGCCACGCGAGCTACGTGCCGCACGTGGGGGCCGATGGAAGAGTCGACGGTTTCGTCGTGCTGGTCACCGACGTCAGCGAGCACGTGCGCTCGCGGCAGGCGCTGGCGCGCGCGCTCGACGAGAAGGAAACGCTGTTGAAGGAGGTCTACCACCGCGTGAAGAACAACCTGCAGGTCGTGCAGAGCCTGTTGAGCCTGCAGAGCCGCAGCGTGGCGGACGCGTCGGCACGCGACGCACTGGCAGAGATGGCCCAGCGCGTGCGCGCGATGGCGCTGGTGCACGAGCAGCTCTACCAGGCGCCCACCCTCTCGTCGGTGCCGCTGCCGAAGTACGTGCAGGCGTTGGTCGGCCAGCTCGCCGCAGCCGCCCGGCGCGACGGCACGGTGCAGGTCAACACCAACGTGGCCGAGGTCGACGTCCGACCCGACACCGCCATCCCGCTGGGCCTGTTGCTCACCGAACTGGTCGGCAACAGCCTCAAGCACGCCTTCGCGGCCGGCATGCCGGGCCACGTGACGGTCAGCGTGCAGCCGGCGGCCGATGGCGTGCGCATCGCGGTGGCCGACGACGGGCGCGGCTTGCCCATCGACGGCACGGCAGTGCACCCGCCGACCCTGGGCCGGCAGCTGGCCGCCAGCCTCGCCCGGCAGCTCGGCGGCGAGCTGCGCTACCAGTCGTCGCCGGGCGCCGGCACGACGGCCTCCGTGCAGGTGGCGCAGCTGTGAACGAGCCTGTGGCCCAGGCGCCTGCGGCGGCGCGCATCCTGGTGGTCGAGGACGAGGCCATCGTCGCGCTCGACCTGTGCCAGCAACTCGCCGCGCACGGCTACGACGTCTGCGGCAGCGCGGGCAACGCAGCCGCCGCGCTGGCGCTGGCGCGCGAGAAGCGGCCCGACCTGGTGTTGATGGATGTGCGGCTGCAAGGCGGTGACGACGGCGTCGAGGTCGCCGCGCGCCTGCGCGACGAGCTCGGCACGCCGGTGGTCTACCTGACCGCCGGGCGCGACGCGCAATCGGTGCAGCGCGCAACCGCGACGCGGCCCTTCGGCTACCTGATGAAGCCCTTCGATCCGCAAGTGCTGCACGCGGCCGTCGAACTGGCGCTGGTCCGCGCCCGCAGCGAAGCGGAAAGCGCCGCCCAGCGCGCGCGCCTGGAGGCGGCCGAGGCCGTGGCGCGCGAACGCAGCGCGCTGCTGTCGCGCTTCAGCCACGAACTGCGCACGCCGCTGAACGCGATCCTCGGCTTCGGCCAGCTGCTGCAGATGTCGCTCGCCGCCGACGAGAAACTCGCCGGTTATGCCGCGCATATCGTCCACGGCGGCGAGCACCTGCTGGCACTGGTCGACCAGGTGCTCGAGATCCAGCGACGCGACGACGGGGTGCTGCCGCCGGAACTGGGCGGCCCGCCGAGCGGCTGACCGGCCAGCGCCGTTCAGTGCGCCAGCAGCAGCGGCAACGGCGGCCGCTGCAGCACGCTGCAGGTGGTGCTGCCGAACAGCAGCTCGTGCAGCCGCCCGTGGCCGTGGCAGCCCATGACGAGCAGGTCCACCCCATCGCGACGCGCCAGCGCCAGCAGCGCTTCGCCAGGCGCCTGCGCGGCATGGGGCCATGGCACGATCTGCGCAGCGATGCCGTGCCGCTGCAGGTAGTCGCGGATGCGCCCGTCGTCGCGGCCCGAGGGCGTGCCGTCGAGCACCAGCACGCGCCGGGCTTCCTGCAGCAACGGCTGCGCCGCGGCCAGCGCACGCGCCGCGGCGGCCGAGGCGTCCCAGCCGACCAGCACCACTTGCGACGGGGGACTCGGCACCGCCCCGGGCGGCATCACCAGCGCGGGGCGGCCGCTGGTGCGCAGCACCTCGTCGACCAGGCCGGACGGCGTGCCCTGCGCAAGCGCCGGATCGTGCGCACCCAGCACAAGCAGGTCGGCGTAGGCGGCTTCTTCGCACACGTCCGCCAGCGCGCCGTCCGGGCCTGGCGCGCGCCAGCGCATCTCGGCCGTGCTGCCGCCGCGTGCGGACTCGAACAGCGCGTGCGCGTCCTCGTAGGCGGCCCGATCGGCGCGCAGCAGCAGCGCGGCGGGCCGATCGGACACCGTGGCGGCGAGCGCCGCGGCCGGCGGCGACGCGGCGAAGACGCCGGTCAGCAGGGCGCGGTGCTGCGTCGCGAGCGCCAGCGCCGAGTGAAGCCGCGCCGCGGCCGACGGCGTGGCGTCGAGCTGGACCAGCAGCGTTCGGATGGATGACATGGCGCCCTCCGGACAACGGACCGCGCCGATGATGCGCCGCCGTCGGTGACGCACGCTTGATCGCGCGCAATCGCCGCGGGGCGGTGCTTCCTAGCATCGAAGGGGCGCGTCGCGTGGTCCGGCGCGGGGAACAGAGCATGACGACGACACCCGACGAGCCGATGAGCCCGGTCGATGCGGCCTGGTACCACATGGACGGCCGCGTGAACCCGGCGATCGTCACCGGCGTGCTGGTCACGCGCACGCCGCTGGACGTCGCGCGCGTTCAGCAGGTCTGCCGCGAGCGGTTGCTGTCGTTCGAGCGCTTCCGCCAGCGCGTCGTCGAACACGGCCTGCCGCTGCCGGTGCCGCACTGGCGCACGCTGCCGGACTTCGACCTCGACCAGCACCTGCACCACGTCGCGCTGCCGGCGCCGCACGACGACGAGGCGCTGCGCCGGCTGGTCGGCGAGCTCGCCAGCACGCCGCTGGACCGGCGCCTGCCGCTGTGGCAGTGGACGCTGGTCGACCGCGTCGGCCGCGGCAGCGCGCTGGTCATGCGCTGCCATCACTGCATCGGCGACGGCGGCGCGATGATGGCGGTCGCGCAGCGGCTGTTCGACGGCGCCGCGCTGCCGGTGCACGCGCGGCACGCGGCGCCACCGGCGCCGCCGCGCGGGCTGCTGGGCTGGCTCGACGGCCTGGCCGGCGGCGTCACGGCCATCGTCGGCGAGTTGCTGCGCCCGGACGACCCGGCCTCGCCGATGAAGGGCGCCTTCGGCGTGCGCCAGCAGGTCGCCTGGTCGCGCCCGCTCGCGCTGAAGGACGTCAAGCGCATCGGCGCCCGCCGCGCCGCGAAGGTCAACGACGTGCTGGTCGCGACGATGACCGGCGCCCTGCGCGCCTACCTGCAGCGCCGCGGCCACGACCCGCGCTTGCGCACGCTGCGCGCGATGGTGCCGGTCGACCTGCGGCCGCCGGCGCGGCGCGGGCGCCTGGGCAACGAGTTCGGCCTCGTGATCCTCGAGCTGCCGATCGGCCTGGCGCGGCGCGACCAGCGCCTGGCAGCGACCCAGCAGCGCATGGACGCGCTCAAGCGCTCGGCCGAACCGTTCGCGATGCGCGTGCTGATGGACCTGTTCGGACGCGGGCCGAAGGTCCTCGAGGACGTCGCGAACACGCTGTTCGGCAGCAAGGCCAGCGTGGTGTTCACCAACGTCGCCGGTCCGATGGAGCCGGTGCGCTTCGCCGGCGCGCCGGTCGAGCGGCTGATGTTCTGCGTGCCGCACCCGGGCAACGATCTCGGCATGGGCATCAGCATCATGAGCTACGCAGGCCGCGTGACGCTGCTGGTGATGGCCGACGCCGGGCTGGTGCCCGATCCGCAGGCGATCACGCGGCTGTTCGAGCGCGAGTTCGACGCGCTGCTGCGCACGGCGTCGCGCCCCGAAACGCGAGCACCGGGTCGGCACACGATCAGGCGTCGGACCGGTCGCCCCCCGGCCACGACGGCTGGCCGCCCGCGCCGTCGCGGTCGGCGTGCGTCTTGACCTGGCCCTGCAGGCGACGGGCGCCGTCCTGCACCTGCCGCTTCATGTCGTCGAACGCGTCGTGCAGGGCCACGTAGACATCCTCGTGCTGCACGCGGTCGACCACCAGCTCGGCGCCCGGCATCGTAGCGTCGATGCGCACGGCGAACAGCCGGCCCTGGTGCTTGTGACGGTCCACCAGTTCGATGCTGACGCGGCACGACATCAGGTCGGGCCGGAAGCGGTCGAGGCGCGACGCCTTCTCGCGCACCGAGGCCTCCACTGCGGCGGAGGCCGCCATGCCGATGAACACGATCTGCAGAGGTTGTTTCATTGCAAGCGAGGCGGCGTGGCCCAGTGGTGGTTCTGAAAGCACTCTAGGACCCCGCACCGGCGGGCGATTGAGGTATCGCAATGCCTGGCGCCGCGGCGGGCGCGGCCTGCAATTCGGCGCGCTCGCCCGCGCCGGGGCGGTACCGACCTCGTGGCCTGCAACTCGTCGCATCGGCCACCGTGAACCAACCGCGCTGACTGCTGAAGTACGCGGCGGCTTCACGTTGACGAGCCCGGTGCCGCAGCGCCGGGCCCGGCAAGCCGACGCGTCGAATACCGCCTAGTCTGTATTCGAGATGCCGGCCGGCCACGCGGACAGGTCGGCCGGCGGCCAGACACCGGCGCGCGCGCGGCGCCGGCCAGCGCGCAGGGCAGCCATCGAATCGGCCAGCGCCGAGGCGCCGGCGATCATCCCGGCCCCCATCGTGCCCGGTGCATCGATGCCGGGCCAGGCGAAGACCGCCACGCCGCCGCCCACCAGGAACGCCGTCAGGGCGGCGCCCGCCAGCGGACCGGTCCAGATCCGCAAGGCGGCTCCGACGCCGAGGCCGAGCATCGCGAGCTCGGGCCAATGGTTCACCATGGGCCGCACTCTAGGCAGCGGGCCGGCGCAGCGACTGCGCGAACGCAATCGACCGCCGCCCCCGCGGATCGCTTGCGCCGGCGCAAGCCGGCCTGCCGCCACAGGGGAACACTGCACCGACCGCCACCGCCGGAGTGCTGCCATGCTGGTCTTCGCCCTCGATCCTCACCAGCGCGGCTTCGCGGACCAGCTGGCGCTGCACCTCGACACCGAACTGGCGCCGCACGAGGAGCGGGCCTTCGAGGACGGCGAGGCGACGCTGCGGCCGCTCGTCGACCCGTGCGGCGCCGACGCCTACGTCGTGCTCGGGCTGCACGCCAGCCCCGACGCCTCGCCGCGGGACCAGCTGTGCCGGCTGCTGTTCTTCATCGCGGCGCTGCGCGACCACGGCGCCGCACGCGTCAGCGCGGTAGTGCCCTACTTCGCGTTCGCGCGCAAGGACCGGCGGACCAAGCCGTTCGACCCCGTGACGCTGCGCTACGTGGCGCAACTCGTCGAGGCGGTGGGCGCCTACCAGGTGATCGCCCTGGAGGCCCACAACGAGGCCGCGTTCCAGAACGCCTTCCGGTGTCCCACCGTGCATCTGCACGGCCATGCCGCGTTCGCAGCGCTGGCCGACGAACTGCATGCCGCGGCGCCCGTCGTCGTCGCATCGCCCGACGGCGGCGGCCTGAAGCGTGCGCAGGCCTGGCAGGAGGACCTGGCGGCGCGGCTGAAGCGGCCCGTCGGGCTGGCGATGGTCGACAAGCGGCGCAGCGAGGACCGCATCGAAGGCGGCCACTTCGTCGCCGGCGATGTCGACGGGGCGGTCGTGCTGCTGGTCGACGACCTGATCGCCACCGGCGCCACGCTGCAACGCGCCGCGCTCGCGCTGCGCGCGGCCGGCGCGAAGCGCGTGCTGGCCTGCGCCGCCCACGGCCTCTTCGTCGCCCCCGCCGCCGAGCGCCTGACCGATCCGGCGATCGACCAGGTGCTGGTCACCGACAGCGTGCCCGGCTTTCGCGTGCCCGCCACCGGCGCGCTGCGCGACAAGCTGCGCGTGATGTCGTGCGTGCCGCTGTTCGCCGCGGCGATGCGGGCCAGCCACGCGGCCTGGATGCGTTAGGGACGGGGCGATCCACGTCCGGTGTCGCCGACAGTCGTCTTCGCGACGCCCGAGTCCCTGTATCGCGTTTGATCGTTGTCAACCTTTCGAGCGAATACCGGCGTTCCGGTAGTGCCGTCTCGCAGGCGACGGAATTCCGTCACGCCCCATGCCTGCCTACATTGGTCGCACACGAGTTGAACCGAGACGACCGATGACGCTGGCGATGGAGAAGCCCGAAGCACCGAGCGCCCTGCAACTGGCTGCCTGGATGCTGGACGAGAGCGACGAGGCGGCGCTGGCCACCGATGTGCGCGGCCAGATCGTCTACGTGAACAAGGCCTTCGAGGCACTGACGGGCTATGAACGCGCCGCCGCGCTGGGCCGCACACCTTCCATCCTGAAGTCGGGCCTGCTCGGGCGCGACTTCTACGGCGAGCTGTGGGACACCCTGCGCAGCGGCCACGAGTTCCATGGCGTGCTGGTCAACCGGCGCCAGGACGGCACGCTGTACCACGAGGAGAAGACGATCCGGCCGCTGCGCGACGGCTCGGGCGCGGTGAGCCACTACCTGTCGTGCGGGCACGACGTCAGCGCACGCGTGCAGGCCTTCGAGCGCCTGTCGCACGAGGCCTCGCACGATGCACTGACCGGGCTGCCGAACCGCAGTCTGTACCTCGACCGGCTGGAACAGGCGCTTCATCGCGGCGCACGCAGCGGCGAGCCCTTCGCGATCGCGATGATCGACATCGACCGCTTCAAGCAGGTCAACGACCGCTTCGGGCACGAGGCCGGGGACGCGGTGCTGCGCGCGGTCGCGCAGCGGCTGCGCCAGTGCCTGCGCGAGTCGGACACCGCAGCGCGGCTCGGCGGCGACGAGTTCGCGCTGCTGCTGCCGGACACCGAGGATCCGACCCGCGTGCTGGACTCGATCGCACGCGTGTGCGCCGAGCCGGTGGCCATCGAAGGCGCGGCGCCGCTGGATGTCTCGCTGAGCATCGGCGTCGGCGCGTACCCACGGGACGGCCGCGATGCCTCGGCGCTGCTGCGCCATGCCGACCAGGCGATGTACCGGGTCAAGCAGGCGGGTGGCGGCGCCGTCGGCGGCGAGGCCGCCGTGCCGCCGGACGCGGGCGATGCCAGCCCGGTGGCCCTGGCGTCGGCGAGCGGGCCGGCGGCGCTGCTGCTCGAACACGTGCCGGTGGTGCGCCGCGTGCTGCGTGCGGGCGACACGATCTACCGGGCCGGCGAGCGCCTGCGCGGCGTGCACCTGGTCAACGCGGGCATGTGCAAGCTGGTCAGCGTCAGCCCGGAGGGACGCGAGGAGCTCAGCGCCCTGCTGTTCAAGGGCGACTGGCTGGGCTTCGACGGCCTGATCGACGGCCGCCACGCATGCACCGCGCAGGCGGTGGACACCGGCGAGCTGTGGACGATGAGCTATGAGTCGCTGCTGCGCGCCGGCACGCGCCATCCGCAGCTGCTGGAGTGGCTGCATGTCGCGATGGCGCGTCAGGCCGCGCGCGAGCGCGAGGGGTCGCTGGCACAGCATGCGCTCAACGCCGACGCGAAGGTGGCCGACTTCCTCTGCCGCTGGGCCGATGGCCTGCACGACTGCGGGCTGCGCAACGACCAGCTGACGCTGCATGTCTCGCGCGCCGAGATCGGCAGCCACGTCGGCCTGCGGCTGGAGTCCGTCAGCCGCGCGATGACGAGGCTCGAGCGCGAGCAACTGGTGCGGTTCAGCGGGCCGTGCCGCAAGGAGATCGCGATCCCGCGGCTGGAGGCGCTGCGCGAGTTCGCGCGCGGGCAGGCGCAGTGACGGCCCGGCCGCGCCGCGGTCACCGCGCCGGCATGCCCAGCCGATCGACGAACCACTGCGCCGCGAGCCGGGACACCTGCTCGAGCGTGCCGGCCTCCTCGAACAGATGCGTCGCGCGCGGCACGACCTCGAGCCGCTTCTCGCCACCGAGCCGCGCCAGCGCCTGCCGGTTCAGCGCCAGCACGTCCGCGTCGGCCCCGCCGACGATCAGCAGCGTCGGCGCACGCACCTCGGCCAGCAGCTCGCCCGCCAGGTCGGGTCGGCCACCGCGCGAGACCACCGCCTGCACCTGCTGCGGCCGCTGCGCCGCCGCCACCAGCGCCGCGGCGGCGCCAGTGCTGGCGCCGAACAGGCCCAGCGGGCGGTCCGGGTGCAGGCGGCGCACCTCGTCGATGGCCTCGCCGACTCGCCCGGCGAGCAGGCCGATGTCGAACACGTTGCGCCGGTCGTCCGCCTCGTCCGGGGTGAGCAGGTCGAACAGCAGCGTGCCCAGGCCCTGCCGCTGCAGTGCCTGGGCGACCTGGCGGTTGCGCGGGCTCAGGCGACTGCTGCCGCTGCCGTGGGCGAACACGACGATGCCGCCGCCGGCATCGTACAAGTCCCCGGGCAGGCGGCAGCTGCCGATGCTCAGGATCGTTTCGGCATGGATCATGGCGACCTCCTTGCCTGCGGATCGTCGGCGCGCCTGGCTGCGGCCCTAGCCGTCCCGCGGCGACGGCGTGCCCGACGCGGCACGCGCCGCCGGGCCGAAGGCAGCGGCCGCGTCGATGGCGAGTTGCGCCGCCCCGATGCGCCAGCGCGACATCGCGTGGCCGAGCACGAGGCGGCGATTGTTGGCGACGTTGTCGTCGCGACCGACCACGTCGTCGGCGATGCGGCACAGCTGCAGCCGCAGGCGCGGCTCCTCGATCGATTCGAGCAGTTCGTCGACGCGCGCACGGTCGTCATCGCGCAACCAGGAACAGTCGCACAGGCGGTTGCCGAACTCGCCCGCGGCGACGGCGAGCAGGTCGACGAACCGCCCGCGGCCGATGCCGAGCACGGCGAAGGCATCGAGCTCGTCGAGCCGCCGGACGATCGCCGGGCCGTCGCCGGAGGCCGCCAGCATCAGCGTCAGCAACCGCGCCGGGATCTCGGTGGAACGCGCGTCGCTCGCCATCGCCTGTTGCTCCTCTCGGACAGCTGCCACCCTGTCAGGGCGCCGCGTCGGACGATCCCCGTGCCACGTCCGCCTTCCTGCTTCTGGTCGACATGGTGCTGCTCCTTACCACCGCTCTGGCGGATGCCATCCTCGACCGGGCCGGCCAGGCGGGGATTGCGCAACCGCAATCGACCGCTGCCGCGCGCATCCCGTGTTGTGACCACCGGTGTCCGCCCGCCCACGGCGGTCGGGGCCGCTCAGCGCGGCACGGACGCCGCCGATTGCGCGAACGCAATGGGCACCAGCCGCTGCGGCTCGATGATCGCCGGCATCGCATTGACGCAAACCCCGCCGTGAACGCCCTGCCGATGCCTGTTGTCCTGACCCTGGCCATCGCCGCCGCCACCACGGCCTGTTCCACGCCGCCGCGCGCGGAGCGCTACGTGCCGCCGCCGGCCGGCGCCACCTGGAGCTACCAGGTCACCAGCAGCGGCAGCTTCGGCAGCGGGGTGTCCACCCTGACGATGCGCATGGCCAGCGGGCAATGGCAGGGGCAGCCCGTGCTGCGCTACGAGTACGCGGCCGGCGCGACCCTGCAGACCGACCGCGTCGGCCTGCTGGCGACGCTCGACCGCAACGGCAACCCGCTGATGCGCTATGACCCCCCGCTCAGCTTCGAGTGGCCGCTGGAGGTGGGCCGCAGCTGGACCCAGCAGCACATGCTGCGGATCGGCGCGAGCGGCGAGCCGGTGCCGATGACGAGCCGCTGGAAGGTCGAGGCGCACGAGGAGGTCACCGTGCCGGCCGGTACCTTCAAGGCCTGGAAGATCGTCATGGAGGACAACTTCGGGTTCCGGCAGACCACCTGGTCCGTGCCCGAGACGATGGGCGCGTTCGCCCGTCGCGTCAACGAGCGTTCGGCGACGCATCCGATGGGCGGCGCGGGCGTCCAGGTGATGGAGATGACGGCGGTGCCCGCCCTGCGCTGACAGCGCGCGGGACACCGGCCCGCCGCAGGCCCCGCATCGGCCCCGGAACGCGCCATGGGATCGCTGCGCCCGTTCCTCGCCCGCACGCACATCGCCTACTTCACGATGGAGATGGCGATCCGGCCGGAGGTGCACAGCTACGCCGGCGGCCTGGGCGTGCTGGCCGGCGACACGGCGCGTACCTGCGCGGACCTCGAGCTGCCGGTGGTCTTCGTCACGCTGGTCAGCCGCGCCGGCTACTTCCGCCAGGTCATCGATGCCCAGGGTCGCCAGCTCGAACAGCCCGACTGGTGGCAGCCCGGGCAGTGGTGCCAGGCGCTCGACGCGATGGTGGCGGTGGCGATCGAGGGCCGCGCCGTGTGGGTGCGGCCGTGGCTGTATGTGCACCGCGGCGACGGCGGCCGGGAGGTGCCGATCCTGCTGCTCGACACCGACCTCGACCAGAACGCCCCGGACGACCGCGAGATAACGCATTACCTGTACGGCGGCGACGAGGCCTACCGGCTGAAGCAGGAGGCAGTGCTCGGCCTCGGTGGCACGCGGCTGCTGCGCGCGCTGGGCTTCCGCATCCGAACCTGGCACCTCAACGAGGGCCATGCCGCGCTGCTGGCGCTCGAGCTGCTGGAGCGCTCGCGGCCGGCGCCGCGCGACGGTGCCGCCGGCGCGCCGCCGTGCGACGTGGCCGCGGTCCGCGCGCGTTGCCTGTTCACGACGCACACCCCCGTCGACGCGGCGCAGGACCGCTTCCCCTACCCGCTGTTCGAGCGGCTGCTGCCCGACCTGATCGAGCCGGCGCTGCTGCGCGAGCTGGCCGGCTCCGGCGGCGTGAACATGACGCAGCTCGCGCTCAGCCTGTCGGGCTGGGTCAACGGCGTCTCGGCGCGCCATGCGCGCACGACAGAGCAGCGCTACCCGGGGCGACGCGTGCACGCGATCACCAACGGCGTGCACGTGGGCACCTGGACGCACGAAGCCTTCGCGCGGCTGTACCGCGCGCACTGGCCGCAATGGCAGCACGAGCCGGAGCTGCTCGCGCGCGCAGGGCAGCTCGACGACGGCGAGCTGTGGCGCTGCCACGAAGCCGCCAAGCAGGCGCTGATCGAGCGCGTGCACGGCCTCGGCGGCCCGCGGCTCGACCCCGAGCGCCCGATCCTGGTGATCGCCCGCCGCATGACGGCCTACAAGCGCCCGCTGCTGCTGTTCAGCGACCGGGACCGGCTCGCGGCCATCGCCGCGCGGCATCCGTTCCAGGTGGTGATCGCCGGCAAGGCGCATCCGCGCGACGAAGGCGGCAAGGACGCGATCCGCCACCTGCACGAGGTGCTGCGCGCGCTGCCGCCGGGGCTGGACGCGGTTTTCCTGCCGAACCACGAGATCGACCTGGCGAAGACGCTGGTGGCCGGCGCGGACGTCTGGCTGAACACGCCGCTGCCGCCGATGGAGGCGTCCGGCACCAGCGGCATGAAGGCCGCGCTCAACGGCGTGCTGAACCTGAGCGTGCTCGACGGCTGGTGGCTCGAGGCCTGCGCCGACGGCATCAACGGCTGGGCGATCGGCACCGACGGCGGCAACGACGCCCCGCAGGCGCACGCCGCCGAGCTGTACCGCCTGCTCGACGAGGTGGTGCTGCCGCTGTACGCGCACGACCGCGCGCGCTGGCGCACGATGATGAAGGAGGCGATCCGCACGATCGCCTCGTACTTCAACAGCCAGCGCATGATGCGCCGCTACGCGAGCGAGGTGTACCTGCGCTGAGCGGGCGCTACGCCGCCGGCCGGTCGCCCCTGCGCCGCTAGGCGACCGCCGCGGCGAACTCGGCCTGCGTCTTCAGGCCCGCGAAGTCGGGGTCGGTCCGCGCCCGCTCCTTCAGCGCGGGCAGGAGCTCGAAGGCCTTGCCGGCATCGCGCACCACCTCGGCCGGCGGCTTGCCCATCAGCGCCTTGTAGCAGGCCTTGTTGTACCAGGCGCGCGCGGCACGAGGATCGCGGCTGGTGACGGCATCCAGGGCCCGCAGCGCGGCCGTCCAGTCGGCCGCGGCGTCACGGCCCTGCTGTCCCGCGAGCTCCGCCTTGCGGCGCGCCACCTTGGCGCTGCCCATCAGCGCCTCGGCATCGTCCGCGTCGACTTCCAGCGCGGCCTTGAAGCGCTGCTGCGCCTGCTCCAGGATGCGCTGGGCCTCGTCGAAGCCGCCGGCGGCGAGCAGTTGCTCCTTGCGCAGGTCGAACTCGATCAGCTTGCGGTCGCCGTCCTTCACGTTGATGGTCAGCTCGACGCTCTGCGTGCGGGCCGCCCGCACCGCGGCGTCGGCCTTGTCGGTGGCGATCTGTTCGGCGATCTTGCGCGTCAGCGGGTTCAGCAGGCGGATGCCCGCGTACCCGGACAGCACGCCCAGCGCGACGACGCGGATCAGCTGCGTCATGTCATTCCCGAACTGCTCGACCTTCAGGTCGGGGAACAGCGCGCTGGCGACGGTGAAGATCGCGATCGCCGCCGTCATGCCCACCAGCGCGTCGCCTGCCGAGCCGATGTCGAAGCTGCGGCTGCCCCAGGACACCTTGTACGAGATGTCGGTGGTCAGCCCGTCGACGAAGCCGCCGAGCGCGCCGAACAGCATCACGACGCCAATCACGTACCACCCTGAAGCTGCCGGATCCATGGCTGCATCTCCCTTCGAGCCCACGCACCCTGCAACGATAGGGAGCGGCCGTGCGGCCGGGTTGCGCCAGCGCAATCGCTCCCCCAGGGCCCCGGTGACGAGGCGGTGCTGCCGCTCGAAGTGAACGGCCGCCGCCACGCATCCGGCCCGCCGATTGAGCGTTCGCAAGCCCGACGGCGGGCGACGCGGCCACCATCGCTGCGGTGCAACGGTCGATGGAGGATGCGATGCACGGCGAATCAGACGAGCTGCCGGTGACCGACGAGCTGCTGCGGCGGCTGCGCGAGGCCGGCTTGTGAGCGCGACCCACCCTTCCCGATGCGTGGAGGCCTCGTGAACATCAATGAACTGCTGCGCTACGACACCAGCGTCAATACGACCGGCTGCTGCCCGAAGTTCGACCCCGCCGGCTGGGACGACCAGGCGCTGCACCTGCGCGACAAGCCGTTCGTGCGGGCCGGCACGCGCAGCGTCATGTACGTGCCCCAGGACATGGGCGAGGTGTTCGCCCGCGTCTTCCGCCACATCGAGCAGGCCGGTGCATCGGGCGAGGACGGCGTGCTCGTGATGAGCCGCGACCTGTCGCCGACGAACGCCGAGCACCTGTTCGCGGTGTCGAAGCCCGTGCCGGAAGAGCAGATGACCACGCTCAGCGGCGACTTCGTCACAAAGGTCTTCGAGGGACCGTACGAGCGCATCGGGCAGTGGCGCGACGAGCTGGCGCAGCGGGTGCGCGCGCACCATGCGGTGCCGGGCGACGTCTACTTCTTCTACACCACCTGCCCGAAGTGCGCCCAGGCCTACGGCCGGAACTACGTCGTCGGCATCGCGGCGCTGGAGCCCGGCGCCTGAGCGCCGTGGCGGCCACCGGGCAGACGCTGCGGGCGCAGCAGGTGCGCGACTATCGGCGCGCGGTCGTGCAGGTGCGGCTGCACGAGGCGCAGGCCGCTGTCGTCGGGCGGCAGCGCCGCAACTCGCTCGGTGTCCGTCATGGTCCGCCCGCTGGCGTGAAGGGTGGTCGTCAGGCCGCCAGCGCCCGCAGCGGGCCGGCCATGTGCCGGATCTGGGCGGCCAGCCAGTGCGCGACGGCCGGCTGCAGGCGCGGCGCGGCGGCGACGAGCACGTCCGGCCGCATCGCGCGCAAGGCGTTCAGCGCCGCGGCCCAGCTCGCCGGCTCGGCGGCGCCGTCGTCGATCAGCACCACGGCACGGCCCCGCAGCCGCAGGGCACGATAGTCCTCGACGAGCTCCGGCGTGAGCGCCGGCGCCACGTGCGCCCCGGGGCCCACCAGCACGTCGAACGGCGCCCCGAGCGCGCGCGCGATGCGGCAGGCGCTCAGCATGCCCTCGGGCAGCGCCACGACCATCGGGTTCGGCAGGTCCAGCTCGACCAGCGCCTGGCCGAGCATCTCCACCGGGGCCGGGGGCATCAGCAGCTCACGTGTCATCGCGCCTGTCTCCTCGAATGACCGCCATGGCCCTGCGGGGCCCGATGCGCTGCATGCTAGGCAGCGCGCGACCACGCGCATTGCGATTGCGCAACCGGCCCGTCATCGCGCGCGGCCGACTGATCGGGCGCAAGGCCCGCCCGCCGGGCGGCCGGCAGGATCGCGGCCACACCAGCCAGCCCCATCGCGCCATGCCGGCCGACACCCTCCGATGAACGCCGAAGTCCGCGGCACGCCGAGCCCGCGCGTGCTGGCGCTGTCCGGCGGCGGCTTTCTCGGGCTGTACACGGCCGTCGTGTTGAAGGAACTGGAGGCGCGCGCCGGCATGCCGCTGGCACGGCGCTTCGACCTGCTCGCCGGCACGTCGATCGGCGCCGTGCTGGCGCTGGGCCTGGCCTTCGAGGTGCCCGCCGCACGCCTGGTCCAGCTCTTCACGGACCACGGCGAGCGCGTGTTCTCGCGCCGGCCGCTGCCGCGCGGCCAGCTCGGACGCCTCGTCGACATGAGCCGCGCGGTGCTGGGCCCCAAGTACTCCGGCGAGGCGCTGCGCAGCCTGCTGGAGGCCGAGCTCGGCGACCGGCGGTTGGCCGACGCGCCGCATCCGGTCGTGATGCCGGCGGTCGACATCGAGCGCTGCCGCACCAAGGTCTTCAAGACGCCCCATGCGCCGGGCGCGCGCGGCGACGGCGCGCTGCGCGCGGTCGACGTCGCGATGGCCGCCTGCGCCGCGCCGACGTACTTTCCCGCGGTGCGCATCGGCGATCGGCTGTACGCCGATGGTGGCCTGTTCGCGGTGGCGCCGGACCAGATCGCGCTGCACGAGGCCGAGCATTTCCTGGGCCTGCGGTTCGATCGCCTGAAGCTGCTGTCGATCGGCACCGCCACCCGGGGCTTCGTGCCCGACGCGCGGGTCGACGAGGACGCCGGTGCCGTCGGCTGGCTGCGCGACGGGCGGCTGATCCTGACGCTGATCTCGGTGCAGCAGCAGCACGTGCAGGCCATGGTCGAGGACCGCCTCGGTCCGCGGCTGCTGCGCATCGACGCCGACTGGCCGATCGGCGCCGGCCTGGGGCTCGACGTCGCGACGGCGGCGGCCGCCGGCACGCTGGAGAACCTCGCCCTGGCCTCGCTGCAGGCACTGCCCGCGGCGGCGCTGGACGGCTACCTGAAGGCCTGAGCGCCGGCAGCCGGCGACGACTGCGGCGCGTCAATGCCGCCCGTCGCCCGCGGCTGGATCACGCTGCACGGCGAGGTCGACGGGGACTTCCAGCGGCGGCATGCCGAGAAGGCAGCGAGCCCGCTGCGCGGCGTCGCCTGGCGTCGGGCACCTTCGCCGCGCCCCCGCTGACCGAAGCCTGGGGCGCGCGGCGCGGCTTCAACGCGGCGCGGCCTTCGCGCTGGCCTGGTTCGACTGGCACAGCTCGTCGGTGTTCGGCGCCGCCGGCCGCACGACGTAGTGGTAGGTCGTGCCGTTCACCGCCTTGTCGTCGAGCCAGGTCGCCCAGGTCGACGCGGTGGTGCCGATCTTGACGTACGGCCCGCCGCTGAGGGTGCCGCGGTAGACGTTGTAGCCGGCCGCGCCGGCCCACGGCGTCCAGGTCAGCTGCACCTTGCCCGACTTCGGCCGCGCCGCGAGGTTCGCGATGCAGGCGCATGCCGGGTCGTCGACGGCCCGCACATGCACCGTCGCGCTGGCGACGCTGCTCAGGTTGCCCTGCCCGCTGGCGGGGTACGAAGCCGCCGTCGTGTCGGTCACCTTCAGCTGCACGAGGTGGCTGCCGACGCCGAGAGCCTGCAACGGCCCCTTGACGCTGGGCATCGGACCGGACGCGTCACCGAAGCTGCCGTCGCCGTCGAGGTCCCACAGCCAGCTCTGGATCATGTCGCCGGGATACGGCCCGGGCTGGTGTTGCCCGTCGTCCGGATTGACCGAGCCGCTGCCGTCGAGGAACCAGTTGGCCGTCGCCGGACAGAAGCTGTAGGGTCCGTTCGCGTTCGCGGTCGGCGGCGACGGCGGGATCGTGACCTGCACCATCATCGTCGTGGTGGCGGCCTTCTCCGGCGCGCCGTCGTCGGTGACGCGCAGCGTGACCGGATGGCTGCCGAGCGCCGCGAACGAGGTGGTCACCACCGGCCCGGTGAAGTCCCAGATGCCGTCGTTGTTCAGGTCCCACTGCCACGAGTCGACCTTGCGCGCAGCGTCCTGGTGGAACGAGTCGCTGCCGTCGAGCGTGATCGTCTGACCCACGAGCGCCGGGTTGGGCACCGCCTTGGCCACGGCCACCGGCACGCCGGACTCGAACACCGTGCGGTTGAGCATCATGATCGCCCACGCGGTCTCGAAGGGGTACTGGCTGCCGTCGGCATCGTGACCGATCCAGTAGCCGGCCGCGAGCTGGTCATTGACCAGCGTGCGAGCGACGCCGTTGGTCGGGTCGCCCTTGCTCGTCTCCGCCGCATACCAGTCGATCGGCGCGACACCCGGCGTCATCGACCGCAGCAGCGTGATCGGCTCGGCGATGCCATCGCCGTTGCTGTCGTGCAGCAGCATCGACTTGGTGAACGAGAACAGCCCGTAGTAGTAGGCCTTGACGTTGCTCGTAGAGCCGCCGCCGTTGGCGAAGTTGTCGCGCATGTAGGTCTCCGCGCGATCCCAGCTGGGATCGTTGGGACCTTCCGGCGTGCCGCGGCCGATGCCGTCCATCGCCATCTGCACCATGCCCGACGGCGTGGTGGCGAACGGCCCCCATACCGGCGCGGTGTTGGTGTAGCCGAAGTAGCCGGCCGCATGCTGCGTGTAGTTGAGCCAGTAGCGGTTCCAGTTCTTGACGAGCGCGGGCACCACGGCGCCGAAGTGGCGCTGCGCGGCGATCAGACCGATCGCGCCCCACTGCGCCGACGAGTTGTCGGGAAACTCGTTGCAGTTGTAGCGCCAGCCGCCGCCGCCGCTGCCGTCGTACTGGCAGTAGGCGTAGTAGTCGACGAGGTCCTGCACGATGTCGCGGTAGGTGCGGCCGACGATGTTGGCCGGGCCCCGCGTCGCAATGGCGTTGGGGGTGCCGGTCGCGACGAGGGCATCGATGAACATGCCGCCCTGGTAGAAGGGGTAGGACTGGTTGACGTACGTGCCGATGCCGTTGCCGTTGGCATCGGGGTTGAACGTGCCCAGCCCGTTGGTCTGCGTGCCGATGGACGCCGTGCCGAGGAAGTCGAACAGCCGTCGCACGCCGCGCGCAGCGGTCTCGGTATACGGGTTGTCGGCCGATCCGGTTTCGGAGTGGCCATTGACGAGGAAGGCATTGACGTTGGCCGCGCTTAATCCGTAGTAGCCGAACACGTTCGTCCAGTCGCCCAGCGCGACACCGCCGGATGAAAAGCGGTTCTGCGCCTTGTGCAGGTACCACAGGCCTTCGTCGATCGCGACGTTGACTTCGGCATCCAACGTCTTCGGCTTCATCTCGACGTAATAGGCGCGGTTCGCCGATTCGCCCGTGGCCATGTTGAGCACCGTCAGGCGTGCGGTCCAGACCGTGCCCGGCAGGCCGGCATAGCTGTGGGCGGCCTCGATGGCGTAGCCGTTGGCCACGGTGCCTGTGGCCGCCGGGCTGCCGTCGCCGAAGTCCCAGCTGTACTGGATGCCGGCACCTGCGAGGTCGCTGGTGCCCTTCAGGCGGATCGACTTGCCCGGGAACGTGGTGTGGGGGATCAGCGGATTGCTCGCCACCCAGGGCACGGTCTTGACGACCGGCGCCGCAGCGTGGGCCGTCAGCGCGAACAGCGCCGAGGCGGCGCCCGCTGCGATGGCCAGGACACGGCGGCGGCGGCTCCAGCACAGCGCCAGCACGCCGAGCGTCACCAGCGCGGCGCTGGCCGGCTCCGGCGCCTGCCCGCCGCCCTGGATGCTCAGCGTGCTCCAGAAGTACAGCGCCGCGTCGCTGTCCGGATCGGACTGCGCGAGCAGCAGTCCGTTGGCCGGCTTCGAGCTCGAGACGATGAACCGGATCGTCGCCGTCTCGTCGCTGTCGAGCAGGAAGTTCCACGCCAGCGCCATCGCGACGTCGTCCTCCTGGCCCGCGGGCACGGCGTTGGTGTTGTCGAGCGCACCGGTCATGAAGTGGTCGTAGATGTCGCCGAAGAGGAAGCCCGGCTCGTCGATCTCCCAGCTCAGGCCCGCGGCGGCGGACCCGCTCATGGCGCCGCGCTCGTTGAAGAAGGTATTGATCGCCTCGTCGATCTCGTGGTCGACGAACAGGCCGACCGTGTGGTTGCCGGCGCCGCTCATCGTGAGCGTCAGGGTCCCGATGCCCGTCGAGGGATCGAAGCCGCCGGCATTGACGTGCGCCGGCAGTGAATCGGTGTGTCCGTACACCGTGCCGTCGATCTTGAGCGCATGGTCGAACAGCGTGATCGTCGCGGCGGGTGCCTGGGCGCCGGCCAGCAGGGTGGCGGCGGCCAGCAGGATGTGCCTCATCAGGGTTCTCATCGAAGTCCTCGTCTTCGGTCGTGTCGATCCGATCGATTACAGCCACCATGACGAGAGGCCGATTGCGCGTTCGCAATCCGCCCCGGGGGCGAACGGCGGGAACGGCGCGCACCCAGGCGATTGAGCTTGCGCAAGTGGTGCCGCGGCGACAACGTGCCGGTGATCCTGGCACCCGCCCTGATCCACCGCGGGCTCCACCGCGCCGCTGCCCGCGAACGCCGGCGCCTGCGCCGGCGGCGACCGCGTCCGTGGTGACGGTTGACAGGGATCGAACGGGCAGGACCGCGTTGGCATTGCGCAAACGCAATCGCGCCGGTGCGGGACCAACCAAGAATCACGCGAACATCCACCGCGGCGTTCTGAGCGCCGAGGTGGACAGCGCCGCCGATCTGCAGGAGCAAGGATGACGAACCTGGCCGAGATCGTGACCGACCGCCTGGCGCAGGGCACGGGTGGATCGCCGAAATGAAACGCCCTCGCTCGCTTCGTTCGCCGTGCTGACGACCCATGTGCTCGTCGTCGACGACCACGCCGTGGTTCGCCGGTTGCTCGTGTCCCTGCTGCAGGCGGCCGGACGGAACTGGCGCGTGAGCAGCGCGACAGGCGGCGAGCAGGCCCTGGCGATGTTGCGGGCGGACCCGGCCGACGCGGTGGTGCTCGACCTGTCGATGCCCGGCATGAGCGGCATCGAGCTGCTGCAGCGCCTGCGCGCCGGTTTCGGCGCCACGCCAGCAGTGGTGCTCAGCATGCACGACGAGGGGCCGTACCGGCAGCGGGCGTTCGAGTGCGGCGCCGACGCCTACGTCCTCAAGGACCGCGCCGACGCCGAACTCGTCCCGGCGCTGTGCAGCCTGCTGGACCGGCGCGCCGGCGTCACGGGTTGAGCGACGCCGGCGCGCCGGCGCAGAGGGTCATCCGTGGTGCGGCGCGTACCGGTCTCGGCATTCCAGCTCGCGGCCGCGAACGACACGCAGCCCCTCCAGGCTGCCGCGCGTCTCGGTCACGATGGTGTGCTGCCGCTCGAAGTGATCGGCCCCGTGGAAGTAGATCACCACCCAGTCGCGCTCGCGGTGCAGCTCGTGCGCACGCGCGGTGTTGGAGAACAGCAGCGTGAAGTGCCAGCCGTCGCGCTCGACGTGCCACACCGGCAGCCAGGCCTCGCCGCGCGGGTTGAAGCGCCGCGGCGCGATCGTCGGCAGCCGGCCGGCGGCGGCCTGCGCCCGGTACTCGGCATCGAGTTCGAGCAGCAGGTCCACCGGTGGAACGGCCCGATCGGTGGACGGCGCCGACGACGTCGACGCCGCGTCCCCGCGGCCCGGCGCGCTCGCCTGCGGCGCCGCACGCGGCGGTCCGCGGTCCAGCATCTGCGCCAGCACCGCGCCGATCGCGCGCGCCCGTCGCGGCCCGATGCCGCGCACGGCGGCGAGCCGGCCGTCGAACGCGGCGGCCTCCAGGGCTTCGAGCGTATCGATGTGCAGCTCGTCGTGGATGCGTTCGCTCAGCTCGGCGCCGATGCCCGGCACGACCTGGAACAGGTGGGCCGCGTCGGTCTCGCCGCGCCAGCGCTCGAGCTGCCGCCAGCGGCCGGTCACCAGCATCTCGGCGATCGCACCGGCGATGCCGGGGCCGATCGCGGGCAGGGCGTCGAGCGCGGCCCGGCCGCCGCGATCGAAGGTCGCGCGCACGCCATCGCGCTGCGCATCGACGGTGCGGGCCGCCTCGCGGTAGGCGCCGACCCGGAACGGATTGGCCCGCTGCGCGGCCAGCAGCGTCGCCGCCTCGCGCAGCGCTTCGGCGATGCGCGCGTTCTCGGCAGCGATCGAGGGGTTGAAGGGGGCGCTGGCGATCTCGTTCATGGTCGTCGGCGGACTGCGTGTGCGTGATGCACGCCGCCCGAGCACTATCCGTCGCCGGCAGCGGCCCGCCTTGATCGGCCGCAAGCGCACGCCGCGCGACCGCACGGCCGACGGTTTCGTCGCCTTCGCGCTCGCCGATCTGCGCCATCTCAATGCGCGGCAGGCGCCCCGGCGCCAACATCGACCAAGCCCGTGCGGCGGTCGACGCAGGGCGCCCTTGCAGGACATCGGCCGGGGAAGGCGCGATCCATGTACACCCGCATCCTGGTACCGACCGACGGCAGCCCCTGCAGCGAACGCGGCCTGCGCGAAGCGATCGCGCTGGCCCGGCAGCTGAAGGCGTCGCTGGTGCTGCTGCATGTCGTCAACGACTTCCCGCTGCTGATGGCGATGGGCTCGGCGCAGGCCGTCGACGTGCCGCACGCCGGCGTGCTCGAGGCGGCCCGCGCGACGCTGACCCAGGCCGAGGCGGCGGCAGCGGCCGCCGGGGTCGACGCCGAATGCGTGCTGCGCGACGCCCGGACGACGCCGGTGGCCGACGTGGTGGTCGAAGAGGCGCGCACGCGCCGCTGCGACCTGATCGTGATGGGCACGCACGGCCGCCGCGGCCTGCGCCGCCTGACGATGGGCAGCGATGCCGAACTGGTGCTGCGCCACGCGCCGGTACCGGTGCTGCTGGTGCGCGATGCCGAGACGGCGTCGCCGGCCGCGCAGGACAGCGCCTGACACGAAGGGACGCGCCATCCTGGCAGCGCTCGACGGCAGCCCCGCCAGCGAACGTGCGCTGCGCGAAGCGATCGGCCTCGCGGTGGCGCTGCGCTCCGAGCTGGTGCTGCTGCATGTCGTCGAGGACCCGGCGCCCTGGTTGCCGGGCGCCGTGGACCTGCACGACGAGGGCGAACGCCATCGGGCGCTGGCCGACTTCGGGCAGGTGCTGCTGCAGCGCGCGGCGGACGCCGCCGCCGGCGCCGGCGCGAAGGCCGAGCGGGTGCAGCGCAAGGCGGGCCGCGTGAACATTGCCCGCACCATCCTCGACGAGGCCGCCGCGCGCGAGTGCGGCCTGGTCGTGCTGGGCTCGCACGGGCGCCGCGGCCTGACGCCGCTGCCGCTCGGCGGCGACGCCGACGGCGTCGTGGCGACGGCCACGATGCCGGTGCTGATCGTGCGCTGACCCGGACCGCGCCTGGATTCGCAAGGAAAGGCACGCGGTGCGGTTCTCCCTGCTCGCGCTGGCCGCTGCGGCCGCCGTCGCTTCGAGCGCCTTCGCCGCGCCGCCGCAACCGGAGTCCGCCGGCGCGCAGCGCCTGGCCGCGATGCAGGCGGCGCTGGCGCCGCGCCTGGCCGCGGCGCCAACGCCGCGACCGCTGCTGATCGAGTCGAGCGAACAGGCGGCCGTCGCGCGCGGCGACATCTACGCCGTGCTGCCGCATCCGTACGCGACGCTCGTCGCGGCGCTGCGCGAGCCGGCGCAGTGGTGCGAAGCGTTCGAGCTGCACCTGTACGTGCGCGGCTGCAGCGCGGGCCCGCCGGGCCTGACGCTGCAGGTCGTCACGCGCCACGACGCGCCGGCCGATGGCGCTCATGCGCTGGCGCTGGCCTTCAGCCGCGAGGTCGAGGGCTCAGGCTACGTGCGCACGCAGCTTCGCGCTGCGAGGGGGCCGCTGGGCACGCGCGACTACGAGATCGTGTTCGAGGCCGTGCCCGCCGGGCCGTCGGCGAGCTTCGTGCACTTCGGCTACCAGGCCGGCGCATCGATGATGGGGCAGTGGGCGCTGCAGGCCTACCTGGCCACGCGCGGGCGCGACAAGGTGGGCTTCAGCGCCGCGCCGGGCGACGATCGACCAGGCACGATCCGCGGCACCCGCGGCGTCGTCGAGCGCAACGCGATGCGCTACGAGCTGGCGATCGAGGCCTACCTCGACAGCCTGGCGCTGCCCGAGCCGGCCCGGCGGGCGCACCGCCTCGCGGCCTGGTTCGACGCCACCGAGCGCTACCCGCGCCAGCTGCACGAGGTCGAGCGCGCGGACTACCTCGCGGCCAAGAGCCGCGCCGCGGCGCCGGCGATCGGCGCCGCCGCGGGCGATCGGCTGCCGCCGTGACCGGTCCGCGCCGTCGTGCGCGCGTTGGTCAGGCCGGCGGGTCCGCCGCCAGCGCGACCACGCGCTGCAGCTTGCCCCCGCGCCCGCGTGAACCCGGCCGGCCGCTGCGCCGCTGCAGCCGCACGCGAGCGATGCCCTGACGGTCGAAGTACGCGGCCAGGGCCCGTTGCCCGCGTTCGAGCGCCGCCGTCGCGGCAGCGCCGTGGCCGGGCACCGACAGCAGCAGCTCGGCCGGCGCCAGCTGTTCCAGCCGGAAGTCGAACAGCCCGGCGTCGTCCTCCAGCACCGTGCACAGCGCCAGCGGCGCGATCGCGACGAGCCCGGCGCCGCGTGCCGCCGGCAGGTGCAACAGGTCGTCGCTGCGACCGGCCACCTCCAGCAGCGGCAGTGGCGAGCCGCAGGCGCAGCGTTCCACCGGCAAGCGCACGCGATCGCCCAGGTCGTAGCGGATCAGCGGCTGCACGGTGTTGGCCAGGTTGGTCAGCAGCACGCTGGCGCCGCTGGTGCCCGCCGGCACCGGCCGGCCGTGCGCATCGACCGGCTCCAGGATCACCCAGTCGCTGTTCAGGTGCAGGCGGCCCTGCGGGCACTCGCAGGCGATGGTGAAGAACTCGCTGGCGCCGTAGCTGTCGATCACCGGGCAGCCGAAGACCCGCTGCAGCCGCTGCCGCATCGGCGCGGTCAGCGTCTCGCCGCCGGTGCGGATCTCGCGCGGATGCACCGTCAGCCGGCCGGCCTCGGCCAGCTCGGCCAGCACCATCGCCGCCGTCGGGTAGCTGCCGATGAGGGTCGGCTGCAGCGCGTTCAACCGGGCCGCCAGCGCCTCGGGCGGCTGCAGGAAGGACACCTCGTGCAGGCGCTGCGACATCGCCGGGTTGAGGCGGCGCAGCCGCGTCGTCGAGACGACGCTGGCGAAGTGCCCGCCGGTCGCGCCGACGAGCGCGATCACCTCGCCGGCGTACCACGGGTCGAGCAGGCGCCCCGGCGACCACGGCCGGCGCAGGGCCTCGAGCGCGTCGTAGACGGCCAGCGCGGCCGCGTCCTGCACGAAGATGCCGGGCTCGCCTCGGCTGCCCGAGCTCTCCCAGACCAGATAGCGTCCCAGGTACGCGTCCCCGATGCGTGCGGGGTCGGCGGTGAAGCGGCGCAGGTCGGCCAGGCGCAGCGCCGGATCGCCCACCCAGCCCTCGAACTGCGCCATCAGCGTGGCCTTGCGCAGCACCGGCAGCGTCGGCAGCAGCTGCAGCACGTCGTCGCGATCGGGATCGAGACCCCGCAGCAGCGTTCGGTACAGCGGCGAGGCGTGCTGCGCCGCGCGCAGCAGCCGGGCGAGCCGGCGCGCCTGCAGCAGCCGCAGCGCCGGCGCGCCCGCCAGCGGCGCCCACGCCACCTCGGCGAGTGCGACGCCGGCGGCCAGCGGGTCGAACGGCGGAGTCCGGTCGCCGGGTTCGCGCATGTTCCTTCCGCGCGCGAGCCGGCCGCCCGTCAGAGCGAGCTCATGCCCTCGCGGATCGCGTATCGCGTCAGCTCGGCGACGGTGTGCAGGTCCAGCTTGCGCATGATGTTGCGGCGGTGCACCTCCACCGTCGCGACCGAGATGTGCATCTGCTCGGCGATCTCGGCCGACCGGCGACCCTCGGCGACCATGCGCAGCACCTCGCGCTCGCGCCGGCCCAGCCGCTGTGGCGCGCGCAGGTCGCCGGCCGCGGTGTCGCGAACCTCGTCGACCAGCGCGGCGGACACCTCGGGGCTGAAGTAGCCGTGCCCGGCCGCGACGGCGCGGATCGCGGCCACCAGGTCCGTGCCGGCCGCGGATTTCGTGACATAGGCGGCCGCGCCGGCCCGCAGCATCTCGGTGACGAAGCGCTTGTCGCTGTAGGCGGACAACGCGATGATGCGCGTCGACAGGCGCGCGTCGCGCAGCCGCGCCGCGGTCTCGATGCCGTTGACGTCCGGCAGCCCGATGTCCAGCACGATCACGTCGGGCACCCACTCGCGCGCCAGCGCCAGCGCCGTCGCCGCGTCGCCCGCCTCGGCGACGACGCGGATGTCGGCCTCGCGGGCCAGCGTGTCGCGCAGCGCCTCGCGCACCAGCCGGTGGTCCTCCACCAGCATCACTGTCGTTTCGCTCACGCGGTGCTCCCCTGGTCGTGCGCCATGGGCGCGCATGCGGGCGCCATGCCCAGCAGGGGCACGTGCAGCAACGCCTCCGTGCCATCGCCCGGAACGCTGCGGATCTCGAACCGCCCGCCGATGAACGCCAGCCGTTCGCGCACGCTCGCCAGGCCGAGGCCGCGCCGCGCCGACCCGGCCGGCATCGGCAGGAAGCCGACGCCGGCATCGTCGACGCGCACGCGCAGTTCGGCCCCGTGGCGCTCGAGACGCACGGCGGCCGAGCGCACCGCGGCATGCTTGGCCACGTTGATCAGCAGTTCACGCACCGCCCGGTAGACGATCGAGCGCGCCTCCGTCGACAGCGGCTTGGGCGCACCGTCGTCGGTGATCGTGACCACCAGGCCGAACTGCGCCTCCACCTCCTCGGCGAGCCATTCCAGGGCGGCCGCGAGGCCCAGCTCGTACAGCACCGCGGGCGCCAGCTGCGCGGCGAGCGATCGCGTCGCGCGGTTCGCCTCCGACACGATCGCCGCGATCTCGGCGGCCGCCGCCCTCACCTCGGGCTGGGCATCGCGGCACAGGGCATCGAGCCGGATGCGCGCCGCCGCCAGGGTCTGGCCGAGGTCGTCGTGCAGGTCGCGCGCGAGCTGGCGCCGCTCGCCGATCTCGGCCGCCTCCAGCTCCGCGGCCAGTCGCCGCAGCTGTTCGGTGCGCTCGACGACGCGGCGCTCGAGCTCGTCGGCGGCCTGCTGCGCGAGCCGCTCGCGCTGCCGGCGTTCGGTCGCGTCGTGCAGCAGCACCAGGCAGCGGTCGTCGGACAGCCGGCGGACCGAAGCGTCGACCGCCACCACGCCGCCGTCGCCGCGCAGCAGTGTCCACGGATGGCGGTGCACCGCGCGGTCGGCCGCGGACCGGCAGGCCTCGAAGGCCTCGCGCTGGTGGTGCCCGGGTGCCAGCAGCGCGTCGAAGCCGCTGCCGACGAGCTGGTCGCGGCGGCGGCCCAACAATGCGCAGGCCGCCTCGTTCGCCTCGATGCAGCCGTGGTCCGGATCGACGATCACGATGCCCTCGGAGACCTGCTCGAACAGCCCGTGCCAGTATTCCTCGCTGCGCGTGGCGACCCGGGGCTGCTCGGCGCCACGCTGCGTCAGGCGCACGACGTCGGTGACGTCCTCGACGCGGTGCAGGAGGTAGGCGATGCGGCCGTCGGCACCGAAGGCCGGCGAATTGACCGGGCTCCACCAGCGCGGCTCGAAACCGCCACCCTGCTCGGGCGGCCGCTGCACGTCGTGCTTCTGCACCGCCATCACGTCGGGCGCGCCGGTCGCCAGCACGCGATCGAGCGAGGCGCGGAGGTTGCGCACGCCATCGGCCCGCGGATCGTCCGGGTTGTCGGGAAAGACGTCGAACAGGCCACGCCCGAGGATCCGGTCGCGCCGTGTCATCGTCGCGCGGGCGTAGTCGTCGCTGACGGCGGCAATGGTGAAGCGCGGGGAATCGGGGCGCAGCGCGAGCGTCGGCTCCGGAGAGGCCTCGAACAGCACTCGGAAATCTGGATCGTCCATGGGCGCGGCGAATCGCCTCCTCCCTCGCCACGCCACTATAGGCCCGGCGTCGGCGCCGGCCCTTGCGTGTTGTCAAGGGCCGCCGGACGATTCGCGGTGCGCGCGATACGGGTTGTGTCCGGCCGGCCGGCCGCGCCGGCGTGCCGGCCACGCGGCGTCAGGCCGGGGGTGCCGTCGGGGGTGCCGGGCGCAGCGCGCGCCGCAGGATCTTGCCGAGGTTGGTCTTCGGCAGAGGCTCGTCGCGGAACTCGATGGTGCGCGGCAGCTTGTAGTCGGTCAGGTGCTGCCGGCAGTGCGCGAGCAGGGCCGCTTCGGTCAGCGTCGGGTCCGCACGCACGACGAACAGCTTCACGGCTTCGCCGCTGCGTTCGTCGGGCACGCCCACCGCGGCCACCTCGGCCACGCCGGGATGCAGCGCCACCGCGTCCTCGATCTGGTTGGGGAACACCTTGAAGCCGGACACGATGATCATGTCCTTCTTGCGGTCGGTGATGCGGAACCAGCCGGACTCGTCGCAGGTCCCCATGTCGCCGGTGCGCAGCCAGCCGTCGACGATGGTGCGCGCCGTCTCGTCGGGGCGCTGCCAGTAGCCGGCCATCACCTGCGGCCCGCGCAGGCAGATCTCGCCGACCTCGCCGCGCGGCAGCTCGCGGCCGTCGTCGTCGAGCACCGCGGCGTCGGTCGACGGCAGCGGCAGGCCGATGGTGCCGGTCCACTCGCCGATGTCCAGCGGGTTGGAGATCACCACCGGCGAGGTCTCGGTGAGCCCGTAGCCCTCGATCAGCGGCGTGCCGGTGGCCCGGTGCCAGCGCTCGGCGACTATGCGTTGCACGGCCATGCCGCCGGCGGCCGCCACCTTCAGGCCGCCCCAGTCGATCGTCTCGAAGCCCGGCGCGTCCAGCATCGCGCGGTACAGCGTATTGACCCCGATGATCGCGCTGCAGCGCTCATGGTGCAGTTCGGCAATGAACGACTTCAGGTCTCGCGGGTTCGTCACCAGCACGCTGCAGGCGCCGATCTTCACGAACACCAGCATCGAGGTCAGCGCGTACACGTGGTACAGCGGCAGCGGGCACATCAGCGTCTCGCGGCCGTCCAGCAGGTCCTTGCCGATCCACGCGGCGAGCTGCTGCACGTTGGCCACCAGGTTGCCGTGCGTCAGCATCGCGCCCTTGGCGACGCCGGTGGTGCCGCCGGTGTACTGCAGGAACGCGAGGTCGCTGCGCGCGAGCGGCACCGGATCGAAGGCCTCGGCATGCGCGTGGCCTTCCTCGAGCGCGGTGCCGAAGGGGATCGCGCCGTCGATGTGCCAGGCCGGCACCATCTTCTTCACGTGCTTGACGGTCGCGTTCACGACCCAGCGCTTGGGCGCGGCGAAGCAGTCGCCGACCTGCGTCGTCAGCACCGTCAGCTTCCAGCCCGGGTTGCGCTCGAGCACTTGCTGCACCGTGTGCGCGAAGTTCTCCAGCACCAGGATGGCGGAGGCTCCCGAGTCGCGCAGCTGGTGCTCGAGCTCGCTCGGCGTGTACTGCGGATTGACGTTGACCACCACCAGCCCGGCCCGCAGCACGCCGAAGAGCGCGATCGGATACTGCAGCAGATTGGGCAGCATGATCGCCACGCGCGCGCCGCGCGGCAGCGTCGCCACGCACTGCAGCCAGGCCGCGAAGTCGCGGCTCGCGCGGTCGAGGTCGGCGTAGCTGAGCGCCTCGCCCATGTTGCGGAAGGCCGGCAGCTGCGCATGCCGGCCGCAGGTATCGGCCAGCACCTCGACCAGCGAGCCAAAGGCCTGCACGTCGACTTCGGCCGGGATGCCGGCCGGATAGCGGGCGAGCCAGGGCTTCGTGCCCCGCGCGCCGGCGCCCTCGCGCATCGGTGTTGCCTGCCCGTTCATCCCAGTTGCTCCACGCCGCGCGGCAACAACGCCGGCACCAGCCACGGGGTCGCGCCCCATTGGCGGATCCACTCGGCCTGCAGGTCCCACCACGGCTGCCACAGCGCCTGCTGCAACTCGAGCCACGCCTGCATCGCGGCGCTGCCGCCGTCGATCCAGCGCAAGCTGTCGTGCACCGCACCGAGCGGCGCCAGCGCCGCCGGGTTGCTCGCGATCATGTCCTTTGCCATCGCTGTTCGCTCCATTCAGTTCAACTCGATTCACCGTCGGTCAGTGCGACATCAGTACCGGCACCGTCATGGCGTCCAGCAGTCTGCGCGTGGCGCCGCCGAGCATGCGCTCGGTCCAGCGCATGTGGCCGTAGGCGCCCATCACCAGCAGGTCCGCCCCGAGGTCAGCCGCCCGCGACAACATCGCCTCGGCAACTGCGACGCTGCTCGTTTCCACGGCGGTCTCGGCGACCACCCCATGCCACGCCAGCCACTGGCGCAGCGCGCCCAGGCGCTCGGCCAGCGGCACCTCGCCCTGCAGCCCCCGTTCCTGCCAGGCCACCACCTGCACCTGCGCGGCGCGGCGCAGCAGCGGCAACGCATCGGTCACCGCCCGCGCGGCCTCCCGGCTGTCGTCCCAGGCCACCATCACGCGCTGCCCGACGTCGCCGAATCGGCCGGCATACGGCACGATCAGCGTCGGCCGCGCGCTCTGCAGCACCACGCCCTCGACCATGTCGCGCCGCAGCAGGTAGTCCGCCTGATCGGGGTCGGGCTGGCCGAGCAGGACCAGATCGCTGCAATGCGCATGCCGCACCAGCGCGACCGCCTCGTCCTCCTCGACGACCACGGTCTCCTTCGAAGCCAGGTGCGCGTCGCGGCAGGCCTCGTCGAAGCGCTCCGTCGCCTGCTGCGCCTGGCCGTGCAGCGCCGCCCACGCGATGCCGGCGAACTCGTCGAGCATCGCCGCGCCGTGCACGCTGGTCGGCCACTGGATGCGGCCGGTGGGGGCCAGTCCGACCAGATGGGCCTCGAACGCATGCGCCAGCTGGATCGCCAGTTGCGTTCGCACCGGGCAGCGCGCATCGTTGTCGAGCAGGGTCAGCAGGCTTCGGTAGGTCATGCCGACAACTCTGAACGCCGTCGGGATGGCGTCCATTGCGCCAGCGCAAACCGTCGGAACGGCCGGCCTGCAGGGTCATTCCGGGCGCAGGCCTTCTCTGCGGGTTCACGAAGTGTTGCAATGCGCCTCTCCCGCCGGATGTGAGACAGCCCATGAACCGGTCGCGTGCCTTTCGCGTCGCCCTGACGGTGCTGCTGGTTTCGTGCGGGGGCGGCCGGCAGGACGGCGCGGAGCAGGCGCAGCGCAACCCGTTCAGCCACGCCGAGGTGGCGGCCGTCGACCCTTCGTTCTGCCGGCCCGACCGGCCGCACGCCGCGTCGCTGATCCGGCACCACGTGATCGACGGCGCCTGCGTCCGTCGCTTCGCTGGCCTGGACGCGGCGTCCGCCTCGACCACGACCCAGCACCCGCGCCGACGGGCCCTGGCGGCCACGGCTGCGCCCCGCACGCCGACGCCGGACGAGCTGTTCGACTGGGCCGAGCGGACCTATCCGCAGTTCTTCCCGACGCACCAGCCGACCCTGACCTTTCCGCCGTATGCCTACCGGCACTATCCGCAAACCGGGAACTACGCCGCGGTCGCCAACGGCATCGCCTACGTGCTCGGGCCGATCAGCAACAACGAGATGCTCGAGGTGGGACGGGTCGAGACCTTCGCCTGCCAGGTCTTCCCCGCAGACTGTCAGCCCGAAGCGCGCCGGTGCCAGGTGACGTCCTGGGAGGTGGGCGGGCTGACCTGCACGCCCAACAGCGGCCAGAAACTCGAACTCGAGTCCGGCGATTCGGTCAGCTACGTCGACGCGCTGGGCGCCACGCACGGCAGCGCCACCTTCACCTGCACCGATGGCAGCCTGGCGGTGAAGGGGCAGGCCGTGTGCGATGCGGTCCCCGAGCGGGCGTGCAACACGCCGCGACAGGCGTGGACCGCCGGCGGCCGCAGCTGCACGGCCAACGTCGGCGAACCCGAGCAGATCTCCTCTGGCCGCAGCCACACGTTCAGCGCATCGACCTCGTTGCTCGGACAGGCCACCTTCACCTGCACGGACGGCGTGCTGTCCGCGCCGGCCAACGCCAGCTGCGCCCAGCCGGCGGCGCAGCCATGCCGGCCCACCTTCGCGTTGAGCTGGGCCGAAGGCCTCAACGCCTGCAGCCCGGACGTGTTGCCCGAGCAGATCGCGGTGGGCGGTCGCTTCGGCATGACCGACTCGACAGGCGGCACGACCGGCGAGGCCGCGGTCCTCTGCACCACCCGCGGCCTGGAGATCGACCTGATCAACGCGACCTGCGGCGCGCAGGCGCGCGTGCAGGACAGCTTCGGCGGCGACGGTGGCGACGCCGGTGGCGCGGACGGCACCGCGGGCGATGGTGCACCGATCGCTGGCGGCCTCGTCACGGTGACCGACAGGAACGGCAGGAAGGCTTACGGCACGACGCAGGCCAACGGCTACTTTCGCGTCAGGACGCCCGGCTTCGAGGCGCCGATCGTCGTCAGCGTCGCGCGGCCCGACGGGGTCGTGCGCCACTCGCTGAGCACGCAGCCGCTGGTCCCGAACCGCTATGCGTTCGTCGCCGTGACCGGACTCAGCGACAAGATCGCGTCGGACATCGCGCGGGCGGCCGGCTATCCCGGGGCCTCGGGGCTGACGCCGGCGATCATCGCCTCGAATCCGTCGGCACTCGACAGCGCGCTCGCCGCGATGCGCACCGATCCCGGCATCAGCCCGCTGCTGCGCGGCGCCGGCATCGACCCGGCCCGCTTCGATCCGCTGACCACACCGTTCCGCGCCGACGGCACCGGCTACGACCGGGTGCTCGACAACCTGGTGATCGGCACCGACGACAAGGGAACAACGGTGGTCACGACCCTCGACTGCCCGCTGCCGGCGTCCTGGAGCGTCGGCAGCGCAACCTGCGCGCCGGACCCGGATCAGCCCGCTGTCGTTCAGTCGGGCACCACGCGCGTGATCGCGGACTCGATCGGCAGCACCGAGGGCTTCGCCAACTGGTCCTGCAACAAGGGGGCGCTGGAGTTGAAGCAGCGCGCCTGCAACGTCCGGCGCCCGGCCGCGAGCTGCACCGCGCCGAGCGCCTGGTCCGACGGCGCGGCCTCCTGCAGCCCCGACGGAGGGCAGCCGACGCAGATCGCCTCGGGCACGAGCGTGAAGCACGTCGACACGGCCGGCGCGACCACCGGCTCGGTGACTTGGTCATGCCTGGACGGCACCCTGGCGCCACCTTCCAGCCTGGTGTGCCGGCAGACGGCGACCAGCTGTGCCGTTCCGGCCTCCTGGAAGGTCGGCAACGCGACCTGCAGTCCCGATCCCGGCCAGCCGGCTGCGATCGCCTCCGGCGAGAGCGAGATCATCCGCGACAGCACCGGCAATGCGACCGGCGCGGCGCAGTGGTCCTGCAGCAACGGCACGCTGCAGCCGCCCACGGCGATGAACTGCACGATCGCCGCGAGCTGCACGCTGCCAACGTCGTGGAAAGCGGGCGACGCGAGCTGCACGCCCGATCCCGGTCAAGCGACGACGCTGGCCTCCGGCGAGCGCCTGACCCACCAGGACAGCAGCATGCCGACGACCGGCTCGATCACCTGGACATGCCACGACGGCACCGCGGCACCGGCCGCGGCGGGCACGTGCGCGACGGCCTGCACCGCGCCGACGTCGTGGACGGTTGGCGGCTCGGCGTGCGCTCCCGACTTCGGCCAGCCGGTCATCGTGGCTTCCGGCAGCACGCTGACCCTGCGGGACACCCAGGCGCCGACCACGGGCGTGCTGACCGCGCAGTGCAGCCAGGGGCAGCTCAGCGACATCGAGCCGCCGAGCTGCAGCACCGCCGCGGTGCCGTGCGAAACGGCGGACATCGTCGCCAATGGCTGGACCGTGGGCGGCCAGACCTGCAAGCCCGATTCAGCACCAGCCAGCGTTGCCTCCGGCGCGAGCCTGGCGCTCGCCGATGCCACCGGGCCGACCACCGGCACGATGAACGCGCAGTGCGTCAACGGCACGCTGCTGACGGTCGGCGATCCGTCCTGCAGCAGCTCGGCGGCGAAGGCCTGCGACACCGCGGCCGTCGCGAGCGCCGGCTGGACCGTGGGCACAGCGAACTGCAGGCCCGATTCGGTTCCAGCCAGCGTCGCATCGGGCCAGATGCTGCACCTCGTCGATTCGCAGGAGCCCAACACCGGCGGCGTGAGCCTGCAGTGCAATGACGGCGCGCTGAACCAGGTGGGGCAGTCGTCGTGCGCGGCCGGCAGCCCGCCTCCCCAGGGCTGCAGCACGGCGTCGCTGGCCGCGAACGGCTGGACCGTCGGCGCGAACACCTGCATGCCGGACAGCCTGCCCGGCTCGGTGGCCCATGGCGCGACGCTCGACCTCACCGACAGCCAGCAGCCCACGACGGGCGCCATCTCGCTGAGCTGCGGCAACGGCACGCTGTCGACGACGGGATCGCCGACCTGCAACGCCAGCGGCCCCGCCGCCTGCGACATCTCCTACCTGCCGACCACGGGTTGGACGGCCAACGGCTACACCTGCCGCGCGTGGACCTTCGACCAGACGATCGCCTCCGGCACGCAGCGGACCTTCACCGACACCTACGAACCGGAGACCGGGACCATCACCCTGCAATGCACCGACGGCACGCTGACGCCGGTCGGCACGCCGTCGTGCACGCTGCAGGCGGGGGCCTGCAACGTGGACGCGCTCGCCGCGTCGGGGTGGACAGCGGGCGGCCCCACCTGCTTCCCTGACACCCGGAACGGCTGGGACGAGAAGTGGGCACCCTCCGGCGCACGCATCCAGTGGACGGACATCAACTCGGCACCGTATGGGTTCCTGGACGCTGAATGCGTGAGCGGAACCCTTGTTCCGGTCGGTTCGAACACCTTCTGCTCGCCGACCAAGCCTGCCTGCGGCAACATCCTGTGGGGGGACGGAGAGGGGAACTTCTGCGAAGCGGACGACTACGGGCCGCCGTTCCTGCCCGACACCACCAGGAACTGGGTCGATTCGATCGGACCGACCACCGGCTCGCTGACGCTGACCTGCCGGATGGGCCCGCTCTGGGACTGGGTCGACTGGTCCTGCACGACCGTGCCGGAGGGCCGGCGCAAGTCGAACGCCGTCCGGCGTTCGATCCTCGCCGCCGACCCTGCCCCTCAGGCCGCGCCGATCAAGCCACCGCCCTTCGTGTACAGGCGAATCGGCGAAAGACCCGCCGCCGATCGACCCTGAGCCCGAGGGGCGCGCCGGGCCCCCGCCATTGACATGGCGCAAACGCCGGGCGAGGGCGATTCCTAGAATTGATGCATTCAACGTGCACCTTTGACAGGAGCCCCTTTTGATGACCAGCGCCAGCACCACCCTCGACGTCCGCGCCCTGCCCCCGCGCGAGCGCCATCCGCTGATCTTCTCGACCTTCCGCGGCCTCGCCGCGGGCGAGGCGATGCAACTGGTCAACGACCACGACCCGCGTCCGCTGTACCACCACTTCCAGGCCGAGCTGCCCGGCGGCTTCGGCTGGGACTACCTAGAATCCGGCCCCGAGACCTGGCGCGTGCGCATCACGCGGCTGGCGACCAGCAAGGCCGGCGGCAGTTGCTGCGGCGGCTGCTGCAACGGCTGAACTTCGACGGAACCAAGGCCATGCGCCTGACGACCTTCACCGACTACAGCCTGCGCGTGCTGATCTACCTGGCCGCCGAGCCGGGCCGGCGCGCGACGGTGGCCGAGATCGCCGCCGCGTTCGACGTGTCGGAGCACCACCTCACCAAGGTCGTGCATTTCCTCGGGCGTGAAGGCTGGCTCGCCACGGTGCGCGGCAAGGGCGGTGGGCTCGGGCTGGCGATGCTGCCGGAAGACATCGTGATCGGCCACGTCGTCCGGGCCACCGAAGGCGCGGCGATGCCCGCCGAGTGTTTCGGCGATACGCCCGACAACTGTTCCATCGCCCGCATCTGCCGCCTGCGCGGCGTGCTGCGCGACGCGGTCGAGGCCTTCCATGCGGTGCTGGACGGCTACACGCTGGCCGACCTCGTCTACAACCGCACCACGCTGACACGCGCGCTGTTCATCCGGCCGGCCGCCGGCAACGCCTGAACGCGATGGCGTCGACAAGCGGCGCCCACCCTGCAGCGCACACCATGACGCCCGTGCTGACCCTCCACGAACCGGCCCCGGCCGAACCGCCGCGCGGCTTCGCGCTGTGGGCCCTCGGTTTCCGCCCCTTCTACCTGCTGGCCAGCAGCTTCGCCGCGCTGTCGATCGCGCTGTGGGCCGCGCAGTTCGCGGGCTGGCTCGCTCGGCCCTATCTCGCCGGCCCGCTGTGGCATGCGCACGAGATGCTGTTCGGCTTCACGCTGGCGGTGATCGTCGGCTTCCTGTTCACCGCCGGCCGCAACTGGACCGGCCACCCGACGCCCACCGGCGCGCCGCTGGCCGCGCTGGCCGCGCTGTGGCTGGCCGGCCGCGTGCTGGTGCTGACGCCCTTCGCCTGGGCCGCCGCGCTGGTCACCACCGCCTTCCCGCTCGCCGCGGCGATCGCGCTGGCGATCCCGTTCTGGCGCGCCCGCAACCGGCGCAACTACTTCTTCGTCGGCCTGCTGCTGCTGATGGCGGCGGCCGAGGCCGCGCTGCATCTGACGCAGCTGAAGCTGCTGACGCTGCCGGACTGGATCGGCGTGCAGCTCGGGCTCGACGTGGTGCTCTTCATCCTCGCGGTGATGGGCGGCCGCGTGATCCCGATGTTCACCAACAACGGCGTGCCGCTGGCCGGCGCGCTGCGCGACGCGCGTGTCGAGAAGGCCGCGCTCGGCAGCCTGCTGGCGCTGCTGGCGGCGGACCTGCTGCGCGCGCCCGGGGCGGTGCTCGCGCTGGTCGCGCTGGTCGCGGCGGTCGCGCATGGCTGGCGATTCGCGCTCTGGAAACCCTGGCGCACGCTGCGCACGCCGCTGGTCTGGGTGCTTCACGTCGCTTATGCCTGGGTGCCGCTGCACCTCGGCCTGCGCGCCGCCGGCCCGCTCGGCTGGGTGGCGCCGTCGCTCGCGGTGCATGCGCTGACGGTCGGTGCGGCCGGCGGGCTGATCATCGGCATGATGACGCGCACCGCGCGCGGCCACACCGGGCGCCCGCTGCGCGCGGACCACGTGGACATCGCGTGTTATGCGCTGGTGCTGCTGGCCGCGCCGGTGCGGGTGCTGGTGCCGATGCTGTCGCCCGCCGCCACGCTGCATGCGGTGCTGGGCTCGGCCGCGCTGTGGTCGGCCGGCTTCGCGCTGTATGCGTTGCGCTACGCGCCGACGCTGATCCGCCCGCGCGCAGACGGCCAGCCGGGTTAGCCTTGGCGGGATGGACTACCCGCTGCTGAAGTCGATCCACCAGGCCGCCGTCGCGCTGTCGTTCGCCGGCTTCTTCGCCCGCGGCGCCGCGGCGCTGGCCGGCGCCGCCTGGGTGCGCAGCCGGCCGGCGCGCACGCTGCCGCACATCGTCGATTCGGTGCTGCTGCTGTCGGCGCTGGCGATGGCCTTCGCATTGCGGCTGTCGCCGCTGGAGGCGCCCTGGCTGCTGGCGAAGATCCTCGGCCTGCTCGCCTACATCGGGCTCGGCGTGGTGGCGTTGCGCCCGTCGACGCCGCTGCCGCTGCGCGCGCTCGCCTGGCTGGCCGCGCTGGCCACCTTCGTCTGGATCGTCACAGTGGCGATCACCAAGCGGCCTGCCGGCTTCTTCGCCTTCACTTGAGTTGAGGCAAAACCGCCCTCGCGACTCGCCCGCACAGTGCGGGCCGTGATGCCCGATCCCGTGAAGCCCCGATCCAAGCCCGACCTCGTCTGCCCCGCCGGATCGCTGCGCGCACTGCAGTGCGCCGTCGATGCCGGCGCCGACGCGGTGTACCTCGGCCTGAAGGACGCGACCAATGCGCGCAACTTCGCCGGCCTGAACTTCGACGATGCGCAGGTGCGCGACGGCGTGGCCTATGCCCACGCCCGCGGCGCGCAGGTGCTGATGGCGCTGAACACCTTCGCCGACGCGCGCGACCCCTCCCCGTGGTTCCGCGCCGCCGACCGCGCGGCGGCGCTCGGCGCCGATGCGCTGATCGTCGCCGACAGCGCGGTGATGGCCTGGTGCCGCGACCACCACCCGTCGCTGCGGCTGCACCTGTCGGTGCAGGCGTCGGCAACCACGCATGCGGCGATCGAGTTCTACCGCCAGCGCTACGGCATCCAGCGCGCGGTGCTGCCGCGCGTGCTGACGATCGAGCAAGTTGCGCAGGTCGCGCGCCACACCGGCGTCGACATCGAGGTCTTCGGCTTCGGCAGCCTGTGCGTGATGGTCGAGGGCCGCTGCACGCTGTCGTCCTGGACCACCGGCTGCTCGCCGAACAACGCCGGCGTCTGCTCGCCGGCCTCGGCGGTGCGCTGGAACGACACCACGGCCGGCGTCGAAGCGCGGCTGAACGACGTGCTGATCGACACCTACGCGCCCGACGAGCCGCGCGGCTACCCGACGCTGTGCAAGGGCCGCTTCGTCGTCGACGGCCGGCGCGACTACGCGCTGGAGGAGCCGACCAGCCTGAACACGCTGACCCTGCTGCCGCGGCTGATCGACATCGGCGTCAAGGCGATCAAGATCGAAGGCCGCCAGCGCAGCGCGGCCTATGTCGAGCAGGTCACGCGGGTGTGGCGTGCGGCGATCGATGCCGCGGCCGGACCGGGGCCGTACAGCGTGGCGCCGGCCTGGACCGCACAGCTGGCGCGCCATGCGGAAGGCCAGCAGCAGACGCTGGGGGCCTATGACCGCCCCTGGCGATGATTCCGCGGGGATTCCGCGGTGAATCCGCCGTCATCTCGCACCGACACCATGACGCTCATTTCAACAGATAGCACCCGCCTCGGCCTGACGGTCGGCCCGGTGCTCTATTTCTGGCCGCGCGCGACGCTGCTGCAGTTCTACGCCGGCCTCGCCGACAGCCCGGCCGATACGCTGGTGATCGGGGAAGCGGTCTGCGCGCGCCGCCGCGAGCTGCGCCTGGCCGACTGGCTGGCGCTGGGCCGCGAGCTGCAGCAGGCCGGCAAGACCGTGGTGCTCGCGGCGCAGGTGCTGGTAGAGACCGAAGCCGACCTGCGGCTGATCGAGCACCTGGGCGAACAGGACGGGTTCGCGGTCGAGGCCAACGACGCCTCGGCGCTGCAGCTGCTGGTCGGCCGCGTGCCGCTGGTGCTGGGCCCGCACCTGAACATCTACAGCCGCGCCGCGCTGGTCGAACATGCGGGCCTCGGCGCGACGCGCTGGGTCGCGCCGATCGAGCTGCCGCTCGACTCGCTGGCGGCGATCAACCCGCCGGCCGACCCGGTGCGCACGCCGCTGGATGCGGCGATCGAGACCGAGGCCTGGGCCTTCGGCCGCGTGCCGCTGTCGTTCTCGGCGCGCTGCTTCACCGCACGCCACCACCGCCTGGCCAAGGATGCCTGCGAGTACCGGTGCCTCGAAGACCCGGACGGGCTGCCGATGAAGACCACGGAAGGCGCGCCCTTCCTCGTGCTCAACGGCACGCAGACGCAGTCGGCCGCGGTGCAGTGCCTGCTGCACGACGCCGCTGCGCTGCGCGCCGCCGGCGTGCGCCGGCTGCGGCTGTCGCCGTGTGCACAGGGCTTCGAGCAGGTGCTGCGCGATTTCGACGCGGTGATGAACCACGGCGAGCCCGCCGGCTCGCGCACCGGCGACTGGCGCGGCCTCGGCGTGCCCGGCCCGCTGGCCAACGGCTACGCCCGGCGCGCCCCGGGCATGAACTGGATCGAACCATGACGAGCTTCAGCCCCGCCGACTCGGCGGCCCAAGGTTCCGCCCCGGCGGCCGAACGTCCCGTGCCGCGCGGCCTGCCGCTCCCTCTCGCTGCGCTGCACCGGCGCCTCGCCGACGTGGCCGAACGGCTGCCGAGCGCGCCGCCGTCGGCCTTGCTGGCGCTGGCGCTGAACCGGCGCCTGCTGCCGCGGCTGCCGCAGGATGCGGTCGATGCGCTGCAGGGCCGCGTCGTGGCGCTGGAGGTGCGCGACTTCGGCCTGCGGGTGCGGCTGCGGCTGGGCCCGCGCGGCTTCGCCGCCGCTGGCGACCGCGAGCCCGCGGCGCTGACCATCCGCGCCTGCGCCGAGGCCTATCTCGCGCTGGCCCGCGGCCTCGAAGACCCCGACCGTCTGTTCTTCGAGCGCCGCCTGGTGATGGAAGGCGACACCGAGCTCGGCCTGGTGCTGAAGAACACGCTCGACGCGATCGGCCCCGACTGGTTGCCGTGGCGCGGCGGCGCCCGCTGACCGATCGCCCCCCGGATCGGCCACCGCACCGCCCCACCGGAACGCCCCCCATGGCCCGTCGCTTCCCGATCCAGCCCGCCCACCCCGAGCGGGTGTGCTGGGGCTGCGACCGCTACTGCGCATCCGACGCGATGATCTGCGGCAACGGCAGCGTGCGCACGCCGCACCCGTCCGAGCTGTTCGGCGAGGATTGGGCCGAGTGGGGCCTGGACTCGCCACAGCAGGCGCAGACTGACGAGACCTGCGGTGCCCCATCCGGTGCGCCATCAGATGCGCCATCATCGGCAGGCCCACCGCCCGCGGAGACGCCATGTCCTTCCCCTACGACGGTCCCGACGCGCTGCACGACGACGTGATCGAGGCGCTCAAGCGCGTCGTCGATCCGGAAGTCGCGCTGTCGATCGTCGACGTCGGCCTGATCTACGGCGTGACGATCGCCGACGACGTGGCCACCGTGAAGCTGACGATGACCACGCCCGCCTGCCCGGTCGCCGATGTGATCGTCGACGACATCGGCCGCGAGCTCGAGCGTGTGCTGCCGACGCATTGCACGATCGACGTCGACCTGGTCTGGGAGCCGCCGTGGACCCCCGAACGCATGAGCGCCGACGCCCGCCGCTTCATGGGCTGGTGATCCGCGCGCTGCTGGTGGCGCTGGTCGCCACCGCGCTGCTCGCGGCGATCGCCGGCGGCCTGCTGCGCGCCGGGCTGGGCCACTGGCTGCCACCACTGCCGGCGGATGCGGCCGCCCGCGCGGCGCTCGGCCATGCGGCGCTGATGATGGTCGGCTTCCTCGGCACGGTGATCGGCGTCGAGCGGGCGGTGGCGTTGTCGCACGGCGCATCGACCGCCGGACGGACCGCGGTCTTCGTCGCGCCGTTGACCTCGGCGCTCGGCACGCTGGCCTGGCTGGCGGGGCTGGCCGCGCCGGCGCAGGCCTTGTGGCTGGCCGCGTCGCTCGCGTTCGTCGCGGTCAACCTCGTCGTGCTCAAGCGCCAGGCGGCACCGCACACCGCGCTGCTGCTGGCCGGCGCGCTCGCGCTGCTCGCCGGCAACGGGCTGTTCGCGCTCGGGGTGGATGCACCGCTGGTGCTGCCGTGGTGGTTCGACTTCCTGGTGCTGACGATCGCCGCCGAGCGGCTGGAGATGGCGCGCCTGATGCGGCCGCACCCGGCCGCGCGGCCGCTGCTGCTGCTGGTGCTGGCCGCGCTGCTGGTGGCCAGCGCGTGCACCGCGCTGGCGCCGCGCGCGGCCGGCATCGGCTTCGGTGCCGCGCTGGTGGCGCTGGCGCTGTGGCTGGTGCTGTTCGACGTCGCGCGGCGCACGGTGCACGCGGCCGGCCTGAGCCGTTACATGGCCGTGTGCCTGCTCGCCGGGTACGCGTGGCTCGCCGCCGGCGGCGCCGCGTGGGCCGCGATGGCCGCCGGTGCGCCGACGCGCGACCTCGCGCTGCATGCGATCGGCCTCGGCTTCGTCTTCGGCATGGTGATGGCGCACGCGCCGGTGATCCTGCCGGCGGTCACCGGCATCCGGCTCGCGTGGTCGCGGGCCTTCTACGCGCCGCTCGCGCTGCTGCAGGTCTCGCTGCTGCTACGGCTGGCAGGCGGCCTCGCCGACGACGGGCTGCGCCGGGCCGGCACGCTGCTGAACGTCGCGGCGATCGTGCTGTTCGCGCTCACGATCGCCGCTGCGGCATGGGCATGGCGCCGCGCAGCGGCGAACGCGCCGGCGGCGGCACGAGCAGCGCGAGCGCGCGCCGCTCCACCGGCCGCACGATGAACACCGCCGGGTCGTCGCGCAGGTCGATCAGCAGCGTCTTCACGCGCCGCTGCCAGCGTTCGCCCAGTTCGCGCAGGTCGGCGCCGTCGACATGGCGGCGCTGCAGGCCATCCACCAGTTCGTCGAGCCGCGCATCGCACGGCAACAGGCTCAGGTCGGCAGTGGCATCGATCGCCGCCCGGTTGTCGAGCCGCGTGTAGCGCATCGTCAACGGCAGCTCCGGCACGAAGCGCTGCAGGCCGGCGCGCGCGAAGCGTCCGCCCAGGCCCTTGAAGCCGCTGCGGCCGGCGGCGCCGGTGAGCATCTGCACGACGGTGGCCACGACGCCGGTGCTGCCGCTGCGGGCGTCCTCGCGGAATTCGACGCTCAAGCCGCCGCGTTCGGGCAGGTCGTCGCCGTACAGCTGCCGCAGCGCGAGCCAGGTGAGCCAGTAGGCCGACGCGACCGTCGGGCAGGAATGACCGGTCAACCGTACCGCATCGGCATACCGGAACTCGAGGATGCCGTCGGTGGCGCTGCCGAGCGTCTCGGCCAGCGCATCGTGCACACGCAGCGCCGGCACCTCGTCGAAGAAGGCGGGAAAGTCCATCCGGCCATTGCCGCACCGCGGGCCGCGGGCCCCGTTGACGCCGCGCAAGGCGGCGCCGTATCGCGGGTGATCACCCGGCCGCCGCGGGCAGCATTGCACGCACCTGGCCGGCGAAGGTCGGCACGTCGATCGGCTTGCTGAGGTAACCGTCGAAGCCGGCGTCCAGGAAGCGCTGCTCGTCGCCGGCCACCGCATAGGCGGTGAAGGCGACGATCACCAGGTCGGCGGTCGGCGGCTGGGCCTTCAGCTCGACGGTGAGCGTGAGGCCGTCGACGCCCGGCATCTGGATGTCCATCAGCACCAGGTCCGGCCGTCGCCCGGCGATGCACTGGCGCGCGGCTTCGCCGTCGGGCGCGGTCTCGACCTCGAAACCGGCATCCTCGAGCACCAGCCGCGCCAGCTCCAGGTTCAGCGGCTGGTCGTCCACCACCAGGACGTAAGGTCGGTTCATCGATCCCCCGTTGATCGCCCGATCGCATCGGGCGCGTCGGTTGTCGGCGCCCATCGTTGCAAGGCCTCCAGCACCTCGGCCACGCCACCGCCGCCCTTGTCCACGATGCCCTGGGCCGAGCGAGCCAGCACCGCGTACTCGTCCTCGGTCAGCGCCATGCTGGTCCACACCAGCACCGGCAGGTCGCGCCAGGCCGGGTCGGCCCGCAACCGGTGCAGCACCTGGAAGCCATCGACCTCCGGCATCATCAGGTCCAGCACCATCGCGGCGGGCTTCAGGGTCGGGAGCAATTTCAATGCCTCCAGGCCGCCGCCGGCGCCCGCGGTGCGCAGGCCGAAGCCTTCCAGCGTCGCCTGCATCAGGTCGCGCGCCAGCGGATCGTCGTCGACCACCAGCACCACGCCGCCGCCGCCGATCGCCGGCCGCAGCGGCCGCAGCGCGTCGGACACCTCGTCGGCGCGCAGCGGCTTGGCGATGACGTCGCTGACCGCGAAGGTCGCCAAGCGCCCGTCGCCGCTGGAGGCCGCCAGCGCGCGCACCGGCGGCGCCTCGGCATCGCCCCGGCGCAGCTGCGCCAGCGCGTCGAGCCCGCCGCCTTCGCGGTTCAGCGCCAGCGCCAGGCCGTCGTAGCGGCGGGTGCGGGTCAGCCGGATGACCTCGGCGGTGCTGCCCGGCGCATCGACCGGGATGCCGCCTTCGGCCAGCTCGCGCGCGATGTGATCGCCGAGCGGCTTCGCCTGCTGCGCCAGCAGCATGCGCGGCAGGCCGGGCGCACGGCGCGGCAGCCGCGCGAAGAAGGTGCTGCCCTGCCCGGGCACGCTGCGCGCGCCGACCTCGCCGCCCTGCGCCTCGACGAGCTGGCGCGTCAGCGTCAGGCCGAGCCCGACGCCCTGGTGCCGCTTGGCATAACCGCCGTCGAGCTGCTGGATGTTGACGAACAGCCGCGGCAGGTCGTCCGCGGCGATGCCGACGCCGGTGTCCTCGACCTCGAGCCGGAAGGTCGCGTCATCCTCGGCCAGCGCACGCACCGCGATGTGGCCGCCGGCCGGCGTGAACTTCACCGCGTTGGAGACGAAGTTGAACAGCACCTGTTCGATGCGCGCCGGATCGAGCACCACGTCGTGCAGCGCCGGGTCGACACTGGCCGTCACGCGCAGCGCCTTGGCCGCCGCGGGCTCGGCGAGCGCGCCGATGACCTTGTCGATGGCCTGTGCCAGGTCGACCGGCGCGGGATGCAGCTCGAGCCTGCCGCCCTCGATGCGCGACAGGTCGAGGATGTCGTTGATCACCTGGAGCAGGTGGCGGCCGCTGCTGGCGATGTGGCTGACGAACTCGTGGTGTCGCGGCGAGTCGGGCGCGACGCGGCGTTCGCGCAGCACGTCGGCGAAGCCGATGATCGCGTTCAGCGGCGTGCGCAGTTCGTGCGACATGTTGGCGAGGAACTGGCTCTTCAGCCGGCTCGACGCGATGATCTGCAGGTTCTCCTGCTGCAGCTTCTGCGCCAGCAGCCGCGCCTCTTCCGCCTGCCGCAGCGGGGTGATGTCGGCCACGATGCCGACCATGCGCGCGGTGGCTTCCGGCTCGCCGGGCAGCACGCGGCCATCCATGCGCAGCCAGTGTTCGCTGCCATCCGGCCACAGCGCGCGGAACTCGGCATGCCATTCGGCGCGCCCGTCGATCGCCGTGCGCAGGCTCTGCTCGACCGCCGGCCGGTCGTCCGGATGAACGTGCTCCAGCAGCGTGCGCCGCGTCCACACCAGCAGCGGCTCGTCGTGGCCGAAGCAGCGGTCGTGCCGCGGCGAACGCCAGACCTCGCCGCCGTCGAGCTCCATCTCCCAGTCGCCGATCAGCGCCGATTCCAGCGCAAAACGGATGCGCGCCTCGCTGCGCCGCAGCGCGGCCTCGATCAGCCGCTGGTGCGTCAGGTCGCGCATGGTCTTCGCGACGCCGGCCACCTGGCCCAGCGCGTCGCGGATCGGCGAGATCGTCAGCGACACCTCGATCTGCCGGCCGTCCTTCGCGCAGCGCACGCTGCGCAGCGACACGCCGCCGCGGCCGGCGACGATCTGCGCGAACAGCGACGCCTGCTCGGCGCGCTGCGCCGGCGGCACCAGCACTTGCATCGGCTGGCCGACGGCCTCGTCCGCGGTATAGCCGAACATGCGCTCGGCGGCGGCGTTCCAGTCGGTGATGCGGCCGTCGAGCGAGCCGGCGATGATCGCGTCGGCCGACGATTCGACCACCGCGGCCAGCCGGCGCACCGCGCTCTCGGCCTGCGACAGGCGGGTCACGTCGCGCAGCACCAGCGTCAGGCCGCGGGCGCTGCCGTCCGCAGCACGCGTCAGGTCGGCGTTGAGCTCGATCGCGGTGCGGCGGCCGTCGCGCGCGACGCAGACCGCCGACAGCGCCTCCGGCGCCGGCCCCGGGCGCGACAGCAGCGCGAACACCGGGTCGCGTTCGTCGGGCGGTTCGCCTTCGCGCTCGAACACCCGCCACAGCGACTGGCCCTGCGCATCGCCCTCGGCCCAGCCGGTGACGCGCTCGGCCACGGCGTTCATGCGCGTGACCAGGCCGGCGGCATCGGTGGCGATGAAACCCGCGCCAATGCTGCCCAGCGTCGTCGCCAGGCGCTGCTCGATCTCCTGCAGTTGCTCCTCGGCGCTGCGCCGGCGCGCGACCTCGGCCTGCAGCGCCGTGATCACCGACTGCAGCGCGCCGACCGTCGGGATCCTCAGCGCCCGCGGGATCAGCGGCCACAGCGCCAGCGCCGTGTAGGCCGAGATCGCCGCCGTGCCGGCCTTCACCGCCGCCTGCAGCGGATACACCGGCTGCCAGACGACCCACAGGTCCATCACGTGGGTCAGGCCGCAGCCGAAGATGAAGGCCGAGAACAGCCAGGGCACGCCGCCGAAGTTCTGCTGCGGCCGCTTGCGCACGAAGCTGATGATCGCCAGCGGGATCGAGAAATACGCCAGCGCGATCAGCAGGTCGGCGCCGACCATCGTCCACAGAAGGCCCGGCGACCACTGGAAGCAATAGCCATGCGGCAAGTAACCGTTGCGGGCCAACAGCGATTCGAGAGCGTCCATCGCGCCACCCCCCTGCCGAGGCCTTCAGACCCTGGCGCTATCCGATGACCGATCCTCGCACAACCCACTCATTCGTGGGGGTAGAGATCGCCGCCGGCGCGCGCTGCGCCATCGCAGACCCGGCCGCGGGCCGTCAGGCCTGCAGGCGCTGCTCGAACTCGTCGCGCGGCACCGGCCGGCAGAACAGGTAGCCCTGCGCGAGGCGGCAGCCCTGCCCGGCGAGGAACGCGGCCTGCGCCTCGGTCTCGATGCCTTCGGCGACGACGCGCAGGTTCAGCGCCCGCGCGATCGCCAGGAAGGCTTTCACCAGTTCGGCCTGGCGCGGGTCGCTCTCGATGTCGCGCACGAAGACGCGGTCGACCTTCAGGCAGTGCACGTCGAACTTGCTCAGGTAGCCGAGCGCCGAATAGCCGGTACCGAAGTCGTCGATCGCGATCTCGATCCCGATGGCGCCCAGCGCACGCAGCGCGTCGCGCACGCTGTCGCTGTCCTCGAGCAGCAGGCTCTCCGTGACTTCCATCGTCAGCCAGCGCGGATCGCAGCCGTGCCGCTGCAGTGCGGCGTTCACCACGGCCGGCAGGTCGTCACGCAGGAACTGCCGCGTCGAGGCGTTGAACGACAGCCGCAGCGGCGGCTGACCTGAGGTTAGGCGCCCGGCATTCCAGCGGCTGGCCACGCGGGCCACCTCGTCGATCACCCAGCCACCGATCGGCACGATCAGCCCGGTGTCCTCGGCGATGCCGATGAACCGGTCCGGCGCCAGCAGGCCGCGCTCGGGATGGCGCCAGCGCAGCAGCGCCTCGGCACCGACGATGCGGCGGCCCTCGTCCAGCGCCACCAGCGGCTGGTAGTGCAGCTCCAGGCCCTCGCCGTGCTGGGCGGCGCGCAGCGCCTGCTCCAGCGCCATGCGTTCGCGCGCGCGTTCGCTGAACTCGCTGCGGTAGAACGCATAGCGGCTGCCGCCGCCGCGCTTGGCGTGGTACATCGCGGCGTCGGCATGCGCCATCAGGTCCTCGAGCAGCGCACCGTCGGCCGGATACAGCGCCATGCCCATGCTCGCGCTGACCACCAGCTGGCGGCCCCCGAGCTGCATCGGCGCGAACAGCGCGCGCTCCACCTTTCCGGCGATCGCCGCCATGTCGAGGTCGTCCTCGAGGTTGGTCGCGACGATCGCGAACTCGTCGCCGCCCAGCCGCACCAGCAGGTCGGAGCTCCGGATGCAGCCGGCGATGCGCTGGGCGACCTCGCGCAGCAGTTCGTCGCCGAGCGGATGGCCCATCGAGTCGTTGACGTCCTTGAAGCGGTCGATGTCCAGGATCATCACGCCCAGCCGACGGCGGTGCCGCTGCGCCTCGGCGATCAGGCCCGGCGCGTAGTCGTGCAGCGCCTGGCGGTTGTGCAGCCGCGTCAGCGGGTCGGACAGCGCCAGCGCGCGGATGCGCTCGCGCTGCTCGACGCCCTGCGTGATGTCGCGGGCCAGCCCCAGCGCCCCTTCGATGCGGCCGTCCTCGCCCCGGATCGCGACGATGCGCACATGGTGCGTCTCGGTGCCGCCGGCGGTGTTCGGCGCCGGCAGCACCAGCTCCAGCTGCGCCGGTTCGCCGGAGCTGAGCACGTCGCGCAGCACCGCCTCGTAGGCGGCCATCGTCGCTTCGTGGCCGGGCAGCGCGCTCTCGGCCGGCGTCAGGCCGATGAACCAGTGGGCGGGCCGCCCCAGATGCACCAGGAAGGCCGGATTGGTGTAGCGCACGCGCGCCTGGACGTCGTAGCGGATGATGAAGTCCGGCGAGGTTTCGGCGAGCAGGCGGAACTCGCGTTCGCGCGTGGCCAGCGCCGCTTCGGCGCGCTTGCGCGCGGTGATGTCGGTGGCGATGGTCAGCACGCTGGCCGGCTTGCCCTCGGCATCGCGCTCGACGGTGATGCGCACCGCATGCCACAGCATCCGGCCGTCGACCGTGCGCCACTCGAAGTCCAGCTCCTGCAGCTGGCCGGTCTCGATGGCGCGCCGCATGCACTGCTCGAGCCGTTCGGCCAGGCCGCCCATGCGCGAGACCTCGCTCAGGCGTCGGCCGAGGTACTGCTCGGGCTTCAGGCCGTTGAGCTCCTCGAAGCGCGGGTTCGCGTAGATGCGCCGCAGCTCGAGGTCATAGCGCACGATGATGTCGGGCGAGTTCTCGAGCACGCTGCCGACGACGTCCGCCGCGCTCGGCCGCGGCCGCGCCGGCGGCGGGGGTTTGCCGGTGTCACCCGCCGGTGCGTGCATGCGTGCATCCCAACATCGGGCATAGGGTAGCGCAGCCGGGCCGCACGCTGCGAGCCAGCCGCCTCACGCGTCGGCGGTCTCGGGGTCCATCCCGCCGATCATGCGCTCGTAGTCCTCGCGCACCAGCCCGTAGCAGCGGCAGGAAGCCGACTCGAGGCGCGCCCGTCGCCGCGCGCGGCTTGGTTCAACGCAGCGGCAGCGTGAAGTAGAAGCGCGCGCCCTCGCCCGGCGACGCGTCGGCCCACACCCGGCCGCCGTGGCGCTCCACCGCGCTGCGCACGATGCTCAGCCCGATGCCGCAGCCTTCGTAGCGCCGCCCGTGCAGGCGCACCAGCGGCTGGAACAGCCTGTCGGCCCGTGCACGATCGAAGCCGACGCCGTTGTCGCGCACGCAGATGATCAGCTCGCCGCCGTCCGCGATGCCGTCGATGTGGATGCAGGCGTCGTCACGACCACGGGTGAACTTGACGGCGTTGTTGATCAGGTTGTGCAGCACCGCGTGTAGCAGGTCCGGATCGGCCGTCACGGGCGGCAGCGGCTGAACGCACAACACCGGCGGCCGCAGCAGGCCCTGGCACAGCGCGACCTCCTGCGCCACCGTCTCGGCCAGCACGCCGAGGTCCACCGGCTCGCTGCGCAGCGGCGCCTCGCGCGTCTGCGCCAGCCGCAGCAGCCCGCGCAGCATCTGCGCCGAACGATGCGCCTGCTGCGCGATCAACGGCAGCGCGCGCAGAGCCGACGCGTCGTCGTGCTGCTCGCGCAGCGCCACGTGCGTGACCTCCGCCAGCCCGGCGATGCCGCCGAGCACGTCGCGCAGGTCGTGTGCCACCTGCGCGCAGAAGCGCTCGAGGCACTGCACGCGTTCCTGCAGCATTTCGGTGCGCCGCGCCAGCGCCCGCTCGAACTGGACGTCGAGCTCGGTTGCCTGGAACTCCCGCTCGAAGATGACGCTGTCCATGCCGCCTCCTACTGCAAACGACGGGCACTGCCGAGTGGGAACCACTTTAGGGCAATGCTGATCCAGGCGCCGTTCCCAGCGGCCGCAATCGATCAAATGATGAATTGGTGGTCGCCTGCGCGAAAAACGGCCGCCTGTCGACCAGGCCCAGGGCGACGAACGCGCGCTCTGGCGACCGTCAGCCGCCCACCACCACCGGCACCTCGGTCGCCGGCGGCGTATTGCGGCTGCGACCGCAGCGCACGAGGCCGTCGATCATCACCATGCCGACCCCGGGAATGTCGCCCAGTTGCACGCTCTCCAGCAGCGTGCGGCCGGCGGTGTGCTGCGCGCGGTCCAGGAAGACGAAGTCCGCGTCGCGGCCGGGTTCGACCAGCCCGCCGTTGAGGCCGCGGATGCGCGCGGTGTTGCCGGTGGCGAAGCAGAACACCAGCTCGGCGGGGATGTTGCCCAGGCTCGACAAGAGCGAAATCATGCGCAGGATGCCCAAGGGCTGCACGCCCGAGCCCGCCGGCCCGTCGGTGCCCAGGATCACCCGGTGCGGGCATTTCAGCAGCATTGCTGCCTGGGCAGCGGCGATGGCGATCTTCTCGTTGCCGTTGTGCACGATCTCGATGGCGCGGCTGCTCTTCTCGCACAGCGTGCAGACATCGCGTTCGGGCAGCGCCGTGTGGCCGCCGTTGATGTGGCCGATGACGTCGGCATCGGCTTCGAGCACCACGTCCTTGTCGATCAACCCGGAGCCCGGGATCGACGGGCCGCCGGTGTGGATGGTGCTCTGGATGCCGTGCCGGCGCGCCCAGGCGACCATCTGCTGCGCCTCGTAGCCCGCCTTCACCGAACCGAGGCCGACCTCGCCGAGCAGCTTGACGCCCGCGGCCGCGAGGTCGGCGAAGTCCTGCTCGACCATGCCCTTCTCGATCACCGGCGCACCGGCGATCACCTTGACGCCGCCGGGGCGGAAGTTGTCGAACGCGCGCTGCGCGGTGATGGCCAGTGCCTTCAGGCCGACGATGTCCTTCGGCCGCCCCGGCAGGTGCACCTCGCCGGCGGAGACCATCGTCGTCACGCCGCCGTTCATCGTCGAGTCGATCCAGCCGAGCTGGTTCTGCCGCGGCGTCCAGTCGCCGAAGACCGGGTGCACGTGGCTGTCGATGAGCCCCGGGCAGACGCAGGTGCCCTTGGCGTCGATCAGCGTCTTCGGCTGCGCGGCATCCAGGTCCTTCTCGCGGCCGACCGCGACGATCACGCCGTCGTCGATCACGATGCAGTCGGCATCGAGGATCGGCCGGTCGATGTCGCCCGACAGCAGCAGGCCGATGTTGCGGATCACGACCTTGCCGGACTTCCCGGCGACGGCGGCATCAGCCATGGTGATGGTTCCTCTTGCTGGCCGGACTCGGCACGTTTGCAGCATCGCCGTGGTTCCGCACGACGCTGCGTTCGACGGTCTCGATGACATGGGCCTGCCACTGCGCGAGCGCTTCCGGCGCTTCCAGGTCTTCGCCCAGGAAGGCCGACAGCGTGAAGCGGTTCGACAGGTAGAAGTAGCACAGCGCGGCGATCGTCAGGTACAGGTCGCGCGCGGACAGGTCGGCGCGGAACAGGCCTTGCGCGGCGCCCTGCTTCAGCACATGGTCCAGCACGCCGACGGCCGGCGACGAGTATTCGCGCGCGGTCGGCGACTTCGCGATGTGCTTGCCGCGGTGCAGGTTCTCGGTGTTCAGCAGCGTGATGAACTCCGGGTGCTTCAGGTAATAGGACCACATGAAGCGGATCACCGCGCGCAGCGCCTCCGGCGGCGGCAGGTGGTCGAGCTGCAGTTCGGACTCGGCCTCGTTGAAGCGCCGGTAGATCTCCTCCAGCACGGCGATGTACAGCGCCTCCTTGCTGCCGAAGTAGTAGTAGATCATGCGGTCGTAGGACTTCGCGGCCTTGCTGATCTGCTCGATGCGGCCGCCGGCGAAACCGTGCTTCGCGAACACCTTGATCGCCGCGCGCAGGATGCCGTCGCGCGTGGCCTGCGCGGCCAGCTCGCGCACGCCGGGCTTGCGTTCGATCACCGCGCTGCTGTTGTCTCCGGACTGCATTTTTCGACGAGTCGGGTTCGGCCCGATTTCTCAGTTCATGTAGTGAATGCTACATTGAACCCATCGAGCCCGACAAGCGCGGAAGATCCCGATGACGGAGCACAGCAAGACCGATGGTTTGCCAGCACTGGACATGCCGGCCGCGCCGCAGGTGCTCGAGCGCTCGCGGCCGCGCAACGAGCGCATGGCCGGCGACAAGATCGAGTGCAACGCCTGCCCGGTGCTGTGCCAGATCAGCGAAGGCAAGAGCGGCGCCTGCGACCGCTATGCGAACCACGAGGGCACGCTGATCCGCGTCGACCCGGTGCTGCTGCTGCGCCGCACGGTCGAGGCCGGCGCGGTGCCGCTGGTCGCCTTCGAAGGCCGCGTGCAGCCGCCGGCCGACGCCGCGGCCGGGGCGCCGGCGCCGAACGACAGCGCCGACTGGAACGGCGACCTGCTGCATGCCAACGAGGTCTTCGTCACCGGCGTCGGTTCGTCCACCACCTATCCCGACTACAAGCCCGCGCCCTTCATCGTCGGCTCGCAGGTGAACGGCGTCGACGTGGTGACCGTCGTCACCGAAGGCATCTTCAGCTACTGCAGCTTCAAGCTGAAGATCGACACCGACCGCTTCCTCGGCCCCGAGCAGGCCAACGTGCGCTGCAAGGGCGAGGTCGTGGGCCATGTCACGACGATGGAATACGGCTCGCAGATGCTGTCGCTCGGCGGCGTGCACCACCTGACCGGCGGCAGCAAGAAGGAAGGCCGCGTCACGCTGGAGGTGATGGAGACGCTCGGCAACCGCGGCGCGGTGGAACTGCACATCGACGGCGGCTCGCAGGTCATCGTGCAGGCCGGCCGCGCGCCGATCGTCAACGGCGTCGAGGAACAGCGCATGCGCGTCGGCTGCGGCTCGGCGACGATCGGCATCTTCGCGAAGCAGCTCTACGGCCAGGCCGACGAGGTGATCGTCGTCGACGACCACATCACCGGCGTGCTGACCGAGCACCAGGCCGGCCGCTGCCTCGACATGCGGCGCTCGGGCGTGAAGATGCGCGGACGCAAGTCCACGCCGGGGCGCTGGTTCCAGGTGGCGAACCCCGGCACCGGCTGGGGCGGCACCGACCTGACCGAGCCGCTGGCCATCGTCGAGGGCTGGGACCCCGAGCTCGCGTGGCCGGGCCTGCGCCTCCTGATGACCTCGACCACCGGCGAACATGCCGCGTGGTACGTGCTCGACGAACAGCTGCGGCCGGTGGAGCAGGACATGCCGGCCCCGGTGCGCGCGGTCGTCGAGCGCATCGGCGAGAACTGCGAGCCTTCGCTGTGCTCCGTGCTGTTCCTCGGGGGTGCCGGCGGCAGCCTGCGCGCCGGTGTCACCGACAACCCGGTTCGCCTCACACGCTCGATCAAGAACGCGCTGGTCAACGTCACCTGCGGCGGCGCGCCGGCCTACGTGTGGCCGGGCGGCGGCATCACCGTGATGGCCGACGTGCTGCGCATGCCCGAGCACAGCTTCGGCACCGTGCCGACGCCGGCCATCGTCGCGCCGATCGAGTTCAGCATGCGGCTCGAGGACTACGCCGCGCTCGGCGGCCACCTCGACCATGTGCGGCCGCTGGCGCAGGTGCTGAAGACCGGTGCCTGGCACAACGACGGCGCACCGACCGCGCGGCGCTGGGCGGTCGGTTCGACGAACAACCCGTGGCCGCTGGGCCACGGTCCGATGCTCGGTTAGGACGCCCGCATGCCCGCGATCCGCACCCAATGGCGCGACGGCCGTCACTTCCAGCACGGCCCGATCGACGTGCTGATCGGCGCCGACGGCGAGCACGACGCCGTCGAAGCCGCGCACGAAGCGGCGTGGCGGCGCTTCGAGACCATCCTCGACGAACTGGTGGCCGAGCTGCCGCTGCTGAAGCGCCCGGTGCGCGGGCCCTGCCCGCTGCGCGGCGACATCGCGCGCCGCATGTGGCTGGCCTGCCGGCCGCACCATGAGGCCTTCATCACGCCGATGGCCGCTGTGGCCGGCGCGGTGGCACAGGAACTGATCGGCTTCTACCGCCAGCCGGGCATCCGCCGCGCGTGGGTGAACAACGGCGGCGACATCGCCTTGCACCTGGCGCCCGGGGAATCGCTGCGCGTGGGCCTGTTCGCCGACATCGCGAAGCTCGATGCGCGGCAGCTGCTGGAAGGGCACGGGGGCCTGGCGCTCGACGGCCGTTTCGCGATCACCGCCGCGATGCCGGTGCGCGGCATCGCCACCAGCGGCTGGCGCGGCCGCAGCTTCTCGCTAGGCATCGCCGACAGCGTGACGGTGCTCGCGCGCACGGCGGCCGAAGCGGACGCGGCGGCGACGATGATCGCCAACGCGGTGAACAGCGACGACCCCCGCATCGTGCGCCGCCCCGCGAACACGCTGAAGGACGACAGCGACCTGGGCGACATCCCGGTCACCGTCGACGTGCCGCCGCTCGCGCATGCCCAGGTGCTGGATGCGCTGCGCGCCGGCGCGAAGTGCGCACGCGCGCTGCAGTCGCGCGCCCTGATCTGGTCGGCCGCGTTGGTCTGCCAGAGCCGCCTCGCGCGCGTCGAGCCGGTCCACCCTCCCGAACCCCAGCCCGCCATCGCCGCGGAAAGCACGCCGACATGATCCAGATCCGCCGCGTCCTGACGCAGGTCGAGGACATCCACCATGAATTCGGCCCGCCGGCCGCCACGCCGCTGAAGCGCGGCGCGATCGCCGCGGTGCTGACGAACCCCTTCGCCGGCCGCTACGAACCGCAGATCCTGCCGATGATGGATGCGCTGCAGCCGGTGGGCATCGACATGGCGCAGCGCCTGCTGGCCGCGATGGACGTGCCGGCCGAGCGCATCGAAGGTTATGGCAAGGGTGCGATCGTCGGCGCCGGCGGCGAGCTGGAACACGGCGCGCTGTGGCACGTGCCCGGCGGCTACGCGATGCGCGAGCTGCTGGGCTGGAAGGGTGACCGGGCGGCCTATGTGGCCGGCAAGCCCGAAGAGAAGTCAGGACAACCCGGCAATGCGCTGGCCATCGTGCCGTCGACCAAGAAGGTCGGCCCGCCCGGCGCCGCACTGGACGTGCCGCTGACCCACATCAACGCCAGCTACGTGCGCAGCCATTTCGACGCCATCGAGGTGCGCGTGCCCGGCGCACCGGCCGCCGACGAGATCGTCTTCATCCTGGTGATGAGCACCGGGCCGCGCGTGCACAGCCGCGTCGGCGGGCTGAAGGCTTCCGAGATCACCCAGTGGAACGGACTGCGCTGACCATCCCCGAGGACACCCGAATGACTGCCAACATCCGCAAGCTGATCGTGCAGGTCGACGAGACCCGCATCGAGATGGGCCGCCCGGTCGATCCACCCACGCGCCGCGCCGTCGCGATCGCGGTGATCGCCAATCCCTGTGCCGGAAAGTACGTGGAGAACCTGGACGAGCTGATCGGCATCGGCGAGGAGCTGGGCGGCCTGCTCGGCGAGAAGTGCGTGCGAGCGCTGGGCATCGCGCCCGCCGAAGCGCAGAGCTACGGCAAGGCGGCGATCGTCGGCGAGGCCGGCGAGCTGGAGCATGCCGCGGCGATCCTGCATCCGAAGCTCGGCGCGCCGCTGCGCAAGGCGGTCGAGAAAGGCGCCGCGCTGGTGCCGTCGGCCAAGAAGATCGGCACGCTGGGCACCGCGATCGACGTGCCGCTGGGCCACAAGGACGCGGCTTTCGTGCGCAGCCACTTCGATGCGATCGAGGCCCGCGTGGCCGATGCGCCGCGGGCGAACGAGATCGTCGTCGCGGTGGCGGTGACCGCCAGCGGGCGGCCGCTGCCGCGGGTGGGCGGCCTGCAGGCCTCGGAAATCAAGGGCGAAGACGGGCTGCGCTGACCCATGGACCTGTCCGGCTTCGTCGTCCAACTGCTCAACGGCCTGGCCGGCGCGTCGTCGCTGTTCCTCGTCGCCGCGGGGCTGTCGCTGATCTTCGGCGTGACGCGCATCGTCAACTTCGCGCACGGCTCGTTCTTCATGCTGGGCATCTACGTCGCCTACGCGATCGTCGACAAGCTCGGCCCCGGCTGGTTCTGGCCCGGCCTGGCGCTGGCGGCGATCGGGGTCGGCGTGCTCGGCGCGCTGGTGGAGGTGCTGCTGCTGCGCCGCATCTACCGCGCGCCCGAGCTCTTCCAGCTGCTGGCCACCTTCGCGCTGGTGCTGGTGATCAAGGATGCCGCGCTGTGGCTGTGGGGGCCGGAAGACCTGCTCGGCCCGCGCGCCCCCGGCTTCACCGGCTCGGTCGAGATCCTGGGCCGGCGCTTCCCGAGCTACGACCTGCTGCTGATCGCCGTCGGCCCGATCGTGCTCGGCCTGATGTGGCTGCTGCTGACACGCACGCGCTTCGGCACCCTCGTGCGCGCCGCCACGCAGGACCGCGAGATGGTCAGCGCGCTGGGCGTCAACCAGGCGTGGCTGTTCACCGGCGTGTTCACGCTCGGCGCGCTGCTCGCGGGGCTGGGCGGTGCGCTGCAGTTGCCGCGGGAGCCAGCCAACCTGGGGCTGGACCTGGTGACGATCGGCAACGCGTTCGTGGTCGTCGTGGTCGGCGGCATGGGCTCGATCCCCGGCGCCTACGTCGCCGCGTTGTTGATCGCCGAGATCAACGCGATGTGCGTCGGCCTCGGCAACGTGGAACTGTTCGGCCTGACCTTCAACTTCTCGAAGCTGACGCTGGTGGCCGAATTCCTCGTGATGGCGGTCGTGCTGGTCGTGCGGCCCTGGGGCCTGCTGGGTCGCCCGCAGGCGCCGAGCCGCCATGCCGGGCCGATCGAAGCGCCGCTGCACCCGGCCGGCAAGGGCCTCAAGATCGCCGGCGCGGCGCTGCTGGCCGCGCTGGTGCTGCTGCCGCTGGTCACCAGCGGCTCGCCCTACCTCACCGTGCTGGCGATCGACCTGCTCACCGCCGCGCTCTTCGCCGCCAGCCTGCACTTCATCATGGGCCCGGCGGGCATGCATTCCTTCGGCCATGCGGCCTACTTCGGCCTCGGCGCGTACGGCGCGGCACTGCTGGTGCGCTCGCTGCACCTGCCGATGGAGGTGGCGCTGATCGCCGCGCCGCTGGCCGCCGCGGCGGGCGCGCTGCTCTTCGGCTGGTTCTGCGTGCGCCTGTCGGGCGTCTACCTCGCGATGCTGACGCTGGCCTTCGCGCAGATCGTCTGGTCCGTCGTCTTCCAGTGGGACGAAGTCACCGGCGGCAGCAACGGGCTGACCGGCGTGTGGCCCTCGGAATGGCTCGCCGACAAACGCATGTACTATGGCCTGACGCTCACTTTGGTCGTCATCGCCGTGCTCGCCCTGCGCCGCATGCTGTTCGCCCCCTTCGGCTTCGCGATGCGCGCCGCACGCGACTCGGTGCTGCGTAGCGACGCGATCGGCATCGACGTCAAGCGCGTTCAATGGGTCGCCTTCATCGCCGCGGGGCTCTTCGCGGGCCTGGCCGGCGCGCTGTTCGGATTCTCCAAGGGCAGCATCTCGCCCGACGCGCTCGCCGTCGGCCGCTCGGTCGACGGGCTGGTGATGGTGCTGCTGGGCGGGCTGCAGACGCTGTCCGGCCCACTGGTGGGCGCGGTCACCTTCACCTGGCTGCAGGACACCGTCGCGCGCAACACCGACTACTGGCGTGCGCTGCTGGGCGGCATCGTGCTGCTGCTGGTGCTGGTGTTCCCGATGGGGCTGGCCGGCTTCGTCAAGCAGCGCTTCCAGCGCGAGGAGGCGACCTGATGGCCTCGACTCCGCTGCTCGAGGTGCGCGGCCTGACGAAGAACTTCGGCGGCAACCGCGCCGTCGACGACGTGAACTTCTCGCTGCACGCCGGCGAGCTGCTGGCGCTGATCGGCCCCAACGGCGCGGGCAAGTCCACCACCTTCAACATGGTCAACGGCCAGCTGCGGGCCGATGCCGGCTCGATCCAGCTGGCCGGCCGCGAGCTGGTGGGCCTGGCGCCGCGCCGCATCTGGCGCCTGGGCGTGGGCCGCACCTTCCAGATCGCCGAGACCTTCGGTTCGATGACCGTGGTGCAGAACGTGCAGTTGGCGCTGCTGTCGGCCGATCACCGCGTATTCTCGTTCTGGCACCGCGCAGCGGACCATCGGCGCGACGATGCGCTGGCCCTGCTGGAACAGGTGGGCATGCGCGCGCAGGCCGATCGCCCGTGCAGCGTGCTGGCCTACGGCGACATCAAGCGCGTGGAACTGGCCATCGCGCTGGCCAACGACCCCAAGCTGCTGCTGATGGATGAACCCACCGCCGGCATGGCGCCCAAGGAACGCAACGAACTCATGGCATTGACCAAGCAGCTGGTGAAGGACCGCGGCTTGAGCGTGCTGTTCACCGAGCACAGCATGGACGTGGTCTTCGCCTACGCCGACCGGCTGATCGTGCTGGCGCGCGGCAAGCTGATCGCCGAAGGCCCGCCGCAGGCGATCCGCGACCATGCCAAGGTGCAGGAGGTCTACTTCGGCAGCGGCAGGACCTTCGAGAAGCCGGTGGCCGCGGAGACCGCGCGATGAGGCACCCCGAACCCGCTGCGATGCCGCCGGAGGCGCCGGCCCTGCTGCGTGCCAAGGCGCTGAACGCCTGGTACGGCGCCGCGCACATCCTGTTCGACGTCGATCTCGAGGTGAAGCGCGGCGAGGTCGTCGCGCTGATGGGCCGCAACGGCGCGGGCAAGTCGACCACCTTGAAGGCGGTGATGGGCCTGCTGGACCGCCACCGCGGCAGCATCCAGTTCATGGACCGCGACATCAGCCAGGCCGAGCCGCACCAGATCGCGAGTCTGGGCCTGGGCTACGTGCCCGAGGACCGCCGCATCTTCAGCGACCTGACAGTCATGGAAAACCTGGAGGTCGGCCGCCAGCCGCCGCGCCGCTGGGCCGACGGCAGCGAAGCGCCCGCCTGGACCCCGGAGCGCCTGTTCAAGCTCTTCCCCAACCTCGGCGAGATGCCCGACCGGCCCGGCGGCCGCATGAGCGGCGGCGAGCAGCAGATGCTGACCGTCGCGCGCACCCTGATGGGCAACCCCTACCTGGTGCTGCTCGACGAACCCAGCGAAGGTGTCGCGCCGGTCATCGTCGAGCAGATGGCCCACATGATCCTGGAGCTCAAGGGCCATGGCGTCAGCATCCTGCTGTCCGAGCAGAACATGCACTTCGCCGAGCTGGTGTCCGACCGCGCCTACGTGCTGGAGAAGGGCCAGATCCGCTACCACGCGACGATGGCCGAACTGGCGCGCAACGACGAGGTGCGGCGCGCGTACTTGAGTGTATGACCCCCCCCCGGAGCGACCTGCGGTCGCCTCCCCCCCAGGGGGGCGCCGCCAGCGGCCCGGCAAAGCCGGTTCCGCGGCGGCCGCTGGACCATCCGAGCACCTGCCACGAAACAAAGCTAACGCTCGACGTGAACGGCCAGCCGCACACGCTGGCCGTGCCGCCCGACGCGCCGCTGCTGCAGGTGCTGCGCAACGACCTGGCGCTCAACGGCCCGAAGTACGGCTGCGGCCTGGGCGAATGTGGCGCCTGCCTGGTGCTGATCGACGGCACGCCGGCGCGGTCCTGCGTGATCCCGGTGCGGGTGGCCGAAGGCCGCGCGGTGACGACGCTGGAAGGCCTGCCCGCGCGGGCCCAGGCTGAAGGCGACGCCCTGCACCCGGTGCAGCAGGCCTTCATCGACGCGCAGGCCGCGCAGTGCGGCTACTGCCTCAACGGCATGGTCATCGCCACCGTGGCGCTGCTGGAGCGCCACCCGTGCCCCAGCGACGTGCAGGTGCGCGCCGCGCTGTCGCACAACCTCTGCCGCTGCGGCACGCACCTGGAGATCCTGGACGCCGTGCGGCGCGCCGCGGATCTGATCGCGCCATGACGCGCCGCGCGGATTCGCCGCGCACCCGCGCCGACTTCCGAACGGCCGACGGGGTGCTGCTGGTGCTGCGCGATCCGCCAGCGCCGCCGCCACCCGCACCTGGCCAGCCGGCGATCGTGCCGGGCAACCCGGCCGAAGGCCCCGAGATCCTGCTCGCCGTGTGGGACGACGGCAGCGCCACCGCACTGGCCGGCCATGTCGACCTGGGCACGGGGCTGCAGACCGCGCTGGCGCAGCTGGCCGCCGAGGAGCTCGACCTGCCCTTGCGCTGCGTCGCGATGCAGCTGGGCCACACCGCCGCGGTGCCCAACCAGGGCCCGACGATCGCCAGCGCGTCGATCCAGATCCACGCCGCGCCGCTGCGCCAGGCTGCTGCGCAGGCCCGCGCCTGGCTGCTGGCGGAAGCAGCGTCGCGCTGGCAGAGGCCGGTCGAGGAACTGATCGCGGCGAACGGCGTCGTGCGCGGCCGCTCCGATGACACGTTGGCGATGCCGTACGGCGCGCTGCTGCAGGGCCGGCATGTCGAGTTGATGCTCGATCCATCGACCCCGCTGAAGCCCGCGGCCGATCACCAGCTCGTCGGCCGGTCCGTGCCGCGCATCGACATCCCCGCGAAGGTGCGCGGCGAGGCGGTGTTCGTGCACGACATGCGCCTGCCCGGCATGCTGCACGGCCGGGTCGTGCGGCCGCCGTATGCCGGCGTCGATGCCGGCGACTTCGTCGGCACCAGCCTGGAGGCGGTGGACGAATCGTCGATCGCGCACATCCCCGGCATCGTCGCCGTGGTGATTCAAGGCGACTTCATCGGCATCGTCGCCGAGCGCGAGGACCAGGCCGAGGCCGCGCAGGCCGCGCTGCAGGTGCGCTGGAAGCCCGGCACGCCGACGCTGCCGCCGCTGCACGACCTGGCGCAGGCACTGCGCGACCAGCCGGCGAGCGAACGCGTGCTGGTGAACGAAGGCGACCTCGATGCCGCGCTCGACGGCGCGGCGCAGCGCCTGCAGCGCGAGTACGTGTGGCCCTACCAGCTGCATGCGTCGATCGGCCCGTCCTGTGCGCTGGCGCTATGGCGAGAGTCCCACGAAGCGGGCGCGAAGGGTGACACCGCCCCGCGCCTGCAGGTCTGGGCCGGCACGCAGAACCCGCACGTGCTGCGCGCGGACCTGGCGCGGCTGACCGGCCTGGCCGACGTGCAGGTCGACGTCATCCGCATGGAAGCCGCCGGCTGCTACGGCCGCAACGGCGCCGACGACGTGGCCGCCGATGCCGCGCTGCTGGCGCGCGCGGTCGGCCGGCCGGTGCGCGTGCAGCTGACGCGCGAGCAGGAACACCTGTGGGAGCCCAAGGGCGCCGCGCAGCTGATGCAGGTGGACGGTGGCCTCGATGCGAACGGCGAGCCGGTCGGCTACCACTTCCGCACCGCCTACCCGTCCAACGGCGCGCCGACCCTGGCACTGCTGCTGACGCGCACGATCGCGCCCAGCGCCGACGCCTACCAGATGGGCGACCGCACCGCGCGGCCGCCCTACGCGTACGCGTCGCAACGCATCGTCGCGCGCGACATGGCGCCGATCCTGCGCGCGTCGTGGCTGCGCGGCGTGTCGGCGCTGCCGAACAGCTTCGCGCACGAGAGCTACATCGACGAGCTGGCCACCGCCGCCGGGCAGGACCCGGTCGCCTATCGCCTGAAGTACCTGACCGATGCTCGCGCCGCCGAGCTGCTGCGCGCCACCGCCGACCGCGCCGGCTGGAAGCCGCACACCGCGCCGCAGCTGCAGCCGGCCCAAGGCGACTGGCTGCAAGGCCAGGGCGTGGCGTATGCGCGCTACGTGCACAGCAAGTGGCCCGGCTTCGGCGCCGCGTGGGCCGCGTGGGTGGCCGATGTCGAGGTGCACCGCGAGACCGGCGAGGTCAACGTCCGGCGGATCGTCGTCGGCCACGACGCCGGCATGATGGTCAACCCGGCCGGCGTGCAGCAGCAGGTGCATGGCAACGTGCTGCAGACCACCAGCCGCGCGCTGAAGGAGCGTCTGGCCGTCGACGAGAAGACGCAACTGCCCGCGGCGCGGGAATGGGGCGCGTACCCGATCCTGAACTTCCGCGACGTGCCGGTGATCGACGTGCTGCTGATGCCGCGCCCCGGCGAGCCGCCGCTGGGCGCGGGTGAGTCGTCGTCGGTGCCCGGCACCGCGGCGATCGCCAACGCGATCTTCGATGCCACCGGCGTGCGCTTCCGCCAGCCGCCGTTCACGTCGGAGGTGGTGCGGGCGGCGCTGCATCCGCTGCCGGCGCCGGGGGACAGCGCCGCCGGTTCACCGGCCGCGACGGCGCCACTGCCGACGCTGACACCCGAGCCGCCCCCCGCCCTGCCCGCGACAGCCCGCCTGCCGCGCCGCCGCAGTCTCGTCGCGCGCGCCGGTGCGCTCGCCGCCGGCCTCGTCGCCGCGGCCGGCGCGCTGCTCGGCTGGCGACCGGCCATCGCGCCGGTGACGACGACGGGTTCGGCCGCGTCGGTCTACACCGCCGACACCTTGGAACGTGGCCGCCAACTGGCTGCGTTAGGCAACTGCGCCACCTGCCATACCGCCGAGGGCGGCGCGCCGAACGCCGGCGGCCGCTGGCTCGAAACGCCCTTCGGCCGCATCGTCAGCACCAACCTGACGCCCGACCCGGCCACCGGCATCGGCGCGTGGTCCTTCAGCGCCTTCCAGCGCGCGATGCGCGAAGGCATCAGCCGCGACGGCCGCCACCTCTACCCCGCGTTCCCGTACACCGCATTCGCGAAGACCAGCGACGACGACCTGCAGGCGCTGTACGCCTTCCTGATGAGCCAACCCGCGGTGAGCAGCGCCACGCCGCCCGCCGAGCTGAGCTTCCCGTTCAACATCCGCCCGCTGATGGCGTTGTGGAACCCACTCTTCCACGACCCGGCGCCGTACCGCCCCGAGCCGACGCGCAGCCCGCAGTGGAACCGCGGCGCCTACCTCGTCAACGGCCTCGGCCATTGCGGCGCCTGCCACACCGAACGCAATGCCTTCGGCGCCGAGAAGACCGATGCGCAAGCCTTCCTCGGCGGCGGGATGGTCGACGGCTGGGAAGCGCCGGCGCTGACCGCGCTGTCGCGCGCGCCGGTGCCCTGGAACGAGCAGGGCTTCTACGACTACCTGCGCCGCGGCTACAGCGCCGAGCATGGCGTCGCGACCGGGCCGATGGCGCCGGTGATCCGCGAGCTCGCCACGCTGCCCGACGACGACATCCGTGCGATGGCCCACTACCTCGCCAGCTTCAACCCGGCGCCGACATCGCTGACGCCGACCGCCGCCCAGGTGATCGCACGCGCCGCCGCATCGGCACCGCTGGCCTCCGCCGGCCAGCGCCTCTTCGACCAGGCCTGCGGCGCCTGCCACCACGACGGCGACGGTCCCGCCGTGTTCGGTCGCAACATCCCGCTGAGCCTCAGCACCAAGCTGCACAGTGATCGCCCGGACAACCTGGTGCGGCTGATCCGCGAGGGCGTGCGCGATCCGGCACATCGCGACATCGGAAACATGGCCAGCTTTGCCGATGCGCTCGACGCGCAACAGGTCGGCGAGCTCGCGCGTTACATGCGCTCGAGGTTCGCGCCGGCGCGCGCCGCGTGGCGCGTCATTCCCTCGCTAGACTGACCGACCCATCCCGCAGCCAGCTTCCGAGGGCCCTCATGTTCGACCACGTCGTCTTCGGCGTCCGCGACTACGAAGCCAGCAAGGCCTTCTACCTTCGGGCGCTGCAGCCGCTGGGCATCGAGGTGGTGCTGGAAGGCCCGCTCGGCATCGAGATGAGCGCCGACGGCAAGACCTCGCTCTGCCTCGCGCCCACCGACGAGAAACCCGCCCACCTGCACATCGCGTTCCGCGCCGAGCGCCGCGAGCAGGTCGACGACTTCCACTGCGCGGCGCTGGCAGCCGGTGGCAAGGACAACGGCGGGCCGGGCCTGCGACCGAAGTACCACCCGAACTACTACGCGGCCTTCGTCATCGACCCGGACGGCCACAACATCGAGGTGGTCTGCCACGAACCGGGGGGCTGAGCCGCACCGCGCTCAGGCCGCGGCCGTGCGGGCCGGACCCGGCCGCGGCGTCCAGCGTGCGCGCGACGGGCCCTCGTCGCGCGCCTGAACCTGCAACTCGGCGGCCCGCAGCGCATAGACGATCACCGGCTTGTGCTCGTCCGTGACGAAGCGCTCGCCGGCCTCGATCACGAAGTCGCGCGGGTCGTCGTCGAGCGTGATCCACAGCGAACCGCTGCGGCATTCGATCTGCACGCCGGCGGCGTCCGGCAGCTTGAACAGGCCACGCCGCGGCAGGTGGCGCGGGGCGGCGGAAGTGGTGGCAGCAGCAGTCATGATGGAAACCTCTGGCATTCGTCGATGGCATGACTGTAGGAATCCGGCCCGCAGGGCTCAAACGCTAAGATCGAATGCCTTGCATGCTGCAGCAGCATGCAAGCCCCTTCCCGGAGGCCCCTCGCCGTGCACCGCTCCGAACTGCCCCGCCTGGACCTGTTGCGCACCTTTGAAGCGGCCGCGCGCCATGCCAGCTTCACGCGCGCGGCCGACGAACTGGCGCTGACGCAATCGGCCGTCAGCCGCCAGGTCCAGCTGCTGGAAGAGGGCCTGGGCGTGACGCTGTTCACCCGCCGCCACCGCGCGATCGAGCTCACCGAGGCCGGCCGCGTGATGCAGCGCGCGGTGGACGACGTGATGGAGCGCCTGCGCGATGCCACCGCGCGCATCCGCAACGCACAACGCCGCGAGCCGCTGTCGATCACCTGCACCGCCGGCTTCGCGTCGCTGTGGCTGATCCCGCGGCTGGCGCGCTTCACTGCCGCGCACCCGGCGATCGATGTGCGCGTGTCGGCCACGCACGAGATGATGGACCTCGAACGCAGCGGCATCGACGTGGCCGTGCGCTTCATCCCGGTGGCCCAGGGCCAGGGCAAGCCGCTGTTCGAGGAGACGCTGCTGCCGGTGTGCGCGCCCTCGCTGCTGCGCGACCGCTCGCGGCCGCTGAAGGTGCCGGCCGACCTGGAGAACCACACGCTGCTGGCGGTGGAGGCCTATGTCGACGAATCGCTGATGACCGACTGGGCGCCGTGGCTGGTGGCGATGGGCCTGCCCGAGCTGCGCATGCGCAATGCGCTGCGCTTCTCGCAGTACACCGATGCGCTGGCCGCCGCCGTCGCGGGCCAGGGCGTGGTGATCGGCCGCCTGCCGCTGCTGGCGCCGAAGATCGCCGCCGGCGAGCTGGCCGCACCGTTCAAGGCCGGCGCGAAATCGCAGCGCGGCTACTTCGTCGAGGTCAGCCGGCATGCGGCCACCGTGCCGGAGGTGCAGGACCTCGTGGCGTGGTTGCGCGAAGAGGCGGCCCGTACCGGCGCCGAGGCCCGGCAGGGCACCGCGGCATGACGTGATCGCGGGGGTACGGGCGATTGACCCGGCGCGCGGCAAGTCGAACAATGCGCGCCAGCAGTCTCCACGGAGGTGCGGCATGTTGTACCGTCTCGCCTGCGCCCTGGCCTTCTCGCTTTTCGCCGCGCCCGCTTTCGGGATCATCGGCGGCGAAGCGGACGGCAACCGACATCCCTTCGTCGGCGCCATCGACGTGCGCCCCACCGGCCGCACGATCCCGTGCACCGGCACGCTGATTGCGCCGACCGTCTTCCTGACGGCCGGACACTGCGCTGACTTCTTCCTGTCGCTGGGCATCACGCAGGCCAGCGTGAGCTTCGATCCGGTCTTCAGCGATCTGGCCACGTTCCACACCGGCACCATCCACCTGCACCCCGGCTACCGCAGCGATCCGGCGTCGAACCGGCGCCAGGACTCGCATGACGTGGCGGTGATCGTGTTCGGCCAAGCGGTCGCCGGAGTGACACCGGCGGCCCTACCTGCCGCCGGCCTGCTCGATGCGCTGGGACCCAACGCGCTGCGCCCGCAGGCCTACCCCGTGGTCGGGTTCGGCATTTCGCGGCTGCTGGGTGGCCGCGACGGCGGCGGTCCACGCGACATCGACCGCAGTTCCGCCGGCACTCGCAAGACCGGTGACTGGCGCCTGATGTCGGTCACGCCGGACTGGGTGCGCTTCGACATGCAGGACGCCCGCGCCTGCACGGGCGACTCTGGCGCGCCGAACTTCCTCGGCGATAGCCGCCTGATCGTCGGCATCGGGATCGGGGGCGACTCCAACTGCGAGACGATGAGCGCCAACCTGCGTGTCGACACGCCCGCCGTGCGCGCGTTCCTCTCGCAGTTCGTGACCCTGCCTTAACGCAGGATGGTCACTTCCATGCCACCGCCGCCGCCCCCGGCCCGGCGAGCGGGATCACCTCGGTGCGCGTGAAGCCGACCTCCTTCGCCCAGCCGTCGAAGTCCGCGCCGCTGTAGTCGAACGCGTCGCCGAACTCGATCAGCATGTTCAGCGACATCAGCAGGCCGAAGTCATTGGTGCGGCGCTGATCGTCGATCAGGTTGTCGATGGCGATCAGGCAGCCGCCGTCGGGCAGAGCGTCGTAGGCCTTGCGCATCAGCGCGAGCTTCTTCTCCAGGTTCCAGTCGTGCAGCACCATGCCCATCGTGATCACGTCGACGGTGGGGAACGGGTCGGCGAAGAAGTCGAGCGGCCAGGCGCCGACGCGGTGCGTCAGGCCGTCGGCATCGATGTGGCGCTGCGCGATCTTCGTGACCTCGGGCAGGTCCAGCGACGTGCACCACAGGTGCGGATGGCGCTTGGCCAGGATGCGCGACAGCTGCGCCGTCGCGCCGCCGACGTCGGCCATCGTGCGCACGCTGGCCCAGTCGAACTTCTCCGCCAGCAGCTGGAAGTTGCCGGCGGAGATGCCGCTCATCGCGGCCATGAACTGCTCCAGCCGCGCGGGGTCCTCGTAGAGCTTCGCGAACATCGATGCGCCGCCGTGGCGCACCTCGTTCTGCGGCTGGCCGGTGCGCAGCGCATTCGTCAGGTCGCCCCAGAACGGATACAGGCGCGCGTTCGCCATCTCGAGGATGCCCCCTACATAGCGCGGGTCGCGCCGCACCGCGAAGGCCTGGGTCTCGGGCGTATTGCGGTAGGCGGCGAGCGGGCCGTCGCCTTCGCGCTCCAGCAGGCCCAGCGCCACCAGCGCGTCGGTGAAGTCGGGCACCGCGCGCGGGTGCAGCTGCAGCCGCTCGCGCAGTTGCTCGGCCGTCAGCGGCCCATCGGCCAGCGCATCGAACAGGCCGAGCTCGACGGCCGACAGCACGGTCTTCGACTTGAAGAAGGCCAGGCCGGTCTGCAGCAGGTGGTCGGGGGTGAGCGGGGTAGCGGGGTTCATGCGGGTCCTTCGTGATGCGACGGGGTTCGTGACGCTGGCCAGTGTCCCGATCGCGTCCCGCGCGCGCATCGCCCACGAGGAGCCACTTGATGCGGCGCCTGCGCGGCCGCGTGGCCCGCTCGGGCCATCGCGAACGGCGCGGTCCGCGCGGCTCAGCCGGCCACCGGCGCGTTGACCTCGGCCGCCACCTCGCGCACGCAGGCGATCGCGCGCTGCGCGATCGGCGACGGCGTGCGGTTGAGCAGGCCGACGATGCCCATCTCCGCGTAGACCGCCGGCAGGTCCGGCACCGTCAGCTGCACCAGCCGGCCGGCGGCGACGTCGTCGCGCAGCCCGACCGCCGACGCGGCGATCACCGTGTCGGTGTCCAGCGCCAGCCCGCGCAGCAGCGCGGTGTCGTCGCATTCCAGCGCCAGCACCGGCTCGGCACCGGGCGGCAGTCCGGCGAGCTTCGCGACCAGCGTCTTCATCGGCAGCGGCAGCCGGGTGGCCGCGAGGCCGAAGGCCCAGGCCTGCGCGAAGCGGCAGCGCTGGCCGGCCAGCGGATGGCCCGCGCGCACGTACAGGTGCGCGGCATGGCGGCCCAGCGGCGACACCTCGATCGCCGGGTTGTCCGGCAGGTCGCGCACGTCGGCGACGAAGAACTCGATGTCTTCGGCCAGCAGGCGCTCGTACAACAGCTGCCAGTTGCTGGTCTCCAGCCGCAGGCCGACGCCGGGATAGCGGCGCCGCAGCATCGACAGCACGCGCGGCATGATCGTCGCGGCCGGGAACGGCCCTGCGCCGAAGGCCGTGTCGCCCAGCGCGCTGTCGCGGTACAGCAGCGCATCACGCTGCAGGCAACGCGCGTCGAACAGCAGGCGGCGGGCACGTTCGATCAGGAACAGCCCGGCGGGCGTCGGTTTCACGTCCCCGGCCGCGCGGTCGAACAGCTGCAGGCCGACGTCGCGCTCTATCGACTGGATGCTGCGGCTGAACGCCGGCTGGCTCAGGTGCACGCGCTCGGCGGCGCGCGCGAAATGGCACTCGTCGGCCAGGGCCACCAGATGGCCCAGCCGCTTCAGGTCCACCGTCGGTTCTGCCATCGCCCAATGCTCGCCATGCATTGAGACGTTGTCAACATTGCATTGGACACATCGCTTGCGGGCGCCGATAAACCACGCACCCGCCGACCACCGGCGCCGGCATCGCACCGGCGCCACGGAGACAAACCGCGATGAATCCCCTGCTCCAGAACGTGCTGATCGTCAGCCTGATCCTCGGCTTCGCCGGCATGGAATGGGTGTCGCGGCGCTACCGCGACACCGTGCACGCGACGGCCAACGACACCCGGCTCGAACTGCTGATGTTCGTCAGCCTGCTCGCCGTGGCCCAGCCGGTGGCGCTGCTCGGATCGGATGCGCTGGCCGCGTGGCTGATGCCCGGCCAGCGCGGCGCGTGGGCGCACCTGCCGTGGTGGGCGATGGTCGGCATCCTGCTGGTGGCCGACGACATGACGCAGTACTGGTGGCACCGCCTCTCGCACACGCCGCTGCTGTGGCCGCTGCACCGCGCGCACCACTCGGCGCGCTACATGAGCATCCGCATCACCTACCGCAACAACTTCTTCTACTACCTGCTGATGCCCGGGCTGTGGCTCGCCGGCGTGCTGCTGTACCTGGGCTTCGGGCCGGTCTACACCGGCTACATCGTCGTCAAGATCGCGGTGATCCTGGGCGCGCACTGCGCGTGGCGCTGGGACGAGCCGCTTTATCGCGTGCGTGCGCTGCGGCCGCTGATGTGGCTGGTCGAGCGCACGGTCTCGACGCCGGCCACGCATTGGGCGCACCACGCGCTGAGCAACGCCGACGGCATCGGCCACTACAAGGGCAACTTCGGCAACCTGCTGTTCTTCTGGGACGTGCTGTTCGGCTCCGCTCACATCACGCGTCATTACCCGCCGGCCGTCGGCCTGCAGGACGACCTGCTTTTCGGCGACGAGCACTGGGTCGACCAGATGTTCTACCCGCTGTCGCATTCGAAGCGCGCGCACACCGCGCTGCGGCCGGGCGGGCGGCCCTACGACGACGCCGCGCCCGTGGCACACTGCCCCGAGCCGCCCCCGACCACCGCCCGATGATCCCGTTCGGCCTGAAGAAGGACGCCTTCGTCACCCGCTGCACGCGCCTGCTCGACAAGTGCGCGCCACAGGCGATCGGCACGCTGCGCGACCTGTTCGCGCGCGAGTTGCCGCCGACGGTCACCGCCGCGTCCGTCGAGCTCTTCGTCGGCGATGACGATGCCGGCCTCGACGCCTGGATCAGCTTCGACGGCCGGGACAGGAAGGTCGATTCGCAGGACCCCGGCCTCTTTCCCGGCCGGTCGCTGAAGCTCGAGCTCGGGCTCGAGGCCTTCGGCGAATTCGACGAGCGCTACTTCGGCGAGAAGTTCGACGGCGGCGCGCTGATCGCCGACCTGGTCAAGCGCTGGATCGCGGAATGCTGGTGGAAGGCCGGCGGCTGGACGTATGCGGTGCCGGTCGAAGTCTCGGTACACGACGGCCTCGGCGACGGCACGCCGATCCGGCTGACCGAGCGCAAGCCCGCGGCGTGAGCCCGATGTCCGACTGCGTCTTCACGTGACGCGGCCGGAGGCCGCTCACCATGCGAACTAGGCCATGGACTCGCTGACCAGCGCCGCCGCCCGCGCGCTGGCCACCGGCGATCCGCTGGGTGCGCTGAAGCGCATCGCGCTGCGCGACGATCCGCCGGCGCTGGCGCTGCGCGGCATCGCGATGGCGCAGCTGGGCGAGCATGCCCGCGCACGCGAGCTGCTCAAACGCGCCGCGCGCGGCTTCGGGGCGCACGAGGCCCTGGCGCGGGCCCGCTGCGTGATCGCCGAGGCGGAGGTTGCGCTGGCGATGCGCGACTTCGGCGCTTCGCCGCGCGCGCTGGACGCGGCCGTCGCAACGCTCGACGCCCACGCCGACCGCGCCAACGCGCTGCACGCGCGCCTGATCGCCGTGCGGCGCCTGCTGCTGCTGGGCCGGCTCGACGACGCGGGCGCCGCGCTGGCGGCGCTGCAGCACCCGTCGCTGCCGCCGCTGCTGGCGGCGGTGGCCGCGCTGGCCGCGGCCGAGCTGGCGCTGCGTTCGCTGCGCGTGGACGATGCCCGCGCGGCGCTGGCGCAGGCCCAGGACGCGGCGGCGCGCGCGAAGGTCCCGGCGCTGCAGGCCGAGGTGGCCGAACTGCGCGACACGCTGCAGCGGCCGGCGGCGCGCCGGCGTCAGCGCGGACGCGACAGTGACGCTGCCGGCGAGGCCCCGCTGCGCCTGGACGAGGTCGCCGCGCTGCGCGAGGCCGGCACGCTGGTGATCGATGCCTGCCGGCGCAGCGTGCGCGCGGGCAACGTGTCGCTGTCGCTGGCCCGCCGGCCGCTGCTGTTCGCGCTGGTGCGCGCGTTGGCCGATGCCTGGCCGGGCGACGTCGACCGGGCCGAGCTGATCCTGCAGGCCTTTCGCCAGCGCGATGCCGACGAGACGCACCGCGCGCGGCTGCGCGTCGAGATCGGCCGGCTGCGCGCGCTCGTCGCGCCGCTCGCCCGCGTCGACGCCACCGCGCGCGGTTTTGCGCTGGTGCCCCACGACGCGGCGCGCGGCGTGATGACGCTGCTGCCGCCGATCGACGGCGAACAGGCCTCGCTGCTGGCGCTGCTGGCCGATGGGGCCGCCTGGTCGACCTCCGCGCTGGCGCTCGCGCTCGGCGACAGCCAGCGCACGGTGCAGCGCGCGCTGGTCGCGCTGGAAGCCGAGGGCCGCGTGCGGTCGATCGGCCGGGCCCGCGCGCAGCGCTGGCTGGCGCCACCGCTGGCGGGATTCACGACGATCTTGTTACTCCCCGCCGCGCTGCCGCCTGCGTAGAGTCCTCTCCATGCCGACACCGGCGCCGGACAAGGACCCCCCGATGACCCGCCCCACCGACATCCCCGCCCCCCGCCCGGCCGAGCTGGTGCGCGAGTACGGCCCGTTCGACGGCGCCGAACGCATCGGCGGCGTCACGCACGACGGCCGCCATGTCTGGGCGGCCGCCGGCGACCGGCTGCTGGCCTTCGACCCGGCCACCGGCGAGCCGGCGCGCAGCATCGCCTGCGCTGCCGACGCCGGCACCGCCTTCGACGGCCGCCACCTGTACCAGATCGCCGAGTCGCGCATCGACAAGATCGACCCGGCCACCGGCGTGGTGCTGGCCTCGATCCCCGTGCCGGGCGACGGCGGCGCCTCGGGCCTGACCTGGGCCGAGGGGCACCTGTGGATCGGCCGCTACCGCGACCGCCGCATCCACCAGATCGACCCCGCCACCGGCGCCGTGCTGCGCACGATCGAATCGAACCGCTTCGTCACCGGCGTGACCTGGGTTGACGGCGAGCTGTGGCACGCCACCTGGGAAGGCGACGACAGCGAACTGCGCCGGATCGATCCCGAAGACGGCACGGTGCTGGAGCGGCTGCAGATGCCGCAGGGCATCGGCGTCAGCGGCCTCGAATCCGACGGCGCCGGCCTCTTCTACTGCGGCGGCGGCGGGAGCGGCAAGGTGCGCGCGGTGCGCCGGCCGCCGCGACGCGCGAGCGCCTGATCTCCGGCGCGGTTCGCCAGCGTCCAAAAGACGCGTCCACCGTTTTATCGAACCCTCGGCAGACCGGCCGCGACAGGCCGGTCCGGCCGCTGCATTCCCCACCCGACGGCTTCACGAGCCAGGAGCACTGCCATGAGCATCACGATGGATTCCACCGGCGTCACGACCCCCACCGCTACGCACCCGGTCGTCGACCGCGAGCGCTGGCTGAGCCAGCGCACCGCGCTGCTGGCGCGCGAGAAGGCCCTGATGCGCGAGCACGACGCGCTGGCGCGTGAACGCCAGGCGCTGCCCTGGGTGCGCATCGACGAGCCCTACGTCTTCGACACCGTCGACGGCCCACGCACGCTGGCCGACCTGTTCGACGGCCGCCGCCAGCTGGTGGTGCAGCACTTCATGTTCGGCCCCGGCTGGGAACAGGGCTGCCCGAGCTGCTCGTACATGGCCGACCACATCGACGGCGCGCGACCGCACCTCGCGCAGCGCGACGTCAGCTTCGTCGCGGTATCGCGCGCGCCGCTGGCCGACCTGCAGCGCTTCCGGACGCGCATGGGTTGGCAGTTCCCGTGGGTGTCCTCGCACGGCAGCGACTTCAACTTCCACTTCGGCGTCAGCTTCACGCCCGAGCAGCTGGCCACCGGCCAGGTCCCCTACAACTACGGCCTGCGCCCCTTCCCGGTCGAGGAGGCGCCCGGCATCAGCGTGTTCGTGCGCGACGACGGCGGCACCGTCTTCCATGCCTACTCGACCTACGGCCGCGGCGTCGAGCTGATGATGGGCACCTACGACCTGCTCGACATCGTGCCGCGCGGCCGGCATGAAGAAGGCCTGCCGCACACGATGGCCTGGGTGCGGCACCACGACCGCTATGCGCCGCTGAACCCGCCCGCGGCGCCCGCCGCGCCCGCAGCACCGGCTGCCGGCGGCACAGCCTCGTCCTGCTGCGCTTCGGGCGGCTGAATCGCGACCCGACGCACCGGAGCGCGCGATGGGCAGCTGGTGGCCTTGGATCGCCGTCGCCGGCCTCGGCGCGCTGCATGGCCTGCATCCGGCCAGCGGCTGGCCATGGGTCGCGGCCTGGGGCCTGCGCTCGTGCAGCGCCGCGCCGGTCTGGCGCGCGCTGCTGCCGATCGGCATCGGCCATGCGGCGTCGCTCGGCCTGGTCGCGCTCGCGCTGGCGGCCGGCCTGTCGCTGGATGCGGAGCGGCTGCTGGTGCTCGCCGGGGTGCTCTGCGTCGCGGCCGCGCTGCTGCACCTGTGGGGCCGCCAGCCGCATCGCGCGCCGGCCGGGCAGGCGGGTCTGGCGCTGTGGTCCTTCATGATGTCCACCGGCCACGGCGCCGGGCTCGCGCTGGTGCCGACGCTGGCGCTGTGCATCGGCGGCGACGCGCCGGCGGCGTCCGGGTCGAGCTCGTGGTCCACGGCGCTCGCGGTCATCGGCGTGCACCTGGCCGCGATGCTGGCGGTCACCGGCCTCGTCGCTGCAGGCATCTGCCGCGGTGTGGCGGTCGGCGCAGGATGGCTAACGCGCCATTGGCGCGTCACCGCTCAGCCGGTGCGGGCCGGCCTCGACGGGGACCGCAGCGGCAGGTCGCCGCGGTAGCGCCGCAGCCCGGCGGGGTGGAAGGCCTGGCGACGGGCGAACCACGGCGCCCGGTGACCGCGCGCCGGCCTCCTCGTTTGTGGGGATGCCGCGTCGCGGCACGGGGCGCAGACTCACCGCTCCTTCCGAGGAGGAGCAGTCATGGCCTCTTGTGTGCGCATCCGTGCTCTGGCGTTGACGGGGCTGGCGATGATGGCGGGCTGCGAAACGCCACCGCGGGCAGTGGTGGTGCAGCCGAAGCCGGCGTTCGAGAGCAGGGCCTACATCACCCTCGAGGAAGCGCAGCAGGCCGGGCGCGAGTTCCGGAATGCGGCGCTGCGTTCCATGCTGACGCTGAGCCCAGGCGAACAAGCCTGCGTGGTGCGTGACGCGCCGCCCTCTGGCTTCGCCAGCCGCTGCTACGTGAAGATCGAGGTCTTCCCGTACACCGTCGGCAACAGCAAGTACTGCCTGGCCCGCCTGCTCGACCGCATCGAGTTTCCGGTGAGCGAGAGCAACAAGAAGAAGATGATGGTCTTCGAGCTCGTGATGGCCGCCCCTGCCGTCGCGGTGAGCTACCGGTTCGACAAGGCCCACGGCATCAAGGTCTGGGGCAAGCCGAACAGCCAGATCACGCCGCTGCAGCGTGGCAACGGCGACCCGGGCAATACGAACTCCGCCCAGTTCCACGTCCGCAACGACGGCAAGAAGGAAGAGGCCTTCTACCTGCCGGTGATCCTGCAGCACACGGTCGGCGGCAGCGACGACGAGCCGGAGGCGGTCTGCGCGGCCGCCGACCCGAAGATCATCAACAACTGACCGCCTGCCGCGGCAGCGGCGCGCCGAGCGCGGCCAGGCGCCGGCCCAGCTCCGACGACTCGGTGCAATCGAGCTCGATCGCAATGCATTGCGCAGCCGCCAGCGCCTTGGCCGCCGCCGCGGGGCAGGCGGCGAGCGACTCCACCTCGGCCCGATCGCACAACAGCAGCGCCTGGCTCAGCCGATCGGCCACGTTGTGCAGCAGCTGATCGCCGATGGCCAGTGACGCCCGGGCCGCTTCGCCATGCCCCCGGCGGGCAAGGTTGAGCGCCAGGTAGCCACGGAACTGCCCCTCGGCGCGGCGGTCTCCTGCAGCCTGCGCCGATTCGACCGCCTGGCGCAAGTGTCGGTCCGCATCGTCGAGGCGCTGTTCCGCAGCTGCCAGGATACCCAGGTTGCACTCGACCGTGTAGGCCAGGCGAACGTGCCCGATCTCGCGGGCGATCGCCAGGGCCCGGCTGAACTGCTCGCGGGCCGCGCCCCGGTGACCCTGCTCCTGCAGCACCAGGCCGAGGTTGCAGTGGGCGTTGCCAGCCCAGCGCCGATCGCCGACCGTCGCGGCCAGATCCAGTGCCTGCTCGATGTGGCTGCGTGCCGCCTCCAACTCGCCGCGGTCGTGGTAAAGCCCGCCCAGGTTGCCGAGCAATCCGCCTTCGAGGCGCCGATCGCCGACGCGACGCGAGATGGCCAGCGCCCGTTCGTAGCAATCGCGCGCCTCGGCCCAGCGGGATTGGCGGTCCATGTGGGCGCCCAACTCGTTCAGCGTGAGCATCAGCAGCTGGGGGTCGTCGATCTCGGCGGCGAGGCGGTAGGCCTCTGCGAGGTCCTGCAAGGCGGCGTCGAGTTCACCGTCCAGGTTGGCACGGCGGCCTCGCACCAGCAGCAGTCGCACGCGGATGTCGTCCGCGCCGGCGCGCACGGCGGCCTCCAGGCCCGCCCGCAGGCTGGCCAGGGCGGGTTCGGTCTCGCCCAGCAGCTCGAGCGCATCAGCGGCCATCCAATGCACCTCGGCCCGCTGCGCGTCGCGCAGGTCCGGCCGTTCGGCCAGCACGCCCGCCAGCTCGCTGGCGACGCGGTACGGGCCGGTCAGGCGCAGCGCCGCCCAGGCCGCGCGCAGGCAGCCCGTGGCCGCCTCGGTATCGCCTGCGGCCGTCGCGGCACGGCAGGCGGCCACCAGGTTGTTCGCCTCGGCACAGCGATCGGCCGTGGCGCCGCGCTCGTCCAGCGCGGCGAAGTGCCGCCAATGCGCGGCCTGCACGCGCTGCGCCAGCGCCGGCCCGCTGCCGGGGAAGCTGCCCTCGCCGCGCAGGCGGCTCGCCGCGTACTCGCGCACCGTCTCCAGCAGATCGAAACGTTCATCGGCCACCTGCCGCACGAGGCTCTTGTCGACCAGCCAGGGCACCATGAAGTCCGCCGCGGCGTCACCGCACCCGACGGCCGTGATCACCGCGTCCGCGGTCTCCAGCGTGAAGCCGCCCTCGAACACCGACAGCGTCGCCAGCGCCTGCTTCTCGGCATCGCTCAGCAACTCCCACGACCAGTCGAAGGCCGCACGCAGCGTGGTCTGCCGGTCGTGGCGTGCACTGCGCGAGAACAGCGCGTCGAAGCGGTCGCGCATGCGCGCGACCAGCGTGCGCGGCGGCATCACGCGCACACGCGCCGCGGCGAGCTCGATCGCCAGCGGCAGGCCGTCGAGCACCCTGACCAACTGGCGGATCGCGGCGATGTCTTCTTCGCCGGGCACGTAGCCCAGCCGCGCCGCGGCGGCGCGCTGCGCGAAGAGCGCGCTCGCGTCGTCGGGGTTCAGCGGCGGCAGCGACAGCACCTGCTCCCCCGCGATGCCCAGCAGTTCGCGCGTCGTCACGACGAACTGCGCCTGCGGTGCGCGGTCCAGCCATTGCCCGACCGTGGCCTCGGCATGGCGCGCGACCTGCTCGAAGTTGTCCAGCACGACCAGGCAGCGACAGCGACCGGACAGGGCCTGCGCGATCTGCAGCATCGCGTCGGTGCGGCCCAGCGGCAGGTCCAGACCCTGGGCGACCGCGAAGTGGATGCCTTCGAGCGTGCGCGCGGCCGACAGGTCGCAGAACCACGCGCCGCCCGGGTACAGCCCCAGCAGGCTCCAGGCGGCATGCGTCGCCAGCCGGGTCTTGCCGGCGCCGCCCATGCCCGACACGGTCACCAGCCGCACGCCGCGCGCCAGCTTGTCGGCCAGCGCATGCAGGTCGGCCGAGCGGCCCACGAAGCTGTCGCGCTCCGCGGGCAGGCTGTGGCGCAGCTCGGCCACCGGCAGCCAGTGGCCGCCCTGCTGCACGACGCGATGGGCTTTTGCGCCATCGTGCGGCACCTGGTAGGCACAGCCTTCCTCCTCCAGCGCAAACAGCTCCAGCGGTTCGGCCACGCCCTGCAGTCGCCAATGGCCCTGCGAGCGCAGGCGGCACGGCGTCTCGGGCAGTGCCCGCGCGGCGTCGGCACTGAGCAGCGTCTGGCCGCCGGCGGCCACCGACATCACCCGCGCGGCCAGCGGCAGGGCCAGGCCGATCACCTCGACCGGCTTGGCGCCCCGCGCGACGTCTTCCGGCGCATTGGCGCGCAGCGTCACGCGCCCGCTGTGCAGGCCCGCGCGCGCGGCGAACGGCAGCCCCTGCGCCTTCAACGCGCGGTGGTAGGCCAGCGCGTAGCCGGCGGCATCGGGCACGCTGTCAAACAGCAGCAGCATGCCGTCGGTCTTGTCGATCTCGCGGCCGCGCCACGCCGGCAGCAGGTCGCGCGCCAGGCGGTCGTGCAGCGCCCACCAGCGGCCCATCGCCTCGTCGCCCAGCGTCTCCAGCAGGTGCGTGCTGTCGACCACGTCGGTCAGCAGCAGCGCATGTTCGGTCGCGGTATCGGTGGGCATCATCGAACCTTCGGACCGCGCGGCAGGGCTGTCAAGGTGCGTGTTCATCGTTTCGGCGGACGAGCGGCGGCGTCGCTGCTGTCACCATTTCAGGCAACTGTGTCGCGCGGGCTCCGCTAGATTGACCTTCATGAGCACCGCCCGTCCCCTCCCCGCCTTCGCCTGGCCCACGATCGAGCAGGCCTCGGACCGCCTGTTCACCGCCTTCGACACCGATGACGACGGCAAGATCACCGTCGCCGAAGTCACCGGCGTGGTCGACCCGGCGGGTGTGCACGGCAACGGCCTGGCGACAATCGTCGCGCGCGTGATCGGCCTCGTCGACGACGACGGCGACGGCGCGATGTCGACCGCCGAGGTCGACGCGACGCTGGCGGCATTCGACCGCAATGGCGACGGTTCGCTGACGCCGGCCGACCTGGGCGAAGCGATGGCCCACGACGGCCGCCTGCCGATGCTGGCGCTGCTGCTGCAGCCCGGCCCGCCGCCGGGCGTGCCCGAGCCGTTGCCGCCGGTGATGCCCGATCCGCCGGAGGCCCCGCGCGCCCCGACGGTGGACGACGTGGTCGACGCGCTGTTCAGGCGCTTCGACGGCGATCACGACAGCGCGATCACGCTGGCCGAGCTGCTGGCGGTGCTCGACCCGCGCGGCGTGCGGCCGCGCATCGATGATGCGATGGCCTCGCTGGTCGGCGCGGTGGACAGCAACCACGACCAATCGATCAGCGAAGCCGAGATGGCCGCCGCGGTCGCGACGCTGGACGCCGACGACGACGGCACGCTGAACCACGACGACCACCTGCCCGGCCCGCCGCAGGCCGCCGACGACGTCGACCTGATCGGCCTGCTGCTGCCGCAGCTGCGCCAGTACGACGCGGCGGCGCTGCTCGTCGATTTCAGCTGAGCGCGCGGCGCGGCCGGTTCACGAGGCCGCGCCCCAGCGCGTGAAGCGCACCGCCAACGCGGTGGCGAGGCCGTAAGCGGCCATGCCGACGGCCACCAGCACGAAATAGCTCGCCGGCGCCGCGCCGCGCGCGGCCAGCCACGAGCCGACGCCGGCAACCAGCCCCAGCCGCAGCGCCCCCGCCAGCACCGGCCCCAGCACCCGCCCCGCGCCCTGCGACGCGAAGTACAGCGTGAGCCCGAGGCCGAACAGCGGGAACGCCGGGCCGACGCTGCGCAGGAACTGGCGCGCATGGGCCAGCACCGCCTCGTCGCGCGTGAAGAGGCCGGCCCACGCGTCGGGCCACAGCGCGACGACGAAGCCGATCAGCGCCAGGTTCAGCGCCGACACCGCACCCGCCGTCCACGCGATCCGGCGCGCCCGCGCGACATCGCCGGCGCCGATCGCCATGCCGACCATCGGCACCGACGCGACACCGATGCCGAAGGCGATCGGCACCAGCAGGAACTCCAGCCGCTGCCCGATCGCGTAACCCGCCAGCGGCAGCACGCCGACGTGCGCGATCAGCCCGGTGAAGATCAGCACCGTCAGCACCGACATCACCGGCGAGACGCAGGACAGCGCGCCGACGCGCAGGATGTCGGCCAGCAGCGACCGTTGCAGCGGCGGCCCGCGCCAGCGCAGCGTGATGCGCGCGCGCCCGCTGGCGAGGAACCACCACAGCACGCCCACCATCGCGGCGGTCGCGACGAGGTGGCCGGCCGCGACGCCGGCCATGCCGAAGGACGGCACCGGCCCGGCGCCCAGGCCCAGCAGGCCGCCGAGCGCGATCTGCAGCGCCGCGGCCAGCACGATGGTGATCGAGGGCACGCGCATGTTGCCGGTGCCGCGCAGCACCGAGGCCAGCGTATTGCCCAGCCACACCATCCAGGCGCCGCTGAAGACCAGCGCGCCGTAGCCCACCGCCTCGCCGAGCACCGCGTCGCGGCCGCCGAGGCCGCGGTAGAAGACCGGGCCGAGGACCAGGAAGATCGCGGTGTAGGCGACGCCCGCCGCGGCGCCGATCGCCATCGCGTGGCGCGCCAGCTGCGCCGCACGCTCGCGGTCGCCGGCGCCCAGCGCGCGGCTCACCGCCGAGGACACGCCGCCGCCCATCGCGCCGGCCGACATCATCTGCGTCAGCATCGCGAACGGAAAGACCAGCGCCATCGCGGCCAGCGGCGTGGTGCCGAGGCGGCCGACGTAATAGGTCTCGGCGATGCCCACCAGCACGGTCAGCACCATCGCCAGCACGTTGGGCACGGCCAGGCGCACCAGCGTCGACAGGATCGGGCCCTCGCGCAGCTGCTGCAGGCGCAGCAGGTCGGGCGCCGTCGTGGCCGGCGCGGCCGCGCCCGGGATCGCTGCGACGCTCATGTCTTCCTCCTCGACGGCGTGGCCGCCGCGACTTCGGCGGCGAAGGCTTCGCGCTCGCGCAGCGCGCCGGCAGCGGGCAGCACCTCGCCCGACCGGGCGTCGACCGGCTCGCCGCATTCGGCGCAGGCCAGCACCGCCTTCAGCGCGTGGTCATGGCCGCGGTGCATCAGCTTCAGCGGCGCGCCGCCGCGGCCCCAGGGGCCGGCCCAGCGCTCGCCCCACTGGCGCAGCGTGACGATGACCGGCCAGAGGTCGAGCCCCTTGGGCGTCAGCCGGTACTCGTGGAAGGCGGGTGCATCGCGCACCGGCACCTTCTCGAGGATCTCATCGTCGACCAGCCGGGCGAGGCGCAGCGCCAGCGAGCGCGGCGACATGCCGGTGTGCAGGCGCAGGCCCTCGAAGCGGCGGTTGCCGAGGAAGAGCTCGCGCAGGATCACGAAGGTCCAGGCGTCGCTCAGCTGGCCGGCCGCGCGGGCCACCGGGCACAGGCGTTCGCCGATGGTGCTGCGCTTCATGAGCGGGATCGCGGAAGGCGAGGGTTGCAGGATGCCATATAAAAAGTATAGTCAATTCATTCACCCGGAGCCAGCCCATGACCATGACGACCGAGACCGCTTCCGATACCAACGCCGCTGCCGACGGCCACGCGCCCTGGCAGCCCACGGCCTGCATCCTGTGCGAATGCAACTGCGGGCTGGAAGTGGAGCTCGGCGGCGAGAACGGCCGCCACCTCGTGCGCGTGCGCGGCGACGATGCGCATCCGGCCTCGCGCGGCTACGCCTGCGAGAAGGCCTCGCGCATCGACTACTACCAGAACGGCCCGCACCGGCTGACGAAGCCGCTGCGCCGCCGGCCCGACGGCGGCTTCGATGAGATCGACTGGGACACCGCGATCCGCGAGGTCACCGAGCGCGCGATGGCGCTGGCGATGGCGCACGGCGGCTCGAGCATCCTGTACTACGGCGGTGGCGGCCAGGGCAACCACCTGCCCAGCGTCTACAGCCGCGCGATGCGCGCCACCCTCGGCATGCGCTACCAGTCCAGCGCGATCGCGCAGGAGAAGACCGGCGCGTTCTACGTCGCCGGCTGCATGACCGGCGGCCTTGTCCGCGCCGACTTCGAGCACTGCGAGGTGGCGCTGCTGCTCGGCAAGAACCCGTGGCATTCGCACGGCATCCCGCGCGCGCGCGTCACGCTGCGCGAGATCGCGCGCGACCCGGCGCGCACGCTGATCGTCATCGACCCGCGCCGCAGCGAGACCGCCGACATCGCCGACCTGCACCTGGCCGTGCGACCCGGCGGCGACGCCTTCCTGCTGGCCGCGATGATCGCCACCGTGGTGCAGGAACGACTGGTCGCCGTGCCCTGGCTGGATCGGCATGCCGACGGCCTCGACGACATTCTGACGCTCTTTTCGGACGTCAGCATCGCCGACCATGCCGCCAAGGCGGGTGTGCCCGAAGACACCGTGCGCAGCGTGGCGCGTCGCATCGCGCTGGCCGACAGCGTCGCGAGCTTCGAGGACCTGGGCGTGCAGATGAACCGCCACTCCACGCTGGTGTCCTACCTGCACCTGCTGCTGATGCTCCTGACCGGCCACTTCGGCAAGCGCGGCGCGATGTACCGGCCGTCGGCGCTGGTGCCGCTGGTGTCCGGCGCCACCGGCCCGGGCTCGGTCAAGCGCACGCCGGTCACCGGCGCGCCGATCATCGGCGGGCTGATGCCCTGCAACAGCATTCCCGACGAGATCCTGTCGGACCATGCCAAGCGCTTCCGCGGCATGTGGGTGGAGTCCGCCAACCCCGCGCATTCGCTGGCCGACGGGCAGCGCATGCGCGAGGCGCTGTCGGCCCTCGACCTGCTGGTGGTCGTCGACGTCGCGATGACCGAGACGGCGCGGCTCGCGCACTACGTGCTGCCGGTCGCCAGCCAGCTCGAGAAGGCCGAGGCCACCTTCTTCAACTTCGAGTTCCCGCGCAACGTGTTCCACCTGCGCCGGGCGCTGCTGCCGCCGACGGGCGGCCTCTTCAGCGAGGCCGAGCTGCATGCACGGCTGCTGGAAGCCGCCGGCGTGCTGCCGGCCGACGCGGTCGCCGCGCTGCGCGCCGCATGGCAGCAGGGCCGCGCCGCCTTCCGCCAGGCCTTCGCCGAGCTGGCCGCCGCGAAACCCGAGGCGCTGGCACTGATGCCGGTGCTGCTGTACCGCGCGATCGGCGACCTGCTGCCCGAGGGCCTGGCCGAAGGCGCGGCGCTGTGGGGCGTGTGCCAGCTGGCGGCGAAGCACCAGCGCGCGTCGATCCAGCGCGCCGGCATCGGCGCCGGCCTGACCGACCCCGCCGAGCTCGCCGATGCCTTGTTCGATGCGATCCTCGCCGCGCCGTCCGGCCTGAGCTTCGCGGTCGACGACTGGGACGAGTCGATGCGCCGCATCACGACGCCGAACGGCCGCCTGCAGCTGGCGCTGCCCGAGTTCTTCGACGAGCTGCGCGCGCTCAACGATGAAGCCGCACCGGCGCCGCCGGCGGACTACCCGTTCGTGCTGTCGGCCGGCGAGCGCCGTTCGTACACCGCGAACACCATCATCCGCAACCCCGACTGGCGCCGCAAGGACCGGGACGGCGCGCTGCGCATCAGCCCGCAGGATGCCGAGGCGCTCGGCCTCGCCAGCGGCGATCGGGTGCGCGTCTCGACGCAGCGCGGCTCGACCCTGGCCTCGGTCGACATCTCCGACCGCATGCAGCCCGGCCACGTCTCGCTGCCCAACGGCCATGGCACCGATTTCCCGTCGGCGGCCGGCGACGGCGGGGCGCTCGATGGCACGCCGCCGAACGAGCTGACGCGCATCGAGGACCGCGATGCCTTCGCCGGCACGCCGTGGCACAAGTACGTGCCGGCGCGGATCGAGGTGATGCGCTGACAGCCGCAACCCGGCGGCGCCGCTATCGCCGTCATTGACACGATCGCTTGGATCGTGGGCGCACCCGGCTCCTAGACTGCCTGCACACCCGCAGCGAAAGAGGAGCCCCATGTCGAACAACGAAGCGAAGTGCCCGTTCTCGGGCGCCACCCTCTCCAGGCATGCCTCGGCCGCCGGCCGCGGCAACCGCGACTGGTGGCCCAACCAGCTGAACCTGGCGATCCTGCACCAGCAGTCGCCGCGCGCGAACCCGATGGGCGAGGACTTCGACTACGCGACCGAATTCAAGACCCTCGACCTCGACGCGGTGATCCAGGACCTGAAGGCCCTGATGACCGACTCGCAGGACTGGTGGCCGGCCGACTACGGCCACTACGGCCCGCTCTTCATCCGCATGGCCTGGCATGCCGCCGGCACGTATCGCGTGGCCGACGGCCGCGGCGGCGCCGGCCATGGCGCGCAGCGCTTCGCGCCGCTGAACAGCTGGCCCGACAACGGCAACCTCGACAAGGCGCGGCGCCTGCTGTGGCCGATCAAGCAGAAGTACGGCCGCAAGCTGTCGTGGGCCGACCTGATCGTGCTGACCGGCAACGTCGCGCTCGAGTCGATGGGCTTCAGGACCTTCGGCTTCGGCGGCGGCCGGCCCGACATCTGGGAGCCCGAGCTCGATGTCGACTGGGGTCCGGAGTCGAAGTGGCTGGGCGACGAGCGCTACAGCGGCGAACGCCAGCTCGCGAACCCGCTGGCCGCCGTGCAGATGGGCCTGATCTACGTGAACCCGGAGGGCCCCAACGGCCAGCCGGACCCGCTGGCCTCCGCCCACGACATCCGCGAGACCTTCGCGCGCATGGCGATGGACGACGAGGAGACCGTCGCGCTGGTGGCCGGTGGCCACACCTTCGGCAAGGCGCACGGCGCGGGCGACCCGGCCAACGTCGGCCCCGAGCCCGAGGGCGCGCACATCGCCGAACAAGGCCTGGGCTGGGCCAACCGGCTCGGCACCGGCCGCGGCGCCGACACCATCACCAGCGGCCTCGAAGGCGCGTGGAAGCCGAACCCGACGACCTGGGACAACGGCTACTTCGAGACCCTGTTCGGCTACGAGTGGGAACTGACGAAGAGCCCGGCCGGCGCGCACCAGTGGACGCCCAAGGGCGGCGCCGGCGCCGGCACCGTGATCGACGCGCACGACCCGTCGAAGCGCCATGCGCCGATGATGTCCACCGCCGACCTCGCGCTGCGCATGGACCCGGCCTACGAGAAGATCTCGCGCCGCTTCCTGCAGAACCCGGCGCAGTTCGCCGACGCCTTCGCGCGGGCCTGGTTCAAGCTGACGCACCGCGACATGGGCCCGATCGCGCGTTACCTGGGGCCCCTGGTGCCGAAGGAAACGCTGATCTGGCAGGACCCGCTGCCGGCGGTCGACCACGCGCTGGTGACTGCCGGCGACATCGCGGCGCTGAAGGCGCAGGTGCTGGGGTCGGGCCTGAACATCTCCCAGCTGGTGAGCACCGCGTGGGCGAGTGCGTCGACCTTCCGCGGCGGCGACAAGCGCGGCGGCGCGAACGGCGCGCGCATCCGCCTCGCGCCGCAGAAGGAATGGGCGGTGAACCAGCCGGCCGAGCTGTCGTCGGTGCTGTTCAAGCTCGAAGGCCTTCGGAAGACTTTCAACGCCGGGCAGAACGGCGGCCGCAGGATCTCGCTGGCCGACCTGATCGTGCTGGCCGGTGGTGCGGCGATCGAAGCGGCGGCGAAGCAGGCCGGTGTCGCGATCGCCGTGCCGTTCACCCCCGGCCGCACCGATGCGACGCAGGACCAGACCGACGTCGAGTCGTTCGCGACGATGGAGCCGCCCGCCGACGGCTTCCGCAACTACGTGCGTGAAGGCCTGGAAGGCGGCGCCGCCGAGTTGCTGATCGACAAGGCGCAGCTGCTGACCCTGAGCGCGCCGGAGATGACCGTGCTGGTCGGCGGCCTGCGCGTGCTGGGGGCGAACACCGGGCACTCGACGCTCGGCGTCTTCACGCAGCGGCCGGGCGTGCTGACGAACGACTTCTTCGTCCACCTGCTCGACATGCGCACCGCCTGGCGCCCGTCCGGCAAGGCCGGCGTGCTGGAAGGCCGCGATCGCACGAGCGGTGCGCTGAAGTGGACGGCGACGACGGCGGACCTGGTCTTCGGCTCGAACGCGCAGCTGCGCGCGGTGGCCGAGGTCTACGCCAGCAGCGATGCGCAGGTGCGCTTCGTCGAGGACTTCGTGAAGGCCTGGGTGAAGGTGATGGAGCTGGATCGCTTCGACCTGCGCTGAGCTGCGCTCAGCCCTTCGTCGCGGCCGGGCTGCGGGTGGACTTGATCGCCCGCGCCGGCCGCGTCGACGCTTCGGCGATGCCGGACTCCTCCGCCTCCTGCTGGATCACCCGCACGATGCGCCCGCGCGAGCCGGCGTGCGCGACCAACGCCTCTTCCTGGTCGGAGCGGTCCAGCCAGTCGAACAGGCGCTGCACCGCGTAGCGCGTCGTCGCGCGGTCGCGGCAATTGGCCAGCAGCACGATCTGGATGCGCTGCACCGGGTCGAGCACATAGATCCCGAAGGACGTGGCCACCACGGTGGCGTCGGGGAAGCCCAGCAGGTCGGTCGCCTGCTTCTCGGTGGCGCCGCGGTGGCAGGCGATCACGTGCACCGGGCCGTGCGCATCGGGCGCCGCGCGCAGGTGCTCGTGGTCGGCCAGGAAGGGCCGGCCGACGAGCTCGCGCGCGGCGGCCAGCGAGGTCGCGGCCGGGATCGCATGCACGCAGAACAGGATGCCCGCACCGCCGACGTTGACGACGGCGTGCCGGCCATCCGCCGCCCCCGGCGCGGCCGCGCCCGAGGCCGGCGGCGACCGGTCGAGCAGCGCTTCGCGGCACGCCTGCTCCATGTGCTGCTTGCGCTTGGCGAAGTCGAGCCGGCTCCAGTCCAGCGCCTCGCCGAGCGAATAGCTCTCCTTGCGGATCACGCCGGCACCGCCGCGCGCCAGGTCGGCCGTGGCCTTCGCGAGGGTCTTCACCACGAGCTTGAAGGCACCCTCCTCGTCGGTCGTCGGCGGGCCGGTGAACTGCAGTTCCGAGGCGAAGCGCTCGCGCAGCCGCCGGTCGCGCGCGTCGACCTCCTTGGCGGTGAGCGGCAACTGGACGATGTACGTGCGCGCCCGCCCCGAGTAGAGCGCCTCGTTCAGCTCGGCATGACAGATGCCGTCATCGGCGTCTTCCGCCGACCATCCGGCATCGCCGTTGTACAGCGCGATGACGATGTGCGAGCTCCGGATCTCGCGCAGGCAGGTCGACCAGACGTCGCCCGCCGCCGACAGCGCCGGCTCTTCCTCGTTCGCGAAGCACTGGAAGACCTTCTGGCCGAAGACCCGCTCCGCATCGATGTGCGTCTTCAGCCGCTTGCGCAGCGCCTTGAGCGGGAAGGACGCGCCATCGAGGGTGGTGTAGTCCTTGCATCGGCTAGAGAGCATCACGCGCACCTTGTCGATCGGCATCGTTTCCTCCTGCGTGCCCGGTGTCCGTCAGGCTCCGGACTATGCCGCCGCGGCGGCCGTCTGCACAGCCCGCGGCGCGGGCATCAGGCAGCGCCGGCCCCCGCGTAGGCGTCGCCGATCAGCCCCGCCAGCACCCGCGCCGGCTCGCCGAGCCGGCCGCGGTGCACCAGGCCGATCTCGCGGTGGAAGGTCTGCTCGCCGAGGTCGATCGCGCGCACGCCCGCCGGCCAGCGCCGGAGCGTCGCCGCCTGCGGCACCAGCGCGATGCCGACGCCCAGCGCCACCAGCTGCACGATCGCGTCGAGCTCGTCGAGCTCGCAGGCCTCGCGCACGGCGATGCGGGCGCTGCGCAGGAAGCGGTCGACGAGGCGGCCGCCGAAGGAGGTGTGGTCGTAACGGATGAAAGGCTCGGAGGCCAGCAGCGCGGCCGCATCGTCGCCCTTCACGGCCCTGGGCACCAGCAGGCGGAAGGGCTCGCGCGCCAGCGGCGTCCAGCGCAGGTCGGCCGGCAGTGCGAAGGGCGGGCGGATGATGACCGCCAGCTCCACCTCGCCGGCGTCCACCTGGTCCATCAGCGCCATCGAGACGCCGGGCACGATGCGGCTGCGTGCGTCGCGGAAGCGGCGGTGGAAGGCGGCGACGGCCTGCGGCAGCCGCGACTGCTGCACCGACGCGATCGCGCCGAGGCTGACGAAGACCGGGCTGGACTCCGCAGCGCCGGCACGCGAGCCCAGCTGGCCCGCCAGACGCAGCAACTCCTCGGCCTGCGCCAGCGTGCGCTGACCCATCGCGTTGAGCCGGGCCGAGCGACCGACGCGGTCGAACAATGCGAAGCCGAGCTCGGCCTCCAGGCGCTGCATCTGAGCGCTGACGGCGGCCTGCGTCAACCCGATGCGCGCGCCGGCGGCGGCGAAGGTGCCCTCGCGCGCCACGGCGGTCAGCGTTTTCAGCTCGCGCAGCATTCACAAACAGAATCGATGCATCAGACAAATATAGTTTGATTTTTCTTTTCAGCGGCGAACCGTACGATGCGGGCTGTCCTCCTCCTCCACCAGCCTGCCCCGCCATGCAAGCCCTCACCACCAACCCAGGCCCGCTGTCGCCCTTCCACCTCGCCTTCCCGGTCCACGATCTCGCCGCCGCACGCGGCTTCTACGGCGAGCTGCTCGGCTGCCCCGAAGGCCGCAGCTCCGACGAGTGGGTCGACTTCAACTTCTACGGCCACCAGATCGTCGCCCACCTGGCGCCGGGCGAGACCGGCCCCAGCGCCCGCAATGCCGTCGACGGCCACGGCGTGCCGGTGCGCCACTTCGGCATCGTGCTGCCGATGGCCGACTGGGACGCGCTGGCCGCGCGGCTGAAGGCCGCCGGCACCAACTTCGTCATCGAGCCCTACATCCGCTTCAAGGGCGAGCCCGGCGAGCAGGCGACGATGTTCTTCCTCGACCCCTCCGGCAACGCGATCGAGGTCAAGGCGTTCGCCGACATCACGAAGCTCTTCGCGAAGTGAGCCTGCGGCGCGCCGGTCCCGGGCTCAGATCGGATAGATGATCGAGTTCGGGATCAGCTCGCTGTCGTAGATGCACTCGCGCGACGCGAACCTGAAGCCCTCGCGCGTGCGCACCACATGGTCGAGCGTGCGGCCGACGTTGAACACCGTCGTCGGCTCCGACAGCTTGGTGCGGAACACCGCGTAGTTCGCCTCGCAGCGGAAGCCGTCGGCATCCACCGAGCGCAGCAGCGGCGTGCCCACCACGTGGCGCTGATAGTACGGGTCATGGAACAGCGTCTCCTTGATGCCGTAGACGCGGTCCTTCAGCATGCCGCGGCTGGTGAAGGCCAGGGTCGCCAGCGGGAAGCCGCGCTCGTGGTTCTCGCGCGGCTGAAGCCGGTAGACGCAGGGGTCGGTGAAGAAGTCCGGCCAGCGGTCCCAGTCGCCGGCGTCGAGCGCGGCGGCGTAGTCGGCGTACAGCTGCGTCAGCGCCAGCCAGTCCTCGAAGTTCAGTGCAGCGCCCATGGCGGTCAGCCCTCCGCTTCCATGACGTCGCGCCAGTAGCGGTACATGCCGCGGATCAGCGTCTCGGTGACCATGTGCTCGGTGTCTTCCACCGCGTGGCCGCCCAGCTCGGCCAGCGTGCGGTGGAAGGGCTTGCTCTCGAAGGCCTGCTGCGAGAACTCGATCACTTCGCCGTCGTCGGCGGAGACGAAACCGGCCGGCCCGAACAGGTTGGCCTGGCGCAGCCGGCGCTCGGTCATCTCCGGCGTGTCGTCGGCGAAGCCGAAGTGCGTCCAGACGAAGTCGAAGCTGCCGTGGCCGTTCGGCTGGATATGGCGCGTCGACACGCTGTTGACCTGCTGCTGCAGGATCACGCTCGGGAACAGCGTGGTCATCACCGCGGTCGGCCCGCCCCACCAGGGCTCGGGCACGATGTCGAGGAAGCCCGGGTCGTTCAGTTCCATGCTGGCCTTGAAGCTCGACACCTGCGACACGTCGGAGGCCTTGCCGGCATTGCCGCGCGTGGAGATCATCGCCGCGTGCCGGTGCTTCGCATCCATGCGCAGCTGCGACCGGTTGTCCGCGCGCCAGAGCCCGAACGTGACGAACCAGGTGTGCAGCAGGCCCGGGTGATAGGGGTCCTTGATGTTCTCCTGCATCAACTTCCAGTTGCCCGGGATGCGCTGGCGGTTGTAGCCGAGGATCTTCAGCGGGCGGCCGTCGAACAGGCGGTCGAACCAGCGCAGGATCTCGGGGCCGAGGAAGTTCTCGAAAGGCTCGATGCCGGCATCGAAGGACGCGAAGACCACACCGCCGCGAACCGCCACCTTCAGCTTCGTCAGGCCATGGTCTTCCGTGCGGAAGTCATCGGGCATGCCGCCCTGCACCGTCCCGTCCGCCGCCTTGACGCCGCGCCGCAGCGGCACGCCGCGCAGCTCGCCCTTCAGGTTGTAGGTCCACTGGTGATACGGGCAGACGAAGGCCTTGCGCGTGCCGTGGCGCTCGCGGCAGAAGCGCATGCCGCGGTGCGCGCAGACGTTCTCGACCACGTTCAGGCCGCCTTCGGCATCGCGCGTCAGGATCACCGAGCGTTCGCCGATCGACGTGCGCTTGAAGTCGCCGGGGTTCGGCACCTCGGCTTCCAGGCCGACGTAGCACCAGTGGCCCTTGTAGAAGAAGCGCTCGAGCTCGCGGCGGTAGAGCTCGTCGCTGGTGTAGGCGAGGAAGGGGATGCGGTGGGTGCCGTCGCCTTCCCAGTGGGCGGCAGCGGGAAAGGTCGTCGGCGAGGGGTGGTTCATCGGGGCTCCGGCGGCTGAACCCGCCGATGGTCCGCCAGACACGCCGATCAGCCAAGGGCATTCAGGCTATAAGGCACATCACTGCCGGTGATGGACGCAAGAGGCCTGCGACGATGGAACTGCACGAGCTGGACCTGAACCTGCTGGTGGTCTTCCACCAGCTGCTGATCGACCGGCGGGTGTCGAAGGCCGCCGAGTCGCTGGGCCTGACGCAGCCGGCCGTCAGCAACTCGCTGGCCAAGCTGCGACGCCTGTTCGGCGACGAGCTGTTCCTGCGCACGCCGCGCGGCATGGAGCCGACGCCGCACGCGCAGCAGCTGGCCGAGTCGGTCAGCGTCGCGCTGGCGATGATCCACGGCGGCATCAACCAGCGCACGCACTTCGATGCGCAGACGGCCGAGCGCGGCTTCACGGTCGGCATGACCGACATCGGCGAGATCTACTTCCTGCCCGCGCTGCTCGAGCGCCTGCGGCGCGACGCGCCCGGCGTCACCTTGAGCACCGTGCGCAACACCGCGGTGAACCTGCGCGACGAGATGGAAGCCGGCCAGGTCGACCTGGCGCTGGGCCTGTTGCCGCAGCTGAAGGCCGGCTTCTACCAGCGGCGCCTGTTCATGCAACGCTATGTCTGCCTGCTGCGCCAGGGGCACCGGCTGGCGAAGAAGCGCATGACCGCGGCGGAATACGCAGCGGCCGAGCACCTCGTCGTGATCTCGGCCGGCACCGGCCACGGCAAGGTCGACGAGGTGCTGCAGCGCGCCGGCATCACGCGCCGCGTGCGGCTGACGGTGCCGCACTTCGTCAGCGTCGGCCACATCCTGCAGGGCTCGGACCTCGTCGCCACCGTGCCCGAAGGCCTGGCCGACCGCCTCGCCGCGCCCTTCGGACTGGTGAAGGCCGTGCACCCTGCACGGCTGCCGGATGTCGCGATCAACGCCTTCTGGCATGCCAAGGTGCACCGCGATCCGGCGAACCGCTGGCTGCGCGGCGTGGTGGTGGAGCTGTTCGGCGACGGCGCGGCCGCTGCGGGTCGCTAGTGCACAGTAGCGATCCGCTCACCAGAATGGGCGCAACGTACAGGGCTGGGTCGCCAATCGATGTCAGCCCAGCAACGGCATCAGGGCCAGCAAGTCGTCCTTGATGCGATGAAGCCACACCGGAGCCCCGCCATGACCTTGACCGTCACCCGCGACCTGCCGCACCCGATGAAGCACACGGTGCACGTGCGCGCCCACACGCTGGCCGTCGACGAACCGCCCGCCAACGGCGGCGAGGACCTGGGCTTCACGCCGCACGACACCTACGACGCCGCGCTCGGCGCCTGCAAGGCGATGACGGTGGTCTGGTACGCGCGCCGCAAAGGCATGCCGCTGGAGGACGTTCAAGTCTCGGTCGCGCGCGACGACAGCGCCGAGCGCCAGGGCACCTATCGCCTCGCGGTGACGCTGCAGCTCGGCGGCCCGCTGAGCGATGCGCAGCGTCGCGAGCTGCTGGCGGTGGCCGAGAAGTGCCCGCTGCACAAGCTCATGACGCAGGTGACCACCGAGGTCACCACCGCGCTGGCCGGCGCCGCGGGCTGAAAGACAGACGCCGCGGGCTGAAGCCGCTTCAGCGCAGCGCGCCGAACACCTTCTTCAGGATCGCGCTGCCGGTGCCCACCGGGTCGGCGCGGATCTTCTTCTCCTCCTCGCCGATCATCAGGTAGAGCCCGTCGAGCGCCTTGCGGGTGACGTACTGCTGCACGTTGGCGTCCTCGCGCTTGACCAGGCCGACGCCGGCGCCTTTCTGTGCCAGCGCGTTGTACTTCTCGGCCAGCTTCACCCGCTCGGTGGCGCGCGTGACGATCGGCAGGAACTTCACCGACAGCGGCTCGCGCGTCTTGCCGGCGAAGAAGTCGGTGACGGACGTGTCGCCGCCGCGCACGACCTTCAGCGCGTCCTCGACGCTCATCGCCTTCACCGCATTGACCAGCAAGGTCTTCGCTTCCGGCACCGCCTGCTCGGCCGCGCGGTTCATCGCGGTGACCAGCTCGTCGATGCGCTTCGACTGCCCGATGGCCTTCAGCAGCTTCGCGGCGTCTTCCAGCGCCGGCGGCAGCGGGATGCGCACCTTCGGGTTGCCGAGGAAGCCGTCGGTGCGGCCGAGCAGGCTCACCGCGGCGACCGCGCCGCGTTCGAGCGCGGTGCGCACGCCCGCCACGGCGTCGGTCTCGGTCAGCGAGGCGGCCTGCACCAGGCCGCCCAGCGCAGGCGCGCCCAGCAGCACGATCAGCTCGCGTCGGTGGATGGTCGGCATGCCCACTCCCCTCGGGCACGCGAAGGGCACCCGTCGCGCCATTCTGCGGCGCGCGCCGGCGCTTGGGCATTGGCCAGACGCAAGGTGATGTTTCGTGGACGCGGTGGCACGCTGCACGCCGCGGCCGGGTTCACACTGGCCATTCGTTCACTCACTGCCGTCGACCCCATGATCCCCGCCGCCGCCGCTCACGCCGCGCCGCCGCTCGAGGTGAGCGACTGGCTCAATGCCCCGGCGCCGCTGACGCTGGACGGCTTGCGTGGCCGCGTGGTCGCGCTGCACGCCTTCCAGATGTTGTGCCCCGGCTGCGTCGCGCACGGCGTGCCGCAGGCGCAGCGCCTCCAGCGCACGTTCGACGAGAGCGAGCTCGCGGTGATCGGCCTGCACACGGTGTTCGAGCACCACGCGGTGATGGGCGCCCAGGCGCTGCGGGTCTTCGTGTCCGAGTACCGGGTGACCTTCCCCGTCGGCATCGACGCCCCGGGCGATGAGGGGCCGATCCCGCGCACGATGGCCGCCTACGGCCTGCGCGGCACGCCCAGCCTGGTGCTGATCGACCGCGCCGGCCGCGTGCGGCTGAATCACTTCGGCGCGGCCGACGACCTGGCGCTCGGCGCGGTGATCGGCCGGCTGCTGTCGGAGCCCGTCGAGGGCTGAGCGGCCTTCGTGCTGAGCTTCTGACCTGGGTCGATCGAGGGGTGCCCGGGGCTGGCGCATCATCGCCGTGTTCACACCCGATACGCCCGCACTGCCATGACCCTGCCCGCCCTGCCCCCGACCGCCGCCTTCGACGGCGGCTGCGCCTTCGCCGACGGCGCCTTCGTGCCGCTGTCCGAGGCCAAGGTCTCGCTGTTCGACTGGGGGTTCACCCGCTCCGATGCCACCTACGACGTCGCCAGCGTCTGGCAGGGCGCGTTCTTCCGGCTCGACGACCACCTCTCGCGCTTCTTCACCAGCCTGCAGCGCATGCGGCTGGTCATCCCGTACAGCCGCGACGAGCTGCGCACGATCCTGCACGGCTGCGTGCGCGGCGGCGGGCTGAAGGATTCGTACGTCGCGATGGTCTGCACCCGCGGCGTGCCGCCCCGGGGCGCACGCGACCCGCGCCTGGCCCAGAACCGCTTCTATGCCTATGCCGTGCCCTTCGTGTGGATCGCGACGCGCGAGAAGCAGCGCGAGGGCATCGACCTGCACATCAGCCAGCGCCAGCGCATCGCGCCGGCCTCGGTCGACCCGACGGTGAAGAACTACCACTGGATCGACCTGGTGCAGTCGATGTTCGATGCTTACGACCGCGGCCGGGACACCAGCTGCGTCGTCGATGCCGACGGCCACGTCGCCGAAGGCCCGGGCTTCAATGTCTTCATGGTCAAGGACGGCACCGTGCAGACGGCGGCCACCGGCGTGCTCGAGGGCATCTCGCGCCGCACCGCGATCGAGCTGTGCGGTCACTTCGGCATCCCGGTGAAGATCGCACCGGTGCCGGTCGACGCGATGCGCGCGGCCGACGAGGTCTTCCTCACCTCCACCGGCGGCGGCATCCTGCCGATCGCCCGGCTCGACGGCGTGCCGCTGCCGCACTTCCCTGGCCCGATCACCCAGCGCCTGACCGAAGGCTACTGGGCGATGCACGACGAGGCGGCGTACCGGGACGAAGTGGACTACGGCGACGCCGCCCGCTGACACCGCCGGCTGGAACGCCTCTCAATCGGCCGCGTCGATCAGCCGCTTCCAGTCCTCGATCATCGCGACGTAGGCCGCGCCGGCATACGCCTGCAGCGCCGCTTCGCCCGCGGCATTCAGCGCGGTCATCTCGTAGCGGACCTTGACCTCGGTGACGCGCTCGTCGACGCTGCGGCAGCGCACGTCGACGAGGCCGATGCGCGAGGCCGGCGTCACGCGCGAATAGCGGGCGTGGTGCGCGGCCGGATCGAAATCGACCACCGTCCACCAGGTGCGTTCGTCGCCGTCGCCGGTGATGAACACCTGGCCGGGCTCGGCCTCGCCCGACGCCGGATGAACGTACTGCGGCCGCCAGCCGGGCACCCAGCGTTCTTCGCCTTTCGCGGTGAAGAGCGGGAAGCAGGCATCGATCGGCCGTTCGAGGGTGATGGTGTGGGAGGAGCGGATGCGTGTCGTCATGCCCGCCATTGTTCAGGCCGGCGACGCGAACGAACAGCGGCGACGCACGGCGCGAAGGCGCCCCGGCCGTCGCTTTTTTGGTCCTCCCCGCTTTCGGCCGGAAAGCTCCCCCTCAAGCCGCCCCGGCCTGCCCGCGCACCCAGGTCCTGAATTCACGCATCGCCGCGGTCGGCGCGCGCGACTTCAGCCGCGTCAGCCAGTAACGTCCGATCGACACGTCCACGGCAAACGGCTGGACGAGGCGCTCGCGGCGCAGGTCGTCGGCGAACAGCGCGACGGGCAGCAGCGCGATGCCGGCGCCCATCGCCGCAGCCGCGGCCATCGTGATCGAGGAGTCGAAGACCGGGCCCCGCAGCACCGGCGGCGCGCAGCCGGCGGCATCGAACCAACGCGGCCATTCGTCGGCGCGGTACGAGCGCAGCAGGGTCTCGGGCCGCAGGTCGCCCGGCCTGCGCAGCCGCGCGGCGATGGTGGGCGTGCACACCGGCGACAGCGGTGCGTCGAGCAGCGGCTCGGCCTCGGTGCCGTGCCATGCGCCGTCGCCGAAGCGGATCGCGAAGTCCAGGCCTTCGCCGGCGAGATCGACGCGGTTGTTGTTGGTCAGCAGGCGCAGGTCGACGAAGGGATGGTCGCGGCGGAAGGCCTCCAGCCGCGGCAGCAGCCAGCCCACCGCGAAGGTGCCGACGGCGGCGACGGTCAGCACCTCGCGATGGCGACCGCCGTCGAACTGGCCCAGCACCGCGGCAATGCGCTCGAAGCTGTCGCGCAGCAGCGGCAGCAGCGCCTGGCCCTCGTCGGTCAGCGCCAGCCCGCGCGGCAGCCGGCGGAACAGCGGCACGCCCAGCCGCTGCTCGAGGTTCTTCACCTGCGCGCTGACGGCGTTCTGGGTGACGAACAGCTCCTCGGCCGCGCGGGTGAAGCTCAGGTGGCGGGCGGCGACCTCGAAGGCGCGCAGAGCGTTCAGCGGCAATGTCATCGTCGGTTCGGTGTCGGTTCGGCGTCGGTTCGGCGTCGGTTGGCGGCGGGGCCGCATGCCCCCAATTTTCTGGGGTTTCGCCGCACGAATCCGCGTTTGTCGCGCGCCTCGCCGACGCCTATCGTGCGCCACCTCGCCACTCGAAGGACACGCATGAATCGACGCCACTTCCAGCACGGCCTCGCGCTCGGCCTCGCCGGTGCCACGCTCGGCCTGCAGGCCCAGGAAAACGCCAGGCCCGATGCCGACCCCTGGGCGCGCATCGAAGCCACCTCCGGCGGCCGCCTCGGCATCGCGGTGCTGGACACCGCGACCGGCCGGCTCGACGGCCATCGCCTCGACGAACGCTTTCCGATGGCCAGCACCTTCAAGTGGCTGGTCGCGGCGCTGGTGCTGCAGCGGGTCGACCACGCACTGGAGCAACTCGAGCGCCGCATCCGCTACGGCCGCGAGGTGCTGATCGCGCATTCGCCGGTGACCGAGCGGCACGCTGGCGCCGAGGGCATCACGGTGCGCGCGCTGTGCGAGGCCATCGTCACCGTCAGCGACAACGCCGGCGCGAACCTGCTGCTCGACAGCTTCGGCGGGCCGGCCGCGCTGACGCGCTTCGCACGGTCGCTCGGCGACGGCATGACGCGGCTCGACCGCCGCGAGCTGGCGCTGAACGAAGCACGGCCCGGCGACCCGCGCGACACGACCACCCCGCGGGCGATGGCCGGCCTGCTGAACCGGGCGGTGCTCGGCGACGTGCTGTCGCCGGCCAGCCGCGCGCTGCTGGTGCAGTGGCTGGAAGCCGCACGCACCGGCCTGACGCGGCTGCGCGCGGCGCTGCCGGCCGACTGGCGCGCCGGCGACAAGACCGGCAGCGGGCAGCGCGGCACCAGCAACGATGTCGCGGTGTTCTGGCCGCCGCAACGCGCGCCGCTGGTGGTTGCGGCCTACCTGACCGGCAGCGATCGGCCGATGGAACACCGCAATGCGACGCTGGCGGCGGTGGGACGCGCGGTGGTGGCGCGCGTGGCCTGATGGACGTGCTCGACCTCACGCTCGACGGGCGCAGCCGCACGCGCGCGTCGCGCAGGTGACAGGGATGCTCCAGTCAAGCCCCTATGGCGCGCCGACCGGCATCGGCGCCGAATGGCCCCCCGTTCCGTGCATTGACCACCGACAAGAGGAGACCACCGTGAAGAAGACGCTCGTCCCGATCGTCGCCGCGCTGGCGTTCAGCGCATCTGCACTGCAACCCGCCGTCGCCGCGCCACCGCCGGCCTACTACGTCGACGAAGCGAAGCTGCCGTTCGCCGCGCTGCCCGGGCTGGACACGCAGCGCGCCTGGGGCGTGCACAACGGCGCCGGCTACCGCATCGAGGTGCCGATGAACTGGAACGGCAAGCTGGTGATGTGGGCCCACGGCTACCGCGGCACCGGGCTGGAGCTGACGGTCGACAACCATCCGCTGCGCCCCTTCCTGCTCGCCAACGGCTACGCCTGGGCGGCATCGAGCTACAGCCGGAACGCCTACGACCCGTCGCAGGGCGCCAAGGACACGCATGCGCTGACGAAGCTCTTCAATGGCCGCTTCGGCAAGCCGGTGCGCACCTACATCACCGGCGCGTCGATGGGCGGCCACATCACCGCGGTGGTGGCCGAGCAGTGGCCGGCCAGCTACGACGGCGCGATGCCGATCTGCGGCGTGCTCGGCGACTACGAGCTGTTCGACTACTTCCTGGACTTCAACCTCGCGGCGCAGACGCTGTCGGGACAGAACCAGCTCTACCCGTTCGGGCCGGACTACCTGACCAGCGTGGTGCCGGCGACGAAGGCCGGCCTGGGCCCGGCCTTCCCGTTCGCGCTGAATGCCGCGGGCACGAACTTCAAGGCGCTGGTGCAGCTGCGCTCCGGCGGCGTGCGCCCGCTGTTCGACCAGGGCTGGCTGTACTGGAACGCGGTGGCCGGCGATTTCCTGTTCGGCCTCGGCGTCGGCGACGGCACGCTGCCGCGCCAGCCCGGCGTCGCGGTGCAGAACAGCGACGTGACCTACCAGTTCGATGCGCTGCCCGCGCTGACGCCGGCCGAGGACGCCTTCAACATCGCCATCCAGCGCGTTCAGGCCGATCCGCAGGCGCGCCGCAACAACGGCCTGGCCAACGTCACGCCGACCACCGGCACCCTGAAGATCCCGACCCTGTCGCTGCACACGCTGGGCGACCTGTTCGTGCCCTTCCACATGGAACAGGAATACGCGCGACGCGTCGCGGCGAAAGGCTACGCGCAGAACTTCGTCTCGCGCGCGACGCGCGACGTCGGCCACTGCACGTTCACGCCGACCGAGCTGGTGCAGACCTTCACCGACCTCGTGAAATGGGTCGAGCAGGGCACGAAGCCGGCGGGCGATGCGATCCTCGACCCGGCCGCGGTGGCCAGCCCGAACTTCGGCTGCACCTACACCGACAAGGTCACGCCCCGGCTGTGGGACACGGTGCCGCAGCTGGCCTTCCTGAAGCCGCCGGCCTGCCCGGCGCCGTAAGCGAGAGCGACGCCGCAGCGCTTCAGCCCGCGGCGTCCTGCAGCGGCAGGCGCAGCTGGAAGACGGCGCCCGCGGCGCTGTCCTCCAGCGTCAGGTCGCCGCCCTGCTTGCGCGCCAGCGTGCGCGACACCGACAGGCCGAGGCCGGTTCCCGATCCTTGCGGCTTGGTGGTGAAGAAGGGCTCGAAGAGGCGCGCGCGCACGTCCGGCGCGACGCCGGGGCCGGTGTCGACCACGCGCAGCCAGGCCGACGCCGGCAGCTCGCCGGACTCCGGCACGACGCCGGTGCGCAGCGTGACGCGGCGGACACCGTCGCTTTGCGACAGCACGTGCTGGGCGTTGACCAGCAGGTTCAGCACGATCTGCGCGATCTGGTCCTCGTCGGCCTGCACCGCGGGCAGCGCACCGTCGAGCTCCAGCTTCAGCTCGATCGCGTGGCTGCGGTAGGTGTAGGCCAGCAGCTCGGCCGCCGCGCGGGCGACGTCGTTCAGCGACATGCGCGTCGGGTTCGAAGGCCGGCTGCGCGCCATGTTCAGGAAGGTGCGCACGATGCGCCCGCAGCGGTCGGCAGCGTCGCGGATCTGCTTCGCGTCCTTCAGCAGGTCGGGCCGATCGGCGCAGCGCTCTTCAAGCAAGGTGGCGCGGCCCATCACGATCGCCAGCGGGTTGTTCAGCTCGTGCGCGACGCCGGCCAGCAGGCTGCCCATCGCCGTCAGCCGTTCGCTCTGGCGCAGCGCCTCGCGCTGGCGCGCGATTTCCTGTGCGGCGCGGCGGCGTTCCGACAGGTCGGTGATCGACGCGGTGTAGAAGACCGTGCCGCCGACGTCGGTGCGCCACAGCACCATCTCGATCGGGAACTCGCTGCCGTCGGCGCGCAGCGCCTCGAGCTCGACGCGCCGGCCCATCATCTGCGACGGCGCACCCGCCTGCATGCGGCGCAGGCCGTTGTCGTGCGCTTCGCGATGCCGCGGCGGCACCAGCACCTCGCCGATCGAGCGGCCCAGCGCCTCGCCGCGCGGCCGGCCGAACATCGCCTCGGCGGCGGCATTGAACTCGACGATCCGGCCCTCGGCATCCGACGAGATCAGCGCGGTCTGCGCGTGGTCGACGATGGCCGACTTCAGCGCCTCGGCGCGCTGCAGCTGCTCGTCGCGCCGCGCCAGCTCCTGCTCGGACAGGCGCTGGTCGGTGCGGTCGAGCCCGAGCACGACCACCGACTGCACCGGCCCGCCGTCGGGCATGTAGGGCACCAGGATCTGCTCGCGGTAGCGCCTGCCCTGCTTCTCGTAGTGCACCCAGCCGCTCAGATGCAGCGACTCGCCGGCGTACAGCCGCTCGAAGATCGGGGCGAAGCTGTGCCAGACGCCCTCGTCGAGCACCTCGGACATGTGGCGGCCGATCACCCGCTCGGCCGGCAACGCCATGAACTCGAGCGCGCCGTGGTTGGCGTAGACATAGCGTCCGTCGCGGCCGATCACCGCCACCCGCGTCGCGATGTGCTCCAGCAGCAGGTTGGCCAGGCCGGGGTCCAGCGCCGGCAGCGTCGGCGCCTGCCGGCCCCAGCCGGCATCGCCCCATCGCAGTTCTCGTTCGTCTTCGGTCATCGCGGCGCGTTGGCGGCCGCGTCGCCGGCCGCTTCAATCGCGGCGATCGTACCCGCCCGCGGCCTGCCGCAGCGCACTCGACAGGGCCTGCAGCGCGTCGGCCAGCCCTGCCGTCGGCGGCAGGCCGAAGCCGAGGCGGAATACGCGCGCCGATTCGCCGAACCAGCGCCCGTCGCCGATGCGCAGGCCGAGCGCCGGCAGCGCGGCATGGAAACGCGCGACCGCGGCCTCGTCGAACACGGCCGGCTTCATGCGCACGCAGCACAGCGCACCGGCGTCCGGCCGCACCCAGTCGACCAGCGCCGCTTCGTCGCGGGCCCATTGCGCCGTCAGCGCGAGGTTCGCCGCCAGGTGCGCCGCGCGCTCGGCCAGCAGGTGCCCGCGTCGCTGCAGCAGGCGCAACGCGGCGGCCTCGTCCAGCGGCGAGCAGCAGATCACCGTGTTGAACTTGGCCGTCACCAGCTGTTCGCGCAGCGCCGCGTCGCGGGTGATCGCCCAGCCGATGCGCAAGCCCGGCGCGCCGTGGCACTTCGACAGCGAGGCGACGCTGACCACGCGCTGATCCAGCGCGATCGCGCTCGGCGCGGCCGGCGTGCCGCCGTAGTGCGCCTCGCGGTAGGTCTCGTCGACCAGCAGCCTGGCCTGGGGCGCGTGCTGCTGCATCAGCGCCAGCACCGCGCGCAGGCTCGCCTCGGGCAGCGCGACGCCCGACGGGTTCTGCGGCGACGCCAGGCTGACGAGCCGCGTGCGCGGCGACAGCAGCGCGCGCAAGGCCTCGAGGTCGGGCTGGTAGCCGTCGTCGAAGTGCAGCGGCAGCGTGCGGATCTCGGCACCGACCGCCTGCAGCGCATGGCGCGCCAGCGGGAACACCGGCGAGGTGATCACCGCCTCGTCGCCGCGCCCGCACAGCGTGAAGGCCAGCAGGAACAGCGCGTGCATGCCGCCGACGGTGACCACCACCTCGTCGGCGCCGCCGCCGTGCACGGCGGCGATCGCGGCGCGCAGCGCCGGATCGCCGGCCGCGCTGGCGTAGGACAGCGGCAGCGCCGCCAGCGCACCGGCCTCGTGCGGGTCGTCGAACAGCGCGCCGAAGCGCAGGTCGGGGCCGAGGCTCTCGGCGAGGTCGTGGCGCGGCGGCGCCTCGCCGACGAGCGAGGCGATGGCGTTGGGCGGAAAGCGGTTCATGGCGGCAGCTCCTGGCGGCATCGAAGGGGATCGCAGGGCGCCATCGTGCGGTGCCGGCCGCATCGATAACAGCCACAATCCGGCGCAACTTCAACCAGAACAGTTGCCTGGCGATGCCGCAGCCCGCCCGCTTTCGCTACGAGGCTGTCGCCGAGCTGATCGCGCAAGGCGTGCGCGACGGCACGCTGGCGCCCGGCACACGCGCGCCGTCGCTGCGCGCGATCGCGCAGCAACAACGCACCAGCCTGACCACCGCGCTGCAGGCCTACCGGCTGCTGGAAGACCGCGGCATCCTGCAGGCGCGGCCGCAGTCCGGCTTCTTCGTCGCCGATGTGCCCAGGCTGCCGGCCCCGGCGACGACGCGGCCGAGCCTGCAGCCGACCGAGGTGGCGCTGTCGGCGCTGATGCTGACGATGTTGGAGCACGCGTCCGATGAACGTTATGTGCCGCTGGGCTGCGCGATCCCGAGCCCGGCGCTGCTCGATTCGGCGAAGCTCGACCGCATGCTCGCGCGATCCGCGCGCGTGCGCGGCGCCACCCACAACACCTACTCGCCGCCGCGCGGCGAAGCGGCGCTGCGCATCGAGATCGCGCGCCGCGCGCTGAGGTGGAGCCAGCAGCTGGCACCGGACGACATCGTGATCACCTGCGGCGCCACCGAGGCGCTGGCGCTGGCGCTGTCGGCCGTCACGCAGCCCGGCGACACGGTGGCGATCGAGTCGCCGACCTACTTCGGCGCGCTGCAGGTGCTGCGCGCACTGCGGCTGAAGGCCCTGGAGCTGCCGACCGATGCGCGCCGCGGCGTGTCGCTCGACGCCCTGGCCGCCGCGCTCGAAGCGCAGCCGGTCGCCGCCTGCCTGCTGGCGTCGAGCTTCAACAATCCACTCGGCTGCACGATGGCCGAGCACGACAAGCAGGCGCTGCTCGCCCTGCTGGCGACGCACCGCGTGCCGCTGATCGAGGACGATGTCTACGGCGACATCCACTTCGGCGCCGAGCGGCCGCGGCCGTTCTCGGCACTGGATGCCGGCGACCGCACGATCTACTGCGCGTCCTTCTCGAAGACGCTGGCGCCGGGTTACCGCGTCGGCTGGGTTGCCAGCCGGCGCCACCTGCCGAAGCTGCTCGAGGCCAAGTTCGCCGCGACCCTGGCCGCACCGGTGCTGCCGCAACTGGCGCTGGCGGAGTTCCTCGCCTCCGGCGGCTACGACGCCCACCTGCGCCGGCTGCGCCGGGCCTTCGCCGACACGCTGCGCCGCATGACCGAGGTGATCGCCGCGCACTTCCCGGCCGGCACCCGCGTCTCCCAGCCGGCCGGCGGCTTCGTGCTGTGGCTGGCGCTGCCGAAGGCGGTCGACACCCGCGCGCTGTTCCACCGTGCGCTCGAGGAGCGCATCTGCTTCGCGCCGGGCGTGGTGTTCTCCGCCGCCGGACGCTACGCGAACTGCCTGCGGCTCAGCGGCGGCTGGGGCTGGGATGCGCGCATCGAGAAGGGCCTGCGCCGGCTCGGTGCGCTGGCCGCGTCGATGACGGGTCAGCTGCCGTCCCCCGGCGCGCCGCCCACGGCCCCGCGGTAGGCATGCCAGGACGCGTGGCCGAGCACCGGCCCGGCGACCAGCAGCCCGAGGAAGCCCGGCAGCATCGCCAGCACCACGATCGCGGTGATCAGCGCGCCCCACCACAGCATCACGCCGGTCTGCGTCAGGGTCAGCCGGATGCTGGTCAGCGCGGCGCTGATCGCGTCGGTGCCGCGGTCCAGGATCATCGGCATCGAGATCACGCTGGTGGCGTAGATCAGCCCGGCGAAGAGGCCGCCGACCGCGCAGTAGGCGGCGATGAACTCCAGGTTGCGCGCATCCAGCAGCGCCAGCAGCGAGCCGTGGAAATCCGGCATCGCGTCGAAGCTCAGCGCGAAGACGACCAGCGATGCGCGGCCCCACAGCATCTCCAGCACCAGCAGCACGAAGCCGAAGATGCCCAGCGTGCTGGCGCGCGGCAGCCACGCGCGCAGCGAGACGCCCAGCGCCGGCGCCTCGCCGCGTTCGAGCCGCCGGCTGGCGTCATAGAGGCCGATGCAGAGGAACGGCCCCATCAGCAGGAAACCCGCCGACAGCGCCAGCACATAGGCCGGTGCCTGCTCGAAGACCGCCAGCAGCGCCCAGCCCATCACGGTGAAGGCCGAGCCGTAGAAGAGGCCGATCCCGGGGCAGCGCCGGAAGTCGCGCCAGCCCAGCGCCAGCCAGCGCAGCGGATCGCCGAAAGCCAGCCGGCGCAGCGGGATCTCGAAGGGCGAGTCGGAAGCGGCGGTGGAGTCGTGCAGTTCGACGGGCGTCATGGCGGCTGCTCCTGTTCGCCATGACGTTAGGCAAGCCCCGCCGCAGCGTCCATCGGGCCAACCCTGGAACACCCGGCAACTACCGGGTGCGCGCTTGACCGCCGTCAATCCGGCGCAGGTTCAGCAGGTTGCCGCCGAGGATCAGCGCGGTGCCGATGACGGTCAACAGGTCGATGCGCTCCGAATAGACCAGCCAGCCGGCCAGCGCGGTCAGCGGCACGCGCAGGAAGTCCATCGGCACGACGACGGTGGCATCGGCATGGCGCAGCGCACGCGACATGCAGTAGTGCGAGAAGGTGCCGCAGAAGGCGATCACCAGCACCCAGCCCCACACCGTCGGCGAGGGCCAGCGCCACACCGCCAGCGCCGGCAGCAGGCCGAGCACCGACTGCACGATGAGCATCCAGAACATGATCTGCACCGCGCTGTCGGTGCGCGTCAGCGACTTGGTCAGCGTGACCGACACCGCGAAGCCGACCGCCGCCGCCAGGGCGATCAGTTGCCCCGGCGAGATCGCGCTCGCGGCCGGCCGCACGATCAGCGCGACGCCGACGAGGCCCAGCAGCACCGCCAGCGCCTTCCAGCGGTTGAAGCGCTCGCCGAGCAAGGCGACCGCCAGCAGCGCGGTCCAGATCGGCATCGTGAACTCGATCGCCACCACCTGCGCCAGCGGGATCAGCGTCAGCGCGACGAACCAGCCGTACTGCGCCGCGTAGTGCACCGCGTTGCGCAGCGCGTGCTGCGGCCAGCGTGCGGTCTTCATCGCGGCGAAGCCCCCGGCGGCATGCACCAGGGGATAGAGCATGACGAGGCCGATCAGCGAGCGCATCACCATGATCTGGAACACCGCCAGTTCGCGCGTGGCCTCGCGGCCGGCCACGGCGATGACCACCATCAGCGAGAGCCAGCCGGCCATCCAGGCCGCGGCGCGGGACATCGAAGCAGGAACCTGATCGGGCATCGGCTCATTGTGGCCGGGCGCCACGGCCGAAGCCGCTCGCCCGCGCCCGCGGCGGCGCCAGGTCCGGCGGCGGCTCGAAGCGCCCGCCCGGCCGCAGCCCGGTCGGCACGCCCAGCCGCTGCGCGAGGTGCGCGGCGTCGTAGGGCGCGTGCACCTTCACGTCGTTGTCGAAGTAGACGTAGACGTCGCGCTTCGCCCGCTGGGGCGGCGGCTTCGGCGATGCCAGGCGCGCATCCCGCACCTGCCTGCCCTGCCGCCAGGCGTCGATGCGTTCGGCCCAGCGGTCGAGCGCTTCGTCGCCGTAACCGCTGGCGTAGAGCTCGACGTCGCCGTGCAGCCGCAGGTAGACGAAGTCGGCCGTCAGGTCTTCGAGCAGCGGCCAGCGGCCCGCGGTGTCGGCGGTGACCAGCGCGATGCGGTGGCGGCGCAGCAGCGCGACGAAATCCGGGTCGACGAAGCTCGGATGGCGGATCTCGACCGCATGGCGCAGCGGGCGCTTGCGGTCTATCGCCAGAAGCGAGCGTCCTTCGACGCGGCGGTCATGGTCTTCGGCCAGCGCCAGCGCGGCCTGGGTGTCGTGCGGCAGCATCTCGAAGAAGGTCTCGAAGCGCTCGGCCAGGAACGGCAGCTGCGGCGGGAACTGCCACAGGATCGGACCTAGCTTGGCACCGAGCGCGAACACGCCGGAGGCGAAGAAGTTCGCCAGTGGCGTGCGCACGTCCTTCAGCCGGCGCAGGTGCGTGATGTACTTCGGCCCCTTGACCGAGAAGACGAAGTCCTCCGGCGTCGCGTCGTGCCACTCGGCATAGAACGCGGGCTTCTGCAGCGAGTAGAACGAGCCGTTGATCTCGATCGTCGGCAGCATGCGCGACGCGAAGGCCAGCTCCTGCCGCTGCGGCAGGCCCGGGGGATAGAAGACGCCGCGCCAGGGCGCGTAGCGCCAGCCCGAGATGCCGATGCGGACGCTGCTGCGCGCCTGGATGCTGCTGGCCATGCCGGCAGCGGCGGCAAGCGGTGTGCCGGCGACCCCGCCACGCGGCCGTCAGCCACCCGGGGGTCAGCCGCTCGGCCCCCTCAGCCGATCGCCAGGCACCAGCCGATGCCGCGCACCGCGACCAGCTTCAGCGGTGTGGCGTCCAGCCGCTGCTGCAGCCCGGCGATCACCGGCTCCAGCGGCTGCGACGCCAGCGGCGACAGCTCGTCGGCGCCCACCGCTTCGCCGTGGTGGCTGGCCAGCCGCTCCAGCACGCGCCGCTGGTCGTCGTCGAGTTCGAGCGGCGCGCCATCGATGGTCGTGCGGCCGGTCGCCGGGTCGCACCGCAGCGGGCCGAAGTGCACGACATGCCGGGTCGCGTGCTCGCGGCAGATGCCGCGCTCCAGTTCCTCGACCAGCGACTCGAAGGCATTGATGCTGAACGGCTTGGTCAGCACCGCGTCGACCGCCAGCCCCTGGTCGGCCAGGCGCCTCGCCGCGTCGTCGTGCGCGCTGGCCAGCAGCACCGGCAGGTAGTCGGTGCGCGCACGCACCCGGCGCAGCACCTGCGCACCGTCGAGGCGCGGCATGCCGTAGTCGAGCACCAGCAGCTCGAAGTGACCGCGTTCGATCGCCTCCAGCGTGGCCTGACCGTCGCTGACCGCCTCGACGACATGGCCGGACTGCTCCAGGACGTGGCCCAGGCCCAGCGCGAGCGCTTCGTTGTCGTCGGCGATCAGGATGCGCATGGTCCGGATCGTATAGGGGCTCAGCGCGGCTCGAACAGGTAGGCCTGCAAGGTCGGGCCGATGCGCCGCGCGGCTTCGGCACGCGACAGGGCGACCACGGGCGGCAGCTTCAGCAGGTAGCGGCAAAGCGCCAGACCGAGCATCTGCGTCGCGACCAGCCCGGCGCGCGCGGCGACGCCGGCGCGCGGCTCGTCGACGAGCCCGGCGATCGCCGGCGCCACCTGCGTCGCGAAGAGCCGGCGCATGCGTTCGGCCGCGGCCTCGTTGGCGATCGCGCTGCGCAGCAGGGCCATCAGCGAATCGTCGGCCTCCCAGCGCTGCAGGAAGTGCGCGACGAGTGCGGCGCCGACCTCCGCCCTCGGCAGCGCCGACAGGTCCGGCAGCTGCAGATCGAACTCCGCCGCGGCGGCGAACAGCTGCTCCTTGTTGCCGAAGTAGCGCATCACCATCGCCGGGTCGATGGCCGCGGCGCCGGCGATCGCGCGGATCGTCGCGCCCTGGTAGCCGTGCCGCGCGAACTGCTCGCGGGCGGCGCCGAGGATCGCCGCCTTGGTGGCGTCGGACTTGCGGGGAGGGGCGTCGCTCATTGTGTCGACTGTAAGCCAACGGACGTTGACTTCTTGCGCCATCCGTCTAAAGTAGTCAACACATGTTGACCAACACTTGTTGACCAGGAGCCCGACGATGCCCGCCACCCCACCCCGCCCCGATGTGCCCTCGCCCGCTGCCGGCACGGCCTGCGACACCGACGTGCTGATCGTCGGCGCCGGCCCCACCGGCCTGACGCTGGCCGCCGCGCTGCAGGCGCGCGGCGTGCGCTGCCTGCTGATCGACCGCCTGGCCGAAGGCGCGAACACCTCGCGCGCGGCGGTCGTGCATGCGCGCACGCTGGAGGTGCTGGAGCCGCTGGGCGTGTCCGCCGCGCTGGTCGCCCGCGGCCTGCAGGCGCAACGCTTCAGCGTGCGCGACCGCGACCGCGTGCTGATGCCGATCGGCTTCGCCCAGCTGCCGTCGCGCTATCCGTTCACCTTGATGATTTCGCAGGCCGAGACCGAGCGGGCGCTGCTCGATCGGCTGCTGGCGCTGGGCGGCACGGTGATGCGGCCGCGCACGCTGATCGGGCTGACGCAGTCGGACGAGCACGCGCTGGCCACGCTCGACGACGGCACGTGCATCGCGGCGCGCTACGTCGTCGGCGCCGACGGCATGCACAGCGCGGTGCGCGGCTTTGCGGGCATTCCGTTCGACGGCGACCGCTACGACGAAGCGTTCGTGCTGGCCGACGTGCAGCTCGACGGCGGCGTGCCGCACGACGAGGTGGTGCTGTACTTCTCGCCGGCCGGCATGGCCGTCGTCGCACCGCTGCCCGATGGCCGGCACCGCGTCGTCGCGACGGTCGACGAGGCGCCCGAGCAGCCCGACGCCGCCTTCATCCAGGCGCTGCTGGATGCGCGCGGGCCGCAGCGCGCACCGGCCCGCGTGCGCGCGCTGCTGTGGAGCTCGCGCTTCCGCGTGCACCACCGCATTGCCGAGCGCTACCGCGCCGGCCGCCTGCTGCTGGCCGGCGACGCCGCGCACGTGCACAGCCCGGCCGGCGGCCAGGGCATGAACACCGGCATGCTCGACGCGATGCGCCTGGCCACGGCGCTGGGCCGTGCGCTGGAAGGCGACGACGCGGCGCTGGATGCCTATGGCGCCGAGCGCCGGCCGATCGCGCAGCAGGTGATCGCGCTGGCGCACCGGCTGACGCGGCTGGCCACGGTGCCGCCGGCGCGCCGGCTGCTGCGCAATGCGCTGCTGTCGCTGCTGGCGCTGTGCCCGCCGTTCCGGCGCCGCCTGGCCTGGCAGCTGTCGGGCCTGGCCTACCGCTGAGCCTGCGCCTGCTGCACCAGCCAGTCGCGCAAGGCCGCCAGCACCGGCCGCTCAGCGCCGGGGTGCTCGGGCACCACGAAGTAGTAGCCGCGCTGGCCGCGCAACGGCTTCGGGCAGGCGATGCGCAGCTCGCCGCGTTCGAGCTCGGCCTCGACCAGCAGGCGGGGCACCAGCGCCACGCCCAGGCCCTGCGCGGCAGCCACCGCGAGCATCGAGAACAGCTCCAGCCGCGGACCCTGCAGCGCGCGCGGGCTGGCGGCGGCGTCGGGCACGTCCATCGCGGCGAACCAGTCGCGCCAGGCCTCGGGGCGGGTGCTCTGCTGCAGCAGCGGCAGTGCGACGAGGTCGGCGGGCGACCAGCGCCGGCGGCCGGCCAGCAGCGCCGGGCTGGCCACCGGCAGCACCTCCTCGTGCAGCAGCAGCGTCGCGCGCGTGCCGGCCCAGTTCGCCACCTGCTGCGGCGTGCCGGCGTACAGCGCCGCATCGTGGCCGGAATCGGCGAAAAGGAAGGGCCGCGTCGCGACCTCGACGTGCACCGTGATGTCGGGATGGCGCGCCGCGAGGTCCGGCAGGCGCGGCAGCAGCCAGCGCGTCGCGAAGGTCGGCACCGCGGCCAGGTGGATCGCGCCGCCGCCGGCGCCCCCGGCGCTCTGGGCCATCGCGTCCAGCGTATCGCGCTCCAGCCCGTCGAGCCGGCCGGCCACCTGGCGCGCGTACGCCGCGCCGGCCGGGGTCAACGCGACGCCGTGGCGCGTGCGGCGGAACAGCGCGACGCCGACGAAGTCTTCCAGCGCCGCGACCTGGCGCGACACCGCGCCCTGCGTCAGCGCCAGCTCGTGCGCGGCGCGGGTGTAGCTCTCGTGGCGGGCGGCGGCGTCGAAGCAGCTCAGGGCCTGCAGCGACGGGATCTTGCGGGGCATGACATGCTCCTTCGGCACTCCGATGACCCGCCGGTCATCGGTGGATCGATTCCCGAGACATTCTGCCGCCTCATGTCTGGGTGACAAAGAATGATTTGCCGCCGACCCGGCATCGGCCTAGCATCGCCGCCATCCCTTACGAGCAGACGAGCGAGACAGACCATGGCCAAGCCTTCCTTCCACTGGGACGATGCCCTCCTGCTGGACGCGCAGCTGAGCGACGACGAGCGCGCCGTGCGCGATGCCGCGCGCGCCTACTGCACCGACCGCCTGGCGCCGCGCGTGCTCGAGGCCTTCCGCCACGAGAAGACCGATGCCGCCATCTTCCGCGAGATGGGCGAGCTGGGCCTGCTGGGCCCGACGATCCCTGAGGCCTACGGCGGCGCCGGCCTGAACTACGTCTGCTACGGCCTGGTGGCGCGCGAGGTCGAGCGGATCGACTCCGGCTACCGCTCGATGATGAGCGTGCAGTCGTCGCTGGTGATGGTGCCGATCAACGAATTCGGCACCGAGGCGCAGAAGCAGAAGTACCTGCCGAAGCTGGCCACCGGCGAATGGATCGGCTGCTTCGGCCTGACCGAGCCGAACCACGGCTCCGACCCCGGCAGCATGGTGACGCGCGCGAAGAAGGTGCCGGGCGGTTATTCACTCTCCGGCTCGAAGATGTGGATCACCAACAGCCCGATCGCCGACGTCTTCGTCGTCTGGGCCAAGGACGACGGCGGCCAGATCCGCGGCTTCATCCTCGACAAGGGCGCGAAGGGGCTGTCGGCACCGGCGATCCACGGCAAGGTGGGCCTGCGCGCGTCGATCACCGGCGAGATCGTGATGGACGAGGTGTTCTGCCCCGAGGAGAACGCCTTCCCCGAGGTGCGCGGCCTGAAGGGTCCGTTCACCTGCCTGAACAGCGCGCGCTACGGCATCGCCTGGGGTGCGCTCGGCGCCGCCGAGTTCTGCTTCCACACCGCGCGCCAGTACACGATGGACCGCAAGCAGTTCGGCAAGCCGCTGGCCGCGAACCAGCTGGTGCAGAAGAAGCTGGCCGACATGCTGACCGACATCACGCTGGGCCTGCAGGGCTGCCTGCGCCTGGGCCGCATGAAGGACGAAGGCACGGCCGCGGTCGAGATCACGTCGATCATGAAGCGCAACAGCTGCGGCAAGGCGCTGGACATCGCCCGCACCGCGCGCGACATGCTGGGCGGCAACGGCATCTCGGACGAGTTCGGCGTCGCGCGGCACCTCGTCAACTTGGAAGTCGTGAACACCTACGAGGGCACGCATGACGTGCATGCGCTGATCCTCGGCCGCGCGATCACCGGCATCGCCGCGTTCTGATCCGATGAGTGGCCCCAAGCTGCTGGAGGGCATCCGTGTCCTCGACCTGTCGCGCGTGCTCGCCGGCCCGTGGGCCGGCCAGGTGCTGGCCGACTACGGCGCCGACGTCATCAAGGTCGAGCGCCCCGGCGCGGGCGACGACACCCGCGGCTGGGGCCCGCCCTGGTGGGGCGAGGGTGAAGACCGCGTCGCCGCCTACTACCTCAGCGCGAACCGCGGCAAGCGCTCGATCGCCATCGACATCGCGTCGGCCGACGGCGCGGCGATGGTCAGGCAGCTCGCGCGCGAGGCCGACGTGCTGCTGGAGAACTACAAGGTCGGGCAGCTGGCGAAATACGGGCTCGACTACGCGTCGCTCTCGAAGGAGAACCCGAAGCTGATCTACTGCTCGGTGACCGGTTACGGGCAGGACGGCCCCTACGCCGCCGCCGCGGGCTACGACTTCGCGATCCAGGCCACCGGCGGGCTGATGAGCGTCACCGGCGAGAAGGACGGCACGCCGGGCAGCGAGCCGCAGAAGGTCGGCGTCGCGGTGGCCGACCTCTTCACCGGCATGTACGCGACCAGCGCGATCCTCGCCGCGCTGATCGAACGTGGGCGCACAGGCCGCGGGCGCCACATCGATGCCGCGCTGCTCGACACGCAGGTCGCAATGCTCGCCAACCAGGCCAGCAACTACCTCGTCGGCGGCAAGACGCCCAAGCGCATGGGCAATGCGCACGTCAACATCGTGCCCTACCAGGTGTTCGCGACGAAGGACGGCCACATCGTCGTCGCCGTCGGCAACGACGGCCAGTTCGCGCGCTTCTGCGCGCTGGCCGGCGATCCGGCCGTCGCGCAGGACCCGCGCTACGCGACCAACGAAGGCCGCGTCGAACGCCGTGCCGAGCTGGTGCCGGTGATCGCGCAGTGGATGCTCGCGCGGACCACCGCCGAGTGGACCGCGCTCTTCGAGCCGAACGCCGTGCCCTGCGCGCCGATCCTCGAGCTGCCCGGCGTCTTCGAGCATGCGCAGGTCAAGCACCGCGGCATGCAGATCGAGGCGCGCAACGGCATCCCGATGGTCGCCTCGCCGATGCGCTTCGACGGCGAACGCGCGGTGTCCGACCGGCCGCCGCCGCAGCTGGACGAACACGGCGACGCGCTGCGGGCTGCGCTGGCGCGCGGCGACGGCTGGCCGCGTACTTGATCCGTCAGCACCTCAAGGGCGCGGCGGCGGTCGCAGCGCCCTGATCCTCGCCCACAGCTGCGCCTTGGACACCCTGTCCATCTGCATCGCGCGCATGCAGTGGTCGAGGCGATGCGGGCGCGCGCGCAGGTCGTCGATCGCCTTGACCAGGTCGGACTCGATGCTCAGGCCATAGGCCTGGCTGGCCTTGTCGATCGCCTGTCGCAGCAGGGCCTTGCGGGGCGCCATCATCGCGAGGTCGATCAAGTCCCGGCTCATCACCGCGTCGTCGCGCCAGCGGTCCGAGTTCGCCAGCAGCTTGCTCGTGGCCATGTCCAGCGGCGTCAAGGTCGCGACGCCGCAGATGCGATCCGCGGGGCCGGGCCGTTCGAGGCCGATGCGCGCTTCGAGCACGATCTCGAACTTGATGTCGATGTCGACCGCGCGCAGCATCGTGCGGATGCCGTACTGGTCGGCGCGGACTTCGCGCGCCTGCACGAGGGTCCGGCCGTCTCGCACGATCGCCGCGATGCCGTCGCGGCCCGACAGGCGCTGCCGCAGCTGGCGGTAGCCCTCGCGGTCGGAGACCAGGAAATCGATGTCGACCGACTCGCGGAATTCCCCATGCCGCAGCGCGATCGCGGTGCCGCCGCCGAAAAGGCATTGCGCCGCGTCGAGCGGCACCGAATCGAGCGACTCGAGGATCGCCGCGACGCGGCGATGATGTTCGCGCTCAAACAAGAAGGCGCCCCCCGCCCAGGCGGGCTGCCAACGTGCGCACCAGCGCGCGCTCGCGGGGGTCAAGTGCCGCGGCATCGACGTGGCGCCAGTTGCGCTCGTACAGCGCCAGCGCCTCTGCGGGCGTCAGCACCGTCGCGTTATCGAGCTGCCACGCCAGACGCTTGAGCTGCGGATAGTCGTCGAGCACGATCGCCGGTGGCAGCTCGACATCGTCGGACGGCTCCCGCGCCTGGGGGTCGCGCAGCACGAGCTCCAGGCCCAGGGCCGCGAGCGCGTTCATGTAGGCACCCATCGTCACCGAGGGTTCACCGCGCTCGATGCGATGCAGCGTGACACGCGACAGCCCCGCCGCCTCTGCCGCCGCAACAGCGCTCACCTTCTGGCGCTTGCGGCGTGTGCGCAGCTGGTCGCCGAGCGCCTTGAGCTTGGCGGCGGTGAGCATCTCGACGGGCGGTGTTTTGGCCGGCATTTGATTCTCATTATGGTCATTCCTCGAAAAATGTAAACAATGAGAATCTGTTCACCCTCCGACGAAGCGCCAGTGCTCCCGCCTCCCTAGAATTCGGGGGTGCCCCATGCCCTCAACGCCGATCTCCACAGCCATTCCCGCTTCTCCGACGGCACCCTGACGCCCGAGGCGCTCGCCGCGCGGGCGCGTGGCCAGGGTGTCGAGCTGTGGGCCCTGACCGACCATGACGAGCTCGCGGGCCAGGCCCGCGCGGCGGCGGCCGCGGCGGCCGAAGGCATCGCGTGGCTGGGTGGCGTCGAGATCTCGGTGACCTTCGCCGGCGAGACGGTGCACATCGTCGGCCTGGGCATCGATCCCCACGACGCCGAGCTGCTCGCCGGCCTGGCGCGCATCCGCGACGGCCGCCTGCTGCGCGCGCAGCAGATCGGCGACGGCCTCGCGAAAGTCGGCATCGCCGGCGCCTACGAAGGCGCGCTCGGCTACGTGACGAACCCCGACCTGGTGTCGCGCACGCACTTCGCGCGCTGGCTGGTCGACACCGGCGTCTGCCGCGACAACGGCGAGGTCTTCCGCCGCTACCTGGTCAGCGGCAAGCCCGGCTACGTGCCGCACCGCTGGGCGGGCTTGGGCGAAGCGGTGCGGTGGATCGTCGGCGCCGGCGGCGCGGCGGTGATCGCGCACCCGGGCCGCTACAAGTTCACGCCGAACGAGGAGTACGCGCTGTTCTCCGAGTTCAAGGCGCACGGCGGCACCGGCGTCGAGGTGCTGACCGGCAGCCATGGCTCGGCCGATGCCGCGAAGTACGCCGGCATGGCGATCGAGTTCGACCTGGCCGCCTCGCGCGGCAGCGACTTCCATTCGCCCGACGAGAGCCGCATCGACCTCGGCACGCTGCCCGCGCTGCCGAAGCAGCTGACGCCGATCTGGCAGCAGCTGGCGCCGCGCATTCGCCGCGTCTGACGCCGCGGGCGCACTGCCGGGGCTACTGCCCCATCGACTTCTTCATCTGCTCCATGAACTTCGCCCGCTCCTCGGGCGTCATGTTCTTGAGCTTCTCCATGTCGAAGGCCATGCCGGGCTGACCGCCGGGGCCCGGCATCACCATGCTGCCCATGCGCATGTCGCCCGGCTTCATGTCGGCCGGGCAGGCGCCGGCATGCTGGCCGCTCATCGTGAACTGGCCGGTGCTCATGCCGTGGCGCGGCGGATTGAAGGTCATCGTGCTGTCGACCTTGAAGCTCGACTGCATGTCGCCGGTCATGCGCGACACCACCTTGGTCGTGCCCTCGTCGCTCTTGCACTCCATCTCGATCTCGACGCCGCCGGCGATCTTCTTGCTCGACAGCTGCCTGCACTGCTGCTTCTGGTCCGGGCCGCCCATGGCCTTCTTCTGCATCTCGGCATCGGTCTTGTCGTCGATGCACTGCTTGGAGCTCATCGCCGGCCGGTTCGGGCCGGGCATCTGCATCGACACCTCCCAGAGGCCGGGCTTGCGCTTCATCCAGTGGTCCTGCGCCTGCACGGCGGTGAGGCACAACAGGCCTGCGGCGGCCACGGCAATGCAACGAGGGGTATTCATAATCCGCTTCCTTTCGGGTGCATCCCCGATCTTCATGTCCCAGTATTTCGAAGTCCACCCCGACAACCCGCAGCAGCGGCTGCTGAAGCAGGCCGCGCAGATCCTGCATGAAGGCGGTGTCTGCGCAGTGCCGACGGATTCGAGCTATGCGCTGGTCTGCCACCTCGACGACAAGAAGGCGGCCGAGTCGCTGCGCCGCATCCGCCAGGTCGACGAACGCCACCACCTGACGCTGCTGTGCCGCGACCTGTCCGAGCTCGGCCGCTATGCCCGTGTCGACAACCGCCAGTACCGGCTGCTGAAGCTGGGCACGCCCGGGCCCTACACCTTCATCCTCGAAGCGACGAAGGAGGTGCCGCGGCGAGTCTCGCATCCGTCGCGCCGCACCATCGGCCTGCGCGTGCCGGACCACCGGGTGACGCAGGACCTGCTGGGCGTGCTCGGCCAGCCGCTGCTGGCGACGACGCTGATCCCGCCCGGCGAGAGCGAGCCGCTGAACGATCCGCACGAGATCCGCGAGCGCTTCGAGCACGTGCTGCAGGCGGTGGTGGATGCGGGCGCCTGCCCGATGGAGCCGACGACGGTGGTCGACTACAGCGGCGACGAGCCGGTGCTGATCCGCCAGGGCCGCGGGCCGCTGGGGCCGCTGGGCCTGGCTTAGGCGCTCAGCCGCGGCGCAGGCGCTCAGCCGCGGCGCAAGCGCTCGAGCACCTTCATCGGCATGAAGCCTTCGAAGGGTTCGCCGCGCACCAGCACCACCGGCATGCCCTTGAGCTTCAGCGCGGCATGCTGCGCCGCGCAGGCGCTGTCCTTGTCGATCGAGCACTCGGTGTAGCGGATCGCGAAGGTCTTCAGGTAGCTGCGCGCCTGCTCGCAGTAGTTGCAGTCGGTCGACAGCATTACGATGTCGCCGTCGCGCGCCAGGCTGGCGATGTCGCGACCCACCTGCTGCTCCTGGCGCCAGCCCCACCACTGGGTGCCGGCGCTGATCAGCAGGATCACCGCGATGAACCACAGCAGCGAACGCCGCGACTCCGACGGCGCGCGTGCGGGCTTGGTGGTGGCGGCGGTGGGGGCCAAGGCTTCAGAGCGCCGCGGTGATGACGATCTCGACCTTCCACTCGGGCTTGGCGAGGGCGGCCTGCACGGTGGCCCGCGCCGGCGTCTGCCCGGGCACGACCCATTCTTCCCAGACCTTGTTCATGCCGGCGAAGTCGGCCAGGTCGGTGAGGAAGATCTGCGCGCGCAGCACCTTGGACTTGTCGCTGCCGGCGCGGGCCAGAAGCGCGTCGACCGCTGCCAGCACCTCGCGTGTCTGGCCTTCGATGTCGGTGGCACCGCCGACGGCCACCTGGCCGGCGAGGTAGCACACGCCGTTGTGCACGGTCATCTCGGCCATGCGCGGGCCGGCGTCGAAACGTTGGATCACGGTCGATGTCCTTTCTTGGAGGTCTTGTGATGGTGCGGATGGTGTGGATGGTGCGGTTGCGGCGGATGGTGGCCGGCGTGCGCGGCGGCGGCCGGCGCGGCCGACTTCTGCCCGAGCTTCGATTCGGTGCCGGCCAGCAGCTTCTGGATGTTCGCGCTGTGCCGCCATACCAGCAGCAGGCTCATCACGGCGATCGACAGCACCAGGGGCGACGGACCCCAGATCAGCAGCTGGTAGAACGGCGCGAAGGCCGCCGACACCAGCGCGGCCAGCGACGAGTAGCGGAAGAACGCGGCGACGATGACCCAGGTCAGCAAGGTCGCGGCACCGAGCCAGGGGTTCAGCGCCAGCAGCACGCCGGCCGCCGTGGCCACGCCCTTGCCGCCCTGGAAGCGGAAGAACACCGGCCACAGGTGGCCGAGGAAGGCGGCCAGGCCGACCAGCCCGATCGTCAGCTCGCCCCAGTCGAAGCGGGGGCTCAGCAACAGCGCGGCGAGCACCGGCACGTAGCCCTTCAGCGCGTCGAAGGCCAGCGTCAGGATCGCGGCGGCGCGGTTGCCCGAGCGCAGCACGTTGGTCGCACCGGGGTTCTTCGAGCCGTAGCTGCGCGGGTCCGACAGGCCCATCGCCCGGCTGACGATCACGGCGAAGGACAGCGAGCCGATCAGGTAGGCGGCGAGCACGGCCGCAAGGCTGGTCAACAGGGGCATGCGCAGGGGTTTGCGGGGGAGGCTGCGCAGTGTACGACCGGGCCGGGCCGCCGCTTCCCCACGTGCCCGGCCCGGCGCTGCCAACCGCGGCGGCGGTGGCTGCGTTCAAAGGAGTTGCGGCCGGCCGAAGCCGCCACCCGATCGCCCGCGTATCCTCCCCACCGACCGGAAAGAAACCGACCATGAACCTTCGCAGCACCGTCGCCGCCCTCGCCATGCTGATCGCCTGCGGCGCCAGCACAGCCACCCGCGCCGAGACGACCGCCAGCTGGCCCTGGATCCGCGGCACCGTGCCGCAGCAGCAATCCACCGGCGCCTTCATGACGCTGAAGTCGACCACCGGCGGCAAGCTGGTCGGCGCCAGCTCGCCGGCGGCCGGCAGCACCGAGATCCACGAGATGGCGATGGACGGCAACGTGATGCGCATGCGTCCGGTCGCCTCGCTGGACCTGCCGGCCGGCCAGCCCGTCGAGCTCAAGCCGGGCGGCTTCCACCTGATGCTGATGATGCTGAAGGCACCGCTGAAGGCCGGCGACATGGTGCCGATCACCCTGGTGATCGAAGGCAAGGACGGCAAGCGCGAGACGATCGAGGTCAAGGCGCCGGTGAAGGCGCTGGGCAACAAGGCGCTCTGACCGCCGCGCCGGCGGCGTGCATCCAGGTGCGCGCCGCCTGCGTAGCCCCGTCATGCGCTCGAAGACCCTGCTGCTCGCAGCCCTGGCGGCGACCTCCCCCCTGCCCGCCGCCGCGGCCGACAAGCTGCTGCTGACCGGCGGCGTCAGCACCGTCGACGGCGCTGCCGGCGGCGGCCTGACGCCGTGGGCGCTGATCGGCGGCTACGGCAGCGACGGGCAATGGGGCGCGACGGCCTTCGCCAGCGTCGCGAAGACCCGCGACTACCGGCTGGTCGCCGGCGGCGTCGCGGTCGGCCTTCACGACCGCGTCGAGCTGTCGCTGGCCCGCCAGGCCTTAGACACCGGCGCGACCGGCGCCGCGCTGGGCGTGCCCGGCCTGACGCTGAAGCAGGACATCGTGGGGCTGAAATGGCGCGTGGCCGGGGATGCGATCCTCGACAGCGACACCTGGATGCCGCAGCTCGCGCTCGGCGGGCTGGCCAAGCGCGTCGATGCCGGCGGGCTCGCGCCGACGCTGGCCACGCTGGGCGCGCGCCGCGACGGCATCGAGCTCTACGCCAGCGCCACCAAGCTGCTGCTGGCGCAGGGGCTGTTGTTGAATGCCACCGTGCGGGCGACCAAGGCCAATCAGAACGGCCTGCTCGGCTTCGGCGGCACGGCGCACGATCGCGTCCGGCTGATGCCCGAGCTGTCGGCCGCCTGGCTGCTGCAGCGCACGCTGGCCGTCGGCGCCGAGTACCGCCGCAAGCCCGACAACCTGAACCCGTCGCTGCTGGGCGCCGGGCTGAAGGAGGATCCCTGGTGGGACCTCTTCGTCGCCTGGGCACCGAACCGTCGGGCATCGCTGACGCTGGCGGTGGTCGACCTGGGCCGCATCGTGCCGGCGGTGCAGACGAAGCGGCAGCGGGCCGCCTACCTGTCGCTGCAGCTCGCGCATTGAGGAGCCCAGCCATGAAACCGACGTTCCTGCGGGGCCTGCTCGTCGCGCTGCTGGTCGGCACCAGCCTGCCGGCCACGGCGCAGCCGGCGGGGTTCGAAGCCTTCGGCGGCAAGGCGGGGCTGGTCGCGCTGATGGACGACTTCATGCAGCGCCTGCTCGCCGACCCGCGCACGGCGCCCTTCTTCAAGGACGTCAACCAAGCGCACGTGAAGGCGCAGCTGGTCGATCAGTTCTGCGAACGGCTCGGCGGGCCATGCCGCTACGAAGGCGCGGACATGAAGTCCTCGCACCAGGACCTGGCTGTCGGCCGCCGCCACTTCCTCGCGCTGGTCGAGCTGCTGCAGCAGGCGATGGACGCCCGCGGCGTGCCCTTTGCCGAGCAGAACCGGCTGCTGGCGAAGCTGGCGCCGATGTCGCGCGACATCATCACCGCGCGCTGAAGCGGTGGCCGCGGTGTTGCGGCCCCGCGCGGCCGGCCGGTGCACCGGCATGCTTCTTGTAGGATCGATCCACCTCTTCGTCCTGCAAGCCCCGCGCGATGGCCGACCTGCCGACCGACTGGACCTCGCTGGCTGCGCTGGCACTGCTGCTGGGCCTGAAACACGGCGTCGACGCCGACCACCTCGCGACCATCGATGCGTTGACACGGCTGCAGCGCGGGCGCCCCGTGGCGCGCTGGTGCGGCGCCTTGTTCTCGCTGGGCCATGGCGCGGTGGTGATCGGCGTCGCCGCCGGGCTCGCGCTGATGCACCAGCGGCTGGCGCTGCCCGGCTGGCTGCACGCCAGCGGTGCCGCGGTGTCCATCGTGGTGCTGACGGCGCTGGGCATCGCGAACCTGCGGCTGCTGCTGGCGCAGCCGGCCGGTGCGGCGCCGCAGCCGGCCGGATGGATCGGCCGCTGGATCGTCGCGCGCCTGACGGGCCGCTCACCTTGGATGTCAGCCGCCGTCGGCGCGCTGTTCGCGCTGTCCTTCGACACCTTGAGCCAGGCCGCCGTGTTCGCGCTGGCTTCGCCGGGCCATGGCGCGGCGCCCGCGCTGGTGCTGGGCGGGCTGTTCACCGTCGGCATGCTGCTGACCGACGCGCTGAACGGCTGGTGCATCAGCCGCCTGCTGTCCCGCGCCGACGGGTGGGCGCGCCGTGCTTCGCGAACCATGGGCTGGGGCGTCGCGCTGGCGAGCCTGGGCGTCGCGGCGCTCGGTTTCGTGCGCCTGGTCTCGCCGGCGCTCGATGACTGGGCCGATGCCCGCGCCGCCTGGCTCGGCGCCGGCGTGGTCGCGCTGCTGGCGGCGAGCTTCGCGCTCGCGTGGCGGCTGGCCGCGGTCGACCGGCGCGCATCCGGCAGCACGATCTCGGCGTAGGACCTCCGGGACCGCCGCGCGAACGCGGCTCACGTCCCGAGGACCCGATGCCCCTTCCGATCCGTGCGCTGGCGCTGCTGGCCCTGCCCCTCCCCGCCGCCGCCCAGGACGCCACGGTCGTCGCGCACGCGCCGCTGACCGTCGAGGTCACCGGCCGCCACTACGACAACGCCGTCGGCACCAGCGACGCCGCATCGCAGGGCCGCATCCGCGCCGAGCTGCTGAAGAGCCGGCCGGCGCAGCGGCCCGGCGAGGTGCTGGAGTTCGTGCCCGGCCTGATCGTCACGCAGCACTCGGGCGACGGCAAGGCCAACCAGTACTTCCTGCGCGGCTTCAACCTCGACCACGGCACCGACTTCGCGACCTCGGTCAACGGCATGCCGGTCAACATCCCCAGCCACGCGCACGGCCAGGGCTACACCGACCTGAACTTCCTGATCCCCGAGCTGGTGCAGCGCATCGAGTACCGCAAGGGCCCGTATTTCGCGGGCAGCGGCGACTTCGCCTCCGCCGGCGCCGCCGACATCGTCTACCGCCGGGCCTTCGATGCGCCCTTCGCGCAGCTGACGCTCGGCGAACACACGTTCCGGCGCGGCGTGGCCGGCGGGTCGACCCCGCTCGGCCACGGCCTGACGCTGCTCGGCGCCATCGAGCTGACGGGCCATGACGGCCCGTGGACCGTGCCGGAGGGCCTGCGCAAGCGCAACGGCGTGCTGAACGTGAGCGGCGGCACGGCGAACGACGGCTGGTCCGCCAGCGCGATGGCCTACGGCGCGCAATGGACGGCGACCGACCAGGTCCCGCAGCGCCTGATCGACGCCGGCACGTTCGACGGACGGGCGTTCGGGCGCTACGACTCGCTGGACGATTCGACCGGCGGCCGCACCGCGCGCAGCAGCGTGTCGGGCGAATGGCATCGCCGCGATGACACCGGCACCACGAAGATGGCCGCGTACCTGATGCGCTATCGGCTCTCGCTGTACTCGAACTTCACCTACTTCGCCGACCGCGCGGCAGGCGACCAGTTCTCGCAGCAGGACCGGCGCACGGTCGGCGGCTTCAGCGCCAGCCGGCAGTTCGCGCACCAGATGGGCGGCCTCGACGCGCGCAGCGAGATCGGCCTGCAGCTGCGGCACGACCGCGCGCGCGTCGGCCTGTTCCAGACGCTGCGGCGCACGGTGGCCGGCACCACGCGGCAAGACGAACTGCGCGAGACGCTGGGGGGCCTGTACGGCCAGAGCGCGGTCGAGCTGGCGCCGCGGCTGCGCGGCGTGCTCGGGCTGCGCGCCGACGCGCTGCGCACGCGCGTGCATGCGCTGACGCTGGCCGCGAACTCCGGCTCGGCCAGCGACCACCAGCTGTCGCCCAAGCTGTCGCTGGTCGCGGGGCCGTTCGCGAAGACCGAGTTCTTCTTCAATGCCGGCCGCGGTTTTCACAGCAACGACGCCCGCGGCACGACGGCGCGCATCGATCCGAAGACCGGCGAGCCGGTCGAGCGCGTGGCGGGCCTCGTGCCTACCCGCGGGTTCGAGATCGGTGCGCGCAGCGAGGCGCTGCCGGGACTGCAGAGCTCGCTCGCAATCTGGTCATTGAAGGCGGCCTCGGAGCTGGTCTACGTCGGCGACGCTGGCGCCACCGAGGCCCAGGCGGCCAGCCGGCGCCGCGGCATCGAGTGGAACAACCGCTGGACCATCGGCCGCCACGGGCTGGTCGATGCCGACTTCGCATGGACGCATGCCCGATTCGCGAACGGCGACCGCATCCCGAACGCGGTCGACCGCGTGGCGTCGGTGGCCTTCACGCTGCGCGACTGGGGCCCGTGGTCGGCCAGCCTGCAGTGGCGCTACCTCGGCCCCGGCGCACTGCTCGAGAACAACCAGCAGCGCTCGTTCCCGTCGCTGACGACGAACCTGCGCATCGGCTATCGCCTGCCCGCCGCACTCGGCAGGGACAGCGAGCTCACGCTGGACGTGTTCAACCTCGGCGACCGCCGGGTCGACGACATCCAGTACGTCTACGAATCGCGCCTGCCGGGCGAGGCCGCGCCGGTCGCCGACCGACATGTGCACCCCGCCGAACCGCGCACCCTGCGCCTGACGCTGCGGCTCGGCTTCTGAGCCTGCCCTGGCCCGGTCATCGCGGCAACGCACAATCGCGCTGCCGTACACGACCTGACCGATGGACCCGAACCACCACAACGGCCTGCCGTTCCCCGCCCGCACCGACCTCGAACTGCACCAGGAGCTGCATGCCCGCCCGGCGCTGCCGGCGCGGGCGCCGTGCGTCGTCTCCTACTGGGTGCATGCCGACATGGCGCCCGAACGGGCCGACGGCGCGCTCGCCGCGCTGTGCCTCAGCCTGGGCCTCGCGGCCCCGGCACCCGGCGTGCGCCACCAGGTGGTGCAGGCGCCGGGTTATGCGCTGAAGTTCGAGCGCCACGGCGAGTTCGTCAGCTGGCAGGTCAATCGGACCCTGCAGGACGTCTCCGAAGGCGCCGACGATGCGACGCTGCGCGGGCTGATGCAGGATGCCAGTGCGCTCACCGAGCTGCCCGACGCCTTCATCGGCCAGCTCGCGGCGGCCGACGGCGGCCGCATGCTGGCCGCCGCGCACGTGGTGATGCTGCAGGCCCACGACAGCGACGACATGCTGCGCCGCTGCCAGGCGCTGCTGGCCGCGCAGGCCGGCCCCGCGGGCGGCGACGACGCGGCGCCGCTGATGGGCGCCTTCATCGGCGACGCGCGCCGCGGCGCGCTGCTGACGCACCTGCGCCTGGGCCGCGACGGCTTCACCCGCTTCATCGTGCTCGACTTCGGCCTGCCGCACGACCAGGCCGCGCGCGAGGCGCAGCGCCTGTGCGAGATCGAGGCCTACCGCATGCTCGCGATGCAGGGCTTCCCGGTCGCGCAGCGCGAGGCCGCGACGCTGGCCGAGCTGGAGCGCACGCTGCAGGGCACCGTCGACGCGATGGCCAACGACGTCAGCCACGACGACGCCCAGGCCTTCGAGACGCTGACGCGCCTGGCCGCCGACGTCGAGCACGGCACCGCACGCACGCGCTACCGCTTCTCCGCGACGCGCGCCTACCACGCGATCGTCGAGCGCCGCCTGGCCGACCTGCGCGAGCAGCGCATCAACGGCGTGCAGACGCTGTCCGGCTTCCTGTCGCGCCGCTTCGCGCCGGCGATGGCCTTGTGCGAGAGCATCGACGGCCGCCTGACGGATCTGGGCGAGCGCATCAACCGCGCGACCAGCCTCGCGCGGGTGCGCATCGAGGTGCGGCGCGAGCAGGGCAACCAGGAGCTGCTGCGCGCGCTGGCGCAGCGGCAGAAGCAGCAGCTGCAGCTGCAGCAGACGGTCGAGGGGCTGTCGGTGGTGGCGATCAGCTACTACGCGCTGGGCGTGATCGGCTACCTCGCGAAGGGCGCGAAGGTCCTGCCGGGGCTGGAGTCGCTGCACGTGCAGCCGGATGTGGTCGTGGGCATCGCGGTGGTGCCGGTGGTCGCGGCAGTCACGTGGTTCGTGCACCGCTTGCGGCGGCACTGGAGCAGTTGACGGCGGCGCCTTGACGCGTCCTTCGCAGGTCAGCGGGCGTCGGCCGACCACCGCTGCAAGGCCAAAGCCGGCACCTCTTCCGGCGCCACCGGCCGGCTGAACAGGAACCCCTGGGCCTGCCCGCAGCCGGCCAATCGGACGGCATCGAGCTGCTCCCCCGTCTCCACGCCCTCGGCCACCACCTGCAGCCGCAGGTTGTGCGCCAGGGTCGCGATGGCCGAGACGATCGCCGCATTCGCCGGATCGGCGCCGATGTCGCGCACGAAGGACTGGTCGATCTTCAGCTGGTCGACCGGGAAGCGCTTCAGGTAGCTCAGGCTCGAGTAGCCGATGCCGAAGTCGTCGATCGCCAGCTTCAGCCCCATCTTGTGCAGGCGCGACAAGGTGCCCAGCGTCTGCTCGGTGTGCTGCATCAGCGAGGTCTCGGTGATCTCCAGCTCGATCAGCGACGAGGGCACGCCGGTCTCGAGCAGGATCTCGCCGATGCGCTCGGCGATGTGGCGCTGGCCAAACTGGCGCGGCGACAGGTTCACCGCGACCGGGAAGGTCGGCAGCCCCTGGCGCTGCCAGTCGAGGAGCTGGCGGCAGACCTCGCGCAGCACCCATTCGCCGACACGCGTGATCAGCCCGGTCTCCTCGGCCAGCGCGATGAAGGCGCCCGGGTGCAGCACGCCGCGGCGCGGATGGTGCCAGCGCACCAGCGCCTCGACGCCCACCAGCCGCCCCAGCCCGAGGTCGATGCGCGGCTGGTAGTGCAGGAACAACTCGTTGCGCTGCAGCGCGTGGTGCAGGTCGTTCTCCAGCTCCAGCCGCTGCTGCGCGGTGACGTTCATCTGCGCGGCGAAGAACTGGTGGTTGTCGCGGCCCGCTTCCTTCGCGTGGTACATCGCCGAGTCGGCATTGCGCAGCAGCGTCTCGGGCGTCTCGCCGTCGCTGGGAAAGACCGCGATGCCGACGCTGGCGGTCACGTGCAGCTCGTGACCCTCCAGGCGCAGCGGTTGCGCGAGCGTCTCCATCACCTTGGCGGCGACGACCGAGGCCTGCGTGCCCGATTCGATGCGCGGCAGCAGGATCACGAACTCGTCGCCGCCGATGCGCGCCACCGTGTCGCCCTCGCGCACGATGCCGACGATGCGCTGCGCGACGCCGCGCAGCAGCGCATCCCCGACCGCATGGCCGAGCGAGTCGTTGATGGTCTTGAAGCGGTCCAGGTCGAGGAACATCACGGCCAGCTGTTCCTCGGCGCGGCGGGCCAGCGCCAGCGCCTGCGCCAGCCGGTCCAGCAGCAGGCGGCGGTTCGGCAGGCCGGTCAGCTCGTCGTGGTTCGCGAGGTGGCGCACGCGGTTCTCGACCAGCTGGCGCTCGGCCATCTCGGCCAGCAGCCGTTCGTTGCTGCGCGCGAGCTCGGCGGTGCGCTCGCGCACGCGCAATTCCAGGTCCTCGCGCGCGGCCCGCTGCTCGGTGACGTCCTCGAACAGCCACACCGATTCCTGCTCCGGATGCGCGGCATCCACCGCACGGCCGGTCAGCCGGCACCAGAACAGCGAGCCGTCGTGCCGCATCAGCTGCTCCTCGCGCGCATGGGCCTCGCCGCGCGCGAGCACCGGGTAGACGTAGGCGGCGTCGCGCCAGGCCTTCTCCGACGGGTACATGAAGCGCGTGCCGCGCTGCAGCAGTTCCTCGGGCGGGTAGCCCAGCATCTCGCCGAAGCGGCGGTTGCAGCGCAGGATCACGCGGTCCTTCAGGAACGCGATGCCGGCCGACGCGTTGTCCAGGATCGCCTGCTGCTCGAGCACCAGGCTGCGCACCGCCAGCTCCTCGGCCTTGCGCTCGCTGACGTCCTCGAACAGCCACACCGAGCCCAGGTGCGGCTGCGCCGCGTCCATCGCCCGGCCGTAGAGGCGGCACCAGAACGTGCTGCCGTCCTTGCGCATCAGGATCTGCTCGCGCTGGTGCGTCGCGCCCTGCGCCAGCGCGGCATACGGGCTGCCGCCGTACTGGAAGCCGGCGTCGTCGGGGTACAGCACGCGGGTGGATCGGCCGTCGAGCTCGTTCGGCGCGTAGCCGAAGATCTCCTCGAAACGGCGGTTGCAGCGCAGCATCACGCGCTCGCGGACGAACACGATGCCCACCAGCACCGTGTCGAGCAGGGTCTGGTTCTCGCGCGCCAGCGCGTGCAAGGCGTCGTCCTGATCGCGGACCGACATCGGCACTCCCGTCGCACGGGCCGCGCGGTGATCACGCGGTCCGGCGTCTGCTCTTGGGTGCTCTCCCTGCGCCCGATTGAATCACAGCGCGCAGTACACCGATAGCGCCCTCAAAGGGCGCAGTGCACCGACAGCGCCCTCAAAGCGCGCACTGAACCGACTGCGCCCTCAGAGGGCGCACTGAACCGATTGCGCGCCGAGCGTGCTGCTGAGCACATCGGGCGCGATGCCGATCAGGAAGCCGCGCCGCCCGCCATTGATCAGGATCTTCGGCAGCGCGAGCACGCTGGCCTCGACGTACACCGGCATCGCCTTGCGCGTGCCGAACGGCGAGGTGCCGCCGACGAGGTAGCCGCTGTGGCGCTGCGCGACCTCGGGCTTGCAGGGCTCGACGCTCTTCGCGCCGATCGCCCGCGCGAGGTTCTTCGTGCTGACCTGCTTGTCGCCGTGCATCAGCACGATCAGCGGCTCGCCCCGCTCGTTCTGCATCACCAGCGTCTTCACCACCTCGTGCTCGGGCACGCCGAGCTGGCGCGCCGACTCGGCCGTGCCGCCATGCTCGACGTACTCGTAGGGGTGCTCGGTGAACGGGATGCCGGCGCGGCGCAGCGCCTGCGTCGCCGGGGTTTCGCTGACGTGTTTGTCCTTCTTGGCCATCGGCGGATTTTCACCGTCCCGCGGCGAGGCTACTGCGCCGGGTCGCGGATCTCCCAGCGGATGCGGTCGATCGCGGCGAGCACGTCGGGCGACAGCTGCACGCCGTACGCGTCGAGGTTCTCGTCGAGCTGCGCGACGGTGGTCACGCCGATGATCGTGCTCGCGACGCGCCAGCTGCGGTAGCAGAAGGCCAGTGCCAGCTGCGTCGGCGTCAGGCCATGGTCGCGCGCCAGCGCGTTGTAGCGCCTCGCCGCGGCCAGCGTCTCGGGCCGCGCCCAGCGCTGCTTCTTCATGCTGTCGAAGCGCGCGAGCCGGCCCAGGTCCTTCGGCGCGTCGGCCGGCGACAGGCCGTCGTACTTGCCGGTCAGCGTGCCGAAGCCCAGCGGCGAGTAGGCCAGCAGCGACACGCTGCTGCGGAACATCACTTCGTCGAGCCCGTTGTCGACCACGCGGTTGACCAGCGCGTACGGGTTCTGCACGGTGGCGATGCGCGGCAGACCCATGCTGTCGGCGAGGCGCACGAACTCGGCGACACCCCAGGGCGTCTCGTTCGACAGCCCGATCGCGCGCACCTTGCCGGCCTGCATCAGGCGCTGCAGCGCCTGCAGCTGATCAGCGATCGAGCTCACCACGCGTTCGTTCGCCGGGTCGAAGTACAGAGCCCCGAACATCGGCACGTTGCGCACCGGCCAATGGATCTGGTAGAGGTCGATCACGTCGGTCTGCAGGCGCTTCAGGCTGTCGTCGCAGGCTGCGGCGATGTCGGCCGGCGTGACGTCGGCTGCGCCGCCGCGGATCCAGTCCATGCCGCGTGCCGGGCCGGCGATCTTGGTCGCCAGCGTGATGCGCTGCCGTGCGCCGGGCCGCGCGGCGAACCAGCGGCCGAGGATGGTCTCGGTTGCGCCGAAGGTCTCGCGCCGCGCCGGCACGGCGTACATCTCGGCGGTGTCGATGAAGTGAAGGCCGCGCTCGAGCGCGCGGTCGAGGATCGCGAAGGCGGTCGGCTCGTCGACCTGCTCGCCGAAGGTCATGGTGCCGAGGCAGACCTTGCCGACGCGCAGGCCGCTGCGGCCCAGTTCGATGGAGTCGATCACGTGAAGCAGCTCCCGGGGAGGTTCGTGGAGGCGGGGACGGTGGAGTGTGCCAGCGCGCGTCACCGCAGCGCCGCGTGGGGTCGAGTCATCGATTGACGGCAAGAACTTATCGTTTTACGATAATTCCATGCCGCCAAACAACCATCCTCCCCGTCGGTCGCTTCGCTTCCTGATCGCCTTCGTGCGTCTGCTGACCCTGATCGGCGCGGGCACGCTGGTGGTGGTGCCGGCGGTGTTCTGGCTGTCGCCCGAGTGGGTGCGCGCCGCCGGCCCGGCGCTGGCCACGATCGGCGACCTGCCCATCGTCGTCGACCAGCGCGCGCGCCTGCTCGGCGCCGCCGCCACGCTGCCCTCGGTGCTGCTCGGGCTGCTCGCGATGTGGCACCTCTGGCGCCTGTTCGGCGAGTACCACGGCGGCCGCGTCTTCGCGCTCGCGGCGCAGCGCCACCTGCGCAGCTTCGCCGCGGCGATGCTGGCCTCGGCCCTGCTGGCGCCGCTGCTGCGCGCGGCGGTCGGCGTCGCGCTGACCTGGGGCAATCCGCCGGGGCAGCGCGTGCTCGCGCTGACCCTGTCCTGGAACGACTACACCGCGGTCCTCTGCGGCGCGGTGCTGCTGGCCGTGGCCGCGGTGATGGCCGACGCGGTGCGGCTGGCCGAAGAGAACGAAGGCTTCGTCTAAGTGACTGACATGCCGATCGTCGTCAACCTCGACGTGATGCTTGCGAAGCGCAAGATGCGCTCGCGCGAGCTGGCCGAAGCCGTCGGCATCACCGAGCAGAACATCTCGCTGCTGAAGAGCGGCAAGGTGCGCGGCGTGCGCTTCGAGACGCTGGCGCGCATCTGCGAGGTGCTGCAGTGCCAGCCGGGCGACCTGCTGGAGTACCGGCCGGGGCCTCACGACGACAGCGGCGAGACGGCATGAACGCCGCCCTGTCGCGACAGCCGGCACGCCGGCTGCTGGCGATCGTCGTCGCCCTGCATGTGCTGGCCCTGCTCGTGATCGGGCAGTCGCTGAAGCCGCAGCGGCGTGGAGCGCCGCCCGATGCCGCGCCGGTCGCGATCACCTGGCTGCAGTGGCCTCGGGTGACGGCACCCGAGCCGGCGCACCGGGACGTCGAGCAGGCGACGCGGCCGGTGCCTGCGACGCCGCGCAGGCCGGTGGCGATCGACGCGCCGCGCACCGCGCCGACCGAGCCCGTGGCGATCACCGTCGTGCCCGATGCGCCGCCAGCGGCCGCGGCGCCCGCGTCGGTACCCTCCTCCGCGCCACCGCTCGACCTGCGCCTGCCCTCGTCGTCGCGCAACGCCGGCGCGATGGCCGCCCGCCCGCCCGCGGCCCTGGCCATCGACGACCCGCGCGTGCGCAGCGCCCCGCTGTCGGGCGACGAGCGCCTGGCGCAGGCGATCGGCACCGACCTGCGCCTGCGCGAAAGCACCGAACCCGACGGCACGCGGCGCTTCCAGCGGGGCAAGGACTGCGTCGTCGCCCGCCAGGCGCGCGAGGCACAGCTGAATCCGTTCAACCAAAGTACGCGGCCGACGCCGCGGCTGGTCACCGGCTGCTGAGGCCCGTTGGGCCCGCCGCGATCACGCGCCGACCGCGATCGGCGCGCCCGGCTGCGCGATCCACTCGCTCCACGAGCCGGGGTAGAGCTTCGAACCGGGCAGGCCCGCGGCCTCCATCGCCAGCAGGTTGTGGCAGGCGGTCACGCCCGAGCCGCAGTGCTGCACCAGCTCGCCCGGCGCGCGGCCGCCCATCACCGCCTGCCACTCGGCACGCAACTGCGCGGCCGGCTTGAACGTGCCGTCGGCCGCGAGGTTGTCGCGGAACGGGCGGTTCGCCGCGCCGGGGATGTGGCCGGCCACCGGGTCGATGGTCTCGTTCTCGCCGCGGAAGCGGTCGGCGGCGCGGCCGTCGACGATCAGCTCGCGGCCGCTGCCGAGCGACTCGCGCAGCGCGGCGTAGTCGACCGCTTCGACGAGCGACGGCTTCAATGCCACGGCGCCGGCCGGCCGTGCCGCCGCCGGCCCGGTCTCGATCGCCCCGCCCGCGGCACGCCACGCCGGCAGGCCGCCATCGAGCACGCGCACGGCCGCATGGCCGATCCAGCGCAGCATCCACCACAGCCGCGAAGCGTAGGCGCCGCCCTGCGCATCGCAGGCGATCACCGTCGTGCCCTCGCGCAGGCCGATCGACGCCAGGCGCTGCGCGAAGCCGGCGCGGTCGGGCAGCGGATGGCGGCCGTTGCGGCCGGTCTTCGGTGCGGACAGGTCGTCGTCGAGGTGCAGGTAGACCGCGCCCGGAATGTGGCCGGCGGCGAAGGCCAGCGCGCCGGCCGCGGGATTGGCGAGGTCGAAGCTGCAGTCGCAGACCAGCACGTCGGCACCGGATTGCAGCAGGGTCTTCAGGTCGGTGGCGGAGATCAGCGGGTTCATGCGGGATGTCGAAACGATGTCAGGTCGGGAGGCGGTTGGCGGCGTCGCGCGCGCGCTGCTCTTCCTGCAGCCGCAGGACGCGGCGCTGCACCTTGCCGGTGGTGGTCATCGGCAGCGCGGCGATGAACTCGATCTCCTTCGGGTACTCGTAGGGCGCGAGCCGGCCCTTGACGTGCTGCTGCAGCGCGTCGACGAGCGCGTCGTCGGCGACGAAACCGGGCGCCAGCACGACATAGGCCTTGACCACCGCGCCACGCGCGGCGTCGGGCTTGGGCACCACCGCGGCATTGGCCACCGCGGGGTGCTTGACGAGGCAGTTCTCGACCTCGCTCGGGCCGATGCGGTAGCCGGCGGCCTTGAACACGTCGTCGCTGCGCCCCTGGTACCAGAGGTAGCCGTCTTCATCCATCACCGCGGTGTCGCCGGTGCGGCACCAGCCGTCGTCGGTGTACTTCGCGCGCGTCGCGTCGTGATTGCGCCAGTAGCCGAGGAAGAACACCGGGTCGGGATCGCCCTGCACGTCGTGGCGGTGCACCGCGACGTCGCCGGGTGTGCCACGCGGGCATTCGCGGCCCTCGTCGTCGATCACCGCGATGCGGTGGCCCGGATAGGCGCGGCCCATGCTGCCGGGGCGCGCCGGCCAGCCGGGCTGCCAGCGGCCCTGCGCATCGAGATGCCGGCCGCAGTTGCCGACGACGTAGTTGATCTCGGTCTGGCCGAACATCTCGTTGACGATGACGCCGAGCTGATCGCGGCAGTAGGCGAACACCGCATCGCCGACCGCCTCGCCGGCGCTCATGATCGACTGCAGCTGCAGCGCGTACCGCGCGCGCGGCTGCGGCACCGCCTTCATCATCGCCTTCAGCGCGGTCGGGAACAGGAAGGTGTGCGTGACCCGGTGGTCCGCCATCAGCTCGAACGCCGTCTCGGGCTGGAAGCGCCCCTGGTAACCGACGATGGTGCGGCCGAAGTACAGCGTCGGCAGCAGCGCATCCATCAGGCCGCCGGTCCACGCCCAGTCCGCCGGGCTCCAGAACACCGGCTCGGCGGCGGGCGCCGCGACATGCGGGAACCAGTTGTGGCTGCAGACGAAGCCGGTCAGGTTGCCGATCAGCGCGCGGTGCGGGATCAGCGCACCCTTGGGCGGGCCGGTGGTGCCGCTGGTGTAGATCAGCACCGCGGCATCGTCGGCGCTGGTCTTCACCGCATCGAAGCCGCCGCGCTGCGCGGCCAGCAGCGCGGTCCAGTCATGGTCGCCCCGGGCTGCCGCCGCGCCGCAGGCCACGATGTGCTGCAGCGCCGGACACGACGCGCGCGCGGCCAACAGCGCATCGATGGCGCTTTCGTCGGCCAGCGCGACGCGCGACTCGCTGTGCTCGAGCCGGTAGGCCAGCGCGTCGGGGCCGAACAGCATCGACAGCGGCATCGCGATCGCGCCGAGCCGATAGACCGCGATGTGAGCGACCGCGGTCTCGAAACGCTGCGGCATCACGATGGCGACGCGGTCGCCACGCTGCACGCCGAGGCCGCGCAGCGCGGCGGCGAGGCGGTCGGCCGCGTCGTGCAGCTGGAGGTAGCTGAAGCGCGCGCGGTCGCCGTTCTCGTGCTGCCAGCGGATCGCCACCGCTTCGGGATGCTTGCGCGCCCAGCGGGTGCAGCAGGCCTCGGCGATGTTGAAGTCCGCCGGCACCTGCCAGCGGAAGCCGGCGTGCAGCGCGGCGTGGTTGTCCGCGCGATGACCGGCGGCCACGGCGCGCGGCTTCATGTCGACGTGGCGTCGCCGAACTTCGTCAGCGCGTCGCCGGTGACGCGGCACAGGCGCCACTCGGGCAGCATCGTCGCGCCCATCTTCTCGTAGAAGCGGATCGCGTTCTGATTCCAGTCGAGCACGCACCATTCGAAGCGGCCGTAGCCGCGCTCGACCGCCACCGCGGCGAGATGTGTCAACAGCGCCTTGCCGATGCCCAAGCTGCGGTAGGCCGGCTGGATGTACAGGTCCTCGAGGTACAGCCCCGGCTTGGCGAGGAAGGTCGAGAAGTTGACGAAGCACAGCGCGAAGCCGACCACCCGGCCCTCGACCTCGGCCACCCAGGCCTGCGCGGCCGGGCGTTCGCCGAACAGGTGCGGCGCCAGCGCCTCGGGCGTGGCCACCATCAGGTGCGTCAGGTGTTCGAACTCGGCGAGCTCGCCGATCAGGCCGACGATGGCCGGCACGTCTCGCGGCTCGGCCGCACGGAGGGAGAAGGAAGCCATGGCCGATTCTGGCACCGGGCCGATGCCACCCGACGCCGACGGCGGCGGACCGGACAGGCGTTGCTAGAGTGCATCTCATGACGATTGCCTACCAGCCCGTCCGCGCGGCGACCAGCCTGCACCTTGACCTGCGCGGCATCCGCGTGCATGCGCTGCTGTGGGGCGACCTGCAGCGCGCGACGCGCGAACGACCGCTGCGCGTGCTGATGCACGGCTGGATGGACGTGGCCGCGTCGTTCCAGTTCGTCGTCGATGCGCTGGACGCGGACCGGCCGGTGCTGGCCGCCGACTGGCGCGGCTTCGGCGGCAGCGTGACGCCGCCGGTCGATGCCTACTGGTTCCCGGACTACGTCGGCGACCTCGACGCGCTGCTCGACGCGCTGTCGCCCGAGGTGCCGGTCGACCTGGCCGGCCACAGCATGGGCGGCAACGTCGTGATGGCCTATGCGGGCGTGCGGCCACAACGCGTCCGGCGCCTGGTGAACCTGGAGGGCTTCGGCCTGCCCGACACGCCGGCCGACGCCGCGCCCGAGCGCCTGGCGCGCTGGCTCGACGAGCTGAAGGCGCCGGCGCAGCTGCGGGACTACGACAGCGCCGCGGCGGTGGCCGAGCGCCTGCGCCAGACCAATCCGCGGCTCGCGCCGGAGCGGGCCGCGTGGCTCGCGACGCACTGGGCGGCGCCCGATGCGCACGGCCGCTGGCGTCTGCTGGCCGATGCGGCGCACAAGCGCATCAACCCGGTGCCCTACCGTGCCGCCGAGGCGGTGGCGATGTGGCGGCGCATCGAGGCTCCGGTGCTGTGGGTCGAGGGCCGCGACACGCGCATTCCGGCGGGCTGGGCCGACCGTTATCCGCGCAGCGAGTTCGATGCGCGCCTGGGCGTCGTGCCGACGCTCGAGCGCGCGGTGATCGAGGACGCCGGCCACATGCTGCACCACGACCAGCCGCAGGCGCTGGGCGCGCTGATGGAAGCCTTCTGGGATCGTGCCGCCCCCTAGGCGCTGCGCGCCCTCCGAGGGGGGCGCGCGCCCTTCGCGCGGCCGTGCAGGCTCAGTAGCTCAGCTTGGCGTAGGCGGTGCGCTGCGACGCGGCGCGCGCGTCGCCCAGCGTGCGGATGCCTTGCGCGGCCAGCAGCGGCAGCAGCTTCAGCAGCACCTCGGCGGCGACGATCGCATCGCCCAGCGCACTGTGCCGCCCGACCACCGGCACGCCCAGGCGCGCCGCGATCGCCTCGAGCCGGTGCTCGGCATCCGCATGGCCGGCATGCGCCACCGCCGACAGCAGCAGCGTATCGAGCACGGGCTGCTCGAAGCGCACGCCGGTGGCCGCTTCCTTCAGCTGAAGGAAACGCAGGTCGAAGGCCGCGTTGTGGGCGACCAGCACGCTGTCCTCGGCGAAGGCATGGAAGGCGGGCAGCACCTGGTCGATCGGCGGCTGGCCGGCGAGCATCGCGTCGTCGATGCCATGCACGCGCCGGGCCTCGGCGGAGATGGCGCGGCGCGGGTCGACCAGCTGGTCGAAGCACTCGTGCCGCAGCAGGCGGCCGTTGACGATGCGCACCGCGCCGATCGAGATGATCTCGTCGCCGCCCGACGGGTCGAGCCCGGTGGTCTCGGTGTCGAACACGGTGTAGGCCAGCGCGGCCAGCGGCCGCTGGTCGAGCGCGGTGGGCTGGCCCGGGCGATCGAACAGGTCGAAGTCGTAGTACACGGGGCGGCCGGACGCCGGCGCGGCGACGGGCGCCGCGGCCTCGCGCAGCAGCGCCGGCAGCTGCAGGCACAGCCGGCTGACGCCGGCGCGCCGGTCGGCCTGGCACCACAGCTCGGCGCGATGCTGCTCGAGCACGTCCTTCAGCCGCCGCCCGGGCACCGGCGCCGCCGCGTCGAAGGCCTGCTGCGTCCACTCCTCGATCTGGTGGTCGTCGAGCGCCGGACCCGGCCAGCGCAGCATCAAGCGCACGAAATGGCCGATCCGGGTCGCCTCCAGCACCGGCGCCGTCAGGTCGCGCACGGCGGCGATGCGGTCGGCCAGGTCGGTCAACGCGCGCACCAGCGCATGGCTGTCCGCCTCCAGCCACGCCGGCTCCGCGTCGCCCTCGATGCGCGCGTTCAGTCCCAGGCTGGCCGCCAGGTTGCGGCGCAAGGCCTCGAGCAGGTCGGCGGCCAGCACGTCCTCGAGCGGCCAGGGCGATGCCGCCGGCTCCGGGCCGCGCACGAGCGCCTCGTCGATGCGCCGCGACAGGCCCTCGGCTTCGTCGCGGATCACCGCGTGGAAGCGCTCGCGCTGCCGGCTGTCCATGTCTGGAAACTGCGCGACCGTTTCCGCCGCCGCGCGGATGTTCGCGACGGACGCGCGGCTGCCCTCGGTCAGTTGCAGCAGCAGGCGGTCGAGCCGGCTGTGGCGCTCGACGGTGCGCGTGATGTCCTCCAGCACCAGCACGATACCGTCGAGCCCGCCGGCCGGATCGAGCACCGGCGCGGCCTGCGCGCGCAGCAGGTGGCCCGCGCGGGCGGTGACGAAACGCACGACCGGCGGTTCGCCGCCACGTTCGAGCCGCCGCTGCAGCTCGGCCATCGCGTGCTCGACGGGGCGCCGATCGAGTATCGCCAGAAGTGAGCGGCCGAGGCCGAGCGGCAGCCCCGAGCCGCCGGTCAGCAGCCGGCTGGCGGCATCGTTGTAGAGCAGCACCTGGCCTTGCGGATTGCATACGAGCACCGCCTGTGCCAGCTCCGACATCAGCGCGGCGAGGCGGTTCTTCTCCCGCTCGAGCCGCGCGTTGGCCGCCGCGACCCGCGCCTCCACGCCCTCGCCCAGCGTGGCCGCGGCATCGGCGAAGGCGTTGATCTCGGTGGCCAGCCGGGCCATCTCGGTGGCGCCGCCGGCCTCGATGCGCAGGCCGCGGTGCGGTCCGGCGATCACCTGCAGCTGTTCGGCGAGCTTCAGCGCGCGCGCGGGATAGGCCGCGATGAACGGCCGCAGGCCGGCCCACAGCAGCAGCGGCAGCGCCAGCGCGGCCAGCAGAAGCAACCCGATGCGCTGCGGCTGCCCGAGCAGCGCCGCGACGGCGGCGCGTTCGGCGGCGTCGAGGTCGGCCCACAGGCCGAGCGCGACCACGCCGGCAGCGCCCACCACGAGCATCCAGGCGGCCAGCAGCCACAGCAGCGATTTGGTGCGAAGCCGCATCGTTCGGCGGTCAGGCGGCCGGCGTGCCGCCGAGCTGCGACTGGATCGTCGCCAGCAGCTCGCGCGTCGAGAACGGCTTGGTCACGTAGACGTCGGCACCGAGCGCGAGGCCCTTGCTGACCTCGCCCTCGCGCCCCTTGGCCGTCAGCATCACGATACGCAGCCCGGCCAGCGCGGGGTCCTCGCGCAGGCGCTGGCAGACCTCGTAGCCGCTGAGTCGCGGCAGCATCACGTCCAGCAGCACCAGGTCGGGCCGATGCCGCGCCACCGCGTCCAGCGCTTCCTGGCCGTCGCGCGCGACGAGCACCTCGAAACCCTCGCGCTGCAGCAGGTACTCCAGCGAGAGGACGATGTTCGGCTCGTCGTCGGCGATCAGGATGGTGCGTTTCATGTCGGTCTGCATCATGCGGCGGCCGTCTGCGCGGCGGGTGTCCGCGCGCGAGGCAGGGTGAAGCTGAAGGTGGCCCCTTGCCCTGGCGCGCTGGCCACCCACAGCCGGCCGCCGAAGTGCTCGACGATCTGGCGGCTGATGGGCAGGCCCAGGCCGGTGCCCTGCGGCTTGCCGGTCAGCGCATCGCCGACCTGGCGGAACTTCTCGAAGATGCTGTCGTGGTCCGCCGCGGCGATGCCGGGGCCGTTGTCGTGCACGTCGATCTGCAGCGCCTGCGGCAGCACCTGCAGGCGCACGCCGATGCGGCCGGACGCGCGGTCGCAGAACTTCGCCGCGTTCGACAGCAGGTTCAGCATCACCTGCAGCAGCCGGTCGCGGTCGGCCTGCACGCGCGGCACCGCGGCGGGCAGGTCGAGCTGCAGCTCGATGCGCTGCTCCGACAGCAGCTGGCTCGTCGTGGACACCGCGTCCTCGACGACTTCCTTCAGGTCCACTTCCGTCGGATGCCACTCGGCCTTGCCGGACTCCAGCTTCGCCAGGTCGAGCACCTGGTTGATCAGCCGCGTCAGGCGCTCGCTCTCCTTGACGATGATGCCGATGAACTGGCGGCGCTTCTCCAGTTCCAGCCGCGGGTCGTTGTGCAGGATCTCGGAGAACGCGCGGATCGAGGTCAGCGGCGTGCGCAGCTCGTGGGTGACGGTGGAGATGAAGTCGTCCTTCAGCCGGTCGAGCTCCTGCAGGCGCGCATTGGCCGCACGCAGCTCGGTGGTCGCGGCCTGCAGCTCGCGCGACTTCTGCTCGAGCTGGCGGCTGTAGGCGATGACCTGCGAAGCCTCGTCGAGGATGTCGAGCACCTCGTCCATCGACAGCGGTTCCTCCTGCACCACCGATGCCAGCATCACCCGCGCCGAGGCGGCGCCGATCGCGCCGGCCAGCAGGTTCTGCGCGAAGTGCACCAGGTCGGCATCGGGCACCAGCTCGCGCGCGGCCTTGCGGCCGTGGCGCCGCGCGTAGTCGGCGAACTCCTCCTCGGCGCGCTCCGGGCCGATGAAGCGGCCGACCAGCGTGATGACCTCGTCGATCGACGCGCTGCCGCGCCACAGGCTGGAGCCGCGGCCGGCGACCTTGAAGACGTCGACGAACAGCAGCGCCTGCGCGTGGTCGCCGATGCTCTGCCGGCCGAGCAGCGACACCGCGACGTAACCGCCGACGTTGGCCAGCATGCTCCAGAACAGCGCATGCGTGATGTCGTCCAGCCCCGCCAGCCCGAACAGGGCCAGCGGCTTGAGCAGCGCGATGCCGAGCGGCCCCTGCTCGACGAAGGACAGCGGCAGCCAGCCCGACTTCGCGAACGACGGCAGCAGCAGCGTGTACAGCCACAGCGCGAAGCCCAGCGACAAGCCGGTCATCGCGCCGGCGTAGGTGCCCTGCTTCCAGTACATGCCGCCCAGCATCGCCGGCGCGAACTGCGCCACCGCGACGAAGGACACCAGCCCGATCGAGACCAGCGCGTGCGCTTCGCCCGCGGTGCGGTAGTAGGCGTAGCCGAGCATCGTCATCAGCACGATCGCGCCGCGGCGGATGCCCAGCAGCAGCCCCGACAGGTCCGCCGCGCGCGACAGCGCCAGCGCACGCCAGCGCAGCAGCACCGGCATCACGAGGTCGTTGCAGATCATCGTCGACAGCGCGATGGTCTCGACGATCACCATGCCCGTGGCCGCGGACAGCCCGCCGATGAACACCAGCAGCGCCAGGGCTTCCTGCTGGTGCGCCATCGGCAGCGCGAGCACGAAGATGTCGGCGTTGACCTGCCCGGGCGCGAACTGCAGCAGCCCGGCGAAGGTGATCGGCAGCACGAAGACGTTGATCGCCAGCAGGTAGGCCGGGAACAGCCACGCCGCCTTCGACAGGTGGTGCTCGTTGACGTTCTCGACCACGCTGATCTGGAACTGGCGCGGCAGGAACAGGATCGCCATCATCGACAGCACGGTCAGCGCGCTCCACGCGCCCCAGCCCGCCGCCGTGTCGGGCATGTGCAGCAGCCGCGCGGCGTTCGGCAGCGCCGCAGCGCGGGCAAACAGGTCGCCGAAGCCGTCGTAGAGCCAGAAGGTGACGAACAGACCCACCGCGAGGAAGGCGCACAGCTTGACCACCGACTCGAAGGCGATCGCCGCCACCATGCCCTCGTGGCGCTCGGTGGCGTCGAGGTGGCGCGTGCCGAAGACGATGGTGAATGCCGCCAGCAGCAGCCCGACGTACAGCGCCGTGTCCCGGTACCAGACCACCGCCTGGCCCTTCAGCGGCGCGATCACCTCGGGGTACTGCAGCAGCACCTCGAAGGTGTTGGACACCGCCTTCAGCTGCAGCGCGATGTACGGGATGATGCCCACCATCACGATCACCGTGACCAGCCCGCCGAGCAGGCTGCTCTTGCCGTAGCGCGCGGCGATGAAGTCGGCGATCGACGTGATGCGGTTGACCTTGCTGATGCGGATCATCTTGCGCAGCACCAGCCACCACAGCGCGGCCATCAGCGTCGGCCCGAGGTAGATCGGCAGGAAGCCGACGCCGGAATTGGCCGCCCGGCCGACGCTGCCGTAGAAGGTCCACGAGGTCGCGTAGACCGCCATCGACAGCGCGTAGATGGTCGGGTTGTCGATGATCGAGCGGCCCTGGTCGGCGCGCCGGTCGCCGTAATAGGCGACCGCGAACAGCACGCCCAGGTAGGCGAACGAGACGAGCAGGATGACGCCGCCGAGCAGCATGGCGGATCAGCGGGTCATCCGTTGCGCTGGGCAGCGAGTGCCATCAGCGCGATCAGCAGCGCCCAGGCGCCGAACAGGTAGGCATAGAGCAGCGGGATGCCGAACACCGCGCCGCCGCCGTTGAACAGCGCCAGCAGCGGATAGCTGAACAGCAGCCAGCCGAGCAGGAACAGCCCGACCAGGCGCTGCGCCTGGATCACGCGGTGTCTCATCCCGGTCCCCTCGTCGTGCGTGCCGCGCGGTGGCCCATTCTGATCGCCGCGGCGGCCGCGCTCAACGGCCGTGGTCGAGCTCGATGCGCTGCTGCAGCCGGCGCGCGACACGCAGCGCCTCGTGCAGCATCGGGCGGTCCATGTCGTTGAGCGCGCCGACGTCGAGCAGGTTGGGCGGCGCATCGGGTGCGGCGCCCACCTGCACGCGCAGCCGCAGCGCCTGCAGGCATTCGAAGGCGCCGATCCAGGCGTCGGCCTCGCGCGGCTCGGCATGCAGCAGCGGCGCCACCGCCGCCAGGCGCAGCCGGGTATTGGTCTCGGCCACGCCCTGCGCCAGCGCATACAGCCGCGCCGCGTCGACGAAGATCGCGGTGCCCTGCAGCTTCAGGTCCAGCGTCTCGCGGCCATCGACGGTGGCCGTCGCGATCGCGCCGCGCCAGTTCAGCGGCACGCGACGCTGCAGCGCGTTGTCCGCCAGCTGCTTGCAAAAACGCGGCGTGCGGCGGCCCTCGCGCACGATCAGCTCGCGCAGCGGCTGGGCCAGCGCCGTATTGCCGGCGAGCGGCCGCAGATCGAAGTAGATGCTGGCGTTCAGCAGGTCCTCCGGCGCGCCGTGCAGGATCCAGTGGCCGAAGCGGTCGAGCCAGCGCGGCTGCGTCAGGCAGCAGTCGGCGTTGCCGGCCATCACGCCGCCCTTGCACAGCGGATAGCCGCAGGCATCGAGCCCGCGGTTCACCGCCTGCCCGAAGGCGAGCCAGCGCGCATGCTCCGCGTCGTCGACCGACGCATCGAGCACCAGGCCGTTGTCCTGGTCGGTGGCGATGGTCTGCTCGCTGCGGCCTTCCGAACCGAAGGCCAGCCAGCAGGCGCGGGCCAGGTTGAGCCCGGCGCGCTGCGCCTCGAGGACCACGAGGCGTTCGGTCAGCAGGTCATTCAGGTGGCTGATCAGCTCGGTCAGCTGGCGCGCCTGCACGCCCTGCTGCAGCAGGTTGTGCGCGAGGCCGCGGATGTGCGCGGCGCCTGCCTGCAGCGCCGCGAGGTCCGGTGCGGTGCGCAGCTCGGCACTGAGGTGGCGCAGCGACAGCCGCTGCAGCGCGAACAGGTCGCGCTCGGACACCACGTTGATCACGCGACCGTCTTCGGTCACCGGCACGTGGCGGATGCCGTGGCGCAGCATCAGCAGCGCCGCGTCCTGCAGGCTGGCCTCGGCCGCCAGGCTGAGCACCGGCGTGCTCATCACCGCACCGATCGGTTCGTCGAGGCGGCGCTGCGGCAAGGTCACGCGCGACAGCACGTCGTGGCGCGTCAGGATGCCCTGCAGCACGCCGGCGTCGTCGGCAACCAGCACCGAGCCGACGCGGCGTTCGTCCATCTGCCGCAGCGCATCGCCCAGCGGGGTCGACGCACGGCACTGCAGCGGCGGCCGGCGCGGCAGCCCGCCAAGCGGCGCTTCGAGCGACTGCTCGGCGAGCCATTGCGAGGCCGCCGGCGGGGGCGCCCCGGCAGCGGGGTCATCGTCAACTGGCGGTGGCTGATCGCTCATCGGCGGGCTCCCTGGGCGCCGCCGATCTTAGGCCCCGGGACCGCGTCTTCAGGCGGCCGGCGGCAGGAAACGCGCGGCGAACTGCGCCGCCGGTCCGCCACCGCGCGCGTTGGCGATGTAGGTGACCGCGCGTTCGAGCGCTTCGCGGAACTGCTCGTCGTTCGTCGCCCGTTCGATCTTGAGCGCGAGCGTCTCGGCGGCCGGGCCGAGCAGGTCATTGACCGCGCGCACGGCTTCGCGGCGGCGCGTCGACAGGTCGGCCTGCGCTGGCGCCGCGGCGGGCTTCGTCGGTGCCGGCGCCGGCGCCGGCGCCGGGGACGGCGCCGCTTCGGCTGTGGCAGTGCGCGAGGGCGCAGCGGCCACGGCCTGGATCAAGCCGGCGTCCAGCAGCGCCTGCAGCGTCTCGTCATGCTGCTGGATCAGCTTGGAGAGCTCGGTGTCGGAGCGCTTGCCGTCGACGAGGATCAGCGCCGAGCGCAGCCGCGGCGACAGGCGACGGGCGCGGGTCTCGATCTCGTTCTGGCCGTCGGCCGTCTTGACGTAGATGGTCGGCATGGCTTCGGATGGGGAGAGGCGGCCGAGCTTACTCCCTGCTGACGCCCGTGCAGCACCCGTGCAGCGCCGGCCGCCGGCTGGTCGTGCAAATCGACACAGGCCGCGCCGCGCTGGAGCCGCCGCGGGCGGCTTCTCAGAGCCGGATCACCCACTCGTGGCGGCAGTGCCTGCAGCAGACGTTGAGCTCCGCAGGCGTCGCGCCTTCGTCGACCGAGTCGAACGATGCATAGCGCTCGCAGCGCCCGCAGACCGCCTGGTCGGCGACGAACTCCGCGTGGTTCAGCAGGTAGAGATAGCGGCGCAGCGCGTGCAGGCCGATCGCCGCACTGGCCGCCGCGCAGGCCAGCACCTGCAACTGGTCGGACAGGGCGATACGCCGGTCGTAGATCTCGGCGGCGGTGAGCAGCCCGATTGCGGACAGCAGCAACAGCACCAGGTTCGCGTGGCTGCGCAGCAACTCGCGCTCATACCACTTGCGGAAGCCGATGCGGCGGATGGTTTGCACGGGGCTCACGGGTTCGACCTGTCGTTGGCCAGCGGGCAGTGGCCATCTTCGCATGGGGCCTGCGCAAGCGAAAGGGGCCGCGCCCGACGGACGCGGCCCCTGCGATCAGCCGGAAACGGCGATCAGCTCAGCTTCAGGTTCGGGTAGCGCACGTGCTCGACGAGCTCCTGAGTGTCCTTGCGCGGCGCCCCGGTCAGCAGGCTCACGATGATGATCACCGCGAAGCCGACCGGCACCCCGAACAGGCCCGCCGAGATCGGCTGGATGCCCCACCACAGCTCGACCGGCGAGGTGACGCCGAAGATGCTGCGCATCCAGGGCTGCGTCGTCGCCATGTAGTAGAAGGTCGTGCCCAGGCCGGCGATCATGCCCAGCGAGGCCCCCCACTTGTTGGCGCGCTTCCAGAAGATGCCGAGCACCAGCGCCGGGAAGAACGACGCCGCCGCGAACGAGAACGCGGCCGAGACCAGGAACAGGATGTCGGCCGGCTTCTGGGCCGCGACGCCGGCCGCGGCCAGCGCAACGACCAGCAGCAGCGCCTTCGAGATCGCCACGCGGCGGCTCGTCGGAGCGTTCGGGTCGATCATCTTGTAGTACAGGTCGTGCGACAGCGCGTTGGCGATCGTCAGCAGCAGGCCGTCGGCGGTGGACAGCGCCGCGGCGAGGCCGCCGGCCGCCACCATGCCCGAGATCACGTACGGCAGACCACCGATCGCCGGCGTCGCCAGCACGATGATGTCGCCGCCGATCTTCATCTCGCCGAGCTGGAAGATGCCGTCCTTGTTGATGTCGACCACCGACAGCAGCGCCGGGTCGACCCGGTTCCACGCGGCGATCCATTCCGGCAGCTTGTCGAACGGCGTGCCCACCAGCACGGTGAACACCTCGTACTTCACCAGCACCGCGAGTGCCGGCGCGGTGAAGTACAGCAGGAAGATGAAGAACAGGCTCCAGGTGACCGACTCGCGCGCCTCCTTCACCGACGGCGTCGTGTAGTAGCGCATCAGGATGTGCGGCAGCGCAGCGGTGCCGACCATCAGACAGAACACCAGCGCGAGGAAGTTGCGCCGGGACTCGTCGTAGGTCTTCTTCGCCTTCTCGTCGCCGTTCGGGTCGCCGGCGTACTGCTGCGCGTGGCGCGGCATGCCTGCCAGCGGCTTGGCCCGGTCGGCGGCCGCCTTCTGCCCGGCCTCCCAGGCCTTCTTGGCAGCGGCCGGATCGGCCGGCACCGCGGCGAGCGCCTTCTCGGCCGCCTGCACGTCGGCCGCCGGTGCGTTGGCAGCCTTCAGATCTTCGACCTTCTTCTGGGCCGCCGCGCGGTCCGCCTCGAGCGCCGTCGGAATGTCCTTCAGCTTCGCGGCGAAGCCGTCGGCCTGCGCCTTGAATGCCGCGATGACTTCCTTTTCCTTCGGATCGTCGATCAGCTTCTTCTCGGCTTCGGTCACCTTCTGCAGTTGGAAGCCGTAGACCGCCTGCGGGATCGGCACGCTGGTCTGCTTGACCGACAGCCAGACCACCGGCACCAGGTACGCGATGATCAGGATGATGTACTGCGCCACCTGCGTCCAGGTGACCGCACGCATGCCACCGAGGAACGAGCACACCAGGATGCCGCCCAGGCCGACGAAGATCCCGACCTCGAACGCCAGACCCGACAGACGCGCGGTGATCAGGCCCACGCCGTAGATCTGCGCCACCACATAGGTGAACGAGCACAGGATCGCCGCGACGATGCCGATGAAGCGCGGCAGGTTGCCCTCGAAGCGCGCGCCCAGGAAGTCAGGGATGGTGAACTGGCCGAACTTGCGCAGGTAGGGCGCGAGGAACAGCGCCACCAGGCAGTAGCCGCCGGTCCAGCCCATGATGAAGGCGAGGCCCCCATAACCCGTGAGGTACAGGGTGCCGGCCATGCCGATGAACGACGCTGCGCTCATCCAGTCGGCGCCGGTGGCCATGCCGTTGTAGACCGCCGGCACGCGCCGGCCGGCGACGTAGTACTCCGCGGCGTCGGTGGTGCGGCTCATGATGCCGATGCCGGCATACAGCGCCACGGTGGCGATCAGGAAGATGAAGCCGATCCACTGTCGCGGCAGCCCCATCTGCTCGAGCACGCCGAGCACGACGATGAAGGCGATGAAGCCGCCGGTGTACCAGGTGTAGACCTTGTTCAGCTGCGCCTTGAACGCCCTGTTGTCGGTCGGCTTGCTGCTGATGCCGGATTCGAATGCGCCTGCCATGTCATTCCTCCTCGGCAACGCCGTGTTCCTGGTCCAGCCGGTTCATGTACCGCGCGTAGTACCAGATGATCAGGCAGTACACGATCAGCGCACCCTGGGCGCCGACCCAGAAGCTGAACGGCCAGCCAAAGAACGTGAAGCTCAGCTCGCGGGCGAAGTACCCGACGACAAACGTCACGACGAACCAGATGGCCAGAAGAATCGCGGTGATCCGCAGGTTCTTCGACCAGTACTGGCGGTGCTTCTCTGTCAGTTGCATTGCAGTCGCCTCGTTGGTTGAACGAACTCGTCGCAAGGCTCTGCGGGCCCCCGCGACACCCGGAACAGGCGGTCAGCGCGCCTCAAGCTGCCGTCACGGCTGCAGCCCGGTCTCGCGCTGCAGTTGCGCGGCGACCTTGGGCTCGAAGCCCTGGAGATGCCGGATGATCCGGCGCGTCTCCTCGGGCTCGTGACGATCCATGTGCACCCGGGCCAGCTGGTACCAGCCGTAGGGACTCATGGGTTGCAGTTCGGTGTTGCGCTTCAGCGCCGCGATGGCGTCGTCGTAGCGCTGCTGGCGGATCAGCGTCAGGCCGAGGCCGTACCAGGCGCGGTCGAGCTTGGGGTCGAGCGCCACCGCGCTCCGGAACGCGGCCTCGGCCTCGTCGAGGCGACCCACGTCTTCCAGCAGGTAGGCCAGGTTAAACCAGTCGGCGGCGCTGCGCCGCGGATGGTGGTGCACCAGCGCCTGCGCATCGGCGATCGCCGCTTCGCGGCGCCCGGCCTGGGCATGCACGTGCGCGCGGCTGGCCAGCGCATAGGCATCCTGCGGCCACGCCTGCAGCATGCGGTCGAAGACCGCGCACGCCTGCTCCGGCCGGCCGGCCAGCAGCCAGCCCATCGCCTGCAGCCTGGCCACGACATGGGCGAGTCCGCCCTGGTCCCTCATCGACATTGTTCGACTCCGATCTGAAGGCAGATCGAGACCCGTGTGATGGTCGCGACCAGCCAGGCGAAGGACAGCAGCAGGAACGCCACCAGCGGCACGTGGCGGTCCAGCACGATGCGCGGCGACAGCATGCGCGCAAGCTTGACGAACGGCGAGGTCAGCGTCTGCAGCAGCTGGTAGAAGAAGTTCGTGTCGCGCCGGGCCCCGGCCAGCAGCCCGAGCAACCATTGCCCGATCAGCGCCATCAACGCGATCTCCGCGACCAGCTTGACCGAAGACACCAGCAGCAGCACGCGACAGCCTCCTGTAAGGTTGGCCGCAGGGTCGACCCGCTCGCTTACGACTTTCTGACAATCCGACACGGCTCCGGTGAAGCTCGGGGCAGGCAAACCCGTAGATGCAGTGCAGCGAAAGACACCGGCCGGGCCCGGGTCGGCGCTCCGGAGCCCCATGCGAGAATTCTTGCTTTCCGCCAATGACAAGACCATGGACATCGAACGCGTCAACGCCATCGGCTCGCTGCTCGCCGATCTGAGCGCCCGTACCGAGCAGCTCCGGGGGTATCTTTGACTACGACCGCAAATCGCTGCGGCTGAACGAAGTCAACGCCGCGCTCGAGAACCCGAGCGTGTGGAATGAACCCAAGCGGGCCCAGGAGCTGGGCCGCGAGAAGAAGTCGCTGGAAACCGTCGTCGAGACCATCGACCACCTGGCCAGCAACCTCGCCGACAACATCGAGCTGTACGACATGTCGAAGGCCGACGAGGACTTCGACGGCCTGGCGGCGATCGAGGCCGAGGCCCACGCGCTGCGCGAGACCGTCGAGCAGCTCGAGTTCCGGCGCATGTTCAGCAACCCGGCGGACCCGTCGAACTGCTTCATCGACATCCAGGCCGGCGCCGGCGGCACCGAAGCCTGCGACTGGGCCAGCATGCTGCTGCGCCAGTACCTGAAGTACTGCGAGCGCAAGGGCTTCAAGACCGAAGTGATGGAAGAGACCGAGGGCGACGTCGCCGGCATCCGCTCGGCCACGCTGAAGGTCGAGGGCGACTACGCCTTCGGCCACCTGCGCACCGAGACCGGCGTGCACCGCCTGGTGCGCAAGAGCCCGTTCGACTCGTCGGGCGGCCGGCACACGTCCTTCGCCAGCCTGTTCGTCTACCCCGAGGTCGACGACTCGATCGAGATCGAGATCAACCCGGCGGACGTGCGCACCGACACCTTCCGCGCCTCCGGCGCCGGCGGCCAGCACATCAACAAGACCGACTCGGCGGTGCGGCTGACGCACATCCCGACCGGCATCGTCGTGCAGTGCCAGAACGACCGTTCGCAGCACCGCAACCGCGACGAGGCCTGGCAGATGCTGCGCTCGCGCCTGTACGAGCACGAGATGCGCAAGCAGATGGCCGAGCAGCAGAAGCTCGAGGACTCGAAGACCGACGTCGGCTGGGGCCACCAGATCCGCAGCTACGTGCTCGACCAGAGCCGCATCAAGGACCTGCGCACCAACGTCGAGATCTCGAATACGCAGAAGGTCCTCGACGGCGACCTCGATGCCTTCATCGAGGCCAGCCTGAAGCAGGGCCTGTAAGTCCAGCCCGAAGAAGAAGCCAGTCGCCACCGGGCCCCCCCGGGGCGACGCCAAGGAGACCAAGCACCATGCGTGAAGGACCCGCCACCGTGATCCGCCGCGAGGACTACCAGGCCCCGGCGTTCTGGATCCGCTCCGTCGACCTCACCTTCGACCTCGATCCGGCCAAGACGATCGTCACCAGCAAGCTGCAGATCGAGCGCAATGCGTCGGCCCCCGAAGGCCAGCCGCTGAAGCTCGACGGCGAGGAGCTCAACCTGCTGCGCGTGCTGGCCAACGGCGAGAGCGTCTCGTTCCGCCACGAGCCCGGCCAGTTGGTGATCGACAACCCGCCGGCCGATGCCGCCTTCACCCTCGAGATCCGCAACGCGATCTCGCCCGAGAAGAACACCGCGCTGTCGGGCCTGTACACCTCGGGCGGCGGCTTCTTCACCCAGTGCGAGGCCGAAGGCTTCCGCCGCATCACCTACTTCCTCGACCGGCCGGACGTGATGGCGGTCTACACGGTGACCCTGCGCGCGGACAAGGCGAAGTACCCGGTGCTGCTGTCCAACGGCAACCTGCTCGAGCAGAAGGACCTCGACGGCGGCCGCCATTGCGCGAAGTGGCACGACCCCTTCCCGAAGCCGAGCTACCTGTTCGCGCTGGTCGCGGCCGACCTCGTCGCGCGCGAGCAGCGCATCCGCTCGCGCGCCGGCCGCGACCACCTGCTGCAGGTCTACGTGCGCCGCGGCGACCTCGACAAGACCGAACACGCGATGAACTCGCTGATCGCGTCGGTGGCGTGGGACGAAGCCCGCTTCGGCCTGTCGCTGGACCTCGAGCGCTTCATGGTCGTCGCCGTCGGCGACTTCAACATGGGCGCGATGGAGAACAAGGGCCTGAACATCTTCAATACGAAGTACGTCCTGGCCAGCCCCGCGACCGCGACCGACAGCGACTTCCTCGGCATCGAGAGCGTCGTCGGTCACGAGTACTTCCACAACTGGACCGGCAACCGCATCACCTGCCGCGACTGGTTCCAGCTGTCGCTGAAGGAAGGCCTGACGGTCTATCGCGACCAGGAGTTCTCGGCCGACATGGCGGGCTCGCCGTCGGCGCGCGCGGTGCGCCGCATCGACGACGTGCGCGGCCTGCGCGCCGCGCAGTTCCCCGAGGACGCCGGCGCGATGGCGCACCCGGTGCGCCCCGACAGCTACGTCGAGATCAACAACTTCTACACCGCCACGGTCTACGAGAAGGGCGCCGAGGTCGTGCGCATGATGGCCACGCTGGTCGGCCGCGAGGGCTTCCGCCGCGGCATGGACCTGTACTTCCAGCGCCACGACGGCCAGGCCGTGACCTGCGACGACTTCGCGCAGGCCATCGCCGACGCCAACCCCGGCAGCGCGCTGGCCGCCCACCTGACGCAGTTCAAGCGCTGGTACGCGCAGGCCGGCACGCCGACGCTGCACGCCGAAGGCATCTTCGACGCGCCGACGCAGACCTTCACGCTGACCTTGCGCCAGACCTGGGCGCCCTCGCCCGGCCAGGCCGACAAGCATGCCTACGTGATCCCGGTCGCGATGGGCCTGGTCGATGCCGCCGGCCGCGCGATGCCACTGCAGCTGGAGGACGAGACCGCGCCGACCGGCACCGAGCGCGTGCTGGTGCTGACCGACACCGTGCAGGCCTTCCGCTTCGTCAACATCGACGTGCCGGTGGTGCCCTCGCTGCTGCGAGGGCTGTCGGCGCCGGTGCTGCTGCGCGACGGGCTCGACGACGCATCGCTGCTGCAGCTGCTGAAGCACGACCACGACCCGTTCAACCGCTGGGAAGCCGGCCAGCGCTTGGCGTTGAACCGCATGCTGCAGGCGGTCGAGCACCGCGCGTCGGAGGCCGTGCTCGACGAGGCCTTCATCGAGGCGATGCGCAGCGTGCTGCGCCATCCGTCGCTCGACGCCGCGTTCAAGGAACTGGTGCTGACGCTGCCGAGCGAGGCCTACGTCGCCGAGCAGTGCGCGAGCGTCGACCCGCAGCGCATCCACGTCGTGCGCGAGCTGATGCGCCGGCAGCTCGCCGCGCGCCTGCATGCCGACTGGGTCTGGGCCTGGGAACAGCACCAGGTGCGCGAAGGCTACCGGCCCGACGCGCAACAGGCCGGCCGCCGCGCGCTGGCCAACCTGGCGCTGCGCAACCTGGTGCTGCATGCGGTGGAGATGGGCGACCCGGTCTGGCAGGGCCGCGCCTACCAACGCGTGAAGGACGCGGGCCAGATGACCGACCGCTTCGGCGCGCTGGAGGCGCTGGTGGTCGCGCACTCGCACCTCGCCGAGGCCGCGCTCGACCACTTCCACGCGCTGTTCGCCGACGATGCGCTGGTCATCGACAAGTGGTTCTCGCTGCAGGCGATGGCGCCGGAGCCGCTCGGCGAACAGGCCGGCAGCGTATTCCGCCGCGTCAAGGCGCTGATGAAGCATGCCGACTTCACGCTCAAGAACCCGAACCGCGCGCGCAGCCTGATCGGCGCGTTCTGCCACAGCAACCCGGCCGCCTTCCACCGCGGCGATGCTGCCGGCTACGTGTTCTGGGCCGACCGCGTGCTCGAGCTGGACGCGATCAATCCGCAGATCGCCTCGCGCATCGCCCGCGCGATGGACCGCTGGACCCACCTCGCCGAGCCGCTGCGCGGCGCCGCCCGCGAAGCCATCGCCCGCGTCGCGGCCAAGGTCGACTTGAGCCCGGACGTGCGCGAGATCGTCACCAAGGCCCTCGAATCGGCGCCCGAACCCGCCCCTGCCCCTGCCGCCGCATGAAACGCATCAGCCTGACCCAGTACCTCGTCGAGCAGCAGCGCGAGCACGGCCACATCCCGAGCCAGCTGCGCCTGCTGCTCGAGATCGTCGCCCGCGCGTGCAAGAGCATTGCCATCTCGGTCAACAAGGGCGCGCTCGGCGAAGTGCTGGGCACCGCCGGCACGCAGAACGTGCAGGGCGAGGTGCAGAAGAAGCTCGACGTCATCTCCAACGAGGTGCTGATCGAGGCCAACGAATGGGGCGGCCACCTCGCGGCGATGGCCAGCGAGGAGATGGACTCGATCCACGTCGTGCCCAACCGCTATCCGCAGGGCGAGTACCTGCTGCTGTTCGACCCGCTCGACGGCTCGTCGAACATCGACGTCAACGTCTCGATCGGCACCATCTTTTCGGTGCTGCGCAAGGTCGGCCATACGCGCGGCGTCGCCGAGGAAGACTTCCTGCAGCCGGGCAAGCAGCAGGCCGCGGCCGGCTACTGCGTCTACGGCCCGCAGACGGTGCTGGTGCTGACGGTCGGCTCCGGCGTCGCGATGTTCACGCTCGACCGCGAGACCGGCTCGTGGGTGCTGACGCAGTCGGGGGTGTCGATTCCGGAGGACACGAAGGAATTCGCCATCAACATGTCGAACATGCGTCACTGGGCCGCGCCGGTGAAGCGCTACATCGACGAGTGCCTGGCCGGCAGGGAAGGCCCGCGGGGCAAGGACTTCAACATGCGCTGGGTGGCCAGCATGGTGGCCGACGTGCACCGCATCCTGACGCGCGGCGGCGTCTTCCTGTACCCCTGGGACCAGCGCGAGCCCGACAAGCCCGGCAAGCTGCGCCTGATGTACGAGGCCAACCCGATGGCCTTCATCGTCGAGCAGGCCGGCGGCGCCGCGACCAATGGCCGCCAGCGCATCCTGGACCTCGTGCCGGAGAAGCTGCACGAGCGCGTCAGCGTCGTGCTGGGCTCGAAGAACGAAGTGCAGCGCGTGACCGACTACCACCTGGCGGCCGACTGATCGTTGCCTGATCGCGGAGCGGGCGGCGACAAGGCGCCGCGAAAAATCCTCTATACTCCGCGTTTCACCGTGCCGGTGTAGCTCAGTTGGTAGAGCAGCGCATTCGTAATGCGAAGGTCGGGAGTTCGACTCTCTTCACCGGCACCATGATTCAAGCCCGAGGGCCCGGACGCACGTCCGGGCCCTCTTGCTTTGTGGAGCCCATGTGCCACCCGGCCAGCGGTTTCAGGACACGGCCAGCGCGGCATCCGTCGCGCGCCGCGCCGCTTCCTTCGCATCGTCGATCAGCTGCCGCACCAGCACTCTCTCGCCCGGTGGCAAGCGCTCGGCGCGGATGCGCGCCTCGCGCTCGACCTCGCGCAGCCGCCACTCGACTTCGCGCATCACGATCGCGATTTCGCAGTGCGTGCGCGCGTCCATCGCAGCCACCTGCGCACGCATTGCGTCGATGTCGAGGAAGTCGAGGCCGGTGCTGGAGTAGGCCATGCGGATTCGCCGGCAGCGCTCGATCGCATGCTCCAGCAGCGCCTGCAGCGCTGCGCTGGCACGGACGACGCGGCGCTCGACCGTCGCACGCAGGTCGTTGAGTCCGTTCAGCGCAGCGGCCAGCCGGACCGCGTGCGCCGCGAGTTCGTCGGGCTGCACTGGCGCCTGGTCGCCCGCAGCGACATCCGAGACCCCGACGACCCGGGCGATCGACGCCACGCGGCCGAGCAGCCGGCGGTCGAATTCGCCCGGGATCAGCTTGACCGCGACCGACGCGCGTTCGCCTGGGCTGCGGCCGGACTCGATGACGCCCATCAGCATCTCGGCCAGTCCCAGCACCTGGCCCGCCAGCGGCAACTTCGGGCCGGCGAGTCCCTGCGGGTAGCCGAAGCCGTCGAGCCGCTCGTGGTGGTTCAGCACCGCGTCGGCCACGGCGGGGCCGGCACCCGGCATCTCGCGCAGCACGCGCGCGGCGACGATCGGGTGCGCGGCGATGTGCTTCCACTGCTCGTGCGTCAGTCGCAGGCCCGGGCGCAGGATCGCGGGATCGATGTAGAGCTCGCCGGCGTCGTGCAACAGGCCGGCGACCAGCAGCGTGTGGCGGCTTGCCGCGTCGGCCGGCGCCAGCTCGTGCATCAGCGCCGCGGCGAGCAGGCCGACGCCGACCGCATGCTCGAGCTTCTGCGGGCCCTGCGCCGCGTAGACGCTGAGCAAGGACTCCAGCGGCGTGCTCAGCCGCAGCTCGCGCAGCGCCGCGGCGACGGCCCGCTTGCCGGCCTCGCCGCACACGCCCGCCAGCAGTGCATGGCGGCCGAACAGCAGGTCGGCCACCTTCTCCATCGGCCGGCTGGCGACGCCATCGACGACACGCACCGAGGTCTCCAGGGGCTTGCGCAGCTTGTGCTGCAGCAGCCGGTCGCGCACCCGCGCGTCGATCTGCGCGCCCTTGGCGACCAGCTTGATGCCGTTGCCGCTGACGATGTCCTCGATCGCCTCGACGGTCGTGGTCTCGGAGACCTCGACGACACGGTCCAGATAGTGCTCGTTGACGCTCGGCGTTTCGTCGACCATGTGCGCTTCGCACCTCCCTGATGCTCACTGTCGGCAGGCGGGGCCGCATCTGGAGCCATCAAAAGCGGGGAGTGCACACGGCATCGTGTCAGGAGTTCTTGTCGGCAGCCGGCCATCTTGAACGATGTCAATTCGCTCTTGCGGCAGTCGCAAAGAACACGGCCCCGCCGCCAGGTCGGCGAGCGGGGCCGCTGGGGCGACGGTCGATGACGACCGTGCCGCCGGCTTACAGCTTCTGCGACTGCATGAAGTCGTCGAAGCCGGCTTCGGCGAAACGGAACCACAGGTTCTGGTCGCGGCGGAACGCGGCGTAGTCCTCGTAGACCTTCTTCCAGTTCGGGTTCTTGCCGGAGATGTCGCTGTACAGGGCCATCGACTCCTTGAACGCGGCCTCGAGCACGTCCTTCGGGAAGCGGAACAGCTTCGTGCCGGCGGCCACCAGCTGCTTCAGCGCGGCGGGGTTCTTCGCGTCGTACTTGGCCTGCATGTCGACGTGGGCCACCGCGGCGGCGCACTCGATGATGGCCTTGTTCTCCGATGAGAGGCCCTCGTAGGCCTTGCTGTTGACGAAGAAGTCCAGCTGCGGGCCGCCTTCCCACCAGCCGGGGTAGTAGTAGTACGGCGCCACCTTGTTGAAGCCGAGCTTCTGGTCGTCGTACGGGCCCACCCACTCGGCCGCGTCGATCGTGCCCTTCTCCAGCGACTGGTAGATCTCGCCGCCGGGAATGTTCTGCGGCACGCCACCGAGCTTCTCGAAGACCTTGCCGGCGAAGCCGCCGATGCGCATCTTCATGCCCTTGACGTCGGCGATCGACTTGATCTCCTTGCGGTACCAGCCGCCCATCTGCGCGCCGGTATTGCCGCCGAGGAAGTTGACGATGTTGTACTGCTTGTAGAACTCGCGCATCAGCTTCAGGCCGTTGCCTTCGACCATCCACGCGGTCATCTGGCGCGAATTCAGGCCGAACGGGATCGCGCAGCCGATCGCGAAGGTCTCGTCCTTGCCGAAGAAGTAGTACGGCGCGGTGTGCGCGACTTCGACGGTGCCGTTCTGCACGCCGTCGACGACGCCGAACGGAGGCATCAGTTCACCGCCGGCGTGCGTGCTGATGGTGAACTTGCCGCCCGACAGTTCGCTGACCTTCTTCGCGAAGACATCGGCCGCGCCGAAGATGGTGTCCAGCGATTTCGGGAAGCTCGACGCGAGGCGCCAGCGGATCGTGGCCTGCGCATGCACCGCCGGGGCGACGCCTGCTGCCAGGACGCCGGCGAGACCGGCGCTACGAACGAAGGAACGACGTTCCATGCACATCTCCTGTGTAATTTCGCAATGAAACGCGCGGCATTCTAGAAGTCGGTCCAACGCCTCGCGGGGGGTGAAACCCCGTCAACGCGGCGGTCCGGACCCAGGCTGCGGGGCGCGACCGCTGCGCAGACTAGGGCCGCGAGCTTGAAACTCCCTGAAATTCGGGAAAGTCCCAGGCCGCCGCGGCGCTCGGGGGCGACACTCGGCCGATGCCCGCCGCCCGCTTCACGAACCGCGCCGCCGTTCCTGTCGCCCGACTCGCCCGACTCGCCCGACTCGCGCCGCCGGCCCTGCTCGCGGCCTGCGCAGGCGTTTCCGCGCCGCCTCCCCCGGGGGCCGACGCGGTCATCGCCGCGCTGGTCGCCGACATCTCCGCGCAGCGCATCGAGTCCCGCATCCGGGCGCTGGTGGGGTTCGGCACGCGGCACACGCTGTCGGACACCACGTCCGCGACGCAGGGCATCGGCGCGGCGCGGCGCTGGATCAAGGCCGAGCTTGACGCGTGCTCGGTCGCCGCCGGCGGCCGGCTGCAGGTGGCCTTCGACGAACACGTCGAGCCGCCCGGCGCCCGCGTGCCGCGGGCGACGCCGGTGGTGAACGTCGTGGCGACGCTGCCCGGAACGCAGGCCGGCTCGCGCGAGCGGCTGATCGTCGTCAGCGGCCACTACGACTCGCGCGCCAGCGACGTGATGGACGCGCAGTCGGCCGCGCCCGGTGCCAACGACGATGCCTCCGGCACCGCCGCGGTGATGGAGATGGCCTGCGTGATGGCGCGCCACCGCTTCGACGCGACCCTGGTCTTCATGGCGGTGGCCGGCGAGGAGCAGGGCCTGCTCGGCGCGACGCACTGGGCCGCACAGGCGAAGCGGCAAGGCCTGCAGATCGACGCGATGATCACCAACGACATCATCGGCAGCCCGGTCGGCGATTTCGGCCAGCGCGATGCGCGGCAGCTGCGCCTGTTCGCCGACGGGCTGACGCCGCTGCTGCGGCTGGTGCTGCGGCCGCCGGCGAACCAGAGCGCCGACGACGCGGCAGCACAGGAGGCGGTGCGCCAGCAGCTCGATGCCCTCGCGCGTGCCGGCGGCAACGCCGACCTGCCGACGCACCAGCTCGGCCGCCACCTGAAGGAGATCGGCGAACGCGCGCTGCCGGGCTTCCAGGTCAACCTGATCCAGCGCCCCGACCGCTACCTGCGCGGCGGCGACCACCTGCCCTTCCTGGCGCGCGGCTACCCGGCGGTGCGCTTCACCGAACCCTTCGAGAACTTCCGCCACCAGCACCAGGACGTGCGCATCGAAAACGGCGTGCGCTACGGCGACCTGCCGGAATTCGTCGACTTCGCCTACGTCGCCGATGTCGCGCGCATCAACATCGCCGGCCTCGCGGCGCTGGCACGGGCACCGGCGGCGCCGAAGCAGGCACGCATCGAGGTGCTCGAGCTGACGAACGACACCGCGCTGCGCTGGGAGCCCAACACCGAGGACGACCTCGCCGGCTACCGCGTCGTCTGGCGCGAGACCGGCTCGCCGGTGTGGCAGCACCGGCGCGACGTCGGCATGGTGACCCGGGTGGTGATGACCGGGCTGTCGAAGGACAACCTGATCTTCGGCGTGCAGGCGGTGGACCGCGACGGCCATGCCAGCCTGGCGGCCTTTCCGCTGCCGCTGAGCCGCTGAGCCGCTGAGCCGCTGACGGTGCGCCTGGCGGTGGCGGCCGCGTCCTTCGGACGTCAGGCGCCGGCCACCTTCATGCGGTCCAGCAGCATCGAGCCGACCGTCTTGCCGCCCATCGTGTAACGATCGGCGCCGATCGCGACGATGCTGCGCAGCATGTCCTTGAGGTTTCCGGCGATCGTCACCTCGTGCACCGGGTGCACGATGCGGCCCTTGTCGACCCAGTAGCCGGCCGCGCCACGCGAGTAGTCGCCGGTGACGTAGTTGACGCCCTGCCCCATCAGCTCGGTGACGAAGAAGCCGCGGTGCAGCTTGCGCAGCATCTGGTCGAGGTGGTCGCCGGGCTGGGTGTTGCGGCTGGTCAGCGACAGGTTCTGCGAGCCGCCGGCATGGCCGGTGGTCTTCAACCCGAGCTTGCGGGCCGAGTAGCTCGACAGGAAGTAGCCCTGCACGACGCCGGCGTCGACGACGCGTCGTTTGCGCGTCAGCACGCCTTCGTCGTCGAACGGGGCGCTGGCCTTGCCCTTGCGCTGGTGCGGGTCCTCGTCGATGTCGAGGTGATCGGCGAGCACCTGCTGGCCGATGCTGTCGAGCAGGAAGGTGGCCCGGCGGTACAGCGCGCCGCCGCTGGTGGCCTGCACGTAGGCGCCCAGCATGCCGGCGGCCAGCGACGATTCGAACAGCACCGGCACCTCGCAGGTCCGGATCTTGCGCGCGGCCAGGCGCGACAGCGCGCGCTCCGCCGCATAACGCCCGACCGCCTCGGGCGACGCCAGGTCCATCGCGTCGCGCATCGAGCTGTACCAGGCATCGCGCTGCATGTCGGGTTCGCCGCGGCGGCTGCGCGAGGGCTGCACCGCGATCGGCGCCACCGAGATCGAATGCCGCGAGCTCGCATACCCGCCGCGGAAGCCGCGGCTGTTGCCGGCCCAGAAGTGCGACTGCTGTGCCGAGGTGCCGCCGCCTTCGCTGTTGGCGATGCGCTTGTCGGTGGCGAAGGCCGCGTCCTCGCAGCGCCGCGCCAGCTCGGCGGCGGTGTCGGCGTCCAGCGCCCAGGGATAGAACAGGTCGAGGTCGCGCGCGGCCTGCTCGGCGGTCGCCAGGTCGTCGGCTTCCGGCAGGCCGGCGGCAGGGTCCTCGGCGGTGAAGCGCGCGATGTCGTAGGCCGCGCGCACGGTCTGCTCAAGCGCCTGGCGCGAAAAATCCGACGTACTGGCATTGCCCCGGCGCTGGCCGAGGTAGACGGTGACGCCGAGCGACTTGTCGCGATTGCGCTCGACGTTCTCGAGGTCGCCCTTGCGCACCGAGACCGACAGGCCCGCGCCCTCGGAGACCTCGGCGCCGGCGTCGCTGGCGCCGAGCTGCTTGGCGATGGCCAACGTGTCCTCGATGATCTGCTGGAACTGCTCGCGCTGGAAGGCGAAGCCCTGGGAGGTGGTGGACATGGGCGGCTCTCTTGTTCTGGGGCTGGGCGACAATCATAGCCACGCCCTCCCACCCCAATCACGCTCCGTGCGCCCCGATCCCGAAGACCAAGACGATGCCCGCGCCGAGCGCCCGAGCAAGACCCGGCTGAAGCAGCAAAGCCATGCGCTCCAGGCGCTCGGCGCCGAGCTGTCCGAGCTGCCCGACGACCGCCTCGCGGCGACACCGATGCCCGAGCCGCTGCGCGAGGCCATCCTGACGTACCGCCGCACCAAGTCGCACGAAGGCCGGCGGCGCCAGCTGCAGTACGTCGGCAAGCAGATGCGCTTTGCCGACGAGGCGCCGCTGCGCGAGGCGGTGGCGGCGTTCAAGCTCGGCTCGGCGAAGGACACGCTGAAGCTGCACGAGGCCGAACGGTGGCGCGATGAACTGATCGCCGACGACAACGCGCTGACCCGCTGGGCCGAGGCCTACCCGCGCTCCGACCTGCAGCGCCTGCGCAGCCTGCTGCGCGCCGCGCGCAAGGACGCCCCGGCGACAACCGAGCAGCGCAGCGGCCGCGGCTACCGCGAGCTGTTCCAGTTCATCAAGCCCTGGCTCAATGACACCGACGACGACGTCGAACAGGAGAGCGCCGATGAGTGATTTCGATCCCGTTCGCATCGGCGTCGTCTCGATCAGCGACCGTGCGTCGGCCGGCGTCTACGAGGACAAGGGCATCCCGGCGCTGCAGGACTGGCTGCAGCGCGCGCTGCGCAATCCGATCGACTGGCAGACGCGGCTGATCCCCGACGAGCAGCAGGGCATCAGCGAGGCGCTGCGCGCGCTGGTCGACGAGACCCGCTGCGACCTCGTGCTGACCACCGGCGGCACCGGCCCGGCGCCGCGCGACGTGACGCCCGAAGCGACGCTGGCGGTGGCCGACAAGCAGATGCCCGGCTTCGGCGAGCAGATGCGGCAGATCAGCCTGCGCTTCGTGCCGACGGCGATCCTGTCGCGCCAGGTCGCGGTGATCCGCGGCAAGGCGCTGATCATCAACCTGCCGGGGCAGCCGAAGTCGATCGCCGAGACCTTGCAGGGCCTGCCCGACCAGGGCGTGCCCGGCATCTTCGCCGCGGTGCCCTACTGCATCGACCTGATCGGCGGGCCGTACCTCGAGACCGACGACGCGGTCTGCAAGGCGTTCCGCCCGAAGAGCGCGGTCCGGCCGCCCCGCAACGGCTGACACCGCCGCGGCGGGCTGGCGGCCTTCGCGAACCCGCTACTTCACGAGCCGGTTCAGTTCCTCGGCATCGAAGCGCTCGGTGGTGTGCGCATCCTGAGGCACGCACTCGCTGCCCGGCAGCTCGCGCGCGCCCGACGACAGCTTCTCGATCGCGTGCCACAGCAGCGCGATCTGGTGCTCGTGGCTCGACGCGTTGTCGATCAGCCCCTTCATCGCCTGCGCCACCGGATCGTCACCCTGGGTGACGCCGTAGGCCGAGAAGCCCATCTTGGCCGCCGCCTGCTCGCGCTGCGCATCGGCCGACTTCTGCACGATGCGCGCCGGAATGCCGACCGCCGTCGCGCCCGCCGGCACCGCCTGCAGCAGCACCGCGTTCGAACCGACGCGTGCGCCGTCGCCGACGGTGAAGCCGCCCAGCACCTTCGCGCCGGCCGAGACGATCACGCCGCGGCCCAGCGTCGGATGCCGCTTGGCACCCTTGGCCAGCGAGGTGCCGCCGAGCGTCACGCCCTGGTAGATCGTGCACTCGTCGCCGACCTCGGCGGTTTCGCCGATGACGACACCCATGCCGTGGTCGATGAAGACGCGGCGGCCGATCGTGGCGCCCGGGTGGATCTCGATGCCGCTGACGAAGCGGCCGATGTGCGACAGGAAGCGGCCTGTCCACTTGAAGCCGGCGGTCCAGGCGCGGTGCGCGAGGCGGTGCAGCACCAGTGCGTGCAGGCCCGGGTAACAGGTCAGCACCTCCCAGGTCGAGCGCGCGGCGGGGTCGCGCTCACGGATGCAGGCAATGTCTTCGCGCAGGCGGTCGAACATCTGGCAAACCTTAGGCGTGTAGCGGCGCCAGTGTATGCGGCCGGCTATTTCCCTGCCGGCGGGCACCTTGTCTGCACGGAACGCGCAATGCCCCGCAGGATGTGCAGCTCCTCGCGCGTCAGCTGCGCCCGGTTCAGCAACTGCTGCAGGCGCGGCATCAGCCGTTTCGGCGCCGCCGGATCGAGGAAGCCGATCTGCTCGAGCGCCGCCTGCCAGTGGTCGAGCGCGCCCTGCACCTCGGGCATCGTCGCCAGGTCGGCCAGCGGCGTGCGCGGCACCACGTCGAAGCCGCCCAGCGCCTGGCGCCACTCGTAGGCAATCAGCTGCACCGACTGCGCGAGGTTCAGCGAGCCGTAGTCCGGGTGCGTCGGGATGCTCAGGCAGGCCTGGCAGCGCCAGACCGCCTCGTTGGCCAGCCCATGCCGCTCGCTGCCGAAGACGAAGGCGATGCGCTGTCCGCCGGCGGCCAGCGCCGGGAAAAACGCGCGCGGCGCGAAGGTCGGCGGGCCGAAGTCGCGCGGCGTCATCGCCGTCGCGCAGGCCAGCTGGATGCCGTCGAGCGCCTCGTCCAGCGTCGCGACGATGCGCGCGCGCGTCAGCACGTCGGCCGCGCCGCTGGCCATCGCCACCGTGTCCTCGTGGCTCAGCACGTCGGCAAAACGCGGCTGCACCAGCACCAGCTCGGCGAAGCCCATCACCTTGATCGCCCGCGCGGCCGCGCCGACGTTGCCGGGGTGGCTCGTGCGCATCAGCACGAAACGCGTCGGGTCGGGGGTCGGTCGGGAATCGGGCACGGGGTTCGGGGCGGCTAAAATCGCGCGCTTTCGGCGCCGGCGCATTGTCGCCGCCCGAAACGGCGACATCGCCGCCACCTCGCCGCCACGCCGGTGCGGGCCCCGTTCTTTCCCCCCGCTGCCGCCTTCGTCTTCCAGGATCAGGACATCCCATGTCGCAACAACTGCACCCGATGCTCAACATCGCCATCAAGGCCGCACGTGCCGCCGGGGCGATCATCAACCGGGGCTCGCAGGACCTGGACATCCTGAAGATCTCGCACAAGGGACCGAACGACTTCGTCAGCGAGGTCGACCAGGCGGCGGAGGCAGCCATCATCGAGACGCTGCTGGGCGCCTACCCCGGCCACGGCATCCTGGCCGAGGAGTCGGGCCGCACGCACGGCTCCAAGGACAGCGAGTTCGTCTGGATCATCGATCCGCTGGACGGCACCACCAACTTCCTGCACGGCTTCCCGGTCTACGCGGTGTCGATCGCGCTGGCGTTCCGCGGCGTGGTACAGCAGGCGGTCGTCTACGACCCGACGCGCAACGACCTCTTCATCGCCTCGCGCGGCCGCGGCGCCTTCCTGAACGACCGCCGCCTGCGCGTCAGCAAGCGCACCCGCCTGTCGGACTCGCTGGTCGGCACCGGCTTCCCGTTCCGCCGCGGCGACAGCTTCCAGCGCTACGTGAAGATGTTCGAGACGGTGATGCAGTCCTGCGCGGGCGTGCGCCGCCCGGGCGCGGCCGCTCTGGACCTGTGTTATGTCGCGGCCGGCTGGTACGACGGTTTCTTCGAGACCGGCCTCAACCCCTGGGACATGGCGGCCGGCTCGCTGATGATCACCGAAGCCGGTGGCCTGGTCGGCAACTTCACCGGCGAAGCCGACTACCTTTACCAGCGCGAACTGGTCGCCGGCAATCCGAAGGTCTATGCGCAGCTGGTGACGCTGCTGGCGCCGTACACCCGCGTCATCAAGGCCGACGAGTCGGCCGGCGACGCCCCGGCCGCCGCGCCGGCGTCGGACGTGGTCGTCGACGCGCTGGCCGCTGCGGTGGGCGCCGCCGACGCGCCGGCCGACGCTGCGGCCGATGCGCCGCGCGAGCGCAAGCCGGTGCGCATCCGCAAGGCCGCCGTCCCCGCCGACGGCGCTGCCCCGGCACCCATCGCGCCGCGCACGGTCGCTCGCCGCGGCCCGCGGCAGCCGCGCGGCTGATCGCCGGCGCAGCATCGGTGTAGGGACTCTCCGACAGCCGCGGCACGGCGCGTCCGACGCCGCATGGGAGCTATGGCCGGCACCGCGGCGCATCGGCACGTCCTAAGGTTCACGCATCCATCACCTGGAGCAGAACCATGAACACCATGCGTCGTTGGCCTCTTGCCGTCCTTCTCGCCTCGGCCGCCGTCTTCGGCACCGGCTGCGGCTCGACCCGGAACGTCGCCGACGCGCCGGTGACGACCGGCGGTTCGTACTACACCGCGTCGACCGGCACGGTGGCCGGCATCGACGTCGTCGCGGCCGACCAACGCGGACCGGGTGCCGGCGCGGTGATCGGCGCGATCGTCGGCGGCGTGCTGGGCAACCAGGTCGGCGGCGGCACCGGCCGCGCGGCGGCCACCGGCATCGGCGCCGTCGGCGGCGCGATCATCGGCCACAACATCGAGAAGCGGCGCGCCGACGACGTCTACCGTGTGAGCGTGCGCTTCGACAATGGCGAGCGCCGCCACTTCGACTTCCAGCGCATCGACGATCTGCGCGTCGGCGATCGCGTGCGCTACGAAGGTGGAACGCTGCACCGCGCCTACGGTTAACAGCGTTGTCCCAGGTCCCGGCGCGACCTGTCGCTCCGGTGACCTCCCGGGCGGGTGCTGCCGAGCAAGGCAGCCACCGGCCGGGGTCTCCCTCCAGCGCGCCCGGCGAGGGCCTGCTGGCGAGAGACCTGGATCCGGGCCTCGGGGCCCGCATCCTCGTTGTGCATGGGCTTAGCCGTTCCGAAACAGGCCGCGGTCGCGCATGCGCAGCAGGCGCGCACGCGTCGTCGACGCCTCGTCGGGCGGCACGCCGTCGGCCATCGGCACGGCGGATGCGGCCATCGCCCCCGGCCCCTCGTCCTGCACCACATCGACCAGCAGCGGCGGCTCCGATGCGCGGGCTTCCGCGGGGCGCGCGTCGGCCGGTGCCGCCGGCGGCATCGCGTCGATCGCGAGGTCGACGAAGTCGGCCGTCGGCGCCCGGGGCGGGGGCGGCCTCGTCGCCGCGGCCACCCCCGCGCCGGCCCACGGCGCAGGCGTCGCGGAGGCCCGCTGCACCGCGGCTACCGGCGCGCGCAGCCGCACGTACTCCCACACCAGGCCGCTGGCCGCGAGCTGCCGCAGCCGTTCGCCGCGCGAAGCGTCGCTGCCGAGCGCGCACAACATCGCGTGCAGCTCGGGGTACACCTCGCTGTCGATCTCGAGCTCGAGGTGGAGCGCGGCCACGCGCGATTCAACCTTCGGCGATCGCCTCGCCGATCAGCTGGAAGCCGCGTACATTGGCCGCCATCGGCTCGGGCATGATGAACACCGGAATCGCCGGGAAGCGCTTGACCAGCACGTCGCGGTAGCGATCGGGATGCCCGCCGACGAGCACGATCAGGTCGACGATCTCGTGCGCGTCGCGCAGGCCGTCGATCATCAGGTTGATCGAGTCCTCGATGACGCTCATGATCTCCGGCTCGAAGCGCTCGAGCTCGTGGGCGACACCCATCAGCTTCACCGGCGTGCGCAGCCGCAGCGCCTCGTTGATGCGCGGCATCACCGCCGGCCCCAGCGGCCGGCCGATGTGCGAGGCCAGCGACTCCTGCACCGAGCGCACCACGCGGTGGCGCCCCGCGTCCGAGGCCGCGCCGCTGGCACGCGGGTTCACCGTGCCCTGCTGGATCAGCATCCAGTCGAGCGTGTGCTCGCCGGGGTCGATCATCAGCACGGCCAGGTCGTCGAGCGATTCGGCATTCGGCAGTGGCGGCAGCGCGCCGCCGGTGCGGGTGATCACCGCGTTGAGGTCGTCGAGGTGGTCCCCCAGCGCCGCGTAGCCGCCCATCGGCTGCGCCTGCACGATGACCCGGCGCACATTGATGCGGCGCTCGTCGCCGAGGTCGATCTCGCCCTCGTAGTGCGCGCGCAGGTAGTCGCGCCGCTTCGCGTCGTTGTACTGGTTGACCGGCAGGCCCAGCACCAGCACGTCGACCACCGCATCGCCGGCCTCGACCATGTAGCGCAGCGCGCCCTTGGTCAGGGCCTCGTAGATGGCGCCGCGGTAGAACTCGTCGGTGACGTCGCGGCCGAAGCTGCCGCCCGCCTGCGCGAGGCCGACATCGCGCCCGACCTCGTACTTCGCGCCACCGACCGGCACGTCGAAGGTGTCGCGCCGCCGCGTGCTGAGCGAACGCACCGCGCTCGCGTCGGCGGGGATCGCCATCGACGGGAAGTTGATGAAGGCCACGCCGTTGCCGGAGCGCACGCTGGCCTTGACGAGGCCGAAGCCGACGTCGATGGCCCGCACGACCGGACGCGTGGCCGGATCGGCCTGCGCCGAGCCGCCGTCGAGCGCCCGGAGCTTGGAGGTGCTGGAGTTCGCCATACGCTCCCTTTTCAGTCAGCAGGGTACGGCCCTGGTTTTATAGAAGCGGTGGCCGGCGGCCAAGGCATGGCACCACGCGAGGCGTGGGCATCGGTTGCCGATGGATACGCGCACGGCGTGTCGACGCGTTGCCGGCTATCCTGTCCGGCGCATGGACACCCCTTCATGAGTGCGATCGCCGACAGCCTCCGCACCGCGGTCGACCTGATCTGGCAGGGCGACCCGGTGCTGCTGCGCACCGTGGGCCTGTCGCTGACGGTGAGCGCCACGGCCTGCGCGCTGGCCGCGGGCCTCGGGCTGGCCGCCGGTGCCGGGCTGGCCATCAGCACCTTCCCGGGCCGGCGCGTGCTCGTCACGCTGCTCAATACGCTGCTCGCGCTGCCCTCGGTGGTGGTCGGGCTGCTGGTCTACCTGCTGCTGTCGCGCAGCGGGCCGCTGGGCGCCTGGGGCATCCTCTTCACGCCATCGGCCATGGTGGTGGCACAGACGATCCTGATCGTGCCGGTGATCGCCGCGCTGTCGCGCCAGCTCGTCGCCGATGCGATGCGCGACGGCGGCGACCAGCTGCGATCGATCGGCGCCAGCGGCTTCATGGCCGCGCTGCTGATGCTGCTGCACGAGCGCTGGGCCGTGGCCACCATCCTCCTGGCCGCGTTCGGCCGGGCGATCTCGGAGGTCGGCGCGGTGATGATCGTCGGCGGCAACATCGACGGCGTCACGCGGGTGATGACCACCACCATCGCGCTCGAGACCAGCAAGGGCGACCTGCCCAAGGCGCTGGCGCTGGGCCTCGTGCTGCTGGGCATCGTCGGCGCGATCAACGCGCTGGTCGGCGCGGCGCAGCGCATGCACGGCGGCGGCCTGGTGGGGGTGAGATGAGTGACGCCCGGAGGCACTCGCGCCCCTTCGGGTGGCCGGCCCGCAGGGCCTTGGGGGCCCGATGAGCGCCGCCGTGCTGCTGGCCCTCAACGACGTCGGCGTGCGCTTTGGCGAGGTGCGCGCGCTGCAGGGGGCGGCGCTGCAGATCCATCGCGGCGAGTTCATCGCGCTGATCGGGGCGAACGGGTCCGGCAAGACGACGCTGCTGCAGGTGCTGCACGGCCTGCTGCCGCATTCGGGCACGCGCACGGTCAACCCGCCGGGCCGCGCGCAGACCATGGTCTTCCAGCGCCCGTTCATGCTGCGCCTGTCCGTGCTCAACAACATGCGGCTCGCGCTCTGGCTGGCGCGCGTGCCGGCGGCCGAGCGCCGGCAGCGCGCCGACGAGGCACTGGACCGCGCGGGCCTGTCCGCGCTGCGCGGGCGCCCGGCGCGGGCGCTTTCCGGCGGCCAGCAGCAGCGCCTGGCGCTGGCGCGCGCCTGGGCGCTGAAGCCCGACCTGCTGTTCCTCGACGAGCCGACCGCCAACCTCGATCCGTCCGGCAAGAAGGAAGTGGAGGCGATGCTCGCCGGCTTCGCGGCCGAAGGCATGACGCTGGTGATGAGCACGCACAACCTCGGCCAGGCCAAGCGCCTGGCCACGCGCGTGGTCTACCTCGACCAGGGCGTGATCCGCGCGGACCTGCCGACCGCGCACTTCTTCGAGCGCAGTGTCGACGAGCGCCTCGACCTGTTCCTGAAGGGGGACCTGCGATGGGAGGTGTGATCGATCCGGACGACATCACCGGCTGGGTGCTGGCCGGCGGCCCGGGCACCGGCCTCGGCGCCATCGACCGCGGGCTGCACAAGCATGACGGACTGCCGCTGGCGATGCATGCGCTGCTGCGGCTGGCGCCGCAGGTCGGCAACGTGATGATCAACGCCAACCGGAACCTCGGTGCCTACGAGTCCTTCGGCGTGCCGGTGTGGCCCGATGGCACGGGCGACCCGTCGGGACCGCTGTCCGCCCTGGTGACGGGGCTGGAGCATTGCGAGACGCCGTGGCTCGTCACCGTGCCCTGCGACGCGCCGCGCTTCCCGCTCGACCTCGTGCAGCGCCTGGCCCGCGCTGCGCTGGCCGGCGAGGCGTCGATGGCGATGGTGATAACGCGCGAAGCGGGCGTGCGCCGCGCGCATCCGTCGTTCTGCCTGCTGAAGGTCGACCTGCTCGAGAGCCTGGTGCGATTCAGCCCCGGCGGCCCCGGTGGCGCCGGCGACATCGAGGCCTGGGCGGCGCAGCAGCGCTGCGCCGACGTCGAATTCGACGACCCGCAGGCCTTTTCTGCTTTCTCTACTTCTTGGCCGGGCCCTGCGCTTCCTTCGCGGTGAGCGTCGTGCTCGGCGGTGCCGTCGCCGTCTTCGGCGGCGAATGCGCGCCGGCGGCCTCGATCGGCGGCACGGCCGACGCCGCCGCCGGCGGCGCGGCCGACGCCACCGGCGACACGTAAGGGCCGGGGTCGGCGCAAGGCGGGGTCGGCACCGGTGCCGCGACCGGCTTGCCGCCGGCCTGCGCGGTCTTCTTGTAGTGCTCGACCGTGCGGTCCATCGACAGGCACAGCTTGTACGCGGCGACCTTGTCGCCCCATGCGGACTTGGCCGCCGTCTCCGCGGCCTTGGCCTTGGCTTCGTCGCTGAGTGGCGGCAGCTTGGCCACGACGGGCAGCGCAAACAGGGGCAGGACCATGAACACGATGGTCGGCGAGGTCTTGGCAAGGCGCATGAAGGTGCCCTCTCGGTTCGCTCTCGGTTCACTCAGGCCTGCGCGGCGGGCTGGGCCGGCCGGTCGGACGGCGGCGTGCGCTGCGCGGGAATGCGACCGGCGCGCACGTCCTCGTACCAGAGACCGTGGTGTTCGATGGCCCAGGCCTCGTCGACGACGCCGGTGCGCATGGCCTGGAAGGCGCCGCGCGTGCCGATCGTGCCCAGGTAGATGTGGCCCAGGAACAGCACGATCATCAGCGCGGTCGCGACGCCGTGGATCATGTGGGCGATCTGCATGTCGCCGCGCAGGTAGGCCATGCCCGGGATCAGCTTGTCGAGCACCAGCCCAGAGGCCACGGCCACGCCGCCGCACAGGAACACGCCACCCCAGAAGATCAGCTTCTCGCCGGCGTTGAAGCGCCCCGATGGCGGTTCCTCGCCGCCGAACAGGCCGCCGCCCTTGCGCAGCCACTGCATGTCGGAGGCGTGCGGGAAGTTGTCGCGCACGAAAGTGAAGAACACGATCACCAGCGACACCGCGAACAGCGGGCCGAACAGGTTGTGCGCGGTCTTCAGCGCGTAGGTCAGCCAGCCGAACAGGGTGCTGCCGGTCAGCGGCAGCAGGATGAACTTGCCGAAGGCCATCACCAGGCCCGAGATCGCGAGCACGCAGAAGGCGGTGGCGTTCGACCAGTGCGCCGCCCGCTCGAAGAAGGTGAAGCGCTCGACCTTGCGGCCGGTGTCGGGCACGTGGCCGCCGAGCGGTCCGCGGCTGAAGTAGAACAGCGCCAGCGCCAGCACGGTGATCACGATCAGCGCGCCGCCGTACGGAATGATCCAGTCGTTGCGGACCTGCCGCCAGGCTTCGCCGGCATTCGTGTAGCGCGAGCCCGGGTACTGCACGAAGGGCTGGATCAGGACGCCCTGCTCGGCGCCGGGCAGGCTGGAATAGCCCTTGTTGACGCCGGACTCGCGCACGCCGCGCCAGAACGGCGCGTTGTTGCCGGGCTGGCTCTTCGCGCGCTGCGCATTGTTCTCGTCGGGCTTCGGTTCCGGCGGCGCGACGAAGCCGGCCGGCGGCCCGGCCAGCGCGGGCGTGCCGTTCGGCGCCGCGGCGGCAGAGGCGGACGCGGCCGCATCGGGCGCGGCCTGGCCGGACGCCATCGTCACGGCCAGCGCGGCCAGCAGGCCGGCCAGCGCGCGGGGGATCAGGTGTCGCATCGCCGTCTCCGTGTCGATCCGGGGCCGCTCAGCGCAGGTAGTCGTTCTGCGCCTGGTTCCGCTGGCGGAGCTGCTCTTCCCACGCCTGCTTGTCGCCCGCCTTCCAGCCCGCCGCGCGGTAGGCCGGGTGGGCGGCATCGGACACCGACCAGGCCTGCGCATCCGGCTTGCGCGTGCCCTGCTCCAGCTTCTGCGAGCGCTCGCCGCAGCCGGCCGCGGCGAGCAGCACGGCGGCCAGGGCCAGCGCGTGCAGCGGCCGCGCGGTCACTTCTTGACTCCTTCGGACCCCGCCTGCGAGGTCTGCGTCGGCTTGCCGTAGGCGGTGCCCCAGCCCCACACCTCGCTGCCCTTGCCGCGGTTCAGCACGCGGGTGCGGAAGATGTCGGCCACCACGTCGCCGTCGCCGCCGAGCAGCGCCTTGGTCGAGCACATCTCGGCGCAGGCCGGCAGCTTGCCTTCGGACAGGCGGTTGCGCCCGTACTTGGCGTTCTCGGCCTCGCTGCCGTTGGCTTCCGGACCGCCGGCGCAGAAGGTGCACTTGTCCATCTTGCCGCGCAGCCCGAACTCGCCATTGGCGGGGAACTGCGGCGCGCCGAACGGGCAGGCATACGAGCAGTAGCCGCAGCCGATGCAGACATCCTTGTCGTGCAGCACCACGCCTTCGTCGGTGCGGTAGAAGCAGTCGACCGGACACACCGCCATGCACGGCGCGTCGGAGCAATGCATGCACGCGACCGAGATGCTCTTCTCGCCCGCCATGCCGTCGTTGAGCGTGACGACGCGGCGCCGGTTGACGCCCCAGGGCACGTTGTGCTCCTGTTTGCAGGCGGTGACGCAGCCGTTGCATTCGATGCACCGCTCGGCGTCACAGATGAACTTCATTCTTGCCATGTCGTTCTCCTGGATCGCCGATCAGGCGGTGGCCGTCGTGGCCTTTTGCACCTGGCAGACCGTGGTCTTGGTCTCCTGCATCATCGTCACGCTGTCGTAGCCGTAGGTCGTGGCGGTGTTGACGGCCTCGCCGCGCACCACCGGGGCCGCGCCATTCGGGTAGTAGGCCAGCAAGTCAGCGCCCTGCCAGCGGCCCGAGAAGTGGAACGGCAGCCACACGGTCTCGCGGTCGACCCGCTCGGTGACCAGCGCCTTCACCGTCAGCCGCGCGCCGGTCGGTGTGCTGACCCACACGTTGTCGCCGTTGCGGATGCCGCGGTCGTTGGCGGTGGCCGGGTTGATCTCGACGAACATCTCCTGCTGCAGCTCGGCGAGCCAGGGGTTCGAGCGCGTCTCCTCGCCGCCGCCTTCGTACTCGACGAGGCGGCCCGAGCTCATGATCAGCGGGAAGTTCTTGCCGATGTCCTTGTTCTTCTCCTGCACGCTCTTGAACAAGGTCGGCAGGCGCCAGAACGCGTTCTTGTCGTCGTGCGTCGGGTACTTGGCGACGAGCTCCGGCCGCGTCGAGTACAGCGGCTCCCGGTGCTGCGGGATCGGGTCGGGGAAGTTCCAGACGACCGCGCGGGCGCGGGCGTTGCCGAAGGGATGGCAGCCATGCGCCAGCGCGACGCGCTGGATGCCGCCCGACAGGTCGGTCTTCCAGTTCTTGCCCTCGGCCGCGGTGCGTTCGGCCTCGGTCAGGTCGTTCCACCAGCCGAGCTTCTTCAGCAGGATGTGGTCGAACTCCGGATAGCCGGTGGTGATCTCGGCGCCCTTGGAGCACGAGCCGTCAGCGGCCAGCAGGTTCATGCCCTCGCGCTCGACGCCGAAGTTCGCGCGGAAGTTGCCGCCGCCCTCCATCACGTGCTTCGACGTGTCGTACAGGTTGGGCGAGCCCGGGTGCTTGATCTCGGCCGTGCCGTAGCAGGGCCAGGGCAAACCGAAGTAGTCGCCGTCGAGCTTGTAGCCGGTCTCCTTGTCGACGCCGCCCTTGGCCTTCAGCGTCTTCACGTCGAAGACGTTCATGTTGCGCATGTGCGCCTTCAGGCGTTCCGGGCTCTGGCCGGTGTAGCCGATGGTCCACATGCCCTTGTTGATCTCGCGCAGCAGCGATTCGGGCTCGGGCTCCATCATCCCGCCCTTGCCGGCGACCAGCTTGTGGCTCTTCGTCAGCTCCTTGTCGAAGCCCAGCTTCTGCGCCAGCTGGTACATGATCATCTGGTCGGTGCGCGATTCCCACAGCGGCTCGATCACCTTCTCGCGCCATTGCAGCGAGCGGTTCGACGCGGTGCAGGAACCGCTGGTCTCGAACTGCGTCGCGGCCGGCAGCAGGTAGACCGCCCGGTTCTTGTTGAGCTCGCCGTCCTTGCTGGGCATCGCCGCCATCGCCGCGGTGGCCGACGGGTACGGATCGACCACCACCAGCAGGTCCAGCTTGTCCATCGCCCGCTTCATCTCGAGGCCGCGGGTCTGCGAGTTCGGCGCATGGCCCCAGAAGAACAGGCCGCGCAGGTTGCTCTCCTGGTCGATCAGCTCGTTCTTCTCGAGCACGCCGTCGATCCAGCGCGAGACGGTCATGCCCGGCTTGGTCAGCATGCCGGGCGCGAACTGCTTCTTGATCCACTCGAAGTCGACGTCCCACACCTTCGCGAAGTGCTTCCATGCGCCCTCGGCGACGCCGTAGTAGCCGGGCAGCGAATCCGGATTGGGGCCGACGTCGGTGGCGCCCTGCACGTTGTCGTGGCCGCGGAAGATGTTGGCGCCGCCGCCTGACTTGCCGATGTTGCCCAGCGCCAGCTGCACGATGCAGGACGCGCGCACCATCGCGTTGCCGATGGTGTGCTGGGTCTGGCCCATGCACCAGACGATCGTGCTCGGCCGGTTGTCGGCCAGCGTCTTGGCCGTCTTGTAGCAGGTGGCCTCGTCGACGCCGCAGGCCTCGAGCACCTTGTCCGGCGTCCACTTCGCCAGGACCTCGTCGCGCACCTTGTCCATGCCGTAGACACGGTCGGCGATGTACTGCTTGTCCTCCCAGCCGTTCTTGAAGATGTGGTACAGCAGGCCGAAGAGGAACGGGATGTCGCTGCCCGAGCGGATGCGCACGTAGTCGTCGGCCTTCGCCGCGGTGCGCGTGAAGCGCGGATCGACGACGATCATCTTGCAGCCGGTTTCCTTGGCATGCAGCATGTGCAGCATCGACACCGGATGCGCCTCGGCCGCGTTCGAGCCGATGTACATCGCGGCCTTCGCGTTGCGCATGTCGTTGTACGAGTTCGTCATCGCGCCGTAGCCCCAGGTGTTGGCGACACCCGCGACCGTGGTGGAGTGACAGATGCGTGCCTGGTGGTCGCAGTTGTTGCTGCCCCACAGGCTGACCCACTTGCGCAGCAGGTAGGCCTGCTCGTTGCTGTGCTTGCTGGAACCGACGACGAAGATCGAGTCGGGCCCGCTCTGCTTCTTCAGCTCGAGCATCCTGGCGCTGATCTCGTTGAGCGCCTGGTCCCAGGTGATCTTCTCGTACTTGCCGTTGACCAGCTTCATCGGCGTGCGCAGCCGGTACTCGCCGTGGCCGTGCTCGCGCAGCGCGGCGCCCTTGGCGCAATGCGCGCCGAGGTTGATCGGTGAATCGAAGACCGGCTCCTGCCGCACCCAGACGCCGTTCTCGACCACGGCATCGACCGCGCAGCCGACCGAGCAGTGGCCGCAGACGGTGCGCTTGATCTCTACCTTGCGCGCGCCGGCCGCCGGGGCATCGGCGGCCTGGGCCTTCTTCTGCACCAGCGTCAGCTGCGCGACCGCGAGGCCGGTGCCGACGCCGAGGCCGGAGCGGCGCAGGAAGGCGCGCCGGTCCATCGTGGGGATCGCCCGCGACACGCCGCGCGCGAGGCTGGCGACGAGTCCACTGTCCGACGGGCCGGTGGCGTGGCCGGCGGGTCCGGGCTTGCGCGTGAGCAGCATGGCGGCTCCTTCAGGTGCGGGCGGTCTCGTAGTAGCGCAGCACGTGCGCCGACAGGCGATAGCCGGCCGCGCCGTCGACGGGGCCGGGCGCGGCGGACACGGCGGCCGCTTCGGGCGCGGCGACCGGCAGGGCCGTGGCGGCCACCGCGGCCGCGCCCGCGGCGCCGGCGCCGACCAGCAGGCCGCGCCGCTTCAGCGGCGTCTCGGGTTCGAGGGGCCTGGCAGGAAAACCGCGTTGGTCGCTCATGCTCGTCCTCCTGGGTAGGCGCGGAAGGCGCGAAGGCGCAGGTCGGCTACGAGGAAACCGGCCCTCACGACGAATGTAGGCAGGTCCGCCCCCTAACTCATCAGGGCATGCCCTAGCGCAAGGCCGGAGCCGGCCTAGAGCAAGTCGAACGCCTGCGCCTCGACCGCGATGAAGTCGCGCGTGAATGCGGCGACCGCACGATAGAAATCGGCGCGCGGGTGCTGCTCGATGGCCGCGCACAAACGCTCACTCCAACTGCGAAGATGCACATCGAAGAAGCGCTGCTGCGCCATCAGCGTGTCGGCGCCGGGCCCCTCGCCGGCGATCAGGTGCTGCATCACCTGGCACAGCGCGGCGATGTGGTCTTCGGTCTCGAAGACCGTGTCCGGCCGCTCGAGCCCCAGCGCGTCGAGGTCGGCGCGCAGCGCCGCCAGCGGCTTCTCGTTGAGCGCGCCGGCCAGGTACCACGAGCCGTTCAGCGCGATCTCCGGCTTGCCGACGCCGCCGAACAGCGCTACGTATTCCTCCGCCACATCGGCCAGCGGCAGGCGCCGCGCCGCCTCGACCAGCGCCGACCAGCTGCCCTCGAGAAACGCACCCGCGCTGGGCGCCTCGGTGGCGGCCTGGCGCAGCCCCTCGTACAGCGGCGCCGGCGGCACCTCGAGGTAAAGCCGGGCCAGCAACCCGTAGACCTCGGCGCGCGCGCGCTCCTCGGCATCGTCGGCCACGGCGGGCCGCGCGGACGACGTCGGCGCCTCAGACATCAGTGATCCTCACTTCGCTGGCGCTGGAATGGATGTCGATCACGCGGCAGTCGGCGCACATGCGCAGGCGATCGGCGGCCGCGCCCTGGAACATCGGATGGGCACCGAGCTTGCCGATCATCAGCTCGATGGCCTGAAAGGTTCCGAACGGCTTGCTGCAGCGGATGCAGCGGTAGGGTTCGGCCTCGTTCAGCACCCGCGACTGCTTGCGCGCCCGGCCCTCGTCGGCCAGCAGCAGCCGCGGCTGCAGCACGATGGCCTGTTCGGGACAGGTGACCGCGCACAAGCCGCACTGCACGCAGTTCTTCTCGATGAAGCGCAGCTCCGGCTTCGCTGGGTTGTCCGCCAGCGCCGCCGACGGGCACGCGCCGACGCAGCTCAGGCACATCGTGCACCGGTGCCGGTCGACCTCGAGGCTGCCGAACGGGCTGCCCTCAGCCGGCAGCGCAATCACCTCGGCGCTGGTGGCCGAGGCCAGCCGCAGGTGTTCGAGCGCCAGCTCCAGCGCCGTGCGCTTGTCGGCGGGCACCGCGAAGGCGGCCGGCCGAACGCTGCCCGCCGGCGGCATGCGCAGCGCGGCGTCCAGCGCCTTCGCGTCGCGCCCATCGAGCAGGTGCAGGTGCCGCCCCGGCAGGCCCAGCCCGCTCAGCAGAGCCTGCGCGACGGCCATCTGCGCGGCGACCGCGCGCCGGTAGTCCGGCGCTTCCTCGCCGGTCATCAGCACCAGCACCTGCGAGGCGCCGAAGGCGATGGCCGACAGCCACAGCTCGATGCCGACCGACGCGGTGTGCCAGACATCCAGCGGCAGGCAGCGGGCCGGCAGGCCCTGCACCGCGGCATCGGAACGCGCCGCGCGGCCCAGCTCGCCGATCAGGCGCGCTCCACCGCCCTGGCTGTGCACCAGCAGCGCCGCGTCCCGTCCGCCCGCCTCTCGGTAGGTGCTCAACAGGGTCCGGATGCGGCGGCCCTGGTGGTCGATGCGCGGCGCCGCGTAGCCGATGGCCCCGGTCGGGCAGACGGTCGTGCAGGCGCCGCAGCCCACGCACAGGTGCGGCTCGACGACGATGCCCGGCAGGGCCGCCGCACCGGAGCGGCCCTTGGCCGACGCGTCGCTGCGGATCGCGCGGGCGGAGCAGACGTCGATGCAGGCGCTGCAGCCGATCTTCTCGTTGCGGCTGTGCGCGCACAGGCGCTGCTGGTAGTGGAAGAACTTCGGCTTCTCGAAGTCGCCGGTGCACTCGCGCAGTTCCAGCACCGCGGTCACCAGCGCGGGCTCGTCCGCCGCGTGCCAGTAGCCCTGGGGCGGCTGGTGGAGATCGATCAGCGGCTCGGCGTTCAGATCGAGGATCAGGTCGAAGCGTTCGCTGAACGACTGCGGTTCGCGCTGGAAGTCGATGGCGCCGGCGGCGTCGCAGACCTTCACGCAATCGCGGTGGCTGCGGCAGCGGGCAAGGTCGATCTGGTAGCTGAAATCGATGGCCTGTTCGGGACAGGCCTCGATGCACGCATTGCAGCGCGTGCACAGGTCGAGGTCGATCGGGTTGCGCGATTCCCAGCGCACCTCGAACGCGCCCAGCCAGCCGCCGAGGCCGGTGATCCGGCCGGCATGCACCGGCCAGTCCCGCGGCTGCGGCACGCTGCCGGGGCCGTCGATCAGGAGGCTGACGGCCAGCTTGCCGGCCAGCATCGCGGCGGCATGCACGGCCCGGTCGGTCGGACCGATCACCAGCACGCGCCCCTCCGACCGGTAGTCCACCGTCGGCACCGGGTCGGCGTCCGGCAGCTGGGCCAGCGCGATCAGCGCGGCGATCTTCGGCGTCGCCGCAGCGGCCTCCTTCGACCAGCCGGCGGTCTCGCGGATGTTGACGAAGCGGATCGGCCGCTCCACCAGGCCGGGCGCACCCGCCGTCTGCTCGTTCAGCTCGACGAAAAGGCGGCTTTCCTGCGTGCAGGCCACCAGCAGGGGATCACCGCCGAGGGCCGCGCGCTGGAATGCCGCGGCCTCGCGCCGGCAAAGCGTCTGGTGGACGGTGGCGAGACCGGCGCCGGCGTCAGGCCCCAGCGCCTTCGCCAGGGCCGGGCCGTCCAGCGGCATGGTCTTGTTGCAGTTGCAGATCAGCGTCGTCATCGGGCGTGGGCGTGGACTCGGCCTCGGGTGGCAAGGGGTCGGCGGCATCGGGCGAGCGAGCCCGGGCGGCGCCGGTCTCGGCCGCGGCATCGGGCTCGTCGGCATCGAACAGGCCCAGCGCCTTCGACTGCGCCATCTGGCGCAGCACCGCCATTGGAATCGGATTCGGCTTGCCGTAGTCGTCGATGTAGGTATCGAGCCCGTCCATCACGTTGAAGTGCGGATCGCTGAAGAGCTTCTTCATCGCCGCCTGCTTGACGCCGTCGTCGACCCCCGGCGCGACGAAACGCGCGTAGTCGGACTCGCGCGTCAGCTGCGCGACGTCCGCCAGCGTCGGCAGCGATGGAGCGGCGGGCGCGCGAGCGGGTGCGCCACCGGGCGCGCCCGCGGGCGTTTGCGACTCGCGCACCGTCGCCGGGGACGCTGCTTGCGCATCGGGCGCCCGCGGCTGCGTGGTGTCGCCCGCCGACGGCTGGACCGGCGCCGGCGCGGCCGGCGCCGCACGCCGCGACTCGGCCTTGCGTCGCGACCAGCGCGCGAGGAACGGCGTGTCATCGGCCATCAGCGCCGCTCCCCCGGGGCAAGGAAGGATTGCGGGCGCCGGCGCTGCTTCGGCTCGGGCCGGTAGTGTTCGTCGGTGTAGGCACGCAGCCAGGCCGCGATGTCCGGCGACATCGGCACGTTGTCGACCCGTTCCTGCGCATCGAGCCAGCGCCCCGCTTCGTTGTACGAGACACTGACGGTCTCCGGCCAGGCCCGCGACGGGTCCTCGTCGGCTATGCGCCAGACGACGAACCAGACCGGCGTGCCCGAGGCCAAGTTGAGGTGATAGCCCTCGGCCTCGTCGCGGAAGAGGGCGACCTCGAAGCCGGGGAAGAGCTGGCGCTGGACCTTGCCGTCGTCGCGCAGCACGCGCGGCGCGGTGCCGAACGCCGGTTCGGCCGGCACGACGTCGACCAGCCGGAAGCGCCAGGCCTCCCACTGGTTCGGCTCGGCCTCCCGTTCCATCACCACGGCGACCTGCACCGAGGGTCGGGCGGTGGTCGGGAGGCCCTGGTCGGCAGACATCGGCAAAGTCTAGGGACTTCCGGTGCCGGCCGCATCGGTGCCACCCAGGGGGCCTGGTCCGCGTCCGGGGCCACGGCCGGGCCCGCCTACGCGTCCAGCCAGCTCGCCGGCTCGCGCAGCGCGGCCTCGAACGCCTGGATGTAGCGGCCCACGTGCAGACCATCCATCAGCGCGTGGTGCACTTCGACCGAGAAGGGCATCCACAGGTGCGGCCCGTCGTGGTCCGCGCGGCCGAACGCCAGCTTGGGCACCGAGTCCTCGCGCCCCCAGTTGCGGGCATGCGAGAAGCTGGTGAAGGGGATCAGCGGCAGCGTCGTCGTGTGGATCACGTCGGTGGCGTCCAGCCGTGGCTCGAACGCCGCCTGCCGGGACCGGGCCTGCGCCATCGCCTCGGCGCCGCTGCGCGCGAAGGTCTCGTAGTCGGCGGCGTGGTCGAGGTAGGCGAAGCCGAAGCTGTCGTCCTCGCGCAGCACCGTGGCGCCCCCGTGCACGACCTCATGCACACGCACGCGGCCGCCTTCGAGGCGGTAGCGGAAGGGCTCGTGCAGGTTGGCCAGGCGCAGCGCGATGAAGTGGTAGGCCAGCGTGAAGCTGCCGACGCCCCGCGCCGCCGCGGCGGCCTTCAGCGCGGCCACGTCGAGCCGCACGCAGACGTTGAAGTAGGGCTTGTCGAAGCCGCGGAAGAATTCGAAGGCGTCGCGCCGCGCCCAGCGCTGGAGATCGAGATAGGCCATGTCGCCCGCCATTCTGCCGACGAAGCCGACCCCAGCCGGGCCGGCCCGCGCGCCGAGTGAAAATGGCGCCACAAGCAGCGCCTTCCCGCTGCGGATTCCCCCGCCGTGACACGAGCCTTCGCTCGCCAAGGGCCGCCTCGCTCCCCATGACCACCACCGCAGCCTCGCGCTTTCTCGAAGGCATCGAGTCGCACACGCCGATGATGCAGCAGTACCTGCGCATCAAGGCCGACTACCCCGATACGCTCGTCTTCTACCGGATGGGCGACTTCTACGAGCTGTTCTACGACGACGCGCGCAAGGGCAACCGGCTGCTCGACATCACGCTGACCAGCCGCGGCCAGAGCGGCGGCGAGCCGGTGGTGATGGCGGGCGTGCCGGTGCATTCGGTCGAGAACTACCTGGCGCGGCTGATCAAGCTGGGCGAGGCGGTGGCGCTGGCCGAGCAGGTCGGCGACGTCGCGACCGCCAAGGGGCCGGTCGAGCGCAAGGTGGTGCGCGTGGTGACGCCGGGCACGGTCACCGACACCGAGCTGCTTGACGAACGCGCCGATACGCTGCTGCTGGCGGCTATGAAGCAGCGCGCCACCTGGGGCCTGGCCTGGCTGGGCCTGTCGAGCGGGCGCCTGGGCGTCACCGAGTGCGGCGAGAAGGAGCTGGCGGGCTGGCTGGCCCGGCTGGACCCCGCCGAAGTGCTGCTGCCGCAGAAGGAAGCCGCCAACGCACTGCCGCCGGCGCTGCTGCAGCACCGCGCGGCCCGCACCGCGCGGCCCGACTGGCAGTTCGACACCGCGCTCGGCCTGCGCAAGCTGACCACGCTGCTGCGCGTGCAGTCGCTGCAGGCCTTCCATGCGCAGGACCTGCCCGTCGCGCAGGCCGCGGCCGCCGCGCTGCTGGCCTTCGCCGAGCACACGCAGGGCCAGGCGCTGGCGCACGTGACGAGCCTGGCGGCCGAACGGGCCAACGAGCTGATCGAATTGCCGCCGGCCACGCACCGCAACCTGGAGCTGACGCAGACGCTGCGCGGCGAGGACGCGCCGACGCTGCTGTCGCTGATCGACACCTGCCGGACCGGCATGGGCAGCCGCGCGCTGCGCCACTGGCTGACGCATCCGCTGCGCGATCGGGCGACGGCGATCGAGCGCCACGATGCGCTCGCCGCGCTGATCGCCGCCGGCTTCGAGCCGCTGCGCGATGCGCTGCGCCAGGTCAGCGACGTCGAGCGCATCACCGCGCGCGTCGCGCTGCGCCAGGTGCGGCCGCGCGAGCTCGCGGGCCTGCGCGCGACGCTGCGGGCCCTGCCCGCGCTGGGCGCCGCCGCGCCGCGCGGCCCCGGTGCCGGCGTGCTGCTGGACCGCCTGCAAGCCGCGATGAGCCCGCCGCCGCAGCTGGCGGCGCTGCTGCAGCGCTGCATCGCCGAGGAACCCGCGGTGCTGCTGCGCGACGGCGGCGTGATTGCGCCCGGCTTCGATGCCGAGCTCGACGAGTTGCGCGGCATCGCGCAGAACTGCGATGCCTTCCTGGTCGACCTGGAAGCGCGCGAACGGGCCCGCACCGGCATCGGCAACCTGCGCGTGCAGTACAACCGCGTGCACGGCTTCTACATCGAGGTCACCATGTCCGGCCTCGACCGCGTGCCCTCGGACTACCAGCGCCGGCAGACGCTGAAGAACGCCGAGCGCTTCATCACGCCGGAGCTGAAGGCCTTCGAGGACAAGGCGCTGTCGGCGCAGGAACGCTCGCTGGCGCGCGAGAAGTGGCTGTACGAGCAGCTGCTCGATGCGCTGCAGGACTTCCTGCCGGCGCTCGGCGCCCTCGCGCGTTCATTGGCCGCGCTCGATGCGCTGGCCGCGCTCGCCGAGCGCGCGAGCACGCTGCAGTGGTGCCGGCCGCAGTTCGTCGGCCATCCCTGCATCGACATCGACCAGGGCCGGCATCCGGTGGTGCAGGCGCGGCTCGCCGAGAGCGGCGGAAACGGCCAGGGCGCCGACTTCATCGCCAACGACTGCCGGCTCGATGCGCGCACACGCATGCTGGTGATCACCGGCCCGAACATGGGCGGCAAGAGCACCTACATGCGCCAGGTCGCGCTGATCGTGCTGCTGGCCTCGATCGGCTCGTACGTGCCGGCCAGCGCCTGCCGGCTCGGGCCGATCGACGCCATCCACACCCGCATCGGCGCGGCGGACGACCTGGCCAACGCCCAGTCGACCTTCATGCTCGAGATGACTGAAGCGGCGGCGATCGTGCACGGCGCCACCGAGCAGTCGCTGGTGCTGATGGACGAGATCGGCCGCGGCACCAGCACCTTCGACGGCCTGGCCCTGGCGGGCGCGATCGCCGCCCATCTGCACGACCGCAACCGCGCGTTCACCTTGTTCGCCACGCACTACTTCGAGCTGACCGAGTTCCCGGCCCGCCACGAGCGCGCGCTGAACGTGCACGTCTCGGCGGTCGAGAGCGGCCACGACATCGTCTTCCTGCATGCCATCGAAGCCGGCCCCGCGAGCCGCAGCTACGGCGTGCAGGTGGCGCGGCTGGCCGGCATGCCGGCCACGCTGCTGCGCCAGGCGCGCGCGACGCTGGAGGCGCTCGAAGCGCAGGCGCTGCGCGGCGACGCACAGGTCGACCTGTTCGCCGCCCCACACGCCCCCGCCGCGGCACCGGAACCCTCGCCGATCGATGCCGCGCTGGCGGCGATCGATCCCGACGCGCTGACGCCACGCGAAGCGCTGGACGCGCTGTACCGCCTCAAATCGCTGCAGAAGGAAGAGCTCGCCCCATGACCTATTGCATCGGCATCCGCCTCAACGCCGGGCTGGTGTTCCTGTCCGATTCGCGCACCAACGCCGGCATGGACCAGATCAGCACCTACCGCAAGATGATGATCTACGAGAAGCCGGGCGACCGCTTCATGGTGATGCTGTCGGCCGGCAACCTGAGCATCAGCCAGTCGGTGCGCGAGATCCTGCAGGTCGAGAAGATCGACCGCGGCCCCGAGATGCCGGGGCTGACGATCTGGAACGCCGAGAGCATGTTCGACGCCACGCGCGTGCTCGGCGCCGCGGTGCGCCGCGTCTACGAGCAGGACGGCCCGTCGCTGAAGGCCACCGGCGTCGACTTCAACGCGTCGATGATCTTCGGCGGCCAGATCAAGGGCGAGGCGATGCGGATGTTCCTGGTCTATTCGGCCGGCAACTTCATCGAGGCCACGCGCGAGACCTGCTTCTTCCAGATCGGCGAAAGCAAGTACGGCAAGCCGATCCTCGACCGCGTGCTGACGCCGACCACGCCGCTGGACGAAGCCGCCAAGTGCGCGCTGGTGTCGATGGACTCGACGCTGAAGTCCAACCTCTCCGTCGGCCTGCCACTGGACCTGCTGGTCTACCGCGAAGGCGCGCTGCAGGCCGACGAGCATGTCTGCATCGACGACCGCAACCCGTACTTCCAGATGATCCACAGCACCTGGGGCCAGCGCCTGCGCGAGGTGTTCGAGGGCATCGACGATCCGCGCTGGGACGGCGGCGACACCGAACACCCGCTGCTCGCGCCTTCCACGCGTTATGAGCCGATGCGCAAGATCACCCATCCGGGCGAACGCATCGTCTGACTTCCCACTAAGCGCGCCCCCGATCGGTGCATCGGGCGTGCGCACAGCCGCATCGCTGACACCACGCATTCAGGCGTTAGGCGCCAGATTGCGTTTCGTCAACCCGCGCCCTACCGCTGTTACTTCCATGCCCTAGGGATGGCATTCGCGGTGCAGCGCACAAAGACTGCGCGGGCCAAGCGTTTCGGGCTGTCCGGAGGCCGGGATCGCGCGGGACGCCGGCCTTGTGCGGCCGGCGCCATGCCATGTCCTGGCCACCGGCGCACACCGAGACCAACGAGATCATCGCTTCGCGCTCGCCTGCGGCATGCGGCCGCACGCGCCGCCATGGCCGGGTTCCTTGTCGACTTTGTGGGAGCCATGCATGAACGCAAAGATCCGAGTGACGATGCTCGCGACCGCTGTCGCCGCCGCGGCGGCCATCGGCAGCAGCACCACGGCAGTCGCCGGCAGCGGCCCGGCGGTACTCAAGAACGCGATCGTCCTGATCACCAACTGGGGCGACGACACGGTGTCGGTGGTCGACCTCGACTCGGGGCACCAGCTCAGCGAGATCAAGGTCGGTGCCAAGCCCTACGACGTGAAGCTCGACCCGACGGGCCGCACCGCCTACGTCAGCAATTCGGCGGCGTCGGACATCTCGGTGATCGACGTGCAGGCGATGCTCGAGTCGCACCGCATCCCGGTCGGCTTCAGCCCGCGCGACATGGCGATGTCGCGTGACGGCCGCTTCATGGTCGTCGCCAATTCCGGCGATGCCACCGTGTCGATGATCGACCTGAAGACCTCGAAGCAGACGCGCACGATCAAGGTCGGCGCGATCCCCTACGGCACGCAGCTCTACGCCGACGACAAGCGCGCGGTGATCACCAACTGGGGTGAGAACACCGTCTCGTTCGTCGACCTCGACAGCGGCAAGGAAGTCGCCAAGACCGCGGTCGGCGTGCTGCCCTATACCGTCGCCGTCGCGCCGGGACAGTCGGTGGCCTACGTCACCAACTTCGGCTCGGCCTCGGTGTCGCGCGTCGACCTGAAGTCGATGAGCACCACCGGCACGCTGGCCGTCGGCAAGGCGCCGTGGGGCCTGGGCATCTCGCGCGACGGCAAGGTGCTGGGCGTCGCCAACTTCAGCTCGCACGAGCTGTCGACGATCGACGCGGTCGCGTTCAAGGAAACCGCGCGCCACTACGTCGGCGGCACGCTGAAGGTCGCCGCCAGCGACAAGGCCGCTGCAACGCGCAACGACGCCACCACGCCGCGCCAGGACCCGCAGCAGACCGCGGCGCGCTCGAAGAACGTCGCGATGAGCGAAGACGGCCGGCTGATCGTCTGGACCGACCTGGCGAACAACACCGTCAACGTCACCGACGCGGCCAGCGGCGAGACGCTGCGCTCGATCAAGGTCGGCAAGGCGCCGTACGGCATCACCTTCCTGCGCAAGCCCGCCTGAGCGCGCTGCCATGATCCGCGTCCCCTCCCTGCGCCGACGTGTCGTCCCGCCCGTCCGGGCGCGCTGGGGGCGCGGGCTGCTGGCACTGGCGCTGCTGTCGCCGCTGGCCCCGTCGGCGCAGGCGCCATCGGCGATGCCCGACGACCAGACGCTGCGCAACCAGTACCCCGGCACGCCCGTGCCGGGGCTGACGCCGGCGCAGCTGCGCGCCTTCGAGCACGGGCAGGTGCTGTTCTCGAAGTTGTGGAAGCCGGCCGACGGCCTCGGCCCGCGCTTCAATGCCGATGCCTGCATGACTTGCCACCACAACCCGCTGCCGGGTGGCAACGAGTTCGCGCCCGACCGCTTCGTCGTGCACGCGCCCTCGTGCACCGACCGCGTCGGCGGCCACGGCTGCCCGCGCTTCGCGCTGGGGCCCGACGGCGCCGTGCAGGCGCTGCCCCGTCCGCCGGATGCGGTGATGCGCAAGCCGCAGTCGCTGTTCGGGCTCGGCATGCTCGAAGCGGTCAGCGACGCCGACATCGAGGCGCTGGCGCGGCTGCAGCGCGACGATCCCGACGGCGTGCGCGGCCGCCCCGGCCGCACCGCCGATGGCCGCGTCGGGCGCTTCGGCTGGAAGGCCCGCTTCGCCGGCATCGACGACTTCGTCGCCGCCGCCTTCCATGCCGAGATCGGCCTCGATACGCGAGCCTACGCGACGTCGGCCAAGCCGGAGATCGGACGCGCCGTGGTCGCCGGCACGTCGCAGTTCCTGCGCCTGCTCGCGGCACCGCCGCTGACGCCGCGCGGCGACGTCGAACGCGGCCGCGCGCTGATGGACGACCTGCGCTGCACCGCCTGCCATGTGCCGGCGCTGCGCACCGGGCGCTCGGCGGTGCCGCTGCTGACGGGCCGGCGCGTTGTCGCCCACACCGACCTGCTGCTGCACGACATGGGCCCGGCGCTCGCCGAGCCGGTCGACGAGGGCGGCGTCGGCCCGGCGCGCTTTCGCACGCCGCCGCTGTGGGGCCTGAACGCCAGCGGCCCACCCTACCTGCACGACGGCCGCGCCGCGACGATCACCGACGCCATCCTGATGCACGGCGGCGAGGCGGCGCGCTCGGTCGAGCGCTTCAAGGCGCTGGCGCCTCTTGACGTCGATCATCTGCTGCGTTATCTCAACAGCCTCTGAAGGCGACGAAGGGAACCCCACCATGGCGATCGAGACCTCTCAAGGCCTGCTGAAGCTGATCAGCTACGTCGGCGTGCGCAACGCGGGCCGGCTGCTGATCGTGCGCTACGAGACGCCGCCGAACCCGGACAAGCCGGGCTGGTGGATCCCGGCCCCCGAAGCCGGCTATGGTGACGAGCCGTTCGAGGTCGCGCAGCAGGCGCTTGCGCGCCTGGGCTTCGACGACGTGACGCTGCGCGTGATGGACGTCGAGTCGTTCTCCGTCGGCGAGCGCAACTGGCATGTCTGCGTGCACTACGTCGGTGACGTCGCGCACGACCCGCGGCCGCGCGAGGGCATCGCCGAATGGCGCTGGTGCGCCGAGCACGAGCTGCCCGACGCCGCCGAGTTCGCGCACCGGCGCTGGGAACACAGCCTGGCCCGCCGCATGGCGGCGTTCGCGGCGCCGCGCTAGAACGCGGGCACGGACGCCAGGCGAGGCCGCGGCGATGGACGCCACCGACAGCCGGCTCGAACGGGCCTGGCGTCGCGCCGCGGCGCTGGCGCTGGGCACGCTGCTGTGCGCGCTGGCCGCCGCCGGCGTGCTGACCGCGACCAGCGCGGTGGCGGCGACCGAGGAATCCGGCGCGGCCTTCGCCGATGGCGATGCGCTGCTGCGCCACTGTGCCGACGTGGCGCGCAGCGGCGGTGCGCGCGGTGAACGCCTTGCGGCGCTGGCCGAGCTGTGGCGCAGCGTGCATCCACGAGCCGAGCTGCGCGAGGCCGCACGCGGCTGCGCCGCGCGGCTCGAACGCACTGCCGCCGGCACTGCCGTCGCCGACCGCCACGAGGCCACGCTCGCCCGGCTCGAGCGCGACTTCGAGCGCCGGCTCACCGAGCGCTCGCCGCGCCTGCGCTTCACCGCGGCCGAAGCCGCCGGCCTGCCGTCCGGGCTGCTCGACGAACTGCGAGACGCCGGTGGGGCGACGGTCTCGATCGGCGTCGGGCTGGGCGACTACTACGTCTTCATGCGCCATGTCGACAGCGCCGCCGCCCGCCGCCGCATGTACCTCGCGCATGCCAACCGCGGCGGCGCGGAGAACATCGCGACGCTGGCGCGCATCGTCGACACGCGGCGCCAGGCCGCCGCGGCCGCCGGCCATGCGGACGCGTACGAGCGCACGGCTGCCGCGCTCGGCCTGCCGACGGGCGCGCAGGTCGAAACCTTCCTGGCGGCCGTCGGACCCAGCATCGCCGCCGCCGCGCAGCAGGACATCGACACGCTGCGCCGGCACAAGCAGCAGCACGCGCCGAAGGACGGCCGGCTGCGGCGCTGGGACGCGCTGTACTACATCGAACGCGAGCGCCAGCGCTCGGTCGGCCTTGCCGAGGACGACGATGCCGCGCGCATCCCCACGGCCGCGCTGCGGCCGTGGCTGCAGCGCTACTTCGGCGCGCTGGCCGGGCTGCGCTTCGAGCCGGCACCCGGCCGCGGCTGGCATGCCGAGGTCGACTGCCTGCAGGTGCTCGACCCCGCCGCCGCCGATGCGGCGCTCGGCCTGCTGTGCCTGGACCTGCATCCCCGCGAGGGCAAGTACTACAACCACGCGAGCTTCGCCGTGCCGCCCGTGCCGGGCGAGCCGGGCGCGCACCTGGCCGCGCTGGTCGCCAACCTCGATCGCGACGCGCTGACGCCGGACGAGGTGGAGCGCCTCTTCGCCGAGTTCTCGATCGCGCTCGGCCTGCTCACCATGGACCGCGGGCGCGGGGCCGCGGGTGCCGCCCCGGCCCAGCCGCTGTGGCAGCAGCTGCAGCGGGCCTTCTTCGAACAGGTGGCCTTCAGCGACGAGGCGCTCGCGCTGCTGCCGGAGGGCGTCGCACCCGCGCCGGCGCTGCGCGCGCAGGTGCGCGCCAACCGCAGCTTCGCCGCCGGCATCACCGCCTCGCGCCAGTTGACGGTGGCGCGCTACGACCTCGCGCTGGCGCGCGCGACGCGCCCGGTGGACCCGATGGCGCTGTGGCGCCGGCTGGAAGACGCCTCCGGCCTGCCCTACGAGCCCGGCAGCCACTACCCGAGCCGCCTCAATGCCCTGGCCGGCGCCAACGCCGGGCTCTACTGGAGCACGCTGTGGCGCGAAGCGGCGGCCATCGACCTGGTGCAACGCTTCGGCGACCGCACGCTGCAGCCCGATGCCGCCGTGGCACTGCGCGGCGCGTTCTTCGCCGCCGCGCCGCCGGCGGAGCTGATGGCGCGCTACCGGGCGCTCGCCGGCAGGGACTTGTCGCTCGACGGCTACCGCGTCCAGATCGGCGGCAACACGATGGCCGCGGCCGCCCGCCGCGCCACGCTGGCGCGTGCGCCGACGAAGGGAGCGCCATGACCGGCCGCCACGCTGCCCCGCTGCACCCCCTCCTGCTGGCGGCGCTGCTCGCCGCGGTCGTGCCCGACGCGACGGCCAGCGAGTCGGTGCTGGCGCCGGCACCGCAGGCGCCGGAGGCCGCCGCGCTCGGTCCCGAGGACGCCGTGCTGATCGCGCGCACGCTGCAGCAGATCACACGCCACTACGTCGAGCCCAAGGGCGGCCACGAGCTGGTGGTGACCGCGCTGCGCCAGCTGCTGGCGTCGCTGGATCGCCATTCGGCGCTGATCGAGGGCGCCAGCCCTCAGGCCGTGCGCGACGCGGTGGCCGGACAGTTCGGCGGCATCGGCATCGAGCTGGACATCGGCCCGGACGGGCCGGTTGTCATGCAGCTGTTCCGCGACGGGCCGGCGCGGCGCGCGGGCGTGCAGGCCGGCGACCGCATCGTCGCCGTCGACGGCGAGCCGGTGCGCGGCGCCGCTCTCGACGCGGTGATCGCACGCATCAAGGGCCCGCCGCGCAGCACGGTGCGGCTCGAGCTGCAGCGCGGCGCAGCGGCGCTGCGCCTCGACGTCGAGCGCCAGCTGGTGCGCTTCTCGACGGTGGGCGTCGAGCGCCGCGGCGGGCTCGCCGTCGCGCGCATCTCCGAGTTCCTCGACGGCACACCCGCCGAGCTCATCGAGCAGCTGGCCGCGGCGGCCGAGGCCGCGCCGATCGAGGGGCTGGTGCTGGACCTGCGCGGCAACCCGGGCGGCGTGGTCGAGTCCGGCGTGGCCGTCGCGTCGCTGTTCCTGCCGCCGAACGTGCTGGTGCTGTCCAGCAGCGGCCGGGCGCCCGACGCCAGCCAGCCCTACCTCAGCATCGACGCGTCCACCGGCCTGCCTGCCGGGCAGGCCGCGCTGGTCGCCCGGCTGCGGCTGCTGCCGCTGGTGGTGATGATCGATCGCCGCAGCGCCTCGTCGGCCGAGTTCGTCGCCGCCGCGCTGCAGGACCACCGGCGCGCGCGCATCGTCGGCTGCGGCCCCAGCTACGGCAAGGGCTCGATCCAGTCGATCGTGCCGCTGTCGTCGCAGTACGCGGTGAAGCTGACGACGGCGCGCTTCAGCTCGCCGCGCGGCCGTGCGCTCGACGGCGCCGGCGTCGCGCCGGACGTGCTGGTCGCGGCCGCGGGCGCAGATACATCGCGCGAAGCCTGCGATGCGCACACGGCGGGGCTGCTGGAGGCGGCGCGCGAGGAGCTCGCGCGCCTCGGCCGCACGGCGTCCTCGGGCGGTCCGCCACGCGGCGGCGGCTCCTGAGGGCGGTGAACGCGGCGCGCTACTGCTTGCGCCGCGTCAGCGTGCCGCGTTCGGTCTGCGCGTCGGCGCGGAACTCGCCTTCCCAGCGGTCGCCGTTGTTCCAGAGCAGCTGGCCCTGACCGTCCTTCAGGCCGGCGCGCCACTGGCCGATGTACTGGTCGCCGTTCTTCCAGCGGTACATGCCTTCGCCGTCGGGCAGGCCGCGCGAGAACTGGCCGCGGTAGACGTCGCCCGACGCGAAGACGATGCGGCCGTCGCCCTGCGGCAGGCCGTCGACGACCTCGCCCTCGTAGAGGTTGCCGTTGGCGAACTTCACGCTGGCGTAGCCGGTGGCCTTGCCGTCGACCCACGGGCCGTCGTAGCGCTGGCCGTTGACCCACTGGTAGACGCCCTGCCCATCGGGCTCGCCGCGGGTGAACTGGCCGGTGTACTGGTCGCCCGACGCGAAGACCATCTTGCCGGTGCCGTGCGGCTGGCCGTCGACCACCGCGCCCTCGTAGACATTGCCGTTCGCGAAGCGCAGCACGCCGTCGCCCTCGGGCTTGTCGTTGACCCACACGCCCTTGTAGCGCTGGCCGTTGCGCCAGATGAACTCGCCGTGGCCCTGGCGCTGGCCGCGCACGACGGTGCCTTCGTACTGGTCGCCGTTGCTCCACAGGATGCGGCCACGGCCGCTGTAGGTCTGGCCACCGGGATCGGCGCCGAAGGTGCCGACGATGCGCGTGCCGCCGGTCAGCGCGATGTCGACCGGTGCGGCCACCGCCGGCAGCACCGCGGCGATCGGCGCGGTGGCGCCGGTGCTGGCGCGGCTGGCGACGGACGAGGCATCGCCGGGGCGGATCGAGGCGGTGGACGGGGCGGCCGGCGCCGCGGGGGCGGCCGCCGTGCCGTCGACGCGCTCGCGTGCCGCCCGCGCGGCCTGCGCGGCTTCGTCGCGCCGCTGCAGCGCCTGCCGCTGCGGTGCGCCGCCGCAGCGCTCGGCGACCAGGTCCCAGGTGCTTTCGGCCTTGCGGAACAGCACCGAGGCATCCGCCCAGCGCTGCTCGGCCTGCGCCCGGTCGGCCAGTTGCTGCAGCGCCTGGGCATCACGCTGCGAGGCGACGCACTGCTCGCTGCCGCCCTGCTGGTCCTGGATCGCCAGGCGCGCCTGCTGCGAATCGGCCAGGTTTCGCTGCGCGCGCTCCTTCGCCCGGCCCTGGCAGGCCTCTTCGGCCTGGCGCCACAGCGCGATGGCCGCTTCGGCCAGCCGCGCCTGGTCGGACAACGCGGCGCGCTGCGCCTGGGCGGTGGCGGCCTTCAGGTCGGCGGCCATCGCCTGGTCGGTGACGGTGGTGCAGTCGGACGGGACGGTGGCGGTCTGCGCGGCGGCCAGCGGTGCAGCGACCATCCAGGCCAGGCAGATCGGGAAGACGAGGCGATGGGGGATCACGCTCTCCGGCTCTTTCCAGGACAGCCCTGTCGGCGGGCTGCAACAAGCGATAAAAATTATATCGACGGGGTGGGTCGCCGCCGTGTGGCTTTGGTCGCCTGACGCGCCCGCGCGACGAGCGCCGCACCGGCGCGCATTGGCGCGCATTGGCGCCGGCATGCGCGGCGTATTGGCCCTTGCGAGCGCAAGGGGCGGGGGTTACACCGAGGCCATGCTCGCGACGATGACTGCCCCGTCCTTCGCCATGGCCGCGCCCGTGGCGTCACCGGCCTACAGCGTCGGCTTCGCCGCCGACGACGGGCCGTGCGCGGCCGCCTGGCGCGACGCGCTGGCGGCCGAAGGCCTGCGGGTGCACGACTGGCCGTTGGCCGACTTGCACCAGCCCTCCGAACGGCCCGATGCCATGGTGCTGCACCTGGTGCACGGCGTCGCGCGCCAGCTCGGCGCGCTGCGCGCGCTGGTCGCCCGCGAGCCGGCGCTGCCGATCGTCATCGCCTGCCGTGGCCTGCGCGACCTCGACCACGTGCTGGCCCTCGAGATGGGCGCCGACGACGTGTTCGATGCGTCGCTCGATGCCGCGGTCGCCGCGGCCCGCCTGCGCGCGCTGTGGCGGCGTGGTGCACGCCTGCGGCCGGCCGCCGCGGCCACGTCGCCCGACCAGTTGCAGGTCGATCGGCTGACGCTGGACCGCGGCGAGCGCCGCGCGCTGCAGGACGGTCGCCCGCTCGACCTCACCGAGGGCGAGTTCGAGCTGTTATGGCGCCTGGCGCTGCGGGCCGGCCAGGTCGTGCCGCGGCACGAGCTCCTGCGCGAGTTGCGCGGGCTGGTCGACGGTGGCCCCGACCGCTCGATCGACAGCCGCGTCTACCGGCTGCGCGCGAAGCTCGGAGACCGCGGCGGCGCGGCCGCGCAGCGCATCCGCACGATCCGCAACTGCGGCTACCTGCTGACCGGCGCGGCCACCGGACGCTGAAGGCGCGAACAGCCCGGCGCGCACGTTGCGCAGGGCCTGGCCGATGATGCGCAGCGAACCGTCGATGGTCGGCTCGTCGGCGCCGCCATAGCCCAGCGCCAGCCCGTTCGGGCCGCGCGCATGCCAGCAGATGGTCGACAGCGGCGTCGCACCGACCCCCTGCCGGCGGATCAGCCGGAACACCTCGACGTCGGACACCTCGGGCGGGAAGTGCAGCGCCGCATGCACGCCCTCCGCGGTCGGCCCCAGCGTCGCCCAGTGCGGCAGGTGGTGGGCCGCCGCCTGGTGCAGCGCGGCGCGGCGCGCGCGGCAGCGCTGGCGCAGCTCGTGCAGGTGGGCGCTCATGTGGCCTTCGTCGATGAAGGCGGTCAGCGCCAGCTGCGTCGCGACGTGCGCGTGTTCGCCCAGCAGCCCGCGCATCGCGATGAAGGTGTTCGCCAGCTGTTCGGGCACGACGAGGTAGGCCAGCCGCAGCGACGGGAAGAGCACGCCCTCGAAGGTGCCGACGACCAGCACGCAGCCATGGCGATCGCGGGTGTACAGGGCCGGCGGCGGCACGCCGTCGTGCACCAGCTCGGTGTTGTAGTTGCCCTCCAGGATCCAGGACCCCTGCCCGGCCGCCCACGCCAGCAGCTCGGCGCCGCGGCCGGCCGTCGTGCGCACACCCAGCGGGACCTGGCCGAGCGGATGCAGATAGACCGCGCGCGCATCCGGCGCGTGCGCGCGGCCGTGGGCGACATTGAAACCCTGCTCGTCCAGGGGCACGCCGACCGCCTTCGCATGCAGCACGTCGAACAGCACCGGCAGGCTGGCGTGGCCGGGGTCTTCCAGCCACACCCGGTCCCCCGGCTCGAGCAGCACGCGGCTGATCAGCTCCACCGCCTGCATCGGACTGTTGAGGACCAGCACCTGGCGCGCGCTGCAATGGATGCCGCGGGTCAGCGCCAGGTGGCGCACGATCGACTCGCGCAGCCCCGGCAGTCCGGCGGACGGCCCGTAGTTCAGGTGCTTGCGGAACGGCTCGCTCCATGCGCGCTGCATCAAGCGGCGCCAGGTGTCGAGCGGAAAGTCCTGCGTCGGCACATTGCGCGGATGCAGCGCGGGCAGCGCGAAGAGCTCGGTCGGCACCTCCAGGCGCGACCACTGGCCCAGGTGCGGGGCAAAGCGCTCGATGACGCGCTGCGCCGCCGCGCTGATCGGACGGTCGGCCGGCACCGCCGCGGCAGCCTGCACCGGCACGGGCAGCGGATCGGCGATGTAGCTGCCGTCGCCGACGCGGCGCTCGATGAAGCCCTCGCTTTTCAGTTGTTCGAAGGCTTCGTCGACCGCCCCGCGGGAGACCGCGCAGTCGGCCGCCAGGCGACGCGCCGATGGCAGCCGCATGCCGGGCTTCAGCGTGCCGTTGCGAACGCCGTCGAGCACCGTGCGGTAGATGCGCACACGCTGCGCCACGCTGCCCTCGGCCTCGCCGCCGCGCAGCGACTGGATGAACACCCCCGCCACCTGCTTGACCACAGCGATCCCCCGGCGCCCGTGATGTCGGTATGTGCCGCATTTGGACAGCCAGGACACCGCCGCGAAACTCCGAATGCGACGAACGGCGGAATCGCAGGCACGGACTGCGGCTGCGCACCTACAAGGTCCGGGCGAGCGACGGTAGGCTCGACGCCAATGATGGCCCGACTCTTTCAATCGTTACCGGACGGCGCCGCCGCGCCCGTCCCACCGCGGCAATGGCCCGCCACGCCGTGCCGAATTGGCTCTTGCGGCACCCTCTGCCGCCAGGAATCATGAGCGCCCGATGATGATCCGCGACGACCCCGCCCTGCCGCACCTGCACCACCTGCAGGCTGCCGTGTCCACCTGGTCGACCACCGGACCGGCACCCCTGATGCACTTCGACGCCGGCCTGCGCGCCCCGTCGCTGGTGCTGTTCGTCGGTCCTGGGGCCCGGCCCGACCGCGCCACCGGCGAGCTGCTGGGCCAGATCGGCCTGCGCTGTGCCGCGGTCGCCGACCTCGACGGCGCCCATGCGGCCTGCAGCAACCTGCAGTTCGACGCGTTGGTGATCGATGCCGCGGTGCTGACGCCGACGCTGGCACTGGGCCTGGCCGGCCTGCATGTGGCCGCCGGCTGCCCGCTGCTGGTGCTGAGCGACACGTCCAGCGAGATCGACGCGATCGTCGCGCTCGAGCACGGTGCGGCCGAATACCTCGTGCAGCCGCTCTCGCCGCGGCTGCTGCGGGCGCACCTGATCGCGCAGCTGCGCAGCCGCGCGCCGCAGGACGCCGCCACGCCGGTGACGATGCCCGAGCGCACCATCGGCGGCTGGACGCTCGACCGCGTGCAGCGCGAGCTGCGCCGCGGCCAGCGCCGCTGCGAGCTGACCGAAGGCCAGTTCTCGCTGCTGGAATGCCTGGCGTCGCAGCTCGGCAGGCTGGTGCCGCGCACCGAGCTCGAAAGCCGCGTCGCCGGGCCCGACAGCTCGCTGAACGCCCGCTCGATCGATGTCTACGTGCACCGGCTGCGCCGGCGCCTGGCCGAGCTCGGCATCGACGAGTTCGAGGTCGAGAGCGTGCGCGGCCGCGGCTACCGGCTGCAGTGCAAGCCGGCGGCCGAAGCCCTCACCTGACGACGCGGCTCCCCGCGCGTTTGCCGCGGGCCGGGCCACCCCCGACGCCGGGGACGCCGGGTCGCGAGGCCGACCCGGCTCCTTCCTTCACTTGAACTCGTAGCGCAGGCCCGCGTAGACGAAGCGCCCGCGCGGATCGGCGTACTGCGGGTCGTAGCCGCCCTGGAACGACACCTGGCCGCCGGAGTTGGTGTACGGCGGGTCCTTGTCGAGCAGGTTGCGCACGCCCAGCGTCAGCCGCAGGTTCTTGATGCCGGTGTAGGCCACCTGCAGATCGAAGGTCTGGTAGGCGCCGACCTTCGGGGTCTCGCCGCTGACGGTGCTGGGCAGGTCGGTGTAGCGCTTCTGGTAGTTCTGCACCAGCGTCGCGTCCCAGGCGCCGCGCGAGAACGTCGCGCTCAGCGTGTGCTTCCAGCGCGGCAGCACGCCGCCGGTGGCGGCATTGACCGTGTCGACGTTGCCGGTGAAGGTGCCGTCGGTGTTCTGTGTGTCGTAGGTGATGAAGTAGGTGCCGTTCATCGCCAGCGACAGTCGGCCCGCGTCGCCCATCGGGAAGTTGATGCGGCCGTCGACGTCGATGCCCGAGACCCGTGTCTCGCCGAGGTTGATGTTGGTCGCCAGGATGTTGGTGATCGGCCCCGGCAGCTGCGGGAAGGCGGCTTCGACCGGTCCGCGGGTGATCAGGTGCGCGTACTTCACCGGGTCGGCCAGGATCACCGCCGCCGGCACGCCGTTGACGATGGTGTCCTTCAGGTCCACCTTGAACCAGTCGATCGCCACCGAGCTGTTGGCGGTCGGCTCGAACACCAGGCCGACCGTCGCGTTCTTCGACTTCTCGGGCTGCAGCGCCGTGTTGCCGCCGTTGGTCGTCGCGAACTGGGTCTGGCAGTCGTTGCCGCCGCCGGTGGTCGGGCAGCGCAGCGGGTCCGACAGGCCGGGCGGCGTCACGTTCAGCGTGTTCGGCAGGTACAGGTCCTGCAGGCTGGGCGCGCGGAAGCCCTTGCCGACCGAGCCGCGCAGCATCACGCTCGTCGTCGGCCGCCAGCGCAGGTTCATGCTCGGCGTGGTGGAGCTGCCGACACCTTCGTAGTCGTCCCAGCGCACCGCGCCGGTGATGTCCAGGCCCTTGATCACCGGCACCGCGAGCTCGCCGAACACCGCCTTGACGTCGCGCTCGCGGTTGGTGACGAGGAAGTTGCCGCCGTAGCCGGAGATGTCGCCGGTCTGGATCGTCGGGCTGGGGTCGAACAGGTACTTCTCGCGCCGCATCTCCGCGCCCAGCGCCAGCGCCATCGCGCCGCCCGGCAGCTTGGCCAACTCGCGCGAGGCCTTGGCCTGCAGGCTCTGCAGCTGCGAGTCGGTCTGGTAGGCCACGCCGGTGAAGTTCGCGGCGCGGATCTGGGCAGTGACCTCCGGCGTGTTCGGTCCCCAGAAGTTGACGACGCCGCTGTTGAGCAGCGGCAGGATGCGCGACAGCGCCGGGTAGCCATCGTTGACCACCTCCTTGACCTTGCTGCGGCTGTACAGCGCGGCCGCGTCGAGGTCCCAGCCGGCCACCACGCCGCGCAGGCCGAGCACCGCGCGCGGCGCGGTCGACACGTTGCTGATGTCGCGGTCGCCGGAGAGGTTCGCGCGCCAGCGCACCAGGATGTCGGGCAGCGGCGCGGTCGGCCCGATCACGCTGCGGATGTAGGCGGTCGGGTAGTGCAGCGCGCTGGGACTCAGCTGAATCGTCGAGAAGCCGTTGTACGGCGCGACGTTGAACAGCGGGTGGTTGTTGGGCAGCGCGAACTGGTCGGAGATCGGCACCGGCTGGATCACGGTGCGGATCTCATTGCGGTTGTACGAGGCCTCGGCGAAGAGCTCGAGCTCGGGCGTCAGCGCGAGCTTGCCGGCGACGAAGAGCGCGGAGCGTTCGGTCGCCGGCAGCAGCGTGACCTGCGGCGACGGGTCATAGCGGCATCGGTTCTGCGGGTCGTTCAGCGGGTCGACGATGGAATACGGCGGCGGGCAGGTGCCGGCGGCCGGATTCAGCGTGCGGCCCGATGCGTCGAGCAGCACGATGTTGGCCGGGAAGGTATTGCCCGAGGTGACGTCGTTGCCCTGCGCGACGTTGATGCCCGAGCGCGCGAAGTCGCGGTCGGCGCCGCGCAGCCCGCCTTCCTTGTTGAAGGACGCCATCGCCATCACGTTGAAACGGTCCGACGACAGGTCGCCCAGGCCCCACAGCACCGAGGCGCGCTTGGACGACGCGCCGCCTTGCGTCGTGTCGCCGGCGGTCAGCGAGACCTCGCCGCCGCGGTGCTCGTTGCGCAGGATGAAGTTCACGACGCCGGCCACCGCGTCGGAGCCGTAGACCGCCGAGGCGCCGTCCTTCAGCACCTCGACGCGGTCGATCGCCGCCAGCGGGATGCTGTTGACGTCGACCGACACCGAGTCGCCGGTGAAGCCGACGCCGTAGGGCGCGATGCGGCGGCCGTTGATCAGCACCAGCGTGCGCAGCGAGGTCAGCCCGCGCAGCGAGATTGCCGAGATGCCGCCGGTGGTCGCGCCCGAAGCCGACGAGCTGGCGAGGCCGCCGGAGCTCGATGCGGCGCTGACCTGCTGCAGCAGCTGCTCGACGTTCAGCACGCCGGAGCGCTCGATCGCCTTGCGGTCGATCACCTGCACCGGCAGCGCGGTCTCGCCGTCGATGCGCTTGATCGACGAACCGGTGATCTCGACGCGCTGCGGCGCCGGCTGCTGGGCCAGCACGGTTGTCGGCAGGATGGCCGTCAGGCCGAGACAGGCCAGCCGGGCAGCACGGGCGGTGACGCACAGGCGGAGGGACATGGTGGGCTCCTCGAGGAATTCGTGAAGCCAGCCAATCTAGGCAGCGGCCTTCGCGGCGTCTGAAGCAGCACGTCGCGTCGGCGCGAGCCGGCGTGACGCCACCGCCTCCGATGTCACGCCAGGTCGCGCCCTGTCACGCCGCCTCGCCGGTGGCGACTTCGCGTCACCCCGAGCGAGCCGGCGTGACGCTCGGCGCCGCCCCGGGCTTTCCCGCCCCGGGCCCCCGCTGTGGCGCCCGAGGCACACTGCCGGCTTTCGCGTCCTGCGCTGTCCGCATGTCCCCCACCCTGGTCTTCTCGCACGCCAACGGCTTTCCGGCCGGCACCTACCGCCAGCTCTTCAAGGCCTGGCGGGCCGCCGGCTGGCGGGTGCACGCGATCGAGAAGTTCGGCCACGACCCGCGGTTCCCGGTCACCAGCAACTGGCCGAAGCTGCGCGACCAGCTCATCCACTTCCTCGAGTCCGACGTGCGCCGGCCGGCCTGGCTCGTCGGCCACTCGCTCGGCGGCCTGCTGAGCCTGCTGGCCGCCTGCAAGCGGCCGGACCTGGTGCAGGGGCTGGTGCTGCTGGACAGCCCGGTGATCACCGGCTGGCGCGCGCACAGCATCCGCATGCTGAAGCTGTCGGGCCTGATGCCGCGCATCTCGCCCGGGCGCATCTCGCGCACGCGGCGGCACGAGTGGCCGTCGCGGCGCGCCGTCGCCGAGCACTACGGCGCGAAGTCGCTGTTCGCGCGCTGGGATCCGCAGGTGCTGGCCGACTACGTGCAGGCCGGCACGCGCCGCGAGAACGGCCGCATGGTGCTGGCCTTCGACCGCGCGGTCGAGACGCGCATCTACGACACGCTGCCGCACCAGCTCGGCCTGCTGCTGCACCGCCACCCGCTGCGCTGCCCGCTCGCCTTCGTCGCCGGCACGCGCTCGCGCGAGATCCGCCAGGGCGGGCTGGAAACGGCGCACGCGCTGGCCGGCAAGCGCTTCCGCTGGATAGACGGCACGCACCTGTACCCGATGGAGAAGCCCGCCGAGACGGCGGCGCTGGTGCTCGAGCTGCTGGACGACATGCGCGCCGGGGCGGTCGACACCCCACACCTATAATCGCGCTTTACCACCAGAGCATTTGTGCATCACCCGCTTCCGACGGGGTGCCGGATGCGCATGACATGACCAAGTACGTCTTCGTCACCGGCGGTGTGGTGTCCTCCCTCGGCAAGGGCATCGCTTCGGCCTCGCTGGCTGCGATCCTCGAATCGCGCGGCCTCAAGGTCACCCTGATCAAGCTGGACCCCTACCTCAACGTCGATCCGGGCACGATGAGCCCGTTCCAGCACGGCGAGGTCTTCGTCACCGACGACGGCGCCGAGACCGACCTCGACCTCGGCCACTACGAACGCTTCATCACCACGCGGATGAAGCGCTCGAACAACTTCACCGCCGGCCAGGTCTACAAGAGCGTGCTCGAGAAGGAGCGCCGCGGCGACTACCTCGGCAAGACGGTGCAGGTGATCCCGCACGTCACCAACGAGATCCAGGAGTTCGTGCGCCGCGGTGCCGAATCGGTGGACGTGGCGATCGTCGAGATCGGCGGCACGGTCGGCGACATCGAGTCGCTGCCCTTCCTCGAAGCGGTGCGCCAGATGAGCCTGAAGCTCGGGCCGCAGCACACCGCGTTCGTGCACCTCACCTACGTGCCCTACATCGCCGCCGCCGGCGAGCTGAAGACCAAGCCGACGCAGCACACGGTGCAGAAGCTGCGCGAGATCGGCATCCAGCCCGACGTGCTGCTGTGCCGCGCCGACCGCGAGGTGCCGGCCGACGAGCGCGAGAAGATCTCACTGTTCACCAATGTCGCCGCCCATGGCGTGATCAGCATGTGGGACGTCGACACCATCTACAAGGTGCCGCGCCTGCTGCACGAGCAGGGCCTGGACGAGCTGATCTGCATGAAGCTGCAGTTGCTGACGCGCCCGGCCGACCTGCGCCGCTGGGACCACCTGGTGCACGAGGTGCTGCATCCGCAGCGCGAGGTGACGATCGCGATGTGCGGCAAGTACACCGACCTGTCGGACTCGTACAAGTCGCTGAACGAGGCGCTGCGCCACGCCGGCATCCACCACCATGCGCGCGTGCGCATCGAGTACGTCGATTCCGAGACGCTCAACCCGCAGTCGGCATCGCAGCTCGAACGCTTCGATGCCATCCTGGTGCCCGGCGGCTTCGGCAAGCGCGGCATCGAGGGCAAGGTCTGCGCCGCGCAGTACGCGCGCGAGCACGGCGTGCCCTACCTGGGCATCTGCCTCGGCATGCAGGTGGCGACAATCGAGTACGCGCGCCATGTCGCGGGCCTGGCCGACGCCAACTCCACCGAGTTCGATCCCAACACGCCGCATCCGGTGATCGCGCTGATCGACGAATGGCAGGACCGCGACGGCACGATCCAGAAGCGCCACGCGAACTCCGACCTCGGCGGCACGATGCGCCTGGGCGCGCAGAGCTCGGACGTCAAGGCCGGCACGCTCGCGCACCGCATCTACGGCAGCGTGGTCACCGAGCGCCACCGCCACCGCTACGAGGCCAACGAGCACTACCTGGAGCGCCTGCAGCAGGCGGGCCTGGTGATCTCGGCGATCACGCAGCGCGAGCAGCTGACCGAGATCGTCGAGCTGCCGCAGTCGCAGCACCCGTGGTTCGTCGGCGTGCAGTTCCACCCCGAGTTCAAGAGCACGCCGTGGGACGGCCACCCGCTGTTCATCAGCTACATCCAGGCCGCGCTCGACCGCCAGGCGCAACGCAGCCAGAAGCTGGAGCGGGCCGCCGCATGAAGCTCTGTGGATTCGAGGTCGGCCTCGACCGCCCGTTCTTCCTGATCGCCGGCCCCTGCGTCGTCGAGTCCGAGCAGCTGCAGATCGACGTCGCCGGCCGGCTGAAGGAGATCACGCAGGCGCTGGGCATCCCGTTCATCTTCAAGTCGAGCTACGACAAGGCCAACCGCTCCAGCGGCACCGCGCCCCGCGGGCCCGGCATGCAGGAAGGCCTGCGCATCCTCGGCGAAGTGAAGCGCCAGCTTGGGCTTCCGGTGCTGACCGACGTGCATGCCGAGGACCAGATTGCCGACGTCGCGGCGGTCGTCGACGTGCTGCAGACGCCCGCGTTCCTGTGCCGCCAGACCGATTTCATCCATGCGGTCGCGAAGAGCGGCAAGCCGGTGAACATCAAGAAGGGCCAGTTCCTCGCGCCGCACGACATGAAGAACGTGATCGCGAAGGCCCGTGCAGCGGCGAAGGAGGCGGGCCTGTCCGAAGACCGCTTCATGGCCTGCGAACGCGGCGCGAGCTTCGGCTACAACAACCTGGTCTCCGACATGCGCTCGCTGGCGATCATGCGCGAGACCGGCGCGCCGGTGGTCTTCGACGCCACCCACTCGGTGCAGCTGCCGGGCGGCCAGGGCACCAGCTCCGGCGGCCAGCGCGAGTTCGTGCCGGTGCTGTCGCGCGCGGCGGTGGCCGTCGGCATCGCGGGCCTCTTCATGGAGACGCACCCCGACCCGGCCAACGCGCTGTCCGACGGCCCGAACGCGGTGCCGCTGAAGCACATGCGCGCGCTGCTCGAACAGCTGGTGGCGCTGGACCGCGTCATCAAGACCCAGCCGCTGCTCGAAAACGACTTCAGCTGCTAACCCAGGAACTACATGGCCGCCTACATCATCGCCGACGTGACCGTGACCGATGCCGACAGGATGGCGAAGTACCGCGAGTGGAGCACCAAGGCGATGCAGGAGCACGGGGCGGAGGTCCTCGTGCGCGGCGGCGAGTTCGAGGTGCTGGAAGGCCCCTGGACGCCGAGCCGCCTCGTCGTGCTGAAGTTCAGGGACCGCGCCGCCGCGAAGGCCTTCTATGCCAGCGAGACCTACACCCATGCGAGGTCGCTGCGCGAAGGCGCCGGCGTGATGCGCATGATCGTCGTCGACGGCGTGCCGTCGTAGCCACCCCACGGCCCTTCCGCCTTGATGCGCGCATGTAACCCCTGCACGGCAACATCCGCGCCGCCCGTTTTCCACTTCCCCGGAGACCATTGAATGAGCGCCATCGTCGACATCGTCGGCCGAGAAATCCTCGACAGCCGCGGCAACCCCACCGTCGAGTGCGACGTGCTGCTGGAAAGCGGCACCATGGGCCGCGCCGCCGTGCCCTCGGGCGCCTCCACCGGCAGCCGCGAGGCGATCGAGCTGCGCGATGGCGACAAGTCGCGCTACCTCGGCAAGGGCGTGCTGAAGGCCGTCGAGCACATCAACACCGAGATCAGCGAAGCGGTGCTCGGCCTCGACGCCTCGGAGCAGGCTTTCCTCGACAAGACGCTGATCGACCTCGACGGCACCGACAACAAGAGCCGCCTCGGCGCCAACGCGACGCTGGCGGTGTCGATGGCCGTCGCGCGCGCCGCGGCCGAAGAATCCGGCCTGCCGCTGTACCGCTACTTCGGCGGCTCGGGCGGCATGCAGATGCCGGTGCCGATGATGAACGTCATCAACGGCGGCGCGCACGCCAACAACACGCTCGACCTGCAGGAGCTGATGATCATTCCCGTGGGCGCGCCGAGCTTCCGCGAGGCGGTGCGCTACGGCGCCGAGGTCTTCCACGCGCTGAAGAAGATCATCGACGCCAAGGGCATGAGCACCGCGGTGGGCGACGAAGGCGGCTTCGCGCCCAGCGTCGAGAACCACGAAGCCGCGATCCAGATGATCCTGGAAGCGATCGACAAGGCCGGCTACACCGCCGGCGAGCAGATCGCGCTCGGCCTCGATTGCGCGGCCAGCGAGTTCTACAAGGATGGCCAGTACGTGCTGGAGGGCGAAGGCGGCCTGAAGCTCGCCGCGCCGGCCTGGACCGACATGCTCGCGACCTGGGTCGACAAGTACCCGATCATCAGCATCGAGGACGGCATGGCCGAAGGCGACTGGGATGGCTGGAAACACCTGACCGAACGCCTGGGCCAGAAGGTTCAATTGGTCGGCGACGACCTCTTCGTCACCAATACGAAGATCCTGAAGGAAGGCATCGACAAGCGCATCGCGAACTCGATCCTCATCAAGATCAACCAGATCGGCACGCTGACCGAGACCTTCGCCGCGATCGAGATGGCCAAGCGCGCCGGCTACACGGCCGTCATCAGCCACCGCTCCGGCGAGACCGAGGACTCGACGATCGCCGACATCGCGGTGGGCACCAACGCCGGCCAGATCAAGACCGGCTCGCTGTCGCGCTCGGACCGCATGGCCAAGTACAACCAGCTGCTGCGCATCGAGGAAGACCTGGGCGACATCGCCATCTACCCCGGTCGCTCGGCGTTCTACAACCTGCGCTGATCGCCGGCCCCCCGCCGTCCGCCGTCCACACCCCATGCGCCTGCTCACGCTCGCCCTGCTCGCGCTGCTGGCGCTGGTGCATGCGGAGCTGTGGTTCGGCGACGGCGGCAAGCCCTACGCGCTGCGCCTGCAGGGCCAGCTCGACGCCCAGCTGAAGCAGAACGAGGCGCAGCGCCAGCGCAATGCGCGCCTGGCCGCCGAGGTCGACGATCTGCGCATGGGCCTCGAGATGGTCGAGGACCGCGCGCGCAGCGAGCTCGGCATGGTCAAGCCGGACGAGATCTTCGTCCAGGTCACGAAGCGCTGAACCCGCATCGACGTTTGCGTTGAACCTGTTCGCCGAGGCCTTCACCGTCTGGGGCAGCCCGATCACGTGGCTGGAGATCGCCGCCTGCGTGCTGGCGGTCTGGATGGTCGTGTGCAACTGGCAGGTCAATCCGCTGGCGTGGCCGCTGGCGATGGCCAGCTCGGCGATGTACGCGCTGCTGTTTGCACACAGCAAGCTCTATGGCGAAGCGACGCTGCAGCTGGTGTTCATCGTCGTCGCGGTCTGGGGCTGGTGGCAGTGGCTGCGCGGCCATGGCGCCGAGGGCGGGCCGCTGGTCGTGCACGTGCTGACGGTGCGCCAGCGCTGGCAGGCCGCCATCGCGACGCTCGCCGCGTGGCCGGCGCTCGCGCTGCTGCTGGCCACCGCCACCGACAGCGACGTGCCCTGGCTCGACGCGCTGCCCACCGTCGGCAGCCTCGCCGGCCAGTTCCTGCTCGGGCGCAAGCTGGTCGAGAACTGGCCGGTGTGGATCGCGGTCAACGTCTTCAGCGTCGGCCTGTTCGCGATCAAGGGCCTGTGGCTGACGGTCGCGCTCTACGCGCTGTTCGCGGTGATGGCCGCGATCGGCTGGCGTGCGTGGCGGCAGAAGCTGCCCGCGCCGCAGGCCGCCTCGGCCTGACGCGGCGTCCTAACGCCTGAAGCGCTCGCCCGGCGCGATGATCGACAGCTCGACGTAGCTCGACGCGACGTAGGGGCTCTTCGCGAAGCCCAGCTGCAGCTTGCCGATGTCGAACTGGCGCATGCCGGCCAGCGCCGCGATCAGCTTCTCGCGCGTCGGGTTCGGCCCGGCGCGGCGCAGGCCTTCGGCCAGCACGCGCGCGTTGAGACAGCCCTCGAGGCTCATGTACGAGTACTCGCCGGCCGCCTGCGTGCCCATCGCCTGCTGGTAGTCGCGCACCAGCGGCATCGCGGCGTTCCACGGGTAAGGCATCACCTGCGCGACGACCACGCCGACCCCGTCGGCGCCCAGCGCCTTCAGCGCGCCGCGCGTGCCCATCACCGACAGCGCGTACATCGGCAAGCCCTTGCGGCCCTGGTTGATGCCCTTGATCGATTCGACCGTCGGCTTGCCGGCCGTGGCCAGCACGACGGCATTGGCATCGCTGCCCAGCACCTTGGCCACCGCGGCGGCCGCGTCCGATGCGTCGTTCTCGACCGTCGCGACCGCCACCGGCTTGATCTGGCGCGTCGCGAGCTCCGCCTCCAGGGCGGTGAGCACGTCGCGGCCGAAGCCGTTGTTCTGGCGGATCACCGCGATGCGCGTGGTGCCGATCGTCGCCAGGTGCTGCGCGATCTTGCGGGCCTCGTCGCCATAACTCGCGCGCACGTGGAAGACGTTGTCGAACTCGGCCTTGCGGATCGAGGTCGCGCCGGTCAGCGGCGCGACCACCGGCACCTTCTTCCCGGCGATCAGCGGCAGCACCTTCTCGTTGTTCGGCGTGCCCATCACGCCCATCAGCGCGAACACCTGCTGCTCGTCGATCAGCTGGCGCACGTTGGCCTCGGTGCGCGCCGGGTCGTAGGCATCGTCGATGGCCACCAGCCTGAGCTTGCGGCCGTGCACGCCGCCCTGCGCGTTGACCTGCGCCAGGCACAGCTCGGCGCCGCGCCGCGCCTCCAGTCCAAGCTCGCCGAGCGGGCCGCTGTAGGCGGCCGACTGGCCGATCAGCAGCTCGTCCGCGGGCTGCGCCGGCGCCGCGCACGCGGCCGCACCGATCGCCATGCCGCACACCAGCAGCGCAGCGGCGCGGAGGTCTTTCCCAAGCCGACGTTCCATGTCCCTCTCCTTAGAATTCCCGTTCCTGGGCCGGCAGTCTGGAAGCGGCGTCTGTCGCTTGTCTGTCGTTGCAACGACAATGAACCGCCACGCGGCCCGGGGCTAACCCGTAGGCACCGCAGCGGCGCCCGCCAAGCATGAAATCCGTCACCACCCTGATCGAGGCCTCGGCCTGGGGCCGCGTGCTCACGCCGCACGAGCTCGACCGCGTGATCGCCCACTCGAACGAACGCTGCGTGCCCGCGCAGGGTTACGTCGCGCGCATGGGCGAGCCGGCGACGCACTGGATCGGGCTGGCCGAGGGGCTGCTGAAGATGTCGGTGATGTCGGCCGACGGGCGAGTGTCCAGCTTGAGCGGCGTCAGCACCGCGGCCTGGTTCGGCGAAGGCTCGCTGCTCAAGCGCGAGGCGCGGCGCTACGACGTCATCGCGCTGCGCCCCAGCCGCCTGGTGCTGGTGCCGGCCGCCACCTTCGAATGGCTGCGCCAGACCAGCCTGCCCTTCAACCACTACCTGCAGCACTTGATGAACGCGCGACTGAGCCTGTTCATCGGCATGCTCGAGGTCGGCCGGCTGATGGACGCCGATGCCCAGGTCGCGCGCTGCATCGGCGCGCTGTTCCACCCCGATCTCTACCCCGACCGCGAGGCCTTCGTCGACCTCAACCAGGCCGAGATCGGCCTGCTCTGCGGGCTGTCGCGGCAGCGGGTGAACATCGCGCTGAAGCACCTGGCCGATGCCGGGCTGCTGAAGCCCGAAACCCGCGGGCTGACGGTGCTGGACGTCAACGGCCTGCGCAGTTATGCCGGCGTCGCCTGAGCCCGTGTCGACACCCGGCCTGCGCATCGCCATCGTCGGCGCCGAGAGCACCGGCAAGACCTGGCTCGCACGGGCCGCGGCCGAACGCCTGGCCGAGCACACCGGCCTGGCCGTCGCCTGGGTGCCCGAGGTGCTGCGCGAATGGTGCGACGCCGCCGGCCGCACGCCGCGGCCCGACGAGCAGGCCGGCATCGCCGCCGAGCAGGCGCGGCGCATCGACGAGGCCGCGGCGCGGCATGCGATCGTCATCGCCGACACCACGCCGCTGACGATCAGCGTCTACAGCGAGTACCTGTTCGCCGACCGTTCCTTGCATGCGCAAGCGCTCGACTGGCAGCGCGGCTGCGCGCTGACCCTGCTGACGGCGCTCGACCTGCCGTGGGTGGCCGACGGCCACCAGCGCGACGGCGAACACGTGCGCGAGCCCGTCGATGCGCTGCTGCGCGGCCTGCTGATCGGCGCGCGGCTGCCGTGGGCTTCGATCGCCGGCACGGGCGAGGCCCGGCTCGACGCGGCGCTGGACGCGATCACGCCGCTGCTGCGCGATCTCGAAGCGCCGCGCCGCGGCCTCTTCACCCGGCTGGCCGAACGCGAGGCGGCCGAGCCGGCCTGGCGCTGGGCCTGCGACTGCGACGCCCCGGACTGCGAGCACGCGCTGCGCCGCCTGGCCGCGCCGGAAAGGCGTTAGGGACTACTGCACGACCGTGCTGGCCGGCGGCTGGTCGCGCCCCGGCGTGAACAATTCGCCGACGTCGACCGGGTCGAAGTGGTACTGCTGGCCGCAGAAGTCGCAGCCGATCTCGACATCGCCGCGCTCGGCGATGATCGAGTCGATCTCGCCGCGGCCCAGCCCGCGCAGCATGCCGCCCACGCGCTGGCGCGAGCAGCTGCACGCGAAGCGCGGCGTCAGCGGCTCGAAACGCGCGAGCTGCTCCTGCCAGAACAGGCGGCGCAGCACGACCTCCGGCTCCAGTGTCAGCAGTTCCTCGGGCGTCAGCGTGCCGGCGAGCAGCGCGATGCGGTTGAAATCCTCGTTGCGGCCGATCTGGTCCTCGTCACGGGACACCGCGACACCCCCGGCGAGGTTGGATTCGCCGGTGACCGGCAGCCGCTGCACCAGCAGCCCGGCGGCAATCTCGTCGTTGGCCGCCAGCACCAGCTTGGTGTCCAGCTGCTCGGACTGCAGCATGTAGTGCTCCAGCACATCGGACAGCTTCTGCAACGGTTCGCGACGATCGCCATGCAGCGGCACCACGCCCTGGTAGGGCTGCTGCCCGGGCAAGCGGTCCTTCGGGTCCAGCGTGATCGCGCAGCGGCCCTTGCCGTGCACGTTGAGCATCGCCTCGAGCTGGGCGGTCGGCGGCACCTCGTCGACCACCTTCGCGGTGGCGCGGAAGCTCAGGTCGGGCTGCGCCTCGGCCACCGCCAGCTTGACCGGCCCGTCGCCGAACACCTGCAGGATCAGCGCGCCGTTGAACTTCAGGTTCGACTGCATCAGGCAGGTCGCCGCGGCCATCTCGCCGAGCAGCGAACGCACCGGCGCCGGGAACGCGTGGCCGCCATCGTGCGCGCTGGTGCGGCGCGCCAGCAGCTCGCGCCAGCTGCCGTCCAGGCGCACCAGCATGCCCCGCACGGCGAGGCCTTCGAAAAGGAACTTGTGGAGTTGGTCCATCGGTGGATTCGGTCGATGCGTCTGATCGATGCGCTCAATCGATGCGCTTCAACAGGCTGCGATGCCGCTGCTGCTGCTGCACGTAATGCGCAGCACTGAGCTTCAGGCGCTGGATCTGCTCGGGTGTCAGCTCGCGCGACACCTTGGCGGGCGACCCGACGATCAGCACGCCGTCGGGAAATTCCTTGTCCTCGGTGACCAGCGCGCCGGCGCCCACCAGGCAGTTGCGGCCGATGCGGGCGCCATTCAAGACCACGGCCTGGATGCCGATCAGCGAGCCGTCGCCGATCGTGCAGCCATGCAGCATCACCTGGTGGCCGATGGTGACGTCGTCGCCGACGGTCAGCGTGATGCCGGCATCGGTGTGCAGCACCGCGTTCTCCTGCACGTTGCTGCGCGCGCCGATCACGATGCCGTGGTTGTCGCCGCGGATCACCGCGCCGTACCAGACCGCGGCATGCTCGCCGAGGGTAACCTCGCCGATCACCTGCGCGCTGTCGGCCACCCAGGCGCTGGCGGGAATGCGGGGAATGCGTTCCCCGAGTTGATAGATCGCCATGCGCGGCCCTCGTACAAAAGTATCATTTTAAGGATGCAGCTCCGACCGCAAGCTTTGCAGGTGCTTCTGATCGCCGACCCCGCCGCGAAAGCCGAGGCGGCGCGGGCGCTGCTGCAGGCCGCACGCGCGGGCGAGCTGTCGATCGACCCGGACGCGGCCCTCGGCACCGACGAGGCCGCCCTGCCCGGCCGCCCGCCGCGGCCGCGCCTCGTCGCCGCGGACCAGGTGCCGCGGCGCTCGCCGTTCACGCTGGCCGGCCGCGCCGCGCTGCTGCACGCGATCGCGCACATCGAGTTCAACGCGATCAACCTCGCGCTCGATGCGGTGTGGCGTTTTGCCGGCATGCCGCCCGAGTTCTACCGCGACTGGCTCCAAGTGGCCGGCGAGGAGGCCCTGCACTTCACGCTGCTGCGCGAGCACCTTCAATCGCTCGGCCATGACTACGGCGACTTCGACGCCCACGACGGCCTCTGGCGCATGACCGACAGCACGAAGCACGACATCGTCGCCCGCATGGCGCTGGTGCCGCGTACTTTGGAGGCCAGGGGCCTGGACGCGACGCCGCCGATCCAGGCCAAGCTGGCGAAGGCCGGCGACATGCGCGCGGTCGAGATCCTCGACGTGATCCTGCGCGACGAGATCGGCCACGTGGCAATCGGCAACCGCTGGTACCGTTGGCTGTGCGAGCGCGACGGGCTGGACCCGGTCGCAATCTATCCCGAGCTGCTGGCGCGCCATTCGGCGCCGCGGCTGAAGGGCCCCTACAACCTCGGTGCGCGCCGCGACGCGGGTTTCACCGACGACGAGATCGCCTACCTCACCCAGGCCCATCCATGACCCGTATCTTCATTGCCGGCTTCCAGCACGAGACCAATACCTTCGCACCGAGCCAGGCCGACTGGGCGGCGTTCAACCGCGGCTCGTCCTACCCGGCGTATGCGCGCGGCGACGCGATGGTCGAGCTGATCGCGCCGGGAAGCCTGCCGCTGTCGGGCTTCATCACCGCGGCGCGCGAGCGCGGCTGGACGCTGGTGCCGTCGGTGTGGGCCGGCGCGACACCATCGGCGCACGTCACGAAGGACGCGTTCGAGCGCATCGCCGCGGAGATGGTCGAGGACCTGCGGGCGGCCGCCGGCCGCATCGACGGCATCCTGCTCGACCTGCATGGCGCGGGTGTCGCCGAGCATGTCGACGACACCGAGGGTGAACTGCTGGAGCGCCTGCGCGCGGTGGTCGGCCCCGACATGCCGCTGATCGCGACCCTGGACCTGCACGCCAACGTCAGCGAACGCATGCTGCGCCACGCGGATGCCTTCTTCGTCTACCGCACCTACCCCCACGTCGACATGCGCGAGCGCGGCCACGCGGCGGTGGCGGCGATGGCGCGCCGGCTGGCGCCCGGCGCGCGGCCGCTGCACACCGCGTCACGCCGCCTGCCCTACCTGCTGCCGCTGAACACGCAGTGCACGCTGCTGGAACCCGCGGCCGGTTTGATGCGCACGCTCGACGCGCTGGAGCGCGAGCACGGCGTGCAGCTGGAATTCGCGATGGGCTTCCCGGCCGCCGATATCGCCGACTGCGGGCCGGTGGTCTTCGGTCATGGCGAGCACGCGGCGGCCGTCGGGCGCGCGGTCGAGGCGCTGGCCGCGGCGGTGAACGCACGCCGCAGCGAATTCGCGCTGCAGTGGCTGCTGCCGCGCGACGCGGTGCGCGAGGCGCTGCAGCGCGCGCAAGGGGCCTCGGCGCCTGTCGTCATCGCCGACACGCAGGACAACCCCGGCGCGGGCGGCGACAGCAATACCACCGGCATGCTGCATGCGCTGCTGGCCGAAGGCGCCGGACGGCGCTTCCCGGGCCGCATCGCGCTGGGCCTGCTGTTCGATCCCGACGCCGCCGCCGCGGCGCATGCGGCCGGCGTCGGCACGACGCTGACCCTGACGTTCGGCCGCTCGGTCAAGGACTACCGCGGCGAGCCGACCGATGCAGCGCTGACACGTGAAGTACGCGTGGAGGCGATCAGCGACGGCACGATCCCGCTGCACGGCCCGATGACCGCCGGCAGCACCGTGCGGCTGGGGCCGTGCGCGCGCATCGACGTCGACGGCGTGCAGGTGCTGCTGGCCAGCGCGAAGTGCCAGATGCTGGACCTGGACCTATGCCGCTTCCTCGGCGTGCAGCCCTCGGAGATGGCCGTGATCGTCGTCAAGAGCTCGGTGCACTTTCGCGCCGCGTTCCAGCCGATCGCGCACAGCATCCTCGTCGCCAAGGCGCCGGGGCCGATGGCGGCCGATCCCGAGGACCTCGCCTGGACGAAGCTGCCGGCGACGACGGCGCGGCGGCCCTGAAAGACAAACGCGGGCCGAGGCCCGCGTCGTTCGTTGCGCCGAGGCGCCGGATCAGAAGCTGTAGCGCCCCATCAGGTCGACGCGCCGCATCTGGCCCTTCTCGCCGAGGAAGGTCTTGCGGTCGCCGACGATCAGCTCGGCGCCCAGCTCGATGTTCTTGATCGGCGAGTAGATCAGGTTGACGAACAGCTGCGACAGGCGCTTGTTGTCGGCCAGCGCGGTGGCCCGCTCGGCGCGGTTGTGGCCGAAGGCCACCGTGCCGCGCAGCTGGCCACTGTAGGTGTGCGCCCAGCCCAGCACGATGCCCTTGTTCTTGTCGAAGGTGATCGCGCCGGTGTCGGCATCGATGTCGTAGCCGTTGCTGCCGTACATCTGGTCGATGTCGCCGTCGACGCGCGCGAACTGGCCCATCAGCAGGTCGCTGTCGCCGAGCTTGAAGCTGCCGCCCACGCCGAAGCCGAAGCCGCGCTTGGTCTCGCCGGCGCTGCGCTTCTCGTGCGCCAGCGCGCGCACGTTGATCGCGCCCCAGTCGAAGCTCTTGTCGAAGCGGGCGACGAACTGCGGCATGCGCTCGTTCGCGCTGCCGCCGCCGAACTGGTCTTCCGGGTCCTCGAGCGCGAAGGTCAGCTTCGCGAACTGCGGGTTGTTGTAGGTGTAGCGGATCATCGCGCGGCGCGAGAACGGCGCGCCGATCGGACCGTTGAAGTCCACCGTCTCCGGCAGATTGTCCAGGTCCATGAAGGTCGACCAGGTCTGGCCGACCAGGAAGCCGGCGTACTCGCCGTAGGCGTGGCGCAGGCGCAGGCGGTTGCGCGTGCTGCTGCCGTACGAGTAGAAGTCGGCCTCGACCTTGGCATTGAAGGCGCCCAGGTCCGTCGGCGTCGACGACTCGAAGCCGAAGCGCGAGGTCGCCGCGGTGAACTTGGTCTTGCCCTTCTGCGCCGAGCCGCGCACCGGCGTGTACATCAGGTCGGTGAAGAAGTCGCTCGAGCCGACCTCGCGGAAGTCGTGGATCGCATGCGTCTCGGCGTAGCCGTAGAAGCGCAGCGAGGTCTCCGAGCCCGGCAGGCGGAAGCTGCCGCCGATGTCGCCGAGCACCACGGCGTCCTTGCTCTTGATCTCGAGCTGCTCGATGCGCTCGCCCCAGCCGCTGGCGTCGGCGGGCTTGGCTTCGGCGGCCTTCTGCTTCTTCAGCTCGTTGACTTCGGCGCGCAGCTTGCGGATCTCCTCGCGCAGCTCGTCGAGCACCGCGTTCGATTGCGCCAGAACGGGCGCGCTGCCCAGCACGAGCAGCGAGGCGACGAGGCCGATCAGCGTGGGTTTGGTCTTCATCTTCTTCACCTTCTCCTGTGTCGATAGCGACGGAAGTCTTGTCAATCGGTTGTCAATGCGCGATCTGGCCGAGGAACGAACGGATGCGCTCGTTGTCCTGCGCGCCGAAGAACTGCGCCGGTGGCGCATCGGCGGCGATGCAGCCCTGGTCGAGGAACAGCACGCGGTCGGCGACCTCGCGCGCGAAGCCCATCTCGTGGGTGACGACGAGCATCGTCATGCCGGTCTTCGCGAGGCCCTTCATCACGTCGAGCACTTCCTTGACCATCTCGGGGTCGAGCGCCGAGGTCGGCTCGTCGAACAGCAGCACCTTCGGTTGCATGGCCAGGCTGCGGGCGATCGCCACACGCTGCTGCTGCCCGCCCGAGAGCTGGAAGGGGTGCTTGTGCGCATGCGCCTTCAGGCCGACGCGGTCGATCAGCTCCAGCGCCCTCGCCTCGGCCGCCGCCCGGTCCATCTTGCGCACGCGCCGCGGCGCGAGCGTCACGTTGTCCAGCACCGTCAGGTGCGGGAACAGGTTGAACTGCTGGAACACCATGCCGACCTCGGCGCGCAGCTTGTCGAGCGCCGCATGGTTGTCGTTGACCTCGATGCCGTCGACGACGATGCGGCCCGAGTCGTGCGTCTCCAGTCGGTTCAGCATGCGCAGCAAGGTGCTCTTGCCCGAGCCCGACGCGCCGAGGATCACGGTGACCTTGCCGGCGTCGAAATGCGTCGTCACGTCGCGAAGCACATGGTGCGGGCCGAAGTGCTTGTTGACGTGGTCGACGGTGATGAGGGCGTTCGAATTCATCCCAGCTTCCCCTCGACGTCGAAGCGGCGCTCGACCGCATCCGATATCTGGGTCATCACCGTGGTCAGCACCAGGTAAATGACTGCTGTCGCGATGAACACCGGCACCGCCTGGAACGAGGTGCTCTTGACCTGCGAGCCGGCATTCGTCAGCTCGACCACGCCGATCGTGAAGGCCAGCGACGAGTCCTTCAGCAGCGCGACGATGTTGTTGACCAGCGGCGGCAGCGAGATCTTGAAGGCCTGCGGGAAGGTCACGTCGACGAACGTGTACCAGCGGTTCAGGCCCAGCGAGCGCGCCGCCTCGATCTGGCCCTTCGGCACCGCGAGCAGGCCCGAGCGGATGGCTTCGGCGTTGTAGGCGCCGACGTTCAACGCGAGCGCCATGCAGGCGGCGGTGAACTCGCTCATGCGCAACAGCGGGTGCACCTCGGGCAGCGCGAAGTAGACGAACAGCACCTGCACCAGCAGCGGCGTTCCGCGCATCACCCAGATGTAGAAGCCCGCGATCCAGCGCAGCGGCGCGAAGCGCGACACCTTGCCCAGCGCCGCCGTCACGCCCAGCAGCACGCCGATGACGCCGGCCACCACCGTCAGCTGCACCGTGACGCGCGTGCCTTCGGCGAACAACTGCGCGTTGTTGCCGATCGGCTCCGGCGCCCAGGACAAGGGAATCGGGATCAGCCACAGGATCAGCATCAGCAGCACCGACGCGCTGAACATCGTCGCGCTGCTGCGCTGCTGGCGCGACCACCCGGCCGGCCATATCGAAAGCACTCGGTCCACGATCGTGGCTCCTCCTGCGGGAACGGCCGCCGCACCATCGGCGCGGCGCCCTCAAGCGCGCGGCTTGCAGGTCATGCCGGCGCGCGCGCCGGTCCCCTCGTCAGTGCGACCGGTTCACTGGGCCGGTCGCATCACTCGGCGCCCTGCGGGCGCCTCGTTCACTTGCAGCGGATATCGTCGTTGAAGTACTTCTTGGAGATCGCGGCATAACTGCCGTCCGCCTGGATCGCCGCCAGCGCCTTGTTGATCTCGCCGGCGAGGCCGGTATTGCCCTTGGCCACCGCCGACGCGATGCGCTCGATGAACAGGAAGTCGCCCATCTTCAGGCCCGCGCCGGGGTTGGCCGACAGCGAGTTCATCGCGACGAAGCGGTCGGTGACCCACGCGTCGACACGGTCGGACACCAGCGCGGCGCGCGCATCGGTGTCCTGCGGGAAGTTCTTGATCTCCTTGACCGCGCTGACCTTCTTGACGTTTTCCTGGTAGGTCGTGCCGGTCTGCACCGCGATGACCTTGCCCGCCAGGTCCTTCGCGGTCTTGATCTCGGGCTTCTTGGTGATGATCACGCCGCCCGAGCAGTAGTGCGGCTCGGTGAAGGTCACGGCCTTCGCGCGCTCGTCGGTGATGCCGTGCGAGGCGATCACCATGTCCCAGCGGTCCTGGCGCAGGCCGGTCAGCAGCGCGTCGAAGGACAGCGCCTTCCATTCGACCTTCAGGCCCATCTTCGCGGCGATCGCCTCGGCCACCTCGACCTCGAAGCCGGTCAGCTTCGAGCCCTGGAAGAAGTTGAACGGTGCGAACTGGCCCTCGGTCGCGATGACGATCTTGCCGTCCTTCTTGATGTCGTCGAAGGAACGGGCCTGCACCGTGACCGCCATGCCAGCCAGGGCAACGGTGATCAGGGCGCGTCGGGTCAGCGACTGCAGCAGCTTCATGGCGTGGACACCTTTCATGGGTCTTCGAGAGAGAACAGATCTAGGGAAAACGCGAGGAATGGCCTTGTTTCGGCTGGGGGCGGATTCTAGGAGTGGCAACCCCGTGAATCACGCGGAAATCAGTTTCAGGCGGCGTCGAAAAAATAGCGTTTGAGGCCCGCGAGAATCATTTCGACGGCGATGGCCGTGAGCACCAGGCCCATCAGCTTCTCGATCGCCGAGACCATCGACGAGCCGAGCCAGCGCCGGATGCGATCGGCCGCCACCAGCACGGTGCCGGACACGGCCATCGCGAGCGTCAGCGCACCGACCCAGTGCCACATGCGGTCGGGCTGGCGCGACGCCAGCAGCAGCACGGTGGCCATTGCCGACGGCCCGGCCAGCAGCGGCACCGCCAGCGGAAAGATCAGCGGTTCGCGCGCCGCATCGCTGGCGTACACCGCTTCGCCACCCGCGAAGATCATGCGCATCGCGATGATCAGCAGGATCACGCCACCGGCCACTTCGAGCGACCGCTCCGACAGCCGCATCAGCGCGAGGAAACCCTGGCCCGCGAGCATGAAGGCCAGCAGCACCGCGAAGGCGATCAGCACCTCGCGCAGGGCGACCCTGGCCTTGCGCTGCGGCGCCACGCCGCCCATCACCGAGATGAAGATCGGCAGGCTGCCGAAAGGATCCAGCACCAGCAGCAACAGCACCAATGCCGACCAGAAGCTGTGATCCATGGTTTTTCATCGTACCCCTCGGCCCCGTCGCGCCCGTCGACCATCGACCGCGGCTGCGGCGTCCCGACAACAGTGCGCGATGGTAGGGATCGCGGTGCGAAAGATGCTTTCCACTTGCTGCATCGATTCGATGCGATACGCAATAATGTTTCATCGAAGTTGAGGCATTAGTCGTCACCATGGATCTGGACAGCATCGACCGAAAGATCCTTTCGTACCTGCAAGCCGATGGCCGCATGTCGAACGTCGACCTCGCGGCCAAGGTGCACCTGTCCGCACCGCAATGTTTGCGCCGGGTCCGTGCACTGGAAGAGCGCGGCGTGATCCGCGGCTATCGCGCGCTGGTGCAGGGCGACAAGCTGGGCTACCAGGTGGTCGCCTACGTCAGCCTCAACATCGACGGCGGCAAGTTCGACCGCGTGCGCGAGATCGAGGCGACGATCCGCAGCTTCGCGCAGATCCTCGAGTGCCACACCGTCTCCGGCGACTACGACTACCTGCTGAAGGTGGTGGCGCCGGACCTGAAGAGCCTGTCGCAGTTCCTGACCGACCGGCTGATGCAGACGCCCGGCATCGCCGACGTGCGCTCGATGATCTGCATGGAAGAGGTCAAGCCGGCGGCGCCGCTGCCGGTGTGACGTCGGCCGCCTCTTATCGACGTTACTGATCGGCCACGCGGACGCGCCGGTGCAGCGGCAGGCCACCGCCCGCCAGGGTCTGCTTCAGCACCTCGACGAGCCGGCGCGCGGCCGGGCGCAGCGGCCGGTCGCGCCGGGCCATCACCTGCACGTGTCGCTCGATCGCCGGCGCGAACGGCGCGAACCGCAGCCCGGCCGCCTGCGGATGGCTGGCGCCCAGCGCCGAGACGACGCTGACGCCGACACCCGCCTGCACCAGCGACAGCTGCAGCGCGAGGCTCGAGGTTTCGATGCCGCCTTCCATCGTGCGCGCCCAGTCCGAGCCGTGTGCCCGCAGCAGCTGCATGATGCTGGTGTCCTCGGACTCCTTGATCAGCGGCCAGTCCATCGCGCTGCGCGGCGTCGGGCGCGGCGGCAGCCGGTGCACGGCCGGGTTCCAGATCAGGCCCAGCGGCGCCGACAGCAGCGTCTCGGCGGTGATGCCCGGCGCCTGGCCCAGCACCGAACCGATGCCCAGGTCGACGTCGCCGGCCACCGCCGCCGCGGTGATCGCCCCGCTGTTGGCATCGATCAGCTGCACGCGCACGGCCGGGTGCTGCATCGCGAAGCTGCGCAGCGCCTCGGGCAGCACGGTGCAGCCGAACGCGGTGCCGACGCACAACGCGATGCCGCCGGACAACTCGGCATCGCGGCCCTGCAGCACCGACACCGCCTGCCGCAGATCGTCGAGCAGGCGCTTCGCATGCGGCAGGAAGCGGCGGCCGTCGGCGCTGAGCCCGAACTGCCGGGTGCTGCGGTGGAACAGCACGACGCCGAGCTGCTGTTCCAGCGCCTGCAGCGCGCGCGACAGCGCCGGTTGAGACAGATGCAGGCGCTCGGCCGCACGCGAGAGGTTCAGCGTGTCCGCGGTGACGGTGAAGAGCTGGAGCTGGCGCTGGGTCAGATTCATGCAATGTCGACATGAATGTCGCCACATTATGCAGTTCACGTTTGACCGACCGCTGCCTAGAGTGCACCCGTCGCCTCACGGAGCCCAGCATGCCGGCGTCCCCCATCCCGCACCCCACCCGCCCCCCGCGCAGCGGCCTCGCCCTCGCCGCGCTGGCCGTCGCGTCCTGGCTCGGCGCCTGCGCGAGCGGACCGCCGCCGGCACCCGCCGGCACCACGCAGGGCCGCGCGACCGCGCACACCGCCGCGTCACGCGACGCCACGCTGACGCGCGCCCAGCTGGCGCTGCCGGCGGCGGTCACCGGCGGCGAGGTCTACCTCGGCCCCTGGTCGCAGCAGCCCGCCACCCGCGGTGCCCAGGTGCCGGTGGTGGTGTTCCTGCACGGCTCGTCCGGCCTCGGGCTGAAGGCCATCGCCGACTGGCAGCGCTGGCTCGCCGGGCTGGGCATCGCCAGCGTCGCGCCCGATTCGTTCGCGCTGCCCGACCGGCTGGTCTACCAGTCGCCGATCGAACGCGCGGTCTACGAGCGGCTGCATGCGCTGCGGGCCAGCGAGATCGACCCCGCGCTGCAGGCCCTGCGCCGGGCGAGTTGGGCCGACCACCGGCGCCTGCTGCTGGCCGGCACCAGCGAAGGCGCGGTGGCCGTCGCGCGCCACGACGGCGCGGGCTTCGCGGGACGGCTGCTCTACGCCTGGTCGTGCGAGGACAACTACTTCGTCGACGGCCACCGCACCGCGCTGGCGCCGGCCCTGCCGGTGCTCAACGTGATCAGCAGCAGCGATCCGTACTTCTCGCCACGCAACACCTGGCTCGGCAATGCGCAGGCCGCGGGTCACTGCGCCCGGGCGCTGGACGGCCACCCGCGCGCGGCCGTGCTGCTGATTCCCGGTGCGCCGCACACGCTGCTGAACCTGCCGGCCGCGCGCGACGCCACCGCCGCCTTCGTGCACGACGTGCTGCGGCCCTGACCCGTCGTCGTCGCAGCGCCGGCGCTGCATTCAGCCGCGCGGATGGTGCTGGGCGTGCAGCTGCTTCAGCCGCTCGCGCGCGACGTGCGTGTAGATCGTCGTCGTCGAGATGTCGGCGTGGCCCAGCAGCATCTGCACCGCGCGCAGGTCGGCGCCGTGGTTCAGCAGGTGCGTGGCGAACGCATGGCGCAAGGTGTGCGGCGACAGCGGCGCATGGATGCCGGCCGCCAGCGCGTGGCGCTTGACCAGCGTCCAGAACATCTGCCGCGTCATGCCGGCGCCGCGGCTGGTGACGAACAGCGCGTCGCTGTGCCGGCCCTTCAGGATCGCCGGGCGGCTCTCGGCCAGGTAGCGCTCGATCCAGGCATGCGCCTCGGCGCCGAACGGCACCAGGCGTTCCTTGCTGCCCTTGCCGAGCACGCTGACGACACCCTCGTTGAGGCCGATGCGCACGGTCTTCAGCTCGACCAGTTCCGACACGCGCAGGCCCGAGGCGTACATCAGCTCCAGCATCGCGCGGTCGCGCAGGCCGAGCACGTCCTCGATGTCGGGGGCCGCGAGCAGCGCCTCGACCTGGGCCTCGCTCAGCGTCTTGGGCACGCGCATCGGCTGGCGGGCGCTGCCCAGCCGCATCGTCGGGTCGGCCGGCACCAGACGCTCGCGCACCGCCCACCTGAAATAACGCTTGAAGACGGTGAGCCTGCGGTTGGCCGTCGTCGCGCGCGACTCGGCATGGCGCGCGGCGATGTAGCCCAGCAGGTCGACCTCGGTGCTGGCATCCAGCGCGCGGCCGCCGCCTTCGCCGCCGAGCCACAGGGCGTACAGGTTCAGGTCGCGCCGGTAGGCCTCGAGCGTCAGCCGCGCCAGGCCGTCCTCGATCCACAGCGCGTCGACGAACCGGTCGATCGAAGCGCGGCTGTCGCGCACGCAGCGCGGCTCGACCGGCTCGAGCGGCTCCATCGACGATGCGGGCGCGCTCAGGCGACGATCACTCGAGCGTCAGCCTCTGCAGCTGCACGACCTTCTTGTAGGTCACCAGCTCGCCCTTGATCTGCTCGGCGAACTCGGCCGGCGTGTTCAACACGATCAGCGAACCGGTGTCCTCGATGCGCTTCTTCACGTCGGGCAGATCGACGGTCTTCTTGATCGCCGCGTGCACCTTGTCGACGACCTCCTTCGGCAGACCCTTCGGCCCGTAGACGCCGTAATAGGCCATGCGGTTGACCGGCTGCAGCTTCACCTCGGCGAAGGTCGGCACGTTGGGCAGCACGGACAGGCGCTGCGGCGCGGCGACGACGATGGGGATCAGGCGGCCGTCCTTGATGAACGGCAGCGCCGACGGCAGGTTGTCGAAGATGATCGGCACCTGCCCGGCGACGGTGTCGTTCAGCGCCGGGCCCGCGCCGCGGTACGGAATGTGCGTGATGAAGGTCTTCGACATGCTCTTGAAGAGCTCCATCTGCAGGTGGCCGATGCCGCCCGCGCCCGAACTGGCATAGCTGTACTTGCCGGGGTTCTTCTGCAGTTCAGCGATGAAGGCCGCGTAGTCCTTCGCCGGGAAGGACGGGTGCACCGCGATGACGTTCGGCGTCGCGGCGATGTTGGTGATCGGCGTGAAGTCGGTCAGCGGGTCGTAGGCGATCTTCGGGTTGATCGCCGGGTTGGCGGCGGTCGTCGACACGGTGGCCATGCCGAGCGAATAACCGTCGGGCGCCGCACGGGCCGTTTCGGTGGCACCGATCGACCCACCGCCGCCGGCCTTGTTCTCGACGATCATCGGCTGGCCCAGCGCCGCCTGGATCTGCTGCGCGACCACCCGCGCGATGATGTCGGTGGTGCCGCCCGGGGCAAACGGCACGACCAGCTTGACCGGCTTGTTCGGATACGCCTGCGCCCAGGCCGCCAGCGGCGCAGCGGCCGCCAGCGTGAGCATCACGAAGGACTTCTTCAACGACGGTTTCATCGGGTCGGTCTCCGGGTCGGGAATGGGCGATTCTGCAACGAGCGTGCAGAGGCGACGAACGGCGAGCCGATCAGGCGCCGCCGCGGCCGAGCAATCCGGCCTTCAGCTCGGGATCGACCGGGCGCTCGCCGATGAAGACGCGCAGCAATGCGCCATACAGATCCTCGCCGGGGATGGCCGGCCCCAGCAGGCGGGCGTTGTGGCTGAACAGCAGGCCCTGGCCGGGCACGTAGTCGAGGTTGACGAGGTCGCCCTTCTTCACCTTGCCGATCCGGCGCAGCAGCCCGTCGAAGCGCTCCATGCGCTCGGCCAGCGGCGGCTGCTCGGGCGCCGGCGTGTTGCGCGCCACGCCCTTGTGGAAGGCCTTGACGAACTCCTCGGCGGGCACGTCGAGCAGCATGCGGATCTGCAGCCGCTTCGCACCCGGCTGCTCGACGAGCTGGCGCGGGTCGTCGCTGCGGCGGCCGACGTACAGCGCCGCGGCAAAGCCGGTCAGCAGCGGGATCGCGCGCAGCCCGGCGCCATTGAGCGACAGCGCCTGGCCGGCCAGTTGCAGGTCGGGCGCGAAACGCACGCCGCCGACCTGCGTCAGGGGCGCGGCGCCGGCCGGGCCGCAGGCCAGCGCCAGCGCACCGGCCGCCAGCAGGCCGCAGACGGCGCGGCGCCGTCGGATCGAAGGGGAGGATGGATTCATCGCACTTCGACAACGTCCGGCCCCCGCAGTTCGCCGACACACCGTAGCCGCTTGAAACGCGCTGGCACACTGCGCCGATGCCCGACCTGCTGGTCCTGCTGCCCGATTTCGCGCTGATCGTCTGCGGCTACCTGATCTGCCACCACACGCTGCTCGACCGCAGCGTGTGGGACGGCGCCGAGCGCCTCGTCTACTACCTGCTGTTCCCGGCGCTGCTGTTCAACGCGATCGTGCGCAACCCGATCAATCCGGGCACCGCGCTGCATTTCGGCGGGGCCGGCGTGGCGGTGATCGCCACTGGCGTGGTGCTCGCGTATGCGTTGCGTCATGCCCCGGGCGTCGACGATCGCCTGCACGCCTCGGGCGCGCAGACGGCTTTCCGCTTCAATTCCTACGTCGGCCTCGCGTTGGCCGAACGGCTGGCCGGCGCGCAGGGCTTGGCCTGGCAGGCGCTGCTGGTGTCGCTGTGCGTGCCGCTGTGCAACATCGCGGCCGTGTGGCCGCTGGCACGCGCCGGCGGGCACGGCTACCTGCGCGAATTGGTGCGCAACCCGCTCATCCTCGCGACCGCCGCGGGACTGGCGGCCAACCTCGCCGGCCTGCAGCTGCCGGAGATCGCGTCGATCACCTTGAACCGCATCGGCGGCGCCGCACTGCCGCTGGGGCTGATGGCGGTCGGCGCCGGCCTGCGGTTCGGTGCGCTGCGCGAGGGGCCGGGCCTGGCCGCCGCGCTGATGGCGATCCGCCATGCCGTGCTCCCGGCCGTGGCGATCGCGCTGGCGCTGGGCCTCGGGCTGCCGCCCGGGCAGCAGGCGGTGCTCGTCGCGTTCGCGGCGCTGCCCACCGCGAGCAGCGCCTACGTGCTGGCCACCCGCATGGGCGGTCACGGCAGCTACGTCGCGGGGCTGGTCACGGTGTCGACCTTGATCGGCATGCTGGGGCTGCCGATGGCGCTGGCGCTGCTGGGCCTGCTCCGGTAGCGCGATGCGATCGACGGCGGGCCCGATCCGGCGCGCGGCAGCGACCACGCTGCTGTTCCCGCACCGTTTTCCGGCCGAGACCGAGCGCCGCTTCCTGCAACAGCACTGCGAGCATTTCGCGCCCTTTCGCCAGGTGACGCTGATCTTCGCCGTCTTCGTCTGGCTGGCGTTCCTGCCGCTCGAGATCGACGACGTGCACGCGGCCGTGGCGATTCCGGTGCGGCTGGCGGTCGCGGCGCTGCTGCTCGCGACGCTGGCGCTGTCGTTCACCCGCGTGCTGCGCGACGAGCGCCGCTGGACCCTCGCGATCCTGCTGGCCGGGCTGACGATGACGGGCGCGGAATTCGCGATGGCGCTGGTGGTGGTGCCCTACCCCATCGGCTACAGCGCCTACTACCCCGGCGGCTTCGTCATCGTGATCGGACTGTTCGCGTTCACGCACATCCTGTCGCGGCCGGCGGCGGCCTCGGGGGCGGTGATCCTCGGTCAGCTGGCGCTGTTCAACGGGCTGTCGGAGACGGTCGATGCGTTGTGGACGCTGTCGGCGCTGCCGCTCGTGCTGATCTGCCACAGCATCTGCGTGCGCCTGGAACTGTACGAGCGCGATCGTTTCACGCGCGAGCGCCTGCTCGAACGCGCGGTGGACGATGAGCGGCAGGCACGCCGCGACGTCGAGCAGGCGACCGAGCTGCTGGTGCTGCAGAAGGAGCGCGAGCGCAACGCCGCGCTGCAGGCCAACCGCGCGAAGTCGAAGTTCCTCGCCGAGGCGGCGCACGACCTGCGCCAGCCGATGCAGGCGCTGGGCAACTACCTCGACGCCGCCAGCGCCGGTGCGCGCGCCAGCGCGGACGCGCGCGTGCACGAGCTGCTCGTCGCCGCCAAAGCCGCGGCGAACGAAACGCGCACGACCTTCGCCGCGGTGCTCGAGCTGTCGACGCTCGAAGCGGCCGAGCGCGTGCCGAACTACGAGCACTTCGACCTCGCCGAGCTCGTGCGCGCGATCGCCTGGCTGGCCGCGGGCACGGCCGCCCGCACCTCGGTGAGCGTGCGGCTCCTGCGCTGCGACCGGCCGGCCATGGTGCGCAGCGACCGCACGTTCGCGCGCCGCATCCTCGAGAACCTGGTCTACAACGCGATCAAGTACGCCGATCCGGCCAAGAACGCCCGCCAGGTCGTCATCGGCCTCGTGCGCCTGCCGACGCGGGTGCGCATGGACGTCGTCGACAACGGCATCGGCATCGCCGCCGACGACCTGGCCAAGGTCTTCCGCCCGTTCTTCCAGGCCGGTCAAGCGACGGACGATCCCCAGCGCGGCGTCGGGCTCGGGCTGTCCATCGTCAACGCGATGATCGCGACGCTGTCCGAGCACCAGCTCGTGGTGACGTCCGCGCCCGGCCGCGGCACCCGCTTCTCGATCGACCTGCCGCTCGGCCAGGGGCCAGAGCTGCCCGAGCCGGCGGCGCGGGATCGCCGCACCGGCACCTTCGCCGTGATCGTCGTGATGCCCGCGTCGCCGGAACGGGACTCGCTGGCCGCGGCGCTGTCGCGCGCGGGCCACCTGTGCGAAGCGGCCACGCTGGCCGAGCTGCCCGCGCTGCTGGAGGAGATGCCCTACGAAGCCGAGTTGGTGCTGATCGATCCCCGGGCGGCCGAGCCGGCCGCGGTGGCCGCCGTCATCCAGGCGGCCTACGGCCACACGATCCCGATCGACCTGCTGCAGCCGCACGCCGATCCGGCGCGCGTGATCGGATCACTGCAGAACCTGCTCGCACGCGCCAGGCGCGGCGACGACGATGCCCCGGCGTGAGATCTCGATGATCAACTCCGTGCGGCGCCGGACGCCGAAGCACTGGTAGATGGCGGTCACGTAGTCCTTGCGCACGGTGCCTTCCGCGATGCCCATGCGGTCGGCGATCGACTTGTTCGGCAGGCCCTGGCAGATGTAGTACAGCACTTCGCACTGGCGCGGCGTCAGGCCGAGCGCTGCGGCGCCGACGACCGGGCGCTGCAGCGGGGTCGACGGCACGTAACCGCCGCGGCCGAGCACCGACGCCGGCAGGTAGAGGCAGCCGCCCAGCACGGTTTCGATCGCGCGACGGAACACGTCTTCGGCGCTGAACGGCTCGAACGCGCTCGGCGCCATGTCCTTCAGGATATAGCCGCAGGCACCCGCATCGATGCAGGCCATCACCGTCGATCGGTCGTTGACGGCCGACAGCATGATCGCGAGCGTCGGCATCGCGTGCTCGTGCAGATGGCGCAGCACGTCGACCCCGGTGTGCTCGCTGTCCTTCAGGTCGATGTCGAGGAAGGCGATGTCGAAGGCCCGCGCATCGAGCTGCGCCACGGCCTCGCGGTAGCTGCCCGCCTCGACCACCTGCGCCCGCGGTTCGGCCAGCTGGATCAGCGCCTTCATACCGCCGCGGACCATGGCCATGTCCTCCAGCAGCAGGATCGACTTCGGCGCCGGCACATTCATGCATCGATGATAGAAGCGCCGCCGCGCTGCGTGACCGGACATTTGTCGGGTACGCATTCGCGGGGGTGGCCGAGCATTTGTCGGATGGTCAGGCGCGGCGGCGCCGGCGACAGTTCGGCCCAGTCACACGGTCTCGGCCTGGGGAGGAGAGAGCAAAGCGGACCCGGCCCCTCGCCCTGGTTGCAGGGGCCGGGAAACCCGCCAGCGCCGTGGCGCCTTCAGGCGATGTCGAGGTCGCCCGACTGGATGCGCTTGACGCCCTTGGCTGCCATCGACTTCCACGCCGCGGCCAGCGAGCCGTTCAAGTCGATGCCTCGGCTAGCGTCTTCGATCACGTAGGTCTCGAAGCCGAGCTTGCGCGCGTCCATCGCGGTCCACGCGACGCAGAAGTCGGTCGCCAGTCCGGCGACGAAGACGGTCTTGATGCCGCGCGCCTTCAGGTACCCAGCGAGGCCGGTCGAGGTCTTGCGGTCGGCCTCCTCGAAGGCCGAGTAGCTGTCGACCGCCTTGTTGAAGCCCTTGCGGATCACCAGCTGCGCGGTCGGCAGCTTCAGGTCCTTGTGCAGCGCCGCGTCGTCGCTGCCCTGCACGCAGTGGTCGGGCCACAGCACCTGCTGGCCGTACTTCAGCGTCGTGGTCTCGAAGGGCTTCTTGCCGCCGTGCGCGCTGGCGAAGGACGCATGGCCCGGCGTGTGCCAGTCCTGCGTGATCACGATGTTCGGGAAGCCGGCGGCGATGCGGTTGATCACCGGCACCACCTCCTCGCCCTTCGCCACCGGCAGCGTGCCGCCGGTGACGAAGCAGTTCTGCACGTCGACGACGATCAGCGCGCTGTTCGCGCCGGGCTTGATCTTGCCGGCGCTCCACGCGGGCAGCGCGGCGAGGGACAGCGCACCGAGCAGCGCGCGGCGTTGGATCGTGGCCATGCTCACCTCCTTGAAGGAACGGTGGTTCAGTTCGCGGGACGCAGCTTCTTGACCTCGTCGTTCGACGGCTGGTACTTCGCGCCGTCGAGGTAGACGTAGTCGACCATCGTGCCCTTGCCCTTGTCGTTCTTGGTCTTGCCGACGTAGGCCCCCATCGTCGACTGGTGGTCCTCGGCGCGGTAGGTGGCCTTGCCGAACGGCGTGTCGACGACCAGTCCGCGGAAGGCGGCGATCAGCTTCTCGGTCTCGCTGCTCTTGGCCTTCGCGACGCCGGCGGCGATCGACTTGATCGTCGTATAGCCGACCACCGACCCCAGGCGCGGATAGTCGCTGTACTTGCGGTGGTAGGCCAGGAAGAAGGCCTTGTGCTCGGGCGTCTGGATGCCGTACCACGGGTAGCCGGTGACGATCCAGCCGTTGGGCGTCTCGTCCTTCAGCGGGTCGAGGTACTCCGGCTCGCCGGTCAGCATGCTGACGACCTCGCGGCCCTGGAACAGGCCGCGGGTATTGCCCTCGCGCACGAACTTCGCGAGGTCGGCGCCGAACAGCACGTTGAAGATCGCGTCCGGCTTGGCATCGGCCAGCGCCTGCACCACGCTGCCGGCATCGAGCTTGCCCAGCGGCGGCGCCTGCTCGGCGACGAACTCGACGTCCGGCTGCGCGGCCTTCAGCAACTGCTTGAAGGTGGCCACAGACGACTGGCCGTACTCGTAGTTCGGGTAGACCACCGCCCAGCGCTTCTTCTTCAGCTTGGCGGCCTCCGGCACCAGCATCGCCGACTGCATGTAGGTCGACGGGCGCAGACGGAAGGTGTACTTGTTGCCGTTGCCCCAGACGATCTTGTCGGTCAGCGGCTCGGAGGCGAGGTAGAAGAACTTCTTCTGCTTCGCGAAATCGGCGAGCGCCAGGCCGATGTTCGACAGGAAGCCGCCGGCCAGCACGTCGACCTGCTCGCGCGAGACCAGCTCCTCGGCGGCGCGCACCGCATCGCCCGGCGTGCCGTTGTCGTCGCGCGTGATCAACTGGATCTTGCGGCCGTTGACGCCGCCGGCCGCGTTGATCTCCTCGACGGCGAGCTCCATGCCCTTCTTGTACGGCTCCAGGAAGGCCGGCTGCACCTTGTAGCTGTTGACCTCGCCGATCTTCAGCGTGCCCTGCGCGGACGCCAGCGTCGTGAAGCTCGTGAATCCGGCCAGCAGCACGGCGGCGATGGAATGACGGGTCATGCGGAAATCCTCCAGAGTTTGTGCGGCCTCAACGGCAGGGGATCAGGGTGAACCCGGGGTTCACGGCAGAATAGCGACTTTCGCCACGGTCGTGAATTTCATGTAGTCTCCACTACATGAACATCGGTGTCCACCCGATGTCGCGGCCGAGACGGACGCCGCCGTGCCGGCAGCGCATGATTTCCTCGCAACCCCCGAAGCAAGACCCATGAGTGCCTTCAACGAAGAGCGTGTGCTGAGCGTTCACCACTGGACGGACCGGCTGTTCACCTTCACGACCACCCGCGACCAGTCGCTGCGCTTCTCGAACGGCCACTTCACGATGATCGGGCTGAAGGTCAACAACAAGCCGCTGCTGCGCGCGTACTCGATCGTCAGCGCGAACTACGAGGAGCACCTCGAGTTCCTGAGCATCAAGGTGCCGGACGGCCCGCTCACTTCGCGGCTGCAGCACATCCAGGTCGGCGACTCGATCATCGTCGGCCGCAAGCCCACCGGCACGCTGGTCGTCGACTACCTGCTGCCGGGCCGGCGCCTGTACCTGATGTCCACCGGCACCGGCCTGGCGCCCTTCATGAGCATCATCCGCGACCCGGCCACCTACGAGAAGTTCGAGCAGGTGGTGCTGGTACACGGCGTGCGCCAGGTCGACGAGCTGGCCTACCACGACCTGCTGGTCGAGCACCTGCCGAACCACGAGTTCCTCGGCGAGATGGTCACCAGCCAGCTGCGCTACTACCCCACCGTCACGCGCGAGACCTACAAGAACATGGGCCGCGTCACCGAGCTGATCGAGTCCGGCAAGCTGACTCAGGACCTCGGCCTGCCGGCGCTGGATGCCGCGCACGACCGCGTGATGATCTGCGGCAGCCCGGCGATGCTGCGCGACCTGAAGCACATGCTCGAGCAGCGCGGCTTCAAGGAAGGCAATACCTCGACGCCGGGCGACTTCGTCATCGAGCGCGCGTTCGCCGAGCAGTAATCCCGATCCCGCGTCCGGCGCGGCCGGGCCAGAATCCTGCTCCGAACAACAACGGCGCCGCCCGCCGGGCGGCGCGCGAGCGGCGCATGGCCGATCTCTATGCCGACATGTTCGAGCTGGCGCCGGTCTCGCTGTGGCTCGAGGACTACAGCGAACTGCAGGCGCTGTTCGTGCAGTGGCGCGACCAGGGCATCACCGACCTGCGTGCGCACCTGCACGCCCACCCGTCGCTGCTGGACGACTGCAAGCGGCGCCTGAAGGTGCTGCGCGTGAACCGCCGCACGCTGGTGCAGTACGGCGCGCGCGACCTGCAGCACCTGGTCGACAACCTGCACCTCGTGATGCGCGACGACGTGCAGACCGCCTTCATCGAGGAGCTCGGCCAGCTCTGGGACGGCCGGCAGCACCTGTCCACCCGCACCATCAACCACACGCTGCAGGGCGAACGCATGCACCTGCAGCTCAGCGCCAGCGTGATGCCGGGGCACGAGGCGCGCTGGGACCGGGTGCTGGTGTCGCTGGAGAACGTCACCGAACGCGAGCGGGCGCTGGCCCACGCGCGCGCGCTGTTCGAGCACTCGCCGATCTCGCTGTGGCTGGTGGATTTCAGCGCCGTGCGTGCGCTGCTGGCCCAGGCGCTGCCGCGCGGCCAGGCCGTGCCGTCGCTGGAGGGCGACGCCGGCTTCATCGACCGCTGCCTGGCCGCGATGGTGCTGCGTGACGTGAACCGGCGCACGCTGGACCTGCTGGGCGCGCGCGACCTCGAGACGCTGCGCCGCGGGCTGCCGCAGGTGCTCACGCCGCGCCTGCGATCGCTGATGGGCGAGCAGCTCGCCGAGCTGTGGCGTGGCGGACCGATACGCGGGCACGAGGCGCCGCTGCGCACGCTGGACGGGCGCGAGGTCTTCGTCGTGCTGCAGGTATCCGCGCTGCCGGGCCACCATGAACAGTGGGACCAGGTGCTGCTGTCGCTGACCGACATCAGCGACCGCAAGCGGGCCGAGGACGCGCTGGCCTTCGTCAGCAGCCACGATGCGCTGACCGGCCTGTACAACCGCAGCCACTTCAATGCGCAGCTGGCGCGGCTCGATGCCGCGGCGACGGCCGTCACGCTGGTGGCGATCGACCTCGACGGCCTGAAGGCCACCAACGACAGCCTCGGCCATGCCGCCGGCGATGCGCTGCTGCAGCGCGCCGCGCGCCTGATCGGCGCCTTCGTCGACGCGCCGGGCTTCGCGGCACGCATCGGCGGCGACGAATTCGTGCTGCTGCTGCCGGGCCTCGACGAGCCCCAGGCCGAGGCGATCGTGCAGCGCCTGCTGGCCGTCGTCGACGCCGACAACCGCATGGCGGGCGACGCGCCGCCATTGCGCGTGTCGGTGGGCATCGCCGAGCGCGCGGCCGGCGAAGGGCTGGAAGCCACCGCGCGCCGCGCCGATGCGCGCATGTACGAGCACAAGCGTCGCCGCTACGCCGAGCGCGGCATCGACCGCCGCCTGCCCTGAATCAGGCAGACCGTGCAGCGCGTGCCCGCTGCGCGAGCGCCCAGTCGAGGTGCTCGCGCAGCAGCGGCGCTGCGTCGCCCTGCGCCGCTGCCAGCGCCTCGGCGATCGCCGGATCGCCGGTCTCCCGCCACGCGTTGCCCAGTGCCACCGCGAGGTTGCGGCGCCAGCGCGCGAAGCCGATGCGGCGGATCGCGCTGCCTTCGGTGTGGCGCAGGAAGTCGGCTTCGCTCCACGCCCACAACACGAGCAGCGGCGGCTCGGCCAGCGCCTCGCGGCGGTCGAAGTCGGGCAGCGTGCTGCGCTGCGCGTATTTGTTCCACGGGCACACCAGCTGGCAGTCGTCACAGCCGTAGATGCGATTGCCCATTGCGACGCGGAACGCCTCGGGGATCGGCCCGTCCTGCTCGATCGTCAGGTAGGACAGGCAGCGCCGCGCGTCGAGCCGGTACGGCGCGACGATCGCGCGCGTCGGACAGACGTCGAGGCAGGCCGTGCACTGGCCGCAATGCGCACCGCCCGGCTCGGTGACCGGCAACGCCAGGTCGACGTAGATCTCGCCGAGGAAGAACATCGAGCCGCCGTCGCGCGACAGCACCAGCGTGTGCTTGCCGCGCCAGCCGAGGCCGCTGCGCTGCGCCAGCTCGACCTCGAGCACCGGCGCCGAATCGGTGAATACGCGGTGGCCGAACGGGCCGACGGCGTCCTGCAGCCGGTCGGCCAGCTTCTGCAGCCGCTGCCGCAGCACCTTGTGGTAGTCGCGGCCGCGGGCATAGAGGGAGACGTTGCCGAGCCGCGCATCGTGCAGCCGCTGCCAGCCGGTCGCCTGCCAGCCGACCGTTTCATCGTCGTCCCGGCCCAGCACGGTGTCGCGCGGCAGGTAGTCCATGCGCGCCGTGACCACGCGCAGCGTGCCCGGCACCAGCTCGGCGGGGCGCGCGCGCTTCAGGCCATGCGCCTGCATGTACTGCATGTCGCCGTGGAAGCCGGCCTGCAGCCAGGCCAGCAGGCCCGGCTCGGCCTCGTGCAGGTCGACGCCGGCCACCCCGATCTGTGAGAATCCGAGCTCGTGGCCCCAGGCGCGCAGCCGCTCGAGCAGCCCGGCCGCGTCGAGCGTGCCGTCCACCGCGTCGGGTCCCTCCGCCCGTTCTGCCTGACCCGTCACGTGACCCTCGCGCACCATCCACCGATTCTAGGAACGCAGCAGCTGCACTGGCCCGACGAAGGGGCTTGCGCGGCCTTTGCGCAGGCGCTGGCCGCGCGGCCCGGCATCCACGATGCGCTGATCGAGCTGCACGGCCCGCTGGGCGCGGGCAAGACCAGCTTCGTGCGCCACCTGCTGCGCGCGCTCGGCATCACCGGCCGCATCAAGAGCCCCACCTATGCGGTGATGGAACCCTACGAGTTGCCCGGCGGCACGCCGGCCGCTCACTTCGACTTCTATCGATTCAGCGACCCCCGCGAAGGCCTGGACGCCGGCCTGCGCGACGTGCTGGCCGCCCCGGGCCTGAAGATTGCCGAATGGCCGGACCATGCCGCCGGCCTGCTGCCCGTGCCCGATCTGCGCCTCGTGATCGCCGTCGCCGACGACGAATCGCGGGATGTCCATGTCGACGCGATGACGCCGCGCGGCGTTGCCCTGCTGCATGGCTGAGCACACAGCGCCTTCCGTCCACCCGCCTCGCCGCCGGGCGCTGCAGCGCCTGGGCACGCTGGCGCTGCTGCTGACCGCGCGCGACCTGGCCTGGGGCGCCGCCAGCATCGTCGGCGTGCGGGTGTGGCCGGCCAAGGACTACAGCCGCGTGACGATCGAGTCCGATGTCGCGCTCGCCGCGCGCCACTTCGTCGCCGACTCGCCGCCGCGCCTGGTGATCGACATCGACCAGCTCGAGCTGAGCCCCGCGCTGCGCGAGCTGGTCGGCAAGGTGCAGGCGGACGACCCGTTCATCGCCGGCGTGCGTATCGGGCAGTACCAGCCGCGCATCGTGCGCCTGGTCGTCGACCTGAAGCAGCCGGTCGAGCCGCAGCAGCTGACGCTGCCGCCGGTGGCCGCCTACCGCCATCGCCTGGTCTTCGACCTGCACCCGACGCACGAGCGCGATCCGCTGCTGGAGCTGATCGTCGAGCGCGAGCGCGCCGAGGCGCAGGCCACGAAGAGCATGAACGATGCGCTGGGCGAGTTCATCGGCCGGCTGGAGAAACCACGCGCCGAGCCGCCGATCGCCGCCGCGCCCGGCCCTTCGGCGTCGTCGGCGCCGGCGGGCGCGCCGCCGGCACCGCCCGCAGCGCCGCCACCGCCGTCATCCACCTCGCCGGCCGCCATGCACCTGCCGCCCGACGAGCAGCGCCGCATCGATCGCCTGATCGTCATCGCGATCGACCCCGGCCACGGCGGCGAGGACCCCGGCGCGATCGGCCCCAGCGGCCTGCGCGAGAAGGACGTCGTGCTGCAGATTTCGGCCAAGCTGCGCGAGCGCCTGAACAGCGTCCCGGGCATGCGCGCGATGCTGACGCGCGATGCCGACTTCTTCGTGCCGCTGCACGAGCGCGTGCGCAAGGCGCGCCGCGTGCAGGCCGACCTCTTCGTGTCGATCCATGCCGACGCCTTCTTCACGCCGCAGGCCAAGGGGGCGTCGGTGTTCGCGCTGTCCGAGTCCGGCGCCACCAGCAGCGCGGCGCGCTGGCTGGCGCAGAAGGAGAACGCGGCCGACCTGGTCGGCGGTGCGAACACCGCGGTGAAGGACGCCCAGGTGCTGCGCGCGATGATCGACATGAGCACCACCGCGCAGATCAAGGACAGCCTGGTGATCGGCCGCGAGGTGCTCGAGCGCATCGGCAAGGTCGGCAGCCTGCACAAGCGCCACGTCGAGCAGGCCGGCTTCGCGGTGCTGAAGGCACCGGACATCCCGAGCATCCTGGTCGAGACCGGCTTCATCACCAACCCCGGCGAAGAAGCGCGGCTGCGCGACGAGGACTACCAGGACAAGCTGGTCGAGGCGCTGTTCACCGGCATCCGGCGCTACTTCGCGCGCAATCCGCCGCTGGCGCGCAACCGCGCGTTGTGAGCGGCCGGTCCCGGCCGCCCCCGTCCGCGTCAGACCGCGGGCGGCCGCGCCGGCGCCCGCCGCGCCTTCAGCGCGCCGATCATCACGATCACGCCGGGAATGATCAGCATCGCCCAGATGATGTTCGACAGGTTGCGCTGCACCCACGGGATGTTGCCGAACAGGTAGCCCGCGGTGACCAGGCTGACGACCCACAGCGTGCCGCCGGTGACGTCGTAGAAGGTGAACTTGCTGCGCGTCATCTTCGCAACGCCGGCGACGAAGGGCGCGAAGGTGCGCACGAACGGCATGAAGCGCGCCAGCACGATCGTGATGCCGCCGTACTGCTCGTAGAACAGGTGCGCGCGGTCGAAGGCGCGCTTGTTGAACCAGCGCGACTGCTCCCATGAGAACACTTTGTCGCCGACACGCCGTCCGATCGCGTAGTTGGTCTGGTTGCCGGCGATCGCGGCGATTGTCATCAGCAGCATCACCAGCGGGTAGCTCATCAGCCCCAGGCCGCACAGCGCGCCGACGACGAACAGCAGCGAATCGCCCGGCAGGAAGGGCATCACGACGAGGCCGGTCTCGACGAAGATGATCAGGAAGAGCAGCGCGTAGACCCATGAGCCGTAGGTCTCGACGAAGATGCGCAGGTGGCGGTCGACGTGCAGCACGAAGTCGACCAGGGTCATCAGCAGTTCCATCGGGCGGATTATCACGGCGCCGATAATCCGGCCCGATGAACCCCGATCGCCGTCCCATTCGCGAATTGCCCGACGAGCTGGTGAGCCAGATCGCCGCCGGCGAGGTGATCGAGCGCCCGGCCTCGGTGGTGCGCGAGCTGGTCGACAACGCGCTCGACGCCGGTGCGACGCAGGTCACCGTGCGGCTGATGGCCGGCGGCGTGCGCAGCATCGTGGTCGAGGACGATGGCCACGGCATCCCGACCGACCAGCTGCCGCTGGCGTTGAAGCGCCATGCAACGAGCAAGATCGCCAACCTCGCCGAGCTCGAGTCGGTGGCGACGATGGGCTTTCGCGGCGAGGCGCTGGCGGCGATCGCGTCGGTGGCCGAGCTGTCGATCGCCAGCCGCTGCGAAGGCGATGCGCATGCCCATCGCCTGGACGCGCGCAGCGGCGAGCTGCAGCCCGCCGCGCGCGCCCGCGGCACCAGCGTCGAGGTGCGCGAGCTCTTCTTCGCGACACCCGCGCGCCGCAAGTTCCTGAAGACCGACGCCACCGAGCTGGCCCACTGCGTCGACGCGGTGCGCCGCCATGCGCTGGCGCGGCCCGACGTCGGCTTCGCGATCTGGCACGAGGGCAGGCTGGTCGAGCAGTGGCGGCCCGCGACGCCCGAGCAGCGCATCGCCGACGTGCTGGGCGCCGACTTCATCGACGGCAGCCGCCCGCTCGCCGCGAGCTTCGGCCCGCTCCGACTCGAAGGCCGCGCCGGCCTGCCCGACGCCGCCCGGGCCCGCGCCGATCAGCAATACGTCTACGTCAACGGCCGCTTCGTGCGCGACCGCCTGATCGCGCACGGCGCGCGCAGCGCGTACGAGGACGTGCTGCACGGCCAGCGCCAGCCGGTCTACGTGCTGTTCATCGACATCGATCCGCAGCGGGTCGACGTCAACGTGCACCCGACGAAGATCGAGGTGCGCTTTCGCGACGGGCGCGAGGTGCACCAGGCGGTGCGCCATGCGATCGAGGCGGCACTCGCCGAGTCGCGTGCGCCGCAGGAGGCCGCCGCGACGGCGCCGCAGCCCGCGCCGGTGCCCTTCACGCCGGTGACGACCTGGCGGCCGATGGTCGGCGGCGAACAACGGGGCCTCGGCCTGCAGGAACTGGCCTGGCTGCGGGCCGAGGAGCCGGCGCCGCGCTGGACCACGCTGGGCGCCGCGAACGGCGGTGCCGCCGGAGGCCCTACGACGGCCGTGCTCGACACCCCGGCGATGGCGCCGGTGGCCTCGACGAGCTCGCCGTCGGCCGCCAATGAACCGCACGCCGCTGCCGCCGCCCCCGACGATGCCGCCTGGCCACTGGGCCGCGCGCTCGCGCAGTTGGCCGGCGCCTACATCCTGGCGGAGAACCGCCACGGCCTGGTGATCGTCGACATGCATGCGGCGCACGAACGCATCGTCTACGAGCGCCTGAAGCGCACGCAGGGCGATGCCGCACTGGCCGCGCAGCCGCTGCTGATCCCCGCGACCTTCGCCGCCACCGGCGACGAATGGGCGACCGCCGAGGCGCAGCCCGAAGCGCTGGCGGCGCTGGGCCTCGACGTCGCGCCGCTGGCGCCCGGCGTGCTGGCGGTGCGTTCGCGTCCCGCCGCGCTGCCCGATGCCGACCCGGTCGCGCTGGCGCGCGCGGTGCTCGCCGAGCTGGCCGAGGTCGGTGCCTCGCGCGCCGTGCAGCGCGCCCGCGACGACCTGCTGGCGACGATGGCCTGCCATGGCGCGGTGCGCGCGAACCGCACGCTCACCCTGGCCGAGATGAACGCCCTGCTGCGCGACATGGAACGCACCGAGCGCGCCGACCAGTGCAACCACGGCCGCCCGACCTGGCGGCAGGTGACGATGAAGGAGCTCGACGCACTGTTCCTGCGCGGGCGCTGACACCCACTCCATGGATCAAGACGACAAGACCAACCCGGAAGGCATCCGGCTGTCGAAGCTGCTGGCCGAGCGCGGCCTCGCGTCGCGCCGCGAAGCCGACGAATGGATCGAGGCCGGCTGGGTCAGGGTCGGCGGCGTGCCGGCGGTCCTGGGCCAGCGTGTGCAGCCGGATGCGGCGATCGAGATCGATGACGCGGCGCGCAACCAGCAGGCGCAGCGCGTCACCGTGCTGCTGCACAAGCCGATCGGCTTCGTCTCGGGCCAGGCCGAGGACGGCTACGAGCCGGCCAAGGTGCTGGTCACCCCGGCGAACCGCTGGCGCGAGGACAAGCTGCCGCTGAAGTTCCACGCCGGCCACCTGCGCAGCCTGGTGCCGGCCGGCCGGCTCGACATCGATTCCACCGGCCTGTTGGTGCTGACGCAGGACGGCCGCATCGCAAAGCTCTTGATCGGCGACGACAGCCGCGCCGAGAAGGAATACCTGGTGCGCGTGCAGCCGCAGCCCGCGTGGTCGCCCGAGAAGATCGGCCTGCTGCAGCACGGACTCGTGCTCGACGGCAAGGCGCTGAAGCCGGCGCGCGTCAGCTGGGCCAACGAGGACCAGCTGCGCTTCGTGCTGCGCGAGGGCCGCAAGCGCCAGATCCGCCGCATGTGCGAGCTGGTCGGGCTGAAGGTGGTCGGCCTCAAGCGCGTGCGCATCGGCAGCGTGGTGCTCGGAAAGCTACCGCCCGGGCAGTGGCGCTACCTTCGCCCGGACGAGCGTTTTGTCTGATAGCACGCTCGGCCCGAGCCCGGTCCGCGCGGCACGACCCCCGCTGACGCCACTGGCCGCGGCCTGGCTGCTGGCGATGCTGCTCGGCCTGCAGCCGCTGACCACCGACCTGATGCTTCCGGCGCTGCCGGCGCTGGGCGCCGACCTGCGCGCGCCGGTGGCGCCGGTGCAGATGACGATGACCGCGCTGATCCTGGCGTTCGGCCTGGCGCAGCTGGTCTGGGGCCCGGTCGCCGATCGCGTCGGCCGCCGCCCGGTGCTGCTGGCCGGCCTCGCGCTGTACGTGGCGGCCTCGGTCGGCGCCGCGCTGGCCGGCGACGTCGCGCAGGTGATCGGCTGGCGGGTCGTGCAGGGCGCGGCGCTGTCGGTGCCGGTGGTCTGCGCGCGCGCGATGCTGCGCGACCTGTACGAACCGCACGAAGGCGCGCTGGTGATGGCGCGCGCGCTGTCGGGCCTCGGGCTGGTGGCGATCGCCAGTCCGCTGCTCGGCGGGCTGCTGGTCGCGATCTTCGGCTGGCGCGCGACGTTGGCGACGATGGGCGTGCTCGGCGCCGCGCTGTGGGGCTGGCTGGCGTGGAGGGTGCCGGAGACGCTGAAGCAGCTCGACCCGCAGGCCACGCGCATGAAGCCGCTGGCCCTGCAGGTCGGCCGCATCCTCGCGCACCCGGGTTTCCGCGCCTGGGCGCTGCTGGTGGCCTGCGCCTATGCCGGGCTGTTCGTCTTCCTCTCCGGTTCGGGCTACGTGCTGATCCGCGTGCTCGGGCTGCCGCCGGCGCAGGCGGGCGTCGTGATGGCGACGACCTCGCTGGCCTACATCACCGGCACCTTCATCTGCCGCCGCTGGCTGCCCCGGCACGGGCTCGTCGGCGCGGTCAAGCGCGGCAGCGCGTTCTCGATCGCCAGCGTGGCCGGCATGGCGCTGCTGGCGTGGACGGATCACCGCGCGGTGTGGGCGGTGATGCTGCCGACCTGGCTCTACATGCTCGGCCACGGCGTGCACCAGCCCTGCGGCCAGGCCGGCGCGGTCGGCCCCTTTCCGCGCTCGGCGGGGCTCGCCGCGGCGGTCGCCGGCGGGCTGCTCGCCCTGGCCACCTTCGCCATCGGCGCGTGGCTGGGCAGTGCGCTCGACGGCACGCTGCGGCCCTTCGCGATCGGCCTCGCCGTCGGCGGCAGCGGCGTGTCGCTCGTCGTCTGGACGCTGGTGCGGCGGCATGGCGAGCCGCCGCGGAGCACGACCGACGAGGGGCGGGCCGAGCGCCGGGCCGCCCCAAGCCGGCCCGCCATCCCCTCGGGGGCTGAGCCCGGACGAGGACAGTCCGGTGGACTGTCCTCGCCTGGCGAAGAGCCGAGCCGCAAGGATCGGCGCGGCCCGCAGGGCCGGCGGACGTACTCGTCCGACGAGGGGTCGACATGAAAGCGCTGGGCCTGGCGGGGCCGACCGCCTCGGGCAAGACCGGCCTCGCGCTGCAGCTGGCCGAACGCGTGCCGCTGGAGATCGTCAGCGTCGACTCGGCGCTGGTCTACCGCGGCATGGACATCGGCACGGCCAAGCCCGGCCCCGCCGAGCTGGCCGCGGTGCCGCACCATTTGATCGATATCGTCGAGCCGACCGAGGCCTACTCGGCCGCGCAGTTCGCCGCCGATGCGCGCCGCCTGATCGGCGACATCAACGCGCGCGGCAGGCTCGCGCTGCTCGTTGGCGGCACGATGCTGTACTTCAAGGCGCTGATCGACGGGCTCGACGCCCTGCCCGCCGCGGATGCCGGCGTGCGCGCCGCGCTCGAAGCGCGCGCCGCGACCGAAGGCTGGCCGGCGCTGCATGACGAGCTGCGGCGCATCGACCCGGCCACCGCCGCGCGCCTGGCGCCGAACGATGCGCAGCGCATCCAGCGCGCGCTCGAGGTGTTCCAGCTCAGCGGCCGGCCGCTGTCGCAGCACCATGGCCGGTCGACCACGCCCGGCCTCGCGCTGCCGCTGGTCACGCTGGAGCCGGTGTCGCGCGCCTGGCTGCACCGGCGCATCGCCGAACGCTTCGATGCGATGCTGGCGGCCGGCTTCGTCGACGAGGTGCGCCGGCTGCGCGCCCGCGGCGACCTGCAGCCGACGATGCCTTCCATGCGTTGCGTCGGCTACCGGCAGGCCTGGGAGGCCCTGGACGACGACGAACTCGGCCCCCTGCGCGAGCGCGGCATCGCGGCCACGCGGCAGCTCGCGAAGCGGCAGCTGACCTGGCTGCGCTCGATGCAGCGCACGGTCATCGCCTGCGACGCGGGCGGCGACCTGATCGGCCCCCTGCTCGCCCACGTGCCCGCCTGAGCGGCCGTTTCCCCCATGCTCTCGATCACGCGACTGAAGAAGGCCTACGCCGAGACGCCGGTGTTCGCCGACGTCTCGCTGGACATCGCGCGCGGCGAGTTCGTCGCGATGCTCGGCGAATCCGGCGTCGGCAAGTCGACGCTGCTGAACTGCATCGCCGGCCTCGACGAGGCGGATGCCGGCGAGATCGTGCTCGATCGCGAGGCCGTGCGCACGCTGTCCGAGCCCGGGCGTGCGCGACTGCGCCGCGAGAAGCTGGGCTTCGTCTTCCAGGCCTTCCACCTGCTGCCGCATCTGTCGGTGGCCGAGAACGTCGCGCTGCCGCTGCTGCTGCTCGATCGCCCGGACGGGCAGCGCGTTGCGCAACTGCTCGCTGCGGTGGGGCTCGCCGGCCTCGGGGCACGCAGCCCGGCGCAGCTGTCGGGCGGGCAGCTGCAGCGCGTCGCGCTGGCCCGCGCGCTGGTGCACCGGCCGCTGCTGATCCTGGCCGACGAGCCGACCGGCAACCTCGACCCGGCGACCGCGTCGCGCATGCTCGACGTGCTGCAGGCCCAGGTCCGGGCCGAAGGCGCGGCCTGCCTGCTGGTCACGCATTCGGCCGCCGCGGCCGCGCGCGCGGACCGGGTGCTCAGGCTCACCGCCACCGGCATCGTCGCCGAAGCCGGATCGCCATGAGGCTGCGGCCGCTGCTGCCGCTGTCGTGGGCCGAGTGGCGCCACCATCCCTGGCGCCATGGCGTCGCGCTGCTCGCGGTGGCGCTCGGCGTCGCGCTCGCCGGCTCGGTGCAGATGATCAACCACTCGGCGCTGACCGAGTTCGCGCAGGCGGTGCGCACGGTCAACGGCGAGCCGGACGTCGTGCTCGCCGCGCAGACCGGCGCCGGCTTCGACGACGGCTGGATCGCGACGCTGATGGCCGACGAGCGCGTCGCCGTCGCCAGCCCGGTGCTGGAGATCGACAGCCAGGCGCGACGGGTGCCCACCGCGGACGCACCCGCCGCTCCGGCGGTCGAGATGCCGGCCCCGGTGCGCATCGTCGGCATCGACGCGTTGCGTGTCGCGGCCATCGCGCCGATGCTGCTGCCGCGGCCCGCATCGGCGCCGTCCGATCCGGGCGGGACGCAGGGCGCGCTGCTGCTGCTCGACCCCGGCCTCGCCTGGCCCAATCCGGCGGCGATGGCACGGCTGAAGCTGCAGGCCGGCGACACCGTCGAGCTCCAGACGGCTGCCGGCTGGCGCCGCCTGCGCATCGGCGGCAGCGTCGCCGCCGGCAGCACGCCGCTGATCGCGATCGACATCGCCGCCGCGCAGGCCCTGTTCGGCCGCGAGGGCCGGCTGTCGCGCATCGATGTCAAGCTGGTGCAGGGCATCGACCGCGGCGCCTGGCTCAATCAGCTGGCGCTGACGCCCGAAGTACGCGTCGGCGCGGCCGACGACGCGCTGCAGCGCGTATCGAACCTGTCGCTGGCCTACCGCGTGAACCTGGGCGTGCTGGCGCTGGTCGCGCTGCTGGTCGGCGGCTTCCTCGTCTATTCGGTGGTGTCGCTGTCGGTCGCGCAGCGCACGCCGTCGTTCGCGCTGCTCGGCGTGCTCGGGCTCGCCGCGCGCGACCGGCGCCGGCTGGTGATGGCCGAGGCCGCGCTGCTGGGGCTGGTCGGCAGCGGCCTCGGCCTGGCCGCCGGGGCGCTGCTGGCCTGGGGTGCGCTGCGCCTGCTCGGCGGCGACCTCGGCGGCGGCTACTTCGCCGGCACGGCGCCGCGGCTCGCCTGGCCCTGGCCCTGGCTGGCCGCCTGCGGCGCGCTGGGCGTGCTGGCGACGGTGGGCGGCGCGTGGTGGCCGGCCCGGCGCGCCGAACAACTCGCGCCGGCCCTCGCGCTGAAAGGCCTGGGCGGCAGCGGCGGCACGGCACCGCCGGTGTGGCCGGGGCTCGCAGCCCTCGCCGGCGGCGCGCTGCTGGCGCTGGCGCCGCCGATCGCCGGCCTGCCGCTGGCAGCCTATGCGTCGGTCGCGCTGCTGCTGGGCGGCGGCGTCGCGCTGGTGCCGGCCGCGGTGCAGGCGCTGATCGGCCGCCATGCGACACCCCACAGCGCCCTCGCGCTGCTGGCCTGGCGGCGCGCGCGCTTCGCACGCCAGACCGCCAGCGCGACGGTCGCCGGCGTCGTCGCGAGCCTGGCGCTGTCGGTGGCCCTGACGGTGATGGTCGCGAGCTTTCGCGATGCGGTGAGCGACTGGCTGGACCACGTGCTGCCGGCCGACCTGTACCTGCGCACCGCCCAGAGCGCCGGCGCCGCCGAGCTGGCCCTGCTGCGGCCGGACTTCGTCGCCGCCGCGGCCAGCGTGCCCGGCGTCGCGCGGGTGCAGGCCGCGCGGCACCGGCCGATGGCGCTCGACCCGCACCGGCCGCCGGTCATGCTGGTCGCGCGGTTGATCCCCGACCCGGCCGCCACGCTGCCGCTGGTCGGCACGCTGGTACCGGCCGAACCCGGCACCACCGCGGTCTACGTCAGCGAGCCGGCCGCCGCGCTCTACGGCTGGTCGGTCGGCCAGCGCATCACGCTGCCGCTGCCGGGGCTGCAGGCGCCGCTGCAGGTGCGCGGCATCTGGCGCGACTACGCACGCCAGTTCGGCGCGGTGGCGATCGATCTCGCCGACTACCGGCGCCTGACCGGCGATGCGGGCGTCAACGAGCTGCAGCTGTGGCTGGCGCCGGGCGCGGCGCCGGCGGCGGTGGAGGCCGCGCTGGTCGCGCAGGCGGGGCCGGGCCTGCCGGTCGAGACCGCCGGCACCGCGCAGCTGCGCCGCATCTCGCTGTCGATCTTCGACCGCAGCTTCGCCGTCACCCGCTACCTGCAGGCGGTGGCGATCGGCGTCGGCCTGGTCGGCGTCGCCGCCAGCCTGTCGGCGCAGGTGCTGGCGCGGCGCAAGGAATTCGGGCTGCTCGCGCACCTCGGGCTCACGCGCCGACAGGTCATCGGCCTGGTGACGCTGGAGACGCTGGCCTGGCTGGTCGCCGGCTGCGCAGTGGGCGTCGGGCTGGGCCTGGCGATCGCGGTGGTGCTGGTGCACGTCGTCAATCCGCAGAGCTTTCACTGGACGATGTCGATGACCTTGCCGGTCGCGCCGCTGGCCGCGCTGGCCGGCGCGGTGCTGGCCGCGGGCGTGCTGACGGCCGCGTTCAGCGCGCGGCGGGCGGCGTCCCGGCAGGCGGTGCTGGCGGTGAAGGAAGACTGGTGAGGCCCGCCCGCCGCCGCCTTCTGCAGGCCCTCGCCGCGGGCGCCGCGGGGGCCTGCACGACGGCCGCGCGCGCCGACGCCATCGACGACACCGTCTCCCCCGACCGGCCGCTCGACTTCCCGCGCGACCACGGCGCGCACGCCGGCACGCGCATCGAGTGGTGGTACGCCACCGGCTGGCTGCGCGCGGCGCCCGACGCCCCGCCGATCGGCTGGCAGCTGACCTTCTTCCGCAGCCGCACGGCGCTGGCCGCCACGCTGCCGGGCCGCTTCGCGCCGCGGCAGCTGCTGTTCGCCCATGCGGCGATTTCCGACATCGGCGCGCGCCGGCATCGCGACGCCCAGCGCGTCGCGCGCTGGTCGGGCGATGCGGCGCAGCCGGAAGCGCATGCGCGCTCGTCGGACACCGATGTGGTGATCGGCCCGTGGTCGTTGCGGCGCGGCGCCGACGGCCGCTACGCCGCCCGCCTGCCGGCGCCGGAAGCCGGCTTCACGCTGGCGCTGACCCTGGCGCCCACGCAGCCGCTGCTGTTGCAGGGCCAGCGTGGCCACTCGCGCAAGGGGCCGCTGCCGCAGCAGGCCAGCCACTACTACTCGCAGCCGCAGCTGGCGGCGGAGGCCCGCTTGCAGCTCGACGGCCGCAGCCGCACGCTCGCCGGCCGCGGCTGGCTGGACCACGAGTGGAGCAACGAGCTGATGGCGCCCGGTGTGATCGGCTGGGACTGGATCGGCATCAACCTGCACGACGGCGGTGCCTTGACCGCCTTCGTGCTGCGCCGCGCCGACGGCAGCGTGGTGTGGGCCGGCGGCAGCCACCGCGGCGCGGACGGCGTGCTGCGCATCTTCGGCGATCACGAGGTCCGCTTCGAGCCGGGCCGCGAATGGCTCAGCCCGGGTTCGGGCGCGCGCTACCCGGTGGAGTGGACGATCACCACGCCGGCCGGCCGCTTCGCGCTGGCCGCGCTGCTCGACGCGCAGGAGCTCGACAGCAGCGCCAGCACCGGCGCGATCTACTGGGAAGGGCTGTCGGCCTTGCGCGATCCGGCGACCGGCCGCGAACTGGGGCTCGGCTACCTGGAGATGACGGGGCGCAAGACGGCGCTGAAGCTCGGCTGATGCCGCCGCCTAGATGGGACCCTTGGCCCGGCGGTCGCCCAGCGACGCCCCCGGCGCCGGCTGGCGGCGCGGCTGCACCGGTGCGGCGCGCACGCAGTTGCGGCCGGCGGCCTTGGCCTCGCGCAGCGCGGTGCCGGCATCGGCGATCACCGCATCGAGCGCGGCATGGTCGGCGCCGACGGCCGCGACGCCGATGCTGACGGTCATGCCGACCGACTGGCTTTCCCAGGTCAGGCGGTAGCCCGCGACACGTTCGCGGATGCGTTCGGCGACGTCGAGCGCGCCGATCGGATCGGTGTGCGGCAGGTAGACGACGAGCACGCCGCCGCCGAAGCGCGCGAGCAGGTCGTACTGGCGCAGCGTGGCCGAGGCCAGGCGGGTGATTTCCACCAGCGCGGCATCGCCGCAGGCGCCGCCGTGCTTGTCGTTGAGGGTGCGGAAATGATCGACGTCGACCATCAGCAGCGCGGCATCCTCGCCGTGACGGCGGATGCGGGCCCATTCGCGGTCGGTCGCGGCGACGAAGTGGCGCTGCGTGAAGGCGCCGGTGAGGGCGTCGCGCGTGGCCGCGACGTCGACCTCCGGCAGCGCCGGGACAACGCCGGGGCCGGCGCGCCAGAACAGCGTGGCAGCGAACAGCACGGACGGCAGCGCGGCCGCGGCGCCGAGCAGCGCGAAGGCGGCCACCGACGCGCCGGTGGCCGCGGCGATCGCCGCGCCCGTCAACGCCGCCAGCGCCACCGCGACCGGCAGCACCACCAGCGCCAGCTTCACCGGCCCGATGCGGCCGGCCCAGCGTCGCCAGTCAGCACCCTGCGGCGTGACGGACGCGCCCACGACGGGCAATGCGGCGGCGGGTCGGGGGGCACTCATGATCGTTCGATTCGACCACAAACCGACCTTGCACGAGCGTGAGAATTGCATCGGCGTGGTAGCGCATTTCCGGGGGGTGGACCCCGTCAATGCGCGCCCGCATCGGCCGGCGCCGCAGCCGACATCAGGCGCGGCCGACGCATCGGCCACAGCAGCACGATGAGGCCCAGGAACAGCAGCGACGAGGCGAGGAAAACATCGTCGGCGGCGCGGGTGAAGGCCTGCTGGTCGACCAGCCGGTTCACCTGCGCCAGCGCCTGCGCGGCGCTCAACCCGGCCTGCTCCAGCTGCGCGAGCGTCGCGGCCATCGGCCCGTCGCCGAGCGCCAGTTCCTCAGTCAGGTGCGCATGGTGCAGTGCCGCACGCGATTCCCACAGCGTCGTCGCGATCGAGGTGCCGACCGCGCCGGCCGTGATGCGCACGAAGTTCGTCAGGCCCGACGCCGACGCGATGCGCTCGGGCGGCAGGCCGGCGAGCGTCAGCGTGGTCAGCGGGATGAAGAAGAAGGCCATCGCGGCGCCCTGCAGCACCGTCGGGATCATGATGTGCACCAGGTCGGTCTGCGGCGTGAAGCCCGAGCGCAGCCACAGCACGAACGCGAAGCCGACGAAGGCGCCGCCCGCCATCCAGCGCGGGTCCCAGCTGGCCACCTTGCGGCCGACCAGCGGCGTGAACAGGATCGCCAGCACGCCCACCGGCGCCAGCGCCATGCCGGCCGCGGTGGCGGTGAAGCCCATGTGCTGCTGCAGCCACAACGGCAGCAGCACGACGTTGCCGAAGAACAGGCCGTAGGCCACCGACATCGCCAGCGTGCCGACCGCGAAGTTGCGGCCGCCGAAGAGCCGCAGGTCGACCACCGGGTGCGCGTCGGTCAGCTCCCACACCACCAGCAGCACGAGGCCGACCACCGCGGCGATGGCCAGGCCGACGATCAGCGGCGAGGCGAACCAGTCGAGCTCCTTGCCCTCGTCGAGCATCAGCTGCAGCGAACCGACGCCGGTCACCAGCAGCGCGAGGCCGATGCGGTCGATCGGCAGCTTGCGCGTCGCCGTCTCGCGCTTCTTGTAGATCACCCAGGTGACCGCCGCGGCGCCCAGGCCGACCGGCACGTTGATGTAGAAGATCCACGGCCAGGCGATGTTGTCGGTGATCCAGCCGCCCAGCAGCGGCCCGGCCACCGGCGCGACCAGCGTCGTGACGCCCCACAGCGCCAGCGCGGAGCCGGCCTTCTCGCGCGGGTAGCTCGCCAGCAGCAGGGTCTGCGACAGCGGGATCATCGGCCCGGCGACGAGGCCCTGCAGCACGCGCGCGGCGATCAGCAGCTCCAGCGTCGGCGCGAAGCCGCACAGCCACGACGACAGCACGAACAGCAGCACGCTGGCGGTGAACAGCCGCACCGCGCCGAAGCGCTGCGTCAGCCAGCCGGTCAGCGGCACCGAGATCGCGTTGGCGATCGCGAAGCTGGTGATGACCCAGGTGCCCTGCGACGGGCTGGCGCCCAGGTCGCCGGCGATCGCCGGGATCGACACGTTGGCGATCGACGAGTCCAGCACGTTCATGAACGTGGCCAGCGACAGCGCCAGCGTGCCGAGCGCCAGCTGCCCGCCACGCAGCGGCGGCGGCGGGGCCGCCGCCATCGTCGGAGCGGACGACATCACTGCACCGCGGTGGCGCCGCGCAGGTTGGCCTTGACGATGCGCTGCACCTCGGCATCGGCCTCGCGCGCCAACGCGTCGAAGACCGTCGTGCGCTGCGTCGCCGGCGCGCTGGCCGGCGCGTTGGCCAGCGCGGCGCCGCTGCCGTCGCTGACGTCGACCTCGACCGCCATCGACAGGCCGACGCGCAGCGGGTGCGCGTTCAGCTCGGCGGCATCGAGCGTGATGCGCACCGGCACGCGCTGCACCACCTTGATCCAGTTGCCGGTGGCGTTCTGCGCCGGCAGCAGCGCGAAGGCCGCGCCGGTGCCGGCGCCGAGGCCGGCGATGCGCCCGCTGTAGCGCACCTTCTCGCCGTAGACGTCGGCCACCAGCGTCGCCGACTGGCCGATGCGCAGCTTGCGCAGCTGGCTCTCCTTGAAGTTCGCGTCGACCCACAGCCGGTCGAGCGCGACCACGGTCATCAGCGGCGCACCGGCGGCCACACGCTGGCCGACCTGCACGCTGCGCCGCGCGATCACGCCGTCGACCGGGGCCTTCAGCTCGGTGCGCTTGACCGCCAGCCAGGCCTCGCGCACGCGGCTGGCGGCGCGCTGCACGCCGGGATGCTGCTCGACCGCGGTGCCGGCCGTCATCACCTGGTTCGACGCCAGCGCCTGGCGCGCCGCGACGGCGGCCGACTGCGTAGCCGCGACCGCGCTCTGCGCCGCCGACAGCTGCGCCTTCGCATGCGCGAACTCTTCCTGGCCGACGGCCCCGGAGGCGACCAGCGGCGTGCGCCGCGCGACGTCGTCCTGCGCGCGCGCCAGCTCGGACTTCGCGCGGGCGGTCTCGGCATCGCGCAGCGCGACCTGCGCCGCCAGGGTCGCGTTGTTCGCGTACATCGTGCGCACTTCGCGCACCGCCTGGCCCAGCTGGGCCTCGGCCTGCTCGAGCGCCAGCTGCGCATCGGCCGGGTCCAGCCGCACCAGCGCCTGGCCGGCCTTCACCGCGTCGGTGTCGTCGGCCTGGATGGCCACCACGGTGCCGTTCACCTGGGGCGTTATCTGCACGACATGGCCCTGCACGTAGGCGTTGTCGGTGTGCTCGACGCGGCTGGCGATCAACCACCACCACGCCGCGCAGGCGATGGCGCCGAGGGTCAGCACGCTGCCGACGGCAGCGAGCGCCTTGCGGCGGGTGGCGGGTGCCGCCACCGGGGCGGGAATCGGCGCGGAGGTCGGTGCGTTCATCGGGGTGTCTAGAGCGTCAGGTGAGGGTCGGCCTGCCACCCGCCGCCGAGGGCATGGGCGAGGTCGATGCGGGCGTCGAGCGCACGCGCCTTCAGGTCGGCGCCGAGGCGCCGCTGTGCCAGCACGCCGCTTTCGGCACTGAGCACCGTGAGGTAGGTGCCCAGGCCGGCGCGGTAGCGCTGCTGCGCGAAGTCGTAGGCGGCCTCGGCCGCCGCCTGGGCGGCCTGCTGCTCGGCCTGCTGGCGCTCGATCGAGCGCAGCGACGCCACCGCGTCGGCCGTCTCGCGCGCGGCGTCGAGCACGGCGCCGTTGTAGGCGGCGATCGACGCGTCCAGCTCGGCTTCGCGGCCCTTCAGCTGCGCGCGCAGCCGGCCGCCGTCGAACACCGGCAGGCGCAGCGCCGGGCCGATGCCGACGTTCAGCGCGCCGGCGCTGAGCAGGCGATCGAGGCCGAGCGCGCTGAAGCCGGCGAAACCGATCAGGTCGATGTCGGGATAGAACTCGGCGCGTGCGCCCTGCACGTCGCCAGCCGCGGCCTCGATGCGCCAGCGCGCGGCGACGACGTCGGCGCGGCGGCCGAGCAGGTCGGCCGGCAGGCGCGCGGGCAGCGGCTCGGCCGGCAGCGCCTTCAGCGCCGGCGCCAGCGTCGCCAGGGCCTGCGGCGGCTGGCCGGCCAGCACCGCGAGGCGGTGGCGCGCCAAGGTGATCTGCTCCTCGAGCGCCTCGATCTGCTGGCGCACCTCGGGCACCGCGGCTTCGGCCTGGCGCAGCTCGACCTGGGTGTCGACGCCGCCGCCCACGCGCTGGCGCGTCAGCCCGAGCATCGCTTCGCGCTGCTGCAGCGTGCGGCGTGCGATCCCGCGCTGCTCGACCAGGCGCGCCAGACCCACGTAGCCTTCGGCGATGCGCAACGCCAGCAACACGCGCGCGGCAGCCAGCTCGGCCTGCGCGGCCCGCTGGCGGCCCAGCGCGGCCTGCAGCGCCGCCTCGTGACGGCCGAAGAAGTCGAGCTCCCAGCGCCCGGCCAGCTGCAGCGTCGCGTTCGTGCGCTCGCTGCCGGCGATCGGCGGTGGCACCAGCCCGCGTTCGGTGTAGTGCTGGCGGGTGGCGTCGGCGGCCAGGTCGAGGCGCGGCGTCGTCGCGGCGCGACGGCCGGCGAGCGCGGCATCGGCCGACGCAACGCGGGCGGCGGCGACCTGCAGGCCGGGCTGGTTCGCGAGCGCCTGGTCGATCAGGGCATCGAGTGCCGGGTCGCCGAAACGGCGCCACCAGGCGGCGTCCGGGGCGCGGGATGTCGTCGCGTCGTCGAAGCCGGCGGCGGCGGCTTCGATGCGCTGCAGCGGCGTCGCCGCCGGTCCCGGACTGGCACAGCCGGCGAGCAGCAGCACCAGTGCCGCCGCCACCGCCAGCGCGGCGACGCCACCGGTCTGCAGCGCCGGCTTCGCGGCCGTCATCTTCATGTCGTCGGTTCCTTGTCGTCCTTGTTCTCGCGCATCGCGTCGCCATTGGCGACCAGGCGCTGCAGCAGCGAGACCAGCGTCTGCCACTCGGCCTTGGTGAAACCGGCGAGGTGGGCGTTGAAGACCTCGGCCAGCACGGCCGGCACCAGGTGCGCGAGCTGCTCGCCTTCGGGCGTCAGCGCGAGCTTGACGACGCGGCGGTCGTCCTCGGAGCGCACGCGCTTGAGCAAGCCCTTGGTCTCCAGGCGGTCGAGCGCGCGCGTCATCGCGCCGGGGTCGAGCACCACGCCGCGCGCAAGCTCGGCCATCGTCGAGCAGTCGCCGTTGGCGATCTTGTACAGCGGCACCCACTGCGCATGCGTCAGGTCGTGCGGCGCGAGCCGGCGATCGACCTGGCCGACGATCGACAGCTGCGCGCGTTTGGTCAGCAGGCCGATGCTGTCGTCGGCGCGCAGGGTGTCGGCGCGGTAGAACACGGCGGGCTTGGGGGGCTTCGGCGCGACCATGGACCGGAAATATGCTTGCTTAGGCAATGGTTGTCGCGGCACTATTTGAATAGGCTAGCTTTCTGCAGGGTCTTGCCGGCGGCGGGCACCGGGGCGCCCGGCCGTCCTGCGAATCGGCCTCCTACACTGGCGCCATGCCACCTGCTTCTTCCGACCGCCCGAAGGCCGCGACACCGCAGTCGCTGTCGGGCCTGCTGCCTTTCCTGCGGCCGTACCGCGGCCGCATCGGCCTCGCGCTGCTGTTCCTGGTGATGGCCGCCGCGACGACGCTGGTCTTCCCGATGGCGCTGAAGTCGCTGATCGACCAGGGCCTCGTCGCCACCGACCCCGGCGCGCGGGTGATGGCGCTGCGCGGGCACTTCGCGGCGCTGTTCGCGGTGGGCGTCGCGCTGGCGCTGTTCTCGGCGCTGCGCTTCTACATGGTCAGCTGGCTCGGCGAGCGCGTGACCGCCGACCTGCGCAACGCCGTCTACGGCCACGTGCTGCGGCAGAGCCCGGAGTTCTTCGAGACCACCGCCACCGGCGAGGTGCTGAGCCGGCTGACGACCGACACCACGCTGGTGCAGACGGTCGTCGGCTCCAGCCTCAGCATGGGCCTGCGCAACACGGTGATGGGCATCGGCGCGCTGGCGATGCTGGTGATCACCAACCCCGCGGTGATGATGCAGGTGCTGGGCATCCTGGTGCTGGTGGTGCTGCCGAGCATCTACTTCGGCCAGCGCGTGCGCAAGCTCAGCCGCGCCAGCCAGGACCGCGTCGCCGATTCGAGCGCCATCGCCGCCGAGGTGCTGAACGCGATTCCCGTCGTGCAGGGCTACGTGCAGGAGGGCCGCGAGTCGGCGCGCTTCGACACCGCCACCGAGAACGCCTTCGAGACCGCGCGCAAGCGCACCCGCGTGCGCTCGCTGCTGATCGCCTTCATCATCAGCTCGATCTTCGGCGCGCTGCTGTGGGGCCTGTACCAGGGCACGCAGGCGGTGATCGCCGGCCGCATCTCGGCCGGGCACCTGGGGCAGACGGTGGTCTACGTGATCATCCTGGTCAGCTCGGTGGCCGTGCTGTCCGAGGTCTATGGCGACCTGCTGCGCGCCGCCGGCGCGACCGAGCGGCTGATGGAGCTGCTCGCGGCGCGCTCACCGGTCGCCGAACCGGCGCGGCCTCGGGCGCTGCCGCCGGCGCAGGGCGGCTCGCGCGTCGAACTGCACGGCGTGCGCTTCCACTACCCGTCGCGGCCGCAGCATGCGGCGCTGGCGGACATCGACCTGGTCGTCGCCCCGGGCGAGACCGTCGCACTGGTCGGCCCCAGCGGCGCCGGCAAGAGCACGGTGCTGCAGCTGCTGCTGCGCTTCTACGACGTGCAGGCCGGCAGTGTCGCGATCGACGGCGTGCCGGTGCGCGACGTGTCGCTGGCCGCGCTGCGCGAGCGCATCGGCCTGGTACCGCAGGACAGCACGGTGTTCTCGACCAGCGCGCTGGAGAACATCCGCTACGGCCGCCCCGACGCGAGCGACGAGGAGGTGATCGCCGCCGCCAGGGCCGCCTTCGCGCACGACTTCATCAGCGCGCCGCCCGAGGGCTACGGCACCTTCCTCGGCGAGCGCGGCGTGCGCCTGTCCGGCGGCCAGCGCCAGCGCATCAGCATCGCCCGCGCGATCCTGAAGAACCCGCCGCTGCTGCTGCTGGACGAAGCCACCAGCGCGCTCGATGCCGAGAGCGAACGCATGGTGCAGGCGGCGCTCGAGGCGGCGATGGCGCACCGCACCACCATCGTCATCGCGCACCGCCTGGCCACCGTGCTGAAGGCCGACCGCATCGTCGTGCTCGACGGCGGGCGCATCGTCGACGTCGGCACGCACGACGAGCTGGTGGCGCGCGGCGGGCTCTACGCGCGGCTGGCGTCGATGCAGTTCGGGCTGGAGGCAGAGGCATAATCCATGCACATGTCTTGTGGAGATGCATGATGCGCAGCATTCGCAACGCCCCCAAGCGCCCGATCAATCTGTCGCTCAACGCCAAGGTGCTGGACATGGCCAAGGAGATGGGCATGAACATATCGCAAACCGTCGACGCCCTGCTGACCGAAGAAGTGCTGAAGCAGCACTGGGCACGCTGGCAGCAGGACAACGCCCAGGCGATCACCGACTACAACGCCCGCATCGAGCGCGAGGGCTTGTTCTCCGATCGCTACCGCACCTTCATGCGACCGCCCGCGGACCGCGACGCCGCATGATGGCCCGATTCGACGTCTACGCGAACCCGTTCGCACCCGAACGCTCGCACACGCCTTTTGTGCTCGACATGCAGAACGACCATTTGGGCCCCATCGGAACAAGGGTCGTCATTCCGCTGCGGGCGCCCAAGGGCTTCGGGATGCCGGCCCAAGGGCTAAATCCGGTCCTCCAGGTGGATGGCAAGAGCGTCATACTGGACACTGCATCACTGGCGCCAGTGCCCTCCACGCTGCTCAAGAAGCCCATAGCCAATCTCGCAGGCCACCGCGACGAGTTGCTCGACGCACTGGATACCCTCTTTGGGGCGTATTGACGCGCGTCAGGGCGGCAGTCAAGCAGGCCCCGTCTGTCCGCCAAGGAGCACGACATCCATGAGCACAGTGAAGCCATCAATCTCGGATGCGCGCCGACTGCTAGAGAACCCCTACGCATATGTGGAGGTGTTGGGTGTCGATGACTTCGAAACGGGTGTCGAAGTCAACCCGGCAACGCACTCGAGCACAGCCGCACTGGGCACCGCCGCCGCCCACCCATATGCCCGCATCATTGACGTTGACGAGCTGGACAACGGCGCGCAATCACGACTGGACAAGTTGGCTTCCGGCCCCGACGAGACAGAGACATCCTCGGTCACGGTAGCGACGAAGCCTCGGCGCAACACAAGGACCATGATTTCGGCCTCTGTTCGAGGCGTACATCGACGGCTCTGGTCAGAACGACACGCACTTTGGGACGGCCACCCGCCGAGCGATCCGGTCGATCTGCTCGACCCAGTCATGGCATTGCAGTCCGCCGGTTTTACGGTGGAGGTTGTCCCGGGCCTGGGTCAGACGCGATCTGGATCGCAGGTATTGGAGGTGGCGGGAGTCCTTGATGCTCTGTCTCGGAGGGTGCGAATTTCGGCAAGGGTTCCAGAGCACGTTGGGCGATTCACCCTCGCTCACGAACTGGGGCACGTCATACTCCACGGCGGCATGGCTGGCCTCCACCGCGACGTGGGAATCGACAGTTCAACGAAACAGCATGACCCGATTGAACGGGAGGCCAATCGCTTCGCCGTGGAATTCCTAATGCCGGAAAGACTGGTCATCCGTCGATTCGAGGAGATCTTCGGCCATTGGCAACTGAGCCTGAACGAGGCTACTTGGTTTGAACTCTTTGGCTCTTCAGCCAACTACGACCCGACGAGGGCGATCGATGTGAGATCAGTGACTAAGCGACTGGCGGCAATCGACCGCTTCTCAGGGGCACAACACATCTCGCTGGCATCGCAATTCGGAGTCTCCGTTGACGCCATGGCGATCCGCTTGGAGGAACTCAAGTTATTCGTGGGTTGAACGCACGCGTTGCCAGATCCTGATCGCCCGTGCTGATTGCACGCATCGCTTCCTGAACAGAGTCTCTGAGTTGACCCGCCCCATCCGCCACCAGTACGAAGACTTCATGCGCCATGTCTTCTTCCATGGCACGCCGAAGGCCGACCGCACCGGCACCGGCACGCGCAGCGTGTTCGGCCACCAGATGCGCTTCGACCTGAACGAAGGCTTCCCGCTGGTGACGACGAAGAAGGTGCACCTGAAGTCCATCGTCCTCGAGCTGCTGTGGTTCCTGCGCGGCGACGGCAACGCCCGGTGGCTGCAGGAACGCGGCGTGACGATCTGGGACGAATGGGCGAAGCCCGACGGCGACCTGGGGCCCGTCTACGGCGTGCAGTGGCGCAGCTGGCCGACACCCGACGGCGGCCACATCGACCAGATCGCCGACGTCGTGAAGACGCTCAAGAGCAACCCCGACTCGCGCCGCATCATCGTCAGCGCGTGGAACGTGGCCGAGCTGTCGAAGATGGCGCTGATGCCCTGCCACGCGTTCTTCCAGTTCTACGTCGCCGACGGAAGACTCAGCTGCCAGCTCTACCAGCGCAGCGCCGACATCTTCCTCGGCGTGCCGTTCAACATCGCGAGCTACGCGCTGCTGACGCAGATGCTCGCGCAGCAGTGCGACCTGGGACTCGGCGACTTCGTCTGGACGGGCGGCGACTGCCACATTTACGACAACCACGTCGAGCAGGTGCAGGCGCAGCTGGCGCGCACGCCCTACCCCTACCCGCTGATGCACATCAAGCGCCGGCCGGCCTCGATCTTCGACTACGACTACGAGGATTTCGAGCTGCGCGAGTACCAGCACCATCCGGCGATCAAGGCGCCGGTGGCGGTGTGATGGCGACGTCGCAGAAGCGGCCGCAGATCGCGCTGATCGCCGCCGTCGCGCGCCATGGCGTCATCGGCGATGGCCAGCGCCTGCTGTGGCGGCTGCCCGAGGACATGCGCTACTTCCGTGCGCAGACGATCGGCCACCCGGTGATCATGGGCCGCAAGACCTGGGACTCGGTGCCCGAACGCTTCCGGCCGCTGCCGGATCGCACCAACATCGTCGTGACGCGGCAGCACGGCTGGTCGGCGCCGGGCGCCATCGTCGTGCACGGCCTCGACGAGGCGATCGCCGCGGCCGGCGACGTGCCACGCCTCTTCGTCATCGGCGGGGGCGAGCTCTACGCGGCGGCGCTGCCGATCGCCGACGAGCTGCTGCTGACCGAGCTCGATGCCGACTTCGAAGGCGCCGCGCATTTCCCGGCCTGGGACCGCGCGCAATTTGTCGAGACCAGCCGCGAACCGCACCACGCCGAGCCGCCGAACCACTTTCACTTCGCCTTCGTGCGCTACCGGCGCCGGCATCCCTCCGACGGTTGAGTCGACCCCCCGTTTGCTGGGGGGAATCGAGCAGACGACTCCCTAAACTACGCGGATCCGGGCGCGCCGTCGAAGACCCGGACCGACGACGAGAGGGAGGATCGCCATGCCGTTCATCGGCCTCGGCCTGCATGTGCTGGTCGCGCTGTTCTTCGCTGTGCATGCCGTGCGCAGCGGCCAGCAGACCTGCTGGCTCTTCATCCTCTTCTCGATCCCGCTGCTCGGCAGCATCGTCTACTTCCTGACGATCTACCTGCCCGACTTGCGGCTGGAGCGCGGCGCCCGCAGGGCGGTGCGCGGCGCGGTGATGGTGCTCGACGCCACGCGCTGAAGACCATGCTGCGCTTCTACGCCGCCCTCGCCGTCGTCTGGCTGCTGCTGATGCCGCCGCTGTTCACCAACGGCGACTGCACGGCCGAGCTCGAGGGCCTGTCGTCGACACTCGAACGCCAACCGCGCCTGATCTCGACGCCGAACGCGGCGCGCGAGCTGCTGGCCGCGCGCGACGCGGCGATCTCGGTGGTCAGCGCCGACGACTGCCGCCGCGTGAAGCCGCGCTTCCTCTCGTCCTGCGGTTCGGGTCCGCTGGTCTATGCCGAGGTGCCGGTGCGCAACCGCATCTGCCGCCTCTACCGCGACGACGCGATCAAGGTGCAGCTGCAGTACGACGAACGCAACCGGCTGAACCGGCTGGTCTTCGACATGGCGCCGTACCGCTCGCTGCCGCTGCCGTGGGGCGGCGCGATCCATTGGGGGCGCTGATGATGAACCGCATGGCGCGCCGCTCGCCCCTCCTGATCGCGATGATCACCGCCGCCGCGTTCGGCCCGGTGGCGGCGATGGCGCAGGGCAAGCCCAAGCTCGCCACCCGCGACGACTACCGCGCGTGCGTGGCCGAAGACGACCGGCTGCTGCCGATACGGCAGTCGCTGCAGGCCCGCAAGGCCCAGCACGACGCCGAACTGAAGCGTTTCCAGGACGACTCGCAGGCGCATGTGGCGGAGCAGCCGAAGGTCGACACGAACGACCAGGCCGCGGTCGATGCCTTCAATGCGCGGCTCGACGCGCTGAACGCGCGGGTCGCGGAACTGAATGCGCACTCGGCGCGCATGAACGACGAACAGGCGGCGTTCAACGCGCAGGTCGCCGCGCACAACAAGCGCTGCGCCGGCATGGTGGTCTCCTTCACCGACCGGGACGCGGTGATGAAGGAGCGCGCGGCCGCGCAGCGTGGCGGCAAGCCCTGACCGGGCCGCCCGCGCACGACGGACATTTCGACAACCAGGGAGGAAAACATCATGAATCGACAAGCGACTCGACTGCTGGCCAGCATGGTGGCCGCAGCCATCGTCATTGCGCTGTTCGGCTGCAAGGACATCGGCGATGGCGAGGGCGGCCAGTGCCAGCCCTGCCTGGACCAGAACCCGCGCTGCGATTCGGGGCTGGTGTGCAAGCAGTTCAGCGGCGGCGGCGAGACGAAGGACCTGTGCGCCCGGCCCGAAACGACGAAGTGCAACTTCGTGCCCTGACCCGTACCGCCTGGCGCGCGTAGCCGGCGCGGCGCTTGCCGCTCGGGCGGCCGGTGCCGCCACTTATCATCGACCGATGTCCAGCGCCCCAGGCCTCGCGCGCCAGGTCCGCATGCCGGTCGCACGCTGGCTCGGCGGCTGGTGGCGCGTCGCGCAGTTTTCGGCGTCGATGCTGTCGCTGGCCGCCAGCCCGGCCAGCTACCGCGGCGAGCAGCGCCGCATCGTCGCCCATCACCTCGTCGCCGGCACCGGCAGCGCGCTGCTGTGGTTCACGCTGGTCGCCGCACTGGCGACGCTGGTGATCACGCGCATCGTGCTCGTCACCGCGATCAGCTACGGCCTGTCGCGCTACGCGCTGGAGATGCTGATCCGCGTGCTGGTGCTCGAGCTGATCCCGCTGGCCGCGGCCTTCTTCGTCGCGGTGCAGTTCGCGCTGCCGGCCGGCACCGAGATCGTGCAGTTGCGACGACGCGGGCAGTTCGCCGCGCAGCAGGCCGCCGGGATCGACCCGCTGCGGCGCGAGCTGCTGCCGCGCGCGCTCGCCGGCGTGTTCACGGTGCTGATGCTGGCCAGCACGGCGGGCGTCGTCGCGCTGGTGCTGGCCTACCTCGTCGCGCACGGCTTCTCGCCCTGGGGCCTGGCCGGCTATACGCGCACGGTCGGCCACGTGATGAGCCCGGCGGTGGCGCTGGTCTTCGCACTGAAGACGCTGCTGTTCAGCCTGGCTGTCGCGCTGATGCCGCTGGCCTCGGCGATGGCCGATGCGCCGGCCCGGCGCGTGCGCGCCGGCCCTGAGTTGCGCGGGCTGATCCGCATGCTCGCGGTCATGGTGCTGATCGAGCTCGGCTCGCTGATGGTCAACTACCTCTGATGGATTCCCCGCCACCCCCGACCGCCGGACCGCCGGCTCCGGCTCCGGCTCCGGCCCCGGCTTCAACCCCCGGCCCGGCGCCGGTGACCGCCGAGCCAGTGCCGATCGCGCAGGTCGAGCTGAAGGCCACGGCGCTGCTGCTGCTGCTGGTCGCGCTGATCGCCGGCACCGTGCTCTACGTGATGGCCGCGCGCGGCGCCTTCGAGCCGACGCAGGAGCTGGTGCTGGTGGCCAACGATTCCGAAGGCGTGGTCGTCGGCATGGACCTCACCTTCTCCGGCTTTCCGATCGGTCGCGTGCGCCGCATCGAGCTGGCGCCCGACGGCAACGCGCGCATCGTGATCGACGTGCCGAAGAAGGACGCCCACTGGCTGCGCACCACCAGCGTCTTCACGCTGGTGCGCGGCCTCGTCGGCAACACCGCGATCCGCGCCTACAGCGGCATCCTGACCGACCCGCCGCTGCCGCCCGGCGCGGTGCGCACCGTGCTGATCGGCGACGCCACCGCCGAGATCCCGCAGGTCATCTCGTCGGCCAAGGCGCTGATCGACAACCTCAACCGCCTGAGCGGCAGCGATTCGGCGCTGCAGAAGACGCTGGACAACCTGCAGGCCACCACCGCGCGGCTCAATGCGCCGCAGGGGGCGCTCGGCGCACTGCTGGGCAGCGACGCCGACGCGAAGAAGCTGATCACCACGATCGACCGCACGAACGCGTTGCTGGCCCGGCTCGACGGGCTGACCGCCCGCGCCGACGAGCAGCTTTTCGGCGCCGGCGGGCCGAAGGGCGAGGCCGGCCTGACGAATGAAGTACGCGGCACCGTGCGCGAGCTGAACCAGATGCTCGCCGAAGCGCGCACCAGCCTGAAGAAGGTCGACGCGGTGCTGGCCGACGCGCAGGCAGTGGCCGGCAATGCGAAGACCGCGACCGCGGACCTCGGCACCTTGCGCGCCGAGGTGGAGTCCAGCCTGCGCAAGGTCGAGCAGCTGGTCAACGAGATCAACCGCCGCTGGCCCTTCGCGCGGCAGACGGAGATCAAGCTGCCATGATCCGCGCGTCCCTGCTGTCGCTGCTGGCGTTGCTCACCGCCTGCGCCAGCGGCCCGCCGCCGCCGGACTGGCAGATGAACGCGCGCTCGGCGATGCAGGATGTGGTGGACGCGTACTTCGCCGGCAATGAACGTGTGGAGGCGCAGGCGCTCGCGCGGGCGCGTTCCGAGATCGGCCGCACCGGCCGCCCCGACCTGCTGGCCCGCGCCGAGCTGCTGCGCTGCGCGGCGCAGGTGGCGAGCCTGCAGTTCGACGACTGCCCGGCCTACCGGGCGCTCGAGACCGATGCCGCGCCGGCCGAACGCGCCTATGCCGAGTACCTGTCCGCGCGCGCGACGCCGGCCGGCGCTGCGTTGTTGCCCGAGCCGCAGCGCGCGCTGGCGGGCAGTGCCGGCGGTGCGGGCGACGCCGCGGCGCTGCAGAAGATCGAGGACCCGCTGTCGCGCCTGGTCGCCGCCGGCGTGTTGCTGCGTGGCGCGCGGGCCCATCCGGCGGTCTTCGACGTGGCGATCGACACCGCGTCGGCGCAGGGCTGGCGGCGGCCGCTGATGGCCTGGCTGAAGCTCGCGCTGCAGCGCGCCGAGCAGGCCGGCGCGGCGGACGACGCGGCGCGGCTCAAGCGTCGGCTCGCGCTGGTCGAAGGCACGCCCCCGCGTTGACGATCCCTTGGCGAGGAGACCCCCGGTGAACCCCTCCGATCCCGTGCAGCGCCAGCTCGAGGCCTACAACGACCACGACCTCGAGCGCTTCGTCGCCGAGTACACCGACGATGTGCAGGTTTTCCGGCCGCCGGCGCTCGAACCCGTGCTGTCCGGCAAGGCGGCCTTCGCCGCGCACTACGCGAAGAACCGCTTCACGCTGCCGGACCTGCACGCCGAGGTGGTCAACCGCATGGTGTGCGGCCAGACGGTGATCGACCACGAGCGCATCACCGGCCTGCCCGACGGCCCCGTCGAGGCGATCGCGGTCTACCGGATCGAAGACGGGCGCATCCGCACGGTCTGGTTCTACTGAACGGCGCCTCGCGACCATGGCGGTGAAGATGATCCTGACCCCGGCGACGGACCCGGACGGGTACATCGCCTGCCTCGGCGGCTGGCAGCGCGCCTATGCCGAGGCGCTGCGCGAGACCGTGCGCGCCGTGGTGCCGGACTTCGACGAGCGCCTCAAGTGGGGCCACATCGTGTACTTCCGCAACGGCCCGGTGCTGCTGATCCGCGCCGAGCCGCAGCGCGTGCTGTTCGGCTTCTGGCGCGGCCAGCGGCTGCGGCACATCGAGCCTCGGCTCAGGCCCGGCGGCAAGTACGAGATGGCCACGCTCGAGCTGCGGCCGGACACGCCGCTGGCGCGCGAGACGGTCGTGCGGCTGGCCACCGAGGCCGCGGCGCTGGCGCGCTGACCCCCAGCTGCATCGCCATGCCCAAGAACACACCGCTCGATACGCTGATCGCCCCCTACCGCCATGCGCGGCCGGCGCCCCGTTTCGCGCTGGGCCGCATCGACCCGTCGGCGACGCCGCTGGGCAGCGGCGACAAGGAGCTCGACCGCGCCGCGGTCGAGGCGCTGGCGCTCGAGCTCGACGGGCTGCAGGACCGGCTGCGCGCCGATCGCCGATACAAGCTGCTGGTGGTGCTGCAGGGCGTCGACACCAGCGGCAAGGACGGCACGCTGCGTCATGTCTTCGGCCGCATGAGCCCGCTGGGCGTGCACACCGTGGCGTGGAAGGCGCCGACCGAGACCGAACGTGCGCACGACCCCTGGTGGCGCATCCATCATGCGGTGCCGGCCGCCGGCGAGACGGTGGTCTTCAACCGCAGCCACTATGAAGACGTGCTGGTGCCGGTGGTGCAGGGCACGCTGTCGCCGCGCCAGACCCGCGAGCGCTATCGCCAGATCAACGACTTCGAGCGCATGCTCTGCGAGCACGGCACGGTGATCTGCAAGTTCATGCTGCACATCTCGAAGGACGAGCAGCGCGAACGGCTGCAGGCGCGGCTGGACGACCCCGACAAGCGCTGGAAGTTCGACCCGGCCGACCTGCAGGTCCGTGCGCAATGGGACGACTACCAGCGCGCCTACGCGGCGGCGATCGCCGCGACCGGCACGCCCTGGGCGCCGTGGATCGTGGTGCCGGCGGACTCGAAGACGCACCGCAACCTGATGATCGCGCGCGTGCTGAAGCACACGCTCGAGAAGCTGCGGCTGCGCTATCCGCCCGGCGATCCGGCCCTGGCCGGCCGCCGGATCGCCTGAGCGTTCAGGCCGCCAGCGGCAGGGTGAAGTAGAACTGCGCGCCCTGCCCCGGCGTCGCTTCGGCCCACACGCGGCCGCCGTGCCGCTCGACCGCGCGGCGCACGATGCTCAGCCCCACGCCCGAACCCTCGAAGCGCCGGCCGTGCAGGCGGCGGAACGGCTCGAAGATCTGCTGCGCGGCGGCGGCATCGAAGCCGGCGCCGTTGTCGGCGACGCGCACGACATGTTCGCGGCCCTGCTGCTCGGCGCTGACCTCGATGCGCGGCTCGGCGCGCTCGCGGCTGAACTTGATCGCGTTGCCGATCAGGTTGGTCAGCACCGGGCGCAGCAGGTCGGGGTCGCCGTCGACCTGCGGCAGGCCGGCGAATCGTACCTCGGGCAGCGGCTGCGTCGGCTGCGCGGCGGCCAGGTGGTCCAGCACTTCACGAACCAGCGCATCGAGCGAGACGCGGCGGCGCTGCAACGCGGCGTCGCCGACACGCGCCAGGTCGAGCAGCGCGCCGACCAGCCGGGTCGAGGTTTCGGCCTGCGCGGCGATCGCCGGCAGCACGCGGCGCGCGACCGAGGCGTCGCCGTTCTCCTCCAGCGCCTCGTGCGCCATGCGCGCGAGGCCCTCGATGCCGCCGAGCGGCCCGCGCAGGTCGTGCGACACGCTGCGGTTGAAGCTCTCGAGGCCGCCGACCAGCTGGCCCAGGTCGGCCGTGCGGTCCGCCACGCGCTGTTCCAGCGTCGCGTTCAGCTGCGTCAGCTCGGCTTCGACCGCGGCGCGTCGCCGAACTTCGGCTTCCAGCGCGCGGCGCCGGCGCAGCAGGCTGACGGTCAGCAAGGTCAGTCCGAAGAACAGCACCGGCAGCACGCCGAGGTAGCGCAGGTAGCGCAATTCGACCTTCAGCAGCAGCAGCAGCGGCAGGATCAGCGGGATCGCCAGCACCGCGATGCCGATGATCGCGTGGCCGGCGCCGGGCTCGTGGCGCGCGGCGCGGAAGGCCATCACCGCGCAGCCGACATAGCCGAGCACCGCCGCGGCATTGGTCACCGAGCGCAGCATCGGCACGCCGGCGATGTAGCCGGCCAGCACCAGCGCCCCGGGCGCGAGCAGCACGTACAGCACGGTGCGGCGCAGGCGGGTCAGCGGCCCCAGGTAGCGCATCAGCCCGATGGTCATCGTCATCGTGCTGAGCAGGATGATCGACGCCATGCCGTACTGGCCGGCCTCGATGTAGGCGCCGGTCGGCAGGTACTGCTCGCTGCCGGCGTACCAGACGGCCGCCAGCGCGAAGCTGAACGACAGCCACGACATGCCGGGCTCGCGGTCGCGCAGCCACAGCGCGCCATACAGCAGCGCCAGCACGGCCAGCACGAAGGCGGCCATGTCGGTGGCGGTCAGCGGTTGCGCGGTCATCGGCCAGCGGGGATCCGGGGGTCCGTCCGTGCGGCCGGCGCGCGAAGGCGCGCCCACTTCCGTTACGGCGGGCAACGATCCTAACGTGCCGATTCGCCTGCTTGCCGGTCTGTTTGCGTGAAATCGATCGCGCCTTGAAAGCGCTTGTCAATCCCTCACCCAGACGACGGCGCTGCGCGGCGGCACGGTGAAGCGGCCAGCGGCGCGATCGAAGCGCGCGTCGGTGCGCGCCCGGCGCTCGGCCGCGTGCGGCTTCAGGTGCACGGGATGCAGCCGGAACCCCTGGCCACGCACGGCATCGACGACGATGGTCTGCGCCGCCTTGTCGGCATTGAGCAGGTAGACGATCTCGCGGAAGCGCGCGCCGGGGTAGCCCTCGCCCCGCAGGTGTCCGGCCAGCACCGTCGGCACCTGCTGCGGGCCGGTGTTCGGGAACTGCAGGCGGGCCTCGATGTCGGCGGCCGAGCGCAGCCGGAACAGCGTCGACGAGGCGCGGATCGCCAGCAGGTCGCGGAAGGCATCGCGCATCCAGGCGATCTCCGCCGGCCCCGGCTTGATCGAGGCATCGGCCAGCAGCGCCTTCATCGCCGGCCAGTCGCGCGCGTTGTCGGGCCGCGGCGGCAGGCCGGCGCCGAAGCCGTTGTCGCGGTAGCTGAAGTCGAGGCGGTTGAACCAGTCGCCCGAGTCGAAGCTGTTGCCGTCCATCGACTTGCTGCGCAGCAGGTCCTGGCCCGCATGGAAGTACGCCAGCCCCTGGCTGAAGGCCACGGCCGCGGCGCCCAGCAGCTGCACCCGCGCCCGGTCGATGCGCGAAGTGCCGGGCGGCAGCTTGGCCGCCGCATCGTCGAAGAAGGTGCTGTTGTCGTGGTTCTCGACGTAGTTGACCACCTCCGACGGCTCGGCCACGTAGCCCGCCGGCTGCTGGCCGCCGTAGCGCAGGGCCTCCAGCGCCTGCACCGTGCCGTCGGCGGTCTGCAGGCGGTAGCGGCGGATCGAGCCGGCGAGGCCGACGCGTGCCAGGTCGGCGGCGCGCAGCAGGTCGTCACGGGTGGCGGGCGGCGCGGCCGGATGCGGATCGAAGTGAAGCCCGTTGAGCCAGCCCTGCGCATGCAGGCCGCCGCGGCCGCGCAGCGCATCGCGCGCGCGATCGCTGAAGGTGGCGATGCCGGTGCCGTTCAGCGACAGCTGCGACGCCTGCTCGAAGCGCGCGCCGTCGGCCACCTCGCCGAAGTTCCAGCCTTCGCCGATCAGCGGAATGTCGCGGCCGAGTTCGGTCTTCAGGCGGCGTTGCAGGTCCAGCATCGCGGCCTTCGGCTGGTGGCCCATCAGGTCGAAGCGGAACGAGTCGATGCGGTAGGCCTTCGCCCACGTGAGTACCGAGTCGATCATCAGCTTGCCCATCATGCGGTGCTCGGTGGCCGTGTTGTCGCAGCACGTCGAGCGCTCGACCACGCCCTGCGCGTTCAGCCGGTGGTAGTAGCCGGGCACGATGCGGTCGAGCAGCGACTTCGCCTGCTGTCCGGAGGCCGCGGTGTGGTTGTAGACCACGTCCATGCCGATGCGCAGCCCGGCGCGGTGCAGCGCCATCACCATGCGGCGGAACTCGACGATGCGCTTCGCCGGGTCGGCCGCATCGCTGGCATAGCTGCCCTCGGGCACGGTGTAGTGCCAGGGGTCGTAGCCCCAGTTGAAGCAGTCGGTCGCGGCGCCCGCCATCACCGCCGCCTGCTGCGCCTCGCCGTCCGGCGGCCCCTGCAGCGCGGATGCGGGCGGCGAGGTGCAGCCGCGCTCGGGGATGGTGGCGAGGTCGAACACCGGCAGCAGGTGCACGTCGGTGAGCCCCGCCTTCGCCAGCGCCGCGAGGTGGCGCATGCCGGCGCTGCGGGGTTCGGCGAAGGCGGCGTACTTGCCACGGTTCGCTGCGCTCACGCTCGCATCGCCGATCGAGAAATCGCGCACGTGCAGCTCGTAGATCACGAGGTCGGTCGGCGCCCTCACCGTTTGCGGCGTGCGGTGCGCATCCCAGCCCGGGGGCTTCAGCGCCGGCGCGTCGAGGTCGGCGAGCCAGGCGCGTTGCGAATCGGCGCTCAGGGCCAGGGCATAGGGGTCCGTCACGCGATTGCGAACGAGACCGACGCCGGGAACGATCACGTCGACGAGGTAGCGGTAGAAGCGCCCGGGCAGCGGCGCGGGCAGCCGCGCCGACCAGACGCCGCTGGCCTCGTCGGCCTGCATCGCCACAAGGCGCCGCGCCGGGCCGTCGGCGCTGTCGTGCAGGCACAGCGCGACCTGCTGCGCCGTCGGCGCCCACAGGCGCCAGTCGGCGCCGTCGCGACGCAGCGTCGCGCCCAGCGCTGCCGCTTCGGCCGCTGCGAACAGCTCGTCGAGCGCCGCGGCCGCTTGCAGCGGCGTCGAGCGCAGCACGCGGCCCTGCGCGTCCTCGTGCACCAGCAGCGTCTGCGAACGGTGCAGGCGGCGCAGCGACGCGGGGTCCGCGTCGGCCTGCAGCACGAGGCCGGCGGCGACGTGGCGGAAGCGTTGCGCGGCGTCCGCGGGGGCTGCGGCCGGGCGCAGGTCGACGACCCCATCGGCGCCGCGCATCGGCCGGCCGTCGAGCGCGGCTAGTGACGCGTCTTTCGCGTGATAGAGACGGAACCGCGTGCCGTCGGCCACCGCCATCTGCGGCCACTGCAGCACGGTGCCGCTCAGCCAGACCGCCTGCGCGGGCTTGGGCTCCGGCTCCGGCGTCGGCGGCGCAGGCTGCGCGGCCGCCAACAACGTGCGCGCGAAGGCGCTGCTGTCACAGTCGGTCAGCGAGGGGCTCGCGGCCACGGCGGCGGGCGCCATCAAGGACAGCAGCAGGGCGACGATGGGCAGGGGCATCACGGCAGGAATCCGAAACGACGGCCGTGGCATGGTACAGAAACAAAACTACGTCACCAACATCTGCAGCAAACCCTGATTGCAGGCATTTATGTACCTAAACTACATTGATTGAATGCGCCTTCTTGCAAGTTTGACTGCCGCCAGCGTCGCGCTGCTCGCCGCCTGCGCGCTGATGCCGGCCGGTGAGCCCATCCCCTTCGACCGCCGCCCGGTCCCCGCCGCCGACCCCGGCAGCACCTTGCCCGAGGGCTGGCAGCACGGCGCGTTCATGGAGATCTTCGTGCGCGCCTGGCGCGACAGCGACGGCGACGGCATCGGCGACCTGCGCGGCCTGACCGAATCGCTGCCCTACCTGCAGGAACTCGGCGTCAAGGGGATCTGGCTGATGCCGATCACCCGCAGCGCCGACCACGACCACGGCTACGCGGTGACCGACTTCCGCGGCATCGAGCCGGCCTACGGCACGCTGGCCGACTTCGATGCGCTGATCCGCGAGGCGCACGCTCGCGGCATCGGCGTGATCATGGACTACGTGATCAACCACGCGGCCCGCGAGCACCCGGCCTTCCGGCTGTCGACCGCGTCGACCACCGATGCACTGCGCGACTGGTTCATCTGGCAGCCCGAGGCCCCCTCCGGCTGGGACGTCTGGGGCAAACACCCGTGGTACCCGGCCGGCGGCGCGTTTCACTACGCCACCTTCGGCCCGCACATGCCGGACTTCAACCTGCGCAGCCCGCGGGCGCTGGCCTATCACCACGACAGCCTGCGCTTCTGGCTCAACCGCGGCCTCGACGGCTTCCGCTTCGACGCGGTGCCGCACCTGATCGAGAACAGCGCGAAGGACTGGAACGACCAGCCGGAAAGCCACGCGCTGATGCGCGACGTGCGGGCATTGATGCGCGACGGCTACCGCCAGCGCTGGATGGTCTGCGAAGCCACCGCAAACCCGCAGCGCTGGGCCGGCGCCGACAGTTGCGGCGCCGCCTTCGCCTTCGGCCTGGAGCATCAGCTGATCGATGCCGCGCGCGGCAAGACCGAGGCGATCCAGCGCGTGGCCGCGTACTTCACGAGTGCGCCGCCGACGATGGCGACGATGCTGTCGAACCACGACATCTTCGCCGGCAAGCGCCTGCGCGACCAGCTCGGCGCCGACGACGCGGCCTATCGTCTCGCCGCGGCCACCTACCTGCTGCTGCCCGGCACGCCCTTCATCTACTACGGCGAGGAAATCGGCATGGCCGGCGTCGACGGGCTGCCCGGCGATGCACCGCTGCGCACGCCGATGAGCTGGACGGCCGATCCGGCTTCGGCCGGTGGTTTCACCCGGCCCGGCGTGAAGCCGTTCCGGCCCGCCTCGGACAACGCCGCGACGCACAACGTGGCCGCACAGCGCACCGATCCGGCCTCGGTGCTCGCGCACTACAAGACCTTGCTCGCACTGCGCAATGGCCTGCCGTCGATCGCCGTCGGCCGCTACGAAGCGCCGCAGGTCGCCGGCCAGGCGATGGCCTTCCAGCGCGCGACGGACGACGAGCACACGCTGGTATTGATCAACTACGGCAAGGCGCCGGCGACGATTCGCATCGACCGGCTGGGCGCCAACGCGCGCTACGCCAGCGAGTACCCGGCCGGCGGCGCGCGAACGCAGGCCGATGCGGACGGCCGCGTGCATTTCGCGCTGGCGCCGCAGTCGTTCCGGGTGCTCCGGCGCGAGCGCTGAGTAAACCCCCACGTCGCTTGGCTCCTGCCCCCCCGAGGGGGCCAGCCGCCTTGGGGCGGCCCGGCGGCGGCTGCGCCTTGCACAATGCGCCCTCCACGAACAGGGAGGGGCTGCATGCACCGCCACCACGACGGCAGCGCCGGTGATGCCGACTACGGACGCATCGGCGACGGCTACGCGCAGTACCGCCGCCCCGAGCCGCGCATCGCGGCGTGCATCCGCGCGGCGCTGGGCGATGCGCGCTCGGTGCTGAACGTCGGCGCCGGGGCCGGCTCGTACGAACCGACCGATGTCGTGGTCACTGCCGTGGAGCCCTCGGCGTCGATGCGGGCGCAACGCCCGCCGCAGCTGCCGCCGGCGATCGACGCGACGGCCGAAGCCCTGCCCTTCGCCGACGAGACCTTCGACGCGGCGATGGCCAGCTTCACCGTGCACCAGTGGCGCGACTTGGCGCGGGGCCTGGCCGAGCTGCGCCGCGTGACGCGCGGGCCGGTGGTCATCCTGTCCTGCGATCCCGACGCGCTGGACCGCTTCTGGCTCGCCGAGTACGCCCGCGAGGCGATCGAGGTCGAGGCGCGGCGCTATCCGCGCATCGAGACGCTCGTGGCGGGGCTCGGCGGCGCGGCGCGGGTCGAGCCGGTGCCGATCCCGCTTCACTGCAGCGACGGCTTCGGCGAGGCCTACTACGGCCGGCCGGAGCGGCTGCTCGACGCCGGCGCGCGCCAGGCCTGCTCGGCCTGGAGCTTCGTCGCGCCGGCGGTGGTCGAGCGCTTCGAGCGCACGCTCGCCGACGACCTGCGCTCGGGCCGCTGGGACCAGCGCTGGGGCGCGCTGCGCACCCAGCCCACATTCGACGGCTCGCTGCGCCTGATCGTCGCCTGACGCTCAACTCCGCAAGACTTGTCAAACAGGGTCGTGGAACGATGGCGACATCGATTCCTTCCGGAGCCCGACCATGTTCCAGATCCAGCACCACGACGCCTTCACGGTGATCGGCCTGCCCCTGCGCACGAACAATCGCGAAGGCTTCCAGACCATCCCCGCGCACTGGCAGCGCTTCTTCGCCGAGCAGTGGGCCGGGCGCATCCCGGGCCGTCAGGGCGACGACGTGGTCGCGCTGTACACCGAGTTCGAACACGCCGGCCGCGACAACCTGGGCGATTACCGCTTCGTGATCGGCGTGCCGGTGCAGCCCGGCGCGGTGCCGCCCGAAGGCTGCATCCAGGTCGACGTGCCGGCCGTGCGCTGCGCCGTGTTCGAGGTCGAGCGCGGCCATCCCGAGCGCGTCGGCGAGGCCTGGCGCAGCATCTGGCAGCATGATGCCGACACCTTGCCGCGCCGCTTCACCTGCGACCATGAGCGTTACCAGCCCGATGGACACATCCACATCGCCGTCGGCCTTCGCTGAGGCCACGGCGGCGTCATTCAGGCGCTACGAGGCGCGCCTGCAGCGTGTGATCGAGCACGTGCACGCGCGCCTGGACGAACCGCTGGACCTGATGACCCTGGCCGACATCGCCTGCCTGTCGCCCTGCCACTGGCACCGCGTCTACCACGCGGTCTACGGCGAGACGCTGGCGGCCACGGTTAAGCGCCTGCGGCTGCACCGCGCGGCCGGACAACTGGCGAACACCACGCTGCCGATCGAGCGCATCGCCAGGCACGCCGGCTACCCCAACCTGCAATCTTTCACCCGCATCTTCAAGTCGGTGTACCGGCTGCCGCCGGCCCGCTACCGCGCGGCGGGCGACCACGCGGTGTTCCAGCAGGCGATCGCCGCCGAGGACGGTGCCCACGCGGCGGCCGAGGTGAAGCTCGTCGAGCTGCCGGCGATTCCCCTGGTCGCCGCGCCGCACCGCGGCTCGTACATGCAGGTCGGCCAGGCGTTCGACGGGTTGTACGGTCGCCTCGCCGCGCGCGGGCTGTCGCGGCCCGGCATGCGGGCCATCGCGCTGTACCTCGACGACCCCGGCTCGGTGGCCGAAGCCGACTTGCGCTCGTTCGCCGGCGTCTCCGGCAGCGCACCCGCCGACGCCCTGCCCGAACCGCTGCAGGCGATGGTCACGCGGCCGGGGCCGTACGCGGTGCTGCGCCACCGCGGTCCCTATGCGTCGATGCACGCGGCCTACCGCTGGCTCTTCGGCACCTGGCTGCCGCGCTCGGGCCACGAGGCCGACGACGCCGCGCCGATGCTCGAGGAGTACCTGAACAACCCGCGCGACACCGAACCGGCCGAGCTGCTGACGGACATCTGCCTGCCGCTGAAGGCTGCATGAGCCGCTGCGCGGCCGTGGGGGATTGCCGCTACGATGCGCGCCCTCTCGACCGCACCGACCCCGGCCTCCGCATGACCACGATCCGCCGCGCCACCCTCTCCGACCTCGAGGCGCTGGCCGCGCTCTTCGACGGCTATCGCCAGTTCTACGAACAGGCACCGGACCGCGCGCGCGCACGCGACTTCATCGCCGCGCGCCTGTCGAAGAACGAGTCGGTGATCCTGCTCGCCGAGGACGATGCCGGCCGGGCCCTCGGCTTCATCCAGATGTACCCGACCTTCTGCTCGATCTCGGCGGCACCGATCTACATCCTGTCCGACCTGTTCGTCGATCCCGCCGGTCGCCGCGCCGGTACCGGCCGCCAGTTGATGCGCGCCGCCGAGGAGCAGGCCCGCGCCGACGGCATGGTGCGGCTGGACCTGACGACGGCGCACACGAACAGCCTGGCTCAGGCGCTGTACGAATCGCTGGGCTGGCAGCTGGACCGGGTCTATCGCGCCTACAACAAGGCGATCGCCGATTGACGCCGCCGGCCTACTGCAGCTCCAGCACCATCACCGACCTCGCCGGCAGCGTGAACGTCGGCTGCGCGAAGTCGATGCGGCGGCCGCTGATCACGTCGCTGCCGCTCCCCTTGCCCGTCAGCATCTCGGCGAAGCGCGCGGTCTGCAGCGTGGTGTCGGTGCTGTTCTTGTTGAACACCACCATCACGCGCTTGGCGCCGTCGTGGCGGAAGAAGGCGTAGGTGCCGTTCTCCGGCGCGTAGTGCACCAGGCGGCCGGTGTGGATCACGGCCGCGGTCTTGCGCCAGTTCATCAGCTTGCGCACGAATGCCTGCACGTCGCGCTGCGCGTCGGTCAGGCCCGCACCGGTGCGCGCGTTGACCCGGTCATCGGCCCAGCCGCCAGGGAAGTCCTGGCGCGTCGCGCCGTCGTCGCGCTGCTTCGGGCTCGTCATCAACACCTCGGTGCCGTAATAGAGCTGCGGGATGCCGCGCATCGTCAGCACGTAGGCCAGCGCCATCTTCGTCAGCTGAACGTCCTCGTCGAGCACGCTGAACAGGCGCGGCACGTCGTGGTTGCCCTCGAACAGCACCATGTTCGACGGGTCCGGGTACAGCTTGTCGTTGATCAGGCCCTCGTACAGCTCGTTGAAGCCGCCGTTCCAGCTTTCGCCCGAGGCGAGCGCGCGGCGCAGCACGTAGTGCAGCGGGAAGTCCATCAGCGCCGGCAGGTGCGAGACATAACCGTCGGGATTCTTCTTGCCGCGCTGCCAGTACGACACCACCACCGGGTTACCGCTCCATTCCTCGCCGACGATGTTGAGCTTGGGGTACTCGGCAAGAACAGCCTTGGTCCACTGGGCGAGGAAATCACGATCGGAGTACCCCCAGGTGTCGGCGCGCACGCCGGCCAGGCCCGCGTACTCGATCCACCAGATCGTGTTCTGGATCAGCCAGGTCGCGAGCAGCGGCTGGCGCTGGTTCAGGTCCGGCATGTTCTCGGTGAACCAGCCGCGCATGAAGTTCTCGCGGTCCGACGGCGCGGCATACGGGTCGCTGACGGCGGTGCGCGCATGGCGCGTCGGCACGAAGCGGCCGTCCATCGTCAGCCAGTCCTTTGTCGGCAGGTCGGCCATCCAGTGGTGGCCGGAGCCGATGTGGTTCAGCACGATGTCCTGGATCGTGCCGATGCCGCGCGCGCGGGCGGCTTCGACGAGGCGCTTGTAGTCGTCGTTGCTGCCGAAGCGCGGGTCGACCCGGTAGCCGTCGGTGATCGCATAGCCGTGGTACGAATAGCTCGGCTGCTTGTTCTCCAGCAGCGGCGTGGGCCACAGCATCGTGTAGCCCAGGCCGGCGATGTAGTCCAGGTGCTGCACGATGCCGGCGATGTCGCCGCCGTGGCGGCCGCCGGAGATGTCGGCGCGGTTGGCCGGGTCCGGGTAGCCGGCGATGTTGTCGTTGGCCGGGTCGCCGTTGGCGAAGCGGTCGGGCACCAGGTTCAGGATCACGTCGCGGGGGCCGAAGCCCTGTCGCTGCGCCGAGCCGGCGATGCGCTCGTGCAGCTCGTAGGCACGGCGCGTTGATTCACCCGCGCGCGCGAGCACGAGGTCGAAGCGCCCCGGCTTCGCGCCCGCGCCGATCTGCAGGTCGACGAACAGCACGTTCGGGCTGTCGCCGCGCCGCTGGCCGCTCACCCGCAGGCCCGGTGCGCGCACCGTGGCGGTCGCGTCGCCGATGCGCGGGCCGTACAGCATCAGCTGCAGCCGCGGGTTCTTCATGCCTGTCCACCAGAACGGCGGATCGATGCGCTCGACCACCGGCGCCGCGGCGCGGGCGGCGAAACAGCACAGCAGCAGCAACAGCGTCAGGACGTGGCGCATGTGATCGACGGCAGAAGGGTTCAGGGCAGCGGGAAGTAGTCGACATCCGGCGGCGGCAGCGGCGTGCACTCGCTCGGGATGCGGCCGGCGGTGGACGTGATCAGCCGCAGCACGCGGCCGGGCTCGGCGCCCACCATGTCCCAGCCGAAGCGCCAAGTCCAGTTGTGATCGCCCATCGTGCCGGGCGTGTTCATGCGGTGCTCGCTGCCGAGGCCCAGCACGTCCTGGAACGGGCAGACCGACAGGTTGGCCACCGAGTTGTGGGCCGCGCGGATCAGCGCCCAGTGCACGTCGGCGCTCGAGCAGGCGAGGTAGGTGCCGGCGTAGTCGCGCTCGTGCGGCTTGGCTTGCGCCCACCAGCCGTGCACCGTGTCGTTGTCGTGCGTGCCGGTGTAGACGACGCAGTGGCGCGGGTAGTTGTGCGGCAGGAACTCGTGCGTGCCGTTGCCGCCGAACGCGAACTGCAGGATCTTCATGCCGGGGAAGTCGCAGCCGTCGCGCAGCGCGATGACGTCCGGCGTGATGTAGCCCAGGTCCTCGGCGACGATGGGCAGCTCGCCCAACCGGCGCGCGATGGCGTCGAACAAGGCCTTCCCGGGCCCGGGCAGCCAGCGGCCGCGCTGCGCGGTCGGGCTGTCGGCGGGGATCTCGAAGTAGCCCGCGAAGCCGCGGAAGTGGTCGATGCGGAAGACGTCGGCATGGTCCAGCGCGCGGTGCACGCGGTCGGCCCACCAGGCCCAGTCCTCGGCGGCCATGCGGTCCCAGCGGTACAGCGGATTGCCCCAGCGCTGGCCCAGCGGCCCCAGCTCGTCGGGCGGCACGCCGGCCACCACCGTCGGCTGGCAGGCGGCGTCGAGCTCGTAGAGGTCCGGGCGCGCCCAGACGTCGGCGCTGTGGTGCGCGACGAAGATCGGCAGGTCGCCCATGATGTGCACGCCGCGCTCGTTCGCATAACGCTTGAGCGACGCGGCCTGCTCGTCGAAGCACCACTGCACGAAGCGCCAGAATTCGATCTCGTGGGCCTGCGCGCTGCGTGCGGCGGCCAGCGCCTGCGGCGTGCGCTGCCGCAGCTGCGCATCCCATTCCCACCACGGCCGGCCGCCGTGCGCGGTTTCCAGCGCCATGAAGAGCGTGTAGTCGTCCAGCCAGTAGGCCTGCTGGTCGCACCAGCGCGCGAAGGCCGCGCGGTCGGCCTCCTCGGCCTTGGCGAAGAAGCCATGTGCCGCCGCGCGCAGCTGCTGCAGGCGCCATGGCACGACGCGGCCGAAGTCGACCCTCCGCGCATCGAAGCCGCCCTCGGCGCCACCGGGCAGCGCCGGCGCGGCGAGCCAGCCGCGCTCGACCAGCGGCTCCAGCGCCACCATCAGCGGGCTGCCGGCGAAGGCCGACACGCTCTGGTACGGCGAGTTGCCCGGCCCGATCGGCGCCACCGGCAGCCATTGCCACAGCGACTGACCGGCGCCCGCCAGCCAGTCGACGAAATGACGCGCGTCGGGGCCGAAGTCACCGATGCCATGCGGGCCGGGCAGCGAGGTGGGATGCAGCAGCACGCCGGCCGCGCGTTGGTGAAGGTTCATGTCAGTGTCCGTTGCTTCTCAGGACCAGCAGCGCACGCGCGGGCACGGTGACCGTGGCCACCGCGGGCAGCGCGTGGCCGCCTTGAAGTTCGCCGCTCGAATCGATCGCCACCTGCCACAGGCCCGACGGCAGCACGAAGGCCTGCGGCCGCGCCTCGGGATTGAAGGCCAGCAGCAGCCGTGCGCTGCCGTGCTCGCCGCCGGCCGGGTCCATCGGCGAGCCGAGGATCTGGCAGGCGAACGCGGGATGGGCAGTGTCGTGCCAGTCGGCCACGCTCATCTCGCGGCCAGCGGGCGTCAGCCAGGCCAGGCTGCGTTCGCCCCGCGCGGCGGGCGGCGCGCGGAACCAGCGGTCGTGCCGCAGCGCCGGCTCGGCGCGACGCAGCGCGAGCAATTCGGCGACGAAGGCCTGGAACGCGACGTCGGCATGCGCCCAGTCCAGCCAGGTCAGCGGCGAATCCTGGCAGTAGGCGTTGTTGTTGCCCTGCTGCGTGCGGCCGATCTCGTCGCCGGCATTGATCATCGGCGTGCCCTGCGCCAGCAGCAGCGTGGCCATCATCGCTCGGCGCACCCGCCGGCGCGTCTCGACGATCGCCGGATCGTCGCTGGGCCCTTCGGCACCGAAGTTCGCACAGGGTTCGCCGTCGCGGCCGTCGCGGTTGTTCTCGCCGTTGGCGTGGTTGTGCTTGGTGGAGTAGCTGACGAGGTCCGCCAGCGTGAAGCCGTCGTGCACGGCGATGTAGTTGATCGATGCGCTCGGCCGGCGTGCGCCGTGGTGGAACAGGTCGCTCGACGCGGTGAAGCGCCGCGCCAGCTCGCCGCGGCCGACACCGGAGCCCAGCCAGTAGCGGCGCACGCTGTCGCGGAACTTGTCGTTCCACTCGAGGAAGCGGCCCGGGAAGCGTCCGACCTGGTAACCGTCGTAGGCCACGTCCCAGGGTTCGGCGATGAGGTGTGCACGCGCGAGCACCGGGTCCTGGCGCAGCGCATGGAAGAAGCCGGCATGCGGATCGAAGCCGTGGCGCGTGCGACCCAGCACCGGAGCCAAGTCGAAGCGGAATCCGTCGACGCCGAACTCGTGTACCCAGCAGCGCAGCGAATCGAGCACGAACTGCGTGATGCGCGGATGCGCGGCGTTCACCGTGTTGCCGCAGCCGGTCAGGTTCTCGCAGCGGCTCTTGTCATCGTGCGACAGCCGGTACCACGCGGCATGGTCCAAGCCGCGGAAGGCCAGGGTCGCGCCGGTCTCGTCGCCTTCGGGCGTGTGGTTGTAGACGACATCGAGCACCACTTCCAGCCCGGCGTCGTGCAGCGTCGCCACCATCGCCCGGAACTCGGCGTTCACCGCGGCGGGATCGTCGGGCGACTGCGCGAAGCGCGGGTCGGCGCAGAAGAAGCCGAGCGTGTTGTAGCCCCAGTAGTTGATCATGCCGCGCGCGGCCAGCGCGGGTTCGTCGACGTGGTACTGCACCGGCAGCAGCGACAGCGTGGTGACGCCCAGTGCCTTGAAGTGCGCGATGGCCGCGGGGTGCGACAGGCCCGCGTAGGTGCCGCGCAACTCGGCCGGGATGCCCGGGTGCTGCATCGTGAAGCCCTTGACGTGCACTTCGTACAGCACCATGTCCGCGGGATCGATGCGCGGCGCATTGAGGCAGCCGGGCGCGGCCTGCGGCGGCGGCGCGACACGCGCCTTCGGCATCGCCGGGGCGCTGTCGCGCGCGTCGAGCGAGCGTGTGCCGTCGGGATGGCCGGTGGTGTAGCCGTGCAGTTCGGGCGACCAGTGCACCCGGCCCACGATCTCGCGGGCACACGGGTCCAGCAGCAGCTTGCGCGCATTGAAGCGGTGGCCGGCCTCGGGCTGGTGCGGGCCGTGCGCGCGCAGGCCGTAGACCAGCCCCGGCCCGACGCCGGGCAGGAAGCCGTGGAACACGCCGTCGTCCGGGCCGGCCAGCTCGTAGCGCCGCAGCTCGCGCACGCCGTCGGCATCGAACAGGCACAGCTCGATGCGCGTGGCGTGCTCGGAGAACACCGCGAAGTTCACGCCGCCGTCGCGTGCGAACGAGCCCATCGGCTCGGCGCGGCCGGGCTGCATCTGGTCGGGCAGCTTGAAAGAGGTCATGACGGCAACAGGATCAGCGTCGCGAGCGGTGGCAGCGTCAATAGCACCGATTGTTCGCGGCCATGGGCGGCCCGGCCCTCGGTGCGCAGCGAGTGCGAGCCGTTGCCGACGTTGCTGCCGCCGTACCAGGCCGAATCGGTGTTGATCGCCTCGCGCCACTGGCCGATGCCGGGCGGCACGCCGAGCCGGTAGTCGTGGCGCGGCACCGGCGTGAAGTTGCACACCACCAGCGCGACACTGCCGTTCTCGTCGCGGCGGATCCACGCGAAGACCGAGGTCTCGGCCTCATCGACCGCAATCCAGTCGAAGCCGGCCGCATCGTGGTCCAGGCGGTGCAGCGCGGGGGTTCCGCGGTAGACGCGATTCAGGTCCCGCACCAGGCGCTGCACCCCGGCATGCCGGGGGTCGCCGGTCAGCGCCCAGGGCAGCTCGGCATCGTGGTTCCATTCGGTCGGCTGCGCGAACTCCTGCCCCATGAACAGCAGCTTCTTGCCCGGGTGCCCCCACATGAAGCCGTAGTAGGCGCGCAGGTTCGCGAAGCGCTGCCAGTCATCGCCCGGCATCTTGCCCAGCAGCGATCCCTTGCCATGCACCACCTCGTCGTGGGAAAGCGGCAGCACGAAGTTCTCGCTGAAGGCGTAGACCATGCCGAAGCGCATCTTGTCGTGGTGCCAGCGCCGGTGCACCGGATCCTCGGCCATGTACTTCAACGTGTCGTGCATCCAGCCCATGTTCCACTTGAAGTGGAAGCCCAGGCCACCGGCGAAGGTCGGCGCGGACACGCCGGGGAAAGCGGTCGATTCCTCGGCGATCGTGAACGCGCCGGGACACTCGGCGCCGATCACCTCGTTGGCGCGCTTGAGCAGGTGGATCGCTTCCAGGTTCTCGCGGCCGCCGTGCACGTTCGGCAGCCACTCGCCGTGCGCGCGGCTGTAGTCGCGGTAGAGCATCGAGGCCACCGCGTCGACGCGCAGCCCGTCGGCGCCGAATCGTTCGATCCAGTACAGCGCGCTGCCGATCAGGAAGTTGCGCACCTCGTGGCGGCCGAAGTTGTAGATCAGCGTGTCCCAGTCCTGGTGAAAGCCTTCGCGCGGGTCGGCGTACTCGTAGAGCGCCGTGCCGTCGAACTTCGCGAGGCCGTGCTCGTCCGACGGGAAGTGCGCCGGCACCCAATCGAGCAGCACGCCGACGCCCTGCGCGTGGCAGGCGGCGACGAAGCGTTCGAAGCCGGCGGGCGAGCCGAAGCGCGAGGTCGGTGCGTACAGGCCCAGCGTCTGGTAGCCCCAGGAGCCGTCGAACGGGTGCTCGGTGATGGGCAGCAGCTCGACATGGGTGAAGCCCTGTTCGGCCACATACGCCGGCAGGGCGGCGGCCAGGGTGTCCCAGTCGTGGAACGCGCCATCGGGATGGCGGCGCCAGGAGCCCAGATGCACCTCGTAGATCGAGATCGGCGCACTGCGCTGGTTGGCGGCGGCGCGCCCCGGCGGCAGCGGCCGGGCCGGCGGCAGCGCGGCCACCTGGCTCGCGGTGTCCGGCCGCAGCTGCGCGGCATGCGCGAAGGGGTCGCACTTCAGCGGCAGCACGGCGCCGCCACGCTGCAGCAGCTCGAACTTGTAGCGGTCGCCCTCGCTCACGTGCGGGATGAACAGCTCCCAGATGCCCGAGCCGCCGCGTGAACGCATCATGTGGCGTCGGCCGTCCCAGCCGTTGAAGTCGCCGACCACGCTGATGCGCATCGCGTTCGGCGCCCACAGCGCGAAGCGCACGCCGGCCACCGCGTGCAGACCTTCGCCCAGCACCATCGGGTGCGCGCCCAGCACCTCGTAGGGCCGCAGGTGCCGGCCCTCGGCCAGGTAGTGCAGGTCGGCATCGCCGATCAGCGGGCCGTAGGCATAGGCATCGGCGTACTGGCCTTCGCTGCCGTCGGACCAGCCCACGCGCAGCCGGTGGTCGAAGCGTTCGCCTCGCCCGGGCAGCGCGGCCTGCCACAGGCCGTCGGCATGGATGCGCTGCAGTGTCGCGACAGGCTGGCCGTTCGCCACGTCGATCACCGCGACGGCGTCGGCCTGCGGCAGCAGCGCGCGCACGACGAGCCCGCCGGCGCCGTCGGCATGCAGCCCGAGCACGGCGAAGGGGTCCGGATGGCGCGCGGCCACCAGGGCATTCACGTCGTGATCGCTGAGCATCATGAACGAGAGAGGGCTTGCCGGGTGGCCTGGCTCAGGCCGCCCAGACCCGCCGGATGTAGTCGCCGATGGTACGGTCGACGCTGAACGGCCCCATGCCGGCGATGTTGCGCAGTGCGCTCGCCTGCCAGGCGGCCGGATGCCGGAACAACGCGTCGACGCGGGCCTGAGCCGCGCGGTAGTCGGCGAAGTCGGCCATCAGGAAGTACCTGTCTTCGTCGGTCAGCGACTGCAGCAGCGCCTGGTAGCGCGTGGTGTCGCCGCCCGAGAACGTGCCGTTGCCGATTGCCGCCAGCACGCGCTGCAGCACCGCATCGCGGTTGATCCAGTCCTGCGGACAGTAGCCTTGCGCCCGCAACGCCGCGATGCCTTCGGCGCGCTGGCCGAAGACGAACAGGTGGTCGACGCCGACGGATTCGGCCATCTCGATGTTCGCGCCGTCCCAGGTGCCGATGGTCAGCGCGCCGTTGAGCGCGAACTTCATGTTGCCGGTGCCCGAGGCCTCGGTGCCGGCGGTGGAGATCTGCTCGGACAGGTCGGCTGCCGGCAGGATGGCCTCGGCCAGGCTGACGCCGTAGTTGGGCAGGAAGACGAGCTTCAACCGGTCGCGGCAGCGTGGATCGTGGTTCACCACCTCGGCCACGTCGTGGATCAGCCGGATGATCTCCTTCGCCCGCACATAGGCCGACGCCGCCTTGCCCGCGAAGATCACCGTGCGCGGATGCCAGTCCAGCTGCGGCGCGTCGGCGATGGCCTGCCAGCGCGCGATCACCTGCAGCAGGTTCAGCAGCTGGCGCTTGTACTCGTGGATGCGCTTGATCTGCACGTCGAACAGGCTGGCCGGGTCGACGACGATGCCGGTGCGCTGCACGATCACCGCCGCCAGCCGCTGCTTGTTGGCCTGCTTGACCGCCTGCAGCCGCGCCAGCAGCGGCGCATCGCCGTCGCGTTCGGCCAAGGCCTGCAGCTGCGACAGGTCGGCGCGCCAGCCGCGGCCGATCGCCTCGTCGAGCAGCGCCGACAACCCGGGATTCGCCTGCATCAGCCAGCGCCGCGGCGTCACGCCGTTGGTGACGTTGGTGAAGCGCTCGGGCCACAGCCGGGCGTGGTCGGCGAAGATGGTTTGCGTCATCAGGCGCGAGTGCAGCGCCGACACGCCGTTGACGGTGTGCGACGCGGCGATCGCCAGCGCGGCCATGCGCACGCGGCGCCCGGGGCGTTCCGCGCTGCCTTCGTCGATCAGCGACAGGCGCGCGGCGAGCGCGTCGTCGCCCGGGTGCAGCACGCGCACTTCGTCCAGCAGGCGCTGGTTGATCAGGAAGACGATCTCGAGGTGCCGCGGCAGCAGCTCGCCGAAGAGCGCGAGGTCCCAGGTCTCCAGCGCCTCGGGCATCAGCGTGTGGTTGGTGTAGCTGGTGGCGTCGCGCACCGTGCGCCAGGCCTCGTCCCACGGCAGGCCGTGCTCGTCGAGCAACAGGCGCATCAGCTCGGCCGGCGCCAGCGCCGGGTGCGTATCGTTCAGGTGCAGCACGTTGCGCGCGCCGACGTCGGCCGGCGCACCGCCTTCGCGCAGGTGCCGCGCCAGCAGGTCCTGCACCGAGGCGCTGACCAGCAGGAACTCCTGCTTCAGCCGCAGCCGCCTGCCGGCCGCGGTCGAGTCGTCCGGGTACAGCACCCAGTTCAGCGCCTCGGCGTCGTGGCGGTGCGCGGCGGACGCCGCATGCTCGCCGCGGCAGAAGGTCGCGAAATCCAGGCTGCGCGGCGCCTGCGCCTGCCATTGCCGCAGCGTCGACACGCGTTCGGTGCCGTGGCCGGGCACGACGAAGTCGACCGCCTGCGCGATCACCGTCTCAGCCGGCTGCCACTGCCTGCGGCCGTCGGCATCCACCACGCAGCCGCCGAAGCCGACCGGGTAGCGCAGCTCCGGCCGCACCAGCTCCCAGGGCTGGCCGTTGCGCAGCCAGTCGTCGGGATGCTCGACCTGGCGACCGGCCTCGATGGCCTGCGCGAACATGCCGTGTTCGTAGCGCAGGCCGTAGCCGAAGGACGGCAGGCCGAGCGTCGCGAAGGCATCGAGGAAACACGCGGCCAGGCGCCCGAGTCCGCCATTGCCCAGCGCCGCGTCGGGCTCCTGTTCCAGCACGTCGGCCAGCGCCGGCGCGCGGTCGCCGAAGGCCGCCGCCACGTCGCCCTCGATGCCCAGCGCCGACAGCGCGTTCTGCAGCGCCCGGCCCATCAGGAACTCCATCGACAGGTAGTGCACGCGGCGCTGGCTCGGGGCGCGGCGCGCGTCGTCGCCCTGCGTCACCGCCCAGCGCGCCGCCAGCAGCTGGCGGCTGGCCAGCGCCGCGGCACGCAGGCAGGCCGAGGGGCTGGCCGGGTCGGCGTGCTGCGCCAGCTCGCGCTGGTAGGCGGCATGGAATTCGGCGAGAGTCGGCAGGCCGATCGGGCCGGTGGCGCTGGCAGCAGCGACGGGATGCAGGTGCGCGGTCACGGTGGTCATCGCAGGCGGGATCGATGCAAGGGCCGCAGTATCGCCACAAAGCCACTCATCATGTAGTTTCGCTACATCTGGATTTCCCTGATTGACTGCTAAGTTGCTGTTTTTCTTCATATAGATGCCCGAATACCCTGGTTCTTCCGGCTTGGATCAGCGGAAGAATCTATGTATATTGTCTACATCCAGGAGGTTCCGAGGTGGCAGACGTCAAGCTGGTCCGGGTGCAGAAGGCTTATGGCGACGTGCAGGTGCTGCGCGACATCGACCTGCATGTGAAGGACGGCGAGTTCATGGTCTTCGTGGGCCCCTCCGGCTGCGGCAAGTCGACCTTGCTGCGCTCGATCGCCGGGCTGGAAGACATCACCGGCGGCACGCTGTCGATCGGCGGCCGCGTGGTCAACGACGTGCCGCCGGCCGAGCGCGGCATCGCGATGGTCTTCCAGTCCTACGCGCTGTACCCGCACATGAACCTGTTCGACAACATGGCGTTCGGGCTGCAGCTGGCGAAGGTGCCCAGGGACGAGATCAGGCGCTCGGTCGAGCAGGCGGCGAAGATCCTGCACATCGAGCACCTGCTGGACCGCAAGCCGAAGGCCTTGTCCGGCGGGCAACGCCAGCGCGTGGCGATCGGCCGCGCGATCGTGCGCAAGCCGGAGGTGTTCCTGTTCGACGAGCCGCTGTCGAACCTGGACGCCGCGCTGCGCGTGAAGATGCGCTACGAATTCGCCAAGCTCCACGAGGAGCTGAAGACGACGATGATCTACGTGACCCACGACCAGGTCGAGGCCATGACGCTGGCCGACCGCATCGTCGTGCTGTCGGTCGGCCGCATCGAGCAGGTCGGCACGCCGCTGCAGCTGTACGAGCAGCCGGACAACCTGTTCGTCGCCGGCTTCATCGGCTCGCCGAGGATGAACTTCCTCAACGGCGAGCTGCTGCGCGGTGATGCCACCGGCGCCGACGTGAAGCTGGCCAACGGCGACGTCGTGCGGTGCGCGGTGGACGCTTCGCGCGCGCAGGCGGGCATGAAGGTCACGCTGGGCGTGCGGCCCGAGCACCTGACCGTCGGCCTCGGCAGCGACCGGGAGAACCCGCTGCATGCCAAGGTCACCTTCGTCGAGGCGCTCGGCAGCAGCACGCAAGCCTATTGCGACTACCCCGGCACCGACGAGCCGCTGACCTGCCAGCTCGACGGCCGCACGCCGATCCAGACCGGCCAGGCGCTGACCCTGGGCGTGCCGGCGGCCTGGTGCTACCTGTTCGACGCCGACGGCCGCGCCTTCCCGCGCCGCTTCGCATTGCAGCCGCAGGCCGAGGCGGCGTGAGCCCGCACGGCCGCCCAAAGGGCGAAATCCCCCTCGGGGGGACGGCGCGCAGCGCCAAGGAGGCCAAGTGAAACGCTGGAAGGTCATCACGGCCGCGGTGACGGCCGGCCTGCTCGCGACGGGCGCCGCCGCCGCCCCGCTGAAGCTGCTGGTCTGGATCAACGGCGACAAGGGCTACCGGGGACTCCAGAAGGTCGGCGATGCCTTCGCGCGTGACAGCGGCGTCGAGGTGGTGGTGCAGCATCCGGAAGGCGCGCCGGACAAGTTCCAGGCCGCCGCCGGCGCCGGCAAGGGCCCCGACATCTTCTGCTGGCCGCACGACCGCGCCGGCGAGTGGGCCAAGTCCGGCCTGATCGTGCCGATCGCGCCGCCGAAGGCCGTGCGCGAGCAGATCGAGGACTCGGCCTGGGCCGCCTTCACCTACCGCGGCAAGGTCTGGGGTTATCCGCTGGCGATCGAGGCCATCGGCCTGGTCTACAACAAGGCGCTGGTGAAGACACCGCCGGCGAGCTTCGAGGCGCTGATCGAGATGGACAAGGCGCTGCAGAAGGAAGGCAAGCATGCGGTGCTGTGGGACTACAACAAGTCCTTCTTCACCTGGCCGATGCTGGCCGCGGGCGGCGGATTCATTTTCGGCAGGACGCCGGCGGGCGACTACGACACCGCGCGCATCGGCGTCAACGCGCCCGGGGCGGTGGCCGGCGCGACGATGCTGGCGAAGCTGATCGAAGGCGGCCACATGCCGCGCGGCGCGCGTTATGCCGAGATGGAGACGCAGTTCGCGCGTGGCCAGGTGGCGATGATGATCAGCGGCCCCTGGGCCTGGGACAACCCGCGCAAGGCGGGCATTCAGTTCGGCGTCGCGCCCATCCCGTCGATCGGCGGCCATCCGTCGAAGCCCTTCGTCGGCGTGCTCGGCTGCATGGTCTCGGCACCAAGCAAGGTCAAGGACCTCGCGCGCCTGTTCCTCGAGGACTACGTGCTGAAGGTGGAGCACCTGAAGACGATCTCGGCCGACGTGCCGCTGGGCACGCCGGCCAACAAGGCCTACTTCGCCGAGCTGTCGAGCGACCCCAACATCCGCGCGACGATGGAGAACGCGCGCCGCGGCGAGCCGATCCCCAACATCCCGGAGACGCAGCGCTTCTTTCCGGCGATGGACGCGGCGCTGGAGGCGATCACCAACGGCCGGCAGTCGCCGAAGGATGCGCTGGACGGTGCGGCCGCGCGCATGAAGGTGCAATGACCACCACCGCACTGCCCTCTCCCGCCGCCGCATCGGCCCGTGCCGCCTCGGCACGCGGCGCCACGGGGTTCAGGCTGGCCGTGATCGTGCTGCTCGGCGTCGGGCTGCTGTGGCTCGCCTTCCGCATGGCCGCCGCCGGCCAGCCGCTGTGGGCGCTGGGTGCGCTGGCGCTCGGCGGCACCGCGCTGTGGGTCTATGCGTCGGCCCGCACCCTGGCCGGGCGCTATCTGTTCCCGGGCGTCGCCGGCATGCTGCTGTTCGTCGCCTTCCCGCTGCTGTACACGATGCAGATCGGGTTCACGAACTACTCGTCGACCCATCTGCTGACCGAAGCGCGCGCCCGCGCCTACCTGCTGGACCAGGGCAGCTTCGACGAGACCCGGGCCCATGCCAGCAGCGTGCATGCCGACGGCGCCGGCTTCCGGTTGCAGCTGGTGCCGCCGGACGGTGGCGCGCCGCTGCTGACGCCGCCGCTCACTTTGAAGGGCATTGCGGCGAGCGAGCCGGTCGCCGTCGCGCCCGCGACGACCGCGCCCGCCTCGCCCGCCCTGCCGCTGCGCGAGCTGCTGGCGCACCGCGACGCGCTGATGGCGCTGACGCTGAAGCTGCCCGACGGCACGTTGCTGCACTACGCCGGCGTGCGCGAATTCGCGCCCTTCCAGCCGCAATGGCAGGCCGGCACCGACGGCGCACTGACCGAGGCGGCCACCGGCACGGTCTACAAGCCCAACCGCGACAGCGGCTTCTTCGAAGGGCCGAAAGGTGAACACCTGCAACCCGGCTTCCAGGTGAACATCGGCTTCGGCAACTACGCGCGCATGATCGGCGACGCCGACTTCCGCGGTCCCTTCGTCTCGATCTTCGTGTGGACCGTCGCGCTCGCCGCGCTGACGGTGCTGTTCACCACCGTCATCGGCATGACGCTGGCGGTGCTGCTGAACTGGGAGGCGCTGCGCTTTCGCACGCTGTACCGCACGCTGCTGTTCCTGCCCTACGCGATCCCCGGCTTCATCTCGATCCTCGTCTTCAAGGGCCTGTTCAACCAGAACTTCGGTGAGATCAACGCCATCCTGGATGCCGTGTTCGGCATCCGCCCCGACTGGTTCGCCGACCCGACGCTGGCGCGCACGATGATCCTGATCGTTAACACCTGGCTCGGCTACCCGTACGTGATGGTGTTGTGCACCGGCCTGATCAAGGCCATCCCGGCCGACCTGTACGAGGCCTCGGCCATCGCCGGCGCGACGCCGCTGACCAACTTCTTCCGCATCACCGCGCCCTTGATCGTCAAGCCGCTGACGCCGCTGCTGATCTCCGCGTTCGCCTTCAACTTCAACAACTTCGTGCTGATCGCGCTGCTGACCGACGGCCGGCCCGACTACCTGAACACCAAGCTGCCGGCGGGCACCACCGACATCCTGGTCTCGTACACCTACCGCATCGCGTTCACCGACGCCGGCGCGAACTTCGGCCTCGCCGCCGCGATCTCGACGCTGATCTTCTTCATGGTCGCGGCAATGTCGCTGCTGAACCTGAAGCTGACGAAGGCGAAGGACTGAGAAGGACTGACACGATGGCCATCGTCACCGGAAGAAGCCAGCGCTGGCGCATCGTCGCCGCGCACGTCGGGCTGTGGATCCTGATCGGCATCACGCTGTTCCCGCTGCTCGCGGTGGTGTCGATCTCGCTGCGGCCCGGCAACTTCGCGCACGGCTCGCTGATCCCCGCGGAGATCAGCTTCGAGCACTGGAAGCTCGCACTGGGCATCCCGCACATCACGAAGGACGGCACGCGCATCGACCCGCCCTTTCCGGTGCTGCTGTGGCTGTGGAACTCGGTGAAGGTGGCCACCGTCGCCGCGTTCCTGATCGTCGCCATCTCGACCACTGCGGCCTATGCCTTCGCGCGCCTGAAGTTCAGGTTCAAGACGCCGCTGCTCAACAGCATGCTGCTGCTGCAGATGTTCCCGGTGGCGGTCGCGCTGGTCGCGATCTACGCGATCTTCGAAGGCATCGGCCAGTACATCCCGTGGCTCGGCATCGAGACGCATGCCGGGCTGGTGGTCGCCTACCTCGGCGGCGTCGCGATGCACATCTGGACCATCAAGGGCTACTTCGAGACCATCCCGACGGAGATCGAGGAGAACGCGAAGGTCGACGGGGCGACGCACTGGCAGGCCTTCGTGCGCGTGCTGCTGCCGATGGCCGTGCCGATCCTGATGGTCGTCTTCGTGCTCGCCTTCATCGGCACCATCATCGAGTACCCGGTCGCCTCGGTGCTGCTGCGCGAGGAGCCCAACCTGACGCTCGCCGTCGGCTCGAAGTTCTACCTCTACGACCAGAAGTACCTGTGGGGCGACTTCGCCGCCGCCGCCGTGCTGTCGGGCCTGCCGATCACGCTGGTGTTCCTGGCCGCACAGCGCTGGATCGTCTCGGGGCTGACCTCCGGCGGCGTGAAGGGATGAACCGCATGCAATGGAAAACCCACGCCCTGCTGCTGGCCCTCGGCCTGGCCACCACCGGCCAACTCGCCACGGCCGCCGCGCCCAAGCCGCAGCCCGGCAGCGTGTACGACCAACGCGAGCGCGACTGGCGCAACGGTGCCATCGTCTACCAGGTGATCGTCGACCGCTTCGCCCCGGCGAAGGACCTGGCCGCCAAACGCGCCCTCTACCCCGCTCCCAAGCGCCTGCGCGACTGGGGCGAGGTGCCCGCGGCGGGCACCTACCTGCCCGAGTACAAGGTCAACTCCGCCGAGCTCGACTTCTGGGGCGGCGACCTGGCCAGCACCACGGCCCACCTGGGCCACGTGCGCCGGCTGGGCGCCCAGGTGCTCTACCTCAACCCCATCCACCTGGGCTGGACCAACCACAAGTACGACACGCTGGACTACCAGGCCATCTCGCCCGAGTACGGCAACCGCGACGACTTCCGCCGCCTCGCCGCCGAAGCCCACCGCCTGGGCATGAAAGTGGTGCTAGACGGCGTGTTCAACCACATGGGCCGCAACGCACCCGCCTTCCAGCAGGCGATGGCGGACGCCAACAGCCCCTACCGCCCGTGGTTCGCCATCGGCCCGCAGTACGAGGGCGGCGCGCGCGTGTGGACCGGCTTCCAGAACCACCCTGAACTGAACCTGGACCACCCGCCGGTGCGCCGCCACCTGTGGCTGGACCGGGACTCGGTGGTGCGCAGCTACCTGCGCGACGGGGCCGACGGCTGGCGCCTGGACACCGCCTTCGAGCTAGGCCCGCGCTACCTGCGCGAGCTGACCGACGCCGCCCACCGCGAGAAGCCGGGCTCGCTGGTGATCGGCGAGATCGCCAACTACCCGGGCGAGTGGCTCAAGGGGCAGGACGGGGTGATGAACTTCACCCTGCGCGAGATCCTGCTGGACATGGCGCGCGGCACCACGACCGCCCCCGCCGCCAGCCGCATGATCGACCGCCTGATCGGCGACGCCGGCATCGAGCCCATGCTCAAGTCGTGGACGCTGCTGGACAACCATGACGTGCCGCGCATCGCCACCCAGGTGCCCGACGAAGCCCCGCGCCGCATGCTGCAGGCGCTGCAGTTCACCTTGCCCGGCTCACCCAACCTGTACTACGGGGCCGAGGTGGGCATGACCGGCGGCGCCGACCCCGCCAACCGCGGTCCCATGCGCTGGGATCTGGTGGCCGACCAGCACCCCGAGACGGTGTGGCTGCGAAAGCTCATCGACCTGCGCGCACAGCACCGCGCGCTGCGGGTGGGCGACTTCCGCCGCATCGACGCCGAGCAACTGCTCGCCTTCGAGCGCCACACGGACAAGGCGCTGGAAACCCTCGTCATCATTGCCAACCCCAGCCGCCAGACCGTGCGCGAGCGGCTGTTGGTGCCCAACCCCTGGCTCATGGACGGCACGCCGCTGCGCGATGTTCTCGGTGCGGCGCCAGTGGGATTCGGCATCAACCACGGCCTGCTCAGTGTCGAGTTGCCGCCGCAATCAGTGCTGGTGCTGCAACCGCAGCCGCAGCCGATGGGTGGCTACAGCCGGTACAAGAACGTGCGCTGAAGCGGCGCCGGTGGCGTAAAGGGACGACATGCGACACACCCGCAGCTTGCTGGCCGCCGTCGCGGCACTTACCCTCGCCCTGCCCGCGCTGGCCGGTAAGGCTCCGCTCAGGCCCGGCGCCACCCCGATGAAGACCACGCCCAACGCCAATCGTTTCGACCAGGCCCTGGCGGGCGTGTTCGTCCCATGCACCTGGCCTACACCAACCACAAGTACGACGCGCTCGACTACCGGCAGGTGTCGCCCGAGTTCGGCACCCGCGCCGACGTGAAGGCGCTGGCCGCGAACCTGCCGGAGCTGAACCTTGAGCACGCAAAGGTGCGCGAGCATGTCTACGGCGGCCGCGACTCGGTCGTGCGCAGCTACCTGCGCGACGGCATCGACGGCTGGCGCCTCGATGTCGCGGTCGACATCGGCTTCCGCTTCCTCGACGAGCTGACACGCGCCGCGCACGCGCAGAAGCCGGGCTCGCCGGTCGTCGGCGAGATCGCGAACTACCCGAAGGAATGGTTCCCGTCGGTCGACGCGGTGATGAACTTCCCGCTGCGCGAGCTGTTGCTGCGCACCGTCTCCGGCCGCATCGAGCCGCAGACCGCGCAGCGCATGATCGCGCGGCTGGTGAACGACGCGGGCATCGAGCCGATGCTGAAGTCCTGGCTGATGCTCGACAACCACGACACCGCGCGCCTGGCGACGTCGCTGCCCGACGAGCGACAGCGGCGGCTTGCGCAGCTGCTGCAATTCACGCTGCCGGGCGCGCCGAACCTCTACTACGGCAGCGAAGTCGGCATGACCGGCGGCGACGACCCCGAGATGCGCGCGCCGATGCGCTGGGACCTGGTGCGCGACGACGACCCGACGCTGCAGTGGACCAGGCGCCTGGTCGAGCTGCGCAAACGCCACCGCGCGCTGCGCATCGGCGACTTCCGCACCATCGAATCGACGCGCCTGCTGGCCTTCGAGCGCCACACCGACCGCGCGCGCGACACGGTGCTGGTGTTCGCGAACCCGGGCAGCACCGAGGTCAGCGAGACGGTGATGGTGGCGAACTCCAAGCTGATGAACACGATGAAGATGCTCGACGTGCTCGGTGCCGTGCCGCCGCAGCCGATGAACGCGTCGTTGCTGCAGATCACGCTGCCGCCGCACGGCTTCCTGGTGCTGGCGCCGGAGGTCGCGCCGCCGGGCGGCTACAGCGCCTACAAGCGCGTGCAATGAAGCGCCATACCGCCGGCGCGCCGGTCGTCGCACTCGCGGCGGCGCTCGCGCTCGCATCGCCGCTGGCGCGCGCCGCGGACGACTGCCGGCCCGACCCGCTGAACGGCGAGACGCTGTTCCTGCGCGGCACGATGAACAACTGGGCCGCGCAGGACGACTGGGCGTTCCAGTACCGCTGCAACGCGTGGCTCCTGAACGTCAAGCTGCAGGGCCGTCACGACTTCAAGATCGCCGACGAATCGTGGACCGATGCGCGCACGTGGATCGTACCGAGCCCGGAGTTCGCCGGCGAGCACACGCTGCGCTTCGAGCTCGCCGACGGGCAGCCCAGACTGACGCTCGGCCCGAAGAGCTTCGACGACCCGGCGGCACGGCCGATGACCGATCCGGTGGCCGCCAGCTTGCGCCACGACACGCGGGCCGCCGTGCACAAGGCCCCGTTCGGCGCGGTGAGGGCCGGCAGCCGCATGCGCTTCGCGGTCGACGCGAAGCGCGGCGTCGAGCGCCTGACGCTGGTGATCGAGCAGCGGCGCATGCACGGCAACCAGGAAGGCCTGGCCTATGTCGATGCGCAGCGCATCCCGATGCGCCGGACAAGGGCCGGCGCCGATGCCGAGCGCTGGTCGGCCGCCTACCGCTTCGAGTCCATCGGCATCTGGGGTTATCACTTCGAGGCCGAGGTCGGCGGCCGCGTCTACGTGCTGCACAACAACGCCGATGCGATCTTCTGGACGCGCGAGAAGGGCAGTGGCGGTCTCGGCCACGTCGCCGAGCTGCCCGCCGATGCGCGCCGCATCCGCCGCTTCCGCCAGACCGTCCATGCGCCGGACTTCCGCGTGCCCCACTGGGCGGCCGACGCGGTCTACTACTACATCTTCCCCGACCGCTTCCGCAACGGCGACCGCAGCAACGATCCGAGGCCGGGACGCGACCGGTACCACGACCAGGGCGTCGAGTTCCATGCCAGCTGGCTCGACAAGCCCTTCAAGCCAGGCAGCGGCGACGGCTCCGACGCGGTCCACAACAACGACTTCTTCGGCGGCGACATCGCCGGCATCGTCGACAAGCTCGACCACCTGCGCGCGCTGGGGGTCAACGCGCTGTACATCACGCCGCTGTTCGCCGCGGCCAGCAACCACAAGTACGACACCGCGGACTACCACCAGATCGACGCGGCCTTCGGCAGCAACGAGGACTTCGTGCGCCTGACGCGGGAAGCGGCGCGACGCGGCATTCGCGTGGTGCCCGACATGTCGCTCAACCACACGGGCAGCGATTCCATCTACTTCGACCGCTTCGGCCGGCATCCCGGCACCGGCGCGTTCGAAGCCGGCCGCATCCGCGCCGACTCGCCCTACGCCAGCTGGTACCGCTTCGACCCGACGCAGACCGAGATCGACAAGCAGTACCGCGGCTGGGTCGGCGTGAGGGACCTGCCGGAGCTCGACAAGGCCTCGCCCGACTTCCGCCGCTTCGCCTACGGTGCGCCCGACTCGGTGACGCGCACCTGGCTGCAGCGCGGCGCCGCCGGCTGGCGCATGGATGTCGCACCGTGGGTGCCGGATGATTTCTGGCGCGAATGGCGGCGCGTCGTCAAGGCGCAGGACCCGCAGGCGATCACCATCGCCGAGACCTGGTTCGACGCATCGAAGCACCTCGTCGGCGACATGTTCGACTCGACGATGAACTACGTCTTCCGCAACACCGTGCTCGAGTTCGCCAACGGCGGCGATGCGGCCGCGCTGTATCGCAACCTCGAATGGCTGCGCGAGGCCTATCCGAAGCCGGCGCTGCACGCGCTGATGAACCTGCTGTCGTCGCACGACCAGGCCCGCGCACTGCATCATCTCGGCCACCACGGCGAATCGAGCGATGCCGCGACCATCGCCACCGCGAAGCAAAAGCTGCTGCTCGCGACGCTGTTCCAGATGAGCTACCCGGGCGCGCCGGCGATCTACTACGGCGACGAGGTCGGCGTGACCGGCGGTGACGATCCGTACAACCGCGCAACCTATCCCTGGACCGACGAAGGCGGCCGGCCGGATGAGGTGTTGCGAGCCGAGGTGCAGCGCCTGGTGCAGATGCGCGCGCGCCATCCGGTGCTTCGGCAAGGCGAGCTGCTGGCGCCGCTGATGGCCGACGCCGAGGTGCTCGTGCTCGCGCGCCGTCTGGATCGGGGCACCCGAAGCACCTGGGCGATCACCGCGTTGAACAACGCCGCGGTCCCGCGGCGGATGCGCATCCCCCTGCCGCCGGGCAGCCCATCAGCGTACGCCGATGCCCTCGAGGGCGGATCATCGCGCGCTCGCGCGCGTGTACTGGAAATCACGATTCCACCGCGCTTCGGCCGCGTGCTGATCTCGCGCTGACGCGGCCGTTGCTTCTTGCAGCAATGCGGCCCGCATCCGAGGGTGTCCCCATTGCTTCGCGTCATGCTTCGGGTGTAGAAACGCCATGTCCATAGCAGTGCATTTGCTCAACGTCAAAGGAGGGCAGCATGCGCAGAAGGATCTACTGGTTATTGCCTGACCTGCCGAGTGCTCGTCGGACAATGGATGATCTGCTGCTGGCTCGCATCAGCGAACGGCACATCCACTTCGTCGCCCGCGAGGACGCGGACATGACGGGGCTGCATCAGGCCAACGTGCTGCAGACCTCCGACGTGATCCGCGCCGCAGAGATGGGGCTCGTGGTCGGTGGCTCCGCCGGTTCGCTGATCGGCGTGATCGCAGCGATCTACTTCCCGATCATCGGCGACTCGCCGCAGTGGGGCCTGGCGGCCGTGCTGGGCATGCTGGGCGCGGGCTTCGGTGCCTGGTCGGCCAGCATGATCGGCATCTCGGTGCCGAGCCAGCGGCTCAAGCGCTTCACGCCGATGATCGAGCAGGGCCAGATCCTGCTGATGGTCGACGTGCCGAACTCGCGCGTCCAGGAGATCGAGGCCCGCTTGCAAGCCCTGCATCCGGAAGCCCACCTGGAAGGCGTCGAGTCGAACGTGCTGGCCTTCCCGTAGGCCGCTGACCGGCTGACCGGCGGGGCCGCGGGCACTGACCCGCGGCCGACCTGGGTCCCCTCATGAGGCGCAACGCGGTCGCGTGCAGCGACCGTGCCGGCGTCGAGTCCTGACGGAGGTACTCATGGAACTGCAGATGCAGTCGCATGCCTGGACGCGGCGCGCCCCGGACTGGAAAGCCGCGGCCGTGGCCGGTTTCGCCGCGGGCGCCGTGCTGATGGTGCTGGAGTTGCTGTGGGAAGCGACGATGGGCCCCGCGGGGCCGTGGCGCATCCCGCACCTCGTCGCCGCGCTGGTGCTGGGGCCCGACATCCTGAAGCCCGCGGTGCTGCCATTCGACCTCGGCGTCGTCAGCATCGCGCTGCTGGTGCACTACGTGATCGGCGTCGGCTTCGGGCTGCTGATCGGCGCGCTGATCGCGGGCTTCCACTACGAGACCAGCCTGGGCGTGATCCAGGCGATCGGCGTGGTGGCCGGCTTCGCGATGTACCTGTTCAATTTCCACGCGATGTCGCAGGTGTTCCCGTGGTTCGCCGAGCTGCGGGGCTGGGGCACGCTGATGGCACAACTGGTGTTCGGCGTCATCGCCGCGGTGCTGTACTGGAAGCTGGCTCGGAGTTCCGACGCCGGCAGCTAGCCCCGCGCGGGACCTGTCGGTGCAACAGGTCCTGACAGCGAAGGACGCCCGGGCAGCGAAGAGGAGAGCCCCGGGATGGTGATCGCGCTGGTTCTGCTGCTGATCGTCGTCGCCTCGGTGGTCTTCCACCTGGCGACGCCATGGTGGCTCACGCCACTGGCTTCCAACTGGAAGGCGATGGACGACACGCTGACGATCACGATCGTCGTCACCGGCGTGTTCTTCGTCGTCATCAACCTGTTCGTCGTCTACGCGCTGTGGCGCTTCCGGCATCGGAAAGGTCACAAGGCGAGCTACGAACCCGAGAACCACAAGCTCGAGCGCTGGCTGATCGGCGTCACGACGATCGGCATCGTCGCGCTGCTGGCGCCGGGGCTGAAGGTCTACGCCGACTACGTGCAGCCGCCCGGCGACGCAATGATGGTCGAGGTGCTCGGCCAGCAGTGGCAGTGGCGCTACCGGTTCCCCGGCCCCGACGGCAAGCTCGGCGGCAGCGACGCCCGCTTCTACACCGGCAGCAACCCGTTCGCGGTCGATCCGGCCGACCCCGCCGGCCGCGACGACGTGGTCGTCACCAGCAACGAGATGCACCTGCCGCTGAACCGGCCGGTGAAGATGGTGCTGCGCTCGCACGACGTGCTGCACGACTACTTCGTGCCGCAGTTCCGCGCCCGCATGAACATCGTGCCGGGCCAGGTCAGCTGGTTCTGGTTCACGCCCAGCAAGGCCGGCAAGTACGAGGCGATGTGCGCGCAGCTGTGCGGCGTGGGCCATCCGCAGATGCGCGGCTACGTGGTGATCGAGGACGACGCGGCCTTCCAGGCCTGGCTGAAGTCGCATCCGAGCTTCGCCGATTCGCTGGCGCCGCCGAAGGCCGCTGCCGCCGGCGGCGATGCGCTGGCCGCCCGCGGCAAGGAAGTGGCGCAGGCGCGCGGCTGCGTCGCCTGCCACTCGGTCGACGGCAGCGTCGGCGTCGGGCCGACGTGGAAGGGGCTGTACGGGAAGATGGAGAACCTCGACGACGGCACCACGGTGCGCGTCGACGACAGCTTCCTGCGCGACTTCATCAAGGAACCGACCGCGCGCAGCATCAAGGGCTTCCCGCCGGTGATGCCGAAGATGGACCTGAGCGCCGAAGAGCTCGACGCGCTGGTCGCCCACATCAAGGCCCAGGGCCAGCCCTGAACCTCACTGCACGCACGAGAGGCTTCAAAGATGGCCGACATCGACGTCCACGCCGCCGACGAGCTCGAAGAGCATCACGACGAACCGCACAGCTTCTTCACGAAGTACGTCTGGAGCCAGGACCACAAGGTCATCGCGGTGCAGTACGGCTGCGTCGCGATCTTCGTCGGCCTGATCGGCCTGGTGCTGTCGAACCTGATGCGGCTGCAGATCGGGTTCCCCGGCGTGTTCGAGTTCATCACGCCCGAGCGCTACTACCAGTACGTCACCATGCACGGGATGATCATGGTGATCTACCTGCTGACCGCCCTCTTCCTGGGTGGCTTCGGCAACTACATGATCCCGTTGATGGTCGGTGCGCGGGACATGGTGTTCCCGTACATGAACATGCTGAGCTTCTGGGTCTACCTGCTCAGCGTGATCGTGCTGCTGGCCAGCTTCTTCGCGCCCGGTGGGCCCACCGGCTCGGGCTGGACGCTGTACCCGCCGGCATCCGTGTTACCCGGCACACCAGGGCACGACTGGGGCATCATCCTGATGCTCGTGTCGCTGGTGATCTTCATCGTCGCGACGACGATGGGCGGCCTGAACTACGTCACCACCGTGCTGCAGGCGCGCTGCCGGGGCATGACCTTGCTGCGCATGCCGCTGACCGTGTGGGGCATCTTCACCGCGACGGTGCTCGCGCTGCTGGCCTTTCCGGCGCTCTTCGTCAGCGGCGTGATGATGCTGCTTGACAAGACGCTGGGCACCAGCTTCTTCATGCCGGCGGTGGTGTCGATGGGCCAGGTGGCCAGCTACAAGGGCGGCAGCCCGCTGCTGTTCCAGCACCTGTTCTGGTTCTTCGGCCACCCCGAGGTGTACATCGTCGCGCTGCCGGCCTTCGGCATCGTGTCGGACCTGATCAGCGTGCATGCGCGCAAGGCGATCTTCGGCTACCGCACGATGGTCTGGGCCATCGTCGTCATCGGCGGCCTGAGCTTCGTCGTCTGGGCCCACCACATGTTCGTCGCCGGCATGAACCCGTGGTTCGGTTTCTTTTTCGCCACCAGCACGCTGATCATCGCGGTGCCCACCGCGATCAAGGTCTACAACTGGGTGCTGACGCTCTGGCGCGGTGATATCCACCTGACCGTGCCGATGCTCTTCACGCTGGCCTTCATCCTGACCTTCCTGGCCGGCGGGCTGACGGGCCTGTTCCTCGGCAACGTCAGCGTCGACATTCCGCTGTCGGGCACCTACTTCGTCGTCGCGCACTTCCACATGGTGATGGGCGTGGCGCCGCTGCTGGTGGTCTTCGGCGCGATCTACCACTGGTACCCGAAGATCACCGGCCGCATGCTCGACGACCGGCTCGGCCACATCCATTTCTGGTCGACCTTCCTCGGCACCTACCTGATCTACTTCCCGATGCACTACCTGGGCGTGCTCGGCATGCCGCGGCGCTACCACAACTACGCCGACTACCAGTTCATCCCCGCGTCGGCACACCAGCTGAACGAGTTCATCACCGTGGTCGCGCTGATCGTCGGCGTGATGCAGCTGGTGTTCGTCTGGAACCTCGTCTGGAGCCTCTTCCACGGCGCGAAGGCCGACCCGAATCCGTGGCGCGCCGCGTCGCTGGAATGGTTCACGCCGGACACGCCGCCGAAGCACCTGAACTGGGGACCGAAGCTGCCGACGGTGCACCGCTGGGCCTACGCGTACAGCGTGCCGGGCGCGCCGCAGGACTTCATCGCGCAGAACGCGCCGCCGGAGGCCGGCGGGCTCGAGCCCGATCCGCCGCATTTCGAGCGCGCGGCGCAACCGAAGGGACACGCGTGATGAACACCGCAGCGATCGAGCCGCACGAGCTGGAGGCCCGTCCGGTCGCGCCGCTGCAGGCAGCCGGCGTCGGGCTGTGGGTGTTCATCGGCGTCGCGTCGGCGCTGTTCAGCCTGTTCCTGGCCGCGTACATCATGCGCATGGTCAGTCCGGACTGGTCGTCGATCGCGCTGCCCGGCCAGCTGTGGCTGAGCACCACGCTGCTGATCGGCGGCAGCGTTCTGATGCAAGCCGCGGCCTCGAGCGCCCGACGAGACGAGCCGGCGCGCACGACCGCGCTGCTGTGGGCCGGCGGGCTGTGCGCGATGGCCTTCCTCGGTGCGCAGCTGTGGGCCTGGTCGGCGCTGCAATCGGCCCGCGTCACGCTGGCCGGCAACCCGTCGGCCAGCTTCTTCTACCTGCTGACCGCATTGCACGGCCTGCACGTGCTGGGCGGCCTGATCGCCTGGAGCCTGGCGACGCGCGACATCGGCCCGCCGAAACTCGCGCCCGGCGCCGCGCCCGATCGCGCCGCGCTCGCCGAACGCGCGGTGGCAGCCGCGATGCGCATCCGCCTGTGCGCCCGCTATTGGCACTTCCTGCTCGCCGTCTGGTTGCTGCTGTATGCCGCGCTCGGCAACCTGACGCCCGAGTTCGTCCGCTATGTCTGCGGCATCGAGGCACCGACACGATGAGCGCACTGCCGATCCCCGGCGATCCGAAAGCCTCGCCCACCGCGGCGGCGCCCGCGCACGGCGGCCCCGGCCGCACCGGCGTCGACGGCCTGCGCGGCTTCGTCGCCGACTGGTCGTCCGACCGCCAGGCCTTCCACGTCTCGTGGGGCAAGGCGATGATGTGGATCTTCCTGCTGTCGGACACCTTCATCTTCGGCAGCTTCCTCACCGGCTACATGACGGTGCGCATGTCCACCACCGTGCCGTGGCCGAACCCGAGCGAGGTGTTCGCGCTGCACGTGGGCGGCACCAACGTGCCGCTGCTGCTGATCGCGATCATGACCTTCGTGCTGATCACCAGCAGCGGCACGATGGCGATGGCGGTGAACTTCGCCTACGGCCGCGACAAGTCCAAGGCCGCGATGCTGATGGTGGTGACCGCGGCCTTCGGCGCGCTCTTCGTCGGCATGCAGGCCTTCGAATGGAGCAAGCTGATCTCCGAAGGCGTGCGGCCCTGGGGCAACCCGTGGGGCGCGGCGCAGTTCGGCTCGGCCTTCTTCATGATCACCGGCTTCCACGGCCTGCACGTGACCGGCGGCGTGATCCTGCTGCTGCTGTTCGCGCGCAAGCTGGTGCGCGGCGACTACGACCGCAAGCCCAACTTCCAGATCGTCGAGGTGATCGGCCTGTACTGGCACTTCGTCGACCTGGTGTGGGTGTTCATCTTCGCGTTCTTCTACCTCTGGTGATCGGAGGGTCCATGCATACCGAAGCGAGCAGCCAGCACCCGGCGCCGGCATCCGCCGGCGGCGGCCATGGCACGCAGCAGCACCCGATCGGGCTGTACCTGAAGATCTGGGCGCTGCTCTTCGTGCTCAGCGCGTTCTCGTACATGGTGGACTACTTCCACCTGCAGGGCCTGCTGCGCTGGGGCCTGATCCTGCTGTTCATGATGCTGAAGGCCGGCCTGATCGTCGCGATCTTCATGCACATGGCCTGGGAGCGCATGGCGCTGATCTGCGCCATCCTGCTGCCGCCGGGCGCGTTGCTGGTGCTGGTCGGGCTGATGGCGTCCGAGGGCGGCCACACGCACCTGACGCGGCTGCTGTTCTTCCGCTGACACCGCGATGGAGCCGGGCGCAGCCGACGTCGCCGCGACCACCACGTCAGCGGTCGCCGCGCTGCCGCGCGCGCGGCGGCGGGCGTTGTGGCAGCGCTATGTCGAGCTGACCAAGCCGCGTGTCGTCGCGCTGATGAGCTTCACGGTGCTGGTCGGCATGATGCTCGCCACGCAAGGCCCGGTGCCCCTGACGCTGTTCGTCTTCGGCACGCTGGGCATCGCGCTGGTGGCCGGCGCGGCCGCGGCGATCAACCACCTCGTCGACCGCCGCATCGACGCGATCATGGCGCGCACGCGCTACCGTCCGCTGCCCAGCGGCGCGCTGGCTGCTCGACAGGTGCTGGCCTTCGCGGCGGGGCTGGGCGCCGCTGGCATGGCGCTGCTGCTGCAGTTCACGAACCCGCTGTGCGCGCTGCTCACCCTCGCCTCCCTGCTCGGCTACGCGGTCGTCTACAGCCTGTACCTGAAGCGCGCGACGCCGCAGAACATCGTCATCGGCGGGGCCGCCGGCGCCGCGCCGCCGCTGCTGGGCTGGGTGGCGGTGACGGCCCAGGTCGACCCCGGTGCCCTGCTGCTGTTCCTGATCATCCTGGTGTGGACGCCGCCGCACTTCTGGGCGCTGGCGATCCACCGCCGCGACGACTACGCGAAGGCCGACATCCCGATGCTGCCGGTCACGCACGGCATCCCGTTCACGCAGCGCCGCGTGCTGCAGTACACCATCGCGCTGCTGCCGCTGACCTTGCTGCCTTCGGTCATCGGCATGAGCAGCTGGCTGTACCTGGCCGGCGCCCTGCCGCTGGGGCTGCGCTTCATCTGGCATGCCTGGATGCTGACGCGCGACGTGAAGCAGGCGATGCCCGCCTTCCGCTTCTCGATCGTGCACCTGTTCGGGCTCTTCGGCCTGCTGCTGGCCGACCACTACCTGCTGACCTGAGCGGCCGGCCGGCGGGTCGGGTCAACGCGCCGCAGCCGCGCAGTGGCGCGCGATGTAGTCGCCGTGCGCCGGCATCGACTCCGCCGCATCGGCGATCGCGCGCCGCAGGCGCTCCAGGAAGTAGGCGGTCTCGTCCTCGCTGAGCAGATGCGCCAGCGCATGGTGGCCGCCCGGCATCACGCGCTGACCGACCAGCACCTGCAGCCAGCTGGACTCCGCGAACAGGTCGTCCTGCGCGCGGAACAGGCGCCCGCTGGCGCGGAAGAGCGCCATCTTCTGCGCCAGCGCCTCGGGCACCGGCATCTCGCGGCAATAGCGCCACAGCGGCGCGTCGTCCCGCTCGGTGGCCTTGTAGTGCAGGATGATGAAATCACGCACCAGCTCGAACTCGCGGTCGGCTTGGCGGTTGTGCTCTTCGATGTCCGCCGGATTGAAGTCGCGGTCCGGGAAGAAGTTCATCAGCCGCGCGATGCTCGACTGGATCAGGTAGATGCTGGTCGACTCCAGCGGCTCGAGGAAGCCGCTGGACAGGCCGATCGCGACGACGTTGCGGTTCCACAGCTTCCTGCGCTTGCCGGTGGTGAACTTCAACAGGCGCGGCTCGGCCAGCGGCTCGCCGTCGAGGTTCGACATCAGCGTGTGCGCCGCTTCGTCCTCGCTGATGAAGCGGCTGCAGAAGACATGGCCGTTGCCGGTGCGATGCTGCAGCGGGATGCGCCACTGCCAGCCGGCGGCGTGCGCGGTCGAGCGCGTATAGGGCGTGAATGGCTGCGCCGAGGTGCAGGGCACCGCCAGCGCGCGGTCACAGGGCAGCCAGTGCGTCCAGTCGTCGTAGCCGGTCTTCAGCGTCTGCTCGATCAGCAGGCCGCGGAAGCCCGAGCAGTCGACGAACAGTTCACCGTCGATGCGCTCGCCGCTTTCCAGCACCACCGCCTCGACGAAGCCGTCCGGCTCGCGCTGCAGCACGCGGCTGATCTTGCCTTCGGTCCGGCGCACGCCTCGTGCTTCGGCATAGCGCCTCAGGTACGCGGCATAGAGGCCGGCGTCAAAGTGGAAGGCGTAGACGATCGACGCCAGCGGCGAGCCCGGCGCCTGCTGGGGCGACGGCGGGCGCATGAAGCGGTTGCGACGCGCCGCCGCGGTGTCCATCGAATACTCGCCGAGCTCGGCCGCCTTGCCCTGCACATGCAGCCGGTGCCAGTAGTGGTGGAACGGCACCAGTCCGTAGGGCTGACCGACCTGGCCGAACGAGTGCAGGTACGAGTCCCCGATCCGCCCCCAGTTGCGGAACTCGATGCCGAGCTTGAAGCTGCCCTGCGTTTCCCGGATGAACTCGTTCTCGTCGATGCCCAGCGTCGCGTTGAACAGGTTGATCTGCGGGATCGTCGCCTCGCCGACGCCGACGATGCCGATTTCGTCGGACTCGACGAGGCGGATCTGCACGCTGCGGTCGAGCAGCCGCGACATCGCCGCCGCGGTCATCCATCCTGCCGTGCCGCCGCCGACGATCACGACACTGCGGATGCGCTTGTCTTCCATGTTGTCAACCACGGTTCATGAATGAAAGAGGCCCCTGCCGGCCTTGGTCGACAGGGGCGCTCACTTCGGACGTCAGCGTCAGAGCTTGTAGTTGACTCCGAACAGGTACGTGCGGCCGTACTTGACGTACTCCTTCGGCACGTTCGGATCGCCGTCGTAGCGGCGGTAGGGTTCGTTGGTCAGGTTGCTGACCTGGAACAGCAGCGACAGGCCCTTCGCAGGTCCGCTCTGGAATTCATAGCCCAGCTGCAGGTCGGTGACCTTCTCGGGACTGATGTAGACCAGGTCGCGGTCGGCGCCGAAGCCCGCGATCTCGCCGACGAAGGCCGAGCGGCTGACCTGCGAGATGCGGCCCGAGAAGCCGTACTTCTCGTAGTACGCGGTCAGGTTGGTCACGCGGCGCGACAGACCGGGCAGCGGCAGCGACGTACCGGGACCCTGCGGCTTGATGCTGCTGCGCGTATCGGAGTAGCTGCCCAGGAAGCCGAAGCCATCGAGCATCGGCGCCACCAGGTTCAACGGCATCGACACCGCGACCTCGAAGCCCTCGATCTTGCCGCCGGTGCCGTTGAACGGCGCCTTCATCGTGCCGAGCGTGCCCGGCGGATTGAGCTGGCCGGTCACCGGGTTCGGCAGGCCGGAGAAGTCCATCGGCAGCGTCTGCTCGTAGATGTAGCTCTTGAGCTTCTTGTGGAACGCGGCGACGCTGAAGTAGGCCTTCGTGCCGAAGTACTTCTCGTAAGACAGGTCGAAGGCATCGGCGCGGAAGGGCTCGGCCTGCGGGTTGCCGCCTTCGATCTTCACGATGCCCAGCGTGCGGTCGTACTCGTAGTTGTTGCTCGCGCGCAGCCAGTCCAGGCGCGGACGGGCGACCACCTTCGCGATGCCCAGGCGCAGCTTCTGGTCGGCCGGCAGTTCGGCCGCCAGGTTCAGGCTCGGCAGCGTGTCGCTGTAGGTCTTGCCGTCGCTGTTGGGCTTCGGATCGTTGGCGTTGCGGCCGGGCAGAGAGAACGCCGTCGAGCTCTGGTCGGTGCGGATGTGCTGCAGGCCGACGTTGCCGCGGATCGGGATGCCGCCGAGCTCGGTGTCGATGTCGAGCTTCGCGAAGAAGGTCGAGATCTTCTCGGTGACGGTCCAGTTCTTGTTGAAGATGTCCGGATGCAGGTTGGTCGACAGCTTGTACAGCGTGTCGTAGGCGCCTTGCACGTTGTAGGCCATCACCGGGCCGAAGCCGACGAAGTTGGCGGACACCGGCGACACCAGCAGGCCGGTCGGCACCGCGGTGGCGGCGCTCGAGAAGTTCGGCCGCGCGGCCGAACCCTTCAGGTCGACGAAGGCCTCGGGCACCTGCTTGGTCTTCTCGCGCTCGGTGTAGTTGACGCCGAAGTCGAGCTTGCTGAACAGGCCTTCCATGTCCTTGCTGCCCTGCAGGCGCAGCGACTTCAGCTCGTCGGTGACGTCCAGCCACTTGATGTAGCCGTCCTGGCCCCAGCCGCCGGAGTCGACCAGGCGGATCACCGACGGGTCGCCGTAGTTGAAGCCGGGCTTCAGCTTGGGCAGGCCGGTCGAGGGATCGAAGGTGAACGTGGCGTTGTCGCGCGTCAGCGAGCCGGCGTAGGTTTCGAGGATGGTCTCGTTCTTCTCGGCCTTCGAATAGCCGAGGTCGGCGATCACCGACCAGCCGCCGCCCACCGCCAGCTTGTTGTTCCAGCCGATCGCGTGGACCTCGTCCTCGCGGGTCTCCAGGTCGTTGCGCAGCACCGGCTTGATGCTCGTGAAGGTGCCCGCGACCAGGAAGTCGTTCTCGACCTTCGGGTTCGTCAGCGTCGCGCCGCCCCACGGCAGGCCGACCTCGAAGCCGCGCTTCTTGATCTGCTTGTCGAACTTCGAGTAGTACGCGTCGAGCACGCTCTCGAAATCCTTGCTGGGCTTGTACTGCACCACCGCCAGCAGGCTGTCGCGCGTCTGGTCGGTGGAATCGACGAAGGCCTTGAAGCCGCCGAGCACGCGCACGTTGGACGGCACGGCCGCATCGCTGGTGTAGCCCCAGGCTTCCCACCGCTCGGCCTGGCTGGGCGAGTCCAGCCGCGCATAACCCAGCGCGATGCCCAGGGTGCGGTCGGCGAACTGGTCGACGTAGGAGGCGCTGAAGCGCGAGCCCTTCGATTCGCTGTCCGGGTTCAGCGAACCCATCGAGTTCTTCTCGCCCATCAGCTTCACCGCGACGCGGCGGCCGCCGAAGTCGAGCGGCCGCACGGTCTTCATGTTCACCGTGCCCGAAAGGCCCTGGCCGATCAGCGTGCCATCGGGCGTCTTGTAGACGTCCACGCCGGAGAGCAGTTCGGACGGGTACTGATCGAACTCGATCGCCCGGTTGTCGCCGGTCGAGACTTGCTCGCGGCCGTTCAACAGCGTGCCGGCGAAGTCCCCGGACAGGCCGCGGATGTTGATCGTCTGCGCACGGCCGCCGACGCGCTGCGCGGCCAGGCCAGGCAGGCGGGCGATGGACTCGGCGATCGAGTTGTCGGGCAGTTTGCCGATGTCCTCCGCCGACACCGACTCGACGATCGAGTCGGAATTCTTCTTGACCGAAATGCCGGCCTCGATACCGCGGCGGATGCCGGTCACCGTCACGGTCAACCCGTCGCCGGCGGGCTGTTGTTGAGCGGCCTGCTGCGCTTGCGCTGCGGTGCCCAGGCACAGCAGCGCGACGGCGGCGGCGGTGGCACTCAGCCTCACCGCACCGCGCTTGTCATCGATCGAACTCTTCACCGGATGTCTCCTTGCTACACAACCCCGACACCTGCCCGGTGGGTGTCCGAACGCCACCTGCCGCAGTGGCGGTCCGCACCGGGGACCCTCGTCGTCGACCGGATTTGTACCAAAACTAGATTGTTTCTTTGACCTGCGTAAACCCTAGGTGTTGCTGCACAGCCACCTATCGCTCATCAAACTAAGCCCGTCTTCATAGGCAAGAATGACAAAGGGCGCGCACCGCCTTGCGCGATGCACGCCCTTGCATCAGTAGTCTAACTACTTATAACTTGGCGGTTTGTGTAGCGCTCAGATGTCGATCTGCTCGATCGCCAGCGCCGCCCCGCTCAGGGCCGCCAGGGTGTCGGTGATCAGGGCCGTCGGGATCGGCTCCAGGTAGCCCCGGAAACGCCCCTTGGCCTCGAAGCGCTCGCGGAAGCGCGAGGCGAAAAAGCGCTCGCCAAGCCGCGGCACGATGCCGCCGCCGATGTAGACGCCGCCGCGCGCGCCCAGCGTCAGCGCGACGTTGCCGGCGAAGCTGCCGAGCAGCGCACAGAAGGCGTCGATCGTGCGGCTGCAGACCTCGTCGCCGCCGGCCAGCCCGCGCTCGACGATGGTTTCGGCCGCCAGCGGTGCCGCGACCGGCCGGCCGAGCACGGCCGCCGCCGCGTCATGCAGCACCGGCAGGCCGATGCCCGAGAGCAGCCGCTCCGCCGAGACATGCTCGAAGCGGCCGCGGACGTGCTGCAGCAGCGCACTCTCGAAGTCATCGGTCGGCGCCAGGGTGGCATGGCCACCCTCCCCCGGCAGCGCGACCCAGCCGTGCGCCGTCTGCGTGACACCGCCGACGCCCAGCCCGGTGCCCGGACCGATGACCGCCAGCGTGCCGCGCGGCTGCAGCGGCGGTGCGCCGACGATGCGCAGCTGCTGCGGACCCAGGCGCGGCAGCGACAGCGCCAGCGCCTCGAAGTCGTTCAGCAGCAGCAACGCGTCGAGACCGAGCGCGTCGCGCAGCTTCGCGCGCGAAAACGTCCAGTGGCTGTTCGTCAGCGTGACCTCGTCGCCGTCGATCGCGGTGGCAATGGCGAAGGCCGCCCGCCGCGGCGCCCGGTAGTTGGCCCCCCGTTCCCGCTGCACGATCGCCAGGTAGGCGCGCACCGCTTCGGCCGGACCGGCATGGTCCGCCGCAGGCAGCTTGTGAATATGGGCCACGGCCCCGTCCGCATCGACCCAGCCGAAGCGGGCGTTCGTGCCGCCGATGTCCGCCACCAGCCAGGGGCGCCCCGCCGCCAATCCGTCATCGCTCAAGCGCTTGTCTCCCCATCAGTTGCCCCAAAGGTAGCAAAACTACATCATCGCATCAAGATGACTTAACCTAGGTAGCGGGGAAGTTCAGGAGACCATGTGGCGCGAGCTGTAGTCAAGCTACCGATACAAGTCGGGCAGGCCGGGATGACGCGCCCGCGCCGCGGGCGGACCGCCGCCGACGCCGGTGCGCGCCGCTCCCGCACAATACGGCGCCGCCCGGTCCCGGGCCCCCACCGCTGCACGACGACCAAGCCCGCCCCGTGAGCCGCTACGACAGCCCCCGACTGATCGCCGACATCGGCGGCACCTACGCCCGCTTCGCGCTCGAGACGGCGCCGGGCCGCTTCGAGCAGGCCGCGTCGCTGCGCTGCGCCGACCATGCCGACTTCCACGCCGCCGTCAGCGCCTACCTGAAGTCGGTGCCCGAGGGCCGGCTGCGCCACGCCGCGGTGGCCATCGCGAACCCCGTAGAAGGCGACGAGGTGCGCATGACCAACTACCACTGGCAGTTCTCGATCGAGCAGATGCGCGAGCGGCTCGGGCTGGACACGCTGGTCGTCGTCAACGACTTCACCGCGCTGGCGATGGCGGTGCCGCGCCTGGCGGATCACGAGCGGCGCCAGGTCGGCGGCGGCGCCGCCCGCGATGGCAGCGTCATTGGCGTGTTAGGCGCGGGCTCCGGCCTCGGTGTCTCGGGGCTGATCCCGGCGCACGACGGCTGGGTCGCGCTGGGCACCGAAGGCGGCCACACCAGCTTCTCGCCGCACGACGAGCGCGAGATCGTGGTGCTGCGCTTCGCGTGGAAGCAGTTCGAGCACGTGTCCTTCGAGCGCCTGCTGTCGGGCCCCGGGCTGGAGCTGATCCACCGCGCGCTGGCCGCCGATGCCGGTGCGTCCGGCGATGCACTGCCGGCGCCGGAGATCACCCGGCGCGGCCTCGACGGCAGCGATGCGCTGTGCGCCGCGGCGATCGAGGCCTTCTGCGCGATGCTCGGCACGGCGGCCGCGAACCTCGCCGTGACGCTGGGCGCCCTGGGCGGCATCTACGTCGGCGGCGGCATCGTGCCGCGGCTGGGCGACTACTTCGACCGTTCACCCTTCCGCCGACGCTTCGAGGACAAGGGCCGCTTCAGCGACTACCTGCGCGCGATCCCCACCTACGTGATCACCGCCGACAACGCGACCTTCGTCGGCGCCTCGGCGATCCTGCAGTCGCAACTGCGCACCATCGAGGCCGCGCCAACCTCGGCGATCCTCGAGCAGATCCGCCGCGGGCTCGAGGCGCTGTCGCCGGCCGAGCGCCGTGTTGCCGAGCATGTGCTCGCGCACCCGCGCGCGGCGCTGAACGACCCGATCGCCGACATCGCACGCGCCGCGGCGGTGAGCCAGCCGACCGTGATCCGCTTCTGCCGCTCGCTGGGCTGCGAGGGCCTGTCGGACTTCAAGCTGCGGCTCGCCTCCGGCCTCACCGGCACCGTGCCGGTGACGCACATCCAGGTCACCGGCGACGATTCCACCGTCGAGCTCGGTGCCAAGGTGCTGGGCAATACCGCGTCGGCGATCCTGCAGCTGCGCGACCAGCTCAACCGCGACACGATCGACCGCACGATCGGCCTGCTGAACGCCGCGCCGCGCATCGACTTCCACGCGGTGGGCCACTACGCGCCGGTGGCGCTGGACGCGCAGTACAAGTTCATGCGCTTCGGCATCGCGAGCAACGCCTACACCGATGCCCGCCTGATGGTGCTGGCCGCCGGGGTGCTCAAGCCCGGGGACGTGGTGGTGATCATCAGCAGCAGCGGCCGCATCAACGAGCTGATCGAAGTGGCCGACATCGCGCGCGAGCGCGGCGCCACGGTGATCGCCATCACCGCGAGCCAGTCGCCGCTGGCGAAGAAGGCGGACATCGCACTGATCGTCGACCACCCCGAGGACGTCACGACGCAGCTGCCGATGGTCAGCCGCGTACTGCACCTGCTGGTGATCGACATCCTCGCGGTCGGCGTCTCGATGCGCCGCCAGGGGGATGCCGGCGACGCGGCCGATGCCGACGCCGGCGAGCGCCGCCCGCGCAAGGCCGCCGGTGCGCGCGGCACGCCACCCGGCGTCAGCGCCTCGCTGCCGTATGCGCGGCTGACGTCGCACGGGCGTCGCTGAAGCCGCCGCATCGACACGATTCCAAGCAACACTGATCCCGTTCGAGGAGGAGTTCCCATGTCCGGTCACGGTTTCCACGTCCACGGTCCGCACGATCACGAGCTCGAGCATGCCGCCCACCATGCCGACAAGGACCGCTTCGCCGGCACCATCGCCGTGATGACCGCGATCCTCGCGACCATCGGCGCGCTGTTCTCCTACATGGGCGGCGCGACGCAGGCCAACGCCGGCCTGTTCAAGAACAACGCGGCGATCAAGAAGACCGAGGCGTCGAACCAGTGGAACTTCTACCAGGCCAAGAGCAGCAAGCAGAACATGGCCGAGCTGGCGGTGGCCATCGTCGCCGATGACAGGAAGGCCACGTACCAGCAGGAAGTCGAGCGCTACAAGCAGGAGAAGGCCGGGATCAAGAAGGACGCCGAGAAGCTCGAGAAGGAAGCGGCTGACTGGGACCAGCGCTCCGAGGCCGAGCTGCACCTGCACCACCGCTGGGCCCAGGCGACGACCGCGCTGCAGATCTCGATCGCGCTGGCCGCCATCGCACTGCTGACGCGCCGCAAGTGGCTCGAGTGGGGCATGTTCGGCGTCGCCGGCCTCGGCCTCGTGCTCGGCGGCATGGCGCTGGCGCACGTGTAGCGCCACGCGGGCCCGCCCGCATCGACAGCCGGCGAGTCACGCCGGTCCGTCGTCCGATCCGCCAGGCACCTGCGCGGCAACCGACCCGAACAGCTTGCGCAGCAGCGCGCAGGCCTGCCGGACCTCCTCGTCCGACAGGCCCGCGGTCCACTGCTGCACCTTCGAGAAGTCGCCCGGATTGCGGCGCGCCCAGAAACGACGGTGCCCGGGCGTCAGGCGCAGGCGCCGCGCGCGACGGTCCTGCTCATCGACCTCGATCACCAGGAAGCCCTTGCGCTCGAGCACCAGCGCGATCTGCTTGACGTTCTGATGCGTCATCGACAGGCCCTGCGCGACGGTGCCCATCGTCGGCGCGTCGCCACACGCTTCGATGAACTGCAGCAGCGCGGCCTGCTGGGTGGTGACGCCGCTGCCCGCCATCTCGCGATCGAGCCGGTTGCGCAGCGCAGCACCGCTGGCCACGGCCAGCCTGAAGAGACGGACGCGGGAGGCCAGCGCTTCGGGCAGGCCGTCGAGACCGTGCTCGAGCCATTGACGATGGGTGGACATATTCAATATATTACCTAATCGCCAGCCTTGCGGGAGACGCCAGATGATCGCCTTGGTTCCGAACTGCGGCTTCCTCTCCGAGACGTCGCGCATGCTGGCCATCGGCCAGGCCCTGCAGGCACGCGGCGAAGCGGTGGTCTTCGCCACCCACGGCGGCCCCTACGCGCAGCTGATCCGGGACGCCGGCTTCGAGCTGACGCTGCTGCCGCCCGCGATGGACGGCGAACGCTGCATGCGCTACGTGCACGACCTCTGCCGCATCGGCAAGCCCGGCACGCGGCTGCAGACGGCCGACGAAGTGCGCGCGAGCGTGCAGTCGGAAGTCGACTTCTTCCGCCGGCACGGCGTGCAGATGGCCGTCATCGGCTTCAGCCTCACGGTGTACCTGTCGAGCCGCGTGGTGGGCATTCCGGTGGTGGCTTCGCACGGCGGCAGTTATGTGCCGCCGCTGTTCGACCGCGGCCTCGCGCCGGTGCCGACGCAGATGCCGATGCCGGGCACGGAATGGCTGCCCGCGGGCGTCAAGCGCTGGATGGCCAACAAGGGTGCCGAGCGCATGACCGACCCGGTGCGCTTCCTCAACGACGTGGCGGCCGAACTCGGCGTCGAGCCCGTTCCCACGCTGGCCGCGCTGATGCTGGGCGACCTGACGCTGGTGACCGACGTGCCGGAGGTGCTGGGCGTGCCGCGCGCCGAGCTCGAGGCCTGGCGCCCGCGCCGGCCCAAGGCCTACCGCGCGGGCACGCGGCTGGTCTACACCGGTCCGCTGTACGCCACGCTCGACCTGCCGATCCCGGCGCCCGTCCAGGCCGTGCTGGATGGACGGCGCCCCACGGTGCTGGTGGTGCTGTCGTCGAGCACGCCGCAGATGCTGCGCGCCGCAGTCCGGCGTGCACGCGCCAGCGGAGCCCGCGTGATCGTCGGCGCCACGGTGCATGAGTTCGGCCCCGTCGACGACCCCGACATCGTCGTCGCCGGTCTCCTGCCCAACCACCGCGTGATGCCGCACGTCGATGCCGTGGTCAGCATGGGCGGCCAGGGCACCGTGCAGACGGCGATGTGCAGCGGCACGCCGCTGTTGGGCATTCCGCTGCACCCGGAGCAGGAGCTCAACGTGGACCTCGCGGTGCGCCAGGGCATGGCGCTGGCGGTCGCCCCGCGCCATGCCGACAGCGAGCGCCTGACCGACGCCGTGTCGCGCCTGCTCGCCCAGCCGGCCTTCAAGGCCGAAGCGCGACGCGTGCAAGGCCTGTACGCCGGCGTCGACGGTGCGGCGCAGGCGGCCGATGCGATCCGGCGCCACCGGACCGATCTGGCACTGGCCCGCGGCTGGGCCAACGCGGCATGAAGCCGGCCGGCCGCGCAGTCATCGCAGACACCCCCACAGCAACGTAGGAGCAACAAGGGCGAAGAAGCCCTCTGCTAGATTGGCTGCGTTCACGATGTGTCTGCGCGGTGCGACGACGCACCGCCCCGGAATGCCGCCATGACAACGACAAGCCGCCCCGTTGGGCTTCCGATCGCCGCTGCCTGCTTCGTCGGCCTCGCACTGCTCGCCGCCTGCAACCGGCAGGGCAGCGACGACGCGCCGAAACCCGCGTCGGCCGCGGCCTCCGGCGCCGGCGGCGCACGCCCTGCCGTCGCGGTCAGCGTCTACACCGCGCAGCAGCGCGACGTGCCGGTCACCGTCGAGGCCGCCGGCACCGTCGTCGCGCTCGACAGCGTCGACGTGCGTCCGCAGCTGTCCGGCACGATCGCGGAGGTGTTGGTGCGCGACGGCGCGTTCGTCAAGCGCGGCCAGCCGCTGTTCCGCATCGACGACCGTGCCGAACGCGCGAATGCCGACAAGGCGCGCGCCCAGCTGCTGCGCGACCAGGCCTCGCTGGCCGACCTGGAACGCCAATGGAAGCGCGCCCAGGAGCTGCGCGAGCAGAACTTCATCGCGCAGAGCGCGGCCGACACCGCGCGCGCCAATTACGAGTCGCAGAAGGCCGCCGTCGCCGCGTCGATGGCCGCGGTGCGGTCGGCCGACGTCAGCACCGGCTTCGGCACCATCACCTCGCCGCTGACCGGCCGCGCCGGCGCGGTCAACGTGCACCGCGGCACGCTGGTGCAGCCCGGCGGCACGACCCCGCTGGTCAACATCAACCAGATCGATCCGATCGGCATCAACTTCAACGTGCCCGAAGCGCAACTGGCCGCGCTGCTCAATGCCGCGGGCGGCCCGTCGCGCGACGACGGCGCGGAGGTCTCGGTCGTGGTGCCGGGCAGCGGCGAAGCCGCCCGTGCCGGCGTGCTGCCGGTGCAGCGCGGCCGCGTGGTCTTCGTCGACAACGCGGTGGATACCACCACCGGCACGATCCGCGTGAAGGCGGCGCTGCCCAACGCGCAGCAGCAGTTCTGGCCGGGCCAGTACGTCACGGTGCGCATGACCACGCGCACGATGCCCGGCGCGATGGTGATCCCGCAGGCGGCGCTGATCATCAAGGGCACGGAACGATCGGTGTACGTCGTGAAGCCCGATGACACGGCCGAGCTGCGCCCCGTGCGCACGACGCTGCCGGCGGGCGAGCTGGTCGTCGTCGAGGGCCTGAAGGCCGGCGAGAAGGTGATCGTCGACGGCAAGCAGAACGTCAAGCCGGGCAGCAAGGTGCGCGCGACGCCGTACCAGCCGGCGGGCTCGGACGACGGCCGCGGCGCCGGCAAGCCGGGCCGGGCCGCGTCGGGCGCCGGGCGGGGTGCCTCGGGACCCTCCGCCGGCAACGGTGCCTCGGGCCCCGCCGGCGCGCCGGTCGCCGCCGCGACGCAGGCCGCGTCATGAGTTTCACCGACCTCTTCATCCGCCGTCCGGTGATGACGGTGCTGATCAACGTCGCGGTCGTGATGGCCGGCCTGGTCGCGCTGAAGGACATCCCGGTCGCCGCGCTGCCGCGCTACGACACGCCGGTGATCCAGGTCAGCGCCAACCTGCCCGGCGCCTCGCCCGACACGATGGCCAGCTCGGTCGCGCTGCCGCTCGAAAAGCAGTTCTCCACCATCGCCGGCCTGTCGACGATCAGCTCGACCAGCGCGCAGGGCAGCACCTCGATCACGCTGGAATTCGAGGCCTCGCGCAACATCGACGCCGCCGCGGTCGACGTGCAGGCCGCGCTCTTCCGCGCGCAGCGCTCGCTGCCGACGGAGATGAACACGCCGCCGTCGTACCGCAAGGTCAACCCGGCCGACGCGCCGGTGCTGCTGGTGGCGCTGCAGTCGCCGTCGATGGGCATGGCCGAGCTCAACGAGTACGCCGAGAACCTGATCGCGCCGACGCTGTCGACGATCAACGGGGTGGCCCAGGTCGCCATCTTCGGGCAGAAGCGTTATGCGGTGCGGATTCGGGTGCGCCCGCAGGCACTGGCCGAGCGCAACCTCGCGCTCGATGAATTGCGCGCTGCGATCGCCGCCGCCAACCCCAACACCCCCGTCGGCGTGCTCGAAGGCCCGCAGCAGACGCTGACGGTGCAGGCCAACAAGCAGCTCGCCAGCGCCGCCGAGTTCGGAAAGGTCATCGTCGCCACGCGCGACGGCAACGCGGTGCGGCTGCGCGATGTCGCCGACGTGCAGGACAGCTTCGACACGCTGAAGAATTCGTCCACCTACGCCGGCGAACCCAGCATCACGCTGGCCATCCAGCGCCAGCCCGATGCCAACACGGTCGAGGTGGTCGACCGCGTGATCGCGACGCTGCCGCGCTTTCGCGACCAGCTGCCCGACTCGGTGACGCTGTCGACGCTGAACGACCGCTCGCAGTCGATCCGCGAGGCGCTGCACGACGTCAACCTGACCTTGGCCGGCACCATCGTGCTGGTGGTGCTGGTGATCTTCCTGTTCCTGCGCCGCGCCGCGGCGACGCTGATCCCGGCGCTGTCGCTGCCGATCTCGCTGGTCGGCGCGGTCTCGCTGCTGTACCCGCTGGGCTACAGCCTGGACAACATCTCGCTGCTCGGGCTGACGCTGGCGGTGGGCCTCGTCGTCGACGACGCGATCGTGATGCTCGAGAACATCGTGCGCCACGTCGAGGAGGGCATGGCGCCGTTCCAGGCGGCGCTGAAGGGCGCGCGCGAGATGGCGTTCACGATCATGTCGATCTCGATCTCGCTGGTCGCGGTGCTGATCCCGATCTTCTTCATGCCGGGCGTCATCGGCCTGCTGTTCCACGAGTTCGCGGTGATCGTCGGGCTGTCGATCCTGGTGTCGGCGCTGGTCTCGCTGACGCTGGTGCCGATGCTGGCCAGCCGCTTCCTGAAGCCGCACGCGGCGGTGGAAGAGAACGCGCTTGGCCGCACCTTCGAGCGCGGCTTCACCGCGCTGCAGAACGGCTACGCGCGCACGCTCGACTGGTCACTCGCCCACCGCTGGGTCATCGGCGGCGTCGCGATCGGCAGCTTCGTGCTGACCGGCGTGCTGTTCTCGACCATCCCCAAGGGCTTCTTCCCCGAGGAGGACATCGGCCAGCTGCAGGTGACGGTCGAGGCGTCCGAGGACATCTCGTTCGCGGCCATGGAATCGCTGACCGAGCGGGTCGGCGGCATCCTGCGCGCCGACCCGGCGGTGGCCGCGGTCGGCACGCGCGTCGGCGGGGGCGGCGGCGGCGGGCAGAACACCGGCCGCGCCTTCGTCACGCTGAAAGCCCGCAGCGAGCGGCCGCCGATGACGCAGGTGGTCGACGGCCTGCGCCGGCAGATGCGGGCGGTGCCGGGCGTCGCGGTCTACATGCGGCCGGTGCAGAACCTGCAGCTGGGCGGCCGCAGCGCTAAAAGCCGCTACCAGTTCACGCTGCAGAGCGTCAGCGCCGACGCGCTGAACGACTGGGCCACGCGCCTGGGCGACCGCATGGGCCGCGACCCGGCGTTCCGCGACGTCACCAGCGATTCGCAGCTGCGAGGCCTGCAGGCCTCGCTGACGATCGACCGCGATCGCGCCGAGCTGCTCGGCGTCTCGATGGCCGACCTGCGCAGCACGCTGTACTCGGCCTTCGGCGAACGCCAGGTGGCGACGATCTACGGGCCGTCGAACAGCTACCAGGTGATCATGGAAGCGGCTGAAGCCGACCGGCAGTTCGAGGACGCGTTCAGCCGCCTCTACATGCGCGGCAAGGGCGGCGCGCTGGTGCCGCTGTCGGCCTTCGCGCGGGTCGAGCGCACGATCGGCCCGACGGCGGTGAACCACCAGGGCCAGCTGCAGGCGATCACGCTGGCCTTCAACCTCGCGCCGGGCGTCGCGCTGGGCGAGGCGACGAAGAAGATGGAAGGCTTCGTCGCCGAGCTGAAGATGCCCTCGACCATCGTCACCAGCTACGGCGGCGACGCGGCGGTGTTCCAGGACTCGCAGAGCGGCCAGGCCATCCTGCTGGTCGTCGCGGTACTGGTGATCTACCTGCTGCTGGGCGTGCTCTACGAGAGCTACATCCACCCGCTGACGATCCTCGCCGGCCTGCCGTCGGCCGTCGTCGGGGCGCTGCTGACGCTGACGATCTTCAAGCTCGACCTGACGCTGATCGCGACCATCGGCATCCTGATGCTGATCGGCATCGTCAAGAAGAACGCGATCATGATGATCGACTTCGCGCTCGATGCGCAGCGAAACGAAGGTCTCGCACCGCACGAGGCCATCCGAAAGGCCTGCCTGCTGCGGCTGCGGCCCATCATGATGACGACGCTGGCCGCGCTGATGGGCGCGCTGCCGATCGCGCTGGGCCTGGGCGCCGGCGCCGAGCTGCGCCAGCCGCTGGGCCTGGCGGTGGTCGGCGGGCTGATCGTCTCGCAGGCGGTGACGCTGTACATCACGCCGGTGATCTACCTCGCGCTCGACCGCTGGAGCGGCAAGGGGCCGATCGTCGACGAGGTGCCCGCCGCGGCCGGGGCCGACGCGGCGGCGGCGCACGCGCCGGCCAGGTAACGCCGGAAAGGCGCGGCCACGGTGGTCGGACTCGGCCTGCTCGTCCTGCTGCACCTGTACATCGGCTGGCGCGTCGCGCCCGCGCTGCCGGGCCTGCTGGCGCCGTCGCTGTTCGTCCTGCTGCTGCTGGTGATCGGCGCGCTCATTCCGGCGGCCTTCCTCGGCCGGCGCGCGCCCGACCGCGCGGTCGCCGACCGCTGGAGCTGGGCCGGCATGCTGTCGCTCGGCGTATTCGCGATCCTGCTGGTGCTGACGCTGGGGCGCGACGCGCTGCTCGCGCTCGATGCGCTGTGGCCCGGACCGCCGCTGTGGCCGCCGCTGCGCGACGCCAGCGCGGCCGCGGTGCCGATCCTGGGCGCGATCGGCGTGGGAACCGGGTTGGCGAACGCACGCCGTACCGCCGGCGTGCGCACGGTGGACGTGCCGATCGCCGGGCTGCCGCCGGCGCTGGCCGGCTTCACGATCGTGCAGATCAGCGACATTCATGTCGGCCCGACCGTCAAGCGCGGCTACCTGCAGGCCATCGTCGAGCGGGTGAACGCGCTCGAGGCCGACGTCGTGGCCGTCACCGGCGATCTCGTCGACGGCCGGGTCGCGGACCTCGCCGACGACGTCGCGCCACTGGCCGCGCTGCGCGCACGACACGGCGCCTTCTTCGTCACCGGCAACCACGAGTACTACAGCGGCGCGCCCGAGTGGATCGCGCAGCTGCGCGCCTTCGGCCTGCGCGTGCTGCTCAACGAGCATGTGGTGATCGGGCACGGCGGCGCGACGCTGGTGCTGGCCGGCGTCACCGACTACAGCGCCCACCACTTCGACCGGTCGCAGCGCAGCGATCCGGAGCGTGCCATCGCCGGCGCGCCACCAGCCGCCGCGCGGGTGTTGCTGGCGCACCAGCCCCGCAGCGCTGCCGGCGCGCAGGCGGCAGGCTTCCAGCTGCAGCTGTCCGGCCACACCCACGGCGGCCAGATCTGGCCCTTCAATCACTTCGTGCCGCTGCAGCAGCCTTTCACCGCCGGGCTGCACCGGCTGGGCTCGATGTGGGTCTACACCAGCCGCGGCACCGGCTACTGGGGGCCGCCGCTGCGGCTGGGCGCACCGTCGGAGATCACGCGCGTGCGGCTCGTCCCCACCTGACGACGCGGACGCCTCGGCGTGCCGTTTGCCCTGGGGAATCGTCGCTTGCGTCCGGGGCCCTGCATGAACGATCCGTCCGACCCGCTGAACATCGGCCCCAGCCCGGCCGCCGACGACGCGCCGCAAGACCGGGTGAAGCTGCACATGCCCGTCGACGTGCGCAGCGCCTCGATGGGCATCGTCGCCATCCTGCTGGGCGTCTACATGCTGCACTGGGCGGCGGCCGTGCTGATCCCGCTGCTGCTGGGCTGGATGTTCAGCCACGCACTGTCGCCGGTGGCCGACGTGCTGGAACGCTGGCGGGTGCCGCGCTGGATCGGCGCGGCGGTCATCGTGATCGCTGCGGTCGGCGGCGCGGCCTGGACCGCCTACGCCCTCGCCGACGATGCCTCGCGGCTGATCGAATCGCTGCCGGAGGCCGCGCAGAAGCTGCGCCAGTCGGTCCGCCATCACCGTGATCCGCACGGCACGCTGGACAAGGTGCAGAAGGCAGCCGCCCAGCTCGAGCAGGCGGCCAACGAGACCGGCGGCGCGGCCCCGGGGGGCGCCCCGAAGGGCGTGACGCAGGTGCAGGTCGTGCGCGAGCGCTTCAACGTGCAGGACTACCTCTGGTCTGGCACGCGCGGACTGGTGGGCTTTGCCGGCCAGCTGCTGGCGGTCTGCCTGCTGACCTACTTCCTGATCGCCGCGGGCAGCACCTTCCGGCGCAAGCTCGTGCGCATCGCCGGCCCGACGTTCTCGCAGAAGAAGATCACCGTGCAGGCGCTCGACGAGATCACCGAGCAGATCCGGAGCTACCTGCTGGTGCAGGTGCTGATCAGCGCACTCGTCGGCGTGGCCACCGGGCTCGTCTTCGGCTGGATCGGCCTGCAGCATGCCGCCGTGTGGGGCATCGCGGCAGGGGTGCTGAACCTGATTCCGTACCTCGGCTCCCTGGTGGTGACCGCCGGCGCCGCGCTGGTCGCGCTGATGCAGTTCGGCTCGCTCGAGATGGCCGGCACCGTTGCCGGCGCATCGACGCTGCTGCACTTCGTCTCCGGTTACGTGCTGACCCCCTGGCTCACCGCGCGCACGAGCCGCCTGAGCCCGGTGGCGGTGTTCGTCGGCGTGCTGGCCTGGGGTTGGCTCTGGGGCGCGTGGGGCATGCTGCTGGGCGTGCCCTTGCTGATGATCGTCAAGGCCATCTGCGATCGCGTCGAAGGCCTGAAGCCGGTCGGCGAGCTGCTGGGGGCCTGAGCGGGCGCGGCCCGCCGCCCCGCATCGGGCCGGGACCCGGGCGGCCCCTGGCGGCCCCCTTGTACGATGCGCCGACGCGCCGTGCTTTCCCGGCGCGGCCTCCCCTCATCGACTCCCGACCACCTTGAAGATCGCCACCTGGAACGTCAATTCGCTCGCCATCCGACTGCCGCAGCTGCTGGCCTGGCTGACCGCCGAGCAACCCGATCTCGTCGTGCTGCAGGAAACCAAGCTCACCGACGACAAGTTCCCGCACGCCGAGCTGGCCGAAGCCGGCTGGCAGGCGCAGTGGTTCGGCCAGCGCACCTACAACGGCGTCGCGCTGCTGTCGCGCGGCGTCGCGGCCGGCGCGGTGCTGCGCAACATCCCCGGGTTCGACGACGAGCAGGCCCGGGTGATCGCCGGCAGCGCCGGCACGGCCGGCGAGCTGCGCATCGTCGGCGCGTACTTCCCGAACGGCCAGGCGCCCGGCAGCGAGAAGTTCGCCTACAAGATGCGCTGGCTGGACGCGCTGCGCGAGTGGCTGCGCGCGGAGCTGCAGCAACATCCGCAGCTCGTGCTGCTGGGCGACTTCAACATCGCCCCGGAGGACCATGACGTGCACGACCCGGTGCTGTGGGCGGGCCAGATCCACTGCACCGACGATGAACGCGCGCACTTCAAGGGCCTGCTCGGCCTCGGCCTGCACGATGCCTTCCGGCTCTTCGAGCAGCCGCCGAAGTCCTGGAGCTGGTGGGACTACCGCAACCTGGCGTTCCGCCGGAACCAGGGCCTGCGCATCGACCACATCCTGGTCAGCGACGGGCTGAAGGCGCGCGTCAAGGCCTGCCGCATCGACAAGGCGCCGCGCCGGAACGAGCGGCCGAGCGACCATGCGCCGGTGATCGTCGAGCTCACGGCCGCCTGAACCCGGTCACCGACGGCCGGCGCAATCCCCAGCACCGGGGTAAGCGCCCTTCCCGACCCCGTTGCGCGCATGGCATGATCCCGGTTCTTTGCCCCCCGGGGGTGCCCGTGCCGCGCCCACCTGCAGTACACCGCTTGCGCAAGACCATGAGGGATGCCCCGTCGAGCTACCTGACCGACGCGTTGATCGCGACCCAGGTCCACCCACCGCTTCCACCCGCGCGCCCGCGCTTCCGACCGCTGCACTGGCTGCGCATGCGCTTCCGGCGCGACACCGGCACGACGCTGGTGCCCGCGGCCTCGTCGATGCTGCCCCAGCAGCCGCCGACCGTCGTCGAAAGCCGCGGGCTGGCGCTGCGCAATGCGCACCGCGCCCTGCGCGCGCTGCTGCGTGAACGCCCGGCGCTGCGCCGGCTGATGCCGCACCTCGCGCACATCGAGCGTTCGCTGCGCAAGCACGGCTCGCGCGCGCTGCTGCGGCTGTCGGTCAACGTGCTGCAGCGCGGCCTCGAGCAGCTGGAAACGCTGCAGTCCGACGAACCGCGCGATGCGCTGCGCCCCCTGCGCACGCGGCTCATCGAGGCCATCGCGCTGCGCAACGTGGCGCGCAGCGTCACCTCGCCGGCCCCGCTGGCGCCGTCGGTCGAGGTGATGGACGCCTCGCACTCGGAGTTCGACGAGGCCGAGCGCAGCTGGACCGGCTCGATGCCGCTGAGCAGCCGGGACTGGGAAGACGAACCTTCGCGCCACTGAATCGCGTCGAACGAACGAATCCCGTCGAACGAACGCGCGGCCGCCATGGGCGGCCGCGTTGCCTTCAGCGATCCAGGCCGAGCTCCTGGATCTTGCGGGTGATCGTATTGCGGCCGATGCCGAGCTTGTGCGCGGCCTCGATGCGCCGCCCGCGCGTGACGTCGAGCGCGGTCTGGATCAGCTGGGCCTCGAACTGCCGCGTCAGCGTGTCCCACACTTCCGGGTCGCCGGTCTCCAGCAGCCGCCGCGCCTCGCGCTGCAGGTCGGTCAACCAGCCGGCCGGGCCTGCGGTCACGAGACCGCTGCCGATCGCCGGCACGGCGCCCAGCGGCGGCAGCGTGGGCGGGACGGCACCCGGCGGCGCGATCGACGCCGGCTGCGCCGCCAGCGGCATAGCCGGTGCCGGCAGGCCGTCGACCGGCGATGGCGGCAGCGGGCGCGCCTCGCCGCCCAGCAGCTCGGGCGGCAGGTCCTTCGGCTCGATCACCTGCGCCGGCGCCATCACGGTCAGCCAGTGGCAAAGGTTCTCGAGCTGCCGCACGTTGCCGGGGAAATCGAAGCCGACCAGCCGCTCGAGCGCCGCATCGGTGATGCGCTTGGCCTCGACGCCGAGCTCCTTCGCGCTCTTGGCGAGGAAGAAGCGCGTCAACGCCGGGATGTCCTCGCGCCGCTCGCGCAGCGGCGGCAGGCGCAGCCGGATCACGTTGAGGCGGTGGAACAGGTCCTCGCGGAAACCACCCTCGCGCACGCGCTGCTCGAGGTTCTGGTGCGTCGCCGCGATGACGCGTACATTGGCCTTTAGCGGCTGGTGCCCGCCGACGCGGTAGAACTGGCCGTCCGACAGCACGCGCAGCAGCCGCGTCTGCAGGTCGAACGGCATGTCGCCGATCTCGTCGAGGAACAGCGTGCCGCCGTCGGCCTGCTCGAAGCGGCCGCGGCGCATGGTCTGCGCGCCGGTGAAGGCACCGCGCTCATGGCCGAAGAGCTCGCTTTCCAGCAGGTCCTTCGGGATCGCCGCGGTGTTGATCGCGATGAACGGGCCGTTCGCGCCGGCGTCGCCGCGCGGGCTGTGCTTGTGCAGCGCACGCGCGACGAGCTCCTTGCCCGAGCCGGACTCGCCGGTGATCAGCACGGTCACGTTGCTCTGCGACAGCCGGCCGATCGCGCGGAACACGTCCTGCATCGCCGGGGCCTGTCCCAGCATTTCGGGCATCTCGGAGGCGGCGGCGTCGCGCACTTCCTCGCGCAGGCTCTCGTCGACCGCGCGGCGGATCAGCTCGATCGCCTTGGTCAGGTCGAAGGGCTTGGGCAGGTACTCGAACGCGCCGCCCTGGAAGGCCGAGACCGCGCTGTCGAGGTCCGAGAACGCGGTCATGATGATCACCGGCAGCCCCGGCAGGCGCTGCTTGACCTTGGCCAGCAGGTCGATGCCCGAGCCGCCCGGCATGCGGATGTCGCTGACCAGCACCTGCGGCTCGTCGTCGTCGAGCGCGCTGAGCACGTCGCGCGGGTTCGAGAAGCTGCGGACCGAGAACTGCTCGCGCTGCAGCGCCTTCTCGAGCACGAAGCGGATGGATTGGTCGTCGTCAACGATCCAGATGGGTTTCATGCGGCGCGGGCCTGTCTTCCTCTCGACTGCTCCCCGACGTCAGGGCAGCGGAATCACGATCTTGAACACGGTCCGGCCCGGTTCGCTGTCGCATTCGATCAGTCCCAAGTGCTGCTGGACGTACGTCTGCGCCAGCGTGAGCCCGAGGCCCGAACCGCCTTCGCGCCCCGATACCAGCGGGTAGAAGATGCGATCGCGGATGTCCTCGGGCACGCCCGGTCCGTTGTCCTCGATATGCAATTCCAGTGCCAGTCGGAAGCGCTGCTTGCCGATGGTGACCTGCCGCGCGACCCGCGTGCGCAGCACGATGCGCGCGTCACCCTCGGCGATGCTCGCCTGCAGCGCCAGCGCCGCGTTCTGCGCGATGTTCAGCACCGCCTGGATCAGCTGCTCCTTGTCGCCGCGGAACTCGGGAATCGAGGTGTCGTAGTCGCGGGCGACCGTCAGCCCCTGCGGAAACTCGGCCAGGATCAGCGCGCGCACGCGCTCGCAGACCTCGTGGATGTTGACGTCGACGACCACATGCGGCCGCCGGTGCGGCGCCAGCAGCCGGTCGACCAGCGCCTGCAGCCGGTCGGCCTCGTTGATGATGACGCTGGTGTACTCCGTCAGCTCCCGTGGACTCAGCAGCCCCTGGCTGCCGGCCGACTCCCCCCGGGACGGGCTGTCCGCCTTCAGTCGGCCCGGCGGCGGGCTGAGCTCCATCTGCAGCAGCTGCGCCGCGCCGCGGATGCCGCCGAGCGGGTTCTTGATCTCGTGCGCGAGGTTGCGGATCAGCTCCTTGTTGGCCTGCACCTGGCCGATCGCGCGCTCCTCGCGGTCCTGCCGCGTCTGCTGCTCGATCTCCAGCATCTCCACGAGCACGCGGTCGCTGCGCTGCTCGATCTGCGTGACGATGACGTGCACCGGCAGCAGGTCGTTCGCCGACATGCCGTTGCGGCGCAAGGTGCCGTCGAAGCGGCCGGTGGCGATCTCGTTGCGCAGCACCGCGGTCAGCGTCTCGCGCAGTTGGGCGCCTTCGACGAACCAGTCGAAGAGGCTGGTGCGCAGCAGCGCGCGGCGCGACAGCCCGGACTCCGTCTCCAGCATCGCATTGACGTACAAGGGCCGGCCGTCGCCGCCGACGATGGCAACCATCGTCGCCAGCAGGTCGAGCGCGTCGTAGCGACCGGCCTCGCCGGACGGCTCGGCAGGGCTCACTGCAGCTTCGACAGCTCGCGCTTCAGCGCGGCGATGTCGCTCTCGCTGCGCGTGATGCTGGCCTTCAGGCCGGCGACGCGGTCGAGGTAGGTCTGGTAGTTGCGCTCGCTGCCCAGTCGCTCCGGCTCGCCGTTGTTGTATTCCTTCTTCAGCGTCGCCAGCTTGTCCTCCTCGCGCTTGAGCTCGCCTTCGAGGATGCGGCGGGCGTCGTTGTCGCGTGCGCGCTGCGCGGTCGGATCGACGCGGCTGTCGGGGCGCGAGGCGCCGCCGGCGGCCGCGTTGGACGGCGCGGTGCGCGGCTTGGGCATCTGCACGATGGTGATCGGCGTGCCCTCGATCAGCTTGCAGCCGCGCTCGTTGGCTTCCTTGGCGGTCAGCGCGTCGGTGTAGAGCACCGGCGGGCCGGGGCAGCGGTACACGTTGGCCGAGGGCGCCTGCTGCGTCGGGGCGGTCGAGGGGCTCTGGGACCATGCCGCCGTCGATACGGCGAGCAGCATCCCGAGGTGAAACAGCCTGCTGGTCATGGCTCGTCTCCGGTCTGCACGCCATTGTGGCGCACCAGGACAACAAAAAAGGGCGGCCGACTGGCCGCCCCTTCTTGAACGCGCCGGCTCGCGACGAGCCGACAAGCCCAACAGCCGATTACAGGCTGTAGTACATGTCGAACTCGAGCGGGTGCGTCGTCATGCGGAAGCGCGTCACTTCCTGCATCTTCAGCTCGATGTAGGCGTCGATGTACGCGTCGGTGAACACGCCGCCCTTGGTCAGGAACGCGCGGTCCTTGTCGAGGTACTCGAGGGCCTGGTCCAGGCTGTGGCAGACGGTCGGGATCTTCGCGTCTTCTTCCGGCGGCAGGTGGTACAGGTCCTTCGTGGCGGCTTCGCCCGGATGGATCTTGTTCTCGACGCCGTCGAGGCCGGCCATCAGCATCGCGGCGAACGCGAGGTACGGATTGCAGGTGGGATCGGGGAAGCGCACCTCGATGCGGCGGCCCTTCGGGTTCGCGACGTAGGGGATGCGGATCGAGGCCGAGCGGTTGCGCGCCGAATAGGCCAGCTTCACCGGGGCTTCGAAGCCGGGCACCAGGCGCTTGTAGCTGTTGGTGCCGGGGTTGGTGATCGCGTTCAGCGCGCGGGCATGCTTGATGATGCCGCCGATGTAGTACAGCGCGAACTCCGACAGGCCGCCGTAGCCGTCGCCGGAGAACAGGTTCTTGCCGTCCTTCCAGACCGACTGGTGCACGTGCATGCCGCTGCCGTTGTCGCCAACGACGGGCTTGGGCATGAAGGTCGCGGTCTTGCCGTAGGCGTGCGCGACGTTGTGGATCACGTACTTCTGCAGCATCAGCCAGTCGGCGCGCTCGACCAGCGTCGAGAACTTGGTGCCGATCTCGCACTGGCCGGGGGCCGCCACCTCGTGGTGGTGAACCTCGACCGGGATGCCCAGCTGCTCGAGGATCAGGCACATCTCCGAGCGCATGTCCTGGAAGCTGTCGACCGGGGGCACCGGGAAGTAGCCGCCCTTGACGGCCGGGCGGTGGCCCATGTTGCCGCCTTCGAAGGTGCCGCCGGTGGACCACGGCGCTTCTTCGGAGCTGATCTTGTAGGAAGCGCCGCTCATGTCGACGTTCCAGTGCACCTGGTCGAAGATGAAGAATTCGGGCTCGGGGCCGAAGAAGGCCGCATCGCCGATGCCCGACGACTTCAGGTAGGCCTCGGCGCGCTTGGCCAGCGAACGCGGGTCGCGCTCGTAGGGCTTGCCGTCGCCCGGCTCGAGCACGTCGCAGGACAGGATCAGCGTCGGCTCTTCGAAGAACGGGTCGATGTTGGCCGTGTTCGGGTCCGGCATCAGCAGCATGTCCGAGGCCTCGATGCCCTTCCAGCCGGCGATCGACGAACCGTCGAAGGCATGGCCCGACGTGAACTTGTCTTCATCGAAGTGCGACACGGGCACGGTGACGTGTTGTTCCTTGCCGCGGGTGTCGGTGAAACGGAAGTCGACGAACTTGACTTCGTTTTCCTTCACCATCGACATCACATCGGCGACGGTCTTGGCCATCAGAGTGTTCTCCTAGCAGAACGCGGGAATGGGGGAATGAGGGGTGCGATTCTTCTTGGCGAGGGGATTGCCCCCTCAAAGACGCACTGGAATGTAGCAGAAAGCATGCCGGGTTCAGGGGCATCGGCCTGCCCTGGCGTCAAGCCCGTGATGCACCAACTTTGCGCACTGAAGAGCCCTATTTCGGTGCCAATGGCGGCGCATCGATCGCACTGATTTGGGGCGCCGATGGTGCCGGCATGGCGGCCGCTTCGGTGCGCAGCGCGGCCAGCGCTGCCAGCCCGTAGTGGGCGAACCAGAGCGTGCTGAAGGCGAATACCAGCGTGTAGAGCCAGATCGAGATCACCACCAGCAGCGGCGCGAAGATCAGCGTGCCGACGCTGAAGGCCCACAGCAGCGACGGTGCCGCGCCGAGGTAGCCGGTGACCAGCCCGATCGCCAGCAACGGCCCGCGGTGGCGCTGCATCAGCAGCCGGCGTTCGGTGGCGTCCGCGTGCTCGGCCAGCACGTCGAAGCTCATCACGCGGTAGGCCAGCCAGCCCCAGATCATCGGCGGCAGGATCAGGATCAGCGGCGGAATCAGCCACAGCGGCATGCTGACCACGATCGCGACCAGCGCCAGCGCCCCGCTGAGCACCGACCAAGCGAAGCCTGCCAGCAGGCTCGCGCCGCGGCGACGTTCCAGCGCCGGGAAGCGCCGGGCGGCGATGAGGCCGACCACCGCGGGCGCCATCAGCAGCGCCACCAGCAGCAGCGACAGCACGACCACCACCGGCAGCGCCAGCATCACGACGATCAGCGGCGCGAGCACCGTGCGGAACGAGCCGCCGACCATCGCCTCGACCCAGCGCAACGCCGCATCGACGAGCTGCCAGCTTTCCAGCGTCGCGCGCACCGCGTCCATCGCCGGTTCCCAGAACAGCCAGCCGAGGCCGAGCGCGATCAGCGCGCACAGCAGCAGCGGCAGCAGCGACAGGCCGATGACCTTGGGATGCAGGCAATAGGCCGCGGCACGCCAGAAGGCGTCGAGCAGTTCTTTCATCGCGGCGGAGGATAGCCGCAATGCGGGGCGCAGGCCCGCGCGTTCAGGCCTTGCCGACCAGGCGCTTCAGCCCCAGCCACTGCTGCGACCAGAAGCCGCGCCCGTAGTCGCGCCCGCCCTGGTCGGGCAGCTGGTCGCGGATGCCGGTCGGGTGATCGAGGCCGTCGTAGCGCGCGGTGCCGAAGAGGATGTCCCAGACCGGGAACAGCACCGCGAAGTTGTGGCCGCCCAAGGTGCCCGCCCCGCCCGACTCGTGGCCGATGCCGATGCCGTGGTGCAGCCGGTGGAAACGAGGGCCGACCAGCAGCCGGCTGCCCCAGCGGCCGAAGTCCAGCCGCACGTTGGCATGCGAGAAGCTCTCGATCAGCTGCGTCAGCGCGACCAGCGCGACGTACTGCGCCGGCGGCACGCCGATGGCCAGCGCCAGCAGCGCGAACAGGCTGTCGCGGATCAGGTCGTCGAGCAGGTGGTTGCGGTTGTCCGACCACATCGTCATCTGGCGCTGGCTGTGGTGCAGCGCATGCAGCTGCCACCACCAGCCGAACCGGTGCTGCGCGCGGTGCAGCCAGTAGTCGACGAAGTCGAAGACGACGAGGTAGACGAGGAAGCTGACCATCGGAATGTCGGTGAGGCCGGGCCACAGCCGGTCGAGGTCCAGCGGCCGCAGTTCCCACAGCCGGCCCTGCGCGGCCAGCGCATCCCACAGCGGATCGATCGCGAGGAAGGTGAGCAGGCGGAAGAGCCCGAGGCGATGGATCAGCGTATAGACGATGTCGGTGCGCACCGCGCGCCGGTCGGTCACCGGCTCGACCGGCCGCCAGCGTTCGAAGGCGCGCATCAATGTCAGCATGACCACGAGCTGCAGCAGCCCGACCAGCAGCCAGCCGGTGCCCTCGTAGCCCTGCTCGAGCACGCCGCTGAGGTCGAAGCGGTACATCAGCGGCTGCACCACCGCCTCGAACAGCGCCTGCTGCGCGTCGCCGAACCAATCAGCGGGCGACCCGCTCATTTCGCCGCCGCCCCGTAGCGCGGATGCTCGCGCAAGGTCGCGAAGCACAGGCCGCGGGCCTTCAGGCCTTCGATCAGCGGCTCCAGCACCGCCGGCGCCCAGGGGTCCTTCCGGTCGTGGATGCCCAGATGCGCGAGCAGGATGTCGCCGGCGCTGATGCGCGCGAGCGCCCGCCTGAGCAGCTGATCGTTCGGGAAGCGTTCGCTCGGCAGCTCGTCGCCGAGGAAACCGGCGTCGGACCAGCCGACATGCGTCCAGCCGCAGGACGCGGCGGCGGCCAGCAGCTTCGGCGAGGTCTTGCCGCCCGGTGCGCGGAACAGCGGCAGCATGGTCTGGCCCGTCATCGCCTTGAAGCGCTCGGCCGGTGCAGCGAGCTGCGTGCAATAGGCGGCTGCGTCGACCGTGAGCCGCTTGCCGGCCTTTGCGCCGGCGTCGGGCCGCATCTCGAAGCGGCCATCGGGCCGGTCGGCCAGCCAGCGCAGGTGGTCCCTCGTGTGCGAGCCGAAGGCGTGGCCCTCGGCCGCGCGGGCCTTCCACCAGCCGGCTTGGGCGCCGTCCAGGCTGGAGCCGCCGTCCAGCGTGCGTTCGTCGGCGAGGAAGAAGGTGACGCGCACGTCCTGGCGCTTCAGCACCTCGGCCACCAGCGGCGCGATGCCCATGTGGCCGGTGTCGAAGGTCAGGTAGACCGGGCGGGAACAGGTCCCCGCCGCCGCGCTGTTCAGCGCGGCCACGCACAGGGGGACGAACAGCAGGCTGCGCTTACCGGGGTGCATGGTCCAGCGTCCACACGCCATGCGGCGAGCGGCCCACCGGGACCTGCCGCACGAGCTTGCGGCTGTCGATGTCGACGAAGCTGAGCTTGCGCGCCCAGCGCGCACCGACCACCAGCGTCTTGCCGTCGGCGAGCACCTCGGCGCAATCGGGGCCGCCCGGGGCGGCAATCTGGCCGACAACGCTGAGGGTGGCCAGGTCGATCACGCTGATCGTGTTCGCGACGCGGTTGGTGACGAAGACCTGCTTGCCGTCGCCGCGCGCGCGGAAGGCATGCGCGCCCTCGCCGGTGACGATGCGCTGCAGCAGTGCCGGCTTGTCGCCCGCCACGTCGTAGACCTCGACCTGGCGGTCGCCGGTCAGGCCCACCAGCAGGCGCTTGTCGTCCGGCGTCAGGTAGACGTCGGCCGGCATCTTGCCGATCTTGATCGTCCACTTCGGCGCCTGCGTCTGCAGGTCGATGGCCATCAGCTCGTCGCTGTCCTGCAGCGACACATAGAGCATGCGGCTCTTCGAGTCGATTGCCAGGTGGCTCGGCGTCTTGCCGGCCGGAATGCGCTTGACGAGCTTCAGCGGCTGCGCGGCTTCCTGCGGCTGCCAGCGGTAGATGTCGACATGGTCGAGCCGGTTCGCCGCGGTGACGAACCACTTCATGTCCGGCGAGAAGCGCAGGTGATACGGATCGTCGATGTCGTTGACGGTGCGCTGCACCTCGGCGGTGACGGGGTCGACGAAGGTCAGCGAGTTGCTCATCGCGTTGGCGACGATCAGGCTCTTCCTGTCCGGCGTGAGGTACAGGTGGTGCGGTTCCTTGCCCCCGGTCGGGATGCGCTTGCGCTCGGCGAAGCTGACAGGGTCGACGACGCTGATGCTCGCGTCCATCGAGTTCAGCACGAAGATCGGCTTGGCGGCGGCGACCGACGGCATCGCGTCGGCCGAAGCGACCTGCGGCGCCAGCGTGGCGAAGGCGGCGCCGAGCAGCGCCGCCGCGGCGGCGACACGCCGCAGCGAGTTGGAAAGTTTCACGACCACCTACCGGACCGGACGAGCGAGAACCCGCGAGTTTAGGCGTGTGCCCCGGCTCGCGGCTTGAGAAAGGTCACTCGTCGTCGCCGCCGCCGAGAATTCCGCCCAGCAAACCGCCGGTGGCGATGCCGCCGAGCACCGACCCTTCCTCGCGGCCGCGGCCGCCCATCTGCGGCGCCGCCGCGAAGACGCGGCTGGCCAGGCGCGAGAACGGCAGGCTCTGCAGCCAGATCGTGCCGGGTCCGGTCAGCTTCGCGAAGAACAGGCCCTCGCCGCCGAACAGTGCCGTCTTGATCTTGCCGACGTACTGGATCTCGAAGTTGACGTTGGGCGTGTAGGCGACCACGCAGCCGGTGTCGACCATCAGCGTCTGGCCCGGGTGCAGCTCGCGGCGCACGACGGTGCCGCCGGCATGCACGAAGGCCAGGCCGTCGCCCTCGAGCTTCTGCATGATGAAGCCTTCGCCGCCGAAGAAGCCGACCGACAGCTTCTGCTGCAGCGCGATGCCCAGCGTCACGCCGCGCGCGGCGCAGAGGAACGAGTCCTTCTGGCAGATCAGCATGCCGCCGAGCTGCTTCAGGTCCATCGGCAGGATCTTGCCGGGGTACGGCGCGCCGAATGCGACGCGCTGCTTCTGGCTGGCGTTGTTGGTGTAGACGGTGGTGAACAGCGATTCGCCGGTGATCAGGCGCTTGCCGGCGCCCAGCAGCTTGCCGAAGAAGCCGCCGCCACCGCCCTGCGAGCCGTCGCCGAAGACCGTGTCCATGCCGATGCCGGCATCCATGAAGAACATGCTGCCGGCCTCGCCGACCGCTGCCTCGCCGGGGTCGAGCTCGACCTCGACGAACTGCATTTCCGAACCCTTGATCTCGTAGTCGACGACATCCATGCCCATGAAACTTGCTCCTGCGCCTTGGCGGAAGGCGATTGAAAACGGGCGCGATGGTACAGAAATCGCGCCGAGAACCGGCAGACCGTGCAGCCGCCCTACTTCGTATCGTCGTCCTTGGTGCCGAAGATCTTGTCGCCGGCGTCGCCCAGGCCCGGGATGATGTAGCCGATCTCGTTGAGGTGGCTGTCGACCGCGGCCGTCCAGCAGCGCACGTCCGGGTGGGCGTCGCTCAGCGCCCGGATGCCCTCGGGCGCGGCGACCAGCACCAGCGCGCGGATGTCCTGGCAGCCGCGCTTCTTCAGCAGGTCGACGGTGGCGATCATCGAGCCGGCGGTGGCCAGCATCGGGTCGACGATGATCGCCGTGCGTTCCTCGAGGTGGCCGACGAACTTCTCGAAGTAGTGCACCGGCTGCAGCGTCTCGTGGTCGCGCGACAGGCCGACGACGCTGATCTTCGCGTTCGGCACCAGGTCCAGCACGCCGTCCAGCATGCCCAGGCCCGCGCGCAGGATCGGCACGATCGTCACCTTGCGGCCGGCGATCTGGTCGATCTCGACCGGGCCGCTCCAGCACTCGATCGTCGTGCGCTCGAGCGGGAAATCGGCCGTCGCCTCGTAGGCCAGCAGACGCGCGATCTCGTGCGTCAGCTCGCGGAACTTCTTGGTCGAGATGTTGGCTTCGCGCAGCAGTCCGATCTTGTGGCGGACGAGCGGATGGGAGACGGCGGTGACGGGCATGGTGTGCTCGGGGCGGGAGGGGCCAGCGGTGGCGGCAAGTGTAGGCGCGCGCTGTGCGCCCGGCGGCCCGTCAGGCGCCGTCAGAGCCTGTCGGAACCGTCGAACAGCGCGGGCAGCAACGTCGCCGCGGTGCCGCGCAGCACGACATGCGCCTCGTCGTCGATCTCGCTCTCGTGCGGGTTCAGGATCGCGACAAACGCGCCCCGGCGCCGGGCGCGACCCGCCAGCCCGGCGGCCGGCCAGACCGCGCCGGACGTGCCGACCACCAGCATCACCGCGCAGCAGTTGACGGCGGACTCGGCCGCGTCCAGCGCCGCGAGGGGCAGCGCTTCGCCGAACCAGACGACGCCCGGCCGCAGCGCATTGCCGCACTCGGCGCAGCGCGGCGGCGTTCCGGCCGACGCCCGTGCGGTGTCGCAGCCCGGGCTGCGCGCGCAGGGTTCGAGCCAGCGGTCTTCCAGGATGTCGCCGTGCAGCCGGATCGTGTCGGCGTTGCCGGCGCGCTGGTCCAGGTCGTCGACGTTCTGGCTGATCACGGTCAGCCGGCCCGGATGGCGGCCGGCAAAGCCGCCGAGCGCACGATGGCCGGCGTTCGGCTCGGCGGCGCGCACGCCGGCGCGGCGCTCGGCGTACCAGTCCCAGACGAGCTTCGGGTTCGCGCGAAAGCCCTGTTCGCTGGCCAGCTGGGCCGGGTCGAAGCGCGACCACAGGCCGGTCAGCGCATCGCGGAAGGTGGCGATGCCGCTCTCGGCGCTCATGCCGGCGCCGGTGAGCACGCAGATCGACGGCGCGGCGCGCAGGCGCTCGCGCAGCTCGTCGATCGGCGGCACCGGTCCGCTCATGTCGGGCCGCTCATTTCAGGCGTTGGCGAAGCGCCTCGTACAGGCACACACCCGCGGCCACCGACACGTTCAGGCTCTCGACCGCGCCCTGCATCGGGATGCGCACCAGCTCGTCGCAGGTCTTGCGCGTCAGCTGCCGCATGCCGGGGCCTTCGGCGCCCAGCACCAGCGCGACGGGCTGCGTGAAGTCGACGTCATACAGCGTGCGCTCGGCGTCGTCGCTGAAGCCGACGATGCGGATGTCGCGCTCCTTCAGCTCGTTGAGCGTGCGCGCGAGGTTGGTGACCATCAGGTAGGGCACGGTCTCGGCCGCGCCGCTGGCGACCTTGGCCACCGTGGCGTTGAGGCCCACCGCGTGGTCCTTCGGCGCCACCACCGCGTGTGCGCCGGCGCCGTCGGCCACCCGCAGGCAGGCGCCGAGGTTGTGCGGGTCGGTCACGCCGTCGAGCACCAGCAGCAGCGGCGGGCCCTCGACCTCGTCGAGCACCTCGTCGAGCGAATGCCGCGCCTTCATCGGCTGCACGCGCGCGACCACGCCCTGGTGGCGCGGGCTGCCGGCCAGGCCCGTCAGGCGCGCATCGTCGCTGTCGACCAGCTTGGCGCCCAGGCCTTCGGCGCGCTCGACGAACTGGCGCATGCGCGCGTCTCGCCGCGTGGTGTCGACATGGATCTCGACGATCGACTCAGGCGCGGTCTTCAGCCGCACGGTGACGGCGTGGAAGCCGAACAGGATCTTTGTGCTCATTGTTGACGCCAGTGGAGGTACGCCATGATCGCGCCGATCAGCACCGGCTGGTGCAGCATGTAGAAGCTCAGCGACCAGCGCCCCAGCGCCGCCAGCGGCTTCAGCGGCGCCGCCAGTGCGCCCTGCAGCAGCGCCGGCCGGTTGGCCAGCAGCCATTGCCCGGCGGCGAGGCCGAAGCACATCACGCCGATCCACGGCAGCACCGGCACGTAGTCTTCGGTGACCGGCTTCTTCGTGACGAGGCCGATCCAGTTGGTCCAGCGGCTGTCGAAGAAGGTGTGCTGAACGAGCCGCGGCAGGATCAAGGCGATCGCCCCGGCGAGCCACAGCCACTGCCTCAGCGGCGCCATCCAGCGCACCAGCACCAGCATCACCGCGATGCCGTGCAGCACGCCGAAGCTGATCCAGCTGTTCGGGAACATCAGCGCCGAGCCGGCCGACACCAGCACCGCGCAGTCGAAGATCTGCAACCAGCGCTTCCAGAAGCGTCCGGGCCGCTGGCCCTGGTGCAGCGCCGCGGCCTGCGACAGGCCGGCGCAGAACAGGAAGCTGGTGACGATGGCCGTGCGCTGCCAGGTCCACAGCGGGTCGACGTAGAAGTTCTGCAGGGGCCGCAGCAGCCGGAAGTGGTTGAGGTCGAAGGCCAGGTGGAAGGCCGCCATCCAGACGATGGCGGCACCGCGCAAGGCGTCGAGGCGGTCGTAGCGGGCGGCGGCGGCGGTCATGCGGTGGCGATGGTAACGATTGAAACCCACCGCGGCCTGACGGTTGAAGCGGGCATGAAACGACACCGCCGGACGATGCGCGCACCCGCCGAAGGAGCCTGACCCGTGAACGCTGCCGCCCTGCCCCTGTCTTTCACCAGCCTCGCCGACAGCCTCGCGGCCGAAGCACGCAGCACCCTCACCACGCTGTCGCGGCCCTGTCTGGCCTTCGCCGTGCTGCCCGCCGCCGGGCTGATCGCCTGCACCGCCGCACCGCAGCTGCTGCGCAGCGTCAATCCCGCCAGCGCCGACGTGCTGCTGGCGTTGATCGCGCTGCCGCTGTGGAGCGCGCTGCTGCTGGCCGGTGCCGCGCCGCTGCTGGCGGGCCGGCTCGACCGCTGGATCGGATCGCGCGCGCTGCAGGCACTGCTGCTGCTGGCGGCGGTGACCGCGGTCAGCATGCTGAGCGCGCACGGCGCGACGCTGAAGAACCCGTCGACCGAATGGCTGGCCTACGGGCTGCCGCCGCTGGCGCTGCTGGCCGGCGCCTGGCTGCTGTGGCCGGTGCGGCGTGCGAGCATCGGCGGCCGATGAACCCTCTCCTGGTCACCTGCCTGGCTGCCGCCGCCCTGCTCGGCGGCTGCGCATCCGCGCCGCCGCCGGCCACCGGCTGGCAGCGCTGCGAGCTGTTCTTCGGGCTGTCGATCCCCGGCGGCGGCGATGTCAGTCCCTCCGACTGGCAGGCCTTCGTCGATGCGGAAGTCACGCCCCGCTTCCCGCAGGGCCTGACGGTGCTGGCGGCGCAGGGCCAGTGGCGCAGCGCGGACGGCGCGGTCGCCCGCGAAGCCAGCCGCGTGCTGGTGCTGCTGCTGCCCGACGACGATGCCGACGCGTCGGCGCGCCTCGATGCGCTGCGGGCGCGCTACCGCGAGCGCTTCCGCCAGGAGGCGGTCGGCCGCGCGTGCACCGTGGCCCGCGTCGCATTCTGACGACTGGCGAACGAAACTACCGTGACGCCGCGCGCGCTTCGGCCAGCTGCCGCTCCAGTTCGGCGATACGACGGCGGGCTTCGTCCCCCTCCGGAATGGCCTGCCCGCTGTCGCGCCATTGCACGGCGGCCTTGAAGCCTTCGGCCTGCGCATAACGCCGGAACCACAGCCCTTCCGGGTTGTGGCGGGTGATGCCGTCGAAGATGGTCGCCAGCTGCTGCGACTGTTCCAGGCCCATCGCCAGCAGCACCTGGTTCACGACCATCTTGTGCATCGCCAGGTGGCCACGCGGCACGCCGGCGATGCGATCGGCCAACCGGCGCACCGTTTCGTCGAGCCGGTCCGCCGGCGCCGACGCATTGGCCAGGCCCCATTCGGCCGCCCGGCGCCCGTCGATCACGTCGCCGGTGAACATCAGCTGCTTCGCGCGCGTGGGCCCGAGGCGGTAGGTCCACATCGCCGTCGTCGGGCAGCCCCACACGCGCGTTGGCATGTAGCCGATGCGCGCGTCGTCGGCCATCACCAGCAGGTCGCAGCACAGCGCGATGTCGCTGCCGCCGGCCACCGCCGCGCCGTGCACCTGCGCGATCGTCGGCTTCGGGCTGCGCCACAGGCTCATGAAATCCTCGGTGAAGCGCTTCATCACCGCGTAGTCGACCATCGGGTCCCAGGGCGCGCGCTCCTGCTGGCACGGGTGGTCGATCTGCCCCTCGCCGAACTGGCTCAGGTCGTAGCCGCCGCAGAAGCCCTTGCCGGCGCCCTGCACGACGATCACGTGCACCTCGTCGTCGGCCACCGCCCAGTCGACCGCGGCGCGGATCTCGCCGGGCATCAACTCGTTGATCGCGTTCAGCCGCTCCGGGCGGTTCAGCGTCAGCCGGGCGATGCGCGGGTTGAGCGCATCGTGGTCGATCGACAGCGTGCTGAAGGCCGGCACGTCTTTAGTCCTCGAAGCGCTTGCCGGAGGCGGCCATCTCGACCACCACCTTTGCGGGCTCGAAGCGCGCGCCGTGCTTCGCCGCGAGCTCGCGTGCACGTTCGACGAAACGTTTCGCGCCCATCGCGTTGATGTACTGCAGCGCCCCGCCCTGGAACGGCGCGAAGCCCCAGCCGAAGATCGAGCCGATGTTGGCATCGGCCACCGAGCGCAGCACGCCTTCTTCGTAGCAGCGTGCGGCCTCGTTGGCCTGGGCGAACATCAGGCGGTCGATCAGTTCCTGCTGCGCCGGTTGTTGCGCAGCCGTCGGATAGAGCGACGTCAGCTCCGGCCACAAGGACTTCTCGCCGCCCTTCTCGGCGGGCCAGTCGTAGAAGCCCTTGCCGGCCTTCTTGCCGATGCGGCCGATCTCGCACAGCGCGCGGATCACGGAGAGGCCCGGATGCTCGGTATAGGCCCTGCCTTCGGCCGCGAGGTCCTTCTTCGTCTGGTCCGCGACGTGCAGCCCGAGGCTCAGCGACACCTCGTCCTGCAGCGCCAGCGGCGGCATCGGCATGCCCGCCTGCAGGCCGGCGACCTCGATGCTGCGCGGGTGCACGCCTTCCTTCAGCATCGCGATGCCTTCCATCACGTAGGTACCGAAGACGCGGCTGGTATAGAAGCCGCGGCTGTCGTTGACGACGATCGGGGTCTTCCCGATCTGCAGCACGTAGTCGAAGCCGCGCGCCAGCGTCTCCGGCGAGGTCTGTTCGCCGACGATGATCTCGACCAGCGGCATCTTGTCGACCGGCGAGAAGAAGTGCAGGCCGATGAAGTTGGCCGGCCGCGCGCTCGCCTGTGCGAGGCCGGTGATCGGCAGCGTCGACGTGTTGGACGCGAATACCGCGCCGGCCCCGATCTGGCTTTCGGCCTGCTTCGTCACGTCGGCCTTGATCGCGCGGTCCTCGAACACCGCCTCGATCACCAGGTCGCAGCCGGCCAGGTCCTCGTAGCGTGTCGTCGGCAAGATCTTCGCCAGCAGCGCGTCGCGCTTCTCGGCCGTGCTGCGGCCCTTCTTCACCGCCTTGTCGAGCAGGCCCTGCGAATACGCCTTGCCGCGCTCGGCCGCTTCCTGCGAGGTATCGAGCAGCACCACGTCGATGCCGGCCTTGGCCGACACGTAGGCGATGCCCGCACCCATCATGCCGGCGCCGAGGATGCCGAGCTTCCTGACCGGCGACGGCGCGATGCCCTGCGGCCGCGACGCGCCCTTCTTGATCGCGTTGAGCTGGTACCACAGCGTGCCGATCAGGTTGCGCGATGCCTGCGACATCACGCAGGCCGCGAAGTAGCGCGACTCGACCACGCTGGCCGCATCGACGTCGAGCAGCCCGCCTTCGAACACGCAGCTCATGATGTGCTGGATCGCCGGGTAGTTGCCCCAGCTCTTCGCCGACGCGATCGACGGCGCGATGGCCAGCATCTGCACCACCGCCGGCGAGCGTGAATCGCCGCCGGGGAAGCGGAACTTCGGCTGGTCCCACGGCGCCCTGGCCTTCGGGTTCGCGAGACACCACGCACGCGCCTTGGCGATCAATTCGTCGCGGTTCGCGGCCAGTTCGGTGACCAGGCCCATCTCCAGCGCCTTCTTCGGCGCGAGGTCGTTGCCCTCGGCCATCAGCTGCAGCGCAGCCTGGATGCCGATCAGCCGCGGCAGGCGCACAGTGCCGCCGCCGCCGGGCAGCAGGCCCAGCTTGACTTCGGGCTGTCCGAGCTTGAGCCGGGGATCGTCGAGCACGATCCGCGCATGGCAGGCCAGCGCGATCTCCAGCCCGCCGCCCAGCGCATGGCCGTTGATCGCCGCGACCACCGGCTTGCCGCCCGTCTCCAGCCGGCGCAGCACCGCCTTCATCTGTGTCGTCACATCGAAGGCCTGCTGCGCGGTCTGAATCTTCGAGATGCGGTCGATGTCGCCACCGGCGCAGAAGTCGGCCTTGCCCGAGGTCAGCACCAGGCCCTTCAGCGCAGCATCGCTCGCCAGCCGCTCGGCGATGGCGGCCAGCGGCACCATCAGCTCGTCGTTGACGACGTTCATCGGCCGGCCGGCCAGGTTCATCGTCGCGACGGCGATGCCGTCGGCGCCAACGTCCAAAGTGATCGCGTCCGCCATGGTCAGATCCTTTCGATGATGGTCGCGATGCCCATGCCGCCGCCGACGCACAGCGTCGCGCAGCCGGTGCTCAGGTTTCGGCGCTCGAGCTCGTCGAGCACGGTGCCGAGGATGATGCAGCCCGTCGCGCCGAGCGGATGGCCCATCGCGATCGAGCCGCCGTTGACGTTGATGCGCTCGGGGTCGATGTCCAGCACACGCGCGGCCTTCATCGGCACGACCGCGAAGGCCTCGTTGACTTCCCACAGGTCGATGTCCTGCGCGCGCATGCCGGCCTTCTTCAGCGCCTTCTGGCAGGCCGGCGCCGGGCCGGTCAGCATGATGGTCGGCTCGCTGCCGGTCACCGCCATCGAGCGCACGCGCGCCCTCGGCTTCAAACCGGCCTTGGCGCCGGCTTCCTTCGAACCCAGCAGCATCAGCGCCGCGCCGTCGACGATGCCCGACGAGTTGCCGGCATGGTGCACATGGCGGATGCGCTCGACCGTCGTGTACTTGCGCAGCGCGGTGGCGTCGAAGCCCATCTGGCCGATCATCGCGAACGAAGGCTCCAGCTTGGCCATCGCTTCGCGCGTGGCGTTCGGACGGATCGTCTCGTCCTCGGCCAGCATCGTCAGGCCGGCGATGTCGGTCACCGGCACGACCGCCTTCTTGAAGCGGCCGTCGGCACGCGCCGCGGCGGCCAGCTGGTGCGAACGCAGCGCGAAGGCATCGACATCGTCGCGCGTCCAGCCTTCGAGCGTCGCGATCAGGTCGGCGCTGATGCCCTGCGGAATGAAGCCCAGCGCCTGGTTGACGCGCGGATCCATCACCCACGCGCCGCCGTCGCTGCCCATCGGCCAGCGGCTCATCGACTCGACACCGCCGGCGACGACCATGTCCTCGAGCCCGCTCATCACCTTCGCGGCCGCGAGGTTCACCGCCTCGAGGCCCGAGGCGCAAAAGCGGCTCAAGGTCACGCCGGCCGTCGTCTCCGACCAGCCGGCATCCAGCACCGCCGTGCGCGCGATGTCCGCGCCCTGCTCGCCGACCGGCGTCACGCAGCCGAGCACGACGTCGTCGACCAGCGACGTGTCCAGTTCGTTCCTGCGCTGCATCGCCTGCAGCAGCGTGCGCAGCAGCCAGATCGGCGTCGCCTGGTGCAGGCCGCCGTCCTTCTTGCCCTTGCCGCGCGGGGTGCGCAGGTGGTCGTAGATGAAAGCTTCGGTCATGACACGCTCCTGAGGCGTTAGCGTCGGTTGCGGGGATGGTCGGCGGCGCTGCGCTCGTTGCCGCGTTTGTAGTTGCCGGTCAGGCGCGCCATCGCCTGTTGTTGTGCATCTGTATCGGCGCCGTGCATCTCGGCGAGGAAGTCGATCGCATCGCGGCCGCGCAGCGTGCTCGCTAGGCGGCCGTGGTGGGTAACCTGCACGTCGCCGTTCTTCATGCGGCGGTAGGTGAAGCCGAGGTCGCTTGTTTCAGTCATTCTGGTTGTCGCTTGCCCAGATCGAACGCGCCAAGGCCACTGGGTGCCCGGCTCCGCTCATGTCCCCCGGGCCGGGCTGCGCTTCCATGCCTTTGCCTGGATCTCGGCCGGCCCTCCTCCTTGACTTCGCTACGCCGGGCACCCAGCGCCCTTGGCTGTGGCGACACCGTGGCATGCCATGGCCTGCCAGGGCGCTGCGGATCAGGCCGGCGGGGCGCTCTGTGGAGCGAAGTCAAGGAGGAGGGCCGGCCGGACTGCAGCCTGGGCGCCTGAGCGGAGCCCGGCCCGGGGGAGTGAGCCCGGACACAAACAGTCCAGTGGACTGTTTGTGCCTGGCGAACGCCAGGGCCGCGAGGCCCTGGCATGAGCGGAACAGAGCGCCCCGCCGGCCTGATCGTGCGCCGATGCCAGCATGCGAGAGAAGGAAGCACTGACGAAAGAAGCACTGACGCCTACCCCCGCGTCCCCAGCGCCGTGCGCACCGTCTGGTTGATCAGCCGCAGCTCCGCCAGCGTGGCGTCGATCGCCGCGCGCTTCTTCTCGAGCTCGGTGATCGCCTCGTCGGTGCGGTCGCGCACGTACTTCAGCTGCTGCACGCGGCCCTCGCCGTGCGCCCCGTAGAGATCGAGGTAGTGCTTGATCTCGGCCAGCGACGAGCCGATGGCCTTGGCCCGCAGGATCAGCGCCAGCCGCGCACGGTCGCGCCGCGTGTAGACGCGCGTGCCGTTGATGCGCCGCGGCAGCAGCAGCCCCTTGTCCTCGTAGAAGCGGATCGCGCGCGGCGTGATGCCGAACTCGCCGCACAGCTCGGTGATGCCGAACAGCTCGGCTGCGCCCTCGTCGCGGTGCGCGGCGACGGTCTCGTGGGCGGAGGCGAGCGCAACCGTCATGTTCAGACGACGCGCTGCAGCTTCAGCGCGACGCTCATGTCGCCGGAAACCTTGAACTTGCCGGTCATGAAGCCCGTGGTCGGTTCGAGCTCACCCGTCAGCAGGTCGCCGAGGTTGGCCATTGAGATCGCGACCGTGCAGTCGGCCTCGCGGTCGACGTTGTCGACCGTGTTCGGCGTCGCCTTGCCGTCGATGACGATCACGCCGTCGGTACCGGTGTCGAACTTCAGCACGGCGTTCAGGCCGCTCTGGTCGCCCACCTTGCTGCGCAGGGTCTCGGTGGCGGTGCTCAGGTCCATGGGTGTCTCCCGTTTGAATGCAGGGCGCCGGCAATGGCGCGATGCGGGGCATGCTACGTGGCAGCAGTGCCGCAAACATCCGCGTATTCCCCCATGCGATACCAGGTTGACGTTAACGTCACCCTCCGCTCCAATGCGGCACGATCACTCGATGGATCAAGGAGACGAGGTGCCCGACCGCTACCGCAGCGTGTTCCGTCCCGGCCTGTTCGATGGCCAGCGCTTCTGGGTCACCGGCGGCGGCTCCGGCATCGGCCGCTGCGTCGCGCACGAGCTCGCGTCGCTGGGTGCGCGCGTGCTGATCAGCGGCCGCACGGCGGAGAAGCTCGAGCGCGTCGCCGCCGAGATCGCCGAGGACGGCGGGCGGTGCGAGTGGCGCGCTTTCGACATCCGCGACGAAGAGGCGGTGAAGGCCCACATCGCCGCCGCCCTGGAAGAAGGTGGCCCGGTGGCCGGCCTCGTCAACAACGCCGGCGGCCAGTTCCCGGCGCCGATGATGGCCATCGGCAAGAAGGGCTTCGAAGCCGTCGTCACGAACAACCTGACCGGCGGCTTCCTGATGATGCGCGAGCTGTTCATCCAATGCCTGCAGCAGCACGGCGGCGCGATCGTCAACATGACGGCCGACTACAAGCTCGGCATGCCCGGGATGGCGCACACCGGCGCCGCGCGCGCCGGCATGGCCAACCTGACGATGAGCGCGGCCTTCGAATGGGCGCATGCCGGCGTGCGCGTCAACGCGGTGGCGCCGGGCTGGGTCGCGTCGAGCGGCATGGACACCTATGCCGGCGCGGTGCGCGCGATGATCCCGAAGTTGAAGAACCACGTGCCGCTGCGGCGCCTGGCCACCGAGGCCGAGGTCAGCGCGGCCATCGTCTTCCTGCTGTCGCCGGCAGCGGCCTTCATCACCGGCGTGACGCTGCAGATCGATGGCGGCGCCGGACTCGGCTCGCCGGCCTTCCCGTCCATCGACCACCAGCGCAGCGTGCCGTTCGACGGCTTCCACCGTGCGGTGACGCCCGAGGTGCTGAAGTAATGCCGGCGCTGCAGAGCCGAATCAACGTCAGGTCGGCCGCCTTCGGCGCCAACGCCGAGCGCATGCACGAGCGCCTGGCCGAGGTGCGCCGCCTCGAAGCGATGGTGGTCGCCGAATCGACCTCCAAAGCCGACAAGTTCGAGCGCCGCGGCCAGCTGCTGCCGCGCGAGCGCGTCGCGCGGCTGCTCGACCGCGGCACGTCCTTCCTCGAACTGTCGACCTTGGCCGGCCTCGGCATGCACGACGACGACGGCAAGAAGAGCGTGCTCGGCGGCGGCTCGATCGCCGGCATCGGCACCGTGGCCGGCAAGCGCGTGATCGTCTCGGCCAACGATGCCGCGCTGAAGGGCGGCACCGTCGCGCCGATGGGGCTGCGCAAGGCGCTGCGCATCCAGCAGATCGCCTTCGAGAACAAGCTGCCGCTGGTCTCGCTGGTCGAGTCCGGTGGCGCGAACCTGATGTACCAGGCCGAGATGTTCGTCGAGGGCGGTCGCGCCTTCGCGAACCAGGCGCGGCTGTCGGCCGCCGGCATCCCGCAGATCGCCGTCGTGCACGGCTCGTCGACCGCCGGCGGCGCCTACCTGCCGGGGCTGTCGGACTACGTGATCCTGGTGCGCGACCGCTCCAGCATCTTCCTCGCCGGCCCGCCGCTGGTGAAGGCCGCGATCGGCGAGGACGCCACCGACGACGAGCTCGGCGGCGCGATGCTGCATGCCGAGACCACGGGCCTGGGCGAATACCTCAGCGAGAACGACGCGCATGCGATCGCGCTGGCGCGCGAGCTGGTCGACAAGCTGAACTGGGACGTGCCGAGCGCGTCGGGCGCGGCGCCCGCGCCGCTCTACGACGCCGACGAGCTGATGGGCATCGTGCCCGCCGACGACCGCGAGCCCTACGACGTGCGCGAGGTCATCGCGCGCCTGGTCGACGGCTCGGACTTCCTCGAGTTCAAGACGCTGTACGCACCCGACACCGTCTGCGGCCATGCGCGCATCGACGGCCACCTGGTGGGCCTGATCGGCAACAACGGCCCGATCCAGCCCAACGGCTCGACCAAGGCGGGCCAGTTCATCCAGCTGTGCGACCAGAGCGGCACGCCGCTGGTCTTCCTGCAGAACACCACCGGCTACATGGTCGGCCGCGAGGCCGAACGCGCCGGCGCGATCAAGCACGGCAGCAAGATGATTCAGGCGGTCGCCAATGCGCGGGTGCCGAAGTTCACGATCGTCATCGGCGGCAGCTTCGGCGCCGGCAACTACGGCATGTGCGGCCGCGGCTTCGATCCCCGCTTCATCTTCAGCTGGCCGTCGGCGCGTGTCGCGGTGATGGGCGGCGCGCAGGCGGCGATGGTGATGGAGATCGTCAGCCGCGGCAAGCTCGAGCGCGGCGGCGTGGCGGTCAACGACGACGCGCTGAAGGCGATGAGCGACCAGCTGCGCCAGCGCATCGACCGCGAGTCGAACGTGCTGTACGGCACCGCGCGCCTGTGGGACGACGGGATCATCGACCCGCGCGATACGCGGCGGGTGCTGGCGCTGTGCCTCGCACTGGCCGCCGAATCGGAACAACGAACCCTGCGCCCGAACGCCTTCGGCGTCGCACGACTCTGAACACAACGACCCCAGGAGACACGGCCATGAAGCTGACCGCAGAACACCGCCAGATCGCCGACACGGTGACCCGGTTCGTCGAGAAGGAGCTCAACCCGCACGTGCCCGCGTGGGAAGCGGCGGAGATCTACCCCGCGCACGAGGTCTTCAAGAAGCTCGGCGCGCTGGGCATGCTGGGCATCAAGTACCCCGAGGAATACGGCGGCCTCGGCCTCGACTTCTCGTACTCGATGGTGATGGCCGAGGCGCTCGGCAACTGCCATTGCGGCGGCGTGCCGATGTCCATCGGCGTGCAGACCGACATGTGCACGCCGGCGCTCGCGCGCTTCGGCTCGGAGGAGCTCAAGCGCGAGTTCCTGATGCCGGCGATCGCCGGCGAGATGGTGGGCTGCATCGGCGTCAGCGAAGCGGGCGGCGGATCGGACGTCGCGGCGGTGAAGACGACCGCGAAGGTGGTCGACGGCGACTACGTGATCAACGGCAGCAAGATGTGGATCACCAACGGCCTGCAGGCCGACTGGTGCTGCCTGCTGGCGAACACCAGCGACGGCCCGGCGCACAAGAACAAGAGCCTGATCATGGTGCCGATGGATGCGCGCGGCATCGACAAGCAGAAGATCAAGAAGATCGGCATGAACTCGTCGGATACCGCCCAGCTGTTCTTCGACAACGTGCGCGTGCCCAAGCGCAACGTCGTCGGCCAGGAGGGCCTGGGCTTCATGCTGCAGATGATGCAGTTCCAGGAGGAGCGGCTGTGGTGCGCGGCCTCGGCGCTGCGCGGGCTCGACCGCATCATCGACGCGACGATCGAGTACACCCGCGAACGCAAGGCCTTCGGCAAGAGCATCCTCGACAACCAGGTCGTGCATTTCCGACTTGCGGAGCTGCGCACCGAGGTCGAGTGCCTGCGCGCGCTGACCTGGAAGGCCGTGGAGCTCTACATCGGCGGCCAGGACGTCACCAAGCTCGCCTCGATGGCCAAGCTGAAGACCGGCCGGCTGTCGCGCGAAGTCGCCGACTGCTGCCTGCAGTACTGGGGCGGCATGGGCTTCACCTGGGACAACCCGGTGTCGATGGCCTACCGCGATACGCGCCTGGGCTCGATCGGCGGCGGCGCCGACGAGGTGATGCTGGGCATCATCTGCAAGCTCGAAGGCACGCTGCCGAAGGGCGCGCACTGAGATGCCGGCCGCGTACGAGACGCTGCTGGTCGAGCGCGATGCCGCGCTGTCGCAGCCGGGTGCGGGCGCGGCGACGCGGGGCGTCTGGCTGGTGACGCTGAACCGGCCGGAGTGCCGCAACGCCATGTCCCTGCAGATGGTGCAGGACCTGCGCGCGGTGCTGGCCGAGGCGGAATCCGGCGGCGCCCGCGTGATGGTGCTGCGTGGCGCGGGCGGCCACTTCTGCGCCGGCGGCGACATCAAGGACATGGCCGCGGCCCGGTTGCGGCCGGCCGATCCGGATAGCGGCGCGCGCGACCCGATGGCCGCCGTCAACGCGGCGTTCGGCGAACTGTGCGTCGCCTACGCCGACACGGGGCTCGCGGTGGTGGCACTTGTCGAGGGCACGGTGATGGGCGGCGGCTTCGGGCTGGCCTGCGTCGCCGACGTCGTGCTGGCGTCGCCGACGGCGCAGTTCCGCTTGCCGGAGACCTCGCTCGGCGTCGTGCCGGCGCAGATCGCGGCCTTCCTGGTCGAGCGCCTGGGTTACTCGGAAGCAAAGCGCCTGGCCGTCACCGGTGCGAAGCTGGGTGCGCACGCAGCGCTGACCCTGCGCCTGGTGCACGAGGTGCACGGCCCGGCCGAGCTGCCGCTGGCGCTGGCGCGCATCGTCGACGAGATCCTGCAGTGCGCGCCGCAGGCGCTCGCCGCCACGAAGCGGCTGCTGGCGAAAGCGCGCTTCGAGCGGCCGGCCCTGCTGATCGACGAAGCGGCGGCGGTGTTCTCGCAGGCGCTGCAGAGTGCCGAGGGCCAGGAAGGCACGCGGGCCTTCATCGCCAGGCGCAAGCCGTCGTGGGCGCCGCAATGAGCGCCGCCCGGCCGTTCCGAAGGCGCTCGGCCCCCCTCGGGGGGACCGGCGCGCAGCGCCGTAGGGGGCCAAGGTGAGCTTCCACAAGATCCTGATCGCCAACCGCGGCGAGATCGCGTGCCGGGTGATCCGCACGGCGCGTGCGCTCGGCTACCGCACGGTGGCGGTGTACAGCGATGCCGATGCGCAGGCGCCGCACGTGCGCCTGGCCGACGAGGCGGTGCGCCTCGGTCCGGCACCGGCGGCCGAGTCCTACCTGAAGATCGACGCGGTGCTCGCCGCCGCCCGTGCCACCGGTGCGGACGCGCTTCATCCGGGTTATGGCTTCCTGTCCGAACGCGCGGACTTCGCCGCCGCCTGCGCCGAAGCCGGCCTGGTCTTCATCGGGCCGCCGCCATCGGCCATCGATGCGATGGGCCACAAGGCCGCCGCGAAGCGCCGCATGCTCGAAGCCGGCGTGCCCTGCGCGCCGGGCTACCTCGGCGACGAACAATCGGACGAACGCCTGCGCCGCGAGGCGGAGGTGATGGGCTATCCGCTGCTAGTCAAGGCCGTCGCCGGCGGCGGCGGCCGCGGCATGCGGCTGGTGCGCTCGGGCGATGACGTCGTCGCGGCGCTGGCCGGTGCGCGACGCGAGGCCGAGAGCGCCTTCGGCGACGGCCGGCTGATGCTGGAGCGCCTGATCGAGCACGGCCGCCACATCGAGATCCAGGTCTTCGCCGACCGCCATGGCAACGCGATCCACCTCGGCGAACGCGACTGCACTGCGCAGCGGCGTCGCCAGAAGGTGATCGAAGAAGCGCCGTCGCCGATCGTCGATGCCACGCTGCGCGCGCGCATGGGCGCCGACGCGGTGGCCGCGGCGCTGGCCGTGGGTTATGTCGGTGCCGGCACGGTCGAGTTCATCGTCGATGCGCAGCACCGGCACTACTTCCTCGAGATGAATACCCGGCTGCAGGTCGAGCATCCGGTCACCGAATGCGTGACCGGGCTGGACCTCGTCGAGTGGCAGCTGCGCGTCGCGGCCGGCGAGCCGCTGCCGCTGCAGCAGTCCGACGTGCGGCTGGACGGCCACGCGATCGAGGTCCGGCTGTATGCCGAGGACCCGTACGCGGGCTTCGCGCCGCAGACCGGACGTGTGCTGCACTGGCGACCCGAGGCCGCGCTGCAGGCGGCGAATCCCGGCGGCGCGCTGCGCGATTCGCTGCGCATCGACGCCGGCATCGTCGAGGGCGGCGAGATCGGTCCGTACTACGACCCGATGGTCGCCAAGCTGATCGTGCACGGCCGCAACCGCGGCGATGCGATCCGGCGCCTGTCGGCTGCGCTGGAAGACCTGCCGCTGGTCGGCCCGGCGAACAACGGCCGCTTCCTGCGCGACCTGCTGCGCCATCCGGACTTCGCACAGGCGCGTCTGCACACGACGCTGATCGACCAGTGGGCAGCGGATGGCGAACCGCTGCTGCAGCGGCCGCGCGCCGGCGATGACGCATGGCGGGTCGCCGCGCTGCTGCGGGCGTCGGGCGACGGCCTGCTGCGACCCGCCGGCAGCCCCGGCGGCCTGCGGTCTGCCGGCAGCGCCGGCGGCCTGCGGTCTGCCGGCAGCGCCGGCGGCCTGCTGCGGTCTGCCGGCACCGCCTCCTTCGACCTGACGCTGGTTTGCGATGGCGAGCAGCGCCGGCTGCGCGTGACGCCGCGCGGCGGCGGCGCGGTGGACGTCGCGACGAACGGAGACACGCTCACTTTGCGGGTCATCGAGCGCGACGGCCGCTGCCTGGTGATCGAGCAGGCCGGCGTGCGCCGCCGCTGGCTGGTGGTCGAGCAGCCCGCGGCCTCGTCGGATGGCGCCGCGGTGCTGCACATCGTGCACGACGGCGCGGTGTTCCGTTTCGAGGAACCGTCCGCGCTGCCGGTGCAGGCCGCATCGGACGACCCGCGCCGCGCCTGCGCGCCGGTGGCCGGACTCGTCGCGCAGCTGCTGGTGCGCGCCGGCGACCGCGTCGAAGCCGGCCAGCCGCTGGCCAGCGTCGAGGCGATGAAGATGGAAATGTGGCTGGTCGCCGGCACCGCCGGCACCGTCGCGGCGGTGCATGTCGCGCCGCGCGACGCGGTCAGCGCCGGCGCGCTGCTGGTCGAGCTGGCCCCCGAGGAGCAAACCGCATGAGCACGTCCGACAAAGCCATCCTCACCTGCGCGCTGACCGGCGTGCTGACCAACCCGAAGCAGCATCCGGTGCCGGTGACGCCCGCCGAGATGGCGGCCGAGGCGCGTGCCGCGTTCGATGCCGGCGCGGCCATCATGCACGTGCACCTGCGCCAGCAGGCCGAGGGCCAGGGCCACCTGCCGAGCTGGGACCCGGACGTCGCCGAAGAGGTCATCGGCGCGATCCGCACCGCGTGCCCCGGCGTGATCATCAACCTGACGACCGGCGTCGTCGGCAAGGACATCTCGGGCCCGGTGGCCTGCATCCGCCGCGTCAAGCCCGAGATCGCCGCCTGCAATGCCGGCAGCCTGAACTACCTGAAGCTGAAGGAAGACGGCCAGTGGGCCTGGCCGCCGATGGTCTTCGACAACCCGGTGGCGAAGATCCAGGCGATGCTCGACGTGATGGCCGAGACGCATACGCATCCGGAGTTCGAATGCTTCGACGTCGGCATCGTGCGCTCGGTCGGCATGTACCTGAAGGCCGGGATGTTCAGTGGCATCCCCGAATACAACTTCGTGATGGGCGTGGCCTCCGGCATGCCCTGCGACGCCGAGCTGCTGGCGCTGCTGCCGAAGTACCTCGCGCCCGGCGCCGTGTGGCAGGCCACCTTGATCGGCCGCGCCGAGATCTGGCCGGTGCACCAGCGTGTCGCCGAGCTGGGCGGCATGCTGCGCACCGGGCTGGAAGACAGCTTCTACCTGCCGGGCGGCGAACGCGCGCGCGGCAACGGCCCGATGATCGAGGCGCTGGCGCGCTGCGCGCGCAACGCCGGCCGCGACATCGCGACGCCGGCCGAGGCGCGCGAGCGCCTCGGGCTTCACTGAGCCGGCGCCGGGTTCAGCCCTTCGGCGCTTCCGCGAACATCTTCTGCGCACGGGCGCCGATCTCTTCCGGCGTCAGTTCCTCGATGTGCGTCGCGATGCACCACTTGTGGCCGAAGGGGTCGGTGACGTTGCCGCAGCGGTCGCCGTAGAACTGGTCGGCCACCGGCATCGTCACGGTGGCGCCGTTGGCGACCGCGCGGTTGAACACCGCGTCGCAGTCGTTCACGTACAGCATGATGCTCGACGACGAGTTGCCGACGGTCGTCGGGCTCAGCGCGTTCCACTGCGGGTTCTCGTCGTGCAGCATGATCACCGAGCCGCCGATGCGGATCTCGGCATGGGCGATCGAGCCGTCGGGCATCGGCATGCGCATCACTTCCTCGGCACCGAAGGACTTCTTGTAGAAGTCGATCGCGGCGGCGGCGCCCTTGATCGTCAGGTACGGGGTGACGCTGGAGTAGCCAGCGGGAATGGGGGGAACCTTCTTCGTCTTCGTGCTCATGCGGAAATCCTCGTGGGCCGCGGGAAGGGAAACGCCGCAGGCCCGGCCCGGGACGCTGCGGCGGTCAGCAAGTGCTGTATGGATATACAGCCTAGCACCCGTCCGGCGGTGTTTCAAGCCGCGGCCGTAACGGGCCCGGGCAGGTATTCGCCCCGGCGCGTCAGGCGCCGGCCGGCACCGGGTAGCGCGCCCAGTAGCCCGCCGCGGGCTCGACCTGCTCGACGATGTCCAGTGCCAGGCCGGCCGGATCGATCACCTGGAAACGCTTCTGGCCCCAGGGCTCGGTGCTCAGCGGGTAGGTGATGGCGACGCCGGCGGCGGCCAGGCGCGTGGCTTCGGCCTCCGCGTCGTCGACCTGCAGCGTCAGCAGCAGGCCGCGACCGTCGAAGGGCTCGGGGCCGGGCGGCCTCGACGGATGCTCCGGGTGCATGAAGGCGAGCGCGACGGCACCGTCGTCAGCGCCCCGGGTCAGCCAGACGAACCAGCTCGCCTCGAAGCCGACCTCGAAGCCGAAATGGCGCCGGTAGAAGTCGCGGCAGGCGAAGAGCTGTGGCGTGGTGATCAACGGGTAGGCGGACAGCAGGCGGGCCATCGGTGGTCTCCTCGGATTGACGGTCGCGACGACTTACATACAGACTGTATGCTTGATCGAATCGTAGATACGTACAGCCTGTATGTCAAACAAGGAAGCACCCGCGCCGGACCGTCCGCAGCGCCCGAACCGCCGCATCGAGCAGGGCCTGCAGTCGCGCGCCCGGCTGGTCGCCGAGGCGCGCCGGCTGTTCGAGCGCGACGGCTACGCGAAGACCTCGACCGAGGGCCTGCTCGCCGCCACCGGGCTGACGCGCGGCGCGCTGTACCACCACTTCCGCGACAAGCGGGACCTCTTCGTCGCCGTCTGCGACGCGGTGCATGCGGACCTCGCGGAGGCCATCGACGCGGCCGCCGACGGCATCGCCGATCCGGCCCGGCAGCTCGTCGCCGGCGCGCTGGCCTGGATCGCTGCGGTCGCGCAGCCGGGTCCGCGCCAGGTGCTGCTGATCGATGCCCCCGCGGTGCTCGGCGCCGCCGAGTGGCAGGCGCTGGACGACAGCCACGGCTTCGCGCAGCTGCGCCAGGCCGTGCTGGCGCTGTTGCAGCCGCAAGGCGCCGCCGCGACGCAGCGCGCGGAGGCGCTGGCCGCGGCGTTGAACGGCGCGCTCAACGCGCTGGTGCACTGGCGCGCACAGCACGACGGCCGGTCGGCCGAGGCGGCGCTGCAGGAGGTCGTCGAGCGCCTGTTCGCGACGCTGCTCAAACAGCCCCCGGCCGCCACGGCGACAATGAAGCGCCCCGCCCGGCCGCGCACGCCATGAGTTCTCCCGCCGATCCACCGACCCCTGCCGCCGCCCTGCCGCAGTTCATCGAGCACCTGCTCGCCGCCCTGGCCGACGGCACGCTGCTGCGCGGATCGCTCGCCAAGTACCGCGGACCGGACACTTCGCTGCAGCGCGTGCTGCTGCGCCCGGTAACGCTGCGCGGCGAGGTCCAGCTGCAGCTGGTCTACCGGCACGCGACCAAGGACATCACGAAGAACCAGGCGCCGGCGGAGCTGCCGGCGCTGCTGGCGCAGCTGCTCGGCGCCCAGGGCTTTCGCCATGCGCACCTGCACCTGGACGGCGCCGAGCTGGAGCTGGTGATCACGCAGCGCGGCCAGGCCACCTTGCATCGCCGCACCCCGGCCGGCGACACGCCGGGGCCGGCCGCCGCACCCGCTGCGCACAACCGCGAGAAGAAGCGCTGGCTGTCCCTCGAGCGCCCCTTCCTCGCCGAGCTCGGCGTCACCACCGCCGAACACCAGCTGGTGCCTGCGATGGCGCGCAAGTGGAAGCAGATCAACAAGTTCGTCGAGGTCTTCGCGCACGCGCTCGAGGACTCGCCGCTGAAGGACGCGCAGCGGCTGCGGGTGATGGACTTCGGCAGCGGCAAGGGCTACCTGACCTTCGGCGTGCACGACTGGCTGACCACCCAGCGCGGCCTTGCCGCCGACGTCACCGGCGTCGAGCTGCGGCCGGACATGGTGGCGCTCGGCAACGCGGCCGCCGCGAAGCTCGGCCTGCAGGGCCTGCACTTCGAGCAGGGCGACCTCGCCCGGTGGCAGCCGCAGCCGCTGGACGTGATGATCGCGCTGCACGCCTGCGACACCGCGACCGACCTGGCGATCGACCTCGGCCTGCGCGGCGGCGCCAGCATCATCCTGTGCTCGCCGTGCTGCCACAAGCAGATCCGCCCGCAGCTGCTGCAGCCGCATCCGCTGAAGCCCATCCTGCAGCACGGCGTGCACCTGGGCCAGCAGGCCGAGATGCTGACCGACGGCCTGCGTGCGCTGTGGCTCGAGGCCTGCGGCTATCACACGCAGGTGTTCGAGTTCATCTCGCTGGAGCACACCAACAAGAACAAGATGATCCTCGCGGTCAAGCGTGCGCACCCGGCCGCGCCGGCGCCCGTGCTGTCGCAGATCGACGAGCTCAAGCGCTTCTACGGCATCCGCGAGCACTGCCTCGAGACGCTGCTGCGCCAGCGGCATGCGTTGCCCGAACCTCAGGAGAACCTCACGTGACGAAGCCACAGGCCAAGCCCGGCGAACTGGCGATCGATCCGTCGCAGGTGCGGGTCGGCGTCTACGTGCGCATCCCGCTGTCGTGGCTCGACCATCCGTTCCTCAGCTCGAGCTTCCTGGTGACGACGGAGGACCAGGTGCGCGAGATCAACGCGCTGGGCGTCGGCGTGTTCGCCGATGCCAAGCGCTCGAAGGTGATGCCGGCGCCCCCGCCGAAGGCGGCCGCGCCGGCACCCGATCCGGCCAAGGAGCTCGAGCTGACCTTGCTGCGCCAGAAGCAGGAAGCCCAGCGCGCCGCGAAGGCGCAGCGCGCGAAGGTGATGGCCGACATGCGTGCGCGGCTCGACCTGGTCCAGAAGCAGTACATGTCCGCAGCCGAGCAGACGGCCGGCGCCTTCAAGCAGCTCGATGCGCGGCCTGCCGAGAGCATGGGCGCGATGCGCACGGTGGCCAACGAGTCGGCGCACTCGCTGCTGGCCGACCCGAGCTCGGCCATCATCCTGATCGCCGACAAGGCGAAGAGCCAGGGCGAGGTGGCGCATGCGCTGTCGGTGATGACCCTGTCGCTGCTGCTGGCCAAGCACCTCGAGCTGCCCGAGGCCGAGATCGAGCAGATCGGCGCCGCCGCGTTGCTGCACGACATCGGCCACCACAGCATCAACCCGTCCATCCTGCGCAACCCGGCGCGCAACCGCCACGAGGAAGCGGCCTTCCAGCTGCATGCGAAGGCCGGCCACGACCGCCTGCAGGCCATGGCCGCCACCGGTGCCGCCGTGCCGCCCGGTGCGGCCGAAGTGGCGCTGTACCACCACGTGCGCGAAGACGGCAGCGGCTACCCCCATGGCCTGAAGGTGGCGCAGATGTCGCGCGCGGCGAAGATCGTCGCCATCACCAACCGCTTCGACAACCTGGCCAATCCGGTCGACCCCCGCCTGGCCGTCTCGCCCTTCGAGGCGCTGGGCGTGATGTGGGCGCGCGAGCGCGGCGGCTTCGACGAGACGCTGCTGCAGCAGTTCATCCGCACGATGGGCATCTACCCGCCGGGCACGCTGGTGTTGCTGTCGGACAGCCGCATCGGCGTCGTGGTGGCCACCGCGCCGCCGTCGGCGCGCCTGTGTCCGCAGGTGCTGATCTACGATCCGGACACCCCGCGCCGAGAAGCGCTGATCCTCGACCTCGCCGAACCCGAGACCGCACAGCAGCTGAAGGTCGACAAGGCGCTGCGCATGCAGGAGCGCAGCGAGGACGAGCTGGACTACCTGCTGCCGCGGCGCAAGATGAACTGGTTCCGCGGCAATACCGGCTGATCGGCGACCACGCTCATCTGTCGCGCTAGGAGCGCGCGGCGATCAAGCGGATCGCGAGCCGCCTTTCCGGCGGCGGCAGTTTCATGACCTCGGCGATCAGTGCGGCCGCGCGCTCGCAATGCGGCCACCCGACCTCGCCCGGATGGCGCAGCGCCAGCAGCTGGCCCGGCGCGCGCGGCCCGAGCGTGCGCCGCACCACCTCGGCTTCGAGCGCCGTGGGGCCGCGCGCGGCCTGCATGTCCGGCTCGGCCGAGGCATCGACCAGCCACGCCGCTTCGCGCACGGCCAGCTCGCGCGGCATCGCGCGCCGCGCCGTCGCGGCACCGGACAGCAGCTGCCCGCAGCCAGTGAAACCCAGCTCGCCCGCCGCGGCGATCTGCTGCGCCAGCAACTCGACGTACTGCTCGCGCAGCGCGGGCCCGGACTGGCCGAGCAGCCGGGGGATCAACTCGTCGATGCCGGCCTGCGTGGCCTCCATCAGCGCGTCGCCCTGCAGGCCGGCGTCGCGCGCGGCCAGCCAGCGCGCAGCGGCGGCGTCGATCAGGCCCGGAACGCGCCGCTCGAGCAGCGGCCAGACCAGGCCGGAACGCAGCGCGTCGGCGACGTCGGCGACCGTCGCCGCGCGCGGCATCGGCACGTCGACGTCCAGCGGATGCCGCGGCCCATGCAGCGCGCCCATCTCCGACAACTCCTCGCGTCCCGCCCGCCACGGCGTGCCGATCGGCATGGCCAGCGACTTGCGCACGAAGGCCGCCGGCAGGCCCGCCTGCTCGTGCAGCACCGCCAGCCGCCGGCGTATGAGCTGCCTGAGCAACGGATTGAACGCCGCCGGCGGCGGACGCCGGATCGCCAGCTGGGCTTCGGGCAGCGCCTGGCGCAACGCGCCGGCCAGGAATACCGGCACGCAGGCATCGATGCAGTGGCCGGTGATGCGCGTGGTCCAGCCGCGATCCCGGATCAAGGCGGCAATCTGCAAGGCGTCGTGCAGCCGCCCACCGGGCACGTCGAGCTCGAGCAGGCGGGCCTGCGGCGTGACCTCCAGGACCCGCTGCACCTGCTCGGCCGCACCGGCGCTCAACGGCCCCTGCAGGCGCACGCGGCGGCCGTCGGGCGAGGCGCTGACACTGATCGGGCCGGCCGGATCACGCCCGATCGCCAGCGACAGCAAGGACGGCAGACGCGGCACGAAGTGCAGCGCCGTCGAGGCCAGCAGCACCAGCGCCCACGACGCGATGACCAGGCGGGCGGCGAACGTGGCGCGGCGCAGCCGCGGGTCGTCAAGCGCCGTGCGCGTGGCGCTGCGCCACGCGCCGGCGATGCCCCAGCTCTGCACCAGCAGCGCCAGCGGCCAGCCCGACAGCAGGGCCAGCGCCGGCCAGCGCGGCGACGCAACGGTCGCCACATCGGGCCAGCCCGCCAGCGCCGCCGCGACGAGAGCGGCGAGCCCGCCGACCAGCGCGCAACACCCACCGAGGCTGGTGCCCAGCGCCAGCTCGCCGCGCCAATGCGCCCTCACCAGCGTGCGCACGAACCCCGCCCGCGCGACGGCCGGCCGGTGGGCACCGAGCGCCGCCGCATCGACCGGCAGCCCGGCCGTGACCCCGCGACCGCCGATCACTTGACCTGGTCCAGGTACTTGTCCTTCAGCGTCGGTTCGCCTGGCTTCACGCCCGCGAGCTCCGACATCACGCTGCCCGAGGCCACCGCCCCGGGCGGAGGTGCCGGCACGGGCGTCGCGGGCAGCACGGTGATCGTGCCGCCGCTCACGGCCTGGGCACGGCTGCCGGCCGGGCAGTCGCCGTTCGTGTAGGTGACCTGCGCACCGTCGATGCATTTGCGCAGCGCAGCGGCCGCAACCCCCGGCGCAGCATTCGCGGCCGGCGGGCGGACCTCACGCTCGATCGTCGCGCCCTGCTGCGTGATCCACTGGGCCGGCGCACTGGTGCGAAGCCGGGCGGCCAGCTCGCGCAGCGGCGGCGTGTCGCGCAGCCACCAGACGACGGCGGCCAGCGCGCCCACCAGGCAAACCAGCCTGAACGACTGGATGGTGTTCATGAAACTCCTCCCTGGCGCCTTCCCCGATCCCGTTGATGCGGGCACGGCGCTTGTATTGATTTCTGCGCGAACTCTAGCCGACCGCGTGCGGCTAGGGCCAGACCAGCTCCACCACCTCCTCGAAGCTGCGAGCCGCCTGCCAGCCCGGGTGCGCGATCTGCGCCCGCGGGTTGCTGTAGCGGTGCAGCAGCAGCATCCTCAGCGCGGGCAGGCGCCAGCGACGGTCGCGTGCTGCGCCGTAACCTTCGAGGTACGCGTCCACACGCTCGCGGCTGCCGGCCGCCAGGAAGCACAAGGGCCCCAGCCAGTCGTAGCCCGCCAGGCCGATCAGGCCGTCGCCGAAGTCGTACATGCCGGCCAGGCCCTGCGGACCGTGCAGCAGGTTCATCGGGGTGTACTCGCCGGTCAGCATCACGTCGGGGCCGCCGGGCAGCTCGCCGGCGATGAAGGGCTCGAGCTGCGCCAGCAGCTGCGGCGGCAGCCCGACACGCTCCTGCCGGCGCCGGCAGCCGGCGCGCTGGCGCTCGATGAAGTCAGCCCACCTCGGCGCCAGCGCACGCTGGCCGTCCACCGGCAGGGCATGCACCTCGGCCGCGACCCGTCCGATCGCCGACAGCACCGCGCACTTCGCCGCTTCGTCGAGGCCGGGCCAGGTCGTGGTCAGCGGCGCGCCCGGCAGCTGCGTCATCACGACGAAGGGCCAGCCGTCGATCTCGCCGCGGTCGACCAGGCGCGGCGTCGGCACGCTCAGGCGCCCGTGCAGGCGCGGCAGCATCGCCGCCTCGAACTCGAAGTGATCGCGCAGGAACGGCGGGTAGAGCTTGAAGACCAGCTCGTCGCCGAGCAGGCCGACGAGCACGGTGCCCTCTTCCATCGGCGTGAACGGCGCATCCGAGTAGCGTGCGGCGAAGGACGCCACCAGCGCGCGCCAGCGGGGGATGTCGTCGTGCAGCACATCGAAGTCGGCGTAGCCGACGACCGGCGGCAGGGCGCGCAGCGGCGCAGCGTCGGTGGACATGGCGGGTGTGGTCGCGGATCTCGAGGCAGCGCAGCGTAGCCGAGCGCGGCGGCGCGGTCACCCCACGGGTGATGGATGATGTGCCGATGCCGCCGCCTGTCGCCCCGTTCGCCGCCCGCGCGACGCTGCCGGTCACGCTGCTGGTGCAGTCCGCGGCGTCGGCGGCCGCGCTGGCACCGACCGTGGCGGCACCGCAGTTGCTGGCCGCGCTGCAGCTGAAGGCCGTGGCGGTGGGCATCTACATCGCGCTGGTCTACTTCGCCGCGATGTTCTCCAGCCAGTGGGGCGCGGCGCTGGTGCGGCGCTGGGGACCGCTGCGCACCAGCCAGGCGGCGCTGGCCAGCTGCGCGTTCGGCCTGGCGCTGATGAACCTGCCGCAGCTGCCCGCGGCGCTGGCCGGCGCGCTGCTGATCGGGGTGGGCTACGGGCCGATGACGCCGGCGAGCTCCGAGATGCTCGCCCGCACGACACGCCCCGAGCGTTACGCGCTGGTGTTCTCGATCAAGCAGACCGGCGTGCCGCTGGGTGGCGCCATCGCCGGACTGCTGGTGCCGCCGCTGCTGGGCCGCGTCGGCATGGGCGGCATGCTGGCCGCGATGGCGCTGCTGTGCGGGCTCGGCATCGTGCTCGCGCAGCCGCTGCGCGGGGTGCTCGATGCGGCGCGCGATCCGGCCGCGCCGTGGCCGACGCCCTCGCGCATGGCCGGTCCGGTGCGCCGCGTGCTCGCGCATCCGGTGCTTCGGCGCATCGCGCTGTGCACGCTGGTGTTCTCGGCGGTGCAGGTCAGCCTGACCTCGTACACAGTGACCTTCCTGACCGCGGAGCTGCACTGGACGCTGGTCGCCGCCGGCGTGGCGCTGTCCGTTGCGCAGGGCGGCGGCGTGGCCGGCCGCATCGCCTGGGGCTGGGTGGCCGACGGCCGCGCCGGGGCCGCGCGCACGCTGATCGGGCTGGCGCTGGCGATGGCGCTGCTGGGCGGCGCGATGGCGCTGCTCACGCCGGCCACGCCGCCGTGGCCGGCGATGGGGCTGCTGGCCGCCTACGGCGCGACGGCGATCGGCTGGAACGGCGTCTACCTGGCGACCGTCGCGCGGCTGGTGACGCACGACGAGGCCGCCGCCGCCACCTCCGGCAGCCTGTTCTTCACCTACTTCGGCGTCGTGCTCGGCCCGCCGCTGTTCGGCGCGATCGGCACGGCCAGCGGCTCGCTGGGCACCGCCTTCGCGCTGCTCGCGCTGCCGCTGGCCTGGACGGTGTGGACCTTGAAGCGCGCCGGCATCGCGCCGTGACGGCGATTCAACCGCCGAGGATCTCGCGCTGCAGCTTCTTCGTCAGGCTGCCCAGCACCAGCGCATGCGAGCGCTCGACCAGCGCCTTCAGCTCGGCCAGCGGCAGCGCCTTCGGCTCCTGCAGCTTGACCCACTTGACGCGCGCGAGGTACGGCGCCGGAATGATGCCCGGCACGCCGGTCAGCTCGAGGAAGCGGTGCTCGTCGACCTTGAAGGAGCAGCCGTTCCACGGGCCCGGCTCGGGGCCGCCGACGAGGAACATCTTGCCGCCCACCGAGGCTACCCAGTCGCAACCCCACTTGATGTCCTCGGTGGCCCCGGGCAGCGTCGCGGCATGCTTCTTCAATGCGGCATAACTCATAGCGTCCCTCCGTTCGTGGTCAGAACACGCCGAGCGCGAGCCCGGCCGCCAGCGCCGCGCCGGTGTCGCGGCAGCGCGCCAGGTCCTCGGGGCCGATCACCTTGGGCGCCAGGATGCGTTCCGGCGTCTGCGCGTGCGTGCAGACGATCAGCCCCGGCGCGGCGGCCTTGAGGCGCCAGCCGGTGGCGATGCGCTCGAGCTGGCGCAGCGCACCCTGCCCGTCGCTGCCGGCGCAGATCAGCGCCGCGTACGGCCGGCCGTTCAGCTGCCCGAGCGCGGGGTAGTAGCAGCGGTCGAAGAAGTCCTTCATCAGGCCGGCCATCGCGGCCAGGTTCTCCGGCGTCGCGAAGAGGTAGCCGTCGGCCGCCAGCAGGTCCGCGGGCTGGGTCTGCACGGCGGTCTGAAGACGCACCGCCACACCGGCTTCGTCGCCCGCGCCGGCCGCCGCGGCCCCGGCCATCTGGCGGGTGCCGCCGGTCATCGTGTGGTAGACGATCAGCAGCGTCTTCACGCAGCGATCCTAGTCTGCAAGGTGCTCGGCCAGCAGGCGGTGGAAGTGGTGCACGCCCTGCTCGCGCGTGGGCGAATAACGCCCGCCGCGGTAGAAGCGCGAGCGCACGCCGCGCTGCACCTGCACGACGACCGCCTCGTCCTCCATCTCCACGCGGTCGAGGTCGCCGCCGGCGCCGGTGCCCAGCCGCGACGCATCGCCGACGTAGCTGCGGAAGACCACGCGCGTGCGGCCCGGCCCGAGCGGCTGCACCTGGTTCAGCGACAGCCCCCAGGGGTAGAAGTTCAGCATCAGGTTCGGGAACACCCACCAGTAGTAGGCGGCCACCGACTTGCCGGCGTCGATGCTGTCCGCCGGCAGTGCGAACGCCGGCTCGCCCGGCTTGGCCAGCGCCAGCTGCAGGTTCGCGTAGCGGCCGAGCTCGTAGCTGTACTGGTTGAAGTCCAGCGTCTGCATCAGCCCCGCATGCAGGAACGGGATGTGCAGCCCTTCGAGGTAGTTCTCGACGTAGAGCGCCCAGTGCGCATCGAACTCGAACGACCGGTCGCGCGACGGGTCGTGGCGCCAGTCGCGCAGCGGCAGCCAGCCGATGCGCGACTCCATCTCGGCGAACACCTCGGCCAGTGGCGCGGCCGGCTTGACGCTGGCGAAGCCCAGGCCGTGCCAGTCCTCGAACGGCACCTGCACCAGGTGGTCGTTGTCGGACGGAAAACACTCGGCCTGCTGGAATTCGGGCATGAAGGTCATGCGCCCGGCCAGATCGAAGCGCCGGGAGTGGTAGCCGCAGCGGATCTGCTCGGCGCGGGTGCACTCGTGAACGAGGATGTTGCCGCGGTGCGTGCAGACGTTCGACAGGCAGCGCAACTGGCCGCGCGCATCGCGCGATAGCAGGATCGGCTCGTCGAGGCTGCCCGGCAGCAGCCAGCGCGGCGCCAGCGTGCCGGGCGCGGCGACATCCCGCAGATCGCCGATCCATTGCCAGCTGCGCGCGAAGACGGTCTCCAGCGCCGCTGCATAAGCGGCTTCGTCGCGGTAGAACGCGGCGTCGAGCGTGCCGGCACGGCGCACGTCCGGATCGACACGGTAGATCGGGATCGTCGTCATGCGCGGGCCTCCTCGCCGTGCTCGATCGGGTACTGGCGCAGCGCGGCCTCGAGCCGGCGCCGCACCGCCTGCTGCAAGGAGGCCGGCGCCAGCACGCGCACCTGCTCACCCTGGCGCAGCAGGTCCATCACCAGCTCGGTCTCGTCGACATAGGGCAGCTCGAGCTCGTAGCTGCCGTCGTCGAGCCGGCGCCCGCGCTGCTCGGGGTGCCATTCCTCGCGGCTGATCCAGGCCGCGGCCTGCGGCGAGAAGCGCAGCGTCGCCCACTGCGCGGTGCCGCCGGCGAAGACGCCGTAGCCGGCATCCATCTCCGCCTCGACCTGCTTCATCGCGACGTCCTTCGCGCGCGCGTCGAGCACGCGCGCCTGCTGCATTGCGTCGAGCGCGAAGCGCAGCAGCTTCTCGCGCGTGTGGCACCAGGCATCGAGGTACCAGGTGTTCTTGTAGTGCACGAGGCGCTGCGGCGAAACCTCGCGCTCGCTGCTGGCGCCGCCGCGGCCGCGCGTCGAGTAGCGCATGTACAGCCGGCGCCGCCGCAGCAGCGCCTCGCCGACACGCTCGAAGAACTCGCTGGCCACCGGCCGCTTCAGCGCGCCGACGATCTTCACGCGGCGCATCAGCGCGCGCGACTGCGTCTGCCCCTCGGGCCCCAGCAGCTCGTGGATGCGGTCGAGCAGCGGCTGCAGGTGGCGCGACAACAGGCCCTCGCTGTCCAGTTCGCTCAGCAGCTGGTGGGCCATCAGCAGCGAGTAGAGCTCGCGCTCGTTGAACCACAGCCCGGGCAGCTCGTGCTTCTGGCCGCGGTATTCGGCGCCGAAGCGGTAGCCGTTGACGTCGCGGTCGTACTCGATCGGCGCGCCGAGCTGGTCGCGCAGGTATTCGAGGTCGCGCTTGAGCGTCGCGCGCGAGACCTCCAGCTCTTCGAGCAGCGTGGCCATGCTGACGTGGCCGCGCTGCTTGATCAGGCTCTCGATCTTGTAGAGGCGGGCGGTGTGCAGGGCCATGGGGCTGAATGTACCGCGGCGCCGGGCCTGCGGCTGCGCTAGCACGCCGGTGGCTCAAATCGTGAGCCACCGTGTGTCAGCGCCGATCGAAAGATCGTTCCGCGGTGGCTCACGTCATGAGCCACTGAACTTTCACACTGCCGTCCATGCCGAGGTCGTCTCGGCGCCGCCACCGCAGAGGATCGCCATGTCGCAAGCCGCCTTCCTGTTCGATACGCCCGTCGCCCTCGCCCCCGCCACCACGCCGGCAGCCCGGGGTCAGCGCCGCCCTCGCCCGGCCGGCATCGACGACACGGCCTTCGAGATCGGCTGGGACTTCGCCCACTACCGGCTGACGCCCCCGGTCGCGCACCTGCATGCCGACAACCCGGTGCGCCAGGGCTGGAGCGCCGGCCGCGCCAGCTTCGGCAGCCGCACCCTGAAGCCCAGCCCCGCCGTGCGCCGCTGGCTGCAGCTGCGCCTGGCGGCCTGGCAGCGAGGCCAGGCCTTCGAGAGCGTGCAGGTGACGCCCCATTTCCTGGCGCAGCTCGAAGTGGCCCGTTGCCCGGTGACTTGCCAGGCGCTCGGCCGCGACGACGAGGCCGCCGACGCCTCGGTCATCGAGCGCCTGAACGGCCGCGCCGCCTACGCGGCCGGCAACCTCGCGATGCTGTCGAACGTCGCCCGCCAGGCGCTGGCCGGCCACGACTGCCGCGCCGCGCTGAGCTATGCCGAGCGCATCGATGCCGGCGAGCAGCCGCAGTTCCACGGCCTCGACGGCGATCAATGGCGCCGCCTCGCGGTGCTGGCCAGCTTCGCGACGCCGCTGCCGCATGCCGAAGCCGCCGCGCTGCCGCTGGTCGTGCTGCCGCCGAACCGCGTGCGCGTGCTGAACCCGGTGCAGGCGCTGCAGGTGATGCTGACGCTGCAGTTCTGCCAGGCCGGTTATGCACGCCGCCTCGTCGCGCTGGCGGCGCTGATGCCCTCGAGCGCCGCACGCCAGGCCTTCCAGGTCTTCATGCACACGCTGCTGGCGCGGCGCATGGCCGCCGGGCCGGTGCTGGACGACGATGCGATGCGCTCGGCGATGCAGTCCGCGTGGCACGACGCGCTGGTGCAGCGCCGCTGGGCGCGGCTGGCGACGCTGCTCGACGAAGCCGATTGCGAGCGCCTGCTGCAGCGCGCCGCGCGCCGTGGCCTGCTCGGCGCGAGCCAGCGCTGGCACAGCGCGTCACAAGCCACGGAGGGCTGGGCGCTGGACCCGGCGGGAGCGCCGCTGGCCGGCGTGCCGGATCAGGACTCGGCGATGCCCGCCACCGACGGCGTCGTGTCGGCGAACGCGATGTCGCACTGAACGCCGGTCGTCAGCGCCACGGTGCTCGCCGCGGCGCCGGCCGGCAGGCCGCGCAACCGCGGCTCGCAGTAGGCCGCCAGCTGCTGCACGCTGACCGGGCCGGTCTGGCCGCAGTAGCGCTGTGCCGGCACGATGCTCGTCGCGATGCATTCCAGCGCCGCGGGGCTCGGATCGATCTGGTACAGCGCGTTGTGGCAGCGCAGCAGCGCGACCGTCGGCAGCTGGCGCTGGCCGGCCACCGCGATCGCGGCGACGACGGCCTGCACCAGCGCATCGCCGCGCACCTGGCGGGTCCAGGCGGACGGATCGTGGTCGCGGCGGTCCTCGCTGCGATCGGTCAGGCACAACAGGCCGTTGCCGTGCTCGAACACCGCATCGGGATGCGCCAGCAGCTCCGAGATGGCGTACTGGCCACGTTCACCCGGCGCGTGCAGCGGCGTCGGCCGGGTCGGCGCCAGCACGGGCAACGCGCGGTCGACCCAGTCGCCGCGGGCATCGACGATCGCCGGATCGAAGAAGAAGGCACGCACCTGCAGGCCGAGCAGCGCCTGCTCGTCGTCCCAGAACAGGGCGCTTTCGCTGCGGGCGTTCATCGCGCACCTGCCTTCGGCACGGCCTGCACCGCCGGCTCAGCCACCGGTTGCAGCGCGGTCGCGACGCTCCAGGCGCCGCCCAGCGCGCTGAGCAGCACGACGGCCGACGCGACGCGCACGCCGAGGCTGACGCGGCGCACGGGCCGGCCGAGTTGCGGCACCGGCAGCGCGGGTTCGGCCCGTGCCGACGCGGCCGACGCGACGGGGGCCGCGGTGCGGGCCGCCTCGTCCGGATCGACCAGCACCCAGCGCACGGCGGACACGCCGCTGCGCTCGAGCATCGATGCAATCTGCACCTGGATCATTCAGATGGCTCCCTCGTTCGCGTGGTTCTTCAAGCGTTCGGCCCCAGACACCGAGTCAGGCACCGAGTCAGGCACCGAAGGCGCTCGCGCCCGGCGACACGGTGGCCGGCGCCGAGTCGGCGTCGTCGTCGACCACTCGTCCGCGCAGCTTGGCCGCGATGTCGAGCGGCAACGCATGCTCGAAGGCGATGCGCAGGGCGGTGCTGGCCGCGCCGCCGGCGAAGCCGAACACGGCGAAGACGATGGCGATCGCCGCGATGTCCTGCACGCCGGCGAACAGCCCGAGGCCGATGGCCGCGAAGGCGCAGGCCCAGCCGCTGCCGGCGAGCACGATCAGGAAAGCCAGGGGGGTGAGGCGTTTCATCCTGGTGGTTTCGGCAATGCCGGCGCCGGCTTGAGCGGCAAGCGCCGTCCGCGCCGACGCTATGCTTCGCGCCCATGACCTCTGCCACCACCCTGGACCGCCGCAGCGATGCCGAACAAGCCAAGCTCGATGCCGAGCTGGTCGCGCTGGTCGAGCAAAAGATCACGTTCAACCAGGTGCTCGGGCTGAAGGTGCACCAGTTGCGGCCGGAGTTCCTGGTGCGCTTCGACATGCGGCCCGAGCTCGTCGGCCACTACCACTACGGCCGGCTGCACGGCGGCGTTATCTCCGCCACGCTCGACGCGATGGGCGGCTGCGCGCTGATGCTGGCGATCGCCGACAAGCACCTCGACGAGACGGCCGACCAGGTGATGCACCGCTTCGTCAAGATGGGCACGATCGACCTGCGCGTGGATTTCCTGCGCCAGGGCATGGGCAAACACTTCGTCGCCAGCGCCGAGGTGATGCGCCTCGGCGGCCGCGTCGGCTCGACGCAGATGCGGCTGGTCAACGACGAATGCACGTTGATCGCCACGGCGGCCGCCGCCTACATCGTGAGTTGAGCATGCGTCTTCCGGCGTTGTTGATCGGGGCCGCCGCGCTGCTCGCGCTGGCGTGCGACGGCCAGGCCCAGCGCGAGGCGCCCGGCGCGCGCAGCGATCCGCCCTCACGCGCGGTGACGCCGCGCGGGCCGCTGGGTGCCGACGAACTGGCGAACATCGATCTCTTCAAGCGCCTGTCACCGTCGGTCGTGCACATCACGACGCTCGAGGTCTCGCGCGACTTCTTCTCGCGCAGCGTGCAGCAGGTGCCGCGCGGCACCGGCACCGGCTTCGTCTGGGACACCCAGGGCCATGTCGTCACCAACTTCCACGTCATCCAGGGCGCCGATGCCGCGCGGGTGACGCTGGCCGACCAGTCGACCCACCGCGCGACGCTGGTCGGCGCCTTCCCCGACCGCGACCTCGCGGTGCTGAAGATCACGCTGCCGCGCGAGAAGCTGCAGCCGATCCCGGTGGGCACCAGCCGCGACCTGCAGGTGGGCCAGCGCGTCTACGCGATCGGCAACCCCTTCGGCCTGGACCAGACGCTCACCACCGGCATCGTCAGCGCGCTGAACCGCGAGATCGACTCGGTGAACCAGCGCACGATCCGCGGCGTGATCCAGACCGATGCGGCGATCAACCCGGGCAACTCGGGCGGTCCGCTGCTCGACTCGGCGGGACGGCTGATCGGCGTGAACACCGCGATCTACAGCCCGTCGGGCGCCAGCGCCGGCATCGGTTTCGCGATCCCCGTCGATGAAGTGAACCGCATCGTGCCGCGGCTGATCCGCGATGGCCGCATCAGCCGGCCGGCGCTCGGCGTCTCCGCCGCGCCCGAGCAGGTGCACCGCGCGCTGCGCCTGCCCGAAGGCGTCGCGCTGCTGCAGGTGACGCCCCGCGGCCCGGCCGAGAAGGCCGGCCTGCAGCCCTTCGCGCGTGCGGCCGACGGCAGCATCATCGGCGGCGACGTGATCACCGCGATCAACGACGAGCCGGTGCGCAGCCTCGACGACATGCTGACGCTGCTGGAGAAGCACCAGCCCGGCGACACGGTGACCTTGAGCGTCTGGCGCAACGGCCGCACGCGCAAGCAGGCGGCGGTGCTGTCGGGCGACTGAAACGCCGCCCGGGCAGTCCCGCTCGCGGCCAATTCCGCCTTTACCTGCCAGGTCATCGCCCGCGCCCGCGAACGGCGCTACCGTCGCCTGCGTGACGGACAAGCCCGGCTTGCCCGGCGATAAGGTCGACCTGACGCAGGAGCAACCGATGACCAGCCCCCAGACCCACTACCGCATCTGCCCCTTGTGCGAGGCCTGCTGCGGCCTCGAGGTGCGCACCGAAGGCCGCAAGGTCGTGGCCATCCGCGGCCTGGAGAGCGACGTCTTCAGCCACGGCTTCATCTGCCCGAAGGCGGTGGCGCTGAAGGACCTGCACGAGGACCCCGACCGCCTGCGCCAGCCGCTGGTCAAGCGCGACGGCCGCCATGTGCCGGTGAGCTGGGACGAGGCCTTCGCCGAGATCGAGCGCCGGCTGCCGCCGATCCTCGCGGCGCACGGCCGCGACGCGCTGGCGCTGACGGTGGGCAACCCGGCGGCGCACAAGGCCGGGCTGCTGCTGTACTTCGCGCGGCTGGCCCGCGCCGCCGGCACGAAGAACCTGTACTCGGCCAGCACGCTGGACCAGATGCCCAAGCACCTGCAGGCCGGCCTGATGTTCGGCACGCTGTTCTCGATCGCCGTGCCCGACATCGTGCGCACCGACTACATGCTGGTGCTCGGCGCGAACCCGATCGCCAGCAACGGCAGCCTGTGGACCGTGCCCGACTTCCGCGGCAAGGCCAAGGCGCTGCGCGCGCGCGGCGGCAAGCTGGTGGTGATCGACCCCCGCCGCACCGAGACCGCCGACGCCGCCGACGAGCACCACTTCATCCGTCCCGGCACCGACGTTCACCTGCTCGCCGCGATGCTGAACACCCTGTTCGCCGAGGGCCGCGTGCGCCTGGGCCGGCTGGAACCGCTGGTGGCCGGGCTCGACGCGCTGCAGCAGGCGGTCGCCCCCTTCACGCCCGAACGCGCGGCCGCGCGCTGCGGCATCCCGGCCGACACCATCCGCACGCTGGCGCGCGAGCTGGCCGACGCTGAGCGCGGTGTCGTCTACGGCCGCATCGGCACCTGCACGCAGGCCTTCGGCACCTTGTCGCAATGGCTGATCGATGCGCTGAACACCGTCACCGGCCACCTCGACGAGCCGGGCGGCGCGATGTTCTCGAAGGCCGCGGCCTTCGGTCCCAATACGATGGGCCCGCCGGGCAAGGGCCGCGGCATCATCACCGGCCGCCACGCCAGCCGCGTCTCCGGCGCGCCGGAGGTCTTCGGCGAGCTGCCGATGGTCAAGCTGGCCGAGGAGATCGAGACCGGCGGCGCGGGCCAGGTGCGCGCGCTGATCACGATCGCCAGCAACCCCGTGCTGTCGGCGCCGAACGGGCCGCGGCTGTCGAAGGCGCTCGACGCGCTCGACTTCATGGTCAGCGTCGACATCTACCTCAACGAGACATCGCGCCACGCCGACGTGGTGCTGCCGGGCGTCTCGCCACTGCAGGACGGCCACTACGACGTCGCCTTCCCGCAGATGAGCTGGCGCAACCATGCGCGCTACAGCGCCCCGGTGTTTGCGCGCGACGAGGGCCAGCCGGCCGAATGGCAGAACCTGCTGCGGCTGACGGCGATCCTGAAGGGGCTTGGCGCCAACGCCGACCTGCAGGCGCTGGACGACGAGCTCACCGCCGACGACGTGCGCAAGCTCGCCGGCGAGCAGACCCCCGCCGTGATGGCCGCGGTGAGCCGCTGGCAGGGACCCGAGCGCCTCGTCGACCTCGCGCTGCGCGCCGGGCCCTACGGCGATCGCTTCGGCCTGAAGCCCGACGGCCTGAACCTCGCGAAGGTCGCCGACGCACCGGGCGGCATCGACCTCGGCGAGCTGCAGCCGCGTCTGCCCGAGATGCTGCGCACGCCCAACGGCAAGATCGAGCTCGCGCCCGCACCGCTGCTGGCCGACCTGCCGCGCGCCGTCGCCGATCTCGATGCCGAGCTCGACCGCAGCGGCGCCGCGCCGATGAGCATCATCGGCCGCCGCGAGCTGCGCTCGAACAACAGCTGGATGCACAACCTGCCGACCTTGGCCAAGGGCCCGCTGCGCTGCACGCTGCTGATGCATCCGGACGACGCGCAGCGCCTAGGGCTTTCCGACGGCGCGCTGGCCGAAGTGAAGCGGGCCGGCCGCGCGATCAGCGCGCCGGTGGCGATCAGCGACGCGATGATGCGCGGCGTGGTCAGCCTGCCGCACGGCTGGGGCCATCACCTCGACGGGTCGCAGCTCGCCGTCGCCGCCGAACGGCCGGGCGCCAACCTCAACGCGGTGCTCGACGAGTCGCTCTACGACCCGTTGTCGGGCAATGCGGTGCTGTCGGGCGTGGCCGTGGAGGTCGCCGCGGCAACCTGAACGCCTAACGCGCCATTTCAGCGGCCAGGCGATCGAGCGCGGCGGCCAGCTCGCCGAACTTCACCGGCTTGGTGATGTACTGCGCGAAGCCGGCCAGCAGGCCGCGCTCGCGCTCGTCGGCCTTGGCATCGGCCGTCAGCGCGATCACCGGGATGTCCACGGTCTGCGGCGATTCGCGCAGCGCGCGCAGCACCTCGTAGCCATCGATGCCCGGCAGGTGCAGGTCGAGCAGGATCGCGTCGGGCGATTCGGCGCGCGCGGCGGCCAGGCCCCGCTCGCCGTCCTCGGCCAGCAGCAGCCGCCAGGCCGGCTGGGTCTGGAAGAAGGCTTCCATCAACGTGCGGTTGGTCGGGTTGTCCTCGACGTAGAGCACACGCAGGCCGCGCTGCGGCTCCAGCGGCGCCGCATCGCTGCTGACGGCCGCCGGCGCGGCCACCGGCGGCGCGGCCGGCAGCAGGTCGATCCAGAAGGTCGAGCCCCGGCCTTCGACCGAGTCGACGCCCATTTCGCAGCCCATCAGCTCGGCCAGCCGCTTGCTCAGCGACAGGCCGACGCCGGTGCCTTCGATCGCGGTGTCCTCGCGGCCCAGGCGTTCGAAGGGCTGGAACAGCCGGTCGAGGCGGTCCTTCGGGATGCCCAGGCCCTGGTCGGTGACCGAGACGCGCACACGGCCGTCGGCCAGCGGCTGCGCGCCGATCACGATGCGCCCGCCGCCCGGCGTGTACTTCACCGCGTTCGACAGCAGGTTGACGAGGATCTGCTTCAGCCGCAGCGGATCGGCCGACACCGCCGGCAGCGACGCTTCCGGCCGCACGTCGAACTGCACCTTCTGCCGCGGCAGCGCCGCCTGCACGATGCCCACCGCGTCGTGCAGCAGCGGCGCGAGGAGCACCGGGTCGAGGTGCACCTGCAGCTTGCCGACCTCGATGCGCGACAGGTCCAGCAACTCGTCGATCAGCTTCAGCAGGTGCTCGCCGGCATGCTCGATCTCGGCCGACCAGCGCTGCAGCGTCGGGTCGGCGTTCGACAGGTTCATCAGCTGCGCGAAGCCGAGGATCGCGTTCATCGGCGTGCGCAGCTCATGGCTCATGCGCGACAGGAACTCGCTCTTCGCCTGGCTGGCGCGCTCGGCCTCGTCGCGCGCCTGCTCCAGCGCCTGCGTGCGCTCGCGCACGCGCGCCTCCAGCTGGCGGTTGACTTCCAGCACCGCGGATTCGGCCTGCTTGCGCTGGTGGATGTCGGCCATGGTGCCGACCGCGCGCCGGGGCGCGCCGCGCGCATCGCGCTCGACGAGCCGGCCGCGCCACGACATCCAGCGCCAGTCGCCCAGGTCGTTGCGCATGCGCATCTCGACGGTGAAGCGCGCCTCCGGCCGCGAATCCTCGAAGTGCCGCCTGATCGCCGAACGGGCCTGGGCAAGGTCGTCGGGATGGATCTGCGCCTCCCAGTAGGCGTAGTCGTGCTGGCGCGGGCCGGCGGCCTCGGCCGAGGTCTCGCGGCCGAGGATGCGCAGGCAGTCCGGCCCCAGGTACAGCCGCGCGTGCACGATGTCCCAGTCCCACAGCCCGGCGCCGGCCGCCTCCAGGCCCAGCCGCAGCCGCGCCTCGCTCTCGGCCAGTTCCGCCTGCGACAGCACCAGCCGCTGGCGCGCCTCGTGCAGCGAACGCAGCAGGCCGTTGGTGGCCTCGACGACGGTGTCCAGGATGTCGGGCCGCCAGCGGCCGCGCTCGCGGCGGTCGAGCTCCAGCCGGCGCAGCAGCGCCGCCGGGTCCTGCAGGTCGATGCCGCGCACGAAGCGGGCCACCTTCGCGAGGTGCTGGGTGATCAGCACCTGGAAGCACACCAGCAGGAAGCCGGCCACCAGCATCGTCTTCACCGCGTTGGCCAGCAGCACCTCGGCCAGCCGCGCCCAGACGCGGCCGAGCACGCGGTCGACACTGGCGACGATGCGCAGCTGGCCGATGGTCTGGCCGCCGGGGCCGCTGCCGCGCACCAGCGGCACCATCATCTCCCGCGTGCGCAGCGACACCGCCCGGCCGGCAAACCAGCGCGTCTGGCCGTCCTCGAGGATCGCGATGTACTCCACGTCGGGCAGGCTGGCCAGCGCGTCGAGCTGGCTCTGCACCTGGATGTCGTCGACGTTCCAGACGCTGTTGGTCAGCGAGGGCAGGTAGTTCGCGCCGACAAATTCGAACGCGCTGTCGATCGCCCGCAGGTCGCGCCGATAACCGGCGTAGAGCTCGGCCGCCGTGATCAGCGCGGTGATCGCCGAGCTGAACAGCACCACGTAGACCAGCACCCGGCGCGCGAGCCCGTTGCCGTGCAGCAGGCCTTGTTGCAGCGGCAGCCAGCGCCCGAGCATCAGTGTCTGAGCAGCGCTCGTTCGACCAGCCGGTCATGCTCGCCCGAACGGCGCATCGCGTCGAGCGCGCGGTCGAAGCGCTGGAGCAGCGCACGCTTGTTGGCGGACTTGTTGAACGCCAGGTGCGTCGGATTGACGGCCAGCGGCGTCGGCAGCGCGATCACCGACGGGTACTGCCCGCTGGCCAGCTGCGCCGTGCCGGCCTGTTCGACCGCGACGATCGCATCGAGCCGCTTCTGCTCCAGCTTGCTGAAGTTCTGCGCGTCGCTGGCCACTTCCTCGGCCTGCAGGTGGCCGCCGCGGCGCGCGGCGTCGAAGGCGTCGCCGTAGCTCCAGCCGCGGATCACGCCGATGCGCAGCCCCGCGAGGTCGGGCACGCCCGCGAACGCCCGCGGCTTGTCGCGGCGCACGTAGAGCACCAGCTTCTCGACGAAGATCGGGGCGCTGTAGTCGTATTTCTGCACGCGTTCGCTGTTCTTGTAGATGCCGCCGACGCCGATTTCCGCCTGCTCCAGCGCCGCCAGCGCACGCGACCACGGCAGCGCCTCGATGCGCACCGGCACGCCGATGCGGTCGAAGCCGGCCTGCAGCAGCGCCGGATAGAGCCCCGCCGCGCGCTCGCCGTCGGCGTACATGAACGGCGCGTTCTGCGAATCGACCGCCACCCGTTCCTGCGCGGCGACCGGCGGCGACAGCAACGCCACCACCAGCGCCCACGCCGCCCACCGGCCCCACTTGCTGACCATCGCACGCTCCCGTGCAGGCTGAGTCGTTCGCTCTCCCGGTAGCGCGCATTGAACCGCGCCGGCCCCGCGCTGTCCAGCACGGCGCCACGCGGACTTGCCCGGGGTGCGCCGCAGTCGCTGCGGTACGATTCGCGGCCTTCGCGGGGGCCGGTCCGCACCCACCCCGAAGCCCGCCCGAGGCCCCCCGCGCTGCCCGTCACGCTGTCGTCTTCCCCCGGAGTTTTCCTGCCATGCAAGTGATCTGCCTCGACCTCGAAGGCGTGCTGATTCCCGAGATCTGGATCGCGTTCGCCGAACGCACCGGCATCGCCGAGTTCCGCCGCACGACGCGCGAGGAGCCCGACTACGACAAGCTGATGCGTTACCGCATCGGCCTGCTCGAGCAGCACGGCCTGAAGCTGGCCGACATCCAGGGCGTGATCGGCGGCATGGCGCCGATGGACGGCGCGAAGGACTTCCTCGACGAGCTGCGCAGCCGCTTCCAGGTGATCATCCTGTCGGACACCTTCTACGAGTTCGCCGACCCGCTGATCCGCCAGCTCGGGCGGCCGACGCTCTTCTGCCACAAGCTGGTGGTCGACGACGCGGGCTTCGTGCGCGACTATCAACTTCGCCAGCCCGACCAGAAGCGCCGCGCCGTCGAGGCCCTGAAGGGGCTGAACTTCCAGGTGATGGCGGCCGGCGATTCGTACAACGACACCGGCATGCTGGGCGCCGCCGATGCCGGCTTCTTCATCCACCCGCCCGAGACCATCGTCGCGCAGTTCCCGCAGTTCCCGGTGAACCGCAGCTATGCCGAGCTGAAGGCCTCGTTCGACGCGGCCTCGGCGCGCCTGCTGGCAGCGCCGAAGGCCTGAGCCTCGCGGCGGCCGGCGCGCCGAATACCCGTGCCGCCGCCGCTCAGGGGCTGCCCGCCTAGAATCGCGGGTTACCCACGGAGGGCTGCATGCCTCCTGCCCCGCGCCAAGCTCTCGAACTGCTCTCCCCCGCGCGCGATGCCGACATCGGCATCGCGGCGATCGACCACGGCGCGGATGCCGTCTACATCGGCGGCCCCGACTTCGGTGCCCGCGTCAATGCCGGCAATACGCTCGCCGACATCGAGCGGCTGGCGCGCCATGCGCACCGCTACCACGCGAAGATCTTCGTCACGCTGAACACCATCCTGCGCGACGACGAACTGGAGCCCGCGCGCCGCCTGGCCTGGCAGCTGCACGAGGCCGGCGCCGACGCGCTGATCGTGCAGGACATGGGCCTGCTCGAGCTCGACCTGCCGCCGATCCAGCTGCACGCCAGCACGCAGACCGACATCCGCACGCCCGAGAAGGCGCGTTTCCTGCAGGACGTGGGCTTCGCGCAGATGGTGCTGGCGCGCGAGCTGACGATCCCGCAGATCGAGGCCATCCGCGCCCAGGTGCAGCAGGCGACGCTGGAGTTCTTCATCCACGGCGCGCTGTGCGTGGCCTACTCCGGCCAGTGCTTCATCAGCCACGCGCACACCGGCCGCAGCGCGAACCGCGGCAACTGCTCGCAGGAATGCCGGCTGCCGTACACGGTGACCGACACCGCCGGCCGCATCGTCGCGCACGACAAGCACGTGCTGAGCCTGAAGGACAACAACCAGAGCGCGAACCTGCGCGCCCTGGTCGACGCCGGCATCCGCAGCTTCAAGATCGAGGGCCGCTACAAGGACCTCGGCTACGTCAAGAACGTCACCGCGCACTACCGGCAGCTGTTCGATGCACTGATGGAAGGCGATGGCGCGCCCGCCGCCGCAGGCGGCGCCTCGTTCACACGCGCGTCGTCCGGCCGCACCACCTTCCTCTTCACGCCCGACCCCGAGCGCAACTTCAACCGCCAGGCGACCGACTACTTCGTCACCGGCCGCAAGGAAGACATCGGCGCCTTCGACACGCCCAAGCATGCCGGGCTGCCGCTGGGCGAGGTGATCAAGGTCGGCGCCGACCACATCGACCTGCAGCTGGCCGAGGGCGCCGATGCGCCGAACAACGGCGACGGCCTGACCTGGTGGGACCTGCAGCAGGAACTGTGTGGCGTGCAGGTCAACGTCGCGCGGCCGCTCGACGAAGCGCGCGGCCAGTGGCGCGTCTTCCCGAACGAAAGCACCTCGGAGCTGAAGGACCTGAAGCGCGGCCGGGCGCTGTACCGCAACCGCGATGCCGCCTGGGACCGGCAGATGGACCGCAAGTCGTCCGAGCGCCGCATCGCCGTCGACCTGCGCCTGGACGAGACGGACGACGGCCTGCTGCTGACGCTGACCGACGAAGACGGCCACGTCGGCCAGGCGACGCTTGAGCACGCCTTCCAGGCGGCCCAGCAACCCGAACGGGCCCAGGCGCAGCTGCGCGAGCACCTGGGCAAGCTGGGCAACACCCTCTTCTCGCCGCGCGACGTCGAGCTGGCGCTCGCCCGGCCCTGGTTCCTGCCGGCCTCGGCCGTCAACGCGCTGCGCCGCGACGCGGTGGCCGCGCTCGAAGCGGCGCGCGAGGCGGCGCGCGAACGGCTGCAGCCGGCGCGCGCGGTCGAGCCGCCGGTGCCCTTCCCCGACGACACGCTGAGCTACCTGGCGAACGTCTACAACCACAAGGCGCGCGACTTCTACGCCCGCCACGGCGTCAAGGTGATCGAGGCCGCCTACGAGAGCCACGAGGCGCTCGGCGACGTCAGCCTGATGATCACCAAGCACTGCGTGCGCTACTCGCTGAGCCTGTGCCCGAAGCAGGCCAAGGGCGTGACCGGCGTGCAGGGCACGGTGCGCGCCGAGCCGATGACGATCCGCCACGGCGACGAGACGCTGACCCTGCGCTTCGACTGCAAGCCCTGCGAGATGCACGTCGTCGGCCGCATCAAGCGCAACGTGCTGCAGCAGGCCGCCGCCGTGCCGGTAAAGGTCTACCGCACCCGGCCCGCGGGCGGCCGCGTCACGCAAGGCTAGTCCCGGCCGACGCACCGGCGGCGAACGCGCGATGACCGACCCGCCCTCGCCCGCCGCCCAGGCCCAGCGCGAGCTGCTGCGGCTGTCGCTGCAGGGCGCGGCGCACAGCGTGCCGGGCCAGTTCGCCGCCGCGCTGTACCTGCTGTACCTGGCGATCGACGTCAGCCAGACCTGGGTCGCGGTGCTCGCCGGCTTCGGGCCGCTGATCGGGCTGTGGCGCTTCTCGCTGACCCGCCGTTATCGGGACAACACCGGCGACGAAGCCGCGCTGACCCCGGAACGGGTGGCGCGCGCGACCGCCGAGCTCGAGCTCAACGCGCTCGCTTCCGGGCTGCTGTGGTCGCTCGCGGTGATCGCCGTCTACCCCTGGCTGCACGGCGCGCCGGCGACGCTGATGGTGATGATCGTCGCCGGCTCGGTATCGCTGGCGGCGCTGTTCATGTCGCTGGCCGGGCGCGCGTTCTCGCTGCTGGTGCTGCCGCAGATCGGCGCGCTGATCGTCGTCAGCCTCGGCGTCGAGTCGGTGCGCTCGATCCCGCTGGCGCTGCTGGCGGCGATCTACGGCGCCGCGCTGTACCGGGCCGCGCGCAACTACCGCGACGTCGCGCTGCGCTCGATCCGCCATCGCCTCGAGGTCGACATCAGCAATGCGCGCCTCCAACGCGCAAAGGACGCGGCCGAGTCGGCCAGCCGCGCGAAGACCGAGTTCCTGGCGACGATGAGCCACGAGATCCGCACGCCGATGAACGGCGTGCTCGGCGCGCTGGAGCTGCTGCACCGCTCGAGCCTGAACCCGCGCCAGCGGCGGCTGGCGCGCATCGCGTCGTCGTCGGGCGCGACGCTGATGGCGCTGCTCAACGACCTGCTCGACCAGTCGAAGATGGACGCCGGCAAGTTCACGCTGAAGCCCGCGCCGATGTCGCTGCATGCGCTGCTGGTGTCGGTGGTCGCGCTGTTCCGGCCGAATGCCGAGAAGCGCGGGCTGCAGCTCGAGCTGCGGCTCGGCGATGGCGTGCCCGACCGGGTGGTCGCCGACGGCCAGCGGCTGAAGCAGGTGCTGTCGAACCTGATCGGCAACGCGATCAAGTTCACCGAGCATGGCCGCGTCGAGCTGCGGGTGCTGGTGCGCCCGCGCGGCATCGGCTTCGAGGTCAGCGACAGCGGCATCGGCATCGCGCCGGACCGCATCGACCGCCTGTTCGATCCCTTCTACCAGGTCGACGGCACGCGCAGCCGCCATGGCGGTACCGGCCTCGGCCTGTCGATCAGCCAGCGCATCGTGCAGGAGATGGGCGGCCACATCCGCGTGCACAGCATGCCGGGCGAAGGGTCGGCGTTCCGCTTCACGCTGGCGCTGCCGGCAGCCCCGCCGGCGGCGGATGACGACCACGCGGCGCTGTCGATGGCCGATTCGGTCCACGGCGGGCTCGACGGCGCGCCGCCCGAGATGCCGCTGCAGGGCACGGTGCTGCTGGCCGAGGACAACCCCGTGAACCGGCTGATCGCGCAGGAAATGCTGCAGGCGATGGGCCTGGCGGTGGTGCATGCCGACAACGGCGCCGTGGCGCTGGAACTGCTGGAGACCGAACGCGTCGACATCGTGCTGATGGACTGCCAGATGCCGGTGCTCGACGGCTACGACGCGACGCGGCGCCTGCGCGAACGCGAGGCCCGACTCGGCCTGCAGCGGCTGCCCGTGCTGGCCCTGACGGCCAACGCGCTGGCCGAGGATGCGCACCGCGCGCTCGCCGCCGGCATGGACGGCTACCTGACGAAGCCGTACACGCACGCGCAGCTGCGCGAGCTGCTCGAGGCCTGGGTTTAACGACAGGGTCCGGCCCACTTCCGCACCCTATCGCCGATAGGACGCGGGCGTCATCTCCGGTCACAACTTGCCGCGTCCCGTGTGACGGCCATCACCGTGCCTGCGCGGCCGGGTTCCCACAATGCCGTCCACCACAACGCAGAGAGGACCCCCGATGAGCAGCACGTCCACCACCCCCGGTCTGTATGGAAGCAAGGGCGGCGACCCAACGCCGCCCGCGGACCCGCCACCGGTGACGCCGTCGCCGGTGGATCCGGCCCTCGACGGCGACGACGTGCTGCACGCCGGCAGCGGCAACGAGACGCTGTACGGCGGCAAGGGCCAGGACACCGCGGTCTTCGACGGGGACCTCTCGGACTACCTGATCGACTTCGATCCGGGCACCTGGCAGGTGGTGATCACCGATCGCACGGGTGGCCACACGCACCACCTGGCCAGCATCGAGCAGCTGCAGTTCGGCGACACGACGATCGCGCTCGACGGCCTCAACGGGCTGATGCGGGAAGCCGGCGACGACGCGGCCGAATGGCAGCGGGTCGACGGCTACCCGCTGCCGCAGCAGCAGCCGGAGGGCCCCGGCGAAGACATCATCGTCTTCATCGGCGTGACGACGCCCGGTGACATCGGATTCATCGACGACGTCGCGTTCGGCTACGTGACCACCACGGCCTTCGCCGGCCCCGCACCGGCCGATGCCGCGGCGTTTGCCGATGCAAGCGGCAGCGGCGTCGAGCTGGTCGGGCTCGCGCTCGACCACGCCTTCACGCACTCGGCAACGATCCTGGCGTGAACAGCGCCAGCGTCGCGGCCGAGCTCGCCACCCTGCGCGCCCGAGGCCGGCTCGACGAAGCGCGCGCCGTGCTGGGCGGCGCGCTGCGCGAGCAGCCGCAGGACGAGGCGCTGCGCCGGCTGGCGTGGCAGCATGCGCCGGTCTGGTGGCAGCCGCTCGCGGGCCCGCGCGCGCGCCTCGAGCGCCGCGGCCCTGACGACGCGGCGTTCGTGCGGCGCTGCTGGGCCGACGGCGACTTCATGGCGCGATTCAACCGCCTGGCCGCACCGCTGCCGGCCGGCGACGACGCGCTGCGCGCCCTGCTGGCCGGCGAGCAGCGCGCGCTGATCGCCGACAGCCGCGCGATCCACTGGACGATCCACGACGCCGCCGGCCCCGCCGGCTTCGTCAGCCTGGTCGACATCTCGTTCAGCCACCGCCGCGCCGAGTTCCTGATCGGCGTGCTGCCGCAGGCCAGCCGCTGGCTGGCGCCCGAGGCGGCGCACCTGGCGATCGGCTTCGCCGCGGGCCCGCTGAAGCTCGAACGGCTCAGCGCGCACTTCTACCCGCAGAACGTCGAGGCCCAGCGCATCGCGCAGAAGTTCGGCTTCGAGCGCGAAGGCCTGCTGCGCGGCTACCTGCGCCTGCCCGGCAGCGGCGAGCGCTGCGATCTGGTGATCGCCGGCCTGCTGCTCGATGACGCGTACTTTGCGCGCTCGGCGCGCCAGCGCGAACGCCTGCTCGGCCGCGACAGCCATCGAGACGCCGCCCGGGACGACGGGCGGGACGACGCCTGAGCCGGGCTCAGCCGCCGACCGGCCGCCAGGCGTGCGCGTTGGCCCGCAGCCAGTCGTGCGCCGGCCGGTCGTCCTGCTGCGACGGGTGGAAGTCCTCGCGCAGGTAGGCCTTCCACGGCGTGCGCAGGCGGCGCACCAGGCCATCGCGCCCGAACAGCAACCGCAGGCCGCCGGCCCAGGTCGACGGCTTCCACCAGGTGCCGTCGCGCCACAGGTTGTGCATCGTCTGGCGCAGCGCGTCGGTGATGAAGATCCAGGTCACGATGCGGAAGATGCGCACGCGCCAGTACTCGTTGCCCTCGAGCGCACGGTAGAGGTCGAACGCGGTGCTGCGATGCTCCGACTCCTCGCTGGCATGCCAGCGCCACAGGGTCTGCAGCCGCTCCTCGGCGCCGGCCAGCGGCGCGTCGATCGTCAGCAGGTACTCGGCGAGGATCGCGGTGAAATGCTCGGTGGCCGCGGTGACCGCCAGGTGGGTTCGCACCTCGGCGTTGGCCATCTCGCGCATGCGGGCCAGCGCGCGCGGCTCCCAGTGGTTCACGAGACCCTGGCGCGCGAGGTGGTTGTTGAACAGCGCGTGGATGCGGCGGTGCGTCGCTTCCTGCCCGATGAAGCCGCGCGCCTCGGCCTCGAACGCCGTGCGGCGGTCCGGCGGCAGGGCCTGGATGCCGGCACGCACCGAGTCGATGAAGAACTGCTCGCCGCTCGGGAAGCTCATCGACAGCGCGTTGAAGAACGCGGTGCGGAAGGCGTCGCCGCCGTTCCAGTGGCGCGGCAGCGGGGCTTCCAGGTCGATCAGCAGGCGGCGCACCACCAGGTCGGTCATCGGCTTGTCCTCGGCGGCAACAGTGGTACCGTTCAGTACCAAGGGTTCATCATCAACCTGCGACCGGGGGCATGTCAAGCGGGCCACCCCCTGTGATCCAATGTCTGCGAAGACGCCTGCCCCATGAAACGACGCCTGCTGCTGGCCGGACCCCTCGCGCTGCTGGGCGGCGCGGCTGCGGCGCAGTCTGCACGCGCCGCGCCGCTGAAGGTGCACCTGGTCGCCGAAGCCTTTCCGCCGCTGCAGTACGCCGATGCGCAGGGCCAGCCGCACGGCACAGCGCACGACCTGGCTGTCGCCGCACTGGCGCTGGCGGGCGCGCAGCTGCCGCTGGAGGTGGCTGCGCTGCAGTTCGTGCCACTGCAGCGCGCATTGATGATGGCCGCATCGCAGCCCGACACGCTGGTGCTGTCGATCGCGCGCACGCCCGAGCGCGAGCAGCGGCTGCGCTGGATCGCTCCGATCGCGCCCTACGAGCTGTGGCTGTACCGGCTGCGCTCGTCCGAGCCGTTGCCGGCCTCGTTCGACGCGCTGCGCGGCCACGGCCTGCGCTTCGGCGCGCAGCTGCGCAGCAATTTCCACGAGTGGCTGCTGCGCCAGGGGTTGGGCACGGCGCCGGACAATTCGGTGATCGACACCGTCGCGCGCAACAACCTGAACTTCCTGAAGTCGCGCGCCGGCCGCATCGACTACTTCGCGCACCCGTCGATCAGCTTCACCTACCGCGCCGCCGAACAGGGCCTGCGGCCCGCCGACTTCGAGCCGGTGCTGCGCATCGACGAGCTGTCGATGCCGCTGTGGGCCGCCACCGGCCCCGACAGCGATGAGCGCCTCGTCGCCGCATTGATGCGTGCCTTCGCCGAGCTGCAGCAATCGGGTCGCGCTGCGCGGCTGCACGAACAATCGATGCGGCAGTTCAATACCCTGCACCGACTCGAAGGCGGATGAGCTTCGGCGCTGGCATCATCGAGCGCATGTCCGACCTCGCCGTTCCCCCGCTCACCGACCACCGGCGCCGCCTGCTCGACGCGATGGCCCACGCCGTCGCCGGCAAGGGTTACGCCGCGGTGACGATCGCTGACCTCGCCGCCGAGGCCCGTGTCTCCAAGCGCAGTTTCTACGAACACTTCACCGACAAGGCCGCCTGCCTGATCGCGCTGTACGAGGCCGCAAGCCACCAGTCCCTGGAGGTGCTGCGCAACGCGCTCGATCCGGCGCGCGACTGGCATGCGCAGGTCGAGCAGGTGATGACCGTCTACTTCGAGACGCTGTCGCTGAACCCGCCGCTGCTGCGCACCCTGTTCATCGAGATCATCGCGCTCGGCCCCGACGGTCTCGCCGCGCGCCGTCGCACGACGCAGCACTTCGCCGACTTCATCGTCGCCGCCACCGGCGGCGCACTGCCGCATGCGCAGGCGGTGGCCATCGTCGGTGGCATCCACGAGTGGGTGCTGGAGGCGGTCGAGGACGAACGCGTCGCGCAGTTGCCGGCGCTGGCGGGCCCGGCGGCGCGGCTGGTGCGGGCGGTGGTTGATCACCACGGGTGATCGGCAGACTCCGGCAAGCCCGGTCGGTCAACGCCGCGCCAGGACGCCGTACAGGGGTGCGCGGCCGCGCAGGATCGGCCATGCCGAGAGGAAGACGAGAAGTCCACCACACACGCTCGACAGCGCCAGCATCACCAACATCACGATGTCTTGACTTGCCTCGTCGAATTGATAGGCACGCAGCGCCGAGTCCGCGATCGACAGCGTGGCCCCGGTGCCCAAGACGTACGCGAGCAGCGAGACCACGAACATCAGCCGGGCGCGAGAGACGGCCAGCATGAATAGTTCGCAGTAGAAGAAGAAGAAGGTCATCGCCGTCGCCGCAGCCAGCCCCCCCGCCAACTTCAACGCGACCGGTGGTTCCGTGACCTCTCGAAGCGCCGCGGCCAGACCACCCAAGCCAACGAACAGGACAATCGGCAGCACGGCGCTCAAGCGCAGCGCGACGCGCAGCGCATCGCGCCAGGCCGGATCGAGCAGCAGCTGGCCCGACAGCACGCGATCGATCGTGCGCGGTGCATCCCACGTCATGCCGGACAGCCCGCGCACGACAATGAACCCGGCCGGAGAGTGGATCACCCAGCCACCGCCCTTCACCAGCGCAGGCAGGGTTACAGCGGATGCCAGGTGCTGGCGCAGCGCGTGCCATGTCGCTGCAGCGGAGATCGGCTTCCTGTCGCCGCCCCGAACCTTCCAGCTCCAGGGCATGAGGATCGCTGCCCGGCGGATGGCCCCGGACTTCAGCAGATGCGTGAACTCGGTTGTCGTGGGATTCGCCTCGTCGAGGTGCAGGGGCGGAACGAAGACGAAGGCATCGGCGCGCTCGGCGACCTGCTCGAAGACCGGCACCCACGGCTGCCCCGGCAGAATGGAGATGGCGCCGATCCGGTGGGTCAGGCCGCGCGCCAGCCGACGCGCGAGCGACCGCACCGGAGCGTGGCCACCGTCCAGCCTGACCAGTTGCGCGCGCGGCTCGACGGCCCGCACCAGTCGGCTCTCCAGGCCGCCCAAGCGGCCGACCCCCGGAAGCAGCACGTCGAGCAATGCCGACCGCAGGGGCGGATCATCGGCAGTGATCAAGGCATCGGTCAGGAAGGGCCGCAGAAACAGCACGAGCGGCCGGCCGCCGTCGACAGAAGATCGGGCAACGAAGTCGGCGGCGGCGGCGTCACGCAGCGCATTCGCCGCGCCGACGTGCCGCCGCAGGCCATGGAACCCGAGCGGAAGCGCGCCGGCCAGCATCAGCACCAACCCCCCCGGCACCTCTCGGTGCAGCAGCACCGACATCGCCGACCCCAGGCTCGCCAGCGCGCCGACCGCGAACAGGATCTGCGACGCCACGCGCACGGACGCAGACGCGAAGAATGTCGGACCCGGCGGTGCCATGGGCGCTACACCTGGCACCACTGCAGTGGCCGCCGTTCACCCTGCAGACGCGAGAGCTCGCTCTCGATGGCGTTGACGCGCGTCTGCGACGCGGGGTGCCGAGCCAGCGGCGCGTCTGCCTCGCGAACCGCATTCGGCAGATTGAACAAGTCGCGTTGGCAGGCCTCGTCCGATCGGGACACCTCGAGCTCCAGCGTGTCCACTGTGCTGACACCCGACGAGATGGAGGCGGCGCAAGCGCCGAGCAGTGCCACGACGGCAGCCGCTGTCGATGCTCGTAGCATGGTGAATCCTCCCGTGCAGTGCCGCGCAGCTTAAGCATCAGCCCGGCCGCCCGTCCAGGGCCGCCATCCGCCTTCGGTACTAGGCCGGTCCCGTCCGCGCCTGCCGTTACCCCCACCCCGGCAAGGCCACCCGATCCCCGGCACCATGCCGCCGATGATTCCCCTGTCCATCCTCGACCTGGCCCCCATCGTCGACGGCGGCGACGCGGCCGACGCGCTGCGCCGCACGCTCGATCTCGCGCAGCATGCCGAAGCCTGGGGCTACAAGCGCTTCTGGCTCGCCGAGCACCACAACATGGACGGCATCGCCTGTTCGGCGACCGCGGTGCTGGTGGGGCACGTGGCCGGCGGCACGAAGACGATCCGCGTCGGCTCCGGCGGCGTGATGCTGCCGAACCATGCGCCGCTGATGGTCGCCGAGGCCTTCGGCACGCTGGCCACCTTGTACCCGGGCCGCATCGACCTCGGCCTGGGCCGCGCGCCGGGCACCGACCAGGCCACCGCCCGCGCCCTGCGCCGCCACCTCGCCGGCGAGGCCGAGGACGGTTTCCCGCAGGACGTGATGGAGCTGCAGGACTACCTCGGCGATGCGAAGCCGGGGCAGGCGGTGCGCGCGATTCCCGGCGTCGGCACCCGGGTGCCGATCTGGCTGCTGGGCTCCAGCCTGTACAGCGCGCAGCTCGCCGCCTACATGGGCCTGCCCTTCGCGTTCGCGTCGCACTTCGCGCCGGACCTGCTGATGCAGGCCCTCGACCTCTACCGGTCGACCTACCGCCCGTCGGCCGACTGGCCGAAGCCGCATGCGATGGTCGGCGCCAACGTGATCGTCGCCGACAGCGACGACGAGGCCGCGCGGCTGTTCACGTCGCTGCAGCAGCGTTTCCTCGGCATGCAGCGCGGCCAGCGCGGGCCACTGCCGCGGCCGATCGAGCCGGCGCAGATGGCGGCGATGTGGACGCCGCGCGAGCAGGCCGGCGTCGAACGCATGCTCGCGGCCAGCGCGGTCGGCTCGCCGGACAGCGCGAAACGCCAGCTCGACGCGCTGATCGAACGCACGCGCGCCGACGAGCTGATCGTCGCCTGCGCGGTGCACGAACACGCGGCGCGCTTGCGTTCTTACGAACTGCTATCGCGTTTCTGACGCGGCCATCCCAGGCACCGCTCACAACCAGTCCGGTTCGGCATCGAGCACGCTGGCCTCGGTGCAGCGCAGCAGCGCATGGCGGCTCTGCACCGGCTGCAGCTCGGTGCGCAGGAAGTGGTCCATCGCGGCCAGCTTGCCGTGGTACGGCAAGGCGGCCGGGCCGTCGAGACCCTCCAGCGCCCGATGTGCCGCGAGGCCCTGCTTCAGCCACAACCAGCCGACGACGCCGTGGCCGAAGACCTGCAGGAAGTCCCACGCCAGCGCGAGCGTGCGGCGCGGATCGTGGTCCATCAGCTGGCGCAGGGCGCGCACCGTGTCGCCGAGCGCATCCCAGGCCTCGGCGACGGTGCGCGCCTGCGCCTCGAGCTCGGTGCCGGCCGCAGCGACCGTCTCGTTCACCTCCTGCGCCAGCCAGCCATAGGCGATGCCATCGTCGGCGAAGAGCTTGCGGCCCAGCAGGTCGAGCGCCTGGATGCCGTTGGTGCCTTCGTGCAGCGCATTGAGCCGGTTGTCGCGCCAGTGCTGCTCGACCGGGAAGTCGCGCGTATAACCGTAGCCGCCGAGCACCTGGATCGCGAGGTCGTTGGCCGCCGTGCCGTGGTGCGAGCACCAGGCCTTGACCACCGGTGTCAGCAGGTCCAGCACCTGGGCGGCGCGCGTCCTCAGCATCGGGTCCGGCGCCTCGCGCGACCAGTCCTCCAGCCAGGCTGCATGCAGCGCCAGCGCCAGCGCACCTTCGGCCAGCGCCTTCTGCGTCAGGAGCAGGCGGCGCACGTCGGCATGTTCGACGATGGCCACCGGCGCCTGCCGCGCATCGCGGCCCAGCCGGCCCTGGCGGCGCTCGCGCGCATAGGCCAGCGAAGCGCGGTAGCCCGCCAGCGCCACCATCGCCGAGCCGAGGCCGACGCCAATGCGCGCCGCGTTCATCATCTGGAACATCGCCGCGAGGCCCTCGTGCTCGCGGCCCAGCAGTTCGCCGATGCAGTCGCCGCGCTCGCCGAAGTTCAGCATCGCCGAGGTCGTGCCGCGGAATCCGAGCTTGTGGATCAATCCGGCCAGCGCGACGTCGTTGTCGGCGCCGGCGCTGCCGTCGGGCCGCAGCCGGCGCTTGGGCACGATGAACAGCGACAGCCCGCGCACGCCCGGCGGCGCGCCGTCGATGCGCGCGAGCACCAGGTGCACGATGTTCTCGCTGAGCGCGTGGTCGCCGGCGGTGATGAAGAGCTTGCGGCCGCGGAGGGCATAGCGGCCGTCGGGCCGCGGCGTCGCGCTGCTGGTCAGGTCACCCAGCGACGAGCCGGCCTGCGGCTCGGTCAGCACCATCGTGCCGGACCAGCGCCCGTCGAGCAGCGGCGGCAGGTAGCGATCGATCTGCGCGGCCGTGCCCTGGGCCCTGATCACGTCGGCGACGCCGGCGCTCAGCGTGGCATACGCCTCCAGCGCGATGTTCGCGGCCTTGAAAAGGCCCCAGCAGCCCATCGCGACGCACAGCGGCAGCTGCATGCCGCCGCGATCGGCATCGTGGGTGGCGGCGACGAAGCCGGCCTCGGCGAAGGCGCGCAGGCCGCGCGCCGCCGCCTCCGGCAGCACGACGGTGGAGCCGTCGAGGATCGGCTCATGCTCGTCGAGCTCGCGATGGCACGGCGCGAAACGGTCGCCGGCGACGGTCTCGGCGGCCTGTAGCGCGGCGCGCAAGGTGTCGGCGTTGTGCTCGGCGAAACGCGGCAGCGCGAGCAGCCGCGTCGCGTCGAGCACCGCGAACAGCTGGAACTCGAGCTCGCGCCGGTGGTCGTCGAGATGCGCCCCGGCGCTCATCGTGGCCCCCTGCTCATCGCCCGACGCAGCGGTACAGCGTGTCGCACAGCGCCGCGGCGTTGGGCCCGCCGATGATGCCCGGCGCCATGCGGTTCATCATGTAGGCGAAGCACAGGCGGCGGTCGGCGTCGGCGATGACGATCGAGCCGCCCCAGCCGCCCCAGAAGCAGACGCGGCCGTCGGGGATGAACGGCAACGCCGGCATCGGCAGGCCCCAGCCGAGGCCCATCTTCAGCGGCAGCCCGAGCACCAGGTCGACGCCGTCGGCCTGCGGCTCGAAGATGCGCTCGATCGTCTTCGGCGACAGCAGGCGCACGCCGTCGACTTCGCCGCCGTTGGCGATCAGCGACTGCAGGCGCGCCACCGAGCGCGCGTTGCCATGGCCGTTCGCGGCGCCGATGTCGGCCTGCTGCCATTGCGGCGTCCAGCTGACCGTGGCATCGGGCAGCGGGTTGCTCATCGTGCGGAACATCGGGCTCGCCGGGTCGAGCGTCGCCAGGTCGATCGGCAGCGGCGGCGGCGGCACGACGCGGGCCACGCGCGAGGCCTCCGCCGGGGCGAGGCCGATGTGGAAGTCGGCCTGCAGCGGGCGGGCGATCTGCTCGGCGAAGAAGCGGCCGGGCTTGCTGCCGGTGATGCGCCGCACGACCTCGCCGACCAGGTGGCCGTAGTTCAGCGCGTGGTAGCCGGAGGCGCTGCCGGGCGCCCACCAGGGCGCCTGCGCGGCCAGCAGCGTGGTGCTGCGCTCCCAGTCGCACAGCACGTCGGCGGTCACCGGTTCGGCCCAGCCGGGCACCCCCGAGGTGTGCCCCAGCAGGTGGCGCACCAGCACCTCGCCCTTGCCGTTGGCGGCGAACGTCGGCCAATAACGTGCCACCGGTGCGTCCACGTCCAGCTCGCCGCGTTCGACCAGCAGCAGGGCCGCGAGCGAGGTCATGGTCTTGGTCGTCGACCAGACATGCGTCAGCGTGTCGCTGCGCCAGGGCATCGTGCGCGCCTCGTCGACGTGGCCGCCCCACAGGTCGACCACCATCTCGCCGTCGATCGTCAGCGCCATCGAGGCGCCGAGGTCCTCGTCGTTGGCGAACAGCGCGGCGAAGCGCTCCCTCAGCGGCTCGAAGCGTGTCGCGCAAAGGCCCTGCACGGTGATTTCGCGGGTGGGCATGGTCAGAACTCCAGCGATGCACCGAGACCGACCTGCCGCGGCGGCGTGTAGGTGACCTGCCGCGCGGCGCCGAGCAGCGGCGAGGCGATGCTCATGCTGGTGATCGCGGTCTTGTCGGTCGCGTTGCGCACCCAGGCGTGCACCTTCCACTTGCCATTGGCGGGACGGATGGAGGCCGCGACGTTGAGCAGGCCGTAGGCCTCCTGGGTCGCGTCGGGGGTGTTGAACTCGGTGAAGAAGACGCGGCTCTTCCACACATAGTCGGCGCGCAGGCTGGCGCGCAGGCCGGCGATGGTCGGCGTCCACTCGGCGCTCAGCGCGGCCTGCGACTTCGACACGAACGCCAGCTGGTTGCCCTTCACGTTGCGCGGCGGCTGCATGTTGCGCAGATCGGTGTTGACGAAGTCGGTGTAGGTCGGGTCCATCAGGCCGATGCCGACACCCAGCGTCCAGTCGGCCGCGGGCTTGACGCCCAGTTCCATCTCCAGCCCGTGGATGCGCGCCTTCGACGCGTTGGTCAGGATCACCGTCGCGGTGCCGACCTGCGAGACCTGCATGTCCTTGTAGTCGGTCGAAAAGAGCGCCGCGCTGAACGCGCCGCGGCGCTGCCAAAAGCTCGACTTGAAGCCGAGCTCGAGGCCGAGCGATTTCTCCGGCCGCACCAGGTTGCCCTGCACCGAGCCCAGGTTCACCGCGCCGGACTTGAAGCCGCTGGCGAGGCGGGCATAGGCCAGCGTGTCGGCGCTGAACTTGTACTCGGCGCCGATCGATGCCGGCGTGCTGGTCCAGCTGTCGCTGGGCGTTCCGCGGCCGGCCAGGCCGAAGGCGGCGATGTTCAGGTACTCGTCGGCACGCTTGCTGTCGCGGTTGTAGCGGATGCCGCCCAGCAGCGCGAGCTGCGGTGTCAGCGCGTAGCGGAAGTCGCCGTAGACGGCGCTGGAACGGGTGTAGACCTTGCCACCGAGCGCGAAGTTGACGCCGCCGGGCACCGGCACGGTGAACGGCGCGCCGGGCACCAGGAAGCCGAGCGGAATCTGCGTCTGGATGTCGATGTCCTGCTGCTGGTCGAATCGCAGGTGCGTCGCGCCGACCAGCCACTGCAGCGCCTGGCCGTCCTCCGACGCCACGTGCACGTCGATGCTGCGGTCGGTGCTGCGGGTGGAGAAGCCGCTGGTCGCCACCGCCGCCTCGGTGGTGTCGGAGTCCCAGAAGCGGTCCGCTTCGCTCTTGCGCCAGCTCAGCGTGGCGCGCAGCGTGTGGGCGCCGATCGGCTGCTCGAGGATCGTCTGCAACGAGCTGACCTCGATGCGATTGCTGGCTCCCTGGCTCTCGACGCTCCGCGGATCGGTGCTCGGCAGTGCGCCGAACAGCAGCTGCGGAATCGTGACCGGGTCGGCCAGCAGCGGCATGCTGGGACCCGCGTCCTTCTGACGATAGTGTCCGGCGATGATGCGCAGGTTGGTGCCGCCGGAGAAGTCGGTGGCGGTCTGCAGGCGCAGCGCGCGCGAGTCCTGGTCGTCCAGCTTGTCGGGGCCCACCGTGCTGCGGCCGCCCGGCAGCACCGGGCCGAAGGCCTGACCGGCCAACGGGTTGCTGGTATAGCCGTCGAGCTCCTTGACCTGGAACGACAGCCGCCCCAGCGTGCCGGCCCCGAGGGGTCCGGAGACGAAGCCTTCGGCTTCCTTGCGGCCGTGGTTGCCGAACAGCAGCCCGCCCCTGGCCTGGAAGTCCGCCGTCGGCCGCGCCGAGATCAGGTTCATCGCGCCGCCGGTCGCATTGCGGCCGTAGAGCGCGCCCTGCGGACCGCGCAGCACCTCGACGCGCTGGGTGTCGAAGAGGCTGACGTTCGAGCTGGTCTGGTCCGACACGTAGCTGCCGTCGGCATACAGCGCCACGCCGGGGTCGCCGCCGGCGAGGATGAAGACGTTGCCGATGCCGCGCACGAAGATCTGCGACGCACCCTGGCCCGTCGTGAAGCTGGTGTTCGGGCTGAGGCTCAGCATGTCGGCGAAGCTCGTCGCGCCCTGCTCGGCGAGTTTCGTCCCGCTCAAGGCGGTGATGGCCGCGGGCGTCGTGTCGAGCACGGTCACGCGCTTCTCGGCGGTGATCGTGATGCGCTCGATCTGCGTGCTGCCCGGCTCGGGCGCGGCCTGCGCGCGGGCGCCGATGCTCACGCCGGCCAGCAAGCCGCCGACGATCACCTGGGTCACGGGATTCAGGGTCCACTTCATCGCGTCGTCTCCGAGTTGCGCCCGCCCTCGTTCGGGTCTGGACGGCATCGTCGGCGCGCGTGGACCACGCGTCTATGGCGGATCGGAAGCGCGTTGTCGCGAATCGGAACTCGCGGGTAAGCCCGGGGAGCATCGCGCGCCCGCCCGCATGCGATCAGCGCGCTCCCGCGCGCGTGCGATCAGCGCGGCGGCACCGCCGGCGCGCGGCGCAAGCGCCCGGTCACACCGGCAAGGCGTAGTCGGCCTGGCTCATGCGGTCGATGCCGCACTCCAGGTCCTGCACCCATTCGATGAACTCGTTCACCGCCGGCCCCTCGAGCGGTGCGCCGTGCTGCGGCACGATCATCCGGATCGGCAGCGGCTTCACCATGCGGGCCCACAGGCGGAGGATCTTGCCGCTGGCCATGTAGCGGCGGTGGAACGGCACCATGTGCGGCAGCTGTTCGGCCAGCGAACGAACCGCCGTGCGCGGGTCGACGCCCAGCGAGACGCCCAGGTCGCCGGAGAACAGGATGCCGGCTTCCGGGTGCCAGAAGTGGAAGTTGCCTTCGGCGTGCAGGAAGTGCGCCGGCAACGCCCACAGCGGGCTTTGGCCCACTTGAAGGCGGGCCCCCTCGTCCGGCAGGCCGACGATGCGGCCTTCGGTCTTGCCCGGCTTGCAGAAGTGCGGCGCGAAGCGCTCCCACAGCCGGCTGATGTAGACCTTGGCCGGCGTGGCGGTCATCCAGCGATCGAGCGACGCGATGATGTCCGGATCGGCGTGCGACGCGAGGATGGCCGACAGCCGGCTCGGCGGAAAGTAGCGCGTCATGCCCAGGTACAACTCGTGATAGGCGAGGTTGCCGCCGGGATCGATGATGGCGCCGGTGTCGTCGTCGACGATCAGGAACTGGTTGGCTTGCACCGCCTCCTCGCCCGGACCGCTGAGGTCGCTGAACATCAGGCACAGATGGCCATTGCGGCGGAACAGTTCGACGGGCATGGAAGTGGTGCGGCCTGCGCTGGCCGTGCCAAGGAGAAACCCTGAAGTCTAGGCAGCAATGGGCGCGGGCCTTTGACGCCGATCAACGGCCGTCATGAGGCCCCTACGACAGGCAGGTAGGCGAGCCCGGAGTCCTGCAGTCCCGCGAGGCCGATGTTGGCGGCGTTCAAGACCGAGTCGCAGGCCAGCTGCGCCAGCTGTGCCTGCGTGACGCTGCCTTGATCGATCAGCGCGACATACGCCGCCCGCTCGTCCGCCGTCGGCGCGTGGCCGAACACATGGCGGTAGACGATGTCGACGAAGGCCGCATGGGAGTACGCCCCGCCGGCTTGCGCCCGGAAGAGCTCGCTGTCGACCGCGGCCGCGACGAGGGTCGGGTAGTCGAGGCCGGCGTCGAGCAGCGACAGCCCCAGGCCGACGAGCGCGCGATCGGCCACCGCCTGCGGACCGAACAGTGCGCCGAGCACACGGGCCACCGAGCCGGCGTGGCCGTCGAGATCGAGCGCGAGGCCGGCGTCGGTGCCCTGCACGCGCTCGACGGCGGTCAGCGAGGCCGCCCCGCCGGCGCTGAGATTTGTCAGCGTCCACCGGCCCCCCGCGTACTCGGCGAGCATGGTACCCAGCGTGGCATCGACAACGAGGGTGTCGATGCCGTCGCCGCCCTCGACGACGTCGCCGTCCAGCCGGCTCTCGATGCGATCGTTGCCGGCGCCCGCCTGGATGAAATCCGGCCTTGCACTGCCGGTCAGGACGTCGTCGCTCTCGGAGCCGATGAGGGGCAAGCCCGCCGGCTCGAAGCCCGTGTTGGCATTCAGCCATTCTCCGTTGGCCGGCAGATCGGCTTCGTCGTCGGCGCCTGGTTGCCAGTGCTCGACCTGCACGGTGTAGCTCGTCACGAAGCGCGGCCGCACGATGTAGACGCCGTCGGCCGGCGCGAAGAAGAGTGCACCTTTCATGCCGGCCGGCCAATGGCCGTCGACCGTCAACAGCGGCTGCGCGCCGCCGGCCAGCGACACTTCGAGCCGGGGCGAGAAATCCGGGTACCACATCGAGGGCAGGTCGAGCGGTGTCGTCAGGGCAAAGCTGTAGGCCTGTCCGGCGACGAGCGACACGGCGAACAAGTCCTCGTCGCCGGGGCCGCTCAACGCGCCGGTGAGCGGCGAGCCCAGCGCCAGCGGCGTGGCGGCAGCGGCGGACTCGGCGTGATCGTCGGGCGCGACCGCGCGCAGCTCGACGCGCCAGTCGGCCGACAGATCCAGCGTGCGCGGCAGCAGCGCCAGATAAACGGGTCCGGACGTGTCTGCCGTGAAGTACCACGAGCTCGCGGGCTGGAGGTCGCGATAGCGCGCCTCGCCAACGTGCGTCGGCACCGGCTCGCCGTCCTCGATGAAGAAGGCGTCGGTCCGGCCTGACGTTCCGGTCGGTCCCTTGATCTCCGCGACATAACGCTGGCCGGCCACGGCCTCGAAGCGGAACACGTCGACATCGCTGCCGCCGTCGAAGCGGAACGTGGCCGTGCCACCGACGGCGAGCAGCGAGGCGTCGCCGGGGGTATCGGCGCGGTCGTCGGCGGGGATCGGCTCGACGCGCAGCCGGTAGCCCACCGGCGACGTCGCGCGCTGCAGGTCGTTGCTGCCTTCGACGGCGATGTAGTAGGTGCCACCGCCCATGGCGCGGTACACGAGCCCGGCGTCGGGGTCGGAGCGGACCAGCTCGTATCCGCCGGCACCGAGCGAGACGACGAGGTCGTTGTCGACGAGCGCCTGGTCGTCGACGAGCGTGATGCGATAGCGCTGACCGAAGGCCAGGTCGACACGGAACCAGTCGCGATCGCCCGACAGCTCGATGCGGCCCGTGGCCTCGGTGCCGACCTTCATCGACGTCGCGCCGAGGTACCCGTCGGCATGGTCGTCCGGCGGCAGCAGCGCGGTCTCGATGTGGTAGCTGAGGACATTGGCGTCGCCCGGCGATGTGGTTCCGTCGGCATTGCGCAGCTCGATGAAGTAGGTGCCGGCGCTGGTCGCGGAGAAGGCGAAGGAGATGCCGACCGCGCCCGACGAGATCTCCCGCACGTCGTTGTCGTTGGGGCCGAGCACGCGCACGACCGGGTCCTCGTTCGGGAACGGGGCGCTGTGGCGGATCGTCACCTGGACCCGCTGTCCGGCGGCCAGCGCCAGCGCGAAGCAGTCGATGTCCTGCGAGAGGTCGAGCGTGCCGTCGACATGGCCGCCCAGCTCGATTCGGCGAGCCATCCAGCGCTCGTCGGGGACGTCGTCGACATTCGTGGTCCCGATCGACAGCGCGTAGTCCGTCGGCTGCACCCAGTTCGCCGAGCCGCCGGTGACCTGAAGCGCATACGTGCCATTCGCCGGGGCGACGAACGACAGCGACGACCGGATCATGCCCCGGTCGGTGACGGCGTTGCCCCCCGTGGCGAGCGCTTCGCCGTGGTCGTCGAGCAGTGCGAGGTCGATCGGGCCGTGGGCGATCAGCTCGACGAAGTAGCGCTCACCTTGAACCAGCTCGACGCGGAAGCAGTCGACATCCTCTGTCGCGTGGAGCCGGCCGAAGGCCAAGCCAGGTTCGAGCTGGAGGAACGGATCGGTGAAGGGCATCGACGGAAGCGCTGCGGCGCGTCAGGTGGACGAAGCGGCGAAGGATACGCGGCGGCCACGGTGCAGCATCGTCGCAACCGCGCCAGAGCCTCCGTCGATCTAGGGAGCGCCTGCACCGGCACGGCAGCCATCCGATGTCAGCGGGTGACCGCCGGCCCGAGCGGCCCTTTCACCGGAACGACCAGTGCTTGTGGCCGAGGAAACTGGTGAACACCGGCACGATCACGCCGACGCCGTGGGCAATCTCGTGCACGAAGCGCGTGACGCCCAGCGCCGGCAGGCCGTAGTCGGCCAGGCCGACGCTCACCGCCCAGGTCTGCGCCACCGCCAGCAGGTTGACCAGCGCGAACTTGCCCGCCGCGTGGTGCACCGGCTGCGCGCCGGGGCCGAAGACGAAGAGCCGCGCCAGCACGAAGGCGGTGACCATGCCGGTGAGGTAGGCCAGCACCACCGCCCCGGAGAACGGCAGCCACTGGCTGTAGGCGATGCGCGAGCCGAAGTTCACCAGCGCCGCGAAGCCGCCGGTGACGAGGAAGGCAAGGAACTGGCGCGACGCGAAGGCACGCATCAGCGTCTGTCGGCGCCACCGACGGTGTCGTTGGCCGCGTCCTTCGCGAGCTGGCGGCCGAAGCCGATGCTTTCGGAGATGCCACGGTCCTCGGGGTAGTAGTACGAGGTGTCGGCCACCCACAGCCCCTGCACCGGCCCGTGCACCGGCGGCAACTGCTCGAGGTGCCCGGGCTCGCACACCGGCTGCGCATGGCGGTAGCGGCTGGCGCGGATGTCGATGAAGTCGCCGTCCTGCAGCGCCGGGTTGATGCGCTTGAGATACCGCCTGACCTTGTCGGTGAAGACGCTGTCGGGCTCCTGGTACTTCGGATGTTCACCCGGCATGTAGAACGGCACGTAGACCACGTGCTGGTCCAGCGGCCGCAGGTTCGAGTACTCGACGAGGCCGGGGATGTCCATCTCCGGGTCGTTGGTGTTGAGCCAGAAGTTCTCGGTGACCGGGCGCTTGAGCTTGGCGATGACGCAGACGACGGCGATGTTCTTCAGCGCGCGATAACGCGCGAGCAGCGCGTCCGGCAGCTGCGGCAGCAGCCGCGGCACGATGGGCATCGGCACGGTGCTGATCACGCGGTCGAAGGCCTCGATGCCGTCGGCCGTGCGCACGCCGACCACGCGCTGCGCGGCGCCTGCCTCCCCTTCCAGCACCACCTGCTGCACCGGGCACTTCAGCCGCAGCTCGCCGCCGCCGGCCTCGATCGCCCGGCGCAAGGCCTGCAGCAGGGTCGCGGAGCCGCCTTCCAGGTAGCCCAGCTTCTCGCGCATCAGGCTGTAGCGCGAGCGCCCGATGCGGCGGATGCGGCTCCAGATCCACGCCGCCGACAGGTTGTGGGCCTGGTCGTAGAACTTGTAGTCGAATAGGCGCCGCCACAGCACCTCCCAGGCCTCGGCGCCGACCCAGCGCCGGATCCACGCGCTGGCTTCGACATGGTCCAGCGGCTTCCAGTCGTCGCGGCGGACACAGGCCAGCGCGTGCAGCGCGTAGCGGATCTTCGCCACCAGGCCCAGGCCCTTGAAGCGCAGCAGCGCGACCGGATTGCTCCACGGCTGCACGCGGCCCTGGTACCAGTAGCCCATGCGCGTGGCGACCCAGCGCATGCGATCGGCCAGGCCCAGTTCCTTCAGCACTTCGAGGAACGCGTGGTCCGAGGTGCAGTGGAAGTGGTAGTAGCGCTCGATTTCGAGGCCGTTGAAGTCGAAGGTGGCGGTCATGCCGCCGACACGGTCGTCGGCCTCGAACAGCACGGGCCGGTGACCGTCGCGCACCAGCTGGTAGGCCACCGCCAGCCCCATCGGGCCGGCGCCGAGCACGGCGATGCGCTGGCCGCCGCCGGCCGAGGGAGCGCTCGCCATCAGAACTCCAGCGCCACGGCGGCGAACTGCGGGTGGCGGAAGGTCTCGTCGATCGCTTCGGCGAACGGCGTGCAGCGCACGCCGAACAGGCCCGGCCAGTCGATCACCTCGAACTCGTCGCGCGCGACCAGCGCCGCCAGCTGCTGCGTGGTGAACGGCGGGTTGCGGTCGACGCAGGACCAGGCCCACAGCAGCGCGTGGAACAAGCCGTACGGGATGTGCACGATCGGCGTGCGCGCACCGATGCTGCGGCGGATCGCGTGGATGATGTCGACGTAGTCGATGCGCTCGTGGCCCGAGATGTTGAAGATCCCGCTGGTCACCGGCTTCTCGATGCAGGCGATGATGATGTTGCAGAAGTCGCCGACGTACAGCGGCTGGCGCATGTAGCGGCCATGGCCGGGGATCGGGAACACCGGCACGCGGCGCATGAAGCGCGCCAGCCAGCCCAGGTGCTTGCGGTCGAACCAGCCGAACATCAGCGTCGGCCGCAGGATCGGGCACGGCAGCCCGCTGGCGAGCACCAGGGCCTCCTGCGCCCGCTTGCTGCGGGTGTAGAAGTCGTCGGCCACCGACTCGACCACCGACGAGCTGATGTGCACCAGCCGCGGCACCGCATGGCGGCGCACCGCGTCGAGGATCAGCCGCGTCGATTCGACGTTGTTGCGCTCGAACTCGGCGTAGTCCAGACCGCCGATCTGCGCCTGCAGCATCACGCAGACGCCGGCGCCGTCGAAGTGGCGTTGCCACTCGCCGGGCGACGCGAGGTCGGCGTATTCGGCGGTGACGCCGGGCTGCAGGCGCTTGAGCACCTCGAGGTTGGCGCGGTGCTTGTCGAGCACGACGATGTCGCGGTAGCCGCGCTCGCGCAGCCGTGCGACGAGGTTCTGGCCGACGAGGCCGGCACCGCCCGGCAGCACGATGCGCGTGCCGCGGTCCGGCGGGAGGGTCATCACGGAGTTCATCATTTCTTCAGGGCCTGGGCCATTGCAGCGGCAGGTGGCAGGCGCCCGCATCGTCCTGCAGCACCAGCGGGGCGCCGGCCGGGTGGTTTGCCAGTTGGTTCGCCCGGGGGTTCGCCAGTTCGTCGACCAGCACGTAGCCGCGGAACCCGGCCCCGCGTGCACGCCAGCCGACGGCCTGCGCGACATCTTCGCGCGGGCCGCCCGTCAGCGCGAAGCCGGCGGTGCGGCCCTCGGCGGTGACGAAGCGCGCGCGTCGCGGTACCGACCGGCTCACCGGATCGAACAACCAGCCACTGACGCGCAGGAAGCGCGGATCGGTGCCGAGCACTTCCACCGCATCGACGAAACCGCGGCACTGCGCGACCGGCCGTGCCGGCGCCGGCTGGCCGAGCTGCTCGCGCAGCCGCTCGAACGGGAACTGGCCGTAGATCGCCAGCCGCGCCTGCTCGGCGTGGTCGGCGGTGCGCCGCAGCGGTTCGTAGACCGGATAGAGGTGCAGCACCTGGTGTTCGTCGCGCACCTGCAGGACCAGCGCCAGCGCACCGGATTCGAGCTCCAGCACCTCGCCCGAACGCGGCTGCAGCGCCTCCAGCTGCGCGTTGAGCATCGGCAGCGCGAACAGCAGGCCTGCGGCGAGCGCGGCGCGCGGTCGCGCGCCGAACCAGCGTGCCAGCGCTGGCGCATGCAGCACCAGCAGGCAGCCCCAGGCCATCAGCGCCGGCGTCGTGTAGCGCGACGAGAAGGCCTGCTCGATGCCGAAGTTGACGCGCCCGCCGGCCGTGGCCAGCGCGGTGGCGCAGAAGTAGGCGATGAAGGCCAGCAGCGCCAGCTCCAGCGCCGACGCCGCCGGGCGGCGCAGCGCGCGCGCCGCGGCGGCCAGCGCCAGCAGCGCGAAGACCGCGCCCATCACGACGGCCAAGGTGCGGCCGTGGTTCGTCATCGCGGCCAGCTTCTGGAACGGCCCGCCGACGTAGGCGAGCCAGTAGTGCACCAGCGCCAGCGGCTGCTCGCGCAGCGCCTGCCCCAGCGAGCCGTGGCCGCGGATCGCGAAATAGCCGTGGAAGTACGCGGCCAGCGTCAACGCGGCCAGCAGTCCCAGCACGGCGATGCGCCGCCAGCCCTGGCGGGTCAACGCGGCGTACAGCACCATCAGCGGCAGCGCCAGCACGCCGTTGGCCATCGTGCCGATCGAGGCGACGCCGAGCACGCAGGCGATCACGAAGTCGCGCCGCGGCGATGTCGGCACGGTCGCCCGGTACAGGAAGTACAGCGCGGCCAGCGGCACCAGCGTGGCGAGGAAGAACTGGCTCTGGAAGGGCCGCGTCAGGTTCTCGAACTGCATCCACTGGAACAGCCAGGCGGCCAGCCCCAGGGTGAACAGCCGTTCGGCGTCCGGCGCGCTGCCGCCGTCGCGCCGGAAGGCGCTGCGCACCAGCGCCGCGAAGAGCGCGATCGCGGCGACGACCAGCGCGTAGTTCGCGACGATCAGGAAGACGGTGCACCCGCCGAAGAGCTCGAAGTCCAGCCAGAACAACAGTCGCGCCAGCACGATGCGGTGTTCGTTGTGCTGCGCCCACCAGATGCCCAGGGACCCCGCCTGCTGGTGCAGCCGGAAGCCGACGATGCCGTCCCACGCGTCGCCGATCGGAACCGGCGTGAACCAGCGCACGCCGCCGTACAGCGCGGCACCGATCATCGCGGCGGCGAAGAGCAGCATCGCCAGGCGCCACGGCCGCGCCCCCGCGCGCCGCAGCAGCGTGCCGGCATTCGCGCCGGCGGCCAGGGTGGGGGCGCCTGCGGCGCCGATCGAGGGGACCATCAGATGTCCATCCGGTTGAAGACGGCGCGCGGCAGGTGCCGGATGACGCCCATGATCAGCGCCCACTTGCCCGGCGTGTAGCACACCGGCGTGCCGCGGGCGACCGCGCGCACGATGTCGGCGGCGACGCGATCGACCGGCGCCAGCGCCCGTCCGCCGTTCGCGAGGTGCGCGGTCATCGGCGTCGCGGTCGGCCCCGGCTTGACCAGCACCACGCGCACCGCCGTGCCGGCGAAGCGGTGCTGCAGGCCTTCGGCATATCGCGCGACCAGGCCCTTGGCGGCGCCGTAGACGTAGTTCGAGCGCCGGCCGCGGTCGCCGGCCACCGAGCCGATGATCGCCAGCGTGCCGCGGCCGGAATGCTGCAGCGGCGCGGCGAAGGCTTCGGCGAAGAGCACCGGCGAAACCGCATTGATCTGCAGCGCGGCACGGTTGGCTTCGAGGTCGGCCTGCACCACCTGCTGCTCCGGCAGGCTGCCGTGGGCGATCAGCACGATGTCGATCGCGCCGGTCGCGGCCAGCGTCGTGGCCAGGGCCTGGATCGCGCGGGGATCTTCGAAATCGGTCGTGCGCACGTCGATCGCCGATTGCGGCGAACGCACCCGCAGGTCGGCGGCCACGCGTTCGGTGCGCGCCGCATCGCGGCCGACCAGCGTCAGCGTCGAGGGGCCTTCGGCCAGCCATTGGCGCGCGCAGTGCTCGGCGATCGCCGAGGTGGCGCCGACGATCACGATGCGGCGCGGGGAAGAGGAAGGAATCGTCATGCCATCACGCGACGGAAGAAGGCCGACTCGATGCCGGGGTCGCGGAAGGCCCGGAAATCGGCATGGCGCGGATAACCCGCCTCGAACAGGTCGCGCGGCATGCGCGCGTCCTTGGCCGGGTAGATCGCGCCGCCGGACTCGCGCAGGATCGCGTCGAGCCGTTCGAAGAGCTGCAGTGTCGATGCGCCGTCGTTCGGAAAGTCCAGCGCCAGCGTCGTGCCGGGCCGTGCGAAGCTCAGCAGGCCGGGACCGGCGCGCTCGCCGAAGGTCTTCAGCACCGCGAGGAACGAGCCGCTGTTGGCGCGCGCGATCTCGGCCAGCAGCGCGGCGGTCGCGGCCGCTGCCTCGCGCGGCGGCACCACGCACTGGTACTGGTAGAAGCCGCGCGGTCCGTACAGGCGGTTCCAGTGCTGCACGCCGTCGAGCGGGTAGAAGAAGGGTTCGCTGTGCACGGTGCGCCGCCCGGTGCGCGACTTGTTCAGCGCGAAGTAGGCGGCATTGAAGGGCCGCAGCGACCAGCGGTTGACCAGCGAGACCGGTGGTGCCGCGGGCACCGACCACTGGCGCTCGCGCGGTGCGCGCGCGCCATCGCCCGCGCCCGCCGCGGCGGCGTTCGCGCGCATGAAGAGCCCGCGGCCCGGGGCCCCGCCGCGAGCGAAGGACAGGCAGTCGATCCAGGCGACGGTGTGCTCCCAGTCCGCTTCGGACGATTGCGCCAGCGCGAAGAACGCGTCCAGCCCGGCGAAGGGCAGCGTCTCGGCGTCGAGCCAGGGGCCGGCCTGGCGCTTGAGCTGCAGCTCGGCCTCAGTGATCAGGCCGGTGAGCCCGAGGCCGCCGACGGTGGCGGCGAACCACTCCGGCCGCAGCGCGGGGCCGCAGTCGATCAGCTCGCCATCGGTGCGCAGCAGGCGCATGCGGGCGACGTGGTCGCCGAAGCTGCCGAAACGGTGGTGGTTCTTGCCATGCACGTCGTTGGCGATCGCGCCGCCGACGGTGACCCACTGCGTGCCCGGCACCACCGGCAGCGACCAGCCGCGCGGCACCATCAGGCGCTGGATGTCGCGCAGCAGCACGCCGGCCTCGCAGCGCAGGCGGCCGCTGGCCTCGTCGAACTGCAGGAAGCGGTCGAGGCCGGTGGTCTTCCAGGCATGGCCGCCCGGGTTCAGCGCGACATCGCCGTAGCTGCGGCCCATGCCGTGCGCGATGCCCGGCAGGCGCGCGGCGATCTGCGCCGGCAGCGGCTGCGCGTGGTCCAGTTCGAGCACGTCATGGTTCCACGTGCCGAGCCGACCCCAGGCGGTCAGGCCGACCATGGCCACCCGACGGCGCCCAGCGCCAGCACGCCGCCGAACAGCAGGCCGGCGATCAGGCTGGGCACGTCCTTGACGGCGAAGACGAGCGGGTCGTCGTGCATCTGGCCGCGGTGGGCCTTCATCCACATGCGGCTGATCCAGAACAGCACCAGCGGCAGCGTGCCCCACACCAGCTCCGGCGCGCGGTACAGGTACTGCACCGAGGCGCTGTTGATGTACAGCGCCAGCACCAGCACCGCGGCGTAGCCCGAGGTCACGCCCATGGTCTGCAGCAGCGGCGAATCGCTGCTGCGGTAGCCGCGCCCGTGCGGCGCCTCGACCCCGGCGCCCGCCTGCAGCGCGAGCTCGGCATAACGCTTGACGAAGGCCAGCGACAGGAACAGGAACACCGAGAACGCCAGCAGCCAGAACGAGAACTGCAGTTGCGCCGCCGCGGTGCCGGCGACGATGCGCAGCGTGTACAGCATGGCCAGCAGCAGGCAGTCGACCAGCACGATGCGCTTCAGGCCCCATGAGTAGGCGCAGGTCGCCAGGAAGTACAGCCCCATCCAGCCGAGAAAGGCCTGCGACACCTGCGCCGCCAGCGCGAAGCCGCCGGCCAGCAGCACGGGCGCCAGCACGACGCCGCGCCACACGGGGATGTGGCCCGACGCGAAGCCACGCTCGCGCTTGCGCGGATGCCGGCGGTCGCTCTCCAGGTCCATCAGGTCGTTGGCCACGTAGACCGCCGATGCACACAGGCTGAAGGCGAAGAAGGCCAGCAGCAGCCGCAGCCAGGCGCCGGCGTCGTCGAAGCGGTGGCCGGCCGCCAGCGGCACGAACAGCAGCAGGTTCTTCAGCCACTGGTGCAGCCGCAATGCGCGGCGCCAGCCGGTGAAGCCCACGCGCGGCGGCGGGAAGATGCGCTCGACCTCGCACAGCGTGCGCGCCTGGCGCGCCAGCGCGGCGGACGCATTGACCACCACCGCGCCGTGCGCCCGTTCCCACACCGGCAGGTCCGCCCGCGAGTTGCCGGCGTAGTCGAAGCCCCGTGCGCCGTAGCGCGCGGCCAGCGCGTCGGCCTTGTGGCGGCCGGACAGGTTGGTGCGGCCGTCGCTGGCGATGACCTCGTCGAACAGGCCCAGGTGCTGCGCGATCGCCTCGGCGATCGACGCGTCGGCCGCGGTGCACAGCACCAGCGTGCGGCCGCCCGCGCGCTGCTCGCGCAGCCAGGCGAGGAAATCGAGGTTGTAGGGCAGGCCCGCCGGGTCGAAGCTCGACCGCAGGGCCAGGCGCTGCTTCAGCAGCGCCTTGCCGCCGGCGAGCCACACCGGGATGTACAGCGTGTCCCAGGGCTTGTCGCGCAGCACCCTGAGGGCCGACTCGTGCAGCATGTCGGTGTGGATCAGGGTGCCGTCGAGGTCGACGACGAGCGGGCGGGTACTCAAGCGCTTCCTTCCTTGCAGCCTCCGGACGGGCCGCCAGCCCCACGAAGGGGGTCGTTTCTTCTGGTTTCCGGCGCACCCGACGCGCCGGCGGGTGCGAATCGTATCAGCGGCGCATGCGGCAAAGCGCCGGCCGCGGCCCTGTGGCGCGCTGCGGGCCCCTTTGGCCGCGCCTTTCGGACGTTGGGGTGGTCAGCCCGGCGGGATCAGCGGCGAGCGCCGCAGCGTCTGGCTGGGCGATTCTCCGAAGCGCTCGCGGTAGCGTGCGGCGAAGCTGCCCAGCTGCAGGAAGCCCCACTGCACCGCGACCTCGGTGACGGTGGTCTCGCCGCCGGGCGCCAGCAGCGCCTCGTGCACGCGGTCGAGGCGGTACTGCTGCAGGTAGCGCTGCGGCGACACGCCCAGGTGCTTCTCGAAGCCGCGCGCCAGCGCGCGCACGCCGACGCCGGCGGCCGCCGCGATGTCGCCGATCGACGGCAGCTCGGCCGCGTGGGCATGGATGTAGTCGCGCGCGCGCCGCGTGCTCAGCGGCAGCGCCGCCGGCTGCTCGAGGTGGTGCGCGTAGTTGTTGGGCCAGGCCAGCAGGATCTCGAACAGCGCCGCGTCGCGCAGGCTGCCTTCGAGCCGGCTGGCGGCGGCCAGTGCGTAGGCGGGCGTGGCCGCCAGGTGCGTCATCACGCGCAGCAGCGCGGCGGTCTGCGGGCTGTGGGCGGGCACGCGTTCGTCGAAGCGCAACGGATGCGCGAGGTCGGAACCGAGCAGCGACCGGCACGCGGCCAGCATCTCGGACTGGCCGACGCGCAGGTTGCGCATCTCCATGTCGGCGGACATGCGCAGCTGCTGCACGCTGTCGGGCGCCATCACCGCCGCTTCGCCCGGCACGTAGGGGCGCGGCTGCACGTCGGTGGCGACGCTGCCGCTGCGCAGGTACGAGAACACCCAGTGGCCATGCGCCTGCGACATGCTGGCCACGGCCGGCTGCCCGTAGCGCACCTCGCCCAGGTGCAGGTGCGCGAACTCGAAGGCCCGCAGGCGCATGTTCAGCGTGTGGCCGCCGCCGCCCAGCGTCAGCGCATGCGGACCGTAGACGCGCGACAGGAAGGCCTCGGCATGCTCGGGCTCGCGCGTCTCGAACAGCGAGACGAAGCGCCGGTCGGCGAGCACCGCCTCCAGCTCGTCGGCCGAAGGCTCGGGCGCGAAGCGGGACTCAGGCGGAACGGCTGCGGCCATCCCGCTTTCTAGAGCAACTCCCCCGCCCCCGCCATCGGGCCGAGTGCGGCCTGTGGCGCAATCGCCCCGCCCCGGACAGGGGGTGCCCCCGCGAATCAGGGCATCGCGACGCCGTCGATGCGGTCCAGGCGCAGCACGATGCGGCTGTACTGCTGGCTGCGCAGCTCGACCCACTGGCCGGCCTCGATCTTCACGACCGCGCCGCCGATCTGCTGGCCGCCGACGTACACATAGATGCCCTTCTTGCTCTCCTGCGCGGCGGCCAGGGCCTGCTCGATGCCCTTGTTGACGTCGGCGGCCATCGCGGCCGACGGCAGCGCGGACAAGGCACCGGCGAGCGGCAGCGTCAGGGCGCCGGCGAGCGCGGCAACGCGGGCATGGCGCAGCGAACGGACGGGAACGGTTTTCATCGGCAGGCCTCTTCGGGGAATGTCGTGGAAGTGTGAAGCCGCGGCATGTTCGCAGCGGCGCGTTTCAGCGCAGCTTCAGGCGCGCTTCATTTGCGGCCGCAACGGGGCCGCCTCAACCGACCACGACGCGGTTGCGCCCGTCACGCTTCGCGCCGTACAGCGCCGCGTCGGCCCGGGCCATCAGCAGCCCGCTGTCGTCCTGCGGCGCCAGCGCCGAGACGCCGAGGCTGATCGTCAGCACCAGGTCCGGCGGCACGCCCTCGCCCCAGCGATGGCGCTCGACCGCGGCCCGCAGCTGCGCGCACTTGTCGGCCGCCTGCTCGATCGTCGCCCCCGGCAGCACCAGCAGGAATTCCTCGCCGCCGACACGCGCCAGCAGGTCCGAGCTGCGCGTGTGCTGGCGCAGCAGCTGCGCGAGGCTGGCCAGCACCCGGTCGCCCACCGCGTGGCCATGGCCGTCGTTGACGCGCTTGAAGTGGTCGACGTCCAGCATCACCAGCGCCAGCGGCGTGGCCGCGGACAGCGCCGCCCGCAGCACGGCGGGCAGCATGTCCTCGATCAGGCGGCGGTTGTGCAGCCCGGTCAGCGGGTCCTCGTGCGCGGCGCGGGCCATCGCCTCGGCCCGCGCACGCAGGCGGTGCTGCTCGATCTCCAGCTCGATGGCCCGCGCGCGCTGCGCCTGGGCATCGTCGCGCGCCAGCGCGAGCTCGCGCTTGGCCTTCTCGAACTCCAGCCGCTCCAGCAGCACGCGGGCCTGCGCGTCGGCGCGCTGCACGAGGTGCTCGCGTTCCAACCTCGCATGCACCTCGTGGTGCGCCAGCGCCTGCGCGGGACGGGCCAGCGTCTTGTTCGACACGTACAGCGCCTGCTCGACCTTGCGGCGGATCTCGGTGTTGGCTTCGGCGGGCAGTTCGCGCAGCAGCGCGTCGAGCTGCGCGACGGCGCCGGCGTGGTCGCCCTCGCGCTGGCGCAGGCTCGCGTGGTCCAGACGCGCGGCGAGCTCCAGCGGCCGGAAGCCCTGGCGTTCGGCCAGCTCGCCGTATTCGGTGATCAGCGCGGCCGCGCCACCGTTGTCGCCGTCCTCGACCAGCGCCTCGGCGAGGTTGCTGAGCGCCAGCACCTCGCGGTGCACGTTGCCGGAGCGGCGCGCGAGCGCCAGCGCCTCGGTGGCATGGTTGCGCGCGGCGCTGATGGCCGCTCCGGCGGCCGCGAGCCGGCCGCCGTCGCGGTGGCCGGTGGCGGCCACCAGGGCGTTGCTGGCCAGGTTGCACAGCGCGGCGAACTGCTCCTCCTCGCCGCCGTGGCTGCGCGCGAGCGTCAGCGCCTCGTGCAGGTAGCGCGCGGCGAGCTCGGCATCGGCGAGCGCCTCGTAGGCCACGCCGATGCGGTTCAGCGCCCAGCTCTCGATGCGGCGGTCACCCGATTCGCGGGCCGCGGCCAGCGCGCGCACCGCGGCATCCAGCGCATCGCGGTAGAGCCCGAGCGCGACATAGGCCATGCACAGCGAGACCAGCGTCTCGGCTTCGCCGGCGGCATCGCCGAGCTGGCGGTACAGCGCCAGCGCGCGCTGCCCGGTGTGCACCGCGCGCTCGGGCTGGCCGAGCCGCCACAGGTTCAGCGTGATCAGCCGGGTGGCCAGGGCGCGGCCGGCCTCGTCGGCGGCCGGCAGCAGCGCGAGCGCCTGCTCGGCACGCTGCAGCCCTTCGCGGTGGTGGCCGCGCCGCACCGCGTCGAGGGCCTGCTGCAGCAGCACCTCGATCGGATGCGGGTCGCGGGTCTTGCTCATCGCGGTACTTCACTCGCCGCGGGCGCGAGCGCCTCAGTATCGGGCGCCGCCGGAACTTCAACAAGCGCCGCGGGGCGCCCCCGGGCGGTGCTCAGCCCAGACGCTTGCGCGCGTTGGCGAACATGCGCATCCAGGGGCTGCGCTGCGCGATGTCCCCGGGCGTCCAGCTCATCAACACGTTGCGGAATACGCGCTCCGGGTGCGGCATCAGCACCGTGAAGCGGCCGTCCGCCGTCGTCACCGAGGTCAGGCCGCCGGGGCTGCCGTTGGGGTTGAACGGGTAGGCCTCGGTCGGTGCGCCATGGTGGTCAACGTAGCGCATCGCGCGGTGCACCGCGGCGGCGTCGCCGCGCTGCGAGAAGTCGGCGTAACCCTCGCCGTGCGCGACGGCGATCGGCAGCCGGCTGCCGGCCATGCCGTCGAAGAAGATCGACGGGCTCTCGAGCACCTCGACGAGGCTGAAGCGGGCCTCGAACTGCTCGCTGCGGTTGCGGGTGAACTTCGGCCAGGCCATCGCGCCGGGGATGATCGGGCTCAGCGCGGCCATCATCTGGCAGCCGTTGCAGACACCGAGCGCGAAGCTGTCGGGCCGGGCGAAGAAGGCGGCGAAGGCTTCAGCGAGCGCCGGGTTGAACAGGATCGAGCGCGCCCAGCCTTCGCCGGCGCCCAGTGTGTCGCCGTAGCTGAAGCCGCCGCAGGCGACGAAGCCCTGGAACTGGTCGAGCCGTGCGCGGCCGGCCTGCAGGTCGCTCATGTGCACGTCGAAGGTCTCGAAGCCGGCCTGCGCCATCGCATAACTCATCTCGACATGCGAGTTGACGCCCTGCTCGCGCAGGATCGCGAGCTTCGGCTTGGCGCCGCCGGCGACGAAGGGCGCGGCCACGTCGACCGCCGGATCGAAGCTCAGCTGCACGTGCAGCCCCGGATCGCCCTCGGCGCCGGCGGCCGCGTGTTCGGCATCGGCGCAGGCCGGGTTGTCGCGCTGGCGCGCGATGCGCCAGCTGACCTCGTCCCAGGCCTGCTGCAGCTCGCGCAGCGGCGCGCTGAACTGCGCCTTGGTATCCCGCCACACCTCGATCGCGCGGCGCTCGTTGGTCTGCCCGACCACATGGCTGTGCTTGGACAGCCCATGCGCGCGCAGCACCGCCATCACCGCGTCGCGATCCTCGCGCCGCACCTGGATCACCGCGCCGAGCTCCTCGTTGAAGAGGGCCTTCAGCGTCAGCTCGTTGCGGCGCTCGCCGACCTGCGTGGCCCAGTTCTTCGAATCGCCGAACTCGGCGCGGCTGTCGCCGATGCCGTCGCCTTCGGTGACCAGCAGGTCGACGTTGAGGCTGACGCCGCGCTGGCCGGCAAAGGCCATCTCGCAGACCGCGGCCCACAGGCCACCGTCGCTGCGGTCGTGGTAGGCCAGCAGCCGGCCTTCGCCGCGCAGCTGGTTGATCGCGGCGACCAGCGCCTTCAGCTGCGCGGGGTCGTCGAGGTCGGGCACGCCATCCTTCTCGTGGCAACCGAACTGGCCGATCACCTGCGCCAGCATCGAGCCCGCCATGCGGTGGCGGCCCTGGCCGAGGTCGATCAGGATCAGGCTGGTCTCACCCGGCTGCAGCTGCGGCGTCAGCGTGCCGCGCACGTCGGCAAGGCTCGCGAAGGCAGTGACGATCAGGCTGACCGGCGCGGTGACCTGCTTGCCCTGGCCCGCATCGCTCCAGCGCGTGCGCATCGACAGCGAATCCTTGCCGACCGGGATGCCGATGCCCAGCGCCGGGCACAGGTCCATGCCGACCGCCTTCACCGTGTCGTACAGCGCGGCGTCCTCGCCCGGCTCGCCGCAGGCGGCCATCCAGTTCGCGCTGAGCTTGACCCGCGGCAGCTCGATCGGCGCGGCCAGCAGGTTGGTGATCGCCTCGCCGACCGCCATGCGGCCCGAAGCCGGCGCATCCAGCGATGCCAGCGGCGTGCGCTCGCCCATGGCCATCGCCTCGCCGCGGAAACCGGCGTAGTCGGCCAGGGTCACCGCGCAATCGGCCACCGGCACCTGCCAGGGGCCGACCATCTGGTCGCGGTGGTTCAGGCCGCCGACGGTGCGGTCGCCGATCGTCACGAGGAAGCGCTTGCTGGCCACCGTGGGATGGCGCAGCACGCTGAAGGCCACCTCGTCGAGCTTGACGCCGGTGAGGTCCAGCGGCGTCTCGCGGCGCTGGACGCGCGTGACGTCGCGCTGCATCTTCGGCGGCTTGCCGAGCAGCACCTCCATCGGCATGTCGATCGCACGTTCGCCGCCCTCGCCGTCCTCGAGGATCAGGTCGGGTGCATCGGTGGCGACACCGACGACCGCGAACGGGCAGCGCTCGCGCGCGCACATCTGCTCGAACACCGGCATCAGGTCCGGGTCGATCGCCAGGACGTAGCGCTCCTGGCTCTCGTTGCACCAGATCTCCTTCGGCGCGAGGCCGCTCTCCTCGAGCGGCACGCGGCGCAGGTCGAAGCGCGCGCCCTTCTGTGCGCCGTCGACCAGCTCGGGGAAGGCGTTGCTGATGCCGCCCGCGCCGACGTCATGGATCGCCAGCACGGGGTTCGTCTCGCCCAGCCCCCAGCAGTGGTTGATGACTTCCTGCGCGCGGCGCTGGATCTCGGGGTTGCCACGCTGCACCGAATCGAAGTCCAGTGCCGCGGTGTTGGTGCCCGCGGCCATCGAGCTGGCTGCGCCGCCGCCCATGCCGATGCGCATGCCGGGGCCACCCAGCTGCACCAGCAGCGTGCCGGCGCCGAACGGGCGCTTGTGGGTCTGGCCGGCATCGATGGTGCCGAGGCCGCCGGCGATCATGATCGGCTTGTGATAGCCGCGCATCACGCCCGCCACGTTCTGCTCGAAGACGCGGAAGTAGCCGCCCAGGTTCGGCCGGCCGAACTCGTTGTTGAACGCGGCGCCGCCGAGCGGGCCCTCGGTCATGATCTGCAGCGGGCTCGCGATGTGCTCGGGCTTGCCGACCGGGTTGCGCTCCCACGGCTCGGCGAGACCGGGCAGGTGCAGGTTCGACACGCTGAAGCCGGTGAGCCCGGCCTTCGGCTTCGCGCCGCGGCCGGTGGCGCCCTCGTCGCGGATCTCGCCGCCGGCGCCGGTGGAGGCGCCCGGGAACGGCGAGATCGCGGTCGGGTGGTTGTGCGTCTCGACCTTCATCAGCACGTGCGCGGTCGCGGCGCGCGCGCCGTAGGCCGGCGCGTTGGTGAAGCCCTGCGGCAGCCAGCGCTCGACCGGCCCGCCTTCCATCACCGCGGCGTTGTCGCTGTAGGCGACGATGCTGTGCGCGCCGGACACCTGCTCGGTGTGGCGGATCATCTTGAACATCGACAGCGGCTGCGGCGCGCCGTCGATGACGAAGTCGGCATTGAAGATCTTGTGCCGGCAGTGCTCGCTGTTGGCCTGCGCGAACATCATCAGCTCGACGTCGCTGGGGTTGCGTTTCAACGCAGTAAACGCGTCGACCAGGTAGTCGATCTCGTCGTCGCTGAGCGCCAGGCCGAACTCGGTGTTGGCCCGCACCAGCGCGTCGCGGCCGGCGCCCAGCACGTCGACGTGCGCCAGCGGCTCGGCCGGCTGTTCGTCGAACAGGTGGCGCGCGGCGTCGCGCTCGAAGGCGACGCTCTCGGTCATGCGGTCGTGCAGCAGCGCGGCGCAGGCGGCCAGTTCGTCGGCCGACAGCGGCTTGGCCGAGCCGAGCAGCGGCGCCTTCAGCTGCAGCCGGAACTCGGTGACGCGCTCGATGCGGTGAATGCCGAGCCCGCAGTTGTGCGCGATGTCGGTGGCCTTGCTGGCCCACGGCGACACCGTGCCCAGGCGCGGCATCACGACGACCAGCGCGCCCTCGGCGCCCGCCGCGGCCGGATCGCCGTACTTCAGTAGGCCGGACAGCTTGTCGAGCTCGCCGCGGTCCAGCGGCTGGTCGCTCCACGCCCAGTGCACGTGGCGCGCAGCGACGCCGGTGATGCGCGGGCTCACCGCCTGCAACCGCCCGAGCAGCGCCTGCGCGCGAAACGCGGAGAGGGCATCGCCCCCTTCGAAATGCATCAGGTGCTTGGCGGCGGCGGTCATGCTGGAGAGGGCCTTCGGGGGAAACCCGGGATTGTAGGGACCCCCGACCGGCCGCCGGGCGTGCCGAAGCACGCCCGGATGCAGGCGCCGCGCCCGGCTACACCGCGTGCGCCGGGTGCCGCTCGTCGCTGCCGTCGAGCCGGAACACCGACACCGCCTCGACCAGCCGCTGCGCCTGCTGGCGCAGGCTCTCCGCCGCGGCCGCCGATTCCTCAACCAGCGCCGCGTTCTGCTGCGTCACCTGGTCGAGCTGGCCGATCGCGGTGCCGACCTGGTCGAGCCCGGTCGACTGCTCCACCGTGGCCGCCGTGATCTCGGAGATCAGGTCGTCGACCCGCCTGACCTGCGCGACGATGTCCTCCATCGCCTGGCCCGCGCTGCCGGCCTGCTGGCCGCCGAGCTCGACCTTCTCGGCACTGGCGCCGATCAGCGTCTTGATCTCGCGCGCCGCCGCGGCGCTGCGCTGCGCCAGCGTGCGCACCTCGCTGGCGACGACCGCGAAGCCGCGGCCCTGCTCGCCGGCCCGCGCCGCCTCGACCGCGGCATTGAGCGCGAGGATGTTGGTCTGGAACGCGATGCCGTCGATGACGCCGATGATGTCGCCGATGCGGCGGCTCGCGTCGCTGATCTGCTCCATGGTCTGCACCATCTGGGTGACGACGTCGCCGCCGCGCTGCGCCGCCTCGGTGGCCGAGCGTGCGAGCTGCGCGACCTGGCGCGCCGAGTCGGCGTTGTTCTGCACCGCGCTGTTGAGTTGCTCCATCGACGCGGCGGTTTCCTGCAGGCTGGAGGCCTGCTCCTCGGTGCGCTGCGACAGGTCCTGGTTGCCCACGGCGATCTGACCCGAGCCGGTGGCGATCGAGTCGCTGCTGCGTCGCACGGTGCCGACGACGTTCGCCAGGCTCTCGTTCATCCGGCGCAGCGCGCCCAGCAGCTGTGCGGTCTCGTCGCGGCCGTTCACCTCGATGCGCGACCCGAGGTCGCCGGCGGCCACCGTCTCGGCCACGCGCACCGCGTCGCCGATGGGCCGCGTGATCGAGCGCGTCAGCCACCACGCGAAGCCGGTGCCGACGACCAGCGCGACGAGGCCCAGCACCAGCATCAGGTCGCGCGTCGTGGCGACCGTGTGCTCGATGCGCCGGCCCGCGCTCGTCGCGAGCTGGCCCTGCAGCGCGCTGAGCGCCTGGACCTCGGCCTGCAGGGCCTCGATGGCCGGCAGGGTCTCGCCGATGAGGCGCCGCGTGGCCTCGTCGCGATCGCCTTGCTGCAGCAGCTGGTCGACCTTGGTGAACGAGGCCACGAAGGCGCCGCGCCGGTCCTTGATGCGCGCCATCAGTGCGCGGCCCTCGGGCAGGTAGACGAGCTTGTCGAGCGTCTCCAGCGCCTCGGTGATGTGCTGCCGGTTGGCGGCCATCAGCTCGCGCACCTTCGCGAGCCGGGCCTTGTCGTCGTGAAAGAACAACTCCATCGTGCGCTGCGCATTGGCGCGCGTCAGGGCCGTCAGGGTCGACGCGGCCTGGGCCTTGACCCACTCCTTCTCGACGATCTGTTCGGTGCCGTCGCCGATGGATTGCAGCCGCATCACGGCGGCAATGGCCATGAGGGCCGTCAAGGCGAGCACCGCGGCGAATCCCGCACCGAGCCGGGCGCCGATGCGCCAATGGCGAATGAAGTTCATGAGACCTCCCTGCGAGGGCTCGAACACCGCCGAACTCGGGAATCCGTGTGGCGGATTCGCGTCGGCGGCATGAGCCGGAACACGTGGGCAACGGGGTCTCGGTTGCGAGTGCCGGCATCGTGCCGGCCACGCGGGGCGGGCAATCTCCTGAACAAGAAGGATGACATGTCGCTTTCAACCCGATTGCGACGCAGAAGAATGGTTGATTCGCGCGCGCGCTCCGCGCATCATGTTGAAAGCGGTTGCAGTCGCAGGGCCCGACAGATCCACCCACGGGTCGGGCGTTCCTCGCAATGCCCCCCGTAGAAGAAAACGGCGGCAGGAGAGGAATGAAGCGACCCCGATTCCAATTGGCGGTGACCGACACGGCACTGCGCGACGAATTGGCGCGCCTATTGCAGGCGGCCGGCTACGAAGTCCGCACCGACATCGACGGTCATCAAGACTCCGACTTTGCGTTGCTCGAAACCAGCGAGCTCGCGCAGCGGCACGCCACCTGGCAGCAGGCGATCCAGACCAGCCGCAGCATCGCCACCGCGGTCGGCATGCTGATGGAACGCCACGGGCTGTCGCCCGAGCACGCTTTTGATGCACTGCGCCGCCAGGCCCGCACTGAGCGCACCCAGATGGTGCAATTGGCCCGCGACATCGTCGCCGGGAGCGCGCGGTTGCTGACCCCCGGCCCCCCGCCGGCAGCGTGAAAGGCCGGGTGGGATAATCCCGCCCCATGTCGATCACCCTGAAAACCGCTGCCGACATCGAGGGCATGCGCATCGCCGGCCGCCTGGCCTCCGAAGTGCTGGACATGCTCACCGGGCACGTGAAGCCCGGCGTCACGACCGAGCAGCTGGACAAGCTGGCGCACGACCACATCGTGCATGTGCAGGGCGGCACGCCGGCACCGCTGAACTACGCGCCTCCCGGCTACATCCCGTACCCGAAGTCGATCTGCACGTCGGTGAACCACCAGGTCTGCCACGGTATCCCGAACGACCGGCCGCTGAAGAACGGCGACATCGTCAACATCGACGTGACCGTCATCAAGGACGGCTGGCACGGCGACACCAGCCGCATGTTCGTCGTCGGCGAAGGGTCGATCGCCGCCAAGCGCCTGTGCAGCTTCACCTACGAGGCGATGTGGAAGGGCATCGCGAAGGTCAAGCCGGGCGCGCGGCTCGGGGACATCGGCCATGCGATCCAGACCTTCGCCGAGGCGAACGGCTTCTCGATCGTGCGCGAGTTCTGCGGCCACGGCATCGGCCGCAAGTTCCACGAGGAGCCGCAGGTGCTGCACTACGGCCGCCCCGGCACGCTCGAGGAGCTGGTGCCCGGCATGGTGTTCACGATCGAGCCGATGATCAATGCCGGCCGGCGCGAGATCCGCGAGATGGGCGACGGCTGGACCATCGTCACCAAGGACCGTTCGCTGTCGGCGCAGTGGGAGCACACCATCGTGGTCACCGACACCGGCTACGAGGTGCTGACACTCTCGGAAGGCTCGCCCAAGCCGCCGGCCTTCATCTCGGGCTGATCGAATGCTCATTGCCGCGCAGCCGACGCCCGCCGGCGGAGTCGCCACGCTGCGCGCGCGATTGCGCGACGGCAAGAAGGCGCTGATCGAGCATTTCCTGCAGAGCCGCGCCAGCGCGCCCGCCGCGACGCGGCTCGTGAAGCAGCTGACGCGCCATGTCGACGCGACGCTGTGCGACCTCTGGCGCAACGCCGGCATGCCCACGGGCGCGGCGCTGGTGGCCGTCGGCGGCTACGGCCGCGGCGAGCTGTTCCCGCATTCCGACGTCGACGTGCTGGTGCTGCTGCCGGACCACCTGCCGGGCGAGCGCCTGCGCGGCGCGGCCTCGACCGACTCGATGCGCGCGTCGGTCGAGGGCTTCATCACCGCCTGCTGGGACATCGGGCTGGAGATCGGCTCGTCGGTGCGCACGGTGGACGAATGCGTCGCCGAGGCGCGCGCCGACGTCACGGTGCAGACGGCGCTGCTCGAATCGCGGCTGATCTGCGGCACGCGGCGGCTGTATGCCCACTTCAAGCACGCGACCGCCGCGGTGATGGACCCGGCCGCGTTCTATCGCGCGAAGACGCTGGAACTGCGCCAGCGCCACACCAAGTACGAGGACACGCCCTACTCGCTGGAGCCGAACTGCAAGGAAAGCCCCGGCGGCCTGCGCGACCTGCAGGTGGTGATGTGGGTGGCGCGCGCCGCTGGCCTCGGCCGCAGCTGGAGCGAGCTGGCGACGAACGGGCTGATCACGCCCTTCGAGGTCAAGCAGCTGCAGCGCAACGAGGGCACGCTGAAGCTCATCCGCGCGCGCCTGCATGCCATCGCCGGCCGGCGCGAGGACCGGCTGGTGTTCGACCTGCAGACCGCCGTCGCCGAGAGCTTCGGCTACACCGCGAGCAAGGCGCAGCGTTCGTCGGAAGTGCTGATGCACCGCTACTACTGGGCGGCCAAGGCGGTCACGCAGCTGAACCAGATCCTGATGCTCAACATCGAGGAACGCATCGCCGGCAACGAATCGCCGCCGATGCGCGTGATCAACGAGCGCTTCCTCGACCGCAGCGGCATGCTCGAGGTGGCGCGCGACGAGCTCTACGTCGAGGACCCGCACGCGATCCTCGAGACCTTTCTGGTCTACCAGCAGACGGCGGGCATCAAGGGCCTGTCTGCGCGCACGCTGCGCGCGCTGTACAACGCGCGCAACGTGATGGACACGCGCTTCCGCAAGGACCCCGCGAACCGCGCGCTGTTCATGCAGATCCTGCGCCAGCCGCAGGGCATCACGCACGCCTTCCGGCTGATGAACCAGACCTCGGTGCTGGGGCGCTACCTGTGGGTGTTCCGGCGCATCGTCGGGCGCATGCAGCACGACCTGTTCCACGTCTACACGGTGGACCAGCACATCCTGATGGTGCTGCGCAACGTGCGCCGCTTCTTCATCGCCGACCATGCGCACGAGTACCCGTTCTGCTCGCAGCTGGCGAGCGAGTGGGACAAGCCCGAGATCCTCTACATCGCGGCGCTGTTCCACGACGTCGCGAAAGGCCGTGGCGGCGACCACTCGACGCTCGGCGGCGACGAGGTGCGCCGCTTCTGCCGCGAGCACGGCCTGCCGCGCGAGGACGCGGCGCTGGCCGAGTTCCTCGTTCGCCACCACCTGACGATGAGCACGGTGGCGCAGAAGGAGGACCTGTCGGACGCCGATGTGATCCGCGCCTTCGCGCTGAAGGTCGGCAACGTGCGGCGGCTGACGGCGCTGTACCTGCTGACGGTGGCCGACATCCGCGGCACCAGCCCGAAGGTGTGGAACGCCTGGAAGGGCAAGCTGCTCGAGGACCTCTACCGCCGCACCCTTGGCGCGTTAGGCGGCGCCAAGCCCAACCTCGACGCCGAGACCGAGGCGCGCAAGCAGGAAGCGCGGCAGATCCTCGCGCTGCACTCGGCACTGCCGGGCACCGAGGGCCCGCTGTGGAAGACGCTGGAGCTGAGCTACTTCGTGCGCCACGACGCGACCGAGATCGCCTGGCATGCGCGTTCGCTGTGGCGCCACATCGAGGGCCAGGTGCCGGTGGTGCGCGCACGGCCGTCGCCGGTGGGCGACGGGCTGCAGGTGCTGGTGTATTCGCCCGACCGGCCCGACACCTTCGCGCGCATCTGCGGCTACTTCGACGGCGCCGGCTTCTCGATCCAGGACGCCAAGATCCACACCAGCAAGACCGGCTACGCGCTCGACACCTTCCAGATCGTCAAGCCCGGCTACGAAGGCGACCAGGCGAGCTACCGCGACCTGATCTCGCTGATCGAGCACCAGCTGGCCGCGGCGCTGGCCTCGACCGGCCCGCTGCCCGAGCCCAGCCGCGGCCGGGTCTCGCGCCGGGTCAAGTCCTTCCCGATCCTGCCGCGCGTGTCGCTGCGGCCCGACGAACGCGCGCAGCGCTGGCTGCTGTCGGTCAGCGCCAGCGACCGCTCCGGCCTGCTGTACGCCGTCGCCCGCGTGCTGGCGCAGCACCATGTGAACCTGCAGCTGGCGAAGATCACGACGCTGGGCGAACGCGTCGAGGACACCTTCCTCGTCGACGGGCCGGTGCTGCAGCAGACGCGTGCGCAGCTGCAGATCGAGAGCGAATTGCTCGACGCGCTGGCGGCACCCAAGTGAGTTTGAAATCGGTTCCTGCGCCGGCGACGATCGGCGACTTACAGCGCTTCGACGCCATCATCGACGTGCGCTCGCCGGCGGAGTACGCCGAGGACCACCTGCCCGGCGCCGTCAACTGGCCGGTGCTCGACGACGAGGAACGGCGCGTCGTCGGCACGCTGTACGTGCAGGACTCGCCGCTCGCCGCGCGCAAGCTCGGCGCGATGCTGGTGTCGCGCAACATCGCGAACCACCTCGAGCGCTGGGTGCAGGACAAGCCGCGCGAGTGGCTGCCGCTGGTCTACTGCTGGCGCGGCGGCCAGCGTTCGGGCTCGCTGGCGCTGGTGCTCGACCAGATCAGCTTTCGCACGGCCCGCCTCGACGGCGGCTACAAGGCCTTTCGCGCCCGCGTGCGCGACGACCTGCAGACGCTGCCCCAGCGCTTCGACTTCCACGTGCTGACCGGTCGCACCGGCAGCGGCAAGACGCGGCTGCTGCATGCGCTGGCGGCCGAAGGCGCGCAGGTGCTGGATCTCGAGGGGCTCGCGCAGCACCGCGGCTCGGTGCTCGGCGGATTCGCCGACCGGCCGCAGCCGGCGCAGAAGCGCTTCGACACGCTGCTGTGGCAGGCCTTGCAGCAGCTCGACCCCGCACGGCCGGTGTTCGTCGAATCCGAGAGCCGCAAGATCGGCACGCTGCTGGTGCCCGATGCGCTGATCAGCCGCATGCATGCGGCCGGGCGCTGCATCCGCGTCGACATGCCGGACGCCGCGCGTGTGCAGCTGCTGATGGCCGACTACGCCGAGCTGATCGCCGAGCCGGAGCGGCTGTGCGCGCTGCTGCAAGGGCTGGTCGAGCTGCGCGGCAAGGAGACCGTCGCGCGCTGGCAGGCGCTGGCCCGGGCGGGCGACTGGGCGGCGCTGCTGCCGCAGCTGCTGCACCAGCACTACGATCCGCTGTACCTGCGCTCGATCGACAGGCACTACGCGGGCTACGCGGACGCGCAGCCCGTGGCGCTGCAGGATGCCGGCCCGGCGACGCTGCGCGCCGCCGCCGGCGCCCTGCTCACCCCATGTGCATCCCGCCGTTGCAGCTGAAGTCCGCACCGGTGGAGAACCCGGAATCCTCGCTGGCCAGCCAGGCCACGATGGAGCCGATCTCTTCCGGCTTGCCCAGGCGCTTCACGGGGATGGTCGCGACGATCTTCTCGAGGATCTCGGGCTTGATCGCGCGCACCATGTCGGTCCCGATGTAGCCGGGGCTGACGGTGTTGACCGTCACGCCCTTGTTGGCCACTTCCTGCGCCAGCGCCATCGTGAAGCCGTGCATGCCGGCCTTGGCGGCCGAGTAGTTGGTCTGGCCGGCCTGGCCCTTCTCGCCGTTGACCGACGAGATCTGGATGATGCGGCCCCAGCCCTTCTCGACCATGCCCGGCACCACCTGCTTGGTGACGTTGAACATGGAGTTCAGGTTGGTGTCGATGACCGCCTTCCAGTCCTCGGGCGACATCTTCAGGAACATGCGGTCGCGCGTGATGCCGGCGTTGTTCACCAGCACGTCGATCGTGCCGTGCTCGGCGACCGCCTTCGAGAAGGCCTCGACCGTCGAGTCCCAGTCGGCGACGTTGCCCACCGACGCGTAGAAGGTGTAGCCCAGCGCCTTCTGCTCGTCGAGCCACTTGTTGTAGTCGCGGCTCGGGCCGCAACCGGCGATGACCTTGAAGCCTTCCTTGTGCAGGCGCTGGCAGATCGCGGTACCGATGCCGCCCATGCCACCGGTGACGTAGGCCGTTTTCTGACTCATGACTCTCTACTCCTTCGATGTGGATTGTTCGAAGCGCACAGCAGACTGATCCGGCGCCGGATGGCGGTCAAGTCGGGTCCGACCCTGCTGTGCCCGTCCCTGGGAATGCGTGATGCTCTAGCGTTCGACCGTCAGGGCCACGCCCATGCCGCCGCCGATGCACAGCGACGCGATGCCCTTCTTCGCGCTGCGGCGCTGCATCTCGTGCAGCAGCGTGACCAGGATGCGGCAGCCGGACGCGCCGATGGGGTGGCCGATGGCGATCGCGCCGCCGTTGACGTTGACCTTGTCCAGGTCCCAGCCCATCTCGTTGTGCACCGCGCACGCCTGCGCGGCGAAGGCTTCGTTGATCTCGAGCAGGTCGAGGTCGGCGGCCTTCCAGCCGGCGCGCTGCAGCGCCTTCTGCGAGGCCGGCACCGGGCCCATGCCCATGTACGCCGGGTCGAGCGCGACGGTGGCGTAGCTGGCGATGCGCGCCAGCGGCGTCAGGCCGAGCTGGTCGGCCCGCTTCGCGGTCATCACGATGACGCCGGCGGCGCCGTCGTTCAGGCCCGAGGCGTTGCCGGCCGTCACGCTGCCGGCCTTGTCGAACGCCGGCTTCAGGCCCGCCAGCGCTTCGGCGTTCGTCTTGCGGTTGATGTACTCGTCCGCGTCGAAGGCGACCGGATCGCCCTTCTTCTGCGGGATCAGCACCGGCACGATCTCGTCCTTGAACTTGCCGGCGTCCTGCGCGGCCGCGGCCTTCTGCTGCGAGGCCAGCGCCAGCGCGTCCTGCTTCTCGCGCGAGATCTCGTACTTCTTCGCGACGTTCTCGGCGGTGACGCCCATGTGGTACTTGTTGTACACGTCGAAGAGGCCGTCGACGATCATCGAGTCGAGCAGCTTCCAGTCGCCCATGCGCTGGCCGTCGCGCGAGTTCGGCAGCACGTGCGGCGCCATGCTCATGCTCTCCTGGCCGCCGGCGATGATGATGTCCGAGTCACCGGCCTGGATCGCCTGCGCGGCCAGCATCACGGCCTTCAGGCCCGAGCCGCAGACGGCGTTGATCGTCAGCGCCGGCACGCCTTGCGGCAGGCCCGACTTCACCACCGCCTGGCGCGCCGGGTTCTGGCCGGCGCCGGCCTGCAGCACCTGGCCGAGGATGACCTCGCCGACCTGGTCGCCCGAGAGCTTCGCGCGCTCGAGCAGCGCCTTGATGACGGTGGCGCCGAGCTCGGGCGCGGCGATCTTGGCGAGCGAGCCGCCGAACTTGCCGACGGCGGTGCGGGCGGCGGCGACGATGACGATGTCGTTGGACATGAGGGTCTCCTTCGGGGACGAGAGGTCGTGAGTCGGGCGGGATCGGAGGGGCAGGCCCTGTCGGGACTGGTCAGGCTTTCTGCTTCACGTAGCGACCGGGCGCGGGCTCGATCGTCTTGTACTTGCGGCTGCCGTAGGACTTCGGGGCAGCGATCTGCTTGCCGGCATGGCCCTTGAGCCAGCCGGACCAGTCCGGCCACCAGCTGCCGGGCTTTTCGGTCGCGCTGTCGAACCAGTCGGACGCGGCCGCGGGCTGCTTGGCATTGACCCAGTGGCTGCGCTTGTTCTTGGCGGCCGGGTTGATGACGCCGGCGATGTGGCCGGACGCGCCGAGCACGAAGCGCTTCGGGCCCTTCAGGACGCGGGTGGACGCATAAGCCGCGGTCCACGGCACGATGTGGTCCTCGCGCGAGGCATAGATGAAGGCCGGCGCGGCGATCCGGCCGAGGTCGAGCTTCTCGCCGCAGACGGTGAGCTTGCCCGGCTGCTTCAGGTCGTTCTGCAGGTAGGTGTGGCGCAGGTACCAGCAGAACATCGGGCCCGGCAGGTTGGTCGAGTCACCGTTCCAGTACAGCAGGTCGAACGGCGGTGGCGCCTCGCCCTTCAGGTAGTTGCCGACGACGTAGTTCCAGACCAGGTCGTTCGGACGCAGGAAGCTGAAGGTGGTGGCCAGCTCCTGGCCCTTCAGCAGGCCCGGACCGTTGGGCGACTGGCCGCCGATCGTCAGCTCGCGCATTCGCACCGCGGCCTCGTCGATGAAGACCGACAGCACGCCGGTGTCCTCGAAGTCGAGCAGCGTGGTCAGCAGCGTCACCGACGCCGCCGGCTGTTCGCCGCGCGCGGCCAGCACCGCGAGCGCCGTGCTGAGGATGGTGCCGCCCACGCAGAAGCCGAGCGTATTGATCTGTTCGGCGCCGGTGATCTCCTGCACCACGCGGATCGCCTCGATCGGACCTTGGGCGATGTAGTCGTCCCAGGTCTTGCCGACCACCTCGTTGTCCGGGTTGCGCCAGCTGATCACGAAGACGCGATGGCCCTGCTCGACCGTGTAGCGGATCACCGAGTTCTCGGGCTGCAGGTCGAGGATGTAGTACTTGTTGATGCACGGCGGCACGAACAGCATCGGCCGCTCGTAGACCTTGGCGGTCAGCGGCTTGTACTCGATCAGCTGGAACAGCTCGTTCTCGAACACCACCGCGCCTTCGGTCGTCGCGACATTGCGGCCGACCTCGAACACGCTCTCGTCGGTCTGCGACATGTGGCCCTTGCCGATGTCGTGCCACAGGTGCTGCAGGCCCTGCGCGATGCTCTCGCCCTTGGTTTCCAGCGCCTTGCCGAGCGCCTCGGGGTTCAGCGCCAGGTAGTTCGCCGGGCTCGCCGCATCGACCCACTGCTGCACGGCGAAGCGGATGCGCGCACGCGTCTTCTCGTCGGCCTGCACGCTGTTGGCCAGCTTCAACAGGGTGCGCGCGTTCAGCAGATAGCTCTGCGCGGCCATTGCCGCGGCCGGGTTGCTGGCCCAGGCCTGGGCGGCGAAACGTTTGTCGGACACCGGGGTGGCCTCGGCCGCCGCGGCCCCGCCGAGCGCGCCGTTCCACAGCCGCGTCACCTCATTGACGTAATCGGCCTGCAGGCTGGCCAGCGTCTCCATCGGCAGGTTGATGCCGGAGACCGTCTTGAGCATCTCGCCCATCGCACTGCCGAAAGCCTGCGCCTGTGCGCTGACGGCATCGAGGGACGGGACGGACGGGCTCTTCATACGCTGGTCTCCTTGGGGCCCGGCATCGGGCTGACTCGGCACGCCGTTGTCTGTGCAATGCTCCACGGCGCGCGTGCTGTTGTACAGACGGGAGCTTACCCGAGGATGACCCTGGTTTTCGATAAGTGATATTGCGTATCACAATTTGAAATGCAAGATTTGCCGTTCTTACGATGCTGATCGTCGCCGTCGCCTGGATGTTCGTCGTCCTGCTGATGACGCTGGCCGAAGCCACGTCGACGCAGGGCACGTTGCTGGGCGCGTTCTTCACGCTGCTGCTCTACGGCGTGCTGCCGCTGGGCATCGTGCTGTACGTGATGGGCACGCCGGCGCGGCGGCGCGTGCGCCGGCAGGCCGAAGCCGCGCAGGAGAACTCAAGCGCGCAGCGCGATGGCGGCGGCGAGCCGGCCGGTGACCCGGTCGCGCCGGAACGAAAAGAACCGTGACGGCGCCTCGACGGTGCACCAGGTGCCGCCGCTGATCGCACCGACGCCTGCGGCGCGCAGCCGGTCGCGCGCCAGCTGCGGCAGATTCGCCAGCCAGCGCGGCGATCCGTCGTCACGCGGGCGGTAGACGAAGCGCGCCGGATAGGCGCCGGCCGGATCGGCGCCGAACGCCTCCAGCACATCGGCGCCGACCTCGAACTGCCGCGGGCCGATGCAGGCGCCGAGCCAGGCGACGACGTCGGCGGGCGCACAGCCGGCCGCGTCGCACAGCGCGCCCAGCGTGTGCTCGATCACGCCGCCCGCCAGGCCGCGCCAGCCGGCATGGGCCGCGCCGACGGCGCGTCCGCCGCGATCGCAGAGCAGCACGGGCAGGCAGTCGGCCACCAGCACGGCGCAGCCGATGCCGGGTTCGGTCGTGACACTGGCATCGGCGCGCGGGAACGGCGCATCCGGCGCGAGGTGGTCCGGTGTCAGCCGGACGACGTCGGCGCCATGCACCTGGTCCAGCCAGACCGGCCGGGCGCCGAGCGCCGCGGCGAAGCGGCGCTGGTTCTCGCGCACCGCGCCGGGCTCGTCGACCGCATCGCCGCGCAAGCCCGGCGGACGCAGGTTCAGCGTTTCGAACGGCGCTGCGCTGACGCCGCCGGCGCGCGTGCTCATCAGCGCGGCGACGTTCGCCGGCGCCGGCCACTCGGGCCGCAGCGCATCCGGCAGCAGCCGGTGGGCGTCCGGCAGCGGCGTCACGTCAGCCGGCCGCATCCGGGCAGGCCGAGGGCTGCGCGCGCTGGAAGGCCTCGTGCGCCATGCAGGCCTCGAACACCTTCATCACCTGCGGCACGTGGTCGAGCCGGCAGTCGAAGCGCTGCGCGTTGAAGATCTGCGGCACCAGCACGCAGTCGGCCAGCGTCGGCGTGTCGCCGTGGCAATAACGCGATGGCGACGCGGCCAGGCGCTGCTCGACGACGTCGAGCCCGGTCTCGACCCAGTGCCGGTACCAGGCGTTCTTGTCCTCGTCGCTGACCTTCAGCGTCCCGACCAGGTAGCGCAGCACGCGCAGGTTGTTCAGCGGATGGATCTCGCAGGCGATGTCCTGGGCCAGCGAGCGCACGCGCGCGCGGCCGAGCGCATCGGCCGGTAGCAGCGGCGGCTCGGGATGCGTCTCGTCGAGGTACTCGATGATCGCCATCGACTGCGTGATCAGCGCGTCGCCGTCCTTCAGCAGCGGCACCAGCTTCGCCACGGTCAGCGCGCCATAACCCGGCGTCAGGTGCTCGTTCTTCACCAGCGACACCGGCTTGTAGTCGTAGGCCAGGCCCTTCAGTTCCAGCGCGATGCGCACGCGCGTCGAGGCCGACGAGCGGAAGTAGTTGTAGAGCTCCATCGAAGCGCCCGCCGCCTCAGCGCACCGCGACCCGCAGCGTGCCCAGGCCTTCGATCGCGCCCTCCATCACGTCGCCGCGCACCACCGCGCCAACGCCGGCCGGCGTGCCGGTGAAGACCAGGTCGCCCGGCTGCAAGGTCCAGGCCTTCGACAGCGTCGAGATCGTCTCGGCGACGTTCCAGATCAGGTCCGACAGGTCGCCACGCTGGCGCGGCTGGCCGTTGACCGACAGCGTGATGGCGCCGCGGCTCAGTTCGCCGGTGGTGGCGATCGCGCGCAGCGGGCCGATCGGCGCCGACTGCTCGAAGCCCTTGCCGATCGACCACGGCCGGCCCTGCTTCTTCATTTCGCCCTGCAGGTCGCGGCGCGTCATGTCCAGGCCGACGGCATACCCCCAGATGTGCTTCACCGCGTCTTCCACCGCGATGTCGCGCCCGCCGCTGCCGAGCGCGACGACGAGCTCGATCTCGTGGTGCAGGTCGTTGGTCAGCGGCGGGTAGGCCATCTCGCCGGTCGCGCCTTCGGCGACCGGCAGCACGGCGTCGGCCGGCTTCATGAAGAAGAACGGCGCCTCGCGGCCGCTGTGGCCCATCTCCTTGGCATGCTCGGCGTAGTTGCGGCCGACGCAGTAGATCCGGTGCACGGGGAATTCGCCGCCGCCATGGACGGGAACGACGGCCTGGCGCGGTGCGGGAATGACGTAGCTCATGGTGCGGAGGAAGGTCGGTGGGGGCGGTGTAAGGACCGGGGACGGGCGAGCCGTCGATGATGCCACCGCTACACTGACCCCCCATGTTGATCGACCCGCGCCGCATCAAGCACTGCCGCCGCTGCGGCCAGCCGGTCGACTACCGCATCCCCGCCGACGACAACCGCGAACGCGCGGTGTGCCCGGCCTGCGGCGAGATCCACTACGAGAACCCGCTCAACGTCGTCGGCACCGTGCCGGTATGGGGCGAACAGGTGCTGCTGTGCAAGCGCGCGATCGAGCCGCGCTACGGCCTGTGGACGCTGCCCGCGGGCTTCATGGAGCTCGGCGAGACGGTCGCCGACGGCGCGCTGCGCGAGACCACCGAAGAAGCCGGCGCCAAGGTCGAACTGCAGGGCCTGCTGACGCTGATGAACGTCGTGCGTGTCGGCCAGGTGCACCTGTTCTACCGCGCGCGCATGCTGGACACGACGCTCGATCCCGGCCCCGAGTCACTCGAGGCGCGGCTCTTCCACGAGCACGAGATCCCCTGGGACGAGATCGCCTTCCGCACCGTGCGCGAGACCTTGCGCCACTTCTTCGATTGCCGCCGCGCCGGCGACGGCTTTCCGCTTCACACGGCCGACATCGGGTGAGTGTCGATCTCGGCGTTGGCCTGCTCGGCCACGGCCGTGGTGACCGCCGGACCGGTGGCCGCGTCGAAGCCCAGCGACCACAGCAGCTGCAGGTCGCGCTCGTCGTCGACACCTTCGGCGGCGATCGAGATGCCCACGCTCTGCACCAGCTGCACCAGCCCGCGCAGGTAGCGGCGGGCGTCGTCGCCATCGTCCGCCGCCGCCAGGCCGCGCACGAAGCGCGCATCGATGCGCACGCAGTCGAGCCCGAGCTCGGTCAGGCGGTGGATGCGGGCGAGGCCTTCGCCCGCGTGTTCGAGGCCGAGGTAGACGCCCAGCGGCCGCCAGCGCCGCGAGGCTTCCTGGACCAGCGCGGGGCGGTCGAGCGCCAGGGCTTCCGGCAGGTCGATCCACAGCCGCGTCGCGGCCTGCGGTGCGCCTTCGAGCCGGCGTGACACCGCGGCCATGAAGTCGCTGACACCGAGCGACTGCGCCGACAGGTTCACGCAGCGGGCCTGGCCGTCGGCGTCGATCGCCTGCAGCGCGAGCTCGATCGCGCGTTCGTCGACCGCCGCGGCCAGCCGCGCACGCTGCGCCTGCGCCAGCCAGCGCACGGCGGGCTCGAACGCCCCACCGGGTTCGAACTGCACGCGCATCGGGCAGTCGAGGTGCAGCACGCGGCCGTCGGCGGAGGTCACCGGGAACTCGGCGAGCATCACGCGGCCCTGCTCGAGCGCCTGCGACAGGCCCTGTTGCCAGTCCGATGCGGTGCGGGCCGCGTTCATCGCGCCGGCGCCGCCGTCGGCGATCGTCACCGCGGAATACGGCCGCATCGCCTCGGCCTGCACCAGCGCCTCGTCGGCGAGCGCGAGGGCCTGCTGCAGCGACCGGCCGCCGCCGAGCTCGACCGCGCCGATGGCCACCGACGCAGCCGCGTCCAGCGTCACGAGCGGCAGCCGCAAGCCGCGCGCCAGCGATTGCGCGGTTTCGTCGGCCACGCCGCCGACCGGCAGCACCAGCGCGAAATCCGAACCGTTCAGGCGGCCGGCGAAGCAGCCGTCGGCGCGCTGCGGATAACTCTGCAGCACGTGGGCGACGGCCTGCAGCACCTGGTCGGCCGTGGCGTGGCCGACACGCCGGTTCATGCCGGCGAGGTCGCGCACGCGCAGCAGCACCAGCCCCAGCTCGGCCGGTGCCGCTTCGCTGCCGAGCGCCTGCTCGAGCCGCGCCATGAAGTGCCGCCGCATCGGCAGCGCGGTCAGCGCGTCGAGGTGCGCCTGCCGGCGCAGTTGTTCGAGATCGGCCGCCTGGGCCGCGAACAGCGCCTGCACCCGTTCGCCGAGCAGGTTCATGCTGGCGGCCAGCGGCTGCAGCTCCGGCAGCGCCGGGGCGGGAACGCGGGTGTAGCGGCCGTCGCAGAAGGCGTTGGCCTGCTCGACGGCATCGGCCAGCAGCCGGCGCAGCGCACGCACGCCCCAGGCGGCGGCGATCAGCACGCCCAGGCCCAGCAGGCCGAGCACGAGCGCCGACTGCAGCAGGCCCTGCCACAGCACGTCGACCGCATCGCCGCCCTGCGCCTCGACCAGCACGTTGCCGGCCGGCGCGCCGCCGGGGCCGCGCAGCGGGGCGCTGGCAGACGTGTCGTCCAGCGCCAGCAGCCGCGCATAGATCGCCGGCGCCCAGACCGGGGCGACCGCCACCTCCTGGCGCCAACGCACGCGGCCTTCGGAATCGCGCAGGATCACGCGCTGCAGCCGCGCCGAGGCGACGTGCGCGGCGAGCACGGCATCGCGCTTCGTGGGCTCGGCCAGCACCTCGCCCTGCAGCGCCAGCGCCAGCCAATGCGCCGACGCGCGGTTCTGCTGCGCCAGCTGCTGCACCACGGCCTCGCGCGCAGCCCACTGCTGCACGCCCAGCGCGGCGAGCAGGCACAGCAGCACCACGCCGGCCAGCAGCCAGTACTGCTGGCGCGCCAGCAGGGCCGGACGCGTTCCGCCGTGCGGCGCGGTGGGGGTCGGCATCGGCGCCGGTCGGGCAGCGACGGCGTCGACGGAGAGGTCGGAAGCAGGCGGCATGGACACACGCAATCAGGGGCCTGCCGGGGGGCACGCCTGATAGGTTGTCGACCGTTGCAGCCGGTAACTTGAGGCAACAGCGGCGGCGCAGAGTGCGCCGCGTGTCACGAACGGCTGTCGGGAGGACACGATGGCCGCGTCCTCGCCGTGGCAGCGCTGCTCAGCGCCTCTGCGGCGGCAGGTCCGTGCAGGTGCCGTGCGCGACCTCGGCCGCCATGCCGATGCTCTCGCCGAGCGTCGGGTGCGGGTGGATGGTCTTGCCGATGTCGACCTCGTCGGCGCCCATCTCGATCGCCAGCGCGATCTCGCCGATCATGTCGCCGGCATGCGTGCCGACGATGCCGCCGCCGAGGATGCGATGCGTCTCGGCATCGAACAGCAGCTTGGTGAAGCCTTCGTCGCGGCCGTTGGCGATCGCGCGGCCCGACGCGGTCCACGGGAACAGGCCCTTCTTGACCTTGATGCCGCGGGCCTTGGCCTCGTCCTCGGTCAGGCCGACCCAGGCGACCTCGGGGTCGGTGTAGGCCACCGACGGGATCACGCGCGCATCGAACTGCGCCTTGCTGTCGCCCGAGGCGACCTCGGCCGCGACGTGCGCCTCGTGCACCGCCTTGTGCGCCAGCATCGGATTGCCGACGATGTCGCCGATCGCGAAGATGTGCGGCACGTTGGTGCGCATCTGCACGTCCACCGGAATGAAGCCGCGTTCGCCGACGATCACGCCGGCCTTCTCGGCGCCGATCTTCTTGCCGTTCGGGCTGCGGCCCACCGCCTGCAGCACGAGGTCGTACAGCTGCGGTTCCTTCGGCGCGCCCTCGCCTTCGAAGCGCACCAGGATGCCGTCCTTGGTCGCCTCGGCGCCGACGGTCTTGGTCTTCAGCATGATGTTGTCGAAGCGCGGCGCGTTCATCTTCTGCCACACCTTGACCAGGTCGCGATCCGCGCCCTGCATCAGGCCGTCGAGCATCTCGACGACATCCAGCCGCGCGCCGAGCGTGGAGTACACCGTGCCCATCTCGAGGCCGATGATGCCGCCGCCGACGATCAGCATGCGCTTCGGGTTGTCGCGCAGCTCCAGCGCACCGGTGGAGTCGACGATGCGCGGATCGTCCGGCAGGAAGGGCAGGCGCACGGCCTGCGAACCGGCCGCGATGATGCAGTGCTTGAAGCGGATGGTCTGCGTCTTGCCGGTCTTGCCCTGCCCGTCGCCCGAGGTTTCCTCGACCGTCACGTGGTGCGGGTCGGCGAACGTGCCGTAGCCGCGCACGACGGTGACCTTGCGCATCTTGGCCATCGCCGTCAGGCCGCCGGTCAGCTTGCCGACCACCTTGTTCTTGTGCGCGAGCAGCTTCTTCAGGTCCAGCTTCGGCGCGCCGAACTCGACGCCCAGCGCCGCGAAGTGGCTGACCTCGTCCATCACTGCGGCGACGTGCAGCAGCGCCTTCGACGGGATGCAGCCGACGTTCAGGCAGACGCCACCGAGCGTCGCGTAGCGCTCGACCAGCACGGTCTTCATGCCGAGATCGGCGGCGCGGAACGCGGCCGAGTAGCCGCCGGGACCGGCGCCCAGCACCAGCATGTCGCACTCGAGGTCGGCACCGCCGGCGTAACTGGCGGCCTGCGGGGCCGGTGCAGCGGCGGCCGGTGCCGGCGCGGGCGAAGCGGCCGCAGGAGCCGGCGCAGCAGCCGGCGCAGGGGCCGGCGCGGCGGCCGCTGCCTGGCCGCTGCCTTCGAGCAGCAGCAGCAGCGAGCCTTCGTTGACCTTGTCGCCGAGCTGCACCTTCAGCTCCTTGACGACGCCGGCCGCGTTCGACGGAATCTCCATCGAGGCCTTGTCCGACTCCACGGTCACCAGGCTCTGCTCGACCTTGATCGCATCGCCCGGCTTGACCAGGATCTCGATCACCGCGACGTCCTTGAAGTCGCCGATGTCGGGCACCTTCACTTCGATCAGCGCCATCGCTGTCAACCTTTCGTTGTTGCTTGTCGGGCAGGAAATCAGCGCACGCTGTCGGCGCGCAGCTTCATGAAATGCACCCGGATCGGGCCAGCGGAGTTCTTGTCGAACTCGCAGCCGGCGCGCACGCCCATCTCTGCGACCTCGCGCGCGGTCTTCGCCTTGTCCCAGGTCGCGAGCATCGCGCCGAGCGCGAAGCTGCGGCCCGAGCCGATGGCCCAGAAGCGGTCGAACTCGAACACCTCGCGGTACGAGTAGACGCCGAAGATGCCGCTCGCATTGGCGATCAGCACCGTGAACTGGCTGCTCTCGTACGGGTCGGCATCCTCTTCCTTGGTATTCAGGAAGAAGTGGTCCTTCAGCTTCGGGTGCAGCTTCAGGAAGGTGTCGAACACCTCGTCGCGCGAGTGCAGCTTCAGCTCGTCCGGCGGCAGCCCGCCCAGGGCCTTGCGCAGCACCGGGAAGTGAGCAGTCGTACCAGCCATGCCGACCCACGAGTCCCCGATGCGAAAGACCTTGTCGTTCGCTTCGTAGCCGTGGGCCAGGCGCGTGTCGCCGAAGGTCACCAGCGCATCGGCGGCGATCGCGACCTGGCCGTTCTTGCGAGCGACCGCGACGGTGGTCATAGCAGGACGCGGCGGAAGTCGGCCAGGATAGACGCCAGATAGGCGTTGAAGCGCGCGGCCGACGCCCCGTCGATCACGCGGTGGTCCCAGCTCAGGCTCAGCGGCAGGATCAGGCGCGGCACGAAGGCCTTGCCGTCCCAGCGCGGCTCCATGCTGCTCTTGCAGACACCGAGGATCGAGACTTCCGGCGCGTTGATGATCGGGGTGAAGTAGCGCCCGCCGATGCCGCCCAGCGAGCTGATGCTGAAGCAGCCGCCGCTCATGTCCGCCGGGCCCAGCTTGCCGTCGCGCGCCTTCTTCGCCAGCTCGCTCATCTCCTGGCTGATCTGCAGCACGCCCTTCTTGTCGGCGTCCTTGATCACCGGCACGACGAGGCCGTTCGGCGTGTCGGCCGCGAAGCCGATGTGGAAGTAGTTCTTCATCACCAGCTGCTCACCGTCGAGCGAGCTGTTGAACTCGGGGAACTTCTTCAGCGCGGCGACCGAGGCCTTGATCAGGAAGGCCAGCATCGTGACCTTGATGCCGGACTTCTCGTTTTCCTTGTTCAGCTGGACGCGGAAGGCCTCGAGCTCGGTGATGTCGGCATCGTCGTGGTTCGTGACGTGCGGGATCACCACCCAGTTGCGGTGCAGGTTCGCGCCCGAGATCTTCTTGATGCGCGAGAGATCCTTGCGCTCGACCGGGCCGAACTTCGTGAAGTCGACCTGCGGCCACGGCAGCAGGCCGGGGAACGCGCCGCCGGCGGCCGCGCCCGCGGCGGCCGGGGCCTTGGCCTTCTGCGCCGACGTCTGCACGGCACCGGCCATCACGTTCTTGACGAAGCCCTGCAGGTCGTCCTGCGTGATGCGGCCCTTCGGTCCGCTGCCCTTGACCTCGTCGAGCGGCACGCCGAGCTCGCGCGCGAACTTGCGGATCGATGGCGACGCGTGCGGCAGCGCGCCCTTCGGTGCGCTGGGCTCGTGCGGCGGCAGCGCGGCGGTGGGCGAAGTGCGCTCGCCGGCGGCCGGCGCAGGGGCCGATGCGCTCGCGGCCGGTGCCGGCGCGGCGGCGGCTGCCGCGGGTGCAGGCGCGGCAGGCGCAGGTGCCGGCGCGGCCGCACCACCGGCGGCTTCGACCACCAGCACCGCCGAGCCCTTGGACACCTTGTCGCCGACCTTGACCTTGATCTCCTTGACGACACCGGCATGGCTCGACGGGATCTCCATCGACGCCTTGTCGGACTCGACGGTGATCAGGCTCTGCTCGACCTTGATCGTCTCGCCGGGCTTGACCATCACCTCGATCACCGCGACCTCGGCGAAGTCGCCGATGTCGGGCACGGTCACCTCGACGAGGCCACCGGCGGCCGGTGCCGACGCGGGGGCCGCGGCAGCGGGGGCGGCGGCGGGCGGCGTCGGTGCGGGGGCGGCCGCGGTCGCGGCCAGTGCCGCCGCCGGCGCAGGGGCCGGTGCGGCGGCACCGTCGGTCTCCAGCATCGCCAGCAGCGTGCCTTCGTTGACCTTGTCGCCCATCGCGACCTTGAGTTCCTTGATGACGCCCGAGTGGCTCGACGGAATCTCCATCGACGCCTTGTCGCTTTCCACCGTGATCAGGCTCTGCTCGGCCTTGACCGTGTCGCCGGGCTTGACCAGCAGCTCGATCACCGCGACGTCCTTGAAGTCGCCGATGTCCGGGACCTTGACTTCCACCAATGCCATGGCTCGTTGTCTCCGCGGTTGGTCTTATGCGTAGAGCGGGTTGATCTTGTCGGCGTTGATGCCGTACTTGGCGATCGCCTCGGCCACCTTGGCGACCGGCACGGTGCCTTCGTCGGCCAGCGCCTTCAGCGCGGCGACCACGATGTAGTGGCGGTTGATCTCGAAGTGCTCGCGCAGCTTGCTGCGGAAGTCGCTGCGGCCGAAGCCGTCGGTGCCCAGCACCTTGAACGTGCGGCCCTTGGGCAGGAACGCGCGCACCTGCTCGCAGTAGTTCTTCATGTAGTCGGTCGAGGCGATCACCGGGCCGGCGTGCTTGTCGAGCTGCTGGGCGATGAAGGGCACGCGCGGCGTCTCCGTCGGGTGCAGCAGGTTCCAGCGCTCGGCATCCTGGCCGTCGCGGGCCAGCTCGTTGAAGCTCGGGCAGCTCCACACCTTCGCGGCGATGCCCCAGTCCTTCTCGAGCAGTTCCTTCGCGGCCATCGACTCGCGCAGGATGGTGCCCGAGCCGAGCAGGTTCACGCTCGGCTGCTTGGCCTTCGGCTTCGCATCCTGCAGCAGGTACATGCCCTTGATGATCTGCGCTTCGGTGCCCGGGGTCAGGCCGGGCATCGCATAGTTCTCGTTGAGCAGCGTGATGTAGTAGAAGACGTTGTCCTGCTGCTCGACCATGCGCTTCAGGCCATGGTGCATGATCACCGCGACCTCGTGCGCGAAGCTCGGGTCGTAGCAGACGCAGTTCGGGATCGTGCCGGCCAGGATGTGGCTGTGGCCGTCCTCGTGTTGCAGGCCCTCGCCGTTCAGCGTCGTGCGGCCCGAGGTGCCACCGAGCAGGAAGCCGCGCGCCTGCATGTCGCCCGCGGCCCACGCCAGGTCGCCGATGCGCTGGAAGCCGAACATCGAGTAGTAGACATAGAACGGGATCATGATGCGGTTGTTCGTCGAGTACGACGTCGCCGCGGCGATCCACGAGCTCATGCCGCCCGCCTCGTTGATGCCTTCCTGCAGGATCTGGCCGGCCTTGTCCTCCTTGTAGTACATGACCTGGTCCTTGTCGACCGGCGTGTACTTCTGGCCCTCGGGGTTGTAGATGCCGATCTGGCGGAACAGGCCTTCCATGCCGAAGGTGCGCGCCTCGTCGACGAGGATCGGCACCGTGCGGGGGCCCAGCTGCTTGTCGCGCAGCAGCGCGGTCAGGAAGCGCACGTAGGCCTGCGTGGTCGAGATCTCGCGGCCTTCGGCCGTCGGCTCGAGCACGGCCTTGAAGGTCTCGAGCGGGGGCACCGGCAGCTGCTCCTCTGCCTTCGGACGGCGCTTGGGCAGGTAGCCGCCCAGCGCCTTGCGGCGTTCCTGCAGGTACTTCATCTCCGGCGTGTCGTCGGCCGGACGGTAGAACGGGATGTCCTTGGCGAGCTGCTCGTCGCTGACGGGGATGTTGAAGCGATCGCGCATGCTCTTGATGTCGTCGTCGGTCAGCTTCTTGGCCTGGTGCGCGGTGTTCTTGCCTTCCGCGGCCTTGCCCATGCCGAAGCCCTTGACGGTCTTGATCAGCAGCACCGTCGGCTGGCCCTTGTGGTTGACCGCGCGGTGGTAGGCCGCGTAGACCTTCTGCGGGTCGTGGCCGCCGCGCTGCAGGCGCCAGATGTCGTCGTCGCTCATCTTGGCGACCATCTCCAGCGCCTTCGGATGCTGGCCGAAGAAGTGCTTGCGCACGTAGGCGCCGTCGTTGGCCTTCATCGCCTGGTAGTCGCCGTCGACGGTGTCCATCATGATCTTGCGCAGCACGTGCTCCTTGTCGCGCGCCAGCAGCGGATCCCAGTAGCCGCCCCACAGCAGCTTGATGACGTTCCAGCCCGAGCCGCGGAACTCGCCTTCGAGCTCCTGGATGATCTTGCCGTTGCCGCGCACCGGACCGTCCAGGCGCTGCAGGTTGCAGTTGATGACGAAGATCAGGTTGTCCAGCTTCTCGCGCGCCGCGAGGCCGATGGCGCCCAGCGATTCCGGCTCGTCCATCTCGCCGTCGCCGCAGAAGACCCAGACCTTGCGGTTCTCGGTGTTGGCGATGCCACGCGCGTGCAGGTACTTCAGGAACCGCGCCTGGTAGATCGCCATCAGCGGGCCCAGGCCCATCGAGACGGTCGGGAACTGCCAGAACTCAGGCATCAGCTTCGGATGCGGGTAGCTCGACAGGCCCTTGCCGTCGACTTCCTGGCGGAAGCTCAGCAGCTGCTCTTCGCTGATGCGGCCTTCCATGAAGGCGCGGGCGTAGATGCCGGGCGCCGAGTGGCCCTGGATGTACAGCAGGTCGCCGCCGTGGTCCTCGGTGGCGGCATGCCAGAAGTGGTTGAAGCCGGCGCCGAACATCGTCGCCACCGACGCGAACGACGAGATGTGGCCGCCCAGGTCGCCGCCGTCGGCCGGGTCGAGCCGGTTGGCCTTGACGACCATCGCCATCGCGTTCCAGCGCATGTAGGCGCGCAGGCGCTCCTCGATCTCCAGGTTGCCGGGGCAGCGCTCTTCCTGGTCCGGCGGGATGGTGTTGACGTAGGCGGTGTTGGCCGAGAACGGGCGGTCGATGCCGGCCTGGCGGGCCTCGTCGATCAGCTGCTCGAGCAGGAAGTGGGCGCGCTCGGGGCCCTCGTTGGCGATGACGGCGTCGAGCGCTTCGAGCCATTCACGGGTTTCCTGGGCATCGGCATCGTTCGCGGCGGCACCGAGGAAGGAAGAGGGCACTGCGGACATCGCGGGGTCTCCTGTGGCAATTCGTCTGGGTCGGGCGGGGCGCGCGAAGTTTGACACAGACGCCATCAGTTTTCAAATGGCGCGAGTCGATTTTGCATCGTGAAACTACGTAGAGGCTTCCCTTCGCCCGGGTGGCTGTCGGAGCCAGCCAGCCCCGGATAATCGGCCGCCATGACTCCCTCGAAGCCTGCCCCCGCCGGTCCCGGCGTCACGCCGCTGGGGCGCCGACTGCTGGGGCGCTGGTGGCGGCGGCAGTCGCCGGCCCGGCAGGACCGCTTCGCGACGCTGGGGCCGCTGGTCTCGGTGCTGCTGTTCCTGGCCGCGATCATTTCGGCCTTCTGGTACTTGCGCAACGAGGAAATCGATCGCGAGGCCGAGGCCGTCAAGCGCGACACCGAGATCGCTCAGCAGCAGATCCGGCTGCGGCTGATCGAGAACCAGGAACAGCTGGTGCGCATGGCGCGCGAGATCGTCACCCGCGAGCTCGAGGCGCCGAACTTCCTGGCGCAGGCCGCCCGTTTCACCGCCGACCGGCCCGAGATCCTGCAGCTGAGCTGGGTCGGTTCCGATCGCCGGGTGCGCGCCCGCCAGTCGGCCTTCTCCGAACGCGAGCTGCCGCCGCCGCCGAAACCGGCGCCCGCCGGCCGCTTCGCCGCGCGCTCGGCCGCGCAGGCCGCGGCCGCCAGCGCAGCGGAAGCCGCCGCGTTGGCGGCTGCCGCAGCCAGCCGCCCGAGCGAGGCCGACTGGGCGTTCATCGCCGCGCGCGACGTGCGCCAGCCGATCTACTCGCGGCCGTTCAAGGACCCCGCCGGCACGATGGTCTTCGAGCTGCACGTGCCGCTGCTGGACCGCGGCAGCTTCTCCGGCGCGCTGGTCGTCGAGTACTCCATCGACGTGCTGCTGCGCCACTTCGTGCCGGCCGAGGTCACCTCGCGCCACGCGATCGCGGTGATCGACGAGCGCGAGCGGGTGATCGCGAGCTCCGTGACACCGATGCCGGGGATCGTGCGCGCGCCGGCGCTGGTCAACGACGTGCCGCTGGCCCCCGCGGCCAACGGGCTGATCCTGCGCGGCACCGGCTACCGCACCTCGGTCGGCCTGATCGGCAATACGCTGTTCTGGATGGTCGTCGCGCTGTCCGTGCTGACGGTGTGGATGCTGCTGGGCACCTGGCGCCACATGCGGCGCCGGTCGCAGATCCAGAGCGCGCTGGTCGCCGAGACCAACTTCCGCCGCGCGATGGAGAACTCCATGCTGACCGGCATGCGCGCGATGGACCTGGAAGGCCGCGTCAGCTACGTGAACCCGGCCTTCTGCGCGATGACCGGCTTCACCGAGAACGAGCTGATCGGCCGCCTGCCGCCCTACCCCTACTGGCCGCACGACCGCATCGACGAGAACAGCCGCCTGCTGCAGCAGGAGCTGCAGGGCCGCAGCCCGGCCGGCGGCATCGAGGTCAAGGTGATGCGCAAGAACGGCACGCTGTTCGATGCGCGCATGTACGTCTCGCCGCTGGTCGACGCCCGCGGCCACCAGACCGGCTGGATGACCTCGATGACCAACATCACCGAGGCCAAGCGCATCCGCGACCAGCTGTCGGCCTCGCACGAACGCTTCACGACGGTGCTCGAGGGCCTGGACGCCGCGGTGTCGGTGCTGTCGGTGCAGCAAGGCGAGCTGCTGTTCGCCAACCGCTCGTACCGGCTGTGGTTCGGCGCCGATGCGCGTGGCCACGGCCTGCTGGCCAGCGGCGCCGGTCCCGCCGTGCCCTTCATCGCCGAGCCCGACGATGCGGTCGACGGCCTCTCGGGCCTGCCGACGCAGGAGCTGACCAGCATCGGCACCAACCCGCGCGAGGTCTACACGCACCAGCTCGACAAGTGGTTCGACGTGCGCTCGCGCTACCTGCAGTGGACCGACGGCCGCCTGGCGCAGATGCTGATCGCCACCGACATCACCGCGCGCCGCCGCGCCGAGGAGCAGGCCTCGGCGCAGGCCGAGAAGGCGCAGGTCTCGAGCCGGCTGATCACGATGGGCGAGATGGCCTCGTCGGTGGCGCACGAGCTGAACCAGCCGCTGACCGCGATCACCAACTACTGCAGCGGCATGGTCTCGCGCGTGAAGGCCGAGACCATCCAGCAGGCCGACCTGATCGCCGCGCTGGAGAAGACCGCGCGCCAGGCCGAACGCGCGGGGCAGATCATCCACCGCATCCGCGCCTTCGTGAAGAAGAGCGAGCCGCAGCGCCAGCCCGCGCATGCGAAGGACATCGTCGAGGACGCGGTGGAGCTCGCCAGCATCGAGCTGCGCCGCCGCAATGTCGCGATCCACCACTACGTCGCGCAGCGCCTGCCGCTGCTGAAGTGCGACCCGATCCTGATCGAGCAGGTGCTCTTGAACCTGCTGAAGAACGCGGCCGAGGCGATCGACTCGGCCAAGCTGCCGGCCGCGCGCCGCCACATCGAGCTGCGCGTAATCCCGCGCCACACGCCGGAAGAAGGCGGCGTGATCGAGTTCAGCGTCACCGACATGGGCCCCGGCCTGCCCGACGAAGTGATCAACCGGCTCTACGAGGCCTTCTTCTCGACCAAGGCCGAAGGCATGGGCATCGGGCTGTCGCTGTGCCGCTCGATCGTGGAGTCCCACCGGGGGCGGATCAAGGCGCAGAACCTCTACAATGGCAGCTCTGTTGCAGGATGCCGGTTCGCCTTCACCCTGCCCGTCGAAACCAGTGCGCGGCACGAGGAGACAACGCTGCCACCGCCTCCGCTGAACTCCCGGCGGACGACCGTAGCGCCCGACGCTGACGCACCACCTGCGGCCAACACCACTCCATGAGCCTGATCCCCAAGAAGGGCACCGTGTACGTCGTCGATGACGACGAGGCGGTGCGCGATTCGCTGCAATGGCTGCTCGAAGGCAAGGACTACCGGGTCAAGTGCTTCGACTCGGCCGAATCCTTCCTCTCCCGCTTCGACCCGCGCGAGGTCGCGTGCCTGATCGCCGACATCCGCATGGACGGCATGAGCGGCCTGGAACTGCAGGACCGCCTGCTCGAGCGCAAGAGCCCGCTGCCGGTCGTCTTCATCACCGGCCACGGCGACGTGCCGATGGCGGTGACGACGATGAAGAAGGGCGCGATGGATTTCATCGAGAAGCCGTTCAAGGAGGATGACCTGCTCAACCTCGTCGAACGCATGCTCGATTCGGCGCGCGCCGCGTTCAGCCAGCACCAGGAACAGGCCAGCCGCGACGCGCTGCTGTCGCGCCTGACGACGCGCGAGGCGCAGGTGCTCGAGCGCATCGTCGCCGGCCGCCTGAACAAACAGATCGCCGACGACCTCGGCATCAGCATCAAGACGGTCGAGGCGCACCGCGCCAACATCATGGAAAAGCTCAACGCGAACACCGTGGCCGACCTGCTGAAGATCGCGCTCGGGGCGAATACCGCGAAAGCCTGACCGCAACACATCCCGTTCGAGGCCGCTGCAATCCAGCGGCCTCTTGCATTTCCAAGGAGCTCTTTCACCATGACCGCCCAGTTGATCGACGGCAATGCCCTCGCGAAGCAGATCCGCGGCGAGGTCGCGCAGCGCGTGGCCGCCCTCGCCGCCCGCGGGCGCCAGCCCGGCCTGGCGGTGATCCTGGTCGGCGACGACCCGGCGTCGCAGGTCTATGTGAAGCACAAGGTGGCCGACTGCGAAAGCGTCGGCATGCGCTCGATCCTCGAACGCTACCCGGCCAGCCTGAGCGAAGCCGATCTGCTGGCCCGCCTGCAGGCGCTCAACGCCGACCCGACGGTGCACGGCATCCTGGTGCAGATGCCGCTGCCGAAACACATCCACCCGCAGCGCGTGATCGAGACCATCTCGACCGCCAAGGACGTCGACGGCTATTCGGTGCAGAGCGCCGGCGACCTCGTCTGCGGCCTGCCCGGCTTCCGGCCCTGCACGCCTTACGGCTGCATGAAGCTGATCGAGACCACCGGTGTCGACCTGAAGGGCAAGCACGCGGTGGTGATCGGCCGCAGCAACACCGTCGGCAAGCCGATGGCGCTGCTGCTGCTGCAGGCCAACGCCACGGTGACCGTCTGCCACAGCGGCACGCCAGACCTCGGCGCGCACACGCGGCAGGCCGACGTGGTGGTTGCCGCGGTCGGCCGCCGCAACGTGCTGACCGCCGGCATGGTCAAGCCGGGCGCGATCGTCATCGACGTCGGCATGAACAAGAAGGACGACGGCAAGCTCTGCGGCGACGTCGACTTCGACGGCGTGAAGGAAGTCGCGGGCTGGATCACCCCGGTGCCCGGCGGGGTCGGTCCGATGACGCGCGCGATGCTGCTCGTCAATACTCTTGAATCCGCCGAGCGCGACGCGACCTGATCCCGGTACGTCGGCTGCCCGCGCGGAACCCGACGCCCACGACGCGAATCGAGATTCCATGAGCGACACCTCCGACAACCCGCTGCTGCGCACCGGCGGCCTGCCCGCTTTTGCCGAGATCCGGCCCGAACACGTCACGCCGGCCTTCGACGTGCTGCTGCCCGAGGCCGAAGCCGCGCTCGAACGCGCGGTGAGCCCCGACACGCCGGCCGACTACGACGCGCTGTCGCGCGTGCTCGACGTGCCGCTGGAGCGCCTGGGCCGCGCCTGGGGCGCCGTCGGCCACCTCAATGCGGTGGCGAACACGCCCGAGCTGCGGGCCGCCTACAACGAGAACCTCGGCCGCATCACCGAGCTGTACACCCGCCTCGGCGCCGATGAGCGGCTCTACGCCAGGTACAAGGCGATCGCGCAGGCGCCCTCCGCAGCCACGCTGAGTGCGTCGCGCCAGAAGGCGCTGTCGAACGCGATGCGCGACTTCGTGCTGTCCGGCGCCGAGCTGCAGGGCGAGGCCAAGGAGCGCTTCAAGGCGATCCAGGAAGCGCATGCGGAGAAATCGCAGGCCTTCTCCGAACACGTGCTCGATGCCACCGACGGCTTCTCGCTGATCGTCGGCCCCGAGCGCCTCGCGGGTGTGCCGGACGACGTGCTCGCCGCGACGCGGGAGGCCGCGCAGGCCGGGCAGCAGGACGGCCACAAGCTGACGCTGCACGTGCCCGTGTGGCTGCCGGTGATGCAGTACGCGCACGACCGCGCGCTGCGCGAGGAGATGTACCGCGCCTACGTCACCCGCGCCAGCGAGCACGGGCCTGCCGAGCGCGACAACAGCGCGCTGATGCGCGAGCTGATCGAGCTGCGCCAGGAAGAGGCGGCGCTGCTCGGGCATGCGAACTACGCCGAGCTGTCGCTGGTGCCGAAGATGGCCGAGTCGCCGGCGCAGGTGATGCAGTTCCTGCGCGAGCTCGCCGCCAAGGCGCGCCCGCATGCCGAACGCGACCTCGCCGAGCTGCGCGCCTTCGCCGCCGAGCAGCTGTCGCTGCCCGACCTGCAGCCCTGGGACGTCGCCTACGCGTCCGAGAAGCTGAAGGAGGCGCGCTACGCGTTCAGCGAGCAGGAGGTGAAGCAGTACTTCACCGAGCCGCGCGTGCTCGACGGCCTGTTCCGCATCGTCGAGACGCTGTTCGAGGTGCAGGTGCGGCCCGACACCGCCGACGGCACCTGGCACGACAGCGTGCGCTTCTACCGCATCGAGCGCGCGGCCGGCGGCGCCGCGGATGGCGCGGGCGCGCGCGAGCTCGTCGGCCAGTTCTACCTCGACCCGTACGCGCGGCCCGGCAAGCGCCCAGGCGCGTGGATGGACGACGTGCGCGGCCGCTGGCTGCGCCCGGACGGCGTGCTGCAGACACCCGTGGCGCAGCTGGTCTGCAACTTCGCCGCGCCGGTGGCGGGCAAGCCGGCGCTGCTGACCCACGACGACGTCATCACGCTGTTCCACGAGTTCGGCCACGGGCTGCACCACATGCTGACGCAGGTCGACGAGCTGGCGGTTGCCGGCATCTCGGGCGTCGAGTGGGACGCGGTCGAGCTGCCGAGCCAGTTCATGGAGAACTTCTGCTGGGAATGGGAGGTGCTGTCGCGCCTGACCGCCCATGTCGACACCGGCGCGCCGCTGCCGCGCGCCCTCTTCGACCGCATGACCGCCGCGCGCAACTTCCAGAGCGGCCTGCAGACGATGCGTCAGGTCGAGATGGCGCTGTTCGACATGCGGCTGCATGCCGAGGCCGGCGCGGCCGCACACATCCAGGCGCTGCTGGACGACGTCCGGCGCGAGGTCGCGGTGATCATCCCGCCCGCGTACAACCGCTTCCAGCACACCTTCTCGCACATCTTCGCGGGCGGCTACTCGGCGGGCTACTACAGCTACAAGTGGGCCGAGGTGCTGTCGGCCGACGCCTTCGCGGCCTTCGAGGAGGCCAGCCTCTTCGATGCCGAGACCGGTCGCCGCTACCGCCGCGAGATCCTCGAGGCCGGCGGCAGCCGCCCGGCGATGGACAGCTTCCGCGCCTTCCGCGGCCGCGAGCCGACGATCGACGCGCTGCTGCGGCACCAGGGCATGACGTGAAGCGGGCCTCACGAGACCGCTTGAGCGGCCCCCGCCCCCTCGGCTAGATTCGACGCATGAAACGATCCCTCGTGCTCGCCGCGGCCTGCCTGGCTGTCCTGCCCGCGTTCGCGCAATACAAGGTGGTCGGTCCCGACGGCCGCATCACCTACACCGACCGGCCGCCGCCGGCCGCGCAGGGCCAGGTGAGCGCGATGCGCCGCGACGGTGCGGTCGCGTCGACTCCGGCCGCGCCGCTGCCGGCCGAACTGCGCCCGGTCGTCGCGCGCTTCCCGGTCGTGCTGTTCACCGCGCCCGAGTGCGAGCTCTGCGACAACGCCCGCACGATGCTGAAGCAGCGCGGCATCCCGCTGACCGAACGCCAGGTGATGCGGCAGGAGGACCTCGTCGCGGTCGAACGTGCCACCGGCAGCCGCGGCATGCCGGCCATGACCGTCGGCGCGCAGGCGATCAACGGCTGGTCGTCATCGCAGTGGAACGCGCTGCTCGACCTCGCCGGCTACCCGCGCGAATCGAAGCTGCCGCGCGACTACCAGGCCGCGGCGCCCCAGCCGATCACGCCGCGCCCGGCCCCGCCGCCACCGGTGCCGGTGGCGCCGCCCGCGCCATCGCCGGACGTGCCGGAGGCACCGGAGCCGGCGGCCTCGGGCATCCGCTTCTGACGCTGCGCGGCTGACAGCGGCCGCCCGGGCCCGCCGGGCAGTCGGCGCCTAACGGGCCGGATCGCCGGCCGTCGCCGCGCGCGTGATGCCCTTCGCGACCCAGTTGCCGGCACCGACCGCGGCGCCCATGATCCAGAACATCACGCCCGGCCCGAGCATCGAGCCCAGCACGCCGAAGGCCAGCGGCATCACGCTGCTGGACGCGTTGATGGCCATCGAGCGGAAGGCGATCGCCTCGCCATGGCGGTGCTCGGGCGTCAGGTGGTGCAGGGTCGACATGATCATCGGCTGCACCGCGCCGAGCGTGAAGCCGAGCAGGGTCGCGCAGATGCCCATCAGCCACGCGGTCTGCGCGAACGGATAGGCGGCGAACACCACGCCGGTCAGCACCATCGCGAAACGCAGCACGGTCACTTCGCGCAGGCGGTGCGCGACCATCGGGATCACGAAGCGCACCAGCGTCACCGCCAGCGTGAAGCTGCCGAGCACGAGGCCGATCGTCGATGCGCTGTAGCCGCGGCCATGGCCGAGCACCGGCACCGCGAAGCTGTGCACGTCCCAGCTCGCCGACAGCAGCCAGTTGACGAACAGCAGCCGCTTCAGCCCTGGCGTGGCCAGCAGGTCCCAGGCGCCGCCGCCGGCGGCGCTGCCGCGCGCGGGCCCCTGGCGCGCGACCACCGGCACATAACGCGCCGCGACCAGCGAGCCCAGCGGCAGCGCGCACATCAGCGCATAGGCCGATGCGAAGCCGCCGGCATCGATCATGAAACCCGCGGCCACCGGCCCGACCACGTTGGCCAGCGACGGTGCCATGCCCAGCCAGCTGAAGACGCGCAGCCGCTCGGTCGAGCTGACCGCCAGCATGCCCGCGGTGCGCTGGATCGCGATCAGGCCGACGTTGGTGCCGACGCCGCTGAGGGCCGCGCCGACGCACAGCAGGCCGAAGCGCCACCAGCCGTCGACGAAGCAGGCGATGAACGCGAGGCCGGCGCCGACCATCGTCGCGCCGACCGCCACCCGCAGCGGCCGGTGGTAGCCATGCCGGTCGGCCATGCGCCCGGCGGCCAGCGCGGTGACCACCGGCAGCGCGGCGAACAGCGCCAGCAGCACGCCCACGGACCACGCGCTGTAGCCCTGCTGCAGCGCCTGCAGCGGCGCCGCCATGCGCTGGCCGGCCATCGCCGCATGCAGCGCGATCTGCCCGGCGATCAAGGCCGGCAGAAACTGCGCAGCGTTGTTCGCCGCGCCGTTCGAGCCGTCAGGCGGCCCCCACGTCGCTTCGCTCCTGCCCCCCGAGGGGGGTGAGCCCGGACGAGGACAGTCCGGCGGACTGTTCTCGCCTGGCGAACGGCCGGTCCGCCAGGACCAGCGCGGCCTGCAAGGCCGAGCCGCCTTGGGGCGGCCCGGCGGCGGCTCAGGCCTCGTCATCGCCCTCCGCCGGAATGCCGGGCAGCACCTGCTGCGCATAGGCATCGCCCACCGCCTCGACACCGCGCAGCTGGCGCGCCATCGCCCGCGTGCGCACTTCGGCGGCCTCGATCGTATTGCCGGCCTCCTGCAGCTTCTTGCGCGTGCGCGCCAGCACCTCGCCGAACTTCGCGAACTCGGTCTTCACCGCGCCCAGCACCTGCCAGACCTCGGCGCTGCGGCGTTCCAGCGCCAGCGTGCGGAAGCCCATCTGCAGGCTCGACAGCGTGGCCAGCAGCGTGGTCGGCCCGGCCAGCATGATGCGGTGCTCGCGCTGCAGGTGCTCGACGAGACCGGGGCGGCGCAGCACCTCGGCATACAGGCTCTCGGTCGGCACGAAGAGGATCGCGAAATCGGTGGTGTGCGGCGCGGCGAGGTACTTCTCGCGGATCGTGCGCGCTTCGAGCTTCATGCGGCTCTCGATCGCGCGCGCCGCGGACTCGACACCGGCCACGTCGGCACGCTCCTGCGCCTCGAGCAGGCGCTCGTAGTCCTCGCGCGGGAACTTGGCGTCGATCGGCAGCCAGACGTGCGTGCCCGCCTCGTGGCCATGGCGGCCCGGCAGCTTGATCGCGAACTCGACCCGCGCCCCGCTGCCCGGCACGGTCTCGACGTTGGCCGCGTACTGCTCGGGCGTGAACACCTGCTCCAGCAGGCCGGCCAGCTGCACCTCGCCGAAGATGCCGCGCGTCTTCACGTTGGTCAGCACGCGGTTCAGCGAGCCGACGTCGCGCGCCAGCACCTGCATCTCGCCCAGGCCGCGGTGCACCTGCTCGAGCCGCTCGGCGACCTGCTTGAAGCTCTCGCCCAGCCGCTGCTCGAGCGTCGCGTGCAGCTTTTCGTCGACCGTCGCGCGCATCTGCTCGAGCTTCTTCTCGTTGCCGTCCTGCAGTGCGAGCAGGCGCCCTTCGACGGCCTGGCGCACTTCGGCCAGGCGCCGCTCGTTGGCCTCGCTCATCGCCCGCAGGTGTTCGGTCAGCTGCGCGGTCAGCGCCTGCAGCGACTGCGCGACCGCCTGCTGGTGCTGCGCGAGCTGGCCGCGGAAGGAATCGATCTGCTCGTTCTGCGTGCGCGCGACGTCGCCGCTCTGCGCGAGCAGGGTCTGCTGCAGCAGGGCCAGCGAGCCGGCCAGCTCCTGACGCGTCGCCCGCGCACCGTCCTGCAGCTCGGTGCGCAGCGCGCGCTGGTATTCCTCGTCGCGCGACCGCTGCGCGCGCTGCGCCTCGTCCTCGCGCGCCCGCCGCTCCTTGTCCCCCGACCGCAGCCACCAGCCGATCAGCAGCAGCGTATCGAGTGCCAGCAGCGCCAGCACGATCCATTCAGTCATCAGTGCCCGCCCGGCCGCCCGAAGGGCACTGAGCGCCCCTCGGGGGCCGCGAACGGAGTGAGCTGGGGGCAGGTCATCCAGCGATTGTGTCAGCAGCCTTGCGACGGGCGGGCAGCGCGGATGCACGCGCCGCCGGCGGCAACGCATCGAGCAGCGTGATCAGCCGCTGCAGTGCCGGCGACGGATCGCCGCGCCAGACCAGGTGCGTGCGGTTGCGGCGCACGCGCTCGGGCAGGACATGCTCGGCGACATCGGCCGCGGCGCGCAGGGTCTGCAGCACCGAACGCGGCGCGATCGCACAACCGGTGCCGGCGGCGACGCAGGCGATGATCGCCGGGTAGCTGGCGAACTCCAGCACACGCTCGGGCAGCACGTCGGCCTGGCCGAACCAGTCTTCGAGCCGCTTGCGGTACGAGCAGCCCTGCGCGAACGCCAGGATCGTGCCGCGCCCGAGGTCCGCCGCGCGCTTCACCGGCGCATGGCCGCGCGCGGTGATCAGCACCAGCTCCTCCTCGAACACCGGCATCGTCTGCAGGCCCGGCGCGGTGAAGGGCTCGCTGACGAAGGCCGCTTCGATACGGTAGTCGAGCACGCGCTGCAGCAGCGCGCCGGTGTTCGCGGTGCTCAGCTCGATCACCACCGCCGGATGCAGCCGGTGGTAACGCGCCAGGATCGCCGGCAGGCGGCTGCCGGCCGTGCTCTCCAGCGCGCCCAGGCGGAACGGTCCTCGGGCCGGCCCTTCGCGCAACGCGCTCTCGGCTTCGTCGGCCAGCCGCAGCAACTGCTCGGCATGCACCAGCAGGCCCTCGCCTTCGGCCGTCAACGCCAGCGATCGACCCTGGCGCTTGAACAGCGCGACGCCCAGCCGCTCCTCGAGCTGCTTGATGCGCGTGGTGACGTTGCTCTGCACGCGGTTCAGCCGCGCCGCCGCGCGGATCACGCCGCCCTCGCGCGCAACGCTGCGGAAGATCTCCAGCGAGTCGAGGTCGAGTGTTCTCATGACGAGAATGATAGTTCTCGATTATTCATTTGTGCAGCGGAGCGGAAACCGCTCCAATGCGGCGCATGGCCCCCCCGGCATCGCCCCCTACCGCCCGCGCCGACGCGCTGCGGGTCTCCCTGGCCGCGCTGCTGGCGCTGGCGGTCGCGATGGGCATCGGCCGCTTCGCGTTCACGCCGCTGCTGCCGCTGATGCAGCGCGAAGGCCTGCTCGACGGCGACGGCGGCGCGGCGCTCGCGGCGGTGAACTACCTCGGCTATTTCGCCGGTGCGCTCAGCGCCGCGGCGCTCGCGCGCCGGCCACGCCGGCTGGTGCTCGGCGGCCTGCTGGCGACCGCCGCGGTGACCGCCGGTGCCGGTGCGCTGCACGGCCTGCCCGCCTGGCTGGTGCTGCGCGGCCTGGCCGGCGTGTTCAGCGCCTGGGTGATGGTCGGCATCAGCATCTGGGCGCTTGGCGAGCTGGCCCGCCTCGGACGGGCATCGCTCGGCGGCGTGGTCTTCGCGGGGGTCGGCTGCGGCATTGCGGCGGCGGGTGCCCTGGCGTGGTGGCGGGCCGCCGACGGCGCGGCCGCGCTGTGGTGGCAGCTCGGCGCGCTGGCGCTGGCCGCGACGGCGGTGATCGCCGCCTGCTGGCGACCAGGCGCAGCCGCGTCGGTGGCCACCCCGCCGCCGCCGCGCGCGCCGCTGCCGCGCGGCAGCACCGGCCTGATCGCCTGCTACGCGACCTTCGGCTTCGCCTACATCCTGCCGGCAACCTACCTGCCGGCGCTGGCGCGCGAGCTGGTCGACGATCCGCAGCGCTTCGGTCTGGCGTGGCCGGTGTTCGGCCTCGCCGCGGCGGCGTCGACGCTGCTCGCGGCCCGCGCGCTGCGCCGCTGGCGCCAACTGGACGTCTGGGCCGCCTGCCACCTGCTGCTGGCGGCCGGCTGCGCGGCGCCGCTGCTGGGCCGCTCGCCTTGGCTGATAGGCTTCGCGGCGCTCGCGGTCGGAGGCTCGTTCATGGTCGCGACGATGGCCGGGCTGCAGCAGGCCCGGCTGCTGGCACCCGCGCACCCCGCGCCGCTGCTCGGCCGCATGACGGCGGCCTTCGCGCTCGGCCAGATCGCCGGCCCGCTGGTCGCGCTGGCCTGGTCGCGCGCGCCGCTGCCGGGTCGCACCGGCATCGAGTCGACGCTGCTGCTGGCGGCGTTGCTGCTGGTCGCCAGTGCCGGCTGGCTGCGTTTCAAACAGGAGAGTCCGCATGTCCGAACCGACCCCCTCGCCGCGCCCCGTTGAACAGGGGCGCGGCGGCGAACGCCTGCCGCTGCCGCCGATGGATCAGCTGAACGCCGAGCAGCGCGCCGCCGCGCAGGCGTTGATCGACGGGCCGCGCAAGGCCGTCTATGGCCCCTTCGTGCCGCTGCTGCGCACGCCGGCGCTGCTGGACCGCGTCGCGCAGCTCGGCGAGGCGCTGCGATTCGGGGGCACGCTCGACGCCCGCGTGCGCGAGCTCGCGATCTGCGTCGCCGCACGCGAGGTCGGCAACCAGTTCGAGTGGGTGATGCACCGGCCGCTGGCCGAAGCCGCCGGCGTCGCGGCCGCCGCGCTCGAAGCGGTGCGGGTCGCCGCGCGGCCCGAGGGCCTGAAGGCCGACGAGCAGGTGGCGGTCGACGTCGCGACCGAACTGCTGCAGCGCAACGGCCTCGCCGATGCCACCTACGCCCTTGCGGTCGAGACCTTCGGCGAAGCCGGCGTCGTCGAGCTGTCGACGCTGGTCGGCTACTTCGTGATGGTGTCGTGGGTGATGAACGTCGCGCGCACGCCCTCGCGGCCGACCGCCGACGTCACGCCGCTGCCGTCGTGGCCGCTCTGATCCGGCGCTAGCGCAGCGGCAGCACCTCGGGATTCAGCGCCGTCGGCGGCTGGCCGGCGCCGCCACCCAGCGCCGCGATCAGGTTGTCGGCCGCCAGGTTGGCCATCGCGCGCCGCGTCGGCAGGCTGGCGCTGGCGATGTGCGGCGTCAGCACGACGTTCGGCACCTCCAGCAGCGCGGGGTGCACGGCCGGCTCGCCTTCGAACACGTCCAGGCCCGCGGCCGCGATGCGGCGCTCGCGCAGCGCCTGCGCCAGCGCCGCGTCGTCGACGACCCCGCCACGCGCGACGTTGGTCAGCGTGGCGGTCGGCTTCATCAACGCCAGCTCGGCCGCGCCGACGAGGTGGTGCGAGGCCGGGCTGTACGGCACGACGATCACCAGGTGGTCGGCCTCGCGCATCAGCGTCGCCTTGTCGACCCAGCGCGCACCCAGTTCCTGCTCGACGGCCGCGTCGAGCCGTGAGCGGTTGTGGTAGATCACCGGCATGCCGAAACCCAGTGCGCCGCGCCGCGCGATCGCCTGGCCGATGCGGCCCATGCCGAGTACGCCCAGGGTCGCGCCGTGCACGTCGGCGCCGGCGAAGAGGTCGTAGCGCCATTCGGTCCAGCGGCCGGCGCGCAGGAAGTGTTCGCTTTCGGCGATGCGGCGCGCGGTGGCCATCATCAGCGCGAAGCCGAAGTCGGCGGTCGTCTCGGTCAGCACGCCGGGCGCGTTGCTGACCAGCACGCCGCGCGCCGTGCAGGCCGGCACGTCGATGTTGTTGAAGCCCACCGCCATGCTGCAGACCGCGCGCAGGTCGGGGCAGGCATCGAGCAGCGCGGCATCGATCGTCGGCGTGCCGGCGACGAAGACGCCGCGCCGGCCCTGCAGCCGGTGGATCAGCTCGTCGCGCGCGGTGATCGGCGCGTCGCCGCAGCTGTCGACCTCGAAGTGCTCGCGCAGGCGCGCCAGCACGTCGTCGAACACGGGAATCGCGACCAGGATCTGGTTCATGGCCTCAGGTCATCCAGATGAACGTGATCAGCACGAACAGCGGTATCAGGATGGTGCCGGACCACAGCATGTAGCCGAAGAAGCTGGGCATGCGGATGCCGCGGTCCTCGGCGATCGCCTTGACCATGAAGTTCGGCGCGTTGCCGATGTAGCTGTTCGCGCCCATGAAGACCGAGCCGGCAGAGATGGCGGCCAGCGTCGTCGCCAGCGGCCCCATCAGCTGCTGCGGATCGCCGCCGGCGAGGTTGAAGAAGACGAGGTAGGTCGGCGCGTTGTCGAGGAAGGACGACAGGATGCCGCTGAACCAGAAGTAGGCCCACGGCAGCGGCTGGCCGTCGGCACCCGTCACCGCGCGCGTCACGGCGGCGAAGGCGCCGGACTCGCCAGCCTTCAGCATCGCGAGCACCGGCAGCATCGTCACGAAGATGCCGATGAAGAGCTTGGCGACCTCCTGCATCGGCCCCCAGCCGAACTGGTTGGCCAGCCGCACCGACTGCGGCGTGATCGCCAGCGACACGAACGTGACGACGATCAGCAGGCCGTCGCGCACCAGCTGCTGCAGTTCGACCGTCGTTCCCCAGACGTCGAAGGCGATGCCCGGCTGCCAGGTGCCGCTCATCAGCACCAGCGCCACGATGGCGGCCAGCGACAGCAGGTTCACCTTGCCGTCCAGGCCGAAGGTGGGGGCCGCGTCGGGCGTGGGGTCGACGGGCAGCACGCCCTCGCGGCGGTACCAGTAGCTGTCGAGCGCGAAGAAGATCGCCAGCAGCGCCCCGACGAGGAACAGCGTCTCCGGAAACAGGTGCTTCAGCGTCCAGGTGAACTCCACGCCCTTCAGGAAGCCGAGGAACAGCGGCGGATCGCCCAGCGGCGTCAGCGAGCCGCCGGCATTGCTGACGATGAAGATGAAGAAGATGACGACGTGCGCGACGTGCCGCCGGTTGTCATTGGCGCGAATCAGCGGCCGGATCAGCAGCATCGACGCGCCGGTGGTGCCCATCAGGCTCGCGAGCACCGCGCCGATGGCCATCAGGCCGGTGTTCAGCGCGGGGCTGCCGTGCAGGTTGCCGCGCACGTAGATGCCGCCCGAGACGGTGAACAGCGCCGTGAGCAGGATGATGAACGGCAGGTACTCGGCCAGCAGCGTGTGCAGCAGCGCCTGCGCCGCGGTGCCGGCGCCGTAGCTGGCCGCGAAGGGCAGCACGAAGGCCAGTGCCCAGCCGGCGGCGATCTTGCCGTAGTGGTGGTGCCAGACCTGGGGTGCCAGCAGCGGCATCAACGCGATCGACAGCAGCACGCCGGCAAAGGGCAGCCCCCACCACGCGGCGAGCGCCGCACCGTTCACCTCGGCCGCCGTCGCCGCGGTGGCCACTGTCCAGAGGCCGAGCCCGAACGACAGCAGGGGCAGGGTTCGACCGAATCGCATGCGCAGCTTCCGCGTTGGTGGGCAATGGCGGCGCATTCTAGGAAGCGCACTGCGCGCGCGGCTGAACGGCGGCTGAATCCGCCGCTCGGGACAACCCGCAGTCAGCCGCCGATCGGACGCAGCGGCTGCAGCGCCTGCTTCAGCGCGTCGGGCAGCGGCACGGGCCGGCGCGTCTGGCGGTCGACGTAGACATGCACGAAATGGCCGATCGCCGCTGCCAGGGGCTCTCCCGGCGCGAACAGGCCGATCTCGTAGCGCACGCTCGAGCTGCCCACATGCGCGACACGCAGCCCGGCCTCGACCTCCATCGGGAACGACAGCGGCGCGAAGTAGTTGCAGTGCGTCTCGACGACGAGGCCGATCACCGCGCCGGCATGGATGTCGAGCGCACCGGCCTCGATCAGGTAGCGGTTCACCACCGTGTCGAAGTAGCTGTAGTACTGGACGTTGTTGACGTGGCCGTAGAGGTCGTTGTCCATCCAGCGCGTGGTGATGCGGGCGTGGTGGCGGAAGGTCTCGCGGCCCTCGGGTATCGGACGAATGCTCATGCGGGCGATTGTTGCCAGCCGGCCGCCGGCGCGCTGTCGCGCGCATGGCAGGTCTGCCAGCGGTTCCAGGCGCCGAGCGCCAGGCGGACCGTCTCCATCTGCGCGGCGACCGTCACCGCGATGTCCCGGCCATAACCGCCGGCCATCGTCACGACGACCGGCACGCGGTGGTGCAGCAGGCGATCGAAGATTCGGCGGTCGCGTTCGGCCAGGCCCGCCAGGCTGAGCTTCAGCCGCCCGAGCCGGTCATCCTCGTGCGGGTCGGCACCGGCGAGGTAGAAGACCAGGCCGGGCGGCGCTTCGCGCTGGCGCTGCCAGGATTGTTCGAACGCGCGGTCCAGCGCATCGAGGTAGGCCTCGTCGCGGCAGCCGTCGGGCAGCTCGACGTCGAGGTCGCCGCGCTCCTTGCGGAACGGGAAGTTCTTCGCGCCGTGCAGCGACAGCGTGAAGACGGTCGGATCGTCCTGGAAGATCGCCGCGGTGCCGTTGCCCTGGTGCACGTCGAGGTCGATCACCCAGACCCGCAGCAGGCGGCGCTCGCGCCGGTGCACCTCCGCCTGCATCAGTCGCGCCGCCACGGCCACGTCGTTGAATACGCAGTAGCCGCCGCCCCGGTCGGCGTAGGCGTGGTGCGTGCCGCCGCCTAGCTGCAGGCCGACGCCTTCGGCCAGCGCGGCGCGGGCCGCGGCGATCGTCGCGCCGACCGAGCGCCGCGAGCGCTCCACCATCTGCGGCGACCACGGAAACCCGATCGCCCGCTGTGCCGGCCCGGGCAGCGTGCCGGCGAAGACCGAGCCGATGTAGTCGGGCGTGTGGGCCAGCGCGAGCTCGCCTTCGGAAGCCGCCTCGGCTTCGGCGAGCCGCAGTTCGGGCAGCTCGGCCTGTACCCGTTCGCGCAGCAGCCGGTACTTCGGCATCGGGAACGTGTGGCCCGCGGGCAGTGCCAGCGCGAAACGGTCGTTGCTGAAGACTTGCATCGATGACGGCATTGTGGCGAAGCGGCGGTAACGGATCGATCCAGGGCTGAACTAGGCCGGCATCCCTAGATTGCTGCACCGCAACAAAAATGTCTTGCAATCACGTCGCCGGCCTCTATACTTCGGGTCATGTTGCAGTGCAACATCGGAATTCAGATCTACCCACTTCCTACGGAGCCGCACATGTCCTACCTGACCCCCGAGCAATTCGCCGCCGCCAACAAGGCCAACATCGAGACCCTGTTCGGTCTGACCAACAAGGCCTTCGAAGGCGTCGAGAAGCTGGTCGAACTGAACCTGCAAGTCGCGAAGACCGCGCTGGGCGAAGTCGCCGAGAACACCCTGGCCGTGCTGGCCGTCAAGGACGCGCAAGAGCTGCTGGCCCTGCAAGCCAGCCTGCTGCAGCCGTCGGCCGAGAAGGCCGCTGCCTACAGCCGTCACCTGTACGACATCGCCAGCGCGACCAACAGCGAAGTCACCAAGACCGCCGAGACCCAGCTCGCCGAGCTGCAGAAGAAGTTCCTGTCGGCCGTCGACACCGCCGTCAAGAACGCCCCGGCCGGCACCGAGAACGCCGTGACGCTGGTCAAGTCGGCGATCACCGCCGCCAACAACGCCTACGAGTCGGTCAACAAGGCCGCCAAGCAGGCTGCCGACATCGCCGAAGCCAACTTCAATGCCGTCACCACGACGGCCGTGAAGGCGTCGCAGGCCGCTTCCGTCAAGCCGGCCAAGCGCGCCGCCTGATGACCCAGGCCCGCGCAGTCGCGGGCCTGAAGCGGGTCGTGTCACGGAGAAAGGCGGAACCAATCCGCCGGCCCGGGCCTCAGACCAGCGACCGTGGCGTTAGCGCGCTGCGGTCAGGGTGAAAGGTTGTCTCCTCGGTACCTCTCGAAACCCCCTTTCAAGGTACCTTCAGCCCGCAGGCTTCGGCTTGCGGGCTTTTTCTTTGGCGGCAACGCCTGTTACCCCGCGGTTCCGGCTCTTGGCGGAGCCAGTCCGTCAGTGCGCCGCCAACGCGGCCAGCCGCTGCTTCAGCGGCCCCAGCGCGGCGAGCGCCGCTTCGCGCCCGGCATCGATGGTCTGCCTGCGCACGGTGAAGTCGGCGCCCGAGAAGCCCCGCAGCTTCGGTCGCAGCACGACGTCGGCTTCCTTCAGCTCGAAGCGGTTGATGCTGCGGCCCATGATCGCGAAGGTCTGCAGCAGCAGGCGCATCATGTCGCCGGTCGGGTTGCCGTCCGGGGCGGTCGAGATGTCGACCGCGATCACCAGCTCCGCACCCATCTGGCGGGCGAAGCGCACCGGCACCGGCGACACGAGGCCACCGTCGACGTATTCGCGCGTGCCGATCTTCACCGGCTGGAACACCGCCGGCACCGCGCTGGATGCCCGCACCGCGACGCCGGGATCGCCGCGCTGGAACAGCACGGCCTCGCCGCTGTCGAGGTCGGTGGCGACGATGCCCAGCGGCAGCGGCAACTGCTCGATCGACTTGCCGCCGGTCTGCTCGCGCACGTAGCGCGCCAGCGCTTCGCCGCGGATCAGCCCGCGGCCGGGGAAGGACCAGTCGGTGATCGCCGATTCGTCCATCGCCAGCGCGATGCGCGCCAGCTCGGCGCCCGAGCGCCCGGCGGCGTACATCGCCGCGACCAGGCTGCCGGCGGACGTGCCGACGACCAGTTCCGGCCGGATGCCGGCTTCTTCCAGAACCTGGATGACGCCGATGTGCGCGAAGCCGCGCGCGGCGCCGCCGCCCAGCGCCAGGCCGATCTTCGGCGGGCGCGGCGGGGGTTCAGGGGTGGCGGGCGGCGGTGCAGGGCTCACCGGCCGCGGGGTGGTCTGGCAGCCGGCCAGCGCGAGCAGCGCGGCGAGCCCCAGGCAGGCATCACGACGGTTCATCGGCTGCGATTCTAGGAAACGGCCGGTCCCGGCTTGCATCTCTAAATTCCGCAGAAGAATTTGCAGACAACTTATATGTAGTTCTCATCTATATACGGGTTTACTACAGTCCGCCACTCGGACGGCCGCCCGGCCGCACGCCTTGGAGCATTCATGGATTGGTTGGCGATCGTCAGTGGGTTCGGCATCGGCGCCATCGTCGGCATGACCGGCGTGGGCGGCGGTTCGCTGATGACGCCGCTGCTGATCAGCGTCTTCAAGCTGCACCCGGCGGTGGCCATCGGTACCGACCTGTGGTTCGCCGCGATCACCAAGTCCGGCGGTTCGTGGGCCCACCACCGCCACGGCCATGTCGACTACCGCATCACCGGCCTGATGCTGTTGGGCAGCATCCCGGCGTCGATCGCGACGATCGGCATGATGCACCTCACCGGCGTCACCAAGGGCTGGGCCAGCGCGCTCACCCTCGCGCTCGGCATCGCGCTGCTGCTGACCGCCGTCACGGTCTTCTACCGCCAGGCCTGGCAGGCCGTCGGCATCCGCCTGGAGCGCTGGCTGCCCGAGAGCCGCAAGCGCGGCCTGACGATCGCCGCCGGCGTGCTGCTGGGCGTGCTGGTGAGCTTGAGCTCGATCGGCGCCGGCGCCGTCGGCGCGACGCTGATCCTGCTGCTGTACCCGCGCCTGCCGGCGCAGCGCCTGGTCGGCACCGACATCGCGCACGCCGTGCCGCTGACGCTCGTCGCCGGCATCGGCCACGCCACGCTGGGCCACATCGACTGGGGCCTGCTCGGCGCTTTGCTGATCGGCTCGCTGCCCGGCATCTGGATCGGCGCCCACCTGACGAAGGCCATGCCCGAGCGCATCGTGCGCACGCTGCTGTGCCTGTCGCTGGTCGGCGCCGGCCTGAAGGTGATCCACTGAGCACCGACTGAACCCACAAGAAGAGCACCCGATGTACGCCTACACCGACTTCGACCGCCAGTTCGTGCACGCCCGCGCGGCGCAGTTCCGCGACCAGCTGGAGCGCAACCTGCGCGGCGAGCTCTCCGATGACGACTTCCGCCCGCTGCGCCTGCAGAACGGCTGGTACGTGCAGCGCCATGCGCCGATGGCCCGCATCGCCGTGCCCTACGGCGAACTCAGCGCGAACCAGCTGCGCCGCCTGGCCCGCATCGCCCGCGAGTTCGACCGCGGCTACGCCCACTTCACGACGCGCCAGAACTGCCAGTTCAACTGGATTCCGCTGCCCAAGGCCGCCGACGTGATGGAGCTGCTGGCCGATGTCGACATGCACGGCATCCAGACCAGCGGCAACTGCATCCGCAACATCACCAGCGACGCCACCGCCGGCGTCGCCGCCGACGAGATCGTCGACCCGCGGCCCTACTGCGAGATCCTGCGCCAGTGGAGCACGCTGCACCCCGAGTTCGCCTTCCTGCCGCGCAAGTTCAAGATCGCCGTCTCCGGCGCGAAGGAAGACCGCGCCGCGATCGCCTGGCACGACATCGGCCTGCAGCTGAAGAAGAACGCGGCCGGTGACGTGGGCTTCGAGGTGCTGGTGGGCGGCGGCATGGGCCGCACGCCGGTGATCGGCCAGGTCGCCAGCGCCTTCGTGCCGTGGCAGCAGATCCTCTGCTACATCGAGGCGATCGTGCGCGTCTACAACCGCTACGGGCGGCGCGACAACGCCTACAAGGCCCGCATCAAGATCCTGGTGAAGGCCGAAGGCAAGAAGTTCTTCGACGCCGTCGCCGCGGAGTTCAAGCACATCCTCGAGGACGACGCCGCCGGCAGCGCCCACCTGATCCCGCAGGCCGAATTCGACCGTGTCGCCGCCTGCTTCGTGCGCCCGGCGGGCGTGGCGCCTATCGCCGAAGAGACGCGGCCAGACGACGTCGACCGCCCCCAGGCCTTCAGCCGCTGGCTCGAGCGCAACGTTCATGCGCACCAGGTGCCGGGCTACCGCGCCGTCACGCTGTCGCTGAAGCGCCCGGGCCAGGCGCCCGGCGACGTGACCGATGTGCAGATGGAGCTGGCCGCCGACCTCGCCGACCGCTTCAGCCACGGCGAGCTGCGCGTCACGCACGACCAGAACCTGCTGCTGCCCTGGGTGCGCGCGAGCGAGCTGCGCGCGCTGTGGCAGGCCGCGCGCGACGCCAGCTTCGCGACGCCGAACATCGGCCTGCTGACCGACATGATCGCCTGCCCCGGCGGTGACTTCTGCGCGCTGGCCAACGCACGCTCGATCCCGATCGCCGCGGCGATCACCGAACGTTTCGACGACCTGGACGCGGTCTACGACATCGGCGACATCGACCTGCACATCAGCGGCTGCATCAACAGCTGCGGCCACCACCACAGCGGCCACATCGGCATCCTCGGCGTCGACAAGGACGGCAGCGAGTGGTACCAGGTGTCGCTGGCCGGCTCCGACGGCTCGACGCTGTCCGGCACCGCGGTGCCCGGCAAGGTGATCGGCCCGTCGTTCGCCGCCGAGGAAGTGCCCGACGTGCTGGAGGCGCTGATCGACGTCTACCGCCGCGAGCGCAGCGCCGGCGAGCGCTTCATCGACACCGTGCGCCGCATCGGCCCCGCGCCGTTCAAGACCGCCGCCGATGCGCAGCGCCACCTCACCGCCGCCTGACCGCCTTCTGAACGCCATGACCATGAAGTTCATCGACACCCACCACGACCAGTGGCACGTCGCCGGCGGCGAAGACGGCCCGATCCAGAACCCCGCGCCGCGCGCGCACCTGCTGCTGAGCCTGGAGCAATGGCACGCGGTGCGCGAGTCGTGGCCCGCAAACCTGCCCACCGGCGTCATCGTTCCGAACGACACCGACATCGAGACGCTGGTGCCCGACCTGCCGCGCCTGGCGCTGATCGCCCTGCAGTTCCCGAAGTGGATCGACGGCCGGGCCTACAGCCAGGCGCGCCTGCTGCGCTCGCGCTACCGCTACGCGGGCGAAGTGCGCGCCACCGGCGACGTGGTCGTCGACATGATGCCGCTGCTGGCCCGCACCGGCTTCGACGCGGTGAAGCTGCGCCATGACCAGAAGCTGGAGTCGGCGCGCCGCGCGCTGAACTTCTTCCCCGGCCACTACCAGGGCGACGTCAAGCAGACGCAGCCCGCCTTCGCGCGCGATGTCGCGGCCGAGGCCCAGGCGCACGCGCAGCGCAAGGCCGATTCGTTCGTCGGCGAGGGGATCTGACATGAGCGCGATCGACCTCTACGCCCGCGCCACCCCGGGCTTCGAAGACCGCGTCGCGCGCACCGTCGCGCAGCTGAAGCAGGCCGCGCATGATCATGCCGGCCGCATCGTGCAGGCCACCAGCCTCGGCGCCGAGGACATGGTGATCACCGACCTGATCGCGCGCCATCACCTGCCCATCGCGATCGGCACGCTGGAGACCGGCAAGCTGCATCCCGAAACCGTCGCGCTGATCGGCCGCATCGAGCAGCGCTATCGGCTCAAGGTCGAGGTCTACCAGCCGAAGCACCAGGCGGTCGTGCACTTCGTGAAGCAGAACGGCGAAGAGCCGATGTACAAGAGCCTGGAGCTGCGCAAGGCCTGCTGCGGGCTGAGGAAGCTCGAGCCGCTGTCGCGCATGCTGGCCGATCGCAGCGCGTGGATCACCGGCCTGCGCCGCGAGCAGAGCGATGCGCGCGGCGAGGTGCCGTTCGAGGACCGCGACGACGCCGGCCGCGCCAAGCTCAACGTGCTCGCCGACTGGACCTGGAACGACGTCTGGCACTACATCGCCAGCAACGACGTCCCGTACAACCCGCTGCACGACCAGTTCATGCCGAGCATCGGTTGCGCGCCGTGCACCCGGGCCATCGCCGTCGGCGAAGACTTCCGCGCCGGCCGCTGGTGGTGGGAACAGGACAACGCCAAGGAGTGCGGCCTGCACGTCAGTGCAGCCGCCGACGAACAAGAAGGCGGCGCCGTCAGCCTGCTGCAGCGCCCCGTGGAGAACCGTGTATGAATGCCCGCGTCGACCTCGACCAACTGCTGCCCGAACTCGACCACCGCCACCTCGACTGGCTGGAGGAAGAGGCGATCTTCATCCTGCGCGAGGTCGCGGCCACGTTCGAGCGTCCCGCGCTGCTGTTCTCCGGCGGCAAAGATTCGTGCGTCGTGCTCCGTCTCGCCGAGAAGGCCTTCAAGACGCGCATCGACGGCAATGACTTCAAGGGCAAGCTGCCCTTCCCGCTGCTGCACGTCGACACCGGCCACAACTTCCCCGAGGTGATCGAGTTCCGCGACCAGCGTGTCGCCGAGATGGGCGAGCGCCTGGTCGTCGGCCACCTCGAGGATTCGATCAAGCGCGGCACCGTGCGCCTGGCCGATCCGCTCGAATCGCGCAACGGCCACCAGACCGTGACCCTGCTCGAAGCGATCGAAGAACACCGCTTCGACTGCCTGATCGGCGGCGCGCGGCGCGACGAGGAGAAGGCGCGCGCGAAGGAGCGCATCTTCAGCCACCGCGACAGCTTCGGCCAATGGCAGCCGAAGGAGCAGCGGCCCGAGCTGTGGACGCTGTTCAACACCCGCCACCGCCCCGGCGAGCACTTCCGCTCGTTCCCGATCTCGAACTGGACCGAGCTCGACGTCTGGCTCTACATCGCGCGCGAGAACATCCCGCTGCCGAACCTGTACTTCGCGCACCAGCGCGAGGTGATCCGCCGCAAGGGCCTGCTGGTGCCGGTGACCGGCGTGACGCCGCCGGCGGCCGGCGAGACGGTCGAGACCGCGACCGTGCGCTTTCGCACCGTCGGCGACATGACCTGCACCTGCCCGGTCGAAAGCGGCGCCGAGACCGCCGCCGACATCGTCGCCGAGACGCTGACCGTGACCGTCAGCGAGCGCGGCGCCACGCGCATGGACGACCGCACGTCGGATGCCTCGATGGAGCGCCGCAAGAAGGAAGGGTATTTCTGATCATGAGCGCCGTGCTGAAGCAACAACAACCCGACCACCGCGCCCTGAGATTCCTGACCGCCGGCAGCGTCGACGACGGCAAGAGCACGCTGATCGGCCGCCTGCTGTTCGATGCGCAGGCCATCCTCGCCGACCAGCTCGACAACCTGCACAAGCGCGCCGCCGGCGAGCCGATCGACCTGTCGCTGCTGACCGACGGCCTGGAGGCCGAGCGCGAACAGGGCATCACGATCGACGTCGCCTACCGCTACTTCGCGACGCGCCAGCGCAAGTTCATCATCGCCGACGCGCCGGGCCACGAGCAGTACACGCGCAACATGGTCACCGCGGCCGCGGGCAGCGATGCCGCCGTCGTGCTGGTGGACATCACGAAGATCGACTGGCAGCAGAAGCCGGTTCAGCTGCTGCCGCAGACACGCCGCCACGCGCTGCTGGCACACCTGCTGCGCGTGCCGAGCATCGTGTTCGCGGTGAACAAGCTCGACGCCGTCGACCAGCCGCAGGCCGCGTTCGAGGCCACGCGCGATGCGCTGCTGAACTTCGCCGAAGAAGCCGTCATCCGCGACGTGGCCGGCATCATCCCGGTCAGCGCGCTGCGCGGCGACAACGTCACGCGCAAGCTCGACGCCGCGTGGTACGACGGCCCGTCGCTGCTCGAGCTGCTGGAATCGCTGCCGACGACGCAGGAGCGCACCGCCGGTGAACTGCTGCAGCCGGTGCAGTACGTCGCGCGCGATGCCGGCGTCGAAGCCGATGGCGCCGGCCACCTGCCGCGCGTCTTCTGGGGCCGCATCGCCCACGGCAACGTGCGCGCGGGTGACTCGATCCAGGTCTTCCCGAGCGGTGAACGCGCGACCGTCGCCGAAGTGCGTCGCGCCGGCAGCACCGTGCCGTCGGCCCAGGCCGGCGAATCGGCCGGCATCGTGCTCGACCGCCAGCTCGACATCTCGCGCGGCGACTGGATCGCCAGTCCCGACAGCCTGAAGCCCACGCAGCGCTTCGACGCCACGCTGGCCTGGCTGGACACCGAGCCCGCGCAGGTCGGCCGCAAGTACTGGGTGCGCCACGGCAACCGCTGGGTGCAGGCGCGCATCGCGTCGATCGAGCACCGCCTGGACATCCATACGCTGGAGCCGACCGGTGCGCACGAGCTCGCCGTCAACGAGATCGGCCACGTCACGGTCGAGCTGCAGCAGCCGCTGCCGCTGGAGGCCTACGAGACCAACCGCGTCGGCGGCGCGCTGATCGTGGTCGACCCCGCGAGCAACCGCACCAGCGGCGCGCTGCTGGTGCGCAAGGCCAACGCCGCGTAAGCACCATGGGCCGCGTGATCTTCATCGGTGCCGGGCCCGGTGCGGCCGACCTGATCACCGTGCGCGGCGTGCGCCGGCTGGCCGCCGCCGACGTCGTGCTGTTCGACGCGCTGACCGACCCCGCGCTGCGCGAGCTCGCACCGCAGGCGCGCTGGGTCGACGTCGGCAAGCGCGGCTTCGGTCCGGCGGCGAACCAGGAGGCGATCAACGCGCGACTGGTGCGCGAGGCCCAAGCCCATGACGTCGTCGTGCGCCTGAAAGGCGGCGACCCCAGCGTCTTCGGCCGGCTCGAGGAAGAGCTGCAGGCGCTGCAGCGCCACGGCATCGACTACGAGATCGTGCCCGGCGTCACCGCCGCGCTGGCCGCCGCCGCCGACAGCGCCCGTCCGCTGACCCGCCGCGGCAGCGGCCGCAGCGTGAGCCTGACCACCGCGATGACGCAGCTCGGCACGCTGCAGGCCACGCGCAGCGCCGACACCGAGGTCTTCTACATGGCCGGCCGTCAGCTCGGCGCGCTGTCGCGCAAGCTGCGCGAAGCCGGCTGGCCGGCCGAGGCGCCGGCCTGCGTGGTGTCGCGCGCCGGCTGGCCGGATGCGATCACCAGCACGCACCGCGTCGAGTCGCTGGCCGATGCCGCGGTGCTGCATGCCGGGCGGCCGGCGGTCGTCACCGTCGGCGCCGGCGCCCTTGCGCTGGATCGACCCACGGTCACGGCCGATACCCAGGCGACATCCCAGACCACGCCGCAGCCTTAAAATCCGCCTTTCGTCGCCCCGGCCGCGTCAACCGCCGCTACAGCGCCGCCTTCAACCGCCGCCAACAACCCTGGCCAGACCCATGACCCACGTCGTCACCGAATCGTGCATCCGCTGCAAGTACACCGACTGCGTCGACGTCTGTCCGGTCGACTGCTTCCGTGAGGGCCCGAACTTCCTCACGATCGATCCCGACGAGTGCATCGACTGCGCGGTGTGCATCCCCGAGTGCCCGGTCAACGCGATCCTGCCCGAGGAAGACGTGCCGAGCGACCAGCTGGCGTTCATCAAGATCAACGCCGACCTCGCGAAGCAGTGGCCCAGCATCACCAAGCGCAAGGCCGCGCTGCCGGATGCGGACGAGTGGAAAGACCGCAAGGACAAGATCCAGGAACTGATCCGCTGATCGGGTCCGTCGGCGCAACCCGGGCCGATCCAGCCGCTTCCCGATGATCGAAACCGATGCCGTCATCGTCGGCGCCGGCCCCGTCGGCCTGTTCCAGGTCTTCGAGCTCGGCCTGCTGGAGATCAAGGCCCACATCGTCGACTCGCTCGCCTACCCCGGCGGGCAGTGCATCGAGCTGTACCCCGACAAGCCGATCTACGACATCCCCGCGGTGCCCGTGTGCACCGGCCGCGAGCTGACCGACAGCCTGCTCAAGCAGATCGAGCCCTTCGGCGCCACCTTCCACCTGGGCCAGGAAGTCACCCGCGTCGAGCGCCAGGAAGACGGCCGCTTCTTCGTCGAGACCAGCCGCGGCACGCAGTTCCTGACGAAGACCGTCTTCGTCGCCGGCGGCGTCGGCGCCTTCCAGCCGCGGCAACTGAAGGTCGAGGGCCTCGACAAGTACAACGACAGCCAGGTCTTCTACCGCGTGCGCGACCCCGCCCAGTTCGCCGGCAAGGAACTGGTGATCGTCGGCGGCGGCGACTCGGCGCTGGACTGGGCGCTGAACTTCGCGCAGGAAGGGCCGAACCAGGCCGCCAGCGTCATCCTGGTCCACCGCCGCGACGGCTTCCGCGCCGCGCCGGCCTCGGTGGCCAAGATGCGCGAGCTGTGCGATGCCCTGCAGATGCAGTTCATCGTCGGCCAGGCCACCGGCATCGAAGAGAAGGCGGGCCGCCTCACCGGCCTGAAGGTCACCGGCGCCGACGCGGTGACGCGCATCGTGCCGCTGGAGATGCTGCTGGTCTTCTTCGGTCTGAGCCCGAAGCTGGGGCCCATCGCCGAATGGGGCCTCGGCATCGAGCGCAAGCAGGTCACCGTCGACACCGAGAAGTTCGAGACCAACATCCCGGGCATCTTCGCGGTCGGCGACGTCAACACCTACCCGGGCAAGAAGAAGCTGATCCTCTCGGGCTTCCACGAAGCGGCGCTGGCCGCCTTCGGCGCCGCGCCCTACGTCTTCCCCGACAAGCGCGTGCTGCTGCAGTACACGACCACCAGCCCGAAGTTGCACAAGGTGCTGGGCGTCGAGACGCCCTCGTTCGACGACTGACCTGGACGACTGACGCAGCGCAAGGCTGCGATGTCCCTGCCGTCGCAACCAAGCGACACCCGTCGTCGATAATCCGTTCTCCTCGCGGCGGGTCCACCCGACCGGCCGCGCGGCTTCGCTAGGGGTGTTGCGCCGGTGCAAGCAGGCGCGACTGAGACAGTCCCTTTGAACCTGACTGAGGTAATCCTCGCGCAGGGAAGCAGCTCTCGAACGGCGCGCCAACTCTGTCGTCTCCCGGCGCGCACCGTCTGCAGTGTTTGCCCACCTGCCATCGACGCATCGAAGGTCACACGATGGCACTCCGCACTTGTTTCGCGTTAGGAACGCTGGCCCTCGCCGCGCTGCAGGCGCTGGCCCAGGACAGCAGCAGCGCCGCGGCGCAAACCGTCACCGTCACCGGCCGCACGCAGGCCAATGCCAGTGTCGCCGGGTTCAACGGCGTGCCGATCGGAAAGCTGCCGATGTCGGCCACCGCCATCGGCACCGACCAGCTGGCCGACGCCGCGATCTCGACGCTGGCCGACATCACCCGGCTCGACGCCAGCCTGAGCGACGCCTACAACTCACCCGGCTACTGGAGCAGCCTGACCATCCGCGGTTTCGTGCTGGACAACCGCTACAACTACCGCCGCGACGGTCTGCCGATCAATGCCGAGACCGCCATCGGCCTGGCGAACAAGCAGGCCATCGAGGTGCTGAAGGGCACCTCCGGCCTGCAGGCCGGCACCAGCGCCCCCGGCGGCCTGGTGAACCTGGTGGTCAAGCGGCCGGTGGCCGGGCTGCGCAGCGCAGCCATCGGCGTGGAACAAGGCGGCAGCGTCGGCGCATCGCTGGACCTGTCCGACCGCAGCGGCACCAACGGCGCTACCGGATCATTCGGCTGGCGCATCAACGCCGACGCCGAGAAGCTGGACCCGCAGCTGCGCCATGCCGAAGGCCGCCGCCACCTGCTGGCACTGGCCGCCGACGCGCGCTTGGGCCCGGGGAGCCTCATCGAAGCCGAGCTCGAATGGAGCCGCCAGCGCCAGCCCAGCCTGCCCGGCTTCAGCCTGCTGGGCAGCCGCCTGCCCGATGCCGGTGCCATCGACCCGCGCACCAACCTCAACAACCAGCCGTGGAGCCTGCCGGTGGTGCTGGAAGGCCGCACCGCATCGCTGCGCTACACGCACGAGCTGCGGCCCGACTGGAAGCTCAGCGTGCAGGCGATGACCCAGCGCCTGCGCAGCGACGACCGCGTGGCCTTCCCCTTCGGCTGCAGCGCCGAGAACAACTACGACCGCTACTGCAGCGACGGCACGTTCGACTTCTACGACTTCCGCAGCGAAGGCGAACGCCGCGACACCGACGTGCTGGACGCCGCCCTGAGCGGCCGCACCACGCTGGCTGGCATGGAGCACCGCTTCACCGTCGGCCTGATGGCCACGCGCCTCGACGCGCGCTTCAACCGCCAGGCCTACAACTGGGTGGGCGTCGGCCACATCGACGGCAGCGCGATCGCCCCCGCCGACCCGACGCTGACCGACGAGAACACGAACCGCGACGAACGCAGCACCGAGCTGCGCCTGCAGGACCAGGTGGCGATCACCCGAGACACCACGCTGTGGGCCGGCCTGCGCAGCTCGAAGGTCGAGCGCGCCAGCGTGCGCACCGACGGCTCGCGCCCGACCGACTACGAGCAGACGCTGAGCACCCCGTGGCTCGCCATCAGCCACCAGCTGAGCCCCGCGACGATGGCCTACGCCAGCTGGGGCCAGGGCGTGGAAACCGAGGTGGCGCCGAACCGTGCGCGCTACCTCAACCGCGGCCAGCCGCTGCCCGCGCTGAAGAGCCGGCAGCTCGAAGCCGGCCTGAAGCACCGCAGCACCGCGGTCGACGCCGGCGTGACCCTCTTCGACATCCGCCGCCCGCTGTGGGCCGACATCGGCAGCTGCGACGACGACGGCACCTGCATCCGCCGCGCCGATGGCGAGCAGCGCCACCGCGGCATCGAGGCCGAGGCCGAGGCCAGGCTGGGTGCCTTCAGCCTGCGGGGAAGCGCGATGCTTCTCAAGGCCCGGATCGAAGGCAACAGCAACCCTAGCGTCGAAGATAAGCGGCCCACGAACGTGCCGAAGATCGCGCTCAAGGCCCAGGCCGCGTACAACGTGCCGACCCTGCCCGGCCTGGCGCTGCTGGGTTTCGTCAGCCACGAGGGCGACCGCGCCGTGCTGCCCGACAACAGCATCGTCGCCGCCGGCTGGACCCGCATCGACCTGGGCCTGCGCTACGCGATGAAGGCCGGCCCCACCACGCTGACCTGGCGCGCCGGCATCGACAACGTGGCCGACCGCCGTGCCTGGAAGGAGACCCCGTACCAGTTCAGCCACGCCTACCTGTACCCGCTGGCCCCGCGCCGCGCACACGCGTCGCTGAACGTGCAGTTTTGACGGCTTGAGGCGGCCGATCTGGACGGCCGAAAAAGTTGGGCTATACTGCGAGGCTCACTTCCCCGATAGCTCAGTCGGTAGAGCGCCGGACTGTTAATCCGTAGGTCCCTGGTTCGAGCCCAGGTCGGGGAGCCAAAAAAGCTAGTAATAGCAAGCACTTAGCCCAGCCTTAACCGGTTGGGCTTTTTGCTTTGTGGGCTGGGCAAGCGCGGGGCAAGCAGGCTGAGATCGCCATGACTACAAGACGCACCGGCCGCCCGCGGATAGCAGACGACCGGCGAGTAGCCTTGAATGGCTGCATTGACAGCCCAGGCCCCACCAAGCATGGAGGGCCGGCATTGGGCTGCCGCCGGTTTCAAAGACACCTTGTTTCGGTGGAAGATGGAACCGGAGGTGGGCGATGGGAACGAGACGGCAGTTCAGCGGGGAGTTCAAGCCTGAGGCCGTGAGGCTAGTCAAGGAACGGGGCGTGACGGAAGCGCGGGCCTCTCGTGACTGGACGTACACGAGAACGCGTCGCGCAAATGGGTTCACGGCAGGCGTCCGATCCGCAGCAATCGTCCCCCCGGCAATGGTGTCATGAAGCCCGAGCAGGCATGTTCGATTCATCGAGTCCAAGGAACCGGCAGCACCCCAGGGAGGACACGCATGTCGATTGCATCAAGCGCCAACGAAGCAACAACGCGATCGCAGGTCATCGACAGCCAGCTTGCTCAAGCGGGCTGGAGCAAGTCACGCCGCAGCCTCATCGAAGAGTTCGTTGTGACAGCGAAAGAGCCAGACCGCGCATTTGACGGGCAGCAGTTCGCAGACTACGTCTTGCTCGGCAGCGACGGCAAGCCGCTGGCAGTCGTGGAAGCCAAACGGACGGCGCGGGACGAGTTGGCCGGCAAGCGCCAAGCCGCCGACTACGCTGACGCTATCAAGTCCAAGTTTGACCACGACCCGTTCATCTTCCTCACCAATGGCAAAGAGATCCAGTTCTGGGATCGCGAACGCTACCCGCCACGAAAGGTGTCCGGCTTCTACACAAGGGACGATCTCGAGCGTCTGCGCCACCAAAGTCAGTTCGCACAGGCGTTGGACGGGATCGCGATCGACGCGGGCATCGCCGGCCGCGACTACCAGAACGAAGCCATCCGCCGAGTTACGGAAGGGGTAGACGCCGCCAAGCGGAAATTCCTGTTGGTGATGGCTACCGGCACAGGCAAGACGCGAACGACCATCGCACTCGTTGACACCCTGCTGCGATCGAAGCGCGTGCAGCGAGTGCTCTTCCTGGCGGACCGTCGGGAGTTGGTGCGCCAGGCCATGTCGGAGTTCAAGACGCACCTGCCCAATGAAAGCCTGGCGCGTATCGAGTCTGGCGAAACGTCGGGTGCACGCATCCAGTTCTCCACCTACCCCAGCATGATGCAGGTGTACTCACGCCTGTCAGTGGGCTACTACGATCTGATCGTCGCCGACGAAAGTCATCGCTCAATCTACCAGCGCTACAAGGCCGTCTTTGATCACTTCGATGCCATTCATCTTGGCCTGACGGCGACGCCAACCGACTATATCGACCACAACACATTTGAACTGTTCGATTGCGGGGATGGCGTGCCGAGCTATTACTACAGCTATGAGCAGGCTGTCGCTGAGAAGAACCTCGTGAACTACCGCGTGCTGGACGCGCAAACCAACTTCCAGTTGAAGGGGATCCAGGGCGACGCCCTACCACAGCCGCTCCAGCAGATGGCGCGTGACCAAGGCGTGGAACCCGACGAACTCAATTTCGACGGCTCCGACATTGAGAAGGGCGTCATCAACCAAGGCACGAACGACGCCATGGTGCGCGAATTCATGGACAAGAGCCGCAAGGACATTCGAGGGCTCCCCCACAAGTCCATCATCTTTGCAGTCAGTCACGCCCACGCAAAGCGGCTGTACGAGAGCTTCAATCGCTTGTACCCAGAGCTGCAACGCCAAGGCCTGGCCGAGATCATCGACAGCCATATGGAACGCGCCGACAGCACGCTCGACGACTTCAAGTTTCGCACCATGCCACGAGTAGCCATTTCAGTGGACATGCTCGATACGGGCGTCGATGTTCCAGCCATTCAAAATTTGGTCTTTGCCAAGCCGGTCTTCAGCAAGGTCAAGTTCTGGCAGATGATCGGCCGCGGCACGCGTCTGCATGTCGACAAGGCCACTGGCGAGATCAAGAAGGACTTCCTGATCATCGACCACTGGAAGAACTTCGCTTACTTCAAGCTCAAGCCCGACGGTGAGATCGATCACCCGAGCGAGCCCTTGCCCGTGCGCTTGTTTCGGCTGCGGCTGGAGGCTTGGCAGTTGCTGCACGGCCTGCAGCCCGACGCAAAGGGCACCCGGGACGCCATTGCTGCGCTGCAAGCTATGTTGCAGGCTCTGCCACGCCAGAGCATCAATGTCCGACCGCACTGGGACGAGCTCGACGCCCTGGCTCAGCAATGGCCCACACCCGACCCTAAAACGCTCGAACACCTGTCGCTGCTCATTGGCCCGCTGATGCGCTTGGCGCCGCTAGCGGGACTGGACGAGTTGCAGTTCCGCATTTGGTGTGAGCGGCTGACAGTTGCCTGGCTCAAGGGCGACCTCGATGAGCAGAGCAAGGTACGCGAGCGCATCCAGAGCGCGGTGGCCAGCTTGGCCGATAGCATCCCCGAGGTGCAGCGCGTAGCCGAGCAGCGCTCCTGGGTCCAGTCCGACGGGTTCTGGAAGCACCTTGATGTGGACCGGCTTGCCACTCTGCAAACCGTGTTTGCGCCGCTGATGCGCTACCGCACCCGCGCTGCTGGGAATACGGTGGAAATCAACCTGCCCGACAGCATCACTCAACGCAGCTGGATCATCTACGGCCCGACCGGCGAAGGTGCCTTCGCAGAGAGCTATCGGGAGCAGGTGGAAGCGTTGGTGCGCCGCCTGGCAGATCAACTCCCCGAGCTGGCCAAACTCAAGAACGGCGAAACCCTGGGCCAGGACGAGATCGAGCGCATCAGTGCCACGCTGAATCAAGCGGACCTCTTTGTCACGGAGGAGACACTGCGCAAGGCCTTCGAGGCGCCGGCTGCGTCGCTTGCGGATTTTTTGCGGCACATGCTATGTGAAGGCGCACACCTGCCCAACCGCGAAGAGCGGATCAATGCGGCGTTTGACACCTTCATTTCGAAGCACGGATACCTGCGCGCCAACCAGCTCAACTTCTTGCGCGCAGTGAAGGCCGCCGTTCTTCGTCACGGTCGCATCACGCTCGCAGCGCTGAACGAGCCCCCGCTTTCGCGCGTGGGTCGTGTGGAGGCGCTGTTTCCTGCGCAGGACATCAACGAACTCATCGCCTTGGCCAACCAGCTGTTGGACGACGCAGCCTAACCCTTTAGGAACGACTCCGAATGCTTGCCCCACACATCAAGAAGAAGGTCGACGAACTCTGGAATCGATTTTGGTCTGCCGGCCTCACGAATCCTCTGGTCGCGGTCGAGCAGATCACCTACCTCCTGTTCCTCAAGCGCCTGGAGGACATTGATCGCAAGCGGGTAGAGCGTGGCCTCCGCTCCGTCTACGCCTTGACGCCTGATGAAGAGCGACAAATCGAGGCTGCCGCAGACGATACCAAGGAAGCACTCCGCACCCAGCTTGACGCCACGTCTTGCCGCTGGAGTTACATCAGGCAAGAGAAGACCAGGCCTTCGCATCTGATCGAAAAGGTCTTCCCGTGGTTGCGGACCATCGGCGCTCGTCTTTCTACTGACGATGCCGGGACGGAGTTGGCCAGCGTTGATGACCGAATGGCCGACGCCTACTTTCAGCTCGATCCGAACAAAGGCAAGGTGCTGAGCGACGCCATCGACGCCATCGACCAGCTCTTTGCCCGCGCCGGTGAAGGCAATGCCGCCCAGGACATCATGGGCGATACCTTCGAATACCTGCTCAGCGAGGTCGCCACTGCAGGCAAGAACGGACAATTCCGCACGCCGCGCCACTTGATTCGCTTCATGGTCGAGCTGCTCGACCCCGAGCCTGGCCAGCGAGTGATCGACCCCGCTGCCGGCACGGGCGGCTTCCTGTTTAGCACACAGCAGCATTTGATGCGCAAGTACACGGCACCAGAAACGGTGGTGCTGGAGTGGGACGGCACGCCGCATCGCACAGACGGCGCGGCAGCAGAGCCCGAGCAATACACCGCCATCCACAACGGCGCCAACTTCGTCGGTCTCGACAACGACCGCACTATGGCGCGAATCGGCTGGATGAACCTGGTTCTCCATGATGTGACCGATCCCCACCTGCTTCAGGGCGATTCCCTGAGCAAGCGTGAAGGCAAGGGGCAACTCAAGCAACTACTGGAACCGGAGACCTACAACTTTGTCCTGGCCAACCCGCCCTTCACCGGCACAGTCGATAGCGGCGATCTGGAACCCGATTCACTGCTGTTTCCGCGCGTCGGCGGAAGCGGCAAGAAGAAGGACGAAAGCATCACCAACAAGAGCGAGTTGCTCTTCTTGTGGCTGATGCTCGACCTCCTGCGCGTGGGCGGCCGATGCGCGGTGATCATTCCCGAAGGTGTGCTTTTCGGAAGTACCGATGCTCACGTTCGCCTGCGCCGCGAGCTGCTGAGCGAGCACGTAGTCGAAGGCATCATCTCTCTGCCGGGTGGTGTCTTTCAGCCGTATACCGGCGTCAAGACTTCGGTTCTCATCTTTCGCAAAGAGACTCGCCGAGACGAACGCCCCACCTCCGCCAGCCGCGCGGCCCCGCGCACTGAGCACGTCTGGTTTTACGAAGTGGAGGAGGACGGCTATTCGAAGGATGCCAAGCGCAATCCCCGGCCCGGCCAGCAGAACGACCTTTGGGATGCACTGGAAAAGTTCAAGGCCTGGATCGCGCACGGCCGCACAGGTGCTCAGCGCCACGAGAAGGTGCTGCTGCAACCTCGCTTTCGCGTCGAGCGCTGGCGCCAGGCGCTGCTGCGCGATACCGCGGATCAACTCACGCCGGCCGGTGAGGCCTTCGCGGCCTTGCCTGACACCAGCATGTGGGATGGGCATGTATGGGGAATCCATGAGCTGTTCCCTGAACTGCCCGCGGACCCGAAAGCCGCAGAAGTACAAGTCCGCAATGCTGCGAGCCAGCAGTTGTACGACTTGGTAATCCGCTACTTTGCTCCCCCCACGCAGCCGATCTGGGAGCAATGGCGCACCGCGGGTACAGGCGACAAGCCCATGATCGCAGAGCATGCCTTGGCCGACTGGCAAAAGGCCATCAAGGTGCCGCAGCAAGACTTCAACCGGGCTGCAAAGGAGGTTCAAAGCTTCTTCGACGCGGAGGACAGCCCTGCCTTGCAATTGTGGAAGGACATGGTCAAGGACGCCGTCAAAGCCGGCCTCTCGTTCCATGAGCACTCCGTCAAGCAGGCGCCCATGTCGCGGTTCAGTCCGCAGGACCCCGTGGCTGACCTCAAGGCTGCACTTGAAGCCATCGCCCGTGAAGTCGCCAAGCTAGACGGCTTCGACGTGACGCTGCGCAGCCTGGAGGTTGATCAAGCCAGTGAACTCCAAGCGACCAAGCACTGGGTCGTTCCGGTTCGCAGCTGGGCGCGAAACGATGAATGGCGCAGCGAGGACGACAAGCTCGTTGGGTCGCATGACGCAGACGGCCTTGTGCGTTTCGCCTATGTTGAGGCCATGCTGGCTGCTGGTCTGTACGACGACAAAGGCACGCTCAAAGACGGGCTGCTAGACCCCGACTGCATCGAGGCACGTGAGTGGAACCTGTCCGCTGGCCAATACAAGCCGTTCGACTTCACTCAGCTCAAAAGTGACAAGAGCGTAGCTGATCTGGTTGGTACGCTAAGGACGACGGAGCTGGACATCATTCGGGGCCTAGACAAGCTGCTCGCGATGGTGGAGGGACGGGAATGAGAATTCCAGAGACCTGGGCAGAGGTGCGGCTCACTGATGTCTGCGAGCTGAACCCTCGACTGCTGGCCGAGGAGCGGCCCGCCGACGATTTGCGAGTGACCTTTGTTCCGATGTCCGCCGTGAACGAATCCGCGGGTGAGATCGACAAACCGGAAGAGCGCACGTTCGGCGAGGTGGCGAAAGGCTACACAAGTTTTCGCGAACGCGATGTGCTGTTCGCAAAGGTCACGCCTTGTATGGAGAACGGAAAGGCTGCAGTTGCGCGTCAACTGCAGAATGGAATGGGATTCGGTTCTACCGAGTTTCATGTTCTCCGTCCTACGCCTGCGGTACTCCCTGAATTCCTGTTCAGCTTCATTCGTCAGCAGGCGTTTCGTGACCGAGCCGCGTCTGCCTTTGTCGGTACGGGCGGCTTGCAGAGAGTCCCTCCAGAATTTTTGGGTCGGGTCAAACTCCCGCTCCCGACCCTGCCGGAGCAACAGCGCATCGTTGATGTGTTGCAGCAGGCAGAAGCCCTCAGCCAAGTCAACGAACGGCGCGGACATCTCGATCAACTGATCAAGGCTGCACTCGATCAACTAGTGCTTGACCGCGACGATGGTGAATGGGTCCAACTCGGCGCGCTAGTTGACACGCGCTACGGCACTTCGGTATCGGCCGACGCGACGGCGGCAACCGGGGTTCCGGTGCTGCGCATCCCCAACGTCATGGGTGGTGAAGTTGACACCACGGACATGAAGTACGTCGAGCTCACTCAGGCTGAGTTGGGCCGATTGCGATTGACGGCGGCCGACGTGTTGATTGTTCGATCCAATGGCAACCCAGAGTATGTCGGGCGGTCAGCGCCTATCACTGAGGATGTTTGCCATTCTGTGATCGTGTACGCGTCGTACTTGATTCGCCTACGAACGGATGGCGTCCGCTTGCTGCCCGAGTATCTGAGCGCCTTCCTCAACAGCGCCTACGGCCGGGCGGCGATGAGGAATGCCATCAGAACGACAGCGGGTCAGAGCAACTTGAGCGGTGAGAACTTGGCCAAGGTTCGATTGCCTGTTCCGGATATCGAAGCGCAAAGGCGGTTCCGCCAGCTGTGGCTTCAGGTCAGGGAGATTCGTCGCCTCGTTAGGAAGTCGGAAGATGCTGCGACAGCACTGCGTTCGGCCCTCACCATCAGCGCGTTGTCGGGTGACCTCACTGCTCAATGGAGGGAAAGTCACGCAGCAGAGCTTGCCCAGGCTGCACTCGTACGTGATGAGCTGCTGCGCGAGCGCGGCGCAAAGATCACGCTCGGCGCCACCATCACCGCGACGACCTCGGTGCAGGCCCATCTGACTATCCGACCCGCGCGCCATTGGCTGCTTGGCGAACTGAGCGACTTCCAGCGCCATGTGTTGGCGGCGTTCACCACGTATTGCGAAGCAAGCGGCGAGCCCCTCTTGGTCGAGGACCCGGACGTGTTCGCGCGATTCTGTGACGACACGTCAGTGACCGAAAGGCTGCAAAGCTACGGTAGCTCGCAAGGCAACCGTATCCGCCGCACGCTCGGCCAACTCGCAGCCCTGGGCTTGATCGCAAAGGTCACTTTGCCCAAGGTCGACACGGAGAGTGGCGAGCTCGAGTACCTGAAGGCGTTCCGGCCCCTGCGCGAAGACGAGTACACGCGTCTGGCAGACCTGCAGGTATTTCGCAAGTCCATGGCGCCTGACACAGGTGAGGAGGCGAACTGATGCGCCTGCGCTATCTTCACCTTCAGAACTATCCGCCGATCTCGAACATCAAGGTGTGCTTCGCGAGTGGCTCGCCACTGGGGCGCGAATGCTCAATCCGGTTTGTGATTGGCGTGAACGGGAGCGGCAAGTCCAATCTGCTACGGGCCGTCGCCGAAGTATTCCTGGCACTGGCCGACTTGCGCGTGCCAGCGTTCCCCGTAAGCCTGGTCTACGAACTGGGTGTTCGTGGCTCACCGAGCCACCGCACCCTGTTGTTGCACTGCCCCGGCGACAGGCAACAAGCTAGCTTGTGGCTGCACGAGCGCTTCCAGTTCGACGACGACAACGGGCAAGAGGTTTTTGAGGCGTGTATCGAGCATTTGGCGGTCAAGGGGCTACCTACTGTGCCGGGTTTCACGGCTCTGATTGACCGTGGTCGCTGGCCACAACGCGACAGTACGCCACCCCAGATTGCGCTGCCCTCGGCAGTGCTCGCCTACACAACGGGCGACCTCCGGCCGTGGCGGTCCGTTTGGAGTCGCAACCAGAACGCGGAGGGCTGGCAGCGCAGCGATGCTGACAACGAAGGGGAAGAGCGACCGGCAGGCTGGACCGTTGCTCAGGAGCGCGCGTTACGAGCGGCCCGCCCACCCTTTCAAGCAACTCGTGATCTCGACAAACGACTTTCACCTGTGGAGGCTGATAGCTTCCGGCGCCCCCTGCTGCTGGATGCAACCCTGCTCAAGTGCGCGTTGCTGGCGGTGGCCCTGCCACAGGCATTCATAGAGACCACGGACTATCCTGGTCGTGCCAAAGCCGATGCCGCGATGGCTCGGCTTCGTCGTCGCTCCGACAACAAGAACGGGCTTCAGGAACTCTTGGAGCGCGGAGGATGGCATCACCTGGTGTCAGTGACCTTCCGCTCACGCTTGCAGGCGGCTCAGTGGGACCAGAAGCTCTGCGAGACAGCGCACGACTGGTGGCTGTGTGCGAGCGAAGTGTTCGCCGAACCCCATCCGGCGGAAGCCCGCCGCACCCTCGTGTTTGACCTTAAGGGAGCGTTCGATGCCCAGACGCTGAGCTTCGCTTCGGCTGCCCGCGACGAGCTTCAGACATGCACCACCCATGGCGAAGCACTGTGGGCCTTGTTGGGCGGGGCCAAGGATGCGAGCGCATTCGAGCTGTTCACTCGACTGCTGGAACTGAACCAGGTCGGACTGTTCGACGATCTGTTGATTCGCCTCCGACGCGCACCGCTGCCCGGCGACGGCGATGTGAACGAGGCGGATGACATCGGCGTGCTTCGCTACGAAGAGCTGTCAGACGGCGAACAAATGGTGCTGGGCCGCATGGCACTCTTTCACTTACTGCAGGGTCAGCAGGACGCTCTGCTCCTGCTCGACGAGCCCGAGACCCACTTTAACGACAAGTGGAAGCGAGAGATCGTCGACATCATCGACGACGCCATCGGCCACACCAGCAACGATGTGCTGATCTCCACGCATTCAGCCATCGTGCTTTCTGATGTGTTCAACAACGAAATCGTGATGGTTCAAAAGAGTGCAAGCGGCTCGACCGTGCGTAGTGTGGACGAGCCAACCTTCGGCACCGACCCCAGCGCGCTGATGATGACGGTCTTTGGTGCAGACGACAGCATCGGCAAGCGAGCGCAAGAGTTCATCGAGGACAAGCTGCGACAAGCGACCGGCACTCAGGCGGAAATTGTTGATCTGGAGCGGCTGATCGACCGAATGGGCTCCGGCTTTTACCGCAGCGAGTTGCGGACGCTGCTGAATACGTGGCGAGGTGGCGATGCTTAAGCCAGTCCATCGCGTCGTGTGCTCACCGGCTCTGGCAGCGTGCCAGCAAATGATGCAGCGATTCGCGCTTTGGTTGTGCCAGCCTGCGACCGCCCCTGCACATGTCAGCCAGCAGGGCCTACAGCCGCCGGTTCTTTTGACGGCGATAGAGGCCGATTGGTTATGGGGTCTTCTCCAGCGCATCGAGTCTGGGCAAACCCTTCTGAGCCGCGCACAGACAATTGCAGCGTTGCCTGCAGCGCAAAAGACTGCCCTGGCGACCTGGGTGCAGACGATCTCGGCGCTGCCTGCACAGTTTCAACCCGGTGCGGCCGTGTGGCCAGTGACGCGGCCACTTGCCAGCAAACAGGACTGGAACACGTTCAAGGCGCTGATGGAGTCCGTCTACGAGAAAGGCTTCGTCGACGGCCTGCCCTATCAGGGCGATGGCACGCCTACAGCCGCCGGGGGGGTGACTTATGCAGAGTATGTGCGGGCGTTTCGAGGTGCGCACCGCCTGAATCCGAACCCGCATGCCCGCGAGGTCTGCGTTCTCTGTGGCGGCCCCCTTGGCGACACCCCGCACGTCGACCACTGGGTGACCAAGGGCGCGTTTCCACTGCTAAGCGTATGTGCCGACAACCTGCAGTTGATTTGCAGCACCTGCAACGAGGCGCCGAACAAGGGGCAAAAGCCTGTTCATTCCGCCGGGAGTTTCGCGGACTGGTTCCACCCCTACTTGCGTCCAGGCAACGGTTGCGTGCAGTTGGACTATGTGCCGCCTGCCTTCGCGGTGCGGTGCGCTGCCGCGCCAGCAGATCAGCCGAAGGCAACCAATCTGGATGGCATGCTCAACCTGTCAAGCCGATGGACGCGCGAATTCAAGGCCGAGTATGCCAAGCATCAGGATCTCTTGCACCGCCGGGAGCGTCGTCGAATTGCGCTGGGGCAAGCAAGGCACTCGTTGGCAGAGATCCAGCAGCACGTGCAACAGTGGACTGCCACTCTTTCGCCGAGCGAGCCGCACCATGCAGTGCACTCCGTGCTGAGTCACGCGCTGATGCAACCGGCTCGAACGCGGGCCTGGTTGGCAGAACTGGCGTTAGTCATCTAGGCGCACGAGGCAACCCGTCCCCATGGTTGAGATGCCGCGGCGCCGCAAGCTCCCTTGGCTCGCTGTGCGCGCGGCACGACCCGAGCAGCTGGGGGCCGCAGCATGAGTGACATCAAACTCTTCCGGCTGCAGGCCGGTAAAGCCCTCGAGCTTCAGGGTGACGCATCCGAGCTGGAGAAGCCGCTGCAGACGCTGATCGAGGCCAACCTCGACACCCTGCTGGGCATCCGCTTCCTGGCCACCGAGTACTCCACCGGCAAGACCCATGCGGGCCGGATCGACTCGCTGGGCCTGGACGAGAACAACTGTCCCGTCATCCTGGAATACAAGCGCTCGATGGGCGAGAACGTCATCAACCAGGGCCTGTTCTACCTGGATTGGCGATGTAGCGAAGCGAACTTCGCCGGTGGCATCCTGCCGCAACTGCTGTGGGGCCGCACTTCGTTGTAGTCCAGGCGCCAGTTCGCGATGATCACCCTGGCCTGGGGCAGCGTCTCGAACCAGTGCTCGTTCAAGCACTCGTCGCGAAGCTTCCAGCGGCGGCCGATCTGCATCGCGCTGATACGGCCGGTGTTCACCAGGTCCCAGGCGGTGCAGTAGTTGATGCTCAGCATCGTGGCCACCTGATGCAGGTCGAAGAAGAGGGGTTGAACGGCAGAGCAATTTGCTACCCACTATCCGACAATATGGGTACCGAACTACCCACCATGACAGTCGCGGCCATTGCCCTCGGTTCACGAAAATGGGTAAACTATTACTCACAAAGTCGCTTTATGGGTAGCAGATGACAACCGAGACGACCCTTCCGCTGGAAGTCACCACGGCAGCGCAGAGGTTCGGCGAGAACGTCCGGCTCGCCCGCGTCCGCCGTCACCTGACCCAAGAAGAACTCGCTCAAGCCTGCGGCATCACCCGCAAGACCCTGTACGCCCTCGAGAAAGGCGCATCAGGCGCAACCGTCGCCACGGCCTTTACCGTGCTCTGGAAGCTCGGCCTGCTCAGCACGGCGGCTGCGCTTGCCGACCCCGATGCCGACGAGCACGGGAAGATTCTCGAGGCTGCCCGCAGGCCGAAGCGCGTGCGCAACCCGCTCGACAGCGACAACGACTTCTGACCCATGGCCAACGACGAACAAGCCTGCTACGTCTACATCCAGCTCCCTGGGACGATGGAAACGGTGCCCTGCGCGTCGCTCAAGGTCCGTGCCGTCGGCGCAGGCGCCTTCGAAGGCACCTTCACGTACGGCAAGCGCTATCTCGAACGGCCTGAGGTGGTGGCCTTGGACCCGTTCCACCTACCCTTGTCGACGCGTCCTCAGAGGTTCACGAAGCTCAAGGGCATTCCCGGCGCCGTTCGTGACGCGAGCCCGGACGCCTGGGGCCGTCGAGTCATTCAGGCCAAGCTGCAGCGGCCCGAAGGCGACATCCAGGAAGTGGAGTACGTGCTCAACGGGCCGGACGATGGCGCTGGCAACCTGAGCTTCGGAAGAACCGCAACTCCGCCCGCTCCGCGGCGACGCTTCAATCGCACGCATCAGCTGCCTGCCCTCATCGAAGCAGCCGAGAAGTTGGAAGAAGACGGACGGCTTCCACACGAGGTACTCGAGGAACTCGAACCCGGCACGAGCATGGGTGGTGCAAGACCCAAAGTGACGGTCGAGGACGACCACAGAGTCTGGCTGGCCAAACTGCCTGAGAAGGCAGACCGGCACAACATGCAGCGCATCGAGTACGCGACACTCGAGTTGGCCCGCGCCAGCGGCCTTCGCGTCTGCGGAACCCGCCTCGAGCGCGTCGCGAACCGCGACGCGCTGATGCTCGACCGCTTCGACCGCGAATGGAATCCGGACGCCAACGCCTACTGGCGCTACGGGCTTGTCTCGGGTCTGACGGTGCTTGACGCTGAAGATGGCTACCTCGGTCGCGAGCGCTGGTCGTACCGGCTGCTGGCGGATGAACTTCGGCGCTGGTCCGTCAAGAGCAACGATGACCGTCGCGAATTGTTCCTCCGCATGGTGTTCAACGCCATGGTCACCAACAACGACGACCATCCGCGCAACCATGCGCTCTTGCAGACCAGAGGTGGCTGGCGGCTATCACCCGCGTACGACATCCTGCCCGTCGCCATGGTCTCGGTCGAGCGGCGGGACTTGGCTCTCGAGGTCGGCCGCTTTGGTCGAGCCGCGAGTCTCTACAACATCCTGTCGCACTGCGATGCGTTCGGGCTCTCGAAGGAAGAGGCCCAGGCGCTGATCGACGGGATGCTCGCCGTCGTCCGCGGCTGGCGCGAGTTCTTCACCGAACGCGGTGTCGAACAGCGCAGCATCGAGATGCTCGAGCAGGCCATGCTCCCGCCTTCCTTCTTCCGCGACACGCCACCAGACGTCGTCTGAATTGGCTTTCACTCGTTTCACCCGACCCTCGGCAGGATCTGCACCGGTGAGCCGCACCGCCTACGGACGCACGTGGTGGGGCGCGCAATGGCTGCAGGCGCTGACGCAGATCGACCACGAGAACCGCCTGCCGCGCGGGCGCAGCTACGCCAACCGCGGCGCGGTGCTCGGCCTCGAGGTGGAAGAAGGTCGCGTGCATGCCCGCGTGCAGGGCTCGCGGCCGCGGCCCTACGAGGTCGAGGTCCAGGTGCCCGCGGTCTCCAAGGCCGATGCCGCTCGGCTGGTGAAGCGCCTGGCGGCCGATGCCGGCGAATCGGTGGTGAAGGAAGGCCTGAAAAGCATCGCGGGCGAATCGGACACCTTCCAGCGCCAGGGCCTGGTGCTGCAGATGATCCTGGCGCTCAAGCAGGTGTGCAACCACCCGGCGCACTACCTGAAGCAAGGCGCGGCCGACCCGGACGAATCAGGCAAGGCCCAGCGGCTGCTCGACCTGCTGGAGGAGATCCACGCGGCGCAGGAGAAGGTGCTGGTCTTCACGCAGTTCCGCGAGATGGGCGAGCTGCTGCAGCGCATGCTGCGCGAACGCCACGGCCACGAGCCGCTGTTCCTGCACGGCGGCGTCACGCGCGCGCGCCGCGACCAGATGGTCGACCGCTTCCAGGGCGAGCGCGCCGAGCGCGTGTTCCTCCTCTCGCTGAAGGCCGGAGGAACGGGCCTGAACCTCACCGCCGCCAGCCATGTTGTGCACTTCGATCTGTGGTGGAACCCGGCCGTCGAGGCGCAGGCGACCGATCGCGCCTACCGCATCGGACAGCAGCGCAAGGTGCAGGTCCACCGCTTCATCACCCGCGGCACCTTCGAGGAGCGCATCAACGAAATGATCCGCAGCAAGCGCGAGCTCGTGGAGATGACAGTGGGCAGCGGGGAGACGTGGGTCGGGCAATTGCCGCCGGAGGAGTTGAAGGCGCTGTTCAGGCTGGGGTGAGTCGAAGTTCGACGGGGCGCTCGCCAGCATGTGTCACAGCGCATATGCCACTGCGCCCGACGCATCGATGGTGACCTTGCCGCTGGCAAACAACTGCGCCAGCACCGAGTTCAGCAACTGCTCGTTCCCGGTCGGCCCGAGCAGCGACTTCACAGTGGACAGCAGCTTTGCCTGCTTGGTCGGCCTGCTTGTCGTCTTCTTCAGGCTGGCGATGACGTGGTTCACCGCCTTGTTCAGGTCGGGCACGCTGCCGCCATCGATTCGCGTCGAATCGAAACCCGCCGGCGCCGCCGTCTGGCCGGCGGCCAGCTTCTTCTTCGCTGGTGACTTCTTCGCCGCCGGCGTCTTCTTCGCTGGCTCTTTCGCGGACGCGGGCACTGCTTTGCTCGCAGGATCCGGCTTCGGCTTCGAGGCGGCGGTCTTCGCCGGCGTCTTCTTGGCCGTCACCTTCTTGGCCGCAGGCCCGGCCTTCTTGGCTGCAGGCCCGGCTTTCTTCGCCGGGCTGCTCTTGGTCGTCGCTTTGGCACCAGCAGCATCAAACCCGATCAGTCGCGCCGCATAGCCCAGTTCGGCGGCGTGCTCCAGCATCGGCAAGTAGTCTTGGTCGTTGGAGACCACCACGAAACGCGCTTCAGGGTGGCGCGCGGCGATGTGGCCCATGTAGAACGACAGGTGCATGTCGAGCGAGTTCTTTCCAGCACGCGAGGTCTTCACCAACGTCACCTTGTCGCCGAATGACGCGTGCCGTGCGCCCACCGCCTTCTGGTCTGGCCCATGGAAGAGCCAGACGTCGGTCACGTCCGGCACCAGAGTTCGGACATCGGTGTCGTTCGGCTGCACGTTCTCCCAATCGACGAGCACATGGGTCTCGACCCGGGCCGGACCGGATGAGCCTGACGGAAGACCGGGCCGCACGGGCGGATGCTTCCTGGCGTTCTTGACGAGCTTGCGGCCCACCGCCCGCTTCAGATCGACGCCGGTGCGATCGGCGATCTGGAGCAGGTAGAGCAGGACGTCCGCCACTTCGTCCGCGACCCGCTCCTGCGTCATCGAGTCCGTACCCGCCGCCTGCGACTGCTCGGGCGTCATCCACTGGAAGATTTCGGCCAGTTCCGCTGCTTCCACCATCAAGGCCATCGCCAGGTTCTTCGGCGTGTGGAAGGGCTGCCATGCGCGTTCCGCTGCGAACTCGCGCAGCGTGGTCTGCAACGCTTTCAAGTCCAAGGGCGACCCCTCCCAATGTTTCGGCGGCAAGCATCGCCGTTCGGCGTGCACCATTAGAGCAGCGAGGTCCGACAGGAGACTACGCCAACGTGTGTCGCCTGGTGGCCGCCGGCAAGCGGTCGTCCGCATGTCCGGCCGGCTGGCCAACGTGATGCGCCCCTACCTCGAAAGCGTCACGGCGTGACGCGCAACCTCGCCGCATCTGTACGCGACCGGCTGAAGCAGCACGCCGACGCTGCGAACGAGGACTTCAACCTCACACTGACCCGCTACGGCCTGGAGCGGGGCGACTCGCGGTCTCGCCTCCCCCCTCTCCTCAAAGTTGCCGATGAGCACGCCCGCCGCTCGACCCTACAGTGTCCGGCCGCGGGAGGAGCCATGAATGCCGCCGAAAGCTTTCGAGACAGATCGTTCCTTGTCGTCGATCCGGACGCTCGCATCCGCCGACCCGAAGACCTGATGGCCTTTGCGCTCGACGCCGGCGGGCGCTTCCAGACCATCCCGAAGGGCACGCAGGTGCGCATCGACGCCGTGAAGGTGGTGGAGACCGGGAGCCGCAGCAACATCGTCTTCGGTCATGCGACCTCGGTGAATGGCAACCGCCTCTTCGGCTGGACCTCGACGCGGAACCTCGAAGGCAAGTTCATGAACGAGACGATCGGCGCCGTTTCGCCCGCGCCCGGCGCGAGCCGGTTCGGACCGAACGCGGCGTGGGCGCGCGGCAGCTTCCTGGGTCAGATCGAGCTCGCAGCCATCGTCGACGCCAAGCTGGAGATCGAACGCCTCGCGCTCTCGACCATCGAGCCCTACGCAGCGCTCGTGGCCGCCGCCGCAAGGGACGGCGTGCTGGTCACGCTGAACAGCGGCTTCCGCTCCTACCCGGAACAGAAGCACCTGCACGACGGCTTCGAGCGTGGCCTGCCGGGATTCAACACCGCGGCCCGACCCGGCCTCTCGAATCACCAGAACGGCATTGCGTTCGACATCGCAGTGCCCGGTGGCGACGGCAATCCGACCTACGAGTGGTTGAAGAAGCACGCCACCCGCTTCGGCTTCGTGCGCACGGTCAGCAAGGAGCCGTGGCATTGGGAGTTCGATGTAGATCGGGCGCGGGTCGCGTTGCAGGCCGGGACCTTCATGACACCGAACGTGACGGCTTGAGTTCGGCCGTCGGCCACCATCCCGAGTGAAGCACGCTGGACGCCGCGGCCGTGGGCCTGGCCAGTTATGGTTTGCTGACACTTCCGGCGCCGAAGCCGCCAGCACGACGGTACGCGCGTTGGCCTGTCGCGCTGGGCGCTGACGAGCATCGCGTAGCACAACGCCCGGCGCCCATCGCCCGACGTCCGTCCGGCCCCGCGCCGCCGCAGGCGGGTCCGGTCAGGCGGCGGCGCCCGCCGCCACCTGCTCCCGCTTCTTCGCGTACATCTGCTCGTCCGCCTTCTGCAGCGCATCCCGCAGCCCGACGGCCCCCGGGCTGACCACCACGCTCGCCCCCGCGCTGTAGCGCAGCGTGTAGCCGAGGCCGGCACGCCGGTTGACGACGTTGACATGCCGCTGCAGCCGCACCAGCGCCGGCGGAATGTCCGCCAGGCCGGCCGCGCTCAGCAGCACGGCGAACTCGTCCCCGCCCATGCGGGCGACGACGTCGGAGACGCGGAAGGTCTGGGTCAGGCAGTGCGCGAACTGGCGCAGCGCGTCATCGCCTTGTTCATGGCCCAGCGTGTCGTTGATCTGCTTGAAGCCGTCGAGGTCGATGAACAGCAGGCAGGCGGCCTCGCGCTCGCGCTCGGTGTGGCTGAGGCACTGCCTGGCAACGAGCTCGAAGCCGCGGCGGTTCAGCAGGCCGGTCAGGTCGTCGGTGGTCGCCGTCTCGGCGGAGTGCAGTTCCCGCTCCACCAGCGCGGCCAGGTCGGCCAGGTGGCGGCGGTCGGCATCGCTGAACTGCCGTGGCTGCGTGTCGACGACGCACAAGGCGCCCAGCAGGTGGCCGGCCGCGCGGATGGGGTGCCCGGCGTAGAAGCGCACGTGCGGGTCGCCGGTGACGTTGGGGTTGTCGTGGAACCGCGGGTCGGCGTGCGCGTCCTCGACGATCAGCGGCTGCGCGTCGTGCACGACATGGCCGCAGAGCGAGGTGCCGCGCGGCGTCTGCGCGTCCTTCAGGCCGATGCGCGACTTCATCCAGGTGCGCTCGGCGTCGACGAAGTTCACCGCGGCCATGGGCGTGCCGAACAGCGCCTGCGCAAGCCGCGTGATGCGGTCGAAACGTTCGTCCGGCGGTGTGTCCAGCACCTGCAGGCTGCGCAGCGCGCGCACGCGGTTGTCGTCGTCGGGGGTCGCACCGGCCGGGATCATGTAGGCACTCCTTCGGGAGCGCCCAGTGTGCGCAGGCGGGCCGCCGCGGAAACCGCGAACAGCGGGCGATTTCCGCGGCTAGTCGGGGCAACGGCGAACCGGCGCCCCGCTTCGGACGCGCCGCCGCGCGGCCGTTCAGCGCAGGTCGGCCGGCCGGCGGCGGAACATGCCCCAGCCCTCCATCGACAGCACCGCGTCGCCATGCTGGTTGAAGATCTCCCAGCGCGATTGCACCAGGCCGACGTCGGGCCGGCTGTTCATCGGCCGCGCCGCCAGCACGGTCAGCCGCCCGCGCAGCGTGTCGCCGGGGAACACCGGCTTCAACCAGCGCAGGTTGTCGATGCCTGGGCTGCCCAGGCTGGCGGCGTCCAGCAGGTAGTCGTCGCACATCATGCGCATCGTCATCGCGCAGGTGTGCCAGCCGCTGGCCGACAGGCGGCCGAACAGCGAGGCCTCCGCCGCCGCGTCGTCCAGATGGAAGGGCTGCGGGTCGAACGCCTGCGCAAAGGCCAGCGTCGCCTCGCGCGTCACCGGCATGTGGCCGAACTCGCGCACATGGCCGGCCGGGAAGTCTTCCCACCAATAACGTGGAATGCGCTCGGGTGCCGGGCGGGTGGCGGCAGTGGGCGGATCGGTGCTCATCGGGCCAGCATACCCGGGCCGCCGCGGCCCCGCCGTTGGGCGCGCGACACGGAACCGCCGGCCCGCCCCGGCTAGCGCTTGACCCCGGCCATCGGAAACTGCTGCCCGTTGAAATAGGTCACCGTGCCGTTGAAGCTGCGCCGGTCGCCGCTGATCCGGCCCTGGAAGGTCACGTCGCCGTTCGGCGATTCCACCGCCAGCCGCATCGCCGAGCGCTCCAGCGTCAGCGTGCGCACCTTCAGCACCTGGTTGCCCTGGTCGGTGGTCAGCGTGCCGCCGTAACGCTCGGCCTCCTTCGTCACGTTCAGCTGGCCGTTGGCCACGCCGGCCGGCGTCGCGACCTGGAAGCTCCAGCGGCCGCTCAGGTCGGCGGCTGGATCGGCCGCTGGACCGATGCCCTGCGGGCTGGCACAGGCCGACATCAGCATCGCGATCGACGCCGGGAACACGCTGCTTCGCATCGGAATCTCCTCGGGGAACCACAGGAGGCGCCGATTCTGGAGAGCCGCGATCGCCCGGGCAGCGCGCACGCGACGAGCGACCGGAATCCGGCCGCGAACGACCGAAAGGCGAACCATTTCGCGGCCCGGCGAGGCATCATCGCCCTGCCCATGACGCACCGATTCGGTCTGCAAGCCCGCCTCGCCGCGCTGCTCGGCATGCTGCTGGTGCTGCTGGCCCTCGGCGGCGTGCTGACGGTGCGGCACTTCCGCGGCGCCACGTCGGCGCTGCAGTCGGTGGTGGACGACCGCATCGCGCCGCTGCGGCAGCTGCGCCTCGTCGCCGACGGCTACGCGCAGGGTTTCGGCGACACCGTCGCGCGCCTGCGCGAAGGCCGGCTCGACAAGGCGCAGGCGCTGGCGCGGCTGGATGCCGCGCGCAGGCAGGTCGACGAGCAGTGGGCGGCCTACCTGCGCACGCTGCTGGTCGACGACGAGCAGCGCCTGATCGCCGCGGCCCGGCCGCTGCTGCACGCGGCCGACCGGCGCTGGGCCGAGCTGCGCACGCTGATCGCCGCCGACGCCGGCAGCGCCTGGCGCGACGATGCCCAGCCGCTGCGCCAAGTCCTCGATCCCGTGGCCGACGCGCTGGCGCGGCTGATGGACGTGCAGTGGTCGGTCGCGCAGTCGCTGCTCGCGCAGGAGCGGCAGCACCAGCGCGAATCGACGGTGCGGCTGGCGGCGCTCGGGCTGGTCGGGCTGCTGGCCTGCGGCGCGCTGGGCTGGGCCGTGCTGTCGCGGCACGCGCACGAGCGCCGGGAGTCCGAGGCCCGCGAACAGCGCATGCTGGGCTTCTACCAGGCGCTGTCGCGCACCAACCAGCTGATCGTGCGCGAGCGCGACATGCAGCGCCTGTTCGACGAGATCGTGCGCATCTGCGTCGACACCGGCCATGCCTGGGCCACCTGCGTCTTCGTGCTCGAGGACGGCCACCTGCAACTCGCGTCCTCGGCCGGCGAGTCGCACCGGCTGCATGCCGGCGTGCCGGTGCGCTGGGACATCGAGCAGCCCGCGGTGCGCGGCTCGGTCATCGGCCATGCGTTCACGACGCAGCAGCCGACGGTCAGCAACGACTACGTCGCCGACCCGCGCTCGGCGCTGCTGCGCGAGCAGGCCGTCGCGCTCGGGCTGCAGGCGGTGGCCGCCTTCCCGCTGCTGCGCGGCGGCCGGGCGGTCGGCGTGCTGTCGGTCTACGCGACCGAACGCGACTTCTTCGACGAGGCCCTGACCGGGCTGCTGACCGAGATGGCCCACGACCTCTCGTTCGCGCTCGACGACATCGACCGCCGGGCCGAACGCGTGGCCGCGCTGCGCGAGGCCGAAGCGGGGCTCGAACGCTTCCGCCGCGTCTTCCACGCGTCGCCGATCGCCACGGTCATCACCTCGATGCGCGACTACCGCATCGTCGACATCAACGACACCTGCTGCCAGCGCTACGGCCTGCCGCGCGACGCCTTCATCGGCCACACCCTGCGCGCGCTGGGCATCGGCCTGGTGTCCGAGGACCGCGACGCGTTTTATACCGAGCTGCGCCAGACCGGCCGCGTGCGCGACCGCGTGGTGCGCGTGCGCGACCGCGACGGCACGGTGCGCCGCGAGCTGATCAGCGCCGAGCCGATCGACTACCTCGGCGAGCCCTGCCATGTGGCGATGTCGCTCGACGTCACCAGCCTGCACCGTGCCGAGCAGGCCCAGGCGGTGGCCGAAGCGGCGAACCGCGCGAAGACCGAGTTCCTGTCGCGCATGAGCCATGAGCTGCGCGCGCCGCTGAACGCGGTGATCGGCTTCGCGCGGCTGCTGCAGGACGATGCCGGCGCCGCGCTTGATGCGCCGCGGCGCGCGCAGCTGGGCCACATCCACCGCGCCGGCCAGCACCTGCTGGCGCTGATCGACGACGTGCTCGACGTCTCGCGCATCGAGGCCGGCCAGCTGCAGCTGAGCCTGCAGCCGGTGGCGCTGGGCCCGCTGATCGACGAGGCGCTGCAGATGAGCCGCCCGCTCGCCGACCGCCACCAGGTGACGCTGCAGGCGACGCCCGCCGCGCGCGACGGCACCTGGGTCCGCGCCGACCCGATCCGGCTGCGCCAGGTGCTGCTGAACCTGCTGTCCAACGGCGCGAAGTACAACCGGCCGGGCGGCAAGGTCACCGTCGGTCTGGCGCAGGCCGACCACCATGTCGCGATCGAGATCACCGACACCGGCCTCGGCATGCAGCCCGAGCAGCTGGCGCAGCTGTTCCAGCCCTTCAACCGGCTCGGCCGCGAAGGCAGCGGCATCGAAGGCACCGGCATCGGCCTGACGCTGACGCGGCAGCTGGTGCACATGATGAACGGCACGCTGCAGCTCGACAGCACGCCCGACCAGGGCACCTGCGCACGCATCGAGCTGCCGCTGGCGCGTGCGCCCGCCGATCCGGCGTCGGCCGCGGCGGCCCCGGCGGTGGCCCCGGCCGCACCCGGCGACGGCCCGCCGCCGCGCGGCCTGGTGGTCTACGTCGACGACGACCCTGTCAACCTGCTGCTGGTCGAGCAGCTGCTGGCGCGCTGGCCCGAGGTGCGCACGGTCACCGCCGGCGGCGGCGAGCGCGGCTTGGCGCTGGCACGTTCGCTGCGGCCGGACCTGCTGCTGCTGGACCTGCACCTGCCCGACCTCGGCGGCCTGGAGGTGATGCGCCGGCTGCGGGCCGATCCATCGATGTCGACGCTGCCGATCGTCGCGCTGTCGGCCAGCGCGATGCCGGAGGACGTGGCTGCGGCGATCGCCGCCGGCGCCACCGACTACTGGACCAAGCCGCTGGACTTCGACCGCGTGCTGCCGCGGCTGCGCGAGCTGCTCGCGCCGGCGGCGGCGCGGCCGGCGTGACGGCTTCGCGTCACAGCGTGCGCAGGAACTCCAGCAGCTGCCGCTGCTCGGCCGCTGACATGGCCTGGTAGCGCTGGCGCGCCGCGCCCGCTTCGCCGCCGTGCGCGGCGATCGCTTCGGCCACCGTGCGGGCACGGCCGTCGTGCAGGTAGCTCGGCCGCAGCCGCAGGCCCCACAGCGGCGCCGTGCGCATCTCGCGGCCCGATGCACTGCCCTGCTCGATGCCGTCGCCGAGCGTGCCCATGTCGTGCAGCAGCAGGTCCGAGTACAGCCGCACCGGCTGGTGCGCCAGCGCCGCGATGGCGCTGGCGCCCGTGTTCATCGACGGCACGTGGCAGGCGGTGCAGCGCGCCTGCTCGAACAGGCGCTGGCCCGCGACGCTGGCCGCGGTCGGCGCCAGCGTCGGTGGCGGCGCGAGCAGGCGCATGAAGTCGGCCAGTGCATCGACGTCGCCGCGGCCGGTCGCCGGGTTCACCGCGTCCTCGATGTCGGGCACGCGGTCGAAGCGGGCCAGCAGGTCGGCGCGGCCGTTGGGCGCGTTCTCGGTCGGGAAGAAGCGGTTGGTGACGCCCATCTCGTTGAGGTAGGCGTCGGCCGAGAACGACAGCAGCGTCGCGTGTTGCGCCTTCCAGCCGAAGCGGCCGACGCGCGACTGCCCGCTCGCCACATCCACCACCCGGTGTACGCGGCCGCGCACGCCATCCGGCTTCGGCCGCTGCGCCTGCAGCTCCAGCGTCAGATCGTCGATGGCCTCGATCAGCCCGGCGCCGAACAGCGGCGTCGTGACGCGACGCGCGACCACGTTGGCCTGCGGCGGAATGCGCTCGAGCGCCGCCGGGTCGATCGCCCGCGCCTGCAGCAGCGAGCCGCCCAGGTGGGCCAGCGCGTCGAAGCGGCCATCGGCCACGCGGCGGCCGAAGCGCGTGACGGTGCGCGGGCCACCGCCACCGATGCCGCCGGCGTCGTGGCAGGCGGCGCAGCTGCGGTCGTTGAAGATCGGGCCGAGGCCGCCTTCCGGGGTCTCGACCGCCTCGAACTCCTCGCGTCCGGTCGTGAAGGCCTGCGCCTGAGCGTCGTTCAGGCCGACGAGCGGCGCGCCGGGCAGGTTGACGCCGGGCGGCGGCGCTGCGTTCACCACCGGCGGCGCGAGCTTGGGCCGCGGCGCGAAGCTGGCGGTCTGCGCGACCGCCACCACGGCGGTGGCGATGGCGCCGGCACCGATCACGGCGGCAGCGCCTGCGGCGACGCGGCGCCGCGGCGGGAACGGGATCTTCATCGGGTCTCCTCGGGTACGGATGTCGGACGGCCCGCAGCGTGAACGCCGACCGTGGAGCGAGCATGGAGCGCTCTCCACAATGCCTCCACAATCGCCGCGCCTACTCGCCTGCACCCGTCCCGCCATGCGCCTGCGCCTCGTCCACACCCTGTCGCTGTGCCTCGTGGCGGCGGTGGCCTCGAGCGTTCTGGCGATGGGCGCGGTGCTGGCCTGGAATCTGCGCCAGGGCTTCGGCGACTACCTGGCCGCGCGCGACACCGAGCGGCTGGAGACCTTTGCCGGCGTGGTCGCCGATGCGCTGCGCGCCGGCGGCGGCGAAGCGGCGCTGCAGGACGGGCGGCTCGACATGCGACAGCTGCTGCGCGAGGTGGCGCTGCGCGAGGGCGACACCTCGGCGCTGCGCAACCCGTCACCGCAGGAAGACGTCGCTCGGCCGGGACGCGCGCAGGATGGACGCGGCCCCCCGGGCCGACAAGCCGACGGGCGCGGCCCACCGGGCAGCGAGGGCGATGCTCGCCGGCCGCCGCCGCACCTGCGTGCCGACGGTCCACCGGGTGGTCCGCCCGAGGCGCGCGGCGAGCGCCCGCGCCGTCCGGACCATGGCTTCGGTGGCCGCGTCGCGCTGTTCGACCTCGAAGGCCGCCGCCTGGCCGGCCATGCGCTGCCGGAGACCGGCGCCGCGCTGGTCGAGCGGCCGGTGCAGCTGGACGGCCGCACCGTCGCCATCGCCCGCATGCGCGCACCGCAGCGCGCGCCGGAAGCGAGCGAGCAGAAATTCCTGCGCCACCAGTACGCCGGCATCACCGGCGTGGCGCTCGGGCTGACGCTGCTGGCGGTGGCGGTCGGCTGGTGGCTGTCGCGCCAGTGGGTCAGGCCGCTGCTGGCGGTGCAGGCCGCCACCGCGCGCATCGCCCGCGGCGAGCTCGACGTTCGCCTGCCGCGCACGCGCGACGACGAGTTCGGCGATGTCGTCCACAACGTCAACCTGATGGCCGAGAGCCTGCAGCGCATCGAGGGCGCGCGGCGGCGCTGGATCGCCGACCTGTCGCACGAGCTGCGCACGCCGCTGGCGGTGCTGCGCGGCGAGATCGAGGCGCAGATCGACGGCGTGCGGGCGTGGACGCCGCAGGCCGCGCAGTCGCTGCGCGAGGAGGTGCTGCGCCTGGGCACGCTGGTCGACGACCTGCACCTGCTGGCGATGGCCGACTTGAACGCGCTGCCCTGCCGTTTCGACGCCGCCGATGCCGCCGCGCTGTGCCGCGACGCCGTGCAGCGCTTCGCCGCGCGCGCTTCGGCGCAGCGGATGACGCTCACTTTGAACGCTGGCGATGCGCCGCTGCCGGTGCGCTGGGACGCCGGCCGCATCGGCCAGCTGCTGGGCAACCTGCTGCAGAACAGCCTGCGCTACACCGATGCGCCGGGACGCATCGAGCTCGCGCTGCAGCGCAGCGGCGAGCGCGTGCGCATCACGCTCGACGACAGCGCGCCCGGCGTGCCGGCCGCCGAGCTGCCGCGGCTGTTCGAGCCGCTGTACCGCGCCGGCCGCGCGCGCGACCGCGAATCCGGCGGCAGCGGCCTGGGCCTGGCGATCTGCGCGGCGATCGTGCAGGCGCACCAAGGGCGCATCGAGGCGCTCCCCTCGCCGCTCGGCGGACTGCGCATCACCGTCGAGCTGCCGCTCGACGCGTCGAAGGAAAGCGGGCGATGAATCGCCCGGCCGTGCTGCCGCGCCCGGTGCTGGTCGTCGAGGACGATCCGAAGATCGCGCGCCTGCTGCTGGACTACCTGCAGGTCGAGGGGCTCGAGGCCGAAGCCTTCGGCGACGGCGCGTCGGCGCTGGAGCGCATCCGCGCGCAGCCGCCGGCCGCCATCGTGCTGGACCTGATGCTGCCGGGCCTCGACGGCCTGGCGGTCTGCCGCGCGGTGCGCACGTTCAGCGACGTGCCGATCGTGATGCTCACCGCGCGCGTCGACGAAGTCGACCGCCTGCTCGGGCTGGACAGCGGCGCCGACGACTACGTCTGCAAGCCCTTCAGCCCGCGCGAGGTCGTGGCGCGGGTGAAGGCGCAGCTGCGGCGTGCCGAGGGCCGGCTGGTCGCCGCCGCCGCGCCGTGGACGGTCGACGACGACGCCCTGCGCATCGCCTGGCGCGGCCAGTGGCTGCCGCTGACGCCGCTGGAGTTCCGCATGCTGCGGCGGCTGCTGGCGCGGCCTGGCCGCGTGTTCTCGCGCGCGCAGCTGCTCGACGGCCTGCGGCCCGAGTTGCGCGAGGTCAGCGACCGCGCGATCGACAGCCACGTGAAGAACCTGCGCCGCAAGATCCAGGCGGTGGAGCCGGGCTGCGACTGCATCGCGGCGGTCTACGGCGTGGGCTACCGCTTCGATCCGCCGACGTGATGCTCCGGCTCGGGCCGCGGCTCAGGCCGCGCGCATGAAGCGCTCGATCGCCGCGCGCAGGTCGGGCGGGATCTCGATCGAGCGGTGCGTCTCGAGGTCGGTCGTCACGATCACCTTGCTCGCCTGCACGCGCAGCCCGCCGTCGGCGCCGCGCACGTCCAGCGCCAGCGTGAACGAGCGCGCGCCGAGCCGCTGCACCGCGAGGCCGAGCACCACCTCGTCGCCCATGCGGCTGATCGCCTTGAAGTCGGTCTGCAGGCTGACCGTCGGCAGTCCGGTGCGGCGCTCGCCGAGCAGCGACGCATACGGAATGCCCAGCCCGTCGCTGATCCAGTCCTCGACCAGGCCGTTGAGCATCACGAAGTAGGTCGGGAAGTAGACGATGCCGGCCGGGTCGCAATGGCCGAAGCGGATGCGCAGCGGGCGCTCGAAGCGCGCACCCGCCGCCGCGGCGGCGGCCGCCGGGCGCCCGGCGGCGCTCAATTCATCACCTCGCCGCCACTGACCGAGATCGACTGGCCGTTGATCGATGCCGCCGCCGGCGTCGCCAGCCAGGCCACCGCGTCGGCCACCTCGTCGGGCTGCACGATGCGGCCCTGCGGGTTGCTGCGCTCGAAAGCCGCGCGCGCGTCCTCGGCGCTGCGGCCGGTCTTGTGCATCACCTGGTCGACGCTGGCCTGCAGCAGCGCGGTCTCGGTGTAGCCGGGGCACACCGCGTTCACCGTGATGCCCTGCGCAGCCACCTCCAGCGCCAGCGAACGCGTCAGGCCGATCACGCCGTGCTTGGCCGCGGCATAGGCGGCGACGTAGGCATAACCCCGCTGGCCGGCAGTGCTGGCGATGTTGACGATGCGGCCCCAGCCGGCCCGCTGCATCGCCGGCAGCGCGGCGCGGGCGCAGTAGAAGCTGCCGCTCAGATTGACCGTCAGCATGCGCTGCCACAGCTCGTCGCTGGTGCGGCCGAACGGCGCGGCTTCGGCCTGGCCGGCGTTGTTGACCAGCACCTGCACGCCGCCGTGCACCTCGGCGGCTTCGTGGAACGCCCGTGCGATGGCCTGCGCATCGCCGACGTCGCAGGCGATGGCGTGGGGGCGCGCGCTGGCGGGCAGTTCGGCGGCCAGCGTCTGCAGCGCCTCGGCGCCGCGGCCCAGCAGCGTCAGCACGGCCCCGTCGGCCGCCAGGCGGCGGGCGATCGCGGCGCCGATGCCGCGGCCGGCACCGGTGACCAGGGCATGGCGGCCGGCTAGAGGCACCGGGCTTGGCATCGGGGTCGGCATCGGCATCGGGCTCGGCGAGTTCATGCAATTACTTTAGACTTAAAGTAATTGAGCGTCAACCGCCGGGCGGCTGGTGCGTGGCCGGCGCGTGGGCCCGCGACTTGCCCCGCCGCATGCCAGGCCCCGCGGGGCGCTGCCGGCCCGTGCCGGCCGGGAGCGCAAAGTGCGATCATTCCTGACCATGGATAGACCGAAACCCTTCTCGATGATCCGCGAGTTCCACCTCGCGGACTGGTTCACGCTGGCCAATGCCTTCTGCGGCGTCGGGGCGCTGTTCGCGGTGATGTCCTACCTGCAGACCCGTGAAGTGCAGCACCTGTACTTCGCCTGCGCACTGATCCCGCTGGCGCTGGTGTTCGACGTGCTGGACGGCCGCATCGCGCGCTGGCGGCAGCGTTCGTCGGCCATGGGCCGCGAGCTCGATTCGCTGGCCGACGTGATCTCCTTCGGCGTCGCGCCGGCGGCCATCGCCTACGCCTGCGGCATGCAGGGGCTGTACGACCGCATCATCCTGGTCTTCTTCGTCGCCTGCGGGGTGTCGCGCCTGGCGCGCTACAACATCACGGCCGAGAAGCTGGCCGACGGCGGCGACAAGGTCAAGTACTTCGAAGGCACGCCGATTCCCACCTCGCTGCTGCTGGTGATCGTGCTGTGGATCGCCGCGTGGCAGGGTGCGCTCGGCCCGCAGCTGTGGTTCGGCGTGATCGAGCTCGGCGGCTTCAAGCTCCACCCGCTGGTGCTGATGTTCCTGGTGTCCGGCTCGCTGATGATCAGCCGGATCCGGATACCGAAGGTCTGAGCCCCCAGGCCCGGAGTACCGCGCCCTCGCCTCAGCGTCGATGACGCGCTATTTCAGCGGAATGGGCGTGCCGCGGTCCACCGGCACCGCCGTCACGCTGTTCTGCGGCGAGCCTTCGATCAGCTTCTCCGAGTAGGTCATGTAGACCAGCGCGTTGCGCCTCGCATCGACCATGCGCACGATGCGCAGGCGCTTGAAGAGGATCGACAGGCGTTCGTTGAACACCTCCTCCTGCTGCGGCAGCGGCTTCGGGAACGAGACCGGGCCGACCTGGCGGCAGGCGATCGAGGCTTCCGACTTGTCCTCGGCCAGGCCCAGCGCACCCTTGATGCCGCCGGTCTTCGCGCGCGACACGTAGCAGGTGACGCCGACGACCTTCGGGTCGTCGTAGGCCTCGACGACGATCTTGTGGTCCGGGCCGATCAGCTTGAAGACGGTGTCGACTTCGCCGACCGGCTCGGCGCCGGCGCTGCAGGCCGCCAGCAGCAGCAGCGCGGGCCAGCAGCCGGCGCCCAGGGCAATCGATCGCATGCAGGGGTCCTTCGCCATCGTGAAGGCCGCATTGTGCTTGCGGCCGGGCGCAGCGCCCTTCAAGGCCCCAGCGGCGCCAGCAGCTGTCGCACCACGGCCGGCAGCTCGTCGTAGCTGTCGGCCTTGGGCACCAGGCGGCGCACGCCGGCGCGGCGGGCATCGATGCGCAGCTCGTCCGAGATGTAGCCCGAGCACAGCACGATCGGCAGGTCCTCGCGCAGCTGGTGGATGGCCGCGGCCACCACCAGCCCGTCGGCCACCGGCATGTTGTAGTCGGTGACCACGACGTCGACCGCCGCCGGGTCCGCCCGCACCGCGGCGATCGCCGGCTCGCCGCTGCCGAAGGCCGTGACCTGGTAGCCGTCGCGTTCGAGCAGCCGCTGCAACACCAGCAGCATGGTCGGGTCGTCGTCGATGCACAGCACACGTTCGCCGTGGCCGCCGCCCGCGGCGCCCGCCGTCGTTTCCAGCTCGGGCGCCAGCGCCGGCAGGTGGATCGTGAAGCAGCTGCCGGCGCCGGGTGCGCTGTCGATGGCGATCGCGCCGCCATGCGCCATCACGATGCCGTGCACCACCGACAGCCCGAGCCCGGTGCCCTTGCCCACCGGCTTGGTCGTGTAGAAGGGCTCGAAGATGCGTGCGCGGGTCGCCGCGTCCATGCCGATGCCGTCGTCGCGCACCTGCAGCCGCACGTGCACGCCGGGCAGCAGGCCCGGCCGCGTGCGCGCCGCCTCGGCATCGAGCCGCACCTCGTCCAGCACCAGCGCGATGCGTCCGGCGCGGCCTTCGATCGCATGCAGCGCGTTGGTGCACAGGTTCATCAGCACCTGGTGCAGTTGCGTCGGGTGTGCCGATACGCGGCACGGCGCGTCGCCAAACTCGGCAACGATGGTGCTGCCAGCCGGCAGCAGCGTGCGCAGGGTCTGCACCACCTCCTCGACCACCGGCTTCAGCGGCAGCTTGACGTAGGGCTCGGGCCCCTGCCGGCTGAACGTGAGGATCTGCGAGACCAGGTCTTTCGCGCGCATGCCGGACTTCAGCAGCTCGTCCAGCGCCAGTCGCGCCGGATGCGCCGGCGCCACGTCCTGCCGCGCCAGCACCACGTTGCTGAGCATCGCGCCGAGGATGTTGTTGAAGTCGTGCGCAATGCCGCGCGCCAGCGTGCCGATGGCCTCCAGCTTGTGCGCCTCGCGCAGCCGCTCCTCCAGCTCGGCGCGCGCGGCCTCGGCGGCGATGCGGTCGCTGATGTCGCGCACGTTGATCGTATTGCGCAGGTGCCCCTGCGCGTCGACATGCACCGCGGCGAAGATCTCGGCTTCGAAGACCCGGCCATCGGCGCGCAGCAGGCGCAGCTGGCCCTTGAACAGGCCGGTGCGGCGCACTTCGTCCAGCGCCGCGTGCAGTCGCGAGTCGCCGGCATCGACCAGCGACGCCGCCCCGAGCCGCTGCAGCGCCTCGCGCGAGCGGCCCAGCATCTGGCAGGCCGCCGGATTGGCATCCAGGATGCGGCCGCGCGCCGCGGTGTAGAGGATGCCGTCGAGGCTGTTGTCGAACAGCTGCTGCAGCAGCTGCTCACGCTCGCGCAGGTGGTCCTCGGCCTGCTTGCGCTCGGTGATGCCGGTCAGCCGCAGCACGCAGCCCTCGCCCAGCGGGCCCAGCTGCGCGAGGAAGACGCTGCGCCGGCCGCCGCGCCGCAGCGCCACCTCGCAGCTCGAGCCGGCCGACTGCGACATCGCGGCGCGGCAGCGCTCGTCGAGCTGCAGCTGCGGCCAGGCCGGGTACGCGACGCTGACCAGGCAGCCGGTCGGGTTCTCCACCGCCGCCTCGAGCAGTTCGCCGAACTGCCGGTTGACCATCACGACCAGCCAGTCGACCTGGCGGCCGGCGCTGTCGCGGATCGCGCGCAGCGCGATGATGCCGTCGCTGGTGGCATTGAGCACCGCCTCCAGCATCTGCTGGCGCGACTCGAGCGGCGTGTTGTAGGCCAGCAGCACCACCTCGCCGCCCGCTGCATCGTGCTCATCGCCATCGAGCAGCGGCAGGATCAGCCGCTCCCAGGTGAAGACGCTGGGCGCGCGGTCGGAAAAGTGCACCGTGTACAGCGGCCGCCGCCCGCTGACCGCCTTGCGGTAGCGCTCGAGGAAGAACTCGCCGAGCTCGCCGCCGAACTCCGAGACCCGGTGTCCGGTGAGGTCGAACTTCGCATGGCGCTGGATGTCCAGCCCGTAGTGTTCGTAGCGGAAGTCGCTGCCTTCGGCACGCAACAGCATCATCTTGTCGGCGATGAAGCCGAGCCGCGCGAGATCAAAATCGGCCAGCAGCGGCAGCGCGCCACCGCGCTCCTCGGACAGGGCCTGCCAGCGGCGGAAGAGCGCGATCACCTCGGGGTTGTCGACCACCGAGTCGATGCCTGCGGTGACTTCCTTGTGCCAGATGGCCATGGCGCTGTGAGGCTACCGCTGCCGGTGGCGACAGCGCAACCGTGCTCGCCCGGGGCCGGGGATGGCGCCCGGGAGCGCGGCGGCGTACCGCCCTACATCACCGCGCCCAGTTGCCAGGGCACGAACTCGTTCTGCCCGTAGCCGTGCTGCTCGCTCTTCGTGCGCCGGCCGGAGGCGGTGTCCAGCATCAGCCGGAAGATGCGCTCGCCGGCCGCGTCGACGCTGTCGTTGCCCTCGACGATGCCGCCGCAGTCGATGTCGATGTCGTCCTGCTGCTTCAGCCACAGCGCGGTGTTGGTCGACAGTTTCAGGGAAGGCGACGGCGCGCAGCCGTAGGCCGAGCCGCGCCCGGTGGTGAAGCAGATCAGGTTCGCGCCGCCGGCGACCTGGCCGGTGGCCGACACCGGGTCGTAGCCCGGGGTGTCCATGAACAGCAGGCCGCGGGCCGTGGCGGGTTCGGCGAACTGCAGCACGTCGACCAGCGCGGTGGTGCCGCTCTTGGCGATCGCGCCGAGCGACTTCTCGAGGATGGTGGTCAGGCCGCCGGCCTTGTTGCCGGCCGACGGGTTGTTGTCCATCTTCATGCGGTGGCGGGCGGTGTAGTCCTCCCACCAGGCGATGCGCGCGAGCAGCTTGTCCGCCACCGCGCGCGACACCGCGCGGCGCGTCAGCAGGTGTTCGCCGCCGTAGACCTCGGGCGTTTCGCTCAGGATGGCGGCCCCACCATGGCGCACCAGCCGGTCGACCGCCGCCCCCAGCGCCGGGTTTGCACTGATCCCCGAATAGCCATCCGAGCCGCCGCACTGCAGCCCGACCGTCAGGTGGCGCGCCGGCACCGGCTGGCGCTGCACCCGGTCGGCCTCGGCCAGCAGGCCATGCACCACGGCGATGCCCTTGGCCACGGCCTTCGCGGTGCCGCCGCTGCCCTGGATGTCGAAGAGCTGCAGCTTCGCGCCTTCGGTCAGGCCTTCCTGGGCCACCATGCCCTGGATCTGGTTGGTCTCGCAGCCCAGGCCGATCACCAGCACCGCGGCGAAGTTCGGATGGCGGGCGTAACCGCCGAGCGTGCGCCGCAGCACGCGCAGGTCCTCGCCCTCGCTGTCGGTGGCGCAGCCCATGCCGTGCGTCAGCGCGACCACGCCGTCGACGTTCGGGTAGGCGGCCAGCACCTCGGGATGCACGTCGCGCCGGAAATGGTCGGCGATCGCCCGCGCGACCGTCGCCGAGCAGTTCACCGAGGTCAGGATGCCGATGTAGTTGCGCGTCGCGATGCGCCCGTCGGCGCGCACGATGCCGTCGAACGTGGCGGGTTCGGCGACGTAGGCGGTCGGCAGTGCGCCGGCACCGGGTTCGTGCGCGCGGGTGAAATCGCTGCACGCGAGGTTGTGCGTATGCACATGCATGCCGGGCGCGATGGGCTGCGTCGCCAGGCCGATGACCTGGCCGTAGCGCAGCACCGCCTCGCCGGGCGCGATGGCGCGCGTGGCGATCTTGTGCCCGGGCGGCACCAGGCCCTGCACGGCGAAACCCTCGGCGTCGATGACCGTGCCGCCCAGCAGTTGCCGGCGTGCGATGACGACGTTGTCCGCCGCATGGATGCGGATCACGGCGCTGGCAGTCATGACAGCGCTGCCATCACGCCGGCAGCGCAAGCCGCCGGCGCGAGGTTCAGGACGAGCGCCGCGTCAGAGTTTCGCGACAGCTTTTCGTTTGGCCGCCGTGGCAGCCTTCTGGTATTCCTCTTCGGCCTGCTTGCGCAGCTCCATCGCGGTTTGCAAGGCCTGCTCGTAGCGTTCCTTCGAGTAGGTGTTCTTGCTGGCGATGTAGACGCTGCGGCGCAGCGGCTTGTCGCCGTAGCGCGGCAGGTTGACCGAGAAGCTGCACTCCTGCACCGAGCTGCCCCGGCGCTGGCGCAGGATCGGGCCGCTGATGCCCACCGGCAGGTCGTTCTGCTTGTGCGCACTGACCTTGCGTTGCAGCCCGGTGGGCGCCGGCAGCTTGCGCACGCGGGCGCGCAGCTCGACGACCGCCATGGCGAGCGCTGCACGTGCGCCCTTGTTGTCGTGCGACTTGTCAGAGAAGAAGCGCGTCGGCGTCCCGTAGCGCAACTGCCAGCCGTGCGTGCTGTGCGAGTCGATGCGCTGGACGTGTTCCGGCACGCGACAGCGTGCCCCGTACGGCAATGTGATGGTCCTGAACTGCATGGCCTGGTTCCCCCAACGGAACACCACACCCTGAGGCCGCCGATCCCCATCGCCGGCAGCGCGTAGTGCCTGAGCATCGCGCCGCGCCTAACCATCGATCAACTCGGGGTTCCACGCATGCACGGTCTGTTCTTGTTGCCCCAGACCTTCAATGCCCAGGCGCATTGTATCCCTAGGCCTCAAATAGACGGGAGAGGGTTTCTGCCCCATGCCGACGCCGGGCGGCGTGCCCGTGCTGATCAGATCCCCCGGATAGAGGGTCATGAAGCGGCTGATGTAGCTCACCAGCTGGGCGACGCCGAACACCATCGTGCGCGTGCTGCCGTTCTGGTAGCGGTGGCCGTTCACTTCGAGCCACATCGCCAACTGTTGCGGATCGGCCACTTCATCGGCCGTGACCAGCCACGGACCGATCGGTCCGAAGGTGTCGCAGCCCTTGCCCTTGTCCCAGGTGCCGCCGCGCTCGATCTGGTATTCGCGCTCCGAGACGTCGTTGACCACGCAGTAACCGGCGACGTGCTGCAGCGCATCAGCCTCGGCGACGTAACGCGCCTTGCGGCCGATAACCACCCCCAGCTCGACCTCCCAGTCGGTCTTCACCGAGCCCTGCGGCAGCACGACGGGATCGTTGGCACCGATCACCGTGCTGGTGTGCTTGGTGAACAACACCGGCTCGGCCGGCACCGGCAGCCCGGACTCGGCCGCGTGGTCTGCATAGTTCAGGCCAACGCAGACGAACTTGCCCATGCCGCTCCACGGCGGCGCGATGCGGCCCGGCCGCTCGACGATCGGCAGCGACGACGGATCGACCGCGCGCAGCGGCGCCAGGCCCTCGGGCGTCAGCATCGCCGCGTGCAGGTCGGGGATCACGCCGGACAGGTCGCGCACGCGCCCTTCAATGTCCAGCAGCGCCGGCTTCTCGCGCCCCTTCGGGCCGATGCGCATCAGTTTCATTCGGAACGCTCCTTGCTTATGGATCGATGAGGTCGGATGGTTACCGACTGACCGGTCAGTTGTTCAGTTCGACCAGCCGCCGTCGATGACCTGGGTCGTGCCGGTGGTGAAGCCCGATTCGTCGCTGGCCAGGTAGACGGCCAGCGCGGCGATCTCCTCGGTGCGGCCGAGCCGGCCCATCGGCTGGCGCGCGACGAAGCCGGCTTCCACCTGCGCCAGCGTCTGGCCGCTGGCCTGGGCCTGCGCCGCGATGCGCTCGCGCAGCGACGGCGACTCGACCGTGCCCGGGCAGATCGCGTTGCAGCGCACGCCGCGGGCGACGAAGTCGGCGGCCACGGCCTTGGTCAGGCCGATCACCGCGGCCTTGGTCGTGCCGTAGACGAAGCGGTTCGGCGCACCCTTCAGGCTGCCGGCGACCGAGGCCACGTTGATGATCGAGCACGAGGCGCCCTGCCCTGCGCGCTCCAGCATGCCCGGCAGCAGCGCCTTGATCGTGCGGTACATCGAGCGCACGTTCAGGTCCATCGCGAAGGCCCACTGCTCCTCGCTGCAGTCGAGCACCGTACCGGCGTGAACGAAACCGGCGCCGTTGAACAGCACGTCCACCGGTCCCGCGGCGGCCGCGGCCGCGGCGATCGCCTGCGCATCGGTGACGTCGAGCTGCCGCCCGCGGCAGCCGCAGTCGGCGCGCAGCCGCTCCAATGCCGCGGCATCGATGTCGGTGGCCAGCACGTCGGCGCCCTCGCGCACGAAGGCCAGCGCCACCGCGCGGCCGATGCCCTGGCCGGCCGCGGTCAGGAACGCGGTCTTGCCTTTCAGTCTTCCAGACATGTCTCTGCTACTCCAATACCAGTTGAACCTTGGTGCTGCGGCTGCGGTCGAGCGCCAGCTCGAAGGCCTCGAGCGAACGCGACAGCGGGATCTGCGCGGTGATCAGCGGCCGCACGTCGACGCGGCGACTGCGGATGGCCTGCACCGCCCAGTCGAATTCCAGATGGGCGCGGAAGCAGCCGCGGTAGTCGAGCTCGCGCTGCATCAGGCTGTTGGCCGGGAACGGCAGTTCCGGCGGCAGGGTGCCGACCTGGATGATGCGGCCGCCACGCTTCGTCGCCGCGAGGCAGGTGGCCAGCGCCGACGGGTGGCCGGCCGCCTCGATCGTCACGTCGGCGAGGTCGCCCAGCTCGGACGCCGCGACCTGGTCGCTGCGCACGGTGCGGTCGGCCCCGGCCTGGCGCGCGATGCCGAGCGCCCGGTCGTTGACGTCGCAGGCGATCACCTGCGCGGCGCCGGCCAGCCGCGCGGCCATCACGCACATCGCGCCGATGGTGCCGGCGCCGGTGACGAGCACCGTCTCGCCGATCATCGGCCCGGCGCGGTTCACCGCGTGCAGGCCGATCGACAGCGGCTCGGCGCAGGCGATCTCGCCCAGCGTGATGCCGGGCTCGTCGATCGCGGTGAGCTGGCGCTCGCCCATCACGAAACGTTCGCGGAACATGCCCTGCGCATGCGGAAAGACGCTGGCGCTGCCGAGGAAGAACATCTTCCGGCACAGGTTGCCGCGGCCGGCGCTGCAGTAGTCGCAGCGGCCGCAGGGGTGGGAGGGGTTGATGGCCACCTTCTGGCCGGGCTGCACGCGGGTGACGGAGGGGCCGATCGCGACGACGATGCCCGAGGCTTCATGGCCGGGGATCAGCGGCTCGCGCACCTCGAACGCCCCCACCCGCCCATGCTCGAAGTAGTGCATGTCCGAACCGCAGATGCCGCCGGCGCCCAGCCGCAGCAGCACGTCGGTCGGCCCCAGCGGCGGCGCTTCCTCTTCCTGCAGCCGCAGGTCCAGCCTGCCGTGGATCATGCAGGCCAGCGTCCAGCGTTTGTCCATGGGCGGATCCCTGTCGGAAGCGAGTGGTGCGATGCCCCGCGAAGCGAGCGTCAGCCGCGGCCGACGTAGGGCATCTTGGTGGCCATCACCGTCATGAACAGCACGTTGGCCGTCAGCGGCAGCCGGGCCATCGCCATGAAGGTGTCGGTGAGCGACGACATCTGCATGCGCGGCTCCGGCCGCACCGTGCCGTCGGCCTGCGGCACGCCGGCGACCATGCGCGCGGTCATGTCGCTGGCGACATTGCCGATGTCGATCTGGCCGACGGCGATGTCGAACGGCCGGCCGTCGAGCGCCGCGGTCTTGGTCAGTCCGGTGATCGCGTGTTTGGTCGCGGTGTAGGCGATCGAGCCCGGCCGCGGCGCGTGCGCGGAGATCGAGCCGTTGTTGATGATGCGACCGCCCATCGGGCGCTGCGCGCGCATCAGCTTGAACGCCTGCGACAGGCAGAAGAAGGCGCCATTGAAGTTGGTGTCGACCGCGCGCCGCCAGGTCGCGGCATCCAGCTCGTCGGGCGTCGTCGGCGGCAGCGAGATGCCGGCGTTGTTGAACAGCAGGTCGAGCCGGCCGAAGCGCGCCTTCACCTGCTCGAACAGCGCGGCGACCGAATGTTCGTCGCCGACGTCCGACGGGATCGCCGCGGCGCGCTCGGCGATGTCGCCGAACGGGTCGCCCGCAGCCGCGATCGCCGCCTGCAGCGCGTCGGCCCGGCGCCCGGTGAACACCACCCGCCAGCCATCCTTCAACAGTGCGGTGGCGCAGGCGGCGCCGATGCCGGAGCCGGCGCCGGTGACGAGGGCGATGCGGTTGTGGGGGCTCATCTCAATCCCTTCCAATTCGTGCACTCAAGCGGACGCCGCGGATCCGGCTCTGCCGGGCCGCTGGGGTCGCCCCCTTGAGGGGGAAGCGGCGAAGCCGCTCCGGGGGTGGGCCACATCTCAGTGGTTGTCCTTGGGGACGAACGCGCCGCGCTGGCCCTTGAGGAAGTCGAGGTCGGCGCCCTCGTCGGCCTGCAGCACGTGGTCGACGTAGAGTTTCCAATAACCGCTCTTCAACGGCGGCTCCGGTGCTTGCCATGCGGCGCGGCGGCGTTCGAGCTCGGGCTCGTCGACATGCAGGTGCAGCTTGCGCTGCGGCACGTCCAGCGTGATCAGGTCGCCGTTCTTCACCAGCGCCAGCGGGCCGCCGGCGGCGGCTTCCGGCGCGGTGTGCAGCACCACGGTGCCGTAGGCCGTGCCGCTCATGCGCGCGTCGCTGATGCGCACCATGTCGGTGATGCCCTTCTTCAGCACCTTGGGCGGCAGGGGCATGTTGCCGACCTCGGCCATGCCCGGGTAGCCCTTGGGGCCGCAGTTCTTCAGCACCAGCACGCAGGTCTCGTCGACGTCCAGCGATTCGTCGTCGATGCGATGGTGAAAGTCATCGGAGTTCTCGAAGACCACAGCGCGGCCGGTGTGCACCATCAGTTCCGGTGTCGCCGCACTGGGCTTGATCACGGCCCCGCGCGGCGCGAGGTTGCCGCGCAGCACCGCGATACCCGCATTGGCCTTGAAAGGCGCGTCCATGGTCTTGATCACGCGCTCGTCGAAGTTCTGCGCGCCGGCGATGTTCTCGCCCACCGTCGCGCCGCTGACCGTCGGCAGGTCCAGGTGCAGCACCGACTCGATGGCTTTCATTACGGCGGGCAGGCCGCCGGCGTAGCAGAAGTCCTCCATCAGGTGCTCGCCCGACGGCTGCAGGTTGACCAGGCAGGGCAACTCGCTGGCCAGGCGGTCGAAGTCGTCGATGCTCAGCGGCACGCCCAGGCGCCCGGCGATGGCGATCAGGTGGATCACCGCATTGGTGCTGCCGCCGATCGCGGCCAACGTGCGGATCGCGTTCTCGAAGGCTTCACGCGTCAGCACCTGCGAGATCGTCTGGTCCTGGTGCACCATCTCGACGATGCGCCGGCCCGCGGCGCGGGCCAGCACGTTGCGCCGGCCGTCGACCGCCGGATAGGCGGCATTGCCCGGCAGCCCGATGCCCAGCGCCTCGACCATGCAGGCCATCGTGCTGGCCGTGCCCATCGTCATGCAGTGGCCGTGGCTGCGGTGCATGCAGCTCTCGGCCTCGAAGAAGTCCTGCAACTTCAGCGTGCCGGCGCGCACCTCTTCGCTCATGCGCCACACGCCGGTGCCCGAGCCCAGCGTCTGGCCACGCCAGCGGCCGTTGAGCATCGGCCCGCCGGAGACGCCGATCGTCGGCAGGCCGACGCTGGACGCGCCCATCAGCAGCGCCGGCGTCGTCTTGTCGCAGCCGAACAGCAATACGACGCCGTCGATCGGATTGCCGCGGATGCTCTCCTCGACATCCATGCTCGCGAGGTTGCGGTAGAGCATCGCGGTGGGCCGCAGCAGCGTCTCGCCGAGCGACATCACCGGGAATTCAAGCGGGAAGCCGCCGGCTTCGTAGACGCCGGTCTTCACCTGCTCGGCCAGGGTGCGGAAATGCGAGTTGCACGGCGTCAGCTCGCTGAAGGTATTGCAGATGCCGATCACCGGCCGGCCGTCGAACTGGTCGTGCGGCACGCCCTTGCCCTTGACCCAGCTGCGGTACGCGAACCCGTCGCGATCCTGGCGGCCGAACCACTGCTGGCTGCGCAGTTCAGACGGGTGTTTCTTCCTCGTTGGCGAACTCATGCGTGCTGGCTTTCCCGGAGAGGCGGCCTCGATGCGGAAGCATATTATGGTATGACGATTGACCCTCGACTGAGGTCGAACCCGAAGGAGTGGCCCCTTGTCGCAGACGGAGATGACCGGGCAGAAGCCCGAGGTGCTGGCGGTGGCAAAGCTGTCGCCGTTGCTGCTGCCGCAGGTCGAAGCGGCGTTCACGCTGCACGACAGGCTGCACGAATCGGATGCCGCCGCGTTCGCGGCGATCGCGCCGCGCATCCGCGCGGTGGTCGGCAGCGGCGAGTCGAAGGTGCCGGCCGCGCTGATCGAACGCCTGCCGGCGCTGGAGATCGTGTCGATCATGGGCGTCGGCTACGACGGCGTCGACGTCGCCAGCGCGAAGGAGCACGGCGTGATGGTGACGCACACGCCGAACGTGCTGAACGACGACGTCGCCGACCTCGCGCTCGGGCTGATGCTCAGCGCCGCGCGCCAGCTGCCCGCGGCCGATCGCTGGGTGCGCGGCGGCGACTGGGTGCAACGCGGCCCGATGCCGCTGGCACGCAAGATGTCCGGCGCGCGCCTGGGGATCGTCGGCATGGGCCGCATCGGCCAGGCCATCGCGCAGCGCGCGGCGGGGTTCGGCATGGCCATCGCCTACACCGCCCGCAGCGCCAAGGCCGCGCTGCCATACCGTTATCTGCCCGACGCACGCAGCCTGGCCGCGGAAAGCGATTTCCTCGTCGTCATCACGCCGGGCGGCGCCGGCACGCGCAAGCTGATCGACGCCGCGGTGCTCGAGGCGCTGGGCCCGCAGGGCATCCTGGTGAACGTCGCGCGCGGCTCGGTGATCGATGAAGCGGCGCTGGTCGACGCGCTGGAGCGCGGCGTGATTGCCGGCGCCGGACTCGACGTGTTCGAGAACGAGCCGCATGTGCCCGAGCGCCTGAAGGCGCTGCCGCACGTGGTGCTGGCGCCGCACATCGGCAGCGCGACCGGCCAGACCCGGCAGGCGATGGCCGACCTCGCGTTCCAGAACCTGCACGCGCACTTCGCCGGGCAGGCGGTGCTGACGCCGGTGCCCGAATGCGGGTCGTGAGCGCATGCCCCGACCGTACGGGCCGACCCGGCTGCGGGTAAGTCCCGGCTGAGGCACGGATCAATCGTCATACGATAACACCACAACCGCGGGCCGGAGGCCCGTCTGACTCAAGGAGACAGTGGACATGCAACTGAAGACTTGGATGACGGGCGCGCTGATCGGCGCCGGCCTCGTGGCCGCGGCCCCCGCCTTCGCGCAGGAAAAGCTCACCGTCTGGTGGGGCAAGGGCTTCTACAAGGCCGAGGACGACGCGCTGTTCGCGGCCATCAAGAAGTTCGAGGCCAAGTACCCGAAGGTCAAGGTCGAGCTGTCGCTGTACGCGCCGCAGGAAATGATCCCGAAGTCGGTGGCCGCGCTCGATGCCGGCAATCCGCCGGACGTGGCCTATGGCGATGTCTACGACTTCCAGGTCACCGCGAAGTGGGCCTACGACGGCAAGCTGGAAGACGTCTCCAGCATCATCGATCCGATGCGCGCCAAGTTCGAACCGACGGCGCTGTCGACGACGTTCCTCTACAACAACGCCACCCAGAGCCGGGCCTACTACGCCTTCCCGATCAAGCAGCAGACGATGCATATCCAGTACTGGAAGGACATGCTCGCCGACGCCGGCTTCAAGGAAAGCGACATTCCGAAGGACTGGAAGGGCTACTGGAGCTTCTGGTGCGACAAGGTGCAGCCCGCCTACCGCCAGAAGACCGGCCAGCGCGGCTTCGCCACCGGCTTCCCGATGGGGGTCGATTCGAGCGACTCGTTCTACTCCTTCCTGACCTTCATGGACGCCTACAACGTCAAGCTGGTCAGCGACTCCGGCAAGCTGCTGGTCGACGACCCTGCCGTGCGCCAGGGCCTGATCAACGCGCTGACCGACTACACGCAGGTCTATTCCAAGAGCTGCACGCCGCCGTCGGCCACGAACTGGAAGGACCCGGACAACAACGTCGCCTTCCACAACAAGACCATCATCCTGACGCACAACGCGACGATCTCGATCGCCGCGAAGTGGCTGGACGACATGAACAACACCACGCTCAACGAGGTCCAGCGTGCACAGGCCAAGAAGAACTACACGGAATTGATCGCCACGGCCGGCTTCCCGAACAAGCCCGACGGCTCGAAGATGGTCTACCGCGCCGCGGTGAAGACCGGCGTGATCTTCAAGGACGCGAAGAACAAGGCGCTGGCCAAGCAGTTCGTCGCCTTCATGCTCGACGACGCGAACCTGACGCCGTACGTCGAAGGTTCGCTCGGCCGCTGGTTCCCGGTGACCAAGGCCGCGCAGCAGAGCCCGTTCTGGAAGGCCGATGCGCACCGCACCGCGGTCTACAACCAGTTCATGGCCGGCACGACGCCGTTCGAATTCACGAAGAACTACAAGTTCACCGTGCTGAACAACGAGAACGTCTGGGCCAAGGCGATGAACCGGATCCTCAACGAGAAGGTGCCGGTGGACAAGGCGACGGACGAGATGATCGCGCGCATCAAGGCGGTCGCGAACTGATCCCGGCGGCCAGCGGACGACCTGCCGAACGACCAGGATGAGCCACGTCCTCACCTCCCCGGCGTCAGCGGCCGCGCCGCGCGTCCGCAAGCCCGTCAGCACCTGGGTCTGGTGGGGGCGCGCGCTCGTCGTGCCCTACCTGCTGGTCTTCCTGGTCTTCGTGCTCTACCCGGTGGGCTACGGGCTGTGGCTGGCGCGGCACCCGCAGAGCTACGCCAAGCTCTTCGACGACCCGATCTTCTTCCGCACCGCGGTCAACACGGTCATCTTCGTGGTGGTCGCGGTGAACCTGAAGATGATGATCGCGCTCGGGCTGTCCGGCTTCTTCGTGCAGCAGCGCTGGTGGATTCGCGCGCTGTCGGTGCTGTTCATCCTGCCGTGGGCGGTGCCGTCGATCCCGACCATCCTGTCGGTGCGCTTCATGCTGAACCCCGAATGGGGCGTCATCAACTCGACGATCTTCCGCCTCACCGGTCTCGACGGCCCGAACTGGCTCAACGATCCAACGCTGGCGCTGAGCTTCTCGATGTTGATGCACATCTGGAAGTCGCTGCCGTTCTGGACCTTGATCCTGATCGCCGGCCGCCTCGCCATTCCTTCGGAACAGTACGAAGCCGCCAGCGTCGACGGCGCGACGCGCTGGCAGAAGTTCCGCTTCATCACCTGGCCGTCGATGCGCGGGCTCTACTTCACCTCGACCATCCTGTCGATGATCTGGACGCTGGGCGACTTCAACTCGGTCTACCTGCTGACCGGCGGCGGGCCCGCGGACCTGACGCACGTGCTGGCGACGCTGGGCATCCGCTACCTGCGGCTGGACCAGGTCGACCTGGCGATGGCCTCCATCGTCGTCGCGCTGCCGCTGGTGCTGCCGCTGGTGTACGTGATGATGAAGAGGCTGTCCAAGTGAGCCCCAGGAAACTCTGGGCCGAAACCCGGCTGCTGCTGATCGGCCTGCCCGTGCTGCTGTGGACCGTGATCCCGGTCTACCACCTGTTCCTGTTCGCGATCTCCGAGCGCGATTCAGCCACCTCCGGCCGGTTGTGGCCGAAGAACCCGACGCTGCAGAACTTCGACACCGTGCTGCACCAGAAGCACTTCTACCTGAACCACTTCTGGCAGCAACTCGGCAACTCGCTGGTGATCGCCTTCGCGGTCGGCCTGCTGACTCTCTTCGTCGCCACCACGGCCGCCTTCGCGATCAGCCGGCTCAAGGTGCGGGGCGGCCGCACGGTGATGAACCTGGCGCTGTTCACCTACTTCATCCCGGCCGCCTTCCTCGCGGTGCCGATGTACAAGACGATGGCCAACTACGGCCTGCTGAACAACCGCTGGTCGCTGATCCTGGCGATGGTGACGATCGCGTCGCCCTACTGCATCTGGGTGCTGAAGCAGGCCTCCGACAAGCTGCCCTGGGAGCTTGACGAAGCCGCGCGCATCGACGGCGCGACACCGCTGCAGCTGTTCCGCCTGGTCTACGTGCCGCTGATGGTGCCCTCGCTGGTCGCCGTCGGCACCTACGCGCTGCTGCTGGCCTGGAACGAGTACCTCTACGGCTTCCTGATGCTGTCGAACGAGACCGACCTGACGCTGGCCGTCGCACTCGGCAACTTCCTGGCGGCCGACGACTCGCCGTGGGAGCTGCTGATGGCCACCGGGCTGATCTACGCACTGCCGCCGGCAGCCATCTACTACGCCTTCAAGCGCTACATGGTGTCCGGCCTGACCGCCGGCGCCGTGAAGTCATAACCTTCATCCGACATGGCCGCTGTCTCCTTCCGCAACATCCAGAAGTCCTACGGCAAGGTCGACGTCATCCACGGCATCGGCTTCGACATCACCGACGGCGAGTTCGTCGTGCTGGTCGGCCCGTCGGGCTGCGGCAAGTCGACCCTGCTGCGCATGCTGGCCGGGCTGGAGGAAATCTCCGGCGGCGAGATCGTCATCGACGGCAAGGTCGTCAACGAGCTCGAGTCGAAGGACCGCGACATCGCGATGGTGTTCCAGAGCTACGCGCTCTACCCGCACATGACGGTGCGCGAGAACATGGGCTTCAGCCTGAAGCTGCGCCGCGCGGACACGGCGATCACCGCGAAGCGGGTGGCCGATGCCGCGCGCATCCTGAACCTCGACGCGCTGCTCGACCGCTACCCGCGCGAGCTCTCCGGCGGCCAGCGCCAGCGCGTGGCGATGGGCCGCGCGATCGTGCGCGACCCCAAGGTCTTCCTGTTCGACGAGCCGCTGTCGAACCTCGATGCCAAGCTGCGTGTCGCGATGCGCGCCGAGATCAAGGCGCTGCACCAGCGGCTGAAGACGACCACCGTCTACGTCACCCACGACCAGATCGAGGCGATGACGATGGCCGACCGCATCGTCGTGATGCACGACGGCATCGTCGAGCAGATCGGCACGCCGCTGGAGCTGTTCGATCGGCCGGGCAACCTCTTCGTCGCGCAGTTCATCGGCTCGCCGGCCATGAACGTCTTCCCGGGCCAGCTGGTGCCCGACGGCGACGGCCGCGCGGTGCGGGCGCTCGGGGCCACGTGGCCGGTCAACGGCATGAAGGGCGGCAGCGCCGGGCAGCCGGTGCACTACGGCATCCGCCCCGGCGACATCCACCTTGCCGCGCACGGCACACCGGCCAAGGTGATCGTCGTCGAGCCCACCGGCGCAGAGACCGAGCTGCTGCTGCAGGTCGGCAGCAACGGGGATGCGCAGACGCTGACCCTGGTGATGCACGGCCGCACGGATGCGAAGCCTGACGACATCGTGCACCTGGCGATCGACGGCGCGAAGGCGCATGTCTTCGACAGCGCGGGCGGGCAGCGCCTGTCGTGACACCCCCTCGGCCGTGGACACGTTGCAGGTGGTCGTGATGGGCGTCAGCGGTTGCGGCAAATCGACCATCGCGCGCGAGCTCGCCACCACGCTGGGCGTCGAGTTCGTCGAGGGCGACGAGCTTCACCCGCCGGCCAACGTGCAGCGCATGGCCGCCGGCATCCCGCTGACCGACCATGACCGCCGCGACTGGCTGGCGGCGATCGGCCAACGGCTGGGCGCGGCGCACGACGCCGGCCGCGGCGTGATCGTCGCCTGCTCCGCGCTCAAGCGCCGCTACCGCGACGAGCTGCGCCACCGCGCGCCCGGGCTCAAGCTCATCCACCTGCACGGCGACGCGCCGCTGCTGGCCGAGCGGCTCGAAAGCCGCAGCGGCCACTACATGCCGCCCTCGCTGCTGCCGAGCCAGCTGCAGGCGCTGGAACTGCCCGGCCCCGACGAGGACGCGCTGGTGCTCGACATCCGCATGCCGCCGGCGCGCCTCGTGCAGCAGGCGCTGGTCGGGCTGGCCTCGGCCGTGCGCGGGGATGCCGCATGATCGACGCGTCCACGTTCCGGCTCGACGGCCAGCTCGCGCTGGTCACCGGCTCGTCGATGGGCATCGGCCTCGCGCTGGCGCGCGGCCTCGCCGAGGCCGGCGCCGCGGTGGTGCTGAATGCCCGCGACGACAACCGCCTGCAGGCCGCCGCCGCCGCACTTCGCGCCGCCGGCCACACCGTGCACGCGCTGGCCTTCGACGTCACGCAGCGCCCCGCGGTCGACGCCGCCATCGAGACCATCGAATCGTCGATCGGGCCGATCGGCATCCTGGTCAACAACGCCGGCATGCAGCGCCGCAACGCCTTCGCCGACTACGACCCGGCCGACTGGGATGCCCTGATGCGCACCAATGTCGACAGCCTGTTCCATGTCGGCCAGGCGGTGGCGCGGCGCATGATCCCGCGCGGGCGCGGCCGCATCATCAACGTCGCCTCGGTGCAGAGCGAGCTCGGCCGGCCCGGCATCGCGCCTTACGCCGCGACCAAGGGCGCGGTGAAGATGCTGACCAAGGGCATGGCGATCGACCTCGGGCCGCACGGCATCACCGTCAACGGCATCGGCCCGGGTTACTTCCGCACCGAGCTGAACCAGAAGCTGGTCGACGATCCGCAGTTCAGCGCCTGGCTGGTCAACCGCACGCCGTGCCGGCGCTGGGGCGAGGTGGAGGAATTGGCACCGGCGGCCGTCTTCCTCGCCAGCGACGCGGCGCGCTTCATCAACGGCCATATCCTCTACGTCGATGGCGGCGTGACCGCATCGCTATGACCAAGCCCCCCCCGAAGCGGCCTCCGGCCGCCTCCCCCCAGGGGGCGCCCCCAGCGGCCCGGCAGAGCCGGTTCCGCGGCGGCCGCTTGGGAAGGCGCAGTGAGCACAATCCAGCATGACTTCGACCTTCACCAAGATCATCCTGTTCACCGACGCCGACGGCCGTGCCCGCTTCCGCGAGGAAACCATCGCGCTGACCGAAGGCAAGCCGGCTGCGCGCCTGTCGCCGCTGATGCCCTCGGGCGGGCTGCAATTGCGCGAGAGCCCGGTGGGCTTTCGCAGCGAATTCCATTGCACCGGCGATCCGCAATGGGTCTTCATCCTCGGCGGCCAGATGGAGATCGGGCTGCAGGACGGCACGTCGCGGATCTTCTCGCCCGGCCAGCACTTCTATTCGGCCGACGTCCTGCCACCGGGCGCCACCTTCGACCCGACCGTGCACGGCCACTGGAGCCGCCAGGTCGGCCCCGATCCGCTGGTCACGGTCTTCGTGCGCGGATGAGCGCCGCCGTGGTGATGCACCTGCCCGTCATCAAGAACGTCCACGGCAATACGCTGGACGTGCTGGGCGAGGCCATCGTCTCCGGCCGTTATCCGCCGAGCCAGTCGATCCCGCCGGAGCCGATGCTGTGCGAGGAGCTCGGCGTCAGCCGCACCGTCGTGCGCGAGGCGGTCAAGTCGCTGGTCGCCAAGGGGCTGCTCGTCACCGGCCCCAAGCTCGGCACGCGGGTGATGCCGGAGGAGCACTGGAACTGGTTCGATCCGGACGTCGTGGTCTGGCACTCCAAGATCGGCCTGACACGCGAGTTCCTGCGCGACCTGCAGGAGCTGCGCCGCGTCGTCGAGCCGGCGGCTGTGAAGCTGGCGGCCGAACGCGCCACCGCGCAGGACATCGCCGAGATCGAGCTCGCCTACGCCGGCATGAAGGCGGCCATCGAACAGGGCGGCGACTACGTGACGCACGACCTGCGCTTCCACCAGGGCCTGCTGCGCGCCTGCCACAACCGCATGCTGGTGCAGATGAGCAAGGCGCTCGGCGCGCTGCTGCGCACCAGCTTCGAGATCTCGACCTCCCGGCCCGACGGCCCGGCCACCTCGCTGCCGCTGCACCGCGCGGTGCTCGACGCGGTGATCGCGCGTTCGCCGCCGCGCGCCGAGCGCGCGATCCTGACCTTGATCGACAGCGCGCGCGAGGACATCGAGACGGTGCTGGCGTCGCGGCGCAAGCTGCCGTCCCTGAGCCAGCCCGCGCCGCAGCTGAAGGCGCGGCTGCCGACCACTGAGCGTTAGCGCCTCGACCGCGACGCGATAGCGCCCGAAAGACACGGAGACATCGATGGATGTGCTGATCACCGGAGGCGCCGGCTTCGTCGGCACGCGGCTGGCGCGCGAACTGCTGGCACGCGGCGAACTGGCCGGTCGCCCGATCGGCCGCATCGTGCTGGCCGACCAGGCCGCACCGCCCGCGGACCTGGCCGCCGCGCCGCGCATCGAGGCCCGCGTCGGCCCCTTGCTGGAACAGTGCAACGCGCTGCGCGGCGACGCGTTCGACGCGGTGTTCCACCTCGCATCGGCCGTCAGCGGCGAATGCGAGCGCGACTTCGATCTCGGCCTGCGCTCCAACCTCGATTCGACGCGCGCATTGCTCGAGGCGCTGCGCGCCGCGGGCAACGCACCGCGCTTCGTGTTCTCCAGCTCGATCGCCGTCTTCGGCCACGATGCCAGTCACCCGATGCCGGCGCGGATGGACGACGACACGCAGCCGGTGCCGCAGACCTCGTACGGCACGCACAAGCTGATGTGCGAGTACCTGATCGCCGACTACACCCGCAAGGGTTTCGTCGACGGCCGCTCGGTGCGGCTGAACACCGTCACCGTGCGCCCCGGCCGGCCCAACGGCGCGGCATCGTCGTTCTTCAGCGGCATCGTGCGCGAGCCGCTGGCCGGCGTGGAGGCGATCTGCCCGGTGTCGGCCGAGGTGCGCCACGCGCTGTCGTCGCCACGCCGCACGGTCGAAGGGCTGATCGCAGTGGCGGAGGCCGACCGGGAACAACTCGGCAGCCGGCTGGCGCTGAACCTGCCGGCGCTCAACGTCAGCGTGCAGCAGATGCTCGACGCGCTCGAGGCGGTGGCCGGCCGCGCCGTGCGCGAGCGCGTGCGCTTCCAGCCCGACCCGGAGATCGTGCGCATCGTCGACGGCTGGCCGCGCGCCGTCGCCGCGAGCCGCGCGAGCGCGCTGGGCCTGAAGCCCGAGGCGAGCTTCGAGCACATCGTCGCCGCCTACATCGAGGACTGCGCCGGCGACCCCGCGGCACTGCGCGGACTTCCCGCATGAACCAGATCGACCTGCAGGGCCGCGTTGCGGTGATCACCGGCGGCGCGCAGGGCATCGGCTACGCGGTGGCCGAACGCTGCCTGCAATCCGGCGCGCGGGTCGTGCTGTGGGACGTCGACGAAGCGCGCCTCGGCGAAGCGCGCGCCGCGCTGGCGCCGCTCGGCCAGGTCGACACCGCGACCGTGGAACTCAGCGACGAGACCGCGGTGAACGACGCGGCCAGACGCGCGCTGGCGCTGGCCGGCCGCGTCGACATCCTCGTCAACAACGCCGGCATCACCGGCGGCAACGCGTCGACCTGGGAACTGGACCCGGCCGTCTGGCGCCGCGTGATCGAGGTCAACCTGATCGCCCCCTACCTTACCTGCCGCGCGCTGGTGCCGGCGATGCTCGACGCCGGCTACGGCCGCATCGTCAACATCGCGTCGGTCGCCGGCAAGGAAGGCAACCCGAACGCCTCGCACTACAGCGCGTCGAAGGCCGGGCTGATCGCGCTGACGAAATCACTGGCCAAGGAGACCGCGCAGCGCGGCGTGCTGGTCAACGCCGTGGCACCCGCTGCCGCGCGCACCGCGATCTTCGATTCGATGACGCCGCAGCACATCGAGTACATGCGCGCGAAGATCCCGATGGGCCGCTTCGTGCAGCCGTCGGAGATCGCCGCGATGGTCGCGTGGCTGGCGAGCGAGGACTGCTCGTTCACCACCGGCTCGGTGCTCGACATCTCGGGCGGCCGCGCGACGTACTGACTCACCACCCGCACGCGACAACCGTCCCGGCACGGCCCAGGCCGTGCCCGCTCGGTCAGCGCACGGCGGACATCGCCGCCGCGATCTCCTGCTGCGTCTGCGCCGCCCCGCTGCCCGGCACCTGCTCGCCGTCGCGGTCGCTGACCTCGCCCCAGGCCTCGGCCAGCCGCTCCGGCGTCGTCGCGTCGATGCCCAGGTGCACGCCCCGGGTCAGCGTGACATGCGCCGCCTCGAAGGTGCCGGCGCCGGCACAGCCGATCGCCCGCGTCGGCGCGTCTTCGCTGGCCAGCCACAGCAGCGCCGGCACCACGGCCTCGGGCTGCAGCATCGCCAGCACCTCGGGCGGCATCAGGCCCTCGGTCATGCGCGTCGCGGCGGTCGGCGCGAGGCAGTTGACGCGGATGCCGTGCTTCGCGCCTTCGATCGACAAGGTCTGCATCAGGCCCACCAGCGCCATCTTCGCGGCGCCGTAGTTCGACTGGCCGAAGTTGCCGTACAGGCCGCTCGACGAGGTCGTCATCACGATGCGGCCGTACTGCTGGGCCTGCATCACGCCCCAGGCCGCCTTGCAGCAGTGCACCGCGCCCATCAGGTGCACGTCCAGCACCAGCCGGAAGTCCTCGATCGGCATCTTGGCGAAGCTCTTGTCGCGCAGGATGCCGGCGTTGTTGACCAGGATGTCCAGCCGTCCCCAGGTGTTGACCGCGTCGGCCACCATCGCCTGCACCGCGTCGAAGTCGGTCACCGACGCGGCGCTGGCGATCGCCTCGCCGCCGGCGGCGCGGATCTCATCGACCACCGCCTGCGCAGCGCCCAGGTCGTTGACCACCACCTTCGCGCCGCGCGCGGCCAGCGCCAGCGCATGCGCGCGACCCAGGCCGCCGCCGGCGCCGGTCACCAGCGCCACGCGGCCATCGAATCGAAGTGTCTTCTGTGCCATCTGCGGCATCCTTTGCGTCCCAACGAAACCCTCGCTTATACCGGCAGTCTCGGCCGACACCGCACAATCTGCGCACGATGTCCACGCAGACCCTGCTCTGGATCGACGACCTGACGCCGCTGCCGCCGACGGGCCGCGCGCTCGGGCCCGACAGCGATGCGCCGGGCCTGCTGGCGGCCGGCGGCCGCGTCACGCCGGGCCGGCTGGAGGAGGCCTACCGTCACGGCGTGTTCCCCTGGTACAGCCCGGGCCAGCCGGTGCTGTGGTGGAGCCCCGATCCGCGCATGGTGCTGCCGGTCGACGAGTTCCGGCTGTCGCATTCGATGCGCAAGACGCTGCGCCGCTTCGCACGCGATCCGGCCTGCGAGATCCGCATGGACAGCGCCTTCGCGCGGGTGATGCGCGCCTGCGCCAGCGTGCCGCGCGAAGGCCAGAACGGCACCTGGATCGTGCCCGAGCTGCTGCAGGCCTACGGCACCTGGCACGCCCGCGGGCGGGTGCACAGCGTCGAGACCTGGATCGACGGCGAACTGGTCGGCGGGCTCTACGGCGTCGGCATCGGCAGGATGTTCTACGGCGAATCGATGTTCGCGCACCGCACCGATGCGTCGAAGATCGCGCTGGCCGCGCTGGTGGCCTTCTGCCGAGAGCATGGCATCGGGCTCATCGATTGCCAGCAGCACACGCGCCACCTGGCGTCTTTCGGAGCGCGAGAAATTCCTCGCGCGGCCTTCGAAGCGCACCTGGCGCAGGCGCTGGTCGCACCGCCGCCGCCGGCCTGGGCCTATCATCCCGGGCTGTGGGCGCAGCTGGGCATCGGCGCGCCCGATGAAAGCCCAACCCGCCCGGCGTGACGCATCCGAAAGAACTCCCGCTCTCGTCGCTGCAGTTCTATGCGACGGCGCCGTACCCTTGCAGCTACCTGCCCGACCGGCTGGCGCGCTCGCAGGTGGCCACGCCCAGCCATCTGATCCATGCCGACGCGTATTCGGGCCTGGTCGCCAACGGCTTCCGGCGCAGCGGCATGTTCACCTACCGGCCGTATTGCGACTCCTGCCGCGCCTGCGTGCCGCTGCGCGTGCCGGTGGCCGGCTTCGAGCCCACGCGCAGCCAGCGCCGCGCCTGGAAGCGCCATGGCGGCCTGAAAGCCCGGGTGCTGCGGCTGTGCTTCGTGCCCGAGCACTACCAGCTCTACCTGCGCTACCAGTCCGGCCGCCATGCCGGCGGCGGCATGGACCACGACAGCGTCGACCAGTACACGCAGTTCCTGCTGCAAAGCCGCGTCAACTCGCGCCTCGTCGAGTTCCGCGAGCCCGCGCCCGACGACCAGGGCGCCGGCACGCTGCGCATGGTGGCCATCGTCGACGTGCTCAACGACGGCATCTCGGCCGTCTACACCTTCTACGACCCCGAGCACAAGGGCAGCCTCGGCACCTACAGCATCCTGTGGCAGATCGAGCAGACGAAGCAGCTGAAGCTGCCCTACGTCTACCTCGGCTACTGGATCGCCGAGAGCACGAAGATGAACTACAAGGCCGAGTTCCAGCCGCACCAGGTGCTGATCGACGGGCACTGGCAGTCGCCGACGGGCCGCCCCTAGGCGACTGCTCCCCCTCGGGGGGACCGGCCCGCAGGGCCGTAGGGGGCAAGGTTCGTCCGGAGCCGCCGAAGCCCGCCAGAGGCCCGCCGACCGGTCCCCATAGCACCGCCTTCTACAATCCGGGGATGCCGATTACCCCGATTCCCGAGCTCGTCAGCGAGCTCGCCGCCGGCCGCATGGTGATCCTCGTCGACGAGGAGGACCGCGAGAACGAAGGCGACCTGGTGATCGCCGCCGACCACATCACGCCGGCGGCGATCAATTTCATGGCCAAGCACGGCCGCGGCCTGATCTGCCTGACCCTCACCCGCGAGCGCTGCGAACGCCTGCGCCTGCCGCCGATGGCCGCGCGCAATGGCACGGTGCACGGCACCGCCTTCACCGTCTCGATCGAAGCGGCCGAGGGCGTGTCCACCGGCATCTCGGCTGCCGACCGCGCCCGCACCGTGCAGGCCGCGGTGGCCCGCGACGCCCGGGCCAGCGACCTGGTGCAGCCCGGCCACATCTTCCCGCTGCAGGCCCAGGACGGCGGCGTGCTGATGCGCGCCGGGCACACCGAAGCCGGCTGCGACCTGGCCGGCATGGCGGGCCTGACCCCGGCCGCGGTGATCTGCGAGATCATGAACGACGACGGCACGATGGCCCGGCTGCCGGACCTGGAGGTCTTCGCCGCCGAGCACGGCCTGAAGATCGGCACCATCGCCGACCTGATCGCCTTCCGCAGCCACAACGAGACGCTGATCGAGCGCGCCGGCGAGCGCGTGCTGCTCACCGCCCAGGGCAGCTTCCACTGCACCGCCTACCGCGACCGCTCCGGCGGCCTGCACCTCGCGCTGCGCCATGGCCAGTGGACCGCCACTGACGAGGTGACGGTGCGCGTGCACGAGCCCTTCACCGCGCTGGACCTGCTGGATGTGGGCGCCTGCTCGCATTCCTGGCCGCTGCCGAAGGCGCTGGCGGCGATCCAGGAGGCGCAGCGCGGCGTGGCGGTGCTGCTGAACTGCGGCCACGACGTGCAGACGCTGCTGCCGCAGCTGATCGGCGACCGCGCCGGCGGCCCGGCGCCGCGCAGCACGCAGATGGACCTGCGCACCTACGGCGTCGGCGCGCAGATCCTGCGTGACCTCGGCATCGGCCGCATGAAGCTGCTCGGCAGCCCGCGGCGCATGCCCAGCATGGTCGGCTACGGCCTCGAGGTGGCCGGATTCATCACCAACGGCTGAAGCCGCTGCCAGAACAACAGAAAGACACCCATGCAGAACGCCAACCAGGGCAAGGCAGCGAATCTCGACGGCGACGGCCTCGCGATCGGTATCGTGCAGGCCCGTTTCAATGCCGAGCTGACCGACAAGCTGGCCGAGGCCTGCCGGGCCGAACTCGCCATCCTTGGCGTGCCGGCCAAGCTGGTCACCCATGTCACCGTGCCCGGCGCGCTGGAAGTGCCGGTGGCGCTGAAGGCCATGGCCGACAGCGAGGACTTCGACGCGCTGATCGCGCTCGGCTGCATCATCCGCGGCGAGACCTACCACTTCGAGCTGGTGGCCAACGAAAGCGGCGCCGGCGTCACCCGCGTGTCGCTGGACCACCAGATCCCGATCGCCAACGCGATCCTCACCGTCGAGAACGAAGCGCAGGCCTGGGCCCGCGCCGAAGACAAGGGCCGCGACGCGGCGCGTGTCGCCGTCGAGATGGCCAACCTGATGGACGAGCTGGCATGACGACGGCACCGAAGTCCGCCGCGAAGCCGGCCGGCGCCAAGGGCACGCGGCCGAAGTCCGCCCGCCGCCGCTCGCGCGAGCTGGCGCTGCAGGGCCTCTACGAATGGCTGATCGGCGGCGGCGACATCGCCGCGATCGAGGCCCACATGCGCGAGCAGGAAGGCTTCGACAAGGCCGACCGCGTGCACTTCGATGCGCTGCTGCAGGGCTGCATCAACGAAGCGGCCGACCTCGACGCGGTGCTCGCCCGCCACGTCGACCGCAAGACCAGCGAGCTGTCGCCGGTGGAGCACGGCGTGCTGCTGATCGGCGCCTACGAGCTGAAGTACTGCATCGACATCCCGTACAAGGTGGCGATCAACGAAGCCGTCGAGCTGGCCAAGTCCTTCGGCGGCACCGACGGGCACAAGTACGTCAACGGCGTGCTCGACAAGACCGCGGGCGACCTGCGGCCGGCCGAAGTGCAGGCCCGGCGCAGCAGCTGAAGCGCCCCATGAAAGTCGCGCGCCGGCTCGACCACATCGAGCCCTTCTACGTGATGGAGTGCGCCAAGACGGCGTTCGAGATCGCGGCCAGCCCCGAGTGCGATCCGCGCCAGGGCGGCGAGCCGATGATCTTCCTGAACATCGGCGAGCCCGACTTCACCGCGCCGCCGCTGGTGCGCGAAGCGGCCGAGCGCGCGATCCGCGACGGCCGCTCGCAGTACACCGCGGCCACCGGACTGCCCGAGCTGCGCGAGCGGCTGTCGCGCTGGTACGCCACGCGCTTCGGGCTGCACATCCCGGCCCGCCGCATCGTCATCACCGCCGGCGCCTCGGCCGCGCTGCAGCTGGCCTGCCTGGCGCTGTTCGAAGCCGGCGACGAGGTGCTGATGCCGGACCCGAGCTATCCGTGCAACCGCCACTTCGTCGCCGCGGCCGAAGCGGTGGCGCGGCTGCTGCCGTCGAGCCCCGAACACCGCTTCCAGCTCGATGCGCAGGCGGTCGAGCGGGCCTGGAGCCCGGCCACGCGCGGCGTGCTGCTGGCCTCGCCGTCGAACCCGACCGGCACCTCGATCCATCCGGACGAGATGCGGCGCATCGACGCGGTCGTGCGCTCGCGCGATGGCGTGACCATCGTCGACGAGATCTACCTCGGCCTCTCGTACGACGAGACCTTCGGCCACAGCGCGCTGCAGCTGGGCGAGCACATCGTCTCGGTCAACAGCTTCAGCAAGTACTTCAACATGACCGGCTGGCGCCTGGGCTGGCTGGTGCTGCCGGAGGCGCTGGTGGCGCCGGTCGAGCGGCTGGCGCAGAACCTCTACATCTGCGCGTCGACGATCGCCCAGCATGCCGCGCTGGCCTGCTTCGAGCCGGAATCGATCGCCGAGTACGAGCGCCGCCGCGCCGAGTTCCGCCGCCGGCGCGACTTCGTCGTGCCGGCGCTGAACCGCCTGGGACTTTCCGTGCCGGTGCTGCCGGACGGTGCGTTCTACGCCTACGCCGACTGCAGCGCGCACCATGCCGACAGCTGGGACTTCTGCTTCGAGCTGATGCGCCGCGCCCATGTCGCGCTGACGCCGGGACGCGATTTCGGCCGCGCCGAGCCGCAGCGCTGGCTGCGCCTGTCCTTCGCCAACTCGATGGCCCAGCTCGACGAAGCGCTGCAGCGCTTGCAGCGCGCACTGTGACATTTGCCCGTTCCGCGTGGCGGGATGGGTGACGAGCGGTAAACAACCGGCACTACCCCACGCATTTGGAATCATGGGCGGCCCGCGCGGGCCCGTAAGCTGCCGGGGTGAAGTCCAATCGACCCTCCGCCCGCAGCGACATGCCGGCCTTTGCGCCGACGCAGATCGACCCCAACCCGCCGTCGCTGCCGCCGGACGAATGGCCTGCCGCGACCTTCGCCGACGATTCGGCGCCGGTGCCGCTGGACCTGCTGCCCGAGCCGAACCACGCCGAACCGACCATCGGCCACGTCGGCCGCTACGCGCTGAAACAGCGCCTGGGCGAAGGCGGCCTGTCACGCGTCTACACCGCGTGGGACCCGATCCTGTCGCGCAACCTGGCGATCAAGACGCTCGAGCTCGGCGCCGTCGGCACCGTGCGCGAGACGCTGAACGCGATGATCCTCAACGAGGCCCGCGCCGTCGCCGGCCTGTCGCACCCGAACATCGTCACCGTCTTCGACGCCGGCCTGTCCGAGCGCGGCGTCTACATCGCGATGGAGCAGCTGCCGGGCCGCGACCTGCGCGAGCTGCTCGCCGAAGGCTGGCGGCCCGACTTCGTGCGCTCCGCGAAGATCGTGCGCCGCGTCGCCGATGCGCTGACCTACGCGCACGCCAAGGGCGTGATCCACTGCGACATCAAGCCGGCCAACATCTTCATGGTCGACCAGCGCAAGCCCAAGGTGCTGGACTTCGGCATCGCCCGCGTCGCGCACCAGCCCGGCGCGCCGATGCTCGAGGGCCTGATCACCGGCACGCCGCACTACCTGGCGCCCGAGCAGATCCGCGGCGGCCCGGTCGACGAACGTTCGGATGTCTATTCGCTGGGCGTCGTGCTCTACGAGCTGCTGACCGGCCGCAAGGCCTTCAGCGGCACCTCGCTGACGACCATCACGCAGGCGGTGCTCGACGGCAACCCGGTGCCCGCGCACGCGCTGGTGCCGGGACTGCCGGCGGAGCTGTCGCAGATCGCCAGCCGCGCGATGGCGCTCGATCCGGCGCAGCGCTACCCGTCGGCCCGCGAGATGTCGATGGCGATCCGGCGCTGGCAGGCCCAGGCCGCCGCGCAGGCCCAGGCCGTCGCGGCCGCGCATGCGGCGGCGGATGCCGGCGCACAGCAGGACGCCGCCAGGTCCGCCGCCAAACGCGCCGCGCGGCGTCGCCGCACCGTCGCGCTGGCAGCGATCACCGGCCTGCTCGTGCTGGCCGCCACGGCCGCGTGGCTGTGGCCCGGCGCCGCGCCCTGAACCGCACCTGACGGCACCGGAGCGCCGGAAGGCGCTCGGCTATCATCGCCCGGGCCGATGTCCGCCCGCCTGCCCACGATCCAAGAGCCTTTCCGCCACAGCGTGCGCGTGTACTGGGAAGACACCGACGCCGGCGGCGTGGTGTTCTATGCCAACTACCTGAAGTTCTTCGAACGCGCGCGCACCGAATGGCTGCGCTCGCTGGGCATCGGCCAGCAGGACCTGCGCGAAAGCACCGGCGCGATCTTCGTCGTCACCGACACGGCGCTGCGCTACAAGCTGCCGGCGCGGCTGGACGATGCGCTCGCGATCACCGTGGTCGTCGACCAGTTCCGCCCGGCCTCGATGCTGCTGTCGCAGCAGGCCTGGCGCGGCGACACGCTGCTGTGCGAAGGCGAGATCCGCATCGGTTGCGTGGATGCGGGAACCTTCCGGCCCTGCCGCATTCCCTCCGCGATCACCGCCCTCTTCGAATGACACCCCGCGGCCGCCCTCGCGGACGCACACTGCCATGAACCAGGACCTCTCGATCGTCAACCTCGTGCTGCAGGCCAGCCTGGTGGTGCAACTGGTGATCGCCGGGCTGATGCTGACCTCGCTGGCCAGCTGGACGGTGATCTTCTCGAAGGTCTTCGGGCTGCGCCGGCTGCGCGGCAGCAACGAGGACTTCGAGCGCGAGTTCTGGTCCGGCAAGAACCTGAACGACCTCTACAACGCCGCCGGGACCAAGGCGCAGACGGCGCCGATGGAGCGCCTGTTCGCCTCCGGCATGCGGGAGTTCCTGAAGCTGCGAGAACGCCGGCTAGAGGCGCAGTCGCAGCTCGACGGCGCGCGCCGCGCGATGCGCGCGAGCCTGCAGCGCGAGCTCGACATGATGGAAGGCAGCGTCGGCTTCCTGGCGTCGGTCGGCTCGGTCAGCCCCTACGTCGGCCTCTTCGGCACCGTGTGGGGGATCATGCATGCCTTCGTCGGGCTGTCGAACGTGCAGCAGGTGACGCTGGCCACCGTCGCGCCCGGCATCGCCGAGGCGCTGGTGGCTACCGCGATCGGCCTCTTCGCCGCCATCCCGGCGGTCGTGGCCTACAACCGCATCGCGCGCGACATCGACCGCATCGCGATCCAGCTCGAGACCTTCATGGAAGAGTTCTCGAACATCCTGCAGCGCAACGCCGGTGCGCCGGTGCCGCACTGAGCGCTGACGCGGAAAAGGAACGTCACCGATGCCCGCCGTCGCCTCCCGGGGCTCGCACCGCCGCCGCGCGGTCAGCGAGATCAACATGGTGCCCTTCATCGACGTGATGCTGGTGCTGCTGATCATCTTCATGGTCTCGGCGCCGCTGATCACCACCGGCCTCGTCGAGCTGCCATCGGTCGGCAAGGCGGCGCAGAAGCCGGACAAGGTGATCGAGGTCATCATCGGCACCGATGAACGCGTGCGGCTGCGCGTCGACGGCGGCGACGCCACGGCGACATCCATGGCGCAGCTGGGCACCAAGGTGAAACAGCTGCAGGGTGGCAACCCTCAGGTGCCGGTCGTGATTTCGGCCGACAAGAACGTCAAGTACGACCTCGTCGTCAAGGCAATGGGGATTCTGCAGACGAACCAGATCGCCCGTGTCGGCTTGGCAGTGAAGCAAAGCAACTGAGGACCCGGGCGTGACTTCGGCGGTCATCGGCCCGCGCGACATCTGGAAGCCGGAGAACCCCGGCGGCTTCGGCGTCGGCGCGGTCGCCGCGGTGATCGCGCATGCGGCGCTGATCGCGATGCTGGCCTTCGGCGTGCACTGGCGCAGCAGCCCCAGCGAGACCATCGTCGCGGCCGAGCTGTGGGCCGCGGTGCCCGAGATCGCCGCGCCGAAGCCGGTGGCGCCGCCGCCGGAGCCCGAGCCGGTGCGCAAGCCGGTCGAGAAGCCGCAGCCCGATCCGCGCATCGAGCAGCAGCGCATCGACGCGCAGATCGCCATCGAGAAGGCCGAACGGGAAAGGAAGAAACGCCAGCAGGAGCTCGAGGAGAAGCAGAAGGAAGAGAAGGCGAAGGAAGAGAAGCTCAAGCAGGACAAGCTGAAGGAAGAGAAGAAGCGCGCCGAGCTGACGGCCAAGCTGCGCGAGGAGCAGCTGGCGCGCATGCGCGAGCTGGCCGGCGCCACCGGCACCGGCGCACCGACCGCCACCGGCAGCGGCCAGCGCGACGCGTCGCCGTCGAAGGAATACGGCGGCCGCATCAAGGCCCGCGTGAAGCCGAACATCGTGCTGACGGCCGAGATCCTCGGCAATCCGATCGCCGAGGTCGAGGTGCGCTGCGCGCCCGACGGCCGCATCGTCGGTCGCCGCATCGTCACGCCCAGCGGCAACCCGCAGTGGGACGAGACCGTGCTGCGCGCGATCGACCGCACCGAGGTCTTCCCGCGCGACACCGACGGCCGCGTGCCGTCCCCCATGTTGCTGAAGTTCGCGCGCCAGGAATAGCGAACACTGTGCAGTGCCGCCGCCAGGTGCGCGGCGCGCTGAAAGGCCCACGATGCGGCAACACCAGGTCCTCGAGCTCGATGCCCGCGGCATCGCCCACGCGAGCACGGTGCTCGCCACCTACCTGCCGGCCTTCAGCCTGGGCCTGCAGCCGATCACCGCGCGGCGCCTGCTGGTCCCCGGCAGCACGCTCGACGCGCTGGCGATCGAGTACGGCGGCGCCCACGTCCCCGCCATCCTCGCCGCCGCCGGAGCGGTCGCCGCGCAGGCCGTCGACGACAGCGGCGCGATCGCGTTGCTGCGCCTGCGCGACCGGCCCGCGCTGCCCGCGCGGCCGACGCCGGCGCCGGTGGCCGGCGTGGACTGGCACCTGGATGCGATCAACGCGCCGGCCGCGTGGGCGATGCTCGGCGGGGCCGGCGCGATCGCCTGGGGCGGCGTGCGCGTCGGCCACATCGACACCGGCTACACCCGCCACCCGGCCTTCGGCTTCACGACCGGCGGCGGCGGCACCAACGCCTGGCTGGACACGGCCCAAGCCCAGACCTTCTTCGCCGCCCACGCCGAGCTGGACGATCCCGGTCCCGGCGGCGGCGTCGATCCGCTGGCCTTCTCGATGGACGGGCACGGCACGCGCACCGCGGCGACGATCTGCGGCTTCGCGCCGAACGCGGCCGGCGGCGCCTACTTCGGCGTCGCGCCGAAGGTGCCGCTGGTGCCGGTGCGCATCGCCAACCACGTGTGGATCAACCACGCGCAGGAGCAGTTCGCGCAGGCGGTCGACCACCTGATCGACCGCGCCGGCGTCGCGGTGATCAGCCTCAGCATGGGCATCTTCCTGTCGGCGATCCGCCGGCGCCTGCGCCGCGCGCTGGACAAGGCCTACGAGCGCGGCGTGATCGTCGTCTGCGCGGCCGGCAACGTCGTGCAGGACGTCGTCGCACCGGCGCGCCTGAACCGCACGCTGGCCATCGGCGGCGTCACGCGCCTGGACGGGCAGCTGAAACCCTGGTCCGGCAGCAGCCACGGCCCCGAGGTCGAGTGGAGCGGCCCGGCCGAAGGCATCCGCCGCGCCGAATCGAGACCCGACGGCTCGATGGTCTACAGCGGCGGCGGCGACGGCACCTCGTATGCCACGGCGATGACCGCCGGCGCCGCGGCGCTGTGGCTGGCGCGGCACGGCGATGCCGCGCTCGCCACGCAGTACCCGCTGCCGTGGCAGCGCATCGAGGCCTTCAAGGCGCTCGCGCGCCAGACGGTCCGGGTGCCGCCCGGCTGGCAGCCCGGCAGCTTCGGGGACGGCGTGCTGGACGTGGCCGCCCTGCTCGCGGCGCCGTTGCCCGCCGCGGCCGCGACGCCCGACGCGCAGGCGTGAAGCCCCGGGCTAACGCGGGGCCGCAGCGGCCCCGCCGCACCACCGCTGCACCAGCCAATGGTCGGCTGACCACCGCCCCGGCCCCCACAGCACCAGCCCGACCAGCAGGCTGCCCCAGAACAGGTGCTGCTGCAGCGCGGCGTCGGTGATCTCCGGCAGCGCGATCACCGCGACGGCGTTGACGAAGAACAGCCCGAAGGCCCCGAAACGCGTCGCCAGACCCACGGCCAGCAGCACCGGCAGCAGAACTTCAGCGGCCGTGCCGAGCAGCGCGGCGAGCATCGGCGGCAGCAGCGGCACGTGGTACTCGTCCATGAACAACGCCAGCGTGGTATCCCAGTCGCGCAGCTTGGTCAGCCCCGAATAGAAGAACACCTTGGCGACGTAGAGCCGCGCGGCCAGCAGCGCCAGCGGCTGCAGCGCTTCGAGCACCTGGGTGATGCGCTGGGCCGGTGCGGCCAGCGCGCGCAGTGTCGAGCTCGGATTCATCGTTCGTCGTCTCCGGAGTGGTGCGGGCACGGCAGCAGCGCCGCCAGCCAGCCGTGCTGCAGGGCCTGCAGCAACCAGGGTTCAAAATCGAAACCGGCGCCGGCCGCGTCCAGCGCGGCCCCGAGGGGCCGGGCCGCGAGCAGCGCCGCGGTGAAGCGGGCGTCGGCCTCGGCCAGCGCCAGCACGCGCGGCCGCCAGCCTTCACGCCAGACCAGGACCTGCTCGCCGGTGCCGGTGGCCAGCGCCTCGCGCACCGGCGCGAAGCGGTCGGCGTCGGCCTGGCGATGCGCATGCCAGATCGTCGCCACCGGCCAGCGCGAGCCCAGCAGCACGATGCCCGGCCGCAGCAGCATCGCCAGCTCGACGGGGTCGTCTGTGCCCAGGCGCTCCAGGCCTTCCGGCGGCTGGTGCACGTCGGCGGCGGATTCGATGCGGTGCACCGCCCAGTCCAGCCGGGCGACATCACCGAGGTAAGGCAGGTCGGCGAGCTGCGCATCGCGATCGATGAACGCGGCCAGCGACGCGCCGTAGGTCGCCATATCGCCTGAAGTGGGCGGCTGCACGCGCCAGTGCGCGGCGGCCAGGCCGGCGAAGGCCTCGCTGCCGACGAGCTGCTCGACCGTCGGGAAGGCGGCGGCCAGCGCGCGCGCGGCCAGGGCTTCGCCGTTCACCCGGTAGGCCGCCAGTGCACGCTGCTGGCGCGTGGGCGTATCGCGCAGCCAGCCGCCCAGCGCCGCCTCCGGCGCCTCGCGCCACAGCGCCCGCAACAGCAGCTGCTGGCGCAGCGCCTCGTGCCCCAACGCGTCGGCGCAGGCGGAATCGTCGCTGCACTTCATGCCGGCACCAGCTCCGCCTGCTCGCGGCGCTGCAGGGCCGCGGCCGCGCATCGTTCCGCCGTCGCCGCTTCGTCCAGCAGCACGTCCAGCGCCGGCAGGTCGGTGTCCCACTCGATCAGCGTCGGCACGGCGCCGAAACGCGCGATCGCGTGGCGATAGGCGGCCCAGGTGACCGCGTCGACCCGGCTGCCGTGGTCGTCGATGACGATGTCGCCGAGCTCGGCATGGCCGGCGAGGTGGATCTCGCCGACGATGCCGGCGTCGAGCGCATCGATGACCTCGGAGGTCGTGCGCAACGGGTCGGTGCCGGCGTTGAGCGCGTTGACCACCAGGTTGTTGACGTCCAGCAGCAGGCCGCAGCCGGTGCGGCGCGCCAGACGGTTGAAGAAATCGGCCTCGGCGAGGCTGTCGTCGGCCCAGCGCAGGTAGGCGCTGAGGTTCTCGACCAGGATCGGCCGCTGCAGCCGGTCCTGCACGCGCTGCACGTTGGCCGCCATGATCGCCAGCGAGGCCGGCGTGAAGGCCGCGGGCAGCAGGTCGTTGGCATGCAGCACCGGCTGGCCGGGCGCGCGCGGTGCGCGGGCGAAGCTGGCGTGGTCGCTGACGCGCACCGGATCGATGCGCTTGACCAGCCGCGCCAGCCGGTCCAGGTGCCACGGATCGAGCCCGGCCGCCGATCCCAGCGACAGGCCGACGCCGTGCAGGCTCACCGGATAGGCCGCCCGGCCTTCGTCCAGCACCGCCAGCGCGGCGCCGCCGTCGCCGAAGAAGTTCTCCGAGTGCACCTCGACGAAGGCCAGCGCCGGCCGGCGCCGCATCAGCTCGGCATAGTGCGGCTGGCGCCAGCCGATGCCGGCGATCGGGCTCGGGGTGCTCATCGGAGAAGACATCGGTTGCAGGACGGCGCCGAGCGGCTTACTTCTTCGCCGCGGCCTTGGCTTCGGCTTCGGTGAGGCCCTTCATGTCCTTGCAGGTGCCCTTGGCGACGTACTTCCATTCGTCGGCGGACATGTCGGCCTTGGACTGGCCGGCGCACGAATGCGAGCCCGACAGGTTGGCGCAGTCGTTCTGGCCGGCCTTGGCGATGCCGTAGCATTTTTCCTTTTCCTTCGCCTGCGCGGCGACCTGGCCGACGAGGCCCAGCGCGAGGGCGGAGGCGAGCGCGGACGAGAGAATCAGACGTTGGTTCATGAGGAACTCCTTGAGTGATGAGGGAGGGGACGACAACACGCGATCAGGCTGACATTCGATCGCCTCGGCTGCACGATGCAGCGGGCGACGCAGAGTCCGTCGCCTGCCCCCGAGGATTCCTTACACTGCCCTCCGTTTCAATCCCACTGAACCCGCCGTGACCGATTTCGCGCGCCAGGTCGAGACCCTGCGGCCGCAGCTGATGCGCTTTGCGCGCACGCAGCTGCGCAACGATGCCTGGGCCGAGGATGCGGTGTCCGAGACCCTGCTGGCGGCGCTGGAGAAGCCGCAGGCCTTTGCCGGCCAGTCGCAGCTGAAGACCTGGCTGATCGGCGTGCTCAAGCACAAGGTGGTCGACCAGCTGCGGCGCCACACGCGGGAGGCGACGATCCTCAGCACCGATGACGGCGAAGACCTCGACGAAGCGCTCTTCGACGAGACCGGCCACTGGCGCGACAAGCCCGCCGACTGGGGCAACCCGGAACAGCAATGCGGCCAGCACCAGTTCCTGCAGGTGATGGAGATCTGCATCGAGCAGCTGCCGCCGACGCAGGGCCGCGTCTTCATGATGCGCGAGTGGCTGGAGCTGGACAGCGACGAGATCTGTAAGGAACTGCAGATCACGGCGACGAACCTGTGGGTCCTGCTGCACCGCGCCCGCTTGCGGCTGCGGGACTGCCTGCAACAGCGCTGGTTCGACGAGCGCGCCCGGCCCGCAAAGAGCTGAAGCAACATGACCCCCACGCTCACTTCGTTCGCTGCCCCCCGAGGGGGCCGTCAGGGCCTTCGGGCGGCCGGGCGGCACTGACATGAAACTGCGCCGAACCTGCAAGGAAGTGACGCGACTGGTCCTCGAATCGGAGGAGCGGACGCTGAACGGCCTGGAGAAGCTCTCGCTGCAGATCCACTGGCGCGCCTGCGCCGCCTGCTCGCGCTTTCGCGACCAGGCGCGCACGATGCGCATGGCGATCGACCGCTGGCGCAGCTACCGCGACGGCGACTGATCGCGCCGGCCGGCGCGCCGCATGCCGGTCAGTCGATCGCGCCGGCCGTCACCCGCAGGTCGGCGCTGCGCGTCAGCATGATCGCCGCGGCCAGCTCGATCGCCTGCACCTGCTGCGCCAGCGCCAGCGGGCGCGTACCCGGATGGCGGGCGGCCTGCTCGGGCAGCGGTGGCAGGTGGATGAAGCCGCCGCGCACTCCGGGCAGGTTTTTCAGGTGGTGCATCAGGCCGAAGAAGACCTGGTTGCAGACGAAGGTGCCGGCCGTCTGCGAGATCTCGACCGGCAGGTTGGCCTCGCGCAGGCCGGCGGCGATGGCCTTGATCGGCAAGGTCGAGAAGTAGGCGGCCGGGGCATCGGCAAGCACCGGCTCGTCGATCGGCTGCGCGCCCAGGTTGTCGGCGATGCGCGCGTCGACGAGGTTGATCGCCACGCGCTCGACCGACACCGCCGGGCGGCTGCCGGCCAGGCCGAGCGCGATCACGCCCTTGGGCTTCAGCCCGTCGATCGCATCGGCCAGCAGCGGCAGCGCGGTGCGGAAGGCGCAGGGCAGCTTGCGCGCGACGATGCGCCGGCCGGCGATGCGGCGGCCGTCGAGCGCGCGCGCAACTTCCCACGACGGGTTCAGCACGTCGCCCGCGAAGGGCTCGAAGCCGGTGATCAGGAGGGTGTCGCTCATCGGTATCTCGGGCTATCGGATGGCAGCGAGCCGGTCCAGCACCGGCTGCAGCGCCGGCAGGTCCGGCGCGCCGGGCGCCAGCCGGTCGGCAGGGCACCAAGGATAGGGCAGTCGGGCGGCCCAGCCCGCCAGCGCGGGCAGGGTTTCCGGCGGCAGCAGGCGCATCTGCTCGATGGCGATGTCCAGCGCGCTCGCCAGGCCCGAACGCGCATCGAAGCGCCAGTCGTAGCGGCCGCAGCCGATGCGCACGATGCCCGCGCCCTTCTCCGACATCACGACCAGCCAGTCGCACGACCAGGCCGACGCATCGTCGGGCGGCGGCTTGCCGATGCAGAACGTGTAGACGTTCTCGTAGCGCTGGCTGAAGCTCGACACCAGCAGCTCGGCGATCGCCGCGCGACCGGCGGTCAGCGGCGGAAAGTTGATCGCCGCGCCGGGCTGCACCTGCATCGTCAGCCGGGCATCGGCGGCGAAGGCCTCGTCCAGCCGGTGCGGCCGGTTGTGGTCCTTGCCGTGCACATAACCCGATATGCACTCGGCCGGCGTCGGCATGATCAGGCCTGATGCGCCGGGCCGAAGCCGCCGCCGCCGGGGGTCTCGATGACGAACACGTCGCCGGCGGCCATCTGCACCGAGCCGATGTGGCCGAGCTGCTCGCGCCGGCCGTCGGCCCGCTCGATGCGGTTGACGCCCGGCGCGCCGGGCGAGCCGCCGTCGAGGCCGAAGGCGCCGCGGCTGCGGCCGTTCGACAGGATCGACGCGGTCATCGGCTGCAGGAAGCGGATGCGGCGCACACCGCCGTCGCCGCCGCGCCAGCGCCCGGCGCCGCCGGAGCCGCGGCGGATCTCGTAGCTCTCCAGGCGCACGGGATAGCGGAATTCCAGCACCTCGGGGTCGGTCAGGCGCGAGTTGGTCATGTGCGTCTGCACCACCGCCGTGCCGTCGAAGCCCGGGCCGGCGCCGGAGCCGCCGGAAATCGTCTCGTAGTACTGGTGCTCGTCGTCGCCGAAGGTGAAGTTGTTCATCGTGCACTGGCTGGCGGCCATCACGCCGAGCGCGCCGTAGAGCGCGTTCGTCACGCAGGACGAGGTCTCGACGTTGCCGGCCACCACCGCCGCCGGCGCGCGCGGGTTCAGCATGCAGCCCTCCGGCACGATGACGTGCAGCGGCTTCAGGCAGCCGGCGTTGAGCGGGATGTCGTCGTCGACCAGCGTGCGGAAGACGTACAGCACCGCGGCCATGGTCACCGCCTTCGGCGCATTGAAGTTGTTCGGCAGTTGCTCGCTGGTGCCGGTGAAGTCGATGGTCGCGGCGCGCTGCTTGGCATCCACCGCGACGCGCACGACGATCTGCGCACCGTTGTCCAGCGGCAGCTCGAACGAACCGTCCTTCAGCGCGGTGATCACGCGGCGCACCGACTCTTCGGCGTTGTCCTGCACGTGGCGCATGTAGGCGGCCACCGTCTCGCGGCCGAACTGCGCGACCATCGCCCGCAGCTCCTGCACGCCTTTCTCGTTGGCAGCGATCTGCGCGCGCAGGTCGGCGATGGTCTGGTCGGGGTTGCGGGCCGGCCAGTGCCCGCTGGCCAGCTGGGCGCGCAATTCGTCGTGGCGCAGATGCCCGTCGCGCACCAGCAGGAAGTTGTCGAACAGCACGCCCTCCTCCTCGATCGTGCGCGAGAACGGCGGCACCGAGCCCGGCGTGATGCCGCCGATGTCGGCATGGTGGCCGCGGCTGGCGACGTAGAAGCTGGGCTGCTTGTCGCCGGTCTCGAGGTACACCGGCGTCACGACCGTCACGTCCGGCAGATGCGTGCCGCCGTGGTAAGGATCGTTCAGCACGTACACGTCGCCCTGGTGCATCGCCGGGTTGCGCTGGATGACTGTCTTGATCGACTCGCTCATCGAGCCGAGATGCACCGGCATGTGCGGCGCGTTGGCGATCAGCTGGCCGTCGGCATCGAACAGCGCGCACGAGAAGTCCAGGCGCTCCTTGATGTTCACCGAGTGCGCGGTGTTCTGCAGGCGCAGACCCATCTGCTCGGCGATGTTCATGAACAGGTTGTTGAACACCTCCAGCATCACCGGATCGGCCTCGGTGCCGATGGCATGCGCGGTGAGACGCGCCCGGATGCGCTCCAGCGTCAGCAAGCCGTCGTCGCCCAGGCGCGCCTGCCAGCCGGGCTCGACCACCGTCGTCGCATTGCGCTCGGCGATCACCGCCGGGCCGTCGATCAGCGCGCCGGCGGGCAGTTCCTCGCGCACGAAGAGGCCGGCCTCGCGCCACGCGTCGCCGCTGCCGTCGTCGGCCGCGGCGAACATCTTCACCTGCGCCAGCGCCGCCGGTCGCTGCGACACGCTGAACGCGACCGGCGCGGCTTCGGCCAGGCCCTCGCCGGCGCCGATCGCCTCGACCGACACCGCCTCGATGATCAGGCGCCGGTCCGGCATCAGGAACGCGAAGCGCTGGCGGTAGGCGGCCTCGAACTCGGCCTGCGCGGCGCGTGCATCGGCATACGCGACTTCCAGCGCGGTGTCGGTGCCCTCGTAGCGCAGGTGCAGGCGCTCGCGGCGCGTGATGCGGTCGGCGGCCACACCCTGCGCGGCGACCTCGGCACCGGCCGATGCGCCGAGCTCGGCCAGCTTGTCGCGCGCCAGCTGCAGGCCGCCGGCATCGAGCGGCTGCTCCAGCGACGCCTCGCGCATCGCGATCTGGTCGGCCAGGCCCATGCCGTAGGCCGACAGCACGCCGGCCAGCGGATGCACCAGCACGCGCTGCATGCCCAGCGCGTCGGCCACCAGGCAGGCGTGCTGGCCACCCGCGCCGCCGAAGCATTGCAGCGTATAGCCGGTGACGTCGTAGCCGCGGGCGACCGAGATGCGCTTGATCGCGTTGGCCATGCTGGCGACCGCGATCTGCAGCGCGCCGGCGGCCACGCCTTCAGGCGTCGTCGCCTTGCCGGTGGCGGCGGTCATGCGCTGCGCGAGCTCGGTGAACCTGGCGACCACCGCGTCGCGGTCCAGCGGCTGGTCGGCCGCGGGGCCGAAGACGCGCGGAAAGTGCGCCGGCTGGATCTTGCCGAGCATCACGTTCGCATCGGTCACCGCCAGCGGGCCGCCGCGGCGGTAGCAGGCCGGCCCCGGGTTCGCACCGGCCGACTCGGGGCCGACACGCAGCCGCGCGCCGTCGAAGCTGATGATGGAGCCGCCGCCGGCGGCGACGGTGTGGATGCTCATCATCGGCGCGCGCATGCGCACGCCGGCCACCTGGGTCTCGAAGGCGCGCTCGAAGGCGCCGGCGAAGTGCGAGACGTCGGTCGAGGTGCCGCCCATGTCGAAGCCGATCACCTTGTCGTGGCCGGCGGCCTGCGCGGTGCGCACCATGCCGACGATGCCGCCGGCGGGGCCGGACAGGATCGCGTCCTTGCCCTGGAAGCGGTGCGCTTCGGTCAGGCCGCCCGAGCTCTGCATGAAGAACAGGCGCACGCCCGGCATCTGGCTTTCCACCTGCTCGACGTAGCGGCGCAGGATCGGCGACAGGTAGGCGTCGACCACCGTCGTGTCGCCGCGCGATACCAGCTTCATCAGCGGGCTGACCTCGTGCGACGCGCTGACCTGCGTGAAGCCGATCTCGCGCGCCAGCCGTGCCGCGGCCTGCTCGTGCGCCGTGTAGCGGTAGCCGTGCATGAAGACCACTGCACAGGCGCGGATGCCATCGGCGTAGGCCGACTGCAGCGCGCGCTTCAGCGCCGGCTCGTCCAGCGGCTGCACCAGCTCGCCGCGCGCGCCGACCCGCTCGTCGGCCTCGATGACACGTTCGTACAGCAGCTCGGGCAGCAGGATGTGGCGGTCGAAGAGCCGCGGCCGCGCCTGGTAGGCGATGCGCAGCGCGTCGCGGAAGCCGCGCGAGGTGACCAGCAGCGTGCGGTCGCCCTTGCGCTCGAGCAGCGCGTTCGTCGCCACCGTGGTGCCCATCTTCACGCACTCGACCTGCGCCGGCGTGATCGGCTCGCCCTTCTGAAGCCCCAGCAGCCGGCGGATGCCCTCGACTGCGGCGTCGCGGTACTGCTCGGGGTTCTCGCTCAGCAGCTTGGCGGTGGCCAGGCTGCCGTCGGGCCGGCGCGCGACGATGTCGGTGAACGTGCCGCCACGGTCGATCCAGAACTGCCAGCGGGAGGGAGTGGTCGGTTGGTTCATGTCGTCGTGAAGTATTGGATGAACATCTGGTTCGCTTCCGGGCCGACCGAGCGGACCCATTCCAGCGACAGTTTCTCGCCGAGCCGGCGCAGCGCCTGCGCCAGCTCGGACGTGACGGGTTCGACGCGCATGCCGTTGCTGCGCAAGGTGTCGACGGATTCGCGCGCCGCCTGCTCGCTCAGGCGCCAGCCGCGCTGCTCGGCATGGATCGCCGCCTGCGCCAGCGCATGCCGCTGCGCGGGCTCGAGCCGGTCGTGCACGTCGCTGCGCATCATCAGCAGGTTCTTCGGGAACCAGGCATTGATCGGATAGTAGAACTTCAGCCCGGTCCACACCTGGTTCTCGACGCCGGTGACGGCCGAGGTGATCATCGCGTGGATGCGCCCTTCGGAGAGCGCCCGGCCGACCTGGATCATCGGCACGTCGACGGCCTTGGCCTTCAGCAGCTCGGCGATGCGCACGGTGGTCGAGTTGTAGGTGCGCATGCTCAGACCCGCGAGGTCGGCCGCGCCGGCGATCGGCCGCTGCGAGAACAGGCCCTGCGGCGGCCATGGCACGGCCAGCAGCACGCGCAGGCCGCGGCTCGCGAGCTGCGCCTCGATCAGCGGGCGCTGGTGGCGCCAGAGCCGGCGCGCGTCGTCGTAGCTGCGCACGATGAAGGGCACGCTGTCGGCACCGGCCAGCGGCAGGTCCTTGACCAGGCCGGTCATGATGGCCTCGCCCATCTCGGCCTTGCCCTCGACGAGCCCGGGCAGCATCTGCGCCAGCGGCAGCAGCCGGCCTTCGGGATGCAGTTCCAGCCGCAGCGTGCCGCCGCTGGCCTGCGTCAGCTCGTCGGCGAACTGGCGCAGGTTCTGCCCATGCAGCGAATCGGCGCGGTAGCCGGTGGCCAGGCGCCAGACCGCGCCGGCCTGCGCCGGACCCGCGGCGCCGAGGCCGATGCCGGCCAACCAGGCCAGCGACTGTCTGCGATGCATCATGGCCGGTCTCCTTTGCTTCGAGAACCCGACGGACGGACGGCGCGCTACATCAGGCTCGGCCCATCAGGCTCGGTCCGAACAGCACGATCTGCGGGAACAGGTAGATCACCAGCACCGCCAGCACCAGCAGCGCGAAGAACGGCAGCGCCATGCGCGCCAGCTCGGGCAGCTCGCGCCGGGTCAGGCCCTGCAGCACGAAGAGGTTGAAGCCGACCGGCGGCGTGATCTGCGCCATCTCGACCACCAGCACGACGAAGATGCCGAACCAGATCAGGTCGATGCCCGCGGCCTGCACCGTCGGCAGCAGCACCGCCATCGTCAGCACCACCATCGAGATGCCGTCGAGGAAGCAGCCGAGCACGATGAAGAAGACCATCAGCAGCATCAGCAGCCAGAACTGCGACAGCTGCAGCCCGCCGATGAACTGCGCGACCTCGCGCGGCAGGCCGATGAAGCCCATCGCCAGGGTCAGGAAGGCCGCGCCCGCGAGGATCAGGCCGATCATGCAGTAGACGCGGCAGGCGGCGAAGAGCCCGTCCTTGAAGCTGGCCCAGGTGAGCGAGCCTTCCAGCCGGCTCAGCAGCAGCGCGCCGGCGACCCCCATCGCTGCCGACTCGGTGGCCGTGGCGATGCCGCTGTAGATCGCCCCGATGACCAGCGCGATCAGCGAGACGATGGGCAGCAGGTGGCGCGCCGCATGCAGCTTCTGCAGCAGGTTCATCTCGGCGTCGGCGGCGGGCACCTGGTCCGGATGGCGCAGCGCCCAGACGGCGATGTACACGGAGAAGATCGCCATCAGCAGCAGGCCCGGCAGCACGCCGGCGACGAACAGCTTGGCGATCGACACGTCGGCCGCCACCGCGTAGACGATCATGATGATCGACGGCGGGATCAGCAGGCCGAAGGTGCCGGCGCCGGCGAGCGAGCCCATCGAGATCGCGTCCGGGTAGCCGCGCTTCTTCAGCTCGGGCAGCGTGATCTTGCCGATCGTCGCGCAGGTCGCGGCACTCGAGCCCGACACCGCGGCGAAGATGCCGCAGCCGATCACATTGGCGTGCAGCAGCCGGCCGGGCAGGCGGTTGAGCCACGGCGCCAGGCCCTTGAAGAGGTCGGCGGTCAGCCGCGAGCGGAACAGGATCTCGCCCATCCACAGGAAGAGCGGCAGCGCCGTCAGCGTCCAGCTCGAGGTCGATCCCCAGATGGTGAAGACCATGCTGTCGCCGACCGGCCGCCCGGTGAAGACCTGCATCGCGAAGACCGCGACGCCCAGCAGCGCGAGGCCGATCCACAGGCCGGTGCCCAGCACCACGATCAGCAGCGCGATCAGTCCGGCTGCGACGACGATGTCCATGTCTTGTCTCCTGGTGGTTGCGTATCGGTCGTCTGCGCGACCTACTCGACGTGCGCCGCCTCGCCGGCCGGCGCCGCGACGAAGAAGCTGCGGCCCTTCAGCTGGCAGGCCAGCGCATGCGCCATCGACACCGCCAGGCCCGCGCAGCCGAGCGCCATCGCCAGCTGCGGCAGCCACAGCGGCGTCGCGTCCGAGCTCGGCGACACGTCATGCGTGGCGAAGGAGATCCACACCAGGCGCGCCGCGTACCACGCGAGGAAAGCCGACAGCGCGAAGCCCGCGGCGGCGCCCCACAGCTCCAGCGCGGCGCGTCCGCGCTGCGGCAGCCGCTGCAGCAGCAAGGTCACGCGGATGTGGTCGCCGCGGCGCAGCGTCTCCGGCAGCGCGAGGAACAGCGCCGCGGCGATCGCGTAGCCGGCATAGGCATCGAGCCCGCCGACCGTGATCAATCCGGTTTCGCGGCCGACGATGCCCAGCATCACGATCAAGAAGGTCGAGACCATCGCCAGCGCGGACAGCGCGCACAGCAGGGCATAGAACCGCGTCAGCAGGTTCGACATCGGGAACTCCTGATGGGCCGGGCGGGTGCCGGCGAGACTCGGCCGCCGCGCGGCAGCCGGGGGGTCATGCATGGCGCGCGTGGCGTGCGGGAACCCGCACCTGCGCGGCGGGCGAGGCCCGGGCGGCCCCGCCTGCGGGGGCTTACTTGCGGAAGGCCTCGATGATGGCCTTGCCGTCGTCGCCGGCAGCTTTCATCCATTCGGTGGTCATGCGCCCGCCGATCAGCTTGAGCTCGCGCTTGAGCGCCTCGCTGCTGGTGTCGACGGTCATGCCCTTGGCCGCCAGTTCCTTCATGTACTCGGCGTCCTTCTGCTCGCTGATCTTCCAGCCGCGCGGGCCGGCCTCGGCGGCCACCTTCAGCAAGGCCTCCTGTGTCGGCTTGTCGAGCGCGTCGAAGGCCTTCTGGTTCACGACCACCGCGTTGCGCGGCAGCCAGGCGTTGACGTCGTAGAAGAACTTCACGTGCTCGTAGAGCTTGCTGTCGACGCCCGAGGCGCTCGAGGTCAGGAAGTTCTGCACCGTGCCGGTCGCGAGGCCCTGCGGCAGCTCGGCGAGCTGGATCGTCACCGGCTGCGCGCCGACATACTCGGCGATGCGCGTGGTGGCCGGGTTGTAGGCACGCATCTTGGTCGCCTTCAGGTCGGTCATGCTGGTCACCGGCTTGGCCGAGTACAGGCCCTGCGGCGGCCAGGCGACCGTGTACAGCAGCTTCATGCCCTGCGACGCGAGCAGCTTCTCGAGGTAGGGGCGCGAGATCTCGTCGAGCTTCCTCGCCTCGGCATAACTCGTCGCCAGGAAGGGCACCGAGTCCACGCCGAAGAGCGGGTTCTCGTTCGACGCGCCGGACAGGATGAACTCGCCCGCCTGCGTCTGGCCGGTCTGCACCGCGCGCTTGATCTCGTTGGCCTTGAACAGCGAGGCGGTCGGGTGCAGCGTGATCTTCAGCTTGCCCTTGCTGGCCTTGTCGACCTCCTCGGCGAACCACTGCAGGTTCTGCACCTGGAAGGTATTGGTGCCGTAGCCGGAGGGCAGGTCCCACTTGGTCTGCGCCAAGGCGGGCAGTGTCACGGACAGCGTCACGGGCAATGCAGCGGCCATCGCCAGCGTGCGGGCGAGCTTGTTCATCGATGTCTCCTGGTCGGTTCGGTCGTCGGGAATCAGAAGCTGGACAGCTGGTGGTTCAGCAGGTCGGTGATCAGCATCGCCCCCGGCGCATGCGTGATCGCGAAGGGCGGGCGCGCCTGCGCCAGCGCCGCCTGCGGCGTGACGCCGCAGGCCCAGAACACCGGCAGCTCGTCGGGCAGCACGGCCACCGCGTCGCCGTAGTCGGGCTGCTGCAGGTCGCGGATGCCGATCAGCGACGGGTCGCCGATGTGCACCGGCGCGCCGTGCACGTTCGGGAAGCGCGAGGTGATCTGCGTCGCGCGGATCGCGTCGGCCGCCTTCATCGGTCGCATCGTCACCACCATCGGGCCGCTGAACCGGCCGGCGGCGACGGTGGCGATGCTGGTGCGGTACATCGCGACGTTCTTGCCTTCGTCGACATGCCGCAGCCGGATGCCGTCCTCGATCAGCGCCTGCTCGAACGAGAACGAACAGCCGAGCACGAAGCTCACGAGGTCGTCGCGCCAGATCGCGCGCACGTCCAGCGGCTCGTCGACCAGCACGCCTTCGCGCCAGACGCGGTAGCGCGGCACGTCGCTGCGGATGTCGAGATCGCCGGCCAGCGTCGGCAGCGTCGGGTCGCCGGGTTCGCTGACCGCCAGCACGGGACACGGCTTCGGATTGCGCTGGCAGTAGCGCAGGAACTCGTCGGCGACGTCGCGCGGCAGGATCACGACGTTGCCCTGCACGTGCTGCGTCGCGAGGCCGCTGGTGTGCCGGTCGAGCCAGCCGGCGCGGGCCGCGAGGCGCACGGCCAGGCCGCTCGATTGCGGACCCAGCGCGGGCGGGTCGGCCGGCGGGTCCTGCCGCGGTGTCGTCGACGTGATTCCGGAACCTTGCACCACGCTCTTGTCTCCTGTGCGGCCCCTGGGGGGTCGTCATGGAGGCAGATTGTGGGCAGCGGCCCCAGTCGCCGCCAACGCAAAATCCTTCGCTCAGCTCATCGATTTTTTCGATGAGGCCGCGGTGGCGCCACTGGTGCGCGACGCACCGCGGCGGGGCGCCTTGAGTCCCGCGAAGGCCGCTGCCGCATCGAGCGCGGCGAGCGTGATCGTCGAGGTCGGGTCCTCGCGGAAGCTGGCATGCAGCGGCAGCGGCGCGAGCACATCCGTGAAGTTCAGCACGCGCAGCGGCTGGCGCTGCGCGAGGCGCTCGGCGGCCACGCGCGGCAGCGTGGCGATGCCGAAGCCGCCCTCGACCAGCTGCACCATCGCCGAGATCGACGAGATCGCGTGCACGCGCGGCGGCTCGATGCCGGCCGAGCGGAACAGGTCGAGCAGCGCGACATAGGGCTGCGAGGCGCGCTGGAAGGTCAGCAGCTCGAAGCGCGCGAGGTCCTCGAGCGCGTAGCGCTTGCGCGGGTGCAGCACCGCATGGCCGACGAAGACCATCTCCATCGGCTGCAGCGCGCGGGTGCGGATGCCCTCGCCCGCCGCCGGCAGCGCGGCGAACACCAGGTCGAGCGTGCCGCGGCGCACCTGCTCGGTCAGCAGCGGCGTGGTTTCCACCGTCAGCTCGAGCTCGAAGGCCGGGTGCTCGGCGCGCATCTGCTGCAGCCACTCGGTGAGCCAGCTGTGCACCACCGACTCGATCGCGCCGATGCGCAGCAGCAGCGAGCGCGCGGCGTCGGAGCCGAGCTCGGCCTTGATCTGCCGCTGCAGCTCGAGCAGGCGCTGCGCATAGCCGAAGAAGCGCGTGCCGACGATGGTGACGCGGAACTGCTTGTCGCGCCGGTCGAGCAGCAGCACGCCGAGCTCCTCCTCGAGCGCAGCGATGCGGCTGGACAGCGCCGACTGGGTGATGAACAGCTTCTCGGCCGCGCGCGTCACGCTCTTGAGCGACACGGCCCAGTAGAAGGCTTCGACGAAGCGCAGGTTCATGCGAGGGCGGCGGCCGTCTTCGGAGAGATACGCATGGAAGGCGCGGTGGTTGTCGTTATTCTCGGCCTACTTTTCCATTGCCCGTCACCCCAGGAACCGATCGGAGTCCGATGATGCTGCGTCGCACCTTCACCGTCTCGTTCACCGCGCTGATCTTCGGCGCCGCCCTCTCCCCCGCGATGGCCCAGACCAAGTGGGACCTGCCCGCCGCCTACCCCGCGAGCAACTTCCACACCGAGAACCTGACCCAGTTCGCCGCCGACGTCGACAAGGCCACCGGCGGCAAGCTGAAGATCACCGTGCATGCCAACGCCTCGCTGTTCAAGGCCAACGAGATCAAGCGCGCGGTGCAGGGCGGCCAGGCCCAGATCGGCGAGATCCTGCTGGCCAACTTCGCCAACGAGGCGCCGATCTACGCGCTCGACGGCGTGCCCTTCCTTGCCAGCTCCTACGACGAGGCGAAGGTGCTGTACGACCTGCAGCGCCCGGTGCTCGACAAGCAGCTCGGCGGCCAGGGCATGAAGCTCTTGTTCTCGGTGCCGTGGCCGCCGCAGGGCATCTACACGAAGAAGCCGATCAACTCGGTGGCCGACATGCGCGGCATCAAGTGGCGCGCCTACAGCCCGGCCACCGCGAAGATCGCCGAGCTGATCGGCGCGCAGCCGGTGACCATCCAGGCCGCCGAGCTGTCGCAGGCGCTGGCCACCGGCGTCGTCGAGAGCTACATGTCCTCGGGCTCGACCGGCTACGACTCGAAGACCTACGAGCACATCAAGAACTGGTACGACACGCAGGCCTGGCTGCCGAAGAACGCCGTGATCGTCAACCGCAAGGCCTTCGACGCGCTCGACAAGGCGTCGCAGGACGCCGTGCTGAAGGCCGCCGCCGACGCCGAGGCCCGCGGCTGGAAGATCAGCATGGAGAAGAACGACTGGTACAAGCAGGCGCTGACCGAGAAGGGCATGACGATCCATCGGCCGCATGCCAAGCTGAAGCACGACCTGAAGCAGGTCGGCGACATCATGCTGTCCGACTGGGAGAAGACCGCCGGCGCCGAGAACGCCGCGGTCGTCGCGGCCTTCAAGAAGGCGATCGCGGCGAAGGCGCCGGCGAAGAACTGAGGTGCCGACCACCCCGACGTCCGAGGTGACGCCCGGCGCGGCGCCGCTTCGCCGCGCGCTCGACGGCCTGTACGACGCCAGCGCCGCGCTCGCGGCGCTGGCGATGGTCGGGCTGCTGCTGGCCATCGTCGCCTCGGTGGCCGGCCGCGAGTTCGGCTTCAACCTGACCGGTATCGACGGCTACGCCGGCTACCTGCTCGCGGCCACCGGATTCCTGTCGCTGGCGCAGACGCTCAAGCGCGGCGAGCACATCCGCGTGACGCTGCTCGTCAACGCGCTGCCGCCGCGCTGGCGCCGCGCGCTCGAGCTGTGGTCGCTCGCCGCCGGCACGCTGCTGGCCGCTCTTTTTGCATGGTATTCGGCACGGCTCGCCTGGCAGTCGCACGAGTTCCACGACGTCTCCACCGGCGGCGACGCGACGCCGCTGTGGATTCCGCAGATCGCGATGGCTGCCGGCGCGCTGGTGCTGGTGATCGCGCTGCTGGACGAGTTCGTGCTGGAGCTGCGCGGGCAGCGCAAGCCGCCGCAGGGCGAGGAGGCGCTGCGCAATGAATGAGATCGCCGTCACCGCGCTGCTGATCGCGGCGCTGTTCCTGATCCTCGCCAGCGGCGTGTGGATCGGGCTGACGCTGTCGGGCGTCGCCTGGATCGGCATGCAGCTGTTCAGCTCGCGCCCGGGGGGCGACGCGATGGCGCTGACCATCTGGGGCTCGGCCTCAAGCTGGACCCTGACGGCGCTGCCGCTGTTCGTGTGGATGGGCGAGATCCTGTTCCGCACGCGGCTGTCGCAGGACATGTTCAAGGGCCTGGCACCGTGGATGCAGTGGCTGCCGGGCCGGCTGCTGCACACCAACGTGATCGGCTGCGCGATCTTCGCCGCGGTGTCCGGCTCGAGCGCCGCGACCTGCGCGACGATCGGCAAGATGTCGCTGCCCGAGCTCGCCCGGCGCGGCTATCCGCCGGAGCTGACGATCGGCTCGCTGGCCGGCGCCGGCACGCTCGGGCTGCTGATCCCGCCGTCGATCATCATGATCGTCTACGGCGTCTCGGCCGACGTGTCGATCGCCCGGCTGTTCATCGCCGGCGTGATCCCGGGCATCCTGCTGGCCGCGCTGTTCTCCGGCTACCTCGTGGTCTGGGGCCTGCTCAACCCGCAGCGCGTGCCGCCGGCCGATCCGCCGACCTCGCTGGGCCACAAGCTGCGCGAGTCGCGGCACCTGATTCCCGTCGTGCTGCTGATCGGCGCGGTGCTGGGCTCGATCTACACCGGCATCGCCACCGCCACCGAAGCGGCGGCGGTCGGCGTGATCGGTGCACTCGTGCTGTCCGCGCTGCAGGGCTCGCTGAGCTGGGCCAGCTTCCGCGATGCCCTGATGGGCGGCACGCGGCTGTACTGCATGATCGCGCTGATCCTCGCCGGGGCGTCCTTCCTGACGCTGTCGATGGGCTACATCGGCCTGCCGCGGCACCTGGCCGAATGGATCGGATCGCTGGGGCTCACGCCCTTCGCGCTGATCCTCGCGCTGATGCTGTTCTACGTGCTGCTCGGCTGCTTCCTCGACGGCATCTCGATGGTCGTGCTGACGATGGGCGTGATCCTGCCGACGGTGCAGAAGGCCGGCATCGACCTGCTGTGGTTCGGCATCTTCGTCGTGCTGGTGGTCGAGATGGCGCAGATCACGCCGCCGGTCGGCTTTAACCTGTTCGTGCTGCAGGGCATGACCCGGCGCGAGGTGGGCTGGATCGCCCGTGTCACGCTGCCCTTCTTCCTGCTGATGGTCGCGGCCGTGCTGCTGATCTGGTATTTCCCCGGCCTGGTGACGGCCCTGCCGCGGCAGATGTCAGGCTGAGTGGCCCCCCACGTCGCTTCGCTCCTGCCCCCCGAGGGGGCATCAGCCGCCCAGGGGCGGCCCGGCGGCGGCTGAGGCGTCGAAGCCGCCGAACTGGGCGGCGGCGCTTGCGCTTTTTGCCGGTTTGGCTTGGGCGAGGCGGCCTAGCATGCCCGCATGAGCAACCTGTCCGAGCCGTCTTCGGCGCTGCTGTCGGGCACCGGCGCGGCCGAGGCCTTGGCCTGGCCGACGCCACCCTACGCGGCCTACCCTTCGCCGCGGCCGGCGAAGGCACCGGAGCCCTGCGAGATCGAGGGCCCCAACGGCAAGGTGACGACGGGCCGGCTCGCGCTGTTCGACGCCGCGGCCGGCGTGGTGCACCTGATCGTGCCGCCGGCGCGCGGAACGCTGACGCTGCGCCTGACGCAGTTCCGCCGGCTGACGCTGCTGAACCCGCTGCCGCCGCTGGAGGGCGTGCCGCCGGGTTCGCCGGCCGGCGCGCTGCATGCAGCGCCGCGCAACACCTGCCGCATCGCCTTCGCCGGCGGCGCGACGACCGAGCTGATCACCATCGGGCATGTCGAGCATGCGCTCGGCCATTTCCTGTTTCCGCCCGCGGGCACCGGCGACGCCGTGCTGCGCAGCTTCTACCCCCGGCCGGCGGTCGACGGCGTCGAATTCGGCCCGCGCGTCGGGGAACTGCTGGTCGAACACCAGGCCGCCAGCGCCGACGACGTCGAGCGCGCAGCCGGCGAACAGAGCGACCTGCGCCGCCGGCGCCTGGGCGAGCTGCTGCTGTCCGAGCGCATCGTCGAGCCGGAGCAGCTGGCCGAGGCGATCGAGCAGCAGGCCCGCATGCCGATGGTGCGCATCGGCGAGGCCCTGATCGCGCTGGGCATCATCGACGAGAACGAGCTCGGCGATGCGCTTCAGCAGCAGACGCGCGAACGCAACGTGCCGCTCGGCGAGCTGCTGGTACAGCGCGGCGTCGTCAGCCGCGGCGAACTGCAGACCGCGCTCGCGCGCAAGATGGGCTATCCGGTCGTCGACGCCGGCGAGTTCCCGGTCGAGCCCGAAGCGGCGATGAAGCTGCCGGCGGCGCTCGCGCGGCGGCTGCCGGCGCTGCCGCTGATGATGCGCGGCGGCCGGCTGATCGTCGCGCTGGAGGACCCGTCGGCCCGCATCCTGATCGACGAGATCGAGTTCACCACGCAGGCCAAGGTGGTGCCGGTGCTGGCACGAGAAGGCACGCTGCTGCCGGCGATCAACCGGCTCTACCAGCGCCTGGGGCAGCAGGAGCTGCCGGGCGGCGCGAAGGCGGTCGAGACCAGCGGCGCACTGCGCGGCGCCATCTACACCGACAGCGCCGACAGCGCCGACCGGCTGCTCGCGAACCTGGAGCAGCAACTGCGCCAGGAGGCGCAGGACGAGCTGCCGGCGATCGAGCAGTCCGACAACTCGCTGGTCCGGCTGATCAACACGATGATCCTGGAGGCCCAGCAGACCGGGGTGTCGGACATCCACATCGAATGCCCGGGCGGGCCCGACAAGGTGCGCATCCGCTTCCGCCGCGACGGCGTGCTCGAGCCCTACCTCGAGCTGCCGCCGAACTACAAGCAGGCGGTGATCGCCCGCCTGAAGATCATGTGCGACCTCGACATCTCCGAGCGCCGCAAGCCGCAGGACGGCAAGATCAACTTCGGCCGCTTCGTGCAGGGCCAGTCGCTGGAACTGCGCGTCGCGACGATCCCGACCGCCAACGGTGTCGAGGACGCAGTGCTGCGCCTGCTGGCGCAGGCGCGCGCGCTGCCGCTGTGTGACATGCAGATGGCCCCCGAGGTGCTCGCCGGGCTGAAGTCGGCGATCGAGCGCCCGCACGGCCTGGTGCTGTGCGTCGGCCCGACCGGCAGCGGCAAGACGACCACGCTGCATGCGGCCCTGGCCCACATCAACACGCCGGCGCGCAAGATCTGGACCGCCGAGGACCCGGTCGAGATCACGCAGGCCGGCCTGCGCCAGGTGCAGGTCAATCCGCGCATCGACTGGACCTTCGCGAAGGCGCTGCGGGCCTTCCTGCGCGCCGACCCCGATGTCGTGATGGTCGGCGAGGTGCGTGACGCGGAGACCGCGCAGGTGGCGATCGAAGCCTCGCTGACCGGCCACCTCGTGCTGTCGACGCTGCACACCAACAGCGCCGCAGAGACGGTCGTGCGCCTGCTCGACCTCGGCCTCGACCCGTTCGCTTTCGCCGATTCGCTGATCGCCGTGCTGGCGCAGCGCCTCGTCCGGCGGCTGTGCCGCCATTGCGTCACGCAACGGCCCGCGCGCGACGACGAGATCGAGAATCTTCTCGACGACTGGCTATCAAGCTTTCCCGACAGTGCGACCCGGCCGTCGCGCGAATCCGTGCTGTCGCAATGGCGTCATCACCACGGGCGCCACGGCGTGCTGCAATGGCACGGGGCCGCGGGATGCGCGCACTGTCGCCACACCGGTTTCAGCGGCCGCGTCGGCGTGCACGAGCTGCTGAGCATCGACCGCGAGCTTCGCCGCATGGTGCAGGGGGCCGTGCCCGCCGAGGAGCTGCAGCGTGCGGCGATGGCCCGCGGCATGCGCACGCTGCGTCAGGACGGCATCCAGAAGGTGCTGATGGGCCTGACGACCGCGGAAGAGGTTCGGGCCAGCAGCAACACGTAAGAGAAGCGTCCAGCACAAGCGACCGATTTCGCGTCGTCCGTGCTACAAAACTTCCATTCGAATGCCGCAGCAATGCGGCATTTTGGTATCTTGTCGCGAGTACCGGCGCGAAAGCCGAAGACCTCAAGGGAGCTCCATGTTTCACCGCCTCGTGTCGTCCCGCGGAGTCCTCCGCCCATGACACGCCTGTACCTCGTCGACGACCAGCTGTTGCTGCGCGATGGCCTGCATGCGCTGCTCGAAGGGGCCGGCCACGAGGTGGTCGGCGAAGGCAGCGACCCGACGCACGCGGTCGTCGATGCGCAGCAGCGCGGCGCCGAGGTGATGCTGCTCGACCTCGGCCTCGGCGAGCGCTCGGGCTTCGAGGTGCTGCAGGAGCTGAAGCGCCGCGACTCGTCGGTGCGCGCGATCGTGCTGACGATGTCGGCGCAGCCGCGCCACGTCGCCGAAGCCGTGCGGCTCGGTGCCGCAGGCTACGTGCTGAAGGACTCGGGCGCCGTCGAGCTGCTGCAGGCCATCACCACCGTCACCGCGGGTCGCCGTTTCTTCGGCCCGCAGGTGGCCGACCTCGCGCTGCAGGCGCTGGCCGACGATGCGCCGCCCGATCCGTTCTCCACCCTGTCGCCGCGCGAACGGCAGATCGTCACGATGGTCGTCAACGGCATGAGCAGCGCGGCCATCGGACACGACCTGCACCTGTCGCCGAAGACGGTCGACACCTACCGCAGCCGCATCATGACCAAGCTCGGCGTCAGCGGCGTCACCGCGCTGGTGCGGCTGGCGGTGCGCGAAGGCCTGATCGAAGGCTGATCGTTCGAGGTCGGTTCCGCCGGGTACCGCCGCCCGGCCGTCGTCTCCGCGATGCCGTCCCCCGTCCGGGGGATCACTGCGCTTGTCCTACAGCACTCGTCAAGGACTCCCCGCAGCCGCTTGACGATTGCCAAGCCAACATTGGGCCAGACGGCAGCGTTGGGCGTGCCGCGACCAGGGAGAACGACATGGACAGGCTGCGCCGGGCCGCGGGCCCCGGACCCTCGTTGGTGGCGCCATTGCGACCGGTCGAGGGCAGCGTTCTGATCGTCGACGACAACCCCCTCAACGTGCTCCTGCTGCAGGAGTACTTCCGCATGCGCGAGCGCGAGGTCGCGCGCTGCGCAGGCACCGTGCGCGAGGCCCTGGCGATGGCCCGCGCCGAGCCGCCGCTGGCCATCCTGCTGGATCTGCAGCTGCCCGACGGCAACGGGCTCGACCTGCTCGCCCACCTGCGCGCCGACCCGGTGCTGCGGCACGTGCCGGTGGCCATCGTCTCGGCCAGCCATGACGAGGCGGCGCACGAAGCCGCGATGGCGCTGGGGGCACGCGCCTGCTGGCCCAAGCCGCTGGACCTCGCGACGCTGGACGACCGCCTCGACGAACTGCTGTGACGGGCGTCAGATCGCGCAGCTGCGGAAGCCGCTGAACCCGGCGTCGGCATCGGGGGGCAGGAAACGCCGCGCACCCGGGTGGCGCTGGCGCGCCGCCGTCCACGCCGATGCCCCGCGCAGCACGCGCCAGCCCGGCTGCTCGGGCAGGGCGAAGGCGCCGCTCGGGCCGCGGCGGTAGCCGGAGAACGCGCGAGCGCGGCCGGCCACCCACTCGATCACGTCGCCCCAGACGAAGCCGCGGCCGGTCGAGGCCACGGCGGCCACCCATTCGGGTTCGGTCGGCAGCCGCCGCCCGGCCCAGCGGCACCAGGCTTCGGCTTCATGCACGCCCACATGCACGGCGGCCTGCGCGCCCGGCACGCGCTGCAGTCGCCCCGCGCGGTGCAGCAGCACGCCGCCCGCCAGCTGCTCGACGTAACGCGGCGCGCGGCGGCCATCGGCCTGCAGCCACTGCCAGCCCGCGTCGTCCCACCAGGCCTGCTCGTCGTAGCCGCCGTCCTCCGCGAACTCGGCGAACTGCGCCCAGCTGACCACCTGCGCATCGATCTCGAACTCCGGCAGCGCGACCTCGTCGGTCCCGGTCTCGCCGGCCGGCACCAGGCCGCGCGCCGGCGTGCCCAGCGTGACCCGCTGGGCCGGGAACCACAGCGCTTCGCGCGTGGCGCGCACCGGGAACTCGGCGGCCAGGCCGGCCGGCAGCGCCAGACCCAGCTGCTGCGCGATCTCGGCCAGCGACTCGGCCAGCGCGTCCTCGTGCGCCAGCGCGAGGCGGAAGAAGTACAGGCCGGCGTCGCTCGCCTCGGCCTTGTCCAGCAGCTCCAGCGTCGCTTCCAGCGTGGCCTCGAGGTAGGCCCGCACCGCTTCGGCGCCCGGCGCGCTGCCGGCCCAGCGCTGCGCGCGCGAACCGGCGGCCGGGTCGAGCCACCAGTCGAGCACCGGGTCGATCGTCGCCAGCCGCGGCCCCTGGGGATCGCAGGCCTCGCCGCGCCCACGCTGCAGGTGTCGGGTGATCCACAGCTCCTGGAAGCGGCCTGCCTGCCCGATCAGCCACGCCGGCGGGTCGACATCGGCCGGCGGCGTCGCCTGCGCGGCCACGCCATCGAACAGGCCCAGCCACTGCAGCGTGCGGTTGCGCGCATCGAGCAGCGCGAGCGACAGCACATCGGCCGTGGCCGCGCGCATCGCCTGGGGATCGTGGAGGTCGGCGGCGACGAAGCGGGTACTGCTCATCGTCGCGACGCCGCGAGCGTCAGTTGCGCTCGATGCGCGCGCACACCCTAGGCGCGCTCGATGCGCGCGTAGGCGCTGTGGTTGTGGATCGACTCGAAGTTCTCGACGTCGACGCTGTAGCGCCCGATGCGCGCATCGGCATTCAGCCGCAGCGCCACGTCGCGCACGAGGTCCTCGACGAACTTCGGGTTCTCGTAGGCGCGCTCGGTGACCCACTTCTCGTCGGCGCGCTTGAGCAGCGGCCAGAGCTCGCTGGACGCCGAGTCCTCGGCGAAGCGCACCAGCTCGTGCCACTCGATCGCCTGCTCGAGCTCGACGCGGATCGTCACCAGCGAGCGCTGGTTGTGCGCGCCGTAGTCGGAGATCTCCTTCGAGCACGGGCACAGGCTTTTCACCGGCACGCCGACCTCGGCCCAGATCGATGTCTGGCCGCCGCGCGACTCGGCGATCCAGCGGCCCTGGTAGTCCAGCAGGCTCTGCACGCCCGACACCGGCGCGCGCTTGCGCAGGAAGAACGAGAAGCGCGCCTCGATGCGGCCCTCGGTGGCGCCGAGCTTGTCGAGCATGACCGCCAGCTGCTGCTCGAGCCGCGGCTTGTCGATCGCCGCGTCCTGCGCGTCGAGCCAGGCGACGAACCGCGACATGTGCGTGCCCTTCTGCTCCGCGGGCAATGCGACGTCGAGGTCCCACAGCGCGACCGTGTCCTGGTCATGGCCGGCGATGCGCAACGTGAGCGGCCAGCGCACGTCCTTGATGCCGACGCGCTGGATCGCGACGCGGCGCTGGTCGCGTTCGCTCTGCGTATCGGGAATGTGCAAGGCGTCGGTCAGGTTGGTCATGTGGTCTTTTCCGTCAGGCCGGCGGCGAGCATCTCATCGATTGTCGAACCGTGCCACGGCGGGGGCTTGTCACGCGCGTGTCAATCAGTGATTCGCCGCGGGCCGCACCAGCGTCAGGTGGGTGCCGAAGCGCTGGCGCACCGACTGCTCGATGCCCGCCGCGTCCAGCCCCTGCAGCGCCAGCAGCTTGACGGGATCGCCGTGTTCGATGAAGGCATCGGGCAGGCCCAGCGACAGCAGCGGCGTCGCCAGCCCCGCGGCATGCAGGCACTCGCCGACCGCGCTGCCGGCGCCGCCGGGCAGGCAGCCTTCCTCGACCGTCACCAGCGCATCGTGCGTGCGCGCGAGCTCGGCCACCAGCGCGGTGTCCAGCGGCTTGGCGAAGCGCATGTTGGCAACGGTCGCGTCGAGCTTCTCGGCGGCCTCCAGCGCCGGGTACAGCAGGGTGCCGAAGGCCAGCAGCGCGATGCGCTTGCCGGCCCCCGCGGCGATCGACGAGGTGCGCCGCACCTCGCCGCGGCCCCACGGCAGCTCCTCGAGGGTCGCTTCCGGCTGCCTGCCGACCCCCGCGCCGCGCGGGTAACGCACCGCCGCCGGCTGCGCGCGCCGGAACGCGGTGCTCAGCGCGCGCCGGCACTCGGCCTCGTCGGCCGGCGTCAGCACCGCCATGTTCGGGATGCAGCGCAGGTAGGCGATGTCGAAGGCGCCGCAGTGCGTCGCGCCATCGGCACCGACGATGCCGGCGCGGTCGAGCGCGAAGGTCACCGGCAGGTTCTGGATCGCGACGTCGTGGATCAGCTGGTCGTAGCCGCGCTGCAGGAAGGTGGAATAGATCGCCACCACCGGCTTGAGGCCCTCGCAGGCGAGGCCGGCGGCGAAGGTCACGGCATGCTGCTCGGCGATGCCGACGTCGTAGTAGCGCTTCGGAAAGCGCTTCTCGAACTCGACCAGGCCCGACCCCTCGCGCATCGCCGGCGTGATCGCGACGAGCCGCTCGTCGGCCGCCGCCATGTCGCACAGCCACTGGCCGAAGACCTGGGTGAAGGTCGGCTTCGGCGCGGTGGCCGGCTTCTGCAGGCCGACCGCGGGGTCGAACTTCGACGGGCCGTGGTAGTTCACCGGGTCGGCCTCGGCCAGCTTGTAGCCGTAGCCCTTCTTCGTCACCACGTGCAGGAACTGCGGGCCCTTGGCCTCGCGCAGGTTCTCCAGCGTCGGGATCAGAGAGTCGAGGTCGTGGCCGTCGATCGGGCCGACGTAGGTGAAGCCCAGTTCCTCGAAGATCGCGCCCGGCACCACCATGCCCTTGGTGTGCTCCTCGAAGCGCTTGGCGAACTCGTACAGCGGCGTGCCCTTGAGCACGCTCTTCGCGCCCTCGCGCACCGCGCTGTAGGCCTTGCCGCTCATCAGCCGCGCGAGGTGCTTGTTCAGCGCACCGACCGGCGGCGAGATCGACATGTCGTTGTCGTTGAGGATCACCAGCACGTCGGCCGGGCCGACGCCGTGCGGCGCGCCGCCGTGGTTCATCGCCTCGAAGGCCATGCCGCCGGTGAGCGCGCCGTCGCCGATCACCGCCACCGCCCGGCGGTTCTCGCCCTTGAGCTTGGCGGCATGCGCCATGCCGAGCGCGGCCGAAATCGAGGTCGACGAATGCGCGGTGCCGAAGGTGTCGTACACGCTCTCGTCACGGCGCGGGAAGCCGGACAGGCCGCCGAGCTGGCGCAGCGAGCCCATGCGGTCGCGCCGGCCGGTGAGGATCTTGTGCGGGTAGGTCTGGTGGCCGACGTCCCAGACGATGCGGTCGTTCGGCGTATCGAAGACGTAGTGCAGTGCGATGGTCAGCTCGACGGTGCCGAGGTTCGACGACAGGTGGCCGCCGGTGCGGCTGACGCTGTCGAGCACGAACTCGCGCAGTTCGCCGGCCAGCGTGCGCAGCTCGGCACGCGACAGGCGCCGCAGGTCGGCGGGGGATTCGATCTTCTGCAGCAACGACGAGGTGCCCATGGCGGCTTTCAGTGTTCGCGCTCGACCACCATGTCGGCCAGCAGCCGCAGGTGATCGCAATCGGCCAGGCCGCTGCGCGCCAGCGCGGCGAGTGCCTGCGCATGCAGGCGTTTCGCTTCGGCGCGGGCGGCTTCGAGGCCGAGCACGGTGACGTAGGTCGGTTTGTCCTGGTCCAGGTCCTTGCCGGCGGTCTTGCCCAGCTTGTCGGAGGCCTGTGTGACGTCGAGGATGTCGTCGACGACCTGGAACGCCAGGCCGATCGCGTCGCCGTAGTCGGCCAGCGCCTTCCAGGCGTCCTGCGTGGCGGCGCCGGTGGCCGCGCCCATCAACACGCTGGCCTGCAGCAGCGCACCGGTCTTGCGGTGGTGCATGTCGCGCAGCTGCGCCTCGCCCAGCGGCTTGCCGATGCTCGCGAGGTCGATCGCCTGGCCGCCCGCCATGCCGGCGTGGCCCGCGGCACGCGCCAGCAGCGCGCACAGGCGCGCCTGCAGCGCGGGTGCCAGGGATGCGTCCTCGGGCGTCAGCACCTCGAAGGCCAGCGCCTGCATCGCGTCGCCCGCGAGCATCGCGCCGGCTTCGCCATAGCGCACGTGCACCGTCGGCTTGCCCCGGCGCAGCACGTCGTTGTCCATGCAGGGCATGTCGTCGTGCATCAGCGAATACGCATGGATCAGTTCGACCGCCACGCCGGCACGCAGCGCGGCCTCCGGTGCCCCGTCCACCGCCTCGGCCGCCGCCCGCACCAGCAGCGGCCGCAGCCGCTTGCCGCCATCGAGCACGCCGTAGCGCATCGCTTCGCCCAGCCCCGCCGGCGCCTCGGCCGGCACCCAGCGCTCCAAGGCACGTTCGACTTCCTGCAGCGCCTGACGCATCCACGCGGCGAAGTCATCTTCCCTCATCTGATGCTCTCGCAATGCAGCCAAGCGGACGCCGCGGAACCGGCTCTGCCGGGCCGCTGGCGGCGCCCCCTTGAGGGGGAGGCGCCGAAGGCGCTACGGGGGTGGGTCATGGCTCCGGGGTCCATTCCTTCAGCTGGCCCTGCTCGAGCACCTGCACCTGGGCCTCGACGGCCTGCAGCCGCTCGCGGCACAGCGCCAGCAGCTCGACGCCGCGGCGGTAGTTGTCCAGCAGGTGGTCCAGCGGCATCTGGCCGCCTTCCATCGCCTGCACCAGGCGTTCCAGTTCGGCCAGCGCGTCTTCGTAGCGCGGCGCTTCGGCGCCCGGGGTCGGCAGCTCGGTCATCGGGGAGTGTTGGGGACGAAGGGCGCGATTTTAGTCGCTGGCCTCCAGGAAACCCCTGGGGGCCGGCGACTAGTCAAGGCGGCACCAGGACCCGGCCGAACCCCCCGGCTACAATCCGCGGCTCGGTCGCCCGGGGGTGTCGCAGGACACCCCACTTTCCGAGCAGGACGCACAGCAGTACGCGAACAGTCCGGAGCGGCCGATTTCCATCACCGTTGAACAAACCCATCCCGCGGGGCCACCGGGTGGGGGGTATGACATCCTTTTGGAGATCCTGGGGATCATGTCGGACCTGAGCATCAGTCTCGAAGCTCTGGCGTCGCGCACCCTCGCGCGGCCCCTGACGCAACTATCCGTATCGACCTATTTCGCCGACGAGGTGTTTCGTCGCGAGATGGAGCTCATCTACCAGCACGGTCCGCGCTACCTCGGGCACGCGCTGGCGGTGCCCGAGGTCGGCGACTACTACGCGCTGCCGCAGGAAGGCGAAGGGCGCGCGCTCGTGCGCACGCCGCAGGGCGTCGAGCTGATCTCGAACGTCTGCCGCCATCGCCAGGCCGTGATGCTCAAGGGCCGCGGCCATACGCGCTCGAACATCGTCTGCCCGCTGCACCGCTGGACCTACGACCTGAAGGGCCAGCTGCTCGGCGCGCCGCACTTCGACCAGGACCCGTGCCTGCACCTGAACAACTACCCGGTACGCACCTGGAACGGCCTGGTCTTCGAGGACAACGGCCGCGACGTGGCCGCCGACCTGGGCGGCATCGGCCCGCGCGCGGCGCTCGACTTCAGCGGCTACGTGCTCGACAAGGTGCACATGCACGAGTGCAACTACAACTGGAAGACCTTCATCGAGGTCTACCTCGAGGACTACCACGTCGGCCCGTTCCACCCGGGCCTCGGCCGCTTCGTCAGCTGCGACGACCTGCAGTGGGAATTCGGCCGCCACCACTCGGTGCAGACCGTCGGCATCCACCAGGACCTGAAGAAACCTGGCAGCGCGACCTACCAGCGCTGGCACGACGAGGTACTGAAGTTCAACGGCGGCCAGCCGCCGAAGCAGGGCGCGATCTGGCTGACCTACTACCCGAACATCATGGTCGAGTGGTATCCGCACGTGCTGGTGGTGTCCACGCTGTATCCCAAGGGCCCGCAGAAGACGCTCAACGTCGTCGAGTTCTACTACCCCGAGGAGATCGCGGCGTTCGAGCGCGAGTTCGTCGAGGCCGAGCAGGCCGCCTACATGGAGACCTGCATCGAGGACGACGAGATCGCCGAGCGCATGGACGCCGGCCGCAAGGCGCTGTTCGAGCGCGGCGACGACGAGGCCGGGCCGTACCAGAGCCCGATGGAAGACGGCATGCGCCACTTCCATGTCTGGTACCGCGAGGCCATGGCCAGGCCGGCGGCCTGGCGGCAGGGGCCGGTCACCTGAAGCCCCGGGCGGCGGACGCCCTGCCCCGCCGGCCCGGGCACCGCGGGACTCAGGGCTGGTAGACCCAGCCGCCCTTCTCGATCTTCACCATCACGCGGGCGCGCTGGTCGAGCCCGAGGTGGTCGTTCGGCGACATGTTGAAGACACCGTGCGCGCCGGCGACGTTGCGCACGCGCTCCAGCGCATCACGCAGCGCGGCGCGGTACGCCGGCGTGCCCGGCTCCGCGGTCTTGCCGACCGACGCCACCGCGGCCTGCAGCAGCAGGCCGGCGTCCCAGGCATGCGCGCCGAAGGTCGACACCGAGCCCGGGCCGTGCGCCGCCTCGTAGGTGCGCACGTAGTGCAGCGCGGTCTTCTTCACCGGGTGGCCGTCGGGCAGCTGCGAGGCCACCAGCACGCCGCCGGCCGGCAGCAGCGTGCCCTCGACGTCCTTGCCGCCGACGCGCAGGAAATCGTTGTTCGCGACGCCGTGCGTCTGGTAGATGCGGCCGGCGTAACCGCGCTCCTTCAGCGCCTTCTGCGGCAGCGCGGCCGGCGTGCCGGAGCCGGCGATCAGCACCGCCTGCGGGTTGGCGCCGACCAGCTTCAGCACCTGGCCGGTAACCGACGAATCGGTGCGGTTGTAGCGCTCGGTGGCGACGATCTGGATGCTCTTCAGGCCAGCGGCCTTGCCGAATTCCTGCAGCCAGCCCTCGCCGTAGGCGTCGGCGAAGCCGATGAAACCGACCGACTTGATGCCGTTGTCGGCCATGTGGGTGGCGATCGCCAGCGCCATCATGATGTCGTTCTGCGGCGTCTTGAACACCCAGCGCCGCTTGGCATCGACCGGCTCGACGATGCGCGCCGACGCGGCCATCGAGATCATCGGCGTCTGGCTCTCGGCGACGATGTCGATCATCGCCAGCGAGTTCGGCGTCGTCGTCGAGCCGATGATCACGTCGACCTTGCTCTCGGTGATGAAGCGGCGCGCGTTGGCCACCGCGGCGGTGGTGTCGGACGCATCGTCGAGCACGATGTAGTTCACCTTGTGGCCGCTCATTTCCTTCGGCATCAGGGCGATCGTGTTCTTCTCGGGGATGCCGAGCGAAGCCGCCGGGCCGGTGGCCGAGACGGTGACGCCGACGTTGATGTCGGCGCGCGCCGGCAGCGGGGTCAGCGCGACGGCGGCGAGCGCCGCGGCGGCAAGCAGCGTGCGGATGGTCTTCACAGCAGGGTCTCCTTCTTCGTGGTCATCGTCGAACGTCGGGCGGCCGCGGAAGCGGACTGCGGGCCCGGGGCCTGCACGGCCCCGAGACCGCCGAGGAACAGGTCGACCACCACCGGCGCCATCGCCGCGTGGTCGTAGCGTCCGCCCGGCTTCAGCCAGGTGAACATCCAGTTGATCATGCCGAACAGCAGCATCGCGAGCGGCTTCGCGAGCGCCGCCTCGGCGAGCTCGGGCCGCAGCGCGTGCACCGCGTCGGCGAACGCGGCGACGACGCGGCGCTCGCCGGCGAGCACGCGCTCGCGCGCCTCGGCATCGAGGAACTTCACGTCCTCGGTCAGCACGCGGTGCTCGTGCTGCGCGTCGGCGTAGGCGAGCACGAAGCGCGACACCAGCGCCTGCAGGCGCGCGCGCGGCGCCAGCTGCTCGACGGCCACCGCGGCCACCAGCGCCTCCAGCCGCGCGACATGCGCCTCGGCCACCGACAGCAGCAGCTCGTGCTTGTCGCGCACATAGTGGTAGAGCGTGGGCTTGGAGATGCCGCAGGCCGCGGCGACCTCGTTCATCGAGGTCGCCGTGTAGCCCTGACGCGCAAAGAGCGCGGCCGCCTGCGCGAGGATGGTCTCGCGCTGGTCGTCGAAAGCGGCGCTGCGGACGCGGGCCATGCGGCGAGTTTTCAGCGGGGCCGCTTGTCGACCACGCGGCGCGCCTTGCCGACCAGCGTGCGTTCGATCGATTCCGGCAGGCCGATGTCCACCGCCGCGCTGACGCCGATCAGGTTCTTGATGCGCTGCGCCAGCGCCTCGCCGATCGCCGCGCGGTCGGCACCGGCATGTTCGGGCAGCAGCTCGCAGCGCACGGTCAGCTCGTCGAGCAGCGCCTCGCGGCTGACGACCAGCTGGTACTGGCCCGCCAGCTGCCCGTGCGCGAGCACCAGCTCCTCGACCTGCGTCGGGAACAGGTTGACGCCGCGGATGATCAGCATGTCGTCGCTGCGGCCGACCAGCTTGGCCATCCGGCGCATGCTGCGCGCGGTCGGCGGCAGCAGACGCGTCAGGTCGCGCGTGCGGTAGCGCACCAGCGGGAGCGCTTCCTTGGTCAGCGTGGTGAAGACGAGCTCGCCCTCGCTGCCTTCGGGCAGCACCGCGCCGGTGTCGGGGTCGATGATCTCGGGCAGGAAATGGTCCTCCCAGATCACCGGGCCGTCCTTGCTCTCGATGCACTCGTTGGCGACGCCGGGGCCCATCACCTCGGACAGGCCGTAGATGTCGACCGCGTCGATGTCGGCGCCCGCCTCGATCTCGGCGCGCATCGCCTCGGTCCACGGCTCGGCGCCGAAGACGCCGACCGAGATCGACATGGCGCGCGGGTCCAGCCCCTGGCGCCGGAACTCCTCGATGATCACCTGCATGTAGCTCGGCGTGACGAGGATCGCGTCGGGCCGGAAGTCGTTGATCAGTTGCACCTGCTTCTCGGTCTGGCCGCCGGACATCGGGATCACCGTGCAGCCCAGGCGCTCGGCGCCGTAATGGGCCCCCAGGCCGCCGGTGAAGAGGCCGTAGCCATAGGCCACGTGCACCAGGTCGCCCGGCCGCAGGCCCGACGCGCGCAGCGAGCGCGCCATCAGCTGCGCCCAGGTGTCGATGTCCTTCTGCGTGTAGCCGACGACGGTGGGCTTGCCGGTGGTGCCCGACGACGCGTGCACGCGCGCCACCTGCTCGCGCGGCACCGCGAAGAGGCCGAACGGGTAGTGCGCGCGCAGGTCGGCCTTGGTGGTGAACGGGAACTTCGCGAGGTCGGCGAGCGCGCGGCAGTCCGAGGGGTGCACGCCGTGGGCGTCGAAGGCCTGGCGGTAGTGCGGCACACGGTCGTAGACCCGCGCGAGCATCGCCTGCAGCCGCTCGAGCTGCAGCGCCTCGATCTGATCGCGGCTGGCGCGTTCGATCGGCTCGAGCTCTTCGGCACGGGATTGCTTGACGGGCATCGGTCCATCTCCTGGAGCACCGGACACAGGCCGGACGAAGGGTCGCCCGGGCAACCACCGCCCGGACGATTGACCGACCGGTCGGTCGTCCAATGTCGCCGATGCTAGAGGCCCGGCCCGGGCGGGGCAAGCCGGTCGGGATCGGGCCTTTCCCGGGTGTACAGACCCGCGCGCCGCCCTCAGCGGCCCCAGCGCAGCTCGGTCGCCGGCCTTTTCAGCGCCACGCGGAACTGCCCCGACGCCGTGGCGACGTCAGCCTCCACCTGGGCGATGCGCGGAAAAGCCTTCATCAACACGCCGATGTCCAGCGCGCGCAGCGAAGCGGCATCGCGGCAGGCGAAGCGCCATCGCGCCTGCAGGTCGGCGTGCTCCGCGGCTTTTGCGCCGGGCTTGACCACGTCGGACGCCGCCTCCGCGCTCTGCAGCGTGCAGCCCGGCGCCGCCAGCGGCGGCGGCACGGCTTTCAGCGCCGCGAACATCGCATCGACCTGCGCCCGCTCGGCGGCCGTGCGCGGCGCCCGCTCGAAGCCGAGCAGCGCGTCCAGCGGCGCATCGAGCGCCACGTCCAGCGACGCCGCTTCGACCGCGATCTCCAGGCGCACCGCGCCATGGCGGTGCTGGGCCTGCGCGGGCAGCGGCGCGACTGCAGCGCCGAGCAGCAGCGCAACCGGAACGGCAGACCATGAATTCATCACGCGCCGATTCTGCCGCTGCGCGCGCAACAGTCGAAACGTGTCGACCTGTCGCAGGAACGGCACTGCAACGGGCACGTCGGATGCTGCAGGCATTCGAACCGGAGACCGACCATGAGCCGCACCCGCACGCTGATCCACCACAAACGCCTGCAGGCCCGGCGCCCGCGACTGGGTTTCGTTCGTGCCCCCCAGGTGCCCGCCGCGCCCCGCGCCTACACGAACGCCGCGTAACCAGGCCATCGGCTTTAGGGGTTGGCGGTTGGCCAGCCCTGTCCACAATGCGCGCCCATCGTCGAAGAGAGAGGGCGGGCAATGGATGCGGGGGCATGGCTGGGCGCGGGGCCGGATGTGCTCGGCGCGATGCTGCAACCGCTGAAGGCGCTGAGCAGCCGCCTCGATTTCGCCGCGCTGATCGACCAGCGCGGCCGCCTGCTGCAGATGGCCACCGCGCTGCCGCAGCTGGCGCTGGTGCCCGAGCGCCTGGTGATGCGCGACGCCGTCAGCCAGCCCTTCGAGCTGGTGGTGGAGGCGGTCAGCACGTCCGCCTACTTCGAGCTCAAGACCGTCATCGGCGAGCAGATGAGCGTGCGGCTGCTACAGCCGAATGGTTCGTACAAGCCGTGGCACGGCTACGTCACCGAAGCCGCGCAGCTGGGGGCCGACGGTGGCCTGGCGCGATACCGCCTCGTGATGCGGCCCTGGCTGCAGTTCCTGGCGCTGCGCCGCGACTGCTTCGTCTGGCAGGACCGGGACGCCCGCGCCATCGTCGAGGACGTCTTCGCCGACTACCCGCAGGCCAACTTCCGCTTCGAGCTCGCTGAACCGCTGCACGAACGCAGCCTGTGCGTGCAGTACCGCGAGAGCGACCTGCAATTCGTGACACGCCTGCTGGCCGAGGAAGGCCTGAGTTATCACTTCGAGCACGACGACTCCGGCGCCGACCTGAGCCTCGCGAAGAGCGCACTGCACACGCTGGTGATCACGGACCGGCTGGCCGAGCGGCCATCGCTGGGCCAAGCGCGCTTCACGTCGCAGCACCCCACGGCGAACGAGCCCGGCCAGCGCGATGCGATCACCGCCTTCGCCACGCGTCGCTCGCTGCAGGCCAACGCGGTGAGCCTGGGGTCGTGGAACTACAAGCACCTGGCCGGCACGGGCGCCGAGATCGCCAGCGCGCTCGAGCTGGGCGAGCTGCCCGCACTGGAGGTCTACGACGGCGCGGGCGCCTACCGCTACCGCGACCCGGCGCATGCCGAACGCGCCGCCGGGCTTGCTCTGCAGGCGCTGGAGCTCGACGTCAAGCGCTTCGAGGGCCAGGGCAGCACGCGCCATTTCGAGGCCGGCCGGCGCTTCACGCTGGTCGACCATGCGCTGTACGGTGCCTCGACGGCGCAGACGGTGAGCCACGCGCGCGCCGACAATCAATTCACGCTGCTCGCCATCGAGCACCACGCGACCAACAACCTCGGCGCGCAGGCCGCGAAGCTGCTGCAGCTGTCGGACCTGGAACGCGGGACCTACCGCAACCACTTCCACGCCGCGCCATCGGCGGCACCGGTCGTGCCGCGCTTCGTGCGCAAGCCCACCGCGCCGGGGCTGCAGACGGCGCTGGTCGTCGGCGTGCCCGGCGAGCCGCTGACCACCGAGCGCGAGCACCGCGTGAAGATCCAGTTCCCGTGGCAGCGCGGCGTGGCGCCGCTGCCCGGGGGCCTGGCGCACGACAGCAGCAGCGCCGATGCCCAGGGCAACGCGCCTGGCGACGAGCGTTCCGGCACCTGGGTCCGGGTCGCGCTGCCGGCCGCCGGCGCGAACTGGGGCGCGGTCTTCACGCCGCGCCTCGGCACCGAGGTGGCGGTGCAGTTCGTCGAAGGCGACATCGACCGCCCGCTGATCGTCGGCAGCCTCTACAACGGCCCCGACCGGCCGCCCTACGCCGCCGGCGTCGACTCGGGCATCAACCACCCCGGCGTGATCTCCGGCCTTCTCACGCATGCGCTCGACGGCGCCGGCTTCAACCAGCTGGTGCTCGACGACGCCACCGGCCAGATGCGCGTGCGCCTGCTGTGCAGCTACACCGCCGCCGAAGTCGGCCTCGGCCACCTGATCCAGCAGCCTTCGACGTCGGCGCAGCGTGGCCCGTGGCGCGGCTCGGGCTTCGAGATGGCCTGCCAGGCCTGGATGAGCCTGCGTGCGGCCAAGGGGCTGCTGGTCAGCACGGCAGCGCGCAGCGGCAGCCACGGCTCGGCGCAGTCGACGCAGATGGATGCCGACGAGGCCGCGGGCAAGCTCACGGCGGCGCGCGCGCTGGGCCAGACGCTCACAGCCGCGGCGCGCCACGGCCAGGCCCACGGCCTGTCGACGCACGATGCACAGCAGGCGATGCAGCGGTTCGGCGATGCGATCGACCTGGCGCAACGCGGCAGGCACGAGGGCGCCGTCGGCGGCCAGCCCGCACGGCAGCAGGACGCGCAGCGCGGCGACACCGACCCGGTGCACGCCTTCGCCGACCCGGTGATCGCGCTCGACGCGACCGCCAGCACCGCCTTCGCCACCGAAGCGCAGATCGCCGCGATGTCCGGCCAGGACCTCACGGTCACCGCCCACGGCGACCTGCAGCAGACCGCCGCGCACACCTTCTCGTCCGTCTCCGGCCGCACCACCAGCCTCTACGCCCACGAAGGCGGCGTCAAGGCCTTCGCCGCCAGCGGGCCGGTGTCCCTGCGCGCGCACACCGACGCGATGCAGCTGCTGGCCGACCAGGAACTGACCGTGATCTCGGTCAACGACGAGATCCACATCGATGCGAAGAACCGCATCGAGCTGCGCGACGGCGAGAGCTCGATCGTGCTGGAGGGCGGGGACATCACGTTCACGATGCCGGGGCTGTTCTCGGCGCCGATGAGCACGCACGAGTTCATGCCGGCGGGGGGTGGCAGTCCCGAGCTGCCGAACCTGCCGAACCCGGCGAATCAGAAGCACTGGATCGAACTCAACTACCGCGACGTTGCTGCCGTGCCGATGGCGGGTGCCGACTACACGATCCGCTTCGACAGCGGGATCATGATCAGGGGCAAGCTCGACGCCCGGGGTTTCGCGCGCCTCGACGGGGTGCCCTATGAGCCCTACACGGTCACGTTCAACGAGTCGGCCGAAGCCCCCAAGCCGCGGCGCGAGCGCAAGCCGAACCCCTTCTTCGGCAGCTCCGCAGTCGCCAACGCGGAGGAGGCTGCGCAGCGCTTGCAGGCCTTCAGCGACATGGAGATGGCCGCGCTGCAGGACGATTACTTTCCCGACGAGATCGCCGCCATGTTCGGAACCGTCGGCGAAGAAGGCGGCACGATCAGCGAAGACGTGGAGATGTACATCGACGACTACCGCACCGATTCGCCGGCCGAGCAGGCGCTGAAGTACGAGGACTACCGAGCCGAGCATCCCGAAGGCGGCGAGGGCAAGGCATGACGGCAACGACCGCTGCAGTCAAGGGCGCCGTCAAGGCGGCTGACGACGACGTGGGGACGTGGCTCAAGGGCATCGTCACCGGCGCGGGCGACTCGCCCTCGCAGATCATCGTTTCCGGCATTCTCGGGGTCGTTCCGGGTATCGGCCAGGCGATGGACGTGAGGGACATCGTGCTCGGCGTCATCGCCATTGCCGGCGCGCCGGGCAACCCAATGGCATGGCTCGAGATGGCCATCACCCTTGTCGGCTGCATTCCCGCCGCCGGTGATGCGCTGAAGACGACATTCAGGCTGCTGAAGCGTGGCGATTCGCTGCCTCGCATCCTCGATGGCCTGTCGCCGGCGATCCGCGGCAACGTCGATCGCTTCTTTCGCGACATCAACTGGGGCCAGGTCGCGAGCACCGTCAGGGGCAGCTTCGACAAGGTGATTGCCTCGTTCATCGATGGCCTCGACTCATGGGTCGTGAAGACGGTCATGGGGCGCGGCGAAGTGAACCTGCTCATCGAGCAGCTGAAGCAGATGCGCAAGCAGGCGCCGAAGATGCTCGACGAGGCCATCGTCGAGCTCAAGGCGATGTGGAACAAGGCGCTGGGCGACAAGGTGCCGAGCAGCACTGCACATGGAACGCCCGCCAAGTCATCGGCGCCTTCGAGCGCATCCGGTGGTGGTGGGCGCGCTGCCGGCGCTGACCCGAAGATCGGCCCGAAGGACGTGAAGCGGGACCGTAGCGACAAGCCGACTTCCACGCCCGATAAGCCACGCACCGAGCAGCGTCGAGCGGCAAAGAAGAAACAGGACTTCCGGACCGGCGTGCCAGGCGAGCACATGGCCGACTACTGGGTGGCCCGCAGCAAGCGCAATCTCAAGAAGGCCAACAATGGCGGCCGCTTGTGGGAGGAAACCGATCGTCCGGGACGCCAAGGCATCGACCACGTCTGGGTCCAGCAAGGCAGCACGACGCGACCAGGCGTGATCGGCGAGACCAAGAGCAGCCTGCTAGGTGCCTTCGGATTCCTGCAGGCGCTGCCAGAGGACATCCGGACGCAACTGGCAAGTCTCAGTGCAGACGAGGCCAGCAACCCCACGCCGGCCACGGCGGCCGGCGACAAGCCCGTGCCCAACATCTTCGAGAACGACAAGCGCGATGGCGTGTCCACCAAGACGAAGATCGACGGCAAGACGGCCGATGACGCCTTGAAGAAGAAGCCGGGGCAATCGGGGTTGGCGGAGACGAAGACCAAGGGGGTGCAGATGAGTCACCTTTGGATCTACAAGTCGCTGCCCGACGAGCGATTGACGCCACAAGGACTGGAACTCAATCGCCAAGTCAAGCGCTACTGGAAGAACCTGCTACTCGACGACATCTCGACCCCGCCCTACGCGCGCTGGATCCTCATGGTGACTGGCAGGCAGAAGCATCGTCACGAAAAGCCTCAAGGGCACCATCACGAAGTTCAGCCACCACTGGTTGCGCTGCCCGACACCATCTTGAGCAAATAGCCTCGACTCGATCCATGAGCGCATACGATCTTTCACCATTGCAGGAGTCCGCGTTCCTGTCCAAACGTCGATCCATCCTCCTCGGGCCATCGACCTACCACGAGATTGCCAATGACGCCATCGAAACGTTCGATGTCGTGACGAAGTCGCTGTCGGACCGAGAAAAGATCGCGCGTATGGATCCGGCAAGGCCAATGGGAGCGACCCGCTGGTCGCGTCCCAACCCGTGGTGTAGGTCCACAGCCCGGACAAGGCTGAGACGCACGGTACTCAGCGCGCCACAGCGGGCAGCCGAGTGGGGGCAGTATCGGTGAGGGTCTGCAGGCCTTCAAGCTG